>NZ_CP160453.1:0-4800000 GCF_040744945.1 Saccharothrix sp. HUAS TT1 | reverse complement strand
CCAGCAGCCAGGCGCCGTGCAGCAGCGCCTGCCGGTCGGCCACCGGCTCCCAGGCGTCCCGGTAGCACCAGCCGTCGAGTTCGGCCGCCTCCCGCGACTTCCGGCGCCACGCCGACAGCGCCGGCAGCACGCCCGCGAGGGCCGCGTCACCGCCGAGGTCCAGCGCGGTCGCGACGGCGGCGGTGTCGGCGCGGTCGACGGCGGCCCAGAACTCCGCCTCGGCCGGGTCGGTCGACGCGGGTGCGGCAGCCGCCGGTTCGGGCCAGAAGCGCCGCCGCTGGAACGCGTAGGTGGGCAGGTCGACGTGCGTGGACCGCGTGCCGAACCACCCCGTCCACCCCACCGCCGCGCCCGAGACGTGCAGGCGCGCCACGGCGGCGGCCAGCGCGTCGGGTTCCGGCCGGTCGGCCCTGGTCAGGGCGACGACCACGCGGTCGGCCACGACATCGGCGGCCAGGGCGCCGAGCACCCCGTCCGGTCCGACCTCGACCAGGGTGGCCGCCCGCACCCGCCCGAGGGCGTCGGCGAACCGGACCGGCATCCGCACCTGGTCGACCCAGTAGTCCGGGGTGTCGATGCCGTGCTCGCTCGGCGCGGTGGGCACGATCGGCACCGCGGGCGCGGTGAACGCGAGGTCGGCGAGCACCGACCGGAACTCCGCCAGCACCGGGTCCATCCGGTGCGAGTGGAACGCGTGCGACACCACGAGCCGCTTGGTCCGCTCGAACCGCGACGCCACCGCGTCGACGGCGGCCTCGTCACCGGAGACGACCACGGCGGACGGCCCGTTGACGGCGGCGATCGACACGCCCTCGCCGAGCAGCGGCAGCACGTCGGCCTCCGCCGCCCGGATCGCGACCATCGCGCCGCCCCCGGGCAGCTCCTGCATCAACCGGCCGCGCGCCGCGACCAGCCGGCAGGCGTCGGCCAGCGAGAGCACCCCGGCGACGTGCGCCGCCGCGATCTCGCCCACGGAGTGGCCGACCAGCGCCTCCGGCCGCAGGCCCAGCGACTCGGCCAGCCGGAACAGCGCCACCTCGAACGCGAACAGCGCGGGTTGGGTGAACTCGGTGCGGTGCACCAGGTCCGAGCCGACGACCTCGTCCAGCGGCCGGGACAGGTGCGGGTCCAGCGCCGACCGCACCTCGTCCCACGCGGCGGCGAACACCGGGAACCCGGCCCGCAGGCCGACGCCCATGCCGACGCGCTGCGCGCCCTGTCCGGTGAACAGGAAGGCCGTGCCGCCGTGCTCCCGGGCCACGCCCTCCACGACCGACGCGGACGGCTCGCCGGCCGCCAGCGACCGCAGCCCGGCCGCCCAGTCGGCGCCGTGCACCACGGCCCGGTGGTCGAACGCGGTGCGCGCGGTGGCCAGCGCGAACCCGGCGTCCACCGGGTCCACGTCGCCGGTCAGCCGGGTGAGCAGGCGGGCGGCCTGGTCGCGCAGGGCGGCCGGGGTCGTCGCCGACAGCGGCAGCAGCACGGGCCGGACCCGCTCGTCCCGCGCCACCGGCTCGACCTCGGGGGCCTGCTCCACGATGAGGTGCGCGTTGGTGCCGCTGATGCCGAACGACGACACGCCCGCCCGGCGGGGCCGCGCGCCCGCGGGCCACGGCCGTTCCGAGGTCAGCACCTCCACCGCGCCGCTCGACCAGTCGACGTGCGGCGACGGCTCGGTCACGTGCAGGGTGCGCGGCAGCAGGCCGTGCCGCAGCGCCAGCACCACCTTCAGCACGCCCGCGGCACCGGCGGCGGCCTGGGTGTGGCCGAGGTTGGACTTGACCGAGCCGACCAGCAGCGGCCGGTCGCGGTCCTGCCCGTAGGCGGCGAGCAGCGCGCCCGCCTCGATCGGGTCGCCCAGCGACGTGCCGGTGCCGTGCGCCTCCACCGCGTCCACGTCGGACGGCCGGAGCCCGGCGTCGGCCAGGGCCGCCCGGATCACCCGCTGCTGGGACCGGCCGTTGGGCGCGGTCAGGCCGTTGGACGCGCCGTCGGAGTTCACCGCGGACCCGCGGATCACGGCCAGCACGCGGTGGCCGTTGCGCTGCGCGTCGGACAACCGCTCCAGGACCACCGTGCCCGCGCCGTCGGAGAACGTCGCGCCGTCGGCGTCGGCGGAGAACGCCTTGCAGCGCCCGTCCGGCGCCAGCCCGCCCTGCCGGGCGAACTCGCCGAACACGCCGGGGGTCGCCATCACCGTCACGCCGCCGGCCAGCGCCAGCGTCGACTCGCCGGACCGCAGCGACCGGACCGCCATGTGCATGGCGACCAGCGCCGACGAGCACGCCGTGTCGACCGTGACGGCCGGTCCCTCCAGGCCGAACGCGTAGGCCACCCGGCCGGACAGGACGCTGGCGTTGTTGCCGACGCCCACGTGCCCGCCGAGGTCGGCGTCCGCGTCCCGCAGCAGCGTGGCGTAGTCCTGCCCGTTGGTGCCGGCGAACACGCCGGTCCTGGTGCCGCGCAGGGTCTCCGGCACGATCCCGGCGTCCTCGAACGCCTCCCAGGAGGTCTCCAGCAGCAGGCGCTGCTGCGGGTCCATGGCCAGCGCCTCGCGCGGCGAGATGCCGAAGAAGGCCGGGTCGAACTCGGCCGCCTCCCGCACGAAACCACCAGCCAGCGCGTACACCCGACCAGTGTCGTCAAGCTGGGAGTAGGCAATTCCCTCGACTTTCCAGCCGCGGTCGGCCGGCGGGCCGGTGATCGCGTCGCCCCCGGCGGCCAGCAGGTCCCACAGCTGGGCGGGGTTCGCCACGCCGCCGGGGAACCGGCAGGCCATGCCGACGATGGCGATCGGCTCGCCGTCGGCGGCGGCGACCAGGGCCTCCTCCGCGTCCACTCCGGACCCGGTCAACTGGGCGACGACGTGCTCGGCCAGGGCCTGGGGGGTCGCGTAGTCGAACACCACGGTCGTGGGCAGCCGCAGGCCGGTGGCCGCGTTGAGCAGGTTGCGCAGCTCCAGCGCGGTCACCGAGTCGGCGCCCAGGTCGCGGAACGGGACGCGCGGCTGGACGTCGGCCGCCGAGCCGAAGCCCAGCGTCGCCGCCACCCGGTCGCGGACCAGGTCCACCGCGGCGGGCACGCGGTCGGCGACGGGCAGGGCGGCCAGCGCGGCGGCGAACCCGGCGTCGGCGGCGGGCGCGGCGCGTTCGGCCAGGGCCCGCACCTCGGGCAGGTCGGCCACGAACGGGCTCGGCCTGCTCGCGGTGAACGCGACGCCGAAGCGCTCCCACTCGACGTCGGCGACGGCGAGCGCCGGCCGCGGACCCGCCATCGCGGTGCGCAGCGCGACGACCGCGACGTCCGGGTCCATCTCCACGAACCCGTGCCGGCGGGCGGTGCGGCCCACCTCGCCCTCGGCCATGCCGCCCTCGCCCCACGGACCCCACGCCACGGACAGCGCGGGCAGCCCGAGGGCGGCGCGGTGCTCGGCGAGGGCGTCGAGGTAGGCGTTGCCGGGCGCGTAGTTGCCCTGGCCGGGCACGCCGAACACGCCCGCGATGGACGCGAACAGCACGAACGACACGAGGTCGCGGTCGCGGGTCAGCTCGTGCAGGTGCCACGCGCCCAGCGCCTTGACGGCCAGCACTTCGTCCACCCGCTCGGGGGTGAGCGCGTCGACCATGGCGTCGTCCAGGGCGGCGGCGGTGTGCACGACGTCGGTCAGCGGGCAGTCGTCGCCGATCGCGTCGAGCACGGCGGCGAGCTGGTCGCGGTCGGACACGTCGCACGCGGCGATCGTGACGCGCGCGCCCAGGGCTTCCAGGTCGGCCCGCAGCTCCTCCGCGCCGGGCGCGTCGGGGCCGCGGCGGCTGGTGAGCACCAGGTGCCGCGCGCCCTCCCCCGCCAGCCAGCGGGCGACGTGCGCGCCCAGGGCGCCCGTGCCGCCGGTGACCAGGGCGGTGGCGGGCGGTTCGGTCCGCTCGGCGGCCCGCACCGGCGGCGCGTGCTCGAAGCGGCGGCCGTGCGCGCCGGTGCGGCGCAACGCCACCTGGTCCTCGCCGTACGAGCCGTCGAGGACGGCGGCCAGCGCCCGGTGGTCGAGGTCGGCGGCGTCGGCGGGCAGGTCGAGCAGGCCGCCCCAGCGCTCGGGGTGCTCCAGCGCGACGACCCGGCCGAGGCCCCACACGGCGGCCTGGTCGGGGCGCCCGGCCGGTTCGGCGGCGGTGACGGCGTGGGCGGCGCGGGTCGCGCACCACAGCGGCGCGGTGATCCCGGCGTCGCCGAGCGCCTGGACGAGCGCGAGCGTGGCCGTGAGACCGCGGGCGGCGCCGGTGCGGTAGGGGCGTTCGTCCGCGCCGAGCAGCGACAGCACGCCCGCGTAGGGCCCGGCCGGGAGCGCGGTGGCGTACCCGGCGCGGTCGGGTGCGGCGGTGTCCAGCGCGACGACCGTGCCGGCGGGGGCGACGCGCGCCGTCCACCCCGGGTCGGGGTCGTCGGCGGGGACCAGCACCAGCCAGTCGCCGGACAGCGGCGGGGCGTCGACCCGCGGGACGGGCCGCCAGGCGACCCGGTACAGCCAGTCGTCGCCCGCCGCGCCGGACCGCGCCAGCAGCGCCAGCGCGTCACCGACGGACATCTCCGGGTCGAGGCCCGCCAGGAAGCCGTCGTCGGCCTTCGGGGCGGTCGGCTCGGGCAGCGGCGGCCAGAACCGCTCGTGCTGGAACGCGTAGGTCGGCAGCGCGGCGGGCGCGACGCCCTCGCACAACGCCTCCCAGCGCACCGGGACGCCCGCCACCCACGCCTCGGCGACCGAGCGCAGCAACCGGTCGGCGTCACCCTCGCCGCGGCGCAGCGAACCGACCACCACGGCGTCGTCGCCGACGACGTCCCGGACGCTCATCGACAGCACCGGGTGCGGCCCGACCTCCACGAACACGTCCGCGCCCGCGTCGGCCGCGGCCCGCGCCGCGCCCGCGAAGTCGACCCGCTCCCGCAGGCTGCGGAACCAGTAGCCGGCGTCGAGGTCGGCCGTGTCGACCGCCGCGCCGCGCAGCCCCGAGTAGAAGCCCGTGGTCACCGACGCGGGCTCGACGGCGGCGAGGTCGGCCAGCACGCGCTCCTCGACCGCGTCCACCCCGGCCCAGTGCGAGGCGTAGCCGACGGGGATGCGGCGCGCCCGCACGTCCCGCGCGACCAGTGAGGCGACCAGCTCGTCCAGCGCGTCCACGTCGCCGGACAGCACGACGGCGCGCGGGCCGTTGACCGCCGCGACGACCGCGCGCCCGGCGAAGCGCTCCAGCAGCGGCTCCACCTCGGCCCGCGACAGCGCGACCGACGCCATGCCGCCGCGGCCCTCCAGCACCTCGGCGATGGCCCGGCTGCGCAGCACGACGACGCGGACCGCGTCCTCCAGGGACAGCGCGCCCGCCACGCAGGCCGCCGCGATCTCGCCCTGCGAGTGCCCGATGACACCCGTCGGCTCCACGCCCAGCGCGCGCCAGGTGTGCGCGAGCGACACCATCACCGCGAACAGCGCGGGCTGCACCACGTCGACCCGCTCCAGCGCGTCGGCGTCGCCCAGCACGTCGAACAGCGACCACGGCACGAGCGCGGACAGCGCCGCGTCGACCTCGTGCATCCGGTCGGCGAACTCGGGCGACCCGGCGACCAGCTCGCGGGCCATGCCGACCCACTGCCCGCCCTGACCGGGGAACACGAACGCGACCGGGCCGCGGTCGGCGGCCGTCCCGACCACCAGGCCGGGGTGCAGCTCGCCGCGGGCCAGCGCGGCCAGCGCGCCCGCCCGGTCGTCGCCGAGCACGACGGCCCGGTGGTCGAACCGGGTGCGGCGGAGCAGGGCCGCGCCGACCGCCGCCGGGTCGTGGTCGTCCAGGTGGGCGGCCAGCCGGGCGGCCTGGGCGCGCAGCGCGGCCTCCGTGCGGCCGGACAGCACCCACGGCGCCACGCCGTCGACCGGCGCTTCGAGGTCGGGCAGCGCGGGGGCCTCCGCGGGCGGGGCCTGTTCCAGCACGGTGTGCGCGTTGGTGCCGCTGATGCCGAACGACGACACGGCGGCCCGCCGCACGCGACCCGCGTCCGGCCACGGCACGTTCCGCGCAGCCAGCTCGACCGCGCCGGCGGACCAGTCGACCTCGCCGGTGGGCTCGGTGACGTGCAGGGTGCGCGGCACGACGCCGTGCCGCATCGCCTCGACCACCTTGATGATCCCGGCGACACCGGCCGCCGCCTGGGCGTGGCCGATGTTGGACTTGACCGAGCCGAGCAGCAGCGGTCGCTCCCGGTCGCGGCCGTAGGTGGCCAGCAGCGCCTGCGCCTCGATCGGGTCGCCGAGCGGGGTGCCGGTGCCGTGCGCCTCGACCACGTCCACGTCGGACGGCGTCAGACCGGCGTTGGCCAGGGCGGCGCGGATGACGCGTTGCTGTGACGGGCCGTTGGGCGCGGTCAGGCCGTTGGACGCGCCGTCCTGGTTGACCGCGCTGCCCTTGACGACCGCCAGCACCTCGTGCCCGTTGCGACGGGCGTCGGACAGCCGTTCGAGCACCAGCACGCCCACGCCCTCGGCCCACGCGGTGCCGTCGGCGTCGGCCGAGAACGCCTTGCAGCGCCCGTCCGGGGCCAGCCCGCCCTGCCGGGAGAACGTGACGAACTCCAGCGGCGTCGACATCACCGTGACGCCGCCGGCCAGCGCCAGGTCGCACTCCCCCGACCGCAGCGCCTGCGCGGCCAGGTGCAGCGCGACCAGCGACGACGAGCACGCCGTGTCGACCGTGACGGCCGGTCCGACGAGCCCGAGGGTGTAGGACAGCCGGCCGGACAGCACGCTGCCCGCGTTGCCGGTGTTGAGGTGCGCGGCCACGTCGATGCCGGAGTGCAGCAGCACGCCCGCGTAGTCCTGGCCGCCCGCGCCGACGAACACGCCGACGTCGCCGCCGCGCAGCCCGACCGGGTCGATCCCGGCGGCCTCCAGCGACTCCCACGTGGTCTCCAGCAGCAGGCGCTGCTGGGGGTCCATGGCCAGCGCCTCGCGGGGCGCGATGCCGAAGAAACCGGCGTCGAAGTCGGCCGCGTCGCGCAGGAAGCCGCCCGCCCGGACGAACTCCGGCTCGTCCGGGTCGCGCAGCTCGGGGACGTCCCAGCCGCGGTCGGCCGGGAAGCCGGTGATCGCGTCCACCCCGTCGGAGACCAGTCGCCACAGGTCCTCGGGCGAGCGCACGCCGCCCGGGTAGCGGCAGCCCATGCCCACGATGACGACGGGGTCGTCCGCCTGCTCGGCGGTCCTCGGCGTCGCGTCGAGCAGGACGGGGGCGCCGCCGCCGATCTCGGCCGCCAGGTGCTCGGCCAGCGCGCGCGGCGTCGGGTGGTCGAAGACCAGCGTCGAGGGCAGGGTCAGCCCGGTGGCCGCGTCGAGCCGGTTGCGCAGCTCCACGCCGGTCAGCGAGTCGAACCCGAGGTCGCGGAACGCGCGGTCCGCGCCGACGGTCGTGCCGGGGTGCCCGAGGACGGCGGCGACGTGCCCCCGCACCGCCTCCAGTAGCGCCGCGACCAGGTCCGGGCCGGTCAGGCCGGTGAACTCGGCGCGGTCGGCGTGCGCGGCGGCCGTGCGGCGGGTCACCGCGGGGGCGAGGGCGCGCAGCAGCGGCGGCACGGTCGGCAGGGTGCGCAGCGTGCGCACGGCGAACTCCTGCGCCACCACGGCCGGTTCGGCGGCGGCCAGGGCCGCGTCGAACCAGGCCAGGCCGCGCTCCGGGGTCATCGGCGGCATCCCGGCGCGCGCCAGCCGCTGCCGGTCGGCGGCCGACATGCCGCCCGCCATGCCGGCCGGCAGCGCCCAGGCGCCCCAGGCGATCGACACGGCGGCCCCGCCCCCGGCGCGGCGGTGCGCGGCCAGGGCGTCCACGAAGGCGTTGCCGGCGGCGTAGTTCGCCTGCCCGGCCGCGCCGAGCACGCCGGCGAGCGAGGAGAACAGCACCAGCGGGACGTCGGGCAGCAGCTCGTGCAGGCGCCACGCGCCGTCGGCCTTGGGCCGCATCGCGGTGGCCAGCCGTTCGGGGGTCTGCGCGGCGATCACGCCGTCGTCGAGGACACCGGCCGCGTGCACCGCGCCCGTCAGGTCGGGCACGTCCGCCAGGACGGCGGCCAGCGCGTCGCGGTCGGCCACGTCGCAGGCGGCCACCGTGACGCGCGCGCCCGCGCCGGTCAGCTCGGCGACGGCTTCGGCGACGCCCGGCGCGTCCGCGCCCCGACGTCCGGTGAGGACCAGGTGGCGGACGCCGCGGGCGGTGACGAGGTGGCGGGCCAGGACCAGCCCGAGCCCGCCCGTGCCGCCGGTGACGAGGACGGTGTCGCCCAGGTCCAGGGGTTCGCCCGGGGTGTCGGCGCGGACCAGGCGGGCGGCGGTCGGGACGCCGTCGCGCAGCGCGAGCTGCGGTTCCCCGGTGGCGACGGCGGCGGGGAGGAGGTCGGCGGGCCCGTCGAGGTCGACCAGGGCGAGCCGGTCGGGCGCTTCGGTCTGGGCGGACCGCACCAGGCCCCACACCGCGGCTTCGGCCGGACCGGTCCCTCGCGTGACGAGGGCCAGCCGCGCGCCGCGTGGCGCTTCGGCGAGCCAGGCGCGCACGGCGGCGAGGGCGGTCGTGGCGGCTTGGCGGGCGGCGGCGGCCGGGTCCTCCCCGGCCGGGGTGATCGGCAGGACCGTCACGTCGGGCGCGCCGGCCGCGAGGACCGCGGCGAGGTCGGGGTAGCGGGTCGCGCCGGGCACCTGGACGGTGTCGCCGACGGTGGCGGCGGTGGGGGTGGGGGTGCCGAGGTCGACCGGCTGCCACTCGACGCGCATCAGCCCGGAGACGTCCGGCGTGATCACGTCGGCGAGGCTGCGCACGGTCAGGCGGCCCACGGTCAGCACCGGCGCGCCGGTCGGGTCGACCACGGTGATCGAGGCGCTGTCCGGGCCGGTCGGGGTGATCCGGGCGCGCACCGACGTGGCGCCCGAGGCGTGCAGGCGCAGGTCGGCCCACGCGAACGGCAGCCGGCCCTCGTCGCCGCCCATCGAGGAGGCGCTGAGGGTCTGCACCACGGCGTCCAGCAGCGCGGGGTGCAGGCCGAAGCCGTCGGCGGTGCGCGCGTCGCCGGGCAGGGCGGCCTCGGCGAACACCTCGCCACCCCGCCGCCACAGCGACCGCAGGCCGCGGAACAGCGGGCCGTAGTGCCCGCCCGCGCCGCGCGTGACGTCGGCGTGGAAGTCCGCCACCGACAGCTCCTCCGCGCCGACCGGCGGCCACTCCACGTCCTCGACGGGCGCGGGAGCGGGCGCGGTGAGCACACCGGTGGCGTGCAGGGACCAGTCGGCCCCGTCCTCGCCCCGCGAGTGGATGGCGAGGGCGCCCCCGTCCTCGACGCGCACCTGCACGACGACGCCACCGGACTCGGGCACGACCAGCGGCGCCAGGAGCATCAGCTCCCGGACACCGCTCAAGCCCACCGCGTCACCCGCGCGGACCGCGAGTTCGACGAACACCGACCCCGGCAGCACGGCCAAGCCGCCCATCCGGTGCTCGGCCAGCCACGGGTGCGAGGCCAGGGACAGGCGGGCGGTGAACACGTGGCCACCGGTGTCGGCCAGGCCGACGGACGCGGCGAGCAGCGCGTGACCGGTCGGTTCGACGCCCGCCGCGGCCAGGTCCAGCCCGGCGCCGGTGACGACCGGCCAGAACCGGCGGCGGCGGAACGCCGTCGTCGGCAGGGCGACCCGGCGCCCGCCGGGGGTCGGCGCGGTCAGGTCGACGGGCGCGCCGGCGGTGTGCAGCCGACCCAGGGCGGTGACGACGGCGGTCGGCTCGTCGTCGCCGCGCAGCAGCGGGACGGCCACGACGTCGGCGGCGCCGCGCACGGCGGCGGACAGGGCGGTGCCCGGCCCGACCTCCAGCACGGTCGAGACGCCGCGCTCCACCAGGGCGGTCACCGCGTCGGCGAACCGGACGGTGTCGCGGACCTGCCGGACCCAGTACTCCGGTGAGTCCCACTGCCCGTTCGCGGTCGGCTCGTAGGCGATGCGGGGTGCTTCGAACGCGATCCCGTCCAGGACGCGGCGGAAGTCGTCCAGCACCGGGTCCATCAACGCCGAGTGGAACGCGTGGCTGACCCGCAGCCGCTTGGCCCGGTCGTCCAACCGGGCGGCGACGGCGAGCACGGCGGCCTCCGGTCCGGAGATCACCAGCGACGCGGGGCCGTTGACGGCGGCGATCGAGACGCCGTCGACCAGCAGCGGCACGACGACCTCTTCGGACGCCGCCACGGCCACCATCGCGCCGCCGTCGGGCAGCGCCTGCATCAGGTTCGCCCGCGCCACCACCAGGCGGCAAGCGTCGGCCAGCGAGAACACACCCGCCACGTGCGCGGCGGCGATCTCGCCCACCGAGTGCCCGACCAGCACGTCCGGCTGGACCCCCCAGGATTCGAGCAGCCGGAACAGGGCCACCTCGACCGCGAACAACGCGGGCTGCGCGAACCCGGTCCGGTCCAGGTCGCCGTCCCGCAGCACCTCGCGCAGCGACCAGCCCGACTCGGCGTCGAGCACGGCCGCCACCTCGTCCAGCGCGGCGGCGAACGCCGGGTGCCGGTCCAGCCCGAGGCCCATCCGGGCGCGCTGCGAGCCCTGCCCGGCGAACGCGAACGCGAGCCCGCCGCGACGGGGTTCGCCCTCCACGACCCCGGACGCGTCCCCGCCGGCGAACGCGGCCAGCCGGTCGGCGGCCTCGGTCCGGTCGGCGGCGACCACGACGACCCGGTGCTCCAGCGCCGCTCGCGTGGTGGCCAGGGAGAACGCGATGTCGGCGAGGTCGTCGCCGGCGCCCCGCAGGTGGTCGGCCAGGCGCGCGGCCTGGGCCTGCGCGCCGTCCCGGTCCCGCGCGGACACGGCGAGCGCGAACGGCCCCCGCGCCGACGTCGTCGGCGCCGGGACCGGCGTCGGGGCCGGCTGCTCGATGATCACGTGCGCGTTCGTGCCGCTGATGCCGAACGACGACACCGCGGCCCGGCGCGGCCGGTCGACCGCGGGCCACGCCCGGTCGGCCACGACCAGGTCCACCGCGCCCGCCGTCCAGTCCACGTGCGACGACGGCTCGGTGACGTGCAGGGTGCGCGGGACGACGCCGTGCCGCATCGCCTCGACCACCTTGATGATCCCGGCGACGCCGGCGGCGGCCTGGGTGTGGCCGATGTTCGACTTGATCGAGCCGAGCAGCAGCGGCTCGTCGCGGTCCTGGCCGTAGGTGGCCAGCAGCGCCTGGGCCTCGATCGGGTCGCCGAGCGTCGTGCCGGTGCCGTGCGCCTCGACCACGTCCACCTCGGACGACGTCAGGCCGGCGACGTCCAGGGCCTGCCGGATCACGCGTTGCTGCGACGGCCCGTTGGGCGCGGTCAGCCCGTTGGACGCGCCGTCGGAGTTGACCGCGCTGCCCTTCACCACGGCCAGCACGTCGTGGCCGTTGCGGCGGGCGTCGGAGAGGCGTTCGAGCAGCAGCACGCCCGCGCCCTCGGACCAGCCGGTGCCGTCGGCGGCGTCGGAGAACGCCTTGCAGCGGCCGTCCGGCGCGAGCCCGCCCTGGCGGGAGAACTCCACGAACGGCGTCGGCGTGGCCATCACCGTGACGCCGCCCGCCAGCGCCAGGTCGCACTCGCCCGAGCGCAGCGCCTGCGCCGCCCAGTGCAGCGCGACCAGGGACGACGAGCAGGCCGTGTCGACCGTGACGGCCGGGCCCTCCAAGCCCATCGCGTAGGCGACGCGGCCGGTGGCGACGCTGCCGGAGCTGCCGTTGCCCCGGGTGTCGGAGTCGACGGCGGCGGCCTGGGCGAGCAGGCCGTAGTCGTTGTACATCACGCCCGCGAACACGCCGGTCCGGCTGCCGCGCAACGAGACCGGGTCGATGCCCGCCCGCTCCACGGCCTCCCACGACACCTCCAGCAGCAACCGCTGCTGCGGGTCCGTGCCGAGGGCTTCGCGCGGGGACATGCCGAAGAACGCCGGGTCGAACTCGGCCGCGCCGGTCAGGAACCCGCCCTCGCGGGTCACCGACGTGCCGGGGCGGACGCGGTCCGGGTCGTGCAGGGCGTCGACGTCCCAGCCCCGGTCGACCGGGAAGTCGCCGATGCCGTCGCCGCCGCGGGCCACGAGGTCCCACAGCTGCTCGGGCGTGGTGATGCCGCCCGGGTAGCGGCAGCCCATGCCGACGATCACGACGGGGTCGTCGGACAGCGCGGCGGCGCGCGGGGCCTCCCGGACGGGCGCGGGCGCGGCCACCAGCTCGGCGCGCAGGTGCGCGGCGAGCGCGAGCGGCGTCGGGTGGTCGAACACCAGGGTGGGCGGCAGGGTCAGGCCGGTCGCCGCGTCCAGCCGGTTGCGCAGGTCGATCGCGGTCAGCGAGTCGAACCCGAGCTCCTGGAACGTGCGGTCGGCGGGCACGGCGGCGGCGTCGGCGTGCCCGAGCACCTGCGCGGCGGCCGACGACACGGCGGCCAGCAGGACCCGGTCCTGCTCGGCGGGCGGGCGTCCGGCCAGGTCGCGGCCCAGGCGCGTGGTGGGGTTCGCGCGGCGGGGCGTGGCGCGGCGGGCGGGCACGAGGTCGCGCAGCAGCGGCGGCACGTCGTCCAGGGCGCGCAGCGCGGCGGTGTCCAGGCGCAGCGGGAGCAGGGCGGCGCGGTCGGCCGTGAGCGCGGTGTCGAACAGCCGGAGCCCCTGCTCGACGGTCAGCGGCGGCAGGCCGGAGCGGGCCATCCGGGCGCGGGCGGCGTCGTCCAGCTCGCCCGCCATGCCGCCGGTCCACGCGCCCCAGGCCAGGGACACGGCGGGCAGGCCGCTCGCCCGGCGGTGCTCGGCGAGCCCGTCGAGGAAGGCGTTCGCGGCGGCGTAGTTGGCCTGGCCCGCCGCGCCGAGCACGCCCGCGGCCGAGGAGAACAGGATGAGCGGGACGTCGGTCAGCTCGTGCAGGTGCTGGGCCGCGTCGACCTTGGGGCGCAGGACGGTGTCGAACCGCTCGGGCGTGAGCGCGTCGAGCACGCCGTCGTCCAGCACGCCGGCCGCATGGACCACGGCGGTGACCGGGTGCTCGGCGAGCAGCGCGGCCAGGGCGTCGCGGTCGGCGACGTCGCACGCGACGGTCACCACGTCGGCGCCGTCGACCTCGACCGGCCGACCGGTGCGGGAGGCCAGGACCAGCCGGCGGACGCCGTGCGCGGCCACCAGGTGCCCGGCGATGACGCCGCCGAGCGCGCCGGACGCGCCGGTGACGAGGACGGTGTCGCCGAGGTCGGTGCTCGTCGCGCCGGCCGTGGCGCGGGCCAGGCGGGGCGCCAGGACCCGGCCGTCGCGGACGGCGACCTCGGGTTCGTCGGGGAGGGACGGGAGGTCCGCCGAGCCGTCGGTGTCCACGAGCCCGAACCGGCCGGGCGCCTCGGACCCGGCCGCGCGCACGAGCCCGCGGACGGCGGCGTGGGCCGGTTCGCCCGCGCGGGTCACCACGACCAGGCGGGAGTGCGCGACCGCCGGGTCCGCCTGCCAGTCCTGGAGCAGGGCGAGCACGTCGGCGACGAGCGCCCGCACCTGCCGCGGCACGTCGCCGTCGACCGCCGGGAGCGGGTAGAAGACGGTCGGCGGGACCTCGTCACCCGCGCCGAGCGCCGCCCACAGCTCGTCGACGCTCGCGTAGGAGGTTCCGATGACGGCGTGGTGGCCGGTCGGCGGCACCGCGCGCACCGGCCGCCAACGGGTCTCCAGCAGGTCCCCGCCCGCCTGCGCGGTCGCGGCTCGCAGCACCAGCCCGGCGACGGTCAGCACCGGCTCGCCGTCGGCGTCGGCCAGCCGCACCGACACCGCGTCCGGCCCGACCGGCTCGACCACCGCGTGGGCGGCCACGGCCCCCGGGGCGTGCAGGGTCACGTCGGTCCAGGTGAACGGCAGTCCGGCGAGGCCGGGCAGCCCGAGCAGCGGCACCGCGTGCAGGGCGCCGTCCAGCAGCGCGGGGTGGACGCGGAACCCGGCGTCCGGCGCGTCGGTGGCGGCCGGGTCGAGTTCGACGGCGACGCCGGAGGCGGTGCGCCGGGCGGCGGTCAGCGCGCGGAACGCGGGGCCGTACGAGAAGCCGCCGGCGGCCAGCCGGTCGTAGAGGTCGGCCACGGGCAGCGGCTCGCCGCCCGGGTCGGTCCAGGGGGTGGCGGCTCCCGCTTCGGCGAGCCGGCCGGACGCGTGCCGGGTCCAGGTCTCGTCGTCCTCCGGTCGGGCGTGGACGGTGACGGCGTGGTCGGCGTCCACGACGACGCGCAGCTGCACGGCGGTGTCCTCGGGCAGCGCCAGCGGCGCTTCCACGACCAGCTCGGCGACCCGGTCGCACCCGACCTCCGCGCCGGCCCGCAGCGCGAGGTCCACGAACGCCGCGCCGGGCAGCAGCACCGCGCCGCCCACCGCGTGGTCGGCCAGCCACGGCTGCGAGCGCAGCGAGAACCGGCCGGTGAGCACCGCGCCACCGCCGTCCGGCAGGTCGAGCACCGCGCCGACCAGCGGGTGCCCGGTGGCGCGCAACCCGGCGGCGGACACGTCCCGGACCGCTCCGCTTCCCCGTCGCGGCCAGAAGCGCTGACGGGCGAACGCGTACGTCGGCAGCGGCACCGCGCGGCCGTCGGGCAGCAGCGCCCGCCAGTCGGGCTCGACGCCGCGCGCCACCAGCCGGGCCAGCGCGGCCCGGGTGGTCTCCACCTCGTCCCGGTCGCGGCGCAGCAGCGCCACGCCCTCCGCGCCGGCGTCGGCGGCCGTGAGGAGGGCCGCGTTGACCAGCGCGGTGTCCGGCCCGAGTTCCACGAGGGTCGTGCCGCCCTCCCCGACGACCGTCCGGACCGCGTCGGCGAACCGCACCGGCGCGGTGACCTGGTCCACCCAGTAGCCCGGGTCGCCCAGGTCCGCCACCGCACCGGTCACCGTCGAGACCACCGGGATCGACGGCACGCCGAACGACACCCCGTCGAACGCCGCCCGGAACTCCTCCAGCACCGGCTCCATCAGGGGTGAGTGGAAGGCGTGCGACACCGACAGCCTGCGCGTCCGGTGGCCCTGCTCGGCCAACTCCGACGCGGCGGCCAGCACCGCCGACTCCTCACCGGACAGCACCACCGCGCGCGGACCGTTCACCGCCGCCAACGCAACGACGTCGTCCAGGTAGGGCGAAACCTCGTCCTCGGACGCTTCGACGGCGACCATCGCGCCGCCCTCGGGCAGCGCCCGCATCAGGTTCCCGCGCGCCACCACCAGCCGGCACGCGTCCTCAAGGCCCAGCACGCCCGACACGTGGGCCGCCGCGAACTCGCCCACCGAGTGACCGACGAGGAAGTCCGGGCGGACGCCCCACGACTCCAGCAGCCGGAACAACGCCACCTCGACCGCGAAGAGGGCCGGCTGGACCACCGCCGTGTCGGACTCGCCCGCCGCCAACACCTCGCGCAGCGGACGGCCCAGCAGCGGGTCGACGACGGCGGCGATCCCGTCCAACGCCTCGGCGAACACCGGGAACCCGGCCGCCAGCTCCAGGCCCATGCCCGGCCGCTGCGAACCCTGGCCGGCGAACAGGAAGGCGACCTTGGACGTCCCGCGCACGGACGTGACCGGCACGTCGCCGGAAACCAGCGCGGCCAGCCCGTCCGGTCCCCACACGGCCGCGCGGTGCTCGAACCGGCTGCGCGTGGTGGCCAGCGACCAGCCCACGTCCACCGGGTCCGACCCCGGCCGGGCGGCCAGGTGGTCCGCCAACCGGGCCGCCTGCTCGCGCACCGCCTCCGGCGTCACCGCCGACAGCACCCACAGCGCCGACCGCCCGCCCTCGCGGACCGGGCGCGGCGCCGGGGGTTCCGGCTGCTCCAGCACGACGTGCGCGTTGGTGCCGCTGATGCCGAACGACGACACGCCCGCCCGGCGCGCCCGGCCGGTCTCCGGCCAGTCGACGGCGGTCGCCGCCGGTCGCACCGCACCCGCCGACCAGTCGACGTGCGACGACGGCGCGTCCAGGTGCAGGGTGCGCGGCACGACGCCGTGCCGCATCGCCTCGACCACCTTGATGATCCCGGCGACACCGGCCGCCGCCTGCGCGTGGCCGATGTTCGACTTGACCGAGCCGAGCAGCAGCGGCTCGTCCCGGTCCTGGCCGTAGGTCGCGATGACGGCCTGCGCCTCGATCGGGTCGCCCAGGGTGGTGCCGGTGCCGTGCGCCTCCACGAAGTCCACATCGGACGGTCGCAGGCCCGCCTTGGCCAGCGCGGCGCGGATGACCCGCTGCTGCGACGGGCCGTTGGGCGCGGTGAGGCCGTTGGACGCGCCGTCCTGGTTGACCGCGCTGCCCTTGACGACCGCCAGCACCTCGTGCCCGTTGCGGCGGGCGTCCGACAGCCGTTCCAGCAGCACGACGCCGACGCCCTCGCCCCAGCCCACGCCGTCCGCGCTGTCGGAGAACGACTTGCACCGGCCGTCGGGCGCGAGGCCCTGCTGGCGGGAGAACTCCACGAACGTGCCGGGCGTCGACATCACCGTCACGCCGCCGGCCAGCGCCAGGTCGCACTCCCCCGTCCACAGCGCCTGCGCGGCCAGGTGCAGCGCCACCAGCGACGACGAGCACGCGGTGTCCACCGTGACGGCCGGTCCGACCAGCCCCATCGTGTAGGCGACCCGGCCGGTGGCGATGCTGCCGGAGCTGCCGTTGCCGGCCATGCCCTCGAAGTCGCCGTCCGCGCCGCTCAGCGCGGCCAGGTAGTCGTTGTACATGACGCCCGCGAACACGCCGGTCCGGCTGCCGCGCAGCGAGACCGGGTCGATGCCCGCCCGCTCCACGGCCTCCCACGACGTCTCCAGCAGCAGCCGCTGCTGCGCGTCGGTCGCCAGCGCCTCGCGCGGGGACATGCCGAAGAACGCCGGGTCGAACTCGGCGGCGTCGTGCAGGAACCCGCCGCGCTGGGTGGTCGAGGCGCCCGCGCCGTCACCGGCGAGGGCGTCGAGGTCCCAGCCCCGGTCGGTGGGGAACCCGCTGACCGCGTCCACGCCGTCGGCCACCAGCCGCCACAGGTCCTCCGGCGACCGCACGCCGCCCGGGTAGCGGCACGCCATGCCGACGATCACGATCGGATCGGTCCTGGTGGGGTCGTCGCCCGCCGCCCGCGCGGTCGGGACCGCGTCCGCCGGGACGTCCGCGCCGAGCAGTTCGTCCAGCAGGTGCCCGGCCAGCGCGCCGGCGGTCGGGTAGTCGAACACGAGCGTGCCGGCCAGCCGCAGGCCGGTGACCGCGCCGAGGCGGTTGCGCAGGTCGAGCGCGGTGAGCGAGTCGAAGCCCAGGTCGCTGAACGCGCGGGTCGGGTCGATCAGCTCCGCGCCCGCGTGGCCGAGGACGAGCGCCGCCTGCGCGCGCACGAGGTCGCTGACGGCCTCCACGCGTTCGGCGGGCGTGAGGCCGGCGAGGCGGCGCGCGAGGTCCACCGCGCCGCCGGCGGTGGCCCGACCGGTGCGCACCAGGCCGCGCAGCAGCGGCGGCACGACGCCCGACGCGCGCACCGCGGCCGGGTCCAGCCGCACCGGGACGACGGCGCCGCGACCGGCGGCGAGCGAGGCGTCCAGCAGCGCCAGGCCCTCGTCGGTGGTCAGCGCGGGCAGCCCGGCGCGGGCCATCCTGGTCAGGTCGGCCTCGTCCAGCGCGCCCGCCATGCCGGCCGGCAGCGCCCACGCGCCCCAGGCCAGCGACACCGCGCCGGGGTGGGCGGACGGGAGGGCGTCGAGGAACGCGTTGGCCGCCGCGTAGTTCGCCTGACCGGCCGCGCCGAACACGCCGCCCGCCGAGGAGAACAGCACCAGGGGCTTGTCGGGCAGCAGCTCGTGCAGGTGCCACGCCGCGTCCACCTTCGGGCGCAGCACGGCCGCCAGGTCGTCGGGCGTGAGGGAGGCGAGCACGCCGTCCGCGAGCACACCGGCCGCGTGCACGACCACGTCCGGCCGGTGCACGGCCAGCACTCGGGCCAGGTCGGCGCGGTCGGTCACGTCGCACGCCACCGCGGTCGCCGCGCCGCCCAGGTCGGCCACCAGCTCGGCGGCGCCGGGCGCGTCCGGTCCGCGCCTGCCCACCAGCACGATGTCGCGCACGCCGTGCGCGGTGACGAGGTGCCGGGCGACGACGGCGCCCAACCCGCCGGTGCCGCCGGTGATCAGCACGCGACCGCTCCACTCGGCGGGTCCGGTCGCGGGCACCCGCGCCAGCCGCGGCGCGAGGACGCGGCCGGCGCGCACGGCGACCTGGGGTTCTGCGGCGTGCGCCACGTCGTCGCCGTCGACCAGCAGGAACCGGTCGGGCTGCTCGGACTGGGCGCTGCGCACCAGGCCCCACACGGCGGCGGCGGCCAGATCGGTGACCGGGTCGTCCGGGCCGGTGGACACCGCGCCACGCGTGACGACCGCGAGCCGGGGGCCTTCGGCCGGCCAGTCGCGCAGGGCGGCCAGCACCTCGGCGGTGAGGCGGTGGGTGGCGGTCACCGGGTCCTCGCCCGGTTCGGACGCCACGTGCAGCACGGTCGCGTCGGCGTCGGCGTCGGCGGGCACCTCGGTCCAGTCGACCGCGTGCAGCGGGGTCCGGGTCGCGCCCAGGTCGGCCGGGACGGGGCGCAGCACGAGCCGTTCGACGTCCAGCACCGGGCGGCCATCAACGTCCACAATGGACAGACTTACCGCCGACGGGCCGACGGGCGTGATGCGGACGCGCAGCGCGGTCGCGCCGGTGGCGTGCAGGGTGACGCCGGACCAGGAGAACGGCAGCCCCCCGGAGCCGACCAGGCCGGCCGCGTGCAGGCAGGCGTCCAGGAGCGCGGGGTGCACGCCGAACCCGGCCGGGTCGCCGGTGAAGCCGACCTCCGCGACCACCTCGTCACCGTGCCGCCGCACCGCGCGCAAGCCCTGGAACAGCGGCCCGTAGTCGAAGCCGTCGGCGGCGAACCGCTCGTAGGCGCCGTCGACCGGGACGTCCTCGCCACCGGTCGGCCACCGGTCGGCGGGCGCGGCGCGGCGGGCGTCGAGCAGGCCGGTCGCGTGCCGGACCCACGGCTGGTCGCCCGACTCGACGCGCCCGTACACGCCGATCGGCCGGGCGCCGCCGGCGCCGGGCGCGCCGACGACGACGTGCACCTGCACGCCGTCCTGCTCGGGCAGCACGAGCGGCGCTTCGAGGGTCAGCTCGGCCACGGTCGGGCAGCCCGTGCGCGCGCCCGCGTGCAGCGCGAGGTCGAGCAGGGCGGTGCCGGGCACGGGCACCACACCGGCCACGACGTGCTCGGTCAGCCACTGGTGGGTCTGCCGGGACAGCCTGGTGGTGAACAGGTGCCCGTCGGTGTCGGGCAGGTCGGTGGCGCCGTCGAGCAGCGGGTGGCCGGCCTCGGTCAGGCCGATCGCGGTCGGCGAGCCGGTGCGCCGGGCCGGACCGGGCCAGAACCAGGCGTGCTGGAACGGGTACGTCGGCAGGTCGACCCGCCGACCGGCGGCGTGCGGCGCGGCGCGGTCGACGGGCACGCCGTGGACGTGCAGGCGGGCCAGCGCGGCGACGGCCGCGTGCTCCTCGTCCCGGTCGCGGCGCAGCACCGGCACCACGAGCCCGTCGCCCGCGCTGCCCTCGGCGAGGCCCGACAGCGACCCGTCCGGCCCGACCTCGACGAACGCGGTCACGCCCTCGTCGGCCAGCGCCCGCACCGCGTCGGCGAACCGCACCGGCTCGACGGCCTGCCGCACCCAGTACTCGGCATTCGCCAGGTCGGTCACCGCGCCGGTCACCGTCGAGACCACCGGGATCGAGGGCGTGCCGAACGACACGCCGTCGAACGCCTGCCGGAACTCGTCCAGCACCGGCGTCATCAGGGGCGAGTGGAAGGCGTGCGACACCGACAGCGCGCGGGTCCGGTAGCCGCGTTCGGCCAACTCCGAGGCGACGGCCAGCACCGCGGGCTCCGCGCCGGACAGCACCACCGCGCGCGGGCCGTTCACGGCCGCCAGCGCGACGTCGTCGTTCAGGTGGGGCCGGACCTCGTCCTCGGACGCCTGCACGGCCACCATCGCGCCGCCTCCGGGCAGCGCCGCCATCAGCCGGCCCCTGGCCACCACCAGGCGGCAGGCGTCCTCCAGGCTGAGCACGCCGGACACGTGGGCCGCCGCGAACTCGCCCACCGAGTGGCCGATGAGGAAGTCCGGTCGGACGCCCCAGGACTTCAGCAGGCGGAACAACGCCACCTCGACCGCGAACAACGCGGGTTGGACCGCCGCCGTGTCGGACTCGCCCGCCGCCAACACCTCGCGCAGCGGACGTCCCAGCAGCGGGTCGACGACGGCGGCGACCTCGTCCAGCGCCTCGGCGAACACCGGGAACCGGGCGGCCAGCCCGAGGCCCATGCCCGGGCGCTGCGCGCCCTGGCCCGCGAACAGGAAACCGGTCAGGCCGTGACCGGAGGCAGCGCCGGTGACCACGTCCGGGTGCGAGTCCCCCTCGGCGAGGGCGAGCAGGGCGACTCGGGCCTGGTCGGCGTCGGACGCCAGCACCACGGCGCGGTGCTCGAACGACGCCCTGGTCGCGGCCAGGGAGAACCCGAGGTCGGCCAGGTCCGCCCGCACCGGCAGCAGGTTCGCGGCCTGCGCGCGCAGGGCGGCCGGCGTGCGCGCCGACAGGGTGAGCGGCACGAGCCCTTCGGCGGGCGCGCCGGGAGCGGGCTCCGCGGCCGGGACCTGTTCCAGCACCACGTGCGCGTTCGTGCCGCTGATGCCGAAGGAGGAGACGCCCGCGCGGCGCGGCGCGCCGGTCTCCGGCCACGTCACCGACTCGGTGAGCAGCGCGACGTCGCCCGCGGACCAGTCGACGTGCGTGGACGGCTCGGTGACGTGCAGGGTGCGCGGCAGGACGCCGTGGCGCATCGCCTGCACGACCTTGATCACGCCCGCCACCCCGGCGGCGGCCTGGGTGTGGCCGATGTTGGACTTGACCGAGCCGAGCAGCAGCGGGCGGTCGCGGTCCTGGCCGTAGGTCGCCAGCAGGGCCTGCGCCTCGATCGGGTCGCCGAGCGTCGTGCCGGTGCCGTGCGCCTCGACCGCGTCCACTTCGGACGGTCGCAGCCCGGCGTCCGCCAGCGCCTGCCGGATCACGCGCTGCTGCGACGGGCCGTTCGGCGCGGTCAGGCCGTTGGAGGCGCCGTCCTGGTTGACCGCGCTGCCCTTCACGACGGCGAGCACGGTGTGACCGTTGCGGCGCGCGTCGGAGAGGCGTTCCAGCACCAGCACGCCGACGCCCTCGGCCCAGCCCACGCCGTCCGCGCTGTCGGAGAACGACTTGCAGCGGCCGTCGGCGGCGAGCCCGCGCTGCCGGGAGAACTCGACGAACGTGCCGGGGGTCGACATCACCGTCACGCCGCCGGCCAGCGCCAGGTCGCACTCGCCCGCGCGCAGCGCCCGTGCCGCCAGGTGCAGTGCCACCAGCGACGACGAGCAGGCGGTGTCCACCGTGACGGCCGGGCCGACCAGGCCCATCGTGTAGGCGACCCGGCCGGACAGCACGCTGCCCGCGTTGCCGGTGCCCAGGTAGCCCTCGACGTCCGGCGGGAACTCGACGTTCCCGGCCGCGTAGTCGTAGTACATGAGACCCGCGAAGACGCCGGTCTGGCTGCCGCGCAACGACTGCGGGTCGATGCCCGCCCGTTCCGCGGCCTCCCACGACACCTCCAGCAGCAGCCGCTGCTGCGGGTCCATCGCCAGCGCCTCGCGGGGCGAGATGCCGAAGAAGTCCGGGTCGAACGCGCCCGCGTCGTGCAGGAAGCCGCCTTCGCGGGTGTAGCTGGTGCCGAGCCGGTCGGGGTCCGGGTCGTAGAGCGAGGCCAGGTCCCAGTTCCGGTTGTCGGGGAACCCGGTGACGCCGTCGCCGCCGTTCGCGACGAGGTCCCACAGGTCGTCGGGCGAGGTGATCCCGCCGGGGTAGCGGCAGCTCATGCCGACGATGACGACCGGGTCGTCGTCCGTCGCCTTGAGCGCGGGGGCGACGTCGGCCGGGGTGTCGTCGGCGCCGGTCAGCTCGGCGGAGAGGAACGCGGCGAGGGCGTCGACCGTCGGGTGGTCGAAGACGAGGGTGGCGGGCAGCCGCAGGCCGGTGTCGGCGGTGAGGGCGTTGCGCAGCTCGACGGCGGTCAGCGAGTCGAAGCCGAGGTCGGTGAACGCCTGGTCCGCGCCGATGCGGCCGGGTGCGGCGTACCCGAGGACGGCGGCGACGTGCGCGCGCACCAGGTCGGTGATGATCCGGCCGCGCTCGGCGGGCGGGCGGCCGGCGAGGCGGTGGGCCAGTGCCGAGTCGCCGGAGCGGTTGGCGCGGACCTGGCGGCGGTTCGGTCGCACGAGCTTGCGCAGGACCGGCGGGACCGGGTCGACGCCGGCGAGCGTGTCCAGGTCGAGCCGGACGGCGGCGGTGACGGCGCGGTCGGTGCGCAGGGCGCCGTCGAACAGGTCGAGGCCGTGCCGGGCGGTCAGCGGGGGCAGGCCGGTGCGGGTGAGGCGTTCGACGTCGGCCGCGGTGAGCCCCGCCGTCATGCCGCCCGCTTCCGACCACGTGCCCCAGGCCAGGGACAGCGCGGGCGCGCCGTGGGCGCGGCGGTGTTCGGCGAGGGCGTCGAGGGCGCTGTTCGCGGCGGCGTAGTTGCCCTGGCCGGACGCGCCGAACAGGCCGGCGATGGAGGAGAACAGCAGCAGCGGGGTGGTCGGCGCGGCTTCGTGCAGGGCCCAGGCCGCGTCGACCTTGGCGCGCAGCACGGCTTCGAAGCGCTCGGGGGTGAGGGATTCGACGGTGGCGTCGTCCAGCACGCCGGCCGCGTGGATGACGGCGGACAGCGGGCGGTCGCCGAGGGCGGTGGTCAGCGTGGCGGTCAGCGCGGCGGGGTCGGCGACGTCGCAGGCGATGACCTGTGCGCCGAGTTCTTCGGCGAGGTCGAGGGCGCCGGGGGCTTCGGGGCCGCGGCGGCTGAGGAGCAGCAGGTCCTGTGCGCCGTGCTCGGTCACGAGGTGGCGGGCGAGGAGCGCCCCGAGGCCGGACGTGCCGCCGGTGATCACGACGGCGCCGGTGGAGAAGTCGGGGACCACGGCGTCCTCGGCCACCGGAAGGCGGACCAGCCGCGGCACGAACCACTCATCGCCCCGAACGGCAGCGTGCGGCTCGCCGAGTGCGACGAACCGGGCGGCCAGGGCGGCGTCGCTGTCGGCCGGGTCGGCGGCAGGTGGAGTAGCGGCGGCAGGATCGGTAGCGGTGGCAGGTTCGGTAGCGGTGGCAGGGTTTCTAGCAGTGCTAGTCGGAATAGCGGTGGTAGCGGTCGGGGTCGGGGCGAGGTCGAGGAGGCCGAAGCGGTTCGGGTGTTCCGCTTGGGCCGCGCGCACCAGGCCGCCGACGGCGGCCGAGACCGGGTCGGGCGACTCGTCCGGCGACACCGCCACAGCACCCGTGGTGATGAAGACCAGCGGCGTGGGGTCGGGGGTGGACAGGCGGGCTTGCAGGTGGCCCAGCACCTCCGCCAGGACCGCCCGGGTCGCCTCGGGGACCGAACCCCCCGGGCGGGTCAGCCGCACGACATCGGGAACCGCACCGGCCTCCGGCGCGGGCGTCGCGATCCAGTCCAAGCCGTACAGCGACTCGTGCCTGCCCCGACCGGCCGCGCGCACACCGGCCACCGACGCCGGCCGCAACGCCAACCCGCCGACCGACGCGACCGGCGCGCCCGTCTCGTCGGCCACCACCAACGACACCGACTCCGGCCCCGTCGGGTCCAGCCGCACGCGCAGCGCCGACGCCCCCACCGCGTGCAGGGCGACGTCCGACCAGGCGAACGGGACGCGACCGCGCACGTCGTCCGACGAACCGGACCCGACGACGCCCAGCGCGTGCAGCGCGGCGTCCAGCAACGCCGGGTGCAGCCCGAACGCGGTGGCGTCCTGCCCCTCCGGCAACCGCACCTCCGCGTACACCCGCGAACCCTGCCGCCATACCGCCGTCAGCCCCTGGAACGCGGGCCCGTACCCGAACCCGACCTCGGCCAGCCGCGCGTAGTGACCGGCCAGGTCGACCGGCTCGGCGTCGGCGGGCGGCCACGCGGTCAGGGACTCCAGCACCGCCGTGCCACCGGGGGCCAGCACGCCGGACGCGTGCCGGGTCCACGCCAGGTCGGCGTCGCCCTCCGCGCGCGAGTGCACGGACACCGTCCGCCGACCCGCCTCGTCGGCCGCGCCGACGGTCACCTGCAGCCGCACGCCTTCGCCGGCGGGCAGCACGAGCGGTGCCTCGACGGTCAGCTCCTCGACCACGCCGCAGCCGACCTCGTCACCCGCCCGGGTGGCCAGGTCGAGGAACGCGGTGCCGGGCAGCAGCACCGAGCCCATGACGACGTGGTCGCCCAGCCACGGCGCGGTGCGGGTGGACAGGTGGCCGGTGAACAGCAGGCCGTCGCCGTCGGCGAGGCTGATCGTGGCGCCGAGCAGCGGGTGGTCGGCGGCGGACAGGCCCAGCTGCCCCGGGTCGCCGACGCCGCGCCCGGTCAGCGGCACGTCGATCCAGTAGCGCTCCAGCTCGAACGCCTGCGTCGGCAGGTCGACCACGCGCGCGCCGGAGCCCGCGAACACCGCCGCCCAGTCCGGGGACCAGCCGCGGCCGTGCAGGTCGACCAGGGCGGTGAGCAGGGACGCCGCCTCGGGCCGGTCGCGGCGCAGCGCGGGCACGCCGTCGTCCACCAGGGCGCTGAGCACGGCGTCCGGCCCGACTTCCAGGAACCTGGTCACGTCGCGCTCGGCCAGCCAGCGCAGGCCGTCGTGGAAGCGCACGGTGGCGCGGACCTGCCCCACCCAGTAAGCGGGGTCGGTGAGGTCGGTGACGCGGCCGGTGACGGTGGAGACGATCGGCACGGCGGGCGCGTTGTAGGTCAGACCGAGTGCCACGCGCTCGAACTCGGCCAGCACGGGCTCCATGCGCGGCGAGTGGAACGCGTGCGACACGCGCAGGCGGGTGGTCCGGCGGTCGGCGAACGCGGCGGCCACCGCCTCGGCCTCGTCCTCCTCGCCGGAGACGACGACCGAGCGCGGCCCGTTCACGGCGGCGATCGACACACCGGCCGTGAGCAGCGGCGACACCTCGTCCTCGGTCGCCTCGACGGCGATCATCGCCCCACCGGGCGGCAACGCGCCCATCAGCGAACCGCGCGCGGCGACCAGCGCGCAGGCGTCGGCCAGCGACAGCACGCCGCCCACGTGCGCGGCGGCGATCTCGCCGACCGAGTGGCCGATCAGGTAGTCCGGGCGCAGGCCCCACGACTCCAGCAGCCGGAACAGGGCCACTTCCAGCGCGAACAGCCCGGTCTGGGCGAACGCGGTGTCGTGCGCCCGGTCGGCGGGCACCTCGTCCAGCGGCACGGGCAGCAGCGGGTCGAGGACCGCGCACACCTCGTCCCACGCCCGCGCGAACGCCGGGAACGCCGCGCGCAGCTCGCGCCCCATCCCCGCCCGCTGCGCGCCCTGCCCGGTGAACAGGAACGCCGAGTGCCCCGGCTTGGCCTGAGCGGTGCGGGCCGTGGTCGGCGCGCCGGAGGCCAGCGCCTCCAGTGCGGCCCGCAGCTCGTCCACCTCACCGGCGACGATGGCGGCGCGGTGCGGCAGCGCGGCCCGGGTGGTCGCGGCGGATCGGGCCAGGTCGAGCAGTTCCGGCCGCTGCGAGTCCACGAAGGACAGCAGACGACCGGCCTGCGACCGCAGCCCTTCGGCCGACCGCGCGGAGAACACGACCGGCACGACGGGCGCGTGCCACTCCCCCGCGTCGTCCACGGGCTCCGGCTCGGGCGCCTGCTCGATCACGACGTGCGCGTTGGTGCCGCTGATCCCGAACGACGACACACCGGCCCGTCGCGGCCGGTCGCGCTCGGGCCACGGCACGGCCTCGGTCAGCAGCCGGACGTCGCCCGCGGACCAGTCGACGGCCCCGGTGGGCTTGTCGACGTGCAGGGTGCGCGGCAGCAGGCCGTTGCGGAGGGCCAGGACCACCTTGATCACGCCCGCGACACCGGCGGCGGCCTGGGTGTGCCCGAGGTTGGACTTGACCGAGCCCAGCCACAGCGGCTCGTCCCGGTCCTGCCCGTAGGTGGCCAGCAGCGCGGCGGCCTCGATGGGGTCGCCGAGCACGGTCGCGGTGCCGTGCGCCTCCACGGCGTCCACATCGGACGGTCGCAGGCCGGCGGCGTCGAGCGCCGCCCGGATCACCCGCTCCTGGGACGGCCCGTTGGGCGCGGTCAGGCCGTTGGACGCGCCGTCGGAGTTGACCGCGGACCCGCGCAGCACGGCGAGCACCGGGTGCCCGTTGCGCTGCGCGTCCGACAGCTTCTCCAGCACCAGCACGCCCGCGCCCTCGCCCCAGCCGGTGCCGCTCGCCGCGTCGGCGAACGACCGGCAGCGGCCGTCCGGGGCCAGCCCGCGCTGGCGGCTGAACCCGATGAACAACCCGGGCGTCGCCATCACGGTCACGCCACCGGCCAGCGCCAGGTCGCACTCGCCGCGCCGCAGCGCGTGCGCGGCCAGGTGCATCGCCACCAGGGACGCCGAGCACGCGGTGTCCACGGTCAGCGCCGGGCCCTCCAGCCCGAGCGCGTAGGCGACCCGGCCGGACAGCACGCTCGCCGCGAGCCCGGTGGCCAGGAAGTCCTCCGCGCCCGTGGGCAGCCGGGCGACGAACTCGCTGTAGTCCTGGTAGTTCGCGCCGGTGAACACGCCGGTGCGGCTGCCGCGCAGCGCGGTCGGGTCGATCCGGGACCGCTCCAGCGCCTCCCAGCTGACCTGGAGCAGCAGGCGCTGCTGCGGGTCCATCACCACGGCCTCGCGCGGCGAGATGCCGAAGAACCCGGGGTCGAACTCGGCCGCGCCGCGCAGGAAGCCGCCCTGGTCGACGTAGGACGTGCCCCGGCTCTCCGGGTCCGCGTCGTACACCGCGTCGAGGTCCCAGCCGCGGTCGGTGGGGAACCCGCTGACCGCGTCCCGCCCCTCGACCAGCAGGTCCCACAGCTCCTCGGGCGTGTCCGCACCGGGCAGCCGGCAGGACATGCCGACGATCGCGATCGGCTCCTGCGTGCCCTCCTCGGCCTCCCGCAGCCGCTGCCGGGTCTGCTGGAGGTCCGCGGTCACCCGCTTGAGGAAGTACCGCAGCTTCTCCTCGTTCTCCATCGGTGTCTACTCCCTCGGGGACCAGCGGGTGGTGACTTGCGGGACGGGCGCGGCGTCAGGAGATCCCGAACTCCGAACCCAGGAACTCGAACATCTCGTCGTCGGAGGCCGTGTCCAGGTCGGGTGCGTCGCGCGGCGCGCCGTCGCAGCGGGCGGCGAGCGCGCGGAGCCGTTCGGCGACCCGGCCCCGGGCGGCCGGTTCGCCCGGCCCGAGGTCGGCCAGCGCCTTCTCCAGCCGGTCGACCTCGGCGAGCAGCCGGTCGTCCGGGCTCGTCTCGGCGACGGCGGGCAGCAGCAGGGCGCGCAGCCGGTCGGCGAGCGCGGCCGGTGACGGGTAGTCGAAGACGACCGTGCGGGCCAGGTCGAGCCCGGTGGCGGCGGCGAGCCGGTTGCGGAACTCGACCGCGGTCAGCGAGTCGAACCCCAGGTCGGTGAACGCCTGCTCGGCGGCCACGTCGTCCGCGCCCCCGTACCCGAGGACGGCCGCCACGACCCCGCGCACGAGCCGGGTCAGGGTGGACGCCCGTTCGGGTTCGGACATGTCCGCGAGGCGCGCGGTGAGGTCGTCGGCGTGCTCGGGCTCCCCGTCCGCGGAGGTCGGGGAGGTCGCGGGCCGAGCCGTCGGGATGGCGTCGAACAGGCGGGTCGGCCGCACGGCGCCGATGCCCGGCCCGTAGACCGACCAGTCGACGTCGGCGAGCGTCAGCGTCGTGTCGCCCAGGCGCAGGGCCTGGTTGAGCGCGGCGACGCCGAGCGCGGGGGCGATGGGCGTGACGCCCGCGCGGCGCATCCACGCCTCCACGGCCGGGTCTGCGCCCATGCCCGCCTCGCCCCACGGCGACCACGACACCGACAGCGCTGCCAGGCCCTGGTCCCGGCGGTGCTCGGCGAGGGCGTCGAGCAGCGCGTTCGCGGCGGCGTAGCTGCCCTGCGCGCCCGCGCCGAGGCTGCCCGCGATGGACGCGCACAGCACGAACCGGGTCAGGTCGAGGTGCGCGGTGAGGGTGTGCAGGTGCCAGGCGGCGACGGACTTCGCCGCGAGCATCGAGGCCAGCCGCTCGGGGGTGAGGTCGTCCAGCATGCCGTCGTCCAGCACACCGGCCGCGTGCACGACGCCGGTCAGCTCGGGCAGGTCGGCGACCAGGCGGGCCAGGGCGTCGCGGTCGGCGGCGTCGCAGGCCACCACGTCCACCCGCGCGCCCAGTTCGACCAGGTCGGCGCGCAGCCGTTCGGCGCCGGGCGAGTCGATCCCGCGCCTGCTGGTCAGCACGAGGTGCGGCACGCCGGTGCGGGCCAGGTCGCGGGCGATCCAACCGCCGAGCGCCCCGGTGCCGCCGGTGATCAGGACGGTGCCGTCGGCGGCCGGGTCGACGCCGCCGGGACCGCCGGGGGCGGCGACGAGCCGGCGCGCGTGCGCGCCGTCGCCGCGCAGGGCCACCTGGTCCTCGTCGGCCGGTCCGGTGAGCAGGTCGGCCAGCCGGCCCGCGGTGGCGGGGTCGACCTCGTCGGGCAGGTCGACCAGGCCGCCCCAGCGGTCGGGGTGCTCCAGCGCGACGCCGCGACCGAGGCCCCACACGCCCGCCTGGGCGGGTGCGCGGAGGGTTTCGCCGGAGTTGATCGCCACCGCGCCCCTGGTGAGGCACCACAGGGGCGCGGTGGAGCCGGTGTCGCCCAGCGCCTGGACGAGCGCGACGGTCGCGCCGACGCCGGCGGGGTCGGCGGGCGGGCCGTCGTCGGCCGCGCCGAGCAGCGAGATCACGCCGCGCAGGTCGTGGTGACCGCGCACGGCCTCGGCCAGCCCGGCACGGGTCGCGTCGCCGACCTCCAGCACCTCCACCGCGCCCAGGGCGGCCAGCGCGGCGTCCGCCCACTCCCGGTCGAGGCCGGTCGGCGCCATGGCCAGCCAGCGGCCCGAGCGGTCGGTCGGCGTCGGGTCGGGCAGCCGGGTCCAGGTGATCCGGTAGCGGCTGCGGTCGGCGGCGGCGCGGTCGCGGGACCGGTCGCGGAAGGCGGTCAAGGCGGGCAGGACGGCGGCCACGGCCTGCGGGTCGACGCCCAGGGCGGTGGCCGGGTCGTCGGCGGTGAGGGCGGTCCACCAGTCGTCGGTCGCCGGCTGCCGCTGCTCGGCGGGTTCGGGCCAGAAGCTCTTGTGCTGGAACGGGTAGGTCGGCAGGTCCACCGGACGCGCGCCCAGGTCCGCGAACACGCCGTCCCAGTCCAGTGGCACGCCGCGCACGTGCAGGGCGGCCAGCGCCGACGCGGCGGCGACGTCCTCCGCGCGGTCGCGGCGCAGCAGCGGCACGGCCGGCCTGTCGGTGGCCTCGCCCGCGAGCGCGGCCAGCGCGCCGTCCGGGCCCAGTTCCAGGAACACGTCGACCCCGAGGTCGGCGGCGGCGGTCCGGACGGCGTCGGCGAAGCGCACGGTGGCGCGCGCCTGCCCGGCCCAGTACGCCGCGCCGCCCCAGTCGTCCCCGGCGACCAGGCCGGTCACCGTGGACACGACGGGCACGGCGGGCCGCCCGGTCACGACGTCGCGCGCCGCCCGGTCCAGGTCCTCCACCACGGTGTCCATACGAGGTGAGTGAAATGCGTGCGAGACCGGCAAACGCCTAGACTTTCGGCCGGACCCGGCGAACCGGGCCGCGATCGCGCCCACCCCGTCCTCGTCGCCCGCCACGACGACCGAGCGCGGCCCGTTCACGGCGGCGATCGACACACCGGCCGTGAGCAGCGACGACACCTCGTCCTCGGTCGCCTCGACTGCGATCATCGCCCCACCGGGCGGCAACGCGCCCATCAGCGCGCCGCGGGCGACGACGAGGGCGCACGCGTCCGCCAGGGACAGCACGCCGGCGACGTGCGCGGCGGCCAGCTCGCCGATCGAGTGGCCGACCAGGGCGACCGGCCGCAGGCCCCACGACTCGACCAGGCGGAACAGCGCGACCTCGACCGCGAACAGGGCGGGCTGGGTGAACTCGGTGCGGTCGAGCAGGTCCGCCTCCGGGGTGCCGGGCTCGGCGAACAGGACCGGCCGCAACGGGCGCGCGAGCCCGCGGTCCAGGTGCGCGAGCACGTCGTCCAGCGCGGCGGCGAACACCGGGTACGCCGCCGCCAGCCCGCGTCCCATGCCCGGCCGCTGCGCGCCCTGCCCGGAGAACAGCAGGCCCACGCGCGCGGGCGCGGACGCGACGCCGTCCAGCGACGGCTCACCGGCGGCGAGCGCGGTGAGGTCCCTGACCAGCGCTTCGGCGTCGCCGGAGACGGCGGCGCGGTGGTCGAACGCGGCGCGTCCCACCGCGAGCGCGCGGGCGACGTCGTGCGGGTGCACGTCCGCGTCGCGCAGCCGGGCGGCGAGCCGGGCGGCCTGGTCGCGCAGCGCGGCGGGCGTGCGGGCGGACAGCACCCACGGCACGGCCCGACGCGGTCCGCGCGGCGGCGGCGGTGCGGCCGGGGCCTGCTCGATGACGACGTGCGCGTTCGTCCCGCTCACCCCGAACGACGACACACCCGCGCGGCGCGGCGCCCCGGTCCCCGGCCACGGCCGGGGTTCGGTCAGCAGTTCCACCGACCCTGCGGTCCAGTCGACGTGCGTGGTGGGCGTGCCCACGTGCAGGGTCTTCGGCACGGTGCCGTGCCGCATGGACTGGACGACCTTGATGATCCCGGCGACGCCGGCGGCCGACTGCGAGTGCCCGAGGTTGGACTTGAGCGAGCCGAGCAGCAGGGGGCGGTCGCGGTCCTGGCCGTAGGTCGCCAGCAGGGCCTGCGCCTCGATCGGGTCGCCGAGCGTCGTGCCGGTGCCGTGCGCCTCGACCACGTCCACGTCGGACGGCGTGAGGCCCGCGTTGGCCAGCGCCTGCCGGATCACGCGCTGCTGCGACGGGCCGTTGGGCGCGGTCAGGCCGTTGGACGCGCCGTCCTGGTTGACCGCGCTGCCCTTCACGACGGCCAGCACCTCGTGGCCGTTGCGGCGGGCGTCGGAGAGCCGTTCGAGCACCAGCACGCCGACGCCCTCGGACCAGCCGGTGCCGTCGGCGGCGTCGGAGAACGCCTTGCAGCGGCCGTCCGGCGCGAGCCCGCCCTGCGTGCTGAAGTCGATGAACGCGGCCGGCGTCGTCATCAGCAGCACGCCGCCCGCCAGCGCCAGGTCGCACTCGCCCGAGCGCAGCGACTGCGCGGCCAGGTGCAGGGCGACCAGCGACGACGAGCACGCGGTGTCCACCGACACCGCCGGGCCTTCGAGGCCGAGCAGGTAGGCGACCCGGCCGGACAGCACGCTGGTGGCGTTGCCCAGGCCGACGTGGGCGAGCACGTCCGCGCCGGAACCGGCCAGCAGCTGCGGGTAGTCGTGCACGTTGTTGCCCGCGAACACGCCGGTCGCCGTCCCGGCCAGGGACCTCGGGTCGATGCCCGCGCGCTCCAGCGACTCCCAGGCGACCTCCAGCAGCAGCCGCTGCTGCGGGTCCATCGCCAGCGCCTCGCGCGGCGAGATCCCGAAGAACGCCGCGTCGAACCGGTCGACGCCCGCGACGAACCCGCCGTGCCGGGTGGACGAACCGCCGCCGTCGAACAGGCCGGCCAGGTCCCAACCGCGGTCGGTGGGGAACCCGGTGATCCCGTCCCGCCCGTCCGCGACCAGCCGCCACAGGTCGTCCGGCGACGCGATGCCGCCCGGGTAGCGGCACCCCATGCCGACGATCACGACCGGGTCGTCCGCGGTGGGCGTCGTCGGGCGGACCTCGCGCGTCCCTTCGGCGCCGGACAGGTGCGCGGCCAGGGCTTCGGGCGTGGGGTGGTCGAAGACCAGGGTCGCCGGGAGCGGGCGGCCGAGGTCGGCGGCGAGCGCGGTGCGCAGTTCGACGGCGGTGAGGGAGTCGAAGCCCATGGCCTGGAACGTGCGGCGCGGGTCGACCGCGTCCGGCGTGCTGTGGCCGAGGACGTCCGCGACCCTGGCCCGGACCAACCGGACGAGGTCCGCCGTGGGCGGCGCTTCGGCGCGGGGGCCGGTGCGGGGCTCGGTGCGGGGCCTGGCGCGCGCGGCCGGGATCGTGGCGAGCAGGGCGTTCGGGCGGGGCAGGACGGCGGCGTACCGGGCCCAGTCCACGTCCACGACGACCCGGCCGCCGGTGCGGTCGAGCGCGGCCAGGGCGTCGGCGGGGTCGAGGACCGCCATGCCGGCCCGGCGCATCCGCTCCCGGGCCGCGTCGCCGACGCCCGCCCACGGGGACCAGGTCACCAGAGCGTCGGGGGCGACGGCTCCGGCGAGCGCGCCGACCGCGGCGTCGAGTGCCTGGCCGGGCGCGCCGAGCAGGGCGGCGAGGGGTGCGGTGACGACGAACTCGGACGCGCCCGCGGCCAGGGTGGCGGCGGTGCGGAGGCAGGCGGTGGCGTGGGCGAGGGTGGTGGTGGTCGTGGCGGGGTCGAGGTTGTCGAGGACGCCGTCGGTGGTGGTGCGGACGGCGTGGAAGACGCCGGTGAACGGGCCGAGTTCGGCGAGGGTGGCGAGGGCGGTCTCGTCGGCCAGGTCGCACGTGACGACGGTGACCTCGGCGCCGTGCTGTTCCAGCTCGGCGACCAGGTCGGCGGTGGGATCGGCGGTCGGGTCGGCGGCCGGCGCGGCGACCGACGTGGCAGTGGTGTCGTGGTTGCGGACCAGGACTACGTGGCGGGCGTGGGAGGCGCGGCGGGCGAGGTGTTGGCCGATCGCGCCCGTGCCGCCGGTGACGAGGACCGTGCCGTGCTCCCGCTTCCCGGTCGGCTCGGAATCCGCGGGCACGAGTCGGCGTGCGTGCACGCGGTCGCCGCGCAGCGCCGCCTGGTCCTCCCCGGCGGCCAGCACGGCGGCCAGGCGGCGGGGGTTCTCCCCCACCGCCAGGTCGACGATCCCGCCCCAGCGGTCCGGGTGCTCGACCGCGGCGACGGCGGCGAGGCCCCACAGGGCGGCCTGGGCCGGGTCGGCGGCCGGGTCGCCGGGCAGGGCGACCGCGCCCCGCGTGACGCACCAGACCGGAGCCGTGCTGCCCACGTCCCCCAGCCCCTGGAGCACCGCCAGGAACTCGGCCGCACCACCGGTCACGACCACGCCGGCCGGACGGCGCTCCCCCACCAGCGCGGCCACCGCCGCCCGGTCCGCGCCGCCGTCGAGGTGGTCGGCGCCGAGGTGGGTGGCGAGACCGGCGTCCGGGCCGATCACCAGCCACGAACCCCTCAGCACTCCGTCGACCTCGCGCGGCACCCACTCGACCTCGTGGCCGAGGCCGGGAGCGGGTTGGTCGAGCGGGTCCGGCCAAAAGCGCTCCCGCTGGAACCGGTAGGTCGGCAGGTCGACGTGCGCGCCCCTGCCGTGCAACGCCGCCCAGTCGACGCGCACCCCCGCCACGTGCAGCCGCGCCAGCGCGCCGACGACGGCCTGCTCCTCGTCGCGGTTCCTGCGCAGCAACGGCACGGCCCCCGGCGCGGCGGCGCTCAACGTCGAGTCCGGGCCGACCTCCACCAGCACGCACTCGTCACCGGTCACGGCCGCGCGCACCGCGTCGGCGAACCGCACCGGTTCGACGGCTTGCCGCACCCAGTACTCGGCGTTCGCCACGTCGGCCACCGCGCCGGTCACCGACGACACCACCGGGATCGACGGCACGCCGAACGACACCCCGTCGAACGCCGCCCGGAACCCCTCCAGCACCGGCTCCATCAGGGGCGAGTGGAAGGCGTGCGACACCGACAGCCTGCGCGTCCGGTGGCCCTGCTCGGCCAACTCCGACGCGGCGGCCAGCACCGCCGACTCCTCACCGGACAGCACCACCGCGCGCGGACCGTTCACCGCCGCCAACGCGACGACGTCGTCCAGGTAGGGCGAAACCTCGTCCTCGGACGCCTGCACCGCCACCATCGCGCCGCCGACCGGCAACGCCGCCATCAACCGGCCACGCGCCACCACCAGGCGACAGGCGTCCTCCAGGCTGAACACACCCGACACGTGGGCCGCCGCGAACTCACCCACCGAGTGACCGACCAGGGAATCCGGCCGGACGCCCCACGACTCCAGCAGCCGGAACAGGGCCACCTCGACCGCGAACAGCGCGGGCTGCACCGAAGCCGTGTCGGCCTCACCCGCCGCCAGCACCTCGCGCAGCGAACGACCCAGCAACGGGTCCACGATCGCAGCGATCTCGTCCAACGCCTCCTCGAACACCGGGAACCGGGCCGCCAGCCCCAACCCCATGCCCGCCCGCTGCGAACCCTGCCCCGCGAACAGGAACACCACGCCGGGATCGACGGCGGCCGTCCCGGTGATCGCCCCCGGCGCCGCGCCTTCGGCCAGCCACCCGCTCAACGCCGCCCGCCGTGCCGCCGCGTCCTCCCCCACCAGCGCCAACCGGTGTTCGAACGCCGCACGGCCGGTCGTCAGCGCGCGGGCGACGTCCGCGTCCCGCACACCGCCGGCCGAGTCCAGGAACCCGGCCAGCGCCGTCGCCTGGGCCCGCAACGCCGCCGGGGTGCGGCCCGACAGCACGAAAGGCAGGTCCCGGTCAGGCACCCCGACAGGTGAGTCCTCAGTGGACGGGTCCTCGGCGGGCGGGGCCTCCTCCAGCACCACGTGCGCGTTGGTCCCGCTGAACCCGAACGACGACACCGCCCCCCGCCTGGCCCGGTCACCGCGCGGCCACGCCTGTTCGGCGTCCAGCAGCGACACCGCGCCGGCCGACCAGTCGACGTGCGGCGTCGGCGTGCCGACGTGCAGGGTGCGCGGCAGCAGCTCGTGCCGCAGCGCCTGCACGACCTTGATCACCCCGGCCACACCGGCCGCCGCCTGGGCGTGGCCGATGTTGGACTTCACCGAACCCAGCCGCACGGGCGTCTCGCGGCCCTGGCCGTAGGTGGCGAGCAGGGCCTGCGCCTCGATCGGGTCGCCCAGCGACGTGCCGGTGCCGTGCGCCTCCACCAGGTCCACGTCGGACGGCGCGAGGCCGGCGTCCTCCAGCGCCGCCCGGATCACCCGCTGCTGCGCCGGCCCGTTGGGCACGGTCAGCCCGCTGGTCGCGCCGTCCGAGTTGACCGCCGTCCCGCGCACGACCGCCAGCACCGGGTGCCCGAGCGACCGCGCCACCGACAGCCGGGCCAGCACCAGCACGCCGACGCCCTCGGCCCAGCTGGTGCCGTCGGCGTCGGCGGAGAACGCCTTGCACCGCCCGTCGCCCGCGATGCCGCCCTGCCGGTCGAACTCGCCGAACACCTCGGGCGCGGCGACGACCGCGACACCGCCCGCCAGCGCCAGGTCGCACTCGCCGCCGCGCAGCGCCCGCACCGCCAGGTGCAGCGCCACCAGCGACGACGAGCACGCCGTGTCGACCGTGACGGTGGGCCCGTGCAGGCCGAGCACGTAGGAGATCCGCCCGGACAGCACGCTCGCGGTGTTGCCGGTGCTGACGTGCCCCTCGTCGCGCTGCGCCGACCCGCGCAGCAGCTCCGGGTAGGACTGGCCGCTGGTGCCGACGAACACCCCGGTCCGCGACCCGCGCAGCGACGACGGGTCGATCCCGGCGTGCTCGACCGCCTCCCACGTCGTCTCCAGCAGCAACCGCTGCTGCGGGTCCATGGTCACGGCCTCGCGCGGCGGGATGCCGAAGAAGTCGGCGTCGAACAGGTCGACGCCGTCGAGGAACCCGCCGCGCCACCGCCGGTGCGCGGCGGGCCAGCCCCGGTCGGCCGGGACCGCCGCGGTGGCGTCCGCGCCGGACGCCACCAGGTCCCAGAACGCGGCGGGCCCGGCCGCGCCCGGGAAGCGGCAGCCGATGCCGACGACAGCCACCGGCTCCACGGCCCGCGACCGCACCTCGTCGAGCCTGGTCCTGGTGCGGTGCAGGTCGGCGGTGACCCGCTTCAGGTAGTCACGGAGCTGGTTCTCGCTGGCCATCGGGGTCCCTCTCGCGGTCGGGCGTCACGTACCGCGCAGCTCGCGGTCGATGAACTCGAAGATCTCGTCGTCGCTGGCGTCGTCGATCACGTCGACGAAGCCGGCGCCGGTGGCGGGCGCGGGCGCCAGCTGGTCGAGCAGGGCGCGCAACCGCTCGGCCACCTCGTCGCGCGCCGCCTCGGGCAGGCCGCCGGACACGGCGGCCTCCAGGGCGGCGAGGTCGGCCAGGTGCGCGTCCGGCACGGCCTCGAACCCGGGTTCCAGCAGCGACAGCAGGTGCGCGGCCAGGGCGGTCGGGGTCGGGTGGTCGAACACGGTGGTCGCGGCCAGCCGCAGCCCGGTCGCGCCGTTGACGCGGTTGCGCAGCTCCACCACGGTCAGCGAGTCGAACCCGAGGTCGGTGAAGCCGCGGTCGGCCTCCACGACGTCGGCGGACCGGTGCCCGAGCACGGCGGCCACCTGCTCGCGCACGAACCGGACCAGGGCGCGCCTGCGCTCGCCGGGCGTCAACCCGGCCAGCCGGTCCACGAAGGACGCCGCGTCCAGCGCCTCGGTCGCGGCGGCCCGGCGGGCGGTCCCCGCGACCAGGCCGCTCAGCAGCGGCGGCAGGTCGGCGTTGGCGCGCAACCCGGCCTGGTCGAACCGCACCGGCAGCGGCGCCGGGTCGGCGGCGGCCAGCGCGGCGTCGAACAGGGCGTGCCCGTCGGCCCACGACAGCGGCCGGGTGCCGGAGCGGCCCGCCGCGCCGCCGAGGGTCGCGGTCATGCCCGCCTCGGCCGTCCAGGGTCCCCAGCGCAGCGACTGGCCGGGCAGTCCGCGGGCCCGGCGGTGCTGGGCGAGGGCGTCGAGGAACGCGTTGGCGGCGGCGTAGCTGCCCTGACCGGGTCCGCCGACCGTGCCGACGACGGACGAGTAGGTGACGAACGCGGCGAGGTCGGCGTCCCGGGTGAGCCGGTCGAGGACGAGCGCCGCGTCCGCCTTCGCCCGCAGCACGGTCGCCAGCCGCTCCGGGGTGAGCGCGGACAGCACGCCGTCGTCCAGCACGCCCGCCGCGTGCACCACGGCGGTCAGCGGGTGCTCGGCGGGCACGGCGGCCAGCACGGCGGCCACCGCGTCCGGGTCGGCGACGTCGCACGCGACCACGTCCACCACCGCGCCGGCGGCGGTCAGGTCGGCGCGCAGCTCCGCCGCGCCGGGCGCGTCCGGTCCGCGCCTGCCGAGCAGCAGCAGCCGGGTCGCGCCGTGCTCGGCGACGAGGTGCCGGGCCAGCCGGGACCCGAGCGCGCCGGTGCCGCCGGTGATCAGCACGGTGCCGTCGGTCCGCCACGGCGCGGGCAGGGCGAGCACCACCTTGCCGGTGTGCTTGGCCTGGCTGACGTGCCGGAACGCCTCCGGCGCGCGGCGGACGTCCCAGGTCGTCGCGGGCAGCGGGCGCACGGCGTCGAGGGCGAGGAGTTCGGCGAACATCCGCCCGAGGCGGTCCGGCCCGGCCTCGACGGTGTCGAACGCGGTGTAGGTGATGCCGGGGTGGTCGGCGGGGTCGCGGACGTCGGACTTGCCCATCTCGGCGAACCGGCCGCCGGGCGCGAGCAGGGCCAGCGACGCGTCGGTGAACGCGCCCGCCAGCGAGTTCAGCACCACGTCGACGCCGCGCCCGCCGGTGGCCGCGCGGAACCGCTCCGCGAAGTCCAGGGTCCGCGACGACGCGATCCGCTCGTCCGGCACGCCCAGTTCGCGCAGCGCGGCCCACTTGCCGGGGCCGGCCGTGGCGTAGACCTCGGCCCCGAGGTGCCGGGCGAGGCGGATGGCGGCCATGCCGACACCGCCCGCGCCCGCGTGCACCAGCACCGACTCGCCCGGCTTGAGCCCCACCAGGTCGACCAGCGCGTAGTAGGCGGTCAGGTAGGCCATGGGCACGGTCGCCGCGTCGGTCCACGACCAGCCGTCCGGGACCTTCGCCACGGTGCGGCGGTCGGCCAGCGCGCGCGGCCCGTACGCGCCGGACAGCACGCCCATCACCCGGTCGCCGGGCACGAGGTCGGTGACGCCCGACCCGACCTCCAGCACCACGCCCGCGCCCTCGACACCGAGCGGGCCGGGTTCGGCGCCCGCCGCGAGGCCGAGCACGGACAGCACGTCCCGGAAGTTCACACCGGCCGCGCGCATCCCGATCAGCACCTCGCCGGGGCCGGGCGCGGGCACGTCCACCGGCACGGCCGCGATGCCGTCGACCGCGCCGGTGCCGGTCGCGTCGAGCCGCCAGCCCGTGCCGAGCCCGAGGCCGGGCGGGAGGGCGACGACGTCGCCGGGTGCGGGTCGGGCGATGCGCGGCGCGAGGAGTGCGCCCCGGCGCACGGCGGCTTGCGGCTCGCCGGACGCGACGGCGGCGGCCAGCAGCGCGTCGTCCGCGGTGCCGTCGTGGTCGAGGAGGAGGAACCGGCCCGGTTCCTCCCACTGGACCGAGCGCACCAGCCCCCAGACGGGGGCGGCCGGGAGCCCGGTCAGGGCGTCGGACGGGCTCGCCGCGACCGCGTCGCGGGTGAGCACCAGCAGCGGGACGGCGGCCAGCTCGTCGCGGGCCGCCCAGTCGCGCAGGGCCTCCAGCACGGTCGCGGTGACGCCCTCCTCGGCGGGGACCGGCAGCACGGCGAAGGCGGGCGCGGGCGCGCCGGCGGCGAGGTCGGCAGCGAGGGTCTCGGCATCAACCACGTGCCGCCCGGAGATGCCGAGGGTGGTGGAGGTGCTGGGAGCAGTGGAGTCGCCGGAAGCGGGGGCAGAGGCGGAAGCGGGGGCCGAAGCGGAGGTGAAGGCGGAGGTGAGGGCCGAAGCGGGGACGGGGGCGGAGGCCGAGGCAAGTACCACCAGGTCGACCGCATCGGCGCGCGCGACGTGTTGGGCGCTCCCAACGCTTTCGGCACTCCTGCCGCTCCCGGCACTCCCGGCACTCCCGGCGCTCCTGCCGCTTTCGGCGCTTTCGGCGCTTTCGGTGATCGCGATGCTTTCGGCGCCATTTTTACTAGCACCGCTAGCAAGCAGAGCGTCGCTAGATTTGCTAGCAGGTGTCTCGGCCGTCTCGACCGGGATCCAGAGCAGCGAGTGCGGGCCTTCGGCGCGGCCGCGCGGCGAGCCGGTGTCCGCCGGCCGCAGCACCAGCGCGCCGATCGTCGCCACCGGGGCCCCGGTGGCGTCGGCGACTGCCAGCGTCACCGAGTCCGGACCGGCCGAGGCGAGCCGCACCCGCAGCCTGCCCGCGCCCGTGGCGTGCAGCGCCACACCGCTCCACGAGAACGGCAGCTGCTTGGGGTCCGTGTCGGGGTGGGCGAACGACGTGGTGTGCAGCGCGGCGTCGAGCAGCGCCGGGTGCAAACCGAAACCCTCCGCCGCGCCCTGCTCGTGACCGGGCAGCACCACGTCGGCGAACACGTCGTCACCGCGCCGCCACACGGCGGTCAGCCCGCGGAACACCGGGCCGTAGTGGAAGTTGCGGTCGGCGTGGTGCTCGTAGAAGCCGTCGAGGTCCATCGGCTCGGCCCCGACCGGCGGCCACGGGCCGTCCAGCGCCTCGCCCGCCACCGCCTCCGGCGACAGCAGGCCGCCCGCGTACCGGGTCCACGGCGCGTCCTGGCCGTCCGGGCGCCCGAACACGGCCAGCGTGCGCGTCCCACCGCCGTCCGGCGGACCGACGACCACCTGCACCCGCACCGCGCCGTCCTCGGGCAGCAACAACGGCTGTTCGAGCGTCAGCTCGGCGACCCTCGGGCAGCCGACCTCGTCACCGGCCCGGAACGCCAGGTCGAGGAAACCGGTGCCGGGGAACAGGACCGTGTCACCGACCCGGTGGTCGGCCAGCCACGGGTGGGTGTGCCGGGACAGCCTGCCGGTCAGCAGCACTCCGTCCGAGTCCGGCAGCGGGGTCGCCGCGCCCACCAGCGCGTGCCCGGTGGCGTCGAGGCCGACCGTCCCCACCTCGTCGGCGGCGAACCTGGTCGGCCAGTACCGCTCGTGCCGGAACGCGTACGTGGGCAGCGCGACCCGGTTGCCGGGCATCACCGCCGCCCAGTCCACCGGGACGCCGCGGGTGTGCAGGCGGGCCAAGCCGGTGAGCAGGGCGGTGTCCTCGGCGGTGTCGCGGCGGGCCAGGGGCACGACCAGCACGTCCGGGCCGGCGGTGTCCTGGACGGCGGCGGACAGCGAGCCGTCGGGGCCGATCTCGACGACGGTGTCGACGTCGAGCGCGGCGACCGCGTCGGCGAAGCGCACCGGCTCGCGCACCTGGCGCACCCAGTAGTCCACTGCGGACATGTCGGACGGCTCGCCGGTCACCGTGGACACCAGCGGGATGGCGGGCGGCTCGAACGAGATACCGGCCAGTGCGGCGCGCAGGTCGTCCAGCACGGGCTCGACCAGCGGTGAGTGGAACGCGTGGCTGACCCGCAGCGGCCGGGTGCGGAACCCCGCCAGCCGACGACCGGCCTCGGCCACCGCGTCCGCCGGTCCGGCGACGACCACGGCATCCGGCGCGTTGACCGCGGCGACGACCACGCCGTCCGGCAGCAGCGGCGCCACCACGTCCTCGGGCACGCGCACCGACAGCATCGCGCCGCCGGCGGGCAGGGCGGCCATCAGCCGGGCCCGCGCCGAGACCAGGCGGCACGCGTCGTCCAGCGACAGCACGCCCGCGACGTGCGCGGCGGCGATCTCGCCGACCGAGTGCCCCACCAGCACGTCCGGCCGCACGCCCCACGACTCCAGCAGCCGGAACAGGGCCACCTCGAACGCGAACAGCGCCGGCTGCGCGACGCCGGTGTCGTCCGGGTCGCCCGACCGCACGTCCACGTCGAGCCGCGCGCACACCTCGTCGAACGCGGCGGCGAACACCGGGAACCGGACCAGCCCCGCGCCCATGCCGGTCCGCTGCGCGCCCTGGCCCGCGAACACGAACGCGGTCGTCGGCGCGCGATCGGCCCGGCCGACCAGCACGTCCGGCGCGGTCTCGCCGGCGGCGAGCGCGGCCAGGCCGTGCCGCAGCCCGGCCGGGTCCGCGCACACGACGGCGGCGCGGTGCTCCAGGTGCGCGCGGGTCGTGGCGGCCGAGAACGCCAGGTCGCCCAACGCGCGGGCGTCCACGTCCAGCCACCGCTCGGCCTGGGCCCGCAGCCCTTCAGAGGTGGCGGCCGACAGCAGCACCGGCACCGTGCCCGTCGCGGTCGTCGGGCGCGCCTCGGCGGGCGGGGCCTGTTCCACGATCACGTGCGCGTTGGTGCCGCTCGCGCCGAACGACGACACACCGGCCCGCCTCGGCCGACCGGTCTCCGGCCACGCCACGGCCTCGGTGACCAGCCGCACCGCGCCGGACGCCCAGTCGACGTGCGGGGACGGGCGGTCGACGTGCAGCGTGCCGGGCACCAGGCCGTGCCGCATCGCCTGCACGACCTTGATGATCCCGGCGACGCCGGCGGCGGCCTGGGCGTGCGCCATGTTCGACTTGATCGAGCCGAGGAGCAGCGGTTCCGCGCGCTCCGCGCCGTAGGTGGCCAGCACGGCCTGCGCCTCGATCGGGTCACCCAGCGTGGTGCCGGTGCCGTGCGCCTCCACCACGTCCACTTCGGACGGTCGCAGCCCGGCATCGGCCAGCGCCGCCCGGATCACCCGCTGCTGCGCGGGGCCGTTCGGCGCGGTGAGCCCGTTCGACGCGCCGTCCTGGTTCACCGCGGACCCGCGCACCACGGCCAGCACCTCGTGCCCGTTGCGCCGCGCGTCCGACAGCCGCTCCAGCACCAGGACGCCGACGCCCTCCGACCAGCCGGTGCCCTCGGCCGACTCGGCGAACGACCGGCACCGACCACCGGGGGCCATCCCGCCCTGCGCGGTGAACCCGGTGAACGCGGCGGGGGTGGACATGACCATGACGCCACCCGCGAGCGCCAGCGACGACTCCCCCGACCGCAGCGACCGGGCCGCCAGGTGCAACGCCACCAACGACGACGAGCACGCCGTGTCGATCGTCATCGCCGGGCCCTCCAGCCCGAGCACGTACGACACCCGACCGGACAGCACGCTGGCGACCGTGCCCGCCAGGTGGTGGCCCTGGAGGTCGGCGGGCGGCCGGTAGTCGGTGCCGACCGCGCCGACGAACACGCCGGTCGCCGAGCCGCGCAGCCCGACGGGGTCGACGCCCGCCTGCTCCAGCGCCTCCCACGACGTTTCGAGCAGCAGCCGCTGCTGCGGGTCCATCGACAGCGCCTCGCGCGGCGAGATGCCGAAGAAGCCGGCGTCGAAACCGGCCACGTCGTCCAGGAAACCGCCCTCGGCGGTGGCGCTGGAGGCGCCCAGGCCGGTGAGGTCCCAGCCCCGGTCGGTGGGGAACGGCGCGACGACGTCCCGCCCCTCGGCGACCAGCCGCCACAGCCCGTCGGCGTCCGCGACGCCACCGGGGTAGCGGCACGCCATGCCGACGATCACGATCGGGTCGGCCGCGGTGGAACCGCTCACGCCCGGGACGTCCACGTCGGCGGCGACCGGTCCGAGCAGGAGTTCCGCGACGTGCGCGGCCAGCGCCTCGGGCGTGGGGTGGTCGAACACGGCGGTCGCGGCGACCGGCGCGTCGGTGGCGGTCCGCAGCCGGTTGCGCAGCTCGACGGCGGTCAGCGAGTCGACGCCCAGCTCGCCGAACGCGCGCCGCGCGGGCACGTCGGCGGCGGACGGGTGGCCGAGCACGGCGGCGGCGGTGTCGCGCACCAGGTCGAGCAGTCGGCGCACGGCCCGGTCCCGCGGCAGGTCGCGCAGCTCGGCGGCCAACCCGGTGGCCGGTTCGGCGACGAGGTCCGCGCCGGCCCGCCGGAACGCCGCCAGCTCGCCGAACAGCGGGCTGGGCCGCTCGGCGGCGAACCAGGACGCGAACCGCTCCCAGCCGAAGTCGGCCACGACGAGCTGCGCGTGCCCACCGCCGAACACCGAGCCCAGCGCGTCGAGCGCCCGTTCCGGCGGCAGCGCGGGCAGCCCGCGCGAGGCCAGCGCGCCCGCCAGCCCGGCGCCGCGCCCGGCGGCCCACTCGGCCCACGCCACCGCGACCCCCGGCCGACCGGCCGCCCGGCGGCGCAGCACGACGGCTTCCGCCACCGCGTCCGCCGCCGCGGCGGCGGCCTGGCCCGGACCGCCGACCGCGCCCGCCAGGCCGCCGAAGACCACCAGCGGCACGTCCCCGGCCAACTCGTCCAGCACCGGGACACCGGCCGCGGCCGTGCGGACCGGTTCCAGCAGGCTCGCCTCGTCCAATGTGGACAGAGAGCCGTCGGTCACGTCGCGCGCGGCGTGCACCACGGCGGTCAGCGGCCGGTCGGCGGGGATCGCGGCGAGCGCGGCGGCCAGCGCCTCCCGGTCGGTGACCGAGCACGCCACCGGCGTCACGTCGGCCGCGCCCTCGTGCGCGCCCCGGGCGACGACGACGACGTGCTCCGCCCCGTGCTCCAGGACCCAGCGGACGACGTGCGACCCGACCGAGCCGGTGCCGCCGGTCACCAGGACCGTGCCGCTCAACCCCGGTGCGGCGACGCTGTCGGTGACCGGCACGAGCCGACGGCCGAGCAGACCGCCGGGGCGCACCGCCACCTGGTCCTCGGGCGCGTCGGGCAGCACGAGCTCGTCGCCGACCAGGTCGACCAGCCCGCCCCAGCGCTCCGGGTGCTCCAGCGCGGCCACCCGGCCCAGGCCCCACAGCGCCGCGTGGCCCGGGTTGGTCACCGGGTCGTCGTCACCGGTCGACACCGCGCCTCGCGTCACGCACCACAGCGGGGCCGACAGGCCGAGAACCCCCAGGGCGCGCAACAACGACGTCGTCAGCGCGACCCCCGTGGCCCCGTCGTCCGTGGCGGTCAGCGCCAGCACCCCGGCGGGCTCGACGCCGTCCAGCACCTGAGTGATCCGGGTCGCGGTGACGGCGGGGTCCTCGGACACCACGACCCGGACCACCGGGCCGTCCGGGAGCCAGGACTCCTGGTCGGGCACGGCGACCAGCCACGTGCCGTCGAGCGGGCGGCCGGGGCCGATCGGCGCCCACCCCGTGCGGAACCGGCCGCTCACGGCGGGCGCGGGCAGGTCGGGCCACAGCCGGGTGCGCTGGAACGGGTAGGTCGGCAGGTCGACCCGGCGCGCGCCGGGGAAGAACCCGGACCAGTCCACCGCGACCCCGGCGCAGAACGCCTCGCCCAGCGACAGCGTGAACCGGTCGAGCCCGCCGTCGTCGCGCCGCAGGGTGCCGACGGCGGCGACGGGCGCCCCGGCGGCCTCGGCCGTCCCCTGCACGGCGGCGGTGAGCACCGGGTGCGGCCCGACCTCGACGAACGCCCGGTGCCCCACCGCGACCAGGTCCCGCACGGCCCGCTCGAACCGCACGGTCTCGCGCAGGTTCGCGAACCAGTACCCGGCGTCGAGCCCGGCGGTGTCGAACCAGCCGCCGGTGCGGGTGGAGAAGAACGGCACCTGCCCGGTCACCGGCCGGACCGGCTCCAGCGCGGCGAGCAGGTCGGCGCGCACGGCGTCCACGTGCGCGGAGTGCGAGGCGTAGTCCACGGCGACCCGCCGCACCCGCGCGCCCTCGGCGGCCAGCGACCCGGCCAGCTCGTCCAGCGCCGCGGGCTCGCCGGACACCACGACCGCGGCGGGCCCGTTGACGGCGGCGATCGACAGCCCCGGCGCCAACCGGGGCGCCACCTCGGCCTCGGGCAGGGCCACCGACAGCATCCCGCCACGCCCGGACAGCGCCCGCCCGATCGCCCTCGCCCGCAACGCCACGACCCGCGCGCCGTCCGCCAGGGACAGCCCGCCGGCCACGCACGCCGCCGCGACCTCGCCCTGCGAGTGGCCGACGACGGCGGCCGGGTGGACGCCGTGCGCCTCCCACACCGCCGCCAGGGCGACCATCACCGCCCACGACACGGGCTGCACGACCTCGACGCGGTCCAGCGCGAGGCCGTCGCGCAGCACGTCCACCGGCGAGAAGTCCACGTGCGGGGCGAGCGCTTCGGCGCACTCCCCGATCCGGGCGGCGAACACCGGCGACTCGTCGAGCAGCCGCGCGCCCATGCCGACCCACTGCGCGCCCTGGCCGGGGAACACGAACACCGGCCCGGCCGCGTCGGCGTCGGCGACGCCCTCGGCGGTGGTGGCCGACGGGCGGCCGGCCGCCAGCGCGTCCAGGTCGGCGGGGTCGAGCAGCACGGCGCGGTGCGGCAGGGCCGTGCGGGTCGCGGTCAGCGAGAACGCCACGTCCACCGGCCGGTCGTCGCGGCCGGCCAGGTGGTCGCGCACCCGCGCGGCCTGCTCGCGCAGCGCTTCCCGGGACCGGGCCGACAGCACCCACGGCGTCCAGCCGGGAGCCGGGCCGGCGGGCTCGACCTCCGCCGGGGGCGCGGCTTCCACGACGACGTGCGCGTTGGTGCCGCTGACGCCGAACGACGACACGGCCGCGCGGCGCGGGGCGCCGGTCTCCGGCCAGGGCCGGGGCTCGGTGACCAGCTCGACCGCGCCGCTCGTCCAGTCCACCCGCCGCGACGGGGCGTCGGCGTGCAGGGTCGCGGGCACGGTGCCGTGCCGCATCGCCAGCACGAGCTTGATCAACCCGGCCACGCCGGACGCGGCCTGCGCGTGGCCGATGTTCGACTTCACCGAGCCCAGCAGCAACGGCCGCGCGCGGTCGCGCCCGTAGGTGGCCAGCAGCGCCTGCGCCTCGATCGGGTCGCCCAGCGACGTGCCGGTGCCGTGCGCCTCGACCACGTCCACGTCGGCCGCCGACAGGCCGGACGCCTTGAGCGCCTGCCGGATCACCCGCCGCTGCGCCGGGCCGCTCGGCGCGGTCAACCCGTTGGACGCGCCGTCGGAGTTCACCGCCGACCCGCGCAGCACCGCGAGCACCGGGTGGCCGTTGCGGCGCGCGTCGGACAGCTTCTCCAGCAGCACCAGGCCGACGCCCTCGGCCCAGCCGACGCCGTCCGCGCCCTCGGCGAACGCCTTGCACCGGCCGTCCGGCGCGACCGCGCCCTGCCGGCCGTAGAGCACGAACGCGGTCGGCTTGACCATGACCGTGACGCCGCCCGCGAGCGCCAGCGAGCACTCGCCCGACCGCACCGCCTGCGCGGCCAGGTGGATCGCGACCAGCGACGACGAGCAGGCCGTGTCCACGGTGACCGACGGGCCCTCCAGCCCGAACGTGTAGGACAGCCGGCCGGACACCACGCTGGCCGCGTTGCCGGTGCCCGCGTGCGGGCTGCCGTCCTCGCCGACCGCCGCCAGCAGGTCCAGGTACTCCTGGCCGTTCGTGCCGACGAACACGCCGGTGCGGCTGCCGTGCAGGGCGGTCGCGTCCAGCCCGGCCCGTTCGAACGCCTCCCAGGACGTCTCCAGCAGCAGCCGCTGCTGCGGGTCCATGGCCAGCGCCTCGCGCGGGGTGAGCCCGAAGAACGCCGGGTCGAAGTCGGCGACCCCGGACACGAACCCGCCCTCGCGGGTCGGCCCGACCGCCAGGTCCGCCGGGTCCCAGCCCCGGTCGCCCGGCAGCGGCCCCACCGCGTCCACGCCGCCCGCCACCAGGTCCCACAGCTGCTCGGGCGAGGTGACGCCGCCGGGGAACCGGCAGCTCATGGCCACCACGGCGACCGGCTCGGCGCGACCGGAGGCCAGCCGCCGGTTGAGCTTGCGCAGCCGCTCGTTCTCCTTCATCGACGCCCGGAACGCCTCGATGACCTGGTCGGTGGAGTGGGACATGGGTCTCCGCTTCGGGGTCGGTTGGTCAGCGGTCCGCGCCGAGCGCGGCTCGGACCAGGGCGTCCAGGTCCATGTCGGCCACGGCCAGGTCGTCCTCGTCGTCCTCGTCGTGGTCGGCGTCGTCGCCCGCGTCGGGGCCGGCGCCGCCGTCGTCCGGGTCGTCGCCGAGGGCGAGCAGGGCGTCCAGCAGGCCGAGGTCGCGCAGCCGGTCCAGCGGCACGGTCGCCAGCAGCGCCCGCACCCGGCCCTCCTCGTCGTCCGGGCCCTCGTCATCCCGGCCGACGGGCGCCGGCACGTCGGCGAGCCCCCGGTGCAGGTGCTCGGCGAGGGCCAGCGGGGTGGGCTGGTCGAACACCAGCGTCGCCGCGAGGGTCAACCCGGTCAGCGCGGCCAGCCGGTCGCGCAGCTCGACCGCGGTGAGCGAGTCGAACCCGAGGTCGGTGAACGTCCGGTCGGCCGCGACGCGGTCCGCGCCGCTGTGCCGCAGCACGTCGGCCACCTCGGCGCGCACCAGCGACAGCAGCAGCTGCCGCCGCCCGGCCTCGGGCACGGCCGCCAAGCGGGACCGCAGGTCGGCGGCGGCGGTGTGCGCGGGCCGCCCGGCGCCGGTCAGGTCGGCGGTGAGGGCGTCACCGCGCACCGAGCCGTAGCGCTCCCAGTCGATGTCGGCGACCACGGCGCTCGGCGCGTCTTCGAGCACCAGGGCGCGCAGCACCTCCACGGCCCGGCGCGGCGCCATCGGCAGCGCCCCGGACCGGCGGGCGGCTTCGCGCGCGGCCGGGTCGTCGGCCATGCCGCCGCCGTCCCACGCGCCCCACGCCACGGACGTCGCGGCGTGCCCGGCGGCGCGGCGGCGGTGGGCCACGGCGTCGAGGGCGGCGTTGGCGGCGGCGTAGTTGCCCTGCCCGGCGTTGCCCAGGACCGCCGACGCCGACGAGAACAGCGCGAACACCGCGAGGTCGCGGTCCCGGGTCAGCTCGTCCAGGTTGCGCGCGGCGGTGAGCTTGGCGCGGAACACGGTGGCGAACCGGTCCGGCGTGAGCCCGTCGAGCAGGCCGTCGTCCAGCACGCCCGCCGCGTGCACGACCCCGGTCAGGTCGGGCAGGTCGGCCAGCACGCGGGTCAGGGCGTCGCGGTCGGCGGCGTCGCACGCCACCAGATCCACCCGCGCGCCCGACGCGGTCAGCTCGGCCCGCAGGTCGTCGGCGCCCGGCGCGTCCGGCCCGCTGCGGCTGAGCAGCACGAGGCGCCGCGCGCCCGCCTCGACCAGACCTCGGGCGACGTGCCCGCCGAGCGCGCCCGTGCCGCCGGTGACCAGCACGGTCCCGGTCGGCTCCCAGGCGCCGGCGGACGCGGCGGCCGACCGCACGAGCCGCCTGCCGCGCGCCGTCGTGCCGCGCACCGCCACCCGGTCCTCCACGCCGGTCGCCAGCACGGCGGCCAGCACGGGCCCGGCGGCCGGGTCCCACTCGACGGGCAGGTCGACCACGCCGCCCCACCGGTCGGGGCGTTCGGCGGCGGCCACCCCGGCCAGGCCCCACACGGCCGCGCCGGCGACGGTGGGCGTCTCGTCGCCGACCGCCACCGCGCCCCGCGTGACGCACCACAGCGGGACGTCGCCGAGGTCGCGCAGCAGGGCGGCGGTGTCGAGCACGGCGGCCGGCACGCCGTCGCGCTCGGACCCGTCCACCGCGAAGAACAGCGCGGTGGCGCCGTCCGGCACGTCGCCGGCGGCGGGCACCACCTCGACCTCGGGCAGCGCGGCCAGCACGTCGGCGACCCACGGGTCCCCGGCGTCCGGCGCGACCGCCACCAGCCGGTCGGGTCGGGCGGCGGGCAGGTCGAGCGGCGCCCAGTCCAGGCCGTAGCGCCAGCCCGACGCGGGGTCGGCGGTCGGCACGGCGTCCTTCGGCCAGAACCGCTCGCGCTGGAACGCGTAGGTCGGCAGCGCGCCCCGGCGGGCCCGGCGGCCACCGTGGAACACCGCCCAGTCCACGGCCACGCCGTGCGCGTGCAGGCGGGCCAGCGCCTCGGTCACCGCGACCGGCTCGGACCGGTCGACGCGCAGCGCGGGCACCGCCACCGCCTCCGGCAGCACCTGCCGCACCGCGCCGGACAGCGACCCGTCCGGGCCGAGTTCCACGAACACGTCGGCCCGCGCCCCGGCGACCGCGTCGGCGAACCGCACGGTGGCCCGCACCTGGTCGACCCAGTAGCGGGGGTCGGCGTGGTCGGCGCCGACCGCGACCGTCGACACGATCGGAATCCTCGGCGACGAGAACCGCAGTCCGGCGACGACCTCGGCGAACTCGGCCAGCATCGGCTCCATCAGGGCCGAGTGGAACGCGTGGCTCACCCGCAGGGCGCGGGTCTTGCGCCCGTCGGCGGCGAGCCGGTCGGCGACCGCCGCGACCTCCTCGGCGACACCGGACAGCACGACCGACTCCGGCCCGTTCACCGCCGCGAGCGCCACGCCGGCGGTGAGCAGCGGCGCCACCTCGGCCTCGGTCGCCCGCACGGCCACCATCGCGCCGCCGACCGGCAGCGCCTGCATGAGCCGGCCGCGCGCGGCCACCAGCCGGGCGGCGTCGGGCAGGGTCAGCACCCCGGCGACGTGCGCGGCGGCGACCTCGCCGACCGAGTGGCCGACCAGCACGTCCGGCCGCACGCCCCAGGACCCCAGCAGCCGCGCCAGCGCCACCTGGAAGGCGAACAGCGCCGGCTGGGCGTTCCCGGTGAGGTGCAGGTCGTCGGAGGCCGGCACCTCGCGCAGCGGTCGGTCCAGCTCGGGGTCGAGCAGGGCGGCGACCTCGTCCAGCGCGTCGGCGAACACCGGGAACCGGGCGGCCAGCCCGAGCCCCATGCCGACCCGCTGCGCGCCCTGCCCGGCGAACACCCAGGCCCGCACGGGCTCGCGCGCGGCGACCACACCGGTCGAGCGCCCCTCGGCCAGCGCCGTGAGGCCGCGCGCCAACTCGTCCCGGTCGCCGCACACGACGGCCGCGCGGTGCGGCAGGTGCGCGCGGGAGCGGGCCGAGGCGACGGCCAGGTCCGCGAGGTCCACGTGGTCGAGTTGCCCGAGCAGCCGGGCCGCCTGGCCGCGCAACGCCTCCGGGCTCCGCGCCGACAGCAGCACGGGCAGCGGCCCGTCGACCTCGGCAGCGGACTCCGGTCGTGCGGGCTCCGGCTGTGCGGGCGGAGCCTGCTCCACGACGACGTGCGCGTTGGTGCCGCTCGCGCCGAACGACGACACGCCGGCCCGGCGCGGCGCGCCCGTCTCCGGCCACGCCACCGGCTCGGTCAGCAGGGCCACCTCGCCCGCCGTCCAGTCCACGTGCGACGACGGCGCGTCCACGTGCAGGGTGCGGGGCACGAGCCCGTGCCTCATGGCCTGCACGACCTTGATCACCCCGGCGATGCCGGACGCCGCCTGGGTGTGCCCGAGGTTCGACTTGACCGAGCCCAGCAGCAGCGGGCGCTCGCGGTCCTGGCCGTAGGTCGCCAGCACCGCCTGCGCCTCGATCGGGTCACCCAGCGTCGTGCCGGTGCCGTGCGCCTCCACCACGTCCACATCGGACGGTCGCAGCCCGGCGTCGGCCAACGCGGCCCGGATCACCCGCTGCTGGGACGGCCCGTTCGGGGCCGTGAGCCCGTTCGACGCGCCGTCCTGGTTCACCGCCGACCCGCGCACCACGGCCAGCACCTCGTGCCCGTTGCGCCGCGCGTCCGACAGCCGCTCCAGCACCAGCACCGCGACGCCCTCGGACCAGCCGACGCCCTCGGCCGACTCGGCGAACGACCGGCACCGGCCGCCCGCCGCGAGCCCGCCCTGGTGGGTGAACTCCTCGAACGCGATCGGCGTGGACATCACGGTCACACCGCTCGCCAGCGCCAGCGACGACTCCCCCGACCGCAACGACCGGGCCGCCAGGTGCAACGCCACCAACGACGACGAGCACGCCGTGTCGACGGTCATCGCCGGACCTTCCAGCCCGAACACGTACGACACCCGACCGGACAGCACGCTCGCCGCGTTGCCCGCGAGCAGGTGCCCGCGCAGGTCGGCGGGCGGCCGGTAGTCCGCGCCGGTCGAGCCGACGAACACGCCCGTGGTCGAGCCGCGCAGGTCGCCGGGGTCGACGCCCGCGTCCTCCAGGGCCTCCCACGACGTCTCCAGCAGCAGCCGCTGCTGCGGGTCCATCGACAGCGCCTCGCGCGGCGAGACGCCGAAGAAGTCGGCGTCGAACAGCGGCGCGTCGTAGAGGAAGCCGCCTTCGGCCGCCGCGCTGGTGGTGCGCAGCGAGGCGAGGTCCCAGCCCCGGTCGGTCGGGAACCCGCCGACCGCGTCCCGGCCCTCCTCGACCAGCCGCCACAGCCCGTCGGCGTCGACCACGCCACCGGGGAAGCGGCACGCCATGCCGACGATCACAACGGGGTCGTCGGAGACCTCGCGCGGACCGTCGACCTCCTCGGGGGTCGGGTCGCCGAGCAGCGCGGTGACCAGGTGGTCGCGCAGCGACTCGGGCGTGGGGTGGTCGAACACAACCGTCGCGGGCAGCGCCAGGCCGGTCGCGGCGGTGAGCCGGTCCCGCAGCTCGACCGCCGTCAGCGAGTCGAACCCCAGGTCGCGGAACGCCCGGTCGGCCGGGACGGCCGCGGCCGACCCGTGGTCCAGGACCGCGGCCACGGCGGCGCGCACGGTGTCCAGCAGCTCGCGGGCGACCTGCTCGCGCGGCCGGTCCCGGACGTCCTCCCCGAGGTCCGCGGCGATCCGCACACCGGGGACCTCGGAGAGGACGCGCGCGCCGACCGGGCGCGGGGGGATGCGCCCCCAGTCGACGTCGGCGACCACGACGTCACCGCCGGCGGTCGCGAGCGCGGTCACGGCGGTCGGGCCGTGCAGCGGGGTGAGCCCGGCGCGGCGCAGCCGGTCGGCCGACGCCGACCCGGCCCACGGCGACCAGGACACGACGGTCGCGGGCAGGCCGAGCGCGCGGCGGCGCTCGGCGACCGCGCGCAGGCGGGCGTCGGCGACCGCGTCGTCGGCGTGGCCGGTCACGCCCCACACCCCGGCGATCGTGGTGGGCAGCGCGAACAGGACCAGGTCGTGGTCGCGGGTCAGCTCGTCCAGGTGGACCGCGCCCTCCCAGCGACCGGCCGCGTGCACGACGCCGGTGAGGGCGCGCGCGGACACCACGGCCGCCAGGGCGTCCCGGTCGGTGACGTCGCAGGCGACGGACTCGGCGGTCGCGCCCAGCGCCTCGACCTCGCGGACCAGGGCGTCGGCGTCACCGGAGCGGGTGAGCAGCACCAGGTGCGGCACACCCCGTTCGGCGAGCCACCGCGCGGCGGCCGACCCGACGGCGCCGGTGGCTCCGGTCACCAGCACGGCGCCCTGCGGCAACGGCGCTTCGGCCGTCGTCGTGACGGGCGCCAGGCGTTGGGCGTGCAGCCCGTCGGACCGCACGGCCACGGCGTCCTCGCCCGCGGTGAGGGCGGCGGCGACCAGGGCGGGGTCGGCGTCGGCCGACACGTCCAGCACACCGCCCCAGCGGCCGGCGTGCTCCAGCGCGGCGACCCGGCCGAAGCCCCACAGCGCGGCCTGCGCCGGGTCCGTCGCGGCGTCCCGCGTCACGCACCACACCGGGCGGTCGCCGGCGAGGAGCGCGGTCGTGCCCGCCACGTCCAGGAACGACAGCACGCCCTCGTGGTCGCCGGACGTGACGACGTCGAGCGGCAGGGAGTCGAGCAGCGGGCGCACCCAGTCCGGCGGGTCCTCCGGCAGCGCGGCCAGCCACCGGCCGGTCGGCGCGGTCCCGGCGGGCACCGGCCGCCACTCCAGCCGGTGGTGGTCGCGGGCCCGCCGCCTGCCGCCCAACGCGGCCAGCGCCGAGTCGAGGGCGTCGCGGTCCAGGTCCAGCTCGGCGGCCAGGTCCGCCACGTCCGCGGGGTCGAGGGCGGTCGAGGGCGTCGGCTCCGGCCAGTAGGCGGTCCGCTGGAACGGGTAGGTCGGCAGGTCGACCAGCCGGCCGCCGGCGACCCACTCCGACCAGTCCACGGCGACCCCGCGCACGTGGGCGCGGCCGAGGGCGGCGGCCAGCGCGACCACCTCGTCCCGGTCGCGCCGCAGCAGCGGCGCCACCTCGGCGGCCGGCGCGCTCTCCCGGGCCACCCCGGCGAGCGAGCCGTCCGGCCCGACCTCCAGCAGCGTCACCGCGCCGGCGGCGGCCACGGCGTCGGCGAACCGCACCGTCGCGCCCACCTGCCGCACCCAGTAGTCGGCGTCGAACGCCGTGTGCGGCCGACCGGTCACCGTGGACACGACCGGGATGCGCGGCTCGTGCGCGGTCACCCCGGCGGCGACCTCGGCGAACTCCGCCAGGACCGGCTCGACCAGCGGCGAGTGGAAGGCGTGGGACACGGCGAGCCGCTTGGTGCGCCTGCCCTCCCGCTCCCACCGCCGCGCGAGGGCCGTCACGGCGTCCTCGACGCCGGACAGCACCACCGAGCGCGGACCGTTCACCGCGCCCAGCACGACCCCGTCACCCAGGAACGGCGTGACCTCGTCCTCCGACGCGTCCACCGCGACCATCGCCCCGCCGGGCGGCAGCGCGGCCATCAGCCGGCCGCGCGCGGCGACCAGCCGGCCCGCGTCCGCCAGCGACAGCGCCCCGGCCGCGTGCGCGGCGGCGAACTCGCCGACCGAGTGCCCCACCAGCACGTCCGGCCGCACGCCCCACGACTCCAGCAGCCGGAACAGCGCCACCTCGAACGCGAACAGCGCCGGCTGCGCGAACTCCGTGCCCGCCAGCCGCTCCGCGTCGTCCAGCACGTCCCGGGTGAGCCCCGTCGCGGCCAGCGCCCCGTCCAGCGCGTCGGCGAACGCCGGGAACCTCGCGGCCAGCCCGAGCCCCATGCCGACCCGCTGCGCGCCCTGACCGGCGAACAGCAGCGCCAGCGGTCCCCCGACCGGCGTCCCGGCGGCGACCTCGCGCACCTCGCCGGCCCCGGCGAGCAGCACCACGCGGTGGTCGAAGTCCGACCGACCGGTCACGAGGGTGTGGCCGACGTCGAGCGGGTCGGCGTCGACGTCCCCGAGGCGGGCCACGGCGGCGCGCACCGCGTCCTCGGACCGGGCCGACACCGGCCACGGCACCGGACCGGCCGCCCCGACGCGCGACGGCCGGACGACCTCCGGCGCGTCGAGCACGACGTGCGCGTTGGTGCCGCTCACGCCGAACGACGACACACCGGCCCGCCGCACGCGACCGGTCTCCGGCCACGGCGTCGCCCCGGTCACCACCTCGACCGCACCGCTGGTCCAGTCGACGTGCGACGACGGCTCGGTCACGTGCAGGGTCGGCGGCACGACGCCGTGCCGCATCGCCAGCACCACCTTCATCACCCCGGCGACCCCGGCGGCGGCCTGGGTGTGCCCGATGTTGGACTTGACCGAACCCACCAGCAGCGGGCGCTCGCGGTCCTGGCCGTAGGTGGCCAGCAACGCCTGCGCCTCGATCGGGTCGCCGAGCGCCGTGCCGGTGCCGTGCGCCTCCACCACGTCCACTTCGGACGGTCGCAGGCCGGAGTTGGCCAGCGCCTGCCGGATCACGCGCTGCTGCGACGGGCCGTTGGGCGCGGTCAGGCCGTTCGACGCGCCGTCCTGGTTCACCGCCGACCCGCGCAGCACGGCCAGCACCTCGTGCCCGTTGCGCCGCGCGTCGGACAGCCGCTCCAGCACCAGCACGCCCGCGCCCTCGGCCCACGCGGTGCCGTCGGCGCTGTCGGAGAACGCCTTGCACCGGCCGTCCGCGCTGAGCAGGCCCTGCCGGCTGAACTCGGTGAAGATCCACGGGGTCGCCATCACGGACACGCCGCCGACCAGCGCCAGCCCGGACTCGCCGGAGCGCAGCGACTGCGCGGCCAGGTGCATCGCGACCAGCGACGCCGAGCACGCCGTGTCGACGGTGACCGCGGGCCCCTCCAGGCCGAGCGCGTAGGACACCCGGCCGGACACGACGCTGCCCGCGATCCCGGTGCCCACGTGCCCGTCGCGCTCCACGCCGGACCCGAGCAGCAGGTTCCCGTAGTCCTGGCCGTTCGTGCCGACGAACACGCCCGTGTCGCCGCCGCGCAGGCCCGCCGGGTCGATGCCGGCCCGCTCCAACGCCTCCCACGCGGTCTCCAGCAGCAGGCGCTGCTGGGGGTCCATCGCCAGCGCCTCGCGCGGCGAGATGCCGAAGAACCCGGCGTCGAACGCGCTCACGTCGCGCAGGAAGCCGCCGGCCCGGGTGGTGCTGCCGCGCAGCGCCTCCGCCGACCAGCCGCGGTCGGTCGGGAACGGGCCGATCGCGTCCCGCCCGCCGATCAGCAGCTCCCAGTACGCCTCGGGGCTGTCCACGCCGCCGGGCAGCCGGCACGCCATGCCGACGATCGCCACCGGCTCGTCCGCGGTCACGGCGGCACGCGGCCGCTCGGGCTCGGCGGCGGTCCCGCCGAGCAGGGTCTGCAGGTGGGCGACCAGCTCGGCCGGGGTCGGGTGGTCGAACACGGTGGTGGCGGGCAGGTTCACGCCCAGCACGCGCGCCAGGCCGTTGCGGAACTCCAGCGCGGTCAGCGAGTCGAAGCCCAGGTCGCGGAACCGGCCGTGCGGGTCGACCGCGCCGGGGTCGGCGTGCCCGAGGACGGCGGCGGCGCGTTCCCGGACGGCGGCCATCAGGTCGGGGACCGCGGCGGTCCCGGCGACCGGCTCGGCCTTCGCGGGCAGCAACCCGCCGACGAACCGCGCGGACCTCGGCCGCGCGCCGGCGGCCTGCCAGCGCGCCCAGTCGATGTCGGCCACGGCCAGCGTGGTCTCGTCGGCGGCGAGCGCGCCCCACAGCGCCTCCACGGCGTGCCCGGCGGCCATCGCGCCGAACCCGTCGCGGCGGGCGCCCGCGTCGACCTGCGCGGTGTCGGCGGCCATGCCGATCTCCGCCCAGCGGCCCCAGGCGACCGAGGTCGCGGACCGCCCGGCGGCTCGGCGGTTCTCGGCCACCGCGTCCAGGGCGGCGTTCGCGGCGGCGTAGTTGCCCTGGCCGGGGTTGCCGAGCGTGCCCGCCATGCTGGAGAACAGCACGAACGCGGCCACGTCCCGGTCGCGGGTCAGCTCGTCCAGGTGCCGGGCGGCGTCCACCTTGGTCCGCCACACGGCGTCGAACCGGTCGGGTGTGAGGGCGTCCAGCACGCCGTCGTCCAGCACGCCCGCCGCGTGCACGACCACCTCGGGCTCGTGCTCGGCGAGCAGCGCGGCCACCGCGTCCCGGTCGGCCACGTCGGCGGCCACGACCCGCAGGTCCACGCCGTCGAGCTCGGCGCGCAGCGCGGCCACCCCCGGCGCGTCCGGTCCACTGCGGCTCACCAGCACCAGGCGGTCCGCGCCGGCGGCGGCGAACCGGCGGGCGACGTGCGCGCCGAGCGCGCCCGTGCCGCCGGTGATCAGCACCGGACCGGTGGGCACCGGGCGGACGGCCGTGCGGCGCGGCGCGCGGACCAACCGGCGGCCCAGGACCCGGCCCGACCTGATGGCGGCCTCGTCCTCCCCCGCCGCGCCGGTCAGCACGGCGGCCAGCAGACCCGCGTCCACCTCGCCGGGCGGCACGTCCACCAGCCCGCCCCAGCGGTCGGGGTGCTCCAGGCCGACCACGCGGCCGAGGCCCCACACGGCGGCCTGCTCCGGGTCGGCCGGCGCGTCACCGGTGTTCACGCCGCCGCGGGTCAGGCACCACAGCGGCGCGGTGGTGCCGGCGTCGCCGAGCGCCTGCACGAGCGCGGTGGTCGCCACGACCGGGTCGGGGCCGGCGGCCAGCAGGGACAGCACGCCCGCCGGTTCCAGCCCCGCCACCGCCCCGGCGAGGGTCGCCCGGTCGCCGCCGGGCACCAGCACGGCGTCCCCGAGCAGCGCGGTCGCCCACGCCGTGTCGACGCCCTCGGGCGCGACGACCACCCAGCGACCGGTCGCCGACCCGGGAGCCACCGGCACGGGCGTCCAGTCGACCCGGTAGCGCCAGCTGTCGACGGTCGCGCCGACCTGGTCGGCCACGTCCGGCACGGGCCAGTAACGCTCGTGCCGGAACGCGTAGGTCGGCACCTCCGCGGGCGCGACGCCGGGCACGAGGACGTCCCAGCGCACCGGCACGCCCGCCACCCACGCCTCGGCCACCGACCGCAGCAGCCGGTCCGCGCCGCCTTCGCCGCGTCGCAGCGAACCGACCACCACGGCGTCGTCGCCGGCCACGTCCCGCACGCTCATCGACAGCACCGGGTGCGGCCCGACCTCCACGAACACCTTGCGGCCGGCCGCCCGCACCGCGCCCTGGAAGTCGACCCGCTCGCGCAGGTTGCGGAACCAGTAGTCGGCGTCCAGGCCGGCCGTGTCGAGGGCCGCGCCGAGCACGCCCGAGTAGAAGTCCACGTCGGTCGACGCGGGCGCGAGACCGCGCAGGGCCTCCGCCAGCGCGTCGCGCACCTCGTCCACCCCGGACCAGTGCGACGCGTAGTCGACCGGGATGCGACGGGCCCGCACGTCCCGCGCGACCAGCGACGCCACCAGCTCGTCCAACGCCTCCACGTCACCGGACAGCACCACCGCGCGCGGCCCGTTGACCGCCGCGACGCCCACCCGGTCGTCGATCAGGGCCTCCACCTCGGCCACCGGCAACGCCACCGACGCCATGCCGCCGCGACCGGACAGCACCTCGGCCACCACGCGGCTGCGCAGCGCCACCACCCGCGCCGCGTCGTCCAGGGACAGCGCGCCCGCCACGCAGGCCGCCGCGATCTCGCCCTGCGAGTGGCCGACGACCCCGGCGGGCGGCACGCCGAGCGACCGCCACACCTCGGCCAGCGACACCATGACCGCCCACAGCACCGGCTGCACCACGTCGACCCTCGCCAGCGCGTCCTCGTCGGCCAGCACGTCGAGCACCGACCAGTCGACGTGCCGCGACAGCGCCGCGTCGCACTCGCGCAGCCGGTCCGCGAACACCCGCGACGACGCGACCAGGTCCAGCGCCATGCCGACCCACTGGCCGCCCTGGCCGGGGAACACGAACACGGCCTCGCCGCGGTCGGCCGCCGTGCCGAGCACCGCCGCCGGGTCCTCGCCGCCCCGCGCCAGGCTCGCCAGCGCGCGGCACCGCTCGTCGTGGTCGACGCCGAGCACGACGGCGCGGTGCTCGAAGCCGGACCGCCCGGCCAGCGCCGCGGCCACGGCCGCCGGGTCCAGTCCGGGACGGGCCCGCACGGCGTCCAGCAGCCGGGCCGCCTGGGCGCGCAGCGCGTCCTCCGTGCGACCGGACAGCACCCACGGCGCCGGCCCCGCCACGGGGGCCGGCTCGCCGACCGGCGCCACGACGGCGGGCGGCTGCTCCAGCACGACGTGCGCGTTCGTGCCGCTGATGCCGAACGCCGAGACGCCGATCCGGCGCGGCGCGCCCGTGCGCGGCCACGGGCGGTCGGCGTGCAGCAGCTCGACCGCGCCCGCCGACCAGTCGATGCGCGAGGACGGGTTGTCCGCGTGCAGGGTGCGCGGCAGCACGCCGTGCCGCATCGCGTAGATCGCCTTGACCACGCCCGCGACGCCCGCCGCGGCCTGGGTGTGGCCGATGTTGGACTTCACCGAACCCAGCCACAGCGGCTCGGTGCGGTCACGGCCGTAGGTGGCCAGCAGGGCGTGCGCCTCGATCGGGTCGCCCAGCGGCGTGCCCGTGCCGTGCGCCTCCACGGCGTCCACTTCGGACGGTTCCAGGCCCGCGTCGGCCAGCGCCGCCCGGATCACCCGCTGCTGCGCGCGGCCGTTGGGCGCGGTCATGCCGTTGGACGCGCCGTCGGAGTTGATCGCGGTGCCGCGCACGACGGCCAGCACCCGGTGCCCGTTGGCGATCGCGTCGGCCAGCCGCTCGACCAGCAGCACGCCGACGCCCTCGGCCATGCCGAACCCGTCGGCCTCCTCGCCGAACGCCCGGCAGCGGCCGTCCACCGACAGCGCGCGCTGCCGGCTGAACCCGGTCAGCGTCTCCGGCGACGTCATGACCGTGGCGCCGCCCGCCAGGGCCAGGTCGCACTCGCCGGAGCGCAGCGACCGCGCGGCCAGGTGCAGCGCGACCAGCGCCGACGAGCAGCCGGTGTCGAGGGTGAGGGCGGGGCCCTCGGCGCCGAGGAGGTAGGCGACGCGGCCGGACAGGATGCTGGTCGCGCGGCCGGTGAGCAGGTGGCCCTCGTAGCCGTCCTCGTTGGTCAGGACACCGGTGGCGTAGTGCTGGTAGGCCGCGCCGAGGAAGACGCCGGTGCTGCTGCCGCGCACCGAGCGCGGGTCGACGCCGGCGTGCTCCAACGCCTCCCACGAGGTCTCCAGCAGCAGCCGCTGCTGCGGTTCCATCGCGACGGCCTCGCGCGGCGAGATGCCGAAGAACGCCGCGTCGAAGTCGCCCGCCTCGGGCAGGAACGCGCCGCGCGCGGTGTAGGTGCGGCCGGGGCGGTCCGGGTCGGGGTCGTAGAGCCCGGCGACGTCCCAGCCCCGGTCGGCCGGCAGGTCGCCGACCACGTCCGCGCCCGCCGCCACCAGGTCCCACAGCTGCTCGGGCGCGGTGACGCCGCCGGGGAACCGGCAGCCGACGCCGACGATGGCCACCGGCTCGTCGTTCGCCTCGCGCACGACGGTGGCGACGGCCCGGTCCTCGCCCAGCAGCAGCACGCGCAGGTGGTCGGCCAGCTCGGCCGGGCTGGGGAAGTCGAAGACGACCGTGCTGGGCAGCGTCAGGCCGGTGCGGGCGTTGAGCCGGTTGCGCAGGTCGACGGCCATCACGGAGTCGAACCCGACCTCGCGGAACGCGCGGTCCTCGGCCACGGCGGAGTCGTCGCGGTGCCCGAGGGCGGCGGCGGCCTCGCCGCGCACCAGCTCGCGCAGCGCGCGGTCCCGTTCGGCGCGCGGCAGCGCGCGCAGGCTCGCGACCAGGTCGGAGTCGTCGCGCGCCGGTTCCGGGGCGACGCGCAGCGCGCGGACCTCGGGGACCTCGTCGAACAGGGCGTTCGGGCGGCCGGTGGTGAACACGGCGTGGAACGTCGGCCAGTCCACGTCGGCGACGGCGGGCACGGTCTCGTCGGCGTCCAGCACGCCGCCGAGCGCGGCCAGCGCGAGGTCGACGTCCAGGAACGGCAGGCCGCTGCGGCGCACCTGCTCGGGGTCGACGTCCGGGCGGTTCATCGTGCGCTCGTCGGCCCAGATGCCCCAGCGCACGGACACGCCGGTCAGGCCGCGGGCGCGGCGGTGCTCGGCGAGCGCGTCGAGGTAGGCGTTGCCCGCCGCGTACGCGCCGTGGTCGCCGCTGCCCCACAGGCCCGCGATCGAGCTGAACAGCACGAACGCGTCCAGGTCGGCGGGCAGCAGCGCGTCGAGGTTGGCCGCGCCGGCGACCTTGGCGTCCACCACGGCGGCGAAGTCGGCCAGGGAGGTGTCGGCGAGCATGCCCAGCTCGGTGAGCGCGGCGGCGTGGAACACCGACCGCACCTCGCGGCCGTCGGCCGCCAACCGCGCCAGCAGGGCGGCCACGGCGTCCCGGTCGCCCACGTCGCACACCGGGAACTCGACCTCGGCGCCCAGCGCTTCCAGCTCGGCCTCCAGCCCGGCGTCCACGCCGCGACGACCGACGACGACGAGGTGTTCCGCGCCGTTGCGGGCCAGCCACCGGCACAGGTGCGGGCCGAGCGCGCCGGTGCCGCCGGTGACCAGCACCGTGCCGCGCGGGGCGTACTCGCGGACGCGGTCGGCCGCGCCCGCCCGCACCAGGCGGCGCGCGTGCAGGCCGGTCGGGCGGACGGCGACCAGGTCGGCGGGTTCGGCGAGCGCGGCGCGCAGCAGGGCCGCGGTGTGCTCGTCCAGGCGGTCGGGCAGGTCGAGGCAGCCGCCGAAGCGCGCGGGGTGTTCGAGGGCGGCGACCCGGCCGACGCCGAGCACCTGCGCCTGCACGGGCGAGGTCAGCGGGTCGTGCGCGCCGGTCGACACCGCGCCGCGGGTCAGCAGCCACAGCGGCGCGTCGCCGCCGGCGTCGCCCAGCGCCTGCACCAGGGCGACGGTGAGCGCCAGGCCGGTCGCCAGCGCCGGGTGCGCGGGGTGCGGCTCCTCGGCGGCGGCCAGCAGCGAGACGACGCCGGACAGGCCGGTGACGTCGCCCAGCCGGTCGGCGAGCACGGCGCGGTCGTGGCAGTCGGCGTCGAGCACGACCACCCGGACGTCGACCCCGCCGGCGCGCAGGGCGTCGGCGACCTCGGCGGCAGTGTCCTGGGCGGCCTGGGCAGCCTGGGCGGCGGTGTCCTCGGCGGCGGTGACCACGAGCCACGCGCCGGTGAGCGCGGCGGGCCGGGCCCTGGGCAGCGCGCGCCAGACCTCCCGGTACCGCCAGTTGTCCACTGTGGACTGCTCGCCGCGCCTGCGCCGCCACGCGGTCAGCGCGGGCAGCACCTCGGCCAGCGCGGGCCGGCGGTCGGCGTCCAGGTCCAGCAGGGCGGCCAGCTCGCCCGCGTCGGCCCGCTCCACCGCGGACCACAGGCCGGCGTCGGCGGGGTCGACCGCGGTCGACGGGTCGGCGGGGCTCACCCAGTAGTGCTCGTGCTCGAACGCGTAGGTGGGCAGCACCGCGAGCCCGTCGCCGGGCACGGTCGCCGCCCAGTCCACCGGCACGCCGGCCGTGTGCGCCTCGGCGGCGGCCAGCAGCAGTCGCGTGGCGTCGCCGTCGTCGCGGCGCAGGGTGCCGAGCACCACGGCGTCCGGCCCGGCGACGTCCTGCACGCTCGCGGTGAGCACGGGGTGGGGGCTCACCTCGACCAGCACGGTGTGCCCGTCGGCCACCGCGGCCCGCACGGCCGCCTCGAACTCGACCCGCTCGCGCAGGTTGCGGTACCAGTAGGCGGCGTCCAGGCCGGAGGTGTCCAGCGCGCCACCGGTCACCGCGGAGTAGAACGCGATGCCGGACGCGGTGGGCGCGACCGGCGCGAGCACGTCCGCCAGCCGCTGCTCGATCGCGTCGACCCCGGCGAAGTGCGAGGCGTAGCTGACCGGGATGCGACGGGCCCGCACGTCCCGCGCGACCAGCGACGCCACCAGCTCGTCCAGCGCGTCGACCTCGCCGGACAGCACCACCGCGCGCGGCCCGTTGACCGCCGCGATGCCCACCCGGTCGTCGATCAGGGCCTCCACCTCGGCCACCGGCAACGCCACCGACGCCATGCCGCCGCGGCCCTCCAGCGCCTCGGCGATGGCCCGCGCCCGCAGCGCGACGACCCGCGCGCCGTCGTCCAGGGACAGCGCGCCCGCCACGCACGCGGCGGCGATCTCGCCCTGCGAGTGGCCGAGCACGGCGTCCGGCTCGACGCCCAGCGCGCGCCACGCGGCGGCCAGCGACACCATCACGGCCCACAGCGCGGGCTGCACGACGTCCACCCGCTCCAGCGCCGCCGCGTCACCGAGCACGTCGAACAGCGACCAGTCGACGTGCGCGGACAACGCCTCGTCGCACTCCCGCAGCCGCCGCGCGAACACCGGGGACGACTCGGCCAGGTCCAGCGCCATGCCGACCCACTGCGCGCCCTGGCCGGGGAACACGAACACCACGGAGCCGGGCGTGCCGGCCTCGCCGCGGACCAGCGCGCCGTGCGGCCGGTCGTCGGCCAGCGCGTGCGCGGCGTCCCGGTCGAGCAGCACGGCCCGGTGGTCGAACGACGCGCGCCGCAGCAGGGACCGGGCGACCGCGTCGGCGGGCACGTCGGGGTGCGCGTCCAGCCAGGACGCCAACCGCGACGCCTGGCCGCGCAGCGCGGCGGGCGTGCGGGCCGACAGCACCCACGGCGTGGACCGCACCACCGGTTCCGCGGCGGGGACGGCCGCGGCGGCGGGCGGTTCCTCGATCACGACGTGCGCGTTCGCGCCGCTCAGGCCGAACGACGACACACCGGCCCGGCGCGGCCTCCCGGCGGGCTCCCACGGCACGGCCTCGCGCAGCAGCCGGATCGAGCCCTCGGACCAGTCGACGCGGGTGGTGGGCGTGTCGGCGTGCAGGGTGCGCGGCAGCACGCCGTGGTGCATCGCCATGACCATCTTGATGACGCCGGCGATGCCCGCCGCCCACTGCGCGTGCCCGATGTTGGACTTGATCGACCCCAGCCACAGCGGCTGCTCGCGGTCCTGGCCGTAGGTGGCCATGAGCGCCTGCAGCTCGATCGGGTCGCCGAGCTTCGTGCCGGTGCCGTGCGCCTCGACGGCGTCCACCTCGGACGGCGCCAGGCGGGCGGCGGCGAGCGCGGCGCGGATCACCCGCTGCTGCGACGGGCCGTGCGGCGACGTGATGCCGTTGGACGCGCCGTCGGAGTTGACCGCCGTGCCGCGCACCACCGCCCACACCCGGTGGCCGAGTTCGCGGGCCCGCGACAGCCGTTCGACCAGCAGCACGCCGACGCCCTCGGACCAGCCGGTGCCGGCCGCGTCGTCGGCGAACGCCCGGCAGCGGCCGTCCGCCGACAGCGCGCCCTGCCTGCTGAACTCGATGAACAGCGACGGGTCGGTGAGCACCGTGACACCGCCGACCAGCGCCATGCCGCACTCCCCCGCCCGCAGCGCGGACACCGCGGAGTGCAGGGCGACCAGGGACGACGAGCACGACGTGTCGATCGTGACGGCCGGGCCCTCCAGGCCGAGGAAGTAGGCGACCCGGCCGGACGTGAAGCTCGGCGCGGTGCCGACCGCGTGCAGCCCCTCCAGGTGGGCGGCCTCCTCGGCGGTGCCGGGCGCGTACCCGGTGCCGGTGGCGCCGACGAACACCCCGGTCCGGGTGCCGCGCGCCGAGTTCGGGTCGATGCCCGCGTGCTCGAAGACCTCCCACGCCGCCTCCAGCAGCAGGCGCTGCTGCGGGTGCACGGCCAGCGCCTCGCGGGGCGGGATGTCGAAGAACCCGGCGTCGAACGCGCCCGCGTCGGGCAGGAACCCGCCGGAGCGGGTGTAGGTGGTGCCCTGGCGGGTGCGGTCGGGGTGGTGGATGCGGGCCAGGTCCCAGCCTCGGTCGGCCGGGAAGTCGCCGATCGCGTCCACGCCGTCGGCGACGACCCGCCACAGGCCCTCGGGCGAGTCCGCGCCACCGGGGTAGCGGCAGCTCATGCCGACGACGACGATCGGGTCGTCCTCGGCTTCGGCGATCGCCGGCTCGTCCGGCGCGGTCGCGGCCCCGGCGGCGCCGAACAGCTCCGCGCCCAGGTGGCGGGCGAGGGCGGCGGGGGTCGGGTGGTCGAAGACGGTCGTGGCGGGCAGCCGCAGGCCGGTGGCGGCGGCGAGGCGGTTGCGCAGGTCGACCGCGGTGAGCGAGTCGAAGCCCAGGTCGCGGAACGCCCGGTGCGGCGGCACCTGGTCGGGGTCGGCGAAGTCGAGGACGGCGGCGGCGTGCGCGGTGACGAGCCGGGCCAGCGCGCGCTCCCGATCGGCGGCGGGCAGGGCGGCCAGGGCGTCGGCGGGCGCGGCGGGGTCGGTGGCGGCGGCGCGGCGGGTCGGGCGGCGGTGGCCGCGCAGGACGCCGGGCAGGTCGGGGCGGTCGGCGAACGCGGTCGGGTCGAAGTGGGCGGGCACGACGACCGGGTCCGCGCCGGCGAGGGCCGCGTCGAACAGCGCCAGCGCGTCCCCGGTCGCCAGCGGGCGGATGCCGGTGGTGGCCAGCCGGGTCAGGTCCTGGTCGGTGAGGTGGGCGGTCAGCGCGCCGCGCAGCTCCCAGAAACCCCAGGCCAGGGCGTGCGCGGGCAGGCCGTTCGCGTGCCGGTGGGCGGCGAGGGCGTCGAGGAAGGCGTTGGCGGCGGCGTAGTTGGCCTGCCCGGCCTGACCGAGGGTCCCGGCGAGCGAGGAGAACAGGGCGAACGCGGCCAGGTCGAGGTGCGCGGTGGCCCGGTGCAGGTGCCACGCGCCGCCCGCCTTGGCGGCGAGCACGCGGGAGAGCCGGTCGTCGGTCAGGTCGGTGACCAGGGCGTCGTCCAGCACGCCCGCCGCGTGCACGACGGCGGTCAGGTCCGGGATGCCGTCGACCAGGCGGCGCACCGCGTCGGCATCGGCGACGTCGCAGGCGACGACCCGGACGTCGGCGCCTTCGAGCCCGCCCGGGACCTCGCCACCGGTGCGGCCGGTGAGCACGAGGCCGCGCACGCCGTGCCGACGCACGAGGTGGCGGGCGATCTCGCCGCCCAGCGCGCCGAGCCCACCGGTGATCAGGACCGTGCCGCCGCCGAACGACACCCCGCCGCTCGGCGTGACGCGCGCGAGCCTGCCCGCGAACACCGTGCCGCCGCGCACGACCAGCTGCGGCTCGTCCACGTCCGGCACGGCGTCCAGGTCGTCGTCGGTGTCCACGAGCACGATGCGCCCGGGGTGCTCGGCCTGCGCGCTGCGCACCAGGCCCCACACCGCACCGGCCGCGACGTCCTCGACCACGTCGCCGGGACGTGCGGCGACGGCGTTCCGCGTGACGACGACGAGCCGCCCGTCCGGCCCGGCCAGGAACTCCCGCAGCACGCCCAGCACCCGCGCGCACAACACCCCGGCCTCGGCCCCGGCGTCGTCGGACGTCGACCCGACCCGCAGCACGGTGGCCTCGACCCGGTTCCCGCCGACGGGGACCGGCGCCCACTCGACGCGGCGCAGCGCGGCGCCCGTCGTGGTCACGCCCTCGCTCCGACGCAGCACCAGGCGCTCGACCGACGCCACGGGCGCGCCCGCCGGATCGGTCACCTCCACCGCGAACCCGGTCCCGACGTCACCGGTCACGTGCACGCGCAGCGCCGTCGCGCCGGTCGCGTGCAGGTCGACACCGGTCCACGCGAACGGCAGCCCGGCGGGCCGGCCCTCGACCAGCGCGGTGACGTGCAGGGCGGCGTCGAGCAGCGCCGGGTGCAGGCCGTACCCCTCGGCCGACGCGGTCTCGGGCAGCACCACCTCGCCGAACAGCTCGTCACCCCGCCGCCACGCGGCCCGGAGCCCCCGGAACGCGGGCCCGTAGCCGAACCCGTGCGCCGCCAGCCCGTCGTGGAACCCGGTGAGGTCGACCGGTTCGGCGTCGGCGGGCGGCCACTCGCCGCTCGCCACCGGGGTCGGACCGCCGGCCGCCAGCACGCCGGACGCGTGGTGGACCCACTCGTCGCCGACGCGGGAGTGCACGTCCACGGTCCGCCGGCCGCCTTCGTCCGCGCCGACCACGACCTGCACCCGGACCCCGGGCGCGGGCACGACGAGCGGTTCGCGCAGGGTCAGCTCGGCCACCCGCGGGCAGCCGACCTCGTCACCGGCCGCCACCGCCAGCTCGACGAACGCCGTGCCCGGCAGCACCACGGCCCCGGCCACGGTGTGATCGCTCAGCCAGGGCAGCGCGGCGGGCCGCAGGCGGGTCCCGAACACCATTGTCCCCGACCCCGCCGGGCCGGTGCCCACCACCTCGATCGGCACGCCCAGCAGCGGGTGCCCCTCGGTGACGGCGACGGGTCGGGGCGCGGGCCAGTAGCGGCGGCGCTGGAAGGCGTAGGTGGGCAGGTCGGCCAGCGGACCGGCCGGCAGGGCGTCGGCCACCCGGACCGGACCGCCGCGCACCGCGAGTTCGCCCAGGGACAGCAGGAAGCGGCGCAGGCCGCCCTCGTCGCGGCGCACCGTGCCGACGGAGACGCCGGAGCCGGTCTCGGCCAGCGCCTCCGCGATACCGGCGCGCAGCACCGGGTGCGGCGCGACCTCGACCAGGAACCCGTGCCCCCCGTCGAGCAGCGCGGTCAGCGACGGTCCGAAGTGGACGGTCTGGCGCAGGTTGCGGAACCAGTAGCCGGCGTCCAGCTCGGCGGTGTCGAGCCAGTCGCCGGTCACGGTGGAGAAGAACGGCACGGTCCCGGTGCGCGGCGCGACCGGCGCGAGGTCGGCGAGCAGCCGTCGCTCCAGCTCGGCCACCTGGGCCGAGTGCGAGGCGTAGTCCACGTCCACGCGGCGGGCGCGCACGTCCCGCGCGGTCAGCTCGGCGAACACCGCGTCCAGCGCGCCGACCTCGCCGGAGACGACCACCGACGAGGGCCCGTTGACGGCGGCGATCGACACGTCGGGGTGATCGGCCAGCAGGGCTTCGACCCGCGCCGCGGGCCACGGCACCGACACCATGCCGCCGCGACCGGCCAGCCGCTCCCGGATCGCGGTGGCCCGCAGCGCCACGACGCGCGCGCCGTCCTCCAGCGACAGCCCGCCCGCGACCACGGCCGCCGCGATCTCGCCCTGGCTGTGGCCGATGACGGCGGCGGGCCGCACCCCGTGCGACCGCCACACCTCGGCCAACGACACCATCACCGCGAACAGGGCGGGCTGCACGACGTCCACGCGGTCCATCGGCGCCTCGCCGCGCAGGACGGCGGCCAGGTCCCAGTCGACGTGCGGCGCGAGGGCGCGGGCGCACTCCTCGGCGCGCTGCCGGAAGACCGGCGAGGTCTCCCACAGCTCGCGGCCCATCGCCACCCACTGGGAGCCCTGGCCGGGGAAGACGAACACGGCCTTGCCCTCGCCGTCGGCCACGCCGCTCACGACGTTGGCCGCCGCGTCACCGGCGGCGAGCGCCGCGAGGCCGGCCACCAGCTCCGCGCGGTCCGCGCCGACGACGACGGCCCGGTGGTCGAGCACCGAACGGGCGCCCGCCAATGCCCGGCCGATGTCGGCGGGATCGAGTTCGGGCCGTTCGGTCACCCACGCGTGGAGCCTGGCGGCCTGGGCGCGCAACGCCCCCTCGGTGCGGCCGGACAGCAACCACGGCACGGCGACCGGACCGACAGCGATTCCGGGCTCGGGTTCGCTTCCGGCTTCGAGTTCGGCTCCGGGCTCGGTTCCCGGTACGGGCTCGGCTTCCGGCTCGGGGGCCTGCTCCAGCACGACGTGGGCGTTCGTGCCGCTGATGCCGAACGACGACACCGCCGCCCGCCTCGGCCGCCCGGTCTCCGGCCACGGCTCGGCCTCGGTCAGCAGCCGCACCGCGCCGGCCGACCAGTCGACCCTCGTGGACGCCTCCCGGACGTGCAGCGTGCGCGGCAGCACGCCGTGCCGCATCGCCTCGATCACCTTGATCACGCCGCCGACACCGGCCGCGGCCTGCGCGTGCCCGATGTTCGACTTCAGCGACCCGAGCCGCAGCGGCTCGGCCCGCTCTCCGCCGTACACGGCCAGCAGCGCCTGCGCCTCGATCGGGTCGCCCAGCGACGTCCCGGTGCCGTGCCCCTCCACCGCGTCCACATCAGACGGCGACAGGCGGGCGTCGTCCAGGGCCGCGCGGATCACGCGCTGCTGCGACGGCCCGTTGGGCGCGGTCAGGCCGTTGGACGCGCCGTCGGAGTTGACGGCGGTGCCGCGCACGACCGCGAGCACCCGCCGCCCCTCGCGCACGGCGTCCGACAGCCGCATCAGCACCAGCACGCCGACGCCCTCGGCCCACCCGGTGCCGTCCGCGTCGTCGGCGAACGCCTTGCACCGCCCGTCGGCGGCCAGCCCGCCCTGCCGGGTGAAGTCCACGAACATCGACGGCGTGGCCATCACCGTGACGCCGCCGACCAGCGCCATGCCGCACTCGCCGGACCGCAGCGACCGCACCGCCCAGTGCAGCGCGACCAGCGACGACGAGCACGCCGTGTCCACCGTGACGGCGGGCCCCTCCAGGCCGAGCACGTACGCCAGCCGCCCGGACAGCACGCTCGTCGTGTTGCCGGTCAGCCGGAAGTCCTCCGCGTCACCGCTCACCGCCGCCGCGTAGTCCTGCGCGAACCCGCCGACGAACACCCCGGTCCGGCTGCCGCGCAACGACTGCGGGTCGACACCGGCCCGCTCGACCGCCTCCCAGGCGACCTCCAGCAGCAGCCGCTGCTGCGGGTCCATCGCCAGCGCCTCGCGCGGCGAGATCCCGAACAGCTCGGCGTCGAACTCGGCCGCGTCGTGCAGGAAGCCGCCGCGGTCGGTCGCGGACAGCTCCTTCAACGCCTCCAGGTCCCACCCGCGGTCGGTGGGGAACGGCGTGGTGGCGTCCACACCGGACGCCACCAGCCGCCACAGGCCCTCCGGGTCCTCCACCCCGCCGGGGAAGCGGCAGGCGGTGGCCACGACGGCGAGCGGTTGCCCGTCCCGCTCCTCCAGGTCCCGCACCCGCTGCTTGCTGCGCCGCAGGTCGGCGGTGGCACGGCGGAGGTAGTCCCGGAGCCGGTCTTCGTTGCCCATTCAACCCAACCCATCTCGACGGTCGACGGCGACACGAACGGGTACGCGTCCGCTCAGTCTCGATGGGTGATCGCCGGGAAATCCCTAGAGTCGCGGCGCCCCTAGGAGAGCCCCAGCTCGTGGTCCAGCAGCTCGAACACCTCGTCGTCGCCCGCCAGGTCGAAGTCGAAGTCGGCGGGCTCGTCGCGCACGCCCCATCGGGTCCGCAGCGAGGTCAGCCGCAGCGCGACCTGGTGGTGCAGCTCGGCGTCCGGCTCGACCTGCGAGCACAGGGCGTCCAGCCGGTCCAGCTCGACCAGGATGGCGGCCCGCTCGGAGGTCTCGGCGAGGCCCAGCTCGGCGAGCAGCAGGCCGGCCAGCGCGGCAGGAGTGGGGTGGTCGAACACGGCGGTCGGCGCGAGCCGAGCGCCGGTCGCGCCGCCGAGCCGGTTGCGCAGCTCCAACCCGGTGAGCGAGTCGAACCCGGTGTCCCGGAACGACCGGTCGGGCGCGACCCGCTCGGGTCCGGGCAGGCCGAGCACGACGGCGGCCTCGCGGCGCACCAGGTCGAGCGCGGCGGCGGTGCGGTCGGGCGCGGGCAGCGCGGCGAGCCGGTCGGCCGCGCCGGACGCGGCGGGCGCGACGGCGACGGGCCGGGTGGTGCGCCCCAGGCCGCGCAGGGCGGGCGCGGCGTCGGCGGTGATCGCGTCCACGTCGACCCTGGCCGCCACGACCGCCGGGTCGGTCCACGCCAGCGCCGCGTCGAACAGGGCGAGGCCGTGCGCGACGTCCAGCGGCGGGGTGTGCCGGGTGAGGCGGGCCAGGTCGGCGTCGGTGAGCCCGCCGGTCATGCCCGCCTCGCTCGTCCACGGCCCCCAGGCGAGGGACCGGGCGGGCAGGCCCTCGGCGTGCCAGCGGTGGACCAGGGCGTCGAGGTGGGCGTTCGCGGCGGCGTAAGCGGCCTGCCCGGCGGCGCCGAGCGTGCCGACGACCGACGAGTAGGTCACGAACGCGGCCAGGTCCAGGCGCCGGGTCGCCTCGCGCAGCACCCGGGCGCCGTCCACCTTGGGCCGCAGCACGGCCGCCAGCCGGTCCGGGGTGAGCGCGTCCAGCAGTCCGTCGTCCAGGATGCCCGCCGCGTGCACCACGGCCGTGAGGTCGGGGACGCCCGCGACGAGCGCGGCGACCGCGTCCGGGTCGGCCACGTCGCACGCCGCCGCGGTCACCTCCGCGCCCAGGTCGCGCAGCGCGGCCAGCTCGTCCTCCCGGCCCGCGCCACCGCTGCGCCCGACGAGCACCAGGCGCGTGACGCCGCGGTCGACGACGAGGTGGCGGGCCAGCGCGAGCCCGAGCCCGCCGAAGCCGCCGGTGATCAGCACGGCGCCGTCCGGGTCCCACGGCCGGGGCACGGTGAGCACCACCTTGCCGACGTGCTTGGCGCGGCTGACGTGCCGAAACGCCTCGGGCGCGCGGCGCGCGTCCCAGACCGAGGTGGGCAGCGGGGTGAGCGCGCCCGCGTCGAACAGCCCGCCCAGCGCGGCCAGCATCGGCGCGATCCGCGCGGGGGGCAGCTCCAGCAGGTCGAACGCGGTGTAGTCCACGTCGGCCGGGTCGCGCGGGTCGGTCTTGCCCAGCTCGACGAACTTCCCGCCGGGCGCGACCAGGTCCAGGGAGGCGTCGGTGAACTCGCCCGCCAGGCAGTTCAGCACGACGTCCACGCCCCGGCCACCGGTGGCGGCGCGGAACCGCGTCGCGAACTCCAGGGTCCGGGACGACGCGATCCGGTCGTCGGCGAGCCCGAGGGCCCGCAGCGCGCCCCACTTGGTCGGGGAGGCGGTGGCGAACACGTCCGCCCCGAGGTGGCGCGCGAGCTGGACGGCGGCCATCCCGACCCCGCCCGCGCCCGCGTGCACCAGCACGGACTGCCCGGGTCGAACGCCCGCGACCTCGACCAGCGCGTGGTAGGCGGTGAGGAAGACCACCGGCGTCGCCGCCGCCCGCACCCAGGACCAGTCGGCGGGCACGGGGGCGAGCAGGTCCCGGTGGGTGTCGGCGACGGGGCCGAACGCGCCCGCGAACAGGCCCATCACCCGGTCGCCGACGGCGAGGTCGGTCACGCCCGCGCCGACCGCGAGCACGACGCCCGCGCCCTCGATGCCCATCGGCCCCGGCTCGCCGGGGTAGCGACCGAGGGCGGTGAGCACGTCCCGGAAGTTCACCCCGGCCGCCCGGACACCGACCCGGACCGTGCCCGGAGCAGGTTCAGGTGTGGGCGCGTCCAGGGCGCGCAGCACCAGTGCGTCCAGCGTTCCGGGCGCGGTGGTGTCCAAGCGCCAGGCGCCGTCCGGCGGGGTGAGGGCGTCGTCGGCGCGGCAGCGGGCCAGTCGGGCGACCTTCGCCGCGCCGGCCCGCACCGCCGCCTGCGGTTCGTCGGCGAGCAGCGGTGGGCCGTCGTCGACGTCCACCAGGAGCAGCCGGCCCGGGTCCTCCGCCTGCGCCGAGCGCACCAGCCCCCACACCGCCGCGGCGTCGGGATCGCGCACCGACTCGCCCGGCTCGACGGCCACCGCGCCCCGCGTCACCACGGCCAGCGGGAAGGGCAGGTCGTGCTCGCGCCACAGCCTCAGCTCGGCGAGCACCCGGGCCACCTCGTCGCCCGAGGCGGGCAGCAGCGCCAGCGCCGGCGTGACCTCGCGCGCCGCGACGGCCTTGACCAGCGCGGCGACGTCCGGGTAGCGGTCGGCGGCGGGCAGGCCGAACGGGTCCTCCCCCACCACGACGGAGTCGGCGGGCACCGCGCGGGCGGGCGCCGGGGTCCAGTCGAGCCGGAACAACGCCTCCGGACCCGGCCGGGCCGCGCCGGTCGGCGCCTCCCGCAGCACGAGCCGGTCGACGGCGGCGACCGGCGCGCCGGTGGCGTCGGCGAGGACCAGCTCCACCTCGCCCGGTCCCACGCCGGTGACCCGCACCCGCAGCTCGGTCGCGCCGGCGGCGTGCAGTCGCAAGCCGGTCCAGGCGAACGGCAGGCCGGGCAGCCGGGCGGGATCGGTGAGCAGCGCGGTGGCGTGCAGGGCCGCGTCGAGCACGGCGGGGTGCAGCGCGAACCGGTCGGAGCCGACCGTCTCGACCGCGCCCGCCACCTCGGCGAACACCTCGTCACCCCGCCGCCACGCCGCGCGCAGGCCGCGGAACGCCGGGCCGTAGGCGAACCCGTCGGCGGCCACGCGCTCGTAGAAGTCCTCCAGCGGCACGGGTCGCGCGCCCGGCGGCGGCCACGCGCCCGCGAGGTCCGGCACGGGCGCGGCGGTCGGGGCCAGCACGCCGCGGGCGTGCCTGGTCCACGGCCCGTGCTCGCCGACGCGGCCGTGCACCGACAGCGCCCGCCGCCCGTCCTCGTCCGGTCCGTCCACGACGACCTGCACGGTCACCGGGTCGTCCCCCAGCACGAGCGGCGCCTCCAGGGTCAGCTCGTCCACCGCGGGCACACCGACCTCGTCGGCCGCGCGCACCGCCAGTTCGGCCAGCGCCGCACCGGGCAGCAGCACCGCGCCGCCCACCACGTGCTCGGCGAGCCACGGCTGGGTGTGCGCGGACAGCCGTCCGGTGAGCACCGCGCCGCCGGTGCCGGGCAGCTCGGTGGCCGCGCCGAGCAGCGGGTGGCCGGGCACCCGCAGGCCCACGGTCGACACCTCGGCGGCCGGCGCGGACGACCAGAACCGCTCGTGCCGGAACGGGTAGGTCGGCAGGTCGACCACGCGCCCGCCGGTGCCGGCGCAGAACGCCGCCCAGTCGACGTCGACGCCGTGGACGTGCAGCCGGGCCACCGCCTCAGCCACCGCGTGGTCCTCGTCGCGGCCCTTGCGCAGGGTCGGCGCGCACGCCAGGCCGTCGCCCCGGGAACCCTCGACGGCCTCCTGCGCCATCGCGGCGAGCGAGCCGTCCGGGCCGGTGTCGAGGGCGATCGTGACGTCGAGGTCGGCCAGGGCGCGGACGGCGTCGGCGAACAGCACGGGCTCGCGGACCTGCCGCACCCAGTGCTCGGGGTCGGTGACGTCGACGCGCGCGCCGGTCAGGGTGGAGATCAGCGGCACGCGCGGGGCGTGCGGGGTCAACCCGGCGACGACCTCGCGGAACCGGTCGAGCATCGGGTCCATCAGCGGCGAGTGGAAGGCGTGGCTGACCCGCAGCACGCGTGCCCGGTGACCGCGCGCGGTGAGTTCGGCGGCGGCCGCGGCCACCGCGTCCACCTCGCCGGACAGCACGACCGAGCGCGGCCCGTTGACCGCCGCGACGACCAGCCCGTGCGCCAGGGCCGGCCGCACGTCGTCCAGCCCGGCCCGCACCGCGACCATCGCGCCGCCGGGTGGCAGGGCGGCCATCAGCGTGCCCCGCGCGGCGACCAGGGCGCACGCGTCCGGCAGCGACAGCACGCCCGCGACGTGCGCGGCGGCGACCTCGCCGACCGAGTGGCCGACCACGGCGTCCGGCCGGACGCCCCACGACTCCAGCAGGCGGGCCATCGCGACGCCGAGCGCGAACAGGGCGGGCTGGGCGAAGCCGGTGTCGTCCAGGGCCGCCGCGTCCGCGCCGAACAGGACGTCGCGCAGCGGGCGCGGCAGGTGCGGGTCGAGCAGGTCGCACACCTCGGCCAGCGCGTCGGCGAACACCGGGTGCGCGGCGGCCAGCCCCGCGCCCGCGCCGAGCCGCTGCGCACCCTGCCCGGCGAACAGGAAGGCGGTGGCGGGCACGGGAACGGCGGTGTCCACCAGCACGCCCTCGGCCGACTCACCCGCCGCCAACGCCGCCAACGCCGCCACCCGGTCCTCGGCGACCACCGCCGCCCGGTGCCGCAGGTGGCCGCGCGTGGTGGCCAGCGACACCGCCACGTCGGCAGGTCTGCCGTCCACAGTGGTCAGTCGCTGGGCCTGGTGGCGCAACGCTTCCGGGCTGCGGGCGGACAGCACCCACGGCACCACCCGGGCGGTGTCCGCGGTGGGTGGCGCGTCCTGGGCGTCGCCCTCTTCCAGCACGACGTGCGCGTTGGTGCCGCTGATGCCGAACGACGACACCGCGCCCCGCCGGGGCCGGTCGTCGCGCGGCCACTCGCGGGGTTCGGTGACCAGCCGCACCGAGCCCGCCGACCAGTCCACCCGGGACGACGGCGCGTCCACGTGCAGGGTCGCGGGCACGGAGCCGTGGCGCATCGCCTGCACCAGCTTGATCACGCCGGCCACCCCGGCGGCGGCCTGGGTGTGGCCGATGTTCGACTTGAGCGAGCCCAGCCACAGCGGCTCGGCGCGGTCACGGCCGTAGGCGGAGAGCAGCGCGCCCGCCTCGATCGGGTCACCGAGCCGGGTGCCCGTGCCGTGCGCCTCGACCACGTCCACGTCCGCCGGGGCGAGCCCGGCCCGGCGGAGGGCCGCGCCGATCACCTCGCGCTGCGCCGTGCCGCTGGGTGCGGTGAGGCCGTTGGACGCGCCGTCGGAGTTCACCGCGCTGCCGCGCAGCACCGCCAGCACCGGCAGGCCGCGCCGGCGTGCCTCGGACAGCCGGGCGACCACCAGCACGCCGACGCCCTCGGCCCACCCGGTGCCGTCGGCGGCCTCGGCGAACGCCTTGCACCGGCCGTCCGGCGACAGGCCGTCCTGCTTGGCGAACTCCACGAACAGGCCGGGCTCGGACATCACCGTGACGCCGCCCGCCAGGGCGAGGTCGCAGTCGCCGGCGCGGAGTGATTGGGCGGCGAGGTGCAGGGCGACCAGGGAGGACGAGCAGGCGGTGTCGACGGTGAGCGCGGGGCCGGTGAGGCCGAGGACGTAGGCGATGCGGCCGGACAGGACGCTCGGGGTGGTGCCGGTGAGCGCGAAGCCCTCGGTTTCGCCGGAGGTGCGGTGCAGCGGCGGTCCGTAGTCCTGTGCCATCGAGCCGAGGAACACCCCGGTGCGCGTGCCGCGCAGTGCCGTCGGAGCGAGCCGGGCCCGTTCGACGGCTTCCCAGGCGACCTCCAGCGCGAGCCGCTGCTGCGGATCCATCGCCGACGCCTCGCGCGGCGCGATGCCGAAGAAGTCGGCGTCGAAGCCGGCCACGTCGGCGAGGAACCCGCCTGCCCTGCCCGCACCGGTCACCGCCGGGCTCCAGCCCCGGTCGGCGGGCATCGGGGACACCGCGTCCACACCTTCGGCGACGAGGCGCCACAACGCTTCAGGCGAATCCACGCCGCCGGGCAACCGACACGCCATGCCGACGATCGCGATGGGCTCATCAACAGCGCCCTCAACCCGGCCATTAGCACCGCTAGCATTTCTATCACCGCTAGAACTCATAGCGATGCCAGAAAGGGCGCCGACCTCACCGCCGGCACCACGCCCACCAACCCCATCGCTAGCACTGCTAGAAATAGTAGCAGCGACAGCATCGGCAATGGAGGCACCGGCACCGACGGCAGCGGCGTCACCGATGGCAGCGGCGGTATTGGTAGCAGCGGCGGTGTTCGCAGCAGCAGCCGCATCGGTAGCAGCGCCGGCGTCGACGGCGGATCGGGTGGCGATTGCTACGTCGTCGGCGGCTGCGTCGGCGGCAGCGGCGGAGGGTTTGGGGGCGGTTGCTGGGTCGGTGGCGTTGGTGAGAGCGGTAGTGGTGATAGCAGCGGGAGCGGTGGCAGGATTTCTAGCGGTGCTAGATTCAGTAGCGGCGGTAGTGGTTGTGGTGGCGGTGGTGGAAGCAGCGGTGGAGGCGGATTTCGCCAGGTGGGCGGCTAGTTGGCGAGGGGTGGGGTGGTCGTAGATCAGCGCGGCCGTCACCTCGACACCCGTGGTCTCACGCAGTCTGGCGGCCAATTCCACCACCATCGTGGAGTCGAAGCCCTGCGCCCGCAGCGGCTCGTCGACCAGCACCCGGTCCACCTCGCGCAACCCCAGCACCACCGCGCACTCACCCCGCACCGTCCGCAGCGCAGCCCCCGGCTCGAACCGCCGCGACACCACCGCGACCGGCCCGTCCTCCTCCCCCACCCAGTACCTCTCCCGCTGGAACGCATACCCCGGCAACCCAACCCGCCCCCCACCCCCGTACAGCACCCCGAAATCAACCACCCCACCGTGCACCGCCACCGCAGCCACCGACGCGAGCACCCGCGCCACCCCACCCTCCCCGCGCCGCAACGTCCCCACCGCCGCCACCGCCCGCTCACCGGCCGTGTCGCGAACACCACCCGTCAACACCGGGTGCGGGCTCACTTCCACGAAGAGGTGGTGCCCCGCACCGAGCAACCCGTCCACCACCGACCGGAACCGCACCATCTGCCGCAGGTTCCGGTACCAGTACGAGCCGTCCAGCCCCGCCGTGTCCAACTCCCCACCCGTCACCGTCGAGTAGAACGGCACGGTCCCAGTGCGCGGCCGCACCGGCCCCAGCAGCTCGACCAACCGCGAACGCACCGACTCGACCATCGGCGAGTGCGACGCGTAGTCGACCTCCACCCGCCGAACCCTCCCGGTGTGCCGCCACGCCTCCACGAACTCCGAGACCGCCTCGGCCTCACCGGTCACCACCACCGACGACGGCCCGTTGACCGCCGCCACCTCCAACCGCCCACCCCACGGCACGAGCCCCGCCCGCACCTCGTCCTCCGGCAGCGCGACGGACACCATCCCGCCCCCACCGGCCAACGTCCCGGCGATCACCGCACTGCGCAGCGCCACGACCCGCGCGCCGTCCTCCAACGACAACGCGCCCGCCACGCACGCCGCCGCCACCTCGCCCTGCGAGTGCCCGACGACCGCGACCGGCTCCACGCCGAACGACCGCCACACCGCCGCCAGCGACACCATCACCGCCCACAGCACGGGCTGCACGACGTCCACCCGGCTCAACGGCGGCGCGCCGTCGTCCTCCCGCAGCACGGCGGCGACGGAGAAGTCCACGAACGCCGACAGCGCCTCGTCGCACCGACCCAGCTCCTCGGCGAACGCGGGCCACCCCAGCAGCTCCCGCCCCATGCCCGCCCACTGCGACCCCTGACCGGGGAACACGAACACCGGCCCACCGGCCACCACCGCGCCGCGCACCACCCCGGCAGCGGGCTCGCCGGACGCGAGCGACGCCAACCCGGCCGCCAGGTCCGGCCCGAGCACGGCGGCCCGGTGCGGCAGCAGCGCCCGGCGCGTGGCCAGCGTGTGCCCGACGTCGGCGGGCGACAGCGACGGCACGTGCGGCAGCAACCGCGCCGCCTGGGCCTCCAGCGCCTCCGGGTCGCGGGCGGTGAGCAACCAGAACGGCGCGTCGACCGGTTCCCGCTCCGGCTCCGCCCCGCGCGGGTCGGCCGACAGCACCAGGTGGCAGTTCGTGCCCGACACGCCGAACGACGACACCCCGCCCAGCAGCCGACCGCCGGACACCGGCCACGGCACGGCCGACGTCGCCACCTCCAGGTTCCACTCGTCGAACCGGATGTCCGGGTTGGGCTCGGTGAAGTGCAGGCTGGGCGGCACGACGCCGTGCCGCAGCCCCAGCACCGCCTTCAGCAGCCCGGTCACGCCCGCCGCGCCCTCCAGGTGGCCGACGTTGGTCTTGGCCGACCCCACGAGCAGCGGCCCGTGCGCCCGCGCCCGCCCGTACACCTCGCCGAGGGCGGCGGCCTCGACCGGGTCGCCGACCCTGGTGCCGGTGCCGTGCAGCTCCACGTACCCGACCTGCGCCGGGTCGATCCCGGCCCGCCGGCAGGCCAACCGGGCCAGGTCGGCCTGCGCCCGCGCGCTGGGCACGGTCAGCCCCTCGGCCGGGCCGTCGTTGTTCACCGCCGAGCCCTCGATGACGGCCAGCACGTCGTCGCCGTCGGCCAGCGCGTCGGCCAGCATCTTCAGCACCACGACCCCGCCGCCCTCGCCGCGCACGTAGCCGTTGGCGCGGGCGTCGAACGTGTGGCAGCGGTGGTCGGGTGACAGCGCGCCGAACCGCTGGACCACCTCGACGCCGTCGGGGGCGAGGTTGAGCTGCACGCCGCCCGCCAGCGCCAGCACCGACTCGCCGCGCCGCAGGCTCTCCGCCGCCAGGTGCACGGCGACCAGCGACGACGACTGGCCGGTGTCGACCACCATGCTGGGGCCGCGCAGCCCGAGCAGGTGGGACAGCCGGGTCGCGGCGGACGCCCGGTGCAGGCCGGTCAGGGTGTGCGGGCCGATCGCGCCCGCGGCGCGGGTGAGCACGGCGTAGTCGTCGGCCATCGCGCCCAGGAACACGGCGGTGTCGGTGCCGTGCACCGAGTCGGCGGCCACGCCCGCGTGCTCCAACGCCTCCCAGCCCAGTTCGAGCGCCAGCCGGTGCTGCGGGTCCATCGCGCGCGCCTCGCGCGGCGAGATGCCGAAGAACGCCGCGTCGAAGGCGTCCACAGCGGACAGGAACCCGCCGGTGCCGCGACCGGGCACGGTGGCGACGGCGTCGGTCCCGGACCGCAGCAGTCGCCAGAACGCCTCGGGGTCGGGCGCCGAGGGCAGCCTGCACGACAGGCCGATCACCGCGACGGCGGTGCGGGCGCGGTCCGGTGTGGGTGCTGGTGCTGGGGTCACGACTGGCTCCCGCTGGTGCGCGCGGCGACCACGGGCCCGGCCGGGCCGACGGTCGCGGTGGGTCGTCGATGCCCTCCCCAGTCTCGGTGCCGGGCGGCCGGCGCGGGGCGCGCCTTTCTGGCGATTTCCCCAGACATGCGTCCCTATCGTCACGCTCGGCAGTCCAGGCACACCCAACCCAGGCGAAGGTGCCCATGAGGATCACGATGCTGACGTTCGGCACCCGCGGCGACGTGCAGCCGCTGGTCGCCCTCGGCCGGACCCTGCGCGGGCGCGGCCACGACGTGCGGATCGGCACCGCGCCGTCGTTCCGCGGCCTGGTCGAGGACGCCGACCTCGACTTCCACGCCGTCGAACCGCCGCCGGGGATGCGCGAGGACCTGTTCAGCCAGCCGGGCATGAACGCCGCGATCCGCAAGGGCCCGTCGTTCGTGCGCACCGTGCGGTCGGTGCAGCCGCCCACCGACGACGAGGTGGTGACGATGTTCGAGGGCATGCGCGCCGCGAGCGCGGACGCCGACCTCGTCGTGACGGCGCCGCTGACGCACATCGCCGGTTTCACCGAGGCCGACCGGCCGTGGTGCTCGGTGTCGTGGATCCCCATGACGCCCACCCGGGACTTCCCCGCCTACCAGGCGAAGCCGCGGCCGTGGGGCGGCGGCTACAACAAGCTCACGCACCGGTTCTTCGACACGTTCCAGTGGACGTCGATGTGCTGGATGGCCAACAAGTACGTGGAGCGCGTCGGCGGCACGGCGCTGAAGGGCAGGTCCCGGTTCGGCGAGATCGGCCGCGACCGGCCGCTGCTGTACCCGTTCAGCGACGTCGTCGTGCCGCGGCCGGCGGACTGGCCGGACCAGGCGCACGTCACCGGCTACTGGTTCCACGACCGCGAGTGGTGGAACCCGCCCGCCGACCTGGCCGACTTCGTCACGCAGGCGCCGCCCGTCCTGCTCACGCTCGGCAGCACGTGGCCGGTGCACGACGCCGACCGGACCGTGGACTGGGCGATCGACGCGGCGCGCGGGGCGGGCCGGCCGCTGGTGGTGGTCGGCGGCAACGACCGCGAGCTGCCCGACGACGTGTTCCGGGCGACCGAGGTCGACTACGGCTGGCTGATGCCGCGCTGCGCGGCGGTCGTGCACCACGGCGGCTGCGGCACGGCCGGTTCGGCGTTGCGCGCGGGCATCCCGCAGGTCACGGTCCCGGCGGTGTTCGACAACCCGTTCTGGGCGCGGCGGATGCACGGCCTCGGCGTGAGCCCCGCTCCCCTGCCGCTGCACCGCCTCACCCGCGACGGCCTGGTCGCCGCGGTGGCCGAGGCGGTCGCCGACGACCGGATGCGCGAGCGCTCGGCCGCGCTGGGCGAGGCGATGGCGGGCGAGACGGGCCTGGCCACCGCCGCCGACGTGGTGGAGAAGTACCTGGCGGGCGCCGGGACCGCCGCGTGATCGCGATCTTCGGCGCGGGCACGATGGGGTCCGGCATCGCGGCGCTGGCCCTCGGGCACGGCGTGCCGGTGACCCTGGTCGACCTCGACCGGGCCACCGTGGACGACGCCGCGACCCGCGTGCGCGGGTACCTGCGCCATGGCGCGCTCATGGGTTCCTTCCCCGACGTGCCGCCGGCCGGGCTGACCACCGCCACCGACCCGTCGGCCGCCGCGACCGCCGAGCTGGTCATCGAGGCGATCACCGAGGACGAGCGGGCCAAGGCCAAGCTGCTGGCCGAGCTGAGCGGGATCGTCGCGCCGGGCACGCCGCTGGTGTCCAACACCTCCGGCATCCCGATCGACGAGCTGGCGGACGCCGTCGCCGAGCCGGCCGACCTGGTCGGCGTGCACTTCATGAACCCCACCTGGCTCATCGGCACCTCCGAGGTGGTGCGCGGCAGGCGCACCGGCGCGCACGCGCTGGACGCCGTGCTGGCCCTGCTGGCGCGGCTGCGCCGCGAGTCGGTCGTGGTCCGCGACGCGCCCGGCTTCGTCACCAGCCGGCTGCTGCACCCGATGATCAACGACGCGGCGCGGGTCGTGCAGGAGGGCACCGCGACCGCCGAGCAGGTGGACGAGCTGATGCGCGGCTGCCTCGGCCACCCCACCGGTCCCCTGGCCACCGCGGACCTCATCGGCCTGGACAACCTCGCCGACGCCCTGCGCGCGCTGGCCGAGCGCACCGGGATCGCCTCGCACGCGCCGTGCGAGCTGCTGCTGGCCAAGGTCGCCGCGGGCCACCTGGGCCGCAAGAGCGGCCGGGGTTTCCACGACTACGGAAAGGTGCTGCCGTGACGGTCGAGCTGACTTCGGCGGACATCGCTGGTCCCATCACCGCGTTCCTCAAGGACCGCACCAAGGTCGACGTCCCGCCGGACCAGGACCTGTTCGCCTCCGGCCTGGTGTCCTCGATCTTCGCGATGGAGCTGATCGTGCACGTCGAGCAGGCGTTCGACATCGCGATCACCGGCTCGGACCTGCGCCTGGACAACTTCCGCACGGTCGACCGGATGACCGAGCTGGTCACCCGGCTGCGAGCCGGTGCCTGAGCGGGCGGACCCGCGCGCGCTGGTGGACGACCTGGTCGCCCCGGCCGCGGGCGGCTGGGACCTCGCGGGCGCGGTGCCGCGGGACGTGCTGCGCCAGCTCGGCGCGGCCGGGCTGCTGTGCCCGCAGGTGGGCCCCGAGCACGGCGGGCTGGGCCGGGACAGCCGGTGGACCGGCGAGTTCACCGCGCACCTGGGCAGCCGGTGCGGCTCCGTGCGCAGCGTGCTGACCTCGCAGTCGATGGCCGCCGGCACCATCGCCCGCCTCGGTGACGCCGACCAGCGCCGCGAGCACCTGACCCGGCTCACGTCGGGCGCGCTCGCCGCCGCCGCGTTCAGCGAGCCGGGCGCGGGCAGCGACCTGTCGGCGATCACCACCGAGGCGCGCCGCGACGGTGACGAGGTCGTGGTCACCGGGTTCAAGACGTGGATCACCGCCGCCGCCTACGCCGACCTGGTCGTCGTGGTCGCCCGCCAGGGCGACGGCGCGGCGGCGGTCGTCGTGCCCGCCGACGCGCCGGGCGTGACGATCACGCCGGTGGTCGCGCCGAGCGGGTGCCGGGCCGCCGGGCACGCCGACGTGCGGCTGGACGACGTGCGGCTGCCCGCGTCGGCCGTGCTGGGCGGTGGCGGGCAGCCGTTGCCGCTGCTGGTCACGGCCGCGCTCCAGCACGGCCGGATGTCGGTGGCGTGGGGCTGCGTGGGCATCCTGCGCGCCTGCCTGGCCGAGGCGTCCCGGCACGCGGCGACCCGCGAGCAGTTCGGCGTGCCGCTGGCCGAGCACCAGCTCGTCGCCCGGCGCCTGGCCGAGCTGCTGGTGGCCGAGCGGTCGGCGACGCACGCCTGCGAGCACGCCGCCGACGCGGTGGACGCCCGCTCGCCCGACCAGGTCGTGGCGGCGGTGCTGGCCAAGCACACCGCCGCGACCCTCGCCGCGCGCGGCGCCGCGTCGGCCGTGCAGGTCCTCGGCTCCGCGGCGGCCCGCGACGGGCACCCGGTGGCGCGGGCGCACCGCGACGCCAAGCTCATGGAGATCATCGAGGGCACCAGCGAGATCTGCCAGCTCATCCTCGCGCGCCACGCCGTCGACGCGGCGCGCTGACCGTCCCGGGAGGACTCCGGTGGACCGATCGACCGCGCTGGTCAAGTGCCTGGTGTGGGACCTGGACAACACGCTGTGGCAGGGCACCCTGCTGGAGGACGGCGGTGGTGCGCTGCGCGACGACGTGCTGCGCACCATCACCGCCCTGGACGAGCGGGGCGTGCTCCAGGCCGTCGCCAGCCGCAACGACCACGACCACGCCTGGGCCCGGCTGGAAGCGCTCGGCGTGGCCGAGTACTTCGTGGCGCCCCGCATCGGGTGGGGCCCGAAGTCGGCCGCGGTGCGGGAGATCGCGGACGAGCTGGGCTTCGCGCTCGGCACGATCGCGTTCGTGGACGACCAGCCCGCCGAGCGCGCCGAGGTCGCCCACCACCTGCCCGAGGTGCGCTGCTTCACCCACGAGGACGTGCCGGGCCTGCTCGACCTGCCCGACTTCACGCCCGACGCGATCACCGAGGACTCGCGCCGCCGCCGCGCCATGTACCTGGCGGGACGGCGGCGGATCAGGGCCAAGGAGGAGTTCGCCGGGGCGGACGAGGACTTCCTGCGCTCGCTGGAGATGCGCATGGGCATCCGCCGCGCCGGGCCGGAGGACCTGACCCGCGTCGCCGAGCTGACCCTGCGCACCAGCCAGATGAACGCCACCGGCGTCCACTACCCCGACGCCGCGCTGCGCGCCCTGCTGGACGACCCGGCGCACGAGGTGCTGGTGGCCACGATGGACGACCGGTTCGGCGCGCACGGCGCGATCGGCGTGCTGCTGATCGAGAAGCACGACCGGGTGTGGCGGCTCAAGCTGCTCGCCACCTCGTGCCGGGTGGTCGCGTTCGGCGCGGGCGCGGTGATCCTGGCGTGGCTGGCCGACCAGGCGTACCGGGCGGGCGTGCACCTGGCCGCCGACTTCCGGCGCACCGAGCGCAACCGGGTGATGGAGGTGGCCTACCGGTTCTCCGGCTACACCGACGACCCGTGCCCGTGCGGTGGGGTGATCGCCGTGGAGGACGGCGTGCGGCGCCTGCACCTGGAGCCCGCGCCGCAGCCGCCGCCCGCCACGATGGCCCTGTACGCGCCCGAGCTGATGACGGCGGCGGTCCGGTGATCACCGCGCGCGGGTTGGCCCGCAGCTACACCACGCGGCGCGGCGTCGTCGAAGCGGTGCGCGGCGTGGACCTCGACGTGGCCGCCGGGGAGATCGTCGCCCTGCTCGGGCCCAACGGCGCGGGCAAGACCACGACGCTGCGGATGCTCACCACCCTGCTGCGGCCGACCGCCGGCACGGCCCGGGTCGCCGGGTGCGACCTGGTCGCGGACCCGAACGGGGTGCGCCGCCGGATCGGCTACGTCGCCCAGCACGGCGGGGCGGCCCCGGACTGCCGGGTGCTGGAGGACCTGGTGCTGCAGGGCCGCATCCACGGCCTGGCCAAGGCCGAGTCGACGCGGCGGGCGGAGCGGCTGGCCGCCGAGCTGGACCTCAACGGCCTGGGCGGGCGGGTCAGCAAGACCTTGTCCGGCGGGCAGCGCCGTCGACTGGACCTCGCGCTCGGCCTGATCCACGAGCCGCGGCTGGTGTTCCTGGACGAGCCGACCACCAGCCTGGACCCGCAGAGCCGGGCGAACCTGTGGCAGCACATCCGGCGGCTGCGCGAGCAGCGCGGCATCACCGTCGTGGTGACCACGCACTACCTGGACGAGGCCGACTCGCTGGCCGACCGCGTGCTGGTGGTCGACCGGGGCCTGGTGGTCGCGTCCGGGTCGCCCGACGAGCTCAAGCGCGCCCTCGGCGGTGACACGCTGCTGCTCGGCGTGGACGGGGTGGACGACGCGGTGCGCTGCCTGGCCGGGGTGCCCGGCGTCGGCGACGTCCACACCGGACCGGACGGCGTGCGCTGCCGGGTGCGTGACGGCGAGACCGCGCTGCCGGTCGTGCTGCGGGCGCTGGACGCGGCCCGCGTGCCGCTGCGGTCGGTGCAGCTGCACCGGCCCACGCTGGACGACGTGTTCCTCGACCTCACCGGCCGCGCGCTGCGCGAGGCGGGCGAGGCGCCACCCACCGAGGAGGTCGGCAGTGCTGCGTGACACCGGGCTGCTGTTCCGCATGGAGCTGCTGCCGTCGCTGCGCAACCCCGGCCTGATCGCCGTGGCCATGACGCAACCGCTGTTCTTCCTGCTGCTGTTCGGGCCGCTGATGGAGAAGCTGGTCGGGGCGATGCCCGGGTTCCCGCCGGGTGACAGCTGGACCGTCTTCACCCCGGCCCTGATCGTGCAGCTGGCGCTGTTCAGCGCGTCGTTCGCCGGGTTCGCGCTGCTGTCGGACCGGCAGAGCGGCCTGCTCGAACGGCTGCGCGTCACCCCGGCGAGCGCGGTCGCGCTGCTGCTGGGCCGGACGCTGACCAACACCGTGCACACGGTCGTGCAGTCGCTGCTGATCATCGGCATCGCGGCGCTGCTGTTCGGCCTGACCGTGACGCCCGTCGGCGTCGGGATGATCCTGCTGGTCGCGGCGCTGCTGTCGGTGACGCTGGCGTCCGCGTCGCAGGCGCTGGCTCTGGTGCTGCGCAACGAGGAGGCGTTCCTCGGCCTGATCAACACGGTGCTGATGCCGCTGCTGCTGCTCTCCGGCATGCTCATCCCCATCACCACCGGCCTCGCGCCGCAGTGGCTCTACACCCTGTCCCGCCTCAACCCGCTCACGCACGTGGTGGACGCGGGCCGGGCCGGGTTCCGCGGTGACGTCACGTTCGACGCGCTGTCCACCGGGATGGTGCTGCTGGTCGTGATGGCGGCGGCGTCGGTGTGGTGGGGCGCGCGGACGCTGCGCCGCGACGACGCCTGAACCCGGGCTCCCCACGCGGAACGGGGGCGTCGGCAGAGCCGACACCCCCGTTCGCCGTGCCGCTCAGACCCGGTCGAGCACGTCCAGCAGCGACTCGACCACGTGGTCCTGCTCCTGGACCGACAGCGACGGGTACATGGGCAGCGAGAAGATCTCGCCGGCCAGCCGCTCGGTCACCGGCAGCGAACCCTCCTCCAGCCCCAGGTGGGCGAAGCCGCTCTGCCGGTGCACCGGCCACGGGTAGCTGATGTTCAGCCGCACGCCGTGCTCCCGCATCCCCTCCACCACCTTGTCCCGCAACGGGTGCCGCACCACGTAGACGTAGTAGACGTGGTCGTTGCCCGGCGCGAGGGCGGGCAGCACCAGGTCGGTGCCGCCCAACGCCTCGGCGTAGCGGGCGGCGATGGCGCGGCGGGCGGCGACGTAGTCGTCCAGGCGGGTCAGCTTGCGGGTCAGGATGGCCGCCTGCACCTCGTCCAGCCTGCTGTTGTACCCCGGCGTCGAGACGACGTGGTAGACCTCCTCCATCCCGTAGTAGCGCAGCCGGCGCAGGTTCGCGTCGACCCCCGGGTCGGAGGTGATCGTGGCGCCCGCGTCGCCGTAGGCGCCCAGCACCTTGGTGGGGTAGAAGGAGAACGCCGCCGCGCGTCCGGTGGCGCCCGCGAGCACCCCGTTGCGCCGCGCGCCGTGCGCCTGGGCGCAGTCCTCCAGGACCGGCAGGCCGTGCCGGTCCGCGATCGCGGTCAACGCCTCCAGGTCCACGCACTGGCCGTACAGGTGCACGGGCAGCAGCGCGCGGGTGCGGGGCGTGATGGCCGCCTCGACCTGGTCCACGTCCATCAGGTACGTGTCCTCGTGGACGTCGACGAACACCGGGGTCGCGCCGACGGCGTCGATCGCCACGACGGTGGGCGCGGCGGTGTTCGACACGGTGACCACCTCGTCGCCCGCGCCGATGCCGAGCGCGCGCAGGCCGAGCACGAGCGCGTTGGTGCCGTTGTCGACGCCGACGCAGTGCGGGACGCCGTGCCAGGCGGCGAACGCCGCCTCGAACCCGGCGACGGCCGGTCCCAGCACGAGCTGCCCGGAGCCGAACACGGCGTCCACGGCGGCGAGGACGTCCTCCCGCTCGGCCTCGTACTCACGCAGGTAGCCCCAGACGTACTGGGTGTTCCCGTTTCGGGTCGCTCCGGACACCGGTTCCCCTTTCAGGCGGCCAGCAGGCACGCGAAGAGCGTCCTGGCCTGCACGTTGACGTAGTGGCTGTGCTGGAGGAGGTCGGCGAGCTGGTGCACGGTCAGCCAGTGGAACCCCGGCGGCGCCTGGGCGGGCGCCGAGTCGTCCTCCACGACGAGGTAGCGGGTGCGGGCGTGCAGGAACCGGCCGCCCTCCTCGGACAGCACGGTGTCGAAGCGGACCTTCGCCGGGTCCGGCGCGAGCACCAGGTCGAGGAAGCGCGGCCGGTGCTCGGCGGGCAGGTGGGCGTAGTTCTCGGGGGTGGCCTGGACGGTCGGCGCGAGTTCCACCGTGTCCAGGTAGCCGGGCTCGACGTGGGCGTTGACCAGCACGTGCAGCACGCCGTGGAACTCGCGCACGAGCAGCGCCGCGACACCGGTGCCGACCGGTTCGAGCAGCGGCTGCTGCCAGGACGACACCTCGCGGCTGTTGGCCACCACGTCGACCGCGACGACCTTGAAGTAGCGGCCGTCCACGTGGGCGATCTCGTAGTCGGTGCGCTTCCAGTCCGCCACCGTGCACAGCGGGATGCGGCGGGCGTGCAGCTCGTGCCCGGCGTGCATGCCGGTGATCCAGCTCAGCACCTCGGTCGTCGTGTGCAGACCGCCCTCGTCGGCGCTGCGCGACCGCTGGAGCGCCGCGGCGAACGGGGTGGCCGCGCCGTCGTCGTGCTCTCCGCCGCCGTACGGGATGCACGACAGGACGGTGCGCGCGTCCATGCTGACCAGGTCGTCCTCGCGCAGCAGCGCCAGCAGCTGGCCGAGGGTGAGCCAGCAGAAGTCCTCGCCCGCCTCGACGTCGTCGCCGACCTCCACGACCATGTTGCGGTTGCGCTTGCGGTAGAACCAGGCGCCCTGCTCGGACTGGAGCACGTCGGCCAGCACGTGGGACGGCTCGGCGTCGCGGAACAGCGACAGGTACGGCACCTGCGCGCCGCCGTGCACCCGCGTGTAGTTGCTGCGGGTGGCCTGCACGGTCGGCGAGAGCTGGATGCCGTTGACGTTGCCCGGCTCGCACTTGGCCTGCACCAGGCAGTGCAGCAGGCCGTCGATCTCGCGCACGGCGATGCCGAGGATGCCGATCTCCGGCTGGTTGATGATGGGCTGCGCCCACTCGCGGACCGGGCCGGAGTCGGTGGTGACGTGGATGCCCTCCACGGTGAAGAACCGGCCGCTGACGTGCCCGAGGTTGCCGGTCTCGTGGGCGAAGCCCCACCGGTCCATCGACGTCAGCGGCACGCGCCGCACCTGCTGGGACTGCGCGCGCCTGCGGTCGGCGAGCCACGCGCGGAAGCCGGCGTCGTCGAGGACCCCGCCGTCGCGCGCCCGCAGCGATCGCTCCACCCACGACGACCGGCTCGGGTCGGATCGGCGCAGCTGACCGAGTTCGGCGACTGGGTGCACGGTTCCTCCTCGGTGGGCGTGCCCCTCAGGATTCCTGTTCCGGCACTAGGGAAATCCCGAGATCGGTGCTCCTACGCTGGTGGACGTCGTCGAAGTCGTGGGAGGCGTCCGGCCGTGGCACACATCGCTTTCTTCTCCATCCCGGCGCACGGCCACATGAGACCGCCGCTGGCCGTGGCCGCCGAACTGGTCCGCCGCGGGCACCGGGTGAGCTTCGCGGCCACCTCCGGTTTCGCCGACGCCGTCCGGGCCGCCGGCGCGGCGGTCGTGCCGTACGAGACGCAGATGGCCGAGTGGCTGGGCCCCGGCCAGGCGGCCAACGTCGACCAGGACGCCGAAGCGCTGGCCTGGTCCACCGTGCTGTTCTTCATCGAGAGCGCCCACCTCACCGCTCGCGCGGAGGAGGCTTTCGCCGGCGACCGGCCGGACCTCGTGGTGCACGACATGTCGCTGGCGCCGCTCGGCCGCGCGCTGGAGCACGCGTGGGGCTGCCCGGCCGTGCAGTCGACGCCGTCGATGGCCTCGAACCGCTACTACTCCCAGCTCGACGCGCTGCTCAAGGCCGGTGGGGTGCGGCGCGGACACCCGGCGCTGGTGGAGCGCCGCAAGCTCGCCGCCGCGTTCACCGCCGAGCGGGGCCTGCCCGACACCCCCGAGGCGGTGCTGGGCTGGGCGGCGAGGCGCGCCCTGGTCTACGCGCCGCGGGTGTTCCAGATCGCGGCGGACACGTTCGACGAGCACACCGCGTTCGTGGGGGCCTGCCTGGGCGACGACGACCTGGCGGGCCGCTGGGCGCCGCCGGACGACCGGCCCGTGGTGCTGGTGTCCATGGGCACCACCGTCAACGGCGACCCGGGCTTCTTCCGCGAGTGCGCCGCCTCGTTCGCCGACTCGCCGTGGCACGTCGTGCTCGCGCTCGGCGGCGGCGTCGCCCCGGAATCGCTGGGCGAACTGCCGTCCACTGTGGAAGCGCACGCGTGGGTGCCGCAGCTGGCGGTGCTGGAGCACGCGTCGGCCTTCGTCACCGCGGGCGGCCTGAACAGCCTGGTGATGGCGATGCTGACCGGGGTGCCGGTGGTCGCCGTGCCGCACATGTCCGAGGCCCTGCTGCTGGCCCGCCGCGCCGCCGCGCTCGGCATGGGCACCGTGCTCGGCGACGGCGAGGCCACCGGTCCCCGGCTGCGCTCCGCCGTGGCCGCGCTGCTGTCGGACGAGGCCGCGGCCGCCGCGATCCCCGCCCTGCGCGACCACGCCCGAAAGGCGGGTGGCACGCGGGCGGCGGCCGACGCCCTGGAGGCCCACCTGCCCGCCACCGTCCGGAGTGGAGCCTGATGGAGATCGTCGGCCGCGGTTTCGTGGCGCGCAACCTGTCCGGCATCGCCCACCGCCACCCGCACGCCCTGGTGCTGGCCGCGGGCGTGTCGAGCACCAGCGTCCTGTCCCGCGAGATGTTCTCCCGCGAGGCGGACCTGGTCCTCGACGCCCTCGACCGCTGCCGCCGCGAAGGTCTCACGCTGGTGTTCTTCTCCAGCGCCTCGCACGCCATGTACGGCAGCACGGCCCGGCCCGCGCTGGAGGACGTGCCCACCGCCACGGACTCGCCCTACGGCGACCACAAGCGGCGGATGGAGGCGATGGTGCGGGCGTCCGGCGTGCCGTGGCTGGTCCTGCGGATGAGCCACGCCATCGGCTGTTGGCAGCGGGAGCACCAGCTGCTGCCCAACTTCGTCAAGCAGATCGGCGCCGGGGCGGTCCGGCTCTACGAGGGCACCTACCGCGACCTCGTGGACGTGCTGGACGTCGTGCGCGCGGTGGACTCCCTGCTCGACCTCGGGGTGCGCGACGAGGTGGTCAACGTCGCCTCGGGCGAACCCTGGCCGGTGGCCGCCCTGGCGCGCGCGATGGCCGACCGGATGGGCGTCTCACCGGTCTACGAGCTCGTGCACGCCCCGCCGGTGCGCACGCTCGTGTCGGTGGACAAGCTGTGCCGCCTGGTCCCCGCCCTCGGCCGGGTGCGCGGGCCGGGGTACGTGGAGGGCATGCTCGACCGCTACATCGGCCACTACTGGCCCGCCGCCGCTCCCGCCTGACCCCGCGCGGGCTGCCCGCCCCCGACTTGCAGCGCCCGGAGCAGCGGTCGGATCACACCCCGTAGCGGCCGTCGGTGAAGCCGTCCGTCGAGCCGTCGACCGGCGGCGTGGCGACCTCGGCCCAGACGGTCTTGCCATCGGGGTCGCGGACGGTCCCCCAGCTCTCCGAGAGCGCGGCGATCAGCAGCACCCCCCGACCGCGGCTGTCGGCGATGCGCGAGCGACCGGGCACCGGGAGGCTGGTCGAGCTGTCCTGGACCTCGACGCGCACGCGGCCGGCCGGGGTGCGCCGCAGCCGCAGCCGCTTCGGCCGGTCGCCGTGGTCGTAGGCGTTGCCGACCATCTCGTTGACCACCAGCAGCAGGTCGTCGAGGGTTTCGCCGGTCACCTCGGGCAGGGTCCGCGCCGCCCAGCGGCGCACCGACGCCATCGCGGGCCGGTCGCGGAGGTCCAGCTCGTCGCCGCCGGCGTCGCCGGGATGTCCGTCCGGGTCATTGCTCACGTCGGTGTCACGCCCCACTTCCGCGACGACTGCAGGTGCCGAAGTCCGCCGTGCCGGTCAGCGCGCTCGCGCAGCCGCTCCTGTTCGCGGAAGGACCAGCATGCCGCACACCCGACGTGTCGGGAAAATCGGACATGCGCCCCGGTCCGGTGCCTCCGGGCCGAGTACCGCTCGAGTGAGCGGCTACTGTCTCCGATTGGAACAGGTCGGAGGGAGTTTCGGGTGGTCGGGGAAGACGAGGGTCGGCTCGCCGCCGTGCTGCGCGCACGGCAGGACGACGTCGTGGAGTCGTGGGTCCGGGTCGTCGCCGGTTCGCTGCGCGGGAGGGTGACCGCGGCCGAGCTGGAGCGGGAGTTCCGGGAGCTGTACGTCGCGCTGCTGCCGCTGGTCGGCTCGGACGGGGGCGACGTGGCCGGCGGGCGGTTCGACGAGGTCCGGTCGTTGCTCGTCGACATGTCCCGGGCACGGGCCCGCGGCGGGTACACGCCGTCGGAGACCGCGTCGAGCGTGTTCGCGCTCAAGCGCGTCGTCTTCGAGCTGACCCAGGACGACGACGACCGGGAGCTGTTCCGGCAGGTCGTCGACTTCACCTCGCTGCTGGACGCGCTGGGGCTGGTCACGTTCGAGACCTTCGCCGCCGCCCGCGAGGAGATCATCTCCGAGCAGGCCGAGCAGCTGCTCGAACTCACCACCCCCGTGGTGAAGCTGTGGGAGGGCGTGCTGGCGGTGCCGCTGGTCGGCACGCTGGACTCCGACCGCACCCAGGTCGTGATGGAGAAGCTGCTGCAGAGCCTGGTCGACACCGGCGCCGAGCACGCGATCATCGACATCACCGGCGTGCTCGCGGTGGACACCCAGGTGGCCCAGCACCTGCTCAAGACCGCGTTCGCGGCCCGCCTGATGGGCGCCGAGTGCACCATCTCCGGCATCCGCCCGCAGATCGCGCAGACCATCGTCGCGCTGGGCATCGAGTTCGGCGACATCACCACGAAGGCGTCCCTGGCCGACGCCCTGCGGCACGCCCTGCGCCGGGAGGGCGTGGAAGTCGTCGCCGCGGGCAAGGTCCGCTGATGGAGCGGGTCCCGATCCTGGAGATCGGCGGTGTGCTGCTGGTCTCCATCCAGATCGACCTCCAGGACCAGACGGTGCTGGCCCTCCAGGAGGACCTGGCGGAGCGGATCTCGGACACCGGCGCGCACGGCGTCGTGATCGACATCTCCGGGGTGGAGATCGTCGACTCCTTCATCGGCCGGATGTTCGCCACGATCGCCTCGTTGTCCCGGCTGTTCGACGCGACGACGGTCGTGGTCGGGATGCGCCCGGCGGTGGCGATCACGCTGGTGGAGCTCGGACTGACGCTGGGCGACGTGCGCACGGCGCTGAACCTGGAACGCGGCCTGAAGATCCTCGGCGAGCAGCGCCGAGGCGCCCGGTGACCGCCGCCGACGGCGAACCGGAGGAGTTGCCCATCAGGGGCGACGACGACGTCGTGCGGGTGCGCCAGCTCGTCCGCGGTTACGCGCAGCGCGTGCGGCTGTCGCTGGTCAACCAGACGAAGCTGGTCACGGCGGCGAGCGAGCTGGCGCGCAACACCCTCGTCTACGGGGGCGGCGGCGTGGCCAGGATCGAGGTCGTCACCGACGGCCGCAAGCAGGGCGTCCGGGTCGTCTTCCACGACGACGGTCCGGGCATCCCCGACCTCACGCTGGCCCTCGCGGACGGCTGGAGCAGCGGCAGCGGCCTCGGGCTCGGGCTGAGCGGGTCGCGGCGGCTGGTCGACCAGTTCGACCTGGACACCGAGGTCGGCCGCGGCACGACGGTGACGGTCGTCAAGTGGCGGGGGTGACCGCCCCCGTCCCGGTCGCGGAGGACGTGGCGTGGCTGCGGGTGGACGACGCCGCGCACGTCGGCCGCGCGCGCCGGGTAGCGACCGGCCTGGCCGAGCGGTTGGCGTTCGACGAGCCGCGGGTCGCCGAGATCGGGCTGGCGGTCACCGAGATCGTCACCAACCTGCACAAGCACGCCGGCGAGGGCCACCTGCTGGTGCGGGCGCTGCGGGCGGACGACCTGGCGGCGGTCGAGGTGGTCGCCGTCGACGGCGGTCCCGGCATCCACGACACGGGCCGCGCGATGCTCGACGGCGAGTCCACGACGGGCACGCTGGGCATCGGGTTGGGCGTGGTCGCCCGCAACGCCGACCACTTCGACGTGTTCTCCCGGCGTGGCCGGGGCACCGTGCTGTCCGCGCTGTTCCACCCGCGGCGGCGCGGGGCGCCCGCGTTCCCCGCCGACCCCGCCGTCGCGGGCATGACGCGGCCGTTCACCGGCGAGGAGGTGTGCGGCGACGCCTACGCCGTGCGCCGGACCGCCGACGGGCGGCTGTGGGTGATGATGTGCGACGGCTCCGGGCACGGGTCGCTGGCGGCGACGGCGTCGCGCGCGGCGGTCCGGGTGTTCGCCGAGGACGAGCCGACCGCGCCCGAGGCGGTGGTGGCCAAGCTGCACTCCGCGCTGCGCGGCACGCGTGGCGGCGCGGTGGCGGTGGCGGTGCTCGACCCGGTGCGCGGCGCCGTCCGCTTCGCCGGGCTGGGCAACATCGCGGGCGCCGTGCTGACCGACGGCCGGAAGCGCACCATGGTGTCCGTGCCGGGCATCGCGGGTTTCCAGGCGCGGACGATCCACGCGTTCGACCACGAGCTGCCGCCGGGGGCGCGGGTCGTGCTGCACTCCGACGGCCTCACCGAGCGCTGGTCGGTCGAGGACGTCGCCGGCATCGCCTCGCCGCTGCTGCTGGCGGCGTCGTTGATGCGGGACGCGGGTGTGCGCCGGGACGACGCGAGCGTGCTCGTGGTGGAGCCGTGATGGCGCACGACGAGCAGCTGCTCCGGTTCACCGTCGCCCGCGAGTCGGACGTGTTCCTGCTGCGCCAGTGCGGGCGCGAGGCGGCGATGACCGTCGGCCTGGACCCGCAGGACCAGATCCGGGTGGCGACCGCGCTCAGCGACGTCGGCCGGGAGCTGCTGGCGGCCCGGCCGTCCACCCGGCTGGTGTTCGGGCTGCGGCACGAGCCGGCGCCCGCGCTGGTCATCGCCATCGACGCGGGCGCGGGCGCCGGTCCGGGCTGGGACACCGCCCGCCGGTTGCTGGACGAGGTCGCCGAGGTGGACGGGCGGGTCGAGCTGGTGAAGGCGCTGCCGCACCGCTCCCGGCCGAGCCCGACGGAGCTGGCCCACCTGCGCGGCATGCTGTCGCTGCCCGAGGCGGACGTGCTGGAGCAGCTGCGCGCGCAGAACCAGGACCTGATGGAGACCCTGGAGTCGCTGGAGGCCAAGCGCCGGGAGTTGCTGCAGCTCAACGAGGAGCTGGAGAACACCAACCAGGGCGTCATGGCGCTGCACAAGGAGCTGACCGACGAGCTGGAGCAGACCAACCGGGGCGTCGTCGCGTTCTACACCGAGCTGGAGGAGAAGTCGAACCAGCTGCGCGAGGCCGCCGAGGCGCGCACCCGCTTCTGGTCCAACATCAGCCACGAGCTGCGCTCGCCGGTGAACTCGGTGATCGGCCTCTCCCGACTGCTGACCGCGCCGGGCGGCGACCCGCTCACCGACGAGCAGCGCCGCCAGATCGAACTCGTCCACGCGGCCGGTTCCACGCTGCTCGCGCTGGTCAACGAGCTGCTGGACACCGCGAAGGCCGAGTCGGGCAGCCTGAAGCCGAAGTTCGCGCCGGTCGACCTGCCGCTGGTGCTGGCGCAGCTGCAGGGCGCGTCCCGGCCGATGATCCGCACCGACGAGGTCGAGCTGGTCCTCGACCCGCCGCCGGCGGGCGTGACGCTGGTGTCCGACGAGGTGATGCTGCAGCGGGTGCTGCGCAACCTGCTGTCCAACGCGCTGAAGTTCACCGAGCGCGGCAGCGTGCGGTTGGGCGTGCGGACCGAGGACGACGGCGAGGCGATCCTGTTCACCGTCGCCGACACCGGCATCGGCATCGCGCCGCAGGAGCAGTACCGCATCTTCGAGGAGTTCTACCAGGTGCCCGGGCGGCTGCAGGTCGGCGTCGCGGGCACCGGTCTCGGCCTGCCCTACGCGCGGCGGCTGGCCCGCCTGCTGGGCGGTGACATCACGCTGCGCAGCACCCTCGACGAGGGCACGGAGGTGGCGCTGCGGCTGCCCCGGTCGGAGACGGACGTCCTCACCACCGGCACGACGCTGGTCGTGGAGTCCGACGAGGTCGTGCGGGCGCGGGTGGTGATCTCGCTGGACGGGGTGGCGGACACCGTGCTCCAGGTGAAGGACGGCCGGGAGGCGTTGGAGCGGCTGCGCGCGGAACCGCCGGACGTCGTGGTGCTGGCGGCGGACGTGCCGCGGGTCAGCGGCACGGAGATCCTGTCGTTCCTGCGGGACGACGACGCGTTGCGGGCGGTGCCGGTGGTCGTCGTGGCGGGTGACGCGGACCCGGACCTGGAGCGCGTGGTGACGGGCCTGTCGGCGGTGCTGCTCAGCGCGACCCTGATCACCCCCTCGACCCTGCGGCGGGCGCTGCGGGACGCGGCGAGGTTGGTCCGGACCGAGGGGGCGCGATGACCCTGTACAGCGCGCACGTCCTCGTCGTGGACGACATCGAGGCCAGCCGCTACGTGCGGGCGAGCTGGTTGCGCCGCGGCGGGCACCGGGTGACCGAGGCCGTGACCGGCGGTGAGGCGCTGGAACTGCTGGCGACCCAGGACTTCGACATCGTGGTGCTGGACGTCGACCTGCCCGACATCAACGGCTTCGACGTGGCCGAGCGCATCAAGGGCGACCCGCGCACGGCGGCGATCCCGGTGGTGCACGTCTCGGCGGCGTTCCGCGAGGCGGAGGACCGCATCACCGGTCTGAACCGGGGGGCGGACGCCTACCTCACCGAGCCGGTCGACGCCGGCGAGCTGATGGCCACCGTCGAGGCGGCGCTGCGCTACTACCGCGCCCGCACGCTGGCCGAGCGGCTGGCGGACCGGCTGGCGAAGCTCACCGCGGGGACCATGGCCATCAACGCGGCCACGAAGTTCGACGCGCTCGCGACCGAGGCGGCGCGGGCCGCGGCGACCGTCCTGGCCAGCCCGGCCACGGCCATCGGCCCGGTCGCCGACGGCAACGGCCGGTGGGTGGCCCACGCCACCGTCGACGGCGAGGTGTCGCTGAGCCGGGAGGCCGACTTCGACGAGCCGCCCACCGGGCTGTCGACCGTCGCGCGCCCGCCGTGGCGCCCCGACGCGCCGTCGGTGGTCGTCGTGGCCAGGGGCGCCCCGACGCGCGCGGCCGTGCTGCTGGCCGTCGACCCGGACGCCGTCGCCACCGAGGAGGACCGCAACCTGCTGGTGCAGCTCGCGCAGGCCACCGCGCTGGCCGCCGAGGGGCTGCGGGCGTACGTCGAGGAGCACAAGCTCGCGCTCGTGCTCCAGCGGAGCCTGCTGCCGCGCGAGATCCCGGTCGTGCCGTCGCTGCCGATGACCGCCCGCTACCTGCCGGCGTCCGCGCACGCCGAGATCGGCGGCGACTTCTACGAGGTCACCCGCCTCGGTGACCGGCTGCTCATCGCCATCGGCGACGTGTGCGGGCACTCGATCGGCGCGGCGACGATCATGGGCGAGGTCCGGCACGCGCTGCGCGCCTACGCCGTGGAGGAGGACGACCCGGCGGAGATCCTGCGCAAGCTGGACGTGATGCTGTCGCACTTCCACTCGGTCAAGGGCCTGACCACGATGTGCCTGATGCTGGTCGACCCGGAGGACGGGTCGACCGTGGTGGCCAACGCGGGCCACGTCCCGCCCCTGCTCGCCCACCGCACGGGCACCGACTACCTGGACATCCGGGGACCGCTGCTCGGCGTCGGGCTGTCCCGCCCGCCGTCGACCCACCTCGTCCTGCCGCCGGGCACGCTGGTGCTGCTGACCACCGACGGCCTGGTGGAGCACTCGGGCGCGGACCTGGACGAGGGGATGGAAAGCCTGCGCGCCGCGGTCCGACCGGACGTCGACATGGACGTCCTCTGCGACGACCTGCTGGACCGCTTCGGCCGTGACAAGAAGGACGACATCGCCCTCTTCGCCTTCCGCCGACCGGAGTCCTGAGGACAAGACCGAGGACCGCCTGGTCCGCGCGTGGAAGCGGCGCGGTGCCGCCGCGGACGGCAGCCGCGGCCCGAACGCCCGCGAGGCGTCGTGCGGCCGCTGTTCCGCGACGACGGCAGGATCACGCCCGGCCCGCCTGCGTCAAGCACGGCCGGCCGGGGTCCCTGCCACTCCCCGTCAGGGTGACAGGGGGACCTCGGTCAGCCCAGCGTCGTCGCGCTCCGCGACACCAGCGGTGACCTGCGAGTACCGTTCGGGTGCCATAGTTCGCACGCGCCCGTCCCCGATGACGCCCTGTGGCACAGTGGCCTGCTGAGTGCCCCAGGGACGCGCGGGAGGACACCATGCTGGAGCTGGTCGACCGGGTGCGCGCCGTGGTCCCCCTGCTCCGCTCCAACGCCGAGCGCTGCGCGACCGAGCGCCGCGTCCCCCGCGAGAACCTGGACGCGCTGCGCGGAACGGGCCTCTTCCGCGCCGCACTCCCCCGTCGCCTGGGCGGCCTGGAGTGCGACGTCCGCACGAAGCTCGCCGCCCTCACCGAGGTCGCCAAGGGCTGCGGCTCGACGGCCTGGGTCTCGACCATCTACCTGGACTCGGTCTTCCTGTTCGCCCGGTTCCCCGAGGACGTGCAGGACGAGGTCTTCGCCGACCCCGACGCGTTCCACTGCGCCACGCTGGCCGTGCCCGGCCGGGCGGCGCCGGTCGACGGCGGCTACTCGGTGACCGGCCGCTGGCCCTTCACCAGCGGTTGCCTCGACGCCGCGTACGCGCTGCAACCGGCCGTCGTCGACGGTGGCGGACCGGCCCACTTCATCATCCCCGTGCGCGACCTGACCATCGAGGACGACTGGTACGTCAGCGGCCTGGAGGGCACCGGCAGCAACACCGTGTCCGGCCGCGACGTCTTCGTGCCGCACCGGCACGTGGTCCCGCTGGACCGGCTGCTCGGCCAGGAGGAGCGCGACGGGGCGTCCGCCTACCTGCGCCAGTCGCCGCTCCCCTACCTGCTCACCAGTGCCGTCGCGTCGTTCCTCGGGATGGCGGAGGCCGCGTACGGGCTGTACCTGGAACGGCTGCCCCACCGCGGCCCGATCGCCTACACCGGCCACGCCCGCCAGCGCGACGCCGCGACCACGCACCACCAGGTCGCCGAAGCCCGCCTGAAGATCGACTCCGCCCGCCTGCTCGCCGAGCAGGCGGCGGCCCTGCTCGACGAGCGGGTCGCCGCCGGTGCGCCGTCCGACGCCGAGGACCGGGCCAGGGTCTGGGGCCAGGTCGCCTACGCGGGCAAGCTCTGCGTCGAGGCCGTCGAAGCGCTGCGCCTGGGCTCCGGCGCCTCGGGCATCACCACCCGGCTGCCCGTCCAGCGGGTCGCGCGGGACATCCAGGCCCTGGCGACCCACGCGATCATGGTCCCCTCCACCGGGGTCGAGCACTACGGCCGCGCGTTGTGCGGTGTCGAACCGAGCACACCGCTGCTGCACTGACCGACGCGCCGGCGGTCAGATGCCCACGACCAGGGCGCCCAGGAGCGTCAACTGGGAGATCCCGGTGGTCGCGCAGCTGATCGGGTCGGGGTTGAGCGCGGTGAGCTGCATCTTCGCCGGTTCGGTGGCGAACGTCCCGGTGGTGATCGACCCCAGCAGCACGATGACGATGTTCGCGCCCACCCGGCTGGAGGTCCTGTTGTAGGAGTACTCGCTCGGCGCGGCGGACGGGTCGGTCCAGGTGAAGACCCGCGTCCCGCTGCCCTGGTAGAAGAGCTCGGTGCAGCTGTAGTCCACCAGCGTGGCGGTCTCGGTGTAGGAGCCGGTGGCGACGGGGCCGCCGAGGCAGTTGAACAACTGGCCCCGCACGGTGACCGAGACCGTCTGCGGCGTGTTGGTCACCGGCCGGCTGAACGACACCACCTCGTTGACCAGGCACGTCTGCCCGGCGGCCGACGGGGCCGCCGACGCCGTGCCGGACAGCGCCGCGGCTGCCACCAGGCAGGCGACGGCGACGCGCGCGACGGCTTTGATCCCGTTCATCCAGGAACCCCCTCGGGTGCCGGACCGGCGGCGGCCGGTGGGGCCGCGACCGGACCTCGATTGACGACACAGCTCACATCGCCGCACTTCGCCGGGGCGTTACCGGTCGATCACTCTCCGTGGGAACCTGGGCGCCACGCTCGCCGGGTCGCGTGGCGACCGGCTCACACCGAACCGCTGGTCGCGACGCCGTCCTCCTATGCTGACCGCATGATCTTCTACTCCGCCGCCGAGAGCCGAACCCTGCGCACGGCCGTGTTCGGCGTGATGGTGCTGGTGTCCCACGCCGACCCCGGCCCCGTCATCGAGGAGCGCTACGCCGGCCTCCGGGCGCTGACGAACCTCTCGGCGGACCTGCGCCACGCCCTCCACGCCGCCCGCGTGGACCTGTCGCCGCTCTCGGACTCCGAGCTGGAGGACGAGGTGCTCGAAGCCCTCCGGGCGTCCGTGAAGATCCTCGACGCCAAGTCGCCCGCCGAGGCCGCCTCCTTCCCGGACGCCGTGGAGGCGATCTGCCACGAGGTGGCCGCCGCCGACGGTCAGGTGGCCGACGTGGAGGACGCCGTGATCAGGAAGGTGCGGGCCGCGCTGGGCCGTTGAGCCCCGGTCGGCGGGCCCCGGCGGTCAGCGCCCGACCACGGTGCAGGACGCGGTCGCGGACTTGGTGGGGTCGCTCTCCGAGGTGGCGGTCAGGGTCACCCTCGTCACCAGCGGACCGCCGTCCCGCCTCGCGTGCACCGGCACCTGGACCTGGCGGCCGAATCCGGCGGTGGCCAGCGCGTTGGGCACCGAGACCGTCCAACCGGGACCCGCCGCGGCCGAGACGCGGTACACGTCGCCGCCGAGGTACCGGCTGACGTCCTCCGGGTGCTGCCCGGCGGGCGCGGCGGCGCGTCCGGTGTTGACCAGCGGGAACCGGCAGGTCGCCACGCCGTCCGCGCCGGTCCGGCCCGCCGTCGGCAGCACCCGCGCGCCCCGCCGCTGCGGTCCCGCGCCGTCGAGCGAGCGGACGGCGACGGTGTAGGACAGCACGCCCCGGTCGTCGCGCTCGACGTCCAGCACGTAGAAGTGCAGGCGGTTGGCCTGGTCGACGTGCTCGTACTCGCTGCCCGAGCCGGCGCCGGCGTGGAACAGGGCGTCGGACAGCTGCCGGTAGTCCCCGACCGTGACGGGCACCTCCCGGCCGTCCGGCAGGACGTAGTCGGTCATGCCGATGTCCTGCGGGTTCGCGTCGACCACCCAGGCGAACGGCGCGCGGTCCTCGTTCTTGGTCTTCGCGAGCAGCACGCCCGCGTCGGGCGTGAACGAGTCCGCGCCCATCCGGTCCACGACCTCGACCGTGTAGTTCTGGTAGCCGCCGCCGTCGCAGAGCGGGTCGGCGCGGACGTCGCAGGCGGGCGCGAGGTCGCCCGTGCCGAGCGCGACGTTGACGCCGGAGAGCCCGTCCGGCCCCGGCTGCACGGTCCGCGCGGTCACCTTCGCGATCACCGCGCCGGAGTCGGCGAGCGCCTCGCGGGACAGCCGCAGCACGTTGCGCTCGTCCACCATGCCGAGCTTGATCTTGTTGCGCAGCACGTGCTGGGCGCCCATCGACCCGCCGGCGGTCGCCGGGATGACCCAGCGCGAGTGCGGCCCGCCGGGGCCGTTGAAGGAGCCCCGGGACAGCATGTCCCAGATGCCGGTGTAGGCGCGGCGCGGCGGGTTGCCGTACGGGTTGTTGTAGTTGTCGCCGATGCCGAGCAGGTGGCTCAGCTCGTGCGCGTACACGCCCTGGCCGGAGCTCTCCGCCTGGGTGGACGACCCGCCGCCCGCGTTGGGCCACAGGCCGGAGCCCGCCGCCCACGACGTCCAGTCGACGTAGCGGGTGGGCGACCAGTTCGGCAGGGCGGGGTCGGGCGGGCCGAACTCGTCGGTGACGTCCTCCCTGGTGGGGAACTTCATCATGCCGAACTCCTGCCAGGTGCCCGACTCGTCCTGGCCGGCCGACAGGAAGTAGACGAAGTCGTAGCCGGCGGGCACCTGGCTCCCGACGTCGGCGACCCACGCGGCGCGGCCGTCGGTGCGCAGGTCGCGGTCGCAGGTGTCGCCCGCCGGGCAGGCGACGCCGCCCTGGAACTCCATCCCGTACTCGTGGTCCTCGCCGGGCACGGTGTACGGGCCGAACCCGGTCAGGTCGACGCCGTAGCGCCCGCCGGAGTCCTCCATCCAGTACTCGTGCACGGTGTGGCCGCGGTTGAGCGCGTTCGGCGTGTTGAGGAAGTCCTGGTAGAACCGGGCGACCCGGTCGCGGGGAACGTCGTGCGCCTCGCTGCTGGGGTTGCCGAACACCGTCGACCGCGGCAGTTGCGTCACGACGAACGGCTGGTTCGGGTAGTCCAGCAGCACCAGCGCGCCCTTGAAGGTGCGGACCGACCCCTTGACCGTCGGGTCGGCCCAGTTGGCGCCCGGGACCGGCCGGTAGTCCCGCTCCCACGTCATGTGGTCCGGGTTGACCCAGTCCTGCGGGTCGATCGGGCCGGGGAACCCGGCTTGCGCCGCCACCCGCGCCGCGTCGCGGGACTGCTGCCACGGCTGCTGCCGCGGCCAGTGGTCCTGCTGCCAGGGGTGCGGTGGCGCGTCCGGTGGGGCGGCGAGCGCGCCGGAGTTGCCCGCGGTCAGCGCCGCGACCGAGAACAGCGCGGCCACCAGGAGCAGGGGGCGCTTGCGACGGGCCCGAGCGCGGTACATGGCACCTCCGACGTGTCGGTGCCCCACGCTAACGGCCGGAAGGGCTCACGCACCCGTTGTCAGTTGACAGCGAGGCGTGATCGGCGGCTCGACGGTCAGTGCACGCCGCTCATCAACCGGCGGATGGGGCGGGACGCCAGGGCCAGCAGCACGCCGAACAGGATGGCCGCCCCGCCGACGGCGGTGAAGTAGCCGGCCTCGTGGTCCGCGCTGTAGTACTTGGCCAGGGAACCGGCGGTGGCGGTGCCGAGGGCGATCGACAGGAAGTTGAGCGCCACCATCTGGGTGTGGAACGCCTTGGGCGCCAGCTTCGTGGACAGCGACAGCCCGACCGGCGACAGCAGCAGCTCGGCGACGCTGAACACCAGCAGGATCACCACCAGCGCGAGCAGCGGCGTGCTGTTGGCCGCGCCGCCCGCGGTGGGCAGGAACAGCAGGAAGGCCACGCCCATCAGCAGCGTGCCGAGGGCGAACTTGACCGGTGACGACGGCTGGCGCGGCCCGAGCCTGGTCCACATCGCCGCGAACACCCCGGCCAGCAGGATGACGAACACCGGGTTGATCGAGTTCGCCCACGACACCGGCATCTCCCAGCCGAAGAACGTGCGGTCGACCCGCTGGTCGAAGTAGATCGCCACCACCGTGAACTGCTGCTGGAACAGCGCGAAGAACACGAAGCTGGCCAGGAACATGGGGATGAAGGCGAACACCCGCCGCCGCTCGACCCGGCTGATCCGCTTGCTGGAGAGGATCACGGCGAAGTAGGCGACCGAGGCCGCGACGATGACGACGATCGTCGCGTTGGCGAGGTTGGCGGGCCTGATCACGCCGGTCAGCACCAGGACCACCACGACCGCGACGACCAGCGCCGCCGCCCCCGCGACCAGGGCGCGGCGGGAGGGCGGCAGCGGGTTCGGCACCGCGTTCACCGCGGGGTCGAACTTGCGCCGGCCGAACCAGTACTGGGTCAGGCCGGCGGCCATGCCGATGGCGGCCAGGCCGAAGCCGTAGTGGAAGCCCAGCTCCTCCTGGGCCAGGCCGGTGAGCAGCGGGCCGACGAACGCGCCGAGGTTGACCCCCAGGTAGAACAGCGAGAACCCGGCGTCCCGGCGCTCGTCGCCCTCGGCGTACAGCGAGCCGACCAGCGCGGTGGCGTTGGCCTTGAGCCCGCCGCTGCCCAGCGCGACCGCCGCCAGCCCCACGCCCACCCCGGCGAACCCCGGGAGCACCGCCAGGGCGATGTGCCCGACCATGATCAGCACCGCGCTGGCGAACAGCACCCGCTCCGACCCGACCAGCCGGTCCGCCACCCACGCGCCGACGATCGTGGACAGGTACACCAGCCCGCCGTACGCGCCGACGATGCTGGTCGCGGTGGCCTCCGACAGCCCGAGGCCGCCCTCGGCGGCGCTGTAGTACAGGTAGATCGTGAGGATGCCCTGCATCCCGTAGAACGAGAACCGCTCCCACATCTCGACGCCGAACAGGTGCGCCAGCGCGCGCGGGTGGCCGAAGAACCCCTTGTCCCGCTCCCGCTGCGCCGCCGTGCTCATCGCCCGCCCCGTCCGTCCATACCGGGACGGCTACCCGGTAACCGCCCGCCGGAACGGACCTGTCACTCGATCGGCGCAACTCCGCGCGGGGCCGGGCGGACCGGTCACTGGTAGGAGATCATCGAGGGCCTCGGCTCGAAGGTCATGGTCTGCTCCGGGGTGAGCACCGGGTGGTCCTCGTCGTAGAAGTTCTTCCACCCCATCGGCACGTCGTCACCCGGCCGGGCGGCCACGACCGAGTTCCAGGTGGCGGTCTTCTGGGCGGTCGAGCCCTGCCCGTCCATGTGGATCAGCACGGCCAGCTCGTCGCGCGTGGTGACCAGCGACGGCGCGTCCCTGATCATCGAGAGCGTGAACTGGTGGACCACGACCAGCTTCTGCGGCAGGGACTCGCGGGCGGTCAGGTCGGCCAGCCAGGCCGTGACCTCGTTGACCTCGGCCGCGTCCACCCCGCCGATCTGCCGCAGCGGCACCTGGTCCGGGCCCAGCTTCCACTCCGGGTCGACGGCGAGGCCGACGTGCGGCAGCCGCAGCAGCGGCGCGTACCGCTGGGCCTGGTCCACCAGCCGCGCCCGGCCCGGTTGCAGGTCGAGCACGACGTAGAGGCCCGCCCGACCGGCCTGCTCGACCCAGGGCAGCAGGGACTCGACGCTCGCCTCACCGGAGTAGTCGCCGTCCGGGCCGGGCGAGCCGTGCGCGACGGTGGCGATGATCTCGAACGTCGGCACCACGGGCACGTCGCTGAACGGCGCGTACTCGGCGGCCAGCCGCTTGGCCCGCTCGATGGACGCCTCGACGCCCTGCTCGCCCAGCACGCCGAGGACGGGCGCGCCGGGGTGGCCGTAGAGGCACACCAGCCGCCGGCCGGGGAACACCACCTGCCCGCCACCGGGCAGCTGCTCGGCGCGGACCGCGGTGCGCACCCGCGCCCGCAGGCGCTCGGCCGGGCCGAAGTCCGCGCCGACCGCCACGACCGCTGCCGGCGGTTGCGCGCGCAGCACGTCGATGGCGGCGGGGTCGGCCCTGGGGTCGTGGCCGTCCACCGCGACGACCCGCGCGCCGGCGGCCCGTGCCGTGGCGACCGCGGCGTCGTCGTGCCGGGTCGCGTCCACCACGACGGTCACCCCCACCGGTTCGGGGGCGTCGACGGCGGGCAGCTCGTCGGGCAGGTCGGGCGTCCGCCCGTCGCTCGCGGCGTCGATGCCGACCACCCGGACCCCGCCCCACTCCTCGGCGGCGCGGCGCGCGTCGGCGCCGACGGCCAGCACCGCCTCCGGTGACAGCCTCGCCACTTCCCGGCGCACGTCCTCGTCACCGGACCCGGAGGTCCACAGCATCGGCACGCCCAGCTCCTGCGCGACGACGCCCGCGGTGGCCGAGGCGGCGGCGTCCGCCTCGGCGGCCACCACCACGACGGGGGCGCTGCCGAACAGCGCCGCGCTGGTCGCGACCGCCGACCCCGGTCCGGGCGGGGCGTCCAGCACGGTGGTCTCCGCGCCGGGTGCGGCGACCACCGCGGTCCGCGCGGCGGCCGGTGTCCCGGGGTCCCCGGTGCAGCTCATCGCCAGGATCAGCGGCACGGCCGCGGCGAACCGGGCGACCCGTCCGGTCCGGGACGGTCGGCCGGGCAGGTGGTCGGGCAGGTGGTCGGCTCGCGGGAACTTCGTCTTCGACACCATCGACCCCCACCGTATACACCCCGGCGCGGCAACCGGAACCGGCCCGGCCGGGTGCGCGGGCATCGCGTTCGGACAGTCCTAAGTGGACGTCACAACCGCACGTCGGGCGCGCCGCCGGCGGTCCGGCCGCGCCACCGGGCGTTACGGTGGGCGTTCGGCGTCGGACAGGGGTGCTCATGATCAGCTTGGACCGCCTGGTGAACGTGCTGGGCGGCTACGGGGCGAGGTTGGCGTGCTGCCCGGTCTCGCGGTCGACGGAGCTGCGCAGCGTGGTGATGCGCGAGTCCACGCAGGCGCGGGCCGTCGCCGGGGACGTGTTCCTGGCCGTGGGCGCCGGATCGGTCGCACGGGCCGTGGGGTGGGCGGTGGCGGCGCGGGCGAGCGTCGTCCTGGTGCACGGCGACGCCGAGGCCGCCGGGCACGCCGCCGCGCTCGGGGAGGCCGGGGGCGTCGCGGTCCTGGTGGTCGAGCCCGCGGTGTCGTGGAGCCAGCTGGCCGGTGTCGTCTACGGCCTGGTGCTGGAGGGCCGCGAGACCGAGTCCGGGCGCGGGCCGACCGACCTGTTCGCGCTGGCGGACAGCCTGGCCGACGCGGTCGGCGGCGCGGTGACCATCGAGGACCGGTCCTCCCGGGTGCTGGCCTACTCCGGTGCGCAGCAGGGCGCCGACCGGGCGCGGCTGGAGACGATCCTCGGACGGCGGGCGCCCGACCGGCTGCGCTCGCTGTTCGAGGAGCGGGGCGTGTTCACCCACCTGGCCACCCGGGACGAGCCGCTGTTCGTCGAGCCGGCCGAGGCGCACGGGCTGACCGGGCGGATGGCGGTGGCGGTGCGGGCCGGCCGCGAGCTGCTGGGCTCGGTGTGGGTGACCTGCGGCAGCGCGCTGACCGGCGCGCGGCGGTCGGCGCTGGTCGAGGGCGCCCGCACGGTCGCGCTGCACCTGCTGCGCTGGCGGGCCAGCGCCGACCTGGAGCGGCAGGTGGAGTCCGACCTGGCGATCCGCCTGCTGGAGGGCACCGCGGACGCCGCCACCGTGGTCAGCAGGCTGGGCCTGCCGCAGGGGCCGCTGCGGGTGGTCGCCGTCCGGGCGCACATCGCCGACGAGCGCCACGCCGCGCTGCTGCTGGCGTTCGAACGGGCCACCACGGGGTTCGGCTGGTCGCGGCCGGGGCGCAGCACGCTGTCCGGCACCACGCTCTACACGGTCCTGCCCGGCGAGCGGGCCGACGCGGCGCGGGAGTGGGTGGCGGCGCTGCGGGCCGCGCTGCCCGCGCAGGTGGCGGTGACCGCGGGCATCGGCGGCACGGCGTCGGCGACCGACCTGCCCGCGAGCAGGCAGGAGGCCGACGAGTGCCTGGCGCTGCACGAGGCGCGCACGCCGGACGCGGCGCCGCCGGCGTACGACGAGTCGTGGGACGACATCCTGCTGCAACGCCTGCGGGCCGCCGCGCGGGCCGGGCGGACCCCGGCTCGCGGGCCGGTGGCCGAGCTGCGCCGCCACGACGCCGCCCGGGCCACGCACTACGTGGTGACCCTGCGGGCGTGGCTGGAGTCCCAGGGCGACCTGGCCGAGGCGGGCGACCGGCTCGGCGTGCACCCGAACACCGTCCGGTACCGGCTGCGCAAGATGGCCGAGGTGACCCCGCTCGACCTGGACGACGCCCGCAAGCGGCTCGCGATGATCATCGACCTGGCCGTGGCGGGGGACGACTGACCCGACCGTTGTCGGATTCCGACAAAGCCGCGTGGCCGGATTGACGGGAACGGACAACGGTGTCGGCGGTGAACCGGGCCAAGCTGGCTCTGACAGCAGCACTCGTCCGGTGGAGGTGGTCATGGTCGACGTCGAACGGCTCGACGGCGGACCTCGCTCGGCGGTCGTGGTCGGCGCGGGCGTCGTGGGCCTGTCGACCGCCTGGTTCCTGCAGGAGCGCGGCGTCGAGGTGACCGTGGTCGACCGCAAGTCGGTGGCCGCCGGCGCGTCGTGGGGCAACGCCGGGTGGCTCGCGCCCGGCCTGACCATCCCGCTCAACGAACCGTCCGTGCTGCGCTACGGCCTGCGCTCGCTGCTGAGCCCGACCGCGCCGCTGCACGTCCCGCTGACCGCGGACCCCGCGCTCTGGTCGTTCCTGGCCAGGTTCGCGGCGAACTGCCGGTGGCCGTCGTGGCTCCGCGCGGTGCACGCCAACCTGCCGCTCAACGCGGAGGCCCTTGAGGCGTTCGACGTGCTCACCGGCAACGGCGTGCACGCGCCCACCGTGAACGCGCCGATCACCGCCGCGTTCGAGACACCCCGCCAGGCCAGGGGGCTGCTGCGCGAGCTGGCCAGGATGGCCGACGCCGGGCAGCCGGTCGAGCACGTCGAGCTCGACGGCGACCGGCTGCGCGAGCACGTCCCCGTCGCCTCGCCCGCCCTCACCACCGGTGTGCGCATCGACGGGCAGCGCTACGTCGACCCGGGCGCCTTCGTGCAGGCCCTGGCCCGGTCGGTGGTCGCCCGCGGCGCGACGATCCGGCTGTTCGAGGTCACCGACATCCGCCCCTACAGCAAGGGCGTCACGGTCCACCCGCGGACGGGCGCGGCCGTGCACGCCGAGGTCGCCGTGGTCGCCACCGGCGCCTGGCTGTCCCGCCTGGCCGACCGGTGGGGCGTGCGCGTGCCGGTGCGCGCGGGGCGCGGCTACTCGTTCACCGTGCCCGTGGAGCGCCCGGTGCCCGGTCCCGTGTACCTGCCGGACGCGCGGGTGGCGTGCACGCCCTACCAGGGCGGGCTGCGGGTGGCGGGCACGATGGAGTTCCGCGACCCCGACGCGCCCGGCGTCCACGCCCGGCTGGAGGCGATCACCGCCTCGGCCCGCCCGCTCCTCGACGGCGTGCGCTGGGACGAGCGCCGCGACGTGTGGGTCGGCCCCCGCCCGATCACGCCCGACGGGCGGGCCCTGATCGGGGCGGTGCGCGCGCCGCGCGTGTACGTCGCCGGCGGGCACGGCATGTGGGGGCTGGCGCACGGCCCGGTCACCGGGCGGCTGCTGGCCGAGCAGATCACCACCGGCAAGCAGCCCGGGGCGTTGCGGGCGTTCGACCCGCTGCGCTGAGGAGCCGGCGTGGACACCACCGAGCCCACCGACGGCCCCCTCACCGACGAGGAGCGCGAGGAGCTGGTCTGGTTGCGCGCGGAGAACGCGTTCCTGCGCGTCCAGCGCGACGTCCTCACCCGCATCGCCTCCGGTTACGCCCACGACGTCGAGGTCTTCCTCGGCCGGCGCGCGACCGGCACGTGACGCGGCCGACCGCCCGTCCCACCGACCGTTCCGCCCCACGACCACCATCGCGTCCGCCGCGTCGGCGTTCACAGACCCGACGGGGCGGACACCTCCGCCGTCAGGGTGATCCCTCTCCTCCCAGGTCGCCCTGACGGCGCCTACCCGTCCCCGAAGACACCCGCGAGGCCACCATGACCGGCACCCACCCCGGCGTCCGACGCGTCTGGCTCACCCCCGACGCCCACCAGCGGCTGCGCGCCGAACTGGCCGACCTGGTCGCGGCCCGCGCCGGGACCGGCGACCCCGAGGAGCACGGCTCGCCGCCGCGCGTGCGGCGCGAGGCCCGCGTCCGCGAGATCCGGGAGCTGCTGAACAACGCCGTCGTCGGCGAGGACCCGCCGGACGACGGGATCGCGGAGCCCGGCATGGTGCTGACCGTGCGCTACGACGACACCGGCGACGCGGAGACGTTCCTGCTCGGGATGCGCGCCGTCGAGCACGGCGACATCGAGGTCTTCTCCCCCGAGAGCCCCTTGGGCGCCGCGCTCACCGGGGCCCGCCCGGGTGAGCAGCGCGCCTACCGCGCGCCCGGCGGCCACACGATCCGGGTCACCCTGCTGGACGCCGTCCCCTACGGCCTGCACCGGGCCGACGCCGGGTGAGTCCGAGGTGGACGGTCAGGACCGCTCGGTGTGGTCGCGCCGCCGGATGGTGACCAGCTCGCTGGCGTCACCGCGCTCCAGCCGCCGGGCCATCGACCGGGCGATGCGCTCGGCCTGCGACTTGGCGAGGTCGGCCTTCTCGCCCGCGAACATCCCGTCGACGGTCGCGTTCCACAGCGCCAGCCACCGCGAGAAGTGCGCGGGCGACAGGCGGGCGCGCCCGTCCAGGTCCAAATGGACGCGCAGGAGGTTGCGGCGGTAGGAGCCGGCGCGGAACAGGACCGTCTCCCAGAAGTCCGCCATGACCGGCAGGTGCGACGTGAGGTCCAGCCGGGCCACGTCGCGGAAGACCGGCCCGAGCGCCCCGTCCTCGAAGGCGCGCCGGTAGAACTCGCCGACGACGGCCAGCACGTCCTGCCGATCGCCCAGGTCGCGCGTCGCGGTCACACCCGCTCCCCCGTCCCGACCGGACGCGTCGGACGGCCGGTCGGCGGTGGGCACGGATCGACCCTAGCAAAAGAGGTGGTCCCGCTCCCTGTCCAGGTGCGGTCAGTGCAGGACCTTGAGCCCCACGACGCAGGCCACGATCCCGAGCAGGAGGACGACCTTGGCGAGCGAGACGGTTTCCGACCCCGTCCACATGCCGTAGGCGACGGTGAGCGACGCCCCGATGCCGACCCACACCGCGTAGGAGGTGCCGACGGGGAGTTCCTTCATCGCGCAGGCCAACCCGGCCATGCTCGCGAGCAGCGCGACGCCGAACACGACGGAGGGCGCCAGCCGGGTGAAGCCGTCGGACTTGCCGAGGGCGGTGGCCCACACGGCTTCCAGCACACCGGACACGATCAGGACGAGCCAGGACACGGTTGCTCCTTCGAGCGCCGTCTTGTCGCTGGCCGGGTACGGCACCGCTCGTCCGGGCGCCTCCTGGACGAGGCGCCCGACCATCGTCGCACACCGGCAGAGCCGCTAGTCGGGCATCCCGGACGTGACGGCCAGCATCAGCAGCATCATCGGCGCGCACAGGAGGGTCGTCGCGGAGGCGGTCGCGGTGAGGCCGATCCGCTGGCCGGTCCTGCCGGTGATCCTCCCGTTGACCACGAGCTGCCACACCAGGGCGAGGACGGCGGGCAGCAGCACGGAGTGCGGGATGAGCAGGAAGTGGTAGTTGAGCCGCCCACTGCCCCACGGCGCCACCACCAGCGTGACCGGGAAGGAGAACGTCCAGTAGACGACGAACGTCGCCAGCGCCCTCACCACTCGGCGCCCCGCCGCCGGCCGGGGTTCGCGCGACCACCTCCACGCCAGGAACCCCGCCACGACCACCACGACCGCGACCAGGCCCAAGGCGAACAGGAACCACGGGCCGTCGAAGACCCACGACCACCACGGGTACTCGTCCCGGACTTCCTCGGCCGCGGCCTCCAGGACGGTCAACGACGCCAGGTGCACCCGGTGCGAGCCGGGGCCGTAGTCGAACGTGCGGGTGCACGGGGTGCCCTGCCCGTCGTAGGTCGCGGTGCACGACAGGGCCGCACCGGGCGTGGTGTCCAGGCGGACGTCGAGCGCCTTCCCATCGACGGTGGTGGTGCAGGTGGCCACCTGGTCCGTGTCCCTGGCGCACTCGATGTCGTGGTGGCTGACGGCGAACTGGGTGGTGGTGATCTTGTACAGGCCGTCGGTGGCCCGGGCGGGCGAGACGGGCGCGACGGCCAGCGCGACGAGGAACAGCAGCGCGGGCACCAGCAGTGGCAGGTAGCGCAGCGGTCCGGCGGTGCCGCGCTGGATGACGGTCGTCGTCACGGGAGCCCCCTCGGGTCGCTTCCGGGATCGACGCCGCGGGCCCGACCGTTAGCCGCCTGGGCGGAGGACCGCGGGAACCGCCCGTTCGCCGCACCGGCGGGGAGCCGGTGCGGCGGGACAACCCGTGCGGCGGACCGCGCTCAGGCCGGGCTGACCGAGGTCAGGTAGCGGTCGGCGAGGTCCGGGTCGAAGAACCAGTGCCGCAGGTCCGAGGGGTCGGCGAAGGCGTTGACGAACCGCCCGGCCACCGCCGGCAGCTCGCTCGCCGCGCCGAAGATGCGCATGATGTGCTCAGGCGGCGGCTGGAGCATGGCGTTGGTCCAGAACGTGGCGTGCCGGGCGTGCTCCCAGTACGACTCGAAGGCCCCCGCCATCCACTCCTCGTCGAACGGCCGGTCACCGCGCTCCTCGATGCTGTCCAAGTAGGACGCCGCGCACTTGGCCGCGTTGTTGGAACCCTGGCCGGTGATCGGGTCGTTGGCCACGACGACGTCCGCCATCCCCAGCACCCGACCACCCGCGGGTAACCTGCCCACCGGCTTGCGCACCACCGGCGGGTAGGAACCCGTCAGGGTGGCGCGCGCGTCGGTCAGCTCCACCGAGCGGCAGCGGTCGTGCTCCCACGGCATGAACTCGCGCATCAGGCGCAACGTCCGGTCCAGGTGCTCGGCCGGGCCGGGCCGGTCGTCCCAGCAGTCCAGCGGTCCGCCGGGCAGGCCCTCGAAGAACAGGATCTCGCAGGGGCCGCTGAGGGTGAACCCGGGGATGACGAACAGCTCGCCGACCCCCGGCACCGCGTTGAACCGCACCGCGTGCACGTCCGGGTGCTCGGGCCGGGGCTCCATGCCGTGCACGTAGGCCACCGACAGCACCCGCTGCGGCTCCCGGTACGGCGACCGCTCGGGGTCCCGGTCGAACAGCTGCACCAGCTCGCCCTTGCCCGCCGCCACCACGACCAGGTCGTACAGCGAGGTCAGCGAGTCCAGGTCGGCGGTGGTCACGCCGTGGTAGACGACCTTGCCGCCGCGGTCCTCCAGGAGTTCCAGCCAGCCCGCCATCTTCACCCGCTGGTCCACCGACTGCGCGACCTCGTCGAGCAGGCCCAACCAGTCCAGCGCGCGCTGCACTCCCCCGCCCTCGCCCGGCACGCCCACCGACAGGCCGAGGCCGCGCACGTCCGGCGTCGCCTCCTCCCACAGGTTCAGGCCGAGGTCCCGCTCGTGCTGGAGCGCCGGGCCGAACATGCACTGCGTGGACATCACCCGCCCGCCGCGGATCTCCTCCGGCGTCCGCGCGGACATCACCGTGACGTCGTAACCCCCGTCCACCAACCCGAGCGCCAGTTGCAGGCCGGACTGGCCCGCTCCGACGATCAGCACCTTCCGCATTGCCGCCACCTCTTCCACCGCAGGGCGTCCACTCACACCGGCCCGAAGGACAGGCTCAGGTCCATCGCGTAGGAGACGAGGGCCCTCAGCGCGCCGCCGACCGAGGCGCGGTCCCGCGCGTCGCAGGTGACCAGCGGGACGTCCGGCGAGATGGCCAGCGCGTCGCGCACCTCGTCCAGGTCGTGCGCCAGCAGCCCGTCGAACTTGTTCACCACGACGACGAACGGCAGGTCCGAGTCGTTCTCGAAGTAGTTGATGGCCGCGAACGACTCGGCGATGCGACGGGTGTCGACCAGCACGACCGCGCCCAGCGCGCCGCGCGACAGGTCGTCCCACATGAACCAGAAGCGCGGCTGGCCCGGTGTGCCGAACAGGTACAGCACCAGGTCGTCGCTCAGCGTCAACCGGCCGAAGTCCATCGCGACCGTGGTGGTGGTCTTCTCGCCCTCCGGGTCGACCGGGTCGACGCCCTCGGCTGCCTCGGTCATCCACGCCTCGGTGTTGATCGGCGGCACCTCGGACACCGAACCCACGAACGTCGTCTTGCCGACCCCGAAACCGCCGGCGACCACGATCTTCGCCGAAATCGTCAACGGCGCGGCGTCAAACGCCCTTGAGCCCATCCAGAATCCTCTCCAGGAGGTGCACGTCGTACTGGTACTCGAAACCGGTCGGGTGGATGAACACCAGCTCCTGGGCGGCGAGGTCGCTGAGCAGCACCCGGATGACGCCGAGCGGGATGTCCAGGTGCGCCGACAGCTCGGCGACCGACGTGCGCTGCCGCGCCCGCTCGTACAGCGCCTGCGACTCGGGCATGAGCTGGGAGCTGGCCTGCGGGTCGTAGTTCGGCACCGACACCAGGGTTTCCACCAGCAGCAGGTGCCTCGGCCGGGTGCGGCCGCGGGTGATCGCGTACGGGCGGACCCTGGTGCTGCGCATGGCGCCGGGCGCCGGGTTCGGTGGTGCCGGGTTCGGGGGTGGTGTCACAGCGCTGGGGGTCACTGCGGGTCGTTCTCCTTCGGCGGTCACGTGCCCGGGCGCCGCGCGGTGACCGTGCGGCGCATGTCGGCCCGCAACTGCGGCGTGAGCGCGTGCCCGGCGTTGTCGACGAACTTGGTCATCTCGTAGCCGATGACCTTCATGTCGCACGCCGGCGAGGTCAGCACGCCGAGGCCGGCGCCCTCACCGATGTCCATGAACAGGAAGTACCCGCCCGTCAGGCGGACGACGATCTGCTCGCAGGAGCCCTTGTCGAACACGGCGGCGGCGTTGCGCGCCAGGCTGAGCATGCCGCTGGAGATCGCGGCGAGCTGTTCGGCGGCCTCCACCCCGACGGTGTCGGAGGCCACCAGCGGAAGTCCGTCGGACGACAGGATCAGCGCGTGCGTGACGCCGTGCACCCGGCGGGCGAAGTCGTTGATCAGCCAGCTGAAGTCCGGCCCGGCGGTCTGGTCAGTCATCACTCGGGTGGTCCTCGCGGTGATCGACGGGGAGGGTGCCGCGGGCGGCCTGCTCGCCCGCGTCGAAGTCCGCCAGGTCGGCGAAGAACCGCTCGCCGCCGACCGGTCCGCGGTGCTCCTGCGGCGGCACGGCGGGCGCCGGGACGCCGCGCAGGCTGGTCGGGACGCGGCGGGGCAGACCGCCGGGCGTCACACCGCCGGCGGTCGGGCCGCCGTTGGCCGCGCCGTCGTCCGACACCGCGTGCCTCGGCCCTTCGAGGTGCGGGCGGGGCGAGGGCTGGGCCACCGGGGCGGGCGGCGTGGCGGTGGTGCGCGTGAACGACACCTGCGGCGCTTCGCGCACCAGCTCGGCGGGCAGCAGCACGGAAGCGGTCGTGCCGTGCGGCGAGCGGCGGCCCAGCCACACCCGCACCTCGTGCTTCTCGGCCAGCCGCCGCACCACCGCGAGCCCCATGTGCTCGATGGTGGCGCTGTCGAGGGCGGGCGCGGCGGACAGCTCGGCGTTCAGGTCGGCCATCCGCTCGGGCGGCAGGCCGATGCCGGCGTCCTCGACGCGCAGCAGGATGCTGCCGTTCTCGGTGATGTGGGCGCTCACGGTCACCGCCGAGTTCGGTGGCGACTGGGCGGTGGCGTTGTCGAGCAGTTCGGTCAGCAGCCGGCTGACGTCGTCGGCGGCGAAGCCGACCACCGCCAGCTGCGCCACCCGGCCGACCTCCACGCGCTGGTACTGCTCGATGGCGGAGATCGCGGCCCGGATGACGTCGACCAGCGGCGCCGTCTCCTCGGCGGCGGCGCCCGCGTCCTGGCCCGCGAGCACGCGCAGGTTCTCGGCGTTGCGGCGCAGCCGGGTGGCCAGGTGGTCGAGCCGGTAGAGCCGGGCCAGGGCGTCGGGGTCCTGCTCCTCGGCCTCCATCCGCTCCAGCTCCGCCAGCAGCGAGTCCACGAGGTTCAAGTCCCGCAACGCGATCCCGGCGCACACGCCGGCGAGCACGTCGTCCCGCTGCCTGCTCGCCGGCGGCGGGGCAGGGGGCAGCGGCGCGCGGGGCGGTGGGGTCCGCCGGGGTTCGAGGAGGTCGGCGACGGTGTCCCGCGCCTGGTCCAACAGCGATCTGGCGCCCTGCCTGCGGTACTGGTCGAGCAGCGACCGCATTCGGCTCACCACGCGTGCTCCGCTTGGACGTCGTCGTCGGTCAACACCGCGTCAACCTTAGTCACGCAGAGGTCACGGTCAAGACGGAGGGTAGCTAAAAACACTCGATCGGGTACCCAAAGTGATCACAGTCGGGACAAGACCGCTGGTCACGCTGCATGTCGTGACCACGAGGTCGACGCCTCGCCATCCCGAACCCCCATCGTGGGTCCCCCCTCGCGCTCCGGGGCGGTGGTGGTCCCGCCGCCCCGGACCGCGCCGCCTCAGATCAGGTGGGTGTTGGGCTCCAGGCCGCACAGCACGCGCCCGTAGAGCTCCAGGTTCGTGTTCGGGTGCAGCACGCCGTGCAGGTTGATCGTCTGGATGTCGCGCTCGATGCGCTGCATCGGCTTGTCGGTGTAGATGGACGACCCGCCGCTGGCGGTGTTGTAGAGGTCGACGGCCTCCTTGGCGCGCAAGGTCGACGCGCCCATCCGCATCCGCGCGAGGGCGCGCTCCTCCATCGTCCACGACTCGCCGTCGCGCACCTTGGCGTCCACCAGCTCGGCCGCGCGGCGCACGTGGAACTCGGCCTCGTCGATCTTCACCGCCGCCTCGGCCACCTGCAGGTGCGTCAGCGGGGCCTCGGACTGGCGCTCGTAGTTGGTGTAGGTGATCTTCCGGTCGGGCAGCCGCTCGAAGAACTCGTCGCGCGCGGCCTTGGCCATGCCCAGCGGCACGGCGCTGGCGCCGGCGGCCGTGATCGGCGAGAACGGCGCCTTCCACATCGGGGACCCGGCGTTCAGCTCGGAGCGGTGCTGGTTCTGCATCACCAGCGGGAGCATCGGCAGGATGCGCGACTCCGGGACGAACAGGTCCTGCACGACGGTCGTCACGCTGCCCGTGCCGCGCAGGCCCACGGTGTCCCAGTCGTCCACGATCGTCATGTCCGCCTTCGGCACGGCGATCATCACCGGGGCGAACTGGCCGTCCTCGCCGGCGAGCACGGCGGAGTGGATGAACCACTGGCTGTGCAGCACACCGGTGCTGAACGGCCACTTGCCGTTGAGGATCGCGCCGCCCTCGGTCGGCGCCGCGACGCCGTTGGGGCTGACGCTGCTGCCGATCCGGACGTCGGGGTCGGCGAAGACCTCGTCCTGGACCTCGTCCGGGAACAGCCCGGCCAGCCACGAGCTGATCGTCATCGTGCTCACGGTCCACCCGACGGAGCCGTCGCCGCGGGCGAGTTCGGAGATCACGTCGCACACCGTGCGCACGTCGGCCTCGTAACCGCCGTAGCGGACCGGGACCCGCATCTTCATCAGGCCGGCGTCGACGATCCCCTGCAGCACCTCCTCGTGCAGGACCTTGTTCTCCTCTTGCCACGCGGCGTGCTTGCGGATCAGAGGGACCAGCTCGGTCGCCCGGCGGACGAGTTCAGCACTCGCCGGCGCCGCGATGATCGTCATCTGCGCTCCTCGATACGATGGCAGGACACAAGTTCGGTAGATCTACCGCTTCCCGACTCTTACACGGGTGCCATTCACGCACTTCTTCGACGTTGCCCAGTTGACCGGGGGCAGGGCTTTCCCCGAATGCGTTTCACCATAACGGGTGAAGCAGCACGCTGATTTGCGGAGTGCCGAATTCGTTTTGTTTACCCGGGACGAACGCGGCGATCAGGCGCGCACCGCCCCGATCGCCCACCCCCGCGCAGCGACGTGCCCGGCCGGCGCGAGCGCCGACCGGGCACGGGGACATCCGGGGCCGGGTGGCCTACTTCCACTGGATGATCTGGAGGTAGTTGCCGTCGGGGTCGGCGAAGGTGCCGAACTTGCCCTTCTCCCGGTCCTCGATCGAGATCCACTGCACGCCGGCCGCGTTCAGCTGGGCCTCCATGGCGTCGAAGTCCTCGACGTGGAAGTTGATGATCGCGCGGCCCGGCTCGTTGTTCTTGGCCTCGACGTCGTCGCGCCCGTCGATGACCAGCAGGAAGCCGCCCAGGTCGATCGCGCCCTCGCCGGTGAACTCCGGCGCCAGCGCCTTGACGTACCAGGCCCGCATCTCGGCGGGGCGGGTGGTGCCGAGCAGCATGCTTCCGGGCGTCAGGGTGGTCATGTCTGATCTCCTCGTTGTGTGATCACAGTTCGCGGCGGGGGCTGTCGCCACACCACGCGTCCCGGTGTTACGTGATTTCGCGTTCCACTGCCTCGGCGGCGCGCTTGATCGCCGCCAGCCGACGGTCCCAGTCGGCCGCGAGCGAGGACATCCACCGCGTGGTGGCGTCCAGACCGGCGGGCCGCAGCGAGTACTTCACCTCGCGCCCGACCCGACTGCCGACGACGAGGCCGGCGGCGTCCAGGACGGCGAGGTGCTTGACGATCGCCTGCCGGGAGACGGGCAGCCGCCCGGCGAGCGTCGTCGCGGTGACCGCGCCCTGCGCGGCGAGGAGGTCGAGCAGTCGGCGACGGGTGGGGTCGGCGAGCGCGACGAGAACACTGCCGACCTCCTCGACCGCGCCGTCGGGTTCTGCCCTCACACAGTCGACTCTTCGACGCGCGTCTTGGCCGCGTTGAGCACGTACGGCCAGCCGCCGGTGAGGTTCTTGAACGTCTGCTCGCGCAGGTCGTCGGGCACGTCGAGCGCCGCGAAGCCGCTCTCCACCACGGTCAGGCGCGTCTTGTCGCCCTCGGAGGACAGGGTGAACTCGACCAGGGTGCTGTTGCCCTCGGTCAGCTCCTGACCGGGGGTGGCGGGCGCCCAGCGGTACGCCACGTAGGACTGCGGCTCGACCTTGACCACGGTGACCGGGAAGTCGCCGTCATCCGGGTTCTTGGCCACCATCGACTCGCCCTCGACGGCGGTGGTGCCCTTGATGCTCTCCGGGTCGGCCACCCAGAAGCCGGGCGCGGCCACCAGCGACCAGACGCGCTCCACCGAGGCGTCGATCAGGGTGTCGCGCTCGATCCGGTCTTCGCTCATCAGGAAACTCCTTCAAGTGCCAACGTTGAGTGCAACCAGATGATTGCACGTCGATGGTCGTCGTGCAACCTGACAGTTGCACGAGGGTCGCGGGCGCGCCGGGCGACCGGGGACGGCCGGGCGTCGGGAATCGACCCGACAACGGCCGCGCACGGCCCGAACGCGAATGGGTAGCACGGTGACGGAAAAAGGGGAGCACGGTGGTGGCGAATTGCGCCACCACCGTGCCGCCCGAGGGGCGAGAAAAGCGGTCCGACGATTTTCGTACTACGCCGGTTCGGTTGCGGTTTGGGGGGTTGCGGTGGTGGTGTCGTCGGTGACGACCGGGGGCTTGAGGTAGCTGGTGGCCCAGGCGACGGCGATGGTGATGACGGCGAAGATGACGGCGGCGATGATGGGGGCGGAGGCGTTGTAGTTGTCGATGGCGATGCTGCCGGCGAAGGCGCCGAGGGCGATGCCGACGTTGGCGGCGGAGACGGGCAGGGATTGGGCGAGTTGGCCGCCGGGGCCGGCGAGGCTGATGACGCGGACCTGCAGGGAGGGGACCATGCTGTAGAAGAACAGGCCCCAGGCGAGCAGGGCGAGGGCGACGAGCCAGGCGACGGTTCCGACGAAGTAGAGCAGCAGCAGGGATGCGGCCAGGCCGATGGAGCCGATGATGAGGGTGCGGGAGGCGTTCCAGTCGGCGAATTTGCCGCCGCGGAAGGAGCCGATGGCGGTGGCGACGCCGTAGGCGAGCAGGAAGGCGCTGAGCCAGGCGCCGGAGATGCCGGTGACGTTCTGCAGGAAGGGGACGATGTAGGTCAGGGCGGCGAAGGTGGCGGAGAAGACGATGAAGTTGAGGAAGAGCACGGCCAGGACGCGGGGGGCGAAGGCGTACTTGGCCTGGTGGGCGGCGCCGCCGCCGGCGGGTGGGACGCGGGGGACCAGGGCGATGGTGGCGAGCAGGGTGATGACGGCGCCGACGACGATGGCGACGAAGGAGCCGCGCCAGCCGAGGGTCTGTCCGACGAGGGTGCCCAGGGGGACGCCGAGGGCGCCGGCGAGGGAGACGCCGGAGACGACGATGCCGATGGCCTGGCCCATGCGTTCGGGGGCGACGACGGCCATGCCGGCGATGAAGGCGCCGGCGATGAAGAGTCCTTGTGAGGCGCCGATGAGGAAGCGCACGATCATGAAGACGGCGTAGTCGGGGGTCAGCACGGCGACGAGGTTGCAGGCGACGAACAGCGCGACCGAGCCGATGAGGACGAGTTTGCGGTCGAGTTTGATGGTCAGGGCGGTCAGGACGGGTCCGCCGATGGCCAGGCCGAGGGCGTAGACGGTGACCAGGTTGCCGGCGGCGGGGATGGTGACCTGCAGGTCGGCGGCGATCAGGTCCAGCACGCCGACCACGAGCAGTTCCCCGCTGCCCAGCACGAACATTCCGAGGAACAGCGTGGCCAGGACCAGGTTGGCCCTGCCGGGGCTCAGCGCCGTTTGCTGGGTACTCATGTGCACTTCTTCCTTGTCGCTGTTGCGTGTCGCTGACGCGTGGTGATCGGTGCGTGCGGTCCTGTCACGCGGGGGGCGGCAGGGGCCGGGCGGGTCGTTCCGCCTCCGTGCCCGTTCCCGACGCCCGATCCCGCGTCCCCGCGGTTCCGTGGCGCCCGTGCCCTCCGGCCCCGCCCATGCCCACGGGTGCCTCCGCAGGTCGCAGCGGGGGGGTGACCCAGTCGCCGAGCTAGACTATAGGGAGCCATCCCTAACATGGCAATCACGGGGGCGGACGCGCGTCGAACCGCTGCTCAGACCCGCTCCCCGAACCAGGAGCAACCGGACACCGCTTCTTCCGCCTTGCCCTGTGGCGGCCGACTCCGGACCGGCCGGCCCCACCGCCCCGACAACCTCGCCGAGCAGGCACGGACCGGTCGGGATGATCGTCACGACCGTCCCGCGGCGGTCCGGAACGGCGGAATAGGATGGTCGACGAGGACCCTCCGAACAACTTCCACAATGCGCAGGACCAACCATTTCTTCGAGAATGCGCAGTTAGCTCCGCACACCGATCGGGTATTCCACAGACATTGCCCGGCCGTCCCGGGGATTAGTAGCTTGAAGCGATCCTCGGACGAAAGGCAGCGCGCGCATGCAACCGTTCCGCATCGAGATCCCACAGGCTGATCTCGACGACCTCGACCGCAGGTTGGCGCAGACCCGGTGGCCGGACGAGGTCCCGGGCGTCGGCTGGGCGCGCGGCGTCCCCGTCGGCTACCTCAAAGAGCTCGCCGAGTACTGGCGAACCGGGTACGACTGGCGCGCCATGGAGGCGCGGCTCAACGCGCTGCCGCAGTTCACCACCGAGATCGACGGCGCGAACATCCACTTCGTGCACGTCACCTCCCCCGAGCCGGACGCCACCCCGCTGCTGATCACCCACGGCTGGCCCGGTTCCTTCGCGGAGTACCTGGACGTCATCGGCCCGCTCACCGATCCCCGCGCGCACGGTGGCGACCCGGCGGACGCCTTCCACGTCGTCATCCCGACGCTGCCGGGCTTCGGCTTCTCCGGCCCGCCCGGCGCCGCGGGCTGGGGCGTCAAGCGCATCGCCGCCGCCTGGAAGCAGCTCATGCGGCAGCTCGGCTACGAGCGCTACGTCTCCCAGGGCGCCGACCTCGGGCTGCTCGTCGCCCTCGAACTCGGCCTCATCGACCCGGAGCACGTCGCCGGCGTCCACCTGAACATGCTGGTCACCTTCCCGCCGGACGACCCGGCCGAGATGGCGAACCTGACCGACCAGGACATGCGGCGGCTCGGGCAGCTCCAGCACTTCGACCTGGAGCTGTCCGGCCACGTCAAGCTCCAGGCCAGCCGACCCCAGACGATCTCCTACGCCCTCACCGACTCGCCGGTGGGCCAGCTCGCCTGGATCGTGGAGAAGTACAAGGACTGGACCGACTCGCACCTGGCGCCCGAGGACGCCGTCGACCGGGACCTCATGCTGACCATCGTCAGCATCTTCTGGCTCACCGCCACGGCCGGTTCCTCGGCGCAGCTCTACTACGAGTCCGTGGACCGCGCCAACCAGAACCCCGTCGCGGGCTGGGCCGGGCCCTGGGCGCTGACGATGCCCGCGGGCGTCGCCGTCTTCCCCCACGACATCGCCCCGCCCATCCGGCGGTTCGCGGAGCGGGTGCTGCCCACCATCACCCACTGGACCGAGTTCGACCGCGGCGGCCACTTCGCCGCCGCCGAGGAACCCGACCTGTTCATCGCGGACGTCCGCGACTTCACCCGCTCGCTCAAGCAGCTCTGACGTCGTCCGGATCGACGAACGCGACCGGAGCAACGCTCCGGCCGCGTTCGTCGGCGTGATTACCGCTGGTGCGGATCGAGTTTTCCCGAGCACTGCGCAACGTGGGAGAAGTACCCGAATGCAGCACCGTGCCAGAGTTGTCCACAACCGACGGTGATTGCCGCCCAACCGGACAGCAGGAAAAGACCTGCTGCACGATCCCGAGCGGGGACCGCCGAGTCCGGCGGGAGTTCCACCTCTTACTTTCCTGTCCCTGTCATCGTATCGAGGAGCGCAGATGACGATCAGTGAGGCGCCACCGCAGGTTGACCTCGTCGGCCGGGCGACGGACCTGGTCCCCCTGATCCGCAAGCACGTCGCCTGGCAGGACGAGCACCGGGTCATCCACGAGGACGTGATCCAGGGCATCATCGACGCCGGGATCATGAAGATGCGCGTCCCGGTCCGCTACGGCGGCTACGAGTCCGACGTGCGCACCGTGTCCGCCGTCATCTCCGAACTCGCCCGCGGCGACGGCTCCGTCGGCTGGACCATCTCCACCCTCACCATGGGCTCCTGGCTGGCCGGCCTGTTCCCCGACGAGGTCCAGGACGAGATCTTCGCCGACCCGAACGTCCGCATCGCCGGCGGCGTCAACGCCAGCGGCATCGCCACCCCCACCGACGGCGGCGTCATCCTCAACGGACGCTGGCACTTCAACTCCGGCGCCCCCCACAGCCAATGGGACACCCACTCCGTCCTGCTGGCCACCGACGACGGCGGCTACGTCCCCGCCACCGTCGCCATCCCCATGACCGACCTCACCATCGTCGACGACTGGCACACCGCCGGCCTGCGCGCCACCGGCAGCGTCACCACCATCGCCGAGAACCTCTTCGTCCCCCACGCCCGCGTCCTGCCCATGCTCCCCGTCTTCATGCACGGCCAACACCTCTCCAAGCTCAACGCCGACTCCCTGACCTGGAAACTGCCCTTCGTCCCCCACGCCGTCGCCGTCACCAGCTCCTCCGCCCTGGGCATGGCCAAAGCCGCCCGCGAAGCCTTCTTCGACCGCCTCCCCAACCGCAAGATCACCTACACCGACTACGAACACCAGGCCGACGCCCCCATCACCCACATCCAGGTCGCCCAGGCCGCCGTCAAACTCGACGAAGCCGAATTCCACGTCCACCGCGCCGCCGAACGCCTCGACACCAAGGCACACACCGGCCAACCCTGGACCCTGGAGGAACGCGCCCTGGGCAAGATGGACGCCGCCGCCGCCTGCCTGCGCGCCAAGGAAGCCGTCGACATCCTCAACACCGCCAGCGGCGGCTCCTCCATCTACTCCGACCAACCCATGCAACGCATCGAACGCGACATCCAAGCCCTCAACCTCAACGGCGTCCTGCACCCCAACACCAACCTCGAAACCTACGGCCGCATCCTCTGCGGCCTCGAACCCAACACCCCCCTCCTCTAACCCCAAACACATCGACGCGACCATGCGGCCGGAACACCCGGCCGCATGGTCGCGTCGGTGTGCGGCGAGCCCGTCCTCCCGGAAAGGGCGTGCTCCGAACCGGGACCGTTGTTAGAGTGCGCGAGCCGGCCGCGGGACTCCGGTGCGACTTCCGGAACCCGCTTGGTAGCGATGATTCGCTGTTCGCGCCCCCACTCCCCGGCCGGCCCCGACACCACTCCCGGAGCGTGGACGCATGGACGCCCTCACCGCCGACGACATGCTGATGTTCATCAACGCGGCGACGACGTCCACCGCGCAGCGCGAGTTCCACGGCGGCGCCGACGAGCAGCGGCTGTCGCTGGACTTCCTGCACGACTACGTGATCGGCAACTACCGCGACCTGTACGCCGCGGCGCTCGCGCTGGACATCAACGACCACAACGCCGCGCTGATCGTCCGCAAGCTGCTGGCGACCAGCGGCGACGCCACCGCCGCCCAGCGGCGGGTCGAGGGCCGGCTGATCGCGCGCCGGCTGCGGGCGCTGCCGCCGCAGCGCGTGTACGACCTGTTCCGCGCGCTGCGGCGGGCGCGGGTGAACAACCGGCGCACCCGGGCGATCATCCGCGACTGGTTCGCGGGTCGGCCCGACCCGGCGTTCGACGCCGTGAAGTACCGCACCGGCGTGAAGCTGGCGCTGCGGCACGCGCACGTCGCGCCCGGCGGCGAGCTGGGCCCGTTCCTGTTCACCCCCGGCGACCGCCGCCGCTACGACACCCCGCTGCTGGAGACGTGGCGGCGCGCGCACTACGAGCAGGCGTCGGTCTTCGGGCTGCCGTACACGGTGGCCGAGGGGTTCGCCGCCAAGCACGGGATCGACCGGTCGGCGTTCCTCAAGCGCATCGAGCCCCGGATGACCCGGCTGGAGCGGTTGCGGGCGCAGGGGTCCGCGCGGCGGGGCGAGGTCGTGGTGGCCGTGGACCTCGGGTCGATGCCGCTGACGCGCCTCGCCTCCTACGTCCTCGCCCTGCCGGTGCCCGAGCGGGTGGAGCGGCGCGACGAGCTGACCGGCGCGCTGCGCGCGGCGGCGGTCCGGGCCGCCGGGCGGGACGCGGGCCGGTGGGGCCGGGTCGCGGCGGTGCTGGACGACAGCTTCTCGGCGTCGGGCTCCGGGCAGAAGCGCCGCCGACCGCTGGCGGTCGCGCTGGCCTGCCACCACCTGCTGGCGGAGCTGGCGGCCGACTACGTCCCGCTGTGGACGTCCGGGCGCACCGACGCGCTCCTGTCCCACCCCTTCGGGATGACGCCGCTGGGCATGCGGGTGCTCGACGCGCTGGACCACGCGCCGGACCGGCTGCTGATCGTGTCCGACGGCTGGGACAACGCGCCGTACGGGCTCGCGTCGGAGGTGCTGCGGGTGTGGCGGGCGAAGCTCGACCCGGGGCGCCGGGTGGCCGCGGTGCACCTGAACCCGGTGTACGACGCGGTCGACTTCGACGTGAAGCGGCTCGCGCCGGCGGTGCCGACCGTCGGCGTGCGCGACGCGGAGGACGTGCCCGCGCTGGTGGAGTTCGCCCGGTTCACCGAGGGCGCGACCGGTTTCGCCGAGCTGCGGGCGCACTTCGACGGCCGGGTGGCCCGGTTCCTGGTGGAGGGGTGATGGCGGAGCTGGACCTGACCGGGCTGACCACGCGGCCGGCGCAGGTGTGGGGCGGTGTCCGGCTGGTGCCGCTGACCCGGGACCGGCCGATCACCGGCCTGCGGCTGCACGCCCGCCCCTACGGCGCCGCGCCGGGGGTGGTCGAGGTGGACCGGCGCACGCGCTACGTGTCCTACATCCCGCACGGCTTCGTGGCGACGTGGACCGACGACGACACGCCGGTTGCGACGTACGGCACGCAGCTGGGGCGGGGCGACGCCGGCGGGCCGCCGCGCGGCGTGCGGATGCGCTTCCACCGCCGGACGGCGCGGCGGGTGGCGCGCAACCGCCTGCGGTTCCTGCCGCTGCACCTGGCGGTCGAGGGCTACCTGGCGCTGCACTTCGGCGGCCCGGCGGTGGTGTGGGACGAGTGGTCCCAGCGCGCCGTCCGGCACGGCCTGTCGCCGCGCGTGGAGGAGGCTTACCTGGGGAACGAGGTCACCGGCCTGGTGGACGCGCTGAAGCACTTCGAGATCCACCCGGGCCAGTGCGGCGTGCTGGTGCACGTGGCCGACGCGCTGGCCGCGGCGTTCGTCGTGCCCCACCCGGACGACTACCGGGCGCTGCACGCCACCCTCGTGCAGGACCTGTACGGCGAACTGGTGCACCACTACGCGACCCTGGCGATGCCCGTGCCCCCGTTCGACGTGCGGCTGCCCGACGACGTGGCGTCGTTGGCGGACCTGCGCGCGGCGGCGGTGCGGGAGCAGGAGTCGTGGGCGGACTTCCACGACTCGGGGATGGCCGGCGGCCTGCTGGGCGGGAACTACGCCATGAGCCGCGTGTACCGGATGGGCGGCTACACGCTGTCCCGCTTCCTGCCGGCGTTCCGCCAGAAGGAGGAGAACCACATCGGTGAGCTGATCACCGACGACGGCGGCCGCACGGCGTACCTGAAGACCTTCCGGCTCTCGGAGGCCCAGGTCCGCCGCGCCTACCTGCTGACCACCCTGGCGGCCAACGACTGGCACCTGGCGACCACCGCGACCGCCCTGGGCATCACCGAACCGCAGCTGGGGCTGCGCTTGCAGACCGCCGGGTTCGGCGCGCTGCTCCGCGAGGACGTCCTGGCCCGCTACCGCGCGCACCGATAACCGGCTCCCGGCCGCCGGGGTAGCCTCGGAGGTCGGCACGGCGAACGGAGATGGGCGATGAGCGGTGACCAGGAACCGGTGATCGACGCCGAGGTCGTGGAGCACGAGCCGGCCCCGCCGGTGGCGCCGCCCGGCGACTACACCGACGACGGCGTGCCGACCTTCGAGCACGTCAGGGACCGGATCGAGAGCCGGGTCGCGACCAGCGCCGGCGCCGGTGAGCTGGCCGGAGCCGTCCCGGAGGCGAAGGCGGTCGAGGACCGGTTCGAGGCGCGTCGGCAGGCGGGTCTCGACAAGCTCGAGGAGATCCGCCGGTCGATGCGGGGCGACAGCGGGGCGTGACGCCCCCGGTCGGCCGTCACCGGTCCGGCGGGCCTTCGTCGCCACCCGGGTCTCGACGCCGTCCAGGAACCGGTCCACGCCGAAGCTGAGCGCGGGCGGCAGCGCCTGCGCACCGGCGGGCTCGGGAGCCGAGCCAGCCTCGGCGTCGTGGACGGCGGCCAGGGCCGGGTACTCCTCGGGGTCGGGGTAACCGGCGGGGGTCCGCGCCAGGTCGGCCTCGCCCGGCGGCTCCCCCTCGTCCGACCGGCGCCCGGCAGCCATGTCGATGCTGATCTGCGCCACCCCGCGGACGACCGCGGTCAGGTGCAGGGCCGCCGCGCGCGCCTCGCCGCCCACCAGCCCGGCCGCCGGCAGGGGCCGCAGCAGGCGGTCGAGCCAGGCGAGCTGGTTCGGGCCCACCGGCGCGTGGTCGAGCGGGACGCGCGGCACCCGGGGCGCGCCCCGACCACAGCAGTTCGAGGCTGCGCCGGAGGTCCGGACCGCCGTTGTCCCGTGTCGCCATCCACCATCCCGTCCGCGAGTGACACGCTCCCCGCCGGCTCCGCCGCGCGCAACCCTGGTGGCGCCGACCCTGGATCGTGCCGCTGATGCTGGTGGCCGCGGCGTTCCGGTCTTCTCCGTGCCGCCCTACCTGACGTTCGACCCGGCCCTGTCCCGCCTCGAACCGCCGGCAGGTTCCGGCTGGGCCGGCAGCGCCGCTTCGGCGACCACCGCCGGTGGATGTCGCGCAGCTTCGCGCTCACCATGTCGATCGTCCTGAGCCGGATCGTCAACGTGGTGGCCACGAGCGCGCTCACGCCCCGGCCCGCTGCTGTTGCTGCTGCTCGCGGACTGGCTGCTGGAACGGCGCAGGCAAGCGCGCTGACGGTCCCCGGTCCGAACGGGTGCGGCCCGCCTCGTCCTCGGGACCTCCGAGGGCGAAGCGGGCCGCGCGTGCCCGGTCAGCGGGCGGCGTGCTGCTGCGCCACCTCCGCGTCGGTCAGGGCGCGGTCCACGGCGCGGACCTCGTCGACCGAGCCGTGCCAGAAGTCGCCGCGCGCGCCGGCGTACTTGGCGCGCCCGATGGCCAGCGGCCCGGTGCTCACCTCGTCCGGCCCGATCGGGATCGCGGCGGCCCGCACGCCGTCGACGTACAGGCGCGTCTCCCCCGCCGCCTCGTCGCGCACTCCGACCAGGTGGTACCAGCGGCCGGGTTCCGGCGTGGCGGCCAGCGTGGCCCGCCTGCCGCCGGGGACGCTGAACGCCCACCTGCCCTGCCCGTACTGGAGGTAGAACGGGTTCTCCACGCGCCGACCGTCCTGGCTGACGGCGGTGGCGTAGTTGCCGGGCAGCGAGTCCATCGCCACCCAGGCGGACACCGAGTACGAGCCGGTGGTGTCGAGCACCGGTCCGGCGGTCTGGGCGTAGTCGCCGTCCCCGTCGAACCGGAGCGCCTGCCCGCGCACACCGGTCGTCCACGCCGCGTCACCGGTGAGCGACACCGGGTCCGCCGCGCCGCCCGCGTCGTCGCCGTTGCCGTCCAGCGACCACGAGCCCTCGCCGTCGTACGTGCGCCCGGCCGCCGCGGCGCCGGCCGCGACGACCCGCCGGTTGACCTCGCGCACCGGACCGGGGTCGACCTTGACCTCACGCCGGTCGTAGGTCCACAGGCCGTTCAGCTCGGTCTCCACGTCGGTGATCTGCGTGTAGACCGAACCGGACAGCTCCGCGCCGGCCGCGTCGAGGTAGAACTGCTCGGTGTTCGACACGTACTTGGCGGTCAGCGCCGCCTTGTCCGCCACACCGCTGTAGATCACGGCCGGCGCGCCGGGCCACTGGTGGCCGGGCGTGCGCAGGGTGAACCCGCCGTGCTCGCCGTCCATCGCGACGCGGGTGGCGTCCGGCCACGCCGGGTCGGTGTTGTTGTAGTCGTGGTGGTCGATCACGTCGCCCTTGCCGGAGTCGCCCTTCGACGCGCAGCAGTTGACGCCGCTGTGCGCGTTGACGACCCGCGACGGGTCGGCGGCCTTGACCGACTCGGTGATCCGGCCGGTCTCCTCCCGGTCCCACTCGCCCCAGCCCTCGTTGAACACGACCCAGCCGATGACGGCGGGCGAGTCGTGCAGCTGCTCCAGGGCACGCCTGCCCTCGGTGAGGAACGCCTGCTGCCCGGTCTCGTTCGTGACGTTGACGTTGACGAAGTCCTGCCACACCAGCACGCCGAGCCTGTCGGCGTGGTAGTACCAGCGGGCGGGCTCGACCTTGATGTGCTTGCGCAGCGCGTTGAACCCGAGGTCCTTCTGCGCCTTGATGTCCCACGCCAGCGCCTCGTCGCTGGGCGCGGTGTTCAGGCCGTCCGGCCAGAAGCCCTGGTCCAGCATGGCCAGCGAGAACACCGGTTCGCCGTTGAGGACGAGCTTCGGGAAGCCGGCGACGTTCCGCACGCCGATGGAGCGCATGCCGAAGTAGCTCTCGACCTCGTCCTCGCTGCGACCGTCCCGCAGGGACACGTCCAGGTCGTACAGGTACGGGTCGTCAGGGCTCCACAGGTGCGGGTCCGGCACCGGCAGGGTCAGGTCGGTGTTGGGCTTGCCGGTGACCGTGCCGACCTTCCGGCCCCGCTCGTCGCGGGCGGTGGCGGTGACCTCGGCGCCCGGCGACGCCGTCGAGGACGACACGCGCACGGCGAGCGTGCCGCTGGTGATGTCCGGTGTGGTCTTCACGTCGTCGATCGACCGGTCCGGCACGGGCTCCAGCCACACGGTCTGCCAGATGCCGGAGGACGGCGTGTAGACGATGCCGCCGGGGTTGCGCGACTGCTTGCCGATCGGCTGGTCGTCACCGGTGGTGTCGGTGACGGCCACGATCAGCTCGTGCCGGCCGCCGCCGCGCAGGGCGTCGGTGATGTCGGCGGTGAACGCGGTGTAGCCGCCGGTGTGCTCGGCGACGAGCGTGCCGTCCACCCACACCCTGGCGTGGTGGTCGACCGCGCCGAAGTTCAGCTTGAGCCGCTGGCCGCGGCCGACGCGCCAGTCGCGCGGCACCTCGAACTGCCGGCGGTAGAACATGTGGTCCTCGTGCCGCTCCAACCCGGACAGCTGGGACTCGACCGGGTAGGGCACGGTGATCCGCTCGGGCAGCCGGCGGCCGAACTCGGGCTGCTGCCCGGCGGTGGCGGCCGAGAACTCCCACTGGCCGTTGAGGTTCAGCCAGTCGTCGCGCTCCTGCTGGGGTCGCGGGTACTCGGGCAGCGGGCGGTTCCGGTCGACGCGCTCGCCCCACTCGGTCATCAGGCGCCGGGTGGAGGTGTTGGTCGCGGTGCGGATGATCCGCGGCACGGTCTCGGCGCCGACGACCAGGCCGCCGCTGCCGTCGTAGGTGACGCGGACGCGCTGCGGCTTCTGGATCGTCGCGCCGAGCCGCACGACGACCTTGGCGCGGTCGCGCCGGTCGACGGTGGCGGACTCGATCGGGAACGGCACCGTGTCGACCTCGACCTTGAGGTGCGACCGCAGGTCTCCGAGGTTGTTCACCCGCTCGTCGAAGACGGCGTCCAACCGCCGGCCGTCCGGCGACACGGTCAGGCCGACCGGGTAGACCGGGAAGTCGGCGGGCGGCAGGAACGCCGACTCCGGCACCGGCTGCTTCGCCAGCGCCGGGGTGGACCAGCGCAGCCGCAGGTTCGCGCCGCCGACGTCCTGGAACAGCTCCATCCGGAAGTCGTGCCGCTCGCCCGCGACCAGGTGGACCGGCGCGCTGTGCTGCTCGACGTCCCAGTCGCCGACCCAGTGGTCGATGACGGGCGCGCCGTCGAGGAACAGGCGGAAGCCGTTGTCGCCGATGGCGTGGAACGTGTAGTCGCCGGTGGCGGGCGCGGTGAGGCTGCCCGTCCAGCGGGCCGCGGTGTGCTCGGTGCGGCCGGTGAGCTGCTGGAACGTGCTGGTCAGGTCGGAGAAGTCGACGTTGGGGTCCAGGGTGGTCCCGCCCGGTTCGGCGAAGTCCCGGGCGCCGGGCGCGGACATCCGGAAGTACTCGCCCTTGAGGCCGTGCGCGGGCGGCGCGGCGGCGGTGGCGGGCAGGGCCAGGACGGGGGTGAGCAGGAGTGCCAGGAGCAGGGCGGACAGCCGCCGGGCGGCAGGGGGCATGGAGATCTCCTCGGGCGCGACTATGAGGCCCATCACAACGTCGCCCATCTATCCACACACATCCGCAAAAGACAACAAGAAGCTCCACAGATGGGAGCGCTCTCGCAACTGGATCGCTCAACCACCGACAAAGGACCAGACCATGGGCGGGTGAGCTAAGCGGTCACGCCTGCTCGGCGGACGTGATGGGCGTGGTCGCGATGGGCGTCAGCGCGACCACCGGGATCGTGCGGGCCACACCGGCCTGGTAGTCGGCGTAGAACGGGTACCGGGCGACCACCCCGGCGAACGCGCGGTCGCGCTCGGCGGCGTCGAGAACCGTCGCGCGGGCGGTGATCCGCTCACCGCCGACCTCCACCGCGACCTCGGGGGTGGACAGCAGGTTGTGGTACCAGTCGGGGTGGCGCGGCCTGCCGTAGTTGCTCGCCACCAGCAGGTAGCGGTCGCCGTCGCGGAAGTAGGTGATGAGGATCGTCCTCGGCAGGCCCGACCGGGCGCCGGTCGTGGTCAGCAGCAGGAGGTCCATGCCGTCCATCGCACCGCCGACGCGTCCCGCGCCTGCCCGGTACTCCTCCAGGACCGCCGCGTTCCAGGCGACGATCTCGTCCCGGGACGCGTCGGCGTTCGGAACCGAGTCGCTGGCCTTGGCGCTCATCCGGCACCCCTCCCCCGGTCGGTCACCGCACCGTACCGGCGCCCGGCGCGCGGGACCCGGACGGCGCCGGGCCCCGCTTCGGGTGGTCAGCTGTTCGCGCAGGTGACCGTCGCGGACGTGCCCGCGCCGGTGGCGAGGAAGCCGAAGGCGACCGAGCCGCCCGGTGGCAGGGCGCCGTTCCAGCCCAGGTTCCGCGCGGTCACGGTCGAGCCGCTCTGGGCGGCGGTGGCGTTCCACGCCTGGCTGAGCCGCTGGCCGTTGCCGAAGGTGAGCGTGGCCGTCCAGGTCGACGTCGTGGCCGGGGTGTTGTTGCGGACGCTCACCTCGGCCTGGTAGCCGCCGGTCCACTGGCTGGTCACCCGGTAGGTCGCGGTGCAGGAGCCCACGGGCGGGGCGGTGGTCGTTGTCGTCGTTGTCGTCGTGGTCGTCGTGGTCGTCGTCGTGGTCACCGGAGCGCCGCCGAGGGCGGCGGTGAGGGCGGGGTACCAGCGGTCGGCCATCTTGCGGAAGCCGGCGTCGTTGGGGTGCACGCCGTCGCCGGTGTCGGTGGCGGTATCGAAGCCGGTCCACTGGTCGACCACGGTGATCGGTGACCGCGCGGTCGTCTTGGAGGCGGCCCAGGCCGGGATGGCGTTGTTGAGCGCCACCACGTGCGTGCACTCCGGGCAGGCCATCGGGATGATCTTCGCGACCAGGACCTCCGTGTTCGGGTTGGCGGCCCGCATCTGGTCCACGAGCTTGAAGTACGCCGCGATGACGGAGTCGACGGGCCGGAAGTTGCCCCACATGTCGTTGGTGCCCAGGTGCATGAGCACGACGTCCGGCCGGGCGGCGGCCAACCACGGGGGGAGCTGGTCCTGGTCAGCGATGCCGGTGGCCGCGTAACCGCCGTGGCCCTCGTGGTCGCCGTCGAACGGCACCGGACACCCGCCGCCGGGCTGGGTGCCCACGAAGTCGACGTTCGTGTACCCGGCCTTCTGCAGCCGGTCCCACAGGTAGGCGCGCCAACAACCGGGTCCCGCGGTGATCGAGTCGCCGAGCGGCATGACCCGGACCGGGGCGGCGGCCACCGGTTGCGCGGCCGACGACAGCGCCGGCTGGACCACCGCGAACCCCAGCGCCGCGATGAGCGCCGCCACGAGGACGTGCGCGACGGGTTTTCTGGACATCTCGTTCCCTTCGAGTGCGCGGACGAGCCCGGCGGCGTCCGGGAGCGCTCCCAGCGAGCTGGCTGGAACCCTCCGGCCCGCGAGCCGAGATCGTCAACCAGCCTGTCCGCAATCGGACAGCCATTCACTCGACCGGAGCCTTTGACACGTCTTGACTGGGCCGCTCAGGCGCAGTGATTCCGCAGAACGGCTTCGAATGCGGCGAACATCCGAGGTAATGGCGATTGCGCTGATCAGGACGGGCTGACCGCTACTCAAAGTTTCGTTGAAGTTTCGGAGTGTGACGTATACGCTGATGACGCTCTGGGAGCGCTCCCATTTTGATCACCACCTTTCAGCCATTCGGAGATGGAGGCTCGTCCATGCGTATGCGCAATTCCTCCGGGTCCGTTACCAGACGGCGGGGCATCATCGCAGTTGTCCTCGCCATGGTGGCCTGCACGTTCGTCTGGACCCCGACGGCCTCGGCGCACGGCACCATCGTCGGTCCCGCGACCCGCGCCTACCAGTGCTGGCAGACCTGGGGCAGCAACCACACGAATCCTGCCATGCAGCAGCAGGACCCGATGTGCTACCAGGCCTTCCGGTCCAACGCCGACACCATGTGGAACTGGATGAGCGCGCTGCGCGACGGGCTCGGCGGCAACTTCCAGGGTGCGACCCCCAACGGGCAGCTGTGCAGCAACGCGCTGTCCCGCAACAACTCGCTGAACACCCCCGGCCAGTGGAAGACCACCAGCGTCGGCAGCAACTTCACCATGCACCTGTACGACCAGGCCAGCCACGGTGCGGACTACTTCCGGGTGTACATCAGCAAGAACGGGTTCAACCCGGCCACCCAGACCCTCGGCTGGGGCAACCTCGACTTCATCACGCAGACCGGCCGGTTCGCCCCGGCGAAGGACATCAGGTTCAACATCTCCACCAACGGTTCCTACCGGGGCCACCACGTCGTGTTCACGATCTGGCAGGCGTCCCACCTGGACCAGGCGTACATGTGGTGCAGTGACGTGAACTTCGGGTAACACCGGCCGGAGTTCGGGAGCAACCGGCTCGGCGCCGTTCCTCGGCGCCGGGCCGGTTTCGCCTTTCACCCACCCTGGCGGCGACCGGCGGACCGGAGCCCGCACCGACTCGGACCGTCCTCATCGGACACTGCCGAGCGGGTCACCGCCGGCTCCGCGCCGGGCACGGGTCGGGCGGCGGCGCGTCGCCGTCACCGGTGGTCTCCACCGGCACGTCCAGCGTCGTCTCACCGGCGTCGGCGAAGGTGAACGTGAGCGGGACGGTCGTGCCCGCGAGCACTTCCCGGGTGAAGTCGACGATCCGCAGGCGGTAGGCCGTGCCGACACCGCCCGGTCCGGCGACCGCGCCCCCGGCGGGCAGGCGGAGCCGGTCCACCCGCTCGCCGCGGCCGTCGCAGTCCCGGTCGGCCACCAGCTCGACGCGGGCCGCGCTCCCGGCGCGCACCCCGACCAGTGAGTCCGACCGGTCGGACTCGGTGAGCAGCGTCAACGTCACCGAGGCGTCGTCACCGGGCCGCCACGGGCCGTCCGGGGGCGCCTGCACCACGGCGTTGCGCAGCACCACGTCGCCGATCCGGCCGTTGGCCCCCATCGTGCCGCTCTCCAACACCCGCTGAGGCTCCCCGCAGGCCGTCACCGCCAGCAGGACCGCACCGAGGAGCGCCGTCGTTCGCAGACCGTCCACGTCGGACGGCTACCCGCCGGGCAGTGGCCGGAACGCCGCGGGCCGCGCCGTCAGCCGATCGCAAGGCGCGCCGATCGCACGACGCGCGCCACCCGGCGGAATTAGCACCATCGGAGCAGTAACGAATTACTTCGCTCGAATGGCGCATTTCCATCACCGTGCCACACCTGCACGCTGTGTTGATCCGCCGCACCAGCCTGTTCATATGAGGTTCCCTCATGCTTCTCGCTCTGCGTCGGACCCACTTCCCACCCCCACCGAAAGGTCAGTCGCGTCGTGACGGGTCCGAAATCATCATCGACCACCGATCAAGCCCCGCAGTCGCAGCCGCGCAAACCCCGCGCGGGTGACGCGCAGGGCGTCACCGGCCTGCTCCAGCCCGACGAGGACCACGACTACGTCCGGGTGGACGTGCGCGGTGACGGCAGCTGCCTGTTCTACTCGGTCGTCCTCGCCGCCGCGGGCGCGAACCTGCTGCCCACCCTGAGCGCGGAGCCGCCGCTCAAGAAGACGACCGACGAGGTCCGGCTCGACCTGCGGAGGGTCGCGGCCGCGCAGATGGGCGTCGACCTCGCCGGGTTCGACGCCGTGATGGAGGCTTACCAGTGGCGCGAGCGCGCCGCCATCGCCCACCACTGGACGCAGAACCCCGCCCGGTTCGCGGCGGACCTGCGCGGCGACATCACCTCCGTGATCATCGGCTTCCTGCAGAACCTCAAGCTGGTGGGGGCCATCTACGCGCAGGCGTCGGTGCCCAGCGCCACGGCGGCCGTCGACGTCGACGGCGACAACCCGGCCCCGCAGCAGGCTCCGGACGACAACACCGACGACTCGTTCTCCTTCGAGAGCGAGGACGAGGACGACGACGACCCGCAGGTGGCCGCCGCCCGCCGCACCCGGCGGCTCGCGTTCCTGACCGGCATCGGCACGCAGCACGTCCAGGACCAGGTGGTCCGCGCCGAGGCGCCGCTCGCCCAGGATCACCTGATCGTGGAGGACGACCTGCGCCAACGCGGCCTCTTCGCGGACAAGAAGCCGGGCGGCACCCTCTTCGCGTGGGCCATCAGCGGGCGGCTCGCCAACGCCATCAGCCTCGCGCACCAGGTGCGGCAGACCGGCATCGGTTCGCTCGTCCGCGTCAACAGCCCGTTCGCCCGCGAGATCAAGCTGCTCGTGCTCGACGCGCTCCAGTCCCGGCTGGCCGACCCGAACGCCGACGTCCTCGCCCCGTTCAACGGCGGCGAGTTCGCGAACCACCTCGACGCGCTGATCCCGCACTACATCGCGGAGTTCGCCGCCACGAAGGTGTACGCGGGGCAGGCGGCGCTGGCCGCGTTGAACGACCTGCACGGCCTGGAGATCGAGACCCACAGCTACCACGGCTCCTACCAGCGGCTGTTCGGCACGGACTCGGCGAGCACGGTGAAGGTGCTGGAGACGCCCGGCCACTTCCAGGTCCTCTGCGGGCCGTTCGAGCCGAACCACCTGCTGCCGCCCGGTTCGGTCAAGGCGCCCGCCCACGAGTCGGCGCTCTCCGGCACGACGAGCCTGCACCTCTGGGACAACGTCCTGGAGCTGACCCAGCTGAGCGCGCGGGCCGAGGGCAAGCGGGTCGTGGTCCTCGCCAAGGTCCACGGCAGGCGGCGGCCGGCGGCGCGGTGGCTGCGCGAGCTCATCGAGGACGGCCACCTGCTCGCGGACAGCCTGGGGACGATCCTCGCCGACGTGGAGGCCCTGGAGGAGCCGCCGTACGACGGCGGCCTGCTGAGCGAGTTCCTGCAGCCGTTCAGCGCGATCGCGCAGAAGGTCTACGACGCCCGTTCGGTCTTCGAGCACTACTTCGACGTCGACCTGGAGGTGGAGGTCGAGAGCGGGTTCGAGGAGATCACCACCCTCCAGGTCGTCGACGGGGTCATCCTGACCAACCAGCTGGTGCCGCTGGAGAGCTGCCTGGCCCGGGTGCTGCGCGGGCCGCTGGGCACCGGCCGCACCCTCCTGGGCGCCGAGCTGGTGCACGGGGTGATGGTGGACGCGCTGGGGTTCCAGAGCGCCCTGGACGTCGACCAGGTCGAAGAGGCCGAGGGGATGCTGCGGTCCGTCGGCGAGGCGCTGCACGAGCTGTCCGCGCAGCTCGGGGTCGACTCGCTGTTCGACGCGTGCCGGCGGCGGCCGATGGAGCCGCTGTTCCTCCCGTTCGGGGTGTTCTGGCCGACGGCGAAGGAGCTGGCCAAGTTCGGCATCGCGGAGGTGTTCGACGAGGACGCGTTCGTCCTGGAGGTGGAGCGCCAGGTCGGGCTCCAGCAGATCGCGATCAACCGGCTGGGCGCCGACGAGTGGATGATCAACCGCGACACGTTCAACCTGAAGGTCGGCGACCGCCGCGAGAAGATCATCGGCAACCGCAGCGGGAGCTACCTGGACGAGCTGGCGCGCACCCTGCTGCTCCGCAACGCCGAGATCGGCGACGAGAAGACGCGCAAGCGCAAGCGGGCGTGGATGGAGCAGAACAACAAGAAGCTCGCCAAGCTGGTGCCGGCGACCGACCCGCTGACGTACCTGATGGCGCGCGCCGAACTCGTGCACGACACCGCGCAGGGCATGGAGTTCGACCCGGAGAAGGAGCACGACACGAAGTTCCTGGCGGACCTGCTGGAGGACATCCTCGGCGCGGTGGTCGAGACGGACGCCGTGGACGAGGACGGCGTGCCGCTCACGGCCATGGTCGCGGGCGGCCTGGTCGGCCGCTCCAACTCGCAGGGCGGGTGGCGGCGCGTCAACCTGGACAAGCTGGCCGCCGCCGTGGAGGCGATGCGCGACGACTGGTCGGGCCTGCTCCCGCCGGTCGACCCGGGGAACCCGCTCGCCGGCCTCGCCGCGCTGCACAACCCGGACCAGGTGGCGGGCGGTGTGCGCGACCTGCCGGCCAAGCCGGAGGACATCACCGACCACATCGGGCCCGGCGTGGTGAACAGCGCGCTCGGCGCGACGTGGGGCCTGCGCGACCAGAAGGACCTGACCGCGCCGACGACCGCGAACCTGCTGGAGGAGGTCATCCGCGACCGGCACCCCGAGGCGACGTGGCCGTTGCTGGTGATGAACGTCGTGCTGGTCGTGCAGGTCGGTGACGGCGCGCACGTGCCGCCGTCGAAGCCGAACAAGAGGGTCAAGAAGTGACGTGCGGGGCCGGGTGGCGTGGCGTCACCCGGCCCCCGCGCGTCAGGCCACCGCGATGGTGATCGCCGCGGTGTGCACTTCCCCGCCGTGCGCGAACTCCAGGAACAGCCGGTACTCGCCGCGGTCGGCGAACGCCGCCTGGAACGTCAGCTCGCCGTCGACCAGCGGCACGCCCAGCGGTTGCACCGGGTGCAGGTGCGTGGCCGACAGCAGCATGGTGTGGAAGCCGGTCATGTGCCCGTAGGCGCCCAGGTGCGGTTCGAGCGCCGTGACCGGGGAGCCGTCCGGCGCGCGGATGGCGAAGCGCAGCGTCTGCGGGCGCATCGGCTCGGGCCGCTCGGGCTCGTCCACGCGCGTCACGGTGAACCCCGCGTCGGTCACCGCTTCGGCGGCCGGCGCGGGCACCGGCGCCAGCTCGGTGTCGCCGGGCACGCTGAACGGGACGCCGAGCACCACCGGGTGCCGGGGGTCCTGCGTGTCGAGCGGGACGAACTCGGCGAACATCCGGTACGCGCCGCCGTCGTCCAGCGCGATCGAGGTGTGCCAGGTGTCGCCGTCCAGGGTCGGGTGCACGTGCTGGAAGACGTGCATGTCGTCGCGGATGGCGAAGAAGTGCAGCTGCTTGGTCTGGTTGTCCAGGAAGCGGGTCGCCGGACGGCCGTCCGGTCCGATGATCCGGAACGCCACCGGCACCGCCGGGCCCCGGGTGGACGGCACGGTGACCCGCTCGAACCGGTAGCCGCTCTCGGTCTCGGACAGGCCGTCGCTGTGCGCGGCGGGCACCACGTCGGCGGGCGCGCCGCCCTGGTGCGCGGAGTGCGCGGGGGCGGGTGTGGCGCGGAACAACGTCAGCGCGCCCGCCACGACGATCGCGACGGCCACGACGACGAACACCCAGTCGGTGGAGCGCAGGTTGCGCATCATCACTCCTCACGTCCGGCGGGGACGGGTGGGGCCCGGCGCGCGGTGGGGACCACGCGCCGGGCCGTCACCTCAGAACTGGAGGCTCCAGGCGTCCACGTAGCCGGTGTCGGCGCTGTAGAGGTCCTGCACCTTCAGCTTCCAGGCGCCGTTCGCGACCTCCGCCGAGGCGTTCACCACGAACGTGGTGAGCACGTTGTCGGCCGAGTCCGACCCGGTGGACTTCAGCCGGAACGAGGAGCCGTCCGGCGCGACCAGGTCGATCACCAGGTCGCCCCGGTAGGTGTGCTTGATGTCGACGTTCACCTTCAACGTCGACGGCGCGTTGCCCGCCACGCCCGTCACGGTCACCTCGGAGGTCACCGCCGCGCCGTTGTCGGGGATGGCGACGTCGGTGGTGTTCTCGAACACCCCGGTCGGCGGCGGCTCGTCGCCTCCCAGGTCGGGCTTGACCACGACCAGGCCCTGCTCGATGCCGTTGACGATCACGATGCCGCTGGCGAAGTACGGGTAGTTGCTCCAGGCGCCGTTGAACTTCGCCTCGTTGCCCGCGGGGTAGATGTCGAAGTACCCCGCCTCGCTCAGCTGCGCCGAGGCGACCTTGGTGACGTCGAGGATGCGCAACCCCGCCTGGTAGTTGGCCTGGTAGGAGTACCCGTCCTTGACGTACTGGTTGTGGTCGATCGCGGTGGCGGGCGAGCTGTAGACGCCGGTGTGCACCGGTGCGGACAGCTTCGCCAGGTCCCAGATGTAGGTCTTGGTGCGCTTGTCGGTGCCGCGCGACTCGTCCAGCTCGTCGTCCAGCAGGAAGTAGCGCTGGTCCTCGGTCAGCCAGCCCTGGTGCGAGTACTGCGCGCCGGAGTACGCCTTGCGGGAGATCTGCACCGGCGCGGTCTTGTTGGTCACGTCGACGATCGTCAGCGTGTCCTCGTTGGCGTTGAAGCAGATCTCCCGGCCCCGGTACGCCGGGTCCGGGCCGCGGTAGACGACGCACTGGGTGTCGTGCGTGTAGCCGTCCTGGGACACGCACCCGGCCTTCACCGGCGACTTCGGCGTCCGGATGTCCACGATGTGGGGTCCGCCGCTGCAGGTGTTGGAGCCGATCGCGTAGGCGAAGCCGGTCTCCTCGTTGATGGCGATGTTGTGCGACGGGCCGAACTCCTTGTAGAGCGCGTCCGCCGTGAACGTCTGCGGCGTGCCGACCGCGCGCAGCCGGGTCAGGTCGAACACCTGCATCCCGTGGCCGCTGATGGCGTCGGCCACGATGAAAGCGTGGTTCTTGTACACCTTCATGTCGCGCCAGCTGCTGCTGCCGCCGTTGGACGGCAGGTTGCCCAGGTACCGGGGCGAGGTCGGCGTGCTCACGTCGACGAACGCGGTGCCGTTGGTCCGGCCGACGATGGCGTACTCCTTGCCGGAGGACGGGTCGGTCCAGCCCCAGATGTCGTTGCCGTTGCCGCCGCCGATGGCGGACAGGGGCAGGACGCTGAGCAGGTCCACGTTCTTGCAGGGGTAGATGTCGGCCTTGCCGTTCACGCACGGCACCCCGGCCGCGGCGCCGACCACGGCGTGCCGGTCGGCCGGGAGGTGGTCGGCCATGAAGGCCCGGACCGCCGCCTGCCCTTCGGGTGTGTCGGGGTCGTGCGCGGACGCCGTTGTCATCGACAACGCGACCACGGCGGCCGTGAGCACGGCCAGCCCCGCCGTTCGCAGGATCTTCATGGTGCGCTCCTCACCGGAAATCCCGGTCGCGGGGAGCGGCCGGGAGCAAGGTTTCCGATTGCCCTCGACGCTAGGAGGAGCGACCACCCGGCTGGAACCCCCGATCGTCGGCTCCCCGGAGGGGACGCGAGCGCAGCACGTGACCCGCCCCCGATGTCCGGCCCCCCCGATCCGATCCGCGAGGTAGCGACCTCAGGGGCGCGGAACCGCCCTCGTGCCTGCGCCGAACGGACCGCGAGGGCGGGTCGGCTGGCCCTCGCGGTCCGGTTCAGCGACCCCCGGGCGGGACTACGGGGTCGTGGTGAAGATCAGGTCGACCCAGAAGTTGTGGCCCGTGCTGGTCCTCGGGAACGCCGGGTACGACTGGATGCGGCCCGACATCCCGTTCGGGGAGGCGGGCGCGGTCAGCTGGGGTGTGTCGACGCCGCCGGAGCGGAAGTAGTCGGTGGTCTCCGAGTAGTGGCCCTGGGAGGTCTCGTACCAGACCAGGTAGGTCGTGCCCGCCGTGACCGGCACCGGCGTGGTGAAGGACTGGGACTGCCAGCCCGACGCCGTCTCGTCGGTGAACGTGCGGGACGCCAGGGGCGTGCCGTCCGGCAGGGAGAGGCCGCCGACGTGCTGACCGCCGTTGGCCGCCGACTTGTGGAACTTCACGCCCGTCACGAAGCCGTCGACGGTCGGGACGAAGTTGACGCCCAGGCCGACGCCGCCGTAGTAGGTCTGCTGGTGCACCTGCGGCACCGCCGCCTCGCTGAACAGCGAGCACGGGCACGGCGGGTTGCCGGTGGTGTACGACCAGGTGGTCGCCTCCGCCTCGACGTTGCCGTAGAGGTCGCCCGCCCGCACGGTCGCGGTGTAGGTCGTGCCGCGCACCAGCGGCGCGGCCGGCGTCCAGACCAGGGAGTGGTCGCGGTCGGCGCGGGTGAGGGTGCCGCGCATGGTGACGCCGTGAGAGTCCTGCACCTGGAACGTCGAGTCGACGGTGCTCACCTGCTCGTCGTAGGTGGCCTTGAGCGGCTGCTCCAGGCCGACGTCCACGCTGCCGTCCTCCGGCGCGTGTCCGTTGTGGACGGGAGGTGTGACGTCGTCGAACGGGGTGAGGTCGACGTCGACCCAGTAGTTGGTGCCGCCCCACGTGCGGTTGGGAAAACCGCCGCCCGGGATGAACACACCGGCCCGGCTGCCGTCCGCCGTGCTCAACGGGGCCGAGACGACCGGGTTGCGGCGGTCGAAGTACCCCAGGTCGGCCGAGTAGCGCCCGTTGGGCGCGGTGTAGGAGGCGATGTAGGTGGTGTCGCGCCTGATCGCGATCGGTTGGGCGAACGTCAGCGTCTGCCAGCCGCTCGCGGTCTCGTCGGTGAACGTGCCGGTCGCCAGCCGGTCACCGGTGGACGTCCACAGCGAGCCGGTGTGCGTGCCGGTGTTGCCGGGCCCCTTGTAGAACCGGACGCCGTTGACCCAGCCGCCGCGCGCCGCGGCGAACCGGACACCCAGCTCGTACAGCCCGCTGTCGTCGGCGGACGGGATCGTGGGCACGGTCGCCGCGCTGAACAGCGAGCACGGGCACGCCGCCGCGGGCTCGGTGGTGATCGGCCAGGTGACCGGCTCGGCCATGGTGTTGCCGTTGACGTCGGCGGCCATCACGCTCGCGACGTAGCGGGTGCCGGGCTTGAGCGGGCCGTTCGGCGTCCACGTGGCGGTTCGCCCGTCGGCCGAGAGCGCCGCCGTCCCGTGCAGGAGCCCGCCACCGCCGTCGGCCAGCGTGACGACCAGCGACCGCGGGTCGACGGCTTCGCTGAACCCGAGGGTCAACGCCCGGTCCAGCGGCACGTCCGCCGCGTCCGGGCCGGGCGCGCGGGTGTCCAGCACCGGCCGGGTGGTGTCGCCGTCGAGGCCGTTGCGGTAGACGACGTCGACCCAGTAGTTCGACGCGAGGTGCCCGGCGGTCGGGAACCCGTCGCCGTAGCGGAACAGCCCGTTGGGGCCGACCGCGCCGTCGGCGGGGGCGGTGACCGGGCCGTAGGCGGTCTGGCCCCGGAAGTGCCCCTGCGTGGCCGCGTAACGGCCGTCGGGCGCGTGGTAGGACGCCACGTAGGTGACGCCGGGCTCGACGGGCACCGGCCGGTCGAAGGTCAGCACCTGCCAGCCGGCCGTGGTCTCGTCGGTGAACGTGCCGGTGGCCAGCAGGACCCCGGTCGACGCCCAGAGCGAGCCGGTGTGCGTGCCGGTGTTGCCGAGCCCCTTGTAGAACCGGACGCCGGTCACCTCGCCGCGACCGCCGAACCGGACCTTGACGCCCAGCTCGATCGGCCGCGCGTCGTCGGAGGCGGGCACGGCCGGCACGTCGAAGTCGCCCCACAGCGAGCAGGGGCACTCCGCAGCGCGCGGCCTGCCGGTGGTGAACCGCCAGGTGTGCGCGGCGGTCTGGTTGCCGGCGGCGTCGCGGACCCGGACCGACGCGGTGATCGGCGCCCCGGCGGGCAGCGGGGCGTCGGGGAGGAACTGGGCGGTCCTGCCGTTGCCGGACGACGAGGCCGTTCCGGCGAGCGCGCCGTCGGGGCCGGTGAGCGTGAACTCGACCGAGTCCGGCGCCGGCGGTTCGTCGAAGGTGGCGGTGACGGGGGTCGACAGCGCGGCGCTGCCCGAGCCGTCCGGCGGCGTGGCGGCGACCAGGTCGGGAGCCCTGGTGTCCGCCCCGGGTTCCGGCGCCCACACCACGTCGACCCAGTAGTTGGTGTCGGCGAACCCGGTGTTCGGGAACCCGCCGCCGGTGCGGAACACGCCGTTGGGGCCGTCGACACCGGACTGCGGGCCGGTCAGCGGCTCCAGGTAGCGGGAGGACTGGGCGAAGTAGCCCCAGTCGTGCGAGTAGCGCCCGTTCGGGGCGAAGTAGGACGTGACGTACGTGGTGTCGCGGGTGACCGCGACGGGCGCGGCGAAGACCAGGGTCTGCCAGCCGCTCGCGGTCTCGTCGCGGAACGTGCCGGTCGCGAGCCGGTCGCCGGTGGCGGTCCACAGCGAGCCGGTGTGCGTGCCGGTGTTGCCGGGCCCCTTGTAGAACCGGACGCCGCGCACGTGGCCGTCGGACGTCGACCGCCACTTCACGCCCAGTTCGAGCGCCGCGTCGTCGGCCGCGCTCGGCGTCGCCGGCACGTCGGCGTCGGACCACAGCCCGCACGGGCAGGCGCGGGCGGCGACCGGCGTCTCCACGGCCGCCTGGCTGACGGTGTTCTGCGCGGCGTCGAGCGCGCGGACCCGCAGTTGCGCGGTCCCGGAGGAGGTCGGCGTGAACCGGTGGCTCCACGCCGACTGCCCGACCTGCCACCCGGCCGGCCGCCACGTCAGGCCGCCGTCGGTGGACACCTCCACGGCGGCGACCGGGCTCTCGTCGGCGACGGTGCCGGCGAACGCGTACGGCGTGCCGACCGTCGCCGTCGTCGGGACGTCGGTGAACGCGGTGGGCGTCGCGGCCACCGCCACCGGTGCGCGCCACGTCCCCGGCGCGACCACCAGCGCGGCGGCGAAGGCGATGACCGCGAACAACCTGACTGCCGTCGTACCGGATCTGAGCCGTGTCGCTCGGGGTAAGGACATCGGACCCGCTCTCTTCTCGCAGAGCCTGGCCGGCCCCGGACGCTACCGCCATCGGGGCGCGGGACGGCGCTGTTACCGCGTTGCGCCTGATGCCGTTCGGCATAGCCTTCGTGGCGCAAGCGGGCTCTGCGGAAGCCCCGAAAACTGCGGAGGCGCCCCACCGTGACCGCGATCCCCGACCGCGAGCGACCGTTCGACCGGACCCGCTTCGACTACTCGCCGTGGACCTTCTGGGAAGAGGCGGACGAGGGGGCGGGGCAGCGCCGGCTCGACGTCCAGCGCGAGCTGGTGGAGCACCGGGGTTACCGGATCGGCGAGCGCTGCTTCGTCTCCCAACCGGCCTCGGTGCAGAACGAGGACTTCCGGCTCGGCGACGGCGGTTACGTCGCCGCCGGCGCGTACCTGAGCGGATCGCTGCGCGCGGGGCGCGACTGCACCGTCAACCCCTACGCCGTGGTGCGCGGCGACGTCCGGCTGGGCGATGCCGTGCGGATCGGCGCGCACACGTCGATCCTCGCGTTCAACCACACGACCTCGGACCCGGGCACGGAGGTGTTCCGGCAACCGCTCAGCTCGCGCGGCATCACGATCGGCGACGACGTCTGGATCGGGTCGCACGTCGTCGTGCTGGACGGGGTGTCGGTCGGCGACCGGTCGGTGCTCGCGGCGGGTGCGGTGGTCACCAAGGACGTCCCGGCGGGCGCGATCGTCGGCGGCAACCCGGCTGGGCGTCGCGCCGACCGTCCGCGCCCAGTGCGACGCCGTCGAGGTCGCGGACCTGCTGCTCGGCCGGGCGCCCGACCAGCTGCCGGTCCAGGACCAGGTCCACCGGTTGCGCGGGTGGCAGGACCCGGTCACCGGGCTGGTCGGCGCCCTCCGGCCCGACGGCTCCGCAGCACCGGTCGTCAACGGCTTGGCCGACCCCGATGCCGCCTACCACGTCCTGTCCGTCGGGTACGCGCTGGAGCTGCTGGGCAGCCGGGGCGTGGGTGGACGCCCTCGGCACCGCGCTGCACTGGAACCGGCGGCACGGCGCGCGCGGCGCGACCGAAGCCCTGTTCGGGTGGCTGCTGACCAACGCCGACCCCCGCACCGGCACCTGGGGCCGACCCACGCCCGGCGAGGGCCTGCTCCAGGTCGTCAACGGCTTCTACCGCGCCGCACGCGGCACGTTCGCCCGGTTCGACGTGCCCGTGCCGCGCCCGGAACGGGTGATCGACACCGTCCTGGAGCACGTCCGCGACGCCCGGTTCTTCGCCCCGGACCGGCAGAACGCCTGCAACGTCCTCGACGTCGCCCACCCGCTGCGGCTGACCCGCCACACCGGCCACCGCGCCGCCGAGGTGGACGCCGTCGCGCGCCGACTGCTCACCGACGCCCTGAACCACTGGACGGACGGCGCGGGCTTCGGCTTCCGCGCGCCGTACCCGACCACCGCCGGCCTGCCGGTCACCGCGCCGGGCTTGCGGGGCACGGAGATGTGGCCGGCGATCACCTGGCTGCCAGCCGACCTGCTCGGTCTGGCCGAAGCCCTGCCCTACCGCCCGCGCGGAGTCCACCGCCCTGAACCCGCCACCAGCCTCCCGTGACCCGCTCCCGGGTTCACGAGTCCGGGCCGTGCGAGGGGAATCCGCGAGACCGCGACAGGACGTCGAGCGCCGCATCGCACGCGTACACCACCTCCCCCGAACCGCGTCGACGCACGATGTCGTGCTGCACCAGGGCTCGCAGGACCTGAGCCGCGGTCCGACGGGCCAACCCGAACTTCTCGCCCAGGTCCCGAGCCGTGAAGACCGGCGAGGTCATCAGCGCGCCGATGACGCGACGCACGACCGGCGACGGCGACAGCCGCGCCTGGAAGTCGCGGCGCAGTCCCTCCAGGTCGTCGATCAACCCGATCTGCGCGAGCGCGAGGTCTCGGAGGTCGCGGACGTAGGACTCGACCCACTCGTGGACCGGTCCGCCGTCCACGAGCGCGCGGAGGCGCCGGTGGTGGACGTCGTGACGCCACTCGGACAGCGGCAGCACGTGGCCGCGCACCAGGCCGTTCCGGATCAGTTCCAGCACCGAGAACGCGCGGGCGACCTGGCCGTTGGCGGTGGGGAACGGTTGCAGCAGCTCCAGTTGGGCGTGCGCCAGCGCGACCTTGGCGAGGCGCGGCAGCCCCGGCGCCGCGCGCACCCAGGTCGCCCACTGCTCCAGTGCCGCGAGCAGCGGGGCGCCGGACGCGGTGAGGAGGTAGGCGTCCTGCTTCCCCCCGGCGCTGAGCCACCCGACGCCGGTCCGCACCCGGTCGTCCCCCGTGAAGGCCGCGCCGAGCCGGCGGAGCGAATCGACATCGGGCTCCTTGCCGCGCATCAACTCCTCCTCGGCGCTCCGGAATGCGTCCATCGTCGTGTTCAGGGACGAGCAGGAGCCGGAACGGCGCTCCACCAGCAGTTCGGCCAAGCCGACCGCGGGCCACTGCGCGCGCACGTCGCGGAGGCGCTGGAGCTCGTGGAACGCCGCCGGGTCCGGCAGGTGCCGAACCGCCTCGTCCAGCCTGCCGAGCGCGTGTTCCGCCAGCGCCAGGAGGCGGTGCGCGGAGGTGGGCAGGGCGAGGTCCGACGGCAGCGGCGCGGGCACGTGGGCGCCCTGCCGGCGCAGGTGGGCCGGCACACCGTCGTCGCCGACCGGCAGCCACCGGCCGGGCGCGAGCCGACCGGCGGCCGGTTCGACCGCCACCGCGGGTGCGACGGGCTCGGCCGGGACCACCAGGCGGAGCTGCGGGCGGTCGTCGGCGACCCCGAGCAGACCCCGCAGCCGGGACAGCGGCCAGACCAGCTCGCGGGCGAGGTCCCGCCGCGTCAGGCCGTGCTGCTCCGCCAGTTCGAACGCGCCGCGCAGCAACGTCGACCTCTCGCCCGGGTAGTGGTCGACCGACCGGGTCCGCCGCTGCCCGGTCGCCCCGACCTCCTGGAGGCGTTGCCGAGCCCGCCTGGCCGACACCTCCGAGATCACCCCGAGTTCCCTGGCCCGCTTGACCAGGGCCGCCGGCGGGACGCCCCAGAACTCGCCGAGGGCGTCCAGGACCACGACCCGCGGGCGGGTCGGCAGCTCGTCCGCCAGCTCGGCGGCGGGCATCAGCAGTTCGGCGGCGAACCGGTCCGCACCGCGTTCCTGCGCCGCGTCCCCCGGCGCCGCCTCGTGGTGCAGCACCAGGTGGCCGAGTTCGTGCGCGGCGGCGAAGCGGAGGTCGTGGACGTCGGCGGTCCGGTCGGCCGTGATGACGATGATCGGCCGGGGCAGCCGCGACGTGCCGAACGTGCCGACGCCCGCCGTCCCCTCCTCGCCCGCGCCGCACTGCGAGACGACTATCCCGTGCGCCTCCATGGTCCGCACCAGGTGCCGGACCGGCCCCGGCCCCAGCCCCCAGCGCCGCTTCAGCTCGCCGGCCGCGACCTCCGGCGCGGCGGCGGAGGTCGGCAGGTCGACCTTCGGCAGTTCCACCCGGATCTCCAGGGCGTGCGTCAACTCCCACAACTGCTCGACGTGCGCGACCGCTCGCGCGCGCTGCGACGCCCTGGTGGCGCGGAGGCTGCGGAAGTGCACCCCGGAGGCGTCCAGCCGGACGTGCGGGCGGCCGGTAGCGAAGAACGCGACCGGGTAGCCGAGGTGGTCGGCCAGCTTCTCCAGGTGGTCGGGCCGCGGGTGGGTGACCGCGCCCTCGTACTGCCCCACCGCCGCCGCCGAGACCCGCATGACGTCGGCGACCTCCTGCTTGGTGAGGCCGGCGAGCAGGCGGAGCTGGGTCAGCCGGGCGGGGTCGAAGGCGTCCGCCACGGCCCTGGCCGACAGGTCCTCCGCGGGGAACGGCTGCCCGGTGCGCCGGCTCATCGGTCTCGACGGGCGGTCGGCCGCGCGACCGGCGCGCTTTCCCGCCGCGTCCGGTGGCGCAGCGGGAGGTCTTCCGGTTCGCCGGTGTCGAACGCCATCCCGCGATCGCGTGCCGGGGCCGCGAGCCGGGCGTGGTCGAGCCGGGCGTGGTCGAGCCGGAACTCCTCCCGGAAGTGCCACCGCAGGAAGCCGTCCGGCTTCAGCTCCGCGTAACCGAGGTGGCAGCGCAGCAGCGCCTCCGGGATCGAGGCGTACGCCACCACCGCCGCGATGCCGCCGTCGGCGTTCGGGACCGTGATCGCCGCCTCGTGGGAGGCCAGTTCGCGCCGCGCGGCCGACGGCAACCTCCCGACCACCTCGTCGCCGAAGCCGCGCTCGCCGAAGTCCAGTTCCAGCGGCACGTCCACGTGCTCGAACAGCGCGCCGGCGTACCGCGAGCGGGGACGCCCGAAGCGCACCCAGTCGATCCTGGTCCGCGAGTTCCGCGCGTAGCGCCACGGGATCACCGGCACCCCTTCGACGACCGGCAGGTCGTACTGCCCGCCGACGATCCGGTGCGGCCGGACGCCCGCGACCCCGCTGAACCCGGCCACCAGCGCGTTCGGCACGCCGAGCCACATCGCGCCGTAGTGCACCGACTGGGTCAGGCCCGAGGAGAGCTGGGTCGCGGCGTGCTCGTCGTGCGCCTTGGCGAGCACCGCCGGGATCACCGACCTGAAGTAGGGACCTTCGACGCCCAGGACGGCACGCGCCCAAGCCATGCCAACCACTTCCGACACGCCACACCCTCCAGCAACTTCAGATCGACGCGGGGAAGTTATCAGCGCACTTCAGTTCTCGACACGAATCAGACACCTTCGGGTGAACTCCTCCCGGCCGAGTCACATGGGGGCGATTCCCGGACCGAGTGGCGCACTAGGGTGACGGCCGTGGGTCCCGGTGGGTTCGTCCAGCACGTGCGCCTGCACCCGCACGCCGGCACCGGCCGCTACCCCTACACCTTGCCGGTCGTGCGTGAGCTGGACCGGTCGGGTGGGGTGGACCTCGACCCCGCGGTGACGTTCCTGGTCGGTGACAACGGCAGCGGCAAGTCCACGGTGGTGGAGGCGATCGCGGTGGCGGTCGGGTTCAACGCAGAGGGCGGGTCGCAGTCGTTCCGGTTCGCCACCAGGGCGACCGAGTCCGGTCTCGGTGACGACCTGGTCCTGCGCTGGGGCCCGCGCAAGCCGCGGACCGGGTTCTTCCTGCGAGCCGAGTCGTACTACAACGTCGCCACCGAGATCGAGCGGCTGGACGCGGACGGCGCGCCGCTGCTGGCGTCCTACGGCGGCGTGTCGCCGCACGAGCGCTCGCACGGCGAGTCCTTCCTGGACCTGGTCACCCACCGGTTCGGGCCGAACGGGCTGTACCTGCTGGACGAGCCGGAGGCCGCGCTGTCGGTGCGCGGCTGCCTGGCGCTGGTCGCGCGGATCGCCGAGCTGACCCGGCAGAACTGCCAGTTCGTCATCGCGACGCACTCGCCGGTCCTGCTCGCCGTGCCCGGCGCGCTGATCCTGCAGATCGACGGCGACGGCCGGATCGAGCGGGTCGGCTACGACGAGGCCGACCCGGTCGCCCTGACCCGCGGCTTCCTCGCCGCGCCGGACCGGTTCCTGCGCCACCTGCTGGACGATGAGTGATCCAGGGGCGCACATCCCCGACAAGCGCGCATCGACATCACCTTGGGTAATCAATACAGTGCTCTAGGTGACTACCGCTGAGAACGGCCCGGAACCCGACCCGCGACCGGGCGAAGCGGATGCCCGCTTCGCGTTGATGGACCTGGCGATGAGCTACCTGTACCCGGCCGCCCTGCGCGCCGCGGCGGTGCTGCGGGTCGCCGACCACCTGGTCGACGGGCCGCGCCCGGTCGCCGAGCTGGCCGCGGCGGTCGGCGCCGACCCGCTGAACCTGCACCGGGTGCTGCGGCTGCTGGCCACCCGCGGCATCTTCGCCGAGGACGACGGCGGGCGGTTCGCGCTCACCCCCGCGGCGGAACTGCTGCGCACCGACGTGCCCGCGTCGTTCCAGCCGGCGGTCCTGATGCTCACCGACAAGACATTCTGGCGACCCGCCGGCGAGCTGGACGAGACCGCCCGCACCGGGACCTCGCAGTTCGAGCGGCTGTTCGGGATGCCGTTCTTCGACCACTTCGCGAGCGACCCCGACACCGCCGCGGTCTTCCACGTCGGCATGGCCTCGATGTCGGACCCGGAGAGCCCGCTCGTCGCGCGGGCCTACGACTTCCCGGACGGCGCCACGGTCGTGGACGTCGGCGGCGGTCACGGCGGCCTGCTGCTGGCCGTGCTGCGGGAGCACCCCGGGCTGCGCGGCGTGCTGTTCGACCAGCAGCACGTGCTGGACGGGCACCGGCTCGGCGAACTCGGCGCGGACGACCGCTGGGACCTCGTCGCGGGCGACTTCTTCACCGGGGCGCCGGCCGGCGACGTCTACCTGGTCAAGCGGATCCTGCACGACTGGGACGACGAGCACAGCCTGCGCATCCTGCGCCAGTGCCGACGAGCGGTGTCCGAGCGCGGTCGCGTCCTGGTCGTGGACGCGGTGATCCCGCCCGGCAACGACCCCGACCCGGGCAAGGTCATCGACCTGCTCATGATGAGCTCCTTCACCGGGCGGGAGCGCACCCGCGCCGACTTCGAGGCCCTGTTCGCCCGCGCCGGCCTGCGCCTGGGCCGGGTGCTGCCCACCGGCACCCGGCTGTCGATCGTCGAGGGCGTCCCCGCGTGACCGGACGTCGCGCCGTCGTCCGGTCACGCGGTCACGCGGTCAGGCGGGGGCGCCAGTGACGACGTCGCCCGCCCCGGTGATGCGGTAGGTCGATCCGCCACTGCCGGTGAGGGTGCAGTCACACCCGGGACGGCGGGGTCGTCATCGCAGTCCCGGTCTGCGGCATACGGACGCCCACCGGCGGCGGCGGATCGGCGCGAACGGCGGCGTGCGCGTCGATCAATCGGTGCTCGACGGCGAACCCCGTCCGCCGCTCGTCGAGCCCGCTGGCGAGGCCGACGGCCTGGTGCCCGGTCGTCGTCCCTGCCGGGTAGGAGCAGGTTCGCTTCCCGCCCCTGTTCACAGTGATTTCCGCGATGTCAGGAGACCGGCCCGACTTCCAGTACCGAAACCGGCATCGCGCGCACGGGGGTGATGGATTCCAGGCTCAGGTCCGCCTCCCGGAACAACCGGCGGAACTGCTCCTCCGTGCGCTCGTGGCCGGGCAGCACGGTCATCATCAGCAGGTCCAGCACCTTGGCCTGGTGCGGCACGTCGCCCGCCGGGAGGACCGCGTCGACCACCAGGATCCGGCCGCCCGGTCGCAGCGCGGCGCGGCAGTTCCGCAGGATTCGCAGGCAGGTGTCGTCGTCCCAGTCGTGCGTGACCCGTTTCAGCAGCAGGACGTCGCCCGCCGGGACCTCCTCCAGAAAGTCGCCCGCCACCGGCCGCCAGCGGTCCGCGAGGTCGGCCGCCGCGCTCAGGCGGTTGCCGCCCAGCACGTGGGCCCGGGTCGAAGAGGACGCCGCGCGCGGACGGGTCGCGCCGCAGCACCTCCAGCAGCAACCCGCCCTGGCCGCCGCCCACGTCGACCACGGTCGCGCCCGGCGGGATCGGGCACGCCGCCGCCACCGGCGGCGTCAACCGGAACCGGCCCGGCTCGACCTCGCTGAACACGCCCCTGGTCGCGAGCAGCCGCAGCACCCGGTGGATGGCGGACGCCGCGAACCCGGTCAGCTCGGCGAGCTCGGCCACCGCGCGCGGGCCGTCCCGCAGGTGGTCGGCGAGGTTCATCGCCGCCGCCCGCAACGCCGCCGAGTGCAGGTAGCCGACAGGTCGTGGGCCGAGCCGGGCAGTGCGGGCGAGGTCCACAGCAGTCGCCCCGCGGGGTCGACGAGGACTTGGACGTTCATGCCGTGGCGCTTGTGCTTTTCCGAGTGGTATGGCCGGTCGGCGGCGACGCGGTCGATGCGCAGCAGGGTGCCGTCGAGGATGACGTAGGCCTTGCGCGCAGCGACCTTCACCGCGTCGGCCAGGTCCGGTGCCAGTGCGGCCAGGAGTTGGACGGCTTCGTGGATGTAGCGGCAGACGGTGGCCAGGCCGACGCGGATGGGTGGACAAGCACACAAAGCTCCTGGCGATGGCCTTGCTCTTGGTCGAGAAGTCATCTACCAGGAGCTTCGCCATGTCTCCGGCCTGCCACCACCAGGTTGGAAAGGGCTGATGGATCAAAGGCTTTGGACGTGAGTGTTCAGTCTCCTGTCGAGGGTGCTTCGAGCGTGTCGTGCATGTTCGCCCCGATCCAGGAGAAGGCCAGGGTGTGCTGACAGCTGAAGGTGGCGAAGTGGCTACGCGCCGCCAGCTCATGACCGCGTTCACCTTCGTCTCATAGATCACGCTTGTCGTCACGCACAGCACCAAGCCGGCGCTCACGACCACTTCGTCCGTCATGCAGCGAACCGGCGTGCTCGGCCACCTCGGTGAAGCTGACCAGTGGTTTGGTTCCTTGCTGAACGGTCCGTTGGACCACACGCACGCAGGGACAGCGGGCAACCAGTCTTTGGCGACGTTCCGGATCGGTCAGCTCCAGGGCTGCCACACCGCACAAGTGGGCCGTCGTCCCCCGGTGGCCAGGAGCAGCGCGAAGGCGTCACGCACGACGTCCAGGGAACCTCGGAGTCCGCGGGCCAGGCGTGGCCGGTGCCGAAGTAGGCGAACTCGACGCCGTCAGGGTTCACCCGGTCGCCCTTGCTGAACCACTCGCCGTGGTCGGGATCGGTCTCGACGGCTCCCGCGTAGCGGACCGCGCCCAAGCCGATGGTCGAGTCGGCGCCGACCGACTGCCGGTCGTCCTGACCGCGCGGCCGATGAGAGTGCCGTTGGTCTGTTCCCTGGATCGCGTCGAGCACGGCCTGGGCGTGGTCAATGCCCTTGCTCAGCGCCGTCCACAACACCTTGACGCCGTTGACCACCTCCTCGAGATTGGCCAGAATTTCGTCCTTGTCGCCGGTCCGGTCACCCTCCAACGCTATAGCGAACAGCGTTTGGGAGCCCTCAATCAGGTCCTGTGCCGAGGCCGGGGAGTCCTTGCACTTCGATGCCTTGTCACAGGCCCCGGACACCGCCTGCGCCACGGGCAGGTCGGCTTCTCCCTGGTCGGAGAGCGCCGGCCACGGTGAGAGCTTCAGCGGGGCTGGTCGGCCCGCAGGTCCCGCACCCCGTCGGGCAGGGCCGGTTCGTCGTCGGTCAGGCGGTCGACGAGCCGCCGGAGCTGGTCCACGCGCCCTGACGGCGCGAAGTCCTCCACCAGGGCGAACAACAGCTCCTCGTGTGCCTGGACCGCCGGCACCCCGTCGACCACTCACACGCCGGCTCATCGGTAGGCCGGCTCGGAGCCGACCGCGTCCGAAGGCCGTACCGGTGCGGGCGGTCCCTGGACCGGTAGTCGGCCTGGTCTCGCCGTCGTCGACATGGGGTTCAGCGCAGGGTGGTGGTCTTGAAGGTGTCCGCGGTCGCCTGCGGGGCTCTTTGGGTGGGGTGGGGGTGGGGTACTCCGGCGGCGAGGACGTAGAGCGGGATGCGGCCGATGTTGTCCAGTCCCAGGCGTTCGGCGACGGGGACGTCGCTGAAGGCGCCGGTCTGGGCGGGTCCCAGTCCCAGGGCCGTGGCGGTGAGGGCGAAGGTCTGGCCGAGGTGGCCCGCGTTGAGCAGGCAGACCCGGTAGCAGCGCGGGATGCGGTACTTGCTGCTCATCCGGTCGATGACGGCGGTGAGCACCACCAGGAACGCGGCTTCGCCGACCCACTTCTGGTTGGCGCCCAGCACGACCGCCTCGTCGCGGTCCAGGCCGGGCGAGAGCAGTTCCAGGGAGTGCTCGCGCAGGTTGTAGTGGTACATGCCGGGGTCGACACCGGTGACGTTGAGGACGCCGAGGTAGGCGTCGAGTTCCTGGCGGGCGCCGCCGGCGGGGCTGGTGCGGCGGAACAGCGCGCCCGAGCCGGAGTCGATGTAGTCGACCGGGCCGAACACCGTCGAGAGCAGGGTGGCCAGGGTCGACAGCGGCACCGGGTCGTCGGTGAAGTCACGGTGGGTGCGGCGCGCGTAGAGCACCTGGTCGTAGGGCAGGCGCAGGTCGGCGTGCGGGCGGGGCAGCATCACGCGGTCGGCGTCGGGGTATTCGGTGAACAGGGTGTGCCGCGGGCCGTCCTCGGCCGCCACGGAGGTGTCCGCCTGCTCCTCTGGGTCGGTCTGCCCGCGGTCGTCTTGGGCGTACCGGTTGTCCAGGGTGGCGTAGTGGAAGAACGACGCTTCGGGTGCCCACTCCCGCCACTGGCGGGCCACCTGCTCGTCGCGGTCTGCCTCGTCGTCGCCCTCGGCGAGCAGCGCTCCCGCCTCGTGCAGAGCCTGCACGGCCTCGGCGACGGTGTCCGGGGTGAGGTGGTCCAACTCCTCGGCGGCCTTGACGGGCTCGATCCAGTCGTCGAACGCGGCCAGGACCTCCGCCGCCGCCGGGTGCAACGCCGTGGGCGTGCCGCCGGGGTAAGGGTGCACGACGAACTCCCCCTCGAACCAGTAGCAGGTCAGACAGCTCGCACGACGCAGACGCATGACGGCTCCAAAGGGCGCGCGGAACAGAACTCCGGCGGGGACACGGTGCAAGCGCCACACGATGAGGGGCCGGGCCCGCGTGCACGGGCCCGACCCTCCGAACTAGCCGACACCAGCCGTTACTTCTTCTTGAAGTTGAACTCCTGCCACGGGTGTCCACCAGCGACCCGTTCCGGGCGGACAACCGGACGGGCCTTCATCGGAATCCTGCGCACGATCCTCACCTCCCCCCTTGTCACATCGAAGCAGAAGACGTGCACTTCAGGGTTCCCGCCGTCACCGACACCATCCCCACACCCGCCCAAGACAACCCGATCCAGTGACAATCGACGCCCGTCTCGACATGCCAACCCGGGACAGATCCCCCCGTGAGGTCCTGGAACCTCCCCTTGCCGCACAAACGTCCCACTGTGCCCCCGACCTGTTCACCGCGACCGCCAGCACTGCGGCGACGTCATCGGGCACAACCCCGACCGCCGACATGCCCGCCGAGGAGATGGCCCTGCTCGCCGTCGACCTGCTGGTGGCACGCATCGCGAGCCCCTACACTCCGCACGCGACAGCCGCGTCTTCAGTGGACACCCCTTCGGCGATCGCATTCCAGAACGCACGCTCTACATCACGACGAATCGGAGGCCGCCCTGGGGATCTCATCGCCGGACGCCCCGTCACAGTCGTACGACAACCAAGGCCGAGTGACGACCCCGTCGGCCCAGGTGTGCTCAGCACTGGCACGCGCCCTGCAGTTGACCGACGAGGAGCCCACCTGCTGCGCCTGGCCGGGCATACCGCCAATCCGGATCGCGTCCCCGGGCTTGTTCCGATCAGTGTGCGCCGAGTCGCCGACCAGCTCAGCGCCAGCCCACTGGCCGTGTACGACGCGCCCTGGCAATTGCTGTACTGGAACTCGTTGTTCGCGGCGACCTGGGGGCCCCTCCCGGGCCGGCGCCGAGGACCGGAACGCCATGATCACCCAGTTCGAACAGCGGAATGCCCGGTCCGGCAGACCGCGGCCGAAAGGGCATGGTTCGAGCAGTCCCTCGTCGCGGACCTGCGGACCACCACCGGCCGGTACCCGAACGATCCCGATGTCGCATCGTTGACCGAACGGCTGAACCGCACCCCGCGGTCGGTGCCGGTCAGCACGAGCGACGGTGGCCGGCTGTGGCCCTCGCGGGCCAGGTGGAGTCACCGCGTGGCAGAGGGGGCACCGGCTGGCCGGGCTGCACCCCGGCGGGAGCGTCGCCGCGCTCGGCGCCGATGAAGGCACCGGCCCGTGCCGAGTCCCGCACGGTCGCCGACAAGGTGATCCTCGTGCCACGAGCCGGACCTAAGTGGACGGCCGCGGGCCGGGCAGCTCCCGGAGCTGCCTCCGGGAGGTGATCCCCAGCTTTCGGAAGATGTTGCGCAGGTGGGTGTCGACCGTGCGGGGGCTGATGAACAGCTGGGCGGCGACCTCCTTCGAGGTCGCTCCCGACGCGACCAGCCGGGCGATGTGCAGCTCCTGCATGGTGAGCTGGTCGCGAGCCTGTCCGGAGCGGCTGCGCGCGGTCTCGCCGGTGGCGCGCAGCTCGTCGGCGGCGCGGCGGGCGAACGCCTCGAGCCCCGCACCGGACAGGAGCTCGTGCGCGGTCCGCAGGTTGAAGCCGTGTCCAGCTTGCCGGGCCGAGGTACTTGCGGGCGCGGGCGCAGGTCCATCGCGCCATCCGTCGACACGGCGTCCGGAGCGCCGGCTGGGCAACGCCTGTCCGCGGTTCTCCCCCAGCGACCGGACGTTCCTCGCGGCACGGCTGCACCGACTCCCGGCCGCCACGCTCCATCGGCTCCGGCTCCTGGCGCTGCGACCGGCACGGGGGAAGCCCACGTGGGCTACCGCCGTATCCGTGGAGAACTCGGCGCCGTCCTCGCCGACGCGGGCATCCAGGTCATCTTCAGCGGAGCTCTGATCGCACTTCCGACATCGCCGATCCGGTCGACGGGTGTTCGTCAGCCCGCGAACAGCCGGTTGAACACGGGTGGGACGTGGTCGACGTACCGGCCGTCGCCCGCGAGCCCGTTCATGGCACGGGGCGAGAGGTCGGGCCAGCCGCCCGTCCGCAACCGCTGCGACATCCGGTCGATCGCGGCGACCTGCTCGCCGACGGTGAACGTGCAGTGCCCGGCTGTCCGCACGTACGTCTGGCGCACGAGCCGGCCGTTGCCCTCGCGGTGGGCCAGCGCCTCGTAGGACTGCTGCTGCGCCACGGTGGAGATCTGGTCACCGAGCCCGTTGACCGTGAGGACCGGCACGCGCACGTCACCCGTGAACACGATCCCCCTGGACAGGTTCGACACGGCAGCGGGGTCGGCGGCGACGCGGGGAGCCGCGGCCAACCGCCCCAGGTCGGCGCGCAGGTCCAACCCGGCTCGGGCGTACAGCCGCACGACGGCCAGCTGCTGTGCGGGTTCGGCCGACGCGAGTTGCCGGGTGTAGTCGACCCCCGTGTTCCAGGAGGGGTTCCCGCCCGCCAGCTGCTCGATGGCGCGCCTGCTGCCCATCGCCTGTCCGACGTAGGGCAGCGGACCGCCTGCCAACGCCTGGTACATGCCGTTCTCGATGCCCGCCGCGTCCCACCACGCCGGCACCGGCGGCGCGGTGCCGTCCGCCGCGAGCCCCCAGCCCGGGAGTTGGCCGATGGCGGACGCGAGCGCGATGCGCGCCCGCCCCTCCGCGGTGGCCTGCGCTCCGGCGAGGGCCGAGATCCACTGCTGCCTCGCACCGGCGACGTCAGCGGGAATCCCGACCACGGGCAGGGCGCTGTCGCGGAACAACAACGTCTTCAGCGCGAACACGGTGTCGAGCTTCTGGTTCCACTGCCCGACCGAACCGCCGAGCCCGCCGCAGAACGGCACGGCGGCGTCGAACAGGTCGGGGTGGACCTGCGCGGCGCCCGCGGCCACGAACCCTCCCATCGAACGGCCCTCGGCGATCGCCCACCGGGCGGAACCGAACGCCGTCTCGAAACGAGCGAGCGCGGCGGCCTGGTTGTCGATCGCCCGGTCGATGCGCCACCCGGTGACAGTCCTGGTCGTGCCGCCCACGGCGTAGCCGCGCTGGACGAGACTCGCGGTCAGCGGCGTGCCCAGCCCGCCGTCGGCGAAGTCCAGGTCGACCAGCACCACGCCGTTCCACCGGTCCGGCCTGGCGAACTGGTACGGGGTGCCGTCGGGGAGCTGCCCGGACGTGCAAGCCGCTGTTCCGAGGCACGGCACCACATCCGGTGGCCCGGCAACCGCGGCAGGGGCGCCGGCCACCAGCACCGACGCGGCCACCAGCACCGCACCGAGGTTGCGCACTGCGGACATCGAAGTCTCCCCAGTCCCGCTCGAAGGTCGGCACCACCCGCGAACCGCCGCTCGGCCGGTTCGCACCTCACCCGACACGCACCACTGCGAGCAGACTCATGATCTGCTCCTGCGGCAACGACCGTCAACAACGACCGGCTCCAGGAGGAGTTGCGCAATTCGCGGCATCAGGTGAGCGCAGGCCGGTTGCATGACCCTGGGGTTCCCCCGGAACCTCAGTGGCTTCGATCCTCATCTGGAACCAACAAGCCGTCGTGCAGCTGCGCGTACGCCGGCTGGTCTGCCCAGCCCTGGGCTGTCGACGGCAGACCTTCCGGGAACAGGTTCCCGGACTGCCGGAGCGCCACCAGCGCCGCGCGGTGCGGCTTGTCCGGCAGATATACCAAGTGGCGCAGGAATTATGCGGCCGGGCGGCCGCACGCCTGACCGACCTCCTCGCCGTGCCCGTGTCCCGCAGCACGGCGTTGCGCCGTCTACGGCGCCTGCCACTGCCCGAACCGAAGGTCCCCCGGGTGATCGGCGTGGACGACTTCGCCCTGCGCCGACGCCACCGCTACGCCACGATCGTCATCGATGCCCAGACCGGTCGACGTGTCGAGGTCCTGCCCGGCCGTGACGCGGCCACCCCGGAGTCGTGGCTGCGCGAGCATTCCGGTGTCGAGGTCGTGTGTCGGGACGGGTCGGCCACCTACGCCGAGGCCGTCCGCCGCGTCCTGCCCGACGCGGTGCAGGTCAGTGATCAATGGCATCTGTGGCGCAATCTCTGCGACAAGGTCCTGGTCGAGGTCCGCGCGCACGCCGGGTGCTGGGCCACCGTCAACCCACCCCGCCCAGGCGGAGTTCACGAGCAGACCGTCCGCGACCGCTGGAACAAGGTCCACGACCTGCTCAGCCGGGGCGTCGGCCTGCTCGACTGCTCACGGCGCCTCGGCGTCACCCTCAATACGGCCAAACGGTATGCACGCATGCCCGAACCCCACGCGTCGCGCATCGCTCCCGCCTACCGCCCGACCCCTACCGTGACCATCCGCGTGCCCGCCGCGCGGCCGACCCCGCGGTCCCCGTCACCCACCTGCTCGCGGAAATCCGGGAATCGGGCTACACCGGCAGCGCCAACCTGCTTGTCCGTTACCTCAACCAGGGTCGCGCCGAAGGCGACCGCCCGGTCACGACCTCCCGTCACGCCAGCCGCCTCCTGCTCACCAAAGCCGACAACCTGCGCCCGAAGGACACGGCCCTGCTGGAGAAGATCACCATGGCGTGCCCGGAGATGACCGCACTCGCCGATCTGGTGCGCGGCTTCGCCGCCCTGTTGACACCGGCCGCGGGCAACGACGTGAAACTCACCGAGTGGATCGCGACGGCCCGCGCCGTCAACACCCGCACCAAGAGGATCATGAGGCAGATGCACGGGCGTACCGGATTCGACCTGCTCCGCCACCGCGTTCTCCTGCCCTGACAGATGCTCTGTGTCACCACCGGCCACGGGCCAGAGCCACTCGTTTTACAGTCCCGGGTCTGGTCTGGTCTGGTCTCGTCGACCGGCGGTCGGCCGGTGTGGTTGGGGTGGGTCCACTTCTTCGCGACGAGGTGCCGGTGCCATCGCAGGAGGGTTCACGGTGTCACCAACCGGTGTTGTCGCAACCGGTCGGGTAGGTGTCGAACCAACGCGGCGAGCACCGCGCGATCGGCCCAGTCCCACCGTGGGCGGGGGTTGGTTCGGCGCAGCACGGCGACTCCGTGCCGCAGCACCAGCAACTTCACATCCTTGGCCGCCGGTGACCGGCCGAGCAGAACCAACCAGCCGACGACCCGGACGAAGATCAGGTACAGCAGTCGTAGCACCACGCCTCACGATCGTGCTCCTACAGCACGTCGGACGCGATCATCGCAGCTCAGCGCCTCAGAGCAGAGTTCCAGCACCCCACAGGCGGCGTTCCGCGCCCGCTTGTCACACCGGGGGCCTGCCGATCGACATCACCAACGGGGGTTCCGCCATCGTGGAGGGGCCCGACTCAAGGGAGGAAACGGATGAACCTGTCCTCAGGGGGACGGACACGATTACGGGCCGTGATCGCGGTCGCGATCACGGCAGTGCTGGCGGCCTTGGCGCCGAGGGTGGCGCAGGCGGCACCGCCGGCGAACGACGATTTCGACCAGGCGGTCGCGATCACGGCGCTGCCGTTCGGGGCCGACGCCGACCTCGCCGAGGCGACGCCGGCCGAGGACGACCCGCTCTGCACGACCAGCGACGAAGCCTCGGTCTGGTACGACTACACGGCCGGCTCGGACGGCGTCCTGGCCTTCGACCTGGTCGGCAGCGGTTACGGATTCGTGGCGGTCTACACCGGTTCGCGCGGCGCGCTGGAGAGGGCGCCGGATACCGGTTGCTCGAGCGGTTGGGACGACCCGGCGCTGCTGCGGGTCACCGCGGGCACCACCTACCACTTCATGGTGGTCGTCGGCGGTTGGTGGAGCGGTTCCATCCGGCTCACCGTCGACGAGCTGCTCCCGCCCGCCAACGACCACTTCGCCGACGCCACGCCGATCTCGACGGTGCCCGCCACCGTCGACACCCGGCTCGGCGCGGCCACCGGGGAGCCGGGAGAGCCCGACCCCACGTGCGACGGCATCACCGGCCGCCTGATCCCGTCTGCGTGGTTCGCCTTCACGGCGCCGCGCTCCGAGTCGATCACCCTCGACCAGCCCTACGACCACCAGTCCGCGGTCGCCGTCTACACCGGTGACTCCTTCGGCGCGTTGACCGAGGTGTACTGCGCGAACCACTACCGAGGCGTCCTGGCCGTCACCGCCGGGCAGACCTACCGGGTCCAGGTGGCGTACTGGTCGCCGGGAGCCGGCGACACCCTGCTTGAACTGGACGTCGCGCCGCCACTGACCGCCCACATCGGACTGTCCATCCCGGACCCGTCGACCTTGGACACGGTCAGCTTCTCCGACTACACCCACGACGAGGCGGGACAGCCGATCACCCGGACCGAGTGGGACTTCGGCGACGGCACCGCGGCCACCGGCCGCGACGTCGACCACCGGTTCGCGGCCGACGGCGACTACGTGGTGCGGATGACCGCCACCTCCGCCGACGGGCGCACGGCCGCCACGTCCCGGACCGTGGTCGTGCGGACCCACGACGTGCGGATCGCGTCGTTCACCGTGCCGGTTCGGGGCAGACCGGGGAAGACCAAGGCCGTCGAGGTGGCCGTCACCAACCAGCGGATCCCGGAGCACGCCACCGTCACGCTCTACCGGAGCACACCCGGCGGTTTCACCGAGATCGCCCGCGCCACGCAGTACGTGCCCGCCCGCACGGTGGCGTTCCCGTTCAACTACACGTTCACGCCCGAGGACGCCGCGGTCGGCCGGGTCACCTTCCGCGCGGTGGTCACCCTGGCGGCGGGCGTCCGCGACGCCCGGCCGATCGACAACGAGGCCGTCGCGCCCGCGACGACGGTCCTCCCGGCGGTCAGCGAGTCGGTCCGATGAGGCCGGGACGTGGCCGGCTGGGCGCCGTGCTCGCCGCCGTCGTGCTCGCGTCGGTGGTGGCGCCCGGGGTGGCGTAGGCGGCACGGGCTCGTGGTCGTGCTGTCGCGCGGTCCGCCGTGCCCGGACCGTCCCGCTCGCGCGGGGAAGACGGCGCACTGGTGAACATCGGCACGTTCAACACCGGACCACCTCCCGCTCGCGCGGAGGAAACGCTACGGCCCTGTGCTTGCCGAAAATGTCGTCCGTGCAGGTCAAGCGGCGTGATGGTACTCGTTGAGGATGCCTCCCAGTTGCGGCCATCGGCGGATGTCGAGCCGGGTGAGGGCTGCTTGGTCGGTGGGTGTTGTAGAAGTGCTCACTCGCGCAGCGTCGTGGAGCAGGTGCTACTGGTTCCGGATCAGCGTTCGGTCGAGAAGCTCGCGGCGGCAGCTGTGAATCCAGCGCTTCATGATCGCGTTCATCTGCGGGATCCGGACTCCACTGAGAACGACCCGGATGCCCCGCGTCGGCGAGGACGGCGCCGAACAGTGCCGGGAACTCGTCGTGCCGGTCGCGGATCAGGAACCGCGCGTGTCGGCCCGCGGGGTCCGGGCCTGCTGGATGCCCACTGCGCCGGGCGCATGCTTGTGGTGGCCTCGTCAGGTGGGTTCTGGTGTGGAACCGAATCCAACCCGACGAGGCTCTCCACGTTCGCGGGACGTCGACTCCGGTGGGTTGTCGACACAACTTCCGACAACCCGATCAGTCCTGGGCTTTGCCTCCGGTGATGCGGGACACCGCCAGGGCGATGAGGATGATGGTGCCGTTGAGGGCGCCGATCCACTGGGCAGGGACGCCGCCGAGGGTGAGCACGTTCTGGATCATGAAGAGGAGCAGGATGCCGGTGAAGGCTCCGAACACAGTGCCCTTGCCGCCGTTGAGGCTGATGCCGCCGATGACGGCCGCGGCGAAGACGGTGAAGATGTAGCCGTTGCCCTGCACGGAGGCGACGGAGGCCAGTCGGCCGGAGAGCAGCAGGCCGCCGAGGGCGGCTAGCAGGCCGGCGGTGACGATGACGATCCAGAGGACCCGGTCGGTGCGGATGCCTGCCGCCTTGGCGGCGTCGACGTTGCCGCCGATGGCGTAGAGGGAGCGGCCGAAGCTGGTGAAGCCGAGGACCACGATGCCGATGGCGAACAGGACCAGGCACAGCCAGACCGAGGCGGGCATGCCGAGCCACTGGGTGGTGCCGAGGTAGAGCATGGAATCCGGGAGGCGGAAGAAGGTCTGGCCGCCGGAAATGCCGGTGAGGATGCCGCGGAGCACGATCAGCATGCCGAGCGTCACGATGAAGCCGTTGAGCCCGAACCGGATGATGAACAGCGCGTTGACGACCCCGACCAGCACGCCGACGGCCAGCGTGATGGGCACCGACCAGCCGCCCGGCAGCAGGCCCAGCCCGTGCCCGGCGCCGACCGGGACGGTGAGCCACGCGGCGACCCCGGGTGCGAGGCCGACGGTGGACTCCAGGGAGAGGTCCATCTTCTTGACGATCAGCACCATCGTCTGGGCCAGGACCAGGACGGCGATCTCCGACATGGTCTGCAGGATGTTGATCAGGTTGTCGGGTTGCAGGAACACCGGGCTGACCAGTTGGCCGACGATCGCGATCACGATGACCGCGGGGATGAGCGCCAGGTCGCGCAGCCGGGCGAAGGCGATCCGCCGCCTGCCGGCGGACCGGGATGACGGGCCCTTCCCGGCGGTCCCGCCGTTCCCGGTGACCGCGACGGCGGTCTTGCTCTCAGACATCGAGGTTCATTCCTTCCATCGCGGCCACGAGCTGGTGGTCGTGCCAGCCGCCGGGTACCTCGGCGACCAGGCGGCCCTGGAACACCACCAGGACGCGGTCGCACAGGCGCAGGTCGTCGAGCTCGTCGGAGGCGATGAGCACACCGGTGCCGGATTCGGCGATCTCCTCGACCTTGCCGAGGAGGAATTCCTTGGACCGCACGTCGACGCCGGCGGTCGGGTTGATCAGCACCAGCAGCTTCGGGTCGTTGGCCAACGCGCGTGCCGTGACGACCTTCTGCTGGTTGCCGCCGGACAGGCCGGAGACCGGCAGTCGCGGTCCCGGGGTTTTGATCGCGAGCTTGTCGATCATCGACCGGGCGAAGCGGTCGCGCCGGTGGCCGTCGATGAACCCGGCGCGGCCGAGCCGGTCCGGGATGGTGAGGGTGCCGTTGTCGGCGATGGACATGTCCGGCACGTAACCCTGGTGGTGGCGGTCCTGGGGGACGAAGCCCACACCGGCCCTCAGCGCGGCGGGGACGCTGCCCGGGCGGGGCCGGGCGCCCGCGATCTCGACGGTGCCGTCGGTGGCTGTCCGCAGCCCGACGACGGTTTCGGCGATCTCGATGCGGCCGCTGCTCGCCGCGCCGGCGAGGCCGACGATCTCGCCGGCCCGGACGGCGAACGACACGTCGTCGTAAGCGCCGGGCAGGGACAAGCCGGCCACGTCGAGCACCTCGGCGGCGTGCGCCGATGGGCCTCGGCGCCGGCTCACGGCCTCCGCTGCGGCCTCACCCGTCATGGCGGCGACCAGTTCGGTGCGGGGCAGGTCGTCGACCGCGGCGGTGAGGATGTGCCTGGCGTCGCGGAACACCGTGACCGTGTCGCAGATCTCGTAGATCTCCTGCAAATGGTGGCTGATGAACAGGAAGGTGACTCCCTGTCGTTGGAGGTCGGTGATGCGGGCGAACAGCCGGTTGATGGCGGCCGCGTCGAGCTGGGCTGTGGGCTCGTCGAGGATGATGAAGCGGGCTCCGAACGACAGCGCCCTGGCGATCTCCACGAACTGCCGCTGCTCGACGTCGAGTTCCCGTGCGGGGGTGCGCACGTCGACGTCGACCGACCAGGTGTCCAGCAGGTCGCGTGCCCTGTCGCGCACCGTCTTCCAGCTGATCAAGCCGCCGGGACCGTGGTGGTGGCGGTTGAGGAAGAGGTTCTCGGCGACGGTCAGCTCGGGGATGATGGTCGACTTCTGGTAGACGCACGCCACCCGCTGCCGCCAGGCGTCGCGGTCGGCGAGCCGGGGCGCGGGCTCGCCGCCGAAGCTCACCCGGCCGTCGTCCGGGGCTTGCAGGCCGGTGAGGATCGACACCAGGGTGGACTTGCCCGCCCCGTTGCGTCCGACCAAGGCGTGGGTCTGCCCGGCTTCGATCTTGATGGCGGCGTCGTGCAGGGCCACCGTGGACCCGAACCGCTTGGTGATGCCCGTCGCCTCGACGACGGGCGCGGCGGTAACCATCTCGGTGCTCGCCTTCCGGTCAGAGGTGTTTGGCGCCCCAGAGGGACCTGTCATCGGCCTTGAGGCTGGGCACGCCGTCGTAGGCGCCGCCGTCGGCGGTGACCAGGGGCGCGGAGAGCTGGTCCTCCAGCACACCTTCGCGGACCTGGATGATCGTGCTGTCGTGGTCGGTCTTGCCGGGCGCGAACGTCTTGCCGTCGATCGCGGCCTTGAGGTAGTGCAGGGCGTACTTGGCGTAGAGGTCGGCCGGCTGCGAGACGGTGGCGTCGATCTTGCCTTCGGCGATGTTGCGGAGCTCCTCGGGGATGCCGTCGTTGGAGACGACGAAGACGTGCTTCGGGTCGTCCGGTCCGACCAGCAGGTTCTTCTGCTTGAGCACCTGGAGGGTGCCGGCGAGGGCGAAGCTGGACTGCATGTAGATGCCCTTGATGTCGGGGTGGGCGGTGAGGTCGGTCTGGAGCTTCTGCGCGGCGACCGCGCCGTCCCAGTTGGTCGCCTCGCCGAAGACGGTGATGTCGGGGTAGTCGGCCTTCATGCAGTCGTTGAACGCCTCGGTGCGGTCGCGGCCGTTGATGGAGGCGAGGTCGCCCTGCAGCATGACGACCTTGCCCTTGCCGCCCAGCTTGGCGCCGAGGAACCGGCAGGCCTTCTCGCCGTAGGCGCGGTTGTCTGCCCTGACCACCATGTAGACGTTGCCGGTGTCGGGTCGGGTGTCCACGGTGACGACCGGGATCTTCTTCGCTGCCAGCTGTTCCAGCGTGGGTGCGATGGCCGCGGTGTCCTGCGGGGCCATCGCGACGCCCTTGACGCCCTGGCTGATCAACGTCTGGACGTTGGAGGTGAGCTTGGCGACGTCGTTCTGCGAGTTGGTGGTCTTGAGGTCGAGCCCTAAGTCGGTGGCGAAGTCGGGGCTGTACTTGATGTAGGAGTTCCAGAAGTCGGTGTCGGAGCGTGGGAAGTCGAGGCCGACCACGGGCTTGCCGTTCCCGGCGGACCCGGCGTCGGAACCACCGCAGGCGGTGAGGGCGGCGGTGAGCGCGGCGACTGCGCTGAGGGAGGCGATCGTGCGGTTGGTGGTCTTCACGCGGTTCTCCTAGCGGCGTTGCTGCGGGAACTTGGGAGGATCAGGAACGGGGACGGACACGGAGTCCGCTCATGCCGCCGTCGACGGCGAGATCGGTGCCGGTGGTCGAACCCGACAGCGGGCTCGCCAGGTAGGCGATGGCGGCGGCGACTTCGTCGGCGGTCACCAGTCGCCCCATTGGCTGACGGGCGGTGAGGGCGGCCCGCTCGGCCTCCGGGTCGTCGGCGCGGTCGAGCAGGCGGGCGACCCACGGTGTGTCGGCGGTGCCGGGGTTGACGCAGTTGACCCGGATACCGTCGCGGACGAGGTCCGCGGCGGTCGCGCGGGTCAGGGAGAGCACCGCGCCCTTGGTGGCGGAGTACAGGGCGCGGTCGGGCAGCCCGGCTGTGTCGGCGATGGAGCAGGTGTTGACGATGGCCGCGTGGCGGGACCGGCGCAGGTGGGGCAACGCGGCACGGGTGGTGCGGACGATGCCGAAGACGTTGACGTCGAAGACCCGCCGCCATTCTTCGTCGGGGTTGTCCTCGATGGTGCCCTGGGCGCCGATACCGGCGTTGTTGACCAGGATGTCGATGCCGTCGAGCCGTTGGGCGGCCTGCTCCACGCCCGCCCGCACGCCGGCGTCGGCCACGTCGGCCCGGATCCCGATCAGCGGGTCGGGCAGGCCGTCCGGTGCGAGGTCCAGGCACGCGACCCGGGCGCCGCGGGAGGCGAGCAGGCGGGCGGTGGCCAGGCCGATGCCGGAGGCGCCGCCGGTCACGACGGCGGCCAGCCCGGCCAGTTCGGGTGCGGTCATGCGGTGGCCTGCCGGTTCCAGACGGGCCCGTCCGGGAAGCGGTGGGCAGCGATGGAGGTGGGGTGCAACTCGGCGCTGATCCCGGGTGCGGTCGGGGCGAGGTAGTGGCCGTCACGGATGCGCACCGGGTCGGTGAAGTGCTCGTGCAGGTGGTCGACGTACTCGATGACGCGGTCCTGCGTGGTGCCGCTGACGGCGACGTAGTCGAACATCGCCAGGTGCTGGACCATCTCGCACAGTCCGACCCCGCCCGCGTGCGGGCAGACCGGGACGCCGAACTTCGCGGCCAGCAACAGGATCGCGACGTTCTCCGTGACGCCCGCGGTGCGGCTCGCGTCGAGCTGCAGGATGTCGAGCCCGCCCGCTTGGAGCAGCTGCTTGAACATCACCTGGTTATGGGTGTGCTCGCCGGTGGCGACCTTGACCGGGGCCAGCGCCTTCCGGATGGCGGCGTGGCCGAGGATGTCGTCGGGCGAGGTGGGTTCCTCGATCCAGTACGGGTCGTAGGGCAGCAGGGCGGTCATCCAGTCGATCGCCTGCCGCACGCCCCAGGCCTGGTTGGCGTCGACGGCGATGCGGATGTCCGGCCCGACCGCCTCGCGGGCCAGCCGCAGTCGGCGCAGGTCGTCGGCGGGATCGGCGCCGACCTTCAGCTTGATCTGGGTGAAGCCGTCCGCGACGGCCTCCTCGGACAGGCGGACGAGCTTTTCGTCGTCGTAGCCGAGCCAGCCCGGTGTCGTGGTATAGGCCGGGTAGCCGTGCCGCAAGAGCTGCGCGGTGCGGTCGACGCGACCGGGTTCGGCGCGACGGAGGATGGTCAGTGCCTCGTCACGGGTGAGGGCGTCCTCGAGGTAGCGGAAGTCGACGAGGTCGACCAGTTGCCCGGGGGACAGCTCGGACAGCAGTTGCCACACCGGCTTGCCCTCGCGCCGCCCGTACAGGTCCCACACGGCGTTCACGATGGCGGCGGCGGCCATGTGGATGGCGCCCTTCTCCGGACCGAGCCAGCGCAGCTGGCTGTCCCCGGTCAACCGCCGCGAGAACGCGCCCAGGTCGCCCAGGACCTCGTCCACCGGCAGACCGACGACCAGCGGCGCCAACGCCCGCACGGCGGCGACCTCGACGTCGTTGCCCCGGCCCACGGTGAACGCGAGCCCGTGGCCCTCCGCGCCTGCGCTGGTGCGGATGGTCACGTAGGCAGCCGAGTAGTCGGGTTCGGGGTTCATCGCGTCGGAGCCGTCGAGCTCGCGCGAGGTCGGGAACCGCACGTCGACCGCGTCGACGGCGGTGATCAGCTCAGTCATCATGCCCGGCACTTCCGGCTGTAACGCCTCGGCCTCGGGTCGGAGTCATCGCGACTACTCCCTTGTCGTGTGTCCTGACATGTCGGCGGTGCAACCACTGAGTGCCAGACATGGGATGGATCTATAGGTTGCCCAAGCGATGATGTCCAGCTTGAGCGGTAAGCCGCAACATTGGATCGATAAAGAACTGGGAAGACGTGCTACGGCCGGTCTCGGACGGGATCACGAGACATCCAACCTCTTTCACAGAGATGGGATGTATTGCTAGCCTGTCGCCGCGTAAGACACCTATGGGGGACACCGATGTCACTGACCGACAAGGCCATCGACCGCATCAGGGACCTGATCCAGTCGGGTGAGCTGCCGCCGGGGGCCAAGCTTCCCCCCGAGCAGCAGTTGGCCGCCGAGTTGGGACTGTCCCGCAACCTGATGCGGGAGGCGGTCAAAGCGCTCGTGGTCACGCGGGTGCTGGAGATCCGACGGGGCGACGGCACCTATGTGACCAGCCTGGAGCCCGAGGTGCTGCTCGGCAGCATCGCGTCCGCAGTGGAGCTGCTCCACGGCGACACGCTGTTGGAGCTCACCGAGGTGCGCCGGCTGTTCGAGCCGGTCGCCACCGGGCTCGCGGCCACCCGCATCAGCGACTCGGAACTCGCCGTGGTCGAGAAGCACCTCCACGCGATGCGCGCTGCCCGTGACGACGTGGAGCTGCTCAACGAGCACGACGCCGCCTTCCACCGGGCGGTCGTGGCCGCCACCGGCAACGCGACGTTGACGACCCTGCTCGAAGGGATCTCCGGTCGCACGGTGCGCGCCAGGGTCTGGCGCGGCCTGGTCGACGACGACGCGGCGAGCCGGACCCTCGCCGAGCACGAAGCCATCTACGACGCACTGGTCGACCGTGACGCCACCGTCGCCCAGGCCGCTGCGCTCATGCACATCACCACCACCGAGCGGTGGCTGCGCGAGCACGTGGACCGGGATGGCGGCATCCCCGTCCAGAAGTGACGTCCTGCTCGATCCCGACTTTCCACGGCCGAGGAGATTGCCGATGAAGCTGTTGCGCGTGGGCTCGGCGGGCCACGAACGGCCCGCTGTCCTGGACGCCCGCGGCGTCGCTCACGACCTGACCACGCTGACGGCCGACATCGACGGCGCGTTCCTGGCGGGCGGCGGGGTCGAGCAGGTCCGGGCGGCCCTGGCGGACGGCGTGCTGCCCGTGATCGACGTCAGCGGCATGCGTGCGGGTGCTCCCGTCGCCCGCCCCGGGAAGGTCGTGTGCACCGGGCTCGACTACGCCGACCACGCCGCCGAGACCGCGACGCCGGCGCCGGCCGAGCCGGTGGTGTTCATGAAAGCCTCGAACACGGTCGTCGGTCCCGACGACACGGTCCTCATCCCGCGCGGCAGCGCCAAGACCGACTACGAGATCGAACTCGCCGTCGTCATCGGCCGCACCGCGCGCTACCTGGACTCGCCGGAGGACGCCGACGCGGTCATCGCGGGGTACGCCATCGCCGACGACGTCACCGAGCGGGCCTACCAGCACGAGCGCGGCGGGACGTGGAACAAGGGCAAGTCGTGCGAGGCGTTCAACCCGCTCGGCCCCTGGCTGGTCACGCGCGACGAGGTCGGCGATCCCCAAGGTCTGGTGATGCGGCTGCGGGTCGACGGCGAACTGCGCCAGGACGGCCACACCAAGAACATGATCTTCGGCGTCCGCCACGTCGTCTGGTACCTGAGCCAGTTCACGGTGCTGGAGCCCGGGGACGTCGTGAACACCGGCACCCCTGCCGGTGTCGCCTTCGGCGCGAACGACTTCCCCTACCCGCGCGCGGGTGACGTGGTGGAGGTCGGGATCGACGGCTTGGGCCGTCAGCGCCACGTCCTGGGGCAGGCGTGATGACTTCCGCGATCCGGCAGTGGTCCACCGAGCGGGTGCCGCTGGGCCGTTCCGACGTCACGGTGAGCCGTCTCGGTTTGGGCACCGCGCCGCTGGCCGGGCTGTTCTCGGGGGTGACCGAGGACGAGGCCGCTGCCGTCCTGGAGACGGCGTGGGCCACCGGGATCCGCTACTTCGACACCGCGCCCCACTACGGCGCCGGTCTGGCCGAACGGCGCCTCGGGGCGTTCCTGGCCTCGCGTCCACGGGCCGAGTTCACGGTGTCGACGAAAGTCGGTCGGCTGCTGGTGCCCGGCGACGCCGCGCCCGGCGACGACGGCTTCCACGGCGAACCAGACCTGGTCTGGGTGCGCGACTACAGCGCCGACGGGGTCTACCGGTCACTCTCGCAGAGCCTGGAGCGCTCCGGCCTCGACTCCTTCGACATCGTGCTCATCCACGACCCCGACGACCACTGGGAGGACGCGGTCACCGGCGCGTACCCGGCGCTGGCCCGGTTGCGCGCGGAAGGCGCGGTGCGCGCGATCGGGGCGGGCATGAACCAGACCGCCATGCTCACCCGGTTCGTCACCGAAACCGACCTCGACTGCGTCCTGGTCGCAGGCCGGTACTCCCTGCTGGACCGCGGCGCGGCCGACGACCTCCTGCCGCTGTGCGACGAGCGGCAGGTGGGCGTGCTGGTCGGCGGTGTCTTCAACAGCGGCATCCTCGCCGACCCGGCCTCCGGCGCCACCTACGACTACGCCCCCGCCCCGGACGAAGTGCGTCGGCGAGCACTGGCCCTGGCCGGGCGCTGCGCTGCGCACGGCGTCCCCCTGGCAGCCGCCGCACTGCGCTTCCCGCTGCGGCGCCCGGCGGTGACCGGCGTCGTCGTCGGCGCCCGCAACGCACGTGAAGTCGCCGAGAACACGGCGCACGCCACCACCTCGATTCCCGAGGCGCTGTGGGCGGACCTCGACGCGCTGGAGCAGGAGCGAGCGCAGTGATCAGGATCGACGCCCACCACCACTTGTGGGACCTCACCGCCCGGCCGCAGGAGTGGCTCGACGATCCGGCCCTGGAACCGATCCGAGGTGACTTCGGGCCCGCTGATCTGCGTGCGGTGACCGAACGGGCCGGAGTGGACGCCACGGTCCTGGTCCAGGTGCTGCCCGATGTCGACGAAACGGCGGAGTTCCTGGCCCTGGCCGATTCCTCCGACCTCGTCGCGGGCGTCGTCGGGTGGGTCGACCTCACCGCGCCCGACGTCGCCGAGCAGCTGGACCGGCTACGCCGCGGACCCGGCGGCGACCGGCTCACAGGTGTCCGGCACCTCGTGCAGTCCGAACCCGACGCGGACTGGTTGGTGCGTCCCGACGTGCTGGCCGGGTTGCGCGCGGTGCGTGATGCCGGGCTCGTCTACGACCTGTTGACCCGGCCGCACCAGCTGACGGCGGCGCTGGAGGCCGTGCGGGCGGTGCCGGACCTGGTGTTCGCAGTGGACCACCTGTCCAAACCGGACATCGCCGGTCGGGTGCTCCAGCCCTGGGCCACGCGCCTGTCGGCGTTGGCCGCCGAACCGAACGTGGTGGCCAAGGTGTCCGGGCTGGTCACCGAGGCGGACTGGGCGCGGTGGACGGCGGCCGACCTGCGGCCCTACGTCGACGTCGCGGTGGAGGCGTTCGGTCCCGACCGGCTCATGGTCGGCTCCGACTGGCCGGTCTGCCTGCTCGCCGCCGACTACGAACGGGTGTTCACCACCGTCGCGGAACTCCTCGACGGGTGTTCCGCCGCGGAACGGGACCAGCTCTTCGGCGGCACGGCCGTCCGCGTCTACGGATTGAGGACCGGCTGATGCGCACCGTGCGACTGGCTTATGGCGAGACAGGGCTGGACCTGCGGGTCGACCCGGCGGTGACGACCGTGGTGACGCCCGAGCACCACAGGGCCACCGAACCGCCGCAGGAGGTCCTGCGCCGGGCGTTGCGCGCGCCGGTCGCGGGTCCGCCGTTGCGGGAGCGCGTGCGCCGTGGTCAAACCGTGGCGATCTCGGCCTGTGACGGGACGCGGCCGCAGCCGCGCGAGCTGATGATCCCGGCGATCCTGGAGGAGCTGGACGGCCTGGTCGACCTCGACGACGTCGTGGTGCTGGTCGCCACGGGCACGCACCGGGGCAACTCCGAAGCCGAGTTGCGCCGGATGTTCGGTGACGAGGTGGTCGACTCGGTGCGGATCGTCAACCACGACGCCCGGGACCGGAGCAGCCTCACGTGGCTGGGGAAGTTCGGTGCGGACGTGCCCGTGTGGCTCAACAGCGAGTGGCTCGACGCGGACGTGCGCATCACCACCGGTTTCGTCGAACCGCACTTCTTCGCGGGCTTCTCGGGTGGCCCGAAGCTCGTCGCGCCGGGCCTGGCGGCACTGGAGACGGTGCTCGTGCTGCACGACGCGCGCCGCATCGGCCACCCGCGGGCGACGTGGGGGATCGTCGAGGGCAACCCGGTGCACGACGACGTGCGCGCCATCGCGGCCGCGACCGGCGTCACGTTCGGTTTCGACGTGGTCCTCAACCAGGACAAGCAGGTCGTCGCCGCGTTCGGCGGTGACCTGCCCGCCATGCACGCCGAGGCCGTGCGCACCGCCCGTGAGGTCGCCATGCGGCCCGTGCCCCAGCTCTACGACGTGGTGGTGACCACCAACTCCGGCTACCCGCTGGACCAGAACCTGTACCAGTCGGTGAAGGGCATGTCGGCGGCCTACCAGGTGGTCAGGCCGGGAGGCACGATCGTGTGCGCGGCCGAGTGCCGCGACGGCTTCCCCGACCACGGGTCCTACCGCGAGGTGCTGGCCTCCGCCGACTCGCCGGCGGCGCTGTTCGCGGAGATCTCCGCCCGCGCGGTGACCGTGCCCGACCAGTGGCAGGTCCAGATCCAGGCGCGCATCCAGGCCGACTGCCGGGTCGTCATGCACACCTCCCACCTCAGCGACGCCGAGCTGGCCACCGCGCACCTGCAACAGACCTCGGACATCCCGGCGACCGTCGCCGACGCCCTCGCCGCGGCCGGACCCGACGCCCGGCTGTGCGTCCTGCCCGAAGGCCCCCGGACGATCCCCTACGTCGACGGGTCGCACCGGTGAACGGGACGATCCTGGTCTGCCTGGACAAGTTCCGCGGTTCCCTGACCGCCGAGCAGGCGTGCGGGCACGTCGTCGACGGCGTGGCGGACGCGGGCGGTCGGGCGGTGGCGATGCCCGTCGCCGACGGCGGCGAGGGCACCGTGGCAGCGTTGGTGCGTGCCGGCTACGACGAGGTGCGCGTCGAGGTCACCGGCCCCACGGGTGAGTCGGTGCGCGCCTCGCTGGCCGTGCGAGGCGGACAGGCGGTGATCGAGATGGCCCAGGCCAGCGGGCTGGACGTGCTCCCCGACGGCTGGCTCGCGCCGCTCACCGCCGACACCTACGGCACCGGTGAACTGATCCGCGCCGCGCTAGACCGCGGCTGCCTGGACATCGTGCTCGCCGTGGGCGGCAGCGCAACGACCGACGGAGGTGCGGGTCTGCTGCGCGCCCTGGGCGCGAGCATCACCAGTTCCTCAGGAGAACCGGTCGGACCAGGCGGCGCCGCGTTGACCGGAACCACGCACGTCGACTTGTCCCGACTGGATCCGAGGTTGGCGCACGCACGGGTCACCTTGGCTTCGGACGTGGACAACCCGCTGACCGGACCGAACGGCGCCGCCGCGGTGTTCGCGCCGCAGAAGGGCGCGACACCCAGGGACGTGGACTTGTTGGAGCGAGGGCTCCGCAGGTTCGCCGCGGCCATGGCGGACGCGATCGGACGGGACCTGAGCGGGGAACCCGGCGCGGGTGCGGCCGGGGGCGCCGGCTTCGCGGCGTTGGCCGCCCTCGACGCCCGGCGGACGTCCGGGGCCGAATTCGTGCTGCGGGCGATCGGTGTCGAGGATGCGCTGCGGGACGCTTCGCTCGTCGTGGTCGGCGAAGGCCGGTTCGACGAGCAGAGCCTGCGGGGCAAGGCCCCGATCGGGGTGGCCGAGGCGGCACGGCGGCACGGCGTGCCAGTCGCGGTGGTCGCGGGTGACGTCCGGCTCACCGCCGAACGGCTGCGAGAGGTCGGTGTGGTCGCCGCCTGGTCGCTGCTCGAGCGCGCCGGTCACGTCGACACCGCGATGAAACGGGCGCCCGCACTGCTTCGGGAGATCGGCGGCGAACTCCTCGCACACCCGTTCTCCACCCTCACGAACGAACGGAGAGCGAGCATGACCGGGCCGGGCGCGGTCGACCTGGGGTTCGCCAGGGTCGACGTGGATCGCGAAGCGCGCCAAGGGCTGCCCGAGGTGGTCTACGGCAGCGGGAAGACGCCTGACCAGATAAGCGAGATCGTTCGGACGTTGTTGCGGCACAACGACGGCCCTGTGCTGGCCACGCGCGTGGAACCCGACGCGGCGGCGTCCGTGTCGGCCACCGTGCCGGACGGCGTCTACGACAGCGCAGCGCGTCTGCTGGCCTGGCGCCCGGCCGAGTCGACCGGGTTCGGCGTGGTCGTGGCCGCGGCGGGCACGGCCGACCTGCCGGTGGCGCGGGAGGCCGCCGCCGTCGCGACCGCCGTGGGACTTGACGTCACCACCGTCACCGACGTCGGTGTGGCCGGTCTGCACCGGCTGCTGGCCGAGCAGCACCGGTTGCGGGCCGCGGACACCGTCGTCGTGGTCGCGGGGATGGAAGGCGCGTTGGCGAGCGCGATCGGCGGTCTGGTCGCGTGCCCCGTGGTCGCCGTGCCCACCTCGACCGGGTACGGCGCCGGTCTGGAGGGCATCACCGCGCTGCTGGCGATGCACGCGTCCTGCGCGGCCGGCATCACCGTGGTCAACATCGACTCCGGGTTCGGCGCCGCGATGGCCGCGTTCCGGCTGGCCCGCGTGGTGGAGCGGAGGACGACGTGAGCCGCGTGTGCTTGATCTCGCCGTTCACCGGGCTGGCCGGTGACATGCTGCTGGCCGCCCTGGTCGACGCGGGCGCACCCCTGGACGCCATCCGTGACGCCGTCTCCGACACCGGCCTCACCGGCTGGGACCTCACCGTCGCCCCGGTGCTCACGCACGGGCTCACCGGCCGTCGGGCCGTCGTGTCGGTGTCCGACGACGCGACGAGCCGCCCGGCGGGCGAGTTGATCGCCATGGCGGGAAGGGTGCGCGACCGGGCGGTGGCCGGCACCGCGGTCGCCGCGCTGCGCGCCATCGCCGAGGTCGAAGGACACCTGCACGGCGAGAACCCCGAACACGTGCACCTGCACGAACTCGGCGGTCACGACACCCTCGTGGACATCGTCGGCGTGGCCGCCGCTCTGCACGCCCTGGACGTGCGGGCCGTGCACTGCGAGGCGTTGCCGATCGGCGCCGGATCGGTGCGCACCGCGCACGGGGTGCTGCCCTGCCCGGCCCCGGCGACCTCGGCGCTGCTGCGAGGCGCACGCGTCGTCGGCACCACCCTGTCCGGTGAAACCGTGACCCCGACCGCCGCGGCGCTGCTGCTCGCACTGCGCGCCGACTACGGCCCGCCGCCCCACATGCGCATGTCGGCCACCGGCTACGGCGTCGGCGCCAGGACCCTGCCCGACCGACCCAACGTGGCGGTCGTCCGGCTCGGCGACCGGGAGGCCGCGGACGTGCGCGACCTGGTGGTGCTGGAGACCAACCTGGACGACATCACCGGTGAGGTCCTCGGGTACGTCGTCGCCCTGCTGCTCGACTCGGGCGCGTCGGACAGCTGGTTCACCCCCGCCGTGATGAAGAAGGGCCGGCCCGCGCACGTGCTGCACGCCTTGGCGACACCGGAGGCCGCCGATGCGATCGAGCGGCTGATGCTGGTCGAGACGGGCACCCTCGGTGTACGGCGGACCACCGTGCGGCGCACCGCCCTGTCCCGCACCACCGACACCGTGCAGGTTCACGGGATGCCGGTACGCCGCAAGCACGGACCCCACCACAGCAAGCCGGAGTACGACGACGCCGTCGCCGCCGCCCGGCGGACGGGCCTGCCACTGCGCACCGTGCTCGCCCTGGCCGCCGAAAGCCCCGAGGAGCACTGATGGACACCGGCACCACCGCCGCCCGACTCGTGGCGCACCTGACCGGGATCGGCCCGGTCGCCGTCGCCTTCTCCGGCGGCGTGGACTCCGCGCTCGTGCTCGCCGCCGCCACGCGCGCCCTGGAACCCGACGCGGTGCTCGCCGTCACCGCCGACTCCGCGAGCCTGGCCGCCGTCGAGCTGGCGGCCGCAGTCGAGTTCACCGGTCGCCTCGGCGTTCGACACCTCACGCCGGGGACCGCGGAACTGGACAACCCCGCCTACGCGGCCAACGGCCGGGACCGCTGCTACTTCTGCAAGTCCACCGTCCTGGCCGCCATCACCGCCGTCGCCCGCGACCACGGCCTGGCCTCGGTGGCGACCGGGGTGAACGCCGACGACGCGCACGACCCGTTCCGGCCGGGCATCCGCGCCGGCGACGAGATCGGCGTGCGGACCCCGTTGCGCGACCTCGGGATGACCAAGGCCGATGTGCGCGCGGTGAGCCGCCACTGGGCGCTGTCCACCTGGGACAAGCCGGCGATGCCCTGCCTGGCCAGCCGGGTGCGCTATGGCGTGGCGATCACCCCCTCACGCCTGGCGCGGGTGGAACGCGCCGAGGCGGCGGTTCGGGCGTGGCTGGTGAGCGCGGGGACACCGAGCTGGAACTTGCGCGTGCGCGACCTGGGTGACGTGGGGCGGGTCGAACTCGACCCGGACCTGGTCGACCGGCCGGACATCGGCCCCGCGCTCACCGAGGTCGTGCGAGCGGCGGGGTTCGACGGCGTCGAACTGGCGGTGTTCCGGTCGGGCGCGCTCAACCACGAACCACACCGGTGATCCCGCACGTCGCGATCGGAGGCTGACCCCTCCGCACCTGGGTGCGCACGCAGGTCCGCGGCCGACCCTTGTGCCTGCCGAAAACATCGTCCGTGCAGCTCAGGCGGCGTGGTAGTACTCGTTGAGGGTGCCACCCAGCCGCTGTCGTCGGCGGATGCCGAGGTGGGTGAGCGCTGCTTGGTCGGTGGTGGGCGGTGGTGGGGCGCGTAGTGGTCGTGCGTTGTGGATGCCTTGGTGGGGTCGGTGGGTGTTGTAGAACTTCTCGTACTCGCGTAGTGCGTGGAGCAGGTGCTGTTGGTTCCAGATGAGGAGGGTGCGGTCGAGGAGTTCGTGGCGGCAGCTGCGGATCCAGCGTTCCGTGATCGCGTTCATCCGCGGGATGCGGACACCGCTGAGGCCGCGCACGATCGTGCAGACCTGCATCGTGCACCTGCTGCGCAACAGCTTCCGCTACGCCGGCCGCCGGCACTGGGACGCCGTCGCCAAGGCCCTCAGACCCGTCTACACCGCCCCGACCGAAGCCGCAGCCAAGGAGCGGTTCGCCGAGGTCGCCGACACGTGGGGCAACCGCTATCCGGCCATCACCAGGCTCCGGGACAACGCCTGAGCCGAGTTCGTGCCCTTCCCGGCCTTCGACGTTCGAAATCCGGCGGGTGACCTGCTCGACCAACGCCATCGAGAGCGTCAACGCCCGCATCCGCCGCGCGGTCAAGGCCAGAGGCCACTTCCCCGACGAGCAGACCGCGCTCAAATGCGTCTACCTCGCGGTGACGAGCCTGGACCCGACCGGCAGAACGCCGCTGACCCTTTTCGACCTCGAGCCACACCGCTCGTTTGACCCCTGATCGGTCGGCTGGGCCACGGCCGATCACATGCGTGTCGACCTGATTGTTGACGCCCTGCACGCCGGTCCACGGGTGCGATGGGCAGCTCCGCGGACAACGCCGCCGCCGAAAGCCTCAAGGCCTCCTTCAAACGCAAGACACTACAAGGCGCCCAGAATTGGGAAACCGAGAGGGAAGCACGGCTGGCGGCGTTCGGCTGGGCGCACCGCTACAAACACCCGACGCCGCCACTCCCACCTCGGCCAGACCTTCCCGATCGACTACGAGGACAGCCTGCTGCCAACACCGGCTACGCTGACCTACACCGCATAACCCCATGTCCAAAATCCAGAGTGAAGCCCCCGACCTTCACACGAATCTGTGCACCACACCGGCCTTCATCAACGTTACGGATGGCAGGTGTGACAGGTGCCGCGGAACTGCCGGGGCGATATTTGTGTTAATTCTGAAAAGTCTCGGGCGGCACAGAAGGACTTGTCGGAGACCATGGGTGCACTTCCGCCCCCTATCGCCGGGTATTGTGTGCAGGATGCGGCAGTTGCGTTTGTCACCGCAGCTCGTTGTCGAGGGTTGCGCGGATTCGCCATCCGTGCAACGACTGGGTCGGCACGGATCCATCGGCCTCGATCGCCGGGCCCGCCTGCTCTGCGGCGAAGCGGACATCGTCGGGCCGTTCAGCGGCCGCGTAGATGCGTTCCAGCTCGCGCCACACCCGAACTTCGGCTCTCCGGTCGCCGGTCTTCGCGAAAGTCCCGGCAGCGGCGACGAATGCTGTCACGGCGTCGGCGAACCAGCCCGCCTGGTCGAACACCACGCCCAGGTTGCACCACGTCTGCCCTTCGCTGCGCCGGTCACCGCATTCCTCGAAGGTGGCACGGACGGCCAGGAAGATGTCGATCGCTTCACGCCGCCCGCCAGTTCCGTGTAGGGCGATTGCCAAGTTGCCTCGCGCCATCGCTTCGTGGAGCCGGTCGCCGATGTCCCGGAAGATCTCGACCGCAGTGGTGTGCGCATAGACGGCTCGCACCTGATCACCCAGGTGCTGGAGCGCGTTGCCCGCATTACTCCACGCCGCCGCCTCGCTGCGGCGGTCGCCGAGTTCCTGGAACAGTTCGATCGCGTAGTGGTGCTGAGTCACGGCTCCGGCGAAGTCTCCCATTCCCTGCAGCGCCAGCCCCAGGTCGTCCCACACCCGCCCTTCGACGTCCAGGCTGTCGAGGAGGATGCGCCCGGCCAACCGGGCGGTGTTCAGGTTGCTGAGGGCCTCCTGGAACCGGCCGGCCTCGATCAGAGCGGCTCCCAGGTTCACGATCGCCCGCACAGTCCCCTGCGGGTCACCCAACCGTCGAACCGCCCGGTCAGCGATCTCCGCGACGGCGACCCAGTCGGCCACGTGACCCTGCCAGGACAGGAAGCCGCTCAGAACGGTGGCCAGGTCCACCGCCAGCACGTCCCGCGAGGTCTCGGCGGCCACGGCCACCGCGGCGACCAAGCACGCTCGTTCCGCGTTCAGCCAGGCCAGTGCACTGTCCCAATCGTCGAAGGGGTTTTCCGTCGGCGCCGGCGCGTGCGAGCGAATCGTCACCATCCACTCCAGTGCTGCCCGCGTGATGCCGAGGTAGTGGTCGAGCACCCGGTCGGTCGCCGTGGCCAGGTCGGTCTCTGCAAGCCCCAGGTCGGCGACGGCGTACCGGGTGACGGCGAGCCTCAGCAGGTCATGGAACTCCCAGCGCCGCGGGCCGCCCAGTAGCAGGTGGGCGCGGGTCAGCACGCGCAACCGTGTTCGCGCCACCGTCTCATCCGCGTCCAGCACCGCCGCGGCGGCGGGCAGGCCGGTGTCCGGGCCGGGCGCGATGGTCAGCAGGCAGAGCAACCGGGCGGCCTCCGGGTCGTGGGTGCGCAGCCGCTGCCAAGACGCCAGGAATGCGGTGGGCACGCCGCCGCCACCGTCGTCCAGCACAGTCAGCCGGGTTCGCGAGTCAGCCAGGTCGGCGACGAGCTCTTCGATGGTCAGGTCCGGTTCCTCGGCCAGGACACCAGCGGCGATCACCAACGCCTGGGGCAGCCGACCGCACCACCGCAGCACCTCCGTCACCGCACCGGCCTCGGCCGCGAGCCGCGGATCGGCCGGCTCGCCCCGGTCCCGGGCACCCTGGTCCAGCACCGCCCGCACCAGTTTCGTCGCTTCGGCCGGCGACAGCACCCCCAGGTCCACCCGCCCGACGCCGGGCAGCGGCACGGTGTCGCGGGACGTGATCAGCACCCGGTGGGCACGCGCGGCCATAGGCGTGGGAAGCAAATCCCGGACCTGGTCGGGGTCCGCCGCATTGTCCAGCACCACCAGCACCCGGTGGGCACGCGCGGCCAACACGTCGAGATGCGCGTGGTAGGCGGCAGGCTGCTGAGCGGCGTCCGCCGGGATTCCCTCGGCCGGTACCCCCAGTGCCCGCAACACCGCCGCGAACACCTGCCCTGGCCGCACCCGGTTCGCCACGAGGAGGTCGTACCCGCGCAGGTCCACGAACACCGCGCCACCGCGAAACCAGCCCTTACCCACCGCGTCCGCCGCAGCGCGCCGGACGAGCGCGGTCTTGCCGATCCCACCCATCCCCTGTACGACGACGCCAGCGCGCGGACCGGGAGAATCGGGAGCCAGGACCGCAGCCAGCCGCGCAAGGTCCGGCCCCCGGCCCACGAACACGCCAACGCCGGGCTCAGCGTGGATCGCGGTGACCACCGCACTGCTCCCGGCGGCGGCCGACAGGTGGATGTGCTGCGTGTTGTGGTCGCCGACTTGCACGCCCTGCCCGAACCGGACGTCGACCACCGACCGGTTCGGACCATCGGCGGACCTGGTCACCGCGCCGGGCGCGGACCGAGATCCGATGTCGAGGTGCCGGCGCCGACCCGCACCCCCTGCGACTCGCCGACATCAACCATGAACGTGCCACCAGCGCGGTCGAGCGGCGAGCGAGCGACGGCGAACAACCCGTCGTCCGACCCGAGTGCCATCCCGTCATCGGGCCGGCCCAGTTCGTCCCGGGTCCGCTGTTCCTCGTCCGGCGGGGCATCATCCTGCCCGGCCTGCTCCGGTTGCTCGGCAAATCTCGCGCCGAATCGTCGGCGCGCCCCGTCGGCCAGATCGGCGCAGGGGTCTTCCACCGCCAGTGAGGCGGTGTCCTTCGCCTCGGCTGCCACGGCCGCGGCCGGCCTGACCGGCGGATCTCTGAGCATCGCGCCTCCCAGTGCTCCGACAAGGCTCCAGTGTGCCCGGGAAAACCGATGTTCGACCAGGCTGTTCTGTCGAGGTCACTACTCGTCAAACCCCTGCTTCCACAGGGTCGACGCAGGGGTCCGTCTCGCTGGCCGTCCTGCAGAACAGGCGATTACAGCAAGAAACATCTCTGCGGCCTGGATCGATCACGTGAGAGATCGTTCTCGTGAGCGAGGTCGGTGGTTGTAGCAGTGTAGGCGGCTCGGCGGATACTGGCGGCGATCGGTGAGGCGGCTCAGGGGAGGGGTTGGGTGTGATCGAGTCGGTGGAGCTTGTAGTCGCAGCGTTGGCTGCCGGTGCGGCTGCCGGTGCCGGTGAGACGGCGTCGGCCGCGGTGAGGGACGCGTACTCGGCGGTGAAGACGTTGGCTCTGCGTGTGCTGCGCCGTGCGGGGTCGGTGCCGCCTGCGGTGGTGGCGGTGGTGGAGAGCGACGCGGTCACGGCGGTTGACGACGAGAACGGAACCGAGCAGAGACGCGAACTGGCAGCCGCGTTGACCGCGGCGGATGCCGGGGAGGATGAGCAACTGCTGGCTGCAGCGCTCAAGGTGCTGGAACTGAGTGATCCCGCCGGGAGCCAGGCAGGTAAGTACCGGGTTCTACTGAATGGCAACAAGGGCGTGCAGATAGGCGACAGCAACGTTCAGACCAACCACTTCAGCTGATCGGGCCGTGACGCTCACGAGCCCTGGACAACCCGGAATCGGCGCCTGACCTGTCGCCACCAGCGGGTCAGGTGTCCCCTGGGCTTGTCCCGCTTTGACGGACATCTGAGATCAGGGGGCGTAGGTCCCCGGAGGGATGTCCCATCATGGAGTCCATGGGCAGGAAGAAGCGGCGGCCCCGTCGGTCGTTCGCCCCGGAGTTCAAGGCCGAGCGCGACGCGGGTACCCGCACCGACGGGGTGACCACCGATGAACGCGAGGAGTTGGCCCGGTTGCGGCGGGAGAACCGCCGGCTGACCGAGGACGTGGAGATCCTCCGGCGTGCCACGGCTTTCTTCGCCAAGGAGATCCGGTGAACGTGTATCCGTTCATCGAGGCGGAGCGAGCGGGCGGCGGCAACGCCCATCGGGCATGCGAGCTGCTGGAGGTCTCCCGGTCCGCCTACTACGCCCACCGCACCGGTGTGCCTTCCGCCCGCGCACGGCAGGAAGCCGACCTGACCGGCGAGATTGTCGCGATCCACGACGAGTCCAAGGGCACCTACGGGGCGCCGCGGGTGCACGCCGAGCTGCGGGCTCGGGGACGGCGGCATTCCCGCAAACGTGTCGCCCGGCTCCTGAGGGAGTCCGGAAGGGCGGGTCGTGCACCGAAACGGTGGCGCACCACGACCGTCCCCGATCCCGCCGCGACCGTCCCGGCCGACCTGATCCGACGCGACTTCTCGTGCGCCGCAGCGGAGATCGACAGCCGCCGGTGCGGCGACATCACCTACGTCCACACCTGGGAGGGGTGGCTCCACCTGGCCACGGTGATCGACATCGCCTCACGGCGCGTGGTCGGGTGGGCCACCGCCAACCACCTGCGCACCGACCTGGTCGCCCAGGCCCTGGACAACGCCGTGCGGCTACGGCGCCCCGAACCGGGATTGATCTTTCACTCCGACAGGGGCTGTCAATGCACGTCCGCCCGGTTCGGCGCCCTCGCCGACGGCTTGGGCGTGCGTTTGTCGGTGGGACGCAAGGGCCAGTGCCGGGACAACGCCGTCGCGGAATCCTTCTTCGCCACCATCAAGACCGAACTGCTCGACCGCGACCACGGCCCACCAGGACCATGGCGCACAAGGCGATCTTCGAGTACATCGAGGGTTGGTTCAACACCCGCCGCCTGCACTCCAGCCTCGGCTACCTCAGCCCAGCCACCTACGAAGCAACCCGACACCACCCGGCGGACCGGGTAGCCTGACCACACTCATCGACCCTGTCCGTCAAAACGGATCAACCCCAGACCCGTTAGTCGGTGTGGTGGGCTGACGGTCCAGGCTGGTCCTCCCATGTCGAGCATGAGATAGCCGCAGTCAGTCGTAGTAGGCCCTCAGCTTCCAGCCGTAGGTCCCCCCTTCGTGGGTGCAGGAGTAGTGATAGGCGCCCTGCTGGAGATACTGCTTACCCAAGTAGTGGCAGCGGTCGTAGGTGTAGGAGCCCACCACGACGACGTGGGCCATCGCCGTGTTGGCCGCTGTGTTGCTTGGCGAGGAGGTGCCGATCGGCGTGAGGGCCTGGGCTGTGCCAGCGGCCCCTCCGAGCAGGCCGAGCGCTAGTGCCCCGGCGGTGATGGTCTGGCGGAGTGCACGTGACATGTGATTCCCCTTCGTGCCTCCAGAGGAGCCTCTCCTCCAGCGAGCTCAACGTAACAGCTTCGTAACACTGCGTACAGACCTCATGCTCAGACGGATCTCCAGTGCTGCATCTCGGAACGTTGACCCGCTAACCGGTGTGGTGGGCTGACGTTGAAGCCGCACCTTCACGCTTATCCAACAGAGGGCTTCGTGTCATCCCGCCGACCTGGCTCTCCGAAGCGCACGTGTCAAGGGGGCGCCTGCCCCCTTGACGCGTGTGGTTGCCCTCGTAGAGGTCAGCGGGACCAGGTCGCGATCCCGGGGCCGCTGATGCGCCTGCTGGGGCTGGTCCCTGGTGAGCAGGTGTACTTCGAGGCGGTCGGCGGACTGCGACCGGAAGTGCGTATCCTTTCCGCCCGAGCGGTGAAGCAGCGTTACTCCCGAGGACGCACCGCGACTGATGACACCACGGACGAAACAGGGGATGCGTGATCGAGGCGGACCAGTCCTGCGGACACATCGCCGGATCGCGACACGGCCGCCCGGAAGATGGCTCGTCGGATGTCGCGCTGCTCGAAGCCGCAGCCGTGGAGTTGGGGTGGAGCGGCGCGGTGCTGCCGCGGTTGCGCCTGTTCGAAGACGTGGTGTCGGTGTTCGTCGAACTGGACCACGAGGTGCACGCCGCGCGGTGCGCCGCCAGCGCGGGGCCGGTGGTGGACCGCACCGCGGTGGCGATGTGGTCATGGCCTGAGTACAAGGACTCCGCGCCGAAGCCTGCGGTGCGGTTAGGCGGTGTGTTGGCTCAGGGCTCGCGGTGGCAGCGGTCGTTGCGGGCCGCCGCGAGGTTCGGCGGGTTCGGCTCGACCGCGGTGATCGTCGACACGGTGCGCGCTCCCGGTGAGGAGTGCCTGCTCAACGCTCAGGTGCGCGGTGTCGGGGTGGTCTGGCGGTCACCCGACGGCGAAGTCCGCCTGGTGGGTCCGGGTCGGATCGGGCCGGTGGCGACGGCACGGCCCACGGTGGTGTCGCGCTGGCTGAACGAGGTGCTGTACGAAAGGCTGCTCGCCGAGGACCGCGCTCCGGTGGGCACCGGTCGTTAGGCGCTGGCCTCCCTGTTGCGCAGTGAGATCCAGTTGCCGAGGACCTTCTGCGGGGTCGGCGCAAAGCTCTCGGTGTCGATCTCCAAGTGACGGAAGACGGCCGCGTCGCACTGCGCGATCCACGTCCGGCGTCGTTCTTCGGCGGTGGTGGCCGCCTCGAAGAGGTCGCGGCGGATGTCGTAGAGCACTTCGACGGAGTGCAGGTAGGCGAGCTGCTCGGGCCGGGACGTCGAGTTGATCCAACTCAGGTCCTGACCGCCGCACACCTCGCAGCCGCACTGCCAGAGGCTGTTGTCGGAGTCGGCGGCGACACCCTGGTCGATCCGGCTCAGCCGTAGGTAGGACAGTAGCTCGCGCACCAGGGCAGCCGGGCTCGCGGTGGCCCCACCACCGCCACCGCCGGCCGTCATCGGGTAGAGATGGCGCAGGCTGGTCTTGGTGCCGACGGCCGCGGCAAGGGCGCCGAAGCACAGCGCGCCGATCGCGGAGACGTCGCAGCGCAGCACGATGACGGGCACGCCGACGCCGAGCAGGTCGACGAGCCCTTCCAGGACGTAGCGGACGCTCAAGGGGTCGTAGGCGTGCTCCAGCGCGACCGCGATGGGAACCCCGGCGTCGGCGACGTGACCGAGCAGGGCGGGCAGGCCGTGGTCCGGTTTGAGCCAGCTGCGGTGCAGTGCCAGGGGCGCGACGGTGTTCCCGCCGGCGTCCTGGACGCGGGCCAGGACGCTGACGAGGCCGAGCTCGTCGTCCTCGGCGACGTAGCCGGCGTCGGGGAGCACGGCCGGCAGGCCGAGGCGGCGCTGGCGGCCGGTCCAGTTGTCGTCGAAGGGCTCGGAGGCGAACTTGCGCTTCTCCCCCGCGTAGGCGCCCGCGTCGAGCAGGATCGGACGGCGGTAGGCGGTGCGAGCCAGGACGTGCTCGGCCGAGGTCAGGCCGGGGTGGCCGTGGAAGACGATGCCGCCGCCGTCGCGGTCGGATCGTTCGATGGCCAGGTCCCACCGGGCAGCTTCGGTGTGGATGAGCAGGGTGTCGCGAAGGCGGTGCTCCAGGTCGGTGTGGGTCGCGGTCATGGGCACCTCACAGGTTCCGGGTAGCCGCGTGCCGCGGCGGTTCGTCGACGGGCAGGTAGTGGCGCCTGAACTGCTCTGGCCGCATGAGCGCGAGCTCCGCCAGCTCCTCGACGCCGAGGCCGTCGGCCAGGTGCTTCTCGATCGCGGCGGTCAGCGCCGTGGGCACCTCGGGGACCAGCTCCCCCGGCTCGCGCTTGGCCCAGCCGTACTGGTTGAGCTTGATCCGGAAGGACTTGAACTGCGACGGGCTGATGCAGTCCAGCTGGTGGGCGCGCTGGATCAGCGCGGCCATGGAGACCTTCCAGCGGCTCTTCAGGCGGGCGAGCCTGCCGAAGTCGCGCAGGGTCAGCCCTTCCAGCTCCGGGCGGATCGCGTCGGCGGGGGTGAGGAGTTCGGCGGCGAAGGCGTTGGCCTCGTCCTCCTGTCCCTCCCCCGGCACCCCGTGCAGCACCAGGTGCCCCAGTTCGTGCGCCAGGGTGAAACGCGCGCGATCGGGAGGCAGTCCGGTGTTGAGCAGGACCACCGGGGCCGCCCCCGCGGGCCACAGACTGACGGCGTCCTGAGCGTCCGTGCCCAGTCCTCGGACCACGACGATCACGCCCATCCGCTCCAGCAGGCCCACCAGGTCGTCCACCGGACCGGAGGGAACCCGCCAGGCGAGCCGCAGGGCGCGGGCGACCTGCGGCGGGGCCAGGCAGGACTCCGGCGGTTGCCTCACCAGCACCGGCACTGGCTCGTGCTGCAGCAGCAGCTTGGTGGACAGGGCGACGAGTTGCGCCAGCCCTTCGACCCGCTTGAGTGTGGCCACCGGCATCCGGCTCGCCCTGCGCCGGTTGTGCAGGCAGGTCGACTCCATGCCGTGCAGCTCGTGATCGCCCCGCAGCAGGGAGCCTGGCACTTCGAGCACGTCGGCGACCTTGGTCAGGCCCTCCTCGTCCAGTGCCAGCAGACCGCGCTCGACCTTCGACACCGATCCCTGCGCCATCCCGGCGGCGCGGGCCAGGTCGCTCTGCCTCCACCCCTTGGCCTCACGGGCGAGCGCGATCATCTGCCCGGATGCCCCGATGTCGCCCAAGCCCACTCCCTGCACGTCGATCTTGGTGCGCTACACCACAACATACTCTACCAGAAGTACATGATCATATTCCCAGAGTATTCCTCAGGCTTAGCGCTACCGCTGTGACATGCCGGAATGCCATGAAGCTGCTCCTAGGCGTCACGCGATGTCGCGACGGCGGAGGGCGAGCAGGCCGGCCGCGGTCGGCACCGCCGCCGCCGTGGTGTGCAGGGCGAGCACCGGGGTGGTGGTAAACGCCGCACCGGGCAGCTTGGAGGTATGGGCGAAGGGCAAGAGGTCCACCGGCCACGGGTCGAGCTCCAGCAGCGGGCCGAGTTCGGTCAGCAGCAGGGAACCGGCCAGGGCCGCCCATGCCGCGGCGGTCAGTCGGGGCCAAGCCGCAGCAGGCGGTGGTGATGTCGATGAGCACGCAGACGGCAGGGACGTGCACCGTGGCGGCACCCAGGAGCCTGCCCACTTGGACGGGTCGCCAGCGCGGGTGGCGTGGACGACGCCCGCAGCGAGGCCGGCGGTGAGCACCAGCAGCGCCGTGCCGGTGAAGGCGACGACGAGGTGGGATGCGGCCCACCGGGTGTGGGTGGTCGGGGTGGCCAGGACTGGGTCGAGCCTGGACGTGGTCTCCTCGGTCGACAGGTGGGCGGCGGTGTGCAAGCCGTAGGCGGAGGCGAGGACGCCGAAGAGGGCGAATATCGCCGCCAAGACGGCATCCGCAGGCCCTTCTCCCCACCGAGGGTGGTGAAGAACTTCGCGGGCCTCGGAGCTGTCGAGCACGTCGCCGACGGTGGTGGCGAGGCTGCCGATTAGCAGGCCGTAAAGGGCGAGCCCACGGTCAGGTGAGCAGCACGCCGCGGTGCAGGCACCAGGCCGGCACGAACACGCCGTGCAGGGCGGGGCCGGCGGTGGCCGGGCCGGCACGGTCGGGCAGCAGGCCGGCCGCACCGCCAATGTGCCGTCGTCCACCAGTCGGGCCGGCCGTTCGGTCGTCGTGGAATTCCTTCCGGGTGCCGGTGAGCCGGGTAGGCGCCCATCGTCCGAACCCCTTGTGAAGGCGACCTAAATCCGAGTCGACCGCTTTAGCCGGCGATAAGGGGCGGATTAGGGAAAGGCCGAACGATGGGCGCAACCTCCCGCCGGTGTGAAGGGACGACCTCGCGTGGTGAGCAACGAAGACAAGTTCCGCGACTACCTCAAGCGCGCCACCCAGGACCTGCGGCAGGCCCGGCGGCGGATCGGCGAGCTCGAAGCGGCGCAGCGCGAACCCGTCGCGGTCGTCGGGATGGCGTGCCGCTACCCCGGTGGCCTGGCCACCCCGGAGGACCTGTGGCGGCTGGTCGCGGACGAGGTCGACGCGGTCGGCCCGTTCCCGCGCGATCGGGGCTGGGACCTCGACGGGCTGTTCGACGACGACCCGGACGCGGTCGGGAGGTCGTACGTGCGGCAGGCGGGTTTCCTGGCCGACGCGGCCGGGTTCGACCACGGCCTGTTCGGGCTCAGCCCGCGTGAGGCGCTGGCGATGGACCCGCAGCAACGCCTGCTGCTGGAGACGACGTGGGAGGCGTTCGAACGGGCCGGCATCGCGCCGGACTCGGTGCGCGGCAGCGACACCGGCACGTTCGTCGGCGTGATGTACAACGACTACGCCTCACGCCTGTCCCCCGCTCCGGAGGGCTTCGAGGGCTACATCGCCAACGGCAGCCTCGGCAGCGTCGCGTCGGGCCGGATCGCTTACACGTTCGGGCTCGAAGGCCCGGCGGTCTCGGTGGACACGGCGTGCTCGTCGTCGCTGGTCGCGCTGCACCTGGCCGCGCAGTCGCTGCGACGGGGCGAGTGCTCGCTCGCGCTGGCCGGTGGCGTCGCCGTGATGTCCACGCCCAACACGTTCATCGAGTTCAGCCGTCAGCGCGGGCTTTCACCGGACGGTCGCTGCAAGGCGTTCTCGGACGCGGCGGACGGCACCGGTTGGGCTGAGGGCGTCGGTGTCCTGCTGCTGGAACGCCTGTCCGACGCCCAGCGCAACGGGCATCGAATCCTCGCCGTCATCCGGGGTTCGGCCATCAACCAGGACGGCGCGTCCAACGGACTCACCGCGCCCAATGGGCCGTCACAGGAGCGCGTCATCCGCCAGGCCCTGAACAACGCGGGACTCTCGGCCGGCGACGTCGACGCCGTCGAGGCGCACGGCACCGGGACGAGGTTGGGCGACCCGATCGAAGCGCAGGCGTTGTTGGCCACCTACGGCCAGGGTCGCGAAACACCGCTGTGGCTGGGGTCGCTGAAGTCCAACATCGGGCACGCGCAGGCGGCGGCCGGTGTCGGCGGCGTCATCAAGATGGTCATGGCCATGCGGCACGGGGTGCTGCCGCGCACGCTGCACGTCGACCGGCCGTCGACCCGGGTCGACTGGTCCGCGGGCGCGGTCTCGCTGCTCACCGAGGCCCGGTCCTGGCCCGCCGGTGAACGACCGCGGCGAGCCGCCGTGTCGTCGTTCGGCATCAGCGGCACCAACGCCCACGTCATCCTCGAAGAACCGCCCGCGGCCGAGGTGACCGAGCCGTTCGACGGCGTCGTGCCGCTGGTGCTCTCCGCCCCCGGCGCGGGTGGCCTGCGCGCCCAGGCCGAGCGCCTGCGGCGGTGGCTGGTCGAGCGGCCAGACGTCGACCACGCCGCCGTCGCGCGCGAATTGGTGTCCGGGCGTGCGACGTTCGAGCACCGCGCCGTGGTCGTCGGTGGGCGGGACGACCTGCTCGACGGCCTCGCGGCGCTCGCGGAGGGGCGTGAGGCCGCCGGTCTGGTGCGGGGGCGGGCGCCGGCCGGCCGGGCGAAGGCGGTGTTCGTCTTCCCGGGGCAGGGTTCCCAGTGGGTGGGCATGGCGCGGGGGCTGTGGGACGCGTCCGAGGTGTTCCGCGACCGGTTGACCGAGTGCGCGCGGGCGCTGGACCCGCACCTCGGCCGGGACCTGCTGGACGTGCTGCTGCACGACGGCGACCTGGACCGGGTGGACGTGGTGCAACCGGCCCTGTGGGCGGTGATGGTGTCGCTCGCCGAGGTCTGGCGGTCGTGCGGCGTCGTGCCGGACGCGGTGGTCGGCCACTCCCAGGGCGAGATCGCCGCCGCGTGCGCGGCCGGGGCGTTGTCCCTGGAGGACGGCGCGCGGGTCGTGGCACTGCGCAGCAGGGCCATCGCCGGGCTGGCCGGGTCGGGCGGCATGGCGTCCGTCGCGTTGCCGGTGAGCGAGGTGCGCGCCAGGATCGGCGACCTCGACGTCAGCGTGGCGGCCGTCAACGGGCCGACGTCCACCGTCGTGTCCGGGCCCACCGCGCCGCTGGAGGCGTTCCTGGGCGGCCTCGACGGCGTCCGGGTCCGGCGGGTGCCCGTCGACTACGCCTCGCACTCGTCCCAGGTCGACTCGCTGCGCCGGGAACTGCTCGACGCCCTGGCGCCGGTCGCGCCACGACCGTCCGCCACCGCGTTCTACTCCACCGTCACCGGCACGCCGGTCGACACCCGCGAGCTGGACGCCCGCTACTGGTTCCGCAACCTGCGCGAGCCCGTCGAGCTGGAGCGGACCACCCGCGCGCTGCTCGCCGACGGCTTCCGGGCGTTCGTCGAGGTGAGCCCGCACCCCGTGCTCGTGGTGGGGCTGGGCGAGACGTTCGAGGACGCGGACGTGCCCGCGGTCGCGGTGCCGACGCTGCGGCGCGACGAAGGCGGCCGGGACCGGCTGCTGCTCTCGTCGGCCCGGGCGCACGTGGCCGGTGCGGCGGTGGCGTGGCCGGCGCTGCTGCCCGGGACGAGCCGGGTGGAGCTGCCGACGCACGCCTTCGAGCGCCGCCGGTTCTGGCTGGACGGGGTGGCGCGGACCGGCGACGTGCTGTCGGCGGGGATCGGCCCGGCCGGCCACGCGCTGCTCGGCGCGGCCGTCGACCTCGCCGAGTCCGGGCACCACGTGCGCACCGGCCGGATCTCGGCCGCCGCGCAGCCGTGGCTGGCCGGGCACTCGGTGTTCGACACCACCGTGCTGCCCGCGTCCGCGTTCGTGGACCTGGCGCTGCACGTCGGCGAGCGCACCGGCTGCCCGCGGGTCGAGGAGCTGGACCTGCACGCGCCGCTGGTGCTCTCCGGGCACGACGCCGTGCAGGTCCAGGTCACCGTCGAGCCCGAGGACGACACCGGGCGGCGGCGGCTCGGCATCCACACCCGCCCCGAACCCGGGGCCGACGGGGAACCGCTCCCCTGGCTGCGCCACGCCACCGGCCTGCTGGCCCGCTCCCGGCCCGAGCCGGTCGCCGCCGAGCCGTGGCCACCGGCCGACGCCGTCCCGGTCGACGGGGTCTACGACCTGTTGGCCGAGCGCGGTTACGACTACGGGCCGGAGTTCCGGGGGGTGACCGGGATGTGGCGCGGCGGCGCGGACCTCTACGCCGAGGTGGTCCTGCCCGACGGACTGGCCGCGACCGGGCACGCGATCCACCCGGCGCTGCTGGACGCCGCGCTGCACCCGCTGCTGGTCGGTGGCGCCGGTGAGGGGCGGGTGACGATGCCGTTCAGCTGGGCGGGGGTCGAGCTGCGGGCTTCGGGGGCGACGCGCCTGCGGGTGCGCCTCACGCCCACCGGGCCGGACAGCCTCGCGGTGCGGGCGACGGACTTGGCGGGGCGGGAGGTGTTCTCGGTGGAGGAGCTGACCCTGCGGCCGGTCGACGTGGCCGCGCTGCGCGCCCGGCGCCCGGACCCCGGCGTGCTGTACCAGCTGACGTGGACCCCGCTGCCCACCGGCGAGCGCGACCGGCTGCCCGACCACCACTCGCTGCCCGCCGGCCGGCGCAACCCACTGCCCGACCACCGCGACCCACTGCCCGACCACCACTCGCTGCCCGCCGACCACCAAGTGGCGCTGCTGGGCGATGCCGAACCGTCGTTCGCGACCGCCCTCGGCACACCTGCCCGCCACCTCGACGTCGCCGCGCTGCTCACCGCCGGCGCGGTGCCGGACACGGTCTTCCTGCCCTGCCCCGCTGCCGACGACGGCGTGGACCCGGCGACCGCGACCCACACCGCCGTCGAACGCGTCCTGCGCGAACTCCAGGACTGGCTGGCCGACGACCGGTTCGCCGGAAGTCACCTGGTCGTGGTCACCACCAACGCGCAGGCGCCGCGCGCGGGCGGCCGACCGGCCAGGACGGACCTGGCGGGCGCGGCCGTCTGGGGGCTCGTCCGCACCGCGCAGGCCGAGCACCCCGGCCGGTTGACCCTGCTCGACCTGGACGGCACGCCGGAGTCCGACCTGGCCGTGCCCGCCGTGCTGCGCACCGCCGAACCGCAGCTGGTCATCCGGGCGGGCGAGGTGCTGGTGAACCGGCTGGTGCGGGCGGGCGCGCCGGACCCGGCCACCGCCGAACCGGTCTTCGCGCCCGGCGGCACCGTGCTGATCACCGGCGGCAGCGGGGCGTTGGCCGAGGTCACCGCGCGTCACCTGGTCGAGGCGCACGGGGTCCGGCGCCTGCTGCTCGTCAGCAGGCGCGGCGCGGAGGCGCCCGGGGTGACCGAGCTGGTGGCCGAGCTGGCCGCGCACGGCGCCGACGTCGGCGTCGCGGTCGGCGACGTGGCGGACCGGGACGAGGTGGCCGCGCTGCTCGCGGCGGTCCCGGCCGAGCACCCGCTGACGGCCGTCATCCACACCGCCGGAGTCGTGGACGGCGGGGTCGTCGGGGCGCTGACCCCGCGCAGCGTGCACGCCGTGCTGCGGCCGAAGGTGGACGCCGCCTGGCACCTGCACGAGCTGACCGCGCACCTGGACCTGGGCGCGTTCGTGCTCTACTCGTCGGTCTCCGGCATCCTGGGCAACCCCGGCCAGGCCAACTACGGCGCGGCCAACTCGTTCCTGGACGCGCTGGCGGACGTGCGCCGCGCGGCCGGGCTGCCGGTCACGTCGCTGGCCTGGGGGCTGTGGGAGCTGCCGGACGGCATGGCGGGCGCGCTCGGCCACCACGACCGCGCCCGGTTCGCGGGCTCCGGCATCGCGCCGCTGAGCCCGGAGCAGGGGCTGGCGGCGTTCGACGACGCGCTCGCCGCCGACCTGGCGGTGGTGGCCCCGGTCGTGCTGGACATGCGGGCGCTGCGCAGCCGGGCCCGGTCCGGCGAGCTGGACTACGTGCTCCGCGACGTGGTCGACGCGAGCCCGCTGCGGCACGCGGCGGACCGCGCCACCACCGCGCCCGCCGACGTGGCCTTGGCCGAACGGCTCGCACCGCTCGGTGAGGCCGACCGGCGGCGGGTCGTGCGGGACGTGGTGGCCGGCTGCGTCGCGGCGGTGCTCGGGTACGGGCCGGGCGAGCGGGTCGACCCCGGCCGGCCGTTCAAGGACCTGGGCTTCGACTCGCTGACCGCCGTCGAGCTGCGCAACCGGTTGGCCTCGGCCACCGGCCTGCGGCTGCCGGCGACGCTGGTGTTCGACCGACCGACGCCGCTCGCGCTGGCCGACCACCTGCTGGCGGCCGTGGCGCCGGGCGAGCCGGACCACCTCGCGCCGCTGGTCGCCGAGCTGGACCGGCTCCGGGCCCGGATCGACGCCGCCGCCGTGCCGGCCGACGTCCGCGGCGAGCTGGCCGCCCGGCTGCGCGACCTGCTGCGGCGGCTGGACGGCGGTCCGGGCGACGACGCGCCGATCACCGACGCCGGCGACGACGAGATCTTCGACCTGATCGACAACAAACTGGGCGTTACCAGGTGAGGAGTTCCCCGATGACCCATCCTGTGATCATCTCGGGCGGTGGACCGGCCGGGCTGATGCTCGGTCACGAGCTGGCGCTGGCCGGTGTCGACGTCGTCGTGCTGGAGCGGCTGGCGGCGATCGGCGACTACTGCCCGGGGCAGGGGCTCAACACGACCTCGGTGGAACTGCTGGAGCAGCGCGGCCTGCTGGACGCCCTGGCCGAGCACCGCGACCGGAGCGAGACCGGCGGCACCCACTTCGCGATGCTGTGGCTGGACGACTCCGCGCTGGCGGGCAGGCACCGGCGCGGCACGCTGGTCGGGCAGCAGCACCTGGAGCGGCTGCTGGAGGAGCGGGCGGTCAAGCTCGGCGCGGACGTGCGCCGGGGCCACGAGCTGACCGGGTTCGACCAGGACGACGACGGCGTGACCGTCACCGTGGCCGGTCCGGACGGCCGGTACGAGCTGCGGGGCAGCTACCTCGTCGGCGCGGACGGCGAGGGCAGCCGGGTCCGCGAGCTGGCCGGGATCGCGTTCCCCGGCGCGGGCGAGCCCTGCCACGGGCTGGTGGCCGACGTCGAGGTCGACGTCGAGGCGCTGCCCGAGATCCACCGCCGACCGCGCTTCTCGCCGGTCGGTGGGATGTACTCCGCGGTGCTGACCGAGCCGGGGCTGGTCCGGGTGATCACCGCCGAGTTCGGCGTCGACCCGCCGGACGGCCCGCCGACGGCCGAGGAGCTGCGGCAGCGGGTGCTGGCGCTCAACGGCGAGGAGTTCCCGGAGGTCCCGACCCGCTGGGTGCGCCGCTACGGCGGTCCGACCCGGAACGCGGAGCGCTACCGCGCCGGGCGGGTGTTCCTGGTCGGCGACGCCGCGCACACGTTCTTCCCGCTCGCCGGCCTGCGGATCAACGCCTGCCTCCAGGACGCGGTGAACCTCGGGTGGAAGCTCGCCGCCGCCCTGCGCGGGTGGGCGCCGGACGAGCTGCTGGACACCTACGACGCCGAGCGCCGACCGGCGGGCGGCCGGGCGGGTGCCACGGCGGACGCGCAGCTGGCGCTCGTCCACCCGGTGCGCCGGGTCGCGCCGCTGCGCGCCCTGTTCGAGCGGCTGCTGCGGCTGCCCGACGCCAACCACCACCTGCTGGAGCTGTCCACCGGGCTGGACGTCGACTACGCGCCGGACTGCCCGTCGCCGCTGGTCGGCCGCAGGCTGCCGCACGTCGGGCTGACGTGCGGGACCACGTCGACCAGCGTGGCCGAGGTGCAGCACGGCGGCCGGGGCGTGCTGATCGACTTCTCGGACGGCGACTTCGCCTCGCACGCGGCGGGGTGGCGCGACCGGGTGGACCTGGTGGAGGCCGCGCCCGCGCCCGGCATCGACGCGACCGCCGTGCTGCTGCGCCCGGACGGGCACGTGGCGTGGGCGAGCACGGCGGACGAGGCGGAGGTGTCGGAGTCCGGTGGGCGGCGCCGGCTGGTGGCCGCGCTGGAGCGGTGGTTCGGGCGGCCGAGCGCCGCGTGAACCGGCGGACCGCGTGACCCGGGGGCCCGGTCGAGCACGGGCCCCCGGGTCGCGCGGTCCGCCTCAGCGCCCGCCGATCAGCTCGCGCAGCGCGTGCTTGTCGATCTTGCCGATCCTGGTCTCGGGCAGGTCGGCCACGATCTCCAGCCGTTCCGGCAGCTTGTAGCGGGCGACCTGCATGGCGGTCAGCGCGTCCCGGACGGCCGCCAGGGTCAGCTCGTGGCCGGGTGCGGGCACCACGACCGCGCAGACCCGTTCGCCGAGCACGTCGTCCGGCACCGCGACGACGGCGACGCGGGCCACCCCGGGCACCCGGTACACCAGGTCCTCGACCTCCTCGGCCGAGACCTTCTCGCCACCCCGGTTGATCATGTCCTTGTCCCGGCCGTCCACCACGAGGTTGCCGGACGGGTGCCGGCGCACGACGTCGCCGGTCCGGTACCAGCCGTCCGGGGTGAACGCGCGGGCGTTGTGCTCGGGCGCGCGGAAGTAGCCGCGCGGCGTGTACGGGCCGCGGGTGAGCAGCGCGCCCGGCTCGCCCGGCGGCACCGGCAGGCCGTCGGCGGCCACCACCAGCACCTCGTCGTCCGGGCACATCGGCCGGCCCTGGGTCTGCGTCCTGACCTCGGCGTCGTCGTCCAGCCGGGTGTAGTTGAGCAGCCCCTCGGCCATGCCGAACACCTGCTGGAGGGTGGCGCCGAAGACCGGCTCGACCCGGCGGGCCACCTCGGGCGCCAGCCGCGCGCCGCCGACCTGGAGCAGCCGCAGGGACGGCGGCGCGGCGTGCCGGCCCGAGGTGATCGCGTCCAGCCACCGCTGGGCGACGGCCGGGACGACCGCGGTCGCCGTGACGCCCTCCCGCGCCATCAGCGGCAGCGCGCGGTCCGGGTCCGGGCCGCGGCTCAGCACCACCTTCCCGCCGACCGCGAGCGTGCCGAGGACGCCGGGGCAGGCCAGCGGGAAGTTGTGCGACACGGGCAGCGCCACCAGGTAGGTGGTGTCCTGGTCGAACCCGCAGACCTCGGCGCTGCGCCGGGCGTTGTACTCGTAGTCGTCGTGGGTGCGCGGGATGAGCTTCGGCAGGCCCGTGGTGCCGCCGGACAGCAGCAGCACGGCGACGGCGTCGCCGGGCACGTCGATCGCGTCGAGCCGTTCCCGGTCGCCGGGCGACCCGGCGAGCCGCCTCAGGTCCACCGCGCCCTCGCCGGGCTCGTCGCCCGCCACCAGCAGCAGCCGCGCGGAGGGCGTGGCCGCGATGACGTCCCGGGCCAGCGCCCGGTGGTCGAAGTCGCCGACGCGGTCGGGCACGGCCACGGCCGCGACCTCGGCGTGCGCGGCCAGGTACCGCAGCTCGTGGCCGCGGTGGGCGGGCAGGGCCAGCACCGGCACGATGCCCGCGCGCAGGCACGCCAGGGTGAGGACGACGAACTCCCAGGTGTTGGGCAGCTGGACGAGCACGGTGTCGCCCGGTTCCAGCCCGGCGTCGAGCAGCCGGGCCGCGCACCCGTCGGCCCGGTCGGCGAGCTGCCCGCGGGTCAGCCGGACCGGCCCGTCCACCAGGGCTTCGCGGTCGCGGTGCTCGTCCAGGCGGTCGCGCAGGTGGTCGCCGAGGGACCGGCCACGCCAGTAGCCGGCCTCGCGGTACCTCGCGGCCACGTCCGGCGGCCACGGCACGAATCCGTCACGCACGATCGGGACCTCCCGTCCTCGGTGGCACGCCGACCAGGTCGGCGCGGCCGGAGAGCAGCAGAGTCGTGGCGGCGTCCTCGTCGTACTCGCCGGCGACCACCACCGGCAGCGAGTGCGCCAGCCGGGCCTCCTCGGCGACCAGCACGCGGGTCAACGGCGTGCCGCCGCGCACGCCGACCAGCGGCACGCCCTCCCCCGCCGCCGCGCGGACCTGCCCGGCCGCGACCGGCAGGTCCGCCTCGACGGCCGGCGCGTCGATCCACACGCCCCGGCCCGGCGCCCGCCCGTCGAACGGCGCGAGCGCGACCGCCGTGCCGTCCGGCAGCACCAGCGCGTCACCGGAGACCTCCACGTGCCGACCGGGGAACACCAGCCCGCCGCACCGCAGCGGCGTCCGCGCGGGCGGCGCGCCGTGCCGGTCCCGCCACCACCGGTCGACCCGGTCGACGTAGCCGCCGTCCCGGGACCGCAGGCGCTCGCGGGTGATGCTGCGGGACAGGAAGTGGAAGCCGAACTGCGTCGGCTCGAACGCGTCGGCGTACGTGCCGAAGCGCTCCCACCACGACAGGCTCGGCCGGGCGGACCGCTGGACCTTCTCCACCTCCGGGCGCCGCCGCCGTTCGTAGGCCAACAGGGCGGCCGGGAGGTCGTGCGGCGACCCGACCAGTTCGGCCGCGAGCGCGACCGCGTCCTCCATCGCCATCCTGGTGCCGGACCCGACGGAGAAGTGCGCGGTGTGCGCGGCGTCGCCGAGCAGCACCCAGTTGCCGCGCCGCCACGTCCGGGTCCGGAGGGTGGTGAAGTTGCCCCAGCGCGAGTTGTTCCCGACCAGCGGGCACCCGAACAGGTCCTCCAGGAACGCCTTCGCCGTCTCGTCGCTCGGTCCCGGCGGGGTGGCCGGGTCGAACCCGTCGAGCCCCGCGGCCGCCCAGGTGGCCGGGTCGGTCTCGACGATGAACGTGCTCATCTCGTCCGAGATGGGGTAGGCGTGGGCCGCGAACGCGCCCTCGTGCACGAACGTCAGGCAGTCGAACGGCCGCGCGGCGCCGAACCAGATGAACTTCGTGCCGGCCACGTGCGCCGACGGGCCGAAGTCGGCGGCGAACGCCCGGCGGAACCGGCTGTTGGCCCCGTCGCACACGACGACGAGGTCGAAGTCCGCCAGCTGCCGCGCGTCGCGCACCTCGGTCTCGAAGCACAGCCGCGCGCCCGCCTCCTCGGCGCGGTCGCGCAGCAGGTCCAGCAACGTCGTGCGGACGATCGCCGACATGCCCATGCCGCCGATCCGCTCGCGCGCGCCGGACACCCGGACCTCGATGTCGTCCCAGTGCCGCGACGCCGCCGCCAACCGCGCGCTCAGCTCCGGGTCGGCGGCCGTGATCGCGCCCGCGGCGGCGTCCGAGAACACGACGCCGAAGCCGAACGTGCTGTCCGCCCGGTTGCGCTCGAAGACCACCACGTCGGCGGCGGGCAGGTCCCGGCGGAGCAGGGCGGCGAGGAACAGTCCGCCCGGTCCCCCGCCGACGCACGCGACCCTCATGCGGTCGCGTGCGCGGTCGCTCGGCTCACCGGGTCGTTCCCGTCGGCCCCGGTCGACGGCGCGGTCCGGACGCCGAGCGCGGTCGCGCCGACCAGCTTGCGCGCGGCCAGGTTCGCCACCGGCATGAACGTGCCCGCCTGCACGTCACGCCACATCCGCTCGAACGGCAGCGCGCGCGTGTACGAGGCGCCGCCGAGCACGTCCACCAGCCGCCGCACGACCTGCGCGGCGTTGTTGGTGGCCACGTACTTGACCGTGGCGCACCGGGCGACGCCCTGCTGGACGTCGTGCTCGAACAGCCTGCCGGTGCGCACCTCGTCCACGTGCCGGTGGACCAGCGCGCGGGAGCTCTCCAGCAGCATCTGGCACTCGCCGACGATGTCCTGGAGCACCGGGTCGTCCTGCTTCCCGCGCGACACGAGCTGCCGCGTCGTCCACTCCAGCGCGCCGGCCGCGATCCCGGTGTAGACGGCGGCGAACGAGGGCAGCGCGGCCGACCACACCGTCCGCAGCAGGCGCGCGTCCAGGTGCCCGACGGGCACCGAGTGCACCACCGCCTCGTCGGGCACGACCACGTCGGCCAGCTCGACGTCGTCGCTGCGGGTGCCGCGCATGCCCATCGTGTCCCAGGTGTCGTGCACCCGCACGCCCGCCTGGTCCATCCGCAAGTGGCAGAACAGCAGCCGCGGGCCGTCCTCGGCGTGCTCGTAGCGCGCCGTGGTGGAGAAGTGGGTGGCGACGGACGTGTTGGTGCCGAAGCTCTTGCGGCCGGTGAGCAGGTAGCCGCCCGGCACCCGCACCGCCCGGGTGCGCGCGTCGGTCAGGTCGTTGGCCATGCCCAGCTCGCTGGTCACCGACGCCCAGACCACCTTGCCCTCGACGACCTCGCGCAGCACCCGCTCCAGCCGCTCGGAACCGGTGCGCCGCCACACCGCCGCCCACTGCGCGACCGGCGTCAGGTGCATCGACACCGCCAGCGCGGTCGGCCCGTCGCCCATGGCCAGCCGCTCCACCACCGGGAGCAGGTCGCCCAGCTCCGCGCCGGAGCCGCCGAGCTCGACCGGGACGGACAGCCGGAGGAAGCCCGCCGCCCTCAGGTCCTCGTAGTTGTCGTGCGGGAACGCGTTGTCCCGGTCGTACCGGTCGGCGCGCGACGCGAACACGTCGGCCAGCTCACCGGCCAGGCCGACCAGTTCCCGCTGCCGTTCGGTGGTTGCGTTGGTCATCTGCAGTCCTCAATGGATTGTCGTGCGGGTGATGCGCTCAGAGCAGCAGGGGCTCGGGTCGCGCGTCGGCGCGGGCCAGGCTGCGGCCGACCGCCGCGACCACCGGTTCCAGGCTCCCCACCAGGTCCTTGAACTCCTCCGGCCGCAGCGCCTGGCCGCCGTCGCACAGCGCCGCGGCCGGGTCGGCGTGCACGTCCACGATCACGCCGTCCGCACCGGCGGCCGCGGCCGCCAGCGCCATCGGGGCGACCAGCGCGGGATCACCGGTCGAGTGGCTGGGGTCCACGATCACCGGCAGGTGGCTGAGCCGCTTCACCACCGGGACGATGCTCAGGTCGAGGCTGAACCGCGTCTCCCGGCCGAACGCGCGGATGCCGCGCTCGCACAGCACGACGTCCGGGTTGCCCTCGTTCAGCACGTACTCGGCCGCGCACAGCCACTCCTCGACGGTCGCCGCCATGCCGCGCTTGAGCAGCACCGGGAGCCCGCTGCGGCCGGCCTCCTTCAGCAGCGCGAAGTTCTGCATGTTGCGGGTGCCGACCTGGATCATGTCGGCCCACCGCGCGACCTCCGCCACCTCGGCGGGCTGGGTCGCCTCGGTGACCACGCCGACGCCGCTGACGGCCCGCTGCCGCGCGAGCATCCGCAACCCGGCCACGCCCAGGCCCTGGAACGCGTACGGCGACGTCCTCGGCTTGTAGGCGCCACCGCGCAACAGCGCCGCGCCCGCCGCCACCACGGCCCGCGCGGACTCGTCCAGCTGCTCGTCGGTCTCCACCGCGCACGGCCCGGCCACGACGGTGAAGTCGAGCCCGCCGATCAGCGCGTTGCCGACCCGCACCACGCTGCCCGCCGGGTGCAGCGCCCGCGCCGCCAGGTGGAACGGCCCCCCGGTGCGGATCACCCGGTGCACGCCGGAGCGACCCTCCACACCGGACCGGGCATCGGCCGCCCCGGGGCAGACGAACACCCACTTCCCGTCCAGCCGCACGGGGTGCACCGCGCCGTGCCGGCTGGTCAACGCGTTGCGCACGAGGTCGGTCTCCTCGGCGCACGCGGTCCTGGACATCTCGACTATCACGTCAGTCCCCTCACGACGGCGGCGATCACTTCGCCTGCGGGACCAGGTAGCGGGCCACGCTGGACAACTTCTCGGACGTCTCGGTCAGCTCGCGCTCCGGTCGGGACTGCTCCACGATCCCCGCGCCCGCCCGCAACCAGGTGCGGCCGTCCTGCTGGAACACCGTGCGCAGCACGAGGGCGGCGTCCATCGCGCCGTCGGCGTCGTAGCACAGCACCGCGCCGCTGTAGAGGCCGCGCGCGACGCCCTCCAGCTCGTCGATCACCGTGTACGCCGAGTTCTTGGGCACCCCGGACGCGGTGACGGCCGGGAACAGCGCGGTGAACGCGTCCCACGAGCCCTGCCCGTCCGGGAGCCTGCCCTGGACCGACGACGCCAGGTGCTGCACCGTGCCGCGCTCGCGGACCACCATGAACTCCGACACCCGCACGGACGCCGACCCGCACAGCTCGACCAGCTCGTCGTAGGCGACCTTCACCGAGATCGCGTGCTCGAAGACCTCCTTCGGGTCGCTCAGCAGCTCGGCCCGCAGCAGGGCGTCGGTGACCGGGTCGCCGGTGCGGGCGCGGGTGCCGGCCAGCGGCTGGGTCGTGACGACACCCCGGCCGTCCACCTCGACCACGGTCTCCGGGCTGAACCCGGCGGCCTTGTGCCCGTCGAGGGAGAACAGGAACGAGCGCGCGGGCGAGTTCGCCCGGCGGCCGACCGCGTACGTGCCGACGAGGTCGACGTCGTAGTCGACCGGCACCACGCGGGACAGGATGACCTTCTGCAGCCGGCCGTCCCTGATCTCGTCCACGGCCTTGCCGACCGCCTCGACGTACTGGACGGCGTTCGTCGTCTCCACGGTGACCGGCACGGCCCGGTAGTCGGGGCTGGCGGTGGAGTCGAGCAGGTCGCGCACCACGTCCAGGCCCGCCGGGTCGAGGCTGCGCACGAGCGTGCCGGTCGGGTGGAACCGCACCTCGCGCCGCGGCACGACCAGGTGCAGGAACACGCCGTCGCCGACCAGGTCCATCAGGTCGGCCTTGGCGGGCGCGATGTCGTAGCCGGACCAGCCGTACACCCGCCAGCACTCCACCGGGATGGTGTCGAGCATCGCCGGGATGTCGCTGAGCGAACCGCTGCGCCACGGGTGGGACACCTCGCCGGCGGCGCTGCGCACCAGCACCCGGTCGCGGTCCGCGATCAGCTCGGCGGCCACCCCCGAGGCGAACGACCACCCCTCCGGCCCCTCGTAGCAGACGTAGTCGTCGCCCTGCTGGTTGGCGGCCAGGTGGACGACCGCGGTCAGCGGGTCGGCCGTCGGAGCGAGGATCCGCTCGTGGTACTTCTCGCGGACAACCATGTGGATTTCCTCCCGTGGACGTGCACCGGCGCTGCCGCTTTCCGGCAATGGTCGACAGGCTTCCTAAAAACGTCCTTATCGGCCGCTAAAGGCCGATCACCGGCAGTTCCGCTTTAGACCGCGCCTAGGTCGCGCTAAGTCGGGCTGGGCATGGTGGTCGGGTCCCCGGTAGCCGAAGGAAAGATTCGCATGCCGAACGAAGACAAGCTCCGCGAATACCTCAAGCGGGTGACCGCCGACCTGCAGCAGACCCGGCGGCGGCTGGCCGACGCGGAGGACGCGGCGCGGGAGCCGGTGGCGGTCGTCGGGATGGGGTGCCGCTTCCCCGGTGGCATCACCTCGCCCGAGGAGCTGTGGCGGGTGCTCGCGGACGGCGTCGACGTGGTGGGCGACTTCCCGCGCGACCGCGGCTGGGACCTGGACGGCCTGTTCGACCCGGACCCCGAGGCCACCGGCAGGTCCACCGTGGACAAGGGCGGGTTCCTGCCCGACGCCGGCGTGTTCGACGCGGGGTTCTTCGGGATCAGCCCGCGCGAGGCGCTGGCCATGGACCCGCAGCAGCGGTTGCTGCTGGAGGTCACCTGGGAGGTGCTGGAGCGGGCCGGGGTGGACCCGGCGGCGCTGGCCGGCAGCGACACCGGCGTGTTCGTCGGCGTCGGGCCGCAGGACTACGCGCCGGACGTGCGCGAGGTGCCCGCCGAGGTGGAGGGCTACCTCGGCGCGGGCGTCATCCCCAGCGTCGCGTCCGGCCGGATCGCCTACGCGTTCGGGCTGGAGGGCCCCGCGCTGACCGTCGACACCGCCTGCTCGTCGTCGCTGGTCGCGCTGCACCTGGCCGTGCAGTCGCTGCGCCGGGGCGAGACGTCGCTCGCCATCGCCGGCGGGGTCACCGTGATGACCGCGCCCCGGCTGCACGTCGAGTTCAGCAGGCAGCGCGGCCTGTCCCCGGACGGGCGGTGCCGGGCGTTCGCCGACGGCGCCGACGGGACCGGGTTCTCCGAGGGCGTCGGGCTGGTGCTGCTGGAACGGCTGTCCGACGCACGACGGCACGGCCACCGGGTGCTGGCCGTGGTCCGCGGCTCGGCGGTCAACCAGGACGGCGCGTCCAACGGGCTGACCGCGCCGAGCGGACCGGCCCAGGAGCGGGTGATCCGCCGGGCGCTGCTGGACGCCGGGCTGGTGGCCGCCGACGTCGACGCCGTCGAAGCGCACGGCACCGCCACCCGGTTGGGTGACCCGATCGAGGCGCGGGCGTTGCTGGCCGCCTACGGGCAGGACCGGGACGAGCCGCTGCGGGTGGGGTCGCTGAAGTCGAACATCGGGCACGCGCAGGCGGCGGCCGGGATCGCCGGCCTGCTCAAGGTGGTGCTGGCGCTGCGGCACGGCGTGCTGCCCCGGACGCTGCACGTGGACCGGCCGACGTCGCACGTGGACTGGTCGACGGGCGCGGTGGAGCTGCTGACCGAACAGCGGTCGTGGCCCGCCGGCGACCGGGTCAGGCGGGCCGGTGTGTCGTCCTTCGGGCTGAGCGGCACGAACGCGCACGTCGTGCTGGAGGAGGCGCCGCCCGAGGAGGTCGTGCGGCCGGTGCTCGCCGACCCCGCGCCGTGGGTGCTCTCGGCCCGGTCGCCGGCGGCGCTGCGCGCCCAGGCGGGCAGGCTGCGGGAGTTCGCCTCGGCGCACGCGGACGTGCCGGCCGCCGAGATCGCGCACGCGCTGGTCACCGAGCGGGCCGCGTTGCCGCACCGCGCCGTCGTGGTCGGCGAGGACCGCGCCCGGCTGCTCGACGGGCTGGCCGCGGTGGCGGCGGGCGACCAGTCACCCGACGTGGTGGTCGGCGAGGCCGTGTCACCCGGCGGGGTGGCGTTCCTGTTCACCGGCCAGGGCAGTCAGCGGTGGGGTGTCGGCCGGGAGCTGCACGCGGCGTTCCCCGTGTTCGCCGCCGCGTTCGACGAGATCTGCGACCGGCTGGACGTGCCGTTGCGGGACGTCCTCCACGGTGGCGACCCGGAACTCCTCGATCGCACCGAATTCGCGCAGCCGGCCCTGTTCGCCGTCGGGACGGCGCTCTACCGGCTCGTGGAATCGTTCGGCCTGCGACCCGATTACCTGATCGGTCACTCGATCGGTGAACTCACCGCCGCCCACGTCGCCGGAATCCTCACCCTGGACGACGCCTGCCGGCTCGTCACCGCGCGCGCCCGGCTGATGCAGGCCGCCCCCGCGGGCGGCGCCATGCTCGCCGTCCACGCCACCGAGGCCGAGGTCCGGCCCCACCTGACCGGGCGCGTCGGCCTGGCCGCCGTGAACGGCCCCCGTTCCGTCGTCCTCTCCGGCGACGCCGACGCCGTCGCCGAACTCGCCGGGCGGTTGCGCGGGAGCGGCACGCGGGTCAAGGAGCTGCGCGTCAGCCACGCCTTCCACTCGCACCACATGGACGGCGTGCTCGCGGACTTCGAACGCGCCGCGTCCGAGGTGACCTACCACGAGCCCGCGATCCCGGTCGTCTCCAACGTCACGGGCGGCCTGACCGACCTCCGCTCGCCCGCCTACTGGGCCGGGCACGTCCGGTCGGCGGTGCGCTTCCACGACGGCGTCCGCACGCTCCTGGACGCGGGCGTCACCGCGTTCCTCGAACTCGGCCCCGACCCGGTGCTGACCGGCGCGGTGGCGGAGGCGGTCGCCGAGCGGCCGGGCGACCACGCGGTCGTGCCCGGCCTGCGGGCCGACCGGCCGGAGGTGAGCGCCGTGCTCGCGGCGCTCGGCCGGCTGCACGCGCACGGGACGCCGGTGGACTGGACGCGCGGCGCCTCGGGCCGGGTCGACGTCGACCTGCCGACCTACGCGTTCCAGGGCGAGCGGTACTGGCTGACCCCGGCGCCGCGCGCGGACGTCGGGTCGATGGGGCTGACCGGCGGTGGTCACGCGCTGCTGCCGGCCGCCGTCGACCACGCCGACACCGGCCGCCGGGTGCTGACCGGGCGGCTGTCGCCGGCCGCGCTGCCGTGGCTGGGTCAGCACGAGGTGGCGGGCTCGGCGCTGCTGCCGGGCACCGCGTTCCTGGACCTGGCCCTGCACGCCGCCGGTGGCGCGGGCGTGGCCGAGCTGACCGTCGAAGCGCCCCTGCCGCTGGGCGAAGCCGTGTCGTTGCAGGTCATCGTGGACGGGAAGGCGATGACCGCGCACTCGCGCGCGGACGGCCCCTGGGTGCGGCACGCCGTCGCGACCTTCGCCGAGCGCGGCCCCGAGCCGGAGCCGGTGGCGGTGTGGCCGCCCGCCGGGAGTTCGCCGGTGGAGCTGGGCGAGGTCTACCCGCGGCTCGCCGAGCGCGGTTACGCGTACGGGCCGGCGTTCCGCGGGCTGACCGCGCTGTGGCGGGCGGGCGACGCGCTGCACGCCGAGGTGACCGTCCCGCCCGGTGTCGACGTGACCGGGCACGCGATCCACCCGGCGCTGCTCGACGCGGCGCTGCACCCGCTGGTCGTCGCGGCGGTCGAGGCCCCGGACTTCACGCCCCGCGTGCCGTTCGCGTGGACCGACGTGACGCTGCACGCCACCGAGGCCACGTCGCTGCGCGTGTCGTTGACCCCGGTGGGTCCGGACGCCGTGTCCGTCACCGCCACCGACGGGTCCGGGCGTGCGGTGATCTCGATCGGGTCGCTGGTGCTGCGGCCGATCGCGTCGGGCGGGTCGGCGGTGGCGGACCCGCTGTTCCACCTGGACTGGACGCCGCTGCCCGCGACCGGGTCGCCGGCACCGGAGGTCGGTGCGGTGTTCCTGCCGGTGGAGGGCGGGTCGACGGTCGAGGCGGTCCACCACGCGACCGCGCGGGTGTTGCGGGCGGTGCGGGAGTGGGTGGGTGAGGAGCGGCCGGCGTCGGCGCGGCTGGTGGTCGTGACCAGGGGTGCGGTCGCGGTCGAAGTCGGTGAGGACGTGCGCGATTTGGCAGGTGCCGCGTGTTGGGGGTTGCTGCGGGCGGCTCAGGCGGAGGCGCCGGGGTCGTTCGTGCTGGTCGACGTGGACGGAGCGGGCTCGGGGGCGACTGGACTTGGTTCGGACGGGCTGGAGTCGGCGTGGTTGCGGTCGGCGCTGGCTTCGGGCGAACCGCAGGTCGCGGTGCGGCGCGGGGTGGTCTACGCGAACCGCTTGGTCCGGACGGCCGGCGATGACGTGCTGGAGCCGCCGAGCGGTGGTCGCCCGTGGCGACTCGGGTCGACCGGGGGCGGCGCGATCGAGAACCTGGCACTCCTGCCGGTGGACGAGCCGGCGGGCGGTGAGCCGGCGGCTGGGCAGGTTCTGGTCGAGGTGCGGGCCATGGGGGTCAACTTCCGCGATGTCCTGATCGCCCTCGGCAGCTACCCCGATCCGACCGCCGCCATGGGTGGCGAGGGCGCGGGTGTCGTGATCGCGGTCGGTGCCGGTGTCGACCGGTTCCGGCCCGGGGATCTCGTCATGGGGCTGTTCGCCCGAGGTTGCGGCCCCGTCGCGAGCACCGACCACCGCACGGTGGCCCCGATCCCGCACGGCTGGTCGTTCGCCGAAGCCGCGGCGGCCCCGATCGCCTTCCTCACCGCCTACCGCGGCCTGGTCGACCTCGGTGGTCTGCGCGCCGGTGAGTCCGTGCTGGTCCACGCCGCCGCGGGCGGGGTGGGCATGGCGGCCGTCCAGCTCGCCAGGCACCTCGGCGCGGACGTCCACGGCACCGCGAGCACCGGCAAGTGGGACGTGCTGCGCGCCCAGGGGTTCGCCGACGACCACCTGGCCGACTCCCGCACCCTGGACTTCGAGCAGCGCATCCTGTCGGCCACCGGGCAGCGCGGGGTCGACGTGGTGCTCAACGCCCTGGCGGGCGAGTTCGTCGACGCCTCGCTGCGACTGCTCCCCCGGGGCGGCCGGTTCCTGGAGATGGGCAAGTCCGACCTCCGCGACCCGGGCACCGTGCCCGACGGGGTCGCCTACCGGGCGTTCGACCTGCTGGACGCCGGTCCCGACCGCATCCGCGAGCTGTTCGCCGACCTGACCGCCCTCTTCGCCGACGGCTCCCTCCGGCCACTGCCCGTGACGGCCTGGGACGCGCGGCACGCGCGAGCGGCGTTCCGGCACGTCAGCCAAGCGCGGCACGTGGGCAAGGTGGTGCTCACCCTCCCGCGCGCGATCACCGCGACCGACACGGTGTTGATCACCGGCGCCAGCGGCAGCCTGGGAGCGCTGATCGCCCGCCACCTCGTGGCAGAGCACGGCGTCCGGAACCTCGTGCTGCTCAGCCGCAGCAGAAACCCCCAACTCGAAACCGAACTGGCCGACCTCGGCGCCACCGCCCACTTCGCCGCCTGCGACGTCGCCGACCGCGACGCCCTCGCCCACGTCATCGACCAACACCAACCCACCGCCGTCATCCACACCGCCGGGGTCCTGGACGACGCAGCCCTCACCACCCTCACCCCCGACCGGCTCGACACCGTCCTGCGACCCAAGGTCGACGGGGCCTGGAACCTGCACGAACTCACCCGACACCTCGACCTCGACGCGTTCATCCTGTTCTCCTCGGCGGCGGGTGTCATCGGCAACGCGGGACAGGCGAACTACGCGGCGGCGAACTCGTTCCTCGACGGGCTCGCGACGCACCGCCGCTCGCGGGGCCTGCCCGCCGTGTCGCTCGCGTGGGGCCTCTGGGACGTCGGCATGGGCGCGGCGCTCGGCGAGGTCGAGCGGCAGCGGATCACCGACTCCGGGCTCAGCCCGATCAGCGTCGAGCAAGGGCTCCGGGCGTTCGACGCCGCGCTCGGCCACCACCGCGCCGCGCTCGTGCCGGTGTCCCTCGACCCGGCGGCGTCGCGCTCCACCACCGTGCCCCCGCTGCTGCGCGGGCTGGTGCGCGCGCCGCTGCGACGCGCGGTCAAGGCGTCCGACTCCTCGCTGTCGCAACGACTTCCCGCACTGGCCGAGCGCGAACAGCTCCAGGTGCTCGTGGACCTCGTCCGGACCGAGGCGGACGCCGTGCTCGGCCGCTCGGGCGGCGACCCGCTCGACGCCGACCGCGCGTTCAAGGAGGCCGGGTTCGACTCCCTCTCGGCCGTCGAGCTGCGCAACCGGCTGGGCGCGGCGACCGGGCAGCGCCTGTCCGCCACGGTCGTCTTCGACCACCCGACGCCCGCCGCCCTCGCCGCGCACCTGCGGGCGAAGCTGGTCGACGCGACGCCCGTCACGACGCCGGTGGTCGAGGTCGCGGACGCGGCCGACCCCGTCGCCATCGTGGCGATGGCCTGCCGCTACCCGGGCGGCGTCACGTCGCCGGAGGACCTGTGGCGGCTGGTCGACGGCGGTGTCGACGCGATGGGCGCGTTCCCGGCCGACCGGGGGTGGGACCTCGACGGCCTCTACGACCCCGACCCCGGCGCGACCGGCAAGTCCTACAGCCGGCAGGGCGGTTTCGTCGGCGACGTGGCCGCCTTCGACCCCGAGCTGTTCGGGATCAGCCCGCGCGAGGCGTCGGCGATGGACCCGCAGCAGCGCCTGCTGCTGGAAACCGCGTGGGAGGCGTTCGAACGGGCGGGCATCCCGCCGGGATCGGTGCGCGGCAGCCACGGCGGCGTCTTCACCGGCCTCACCGCGAGCGACTACCTGACCCGATTGGGCACGCTGCCCGATGGCGTCGAGGGCTACGTCTCCACCGGCACGACGCCGAGCGTCGCCTCCGGTCGCATCGCCTACACGTTCGGCCTCGAAGGCCCGGCGGTCTCGGTGGACACGGCCTGCTCGTCGTCGCTGGTCGCGCTGCACCTGGCCGTCCAGTCGCTGCGCAACGGCGAGTGCTCGCTGGCACTGGCCGGCGGGGCCGCCGTGATGGCGAGCCCGCTCACCTTCGTGGAGTTCAGCCGTCAGCGGGCGCTCTCCCCCGACGGCCGCTGCAAGGCGTTCTCGGACGCGGCGGACGGCACCGGTTTCTCCGAGGGCGTCGGCGTCCTGCTCCTGGAGCGCCTGTCCGACGCCCAGCGCAACGGACACCAGATCCTTGCGGTCATCCGAGGTTCGGCGATCAACCAGGACGGCGCGTCCAACGGACTCACCGCACCCAACGGGCCGTCACAGGAACGCGTCATCCGCCAGGCACTCGCCAACGCCGGACTGTCTACTAAGGACGTACAAGCTGTGGAGGCGCACGGCACCGGAACGAAACTGGGTGATCCGATCGAAGCCCAAGCCCTCCTCGCCACCTACGGCCAAGACCGCGAAACACCGCTGTGGCTGGGGTCTTTGAAGTCGAACATCGGACACACCCAAGCAGCGGCCGGTGTCGGCGGCGTCATCAAGATGGTCATGGCCATGCGGCACGGCCAACTCCCCCGCACCCTCCACGCCGACCAGCCCACCTCGCACGTCGACTGGACCACCGGGGCGGTCGAACTGCTGGCCCAGCCCCAACCCTGGGTGGCCCAACCGCGACGGGCCGCCGTGTCGTCGTTCGGCATCAGCGGCACCAACGCCCACGTCATCCTCGAAGAACCACCCACCACCGAACCGGTCGAGCCGGTCCTCGTCACGACCGACGCCGTGCCGTGGGTGCTGTCCGGCGACACCCCCGAGGCGCTGCGGGCACAGGCCCACCGGCTGACCGAATTCCTCGCGGCGAAGCCCGAACTGGCCCCGGCCGCCGTCGCACATGCCCTCGTCACCACGCGGGACGCGTTGGACCACCGCGCGGTCGTCGTCGGCGAGGACCGGCGGCAGCTCCTCGACGGCCTGACCGCCCTGGCTCGCGGCGTCGACTCGCCGCACGTCGTCACCGGCACCGCGACGGTCGGCAAGACGGTGTTCGTGTTCCCCGGTCAGGGTTCGCAGTGGATCGGGATGGCACGCGGCCTCTGGAACACCTCCACCGTGTTCCGCGACCGGCTCACCGAATGCGCCAAAGCACTGGCCCCGTACGTGGACTGGGACCTGCTCGACGTCCTGCTCAACGACGGCGACCTGGAACCGGTCGACGTCGTCCAACCCGCCCTCTGGGCCGTCATGGTCTCCCTGGCCGAAGTGTGGCGATCCTGCGGCGTCACACCCGATGCCGTGGTGGGCCACTCCCAGGGTGAGATCGCCGCCGCCTGCGTCGCAGGCGCACTCACCCTGGACGACGGCGCACGCATAACCGCACTGCGCAGCCAGGCCATCACGACGTTGGCCGGCGCAGGCGGCATGGCCTCCGTAGCACTACCCGCCGACGAAGTCCGAGCACGGATCGGCGACCGCGAAATCGCCATCGCCGCCGTCAACGGACCCACCTCAACCGTCATCTCCGGCACCACCGCCGCACTGGAAGAATTCCTGGACACCCTCCACGACGCCCGAACCCGCCGAATCGCCGTCGACTACGCCTCCCACTCCACCCAAGTCGAACAACTGCGCGGACAACTGCAGAAGTCCCTCGCACCGGTCGAACCACGCGAATCCGGGATCGCCTTCTACTCCACCGTCACCGGCGACCGACTCGACACCACCGAGCTCGACGCCGACTACTGGTACCGCAACCTGCGACAACCGGTAGAGCTGGAGAAGACCACCCGGGCACTGCTCGACCACGGTCACCGCACGTTCATCGAGATCAGCCCGCACCCCGTGCTCACCGGGTCGCTGCGCGACACCTGCGACGACGCGGGCACGTCCGCCGGCGTCGTCGGCAGCCTGCGGCGCGGTGACGGGTCGTGGGTGCGCGTGACCACCTCGCTGGCCGAGGCGTCCGTGGCGGGCGCGCGGGTCGACTGGGCGTCGTCGTTCGAGGGCACGGGCTCGGTGGAGCTGCCCACGTACGCCTTCCAGCGGCGGCGGTTCTGGTTGGAGCCGACGGCGGTGACCGGTGACGTGTCGGCCGCCGGGCTGACCGGCGTCGACCACCCGCTGCTCGGCGCGGTGGTCGGCCTGGCCGGGTCGGACGTGACCGTGCTGACCGGCAGGGTGTCGGTCGCGGACGTGCCGTGGCTGGCCGACCACGCGGTGGGCGGGGTCGTGCTGCTGCCCGGCGCCGCGTTCGTCGACCTGGCCCTGCACACCGCCGCGCACCTCGGCCTCGGCGCGGTCGAGGACCTGACCGCGCACGTGCCGCTGTCGTTGCCGGACAACGGGACTGTGCGGTTGCAGGTCACCGCCGAGGCCCCGGACGAGGCGGGTCGGCGGGCGGTGACCGTCCACGCGCGGCCGGACGACGACAGCCCGTGGACCCGGCACGCGGACGGCGTGCTCGTGCCCGCCACCGACATCACGACGGGCTCCGTCACGCCGCCCGCCGGCGCGGTCCGGGTCGAGCTGGACGACCTGTACGGGAGGCTCGCCGACCACGGCTACGACTACGGGCCGTCCTTCCGGGGTCTGACGGGTCTGTGGCGCGACGGCGACGACCTCTACGCCGACGTGCGGCTGCCGGAAGGGCTCGACCACTCGGGTCACGTGCTGCACCCGGCCCTGCTGGACGCCGCGCTGCACCCGCTGCTCGCGACGGCGGTGGCGGACGACGCGACGCGCGTGCGGGTCCCGTTCTCCTGGAGCGGTGTCACGGTCGCGCCGGGAGCGCGCACCGCGTTGCGGGTCCGCCTCACCCGCACCGGCACGGACACGGTTTCCGTGACGCTCGCGGACACCGATGGCGTGCCGCTGGGCGGTGTCCGGGACCTCACCTCGCGTGAGCTGGACCCGGCCGCGCTGCGCCGGGCCGACGTCCGCCTGCACCAGCCGGTGTGGCAGCGGGCGCGCACCGCCGACGCGTCGCCGACCGGTCTGGTCGCGTTGCTCGGTCACGACCACTTCGGGATCGCCGACGCGTTCGGCCCGGTCCAGCGGTGCGCGGACCTCGCCGAAGCGGACACGGCGGTGGACGCGGTGCTGCTCTGCTGGCGCGACGGCCCGGCGGAGCTGTTGGCGCCGGTCCAGCGGTGGCTCGCCGACGAACGGCTCGGCGGCGCCCGGCTCGTCGTGCTGACCGACGGCTCCGCCGACCCCGTGACGTCCTCGGTGTGGGGCCTGCTGCGGACCGTGCGCTCGGAGAACCCCGGCCGGGTCGTGCTGGTCGACCTCGATGACGACGCGGCCTCGCGACGCGTGCTGCCGAAGGCGCTCGCCGGGCCGGGGTCCGAGTTGCGGGTCAGGCGGGGCGAGGTCTTCACCCCCGCGCTGGTCCCGGCCGACCGGGAACCCGAGCCGGTCCGGTTCGAGCCCGGGGGCACGGTGCTCGTCACCGGGGCGACCGGCGTGCTCGGCCGGTTGTTCGCCCGCCGGCTCGTGACCGCGCACGGCGTCGAGCGCCTGCTGCTGCTCAACCGGAGCGGCGCGGACGACGGGCTGGCGGCGGAGCTGGCCGGGCTCGGCGCGACCGTGGCGTTCGCGGCCTGCGACGTCGCCGACCGCGACGCGCTCGCCGGTGTGCTGGCCGGTGTGCCGGCGGAACACCCGCTCACCGCCGTGGTGCACACCGCCGGGGTGCTGGACGACGGTGTCGTGCGGGCGTTGGACGCCGAACGGCTCGACGCGGTGTGGCGGCCCAAGGCGCTCGGCGCGCTCAACCTGCACCGGCTCACCGAACACCTGGACCTCGCCGCGTTCGTGCTGTGCTCGTCGTTGGCGGGCCTGGTCGGCAGCGCTGGTCAGGCGAACTACGCGGCGGCCAACGCGTTCCTCGACGCGCTCGCCGAGCACCGCCACGCCCGAGGGCTGCCCGCGACCTCCGTGGCGTGGGGCCTGTGGGGCGACGAGCACGGCGCGGCGACCGGGTTGGCCGGGGGCAGGTTCCGGGCCACCGCGCAGGGCGGTGTGCTGCCGCTGTCCGAGGACGAGGGCGCCTCGCTGTTCGACGCCGCGCTGGCCACGCCGCACCCGGTCGTCGTGGCCGCGCGGTTCGACCTCGGCGCGTTGCGGGCGCAGGCCACCGCCGGAACGCTGGCGCCGCAGCTGAACGGCTTGGTCAAGGCTCCCGCCCGACCGGCCGCCACGCCGGTCCCGCTAATCGAGCGGTTCGCCTCGATGTCGGCGGCCGAGCGGTCGCGCCGGGTGCTCGACCTGGTCCGGACCAACACCGCTGTGGTGCTCGGGCACGCCGACCCCGCCCGGGTCGAGGACGACCGGCCGTTCAAGGACGTCGGTGTCGACTCGCTCCTCGCGGTGGAGCTGCGCAACCGGCTCGCGGCGGCCACCGGGCTGCGGCTGCCCGCGACGCTCGCGTTCGACCACCCGACGCCGGCGGCCGTGGCCGAGTTCGTGCGCGCGGCCCTGGCGCCCGGAGCGCCGGAGGACCCGGTGCTCGTGGAGCTGGACCGGCTGGAGGCCGCGCTGGCGGCGTCCACCGCCGACGACGAGCTGCGCCGGACCGTCGCCGCCCGGGTGGGCGACCTGATCGACCGGTGGGCGCCACCGGTCCGCGACCACGGCACCACCGACGAGGACCGGATCAGGTCCGCGTCGGCCGACGAGATCTTCGACCTCATCGACCAGAAGTTGGGTTCACTCGCCAACCAGGGGGACAAGGCATGAACGCGCTCACCGCGTGGCACGAGATCAACCGGGGCACGTCCGACGAGGTCGTGCTGGCCTCTGACTTCGACCTGCCGGGTCGTCCGGAGGCCCGGTTCACCGACCTCGCCGAACGGCTCGACCCCGCCGTCGCGCTGTGGGTGACCGACGCGCACGCGGTGGTGTCCTCGTTCGAGGACTCCGTCGACACCTACGTCAAGCAGTGGGTGGACGAGGTGGAGGCGAGCGGCAAGCGGGTGCGGGGAGTGCTCGGGTTCTGCGGCGGCAGCCTGTACGCGGCGGCCATCGCCGCCGAGGTCGAGCGGCGGCGGGGGGAGCTGCCGCCGACCGTGCTGTTCGACCCGGAGCGGTCGACGTCGCTCGGCATGTACTTCCAGTTCGCGAAGGCCGTGGAGCAGCTGGCGCCCGCGCTGTCGCAGGCCCGGTTCGGCCTGGCGGTCGAGGCGGGGCAACGCGCGCAGCGGGGCAGCGCGAGCCTGGCCGAGCTCGCCGCCCGGCTGTTCGAGGTGTTCGGCGGGGTCAGCGACGAGGCGTTCACGCGGCTCGGCGTCACGGCCGAGCGGCGCGCGGAGTTCGTGCGGTCCGTGCGGGTCTTCCTGTCCTACATGGCCGTCGCCGACCAGGTCGACCCGGCCGACGTGTGGCGCCGGTCCACGGCGATCAGCTCGGTGACGCCCACCAGTGGGCTCAACGGGTTGCGCGCGCTGGACCCCCGGGCCGCCGACGGCCTGGTCGCCGAGGAGGTGCGGTCCGCCGACCGGCACGTCGACCTGCTGCGCAGCGCCGAGGTGGCGCGGACGGTGTCCGCCGTCCTCGCCCGATGAGCACCGGAGGCCCGAGGATGACCACCACGACGCTGACCCCCGCGTCCCGCAAGGAACAGGCGCTCTGGCTGCTGGAGCAGCTGGCCCCGGGCAGCGGCGCCAACAACCTGTCCGTCGTGTTCGAGGTGGCGGGCCGGCTGGGCGAGTGGGAGCTGCAGCGGGCGCTCGACGTCCTCACCGCCCGGCACGAGGTGCTGCGCACGGTGTTCCACGCGGCCGACTTCGGCCTGGTCAAGCGGACCCTGCCGGCCGACGTGCCGGTGCTCCCGGTCGAGGTCCGCGAGCTGGCCCGGTCGGAGGTCGACGCGCAGGCCGAGGCGCTCATCGCGCGGCCGTTCGCGTTCGACGGCTCGCCGCTGCTGCGCGCGGTCCTCTTCCGCGGCGAGCGGTCCGACGTGCTGTGCCTGGTGGTGCACCACCTCGTCTTCGACACGATCTCGGGCGCGATCCTGCTCGACGAGCTGATCGAGACCTACGGGCTGGTGTCCGAGGGGCTGGAGCCGCCGGGGGTGCGGCCCGCGTCGCCGGTCCCGGCCTCGGACGACGCCGGGCCGGCGTACTGGCGGGAGCGGCTGCGCGGGTTCGACCCCGACGGGCTGCGGCTCTCCTGCGGCACGCCGGACGTCGCGCGGCCGACGCTGGCCGGCGACTCCGCGTTCCACGAGCTGTCCCCGCGGGCGGTCCGGGCGGTGCGGGCGTTGCGGACCGAGCTGCGCGCGCCCGAGGCGGTCGTGCTGCTGGCCGCGTACTACCTGCTGCTCGCCCGCCACGGCGCGGGGCCGGACCTGGTCGTCGGCTCACCCGTGGACGTGCGCGGCCCGCGGGCGCCGCGGGCGATCGGCTACCACGTCACCACGTTGCCGCTGCGGGTGCGGGTCGACCTGGCCGACGGGTTCCGGCCGCTGGTCGCGGCGGCGCGGGAAACGTTCCTGGGCGCCATCGCGCACGCGGACGTGCCGGTGGACGCGTTGCTGTCGGAGGTCGGCCACCGGCGCGACACGTGGCGCGACACGGTGTTCCGGCACGGCTTCAACTACGTGCCGGACGTGGGCGAGGAGTCGTTCGAGATCGACGGCACGCCCGCCCGCCGGCTGTTCTTCGAGAACGGGTGCAGCAAGCTCGACCTGGAGTTCTTCTTCGTCTCGGCGCGGGACGGCATCCGGATCAGGGGCGCCCACTCCACCGAGGTGTTGAGCGCGACCGACGTGCGGTTGCTGTTGCAGCGTTACGACGCGCTGCTCGCCGGGCTCGGCGAGGACCCGGACCGGCCGGTCGGCGAACTGCCGCTGTTCGGTCCCGAGGACGTGGCGGTCATCGAGGCCGCCAACGACACCGCGCGCGACCTGCCGCACCCGGCGCTGCCGCAGGCGATAGCCCGGCAGGTCCGGGCGACACCGGGCGCGGTGGCCGTGGTGGACGGCGACCGGCGGGTCACCTACGCGGCGTTGTGGCGGGCCGCCGTCGCGGTCGGCGACGTCGTGCGGGGCGCGGGGGCGCGGCCGGGCGACGTCGTCGCGCTCGCCGGTCCGCGCGGCCCGGAGCTGGCCGCCGCCGCGATCGGCGTGTGGCTCGCCGGGTGCGCCTACCTGCCGCTGGACCCCGACCACCCGCGCCGACGCACGGCGGACGTGCTGCGCGACTCCGGGGCGCGGACCGTGCTGGCCGCGCCGGGCGTGGACGTGCCGGCGGACCCGGACGTCGTGGTCCGCGCGATGCCGCCGGTCGTGGCCGGAGCCGGGGAGGTCGTCGTGGACGAGCCGGTCACCGATCCCGACGAGCCCGCCCTGCTGATCTACACCTCCGGGTCCACCGGCGCGCCGAAGGGCACCGTGATCACCCATCGCGGTGAGGCCAACGTCGTGCAGCACCACGTGCACGAGCTGGGCGCCGGTCCGGCCGACGCGACGCTGTGGCTGGTGCCGTTCACGTTCGACCCGTCCGGGATCGAGCTGTTCCTGCCGCTGGTGTCCGGTGGCCGGATCGTCGTCGCGCCGGACGCCGCCCGCACCGATCCCCTGGTGCTGGCCGACCTGGTGGAGGCGCACGGCGTCGGCATCGTCCAGGCGACCCCGACGACGTGGCGGACGGCGGTCGAGCGGGTCGGCGACCGGCTGCGCGGCCTGCGGGTCGTCGCCGGCGGCGAACCCCTGCCGCTCGCCGTCGCCAGGCGGCTGACGGCCGCGGGGTGCGAGCTGCGCAACGCCTACGGGCCGTCCGAGACGACGATCTGCTCCACCATGCGCCTGGTGCCGCCCGACGCGGCGGCGGTCGACGTCGGCAGGCCGATCTTCAACACCACGGCGTTCGTCGTGGACCCGGAGGGGCGGGAGCTGCCCATCGGGGTGGTGGGCGAGTTGTGCATCGCGGGCGCGGGGGTGTCGGCGGGCTACCGGGGTCGGCCGGAGCTGACCGCCGAGCGGTTCGGCACGCACCCGGCGCACGGCCGGTTCTACCGCACCGGCGACCTGGCGAGCTGGCTGCCGGACGGCGGGATCGCGCTGCACGGCCGGTTGGACCGGCAGGTGAAGGTGCGCGGCAACCGGGTCGAGCTGGACGAGGTCGAGGCGGCGCTGACCGGCCACCCGTCCGTCCGCGCCGCCGCCGTCGTGGTGGTCGAGGAGGAGGGGGAACAGGTGCTGCGGGCGTTCGTCGTGGCCGACGAGAACGGCGAGCAGGCGTCGGGCGAAGCCGACGAGAGCGGCGGTCTGGTCGACCGCCTGTGGGAGCACGCCTCCCGCCTCCTCCCCCGCGCCGCCGTGCCGCAGGACTTCGTGCTCCTCGACGCGCTCCCCCTCACCGCCAACCACAAGGTCGACCACCAGGCGCTGCGCCGCGCCGACCGCCCCACCCGGGCGCTCCCGGACGACCACCTCGGCGACGAACTGGTCGCCGGGCTCGTCCGGCTGTGGCGGGACCTGCTCGACCGCGCCGACGTCGACGCGCACAGCAACTTCTTCGCGCACGGCGGCCAGTCGCTGCTCGGCGTGCGGCTGATGCAGCGCGTGGAGGACTCGTTCGGCGCCGGGCTCCCGCTCGCGGAGCTGTTCGCCAACCCGACGCCCGCCCGGCTGGCCACCCGCCTGCGCCGGGCCGTCGGATGAGGGAGGGAACCCCCATGGCAGGCGAGGACGCCAAGCTGCTCGACTACCTCAAGCGGGTGACCCTCGAACTCGGCGCGGCGCGACAACGCCTGCGCGAGGTGGAGGACCGCCTGCACGAGCCGATCGCGATCGTGGGCATGAGCTGCGCCTACCCCGGCGGCGTCGAGTCGCCGGACGACCTGTGGCGGCTGGTCGAGGCGGGCGGTGACGCGGTGTCCGGGTTCCCCGCCGACCGCGGCTGGGACCTGGACGGGTTGTTCGACGCCGACCCCGACCGGGAGGGCGCCTGCTACACGGAGGAAGGCGGCTTCCTGTCCGGGTTCGCCGCGTTCGACGCCGGGCTGTTCGGCATCACGCCCCGCGAGGCGTTGAGCATCGACCCGCAGCAGCGGCTGCTGCTGGAGCACTCGTGGCAGGCCGTCGAACGGGCGGGCATCGACCCGCGGCGGTTGCGCGGCAGCCGGACCGGCGTGTTCGCCGGCGTCATGTACAACGACTACGGCTCGCGGCTGCGACCGCCGCCGCCCGGCTTCGAGGGCTACCTGGGCAGCGGCAGCGCGCCGAGCGTCGCGTCCGGCCGGGTCTCCTACTCGCTCGGCCTGCGGGGTCCGGCGATCACCGTGGACACCGCGTGCTCGTCGTCGCTGGTCGCGCTGCACCTGGCGTGCGCGGCGCTGCGGCGCGACGAGTGCTCGCTGGCGCTGGCCGGCGGCGTCACGGTGATGGCGACGCCCGGCGTGTTCGTGGAGTTCGCCCGGCAGCGCGGCCTCGCGCCGGACGGTCGGTGCAAGTCGTTCTCCGCCACCGCCGACGGCGCGGGCTGGGCCGAGGGCGTCGGCCTGCTGCTGCTGGAACGGCTCTCCGACGCGCGCCGGGCCGGGCGGCGGGTGCTCGCCGTCATCCGGGGCAGCGCGGTGAACCAGGACGGCGCCAGCAGCGGGTTGACCGCGCCGAGCGGTCCGGCGCAGGAGCGGGTCATCCTCGACGCGCTCGGCGACGCCCGGCTGACCCCGGCCGACGTCGACGCCGTCGAGGCGCACGGCACCGGCACGACGCTGGGCGACCCGATCGAGGCGCGCGCCCTCCAGGCCGTCTACGGGCGCGACCGCGACCGGCCGCTGTGGCTGGGCACGCTGAAGTCGAACATCGGCCACGCGCAGGCCGCCGCCGGTGTCGGCGGGGTGATCAAGTCGGTGCAGGCGCTGCGGCACGGCGTGCTGCCGCGCACGTTGCACGTGGTCGAGCCGACACCGCACGTCGACTGGGCGGGCAGCCCCGTCGAGCTGCTGCGGGAACCGGTCGGGTGGCCCCGGTCCGACCGGCCGCGCCGGGTCGGCGTGTCGTCGTTCGGGATCAGCGGCACCAACGCCCACCTGATCGTGGAGGAGGCCGCGCCCGAGGAGGCGACCACGTCCGGGGCCGACGGCGTGGTGGCGCTGCCGGTCGCCGGCCGGACGCCGAAGGCGCTGCGCGAGCAGGCCACGCGGCTGCTGGCCCACCTGGAGGCGAACCCGGACGTCCCGCTCGCCGACGTCGCGCACACGCTCGCCACCGGCCGGACCGCCTTCGAGCACCGCGCCGTCGTGCTGGGTGACGATCGCGGGCAGGTCCTCCGGGGGCTGGAGGAGCTGGCCGGGGGCGGCAGCGCGCCGCAGGTCGTGCGGGGCGCGCCCGATCCGGGCGCGAAGGCGCCGGTGGCGTTCCTGTTCTCCGGCCAGGGCTCGCAGCGGCCGGGGATGGGCGAGCGGCTGCACCGCGCGTTCCCGGCGTTCGCGGCGGCGTTCGACGAGGTGTGCGCGCACCTCGACCCGCACCTCCCGGCGCCGTTGCGGGAGGCCGTCGCCGACGACCGGGTCGACCGCACCGAGTTCGCCCAGCCCGCCGTCTTCGCGGTGGGCGTCGCCACGCACCGGCTGCTGGAGCGGTTCGGCGTGACGCCCGACTTCGTCGGCGGCCACTCGATCGGCGAACTGGTCGCCGCGCACGTGGCGGGCGTGTTCTCGCTGGCCGACGCGTGCCGGCTGGTCGCCGCGCGCGGCCGGCTCATGCAGGCCGCGCCCGCGGGCGGCGCGATGCTCGCCGTGCAGGCGTCCGAGGACGAGGTGCTGCCGCTGCTCACCGGGCGGATCGACCTCGCGGCCGTGAACGGCCCGTCGTCGGTCGTGGTCTCCGGGGACGCCGACGCCGTCGCCGCGTTCGGCGAGCGGTGGCGGGAGCGCGGCAGGCGGACCAGGCGGCTGGTGGTGAGCCACGCGTTCCACTCGTCGCACATGGACCCGGTGCTCGACGCGTTCCGCCGCGTCGCCGAGGACGTCACCTACCACCAGCCGGAGCTGCCGGTGGTGGCCGGGGACGTCACCAGCCCCGACCACTGGGTGCGGCACGTCCGGCAGCCGGTGCGCTTCGCCGCCGCCGTCGACCGGCTGCGCGAGCGGGGCGTGCGGACGTTCGTGGAGGTGGGCGCGGACAGCGTGCTCGCGCCGATGGTGGCGGAGTGCCTGGGCGGCACGAGCGCCGAGGTCGTCGCGACGGCGCGGCGCGACCGGCCCGACGTGCTCGCGGCGCTGACCGCGTTGGCGCGGCTGCACGTGCGCGGCGGCGCGGTCGACTGGTCGGCGGCGTCCGCCGGGCGGACGGTGGAGCTGCCCACCTACGCCTTCCAGCGCCGGGTGTACTGGCTGGACGCGGTGGCGCCCGCGCGGCCGGCGAAACCGGAGCGGCCCGAGCGGCCCGAGGAACCGGCGGCCGGGCTCGCCGACGTGCCGGAGGCGGACCGGAGGGCGGCGCTGCTCGCCCTCCTGCTGGACCTCGCGGCCGAGGTGATGGGACTGGAGTCCGCGGCCGAGGTCCCGACGGGCACACCGCTGCCCGAGCTGGGGTTCACCTCGCTCATGGCGGTGGACCTGCGCAACAAGGCCGCTCGCGCGGTGGGCGTCGACCTGCCCGCCGCGCTCGTGTACGACCACCCGACTTTCGACGCGATGGCGAGCTACCTGGATTCGCTCGTCACCGCGAGGTGAGGACCCCGCATGGCGAAGGCACATGACCCCGCAACGACGATCGCGGTCGTCGGCCTGTCCTGCCGGTTCCCCGGCGCGGCGGACCCGGAGGCGTTCTGGCGGCTGCTGCGCCGGGGCGAGCACGCGATCCGCGACGTGCCGGCCGACCGCTGGGACGCCGACCGGCTGCGCGACCTCGACCCGACCGTCCAGTGCCCCCGGCAGGGCGGTTTCCTCGACCACGTCGACCGGTTCGACGCGGCGTTCTTCGGCATCCCGCCGCGCGAGGCGAACGCGATGGACCCGCAGCAACGCCTCGTGCTGGAGCTGGCGTGGGAGGCGCTGGAGGACGCGGGCATCGTGCCCGAGCGGTTGCGCGGCACGCGCACGGGCGTGTTCGTCGGCGCGATGCTGGACGACTACGCCGCCCTGTCGCACCGGGCCGGGCCGGCGAGCGTCGGCGCGCACACGTCGACCGGCCTGAGCCGGGGCGTCATCGCCAACCGGGTGTCGTACGCGCTCGGCCTGCGCGGGCGGAGCCTGGTCGTGGACACCGGGCAGTCGTCGGCGCTGGTGGCGGTGCACCAGGCGTGCGAGAGCCTGCGCCGGGGTGACTCGGCGCTCGCCCTGGCGGGCGGGGTGAACCTCGTGCTGGCGCCGGAGAGCACGATCGGCGTCGCGAAGTTCGGCGCGCTCTCCCCCGACAGCCGGGCCTACGTGTTCGACGCACGGGCCAACGGGTACGTGCGCGGCGAGGGCGGCGGCCTGGTCGTGCTCAAGCGGCTCGCGGACGCCGAGGCCGACGGCGACGACATCACGTGCGTGGTCCTCGGCGGCGCGGTCAACAACGACGGCGGCGGTCGCAGCCTCACCGCGCCCGATCGCGACGCGCAGGAGGACGTGATCCGACTCGCCCACCGCGACGCGGGCGTGACACCGGCCGAGGTCGGCTACGTGGAGCTGCACGGCACCGGGACCAGGCTCGGCGACCCGGTCGAAGCCGCCGCGCTGGGTGCGGCGATCGGCGCGGAGCGGGCGGAACCGCTGGTCGTCGGTTCGGCGAAGACCAACGTCGGCCACCTCGAAGGCGCGGCGGGCGTCGTCGGCCTGATCAAGGCGGCGCTGAGCGTGCGGCGCCGGGAGATCCCGCCGAGCCTGAACTTCGCCGAACCGCACCCGGACATCCCGCTCGACCGGCTCGGGCTGCGGGTGCAGACCGGGTTGAGCGGGTGGCCGCGCCCGGCGGAGCGGTTGGTGGCGGGGGTCTCGTCGTTCGGCATGGGCGGGACGAACTGCCACGTCGTGCTGGCCGAGCCGCCCGCGAAGGCGGCGGGTGCGCGGGCCGCGACCCCGAACGCGGTGCCGTGGGTGCTGTCCGGTCGGACCGGGGCCGCGCTGCGCGAGCAGGCCGCCCGGCTGCGCGAGTCGATCGCCTCCCGCCCGGAGCTGGAGCCGGTGGACGTCGGCTTCTCGCTCGCCACCAGCCGCACGGCCTTCGAGCACCGCGCGGCGGTGGTCGGCGGTGACCGGACCTCGCTGCTGCGCGGCCTCGACGCCATCGCCGACGGCGAAGCCGGCGCGGGCACCGTGCGCGGCCGGGCGAAGGAGGGCCGGCTCGCCTTCCTGTTCACCGGTCAGGGCAGCCAGCGGTTGGGCATGGGGCGGGAGCTGCACGCCGCGTTCCCCGTCTTCGCCGCCGCGTTCGACGAGGTCTGCGCCCACCTCGACCCGGCGTTGCGCGACGTGCTCCACGGCGACCCCGAACGCCTCGACCGCACCGAGTTCACCCAACCCGCGCTGTTCGCCGTCGAGACCGCCCTGCACCGGCTCCTCGACTCCTTCGGCCTGCGCCCCGACTACCTCGTCGGCCACTCCATCGGCGAACTGACCGCCGCCCACGTCGCCGGCATCCTGACCCTCCCGGACGCCTGCCGCCTCGTCACCGCGCGCGCCGCGCTCATGCAGGCGGCGCCCACCGGCGGCGCCATGCTCGCCGTCCGCGCCACCGAGGCCGACGTCCTGCCCCACCTGGACGACCGCGTCGCCCTCGCCGCCGTCAACGGACCCGACTCCGTCGTCCTCTCCGGCGACGCCGACGCCCTCGCCGAACTCGCCGACCGGCTCCGGGAACGGGGCGCCCGCGTCAAGCGACTGCGCGTCGGCCACGCCTTCCACTCGCACCACATGGACGACGTGCTCGCGGAGTTCGAACGCGTCGCCGCCACCGTCACCTACCACGAGCCGACCACGCCGGTCGTCTCCAACGTCACCGGGCGGCTCACCGACCTCCGCGCACCGGCCTACTGGGCACGGCACGTCCGCGCCACCGTCCGCTTCCACGACGGCATCCGCACGCTCCTCGACCAGGGGGTCACCACCTTCCTCGAACTCGGCCCCGACCCCGTCCTCACCGGCCTGGTCGAGGGCCCGGCGGTGACGACGGCCGCCCTGCTGCGGGCCGGGCGCGGCGAGGAGGACACCCTGGTCACCGCGCTCGCCACCGCGCACTCGGCCGGTGTCGACGTCGACTGGGACGCGTTCTTCGCCCCCGGCGGCCCGAACCGCGTCCCGCTGCCGACCTACGCGTTCCAGCGCAGGCGGTTCTGGCTCGACGCGACCGCCGCCGAAGCGCACGAGGAGGCGCCGGAACCCAGCGGTCTGGCGCAGCGGTTGCGCCCGCTGACCGACGACGACCGCACCGCCCTGGTCGTGGACGTCATCGCCAGGCACAGCGCCGAGGTGCTGGAGCACGACAGCGACGAGATCGACCCGACCTCGTCGTTCAAGGCGCTCGGCCACACCTCGATCACGTCCGTCGAGCTCGCCGCCCGGCTGGCCACCGAGACCGGCATCGCGCTGCCCGGCTCACTGGTCTACGACCACCCGACACCGGTGGCGCTCGCGAAGCGCCTCGTCGCCGAACTGCTGGGTGACCGCGACCGCCATCAGGAGGTCCCGCACGTCGCCGCGCACGGCGAGCCGGTGGCGATCGTGGCGATGAGCTGCCGCTACCCCGGCGGCGTCACCTCGCCCGACGACCTGTGGCGGCTGGTGGCCTCCGGCGCGGACGTCATCTCCGAACTGCCCACCGACCGGGGTTGGGACGTCGACGGCCTCTACGACCCCAGCCCGGACGTGCCCGGCAAGACCTACAGCCGGCACGGCGGCTTCCTCGGCGGCGTGGACGCCTTCGACGCCGAGTTCTTCGGGATCAGCCCGCGCGAGGCGCTGGCCATGGACCCGCAGCAGCGCCTGCTGCTGGAAACCGCGTGGGAGGCGTTCGAACGCGCCGGCATCCGGGCGGACTCGCTGCCCGGCAGCCGAACCGGCGTCTTCGTGGGCACGACCGCACCGGACTACGGCCCGCGCCTGCACGAGCGCGCCGACGGTTCCGAGGGCTACCTGCTCACCGGCACGACGCCCAGCGTCGCCTCCGGTCGCATCGCCTACACGTTCGGCCTCGAAGGCCCGGCGGTCTCGGTGGACACGGCCTGCTCGTCGTCACTGGTCGCGCTGCACCTGGCCGTCCAGTCGCTGCGCAACGGCGAGTGCTCGCTGGCACTGGCCGGCGGCGCGACCGTCATGTCGACACCGGGGATGTTCATCGAGTTCAGCCGTCAGCGCGGGCTTTCACCGGACGGCCGCTGCAAGGCGTTCTCGGACTCCGCCGACGGCACCGGTTGGGCCGAAGGCGTCGGCGTCCTGCTGCTGGAACGCCTGTCCGACGCCCAGCGCAACGGACACCGGGTGCTCGCCGTCATCCGGGGTTCGGCCATCAACCAGGACGGCGCGTCCAACGGACTCACCGCGCCCAACGGGCCGTCGCAAGAACGCGTGATCCGCCAAGCGCTGAACAGCGCCGGGCTGACCGCCCGCGACGTCGACGCCGTCGAGGCGCACGGCACCGGGACGAGGTTGGGCGACCCGATCGAAGCCCAGGCGTTGTTGGCCACCTACGGACAAGACCGCGAAACACCCCTCTGGCTGGGGTCGCTGAAGTCCAACATCGGGCACGCGCAGGCGGCAGCCGGCATCGGTGGCGTCATCAAGATGGTCATGGCCATGCGGCACGGGGTGCTGCCGCGCACGCTGCACGTCGACCAGCCGTCGACCCGGGTCGACTGGTCGACCGGCGCGGTCGAACTCCTGACCCGGGCTCAGCCTTGGGCGTCTCCACTCCGACGAGCCGCCGTGTCGTCGTTCGGCATCAGCGGCACCAACGCCCACGTCATCCTCGAAGAACCACCGGCGGTCGAGGTGGCCGAGCGGACGGACAGCGCGGGAACCGCCCCCTGGGTCCTGTCCGCGAAGACACCCCGAGCGCTCCGCGACCAAGCCGCACGCCTGGTCGCCCACCTCGACGCCAACCCCGGACTTCACCCGGCCGACATCGCCCTGAGCACCCTGAACCGCACCGCTTTCGACCACCGGGCGGTCGTGCTGGGACGGCGTGGCCTTGACGCGCTGGCCCGTGACGAATCCGATCCCCTCGTGGTCCGAGGAACCGCGACCAAGGGCAAGACGGTGTTCGTGTTCCCCGGTCAGGGTTCGCAGTGGATCGGGATGGCACGCGGCCTGTGGGACACCTCCACCGTGTTCCGCGACCGGCTCACCGAATGCGCCAAAGCACTGGCCCCGTACGTGGACTGGGACCTGCTCGACGTCCTGCTCAACGACGGCGACCTGGAACCGGTCGACGTCGTCCAACCCGCCCTCTGGGCCGTCATGGTCTCCCTGGCCGAAGTGTGGCGGTCTCACGGTGTGGTTCCCGATGCGGTGATGGGCCACTCCCAAGGCGAGATCGCCGCTGCCTGCGTCGCAGGCGCACTGTCCCTGGACGACGGCGCACGGGTCGCGGCACTGCGCAGCCAGGCCATCACGACGTTGGCCGGCGCAGGCGGCATGGCCTCCGTAGCGCTCCCGGCCGACGAAGTCCGGGCCCTCGTCCGTGACCGCGAAATCGCCATCGCCGCCGTCAACGGACCCGCCTCAACCGTGGTCTCCGGGGCGACCGCCGCGTTGGAAGAATTCCTGGACAACCTGCACGACGTCCGAACCCGCCGAATCGCCGTCGACTACGCCTCCCACTCGGCGCAAGTCGAACAACTGCGCGAAAAACTGCTGGAATCACTGGCCGAAGTCTCACCACGCGACTCCGGGATCGCCTTCTACTCCACCGTCACCGGCGACCGACTCGACACCACCGAGCTCGACGCCGACTACTGGTACCGCAACCTGCGACAACCCGTGGAGCTGGAGAAGACCACCCGGGCGCTGCTGGCCGGTGGTTTCCGCACCTTCGTGGAGTCCAGCCCGCACCCCGTGCTCGCGGTGGGGCTGGGCGAGACGTTCGAGGCCGCAGGCGTCCCGGCGGTCGTGGTGCCGTCGCTGCGCCGCGACGAGGGCGGCCCGGACCGGCTGCTGCTGTCACTGGCGCGGGCGCACGCGAACGGGGTCGCGGTGGCGTGGGAGTCGCTGCTGCCCGCCGCCGAACGGGTCGAGCTGCCGACCTACGCCTTCCAGCGCGAGCGCTTCTGGCTGACGCCGGTCACGTCGACCGGTGACGTGTCGGCCGCCGGGCTGACCGGCGTCGACCACCCGCTGCTGGGCGCGGCGGTCGCGGTGGCCGGGTCGGGCACGACCGTGCTGACCGGCAGGGTGTCGTTGGCGGACCTGCCGTGGTTGCGCGACCACGCCGTGGGCGGGGTCGTGCTGCTGCCCGGCACCGCGTTCGTCGACCTGGTCCTGAGGGCGGGCGCCGAGGTGGGCTGTGCCGAGCTGGCCGAGCTGACCCTGGAGGAACCGCTCCTGCTCGGCGACGGCGAGGTGCCGTTGCAGGTGGTCCTCGAAGCGCCGGACGACTCGGGTCGGCGGGCGGTGGCCGTGCACTCCCGTCGTGACCAGGACTGGACCCGGCACGCCAGTGGCGCGGTGGCGCCCGCGTCGGCAGGTGCCCCGGTCGCGTCCGGCCCGTGGCCGCCGGTCGACGCCGAGCCGGTCGACGTGGACGAGCTGTACGACGCGCTGGCCGAGCGGGGCTACGACTACGGCCCCGTGTTCCAGGGCGTGGTAGGGGCGTGGCGGTCGGGCGACCGGGTGCACGCCGAGGTGTCGCTGCCCGCCGACCAGGCCGCGACCGGGTTCGGCATCCACCCCGCGCTGCTGGACGCCGCCCTGCACGCGGGGCTGCTCCCGGCCGACGCGACCCGGCTGCCGTTCACCTGGTCGGGGGTCCGGCTGCACCGGACCGACGCCACCCGCCTGCGGGTCCGGCTCACCCACACCGGCGCGGACGCGTTCACGTTCGAGGCGACCGACACCGAGGGGCAACCGGTCGTGTCGGTGGGCTCGCTGGCGCTGCGCCGAGTCGCGGCCGGTGCCCTGACCGCCGACCCGCTGTACGCGGTGGAGTGGGTGGGGACGGCTCCGGTCGACGGTTCGCGGCTCTCGTGCGCGGTCGTCACCGACCTGGACGCGTTGGCCGACGTGCCCGACGTCGTGGTGCTCGACGTGTCGTCCGCCGGGCAGCACGACGTGCCCACCGCCGTGCGGGCAACGGCGCACCACGTGCTCGCCCAGGTCCGGAAGTGGTTGCGGGGTGAGGAGTTCGCGTCCTCGCGCTTGGTCGTGGCGACCACGGGCGCGGTGGCCGTGCGGCCCGACGACGACGTGCCGGACCTGGCCGCCGCCTCCGTCTGGGGGCTGGTCAAGTCGGTCCAGGCCGAGGAGCCCGACCGGTTCGTGCTGCTGGACGTGGACCGGCCGGACGCCGTCGAGCAGGCGGCGCGGCACGCCGTGTCCGGTGACGAGCCGCAGCTGGCGTTGCGCGACGGCGCGCTGTTCGTCCCGCGCCTCAACCGGATCAGCGGAGGCGAGTCCACTTGGGACGCGGACGGTCCCGTGCTGATCACCGGCGCCAGCGGCAGCCTGGGAGCGCTGATCGCCCGCCACCTCGTGGCAGAGCACGGCGTGCGGAACCTCGTGCTGCTCAGCCGCAGCAGAAACCCCGAACTCGAAACCGAGCTGGCCGACCTCGGCGCCACCGCCCACTTCGCCGCCTGCGACGTCGCCGACCGCGACGCCCTCGCCCACGTCATCGACCAACACCAACCCACCGCCGTCATCCACACCGCCGGAATCCTGGACGACACGACCACCACCACCCTCACCCCCGACCGGCTCGACACCGTCCTCCGACCCAAGGTCGACGGGGCCTGGAACCTGCACGAACTCACCCGACACCTCGACCTCGACGCGTTCATCCTGTTCTCCTCGGTCACCGCCACCCTCGGCAACGCGGGACAGGGCAACTACACGGCCGCCAACGGGTTCCTGGACGGGCTCGCGCAGCACCGCCGGGCGCACGGGCTGCCCGCGTCCTCGCTCGCCTGGGGCCTGTGGGCCGAGTCGACCGGCATGACCGGGCACCTGGGCCGAGCCGACCTGGCGCGGATGAGCCGGGGCGGCATCGCGCCGCTCACGTCCGAGGAGGGCATCCGGCTGTTCGACGCGGCGCGCGCCGTCGACCGGGCCACCGTCGTCCCGGCCAAGCTGGACCTGGCGTCGCTGCGCGGCCACGGCGCGGTGGTCCCGGCCGTGCTCCGCGGCCTCGTCCGGAAGCCGGCCCGCGCGGCGCGCGACGACACGTCGTGGGCGCGTCGGGTGGCCGCGCTGCCCGCCGACGAACGCCGGGCGGCGATCACCGACCTGGTCCGGGTCACCGCGGTCACGGTGCTCGGGCACGCGGCGGCCACGGAGGTCGACGTCACGCGCAGCTTCAAGGACTCCGGTTTCGACTCGCTGATGTCGGTGGAGCTGCGCAACCAGCTGGGCGCAGCGACCGGCGTGCTGCTGCCCGCGACGCTGGTCTTCGACCACCCGACGCCGAGGGCCGTCGCCGACTTCATCGAGGAGCGGGTGCTCGGCGAACGGACGGCCACCGCGCCCGCCCGCGCGTCGACGCCGACCGACGAGCCGATCGCCATCGTGGCGATGAGCTGCCGCTACCCCGGCAGCGTCACCTCGCCCGACGACCTGTGGCGGCTGGTGGCGTCGGGCGCGGACGTGGTCGGCGGGTTCCCGGGGAACCGGGGCTGGGACCTGGCCGGGCTGTACGACCCCGACCCGGGCCGCACCGGGACGACGTACTGCCGGGGCGGCGGCTTCCTGCACGACGCCGACACGTTCGACGCGGAGTTCTTCGGGATCAGCCCGCGCGAGGCGTCGGCGATGGACCCGCAGCAACGCCTGCTGCTGGAGACGACGTGGGAGGCGTTCGAACGGGCCGGGATGGCCCCGGAATCGCTGCGCGGCAGCGACACCGGCGCATTCGTCGGCGTGATGTACAACGACTACGCCTCACGCCTGTCCCCCGCTCCGGAGGGTTTCGAGGGCTACATCGCCAACGGCAGTTTCGGCAGCGTCGCGTCGGGCCGGATCGCCTACACCTTCGGCCTCGAAGGCCCGGCGGTGTCGGTCGACACGGCGTGCTCGTCGTCGTTGGTCGCGCTGCACCTGGCCGCGCAGTCGCTGCGACGGGGCGAGTGCTCGCTCGCGCTGGCCGGTGGCGTCGCCGTGATGTCCACGCCCAACACCTTCATCGAGTTCAGCCGTCAGCGAGCACTCTCACCGGACGGCCGGTGCAAGGCGTTCTCCGATTCCGCCGACGGCACCGGTTGGGCCGAAGGCGTCGGCATCCTGCTCCTGGAACGCCTGTCCGACGCCCAGCGCAACGGACACCAGGTCCTCGCCGTCGTCCGCGGCTCCGCCATCAACCAGGACGGCGCGTCCAACGGACTCACCGCGCCCAACGGCCCGGCCCAGGAACGCGTGATCCGCCAAGCGCTGAACAGCGCCGGGCTGACCGCTCGCGACGTCGACGCCGTCGAGGCGCACGGCACCGGGACCCGGCTCGGCGACCCGATCGAAGCCCAAGCCCTCCTCGCCACCTACGGCCAGGACCGCGAAACACCGCTCTGGCTCGGGTCCTTGAAGTCCAACATCGGACACGCACAGGCGGCGGCCGGTGTCGGCGGCGTCATCAAGATGGTCATGGCCATGCGGCACGGGGTGCTGCCGCGCACCCTGCACGCCGACCGACCCACCTCGCACGTCGACTGGACCACCGGCGCGGTCGAACTCCTGACCCGGGAACGACCCTGGACGGCCCAGCCCCGACGAGCCGGTGTCTCGTCGTTCGGCATCAGCGGCACCAACGCCCACGTCGTCCTCGAAGGACCACCGGCGGCGGACCCGGCCGAACCGGTGGACGGCACGGCAGTCGTGCCGCTGGTGCTCTCCGCGAAGACGCCCCGGGCGCTGCGCGACCAGGCCGCGCGCCTGGCCGCCCACCTCGACGCCAACCCCGGACTCCGCCCGGCCGACCTCGCCCTGAGCGCCGGGCGGCGCACCACCTTCGACCACCGCGCGGCGGTCGTCGGCGCGGACCTGGACGAGTTGTCGCGCGGGCTGACCGCGGTGGCCGGGGACCGGCTCGTGCCGGAGGCGGTGCGGGGCTCGGCCGACGGCGGGCTGCTGGCGTTCATGTTCACCGGTCAGGGCGGTCAACGCCCCGGCATGGGCCGGCGGCTCCACGAGCGGCACCCGGTGTTCGCGGCGGCGTTCGACGAGGTGTGCGCCCACTTCGACCTGCCGTTGCGCGAGGTCGTGTTCGGCGAGGACGACCGGCTCGACCAGACCCGGTACGCGCAGGCCGCGCTGTTCGCGGTCGAGACGGCGCTGTACCGCCTGGTCCGGGCGCACGGCGTGGTCCCGGACCGGCTGATCGGCCACTCGATCGGCGAGCTGACCGCGGCGCACGCCGCCGGGGTGCTGTCGCTGGCGGACGCCTGCGCGCTGGTCGAGGCGCGGGGCCGGTTGATGCAGGCCGCCCCGGCGGGTGGCGCGATGGTCGCCGTCCGGGCCGACGAGGACGCCGTGGCGGCCGAGCTGGCGGGGCTGACCGGGCTGCTCGACGTCGCCGCCGTCAACGGCCCGGACGCGGTGGTCGTCTCCGGTGACGCCGACGCCGCCGCCGAGCTGGAGGCGCGGATGGCGGCGAAGGGCGTGCGGACCCGGCGGCTGCGGGTGAGCCACGCGTTCCACTCGCCGCACATGGACGGCGTGTTGGCCGAGTTCGAGCGGATCGCCTCGACGGTGAGGTTCCACGAGCCGGAGATCCCGGTGGTGTCGAACGTGACCGGCCGGATCGCCGAGGCGGGTGAGCTGTGCTCGCCCGCGTACTGGGCCGGGCACATCCGGGCGGCCGTGCGGTTCCACGACGGCGTGCGGGCGTTGCGGGACGAAGGGGTGACGACGTTCCTCGAACTCGGGCCGGACGCGGTGCTGACGGGGGTGGTCGGCAACGCCTTCGAGGACCTGGCGGCTGCCGCCGTGCTGCGCGCGGGTCGGGACGAGGAGCGCACGTTCACCGCCGCGCTGGCGTTCGCGCACGTCCGGGGGGTCGACGTCGAGTGGCCGGAGGCGCCGGGCGCGCGGCCCGTCGCGTTGCCGACGTACGCCTTCCAGCGCCGCCGGCACTGGCTCGACGCGCCCGCCGGGAGCGGGGACGCGGCGGGCGGGCAGGACCGCGCCGACCACCCGCTGCTCGGCGCGGTGATCGACCTGGCGGACGGCGGGGGGAAGCTGTGGACCGGCAGCCTGTCGCCGGCCGAGCAGCCGTGGCTGGCCGACCACGTGATCGCGGGCCTGGTGGTGCTGCCGGGTTCGGCGCTGGTCGACCTGGCGGTCCGGGCCGGTGACGCGGTCGGCTGCGACCGGGTGGACGAGCTGACCCTGCACGAGCCGGTGGTGCTGGCCGAGCGGGGCGCGCTGCGGTTGCAGCTGGCCGTGCGGCGGCTCGACGCGGACCGGTACTCGTTCACCGCGCACACCGCGCCGGACGGCGGTTCGGGCGGGTGGACGGAGCACGCCACGGGTGTGCTGACCGCCGGCGCGCGGCCCGCTCCGGCGGCGCTGCCCTGGCCGCCGGTCGGCGCGCGGCCGATCGACGTCGAGGAGCACCGGACCCGCGTCGAGAACGCGGGCATCGACTGCGGACCGGCGTTCCAGGGGCTCGTCGCCGCGTGGCAGGACGGCGAGGACACCTGCGCCGAGGTGCGCCTCCCCGGGGGCGACACCGCCGGGTACGGCCTGCACCCGGCGGTGCTGGACGCCGCCCTGCGACCGCTGGCGGTCGACGGCGCGGGCGCGGTCCGGGTCCCGTTCGACTGGAAGGGGGTGGCGCTGCACGCCGCCGGCGCGGGCGCGGTGCGGGTGCGCATCACGCCGACCGGCGCCGAGAACACCGTTCGGCTGCAGCTGGACGACGAGTCGGGGGCGGTCGTGGCCACGGTCGACGCGCTGTCGCTGCGGCCGCTGCCCGTCGAGCGCCTGGCCGGTCGGCGGGCGGACGGCGACCTGTTCGCGGTGGACTGGACGCCGCTGGACACCACCGCGGCGGCCTCCGGGGGGACGTGGGTGACGGTCGACGGCCGGAGCGGCTTGGCGGAGTTGGCCGCGGCGGTCCGCGCCGGCGCCGCGGCACCGGACTTCGTCCTGGTCGAGGCGACCAACGACACCGAGGGCTGGCGCCACCCCACGACCGCCGTCCGCGACGCGGTCACCGAAGCCCTGGCGCTCGCGCAGGACTGGCTCGCCGAGCCGGTGTTCCTGACCGCCAGGCTCGTCGTGCTCACCCGCGGCGGGGTCGCGGTGTCGCCCGGGGAGGCGCCGGAGCCGGGCGCGGCGGCCGTGTGGGGGTTGCTGCGCAGCGCGCAGGCCGAGCACGCCGACCGGATCGTCCTGGTCGACGTGGCCGGCGGACTCCCGGCCGCCGGGTCGATCACGGCCGCCCTCGCCCGGGGCGAGCACCAGCTCGCGGTGCGCGGCGACCGCGTCCACGTGCCGCGCCTGGCCACCCACACCGCCGGACCGGGCACGCGGCTCACCGGCACGGTCCTGGTCACGGGCGCCACCGGTCAGCTGGGCGGCCTGGTCGCCCGGCACCTGGCGACCGCGCACGGCGTCCGGCGGATGCTGCTGCTGAGCCGTCGCGGCCCGGCCGCGCCCGACGCCGACCGGCTCGTCGCCGACCTCACCGGGGCCGGGGTGGACGTGCGGCTGCGCGCGTGCGACATCGCGGACCGCGACGCGCTGGCCCGGGTGCTCGCGACCGAGCCGGACCTGAACGCCGTGGTGCACCTGGCCGGTGTGCTGGACGACGGCGTGCTGACCTCGCTGACGCCCGAACGGCTCGACGCGGTGCTGCGGCCCAAGGTCGACGCGGCGTGGCACCTGCACGAGCTGACCCGCGACCTCGACGCGTTCGTGCTGTTCTCCTCGATCGCGGGGACCGCGGGCACGCCGGGGCAGGCCAACTACGCGGCGGCCAACGCGTTCCTGGACGCGCTGGCGGCCCACCGGCACGCCGCCGGGCTGCCCGGCCGGTCGCTGGCGTGGGGCCTGTGGGACGGCGACGGGATGGCGGGCGGGTTGCGCGCGGAGGACCGGGCCCGGCTCGCGCGGTCCGGCATCGCCCCGATGGCGACCTCCGCCGCGTTGGCCCTGCTGGACGCCGCGCTGGGGGCCACGACACCGGTCGTACTGCCCGCGAGGCTCAGCGGCATGGCCAGCGGTCGGCTGCCGGGCTCGGGCAGGCCGGGCCGCCGCGCGGTGGTGGCCGCCGAGGGCGCCGGGACGCCGCTGCCGGACCGCATCGCCACCCTGTCGCCGGAGCGGCGGGACGAGGAGCTGCTGGAGGTCGTCCGCACCGGCATCGCCGCCGTCCTCGGGCACGGCGGTGACGTCGTGGTCGACCCGCGGCAGAGCTTCCGGGAACTCGGCTTCGACTCGCTGATGGCGGTCGAGCTGCGCAACCGGCTCAACGCCGAAACCGGGCTCCGGCTGCCGAACACGCTCGTGTTCGACCACCCGAACTCGGCCGCGCTCGCCACGCACCTGGTCGGCCTGCTGATCCCGGATGCCCAACCGGCGTCGCCGCTGGCGGAGATCGACCGGTTGGACGCCCTGCTGGCGACGACCGACCCGGCGCGGCACCGCGAGATCACCTCCCGGCTGGAGGACCTGCTGTGGAAGTGGAAGGGCGGTGGCCCGGCCGACACCGCCGACGTGACCGCCGACGACGAACTCTCCGACGACGCGTTGTTCGCCGCGCTCGACGACGAGCTGGGGGCGCGCTGATGGAGATCGCGGAAAGGCGCGCTTTAGGTCCCGCTGCCAGGGTGGTCGCGAATCCCGCCCTCCCCGGAACGGAAGTGCTGGCGCTGATGGCCGACCTCGACGGGTACGACCCGTCCGCCGCCGCGGACGGGCTGGCCGAGATCTACGACCGCTGGGTCGTCGGCCTCCAGGACGACGGCGACGACGCGGTGGCGTTCCTCGCCGGGCTGGCCGAGCGGATCACGCCGGGCGGCGGGCGTCCGCGCCTGCTCGAACTCGGCGTCGGCAGCGGGCGCATCGCGCTGCCGCTGGCCCGCGCGGGCTTCGCGGTGACCGGCGTCGACGCGTCCGAGCCGATGCTGGACCTGCTGCGGGCGAAACCGGGCGCGGACGCCGTCGCGATCGTCGCCGGCGACTTCACCGAACCGGCCGTCGACGGGCCGTTCGACGTCGTGTTCGCCACCTACAACACGCTGTTCAGCCTGCTGGCGCAGGACCGGCAGGTCCGGTGCGCGCGCAACGCCGCCGAGCGGCTGCGGCCCGGTGGCGCGCTGGTCGTGCAGGCGTTCGTGCCCGACCAGGCCCGGTTCGACCGGGGCGCGCGGGCCGGTCGTCGCCGGGAGCTGACCCGGCGCGGCGCGGACGTGCTGGGGATGGGCGTGGTCGGGCACGACCGCGTCGCGCAGCTGCTCGACGTCGACTACGAGCTGGTCGAGGGCGGCGCGGCGCGCGGGTACCACTTCCAGTTCCGCTACGCGTGGCCGAGCGAGCTGGACCTCATGGCCCGACTCGCCGGCCTCGACCTCGAAGACCGCCGGGGCGGGTGGCGCGGCGAGCCGTTCACCGCGGCCAGCGGCGCGCACGTCTCGGTGTACCGCAAGCCGCCCGTCACCTGACAGGAGAAGTGGACGAACCCATGAAGCTGGACGACATCTACCTCGCCGGGATCGGCACCTACCTGCCCGAGCGGGTCACCACGGCCGAAGCGGTGGAGCGCGGCTGGTACGACGCGGGCGAGCGCGAGGCGGGCGGCATCATCTCGGTGGCGGTCGGCGGCGAGGTGCCCGCGCCGGACATGGCCGTGCACGCGGCCCGCGAGGCGCTGAAGCGGTCCGGGCACGCCGACGAGGACATCTCGCTGCTCCTGCACAGCATCGTGCACCACCAGGGGCCGGACGGCTGGTCGGCGCCGCACTACATCCTCCGCAACACCGTCGGCGGATCGGCGCCGGCGCTGGAGATCCGGCACGGCTGCCTCGGCGTCATCAGCTCGGTGGAGCTGGCCGCGTGCACGCTGCTCGCCGACCCCGGGCGCACCGCCGCCCTGCTCACCGCCGCGGACAACTTCTCCACCCCGCTGGTCGACCGGTGGACCTCGGGCCGGGTCTTCGTGATGGCCGACGCCGGTTCCGCCGCGGTCGTGTCGAAGCGCGGCGGCTTCGCCAGGCTGCTCGCGGTCGGCTCCCGCTCCGACTCCTCGATGGAGGAGCTGCACCGGGGTGGCGAGCGGCTGTTCCCGCCCGGCATCACGGTCGGCACGTCGCTGAACCTGGGCGACCGCACCGACTACTGGCGGGCGCGCTGGGAGGAGGGCGTGCCGCCGCCCCTGTCGCACGCGGGCGACATCGTCGTGGACGTCGTCGGCAGGACCCTGGAGGAAGCCGGGATCACCGCGGCCGACGTCACCAAGGTGGTCGTGCCCGGCCTGTGCTGGAGCCTGCTCAAGAGCGGTTTCCTCGACCCCCTCGGGATCGACGTCGCCGACTCCACGTGGGAGTTCAACCGGCGCCTCGGGCACGCGGGCGGCACCGACCTCGTCGCCGGGCTCGAACACCTGCTGCACGAGGACGAGGTGGGCGAGGGCGACCACGTGCTGCTGGTCAGCAAGACGTCGGGCATCGAGGCGGGAGCGGCCGTGCTGCGCGTCGAGGGCGCGAGGTGAGCGGCGTGCGGGCGGACTGCACCCCGTGGCCGGAGGACGTGGCGGCCGGGTACCGCCGGGCGGGCTACTGGCGCGGCGACGACCTCGGGACCCTGCTGTCCGGCTGGGCGGCGGCGAACCGGGACCGGACCGCGCTGGTGCACCGCGACCGGCGCGTCACCTACGCCGAGCTGGACGAGTGGGCGCACCGGCTGGCGGCCGGGTTCGCCGAGCGCGGCATCCGGCCCGGCGACCGCGTCCTGGTGCAGCTGCCCAACATCCCGGAGTTCGTGGCCGTCCACTTCGCGCTGCTGCGGGCGGGCGCGCACCCGGTGTTCGCGCTGCCGGCCCACCGCGCCACCGAGATCGGGCACCTGTGCGCCGCCTCCGGCGCGGTCGGCTACGTCGTCGCCGAGGGGCAGGTGGAGCTGGCCGCGCGGGCCGGGGAGGCGTTCCCGGCGCTGCGCCACGTGTTCGTGGTCGGCGAGGCGGGCGGCTTCACGCCGTTGGCGGAGGTGGAGCGCGACCCCGTGCCGCTGCCCCGGCCCGACCCGTCCGACGTGGCGTTCTTCCTGCTGTCCGGCGGCACGACCGCGCTGCCCAAGCTGGTGCCGCGCACCCACGACGACTACGCCTACCAGCTGCGGGCGAGCGTCGAGGTGTGCTCGGTGACGGCCGACGACGTGTACCTGGCCGTGCTGCCGATCGAGTTCAACCTGTCCCTGGGCTGCCCCGGCGCGCTCGGCACGCTGCACGCGGGCGGCACCGTCGTGCTGGTCGAGGAGGCGACCGCCGGGACGTGCTTCGAGCTGGTCGAACGGGAGCGCGTCACGTTCACCGCGCTCGCGCCGACCATCGTGCGGCTGTGGCTGGACGAGGTGGCGTGGACCTCCCGCGACCTGTCGTCGTTGCGGACGGTGCTCGTCGGCGGCGCGCCGCTGCCCGTCGAGCTGGCGCGGCGCACCGGTCCCGCGCTCGGCTGCGTGCTCACCCAGTCGTTCGGCATGGCGGAGGGCTTCCTGCTCTACTCCGCGGCGTCCGACGACGAGGAGACCAGGACCACGACCCAGGGCCGGCCGCTGTCGCCCGCCGACGAGCTGCGCATCGTGGACGACGAGGAGCGCGACGTCGCGCCCGGTGAGGCCGGGCACCTGCTGGTGCGCGGCCCGTACACCATCCGCGGGTACTTCCGGTCGCCCGAGCACAACGCGAAGGCGTTCACCGCCGACGGGTTCTACCGGACCGGTGACATCGTGCGGCTGACGCCGTCCGGCTCGCTGGCCGTCGAGGGCCGCGCCAAGGACGTCATCATCCGCGGCGGCGACAAGATCTCGCCCGCCGAGGTCGAGGGCTACCTGCTGGAGCACCCCGCGGTGCGCCAGGTCGCGGTCGTGGCCATGCCCGACGACCTGCTCGGCGAGCGGACCTGCGCGTTCGTCACCGCGGTCGGCGACCCGCCCGCCGCGGTCGAGCTGAAGCGCATGCTGCACGCCAGGGGCGTCGCCGACTTCAAGCTCCCCGACCGCGTCGAGTTCGTCGACGCGCTGCCCCTCACCCCGCTCGGCAAGGTCGACCGCGGTGCGCTGCGCGCCGCGATCGCCACCGGGTCGCGGGCCGGTGACCGAGCGGAGAGGAACCGATGATGACAAGCCCATCCCGGGTGCTGACCCGGCAGGACGTGCGCGAGGCGGTCGCGAGGCGGCTCGGCGTCGACCCGGACGACATCGACGTGGACGAGAACCTGGTGGTGCTCGGCCTCGGCTCGCTGGAGATGATGCAGCTGGTCAACGACTGGGAGCGGGCGGGCGTCCGCGTCGAGTTCCGGGAACTGGCGGCCGGCCCGACGCTGCGCGGCTGGTGGGACCACCTGACCGGCGACCGGGAAGACCCGGCGACCGGTGACCGGGGACCGGCGGCCGGTGATCGGGAAGGCTCGACGGCCGATGACCGCGACTGACCGCGCGGGTCGTGCCCGGCGGCCCCGGTTCGGGTCCGCCGGGCGCCCCGGGCGGTTGCTCGCGCAGTTCTTCAGGCAGCTCCCGGCCGGCCACCTCGGGCGGCACCTCGCGCAGCTTCCGGCCCGGCACTCCAGGCGGTTACTCGCGCAGCACCCCGCGCAGTTCCGCGCCGATCACCTCGGCCACCCGCGACCAGTGGTCGGCCAGGAAGAAGTGGCCGCCGGTGAAGGTGTGCAGCGAGAAGCCACCGGTCGTGCGGTCGCGCCACGCGTCCGCGTCCCCGACGCCCACCCGCGGGTCGGCGTCGCCCACCAGGGCGGTGATCGGGCACCCGACCGCCGCACCCGGCTCGCACTCGTAGCGCTCGATCGCCCGGTAGTCGGCGCGGATCGCCGGCAGCACCAGGCGCAGCACCTCCTCGTCGGCGAGCAACCGCAGGTCCGTCCCGCTCAGCTCGCGGACCTCGTCCAGCAGGCCGTCGTCGTCCCGCCGGCGCGGCGGCTCCGGCCCGCCGACCACCGGGGCGCGCCTGCCCGAGCAGAACAGCGCGACCGGCACGACGCCCTCGGCTTCGAGCCTGCGCGCCACCTCGAAGCCGAGGGTGGCGCCCATGCTGTGGCCGAACAGCGCCAGCGGCGCGTCGGCCCAGGGGCGCACAGCGGCGGTGACCAGGTCGGCCAACTGCCCGATGTCCTCGACCGGCCGCTCGTGCCTGCGGTCCTGCCGCCCGGGGTACTGCACGCACAGCGCCTCGACGCCGGGCGGCAGCGCCGCGGACAGCGGGTGGAAGAACGGCGCCGAGCCGCCCGCGTGCGGCAGGCACACCAGGCGGACCCGGCTGCCCCGCACCTCGTGGAACCGGCGGACCCACGCCTCCCGGTCGACCGCCGGGTGGACCACCCCGCCCCTCACGCCGCGACGAACGCGTTGTCGGTCAGGATCTTCTGGTGCAGCTCCTGCAGCGGGCGGCACGGGCCGATGCCGACCTCCTCGTTCAGCCTCCGGTGCGCGGTGCGGTAGGTCTCCAACGCCTCCGCCCGCCGGCCCGAGCGGTGCAGCGCCACCATCAGGTACTGGTAGAACGTCTCCCGCAGGGCGTACTCGGTGGTGAGCGCGGACAACCTGCCGATCACCTCGCGGTGCCTGCCGATCGACAGCTCGGCCTCCATCTGCAGCTCCAGGCACTCCAGCCGGCCCTCCTCCAGCAGCGTCGAGTACGCGCCGACCACCGGGCTGTCGACCTGGCCGCCGAAGACCGGACCGCGCCACAGCCGGACCGCGGCGTCCAGCACCTCGACGGCGGGCGCGTACTGCTTCGCCCGGTAGAGCCGCCTGCCCTCGGCGTACAGGGCCTGGAACTGCTCGACGTCGAGCCGGCCCGGCTCGACGCGCAGGCTGTAGCCCCGCGTCCGGGTGACGATCGGGCTGTTCTCGTCGCCGTCACCGTGCAGCAGCTTCCGCAGCTGGGACACGTAGACGTACAGGGCCGCGTTCGCGCGCGCCGGTGGCGATTCACCCCACAGCTCGACGACCAGTTGATCGGTCGACACCACCTGGTTGGCACGCGCGAGCAGGATGGCCAGCAACGCCTCGATCTTGCGGGCCCGGGGCGCGATGACGCCCTCCGCGCAGACGACTCTTAATTCGCCCAGGATCTCGTACCTCATAGTCCCCCCAAACTGGACATCCCGCCTCACGGCTCCCCCGAGCGCGGCGAGTGACTTCCATTCCCGTTCTCCGAGCACTACCGGCGTGACCGGCGGCGGAGACGGCGTCGGGAACAGTGCGGAACCCGCCCCTCGAATGTGATCTTCGCGTGATGTTCCCGGACATCGGCGAATGCGACGCTACCACGGGGAAGATGGTCGGGCAACCATAAGGGTGAGTCCACTCGCGCTTAACCTGGCGTTAAATATAGAGCCAGTGTGGCGAAGTCGAAGGCATTCATCCTATTGAGTGAAGACGATAGTTGACTCAGCCGAGAAGGGTCACGACAGCGCGTTGTCCGGGCGTTCGGCCGGAATTATCCGAAATAGATTCGGGCTTCGCGAATCACCTCGTCGGCGCGGACCCGGCGGCGGTCGCCCCCGGCGCGGGCGACGCGTGCCGACGGGCCCGGTCGGGCAGCGTCGCCATCGCGACGGCCCCGGCCAGACCGGCCACCGCGTACGTGGTGAACGGGACGGCGAACCCGCCGCCGTGCACGACCGCGGCGAGCGGGCCGGCCAGCAGCGCGGAGCAGGTGATGCTGCCCAGGTACCGGGTGGTCGCGAGCACGCCGCCGGCCGAGCCGGTCTCGGCCGGTGGCACGGCCTCGATCGACACGACCTGCACGGCCGGGTTCGCCAGCCCGAGGCCGAGGCCGCAGGCGGCGAGGCAGCCGGCCAGCGCGGCCTGGCCCAGCCCGCTGCCCGCGAAGGCCACCACCAGCAGGCTCGCGCCCACCACCAGGAAGCCGCCGACGCCCAGCAACCGCCGGTCGACGTGGTCCACGAGCCACCCGCCGACCGGCGTGAGCACCGCGACCGCCCCCAGCACCGCGGACAGCACGACCCCGCTCGCGCCCGGCGACCAGTCCGACCGCGCGGCCAGCACCAGCGGCACCGTGAGCAGCACGCCGTACAGCGCGACGTTGCTCAGCAGCGTGCCCGCGGCCGCCGCGGTGAAGACCCGGTTGCGGAACAGCCTGGGCGCCACCACCGGGTCGGGGTGCCGCAGCGCGTGGACCACGAACCCGACGCCGGACACGGCCAGCACGACCGCCCACGCCACCGCAGCCCACACCGGGCGCGGGCCGCCCAGCAGTTGCGTGAACGCCACCAGCAGCACGCAGAGCAGCACCGCGCCGAACCCGTCGAAACCGCGCGCGGACGGCGACCTCGGGCTGCGCGGCAGCACCGCCCAGCCCACCACGACCGGCAGGAGCAGCAGGACCAGGTTGACCCCGAACAGCGCCCGCCAGTCGCCGAACGACAGCAGCAGCCCGCCCAGGGGTGGCCCGGCGGCGGCGGCCAGCGGGGCGGCGACCCCGACCACGCCCAGGGTCCGGCCGAGCCGGTCGGGCGGGACCACGTCGCGCAGGATCGCCATGCCGTTGGGCAGCAGCAGCGCCCCGCCGGCCGCCTGCAGCACGCGGAAGCCCACCAGGAGGGCGAAGTCCCCGCTCAGGGCCGCGCCCGCGGAGGCGGCGGAGAACAGGACCAGGCCGGACAGCACGGCCCGGCGACGCCCGTGGCGGTCGCCGAGCTTGCCCGCCACCGGCAGCAGGCAGGCCATCGCGATCAGGTACGCGGTGACGATCGCGCTCTCCGCGCCGGGCCGGAGCCCGAAGTGCCGCGAGACGTCCGGCAGCGCCACCACGACCATGGTCGAGTTCAGCGGGCCGATGACGATCGCCGGCACCACGCCGGCGACGATCGCCGGGACCCGCCGCGGGCGGGCGGTGCTCACGGCCCACCGACGACCCGGACCACCCCGGTGCTCCCGTCCACCTCGACCACCTGGCCGTCCACGAGGGTGCTCGTGGCGCCCGCCGCGCCGACCACCGTGGGCACGCCGTACTCGCGCGCCACCACCGCGCAGTGCGACAGCACGCCACCGGTGTCGGTGACGATGCCGCCCGCCACCGCGAACAGCGGCGTCCACGGCGGCGCGGTGGTCGGCGCGACCAGGATCTCCCCCGGCCCCAGCCGGTCCGACTCGGCCAGCGTGCGGACGACCCGGACGACGCCGCGCACGACGCCCGCCGAGCCGGGGACGCCGCGCACCGTGCCGGGTTCGGCGGGCGGCACGGCGCCGGGCGGCGGTCCGCCCATGCCGGACATGTTGCGCATGAACGCCATGAACGTCGGCGACATCGCGGGCGGCGCGCCGGAGCCGATGGCCGGCGGCGGCGCGACCCCGGCGAACCGCCGCATCTCGTCCTCGTTCGCCCGGACCGCGGCGGCGACGTCGACCGTGCCCGGCGCGGTGAACGCGGCCCGCAGGTCCTCGTCCCCGAGCATGAACACGTCCTCGCGACGGGCCAGCGCGCCGCGGTCGACCAGCCGCCGACCCAGCTCCAGCACGATCCGGCGCACCTGGTGCACGCCGCCGTAGTCGATGTAGAAGGTGTGCTCCTCGGTGAGCGCGGTGCCCACCTGCGCGACCGAGAGCAGCTGCTCGAACAGCTCGGCCACCGGCCTCGGGTAGCCCGCGAGCCGGGCGCGGACACCGCCCACGGCCTCCTCGCGCTCCTCGGCCGCGCGCCGCTGGGTCAGCTCCGGCGAGGCGCTGTCGGGCCGGCGCAGGTAGCTGGCGATGGTGCGGACGACCGGCGCCGGGTCCTCCAGCCAGCTCTCCGCGGTGAGGCTGCACATGTCGCCGCGCTGGCCGTAGGCGCGCAGGAAGTCCCGCAGCTCGGCCAGGAACGCGCGCCCCTCGGGGGCGGTCTCCAGCACCGGGACGACCTGCTCCGGCTCGGTCCGCTCCAGCACCTCGCGGACCGGCGGCACGTCGGCGGCCAGCCTGCTCAGCCGCCACAGCGCCTTGCCCGCCTCGACCGTCTTGTTCGGCACGCCGCCCAGCAGCCGGTACGGCGTGAGCGCGCCGTCCTGGCCGAACAGGTCGCGGTAGGTCCGCTCGAACTCGTTCACCGCTGCGGCGGCCGGGAACAGGATCAGGAAGTGCCGCTCCCACAGCTCGCCCAGCTCGGCGCAGGCCCGCTCGAAGTGCGCGGCGAGGTCCGCGTCCGGCAGCCCGCCGAGGTCGACCCCGCCGAAGTCGTCCAGGAACGCCCGCAACCGCGGCAGGTGGTCCTCCGCCCAGGACCGCGGCAGGTCGTCGACCGCGTCGCGCAGGGCTCGCAGCGCGTCCGGCACCGAGGCTTCCGGTGCGGCGTCGGAGGTCTGCGGCGCGGCGGCCCGGTACACGTAGGTGTTGACCCGACGCGCCAGCGAGCCCTGGGAGGAGCCCTTGAGCCGGGCGAAGGCGTGGTCGGCGCCCGCCATGATGCGCCGCACCAGCACGTCGAACTCCAGCGGCGGCACCTGGTTGGGGAAGCTCTGGACGAAGAACCGCCACTGGACCGACTCGTCGCCCGGCTGCTGCCAGCGCACCGGGAAGTCCCGCACCTGCGCGGTCACGCCTCGGCCCCGTTCTCGCGCTGCCGGACCGAGGTCGTGACGGGTCGGCACTGCAGCAGGTGCAGTCGGTCCCCCGCCCAGGCGAACTCGACGTCCACCGGCCGGCCCATCGCCTTTTCGAGGTCGACGGCGAGCCGCGCGGTCGTCCGCACCGCGGCGTCGTCCAGGCACGGGTGCTCGCGCAGCCGTTCGGGCACGCGGACCTCCGCCGTGCCGCCCGGCGTGGCGACCGTCATCACCTCCTTGACCGCGACCCGGGGCACGACGGCGTCCGCGGTCGTGTCGAACAGGTAGGTGTCGGGGGTGACCGCGCCGCCCACCACGCTCTCGCCGAGGCCCCAGGCCGCGTTGATCAGCACGTGGTCCGGGTCGCCGGTGACCGGGTCGACGCTGAACGCCACCCCGGCGACGTCGGCGACCACGAGTCGCTGCACCAGCACCGCGTACCGCCGCGGCACGTCGCCGAGCCCGCGCTGCCGCCGGTAGGACCGGGCGCGCTCGGAGCCGAAGGAGGCGACGCAGTCCCGCACGGCGGCGATCACCGCGGCCGCGCCGCGCACGTTCAGGAAGGTCTCGTTCTGACCGGCGAACGACGCGTCCTCGCCGTCCTCGTCCACCGCCGACGACCGCACCGCCACGGCGACGTCCCCCGCGCCGTGCGACAGCTCTCGGTAGGCCGCCCGGATCGCGTCCTCGGCCAACGCGGGCTCGCCGTCGGTGGACGGGGGCTCGCCGTCGGTGGACGCGCCGACCACGCAGAAGCCGGGCGGGACGGTGAACCGGGCGGCCAGCAGGCTGAGGTTCGCCGCCTTGCCGCCCACCGTCGCGGGGTCCTGGGACGCTCCCGGCTCGCCGAGCCAGTGGATGCCGGTCTTGCTGACTGTTCGCACGATTTCCGCCCCTCGCGTGTCCTGACCTCTCGCGCTGCCGCTGACGCTAGTAACGAGGTTGAGTGCTGTCAAGGGACTTGATAACCCTCAAGCGTGATAACGTCTTTCGGGTGACGGGGATCGGATGGGTACTCAGAGCGGCGCACTACGGGTTCCGCGACGCCGTGGACGCCGAGCTGGGCGCGCTCGGGTTGACCTTCTCCCAGTACGCGGCGCTCACCCAGGTGCGGGACCACGAGGGGCAGTCGGTCGCCAAGCTGGCCGCGCTGAGCGAGCTCACGCCGCAGCGGATGCACCAGTTGATCGGTCAGCTGGAGGGCAAGGGCCTGATCCGGCGCGAGCCGCACCCGGACGTCGAGCGGGTGCTCCAGACGTGGTCGACCGAGGAGGGGCGCGCGGTGCTGAGCCGCGGCGAGGACTGCGCCAGGGCCATCGAGGAGCGCATGCTGACCGGGTTCACCGAGGAGCAGGAGGAGCAGCTGGCGAAGCTGCTCAACGCGGCGATCGCGAACCTGCACGGCCTGGCCGACGGCTCCCGGCCGGCCACCGACCGCTGACCGCAGACCGCTGATCGGGTGTCGGCCGGAGTGGTCGAGCCGGTCCCCACCCCCCTGATCGGGACCGGCTCGACGCGGACGCCCGGTATTCGCTCCGGGCTTTTCCGGCTCCCCCTTGCACGGCTATCGTGCCATTTCCGGCCGGAGTTCCACTATTGGCGCTTCCGCCAGGCACGAGCACCGCCGCGGTCCGCCGCCCGCCTGCCATTCGGCGAACGCCACCGCGGCGCCGACCCGGGAGGCCACGCCGAGTTTCAGGATTATGCTGCCGACGTGCGCCCGCACGGTCCGCTCGCGAATTCCGAGGTGGTTCGCGATCTCCCGGTCCGTCTTGTCCCGCGCGATCACTTCGAGCACCTGGAACTCCCGTTCGCTGAGCCCGGCGAACGGCGACCTCAGGGGCACGGCTCACCCCAACCGTCCAGCCCGATCACGGCGGGCGCGGCCACGACGTCCTCGAAGGCCAGCCCGCCGTCCGCCGACGGGCGCGGGCGGGGCTCGGCGTCGTCCCGCAGACCGGCGCCGACGCACCACCCCGTGGCGATCATCGCGTAGAGCAGCGCCATCCCCAGCACCGCGAGCAGCTGCGTGAAGGCCGGCCAGGCGCTGAAGGCGATCACCAGGCCCGCGGTGAGCGCGGTCGCCACCAGGACGCAGGCCATGGCCAGCAGTGGCCGGGCCACGCTGGTGAGCAGCGGCACGACGACCTCGCGGACGTGCCGCGCGCTGTCGATCTCGATGACCCGCTGCTCCGGCACGACGGGCGGATCAGGCGCGAACCGGTCCACCACGACCACGGGGTCGTCGACGGGCGGGTCAGCGGGCGCTCCGGTCGGCGCGTCGGCGGGCACGCCGCCGCCCTGCAGCTCGCACCACAGCACCACGACCCGCTCGACCTGCGGCTCCGGCAGCCCGCACGCGGCCACGAACGCCCGGACCTGCTCCATCTTCGTCGGCAGGGAGGTGTTCTTCTGGTCGTTGACGAACCGGTAGGCGGTGCTGCGCGGAATCCCGGCGCGGACGGACACCTCGGCCGGCGTGAGCCCGGACCGGACCTGGACGCGGCGCAGCAGGGCGATGAACGCCGCCGGGGTGCTCGCCTCCAGTTCGCTGGTCGCCACCGGGATCGCGCGCGGCTCCACTTCGCGGGCTTCGGGGACGAATCGCGACATGGGCACGACGTTCGCCGGTCTCGACCCGCCGGCCCGTTTCGCGGTGTCCCATTGCCGCCACGCGTTGTGCAGGTGCTCGACGGTCGACCGGTCCGCGCCGCACGCGTTCAGGACGCGCCGGTAGAACGGCCACTCGCGGATCCGCCGCTGCACGCCGTCGCGCACGGTCTCGGTGGAGCGGCCGATGTCCTGCGCGAGGTCGGACGCCGAGAGCCCGGCCCGCCTCATCTCGACCCGGACCGCGCCGAGGAACGCCACCGCGGACGTCCGGCGCGTGCCGTGCTTGGTCTGCGGCGCTGTCATAACGCCCACCCGCCGCGGTCGGGCCGGTGGTCGCGGACGCCGGCCGTGGGCCGGGCGTCGGAGAGGTGGGTCAAGCCCATGAGTCGCCCTCCTGTGTGAGGGCGTCGCCGCGGTCTGGTGTACCCCCCGGTACCGGCGGCGACGCCGTGCAGCCGATCGTCGGCCGATGAGTCGGCTCCCGCACGGGCACTTGGCCCTGCCCGCGCGAGGTCTGGCCCCATTTCCAGACCTGACAACGCTTACCACCGCCACCTCGTCGTTTCCACGCTTCACCACGAGTTCCGCTGGTGACGGCGCTCCACCCCCTCGCGGAACGCGGGCCCCGCGCCGTCCCAGCACGTCCCACCGCGTGCACACCCCGGATCGCGGCCGATCACGGTGTCGGAGGGACGTGCCGGCCACGACCACCGGCATGACCGGTGTTCGCGCAGCTACCGGCCGTCCCACGGCGTCCAACGGCTTGGCTTCGCGCCCTCGGGGCCCGGTAGGTTCGGCGTGTTCCCGCGGAACGAAGCAGAACGACTCCGAGCGCGCGCCGTGCAGCCGAGCCCCGGAGTCCGGCGGCCTCCTGTTGGCCCAGGAGGCCGCCCTGCCGCTTCAGCGGAACGCGAGGGTCGCCGTGCCGCGGCCCTCCAGCAGCGGGTCGAGGGTGGGTGCGTAGTCGACCAGGCCCGCGCGGTCCGTGGTGAAGGTCCACTTGCGGCCGTCGTGCAGGTGGACGGTGTGCGTGCCCGGCAGCAGTCGGAAGTCGTGCGGCGCGGAGGAGTTCCACCAGCCCGCGCCGCCGATCGCGAACCACGGTTGTCCGGACCGGGTGGCGTCGACCCTGGTCGGCGCGCCGTGCACGGCCAGCGTGGTCCCGCCCGCGCCGGTGAGCAGACCGGTCAGTTCCGCCTGGTACGCCAGCGTGCCGTCCTCGGCGACCTCGAAGCCGAACCGGCCGCCCGCCTCCGTGTGCACAGCGTGCGCGCCCGGCAGCAGGTGGACCGTGCGCACCTCCACCGGACCCGGCCACCCGGTGCCGGTGACCGTCACCTGCGAGTAGTCCACGTCGGTGGCGTCCAGCACGACCGGCGTGCCGCGCGGCGCCAGCGTCGAGGTGCCGCCACCGTCGAGCCAGCGGTCCGCCTCGGGGCGGTAGTTCACCCGGCCCGCCGTCGTGACCTCGAAGTCGAACCGGCTGCCCGCACTGGTGAGGAGCGCGTGCGCGCCGGGGAGCAGCCGCACCTCGCGCACCGCCCGCGACCGCGGCATGGGCCAGCCGGCGCCGGTGACCGTCACCTGCTGGTAGTCCACCCCGGTGGCGTCCAGCACGACCGGCAGGCCGCGGAGCGCGAGCGTGGAGGTGCCCCGGCCGCCCAGCGCGCCCTCGTGCTCGGGCGCGTAGGAGACACCGCCGTCGTCGGCGACGTGGAACGGGATCGAGGTGGAGGCGGACGTGGTGATCCGGTGGTCGCCGGGCGGGACGCGCAGCACGTGGGCGCGGCCGGCGGACAGCGTGCCCGGCACGGCGGACAGCGAGAACCCCGTGTAGCCGAGGGTGGTGGCGTCCACGGTGATCTCGCCGTTCCACGACGGGGCCTGCCGCCCCGTCGTGGTCGTGGTGGTGGCCGCGGTGGTGGTCGGCTGCGCGGCGGGGTCTGTGGTGGCATCGGGGTCCGCCGCGTCGGTGCCATCGGTGCCATCGGTGCCGTCCGGGAGGTTCGCGATCAACCGCGCGCCCCTCAGCGGCGCGGTCGTGGCGCCCGGCCCGACGACAGCGGACCCGGCGACAGCGGAGCTGGTGGCGGTGGCGTCGGTGGTCGTCGCACGGCCGGGCAGGCCCTGGGCCGGGTTGCGGGCCGCGTCCGGTCCCACCAGGAACGACACCAGCAGCGCGGTCGCGCCGACCACACCGGCCGCGCCCGCGGCGACCCGCCGCACCAGCTCCGGGTGCTGGTCGACGAGCCGGATGACAGCGTTCACGCGCGGGCTGAGCGCGATCTGCTCCGCCGCCGCCCGCAGGCGTTCCAGCGGTCGCCACGGCGTCAGCGGCACAGCCACCCCCGCGGCTGGAACAGGGGCGTCACCCGACCGCCCCAGCAGCCCGAGCAGCAGCCGCCGCTGCTCCTCGTCGTCCTCCGGGACGAGCCCGAGCAGTCCCGGACCGAGGGCCCACAGCCGGTACTCGGCGGTCTCGTCCAGCCGCGGCCCGCAGACCCGGCAGCCGGCCGCGTGCCGGGTCACCGCCACCGAGGCGGACGGGTCGAGCACCACGTCCTTCCCGCTGGGCGCCAGCCCGTTCAGCGTCGGGCACAGCCCCTCGCCGTGCCGGACCAGCACCAGCGCGCCGACCGCCGCCTTGGTCGCGTCACGGGCCCGCTTCAGCTGCCGGTCGACGTTGCGCACCGGCAGGCCGACCACCCGGGCCAGCTCCGCGCCGACGACGTGCTCGCCGCGCTGCCGCGTCTGCTCCAGGTGCGCCGTCATCAACGGCTGGAGCGACGCCGGTATCCCCGCGACCGCGTCCCGCACCGCCTGCCACAGCTGCTGCTTGCCCAGCAGGTGCTCCAGGTCGGCGGGCAGGTGCGGCCGGTACTCGGGGTCCACGTCCAGCTTCGGCTCGCCGGGTTCCCACGGCACCTCGTCGGGCAGCTCGACCCACGGCTGCGCCTTGACCTTGTACCGGTCCTTCAGCACGTTGCGCGCGATGCCGAAGAGCCAGCCGCGCAACGACTGCGGCACCCGGCCGCGGCGCACGGCGTCCAGTGCCCGCGCCACCACCTCGCTCACGCAGTCGTCCAGGTCCGAGGAGTTGGGCAGGCGGGGGCGCAGGTAGGCGCGCACATCGCGCTGGCAGAGCTCGAACAGCTCGCGCTCGGCGGTCTCGTCACCGGCGCGGAGGCGGTCCTCCACGCTGGGGACGGCGGCCGGTGCGGGGTCCGGCGGTTCGGGACGTGTGACGGCCATGTCGTCTCCTAGAGGTGTCGGGCCTCGTCGGGACGTACGTGGGCGCGACGCGCGCGTCCTCCCCGGTTTCCTCCAAGATTTTTTCTCCGCGGCCCTCCCCGCGAGCATTGTCCGCGCGAGGAGGGCCGCGGACTCCGCAGAAGGGCGGTGCCGGCGCCTCCCCGGCGAACCGCCCCCCGGGCGGTGTTCGGATCACGTTGTTCAGCTCGCGGTGGGCGAACCTGAACACGCGCTCCACCGCTTCACTCGGCACCGGCAGACCGGGGCCCGTGCCGCGCACACCGCCCGCGGCACGGGCTCCACCCCAGAACCCGCGAACAGGGAGGCCCCGTGCCGCGAAGAGCAGTGGCGCTGGCGTTGACCGCCGTGCTGGTGGGAACGACCCCCGCGCACGCCGAACCGACGACGCCGGGCGGAGCACCGGGCAGCGGCACGCCGAGCCGCGCGTTACCGGACGACAGGAAGACCGTCACGCTCGTCACCGGCGACCGGGTCGTCCTCGACGGCGACCGGCTCGTCTCGATCACCCCCGGCGCACGCCGGGGGCACGTCCCGTTCCTGGTCACCCGGCACGGTGGGCGGTTGCGCGTCGTGCCCGCCGACGCGGCGCGGGCGCTGGCCGACGGGCGGGTGGACCAGCGGCTGTTCGACGTCACCGGGCTGGTCGAGGCCGGGTACGACGACGCGCGGCGCGACACCGTGCCGGTGATCGTCACCGGTCGGCCCCCGGCCGGGGCGCGGGTGGCCGGGGCGCTGCCCGCCGTGGCCGCGGTGGCGGCCGAGGTGCCGAAGGCGACCGGGTGGTTGGAGCTGCCCGAGGGCGGCGGCAAGGTGTGGCTGGACGGGATGGCCCGCCCGCTGCTGGACCGCAGCACGGCGCAGGTCGGCGCGCCGGTGGCGTGGGCCCGGGGGCTGACCGGCTCGGGCGTGACGGTCGCGGTGGTCGACACCGGAGTGGAGGGCGACCACCCGGACCTGGTCGGGCGGGAGGTCGCCGGGCGCGACTTCACCCGCGAGCAGGACGGGATCGACCACTTCGGCCACGGCACGCACGTCGCGGCCACGATCGCGGGCCACCGGGCGCCCTACCGGGGCGTCGCGCCGGACGCCCGGCTGCTGGACGCCAAGGTGTGCGACGCCCGGGGCATGTGCCCGGAGTCGGCGATCGTCGAGGGGATGCGCTGGGCCGCCGAGCAGGGCGCGGACGTGGTCAACGTCAGCCTGGGCCTGGTCGCCGGCGATGACGTGGACCCGGTCGAGGCGGCCGTGGAGGCGTTGTCGGCGAGCCACGGCACGCTGTTCGTCGTCTCGGCGGGCAACGCCGGGCCCGGCGCGGGCACCGTCCTGTCCCCCGGCACCGCCGACTCCGCGCTGACCGTCGGCGCGGTGGACCGCGACGACTCCCTGGCCGAGTTCTCCAGCCGCGGACCGCGGGTCGCGGACGGCGCGGTCAAGCCGGACATCACCGCGCCGGGGGTGGACGTCGTCGCGGCCATGGCGAGCACCGGCCAACCCCTCGGCACGCCGGTCGGTGAGCGGCACATGGCCCTGTCCGGCACGTCGATGGCCTCGCCGCACGTCGCGGGCGCGGCGGCGCTGCTGGCGCAGCGGCACCCCGACTGGAGCGGCGCGCGGCTCAAGGCGGCGCTGACCGCGTCGGCGCGGCCGAATCCGGCGTTGGGCGTGCACGAGCAGGGCTCGGGTCGGCTGGACATCGGCGCGGCGCTGACCACCGCGATCACCAGCGAGCCGACGTCGGTCGTCCTCGGCAGGCACGAGTGGCCGCACGACGACGACCTGCCCGTCACGAAACCGCTGGTCTACCGCAACGACGGCGCGCAGCCGGTCGCACTGGACCTGGCCGTGCGGGCCGGGGGGCACGGGCAAGCGGTGTTCTCGGTGCACCCGACGCAGGTCACCGTCCCGGCGGGAGGCACCGCCGAAGTCGCTGTGACGGGTGACGCGCGGCAGACGTCGGTGGACGGCGCGCACTCGGCTTCGGTGGTGGCGACCGCGGGCGGCGCGGAGGTGCTGCGGACGCCGGTCGGGTTGAACCGGGAGGTGGAGAGCCACCCGGTGACCTTCGACCACCCCGGCGCGCCCGAGGGCCGGAGGTTGACGCACCTGGTGGACGTGGCCACCGGCGCGCACACCTACGTGCGGGACGGCGCCGCCCGGCTGCCCCGGGGGAACTACCTGGTGCAGTCGCTGATCGGCCCGGAGGAGGGGCCGCACACCATCGTCACCCGGCCGGACCTGCGGGTGGACGGGCCGACGCACGTGGTCCTGGACGCCCGCTCGGCCGGACCGCTGGAGGTCGTCGCGCCCGACCCGGCGGCGACGCCCGGCGAGCACAGCCTGGTGGTCGAGCGCAGGCTCGGAGAGGACACCCTGAGCCTCGGCCTCCACCACCCCGGCGGCTTCCCGGCGGGGACGCGGATCGGCCACGCGGGGCCGTCGCTGCCCGCCGGTGAGCTGGACGTGTTCGTGTCCGCCGCGGCCGTCGCGCCGTCGGCGTCCTACTGGCTGGGGTGGGTCGAGCAGGGGCGGGTGCCCGACGGGTTCGTGCGCCGGCCGCGTCCGGCGGACCTGGCGAGGGTGCGCACGACGATCGCCCTGAAGGACCTGGGCGGGCCGCGCGACCTGGTCGGCTCCGTGGTCTCGCCGTCCGGGGCTGCCGGTCCGGGCTTCCTCGCCGACGTGACGTCCTCCCCCACCTCGACGCGGCACACGACGCCGGGCGTGACCTGGCAGACCTTGTTCTTCGACGACGGGGGCCTGATGAGCGGGAAAGAGGAGCGGTACGGCGCGGGCCGGACCTACGACCGGTCGTTCGGCGCGCCCGTCATCGGTCCGGTGATGTACTCGGGCGCCTACCCGAACCTGACGCGCGCCGGGAACGAGGTGTCGGTGTCGCTGTCGCTGTTCGGTGACCGGGAGGGCAACGAGGGCTACTCCAGGACCACGTCGGCGCGGACCGCGCTGTACCGCGACGGCGTGCTGGTCGGCGAGAACGACAACAGCGGGCACGGGGTGTTCGCCGTGCCGCCGGGACCGGCGGTGTTCCGGGCGCGGACCGAGGTGACGCGCGCGCCGGAGGTCTCGGACTTCAGCACCCGCATCGAGGTGGACTGGACGTTCCGCTCGGACACCACGACGCGTGAGCGGCGGCTGCCGATGTCGGTGGTGCGGTTCACCCCGGCGCTGGACGGGACGGGCAGCGCGCCCGCGTACCGACCGCTGACCGTGCCGCTGGTGGTGGACGGGCAGCGCGGCGTGGACAACCCGCCGCTGCGCCGCTTCCGGGTGGAGGTGTCCTACGACGACGGCGCGAGCTGGACGAGCCTGCCGGTGCTGGGCCGGGTGGCGCTGGTGGGCAACCGGGCCGAGCCGGGGACGTTCGCCTCGCTGCGGGTGCGCGCCGCCGACGACCGGGGCGGCGAGCTGAGCCAGACCGTGATCCGGGCCTACCGGCTCGGCTGACGGTCCGCGGTGGGCGTCGGGCGGGTGGTGCGAGCACCCGCCCGGCGCCGTCACGGGCACAGCGGTTGTTCCGGCACCCCGGGGAAGTGCGCCGCCCAGTCCACGTCGGCCGGGTCGGCGCACACCTCGCGCACCACCCGGTCCACGTCCACCGCCAGCCGCCACAGCGCGCCGCCGCGCGACTCCAGCAGCAGCAGCTCACCGTCGGCGGGCTCGTAGCGCGCCAGGTCGAAGCCCCTCCCCGGCGCGCGCACCGCCACCAGCTCCCGGCCACCGCCGAGGTCCCACGCCCGCACCGAGTCCTGGTTCACCGCCGTCACGGCCCGTCCGTCGCGGGAGAACTCGACCACGGCGTCCTCCGGGACCGCGTCCGCCTCCAGCAACGTTCCGGGCCCGCCGTCGAGCACGTCGAGCACGGTCAGGCGCGCGTCGTCCAGGTCCGAGACGGCCAGCAGCCCTCCCGGGCCCGTCGTCAGCCTCAGCCTGGTGGAGCGGCTGAGCACCGGCGTGACCCGGCCGTCGAGGGACCGCACCTCCACGTGCCGCCCCTCGCCGTCACGGCGGATCAGGACGACGCCGGAGCCGTCGGCCAGCGGCAGGGCGGCCTCGACGCCGTCACCGGGCAGCCGGGAACGGGTCGCGTCGCCGGGGCGCCAGTGCACCGCGGCCCCGTCCTCGACAGCCGTCATCAGGGTGCCCGCCGCGTCGATCCCCTGGGGGTGCGGCCAGCCCGGCATGGTCGCGGCCAGTCGCGGCGCGTCCGGGTCGCCGATGTCCCAGACCTGGAAGTCGTCGGCCCCGACCGTCATGAGAGCGGTGCGCTCGTCGGCGCTGAGCAGGCTCATGAAGCCCCCGGCCGGCAGCGCGATCCCGCCGGCCCGCCGCCGGTCGGGCCCGTCGCCGCCCCAGAGCCGGTAGGTGACCCCCGAATCGGGGCCGGGGCCGAACTCGTGGGTCACCGCGAGGTCGCCGGGCAGCCGCGCGTGGCCCTCGCCCAGGCTCGTGGCGGTGCCCGCCGCCTGGGCCAGCAGGAGCGCGTCACGGGCCTGCGCCGTGGGTGCGAGGCGGTACGCGGCCAGGGCGAGCGCCGCCGCCTCGCGCGGGCGGGCCAACAGGTCCAGGGCGCTGTCGGCGGCGCGCAGCGACAGCGCCTGGTTGCGCTCGCCGGTGGCGGCGCGCTGGGCGGTGACCGCGTAGACCGCGGTGGCGGCGAGCAGCACCACCAGCGCGGCGAGGCAGGCGACGAGCCGCCGCAGCCTGCGCACACCCCGCCGGCGCGCCGCCTCCCGGTCCCACTCGGCGGCCAGGCCCGCGTCGACGAACTCGCGCTCCGCCTCGTTGAGGCGGGGCGCCAGCCGACGCGCCTGGTCGAGGTGGACGCCGCGGTAGAGCGCGTCGGGGTCGCGGTCGTGGGCGCGCCAGGTCTCGGCGGCGGCGGTGAGCCTGCGGTGGGCGCGCAGCGCGTCGCGGTCCTCGACGAGCCAGCCGACCAGCCTCGGCCACGCGCTCAGCAGCGCCTCGTGGGTCAGTTCGGCGGTGTCCCGGTCGAGGGTGATCAGCCGGGCCGCTGCCAGCCGGTCCAGCAGGGCGTCGTCCGCGTCGAGCTCGGCGCGGGCGACCCGGCGCCGGGTGTCCTCGGTGCCGTCACCGGGCGCGACCAGGCGTTGGAACACCTGCCGCGCCGCCTGCCGCTCCGGTTCGGGCAGCCCGTCGTGGACCTGCTCGGCGGTGCGGGCCAGGGCGTGCTCGACGCCGCCCGCGTCCTCGTAGCCCGCCAGCGTCAGCACCGCCCCGCGCCGCCGCCGCCACGTCTCGACCAGCACGTGCGACGCCAGCGGCAGCACGCCCGGCCGACCGGCGACGTCCGCGATCAGGCGCGCCACCAGCGCGTTCTCCACCGAGGCCCCTCGACGGGCGGCGGGTTCGACGACGGCGCGGCGCAGCTGCTCGGCGCTCATCGGCCCGACGAGCGCCTGCGAGAGGTGCAGCGCGTCCAGCAGCTCGGGGTGGCGGGCGCAGTGGCCGTAGAAGTCGGCGCGCACGCCGATGACGACGCGGGCGGCGCCGGCGGCGTGGGTGAGCGCGCGCACCAGCCACCCGCGGTCGGCCTCGGCGCAGAGGGTGAACACCTCCTCGAACTGGTCGACCACCAGCAGCAGGTCGTCGGCGGCCCGGCGCAGCAGCACCCGCAGGTGCTCGGGGTCGGCGGCCAGCTCGGCGCGGACGTCGACCGCCGACCGGTGGCCGGCCAGGGCCGCCGCCAGCTCGGTGATCGGGTCCGAGCCCGGCGTGATCACCACGTGCGCGCCCCACCCGGCAGCCAGCCCCGCGCGCAGCAGGGACGACTTGCCCGCGCCGGACGCGCCGAACACCCCGACGAACGGCCGTTCGCGCACCAGCGCGAGCAGCCTGCCCACCTCGGCCTCGCGGCCGAAGAACCGGTCGGCGTCGGCGACCTGGTACGCGGCCAGCCCCGCGTACGGCGCGTCGCCGCGGTCCACCCCCTCGGCGGCCAGCTCGCGCCAGCGGGCGGTCCACTCCTCGACGTCACCACCGCAGGCGCGGACGAACGCCCTGGTCAGCGCCAGGCTGGGCAGCCTGCGCCCGGCCACCGCCTCGGACAGCGCGGCGGGCGAGTAGTTCGCCAGCCGGCCGAGCTCGCGGTAGGACGGCAGCCCGGCGACGCGCCGCAACCGCCGCAGGTCGCCGGCGAACTTCAGCACCGGCGTGTCCTCCTCGACCAGCGGACGTTCCAGACGCGGCACCCTGCTCCCCTTTCGACACCTCGATTCTCCTCACGGCGATCATCGGACGACGGCCGCCGTGCGGGCCAGGGGGTGCGGGCGTCACGGGTGCATTCGGGCACCCTTCAGCACCTTGTCCACGGCGTTGCGCGGGCCGTGCACGCCGATGCCGACCAGGTCGAGGTCGGCACGCCGCACGGCGCGCACCGCGGCGCGGTTGTCCACGTCGTTGCCCGTGGTGAACAGGTCCGAGGTGAACACCGCCGGCACCAGCCCGCGGCCGACCGCCCTGGTGCGCGCGGCGGCCAGCACCTCCTTGCCGCCGGCCAGCACGAGCACGGGTTGGCCGAGCATCGGCAGGTACCCGGCGCCGTCCGCGTCCTCGTACGGCTCGCCGACGGCCTCGGGCACGGCCGCGGTGAGGGCGCCGGCCAGGAAGGCGGTCACGTTCAACGCCTGCCAGCCCACCAGGTCGTCGCGGAGCAGGACGGCGAACTTCGTCTCGAATCGTTCCACCCGGACACCGTCGCCGACCGGGCCGCGCGCCGTCTTGTACGTTCTTGACGTGGGCCCTGACATCTCCGCGTGGCGGCCCGCCGTGCCGGGCATCGTGGAGGTGCTGCACGCGCGCTTCACCGACCACGCCTACCCGGCGCACACGCACGACGCGTGGACGTTGCTGCTGGTCGACACCGGCACGGTGACCTACGGCCTGGACCACCGCGAGCGCGGCGCGCCGCCCGCGTCGGTCACGCTGCTGCCGCCGCACGTGCCGCACGACGGCCGCAACGCCACCTCCGAGGGCTTCCGCAAGCGCGTCCTGTACCTGGACACGGCGGTCCTGGGCGCGGACCTGGTCGGCGCGGCGGTCGACCACCCGGCGTTCGCCGACCGGGCGCTGCGGCTGCGGGTGCACCAGCTGCACGGCGTGCTGCGCGGCGGCGACGAGTGGGAGGCCGAGTCCAGGCTGGCCCTGGTCCGGGACCGGCTGCGCGCCCACCTCACCCGCCGCGCGCCCGCGCCGCCGGACGCCGGGCCCGGCCTGGCCCGCGCGTTGCGGGACCTGCTGGACGCGCACGTGACGGACGGCCTCACCCTGGCCGACGCCGCCGCGCGGCTGGCCGCCGGCCCGGAACGCCTGGTCCGCGCGTTCAGCCGCGAGTTCGGCCTGCCACCGCACCGCTACCTGACCGGCCGCCGCGTCGACCTGGCCCGCCGCCTGCTGCTCGACGGGCTGCCACCGGCGGAGGTCGCGCCCGCCGTCGGCTTCCACGACCAGTCCCACCTGGCCCGCCACTTCCGCCGAATGCTGGACGTCGCGCCCGGCGCGTACGCCCGGTCGAGCCCGCGCGCCCGGTCGGACGACTCCCCCGGCTAGCGACGCCACCTCGCCTCGTTGCGCCCCCGCCCCGCCATGACGACCACCTCCGCGGCCATGGTGGGACCGCCCGCCGCCGACCGGCAACGACTGTTGCCGGAACCGGGACGCCCCGTGTTCTCATGGCCGGGTGACCAAGCACGAGGACATCGACCGCGCCCTCGCCGACACGGGCCCCCGGCTCAAGCTGCTGCGCGCGCAACGCGGGTTGAGCCTGTCCGCCCTCGCCGGGCTGACCGGGATCTCCCGGAGCACCCTGTCCCGCCTGGAGGGCGGTCAGCGGCGTCCCGGCCTCGACCTGCTGCTGCCGATCGCCCGCTGCTACCGGCTACCGCTGGACGAGCTGGTCGGCGGCCCCGAGGTGGTCGACCCGCGGGTCCGGCCGACACCGCGCCGGGTGGACGGCAGCGTGGTCCTCCCGCTCACCCGGCGACCCGGCCCGCGGCACGCCTTCAAGACGATCATCCCGCCCGCCCGCAGCACGCCGGAGACGTGCGCCCACGAGGGCCACGAGTGGCTGTACGTCCTCTCCGGGCGGTTGCGGCTCGTGCTCGGCGACCAGGACCTGGTGCTGGGCGCGGGTGAGGCGGCGGAGTTCGACACCCGGCTGCCGCACTGGCTCGGCAGCACCGGCGACGGCCCGGTCGAGGTGCTGAACATCCTCGGCCCGCCGGGCGGGCGCATCCGCCCGCGGGTGACCGGGGACGACGTCGGGCCGACGCCGTTCGGCCGCCGTTCGACCGGTGTTCGACGCTCGATTGCGGGGTCCCGGTCGTTCCCGGCATCATGAGCGGCCACATCGTGCCGCCGCCCCGGAACGGGGAGACGGAGGAGGCCGATGAGAGCGCGCCCCGGCCGGTCGACGCTTGGAGGCGCCCCGTCGGCGCTGGTGGTGGAGGACGACCCGAGCCTGGCGACGGCCCTGGCCGACGCGCTGCGCGGCGCGGGTTACCGGTCGCACGGCGTGTCCACCGGGCTGGAGGCCCTGCGGGTCGTCGCCCACGACGAGCCCGACATCGTGCTGCTCGACCTCGGCCTGCCCGACGTGGACGGCGCGGACGGCGTGGACGCGTTGCGCATGATGCGCGGCGCGAGCGACGTGCCGGTGGTGGTCGCCACCGCGCGCCGGGACGAGCTGCGGGTCGTGCAGCTGCTCAACGCCGGTGCGGACGACTACCTGGTGAAGCCGTTCTCGGCGCCGGTGCTGGTCGCCCGGATGGGCGCGGTGCTGCGCCGCGTGCGGGGGCCGCGCGGGGTCGCCGTCGGCGGGCTGCGGATCGACCTCGCGCTGCGCCAGGTGCACGTCGACGGCAGGCCGGTCGAGCTCAACCGCAAGGAGTTCGACGTCCTGAGCTACCTCGCCGAGCACCGCGACCGGGTGGTGCCGCGCGCGGAGCTGGTCGACGCCGTGCGGGGGCGCCGCCACTCCGGCCGCGAGCAGAGCGTGGACGTCCACGTGTCGTGGCTGCGCCGCAAGCTCGGCGAGAGCGCCGCCGCGCCGCGCCACCTGGTCACCGTGCGCGGCGTCGGGTTCCGCCTGGTCGACACCGCGTGAGACGTGCGCTGGTGCTCGTCGCGCCGGCGCGCGCGTCGACCATCCTGGTCGCGGTCCTGGTGCCGCTGGCGATCGTCACCCGGGAGGTCGCGCACCGCACCGCCCTCGCCGACGCCGAGCGCTCCGTCACGGTCGTGGTCGGCGTCCTGGCCGGCGCCGACGGGCGCGACGCCATCACCACCGGGTTGGCCGAGGTCGTCGCCGTCTCCGGGCACGCGGTGGCCGTGCGCACCCCCGCCGGGCCGGTGGGGTTCCCGCGGGCCACCCGGCCGCAGGTGCCCTCCGCGCGAGGCGGGCCGCCGGTGGACCCCGCGCCGGCGGCGTCGGGCCGCGGACCTGTCGCACCGGCTGCGTCCGACGCGGAGGTGGCTCCGTCGATTCCCACGGCGCCTCCGGCGCCGAACCGCAGCCCACCTGCCACCACCGCAGGAGTCGTGGTCCGGCGGTGATCGGTCCTCGGAATTCCGGCGGGGGGACGGGAAGTCGGGCGTCACCGGGAACCGGCGGGGCGTCGGCGCCGACCAGTAGGACGCCGGCACGACCACACCCGAAAGGTGTCGACGATGACCCCGACAGGCACGACGGCGGTGGTGACGCCGGTCCACGAGCACGTCACCGACGCGATCAAGGCGCCCGACCTCATCCGGCTCGCGCGGAACACCGTGCTGGTCCGCTTCGAGACGCTGAAGGTCTACGCCGCGCTCGGCGCGGTGCGCCACCTGGTCGACACCGGTGCGGTGCGCCCCGGCCAGACGGTGGTCGACAGCTCCAGCGGCATCTACGCCCTCGCCCTCGCGATGGCCTGCCACCGCTACGGCCTGCGCTGCCACGTCGTGGCGTCCACCACGGTCAACGACACCCTGTGCGCCCAGCTGGAGATCCTGGGCGTCACCGTGGACCGGATGCCGCCGTCCGACGACCTGCGGCTGGACCAGAACCGCCGCGTCCAGCGGGTGCGCGAGCTGCTGGCCGACCACCCCGACATGCACTGGATGCGCCAGTACCACGACCCGGTGCACCACCTCGGTTACGCCGAGCTGGCCGACCTGCTGCGCCGGGCGTTACCCGGCGAGCGGCTGACCGTGGTGGGCAGCGTGGGCACCGGCGCGTCCACCGGCGGGCTGACCCGGTCGCTGCGCGAGCACGACCCGCTGGTGCGGCTGGTGGGCGTGCAGCCGTTCGGCAGCGTCACGTTCGGCAGCGAGCGGTTCACCGACCCGGACGCGATCATCGCCGGCATCGGCAGCGCCATCCACTTCGACAACGTCCACCACCGGCTGTACGACCGCGTCCACTGGCTGGACTTCCAGCACGCCATGGCCGCCACCGTCGGCCTGATGCGCGAGCACGCGGTGTTCGCCGGCCTGTCCACGGGCGCGGCGCACCTGGTGGCGACGTGGGAGGCCGCGCGGCACCCCGACCGCACCCACGTGGTCATCGGCGCGGACACCGGCCACCGCTACACCGAGCGCGTCTTCAGCAGGCACCGCGAAGCCCTCGACCCGGCCACCCTGGCGCCGGTGGAGATCGGCTCGCTGGACGAGCTGGCGCCGCCGTGGGCGGCCATCGACTGGGCCCGACGCCACCACGGGCCGATCGTCCCCGTCCAGGAACGCCGGAAGGACCCCGTGCCGTGACCATCGCGCTGCTGGAAGCCCTCACGTTCGGCCTCGGCCGCCTCGCCGACGCCGCCCGCGCCGCCGGGCACGACCTCGTGCTGCTCACCGGCGACCGCTCGATCTACACCCACGAGCTGTCCCGCCGCGGCGACCGGCTGCGGGTGGTGGACGTCGACACCACCGACGTCGACGCGTGCGAGCGGGCGTTGCGCGGCGAACCCGAGCTGGCCGGGTTGATCAGCTCCACCGACACCTGGGCGCTGCCGGGCGCGGACCTGGCCGCGCGCCTCGGTTTGCCCGGACCGTCGCCGGCCGCGGTGCGCGTGCTGCGGGACAAGCGCGCCGTCCGGGCCCGGCTGCACGAGCACGGGCTGAGCCGCAGCGGCCCGCTCGACCCGGCCGCGGCGCGGTCGTTCCCGCTGGTGGTCAAGGACTCCGCGGGCACCTCGTCCCGCGCGGTGTGGGTCGTCCGCACCCCTGCCGAGCGCGACGCCGTGCTGCGCGAGGCCGCGGGCGTCCCGCTCAAGGGCGAGCTGATGGCCGAGCCGTACTTCGAAGGTCCCCTCTACAGCGCGGAGACCGTCACCTGGCGGGGTGAGACCCGGCTGCTCGGCGTGCTCAGCCGGGTGCTGTCCCCCGAGCCGGTGCGCCGCGAGGAGGCGGCCTCGTTCCCGGTGGCCTTCCCGGCGGCGGACCGCGCCGAGCTGGCGCACTGGATCGACCGGGTGCTCAAGGCGGCGGGGCACGAGAGCGGCTTCGCGCACACCGAGTTCGTGCTCACCGCCGGCGGTCCCGAGGTGGTCGAGGTCAACGCCCGGATCGGCGGCGCGCTGGTCGGCGAGGCCCTGTGCCGGGCGCTGGGCGTGAACGTCTACGGGGCGATGGTCCGGATCGCCCTGGGTGAGCGGCCCGACCCGCTCGACGGCGCGGCCGGCGGCGTCGGGTTCGTGCTGCTCTACCCGCGCGAGGCCGGGGTGCTGGAGGGCTGGACCGGGCTGGACCGCCTGCCCGGCCTGCCCGGCTCGCCCGAGTGGTACCCGACGGCGAGCCCCGGCGACGTGCTGGAGCACCTGGACGACCAGCGCTCGTGCACCGGGATCGTGCTCGCCGAAGGCCCCACCGCCGAACTCGCCCTGCACCGCGCCCAGGCCGCCGCCGGCGGGATCACGCCCGTGGTGCGGGCCGGGTGACGCCGGCTCGCCCGCGTCCGGAGGCTCGTGCCGGACCGGTCCGCGAAGTCCGGGTCACACCGCCCTCAAGCGACCCGCTTCCGGCTCACCGGTCGCAGGTGCCGCCGGCCGCCGTCCGCGTCGGGGTGCTCCTCGGGGTCGACGGCGGGTCCACGTCCGTCCAGATCGGTCCGCGGACCGTCCGGGACCGAGGTGGACGCGCCGTCGTCGGGCGTGCGGCGCGTCCGGTGCACGACGACCAGCAGCAGCAGGCCGAGCAGCAGGAAGGCGTGCGACGTGATCCGCGACAGCGCCACCGCCCCGGTGACGAGGTCGTGCACCGAGAACGGCACGAGCACGGCGACGAACGCCGCCACCACCGGGAGCGCGCCGGAGGCCGCGCGGGGGCGCAGGGCGGCCCAGAGCAGGCCCAGGCCGAGCGCGAGGTTCCACGCGGTGCTCTCGTTGAACAGGTGCGCCGAGACGGGGGCGCCACCGGGGTGCGCGGTGTGGTCGTCGGCGGTGTTCACGCCGAACACCTGCGCCAGGCCGAGGGTGAGCTGGGCGACGGCGACCCCCGCCAGGCCCATCCGCCACCACCACCCGCGCGGCGCGGGCGACTTCGGGGGCGTCGGCGGCGTGGCGGCGAGCACGGCCGCGGTGAGGTCGGGCACGTCGGCGGCGGGGCGCACCCGCAGGCCGCGGGTCAGCGCGGACGCGTCCTCCTGCCACCGGCGGCAGGCGGCGCAGGAGGCGAGGTGCGCGTCGGTCTCCTCGGCGGGCACGGGTTCGGCCTCGCCGTCGGAGCGGGCCGAGACGGCTTCGCGGCAGGTGTCGCAGTCCACGTGCAGATTGTCGCCCGCGGGCCGGTGAAAGTTCCCGCGCGATCACGGGGCGGTACGGCCCCGCGCCACGCCACGGCTCGCAGTTGCCATAAAGTTGTTCTTGCTAGAGAGTGGCAACAACCCACCACGGAGTTCCCGGAGAGGCTTCATGAGCCAGTACGTGCTGCCGGACCTGCCCTACGACTACGCGGCGCTCGAACCCGCGATCACCGGCGAGATCCTGGAGCTGCACCACAGCAAGCACCACGCCGCCTACGTCAAGGGCGCCAACGACACCCTCGACCGGATGGCCGAGATCCGGGAGAGGGACGACTTCTCCGGCATCGTCGGCTTGGAGAAGACGTTCGCGTTCAACCTGTCCGGGCACGTCCTGCACACGATGTTCTGGGACAACCTGAGCCCGGACGGCGGCGACCGGCCCGACGGCGAGCTCGCCGCAGCCATCGCCGAGCACTTCGGCTCGTTCGACGCCATGGCCAAGCAGCTCTCCGCCGCGACCACGCTGGTGCAGGGCTCGGGCTGGGGCGTGCTCGCCTGGGAGCCGCTGTCGCAGCGGCTGGTGGTGGAGCAGGTGTACGACCACCACGGCAACGTCGGCATGAACACGACCCCGGTGCTGGTGTTCGACGCCTGGGAGCACGCCTACTACCTGCAGTACCGCAACGTCCGCCCGGACTACGTGCAGAAGCTGTGGTCGCTGGTCAACTGGGCCGACGTGACCCGTCGCTTCGACGCGGCCCGCGCCGGCGGCAGCGGGCTCGTCGCGCCGTCGAAGTAGGCGCCCCCGGACCGGCAGTGGGTGCTCCGACAACCACCGCGCTGCCGCCACCGTGCCCCCGCCTCCCGTCGGGGGCGGGGGCGGGGGCGGGGCCGCCCTACGGCGCTCCCACGTCAGTGCTCGTCGTAGTGCTCGCCGTGCACGGCGTGGCGGTGGCCGTCGTGCACGTAGTCGACGTGGTCGCCGTGCGGCACCGAGACGTGGCCGCAGCCCTCGCCGTGGCTGTGGTCGTGGTCGTCGTGCGCGCCGTGGTCCTCGGGCTCGCACTCGTCGAAGTGGCCGTCGTGGGCGCGGTGCAGGTGGCCGTCGTGCACGTAGTCGACGTGGCGGCCGTGCGGCACCGCCACGTGACCGCACCCCTCACCGTGCACGTGACCGTGGTCGGTGTGCTCCAGGTGCGCAGTCGCAGAGGTCATGATCGCTCGACCCTCCCGGTCGTCGCCGAGCCGCGTCGGCCCGGTCGCAGCAGCGCTGCAAGGACCGAATGTAGTAAAGGATTGCCCCATGCGCATGTTTGCAGGAGTCGAACCGGATCAGCGCGCGGGACCCCGGTAGGCGACGGCCAGGCGGCCTTCGTCGTCCCGCCGCACGTCGGCGTCCACTTCGAACACCTCCCGCAGCAGCACGGGGGTGAGCACGTCCTCGGCCGGACCGTCGGCGACGACGCGGCCGTGCTGGAGCAGCACCAGGCGGTCGCAGTAGCGCGCCGCCATCCCCAGGTCGTGCAGGGCGACGACGGCGGTCTGCGCGGTCGCGGCGAGCAGTTCGAGCAGTTCGAGCTGGTGGCGGACGTCGAGGTGGTTGGTCGGCTCGTCCAGCAGCAGCGCCCACGTGCGCTGCGCCAGCGCCCGCGCCAGGTGGGCGCGCTGCCGCTCACCGCCCGACAGCTGCTTCCACGGCCGACCGGCCAGCGGCGCCAGGTCGAGCCGGTCCAGCGCGGCGGCGGCCACCGCCCGGTCGGTGGCGTCCGGCCCGCGCCACGGCGAGCCGTGGGCGGTGCGGCCGAGCAGCACCACCTCGCCGACCGTCAGGTCGCTGTCGGTGTCGGCGGTCTGCTCCACGAACGCCACGTGCCGCGCCCGGTCGCGGGCCGACCAGCCGGCGATGTCGGCCCCGTCGTAGCGGACCTCGCCCGCGGTCGGGGCGCGCAGCCCGGCCAGGCACCGCAGCAACGACGACTTGCCCGACCCGTTGGGACCGATCAGGCCGACCGCCTCGCCCGGCTCGACGGTCAGGTCGACGTCGCGCACGACGGTCCGGCCGGGCACGCCCCAGGACAGGCCCCGCGCCTCGATCCTCACAGCTCACCCCGTCGGCGCAGGACCAACAGGAACAGCGGCACGCCGAGCAGCGCGGTGAACACGCCGACCGGCACCTCCAGCGGCGCGAACGCCACCCTGGCGAGCGCGTCGGTCCACACCAGGAACACCGCGCCGACGACCGCCGACAGCGGCAGCAGGACCCGGTGCAGCGGCCCGACCAGGAACCGCACGCCGTGCGGCACGATCAGCCCGACGAACCCGATCGCGCCGACCGCCGCCACCGCGACGGCGGTCATCAGCGACGTCGTCACCAGCAGCACCACCCGCACCACGCGCACGTCGACGCCGAGCGAGGTGGCCGTGTCGGAGCCGAACGCCAGGCCGTCCAGGGCCGACGAGCACAGCCAGACCACGAGCAGGCCGACGGCGCACGCCACCGCGCACACCACCACCGACTGCCAGCGGGCCGGGGCCATGGACCCGAGCAGCCAGTGGGTCAGGGCGCGGGTGCTGTCGGCGTCGCCGGTCGACATCAGGACCAGCGACGTCAGGGCGGTGAACAGCTGCCCCACCACGACGCCGGTCAGCACGATCCGGACCGAGTCCAGGCCGCGCCGGCGCAGCAGGAGCATCAGCAGCGCGAAGGACACCAGCGCGCCGAGGAACGCGCCACCGGTCATCCCCAGCTGGGAACCGGCGAAGCCGACCACGACCACGAGCACCGCGCCGGTCGACGCGCCGGAGGACACGCCGAGCAGGTACGGGTCGGCCAGCGCGTTGCGGGTGACGCTCTGCAACGCCGCGCCGCAGACCGCCAGGGACGCGCCGACCAGGGCGGCCAGCAGCACCCTCGGCACGCGCAGGTCCCAGATCAGCGAGTCGGTCAACCCGGGCAGCGGCGGGACGGGCAGGCCGAGCCGACCGCCGACCGACCGGCCGATCTCGGCCCACCCGATGCCACCGCCGATGCCGACGCGCACGGCGGCGACCAGCGACGCCGCCAGCACCACCAGGCACAGCGCCACCACGGCCGCTCGTCGTCCGCCGCCGGGGCGCGGCGCGGCGGACGACGGCGTGACCTCGGGCTCGACCGCCGGGTCGAGCAGTGCGGCGCCGTCAGCCACGAGAGGTGATCTCGTCCAGCTCGGCCGCGAACGCGCGCAACGCGTTCACCGTGCGCACCGAGGGGTCCATCTCGATGCCGGGCAGCCGCACGACCTTGCCGTCGACCAGGGCGGGCAGCTGGGACACGGCCGGGTGCTCGCGCATCATCGCCAGCTTCTCGGCGGCGCTGTCGCCGGGGTTGCCGCGCTCGGACAGGTCGCCGACCACGATGACGTCGGGCTGCCGCTTGGCGACCTCGTCCCAGGACACCTCGGGCCACTCCTGGTCGACGTCGTCGAAGACGTTCCGCACGCCGGCCAGCTCGCTCATGTGGTTCGCCATGCCGCTCTTGCCCGCCACGTAGGGCATCCCGTTGAACACCGAGTACACCCAGGCGACCTCAAGCCCTTCGGGGCGCTTCTCCCCCGCCGCCCTGACCTCGTCCACTACGGCGCGCTGCTCGGCGACGAGCGCGGCGGCGCGGTCGGGCACGCCCAGCACCGCGCCCAGGTCCGTGAAGTCCTTGAACATCCGGTCGAACGGCGCGGTCCGGCCGTCGGGGCAGTTGACCGCGCTGACGTAGGTCGGCACGCCCAGCTGCCCCAGCTCCGCGCGCGTGCCGGCGCGGTCGGCGGTGAACAGCTCCTCGAACGAGGCCACCACCAGGTCGGGGTTGGCCGCGCGCAGCGGCTCGGCGGTCAGCACCTTCGGCGACAGCACCGGGATCTTCGCGTACGCCTCGGCGAACCGCGGCGCCACCTTCGTCTTCAGGTTCGCGGTGCCGACCACGCGGTCCCCGACGCCCAGCGCGAGCAGCGTCTCGGTGGACGACTGGTCCAGCGCCACGACCCGCTCGGGGACGCCGTCGAACGCCAGGCGCTCGCCGCAGCTCTCGACCTCGACCGCACCCGCGCCCGGCGACGCGGTCGTGCCCGGCACGTCCCCCGGCGCGGCGCAGGCGGTGGCCAGCACCGCCGCGGCGAGCACGACCACCAACCGGGCAGAACGCGACATGAAACCCTCCACACCTCGACGACGGCACCGCAACCCTGAATGATTATCATTTTCAAATCAAGTCCCCAAGCGCAGAGGAGTCCGCGTGGTGCACGACGTCACACCGGCCCGGGGGCGGTCGGTGCTGCGCGACCCGGCCTTCCTCCGGCTCTGGGCGGGCTCCACCGCGTCCGGCCTCGCCACGTGGGCGCTGCCGTTCATTCTCGGCCTCGCCGTGCTGGAGCGGTCGATCACGGCCGTCGAATTGGGCGTGGTCCTGGCCGCCCGCACGGTCGGCTTCCTCGCCGCCATGCCGGTGGCCGGGGTGCTGGCCGACCGGCACGACCGGCGGCGGGTGGTGCTGTGGGCGGGGCTGGTCGCCGCGGTCGCCGCGCCGGTGATCGCGCTGGGCGTGGGCCGCTCCGCGGTGCTGATGGCGGTCGCCGCCGCGGTCGCCGGCGCGGGGCAGGGCGCCTGCCGACCGGCGTTCCAGGCGCTGACCGCCGAGGTCGTCACCGAGGAGCGGCGGCAGCAGGCCAACGCCGCGCTGACCCTCTCGGTGCGGGTCACCACCCTGGTCGCGCCCGGCCTCACCGCCCTGCTCGCCGTGGTGGTCGACACGCCCGCCCTGCTGATCGCCACCGGCGTGCTGTGGCTCGGGGCGGCGCTGATCCCACCCGCCGGGGCCGGGCGGGCGCCGGGCGGCGCGCCGACCCGCTTCACCGCCGAGTTCCTGGACGGCATCCGCGAAGCCCGCCGGCACCCCTGGTTCCTGGCCGGGCTCGGCGCGCTCACGGCGGTGATCGCCACCGGCTACTCGGCGACCGGCGTGGTGCTGCCCCTGGTCAGCCGGGACCGGTACGGCGCCGAGGCCGTGCTCGCCGCCGCCCTGACCGCCTACACCGTCGGCGCGCTCGTGGGCGCGCTCGTCGTCGCCCGCCTGCGGCCCCGCGCCCAGGGGTGGACCGCGCTGGCGGGCCTGGCCTGCTACGGGCTGGTGCCGCTGAGCCTGCTGCTCCCGGTGCCCGCGGCGGTGGTCGTGGCCGCCTACGCCGTGGCGGGGTTGGGCATCGAGCTGTTCAACGTGCCGTGGTTCACGGCCACGCAGAGGGAAGTCGACCCCCGGATGCTGGCCCGGGTGTCCTCCTTGGACTTCCTGCTGTCCTACGGCCTCGCGCCGGTCGGCCTGGCCCTGATCGCACCGGCGATCAGCGCGTTCGGGCCCGGACCGGTGCTCGCCGCGTGCGCGGTGATCTGCTTCGCCGCACCCGCCGCGGCCGCGCTCGTGCCGTCGTCGCGCGGGTTCCGGGTGGTCCGGTGACGGGCCTCGCCCCCGCCCGCGCTGAGGCCGCCGACCCGCGGGCCCGGCAGGCGTTGGCGGACGCCGAGTCGTTCGCCCTCGACGCCCACGCCTTCACCGACTCGCTGCCGGCGGACCTGCGGGCCTTCCTCCCCGACACCGACGTGGACCTCCACGGCCGCTGGGCGGGGACCCGCGGCCTGCCCGCCGCGCCCGGGGTCGGCAGGCACGTCGAGCACGAGGACGTTGCCCTGCCCCGGTTCAGCTTGGAGGTGGGCGACGTCCTCGTGCTCGACAGCTACCGCTGCCGGCACGGCCGCGACCCGCACACCGGGGCGCGCGCCACCGCACGGCGAACCGCCGACCCGGCGTCGGCTCAGGTGGCGGGCAGGGTGACGAAGCCCTCGCGGACCATCCAGTCCCGGGCGACCGCCGCCGGGTCGCGGCCGTCGACGTCCACCTCGGCGTTGAGCGCGCGGATCGTGTCGTTGTCCAGCGCCTCGACCACCGGCGCCAGCACCTCCGCGACCTGCGGGTGGGCGGTGTGGAAGTCCTCGCGCAGCACGACGGCGGCGTTGTACTGCGGGAAGAACTTCCGGTCGTCCTCCAGCACCACCAGGTCGAGCGCGGTGATGCGGCCGTCGGTGGTGAACACCTCGCCGAAGTTGCACAGCCCCTGCGCGGTCGCGGTGTAGATGGTGCCGGTGCCGAACGTCTTGACCCGCACGGCGCCCGGGTCGAACCCGTACGCCCGCGCGACGCCCGGGAACCCGTCGTCGCGGCTGGTGAACTCGGTCTCCAGGCAGAACACGCCCTGGGAGGGGTCCCGCGCGATCAGCTCGACCATGTCGGACGTCGTGCGCAGGTCGTGCGCGCGGGCGTAGTCCGCGGTCACCGCGAAGGCGTAGGTGTTGTTGACCGCCGAGTAGTCCAGCCAGCGCAGGCCGTTGCGGGCCAGGTCGGCGTCGCGGACGGCCTCGTACTGCGCCCGCTCCTCGGGGATCGGCTCGGTGTTGCCGAGGTAGCTGATCCAGCCGGTGCCGGTGTAGTCCCAGGACACGTCGACGTCGCCGGTGATCAACGCCTGCCGGGAGCTGTTGGAGCCCTGGATGTTGGTCATGTCCCGGACCTCGGCCCCGGCCGCGTCCAGCGCGACCTCGGCGACGTAGCCGAGCACCTGGTTCTCGGTGAAGTCCTTGGAGCCGACCGCGACGTCCACCCCGGCCAGCTCGGGCACGGGCCGGATCGAGCCCGGCCCCACCTCGAACGGCAGCGCGAACGACGACTCCAGCCCGCAGCCGGACAGCACCGCGGACACCACCAGCAGCGCGGTCAGCCTGATCCGCCGCCCGGTCATCGCAGCCCCTTCGGCCCGAGGTGGGTCTCGGCCACCGCGCCGAGCCAGTCGACCAGCAGGGCGAGGCCGACGGCCAGCACCGCGCCGGTGATCAGCACGGGCGCCCTGGCCAGCTTGTAACCGGTGTCGATCAGCAGGCCGAGGCCGCCGCCGTTGACGAACACCGCCAGCGTGGCCACGCCGACGGCGTGCACCAGCGCGGTGCGCAGCCCGGCCAGGATCAGCGGCACGGCCAGCGGCAGCTCGATCCGGCGCAGCACCGCCAGGGCCGACATGCCGATGCCGCGACCCGCGTCCACCAGCGCCGGGTCGACCCCCTGGAGGCCGACCACGGTGTTCCGCAGCACCGGCAGCAGCGTGTAGAAGGCGATCGGCAGCACCGCCGCCCACAGCCCCTCCATCCCGGACACCAGGAAGAACAGCACCAGGATGCCGATCGCGGGCGACGCCTGGCCGATCGTGGCGATGCCGAGGAACACCGGCGCGGCGCGGCGGGCGCCGGGCCGGGTGAGCACGATCCCCAGCGGCACGGCCACCACCAGCACCAGCGCGGTCACCACGACGCTGATCACCAGGTGGTCCCAGGTCGCGGAGGTCAGCGCGGCGGCGTTCAGGCTCTGCCGCTCGATGGAGTCGAGGTCCCGGCTGAACGCCCAGGCCAGCACGCCGCCGACGAGCAGGACCACGACGACCGGCTGGACCAGCAGCCGGAGCCGTTCGGCCCGCCGGCGCGCCGCCGCCGGAGCGGTCGCCGCGGCCTGCGACGAGGTCGCCGCCGTCACACGCCCACCTCCGCGTGGTCGTCGCGCAGCTTCTGCACGGTGCCGATCACCGCGTCCACCTCGACCAGGCCCACGTACTCGCCGCGCGCCCCCGTGACGACCGCCGCGCCGCCCTCGGTGAGGATGGCCTCCAGCGCGTCCTGGAGCGTCGACTGCAGCGACACGGAGTCGCCGACGGGCCGCGGCTGCCCCGGGTTGCCCGCGTGCACCCAGCTCACCGGGCGGCCGCGGGCGTCCAGCAGCAGCGCGTACCGGTGCGGCGAGCCGGCCAGCCGGCGGCCGACCTCGGCGGGTTCGTCCCGCACCGACGCCGTCACCGCCTGGCTCAGCTCGACCTCGCGCACCCGGCGCAGCCGGAGCTGCTTGAGCGACGCGCCCGCGCCGACGAAACCGGCGACCGTGTCGTCCGCCGGGTTGGCCAGGATCGCCTCGGGCGTGTCGTACTGGAGCACGGTCGAGCGCGGCCCGAGCACCGCGATCCGGTCGCCGATCTTGACCGCCTCGTCGAAGTCGTGCGTGACGAACACGATCGTCTTGCGCAGCTCGGCCTGCAACCGCATCAGCTCGTCCTGCAGGTTGCCGCGGGTGATCGGGTCCACCGCGCCGAACGGCTCGTCCATCAGCAGCACGGGCGGGTCGGCGGCCAGCGCCCTGGCGACGCCGACGCGCTGCTGCTGGCCGCCCGAGAGCTGCCGCGGGTAGCGGTCGCGGAAGTCGGCCGGGTCGAGCCCCACCAGGTCCAGCATCTCGTCCACCCGCTCGGCGATCCGGTCGCGGCCCCAGCCGAGCAGGCCCGGCACCGCGCCGACGTTCTGGCCGACGGTCATGTGCGGGAACAGCCCGGCCTGCTGGATGGCGTACCCGATGCCGCGGCGCAGCTCGTCCGGGTCGAGCGACCGCGTGTCCTGCCCGTCGAGGGCGATCCGGCCGGACGTCGGCTCGATCAGCCGGTTGACCATGCGCATGGTGGTCGTCTTGCCGCACCCGGACGGCCCGACGAACACCACGGTCTCGCCGGCCGGGACGGTCAGGCTGAACGACTCCACGGCGGGCGCGGCCATACCGGGGTAGCGCTTGGTCACGTCGACGAACTCGATCTCACTGGCCACGGATCCCCCTGGAGACGGTGTACCGCCCGATGAGCGCGAAGATCCCGTCCAGGACCAGCGCGAGGACGACGATGCCGACGGTCCCGGCGATCGCCTGGTTGGTCGCGTTCGCGCTGCCCGCCCTGGTCAGCCCGGCGAAGATCTCGACGCCGAGACCGGGGCCGCGGGCGTAGGCGGCGATCGCGGCGATGCCCATCAGCATCTGCGTGGCGACCCGGGCGCCCGCCAGGATCGCGGGCCACGCCAGCCGCAGCTCGACCCTGGTCAGCACGCGCACCCGGCCCATGCCGATGCCGCGGGCCGCGTCGCGCACCGCCGGGTCGACGCCGCCGAGGCCGACGATCGTGTTCCGCACCACCGGCAGCAGCCCGTACAGCACCAGCGCGACCACCGTCGGCTTCACGCCCAGGCCCAGCACCGGGATCAGCAGGCCCAGCAGCGCGAACGACGGGATGGTGAGCACGGCGCTGGTCAACGCGGTCGCGGCGGTCGAGCCGAGCGGGCTGCGGTGCACCGCCACCCCGATCGCCACGCCGATCAACCCGGCCAGCAGCGCGCACTGCACCACGGCGCTGACGTGCAGCACCGCTTCGACCAGCAGCCTGCTCCACCGGTCCGAGACGAACTCCCAGAAGCTCACGGCGCCGCCCTGGGTCCGCGCTCCCCCGCGCGTATCGGTTCCGCGGTGTGCGGGTGCGGGCAGTTCCCGATGGCGCGCGGCCTCACCGGCCGCTCAACAAGAGTCATGACCCGGCCATCCTCCCGCAGCGGATCGGCACCGCACCTGACGAAGACCTGACGATCCGCTGCGCGCGCGGTCCGCCGCACCAGTCCTGATCGGACTCCGAAAACCCCGGACGCGGGTTGGGCTCGCTCTGCTGTAATGAGCGTCCCATGCCCGAAGACAGAGCGCTCATCCAGAAGACGCTGCGCGTGCCGGCGTCACCCGGCGCCCCCGGTGACGGCCGCGCCGTCGCCCGGCAGTTCGACGCCACGCTCCTCCAGGCCGGGTTCAAGGCGTCCGGCGACCTCCTGCGGCACCTGTCGGGGCTGTCGCCCGCCGCGGCGAGGACCCTCGCCGTCGGGGCGGTCGTCGCGGTGCGCGAGCTGGTGGCCGACCACGTCGCGCACAACCCCTGCTTCCGCGACTTCCCGGACGGCGTGCCGGACACCACCGAGTTCTGGCTGACCTGCCTGCGCAAGGCGATCGGCGACGGGCCGCCGCCGGCCGTCCTGGACCTCCTGCGGCTGCCGGAGTACGGCCGCGCGCGGCACTCGTACGAGGAGTTGCTGGCCGCGCACGACGAGCTGGTCCCGTCGGTGCGGGACCGGCTCACGGTGCTGCACCTGGGCGGGACCGCGGCCGAGGAGGCCCGGTCGCTGTACGCCGAGCTGGCCACGAGCACCACGCCGCTGCGCGAGGAGGACCTGATCCTGCTCGGCGACCTGGCCCGGTCCTGCCCGGACGGTGAGCAGCCCGACCCGATCCCGGTGCGGGAGAACCGGGCCGTGGTCAACGCGGCCCGCCTCGCGGCGGGTCGGCCGCCGGTGGCCGTGGACACCGTGACGGACGTGCTGCGGCTGGCCTGCGCGGCCTCGGGCGGCGACGTGACCCTGTTGCGGCCGACGAGGTTCCGGTCGTTCCGCCGCCCCGAGCGCCGGGCGCTGCTGGCCGCGCTGGACGCCGTGGTCGCCGCCGACCCGGCCAAGCTCGGCGACGTGGCGCCGCACCGCGGCCGGTGGCAGCGGCTCGGCGAGCGGCTGCACCCGCACGAGCACGGCGCGTTCCCGCACGCCCGGGACGTGTTCGCGGTGGCGCGCGGCGAGCGGGACGTCCGGTCGCTCGCGAGCCGGGTCGAGGCCCGGTTCGCCGCGGGCGACGTCCCCGGCGCGGCCCGGCTGCTGTCGGTCGCGCCCGGTCGGCTGCTCCGCTCGCTGGACCGGGTGCTGCGGTCCTGCGCGCCCGACGACGTCGAGGAGGTCGTCGGGATCGTGGAGCCCGCGCTGGGCGCCGTGTCGGGGCGGGTGCTGTGCTCGGTGCGCGAGCACCTGGTCAACCGCACCGCCGCGACCCCGACCCGGGTGTTCGTCAACCGGGAGGGGCGCGCCTGGGCGACGCCCGACGAGCGGCCGGGGCTGGACCACGCCGTCGTGTCCCGGCTGACGGCCGCGGTGGACGACGAGCTGCTGCGCAGGCTGCCCGCGCACGACCGGCTCGTGGTCGACCCCGACGTGCTCACCCTGGCGCTGCCGCTGTCGGACAAGGCCGTCGCGGACGGCTTCGGCGTGATGCCGCGCGGTTCCACCACGCCGCTGGCGGGCGAGCTGCTGCGGTTCTTCGTGCACTGGCGGCAGCGCCGCGAGTCCACCGACTACGACCTGTCGGTGCTGCTGCTGGACGACGACTTCGGCTACGCCGGGCAGGTGTCGTGGACCGACCACGGCTCCGGCGGCGCGTACTACTCCGGCGACCTCACCTCCGCGCCCGACGGCGCGACGGAGTTCATCGACGTGGTGCTGGGCACCGTGTCGGCGCGGTACGTCGTGCCGCAGGTGAACATCTACGACGGCGAGGGCTTCGCCGACGTCGCCGAGTCGGTGTTCGGCTTCATGACCAGGGACCGCGACCAGCTCGGCCGCCCGTTCGAGCCGGCCACCGTGCGGATGCGGTCCGACCTGCGCGGCTCGGGGCGCGTCGCGGTGCCGATGGTGTTCCGCCGGGACGACGACGGGTCGTGGACGGCGAAGTGGCTGCACCTGCACCAGCGCGGCGCGACGTGGGGCAACCGGGTCGAGGACCACCGCGTGACGGTGGCGGTGCTCGCCCGGTCCCTGGTCGCGCACCGGCGCACCACGGTCGGCCACCTCGTGGACCTGTTGCGCGCCAAGGCCGGTGAGACCACCGCGTGGACGCCCGGTGCGACGTTCGCGGAGCCGGTCGCCTACGTCGGGATCGAGCGGCCGGAGGGGCTGCCCGCCGGGTCGACGGTGATCACCCTGGCCACGTTGCGGAACCTGGTGCCGCGCTGACCGCTGACGAGCACGCAGGCCACGCCGTGGAACCCGATACCGCGGCGACCGTCGCGGGTGTTAGGTTGCGCGGGTGAGGCTATGGGGGAGCTTCCTCCCACTCCGAGCATAGTTCCCCCGCTCTCCTCCGCCGCCGCGGTCCTGGCCGGTCAGGCCAGGCCCGCCGCGCCGGCTCCCTGACCGCATTAGTGCGTTGTCCCGGCACTGTCCTCGGGTTCTCGTGTGCGTGATCAGCCGGCCGTGCTCGGCCTGCTCCTGGCGCGTGGACGGGGTGGTTGCCGGTGGACGGCGAGGGTGGCGGGGCGGAGCGGGTCGTCCAGTCCGGTGTCGCGTCGGGGCGGTCGGCGGTGTTGCAGGCCGGGCGGGACCTGGTCGTGGTGGTGGGCGAGCGCGTCGGGTCGGTCCCGCCGCTGCGGGCCCCCGTGCCCACCGGCGTGTTCGTCGGCCGGGACGACGAGCTGGCGCGACTGGGTTCCGCGACGGAGGGGTCCGGTCGGGTGGTGGCGGTGCACGGCCTGGGCGGGGTGGGCAAGAGCACCCTGGTGGCGCGGTTCGCCGAGCTGCACCGCGATCGGTACGAGCTGGTCTGGTGGATCACCGCGGACTCGCGGGCGGCGGTCGGCGACGGGCTCGCCGAACTGGCGGTCGGCGTGCGGCCGGACCTCGCCGCCGCGCCGCTCGAACAGCGGGTCGAGGCGGGGCTGCGGTGGCTGGCGGCCCACCGGGACTGGCTGGTGGTGCTGGACGACCTGGAGTCGCCGTCCGACGCGGACGTGCTGCTGTCACGGGTGCGCACCGGCGCAGTGGTGATCACCAGCAGGCGCGGCACCGGGTGGCGGGGCGTCCCGACCGTGGCGCTGGACGTGCTGCCGCCCGGCGCGGCGGAGGAGCTGCTGGCCGGGACCGCGCGCGCCGACTGGCCGGACGCCGACCTCGACGGCGCGCGCCGGCTGTGCGACGAGCTCGGGCAGCTGCCGCTGGCCGTCCACCAGGCGGGCGCCTACCTGGCCCAGAACCGCATCACCCCGACCTCCTACCTGGCGCTGCTGGACCGGTACCCGGCGCGGGTGTTCACCGCGACCGGCGAGGGCGCCGACGCGCGGCGGACGATGGCACGGGTCTGGCGGGTCACCCAGGACCGGCTGGCCGACACGCCGGCGGCGGGCCGGGTGCTGCGCGAGCTGGCCTGGTACGCCCCGGACGACATCCACCGCGCGTTCCTGGGCGACGACGACGTGGACGTGCTGGACGCGCTGGGCAGGCTGGCGGCGTACAGCATGATCCGCCTCGACCGGCACGCGGTGAGCGTGCACCGGCTGGTGCAGGCGGTCAGCCGCACGCCGGACCCGGACGACCCGCACCGGCGGGCCGAGGACGTCGCCGCGGCCCGGGACGCCGCCACCACCGCGCTGTCCCGGGTCGTGGGCGGGCTGGACCGGCAGGAGCCCGGGGCCTGGCCGGTGTACCGCGCGGTCCTGCCGCACGCCCGGGCGCTGCTGGACCACAGCGATCCCGCGGACGACACGGCGTGGACCTCCGCCCTGCTCAACGGGGTGGGCCTGTTCCTGGCCCACCAGGGCGACCTGGCCACCGCGACCGCCCACTTCACCCGCGCGCTCCGCAACGCCGAGGACTCCGGCGACCACCAGGGCGTCGCCGCGCTGCGGAACAACCTGGCGCAGGCGTGGACGGCGGCGGGCGAGCACGCACTGGCGATCGCCGGCCACGAGGCCGCGCTCGCCGACTCGCTGGAGGCGCTGGGCCCCGACCACCCGCACACGCTGGTCAGCCGCACGAACCTGGCCAACACCTACCTGGAGGCCCGGGACGTGGCGCGCGCGGCGCCCCTGTACGAGAAGTCGCTCGCCGAGTGCAGGCGCGCCGTCGGCGACGACCACCCGTCCACCTTGGAGGCGCGGGTGAACCTGGTCCGCGGCCTGCGGCACTCGGGCGACCTCGCCGGCGCCGTGACCGCCGGGCGGCGGGCGGTGGCGGAGTGCGAACGGGTGCTCGGCGGGGACCACGTGTCCACCTTCACCGCCCGCAACAACCTCGCCACCGCGCTGCTGGAGCTCGGGCACGTGCGGCAGGCGGTCCGGATCTTCGAGGCGCTGGCGCGGGACGAGGAGCGGGCGCTCGGCGCGGACCACCCGGACGCCCTCACCGCCCGGCTCAACCTGGCCTCCGCCTACCGGGAGGCCGGGCTGGTGCGGCTCGCCGCCGTGCGCCACCGCGAAGTGGCCGCCCACGTCGAGCGCGTGCTCGGCCCGACGCACCCGCTCACGTTCGCGGCGCGCAACGACCTGAGCACGACCCTGCTCGCCGCCGGTGAGGTGCGCGGCGCGCTGTCGTCCAGTGCGGAGACCCTGGAGCGGGCGCGCCGGCGGTTCGGCGACGCCCACCCGCTGACCCTGGTCGCGATGAACAACCACGCGCTGGCCCGGGACGGGGGCGGTGACCACGCCGCGGCGGTCGAGCTGCTGGAGGCCGCCCGGGACACCCTGGAACGCGACCTCGGCCCCGACCACCCGCAGGCGCTGACGTGCCGCGACAACCTGGCCTCCGCGCTGTGGGACGCCGGGCGGCACGAGCGGGCGGTGGCGGAGTTCCACTCGGTGATCGCCGACCGGGAGCGGGTGCTGGGCGCCGACCACCCCGCGACGCTGAACGCGCGCGCGAACCTGCGGCACGCGCTGACCGGCAGTCGTTGACCGCCAGTCGTTGACCGCCAGTCGTTGACCGACAGTCACCCGGCGCGCGCCGCAGCGCGGGACGATGGTCCGGAGTGGACGGTCACCAGGCCAGTGGCAGGGTCGCGATGAACGCGCCCAGCCGCTCGGCGATGAGCCGGTGGTCGCGGGCCGACGGGTGCCAGTGGCAGCCGGCGTTGTCCAGCCCGCTGTTGTCCTGGTACCAGTGGCGGACGCGGGCGTCGCCGCGGCTGTTGCGCTCGGCCACGACCTGGCGCGTCGAGTCGAGGAACGCGGTGGTGTTGCCCATCTGGGTGGCGATGACGACGATGGTGGTGTCGTTGCCGTAGCGGGCGCGCAGCTTGTCCAGGAAACCGTGGTACGCCGTCTTGTAGGCGGTGACCAGGCTCTCCGGCGTCCACGGCTCGCCGGGGTTGACGGCGGTCGAGAAGTCGTTGATGCCCAGGCCGACGACGACCAGCTGCGGTCGCCAGCCCGCCGGCTTCGGCCACACGTCGCCGTCGACGGCGAGCAGCGCGCGGTCGTAGTAGGTGCGGTAGTCGGCGCCCGCCTCGCCGCCGTTGTAGTTGCGCACCATGCCGCGACCGGAGAAGGCGTTGACCTGGTAGTCGGCGCCGAGCGCGCGGGCGGTCAGCGCGCTGAACGCGCGGTCGGCGTCGGTGGTGCGGTTGACCTGGTCGCCGGTGCAGTCGCGGGAGGTGGACAGGTTGCCGTAGCCGGCGGTGTGCGAGTCGCCGATGAACTCGACCTGCCTGGTCCGCGGCGCGGGCTTGGCCAGGACCGCCCCGCCGGGCGCGGCGACGAAGCCGCGGAACGCGCTGGTGGCCCACGGGCTCTCGCTGCGCTTGACCAGCCGGACGGTGTGCTCGGCGTCGGCCAGGCCGTTGACCCAGTGCGTGCCGGGGGCCGGGGTCACCAGGGTGGCGGCGGTCCGGCCGTCCACCTGGACCTCGTAGTCGGCGGCCGGGTCGTCCAGCGCGACGCCGATCCCGGTGCCGCGGAACCGGCCCTCGAAGTAGACGCCGGGCCAGCTGAACCGCAGGGCGTCGGCGCCCGCCTGGACCCGGCCCGCGGTGGCGACCCGGTCGAGGACGGGGTCGCCGGGGCTGCCGGGGTCGCCGTCGCAGGCCACGCCGTTGAGGGTGAACCGGGTCGGGGCCGGGTTGGCGCCGGTGTTCGAGGCGGTGAAGCCGATCGAGGCGGAGCCCCCGGTCGCCAGGGAGCCGTTCCAGCTCGCGTTCCGCGCCGTGACGCGGTTGCCGGACTGGCTCCACGTGGCGCTCCAGCCCTGGACGACCCGCTGCCCGGCGTCGGCGAAGTCGAAGCCGAGCGACCAGCCGCCGACGGCGTCACCCAGGTTAGTGATCTTGACGTTGGCCTGGAACCCGCCGTGCCACTGGCTCGCCACCGCGTAGTCGACGCGGCAACCGGCCGCCGCGGTCGCCGCCGGCGGCAGGGCGGTGGCGGATGCGACCACCGCCGCACCGACGGCGAGCATCGCGAAGGGGCGTTCCATCGAGCCTCCTGGGTCCGGCGCCACGACGACGCGGCGACACCGCCGTCGTCCGGACGGCTCCGCGTTCGTCGTTGGCGCGCACACGAAAGACCGGGCGAACGGCGCCGAGGCGGCGGCGACGTCCTTCGCCCGGTGAGAACCGTGGGAGCCGACCGGCGCGTTCGTCAACGGGACGGCCGGTGAACGGGTGCGGATTCACTCGGTTGGCGGACGGAAACCGTCTCGGATGGCCAGGGGGGTGACGACGCGGGAGCAGTTCCGGCCGAGCCGCCGCCGTCTTTCCACAGTGGACGGAGCAAGCGGACCAACGCGCAATTGTTTCGCGACGGAGCGGGGCGGCGGAACCCCGATGACCGATCCCCGCATCACGTTGACCGAACACCCGGAAGTGCCATTCTGGTGACGTGCACGGCACCTCCAGGTCCCGGCCGGCCGACTGCTTCCGGTTGCTGCTGGTCGAGGACGACCGCGAGCTCGTGGAACTGCTCTCCGCCGCCCTGCGCGGCGAGGGCTACAGCGTGGACGTGGCGATGGACGGGCATCGCGGGCTGCACCTGGCCCTCACCCGCCCCTACGACGTGGTGGTCCTCGACCGCCGATTACCGGCGCTCGACGGGCTCGACCTCCTGGTCCGGCTGCGGTCGAAGGCGGTGCGGGCGCGGGCGTTGATGCTGACCGCGATGGGCGCCTTGCACGACCGGGTCGACGGGCTCGACGCGGGTGCCGACGACTACCTGGTGAAACCGTTCGAGCTGGACGAGCTGAGCGCGCGGTTGCGCGCGCTGTGCCGCCGGGCGGACGAGGTGCGCGAGGTGCTGCGGATCGGCGCCGGGCACCTCGACCTCGGGCAGCGGGAGGTGGTGTGGCCCGACGGGGGCCGGGTGCCGCTCACGACGAGGGAGTTCACGCTGCTGCGGGTGCTCGCGTCGTACCCGGACACCGTGCACACGCGGGCGTCGTTGCGGCGGGTGGTTTTCCCGGACGCGTCGTCCACTTCCATTGTGGACACGTACGTGTACTACCTGCGCACCAAGGTGGACCGTTCGGTGGTGCACACGGTGCAGGGACTCGGGTATCGCTTGGGGGCGTTGTGAGCCGGTCGTGGGCCGAGGCGGAGCGCGCGGTGATCCGGCGGACGCGACTGCGGATCAGCGCGCTGGTGGGGTTGGCGATCACCGTGGTGGTCGCGTTCGTCGGCGGGATCGCGTACGCCGTGATGGTGCAGGCGCAGGAAGCCCAGGTGACGCGCGAGCTGCGGTACAACGCCCGGTACGGCGCGCCGTCGACGCCGCCGGGGTGCACGTGGCTGTTCGTGCTGGAGGACGGGGTGCTGGACGACGGGCTGCTCGTCGTGCCGCCGGGCTTCCCGATGCACGACGACCTGGAGGCGGTGCGCTCGTCGGGCCGGGCGGTGGAGCGCGACCTGGAGCTGAACGGCACGCGGTACCTGGTGCTGACCCAGCCGGGCGAGGACGGGACCACCGTGCAGGCGGTGTTCGACCTGCGCTACCAGCTCGCCGACCGGCGGCACCTGCTGCTGGCGCTGGCGATCGCGGAGCTGGCCGGGCTGCTCGCGGCGACCGTGACCGGGATGCGGGTGGGCCGGGGCACGGTCGCGCCGCTGGCGGAGGCGCTGGCCCGGCAGCGGCGGTTCGTCACCGACGCGAGCCACGAGCTGCGGACCCCGATCGCGCGGGCGTACACGCGGGTGCAGCTGCTGGCCCGCCTGGCGGCGGCGGCGGACCTGCCCGACGACCACCGCGAGGGGCTGGACCGGCTCGCCCGCTCGATCCGCGGGCTCGGTGACGTGGTGGACGACCTGCTGCTGTCGGCGCGGCTGGACGAGCAGTCCGAGGGGTTCGAGGGCCTGGCCGTCGACGTGGCCGCGCTGGCGGAGGCGGTGGTGGAGGCGGAGCTCGACCAGGCGGCCGAGCGGCGGATCACGCTGACGGTGGAGCGGCCCGCCGGCCCGCTGGTGGTGGCCGGTGTGGAGACCGCGCTGCGGCGGGCGGTGGTCGAGCTGCTGGCGAACGCGGTGCGCCACACCCCGGCGGGCGGTCGGATCGAGGTGCTGCTGGGGCGGGACGGCGGTCAGGTGGCGCTGACCGTCGCGGACACCGGCGACGGGTTCGACCCGGTCGAGGTGGACCGGATCTTCGACCGCTTCCACCGCGGGCCGGGCGGGCCGGAGCGCAGCTTCGGGCTGGGGCTGGCGCTGGTGCGGGAGGTGGTGATCCGGCACGGCGGCACGGTGGAGGCGGTCGGCCGCCCCGGCCAGGGCGCCCGGTTCACCCTGAAACTGCCCGCCGCCCGGCCGGGTGGCGCGGATTCGGCGGACACCGGCGAGGAGATCGGCACCGGATCGCGGTAGCGCGCCCCGCCTCACCACCCGAACCCGATCACCACCTCGGCCGCCCGGCGCACGTCCCCGTCCAGCGGCCGGTCGGGGTCCACCGGGTCGACCGCCTCGCACAGCGCGTCCAGCAGCGCCGCGCACCCCGGCGCCGTGGGCCGCCGACCGCCGACGTGCACGGCCTGGCGCAGGCCCAGCGCCAGCGAGCCGCACAGCAGCCGGAGCAGGCCCGCCACGTCGTGCGCCCGCAGCGCGGCCTGGGTGCCGAACGGCACGACGTCCTGGTTGTGCAGGTTCGTCGGCAGGCTCTGGGTGCTCGCGGGCACGGCGGCGCGGCGGATCTCGGCCACGAACGCGGTGGTCGCCAGCTGCACGCCCTGCAACCCGTGCTGCTGCCCCGGCCCGGCGGCCAGCATCGGCGGCAGGCCGGTGTTGCGGGTCGGGTCCACCAGCAGGTCCAGCTGCCGCTCGGCGAGGTTGCCCAGCGACGCGGTGACCATCGCCAGCACGTCGGCGGCGAACGCGGCCGGTTGGCCGAAGAAGTTGCCGCCGTGCGCCACGAGGTCGTCGTCCGGGAAGAACAGCGGGTTGTCGCTGACGCCGGCCAGGTCGGCGGCCACGACGCCGTCGACGTAGCGCAGCGCGTCCTCCGCGGCCCCGAGCAGCTGCGGCGAGCACCGGATGCTGTAGGGCTCCTGGAGCGGGCGCGTGCCGGTCGGGACGACGCCGCCGAGCACGCCGCGCATGCGGTCGGCGACGGTGACCGCGCCGGCGTGCCCGTACGCGGAGATGAGGCGGGGGCCGAGGAACCCGGGGTCGGCGCCGAGGACGTCCACGAGCAGGCACGTGAGGTCCTGGATGGCGCGGTGCGACGCGCGGACGTGGTCCAGCGCGAGGGCGGTGGCGGCGGTGGTCACCGACGTGCCGTTGACCAGCGCGAGCGCGTCGCGGCCGTCGAGCGGCAGCGGGGTGAGGCCGGTGCGGCGCAGGGCCTCGTCGGCGGGCGCCCGCTCGCCGTCCACGTAGGCGTGCCCGCGCCCGCGCAGCGCCTGCGTCGCGTACGCGAGCGGGATGAGGTCGCCGCTCGCGCCGACCGAGCCGTACCGGGGCACCGCGGGGACGAACGTGGTCGCGAACATCGCCGCGAGCCCGTCCACCACGTGCCCGGAGACGCCCGAGAGTCCTTGGGCCAGCGACCACGCCCGCACGAGCAGCGCGGCGCGGACGACGTCGGCGGGCAGGTCGGGTCCCTGCCCGGCGCCGAGGTGTGCCAGCGTGTTGTCGCACTGGTCGGCCTCGTCCGGCCGCCCGGCGAAGCCGACGAGCGCGCCGAACCCGGTCTTCGCGCCGTAGACGGGGCGCCCGTCGTCGGCGAGCACGGCGCGCAGGTGCTCCCGGCCCCGGTCGAGCCGGTCCCGGACGGCGGGTCCGACGAGCACCGCGAGCGGTGTCGCGGCACGATGGAGGTCGTTGGTGCGCAGTGGCGCGCCCAGGTCCACGGGGGCGCCGGTCACGGTCGTGGTCACGGCACCGAACGTAAGCGGCCGATCTCAGAGAGTTCTGAGATCGCGTGGGTAGCTTCCCACCGCATGGCGCACGACTACCTGATCATCGGGGCCGGACCGGCCGGGTTGCAGCTCGCCGCCCTGCTGGAGCGCGACGGCCGCGACTACGCCGTCCTCGAACGCGGCCCGGTGCCGGGCGCGTTCTTCACCCGCTACCCGAGGCACCGCACGCTGATCTCGATCAACAAGGTGCGCACCGCGTCGACCGACCCGGAGAAGCGCCTGCGGATGGACTGGAACTCGCTGCTGAGCGACGACCCGGAGCTGCTGTTCACCCGCTACAGCGACCGGTACTTCCCGGCGGCCGACGACCTGGTCCGCTACCTGGCCGACTTCGCCGCCGCCACCGGCGTCCGGGTGCACCACGACACCGAGGTCGTGCGGATCTCCCGCGACGACGACGGGTTCGCCGTGCTCGACCGGGACGGGCGGACGTGGCGGGCCGCCCGGGTCGTCATGGCGACCGGCGTCTCTCAGCTGCACGTGCCGCCGATCCCGGGCATCGAGCACGTCGAGCGCTACGACACCTTCGACACCGACCCCGGGTCGTTCACCGACCAGCGGGTGCTGGTGATCGGCAAGGGCAACTCCGGGTTCGAGACCGCCGACTCGCTGATCGAGCACGCGGCGGTGGTGCACGTCGCCGGGCCGCACTCGGTCAAGCTCGCCTGGCAGACGCACTACGTCGGGCACCTGCGCGCGGTCAACAACAACTTCCTCGACACCTACCAGCTCAAGTCCGAGAACGCCGTCCTCGACGGCGCGATCGAGCACATCGAGCGGCGGCCCGGCGGCGGGTTCCGCATCCGCTTCCGCTACGCGCGCACGGTGGAGAAGCTGCGGGAGCTGGAGTACGACCGGATCATCGCGTGCACCGGGTTCCGGTTCGACGCCTCGGTGTTCGACGAGAGCTGCCGCCCGGCGCTGGTGATCGACGACCGGTTCCCGGAGCAGACGTCCGCGTTCGAGTCGACCACGGTCCCCGGCCTGCACTTCGCGGGCACGCTCACCCAGCAGCGCGACTTCAAGAAGGCCACCAGCGGGTTCATCCACGGCTTCCGCTACGGGGCACGCGCGCTGCACCGCATCCTCGCCGCGCGCCACCACGACACCCCGTGGCCCGCGACGCCGCTGGAGCCGTCACCGGAGGCGATCGGCGACGCGATCGTGGCCAGGGTGAACCGCTCCTCCGCGCTGTGGCAGCAGTTCGCGGTCATCGGCGACGTGGTGACGGTCTCCGACGGCGCCGCGCGGTACGAGGAGGAGGTGCCGGTGGCCTACCTCGCCGACGGCGGCCTCGGCCCGGCCGAGCACCGGTTCGTCGCGACGCTGGAGTACGGGCCCGACCACGACCTGGTCGACCCGTTCGACATCTCCGTGCCGCGGGTCGCGGAGAACGACGCGGCCAACGCGCACCGCTCCAGCTACCTGCACCCCGTGGTGCGCCACTACCGCGACGGCGCGCTCACCGCGACCCACCACCTGGCGGAGAACCTGGAGAACGACTGGGACCTGCCCGAGGTGCACCGGCAGCCGCTCGCCGCGTTCGTGAAGGAATGCCTTGCGGGCGCGTGACGCCGAGCCGTTCCCGCGCGCGGTGCTCGACGCGCTCGACGCCGCCGCGAACCGGCCGGTCTTCGAGCACGGCGACCGCTCCGTCACCGGAGGGGAACTGCTCGACCTGATCTCGCGGATCGCGAACGGGTTGCGGCGCGAGGGCCTCGGCCCCGGTGCCGGCGTCGCGCTCCTGCTCGGCGTGACCCCGGAGGCGTTCGCCACCGTCCTCGCCGCCCACGTGGTGGGCGCCAGGGTGCTCGGCGTGCGGCCGGGGCTGCCCGACGCGCAGCTGCGGCACCTGCTCGGCCTCGACGTCGCCGCGGTGGTCACCGACTCGACCGGCCACCACGCGCCGCACCTGTCGACGGCGATCCGCTCGGGCGGCAGGCACGCGCCGCGCGCGCTCACCGCGGAGGCGTTGCGCACCGCCCGCCGCGGTCCGCTGCGGGTCGACGGCAGGCCGGGCGACGTCGCCCGGTTGATCCACACCAGCGGCAGCACGGGCACGCCCAAGGCGTGCGCGCAGACGTACGCCGCGATGACGGCCGGGTGGGCGGCCCGACCGCAGGAGTGGCCGCCGGCGATCCGCGAGCTGGCGTCGAGGCTGGACCGCTACCTGGTGTTCGGGTCGCTGTCGAGCCAGGTGATGTTCGAGTACGCCGTGCTGGCCATCGCCGCCGGCGGGACGGTCGTCGTCGCCGACCGGCCCGAGCTGCCCGGCGCGATCACCCGCCACCGCGCCTCCGCGTGCGTGATCACCGTGCCGCGGCTGGTGAAGCTGGTCGCCGCCCAGCGCCGCGACCCGGCCGACCTCTCGACGTTGCGCGGCTTGATGGTGTCCGGCTCACCCCTGTCGCCGGACCGGCACCGCGAGGCGTTGGAGGTGCTGGGCCCGGTCGTGTTCCACGGCTACGGCCAGACCGAGACCGGCATGATCGCCATGGCCACCCCGGCGGACCCGCCCGGCTCGGTGGGCGTGCCGCCGGCCGCGGTGGACGTCGAGGTCCGCGACGCCGACGGCGCGCCCGTGCCGCCCGGGGTGGACGGCGAGCTGTTCGTCCGCACCCCGTCCCAGGCCGCCGCGTACTGGGGCGACCCGGAGCGGTCGGCCGAGGTGTTCACGGCGGGCTGGGTGCGCACCCGCGACCTGGGCCACCTCGACGCCGACGGCTGCCTGCACCTGACCGGCCGGACCAGGGACGTGGTGATCGTCAACGCGAACCTGCACCACGTCGGCCCGATCGAGCGGGCCATCGCCGAGCACCCCGACGTCGCCGAGGCGTACGTGGTCGCGGCGCCGGACGAGGACACCGGCGAGGCGGTGCACGCGTACGTCGTGCCGACCGGCGACCGGGCGCCCGACCTCGCCGCGCTGCGCGCGCTGGTGACCGCGCGGCTCGGCCCGGCGTGCGCGCCGGTGCGGGTGACCGCGATCGCAGAACCGCCGCTCGCACCGAGCGGCAAGCCGGACAAGCGCCTGCTGCACCCGTGAACGTGAGGAGAGAGTCGTGTCCAGCGAGGTTTCGACGGAATGTCTCGTCATCGGCGCCGGCCCGGCCGGGCTCCAGGCGTCCTACCTGCTGTCCCGCGCCGGGCGGGACCACCTGGTGCTGGAGGCGGGCGACGTGCCCGGCGCGTTCTTCACCCGCTTCCCCCGGCACCGCACCCTGATCTCGATCAACAAGCCGATCACCGGCTGGGACGACCCCGAGCTGAACCTGCGGACCGACTGGAACTCGCTGCTGTCCGACGACCCGGAGCTGCTGTTCACCCGGTACACGCCGCGCTACTTCCCGGCCGCCGAGGACATGGTCCGCTACTTGGCCGACTTCGCGGCCAAGAACGACCTGCCGATCCGGTACGGGACGTCGGTGACGTCGGTGACCCGGCCGGACGACTTCGTGGCGCACGACCGGGACGGCAACACCTACCGGGCCCGGCGGCTGATCGTCGCCACCGGCGTGTCCAAGCCGCACGTGCCGCCGATCGACGGCGTGGAGCACGCCGAGCGCTACGACCGGGTGTCGGTCGACCCGGCCGACTTCACCGGGCAGAAGGTGCTGATCATCGGGCGCGGCAACTCGGCGTTCGAGACCGCCGACAACCTGGTCGAGACCGCCGCCGTCATCCACGTGGCCGGTCCCGGCTCGCTGAAGCTGGCGTGGCAGACCCACTTCGTCGGCCACCTGCGCGCGGTGAACAACAACTTCCTCGACACCTACCAGCTCAAGTCGCAGAACGCGCTGCTGGACGGCCGGGTGCTCGACATCCGGCCCGACGGCGACGGCTACCTGGCGCGGATCAGCTTCGCGCGGGTCGCCGAGCGGGTGAAGGAGATCCGCTACGACCGGGTGATCCTGGCGACCGGGTTCCGGTTCGACCCGTCGATCTTCGCGCCCGAGTGCCGCCCCGAGCTGACCATCAACGACCGCTTCCCGGACCAGACGGCGGCCTGGGAGTCGGTCAACGTGCCCGACCTGTTCTTCGCCGGGACCATCACGCAGGCCAGGGACTTCAAGAAGTCGACCAGCGGGTTCATCCACGGCTTCCGGTACGGGGTGGCGGCGCTGCACCGCATCCTGGAGCACCGCTACCACGGCGTGCCGTGGCCGAGCCGGGACCTCTCCCCCACCCCCGAGGCGGCGGTCGAGGCCGTCGTGGAGCGGGTGAACCGCACGTCGGCGCTGTGGCAGCTGTTCGGCTTCCTCGCCGACGCCGTGCTGGTCGGGCCGGGCGGCGACCTGCGCTACGTCGAGGAGGTGCCGGTCGCGCACCTGCACGAGGCCGTCGCGCGCGGCGACTTCGGCGACGTCGAGTCCTACGTGGCCGTGACGCTGGAGTACGGCGAGGGGCACGACCGGGTCAACCCGTTCGACATCGACGCGGGCCGGGTGTCCCAGGAGGACACCAGCGGGCTGGACGGCCGCTACCTGCACCCGGTGGTGCGGCACTTCCGCGCCGGCGCGCCGCTCGGCGAGCACCACGTCACCGAGAACCTGGAGAACGAGTGGGACAGCGAGGAGGTGCACCGGGCGCCGCTGCTGGCGTTCCTGCGGGCGCGGCTCGCGCCGGCCCCGGTGACCTCGCCGTGAGCGCCGGGCTGGCCGAGCTGCGGGAGGAGGCCCGCGCGGTGCTCGACCCCGTGCACTACGACTACTACGCGGGCGGGGTCGGCGACGAGGTCGCGCTGGCCGAGAACGAGGCGGCGTTCCGGCGGCTCGCGCTGCTGCCGCGGGTGCTGCGCGGCCGGCCGGACCGGGACCTCGGCGTCGACCTGCCCGGCGCCCGCCTGGCGCTGCCGGTGCTGGTCGCGCCGACCGCGTTCCACCGGCTCGCCCACCCCGACGGCGAGCTGGCGACCGCGCGGGCGACCGCCGCGGCGGGGACGGTGCTGGTGTCCGGCGTGGCGGCCACGGTGGCGATCGCCGACGTGACCGCCGCCGCGCGGGAGGTGGACGCGGACGCGGCGGTGTGGTTCCAGCTCTACCCGCAACCCGACGACGCCGTGGCGGAGTGCCTGGTGCGGCGGGCGGAGCGCGCGGGCTGCGCGGCGCTGGTGGTGACCGCCGACTCCCCGGTGCTCGGCCGGCACCGCCGCGACGCCGAGCACGGCTTCCACGACCTGCCCGCCGGGCTGGCGGCGGAGAACATGCGGGACCTGCCGGGCGGTCCGCCGGGCGGGACCCTGGACATCGCGATGTCGCCCTCGACCTCGTGGGCGCACCTGGACCGGTTGCGGGAGCTGACGTCGTTGCCGTTGTGGCTCAAGGGTGTGCTGCACCCCGGTGACGCGGTGCTCGCGGTCGAGCACGGGGTGGACGGCGTCGTGGTGTCCAACCACGGCGGTCGCCAGTCCGACCTGGCGCCCGCGGCGGTCGAGGCGCTGCCCGCGGTGGTCGACGCCGTCGCGGGCCGGGTGCCGGTGCTGCTGGACGGCGGCGTTCGCGGCGGCGGTGACGTGGCCGTGGCGCTCGCGCTCGGCGCGGCGGCCGTCGGCGTCGGCCGACCGGTGCTGTGGGGTCTGGCCGCCGACGGCGACGCCGGCGTGCGGCGGGTGCTGGACCTGCTGCGCGACGAGTTCGACCACGTCCTCGCGCTGTGCGGCGGGCGCGACGTCGCCGACCTGACCCGCGACCTGGTCGTCGCCCGCGGGACGGGGGTGTCGGCGCGGTGCGGCTGACCGGGGTGCTCGCCGCGGCGGCGCTGACCGCGCCGCACCGGCTGTCGGCGCGGGTGGTCGCCCTGCGCGCCAAGGTGTTCGAGAAGGTCAACGGGGACAACGCGATCACGTTCCCGAACGCGCTGGTGGGCCCGGACCGGTTCCAGGAGGTCTACGGCCACCCGGCCGCGAACGGCCGCAGCCGGGGCGCCGGGCTCTCGGACCTGTTCTGGTACTGGCTCTCCCCCGGCCCCGAGGTGCACCAGGAGCACCTGGAGGCCGGGCCGCGCTACGACGACGTGGCGCGCACGACCCGCGCGTTGCTGGCCGGTCCGGGTGACGCGCTGGCCGCGGCGGCGACCCGCTGCACCGGGCGCGTGCTGGACGAGGTGGTCACCGGGCCGGTCACCCTGGTCCGGCTGCGCGACCTGATGATGCCGGTGTGGGCGGCGTACTTCCACGAGCTGGTGTTCGGCGAGCCGTGCCCCCGCGCGGCGCGCGACCTCATCGTGGGACATGCCGACGACGTGGTGACCTCGCTGAAGTGCACCGGTCTGCGGCACCCCGCCCGCCGGGCCCGGCTGACCCGCTACCTGGCCCGGCGCGTCGCGGCCGGGGACGTGCGGCAGCCGCTGCCCGCGTCCCTGTCCCCCGCCGAGCGGGTGCACTACCTCCAGGGCACGTTCTTCAACACCGCCGTCGTCCAGATGTCCGAGGCGACGGCGCACCTGCTGCTCGCGCTCGCCCAGCACCCGGACGTGGCGGACCGGCTGCGGGCCGACCCGACCGACGACCGCTACTTCGCCCACGTGCTGGACGAGACCCTGCGGCTCTACCCGCTGTTCGGCATCGCGCACCGCATCACCACCGGCGACATCGCGCTGGACGAGCGCACCACGCTGCCCGCCGGGTCGGTGCTGTGCTTCAACTACCCCGACTACCACGCCGCGGGCCACCCGCGCCCGGAGGTGTTCGACCCGGACCGCTGGGAGGACGCCCCGGCCCGCGCGGCGCACCACATCCCGTTCGGCGTCGCCGCCAACCGACCGTGCCCGGCCTGGCGGCTGTCGCCGATCGCCCTGCGCGCGGCGACGCGCGAGGTGCTGCGCCGCTGCGCGCTGCACTCCACCGTCGGCCACACCCGCTCGCTGCCCAGTCGCGGGCCGTGCCTGCTGACGCCGGTGGACGAGCCGCTGCCGCCGCGCCGGCTGGCCGTCCTCGGCGCGTTCCTGCGCGTGCGGGACCGCTGGGAGGACGTGTGGCGCAGCGTGGCGCAGCTCGTGCTCGGCACGGTCATGGTCCTCGACGCCCGCCGCCTGCGCCTGGCCCGGCGCTACTTCGCCACGCACGACGACCAGGGCCGTCCGGTGCGGCGCCAGCCGCCTTCCTCCCAGGAGATCACCTCGTGAACCAGATCCAGTTCGCGCTGCGGGTGTTCGCCGCGCTCGCGGTCGTGCTCGCGGCGACGACCCTGTGCGGGCGCCTCGCCATGCTGGTCAAGCAACCCAGGGTGGTCGGCGAGATGGTCGCGGGCGTCCTGCTGGGGCCCGCGCTGCTCGGCGCCGTCGCGCCGGGCGTGCAGGCCCAGGTCTTCCCCGCGGACGTCAAGGACACCCTGTACGTGCTGAGCACCATCGGGTTGACGTTCTACATGTTCCTCGTCGGGTCCTCGCTGGACCACGGGCTGGCCGCCGGGCGGAACATGCGGCGCGCCTCGGCGCTGGCCGTGTCCGGCATCCTGCCGACGTTCGCCCTAGGCGCGGGCGCGGCGGCGCTGTTCTTCGGCTCGCTGAGCCCCGGCGGGACCAGCCAGTGGGAGTTCATGCTGTTCGTCGGCGGCGCGCTGTCGATCACCGCGTTCCCGATGCTGGCCCGCATCCTCCAGGAGCGCGGGATCGCGAACACGCCCATCGGCGGCCTCACCCTGGTCGCGGCGGCGATCGACGACGCGGCGGCGTGGGTGATCCTCGCCGTGATCATCGCGGTCGCGGCGGCGGGCAGCCCGTTCGACGCGCTGACCACCGTGGCGGGCGCGGCGGTGTTCGCGCTGCTGATGCTCACGGTGGGGCGCACCCTGCTGCGCAGGCTGGGCGAGCGGGTCGAGCGCGAGGGCCGGATGAGCCGGGACGTGATGGCGCTGGTGCTGTTCGTCGTGCTGGCGGCGGGCTGGTTCACCGACTACATCGGCGTGTTCTCGGTGTTCGGCGGCTTCATCACCGGGCTGGCCATGCCGCAGTCGGCGATCGTGCGGCGGGAGCTGGAGACCCGGCTGACGGACCTCAACTCGATCCTGCTGCTGCCGGTGTTCTTCGCGTTCAGCGGGCTGAACACCGAGGTGTCCGGCTTCGGCGCGGGCGGCGCCCTGTGGTGGCCGCTCGCGGTGATCATGCTGGCCGCGTTCGCCGGCAAGTACCTCGGTTGCACCGCTGTGGTGCGGGCGCAGGGGTTCTCCTGGCGCTACGCGTCGGCGGTCGGCGGGCTGATGAACGCGCGCGGGTTGATGATCCTCATCTTCATCAACATCGGCCTGGCGCACGAGCTGGTGACGCCGGAGTTGTTCGCGATCCTGGTCGCGGTGGCGATCGTGACCACCGCCGCCGCGATGCCGATCTACCGGGCGTCCCTTCCCGAGCACCTGGAACGGGCGCCCGAGGGCGCGGCGCCGCCACCGGTGCCCGCGCCGAACTCGCCGTGACCGGATTCTCCTTCCACTGTGGACACCCCGGTCCCACTGCGATGGCGTACCTGCAACGGGACGAAGTGGCCAGGTCGTCCGGCGCGCGGCTGAGGTCGGGCTGCCGGGGTCAGCCCCGGCGGTAGCGCGGGTTCGCCACGGTGGTGCCGGTGACCAGGCCGTCGCGCACTTCCCAGAACCGCCTCACCGCGTGCGCCGGGATGTGGTCGTCCTCCACCAGGTCCTCGTCGCACTCGCTCACCCACCGCTGCCCGGACGTCGGCGCGGCGGCCCGCACCAGGTCCTCCGGCACCGGGATGCCCGCGCGGACCGCCGCCTCGGCGCCGGCCAGCCGCCAGGACAGCGTGCCCTCCATCTCGGGCCAGTCCACGACGTCCCGCACCACCCGGTAACCGGCGGCGTAGCAGGTCACCGCGTCGGCGAACCGCTCCTCGGCGGTGTGCGCGTCGCCGAGGGCGGTCATCGCCAGCACGTAGGTCGGCACCCGGTCGATCCGGACGGCGAGGTCGGCCGCCTCCGCCAGCAGGTCGATCGCCTCGCCGAGGCGCCCCTCGTCCCGCCGCGCGATCGCCACCCGCATCAGGGCGTCGAGGTGCTCGCCCACCGTGGACGGGTCGGCGGCGTTCGGCTCGTCGGGGTGATCGGGCACGGCATTCCCTCCAACGTGGACTTCAAGGTCCGATGTGGACGTAGGGCGCCCAGTCGACGGGGTGGGCGCCGGCCCGCAGCTCCACCAGCGCCTCGTGCAGGGCGACCGCGGCGCGCGCGGCGTCCGGTTCGCCGCCCGCCACCAGCCGCCGGTAGACCGCGCCCGCCACCGCGCCCGCGTGCCGGTCCTCGATGTGCCACTGGGTCGCGATGACGTGCCGGTACCCGGCCAGGGCCAGGGCCGCGGGCAGGTGCACCGCCTCGTCCGTGATCCGCCCGCTGCCCATCATGGTCAGGCAGGCCGAGAGGTACGCCAGCTCACCGCCCGTCGAGCGCAGCCCCGCCACGTCCAGCACGGTCAGCGGGCCGTCCGAGAGCGCGATCCCGGTCCGGCTCGCCTCGTCCGGCGTGGGCAGCGTGTGCCCGGCCAGGTGCAGCCAGGTGTGCTCGGGCAGCTCCGCGGCCACCGCCGCCCTGGTCGCCGCCGGTCCCGTCCGCACGGTCAGCGCCCCGGTCCCGAACACCGCGCCGAGGTCCGCCAGCTCGCGCGCGACACCCGGCAGCGGCGCGAGGTCGGGCCCGGTGTCGGACGCGCCGACCGCCAGCAGCCGCGCGGGACCGCCCGGCGCGCGGTGGCGGGCGCGCAGCAGGTCACCCAGACCGGTGGTGTACGAGGAGATCACCCGTTCGGGCACCGACCGGCCGGTCGCGCCGCCCTCGTAGTGCCCGGCCGCGTGCACCGGCAGCAGCGCCAGCGCGCCCACCGGGCACCACCAGACCCGGGGCAGCTCGTCGGCGGGGCCGGTGACGCCCAGCGCGGTCAGCACCGGCTCGGCCACCTCGTCCCACAGCCAGGCCAGCGCCTCGACCGCCGCGCCGCGGAACCGCTCCCTGGTGAGGAACCCGGTGTCGACCGGCGCCTGCGCCGCGTAGGACATGGCCTCCAGGAAGTGGTTCGCCCGCGTCGGCAGCGTGGCCGGGTCCAGCGTGGGCAGGGGCACCACCAGCACCCCGGACGGCTCCCGGTCGGTGACGACCAGCGCGTCGCACCGCCGGTCGCCGACGTTCAGCAGCACCACGGGCCCCTCGGCCGCCGCCGCCCGCAACCGCGCGAACGGCAGCGGCGCCAGGAAGTCCTCCCAGCCGGGCAGCCGGCGCACCTCCGCCAACGCCTCCGCCCAGCTCCGCGCCGCCCGCGCCCGCGCCGTCGGATCGGCCGTCGCGCCGTCGAGCCCCGCCCGCGCCGCGTCCAACCGCGCGGTCAGCCCGGGCGCGACCCCGGCCAGCTCCGAGACGTCCGCGCGCAGCAACGACTCCTGGCCCCACAGCACCAGCCGGTTCTGCTCCAGCGACTCCACCGCGAAGTCCGGCCGGCCCACGGCGATCGCCCGCGCCGCCACCTCGCCCGCCATCCCGGCGAGGTTGCCGAGCAGGTGCTCCCGGCTGCGCCGGTCCAGGCCGGGCCACGTGATCTCCCGCAACGCCCGGTTGACCAGCCGCAGGGCGTCGAGCACCCCCTCGGTGTCGCCGGCCCGCTCGGCGGCGTCGGCCAGGGCGAAGCCCATCGGCAGCCGCAGCTGCGGGTGCGCGGAGTCGGACCGGGCCAGCGATCGGGCGACCTCCTCCGACTCGGCCAGCGCGGCCGGGTCCCCGGTGTGCCCGAACCTGACCCGCAGCACGTTGTGCAGCCCGGCCAGGTGCCGACCGCGCTCCCAGTAGCCGGCCGGGGTGTCGGCCACCGCCCGCCGGGCGCACCGCTCCGCTTCGGCCAGGTCGGCCTCGACGCCCGCCAGCTCGAACCGCCGCAGCAGCGCCACACCGAGGTTCGTGCTGGTCGTCGCGCCCGACAGCGGGTCGCCGACCCACCCGTCCACGGCCCGCCGCAGCAGCTCGACCGCCTGGTCCAGGTCGTCCGCCGCGCCGGTCGCCTCGAACCGCTCGTCGTACAGGGTCGCCAGGTTCGACAGCGCGCCGAAGCTGCCGGGCCGGTCGTCCGGCATGTGCCGGACCGCGGCCAGGCCGACCTCGATGCCCGCGTTCAGGCTCGCCTCCCGGTCGCCGACGTGGGCGTCGAGCCGCAGCACCACGGACAGGTTGGTCATCCGCCACGGCCACGCCGGGTCGTCGACGGGCGTGCGGTTGACGGCGTGCCGGTGCGCCGTGAGCGCGTCGGCCAGGTCGGTGAGGTGCCTGGTCCGCTCGTACCTGCTGCTCAACGCCCGGCCGAGCAGGTCGAGCGGGTCGGGGTCGCCCGGCGCGGCGGCCACCTCGGCGCGGGCCAGGTCGACGGCCTCGTCCAGGTCCTCGGGCCGGCCCAGGGCGTTCGCGCGCTGCTGCAGCAGGCCGAACAGGGAGTTCAACGCCTCGTCGCGCAGCGGGTGGTCGCGCGGCAGCGAGGCGAAGACCCGCCGGGTGGCCTCGATGCCGGGGTCGAGGTCCTCGGTCCGGCCGGACCACGGGATGAACGGCCGGTCGTCCTGGTCGGGGCGTAAGGCGGGGTCCGGCTCGGCGGCGGCCTGCTTCCGCAACAGGCGTCGCAGCATCTCGCGCACCGCTCCATGGTGTCACTGATCGTCACTACAGTGGGGCTGTTTCCCCTGGCTCGCGGAGGATCGCACGATGGACGAGGTTCCCTACCAGCGCACGACGGCCTTCACCTGGACCGAACGAGCGTTCGCCCTGATCGAGTCGCGGGAGCTGGCCGTGCGCACGGTGGTGACCGACGGCATCGTCGCGGCGACCGTGGCCGGGTCCTGCCCGCGCTGCGGCCACCACCTGGTGGACAACCAGGTCGGCACGGCGGTCACGCCGGTCCGGTCGGTCGGCGTGCCGGACGCGCCGCCGACCGTCGTGCTCGACGTCAGCTGCGGCTGCGGGTTGCCGCACACCGACGCCCCCGAGCACGTCACCGGCTGCGGCGTCGGGTTCCGGGTCCAGCTCACCCTCCAGGACCAGCCGTGACCTACCGACCGAGCCTGCCGGAGCGACCGCCGACCCCGGCCGACCTCGCCGAGCGCGACGCGTTCCAGCGCCTGGTCCGCGACTCGCTGCCGACCGTGCAGGCGTCCGCCGAGAAGTGGCGCACCGGCCTGGCCGCGTTCATCACCCTGATCACCACCGGCCTGGTGGTGAAGGGCCGCGACGTCACCAGCGGCGTGCCCACCAGCTGGCGGATCGCGATCACGGCGGCGGTCGCGCTCGGGCTGGTGCTCAGCGTGATCGGCCTCTGGCAGGCCCTCACCGCCGCCGCGGGCGGCAAGGTGCACTCGCTCACCCTCCCCGACATCCAGCGCGACCACGGCAGCGTCGAGGCGTTCCGGGTGGTCGCGGCCCGCACCGCCGCGCGCAAGCTGGACGTCGCCCGCGCCGCCGTCGCCGCCGGCCTCGGCTGCCTGCTGCTCGGCGTCGGCCTCACCTGGTGGGCGCCCGCCGCGCCACCGGGTCAGCTGCGGGTCGAGCAGCGGGACACCACCACCTGCGGCACCCTCACCTCGGGCGACGGCGCGACCATCAGGCTGGCGGTGCCGGGCAGGCACGCGCCCGCGGTCATCCCGCTGGACTCGGTCACCAACCTCGCCGTCGTGGCCTCCTGCTGAGACCACCCGCCGAACGGCCCTGGCCGCGGACCGGCCCGGTGACCCTACGATCGGGGCCGAGGCCGACCGGGACCGGGGGATCGCCGTGGAGTTCCAGGACGTGGTGCGCCGCAGGCGCATGGTGCGCGAGTTCACCGACGAGCCGGTGTCCGACGGGAGCGTGCGGCGGATCATGCGCAACGCGCTGCGCGGGCCGTCGGCCGGGTACTCGCAGGGCCAGGAGTTCCTGGTGCTGCGCGGCGACGAGACGGCGCGGTTCTACGACTCGGTCCGGCTCTGGACGCTCGACTCGGTCAGGACCGCGCCGGTGCTGGTGGTCGCGTTCGCGGTGAAGGACGCCTACCTCGACCGGTACGCCGAGCCGGACAAGGGGTGGACCGACCGCGACGAGGGCCGCTGGCCGGTGCCGTTCTGGCACGTCGACACCGGCATGGCCGTGCTGCTGGTCCTGCAGACGGCGGTGGACGAAGGGCTCGGCGCGGTGTACTTCGGCATCGGCGCGGACGACTTCGACCGGGTCCGCGAGGAGTTCGGCGTGCCGGCCGGCCACGTGCCGATCGGCGCGATCGCCATCGGTCACAGCGCCGGCGCGGGCGTCCACGCGAGCGCGTCGCCGTCGACCCGCGGGCGTCGGCCGTTCGAGGAGGCCGTGCACTTCGGGCAGTGGTGATCAGCCCACCCTGGTGCCGTACACGCGGTCGACCTCGATCGTGATCAGCACCCGGCGGTCGGACACCATGACGGACCGGTACTCGTCCCAGTCGGGGTGCTCGCCCGCCGCGGCCCGGTAGTACTCGACCAGCGCCTCCACCTCGGGGCCGTGCGGGTCGGCGCCCGGACCGACGAGCGCCGCCGTGCCCTCCGCCGTGGCCCAGGTCCAGCCGTCGGCGCTGGTGACCTCCAGCGCCACCCGCGGGTCGCGGCGCAGGTTCGCGACCTTGGCGGTGCCCGCGGTGGTCGACACCCGGATCACGCCCGCCGCGCGGTCGTAGGACGGCATGACCGGCGAGAGCTGGGGCCGGCCGTCGGCCTTGATGGTGGCGAGGACGCCGAGCCGGCTCTGCTGGAGCAGCGCGTGCGGGTCGAACGGCATGTCGGTCATGTCGGCACCAACCCGCCGCCGGGCGCCGGGTATTCCCGCCCGGCCGGGGTTCGTGGCGCCCCTGCCAGGATTCGAACCCGGACGGGCCCTCCACCGGCCCCGCGAACGGGTGCAACGCGATCAACGGCCGCGGTGATCCGCGCGCGGCGGCCGGTGTAGAAAGTGACGGGGCGGAAGACCGTCCACAGGCGACCAGGACGAGGTGCGCATGCGGGAACCCCGGGCGCTCGCGGACCTGCCGTACGCGTCCTACCTGGAGCGCCACGACGAGGAGCACCTGCGGCCCGGCGGCGACTACAACGTCGCGCACGTCGCCGACCGCGAGTTCCCCGGCCAGGCGGCGGACAACGTGCGGTTCAGCGAGTCGGCGCTGGCCGCGGTCAAGTTCACCGACGGCTCGCTGCGCCGGTCGCGGTTCAACGACGTGTGGCTGCACGGCGTCCAGGTGATCGGCACCGACCTGGCCGAGGGCGGCTGGCTCGACGCGGAGGTGGTGAACAGCGCGTTCGCCGGGGTGGCGATGTTCGGGTCGGGGCTGAGCCGGGTGACGTTCTTCGGCTGCAAGCTCGTCTCGGTCAACCTGCGCGGCTCCACGCTGCGCGAGGTCGCGTTCGTGGACTGCGTGCTGCGCGACGTGGACTTCACCGAGGCCGACCTGACCAAGGTCTCGTTCCCCGGCTCGACGCTGGAGGACATCCGGTTCGACCAGGTGAAGCTGACGAAGGTGGACCTGCGCGACGCCGCCGAGCTGGGCATCCGCAACGGCTTCGGCTCGCTGCGCGGCGCGACGATCACCTCCGCCCAGGCGCTGGACCTGGCCCCGAGCTTCGCCCAGGCGTTCGGCATCGTCGTCGAGGACCGCTGACCCGCGCCACGTGCCTTCGAGCCCGCGCCGGGTTCCGCCGCCGCCCGGCGGAACCCGGCCGCTCGGCTAGTCCTCGCTCCTCGCCGCCGCGCGCATCCCGAAGTGCAGGCACGGCGTGCCGTCCGGCAGCGGGTAGAAGACCACCGGCGCCCACGGCTCGTGCGCGTTGCGCCGGGCCGCGAACAGGCCCTCCCGCACCGGCACCAGGTCGGCGTGGGTCACCGCGTTGATCTCGGCCAGCTCGCCGGTGCTCTCCCCGCGCAGGCGCAGCCGCCCGTCCCGCACGGTCACCTCCACCTCGTAGCCCTCGCGCGGGTACCAGCCGACGTAGCGGGACAGGTCCACCTCGGGCGGCTCGGCGGGCGGCTCGAACCGCGGCACCACGACGCCCGCGTGCTCGGTCAGCAGCTCGGTGAACAGCCGCTGGTAGACCTCCGCGGGCACGCCGCCGTTGGTCAGCAGCGCGATCGCGACCCCGGCCGCCGGCACCACCCGCAGGAACGCCTTCTGGCCGACCGTCGCGCCGTCGTGGCCGATGACGGGACCGCCCGGCCAGTCGAACAGCGCCCAGCCCAGGCCCCAGCACGTGCGGGTGGCCGCGCGGGCGGGCATCTCGACCTGGGGCTCCCGCATCGCGGCCACCTGCTCGGCGGCCAGCACCCGCGTGCCGTCCGCCGCCAGGCCGCCGTCCAGGTGCACCCGCGCGAAGCGGAGCACGTCGGCGGCGGTGGCGTTGATCGTCCCGGCCGGTCCGACCGAGCGGGCCAGGCCCCACACCCGGGAGGGCACCGGCTCGTCGCCGGGTTCGCCGAGGTGGCCGAGGGCCGAGCGGAACCGCAGCACGTCCTCCGGCAGCGTCGCCGTGCGGTCGGCGCCGATGGGGTCGAGCAGGCGTTCCCGCAGCGCGTCGTCCCAGACCTGGTCGGTCAGCACCTCGACGATCCGGCCGAGCACGGTGAACCCGCTGTTGCAGTAGGACATCGTGGCGCCCGGCGGGTGGTTCTGGCGCAACCCGGCGCACGCCGCGACGTAGGCCGCCAGGCAGTCGTCGCCGCGCCCGGTGTCGTGGAAGAAGTCGCCGTCCATGCCGCTGGTGTGGCACAGCAGCTGGCGGGTCGTGATGGTCTTGGTCGCCGCCGGGTCGGCCACCGCGAACCCGGTGAGCACGGACACCACCGGGGCGTCCAGGTCGAGCCTCCCCTCGGCGACGAGCTGCATGATCAGCGTGGCCGTGTACAGCTTGGTGATCGAGCCGATCTGGAACAACGAGTCGGTCGTGACCGGCACCCCGGTGCCGCGGTGCAGCACGCCGGCGGCCCACTCGTGGACCTCCCCGTCGACCAGGACCGCCAGTGACGCTCCGGGCACCTGGTGCGCCTCGCACAGTTCGGCGAGTCGGTGCTGCCAGTGGTCGATGTCCATCGCCTGCTCCCCCCGGATTGGCGTGAAATCGTCGCGTTGAAAAGCATTCGCTTCGCCCACGTTACCGAGTTCCGTGATCGCCCGGAGGGGGTTCTCCCGGGCCGGGTGCAACCGGGGGTGCGGTAGTCGCGGCAGCGGTCGAGCAGCCGTTCGACGTCCCGGTCGGCCGGCGGCACGCCCCGCTGCGGCCGCTTGAGGAAACCCCCTCGGCCATGTGGTCGATCATCCGGATCGGGTGCGCGGGACAGCGCGTCGACGCTCGGCGGCGGCGCCGCCGAGCGGGATCGGCGAACGGCGGCGCCGGACAGGTCGGCGGGTAGTCGGTCGGCGGCGGGGTCGGCGGCAGCGGGTAGGCGGCAGCGGGTGGGCGGGCGGGCAGTCAGTGGGCGGGTGGTGGGTCAGCGGCCCAGGCCGGAGCCGCCGTTCACGCCGATGACCTGGCCGGTGATGTGGCCCGCGTCCGGCGAGGTCAGGAACGCGACCGCGGCGGCGACGTCGGACGGCTTGCCCGCGCGGCCGTTGGCGGGGTTGCCCACCAGCTTCCGGCGGCGCTCCGGGGACAGCGTCCCGCCGAAGAACTCGGTCTCCTCGGTCACCCCCGGCGCGACCACGTTGACCGTGATGCCGCGACCGCCCAGCGCGAACGCCAGGTCCGCGGTCCACGCCTCGACGGCGGCCTTCGCCGCCCCGTAGCCACCGGACCCCCGCCGGGCCGCGATGGAGCCGATCGTGACCACCCTGGCGTCGTCGGCCAGCCGCGGCTCCAGGGCGGCGGTCACCAGCACGGCGCTCAGCACGTTCGACTCGAAGTTCGCCGGCCACAGCCCGCGCACGTCCGCCAACCCCTCCGGCGCGGGAAGGCGGCGGGCCGCGTTGCCGCCGGCGTTGTTCACCAGCACGTCCACCCGCTCGGGCAGCTCGGCCGGCGCCGCCTCCACCTGAGCCGGGTCGGTGGCGTCGAACGCGACCGCGCGGGCACCCACCTCCGCTACCGCCTTGCCGATACCCGTGCCACCACCGGTCACGACCGCTGTCCTCGTCATGCCACGGTCTTATCAGCGCGATTCCCCCGGGTCGATCCGCTCGTCGGCCCAGTGATTCCCGAGAATGTTCACATGTGTGATCACCACTCGGTCGAGTGAAGCCGCTTCACACGTTCGTTGCTCAATTTTCAGTCGAACGTGGAGTTGACCGACCGCAGCCCCGATAACCGAACTACCTTGCGGCGAAAGGGGATTCCCGCGCCACCCCGGAGGTGCCGTCGTGCAGGTCAACCGCTGGCTCGTCCTCGCGCTCGTCGGCGGTCTCGTCGGCGCCGACCAGGTGCGCGCCGCGCCCCCCACCGAGGAGGTGACCGTGGAGGTGGTGACGAAGCGGACGCTGATGTCGGCGCCGCCCGCGCCCGCGGTCGGCGCCGGTTTCGTCAGCGGCGGCGACCTGTTCCGGCCCGACGGCGCCACCAAGGTCGGCGAGGGCTACTCGCACTGCGGCGTGGTGGCGGTCTCGACGACCGTGCCGCCGGCGGTGACCGCGCACTGCGCGTCCACGTTCCGGCTGGCCGACGGCGAGCTGCACCTGTCCGGGATGCGGGAGTACAGGTCCATCGCGGCGGGCTTCGAGGACGCGCCGGTGGCCGTCCTGGGCGGCACCGGCGCCTACGCCGACGCGCGCGGCGAGGGCAGGGCCGTGCGGGCGGACGGCCAGGGCGTCGGCTACCGGTTCACCCTCACCCTGGTCACCGGCTAGAACTCCAGCTCGCCGGACACCGGGACGAGCGGCGAGCGCCGGTTGTCCACGACCGCCAGCGACGGCCGCGGGCCGGCGCGCCACTGCCCTCCCGCCAACGGGACGGTGGCCACGCCGGGCGCGGGTCCCGCGGTCCAGTCGAGCACCCCGGCGACGGTCGCCAGCCGCGTCCGCGCCAGCACGTCGGCGACGGTGGTGGACGCGTCGGCCTCGCCCACGGCGTGCACCGCCACCTCGAACAGCGCGTGGGCGAGCCCGAGCGGCTGCAGCCACGGCGAGCCGGTCGCCCCCTCGTAGGCGCGGGCCAGGTCGCGCGGCGTCCGCCCGCCGCGGCCGACGTGCTCGTGCCCCGGCGTCCAGGACACGATCGTCGCGACCCGGTCCAACCCGTGCCGGGAGACGCCGAACGGGTAGGTCAGCCACCGCGAGCACGTCACCAGCCAGGGACGGCGGGCGCGCACCACGGCGGCGAGGTCGGCGGCGGTCGCGGCGCTGGTCACCACCTCGACGTCGCCGACGCCGGGCACCGAGCCGCTGCCCTCCCGGTACCGCAGGTCGACCAGGTGGTGCCCGCGCGCGGTGGCGACGGGCGCGAACCACTTCCGCAGCGCGGCGCCCTGCGGCCCGTCGTTCCACACGCACCCGACGGTCCGCTCCGGGCCGAGGTGTTCCCACAGGTCGGCGAACACGGTCGCGATGTCGTCCACGCCCCAGCAGAAGTGGAACGCCGCGCCCGACCGCCGACCGGCGTCGAACACCTGCCAGGGCAGCGACGTGGACAGGCACGGCACGTCGAGCTCGGCGCAGGCGTCCACCACCGCGGGCAGCGTCGCCGTGCCGCCCGACGTCAGCACGACCCGGACGCCCGCCTCGACCAGCGACGCCGTCGCCGCACGCGCGCCCTCGGGCGTCGAGCCGCTGTCGCGCAGCAGCACCTCGACGGGCCACGTCAGGCGGGTGGCGACGAACTCCACCGGCGCGCCGAGGTCCGCGAGCCGTCCGGTCGTCGCGAGGACGACCCCGATCTTCGGGAGCAGCACGGCGGCAACCTATCGACGGCCACCGCGCCACGATCGGGCGATCCCGGGGGTCCGACCACCGGGATCGTCGAACGCGTTCGACCGCCCCGTCGAACGCCGAACGGATTCCGAGTCGAATGATTTCGACCCCGTCAGCGAATTCCGCATTCACCGCCGGCGACTCGGAGTCGATTCCCGTCGAAACCCTTGCGCCGCCCATCCGGGACCGCCAACATCATGGCGAGGCAGCGCCGGAACACGCCGCCGCGCCCGGTCCGACGGTCGTGGCGCGCGGGTGCGCCGGGTGTCGACCGGCGCATTTCCCACTGCGACCGGCCGCCGTCCGCGCGTTCGGTTCCCACCCCTCCCGCTGCCGCACGCGATCACTAGGAGCGTCATGTCCGATATGCGCGGCACACTGAGAAGAATTCGCCGGCGGGTCGGCCTGCTGGCGACCGGAATGGCCTCGTTGCTCGCCGGCGTGGGTGTTGTCGCGGTGACCGACGCCCAGGCGGCGGCGGGTTGCCGGGTGGCGTACTCGGTCCCGACCCAGTGGCAGGGCGGCTTCTCCGGCAACGTCGGCATCACCAACCTGGGCGACCCGATCAACGGGTGGCGGCTGACGTGGACGTTCCCGTCCGGCCAGGCGGTCACCCAGGCGTGGAACGCCACGGTCACGTCGTCGGGCAGCCAGGTCACCGCGACCAACGTCGGCTACAACGCGGGCATCCCGACCAACGGCACGGTCTCGTTCGGCTTCAACGGCTCGTGGACGGGCTCGAACACGGCTCCGACGTCGTTCGCGCTCAACGGCGTGACCTGCACCGGCAGCACCACGCCGACGTCGACCACGACCACCACCACGACGACGACCACCACGACCACCCCGCCGGCGGGCGACGCCATGGCGCGGGTCGCGGAGATGCAGCCGGGCTGGAACCTCGGCAACTCGCTCGACGCCGTCGGCTCCGACGAGACCGCGTGGGGCAACCCGCGGATCACCGAGGCGCTGCTCGACAACGTCCGGGCGCAGGGCTTCAAGAGCATCCGCATCCCGGTGACGTGGAGCGCGCACCAGGGCGGCGCGCCGAACTACACCATCGAGGCGGCGTACCTGGCGCGGGTCAAGGAGGTGGTCGGCTGGGCGTTGGCCGACGGCTTCTACGTGATGATCAACATCCACCACGACTCGTGGCAGTGGATCAACGCGATGCCGACCGACCGGACCACCGTGCTGGCCCGCTACAACGCGGCCTGGACGCAGCTCGCCTCCGCGTTCCGGGACGCCTCGCCGAAGCTGATGCTGGAGAGCGTCAACGAGCCGCAGTTCGCCAACAGCTCCGGTGACGCGCAGAACGCGCAGCTGCTGGACGAGCTGAACAAGTCGTTCCACCGGATCGTGCGCGCCTCGGGCGGCAACAACGCCACCCGCCTGCTCGTGCTGCCCACCCTGCACACGTCGTCCGAGCAGGCCCGGGTGGACGAGCTGGTGGCCACGTTCACCGCGCTGAACGACCCGAACCTGATCGCGACGTTCCACTTCTACGGCTACTGGCCGTTCAGCGTGAACGTGGCGGGCGGCACCAGGTTCGACGCCGCCGTGCAGAAGGACCTGACCGACTCGTTCGACCGGGTGGCCACCGCGTTCGTGTCCCGGGGCATCCCGGTGATCCTCGGCGAGTACGGCCTGCTCGGCTTCGACCGGCACACCGGCACGGTCCAGCAGGGCGAGAAGCTGAAGTTCTTCGAGTTCCTGGGCCACTACGCGCGGACCAAGAAGATCACCACCATGCTCTGGGACAACGGCCAGCACCTGGGCCGCACCTCGTTCCAGTGGAGCGACCCGGAGCTGATCGCGCAGATCAAGTCGAGCTGGACCACCCGGTCCGGCACGGCCTCGTCGGACCAGGTGTTCAGCGCCAAGTCCTCGGCGGTCACCGACAAGTCGCTGACGCTCAACCTGAACGGCACGTCGTTCGTCGGCCTGCGCCACGGCAGCACCGACCTGGTGCGCGGCACCGACTACACCGTCAGCGGCGACCAGCTGACCATCAAGGCCGCCGCGATCACCCGGTTGAGCGGGTCGCGGGCGTACGGCGTGAACGCCACGCTGTCGGCCCGGTTCTCGGCGGGCGTGCCGTGGCGGATCAACCTGGTCACCCACGACGCCCCGGTGCTGCAGAACGCGACCGGGACGACGAGCGCGTTCGCCATCCCGACCGCCTTCCGCGGCGACCAGCTCGCCACGATGGAGGCCAAGTACGCGGACGGCTCCAACGCCGGGCCGCACAACTGGACGTCGTTCAAGGAGTTCGACGTCACGTTCGCCCCGGACTACACCGCCAACACCACCGCGCTGAAGCCCGAGTTCTTCGCGGAGGTCGCGGACGGCTCGCGGGTGACGTTGACGTTCCACTACTGGAGCGGCGCGAAGGCGACCTACCACGTGACGAAGTCCGGCACGTCGGTCACCGGCTCCACCTCCTGATCCGAACCGCCCTGCCGAAGGGTCGCGCGGCCCGGAGCCCCCTCGCTCCGGGCCGCGCGGCATTCCGCGTCGCACTCCGCGCCGTCCGCGCCGCCGCCCGCCGTGGTGCCCGCCGTGGCGCCGGCCGTGGCGCCGGCCGTGGCGCCGGCCGCCTGGTCGTGGGTGGCCGTCAGAAGTCGAACTGGTCGATGTTGCCCGCGTTGAACGTCGTCGGCGGCCCGAGGATGATCTCGCCGTTCGCGCCGATGGTCCGCTCGCCGAGCTTGCCGGCGGTCAGCTTCTCCCCCTCCGCGCCGGTGATCCGCCCGGACGCGAGCGCCACCGCCGCGTGCCCGGCGAGGTAGCCCAGCTGACCGGGGTCCCACAGCGCGAACTCCGCGACCGTGCCGTCCTTGACGAACTGCCGCATCTGGTTCGGCGTGCCCAGCCCCGTCAGCGCGACCTTCCCCTTGTGCGGCGACGACGAGAGGTACCGCGCGGCGGCCGAGATGCCGACCGTCGTCGGCGACACGATCCCCTTCAGGTCGGGGGTGGACCGCAGCAGCGCCTGCGTCTCCTGGAACGACTTCTGGTCGTCGTCGTCCCCGTACGCCACCTCGACCAGCTCCAGCCCCGCGTGCTCGGGCTCGGCCAGCTCGTCCCGCATGAACCCGATCCACGTGTTCTGGTTGGTGGCGTTCGGCGTCGCGGACAGGATGGCGATCTTGCCCCGGCCACCGACCTGCGCCGAGATCAGCTCGATCTGCGAGCGGCCGATGTCCTCGGAGTCGGCCTGGTTCACGAACACCTGGCGCGCGTCGGGAGCGGCGTCCGAGTCGACGGTCACCACCGCGATGCCCTTGGCCATGGCGTCCTTCAGCGCGGGCGCGACGGCGTTCGGGTCGTTGGCCGCGATCACGATCGCGTCCTGCCGCTGCCGCACCAGCGTGTTGATGTAGGACACCTGCGACGACGCCGAGGCGTCCGACGGGCCGACCTCCTTGCCCTCGCCGCGCACCTCGGCGACGGCCTCGATGCCGCCCTTGTCCATGATGATCTCGTAGGGGTTGTCGACCTCCTTGGGCAGGAACGCGACCTTCAGGCCCTCCTGGACCGGCGCGCCCGGGTCGGCGGTCCTGGCCGTCCCGGTGCCGCTGCCCGCGTCCGAGCCCGCCGTGGAGTCCTTGGTCGTCCCACCGCACCCCGCGACCAGCACGAGCGCGAGCGCGACGGCTGCCGCTTTCGGGGTGTTCCCGGTCGTGGAGCGGGTCATCGTCATCCTCCTGGTTGGTCGGCGGCGCGGTCGCGGCACCCGGTCACGCGGCCGCGCAGCCGGTTCGCGGCCACCGGCACGAGCACCGAGACGATCAGCAGCAGGCCGTTGACGACGTTCTGCACCTCGTTGGTCACGTCGTTGAGGAACAGCGCGTTGCGCAGCCCGGCCATCAGCAGCAGGGCGGTCGCCACGCCCAGCACGGTGCCGCGACCGCCGAAGATCGACACACCGCCGAGCAGCACGGCGGTCACCGCGACCAGTTCGAGGCCGTTGGCGTTGTCCGCGCGGGCGCTGTTGTAGCGCAGCGTGTAGATCAGCGACGCCACTGCGCACAGCAGGCCGGACACCAGGTACAGGGCGAACCTGAGCCGGTCCACCCGGATGCCGGAGAACCGCGCGGTCTGCTCGCCGAGCCCGATGGCGTACAACGCGCGCCCCACCGGCGTGTGGTGCACGACGACGGCGGCCAGCAGCACGACCGCCAGCACCGGGATAGCGGTGTACGGCAGGAACGTGCCGGGGATGACGTCGGTCGCGAACGGCCGGTAGTTCTCCGGGAAGCCGGTGACCGCGCCGTCGCCGAGCACCGCGTACGCCAGCCCCCGGTACAGGCCGAGCGTGCCGATCGTGACGGCCAGCGCGGGCAGCCCGAACCGCACGATCAGGCCCGCGTTGACCGCGCCCAGCAGCACGCCCGCGACCAGCACCAGCGGCACGACCGTCTCGAACGGCACGCCCGCGTCCCACAGCACGCCGGTCAGCGCGGAGCAGAAGCCGAGCACCGACGCCACCGACAGGTCGATCCCGCCGGTCAGCACGATCGGCAGCAGCGCCATCGCCGGCAGCGCCACCTCGGCGAAGTCCTGCAGCAGGAAGCCGACGTTGCCCGCGTCGGCGAACCCGGGCGTGCCGGTCGAGCCGAACGCGAACACCGCGCCGCACAGCAGGACCAGCACCACCTCCCAGCGCAACACCCGTTCACGCACGGCCGCGCCCCCTCTCCCGGCGCAGCCGGGCGGTCGGCCGGAGCATCACGGCCCGGTCCAGCGAGATGGCCGGCAGCAGCGCCGCCCCGTCGACCGCGCGCTGCCAGAACGCGGGCACGCCGAGCACCGGCAACGCGCTGGTGATCGTGGTCAGCAGCAGCGCGCCGAGCACCGCGCCCCGCACCGAGCCGCTGCCGCCGAAGATCGCCACGCCGCCCACCACGACCGCGGCCACGACGGCGAGTTCGCGGCCCGTGCCGACGGAGGCGTTGACGGTGCCGAAGTACGCCGCGTGCAGCACGCCGGCGAGGCCGACCAGGGCGCCGGACACCACGAACGCGGTGAACACCCGCCTGCCCGCCGGGATGCCCGCCAGCCGCGCGGCCTCCGGGTTGGACCCGATGGCGTACAGCTCGCGGCCGGACCGGAAGTCGCGCAGCGCCCACCCGGTCACCAGCAGCGCGGCGAGCGCGATCAGGGTCAGGTTCGGCACGCCCAGCACGGAGCCGCTGCCGAACGCCAGGAACTCCGGCGACACCCGGTCGGCGTTGACCTGCCGCACGCCGGTCGCACCGGCCCAGCCGTAGTCGAGGCCGCGGAACACGTACAGCGTGCCCAGGGTGACCACCAGGGCCGGCACCTTGGCGACCGCGACCAGCGCGCCGTTGACCGCGCCGCAGGCCGCGCCGAGCGCCATCCCGGCCACCAGCACCAGGACGACCGGCGTGGTCCGGTCGGCGAGGAACAGCTGCCCGGACAGGAACGCGGTCAGCCCCATCACCGAGCCGACGGACAGGTCGATGTTGCGGGTGATCACCAGCAGCGCCTGCCCGATCGCCAGCAGGGCGATGACGGAGGCGTTGAGGAACAGGTCGTGCAGGCCCTGCGCGTCGAGGAACGCGGGCCGCACCGCCGCGGTCACCGCGACGACCACGACGAGCGCGATCACGATGGCCGGCTCGCGCCCGGACAACAGCGCGCGCGGCCTCATGCCGCGCCCCGGTCGCCGCCCGCATCACGGCCTCCTCGGTGGCCTCGGCGCCGGACAGCTCCGCGGCGATCCGGCCCTCGTGCACCACCAGCACCCGGTCTGCCACGCCGAGCACTTCCGGCAGCTCGGAGGAGATCAGCAGCACCGCCAGGCCGGCGGTCGCGAGGTCGGCCAGCAGGGCGTGCACCTCGACCTTCGCGCCGACGTCGATGCCCCTGGTCGGCTCGTCCACGATTCGACGCCCGCCCTGTCGGCCGACATCCTCGGCGACTGGCGGGAGGAGGTCGTCCGGCGCACGTCGGACAACACCAGGCTGCGCACCTACTCGACCACCGACCCGACCTCCGTCTCGCGCCCGTCGCTGATGCAGGACCGCCAGTACCGGGTCGCCGTGGCCTGGCAGAACACCGCGTACAACCAGCCGCCGCACCCGAGCTTCCCCATCGGCTAGGCGCCGAGCGCGTGCCCGGCCGCGACGTCGCGGCCGGGCACGCGCGCTCAGAACCAGTGCAGGCAGTGCGGTGGGCGTTCGGCGCGGAAGAGGGCGTCGGCGAGGGCGGCGGCTTCCGGGTGGTGGGCCCGGACGTGCCCGGCCCGCACCAGCGCGCTCGGGGAGACGCCGCCGAGGTAGACCGAGCCCAGGTCCCGCACGTCCAGGGACAGGTCGGGCTCCCGGTCGGTCGGGGCGCAGCCGGCCTCGCCGCCCCGGGCGGTCAGCAGGTAGCGGCCCCGTTCGGCGAGGAACGGGTCCTCGACGTCGAGCACCAGCTCGCCGTCCGCCGACCAGCCGCGCGCGGCCAGGGCGCGCGGGACGTCCAGCGGTCGCACCCACAGCCAGTCGGTCTCGCGGCTCGGCTCGGCCGCGCGGAAGTCCGCGAGCTGCCGGCGCAGCGGGTGCTCGGGCGGGAAGTGCTTGAACACCACCCGGGCGACCAGGTCGTGGCCGAGCGCGAACCGGGCCAGGGCCGTGTAGGCGGCGTCGTCCACGGCGACCGTCTCGTCGACCACCAGGGTGTCGGGCTCGTCGAGCGAGTAGGCGGCGTAGCCGTCCGGGACACCGGCGGCGTCCCGGTGCACGGCGATGTAGCGCGGCGCCAGGGACACCGGCGGTTGGCCCGCGCCCGACGCCCACCAGCGGTGCGGCCGGAGCAGCGCGCCGGGCTGCGCGCGGCGGTACCGGTCGTAGACCTCCTCCAGGATTTCGCCGCACTCGTCGCGCCGCAGCACCTCGACCGTGCCGGTGTCGGCCGCCCCGCGCGCCCTGGGCTCGGCGAAGGCGGCCCGGGAGCGCGGCACCGTCAACCGGCGCGTGTGGGTCGCCGGTCCGTAGCCGAACCGGCCGTAGATCGTGGCCTCGGTGGCCAGCAGCACGGACAGGAACTCGCCCCGCGCCCGCAGTTCGGCGAACTGGTGCCGCATCATCGCGCTGAGCACGCCCCGGCGGCGGTGCGACGGCAGGACGCCGACGGCGGTCACCCCGGCGACCGGCACGAGGTTCCCGCCGGGCAGGGTGAGCTCGAAGGAGCACGCGGCGGCGGTGCCGACGGGCCGCCCGTCCGCCGTGGCGAGCACGCCGCGGTCCATGTCGAGCGACGACCACCAGACCGAGTCGCCGGCGGTCGGTGCGCCGGGGAAGCGGCCGAACGCGGTGTAGAGCGTGCCGGCGAAGGCCTCCCGGTCCTGCTCGGTCGTGGAACGGATCTCCATCGCTGCCACTGCCCCCTCGGCTGCCGCCACCACGGCTCGTGGTGGCCCGCCACAGTGCAGCGCCGACCCGTGTTCGGGTCAAGCGAGTTATCCGATTGCGCCCGCCGACGCCGACCGTCCACGATCGGGCGCATGACGGGTGATGACGAGGCCCTGCCCGAGCGCCGGTTCGGCTGGTCCGACATGTGGGTCGACCCGGCGGACGACCCGCGCAACGCCGGCGGCCCGTACCCGGGCGAGCGCCGGACCCTGGTGCGCTACCTGCGGAACCAGCGGCTGACGTTGGAGCTGAAGTGCACCGGGCTGGACGCCGTGGCCATGGCGCGCCGCTCGGCGCCGCCGTCGGACCTGTCGCTGCTCGGGCTCGTGCGGCACCTGGCGGGCGTCGAGCAGTACTGGTTCCGGCGGGTGTTGGCGGGCGAAACCGTCACGCCGCACCACACCTCGGCGTTCGGCGGCGCCACGGCCGACCCGGCGGTGGTCGAGGACGCCTGGGCCACCTGGCGGGCCGAGGTGGCCTTCGCCGAGCGGTTCGTGGCCGGGGCCGCAGACCTGGACGTGCTGGGCTCGGGCGACCCGGGACACGCCCCGATCCCGTTGCGGGAAGTCCTCGTGCACATGATCGAGGAGTACGCCCGGCACAACGGCCACGCCGACCTGCTCCGCGAGCGGATCGACGGCCGGGTCGGGCAGTAGGACCGGGTCACGTCGCCGTGGCCACGTAGCGGTGGGCGGCACGGGCGGTGAAGGTGATCGAGTCGCCACGTGCGGGCAGCAGCGGCACGTCCTCCCCCGTCCGGGCGTCCACCAGCCGGACTCGGCCGCGGAACAGGGCGCAGCGGACCCGGACCGGGCCGTCCTGGCCGGTGGTCAGCGCGACCTCCTCCGCCACCCCGGCCGACCACCGCACGTCGACCGTGACGTCACCGCGGGCCCGCAGGCCCGTGCACGAGCCGTCGCGCCACTCCCCCGGCAGGGCGGGCAGCACGTGCACCACGCCGTCCTGGCTCTGCAGCAGCATCTCCGCCACCCCGGACGTCGCGCCGAAGTTGCCGTCGACCTGGAACGGCGGGTGGGTGTCCCACAGGTTCGGGGTCGTGCTGCCGGTCAGCTGCTCGGCCAACACCCGGTGCGCGTGGTCGCCGTCGAGCAGCCGCGCCCAGAAGTTGATCTTCCACGCCTTGCTCCAGCCGGTGCCGCCGTCGCCGCGCGCGGTCAGCGAGACCTCCGCGGCGGCGGCGAGTTCCGGCGTGGTGAGCGGGCCGATCCCGTTGCCGGGGAACAGGGCGAACAGGTGCGACACGTGCCGGTGCTCGTCCGCCGGGTCGTCCAGGTCCTGCTTCCACTCCTGCAACTGGCCCCAGGACCCGATCCGGGCGCCGGGGTCGAGCCGGTCGAGCGCCGCGCGCACCTCGGCCCCGAACGCGCCGTCCCCCACCAGGTCGGCGACCGAGGCGACGTTGGCGAACAGCTGCCGCACGACCTGCTGCGACAGGGCCGCGCCGGCGGAGAAGTCGCCGTGCTCGGGCGAATAGCTCGGCGTGACGACGAGCGTCCCGTCCCTCGGGTCCACCGCCAGCCCGTCCAGCCAGAACTCGGCCAGCTCCTTCATCACCGGGTACGCGCGCTCGGCGAGGAACCGGCGGTCGCGGCCGAACAGGTAGTGCTCGAAGTGGTGCTGCGCCAGCCACGCGCCCGCCTCCGGGAACCAGAACGCGGTCGCCCAGTCGTGCACACCGGTGAAGCCGAACGGGTTGGTCTCGTTGTTGACCACCCAGCCCCGGCTGCCGTGCAGCTCGCGCGCGGTGACGGCGCCGGGCTCGCGCAGCGCGTCCACGAAGTCGAACAGCGGGCCGGTGGTCTCGGCCAGGTTCGTCGTCTCGGCGGGCCAGTAGTTCATCTGCAGGTTGATGTTCACGTGGTAGTCGGCGCTCCACGGCGGCGACACCGAGTCGTTCCACACGCCCTGGAGGTTCGCGGGCGGCGATCCGGGCCGGGACGAGGAGATCAGCAGGTAGCGGCCGTACTGGAAGTACAGGGCTTCCAGCGCCCGCCGGGCCGGGGCCGGGGCGGTGGCGTAGTCGCGGAGGAGTTCGTCGGTCGGCACGTCCACCGGCAGCTGCCCGATGTCCAGCGACACCCGGTGGAACAGCGCGCGGTAGTCGCGCAGGTGCGCGTCGAGCAGCCGGTCCCAGCCCTGGGCCGACGCCTGGTCGACGGTCGCCCGCACGCGGTCGCCCGGGTCGGGGCCGCGGTAGGTCGGGTGGTCGGCGGCGTAGTCGGTGCCCGCCGCGAAGACCAGCACCACGCTGTCGGCGTCGGCGACGGTGACCGAGCCGTCGGCGTTGTCGACCCGCGTGCCCGCCCGGTTGAGCACCTGGAACTGCGACTCGAAGCGCAACCCGTTGTCGTGCAGGGCGCCGGTGGCGGTGGACCGGCCGCCGGTCGCCACGACGTGCCAGGTGCGGTTGTCCGGCGCGGTGGTCGAGGCGGTGAGGCCGATCTTCCCGGGTCGGTCGGCGGAGAACCGGATGACGATCACGCCGTCGGCCGCGCTCGCGAAGTACTCCCTGGTGTGCCGCACGCCGTCGGCCCGGTACGACACCGAGGCGACCGCGCGGGTCAGGTCGAGGTCGCGCCGGTAGTCGGCGACCTCGGCGGGCGGGTCGGCCAGTGCCAGCCACAGCTCGCCGAACGGCTGGTACGCGCCGAAGCCGCGGCGCGGTTGGCCCAGGGCCGCCGCCACGACGCCCGGGTCGACCCGGTGCTCGCGCTCGACCAGCTCCCGGACCTCGCGCAGCGCGTCCGGCCGGGGGCCGGTCCAGTTGCCGGAGTCGTAGCCCTGCGCGGAGCCGGGTCCGCCGGTCCACAGCGTCTTCTCGTTGAGCTGGACCCGCTCGCGCGCCACCGCGCCGAACACGCCGCCGCCCAGCGCGCCGTTGCCGATGGGCAGCGACTCGCGCTCCCAGTCGGTCGCGGGCTCGTCGTACCAGAGCATCAGCGTTCCCCGATCCACCGCTCGATCCTCCCGCAAGACATCCGAAGTGTCGACCCTCCAGAGCCGATTTCAAGCCCGAAGAAGGCCGATACATCGGATGGATGCACGCGTTCGGCGGATTGTCGGTTGGCCGGGCAGGACCGGGGAAGCCCAGGGGGACGCCGAGTCGGAGGAGTCACGCCGTGGACGGTGACATCGAGCTGCGGGTGGACGGACGTCGCCGACGCCTGCGCGTGGACACCAGGACGACCCTGCTGGACGCGTTGCGCGACGGCGTCGGTGCGACCGCGCCGAAGAAGGGTTGCGACCACGGTCAGTGCGGCGCGTGCACGGTCCTGCTCGACGGGCGGCGGGCGATCACGTGCCTGGCGCTGGCGGTGGCGCACGACGGGGCCGAGATCACCACGGCCGAAGGGCTCGCGGACGGCGGGCGGCTGCACCCGGTGCAGGAGGCGTTCCTGGAGCGGGACGCGTTGCAGTGCGGGTTCTGCACGCCGGGGCAGGTGTGCTCGGCCGTCGGCGTGCTGGACGAGGTGGCGGCCGGTCACCCGAGCGCGGTCACCGAAGACCTGGCCGGGCCGGTGGAGCTGACCGACGAGGAGGTCCGGGAGCGGATGAGCGGGAACCTGTGCCGGTGCGGCGCGTACGTCAACATCGTGGCCGCGGTCCGGGACGGCGCCCGGTGATGCCGTTCGACTACCGCCGCGCGCCGGACGCCGAGAGCGCGGTGGCCGCCGCGACCGGGTTGGCCGGGGTGGCGTTCCTGGCCGGCGGCACGAACCTGGTCGACCACCTCAAGCTCGGTGTCGCCGAACCGGAGGTGCTGGTCGACATCAGCCGGCTGCCGCTGGACTCGGTGGCCGAGCTGCCCGACGGCGGCCTGCGGGTCGGCGCGACCGCGCGCAACGCCGACCTGGCCGCGCACCCGGTGGTCCGGCGGGACTACCCGGTGCTGGCGCGGGCGCTGCTGTCCGGCGCGTCCGGGCAGATCCGCAACCTGGCCACGACCGGCGGGAACCTGTTGCAGCGCACCAGGTGCGTGTACTTCCAGGACGTCTCCACGCCGTGCAACAAGCGGGAGCCCGGCGCCGGGTGCTCGGCGATCGGCGGCTACACGCGGCACCACGCGATCCTGGGCGCGTCCGCGCACTGCGTGGCCACGCACCCGTCGGACATGGCGGTGGCGATGGCGGCGCTGGACGCGCAGGTGTCGGTGCTGGGGCCGGAGGGGCGGCGGGTGGTGCCGCTGGTGGCGCTGCACCGGCTGCCGGGCGACGAGCCGCACCGCGACACCGTGCTGTCACCGGCGGACCTGATCCTCTCGGTGGACCTGCCGCCGCTGCCGCCGGGCTCGCGGTCGCTGTACCGGAAGGTGCGGGACCGGGCGTCCTACGCGTTCGCGCTGGTGTCGGTCGCGGCCGTGCTGCGGGTCGAGGACGGGGTGGTGCGCGACGCGCGGATCGCGCTGGGCGGGGTGGCGCACAAGCCGTGGCGGGCCCGGCGGGCGGAGGACCTGCTGCTCGGCTCCCCCGCCGACGAGGAGGTGTTCCGGCGGGCGGTCGACGCCGAGCTGGCGGGCGCGGCCCCGTTGGCGGGCAACGCCTTCAAGGTGCCGCTGACCCGCAACGCGGTGGTGTCCGCCCTGCGCGACCTGAGCCGGGAGGAACGATGACGGACGTGCTGCGGCCACGCGTGCTGGGGCAGTCGCCGCGCCGGGTCGACGGGCCGGAGAAGGTGACCGGGACCGCCCGGTACGCGGGCGACCAGCACGTGGTGGACCCCGCGTTCGCGCACCTGGTGCAGGCCGAGGTCGCCCGCGGCGTGGTGACCGGGGTGGACGTCGGCGCGGCGTTGGAGCTGGACGGCGTGTCGGCGGTGCTGACACCGGACAACGCGCCGCGCCTGGCGTCCACGGAGGACACCGAGCTGGCCGCGTTCCAGTCGCACGAGGTGGCTTTCCGCGGTCAGGTCGTCGCGGCGGTGGTCGCGCGCACCCGGGAGATCGCCCGCGAGGCGGCGGCGCTGGTCCGCGTCGACATCGACCCGCTGCCGCACGACGCCCGCCTGAGCGCCGACCGCGACGACCTGTACGCGCCGGAGAAGGTGAACGGCGGCAAGGAGACCGACACCGCGCGGGGTGACGTCGACGCGGGCTTGGCGCACTCGCCGTTCACCCTCGACCAGACCTACACCACGGCCTGGTACAACAACAACCCGATGGAGCCGCACACCACCACGGCCCTGTGGTTGGACGGCGACCTCGTGCTCTACGACTCGACGCAGGGCGTGCACACCACCCGGGCGTCGGTCGCCGAGGTGTTCGGCCTGGAGCCGGCGCGGGTGCACGTGATCTCGCCGCACGTCGGCGGCGGCTTCGGGTCCAAGGGCACGGCGCACGTCCACGCGGTCGTCGCCGCGATGGCGGCGCGGTCGGTGCCCGGCACGCCGGTCAAGCTCGCGCTCACCCGGCAGCAGATGTTCTCCCTCGTCGGCTACCGGACGCCGACGGTCCAACGGGTGCGGCTGGGCTGCGACGCGGACGGCCGGCTGTCGGCCATCGCGGTCGACGCGATCTCCCAGACCTCGCGGATCAAGGAGTTCGCCGAGCAGACCGCCGTGCCCGCCCGCACGATGTACGCCGCGCCGAACCGCGCCACGACCCACCGGCTGGCCGCGCTGGACGTGCCGGTGCCCGCGTGGATGCGCGCGCCCGGCGAGTGCCCCGGCATGTTCGGCCCCGAGGTGGCGGTGGACGAGCTGGCGATCGCCTGCGGCGTCGACCCGGTGGAGTTCCGCGTCCGCAACGAGCCGGACGTGGAGCCGGAGTCGGGCAAGCCGTTCTCCAGCCGCAACCTGGTCGCGTGCCTGCGCGAGGGCGCGCGCAGGTTCGGCTGGGAGGACCGCGACCCGGCGCCGCGCGCCCGCGCGGAGTCGGGCTGGCTGGTCGGGACCGGCGTGGCGGCGTCGACCTACCCGGTGAACCGGTCGCCGGGCTCGGCCGCGACGGTCCGCTGCACCGCGCCGGGCCGCTACCGCGTGTCGATCGGGGCCGCCGACCTGGGCACCGGCACGTGGACCTCGCTCGCGCAGGTCGCGGCGGACGCGCTGGGCGTGGGCTTCGACGACGTGGAGCTGCGGATCGGCGACACGGCGCTGCCGGAGGCGTCGGTGGCGGGCGGCTCGTCCGGCATCACGTCGTGGGGCTCGACGGTGGTGGCCGCGGCGCGGGCGTTCCGCCGCGAGTTCGGCGACGACCCCGCCGAGGGCGACGAGGCCGGTGCCGGGATGCCGGACGACGACGCGAGCGACGAGTACGCGATGCACGCGTTCGGCGCGCAGTTCGCCGAGGTGCGGGTGCACGTGGACACCGGCGAGGTGCGGGTGCCCCGGCTGCTCGGCGTGTTCGCGGTCGGCCGGGTCGTCAACCCCCGGCTGGCCCGCTCGCAGCTCGTCGGCGGCATGACCATGGGCCTGTCCATGGCGCTGCACGAGCACAGCGTGCTGGACGAGCGCTTCGGGCACGTGGTCAACCACGACTTCGCCGAGTACCACATCGCCACCAACAGCGACGTGCCGCACGTGGAGGCGCACTGGGTCGAGGAGCACGACCCGCACACCAACCCCATGGGCGCCAAGGGCGTCGGCGAGATCGGCATCGTCGGGACGGCGGCGGCGATCGCGAACGCGGCGCACCACGCGACCGGCGTCCGCGTCCGCGACCTGCCGCTGACCCTCGACCACTTCCTGCGCTAGGCGGCGCGGTCAGGGCAGCAGGACGTCCAGGAACGGGTTGCCGAACACCCGGTGCGGGTCGTGGGCGTCCAGCGAGGCGAGCGCGGCGTCCCACGACGGGTTCGGGCCCTGCCGGTAGGAGTCGGGCACGGTGGAGGTCAGCACGGTCTGGTCGGACCACGCCGCCTGGTCGGTGTACGCCCAGCCCTTGGACCACTCGACGCGGGTCGTCGCGTAGGTGCCGTCGTACTGGGAGAAGAAGAACTGCTCCAGCTCGCGGTAGAACGCCGCCGCACCCGGCGCGGTCGGGAACGTCAGCACGTCGAACCACACCGCGACGTCCCACTCGGGGTGGTCCTCACGGGGCCGGACGGCCGACAGCGCGGGCGTCTGCGCCCCCGGCACGCCGACGTGCGACGGGTCGTCCAGCCCGCCGACGCGGATCTCCACCTGGCCGGTGACCGGGAACAGGCCGCGGGCCTGGTAGGAGTGCAGGAGGTCCTGGTAGAACGCGGCGAACTCGCTGACCACGCGCTGCACCCCGGCCCGGCTGGTCAGCACCGCGTACCCGTTCGCGGTCTCCCGCAGCGTGGTCGGCTTGACGTAGAGCATCAGGTTCTTCGACGCGCCCCACAGGTCGCTGGTGAGGGTGGCGGTCAACCCGGTGGCCGCAGTCGTGTACTGCAGCTGACCGAACGTCGGCGTGAGCGCCCACGCGCCGGTGATCAGCAGGTCGGCCAGGTCGGAGACGGCCTTCGGGACGTTGTCGGAGAAGACGTAGTTGTACGGCGCGAAGACCTGCCGGGAGGTCGCCGGCTTGGTCGGCGCCACGCTCCACGTCTTCAGCCACGGGCGGTCGGTGAACGCGAACCAGATGGCCTCCACCCGGCCGGTCTGGTCGAGGAAGCTCGCGAACGTCCGGGTCGCGCCGCTGCCCGGCGGGGCGAACAGCTCGCTCACCGGGATGTCGACCCGGCTGACGCACCGCAGGTTCCGGTTCGCGCCGACGCGGAGGGTCACCTCGGTCAGGAACGCGCGGCCGACGTGGGTGAGCAGCGCGGCGCACTCCGGCTCGTCGCGCTGGAACGTGCGCAGCCGGTATTCCCCGCCCTCCCACACCACGGCGGTCAGCGAGGTGATCAGGTTGCTCAGCGAGCCGTAGGTGTGGCCGGGCGGCCGGGTCTCGCCGACGGCCGGGACCGAGGTGCCGTGGCCGTTGATCGCCAGCACCCCGCCGACGGTCAGGTCGCCCGGCGCCGGGGTGTTGGTCACGCCGAGGCCCGCGTCCTCCAGGCGCGCCAGCAGGTCGTCCATGGACGCGCCGGTCTGCACCCGGACCGCGTCCGGCAGCACGGTCGTGGCGGTCAGGTGCGCGGTGGTGTCCACCAGCACGACGCGGTCCGCCCCGGTAGTGCCGGGGGTGACCGTGAGCGGCGCCCAGCCGTGCCGGAAACCCTGTGGCCGCAACCGGAAGCCCTGGGCGTGCGCCCAGTTCGCGAGGAGCACGACGTCGGCCGGGGTGCGCGGCGCGCACGTCCACAGCGCGTCGGTGCGGATCTCACCCGCCCAGTTCTCGTAGGTCCGGCGGTACAGGTCGATCCCGGGCGGGAACGCGGGCGGCGGGTCGCCCGCGCCCTCGCCGGGCAGCAGGACGCCGACGGGTAACCACGCGAGGGCCGTGGCCCCGAGGAAACGGCGGCGGGACAGGGCATCGCCGAAGTTGCTCATGGCCTCCGACGGTAGGTCCGCCGCGGACGGGCCGCGCGCCGCCGCCGGGAAGTTGCGCCGAACAGCGCAGCACCGCCGTTCCGGACGGGCGCGGATCACCGCGGGACGGCACGATAGGAGTCGCCGCGGCCGGCCCGCGGGCGTTAGGTTCCGTCGGTGGCGGAGATCGGTGGCACCTACGACGAGCGGTTCCGCGCGGTGCGCGACGCCTTCGCGGCGTCGCTGGACCGGGACGACGTCGGCGGCTCGGTCGCGGTGTTCGTCGACGGCGAGCCGGTGGTGGACGTCTGGGGCGGCTACGCGGACGCGGCCCGCACCACGCCGTGGGAGCGCGACACCATCGTCAACGTCTGGTCCACCACCAAGACGATGTCGGCGCTGTGCGCGCTGGTCCTCGCCGACCGGGGCGCGGTCGACCTGGACGCGCCGGTCGCCGAGTACTGGCCGGAGTTCGCCGCGGCGGGCAAGGGCGGCGTGCTGCTGCGGCACGTGCTCGGGCACACCGCGGGCCTGCCGACGTGGCACGAGCCGATCACCGTGCCCGAGCTGTTCGACTGGGACGGCGCGACGGCCCGGCTGGCCGCGCAGGCGCCGCGCTGGGAGCCGGGCACGGTCGGCTGCTACCACCCGTTGACGCAGGGCTTCCTGCTCGGCGAGGTGGTCCGCCGGGTCACCGGGCGCAGCCTGGGCGCGTTCTTCGCCGAGGAGATCGCCGGGCCGTTGGGCGCCGACTTCCACATCGGCCTGCCCGCCGAGCACGACCACCGGGTGGCTCCGGTGATCCCGCCGCCGGCGGCGGACGCGGCGCCCGGGCTGCCCGGCGAGCGGCCCAACCCGGCCATCGTGGCGCGGGACGCGAACACGGCGGCGTGGCGTCGCGCCGAGGTGCCGTCGGCGGGCGGGCACGGCAACGCGCGGTCGGTGGCCGCGGTGCAGTCGGTGCTGGCGTCCGGCGGCGTGGCGGGCGGCGTGCGGCTGCTGTCCGAGGCCGGGTGCGCGCGGGTGGTGCAGGAGCAGTTCCGGGGCGTGGACCGGTACCTGGGCGTGCCGGTGCGCTACGGCATGGGTTACCGCGTCGAGGGGCGCACGTGCTCGTGGGGCGGGTGGGGCGGCTCGGTCGTGGTGGTGGACCTGGAGACCCGGATGACGGTGGCGTACGTGATGAACCGGATGCTGGACAACGGCACGTTGGGCGACACCCGGGGTCTCGGTCTCGTGCTCACCGCCTACCGGGCGCTCACCGCCTAGCCGGCGCGCCCAGCCGCACGGGCAGGGCCTGGTGGCCGTTGGAGATGAACGACCGCACGGGCAGCAGCTCGTCGGCGGGCACGGCCAGGGCCAGGTCCGGGAAGCGCTCGAACAGCGCCGGCAGCGCCACCGCCGCCTCGATGCGGCCCAGCGGCGCGCCCAGGCAGTAGTGCGCGCCGTGGCCGAACGACAGGTGCGCCTTGTCCGCGCGGGTGATGTCGTACCGGTCGGCCGTGCCGCCGTGGTGGTCCGGGTCGCGGCCGGCGGCGGCGAAGGCCGAGAGGATCGCCTCGCCGCGGCGGATCGTCACGCCCTCGACCTCGATGTCCTCGGTGGCGTAGCGCAGCGGCAGGTTCGCCACCGGCGCCTGCCACCGCAGCGTCTCCTCGACCACGTCGTGCCAGCCGCGTTCGCCGGAGACGACCAGGCGGCGCTGGTCGGGGTGGGTGAGCAGCGCCGTGATGGCGTGGTCCAGGAGGTTGACCGTGGTCTCGTGGCCGGCGGCGATCATCAGGACGAGCGTGTCGACCAGCTCGACCTCGGAGAGCCTGCCGCCGTCCTCCTCGCGGGCGGCGATCAGGGCGCTGGTCAGGTCGTCGCCGGGATCGGCCCGCTTGGCGGCGACGAGACCGTTCAGGATCTCGTAGAGCAGCCGCTGGTTGGCCACCGACTCCTCGGGCGTCAGCGTCGTGTCGAAGACGCCGTCCACCGTCCGGCGCAGACCGGGGCGGGCGTCGTCGGGGACGCCGACCAGGCCGCAGATGACCTCGATCGGCAGCGGGTAGGCGAACCCGGCCCGCAGGTCGACCACCTCCGGCCCGGCCGCGAGCCGGTCCAGCAGGTCGGCCGCGATCCGCTCCACCTGCGGTCGCAGCTCCTCGGCCCGGCGGGCGGTGAACGCCTTGGCCACCAACGACCGCAACCTGCGGTGGTCGTCCCCGAAGGCGTTGAACATGTTCCGCGCCGAGACCCAGAGGTGCAGCGGCCAGTCGTCCGGCACCTCGCCGGCGAGCATGGCGGACCAGTGCTGGAAGGCGTCCTTCGAGACGCGGGGGTCGCTGAGCAGTCGGCGCAGCAGGTCGATGCGCCCGACGGACCACGCCACCACCCCGCCGGGCAGCTCGACGCGCACCACCGCCCCCAGCTCCCGCAGGGTCGCCGCCTCGGCGTGGATGTCGCGACCGGTCGGGTCGAGCACGTAAGCGTCCACGTACTCATCGTTACCGCATGATCACGATCCGTACAAGGCACTGCGGCGGTCGCGGCCCGGCCTCACAGCCTCGCGGCGTGCTCGTGGGCCGGTTCGAAGTCGGGCGCCACGACCGAACCGCGCAGGTGGTCGCGGCGCAGCACGGCCAGCGCCGCCATCAGGCAGGCGACCGCCGCGAACCCGCTCGCCACGGCCGGCGCGGCGAGCGGGCCGGCCGCGCCGACCACCACCCCCGCGACCACGATGGCGACCGTGCCGGAACCGACGGTGATCGCGTTGACGGTCGCGGCGACCCGGTCGCGCACCGGCTCCGGCGCCCGCAGCTCGACCAGGCCGGTCAACGTCGTGCTCAGCACCGAGCCGCACGCACCCGCGACCAGCCACGCGGCGGCGTTGACCGGCAGGGTCGGCGCCAGCGCGGGCGCGGCGAGGGCCAGCGCCAGCACCAGGCCCGCCGCGGAGGAGGCGGCGACCAGCGCCCGCGGGCCGGTGGCGCGGGGCGCCAGTCGCGGGCCGATCAGCAGCCCGGCCGTCCAGCAGACGAGCACCGCGCTGTAGGTGAAGCCGTTGCCGCCGATCGGGCCGAGGACCAGGAACACCTCGTTGACCAGCGCGATCGCCACCGCCACCCCGGCGACGGCCTGCGCGACCACCCGGCCGAGCAGCAGCTGGTCGCTGCGCAGGAGCACCCAGCCGCTCCACTGGCCGCCGGGCACGGCGGTGACGCCGTCGTCCCGGTCGGGGTCGCGGTCCACCCCCAGCCACACCACCATGACGAGGTGGGCGAACGTGACCACCGCGTCGAGCATCAGGGCCACCTCGATCCCCGGCCCGGCCGCGAGGACGCCGCCCAGCACGATGCCCGCCACCGAACCGGTGTTCTGCGCCGACGAGAGCCGCCGCCCGCCGTCACCGACCGTCAACGTCGACGCGCAGGTCCGCGCGACACCCGCGCACGCGCTCACCAACGCCACCAGCGGGTAGAGGGCGGGCGGCCACGGGTGCGCGAACAGCAGCCCGACCAGCAGCACCACCTGCGCGCACACCGCCACGGCGAGCACCATCCGGTTCGCGAACCGGTCCACCGCCCACCCGGCGAGCGGCGTGCCCAGCGCCGCGCCGAACGCGGCGGCCACGAACAGCCCGGCGACCGCGAACGGCCCCGACCCGGCCAGCTCGGCGGTGAACCCGATCAGCGTGAGCTGCGCGCCGAGGTGGGACGCCCCGGACCCGACCGCCACCACCGCGAGCCGCCGATCCGCCCGCACACCGCCCAGCACCGAGCCCATGCCACTCCCCCGCTGCGCCACCGCCACCGACCGGGTCGACCACCTCGCGGTGCCGATCATGCACCAAGATCGCGCCGGCCGGCGGCTGCGACCCGGGGTGTCGGGGCGACCCCGCCGGGTCGTGTCGGCCCCGAGGCGTCACGTCGCCCGTTCGGAGGCGTCCTCCGGTGTCGCACCCGCCGGATACGATCCCGTCGTGGACCCCGCCGACGACCTGCTGGCCTGGGCGCCCCCACCCGGCCCGGGACAGGCGCCCGTCGTCGCGCTGCCCGGCTACAGCGACTTCCGCCTGCTCGCCCACGGCGGCGAGGGCACCGTCTACCGGGCCACCCAGGACGGCCTCGGGCGGGACGTCGCGGTGAAGGTCCTCGACGTCACCGACCCGGACGCGGTCAGCCGGTTCCACCGCGAGCTGGAGATCACCGTCCGGCTGGGCCGCCAGCACCCGCACGTCGTGACCGTGCTGGACACCGGCGTGATCGACGGCCGGCCGTGCATCGTGATGGAGTACCACGACCTCGGCTCGCTGCACGACCGGCTCCGGCAGCGCGGACCGCTGCCGGTGCACGAGGTGGTCGCGGCCGGGATCGCGGTGGCCGACGCGCTGGCGTTCGCGCACGGCCAGGGCATCCTGCACCGGGACGTGAAGCCGCAGAACATCCTGGTGCTGCCCACGTCCTACGTGCTGGCCGACTTCGGGATCGCGCGCGGCGCGGACGCGGCGCACACGGCGTCGCTGCAGATGGTCAGCTACCGGCACGCCGCGCCGCAGATGGTGGACGGCCAACCGCCCGCCGCGACCGACGACCTGTGGTCCCTGGGCTCGACGCTGTTCACCCTGCTGGACGGGCAGCCGCCGTTCGCGTCGGCCGACCCGGGGGCCGACACCATGCTGGCCCACCTCGGCCGGGTGCGCGAGGCGCCGCCGAGGTCGCTGCTGCGCCGGGACGTGCCGGTCGAGCTGGTGGCGATCATCCTGCGGTGCCTGCGCAAGTCCCGGGACGAGCGGTTTCCGGACGCGGCGTCGCTGCGGGCCGCGCTGGCGGCGGTGCCGACCCGGACCGCGCAGTCCACTGTGGACCCGGACCACACGGCGGCGGTGCGGCACGAGGCGCCCGAGCGGTACCCGGACGGTCCGACGGAGCTGCCCGACTTCGGCCCCAGGCCGGTGGTGGCGGAGTCCGCGCCGGAACCGGTGGCCGCCGTTCCCGAGCCGGTGCGGACGTGGACCGAGGACCTGGCTGAGCTGACCGTGCGGCACAACACCGACCGGCCGCCGGCGCGGCCTCCGGCGGTGCTTCCACCGGGGTTGCCCGAACCGCCGCCGTCCCCGGCCCCGTCCCGGCGTCGGTCGTGGAAGCTGGCGGCGGCGGGCGCGGTGGTCGTCGGCGTGGCGGTCGGGGTGGCGTTGAGCCTGCCGGGCCGCTCGGACCAGGTCGCGGAACCGCCGCCCACGACGACGACCACGACCGTCGCCGTCACCACCACGACGGCGACGGTCCCGGCGGGCGGCGACCCGAGGTTCACGCCGGTGCTCAAGCGGCTGGAGGACGGCGGGGACCGGATCGAGCTGTTCTGGACCGACCCGAGCGAGGGCAACGCCCAGTTCGTCGTGGTGGACGTGACGGGCCCGTCGGCCAGGCCGCTGGTGACGGTGGCGGCCGGTGCGACGTCGCACGTGCTGGAGGGCTTGGAGCCGAAGGCGCCCGAGTACTGCTTCCAGGTGCTCGCGATCGGCTTGGCGGACCCGGCGACGCAGCGCGGCTCGTCGGCCCGCACGTGCGCCGTGCGCAACGGCTAGCGCCGTCGGAGGGGCCGGGGGTCGACCGCCCACAGCACCCTGCGCCGCCACCCCGCCGCCCGCCGCAGCTCACCCCGGACCTGCCGCGCCAACTCCCACGCCGACACCTCCGGTCCGGCCGCCTGCGCCATCCCCTTCAGGCCGACCTGCGCTCCCGCTGCCGACCCCGCCGTCGACCTCGCCGACCTCGCCACCGACCCCCACTCCACCGCCGCTGATCCTGCTGCCGACCCCGCCACCGGCCCCGGCCCCGCTGTCGGCGCGAACGCCGCGCGATCCGCCAACCCCGCCAACTCCACCGCCGCCGCCGACCCCAGGTCCGCCGCGATGTCCGGCGCCGTCCGCCCCGGCGGCGGAACCCTCCCCGCCAGCAGCAACCCGTCCAGCACGTACGCCCAGGCCCCGGTCGCCCCGGCCGCGCGCAGACGTCTGCGCCGCACCAACCGCGCCAACCCCACCACTGCCGGCAGCAGCACCGGAACCCCGCCGAGCACCGCGTACCCGATCCACCGCTGCGACCCGCCGTCGACCACCGGCCCGGCCACCGCGGCGGACGGCGTCACCAGGGGCGGGGCGGACAGCGGGGTGCTGGTGGGACTGGCCGTGATCGACGCCAACCGGTCCAGCACCTCGCGCTTCTGCGCCGCGCTGGACCCGCCGGACGACACACCGGCCACCGGGTCGAACGGCACCCAGCCCCACCCGGCGAAGTACACCTCGGGCCACGCGGTCGCGTCGCTGCCGCGCACCACCCGCTCCTCCCCCGCCGCCGGCTGGAACCCGACCACGACCCGGGTCGGCAACCCCACCACCCGACCCAGCACCGCGAACGCCGACGCGAACTGCTCAGCGGTGCCCGCGTTCGCGCCCGGCTCACCCGGCGCGCCGAACAGGAACCGCTCCAACCGCGAGTAGGACGACCCGACCGGCGCCTGCGCGTCCGGCGTCCGCCCCTGCTTCACCACCTGCTCGATCGCCACCGCCCGCTCGTAGGGCGTCCGCGCGTTCCGCACGACCTGCCGCCCGTACTCGGCCAGCGAGTACGGCAGCCCCGGCAGCCTCAGGTAGCGGTCGGCGTCGGCGGGCACGGTGGCGTTCAGCAGGTCGGTGTCGTCGGGCACGTCGAGCACACCGCGCACCCGGTACGAGAGGCCTGGGGCCAACTCCTCCACCAGGACCAGCGACCCGGAGTCGGGGTCGACCATCGCGCCGTCCACCGTCACCGCCGTGGGACGCCCGACAGTGGGAAGCCACCGGCCGGTCAGCTCACCGACCGTGATCTCCACCTCCACCTCGTCCACCCGCGCACCGGCCGGCAGGTCGGGCTCCGCCACGGCCCCGAGGGGCCCGTACAACGACGCCGCCCGCCACGCCGCCCCCGAGTAGTCCGACAACGCCACCAACCGCACCGCGCGTTCGGGTCCCCGCACGCGGAACAGCTCGGTGTCGCCGAGGTTCGCCCACGCCGCCAACTGCGGCAGCGGACTGGCCACCCCCAGATCGGTGACCGGCGGCTCCACCAACTCCCGCGGCTCGAACGCCCCACCGGACGGCAACACCACCGCGACCCCCGCCACCACCGCCACCGGCAGGGCGGCCAACCCGGACCACACCCGCCCACCCGTCTCCAGCCGGTCCACCACCAACCACCCGCCCACTGCCACCACCACCAACCCGACCGCGACCAACCCCACCCGATCCGCCCGCCCCGCCGTCAACAGCGCCGCGCACGTGTACAGCACAGCTGCGCCGACCACCGGCGCCACCAACGCCCGCCCCCTCCCCGCCACCGCGAGCACCACGACCAGCGACACCCCGAACACCAGCAGCACGCCCGGCGCCAGCAGCTCGGGCGTCGCGGGCGCCGGGCGCGCGGCGGTCAGCAGGCGCGGCACCAGGTCCAGCAGCACGGGGACGGGATCAGTCGAGTCAACCGCCGACGGCCGCGCCACCCAGTACCCGCCGACCAGCGCCAACACCACCAGCGCGAACACCGTGAACCCCACCGGCAACCGCCGCCACCGCAACAACGGCAAACACCCAAACCCCACCACCGCCGCAACCGCGAACACCAACGACGGCACGACCCCCTGCCACCCCGAGCCAAGGTGCATCGCAGCCACCACCACAAGCACCGCCGCCCAGACCACCCGGGCGCTCACCCCACCACCGGCCCGCTCACCAGCGGCCAACCCGCCCCCGGCCCGCTCGCCACCGGCCGACCCATCAGCGGCCCGGCCACCACCGGCTCTTCCACCACCGGCCGACCCGCCACCGGCTCGACCATTGCCGGCTCGACCATCACCGGCAGACGCGTCACCGCCGCCAGCCGACCTGACACCTCCACCACCGGGCCCGCCGGCACCAGCAGAGGGCTCGACGCCAGCGCCAGTGCGCCCGGCACCGCCAGACCCGACACCACCAGGTCCGGCACCAGGTCGCGCGCCATCACCCGCAGGCCCGGCACCGGCGCTCGCGGGACGGGCGCTCGCGGGACCGGCGGCCGCGTGCTCGCCAAGTGCAGGCCCGAGACCGAGACCACGACGGTCGCCGCGACCGGCACCGCTGCGGTCACTGCGGTCACTGCGGCCAAAACCGGGACCGGCACTGGCACCGGGGGTGGCGGGGGTGGGACCGGGGTTGGAGGAGTCGCGGGCGTTCACGGGGCCACCGACCGGACACACGGGAGGCCGTGGCGCCGCGCCTCCATACTTCCGGCAACGTTATCGGCGTTTCCATTCATCCCCGGAGCCCGTACCACCATCGAGTGATCCTCAACTTCCAGGACCACACCCGACGAAGCGCTCACCGGGACACCGCCGCGTTCCAAGTGTCCAGCAACCCCTCGGCCTTCGCATGTCGCAGCACCACCACCGACCCCACCGCCGACACGGGCCGCGTCGGGGCCGGGTCGACGACCAGGACCACGCCCACCGAAGCCCGACCCGCCTCCAGCGCCAACGCCGACGTGTCCGCCGCCGACCCGCACACCACGGCCACCACGTCCAGGTCCCGGATCGGCAGCGGACCCCCGACCGAAGATCCCCCGACCGAAGGCCCCTCGACCGCCTTCAGGTCAGCCAACGCCGCCAGCACCACCGACGCGTCCGCCCCCACCGCCCCCGCCGGCAGCTCCACGTCCACCACCCCCGACGACGACACCAGCCGCACGGGATGCCCCTCCGCGACCGCCACCGTCACCAAGGACGCCGCTACCTCCACCGCGTCCTCGAAATCCCCACCCGACGCGTACCCGCCCACCCGGTCGTCCAGCACCACCGCCAGGTGCGGCCGCGCCGGGTCGGCGTCCTCGCGGATCATCAGGGTGCCGGTGCGCGCGGACGTCGCCCAGTGCAGCCGCCGCAGGTCGTCGCCCGGCACGTACTCGCGCAGGCCCACCAGGTCCGTGCCGCCGCGCTCCACCCGCTCGTCCGCGCCGACGTGACCGCGCCGCACACCGCCCGGCAGGCCCCGCACCGGCAGCACGCGCGGCACGACGCGGACCTCGACCACGTCGCCGACGACGGTCCGGGCGTGCGCGAGGCCGGCGAGGCCGCGCCGGCTCAGGGTCAGCGGGCCGACCCGCAGCAGGCCGCGCACGTGCGTCGGGATCGGGTACTCGACCTCCACCCGCTGCCCCGGCGCGAGCAGCGGCAGGTCCACCGGCACGGCGGTCCCGGCCACCTGGTCGGTCGCGTCGAACGCCACCGGGAACCGGCGGCTGGTGCCGGTCAGTTCGAGCACCCCGGCGCACGCGCCCAACCGCTGCACGGTGCGCGGCCGCACGGTCCGCTTCGGGGCGACCCGCGCCCGCGACAGCACCGACCCGACCCCCGCCACCACGAACGCCAGCAGCGCGGCGCCCAGCCCGGCCACACCCGGATAACGCCACCACAGCCCGCACGCCAGGAGCAGCGCGCCGAGCAGCGCCGCGCCGATCCCGCGCGCGGTCAGCCGCACGCCGGTCATCGCGCGGCCGGTCGCGGGACCGCCACGCCGGCCAGCACGTCGGCCAGCACGTCGTCGGTGGTGACGCCCGCCAGCTGCGCCTCGCGCGTCAGCACCAGCCGGTGCGCGAGCACCGGCACGGCCAGCGCCTGCACGTCGCCCGGCACCACGAAGTGCCTGCCCTGCGCGGCGGCGTGCACCTGCACGCAGCGCACCAGCGACCGCAGTCCGCGCGTGCTCGCGCCCAGCCGCAGGCGACCGTCCTCGCGGGACGCCACGCCGATGTCGCTGATGTAGCGCAGCAACGGGTCCGCCACGTGCAACGTCGCCAGCCGGCGCCCGTGCTCGGCCACCACGTGCGGGTTGCTGATCGTCGGCACGCCGCCGACCTGGCCCGCGCCGCTGCCGGGCCGCAGCACGTCGATCTCGTGCTCCACCGCCGGGTACCCGATGGAGGTGCGCAGCATGAACCGGTCCAGCTGCGCCTCGGGCAGCCGGTAGGTGCCGTCCAGGTCGATGGGGTTCTGCGTGGCGACCACCAGGAACGGCGCGGGCACGGCGTGCGCGACGCCGTCGACGGTGACGGTCCGCTCCTCCATCACCTCCAGCAGCGCCGACTGCGTCTTGGCCGCCGCGCGGTTGATCTCGTCCGCCAGCACGACGTTCGCGAACACCGGTCCGGGCCGGAACCGCACCTGGCCGGTCTGCGGGTCGTACACCGACGTGCCGGTGACGTCGGACGGCAGCAGGTCGGGGGTGAACTGCACCCGCCGCGACACCCCGCCCAACGCGCCCGCCACCGCGCGCGCCAGCGTCGTCTTGCCGGTGCCGGGCACGTCTTCCAGCAGCACGTGCCCGCCGGCGAACATCGCGACGAGCACGAGGTCCACCACGTCCCGCTTGCCGCGCACGGCGGTCTCGACGGCGTCGCCGAGCCGCGCGTGCAGGGCGCGGAACGCCGCGATCTCGTCCTCGCCGATCGCCGGCGCCGCAGTAGTCGTCACTTCTCGCCCCTCGTGCTCAGGTCACTCCGCCGCACCGCGCCGCAGCCGCCGGTTGCGCAACGTCAGCAGCCACGCCGTGGCCAGCAGCCCGATGCCGCCGCCGACGAGTCGGCTGCTCTCCCCCGAGGGCAGGCTCCGGGGCTGGCAGATCCGGCCGCCGCAGGTCTCGGTGTCGCGGACCATCACGCTGCGGATGGCCGAGTCGACCGACCCAGAGCCGGTGGCGGCGTGCGCCCGCACGACGATCTGGTTGCTCCCGATGTCGACGTAGATGTTCGCGGACGTGGCCGAGCACGCGATCGGCTGCGAGTAGCCCTGCGTGAGGTTGACGATCTCGCACTGGCCGTCGTGGCTCGCCCAGTCGGCCGGCGGCGCCAGGTTCACCCGCCGGTCGAACACGTCGCCGGTCGGCGAGAACGAGGTGATCACGGCCGCGCCGGCCTGCGGCAGGCTGGGCGGCGGCGGTGGGGGCGGGGTGGTCGTGGTCGGCACGACCGGCGGCGGGGTGGTGGTCGTCGGGACGACCGGCGGCGGGGTGGTCGTCGTGGGCGGGGCCGGGGGCTTGGTCGTGGTGGTCGCCGCGACCGGGCGGACCGACCACGACGCGGTGCCGGGGTCGCCGAGGCCGAACCGGTTGTAGGCCGCCACCGCGACGTCCAGCTTCCCGCGGGAGCAGAACGTGGTGCCCGCGCACGGCAGCACCAGTTCCGCCGTCGTGCCCGCGACCCGCGTCTCCCGGGCGCCGCCCGAGAACCCGCCGCTGCCGGTCACCTGGTAGCCCGAGATCGGCTCGCCGCCGTCCGGCGCCGCGCTCCACGTCACCGCCACGGTGACGGACGTGCCGTTGTTGCCGCGCTGCGACACGGTCACGCCGGACGGGCGGCCGGGCGGGGCGCCGGGCACGCCGGCGCTCGGGGTCGTCGTGGGCACGGGCGCGGTCGTCGTGCCGCCGGTGTCCTGCGCGTTGCGGCCGTTGCCCCGGTCGTCCCGGGTGGGCGGGTCCGGGCGTGGCGGGGGCGGGCTCGGCACGGTCGGCATCGGGGGTCGTTCCGGGTCCACCACCGGCAGCTCCGGGCTGCGGATCACGACGCCGCGGGTGCGGCCGTCGGCGTCGACGATCACGCCCTGGTCGGCGCCCGGCGTGTTGATGAACAGCTTGCCGTCGTCGAACACCAGCGCCGGGTCGCCCGAGCCGCCCGTGCGCACGTCGTCCGCGCCGCGCCGACCGGACCGGTCGAGGACCACGACCTTGCCCGAACCGCGGCACGGCACGTAGACGCGTTCCCGGAACACGGCGGGCCGGCCCGGCTTGGAGCAGCTGAACTGCCCCATGTCGACCCGCACCACCTCGTCACCGCTGAGCAGCACGACCGCCGCCGCGTCCGGCACCGACGCGGGCACCAGGCCCGTCGGGCTGGTCTGCGCGGCCAGCACCTCGCCGCCCAGCGACGCGGTGCTCGCGGTGAGGTCGCGACCGGTGCCGTCGCGCACCACCACGCCGCCCTCCAACCCGAGCAGCGTCACGCCGCGCTCGTGCGGCACGAGCGCGGTGCGCGGGCCCGCGCCCGGCACCGGCTTGTTGGACCGCTCGGAGAACTCCAGGTCCTCTTCGGACCACTCCAGCGCGCGCAGGTTGCCGCCGTGGTCGACCGCCCAGACCACGCCGTCGTCGTCGACCACCACGTCGGCCAGCGGTTGGCCCGCGAGCCAGGGGGCGCCGATGTCGGCCAGCGTCACCGGGTCGGCGTTGTGCACCGACCCGGCCACGCGGTCGACCACGAAGACCCGGTCGAACGCGATGAGCACCTTCGCCGACGGGCCGGCGGGGGCCTGCCTGCGGCCCGAGGACAGGAGGGTGGCCAGGTCGATCACGGTGATCTGCCCGGTGCGGCGGTCCAGGACGACCAGCTTGTCGTCGGACTGGGCGATCTCCAGCTGCGCGTCCGCGCCGCTGACCTGCAGCCGGGTCTGGGGTTTGCCGGAGCTGGGGTTGACCTGCACGACCTCGCCGCGCTCGTCGTCGTCCAGCCAGGTGAGCCCGTCGGAGACCTCGACGGCGGTGCGCGAGATGCCGTCGCCGAGCGCGGCGCCGACCAGCAGCAACAGCCCCAGCGCGGCGGCGCTGACACCGGCCGACTCGCGTCGGCCCGCACCGATCGCCCGGCGCGCGATCCTGCCCAGCTTCGCTCCCACGGGCGGGATGCTAACGGCCCCGGGTGACGATCCGGCGTCGCTGTCCGGATCGGCCCCCGCCGCGGGGAACTGCCGCGGGGAACTAGAAGTCGGCCAGCTCGGCGCGCACCGCGGCGCACTCCGCCGTCAGGCCGTCGTCCACGGCGCGGCTGATCTCCGCCAGGGATCGCAGCTGTTCCGGCGTCAGCACGTCGAACAGGTGCTCGCGCACCGCCGTCACGTGGCCCGTCGCCGCCCGCTCCAGCACCGCGAACCCGGCTCCGGTCAGCGCCGCGATGGAGCCGCGCCGGTCCGACGGGCAGGCCCGGCGCTCGACCCAGCCCTCCTTCTCCAGCCGGGCCACCGCGTGCGACAGCCGTGACCGGGAGGAGTGGCACACCGCCGCCAGCTCGCTCATCCGCAGCGCCCGGTCCGGCGCCTCGGACAGCGCCACCAGGATCTCGTAGTAGGCCATCGGCATCCCGGCGTCGCGCTGCAGCTGCCGGTCCAGGTGCTCGGTGAACTTCGTCACGGCGGTCATGAAGGCACGCCAGACCTGCTGCTCCTCGGCGCTCAGCCACCGCACGTCGCTCATGCCTCCCATCATAGGTCCTTGTTGAACCTTCAACCAGGATGCGCTATGTTCTGTTGAGAGTTCAACCAGACCTACCCAGAAGGACCACTCAATGACCTCGCAGGCTGTGCAGATCCCCGGCTACCTCGTCGGCACGTGGGCGATCGACCCGGTGCACTCGGACGTCTCCTTCGTGGTCCGCCACCTCGGCGTGTCCAAGGTCCGCGGCCACTTCGGCTCCTTCGAGGGCACGATCGTGACCGCGGAGAACCCGCTGGAGTCGACGGTCAACGCCAAGATCGACGCCACCTCGATCGACACCCGCAACGAGCAGCGCGACGGCCACGTCAAGGGCGAGGACTTCCTCGACGTCGAGAAGTTCCCGGAGCTGACCTTCACCTCCTCCGGCGTGCGCGCCCACGGCGAGGGCTTCCTGGTCGACGGCGAGCTGTCCCTGCACGGCGTGACCAAGGCCGTGACCCTGGAGCTGGAGATCAACGGCTTCGGCGACGGCTTCGAGGGCGCGAAGGTCGCGGGCTTCTCCGCCTCCACCGAGATCAACCGCCGCGAGTTCGGCGTGACCGGCGGCCCGGCCGGCGCCGTCGTCGGCGACAAGATCACCATCCTGCTCGAGATCGAGGCCGTCAAGCAGGCCTGAGCTCGTCCCAGCACCCCGCGAAGGGCCCGTCGGCAGCCGACGGGCCCTTCGCGCTGCACGTCCCCGACCACCCCCTGCGCTGCGGATTCACGTCACACGCCCGAGCGAACATGAGCGGTCATTCCATTTCACCGCGCATTTCGGTAGTTTCCGGTCCGCCGCCGCGAACCGGGTGAACCGCACTCGGTGATGACCCGTAGTAGGTCGTGGGACTACGATTCCCTTTCGGTCAGCACTGAAGGCGTAGAACTCGAAGCGGACACGGTCCGCTCACGGTCGTAGACCACGTGGGTGACACCGGATGCACTCATGGCACCATCTGGCGCAGCACGCGCCGGACGCAGGCGAGGAGGATTCGGTGTGAACGGCCAGACCGAACAGGTCGACGACCTTCGACTCGTCGCGCTGCCCACCGCGGTGAACGTCGCGGACATGTTCGTGCGCTTCTCGCTCGGCGAGTGGCGCCTGCGGGCGATGCAGGACGAGGCCGCGCAGACCGTCCGCCGGCTGGTCGGCGCCGCGGTCGACGTGGCGGACCGCAGGGCGCCCGGCTTCCTGCTGGTGCGCCTGCGGCTGACCGGCGGCTACCTGGTGGTGGAGGTCGAGGGCAACCGCGTGGCGCTGCCGCCGGAGCTGGCGGGCACCCGCGCGGGCCTGGTCGACCTCACCGCGGGCGGCCACCTGGCGTGGTGCGAGCTGGCGCTGCCGTCCGGCATGAACGCCTCCGCCGTGCCGCTGCCGCGCCGCGAACCGCGCCGCTCCCCCGCCGCCGAGAAGATGGGCGACGAGCCGGACGTGGACCCCGAGGTCATCCAGCGCATCCTGTACGGCCTGGGCGGCGGGGCGCACCGCCCCGACTAGCACCGCCCCGACCGGCGGTGGGCCGACGCCGGACGGCGCCGACCCACCGGGGTGTCACCCGCGCGCGAGCGCGAGCAGGGCCAGCGCCAGCACGGCCATCCCGCACCAGGACGCGAGCGGCAGGCGTTCGTGCAGCACGACGACGCCCAGCACGGCCGCCACGGCGGGTTCGGCGAGCGTCAACGTGGTCGCCGCCGCCGCGCTCGTGCGCCGGAGCCCGTGACCGAACAGCAGGTACGCGGCGAACGTGGTGAACACCGCCAGGTGCGCGGTCACCGCGAGCCCGGCCGGGTCGGCCACCCACCCGACGCCGAGCAGCAGGAGCACCGGCAGCGTCAGCGCCGCCGCGCCGCCGAACACCGCGCCCACCACCGCCCGGGACGGGTGCCCGAGCCCGATCAGGTGCGCGCAGATCACCGAGTACGCGGCGTAGGACAGGCCCGCGACCAGCGCCAGCGCCACGCCGACCAGGTCGACGTGCGCGTTGCCGCCGCCCAGCACGAGCACCGCGCACCCGACCACGGCGGTCGACGTGACCAGCGGTCGGGAGCGCAGCCCCAGGACGATCGGCGCGGTGGCCAGCGCCACGGTGGTGGCGACCGCCACCCCGGTGCGCTCGACGGCCGGGTAGAACGCGAGCGCGTAGCCCGCCACGGTCAGCGCGCCGAGCAGCAGCAGCCGCCGGTCGGCGGTCCGCAGCACGGCGCGCGCGCCCCGGGCGGTGAGGAAGAGCAGGCAGCCGCCGAGCACCAGGCCCGCCGCGCCGACGGCCGAAGCCGGTGCGGAGGCGGGCGCGAGCGAGCTGGCGGTGCCGGTGGTGCCCCACAGGACGCACGCGGCCAGGATGGGCAGCGATCCTTGAGCAGGACGTGCTCGGACAACGGCAAGGGTCGACACTGGATCTCCGTTCGCGAGAAGAGGTGAGGGCGCGAACGGGCGCACTGCGCGATCAGGCAGGCGTGCGGGTGTGTGTCAGCGAGTGCGCCCGGTCAGGCGCACGGCGGCGGGAGGACCACGTGCCAGTGGGTGTTCACGACCGGCATCGTAGCCGAGCGGGGCCCCGGTATCGTGGGATCATGGACATCGGCGTCGCGGATGACCTGCTGCGGCGGTCCCTGGTGGTGTACAAGTTCGCGGTCGACGAGCTGATGACGAAGCTGCGCATCCTCAGCGAGGAGTTCGACCTCGTGCACCGGCACGACCCCATCGAGCACGTCACCCACCGGGTGAAGCGGCCGGACGCGATCCTGGACAAGCTCCGGCGCAAGGGGCTGCCCGCGGACCTGTCGCTGGCCGCCGAGCACCTGGACGACGTGGCGGGCGTGCGCGTGGTGTGCCCGTTCGTGTCCGATGTGTACCGGGTGCGCGACATGCTGGCCCGGCAGAGCGACGTGGAGATCCTGCGGACCAAGGACTACGTCGCCGCGCCGAAGCCCAACGGCTACCGCAGCCTGCACCTGATCGTGCGCATCCCGGTGTTCCTGTCCGACCGGGTGGAGCACGTGAAGGTCGAGGTGCAGCTGCGGACCATCGCGATGGACTTCTGGGCCACCCTGGAGCACAAGCTGTTCTACAAGTACGACGACCAGGTGCCCGCGGGCTTCGTCGAGGAGCTGACCGCCACCGCCGCCATCGCGGCCGAGCTGGACGCCCGGATGGAAGCCCTGCACCACGACGTCCAGCTCGACTGACCGCGCCCGCGCGGGCCGGTGCCCGCCGCGCCGCGGCCGGTGGGTCGACGCCCGGCGCGGGCGGTGTCCTCTGTGAACGGTGGGGTCCGCGGCGCGCGCGCCGGAGCGGTCGATCTTCCACCGGAGCCCGAGCCCGCCAACGCGCCGTGACGGACATCCGTCACCCAGCGCCACCGCGGCCCGGGAACACTACGGCCGGGTAACGCCAAACGACGTCCCGCGGCAAAGGTTACGGTGATCTCAAATATTGTGAGAAATTCATCCGGCGGACCGTGAAGCCATTTCATGGTCGCCTGTGCGACCGCTCACGTCTACCCCTGAAGGCGTTGACACCCGACTGCGAATAACCCTCGCGTACTGCGCTTCTATACGAGACCGGCTAGTCCAAACCCGACCGTTCGAGTGAATCGGGGGCGCTCTCCTCTGGCGTGGGGTCACGTTCTCCGCAAAATAGGTAATGACTATTCTGGGAATGCTCCGTTCGGCGGTCGCGACGATCTGCTGTCGACCGTCAATGTTGGGCACGCAGCCGTATTGGCTCATTCTCAGAGGACTCACGCATGGACACCCAACGGATCATCGCTCGATTAACGGCGCTCGTCCGCGAGCACCACGTCCCCGGCGCGCAGCTCGCCGTGCACCACGCGGGACGCACGTGGACGCACGAGGTGGGGCTGGCCGCCGATGCGGCCGTGCCCATCGGCTCGATCACCAAGACCTTCACCGCGACCGTCGCCATGGCCCTGGTCTCCGACGGCGACCTGGAGCTGGACGCGCCGCTGTCCGACCACCTGCCCGGCGTGGCCGACGAGCTCACGCTGCGCCACCTGCTCAGCCACACCGGCGGCCTGCCGTCGGACCCGGAGGACGTGCGCACCACGTCCCTGCGCCACCACGTGCGGCAGGCGCTGCGCGAGCTGCACCCGCTGCACGAGCCGGGCGCGGGCTTCTCCTACTCCAACATCGGCTACAGCCTGGTCGGCCACCTGATCGAGGTGACGACCGGGATGACCTGGTCGGAGGCGGTGGAGGCGGTCCTGCTGCGCCCGCTCGGGGTGCGCGCCGGGTTCACCACGAACCCGTCCGACGACGTGGTCAGCGGCCACGCGGTCAACCCGGGCACCGGCCGGGTCGTCCCGGTGGCGCAGTCGCTGGCCGCCGTCGACGCGCCCGCGGGCGCCCTGGCGGCCAGCGCGACCGACCTGGTCGCGTTCGGCCGGATGCTCGGCGGCGCGGCGCCGCACCTGATCGCCGCCGACGACCTCGCGCTGATGCGCGAGCCGGTCCGGCACGCCGAGCCGTTCGGCATGGCCGACGGCTGGGGCCTCGGCCTCGCGCTGTTCCAGCGCGACGGCGTCCGCTGGGTCGGCCACGACGGCACCGCCGACGGCACGTCCTGCCACCTGCGGATCAACCCGTCCGACGGCACCGCGGTGGCCCTGACCACCAACGGGAGCAGCGGTTTCGCCCTCTGGCGCGACCTGGTCCAGGACCTGGCGGACGCCGGCCTGCCGGTCGCGGACTACGACGGGATGAGCGGCCTGCGGCACCGCATCCCACCACCGCCGGACTGCACCGGCCGCTTCCGCAACGGCGACGTCGAATACGCGGTGCGGGCCGTGGACCGGGAGCGGTTGGCGCTCACCGTGGACGGCGAGCCGTTCGCGGACCTGTCGCTGTTCGATGGCCTGGTGTTCGCGATGCGCGATTCCGACACCGGTGACACCAACCAGACCGGGCGTTTCCTGCGCGACCCCGGCGACGGTGGGATCCGGTGGATCCAGATCGGTGGCCGACTGGCTCGCCGGCAGGTCGCAAAAACAGCCTGAAATCACGTTTAGCCCCCGCGCTTATCGGGTAAGGCGCGCCCCCGAGCCAGAAAGGCACTTCTCGCGATGACGCACGCCCGCACACTGCCGGAATTGATCGCCGCGCAGGCGCTGCGCACTCCCGACGCGCCCGCGGTCATATCCACCGACGCGGTGGTCGACTACCGGGAACTGGAGGAGCGGGCGAACCGGCTCGCGCACCTGTTGGCCGCCAAGGGGGCGCGGCGCGAACAGGTGGTCGCGGTGGCCATGCCGCGCTCGGTGGACAACGTGGTGGCCCGGCTCGCGGTGCTGAAGACCGGCGCCGCGTACCTGCCGATCGACCCGGCCTACCCGGCCGACCGGATCGCGTTCATGGTCTCCGACGCCGGGCCGCTGCTCGTGCTGGACGCCCTGCCCGGGCTGGACGGCCTGCCCGCCACCGCGCCCGACGTGGCGATCCGGCCGGAGGACCCGGCGTACGTCATCTACACGTCCGGCTCGACCGGCAAGCCCAAGGGCGTGGTCGTGCCGCACCGGGGCTTACCCGCCTTCTCGGCCGCCGAGGTCGAGCACTTCGACGTGCGGCCGGGCGACCGGGTGCTCCAGTTCTCCTCCCCCAGCTTCGACGCCTCGGTGCTGGAGCTGTGCATGGCCCTGCCCGCCGGCGCGGCGCTCGTGGTGCCGCCGCCCGGACCGCTGCTGGGCGACCAGCTCGCTCAGGTGATCGCGCAGTTCGGCGTGACGCACGCGCTGATCCCGCCGGTCGCGCTGGCCACCGTGCCGGACGTGGAGCTGCCGACGTTCCGCACGCTCGTCGTCGGCGGCGACGCGTGCCCGCCGGACCTGGTGGCCAAGTGGGCGCCGGGCCGTCGCATGATCAACGCCTACGGGCCGACCGAGTCCACCGTGGTCACCTCGTGGAGCGAGCCGCTGGAGCCGGGCGGCACGCCGCCCATCGGCAGGCCCGTCCCGGGCACCGAGGTCCGGCTGCTGGACGACGAGCTGCGCCCGGCCGCCGAGGGCGAGCTGTACGTGACCGGCGTCGGCCTGGCCCGCGGCTACCTCGGCCGGCCGGGGCTGACCGCGCAGCGGTTCGTGGCCGACCCGTTCGGCCCGCCCGGCGGTCGGATGTACCGCACCGGCGACGTGGTCCGCACCCGCGAGGACGGCCAGCTGGAGTTCGTCGGCCGCGCCGACCACCAGGTGAAGATCCGCGGCTTCCGGGTCGAGCCCGGCGAGGTCGAGGCGCTGCTGCGGCAGCACCCCGGCGTCGAGCACGCCGTCGTCATCGCCCGCGGCGAGCCGAAGCGGCTGGTGGCCTACGTGGTCGGCGGGACGGCGGGGCTGCGCGAGCACCTGGCGGCGAGCCTGCCGGACTACCTGGTGCCGTCGGCGTTCGTCGCGCTGGACGCGTTCCCGTTGACGCCCAACGGGAAGCTGGACCGCGACGCGCTGCCGGAGCCGGTCGTCGGCGACCTGCCGGAGGGTTACGTCGAGCCGCGCACCGAGGCCGAGCGCCGGGTGGCCGAGGCGTGGTCCGAGGTGCTGGGCGTGCCGCGGGTGGGCGCGCACGACGACTTCTTCGCCCTGGGCGGCGACTCGATCCTGGCCGTGCGGGCGCTGTCCCGGCTGGGTGGGCTGCCGGTCCGGGCGATGTTCGACCACCGCACGGTCGCCGCGCTGGCCGAGGCCGTGCTCGGGCACGACCGGGGCGAGGACCGCACGCCGATCCGCCGCGCGCCGAGGGGCGCGCCGCTGCCGCTGTCGTCCGCGCAGCGCAGGCTGTTCTCGCTGGACGCCGCGCCCGAGCAGAACACGTCGGTCGGCGTCCGGCTGTCCGGCCCGCTGGACGTGGCGCGGCTGGCGCGGGCGCTGGACGCGCTGGCGGCCAGGCACGACGCGCTGCGCACCACGTTCGACGTCATGGGCGACGAGCCGGTGCAGGTCGTCGCGGAGCACGGGGCGATCCCGCTGCGCGTGCTGACCGAGCCCGCCGACGCCGACGACCTCGGCCTGGCCGAGCCGTTCGACCTGCGCGCCGGGCCGCTGACCCGGGCCGTGCTGAGCCCGCTCGGCCCGGACGAGCACCTGCTGGTCCTGGTGCAGCACCACATCGTCACCGACGGCTGGTCGGTGCAGGTGCTGCTGGAGGAGCTGGCCGAGCTGTACGCGGGCGGGCAGCCCGGTGAGCCGGCCGTGCAGTACCCCGACTACGCGGTGTGGGACCGGGCCGGGACCGAGGGCGACCCGGGCTACTGGCGCGACCGGCTGGCCGGGATCGAGGCGCTGGACCTGCCGACCGACCGGCCGCGACCGCCGCTGCGCACCACGTCCGGCGCGGTGCTGCGCCGACCGCTGCCCGCCGACCTGGTCCGCAGGCTGGCCGGGGTCGGCCGGGCGCACGACGCCACCCTGTTCATGACGCTCACCGCCGCCGTGCAGGTGCTGCTGTCGGCGCGCAGCCGGCAGCGCGACATCGCCGTCGGCACGGTCAGCTCCGGCCGCGAGCACCCCGACCTGGACCGCGCGGTCGGCTTCTTCGTCCGCACGCTCGTGCTGCGCTCGTGGGTGGACCCGGACCTGCCGTTCACCGCGTTCCTGGACCACGTGCGCGACACCGCGCTGGAGGCGTACGCGCACGACGACGTGCCGTTCGACCGGGTGGTGGAGCAGCTGCGCCCCGACCCGGACCCCAGCCGCACGCCCCTGGTGCAGGCCGTGGTCGCGCTGCAGCAGCCGTTGCTGCGCGAGGGCGCGTTCGGCGAGCTGACCGCGGTCGAGCACGACCTGCCGCGGCCGGTGGCCCGGTTCGACCTCGTGGTGGAGTTCTGGCCGCGCGGCGACGACCTGGCGCTGACCGTCGAGTACAACACCGACCTGTTCGACGCGGGCACGGTCGAGTCGCTGGGCGACGACCTGGAGGCGTTGCTGCGCCTGGTGGTCGAGGACCCGGACCGCCCGCTGCGCGGGCTCGTGGAGCTCGACTTCGCGCCGGACGACTCGGTCCGCGTCCGCGGCGTCCGGGTGGACCCGGCCGAGGTCGAGCAGGCGATCCGGCGGCACCACGGGGTGACCGACGCGGCCGTGGTCGCGGTGGACGGCCGGCTGGTCGCCTACGTGACGCCCGACGTCGGCGCGTCCGCGCTGCGCGGCTTCCTCGGCCAGGTGCTGCCCGCGCACGCCGTGCCCGCGACGTTCGTCGGCCTGGACCACCTCGACCGCGACGCGCTGCCCGCGCCGCCCGAGGAGCGCGCCGAGGTCCGCTACGTGGCGCCGCGCACGCCCGTCGAGGCCGTGCTGGCGGAGGTGTTCGCCGACGTGCTCGGCGCGGCCAGGGTCGGCGTGCGGGACAACTTCTTCGAGCTGGGCGGCGACTCGATCCTGGGCATCCAGGTCGTCACCCGGGCCCGGCGCGCCGGTCTCGTGCTGACCTCGCGGGACATCTTCGCGCACCAGACCATCGCCGCCATCGCCCCGCACGTCACCCGCGACCTGCCGCCCGCCGCCGACCAGGGCCCGGTCGCGGGCGACGCGCCGCTCACCCCGATCCAGCGCTGGTTCCTCGACAGCCACACCGTGCGGCCCGAGCACTTCGACCAGTCCGTCGTCGCCGACCTGGACGACGAGGTCGACCCGGTCGCGCTGCGCGCCGCCCTCGCCGCGCTGGTCGGGCACCACGACGCGCTGCGCACCCGGTTCGAGGGCGACCGCCAGGTGGTCGAGGCCGCGACCGGCGTCAACCCGCTGGACCTGGCGGGCTTCGACCTCACCCGCGGCCCGCTGCTGCGCGCCGAGGTGCTGGACGGCCGGTCGGTCCGGCTGACCGCGCACCACCTCGTGGTCGACGGCGTCTCGTGGCGCGTGCTGGTCGAGGACCTGGCCACCGCCTACCGCCAGGCCCGCGCGGGCGGCACGGTCCGGCTGGGGCGCAAGACCACGTCGTTCCGGGACTGGGCGACCCGGCTCGCCGAGCACGCCACCGGCGGCTTCGACGCCGAGCTGGAGCACTGGGCGGCGGTGGCCGCCTCGCCGACCGACGTGCCGGTGGACCGGCACGGCCCCAACACGGTCGGCTCGCAGCGCGAGGTCACCGTGCGGCTCACCGCCGAGGAGACCGGAGCGCTGCTGCGCGACGTGCCCGGCGTGTACCGCACGCAGGTCAACGACGTGCTGCTGACCGCGCTCGGCCGGGTGCTGTCCGACTGGACCGGCCGGTCGCGGGTGCTGGTGGACCTGGAGGGCCACGGCCGCGAGGAGCTGTTCGACGACGTCGACCTGTCCCGCACGGTCGGCTGGTTCACCACCGTCTTCCCGGTCGCGCTCGACCTGCCCGAGGACGAGGACTGGGGCGTCGCGCTCAAGTCGGTCAAGGAGCAGCTGCGGGCCGTGCCCGGTCGCGGCATCGGCTACGGCGCGCTGCGCCGGCTGGCCCGCACCGCGCCCGCCTGCGACCCCCGGATCTCCTTCAACTACCTGGGCCGGTTCGCCGAGGACCAGCGGGACCTGGAGCTGTCCGCCGACCCGGCCGCGCCGCGCCCGCACCTGCTCGACGTGGTCGGCCAGGTGCGCGGCGACCGGATGGAGTTCACCTTCTACTACAGCGACAACACGCACGAGGAGGCCACCGTCGGCCTGCTGGCGGACGCGTTCGCCGCCGCGCTGCGCGGCGTCGTGGCGCACTGCGCCGAGCCGGGCGCGGGCGGCCGCACGCCGTCGGACTTCCCGCTGGCGCGGCTCACCCAGGACGAGGTGGACCGGATCACCGGCGCCGACGCCTACCCGCTCACCCCGATGCAGGCGGGCATGGTGTTCCACGGCCTGGGCGACCGGGGCGTGTACTTCCAGCAGACCACGTTCGTGGTCGACGGCGTGACCGACCCGGAGGTGTTCGCCGCCGCCTGGCAGCGGGTGGTCGACCGGACGCCCGTGCTGCGCAGCAGCGTGCTGTGGGAGGGCGTGCGCACGCCGTTGCAGGTGGTGCACGACGACGTCCGGCTGCCGGTCACCTTCCTGGACTGGAGCCACCTGGACGAGGGCGCCCGCGCCGAGCGGCTGCGCGAGCTGCTGGCCGACGACCGGGCGCGGGGCATGGACCTGGCCGCGCCGCCGCTGATGCGGATCGCCGTCGCCCGGCTCTCGCCCACCAGCGTGCAGGTGCTGTGGACGTTCCACCACGTGCTGCTGGACGGCTGGAGCGTCTTCCACGTGCTGTCCGACGTGCTCGACCCGGCCGGACCGGCGCAGCGGCCGCCGTTCCGCGACTACGTCGCCTGGCTGGCCGAGCAGGACGAGGCCGCGGCCCGGGAGCACTGGGGCCGGGCGCTCGGCGACTTCGACTCGCCGACCCCGCTGCCCGCAGACCGGCCCGCCGAGCACGGCACGTCCTCGCAGCGGCTGTCGGTCGAGCTGACCGACGCCGAGTCCGGGCGGCTGTACGAGTTCGCCCGCGCGCACCGGCTCACGCCCAGCGCGATCGTGCAGGGCGCGTGGGCGCTGCTGCTGGCCCGGTCCGCCGGTCGCACCGACGTGTGCTTCGGCGCGACCGTCTCCGGCCGACCCGCCGAGCTGTCCGGCGTGGACGCCATCACCGGCATCTTCATCAACACGCTGCCGGTGCGGGCCCGGGTCGACGGCGCGGCGCCGGTCGCGGAGTGGCTGCGCGCGCTGCAGGACGCGCAGGCCGAGTCGCGGCGGTTCGAGCACGTGCCGCTGACCGACATCCAGGCGTGCAGCGGCGTCGAGCGCGGCACGAACCTGTTCGACAGCGTCGTGGTGTTCGAGAACTACCCGGTCGAGCTGGCCGAGGACATGGGCCTGCGCGAGCTGTCCGCGGTCGAGACCACGAGCTTCCCGCTCAGCGCCACCGTCTACCCGGCCGACCGGCTCGGCGTGCTGCTGGGCTACGAGCCGGCCATGTTCGAGCGGGCCACCGTCGAGCGGCTGGGCGAGCGGCTGCGCCGGCTGCTGGTGCACCTGGTGGCCGACCCGGCCCGCCCGGTGGCCGACGTGCCGTGGCTGTCCGAGGACGAGGTCCGCCAGGTGGTCGTGGACTGGAACGGCACGCTGGTCAGCGAGCCGACCACGACCATCCCCGGGCTGTTCGCCGCGCAGGCCGCCCGCACGCCGGACGCCGTCGCGGTGACCTGCGAGGGCGAGCACCTGACCTACCGCGAGCTGGACGAGCGGGCGAACCGGCTGGCGCACCACCTGGTCGGGCTGGGCGCCGGGCCGGAGCGGATCGTCGCGCTGCGCCTCGGGCGGTCGCTGGACCAGGTCGTCGCGGTGCTCGGGGTGCTCAAGTCGGGCGCGGCCTACCTGCCGCTGGACCCGGCCTACCCGGCCGACCGGATCGCCGCGACCGTCGAGGACGCCCGGCCGGTGGCCACCCTGTCGGAGATCCCGGACCTGTCCGGGCTGCCGGCGACCGCGCCGGTCGTCGCGCTGCGCCCGGACCACTCCGCCTACGTCATCTACACCTCCGGCTCCACCGGGCGGCCCAAGGGCGTGGTCATCCCGCACGGCAACGTGGTGCGGCTGTTCAGCGCCACCGACCACTGGTTCGGCCTCGGCCCGGACGACGTGGTGTCGATGTTCCACAGCTACGCCTTCGACGTCTCGGTGTTCGAGCTGTGGGCCGCGCTGCTGCACGGCGGCCGGCTCGTGGTGGTGCCGCACGCGGTGTCCCGCTCGCCGCGCGACTTCGCCCGGCTGCTGGCCGACGAGGGCGTGACGATCCTCAGCCAGACGCCGTCGGCGTTCTACCAGCTCATCCCCGAGCGGCCGACCGGGCTCGCCCTGCGCTGCGTGATCTTCGCCGGCGAGGCGCTGGACCTGCGCAAGCTCGACGGCTGGGACGGCCCCGGCACGTTGGTGAACATGTACGGCATCACCGAGACGACCGTGCACGTCACCTACACCGAGGCCGACGGCAGCATCGGCGTGGCGATGCCGGACCTGCGGATCTACGTGCTGGACGAGGACCTGAACCCGGTGCCGCCGACCGTGCCCGGCGAGATGTACGTCGCCGGTCCCGGCCTGGCCCGCGGCTACCTCAACCGGCCCGGCCTGACCTCGTCCCGGTTCGTCGCCGACCCCTTCGGACCGCCGGGGACCCGCATGTACCGCAGTGGCGACCTGGCCCGCTGGGACGACACCGGCACCCTGCACTACCTGGGCCGGGCCGACCACCAGGTCAAGATCCGGGGCTTCCGGATCGAACTGGGCGAGGTGGAATCCGTGCTCCTGGCGCATCCCTCCGTCGCCCAGGTCGTTGTACTGGCGAACGAACAACGCTTGGTGGCGTACTACGTCCCGGAGAAGCCGACCACGGCGACGGAGCTGCGCGACCACACGGCCGAGGTCCTGCCCGACCACATGGTGCCCGCGGCGTTCGTCGCACTGGAAAGCATGCCGTTGACCGTGAACGGCAAGCTCGACCGCGTCGCGCTCCCCGCGCCCGAGCGCGACGCGGTCACGTCCACCGACTACGTGGCTCCCCGCACCGAGACCGAAGAGGCGATCGCGGCGATCTGGACCGACGTGCTCGGCGTCGGCGAGATCGGCGTGGAGGACAGCTTCTTCGCGCTCGGCGGCGACTCGATCCGCAGCCTGCACATCACGTCCCGGACCAAGGCGGCCTTCGGCGTCGACCTCTCGCCGCGCGACGTCCTCACCGCCCGCACCGTCTCCGCCCTCGCCGACCTGGTCGAGGACCTGGTGCTGGCGGACCTCGAAGCCCTCGCTGCCGACACGGAGGCGTGACCCGGAATGACCGCGTCCAAGAACGACCGCATCTCCGCGCTGCCGGAGCACCTGCGGGAACGCCTCCGCGCCCGCCTCGCGGGCAAGGCGACCGACCGGCCGAAGGCCGACGTGATCCCGCCCGCGCCGCGGGACGAGCCGCTGCCGCTGTCCGCGGGCCAGCAGCGGCTGTGGTTCCTCTCCCAGTTCCAGCCGGAGAGCACCGAGTACACCAGCGCCATCGCGCTGCGGCTCACCGGCGCGCTCGACCTGCCCCGCCTCACCGCGGCGCTGCGCGGGCTGCTGCGCCGGCACGAGTCGCTGCGCACCACGTTCGACCAGGTCGACGGCCACCCGGTGCAGGTGGTGCACGACGACGTCGACTTCGCCGTGGTCGCCACCGACGACCTGCGGGCCGAGCTGGACCGGCCGTTCGACCTGCGCACCGGGCCGCTGTTCCGGGCGGCCCTGCTCACCGAGTCCGCCGACGTGCGCGTGCTGCTGCTGACGTCGCACCACATCGTGGTGGACGGCTGGTCGCTCGGCCTGCTGACCGAGGAGCTGGGCGCGCTGTACCGGGGCGAGGCCCTGGACCCGCCCGCGCTGCAGTACGCCGACTACGCCGTCTGGCAGCGCGGCCGGCCGGTGGACACCGGCTTCTGGGTCGACCGGCTCGCGGGCGTCGTGCCGCTGGAGCTGCCCACCGACCGGCCGAGGCCCGCCGAGCGCACGTCCGCGGGCGCCACGCACGAGTTCGCGGTGCCCGCCCGGCTGGCCGGCGACCTGGCCGAGCTGGCCCGGGTCAACGAGACCACGCTGTTCACCACGCTGACCGCCGCCTGCCAGCTGCTGCTGGCCCGGTACTCGGGCCAGGACGACGTCGCGATCGGCACGGTCACCAGCGGCCGGGGCCGGCCCGAGCTGGCCGGCCTGGTCGGCTTCCTGGTCGGCACCGTCGTGCTCCGGTCCACAGTGGACACTTCACGGTCGTTCGCCGAGTTCCTGGCCGAGGTCAACCGCACCGCGCTGGACGCGTTCGCGCACGACGACGTGCCGTTCGACCGGGTGGTGGAGGCGGTCGGCGCGACCCGCGACCCGAGCCGGACGCCGCTGTTCGACGTGATGGTCGTGCTGCAGAACGCCGGCCGCGCGCTGCCCGAGCTGCCCGGCCTGCTGGTCGAGGAGCAGCCGCTCACCCGCGAGTGGGCGAACTTCGACCTGAGCGTCGACTTCACCCAGACCGAGGACGGCATCCACGGCCTGGTCGAGTACAGCACCGAGCTGTTCGACGCCGACACCGTCGACCGGATGGCGCGGCACCTGCTCGTGCTGCTGGCCGGGATCACCGCCGACCCGCACCGGCCGATGGTCGAGCTGTCGCTGCTGCTCGGCGACGAGCCGACCGGCCGCGGCCGGGAGCTGGCCGTCCCCGCCACCACGTTCCCGGCGGTGTTCGAGGCGCAGGCCCGGCGCACGCCGGACGCGACGGCCCTGGTCTGCGAGGGCGACGAGCTGACCTTCGCCGAGCTGAACGCGCGGGCCAACCGGCTGGCCCACCACCTCATCGCGGAGGGCGTCGGGCCGGAGCGGATCGTCGCCCTGTCGCTGCCGCGCGGCGTCGAGGCCGTGATCGGCATCCTCGGCGTGCTCAAGGCGGGCGGGGTGTACCTGCCGGTCGACCCCGGCCTGCCCGAGGCCCGCCGGCGCTACCTGCTGGAGGACTCCGGCGCGGCGCACGTGCTCGACGCGCCGGTCGACACCACCGGTCTGCCCGACACCGACCCGGTCGTGCCGCTGCGCCCCGAGCACGCCGCGTACGTCATCTACACGTCCGGCTCCACCGGGCGGCCCAAGGGCGTCGTGGTGGAGCACCGCGCGCTGCTGAACCTGATGCACAACCACCGCGACGAGTTCGCCGGCGAACGATTGCGCGTCGCGCTCTCCGCCGTGTTCTCGTTCGACACGTCGTGGGAGGGCATCCTGCTCATGGCCGACGGCCACGAGCTGCACGTGCTCACCGACGACGTCCGGCTGGACGCCGTCACCCTGATCGACTACGCCGAGCGGCACGACGTCGACCTGCTCGACCTGCCGCCGTCCTACGTGCAGCAGCTGCTGTCGGCCGGCCTGCTCGGCCCCGGCAGGGGCCCGAGGATCCTGCTGCTGGGCGGCGAGGCGATCGGCGCGGCGCTGTGGAACGAGCTGGCGCGCAGCGGACTGCGGGCCTACAACTTCTACGGCCCGACCGAGACCACGGTCGACGCGGTGTACACGCCGATCGGCGGCGACCGGCCGGTGATCGGCCGACCGGTGGCGAACCTGACCGCGCACGTGCTGGACGAGGACCTGCGGCCGCTGCCGGTCGGCGTGCCCGGCGAGCTGTTCGTCGGCGGGCCGCAGGTGGCCCGCGGCTACCTGGACCGGCCCGGCCTGACCGCCGACCGGTTCCTCGCCGACCCGTTCGGCGAGCCCGGCGCCCGGATGTACCGCACGGGTGACCGGGTGCGGTGGGTCACCGTCGGCGGAGCCGACAACGGGCCGCGGTCGGCAGTCCTGGAATACCTCGGCCGGACCGACGAGCAGGTCAAGATCCGCGGCTTCCGGATCGAGCCGGGCGAGGTCGAGGCCGCGCTGCTGAGCCACCCGGACGTCACCGAGGCCGCCGTGGTGGCGCGCGCCGACAACGGGCACACCCGGCTGGTCGGCTACGTCGTCACGACCGGCCCGGCGAACCTGCGCGAGCACCTGCGGCGCTCGCTGCCGGAGTACTCGGTGCCGTCGGCGTTCGTCGAGCTGGACCGCCTGCCGCTGACGCCGAACGGGAAGCTGGACCGGGCCGCCCTGCCCGCGCCCGAGGCGGTCGGCGACGGCGAGTTCGTCGCGCCGCGCACGCCGGTCGAAGCCGAGCTGGCCCGGATCTGGGCCGAAGTCCTCGGCGTCGAGCGGATCGGTGTGGAGGACAACTTCTTCACCGTCGGCGGCGACTCGATCCTGTCCATCCAGCTGGTGTCCCGGGCCAGGCAGGCCGGGCTGCACCTGACCTCGCGGGACGTGTTCCGGCACCAGACCGTCGCGGAGCTGGCGCTGGTCACCTCGGTGCGGGCTGAGGAGGAGCCGGAGCGGCTGTTCACCGGACCCGCGCCGCTCACCCCGATCCAGCGGTGGTTCTTCGCCGAGCACGGCCCGCTGGCGCACTACACGATGACGCTGCTGCTGGAGCTGGACCCGGAGGTCGACGCCGACGCGCTGCGCGCCGCCGTGCGGACCGCGGTCGGGCACCACGAGGCGCTGCGGCTGCGGTTCCGGCAGGTCGACGGCCGGTGGGCGCAGGAGGTCGCGGACGCGGGCCCGGACGTGTTCCGGATCGCCGAGGACGACGACGTCGAAGCCGCCGCCCGGGACGCCCAGCGCGGCCTGGACATCGGCGACGGGCCGCTGCTGCGCGTGGTGCTCTTCCCCGGCGCGCGGCCGAAGCTGCTGCTGACCGCGCACCACCTCGCCATGGACGGCGTGTCGTGGCGCATCCTGCTCGGCGACCTGGAGCGGGCCTACCGCGGCGCGGCGCTGGAGCCCGTCGGCACGTCGTTCACGCAGTGGGCGCACCGGCTGGACGAGCACGTCCGGTCCGGCGCGCTGGACGGCGCCCGGGACCACTGGGCCGCGCTGCCCGCGCCCGAGGCGTTGCCGGTGGACCACGAGGGCCCCAACACGGCCGGCTCGGCGCGCGTGGTGTCCGTGCGGCTGGACCGCGGGACCACGGACGCGCTGCTGACCGCCGTGCCGCCGGTGTACCGCACGCAGGTCAACGACGTGCTGCTGAGCGCGGTCGGCCGGGCGCTGGCCGAGTGGACCGGGCGCGACGAGGTGGGCGTGGCGCTGGAGGGCCACGGCCGGGAGGAGCTGCTGCCCGGTGTCGACCTGTCCCGCACGGTCGGCTGGTTCACCTCGCAGTTCCCGGTGGTGCTGCGGACGTTCGGCGACGGCGACGGCGCCGACTGGGGCCGCACGCTCAAGTCGGTCAAGGAGTCCCTGCGCGCGGTGCCGCACAAGGGCCTGAGCTTCGGCGCCCTCGACCACGGGCAGCCGGGCGGCGGTCCGCTGCCCGAGGTCTCGTTCAACTACCACGGCCGGTTCGACGTCGCCGGCGGCGGCTTCTTCCGGGGCCGCGGCGAGTCGGCGGGCGAGGACCTGGCGCCCGACGAGACGCGCAGCCACCTGATCGACGTGACCGGCGTGGTCGAGCACGGCGAGCTGGAGCTGAGCTGGACCTACTCCGATCACGTGCACGACGAGGCGACCGTGCGGCGGGTGGCCGAGCGGACCGCCGAGGCGCTGCGCGAAATCGTCGCGCACTGCGCCCTCCCCGGCGTCGGTGGCCGCACGCCGTCGGACTTCCCGCTGGCCAGGCTCACCCAGGAGCAGGTCGACGCGCTCGCGGGGCCGGACGTGGAGGACATCTACCCGCTGACCCCGTTGCAGGCGGGCATGGTGTTCCACAGCCTGGTCGAGCCGGGCGCGTACGTGGACCGGATGCGGCTGGTGCTCGACGGCGTCGGCGACCCGGCGGCGCTGGCCCTGGCGTGGCAGCGCGTGGTCGACCGGACGCCCGTGCTGCGGTCGAGCGTGGTGTGGGACGGCGTGGCCGAGCCGGTGCAGGTCGTGCGCCGCGGCGTGGAGCTGCCGACCGGCGGCCTCGACGACCCGTTCGACCTCGGTGTCGCGCCGCTGCTGCGGGTGCGGGTCACGCCGCTCGGCGGCGACCGGGTCGAGCTGGTGTGGTCGTCGCACCACGTGATCCTGGACGGCTGGAGCACCGCGCAGGTGTTCGGCGAGGTGCTGGAGCAGTACCGGGCGATCACCACCGGCGTCCCGGCCCGGCTGCCCGCGCGGCGGCCGTTCCGCGACTACCTGCGGTGGCTGGCCGAGCAGGACGGCGCGGAGGCCGAGGCGCACTGGCGGGCCGTGCTGTCCGACGTGGACGGACCGGCGGCGCTGCCGTTCGACCGGCAGCCCGGCGGCGACCACCGCGGCGAGGCGTCCGCGTCGGTGCGGTTCTCGCTGGACCTCGGCGACGCGGCCCAGCGCGCCGGGCTGACCGTGAACACCGTCGTGCAGGGCGCGTGGGCGCTGCTGCTGGCCCGCGTGTCCGGCGAGCCCGACGTGGTGTTCGGCAGCACGGTGTCCGGCCGCCCGGCCGAGCTGCCCGGCGTCGAGTCCATGATCGGCATGCTGATCAACACCGTGCCGACCAGGGCGGTGGTGGACGGCTCCGCCGAGGTCGGCGCGTGGCTGCGCGGGTTCCAGGCGGCGCAGAGCGAGTCGCGGCGGTTCGAGCACACGTCGCTGGCCGAGATCCAGTCCTGGGTCGGCGCCCGGCTGTTCGACAGCGTCGTGGTGTTCGAGAACTACCCGTTCGACCGGGAGACCGCCGGGCCGCGGGTGGTCGAGGTGCACTCCGTCGACAACACCACCGTGCCGCTGACGGTGAGCGCGTCGATGACCGACCGGCTCGACCTCGACCTGGCCTACGACCCGGAGCTGTTCGACGCCGCCACCGCCGAGCGGCTGGCCGGGTGGCTGCGCGAGCTGGTCGCGGCGATCGCGGCCGACCCCGGCGTCCGGATCTCCGAGCTGCCGTGGCTGTCGGAGGCCGAGCGCCACCAGGTGCTGGTGGAGTGGAACCGGACCGCGCTGGACACGCCGCCCTCGCTGTTCCCCGAGGTGTTCGCCGAGCAGGCGCGCCGGACGCCGGACGCGACAGCCCTGGTGTTCCACGACACCTCGCTGACGTTCGCCGAGCTGGACGCGCGGGCCAACCGGCTGGCGCACCACCTGCTCGCGCACGGCGCCGGGCCCGAGCGGGCCGTCGCGGTGCTGCTCCCCCGGACCGCCGACCTCGTGGTGGCCGTGCTCGCCGTGCTCAAGGCGGGCGCGGTGTACCTGCCGGTCGACCCCGGGCTGCCGCGCGAGCGGGTCGACTTCCTGCTGCGCGACGCGAACCCGGCGCTGGTGCTGGACGCCGTGCCGGACCTGGCCGGGCTGCCCGGCGCCGCGCCCGACGTGCGGGTGCGGCCCGAGCAGGCCGCGTACCTGATCTACACGTCCGGCTCCACCGGCACGCCCAAGGGCGTCGTGGTCGAGCACCGGCAGCTGGCCAACCTGTTCCACGCCAACCGGCGCGACCTGATCGCGCCGCTGACCGAGGACGGCAAGACCCGGTTCGCGGTCACCGCGACGTTCTCGTTCGACACGTCGTGGGAGGGCCTGCTGTTCCTGGCCGACGGCAACGAGCTGCACGTCGTCGACGAGGAGCTGCGGCTGGACCCGACCGCGCTGGTGGCCTACCTGGTCGAACACGGCATCGGGGTGGTCGACCTGACCCCGACCTACGCCCGCCAGCTCATCCCGGCCGGCCTGCTGCGGTCGGGGCTGCGCGCGATCATGGTCGGCGGCGAGGCGGTGGACGCGCCGCTGTGGCGCGAGCTGGCCGACTCGCCGGTCGAGGGCTTCAACTACTACGGCCCGACCGAGGTCGCGGTGGACTCGGTGGCGACCCGCGTGGTCGGCGACCGGCCGCTGATCGGCCGACCGCTGGCCAACCTGGCCGCGTACGTGCTGGACGCCGACCTCCGCCCGGTGCCGCCCGGCGTGCCCGGCGAGCTGTTCCTCGCGGGCAGGCAGGTCGCGCGCGGCTACCTGGACCGGCCCGGCCTGACCGCCGCCCGGTTCGTGCCCGACCCGTTCGGCGGCACGCCCGGCGCGCGGATGTACCGGACCGGCGACCGGGTGCGGTGGCTCGCCGACGGCGCCTTGGAGTACCTGGGCCGCACCGACGACCAGGTGAAGATCCGGGGCTTCCGGATCGAGCCCGGCGAGGTCGAGGCGGCGCTGCTGGCCGTGCCGGGCGTGCGCGAGTCCGCCGTGGTGGTGCGGGACAACCGGCTCATCGGGTACGTGACCGGCACGCCGGAGTCCGACCCCCGCTCGGCGCTGGCCGAATCGCTGCCGGACTACCTGGTGCCGTCGGCCGTGGTGGTGCTCGACCGGCTGCCCCTGTCGCCCAGCGGCAAGCTGGACCGGCGGGCGCTGCCCGAGCCGGACCTGTCCGGCGAGTTCGTCGCGCCGCGCACCGAGGCCGAGGAGGTCGTCGCCGCCGTCATGGCCGACGTCCTCGGGCTGGAGCGGGTCGGCGCGCTGGACGACTTCTTCCGCCTCGGCGGTGACTCCATCCTCAGCATCCGGGTGACCTCCCGGTTGCGCGCGGCGTTCGGGATGCAGCTCTCGCCGCGCGCGGTGTTCCGACACCCCACGGTGTCCGGGCTCGCCACCGCCATCCTCCACGGTGCGGGCCCCGGCGATGTGGAGGTGGCCGCCATCCCGGTGATCCCGCGCGATGGCGACCACCTCCCGCTGGTCCGCCCGCAGTCCCCCGCGCAGCGGCGGCTGTGGTTCCTGGACCAGTTCGAGGTGGGCAGCACCGAGTACGTGACGCCGACCGCGTTGCGGCTGCGCGGGCCGCTGGACGTGGACGCGCTGCGGCGCGCGGTGGACGGGCTGGTCGCGCGGCACGAGTCGCTGCGCACCACGTTCGACGACGGCGTGCAGGTCGTGCACGAGCCGTTCGAGGTGCCGCTGGCCGTCGAGGACGGCTCGTGGGAAGCGGTGCTGCGCGAGGAGGTCGGCACGCCGTTCGACCTGCGCCGCGGGCCGCTGCTGCGGGCCCGGCTGGTCCGGGTGGAGCCCGAGGAGCACGTGCTGGTGCTGACGCTGCACCACATCGTCACCGACGCCTGGTCGTCGGGCGTGCTGGCCCGGGACCTCGGCGCGCTGTACGCGGGGCAGGACCTGCCCCCGGCGGCCCTGCAGTACGCGGACTACTCGCAGTGGCGGCAGGACCCGCCGGTGGACTACTGGGCCGAGCGCCTGGTCGGCGTGCCGCCGCTGGAGCTGCCCACCGACCGACCGCGCCCGGCCGTGCGCAGCGCCGCGGGCGCGGTGCACCGGTTCACCATCCCCGCACCGGTCGCGGACGCCCTGAAGGCGTTGGCGGCGCGGCGCGGCGACACCCTGTTCACCGCCCTGGTGGCGGCCACGCAGGTGCTGCTGGCCCGCTACACCGGTCAGGACGACATCGCGGTGGGCACCGCCGTGTCCGGTCGCGGCCGGGCCGAGCTGGACGACGTGGTCGGCCTGTTCGTCAACACCGTCGTGCTGCGGTCCACCGTGGACCTGCGGCGGTCGTTCGACGACTTCCTGGCCGACGTGCGCACCACCGTGCGCGAGGGCTTCGAGCACCAGGACGTGCCGTTCGAGCGCGTGGTGGAGGCCGTGCGGCCGGACCGCGACCCGAGCCGCAACGCGTTGTTCGACGCCATGGTGCTGCTCCAGAACACCGGGACCGAGGTGCCCGAGCTGCCCGGCCTGCGGGTCGAGGAGGTGGACCTGCCGCTGTTCAGCTCCACCTGCGACGTGTCGTTCGAGTTCGGCGAGGCGGACGGCGCGCTCGCCGGGGCGGTCGAGTACAGCACCGACCTGTTCGACGCCGGGACGGTCGACCGGATGGCGCGGCACCTGGTCGCGCTGCTGGCCGGGATCACCGCGCGGCCGGACCGCCCGCTGGCCGAGGCGTCGCTGCTGCTCGGCGACGAGCCGGACGGGCACGGCGTGCGGCTGGAGGCGCCCGACACCGCGTTCCACGCGGTGTTCGAGGACTGGGCGCGGCGCACCCCCGACGCGACCGCCCTGGTGTGCGGCGCCACGTCGCTGACGTTCGCCGAGGTCGACGCGCGGGCCAACCGGCTCGCGCACCACCTGCTCGCGCACGGCGCGGGCCCGGAGCGGGTGGTCGCGGTGTCGCTGCCGCGCTCGGCCGACTCCGTGGTGGCGGTCCTGGCCGCGCACAAGGCGGGCGCGGCCTACCTGCCGGTCGACCGCGACCTGCCGCGCGAGCGGATCGACTTCCTGCTGCGCGACGCGAACCCGGCGCTGGTGCTGGACACCGCGCCGGACCTGACCGGGCTGCCCGACACCGCGCCCGACGTGCGGGTGCGGCCGGACCAGGCCGCGTACCTGATCTACACGTCCGGCTCCACCGGCGTGCCCAAGGGCGTCGTGGTCGAGCACCGGCAGCTGACCAACCTGCTGCACAACCACCGGCACGCGCTCGTCGGCGAGCCGGCGGGCCCGGAGCAGCGGCTGCGGGCCGCGCTGACGGCCGTGTTCTCGTTCGACACGTCGTGGGAGGGCCTGCTCGTGATGGCCTACGGCCACGAGCTGCACGTGCTCACCGACGACGTCCGGCTGGAACCGGCCGCGCTGGTCGACTACGTGCGCGAGCACCGGATCGACTTCCTCGACCTGACGCCGTCCTACGTGCAGCAGCTCCTGCCCGCCGGGCTCCTCGACGGCGAGCACGTGCCGGCGCACGTGATGCTCGGCGGCGAGGCGCTGCCCGACGCGCTGTGGCGGGAGCTGGCCGCGTCCCGCACGACCGCGCACAACTACTACGGCCCCACCGAGACGGCGGTGGACGCGGTGTCCACCGTGGTCACCGGCGACCGCGCGCTGATCGGCCGCCCGCTGGCCAACCTCGTCGCCCACGTGCTGGACGAGGACCTGCGGCCGGCGCCGGTCGGCGTGCCCGGCGAGCTGTTCATCGGCGGCGCGCAGGTGGCCCGCGGCTACCACGACCGGCCCGGCCTGACCGCGCAGCGGTTCGTCGCCGACCCGTTCGGCCCGCCCGGCGCCCGCATGTACCGCACCGGCGACCGGGTGCGGTGGGTCGGCGACCAGCTGGAGTACCTGGGCCGCAACGACGACCAGGTGAAGGTCCGGGGCTTCCGGATCGAGCTGGGCGAGGTCGAGGCGGCGCTGCTGCACCACCCGGAGGTCGCGCAGGCCGCCGTGGTGGCCCGCGAGCACAACGGCCACCAGCGGCTCGTCGCCTACACCGTGGGCACGTCCGCCGACCTGGCCGGCTGGCTCAAGCAGCGGCTGCCGGACTACCTGGTGCCGTCGGCGTTCGTGGCGCTGGACGCGCTGCCGGTGACGCCGAGCGGCAAGGTGGACCGGCGGGCGCTGCCCGCGCCGACGTTCACCGACGCCGGGTACGTCGCCCCCGAGGCGGGCGTGGCGACCACGCTCGCCGACATCTGGGCCGACGTGCTCGGCGTGGACCGGGTCGGCGCGCGGGACAACTTCTTCGCCCTTGGCGGCGACTCGATCCTGAGCATGCAGGTCGTGTCCCGGGCCAGGCAGGCCGGGCTGAAGCTGACCTCGAAGGACGTGTTCCTCCGCCAGACCGTCGCCGAGCTGGCGCTCGCCGCCACCGCGGACACCGGCACGGCGCACGAGGTGGTCGCCGGCCCGGCGCCGCTGACCCCGATCCAGCGCTGGTTCTTCACCGAGTACGGCCCGCTGGCGCACTTCACCATGTCGGTCGTGGTCGAGCCGGGCGACGTCGACCCGGCCGCCGTGCGCGGCGCGGTGCGGGCCGTGGTGGACCACCACGACGCGCTGCGGCTGCGGTTCACGCAGGTGGACGGCGTGTGGCAGCAGGAGGTGGCGGACGTCGGGACCGCCGAGGTGTTCCGGGTGGCCGACACCGACGACCTGGTCGCCGAGGCCGCGGCGGCCCGCGCGAGCCTCGACCCGCGCACCGGCCCGGTGCTGCGCGCCGTGCTGCTCGCCGACGGCAGGCTGTTCGTGACCGCGCACCACCTGGTGATCGACGCGGTGTCGTGGCGGATCGTGCTGGCCGACCTGGAGACCGCGCTGGCGGGCGGCGACCTCGGGCCGAAGGGCACCGCGTTCACCGACTGGGCCCGCCGGCTCGACCGGCACGTGCGGGACGGGCGGTTCGACGCCGCGCTCGCGCACTGGTCGGCCGTGCCGGTGGAGGAGCGCGTGCCGACGACGGCCGGTTCCGCGCGCACGGTGTCGGTCCGGTTGGGCCGCGCCGAGACCGACGCGCTGCTGACCGCCGTCCCGGACGCCTACCGCACGCAGGTCAACGACGTGCTGCTGACCGCGTTGGCGGCGGCGTTCGGCGGGCGGGCGCTGGTGGCGCTGGAGGGCCACGGCCGCGAGGAGCTGTTCGACGGCGTGGACCTGTCCCGCACGGTCGGCTGGTTCACCGCCGAGTTCCCGGTGGCCCTGTCCGTTCCCGAGGGGGAATGGGGGCCCGGAGCCGATTGGGGCACCGCGCTGAAGGCGGTCAAGGAGCAGCTGCGCGCGGTGCCCGACAAGGGCCTGAGCTACGAGGCGCTGCGGTACTCCGACCGCGGCCTGTCCGGGTCGCTGCCGCAGGTGTGCTTCAACTACCTGGGCCGGTTCGAGGACGCCGCCACCGACGTCGAGCACGGCCGCGAGGTGCCGGACGACCTGCTCCGGCCGCACCCGCTCGACCTCACCGCCGCCGTGCAGGCGGGCGAGCTGGTGGTGGAGTGGGAGTACTCCACCGAGGCGCACGACGAGGCCGGGGTGCGGGCGCTGGCCGAGCGGATGGTCGACGCCCTGCGCGCGATCGTCGCGCACTGCGCCCGCCCCGACGCCTGGGGCCGCACGCCCTCGGACTTCCCGCTGGCGAAGCTGACCGCCGACCAGGTGGACCGGCTCGTCGACCGGGACGTGGAGGACGTCTACCCGCTCACCCCGCTGCAGGCGGGCATGCTGTTCCACAGCCTGGTCGACGACGGCACCGCGTACCTCAACCAGGTCCGGGTGCGGCTGTCCGGGGTGGACGACCCGGCCCGGCTGGCGCGGGCGTGGCAGCGGGTGGTCGACCGCACGCCGATCCTGCGCACCGCCGTGGCCTGGGAGGGCCTGGACGAGCCGGTGCAGGTCGTGCGGCGCGGGGTGACCGTGCCGGTGACCTACGCCGACGTCACCGACGAGGTGGTGGCCGCCGACGCGGCGGCGGGCGTGGACCTGACCGAGGCGCCGCTGATGCGGCTGGTGGTCGGGCGCGCGTCCGACGACGAGGTCGACCTGCTGTGGACCTCGCACCACCTGCTGCTGGACGGCTGGAGCACGGCGCAGGTGTTCGGCGAGGTGCTGAACGAGTACGCGGGCGGCGCCGCCCCGGCGCGGCGGCCGTTCCGGGACTACCTGGCGTGGCTCGCCGAGGTCGACCAGTCGGCCGTCGAGGAGTACTGGCGCGGCGCGCTGGCCGGGTTCGACACGCCCACCCCCCTGCCGTTCGACCGGCAGCCCGCCGAGGCGCACCGGGCCGAGTCGTCCGCCCAGGTCGTGCTCGACCTGCCCGCGGACCGGCTGGACGCGGTCGCCCGCGCCCACGGCCTGACGGTCAACACCCTGGTCCAGGGCGCGTGGGCGCTGCTGCTGGCCCGCACGTCCGGTCGCCGTGACGTGGTGTTCGGCAGCACGGTGTCCGGTCGCCCGGCCGAGCTGCCCGGCGTCGAGTCGATCGTCGGCATGTTCATCAACACCGTGCCCGCCAGGGTCGTGGTGGAGCCGGACGCCGAGGTCGTCGCCTGGCTGCGCCGGCTGCAGGACGCGCAGATCGAGTCCCGGCAGTTCGAGCACGCGTCGCTGGCGCAGGTGCAGGGCCTGGCCGGGGTCGGGTCGGGCACGGGCGGTCGCCTGTTCGACAGCCTGCTGGCGTTCGAGAACTACCCGGTGGACAAGGAGACGCCGGACGGCGCGCCCGGCGTCGGCGAGGTGGACGGCCTCGACACCACCACCTACCCGCTCACGGTCCGCGCGCACGTGGACGACGCGCTGCACGTCGAGCTGACCTACGACCCGCGGCTGTTCGACGAGGGCACGATCACCGCGCTCGGCGACCGGCTGGCCCGGTTGCTCGACGCGATCGGGACCGACCCGCGCCGGCGAGTGTTCGAGCTGCCGTGGTTGTCCGACGGCGAGCGCGAGCAGGTGCTGGTGACGTGGAACGGCACGTCGGCGGGCAGCGCGGTCGAGGACACCGTCCCGGCGCTGTTCGCGGCGCAGGCCGCGCGCACGCCGGGCGCGACCGCGGTGACGTGCGAGGGCGCGAGCCTGACCTACCGGGAGCTGGACGAGCTGTCCAACCGGTTGGCGCACCACCTGGTCGGGCTGGGCGCCGGGCCGGAGTCGCTGGTGGCGCTGCGGTTCCCCCGCTCGCTGGACCTGGTGGTCGCGGTGCTCGGCGTGCTCAAGTCGGGCGCTGCCTACCTGCCGCTGGACGTGTCGTACCCGGCCGACCGGGTCGCCCACATGATCGCCGACGCGCGGCCGACGACGACCCTGGAAGCCCTGCCGGACCTGTCCGGGATGCCCGTGGACGCGCCGGACGTGCCGCTGCGGCCCGAGCACGCCGCGTACGTGATCTACACGTCCGGCTCCACCGGCAAGCCCAAGGGCGTCGTCATCCCGCACAGCAACGTGGTGCGGCTGTTCGGCGAGACCGACCACTGGTTCGGCTTCGGGCCGGACGACGTGTGGACGCTGTTCCACAGCTACGCCTTCGACTTCTCGGTCTGGGAGCTGTGGGGTCCGCTGCTGCACGGCGGCCGGCTCGTCGTGGTGCCCCACGAGGTGTCGCGCTCGCCGCGCGAGTTCGCCCGGCTGGTGGCCGACGAGGGCGTGACGGTGCTGAACCAGACGCCGTCGGCGTTCTACCAGCTGCTGGAGGAGGCGCCCGACCTCGACGTCCGGTACGTGATCTTCGGCGGCGAGGCGCTGGACGTGCGCAAGCTGGCCCCGTGGCGCGGCTCCGGCGCGTTGGTCAACATGTACGGCATCACCGAGACGACCGTGCACGTCACCTGGACGCACGCCGACGGCTCGATCGGCGTGCCCATCCCCGACCTGCGGGTGTACGTGCTGGACGACGAGCTGCAGCCGGTCGCGCCCGGTGTGGTCGGCGAGATGTACGTGGCCGGGCCCGGTGTGGCGCGCGGCTACCTCAACCGGCCCGGCCTGACCGCGCAGCGCTTCCCCGCCGACCCCTTCGGCGAGCCGGGCACGCGCATGTACCGCACGGGCGACCTGGCCCGGTGGGTCGACGGCCGGCTGGAGTACTTCGGCCGCGCCGACCAGCAGGTGAAGATCCGGGGCTTCCGGATCGAGCTGGGCGAGATCGAGGCGGCGCTGGCGGCGCACGACGCGGTGACCCAGGTCGCGGTGGTCGTGCGGGAGGACCGGCTGGTCGCCTACTACGTGCCCGCCGGCGCCACCGAGGACGGCGCGTCGGCGGCGGGTCGGCCGGTCGAGGCCGCCGACCTGCGCGAGCACGTCGCCCGGTCGTTGCCGGACTACATGGTGCCGACCGCGTACGTGGCGCTGGAGCGGTTGCCGCTCAACGCCAACGGCAAGCTGGACCGGGCCGCGCTGCCCGCCCCGGAGCGCGAGGCGTCGGCGGCCGGCGGGTTCGTCGCGCCGCGCACCGACGCCGAACGACTGGTCGCCGAGGTGTGGGCGGACGTGCTGGGCCTGGCCGAGGTGGGTGTGGAGGACAACTTCTTCACCCTCGGCGGCGACTCGATCTCCAGCATCCGGGTGGTGTCGCGGCTGCGGTCGTCGTTCGACGTCTCGCCGCGCGAGGTGTTCGACCACCCGACGGTCGCGGCGCTGGCCGCCCGGCTGTCCGGGTCGACCGCGGCCGACGCGGTGATCCCGCGGGTCGGGGGCGACGCGCCGCTGTCGTTCGCGCAGCAGCGGCTGTGGTTCCTGGACCAGTTCTCGCCCGGCGGCACGGAGTACGCGACGCCGCTGGCCGTGCGGCTGCGCGGCGGGCTGGACGTGCCCCGGCTGGAACGGGCGCTGACCGCGCTGGTCGAGCGGCACGAGACGCTGCGCACCACGTTCCCGGCGGTGGACGGGCTGCCGGTGACCGCGTTGCGGCCCGCCGCGCCGGTCGTGCTGCCGGTGGTCGACGCGCTGCCCGCGGTGGAGCCGTTCGACCTGGCCGAGGGCCCGCTGTTCCGGCCCGCGCTGGTGCGGCTCGGGCCGGACGACCACGTGCTGGCGCTGACGATGCACCACATCGTCACCGACGGCTGGTCCGGCGGCGTGCTGGTGTCCGACCTGGCCGCCCTGTACGGCGGCGAGGAGCTGCCGCCGCTGCCGATCCGGTACGGCGACTTCGCCGCCTGGCAGCGGGAGCAGCCGCTGGACGCGCAGCTCGCGTACTGGCGGGAGCAGCTGGCGGGCGTGCCCGCGCTGGAGCTGCCGACGGACCGGCCGCGACCGCCGGTGCAGACCACGGCGGGCGCGCAGACCGAGTTCGCCGTGCCGGCCGAGGTGGCGCACCGGCTGCGCGAGCTGGCGAGGGCCGTGGACGGCACGCTGTTCATGGCGCTGGTGGCCGCGTGCGAGGTGCTGTTCCACCGGTGGTCCGGGCAGGACGACTTCGCGGTGGGCACGGTGGCCTCCGGCCGGGACCGGCCGGAGACGCAGGACCTGATCGGGTTCTTCGTCAACACCGTGGCGCTGCGGGCGCGGATCGAGCCGTCGGCGACGTTCCCGGAGTTCCTGGCCCGCACGCGCGACACCGTGCTGGACGCGTTCGCGCACCAGGACGTGCCGTTCGAGCGCGTGGTGGACGCGGTGCAGCCGGACCGCGACACCAGTCGCACGCCGCTGTTCCAGGCCGTGGTGGCGCTGCAGAACGCGCCGCAGGCCCCCGGCTTCGCGGACCTGGTGGCGGAGGACGTCGAGCAGCCCGTGGTGAGCACCGGCTTCGACGTGACGGTCGAGTTCACCGAGGACGCCGACGGCGGGCTCCGGGGCTCGGTCGAGTACAACACCGACCTGTTCGACGCGGGCACGGTCGGGCGGCTGGTCGAGCACCTGGGCGTGCTGCTGGCCGGGATCGCCGCCGACGCCGACCGCCCGCTGTGGTCGCTGCCGGTGCTGCCGGACGGCGAGCGCGAGCTGGTGGCCCGGTGGGGCGCCACCGGACCGGCGGTCGAGGGCCCCGGTTTCGTGGAGCTGGTCGAGGCGCAGGTGGCGCGGACGCCGGACGCGGTGGCGCTGACCGGCGCGGCCGACGTGACCTACGCCGAGCTGAACGCCCGCGCGAACCGGCTGGCGCACCACCTGATCGGGCTGGGCGCCGGGCCGGAGCGGATCGTCGCGCTGCGGCTGCCCCGGTCGGTCGACCTGCTGGTGGCCGAGCTGGCGGTGCTCAAGGCGGGCGCCGCGTTCCTGCCCATCGACCCGGACTACCCGGCCGAGCGGATCGCGTTCATGGTCGCCGACGCCCGGCCGCTGGTCGTGCTGGACGGCCCGGTGGACGTGTCCGGGCAGCCGGACACCGACCCCGGCGTGCCGGTGCGGCCGGAGCACCCGGCGTACGTGATCTACACGTCCGGGTCGACCGGGCGGCCGAAGGGCGTGGTGGTGTCGCACGCCGGCCTGGCCACGTTCTCGGCGGCCGAGGTCGAGCACTTCGACGTGCGGCCCGGCGACCGGGTGCTGGAGTTCTCCTCCCCCAGCTTCGACGCGTCGGTGCTGGAGCTGTGCATGGCGTGGCCGGCGGGCGCGGCGCTGGTCGTGCCGCCGCCGGGGCCGCTGCTCGGCGACCAGCTGGCCGAGGTCGTCAACGGGCACGGCGTGACGCACGCGCTGATCCCGCCGGTCGCGCTGGCCACCGTGCCGGACGTGAAGCTGCCGACGTTCCGCACGCTGGTCGTGGGCGGCGACGCCTGCTCCGCGGACCTGGTGCGGCGCTGGGCCCCCGGACGGCGGATGGTCAACGCCTACGGGCCGACCGAGTCCACCGTGGTCACGTCGTGGAGCGGGCCGCTGGAGCCCGGCGGCGCGCCGCCGATCGGGCGGCCCGTCCCCGGCACCCGGGTGCACGTGCTGGACGGCGAGCTGCAGCCCGTGCCGGTCGGGGTGCCCGGGGAGCTGTACGTCTCCGGCGTCGGCCTGGCCCGCGGCTACCTGGACCGGCCCGGCCTGACCGCGTCCCGGTTCCTGGCGAACCCGTTCGGGCCGGCCGGGTCGCGGATGTACCGCACCGGCGACGTGGCGCGCTGGACCGCGGCCGGTGAGCTGGAGTTCGTCGGCCGGGTCGACGAGCAGGTGAAGATCCGCGGCTTCCGGATCGAGCTGGGCGAGGTCGAGACGGCCCTGCTGCGGCACCCGGACGTGCGGGAGGCGGTCGTCGTCGCCAGGGCGGACGCGCGCGGCCACAAGCGGCTCGTCGCGTACGTCGTCGGCGAGGTCGGGCAGCCGGACGGCGTCCGGGAGTTCCTGGGCGAGTCGCTGCCGGACTACCTGGTGCCCTCGGCGTTCGTGCCGCTGGCCGCGCTGCCGATCAGCCCGAACGGCAAGGTGGACCGGGCGAAGCTGCCCGAGCCGGACTTCGGCGCGCTCGGCGGCGCGGACCACGTCGCGCCGGACGGGCCGGTGGAGGAGGCGCTGGCGGCGGTGTGGGCGGACGTGCTGAACGTGCCGCGGGTCGGCGCGCGGGACAACTTCTTCACCCTCGGCGGCGACTCGATCCTGAGCATGCAGGTGGTGGCCCGCGCCCGGCAGGCGGGCTACCGGTTCGCCACCCGGGACCTGTTCGCGCACCAGACCGTGGCGTCGCTCGCGCCGCACGTCTCGGTCGAGGACTCGACCGCGGCCGACCGGGCCCCGGTGGTGGGCGACGTGCCGCTGACCCCGATCCAGCACTGGTTCCTCACCTCCGGGCGGCGCAACCCGCACCACTTCAACCAGTCCCACCTGGTCGAGCTGGACCCGGCGGTGGACGTGGCCGCGCTGCGGCGGGCGCTGGGCGCGCTGGTGGCCCACCACGACGCGCTGCGGCTGCGGTTCACCTCGGTCGACGGGGTGTGGCGCCAGCACAACGACGACGTCCGCGACGTCGACGTGCTGACCGAGGTGGACGGCGTGGCCGAGCTGGAGGCGGTCGCGGACCGGGTGCACGCGTCGTTCGACCTGGCGACCGGTCCGCTGCTGCGGGCCGTGCTGTTCCGGGCCGAGCAGCCGCTGCTGCTGCTGGTCGCGCACCACCTGGTGGTCGACGGCGTGTCGTGGCGGATCCTGCTGGACGACCTCGACACCGCGTACCGGGGCGGCGACCTCGGCGCCAAGACCACCTCGTACCAGGAGTGGTCGCGGCGGCTGGAGGCCCACGTGCTCGGCGGCGGGCTGGCCGACGAGGTCGAGCGGTGGGACCAGGAGTTCCCGCCGGCGCCGGCGCCGAGCGGCGCGCAGGAGTCGGTCACCGTCGAGCTGTCCGAGGAGGACACCGACGCGCTGCTGCGCGGCGCGCCCGCCGCCTACCGGACCCGGATCAACGACGTGCTGCTGGCCGCGCTGGCCTGGGCGCTGTCGCGGTGGACCGGCTCGCCGCGGGTCGCGGTGGACCTGGAGGGCCACGGGCGGGAGGACGTGCTCGACGTCGACCTCTCGCGCACGGTCGGCTGGTTCACCACGGTGTTCCCGGTGGCGCTGGAGGTGCCGGACGGCAGCTGGCGCGACCGGGTGAAGGCGGTGCGCCGGCAGCTGCGGGCGGTGCCGGGCAACGGGTTCGGGTACGGGGCGCTGCGGCAGCACGGCCTGGTGCCCGACCGCGGCCGGCCCGCGGTGTCGTTCAACTACCTGGGCCAGTTCGACGGCGGCTCGGCCGAGTCCACCGGGCTGTACCGGGCGGTGCTGCCGTCGGTCGGCCACGACCACGACCCGGCCGACGTCGGCGACCACGCCGTCGACGTGGTCGGCGAGGCCGGGAAGACGTTGGGCTTCACCTGGTACTACTACCCCTCGGCGCACTCGGGGGACGAGGTGGGCGCGGTGGTCGCCGACTTCGCCGCCGCGCTGCGGGCGATCGCCGCGGACTGCCGGGGCGCGCTGTGACGACGTCGTTGGCGCGCAACCGGAACTACACGCTGCTGTGGGGTGGCCAGGCGCTGGCCGAGGTGGGGTTCAGCGCCTCGATGCTGGCCCTCCCGCTGCTGGTGCTGGTGCTGACCGACTCGCCGGTGCTGGCCGCCCTGGTGCTCACCGTGGACGCCACCGCGCAGCTGCTGGTGGGGCTGCCCGCCGGCGCGCTGGTCGACAGGTGGGACCGCAGGCGGATCATGCTGTGCTGCGAGGCCGCCCAGGTGCTCGCCCTGGGCAGCCTCGTGGCCGCGGTGGTGACCGACCAGGTGTCGGTCGTGCACGTGATGGCGGTGGCCGCGGTGCTCGGCGTGTGCCGGGCGCTGTTCGAACCGGCCGAGGACGCGACGCTGCCCCGGCTCGTGCCGGAGTCCCAGCTGGCGACCGCGGTGGCGATGAACAGCGCGCGGTCGTCGCTGGGGCAGATGTCCGGCACGGCGCTGGGCGGCGTGCTGTTCGCGGTGACGCGGTGGCTGCCGTTCCTGGTCGACCTGGTCACGCACGTGGTCGCGTTCGTGATGCTGCTGTTCCTGCGGGTGCCGCCGGCGCAGCCGGTCGAGTCGCACCCGCACCTGCTGCGGTCGATCGGCGAGGGCCTGCGGTGGGTGTGGAGCCGGCGCGAGATCCGGGTGACCGCCCTGTGCGCGGTGGTGCTGAACCTGTTCTTCACCGCGTTCTACCTGGTCGTCATCGTGCTCGTGGAGCGGCGCGGCGCGTCCACCGCCGAGATCGGCGTCATGGCGGCGATGTTGGGCGTCGGCGGCGTGCTCGGCGCCCTGGCCGCGCCGTGGCTGCACCGCGTGCTCGGTCCGCACCGGTCCATCGCGGCGGTGTTCTGGGTGCTGACGCTGCTCGTGCCGTGCACCCTGGCGCTGGAGTCGACCTACCTGATCGGGGTGCTGTTCGCCCTGATGAGCTTCCTGGCCCCCACGGCCAACACCACGATCGGCACCCACCAGCTGCTGCTCACCCCCGACGAGCTGAGAGGACGGCTCAGCGGGGTGATGGGAGTGGTCGTCGGCGGCGCGGGCGCGCTCGGGCCGGTGGTCGGCGGCGTGCTGACCGAGGCGCTGTCGGCGGCTACCGCCGTGGTGGTGTGCGCCGTGGGGATTTCCTTCATCACGATTTTCGTCACAGTCAGCCCGACGCTGCGCGGGTACGCGAAAGCACAAGAGGAGAAGAACGCATGAGGGACGACATCACCTACCAGGTCCTGGTCAACGACGAGGGCCAGTACTCGTTGTGGCCCGCGCACCACGACGTGCCTGCCGGGTGGCGGTTCGAGGGCACCAAGGGCACCAAGGACGAGTGCTCCGCGCACGTCGACACCGTGTGGACCGACATGCGCCCGGCGTCGCTGCGGGCGGCGATGGGCTGAGACCCGGCCCCGGTCCGCCCCTGATGACCGCGGCCCACCTGATCCGGTGGGCCGCGGTCATCGCGCGTCGAAGGACACTTCCGCGGCGGGCACCACGCGCAGCCGTCCGCCGGGGTGGACCGCCCGGCTCAGGATCCGGTTGTGCCGGTCCACGACCTGCTCGGCGGTCAGGCCCGCCTCGGGGTCGCCGTCGGCGGCCGGCGCGTGCCCGTCGCCGACCAGCACGACGTCCAGGCCGTGGCTCAGCGCCGACCGGGCGGTCGCGTCGACGCAGTAGTCGGTGGCGACGCCGGTCAGCACGACGGTGTCGACGTCCCGCTCGGCGAGCAGGGCGGCGAGCCCGGTGCGGTAGAACGCGTCGGTCGCGGTCTTGCGGACCACCTCGTCGATCGACTCCAGGCCCAGGCGCGGGCTGAGCCGCGTGCCCGGCGACGCCGGGTCGAACGTGGTGCCGCTCGGTCCGATCTGCTGCAGCGCGATCACCGGCGCGCCCGCCCGCCGGGCCCGGCGCGCCAGCACCGCGATCCGGTCGGCCAGCTCCGGGCCGCGCCGGACGAGCGGGATCAGCACCTCTTGCACGTCCACGATCAGCAGCGCCGCCTTCACGACCGCGAGCCTACGCGCGGGAGGCGGGTCGATAACGTCTGCGCGGTGAGCACAGGCGACTGGTTGACCGACACCCGCACGTCCTACGACGCGGTGGCCGAGAGCTACGCCGACTTCGGCCGGGAAGCGTTGGCGCGCAAGCCCGTGCTGCGCGGCGTCCTGGCCCTCTTCGCCGAGGCGGCGCGGGCCGTCGGCGGCCCGGTGGCGGACGTCGGCTGCGGTCCGGGGCTCGTCACCGCGCACCTCCGCGACTTCGGGCTGGACGCGTTCGGGATCGACCTGTCGCCCCGGATGGTCGGGATCGCCCGCCGCGACCACCCCGGGCTGCGGTTCGAGGTCGGCTCGATGACCGACCTGGACCTGCCGGACGGCTCGGTCGGCGGCGTGCTGGCGTTCTACTCGGTCATCCACGTCCCGGACGAGGAGGTGCCCGGCGCGCTCGCGCACTTCCACCGCGTGCTGCGGCCCGGTGGCGTGGCGATGCTCGGGTTCCACGTCGGCGACGTGAGCCGGTTCAAGACCGAGGGGTACGGCGGCCACCCGATGGCCCTGCACGTCCACCGGCGCACGGTGGAGCGGATGTCGGCCTGGCTGCGCGACGCCGGGTTCACCGTCGAGGCGCAGGTGCTGCTCGACCCGGACGAGGAGGTGCCGGGTGGCGCCGTCCTCGCCCGCCGGGGCGCCTGAGCTGGTCGCGCCGACCACCCGGCTGCGGGCGGCCTGGCTGGCGGCGCGGGACGAGTGGGGTCCGGGCCCGCACGAGGACGGTTTCGGGCTGCTGCCCACCGACGACGTCGACTCGCCGGACGGGTTCGCGGCCTGGGTGGCCCGGCTCGCCGCCGAGGCCGACCCGGCCCGGCGGCGGTGCCGGTACCGGTGGGTCGTGCAGGACGGCCGGGTGCTCGGCGGGATCGCCGTGCGGCGGGAGCCGGCGGACCTGGTGCGCCGGCTCGGCCACGTCGGTTACGGCGTCCGGCCGTCGGCGCGCGGGCGCGGGGTGGCCACCCGGGCGCTCGGCCTGGCGCTGGGCGAGGCCCGCGAGCTCGGCCTGGACCGGGTGCTGGTGGTGTGCGAGGACGGCAACACCGCGTCGATGAGGACGATCGAGCGCAACGGCGGCGTCCTCGAAGACGTCCGGGACATCGGCCTCGGCGTCGTCCGGCGGTACTGGATCGACCTCGGGTAGCCCTACGTCACCGGCACGATCCGGGCGGCCAGCAGCCGGCCGTCCTCGACGTCGAGCAGGCCGACGGTGCCGTGCGGCTGGCGGCGGCGGTCGGTGGGCGAGCCGGGGTTGAACACGCGCACGCCGTCCCCGGTGACGTCCATGGGGATGTGCGAGTGGCCGAACACCACCAGGTCCGCCTCCGGGAACCGGCGGCGCATCCGCGCGGTGCGGCCGGTGGCCTGGCCGCTGTCGTGGAGCATCGCCACCCGCAGTCCCGCGAGGTCGAGCTCGACCGCGTCGGGCGCGCCCCACGCGGCCACGTCCGGCCCGTCGTTGTTGCCGCGCACCGCCGTGACCGGCGCGTACTGCGCCAGCTCGACCAGCACCGGCGCCACGCAGACGTCACCCGCGTGCAGGATGACGTCCGCGTGCCGCAGGTGCTCCGCGACCCGCGGCGGGCACGTCTTCCACCGCCGGGGCGCGTGGGTGTCGGAGAGCACGACCACGCGCATGTCAGGAGACGGCGGGTCCCGCGTCGCCGCTCGCCGACAGCTCCTTGAGGAAGTCGTGGCACTGCTTGGCGCGCGCGGAGTCCTCCTCCATCACCCGGCGGAAGAAGTCGGCGATCTCCTGCTTGCCCGCGTTCTCCGCGTCCCGGACGTACTGGCCGTAGTCGTGGCCCGCCTTGAGCGCGTGGTACTGCACGGAGATCAGGTCGTAGCTGACGTCGTCGAACCCGGTCTCGCCGGTGGCCATGGCCCCTCCTTGGTGTCGTGGTGGTCGTCGTGGTGGTCGCCCTGTGCCATACCCGCCAGCGGCGGCGTCAACCGCCCGGGCCCGGTCGCTCTGAGTGGCGGGGTCCCGTGGTTGCTTGTACGGTTCGAGTTGGGTTGAGACGACAGCCTGTGACCGGTGGACGTGGCGACGAGCCGCTTCCCCGCGGCTGGAGGAACCCATGAAGATCGCGGTCGTTTCGGCGCACGCGAGCCCGCTCCCCGTGCTCGGCGACGCCGAGGAGGGCGGTCAGGACGTCCACGTCGCCGACCTCGCGGCGGCGCTGGTCACCGCCGGTCACGACGTGGTGGTGCACACCCGCCGTGACTCCGTGCGATCGGTCGACCTCGTGCACACCCGGCGGGGTTACGACGTGGTGCACGTCCCGGCCGGTCCGCCGAGCCCGCTGCACCCGGACGAGGTGCTGCCCCACCTGGACGAGTTCACCCGGTTCCTGCGCGAGCAGTGGCGGGCCGACCCGCCGGACGTGGTGCACGCCCACTACTGGACGTCCGGGGTGGCGTCGGTGCTGGCGGCCAAGGACCTGGACGTGCCGGTGGTGCAGACGTTCCACGGGTTGGGCGCGGTGGAGCAGCAGGTGGGCGACGGGTCGGTGCCCGAGGCGCGGCTGTCCACCGAACGGCTGATCGGGCGCGAGGCGGACCTGGTCGTGGCCGGGTGCACGGACGAGAAGGCGCAGCTGGTGCGCCTGGGCGTGGCGCGGAGCAGGGTCGCCGTGGTCGCGCCGGGGGTCGACGTCGAGCTGTTCAAGCCGGAGGGGCCGCGGCTCAACCGCCCGCTGCCGCACCGGCTGGTCTCGCCCGCGCCCGGCGCGGAGGACGTGATCACCGCGCTGCGGGCGGTGCCGGACACCGAGCTGGTGGTCGTCGGCGGCCGGGCGGAGGACGTGCGCAGGCTGCGCGAGCACGCCCGCGAGTCGGGCGTCGGCGACCGGGTCAGGCTGGTCGGCCGGGTGCCCAGGGTGGCGATGCCCGCCCTGCTGCGGTCCGCCGACGTGGTCGTGTGCGCCGCTCCCGGCGCCTCGTCCGTCGCGCCGGTGGAGGCGATGGCGTGCGGCGTCCCGGTCGTGGCGGGGACGGTCGGCGGGGCGGTGGACACCGTCGTGGACGCCGTCACCGGGGTGCTCGTGCCGCCGCAGGACCCGAAGGCCCTGGCACGCGCCCTGCGCCCGCTGCTGGTGGACGACGCTCGACGTGAGGCTTACGGCATCGCCGGCGCGGACCGGGTGGAGGCGCGGTACAGCACGGCCCAGGTCGCCGCCGAGGTGGTGCGCGTCTACCGCCAGGCGACCGGCCGGCCGGAGACCGTCGAGGCGTCACTGCAGGACGGGTGACGGCTCGGCTCACCGGCTGTGCGGTCTCGACGCCTGCCTGCCCTCGGTTCGCGCTGTCAGGGCGGGCAGCGGCTGTCTGGGCTGTCGAGGCGGGCGGGCTCGCACCGGCAATGCGCGCTCTCAGGACAGGCGGGCGGGCTGTCAGGTAGGCAGCTCGCGCTGTCAGGGCGGGCAGGCGCGCAGGCGGTCGGTGAAGTCGTCGGCGGAGCCGTAGGCGCGCAGGCGGATCGGCCTCGGGTCGCCGGGGTGCCCGCCGCGCAGCAGGGCCGCCACGAACGCGGCCACCTCCGCCGCCGTCGGCAGCACGTCCCCGCCCAGGTAGGAGATCACCACCGGCGGCTCGTCCGCGTCCGTCCGCACCGCCGCCGCCCAGCCGAACTCCTCGTCCCACACCAGCGCGAAGCCCCGGCCCGGGAACGAAGGCAGGTTCCCGGCCAGGGCGAGGTAAGCGGTCGCGGGTGGACCGGCATCGGTGGATGGCGGCCGTTGCGCCGAGCCCAGCTCCACCGCGACGGCCCGCACGTAGCGCCGCAGGCCGTGGGTCGGCGTGTCACCAGAGTCGGGGTCCACCAGCGGCTCCCTGCGCGGAAGGCGGCGGCCGGGTCGAGCCCGGCCGCCGGTCTCCCTCAAGTCACCCGGCGCGCGGGACGTCGCCGGGTCGGATCGAGCGGCCCAGCGCGAAACCGAGCGCGATCATGCCGATGCCCAGCACCAGGTGCAGCCAGTTGTCGGCGCCGTTGACCGGCACGAAGTTCGCCGCGCTGTCGTGGTCGATGATGAGGCCGTAGAGCCACAGCACCAGGTACACCACACCACCGGCGACCAGGTACAGGAACGCGTTGCGCGCCGTCTTGGCCATCACCAGGCCGACGACGCCGAACAGCAGGTGCACGATGTTGTGCAGGACCGAGACGGCGAACACGCCCAGGAGCATCGCCTGGGAGTGGTGGCCCGCGAACGTGAGCTGGTCGTAGTTCGTGGTCAGCCCTGGGATGAACCCGGCGATGCCGACCACCAGGAACACCGCGCCCACGACCGTCGCGGCCAGTTGGACCGGTGTGCGAGTCGTCGCTGTGCCCGCTCTGGTCATGTCGTCTCCCGTTGCATCGCGGAACCCACTTCGGTTGTCGTCCGACTACCCCTCTTGCGTTCGCGCAAACGAGGGGTTTCACCGGCGCACGACCAGCCGGTCCGGGGGTGCGCGCGGAGCGCCTTGACGCCGCGGGTGCCACGTAGGCTGTGCGCACCTCGGACGAGGGTGTCGACACGCGGTGAGAGGAGGCGAGCCGGTGCGCACGACTGCGAGAGCGGACCGGCTCGGGCTGCTGCTCGCCCTCGTGCTGGTGCTGCTCGGGGTGAGCGCCGCCACGGCGCCCGACAACGGGAACACCGGGCAGCGCCAGGCGTCTCAGGGCGCGACAGCACTCCTCGGCGAGTCGGTGTCGGCGGCGGCGTCGATGAACGACGACCTCCACGACTGGCTGCGGCTGTCGATGGCCGCGCGGTTCGCCCCCGCCCAGGCGGAGCCCGACTCCTGGTGGGCCGTGCGCCCCCGGGAGGCCGGTGGGCGCCCCCTGCGGGGCCGGTCACCCGTCGACGGGTTCGGCGGCGCGGGCCTGGCCACCGTGGAGCCGCCACCGCGGTCGAGTCGGGGACCGCCGTTCGCGTGAACCGGGTCGACCGGTTCCGCACCGCTCCCGCACGCCTGTCGCGCGCACCCCGGCCGGGGTGGCGCGGCTGATCGCGCGCGGGAGCCGACGTCGTGCTCCTTCCTGCCGCAACTCCCGTGAGGACCCGCAGATGAACGTTGTCGTGCTCGCCCTGCTCGCCGCGTCGGTCGTGGCCGTGGTGGCGCTGATGGTGAGGATGTACGTCAAGGACGAACCGTTCTACGGCGCCGTGGGACTCGCCGTCCTGACCGGTCCGGGCAGCATCCTGGCGCTCGCGCACATGGCCGTCGCCTAGGACCGCCGGCCCGGTGGCGTCGCTGCACCCGCGCCACCGGGCCCGCCTGGCGAGAGGGGCGAGCCGCCCGCGGTCACGGTTCGATGAGGCCGGAGCGGATCGCGTAGCGGGTGAGTTCCAGCCGGTCCTTGAGCCCGAGCTTCTGCAGCAGGTTCGCGCGGTGCCGCTCGACGGTCTTGACGCTGATGACGAGGAGGCCGGCGATGTCCTTGGACGAGTGGCCCTCGGCGACGAGCTTGAGGATCTGCTCCTCGCGGTCGGTGATGGCCTTGTCGGGCACGTCCGCGCCGTCGCGGACCCGGTCGAGGTAGTTGCGGATGAGCGCCGTGACCGCGCCCGGGTAGAGGAACGGCTCGCCGCGCATCGAGGCCCGGCAGGCTTCGACGAGGTCCCGGTCGGCGACCGACTTGAGCACGTAGCCGGAGGCGCCCGCCTTGAGCGCTTCGAAGAAGTACTGCTCGTTGTCGTACATGGTCAGGATGAGGATGCGCAGGTCCGGTTGGAGGCGGGACAGCTCCCGCGCGGCCTGCAGACCGGTCAGCCGGGGCATCGCGATGTCGAGGATGGCCAGGTCCGGGCGCTCGGCGCGGGCCTTCTCGACGGCTTCGGCGCCGTCCCCCGCCTCGGCGACGACGGTCAGGTCCGGCTCGCCGTCCAGGATCAGCCGGACCCCGCGCCGGACCAGCGCGTGGTCGTCGGCGAGCAGGACGCGGGCCACCGGCTTCGGCATCAGGCGCTCCGGGCCGGGACCGGCACGCGCAGCCGCACCCGGGCGCCGCCGCCGGGGTCGGAGTCGACGGTGAGCCCGGCGCCGATGAGCAGCGCCCGCTCGCGCATGCCCCGGATGCCGGAGCCCTCGGGCGCGCCGCCGAGCCCGCGGCCGTCGTCGTGGATGCGCAGGTCCACGGTGTCGCGGTCGTGGGTGAGGGCGAGGTCGAGGCGCCGGGCGCGCGCGTGGCGCGCGACGTTGGTGATGGCCTCCTGCGCCACCCGGTAGACGACCAGCTCGACCTCGTTGCCGAGGTCGGGGAGGTCGCCGTCGAACCGCTGGCGGACCGACAGCCCGCTGTGGTCGGCGATCTCGGCGGTCAACGCCTTGAGCGCGCTGATGAGCCCCAGCTCCTCCAGCACGCCGGGGCGCAGCCGGCGGGCGATCCGCCGGATCTCGTCGAGGCCGCCGCGGGTGGTCTCCTGCACCTGGCGCAGCTCGTCGCGGACCGCCGGCGGCGCGTGGTCGGCCACCCGCTTGAGTTCGAGCAGGACCGCGGTGAGGGTCTGGCCGACCTCGTCGTGCAGCTCCCGGGCGACGCGGCTGCGCTCGGCCTCCTGCGCGGACAGGGCGCGGGCGGTGCTGTCACCGCGCTCGGCCTCCAGCCTGTCGAGCATGGTGTTGAAGGTCCTGATGAGACCCGCGATCTCGCCCTGGCCGGTGGGCGCCGGGCGCGGACCGGGGCGCAGCAGGTCCGTCGTGGTCATCGCGCGGGTGAGGCGTTCCAGCGGCGCCAGGCCCAGCCGCAGCAGCACGGCGTTGGCGACCAGCATGACCACCAGGCCCCCGGACAGGATCACCGCTTCGGTGAACAGGACCGGGGTGGACACCGTCACCGGTCCGAGCAGCAGCGCCGCCGCGGCCACCACCAGCACCACGGCGTTGAGCAGGAAGATCCGCCAGAACAGGGACAAGGTCACAGCCTCCTTCGGCTCCAGGCTGCCCGGCGGTGCGGCGCCTGTCCATCCGGGGTGGCGCCCATTCGCCACGTGGGTGCCGCCACCGCCCCGGGATGGGTGTCGGCCCCGATTGTGCCCCCGCCCGGCGGCTCGAAGACTGGTGCGGACGGTTCACGACGCCAGGAGGAAGAGGTGACAGCCGTGCTCGGATCAGAGCCCCGGACGCTCGTGCCGCGGCAGGCCACCCCGGTCACCGGTGACGCGGCCACCACGCTGCAGGCGCACTTCCACCGCCACGCCGAACAGGTTGATTTCATGCACGCTAGCGATATCGCGGTGAACGTGCCGACGGTCACCGTCCACGATCCGGTCGCGCAGGCCGTGCGGGTGATGGCGGTGAGCCGGTTGCCGGGCCTCGTCGTCGTGGACGAGCGGTCGCGCCCCTCGATGGTGCTGCCCGGGACGCAGGTGCTGCGCCTGGCGGTTCCCAGCGCCTACCAGGAGGACTCGGCGCTCGCCCGGGCGGTCGACGAGGACCACGCGGACCGCTTCTGGCTGGAGCTGGGCGACCTGACGGTCGGCGACTGCGCGCCGCGGCGACCGGTGAAGCCCGTGACCGTGCGGGCCGACGCGACCCTGCTGGAGGTCGCCGCGCTCATGGCGCGCTCGCACAGCCCGCTCATCGCGGTGGTCGACGCGGACGGGGTGCTCCTCGGCGCCGTCACGCTGGAGCGCCTGATCACCAGCTTGGCGGTGTTCGGCCAGGCCGAGTGACGGCCGAACCCGCCCGCCGACCACCGCCCCGTTCCTCCGCACCCGCTCGCGGGTGCGCTTCGCCGTGTCCTCTTAGGAGAGTGCCTTCCGTGTGCCCGAGTGCCGCGACCACACCACAGCCCGGCCGCGAACCCACCGCGCGCACCGACCGCGCCGACGGTCACGCCGACGGTCGCTTCGGCGGCCGGACCGGACCTCCGGGTCGTGACCGGTGAGCGCGGTCCTCGCCCTCGCGATCTTCCTGGTGGCGTTCTTCTTCATCGCCACCGAGAAGGCGGACAAGCTCAAGGTGGTGCTCATCGCGTCGGGCGTGATGGCCGTCCTGGGCCTGGTCCCCGGCGCCGAGGTGTTCTTCTCCGAGCACGCCGGCATCGACTGGAACGTCATCTTCCTGCTGTTCGGCATGATGATCATCGTCGGGATCGTCAAGCAGACCGGGATCTTCGACTACCTCGCCATCTGGGCGGCCAAGAGGGCCAGGGGCAAGCCGTACCGCCTCATGGTGATGCTGATGGCGATCACCGCCGTGGCGTCGCCGTTCCTCGACAACGTCACCACGATCATGCTCGTCGTCCCGGTGACCATCGTGGTGTGCAACCGGCTGCGCGTCGCGCCCCAGCCGTACGTGATCGCCGAAGTCCTCGCGTCCAACATCGGTGGCGCGGCAACGCTCATCGGCGACCCGCCGAACATCATCATCGGCAGCCGGGCCGGGTTGACCTTCACCGACTTCCTGGTGCACATGGCGCCGATCGTGGTCGTCATCTTCGCGGTGTTCGTGCTGCTGACCCGGGTGCTGTTCCGCAAGTCGTTCCAGCACAACCCGGACCACGTCGCCGCGGTGATGGCGCTCAACGAGCGGCGGGCCATCACCGACGCCAGGATGCTGCGCCGGTGCATGGTCGTGTTCACCGCGGTGGTCGTCGGGTTCGGCCTGCACTCCGTGCTCCACCTCGACCCCGCCGTCGTCGCCCTGGTGGGCGCCGGGCTGATGATGCTGGCCACCGGAGCCGACGTCGGCGACGTGCTGCGCGAGGTCGAGTGGCACACCCTGGCGTTCTTCATGGGCCTGTTCGTCATGGTCGCGGGCCTCGTGCACACCGGCGTCATCGAGGCGATCGGGAGCTGGGCGGTGCGAGGTGTCGGCGACAACTACTTCGCCGCGGCCACCGCGCTGCTGTTCGGCTCCAGCGTCCTGGGCGCCTTCTTCGACAACATCCCCTACGCCGCCACGATGAGCCCCGTCGTGGAGGGCATCGTCGCCGAGGTCCCGGACCCGGCGACCGGGCAGGCGCTGTGGTGGTCCTTCGCCCTCGGCGCGGACTTCAGCGGCAACGGCACGGCGGTGGCGGCCAGCGCCAACGTCGTCGCCATCGGCATCGCCGCGCGCACCGGGAACCACATCAGCTTCTGGCAGTTCACCAGGTACGGCATCGTCGTGACGCTGCTGAGCACGGTGATGGCGTGGGCCTACGTCTGGCTGCGCTACTTCACGTGATCCCGAGGGGCGCCCAATGCCACTGCGGCAGTTCTTCGGCTCGCCGAAGTCACCCCGTCCGGCGGTCGCCCCGAACGCGTCCCCGAAATGTCACGCGGGGGTCACGGAATAGAAGCGGCGGCACCCCAGCAACAAGCCGTCGGCGGCGATGGTGAAGATGTCGGCGAATTCCACGGCCGGCGCCGGGGCGGCGGTGAAACGGCCCACCGCGGCGATGCAGTCGCCGTCGGCGATCACCCGCAGCAGGTGGTGCCTGCCCCTGGGCCCCTCGGCCGGCGCGAGCACGTCGAGGACTTCGGAGCGACCGCCGGCCGGCGTCGCCCGGAGGGGTTCGCCCTGCGCCGCGCAGTGCACCAACGACTCCAAACCCTCCAGGTCGCCGTCATCGGCGTAGAGGTAGGAAAGCCGGACGTGGTCGACCCCGACCGCCGTGATCGTGTCGCTGGGCGGCGTCGGCCGGCGTTCGCCGAGTGCCATGCCCCCTCCTTTCACCCTGCCGCCCGGGACGCGCGGGCGGACTCGCGGAACCGACTTTCCGCGCCCCCGGCAACCCGCCTTTATCACGCCTCTATCGCGGCGGCATCTCGCGCGCCATAACCATTTCCAATGGGTTGGTCCAGACCTGTTCCGAGGCGTTGGGAGAACTACGGAACTGCATTCGCACGGGTATCTTCTGCCTGGCGCCCGGTGCAGGCTTCAGGTCAGGCGGGCGAGCGGAGGTCGCATGGACGAGGTCGGGAGCCGGGTGGCCCCCATCGGCGAGCACCTGGTGTTCAGGGTCCTCGGGCCGATCGAGGTCGCGGGCGCGGGCGGTCCGGTGCGCATCCCTCCCGGGCGGCAGCAGGTCATCCTGGCCTCCCTGCTGGTGGAGGCGAACAAGGTGGTCAGCACCGACCACCTCGTGGACACCCTGTGGGAGGTCCACCCGCCCGACACCGCGCGCACCCAGGTGCAGATCTGCGTGTCACGGCTGCGCAAGACGCTCTCCGAGGCCGGGGTGGAGGTGTCCATCGTGACCCGCCCTCCCGGTTACCAGCTGCGCGTGCCCGATACCGCGCTCGACGTCCACGAGTTCACCCGCGCGGTCGCCCGGGCGCGCGCGGACGTCAAGCGCGGCGCCCTGGCGGAAGCCTCGGAGGCGTTGCGGGCCGCGGTGGGGCTGTGGCGCGGGCCGTGCCTGAGCGGGCTGTCGGGCCGACCGCTGCGGACCAAGGCGCTGCGGCTGGAGGAGGACCGGCTCAACGCCGTCGAGACCTACCTCGGCATCGACCTGGAGCTGGGTGCGCACCACGAGCTGGTCGGCGAGATCGGCAGGCTGGTGCACGAGCACCCGCTGCGGGAACGGCTGCGCGCGCTGCTGATGCTGGCGCTGCACCGGTCGGGCCGCAAGGCCGAGGCGCTGGAGGTCTACCGCGCGGGCCGCGACCTGCTGGTGGAGGAGCTGGGCCTGGAGCCGGGCGAGGAGCTGCGCGGGCTGGAGCGGGCGATCCACGCCGGTGACGCCTCCCTGCTGCGCGGGCCGGCGGTCGAGCGGGAGCAACCGCCCGCCGCGCGGGTCGAGGCGGCGCCGCCCCGGGCCGTGCCGCGGCACCTGCCCGCGGACACGGCCGACTTCATCGGCGGCGAGGCGTTGATCCGCACGGCGGAGCAGGTGCTCACCGACGGGCGGCGGTCGGTCGGCGTCGTGGTGGTCATCGGCAGGCCGGGCGTCGGCAAGTCCGCGCTGGCCGCCCACATCGGGCACCGGATCGCGGAGGAGCACTTCCCGGACGGCCAGCTGTACTGCGACCTGCGCGGCACCTACAGCGACGCGGGCGAGTCCGCCGACGTGCTCGGCAGGTTCCTCCAGGCACTGGGCATCCCGGGCGCCCTGATCCCGGTCGACCACACGGCGCGCACCGAGATGTACCGGACGCTGCTGGCGGACCGACGGGTGCTGGTCGTGCTGGACAACGCCGTCAGCGAGCGGCAGGTCCTGCCGCTGCTGCCGGGCAGCGGCACGTGCGCGGTGGTGGTGACCAGCCGGTCGCGGCTGACCGGCCTGCCGGGGGCGCGCCACCTGGAGCTGGACCTGCTGGACCGGGACCAGTCGCTGGACCTGCTGGGCCGGGTCGTCGGCGAGGACCGGGTGGCGGGCGAGCGGGAGGCCGCCGAGGCGCTGGTGCGCACCGTCGGCGGGCTGCCGCTGGCGCTGCGGATCGTCGCGGCGCGGCTGGCGGCACGGCCGCACTGGTCGCTGGCGTCGATGGTGCACCGGCTCGCCAGCGAACGGCACCGGCTGGACGAGCTGGCGCACGGCGAGATGACGATCCGGGCGAGCCTGTCGCTGACCCACGACGGGCTCGACCAGCCGACCCGGCGGCTGTTCGGCCTGCTGAGCCTGGCCGAAGGGCCGTCGCTGCCGGGCTGGGTGGCGGGCGCGGTCCTGGACGACGATCGCCCCTACGCGTCGGACCTGGTCGAGCCGCTGGTGGACGTGCAGATGCTCGACGTGGTCTCGGTCGACGGCTCGGGCGGGTTCCGCTACCGCTACCAGGACATCATCCGCCTGTTCGCCCGCGAGCAGCTGTCCGCTGTGGACCCCGAGGAGCAGCGCCGGGTGCAGGAGCGGGTGCTGGGCGGCTGGCTGTCGCTGGCCGAGCAGGCGCACCGCGGCGTGTTCGGCGGCGATTTCACCGCGCTGCACGGCGCCGCGCCGCGCTGGCGCCCGCCCGCCGACCACGCGGCGCGGCTGCTGGAGCACCCGATGCAGTGGCTGGAGGACGAGCTGCCGAACCTGCGCGCCGCGGTGGCGCAGGCGGCCAGGATCGGCCTGGACGAGCTGTGCTGGGACCTCGCGGTCACGGCGACGACCGTGTTCGAGGCGCGCGGCCACCTGGACGACTGGCGGCACACCCACGACGACGCCCTGCGCGCCACCAGGGAGGCGGGCAACGCCCGGGGCACCGCCGCGCTGCTGGCCTCGCTGGGCACCCTGCACATCAACCGGGGTCGGCCCGCGGAGTCCGCGGCGTCGCTGACCGAGGCGCTGGAGCTGTTCACCGAGCTGGGCGATCCGCTGGGGCGGGCGCTGTGCCACCGCGACCTGGGCCTGCTGACCCGGCAGGCGGGCGACGACGCGGGCGCGCTGGCGCTGTACGAGCAGGCGCTGCGCGGTTTCGACGAGGTCGAGGACGTGGTGGGGCGGGCGATCGTGCTCACCCAGCGCGCCCACGTCCTCATGCGCACCGGTCGGGGCGACGAGGCGTTGGCGCAGCTGGACGAGGCGATGGGCATCTGCCGCTCGGTCGGCTACACCGGCGGGGTCGCCACCGCGATGCGCCGCATCGGCCAGGTGCAATCGCACCGGGGCGAGCACGCGCGGGCGGAGCGGACCCTGGAGGAGGTGCTGGAGATGGTGCGCGCCAACCGCGACGTGATCGGCGAGGGCCACCTGCTGCACAACCTCGGCGAGGTCAACGCGGCGGCCGGTCGGCACGACGCGGCCGGGGACTACTTCGGGCAGGCGATCGCCGTGCGGGAGCGGATCATGGACCACGAGGGGGCGGCGGTGGTGCGGCGGGACCTAGCCCTGCTGCGAGCGGGGGTCCCCGCGTAGCGCCCGAGGGGGCCGGCCGCGGTTCGTCACGCGGCGGGCGAGCGGTGTTCCCGGCGAAACCGGCGGGATCGGCGGAACCGGTGGGATCGGTGGAGCTGTCGGAGCTGTCGGGTCCGGCGGCGAGCTAGTCCCAGGGGTTGGTGCCGTCGGTGGTGGCGGGGGCGCCGTCCCACGGGTTCGTGCCGCTCGTGGAGACCGGGGCGGTGTCCCGGGGGTTGGCGCCCTCGGCCAGGGCGCCCTGCGCGCCGAGCAGGGTGGCGGCGGTGACGGCGGCGGCGAGGGCGATACCCCGGGCGATGGCGGTGATGTTCATCCTTCTCTCCATTCGGGCTTGTTCTCCGGCGTTGAGAAAAATGTACGAGGCCGTTTAATCCCGCCCTTATCACGCCATTTATCTCCCGGCTATCACGAGGCGATGCCAGTCGTGATAGCCGGCCGAACACGCCCTGACCTGGTCAGATCAACCCCAGCCGCACGGCGTGCGCCACCGCGTGCGCCCGGTTGCGGACCCGCAGCCGGGCGGTCAGCTCGTAAATGACGTTCTTCACCGTGTGCTCCGAGCACGCCAGCGCCCGCGCTATCGCGGAATTGCCGAGACCCTCGGCCATGAGCTGCAGCACGGCGGTCTGCTTGGCGGTCAGCGACTCGACCTGGACCACCGCGCCGTCGCCCGACCGGCCCAGCAGCCGGACCAGCGCCTGGTAGGGCACGACGCCGTCGCCGTGCAGCGCCGAGTGCACCCCCGCGACCAGCCGGGACACCGGCGAGGCCACCGGGCAGAGCACCGCGCTGGCGCCCATCCGCACGGCCCGCAGCACCCCGGCGGGGTCGAAGGAGTCCGCCAGCACCAGCAGCCGGTCCTGGCCGGGCAGGAACGCGGCCGGGCACGCGTCCAGCGCCTCGTCCACCGACTCCGCCGCGAGCACCACGACCACGTCCGGACCGGGTTGGTCGACCAGGACCATCCCCGCGCCGCGCAGGCGTTCGGCCACGTCGCGCGCCACCGGGCCCACCGCGGTGACGTGCACCCGCACGCCGCTCACAGCAGACCCGCGCGCAGCGCGTAGGCCACCGCGTGCGCGCGGTTGCGCAGCCGGAACCGGTAGGTGATGTCGTGCACCACCGTGGTGACGGTCCGGGGCGAGTAGCACAGCTTCTTCGCTATCTCCCCCGTCTCGTGCCCCTCGGCGACGAGGCTGAGCACCGCGCGCTCCCGCGCGCTCAGCCCGGACCCGGCCAGCGCCGACGCGGGCGACGAGCCCTCCACGCCGGGCAACCGGTCGAGCAGGTCGGGCGGCACCGTGCAGTCCCCGGCGGCGGCGGCCAGCACCGCGCGGGCCAACCGCTCCGCGCCCGCGTCCCGGCGGCGCAGCAGGCCGCGCACCCCGGCCAGCACGGCGTGCAGCGCCTGCGTGGGCGTCAGGTCGGCCACCACCAGCACCACCGCGCCGCGCCGCGACCGGGCGAGGTCGAGCACCGCGCGGTCGACCTCGTCCACCATCACCACCGTGACCTGCGCGGACTCCGCGTCGTCCGCGCTCACCACCACCAGTTCCGGGTAGCCGCGCAGGGCGCTGGCGGCCCCTGCCTCCAGCATCGGGTCCCTGGCCACCACGGCCACGGGCACCAGCGCGCCGATGACTGCACAGTTCTGCTCCATGTTCGCCCCCGAGCGATTCGACGGATGACATCGCGTTGAGACTGAGTTCGAACGAAGGATCGGCAGCGCGGCTATCACGGCGAAATCCCCGACCTATCCACCTGCCGCGAGCGGCGGGACGGGCCGGGGACGACGACACCTGCTCCTCTGCGGGGTCAGCGCATCTCGCGCACCGGTTTGGAGGCGAGCACGCCCAGCGCGGTCACGGCCAGGATCGCCGCCGTGCCGCCGAACATCGCCGCGGTGTTCCGCTCGGCCAGCGCGCCGCACAGCACCAGCGACAGCGGCGCGACCGCGTAGCCGAGCACCATGTCCACCGAGATGACCCGGCTCAGCACCGAGCCCTTGATGTTGCGCTGGATCCAGCTCAGCCCGAACACGCCCTGGAAGCCGATGCCGAAGCCCATCGCCAGCACCGTCGCGACGGCCACCACGACCTGGTCCACGACGCCCAGCGCGGCCATGCCCACCGCGAGCCACCCGGCCAGCGCCGCCACCAGCAGCCCGACCCGGGGTCGGGCGCCGATCGCGCCGCCGACGAGCGTGCCGAGCATCGCGCCCGCCGCGAGCGCGCCGTTGAGCAGGCCCATCGTGGTGGAGCCGCCCTGCACCTCGGCGCGGGCGAGGGTGGCGAACCCGACGGTGAACGGCCCGGCGTAGCAGAAGGTCACCGCCATGTCGACGACGAGGACGGTCCGGATGCGCGGGTCGGCCCACACGTACCGCAGGCCCTCCTTGATCCGGGCCCACAGCGAGTCCCCCGGCTCGGCGGAGCCGGTGGTCGCCTCCTGCTCGCGGGGCAGCGTGCGCACCGCGGACACGCACAGGGCGCACAGCGCGAAGCACAGGGCGTCGACCAGGAAGGCGTAGTTGGCGTCCGAGGCGGCGACCACCACGCCGCCGACCGCCGGGCCGAGGACCGAGGCGACCTTGATCCCGGTGCCGAGCAGCGCGTTGGCGGCGGGCAGCACGTCCTGGGCCACCACCGAGGGCAGGATGGAGACGCGGGCGGGCTGGAAGAAGGCGTCCACCGCGCCGAACGCCGCCGCGGCGACGCACAGCACCCAGAAGCCGAGCGTGCCGGAGAACCCGGCCACGGCGACCGCCGCCATCACCGCCGCCCGAGCCCAGCTGGACAGGACCATGAGCCGCCGGGGCGACCACCGGTCGCTCAGCGAGCCGCCCACGAGGGTGAGCAGCGCGCGGGGCACGGCCTGGAACGCCAGGACGTAGCCGAGCATGAGCGTGGACCCGGTCAGCTCCAGCGTGATCCAGGCGAACGCGATGTAGCTGAACCCGTCGCCGAGCAGCGACAGCGCCTGCCCCGCCCACAGCAGGCGGAACGAGCGGAGCCGGGCCGGGGCCCACAGGCGCGAGCCCGCACCTGCCAACTTGGTGGCCATAGCGGAGACCTTCTTCCTTGCCTGCGGGTGCGTCAGTAGCGGACGGGCAGCGCGGTGAGGCTGCGGTTGAGCAGGGACGGCTGCCAGGAGTGGCGGGCGCCGGCGAGGCTCAGGCCCGGGTACTCGGTGATCAGGACCTCCAGCGCCGAGCGGGCGACCATGCGGGCCAGCGCGGCGCCGATGCAGAAGTGGGCGCCGAACCCGAAGCCCAGGTGCGCGGTGTCGGCCCTGGTGACCAGGAACCGGTCGGGGTCGGGGTGGCGGGCCGGGTCGCGGTTGGCGGCGGCGGTGACCAGGAAGACCCGGTCGCCGCCGCGGACGGTGTCGCCGTCCAGCTCGAAGTCGCGGGCGGCGACGCGGATGGACATCTTGGAGGGCCCGTCGAACCGCATGGTCTCCTCGACCACGGCGCGCGCCAGCTCCGGTTCCTCGCGCACCGCGGCCAGCTGGTCGGGGTGCAGCAGCAGCGCGCGGACGGCGTTGGCGATGAGGTTGCTGGTGGTCTCGCCGCCCGCGAAGGCCATCTGGGTGAGCATCCCGATGAACTCGACCTCGCTGACGCCGTCCCCCACCTGCCCGCCGGCGAGCACGGCGCTGATGAGGTCGTCCCGGGGATCGGCGCGGCGCTGCCGGACCAGGTCGGCGAGGTAGTCCTCCAGGTTCACCAGGGACTGCAGGGAGGTGCGGTACTCGCGCTCCTCCTGCGCGGCGCCGAGCACGAGGTCGCCGACCCGGGCGTTCCAGTACCAGAACGACGCGCTGTGCTGCTGCGGCACGCCCAGCCAGCGGGCGAACACCAGCGCGGGCAGGGGTTTGGCCACGTCGGCGGTGAGGTCGCCGACCCGGCCGGGCACGGCGCGGCGGGCCAGCAGGGCGCGGGTGACGCGCTCGATGAGCGCCTGGTAGCGGTTGATCGCGCGGGCCGAGAACTGCTCCTGGAACACCTGCCGCAGCCGCCGGTGGTCGGGCGCGTCGGTGAACACCATCCAGCGGGACAGGATGTCGAAGGCGCGCTCGGCGTCACCGCGGGCGCCCTCGGGGACGGCGTCCATCATCGGGCCGACGCGGTCGGCGGACGCCGCCGGTTCGCGCAGCACGCGGGTGAGCTGGGAGTGCCCGGTGACCAGCCAGGCCCGGTGCAGCGGGCTCCAGTGGACGGGCCGGTGTTCGCGCAGGGAGTTGAGGTAGGGGTAGGGATCGGCGTTCACCGCGGGGTCGAGCAGGTAGCGCTCGGTGAACCCCGGCGCGGGCCGGGTGGGTTCCAGGGTCGCGGTCATCGGCGGGCCTCCGCCCTGATCGCGCCGAGCAGGTCCGCGAACGCGCGGGTGTTGGGCTCGGCGAGGATGGTCATGTGGTCGCCCGGTGAGACGTGCACGGCCAGGCCGCCCAGGGCCAGTACGCGCCAGCGCTCGACGTACTCGGCGAAGCCGACGTCCAGGCCGGGCATCAGCTCGCCGTCGGGCATGCCGGCGGCCTCGGAGCCGACGACCAGGTGGACGTGGCCCGGGTGGGGGCGGGGTTCGTAGTCGGCCAGCGCGGCCAGCAGGGAGTGCCACACCTCGATCGGCGCGTCCTGCACCAGGTCGGCCTCGCCGGGCGACATCCCGGCGCCCAGCAGGGTCTCCGTCAACTCGGCCACGGCGCGGTCGCGCTCGTCGGACGGCGGCAGCGCGCGCACCCGGTCGCGCAGCGCCAGCGCGCCGGCGAGGTCGTCGGCCACGCCCGAGAGGCGGGCGCGGGAAGCCTCGTTGGGCAGGTAGGGCTCGACCAGCACCAGCGGGTCGGCGGCGCGCCCCTGCTCGTGGAGCTGGGTGGCCATCTCCAGGGCGAGGTTGGCGCCCATGGACCAGCCCAGGACGGCGTGCGGCCCGTCGCCCCGCATCTCCCCCACGTAGTTCGCCGCGATGCCCGCCACGGTGGTGGGGTCCACACCGCCGAGCAGGCCGCGGGCCTGGAACGCCAGGACGGGCCCCTCGGGCAGGGTCCTGGCCAGCGGCACGAACCAGGCGGCGCTGCCGCCGGTGGGGTGCACGCAGTGCAGCGGGTCGCCCGCGCCGTCGCGCAGCCGGACCTCCGAGCGCACCTCGGCCGGGACGTCGCCGCGGGCGCGGTGCACCAGCGCGGCGAGCTGGGCGATGGTCGGGCGCTCCACGAGGTCGCGCACCGACACCGGCACGCCCTTGGCGCGGGCCGTGGCGGCGACCTTCACCGTGGACAGCGAGCTGCCGCCGATGCGGAAGAAGTCGTCGTGCACGCCGATCTCGGCCAGGCCGAGGACGTCCCGCCACACCTCGGCGAGCACCACCTCGGCCGGGGTCGAGGGCGCGACGTAGGCGGCGCCGCTGTCGCCCCGCTCCGCCGAGGGCAGGGGCAGCGCGCCGCGGTCGACCTTGCCGCTGCGGTTGATCGGCAGGGCGTCGAGGACGACGAACCGCGCGGGCACCATGTAGGCGGGCACCGCCGCGCGCAGCGCCTGCCGCAGTGAGTCCACATCGGACACGTCGCCGACGACGTAGGCCACCAGCGCCGGGCCGCCGGGCAGGTCGCGCAGCAGCACCACGGCCGCCGAGATCCCGGGCAGCTCGCCCAGCGCGTGCTCGACCTCGCCCAGCTCGATGCGGAAGCCGCGCAGCTTGACCTGGGAGTCGCGGCGGCCGATCCACTCCACGGAGCCGTCGGCGCGCCGCCTGCCCAGGTCCCCGGTGCGGCACAGCCGCGAGCCGGGCGGGCCGAAGGGGTCGGGCACGTAGGTGGCGGCGGTCAGGCCGGGCCGGTTGAGGTAGCCGCGACCGGTGGCCAGGCCGCCGAGGTGGATCTCGCCGGGGACGCCGACCGGGACGGGCCGCATGTCCGGGTCGAGCACGTGCATGGTGGTGTTGCGCATCGGGAGGCCGATCGAGGGCCTGCCGCCGCCGGGTTCGCAGACCTGCGCGGTGGACCACACCGAGGTCTCGGTGAGGCCGTAGACGTTGTGGAAGCGGCGTCCGCGCGACCAGGTGTCGGCCAGGTCGGCGGGGCACGCCTCCCCCGCGACCTGGAGGGTGGCCAGCTCCGGGAACTCCTCGCCCGGCATGACCGCCAGCGCGCTCGGCGGCAGCATGCCCGCGGTGATCCGCAGCTCGCGCAGGGTGCGGGCGAGGTCGGGGCCGGGCCGCAGCGCTTCCTTGGGCGCGGTGCACAGGCGCCCGCCGTTGGCCAGCGACCAGGTCATCTCCAGGATCGAGGCGTCGAAGCTCGCGGAGGCGAACTGCAGCACCCGGTCCGCGGGGCCCGGTTCGACCAGGTCGCGCTGCCCCTCGACCATGTTGGCCAGGCCGCGGTGCGGGATGGCCACGCCCTTGGGCGTGCCGGTCGAGCCGGACGTGTAGATGACGTAGGCGGTGGACTCGCCGAACACCTCGTCCGAACCGGCCACCGGCGTGACGCCCCCGGGCAGCGGTCGGTCGAGCGGGGTGGTGGGGCCGTCGAACGGGACGACGCCCACCAGCGGGGTCTGGGTGAGCAGCACGCGCATCCCGCTGTCGCGCGCCATGAACGCCAGCCGGTCGGCGGGCAGCTGCGGGTCCATCGGCAGGTACGCGCCACCCGCGTGCAGCACGCCGAGGACGGCGCGCACCAGGTCCGGGCCGCGGTCGACGCAGATGCCGACGATGGATTCCCGCCCGACGCCCAGCTCCCGCAGGTGCCCGGCCAGCAGCAGCGCCTGGTCGTTCAGCTCGCCGTAGGTCAGGTCGACCGGCCCCGCCGCCGACAGGTGCGTGATGGCGACCGCGTCCCGGTCCTGGGCGGCGACGAGGTGGTGGAACGGCGTGCCGGCGGGCGGCACGACCGGACCGCGCGCCCACTCCAGGTCCCGCTCCCGGGCCGCGCCCTTGATCGTGGGCCGGGTGACGGTCCCCTCCGGGTCGGCGACCATCGTCTCCAGCAGGTCGAGGAAGACGTCCGCGAGCTGTTCGGCGGTGGCCGGGTCGACGCGGGTGGGGTCGACGTCCAGGGTGAAGCCGTTGACGCTGGTGTTGGCCAGCAGCGGGAACATGGTGCGGGCGATCTCCAGCGACTCGTCCCAGGTGTCGCTGGTGAGCCGGTGGAAGTTGACGTAGTTGAAGATCACCTCGACCAGGTTCGGCTCACCGGGGCGGAAGCGCGCCATGCGGGCCAGCGGGACGCGGCGGTGCGGCAGCACCCCCTGCTCGGCGGCGAAGGTGTCGCGCACCAGGTCCAGCCAGGTGGCGCCGGTGCGGCGGACGCCGAAGGGCACGGTGTTGAGGAACAGCCCGCGCATCCGGTCCGCGCCCTCCCGCTCCGGCCTGCCGTTGGTGGCCAGGCCGATGGAGTGGCCGCCGACCGGGTCGCCCGGTTCGGCGAACAGGCTCGTGGTGTGGTGGAACGCGGCCAGCAGGACCGTGCGGCGCGGCACGCCCGCGAGCTGCGCCAGCCGCCCGATGGCCTCGGTCAGCCCGCCGAAGGAGCGGCGCACCTCGTGGACGACCTCGTCCGACCGCGACTCGCGGTGGCCGAAGCGCACCGGCCGGAACTCCGCCAGCTCCTCGCGCCAGAACTCCAGGCCCTCCGGCGACTCCAGCGCGGCCAGCTCCAGCGCGACGTACTCGGCGAAGCGCGGGGACGGCGACAGCTGCGCCGGGCGGCCCTCGACGGCCCGGCGGTGCAGGTCGAGCAGGTCGGCGATGAGGGAGGTGAGGCTCCAGCCGTCGAGGACCACGTGGCAGTCGGTGAGGGTGAGCCGCAGCTCGTGGTCGGTGAGCCGGTGCAGGTGGATGCGCACCAGCGGCGGGGCGGCCAGGTCGAAGCGGCGGGCGAACTCCGCGTCGACGAACCGGCGCAGCTCGGCCCGCTGCTCGGCGCGCGACCGGCCGCGCAGGTCGGAGTAGCCGACCGGCAGCTCCGCGGCGGGGTGCACGAGCTGCAGCGGCTCGCGGAAGCCGACCAGGTCGATGGAGGTGCGCAGGATGTCGTTGCGGCGCACCACCTCGTCGGCGGCGGCCTGGAACGCGGCCAGGTCGAAGCCCTCCGGGACGGTGATCTTGAGGTCGGTGACGTTGTGGTAGGCCGCGCGGTGCGGGTCGGCCAGCATCTCGTGCAGCATCCCCGCCTGGAGCATGGTCAGCGGGTAGGCGTCGACCAGGCCCTCCGGCAGCCGGGCCCGGTCGGCCGGGTCGACCAGCGAGAACGGCTCCACCGGCGCGGCCTCGTCCGGCGCGGCGCCCGCCAGCGCGGCCAGCGCGCCGAGGGTGCGGGCGCGGAACAGGTCGGCGACGCTCAGCCCGAGACCCGCCGAGCGGGCCAGGCCGACGACCCGCAGCGCCAGGATCGAGTCGCCGCCCAGGTCGAAGAAGTTGTCGCCCAGCCCGACCCGGTCGGCGCCGACGACCTCGGCCCAGATGGCGGCGAGCGCCCGCTCGGTCGGGGTGCGCGGCGGCACGTGCTCGGGCTGGGTGCGCGCGCCGCCGACCTCGACCGCGGCCAGGGCCGCGCGGTCGACCTTGCCGTTGGAGGTCAGCGGGAGCCGGTCGTGCCGGACGAACAGCGCCGGGACCATGTGGTCGGGCAGGGTCGCGCGCAGCCGGTCGCGCAGCGCGGACGGGTCGAGCCGGGCGCCCTCGGCGAGCACGACGTGGCCGACGAGGCGGGCGCCCTGCGGCCCCGGCCGGGCCACGACGGTGGCGTCGGCGATCTCCGGGCAGCCGCTCAGGGCGCTCTCGACCTCGCCCGGCTCGATGCGGAACCCGCGGATCTTGACCTGGTTGTCGGCGCGGCCGACGTACGCCAGCTGCCCGTCGGGCAGCACGCGCACCAGGTCGCCGGTCCGGTAGGCGCGCCCGCCCAGCGGGCCGCGCGGGAACCGCTCGGCGGTCAGCTCGGGCCGGTTGCGGTACCCGCGTGCGACGCCGCCGCCCGCGATGTGCAGCTCGCCGACGGTGCCCACCGGGACGAGGCGGCCGTGGCGGTCCAGGACGTAGCCGTGCTGGCCGGGCAGCGGGCGGCCGATGGGCGAGCGCTCCTCGGCGGCGACGTCGGACGCGGTGATCAGCCGGTGGGTGACGTGCACCGTGGTCTCGGTGATGCCGTACATGTTGACCAGCGCGGGCTTGCGGCCCGGCTCGGCGAACCAGTCGCGGTAGTCGCGGGTGTCGAAGGCGTCGCCGCCGAACACGACGGTGCGCAGCGCCAACCCGTCGAAGGTGTGGCCGTGCTGCGCCAGGTGCGCGCGCAGGCCCTTGAAGGCGGCCGGCGTCTGGCTGAGGACGGTGACGCCCTCGTCGCGCAGCACCCGGTGCACGGCCTCGGGGTCGCGGGTCTCCTCGCCGGTGAGCACCACGGCCCGGCCACCGCTGCCCAGCGGCCCCCACAGCTCCCACACGGAGAAGTCGAAGGCGGTGGAGTGCATCAGCGACCACACGTCGTCGGGGCCGAAGTCGAACACCCGGTCGGCGGCGTCGAACAGCCAGGCGGCGTTGGCGTGCGTGACCTCGACGCCCTTGGGCTTGCCGGTGGACCCGGAGGTGTAGATGACGTAGGCCAGGTCCTCGGGGCGCACCTCGACGCGGTCGGCCCCAGAGGCTCCGGCAGCACCGGCGGCACCGGCGGCACCGGCGTCCGCCGCGGGCCCGTCGACGTCGACCAGGCCGACGGGCAGGCCGGCCAGCGCGGCGCGGCCGGTGCCGTCGACCACGACCAGCGACACCCCGGCGTCGGCGACGGTGAACTCGACGCGCTGCCGCGGGTGGCGCGGGTCCAGGGGCAGGTAGGCCGCGCCGGCGCGCCACACGCCCAGCAGGGCCACCGCGAGGTCCGCGGTGCGGGCCAGGCACACCCCGACCAGGCTCTCCCGCCCGACGCCCCGCGCCCGCAGCCGGGACGCCAGCGCGGTGGCGCGGGCGTCCAGCTCGGCGTAGGTCAGCGACCGGCCGCCGCCGGTGACCGCGACCGCGCCCGGGGTGGCCGCGACGTGCTCCGCCACCCGGTCCAGGACCAGCTCGGGCAGGCCGACCGCCGCGCCGGGGGCGGCCGGGCCGTCCGGGCCGAGCAGGAACGCGCGCTCGGCCTCCCCCAGCAGCTCCACCGAGCCCAGCGGCTCGTCGGGGCGCTCGAAGAACGCCCGCAGGACGGCGACGGTGTGGTCGGCCAGCCGCGCCACGGAACCGCGCTCGAACAGGTCGGGCCGGTAGACGAACGTCAGCCGGTAGCCGCCGTCGTGGCCGCTCGCCTCCAGCGACAGGTCGAACTTGGCGGTGGTCAGCGCGATCGGGAACGCCCGCGCCGCCGCGCCGCCGAGCGCGAACCCGCCGTCGCCGGACTCGGCGTAGGCGAACAGGACCTGGAACAGCGGGTTGCGCGACAGGTCCCGCTCGGGGCTCAGCTCGTCCACGACCCGCTCGAAGGGCAGGGACTGGTGGCTCAGCGCGCCCAGCACCCGTTCCCGGGCGCGGTCGAGCACCTGCGCGCAGGTCGGGTCGCCGGACAGGTCGGCGCGCATGACCAGGGTGTTGACGAAGAACCCGACCAGCCCCTCGGTCTCGGCGCGGTCGCGGTTGGCGGTGATGGTGCCGATCGCGACGTCGTCCTGCCCGCTGTGGAAGCCCAGCGCGGCCTGGAACGCGGCCATGATCGTGGTGAAGGGGGTGGCGTCGGCGGCGGTGACGGCCGCGGCCAGGTCGGCGGGCAGCTCGACGGTGTGCACGGCGCCCTCGTGCGAGCGCTCCTCCGGGCGCGGGTGGTCGGTGGGCAGCTCCAGCGGGGTCAACCCGGCCAGCGCGGCGCGCCAGTGCTCCAGGTCGGCGGTCTCGTCGGCGGCGCGCTGCCACACCGCGTAGTCGGTGTACTCGATCGGGGTGGGCGTCAGGCGCGGCGCCTCGCCCGCGAGGCGGGCCCGGCACAGCTCGCGCAGGTCGCGCACCAGGACGTCCAGCGACCAGCCGTCGGTGACGATGTGGTGCATCGCCAGCACCAGCACGTGGTCGCTGTCGGTGACGCGGACCAGAGTGGCTTGGAAAGCGGGTTCGACGGCCAGGTCGAACGGCCGCACGGCGGCGGCCCGCACGGCCTCGGCGAGGCCGTCGGCGTCGGTGTCGACCACCGCCATCGGCCTGCCGCGCGGCAGGACCCGCTGGAAGGGCGCCCCGTCCTCGGCGGGGAAGACCACGCGCAGCTGCTCGTGCCGGGCGACCAGGTCGTCCACCGCGCCGGCCAGCGCGGCGGCGTCGAGCGGGCCGGTCAGCCGCCACGCGGCGGGCATCAGGTACTCGGTGCCGCCGGGCGCGAGCTGGTCGAGGAAGTACAGCCGCTGCTGCGCCGCGGACAGGGGCGCCCGGTCGGGCCGGGGTTCCCGGCGCGGGATGCCGGTCGGGGCGGCGCCGAGGCCGCGCAGGCGCCGCTCCAGCAGGGCGCGGGCCGCCGGGGACAGACCGGGACGGGTGGGCTGGATCTCCGAGGTGGTCATGGTGTGCTCCGTCCGGTTCGGCTCAGAAAGCGGCGTCGATCGACAGGGACAGGTCGATCTCGTCCTCGCTCATCGCGGAGATCTGCTCGACCAGCAGGCGTTCCACCTCGGTCGCGAGCAGCGCGACGGTAGGGTTCTCGAACAGCTCGCGCACCGCGATCGCGCAGTCGAACGCGGCGCGCACCCGGGAGGCGGCGGCCACGGCCCGCATGGAGTGCCCGCCCAGCGCGAAGAAGTCGTCGTGCAGGCCGACCCGCTCCACGCCCAGCACCTCGGCCCAGATCTGGGCGAGGACCACCTCGGTGGGCGAGGTCGGCGGGACGAACTCGGCCGCCGCGGCGACCTCGGGAGCGGGCAGGGCGGCGGTGTCGAGCTTGCCCTGCACGGTCAGCGGCAGGGCGTCGAGCACGACGAACGCCGAGGGCGCCAGGTAGGCGGGGAGCCGGTCGCGGCACCACGCGGCGAGCACGTCGGGGTCGAGGCGGTCGCCGGCGGCGTAGGCGACCAGGGCGCGGTCGCCCCGGACCTCGCGGACCACCACGGCCGCGCCGCGCACCCCGGCGCAGCCCTGGAGCACCGCTTCGACCTCGCCGGGCTCGATGCGGAACCCGCGGATCTTGACCTGGTCGTCGACCCGGCCGAGGAAGTCCAGCTCACCGCCGGGCAGCCGGCGCACCCGGTCGCCGGTGCGGTAGACGCGACCCGCGCCGAAGGGGTTGGGCGGGAACCGCTCCTCGGTCAGCTCAGGGCGGCCCAGGTAGCCGCGGGCCAGCTCCGGCCCGCCGACGAGCAGTTCGCCGGGCACGCCGTCGGGCACCGGTTGGCCCAGGGCGTCGACCACGTGCAGGGTGCGCGCGCCCAGCGCGACGCCGATCGGGACGCGGCCGTCGACCGGCGCGGTGACCACGTGGGCGGTGGTGGAGATGACCGACTCGGTGGGGCCGTAGGTGTTGACCACCGGGACGTCGGGCAGCAGCTCGAACCAGCGGCCGAGCGGGGTGGCCGGCAGCGCCTCGCCGCCGGTGACCAGCAGCCGCAGCGACGCCAGGTCGCCCGCCACGTCGCCCAGGCGGGCCACGACCTCCTCCCAGTAGGACGGGGTCAGCTCGGCGACGGTGACGCCCCGGGAGCGGACCTCGGCGGCCAGCTCGTCCACCGACCACACCTCGTCGGGCCGCAGCACCACGCGGGCGCCGGCGGTCAGCGCGGGCAGCACCTGCTCCAGCGAGGCGTCGAAGGACAGCGACGCGAACGACAGCACCCGGTCGTCGGCGGTGAGCCGGAACAGGTCGCGGGCGGTGGCGACGTGCGCGGCCAGCGGGCCGTGCTCGACGCCGACGGCCTTGGGCCGCCCGGTGGAGCCGGAGGTGAAGATGACGTAGGCCAGGTCGCCGGGGTCCGCGTCCGCGCCGGCGTGGGCGGAGGTGGGCACGACGTCCTCGACGGGGACGACCCGCGCGTCCAGCCCGGCGAGGGCGCCCGCCGTGCCGCCGTCGGCGACGACCAGCCCCACGTTCGCCTCGGCGAGCATGAACCTCAGCCGCTCCGCCGGGAACGCCGGGTCCAGCGGCACGTACGCGCCACCGGCGCGCCACACCGCGAGCATCGCGGCCACCGACCACACGCCCCGGCGCAGGCACACCCCGACCGGGTCGCCGCGGCGCGCGCCCGCGTCGGCCAGCGCCGCGGCGAGCCCGCCGACCAGCTCGTCCAGCTCCCCGTAGGCCACGGTCCGGTCGCCGCACACCAGCGCGACGTCCCCCGGCGCGCCGGCGACCCGCAGCGGCGGGACCGGGACGACCGGCGGCGCGGCGGTCAGCGCGGCGCGCTCGCGCTCGGAGAGCAGGTCGAGGCGGGCGACGTCGGCGTGCGGGTCGGCGACCACGGCGCGCAGCACGCGGGTCACGTGCTCGGCCAGCCGCGTCGCGGACGCCTCGTCGAACAGGTCGGCGCTGTACTCCACGTCCAGCGAGAACCGGTCGGGGTCCAGCAGGAAGGTCGCGGTCAGGTCGAACTTCGCCGACTCCCAGGGCAGGGTGAAGCCCTCGACGTCCAGGCCGGGCAGGGCCAGCCCGGTGGCCACCGCGCTCTCCTGCACGTCGAACATCACCTGGAACAGCGGGTTGCGCGACGGGTCGCGCTCGGGCCGCAGCTCCTCCACCAGCCGCTCGAACGGCACGTCCTGGTTGTCGAAGGCGCCGAGCACCGTGCCGCGCACCCGCGCCACCAGGTCGAGGAAGGACGGGGCGCCGGACAGGTCCGAGCGCAGCACCACGGTGTTGACGAAGAACCCGATGAGCCGTTCCAGCTCCACCCGGCCGCGGCCGGCGACCGGGGCGCCCACCGCGACGTCGGTCTGCCCCGACCAGCGGGCGAGCACCACCTGGAACACCGCCAGCAGCACCGTGAAGCGGGTCGTGCCGCAGCGCTGGGCCAGCTCGTCGACGCCCGCGGCCAGCTCGCGCGGCAGCGGGACCTCCACCGCGCCGCCGCGCGCCGACCGGGCGGCCGGGCGGGGGCGGTCGGTCGGCAGCTCCAGCACCGGCACGCCGTCCAGCGCCGCCCGCCAGTGCTCCAGCTCGGTGTCCAGCGCGCCCGCCGCGAGCAGTCCGCGCTGCCACACCGCGTAGTCGCCGTACTGCACGGGCACGGCGGGCAGGTCGGCCGCGCGGCCGGCCAGGCGGGCGGTGTAGGAGCGGGTCAGCTCGTCCACGACGACGTCCTTGGACCAGCCGTCGGTGGCCACGTGGTGGAACGACAGCACCAGCACGTGGTCCTCGGGACCCAGCTCCCACAGGCCGGAGCGGACCAGCGGTGGGCAGTCCAGGTCGAAGCGGGCGGCGGCGAACTCCTTGGCCCGCGCGCGGACCTCTTCGACGTCGGCGCAGGCGTGGCGCTCCAGGGGCGCCGGCACGTCGTCGTGGACGAGCTGCACCGGGTGCCCGTCGACCTCGACCAGCGCGGTGCGCAGCACCTCGTGCCTGGCCACGACGTCGCCCAGCGCGGCCTCCCAGGCGTCGGCGTCCAGCGCGCCGCGCACCCGCCAGGAGAACCACAGCACGTAGTCCTCGCCGGAGTCGGACATGCGGTCGAGGAACCACAGCCGCTCCTGGGCGAAGGACATCGGCAGCGGGCCGCCGCGGTCGACCGGGACGACCCCGGCGGTGGTGACCGGGCGGGCCGCGGCGACCAGGGGGCCGAACTCGCGGATGCGCGGGTTCTCGAACAGGGCGCGCAGCTCCACGTCGCGCTCCAGTCGCTCGGCGATGCGCGAGACGGCCATCGTGGCCAGCAGCGAGTGCCCGCCGAGGTCGAAGAACCCGTCGTCGATGCCGATGCCGTCCACGCCGAGCACCTCGCCCCAGATGCGGGCGATCTCGCGCTCGACGTCGTCGCGGGGCGCGGTGTAGGAGGCCCCGGTCGCCGCGCGGTCGGGGCGGGGGTCGGGCAGCGCGGCGCGGTCGAGCTTGCCGGAGGCGGTCACCGGCAGCGCGTCGAGCCGCACGACCTCCGAGGGCACCGCGTAGTGCGGCAGCCAGCGCGCCAGTTCGGCCCGCAGCGCGGCCGGGTCCGGGGTGGAGCCGTCGCCGACGACGTAGCCGACGAGGACCTGCCCGCCGTGCGGGTCGGCCTTGACCGCCGCCGCGGCGGCCAGCACGCCCGGGCAGCCGGACAGCGCCGACTCGACCTCGCCCAGCTCCACCCGGAACCCGCGGATCTTGACCTGGTCGTCGACCCGGCCGAGGAAGTCCAGCTCGCCGTCGGGGCGCCAGCGCACCAGGTCGCCGGTCCGGTAGAGCCGGCCGCCGTGCCCGGCGGGGTCGGGGACGAAGCGGTCGGCGGTCAGCGCCGGGCGGCCGAGGTAGCCGCGAGCCAGCTCCGGTCCGCCCACCAGCAGCTCGCCGGGGACGCCGAGGCCGACCGGGTCGCCGTGCGCGTCGACCACGAGGACGCGCCTGCCGCCCAACGGCCTGCCGATGGGCACCCGGTCGCTCCCGGCGGCTTCAGGGGCGCTCGCAGTGGCTTTATGGGCGTTCGTGGTTCCGGTGACCTCGTGGGTGGTCGCGGTGACGACGGCCTCGGTCGGGCCGTAGGCGTTGAGCACCCGCACGTGCGGGACGTGCCGCCGCCACGCGGCCAGCGCGCCGGTCGGGACGGCCTCGCCGCCGAGGATGAGCAGCCGCAACGACTCCAGCCCCGCGCCACCGGTCAGCGACAGCGCCAGCTCGCTCCAGTACGTCGGCGGGAAGTTGGCCACCGTGATGCCGTGCCGGGCCACGATCGCGGGCAGCCGCGAGGGCAGCCACTGCTCGTCCGGCCGGATCACCACCGTCGCACCGCTGGTCAGCGCCGGCAGCAGCTGGTCGAGGGAGGCGTCGAACGAGAACGAGGAGAAGGCGAGCACCCGGTCCCCCGCCGTGACGCCGAAGTGGTCGCGGGCGGCGGCGACGTGGGCGGCCAGCGCGCCGTGCTCGACGCCGACGGCCTTGGGCCGCCCGGAGGAGCCCGACGTGAAGATGACGTAGGCCAGGTCGGCCGGGTCCGGCGGGTCGACGGGCGCGGTGGCGTCCGGGACGACGTCGGCCACCGCGACGCGCCGCACCCCCGCCACGTCGACGTCGCCGACGACGTGGCGCACACCGGCGTCGGCGACCATGAACGCCAGCCGGTCGGGCGGCAGGGCCGGGTCCAGCGGCACGTACGCGCCGCCCGCCCGCCACACCGCGAGCATGGCCACCACCGACCACGTGCCGCGCGGCAGGCACACGCCCACCGCGTCACCCCGGCGCACCCCGGACTCGCGCAGCAGCGCGGACAACCCGCCCACCAGGGCGTCGAGCCGGTCGTAGGTCACGACCTCGTCGCCGCACACCAGCGCCGGCCCGTGCCCCCGGACCACCAGCGGCCCGGCGGGCGCGGGTGGCTCGGCGGGCCCGCCCCAGGAGTCCAGCAGGGCGCGGCCGGGCAGCGGCGGCAGCGCGGCGGCCAGGTCGGCCACCGGCGCGGACGGGTCGTCGAGCACGGCGGTGAGCAGCCGCAGGAAACCGTCGGCGAACCGCTCCGCGGCGCCGCGGTCGAACAGCGCGGTCGCGTACTGCAGGCGCGCGGCGAGGCTGCCGTCCGGCATCAGGTTGAGGTCGAGGAAGACGTCCATGTCGGTGCCGCCCAGCGGCGCCCTGGTCAGCACCGCGTCCAGCCCGCGCAGCGCGGCGGGCTGGTGGACGGTGTTGAGCAGCGTGAACGACGCCTGCGCCAGCGGGTGCCGGGACAGGTCGCGCTCCAGGCCCAGCGCGCCGACCACGCGGTCGAACGGCGCCTCGGCGTGCGACAGGTCCTTGAGCACGGTGTCGCGGACCCGGCGCAGCAGCACGTCGAACGACGGGCGACCGCCCAGGTCCGAGCGCAGCACGACGGTGTTGACGAAGGGGCCGATCAGCTCCGAGACGTCCACCGGGCCGCCCCGGTCGGCCATCGTGGTGCAGGTGGCGATGTCGGTGCGCCCGCTGTAGTGGCCCAGCAGCGACTGGTAGACCGCGAGCAGCAGGATGTAGCGGGTGGCCCGGCGCTCACGGGCGGCGGCGTCCACGCGGGCCAGCAGGTCGGCGGGCACCGCGAAGCGCACCAGGTCCACCGATCCGTCCCACACCTCGGGCCGGGGGCGGTCGGTGGGCAGCGCGAGCGGCGTCACCCCGGCCAGGCGCCCCGTCCAGTGCGCCAGCAGCCGCTCCAGCCGCGCCGGGGTCAGCCGCTGGTTCTGCCAGGCGGCGAAGTCGGCGTACCGGTGCCGCGGCGCGGGCACCGCCTCGCCCCGGTAGCCCGCGTCCAGCTCGCGCAGCAGCACGTCCCAGGACCAGCCGTCGACGGCGATGTGGTGCACGACCACCAGCAGCAGGTGGTCGTCCGCCGCCAGCCGGGCCAGCACCATCCGCACCGGCGCCTCCGCCGCCAGGTCCAGCGGGCGGCCCAGCTCGCGGGCGAACACCTCCTCCGGGTCGCGCGCCTCGGTCCGGCGCAGCACCACCGAGCCTGGCGGGTCCAGCACCGGCACAGGTTCGCCGTCCGCCGAGGCGAACCTCGTCCGCAACACCTCGTGCCGCTCGACGATGCCCGCCAGCGCCCGTTCCAGCGCGGCCGCGTCCAGGGCGCCGCGGATGCGCAGCGCCAGCGGCAGCAGGTTGTCCGAGGAGCCGCGGGTGAGCTGTTCCAGGAACCACAACCGCCGCTGCGCGGAGGAGACCGCGCCGCGGTCCGTCACCGTCTGCGGTGCGCCGCCTTCGTTCACTGCCGACCTCCCTGCGAGCTGAGTTGGACGCAGCCTGCTCGCCGGGAAGGGCCTCCCACCAGGGAAGAAGCGGCACGACGCGGTTGCCGTCGTGACTGCGCGTTCTTCTCTACCCGGCCGCCCGACCCGGCGGCATCGTCTGTCCCGGCAACGCAAGAGCGACCGATCGGGAGCGCCGATGACACAGGACGAGCGGGTGTACCGGGTCGTGACGAACGACGAGGAGCAGTACTCGATCTGGCCCGCCGACCGCGACCTGCCACCCGGCTGGGTCGCCGACGGGACCGAGGGGCCGCGCGAGGTCTGCCTCGACCACGTCGAGCGGGTGTGGACCGACATGCGTCCGCGCGGCCTTCGCGAGCGGATGGGGCAGCAGGGCTGACAACAGCCCTCGACAGACCTGGGAAGGGATGGTCAGCGTGGCTGGAACGGTGCTGTTGCCCGGTGGTGGTTGGCGGTTGTGGGGCCAGTTCGCCCTGCGCGGGACGGGTTTCCCGGCCGCCGGTGTGCTCCGCCTCGCCCCGCCGGGACTGGGGGTGGCCGCCGACAAGTTCGCCGACGTGGCGCCCCGCGACCGGTGGACGGGTCCGGAGTGGGAGGAGTTCGAGGCGTTCTTCGCCGAGTCGGCGGTGCGCACCGCCCGCGAGCTGCAGGACATCGCCGCGCAACCGCGGTTCCGCACGGCCCTGGCGTGGCAGAACAAGGCGGTCCTCGGCTCGGGCATCGCGCCGTTCCTGGCGTGGACGCCCACCGCGGCGGGCCGCACCAGCATGCCGCGGCAGCGCGAGGAGCTGGTGGCGCACTACTGGCAGCGGTTCTGCGTCAAGAACGACACCATCGGCTTCTTCGGCCCGGTCGGCTGGGGTAGCTGGGACCTGGGGGGCACGCGCGGCGTCACCGTCGTGCCGGGTGAGGACCTCCTGGCCGCCGCGGAGGTGTACTTCTCCAGTTGGGGCATCGACGCGCTGGCGAAGGTGATCGGCGCCGAGCCGGGGATGCGCCCGTGGGTGCCGCCGCGCCGGGTGTCGTTCGCCCGGGTCGCCGACGGCGCGGTGAGCCTGCCGGGCCGCCCCGCCGTGCCGCTGGCGGAGGGCCTGGAGGACGTGCTGCGGCTGTGCGACGGCGCCCACCAGCCGGTGGAGATCGCCGAACGGCTCGGCCGCGACCTGGACGGCGTGCTCGGCGCCCTGGACGAGCTGCTGCGCCGCCGCTGGATCACCTGGCGCATCGACGTCCCCGCCAGCGCCCACCCCGATCAGGCGCTGCGGTCGGTCGTGGAGCGCGTCGGCGACCCGGTGGCGCGGCAGCGGGCGCTGGACCGGATCGACGTGCTCCAGCGCGGCCGGGAGCGGGTGCGGGCGGCGCTGGGCGACGCCGACGAGCTGCTGGCGGCGATGTCCGCGCTGGAGGCCGACTTCGTCGGGATCACGCAGACCTCCGCGCAGCGCGAGAAGGGCGCCAAGACCTCCGCCAACCGGGCGCTGGTCTACTCCGACACCCGCCGCGCGGCCACCGCCCTCCTGGGCCCGGCCGTGCTGGCGGAGCTGACCCCGCTGGCCCAGTGCCTGACCGCGGCCCGGTGGATGACCAACCGGTACGCCGAGATCGCCCGCGACCACCTGCGCGAGGCGTTCGACTCGCTGCGCGCGAAGCGGCCCGCGGTGGACCTGGCGTCGCTGTGGATGGCGTGCCTGCCCGTGCCGCACCCGGACTCGATCGCCGACGCCGACCGCGTGCAGGCCGAGCTGCAGCGCCGCTGGGAGGCCATCGTGGACGCCCCCGAGGGCGCGCGGCGGGTACGGCTGTCGTCCGCGGCGATCGCCGACCGGGTCCGGGAGGCCTTCGAGGAGCCCGCCACCGGCTGGAACGTCGCCCGCTACATCAGCCCGGACGTGTTCATCGTCGCCGAGGACGCCGCCGCGGTCGAGCGGGGCGAGTTCGAGATGGTGCTCGGCGAGCTGCACGTGGGCGTCAACACCATGAGCGCGTCGCTGTTCGTCATGCAGCACCCCGACCAGGACGAGCTGCTGGCCGAGACCGACACCGACTACCCCGGCCCCCGGCTGCTGCCGATGCTGCCCAAGGAGCAGCCGCCGCGCTGGAACACCCGCAGCCGCCCGGCGCTCAACCGGCCGCGGGACTACCTGGTGGGCATGGTCGACCACACCGCCGACCCGCACCGCCCGCGCACCGCGACGGGCGCGGACGTCCTGGTCGAGGAGCGCGACGGCGACCTGGTCGCGGTGCTGCCCGACGGCGCGGTGTTCCCGGTGATCGACGTGTTCGGCAACGCGCTGACCGCCCGGATCATGGACCGGTTCAGCCTGCGGGCCGCCGCCGACCACTCGCCCCGGGTGACCGTGGACAACGTGGTGGTCGCCCGCGAGTCCTGGCGGTTCACCGCCGACTCGCTGGAGTTCGCCGCCGAGAAGCACGAGTCGCGCCGGTTCGTGCGGGCGCGGGCGTGGCGCGACGAGCACGAGCTGCCCCGCTACGCCTTCGTCGTCTCCCCCGTCGAGCCCCGGCCGTTCTACGTCGACTTCGACAGCCCGGTCTACGTCAACGTGCTGGCCAAGGCGGTGCGCCGGCTGGCGCGCGAGGACCCCTCGGCTCGGCTGACCGTGTCGGAGATGCTGCCCAACCCGGAGCAGGCGTGGCTGACCGACCACACCGGCGCCAAGTACAGCTCCGAGCTGCGCTTCGTCGCCTTCGACCAGACCGGGCGGGACTGACGTGGGCGGGACTGACGTGGGCGCGGCCGACCTGATCGGGACCGACCCGGACCCGGTCGGCACGAGCGCGGCCGGTCACCCGGACCGACCGGCCGTCGTCACCCCCGACGGCGTGCTCACCCACCGGGAACTCGCCCGGCGGACCGACCGGCTGGCCCGCGTGCTGCGCGGCCACGGCGTCGGCCCCGAGGTGGTGTGCGGCATCGCGCTGGAGCGCGGCGCGGACGCGGTGGTGGCGATGGCGGCGGTGCTGCGGGCCGGGGGCGCGTTCCTCACGGTGGACACCGACTTGCCGCCCCTGCGCACCGCCGCCCTGTTGGAAGGCGCGCGGGCGCTGGTCACCAGCCGCGGCCTGGCCGGCCGGTTCGCCGTTCCCGGTCCCACCGTGCTGGTCGGCGAGGACGGGACCACCGGCCCCGTCGCGCCGCTGCCGGCGGGGCGGCACGACCCCCGGTCGCTGGCCTACGTCAGCCACACCTCCGGGTCCACCGGCGTCCCCAACGCCGTGCTGGTCGAGCGCCGCTCGCTGCGGGCCTACCTGCGGTCCGCCGTGCGGGACAACGACCTCGGCCCGGACACCGCGGCGCTGCAGCTGGCGCCGCTGGGCTACGACGCCTCGATCCGCGACACCCTGGCCCCGCTGCTGGCGGGCGGTCGGCTGGTGGTGCTGCCCCGGTCGGCGCTGCTGCGCCCCGAGGAGCTGTTCGAGGCGGTGCGGACCTACGGCGTCAACACCGTCCTGAGCACCACCCCATCGTTCCTGACCTTCCTGTCCCGCCAGGACGGCGCGGCGCGGGCGCTGCGGGACGTGCGGCTGGTGGCGACCAGCGGCGAGTCGCTGCGCCCGTTCCTGGCCGCCGGCGGGCGGGCGCTGGTGCCGGGCCGGCTGGTCAACCAGTACGGCCCGACCGAGTGCACCATGACCTCCACCCGCCACGAGGTGCCCGACCGGCCCGAGGCGGACGCCGACCTGGTCGGCACGCCGCTGGCGGGCGTGGTGGTGCGGCTGCTGGGCGGCGACCTGCGGCCGGTGCCGGACGGCGAGGTCGGCGAGGTGCACATCGGCGGCGTCGGCGTGGCCCGCGGCTACGCCGGCAGGCCGGCCCTGACCGCGACCCGGTTCGTGCCCGACCCGTGCGGCGAGCCGGGCGCGCGCCTGTACCGCACCGGCGACCTGGCGCGGCGGCGGCCGGACGGCGTGCTGGAGTACCTGGGGCGCAACGACCGGCAGATCAAGGTCCGCGGGCACCGGGTCGACCCGGCCGAGGTGGAGGCGGTGCTGCTGACCCACCCGGCGGTCACCGGCGCGGCGGTCACCCCGGCCACCGACGAGGTGCGAGGCGCCTACCTCGTCGCGCACGTCACCGGCGAGCTGGCGGAGGTCCGCGACACGGCGCTGCGCGCGCACCTGGCCGAGTCGCTGCCGCCGCACCTGATGCCCCGGCGCTTCACCCGCCTGGACCGCTTCCCCACCACCCGCAGCGGCAAGGTCGACCGCGCCGCGCTCGCCGGGAGCGCGCGGTGACCCGCCTCGACACCCGGCTGGGCACGGCCGACGTGCTCGCCGCCGCCCGGCGCATCGAGGGGCACGTGCTGCGCACACCCCTGCTGGCGCTCGACTCCGTGCCGGGCGTGCTGCTCAAGGCCGAGCACGTCCAGCGCGGCGGGTCGTTCAAGATCCGCGGCGCGGCCAACGCCCTGCTGGCCGAGCCCTGCGGCGAGGTCGTCACCGGGTCCTCCGGCAACCACGGCATCGCGGTGGCCACCCTGGGCCGCGCGCTGGGCGTCGCGGTCACCGTGGTCATGGCCGGGGGCGCGAGCCCGGCGAAGGCCGCCGCGCTGCGCGGGCTGGGCGCGACCGTGCTGGAGGTGGCGGGCGGCGTGGACGAGCGCGACCACCGCGCCCGGGAGCACGCGGCGTCGACCGGGGCCAGGCTGGTGCCGTCCTCCGACCACGAACTGGTGGTCGCGGGCCAGGGCACGGTGGGCGTGGAGGTCTTCGAGGACGTGCCCGGCGTCGACGCGCTGTTCGTGCCGACCGGCGGCGGCGGGCTGCTGGCCGGGGTGTGCCTGGCGGCGCGGGACCTGCCGGTGCGGGTCATCGGCGTCGAACCGGCCGACGCCCGCCGCTACGCCCTCTCGCTGGACCGGGGCTCGCCCGTGGCGGTGCCGCCGTCGCGGACCATCGCCGACGGGCTGCGCGGGCAGCGGCCCGGCGCCGTGACGCTGCCGGTGATCGCCGACCGCGTCGACGACCTCGTGGGCGTCACCGACGACGCCATCGCGCACGCCGCGGCGCTGCTGCGCCGGGCGGGCGTGCACGCCGAGCCCAGCGGCGCCGTGGCGCTGGCCGGCGCGCTGGGATCGCGCTTCACCGGGACGGCCGCGGTGGTGGTGTCCGGCGGCAACACCGCCGAAGCGCTCGCCTTCGCCGGCTCGGCCGTCCCACCACCGCACGTCGACCACCGCACCACCACCAGAGGAGACCGACCATGACCGCCATCGGCATCACCGCGACCGAGCTGACCGACCTCGTCGTCGACGTCTACCGCGAGGCGCTGGCCAACCCGTCGCTCGACTCCGAGAGCGACTTCTTCGAGGCGGGCGGCGACTCGCTGGCCGCGTTCCAGATCACCGCGCGCCTGCAGGCCACGCTGGGCGTGGACGTGCCGGTGGCGCTGGTCTTCGCCTACCCGTCCCCCGCCGACCTCGCGTCGGTGGTCGAGCAGGAGCTGGAGGTCGGCTGAGATGGCGGACGAGCGGGAGGGGCCGGCCCGGGGGGAACGGGCGCTGCCCGGCGGGCGGTGGCGGCTGTGGGACCAGTTCAGCGTGCGCGGCGCGGGCTTCCCCGCCCAGGGCGTGCTGCGGCTGGCCCCGCAAGGGCTGGGGCTGGCGGCCGACCGGTTCGCGTCGGCGAAGTCCCAGCGGGGCGCGGAGTGGGAGGTCTTCGAGGCGGCGTTCGAGGCGGCGGCGGCCAAGGCGGCGCTGGAGATGCGGGACATCGCCGCGGGCGACGCGTTCCAGAGCGCGATCGCCTGGCAGAACCGGGCGGTGCTCGGCCGGGCGGTGCGGCCGTTCCTGGAGTGGGAGCCGGGTGACGGGCGCACCAGCCGCACCCGGCAGCGCGAGGAGCTGATCTCCCACTACTGGCAGCGGTTCTGCGTCAAGAACGACACCATCGGCTTCTTCGGCCCGGTCGGCTGGGGTCGGCTGGACGACGGCGTCGACGGCGTCGAGGTCGACCCCGGAGAGGGGCTGGTCGCCGAGACCACCGTGTACTTCGCCAGCTGGGCGATCGACGCGCTGGCCCGCGTGCTCGGCGAGGACCCGGCGCTCGCGCCGTGGGTCGCACCGCGCCGCGTGCCGTTCGTGCGCGTCGGCGACGGCGAGGCGGCCCTGCCGGGCTGCCCGCCGAAACCGGTGGCCGCGCCGCTGCTGGAGGTCCTGTCGCTCTGCGACGGCACCCGGTCCGCCGTCGCGATCGGCGAGGAGCTGGGCCGCGACGTCACCGACGACCTGGCGCGGCTGGAAAGCCGCCGGTACCTGGTGCGGCGGCTGGAGGTCCCCGCAGGCTCCCACCCCGAACGCGCCCTGCGGACGTGGCTGGAGGGGGTGCCCGCCGAGGTGGCCGCACCCGGCCTCGCCGCGCTGGGGGCGTTGGAGCTGGGCCGCGGCCGGGTCGCGCGGGCGTCCACTCCGGACGAGCTGGTCGAGGCGATGTCGGCGCTGGAGCGGGAGTTCGAGGCGCTGACCGACGCCGCGGCGGCCCGTGAGAAGGGCGGGTCCACCGCGCCGGGACGGGCGCTGGCGCACTCCGACGCCCGGCGCTCGGCCACCGTCCGGCTCGGCGGGGCGGTGCTGCGGGAGCTGGGCGCGCTGGAGCCGCTGCTGGCCGGCGCCGCCTGGCTGACCTCCTCGCTGGCGCGGCGGGTGCTGGCCGGCGCGCGGCGGGTGTTCGACGCCTCCGGGCCGGTGGACCTGGCGACGTTCTGGTTCGCCTGCATGCCGGTGCTGCACCGGGACGCGGTGGCCGACCTCGCCGAGCTGCGCGCCGAGTTCTGGCGGCGCTGGGCCGACGTGCTGGACCTGCCGGCGGGCGCGCGGGACGTGCGGTTGTCGACGGCGGAGGTCTCGGCGCGGGCGGCCGGGGCGTTCGCCTCCCCCGGCGGCGGCTGGAACGCCGCCCGCTACCTCAGCCCGGACGTGATGATCGCCGCGGCGGGCGTGGACGCGGTGCGGCGCGGCGAGTTCGACCTGGTGCTGGGCGAGCTGCACGTGGCGATGAACACCCTGGGCGCGTCGCTGTACCTCGACCAGCACCCGGACCGCTCGGAGCTGGTCGGGCTGACCACCCGCGACGTGCCGGGCCCGCGGCTGCTGCCGCTGCTGCCCAAGGAGCACCGGTCCCGGTTGTCCACGCGGGTCCGCCAGAGCCTGGTGCGCCCCGAGGACTACTGCGTGGCGCTGGTCGACGACACCGCCGACCCGCACCGCCCGCGCACCCCGCGCAGCGCCGACGTGCGGGTGGAGCTGCGCGACGACGAGCTGGTGGCGGTGCTGCCCGACGGCGCGGTCTTCCCGGTGGCCGACGTGTTCGGCCACGTGCTCACCACGCTGGTGGTCGACGGTTTCCGGGTGCTGCCCGAAGCCGACCACACGCCCAGGGTGCGGGTGGGCGGGCTGGTGGTGTCGCGGGAGACGTGGCGGTTCCCGGTGGCGGAGCTGGGTTTCGCCGACGCCAAGACCGAGGCGCGGCGCTTCGTGGGCGCCAGGGCGTGGCGGGCGGGGCACGACCTGCCCCGGTTCGTGTTCTTCACCTCCCCCGCCGAACCGCGCCCGGTGTTCGTCGACTTCGACAGCCCGGCCTCGGTGACCCTGCTGGCCAAGGCCGCCCGCCGGCTGGCCCGCGCCGACGCCTCGGCCAGGCTGACGGTGACGGAGATGCTGCCCACCCCGGAGCAGACGTGGCTGACCGACGACAGGGGGGAGGTCTACACGTCGGAACTGCGCTTCGTCCTGCACGACACGGCTTCCTGACCTCGCCGAAGCCCACACGGCCCCACACGGCCCCGCCCCCGGGCGGGGCCACAGGCACTTCCCGGCTCTACCGCTCCAAGCGGGCCACGACGGACCACAGGTAGCTCAACGCCTCGCCGTCGGGCTCGTCGCGCTCGGCGAACTCGGCGATCAGCTCCTCCACCCGGGCCTTCAGCTCCGCCTGCGAAGCCGCCCCCAGGCGCAGCACGCCCCTGGCCGTCTCGCGGTTGGCGTCCGGACCGGCCTCCGCCACCTCGGCCCGGTGCGCGGCCAGCAGCGCCAGGTCCACCCGCTGCGCCAGCCCCTCCCCCTCGACGTCCACCAGGCCGAGCCGCCACGTCCGACCGGTCGCCCGGTACGGCCGCTCCAACGCGCCCCGCGCACCGCTGCGCACCGGCTCGGCGGCCAGGAACCCGGTCTTCACCAGCGCCCGCACGTGCCGCAGCACGGTCGCCGGCGCGACGCCCAGCCGGTCCGACAGCTCCTTGTTGGTCCACGCCCGGTCCAGGCACAGCCGCAGGACGCGCCACCGCAGCGGGTGCGCGAGCGCCTTCAGCTCCTCCACCGTGGCGTCGCGGGCGGGGTGATCGGGCGGCGGCACGCGCAGAGGTTAACCCAAGCGCCCTTGCCGCGCCCGGCACTGGTTTGCTTGACTGTCATCGGTTGCAATAAGTGAAATCACTCATGCGCCGCATGTCGCCCCACCGCGAGGAGGAACGGTGAGCTGGACCGACTTCGAGTGGCTGTCCGGCGCCGAGCCCAGCCCCGACGGGCGGAGCGTCGCCTACCTGAGCGACGCCTCCGGACGTCCGCAACCGTGGCTGCTGCCGCTCGACGGGACGCCACCGCGACTGGTCGAGGTGCCCGGATCGGTCCGCCGGTGCGCGTGGCGGCCGGACGGCCGGCGCCTGCTGGTGCTGACCGATCCCGACGGCCGCGAGGACCACCGCCTCGCCGAGGTGGACCTCGGGACGGGCGAGGTGGAGTGGCTGGCCGCCGAGGAGGGCGTGCGGTGCGAGATCGGCGTGCCCTACGGCAGCACCGGGCAGCCCTACAGCCCGGACGGCGCGCTGCTCGCGTACGCCTGCAACGCCCGTGACCGCGAGGTGTTCGACGTGCTGGTGCGCGACCTGCGCACGGGCGACGTGCGGATCGCGCTGCGCGGCGACGACCGCTACCTGCCGGTGGGCTTCTCCCCCGACTCGCGGCTGCTGCTCGTGCTGCGGCTGCACCAGAACACCGAGCAGGACCTGTTCGCGGTCGACCTCGCCGACGGGGCGGTCCGGCGGCTCACCCCGGCCGGAGGACCGGCGAAGCACCACCCGGTCGGGTGGCTGCCCGACTCGTCCGGCCTCTACTTGTGCACGACCCTGGGCCGCGACTTCCTCGGGCTCGCGGTCCTGTCCCTGACCGGCGACCTGACCTGGATCGACACCCCCGAGTCCGATGTGGACGGGGCCGCCCTGTCACCGGACGGCACGCGGTTGGCGTGGGGCCTCAACGAGGACGGCTACACCCGGCTGAGGTGGGCCGACGTGGGCGGCGAACCGCGGGACGTGACGGGCCTGCCGCGCGGTGTCGCGGTGACCGAGTTCGGCCTCGACGGGCACGCCCCGCGGTTCACCGCGGCCGGCGACCTGCTGGTCCAGCTCGGCCGGCCGGACGCGGCGACCGACCTGTTCCTGGTGGACCCGGCCGCCGGCACGGCCCGGCAGCTCACCCGCTCCGGCGCGCGGCTGCCCGGCGCGGCCGTGCCGCCGACCGTCGTGCGCACGGCCGACGGCGCCGTGCCCTGCCTGCTCTACCGCCCGCCGTCGGCGAGCGCGGACCGCCCGGCGCCGGTGGTCATGACCGTCCACGGCGGACCGGAAGCGCAGGCGCGCCCCGTGTTCGACCCCCTGGTCCAGTCGCTCCTCGCGGCGGGCATCGGCGTGCTCGCGCCGAACGTCCGCGGGTCGTCCGGGTACGGGCTGCGCTACCAGCGGTCGATCTACCGCGACTGGGGCGGCGGCGACCTCGCCGACCTGGAGGCGGCGGTGGGCGTCCTCGACGGCGTGCCGTGGGCCGACACGACGCGGCTCGGCGTGCACGGCGCGTCGTACGGCGGCTTCGCCGCGCTGTCCTGCCTGACCAGGCTGCCGCACCGGTGGCGGGCCGGGGTGAGCGAGTGCGGGTCGGCGGACCTGATCGGCGACGTCCGGTCGTTCCCGCCGACCTGGCGCAAGCGGGCGGTCGACTGGATCGGCGACCCCGACGACCCGGCCGACGCGGCCGCGATGACCGCGCGCAGCCCGCTCACCCACGCCCACCGGCTGAGCGCGCCGGTGCTGATCATGCACGGCGAGAACGACACCAGGGTCGACCCGGCGGAGTCCGAGCGGATGTACCGGAGGCTGCGCGAGCTGGGCAAACCGGCGCGGCTGGTGCTGCACCCCGGCGTCGGCCACGAGTGGGACCGGGCCGGGTTGGCCGACGTGGTGGGCCTGATCGTCTCGTGGTTCGCCGAACACCTCCGCTGACCCGGGGGGTGCAGGCGGACGGTCACGTCAGGGTCAGCACCAGGTGCAGCGCGACCAGCAGGCCGCACGTGGCGGTGTGCGCGACCGGGTTCTGCGCGAGCAGCGCGGCGAACTCGCGCAGGAACGCGCTGGGCAGGAAGTACCACGCCGTGGGCGCGCCGATGATCTGCATCCGCAGCCGGAGCCTGCGGGCCAGCACGGCGGCGCGGAAGACGTGGTAGTTGTTCGTCACGGCGACCGCCCGCCCGGTCCAGCCGCGCTCGGCGAGCAGGTTCGCGCTGTACCGGAGGTTCTGCTCGGTGGTGGCCGCCCGGTCCTCCGGCACGATCAGCTCGTCGGGCACGCCGCGGCGGAGCAGGTAGTCGCGCATCGCCGCCGCCTCGGACACCGCCTCGTCCGCGCCCTGCCCGCCGGAGACGACGATCAGCGGCGTGCGGCCGGCGGCCACCTCGCGCCGGTGCACGCTCAGGCCCCGGTCCAACCGCGCGGCCAGCAGCGGCGGGACGCGGTCGCCGGACAGGCCCGCGCCGAGCACCACGACGGCGTCGAAGCCGGTGCGGCGGCCGACGCTGCCGTAGACGATCGAGTACAGCAGCAGGCTGACGAACAGGAACGCCACGTAGGCCGCGACGACCAGCAGCGACCCGATCACCGCGTCGACCACCGGCCCGGTGTGCGCGGTGGCGAAGCCGAACGCCGCGACCACGCCGAAGATCGCCAACCCGGCCAGCAGCGAGAGCAGGTTGGCCAGGCCGAACCCCTCCCGGCGCAGCATCACCACGCCGTTGACGATCAGCGCGCTCGGCAGCACGAAGCCCAGCCCCAGCAGGAGCAGCACGAACGCGTAGCCGACGGCGGCGGCCGACCACCCGCCGTTGGCCGAGGCCCGGAAGACCAGCCAGAGCAGCAGGAGCACCAGGGTCACGCCGAGCCACACCGCGTTGCCGATCCGCCGCCGGTCGCGGAGCACGCCGACGACGAAGAACAGCGCGGGGACGATGGCCGCGATCCCGAAGATCATGCGGGTCAATGTAGGCGGCGGACCGCCCGGCTGTCGCGTCGCAGGTCAGTCCACCTCGTCCTGGTCCGCCGCCGCCTCGTCCGCCGCCGCCTCGCGGTCCGGCAGCACGGTGGCGAGGTAGGACCGCAGCGCGGCCGTGGTGCCGACGTCGCGGCCCGCGTTCTCGGACAGGTACCAGCGGTGCACCAGGACCTCGTGGAACAGCTCCGCCGGCGCCAGCACCCCCAGCAGGTCGCGCGGCACGGCGGCGACGACCGGGTCGTACACCTCGTTGCGCCACAGGTGGCCGGCCGTCGTCTCGGGCACCGGCGCGCCGTCGCGCTGCTCCAGGTACGCGCGGAACGAGCGCAGGTCGTTGAGCAGCCGCCGGGCCTGGCCCTCCTGCACCTCCAGGCCGGTGAGCTTGAACAGCTCGCGGCGGCTCTGGCCGATCTCGGCGACCCGGATGTCGACCCGCAGCCGCGCGCCGCTGTCGGAGGTGACCAGCTCCACCTCGCCGACGTCGAAGCCCAGGTCGTTGAGCCTGCGCAGCCGCTCGGCGACCCGGTAGCGCTGCTCGTCCAGCCGGAAGAACTCCTCCCGGGTCACCTCGTCCCACAGCGCCGCGTACCGGCGGGGCACGCTGTCGGCGACCTCGACCGGGTCGATGTCGGCGGGCAGCAGGCCGCCCGCTTCGAGGTCCATCAGCTCGCCGCCGATGCGCTCGCGCGCCAGGTCGACGTCGTAGGTGCGCTGGCCGGCGGACAGCTGCGGGTGCCGCTCGACGGTCTCGGCGTCCACCAGGTACGCGGCCAGGCCGCCCGCGTCCAGCCGGAACAGCGTGTTCGACAGCGAGCAGTCGCCCCAGAACGTGCCGGACAGGTGCAGCCGCACCAGCAGTTCGACCAGCACGTCCACCAGCCGGTCGGCCGAGTGCTCGTCGCGCGGGCCGGAGAACAGGTAGCGGTAGGACATCGAGTGCTCTAGGTAGCGGGTGACGAGGATCGCCTGCTGGTCCTCCGGGCGGTCGACGCACAGCCCGAGCACCGTCACCGAGGGCATCCCCTCCCGCTCCAGCTCGCCGAGCACCGCGTACTCGTGCCTGGCCAGCGACTCGGCGATCTCCTTGAGCGCGTAGACCCGACCCTCGCTGGCCACGAACCGCACGACGTGCCGCGAGATGCCCCGCTGGGGGACGGTCAGCAGCAGCCGCTCGTCCCACTCCTCCAGCGGTCGGTCCCACGGCAGCGCGAGCAGCCCGCCCGCCTCGGTGGCGGGTGGGCGGAAGAGGAATCGCATGTGCCCCCCGTGGCTGGTCCGGACGACGCCGAAACTACCCGGCGCGACTCACCCACCAGAGGAGTCCGGTGGCACAGGTCACACCCGCCCGGTGCAACGCGGGACGTCCTCCGAAGGGTTTCCCGTCCGCAACCGACCCGACAGCGGCAGAAGGGGGCGACGTGCGGGACGACGACGACTTCGACCGGTTCGTCACCGATCGCCTTGATCGACTATTGCGCTACGCCACGGCGTTGACGTGCGACAAGCACCTGGCCCAGGACATCGTCCAGGACGTGCTGCTGCGCGCCAGGCAGCGGTGGGCGCGGATCGGCGCGGTGGACGTGCCGCACCTCTACGTCAAGCGGATGGTGACCAACGAGTACCTGTCGTGGCGTCGCCGGCGGGCGGCCCGGGACGTGTCGGCCACGCACGCCAGGCTGGACGAGCTGTCCCCGGTGGTGGCCGACCACGCGGTCGGGCACGCCGAGCGGGACGCGATGCGCGCCCGGATCGCCGTGCTGCCGCGCAAGCAGCGCGCCGCGCTGGTGCTGCGCTACTACGAGGACAGCACGGACGCCGAGATCGCCGCCGTCCTCGGCTGCGCGGAAGCCACCGTGCGCAGCCACGTCTCCCGAGCGCTCCACACGCTGCGGATCAACGAGAACAGCCCGTCGGAGGTGCTGCGATGACCGGTTCCCGCCAGGAGGCCCTGATCCGCGAGGCCATCGCGGCCGAGGCCGACCAGGCCGTCGACCACCGCGCCGTGCTCGCCGGCCTGCGCGACGGGCAGGCCCGGCGGCGGCGGCCGTTCGCGCTGTTCGCCGCGGCCGGGCTGACCGCGGCGGCGGCGGTCGTCGCGGTGGTCGTGCCGCTCGGCGCGGACCGGGGCGCGGCGCCGGACCCGGCCGCGACCGGCGGCGCGCCGGGGACCGTGCTGCTGGCCGGTCTGGACGACACCGGGAACACCGACCTGGTCGTGCTCGCCCGGGTCGGCCCGGACGGCACGACCAGCGCGGCCTCGGTGCCGCGCGACTCGTTGGTCGACGTCCCGGGCGGGGGTGTCGACAAGGTGAGCGCGGTGTTCCGCCGGGCCCGCTCGGCGGCCGAGGCCGAGGGGCGGGACGGCGCCGCCGCGGGCGCGGAGGCCCTGGTGGCGGCGGTCGAGTCGCTGACCGGCGTGGAGGTCGACCACCACGCGACCGTCGACACGGCCGGGTTCACCGCGCTGGCCGAGGCGGTGGACGGCGTGGACGTCTGCCTGCGGGCCGCCGCCCGCGACGAGCACTCCGGCGTCGACCTGCCCGCCGGGCCGCAGACGGTGCGCGGCGCGCAGGTGCTGGCGTTCCTGCGGCAGCGGCACGGGCTGCCCGGCGGCGACCTGGACCGGATCGCGCGGCACCAGGCGTTCCTGCGCTCGGTCGCGGCGGAGCTGGCGGGCGACGCCGACCCGGCGGCCCTGGCGCGGGTGGTCGACGCGGTGCGGGACAACGTGCGCACCGACCCCGGCTGGGACCTGGCGGGGTTCGCCCGGCGGCTGGGCCCGACCGTGCGGACCGCGACCATCCCGGTCGAGGGGGTGGCCGACACCGACCGGGGCCAGGGGCTGGTGGTCGACCCGGCGGCGGTCCGGGAGTTCATGGCCGGGTTCTTCGCCGACGACGCACCCGCTGACACACCCACCAGCGCACCCGCCGGCGCGCCCACTGACGCGCCCACTGACGCGCCCTCCGACCCGCCTGTCGACACACCCACCGGCGCACCTGCCGACACGGCCACCGTGCCGCCCACCGGCGCACCCGCCGTGCCGCCCGCCGTGCCGCCCGCCGGAACCGCCACCGAAGTCCCCGCCGGCTGCGTGCGGTAGTCGCGCGGCCCCGGCCGGAGTGGCGTCGGCGAATGCCGTGGACGGCCGGCGCGGCGGTGTGGTCGAGTGTGACCGTGAGCCTCGCGGTCGACGTGTTCCGGTCCGGACCGGCCCCCGGTGGGGGTGTGCCGGCGTGGTGACCCGCAGGATCGTCGTGCTCGGGGTGAGCGGCGGCGGCAAGTCGACGCTGTCGCGCCGGCTGGCCCGCGTGGTCGGCGGCGCGCACGTCGAGCTGGACGCGATCCAGCACGGCCCGGACTGGACGTCGCCGCCGGTGGCGGAGTACCACGCGCGGCTCGCGGCGGCGACCGACGGGCCGGCCTGGGTGGTGGACGGCAACTTCGTGGCGCAGACCGCCGACGTGCTGTGGCACCGGGCCGACCTGATCGTGTGGCTGGACATGCCGCTGTGGGTGTTCCTGCCCCGGCTGGCGCGGCGCACGACGAGTCGGATCGTGCGCCGGACCGTGCTGTGGAACGGCAACCGGGAGGGCTGGGGCTCGCTGGTCGGGCGCGACTCGACGCTGGGGTGGGCGGTGCGCGCGCACCGCAGGCACCGGTCGACCTACCCGGACCGGTTGCCGCGCACGGGGGTCCCGTGGGTGCGGCTGCGGTCGCCCGCCGAGGTGCGGCGGTGGCTGGCCGGGTTCGGCGCGGTGAGCCGCCGGCCGCCGGGGGCGGACCACCCCGGTTCCCCCTGACCGGTCAGGGGCGGCGGCGGAGGTGGACCTCGGCGTCCGTCGCGGCCGAGCGGACCAGGGCCTGGCCGACCCTGGCGGTGCGCGCGGAGTGGGCCGGCGACACCAGCGGCGTGACCTTCTCGCGGACCGCCTCGGCGAACGCGGCGGCCTGGTGCGCGTAGGCGTCCGACGCCGGGACGACCTCCTCCCGCACGCCGTCCAGCGTGACGACCGTGATCGACCCCTCCTCGTCCGGCCGGGTCCACGCGTTGCGCACGGAGATCGAACCGCGCGTGCCCTGGAACTCGTACGCGGCCCGCGGCCCGTACTCCAGGCTGTAGTCCAGCACCGCCGAGCGGCCGTCGCCGAAGTCCAGGGCAGCCACCGCGCTCAGGTCCACCTCCCGCGAGTGGAACCGGGCCCGCACCGCGCGCGGCTCGGCGTCGAACGCCCACAGCGGCACGTCGAACGCGTAGCAGCCGACGTCCCACGTCGCGCCGCCGCCCAGCGCCGGGTCGAACCGGATGTTGCCCCCGGTGGCCGTCGGGTACGCGAACGCCGACCGCACCACCCGCAGCTCGCCGATCTCGCCGGACGCGAGCAGCGCGGCCGCCCGGGTCTGCTGCGGGTGGAAGCGGTACATGTACGCCTCCATCACCACGAGGTCGGCGGCGGCGCGCTCGACCCGGACGCAGTCCTCTTCGGACAGCGCCATCGGCTTCTCCACCAGCACGTGCTTGCCCGCTTCGAGCGAGCGCAACGTCCACGGCACGTGCTGCGTGTTGGGCAGCGCGATGTACACGGCGTCGACGCCCGGGTCGGCCAGCAGCGCGTCGTAGCCGTCGTGCACCCGCGCCCCGAACGGCCGCGCCACCTCCGCCGCCGCGGCCAGGCGACCGGCGCGGGCGGCCACCGCGGCGACCGCGTTGCCGGGCGTGCGGTGGATCGCGGGGACGACCCGGCTCGCGATGTGGGAGGTGGCCCCGAGGACACCCCAGCGCAGCGGCTTCACAGCGGAACACTAGCCTTGGGCGTCCCCCACCGGGAACGAGCGTGCGCGAGGCCCGACCGGGCCTCCCCCACCCCCCTCACCGAGCGGTTCGGGGGCGATCAGCGAGACTTGAGGGTATGAACGACGAGCCCGACGACCGGACCAGCTTCGCCGACCTCGGGTTGCGCCCCGAACTCCTCCGGGCGCTGTCCGGCCTCGGCTACGAGGAGCCCACCCCCATCCAGCGCGAGGCCATCCCGCCGTTGAGCGCGGGCCGCGACCTGCTCGGGCAGGCGGCCACCGGCACCGGCAAGACGGCCGCGTTCGCGCTGCCCGTGCTGGAGCGCATGGCGGGCGGCGAGCGGTCCCGGCGGGAGCCGTTCGCGCTCGTGCTGGTGCCCACGCGGGAGCTGGCGGTGCAGGTCTCCGAGGCGGTGCACCGGTACGGCCGGGAGCTGGGCGCGCGGGTGCTGCCGATCTACGGCGGCCAGCCCATCGGGCGGCAGCTGCGGGTGCTGGAGCAGGGCGTGGACGTCGTGGTGGCCACGCCGGGTCGCGCGGTCGACCACCTCAGCCGGGGCACGCTGAAGCTGGAGCACCTGGAAGTCGTCGTGCTGGACGAGGCCGACGAGATGCTGGACATGGGCTTCGCCGAGGACCTGGACACGATCCTGGCCGAGACGCCGGCCGAGCGGCAGACGGTGCTGTTCTCGGCGACCATGCCGGGGCGCATCGACCGGCTGGCCCGCCAGCACCTGTCCGACCCGGTGCGCATCACCATCGGCCGCGAGCAGGCCGAGCCGGGCGAGGCGCCGAAGGTGCGGCAGAGCGCCTACGTCGTGCCGCGCGCGCACAAGCCGGCCGCGCTGGGCCGGGTGCTGGACGTCGAGGCGCCGACCGCGGCGATCGTGTTCTGCCGGACCCGCGACGAGGTCGACCAGCTCACCGAGACGCTGAACGGCCGCGGTTACCGGGCGGAGTCGCTGCACGGCGGCATCAGCCAGGAGCAGCGCGACCGGGTGATGGCCCGGTTGCGCAACGGCACCGCGGACCTGCTGGTGGCCACCGACGTGGCGGCCCGCGGCCTGGACGTCGAGCAGTTGACGCACGTCGTCAACTACAACGTGCCGTCCGCGCCGGAGTCGTACGTGCACCGCATCGGCCGGGTCGGCCGGGCGGGCCGCGAGGGCGTGGCGATCACCCTGGCCGAGCCGCGCGAGCACGGCATGCTCAAGACCATCGAGCGGGTCACCAAGCAGCGCATCCAGGTGGAGAAGGTCCCGACCATCGCCGACCTGCGGGCGCGCAGGCTGGAGCTGACCCGGGCCGCGCTGCACGAGAGCCTGCTGGAGGACGACCTGGAGCACTTCCGGGTCGTGGTGGAGACGCTGACCGACGAGTTCGACGTCATGGAGGTGGCGCTGGCGGCGGTCAAGCTGGCCCACGAGGCCACCGGCGCGGCGGCGGACGAGGAGGAGATCCCCGAGTACGTGCCGCGGGCGGGCTCCGGTGAGCGCCGCGGCCGCGACGGCGGCGGCGACCGCCGTGAGCCGCGCCGGCCGCGCCGCCCGTCGGCGGGGATGACCAGGCTGTTCGTCGGCGCGGGCCGCAGCTCGGGCATCCGGCCGCAGGACCTGGTCGGCGCGATCGCGGGCGAGGCCAGGCTGAACGGCCGCGACATCGGCGCGATCGAGATCGCCGACCGGTTCTCGCTGGTCGAGGTGCCGGACTCGGCGGCGCAGCAGGTCATCGCGTCACTGCGGGGCGCCACCATCAAGGGCCGCAAGGTCACCGTGCGCCGGGAGCGCGACGACCCGCGCTGACCCCGGACCCGTGCCGCGGGCTGTCGCGGTTCGCGGCGCGGACCACCCGCGCGGTCACGGGTCGCGATGTTCCCCCGCACCCGCTGGTCGAGCAGCTCGCGGTCGGCGGGCCGGCCGGGCACGTGCCCGAGGCAGCGGACCGTCCGCTGTGGACGGCGTCCAGGTGTTCCGGGTCGGCACGTCCTCGTCGCCGGGCCGCCGCGCCGGCGCGCGGGGCAGCCGCTCGGACGCCGCCGACCGCGGCCCCGGAGCTGTCCCCGCGTCGTCATCAGCGCCTACCCTGCCAAGATGGGTGACCCGCTGAACGCGAGAGAGGACGCCGCCGAGGCGTTGGGCATGGTCGCGCGCGCCGCGGGGCCCTACCTCGACGCGCTGCCGCACCTGCCGGTGCGCGACGCCACGCACGCCCACCTGCTCGACGACCTGGACGGCCCGCTGCCGGAGTCCGGCGACGGCACCGTCGCCGCCATCGCGGACCTGCTGCGGATCGGCACCCGGGCGGCCACGCACTCGTCCGGGCCGCGGTTCTTCCACTTCGTGGTCGGCGGCGCGACACCGGCCGCGCAGGCGGCGGACTGGGTGACGTCGCTGCTGGACCAGGCGGGCGGGCTGTGGCTGGCCTCGCCGTTCGCCGCGCGGGCCGAGACGGTGGTCCTGCGGTGGTTGAAGGAGCTGTTCGGCCTGCCCCCGTCGTACGGCGGCGTGCTCACGCCGAGCGCGACGATGGCGAACCTGACCGGGCTGGCGTGCGCGCGGCACTGGTGGGCGGGGCGGCACGGGGTGGACGTGACGGCGGACGGCCTGGCCGGGCTGCCGCGGCTGCCGGTGTTCTCCAGCGGTTACGTGCACCCGAGCAGCCGCAAGGCGCTGCAGCTGCTCGGCCTGGGCCGGGACTCGGTGCGCGTGCTGGCCCGGGACGAGGCGGGCAGGCTGGACGTCGGGGCGCTGGACCGCGAGCTGGCGTCGTCCGGGCCCGCGGTGCTGATCGGCACCGCGGGCGAGGTCAACGGCGGCGACCACGACCCGCTCGACGAGCTGGCCGACCTGGCCGAGCGGCACGGGGCGTGGCTGCACGTGGACGGCGCGTTCGGGCTGTTCGCGGCGCTGTCGCCGCGCACGGCGGGGCTGGTGCGCGGCGTGGAGCGGGCCGACTCGGTGGCCGCGGACGGCCACAAGTGGCTGAACGTGCCGTACGAGAGCGGGATGGCGTTCGTGCGGGACCGGTCGGTGCTGGGGCGCGCGTTCGGCGGGTGGAACGCCCCGTACCTGCCGGAGCCGGACGACGAGTTCGTGAACTACAACAACCTGGGGCCGGAGTCGGCGCGGCGGGCGCGGGCGCTGCCGATCTGGGCGACGCTGCGGGCGTACGGGCGGGACGGCCACCGGGCGATGGTGGAGCGGCACCAGGACCTGGCGCTGCGCCTGGGCCGCCGGATCGCCGAGGCGCCGGACCTGGAGCTGCTGGCCCCGGTCACCCTGTTCGTCGTCTGCTTCCGCTTCCACCCGCCGGGCGTGCCCGCCGAAGACCTGGACGCCCTCAACCGCCGCCTCGGCGAGGAGCTGATCGAGGACGCCCGGGTCTACGCGGGCACCACCGTCTACCGCGGCGTGGTGGCCCTGCGGCCCGCCATCGTGAACTGGCGGACCACGGAGGAGGACGTCGACCTCCTGGCCTCCGTGGTCCGCGAGCTGGGCGCCCGCCTGCTCCGGGCGACCTGACTACCCCGCGGTCAGCACTGGGATTCCCGGAGGAATTCCCCGTACGACATGTTCTTCAGCTCGAACCGGACCTTGCCGTCGGCCAGGTCGCCGAGGGCGAACCCCGTGCCCGTGGTCATCCCCCCGTCGACGACCTGGACGAAGAACCGCTGGTCGGGTGGCGGCTCCTGCCACTCGACGGTTTCCCGAGCCCCCGGTGGGATCTCGCCGACGACGTACGTGCGCGCCATCGAGGGCGGGTCCAGGTCCAGCCGCCAGGCCACCGGGTCGTCGGCGTCCACGACGCGGTCGGCGTTCGGCATCAGGATCTCCACCCTGCTCACCCCCTCCACGTCGCACTCGGTCACCCAGATCTCGATGGCCCCGGAGTGGTCGAGCCGGACGGCGATCGGGGCGAACGGCGTCTGCGGCACGCACGCCGCCGAAGCCGCGCCGACGAGGGCGAGGCACAGCGCGGCGACGAGGTGCCTGGTCAGCACTCGTAACCGCCCTTCTCCGCATCCGCCATGACCTCGAACACGTTGCAGTCGCCCGTGATCGCCGCCGGGATCGCGGCCGCGGCGTAGAGCACCGGGAACCCTGGGATCAGCGCCCACTGCGTGGCGTGGTTCGCCTCGTGCTCGGCCAGTGGCGGGCCCACCTCCGTCTCGCCGGTGAGGAAGGTGTTCCCGATCGTCATCCCCGCGAGGACGCCATAACCGCTCTCCATGCCCGTGCAGTGCACCATCATGCCCTGCTCCATGCCGCACGAGCCACCGTTGAACTCGCCCCAGAGCACGGCTCCCCCGGTGAAGGGCGCGTTGGTCGCGAAGCGGCCCACGTGGAACCCGCGGCGGGCGAGGTCGGCCAGGTCGTCGAGGCTGGGCGTCATCGCCGTCGAGGTGGCCTCCTGCGACGCCTTCGCCAGGGTGAGCACCATGCTCACCTGCTGGCCGATGCTCATCGACTTCGACTTGCGGCACATCGAGTCCGCCGCGAACTCGTGGCAGTACGCCTGCTTGAACTGCTCGGCCGCCTGGGCCTTGTACGGCGTCTGCTGCAGCGTCCGCAGGCGGTTCAGCAGGTAGGGCTGCTTGTACTGCGGCGCGGCGGTCTGGTACTCCTCCGGGATCTCCTCGGGGTACGCAGGCGCCGCCGGGGTCGACGGGTTCGGGCCGCTCCGGTCGTAGCCCAGCCCGTTCTTGCCGTGCCGGCCGCACTCGCCGTCGGGGCACATCCACGTCGCCAGGCCGGTCGGGTCGCTCAGCGTCACCGGGTTGTTGTCGGCGTAGGCGTAGCCGTTCCACTGCTGCGGGTCGTCCAGGTCGAACACCGGGTCGACCGCGGTGAACCTGCCCAGCGCCGGGTCGTACTCGCGCGCGCCCAGGTGCACGGTGCCACCGGGGTCCCGCACGCCGTCGACGAACCCGTGCCGGTCCGGCCACCAGCCGGGCGGCGCGCCGCGGACCACGCCGAACGGGTCCTGGTAGCGCTTGGTGACCGCGAGGGTGCTCGCGTCCACGGAGCACATCGCGGTGCCCTGGTGGTCCTCGACCGTCCACGTCAGGACGCCCGCGGTGCGCCGGGCGACGTTCTTGCCGCCGTGGTCGTAGAAGCGGGTGCCGGTGGCCGTGGTGGAGCCGGTCGGGACGAACAGCTCCAGGTCGACGGCGTACAGGGTGGTGCCCGCAGGCTCCTTCGAGATCAGCCTCTCGCCGTCGGCGTCGTAGAGGTGGGTGGTCTCCTTGCCGGTGGCCGTGTCCTCGTCGACGGCGACCCGGCCCTCCAGGTCGTGGTCGAGCTCGCGGCCGGGCCGGACCACGGTGCTACCCGCCTGGTTGTAGTCGTAGCTCGCCGAGGTCTGTCCGCCGCCGGGGTTCGTGGTGGTCGTGGAGGTGACGGCGTGCGGCCGGGGCTGGCCGGGGTCCGGGTAGGCCAGCTCGGTGACCGTGTCGCCGGCCGCGGCGTGCCGGACCTGCTTCTTCCGGTTGCCCGCCTGGTCGTACTCCCAGTCCGTCCAGTACGGCGCGGGCCCGCCGAGCCCGGCCACCGACGGCGCGACCGCGCAGTCGCCGGAGGTCGGGGTCCACGCCGCGGTCAGGCGGCGCAGGTGGTCGTGCTCGAAGCACTGGTTGTCGGGGATCGCCGGCGCGGTGTCGTCCACCTCGGTGATGTCGCCGACCTGGTTGTAGGTGTACGAGCGGTTGACCAGGAACTGGTCGGTGGTGGTGGCGCGCACCGCCAGGGTGGAGGTGAGGCGGGAGGTGAAGTCGTCGTAGGTGTGGGTGGTGGAGACCTGCTTGGGGTCGTTGGCGTCGGCGTAGTTCGTGCGCAGCACCTGGCCGAACGCGTTGTAGGTGGTCAGCGAGACCAGCTTGGTGCCGCCGTTGCCGTCGGCCGCGAACGACTCGGTCGGCTTGCCCAGCGCGTCGTAGGAGTGGTAGATCGTCTCCGCCGGCAGGCCGCCCACGCCGGGCGAGCTGACCGTGGCGACGGCTCCGGTGTTGGGGTCGTAGGTGATGGGGAACGAGTGCGAGCCGCCGATGCCGGTCTCGCTGGTGGGGATCACCAGGGTGGTGCCGGTCGACCGGCCCGCCGCGTCGTAGCCGGAGACGGCGCGCACGTAGGCCTTGCCGCCCGAGAAGCGCACCGAACTCGTCTGCCTGCCCTTGAGGAGGGTGTCGTACACCCAGCTCGCGAGCCTGGCGCCCGTCGTGGTGGTGTTGAACATGCCGGTCCGGCGACCCAGCGCGTCATAGCTGTACGCGAGGGTCTTGCCGCGGGCGTCCGTGGTGGTCAGCACCTGGCCGACGGCGTCGTAGGTGGTCGAGCTGGCACCCGAGTCCGGGTCGGTCTGCGCCACCTTGCGGCCCATGAGGTCGTAGTCGTGGGTCCAGGTGTTGGCGCCGGTGCCGTCCGTGACCGTGTGCAGCAGGCCCGACCGGTGGTAGGTGTAGGTGGTGGTGACGGCGGGGTCGGTCGGCGCGGTGTGCGCCCGGTCCTCGAACTGCTGGGTCAGCACCTTCTGGCCGAGCCCGTTGGTGACGACCGCCGACGCGGTGCCGCCCAGCGGCGGGACCGTGGTGACGCGGTCGCCGTCGTACGCGGTGGTGGTCCGCCACTGCTCGGCGCCGTCGCGCAGCGACAGCACGTCCGTCGCGCGCCCGGCCGAGTCGTAGCGCGTCTCGGTGGTGTTGGGCACCGCGTTGTCCTGCACGACGAGCAGCGACGGCGCGGGCGCGGCGCTGTTCCAGTAGGACGCGTGGGTCTTCCAGACCCGGCCCTGGCTGTCGTGCAGGGTGTCCGCGACGACCCGCCCGCCCTCCGCGTACGAGGTGGGCTCCTGCGTCTGCACCGTCCGGCCGAGGCCGTCGACCAGCGCGTAGGTGGTGGCGTACTGGCCGGAGGCCAGCAACCGCTTGGACGCCGTGACGCTCGGCGAGGAGGTGTTCACGGTGTACTCGAACTTCAGGTCGGGTTGCGCGTTCGCGGCCTTGTCGTGACCGGGCCGCCAGACCGCGGTGATCCGGCCGAGCGGGTCGTGGGCGATGTCGGTCCGCAGCCCGCTCCGGTCGACCTTGCCGGTGACCAGGCCGGAGGCGGGGTCGAGTTCTTCGGACGAGGTCAGCGCGGTGGGCGTGTTGGCGATGTTCACCTTGGGCGTGGTGGTGACGACCTTGGTGACCGGGCTGCCCGTGGCGGGGGTGTAGGTGGTGGTCGTGGTCCGGTCGAGCGCGTCGGTCCTGGTCAGCACCCGGCCGTAGACGGTGTCGTACGTGGTCTTGGTCGTCGGCGCCTGGAAGACCTCCGCGCCGCCGGCGGGCCACTGGGAGAGGGTGTGCGCCTCGGTCACGTCGCCGCGGGTCGGCGCCGCCCCGAACGCCTGGCCGTCGTAGAGCGACCGCACGTCGGAGATGATGTTGGCGCTGGTCGCGGTGTTGGTCTCGGAGCACGGCCCGGAGACCTTCTGCACGGCCTTCGGGTAGTTCAGCAGCCACGTGCCGGTGTTCTGCGCGTAGGTGGTGCGGACGCACGTGGTCTGGTCCGGGTCGTCGATGTCGCCTTCGGTCTGCACCGAGGTCACCAGGCCGTGGCCGTCGTACGAGGTGGTCGTGCGCGAGGTGCGCCACTCGTTCGACGCCGCGAGCCGCACCCGCGTCCGGGTGGCCCCGGTGGCGGTGTGGAAGGACTGGACGCCGTGCAGGTCGGTGGCCGTCGCGGCCGAGGACCACGGGTCGTCCACCACCGACTTGATCACCTGGTTGCCCAGGTGGGTCAACGTCTCCCGGGTGACGCCCGCGAACTGCTTGCCGTCGACGACGCTCTCGCCCAGCGAGTTTCCGACCGACACGGACCGGGTGCCGCCGCCGGGCGCGACGTCGCCGTCCATGCCGCGCAGGTACAGCTTCTCGGTGACGGTGCGCGGCCCGGACGGGTCGTCGGGGTTGCCGACCGTGGTCTTCACCCTGCCGTAGCCGCGCCACTGCGACCACGTCCGGTGCGCCGGTTCGGAGAAGAACTTCTCGTCGTAGTGCCAGGCGCCGCCGTCGAGGTAGTCGTAGTGGGTGCGGGTCTGCTTGCCCAGCGTCGTGCGGCCGTCGGCGTGCACGTCGGTGACGACGTACTTGTTGAACCAGTCGAGGACCGGGTCCGTCGCGCCGTTGGGCGTCCAGTGCACCGGGTAGCAGCGGGTCGTGTTCGTGCCGGGGTCCGGGGTGCCCGACTGGCAGTCCGGTCCGGTGTAGTCGATCGTGGTGACGCCGCCCAGCTCGCCGGTGATCGAGGTGATCCGGTAGCGCGACAGGCTGGTGTAGTCCTGGTGGGCGCGGGTGCGGTTGGTCTTGGCGGTGCCGCCGAACGTGGTGGCCGGCATGGCGGCCGACCCACCGGCGAGGCCGGTGCGGGTGATGCTCTCCAGCCACAGCGCGGGGTTGCCGCCGTCACCGGTGACGGGGAACGCGTGGTCGAGGTTCCAGCGGTCGGCGTCGAGCCAGCCGCCGGCGCCGTTGGCGACCTGCGTGGTGACGGTCGTGAGCTTCTTGCGGGTGAAGAAGGACGGCGACACGCTCTTGCACACCGCGCCGGGCGCGCAGATCAGGTCGGCGGGCACGTCGGGCCAGGACTTCGCGGTGGTGTCGTTCAACTGCGCCGGGTCGCACGTGACGCCGTTGCCGGGCACGCACCGCTCGGCGGTGTCGAACAGCACCCGCGCGGGGGCCTGGGCGTACGCGCCGCCCGCGTTGGTGTTCAGGCCGTACTCCATGCGCAGCAGATAGCCGCCACGCACGTACGACGTGCCCGCCGTGGTGACGTTGAGGTTGCGGCCGTAGGCGTTGGTCTCGGGCTGGTAGTAGTAGGACGCGATGTTGCCGTGCGGATCCACCACGTAGTCCAGGTTCCACCGCCACGCCTGCGTGCACCACGAGGCGGCGAACGTGGTCGCGTTGCACGGTTCCCCGCCGTGGTTGCCGAACACCGGCGCGGTGAACGTCGACTGGGTCTCCGGCTTGCCCTCGGTCCAGCCGGGCATCCGGTTGAGGCCGAAGAAGTACTGCGTGCCGTCGACCGCCGTGACCTTCCAGTGCTCGCCGTCGCGCGCGCCGTTGGTCGCGCCGTGCAGCCGCTCGACCCGGGAACCGTCGTCCTGGCGGGGCCGCCAGGTCTCGACGTTCGGGTTCGAGGTGTCCTTCACCAGCGTGTTGCTGCTGCCGCCCAACGACATGACCGCGTTGTCGGTGGCCCAGCACTGGTCGCCGGTCTTGGTCTGGCCGTTGTTGCCGCCGAGGTCCTTGGCGCACGACTTGTACTGCCGCTCGATGAACCCGCCGGCAGCGAGGGACCAGCCGTCGCCGATCCAGGACGCCTGGTTGTTCGTCGCCGACGTGGCGCCGTCCACGGCGCCCGACGAGTACGCGAGCTTCAGGCCGGGCGTGGCCCCGCCGAGGGCGGCGGGCAGCTTGAACGGGTAGCTGTAGGTGAAGTCGCCACCCGAGCCACCCGCCGTCCAGGTGCCGGTCGGCGACAGCGGCGTGGCGGTGTAGTCGCCCTCGCCGCTGTCGGCGTCGGCGGTCGCGGCCAGCACGGTCGCGCTCGTCGGTGAGGCCAACGCGACCTCGCCGACCAGGTGCTTGCCCTCCGAGTTCACGTGCTCGACCGGGGTGGCCTCGCGGCACCGCGGTTCGTCCGGTGTGGACAGCACGCAGTCCGGGTAGGAGACCAGGCGCAACCGCCGCCCGTAGTCGCCGCCGTAGGCCGCCGTGAACGCGGAGTAGTCCAGCCGGACCGACAGCGGTCCGGACACGTCGCCCGACACCGGGCTGATCCGGTACAGCGGCCCGGTGACGCCCGCCCGGTCGGCCCGCGCGGTGTCGACCAGCTCCACCTCGACCCGGCCGGACGACCGGCGGGCGGTGGGCGCGCCGTCAGGACCGCGGCCCGCCTTGCCGCGACCGCGGCCGATCTCCAGGCCGGTGGCCCCGGCGCCGACGGCGGCCGTGCGCGCCGTGGCGGCGGAGGCGGGGAGGTCGACCGCGGCCCGGCCCGGCTGCGGCAGCCGGACCTCGGGCGGCGCGGTCAGGGCCCGGTCGGCGGACTCGGCGCGCGGCGCGGGCCGGTGCCGGTCCTCGACGCCGGGGACCGACTCGGTCCGCTGGAGCCCGGGCAGGTCCCAGCCGAGGCCGTGCCAGCCCTCGTCGGGCGCGGCGACGGCGGGGGTGGCGGTGGCCGTGCCCATCAGGACGACGACCGCGAGCACGACGGACTTGGTGAGGGCGCTGGCTCTGCGTCTGGTCATGTTCTCAACCTGGGTGTGGGAGAAGTGGCCGGGTCAGTGGACGGTGCCGAACAGCGTGCCGGGGTCGTCGGCGGTGCGGTCGTCCTTGATCTGGTCGACCGTGCGCACGCCGGAGTGCACGCGCACGCCCGCGATGCCGCCGTGCCACAGGTCGGCGTTGCCGCCGTTCCAGAAGCCGCGGCCGAGGACCAGCGACCCGGTGGAGTCGTGGAAGCCGGTGATGTCCGCGCAGCCGGTCTGGTCGTCCTGCTTGACGCCGTTGACGAACAGGCACGCCCGGCCGGTCACGGTGTCGAACGTCGCCGCCAGGTGCGTCCACTCGCCGATCACGGCCGGCGCGTCGCTGCGCGCCGCGCGCAGGCAGTTGGCGACGGTCCGGTTGCAGGACACGGCGAAGGCCCACTGGCCCCCGGAGCCGGTCGTGGCCGGGCGGAAGCCGAGCATGAACGGGCTGTTCGTGGTGTCGTCCATGCTCACCGCGGTCCGGGTGCTGGTGTCGGTCGTGTCGTGCCTGACCCACGCCTCGACGGTGTAGGAGCGGTCGGGGCGGAAGTCGCGCGGCCGGGGCAGGGTGATCGCCGCGCCCGGCTGGCCCGTCAGCGCCGCGTTCGCCGCGCCGTCCTGCGCGACCAGCGACACCGCGCCGGTGGCGGCGCCGGTGACCGGGCCGGTCACGCTCCACACGCTGTCCACGTAGGACCGACCGGCGAGCGCGGCGACCTGGCTGGCGGTCAGCGCCTGCTGCCACACCTGCACCGAGTCGATCGAGCCCTTGAACTGGTGGACCATCCCGCCGAAGTCGTAGGCGCCGACGGTGACCGGTCCGGGCGCGTTCCACGGCGTGCCGGTGTACAGCCGCGACCCCATCAGCTCGCCGTCCACGTAGAGCTGCATGCGCTTGGACTCGTTGTTGTAGACGCCCGTCACCAGGGTCCAGACCCCGGCCGCGGTCACCGAGTTGCTCCGGTACGTCCACTGCGGGTGCGCGCCCACCTGGTCGGCGGGGGCGACGCCGAAGATCCAGGCTTGCACGTCCTGGGAGTAGCGGATGGCGAAGCCGGGCACGTTCTGGCCCGACTGGCCCACCACGGCGTAGTAGCCGTTGAGGTCGTCCAGCTTGACCCACGCGGACACCGAGAACGACTGCGAGGTGTTCACCGCGGGCCCGGTCGAGTGGCTGTAGCTGTCCGCCGCGCCGCTGTAGCGCAGGGCGCTGCCCGTCTTGCCGGGCACCCAGGACGCGCCGGTGGTGATGAGGTTGTTCTCGTACCCGGCGCCGTTGTTGCTGGAGTCCGCCGCGGTGCTGCCGGAGTTCTCGTCGAACTTCCAGTAGCCCTGGAGCGACTTCACCGGCGCGGGCACGTAGGTTCCGGCGTACTCGTCACCGGACGCGCCGGTGGCCAGCAGCTCGGTCGCGCCCTCGGCCAGGCCGAGGTTGGCGCGCGGCGCGGAGGCGGTGGCGAGGTCGTGCGCGTCCTTCGGCGACAGCACCCGCTGCCACGCCTGCACGTCGTCGACCTGGCCCGGGAAGTGGTCGGCCCGCACGCCGTCCCACTTGGCCGCGCCGATGACGAACGGCCCGTCGGCGTCCCACAGCGGGCTTCCCAGGGCCTGCGACCCGGCGGGCTTGCCGTCCACGTACAGCGACAGCTGGTCGCTGTTCTCGTCGTAGGTGCCGATCAGGTGGACCCACCGGTTGACCTTGGGCACGGCGGTGCCGTCGGCCGAGGTCACCCGGACCGGGTTGGTGGTGACGGCGTCGGAGGGCGTCGCGCTGAACGTCCACTTGCCCACGTCGGCCGAGTACTGCAGGTAGAAGCCGCTGACGCTGCCGCCGTCCTGGGACAGGACGGTGTGGTAGCCGGTGGTCTGCTGGAGGTAGGCCCAGGCGGCGACGCTGAACGACTTGTCGGTGTCGACCACCGGACCGGAGGTGGACAGGTAGCCGCCCGGCCGGATGTTGATCCCGCCCTTGACGCCGTCCTTGGCGCCGAAGGCGTCGGCCTGGGTCCAGGCGCTGCCCCGGCTGTACCCGACCGCCCAGCCCGCTTCGGTGAGCGTCGCCGGGTGCGGGGTCTGGCCCTCGTTGAGCACGGCGACGTTGTCCGCGGCCGTGGGGCCCGCCGCGTCGTCCAGCGCCCAGGCGCCCTTGAGCGCGTTCGCGGAGGTCAGCGGCAGCACGGTGTAGGCGCACGCGGTGTTGGGCGCGGTGCCGACGGTGGTCAGCGGCGCCGCGCAGGAGCCGTCCGGCCCCGGCGTGCCCGCCTTGTTCACCGCGCGGACCTTGAGCAGGTTCTGCTGCGGGTTGAGCGCGGTGGTCGACAGGCTCGCCTTGGCCAGGAGCTGGCCGGTGCCGGTGTCGCTGGTCGCGGGCACGCTCAGCGAGCCCTGGGTCGACGGCTCGCTGCCGTCGGTGGTGTAGACGAACCGGTCGATGTCGAACAGGCCGGCGGTGGCCATGGGGACGCTGATGTCGAACGTCGCCGTGCCGCCCTGGTTCGCCGGGATGCTCTGGGCTTGCACGGTCGGCGCGAGCGGCACCGCGGTGTTGACGTAGAACTCGCAGTCCCAGTCCCACCGGGGCGAGGACAGCGCGCCGTCCGACACCCGCATCGCCCACTTGTAGATGCCGTCGGTGGTGATCCACCCCTGGGGCACCTGCACCTGGGCGAGCGCGCCCTGACCCGGCCCGGCCGTGCCGACCCAGGGCTGCGAGCCGTTGTTGTCGTGGTAGGTGTTCGGCACGTCCGCGCCGTACGGGCCGCCGCTGGTGGCGACCAGCACGTTGAGGCTGCCGCCGTCCGGGTCGGACACCCACGCCTGGAGCTGCGGCGTGCGGGTGAACACGTACGGCCGGTTCGCGCCCTTCACGCACGGCACCGTGCCGTTCTGCATGGCGTGGTTGGTCGGGTCGTTGGGAGTGGAGTTGTAGTGCACTTCGAGGTACGGGTTGAGCCCGAACCGCCGCCACGAGTAGGTGGTGTTCTCCTGCTCGCCCTTGAGCAGGAACGTGGTGAGGCCCCAGCCGCCGGCCGCCGCCGCCCGCGCCGCCGCGGTCGCGCCGAACTGCATCGGCACGTTGGCCGCCTGGGACTGGTTGACCGTGTTGACCGACGACAGGTGCGACGACGACGTGCCGGGCACCGGTCCGCCGCCGGGCTGGTTGTCCCAGGTGGTGTTGGCGTCGACCCAGCCCGCGAGGTGCAGCTCGGTCGGCTTGGCCTGCGCGCTGCCCCACCACGAGTACAGCAGCGTGGTGTTCAGCGTCGCCCAGTCGACCGTCTTGCCGATGATGGCGCTGGTGTTCATCTGCAGGTAGGTGCGGGAGATCCCGGAGGAGTCCGAAGTCTGGTAGCCCGCCTTGAGGTCGCTGAGCGAGCCGGTGGTCGCGTCGAAGTTCTTGGCCGTGCGGTAGCCGGACTGCACCACGACGTGGTGGGCCTTGCCGCACGAGGTGCACGAGTAGTCGGGGTCGAGGTAGACCGGGTAGCGGGTGTCCGGGTGGGCCAGGAACTCCTGGTCGGGGATGATGCTGACGCTGCCGTCGGCCACCTCGGCGCCCATCTCCGCGCGTCGCGGCTCACGCCGCTCGTCGCCGCTGGAGTCCCACATCCGGGTCGCGTCGCCGGTGAACACCACCTCGCCCCCGGCGTCGACGACCTCCAGCCCGGGGTCGGTGGCCTTGGCCTTGCGCTCGACCGCGCGGACCCGGGAATTCTTGGTGTGCGAGCCGAACGTGATCTTGCGCAGGTCGGGGTTCTTCGCCGCCTGTGGCGTCTTGACCACCAGCACCTCGGAGAACCCGATCACGTCCGCGGTGACCTTGAGGTCGACGCCGGGCAGCACCTCTGGGTAGGTCGCGGTCGGGCCGTCCAGGACCGGCTCGGGCAGGTCGGCGTGCCAGCCCAGGCCGACCTCGGCGCCCTGGTGCGCCATCTTGACCAGCGGTCCGCGGTCCTTGGAGCCCTTGCCGCCGCCCGACAGGGTCAGCTCGACCACCGCGGCCCTCGGCGCCACGGTCCCGTCCGGCCGCCGCTCCAGCGTGGTGTCGGCGGCGGTCCACCCGCCGTCGCGGCGCACGCGCACCGGGCGCTCGTGCTGGCGCCAGGTGAACGCGCCGTCCGGGGTCGCCCAGAACTCGTCGACCTCGGTGGTCTTCCCGGTGATCCGCACCGGCCGGCCGAGCCGCTTGGCCAGCGCCTGGGCCGAGACCTCGTCCACCGCCTCGTCCACCACCGGCGCCGGGGCGGGCGCGGGAGCGGCCCGCGCGACCGGCTGCACGACGGCGAACGCGACGAGCGAGGCGGCCAGCGCGGCCACGAGTCCGCTGCCGCGCGATCTGTTCCCGCGCATGCCGAAGAACGACGTCATCTGGGTACCCCCCGGACCGGGCAACCGGGCGAGGGCTGCCGACACGATGCGAACGGGGCAGAACAATGCCTCACGACGCGGCGGCGCTCACTCGCCCGAACGGCCCAATCACCCCGGGTTGAACCGTTCGGAGCAGTCCGGTGTGGACGGACGGCCGCCCTTCCCGACCCGCGCACCGGGTTTGACCAGGCACTTTGTCGCAGGCCCCCGATTCCGGCCGCGGCGGGCCGCTGTCCCGCCGCAGGACCGGTCGTGATGGATTCGAGACTTCGTCACATTCACCGACCGCCCGCGCCGCGGGCCCGGAGCCGGTCCCGGCCCTAGCATCGACGGCGTGCGGAACTCGATCACCGACGTGCCCGGCGTGCTGGCGGGACACGCCACGCGCGTCGGCGGCGGCGCGCTGACCGGCGTCACGGCCGTGCTGCTGCCGACCGGCTCACTGTCCACTGTGGACGTTCGCGGCGGCGCCCCGGCGACCCGCGACACCGCCGCGCTCGACCCGCGCCACGGCGGCCGGGCGGTGCGCGGAATCGTGCTGGCGGGTGGGAGCGCGTACGGGTTGGCGGCGGCCGAGGGCGCGGCGCGGGAGCTGGGGTCGTTCGTGCCCGCCGCCGCGTTGTTCGACCTGGGTCGGGGCGGTGACTTCCACGCCCGTCCCGGGCCGGACGACGGCGCGGCGGCGGTGCGGGCCGCCGGGGTCGAGGTCGCCCAGGGCAACGTCGGCGCGGGCACGGGCGCGCTCAACGCCACGCTGAAGGGCGGTCTGGGCACCGCGAGCGCGGAGCTGCCGGGCGGTGTGGTCGTCGGCGCGATCGCCGCCCTGAACGCGGTCGGCCCGTCGGTGGACCTCGACACCGGCCTGCCGTTCGCCGCGCACCTCGGCCTGCCCGGCGAGTTCCCGGCCTACCGGGGCGACGACCTGGCCGCCGCGCGCGCCGCCGCGATGACGCCGGTCCGGCCGTTCAACACCGTCATCGGCGTGGTCGTCACCAACGCCCGCCTGCCCCGGCTGTTCGCGCTGGCCGAGGCCGCCCAGGACGGCCTGGCGATCGCCGTCCGCCCGGCGCACGGCCTGACCGACGGGGACACGGTGTTCGCCTCCTCGACCGGCGCCCGCGACGCGGACGCGGGACCGGTGCTCGCCGCCGCCCGCGCGGTCTTCGCCCGCGCGCTGGTGCACGGCCTGCTGCGCGCCGAGTCCGTCACCACGCCGCAGGGCCACTTCCCCGCCTACCGCGAGCTGTACCCCCGCACGGCCGCCGCGTACGGCGGAGCCTGACCCCCGGGCCGCGCTCAGTGCACCCCGGGGCGGGACCGGCCGGTCCCGGGTTCGCGGGCGCGCTCGGCGTAGGGCAGGGACACGTAGCCGACCAGGTCGAGCACGCCGCCGCTGGTGCGGTCCAGCTCGCGGGCGAACGCGAGGATGTGCGCGTCGGCGCGGTCCATCAGCCACGCCAGCAGCACGACCACCACGTCGGCGAGCAGGCCGACCTGGAACGGCATCTCCGCCCGGTTGCCCGCGGTCACGGCGCTGGCGAAGTCGGTCATGCCGCGCTCGGTCAGCGGCAGCGGCCCGGTCTCGATCGCCCGCTTCATCGAGTCCACGACCAGCGGCAGCACCGACGCCCACACCTCGCGCGGCGCGACCTCGCAGATCAGGCCGCCGCACAGGGCCGCGGTCCACAGCGCCTCCGGGTCGCGCGCCCGGACCGCGCCGACGGCCAGGTGCGGCAGCAGCTCGGCGCCGCGCTCCCACGCGCCGGTGGCGACCAGCTTCTCCACCGCGTGCCGGTAGTGCCCCAGCGCCTGGCCGTGCTCGCCGCGCGCGGTCAGCACGCCGCCCAGGTCGTCGTGGAACGACGCCACCTCGGCCGCCGCGCCCAGCTGCTCTGCGCGGGCCAGCCCGACGGCGGCGTAGTGCTGCGCGGTCTCCAGGTCGCCCCGGTCGCGGTGGCACGCGCCGAGCCGGCGCAGCGCGGCCAGCTCCTGCCGGTCGTCGCCCTCGGCGCGGAACAGCTCGACCGCGCGCGACCCGGCGTCGATCGCCGCGTCCAGCTCGCCGCGCTCGCGCCGCCGGTCGCACTCGGCGAGCTTGAACGCGGCCTGCCTGGCCCGGTCGCCCAGCTCCTCGGCCAGGTCGTGCCCCTCGACGGCGTGCCGGAGGGACGTCCCGCCGTCCGCGTCGCCGAGGTCGTGCAGGACGGTGACGGCTTCCAGCAGCCCCGCCCGGTCACCGCCGAGGCGGTGCTCGTCGTGCGCCAGCCGCGCCGCCTGGCCGGCTTCCTCGGTCCTGCCCTCGTGCATCAGCAGCCTCGCCATCCGCAGCAGGACGTCCGCCCGGTCGCGGCACGCGTCGCCCAAGCCCACACTCTTCTCGAAGTCCGCGACCGCGGCCCCGTATTCCCCGCGCCGCTCGAACCGCGCCCCGGTGAGCGCGAACCGGGTCGCCCAGCGCGGCTCCAGCTCCTCGTCGGGCAGGTCGAGGCCGGTCAGCAGCGCGTCGACCCGCTCGGCCAGCGCGGCGGCCCGCTCGTCGTCGTCGGTCAGCCGCAGCTCGGCCAGCAGCACGTCGGCGTAGGACGGGGTGCCGGTCGCGCCGCCCGCCTCGGCGACCTCGCGCAGCGCCGCCAGCTCCCGGCGCAGCACGGGCGCCCGCGGGTCGGCCCGGTCGCGCGCGGCGGCGGCCAGCAGCTCGCACCCGGTCAGCGCCGCCTCGGCGTCGGTGGTGGACCGGTCGCGCCACTCGTCCAGCCGGCCGTTGACCGTGCCCACGTACAGGTAGGACCGCTCGATGCCGCCGGGCGTGCCGGTGTTGACGATGGCGCGCGCGGCGGGCGCCTCCTCGGCGGTGAGCCGGCGCAGGACGGTGCGGGCGAACCCGGCGGCCAGGTTCGGCGGGATCGTCCACAGGGTGCCGATGTAGCCGCGGGCCCCGGCGCGGACGAACTCGCGGCCGAGCCCGGTCCACGAGCGGCACGAGTTGTTGAACACGATCGGCCGGTGCCGCAGGTCGACCGGGAGGTCGTCGTCGGGCAGCACGTCGTCGCCCAGCGCGATGGCGTCGTCGGCGTCGTGCCGGTTGAAGAACACCACCTCGACCGGCAGGTCCGCGGCCAGGTCGCGCAGCGCGTCGGCCGAGGCGTCCTCGTCGGCCAGCACGATCGGGTGGGTGTGGTGGCCGGGCGACGGGGTGGTCCGCGGCGGCTCCGGGAACGGGCCGGAGTCGAAGACCAGGCTGAACGCGGCGGGCTCGCGGGCGACGCCCGCCCGGTGCAGCTCGGTGAGCACCACCAGCGCCGGGTCGGCGACCACGTGCCCGATCGGCTTGCGCGCCCAGCTGACGTCGCCGGTGTGCACGAACGAGTAGGGCAGGCCGGTGGTGAACGCGGTCAGCCCGCGGTCGCCGACCTCCTCGACCGCCGCGACGGGCACCTGCGCGGTGACCACGGCCTCGACCGCCGCGAACGGGTCGTGCCCGCCGGTGGACAGGTACCGCCACAGCGCCTCGACGAACCCGATGCCCTTGACCGCGTCGCCGATCGCGCCGGCCGCCGCGGTGACCCGCTCCTGCTCCTCGGCCACCACCGCGCGCACCTCGGCCAGGTCGGGCGCGGGCGTGACGACGAGCCGGGCGCCGCGGTGGTGGGCGTAGACGGCGGCGACCAGGTCGTCCGCGCCGCCGGTGCGCTCGACCAGCACGGCCTCGTCGGCGTCGGCCGGGTTGTGCGCGGCGAACGGGACGGGTGGCGCGTCGTCGTCCACCCGCAGCGCCGCCCCGGTGCGCAGGGCGGTGAACAGGGCGGCGGCGAAGTCGGCGTCCGGCGCGACGTCGAGGGTGCGCTCGGGCTCGCCGCCGCGCAGCAGCTCCCACGCCTTGGCGGTCAGGCCGATCGGGTCGTCGCACGGCAGGTGCAGGTGTTCGGGCAGGTCGACGGCCGGGCCGACGCCGGCGCCCGGTTCGGCGAGGAGCACCGCGCGGCGCACGCCCACGGCGTCGAGCAGGTCCGCCACCAGCCGGTCGTGCCGGTGCGACGACCCGGTCGCGGGTCTCAGCGCGAGGACCGGCGTGACCCGGTCCGGCGGCAGGCACGACACCACGACCGCGGCCTCGCGCACCTGGTCCGGTCGGCACACCACGACCGTGTCGCCGACCTCGAACACCGGCTCGCTGGTCACCGCGACGGCCAGTTCCGACTCGCCCGCGGGCAGGTCGACGCGCACGCCGCCGTCGTCGAGCACGCACGGCGACGAGCCGGACACCAGCAGCGTCACCGAGCCCGGCAGCGAGAACACCACCCCGTCCGGGGTCTCGGCGGCGGGCGCGTCGACGGCGAGCCGCCAGCGGGCGGGCGACGGCAGGTCGAAGCGCTGCCGCAGCACCGCGCGCACGTGCCCGTCCCGGGTCTCGTCCACGACCAGGTCGCGGGCGCCCGCCTCGGCGGTCAGCTCCTCACCGGCCTCGACCGGTGGTTTGCGGTGCACGTCGAGCAGGACGGCGCGCAGCAGCCCCGCTTCGAAGCGGAAGCGGATTCCGTGCGGGGCACCGAGGTCCACGGGCGTCACGACCCTTGCAAGCGAGGCGAGTCCACCGTGTCGGGGGTGGCGGGCAGAAACTACGCCACCGACGGCCCGACCTGGGGGAAATCCGCCCGGGTAGTCGTGCTCGTTACACGCCGGGCCGCTCGGACCGGGCGGCGGGCGTCCACGGGGCGCGACGCCGGCCGCCCGCGGCCTGCACCTGGTCCCGGCCGAGCCGCTTGGCCTCGTACAGCGCCGCGTCGGCGGCGGCGAGCAGCCCCTCCACGGTGTCCTCGGCGACCTCCGGCCACACCGCGACGCCGACGCTGACGGTGAGGCCCGCCACCACGCGGCCGTCGCCGACGTCCACGAGCACCCGGTGCACCTCCGAGCGCACCCGCTCGGCGATCGCCACCGCCTCCTCGTGCTCGACGCCGGGCAGCAGCACGGCGAACTCCTCGCCGCCGAACCGGCCGACGGCGTCGCCGCGCCGGACCGCGCTCCCCAGCGCCGCCGCGATGCGCCGCAGCACCAGGTCGCCGGCCTGGTGGCCGTGGGTGTCGTTGACGTCCTTGAAGTGGTCGACGTCGATCATGAACAGGCCGACCCGCGCGCCGGGCGGCTGCTGCCGGGTGCGCCGCAGCTCCAGCTTCGCCTGCAGGTGCCACGCCTCGGCGTTGAGCAGGCCGGTCTTGGTGTCGGTGCGGGCGGCCAGCTCCAGCTGGTGGATGAGCACGGTGCGGTGCAGGGCGACGGCCGCGACGACCATCGGCAGCGCGAACCCGGGCCACCACGCCACCGCCAGGGCCACGAACCCGCCCATCGCGAGCTGACCGGCCTCCAGCAGGTTGTCCGCGCCGCTGCCGATCGAGTCGCGCACCGAGCGCGGCCGGACCGTCAGCAGGATCACCGCGGCCACCAGGGCGGTGTTGACCAGCCACTGCGCCGCGCCCGCGCCGACCACGCCGACGAGGTCGAGCGCGCCGCCGGGCTGCCCGGCCTGGAGGTGGGCGCGCAGGCCGGTGAGGCCCGCGACGGCGTTCGCGGCGAGCGTCGCCAGCACCATCATCGAGGTGGTGAACACGCACCGGTGCGGTGGGCGCGAGGCGTCCCAGCGGCCGACGACCCACCAGCGGTGCGCGTACATGAGGACGACGAGCGCCACGGCCAACGACGGCGGCAGCACGAGGGCGCCGGCCAGGATCCAGATGCTGCACAGGTCGACGTGCGGCAGGTGGCTGTGGTCGCGGCGGATGCGCTCGATCCAGCGGGAGCAGTGCAGGTGCAGCGCGGCGCACCCGAGCAGCACCGCGAACGTGGTCCACGAGCCGGGCGGCACCGGCCAGGCGGTGGTCGCGGCGATCGCGATCGCGGCCGAGAGATCCACCGACAGCACGTACACCAGGGCCTGCCCGGGCAGGGACCATAGTGACCAGCGTCGATCGCCCGACGACGTCGAACGCGCTCTGCCCATGGTTCCTCACGACCGTCTACCCCGGACCGTCATGGCGTCCGGACGGAGGGTCACAGTAGTGGTGACCTGTGCCGATGTCAGCCGCTACCGGGGTGACGCGACCCACTGGAGGTGATTGCGGTGCGCGACAAGATCTGGTGAACCCGCAGCTCAGGACCGCTCCACAGGAGACGGAGGTGTCGTCGTGCGCGACAAGATCTGGTGACCCCGCCCCCGCCCGCGTTCCCGCCGAGCACCACGTCGAGGGGAGGTGCGCCGCCATGCGCGACAAGATCTGGTGAAACAGCCACCACCCGGTGAAGACCCCACCGAGGCCACCACGCGGGCCGCGTCGAGCCCCGTCTCCCGCGGCCGGCGCGGCCATCCCCTCACCCCGCCGCCGACGGCGCCACCCGGGACCAGGCGGTGGTCGCGGTGAGGGCCAGGGCAGTGCCCGCGACACCCGCCACGGCGATGGCGGTGGTCGCGGAGCCCGTGGCGGACGCCAGCAGCCCCCCGGCGGCCACGCCGATGCCCTGCGCGGCGACCAGGCCGCTGCGCGCGAAGCCCAACGCCTGACCGCGCTGCTCGTCCGGCACCAGCCGGACGAACGTCGCGCCCGCCGTCACCTGGTACGCGCTGAACACCCCGCTCAACGCCAGCAGCGCCACCGCGCCCACCAGGTTCGGCGCGAACAGGTACCCGACCAGCGGCAACGCCGTCGCCACCGCCAGCAGGCCCAGCAGCCGCACCCGCAGCGACGCGGGCAGGAACCGCAGCAGCACCGTCCCCAGCACCATCCCGGCCGGGTCGGCGGCCAGCAGCAGCCCCACCCCGGCCGCACCGGCGCCGACCTCCGCCGAGAACGGCGCCGCCAGCCCCTCCGGCACGACGGTGAACAGCGCCAGCCACCCCAACCCGACCAGCAGCCGCAGCCGCCGGTCCCGCCACACCAGCGCCGCGCCCGCCCTGATCCGCACGCGCGCGGCCGGCACGGACGCCGGCGCGGGCCGCGCCCGCAGGCCGAACCGCAGCACCAGCGCCGACAGCGCGAACGTCACCGCGTCCGCCAGCAGCGCCCCGGACGTCCCCAGCCACGCCACCGCCAGACCACCGCCGACGAACCCCAGCAGCAGCCCCGCCTGGTGCGTGATCAGGTGCACCGACTGCCCGGCCTCGTACCGGTCGCCCAGCACGGTCGGCAGCAGCGCGCCCTGCGCGGCGGCGAACGGCGGCTCGGCGAGCTGCGCGACCACCAGCAACGCCGCCACCACCGGCAGCGGCACGCCCGGCACCGCCATCACGGCCAGCAGCACGGCCCGCACCGCGTCCGCGACCACCATCACGGTCCGCCGCGGGTAGCGGTCGGCGAGCCCGGTCAGCAGCACCCCGGAGACCAGCGCGGGCAGCATCGTCAGCGCGTAGGTCAACGCCGTCCACGCGGCCGACCCGGTCCGCTGGAACACCAGCACCGACAGCGCCACCCGGGCCAGCTGGTCGCCCACCGTCGACAGCGCCGCCGCCGACCACAGCACCCGGAACTCCGGCGCCGCGAACACCGCGCGGAACCCCGTGCCCCCGACCACCCGATCCCCCGATCAGCCGAGACCGATGAGTTTTCCGCGTCGGTCGAGTCCCACTTGTGCGACGTGCGACCGGCACGTCACCGTACAAGCCCGGAGGGTGACCATGAGCGAGGTCGCGCGGATGACGGTCGACTTCACGCAGGAGGCCGAACGGCACCGGCACGAGCTGCGGGTGCACTGCTACCGGCTGCTCGGCTCGTTCGACGAGGCCGAGGACCTGGTGCAGGAGACGTTCCTGAGGGCGTGGCGGGCCAGGGACACGTTCGCGGGGCGCTCGTCGTTCCGCGCGTGGCTGTACCGGATCGCCACGAACGCCTGCCTGGACGTGATCGGCCGCCGTCCCCCGCTCGCCACGACCGACGGGATGCCGGCGGCCGACGTGCCGTGGCTCCAGCCGTTCCCGGACGCCCTGCTGGACGCCGAACCGGACGCCGAGGTGGTGGCGCGGGAGACCATCGAGCTGGCGTTCCTGGCCGCGGTGCAGCACCTGCCCGCCAAGCAGCGGGCGGTGCTGGTGCTGCGGGACGTGCTGGGCTGGCGGGCGAGCGAGGCGGCGGAACTGCTGGACGACTCGGTGCCCGCGGTGAACAGCGCGCTGCAACGCGCCCGCGCCACCATGCGCAAGCACCTGCCGCCGCGGCGCGCCGACTGGTCGGGCGAGCCGAACCCGCGGGAGAAGGCGGTGGTCCGCAAGTTCGTGGAGGCCACCGAGCGCAGCGACATGGGGCTGATGGCCGCCGCGCTCAGCGAGGACGTCACCTGGACCATGCCGCCGCAGCCCGAGTGGCACCGCGGGCGGGACGTCGTGGTCGGCATCTGGGCGCCGGTCATGGTCGGCCCCGACGCGTTCGGCGAGTGGAAGGTCGTCGAGACCCGGGCCAACCGGCAGCCCGCCGTGGCGAACTACGTCCGCGAGCCCGGCCGCGAGCACTTCGAACCGGTGGCGCTGGACGTGCTGCGGGTCGAGGGCGACCGCATCGCCGAGGTGATCACCTTCCCGTCGGACCGGTTCCCGCTGTTCGGCCTGCCCACGGCGTTGTGACCGGCCGCCTTCACCGGCCCGCGAAGACGCCGCGGGCCAGGGCGACCAGCTCGTCGGGCACCTGCTCCGGCGACCCGGCCCGGTAGGGCGGCCGGGGGTCGTACTCGATGAACAGCTGGGTGAGCCGGGCCCGCTCGTCGCCCCAGATCCGGCCGACGAGGGTGAGCGCCAGGTCGATCCCGGCGGACACCCCGGCGCCGGTGGCCACGTCCCCGTCGAACACCACCCGCTCGGTGCTGACGACCGCGCCGAGGGCGGCCAGCTCGTCGCGCAGCGCCCAGTGCGTGGTCGCGGTCCGGCCGTCGAGGATGCCCGCCTGCGCCAGCAACGTCGACCCGCTGCACACCGACGTCGTCCAGGTCGCCGTCGGGTGCACGGCGCGCAGCCAGTCGGCGACCACGCCGTCGGCCAGCACCTCCGCCCAGCCGGCGCCGCCGGGCACGACGACCACGTCGGCGCGGTCCAGCTCGGCGAACGTGGTCGTCGGCACGATCGTCAGCCCGGCGTCGGTGCGCACCGGGTCGGGTGACGCCGCCACCAGGTGCGCCGTCACCTCCGGCTGGTGCGCCAGCACGTCGTACGGGCCGGCCAGGTCCAGCGCGGTCAGCCGCGGGTAGAGCACGAAAGCGATGTCCATCCGGTCCCCCTCGTTCACGCCGCACCGGTGGTGCGGAACCTGTCGCGGTAACTGCCCGGCGGCACGCCGAGCACCCGCAGGAACGCGCGGCGCAGCGTCTCGGCCGAACCGAAACCGCACCGGCGGGCGACGACGTCCAAGCCCTCGTCGCCCGACTCCAGCGCCGACGCCGCCGCCTCCACCCGGGCCTGCTCCACGTGCCGGGCGGGCGACACGCCCACCCGGCGCGGGAACACCCGGGCGAAGTGCCGCGGGCTCATCGCGGCGCGGCGGGCCATCTCGTCGACGGTCCACCGGGCCGCCGGGTCGTCGGCGATCGCGTCCAGCACGGCCCGCAGCCCCGGCTCCCGCACCGGCGGGACCCTGGACCGCACGCTGAACTGCGACTGGCCGCCCGGCCGCTGCAGGAACACCACCATCCAGCGGGCCACCAGGCGGGCCAGCGCGGCGTCGTGGTCGCGCTCCACCAGGGCCAGCGCCAGGTCGATGCCCGCGGTGACACCGGCCGACGTGGCCAGCCGCCCGTCCCGCACGTAGATCGCGTCCGGGACGACGTCGACCGACGGGTGGTCGGCGGCGAGCCGACCGCAGTACGCCCAGTGCGTCGTCGCCCTCGCGCCGTCCAGCAAACCGGCCGCGGCCAGCACGAACGCGCCCGTGCAGACACCGGCGACCCGCCGTGCGCCGGCCGTGACGCGACGCAGGTGGTGCAGCAGCTCGGCATCGCGGGCCGCCTCGGCGAACGTGAAGCCGCCGACCACCAGGACCGTGTCCACCCCTCCGGACACCTCCCGCAGGTCCTCCGCCTCCATCCGCAGCCCACCGGTCACCTCGAACCCACCACCGACCGCCGCCAACCGCACCCGGTACCCGAGCGCCCCACCACCCCGACCCGACTCACCGCTCCCGACCACCCGCCCGACCTCCGCCGCCCGCCCGACCTCCGCCGCCCGCCCGACCTCCGCCGCCCGATTGGCCTCGACCACCCGGTTCGCCCCGGCGAACACGTCCGCCGGCCCGGCGATGTCGGTCAGCGCCGCACCGTCGTACCCGACCACCAGCACCTCGCGCTCCACACCGTCCACCCTCCCCACCACCCCGGCCGGCGGCAACGACCCGCAACCCTCGATTCCCGCCACGCTCCCGATTCCCGCCACGCTCCCGGTTCCCGCCACGCTCCCGGTTCCCGCCGCGCTACGGTCCCGTCCGTGCTGAGAATCGAGGTCGACGGCGAGCCCGCGACGGCCGACCACTGCGCGCCCGGCCTGCTGGCCAACTACGGCCACTTCACCGCCCTGCAGGTCCGCGACCGCCGCGTGCGGGGCCTGCACCGGCACCTGCACCGCCTGGACCAGGGCAACCGCGAGCTGTACGGCACGGGACTGGACGGCGACCACGTCCGCACCCTCGTCCACCACGCCCTGGGCGACCTCCGCGACGCGGCCGTGCGCGTCATCGTGTTCGGCGCCGACGCACCGTCCGTCATGGTGGTGGTGCGCCCGCCGCTCACTCCCCCGGCGGCACCGCAACGCCTGATGTCGGCGCCCTACACCCGCCCGCTGCCGCACGTAAAGCACCTCGGCGGTTTCGGTCAGCTCCACCACCGCACCCTCGCCCGCCGAGCGGGTCACGACGACGCGCTGCTCACCGCCGACGGCGTCGTGGTGGAGGGCTCGACCGCCAACATCGCGTTCCTCGACGGCGACGACGTGGTGTGGCCACAGGCCGACTGGCTGCACGGCGTCACCATGCAGCTCCTCGAACAAGTGATGCCCACCCGTCGGGAGGTCATTCGTTCGGCGGACGTCGGCCGCTACCGGGGCGCGTTCCTGACCAACTCGATCGGCGTGGTCGGCGTGTCCCGGATCGACCACGTCGAGTACGAGGTGGACGCCGCCGCGCTCGCCCGCGTCCAGGCCGCCTACGACGCCGTCCCCGCCGACCCGCTCGACTGATCAGACCGCGGGCGGCCGGTCCTCGTACGGCGTGGACAGCACCACCGTGGTGCGGGTGGACACGTTGGCGACCTCGCGGATCTGCCGCAGCAGCTCCTCCAGCGCCGTCGGCGACGCCACCCGCACCCGCAGCACGTACGAGGCGTCGCCCGCGACCGAGTAGCAGGCTTCGATCTGCGGCAGGTGCTCCAGCCGCTTCGGGTAGTCGTCCGGCGCGGCCGGGTCGATCGGGGTCAGGGAGATGAACGCGGTCAGCGGCAGGCCGACCTCGTCGCCGTCCAACCGCGCCGCGTACCCGCGGACCACGCCGCGCTGCTCCAACCGCCGCACCCGCTGGTGCACGGCCGACACGCTCAGCCCCACGCGTTCGGCGAGGTCGGTGAAGCTGCACCGGCCGTCGGCGGCCAGCTCGCGCAGGATCGCCCGGTCTATGGGCTCCAGGTTCGTCACGCGGGCAGCACCACCAGCTCGTGCGGACGGTTGTTGACGCTCTCCACGCCGTCGGCGGTCGCGATCACGATGTCCTCGATCCGCGCGCCCCACCGGCCGGGCAGGTAGATGCCGGGCTCCACGCTGAACGCCATGCCCGCCTCCAGCGGCAGGTCGTTGCCACCGACGATGTAGGGGTCCTCGTGCACGTCCAGCCCGATGCCGTGGCCCGTGCGGTGGACGAACCGCTCGCCGAACCCGGCGTCGGCGATGACGTCGCGCGCGGCCGCGTCGACCGCCTCGCACGTGACACCGGGCCGGACCGCCTCGACCGCCGCCTTCTGCGCCGCCTGCAGGACCGAGTACGTCTCCCACACGTCCGCGTCCCGCGGCTCACCGAGCACGTAGGTGCGGGTGGAGTCGGAGTTGTACCCCTCCGCCACCGGACCGCCGATGTCGACCACGACCACGTCACCGGCCTCGATCACCCGGTCGGACACGTCGTGGTGCGGCGACGCGCCGTTCGGCCCGGACCCGACGATCACGAAGTCCGCCACCACGTGCCCCTCGGCGACGATGGCAGCCGCGATGTCCGCCCCCACCTCGGCCTCGGTGCGCCCGACGCGAAGCCACTCCCCCATCCGCGCGTGCACCCGGTCGATCGCCGCGCCCGCCTTCCGCAACGCCGCCACCTCGGCCGCGTCCTTGCGCATGCGGAGCTCCCGCAACACCGGCCCGGCCAACACCTGGTCCGCCCCCACCACGTCCCGCAACCGCAACGTGTGCAGCGCGGGCATCATGTCCGAGACGGCGGTGCGCGTCCCCTTCAGCGCCTTCTTGACCAGCGCGTAGGGATCTTCCCCGTCGACCCAGGTGGCGACCTCCACGCCCAGCGCGTCGGTGGGCACGCCCGCGTACCCGGGCTCCTCCAACTTCGGCACCACCAGGACAGGCGTGCCACCGACCGGCAGCACGAGGCACGTCAACCGCTCGAACGACGACCCACCGGCCCCGAGGAGGTAGCGCAGATCCGAGCCGGGCGTGATGAGCAACGCCTCGACGCCAGCGATGGAAGCCGCAGCAGTGGCCCGGTCGAGGCGCGCGCGCAACGCGTCCACGTCGATAGGCCCGACTTGGGTCGACATGGGAAGAAGCCTAGTCGTGCCCACCCCGTCCCACGCCACACGCCGCTCCAACAGATCACGCGTCCCCACCGAGTGACACGCTCACCGCATTTCCCCAGCTCACCATGAACCGCCACTCCCCAACCGAGTGAACTACTCCAATCCCACCCATCAGAAACACTGTTACCACCACCCTCAAACGTCGGTTAAAACAACGAGGCCCGCCGCAACCACCCCCACACCCCTCCCCCTCCTCCCCCGCTCCCCCCTCCCCCCGCATCTCCCCCGCATCTCCCTCCCCCTCCGCTCCCCCTCCGCTACCTCCCCCCCTCCGCCCCCTTGCCTTCCACCCTCTTGCCACCGCACTCCTCCTCCCAAATCCGAGTTATCCACAGTCAGCGGACGAGCACCCCGGGATGTCAGTGATCTCTGGCAAGCTGTCCCAGGTGAGCAATCCGCTGGTCCTGATGGACGCCGCCAGCCTGTACTTCCGGGCGTTCTACGCACTGCCCGAGTCGATGACCGCCCCGGACGGCACACCGGTGAACGCGGTGCGCGGCTTCGTCGACACGATCGCCAAGGTCATCACCGAGCGGAAGGCGAGCCGCCTGGTCGCGTGCCTCGACGCCGACTGGCGCCCGGAGTTCCGCGTCGCCGCCCTGCCGTCCTACAAGGCGCACCGCGTCGCCGAGGGCGCAGCCGACGGTGAGGAGGAAGTCCCCGACACCCTCACCCCGCAGGTCCCGATCATCCTCGACGTGCTCGACGCAGTCGGCATCGCGACCGCCGAGGCCGCCGGCTACGAGGCCGACGACGTCATCGGCACCCTCGCCGCCCGCGAGACCGCCGACCCCGTCGAGGTGATCACCGGTGACCGCGACCTGTTCCAGGTCGTGCGCGAAGACCCGACCCCCGTGCGCGTCCTCTACCTCGGCCGCGGCTGGGCCAAGGCCGAACTGCTCGGCCCCGAAGAACTGGCCGCCAAGTACGCGCTGCCGGTGCAGGACGCCGGGCGCGCGTACGCCGGGATGGCCGTGCTGCGCGGCGACCCGTCGGACGGCCTGCCCGGCGTGGCCGGCATCGGCGAGAAGACGGCGGCGAAGTTGATCACCGAGTTCGGCTCCCTGGACGCCGTCCTCGCCGCCGTGCACGACGGCCGCGACCGCAAGCTCACCACTCGCGCCCGCACCGCCCTGCTCAACGCGCAGGACTACCTCGCCGTCGCACCGACCGTGGTCAACGTGGCGACCGACGCGGAGATCGTCATGGACCGCCCCGACCCCGTGCCCGCCGCACCGGTCGACCCGGACCGCGTCGCCGAGCTGACCCGCCGCTGGGGCCTCGGCAGTTCCCTGCCGAGGCTGGTGTCCGCGTTGGAGCGTCGTTGAGCACGGCGAGGTCTGGGACGTCCAGGGCGTGAGTCAGGCGACGGCCGCCCTCGGCTGGGGGTTGGCCGGCCGGGGTGGTTGTTACGGTTCGTGGCGTGTGCGTTTCCACTGACGAGGCAGACTTCAGCGGCACGGTTTTGTACGTCGGCCGGTGTGAGCACCCGTTGCACGGGGCTGTCGAAGTGCTCGGGTACCAGAACCAGGCGGTGAACCTGGCGGCTGGGCCCAACGCGATGGTGCTGCACGTGCCCGCGGTCGGGGTGACGCGGGAGAACTTCCTGTCGGTGGGGCGGGATGGGGCGGTGCTCGGGCGGATGGTCGAGGCTGCGCGGGCGCACGTCGCGGTTGGTGGTGGGGTGGCGTCGATGGACTGGACGGGCGGTGGGGTGGAGGTGTTCGAGCACGACATCTACACCGTGGTGCTCGCCTCTGATCCGACGCGCATCCCGCAGGCGCTGGAGCAGGTGCCGCCGCACAAGCGGCCCCGGGTGGGGGCGGAGTTGTTCCGGTTCTACGCGGATGTGTTCCCGGGGCACGCGATCGTGTTGTGCTGCTTCGACAACGCGGAGGCGCGGTGGGCCAGGCCGTTGATGCTGTGGTACCGGCCGACCGAGCCGGATCGGTTGGTGCTGCCCGCGTTGGACTGCCACACCGGGGACGTGCCCGACCTGGATGCGTTGGTGCCGGTCGATCACTGGTTGCTCTTCGGCACGGACGAGGTCGGGGTGGGGTGGGGGCACGAGGTCGACTACGGGGGCAAGGTGCGGCACAAGTTGCGGGAGTTCTTGCCGGATCGGGTGATCGGGGTGCGGGTCGGCGGGAGCGGGAGCGGGGGCGAGTGGAGTGAGTGGGGTGGGGTCGGGGGTGAGTGGGGTGGGCTCTTGCCCAATGGGGATTTCGTGTTGTCGCGGGACGATCTGGTGCGCGGTGATCTGTCGAAGGTCGGGCGGCTTCGGCCGGGGGCGTGAGGGAATCAGAAGCAGGTGCCGCAAAGGAACTTCAGAAGTAGGTGCCGCACCAAGGAACTTCGGAGACGGCGAAGAGCTGGTCGGCGCGGGATGGGGCGGTCGGGTCGACTGCGTCCAGCCTGCGGGTGGCGGCCAGGGTCGTGAACGGCACGTCGCCCAGGTAGGCGGAGGCTAGGACGTCGACGTCCAGCACCAGTTCCGGTGCGGAGTCGACTCGGGTCGCGCCGTCCGCGGTGATGCGGTAGGAGCCCGAGTTCTCGGGCAGGTAGGTGTCGCGCACGCCGAGCACCACGGGTTCGCCGGTGCGGTAGGTGCGGGCGGACAGGGCGGCGGGGACGTCGAGCAGGCGCAGCCACACCTCGTCCTCCTCGTCGACGACGCGGCACGCCCGCCGGTCGCCGAGCAGCCACTGCACCGGCTCGTCCAGCGGCCGGCCGTGGGCGGTGATCTCGTCCACCAGGTCCACGCCCAGGACGAACAGCCACAGGTCGACCCACGCCTCGGCGGTGCGCGCCCACAGGTCGGTGACGGTCAGGGTGGTCGGTTTTCCGTCGACGGAGTGGTCGCCGGGGGTCACCTTGAACATCACGTAGCCGTCATCGGCGGACGGTGCGCTGGAACCGGACGGTGCGCTGGAACCGGACGGTGCGCCGGAGTCGGACGGTGAGCGCACGGCGATCTTGATGTTCTCCTCGACGGCCACGCGGCGCACGGTGGTGGCCCACCAGGCGGGCCAGCGGGCGATGGTGCCGGCGCGGCGCGGTGACAGTTCTTCGAACAACGCGCGCGCGATGCGCTCCCCCGCTTCGCCGTCGACCAGCCGGACGCGGCCGGTGGGGCGGGTGCGGGGCACGGCTCGGCGGCGGTCGAGGCGCAGGAACCGGTAGCGGGTGGCCACGCCGTAGCCGTAGCGGCCGTAGATCGCGGTTTCGGAGGCGCGCAGGGTGGCGACGACGTCGCCGGCCGAGCGCAGGTCCCGCAGCTGCACCCGCTGCAACGCGCTGAGCACGCCCCGGCGGGTCCAGTCGGCGCGCACGCCGACGCGGCTGACGGCGGCGTGCGGCACGACGGCGCCGCCGGGCACGGCCAGTCGGGACGGGAAGGACTGGACGGTGCCGACCAGCTCGTCGTCGGCGAAGGCGCCGAACGCGCGTCCGGGCTCGTACGACTCCTGCACGAACTTCCACATGTCGTCCGGCGCGGGGGCGTGGTGCAGGGTGCCGCGGAACAGGCTGTGGGCGGTGCGGTACTGGGAGTCGTCCAGGGCGCGGACGTCGTGGTCGGTCACCACCGCATGGTGCCGGACGGTCGCTCGCACCGCTAACGAGTTTCACGGTCGGGTGAACGACGCCACAGGGCGGCGACACCGCCGAACGGCAGAGGCCACTCCCGCACACCGCGGGAGTGGCCTCGACACCACAACGGGCGGAGCGGGTCAGCCGGCGGGCTGGCCGACCTCGTACTCGCCGTCCTCGGTCTTCACCGTGATCTTGACCGTCTTGTCCTTGCCGCCGACCTTCACCGTGCACTCGAAGGTCGTGTTCGGCTTGACCTCCTGCTCGGCCGGGCAGGTGGCGCCCTCGACGTCGGAGATCTTGTAGTCGTCCTTCAGCACGCCGACGACGCCGTTCTGCACGGCCGTCTGGTCGAACACCTTCTTGTTGAAGAAGCCGGGCGTCACGAACCCGGTGATGCCGACGGCCGCGACCACGAGCACGACGATCGCGACGATCACCCACACCACAGCGCTGGACTTCTTCGGCGCCGGCGGCTGCCCGTACTGCCCCGGCTGCCCGTACTGGCCGGGCTGCTGCCCGTACTGACCGGGCTGGCCGTACTGCCCCGGCTGACCCGGCTGCCCGTACTGGCCCTGCTGCGGCTGGCCGTACGGGTTGGACTGCGGGTTGTTCGGGTCGTAGCCCGCCGGGTACTGCTGGGTGTACGGCTGCTGCTGGGGCTGCTGCCCCCACTGCTGCTGCGACGGGTCCGGCTGGCCGTAGGGGTTGGGCTGCTGCTGCGACGGGTCCGGCTGCCCGTAGGGGTTGGGCTGCTGAGCGGGGAAACCACCCGACGGCGTGCCGGGGTACCCACCACCGTAGGGCTGCTGTTGCTGGCCCCACTGCGGTTGCGGGTCGTTCCCTCCGGATCCGTACGGACTGGTCATGCTCGGCCTCCGACGGTCGGTCTGGAAAAAGGTGTGGCAGTGCTCTTGCAAGCCTTGCGGGCGCGATCAAACCACAGCCGCGCGGGCGTGACCCACCCGCCCCGCAAAGCTTTGTCAAACGGTGGCCATCGCCACCACCCCGCGGCGCAGCGCGTCGACCGCCTTCCGGGCGGACGCGCCGACCGGGTCGCCGCCGCCGACGACGTCCCGGATCTGGTCCAGGAAGTCGATCACCTGCCGGCACCACCGGACGAAGTCGCCCGCGCCCAGCTCGGCGCCGTTCTCCTCGGCCGCGGACAGCACCTTCTCCAGCGACTCGCCGCGCGCCCACCGGTAGACCGCCCAGGCGAACCCGGGGTCGGGCTGGCGGGTGCGGTCGAGCCGGTGCCGGCGCTCGTCGTCCTCCAGCTCGGCCCACAGCCGGGCGGTGGCGGTGAGCGCGTCGGACACCTTGCCCGGTGGCAGCCGCGCTTCCAGCGGCCCGTCCCGGCGGGCCTCGTAGACCAGCGCGGACACGACGGCGGCCAGCTCGGCCGGGTCGAGGTCGCGCCACACGCCGTGCCGCAGGCACTCGGCGGCCAGCAGGTCGGACTCGCTGTAGAGCCTGGTCAGCCGCTTGCCGTGCTCGGTGACCTCCTCGCCCGGCCCGTTCTCGCCGGCGTGCAGGTAGCCGCGTTCGCGCAGCAGGCCGCGGATGCGGTCGAACTCGCGGGCCAGCGAGTGGGTGGTGGCGGCGACCTTGCGCTCGACCTGCTCGGTCTCGGCCAGCAGCCGGTGGTACCGCTCGCCCCAGCGGGCGTGGTCCTCGCGCTTCTCGCAGCCGTGGCACGGGTGGGCCCGCAGCGCGCGCCGCAACGTGGCCAGCTCGGCGTCGTCGTCCGCGGTGGAGCGCCGCTTGCGCATCGCGGGCGCGACGATGCCGGTGGCGCGCAGGGACGCGGCGAGGTCGCGGCGCGCCTTCGGGGACCGGGTGTCGACCTGCTTGGGCAGCCGCATCCGGCCCAGCACCTCGACGGGCAGCGGGAAGTCGGCCGACGACAGCCGGCCCGCCCACCGGTCCTCGGTCACGACGAACGGGCGCGCCTCGCCGAGCGGTTCCAGCCCGGGGTCGATGACGACGGCGAGCCCGGAGCGGCGGCCGGACGGCACGGCGATCACGTCGCCCTTGCGCAGCCGTTCCAGCGACGCCGCCGCCTCGGCCCGCTTGGCGGTGGTGTTCTGCCGCGCCAGCGCCTTCTCCCGGTCGGCGACGCGGCGGCGCAGCGACGCGTACTCGGCGAAGTCGCCGAGGTGGCAGGTCATGGCGTCGGCGTAGCCGGTCAGCGCCTCGCGGTTGCGCTCGATGCGGCGGGCCAGGCCGACCACCGACCGGTCGGCCTGGAACTGGGCGAACGACTGCTCCAGGATCTCCCGGGCGGCGGCGGCGCCGAGCTGGTTGACCAGGTTGACGGCCATGTTGTAGCCGGGCCGGAACGACGAGCGCAGCGGGTAGGTGCGGGTGGAGGCGAGGCCGCCGACGGCCTTGGGGTCGACGCCGGGCTGCCACACGACGACCGCGTGGCCCTCGACGTCGATGCCGCGCCGCCCGGCGCGGCCGGTGAGCTGGGTGTACTCGCCGGGGGTGAGGTCGACGTGCGCTTCGCCGTTGTACTTGACCAGCTTCTCCAGCACGACCGTGCGGGCGGGCATGTTGATGCCCAGCGCCAGCGTCTCGGTGGCGAAGACGACCTTGACCAGGCCGCGGACGAACAGCTCCTCGACGGTTTCCTTGAACGCGGGCAGCAGGCCGGCGTGGTGGCTGGCGATGCCGCGCTCCAGCGCCTCGCGCCACTCCCAGTAGCCGAGCACCATCAGGTCGCCCTGGGGGAGGTCCTTGGTCTTCTGGTCGATGACCTCGCGGATCTGCTCGACCTCGTCGGTGGAGTTGAGCCGCAGCCCGGCGCGCACGCACTGGGTGACGGCGGCGTCGCAGCCGGCGCGGCTGAACACGAAGTCGATGGCGGGCAGCAGCCCGGCGCCGTCGAGCCGCTGCACGACGTCGACCCGGGACGGCGGTTTGAAGCCGGAGCCGCGCGGCGGCCTGCCGCGCTGGTCCTTGTTGTTGCGGTTGCGGCTCCACGGCACGTGGAAGCGGGCCAGGTCGTCGGTGTGCCGGAGCAGCTGCGGGTTGATCCTGGTGTGCCCGTCGGGCCCTTCGCCGGCGAAGAGGTCCATCATCCGGCCGCCCGCCATCATGTGCTGCCACAGCGGCACGGGCCGGTGCTCGTCCACGACGACGGTGGTGTCGCCGCGCACCTCGACCAGCCACTCGCCGAACTCCTCGGCGTTGCTGACGGTGGCGGACAGGCCGACGAGCCGGACGGACTCGGGCAGGTGCAGGATGACCTCCTCCCACACCGGGCCGCGGAACCGGTCGGCCAGGTAGTGGATCTCGTCCATCACCACGTAGGCGAGGGTCTTGAGGGTGGAGGACCCGGCGTACAGCATGTTGCGCAGCACTTCGGTGGTCATCACGACGATGGGCGCGTCGCCGTTGACCGAGGTGTCGCCGGTGAGCAGGCCGACCTTCTCGGGGCCGTAGCGGGCGACGAGGTCGGCGTACTTCTGGTTGGACAGCGCCTTGATGGGGGTGGTGTAGAAGCACTTGCTGCCCTCGGACAGGGCCAGGTGCACGGCGAACTCGCCGACGATGGTCTTGCCGGCGCCGGTGGGGGCGCAGACCAGCACGCCGTGCCCGTCCTCCAGCGCCTCGCAGGCGCGTTGCTGGAACGGGTCGAGGTCGAACGAGATGACTCCCAGGAAGTCGGCCAGCTTGGGCCGGGAGGCGCGGCGGCGGAAGTCCGCGTACGAGTCGGCCGGAGACCGCGAAGTGCTTGACACCTGTCCAGGCTGTCACATGGGACCGACAAAATCGCTTCAGATCCGCAGCGGACCGGAACGGACTGGCTTCGGTCAACACTGAAGCTATAGAGACTACCGGCCTTGATCGTGCGGCACACTGCAGGCGTGGAGGCGATTCCGCTGGCGGAGGGCGACCTCCGGTGGGTGTTCCCGGACCTGGAGGACGTGGACCCGGTGCTGGACGTGCTGCGGCAGGCCGCGGCGCGGGTCGAGCAGCTGGCCGGTCACCTGGGCAGACCGGGCACCGGCCTGGTGTTCGACCACCTGCCGGGCGCGCCCTACGCGGGATTGTCGGCCCTCGCCGAGGTGGACGAGGTGGCGTTCCACGTCCACCTGTCGCTGCCGCGCGACCCGCACCGGAACGTGGTCGCGCCGCCCCCGCCGTGGCAGGTGGAGGGTGAGATCTCGGTGCGCTGCGACGCCATCCGGGACTGCGGCAGGCACGAGATCGAGACGGTCGAGTCGGCGCACGGCACACCGTTGGACGCGGCCAACGGGGTGCTGGCGGTGGCCGGGTGGCTGTTCGGGCGGGGCACGGCCGAGCCGCGCGACTCGTGGCGCAGGCGCGACGTGCTCAGCCGGCACCGGTGACGGGACCGGCGGCGGCGCGGGTCACGGCGGTGAGGGCGCCCGGGACGCACGTCGCGGTCAGCGGGACCTCGCTCAGCCGCTCGCCGTCGGCGTAGGCCACCCAGGGCGGCCCGGACAGCCGCACGGAACGGGCGCGCAGCGTGCGCACCGCGGGGTGGTCGACGTGCCGCCCGGTGCGCAGGGTGGGCAGCATCCGCAGCAGGGTGCGGCGGGGCGTGGCGCGCACCACGGTCAGGTCGAACAGGCCGTCGGTGGTGGAGGCGTCCGGGCAGACGGGGATGCCGCCGCCGTAGCTGGTGGTGTTGCCGACCGCGACCAGCAGCGCGTCCAGCTCCAGCACGTCGTCCTCGGTCTCGACCACCAGGCGCCGCGGTCGCAGCGCGGCCAGCTCGGCCAGGATCGCCAGGTCGTAGCGGCGGGGTCCGGCGGGCCAGCGCATCGCGTTCGCCCGCTCGTTGACCGCCGAGTCGAAGCCCGCGCACAGCACGGTGGCGAACCACGGCCCGCCCTCGACGCGGCCGAGGTCGAGCGGGCCGCGGGAGCCCTCGCGCAGGGCGGTGACCACGTCGTCCAGCGAGGTGGTGCCGAGGGCGGTGGCCAGGTCGTTGCCGGTGCCGGCGGGCACCACGGCGAGCGCGGTCGAGGACCCGGCGCACGCCTGCACGGCCAGGTGGGCGCCGCCGTCGCCGCCGAGGACCACCAGCACGTCCACGCCGTCGGCCACGGCGCGGCGCGCCAGGTCGGCGGTGCCGGCGGCGGTGGGCGCGACGTGCAGGTCCAGGTGGTCGACCACGTCGCGCAGCCGTTCGGCGACGGTGCCCGCCATGCGGCCGGCCCTGCCCTTGCCCGAGGTGGGGTTCACCAGCAGGGCCGCCCGCGTTGACGTCGACATGGTCGGGAAGCCTACAAAGGCTTCACCGGATCAGGTGATCTCGCTCAGGTCACGTCGTCGTAGCGGGCGCGTCCGGAGGTCTCCGGCGCGGCCACCGGGTCCGGCGTCGGCACCGGTTCGGGTGACGCCACGGGTTCCGGCGACGGCGTGTAGTCGAACGGCGCGGCCTCGTCGTCCGGCACGTCGTCCAGGCCCTCGGCCTTGCGCCTGCGCTCGGCCCGCCGGTCGTGCACCCGGGCGATCTGGATCGCCACCTCGAACAGCAGGGTGAGCGCGATGGCCAGGGCGACCATCGAGAACGGGTCGGTGCCCGGCGTCGCGACCGCGGCGAAGATGAACAGGGCGAACACGATGCCGCGCCGCCACTTGTGCAGCTTCGCGTAGCTGACCACGCCGACCTGGTTGAGCATCACCACGATCAGCGGCAGCTCGAAGCTCACCCCGAAGATCAGCAGCAGCGCGACGAGGAAGCTGACGTACTCCCCCGCGGTCAGCGCGGTGATGAACTTCTCGTCACCGAAGCCGACCAGCACCTCCAGGCCCTGCGGGACCACGTAGAACGCCAGCGTGGCGCCCGCGACGAACAGCACCGACGCGATGGCCACGAACACGACCGCGAAGCGCCGCTCCTTGGCGTACAGGCCGGGCGAGATGAACCGCCACACCTGGTAGAGCCACAGCGGCGCGGTCAGCGCCATGCCCGCGCCCGCGCCGACCTTGAGCCGGATCATGAAGATCTCGAACGGCTTGGTCTGCAGCAGCTGGCAGCCCTGCCCCTGCTGGGTGAGCCGCTGGGTCTCCGGGATCGCGCAGTAGGGGTCGACGACGACGTCGCCCAGGTCCGGCAGGCCGAAGATGTTCCACTCCCACCAGATGAAGCCGAAGATCGCGCCGCCCGAGATGAACAGCAGCGCCCACCCGAGCCTGCGCCGCAGCTCGTAGAGGTGGTCCTTCAGCGACATGGTGCCGTCCGGGTTGCCCCGACGGCTCGTGATCTTGCGGCGCTCCCGGACTTGGGCCCACCACCGGACCGGACTTGCCCCCACCGTGCGGACCGTCCTTCGGCTCTTGTTGACGCGGCTCTAGTTGGTGTTCTGCTTGTTCTGCAGGTTCTGCGCGGACTGCTCGATGGGCTGGGCGACCTGCGGCTGGGTCACCTGCGGCTGCGGCGGCGTGACCGGCTGCGCGACCTGGGGCTGGACCACGGGCTGCTGGGCGACGGGCTGCTGGACCACCGGCTGGGCGACCGGCAGCTGCTGCGGCGCGGGGACCTGCTGCGCGGTGGTGGCCTGCTGCTGCGGGTCGTCCTCGTTGCGCAGGCCCTTGGTCTCGGCCTTGAGGATCTTCGCCGAGCGGCCGATCGAGCGGGCCATGTCGGGCAGCTTCTTCGCGCCGAACAGCAGGATGATCACCACGGCGATGATGATCAGTTCGGTTGGTCCGAGGTTACCCACGGTTGTCCTCCTGTCTCCCCCGGTCCACCGATGGTACGCGGGGCTTGCCCTGGCGGGCGTGATCCGGACGCCGTTGGGCGATGGCCACTCCGAGCGCGGCAGAGCGCGCCCGCAGCAGACCGACGCCGTCGCCGACCCTGTCACCCACCAGAGTGCTTGCGGCGCGGAAGCGGCGCAAGGGTCCGACGACTCGCAGGACGGTCAGGACCAGCAGGACCAGCCCGAGCAGGACCAGGGCCAGGATCGGCAAGTACGGCACGGCACCACCGTACTGGCCCTAGGTTGCCGGGAGGTGATCTGCCCGGCGCAATGCGGCCTCGGCCTGCCGGGCGACTTCGGCGACCAGGTCGGGCGGCTGCTCGACGTGCACCTCCCCGCCCAAGCCGAGCAGCAGGCGCACCATCCAGGCCGTGTCGGCGTACCGCATGAGCACCCTGGCCCGGCCTTCGGCCAGCTCGACCAGGCCGTCCGTCGGGTAGTACTCGGCCACCCAGCGGGCGTCCGGTTCGAGCACCAGCACGGCCGTCCGCTGCGACGGGTCGGGTTGGAACAACCCCTCCGACGTGTCGGTGGGGGTGGCGTGCGGCGGCGGGGCGGCGGGCTCGGCCAGCACGTCGACGGCGTCGATCCGGTCGAGCCGGAACAGCCGCACGCCGTCTGCGGCGCGGCACCACGCCTCCAGGTAGCCGCGGCCCTCGACCAGCAGCATCCGCATCGGGTCGACGACGCGTTCGGTGACCTCGTCGCGCGACGGGGTGTAGTAGCGCAGGTGCAGGGCGCGGCGGCGCAGCACGCCGTCGGACACCGCGTCGCGCACGCGCGCGGTCTCCGGGGCCTCCCGGACGGCCAGGCCGACGGCCACCCCGGCGGGCTGGGCCTGCCCCACGGCGGCCTCGATCTTGGCCACCGCGCGCTGCACGGCGTCCTGGTCGGCGACGCCCGGCGTCTCGGCCAGCGCGCGCAGCGCCACCAGCAGCGACGTGGCCTCCGCGGCGGTGAGCCGCAGCGGCCGGCTCATGCCCGCGTCGAAGGTGACGGTGACCGTGTCGCCCTCGAAGGACAGGTCGATCAGGTCGCCGGGGCCGTAGCCGGGCAGGCCGCACATCCACAGCAGTTCGAGGTCCTTGCGCACCTGCTTGGGCGTGACCTCGAAGTCCTCGGCGACCTCCTCGATCGGGATGCCGGGGCGGGCCAGCAGGTAGGGCACCAGGGCGAGCAGCCGGGGCAGCCGGTCGGTGGCGGCGTTCACGCGCGCACCCCCGCACCGCGCAGCGCGCCGAGCAGCTTCTCCCGCACGGACTTGGCCAGCACTTCGGGCTCCAGCACCACCACGTCGGGGCCGAACCCGGCGATCCAGGTCGCGGCCGAGTCGGGGAACCTCAGCTCGATCCGCAGCACGTCGCCGGGCTCGCCGTCGAAGTCCCTGGTGCCGATGACGCGGGCCCGGCGGCGCACGCCCTGCGCCCGGCCGCGGGCCACCCACAGCTCGGCGGTGGCGGGCGCCTGGTCGGCGGCGGGCTGGGTGCGGGCCACGAACGACAGCAGGTCGACCTGGTCGGGCCGCTGCACGGCGCCGGGCTTGCCGGTGAGCCGCACGTCGCCGACGATGCGGGACAGCCGGAAGCAGCGCGGCGCGTCCCGGTCGCGGTCGTGCCCGACGAGGTACCAGCGACCGCGCCAGGCGACCACGCCCCACGGCTCGACGGTGCGGGCGCGCACCTCGACCGGTGACGGGCGGCGGTAGTCGAACTCGACCACGCGGCCCTCCTGGACGGCGGCGAGCAGCGGCGGGAACGCGGGTTCGCTGGTGCGGACCTTCGGCTCGACCGGCACGTGCACGTCCTGGTCGACGTCGACGCCCGCGGCGCGGAGCTTGATCAGGGCGCCGTGCGCGGCGCCGGTGAACTGCGGCGAGTCCCACAGCCGGGCGGCCAGGGCGACGGCGGCGGCCTCGTCGGGTTCCAGGTCGATGTCGCCGAGCTCGTAGTCCCGGCGGGCGATGCGGTAGCCGTCGACGGCGTCGAAGCCCGCGCTGCGGCCGGTCTCCAGCGGCACGCCGAGGTCGCGCAGCTCGGTCTTGTCGCGTTCGAACATGCGGAAGAACGCCTCGTCCGTGGGTGCGTCGGCATAGCCGGGGACGATGGCGCGGATGCGCTCGGCGGTCAGGTACTGCCGGGTCGAGAGCAGGCACAGCACCAGGTTGACGAGCCGTTCGGCACGTGCGATGGCCACACCGGAACCCTATCCCCGGACGGGGGCGGGGTGACGCCATACCCGCCCCCGAAGCAGATGAATGGTCCATTCAGTCGATTGCCAGCGGTGGGAGGCCGCCGTTCAGCGGCCCCCCACCTCGCGAAACAGGCATTTCGGTGACCATCGGTCACGGTGATCTGGCACACTGTCACAACCCGCGATCCCCGATCGTCCACTTGACAGGAGCGTCGAGCGGAGGAGATGGGGACCATGGACGTCTACGAGGCGGTCACCGGCAGGCGGGCGGTGCGCGCGTTCACCGACCGGCCGGTGCCGGACGAGGTGCTGCGACGGGTGCTGGCCGCGGCGGCGTGGTCGCCGTCGGGGTCCAACCTCCAGCCGTGGCACGCCTACGTGGTGACCGGCACGCCGCTGGCCGAGATCAAGGAGCGGGCCGGTGAGCGGGTCGTCGCGGGCGACCCGTGGGACGAGCGGGAGTACGAGATGTACCCGGCCGCGCTGGGGTCGCCGTACCGCGAGCGCCGGGCCGCCTTCGGCGAGCAGCGCTACGGCTCGCTCGGCGTCACCCGCGAGGACGTCGAGGCCAGGCAGAGGGCCGCCGCGGGGAACTGGGACTGCTTCGGCGCGCCCGCCGCCCTGTTCTGCTACGTCGACCGCGACCTGGGCCTGCCCCAGTGGTCCGACGTCGGCATGTTCCTCCAGACGGTCATGCTGCTGCTGCGCGCCGAGGGGCTGCACAGCTGCCCGCAGATGGCCTGGTCGGTGTACCGGAAGACGGTCGCGGACGTCCTGTCGCCGCCGGAGGGGCTGATCCTCTTCTGCGGCGTGTCGATCGGGTACGAGGACGTCGCGGCGCACCACCCGCGGACGGGTCGGGCGCCGCTGGCCGAGACGGTCGTCTTCGTCGGCGACCGGCCCTCGCCGGCCGACCCCCGGTGACCAGCCCTCGACGAGCACGCCCTCGGGCAGGCCGGGCACGTCCGGCTGGAGCCGGATCGGCCGCCAGTCGGCCAGCTCGTGGTAGCGGCGCAGCTCGGCGACGCCGGACAGCCGGCCCGCCCACGCGCCGTGCGGCGGCAGGCCGGGGTCGAACCCGCTCTGCACGAACGTGAGCCGCGTGCCGCCGTCGGACCCGGCCAGCTCCCGGGTGGACACCATGCCGCCCCGGTCGACGCCCATCCTCCTGCCGGGCTCGAAGTCGACCACCTCGGCCGGCTGCGGGTTCATCTCGAACCCGCCCATGGGGACCCGGCCGCCCTCCCACGCCTCGATGTCGATCTTCGCGCCGAACCACCGCGAGTGCTCCTCGGCGTCGACCAGGGACCGGGCCACCGCCTCGACGGGCGCGCCGACCAGCACCTCGCCGCGCATCTCGGCGGTGGTGAAGTCGACCTTCGGGGTGAGCGGGCGGCCTTCGACGTGGTCGACCAGGTTGGCCGGCGACAGGCGCCAGTAGGTGTGGAGGTGGCCGAGCACGCCGCTCTCGGCCACGGCCTCCCGCCAGCCGGGGAAGTGGCTCTGCGCGAGCGTGACCACGGCGCCGCCCTCCTCGGCGGCCCGGTCGACGGGGACGGTGGTGCCCTCGCCGCCGACGTGCCAGCCGAAGCGCAGCGAACCCGCGCCCACGTGCCGCAGCACCTGGCGCGGCCGGTCGCCCCCGGCGTGGTGCGGCCTCAGAACCCGAACCGGTCGGGCAGCTCGACGTCCACGTGCTCGGCCAGCCACGTGCCCAGCTCGCCGGCGTCGGTGAGCGCCCGGCGCACCCGGTCGACGGGCGCGGTGGTGCGGGCGCGGAGGACCGCGGTCTCACTCATCGGTCTCCTCCTTCGGGTAGCACGCCACGGCCAGCCGGAAGGCGTCGCCCTCCGCGCCGCCGTAGCGGGCGAACAGGTCCTGCAGGGTCGTCCTGAGGTCGTCGAAGAACTGCTGCCGCTGGTCCGGCCGCACCCTGATGTCGCCGGACACGCCCAGCGACGGCAGCTCGGGGCGGGCCCGGTCCAGGCCCGCGATGTCCGACTGGACCTGTTCGACCAGGTCGAGCAGGTAGCCCAGGCTCAGCTCGTCCTGGGCGCGGCGCAGCCCGAGCCGGCCGACCAGGCCCGGTGACAGCCAGTACGACCGCGCGCCGGCCTGGTAGACGCCCTCGTGGACGCCGCGCACCCGCCGTTCGCCCACCTGGGCCACCAGACCGGCTTCGACCAGGCGTTTCACGTGGTAGTAGACCCGCTGCGGGGTCTGGTCGAGCGCCGCCGCGACCTCGGTGCACGAGCGCGGCTCGGCCAGTTGCCGCAGCACCTCGATGCGCTGCGGCTTGAGCAGCGCCTCGGCCTGCTCGATCTGCTCCAGGTACAGGACGTCTCTCATCGCGAAAATCACCTTGTACGTAAAAAAGTATTTTTTCAATTGGGCTGAAGAGAGCCCCGGACCACCGGGCCCGGGGCTCCCGACCAGCTCTTACAGGGACGAGATCAGCCGCTCCACGCGCTCGTCCACCGCGCGGAACGGGTCCTTGCACAGGACGGTGCGCTGGGCCTGGTCGTTCAGCTTCAGGTGCACCCAGTCGACGGTGAAGTCGCGGCCCGCGGCCTGCGCGGCGGCGATGAAGTCACCGCGCAGCTTGGCCCGCGTGGTCTGCGGCGGGGTGTCCTTGGCGGCCTCGATCTCGCCGTCGTCGGTGATCCGTTCGACCTGGTCCTTGCGCTGGAGCAGGTCGAAGATGCCCCGGCCGCGCCGGATGTCGTGGTAGGCGAGGTCGAGCTGGGCGATGCGCGGGTTGGACAGGTCCATGTCGTGCTTGGCCTGGTAGCGCTCCATCAGCCGGTACTTGATGGCCCAGTCGATCTCGCGGTCGATCTTGGACAGGTCCTCCGCCTCGACCGCGTCCAACGTGCGGCCCCACAGCTCCAGCACCCGCTCGGCCATGGGGTCCGGCGCGCGCTTGGCGACGTGCTCCACCGCGCGCTCGTAGTACTCGCGCTGGATGTCCAGCGCCGACGCCTCCTTGCCGCCCGCCAGCCGCACGGTGCGCCTGCCGGTCAGGTCGTGGCTGATCTCGCGGATCGCGCGGATCGGGTTGTCCAGGCTGAAGTCGCGGAACTGGACGCCCTGCTCGATCATCTCCAGCACGAGGTTGGCGCTGCCCACCTTGAGCAGCGTGGTCACCTCGGACATGTTCGAGTCGCCCACGATGACGTGCAGCCGCCGGTAGCGCTCGGCGTCGGCGTGCGGCTCGTCGCGGGTGTTGATGATGGGGCGCGACCGGGTGGTGGCGCTGGACACGCCCTCCCAGATGTGCTCGGCCCGCTGCGACAGGCAGTAGACCGCTCCGCGCGGCGTCTGGAGCACCTTGCCCGCGCCGCAGATGAGCTGCCGGGTCACCAGGAACGGCAGCAGGACGTCGGCGATGCGGGAGAACTCCCCCGCCCGCGCGACCAGGTAGTTCTCGTGGCAACCGTAGGAGTTGCCCGCGGAGTCCGTGTTGTTCTTGAACAGGAAGATGTCGCCCCCGATGCCCTCGTCGGCGAGCCTGCGCTCGGCGTCGACGAGCAGGTCTTCGAGGATCCGCTCACCAGCCTTGTCGTGCGTGACGAGCTGGGCGAGGTCGTCGCACTCCGCCGTGGCGTACTCGGGGTGCGAGCCGACGTCGAGGTAGAGCCGAGAGCCGTTGCGCAGGAAGACGTTCGACGAGCGTCCCCACGAGACGACCCGGCGGAACAGATAACGCGCGACCTCATCCGGGGACAGCCTGCGCTGCCCGTGGAAGGTGCAGGTCACCCCGAACTCAGTCTCAATGCCGAAGATCCGCCGCTGCATCCCTCAACAGTAGGCGCATTCGGCGCTTTCATCAGTGATCCAATCGGGCGTCGCGCCGATTTCGCGGATAACGTTCCTGTCGTGCTCCGACGAGTGAACCGCCTGGACCAGGCCCTGATGCGGCGTTCCGGGGCGTTGCGCGCCCCGTCCGCCGACCGCGGGATGAAGAAGTTGTCGCGCGCCGCGAACCACAGCGCGCTGTGGTTCGCGGTGGCCGGCGTGCTGGCCGTCCGCAAGGGCGTGACCAGGCGCGCGGCGCTGCGCGGGGTGGCGGCCATCGCGGGCGCGAGCTTCGGTTCGAGCCTGGTGGCCAAGCGCCTGTTCCCGCGCCGCCGGCCCGCCGCGGACCTGCTGACGCCGGGCCGGCGGCTGACCAAGCGGCCCACGTCGTCGTCGTTCCCGTCCGGGCACTCGGCGTCGGCGGCGGCGTTCACCACGGCGTTGGCGATGGAGTCGCCCGCGCTGGCGGCGGTGGTCGCGCCGGTCGCGGCGGCGGTGGCGTACTCGCGGGTGCACACCGGCGTGCACTGGCCGTCGGACGTGGTCGCGGGCGCCGCGATCGGGGTCAGCGCGGGCCTGGTGACCAGGCGCTGGTGGCCGCTGGGGCGGACCGAGGCCGCGTCGGCGCGGGAGCACCGGGAGCTGGAGCCGCTGGTCGACGGCGAGGGCCTGGTGGTCGTGGTGAACCCGAGCGCCGGGCTGGGCGGCGCGGACCCGACCGGGGCGTTGGCCCAGGAGTGGCCGAAAGCCACGTTCGTGGGAATCGAAGACCTCGACACGGTGATCGAGGACCACGCTCCGCAGGCGCTCGGCGTGGCCGGCGGTGACGGGTCGGTGGCGGCGGTCGCGGCGCTGGCGGCGGCGCACCGGCTGCCGCTCGTGCTGGTGCCCGCCGGGACGCTGAACCACTTCGCGCGCGACGTCGGCGTGCGGGGGCTGGACGACGCGGCGCGGGCGACCGCGGACGGCGACGGCGTGCTGGTCGACCTGGCCGCGGTGTCCGTGGACGGCGACGGGCCGCGCTGGTTCGTCAACACCGCGAGCCTGGGCGGCTACCCCGACATGGTGCGGCTGCGGGAGCAGTTGCAGGACCGGTGGGGCAAGTGGCCGGCGGCGGCGATCGCGCTGGCCTCGGTGCTGCGCACGTCGCGGCCCATGCGGGTGGAGCTGAACGGCGAGCCGCAGCTGGTGTGGATGCTGTTCGTCGGCAACGGCCCGTACCGGCCGAAGGGGTTCGCGCCGACCATGCGGCCCGCGCTGGACGCGGGCCTGATGGACGTCCGGTACATCCGCGCGGACACCCGGTTCTCCCGCGCCCGGTTCTTCGCCGGCGCGCTGCTGGGCTCCCTGCACCGCAGCCGGACGTACCGGCACCTGGAGACGCGGTGGCTGGACGTGCGGCTGCTCGACGGCGCGGTGGCGATCGCGACCGACGGCGAGGTCGGGCCGACCGGCTCCCGCTTCGAGTTCCGGGCCCGGCCCGCCGCCCTCGCCGTCTACCGACCCCAGGGGTGAGGGTGCCCCGTCAACGGTGAGCCACGGGGTGCCCGCGCTGGACGACCCATCGCTGCTCGACCGGGTTCACGCTGTTCGCGCGGACCCGGGTGTGCTGCGAGCAGGAGGGACGCCTCCGGGCACGGCGAAGGCCCCCGGTGGGATCACCGGGGGCCTTCGCGGTCGGGTGGGACCTACGCCTTGTCGTCGTTCGGCGGCAGGTTCGCGTCCGACGCGGGCTTCTTCCCGCCGCCCTCGGCGGACGGCTCCTCGGCTTCGGCCGCCTCGGCCGGCGCCGGGTCGTCGCCGGGGAGCAGGGCCGCCAGCGCGGCGCCCGCGATGCGGCGGAACGCGCGCCGCGGCCGGGAACGCTCCAGGACCGCGACCTCCAGCTTGCCGCGGTCCAGCAGGTCCGGCTTGCCGTTGCCGGTGGTGGTGCTGCCCGCGCTCAGGGCCTTCACCGCCGTGCGGACGGCGTCGGCCAGGGGCTGGGACTCGGTGTAGGCGTCCTTCAGCGCGGTGCCGGTGGCCTCGGCCTGGCCGCCCATCACCACGTACTGCGGCTCCTCGACGATCGAGCCGTCGTAGGTGAGCCGGTACAGCGTGTCCTGCTCGGGCGCGGTGCCGACCTCGGCCACGCAGATCTCCACCTCCAGCGGCTTGATCTGCTCGGCGAAGATCGAGCCCAGCGTCTGCGCGTAGACGTTGGCCAGCGACCGCCCGGTCACGTCGCGCGGGTCGTTCTGGTACCCGCGGATGTCGGCGAACCGGATGCCCGCCTGCCGCAGGTTCTCGAACTCGCTGTAGCGGCCGACCGCGGCGAACGCGATTCGGTCGTAGATCTCGGACACCTTGTGCAGGGTGGCGGACGGGTTCTCCGCCACGAACAGCACGCCGTCGGCGTACCGGAGCACGACGACGCTCCGGCCTCGGGCGATGCCCTTCCGCGCGTACTCCGCGCGGTCGCGGAGGATCTGCTCGGGTGAGGCGTACAACGGCATCGTCACTGGTGCGGCTCCCGGGCTCGGCGGATGCGGGTGGGGATCGGGGTCGGCACGGCGCTCAGCCCGACGGCCGGGCCTTGCGGCCCTCGACGACCGCCTCGGCGAGCGCGGCCGTCTCCTCGTCGGGCAGGTGCGCCGCACCGTCGGCGGTGATCGTCACGACGACCGGGTAGATCTTGCGGATCACGTCCGGCCCGCCGGTGCCCGAGTCGTCGTCGGCCGCGTCGTACAGCGCCTCGATCGCGGTCCGGACGGCCCGCTCCGCTTCCGCGTCGGGGTCGTACAGCTTCTTCAGCGCCGACTTCGCGAACAGCGAACCGGAGCCGACGGCCTGGTAGCCCTGCGACTCCTCGTACCGCCCGCCGGTCACGTCGTAGGAGATGATGCGGCCCGCGCGCTCCGGGTCGGGCGCGTCGGTGTCGAAGCCCGCGAACAGCGGCACGACCGCGAGGCCCGCCAGCGCGGCGTCCAGGTTGCCCTTGATCATCGCGGAGAGCCGGTTCGCCTTGCCGTCCAGCGACAGCGAGACGCCCTCGATCTTCTCGTAGTGCCGGAGCTCGACCGCGTAGAGCCGGACGATCTCGACCGCGATGCCCGCCGTGCCCGCGATGCCCACCGCCGAGTAGTCGTCGGTGACGAAGACCTTCTTCATGTCGCGCTGGGCGATCACGTTGCCCATCGTGGCGCGCCGGTCGCCCGCGATCACCACGCCGCCCTTGAAGGTCAGGGCGACGATGGTGGTGCCGTGCGGAGCCTGCACCGCGCTGCCCTCGGGGAGCTTGCGGCTCGACGGCAGCAGTTCGGGTGCCTGGGCGCGGAGGAAATCGGTGAACGACGACGACCCCGGCCTGAGGTAGGCCGGGGGCAGCGACGCGGCCGGGTAGTGCCCGGTCGAGCTGTGGTCCATGTGTGGGTTTCTCTCCTGTCCCGCCGGCGGCTTCTTACTCGCCGCCCTTTTGCACGTACGCGCGGACGAAGTCCTCGGCGTTCTCCTCCAGGACGTCGTCGATCTCGTCGAGGATGGCGTCGACGTCCTCGCCGAGCTTCTCCCGGCGTTCCTGACCGGCGCCCGCCGCGCCGTCGCCGTTCTCGTCGCCGTCACCGCCGCCTTGGCGCTGAACCTGTTCCTGGGCCATGTCGACCTCCCGGTCTTCGGGTCCTGCGAGTTAAAGCCTACCCACGAGGTACGACGAACTGCGCCTGCCACTCGGGTCTGTTGATCAGCCCCGGGTCAGCGCCTCCACCAGTTGCTCGGCTGTGTCGGAGGCTTCCAACAGGGCTCCGACGTGGGCTTTCGTGCCGCGCAGCGGTTCCAGGGTGGGAATCCGAACGAGTGATTCCCGACCGAGGTCGAAGATCACCGAATCCCACGACGCGGCGGCCACCGAAGTGGGGTAGCGCTCCAGGCAGCGGCCGCGGAAGTAGGCGCGGGTGTCCTCCGGCGGCGCGAGGACGGCCGCGCGCACCTCCTCCTCGCCGACCAGGCGCTTCATCGAGCCGCGGGCCACCAGCCGGTTGTACAGGCCCTTGTCCAGCCGCACGTCGGAGTACTGCAGGTCGACCAGCGACAGCCGGGGCGAGCCCCAGGCCAGGCCGTCCCGGGCGCGATAACCTTCGAGCAACCGCAGCTTCGCCACCCAGTCGAGCCGGTCGGCGCACTCCTGCGGGTCGCGGGCCAGCGCGTCCAGCACCTCGCCCCACACGCGCAGCACGTCCCGGTCGCCGTAGCCCTCCTGCTCCACGAACGCGGCGGCGCGCTCGTGGTAGGCGAACTGGAGGTCGAGCCCGGTGACCTTGCGCCCGTTGGTCAGCTCCACCCTGGTCTTCAGCGTCGGGTCGTGGCTGATCTGGTGCACCGCGCGGACCGGCTCCTGCAGCCGCAGGTCGTCGAACCGGCGGCCGGCCTCGATCATGTCGAGCACCAGCGACGTGGCGCCGCACTTGAGGTAGGTGGAGTACTCGGCGAGGTTGGCGTCGCCGATGATCACGTGCAGCCGGCGGTACTTGTCCGCGTCGGCGTGCGGCTCGTCGCGGGTGTTGATGATGCCGCGCTTGAGCGTGGTCTCCAGGCCGACCTCGACCTCGATGTAGTCCGAGCGCTGGGACAGCTGGTAGCCGGCCTCCTCGCCCGCCGCGCCGATGCCGACCCGGCCGGAGCCGACCACGACCTGGCGGGACACGAAGAACGGCGTGAGCCCGGCGATCACGGCGGTGAACGGCGTGCTGCGCTGCATCAGGTAGTTCTCGTGGGTGCCGTAGCTGGCGCCCTTGCCGTCCACGTTGTTCTTGTACAGCTGGAGCCGGGGCTGGCCGGGCACGGTGGCCGCGCGCATCGCGGCCTCCTCCATCACCCGCTCCCCCGCCTTGTCCCAGATCACCGCGTCGCGCGCGTTGGTGACCTCGGGCGCGGAGTACTCGGGGTGGGCGTGGTCGACGTAGAGGCGCGCGCCGTTGGTGAGGATGACGTTGGCCGCGCCGAGGTCCTCGACGTCGTTGTCGCCCGGGTGGCCGCCGGGGGCGCCGAGGTCGAAGCCGCGCGCGTCGCGCAGCGGCGATTCGACCTCGTAGTCCCAGCGCGCCCGGCGGGCCCGCGGTATGTCGGCGGCGGCCGCGTAGGCGAGCACCACCTGTGTCGAGGTGAGCACCGGGTTCGCCGTCGCGTCACCCGGCACCGAGATGCCGTACTCGACTTCGGTTCCCATGATCCGCCGCATGGCTCCAGCCTACGACCAACCACCCGCGCACCGCCCGGACGAAGGTCACGTTTCAGCCGGCGGCGAGTCCGGCGGCCGGCCTGATCCGGGCCGCGCCGCGGGCCGGGCCGAACGCCGCGAGCACCGCCAGGACCACCACGCCCGCGCCACCGACCAGCAGCGGGAGCACGGCTGCGGTGGGCCAGGCGAACACGCCGACGGCGGCCAGCGCCAGCTCCGCGTAGACCAGGCCGAACACACCGCCGCCCAGCACGCCGACCAGCGACAACAGCACCGCTTCGGCCACCACGCCGCCCTGGATGCCGCCCTTGGTGACGCCGAGCGCGCGGCGCAGCGCCAGCTCCTTGCGGCGCTCCTGCACGGAGATCGTCAACGCGGTCCCGATCCCGGTCACCGCGACCGCGACGGACAGCCCCAGCAGCACCATCAGCAGCACGATGCCCAGGTCGAGGTAGCGCTGGTTCTCGGCGCTGGTCTCGGCCCTGGTCTTCACCAGGACGGTGGGCGCGTCGGCCAGGGCGGCCCGCACGCCCCGCTGGTAGGCCGCCGGGTCCGCGCCCGGCTTGAACGCCACCAGCACCTTGGACGCCGGGGCCAGCCCCGGGTCGGGCAGCACCACGTCGGCGTCGTCGAGCAGGGAGCCGGTGAACGTGCCGACGAACGTGGCCGTGCGCGGTCCGCCGGGCAGGCCCTGGACGGTGAACGGCTCGCCGAGCCGCGCGCCGAACCGCTCGGCGTACCACTCGTTGAGCAGCACGGCGCCGGTCGTGAAGTCGGTGGCCCCGACGCCCCGCCCGCCCAGCCAGTCGCGCAGGCGGTCGGGGTCGGCGCCGACGACCAGCGTCGGGAACGCGTAGCCCTCGCCGTCGCGCTGGTCGACCTCGACGCCGTGCAGGACGACGGTGCTCGCCGCCTCGGGCTGCTCGGCCGCCGCGCCGACACCGCCGTCGAGCGCGCGCCCGCCCGCGTCCGCCACCACGGCGTCCGGCTGGGGCTCGTTGCTGAACTCGTCCTCCATGCGCTGCGCCGAACCGACCGTGACGGCGAAGAACGTGACCATGGCGGCGGCCAGGAGCAGCGGCATCGCCACCGACGCGGACCGCTGCGGCACCCGCCGCACCTCGGCGGCGGCCAGCTTCCACTGCGCGCCGCCGAACCGGCTCGCGACCGAGCCGAAGATCCGGCCCAGCGCGGGCACGATGACCGGTCCGAGGACGCCGAACAGGCCGAACACCGCGGTGATGCCGGAGAACAGGACCAGGAAGATCGCCGCCAGCGAACCGGCCGCCAGCACGCCGAGCGCGGCCATGACCGCGGCGGCGGCGACCAGCACGACGCCGAAGACCCGGCGACGGCGCACCACGGCCTGGTCCGGCGTCTGGCCTTCGGACGTCCGCAGCGCCGCCAGGGGTGGGATGCGGGCGGCGGTCAGCGAGGGCCGGACCGCGGCGAACGCGCTCAGGGCGGCCGCAGTGGCCACGCCGATCAGCAGCTGGCCGGTGGTCGGCAGCAGCGGCGGGCTCAGCTCCACCGCGCCGAGCAGCGCGGACAGGCCGGTGGCGTCGAACAGCCTGGCCAGCAGCCAGGCCACGGACCCGCCGAGCACCGCGCCCACCACGCCCGCGACCGCTCCGGTGAGCAGAGCTTCGAGCAAGTTCGCCCAGACGAGTGGTCCTCGGTGCGCGCCGAGGCAGCGCAGCAGGGCGGTGTGCCGCTGGCGCTGCGCGTAGACGGCGCGGTAGGTCGCGGAGGCGACGAACACCGACGTGGCCAGCGCCAGGATGCTGAACGGCAGCAGCACGGCGGCCAGGCTGTTGTCCGCGGGCTCCGCGGCGATGGCCGCCCTGGTGTCCACCCGGAAGTCCGCGCCCGCTGCCTGGGCCACGGCGGCGCGGTCGCCGCCGACCACGTACAGCGCCTCGACCCGGGGCGTGCCGCCGAGCTTGGCCGCCAGGCGCTCGCCGACCACGATCAGCGGCTCCTCGCCGACCGAGCCGCGCTTGGTGACGCCCCGGACCACCACGTCCAGCGGCTTGCCCGCCGCGTCGGCCAGCCGCACCGCCGCGCCCGGCATCAGGCCGTGCTCGTGGGCGGTGACCCGGTCGACCGCGATCTCGCCGTCCGAGCCGGGCGAACGGCCCTCCAGGATCGGGACGCGGTGCAGGTCCTCCCGGTCCGGCTCGACGTCGGCGGTGGCCCGGCGACCGCTCGCCCGGCCACCGTCGAGCAGCAGGTCGGCGCGGACCTCGCGGATCGGTTGCGCCAGCGTCACCCCGGCCACCTGCGCCACCCGGTCGGCGGTCGCCTGGTCGAGGACCGCGTCGGAGCCGGGCAGCGGCGGGCGGACCACCAGGTCCACCCCGGCCGGCGCGGAGGGCGTGCCGTCGTTCGTGGCGCGGACCATCGCGTCGCTGAGCATCAGGGCCGCCAGCAGGCAGGCGACGCCGACGACCAGGGCGACACCGGGCAGCACGGCGCGGCCGGGCCGGTTGCGGAACTCGGCGACCGCGAGCCGCAGGGATGTGGGCACAACTCCTCCTCGTGACGCGAACGCCACGACGGTAGGAAGCGGGGACGTCGGCAGGCGTCGGCCCGGGGTAGCACCGGCCGGTACTACCTGGGGAGGATCTTCCCGTGGAACGAGTGGTGGTGGTGGACCCCGACGGCACCCCCGTCGGCACGGCGACGCGCGCCCGGATGCGCGCGGAGGGCTTGTGGCACGCGTGCGCGGTGATCGTGGTGCGCTCGCTCGACGGGACGCGGCTGTACGTGCACCGGCGTACCGGGACCAAGGACGTCTACCCCGGGCTGTACGACCCGACGTGCGGCGGCGTCGTCGCGGCGGGTGAGACGCCGGACGAGTGCGCGGTGCGCGAGCTGGGCGAGGAGCTGGGCGTCTCGGCGACGCCGGAGTTCCGGTTCCGCACGCCGTTCGTCGACGGAACCATCCGCTACGTCGCGCACGTTTACGAAGCGCGCAGCGACGGGCCGTTCACCCTCCAGCCGGAGGAGGTGGCCTGGGGCGGCTGGATGGCGCTGGACGAGGTGCGGGCGAGAGCGGAAGACCCGGGGTGGCCGGTCGTGCCGGACGGCCGGGTCCTGATCCGGAAGTGGTTCACATGGGCATGATCTTCGCGATGTCGATCCCCGGCCTCGCCCTGCTGCTGCTGGGCCTGGCGACCGGGGAGCAGCTGTCGAGGTGGGCGCGACGGCGCAAGGGTCACCCGGTCGTGTCCGCGACCGTGCTGGAGGAGTTCACCACCCTGTTCCAGGGCGGCAAGCACGTCGAGCTGGAGCAGCGCCAGGTGTCGCTGATGCTGGGCGAGGACGAGGAGTCGTCCGCGCCGCCGCGCGGGCCGCTCGACCTGGACTCCGGCCGGGTGCGGCTCACCCCCAAGCCAGCGACGCCCGAGTAGCCCAGTACCGCTCGGCGGGTTCGGCGCAGTCGGCCAGCTCGTCCGGGTCCAGCTCGACGTGCTGCGCCTTGAGGTTGGCGTGCAGCTGGTCCGCGCTCGCCGCCCCGGACAGGACCACGTCGGCCCACGGCTGCGCGCGGACGGCGGCCAGCGCGATGGCGTCCGCGCCCACGCCGTGCCGGTCGGCCAGCTCGCGCACGGGCGGCGGCGGGTTGACGGCCAGCCTGCCGTTGGCCAGGCCCTCCTTGACGAACACCTCCGCGCCGGCGTCCCGCGCGAACGCCAGCGCCGGTCCCGCCGACGTCTCCAGCACGTTCCAGGTGGACTGGACGCTGTCGAACAGCCGCCGTCCCTCCACGGTCAGCTCCAGGGCCCGGCGGATCGTTTCGGCCTGGCGCGGGCCGGACGTGGAGAAGCCGAGCCGCACCCCGGAGTCCCGCAGCCCGCCGAGCGCGACGAGCAGGTCGAGGTCGCCGAACAGCCCGCTGTCGGACGTCAGCGAGTGCACCTGGTAGAGCCCGACGTGCGCGCCGAGCAGGTCCTCCGTCTCCCGCCACTGGCGGGTGAAGCGGTCCAGCGAGTGCTCCTTGACCTCGTGGACCTCGGCGTCCGGCCGCCAGTCGGCGACGTAGGCGTACCCCCACTTGCTCGACACCTGCACGTCCCGGTGACCGCGCGCGGACAGCCACTGGGCCAGGAACTCCTCGGCGCGGCCGTAGGAGCGGGCCGCGTCCACCCGCCGCACACCGGCCGCGTAGGCGGCGTCGAGCACGGCGTGGCACTGGGCGCGCATGGCGTCCACGTCCCGGTGCTCGGGCAACGCGTGCTCGCGGCCGAGGTTGATGTACGCGGGGCGACCGAGGGCGGCGAGGCCGAGGGCGAAGTCGGGCACGCCGGACACGGTAACCGGACACCCCGCCGGCCGCCGGTCGCCGGGAGTCGTGGCCACCGCAGGTCGGCTGTCGTGGGGAGCGGGCCGGTGTGCGGTCGAGGCCGTCACTTCCGGTGGTTCTCGTGGGGGCTGTCGGGGCGGGCGGGGCTGTCGGGGCTGCGGCCGGCGGCGAGGTGGCGTTGGAGCCGTTCGTGGCGGAACTCCCAGACCGGGCCGGACTGGCGCAGCACACCGCGGTCGTAGGCGTCTTCGAGGAACGAGCGCAGTCGCCACGGCAGCCGTCCGGTGAGCGGGAGCCACAGCCTGGCCACGATCAGCCAGTGCCCCCACGCGGACGCGGTGACGGCGTAGGCCAGCGCGCCGAAGATCCAGTTCATGACGCCGACACCGAGTGCGTAGCCGAGGCTCGTGTACGCGGCGCCCGGGACGACGAGGGCGATGATCAGGTCGCCGAACGCGTAGGCGCACAGCCCGGTCACCAGCCCGAAGACGAGGCCGCCCAGCAGCATCTGGGTGCGCACCGCGTCGCGGTTGGCCTTGAGCGAGTCGCCCGGGCTCGCCGCCGCGTCGGCGTCGGCGGGCGACTCGAACCACGACGCGACACCGATGGCCGCGGCGGCCGCGACGCCGAACACCGCGGCGAACACCGCGCTGAGCACGGCCCCGGTCCGCGGGGTGACCACCGCCGCGCTGGGGAGGGCGGCCAGCAACCCCACCCCCGCGCCGAAGCCGAGTCCGCCGATGAGCGCGGTGACGGTCCTGGAGCGCACCTTGGCGAGCGGGATCGCGCCGGAGGGCCTGCCCCGCCCCATCCGCACGCGGATGAGCGACGGGGCCGGGGTGATCACCCGGAGGTGGCGCATCAGGCCGTGCGCCAGGCCGAGCACCGGTCCGGCGACCGCGCCGGTGAGCAGGCCGTTGACGAGCTGGAGCCACAACCCGTCGAGGATCGTGCCGCCGTAGATGAGCACCGACAGCGGACCGCCCACGACGACGTAGACCAGCGTGATGGACACCATCGACACGAGCCCGACCACGACGGCCCGCGACCAGGCGGGCAGCGACGTGCCGAGCCCCCACCACGCGATGCCGGGCTCCCGCCGGGTGGCGCCGTGCCGCGCGAGGTAGCCGAGCCACCGGAGGACCTGGTCGAGGCGCCAGTCCTGCTCGCGCTCGTCCGCCGGGTCGTCGTACACGCTCGGCACGAAGCTGCCGAGCAGGTGGTCCTCGATGTCGGGGGCGGCGGGGAACCGCCCGGTGTCCAGCAGGTCGGCCGGGTCCCGCCCCGGGGTGTCGCTGTAGATCGCGCGGGCCAGGGAGACCATCAGCGGCGTGCTCAACGCGGCGGCGACGTTGCGCGCGCCGGCGTCCGGGACGTCGGCGGTCAGCCGCGCGATCACCGGGTGCCACCTGGTCCCGGCGGTCCCGGTGGCGCTGCCGGCGCCGGGGTCGCTGCGGGTGGCGCGCGGCAGGTAGCCGGCCAGGTCGGCCGGGCTCAGGACGCCCAGCCGGATGACGGCCGCGCCGGTGAGCACGTCGGCGGCGACGGCGTTCTCGTACTCGGCGGGCCGGCTCGTCAGCACCACCGGGAGGTCGGCCTTGTTGAGCTTGCGCAGCGCCGGCCCCCGCAGCCCCCTGGCGATCTCGTCGAAGCCGTCCAGCACCGGGAGGACCATGTCGGTCCCGACCAGCGCGGCGCCCAGCGCCACCCCGCCGGGCGTGGTCCGGGCGAGGCCGGGGTGGTCGCGGACCAGCAGCTCGGCGAGCCACGCGCGGAACCCGGTCCGGGTCGGGTCCCACGAGGCGACGTCGACCCTCACCGGCACCGGTTGGCCCGGCTCGCGGTCGCCGAGCAGGTCCAGGGTCAACCGGGTGGCCAGCATCGTCTTGCCCGAACCGGCGTCGCCGAGCACCACCAGCCTGCCGGTCGGCACTCGCCGGTAGACCTCGGCGACCTGGCCGAACCCGCCGTCGAGGTCGACCCGCTCCGCGCGACCGCCGATCGGCCGGGCGTGGATGTTCTCCACGTGGTCGCTCAGCTCCCCGACCACGTGCGCCCAGCGCACCGGCAGCGGGAAGGGGTCGTGCACCTGCTGGTGCTCGTACTCGCGCCGCAGGCGGATGCCCACGCTCATCGCGAGTTCTTCGGCGGCCGGCTCCAACCGGCCCACCGGTCGCGTCGGTCGGGTCCGGCGGGTCGAGGCGCCCGGTTCCCGGCCGGGCGGCCGCGCGGAGGACGCCTCCCCCTCGGACGGCGGCAACGCGTCCGAGGACCGCTGCGCGGCGATGGTCGGAGGCGGTGCCACGTGCAGGTGCACGCCACCGTGCAGCACCCCGGCTTGCACGACCCCGCCCGCGACACCGGGCATCACGTTGTGCGCCACGCCGGTGCCTCCCCCGACGACGACGGCACCGGTGTCGGCGGGCTCGGAGTCGGAGGGTTCGGGGTAGGCGGGTTGCTCAGGCACGAACGCCCCCCCCCCCAAAAAAAACACCTCCCCCACCCGGTCGCGGGCTCGCCGGGACCAGAGTCGCACCACACCGCCGGGCCACCGGGTGACGTCGGCCGAGTTCACCCGATCGACCGACCTCACCCGGCCGGAGCTCAGGCGTCTCTTCGCAGCAGGGCGGCCGCACCGGCGCCCACCGCCAGGACCAGGTAGGCGACCATCACCAGGCCGGCTTGCAGCGGGGACAGCAGGGGGTTCGGGATGTCGCCCGACAGCTGGGGCGCGAGCACCGGCAGCATCACCGCGTACGCCCGCTCGTTCCACGGGCTCGGCAGGATGAGGGTCAGGGTCGGCAGGACGTACAGCAGGACGCAGAGGGACACCAGGGTGCCGGCGGTGGAGCGGAGCAGGAAGCCCAGCCCCATGCCCACCAGGGCCAGCAGGACCATGGACGCCACGTTCGCCAGCAGCTCGGGCAGGGCCTCGCCGAACGAGTCGTGGGCGGAGATCGGGCTCGGGCGGCCGACGGTGATCCACTCCCCCGCCAGGTAGGCCGGCAGGGTCACGAGCAGGGCGACGGCCAGGGACGCGGCGGCCACCACGGCGGTCTTGGCGACCAGGTAGTCGCGGCGCCGGGGCACCGAGACCAGGGCGGTGCGGATCATGCCGGTGCCGTACTCCGAGGTGATCGCCATCGCCCCCAGGACCCCCAGGCAGAACTGGGTGAACGGGACCACGAGGATGCTCGGGTCGGCCGCGCCGAACTTCTGCTGGAGGTCCGGCGGCGAGGTGTCCCAGTCGGCCGTCATCAGGTACGACACCAGCACACCGCCCAGCAGGGCGATCACGATCGCCAGCAGGACGTAGGTGGTCGAGCGGACCGAGCGGAGCTTCAGCCACTCCGAGTTCAGCACGGCGGTCATCGGGTCGTCTCCTTGGTGCGGTACTCCACGCTGTCCTCGGTCAGCTCCAGGTAGGCGTCCTCCAGGGACGCGCTGCGCGGGGTCAGCTCGTGCAGGCGGATGTCGTGGTGGGCGGCCAGGTCGGCGATGTCCGGCGCGGCGAGCCCCTGCACGAGCAGGGCGCCGTCCTCGGACCTGGTCCGCGCGCCGGCGGCCGTCAACGCGGCCACCAGGGCGTCCGGCGCGGGCGTGCGCACGAGGACGTCCTTCTTGAACTGCTCCTGCAGGTCCGCCATGGACGCCTCCAGGATCAGCCTGCCCTTGCCGATCACGATCACCCGGTCGGCGGTCAGGGCCATCTCGCTCATCAGGTGGCTGGACACCAGGACCGTGCGGCCCTCCGCGGCCAGGCCGCGCATCAGGTCGCGGATCCAGCGGATGCCCTCCGGGTCGAGGCCGTTGACCGGCTCGTCGAACAGCAGCACGCCCGGATCGCCCAGCAGGGCCCCCGCCACGCCCAGGCGCTGCTTCATGCCCAGCGACAACGACCCCACCCGTCTCTTCGCCACCCCGGCCAGGCCGACCTGCTCCAGGGTCGCCACCACCCGGCTGTCCTTGATGCCGTTGCTGCGGGCCAGCACCCGGAGGTGGTCGTAGGCGGACCGGCCGCCGTGCACCGCGCCCGCGTCGAGCAGCGCGCCGACGTGGTGCGCGGGACGGCGGATGTCGGCGTACCGGCGGCCCTCGACCAGCGCCTCGCCGCTCGTCGGCCGGTCCAGGCCGAGGATCGCCCGCATGGTGGTGGACTTGCCCGCGCCGTTGGGGCCCAGGAAGCCCGCCACGTAGCCGGGTTTGACCTCGAACGACAGGCCGTCCACGGCGCGGGTGGCGCGGTAGCGCTTGGTCAGGTGCCTCACTTCGATCATGGGGTTGAGCTTGCCGGGGGTGGTGGGGTGGGCGGATCGGACCACGGTCCTTGATTTCGGGTCGGACCGTGGTCCGACGCCACCGGCCGCGCCGACGATTACCGTCCCGACCGTGAGATCACGAGTCCTGCGGATCCTGCCGACCGCCTACCTGTACGCGCTGGACACAGCCGCGGCGGTGCTGCTCGTCCTCGTGTACCTGGAGTTCGCGCGGAACAGCGGGGTCTCGCCGTGGCTGGGCTACCCGGTCGCGATGCTGGTCGGCGCGCCCCTGGCGCTGCGCCGCCAGCGGCCGGTGCTGACGCTCGTGATCGTGCTGACCGCGCAGAACGTGGCCACGCTCGTCCACATCACGCTGGAGCCCTACAGCGCCACGGCGTTCGCGCTGTACATGGTGGCCGCGGTCAGCGCGCACCGGGTGGCCGTCATCGCGCTGGGGTGCTCGCTCGGCACGGCATGGGCAGCGGTGCTGATCAGCGAGTCGTGGCCGGAGTCCGCCGGGCTGGCCGTGTTCCTGAGCCTGGTGCTGGGCGCGGCGTGGGCGTTGGGGCGCACCACGCAGGTGCGCCGGTCCTACGAGAGCCGCCAGGCCGCCGAGGCCGCGTCCAGGGCGGTGACCGAGGAGCGGATGCGGATCGCCCGCGAGCTGCACGACGTGGTCGCGCACAACCTCAGCCTGATCACGGTCAAGGCCGGTGTCGCCGTGCACGTGGCGGCGACGCAGCCGGAGCAGGCGCAGGAGGCGTTACGGGTGATCGAGAGCGCGTCGCGGGGCACGCTGGTCGAGATGCGGCGGCTGCTGGGCGTGCTGCGGTCGGAGCAGGCAGCCGCCGAGCTGGTGCCGATGCCCGGGCTGGACGACCTGCCCGCGCTGGTCGAGCGGGCGTCGCTGGCGGGGGTGTCCGTTTCGCTGTCGGTGTCCGGCTCGCTGCCCGACGGGTTGGGGCTGACCGCGTACCGGATCGTGCAGGAGTCGGTGACCAACGTGGTCAAGCACGCCGCACCGGCCTCGTGCGAGGTGTCGATCGTGGTCGGGGACTCCTCGGTCGTGGTGTCCGTGGTGGACGACGGGCCCGGGGAGAGGGTGCTGGCCGGTGGGGTCGGGGGGCACGGGTTGATCGGGATGCGGGAGCGGGTGGCGGTGTACGGCGGCACCTTCTCGGCCGGGCCGCGGGCAGGCGGCGGCTTCGCGGTCCGCGCCGAGGTGCCGCTGTCATGACCGGTGTGGTGATCGCGGGTGGGAGGTTGCCGACCGGCGGCAGCGGGCGGTTCGAGGGCAGCGGACGGTTCGACGACAGCAGGCGGTTCGAGGGCAGCGGGCGGCTCGGCGACAGCGGGCGGCTCGGCGGCAGCGGTGGCGAGGTGCGGCGGGGCGGCCGCGATCGTGGCTGGCCTGGCGATCGCCGACGAGAAGTTGCCGGCAGTGGGCGGCCCGGGCGCGCCGGTGGCGAGGCGCGGCAGGGCGCTCCCCGCCGGAACGCGGGCAGACAGCCGCTCAACGGTCCGGGCCAAGGCGTCTGCGGACGTGGCCGACCTGGCGATCGCGGACGCGAGGCTGCCGACAGCGGGCGGCTCGGGCACCGACGGCGAGGTGCGACGGAGCGCCCCCGCCGGGCCGCAGGCGGACAGCGGCTTAGCGGTGTCGGCCGGAGCGGTCACGGGCGGCGTGGCGATCGCGGGCGGGAGGTTGCCGGTGGCGGTCGGTTCGGGCGCGCCGGTGGCGAGGCGCGGCAGGGCGGCCGTGGTCGTGGCTGGCCTGGTGATCGCGGACGGGAGGTTGCAGGTGGTGGGTGGTTCGGGCGCGCCGGTGGCGAGGCGCGGCAGGGCGGCCGTGGTCGTGGCTGGCCTGGTGAACGCGGACGGGAGGTTGTCGGCGGCGGCGCGGGGAGAGGTGGGCTGGTCGGGGTGGCAGTGGGTGGTGGGGCGCGACGTGGGGGTCGGCTGGGTAGCGGCGGGTGGAGGCTTGGCGGTTCGGGCCGAGGGGGCGCTGTCATGATCGACGTGGTGAGCGCCGGTGGGTTGGGTGGGAGACGGGTGGTGGGGTCGTGGTTCGGGACGAGGTGGCGGTGTCGTGACTGATGTGGTGATCGTGGACGACCAGGCGTTGTTGCGCGGCAGCTTCCGGGTGCTCGTGGACTCCGCGCCGGACCTGCGGGTGGTCGGCGAGGCCGGTGACGGGGCCGAGGCGGTGGCGGTGGTGCGGGAGACGGCGCCGGACGTGGTGTTGATGGACGTGCGGATGCCGGGGATGGACGGGATCGCGGCGACGCGGGAGATCAGTTCGTTCTCGGCGGCGCGGGTGCTCATCCTGACCACGTTCGACCTGGACGAGTACGTGTACGCGGCGTTGCGGGCCGGGGCGAGCGGGTTCCTGCTGAAGGACACCCCGCCGGCGGACCTGTTGGCGGCGGTGCGGGTAGTGGCGGCCGGGGACGCGTTGTTGTCACCCTCCGTGACGCGGCGGCTGGTGTCGGAGTTCTCCAGAACACCCCCTCCGCGCGTGGATCGGCTGGAAAAAATCACGGAGCGTGAACAGGAAGTATTGCTGTTGATCGCGCGCGGGTTCTCCAACGCCGAGATCATGCAGGAGCTGCGCCTGTCGACCGGCACGGTGAAGACGCACATCGGCCGTCTGCTGCACAAGCTCCAGGCCCGCGACCGGGCCCAGCTGGTGATAGCGGCCTACGAGTCCGGCCTGGTCACCGCCCGGTCCTGAGCGGGCCGAAGACGAGAGGCAGCGGCCGGGGAAGCGCCCCGACACGCGGACAGCCCGCCCGGCGCGAGGGCCGGGCGGGCTGTCCAGGCGGGTTGTCGTGGACGACGCCGCAGGTGCGGCGCTACAGGTACTGACCGGTGTTCGTCGCCGTGTCGATGGCCCGACCCGACTCCTGGTTCTTGCCGGTCACCAGCGTGCGGATGTACACGATCCGCTCGCCCTTCTTGCCCGAGATCCTGGCCCAGTCGTCCGGGTTGGTCGTGTTGGGCAGGTCCTCGTTCTCGGCGAACTCGTCCACGATCGCGTCCAGCAGGTGGCGCACCGACAAGCCCGGCTGCTTGGTGTCCAGCAGGCTCTTGATGGCCGCCTTCTTCGCGCGGTCGACGATGTTCTGGATCATGGCGCCGGAGTTGAAGTCCCGGAAGTACAGGACCTCCTTGTCACCGTTGGCGTAGGTGACCTCCAGGAACCGGTTCTCCTCGGACTCCTCGTACATCCGTTCGACCGTGTGCTGCACCATGCCGTCGATGCAGGCCACCGGGTCGCCGCCGAACTCCGCCAGGTCGTCGGCGTGGATCGGCAGGTCGGGGGTCAGGTACTTGTTGAAGATGTCCTTCGCGCCCTCGGCGTCCGGCCGCTCGATCTTGATCTTCACGTCGAGCCGGCCCGGCCGCAGGATCGCCGGGTCGATCATGTCCTCGCGGTTGGAGGCGCCGATCACGATCACGTTCTCCAGGCCCTCGACGCCGTCGATCTCGCTGAGGAGCTGGGGCACGATCGTGGTCTCGACGTCGGACGACACACCGCTGCCGCGGGTCCGGAAGATCGAGTCCATCTCGTCGAAGAACACGATCACCGGGGTGCCCTCGGACGCCTTCTCCCGGGCCCGCTGGAAGATCAGCCGGATGTGCCGCTCGGTCTCGCCCACGAACTTGTTCAGCAGCTCGGGGCCCTTGATGTTGAGGAAGTAGCTCTTGGCCTCGCGGTGGTCCTCGCCCCTGGCGGCGTGGACCTGCTTGGCCAGCGAGTTCGCCACCGCCTTCGCGATGAGCGTCTTGCCGCAGCCGGGAGGGCCGTAGAGCAGCACGCCCTTGGGCGGGCGCAGCTTGTACTCGCGGAACAGGTCGGCGTGCAGGAACGGCAGCTCCACGGCGTCGCGGATCTGCTCGATCTGCCGGAACAGGCCACCGATGTCCTCGTACTTGACGTCGGGCACCTCCTCCAGCACCAGGTCCTCGACCTCGGCCTTCGGCACGCGCTCGTAGGCGAAGCCCGCCTTCGAGTCGACCAGCAGCGAGTCGCCCGCCTTGAGCGGCGAGTCCATCAGCGGCTGGGCGAGCCAGACGACCCGCTCCTCGTCGGCGTGCCCCACGACCAGGGCGCGGCCGATCGAGCTGTCGGCGGTCTCGGACGCCAGCACCTCGCGCAGCGTGCAGACCTCGCCGGTGCGCTCGAAGTCGCCGCCCTCGACCACGGTCAACGCCTCGTTCAGGCGCACCGACTGGCCCAGGACCAGCGACGGCGCCTCGACCGCCGGCGAGACCGAGACCCGCATGCGACGGCCCGAGGTGAACACGTCCACCGTGCCGTCGTCGAACCTGGCCAGGAACACGCCGTAGCCGCTGGGCGGCTGCGCGAGGCGGTCCACCTCCTCACGCAGCGCGAGCAACTGGCTGCGTGCTTCTCGAAGGGTGTCGATGAGCTTCGTGTTGCGCTCGGTCAGTTGGCTGACGCGCTCCGTCGCCTCCGCCAACCGCTGCTCCAGCAGGCGGACGTGTCGTGGGGATTCCGTCAACTTGCGGCGCAGCAACGCGATCTCGTCCTCCAGGAACCTGATCTGCGCTGTCAGCTCACCAGAGTTATTGCCCTTGTTCAGCTCGCCACCCTCATCGGGCTGGCTGCCGGGATGACCGTGCTGCATGTCGGCACCCTCCTCCCGTGTTCGTACGACAACGGTACCGGCGATCACCGACAAAAGCCGCCACCCAGCGGGTTCCCGGGAGTCGTGTGATGACACAAACCGCCCGCTCGGACGGATCAACTGCTCCATACCGGTGTCTGCCGGAACCACCTACCCGCTACCGTGCGTCCCATAACGAGAGCCACGCGCGTCGTCCGGGCAGTGACCACTGCCACCAGCGGAAAGTTCTAGGAGAACGTGATGTCCGTCCCGCCGCAGCAGCCGGGTCCGTACGGTCAGCAGCCGGGTCAATTTGGCCAGCAACCAGGCCAATTCGGCCAGCAGCCCGGATACGGCCAGCAGCCCGGCGGGTACCCGCCGCCCGGCCAGGGCTTCCCACAGGGTGGGCAGCAGCCCGGTTACGGCACGCCGCCCGGCGGCTACGGGCAGCCGGGGCAGCCCGGTCCCGGCCAGCAGCCGTACGGCCAGCCCGGCCAGTTCAACCAGCCCGGTTACGGCCAACCGGGTGGTTTCGGCGACCCCTACGGCACGCCGCCGAAGAAGAGCCCCCTGCCCTGGATCCTGGGCGGCGTGGGCGCCCTGGTCGTGATCGGCGTCGTCATCACGTTGGTCTTGACGATGGGCGGCGGCAGCAACGGCACCGCCAAGGACGCCGCCGACAGCTACGTCGCCGCGGTCAACGCCCGCGACTTCGACAAGCTCAAGACGCTGACCTGCACCGAGAAGCACGGCACGATCGACGACATCAAGAAGGCGACCGACCCGGGAGCCTTCGCCGCCGAGCTGGAGAAGGAGCTGGAGAACCTGCCCCCGGAGTTCAAGGAGCAGGTCGAGGCGGCCCAGAAGGCGGCGAAGGACATCAAGGTCAACCTGACCGTCGACAAGGTCGAGGAGAAGAGCGACACGGAGGCCGCGGCCACCGTGTCGGTCAAGTTCGCCGGCGTGCCCGACAGCATGAAGGAGTACGTGAAGGACCAGACCGACACGCTGCCCTTCAAGAAGACCGACGACGGCTGGGTCGCCTGCCCGGACAACTGATCGCGACCGTCGCGCGAACGGCCCCGCACCTCGCGTGCGGGGCCGTTCGCGCAGGTCAGCCCTTGGACGGTCGGCGCTGCGGCCGGGGCGGGGTGACGCCGTCGGCCAGCCTGCGGGTGGTCAGCAGGAACGCCGTGTGCCCGATCATCCGGTGCTCCGGCCGCACGGCCAGGCCCACCACGTGCCACGGCCGGACGAGGGTTTCCCACGCGTGCGGCTCGGTCCAGTGCTGCTGCTCCCGGATCGCCTCGGTGACCTTCGACAGCTGGGTCGTGGTCGCCACGTACACCACCAGCACGCCGCCGGGGATGAGGCTGCGCGACACGGCGGGCAGCACGTCCCACGGCGCGAGCATGTCCAGCACGACCCGGTCGACCTCGCCCTCGTGGTCGACCACGTCGCCCACGGTCAGCGACCAGTTGCCCGGCCGCTCGCCGAAGAACTGCTCGACGTTGCGGATGGCGTGGTCGGCGTGGTCCTGGCGGACCTCGTAGGAGGTCACGCTGCCCTTCTCGCCGACCGCCCGCAGCAACGAGCAGGTCAGCGCGCCGGAACCGGCGCCCGCCTCCAGCACCCGCGCGCCGGGGAAGACGTCGCCGTACATGACGATCTGGGCGGCGTCCTTGGGGTAGATCACCTGCGCGCCGCGCGGCATGGACAGCACGTAGTCCGACAGCAGGGGCCGCAGCGCCAGGAACGACGTGCCGCCGACCGAGACCACCACGGACCCCTCGGGCTGCCCGATCAGCTTGTCGTGCGGCAGCGCGCCGCGGTGGGTGTGGTACTCCTTGCCCGGTTCGAGCACGATCGTGTAGTGCCGTCCCTTCGGATCGGTCAACTGCACCCGGTCTCCCGGCTGGAACGGACCACTGGCGGTGCTCACCGCGGCGAACCTCCTGCTTGACGCGCGTCAACAGCGCACGATGGTCGCACGGGGGCGGTGGCGACCCGTCGGCGGGACCGGTCGCCTCAGTCACCCCTGCCGGTGGTCTTCCGCGCGTTCGACCTGGTCAGCTCGGTGACCGTGTGGTAGACGGGCCAGCCGAGCAGCCAGATGACGCCGACCACCGTCATGCCGCGCACCTGCCCCCACAGCGCCTGCGTGCGCTCCGGCGTGCCCACGACGTGCGTCAGCAGCAGCACCACCGAGCACGCGATGACCCAGGCGATGGCGAACTTGCCCCACTCGCGCCACTCGTAGCGGACGCGCTGCGGCCCGTGCTCGGGCCGCTTGACCGGCGGCGGGCCGCCCGCGAACCGGTGCGCGACCCGCTGGTCGGCCCACCGCAGCATCGAGTGCCCGAACGCGACGCTCACCCCCAGGTAGATCGCCGCGAGCCCGTGCGCCGTCCCGGCCTCACCCCCCGAGCGGAGGTCGAAGACGGTCGCGACGAGCAGCACGACGTCCACCACGGGCGTGCAGAGCAGCAGCGCCGCGCCCAGCCCGCGCCTCCTCAGCGCGTACCGGGCCAGCAACCCTGCGCCCAGCACGACCCAGAACCCGACCTCGCACGCGACGATGACGACCACCAGCGGATCAACCACGTGTCCGAGCCTGCGGTCCCGGACCCCTCGGGCGCGTCGTCGGGCCGACCGACCGCGCGTCATCAGTTCGTAGGACGCCGCACGTCGGGCGCTGTGCTGTGATGACGGGGTGCAGCTCCGCCGTGGACACCGGGACGTGCTGGTCGCGGCGGCTTTCTTCGCCGTCGGCGTGGTGCTCGACCGGCTCGACATGGACCTGGTGCTCGGCGGTCCGGGCGCGGACGCGCCGCTGGGGGTCCGGCTGGCGGTCCTCGCGGTCGCGTGCGCCGGTCAGGCGTTCCGCCGCCGGGCGCCGGGCGTGGCGCTGGCCGTCGTGACCCCGGCCCTGGTGGTCGACGTGCGCTACGGCCTGACCATGCCGGTGATGGTGGTGTGCATCGACGTGCTCTTCATGGCCACCCTGAACGGGTCGCGCGGGATGCACCGGGCGATCGTCGGGGTGGTGGCCGTGCTGACGGTCGGCATCACGGTGGCGGTCGCGGTGCTCGGCGACTGGCGGCAGTCGTTCTACGCGGGGCTGCAGGCGTTCTCGCTGTTCGTGGTGCCGGTGTGGTGGTCGACGAACGTGCGGCAGCACCGGGACGCCGCCGAGCAGGTCACCCGGATCGCGGAGCTGGACCGGCGGGCGGCGGTGAACGCCGAGCGCACCCGGATGGCCCGCGACCTGCACGACGTGGTCGCCGGGCACCTGTCGGCGATCGCGATCCAGTCCGAGGCGGTGCTGTCGCTGCGCGAGGACGACCCGGAGACGGTGCGCACGGTGCTCAAGTCGGTGCGCGAGAACAGCGTGCGCTCGCTGGCCGAGATGCGGACCATGATCGACGTGCTGCGGGCGGACGACCCGGTGGACGAGCCGGTGGCGGTGCGGCTGGCGGAGGTGGGCAGGCTGGTCGAGTCGGCCGTCGCGGGCGGGCTCGTGGTGGACTTCCGCGGCGCGGACGTGGCCGAGCTGCCGGCGGGCGTGGACGTCGCGGCGTACCGGGTCGTGCAGGAGGCGTTGACCAACGCGTTGAAGCACGCGCCCGGCGCGCGCACGTCGGTGGTGCTGGAACGGCAGGTCAGGCGGTTGGTGGTGGTCGTGCGGAACGAGGCGGCCGACGGGCCGCGCGGTGTCGGGACGGGGTTGGTGAGCATGGCGGAACGCGCCCAGGTGGTCGGCGGCGCGCTCCGCGCGGGCCGGGAGGACGACGGCGACTGGGTCGTGCGGGCGGAGTTCCCGCTGTGATCCGGGTGGTGGTGGCCGACGACCACGCGGCGATCCGGGCCGGCCTGGTGATGATCCTGAACGGCGCGGACGGCGTCGAGGTGGTCGGCGAGGCGGCCGACGGCGAGGCGGCGGTGCGGTTGGCGACCGGGTTGCGGCCGGACGTGGTGCTGATGGACATCCGGATGCCCGGGGTGGACGGCATCGAGGCGACCAGGCGGCTCGGCGGCGTGTGCGAGGTGCTGGTGCTGACCACGTTCGACCTGGACGAGTACGTGCACGGCGCGCTGCGGGCCGGTGCGGCGGGCTTCCTGCTGAAGTCGGTGGAGGCGCCCGCGCTGGTCGACGCGGTGCGGCAGGTCGCGGCCGGTGACGGCGTGCTCGCGCCGAGCGTGACGCGGCGGGTGATGCGGGAGTTCGCCTCGGTCGCGCCGCGCTCCCGGCCGGCCGCGCTGGACTCGTTGACCGAGCGCGAGGTGGACGTGCTGCGCTGCCTCGGCGAAGGGCTGTCGAATCACCAGATCGGGCGAAAGCTGCACATCGGCGAGACGACGGTGAAGACGCACGTGTCGCGGGTGCTGACGAAGCTGGACCTGCGCTCGCGGGTGCAGGCGGCGATCCTGGCGCAGGAGGCCGGGCTGCTGGGCGGCGGCCAGGTCAGCGGCGGTCCAGGGCGGCTTTGAGGTCTTCGCGGCGCAGCACGCCCGCGGGCCGCCCCTCCAGGTCCACGACCAGGTACTCCCAGGCGGCCGTGCCGTGCACGCGCTCGACCACCTCGGCGCCGGTCTCGTTCTCCAGCAGCACGGTCTCCGGCCGGATCGGCACGGCGGCCTGCTCGGCGGGCGCGTGCGGCGAGGTGCTGGCCAGGCGCTGCGCCATCTCGCGGTCGAGCAGCCCGGCGGCGACGCCGTCCGCGCGGACCAGCACCACGCCCCGGCCGGCGGACGCGGTGAGCGCGCCCGACACCGGGCTCTCGGCGGGCAGCTGGAGCACGGGGCGGACCAGCTCGCCCAGGGTCAGGCCGTCCGGCCAGGTGGTGCGGCGCTCGGCGGTGAGCTCGCCGCGCGCGCCGGCCAGCACGAACCACGCGGTCAGCAGGCACACGCCGAAGCGCAGCCAGCGGTCCTCCGCGCCGTCGAGCACGCCCCACACCGCCCAGACGACGAGCAGCGCGGCCACCACACCGCCACCGACCACGGCGGCCTTGGTGCCCGTGGCCCGGCGACCCGTGACGGCCCACACGCCCGCCCGCAGGATCCGGCCGCCGTCCAGCGGCAGGCCCGGGAGCAGGTTGAACACCGCCACGGCGGCGTTGGCGAAGGCGGTCTGCGCGACCAGCAGCCAGACCGCGTCCGGGCGCGGGATGGCGGCGGCGGCCAGGCCGAACACGCCCGCCAGGACGATGGAGACGATCGGGCCGGCCGCGGCGATGGCGCCCTCGTGGCCGGGTCGGGTCGGGGTGCGCATGACCTCGGACACGCCGCCGAGCAGGAACAGCCGCAACCGGCGCACCGGCAGGCCGAGCCGCAGGGCGACCAGGCTGTGGCCGAGTTCGTGGGCCAGGACGGACAGGCCGAGGAAGATCGCGAAGGTGGCGGCGAGGAGCACGCCGGTGATGCCGCCGGCGCCGGGCGCGATCCGGCCGACCAGGGGCGCGTAGAGCACGACGATGGCCGCCGAGCCGAGCCACCACGAGGGCGCGAGCAGCACCGGGATCCCGGCCGCGCGGAACAGCGGCAGCCCGCCGTCCCGGCCGACCTGCCGCCGCCAACCACCCGTCGTCGCCACGTGCCGAGCCTAAGGTGCCGGGTGTATCGGCACTGTGTTGGATCACGGCGTCGCGCGGCGGGAGCCGGGCGCACGGGTCCCCGGTTCGAACCCGATCTTGTCGGGGTGGTGGCCTATGGTTTCGACCATGGCAGTGCCGACGATCACCGAGCGTCCTGTCCGCAGGCCGGCGTTGTCGCCCTCGCGCGCGGGCGACTTCAAGCAGTGCCCGCTGCTCTACCGCTTCCGGGCCGTCGACCGGCTGCCCGAGAAGCCGACCAGGGCGCAGGTGCGCGGCACGGTGGTGCACGCGGTGCTGGAGGACCTGTTCGGCCTGCCCGCCGCCGAGCGGGTGCCGGAGACGGCGCGGTCGCTGGTGGGTCCGGCGTGGGACCGGGTGCGGGCCGAGCGGCCCGAGTTCGCCGAGCTGTTCGCCGAGGGCGACCCGGAGCAGGAGACCTGGCTGGCCTCGGCGGAGGAGCTGCTGGACGGCTACTTCGGGCTGGAGGACCCGCGCCGGTTCGACCCGGACGCCCGCGAGCTGCTGGTGGAGTGGGAGCTGCCCTCGGGCGTGCTGCTGCGCGGGTACGTCGACCGGGTGGACGTGGCGCCGACCGGCGAGATCCGGGTGGTCGACTACAAGACGGGCGCCGCGCCGCGCGAGATCGGCGAGGCCAAGGCGTTGTTCCAGATGAAGTTCTACGCGCTGGTGCTGTGGCGGCTGCGCGGCGTGGTGCCGCGCCAGCTGCGGCTGATGTACCTGGCCGACCGGCAGGCGCTGGCCTACCAGCCCGACGAGGCCGAGCTGGCCCGGTTCGAGCGCACGCTGGAGGCGATCTGGGACGCCATCCTGCGCGCGGCCAAGACCGGCGACTTCCGGCCGAACCCCGGCAAGCTGTGCGCGTACTGCGACCACAAGGCGCTGTGCCCGGCGTTCGAGGGCACGCCGCCGCCGTACCCGGGCTGGCCGGAGCCGGACGCCGGCGTGGAGACCGCGCTGGACCGGGCCGACTGATGGACGCCTTCTACGAGCGGCTGGCCGAGGACCGCTTCGCGTCGACCGCGCACACCAGCGGGCCGTGGGGCGAGGACAGCCAGCACCTGGGTCCGCCGTCGGCGCTGCTGGCGCGGGCGTTGGAGCGGTGCGCGCCGCGGCCGGGGGCGGTGCTGTCCCGGGTGGTGCTCGAAGTCCTCGGCCCGGTGCCGGTGGCCGAGCTGGCGGTGACCGCGTCGGTCGAGCGGCCGGGCCGGTCGGTGGAGCTGCTGGCGGCCGAGCTGGCGCACGACGGCCGGCCGGTGCTGCGGGCCAGGGCGTGGCGGATGGTGGCCGGTGACACGGCGGCGGTGGCGTCCGGCGGGGACGAGCGCTTGGCGCCGCCGTCGTCGTGCGAGCCGATGGCCGTCCCGGAGCACTGGCGGGGCGGCTACCTGGCCGCGATGGAGTGGCGTTCGGTCAGCGGCGGGATCTTCACCCCCGGTGACGCCGTGGTGTGGGCCCGGCCGCTGGTGCGGGTGGTGGCGGGCGAGGAGCCGAGCGCGGTGCAGCGGCTGTTCACCGCGGCCGACTCGGCGAGCGGCGTGTCCAGCCGGGTGGACATCCGCACGTGGTACGCGATCAACACCGACCTGACCGTGCACCTGCACCGCGAGCCGGTCGGCGAGTGGTTCGCGCTGGACGCCCGGACGGTGATCGGTCCGTCGGGGGTCGGCGTGGCGACCAGCACGCTGCACGACGAGCGGGGTCCGGTGGGGAGCAGCGCGCAGTCGCTGTTCGTGCGGGAGCGCTAGGCGCCTCGACGACCTCGCCGACACCTGTCGCGCCGAACGGGACGAGGCGCGGCGGCGGTCGGAGCTGTACCGCGACGGGCCGGTGCGGCTCGAAGGGCAGGACGTGCTGGTCGTGGACGACGGCCTGGCCACCGGCGTCACCGCCCGCACGGCCCTGCGCGAGGCCCGCGGTCGGGCCCCACGCCGACTGGCGCCGGTGGGCGCGGCGGACTCGGTGCGCGCCCTGCGCGCGGACGCCGACCGGTCGTCTGCTCGAACGCCGCCTCGAAGTCCGCCTCCAGGCCGGAGCGGACGTCGAGCGCGGCGACCTCCAGGATCACAGGTGCTTGTACACGTCTTCGAGGGTCAGGCCGCGGCCGAGCATCAGCACCTGCACCCGGTACAGCAGCTGGGAGACCTCTTCGGCCAGGCGCTCGTCGGACTCGTGCTCGGCGGCGATCCAGACCTCGCCCGCCTCCTCCAGCACCTTCTTGCCCTGCGCGTGCACCCCGGCCTCCAGAGCCGCGGCGGTGGCGGAGCCCTCAGGGCGGGTGCGTGCGCGTTCGCTCAGCTCGGCGAACAGCTCGTCGAAGGTCTTCACGGGGTGTGATCCTCCCATCCCCCGAGCGGTCGCGGGCAGGCAGACCCCTGGTCAGGCCGGGACGCGGACCCTGGTCCGCAGGCCGACCCCCTGGGCCACCGCCGACGCCACCGCGAACAGCACGCCGACGCCGGGACGCGGCCGGACCGCCGGGACGACGTGGTCGAAGACGGCCGACGCGTCGTCGTACCCGATCGCGACGACCACCGCCGCCGCGATCGGCACCACGAGGAAGACCAGGCCGACCCGCGCGGGCAGCAACGCGCACAGGTGCAGCAGCACCGCCGCGCCGAGGTAGGCCCACCACAGCGGCAGGCGGGACAGCTCCACGTCGATGTCGCCGTAGTACGCCCACGGCACGAACATCGCCAGCACGGTGAGGCAGACCGCGACGATGGTCCACTGGGACAACGGGGTCACCGCACGAACCCTAGATGCCGTACTCCGGGTTCGCGAAGGGCCATGCCTCGGCGATCCACCGGGGCACGAACGCGTCCAGCGCGCGCTCCAGGTCCGTGCCCGCGTGCGCGTCCACGACCCACCACGAGATCCGCGCGTCGTCGCCGGCCGGGTCGATGTAGACGCACCCCAGCAGCTCGGTCTCGTCGGCGTCGAGGAGGGCGTAGTTGAACGACTCGTGCTCGTCCTGCTCGCGCTCGTGCCGGGCCAGGTCGACGCGGTCCTGCTCGTGCGTCATGTCGGCGGGCGGCCAGCCCCACTTCTCGCCGTACAACGACCACAGCCGCTCCCGCGAGCCCATCACGGCCGGGTAGTCGATGTCCACATCGGACTCGCGGATCGGCCGCAGGTGGTGCTCGGCGTCCAGCGGCACGCGGGTCGGGTGGGCGAAGTCAGCGGGGAGCCAGGTCACCAGCGGATTCTGCGCGGACCCGGCCGCGATAGCCACCGAAAATGCGCTGGCGCGACTTCCGCCACACCGCGACACTGCACCGGTGATCGACGGGTTGGCGCTGCGAACCGCTCGACCGGACGACCTCGACCAGATCGGGGCGCTGCTGGCTCGGCGGGGCGAACCGGAGGACGCGGTGGACCACCGCCTGGTGGTCGAGGACCCGGAGGCGGGCTGGGAGGCGTGCGCGGTCGTCGTGGACGGCGACCGGGTCGTGTCCACCGCGACGCTGCTGGACGAGGTCCTGGTGCTCGACGGGCTGCCGATCCCGGCGGGCCAGGTCGAGCTGGTCGCCACCGACGAGGAGTACGAGGGCCGCGGGTTGGTGCGGGCGCTCATGGGCTGGGCGCACGAGCGGTCCGCCGCCCGCGGTCAGCTGGTGAACGTGATGCTCGGCATCCCGTACTTCTACCGGCAGTTCGGCTACACCTACGCGATCCCGGTGCCGGCCACCCGACCGGTGACCGGCCTTCCCGACGGCGGCGGGCACGTGCTGCGCGCGGGCGCGGTCGAGGACGTCCCGGCGATGGCCCGGCTCCAGGACGCCGAGCAGGCGCGGGCCGACCTGTCGATGCCGCACTCCCCCGCCCTGTGGCGGTGGCTGGTGGCGCGGGAGGGCAGCGCGCAGTGCCTGGTGGAGCGGGACGGCGTGCCGGTCGCCACCGGTCGCGTCACCGCGCCGGACGAGGACGGTGACGTGCGGCTGTGCGAGGTGGCGGCGGTGGACGGGGCCGCGGCGCGCGCGCTGCTCGCGCTGACCGCGCCCACCGGGGTGACCGAGCGGCCGGGCTCGGTCGCGGGTGACGCGCTGGAGCCGTTCCTCGGGCCCGCGCCGGAGGGGGCGGAGTCGCACTACGTGCGGATCGGCGACCCGGTCGCGCTGCTGGAGCACCTGCGGCCGGTGCTCGGCAGGCGGTTGGCGGCCGGCGGGTTCGGCGACGGGGTCGGCGAGGCGGTCGTCTCGTTCTACCGCTCGCACGTGCGGCTGCCGTTCGAGGCGGGCGAGGTCGGGCCGGTCGTGCCGGGCGGCGTCATGCAGGCCCCCGGTGCGGCGGGCGGTGCGGGCGTGGCGCCGGACATGCTGGCGTCGCTGCTGTTCGGACCGCACGGGCTGCGCGGCCTCACCGCGCGGTTCCCGGACGTCTACCCCGGTCCGAACGCCGAGCTGATGCACGCCCTGTTCCCGCCGGTGCGCGCCGACATGATGACGTTCTACCTGTCGTAGGCCCGGTCCATCGGCGGCCGGGGCGGCTCTGCCGGATCGGACACCGGTGCGGGCCCGGCGCGCCCGCGGCGGCAGACTGGGCGTCGTGTCCGAGTTCGCCCTGGTTCTGGCCACCCTGCGGCAGGTCCGCGGCCTCAGCCCGTTCTTCGCCCTCGACGTCGGCAGGCCCGGCGACGACTGGCACGGCGGCGAGGAGCTGCTGTCCGGTCCCGCCCTGCCCGACGCGCTCGACCGGATCGCCGCGAGGTACCGCACCGGGGAGCGGCGGGTGGCCGCGTCGCTGTTCTTCCTCGGCTACGCGGCGCGGGTGCTGAGCCCGGTGGTCGCGGCGCGCGCCGTGGGCGGGGTGGCGCCCGACGTGCGCCCGGCCAACCTGTGGTGGCGGTACGGCCCGGACGGCGTGCAGGTGCGGTTGAAGGAGCCGGTGCGCGGTGTCGGCATCGCCGAGTCGTTGGAGCCGGTGGTGGACGCGGTGCGCGCGATCACGCCGGTGGCGCGCGGGTTGTTGTGGGGCAACGCGGCGTCGAACGCGGCCGGGGCGCTGCGGACGATCAGCCGCAGCGGGGTCGACTGCGGCGCGGTGATCGACGAGCTGTTCGCCGGGCCGCCGTTCGGGGGCACAGGCGAGTTCATCCCGTTCCCCGGCGAGGTGGCGTTCCGGCGGCGCAGCTGCTGCCTGTACTACCGCCTCGACGGCGGCGGCACGTGCGGCGACTGCCCCCTGCCGCGGCGCGCTCCCTGACCGCGGCCGTCAGCGGTCCAGGAGCGGGGTGAGCACCCCGAGGTCCACACCCACCAGGGATTCGCGGAACACGCGGCGCTCGCCCTGCTCGACCGGCACGTCGCAGGGCACGACCAGCACCGTGCAGCCGGCGGCGACGGCGGACGCGACGCCGGTCGGCGAGTCCTCGACCGCGACGCACGCGACCGGGTCGACGCCGAGCAGCCGGGCCGCCTTCAGGTACGGGTCGGGCAGCGGCTTGTTGCGGCGGTCCACCTCGTCACCGCACACCGTGACGTCGAACAGGTCCCGGCCGAGGGTGTCCAGCGCGACCTCGGTCAGCCGCCGCTCGGTCGAGGTGACCAGCGCCATCGGCACGCCCGAGTCCCGCACCGCCCGCAGCGCCCGCGCCGCGCCCGGCCGCCACGGCAGGCCGGCCCGGAACACCTCCTCGGTCCGCCTGCTGATCCACTCCGCGCCGTCGACCAGGTCGTCCCCGGTCGGGGTGACCCCGGCCTCGGCGAACAGCAGGTCCATCGTCCGGGCGGTGCTGGAGCCGACCAGCGCCTGCCGCGTCGCGTGCGACAGCGTGCCGCCCAGCTTCTCCACGAACTCGCCGAGCGGGACGTCCCACAGCTTCTCCGAGTCCAGCAGGGTGCCGTCCATGTCCCACAAGACGGCCGCGGGCTCACCCACGTGGTCCTCCATTCGTCCGGTGCCTGCCGCCGCGCCGCCGCCCGGCGAACCCCGCGATCCCCCTGACCAGCAGGAACGAGCCGCCCAGCAGGGGCACCCCGAGCAGGGAGAGGGTCCAGAACGGCTCGTTCGAGACTTCCGGGGTGCGGAAGCGGTCGGGGTCGTCGCGGTCGTGGAGCACGGTAACCCGGTCGCCCGCGCGGTAGGCCGGGTGGGCGACGTCCACGACCAGCGTCCCGGTCCGGGGGACGCCGGCCACCCGGTACCGGATTTCGGCGCTGCCCGGGAACCGGCCGCCGGCGTGCACCTCCACCACCTCCCCGGTGGTGCGGACGCCCGTCCGGGCCAGCTCCTCGGCGCCGCGACCGCTCAGCGCCAGACCGCCCGCGAAGATCAGGAGCAGGGCGAGGCCGGCGATCAGCGGGGGCGCCCACGCGGGCGGTCGCGCTCTCACGGGCGGGCCGGTTCGGCACCCCGACGTGACGCCCCGGGGACCGGGTTCCCGGCGGCGCGGACGGCGGGGGCGGTCGGACCGGGCCCGGACGTGCCGGTCCCCGCGGCTTCCGGGCGGTCGGCGGGGACGCGGTCCGCGAACCCGCCCGGCGACGGCCGCGCGCCACGATCCGACATGCGCCAAGCCTACGGCGTCGGGTGTGCGGCGGTGGTCGTAGTCTGACGCCGTGACCGATCCGGACCAGGCCGCCCAGACCCCCTTCGACCCCAGCGAACCGCTCACCAACCCGATCATGGTGGCGGCGTTCGAGGGGTGGAACGACGCAGGCGACGCCGCCAGCACGGCGATCGAACACCTGCAGCTCACGTGGGACGCGACGCCGCTGGCGGAGGTCGATCCGGACGACTACTACGACTTCCAGGTGACCCGGCCCACGGTCCGATTGGTGGACGGTGTCACCCGACGGGTGGAATTCCCGACCACCCGGTTGTCGGTGTGCCGACCGCCGGGGTCGGCCACCGACGTGGTGCTCGTGCACGGGATCGAGCCGAACATGCGGTGGCGGAAGTTCGCCGCCGAGCTGCTGGGCCACATCGAGGACCTGGGCGTGACCACGGTGGTCACGCTGGGCGCGCTGCTGATGGACACCCCGCACACCCGGCCGGTGCCGGTGACGGGCACGGCGTACGACGAGGCCGCGGCGGCGAAGTACGGGCTGGAGCGGTCCCGCTACGAGGGGCCGACCGGCATCGTCGGCGTGTTCCAGGACCTGTGCGTGCAGGCCGGGGTGCCGGCGATCTCGTTCTGGGCCGCCGTGCCGCACTACGTGTCCCAGCCGCCCTCGCCGAAGGCGACGCTGGCGCTGCTGCACCGGGTCGAGGAGGTGCTGGACGTCGAGGTGCCGCTCGGCGCGCTGCCCGAGCAGGCCGAGGAGTGGGAGCGCACGGTCAGCGAGATGGCCGACGAGGACGAGGACGTGCGCAACTACGTGCGGGCGTTGGAGGAGCGCGGCGACGCGGAGCTCCAGATCACCGAGGCCAGCGGTGATGCGATCGCCGCCGAGTTCGAGCGCTACCTGCGCCGGCGCGGGCGCGGCCCGGGGCGCGGCCCGACCGGGATGTGACCCGGGGACCGTCCACGCCCTTCGCCCGGGTTCGACCGGCGGCGCTGTACGCCGACGGGTTCCTGGGTCCGTTCGGCGGCGCGATGACGGCGTCCGCGCTGCCCGAGGTCGGCGCCGACTTCGACGTCCCGGCGGGCGCTGCGGCGGCGACGCTGACCGGCTACCTGCTGCCGTTCGCCCTGTTCATGCTGGTCTCCGGCACGCTCGGCGAGCGGTGGGGCGCGCGGCGGACGGTACGGGTGGCCGCCGTCGGGTGCGTCGCGTGGGGCTGCCTGGGCGGGCTGGCGTTCCTGGTGGCGTTGCGGCTGGGCGAGGAGTTCGGGTTGGGCGCGGGGCGGTGCTGACCGGGTTCGGCCTGGTCGCGATCTGCACCGCGCGGCTCACCGGGTGGTCGATCGACCGGTTCGGCGCGCGGCGGTGCGTGCTGACCGGCGCGGCCGTCGGCGGGGTGCTGCCGGCCGGGGTCGGGCTGCTGCAGTCGGCGGTGGTGGCCGGGCTGCTGCGGGCGGCGGGCGCGTTCAGCCAGGCGGTGGTCGTCGGGCTGATCGCCCTGGCGCCGGCCTCGGACGACGGCAACCGGGGCAGTTCGGTGGCGGTGGTGCGGTCGCTGCGGTTCCCGGGCGCGTCGGCGTCGCCGGCGGCGTTCGTGCCGCTGTACCACCTGGACCCGGTCACCGCGTTCCTCGTGCCCGCCGGGCTGGTCTTCGCCGTGCCGCCAGTGCTCTTAGCGCCAGCACGCCGGCCACCAGGTACAGCGCGGCCTGGGTGTTGAGCAGCGCGGACAGGCCGAGGACGGGCGTGAGCGCGCCGGCGAGCACCATGCCGAGCGCCTGACCGGCGTCGAAGAGGCTGAGGAACGTCGCCATCACCCGGCCGCGCACCTCGTCGGCGGCGTGCAGCTGGAGCAGCGACATCATCCCCGCGCCGATGACCACCGCCGGCAGGCCCGCCACCGCGAACACGCCGAGGAAGAACGCCGACGCGGTGGTCACGTGGGGCGCGTTCCAGCCGAGCGCGGCGACCGCGCCGAACGCGACGAGCGCCCAGCCGAAGAGGCCGCCGGGCGTGAACCGGCGCGCGAGCGCCCCGACCAGCAGACCCCCGACCAGCCCGCCGACGGCCTGCACGCCCCGCAGGAGGCCCACCTCGGCCGCCCCGCCGCCGAGCCGTTCGGTCACGAACACCACGAACAGCACCATGAACAGGCCCTGGCCGACCGCCGTCAGCCCGACCACGGCGAGCAGCGGCCGCAGCGGGCCGCGGATCTCGCGCAGGCCGTCCAGCCAGGCCCGCCACGCGGGCTTGCCCGCCGCGCGCTCCGGGTCCTCGGTGCGCAACGCCGCCAGCAGCACCGCCGCGAGCAGGAACGACGCCACGTCGGCCAGCACCACGCCGGGCAGCCCGGCGCCGCCGAGGAGCAGGCCGCCCAGCGACGCGCCGACCAGCCGGGCCAGGTTGGCGTTCAGCCCGACCAGCCCGTTGGCCGCCGGCACCTGCTCCCGCGGCACGAGCGTGGGCAGCAGCGCGTTCTTGGCGGGCTCGAACAACGCCGCCAGCCCGGCCTGCACCGCCGTCACCACGTTGACCAGCACCAGGTCGCCGGTGAGCAGCGGCAGCAGGGCGACCGCCTGGGCGAGGCTGACCAGCAGCATCAGCTTGCGCCGGTCCCAGCGGTCGGCCAGGACGCCGGCCAGCGGCGCCAGCGCCAGGCTCGGCAGCAGCGCCACCACGAACGTCGTCGCGGTGGCCGCCGCGGAGCCGGTGCGCTGGTAGACGTACACCGGCAGGGCGACCAGCAGCACCCAGTCGCCGACCTCGGAGACGAACCCGGCGACCCACAGCCGGCGGAACGCCGGCGCGCCCAGCGGACCGGACAGCCTCAGACCGGACGACCGCCGCCCGGTCACAGCGGGAAGGCCCGGATGCCGATGTGCACGGGCCGGGCGCCCTCGGGCGCGTCCTCGCGCACCGGCACGAGGTAGGGGCGCAGGATGTCGTCGATCATGCCGAGGAGCCCGGTCAGCTCCTCGGCGGTGGCGTTGACCGAGTAGCCGTGCATCGCGGCGGCGTGCAGCCACTCGCGCGGCAGCTCGTGCTGCCGGTCCAGGAACCGCTGCACCAGCCGGTTGTCCTCGTTGAGCCCCAGGGCCAGCAGCGCGTCCTGCCGGCTGCGGACCTCCGGGTCGTCGGCGAACGCGCCGACGTCGTAGCCGACCGAGGTGGCCCGCCACGGCCGTTCCCGCCCGTCACCGGTCCCGGAGCGCTCCACGAACCCGGCCTTGGCCAGCTGCCGCAGGTGCCAGCTGCAGTTGGAGGCGGTCGAGCCGACCGCTTCGGCGCACTCGCTCGCCGTGCGGGGCCCGACCGCCAGCAGGTGGTTGAGCAGCGCCACCCGCAGGGGGTGCGCCAACGCCTTGAGCGCGTCGGCATCGGTGATCCGTCGGGGCCGTGGGAGGTCCATGGCCCCGACGATAAACCTGAAATACCTCTTTCGAAAGCCTTCTTTCAGATCAGCCGACGTCCCTCCGGCGGAAACCGGCGAACCCGACCGCGAACAAAGCCGCCGCCACCAGTGCCGACCACAGCAGCGGAGCGGCGGTCAGCTCCGCGCCCGGCACCTTCGGGACGTGCGTGAACGGCGAGAGGTCCATCGCCCACTGGTCCAGCCGCAGCAGCGGTCCGAGCTGGCCGAGGACCAGGAACACCACGATCACCGCCCAGCTCGCCGACGCCAGCTTCGGCGCCAGCGCGAACAGCGCCAGCGCGAGGCCCGCGACCACCCACACCGCCGGGACGTGCGCCAGCGCCGCGCCGACCAGCCGGGCGACCTGGCCGCCGACGTCGCCGACGCGCACGCCGTGCACCAGGCCCGCGCCCGCCCCGGCGGCGGCCAGCACCACGACCGCGCCGGCGGTGGCGAACAGCGCGTGGCTGCCGACCCACGCGAACCGGCTGACCGGCGTGGCCAGCACCGGCTCGGCCCGGAACGCGGTCTCCTCGGCGCGCAGCCGCAGCGTCGCCTGCACCACGTAGATCGCGCTGAACAGGGCGATGATGCCGAGGATGGACGCCAGGTAGACGTCCACGACCGCGCCCGCGCCGCCCATCCGGGAGATGATCCCCTCCAGCGCCGGGTTGGCCTCCAGCATCTGCTCGACACCGCGCGCCACCGACCCGTAGACCGCGCCGAGCACGAACAGGCTGAGCGTCCAGCCGACCAGCACGCCCCGCTGCAACCGCCAGGCCAGGCCGAACGCGCCGCCCAGCGAGCCGGGCGCGCGGGCGGGGCCGAGCCGGGTCGGCAGCAGGCCGCCGCCCAGGTCGCGCCTGGTCACCAGGATCGACGCCACCACCAGCAGCACCGCCGCCAACGCCACCGGCAGCAGGAGCACCCAGTACCGGTCGCCCGCGAACGCCCTCGTCTGCTCCAGCCACCCCAGCGGTGACAACCAGGTCAGCCAGGTCGGCCCCTCGTCGCCCGCCGCGTCGCCGACGGCGCGCAGCAGGTAGGCGACCCCGAGCACGCCGCCGGAGATCGAGTTGGCGGTGCGGGCGCTCTCGGACAGCTGGGCCCCGACCGCGCCGACGCCGGCGAACACCCAGCCGACCGACGCGAACGCCAGCCCGAGCGCGAACGACCCGGACGCCGCCTCGCCCTGGGCGACCAGGCCGAGCGCGATCAGCAGGCCGATCACCGCGCTCGCCGACAGCGCCACCGCCACGGCCGCGGCCAGGGGCGCGTGCCGGGCCACGACGGCCGAGCCGATCAGCTCCAGCCGGCCGGTCTCCTCCTCCGCCCTGGTGTGCCGGGTGACCAGGAACGTGCTCATCAGGCCGACCAGCAGCGCGCCGAACACGCCCCACCGCCAGGCGACCACGCCGCCGACGGTCGAGGCGTCGTGCAGCGGGCCGAGCATGGCCAGGAACGCCGGGTTGCCGCCCGCCGTCGCGCCGAGCTGCCGCCGCGACTCGGCCGTCCCGTACAGCTCGCCCACGGTCGAGGCGGTGGTCAGCGTGATGCCGACCAGGCCGACCACCCAGACCGCGAGCAGCAGTCGGTCGCGCCGCAGGGCCAGCCGCACCAGCGAGCCGAGGCCGGTCACGACGACACCGCCCCGTCGACCCGGGCGGAGGGCAGTTCGTCCTCGTAGTGGCGCAGGAACAGCTCCTCCAACGTGGGCGGTTGGCTGGTCAGCGTGCGGACGCCGGCGCCGACCAGCACGCGCAGCGCCGCGTCCAGGTGGTCGGTGTCGACCTCGAACCGCACCCGCGTCCCGTCGACCCGCAGGTCGTGCACGCCGGTCAGGTCGGCCAGCCCGGCGGGCGGCCCGGCCAGCTCCGCGGAGACGCCGGTGCGGGTGAGGTGGCGCAGCTCGGCGAGCGTGCCGGTCTCCACCGTGCGGCCGTTGCGGATGATGCTGACCCGGTCGCACAGCGCCTCGACCTCGGCCAGGATGTGGCTGGACAGCAGCACGGTCCGCGCGCCGCGCAGCTCGTTGACGCACTCCTGGAACACGGCCTCCATCAGCGGGTCCAGCCCGGAGGTCGGCTCGTCCAGGATCAGCAGCTCCACGTTCGAGGCCAGCGCCGCCACCAGCGCCACCTTCTGCCGGTTGCCCTTGGAGTAGGTGCGGCCCTTCTTGCGCGGGTCCAGCTCGAAGCGCTCCAGCAGCTCGGCCCGGCGCTTCTCGTCCAGCCCGCCGCGCAGCCTGCCCAGCAGGTCGATCACCTCGCCGCCGGTCAGGTTCGGCCACAGGCTCACGTCCCCCGGCACGTAGGCCAGCCTGCGGTGCAGCTCGGCGGTGTCGCGCCACGGGTCGCCGCCGAGCAGCGACGCGGAGCCCGCGTCGGCGCGCAGCAGGCCCAGCAGCACCCGGATGGTGGTGGACTTGCCCGACCCGTTGGGGCCGAGGAAGCCGTGCACCTCCCCCTCGCGGACGGTCAGCTCCAGACCGTCCAACGCGCGTGTCGGGCCGAACGTCTTGACCAGGCCCGACACCGAGATAGCAGCACTCATGACCAGAAAATTACAGTCTTTTCAGAATTTCGTGAAGTTAAGGAAGCGTATAAACTGCCACCCGTTCAAGAGCCCCGAAGGGACGGTCCGGCGGTGACACACGTGGGCGAGCGCGACGACCAGGCGGTGCTGCGCTTCATCGAGCGCTTCTCCTCGGTGTTCACCGAGTCCGGCCTGCCCCGGATGCCGTCGCGGGTGTTCGTCGCCCTCCTGTGCACCGACTCCGGCGGGATGACCGCCGCCGAGCTGGCCGAGCAGCTGCGCGTCTCCCCCGCCGCGATCTCCGGCGCCATCCGCTACCTCAGCCAGGTGAACCTGATCAGCCGGGAGCGGGAGACGGGTTCCCGCCGCGACCTCTACCGCGTCTTCGACGACGTCTGGTACGAGGCGCTGTTCCGCCGCGACGAGATGTTCCGCCGCTGGGAGAGCCCGCTCAAGGAGGGCATCGGGCTGCTCGGCGAGCGGACCCCCGCCGGCAAGCGCATCGCCGAGACGCTGATGTTCTTCCAGTTCGTCCACGCCGAGCTGCCGAACCTGCTGAAGAGCTGGCGGAAGTACCGGGACGAGCACTTGGGCGACGCTGATCGTTCCTGATCGGTCCCGATTCGACCTAGTTACGACTAACGGCGCTACTGGTCGCCCGTTTTTGTCCCGACCATGCATGTGACCAGGTCGCTCCACATGTTCGCGCGGACGTCCCATCCCCTGCACAGCTCGGCCGACCGGCGCACCCGCCCGGCACGGCCGCGCAGCCCTGCCCGAAAACGGAGAACCCTGTCATGGGAGACGCCCGAACCACCACCGGAAGACTGGCCGTGCTCGGCTTGGCAGCCGTGTCCGCGGCCGCGTTCACGCTCGCCAACGTCGGCGTGGCGGCGGCCGAGGCGGACGTGCTGGGCGCCGAGCGCGCCGACGCCGTCCCCGGCTCGTACATCGTGGCCCTCAACGACTCCGCCTCGCCGAGGTCCGCGTCCGCTTCGACCGCGTCCGCGCTGGTCGGCAGGTACGGCGGCCAGGTCCGGGTGACCTGGCAGCACGCCCTGAACGGCTTCCACGCCACGATGTCCGCGTCGCAGGCCAGGCGGCTCGCCGCCGACCCGCGGGTGTCGTTCGTGCAGGCCGACCTGCCGATCACGCTGGACGCCGTCCAGCAGAACCCGCCGTCGTGGGGCCTGGACCGCATCGACCAGCGCAACCTGCCGCTGGACAACGCCTACAACTACAGCACTACCGCGGCCAACGTGCGGGCGTACATCATCGACACCGGCATCCGGACCACGCACCAGGACTTCGGCGGCCGGGCCACCTGGGGCACCAACACCGTCGACAGCAACAACACCGACTGCAACGGCCACGGCACCCACGTCGCCGGCACCGTCGGCGGCACCGCGCACGGCGTCGCCAAGGGCGTGCAGCTGATCGCGGTCAAGGTGCTCAACTGCGCCGGCTCCGGCACCACGGCGGGCGTGGTGAACGGCGTCAACTGGGTCACCCAGAACGCCGTCAAGCCGGCCGTCGCGAACATGTCGCTCGGCGGCGGCGTCGACACCGCCCTGGACACCGCGGTGCGCAACTCCATCGCCTCGGGCGTCACCTACGCCGTGGCCTCGGGCAACTCCAACGCCAACGCGTGCAACTACTCGCCGGCGCGGGTCGCCGAGGCGCTGAGCGTGAACGCGTCCACCAACACCGACGCGCGCGCCTCGTTCTCGAACTTCGGCACCTGCACCGACCTCTTCGCGCCCGGTCAGAACATCACCTCGGCGTGGATGACCAACGACACCTCCACCAACACCATCAGCGGCACGTCGATGGCCTCGCCGCACGTCGCGGGCGCCGTCGCGCTGTACCTGGCGGACAACCCGACCGCGACCCCGCCGACGGTGAACGCGGCGATCGTGGCCGCCGCCACCTCCGACAAGATCACCAGCCCGGGCACCGGCTCGCCGAACAAGCTGCTGTTCACCGGCACGGCGACCCCCGGCGGCCCGAGCGTGACCAACCCCGGCAACCAGTCGACCGTCGTCGGCAACGCCGTCAGCCTGCAGCTCTCGGCCAGTGGCGGCTCCGCGCCGTACGCGTTCTCGGCCACCGGCCTGCCGCCCGGCCTGTCGATCAGCTCCTCGGGCCTGGTCACCGGCACCCCGACCACCGTGGGCTCCTACTCGGTGACGGTGACCGCGACCGACTCGGCGTCGCGCACCGGCAGCACCTCGTTCTCGTGGGCGATCACGTCGGCGGGCGGCGGCTGCGACCCGGCCACCAACGGCACCGACGTGACGATCGGCGACAACTCGACCGTGAGCAGCACGATCTCGCTGGCGTGCGCGGGCAACGCCTCGGCCGCCACCACGGTGGCCGTGAACATCGTGCACACCTACATCGGTGACCTGGTCGTGGACCTGGTCGCGCCGGACGGCTCGGTCTACAACCTGCACAACCGCAGCGGGGGCAGCGCCGACAACATCAACCGCACCTTCACCGTGAACGCCTCCTCCGAGGTGGCCGCGGGCGCCTGGCAGCTGCGCGTCCGCGACGCGGCGCTGCTGGACACCGGCTACATCAACAGCTGGACGCTCGACGTCTGAGCGTGACGCGACCGGCGGGGCCGTCTCCGATCCCGGGGGCGGCCCCGTCGCGCCGGCGCCGCGACTTGCGCCACGATGATCGGGTGGAGTCGGACTTCTTCGTCTCGTGCGCGGGCGCCGACCGGGCGTGGGCGGAGTGGATCGCCTGGCAGCTGGAGGGCGACGGCCACCGGGTGCTCGTGCAGGCGTGGGACTTCGTGCCCGGCTCGAACTGGGTGGACCGCCTGCACGACGCGGTCCAGGGCGCGGAGCGGACGATCGCCGTGCTGTCGTCGGCGTACCTGTCCTCCGCGTACGGCCGCGCGGAGTGGCAGGCGGCGTGGCGCGACGACCCGCTCGGCGAGCGGCGGAAGCTGATCGTGCTGCGCGTGGAGGACTGCGAACGGCCGGGGCTGCTGGGGTCGGCCACGTCGGAGGACCTGTTCGGGCTGGCGGAGCCGGCCGCCGCGCAGCGGTTGCGCCAGGCCGTGCGCGGCGCGCTGACCGGCCGCGCCAAACCGGCCGCTCCCCCGGCGTTCCCCGGCGCGCCGCCCCGCTTCCCCGGCGCCCTGCCGGACGTGTGGAACGTGCCGCCGCGCAACCCGAACTTCACCGGGCGCGCGGACCAGCTGGACCGGCTGCGCCGGTCGTCCGGCACGGTGTCGGTGCACTCGGTGCGCGGCATGGGCGGCGTCGGCAAGACCCAGCTGGCGATCGAGTACGCCCACCGGTTCGCGGCCGACCACGACGTCGTGTGGTGGGTGCCCGCCGAGCAGCCCGCCGTCGTCCCGGACCACTTCGCGGCGCTCGCCGACGCCCTCGGCCTGACCGGCGACCCGGTCGCCGCCGTGCACGCCGAGCTGCGGCGGCGGGACCGCTGGCTGCTCGTCTTCGACAACGCCGACGACGTCGAGGCGGTGCGCGGCCACCTGCCCTCCGGGCCCGGCCGGGTCGTCGTCACCACCCGGCGCGCGGGCTTCGACGTGCTCGGGGACGTGCTGGACCTCGACGTGCTGGACCGCGCGGACAGCGTGGCGCTGCTGGAGCGGCGCCTGCCGGCCGCCGGGGCGCGGGAGCTGGCGGCGCTCGCCGAGGTGGTCGCCGACCTGCCGCTGGCGATCGAGCAGGCGGCGGCCTACGTCAACGCGACCGGCCTGGCCGTCGCGGACTACACCGACCTGCTCCGCTCGCGCACCACCGAGATGATCAAGCAGGGCCGGGTGGCCGGGCGGGACGGCGCGCTGGCGTCCCAGTGGGACGTCTCGCTGATCGCCCTCGGCGAACGGCACCCGGCCGCCCTCCAGCTGCTCGACCTGCTGGCGCAGCTGGCGCCCGAACCGGTGCCGCTGGAGCTGTTCACCGAGCGCGCCGACAGCCTGCCCGAGCCGCTGGCGCAGGCCATGGCCGACCCCATCACCTGCAACAACACCGTCAGCGCGCTGCTGGACCACTACCTGGTCCGCCGCGGCTCCGGTGAGCTGACGATCGTGCACCGGCTGCTGCGCGAGGCCCTGCGCGCGCACGACCCGGAGCGGCAGACCCGCGCCCGCGCCACGGCGGCCCGCCTGCTGGTCCGGCACCTGCCGCACTCGATCCAGTCGGAGCCGGCGACCTGGCCGACGTGGCGCGCGTTCCTGCCGCACGTGCTCGCCGTGACGGCGGACGACGTGCCGCCGGCGGCGGCCGAACTCCTGCGGCGGGTCGTCGTCCTGCTGGACCGGAGTTCCATCTACCTGCGCATCCACGGTCGCCTGGCGGACGCGGGGGTGATGAGCGGCCGGGCCGCCTCCCTGGCCGTCGAGCACTTCCCCCACGACCGGCCCGAGGTGGCGGTCATCCTCGCCAACCACGCCTCGGTGCTGAGCGACATCGGCCGCCACGACGACGCCTCCCGCCTGGGCGAACGCGCCCTCGCCCTGCTCGAAGCCGCGCACGGCCCCGACCACCCCGTCGTGACGACGGGCCTCGGCAACCTCGGCGAGATGCTGCGCGTCGCGGGCCGACCCGCCGACGCCAGGCCGCTGCTCGAACGAGCGGTCGCGCTGAGCCGCGGCCTGTCCCGGGTCAGCCTGCTGAACAACCTCGGGATCGTGCTGGTGGAACTCGGCGACCCGGCGGCGGCCGAGGCGCACTACCGACGTGCGCTGGCGATCGCCGAGGCCGCGTGGGGCACCGAGCACCCGGACGTCGCCGAGCTGCACAACAACCTGGCGTACGCCCTGCTGCGGCTCGGCCGCGTGGCCGAGGGCGTGCCCCTGCTGCGGCACGCCGTCGCGGTCACCGAATCGGTCTTCGGGCCGGACCACCCCCGGCTGGGCAACTACTACGCGGGCCTGGCGGCGGTGCTGCGCGAAACCGGTGACGAGGAGGGCGCCGAGCGCGCGATCGAGCACGCCCGGCGCATCGCCGGCGGTTAGAGCTCCACGCCCAGCAGCGAGTCGGCCGCCGCGCGGAACAGGGTCGGGCCGGTGGCGTCGGAACCGCCGGTCGACAGGGCCTCGGCCGCCCACGCGTCCAGCGCCGCCAGCGCCTTCGGCGTGTCCAGGTCGTCGCTGAGGTGGTCGCGCAGGCGGGCCACGGCGTCGACCGCGCTCGGCCCGGACGGCAGGGCCGCCGCCCGGCGCCAGGTCGCCAGCCTGGCCTCGGCCCCGGCCAGCAGCTCCGCGCTCCACGGCCGGTCGCTGCGGTAGTGGCCCGCGAACAGCGCCAGCCGCACCGCGTTCGGGTCGACCTTCTCCGCCCGCAGCTTCGACACGAACACCAGGTTGCCGCGCGACTTGGACATCTTCTCGCCGTCCAGCCCGATCATGCCCGCGTGCACGTAGTGCCGGGCGAACGGGTGCTCGCCGGTCAGCGCCTCGGCGTGCGCGGCGGAGAACTCGTGGTGCGGGAAGATCAGGTCCGACCCGCCGCCCTGGACGTCGAACGACGTGCCGAGCCGGTTCAGCGCGATGGCGCTGCACTCGATGTGCCAGCCGGGCCTGCCGTCGCCCAGCTCGGACGGCCACGACGGCTCGCCCGGCCGCGCGGACCGCCACAGCAGGGCGTCCAGCGGGTGCCGCTTGCCCGGCCGGTCCGGGTCGCCGCCGCGCTCGGCGAAGAACTCGTTCATCGTCGCCAGGTCGTAGTTCGACTCGTAGCCGAACCGCCCGGACGCCGCGTGGTCGAAGTACACGTCCGGGTGCTCCGGGTCGTCCACCCGGTACGCGGCGCCGCCGGCCAGCAGCTTCGCGATGACCTCGACCACCTCGGGGATCGCGTCGACCGCGCCGATGTAGTCGCGCGGCGGCAGCACCCGCAGCGCCACCATGTCCTCGCGGAACAGCGCGGTCTCCCGCATGCCGAGCACGACCCAGTCGTCCTGGTCCCGCTCGGCCCGCTCCAGCAGCGGGTCGTCGATGTCGGTGACGTTCTGCACGTAGTGCACGTCGTGGCCGTTGTCCAGCCAGACCCGGTGGACCAGGTCGAAGGCCAGGTAGGTGGCCGCGTGCCCCAGGTGGGTGGCGTCGTACGGGGTGATGCCGCAGACGTACAGCCTGGCGGTCTCGCCGGGGGCGGTCGGCCGCACCTCGCCGGCGGCGGTGTCGAACAGCCGCAGGGGGCGCGGCTCTCCCGCTACCCGCGGGACAGGAGTAGATGACCAGGTCTGCATGTGAACGACACTAGCTCGCGCGCCGGCCGGGGGTGGAACGCCCGCCTGCTGGGACGGCTCCGGCCAGGCGCGCGGACTGCCGGCGGTGCTCGGACGGCCAGGCGGGTGGGCGGGCAGCCGGGTGGGCGGGTCCCCGAACGGGCGTCATCGGCGGTCGAATCGGCAGGTCGGGGCGTCCGGACCCCCGCCGAGCGTTTGCCGGGTCCGGCGGCGGGGAGGAGCATGTGGTCTGGCTCACGTCGTCGGGACGAGGGAGGCGGCATGACCGCGCTCAAGCCGGAACCGGTCGTCACCCACCCCGGCGCGGTCCGGCGGCGGTCGAGGGGCGCGGTGCTGCTGGGGCTGTTCCGCACCACCGACCCGAAGCAGATCGGGCTGCTCTACCTGGGCACGTCGTTCGTGTTCTTCATGGTCGGCGGCGTGATGGCGCTGCTCATCCGGGGCGAGCTGGCCCGGCCCGGTCTGCAGTTCCTGTCCAACGAGCAGTACAACCAGCTGTTCACCATGCACGGCACGATCATGCTGCTGCTGTACGCGACGCCGATCCTGTTCGGGTTCGCCAACTACGTCCTGCCGCTGCAGATCGGCGCGCCGGACGTGGCGTTCCCCCGGCTCAACGCGTTCTCCTACTGGCTGTTCCTGTTCGGCGGCCTGACCGTGATGGCCGGTTTCCTCACCCCCGGCGGCGCGGCCGACTTCGGCTGGACCGCCTACACGCCGCTGAGCAGCGCGACGCACGCGCCGGGCGTCGGGCCGGACCTGTGGATCATGGGCCTGGCGGTGTCCGGCCTCGGCACGATCCTCGGCGGCGTCAACATGGTGACCACGGTGTGCTGCCTGCGCGCGCCCGGCATGACCATGTTCCGGATGCCGATCTTCACCTGGAACATCTTCGTCACCAGCATCCTGATCCTGCTGGCGTTCCCGATCCTCACCGCCGCCCTGATGGGCCTGGCCGCCGACCGGCACCTGGGCGCGCACGTGTTCGACCCGGCCAACGGCGGCGTGATCCTGTGGCAGCACCTGTTCTGGTTCTTCGGGCACCCCGAGGTCTACATCGTGGCGCTGCCGTTCTTCGGCATCGTGTCCGAGATCTTCCCGGTGTTCAGCCGGAAACCGCTGTTCGGCTACAAGGGACTGGTCTTCGCCACGTTCGCGATCGCGGCGCTGTCGGTGGCCGTGTGGGCGCACCACATGTTCGCCACCGGCGCGGTGCTGCTGCCGTTCTTCTCGCTGATGACGTTCCTGATCGCGGTGCCGACCGGCATCAAGTTCTTCAACTGGATCGGCACCATGTGGAAGGGGCAGCTGACGTTCGAGACGCCGATGCTGTTCAGCATCGGGTTCCTGGCGACGTTCCTGCTCGGCGGCCTGACCGGCATCATCCTGGCCTCGCCGCCGCTGGACTTCCACGTCACCGACACGTACTTCGTGGTGGCGCACTTCCACTACGTGCTGTTCGGCACGATCGTGTTCGCCACCTACGCGGGCATCTACTTCTGGTTCCCCAAGATGACCGGGCGGATGCTCGACGAACCGCTGGGCAAGCTGCACTTCTGGACGACGTTCCTGGGCTTCCACGGCACGTTCCTGATCCAGCACTGGCTGGGCAACATCGGCATGCCGCGCCGGTACGCCGACTACCTGGAGAGTGACGGCTTCACCCTGATGAACACCATCTCGACCATCAGCGCGTTCCTGCTGGGCGCGTCGGTGCTGCCGTTCCTGTGGAACGTGCTGCGCAGCTACCGGTTCGGGGACCCGGCGGGCCGCGACGACCCGTGGGGCTTCGGGAACTCCCTCGAATGGGCGACCTCCTCCCCGCCGCCGCGGCACAACTTCACCGAGCTGCCCCGAATCCGGTCCGAGCGGCCCGCGTTCGAGCTGCACTACCCGCACATGGTGGAGCGGATGCGCGACGAGTCGCACTTCTCCCTCCGACCGGGCAGGCGCCAGGCCGAGCCGGACGCGGTGACGGAGAAGGCGTTGGCGTCGACCGAGCGGGAGCGCGAGACCAAGGACGAGGTCAAGGACGACCGGCGCGACTGAGCCGGGAGCGGATCGCCCGTCCCGGTGGTTCCGCGCCGCGGCGCGGAACCACCCTCACCTCCGTTTGCGCGAGCGCAGGTAGTCGCTGACCACCGCCGCGCCCAGGCCGTCCTCCCCCGGCGCGATGACGCGGCCCCCCGAGCGCCGGGCCACCGTGTCCACGAACCTGGTCAGCCTCGGGTCGTCGCCCAGCCGGAACACGGTGATCGACGCGCCCAGCCTGGCCAGGCCGTCCACCTCCACCAGGGTCTTGCCGATGGTCCGCTCCAGCGGCGGGTAGTGGAACTCCGCGTCGCCGGTCGCCTCCAGGTGGGCGGTCGGTTCGCCGTCGGTCACCACCAGCACCACCGGTTGGGCGTCGGGGTGCTTGCGCAGGTGCCTGCCCGCCAGCAGGAGCGCGTGGTGCAGGTTGGTGCCCTGCTCCCACACGCCTTCCAACGCCGTCAGCTGACCGATGTCGACGGTCTCGGCGTGCCGGCCGAACGTGATCAGCTCCAGCGCGTCGGTCCGGAACCGGGTGCGGACCAGGTGGTGCAGTGCCAGCGCGGTCCGCTTCATCGGCACCCACCGGCCGTCCTGCACCATCGACCAGGACGTGTCCACGCACAGCGCGACGGCCGCCCGCGACCGCTGCTCGGTCTCGCTGACCTCGACGTCGACCACGTCCAGCGCCACCGGCCCGCCCGCCGAGCGCAGCACGGCGTTGGTCACGGTCCGCGGCACGTTCCACGGCTCGGTGTCGCCGAACCGCCACGGCCGGGTCGACCCGATCAGCTCGCCGGCGGCCCCGGCCGAGGAGCTGTCCCGCCGGCCCTGCTCGCGCGCGCTGTCGATCACGCCGCGCAGCGCCGCCTCGCCCAGCCGCCGCAGCGCCTTCGGCGTCAGCCGCAGCGAGCCGTCCGGCGCGCGTTCCAGCAGGTTCTGCGACCGCAGCTCGCGCTCCAGCTCGGCCAGCCGGCGCGCGTCCACCCCGGCCTCCGCGCCGAGCTGCCGGACCAGCGCCTCCAGGTCGATGTCCTCCAGCCGCGCGCCGGGGTAGGACTGCGACAGCTGCTCGGCCAGCGCGTCCAGCTCGGCCAGGTCCGCCATCGCCTGCGCGCCCTCGCCCAGCCCCAGCGGGTTGTCGCCGCGGAACCGCGCCGAGCCGTCCCAGTCCTCACCCGGCCGCAGGCCCTGCAGCAGCGAGTCCAACCGGGACAGCTGGGAGCCGACGCCGGAGTCGCCGAACGCCTGCTGCGACAGCGCCGACAGCTCTTGGCGCTGCTGCTCGGTCATCGAGTTCATCGTCCGCTGCGCGGCGGCGGACCTGGCGGCCAGCGCGTCGACCAGCTCGTCCACCGACTCGGGGTTCTCCGGGAAGAACTCGCCGTGCTCGCGCATGAACCGCTCGAACCGCTCGGCCGTGTCCTCACCGGCGGCGTGCGCGGCCAGCAGCCCGTTCAGGTCGTCCAGCATCGACTGGATGCGCTGGACGTCCTCGGGCCGGACGTTCTCCATGGCCTGCTTCATGCCCTGGAACCGCTGGTCCATCAGCTCGCGGCCGAGCAGGGTGCGGATCTGCTCGTAGGACTCGCGGGCCTGCGGCGACCGCCAGTCGTACTCGGCCAGCTCGGTCACCGCCGCCGCGGTCGACTGCGGCAGCGCGTCCAGCCGGGCCTCGCGGAACCGCGCGTCGTCGTCCGGGTCGGGGAACAGCGCCGCCCGCTCGGCCCGCACCGCCTCCGCCAGCAGCCGCTGGACCTCCTGCAACGTGCCGTCCAGCCGGTTGCGCCTGGTCAGCGCGGAGCGCTTCTGCCACAGCCGGGAGGTCAGGTCGTCCAGGCCGCGGGCGCCGGGCAGGCCGCGGCGCAGCAGCTCGCGCAGCGCCGAGTCCGGTGACGCGCCCTCCATGACCTCGCGGCCGAGCTCGTCCATGGCCGCGCGCAGGTCCGCCGGCGGCGCGAGCGGGTCGGGCCCGTCGACGTACCGGCCGTACCGGTAGCCGCTCACCCGTACACCGACCGGTCGTCGTCGCTGCTCTTGGACAGCTGACGGGTGAGGTAGAGCGATTCCAGCGCCAGCTCGACGGCCGACGCGATGCGCCCGGCCGGGTCCTTGGGCCCCGCGCCGACCCGCTGCGCCACGTCGTGCAGCACCGGCAGCTCCGGCAGCGCGGCCAGCAGGTCGCCTGCGTGCACCCGCTCACCGGTGGCCACCGGGTGGCCGTCGGACACCAGCGCGGCCAGCGGGCGCAGGTCGACGCCCGCGAACGTCGACCGCGCCGTGTCCGCGACCGCCCGGCGCAGCAGGTGGACCAGCACCTCCTGCTCGCGGCCCTCCTCGCCCGCCTCGAACTCCAGCTTGCCGCGCAGCACCTCGGGCACCGACTCCAGGTCGACCGGGCGGGCGATGGGCGGGTTCTCTCCGATCAGCGCGCTGCGCCGCAGGGCGCTCGCGGCCACCGTCTCCGCCGCCGCCACCGCGAACCGGGCGGACACGCCGGAGCGCTGGTCGATCGAGGACGACTCGCGCAGGTGCCGCACGAACCGGGCGATCACCTCCAGCAGGTGGTCGCCGACCTCGGCGACCAGGTCGGCCTCCTGGCGGACCAGGTCGACCTCGGCGCCGATCTCCAGCGGGTAGTGGGTGCGGATCTCCGCGCCGAACCGGTCCTTGAGCGGGGTGATGATCCGGCCGCGGTTGGTGTAGTCCTCGGGGTTGGCGGTGGCGACGAGCAGCACGTCCAGCGGCAGCCGCAGCGTGTAGCCGCGGATCTGGATGTCGCGCTCCTCCATCACGTTCAGCAGCGCCACCTGGATGCGCTCGGCCAGGTCGGGCAGCTCGTTGACGGCGATGACGCCGCGGTGCGAGCGGGGCAGCAGGCCGTAGTGGATGGTCTCCGGGTCGCCGAGGCTGCGGCCCTGGGCCACCTTGACCGGGTCGACGTCGCCGACCAGGTCGCCGACGCTGGTGTCGGGCGTGGCCAGCTTCTCGGCGAAGCGCTCGTCGCGGTGCTTCCAGACGACCGGGAGGTCGTCGCCCAGCTCCCGCGCCCGGCGCCGGGAGCCGGGGGTGATCGGGTCCAGCGGGTGCTCGTTCAGCTCGGCGCCCTCGATCACCGGCGTCCACTCGTCCAGCAGGCCGACGAGGGTGCGCAGCAGCCGGGTCTTGCCCTGGCCGCGCTCGCCGAGCAGCACCACGTCGTGGCCCGCGAGCAGGGCGCGCTCCAACTGCGGCAGCACGGTGCGGTCGAAGCCCACGATGCCGGGCCACGGGTCACGGCCGTCGCGGAGGGCGGCCAGCAGGTTCTCCCGGATTTCGGCCTTCACGCCGCGCGGCAGGTGGCCTGCCGCGCGGAGGGCGCCCGCGGTGGTGGGAAGCTCAGAGGTCACCCCACCGAAGTTACGCACCGATCGGCCTCCGGTCGACGTGGAGCGACTTCACCCACGACCCAGCGCAAGCCCGGAGTAAGGACGGGCTCGGGTGCGCGAGCCGGGACGGGCCGGACGCGCACGGGTCGTGACCGCGCCTCAGACGCGTGGACCGAGGAACAGGCCGCCGCTGGCGTCCACGACCTGGCCGGTGATCCAGCGCGCCTCGTTGGAGGCGAGGAACGCGACCACGTCGGCGACGTCGTCCGGCTCGCCGAGGCGGTCGAGCGCGGTGGCGCCCGCGATGAGCCCGGCCAGGCCGGGCGCTTCGAACGACGCGCCGTTGGTGGGCGTGCGGGTGGCGCCGGGCGCGACCGCGTTCACCGTGATGCCCCGGACGCCCAGCTCGTTGGCCAGGGTCCTGGTCATCGTCTCGATCGCGCCCTTCGTCATGGCGAACGACGTCTGGCCGGGGTTGGCCATCCGGGTCGACGCGGACGAGATCGAGATGACGCGACCACCGTCGCGTAACAGCGGCAGCGCGCGCTGGGTGATGAAGTAGGGCGCGCGCACGTTCACCGCGAAGAGGTGGTCGAACTCCTTGCGCGTGGTGGTCCCGATCGGGCCGGCGGGCGGCGCGGCCGCGTTGTTGACCAGCACGTCCAGCGGTCGACCGGCCAGCCCGGCCTCGACCCCGGCGAACAGCGCTTCGACGTCGTCGTCCACGCCCAGCTCCGCCCGCACCGCGAACGCCGCGCCACCCGCACGCCGGGCCCGCTCGACCGTCGCCGACGCGCCGTCCTCGTCGACGCCGAAGTGCACGGCGACCGTCGCGCCGCGCGCCGCCAGCCGGACCGCGATCGCCTGCCCGATGCCGCGCGACGCCCCGGTCACCAGCGCCGTCCCGCCCTTCGGCTCTCCCATGGCCATCCCCCTTCTCTGAGAGTCACTACCTGATTGGTAGTGACTACCACCGAGATAGTGTCTACCACATGAGTGAGCGGAACCCCACCCTCCGGGAGCAGCGGCGAGCGGAGACGCAGCGCGCGATCCAGGCGCACGCGGTGCGGTTGTTCACCGAGCGCGGGTACGACGCGACGGCCGTGACCGACGTCGCCGAGGCCGCGGGCGTGTCGCCCATGACCGTCTACCGGCACTTCCCCACCAAGGAAGACCTGGTGCTGACCGACCGGAACGGCCCGCTGATCGCCGCGCGGATCGCCGCCTCGCCCGCCGGGCAGCCCCTGGTGCGACGCATCGGCGCCGCCCTCGTCGCCTCGGCCGAGGCGTTGACCGGCGACCCGGCGGGCGGGGCGTTCCTGCTCGCCCGACTCCGGCTGATGATCACCACGCCCGCCCTGCGGGCCAAGCACCTGGACAACTTCTACGCGCTCCAGCAGGCCGTCGTGTGCGCGCTCGGCGCCGACGACGGCGACCCCGACGCGACCTTCCACGCCCAAGCGGCGTCGGGCGCGTGCCTGTCCGCCATGCACACGGCCCTGGTGTGCTGGGCCGAGGCCGACGGGCGGACCGCGTTGCCGGACGTGATGGCGAAGGCGCTCAAGGCCGCCTTCGGCCCCGACGTGCTGGACGAGGGCCCGGGGGTCAGCGGGCCAGCGTGAGCAGTTCGGCCAACGCCGGCGGGTCGTCCAGGCGGGAGACGGCGATCACCGGGGCCAGCACCCGGCACCACTCGCGCAGCCGGTCGTGGTCCAGGCCGGCGACGGCGGCGACCCGCGCGGCGCGGTCGGCCACGCCCTCGCGCCCGGCCGCGTCCAGCACGTAGTCGACCACGTCGAAGCACGGGTCGCCGACGCACGGCCGCGGGTCGATCGCCACCAGGCCCCGGCCCGGCCCGCCGTCCAGCACGTTGCCGAGGTGCAGGTCGCCGTGCAGCAGCACGCGCGGCTGGGTGTCGAGCAACGCGCGGCAGCGCCCGATCGCCCGGTCCCACGCGGCCCGCGTGACGTGCGCCGCCACCGCGGGGTCCGCCAGCCTGCGGCCGATCCGGGCGAAGAACTCCTCGCACCGGTCGCGCAGGTCCAGCCGGCCTCCCGGGTCGGTGACGACGTGCAGCGCCGCCACCAGCTCCGCCCACTCCTCCGGCGACGGCGGGGTCGGCAGGTCCTCGGCCATCGTGCCCGGCCGGATCGCCTCCATCAGCACCGCGCCGTCGTCCTCGGCCAGCACCTCGGGCGCCCGGCCGGAGGGCGCGAACAGCCGCAGCACCTCCGCCTGCTCGGCCAGGAAGCGGGCGTCCGGGCTGAGCTTGAGCGCCGCGTGCCGGCCGTCGGCCCGCTCGCAGGCGATGACCACCGACGAGGCGCCGGGCGGCATCACGTCGCCGAGCGCGAGGCCCCACCGCGCCGCGGCGCTCGCCGCCAGGTCGGGCACCCGGGCGCACCACCCGGCGACCTCCGGTCCGAAGCGGAGCGCCAACCTCGCGGTGATCTCCTCGACGTCCACCCGGGCCACCCTAGCGACATGCCCGCAGGCGGCGTCCGGAGTGGACGCCGCCTGCGGGTGTGCGGAGATCTGTTCAGTTGAGCAGCCGGTCAGCCGGTGGTCACAGCGCCGGGTAGGCGTTGGCCATGAGCTCCTGGAACTGGGCCGAGAACCAGTGGCCCGAGAGCGGCGCGCCCGCCAGGGCACCCGAGAGGTTGTTGCCGTTGCGGACGTTGCCCGTGTACGTGGGGTCGCACATCCGGTCGAGCTTCTTGCCCTCGTCGTTCGGGATCTCGCTGGCCGCACCGTCGGACTCACCCGGCGGCTTGATCCAGACGTAGGCGTCGATGTTCGGCTTCGGCGCGGCCTTCGGCCGCTCGCCCAGACCGGCGCCGGCCTGGTTGCACCAGTTGCCCTTCTGGTGGCGGCGGTCGATGCGCGACTGGTTCACGTAGTCGTCCGCGTTGGTCGCGGTCGACTTGGCGGTGGGCCGGTTGGGGCCGCCCCAGCCGTTGCGCGAGGTGTCGATCAGCATGCCGATGCCGCTGTCGAAGCCCTGCTTGACCAGCTCGGCGCGCATCCCCGTGGCGAAGCCCAGCTCACCGTTGAAGTCGTTCCAGTCGACCCACTTGGCGTTCTCCTTCACCGGCCGGCCGCCGACCAGGTCGTCGACCGTCCAGTACGGCTCCTCCAGCGCGGAGTAGTTCGCCGTGTTGGTGATGAAGCCGTGGACCTTCTCCTTGGTCGTGCCGTTCTTGCCCAGGATCGACGCCATCATCTTCGCCGAGGCGTAGAAGTTGTCGTACTCGGGCACCGTGTCGCCCCACCCGATCCAGCCGTGGTGGCCGGAGTCCAGGTAGTTGTACACGTTCGAGATCGCGCCCAACTTGCCGACGGCGTACGAGACGCCCTCGACGTAGTTGCCGTTGGCCTTCATCGTGTCGCAGGCCGGCACCGCGGTGGCGCGCGGCGAGACATTGGTGACCAGGTTCGGCAGCGAGTCGATCTCGATGACCGCGACGATGCGCAGCTTCGAGTACTTCGCGTTGCCGACGATCTCGGCGATCTTGTCGATGTACTCGGTCTTGTAGCGACCGATCTCGGTGGCGCCGAGCTCACCGGCGGAGGCCAGCGCGGCGCAGTCGCGACCGGGCAGGTTGTAGACGACGAACTGGAAGACCAGCTCACCGTCCGAACGGGCCGCGCGCTGCTTCTCGGCCTCGTCGAGGTGGGCCGCCAGGCCCATGCTGCCGGTCGTCGGCGAGCTGTTGCCCGCGATCGCGCTGGTCCGGTCGAGCCACACACCGGTGGGCTGGTTCGCGATGCGCGAGCCACCGGGCTCGGCGGCGGCCCGGGCCGACCACTGCGGGTTGACGTAGACGCCTGCGCCCACGTACGGGTTGTCGACCCTCGGACCACCGGGGTTGTTACCCGTCGTGGTGGTCGTGGTGGTCGTCGTCGTGGTGGTCGTGGTCGTGGTGGTGGTCGTGGTCGTCGTGTCGACCGACCCCGTGCACACCGTCCCGTTCAGCCGGAACTGCGTGGGCACCGGGTTGGACCCGGTCCACGAGCCGTTGAAGCCGGGCGTCACCGAAGCGCCGGTGCCGAGGTTGCCGGCCCAGGACGGGCTCTTGACCGTCACGCGCGTCCCGGACTGGGAGAACGTGCCGTTCCACCCCTGCTGGACCCGCTGGCCGGCCGCGAAGTCCCACTCCAGCGTCCAACCGCCGGAAATGGCGTCACCGAGGTTGGTGACCGTGACGTTGGCGCCGAATCCGCCTTGCCACTGGTTCGAGATCTGATACGCCACCCGGCAACCGGGGGCGGCGTTGGCGGTGGCCGTCGAAGCCACCACCCCGGCCACGGACAGAGCCGCCACCGAGGTCACCGCCAATGCCCCGGTCATCTTCCGGGAACGTACGAACGTGCGCAGACTCATGCATCGCCTCCTTGCGAGCAACCCGCCATCTGGGAGCGCTCCCAGTCAGTCGCCGAATCGGGATTCGACGCGAGACCGAAACGGGGTGGCTGGGAGCGCTCCCAGACGTACCGTAACGCACGAGACCTCATGTTGACGAGGGGTTGACCTCGACTTAATCCACGTCTATACCCGCGCACGGAGCCGCCCTCGGAGCCCTGACCTGCGGGTAACTTACTTCGCCCACCAATGGGATTGGCGGTTCGCGGTCGACCGGAATCGATTCGGACGGCAAACGGTCCTCGCCGTCATCACCTGTTCAGCCGATTGTGCGCAACATTTCGAGAGCAGTCCCGAGTCGAATATTCGACAACGAACTCCCCAACCGGGGAACCGAAGCACTTCGACGTTCGCCGAATGGTTGTCGAATATTCGACGGTCACCGCCGCCTAATGGCGGCCGGCCCCTTGATCCGAAAGGACTCGCACGGCTTCCTCCACCGCCGCGAGCCGGGCCAGCCGGACCGCCTCCGACAGCGGCCGCAACGCCTCGTCCCGCGCCCTGGTCGCGGTCGCCGAGATCGCGCCACCGGGCGCGTCCGACGCCGCCACGGCGAGGATCGCGGCCACCTCGGCGGCCCGCTGGAGCACGCGCAGCGAGCGGGACGGCATCCCGGCGGGCCACTCCAGCCCCGAGTGCTCCGCGGCCAGCGCGGCGATCTCGGCGCGCACGTTCGGCCGGTGCCGCGCCACGTCCAGCGTCACCAGCGCGGTGGCGGCCTCGCGCATCGCCGACGCCAGGCCGTGCTCGGCGTCGGCGATCGGCACGTGCTCGGCCGCGGGCGCGGTCGGCAGGTCGAACACCGTCCACCGCACCACGCCGTCGGCGACGAGCCTCGGCACCAGGCCCACGCCGACCTCGGGCAGCACGGCGGCCTCGCCCGCGCGCAGCGCCGACTTGCCGAGCGGACCGCTGCCGCCCAGGCCGCGGACGTCGCCGGGCACCGGGATCACCAGCCGGCCCGCGGTCGCGGACGCGCGGCGCAACGACGCCAGCAGCAGCGCGGGGCCGACCGGCGCCTCGTCGGGGCCGGGCAGGTCGAGCGCGGTCGCGGTGCCGTCGTCGTCGGCGACCACCTCGTGCAGCCCGGCCCAGAACCCCAAAGCGTCGAGGACGTCATCCGCCGCGGCCGCACCATGCAGCCAGGCTGACGTCCAGACGACCAACGTCGCACTCGCACAGGACACGCCTGCCGAGGGTACGCGGGACCTCCGACGGCTCAGGTCGCCGGGCCGACGTGTTCCACGAGCAGCGACCGGAACCGCGCGACCGCCTCGGCGTCGGCGAACGCCCGGTGCGGCACGGCGTACACCGCGGTCGTGCCGGTCCGCAGCACGAAGCCGCGCGCCGTCTCCACCCAGCCGGGCAGCTCGGCCCAGCTCAGCTCGCTGCGCGCCGCCTCGCCGACGGACATCCGCAGCGAGTGCGCGTCGGCGGTGCCGGTCACCGTCCTGGCCGCCAGCGGGTGGTTGTGGAAGTTCACCGCGGTGCCCACCGGGACGAGTGCGATGATGATCACAGCGAGCGCCAGCCCGAACACGCCCGCCCACGTCATGCCCATCAGCAGCACGACGACGCCGACCGCGCCGAGCGCCGCCGCGAACCACGGCGCCCAGCGGTACAGCGGCACCGCGATGCGCAGCGCGTCGCGCCAGTCGGCGGGCCGGGGCGACCAGCTGAAGTCCACGCTCACCGGGTCGGGGCCGGCCGCTTCGCCGGCTCGCAGCACAGGGTGGCGCAGAACTCGCCGTTCGCGGTGCAGCCGAGGGACCGGAAGTCGGACAGCTTGCGCACGGGCGCGCCCGCCAGGTGCTCGGCGACCAGCTCGGCCACCATCCGGGCGAACCGGGGGTCGTCGTTGGGCGTGGTCGCGCGGGCGAAGCCCATGCCCAGCTCGCGGGCGCGGTCGCGGGCCTCGGTGTCCAGGTCCCACACCACTTCCAGGTGATCGCTGACGAACCCGATCGGGCACACCACCACGTTCCGCACCCCTTCGGCGTGCAGGGCGTCGAGGTGGTCCACGACGTCCGGCTCCAGCCACGGGACCTGCGGCGGCCCGGACCGCGACTGCCACACCACGTCGTGCTCGGCCGCCCCGACGGCGGCGGCGACCAGCCGGGACGCCTCGGCGACCTGGCGGGAGTAGAGCCGGCCGCCGTCCTCGGGCGGCCCGGCCGCCCTGTCCGCCGACTCCGGCACCGAGTGCGCGGTGAACACCAGGCGGTGGTCCTCACCCGGCAGGGTGGCCGCGGCGGCGCGCACGGCGTCCGCGAACGACTCCACGAACAGCGGGTGGTCGAAGAACTGGCGCAGCTTGACCAGCTCGGGCGCGCCCTCGACGGCCGCGCGGGCGCGCCGGACGTCCTCGTCGTACTGCCGGCACGCGGAGTAGCCGCCGTAGGCGCTGGTCGGGAAGACGAGGGCGCGCTCGACGCCCGCGGCCTTCATCTCGGCCAGGGTGTCCTCGACCATCGGGTGCCAGTTGCGGTTGCCGAAGTAGACCGGCAGGTCGACCAGGCCGCGCACGGCCTCGATCGCGGCGCGGTTGAGCGCGTTGATCGGCGACACGCCGCCGAAGTGCTGGTAGTGCTGCTCGACCTCGTCCAACCGCTCGGGCGGGACACCCCGGCCGCGGGTCACGTTCTCCAGGAAGGGGCGGACGTCCTCGGGTCCTTCCGGTCCGCCGAAGGACAGCCAGAGCAGCGCGTCGTAACTCACCCGGACATCCTCGCGCCGCCGTGCCGGGGCCGCACAACCGGGTCGGCGTGATCGAGCGCACGCCGACCCGGACGGGCTACAGGCCCAGGAAGTGCACGCCACCGTCCACGAACACCATCGAGCCGGTGGTGGCGGGGAACCAGTCGGACAGCAGGCCGCACACCGACCGCGCGACCGGCGTCGGGTCGTTGACGTCCCAGCCGAGCGGGGCCTTCTCGCCCCACATGGCCTCCAGGTCGGCGAAGCCGGGGATCGACTTGGCGGCCATCGTGCGCACCGGGCCGGCCGACACCAGGTTGACCCGGACTCCCTGCGGGCCGAGGTCGCGGGCCAGGTAGCGGTTGATCGACTCGAACGCGGCCTTCGCCGCGCCCATCCAGTTGTAGGCGGGCCACGCCTGGCGGGCGTCGAAGTCGAGGCCGACCACCGACGCGCCGCGGCCCATCAGCGGCAGGGTGGCCTGCACGAGCGCCTTGTAGGAGTACGCCGAGACGTGCATGGCGGTGGCCACGTCCTCCCACGGCGCGTCCATGAACGGCGCGCCCAGGCACGACGGCGGCGCGTAGCCGATCGCGTGCACGACGCCGTCCAGGCCGTCCACGTGCTCGCGCACCCGGTCGGCCAACGTGTCCAGGTGCTCCTGGTTCTGCACGTCCAGCTCGACCACCGGCGCGGCCTGCGGGAGGCGCTTGGCGATCCGCTCCACGAGGCTCATCCGGCCGAAGCCGGTGAGCACGACCCGGGCGCCCTGCTCCTGGGCGACCCTGGCCACGTGGAAGGCGATCGACGCGTCCGTGATCACGCCGGTGATCAGCAGCCGCTTGCCTTCGAGCAGTCCCGTCACTGAAACCCGTCCTCCGAGAGTGTTGTGCTTGGTGCTGGTCTGGCGGTCAGTGGCCCATGCCGAGGCCGCCGTCGACCGGCAGCACCGCGCCGGTGATGTACGCGGCGGCGTCGGAGGCCAGGAAGGTGACGGCGGCGGCGATCTCGTCGGTCGTGCCGTAGCGGCCGGTGGGCACCTGGGCGAGGATCTGCTGCTTGCGGTCCTCGGGCAGCGCGTCGGTCATGTCCGTGGTGATGAAGCCGGGCGCGACGACGTTCGCGGTGATGTTGCGCGAGCCCAGCTCGCGGGCGATCGAGCGGGCGACGCCCACCAGGCCCGCCTTGCTGGCCGCGTAGTTGACCTGGCCCGCGCCGCCGGTGAGGCCGACCACGGAGGAGATGAACACGATCCGGCCGTAGCGCTTGCGCAGCATCCCCCTGGACGCGCGCTGCGCGACCCGGAACGCGCCGGTCAGGTTGGCGTCGAGGACCCGGGTGAACTGCTCGTCGGTCATCCGCAGCAGCAGGGTGTCGTCGGTGATGCCCGCGTTGGCCACGACCACCTCGACCGGCCCGTGCGCGGCCTCGACCTCGGTGAACGCCGCGTCGACCTCGGTCGAGCTGGTCACGTCGCACTTGACCCCGAGCAGGCCCTCGGGCGCGCCGGACCCGCGGTGCGTCACCGCGACCTTGTCGCCCTGCTCGGCGAACGCCCGCGCGATCGCCAGACCGATGCCCCGGTTGCCGCCGGTGACCAGAACGGACCTCGACACACTTGCTCCCGTCTCTGCTGGTTGATGCGCGGAGGCTATCTGCTACCCCCGAGTACGCCACCACTGGCCGGTGGTGGATCACAATCGGCTGGTGACCGGTTTCCTCGAACAGCTCCGGGCCGAAGTGGACGGCGACGTGCTCGCCGATCCCGGCGACCGCGCCCTCTACTCCGCGGACGCGTCGAACTACCGCCACGTGCCGCTGGTCGTGGTGCGACCGCGGTCGGTGGACGCGGTGGTGGCGGCGGTGGGGGTGGCGGCCGGGCACGGCGTGCCGATCACGAACCGCGGCGCGGGCACGTCGATCGCGGGCAACTCGGCGGGGCGCGGGCTGGTGGTCGACTTCTCCCGCTACCTCGACCGGGTGATCTCGGTGGACCCGGTCGAGCGGGTCGCGGTGGTGCAGCCGGGTGTGGTGCTGGACCGGCTCAACGACGCGGCCCGGCCGCACGGGCTGGTGTTCGGGCCGGACCCGTCCACCCACTCGCGCTGCACGCTCGGCGGCATGATCGGCAACGACGCGTGCGGCGCGCACTCCGTCGCGTGGGGCAAGACCAGCGACAACGTCCGCGCGCTCGACGTGCTGCTGGCGGACGGCAGGCGGTTCGACACCCGCACCCCCCCGCCGCTGGACCTGCCCGCGGTGGACCCGTCGTGGTTCCCGGCGCTGGACCGGCGGGTGTCCGGTTACCGGCTGGACGCGCTGCCGGACCTGACCAGGGCATTGGTCGGCTCCGAGGGCACGTGCGCGACGGTGCTGGGCGCGACCGTCGCGCTGGTGCAGGCGCCGCCGCGCCGGGTGCTGGCGGTGCTCGGCTTCGACGGCCCGTACGACGCCGCCGACCTGGCCCCCGAGCTGCGCGGGCTGGACGTGCTGACGGTCGAGGGCCTGGACCTGGAGCTGGCCCGCGCGGCGGGCGAGTCGCGGCTGCTGCTGCCGCCGGGGCAGAGCTGGCTGTTCGTGGAGGCGGCGGAGGACTCGGTCGCGCACCGGGCCGCCGCGCTCGCGCCGCACTCGGTGGTGGTGACCGACCCGGCTCGGCAGCGCGCGCTGTGGCGGGTGCGCGAGGACGGCGCGGGGCTGGCGACGCGGATGGCCGACGGCGGCGAGGCGTGGTCCGGGTGGGAGGACGCGGCCGTGCCGCCCGAGCGGCTGGGCGCGTACCTGCGCGAGTTCGACGCGCTGCTGGCCGGGCACGGCAGGCGCGGCGTCACCTACGGGCACTACGGCGAGGGCTGCCTGCACGTGCGGATCGACTTCGACTTCGGCCGCGGGCACCGGTCGTTCCTGGAGGACGCGGCGGACCTGGTGGTGGCGCACGGCGGCTCGCTGTCCGGCGAGCACGGCGACGGGCAGGCGCGGTCCGAGCTGCTGCCGCGGATGTACCCGCCGGCCGCGATGGCGGCGTTCGGGCGGTTCAAGGCGGCGTTCGACCCCGGCGACCTGATGAACCCCGGCCGGATCGTCGCGCCCGCCAGGCTGGACGACGACTTGCGCGTGCTGGTCGCTCCCCCGGTGATCCCGACCAGGGCGAAGCTGGCGCTGCGCGCCGACGGCGGCGACCTGGCGGCGGCGACGCGGCGGTGCGTCGGCGTCGGCAAGTGCCTGAACACCGCCGGCGGGGTGATGTGCCCGAGCTACCGGGTGACCCGGGAGGAGAAGCACTCCACCCGCGGCCGGGCGCGGCTGCTGTTCGAGATGCTGGGCGGGCAGGTGGTGCGCGGCGGGTGGCGCTCGACGGAGGTCCGGGACGCGCTGGACCTGTGCCTGGGCTGCAAGGGGTGCAAGCGGGACTGCCCGGTGGACGTCGACATGGCCACCTACAAGGCGGAGTTCCTGCACCACCACTACCGGCGGCGGGTGCGGCCCGCGGCGCACTACTCGATGGGCTGGCTGCCGCTGTGGTTGCGGCTGGGGCTGGTGAACGGGTTGAGCGCGCGGTTCGCGCGGTTCGGCGGGGTGGCGCCGGAACGGCCGCTGCCGACGCCGGTGCGGTCGTTCCAGTCCCGGTTCGGCGGTGGTGGCGGGGGCGGCGGTGACCGGGTGCTGCTGTTCCCGGACACGTTCACCAACCACTTCGAGCCGGGCGTGGGCCTGGACGCGGCGGCGGTGCTCGGCCACGTCGGGCAGCGCGTGGAGGCGCCGAGGTCGGCGGTGTGCTGCGGGTTGACCTGGTTCTCCACCGGTCAGCTCGGGGTCGCGCGGCGGGTGCTGCGGCGGACGGCGCGGCTGCTGCGGCCGTGGACGCGGGACGGCGTGCCGGTGGTGGGGCTGGAGCCGAGCTGCACGGCGTTCCTGCGCTCCGACGCGCTGGAGGTCGCGGGCGACGACCCGGACGTGGTGCGGCTGGCCGGGTCGGTGCGCACGTTCGCCGAGCACGTGTCGCCGCTGCTGGAGCCGGTGGCGGGCGACGAGCCGGCGGTGGTGCAGCCGCACTGCCACCAGTACGCCGAGGTGGGGCTGGCCGCCGACCGGGAGCTGCTGGCCAGGAGCGGGGTGCGGGCGTCCGTGCTGTCGGGGTGCTGCGGGCTGGCGGGCAACTTCGGCTTCGAGCGCGGGCACTACGACGTGTCCATGGCGGTCGGCGAGCAGACCCTGTTCCCCGCCGTGCGCGCCGCCGCCGAGGGCACGGCGGTCGTGGCGGACGGCTTCAGCTGCCGCACGCAGGTCCGGCACGGCTCCGCCGCCGAACCCGTGCACACCGCGACCCTGCTCCGGCGGAAGTTGGGCATTTAGAGCCGGCCGGTAGCCGACATCACCAATCGGACACAAACCTCAAGAAATGCTCAAGTGGACTTTGTGGGCGCCGGCGGCATGGGGTCAACTACGGCCCCATGACCACGAGTCACCCCCTGTCACCACCATCGACCGTGCTCGCCGCCGAGGGCGGCACGCTCGCCACGATCGAAGAAGCCATCAACACGGCGTTCACGCCGGTCTCCGAAGCCTTCTCGGGCTTCATCTTCGCCGAGGTCACCGTCTTCGGCGTGACCTTCCCCTGGATCGTCGGCTGGCTGGTGCTGGCCGCCACGATCTTCACCGCCTACTTCGGCGTCATCCAGTTCCGGGGCTTCGCCACGGCGATCCGGATCGTGCGCGGCAAGCACAGCAAGCCCGACGACCCCGGCGAGATCAGCCACTTCCAGGCGCTCAGCTCCGCCGTGTCCGGCACCGTCGGCCTGGGCAACATCGCCGGTGTCGGCGTCGCGGTGACCATCGGTGGCGCGGGCGCCACCTTCTGGATGATCCTCTGCGGCCTGCTCGGCATGTGCACGAAGTTCGTCGAGTGCACGCTCGGCGTGAAGTACCGGGACGTGCACGAGGACGGCACGGTGTCCGGTGGCCCGATGCACTACCTGCGCAAGGGCCTGGCCGAGCGGTTCCCCAACGCCACCGGGCGCGGCGTGGGCCGGGTGCTCGCCGCCGGCGCGGCCGTCATGATCCTGTTCTTCGGGATCGCGGGCGGCAACATGTTCCAGGCCAACCAGACGTTCGCCCAGCTCCGGTCGGTGACCGGCGGTGCGGACGGCTTCCTCGGCGGCGACGGCGCGGCGCTCGTGTTCGGCATCGTCCTGGCCCTGGTGGTCGGCGCCGTCATCATCGGCGGCATCAAGTCGATCGGCCGGGTCACCGGCAAGCTGGTGCCCTCGATGGCGATCATCTACATCACCGCGTGCCTCATCGTGATCCTGCTGAACGTCACCGCGATCCCCACCGCGATCGGCGAGATCGTCTCGGGCGCGTTCAGCGCCGACAGCGTCGCGGGAGGCGCTGTCGGCGCCCTGATCGTCGGGTTCCAGCGGGCCGCGTTCTCCAACGAGGCGGGCCTCGGCTCGGCGTCCATCGCGCACTCCGCGGTGAAGACCCGCCGCCCGGTCACCGAGGGCTACGTCGCCCTGCTCGAACCGTTCATCGACACGGTGGTCATCTGCACGATGACCGCGCTGACGATCGTGGTGGCCCAGACCCAGTTCTGGAAGGACGCCCAGGCGACGGTCGCGGCGGGCGGGCCGCGACCGGACGGCGTGACGGTCACGTCCGAGTCCTTCGGGACCGTGCTGCCGTGGTTCCCGTACGTGCTGACCGTCGCCGTGGTGCTGTTCGCGGTGTCCACGATCATCACGTGGAGCTACTACGGCGAGAAGGCGTGGACCTACCTGTTCGGCAAGAGCAAGGGCAGCGAGACCGCCTACCGCGTCGTGTTCTGCGCGTTCACCGTGGTCGGCTCGGTGCTCACGCTGGGCAGCGTGCTCGACTTCGCCGACGCGGTGCTGTTCGCGCTCGCGCTGTTCAACATCATCGGCCTGTACCTGCTCGCGCCGGTGGTGAAGCGGGAGCTGAAGGCGTTCCGGAAGTCGCTCGCCGAGGAGCGCGAGGAGCGGGACGCCGGGGTCCGGTGACCGCGCGGGTGGCGGCCCGCGGGGCGCGGGCCGCCACCCGTCGGGTCGCCTACCGGGTCTGCTCGGTGAGCCAGGCCAGGTAGTCGGTGTTGCCGCCGAGCACCGGCAGGGCCAGCACCTCGGGCACGTCGTAGGCGTGCCGCTCCTTGACGAACTCGGTCAGCTCGTCCACCCGGTCGTAGGCGGTCTTGATCCACAGCTGCCACTCGCGGTCGTCGCGCACCTCGCCCTCCCACCGGTACACGCTCCGGACGGGGCCGCCGACCTGGACGCACGCCGCCAGGCGGGCCTCGACGATCGCCCGCGCCAGCACGCCGGCCGCGTCCTCGCTGTCCGTGGTGGTGATGACCACGACGTGGTTGTCGCTCATCCCCCGGAGGTTAGCGGCGCGAGGGCCGCCACGCCGTACCTGGTCAGCGTCACCGACCCGGTGACCCCGACGCCGGTCAGCAGGTCGACGTGCGCGCCCGGCACGTCCAGCGACACGTCGGCGGCGCCGTGGTTGACCAGGAACAGCACGTCGCCCCGGCGCACCGCCTCGACCCCGCGCGGCGGGTCGAGCACCGGCCGCACACCGGCCTCCGCCACCACCCGGGCGAGCAGCCGCCTCATCGCGCCGGCCTCCGGCCGGGTGCCCACGTACCAGGCGACGCCCGCGCCGAACCGGTTGCGCAGCACCACCGGCACGCCGTCGACCAGCGACGCCACCACCTCGGCGCCCTCGGCGCGCAGGTCGTCGTACCAGAAGTCGGCGGTGAACCCGCCCAGCGACTCCGAGGCGCACGCCAGCACCTCGTCCGGCGCGAGCGGCACCACCTCCTCGACCCACAGGCCGAGCACGTCCCGGAACTGCGCGGGGTAGCCGCCGAGGAGCACGCGGTCGTGCTCGTCGACCACGCCGGAGAAGAAGCCCATCACCAGCGTGCCGCCACCCTCCACGAAGGACCGCAGCGGCCCCGGGTCGCGCACCAGGTACAGGTTCGGCGCGACCACCAGCCGGTACCGGGACAGGTCGGCCGACGGGTGCGCGAAGTCCACCGTCACGCCGAGGTCGAACAGCGGCTCGTAGAAGTCGCGCAGCCGGCCGAGCAGGTCGAAGTCGCCGGACGGGTGCGCGTCGAGCTGCACGGCCCACCAGCTCTCCCAGTCCAGCACCACGGCCACCGACGCGGGCACCGACCCGCCCTCGACCGGCGCCAGCGCCTTCAGGTCCGCCCCCAGCGCCGCCACCTCGCGGAACACCCGGCTGTCCGCGCCCGCGTGCGGCACCATCCCGGAGTGGTACTTCTCCGCGCCGCCGCGCGAGGCGCGCCACTGGAAGAAGCACACCGCGTCCGCGCCGCGCGCCACCGCCTGCACCGACTGCGCCCGCAGCTGCCCGGCGGGCTTGGGCGGGTTGCGCCGCCGCCAGCTCACCGCGCTCGCCGCCTGCTCCATCAGCACCCACGGGCCGCCCTTCAGCGACCGCATCAGGTCGAAGCTCAACGCGCTCATCACGTGCCCGGTCGGGTCGGCCGGGTCCGGGTACCAGTCGTGCGACACCACGTCCTCGTGCCGCGCCAGCTCCCAGTAGTCCACGGGCTGGTGCAGCCCCATGAAGTTCGTGGTCACCGGCACGCCCGGACTGACCCGCCGCAGCACGTCCCGCTCGGCCAGGAAGCACTCCAGCAGCGCGTCGGAGCAGAACCGGGCGAAGTCCAGCCGCTGCGCCGGGTTGATCACGTACGGCGCGCGGCGCGGAGGGATCACCTCGGCCCACTCGCCGTAGCGCTGGCTCCAGAACGCGGTGTGCCACGCGGTGTTCAGCTCGTCCAGCGAGCCGTACCGGTCGCGCAGCCACGCGCGGAAGTGCGCGGCCGTCACGTCGCAGTGGCACACCTGCCCCAGCTCGTTGCCGACGTGCCACAGCGCCAGCGCCGGGTGGTCGGCGTACCGCCGCGCCAGCTCGTCCACCAGCGACAGCGCGTGCTCCCGGTACACCGGCGAGGACGGGCAGAACTGGTTGCGCGAGCCGTACGACAGCCGGTGGCCGTCGAAGTCGACCGGCAGCGTCTCCGGGCGCCGGTGCCCGAGCCACGGCGGCGGCGACGCGGTCGGCGTGGCCAGGAAGACCTCGACGCCGCCCGCGTGCAGCAGGTCGAGCACCCGGTCCAGCCAGCCGAAGTCCCGCTCCCCCGGTCGCGGCTCGATCCGGGCCCAGGAGAACACGCCGACCGTCACGGTGTTCACGCCCGCCCGCCGCATCAGCTCGACGTCCTCGGCCCACACCTCCTCGGGCCACTGCTCCGGGTTGTAGTCGCCGCCGTAGCGCAGGCCCGTCATCCCTTGATCGCTCCCACGATCACTCCCTTGGTGAAGTGCTTCTGCACGAACGGGTAGACGACCAGCACCGGCACCACGGCGAGCACGATGACCGCCATCTTGATGGCGAGCGTGGCCACCGCGCCGCCGGTGCCCGCCAGCGTGGAGTCGACCGCGCTCGCGCCGGGGATCGGCTGGCCCTGCAGCACGTAGGCGCGCAGCACCATCTGCAACGGCCACTTGTCGTTGGAGTTGAGGTACAGGAAGGCGTTGAAGAACGCGTTCCAGTAGCCGACGCCGTAGAACAGCGCGATGACCGCGGTGACGCCCTTGGACAGCGGCAGCACGATCCGGGTCAGCACGCCGAACTCGCTCGCGCCGTCGATGCGGGCGCTGTCGATGATCTCCTGCGGCAGGTTCATGAAGAACGACCGCAGCACCACCAGGTTGAACGCCGCCACCGCGCCCGGCAGGATCAGCGCCGCGTAGGTGTCCAGCAGCCCCAGCGAGTTCACCAGCAGGTAGGTCGGGATCAGGCCCGGTCCGAACAGGAACGTCAGCAGCACCAGGAACAGCAGCGGCCGGTGCGCGAACGACCTCGGCCGGGACAGCCCGTAGGCCGCCAGCAGCGTCACGACCGTGCTGAACAGCGTGCCGACGACGGTGACGCCGGTGCTCACCAGCACGGACCTGGTCACCACGCCGCCGGACAGCAGCTCCTCGTAGGCGCCGAAGCTGATCCCGTCCGGCACGATCACCAGGCCGCCCGCGGCGGTGATCGCGGCGGCCGGCGACAGGCTCGTCACCAGCACCACCCACAGCGGGAACAGCACCGCCAGCAGCACCAGGCCGACCAGCACGCCCTTGGCGACCTGCCCGATCCGGGTGGGCTGCTCGTCCCACACCGGGCGCTGCCCCCGGCGCGCCGCCGGACCCCTGCGCGCGACTGCCGTCGTCATCGCGAGTACACCCCCTGCTCGCCGACCATGTGCGCCACCTTGTTCGCCGCCAGCACCAGCGCCAGGCCGACCAGGCCCTTGATCAGGCCCGCCGCGGCGGCGTAGGAGTAGTCGCTGTTCACCACGCCGGTGAAGTAGACGTAGGTGTCCAGCACTTCCGCCGCTTCGTGGCCGACCGCGTCGCGTTGCAGCAGGAACTGCTCGAAGCCGACGCTCAGCGCCTCGCCGAGGCGCAGGATCAGCAGCAGCACGATCACCGGGATCAGCGCGGGCAGCGTGACGTGCCACATCCGCCGCCACCGGCCCGCGCCGTCCACCGCCGCCGCCTCGTACAGGCTGGTGTCCACCGTGGACAGCGCGGCCAGGAACACGATCGCGCCCCAGCCCGCGTCCTTCCACACCGCCTGCGCGGTCACCAGCGCGATGAACAGGTCCGGGTCGGTCATGATGTCGAGCGCCGACGCGCCGTTGGCCCGCAACGCCTGGTTGAGCACGCCCGCGCCGCCCAGCATCTGCTGGAACAGCGTGATCACCAGCACCCACGAGAAGAAGTGCGGCAGGTAGACCACGCTCTGCACGAACATCCGCAGCCGGGCGCTCATCAGGCTGTGCACCAGCAGCGCCAGGCCGATCGGCACCGGGAAGTAGAACAGCAGCTGGAACCCGGTGATCACCAGCGTGTTGACCGTGGCGTCCCAGAAGTCGGGGTCGTCGACGATGCGGGCGAAGTTCGCCAGGCCCGACCAGGGGCTCTGCGCCATGCCGACGTAGGGCGAGTAGTCCTGGAACGCGACCACGTTGCCCAGCAGCGGCACGTAGTGGAACACCACGAGCAGCAGGATGGCGGGCGCGACCATGACCAGCAGCACCCAGTCGCGCCGCAGCCTGCGCCGCCAGCCCGCGCGCCGGCCGGCGGCTGCCGGCGCGCGGGACGTGGCGGGAGGCCGTTCGAGCAGGTCAGCGCCCGGCATCGGAGAGGGCCTTGTCGTAGAACGCGCGCAGCTCGTCGCCGCCGGCCTTGCGCCACTCCTCGGCGAGCCGGTCGACCTCCTCGACCGGCCGCCTGCCGCGCAGGATGTCGTTGGTCCGGTCCTCGAACTGCTTGGGCAGCTTGGTGTGCTCGGCGGGCTCCTCGATGCGCAGGCCGAACGTCACCGGCTGCACCTGGTGCTCGTAGGCGTCGACGTACCACGCGTGCTTGGCCTTGACGAAGTCCGGGTACTGGGCGTCGATGATGGTCTCCGGCGGCGCCGCCATGAACCCGTAGGTGAGCGTGACCTCCTTGCGGCCCAGCTCGTTGAGGCCCGGCGCGCCACTGGCGTCACGGGTGCTGTGCTCGCCCTCGACGCCGTAGTTGATCAGGTAGTGCTCCTTGGTGCCGACCGGCGCGGCGACGAAGTTGGTCAGCCGCAGCAGTTCCTTGATCCGGTCGGTCGAGAGGTCCTTGCGGAACAGCGTCACCATCGCCGTGGGAGCGGACACCACGTAGCGCGGCTCGCCGCCGTCGTGCGCGAACAGCGGGACGGCCTCCATGCCGAAGTCCGGGTTGGCCGGTCGCTGCCGCCGCACCGCCTCGCCCCAGCCGCCCATGCCGATCTGGTCGATCAGCATCTGGCCGCCCTCGAACAGCTCTTTGACCCCGGTGGTGTTGCCCGCCACGATGTCCGGGTGCACGAACCCCGCGTCGTACAGCGAGCGGGTGAACTTCACCGCCTCCTTGTACGCGTCGGTCTCGATCTTGTTGACGACCTTGCCGGACGGGTCGCGGCTCCAGTCGCCGGGGTCGCCGAAGACCCGCACCATCGAGCGGAAGACGTCGCCGAGGGCCCACCGGTTGGCGCCCGGGTCGTTGATCGCCTTGCAGAGCGCGAAGAACTCGTCGGAGGTCTTCGGCGCCTGCCCGCCCAGCCGCTCGACGATGTCCTTGCGGTAGAACAGCGCTTCGGGGAACAGCTCGCCGCGGAACGGGACGCCGTAGAGCCGGCCGCCGTAGACGCAGGCGTGCCACGTGTCGGTCGGGATGTTGGCCAGCAGCGGGTAGTCCTTGACCTTGTCGCCGCTGAGGAGGTCGGTCAGGTCGGCGAAGACCTGGCCCACGCCCTCGCTGAACCGCGGCGGGATGGTGAACGTCGGCATCACGGTCATCTCGGGCACCTGCTTGGCCGCCACCATCGCGCTGAGCTTGGCCAGGTAGTCCGTGCCCTGCACCTGCTCGAACTTGACCGTGCCGCCGATGCGCTGGTTCACCGCCTCCCAGTAGGAGTTCTCGCCCAGGCCAGGCGGGAGCGGCCAGAACGCGGGCGTCATCGCGGTGACCTCGCCACCGTCGAGGACCTTGTCCTTCACCCCGTCGACCAGGTTGGTGGGGAACTTCAGGTAACCGGGCACGGAGCCGTTCACACCGGGCAGGTCGGGCTTGACCAGCTCGACCGGGACGTAGGACGGCAGCACCTCGGCCAGCGCGTCCTCGCCCAGCGCGGAGCCGGCGTGCGGTGCGGCCGACTCGCCGCACCCCACCAGCAACGTGCCGCCGGCCACCGCCGTGAAGGTCAGGAAGCCTCTGCGGTTGAGATTCATCGGAAAACGCCCCTTATAGCGTAGGGAGGGTCGGGAGAGCTGTGCGCCTTCGCGCACGAAGAGGGGAGCGCGGCGAGCGCACGACCGGCTCGCGGTGGTCGGACGGGTCGGGGTCGCCGGCGATCCCGCGCAGCGCCATCGGTGTCCCCCTCCTGGATGTCGAAGCGCTTCGAAGCGACGCGCGGACCAGGCGCGCGGCGTGGAGCGCGGTGGTCAGCGGGTGCTCGCCCGTTCGGTCAGGCGGGGCTGCAGCAGCGTCAGCGGCGGCGTCGGGGTGCGGTCCAGCTTCGCCATCAGCAGCGCCACCGCGTGGTGGCCCAGCTGCTCGGCGGGCACCGCCACCGAGGTCAGCGGCGGCATCAGCCGCTCGGCCTGGTCGTCCGGGCAGATCGCGATCACCGCGACGTCGTCGGGCACCTTGCGGCCGAGCGAGCGCAGCACCTCGACCACGGACGGCAGCGCGGCCTCGTTGTGCACCACGAGGCCGGTGACCGCCGGGTGGCGTTCGAGCAGGCCGGTGATGGCCACCCGGACCGACTCGTGGTCGGTCTCGGTCGGCAGCGTGGTGGACGAGACGCCGCGGCGCATCGCCGCCGCGCTGAACCCGGCCATCGTCCGGTGCGCGAACCCGGTGTCGCGCTGGTAGACCGCGCGCGGCGCGCCGACCAGCGCCACGTAGGTGTGCCCGAGGTCGGCCAGGTGGTCCACGCAGCGCGAGCCCGCCTCGGCGAAGTCGAGGTCGACGCAGGTCAGCCCGGCCGCGTCGGCCGGGAAGCCGATGAGCACCGACGGCCGGTCCAGCTCGCGCAGCACCGGCACGCGCTCGTCGTGCATCTCCACGTCCATCACCAGCAGGCCGTCGACCTGGGCGCTGCCCGCCACCCGGCGCAGGCCCGCCGCGCCCTGGTCGGCGGTCACCAGCAGCACGTCGTGGTCGTGCCTGCGGGCCGCGTTGGCCACCGCGACGACGAACTGCATCAGCACCGGCATGTGCATGCCCTCGCGCATCGGCAGCACGAGCGCCAGCACGTTGGCCCGGTTGCTGGCCAGCGACCGGGCGCCCGCGTGCGGGTGGTAGCCCAGCGCCCGCACGCTCGCCTCGACCCTGGCCTTGGTGGCCGACGAGATCGAGCGCCGCCCGGTGAGCACGTACGACACGGTGCTGGGCGCGACCCCGGCGTGCCGCGCGACATCGGCGATGGTGACCACGTCAGCGCACCTCCCGCACCCGCGCGCCCGCCGCGGTCGCGGTGAGCACCAGCGTCGTGCCGTCGACCGAGATCCGGGTGTCCGGTGGCGCGGACCGCGCCCCCGGCGTCACGTCGTGGAACGCGATCCACGCGCCGGCCCGGGTGAACACCACCTCGTCGTCCACCAGCCGCACGCCGTCGCAGTCGTCGAAGTCCAGGGCGGGCAGCACGCCGGCGCGCGGCGCGATGCTCTCCCCCGGCACGTCCACCACCAGCCGGGACCGGACGTCCCGCGACGAGGAGCCCGCGCACAGCTCGTACCGCCCGGCCTCGACCACCCGGCGGCCCGTGGTGACGTCCCAGTGCCACAGCTGGTCGGTCCGCAGCTCGACGGTCACCGCCTCCCCCGGTTCGAGGCGCACCCGCTCGAACGACTGGAGCTTGCGCACCGGCTGGCGCACCCGCGAGTCCAGCGCCGACGAGTACAGCTGCACGACCTCCGCGCCCGCGACCGCGCCGGTGTTCGTCACCGACACCGAGGCCACGCCGTCGGCCCAGGTCAGCCCGGAGTACTCGAACGTGGTGTAGCCCAGCCCGTGGCCGAACGGGAACAGCGGGTCGCCGGTGAAGTAGAGGTAGGTGCTGCCCGCGCGGATGATGTCGTAGTCGAAGACGTCCGGCAGGTCGTCGTCGGAGCGGTACCAGGTCTGGGTGAGCCTGCCCGACGGCGAGTACGCGCCGAACAACGCCTCCGCCACCGCCCGGCCCTGCTCCTGCCCGCCGTGCGCGGTCCACACGATGGCGGGCAGGTGCTCCTCCTCGCCCTCCAGCGCGTACGGGTAGCTGCTCACCAGCACCAGCACGGTCCTCGGGTTCGCCTCCCGCACCGCCCGCACCAGGTCCAGCGACGGCAGCCGCAGCGTGGTGCGGTCCTGGGTCTCGCGGCCGTTGATGTGCGGGTCGTTGCCCAGCACCAGCACGACCGCGTCCGCCCGGGCCGCCGCCTCGACCGCCGCCGCGATCCCGTCCACCACGCGTTCGACCTCGAACGGCCCGGTGTCGTTCCCGGACACCTTGTTGCGCAGCACCACCCCGCCGTCGGTGAGCCGCGGCTCGAACAGCTCCCGCACGTCCCAGCCGCCGGGCATCGTCGCGGTGGCGACCAGCGAGCCGTCCTCGGCGACGCCTAGGTAGCGGCGCGACCCCACGTCCCGCAGCGTCCACACGCCGTCGCCCCAGTCGAACAGGTCGAACAGCGCCCGCTCGCCCAGGCCCACCACACCGCCACGGACCCCGAGGTAGCGCCCGTCCGCCGCGCGCAGCGCGATCCGGTCGACGCCCTCGACGCAGGTCACCGGGGCGAACTCCGCCAGTCCTCTTCGGACGGTCACCTGGTACGGCAGGGTGCCGCTGTACCAGTCCTCGAACAGGACGTCCGCGTGCGTGCCGATGACGGCGAGGCCCGTGCCGCGCTCCAGCGGCAGCAGGGACTCGTTGCGCAGCAGCACGACCGCCTGCCGCGCGGCCTCCAGCGCCAGCTCGCCGTGCGCGCCGATGACGTCGGACGTGATCGCCGCGAAGGGGTTGCCCTCCGGCGGGTCGAACTCGCCGAGCCGGAACCGCAGCGCGAGCACCCGGCCGACGGCCCGGTCCACCGCGGCCCGGTCCAGCAGCCCGTCCTTGATCGCCGTGGTGACGCTCTCGACCGTCAGCGACGGGTCGGCGTCCTGGTCGGTGAAGCTGTCCAGGCCCGCGGCGATCAGCGCGGCGTGGCCCTCGGCCTGGGTCGGCAGGTACGCCTGCAACCCCGCCACGTTCGACGGCGCGTACGCGTCGCTGACCACCGCGAGGCCGTCCGGCGCCCACGTCCGCAACTCCTGCTCCAGCAACGGGCTCAGGTGCGCGGGGCGGCCGTTGACCAGGTTGTACGACGGCATCACGGCCACCGCCGCGCCCGCCTCGACCGGACCGCGGAAGCACGGCAGCTCGTACTCGTGCAGCACCCGCGGCCGCAGGTCCGACGACGTGACGCAGCGGTCGTCCTCGTTGTTGTAGCCCAGGAAGTGCTTCAACGTCGGCGCGGTGCGCAGGTAGCGCGGGTGGTCGCCGCGCAGGCCGCTCGCGTACGCCGTGCCCATCGCCGCGGTCAGCGTCGGGTCCTCGGAGTAGCCCTCCTCGTTGCGGCCCCAGCGCGGGTCGCGCAGCGGGTTCACCACCGGCGCCCACACGTTGAGCCCGTGCTGGACCGGGTCCCGGTGGTGGAAGCCGCGCGCCTCGACGCCGACGGCCTCGCCGACGCGGCGCACGAGCCCGGTGTCCCACGAGGACGCCAGCCCGATCGCCTGCGGGAAGACCGTGGCCACGCCCAGCCACGCCACCCCGTGCAGCGCCTCCATGCCGGTGTGGAACGCCGCGAGCCCCAGCCTCGGCACGGCGGGCTGGTGCTGGTGCAGCAGCGCCACCTTCTCCTCGTCGCTCAGCCGGTCGAGCAGGTCGGTCACCCTGTCCTCGACCGGCAGACCCGGATCGCGGAACGGCAGCGGGTCCACGGCACACCTCTCGTGGTCGTCGAATTGTTCGAAGGTGCAGCTCACCGAGTCGAATCGTTTCGATCGCTGCGCGAAAACATCGCCGACCTGGGTCAGCGGGGCGGGGTGCCAGAAATGTGGCACAGCTCTCTCACCCGCGTCAACACCGAAGTTTCAGAGTTGTTTCATCCGCGACGTAATCGTCGAAATGATTCGACTGTCGAGACGTTCCGCGACACGCCGAACACCCCCCTCACCACGTCGTGAGGGGGGTGCCGGCGACCTTCGCGGGTCTACCCGAACAGCTCCACGTGCAGCTGGAACGCCGTAGCGATCTCAGCCTGCGCCCAGAACCGGTGGTAGGTGAAGGTCGGCGCGGGGCCGCCGTCCAGGTACGCCTGGACCTTCGGCCAGTCCGGGTCCTGCTTGAACATCGAGCGGATGTCCACGAAGGACACACCCGGCTTGATCTGGTCGCCGTTGGGCATGTCGCCCGACCAGCCGGACGGAACGTACGGACCCTCGCGCGTCGACGTGTTGTACGTGTCGTCGAAGCGGTTGTAGTCCTTGCGCTCCTCGGGGATCGCGATGCCCTTGTCGGTCTTGTGCGCCAGCAGCGCCGTCAGCAGGCCCTCACCGACGGTCTTCGCCTGGGCGTTGCCCGACTCGGCCGCGTAGTTGAGGAGCGTCTTGGCGTAGGACGCGGCGATGCCGACGTCCTGGCTGAAGTTGAGCACTCGGACGCGCAGGTTCGCGTTGGCGCCGGGGTTGGTGGCGTTCCAGTTGTCCGGCGCGCCGGTCCACTCCAGGTCGGACGGGATCTGGAACGCCCCGCCCGTGCCGACGGTGGTGTTCGCGATGGCCCAGGGGACCCACTTGTCGAGGATCTTCTTGGCCGCCGCGTTGCCCGTCATCTCGTACAGGGCGGCGGTGCGCTCCATCTGCCACGCCTGGAAGCCGAACCAGCGGTTCGACGGCGGGTCGCGCCACACCGGGTGGGCGTCGTAGAACATGCCGTAGAAGGTCGGCGTGCCGGCCGGCGGCTGGCTGTACGAGCCTTCCCACGTGTTCGTGACACCACCGGCGATGCCGCCGTCGGCCGACTGCAGCCACTGCAGCATCTCCAGCTGGCGGGTCATCGACGTGGCCCAGTCCTGCTGGCCGGTCGCCGACTTCGGCTTCAGGGCCGGCACGTTCGCCAGCGCGTACGCCGCGAGCGGGTTCTGGTAGCCCTGGTGCGAAGCGCCCGAGCCGATGCGCCACGCCCAACCGGCGGACGTGTCGGTCGCGCCACCCCACGCGTAGTACCAGGACATCAGGTAGTGCGCGCTGTCCTTGCCGGTGCCACCGGGGCAGGTGGTCGGGCTGGTGCAGTTGCCGATCCTCTTGAAGTACTTGTCGAACATGGCGTAGCGGAGGTAGTCGCCCATCTTCGCCGCCTTGGCGACCTCCGGGGCGATCTCGGCGGCCTTGCCCTGCTCGGTCGCCCACTCCTGGGCCAGCAGCGCCACCTGCACCGCACGCGCGTCGGCGTCCGGGGCGTTGGTGTACTTGTACTGCTTGGCGTAGCTGGCGTCCTTGGTGAACAGGTCGAGGAAGCCGTTGGGGCCACCGTGCGCGAAGGTGTCGCAGGACGGCTGCGGGATGGTCTCCCACACCGACTCCGACGAACCGCGCTGGTAGGTGTTGATGTACGCGGGCAGCGCGTCGGACTCGTCGCCGCACCGGCCGAAGCCGTAGGTGTTGTCGACGTCGAGCAGCCAGTGCATGCCGTAGATGTCGTCGGTGCCGTACGCCGCCTTCAGCTCGGCCGCGATCGGGTCGCGACCCACCGGCGCGTTGGAGTCGAGCTGCGACGGGTACTGGTCCATCCGCGGGTGCTCGGGGGCGTAGGTCGCGGGCTTGGACGCGTCGTACTTGTTGTTGGTCGGCTGGTCCGCGGTGGCCGGGATGATGTACTTCTCCATCGAGGCCCAGGACTTCTTGAACGACGACCAGTCACCCGTGATCCGGGCGTAGCTCGCTTCGAGCCACAGGTAGTAGCTGAACGCCTCGGACGTGGTCTGGTGACCGTGGTCCGGCGCCTCCACCATCAGCGTCTCGATCGAGTGGTACGGCACCTTCAGCCCGTCGGAGAAGGTGCGGAAGTAGCCGCTCGCCGGGTCGTGGATCTTGGCGTACTGGTCGAGGAACGCCTGCTCGAACGTCGAGGTGTCGGCGCTGACCTCCTTGACCTCGACCGAGGCGCCGGTGGCGCCGGTGGCGCTGGCGGTGAACGTGGCCGTGGCCAGCGTGCCGCCGTTGGCCGCCGAGGTGACCGTGACGTTCTGCTTGGTCGCCCAGTTGGCGGTGGTGAACGTCAGCGACGTCGGAGCGGCCGTGAGGTCGGTGCTGCCGGCCGAGCGGGCGACGGCGACCGTCACCGACGAGGTGGGCGCGGTGGCCAGCGACACGCCGAAGGTGCCGGTGCCGCCCTGCCGCACGCTCAGCGACGGCGGGCTCACCTGGATCGCCTGGCCCGCGATGACGCGGATGCTGGCGATGCTGGAGTTGCCGATGCCGCCCTTGTCGTCGGTGGCGCGGGCCACGATCGCGTGCTCACCCACGGTCGCGCCGGTCCACGAACCCGTGTACGGGGCGCTCGTGTCGGTCGCGACGACCACGCCGTCGGCCAGGAATTCGACCTTGGAGACGGTGCCGTCGGTGTCGGCGGCGGAGGCCGCCAGCGCGATCGCCTGGCCGGACTGGAACGCCTGCCCGGTCGTCGGCGAGGTCAGCGACGCGGTGGGGTTGGCGTTGACGTTCGGCCCCGTGCACCGCGTGCCGTTGAGCGCGAAGTCCGTCGGCGGCCGGTTCTGGCCGGTCCACGAGCCGTTGAAGCCCGGGGTGACGGTGGCGCCGGTGCCCAGGTTGGGCGACCAGCTCGGCGCCGACACGGTGACCCCGGTGCCGCTCTGCGAGAACGTGCCGTTCCAGCCCTGCTGGACCCGCTGGCCGTCCGGGAAGGTCCACGTGAGGCGCCAGTTGTTCACCGCGTCGCCCTCGTTGCGGACGGACACGTTGGCGCCGAAGCCGCCCTGCCACTGGTTGGTGACCTGGTAGTTGACCGTACACGCGACGGCCGCGTTCGCCACCGGCGCGACGAACGGCATAACACCCGCGGCGGTCGCCGCCGCGGCTATCAGCGCGAGCGGGCCGGTGCGCAACCGTCCCGCTCTGGTGCGGTACCTCATGCGTCCTCCTCCTGCACGGATCAGCCATTGACCCGCGAGCTTGGGGCGTGGCGGCGGTGGTGGAGTCGGCACGGGACGCCCGGGCGCGCAGAACGCCCCGTGCCGAGACTGGGTCTAGGGCTCGACGCCCCAGGTGAGGGCGCCGCCGGTGTAGGCGGTCACCCGGTCGAAGTCGGTCAGCGTCGCGCTGACCCGGTAGCTGTGGTCGTCGGCCTGGTTGAAGGTCGACCAGTCGGACTTGGCGATCCGCAGCTGGATGTCGCCGGTGCTCGCGCCCGCGGCGAGGGAGCCCGCGGTGAACGACACCTGGAGGTAGGAGTCCGCGCCGGGCCGGGCACCGGGGAGCTTGACCGCGGTGGCGCGCACGTTCGCGCAGCCGACCACGGCCCAGTCGCAGAACACCTGGTAGTTGGCGCTCGCCGTGTCGCCGGTGAACCAGTACCGGAGGGTGACGGCGGACCGGTCGACCGCCGTCGTGCCGCGGTTGACCAGGGCGAGCGTCGCGCCGATCTGGTTGGCGCTCGCCGAGCCGTTGCCGCGCTGCTGCACGGCGAGCGGACCGGCGACGCCGCCCGGCGTGGTCCGGAACGCCACCGCGGTGCTCGGCGACGAGATGTTGCCGGAGGTGTCCTTGGCGCGGACGGTGAACGTGTAGGCGGTGTCCGCGGTGAGGCCGGTCAGCTGGTGGCTCAGGCCGGTGGTGGCGGCCGCCACCGTGCCGTCCGGGCGCAGCACCTCGTAGCCCGCCACGGCCTCGTTGTCCGTCGAGGCGGACCACGTCAGCGTCGCGCCGGTGCTGGTGATCGCGGACACCGACAACCCACCCGGGACGGTCGGCGACTCGCGGTCGCCGTTGGTGTCGGTGGTCACCACGGTGATCACCGCGCTCGCGGCCGAACGGTTGCCCGCGGCGTCCTTGGCCCGCACGGTGAACCGGTGGGAGGACGCCGGCGCGAGGCCGGAGAGCTGGAACGCCGGGGTGGCCGTGGCACCTACGGCAGTGCCGTCCGCCCACAGCACGTCGTAGCCGGTCACCCCGACGTTGTCGGTGGACGCGGTCCAGGTCAGCGTCGCGCTGGTGGCGCCGACGTTGGACGCGCGCAGTCCGGTCGGGGCGGTCGGGGCCTCGCGGTCCACGACGGCCGGTCCGGGTTCTTCGCCCCACACCACTTGCCCGTCCTGCACCAGGACGATCCGGTCGGTCAGCGCCACCGCGTTGCCGGTGCCCAGGCCCTCGCGGGACCAGTCGTTGGCCGGGTCCCACGTGCCGGCGCTGGTGATGCGGAACTGCACCTCGTGCCGGTGCGCGGACTGGCCGCCCGGGTACACGCCGGGGCAGGGCACGTCCACGTAGTACACCGAGCCGCTGTGCTGCTTGGGCGCGGCGGGCGTGCCGCACTGGTTGTAGTTCGTGGTGACGGTGATCTGGTCCGGCGTGGTGGCGCCGTCGAGGGTGAAGTAGTAGCGCAGCGAGCCGTTGAACATCCGGGCGGGCCACGCGGACTTGTTCAGCACGAACGCCTTGATCTCGGTGAAGCCGGCCGCGCTCTGGTTGACCGACGCCTGCACGGTCAGCTCGGGGCCGTCGGTGGCCTCCGCGACCGGGAAGTCGGCCAGCGGCGCGCCGCCGTACTCCTTGTACAGCCGGGCGAGCGCGCCGGTGAACCCGGCGTTGTAGTCCAGCGCGACCTCGTTGGCGACGAAGTCGGTGCGGTCGTCCTTGTACGCGTCGTTGTTCGTGCCGGGGCCGCCGACCAGCGCGCCGTACAGGACGTGCCTGCTGGCCACCGGTTCCTGCATGGTGTCGGCCCACGCGCCGTGCGCGGTGCGGTGGTGCGGGTTGCGCGGCGGGTTCGCGCCGAAGCCGACGACGTAGCTGGCGTTGCGCGGGTTGTCGCCCAGCGCGTAGTTGACCTGCCGCACGCCGAAGTCGTGGTAGGTGGTCGCCCTGGCCGCGTCGCGCTCGCGCAGCCAGTCGCTGTAGACCAGCGCGGCGAACGCGGTGTTGGCCGCGTACCGCAGCGAGCCCCAGGTGTCCAGGTGGGCCTGGCCGCCCGGCGAGTACCGCACCCGGTTGCCGTTGTAGCCGGTGGTCCAGTAGTCCAGCCACCGGTTGGCGTCGGCGACGTACTCGGCCTCGCCGGTCAGCTTGGCCAGCAGGACGTAGGCGCCGTAGGACTTGTCGTCCCAGGCGATGGTCCACCGGTAGGACCGCGTGGTGGTCTGCGGCTCGGTGGACAGCTTCGGGTACTCCGCCTTGGCCTTGGCCAGGTAGCTCGCGTCACCGGTGGCCCGGTACAGCCAGGCCGCGCCCCAGACCAGCTCGTCCTGGTAGCCGCTCCAGGAGTTGTAGAAGTTGGCGGAGTCGGTGATGCAGGAGCTGTACTTGCCGCGGTAGGTGTCGGCGAAGGTGTAGAGCTGCTTGGCGTGGGTCAGCAGGGTCGCCGCGTAGGTCGGGTCGGTCTGCTTGAACACCATGGAGGACGCCGCCATCGCCGCGGCGTACTCGCCCGCGAGGTCGGAGCCGGGGCAGGAGGCGTCCACCTTGTAGGCCGGGCGGGCCATCTGCATGACCTCGGCCGCGCCCCACCACTTGTGGTCGTCGTCGCCCTTGCCGACCTGGCCGTAGACGACGTTGGGCGACGGGTGCGCCTTGATGATCCAGTCGGCGCCCCACTTGAGGTTCGCCATCAGGTGCCGCAGCTGGCCGGAGTCCTGGTAGGCGTCGCGGTTCTCCACCGCGCCCCAGGCCAGCATCGACATCGTGGCGGCGAACGGCAGTCCGAACTTGACGTGGTCGCCGGCGTCGTAGAAGCCGCCGGAGAGGTCCAGTCCGACGTCGCTGCCGTCGCGCAGCGCCGAGTCGCCCCGCCAGTTCACCCGGTTGTCGGCCGGCAGGTCGCCGGACCGCTGGGCGTCGTAGAACCAGATCGACTTCTGCAGGGCCTCGCCGTAGTTGAACGCGGGCGCGGCCGTCGCGGTCGGCTGGAACGGGGTCAGCGTCAAGGCGCTGACCAGCACGGCTAGCGTGCCGGCCAGTGCTCCGGACATGCGTCGTCGCATGCGGTGCCTCCGAGGGGCAGGGCGGTGGAGGTTTCTGGGAGCGCTCCCAGTCCGGGACTGTAACGGCATCGAAACACCGTGAAAAGAGGGTTCGACCACAAAGCCTTGACAAGTTCGGCTCGGAAGTACCCGACCTCTGGGCCGAACGCAGGCTGCCGCTGCGCTGAACGACGCAGCGTGGGGGAGCGCTCCCAGAACGTCACCACGATCCGGCTACCTCGTCCGGCAGGTCAGCTCGGGCAGGGTGGCCGACCCGCTCGCGGTGTACCCGAAGGACCCCGAAGCGCCCGGCGCGAGACCGCCGTTCCAGCCGACGTCGTCCACGGACACCGTCGTGCCGGACTGGGTCAACCTGCCGTTCCACAGGCTGTTGACCACCTGGTCGCCCGCCCTGGTCCAGGTGACCGTCCAGCCGTTGATCCGGGCGGCGCCCGCGTTGGCGACGGTGACCTCGGCCTGGAAACCGCCCTGCCAGGAGCCGGTGAGGCGGGCGGTGGCCACGCAGCCGCCGGGCGGCGGTGCGGTCGTCGTCGTGGTCGTCGTGGTGGTGGTCGTGGTCGTGGTCGTGGTGGTGGTGGTGGTCGTGGTGGTGGTGGTCGTGGTGATCGGGGCGTAGCTCAGGCCGTGGCCCAGCGGGTACAGGGCGGCCTTGCCGTCACCGGCGTTGATCGGCTGCTGCGAGCTGCTGTTCATCCAGGTCACGGGCAGCTTCCCGGTCGGGTTGTAGTCGCCGAACAGCACGTCGGCCACGCCCCGGCCCTCGGTGCCGGGCAGCCACGAGGCGAGCAGCGCGTCCCAGTCGCCGACCTGGTTCGCGACGTCCATCGGCCGGCCGGACACCAGCACCACGACCACCGGGACGCCCGCCGACCGCAGCCGGTTGATCGTCTCCAGGTCCTCGCGGTCCAGGCCGAGGCCGTGAGGCCGGTCGCCCTGGCCCTCGGCGTACGGGGTCTCCCCCACCACGGCGATGGCCGCCGTGTACGAGCCGTCGACCCCCGCGCCGTACCGGTCGTGCGTGACGGTCGCGCCGGACCCGACCGCCTCGCGGATGCCCTGGAGGATCGTGGTGCCGGGCGTGGTGCTGCCGCTGCCGCCCTGCCACGAGATCGTCCAGCCGCCGCTCTGGTAGCCGATGTCGTCGGCCGACTTGCCCGCCACGAAGTACCGGCCGGACTTGGCCAGCGGCAGCACGCCGTCGTTGCGCAGCAGCACCTGCGACTGCCGCACCGCCCGGCGGGCCAGGTCGCGGTGCGCCGCCGAGCCGACCGTCGAGGTCAGCGAGCGGTCGGTGAGCGGGCGCTCGAACAGGCCGAGCTCGAACTTCTTGGTCAGGATGCGCCGGTTGGCGTCGTCGACCCGGGCCGTGCTCACCCGCCCGGCCTGCACCTCGGCCTTGAGCAGGCTGGTGAACCGCTGGTAGTCGGTCGGGACCATCACCATGTCGATGCCCGCGTTGACGGCGGCGGCGACCTCCGCGCCGGTGAAGCCGGTCGCGCCGTCGATCTGGTCGATGCCCGCCCAGTCCGAGACCACGAACCCGGAGAAGCCCAGCTCGGTCTTGAGCAGGTCGGTGATCAGGTAGCGGTGGCCGTGCGCCTTGACGCCGTTCCAGCTGCTGTAGGAGATCATCACCGAGCCGACGCCCCGGTCCACGGCGGACCGGAACGGCGGCAGGTGCACCGAGCGCAGCTCCTGCTCGCTGATCCGCGCGTCGCCCTGGTCGTCGCCGCCGACCGTGCCGCCGTCACCGATGTAGTGCTTCGCGGTGGCCAGCACCGAGCTGGGCGTGCCGCCGAGCACCGCGCCCTGCAGGCCGTCGATGTAGGTGGTCATCGAGGTCGGGATCTCCGGCACCTCGCCGAACGACTCGTAGGTGCGACCCCACCGGTCGTCGCGCGCCACGCACAGGCAGGGCGCGAAGTTCCAGTCGATGCCGGTGCCCGCGACCTCCTCGGCGGTGGCCGCGCCGATGCGCTCGACCAGCCCGGGGTCGCGGGTGGCGCCGAGGCCGATGTTGTGCGGGAAGATCGTCGCGCCGCGCACGTTGTTGTGCCCGTGCACGGCGTCCACGCCGTAGATCAGCGGGATGCCCAGGGGCGCGGACATCGCCGTGCGCTGGAAGTTGTCGTACATGTCGGCCCACGACTGGGGCGTGTTCGGGGTCGGCGCGGAGCCGCCGCCGGACAGCAGCGAGCCGATCCGGTAGGTGACCAGGTCCGAGGTGGACTTGAGCGCGCCGCGGTCGATCTGGGTCATCTGGCCGACCTTGTCGTCCAGCGACATGCGGGCGAGCAGCTGCTCGACCCGCTGGTCGGCCTGCTCGGCCACCTGCGCGACGGCCACCGGCCGCAGGTGGGGCACCAGCACGGTGGCGGCCAGGGCCACGGCCGCGAGCAGCGCCGTGGTCACCGCCACCGCCGCGGGTCGTCGGGAGGGAGTGCGCGTCATTGCGTTGCCTCCGGGGATCGGGGAACAGCGTCGAGGAAGGCGCTGGGAGCGTTCCCAGACTAGGATTGTCCGATTTTTCGCACCAGACATGAGCCATTCGGCCCGCACGCGCTGCACCCGCGCGGCGCAATTCGACGGATTTTCGACATCAACTTCGACACGACCGTGACCTGGGTCTCATCCACCCATTCGGAGCAGTACGACCGCTAAATAATCACTGACAGTGTTTAGCACCCTGTTCAACGGTGGCAGACCCGTCTCAGCCGTGCTTCATCCGGCGTTTTCTTCACGGAACGTGAGAAACAGCGGGGGTAGCCAAATGATCATGCCCCCTTTTCTTCCACGTTTCCGACTGGCTACAGTCCTGCCACCTGGGAGCGCTCCCAGTCGAAGTCAGCCCCCGTTCAGCACCGACGCTGCGAGGACCTTCCGATGCGAGCACACGACGCCAACGACCCCGGCCGGCACCGCCGGCCCCCGCACAGGACCAGGCTGGCCGCGGCGAGCGCGCTCTCCGGCGCGTTGGTGGCCGGAGCCGTCGCCGTGGTCCTCGGCAGCGGCGCGACGGCGGCCCAGGCCGCCGACTCGGCGTTCTACGTCGACCCGAACACCTCGGCGGCGAGGTGGGTGGCGCAGAACCCCAACGACTCGCGGGCGGCGGTGATCCGCGACCGGATCGTCAACACGCCGCAGGCGAAGTGGTTCACCACGACCAACACCTCGGCGGTCCGGGGTCAGGTCGACGCCTACGTGGGCGCGGCGGCGGCGGCCGGGAAGATCCCGATCCTGGTCGTCTACAACGTGCCCAACCGGGACTGCGGCGGCGCGAGCGGCGGTGGCGCGCCGTCGCACTCGGCCTACCGGGCGTGGGTCGACGAGGTCGCCGCGGGGTTGGGCGGCCGGCCCGCGTCGATCGTCCTGGAGCCGGACGTGCTGCCGATCATGAGCACCTGCCAGTCCGAGTCGCAGCAGAGCGAGACGCGGGCGTCGATGGCCTACGCGGGCAAGAAGCTCAAGGCCGGGTCGGCGCAGGCCAAGGTGTACTTCGACATCGGCCACTCGGCGTGGCTCACGCCCGGCGAGGCGGCCAACCGGCTGCGCGCGGCGGACATCGCCAACAGCGCCGACGGCATCTCCACCAACGTGTCGAACTACCGCTACAGCCGGGACGAGGTCGCGTTCGCCAAGGCCGTGCTCAACAACCTGGGCGACTCGCGGCTCAAGGCGGTCGTCGACACCAGCCGCAACGGCAACGGCCCGCTCGGCAGCGAGTGGTGCGACCCGGCGGGCCGGGCGATCGGCACGGCGAGCACGACCGACACCGGCGACTCGCAGATCGCCGCGTTCCTGTGGATCAAGCTGCCCGGCGAGGCCGACGGCTGCATCGCGGGCGCGGGCCAGTTCGTGCCGCAGCGGGCGTACGACATGGCGATGGCCGCGGGGCCGATCACGACGACCACGTCTTCCAGCACGACGACCACGACTACAACTACGACCACCACTACTTCCACGACCACCACCACGACGACCACCACGACGCCGCCTCCAGGGGACGGCTGCCGGGTGACGCACCGCGTGGTGAGCCAGTGGTCGGGCGGTTACACCGGTGAGATCGTCATCGAGAACCGGGGCGCGGCGCTCAACGGCTGGACCCTGACGTTCTCCGCACCCGGCGTGACCGTTTCCCAGGGCTGGAACGGGACGTGGACCGACAGCGGCGACATCGTCCGCGTCGGTAACGCGGCCTGGAACGGCGGGCTCGCGACCGGTGGTACCGCGACCATCGGTTACAACGCGAGCTACAGCGGCGGCACCCCACCGTTCACTTCTCCCACCTTGAACGGTGCGGCGTGCGGCTGACGCCGTAGCCGGCCCTCGAAGCGGTCCCCCTCCCCGACTGGCAGTCAACGGGAGGGGGGCCGCTTCCCTCTATATCCTGGCGCCGTGAACGAACAGATGTCCGTCGCGCGGGGCGTGGCCCTGGCCCGCGACCCGGACGACTCGGTGCGCGAGGCGCTGTCCACCGACCCCGCGGCGCCCGCCGAGGCGTTGGCGCTGCTCGCCGACGACCCGAGCCCGGCGATCCGGGCGAACCTGCTCACCAACTCCGCCGCGCCCGCCGACCTGCGCTACCAGGTGCACGCGTCGCTGGCCGCGGACGCCGCCGCAGGTGACCGCGAGGCGGAGAACGCGCTGGCGTGGGTGCGCTACGACCGCTCCGGCCGCACCGCCTGCGACCGGCCGGAATGACCGACCGCTGCCCGTGCGGCCTGGGCGAGCCGTACGACACGTGCTGCGGGCCGTTCCACCGGGGCGAGCGCGAGGCGCCCACCGCCGTCGCCCTCATGCGCTCCCGCTACAGCGCCTTCGCCCGCTACGACGACGAGTACCTGCTGGCCACGTGGCACCCGACCACCCGCCCGCGGTTCCTCGACCTGGACCGCGAGCAGCGCTGGACCCACCTGGAGGTCCTGTCCCAGACCGGCGGCACCCCGTTCGAGTCGACGGGCACCGTGGAGTTCCGCGCCCACTACCGCCGGCCGGGCGAGCGCGACCACCTCTACGAGATCAGCCACTTCGTCCGCGAACGCGGGTCCTGGCTCTACGTCTCCCCCTCCTGACCCGGCGGCGGCTTGAAACACCGGGCGCCCGTGCGACGACCTACGGGCATCGCGCTCGGCGGTGGGAGCCGACAGCGCCGGAGGACGGGGGACGACTCCTGTGGTCGAACAGCCGGACGGCAACTCGGGCATCTACGACGCCTTCCCCGGTTATCGCCGGGCCCCCGAGCGGGAGCTGGACGACGCCCTCCGGACCGCGCTGGTCGTGGTCGACGCGAACGTGCTGCTCAACCTGTACCGGTACAACGAGGCGACGCGCGACGACCTGCTCGGCCTGCTCCGGCGGGTGGGCGACCGGCTGTGGGTGCCGCACCAGGTGATGCGCGAGTTCTGGCGCAACCGGCTGACGGTCCTGGCCGGCCGCGCGGCGGCGGTCGACCAGGTGCTCGCCGCCCTGGCCAAGCAGCGGAGGGCGGCCGACGACGCGCTGCTCCAGTGGGCCAAGACCACGGCCCTGCCGGACGCGGATCGCGACGGCCTGCTGGACCGGGTGGCGGCGCTGCACGAGGAGCTGGAGGCGGCCGTCAAGTCGCACACCTCGCCGTCACCCGACTCGCCGCGGACCCCCGAGCACGAGCCGGTGCTGGCGGAGCTGGAAGCGCTCCTCGGCGGCAAGGTGGGCGCGAAACCCGAGCAGGGCCGGTGGAAGGAGCTCGTCCAGGAGGGCAAGCGCCGTGCCAACGCGAAGGAACCGCCCGGGTACCTCGACGCGGGCAAGGACGAGTCGAGCCTCCCGGAGGGCGCGGCGGGCGACTACCTGGTCTGGGCGCAGGCGGTCCAGGAGGCGTCGCGGCGCGGCGCCGACCTGTTGTTCGTGACCGGTGACGAGAAGGAGGACTGGTGGTGGCGGCACCGGTCCGAGTTCCTGGGCCCGCGCGTCGAGCTGGTCGAGGAGTTCGCCGCCGCGTCCGGCAGGCGGCTGCACATGATGCGGCCCGTCGACCTGCTCCGGCGGGCGACCGCGCTCGACGTCACGGTTCGCAGCGAGTCGGTGAGCGACGTCGCCCGGGTGAGCGAGAGCCAGGAGACCGCGGACTGGTCGGCCGCCGGCGCGGCGGAGCTGCTGCGCCACCTCGACTTCGAGGAGCGCCCCCAGGCCGAGGTCATCCGCGAGGCCGCCCGCCGAGGTGGGTGGATCGACCGCGAGGCGATCTACGAGATCGCCGGGTTCGACGACGACCGGATGCTCCGCGGCTTCACCAGGCCGGTGGCTCGCATCACGCGCATGCTCCAGGGGCGCGGCGTCGTCGCGCGGGGCGTCGAACCCGCGCTGACCCCCGTCTACAGCGGCGTGAAGGCGATCGCGTTCCGCGTCCCGGCCGACATGGTCGCCGTCCTCGCCGACGATGACGACGAGCAGGGGTCCGAACTGGACCCCGGAACGCCTTAGCGCGGAACGTTCCGGGAGCCCCGGAAACCGGAATTCCTGCGCGTACTCCTCTCGGACCAGAACGGGAAATGCTTTTCCCGAACACTCCGACCACCCGGCGGAGAATTCAACCCGGGCAATCCACCGCTATTGCGATCACCACATCGCCAAGAAGACTTTTGTCGGGAGCGTGACGATCATTGCCGTCTTCGCACCGAGTCGAGCAAGTTCCGGGCCACCTCGCGCAGCTTGGTGTTGTGCTGCTGCGACTCGACCACCAGCCGGCCGAACGCCTCGTCGGCGTCGACGCCGTGGGCGGCCATCAGCACGCCCTTGGCCTGGTCGATCTCGGCACGCGACTCCAGCGCGTGCTGCAGGTGCTCGATCAGCAGGCGGGACCGCTCGTAGCGGCGGAAGCCGGTGATCGCGGTGGACGCGGCGGTGACGAACAACCGGACCAGCGCCTCGTCGAACGGGTCGAACGCCCGCTCGTCGGAGCTGTACATGTTCAACGAACCCAGCACGGCGTCTTCCAGCAGGATCGGCGCGGACAGGTACGCGCACACACCGGCCCGCTCGGCGGCGCGGGCGAACTCGGGCCACCGCGCCCGGCCCTCCGCCACCCCCGCCCGGACGGGCCGCTGCGCCCGTGACGCCTCCAGGCACGGGCCGTTGCCGGCCGCGTACTGGTCGGCGTCCACGGCGAGGACCTTCTCGTCGGTCGCCACCGCCGTGGTCGCGCCGTCCGGGCCGATCACGGTCACGCTGACGTGCTCGGCGTCCGGGATGACCCGGGACGCCGACTCCGCCAGCTGCTGGAGCGCGTCCCGCAGGCTCTGGCCGTCGGCCAGCACGCTCGTCAGCTCCTGCAACGCCTCGCTGGCCTCGTCCAGGAGGACCGCCGGGACGTGTTCGTCAATGCTCACAGCCACTTGTTTACACCTCGAAGGCCATAATCGCCCCAACCGAAGGGGGTGACGGGGGTGCGAGTGCTGCTCGTCGAGGACGACGACGGGGTCGCCGGCGCCTTGGTCGAGGCGCTGGAGGCCAACGACCACCGGCCGAGCCGGGTGGCCCGCGGCGCGGACGCGCTCCTGGTCCACCGCGACTTCGACCTGCTGCTCCTGGACCTGGGCCTGCCCGACACCGACGGCCTGGAGGTGCTGCGCAAGGTCCGCAAGGTCTCGCAGGTGCCCGTGCTGGTGCTCACAGCGCGCGGTGACGAGCGGTCGATCGTGCGGGGGCTGCGCCTCGGCGCCGACGACTACCTGGTGAAACCGGTCCGCCTCGGTGAGTTGCTGGCCAGGATGGACGCGGTCGTGCGGCGCAGCGCGGCGCTCACCGGGCCGAAGGACCGCGTGGTGCGGGTGCGCGACGTGGAGATCGACCTGGAGGGCAGGCGGGTGGTGGTCGGGGCCGCGGAGGTCACGTTGACGCCCAAGGAGTTCGACGTGCTCGCCGCGCTGGCCAGCCGGGCGGGCACGGCGGTGAGCCGCCAGCAGCTGATGGACGAGGTGTGGGGCGACGCGTACCTGGCCGTGTCGCGGTCGCTGGACGTGCACCTGGCCGGGTTGCGGGGCAAGCTGGACCGCCCCGGCCTGCTGACCACCATCCGCGGTTTCGGCTACCGGCTGGGTGAGTGATGCGCCGCCGCCTGCTGCTGGTGCTGCTGCTGTTCTCCGCCGCCGCGGTGACGGCGTTCGCCGGGCCGCTGCTGTCCGCCACGGCCTCCGAGCGCACCCAGCGGTTCGTGCTGACCCGCACCGCCGACCTGGACCGGTTCGCCGCGCTGGCCCAGCAGGCCGAGACCACGGGCGACGCCGCCGCCCTGGTGGACGAGGTCACCGCGTACGTCGAGCTGTACGGCGAGCCGGTGGTGGTGGTCGACGCGCACCGGGAGCCGGTGGCCGAGGCCGGGCTGCGGGCCGACGACCCGGCGTTGGCGCGGGGGCTGGACGCGGCGCTGCGCAACCAGCCGGTGCCGTCGGTGCCGACGTTGCGGCCCTGGTCGTCGGGTGACGTCGTGTTCGCCCGCCCGGTCGGCACCGGCACCAGGGTGGCCGGGGCGGTGGTGCTGCGGGCGTCGGTGGACCGCGCGGCGGCGGACGTGACCGCGCGGTGGCTGCTGATCCTCGGCGGCGCGCTGGCGGCGGCCGTCATCTCGGTGCTGCTGGTGCTGGCCGTCACCCGGTGGCTGCTCAAGCCGCTGGCCGAGCTGGCGATCGGTGTGCGCGCGGTGGCCGCCGGCGAGCGCCGGGCGCACGTGGCGGGCAGCAGCGGGCCGCCGGAGGTGCGCGAGCTGTCGGAGTCGTTCAACCGGATGTCCGACGCCGTGACGGAGGCCGCCGACCAGCAGCGGCGGTTGATCGCGGACGCCTCGCACCAGTTGCGCAACCCGATGGCGGCGCTGCGGCTGCGGATGGACACGTTGAGCGGTCAGGTCAAGCCGGAGGGGGTGCGCGCGTACACGGCGGGCGTGGCCGAGATCGAACGGCTGGAGTCGCTGCTGGACGGGCTGCTGGCGCTGGCGACGGCGGAGAGCGCGGCCACCGAGGTCGCGGCGGGCGGGCGTGAGCCGGAGCTGGCCGACCTCGGTGCGGTGGCGGTGGACCGGGCCGGGTTCTGGCAGGTGCCGCTGCCGGACGTGCCGGTGCCGGCGGTGCTCGTGCGCTGCCCGGAGTCCGACCTGGCGCAGGTGCTCGACGTGCTGCTGGACAACGCGGTCAAGTACGGCGGCGCGGTGCGGGTCTCGCTCGGCGCGGACCGGGCGGCGGGAGCGGGGTGGGTCGAGGTGCACGACGACGGTCCGGGGTTGACCGAGGAGGAGCTGGCGCTGGCCACGTCGCGGTTCTGGCGCGGGACGTCCGGGCAGCCCGGCACCGGGTTGGGCCTGGCGATCGCCGACCAGCTGGTCAAGGCGCGGCAGGGCGTGCTGGCGCTGTCGTCGGCGGCCGGGTTCACCGCCCGCGTCACCCTGCCGCTGGAGCCGGTGCTGTGAACCGGCGGGTGTTCCTGCTCGGGCTGCTGGCCGCCGGGTGCGCGGCTGCCGGGTGCACGGGCGGCGGGCCGTCCGACGAGCTGGTGATCGCCGCCGGTGAGCGCGGCGGGATGTACTTCGACTTCGCCACCCTGCTGGCCGAGCAGCTGGTCGACGTGCGCGGGCGGGCGCTGGAGTCGGAGGGCAGCCTGGCGAACCTGGAGCTGCTGGCCACCGGGCAGGCGCAGGTCGCGCTGGTCCTGGCCGACTCTGCCCTGGTCGCCGATCCCGCGCTGGAGCTGCGCGCGCTGGGGCGGGTGTACGAGAACTACCTGCAGCTCGTGGTGCGGGAGGACGATCCGGCGCGGGGGCCCGCCGACCTGGCCGGGCGGACCGTGTCGCTGGGCGCGGCGGGCTCCGGCGCGTCGCTGTCGGGCGAGCGGATGCTCGTGGCGCTGGGGCTGCGCGGGTCGGTGCGGGTGGCGCACTTCCGGATCGGTGACGCGGCGCAGGCGTTGGCGGACGGGCGGATCGACGCGCTGCTGTGGTCGGGTGGCGTGCCGACGCCCGTGCTGGACCTCGTGCCCGGCATCCGGCTGCTGCCGCTGGCCGACCTGGTCCCCGTGCTGCGGACGGCGCACGGTTCGGTGTACGAGAAGGTGTCCGTGCCGGTCGGCGTCTACGACGCGGCCGGCGAGGTGCCGACGATCGGCGTGGCCAACCTGCTGGTGTGCCGCTCGTCCCTGCCGGACGCCGCTGCCGCCGCCGTCACCCGGACCCTGGTGTCCCGCGCCGCCGCCCTCGTGCCCGCCCAGACGCTCGGCACCCAGTTCCTGGACGCCCGCAGCCTGATCGGCACCGCCACCCTGCCCCTGCACCCCGGCGCCGCCACCACCTACCGCAACCACCACGGCTGACCCCTCCGCGAGAGTCCAACGCTCAAAGCGCGAGAGTCCAACGTTCGCGACACCTGAATTCAACGCTCAGGACCGGCGGACCGTGTTCCGAGCGTTGAATTCAGGTGTTCTGGACGTTGGACTCTCGCGGGCTGGAGGTTGGACTCTCGCAGGGGGTTAGGGGAGGCGTTGGCCGAAGAGGAGGGCGCCCGCCAGGGCGATCATGCCCAGCACGGTGCCCAGCGCCACCCACGGGCGCGACGCGTCGGCCTGCTTCTTCTCGTAGCCGATCTGCTCGCCCAGCGTGTCGTACACCCGGCGCAGCTCCTCGGCGCTCGCGGCCTTGAAGAACTCGCCGCCGGACAGCTTCGCGATCTCCTTCATCGAGTCGTCGTCCACCGGCACCTCCTGCCGCCGGCCCTCGATCTCGACCACGCCCTCCTCGGTGCCGAACGAGATGGTGGAGATCGGGATGCCCGCCTTCTTGGCGTCCTCCGCCGCGTCGGTGGCCTTGCGGGTGCCGACGGTCTCCTTGCCGTCGGTCATCAGCACGACGCGCGCGGGCGGTGGGCCGTCCGCGCCGCCGACGACCTTGCCGAACGAGTCGATCGCCGCCAGCGCGGCCACGATGGCGTCACCGGTCGCGGTCGACTGGGCGAGCTTGAGCCCGTCGATGCTCGACGTGACCGCGGACCGGTCGGTGGTCGGCGCGACCATCACGGTGGCGGAACCGGCGAACGAGATCAGCCCCAGGTTGATGCCCGGCGTGAGCCCGTCGGCGAACGACTTGGCGGCCACCTGCGCGGCCTCCAGCCGGGACGGCTTGACGTCGGTGGCCTTCATCGACAGCGACGTGTCGATCACCAGCATCACGGTGGCGCGGTTGCGCGGCACCTTCTGCTCGGCGGTCGGCCCGGCCAGCGCGACGGTCAGCGCGACGAACGCGACCATCAGCAGCGCCATCGGCAGGTGCTTCTTGTACCAGGGCAGCCGCTTGGGCGCGACCTTCTCCAGCATCGGCAGGTTGGCGAACCGCAACGTCCGCTTGCGCAGCACGCGCTGCAGCACCACGTAGGACGCCGCGAGCAGCGCCACCGCGATCAGCAGCAGGAACCACCACGGCGCGGTGAACCCGGAGAAGCTCATCAGGCCACCCCTCCCGACCAACGGCGCTTGCGCGCGACGACGAACCGCACGGTGTCGGCGATCCAGTCCGAGTCGGTGCGCAGCACCAGGTGTCCGGCGCCCGCCCGGCGCAGCCCGGCCGCCACCTCGGCGCGGTGCTCGGCCGCCGCGGCGGCGAACTCGCGGCGCAGCAGCGGCGACGCCACCACCTCGCGCTGCCTGCCCGACTCCGGGTCGGCCAGCACGACCGTGCCCACCTCGGGCAGGTCGATGTCGCGCGGGTCGACGACCTCGATGGCGACCAGGTCGTGCCGGGCGGACAGCGCGCGCAGCGGTCGCTGCCAGTCCGTGGCGCCGAGGAAGTCGGAGACGACCACGACCAGGCCGCGGCGACGCGGCGGCCGGCGCAGCTGCTCGACCACTTCGGACAGCGAGCCGCGGGTGCCCTCGGGCGCCCGCGGCGTCTCGGCGACCTTGCGGACCAGGCCGCGCGAGTGCGCCAGGCCACCGCGCGCGGGCACCCGGACCAGCTGGTCCCCGGTGGACACCAGCGCGCCGATCCGGTTGCCGCCGCCGCGGGTCAGGTGCGCCACCGCGGCCGTCGCGGCGACGACCAGGTCGCGCTTCTCGCAGGCGGCGGTGCCGAAGTCGAGGCTCGGCGACAGGTCGATCGCGAGCCACGTCTCCAGCTCGCGGTCGGCGACGGTCTCCCGGATGTGCGGCACGGTGGTGCGGGCGGTGACCGCCCAGTCCATCCGCCGCACGTCGTCACCGGGCTGGTAGGGCCGCGCCTCACCGGGCTCGGAGCCCGGTCCCGGCACGAGGCCGAGGTGGTTGCCCTGGAGCAGCCCGTCGAGCCGGCGGCGGACCTCCAGTTCGAGCGTGCGCAGCGCCGCTTCCATCCGGCCGCCGTGCAGGACCGGCGGCGCCCAGCTCGGGCGTTCCGGGTTCGCCTCGGTGGACTCGGTCACGGCCTGCCCGCGGGCTGCGGCGTCTGCGGGCGGGCCGAGACCTGCGGCAGCGGCACGGTCTGGAGCACCCTGGTGATGATGTGGTCCAGCGGCACGCCGTCGGCCAGCGCGTCGTAGGACAGCACGAGGCGGTGGCGCAGGACGTCCGGCACCACGTCCACGATGTCCTGCGGCAGCACGTAGTCGCGGCCGCGCACCAGCGCGAGGGCGCGGGCGGCGGCGATGATGCCGAGGCTGGCGCGCGGCGAGGCGCCGTAGGCGACCCAGCCGGCGACGTCGGTGAGCTGGTGCTCCTTGGGCACGCGGGTCGCGATGACCAGCCGCACCACGTAGTCGACCAGCGCGTGGTGCACGAACACCCGGGAGGCGACGCCCTGCAGCCGGACCAGCTCGTCCGGACCGAGCACCTGGTTGGGCACCGGCGCCTCGACGCCCATCCGGTAGACGATCTCCCGCTCCTCCTCGGCCGTCGGGTACTCGACCTGGATCTTGAACAGGAACCGGTCGCGCTGGGCCTCGGGCAGCGGGTAGACGCCCTCGTTCTCGATCGGGTTCTGGGTCGCCAGGACCAGGAACGGGGTGGGCATCGGGAACGTCTTGCCGCCGATCGAGACGTGCCGCTCGGCCATCACCTCCAGCATCGCCGACTGCACCTTGGCGGGCGCGCGGTTGATCTCGTCGGCGAGGACGAAGTTCGCCACCACGGGGCCGAGCTCGACGTCGAACGACTCGCTGCCCTGGCGGTAGATGCGGGTGCCGAGGATGTCGGCGGGCACCAGGTCGGGGGTGAACTGGACGCGGGAGAACGAGCCGCCGACGACGTTGGCGAACGTCTCCACGGCCAGCGTCTTGGCCACGCCGGGCACGCCCTCCAGCAGCAGGTGGCCCTTGGCCAGCAGGCCGACGAGCATCCGCTCGACCAGCCGGTCCTGACCGACGATCACCCGCTTGACCTCGAACACGGTGCGTTCGAGCAACTGGGCGTCACGAGCCGGCGTGTTGGGCGCCTCGGCGGCGGGCTCGGACAAAAGGTCCTCCTCGACGGGGTTGTGCGATCGTCGGCCAGTCTCCCCTGTCACCGGTATGGCTCTTGTGAAGGGGGTCGGGTGCGCCGAATCGGGCAGCGACGCAGCTCACGCCCGCCGCGGCCGATCTTGGGCCCGGCCCCGGGAGCCGTCACCGGGTCAGGTCGGACGGGGTGTCCACGTCCCGCGCTTCACCCGGTCGTGCGATGACCGGCACCGGTTCCAGCGGGCCGAGGACGGACCGCGCCGAGACGTCGCGGGGGTCGGCCGGCAGGGCGGCGCGCAGGGCGGCGACCCGCCACGCGCCGGTGAGCCACTGCGCCCGGCCGTCGCCGTCCACGAGGACCGCGCCGTGCTCGCCGACGGCCGCGAGCAGCCGGTCCACCGTGGACCGGGTGATGCCCGGCTGGTCCACCGCGAGCACCACCACGAGGTCGGTCCGGACGTGCGCCAGCCCGGCGGTCAGGCCCGCGACCGGGCCACCGCCGGGCGGGTCCTCCCGGGTCCACGTCACACCGGGCACGCCGTCCTTGCGCGGGCCGACGACGACGGTCTGCCGGGCGGGCGCGACGGCGTCCAGCACGTGGTCGAGGAGCGTGCGGCCGCCGACCACGAGCGACGCCTTGTCGACGCCGCCCAGCCTGCTGCCCCGCCCGCCCGCGAGGACCAACGCCGCCCAGGGCGGCTCGGGTTCGGGCACGGGCCGAACGGTAGCGGCGACCTACGCGACCTCGCCCACCACGTCCTCGTCCTCCGCGGTGAAGAGCATCCACAGCAGCATGGCCACCACCAGGGCGCTCGTCACGAACACCGGGAACACCAGGTCGAAGGCGGTCGTGCCCTGCGCGGAGGGGAACGACGGGTCGGCGCTGACCCGCACCGCCGCCATGCCGGTGTAGTGCATGCCGGTGACCGCCACGCCCATGATCAGCCCGGCCGCGATCCGGGCCGGCGTCGTCCGGACGACCAGGGTGAACCAGAACGCGGCGGTCGCCGCGACGACCGCGATCACGCAGGACAGCGCGACCAGCGCGGGCTCGTAGGAGATCTCGCCGCGGAACCGGAGCGCGGACATGCCCAGGTAGTGCATGCCGGCCACGCCGAGCCCGGCCAGCGTGCCCGCGACGACCAGCCGCAGCTTGGTGAACGGCAGGAGCGTGACCAGCGACAGGCCGAACCCGACCACGCCGATCGCCACCACGGCGGACAGCGCGGTCAGCGGCGCGGAGTACTTGACCGGCACGCCGGGGATGTCGAAGCCGAGCATCGCGATGAAGTGCATCAGCCAGATGCCGATGCCGCCGATGGCGAACGCGCCGAACACGGTCCAGCGCACCTTCTGCCCGGTGCTCCGCTCGGCGCGGGCGCGGGCCATGCAGGCCAGCCCGAGCAGGGAGCCGATGGCGGAGACGAGGTAGGCGAGCCCCAGGGTGGAGAGGCCGTCGGTGAAGTGGTGCATGGTGTCGTGGTCCACGCCTATTACTAACTCCGCGTGACCACCTTCACCAGATCGGCCCAGCTAAGTTCATTGATTCGCAATGCAAATGGTCATGCTATCTACGCTGAGTAGTCGTCCGGTGGACTGAACGGAGCAGCCCGCCCGCCGTGCGGGTGAGGCCGGGCGAGAGAGCGCCACCGCCCACCCGCCGCGCGGTGGCACGACGGGTGGGCGGTGGCGTCGGTGTGCGGCCGTTCGAGAGCTGGGTCGTCGGTCCGGGTGGCTAGCCGGGTCCGGGAGGGCCGCCGTCGCCCGTGCGGCGGCCGACCACGCGGTTGCGGCCGGCGTCCTTGGCCTCCAGCACCGCCACGCTGGCCTCCTCCACCGCGTCGGCGACCGAGGCGCCCGGCGCGACCTCCACCGCGCCGATCGACACCGTCACCACCCCGCCGCTGTTGCCCCGGTGCTCCACCCCGAGCCGTTCCACCGCCTGCCGGACCCGCTCCCCCAGCGCGACCGCCCCGTCCAGCCGCGTGCCGGGCAGCAGCACGGTGAACTCCTCGCCGCCGTACCGGTAGGCCCGGTCACCGGCCCGGGTGGTGCGGTCGATCGCCTGGCCGACCTCGCGCAGCGCCTCGTGCCCGGCAAGGTAGCGGTACAGCGTGTTGTAGCTGTGGAAGCGGTCGATGTCGACCAGCAGCAGGCTGTACGGCTCGCCGGCGCGGTTGCGGCGGGCGTGGTCGACGTCGAACGTCGCCGCGTTGGGCAGGCCCGTGCGCTGGTCGATGGTCGCCGCCTCGGCCAGCGCCCGGTTCTCCGCGTGCAGTTCCTCCAGCCGTTCGGCGAGCCGGTCGACCTGGTGCTTGCGGGCCAGCGCCCAGTCCTCCAGGTCCTCGTCGTACAGCGCCACCCCGACCGGCCCGGTGGTCTTCGCCCGGTGCAGCGCCAGGTCTGCCTGGTGCAGCAGGGCTTCCGCGCCGTGACCGGGCCGGACGAACGCGATGCCCGCCGACACCGACACCCGGACCACGCCCTCGTCCAACGTCACCGGCGTGCCGATGACGTCCAGGATCTCCCGCGCCGACGCGAGCGCCCGCCGCTCGTCCAGCTCGTCCAGCAGCACGGCGAACTCGTCGCCGCCGAGCCTGGCCGCCGTGCCGCGACCGGCCACCACCGCGGCCAGCCGGGACGCGACCAGGCGCAGCACGTGGTCGCCGGCGGCGTGCCCGTGCCGGTCGTTGACGTCCTTGAACTGGTCGAGGTCGAGGTAGAGCAGCACCGGCCCCGGCGCGCCGCGCACGGCCTGCTCCAGCCGCGGCAGGAAGCCGGTGCGGTTCGCCAGGCCCGTCAACGCGTCGGTGTTGAGCCTGCTGCCCAGCTCGTCCGCCGTCTCGGCCCACCCGGTGACGTCGAGCGCCACCACGACCAGCCCGCGCACGTCCGGATCGGTGGTCAGGTCGCGGGCGACCAGGTCGACCCGCCGGTGCGCCGAACCGGCCACCGGCACCGCGCACGTGCACCGCGACGCGCCCGTGCGGCCCGCCGCCTGCAGGAACGTGCCGACCGCCGCCGCGTCCCCGGTCGCGACCAGGTCGGGCAGCTGGCCGGACGCGCCGCCGAACAGCCGCCGGGCCGCCGGGGACGCCCACCGGACGCCCAGGTCACCCGGGTCGACCACCAGCACGGCGGCGTCCGCCCGTTCGAGCACCGCCTGGTGGAAACCCCCGCCCACCGCGACGCGCTGGGTAACCGCGGCGGGGCGCGGTGGGACGCGCCCGGCCCGTCTCCCGGGGTCCTCGTGGCGCGCGACCGGTCCGGTCACCGCGAACGAGCCGCCGTGCGGCAGCACGGCCCCCCGTCCCTCGCCGCACCTGTCGTAGGTGGATTCGCCGTCGTCGAGAAGAATTCGGCCGGCCGTCATGGTCCCCCCTGGACTTGACTTCCTCCCTTGGGCACGACGCTACCGAACCGGGGCCGCGCATTCGGGTGATCGAGAGCAATTGCCCGCAATTCGGGGGTCACCATTCCGAGGTCGTGCCGAATAGGGTTCATATTCCACCTTTGAGCAGGTCGGAACCCGGCCTGGCAGGTCCGGGAACCAGCGGTCCGGCGGTCCGCGATTCCGCTCGACCAGGTGAATTCCCTCAAGCCGTTCGGGTGGCGCGCCGATGGGGCGGTGCTCGATCGAGCAAGTTCCCGACGCGTGCAGGAGGAGTTCGGCATGGCTCTGCGTGACCGCGTCCGCGACGTCGTGGACGGCAAGCGCTTCCAACGGGTGATCATCGTGGTGATCCTGGTGAACGCGATCACCCTCGGGTGCGAGACGTCGGCGGCGCTCGTCGCGTCCTACGGCGCCGTGTTCACCGCGCTCGACCACGTGGCCATGACCGTCTTCGTGGTCGAGCTGGTCGCCCGGCTCTACGCGCACCGCCTGCGGTTCTTCCGCGACCCGTGGAACTGCTTCGACCTCGCCGTCGTCGCCGTGTCGCTGCTGCCCGCCGCCGGTCCGCTGTCGGTGGTCCGCGCCCTGCGCGTCCTGCGCGCGCTGCGGCTGGTCTCGATGGTGCCGAGCATGCGCCGCGTGGTGACCGCGCTGGTGCGCTCCATCCCCGGCCTGCTGTCGCTGTCCGGCCTGCTCGTGCTGATGGTGTACGTGGCCAGCGTGGTCGCGCTCAACCTGTTCCGCGCCGGCGGCGACCCCCGGTTCGACGACCTCGGCTCGACCGTCCTGACGCTGTTCCAGATCACCACCGGCGACGGCTGGTCGGACGTGATGCGCGACGTGATGGCCACCCAGCCGCTGGCCTGGATCTTCTTCCTGGTCTACCTGCTGGTCGGCTCGTTCACCATGCTGAACCTGTTCATCGCCGTGGTGTGCAGCGCGATGGAGTCCGAGACCGGACCGCCACCGTCCACTTCGGACGACCGGGTGCTGGACGAGGTCCGGGCGCTGCGCGAGGAGGTCCGGGCGCTGCGGCTGGAACCGGTGGGCGACCGTTGACCGACCGGTTACAGCAGGCGCGTGGCGTAGGGCATGATCCCGCCGTAGCGGACCGGCGACACGCGGACGTTCGAGCCGGAGTACGGCGCCTCGACCATCAGCCCGCCGCCGAGGTAGAGGGCGACGTGGGTGCCGCCGCCCGGTCCCCAGAACAGCATGTCGCCGCGCTGCGCCTGGGACAGCGGCACCTTGCGGCCCGCGTTGTACTGGTAGCCGCTGTAGTGCGGCAGGTAGACGCCGGCGCCCGCGAACGCGTACATCATCAGCCCCGAGCAGTCGAAGCCGACGCTGTAGTAGTCGCCGTGCAGGTCGCCGACGCCGCCGTCCCGGATGCCGACGGTCGGTCCCTGGTAGTTGCCGCCGCCCCACGAGTACCGGACACCCAGCTGCTGCATGGCGCGCGCGACGACGACCTCGACCCGGGCGCCGGTCGGCGCCGTCACCGGCCGCGCCACCGGGAGCTGCGGCTTGGCCAGGGCGGCCCGGCGGGCGGCTTCCTCGTCCTCGCGGCGCTTGTCCGCCAGCCACTGGTCGTACTGGGCGCGCCTGCCCTCCAGGCCCTCGACCGCGCGCAGCGCCTGGTCCAACTCGCCCTCGACGCGCGCCTTGTCGTCCTGGATGGTCCGCGCGGCGGCGGCCTGGCCCTCCTGCGCCCGCACGGCCGCGCTCCGCGCCGCGTCGGCGTCCCGCCTGGCCTGGTCGGCGGCGACCTGCTTGCGGTCGGCCAGGTCCAGGGCGGCCCGGGCGGCGGAGTCCGAGTTCGCCTTCTCGGCCCGGCTGCGCTCGACGTCGTCCAGCACGTCCAGGCTGGACTCGCTGACGGCCTCCAGCAGCTGCGCGCGGGCCAGCAGGTCCCGCGGGCTGGACGCGCCGAAGTAGGCCGAGACCGAGCCGACGACGCTGCCCTGGCGGAAGCTCGCGCCGGCGAACTCGTCCAGCCGCGCCCTGGCGTCCTCGACGGCCCGGCCGGCGGCGTCGGCCTCGACCGCGGCCGCCTCCGCGTCCCGGCGCGCCCGGTCGGCCTCGCCCTGGGCGTTCTCGGAGTCGACGCGGGCTTTGTTGGCCAGCTCCATCCGGCGCGCGACGTCGTCGGTCAGCTCCTGCAGCCGCGCCTCGGCGTCGGTGAGCCTGCTGGTCAGCTCACCGACGCGGGCGGCCTTGGCGTCGGCCTGCTCGCGACCGGCGCCGATCTCGGCGTCGCTGGGGTTGGGCGGTGGTGGCGGCACCGCCGCCGCCGGTCCGGCCAGGCCGATCGCGGTGGTCAACGCGATCACGACCGAGATCACCCATCGAGCCACGGTTGCCGCCTCCCGAGCGTCCGGCCGGTCCGCCGTTGCGCCGAACGGCGGTATACCCGGCCGACTCTGCCACCCGTGCCACACCGTTTCCAATGGACCCGATGACAACATCAGCCACACGAGTCACAGCGGCGGCGGAGGACGACCCACGCCCGGGTGAGCGGGTCACGCTCAGTTGACCTTGCGCTCCAGATCGGCCCAGTACGGCTCGCGCAGCAGGAACTTCTGCACCTTCCCGGTGGCGGTGCGCGGGATGGCGTCGCGGAACTCGACCGACGTCGGCGCCTTGTACCCGGCGAGCCGGGCCTTGCAGTGCGCGATCAGCTCCGCCTCGGTCACCTCCGCGCCCCCGGCCCGCACCACCAGCGCCTTGATCGTCTCGCCCCACCGGTCGTGCGGCACGCCGATGACCGCCGCCTCGGCCACCGCCGGGTGGCTGAACAGGGCGTCCTCCACCTCGATGGACGACACGTTCTCGCCGCCGGTGATGATCACGTCCTTCTTCCGGTCGGAGATCGTCAGGTGGCCCTCGTCGTCCAGCTCGCCGCCGTCGCCGGTGTGGAACCAGCCGCCCTCCAGCGCGGCGGCGCTGTCGCCGGGGTTCTCCCAGTAGCCGGCCATCACGACGTTCCCGCGGGCCAGCACCTCGCCGGACTCGGACACCCGCAGCCGCACGCCGAGCCCCGGCGCGCCCGCCCGGGACAGCTTGCGCGCCCGCTCGTCCGCCGACAGCCCGTCGTCGGCCGGCCGGGCGCGGTTGAAGGTGAGCAGCGGCGACGTCTCGGTCAGGCCGTAGAGCTGGATGAACTCCCAGCCCAGCTCCTCGCCGACGCGGGCGATGGTGCGGCTGGGCGGCGGCGCGCCCGCGCAGATGACCCGGACCCGGTCGCGGCCGGGGATCTCGCCGTCCCAGTCCCGGGCGGCGTCCAGCACGGCGTTCCACACGGCGGGCGCGCCGCACATCAGCGTGACGCCGTGGTCGCGGACCCGGCGCAGGATCTCCGCGCCGTCGACCTTGCGCAGCACGACCTGCGGCACGCCGAGCCCGGCCAGGCCGAACGGCATGCCCCAGCCGTTGCAGTGGAACATCGGCAGGACGTGCATGTAGACGTCCCGCTCCCACGCGCGGGCGTGCATGGCGAAGGTGACCGCGTTGAGCCAGACGTTGCGGTGGGTCAGCTGGACGCCCTTGGGCCGGGCGGTGGTGCCGGAGGTGTAGTTGATCGTGGCGGTGGCGTCCTCGTCCGGCTCGGCCCACGGCCGGGGCTCGACGTCGAAGCGCATCAGCTCGGAGTCGGTCTGCCCGCCGAGGACGAACCGGTGCCGCGCGGTGACGGCGGCCGGCTCCAACTCGGGGTCGACCAGCAGCACGGACGCGCCGCTGTGCTCGACGATGTAGGACACCTCGTCCGGCCGCAGCCGGAAGTTCACCGGCACCGCGATCCGCCCGGAGCCGGGCACGGCGTGCAGCAGTTCGAGCACCCGAGCCGAGTTCTGGCTGACCACGGCGACCCGCTCACCCTCGCCGACGCCGAGCGCGTCGAACCCGGCCTGCCACGCCCGGACGCGGGTGGCGAACTGCCGGTAGGTGGTGGTCGGCACGGGCGCGGCGGGCTGGTCCGGCTCGTCCACGGTGGCCGTGGTGTCGGCGAAGACCTGCTCCGCCCGGTACAGGAAGTCCGCGACAGTCAGGGGTACTCGCATGCGACGTGAGCCTATTCACCCCGGCTCGGTCCCGGCCAGCTCCGAGTTCACCCGGTGCTGAGCACGAACCGGCGGTTGACCGGCTGGACCGGGCGCGGGTGGTCGGCGTGGGTGCGGATGAAGGCGCGCAGGGCCGGGTCCTCGACCTGGACCGGCGCGGTCATCACCACCCAGCTGACGATCTCGTCGAACTCGCCGGTGGTCAGCGAGCCCTCGTAGCGGTGGAAGCCGCCGTCGGGCAGCAGCGAGGGCAGGTCGATGCCGCTGGGCGGCTTGGCCTCCGACGCGCCCGGCTCGCCGAGGTCGACGAACACCGCCACCACGCACGCCTGGAGGTCTTCGCCTGCCCTCAGGTGCACGGCGTGCATCTCCGCGCCGCGCGCCCGGCCGCCGACCCAGTGCTCGCTGGGCCGGTGGAAGTGCAGGTTGTCCAGCCGGAACTCGCGGTCGCCGAGGCTCACCAGGTGCTCGCCGCGCGGCCGGAAGCGCCAGCCGTGCCCCTCGTCGGCGGCGCTGAACTGGTCGGCGCGCCACCGCACCACCAGCTCGCGGGCCAGGTCCGGCACCACCACCGCGTCGCGCAGGTTGATCGGCGACTGTTGACCACCCATGCGGCCACCCTCTCACCGCGCCCGCTTCCCGTTGGGGTGATCGAGCCGCACGGACGAGTGATCACCAGGTGCTCGGGTCGCCCCACGTGCGGATCGGGCCGGTCGCCACCACGGGCACCGCGGCCAGCTCGGGCAGCGCCGAACCGGCGGGCTCGCGCACGACGGCCGCCGCCAGGTCGTCGTACGGCGTCGGGTCGAGGGTGCAGATCAGCACCGCCGCGCCCGCCCGCGCGGCCAGCGGCACCAGGTGCGCGGCGGGTTCGACCGTCAGCGACGTCCCGGCCACCAGCAGCAGGTCGCAGTCCAGCGCGGCCGTCCGCGCCGCCCGCAGCACGTCGGCCGGCAGGGGTTCGCCGAACGCGACCGCGGCGGGCCGGAGGACCCCGCCGCACACCGCGCAGCCGGGCACGACCTCGCCGCCGCGCACCCGTTCCAACGCCTCGCCCATCGCGCCCGACGCACCACACGAGACGCAGACCACCCGGGACATCGTCCCGTGCAGCTCCACCACCTCGGACCCGGCGCGCTGGTGCAGCCCGTCGACGTTCTGGGTCAGCAGCGACCGGACCCGGCCGGCCCGCTGCAACGCGGCCAGCGCGTGGTGCGCGGCGTTCGGCGCCGCCGTCCACAAGGGATCGTCCAGCCAGGACCGCCAGACCTCGCGCCGCACCCGCTCCGAGGCCAGGAACCCCGACGCGTCGAACCGGAACCGCACCACCCCGGACCCGACCGACACGCCGGCGCCGGTGAGCGCGGTGATCCGCCGTGCGAGGGCCATCACGTCCCGTGCAGACATGCGCCCACCGTCCCACACGCCTGCGAGCATGTCGGTGTGCGCAGGACATGGGTGGGTGCGGTGCTCGGAGTTGTCGGTTTGGTCACAGCGGTGGTCGGCGCGTTCCTGCCCTGGCTCCGCTCCGGGACGGTCACGCGGACCAGTTACGAAGTGCTCGCTCTTCGTGATTTCGCCGGGTTGGACGGGGTGGCGGGCGAGGTGGTGCGCGGCGTCTGGGTCGCGCTCACCCCGTTGGCGGTGTGCTGCGTGCTCCTCTGGGCGGTGCGGTTTCACCGGATCGCATCATGGCTCGCACTGGTGTTTGGCACGATTGCGGGAACGGTGGCGGCACTTGCCGCCGTCCAAGGGGGCGACGAGGCGGCACTGGTCGGGATCAGCTCGACCGGACCGGTGGTGACCCTCGGTGGTGCTGTGCTGGGGGTCGCCGGGGCGATCACCGTGCTCACCGCGAAATCCCGCACAGCGATCAGCACTCCAGGAGGAGCACCGTGACGCACCCAGGCGGCGGCGGAGGCGAATGGCCACCGCAGAACAACCCCTACGGCCAGCCGCAGGGCGGGTTCCCCCAGCAGGGCCCGCAGCAGGGCGGTCACCCCCAGCAGGGCGGCTACCCGCAGCAAGGTGGCTACCCGCAGCAGGGCGCCTACCCGCAGACCGGCCCCCAGCCGCAGCAGGGCTACCCGCAGACCGGTCCGCAGGGCTTCGCGCAGCCCCAGCCCGGTTACCAGCAGCCCGGTTACCAGCAGCCCGGCTACCAGCAGGACTTCGGCCAGCAGCCGTTCGGCTACGCGGGTGGCGAGCCGCCGAAGAAGAAGCGCACCGGCCTGGTCATCACCGCCGTCGTCGCGGTCCTGGCGCTGGCCGCGGGCACGGTCGCCACGGTGTGGGCGCTGCGCAGCTCCGACGACGTCGCGGCGGGCGCGGAGAGCCCGTCCACCGCGGCGAACAACCTGCTCAACGCGCTGGGCAGCGGTGACGTCCTGGGCATCATGAACGGCCTGGCGCCCGCCGAGGCCAAGCTCAGCAAGGACTACACCGAGGCCACCGTCAGCGAGGCCAAGCGGCTGGAGATCCTGAAGCAGGACGCCGACCCGAACAAGGTCAGCGGCGTGCAGATCAAGAGCGAGGGCATCAAGTTCGACGACGCCGCCGCGGAGAAGGTCAACGACCGCCTGACGATCAACAAGGTGGTCGAGGGCAAGATCACGATCACCTCGGACGTCAAGCAGATCCCGCTGACCGACAAGCTGGTCGACGCGCTCGGCTCGGACCTGCAGAAGCAGGGCACGGAGACCGAGACGCTGGACTTCGCCAAGGAGAAGGCCGACCGCAAGGGCAAGCCGATCGGCATCGCCACCATCAAGGTCGGCGACGAGTGGTACCCGAGCCTCTTCTACACCCTCGCGAACGCCGCGCTGGAGGAAGAGGACCTGAAGTGGCCCGCCAAGGGCATCGCCCCGGCCGGCGCGGGCTCGGCGAACGACGCCGCGAAGCAGCTCGTGGAGAAGGCGCTGGCCGGTGACGTCGAGGGCGTCATCGCGCTGCTGCCGCCGGACGAGATGGGCGTGCTGCAGGACGTCGGCCCGGTGATCCTGGACCAGATCGGCCGCACGCCGCCCACCGGCGCGAAGCTGGTCGAGCTGGAGACCGACGCCAAGGACGTCAAGGGCGGCTCGCAGCTCACCATCCGCAAGCTGGTGGTCGAGGCCGAGGGCGAGCAGGTCGAAATCAGCCGGGACGGCGACTGCTACAGCGCGTCGGTCAAGGGCCAGACCCAGCGGCTGTGCGCGGACGAGCTGACCCAGCTGATCGAGCAGCAGGGCGGCGGCGACATCCCGTCGGCGGCGGTCGACGTGATCGGCCGGGTCGGCGCGCAGGTGCTGAAGGACGGCATCGGCGTGGTCGCCACCGAGGTCGACGGCAAGTGGTACGTCAGCCCGTTCCGCACGTACAGCGAGCTGTTCCTGACGCTGATGCGCGGTCTGGAGCCGAAGGACATCGACGAGCTGATCAAGGCGATCAAGTAGGTCGAGGTCGGAACGAGCGGGTAGAGGTCGACCGGTCGGCCCCCGTCGCGCGCACTAGCCGCGGCGGGGGCCGACCGCTGTCGCGAGCCAGGTCGCGCCGGCCACGAACAGCACGGCGACCACGCCGGACAGCGCGAGCGCGGACGTGACGCCCTCGTCGTGGGACAGCGCCCAGAGCACGTTGCCCACCGGCGGGGTGCGGCCGAACAGGAAGACCAGCACGACCAGCGCGGTCGCGGCGAGCACCGACCAGCCGGTCTGGTCGATCACCGGGCGGCTGCACAGCACGCCGACGCCGACGCCGACCAGCGCGCACACCGCCAGCGCGGCGAAGCCCTGCGCCACCACGCCCGGCGGGTACGGGCGGGGCTGCGTCACGACCGGCGCCAGCGCGGCGAGCAGGGCGACGCCCAGCGCGGCCGGCGCCGACAGCAGGGTCACCGCCGCCTGGGCGCGGGCCCAGCCGCCCGCGGTCACCACCGTGACGGTGCGGCGGACCGGGTCCTCGGCGGTCGCGACCACCACCGTCAGCCACACCGACACCGGGTAGACCAGCACGCACGTCCCGGCGTACGCGGGCAGCGGCGGTCCGGCGTCGGAGGCGTAGAGCATGCCGAGCACGGCCACGTGCAGCAGCAGCGGCGGCAGCCAGCGCTGCGTGCGGACGACGTCCGCCGCCAGGTACCGCACGAGCGCCGTCACGACCGCACGCTCCGCACCGAGCAGCCCAGCCGCAGCGCCTCGGCCAGCACGCCGTCGCTGAACCCGGCCCGCACCTCGACCCGCGCCCCGCCGCCGACCTCGCGGGCCTCCGCCACCCCTTCCAGTGCGCTGATCAGCGCGAACGCCTCCCCCACCCGGTCCAGTTCGATCACCACGCCACCGGGCCGCGCCGGTCCGAGCGCGATCTCGCGCGCGCCGGGCAGGTCGTTGCCGTGGTGGTCGGTCAGCACCACGGCGGCCGGCGACGACGACACCAGCTCGCCGAGCACCGCGCCCGCGGCGGCGTCCAGCCCGGACCACGGCTCGTCCAGCACCAGCAGGTCGGTCGCGTGCAGCGCCTGCGCCAGCGCGACCTTCTGCGCGTTGCCCTTGGACAGGGTGGCCATCGGGGCGGCCGGGTCGCCGACGAACCCCAGCGCCTCGACCAGGTCCCAGCGCGCCGGCCCGCCGCGCACGGCGGCGAGGTGGCGCAGGTAGTCGCGCGCGGACAGCTTCACCCCGGTCGGGAACCGCTCCGGCGCGTAGCCAACGGACGCGCCGCGGCTCACCCGGCCGGTGGACTGCGCGGTCACCCCCGCCGCGATGCGCAGCAGGGTGGACTTGCCGGAGCCGTTGCCGCCCCGCAGCACGACCACCTCGCCCGGTTCCACGGCCAGCGTGACGTCGCGCAGCACCCACGGGCCGCGGCCGTAGCGCTTGCCGACTCGATCAAGACGCACCACGGGTGTGATGATGCCCCGATCAAGGTAGGGCCGGGTTGAAGCGCAATACAGGACACGCGTACTGTTTGGGGTGAGAGGGCATCGCACCCGCGGGTGCGGGAGACTCGGCAGAAGTTCCCCAACCGACTTTGCGCGTCACCAGATGGAGTTTCACGTGACTGCCAGTAAAGACAGCTTCGGCGCCCGCGGCACGCTCAACGTCGGCGACGCCTCCTACGAGGTGTTCCGGCTCAGCGCGGTCGAGGGTGCGGAGCGCCTGCCGTACAGCTTGAAGATCCTGCTGGAGAACCTGCTGCGGACCGAGGACGGCGCGAACATCACCGCCGACCACGTGCGCGCGCTGGGCAGCTGGGACCCGTCGGCGGCGCCCGACACGGAGATCCAGTTCACGCCCGCCCGCGTGGTCATGCAGGACTTCACCGGCGTGCCGTGCGTGGTCGACCTGGCCACCATGCGCGAGGCGGTGACCCAGCTCGGCGGCGACCCGACGAAGGTCAACCCGCTGGCCCCCGCCGAGCTGGTCATCGACCACTCGGTGATCGCCGACATCTTCGGCCGGCCGGACGCGTTCGAGCTGAACGTGGACCTGGAGTACGAGCGCAACAAGGAGCGCTACCAGTTCCTGCGCTGGGGCCAGACCGCGTTCGACGAGTTCAAGGTCGTCCCGCCGGGCACCGGCATCGTGCACCAGGTGAACATCGAGCACCTGGCCCGCGTCGTCATGGTCCGCGACGGCCAGGCGTACCCGGACACGCTGGTCGGCACCGACAGCCACACCACGATGGTCAACGGCATCGGCGTGCTCGGCTGGGGCGTCGGCGGCATCGAGGCCGAGGCCGCCATGCTCGGCCAGCCGGTGTCCATGCTGATCCCGCGCGTGGTGGGCTTCAAGCTGCACGGCGAGCTGCCCCCCGGCGCGACCGCGACCGACCTGGTCCTGACGATCACCGAGATGCTGCGCAAGCACGGCGTGGTCGGCAAGTTCGTCGAGTTCTACGGCTCGGGCGTCGGCGCGGTGCCGCTGGCCAACCGCGCCACCATCGGCAACATGAGCCCCGAGTTCGGCTCCACCTGCGCGATCTTCCCGATCGACGGCGAGACCATCGACTACCTGGAGCTGACCGGCCGCTCGGCCGAGCAGCTGGCGCTGGTCGAGGCCTACGCCAAGGAGCAGGGCCTGTGGCACGACCCGGCGGTCGAGCCGGTGTACTCGGAGACGCTGGAGCTGGACCTGTCCACGATCGTGCCGTCGATCGCCGGCCCGAAGCGCCCGCAGGACCGGATCGAGCTGACCGACGCCAAGGAGGCGTTCCGGCAGGCGCTCGGCGCGTACGTGTCGAACACCGAGCCGACGTCCGGGTCGAGCGTGGACGAGGCCGTCGAGGAGACCTTCCCGGCCAGCGACCCGATCTCGCCCGCCGACGGCGACAACGGCGGCGCGCCGCGCGTCGTCCACACCGCCGCCGAGGGCTCCGAGGGCCGGCCGTCCAACCCGGTGAAGGTGACCCTGGACGGCGCGGAGTTCGAGCTGGACCACGGCGCGGTCGCGATCGCCGCGATCACGTCGTGCACGAACACGTCCAACCCGTCGGTGATGCTCGGCGCGGCCCTGCTGGCGAAGAAGGCCGTGGAGAAGGGCCTGGAGCGCAAGCCGTGGGTGAAGACCACCCTGGCGCCCGGCTCCAAGGTCGTCATGGACTACTACGAGCGGGCCGGGCTGCTGCCGTACCTGGAGAAGCTGGGCTTCCACCTGGTCGGCTACGGCTGCACCACGTGCATCGGCAACTCGGGCCCGCTGCAGGACGAGATCTCGGCGGGCATCAACCAGGGCGACCTGGCCGCGGTGTCGGTGCTGTCGGGCAACCGGAACTTCGAGGGCCGGATCAACCCGGACATCAAGATGAACTACCTCGCGTCCCCGCCGCTGGTGGTGGCGTACGCGCTGGCCGGTTCGATGGACAAGGACATCACCACCGAGCCGCTGGGCGTGGACCAGAGCGGTGAGCCGGTGTACCTGGCCGACATCTGGCCGTCGCCGCAGGAGGTCTCCGAGGTCGTCGCGTCGGCGATCTCGCCGGAGGGCTTCACCAAGGGCTACGCCGACGTGTTCGCGGGCGACCAGCGCTGGCAGTCGCTGCCCACGCCGACCGGCAAGACGTTCGAGTGGGACGCGCAGTCCACCTACGTGCGCAAGCCCCCGTACTTCGAGGGCATGGAGATGGAGCCGGCCCCGGTGACCGAGATCGGCGGCGCGCGCGTGCTGGCGCTGCTGGGCGACTCGGTCACCACCGACCACATCTCCCCGGCCGGCGCGATCAAGGTCGACTCGCCCGCGGGTCGGTACCTGACGGAGCACGGCGTCGAGCGCAAGGACTTCAACTCCTACGGTTCCCGCCGGGGCAACCACGAGGTGATGATCCGGGGAACGTTCGCCAACATCCGGCTGCGCAACCTGCTGCTCGCCGACGAGGACAACGGGCAGGGCGTGCAGGGCGGCTTCACCCGCAACTTCCTGGAGGAGGGCGCGCCGCAGACCACCATCTACGACGCGTCGGTCGCCTACGCCTCGGCCGGCGTGCCGCTGGTCGTGCTCGCGGGCAAGGAGTACGGCTCGGGCTCGTCGCGCGACTGGGCCGCCAAGGGCACCTCGCTGCTCGGCGTCCGCGCCGTGATCGCCGAGTCGTTCGAGCGCATCCACCGGTCGAACCTGATCGGCATGGGCGTCCTGCCGCTGCAGTTCCCGGAGGGGTCGACGGCGGAATCGCTCGGCCTGGACGGCACCGAGACGTTCGACTTCACCGGCATCACCGCCCTCAACGACGGTGACACCCCGCGCACGGTGCACGTGGTGGCCGCGAAGGCGGACGGCTCGAAGGTGGAGTTCGACGCGGTGGTCCGCATCGACACCCCCGGCGAGGCCGACTACTACCGCAACGGCGGCATCATGCAGTACGTGCTGCGCAAGATGGTCCGCAGCTAGTCACCGCCGCACGACGAGGGCCGTCCACCTCCGGGTGGGCGGCCCTCCGCCGTCTGTTGACCCGTTCCGGATGGCCCGGCGGCACTCGTGCCCGCGCGGCGCTCGTGCCTGCGGACCGCAGTACCCGCACTATTGCGGTAATTCGATGCCCATTTGCCGATCGTATTCTCAACCACCGCTAAGGGTGTTCTCAGTCTGCCCCGGTACACATGCGCTACGGGGAAAGGTGGGGGCCATGGTGCGGGAGGCGCACAACGAGTTGAGCGGGACCGCCGACGCCTCGGCTCAAGCGCACACCGTCAACGGAGGGGTGCACTTCCACGGCTCGCCGCGGCGCGAACCGGGGGCCCGCGCGTGGTTCGCGCACGGGCTGTTCGCGGTCGGGATCTTCGTGGTCCTGTCGGTCGGCCTCCAGTCGCGGGGCGGCGACCCGCCCCCGGGGCCCGCGCCAGCGGCGGGCGGACCGGCTCTCGCGCTGCGCATCCCGGCGCGCCTGGACCGGGCGACGTTCCGGTACCGGGCGGACGTGCCCGAGGGGGCGCAGGTCCTGGGGTTGGAGGGGCGCCGCTGCGGCGACCGGATCCACGGCCGGGTCGGCATCGCCCACGTCGGGGTGGACCCTTCGGCGGGCGCGTTGGACCTGGTCGCCCGCGCCCACGCGGACAGGTGGGTCCGCCTGCGGTGGGGTGACGACGCCATGACGAAGTACGGCGCGCCCAGAGAGACCGGCCGGGTCGCCGCGGACGGCGGTGCGCGCTACTACGGCGTCCAGCTCAGGGTCGACGTGCTCGCCCCGCACGCGGACCCGTGCCTCGGGCGCACCGGTGTCGTGCACGTGCTGGTCCTGGACGTGGGCAGCGCCTACTGCGTGCTCGTGCTGTTCGCCGCCACCGGGAGCGACCCGGGGTCCGGGGAACCGGTGACCGACCGGGACCTCGCCGACATCGTGGCGGGCGCGCGGCCCGCCCGCTGACCGGACCCCGCCGGGTCGAAAGGGGCGCGTGGTCGTCACAATTCGAATTCCGCCGGTGACGATCGGCAGATCAAAACGACGGAAAATCTTTTTGCGCTGAACGGGTGCCCCCTTTTGACATTCGCCAAAATGCCCGCCCAACCTTCTGGCGCCGACGCCGCCCGACCTGCACGGAGCTGTCAACCGTCCGGCCTCGGGCGGCGGCGCGCTGCCGGTCAACCCGTCGGTCACGTACACCGACGCCGAGGGCCACGTCGTGATGTTCGGCAACCCGTCGGTGAACGTGCGCGGGTGCGTCGCGGCCATCGACGTCGAGCCCGAGCACGCGGTCGACGAGCTGGGCACGCCCGGCAGACGCACACCGCGACCGCCACCGTCACCGACGACTTCGGCGACCCGGTGCCGGCCACGCCGGTGACCTTCACCGGCCTCGACGGCCCGAACGCGGGCGCGGCCGGCGGCGCGGACACCACCGCCACCGGCACGGCCGACTTCACCTACCCGGACGTCCAGGGCCCGGCTGGGCTCGGCACGGACTCGATCCGCGGCTGCTTCACCCACGCGGCGGGCCACCAGGTCTGCGACGACGTCACGAAGGACTGGGTCGACACCACTCCCCCGGTCGTGACGTGCCAACCGACCGACAACCCCGGCGGGCGGCACCGTGCCGCCCGCCGACAACGAGGACGGGTTCTTCGTCCTGACCGCGACCGACGCGGTCGACCCGGACCCGCTGGTCTTCGTCTCCGGCTCGGCGGGCCCGGCGGTGTTCGGCGGCTTCCCGAGCGGCACCGAGGTGAAGCTGGTGCAGGCCCCCGGCGCGACGCCGAACCAGAAGCCCGGCGTCGGTGACATCGACTGGCGCATCACGCTCAAGGGCGACGCCCTCGTCCACGGCGTCGACGCCTCGGGCAACCGGTCGCTCCCGGTGAGCTGCCTGGTCCCGCCGCCGCCCAAGTAGGGCGCGGCAACGAGTGAGGGGCGTCCGACCGGACGCCCCTCACGCCGCGCGCGGCGGTCGATAGGGTGGCGCGCTTGTGGGGGCTGTCGCTTGGTCGTTACCGGTGTTGCTCGGGCTCGTCCTGCCGCTGTGGGACGACGGCCCGCCGGTCGGGGCCTCGTTCGCCCTGGTGGTCGCCGGCCTGCTGGTCAAGGCGCACCAGGTGCACGCCGACCGGCCCGGCGCGTGGTTCCCGCTGCTGGTGACGGGGTCGACGTCGCTGGTGGTGGCGCTGTCGCCCCCGGTCGAGTCGATCCCCTCCGAGCTGTGGCGGTACCTGATCGGGTTGGCGGCGGCCATCGCCCTGGCGCTGTGGGCCTGGCGGGCGCGCAGCGGCGTGGTGGCGGTGACCGCGTTGGCCTACCTGACCGCCGTGCTCCGCTTCCAGCCCGTCGCCCCCGAACCCGGCTCGCAGTTCCTGTCCGCCGAGCAGTTCCACGCCCTCCCGCCGGCCTTCGACCCCGGGTCGCACCCGGAACTGGTCATCGTCGCGGGCGCCGTGCTCGCGCACGCCCGGCTGGACCGCGCGCGACCGTGGCACGTGCTCGCGATCACCGGCCTGCTCGGCTCGTTGTGGCACGTGGGCGCGTTCGCGCTGGTGGCCGCGGCGGTGGTCGTCGGCGCCCACGACCTCAACGCCCGCCGTCCCGGCGCGTGGTACCCGTTGGCGGTGGTCGGCGTGGGGCTCGTGGCGTGGCCGGTGCTGGAGAGGGCGACCGCGCCGCGGTGGACCGATCCGGCCTTCGAGGGGCTGCCCGACGGCTACTACGCCACGTTGACCTACGTGCCCATGAACGCCGCCGAGACGAGTGCCACCGCGCTCGCCATCTCGCACGCCGACCACGACGAGGTGTTCGCGGCGCTCGTCGTCGCGGTCGGGCTGGCCGTGTGGGCCTGGCGGCGTCGGAGCCCGGTCATGCTGCTCACGGCCGTCGCCTACCTGAGCGTGGCCTACCTCGACGCCTGGTCGCCGCCGGAGCTGGTGGTGCTCGCGGGTGCGGCCGTCGCCCTCGCGACGACGGCCGCACCCGGGGGCGTCAGAACGGCTGGACGTTCGGCTGGAACACCTGGCCGTTGGCCGGGGCCTTGAGGTTGACCAGGTAGTCGGTCACCAGGGTGTCCACACCGGCGCTGTCACCGAGGATGCAGTGCCCGAACGCGTCCACGCTGAGCAGCCGCGCGTTGCCCAGCTGGCGGGCCATCCGCTTGGAGAAGTCGTACCGCGTCGCGGGGTCGTAGTAGTTGCCGACCACGACGACCGGGTTCGGCGTGCGCTTGTTCCACGGCCCGGCCCAGCGGTCCGGGTGGCGGACCGGCCAGGTCGCGCAGGTCAGCAGGTCGGACGCGGCCTGCTGGCGGCCGAACGTCGGCGACTCGCGCTCCCACAGCGCGGCCAGCGCCGGGAACAGCTGCGGCACCCGCAGGAACGGCTTGTCGGTGCAGTTCACGCCGTAGTACGAGTCGTCGTAGAGGTATTCGGTGTCACCGGTGCGGCCGGGGCGGATGTCGGCGAGGCCGTGCTTGTTCGCCAGCGGCGGCAGCGGCTCGGCCTGCTCCTGCGCCGAGAACGCGGCCGCGCCCGGGCGCACCACCGCGTAGGCGTTCTGGAGCCACGCGGCCAGCGCCTTGAACCGGGTCGGCGCGTACAGGTCGCTGGTGACCCGGCCGATGTAGCCGTCGTAGGTGACGACCTCGCCGGACGGCAGCGTGATCGACCGGGTCCGCAGGTGGTCGCGCACCTCGTCGAACTTCGCCCGCGGGTCGCCGTCGCTGTACGCGCACTTGTCGCCCTCGGCGTCGCAGCGCTTCAGCCACGCGTCGAGCGCGACCTCGAAGCCCTGCGCGCGCTGCCGGTCGTACTCCGCGCCGTTGGTGGTGCGCAGCGCCGGGTCCACGTTGCCGTCCAGCACCAGGGCGCGGGACTTCGACGGGAAGATGTTGGCGTAGGTCGCGCCGAGCAGCGTGCCGTAGGAGAAGCCGACGAACGTCAGCTGCCGGTCGCCGACGCCCTGCCGCAGCAGGTCGAGGTCGCGCGCCACGGCCTCGGTGGACATGTGGTCGAGCAGCGGGCCCGCCGTGCGCGCGCACGCGTCGGTGTAGTCCTCGGTGGCGTCCATGGTGTTGCGGATCTCGGTGCGGGTGACCGGGATCGCGGACATCCGGCCGAAGACCTCGTTGGCCTCTTCGAGCGTCTTGAAGCAGCGCAGCGGCGAACTGCGGCCGACGCCGCGCGGGTCGAACCCGATCAGGTCGAACCGGTTCATCACCTCGGGCTGGAAGAACGAGCTGCCGTAGGCCGAGTAGATCAGGCCGGCGCCACCGGGGCCGCCGGGGTTGATGAACAGCGAGCCGACCTTGTTGGCCTGGTCGTCGGCCGGGCGCTTCATCAGCGCGACGGTGATCTTGGGGCCGTTGGGCTCGCGGTGGTCCAGCGGCACGGGGTGGTTGGCGCAGCTGACCTTGTCGCGCTGCGCGGCCGGGATCTCGGCGAGCACGTCGTCGGCGCAGGTCGACCACTCGATCGGCGTCGCTCGTGCTTCTTGCGCTTCCTGGGCGGCGGCGGCGGCGCCGGTCCCCGCGAGGCCGGACACCGCCGTGCCGGCGACCAGCGCGAGGACCAACGCTCTGTTACGAAGTTGCATGCGGTAGCGCTCCCTCGGTTCACTCGACGTCGCCCCTCAGTGACACCGCGACGCCATCGCGCGAGGCTTTCACTCGATCGTGTCCGAGAACACCCGCAGAACGGAGGATTCGTGCCCGACGGACGGTTCTTGCCCGGGCTGACCCTGGCCGAGCGCTTCTACCGGGAGGCGGTCGAACCCCTGGTCAGGGAGCACTTCGGCGAGGTGCCGCACAGCGCGGCCCGGATCGGCGCCGGTTCCGAGGTGCTCGGGTACGACACCGAGCGCTCCGCCGACCACGAGTGGGGACCGCGGGTGCAGCTGTTCCTCGACCCGGACGACACCAGGGCCGAGGACATCCGGACCGCGTTGGCCGAGCACCTGCCCAAGGTGTTCCTCGGGTACCCGACGCACTTCGCGGAGACGGGCGAGGCCGGGATCGGGCGGATGGCCCCGACGGACGGGCCGGTGCGGCACCGGGTGGAGGTCACCGACGCGGGCACGTGGTTCGACCGGCAGCTGGGGTTCGACCCGCGGGCCGGGGTCGGCGTGCGGGACTGGTTGAGCGCGCCGACGCAGCGGTTGGCGGAGACGACCGGCGGGGCGGTGTTCCACGACGGGTTGGCGGTGCTGACGCCGGCGCGCGAGGCGCTGCGGTGGTACCCGGACGACGTGTGGCGGTACGTGCTGGCGTGCCAGTGGTGGCGGATCGCGCAGGAGGAGGCGTTCGTGGGGAGGTGTGGCGAGGTCGGTGACGAGCTGGGGTCGGCCGTCGTCGCCGCCCGGCTGACCCGTGACCTGATGCGGCTGCGGTTGCTGGTGGACCGCCGTTACCCGCCGTACGGCAAGTGGCTCGGCAGTGCGTTCGCCCGGTACGCCGATCTGGTGCCCGTGCTGCGGTCGGTGGTGGCGGCGGGTGATTGGCGGGTGCGGGAGGGGCACTTGGTGGAGGCGTACTCGGTGGTGGCGGGGGCGTGCAACGAGCTGGGGCTCGCCGAGCCGGTGGACCCGGGCGCCCGCCCGTACCACTCGCGCCCGTTCCGGGTGCTGCGCGCCGATCGGTTCACCGCCGCGCTGCGTGGTGCGATCACCGATCCCGAGGTGGCCGGTCTGCCGCTCACCGGTGCTGTGGACCAGCACCGGCACATGTCGTGAGCGTTGTGGGAGTTGCGATCCGGGTGTCGATTCCGGACTTAGGACGCGCGGGTTCTGGGTAGTCCGGGTGGGACAAGGAGGTCGACATGGTGCAGCCTCAACCGCCCCAGCCGAAGCCCGTGCCGGTTCCGGAGCCGGTGCCCGAGCCGCCGGGCCCCGAACCCTCACCCGCCACCGAACCACCGCTCCCGCCCACCCCGGAGCCACCCACGCCCAGCTGATCAGCAGGTCCAACGACCGAGCCCGCCACCGCTGACCGATCCGGTCGCCGCGGTGGCGGGCTGGTCTGCGAGCCGGAACGGCTAGCAGCGATACCACCCCTAGCGATGGTAGTTCTTCTAGTAGCGATAGTTCAGCTAGCAGCGCTAGAGTGAATAGCGTTGACAGGGCGGCGAGCAGCGGCAGGTCGGCTAGCGATGACAAGGCGACTGCCTGTTGAGTCGGCTGCGGTGGCGGACGGCTGCGGGGCGGCAAGCGGCTGTAGGGCGGCAAGCGGCATGGAGCGGCAAGCGGTTATGGAGCGGTGGTTGGCGCCCGTAGCGGCGGCTGGCCGTGGCGGGCGGCTGCAATAAGTAGCTGGCGGTGGTCGGCGGCTGTAGTAGATAGCCGGCGGGCGTTAGCGGTTGCGGTAGGCGGCTGGCGTGGTTAGCGGCTGCTGTAGGCCAACCACGGCCAGCCGCCAGCTGCCCCCGCCCACCTACACCGCAGCCGCCCGCCACCGCCAGCCGTCCATCCAGCCGCTGACCGTCGCCAGCCAACTACAGCAGCCGCCAATCACGGCCAGTGGCGGGCGCGATGTGGCGGGTGAGGGACGGTGGGCGGCGGTGGTGTGGTGGTGCCGGGTGGGGGGGCGGGTCAGGTGCTGGGCACTGCTGCCGGTCGGGTTGTGGACGGGTTGCGGCCGAAGCGGCGGGCCAGGGTGCGCAGCACGGGGCCCCGGCCGGTGGTGGGGACGCTCCACAGGTCCGTCCCGGAGACGCCCCACCCGGCCAGCAGGTGGTTGGCCGCCGCGAAACCCGTCGTCGCCGCGCGTTCCATCAGCGCCACCGGCAGGTCCACCCGCACCAGGTCGCCAGCCAGCACCAAACCCTCCACCGGAGTCCGCACCGCGGGCCTACGAGCGAATCCGCCCGGCGCGAACAGCGGACAATCGGCACGCAGCTCGTGCCGCACGTCCACCACCCGCGCCGCCCGCGTCTCCGGGTACACGACGTGCAGCTGCTCCAACAACCGCTCCGGGTCCACATCGGACTGCAACGCGTACCCGTGCAGCTCGACCACCGACCCGCCGGTGCGCGACGCCCACTCACGAGCCTCGCGCTCGTAGTGGTTCAACACCGAGACGTTGTCCAGCTCCCCGTAACCACTGGTGCCGAGGAACCCCGGCCGGTCCGCTCGCACCGGCCGGTCCAACCAGTAGCGGGACACCAGGAACGGTGGGGCGCACTCCAGGTCGGCGATGTCCGCCCGCCACTCCGGGGTGCCCAGGTCGGACGCGCCGACGACCTCCCGCAGCCCTCCGACGTCCATCGCCAGCACCACGGCGTCCGCCGCCACCGTCGAATCCGCCAACCGCACGGCGAACCGCTCGCCCCGCTCCACGCCCAGCACCGGCGTGCCCGTCCGCACGCTCACCCCGAGCCCGGCCAGGTACCGGCCCAGCGGGTTCCACATCGACTGCGGGAACGGGTCGGCGGCCACGTCGAACAGCAGGCCCTCGCTGGAACCCAGGAAGTAGATGTGGAACATGGTCGCCAGCTCGGCCGCCGACATCCGGCTGGGGTGCGCGAAGAAGCTCCGCGAGAACACCTCGAACGCCAGCGCGTGCACGGCCGGTGGGAAGCGGATGCGTTGCAGGTACGTGGCCGCGTCCAGGTCGTCCAGCTCGTGGTAGGTGCGCGGCACGGAGACGTCCAGCAGCGGCAGGGCGGCGCGGGCGTCCACGGAGGGCAGGTCGCGCAGCGCGAACGCGGGGCTGCGCAGCAGGAAGCCGGCCGCGTTCCACGGCACGGCGCGCGGCAGCCCGGCGAAGCCCTCGCGGTGCCCGGACGCCTGCCACAGCGGGTAGTCCGGCAGGCCGACCAGCCCCGCACCGCCCGGGTCGACCCTGGCCAGCAGCGACCGCAGGTTGTAGTACTGGCGGAAGAACGCGTGGAAGCCGCGGGTCATGGTGGCGCGGCTGCCGTCGGCCAGCCGCGTCTCCCAGCCGCCGACCCGGCCGCCCAGGTAGTCCTCCCGCTCGCACAGCACGACCCGCGCGCCGCGTTCGGCCAGGACGGTCGCGGCGGCCAGGCCGGCGATCCCGCCACCGACGACCACGACGTCCTTGTCGCACGTCGGCCGCCCGGCCGGTCCGGGCAGGCGCACGGCCTTGCGGTCCCGCCTCATGCCCGTCCCACGACCGTGTGCACGATCCCCCGCTGCCACCCGGCCGCCGGCAGCACCCGGACGTCGGCGAACCCGGCCTTCACGACCCGGCGGCGCAACGCGCGGACGCCGTCGAAGTCGAGCACGCTGCGCCACAGGTACGTGTAGAGGCTCGCGGACCGCGTCACTGCCACGCCGCCGGGGATGATCACGGTCCAGCAGACGGCCGTCCACAGCGCGGTGGCCGCCACCGAGTCCCGCACCGAGTACTCGTGCGCCACGAACCTCGCTCCCGGCTTGAGCAGGCCGCGCACCTCGCTGAGCACGGGGTCTGGGTCGGCCAGGTTGCGAACCAGGTAGGCGGCGAAGACGCCGTCGAACGGGCCGCGCTCCGCCAAGTCCTCGGCGCGCGCGTGCACGAAGGACACGTTGTCCGGCCAGGGTTTGCGCTTCGCCTGGTCGAGCATCCCGGCCGACGCGTCCACGCCGATGATCTCGGCCCGGGGCGCGACCGACAGCAGCGCCGCCGTGGACGCCCCGGTGCCGCACCCGAGGTCCAGCAGGCGCTGCCCCGCACCGTCGCCGACGACGCCGAGCGCCGTGGCCGACCGGCGCAGCTCCCGGTGGTAGCCGGGGTTCGCGCCGACCAGCAGGTCGTAGCCGCGGGCCGCCGCGTCGAACGCGTCGGGCACCTCGGCCACCGCCAACTTCGCCATCAGACCGCCTTCCGGGTGCGGGCACGTTCCCACAGCAACAGGGTCAGGGTGATCATCGAGAAGCCGAACAGGAAGTCCTCGACGGGGATGTCCCACGGCACGCGCACACCGCTGATCACCGCGGGCTCGTAGAGGACGATGGGCGCGCTCAGCTTGGTCAGCCAGCCGTCGACCGGCACCTGGAACGCGAAGACGATCGCCATCGTGAGCCAGTAGGCGCGGCGGCGGAACAGCCCGGTGCGCAGCAAGAGCAGTTCGGCGGCGACCGTCAGCCCGACGGACGCCGCGGCGGCGATCAGGTACTCCGGGCCCACCGCGCGCCTTCCGGTCGGGGAGCCGTCACGGCCGACACGGCCTCGTAGGTGAGCAGCGCGCACAGCGGGATCACCAGGAAGAACAGCAGTTCCTCCACCGGCATCCCACCGGGCAGGACGAGTCCCAGCGTGAACCGCTCGCTGAACGTCCAGTGCCCGCGCGCGATGGCGATGAGGTCCCACGTGGCGAACAGCAGCACCACCGGCAGGAGCGTGCGGGCCACCGCCTCGAACCGCCGGTACACACCCGCGCCCAGGAACTCCAGCGGCGCGGTCAGCAGCAGGCAGACAGCGAGCACCGCCAGGTACTGCCACCGGTCTTCCATGCGACTCACCGTAAGGCGGCACACCGCGGTCCGCATGACAGGCGGAACGGCGGGCGGCAGGCAGCGGATGGCGGTGGCGGATGGCTGGTGGCGTTGGCGGGTGGGGGCAGAGCAGCGGCGGCAAAGCGGCGGGCGGCGGTGGAGGGAGCGCGGCGGGCAATAGCGGTGGCGGTGGCAGAGCGGCGGTGGCAGAGCGGCGGGGGCGCCGGGGGCGGGGGCTTCCCCTCCCCCGGCGCCGACCGCGCCGTCAGGACCAGGACGCGGGCGACTGGCGGCGGTAGTGGCGGGCGACGCGCACCCGGTTCCCGCACTGCCGGGAGCACCACTGCCGCCGGCCGGTCCGCACGTAGTGGTGGACGCACCCCGGCGCCCGGCACGCCGACAGGCGACCGTCGGCGAGCAGGTCGACGGCCTCGGCCGCGATGCCCGACAGCAGTCGCTCCGCCGGGGTGCCCGAGCAGCACGGGCGGCGGCTCGGGCCCTCCTCGGTCAGCACGAGTTCCGTCCAGACCGTCGTCGCGGTCACCGCCCCGTTGATCACCTCGACCGCCCGCGCCACCCGCTCGGGCGGCAGCGGCGACGTGGCGGTCCGGTGGTGGACGACGTCCCGCAGCGCGTCCCGCAACTCGCGGAACGCGGCCAGGTCCCCGTCACCGGCAGTCGTCCCCGCGCTCACCACCTCGACCCACCGGCGCAGGCGCCGGACGTCGGACAGGGCGTCGTGCACCCGGCCGCGCTCGGACCACACCGTGTTCATCAACCGCACGGTCAGCGGTTCGTCGGGCAGCACGAGCACGAAGCCGTCCGTCGGCGGCACCGGTTCAGACCGCCAGGCGGTCGCCCGCGGCCGCGGTGCGACCGGTGAGCCGGGCGAAACCGTCGACCACCTCCGCCAGCTCGGCCATGTCGGCCGACACCAGCGCCTGCGGGCCGTCGCACAGCGCGGTCTCCGGCGACGGGTGCACGTCCACGATCACGCCGTCGGCGCCGACCGCGATCGCCGCCTTGGTCAGCGGCAGGACCAGGTCGCGCCGGCCGCCCGAGTGCGACGGGTCGACGATCACCGGCAGGTGCGAGAGCTGCTGCGCGACCGGCACGGCCGAGACGTCGAGCGTGTTGCGGGTGGCGGTCTCGAAGGTGCGGATACCGCGCTCGCACAGCACGATGTCGAGGTTGCCGCGCTGCGCGATGTACTCGGCGGCCATCAGCCACTCCTCGATGGACGAGCTCATCCCCCGCTTGAGCATGACCGGCTTGTCCAGCGCGCCGGCGGCTTGCAGCAGCGGGAAGTTCTGCATGTTCCGGGTGCCGATCTGCACCATGTCGACGTGCTCGGCGACGATGTCGATGTCGGCCGGGCTGACCACCTCGGTCACCACCGGCAGCCCGGTCGCCTCGCGGACCTCGGCGAGGATGCGCAGCCCCTGCGGCCCCAGCCCCTGGAACGCGTACGGCGACGTGCGCGGCTTGTACGCGCCGCCGCGCAACAGCGTCGCGCCCGCCGCGCGCGCCATCACCGCCGCCTCCATCGTCTGGTCCAGCGTCTCGACCGCGCACGGTCCGGCGATCAGGGTGACCGTCCCGGGGCCGATCGGCACGCCGCCGACGCGCACGGTCGAGCGGTGCGCGTGGTGCTCCCGGCTGACCAGCTTGTACTTCGACGAGATGCGGACGACCTCCGCCACCCCCGGCAGCGCGCGCAGCTCGGCATCGCTGAACTGCCCCACGTCGCCCACCAAACCGATGATGGTGCGATTGACACCGCGGCTCACGAACGCCTGGCAGTTTCCGCTCTCGATGCGTTCCACGACCCCGCGCAAGTCAGCCTCGATCGCACCCGCCCCCATGACGATGACCACGGCACCCGCCCCTCGCTCGACATTTGAATTGACGATCCAATCGCTGCGGAACGCTACCCAGGACGCGTGTCCTGGTATGTCGAACCAGCGCAGGCTCGTTGCCGCATTCGCGAACACGGGCACGTCCGACCCGGTGCCGCCCCCTGAAACCGGCCCCCGGGCGTCTCGGATACCGCAGCGGGCGAACGTCGCCGGAAGAATGTCGTCGCACCCGTTCGAAGGCAAACGGTCGGCACCGTAGCACGGGTGGGCCGGTCCGGAACAATAGACCGATCGGCCCACACCGCACTCGCGGTTCGCTTTTTGGCAATCGTCGTCGCGCGCAAGCGTCAGCCGCCGCCGAGAACCGCTGTCTACCATGTCGGGACACATCGCAACTTTTCCGCGAATAACCACGAATGCACCCGACCACTGTGCGGGAGAATATCGGGTTCGCCATGAAAACAATTCCGGCAATAGCTGTGGTGGGTGGCGGCGCGTCCGCGGTCTGCCTGCTCGACGCACTCGCCTCGGACGACCGCCTGCCCACCGGCGAGGTGGTCGTCTTCGAACCGTCCGGCCACCTGTGGCGCGGCCGCCCCTACCAGCCCGACCTGGAGGTCATCCGGGTCAACGCCGTGCCGGAGGACATGTCGGTGCGCGCCGGCGACCCGGCGCACCTGGCCGACTGGCTCGCCACCAGGGCGTCGGCCGGCTCGCGGCCGAACGCCTACCTCGACCCGCTCGGCGGCGCGCGGTTCGTGCCGCGCGCGGTGTTCGGCGACTACCTGGAGCAGTCCGCGCGGTCGGCGCTGTCGGCGCTGGTGCGCAAGGGCTGGCAGGTGCGGATCGTGCGGGACGCGGTGACCCGCGCGACGCCCACCGCCCACCGCCTGGCGCTGGAGACCACGGCGGGCGCCCGGTTCGAGGTCGACCACGCGGTGCTGTCCTTCGGCGCCGGCCAGCCGGCGGACGTGTTCGGGCTGACCGGCGCCGCCGGGTTCGTCGCCGAGCCCTACCCGACGGCGCGAGCGCTCACCGCGGTCCCCGACGACGCCGACGTCGCCGTCATCGGCTCCGGGCTCACCGCGATCGACGTGGTGCTGGCGCTCAACGCGCGCGGCCACCGGGGTCGGATCAGGATGGTGTCGCGCCGCGGCGCGCTGCCGGGCGTCCGGCAGCGGCCGATCCACCACCGGTTGCGGCACTTCACCCCGGCGCACTTCCGCCGGATCGCCGCGAGCGGTGGCGCCGTGAGCCTGCGCGACGTCGTCTCGCTGATGGAGACCGAGCTGCGGACGGTCGGCGAGGACCTGGCCGTGGTGCGCGCCGAGATCGACGCCATCGCGCACGAGGACCCGGTGGACCGGCTGCGCCGCAACCTCGCCGAGGTGGACTCGCCGAGCATCGCGATCCGCGTGCTCCAGCAGGCGGTGCCCGACGCCGGTCCCGACGTGTGGCCGCTGCTCGACGAGTCCGCCCGGCAGTGGCTGCTGGCCCGGCACGACCGGAGCCTGATGAGCCTGTGCTGCCCGATGCCGCCGGCGAGCGCGGCCACCCTGCTCTCGCTGCTGGACGCGGGCCGGGTCGAGCTGGTCCGGGGCGTCACGGCGGTCCGGCCCGGCGAGCACGGCGGGTTCACCGTCGTCGCGGGCGGCGTCGAGTCGTCGGCGGACGTGGTGGTGAACGCGGTGAACGCCCGGCTCAACCACCGGGCGGGCTCGTCGCAGCCGCTGGTGGAGTCGCTGGTCGAGGCGAAGCTGGCCGAGCGGCACCCGCGTGGCGGCGTCCACGTGCTGCGCTCCACCAGCGAGCTGGTCGCGGACGGCGTGGCTGACGCCAGGCTGCACGCGCTGGGCGACCCGGCCCGGGGCACCCTCTTCTTCACCTTCGGCGTGCAGTCCCTGGTGGACCGCGCCGTCGACATCGTCGAGTCGATCCGGCTCCGCTGGGCGACCTCGACGCCGACACCCGCCGACCGCTTCGACGACGACAGCCTCCAGCTGATCTGAACCCCGCCCGTCCGACGATGTGAGGAGTTCTGCTCGTGACCACGATGGAAGTGAAGGCGCCCGGCTACCTCGCCGACACCCACACCGGCCTGCCGATGCCGGCCCGGGAAACCCGGACGACGGAAGAGGAGCGGCGCGACCGCAAGCAGCGCCTGACCGCCGCCCTGCGGCTGTTCGGCAAGTACGGGTTCGGCGAGGGCATCTCGGGGCACATCTCGGTGCGCGACCCGGAGTTCGACGACCGGTTCTGGGTGAACCCGTTCGGGGTCTCCTTCAACCTGGTGCGGGTGCGCGACCTCATCTGCGTGGACTCCGAGGGAGTCGTCGTGGAGGGCGTGCACAAGGTCAACCCGAGCGCGTTCGTGATCCACTCGAAGATCCACGAGCTCAACCCCGGCGCCGAGGCCGCCGCGCACGCGCACACCGCGCACTCGCGGGCGATGGGCGCCCTGGGCAGGCTGCTGGAGCCGCTGGACCAGGAGTCGGCCGCGTTCTACCAGGACCAGGTCCTCTACGACGACTACCGCGGGCCGTCCATCGCCGTCGAGCAGGGCCTGGACATCGCCGAGAAGCTGGGCGACCGGCGGGCGATCCTGCTGCGCCACCACGGGCTGATCACCGTCGGCGGCTCCATCGAGGAGGCCGTGCACTGGTTCTTCACCTACGACAGCTGCGCGCAGGTGCAGCTGCTGGCCGCCGCCGCCGGGACGCCCCAGCGGATGAGCCACGAGCAGGCGGTGGCCGCCAAGGACGGCTTCGGCGACCGGCAGCTGGGCTGGTTCAGCTTCCAGCTGCTCTACGACGAGATCGTCGCCGAGCAACCCGAACTGCTGGACGAGTGAGTCGCACCGGGAGGAGCAGGTGATGGCAGGCACGGTCCGCGCGGTGCGCGGTGCGGTTCAAGTCGACGCCGACGAGCCCGACCTCATCGCCGACGCCACCAGGGCGCTCGTGAGCGCGATGCTGGCCGACAACGCGCTGGACCCGGAGGACGTGATCAGCGTGCTGTTCACCGTCACGCCGGACCTGGTCAGCGCCTACCCGGCGACGGCGGCGCGGACGGGTCCGCTCGACGGCGTGCCGCTGATGTGCGCCACCGAGATCGCCGTGCCGGGCGGCATGCCCAGGGTCGTCCGCGCCCTGGCGCACGTCAGCGTCCCGGACGCGGCGACGTCGGTCCGGCACGTGTACCTGGGCGGCGCGGCGGCGTTGCGCCCGGACCTGGTCCGGACGGGCGCTCGGTGACCCGACCGGCGCTGCGGACCCTGGTGGTGGTGGGCACCGGCCTGATCGGCACGTCGATCGCGCTGGCCGCCCGCGCCGCCGGGGTCCGCGTCCTGCTGGCCGACCGCGACGTCGACGCGCTCGACGTCGCGGTCGGCCGCGGCGCGGGCCGGCCCGTGGGCGACCGCCCGCCGCGCGCCGACCTGGCCGTGCTGGCGGTGCCGCCGGACGCCGTGCCCCCGGTCCTGCGCGACGCGCGGGACCGGGGGCTCGCGCACGTCTACACCGATGTCGCGAGCACCAAGGCGACCGTGGTCCGCGCCGCCGGGGCGGCGGTGGACTTCGTGCCCGGCCACCCGATGGCGGGCAGCGAGAGGTCCGGCCCGGGGGCGGCCGACGCGGCGCTGTTCCGGGGCGCGGCCTGGGTGCTGTGCCCCCGGCCAGGCGTGGGCGCCGGGGCGGTCGACGTGGTGCGCGAGCTGGTGGCGCTGTGCGGGGCGCGGGAGGTGGAGATGGACGCGGTGGAGCACGACCGCGCGGTGGCGCTGGTGTCGCACGCGCCGCACGTGGTGGCCGGCGCGATGGCGGCGGCGCTGCGCGGCGCGGGTCCGGACGTGCTGCGGCTCGCGGGGCGCGGTGTTCGGGACACCACCCGGATCGCGGCGGGGGACGTCGCGCTGTGGACCGACATCCTGCGGCACAACGCCGAGCACGTCGCACGGGTGCTGGCCGGTGTGGCGGCGGACCTGGGCCGCACGGCCACCGCGCTGGCGGCCGTCGCCCGCGGTGACGACGAGCCGCTGCCCGAGGTGGCCGAACTGCTCGCGCGCGGGTGCGCGGGACGTGCGGAGCTGACCGACCGCGGTTGACCCGCCGCGCGCACGACGAGAACCGGCCGCCCTCAACCGAGGGCGGCCGGTTCTCGTCGTGCCGGGGGGTGGGTCAGCGGTCGATCTCGGCGACCTGGATCAGCGGGCCGCGGCCGACCGGCGGGGTGGACCGGAACGAGCCGTGCTCGGCGACGACCCGGAACCCCGCCGCCGCCAGCAGGTTGCGCAGCTCGGGCGCGGTGAGCACCCACTGGTCGAAGAAGTTGTGGTGCAGCGTGGCCGGGCCGCCGGAGGCGCCGACCAGCAGCGTCTCCTCGTTGCGCCACGTCGCGCGGTGCGGGTGGACCGAGATCCGGGCGAGCCGGGTGACGACCGTGCCGTCCGCGGCCGGGTGGTGGGTGACCTGGCTCGGCTGGAAGGAGTCGACGAAGTTCAGCAGGTGCGCGGCCTCCAGCACCAGCCGCCCGCCGGGCTTGAGCCACTGGCGCGCCTTCACCAGCAGTCCGGGCAGCTCCGCCGGGTCGACCATGTTGAGGGTGGCGAACAGGCAGGACACCACGTCGAAGGTCTCGTCGGTGTCGAACTCCAGGAAGGAGGCGTTGACGTAGCGCTCGCGGTCGTTCGCCCGGCTCTTCGCGTGGTCGACGAACTGGCCGCTCACCTCGACGCCGACGCCCTCGAACCCCTGTTCGGCCAGGGCGTGCAGCGTGGAGCCGGAGCCGGACCCGAGGTCGAGCAGCCGGCCGCCGGCGGGCAGCAGCCCGGCCAGGAAGTCGGTCTCGCCCGGGAGGTCGCGCATGCCGGCCCTGATGGTCTCGTAGACCTCGCCGGGGAACTCGAACGCCATCGGAACCTCGATTCTGCTCACGGGACTGGGGTGTCGACCGCGCGGGGACGTGCGGTGGTCCGGCTGCGGCGGACCACCGCACTGGCTCTGGGGCCGTTCCCGGTGGCGCGGTCGTGGTGGCGCGGCGCCCGGTGACCCGGGCGCGGTCGGGACCCGCGACCGGTCGCGGTCAGCGCCGGGCGCGGACGCCGGTCATCGTCACCGGGTTGGGGCCGACGGTGGTGCCGTCCGGCTTGTCCACGAACGACTCGCCCGAGCTGCTGAACCGGAAGGCGGAGAGCTGGCCCTCCTGGTGGCCGCGGAGGGTGCCGATCACGCCGCCGCTGCCGTCGGGCAACGGGTGCTGCAGGTCGAAGCTGAAGGTCCTCGGCGACGTCCGCACCCAGCTCCCGGTGCCCACGTAGACCGGCTCGCCGTCGGTCCCGATCGGGCCGTACATCTCGATCCGGTGGTCACGGCGGAACACCAGGACCACCTCGCTCGGCGGCTTGCCGTTGGGCAGCACGGTGGTGTTCCAGCGCCCCTGCACCAGTCGCGCGCCGAGGGCGTCGACCTGCGCGCCCGCGCCGGTCGACATCAGCGGCAGCGCCAGGGCGGCGGCGAACACGACAGCCCCCGCGCGGAGGGCGCCGCGCAGTCCGCGCACGCCCACGAGTCTTCCGGTCATTGCTCGTCCCTTCGTCGGTGTCCGACGGCTCTAGCTGTGGCTGAAGTCCTGGAGCGTCACGACGTACTCGTCGCGGTTCGGGCGGAACTCGGTGCAGTAGACCTTCGGGTACCAGCCGGGTTCCTGCCACGCCGCGGGCTGGTTGATCGGGAAGCAGCCGCCGGCCTGCTGCCCGGAGGACAGCCGGTCGAACCACCCCTTGGTGATCATCGGCTCCAGGAAGGTGATCTTCCCGGCGTAGGCGCCGTAGATGAACGTCTTGACGAACGGGGAGCCGTTCCACTCCTCGTCGGTCATGTCCACCAGGTGGTTGCCCATCAGCGCCTCGACCGCGGCGTTGTCGGAGTAGCCGGCGGGCAGGTACTGCGCGGGCACGGGCGCGGTGCCGGTCGCGAAGTCGTCGCAGTGGACCACGACGCCGCACGGGCCGAGCCGGATCGCGTCGCGCTCCGCCTTGGGCTGGGTGTAGAAGTGGAAGTCGAAGTGCGAGTGCTCGTAGATGCCGGGCGGTCCGTGCCCGTGCGGGTTCCAGTTCACCAGCGCCCACTTGAAGGGCACGTCGGACAGCCTGGTCAGCGCGGCGGGCAGCTCCAGCGGCCGCTCGTGGCCGCCCGCGCACTCCAGCATCTCCTGGCGCACGCCGTCGCCGTTGACGTCGAAGCAGCGCAGGCCGTCGGTCATCTCGGACGGCAGACCGGTCAGGGTCTTCGGCGAGAAGGTGATGCCGACCGAGGTCGGCCGGTTGCCCTGCAGCTGGGCGAACGTGCGGACCGTGCCCTGCCCCAGCGGGCGGGCGGCGCCGTACACCGCGCACGGGCCGTAGTACGACGAGGACTGCCGGACGAGCAGGTCGGCCACGCGCTGCGACACCGTCAGGGTCCGGCCGTGCTCGGAGTTCGCGTCGCGGTGCGCCACGACGCAGACCGTCACCGGGTTCTGCCCCGGGGCAGCCGCCGCGGAGTCGTCCGCGGTGAAGTAGGCGGGCGCCGCGACCGCCAGCAGGGCGAGCACGCCGAGCACGCTGCCGGACAGCAGTAATCGTCTTCTTGGAGAAGTCATCGACCGACTCCTAGGTGGGTGTGGTTGACCGCCACTGGCGAAGAGCGCGGGAGCCGGCTCGAAGCGGCTCGGCGGCGGGACTCGGTCTTTCCGATGGGCAAACGCTAGACGCCCGCGAGGGCGGTGGCACCACCTGAACACGCACGGTTGTGGCCCAAAAGCGAACGGGTGAACCGAATTTCACCGTCCGAACAGGACTCGTCACGCACCGGGCGCGGCCGCCCGGCGGCAAGGCGGGCGCGGCCGGGACCGCGGGCTCGGTTCGCGAGCGCGGTCCCGGCCGCAGCGGGCTCAAGCCTGCTGCCGCGCCGTCGGGTTCACGGGCGGCAGGAGGTCCGCTGACGGGGCGGGCAGGCGCGCGGGGTCCAGCACCACCGTCTCGACCAGGTCGCGCCGGCCGGCGGCGCCCAGGGTCAGCAGCTCGGTCACGTCGCCGATGAACGACCCGTCGCCCTCGCCCGCCAGCTGCAGCGCGGCGGCCACGTCGGTCAGGTTGGCGGCGATCTCGGAGAGCACGGTGGCCACGCCGCGCGCGTTCTGGGTCAGGATCTCCGTCCACAGCGCCGGATCGCCCTCGGCGACCCGCGTCACGTCCCACACCCCCGCGCCGCCCAGGCGCAGGGTCCGGTGCTCGGCGCCGAACAGCGCCGCCGCCATCGCGCCGGCCACCAGGTGCGGCGTGTGCGAGACGAGGGCGAGCGCGTCGTCGTGCTCGGCGGCCGACATCACCACCGGGATCGCCTCGCACAGCGCGATCAGCTCCCGGACCACGCGGACGGCCTCGTCGGCGGTCTCCTCCTCGGGGCACAGCACCCAGGACTTGCCGCCGAACAGCGAGCCGGACGCGACCGCCGCCCCGGAGTGCTCCCGGCCGCCGACCGGGTGGCCGGGCACGAAGCTGGTCATGTCGCAGCCCAGCCGCCGGGCGGCGGTGCTGGGCGCGGTCTTGACGTCGGCGACGTCGGTGTACCACTCGGCGACGCGGTCGGCCTGGGCGCGCAGGAGCACGGCGGGCACCGCGGCCGGCGGGACGGCGAGGACCGCCAGGTCCGCCGGCGGCTCGTCGGGCGTCGACGCCCGACCGGCGCCCCGCCGGACCGCCGCGGCGACGGACTCGGGATCGCGGTCCGCGAGCGTCACGCTGATGCCGTGCTTGCGCAGGACCAACCCGATCGACGTGCCGACAAGGCCCGCGCCCAGCACGGCGACCGTGCCCAGCCGAACGTCGCTCACCACAACTCCTCACGTAGGAAGCCCGGCGCGGGTGGACGGGTGCGGCGCACGTCGGCGGCACGTCGGTGACGGCCGCGCGACGGGACCGGCGACGACCCGGCCGGGGGTTCGAGGTCCGAGCGGTGGCGGCGGGGCCGGTGGACCGGACCCGCCGCCACGCGATCAGTCCTGTCCGGCCAGGGCGACCGGGGCCGCGCTGTCGACCGGGACGTCCTTGCGCTTGCGCGCCAGGACGGCGAACGACAGCAGGGCGGCGACGCCGAGCACGGTGATCGTCACCGCCATCGGCAGGGCGTTGACCGCGCCCGCGACACCGGCGAACGGGGCGGCGACCGCCCCGAGCAGGTGCTGCACGAGCCCGATCAGCGCGGCGGCCGAGCCCGCGACCGCGCCGTGGTCGTTCAGCGCGAGCGCCATCGAGTTCGGCATGATCAACCCGACGCTCGCGACCACCACGAACAGCCCGATCAGCAGCGCCACCAGACCGAGGTCGGCGAGCACCGCGGCGAGCACGACCAGACCGCCCGCCGCGGAAGCGGCGACCCCGGCGCCCAGCAGCGCACGGGGGTTGACGCGGTGCACGATCCGACCGCTGACCTGGGCCGCGATGACCAGGCCGAAGGCGTTCACCGCGAACACGGCGCTGTACGCCTGGGGGGAGAGCCCGTGGATCTCCTGGAGCACGAACGGGGAGCCCGCGATGTAGGCGAACATCGCGCCGAAGCCGAACCCGCACGCCAGGCCGTAGCCGACGAACACCCGGTCGGACAGCAGCCGGCCGAAGGTCGGCAGGATGGACTTGAGCCCGCCCGCGTCCCGCCGTTCCGGTGGCAGCGTCTCGCGCAGCCCGAGCGCCACCGCGACGACCATCAGCCCACCCGCGGCGGCCAGGGCGATGAAGATCCCCGGCCAGGTGGTGAACCGCAGCAGCTGGCCGCCGATCACCGGCGCCAGGACCGGGGCGAGCCCGGTGACGAGCAGCAGCATCGAGAAGTACTTCGCCGCGGCGGCGCCCACGTGCCTGTCGCGGACGATCGCGGCGGCGATCACGATGCCGGTCGCGCCGCCGAAGCCCTGGAGCAGGCGCAGCACGATCAACAGCCAGATCGAGGGCGCGAAGGCGCACAGCACCGACGTCACCGTGTACAGGAGAAGACCGACGAGCAGTGGTCCCCTGCGCCCGAACCGGTCCGACAGCGGTCCGGCGATCATCTGCCCGACGCCGAGTCCGACCAGGCAGGCGGTGAGGCTCAGCTGCACCGCGGACGGGGTGGCCGAGAGGTCCGCTGCCAGCTGCGGCCAGCTCGGCAGGTAGGCGTCGTTGGACAGCGGACCGAGGGCCGTGAGCGCGCCCAGGATGATGATCAGGCCCACGTTGCCCGACAACCGGGCCGGTTTTGTCGTACCCGCTGTAGACATCGCTGCGGGTTCCTTTCTGCTCGTGTCCGTCCCAGGCGATTCGCCGACGTCAGTAGGCAACGCCGATGCGGCGCTTGATCGCATTGCCCTTCTCCAGCTCGTCGACGAAGGCGACGGCGTAGTCGGGGATCGAGATGTTGCTGTCCCCGTTCTCGTCCACGAGCAGGTCGTCGCCGCCGACCCGGTACTCGCCGGTGCGCTCGCCCGGTTCGATGTGGGCCGCGGGCGAGATGAACGTCCAGTCGAGGTCGTCGACCGTGCGGAACAGGTCGAGCACCGCGATCTGCGCGAGCGCGTTGGCCTTCCACATGGCGGGGAAGTGGGGGTTGTCCACCACCCGCTCGCCGGACGGGGTCTTCAGGCTGCCCGCGCCGCCGAGCACCACCACGCGGCGCACGTCGGTCTTGGGCAGCGCCTCCACCAGGCTGCGCGCGGCGCCGAGCAGGATCTCCTCGTCGTTCTCGACACCGACCTTGGGGCCGACCGCGGAGGCGACGGCGTCGTGGCCCTCCACCAGCGCGATCACCGTCTCCGGGTCGGTGATGTCGCCGGACTTCACGGTCAGCCCGGGACGGGCGTCGCCCGAACCGGAGCGCGTGACGGCGGTGACCTCGTGGCCACGGGAGAGCAGCTCGTCGGCGATGGCCGAGCCGATGTGGCCGCTCGCACCGAACAGCGCGATCTTCATCGTGTTGCCTCTCTGTTGTCCGGCTGCGGGACGCAGCCGTCATCCTTGGGCGACCGCGGGGAGCGTCGGGGGCGCTCCCCGCGGTCGCGAACCCGCTCGGGCGGCAGGGTGGTGGGGCGCCTGGCGGCGGTCAGGCGCCCCGTGCCGTCGAGCGGGGTCGCGCACCGGTCGCCCGGCTCCCCCACCCCGCCCGGCAGGGCCTGGGCGGGAGCGGGGGACCTCCGGGTCCGGTGCGCTGCGCTGATCTGGTCGGGGGTGTCGCGGGCGCAGAGGTCGAGGGCTCCGACCGCCCTCAAGACGCGCGCCTCACCGACAGGTAGTGCACGAGGCCGCCAAGAGCGGCCGCCCCGGGTTCGCGGCGTGCGGGAACCGCGGAGAGCCGAGCGCCGGACGACCGCGCAGGTCGCTTCCCGCGGGTTCACCTCCACGCCTCTCCCCTCTCACGTCCGGCACGCCGGTGTTGTCGTCCCATCGCCGCCCACCCGGATGTGAGCGGCGGCCCGTCACACTCCGCTGAGCGTGTGGAACCCGCCCTGGAGGAAGATCAGCGGCGGTCGGCGCTCCTTCGTGCCGAGCCCGATCACGTCGCCGATCAGCATCACGTGGTCGCCCACGGTCACCGTGTCCGCCAACTTGCACTCCAGCCAGCTCGGCGAGTCCAGGACCAGCGCACCGGTGAGGTCGCCGCGTCGCGTCGACAGGGTGCGCATGGCCACGCTGCGGGTCTCCCGGTCCTTGGCCAGGGCGCGGGCGATGTCCTCGGTGCCCGCGTCCAGGATCGACAGGGCCCAGAAGCCGACGGCGCGGACGTTGGCCAGGAACCCGGAGTCGGGCCGCAGGCACATCGACACCAGTGGCGGGTCCATCGACACCGAGGTGAGCGAGTTGATGGTGATCGCGTCGTCGAGCCGACCGTCCGGCCCGTCGGAGTAGGTCGTCGCCACGCACACGCCGGTGGCGTAGTTGCGCATGACGTCGCGCAGGTTTGTGGTGCTCATCGCAATCCCTTCCCCGTGCGGCGGGTGTCCCGTGCCCCAGGCGCGCGGCGCCCGCCTCCGACCTGCTCCGTGGGATCAGCTGCCGGTGGCCCAGCGACCCCGGGTCCAGCCGTCGACGTCGTAGTCGTCCATGCACTGCTCGACCAGGGCGCCGTAGTCGTCCATCAGGCCCACCGCGCGCGACCAGTTCAGGGTGTCCAGCCGGACCTGGTCGGGCCCGCCCGCGTAGTTGAGCTCGTAGAGCTCGTGCCGGCCGCCGAACTCGCTGCCCAGCGCGTCCCAGGCCAGCTTGAACAGCTTCACCCGGTCGTCGGCGGAACCCGCCGAGCCCCGGTAGTACCGGTCGATCAGCGGGCGCAGCTCCGGGTTCTTCATGTCCTCGGCGCCGGCCGGGGTCATCAGCAGCGCCGCCGCCAGGTGCTCCTCGAAGAAGCGGTGCGTGCGCTCCCACGACATCGGCGCGAGCGCGCGGTAGCCGGCCGCGTAGGACATCTTCGGCAGCACGGTGCCCGCCGGGCCCGGCTCCGGGTCCATCGCCATCGCGGTGGTGATGGCGTGGGTGACGTGCCGCCACGCCAGCATCTCGCCCAGCCCCGCCTGCACGCCGCGGAACTGGTGGGTGCCGTTGAGCCTGGTGCCCTTGTCCATCAGGCCGGCCATGAACTCCAGCTTGGTGGCCATCCGGATCGCGCCCTGGAAGAACCCGCGCGAGAGCAGGCCCGAGCGCGGGAAGTACTCGTGCACCTTCTCCACGTCGCGGTAGATCAGGACGTTCTCCCACGGGATGAACGCCCGGTCGAACACCAGGACCGCGTCGTTCTCGTCGAACCTGCTCGACAGCGGGTTGTCGTACGGGCTGTTGGCCTTCTGCTCGTAGGACGGGCGGCAGATGACCTTCATGCCCGGCGTGTCGAGCGGGGCCATGAACGCCAGCGCGTAGTCCTCGGCCTTGCCCTTCTCCAGGTTCGCCAGGTGGATCTGGCCGACGAACGCGGCGTGGGTCAGCGCCGAGGCGGTGCCCATGAGCTTGGCGCCGTCGACGACGATGCCGCCGTCGCGCTCCTCGACGACCTTGACGAACACGTCGCCGACCTCGTGCGTCGGCTTGTTGCGGTCGACCGGCGGGTTGACGATCGCGTGGCTGATCGACAGGCCCTGGCGGGCGTACCTCTCGTACCAGGCGCGGGCGTTGTCGCCGAACGGCTCGTAGTACTCGTGGGTGACCGCGAGGCCCGCCATGAAGGAGGCCTTGTAGTCGGGGGTCCGGTTCATGAACCCGTAGCTGAGGCGGGCCCAGTGCTCGATGGCGGCGCGGGCGTCGAGCAGGTCCTGCGCGGAGTGCGCGGGGGTGAAGAAGCGGTGCACCCGGGCGCCGGTGTAGCGGTCGACCGTCGTCATGAGGTCGGCGGTGGCCGGGTCGTGCAGCGCGTCGTACAGGTGCGCGGTCGACCGGGCGGCCTGGGCGAAGGCCGGGTGCTTGGTCACGTCGGTGACGCGCTCGCCGTAGAGGTAGACCTCACGGCCGTCCCGCATGCTCTCCAGATATCCGTCACCGGTGAGCAGGTCGTTGGGCGCCTGCGTCACTTCCTCCGGCCGGTTCAGCAGGGTCGTCGCAGTGGTTTCGGCCACGATCAATCCTCCAAGAGTGGTTCCAGAAGAGGTCATCGGTCGACCACCAATCGTTGCTCGTTGCCCCGGGTGCGGCGTCGGACAATGAGTGGTCATTGGACTCGACCGGGCGAAATTATTTCGATCCCAGTGGCCGGAACTGACCTCGATGTCGGTCTACTCGTACAGTACGACCCCTGGCCGGCAGCACTTGCCGGTCCGCGCATCGGATGTTGCGGATCGGCGCACCACCGACCGATCAGGGCCCTCACCAGTGCGGAACGTGAGTTCGCCACGGCTCTGCGACGGGTCGCGAGGTAACAGAAAGCCCCTTGATACAGTTAACTTTCAACATCATCGCGACTGGCAATGACCCCGATAGCACCGCGCCGCACTTTGCTCCGCGGCACCTGGGTGCGGTTTCAGGACTGCTTGCCCAGCCGCTACCACTGGGGTAAATTTATTGGGCCAAACGGAACCGGAGGGGTCCAATCCCGAAGGTGGGTGTTCGCTCCGGGGGAAATCGGAGCGCCAACGGTGCATCCACTCCGGCCCGAATGGAGTATCGGAAGCCCGCTGCGGCACGACACCACGCGACGGTCGGTTCGCACCGAAGATCCTGGGGGATTGGTGGACCATGGCGTTACACACGGCGAGCATTACCGGCAATTCGGACAAAACAGATCGTAGCTTATTGGACAACGGTTCGGTGGAAGTCCTCACCGCCGACGAAGCCGCTCCGGGACAGCGGCTCGACCTGTGGCGCAGGCAGGTCCAGCTGACCTGCGGCGCCCTCCAGGTCGGCGGCAACCGGGACGAGTTCGCCAACGGCACGATCACCACCGGCAGGTTCGGCAAGATGCAGGTGTCGCTGATCGCGGCCGACCCGCACATCGTGTCCCGCAGCGACCGCGTCACCGGCAGCCCGGAGGACGGCTGGCTGTACGTGTGCCGGATCGAGAGCGGGCGGGCCTACCTGCGGCAGGACGACAAGGAAGCCGTCTCCGTCGCGGGCGACGTCATGTGCTTCGACAGCCTGCGCGCCTACACCCTGGCCATGCCCGAGCCGTTCGAGATGGTCGCCCTGCGCTTCCCGCACCAGGCCATCGGCCTCAAACCGGGCCGCACCCGCTGCCTGACCACCGAGCCCTGGTCCGGCGCCAGGGGGGTCGGCGCGCTGGTCGGCCAGCTGCTGCACAGCCTGGGCGCCAACCTCGGCGAGCTGGACGCGGCGGCGGTCGAACCGCTCGGCTCCACCATCAGCAGCCTGATCAACACGCTGTTCGCCGAACGGCTGCGCACCTCGGGCAACGACCCGCTGATCGCCAGGCAGGTGCTGATGATGCGGGTCCAGGCGTTCGCCCGGGAGCAGCTGGCCGACCCGGACCTCACCCCCGCCTCGCTCGCCAAGCGGCACAACATCTCGCTGCGCTACCTCCAGCAGCTCTTCGCCGAGCTCGACACCAGTCCCGCCCGCTGGATCCGGGAGGAGCGGTTGACGCGCTGCCACGCCGCGCTGCGCAACCCCGCCTACGACCACCTGACCGTGGCCGCCATCGGCGAGCGCTGGGGCCTGCCGGGCCCGTCGCACATCAGCCGGCTCTTCCGCGACCAGTACGGCCTGACGCCGCGGGAGTTCCGCAAGCAGTGGCAGCTCGACCACGGCACAGCAACGACGACGCAACCAGAACTGGGGAATGTCTCATGACGATCAGGATCGGCGTCAACGGCTTCGGGCGCATCGGCCGCAACTTCCTGCGTGCCCTGCTCGACTCCGGGCGGACCGACATCGAGGTCGTGGCCGTCAACGACCTCACCGACGCGGCGACGCTGGCGCACCTGCTGCGCTACGACAGCATCCGCGGCAAGCTCGCCCAGGAGGTCGGCGCGGGTGAGCGCGAGCTGGTCGTGGGCGCCAAGGCGATCGCCACGTTCGCCGAGCGCGACCCCGCGGCCCTGCCCTGGGGCGACCTGGGCGTCGACGTGGTGCTGGAGTCCACCGGCGTGTTCACCGACGCCGACAAGGCCCGCGCGCACCTGACCGCCGGCGCCCGCAAGGTGATCATCACCGCGCCGGCGAAGAACGAGGACGTCACGATCGCCTACGGCGTGAACCACGAGGTCTACGACGCCGAGGCGCACTCGGTCGTGTCGAACGCCTCGTGCACCACGAACTGCCTGGCGCCGATGGTCAAGGTGCTGCACGAGTCCTTCGGGATCGAGCGCGGCCTGATGACCACCATCCACGCCTACACCCAGGACCAGAACCTCCAGGACGGCCCGCACCGCGACCTGCGCCGCGCGCGGTCGGCGGCCACCAACACCGTGCCCACCTCGACCGGCGCCGCCAAGGCCATCGGCCTGGTGCTGCCGGAGCTGGCGGGCAGGCTCGACGGCTACGCGCTGCGCGTGCCCGTGGCCACCGGCTCGGCGACCGACCTGTCGGTCGAACTGGGTCGCGAGGTCACCGTCGAGGAGGTCAACGCCGCGTTCCAGGCGGCTTCCGAGGGCGTGCTCAAGGGCGTGCTGGCCTACACCGAGGACCCCATCGTCTCCAGCGACATCGTGACCGACCCCGCCTCGTGCGTCTTCGACGCGGGCCTGACCAAGGTGATCGGCTCCCAGGTCAAGGTCGTCGGGTGGTACGACAACGAGTGGGGCTTCGCCAACCGGCTCATCGACGTCGCCGGACTGGTGGGTCGGTGAGCGCCGCCCACGAGGGCGAGCAGGCCGTCCAGCGCAAGGCGGGAGAGGGCCGCCCCGGCTGGGGCTCGCCCATGTTCGACGGCGAGATCCCGGACGGCTTCGCCGAGTACATGCGCGCCCAGCGGTTGATCGCGATCGGCGGCCAGGACGACCGGGGCGCGGTCTGGTGCACCGTGCTCGACGGCGACCCGGGTTTCGTCGACGCCCTCGACGACCGCACCATCGACATCCACGCCCTGCCGCCGCCCGGCGACCCGGTGCGCGAGGTGTTCGGCTCGGGGCCGGGCAAGGACATCGGCATGGTGGTGATGTCGCCGGAGACCCAGCGCCGGGTGAAGGTCAGCGGCACCGCCCGGCGCGAGGGCGGCAAGCTCGTGCTGCGCACCGAGCAGGTGCTCGGCAACTGCCCCAAGTACCTCCAGGGGCGCGAGGTCGTCGGTGTCGCGCCGGCCGTCGAGCCCTCGGCGCACCGCGGTCGCGAGCTGACCGCCTACCAGCGCGAGCTGGTCGAGAGCGCGGACACGTTCTTCATCGCCAGCTCGGCGCCGGGGCACGGCGCGGACGCCAACCACCGCGGCGGCCTGCCCGGTTTCGTCACGGTGACCGGTCCGCGGAGCCTCACCTGGCCGGACTACGTCGGCAACTCCTTCTACATGACCCTGGGGAACATGGAGCTCCAGCCGCGGTGCGGCCTGGTGTTCCGCGACTGGGAGACCGGCGGCACGGTGCAGCTCACCGGCACCGGGCGCGTCAACTGGAGCCGCGAACCGGCCGAGCGGTTCCCCGGCGCCCTGCGCACGATCGACTTCGAGGTCGAGGAGGTCGTGCAGGTCGACAACGCCACCCGGCTGCGGTGGAAGCTGTTCGGCTACTCGCGGTTCAACCCGCCCGCGCCGGAGCGCTAGCCCGCGTTCGGCGGTGCGGGCACGTGGAACACGGACGAACGACCGACCGGTCGCCGACGGCGCGGGTCCGACGCGGGTCACCACCCGCGCGACCCCCGTGCCGACGACGCGACGGGCGCCGGCCACCCCCGGCGCCCGGCCGCGGACGTCGGCCACCCCGGCCTGCCCGCGACCGGTGGGCCCGATCGCCCGCCACCGGTGTGGGCGGCACGCCGTTCCGGTGAAGCGGTGCGGTGAAAGCGGTGCGGTGCGGATCACCGGTCGGGCGGGGGCGCCGACCGGGTTCCCGATCGCGCCCGGACCGCGTCCGAACGCTTCCGGAGGAATCGACCGGCCGATTACGAACTCCCGAACCAGGGAATTGCCGGAAATCGAACCGCGCCGGTAGCCTACCGGTCGAATTCGGACGCCGAACTTTTCACGATTGGGTATCGAACATATTCTGGGGGAGCACCGAGCGTCATGAGAGAAAAAACGGAACCCGAGTTATGCTCAGCGCCTGACGCTGATTCCCGATGGCCCGCGGGCAACGTCGTGGTGAAGACCGAGGACCTGTGCGCCATCTGGGACGACCTCGTGCGGGCGCCGGTGCGGGTCCGGGTCGACGGCGCCGGCAGCCGACGGGGCGGCACCCGCACCGGCGCGCTGGGCGCCGCGGCGGTCCGCACCGTCCGGGCGGGGCCGCACGCGGTGGTCGCGCGCCCGGCGACCGGCGCCGGGCACGTGCACTTCTGCCTGGTCCTGACCGGGTCCGCGACCCTGGCGCAGGACGGCCGGGAGGCCACGGCGTGCGCCGGCGACCTGATCTGCTTCGACAGCAGCCGGGCGTTCACGCTGACCATGACCGAGCGGTTCTCGCTGGTGGCGGTCCGGGTGCCGCACGCGTCGCTGCGCGCACGCGCCGTCGACACCAAGAGCGTCACCGCGCAGCCGTGGGGTTGCGAGCCGGGGCTGGCCGCGGTGGTGCGCCACACGCTGTCCGGGTTCGGCGACTGCCTGGAGGACCTGCACGAGGACATCACGGACCTGATCGGCGCGAGCTTCGTCAACCTGCTGGGCATGCTGCTCGCCCAGTGGCTGGAGAACCGGGCCGACGAGTCCGCGTGCGGTCGCGGTGACCTGCTCGCCCAGGTCATGCGGCACGGCGAGGCGCGCCTGGGCGACTTCGAGCTGACCCCGCACGACCTCGCCCAGGCGAACCACGTGTCGGTGCGCCACCTGCAACAGCTGTTCGCCGACAAGGGGACCAGCCCGGCCCGGTGGATCCGGGAGAAGCGGCTGGAGCAGTGCTACGCCGACCTGTGCGACCTGGCGAAGCGGCACCTGTCCGTCGCGGCGATCGGCGCGCGCTGGGGCCTGCCCAACGCGTCGCACTTCAGCCGGCAGTTCCGCCTCCGCTACGGCGTGACTCCCCGGGAACTCCGCAACATGCTGCAGGCCGGCGTCGCTTGACCGCGAGCCGCCGTCCCGCACCACCGAAAGAACAAAAACCTCACCCGACCGCGTGAGGGAAATCCGACAGGAGTCGTCCGGTAGTGCGCCGGGCGATCGTTCGCGGTTGACACCCACCTGTGCCGGCCATTTCGCCGGTCGCGTTGGAGGACCCATGACGAACACCCTCGAAACCCTTGCCGTGGCCGACGGCGGCCCGCTCCCGGAACCCGCGGACGCCACCCTGGTGGACGTGCTGGTGCGCTCCGCCGAGGCGGGCACCGGCGGGATCGTCCACATCGGATCGACCGGCAGCGCGGAGCAGTCCTACGCGGACCTGCTGGCCGACGCCGCCCGCGTGCTGACCGGTATCCGGTCGGCGGGCGTGCGGCCGGGCGCGAAGGTCCTGATGCAGCTCGACCACGCGCCCGACCTGCTCGCCGCGTTCTGGGCGTGCGTCCTGGGCGGGTACGTCCCCGTGCCGGTGACCACCTCTCCCCCGCCGAACAGCCCGTTCGACGCCGCCCAGCTGCTGGAGGGCATGTGGGGCGTGCTGGGCGACGCCTGGGTGATCGCCGACCGGCAGTTCCGGACGTCGTACCTCGGCACGGTGGACGACCTGCGGGCCGCCGACCCCGCGACCTCGTTCCACCGCGCCGAGCCGGACTCCCCCGCCGTGCTGCTGCTGACGTCGGGCAGCACGGGCCTCCCGAAGGCCGTCGCGCTGACCCACCGCAACATCGTCAGCCGATCCGCGGCCACGGCGGCGGTGCGCGGCCTGTCGTCGGCCAACCGGACGTTCAACTGGATGCCGCTGGACCACGTCGGCGGCCTGATCATGTTCCACGCGCGGGACGTCTTCCTCGGCTGCCACCAGGTCCACGCCCCGATCGACTGGGTGCTGGCCGACCCGCTGCGCTGGTTGGACGCGATCAGCGAGCACCGCTGCGACACCACGTGGGCGCCCAACTTCGCGTTCGGCCTCGTCGTGGACCGGGCCGACGAGGTCGCCGCGCGGTCGTGGGACCTGAGCCGCCTCGGGTACATCATGAACGGCGGCGAGCCGATCAAGGCGAGGGTGGCCAACCGCTTCCTGGACCTCCTGGCGCCGTTCGGCCTGCCGCCCACCGCGATGCACCCCGGGTGGGGGATGTCGGAGACGACGGCCGGTGTCGTGGACTGCGTGTACCCCAAGGGGATGGACGAGGAGGTCCGGTTCATCCCGGTGGGCACGCCGCACCCCGGCCTGTCGCTGCGGGTGGTGGACGCGGCGGGCGCCGTGGTGCCCGAGGGCGTGGAGGGCCGCCTGCAGGCCACCGGGCTGCCGATCATGCCGGGCTACTACGCCAACCCCGAGCAGAACCGGCAGTCGTTCACCGCGGACGGCTGGTTCAAGACCGGCGACCTGGCCTACCTGCGGGACGGGGTGCTGACCGTCACCGGCCGGGTGGACGACGTGATCGAGGTCGAGGGGGTCGGGTACTTCGGCCACGAGATCGAGGCGGCGGTCGAGGAGCTGCCGTTCGTCGCCCCGTCGTACACGGTCGCCTGCACGGTGCCCGGCGGGCTGGTGATCTTCTACCACCCCCGGTCGGGCGGTGGGTCCGACGCGGAGTCGTGGCGGATCGTGGACCACATCGCCCAGCGGATGGACGTGCCCGTGCACCGGGTCGTGCCGGTGACCAGGGAGCAGGTGCCCAAGACGGGCATCGGCAAGCTCCGCCGGGCCGCGCTGGCCGCGACCCTCGTGGACTGACCGGCGGCCCCCGGCGCCGGTGGCGCGGCTCCGACGCGGGGTCGCGCCGCCGACGGGGTGGCCGCACCGGCCGGGGGCTCCGAAGCGCCCCCGGTCAGCTCCGGAGCACGACCAGCCGCTGGGTGGCCCTGGTCAGGGCCACGTACCGCTCGGCGGGCGTCATCAGCTCCGGGTCCACCACCACGACCGCGTCGAACTCCAGGCCCTTGGCCGCGCGGGGTGGGCGACGTCGAGGGCGCGCCCGACCGCTCAGGCCGTCGTCACCGGGTCGAGTCGGCCCAGAAGTTCCCGGCGGCGGTCGCGGCGGCGTCGTGGGCCCGCTCGCGCCGCTGCCCGGCGTCGGCGGTGGCGAGGTTCGGGCGGAACTCGACCTCGGTCAGGTCGGTGATGCCGGCCCAGCGCAGCCAGCCGGAGAAGAACGGCCGCTGGAAGTCCGCGCCGAAGGCCGGGTCGCGGCCGTCGCCGTACACCGCGCTGGTGTAGACGACGGCGGCCCGCTTGCCCTCCAGCAGGCCCGAGTAACCGCGCGAGGGGTCGAACGAGAACGCCAGGCCGGGCTGGCTCACGACGTCGACGAACTGCTTGAGCACGTAGGGCACGCCCGCGTTCCACATCGGCACGGTGAACAGGTACGCGTCGGCGGCGGCGAAGCGGGCGAACGTGCCGGTCACCGCTTCCCACGCCGCGCCGGCGGCCGGTCGACCCGCGAACACCTCCATCTTGGCGGCGACGGCCTCCGGGCCGAACGGCGGCAGCGTGCCGTCCCAGAGGTCGAACTCCTCGACCGCGTGGTCGGGGTGCGCCGCCCGGTAGGCGTCGAGGAACGTGCGGGCGATCGACAGCGACTCCGAGCGCTCGCCCCTCGGTGACGCGGAGATGTGCAGCAGGGTCGTCATGGCCGGGTCCTCCATCGCGGAACAGAAGCGGACTGCGGTCCGCTTGCACCACTTTAGCGGACTGCGGTCCGGTTCTGCGCGGAGACCCCGATCACGCCACGATCCGACCCGTCAGGACCAGTCGGGCCAGGTGGCCGACGTCGGCGGCGGCGCGTTCGGCGGTGAACGCGTCGGCGGTCGCGTGCCGCAGGTCGGCGGCCAGCGGGGCGAGCAGCGCGTGCGCGAAGTAGTCCACGTCGAGGTCCGGCCGCGCCTCGGCCAGCAGGACGCGCACGTGCAGCCGCCAGAACCGGTACGCGCCGGTCCGGTAGCGCGCGCCGGGGCTGGCCGTCTCCGACAGCCGCACGAGGTCGAGGTTGGCCTCCAGGAACCGCGCGTAGGCGGTCACGAACGCGATCAGCCGCTCCCCCGCCGGCGCGCCCGGCCCCAGCGGCGGCGGCCCGTTGAGGATCGCGCCCTGCAACTCCTCCTCGCGCGCGCCCAGCAGGGCCGAAGCCAAACCCGCCTTGTCGCCGAAGCGGCGGAACAGCGTCCCCTTGCCCACCCCGGCCTCGCCGGCGATCTGGTCCATCGACACGTCCGCGACGCCGTCCCGGGCGAACAGCCGGGCCGCGACGTCGAGGATCCTGGCCCGGTTGCGCGCCGCGTCGGCCCGCTCCCGCGGCGGGGACTCGCGCGACCGGGCCGGTTCCAGGTGGTGCATGTCCGTCATGGGGGCGGACTGTAGTCCGGTCGGACCGACCGGAACGCGACCTCGCCGGCGCGCTCGGACCCGCGACCGCCGGCCGTGGCTCGAAGGTGGGACACCGTGGTGAAAGGCGTTGTGCTGAGCCGTTTCGGCGGCCCCGGGGAACTGCGCCCGGACGACGTCGACCGGCCCGAGCCCGGCCCCGGCCAGGTCCGGATCCCGCTGCCGACAGTCCTGGGCTCCGAGGTGGCGGGCGTGGTCGACGCGGTCGGCCCTGACGTCACCGGCGCGTCGGTCGGCGATCCGGTCCTCGGCTGGGCCGACCCCGGGGCGTGCGCCGAGTACGCGCTGGTCACGACGTTCGCCCCCAAGTCCGGGGCCTGCCCTGGGAGCACGCCGCGGCGCTGCCCGTCGCCGTCGAGACCGCCGACCGCGTGCTGGGCCTGCTCGGCGCCGAGCCGGGCGGGACGCTGCTCCTGCACGGCGCGTCGACCGCATCGTCACCATCGCCGACGACGCCGCCGCGGAGCTGGGCGTGACGTTCTCCGGCGGCCCGCAGCAGCGGTCTCCCGAACGCCTGGCCGAGCCGGCGGAGCCGGCCGCGCGCGGCGAGCCGGTGACCACCGTGGCCGCCACGTTCCCGCTGGCCGACGCCGCCGAGGCGCACCGGGTCAGCGCCTCGGGTCACGCGGGCGGCAAGCTCGTGCTCCTCGTCGCGGAGGGCGCCCGCTGAGCCGGACGGCCTATGGACACTTCCTCACGCCTGCCTGTAACACATGGTTGACAAGTACCGGCAGGAGTCCGAGGAGGTCCGATGACGGCACGGGATCTGGATCGGCGCACGCTGCTCCGCCACGCTGGGACGGCGGGCGCGGTCGGGGCGCTCTCGGCGCTGCTCGGCACCGTGCCGGCGATGGGCTCGCCCGCCGCCACCCCGTTCGACCTGCACTTCGAGGTCTTCCACAAGCACCGCCCGTTCGACCTGGTCGCGCCGCGGTTCGTGCAGTACGACAGCGCGATCGCGCCGCCCGCCGCCGCCTCCACCCTGGTCCGCACCGGCGTCCGGCCGCGCGCGCCGTTCGGGTCGGTGCTGGTGGAGGTGCAGCGGGCCGAGGGCGTCGTGGTGGCGGGCCTGGCGGGCGGCGCGACGTCCGTGCTCGGCACGCTCGACGTGACCGCCGGCCGGGCCGCCATCGAGGTGACCACCGGCGGCACGACCACCGTGGTGAAGTCCGCCGAGGTGCGGGTGACCGGCGCGTTCCGGTTCGCCGTGGTGGTCAACGAGAACGCGGTCACCGTCCTGGTCGACCCCACCGGCACCGGCGCGGGCTGGCAGCCGGTGCTGACCGAGCGGGACGGCGTGCGCGCGCTGGTCGACCTGCGGGTGCCGGCGGTGCTCGGCGCCCTCGACTACGCCTACGGCGGGCGCGGTGGCGACGTGCGGCTGGGCCGGGTGCGGGCGGGCTACTTCGGCCAGGCCGGCGTGCGCGACCCGCACGTCGTGCAGCACGCCGACGGCAGGCCGTTCATCCGCGACGGCAAGCTGTACCTGACCATGACCAACGCCGGGCTGGGCTTCTTCCAGCAGGCGCACTGGGCGGTGTGGACGCTCGACCTCGCCGACCCGTCCCGGCTGGAGCAGGTGGCGGTGCTGTTCTTCGAGCGCGACGGCGTCGTGCTCGGCGACCACGCGGGCCAGGTCGTGTACGACGACCGGACCGGCCGGTTCATCCTGCTGATGAGCTCGTGGGGCGACTTCGCGTTCCAGGGCGTGCACATCAGGCACACCACGACCAGGGCGAACGTCCTGAGCGGCGTGCACGTCCTGCGCACCGAGCGGCTGCCGCTGCCCACCGCGGTCAGCTCCTGGGACCCGGCGCTGACCCGGATCGACGACCGCTGGCACCTGGCGTTCGTGGAGAGCGAGGCGCAGCAGCCCGCGTTCGTCTTCCACCCGGCGCTCGCCGTCTCGGCCCGCGGCGCGGACTACACCGCGACCCGGCTGGTCGGCGCGGACGACACCGTGGACCAGACCGAGGGGACGATCATCCAGCGGGTCGGTCGCCGGTGGTACGTGTTCGCCAGCGACGGCGACGCCCGGCAGTACCCGGTGTACGACCTGGCGATGCGCAAGCTCGGCGCCCTGGACGCGCCCTACGGCACGAACATCCCCCACCCGGTGCTGCTGCCGGTCGGCCGCGAGTGGTGGATGATCACGTTCGACGGCACGCAGTACGCCGAGCCCGTGCTGGGTTACGGCGGGCACGGCGACCTGGTGGTGATGCGCAGCCCCGCCCCCGGCCGCGGGTGACGCGGCGTCCGCGCGCCGGCGCGCGCCTTGACATGCTCGTGCGATGACGAACCACATCGACCGGGCACTGGCGGCGCTGGCCGCGGACGACCTCGACCTGGCCAGGGAGGCGGCGCTCGGCGGCGGCACCCCGCTCGCGGCGGCGTTGGCCGAGTACCTGGCGGCGACCCGGGACGGCTCGGTGTACGACCAGCCGGCCGCGTTCGAGGCGTTCATCGACGGCGGTGGCAACGTCGGGCTCTACGGGGCGGTGACCGCCGCGCTGGGCCGGGTCCACGCCGACGCCCGGCCGACGAGCCTGCTGGACGTCGGCTGCGGTGACGGCCGGTCGCTGCGACCGGCGCTGGCGTCCGGGCACGCGCCCGCCTCCGTCACGCTGGTCGAGCCGTCCACCGCGTTGCTGGACGTGGCGGTGCGGGCGTTGGCGGAGTTCGAGGGGGTGCGGGTGGACGCGCGCAACGGCCGGGTCGAGCCGTTCGCGGCGGAACTGCCCGAGGGCGCGGTGTTCGACGTGGCCCAGTCGACGTTCGCGCTGCACGCGTTGCCGCACGAGGTGCGCGACGGCGTGCTGGCCGACCTGGTGGACCACGTCGGCGTGCTCGCGGTGGTCGAGTTCGACGTGCCGGACCTGCCGCACGCGAGCCCCGAGCACCGGCGCTTCCTGGCCGAGGCGTACGAGCGCGGGCTGGCCGAGTACGACGCGGACCGCGACCTCGTCGCGCAGGGGTTTCTGATGCCGGTGCTGACCGGGCAGCTGGCGCCGGGCGCGACCCGGGCGACGTGGGAGCAGCCGGCGACCCGGTGGGCGGAGCAGGTGGAGCGGGCCGGGTTCACCGACGTCCGGGTCGCCCGGCTGCACGACTACTGGTGGTCGCCCGCGTTCCTGCTCACCGCTTCCGGGTCTCCCACAGCAGCGACGCCGCCGCGATGAGCACCAGCGCGGCGGCCGAGCCGTGCACGCCGAGGGCGTGGGCCGCGGTGCCGCCGTGGGTGAACACGGCGACGCAGTCGCCGATCGGGATGATCGCGTCGGCCAGCACCACCCAGCCGAGGGCGCGGCGGTGCCCGAGCAGCAGCAGGACCAGCGCCGTCAGCCCGTACGCGATGTCGCGCACGCCCTTGACCACGTAGTAGCCGGCCGCCTCGCCCCGCGGCCACGGGTCGATGCCGAAGCCGGAGGCGGCGTACTCCGGGTCGAGCAGGAAGCCGAGGCCGAACCAAAGACCGGCGAGGACGACGAGCACGGCAAGACCTGTGTTGACCCGCTTGTGGGACATGGCGTCGACTCCTGAAGCTAGCAGTGCTAGATATACGAGCAACACTAGACATAGTGGCGCTCGGATGTCTAGCACTGCTAGAATTCCGGTCGTGGCCAACCAGGAACGCCGTGCGCGCGACCGCGCCGAACGACACCGGCTGATCATCGACGTGGCCCGGGAGCTGGCCGAGGCGGAGGGCTGGGACGCGGTCACCACCCGGCGGCTCGCCGAACGCGTCGAGTACAGCCAGCCGGTGCTCTACAGCCACTTCGAGAACAAGGACGCGATCGTGCGCGCGGTCGCCGTGCGGGGTTTCGACGAGCTGGCCGAACGGATGCGCGCCGCCCGCGCGGCGCACCGCTCGCCTGCGAAGGCGCTGCGCGCGGTCGCCGAGGCGTACCTGAGCTTCGCCGCCTCCCACCCCGCGCTCTACGACGCCATGTTCGTCCGCGAGGTCGACCTGCCGTTCGGCACCGACGAGACGCCGGCCGAGGTGCGCGCCGGGTTCACCGAGTTCGTGGCCGCCGTCGGCCCGCTGGCCGGTGACGAAGACGTGGAGCCCCTGGTCGAGGTCCTGTGGAGCGCCCTGCACGGCCTGGCCGCCCTCGACCGCGGCGGGCGGCTGCGCCCCGTCCACCGCCGGGCCCGGCTGGACCTGCTGCTGGGGCGGATCACGTGAGCGCGAGCGCGGCCTCGATCGCGGTGTCCTTGACGTCCTGGGTGTAGGTGCCGGGGTCGCGCACGGCGAGCACGTTGAAGCCCTCGACCAGGGCGACCAGCGCCTTGGCGGTCCGACCGCGGCGCGCCTCGTCCCAGTCGGGGCGGACCGGGGCGAGCAGCCGTTCCAGCCGGCGCAGGAACGCCCGGCTGTGCGCGACGTGGACGTCGGCCAGCGCGGGGTCGGCGAGCGAGGCGGCCAGGAAGCCGATCCAGACGCGGGACTCGTCGTGGTCACCGGTCGGCGTGACCGCCAGCGACAGCACGGCCTTGAGCTTGCCCATCGCGTCCGGCGCGTCGTCCTCGGCGGCGTCGGCCCGGACGGCCGTGCGGTGGTGCAGCAGTTCGCGCGCGTGCACGAGCAGCGCCCTCTTGTCCGGGAACGTGTGCAGCACGAGCCCGGTCGTGCACCCGGCCCGCTCCGCCACCGCGCGCAGGGTGAGCCCGGTGGGACCCCGTTCGGCCAGCACGGACCAGACCGCGGCGGACAGCCGCCGCCGGTCCCCCTCCACGTCCTTCTTCCTGGCCACCCCGACCTCTCCCCGCCGACTGCCACCAGATCGTACCGTTTGTTACGGTAACGCTTGTTACGGAGGAGGCGCGGGTGGACGTGCGGGTCGAACCCTGGGACGGCGTGGACGGCACGCGGCTGCGTGCCGCGCAACGGGCGGAGCTGGACGCCCGGTACGGCACCGACGACCACGAGCCCGGCGCCACGCCGGGAGCGCACGACGTGGTGGTCTTCGTGGTCGCCCGGGATCGCGACGGTCGCGCGGTCGGCTGCGGCGGCCTGCGGCTGGTCGAACCGGGCACGGCCGAGGTCAAGCGGATGTACGTCGCCCCCGCGTCACGCGGCGCCGGCGTGGCCACGCGCATCCTGCGGGCCCTGGAGGACCAAGCCCGCCGCGCGGGTGTCGTGGACGTGCTGCTGGAGACCGGCACGCGCCAACCGGAGGCGATGCGCTTCTACGAACGCGAGGGCTACCACCGCATCGACAACTTCGGCCCGTACCGCGGCGCCCCGGAATCCGTCTGCTACGCCCGCCGGCTGCCGGCGTTCGCGGTCGACGGCACGACCCGCTGACCCGCGCTCAGTCGGGCGGCTGAGGGCCTGGCGTGTCCGAGAAACGGGCGTTCCAGCTCACGCAGGACTCCAGCATCCCCGTGAACCGGGCGCGGAGGTCTTCGGCTGCCAGTGGGAGATCGTCACGCGTGCTCTCATCGCCGTCCATTTCGTCGACCATGGTGATGAGCCGGACGATCTCCTCCTCCAGCACGTGGTCGGCCGCACCGGCCCGGTGCATCCGCCGCCACAAGTGCCCGACCAGGCTGACCTGCGTCGTGAAACCGATCCGCTCCACCCCGCCGAACACCTGCCGCCCGAGCCGGACCACGTCGCGGTAGTGCTCCGCGACCGAGGGACCTCCCGAATCGTGGGACCGGACCAGCGCCAAGTCGAACCGGCACAACAGGGTCAGCGGATCTTGTTCGCCCAGGGTGTCGCGGCACCGCCGGGTCAACACCTCGTACTCGTCCACGCACTGCCGGAACCGGTCCTGGTCGGTGGCGGCGTTGTTCCAGTGCAGCCACGCGACCTCGCGACGCACGCCCAGCACTTCGGGGTGGTCCTCGCCGAGCAGTCGGACTCGCACCACCAGAGCGTGGTTGAACAGGACCTCGGCCCTCATGTGGTCCTCGGTCACCTGTGCGAACCTCGCCACGGTGCAGGCGAGCTTGGTCGCCAGCAGCGCCCAGTCGTCGGAGAACACCCCCTGCTCCTGGTGGATCCAGTAGCTCACGTGCTCGCAGTGCGGGCTCAGGGCGGCCCACCTGGACATGTCCTCCGCGACTCCGATCGAGAGGTAGGACGTGAATCCGTCCAGCACGGCGACCGCGACCTTGATGTACTCCCTGAGGTCGCGGGCGAAATCCGGTTGGTGGCGGTTCGCCTCGCGGATGACGGGGTGCAGTCGCAGGCTGTCGGTGGTGACCGAGGACGAGAGGACGTGGCGGAAGGCAGCGTTCTCCGTCAGGCCGAACCTCTCCAGCGCGACGAGCGTCCGCAACACCGACCTGCCGGTGGCGCCGGCGAACAGCGGACTGCGGGCGATCACCCTCGCATCCACGAGCGTGTAGGGGATCGGCGCTTGGGCGAAGCACGACAACCACCGCAGCAGCGGGCGGGCCAGCGGGTGGCCGAGCTCGTGCAGGAGGTCGAGGGTGAATTCCCACGTGCGGGTCAGCAGCTCGCGCGGCCCCAGCGCCCGGTCCAGCCCGTGCAGCTCGTCCAGGGTGCCGAAGTCGCTGCGGAAGACGAGCCGGTAGCTGTCGAAGTCCTGCGGCAGCTGCACGTCCGGCACCGGGGGGAACGCCTTCGCCGCGCTGAGGTACCGGCCCGCCAGGTGCAGGGTCAGGGGCAGGTGACCGAGGGTGCCGGCGAGGTCACGGGCCTGCTTGACGGTGCCGCTGTCGGGGGCGAGGGCACGCAGCAGCGCCACGGCCTCCTCCTCGTCCAGCGGGCCGACCCCGCGCAGCTCGGCGTTGGGCCAACTCACGGGACGGCCGTCGCGGGTGGTGACCAGCACCGCGCCGCGCTGCTGCGCGAGCGGCTGCCACCAGGGCTCCAGCAGCCGCTCGTCGTCGGCGTTGTCGATGACGAGCACCCACGGGTGCGCGCAGTTCCCGAGCGCGGCCCTGAGGACCCGGGCCGCCGATTGACCACCCGACCACGCCTGGATCACCTGGTCCAGCGGGGCGCCCGCCTCCAGCGCGACCTCGCGGAACCCGGCGCGCAACGCCTTCTCGGCCGACGCGTCGAGCCACCACACCCTGATGTCCCGGGAATCGCGGGCCAGTCGGGCCGCCACCGCGAGCGCGGCGGTCGTCTTGCCGCTGCCGCCCAGTCCGTGCAGCACGACGTGGGCGCCCCGCTGCGCGCGAACGGTCCGGACCAGGTCCCTGATCAGCTCGGCGCGGCCGTGCAGGGCGCCGTCGAGCCGGAACGTCGGCGGCACGACGGACACCAGGTCCGGCCCGAACCCGGCGCCCGCTGCGCCGTGGAAGACGACGCCGCCCGTGATGGTGCCCGCCTGCACGACGCCGCCGGTCGCGTCGACGACGCGATTGCCCACCACCCGGTCGGCGGAGCGGGGAGGTCCCGCGTCGTCCATGGCTCTCCCCAAGTCGGCGAGCCGCGACGATAAAGCCCCGTTCCGGGCCATCGGTCCCGATCATGCATCCCGTCACCCGAAGGTGGACATTTCAGCGGTTGCTACGCGGCGGTGAGGGTGTCGTCCCACTCGATGCGGTGGTCGAACTGCCAGGTGAACCGGGCCGGGTCGGTGAACTTGAACGCCAGCGGCAGGAGGGCGGAGAGCAGGAGCCTGGCCACGGGGCCCGCGGCCTTGTCGCGGTTGGTCCTCGCGGCTTGGGCGATGATCCGCTCGACCCGGTCGCGGCGCAGGGACTCGTAGGTCCGGAACGCCTCGGGGTGCGGCAGGTCGCGCAGGCAGCGGGCCAGTTGCACGGCGCTCTCGAACGCCAGGGAGGCGCCCTGGCCGGAACTCGGCGACGTGGCGTGCGCGGCGTCGCCGAGCAGCACCAGCCGGCCCCGGCTCCACCTCGGCACGCTCGGCACGTCCTCCAGCGCGCCCGTCACCACCAGGTCGGCCGGGTCGGTGGCGGCGATCAGGCGGGTGGCCGGTGTGCGGTCGGCGGCGAACGACCCGCGCAGCACGGCCAGCCACTCGGCCGGCGCGGTGGCGCGGGCCTCGGTCGTGGTCAGCGGGGTCTTGCGGGGCAGGTTGGCGAACCAGCCGCCGGAGCCGTCGTCGTGGACCTGGTAGCCGAAGAACGCGCGCTTGCCCGAGACGAGCCGCATCGCGCCGCCGGTCGGCGGCTCGCCCGTCCGCCCCACCCGCGCGCCGAAGCCGAGCAGTCCCGCGTACCGCGGGCCCGGGGCGTCCGGGTCGATGGCCCGGCGCACCGCCGATCGGATGCCGTCCGCGCCGACCAGCAGGTCGGACGCCACCTCGGACCCGTCGGCGAAGCGCGCGGTGACGTGCGGGCCGTGGTCGACGGCGGCCACGAGCTCCCGGCCGTGCTCGATGACGACGCCGCGCCGCGCCGCCTCCTCGCGCAGCACGCGGTGCAGGTCGTTCCGCCACACCAGCAGCTGCGGCGGCTCGCTGCCGAACCGGCCGAGCGTCCGCCCGGTCCAGCTCTGCAGCTCCACGGCGGTCATCGGCGTGCCGATGGCGCGCACCGCGTCGGCGAGACCGACGACCGCCAACGCCTGCAGCCCGTTGGGCGCGATGCTCAACGCGCCGCCCGATCCGCCGGTCGTCCCGGGGTGGCGCTCGTGGACGGTCGCCTCGATCCCGGCCTTCCGCAGCGCCATGGCCGCCACCGGCCCGCCGATGCCGCCGCCGATGACGGTCGCCCTCATCGTCCCCCCTCGTGGAAGCCCGCCCACTGCGGGCGCCAGTCGCCGATGCGCGCCAGGAAGTGCCGCACGAAGGCGACCTCGGCGTTCAGCAGCGCGATCCGGTACTCCTCCTCGACCAGGAACAACGGGTGCGCGTCGGCGCCCGCCAGCACCGCCTCGGCCTCGTCCAGCTGCAGGCGGAGCCCGACCAGCCGGTCGCGCAGCAGGTCGACGACCTCGTCCGGGTGCAGCGCGGCGATCATCGAGAGCGCCGCGACGAACTGCGGGCGCTCGTGCCGCGGTTCGGCGACCAGCTCGCGCATCCAGTCCTTCAGCTCGGCCCGCCCGGCGTCGGTCAGCGCGTAGGTGGTCCGCTCCGGCCGCTGCCCCTCGCGGGACGTCCCGTGCTCCACGATGAACCCGGCCTTGGCTAGCTGCCCGAACACCATGTACAGCGAGCCGTGGGTGAACTTGATGCTGCGGTCGTCGCCGTGCGCCCGCATGAGCCGGCTCAGCTCGTAGGGGTGCAGGGGCTCGCGGACGAGGTACCCGAGCACCGCCAACCCGAGCAGGTTGCCGACCTTGCGCTTGGACGTCACCGCCACCTCCTAGTCAGCTCTGACTATTACTGAGAGATCAGTCAGAGTCAACTATTCTCCAGGACCCTACGTATGGGGCTGGTGACGGCGGGCTACGGCTGGTTCGTTGGTGGGGCGGGAGCCTCCCCTGTCCTGTGGCTCCCCGTCCCTGTACCCAAGGAGACCACCATGCTCGTACGAAAGGCCGCGCGTGTCGTCGTGGCCGTGATGGGCCTGCTGCTGCCGCTGGTCGCGGTCGGCGCGCCCAGCGCGTCGGCGGAACCCCAGGCCCTGGTGCGCACGCTGTACTACGACGTCAGCCAGGCCCAGGAGTTCACGGCGGACTGGGACCGCGCCGCGGCGAACTGGAACAACTCGGTGAGCAACGTCAAGCTGGCCCGCCGGGCCTCCGGCACGCCGACCAACATCCGCATCCTCGCGGACAACGGCTGGCCCCGCGCCTACGTGACGTCGCTCGGCAACGGGACGGTCTACATGGGCCGCCAGGCCGTGCAGCAGGGCTACCACCGGCCCCGGATCAGCACGCACGAGATCGGCCACATCCTCGGCCTGCCGGACCGGCGGACCGGCCTGTGCGCCGACCTGATGTCCGGCTCCAGCGCGCCCGTCTCGTGCCGCAACGAGCTGCCCAACGCGGCCGAGCGGGCCGAGGTGGACCGCCGGTTCGCGGGCCAGCTGGCCACCGCGGACGTCCGGGTGGCCGGGTACGCCGGCACGGAGTGCTTCGTCTACTGATCCCGCCGCCCGTGACGGGGCCGGTCGGCCCCGTCACGGGCGTTCGCCACCGCGTCGGAACACCACCGCCCCGCCGGCCGTTCGGGTGGTGTGGACTCGGTGGAGCTGGTGCTGGCCTGGTCGATCCCCGGCGGCACGCTGTCGATCGTCGGGGTGGCCGTGTACGAATTGCTGCGTCAGCGGCGGCGCAAGCGCGCGGGCACACCGCTGGCGACCACGACCGTCAACGAGATCACCGCGATGTTCTACGGGTCCAAGCGGATGGAGCTCGACCACCGCGATTCCACGGCCGTGATGCGCGAGGAGGACGCCCAGGGCGCCCCGCCGCACGGCGTCGACCTGGACAGCGGTGTCGCGGTCATCCGGCTCAAGCCGGTCCGCGAAGGCTGAGCGGGCGCAGGTCGGTCCAGTTCTCCTCCACGTGCGCGACGCACGCCTCCCGCGTGTCGGGGCCGAACGCGGCGGTCCAGCCGGCCGGGACTTCGGCGAACGCCGGCCACAGCGAGTGCTGGCCCTCGTCGTTGACCAGGACGTGGAAGCGGCCTTCGGGGTCGTCGAACGGGTTCGTCACGGTGGGTCCTCCGGTCGGGGTCGGTTGTCGCTGACTTCTGCCACGCACGCCGTGGCCGCGCCGCGGTCGGGAAAGCCCCGGGCCGCACCGGAGGCCCGGGTCGGGCTCGTCGGGAGGCCGGTCAGCGCATCGGAGAGGCGCTGACCGCGTACTCGGGCCGCGGGGGCACGGCCGCCGCGGCGCTCTCGCAACGGCGGTCGAGGACGGAGCGCAGGATCTCGCCGACCCGCACGGAGGTGTTGGACAGCAACGACGACGAGATGCCGTGCGTGTGCTCGGTGCCGCCCTGGAGGTAGAGGCCGGCCGCCAGGTCGTCGTCGGTGACCAGGCGGTAGTCGCGGCCGACGTCGAGCCTGCCGCGCGGGTCGCGGGCGCAGCGCCGGGCCAGGTCGCCGAGCAGCGCGGTCGGGTCGGCCTCGCGGTAGCCGGTGGCGTAGACGACCGCGTCGGCTTCGAGCACTTCGCGCGCGCCGGTGCCCAGCGACTCGACGGTGACGGTCACCCCGTCCTCGCGGTCGTCCAGCTCGGCCACCCGGGACAGGTTGAGCACCCGCAACCGCTGCCGGCCCAGCACCTTCTCCCGGTAGACCCGCCGGTACAGCTCGGCGATCAGGTCCTGGTCGACCACCGCGTAGTTGGTGTTGGCGTGGTAGTCCATGAGCTTGTGCTTCACCGGTTCCGGCGCGGCGTAGTAGTCGTCCACCGCCGCCGGGTCGAAGACCCGGTTCGCGAACGAGCTGTCGTCGGCCGGGCTGTAGCCGTAGCGGGCGAACACCGCGCACACCTCGGCGTCGGGGAACCGCTCGTGCAGGTGCGCGGTGACCTCCGCGCCGCTCTGCCCGGCGCCCACCACGACCAGCCGGCGCGGGTCGGCCAGCGACTCGACGCGGTGCAGGAAGTCGCGGTTGTGCCAGACCCGCTCGGACGGCTCGACGCCGTCGGGCAGCGCCGCGCGCAGACCGGTGGCCAGCACCAGGTTGCGGGCCCGGCGGACCTCCTGCTCGCCGGTCGCGGTCCGCGAGACGACGTCGAAGTGCGTGACCGCGCCGCCCGCCGCCACCGGGTGCACGGCCACCACGTCGTGGCCGTAGGACACCAGGTCGTCCACCCGGCCGGCGGCCCACTCGAAGTAGTCGTGGAACTCGACCCGCAGCGGGAACATGCTCTTGTGGTTGATGAAGTCGACCAGCCTGCCCTCGCCGTGCAGGTAGCTGAGGAAGGTGAAGTTGCTGTTCGGGTTGCGCAGGGTCACCAGGTCCTTGAGGAACGACACCTGCATGGTGGCGTCCTCGATCAGCATGCCGCGGTGCCAGCCGAAGCCCGGCTGCCGCTCCAGGAAGTGGGCGGTCACCACGTCTTCGGCGCGCGCGGTCGCGTTGTACTCGGTGAGGGCGATAGCGAGGGCCAGGTTGGAGGGCCCGAAGCCGACGCCGAGGACGTCGAAGACCGGTGGCTGCGGCATGGGTGTCCCATCGGTGCGACAACAGGATGATCGAACTTTGGTTACCCTAACCTAAGTCAACCGCCCGCGGGAGTGATCCAGCCCTCTTCACTGATTAGGCTAGCCTCACCTGGGAATCAGCGGAAGGCGGCACCGGGTGAAACCCGTCCTCAAGACGGACGTCCTCAAGACGGCGGTGACCGGGCAGTGGAGGTCGGTGGCCGTCGCCGCGGTGCTCGGCGCGGCCCACCAGGCCGGCGAAGCCGCGGTGCCGCTGCTGATCGGCGTGGTCATCGACGAGGCGGTGCGCACCGGCGCGGGCGGGCGGCTGGTGTTCTGGGTCGGCGTGCTGGCCGCGGTGTTCCTGGTGCTGTCGCTGAGCTTCCGCTTCTCCTTGCGCAGCGGGGAGAGGGCGTCGCACCGGGCCGCGCACGAGGTGCGGACCAGGCTGGCGACGCGGGTGCTGTCGACCGGTGGCGCGACGCGCGGCAGGCTGTCCGGCGAGCTGGCGAGCATCGCGACCAGCGACGCGCAGCGGGTCGGCCAGGTCAACCTGGCGCTGCCGATCGCGTTCTCCGCGGTGGTCGGCGTGCTGGTGGGCGCGGTGGCGCTGCTGCAAGTGTCGCTCGCGCTCGGCCTGCTGGTGCTGGTGGCCGCGCCGGTCCTGCTGGTCCTCGCGCACTTCCTCGGCAAACCGCTCGAACGGCGCAGCGACGCCGAGCAGGACCAGGCCGCGCTGGCGTCCGGGGTGGCGGCCGACCTGGTGGCCGGGCTGCGGGCGTTGAAGGGCATCGGCGCGGAGGCGACGGCGGCGCGGCGCTACCGGGCGACCAGCCGGTCGTCCATGGCGGCCGCGGTGCGGGCGGCCGGATCGCGGGCCTGGCTGGATGGCTCGATGCTCGCCCTGACCGGCGTGTTCCTCGCGGTCGTCGCGCTGGTCGGCGGGACGCTGGCCGCCGCCGGGACGATCACCGTCGGCGAGCTGGTGGCCGCCGTCGGGCTGGCGCAGTTCCTGCTGTGGCCGCTGTCGGTCTTCTCCTGGGTGAACGGGCTGCTCGCCCAGGGCCGGGCGTCCGCCGCGCGGGTGGCCGAGGTGCTGAACGCTCCCCCGGCCGTGCCGCCGGGCTCGACCGACCTGCCGGCCCCGGTGGCGGGCCGGGTGGAGCTGACCGGCGTGGTGTCCGGGTCGCTGCGCGGCGTGACGCTGGCGGCGGCGCCCGGCGAACTGCTCGGCGTGGTGGCCCGCGACCCGGCGGACGCGGTGTCGCTGCTGGCCGTGCTGGCGCGCGAGGTCGACCCCGAGGCGGGCTCGGTGACCCTGGACGGCCTACCGCTGTCCACTGTGGAGGGTGTCGCGCTGCGGTCCGCGGTGCTGGTGGCGGCGCACGACGCGGACCTGTTCGAGGGCACGGTGCGGGAGAACGTCGCGGCCGGCGGCGACCTGGTCGAGGAGGCGATGGCCGCGGCCCGGGTGGACGACGTGGCGCGGGCGCTGCCCGACGGGCTGGACACGGTGGTCTCGGCCCGCGGCCGGTCGCTGTCCGGCGGGCAGCGGCAGCGGGTGGCGCTGGCCCGCGCCCTGGCCGCCGCCCCACCGGTGCTGGTGGTGCACGACCCGACGACCGCGGTGGACGCGGTGACCGAGGTGTCCCTGGCCGCCGGGATCAGGCGGGTGCGGTCGGGCCGGACCACCGTCGTGGTGGCGACCAGCCCGGCGCTGCTGGCCGCGGCGGACCGGGTGGTGTTCCTGGCGGGCGGCGTCGTCGCCTCGGCCGGCGCGCACGCGGACCTGGTCGCGGACGAGGACTACCGACTGGCGGTGTTGAGCTGATGCGCGGACTGCTCGCGACCGCGTCCGGCGCGCGGACCTGGGCCGCCGTCGGCGAACTGGCGCGACCGCGCCGGGGGTTGGCGTGGGCGGCGCTGCTGGTGCTGCTGGTCGGCACCGCGGTCGGGCTGCTGACCGCGCCGGTGCTCGGCCGGATCGTGGACCTGGTCGGCGCCGGGTCGTCGGACATCGCCTGGCCGGTGGTCCTGCTGGCGCTGGTGGCCGTCGTCCAGGGCGTGTCGACCGCGTTCGGGACGTCGCTGGTGGCGCGGCTGGGCGAGGGGGTGCTCGCCGACCTGCGGGAGCGGTTCGTGGACCGGGCGCTGCACCTGCCGCTGGAGCGGGTGGAGGAGGCGGGCGCGGGCGACCTGACCTCGCGGGTGACCCGGGACGTGCAGGTGATCGCCGACGCGGTGCGCAACGCGCTGCCGGTGATGGCCCGCTCGGCGCTGACCATCGGGCTGACCGTGGTCGGCATCGCGGTGCTGGACTGGCGCTTCCTGGTCCCGGTGCTGCTGGCGCTGCCGATCCACGTGCACACCGTGCGCTGGTACGGCGGGCGGGCCGTGCGGCTGTACGCGGCGCAGCGGGTCGCCGTGGGCGTGCAGCAGCAGCAGTTGCTGGACTCGATCGGCGGCGCGGCGACCGTGCGGTCGTTCGGGCTGGCGCCGTCGCACGTGGCGCGGGTGCGGGTGCGGTCGCGGGAGGCGGTCGACCTGGCGCTGCGCGGCATCCGGCTGCTGACCCGGTTCTACGGCAGGCTCAACGCGGCCGAGTTCATCGGGCTGGCCGGTGTGCTGACGACCGGTTTCTGGCTGGTCGGCGCGGGTTCCGCGTCGGTCGGCACGGCGACCGCCGCGGCGCTGTACTTCCACGGCCTGTTCAACCCGATCAACGCGGCGCTGGCGCTGGCGGACGACGCGCAGGCCGCGACCGCGTCGCTGTCGCGGCTGGTCGGGGTGACCGACGAGCCGGCGCCCGCCACCGAGGGCCGGGTGCGGCCCGCCGACCCGGTGGTCGGGCTGACCGGCGTCTCGTACTCCTACGTGGACGGTCACCCGGTGCTGCGCGACGTCGACCTGGAGCTGGCGGCGGGCGAGCGGGTGGCGCTGGTCGGCGCGTCCGGCGCGGGCAAGACGACGCTGGCGAAGCTCATCGCGGGCGTGCACGAGCCGACCTCCGGGTCCATCACCCTCGGCGGGGTCGAGCTGGCGTCGGCGGCGCGGTCGGTCGCGCTGATCACCCAGGAGGTGCACGTCTTCGCCGGACCGCTGGCCGACGACCTGCGGCTGGCCCGGCCGGGCGCCGACGACGACGAGCTGCGGGCGGCGTTGGCGAAGGTCGGCGCGCTGGGCTGGGCTTCGGCGTTGCCGTCAGGTCTGGGCACCGTGGTCGGCGAGGGCGGCCACCGGTTGACCGTGGCGCAGGCGCAGCAGCTGGCGCTGGCGCGGCTCGTGCTGGCCGACCCGCCGGTGGCGATCCTGGACGAGGCCACCGCCGACGCGGGCAGCGCCGGGGCGCGGGAACTGGAGGAAGCGGCGGCGCGGGCGCTGGACGGCCGGACCGGGCTGGTGGTCGCGCACCGGCTCACCCAGGCCGCGACGGCGGACCGCGTGGTCGTGCTGGAGGCCGGTCGCGTGGTGGAGAGCGGGCCGCACGAGGAGCTGCTGGCCGCCGGCGGCCGTTACGCCGAGCTGTGGGCGGCCTGGTCGGGCACCCGGTCCCAGGGGGCGCGAACGCACGTCCCGCCGGTCGGACTGCTCGCGTCCGACCGGCGGGAAGGCTTGTGCGCCAGGGGTTCCGACTAGAAGAGGATGATGAGCAGGATCACCGCGAGGATGATGGCGATGATGGTCGGAACGGTGGCGGGCGACTTGCGGTAGTGGCTCTGCACCGACGTCGTGCGGAACCAGCTGTACGGCACGCGGCGACGGTGTCGCTGGACCCAGGGCATTTCGGCTCCCAACGTAGTGTTGTCCCCCATGCTGGGTCCTGGACTACCCGGGATCACCGGATCGAACACCTCCGGGTGATCGGGAACCGGTCCGGTCCGCCCGTGGCGAAACCCGGCGCGGTGCGGCGGTCGAGCGGTTTAGCTTGGCGGGCGTGGAGATCATCGAGGTGGCGCCCGGCCTGAGGATGCTGCGGTTCCCGGTCGGGCAGGCGTACGTGTGGGACGACGGCGGCGCGCTGACCGTCGTCGACACCGGGACCACCGGGCACGCGGAGCGGATCGCCGAGCTGGGACCGGTGGAGCGGATCGTGCTGACGCACTTCCACGACGACCACATCGGTTCGGCGGCGCGACTGCGGGCGCTGACGGGCGCGGAGGTGTGCGCGCACCCGTTGGAGGCGCCGGTGATCCGGGGTCTCGCGCCGGCGCCCGCGCCGGTCATCCCGCCCGAGGAGCGGGAGCTGTTCGACCGGATCACGCCGGGCGTGCCCGTCGCGCCGCGGTCACCGGTGGACCGGGAGGTGGAGGAGGGCGACGTCCTGGACTTCGGCGGCGGCGCGCGCGTGCTGTCGATCCCCGGTCACACGCCGGGCAGCATCGCGATCCACCTGCCGGAGCACGGGGTGCTGTTCACCGGCGACACGGTGGCCACCTGGGAGGGCGCGGCGATCCCGGGCGTGTTCAACGTGGACCGGCCGCGGCTGCTCGACTCGGTCCACCGCCTGCTCGCCCTCGAACCGGCCGTGCTGTGCGTGGGCCACGGCGACCCGCTGATCGCTCGGCCCTGACCGGTCAGCCCGATCGGCGGGCGACGAAGGCGGTGGGGAGGACGACCGGCTCCCTGGCCAGGGTCGCGCCCTCCAGCCGCGACAGCAGCAGCCGGGCGGCGGCTTCGCCCATCTCGCGCATCGGCTGCCGCACGGTCGTCAGCTCGGCGTGCGCGGCGATGGGTATGTCGTCGAACCCGACCACCGCGACGTCGTCGGGCACCTTCCGGCCGGCCGCGCTCAACGACCGCACCACCCCGAGCGCCGACAGGTCGTTGTGCGCGAACACCGCGTCGAACCGCAACCCGGTCGCCATCAGCTTCTCCGTGGCCACCGCGCCGCGATCGGTGCTGAAGTCGCCCTCCACCACCAACCGCGGGTCCACGTGCACCCCCGCGTCGCCCAGCGCGTCGAGGAACCCGTCCAGCCGCTCGCGCACGCACCCGAAGTTCGCCGGTCCCGTCACCACCGCGAACGCCGACCGCCCGGCCGCCACCAGGTGCTGCGCGGCGGCCTGCGCGCCCTCCCGGTTCGTGGTGCTGACCGACGGGAACCCGGGCCGGCTGCCGCGATCGTCGATCATCACCACCGGCAGGCCCTGGTCGTGCAGCGTCTCGATGTAGCTCAACGTGTCCGGCGGCTCGATCACCAGCAGCCCGTCGAACGCCTTCGCCGACACGTGGCTCGCGAACTGCGCCAGCGACTCCGAACCCCGGTTCACCGTGTACAGCAGCAGCCCGTACCCCTCGGCCTCCAGCTCGTCCACCGCGCCCTGCACCACCTCGCCGGTCCACGGCCAGGTCAACGACGGCACCAGCATGCCGACGGTGCGGGCGCGGCCGCGGGCGAGGCCGACGGCGCGGGCGCTCGGCACGTAGCCGACGTCCGCGATCACCTGCCGCACCCGCGCCGCCGTGGCGGCGTCGACGTCCGGTTTGCCGTTGAGCACGCGGGACACGGTCGCCTTGCTCACCTGGGCGCGTTGGGCGACTTCGGCGATCGTGACCCGCACGGTGCACTCCTCGGCTGCTGCCCTGCTGAAACGGTTCCGTAACCGGTACCGAAACCGGTTACGGACACGCAGTCAACCGCTACGTGCACGCAGCGTCAAGAGTTGTTCCGCGCAGGACCGATCCGGGCACACCGGTCAGGCGCGCCCCATTCGGGCGGTGGTCAGGCGACGACGGCCCGGCCGGTGGGCACCGGCCCAGGCGATAACAGCCCGACCGGCGGCTGCCGAATCCGGCGACGACAGCCCAGCCGGTCGGCACAGGCTCAGGCAACGGCCTGACCGGCGGGCGTCAGCTCAGGCGATGACAGCCCGACCGGCGGGCGTCAGCTCGGCGGGCACCCACGGTCCGGGAGCTTCGCGCCCCGCCGGGCGGAGCAGTCCGGCGTGAGCCAGCTCGCGAGCGGCGACCTGGTCGCAGCACAGCAGGCCGTCGACCCTGAGGTCCGGTTCGCTGCTCCGGGTCACCTCGGCGCGACCCGCCCCGATCGCGCGCAGCAGGGCTCGCGCCCGGTGGTTCAACTCGTCATCCATGTCCGATCACCATCATCCCCAGGTGGTTGTGCACCTGGTCTATCGCCGCGGGGCCGCGAAGTCTTACCGGGGCTCGGTCCCGCCTGGGTAGGGTCGGCCCCATGGGGATGGTCACGGCCGTGAGCCGCAGCGCCGAGCACACGTTCACCAAGCCGAACCAGGACTCGATCACGCTCGTGGCCGGCCTCGGCGTCGAGGGCGACGCGCACCAGGGCGTCACGGTGAAGCACCGGTCACGCGTGCGGCGCGACCCGACGCAGCCGAACCTGCGCCAGGTGCACCTCATGCACGCCGAGCTGCACGACGAGCTGAACGCCGCCGGTTTCGAGGTGGCCGCCGGCCAGCTCGGCGAGAACGTGACCACGCGCGGCGTCGACCTGCTCGCGCTGCCGACCGGCACGCTGCTGCGCCTCGGTCCGGAGGCCGTGGTGGAGGTGACGGGCCTGCGCAACCCGTGCCCGCAGATCGACCGGTTCCAGGACGGCTTGCTCAAGCGGGTCGTCGGGCGGGACGAGGACGGCAACGTGGTCCGCCGGGCGGGGGTCATGTCGGTCGTCCTGGTGGGCGGCGTGGTCGGGCCGGGCGACGGGATCCGGGTCGAACTCCCCGCCGGGCCGCACACCCCGCTGGTGCCGGTTTAACCGGGAAAATACCTGGTGAAGCCCGGTCCAAACCGCGCCGGACACCTCTCCCGAGCTATTCTGCGTGAATTGGAAACGTTAATTCACAGATTAGTGCATATCGGTGAGATGCGAATCCTGCCGAATACGTTCCACTCGATCGGGTCACCCCATTGCCATGCGACGAACACGAACCCTCATGGCGTCCTTGTTCGCCTCCGGCCTGCTGGCCGCCCCGCTGATCGGCGCGGGCTCCGCAGCCGCCGCACCACCGGAGACGGACCTCGTGCTGGCGGTCTACGACGAGCGGACCGGAGTCGAGAGCACCCGCCTGACCTGCGACCCGGCGGCCGGTGAGCACCGGGCGGCGCAGGCCGCGTGCGGCGAGATCGAAGCCGCTGACGGCGATTTCGCGCAGTTGGAGGGCACCGAGCCGCAGCTGTGCACGTTCGACTACACGCCGGTGACGGTGGCCGCGTTCGGTTCTTACCGCGGCGAGCCCGTGCGGTACGTCGAGGAATTCCCGAACCGGTGCGTGATGGAGCAGGAGACCGGCACGGTCTTCTCGTTCTGACCCGTCCACCGGACACCACCACCGACAATTCGACCCCGCGGCCGGAACCCGGCCGCGGGGTCGCCGCGCATTCACCGCCGATTACCCGCCCGGCGTTCCGCTGTGGCGACGGTCACCCAGATGGTTGTTCTTGCGAAGGAGGTTAGCCCTCGCCCAGATGGGTAGGTCGGTAGGCGAGAGCACGCCGACCGTGAGGAGTCCGTCGTGGACGAGAACCAGGTGGGTGCGGTCCGCGAGACCGCCGAGCAGGAAGGCACCGCCGTGGCGCAGCACGCCAGGCAGGCCGCCGGAGAGGTGCGTGCGACCGCGCGTGAGCAGGTGGGGCAGGTCGCCCACGAGGCGAAGGGCCAGGCCAAGCACGTCGTGCACGACATGCGCGAGCGCGTCGCGAGCGAGGCCGAGGACCAGGCGCGACGGGTGTCGAAGCAGATCGACCGGATCGCCGACGAGCTGGGGTCGATGGCCGAGAACTCCGGCCCGGACTCGCTGACCGCGGGCACGTTGCGCCAGGTCTCCGACGCCGGCCGGAAGGCGGCCCGCTACCTCGACGAACGGGGCGCGAGCGGCCTGCTGGACACGACTCAGGACTACGCCCGGCGCAAGCCGGGCACGTTCCTGATCGGCGCCGCGGTGGCCGGCTTCCTGATCGCGCGGGCCGCGAAGAGCCTCAACGCCCCCGACCAGCCGAAGCACGCGCAGCCGCAGCAGCCGCAGCACGGCTACACCGACACCCTGCCGACCACGCCGGTGGCCGCGCAGAGCGCGGTGCCGCCGGTGGCGTCCTCGCCGTCGCCGGTGCCGGAGTACAGCTCGCCGGAGTACGGCTCTTCACCGGAGTACGGCACCCCCGGCTACGGCACGCCCGGTTACGGAACGCCGACGCCGCGCGCCCCGTACCAGCCGGAGGGGGCGCCGTATGTCCAGCGCTGAGCCGCACGTGCGGGAGGTGCGGGTGCCGGAGAGCCGGATACCCCCGACCGGGGCGGCCGACGACGAGGCGTCGCTGGGGCAGTTGATCGGTGAGCTGACCGAGGACCTGTCCCGGCTGATGCGGCAGGAGCTCGAACTGGCCAAGGCGGAGATCCGCCAGGAGGCCACCAAGGCGGGCAAGGCCGCCGGGATGCTCGGCGCGGCCGGGTTCGCGGGCTACATGACCGCGGTCCTGCTGAGCCTGGCGCTCGCGTTCGGCCTGGCGACGTTCATGGGCCTGGGGTGGGCGACGCTCGTCGTCGCCGTGCTGTGGGGCATCGCCGGGTTCGCCCTGTTCTCCGCCGGCCGCGCGCGGCTGAAGACCGTCAACCCCAAGCCGGAGCGCACGATCGAGACGTTGAAGGAGGACGCGGAATGGGCCCGTCACCCGACCAAATAAGGCACGAGATCGACCGGACTCGCGCCGAGCTGGTGGCCGACGCGAACCGGATCGTCGACCACACGAGGCCGCGCAACATCGCCCAACGCCGGGTGGACCGGGTCCGGTCCCGGATGAGCACGTTGAAGGAGCGAGTCATGGGCACGGTTCCGGAGACCGCGTCGACGGTGCAGGACCGCACGGCGAACATGGCGTCCACCGTCGGTGACAGGGCGCACGACGCCGCGTCGACCGTCGGCGACAAGGCGCAGCAGGCCGCTTCGGTGGTCGGCGAGAAGGCGCAGGAGGCCGCGCACGCCGTGCAGAACGCGCCCGCGCAGGCACGGCAGCAGGCGCGCGGCAACCCGTTGGCGGCCGGCCTGATCGCGTTCGGGGCGGGCGCGCTGGTCGCCACCCTGATCCCGGCGACCAGGGCCGAGCAGGACGCCGTGCGGCAGCTCAGCGAGCGGGCGAGCGGCGCCGTGGAGCCGGTGAAGGAAGCCCTCACCGAGTCCGCGCAGAAGCTGAAGGACGACGCGACCGCGGTGGTCGGCGAGGCGGCGGACCAGGTCAAGCAGGTGGCGCAGGAAGCCACCCAGACGACCGTGGAGCAGGCCAAGGGCTCGGCCCAGGAGGTCGGCCAGCACGCCCGCGAGTCCGGCCAGCAGGTCAAGTCCGAGGTCAAGAGCCAGTAGCGGACCACCCTCCCGCTCAGCGCACGCGAGCAGCGCCGCTCCCCTTCGCGGGGTAGCGGCGCTGCTCGCGTTCGCGGTCCGTCCAGCGCGCCGGGAAGTCGCTCACGACGGCTCGCCCGCCAGGATCGGCTGCGCCACGGCGAACGCGCGGTTCGCGGCGGGGACGCCGGCGTAGACCCCCACCTGCAGCAGGACTTCCTTGATCTCCTCGCGCGTGACCCCGTTGCGCAGGGCCGCGCGGACGTGCATCGCCAACTCCTGCTCGTGACCGAGCGCGGCCAGCACGGCCAGCGCGACGCACGACCTCACCGGCCGCTCCAGCCCCGGCCTGGTCCACACCTCGCCCCACGCGTAGCGGGTGATGAAGTCCTGGAAGTCCGCCGTGAACGCGTCGGTGCGCGCGACCGCGCCGTCCACGTGCTCGTCGCCCAGCACCTCCCGGCGCACCCGCATGCCCTCGTCGAAGACCGGGTTCACAGGTGCTCGTCCAGGATCGCCGACACCTCGTCGGCCGCCTCCACGTTCGCCAGGTGCGCCCCCGCCACCAGGTGGAACGACGCGCCCGGGATCGAGGCGGCGACGGAACGGCCGCAGTCCGGCGGCGTGGCCTCGTCGTGCCTGCCCGCGATGACCGCCGTCGGCGCCTCGATGGCGGGCAGCACCGAGCGCAGGTCCATCACCGCCAACGCGTCGCAGCACCCGGCGTACGCCTCGTCGTCCACTTCGGACAGTCCGCGTTCGAACGCGGCCACCAGCTCCGGTGACCGGAAGGCCGGGGTGAACCAGCGGCCGACGACGGCGGGGGCGATGGAACCGGTCCCGGCCGCGCGGACGGCCGCCGCCCGGTCCAGCCACGGGACACCGGTCGGGAACGCGGCCGTCGTGCAGCACAGCACCAGTCGCTCGATGCGCTCCGGCGCGTGCCCGGCCAGCCACATGCCGACCATGCCGCCCATCGACACCCCGCAGTAGGACACCCGGTCCAGGCCGAGGGCGTCCAGCAGCTCCAGCACGTCGTCGGCGAGGTCGTCGATCCGGTACGGGCCCGCGGGCGCGCCGGACCCGCCGTGCCCGCGGTGGTCGTAGCGCAGCACCCGGAACCTCCGGTGCAGCACCGGTAACTGCCGGTCCCACAACGCCGTCGTGGTGCCCAGCGAGTTGCCCAGGACGACGACCGGCGCGCCCGGCGGACCGGTCAACTCGTAGTGCGGCTTCACGGCCGGCCCCTCCCCCGGTGCGCCGCCAGGGCGCGGTCCACGAACTCGCCCGCGCTGCCGGTGTACCCGGCCGGGTCGAGCGCGTCGTCCAACTCCGTCTCCGACAACCCGATCCGCAGGTCGGCCAGCAGCGCCTCGCGCAGCGACAGCCCGGACGCCGCCGCGGTCCGGCACACCTCGGCCACCAGCTCCTGCGCCTCGGCCCGGCCGATCCGGTCGGCCAGCCGACCGGCGACGTTCTCGGCCATCAGCAGCCCGCCGGTCAGGTCCAGGTTGCGGCGCATCCGACCCGGGTCGACCCGCAGCCGCGGCAGCAGCTCGCGGGCGCCGCGCACCGCGCCGCCGACCAGCCGCAGCAGGTCGGTGACGGTCTGCCACTCGCTGTGCCACGCCCCGGCCGCCCGCTCGTGCTCCTGCGCCATCCCCGACAGCACCGTGGCCACCAGCCCCGGCACGCGGCGGGTGCACGCGGTCACCAGCACCGCGCGCACCGGGTTGTGCTTGTGCGGCATCGCCGACGACGTGCCGCCGTCTGCCTCGGCCACCTCGGCGACCTCGGTCTGGGCGAGCAGCACCACGTCCTGGGCGATCTTGGCCAGCACCCCGGACGCCTCGCCGAGCGCGCCCGCCAGCTCGGCCACCCTGGTCCGGTTGGTGTGCCACGGGATCAGCGGCGCGGCCAGGCCCAGTTCGGCGGCCAGCTGCCCGGTCAGGTCGCCGCCCGAGCGCACCGCCGCCATCGTGCCCGCCGCGCCGCCGAACTGCACGGCCAGCCGCTGCTCGCGGACGCGGGTCAGCGCGGCCTCGGCCTCGTCCACCGCGACCAGCCAGCCCGCGCACTTGAGCCCGAACGTGGTCGGCAGCGCGTGCTGGGTCAGCGTCCGACCGGCGATCAGCGTGTCGCGGTGCCGCCTGGCCAGCCGCTCGCACTCGGCGGCCACGCCGCGCAGCCCGGCCAGGATCGGGCCCAGCGCCCGGTGCGCGACCAGCGACAGCGCGGTGTCCAGCACGTCCTGGCTGGTGGCGCCGTTGTGCACGGCCGCGCGCCCCTCGGCGGTGACGTGCGCGCCGATCGCGCGGACCAGCGGCACGACCGGGGTGCCCGAGGTGATGGCGCCCTCGCCGAGGGCGACCGGGTCGTAGTGCCCGACGTCGATGGCCGTGACCACCATCCGCGCCGCCTCCTCGGTCACGATGCCCGCCCTGGCCTGCACGATCGCCAGCGCGCGTTCGAAGTCCAGCATGGCCCGCACCCAGGCCCGGTCACAGGTCTCGGCCTCCACGTCCGGGTCGGTGAACAGCGTGCCCCACAGCGAGCGGGCCCCGCTCGACCGGGAGGTGTGCTCAGAGGTCGAAGAAGACGGTTTCATGCTCCCCTTGCAGGTGGATGTCGAAGCGGTAGCCGAGCGGGTCGCTCCCGGCGATGAGCGTGGCCCGCCTGGCCGGGTCGTCGATCGAGGTGAGCACCGGGTCCGCGGCGTTGGCCTCCTCGTCGGGGAAGTAGATGCGGGTGACCAGCCGCACCAGCATGCCCCGGCAGAAGACCGACACGTTGAGGTGGGGTGCCTCCCGACCGCCCCCGGGCACCGGCAGCGGGCCCGGTTTGACGGTCAGCACCGAGTACCGCCCGTCCGGGTCGGTGGCGCTGCGGCCGAAGCCGCGGAAATCCTGCCGGCGGACGGGACCGCGCGGGTCGTCGGGGTGGTCGAACCGGCCGTCCGGGTCGGCCTGCCAGGTCTCGACCACCGCGTCCGGCACCGGCGCGCCCGCGCCGTCCAGCACGACGCCGCCGACCCGGAACGCGCCGGGCGTGCCCTCGGGCACCACGAACGGGCCGTCCTCCCACACCAGGCCGAACGAGAAGAACGGGCCGACGGTCTGCGACGGCGTGGTCCGCAGCTCACTCATCGTCGTCGTCCTCGTCCAGCGGGGTGGGGTTCTTGCCGCGCAGCACGATGTCCCACCGGTAGCCCAGCGCCCACTCCGGCACGGTGGTCGCCAGGTCGAACCGGGCCACCATCGCCGCGCGCGCCGCCGGGTCGCGGACCGAGTTGAAGATCGGGTCCTGGTCGAACAGCGGGTCGCCGGGGAAGTACATCTGGGTGATCAGCCGCTGGGTGAACGCGGTGCCGAACAGCGAGAAGTGGATGTGCGCGGGCCGCCAGGCGTTGTCGTGGTTGCGCCACGGGTACGCGCCGGGGTGGACGGTGGTGAACGAGTAGCGGCCGTCGGCGTCGGTGATCGTGCGGCCGACACCGGTGAAGTTCGGGTCGAGGGGCGCGGGGTGGCGGTCGGCGTCGTGCCGGTACCGGCCGCCCGCGTTGGCCTGCCACACCTCCAGCAGCGTGCCCGCGACCGGCCGGCCGTCGCCGTCCAGCACCCGGCCGGCGACGATGATCCGCTGGCCCTGCGGCTCGCCGTCGTGGCCCAGGGTCAGGTCGTTGTCGTCCGGGCCCACGCGGCCCTCGCCGAGCAGCGGCCCGGTGATCTCGCCCAGCCGCTGCGGCAGCAGCGCGAACGGCCGGCGCGGCGCCCGGAGCGCGTTGGACCGGTACTCGGGGAAGTGCGCGGGCGGGTGCGACGACGCGTCCGAGCGGTAGGTCGGCACCTCGTTGTCCTCCGGATCGTCGTGCCGCGGGCGTCCGGCCGCGGGCGCGGCGGAACGCTATTGAGGGCGCTCGACGGAGGTCAACGGGATCTTCCACTCACCGGAAGGCGCGATCCGTCGGCGTGCCAGTCCGGCAGGTCCTGCCGACGCGCCGGGTAGGCGGGCCACGGCCCCAGGTCCGGCAGCGGCGACGGCTCGGCGACCTGCGCGTCGGTCAGCCCGGCGATCGCCCGGAGCAGCCGGCGGTGGGCGAGTGCGACCGCGTCCAGGGGTGGCTCCACGTCACCCGAGGCTAGCGACAGCCGGCACGGTGATCACCCCCTCTGGCGGACACGTCCTCGACCGGGATGCGACCGGCGCGACGATCAGCCGCCGAGCCCGGCCAGGCGCCGCCGCACCCGTTCGACGTCGTCGTCGCCGTCCTGCGCCCGGTACACCTCCAGCGCGCTCTCCCACGCGGCGCGGGCGGCGTGCGGGTGGGTGTTGTCCAGGTCGCGGAACAGGGCCGTCGCCTGCCGCAGGTGCCCGATCGCCTCGTCGTGCCGGCCGAGGTCGGCGTCAGCAGTGCCGAGGAAGCGGTGCGCGAGGGTGGCGGCGGTCGGATCGTGCGGTGCACCGCCGAACCGACCGCCGCTCACCGCCCACCTCCACCGCGCAGGCCGAAGTCCCGACGTGAGCAGGGTCGGGCGCGACGGCGGGACGTCAACCGCCGCCGGGTGATTCGCCCGATCACCGCAGACCCGATCACCGCCGACCTGCGCGCCGCCGACCCGCGCGCCGTCAGGGCGCGGCCTGCACCACCAGCAGCGTCAGGTCGTCGTGCTCGGTCGGCCCCAGCCAGTCGAACACCACCCGCCGCAGGTGGTCCGACACCGCCGAGGCCGACAGGCCGGCGCAGTCGGCCAGCGCCGACTTCAGCCGCGCGTCGCCGAACAGCTCCTGCCGGTCGTCGTGCTTGCGCGCCTCGGTCAACCCGTCGCTGTACAGCAGCAGCGTCTCGCCCGGCGCGAGGGTGACCGAGGTCTGGTGGAACCGCACCTCGGCCAGCACGCCGACGATGCCGCCGTGCACCGCCACCTCGTCCACCCGCCCGTCACCGCGCAGCACGAGCGGCGCGGGGTGGCCGCCGGCGGACAGGGTCAGCCGAAGCCCACCGGCCTGCACCGGCATCATCGAGCCGACCACGAGGGTGGTGAACAGCCGGCTGCCCGCCGCCCGCAGCGCGGCGTTGAGCAGGTGCAGCAGGTGCGCGGGCCGCTGCTCGACCACCAGCAGCGAGTGCAGGCTCTGCCGCACCCGGCCGCTGTGCGCCGCCGCCTCGATCCCGTTGCCCGCCACGTCGCCGAGCACGAACGCCGCGCTGCCGTCCTCGCGCGGGTGCACGTCGTAGAAGTCGCCGCCGATCATCGCCCCCCGGTGCGCGGGCTCGTAGACGCACGCCAGCCGGGCCCCCACCACCTCCGGCAGCGGGGTGGGCAGCAGGTTGGCCCGCAACGCCTCCACGACCCGCTGCTGCTCGCCGGCCCGGGTGCCGGCGGCCACCGCCGGCTCGACCCGCGCCGCGTACCGCTTGAGCAGGTCCACGCCCCACGTGCCGCCGAAGCACACCAGCGCGCCGCCCGGCGTCAGCGGCACCGCCACGCCCACCCCCGACACGCCCCACGGCCCATCACCCAGTTCGGTGAGTTCGGCGTGGTCGACCACCCCGTCCAGCACCTCGGTGAGACCGGGCGCGGTGCCGGCCACCTGAGGGGTGGTGCGGGCCACCGCCACGTCGCCGGCGGGCGTGCGCCGCCACCACTCCAGACGACCGCGCACCCCTGGCAGCACCACCACGGCGTGATCGACGGGCGCCAGCTCGACCACGGCCCGCACCGCGTCCGCGCGGTCGGTCAGCGGCGCCAGCAGGCGGGTGGCCTCGTCCAGGTGGTCGTCCACGCCCCGGTACCACGCGACCCAGCCGCCGCCGAGCTCCTGCCGCCGGGCGCCCCGGGCGGGCGCGGGCAGCGCCGAGCCGGTCCTCGCCTGCGGGAACAGCGCGCCTGCCGGGGAATTCGCCAACCGGACGACGCCTTCCGGGTCCAGCACGACGACGGCCTCGTGGAAGCCGTCGACCACGCGACGCCACGCGTCGAGGTCGAGGCCCGTCTCGGCGCCTTGCCGGTAGCCCTGGGCCATCACGGCTCCTGTGTGTCGGTTCGACCCAACCTATCGGACAAGCCACCACCAACAGTGGCAGGCTTGGCGCAGTTGCGCTGACATCGGAGGCTCGTGTGACGACCGCTCAGGACGACACGGACGTGACCCTGTCCCGACTGCTGACCGCGATGCGGGAGATGAGGGACGGCAACTTCCGCCGTCGTCTCGTCGTGCCGCGCGACGGGGTGGCGGCGGAGCTGGCCGGGGTCTTCAACGAGATCGCCGAGCGCAACCAGTGGCTGGTCGGCGAGCTGGTGAAGGTCCGCCAGTCGGTCGGCCAGGAGGGCAGGCTGGGCGAACGGCTCGCCCCGAGCACCGCCACCGGCGGCTGGGCCACCGCCGCGGACGCGGTGAACGGCCTGGTCGAGGACCTGACCAGACCGACCGCCGAGCTGAGCCGGGTGCTCGCCGCGGTCGCCGAGGGCGACCTGTCGCAGGAGATCGTGGTCGACGCCCGCGGCGAGGTCGCCGCGCTGGTGGAGAGCTTCAACTCGATGACGGCGACGCTGCGCACGTTCGCGGGCGAGGTCACCCGGGTGGCGCGCGAGGTCGGCACCGAGGGCCGGCTGGGCGGCACGGCGGCCGTGCCGGGGGTGGCGGGCACCTGGAAGGACCTCACCGACTCGGTCAACTTCATGTCGGACAACCTGACCAAGCAGGTCCGCGACATCGCGCAGGTCGCGACCGCGGTGGCGCAGGGCGACCTGACCCAGAAGATCACCGTCACGGTGGCGGGCGAGATGCTGGAGCTGAAGGACACCGTCAACACGATGGTCGACCAGCTCTCCTCGTTCGCCGACGAAGTCACCCGCGTCGCCCGAGAGGTCGGCACGGACGGCCGACTGGGCGGCCAGGCCCAGGTGCCCGGCGTCGGCGGCACCTGGCGCGACCTGACCGACAACGTCAACTTCATGGCGAACAACCTGACTTCGCAGGTCCGCAACATCGCCCAGGTCGCGACCGCGGTGGCGCAGGGCGACCTGTCGCAGAAGATCACGGTCGACGCGCGCGGCGAGATCCTGGAGCTGAAGTCGACCATCAACACCATGGTCGACCAGCTCTCCTCCTTCGCCGACGAAGTCACCCGCGTCGCCCGGGAAGTCGGCACCGACGGCCGACTGGGCGGCCAGGCCCAGGTGCCCGGCGTCGCCGGGACCTGGCGCGACCTCACCGACTCCGTCAACTTCATGGCCGGCAACCTGACCTCCCAGGTCCGCAACATCGCCCAGGTCACCACGGCGGTGGCACAGGGCGACCTGTCCCAGAAGATCGACGTCGACGCGCGCGGCGAGATCCTCCAGCTCAAGACCACGATCAACACGATGGTCGACCAGCTCTCGTCGTTCGCGGCCGAGGTCACCCGCGTCGCCCGGGAGGTCGGCAGCGACGGCCGACTGGGCGGCCAAGCACAGGTGCCCGGCGTCGCCGGGACCTGGCGCGACCTCACCGACTCCGTCAACTTCATGGCCGGCAACCTGACCTCCCAGGTCCGCAACATCGCCCAGGTCGCGACGGCGGTCGCCCGGGGCGACCTGTCCCAGAAGATCACGGTCAACGCGCGGGGCGAGATCCTGGAGCTGAAGGACACCATCAACACCATGGTCGACCAGCTCTCCTCCTTCGCCGACGAAGTCACCCGCGTCGCCCGGGAAGTCGGCACCGACGGCCGACTGGGCGGCCAAGCACAGGTGCCCGGCGTCGCCGGGACCTGGCGCGACCTCACCGACTCCGTCAACTTCATGGCGAACAACCTCACCGCGCAGGTGCGGTCGATCGCCCAGGTCACCACGGCCGTCGCGGGCGGCGACCTGTCGCAGAAGATCACGGTCGACGCGCGCGGCGAGATCCTGGAGCTGAAGTCGACCATCAACACCATGGTCGACCAGCTCTCCTCCTTCGCCGACGAGGTCACCCGCGTCGCCCGAGAGGTCGGCACCGACGGCCGACTGGGCGGCCAGGCGCGGGTGCCGGGCGTGGCGGGCACCTGGAAGGACCTCACCGACAACGTCAACGTCATGGCCGACAACCTGTCCACCCAGGTGCGGTCGATCGCGGCGGTGGCCACGGCGGTCGCGGGCGGCGACCTGTCCAAGAAGATCGCCGTCGAGGCGAAGGGCGAGGTCGCCGCGCTGGCCGACACGATCAACGGCATGGTGGACACGCTGCGGGCGTTCGCCGACGAGGTCACCCGCGTCTCGCGCGAGGTCGGCACCGAGGGCATCCTCGGCGGCCAGGCCAGGGTGCCGAACGTGGCGGGCACCTGGAAGGACCTCACCGAGAACGTCAACTTCATGGCGAACAACCTGACCTCCCAGGTGCGCAACATCGCCCAGGTCACCACGGCGGTGGCGCGCGGCGACCTGTCGAAGAAGATCGACGTCGACGCGCGCGGCGAGATCCTGGAGCTGAAGACCACCATCAACACCATGGTCGACCAGCTCTCGTCGTTCGCCCAGGAGGTCACCCGCGTCGCCCGGGAGGTCGGCACCGAGGGCAAGCTGGGCGGCCAGGCCGAGGTGGAGGGCGTCTCGGGCACCTGGAAGCGGCTGACCGAGAACGTCAACGAGCTGGCCGGGAACCTGACCCGGCAGGTGCGCGCGATCGCCGTGGTGGCCACCGCGGTGACCGCGGGCGACCTGACCCGGCAGATCACCGTGGACGCGTCCGGCGAGGTCGCCGACCTCAAGGACAACATCAACCGGATGATCGGCAACCTGCGGGCGTCCACCAGGGCGAACCAGGAGCAGGACTGGCTGAAGACGAACCTGGCCCGGCTGTCCGGCCAGATGCAGGGCCACCGCGACCTCAACGCCATGGCGTCGCTGGTGATGAGCGAGCTGACCCCGCTGGTGTCGGCGCAGCACGGCGCGTTCTTCCTGGCCGACCTGGAGTCCAACGCCCTGGACCTCACCGCGACGTACGGCTACCTGCCGCCCGCCCGCCGACCCGTGCGGTTCACCCGCGGCGACTCGCTGGTCGGGCAGGTCGCGGTGGAGAAGAAGACGGTGCTGGTCACCGACGTGCCGCCGGGGTACCTGGCGATCGGCTCCGGGCTCGGCTCCGCGCCGCCCGCCAACCTGGTGATCCTGCCGATCGTGTTCCAGGGCGAGACGCTGGGCGTGATCGAGCTGGGGTCGTTCGGCGAGTTCACCGAGGTGCACCTCGACCTGCTGGACCAGCTCAAGGAGAACATCGGCGTCAACCTGAACACCATGCTGGCCAACGCCCGCACCGACAGCCTGCTGGTGGAGTCGCAGCGGCTCACCGAGGAGCTGCGGGCGGGCTCGGTCGAGCTGGAGGCCAGGGCGCGGCAGCTGTCGTCGGCGTCGAAGTACAAGTCGGAGTTCATGGCGAACATGTCGCACGAGCTGCGCACGCCGTTGAACAGCCTGCTGATCCTGGCCAAGCTGCTGGCCGACAACCTGGACGGGAACCTGAACCCGAAGCAGGTGGAGTTCGCGAAGACCATCCACTCGTCGGGCACGGACCTGCTCCAGCTGATCGACGACATCCTGGACCTGACCAAGGTCGAGGCCGGGCACATGCAGGTGCAGACCGACCCGGTGCGGGTGGCCGACGTGGTCCGCTACGTCGAGGCGATGACCACGCCGCTGGCCACCGAGAAGGGGCTGGCGTTCGGGGTGGTGGTCGACCCGGACGTGCCGTCCACCCTGCACACCGACGAGCACCGGTTGCAGCAGATCCTGCGCAACCTGCTGTCCAACGCGGTGAAGTTCACCCACGACGGTGAGATCAAGCTGCGCATCCGGGCGGCCGAGGGCTCGATCGCGTTCGACGTGCAGGACACCGGCATCGGCATCCCGGCGGAGAAGCTGTCGGTGATCTTCGAGGCGTTCCAGCAGGCGGACGGCACGACGTCGCGCAAGTACGGCGGCACGGGGCTCGGCCTGTCGATCAGCCGGGAGCTGGCGGCGCTGCTGGACGGCCGGCTGGACGTCCGGTCCGAGCCGGGGCTGGGTTCGACGTTCACGCTGTACCTGCCGCTGGGCGAGCTGGGCCTGGTGGCGCAGGTCGAGGTGGAGCCGGAGGCCGTGGCGGAGCTGCTGACCCCCGCCGACGCCGAGCCGCAGTCCCTGGTCGCGCCGGCCGAGCTGCCGCCCGCGCCGATGCGGTTCCACGGCGAGAAGGTGCTGATCGTCGACGACGACCTGCGCAACGTGTTCGCGCTGACCAGCGTGCTGGAGCTGCACGGGTTGCAGGTGATCTACGCGGACAACGGCATCACCGGCGTGCGGGCGCTGGAGCAGTACGACGACGTGACGCTGGTGCTGATGGACATCATGATGCCGGAGCTGGACGGCAACGCGACCATGGCGGCCATCCGGGCGATGTCGCGGTACTCGGACCTGCCGGTGATCGCGGTGACGGCGAAGGCGATGAAGGGCGACCGGGAGAAGTCGCTGGCGTCGGGGGCGACGGACTACGTGACCAAGCCCGTGGACACCGAGCACCTGCTCCGGCTGATCGCGTTCTACCTGGGCGTCGAGCAGGACTGACCACCGCCCGCTCTTTCACCCGCACGGGGGAATCCGTCGTCGAACGGCCCGGCGCCGACCCACCCGGTCGGTCCCGGGCCGGCGCGCGGGACGGGGCGGTCAGCGCGGGCCCGGCGACGCGGCGCGCCACGCGGGACCGTCGGGGCGCGGGTCCCGGGAGCCGTCCGGGATCACGCGGCGGTCGTGGCCGACTCCACGGTGTCGTGGATGTGCATGACCTCGGTCAGCTCGGTGAGCCGGAACAGCTTGTGCACCGACGGTTGCAGGGACGCCATCCGGAACTGGCCGCCCCCGCCGTCGAGCCGCCGGTGCCAGTCGAGCATCAGGGACAGGCCGGTGGTGTCCATGAACGGCACGCCGCTCAGGTCGACCACCACCCGGTCGCCCGTGCTCTCCTCGAGGCGGTCGGACAGCACGGGGACCGTGTCCGCGTCCAGTTCGCCCGACACCGCGACGACCGTCCAGCCGCCCCGCACCTCACTGCGCACCCGCAACTCCATGGTGCACGAGCCTAGCCACCGGACCGACCGGATGCCGCCACCTGTTCGCCGCCACGCCGGCGCGGCCGGTCACGACGACGCCGTTGGCCGTCGCCAGGCGGCCGATCGGCGCGACCGCCCGGTGCCGCGCCGGGGGGATGTGCGACGATGCGGTGACGGCCGATCAACGGGAGCGGATGTGCGCAATGAGCCAGCAGCGCCGGTGGCCGTGACGCTGCCCGCCTCGGCGGGCTCATCGGCGCAGGCACGGCAGGTGGTGGGAGACGCGGCGGCGGCGTGGGGGCTGTCCGAGGACGCGACCGACGACGCCGCCTTGGTGGTGACCGAGTTGGTGTCCAACGCGGTGGACCACGCGACCGGCCCGGTGGGGCTGACCGTGACCCGGACCGAGTCCGGGATGCGGATCGAGGTGGCGGACGAGTCGACCGCCATGCCGCAGCCCAGACCGGTGCAGGTCGACTCGGCACGGGGGCGCGGGCTGATCATCGTCGCCGCCCTGAGCCGGTCGTGGGGCACGGACCTGACGGCCGACGGCAAGGTCGTGTGGGCCGAACTGGACGGCTGACCGGGCGCTCTCGGCCGGGGTGCCGCGCGGACGCGCGGAAGCCCCGACCGGGCAGGGTCCGGTCGGGGCGGGATCCGCGCCGGGTCGTGGCGGGCGCGGGGGCTCAGGCGGCGCGCGGGGCGAGCTCGCCCACTGTCGGGTGACACCCGGACGGGAACAATCAGGGACCCGATCCGCAGGGGTACGGCACTGATCCGGCGGGACGACGATCGGGTGGTCCACCACGCGGTCGGCGTTCGACGGGTGGGAACGGGGTAACCCCGGTGCGCCGACTAGTGAGGAGGTCAGGTGTCCACCACCGAGGCCGGTCAGGTGACCGGCACGCAGGACAAGGACTACAACATCATCTGGTTCGTCGAGGCGTGCCTGAGCAACGCGCTGCGGCTGGAGACCTACATCGCCGACGCGGAGCGCGCGGGTGACGGCGAGCTGGCGGACTTCTTCCGCCGCGCCCAGGGCGAGAGCCGCAAGGGCGCCGAGCAGGGCAAGCGACTGCTCGCGTCACGCCTGGCGCCCTAGCGGGCCCCGTCCTGGCGGGCCTGACGCCAACCGAAGGGCTCCGGACGCCGAAGGGCCGCCCTCCACGTCGGAGGGCGGCCCTTCGTCCGTCTCGGAATCCGCTACTGCTGCTCGCGGAACCGGTCCAAGCCTTCCTTGGCCTTGTCCGTGCCCGTTCGGATGTGCTCGGAGTGCTGACCACCGGTCCGCTCGTCGGCGAACTGACCGGCCTTGTCGATGCCCTGATCGGCCTTGTCGCCGTGCTGGCCGAGGGCGTCCTTGGCCTTGTCCTTCAGCTCGTCGAACTTGTCGCCAATGCCCATCTGCGCTCGAACCTCCTCCGAGTGTCCCTCTTGGACACCCCGCGGCACGGGTACCCGCGAGTCGGCGGAGTTGATGCGCGACGGGAGCTACGTCACCCGGTCGGGTCGGGGTCGGGCAGGCCGAGCATCAGCAGCAGCTCGCGGCAGTCGTTCGCGTCGACCGAGTTGTCCACCACGGTGCGGGCGGCCATGCTGCGCTGGATGGTCTCGGCCCGGTCCGCCGCGGCGCGCGCGTCGGCGAAGCCCACCGCGGCACCTTGGGAACGACCGGGTCTGGTCTGCGTCATGGCGAGAAGCCTCCCCTGCCGGCAGTGCCGACTGGGCCGGGGACCGCGCCGACCGAGTGCCGACAGCTCGTGCCCCAACCCGGAGGACTCTACTCCACGACCGCGTCGTCAATTTTCAACCAACCAAACGGCACTCTTGCCAGGAAGTGCCGGTCCGCGCTTGACTGGCCCGGTTCGTCGGTTCCCGACCGGAGGTGGACGTGCTCAACGCCAAGATCGCCGCGGTGGCCGGCGTGCTCGTCGGGCTGGTGGGCCTCGCGTCGCCGGTGACGGCCGCGCCCCAGGTCACCGCACTGCCGGTGGTGGACATGGAGGCCGTGCTCAAGGCCGCGCAGATCGACCCGCGCCGGGCCGACTCGGCCGTCACGCCGGGCAGCGGCGACAGCGTGCGGGCGGTCGAGCAGGCGCTCGTGGCGAAGGGCCTGCTGGCCTCGACCTACGCCGACGGGCACTTCGGCACCAGGACGATCGACGCCTACGCGGCCTACCAGCGCTCGCTCGGCTACACCGGGCTCGACGCGTCCGGCCTGCCCGGACCCACCTCCCTGCGGCTGCTGGGCGACGCGCGGTACACGGTCGCGCGCGTGGTGTCGGCGGGCAGCCGGGTCACCTACCGCGCCGCGCTGATGAACACCCGCACGAAGGCCATGCTGGTCGAGGCCGAGCGGCTGCTCGGCCGGTCGCTGGCCATCACCCAGGGCTCCTACAACCCCGGCGGCGTGCCCGGTTCGGCGGGCACCCACGACGGCGGCGGCGCGCTGGACGTCTCGGTGTCCGGGATGACCGCGACCACCCGCACGACCGTGGCCAGGGTGCTGCGCCAGGTCGGCTTCGCGGCGTGGGTGCGCACCCCGGCCCAGGGCGACTGGGGTTACCACATCCACGCGATCGCGCTCGGCGACCCGGACCAGGCCACCGGCGCGCGCAACCAGGCGGGTGACTACTACCTCGGCTTCAACGGGCTGGCCAACCGCGCGCCGGACGACGGGCCCGCGGTCAGCCCCAAGCGGACGTGGGAGGAGTACCAGCGTTCGCCCTAGCCGCCCGCACGGGGCTCTACCATGGCTGACATGGGCGTTGAAGTGCTCGAACCCCGGGACGTCCCGCTCGGCGGGCCGCGCGCGATGACCGTGCGGCGCACCCTGCCGCAGCGGTCGCGGTCCCTGATCGGCGCGTGGTGCTTCGCCGACCACTACGGCCCGGACGACGTGTCGGCCAGCGGCGGCATGGACGTCGCGCCGCACCCGCACACCGGGTTGCAGACCGCGAGCTGGCTGTTCAGCGGCGAGATCGAGCACCGCGACAGCCTGGGCGTGCACGCCGTCGTGCGGCCGGGCGAGCTGAACCTGATGACGGCCGGGCACGGCATCTGCCACTCGGAGGTCTCGACGCCGGGCACGACCGTGCTGCACGGCGTCCAGCTGTGGATCGCGCTGCCCGACGCCGACCGCGACGCGCCGCGCGACTTCCAGCACCACGTGCCCGACCCGGTGGCGCTGGACGGCGCGACCGCGCGGGTGTTCCTCGGCACGCTCGCGGGCCGGACGTCCCCGGTGCGCACGTTCACGCCGTTGCTGGGCGCGGAGCTGGTGCTGGACGCCGGGGCGCGGGTGGCGCTCGACGTCGACGGGGCGTTCGAGCACGGCGTGCTGGTCGACGTCGGCGAGGTGGCGCTGGACGGCACGCCGTTGGGTCACGGCGCGCTGGGCTGCGTCGACGTCGGCGCGACCCGGCTGGAGCTGGCCAACACCGCGACCGGCCCGGCGCGGGTGGTCCTGCTCGGCGGCCCGCCGCTGGGCGAGGAGCTGGTCATGTGGTGGAACTTCGTCGGCCGCAGCCACGAGGAGGTCGCCCGGTACCGCGACCAGTGGCAGGCCGGGTCGGAGCGGTTCGGCCGGGTCGAGGGCTACCCCGGTGACCGACTGCCCGCGCCGCCGCTGCCGGGGGGCCACCTCCGACCGCGCGGCAACCCGGCCCCCACCTCGCTCACGCCCGCCGAACCCCACTGACCGACGGCCGCGGCCGATTCAGCAGGGCGTCGGCGAGGGCGACCTCCTCCCGGTCCAGCGCGGTCCCGCCGTCCTCGACGTCCCACAGCGCGTTCTGCAGCACCCGCCCCAGGGTCCAGGCGGTGGCGCGGTCCCGGTCCAGCTCCAGCGCCTCGGTGAGCAGGTCGAAGCGGCGCAGCAGGGCGCGCGGCACGTCACCCGTGGCGACCACGGCATCCCAGCGCCCGTTCAGCGCGGGCCACAGGTCGAACCCGGGGTCGCCCGCCAGCGGCTCGGGGTCGATCGCCAGCCACGGCTCCCGCTCGCCCGCCAGGACGTTGTCGTGGTGCAGGTCCCAGTGCAGCAGCCGGTCGCCCGCCTCGGGCAGGACCTCCGCGACCGCCGAGGCGCACGTGCGCAGCAGCCCCCGGTCGGCCTGGTCCGGCAACGCGGGCAGCGCCGCCGGCGCCCGGTCGAGCATGGCGGCCGCGATGTCGGCCAGCCGCCGCACGCCCGGCGGCGCGGGCACGGCGACCAGGCGGACGAGCAGGTCGGCGATCACCCCGGTGGCGGTGTCGTCATCGGGCATCGAGGACAGCGGGCGGCTCGCGTCCAGCCGTTCCAGCAGCGCCGCGCCCGGCTCGTGGTCGAGCAGCCGGACCGCGCCGTCGCCGTCCCACGCGCGCAGGCCGACCGCCGCGGCGGCGTTGTCCTCGGTGACGGGTTGCAGCTTGAGCGCGGCGGGCGTGCCGTCCGGGCGGACCACCGGCAGCACCAGCCCCGCCATGCCGTGCGCGGCAGGGCCGTCCGGCCGCAGCTCCCACCTGTCCAGGACGTCGGCGGCCCGCGCGGGCAGGTCGGCCGGCCACGCCGACCCGACCGGGTCGTGCCGGTAGGAGGCGGCCAGCGCCTCCGGGACTTCGATCACCCCACCAGCTTGACACAGCCGCCCTTGTTATGAACAGTTGTTCATGAACACACGTTCACAACGAGGGGCGACACCGTGCCGAACATCGTCAACACCCACCAGGCCGAGGCGTGGAACGGGTACGAGGGCCACCACTGGGCCGACAACCAGGACCGCTACGACGCGGTGAACAGCGGTTTCAACGAGCTGCTGCTGACCGCGGCCGCCCTCGCGCCGGAGCACCGGGTGCTCGACGTCGGCTGCGGCAACGGGCAGGTCACCCGGTTGGCGGCCCGCCGCGCCGCGCACGCCACCGGCATCGACCTGTCCGGCCCGATGCTGGCCAGGGCGCGGGCGTCCGCGGTGGCCGAGGGCGTGCCCGACGTCGTGTTCGTGCAGGGCGACGCCCAGGTCCACCCGTTCCCGCCGCACGCGTTCGACGTCGCGCTCAGCCGGTTCGGGATCATGTTCTTCGCCGACCCGGTGGCCGCGTTCGGCAACATCCGCGGCGCGCTGCGACCCGGCGGCCGGTTGGCGGCGCTGGCGATGCTCGACCTCGGCGACCTGGCCGGGGTGTTCGCGGCGCTCGGCGGCCGGTCGACGCCCACCGGCGCCGGTCCGCTGTCGCTGTCCGACCCCGCCGCGGTCGACCGGGTGCTCACCGGCGCGGGCTTCGCCGACGTCCGGTCCGAGGCGGTGCGGGCCACGCAGGTGTGGGGCCGCGACGTCGCCGACGCGACCCGGTTCGTCCTGGGCTGGGGTCCGGTGCGGTTCGCCCTGCGCGACGCCGACCCGTCCACCGAGGACCGGGTCGAGGCGGCCGTGGCGGCGGCGCTGACCCCGTTCGCCGAGGCCGACGCGGTGCGGCTGCGCGGCACCGCCCGGCTGATCACGGCGACGGCCTGACCGGGGCCTACGATGCAGCGCGATGGCACCGCGACGAGCAGCAGCCCTGCGTGACGGCGACGTGAGCCTGCGCGACCACCTGATCGCCGCGGCCGCCCGCCTCATCGCCGAGCGCGGCACCGCCGGGCTCACCGTCCGCGACATCGCCCGCGCGGCCGACGTCGCGGTCGGCGTGCTCTACAACCACTTCGCGGACAAGGAGGAACTGCTCGCGCTCGCGCTGCACGAGCACGTCCGCGCGGTGGAGCGGCGGATCGGCCCGCCGGCCACCGACGGCACGCCGGCGGAGAACCTGCGCGCCTTCGTCGCGCACGCCCTGGCCGTGCACGCGGCGTTCCTGCCCGCGTTCGCCGGGCTGATCGGCCAACCGGAGGTCTTCGCCAGGTTCGACGCCCTGCCGAACCCGATGGCCGGGGGCCGCGGCCTGCACGCGGCCCTCGCCGACCACCTGCGCGAGGAGCGCGACCGCGGCCGGATCGCGCGGGGCGCCGATCCCGACGCCGTGGCCACCCTCGTCGTCGGGGCGTGCCACGAACTGGTGCTCCCCCACGTCCTGCGCGGCCTGACCGACCCGGTCGAGGTGCCGACGGACCGGGTCGACGCCATCGTGGCCACCGTGCTGGACGGCATCGCGCCCCGCTGAACCCGGCCCGGGGAGGCCGATTGGCGGATGGCGGTATCGGCCAAGTCGACATCGGACGTCGATGTGACGCAGAACACCATGTTCTCAGTGATCGGACTGCACCGGAATTCGCCGCAACGGCATGTTTGAGCGCTTGCGTCCACCCTGCCGGAGCACGGCGGCCACCACCCTTTCGCGATTCATCGAGCAAGCCTCGCACTCGGCCGGTCGGCGCAGCCGGAAATGTTAGCGATCCTCTGCTACCCCACCCGCCCCGCCACCCTCTTGGCGCAATCCCGACTACGGCCGGTGAAGCGATACGCATTTGTTCCCGATTGTCCACCGACCCGGACCTGAGACGATCGGAGTAATTCACGGACACCTGATCGTCCGATGCCGCGTTCACCGGGTGTCCCCGGTCAAGCCTTTCTGCTTTTATTTGTCATGTCGCCGATCCCGGCGAAGAAGAGCAGGATTCCACCACCAAGGAGACCTCGTGTTGAAGCGTCTTGCCTCGGGTGTCGCGCTGGCCGCCATGACCGGCGCGATGGTGTTCGGTGGCTCCACCGCCGCGCAGGCCACCACCGTTCCCGACGCGTCGTGCATCAACTCCGACCCGCTGGGTCTGGTGAACGTGCTCGTGTGCACGATCAACACCACCGTGCAGGTGCCGATCGACCTGCACGACTCGATCATCACCATCGGTGACATCGCCAGCGGCAACGACATCGACGTGCTGTCCGGCGCCGAGCTGGACCTGGTCGAGGTCACCATCAAGGACGTCATCGACAACGTGAACGTCGAGGACAACCTGGTCTTCAAGGAGGCCCTGGTGGACGCGCTGAACGACGCCGACATCATCGACGACGTCGACGTCTCCAAGATCTTCGTCGACCTCCTCTGAGTGGTAGTCGACCGCACTTCGGGCACCTGATTCACAAAAAGAGCGGAGCCCTTGGCCCCGCGAGCCGTCCCACCACCTCGGGACGGCTTGCGGGGCCATTTCCGCGTGCCTATTTCCTCAATCCGGAATGCCGACCGCGACTTCTCGACCGCAGTGCTCGCTGCTCCGTCGCGGTGACGACTCCGGAAAGCGGGACGGCGGCGCGAGCGGTGCGGGACGCTGGGCCCGGTCCGCGCGGCCCGGCCCCGGTCGACCGCCGCCGACACCGTCGCCCGAGCACCGAGGAGGGGTCGTGGGGCTGTGGAGGTCACGTCGTCCGGAGCCGTTCGTGGACGAGGCGCAGGCGCGGCTGGCGTTCCTGCTCGGCGAGTACAACGCCATCCGGGCCGAGCTGGTGGCGGCGGTGTCCACCCAGCAGACCGTGATGACGTACGGGTTGGCCGCGATCGCGGTGATCTACTCGGGGCTGCTGGCGTCGTGGTCGAACGTGGCGGTGCGGACCGGCATCCTGAGCCTGTCGCCGGTGCTGCTGGTGTTCGTGTGGTTCGTCTGGTTCGGCGAGGTGCAGCGGCTCGGCCGGGCTCGCTGGTTCCTGTGGGAGCTGGAGCAGAAGGTGAACGCGCTGCTGCGGCCCGCGGTGGACGTGCCCGCCGGGTCGGCGCTGCCCGCGTCGGCCGTGCTGCACTGGGAGAGCTGGGTGCGCGGGCGCAACCGGTGGCGGGTGAACCTGCACTCCCGCCCGGCCTACCACCTGGCCACCGGGCTGCTGTGCGGCACCGGCCTGGGCGGCACGGCGCTGTCGGTGGCGCTGAGCCTGCTGTCGCCGCAGCCGGCGGGGCTGCGCGTGCTGGTGTTCGGCGGCGCGGGCGTGTTCCTCGTGCTGCTCTGCTACGCGTGGTCCTGCTTCCGCCGCAACCCGTTCGTCGGCAACGGGAAGCCGATCACCGACTGAGCCGGCCAGGCGCGCTCACCGGTTCAGGATCTTCGCCAACTCTTCCAGGAAGCCGGCTTTCAGCTGGCCGTTCGGGTCGTCGAGCGCGTGCGCGATGCCCTCGCGGAACACCCGGCTGAACTCCACGTAGTGCTCGGTGACCGGACGCAGGCGTGCCTTGTTCAGGGCGGTGCGCACTTGCCCGAGTTCAGCGCGCCCGGTGTCCTCGTACGCGGATTCCCTGGTCGGCGCGAACCCGCCCATCTCGGCCAGGATGAGCTGGCTGGGTGAGCTGGTCAGGAACTCGATCAACGCCCGTGCGGCCCGAGGCTTGTCCGTGGTCGCCGAGACCGCGAGGTTCTGACCACCCAGCACGCTCGCCGACGGCGGCTCGGCGACCTCGACCTTGAACTCGGCCTTGTCGACCAGGTTGTCGTAGGCGACCGGCCAGTTGCGCAGGAACATCGTCCGCCCTTCGGCGAACATCGTCACCGCGCTGTTGTCCGTGGTCGACCTGGCCTCCTCGGTCAGCACGATGTCCGAGTCGTGGGAGGCGGCGACCAGGAGGTCGATGCCCGACCGGTCGGCGGAGTCGAGTTGCACGGCGGTCTTGTCCTCGTTCTGCGTGACGGTCCCCTTCGCGCTGAACGCCTCACCACCGGCGGCCCACATGGCCTCCAGCGCGGTGACCGTGAGGATTTCCTCGTCGGCCAACTGCGCCGCGTTCGCCGCTTCCACCCCGGGCGTCCCGTCGGCCTGCGCCAGGGCGGCGGCGGCCGGGCCGAAGTAATCGGCCCAGGACGTCGGCTTCTCCACGTCGCCGCGGTGGTACAGCATCCCGACGTCGGTGTTGAACGGCAGCGCCCACAGCCTCTGCTCGTCGTCGGTGCAGGTGTCCAGCACCTTGTCCACGAAGTCGTCCCGGTCGACCGGTCGCGACCCGTCCAACTCCTGGACGTACCCGCGTTTCACGAACTGCTCCATCCACACGATGTCGAGCACGTAGACGTCGGCCTCGTGCGCCCCGTCCGGCTTCGCGTCGTTCACCATCGCCGCGTTCTGCTGGTCGGGCTCGCCGGCCACGTACTTGACGGTGGCCCGGTGGTCGGGGTACGCCTCGTTCCACTGGTTGACGAGCGCTGTGCGCGGGTCGTCCGTGCTCTCGTCCTGCGCCGTCATGATCACCAGCCCGCCCTCCTCCAACCCGAGGTCGGGCGGCGGCGCGGGCCGCAGGGCCACACCGGTCGCCACGATCGCGGCGATCGTCAGCACGATCGCGGCCCACCTCCGCTTCTTGCGCAGCCACCGGCGGGCGGTGTCGATCACGGCGTTCACCGTGGTGTCCGGCGCCTCCGGCCGCCGCCACACCCGGACGATCGCCGCCAGCACCAGGTTGACGTAGATCCCGGAGAACAGCGCCAGCACCGCGCTGAGCACCCAGCGCGTGACGGACCCCGGGCTCGAAGACCGGTCCACCTCCGCGACCAGGATGGTGGACACCATGGTCACGGCGATGCCGACGGCCAGCATGAGCACGATCAGCACAACGCGAAAGCGGAGGCTCCAGCGCCTCCCGGGCTCGGTCATCCCCACCCCTTCGCATGACGCGATGAGTCAGGTAACACCGGCCTCGGCGGGCCCGTCAATCCGCCCAAAGGGGATGGGAGAACCGCACTATTGCCGACTCGCCAGCGCCGCTCGCGTCCCGCGGGCGATCTCCAGGTCCTCGCGCGCGGTGACGACGAGGGTCCGGACCCGCGCGCCCGGTGCGGAGACGTCGGTGTCGCCGTCCGCCCGCTCGTCGCGGTCCGGGTCGACGGCGACGCCGAGGAACGCCAGCCGCTCGGCGGCCCGGCGGCGCACGGTGACCGACTTCTCGCCGACGCCGCCGGTGAACGCCAGGGCGTCCAGGCCGCCCAGCGCGGCGGCCATCGCGGCGACCCCGGCGACCAGCCGGTGGACGTAGACGTCCAGCGCCAGCACCGCGTCCGGGTCGCCGCCGGCCGCCGCCGCGTCGATCTCCCGCAGGTCGCCGGTCCCGGCCAGGGCGGTGAGCCCGGACTCCTCCTCCAACGCGGTGGCGACCTCGTGCGGCGACAGGCCCTCGTGCTCCTCCAGCCACAGCAGCAGGCCCGGGTCGACGCTGCCGGACCTGGTCGCCATCACCAGGCCCTCCAGCGGGGTGAAGCCCATGGTGGTGTCGACGCTGCGGCCGTCGGCGACGGCGGTCAGCGACGCGCCCGCGCCCAGGTGGCAGGTCACCAGCTTCAGGCCGGGCGACACCAGTTCGGCCACCCGGCGCGCGCAGTAGGCGTGCGACAGGCCGTGGAAGCCGTAGCGGCGGATGGCGTACCGGTCGCGCCACCGCTTCGGCACGGCGTAAGTGGCCGCCGCGGGCGGGATCGTGGTGTGGAACGCGGTGTCGAAGCACGCCACGGCGGGCACGTGCGGCAGCAGCTCGCGCACCGCGTCCAGCCCGGCCAGCGACTTCGGCTGGTGCAGCGGCGCGAGCGACGTCAGGTCGACCAGCGCCTGCCGCACCAGGTCGTCGACGACGACCGGGTCGCGGAACCGGGCGCCGCCGTGCACCACCCGGTGGCCGACGGCGTCCGGCTCCGGCCAGTCCGCCAGCACCTCGCCGAGCCGGGCCGGGTCCGGTTCGACGTCGGCCGTGCGCTCCACCCCGTCGTCGGCCGCCAGCAGGCGCAGCTTCAGGCTGGACGAGCCCGCGTTCACCACCAGGACCCGCACGTCAGCTCCAGGTCCAGCCGGAGATGGCCGGGTCGTCCTCGCCGTGCTCGCGGGTGTGCTGCCGGGCGGCCAGCCTCTCGTCCGCCATCCGCTGGCGCAGCGACGCCGCCGCGCCGCCCAGCGACGGCACCCGGTCGATCACGTCCATGACCAGGTGGAACCGGTCCAGGTCGTTCAGCATCACCATGTCGAACGGCGTGGTGGTGGTGCCCTCCTCCTTGTAGCCGCGCACGTGCAGGTTGACGTGGTTGGTGCGGCGGTAGGTGAGGCGGTGGATCAGCCACGGGTAGCCGTGGAAGGCGAAGATCACCGGCTTGTCGGTGGTGAACAGGGCGTCGAAGTCGCGGTCGGACAGCCCGTGCGGGTGCTCGGTCTCCGGTTGCAGCCGCATCAGGTCCACCACGTTGACCACCCGCACGCCCAGCCCGGGCAGGTGCTCGCGCAGCAGCTTCGCCGCCGCCAGCGTCTCCAGCGTCGGGATGTCGCCCGCGCAGGCCAGCACCACGTCCGGCTCGCCCTCGGTGGTGCCCGCCCAGTCCCAGATGCCCAGGCCGCGCGCGCAGTGCGCGATCGCGTCGGGCATGTCCAGGTAGGTCAGCGCGGGCTGCTTGCCCGCCACGACCACGTTGACGTAGTGCCTGCTGCGCAGGCAGTGGTCGGCCACCGACAGCAGCGTGTTCGCGTCCGGCGGCAGGTAGACCCGGACGATCTCGGCCTTCTTGTTCACCACGTGGTCCAGGAAGCCGGGGTCCTGGTGGCTGAAGCCGTTGTGGTCCTGCCGCCACACGTGCGACGACAGCAGGTAGTTCAGCGACGCCAGCGGCGCGCGCCAGGGGATGGCCCGGGTCGTCTTGAGCCACTTCGCGTGCTGGTTGAGCATCGAGTCGACGATGTGGATGAACGCCTCGTAGCTGGTGAACAGGCCGTGCCTGCCGGTGAGCAGGTAGCCCTCCAGCCAGCCCTGGCACATGTGCTCGGACAGCACCTCCAGCACCCGGCCGTCGGGCGCCAGGTGCTCGTCGCCGGGCTCGGTCCCCGCCTCCCACTTGCGGCCGGTGACGTCGAACAGCTCCGACAGCCGGTTGGACGCGACCTCGTCCGGTCCCATCACCAGGAAGTTGTCCGGGTTGCGGCGGGTCACCTCGCGCAGGAACCCGCCGAGCACCTTCGTCGCCTCGCTGCTCTCGACGGCGGGCCGCGTCACGGTGACCGCGTGGTCGCGGAAGTCGGGCATCCGCAGGTCGCGCAGCAGCCGGCCGCCGTTGGTGTGCGGGTTGGCGCTCATCCGCCGGTCGCCGGCCGGCGCCAGGGCCCGCAGCTCGGGCACGAGCCTGCCGGCGGCGTCGAACAGCTCCTCGGGCCGGTAGCTCCGCAGCCACTCCTCCAGCCGGGCGCGGTGCCCGGCGTCGGTGCGGGTGGCCGACAGCGGCACCTGGTGCGCGCGGAACGTGCCCTCGACCCGCTTGCCGTCCACCTCGCGCGGCCCGGTCCAGCCCTTCGGGGTGCGCAGCACGATCGCGGGCCACGGCGGGCGGTGCTTCGACAGCTTCATCTCGGCGATGTCGTCCAGCACCCGGTCCAGGGTGGAGGCGAGCTGTTCGTGCACCGCCGCCGGCTCGTCGCCGACCACGAAGTGCGGCGTGTGCCCGTAGCCGCGCAGCAGGGACGCCAGCTCGTCGTCCGGGATGCGCGCCAGCACGGTCGGGTTGGCGATCTTGTAGCCGTTGAGGTGCAGCACGGGCAGCACGACGCCGTCCCGCGCCGGGTCGAGGAACTTGTTCGAGTGCCAGCTCGCGGCCAGCGGCCCGGTCTCCGCCTCGCCGTCGCCGACCACGCACAGCGCCAGCAGGTCGGGGTTGTCGAACACCGCGCCGTACGCGTGCAGCAGGGCGTAGCCCAGTTCGCCGCCCTCGTGGAGGGAGCCGGGCGTCTCCGGCGCGACGTGGCTCGGGATGCCGCCGGGGAAGGAGAACTGCCGGAACAGCGCGCGCAGGCCGTCCACGTCCTCGCCGACGCCGGAGTAGACCTCGCTGTAGGTGCCCTCCAGGTAGGCGTTCGCGACGAGGCCGGGACCGCCGTGGCCCGGACCGGCCACGTAGAGGGCGTTCAGGTCGCGCTGCCGGATCACGCGGTTCATGTGCGCGTAGAGCAGGTTGAGGCCCGGCGTGGTGCCCCAGTGGCCGAGCAGGCGGGGCTTGACGTGCTCGGGGCGCAGCGGCTCGCGCAGCAGCGGGTTGTCGAGCAGGTAGATCTGCCCGACGGACAGGTAGTTGGCCGCGCGCCAGTAGGCGTCCAGCAGGTCCAGTTCGTCGGCGTGCTGCCCGGTCGACGGCATGGGCCCGACGCTAGTCGCGATCACCCGGACCCGAAACTCGAATGCCGCGCGGGTGGGCGGGCGGGAACGGCGGGCGCGGGTGACCATGGTGGCGTGGAGCGGGCGTTGGGGCTGACTGCCGCCGAGGTGGCGGAGCGCGTCGCGGACGGCCGGACCAACGCCGTCGGCTCGCGCACCAGCAGGGGCGTCGGGCAGATCGTCCGGGCGAACGTCCTCACCCCGTTCAACGGGCTGCTGACCGCGTTGTTCGTGGTCGTGCTCGCCACCGGGCGCTGGCAGAACGGCCTGTTCGGGCTGGTCGTGGTGGCGAACACGGCGATCGGCGTGCTCCAGGAGCTGCGGGCCAAGCGCACCCTCGACCGGCTCGCCGTGCTCAACGCGCCCCGCGCCAGGGTGACGCGCGACGGCGTGACGTCCGAGATCGACGTCGGCGACGTGGTGGCCGACGACCTGATCGGGCTGCGCACCGGCGACCAGGTCGTGGCGGACGGCGTGGTCACCGGGTCGGACGGGCTGGAGGTGGACGAGTCGCTGCTGACCGGCGAGTCCGACCCGGTGCACCGGGCGGTGGGCGACGAGGTGCGGTCCGGGTCGATCGTGGTGGCCGGGTCCGGCCGGTTCCGGGCGACCGCGGTCGGCGAGGACGCCTACGCCACCCGGCTCACCGCCGAGGCGCGCCGGTTCACCGCGGTGCGCTCGGAACTCGTCGGCGGCACGAACGAGCTGCTGCGGTGGATCTCGCTGATGATGCTGGTGGTCGGCCCGCTGCTGCTGTGGGGCCAGCTGCGCAGCCCGGACACCGACGACTGGCAGGAGGCGATGACCGGCGCGGTGGCGGCGCTGGTCGGCATGGTGCCGGAAGGGCTCGTGCTGCTGACCAGCCTGGCGTTCATGGTGGCGGCGGTGGCGCTGGCGCGGAAGCGGACGCTGGTGCAGGAGCTGCCCGCGGTGGAGGTGCTGGCCCGGGTCGACGTCGTGTGCCTGGACAAGACGGGCACGCTCACGGACGGCGACATCGTGTTCGACTCGCTGGTGGTGGACGGGCCGCGGGACGAGGTGCGCGAGGCGCTGGCGCTGCTGGCGTCCGCGCCGGACGCGAACGCGACCTCGGCGGCGCTGGCCGGGACGTTCGACGCGGGCACGTGGCGGCGCACCGGTGGCGTGCCGTTCTCGTCGGCGCGCAAGTGGTCCTCCGCGGACACCGACGGGCACGGCACGTGGGTGCTCGGCGCGCCTGAGGTGGTGTTCCCCGAGGGCGGCGCGCTGACCGACCGCGCCGCCGACATCGCCGCGCGGGGCAAGCGGGTGCTGGTGCTCGCCTCGGCCCCGTCGGCGGCGGAGGGCACCTCGCTGCCGGCCGACCTCACCGGGCGGGCGCTGGTCGTGCTGGCCGAGCGGATTCGTGACGACGCCGCCGACGCGCTGCGGTACTTCACCGAAGAGGGTGTCACCCTGCGGGTGATCTCCGGTGACAACCCGCGCACGGTCGGCGCGGTGGCGGTGGCGGTCGGCGTGCCCGGCATCTCGTCGGCGGACGAGGCGGTGGACGCGCGCACGCTGCCGGAGGACCCGGACGAGCTGGCCGACGTGCTGGCGAGGTCCGCCGTGTACGGCAGGGTCACGCCGCAGCAGAAGCGGGCCATGGTGGGCGCGTTGCAGCGGCGCGGGCACGTGGTGGCGATGACCGGCGACGGCGTCAACGACGCGATGGCGTTGAAGGACGCCGACATCGGGGTGGCGATGGGCAACGGCGCGGCGGCGACCAGGGCGGTGGCGCAGCTCGTGCTGCTGGACAGCCGGTTCGCCCACCTGCCGGACGTGGTCGCCGAGGGCCGGCGGGTGATCGCGAACATCGAGCGGGCGGCGAACCTGTTCCTGGTGAAGAACGCCTACTCGCTGGTGCTGGCGCTGGTCGTGCTGGTGAGCGGCGTCGCCTACCCGCTGGCGCCGATCCAGCTCACCGTGATCTCGGCGCTGACGATCGGCATCCCCGGCTTCGTGCTCGCCCTGGGCCCGAACCGCCGCCGCTACGTGCCCGGCTTCCTGCGGCGCGTGCTGCGGCTCGCCGTGCCGACCGGCGTGGTGATCGGCCTGGCGGCGTTCGCGGGCGACCTGGTGATCCGCTCGCTGGACCCCGGCGGCGGGAGGGCGGCCGGGCAGACCGTGGCGACGGTGGTGGTGCTGGTCGCGTCGCTGTGGACGCTGTCCCTGCTGTCCCGGCCGCTGACCGGGTGGAAGGTGGCGCTGCTGGCCGGCCTGGCCGCCGCGGCGGCCGTGGTCCTGGCCGTGCCGGTGCTGGCGGGCGACGTGTTCCTGCTGTCCGTGACGCCGCAGCGGCTGCTGGTGGGGGTCGCGGTCGGCGCGGTCGCGGCCGGGCTGGTGGAACTGGTCGGCCGCTTCGTGCGGCGGCCGGCGCGCCAGGACTGATCACGCGTCCACGACGCCGTCGATCCCCTCGCCCCGGCGCTCCTGGTACCCGTGACGTCCAGCGACTCGGCCTCGCGCTCGACGCGGCGGGCGCGCTCGACCTCGGCCCGCCACGCCTCGAACGCCTCGGACCAGCCGAGCAGGGTCAGCGCGGACGGCGGCATCGAGCGGCGTCTCGCGCTCGCCCGCGCGCAGGGGCGACCGATCCGTTCGGTGGTCATCGGAGCACCGTCGTCGGCGCTAGGGTCTGCCGTCATGGAGCCGCTGGTGCCCCGGTACGGGAGCGGATCGCTGGCCGACGTCGTGCCGTCGCTGCTCGCCGGGCTCGGCGTGCCCGGGATGGTCGACGTGCTCGGCATCGGCGGCGCGTCCCGGGTGTGCGTGCTGCTGGTCGACGGGCTGGGCTGGCAGTTGTTGCGCGAGCACGAGGCCGACGCGCCGTTCCTGGCCTCGCTGGCCGGCTCCCCGATCACCGCCGGTTTCCCGTCGACCACGGCGAGCAGCCTGGCCGCGCTGGGCACCGGGATGCCGACCGGTGAGCACGGGCTGGTCGGGTACTCCTTCGCCGAGGGCGACGAGGTGCTGAACGCGCTGCGCTGGTCGCGGTACGGGGCGCCGGAGCACGTGGACCTGCGGGACGTGCTCGTGCCGGAGCAGGTGCAGCCGCGGCGGACGGCGTTCGAGGCAGCGGCCGACGCCGGGGTGGCGGTGCGGCTCGTGCTGCCGCGCGACCAGAGGGGCAGCGGGCTGACGCGGGCGGCGTTGCGCGGTGGGCGGTTCCAGGGCGTGCTGGGGTTCGGCGACCTGGTGACGCGGGTCGGGCAGGCGTTGCGGTCCGCCGACCGGGTGCTCTGCTACGCCTACCACGCCGACCTGGACGCGCTCGGGCACGTGCACGGACCGGGCAGCGCGGCGTGGCGGTGGCAGCTGCGGTTCGTCGACCGGTTGGCGGCGGCGGTGGCCGACGAGCTGCCCGCCGGTGGCGCGCTGGTGGTGACGGCCGACCACGGGATGGTGGCGGCCGACGACCGGGTCGACTACGACACCGACGACGTGCTGCGCGACGGGGTGCGCGCGCTCGGCGGCGAGGCGCGGGTCCGGCACGTCTACACGGCCGACCCGGAGGGCGTGCGGGAGCGGTGGTCGCGGCGGTTGGGCGACCGGGCTTGGGTCGCGTCGCGCGCGGAGGCGGTGGCGGCGGGGTGGTTCGGGCCCCGGGTGGCCGACCACGTGCTGCCGCGCGTCGGCGACGTGGTCGTGGCGGCGAGGGGTTCGCTGGTGGTGGTGCGCTCGGTGGTCGAGCCGGGGCTGACGGCGTTCGTCGGCCACCACGGCTCGCTGACGGCCGAGGAGCAGCACATCCCGGTGCTGGTGGCGACCGGGACGGGTGTCGGGGGTTCGGCATAGCATCACGTGTCGGCTCGCCGGGGGTCGGCGGCGGGCCGGGACGGAGGCGGCGGGTGGAGTCGGTGGACACGTCGGTCGCCGGGGTCGTGGAGGCCCGGTGGGGTGTCCGCCCGGAGCCCGCGATCGCGCGGTACGCCGAGCCCGGCTGGCAGCTGTCGCCGGTGCCCGTCGACCGCCGGTGCCCGAGGTGCGCGGGCGAGCTGCACGGCCTGTACCGCGCCCACCCGGACCGCGGCCGGCAGCAGTTGCAGGCCGCGGTGGCGTGCCCCGCCTGCCCGGCGACGTTCACGCTGCGGGAGTTGAAGCTGGCGCAGCGGTCGGTGCTGGGCGAACTGCGCCCGGACGCCGTGACGCGCCGCCTCGCGGAGGACGCGCAGCTGGAGGCGCTGGCCCTCGGCGCCCGCGCCGACCGGGCCGTCGCGCCCACCCCGAAACCCGAGCCGGAACGCAAGCCCAAGCCGGAACGCGAGCCGAAACCGACGGCGGAGCCCGAGCCGCGGTCCGCGCCCGAGACCGAGCCCGAGCGGCAGCCGGAACCGGAGCCGCAGGTCAGCGCGCCGGAGCCGAGGCCGAAGCGGCGGGTGTCCACGGTCGCGATGGCGGCCCGCATCCGGTCCATCCTCAGCGGCTCGGAGGTCGCCCCGACTGCCCGCGAGGCGAGCGCGCCGGTGCTGCCGCCCGCCCTGGCCGCGCTGGAGTCGCGGCCCGTGTGGTGGCACAAGACGGTCGACCCGGCGTTGGACGTCCCGCACGTCCCCCCGGGCGTCGACGCGCGGGTCGTGCTGCCCGACCGGCCCGAGTTCGACGGGTTGCGGTCCCGGCTGACCGCCGCCGGCGTCCCGTTCCGGGCCGTGCGGCACTGGCTGGAGCAGGAGGAGGTGTCCACCACCGCCGCCACCGCCTGGCTGTCCGACGTCGGCGGCGTGGTGCCGGAGCGCTGCGAGTCGGTGGTCGGCGACGGCGCGCGGGCCGCCCGGCTCGCCTTCGACCTGCTGTGGGACCTGCACGAGCCGGTGGACCGCGACGACGTGCCCGACCCGGTGCCGGTGACGCGGTTCGCGCCGGACGACTGGGCGCGGTTCCTGCCGTTCCCGGTGCTCAACCCGGCCCAGGCGCAGGCCGCGCCCCACCTCGTGGACGGCGACTCCCACGTCCTGATCACCGCGCCCACCGGCGCGGGCAAGACCGCGATGGGCATGCTGGCCGTCCTGAAGGCCGTCCTGCACGAGGGCCGCAAGGCCGCCTGGCTGGTGCCCCAGCGCTCGCTCACCGACGAGCTGGACCGCGAGCTGGAGGCGTGGCGCGACGAGGGCCTGCGGGTCGAGCGCCTGTCCGGCGAGTACGCGGTGGACGTCGAAGCGGTCAAGGCGGCCGACCTGTGGGTCGCGACCACGGAGAAGTTCGAGGCCATCTGCCGCGCCAGTTCGCTCCAGGCCGCGCTGGGCGAGGTCGGCTGCCTGGTCGTGGACGAGATCCACCTGCTCGGCAGCCCCGGTCGCGGCGCGCTGCTGGAGGCCCTGCTGGCCCGCGTGCGCGGCGCCGACTCGCCCGTCCGGATCGTCGGGCTGTCGGCGACGGTGTCCAACGCGGCCGAGGTGGCCGAGTGGCTGGAGGCGGAGCTGGTCGCCACGACCTGGCGGCCGTCCCGGGTGACCTGGCAGCTGCCGACGATCCCGGCCGCGTCCGGGTTCGCCGCGAACAACCGGCTGCGCGAGCAGGTCGTGCTCGACCTGACCCACCGGCACACCGCCGAGGGCGGCAGCGTGCTGGTGTTCTGCGGCTCCAAGCGCAACGTCCGCTCCACCGCGATGGCCATCGCCGCCGACCGGGGCGCGCCCGTGCACACCGTCGCCGCCGACGACGTCGACGGCCTCACCAAGGCGTGCGCGGAGGTCGGCGTCCGGCTGCACTACGCCGACTACGAGCACAAGCACGCCGCCGAGCGCGCCTTCCGCGCGCGTGAGGCCGACGTCCTGGTCGCCACCTCCACCGTCGCCGCCGGCGTGAACCTGCCCGCGCGGGCCGTGGTCGTGCGCGACGTCTCCATCGGCGGCGAGCCGATCGACACGTCGACGGTGCTGCAGATGTTCGGCCGGGCCGGGCGGATCGGCGCGGGCGAGACCGAGGGCTGGTCCTACCTGGTGGTGGACGAGACGCAGCGCGCCGACTGGCAGACCCGCCTGGTGGCCGGCTACGCCGTGTACTCGCGAATCCGCGACTCGCTGCCCGACCACGTGCTGGCCGAGGTGCTGCAAGGCCGGATCGGCACGGTGGACGACGCGCAGGCGTGGTGGGTCGAGACGCTGGCGCACGCGCAGGGCGACGACGACCTGGAGCCGGTGCAGGAGGCGGTGTCGTTCCTGGTGGACGAGGGCCACCTGACCCTGGCCGACGGCAAGCTGGCGATCACCGAGCTGGGCAGGTTGACCGCCCGGATGATGGTGTCCACCCACACCGGCCGCCGGTTGCGCCGCACGCTCGGCCTGCTGCCCGTGCCGCAGGACCCGGACGAGGCGGAGAACGCGCTCAGCCTGGTGCTGTCGGTCGCGGTGCGCGACCTGGCGGGCATCCCGGTCCCGGAGCCGGTGCGGCCCGCGGTGGCGACGGTGATCAAGGCGGGTGGCAGGACGTCGCAGATCACCCACTCGACCTCGGTCAAGGGCCTGGGCTCCCAGACCACCACCGCGCCCGGCGACCTGGCGTGGGCGGCGCTGCTGCTGGCGGCCCGGTCACCGCACCTGTTCACCTCCCGCGCCCGCCGCGTGGCCGGCGGGATACCCCTGTCGACCCTGCACCCGGTGTACGAGCAGGCGCCCCGGTTCCTGGCGTGGCTGGCCGCGCAGGGCGTGCTGGGCACGGTGCACCCGTGGATCGCCGTGGTGGCCGCCGACCTGGACCACCGGGTCCGCTGGCGCGGCCTCGCCCCCGGTCGCGGCGCGGGCCGGCTGCTGTGGATGTGCGAGGAGATGGCCACCCGCGCCCACCTGAAGGAGGTCGTGCCGGACCTGTGGCGGTCGGCCGTCGCGCGCGGCGTGCGCGCGCCGGACTGGTCACCGGGCCGGTCACCGGCGGGCTGCGTCCTCGACCACGCCGGCTACACGGCGCTGCTGCGCGAACGCACCACCACCTACACCCTCGCCGCGCACGCCGACGGCGCCACCGCCACCGGCGGCACGGGCGCGCTCGCCATCGCCTGGCGCGGCCGGACGTGGACCGCGCCCACGTCCTCCTCGACCCTCGCGTACCCGGAGGACGACGAGGAGCCGACCGGCGTGGCCGTGTTCACCAGGCGCGGCGACTACCGCGCCACCGGCTGGCTCGACGCCTACACGGCCCTCCGCCCCGCCGAACCGACCACCCCGCCACCACCCGCCCGCACCCGCCGGGGCCTGGGCGGCGCCCGCCACTGACACCACGTCACCCAGGCGCGACCACCCGCGCCGGTCCGCCGGGGGTCAGAACCCGGAGTTGCCCGGCCCGCGGACCAGCGTGCAGCCGCCCGGGTTGAGCAGCCCGCCCGACGCCGCGCGCGTCACGGTCGTGTTCGAGACCGCAGCGCTGCCGGTAGCGTTCAACTCGAAGCCGGTCGGGTCCTCCACCACGATCGGCGTGGTGATGGAGCACGTGACGCCCAAGCTGACCACGGTGGCGCAGGACACCACCGGGAAGGCGATCACGGCGGTGCGGCTGCTGCCGGCGTCGGTGGAGACGGGCCGGGCGCCCACCGAACCGGTGACGACGGGTGTCCGACTGGTCGAACGCGCCTCGACCGCGCCGCCACCCGCCGGCCGGCGGACGTAGTCTGCGGGTGCCGTCCCGTCGTGAGGGGGCTCGGATGGTCAGCTACCCGCCGGAGCCGTGGCGGCTGCACGGCCGCGCGTGCGTGTCGGTGTGGCTGGTCCGCGCCGAGGCGGTGCCGCCGCTGCCGGTGCGCCCGGTGACGTTGTTCGGCCACGCCGTCGTCGGCACGGCCTTCGTGGACTACCGGCCGCCCGGCCTGGCCTACCACGAGCTGCTGGCCGCGGTGCTGGTGCGGAAGGGGCTCCGGTTCGGCGTGACGATCACCCGGATCTGGGTGGACAGCCCGGCGTCCCGCGCGGGCGGTCGCGAGCTGTGGGGCGTCCCGAAGGAGTCGGCCGGGTTCGACTGGGACGACCGGGTCGCGTCCGCCCGTGACGCGGACGGCCCGATCGCCTCGGTGCGCGGCCGGGTGCTGCCCTTCGGCGCGTGGCTGCCCGCGGCGGCGTCGACGTGGCAGGAGTTCGGCGACGGCCTGGCCCGGACGCCGCTGCGCGCCACGGCACGCGTGAGCGCGGCGCGGGCCGTCTGGGACATCGCCCCGAACGGCCCGCTGGCCTGGCTGCCCCACCGGCCGCTGCTCAGCGTCGCGGTCCGGCGGCTGCGGTTGAGGTTCGGCCCGCGCGCGTCGGGCCGGGCCTAGCGGAGGAACCCGGCCAGCCCGTCGAGCAGCCGGTCCACCTCCTCCTCGGTCGAGTACGGCGCGAGCCCGATCCGCAGCCCGCCGGTGTCGCCCAGGCCCAGCCACCGGGACGTCTCGATCGCGTAGAACGACCCGGCGGGCGCGTTCACGCCCACCTCGGCCAGGCGCCGGTACGCGTCGGCCGCCGCGCGTTCGGCGAACGTCACCAGCACCGTCGGCGTGCGCAGCCGCGCCCGCGACCACACGACCGCGCCGGGCAGCTCGGCGAGCCCCGCCTCGACCTTCTCCCGCAGCCGCTCCTCGTGCCCCTGCACCGCCGTCAGCGACGTGGTGATCCGGGTCCGGCGGTCGCCCCCGGACGGGACCAGGTCGGCGATGAAGTCCACGGCGGCGGTGCAGCCGGCCAGCAGCTCGTAGGGCAGCGTGCCCAGCTCGAACCGCTCCGGCACCGCGTCCGACGACGGCAGCAGCTTGTCCGGCCGCAGCTCCGCCAGCAGCTCCGGCCGCGCCGCCAGCACGCCGCAGTGCGGCCCGAAGAACTTGTAGGGCGAGCACGTGAAGAAGTCCGCGCCGATAGCTGCCACGTCCACCGGGTGGTGCGCGGCGAGGTGCACGCCGTCCACGTAGACCAGCGCGCCGCGCGCGTGCGCCAACGCCGCGATCTCGGCCGTCGCGGGCCGCGTGCCGATGAGGTTCGACGCCGCGGTGACCGCCACCAGCCGGGTCCGGTCCGAGAGCACCCCGGCCACGTCCGCCGGGGTCAGCTCGCCGGTGGCCGGCTCGAACCCGACCCACCGCACCACCGCTCCGACCGCCTCCGCCGCCTGCACCCAGGGGCGCACGTTGGCGTCGTGGTCCAGCCTGGTCAGCACCACCTCGTCGCCGGGTCGCCAGGTGCGGGCCAGCGTGCGGGCGAAGTCGTAGGTCAGCTGCGTCATGCTGCGGCCGAACACCACGCCCTCCGGCGCCGCTCCGAGCAGGTCGGCCAGCGCCCGCCGGGCGTCCAGCACGATCGCGTCGGCCGCGCGCTCGGCGGCGGTGACCGAGCCGCGGTTGGCCAGGGGCGAGACCATCGCGTCCCGCACCGCGTCCGCGACGGCGGCGGGCACCTGCGAGCCACCCGGACCGTCGAAGTGGGCGGCGCCGGAGGCGAGGGAGGGGAACCGGGCGCGGACGGCCTCGACGTCGTAGCTCATGCCGCCACTCTCGTCGGTCCCCCGACGCGGCACCACCCCCCGATCGCCGTCCACACCGGACCCCGACCGTGACGTTGGTCCAACCACCGCGAACCTCGCGCTAGCGCCGCTACAAGCTCTAGCGATGCTAGGAAAAAGAGCGGTGAACTGATTCCGAACGCCACCAAACCGGTCGCGGTGGTAGCGCTGCTGTCGGCCACCGTGGTGCAGCGGCTCATCCGAAACTCGTACAACCGGCTCCGGCACGACGCCTGACACCGGGCGCCACCGACGCGCACCCGGTGTCGAGCCCTCACAGGTACTCGCGGAACCACCAGCCGGGCCAGGTGGGCGACGTCCTCCAGCGCCCCCGGCTCCTCGAACAGGTGCGTCGCCCCGTCGACCACCTCCAGCCGCCACGGCACGGCCGGCCGCCCGGCCGCCGCCCGGTTCAGGTCCAGCACCTGCTCGTCCCATCCACCGATCACCAACAACATCGGCGCCCGCACCCGGCTCAGCGCCCGACCCGCCAGGTCCGGCCGGCCACCGCGCGACACCACCGCCCGCACCAGGTACGTCCCCGCCGCCACCACCAGCGCCGCCGACGCCGCGCCGGTGCTCGCGCCGAACAGGCCGATCGGCAGCCCCCACGTCGGCCGCGCCCGTGACGTCCACTCCACCGAGCCGCCACCCGCTCGGCCGGCAGGCCGATGTCGAACCGCAGGCGGCCGGTGGCGCGGTCCTCGTGCCCCTCGCGCTCGGTCAGCAGGTCGGTCAGCAGGTCGAGCAGCGGGGTCGCGAAGCCGTCGCGGCGCAGGGAGTCGACGACGAAGCGGTTGCGGACGCTGTGGCGGGAGCTGCCCGAGCCGTGGGCGAACACGACGACACCGGCCGGCGCGGCGACGGGTGAACGGCCGGCGCCGACCGCCGGGCAGCTAGGCGCCCGAGTCGTCCCACCAGGACAGCACCCTGGTCCCGGACAGGGTCAGCCACTTCGACGGCTCGCCCGCGGGCACGTCCACCTCGAACCACACGCGGCCGGGGTGGCGGCGGGACTGCGGCCAGGTCCCGTCCGGTCGCCGGGCGGCGCGGATCAGGTCGACCGCCTCGGCCATCCGCGGATCGGGCGGTGTGCCGTCGCGCAGCGACACCGCGCGGAAGTGCTCGGCGGCGTTGAGCACGGTGTAGAACCACCGGAACGGGTAGGAGAAGCGGGTCACCCACGGACCCACGGGTTCGCCGGTGGATAGGCGGCGGAACAGGCCGCGCCGCAGCAGGTACTCCTCGCCGGAACGGCGGGCGGCGCGGGTGGCGTCGGTGCCGCCGGTGGCGACCTCGTGGGCGAAGAGGCCCTTGAGGGAGTTGAGGGTCGAGTGCACCGACGACCGGGTCGAGCCCTCGACCCACTCGCAGTTCCAGCCGCCGTCGGGCAGCTGGTGCTCGGGGAACCAGTGGGCGAGACCGGTGACGTCGGCGCCGAGCCACACGCCGTTCGCGACCGTGTAGCCGTTGATGCAGCAGTCGACCTCGCCGCCCCAGTACGGCAGGTCGTCGTACTCCCAACGGCTGTTCTCGGCGAGCAGTTCGGCGGTGCGGCGCTCGCGCAGCACGGCGGGGTCCAACCCCCACTCCCGCAACGTGGTCAGTGTCCACGTCGTGGCCGTGTACGGCTGCCCGGCGCCCTCGGCCGCTTCGGGGCCGTGGAAGTCGAAGCCCGCCGGGAAGTACGCGCCGCCCGCCCACTGGCCGTCCGGGTCCTGGAGGGCGAGCAGGCGCGCGCCGAAGCCCTCGACGCCGATCCTGGCCCGGGTCGCCTCCCACACCTCGGCCGGCTCGCCCGCGACGTCGCGCTCGACCTGCCAGCGCAGCGCCGGGTCGGAGTCGAGGAGCCACGCGAGCAGGTCCCTGGTCACCATGGCGTGACCTTAATCGACCTGGTCGTCCTCCGAACTCCCCGCGGCGAGCGCGGCGAGGACGTCCAGCGCGGCGGTCAGGGTGGCGGTGGGCGTGGAGGCGAGGGCGAGGCGGACGGCGTTCGGCGCGTGGCCCGGCACGACGGCGAACGCGGCGGCGGGCGTGACGGCGATGCCGCGACGGCCGGCGGCGGCGACGAACGTCTCGGCCCGCCACCGGTCCGGCAGCCGCCACCAGCAGTGGTAGGAGCCGGGGTCGGCGCGGATGTCGAACCCGGCCAACCGATCGCGGACGAGGTGCTGCCGTTCCAGCGCCAGCGCGCGCTTGCGCTCCACCATGGACGCCGCGGTGCCGTCGGCGAGCCAACCGGTGACGGCGGCGAGCGCGAAGCGGCTCGCGGCCCACCCGCCGGAGCGGGCGGCGGCGGCGACCCGGTCGACCAGGTGGGCGGGCGGCACGGCGAAGCCGACCGCCAGCCCTGGCGCGAGGCGCTTGGACGTGCCGTCCACCACGGTCGTGCGCTCGGGCGCGAGGGGCGGCAGGTCGGGGCCGAGGAAGGCGTAGACGGCGTCCTCCACGACCTGGACGTCCAGTTCCCGCACCACGTCGGCGAGTTCGGCGCGCCGCCCCTCGGGCATGGTGACGCCGAGGGGGTTGTGCAGCGTCGGCTGGAGGTAGACGGCGCGCACGTCGGCGGCGCGGACGGCCTGCGGCAGCACGCCCCCGTCGTCCGCGGGCAGCGGCACGAGGGTGATGCCGAGCCTGGTCGCGATGGCCTTGACCACCGGGTAGGTGACGGCTTCGACGCCGAGCCTGCCGCCGATCGGGACCAGTGCCGCCACGACGGCGGCGATCGCCTGCTTGCCGTTGGCGGTGAACAGGACCTGCCGCTCGTCGGGGGTCCACCCGCCGCGGGCGACGGTCCGCGCGGCGGCGGCCCGAGCCTCGGGCGTGCCGCGCGCGCCGACGGGGGTGAGCGCTTCGGCCAGGCCGTGCCGGACGAGCCGGTCCAGGCCGGGCGCGAGGAGTTCGGGCTGGTCGGGCAGCACGCAGAAGTTGAGCTCCAGGTCGACCCGCGCGCCGCCCGGTTCGACCAGGGCCGGTTCGAGCGGCGGCCGGGCGGCGCGGACGAACGTGCCGCGCCCGACCTCGCCGACGGCGAGCCCCCGGCGGACCAGCTCGCCGTAGACGCGGGCCGCCGTGGACCCGGCGATGCCGTGCGCGCGGGCGAACCGGCGTTGCGGCGGGAGGCGGTCGCCCGGCTTGAGCCGACCGGCCGCGATGTCGGCGGCGAGCCGGTCGGCGATCAGGCGGTAGTCCACGCGGCCACCCCACATTGCACCGAGAGCATTGTTTTCATTGCACCGAGCATGGTGGCGTTCCTAGGCTGCTCACGTCAACGCGAACCAGGGGGGCGCATGCGGGTCAACGGCATCGACATCGGTTACGACGACAAGGGCGACGGCCTCCCGGTGCTGCTGGTGCACGGCCACCCGTTCGACCGGTCGATGTGGCGGCCCCAGGTCGAACGGCTCAGCCGGTGGTGCCGGGTCGTGGCACCCGACCTGCGCGGGTACGGCGGGACGACGGTGGTGCCCGGCACGACGCCGCTGGGCGTGTTCGCCGACGACCTGGTCGGCCTGCTCGACGCCCTCGGGCTGGAGCGGGTGGTGGCGTGCGGGTTGTCCATGGGCGGTCAGGTCGTGATGGAATTGCACCGAGCCCACCCGGAGCGCGTCCGCGCGCTGATCCTCGCAGACACCTTCGCCGAAGCGGAGACGCCGGCCGGTCGCGAGGCCCGCCACGAGGCGGCGGAGCGCGTCCTGCGTGAGGGCATGGGCCCCTACGCGGACGAGGTGCTGGACAGGATGATCGCGCCGCGCAACGTCCGCGACCTGCCCGGCGTCGCCGAGCACGTGCTGGGCATGATGCGCGGCACGGCGCCGGAGGGCGCGGCGGCGGCCCTGCGCGGGCGTGCCGAGCGGCCCGACTACCTGGATTCGCTGTCCCGCGCCGCGGTGCCGGCGCTGGTGGTCGTCGGCGAGGAGGACGGGTACACGCCGGTCGACGTGGCCAGGCGGCTCTACCGGACCATCCCCGGCGCGGCGCTCGCGGTCATCCCGGACGCGGCCCACCTGCCGAACCTCGAACGGCCGGAGGAGTTCACCGACGTGGTGGAGCGGTTCCTGCTCAGCCTGCGGTGAGCGGGGTCCGGCCGCCGCAGAGCAGCCGGTCGGGCGCCAGCGAGGTCGGCGCGGGCCGCAGCACGTCGGCGCACTGCGCGGCCGTGGGGCGGCGGTCGGCGGACCGGGCCGTCATCGCCGTCAGCAGCCGGCCGAGGTCGAGGGGCAGGCCGCGCGGCACCTCCGGCCGGCGGTGCAGCCGGGCGACGGCGGCCTCGACCCGGTTGCCCTGGTACTCGCGGTAGCCGGTCAGGCACTCCAGCAGCACCAGGCCGAGCGCGTAGACGTCCGCGGGCGGGCCGACCTCGTCGCCGCGCACCTGCTCGGGGGCCAGGTAGGCGGCGGTGCCGACGACCTGGCCGGCCGCGGCGGCCCTGGTCGAGCCGATCGGCCGGGCCAGGCCGAAGTCGGCGAGGTAGGCGGTGTCGGAGCCGTCGAGCAGGATGTTCGACGGCTTCACGTCCCGGTGCACGACCTGCCGGCCGTGCACGTGGGCCAGGGTCTCGGCGAGCTGGTGGCCGAGGGCGCGGACCTGCGCGGAGGTGAACGTGCCGGACGGCAGCCGGTCCCGCAGCGTCGTGCCCTCGACCAGCTGCATCACCACGAACGACGAGCCGTCGCACGTGCCGACGTCGTACACCGACAGCAGGCCGGGGTGCGACAGCGCGGCCAGCGTGCGGACCTCGTGGTCGAACCGCTCGTCGTCCGCCGGGTCGCCCGCCCGGAACAGCTTGACCGCGACGAACCGGCGCAGCAGCACGTCCCAGCCCCGGTGGACCTCGGCCGCGCCACCAGCGCCGATCTTGCCCGCCAGCTGGTAGCGGCCTGCGAGCACGCGGTCTTCGGTGGCCAACGACATGGCCCCACCCCTCGGGTAACCGATTCGGACGGACTTCTGGCGAATTCCCCCGGCGGACCACGACCAAACCGGCCGGTCACGCGCCTCCCGGCGGGAGGCGGCCGGTCAGCGGATCGACTCGGCGCAGCGCTCCCGACCCGGGCACTGGCCGAGCAGCACCACCCGCGGCGGCCCGGTGATCGTCGCCGGCCTCGAACCGCCGCCCGGCCAGGTCAGCGAGATCGCCATCGAGGAGGCGTTGTTGGCGTAGGACTCCTCCACCAGCGTCCGGTCGCCGTTCACCACGTTCACCACGTCGTACACGCCGGACGGCACGTCGGTGACGTCCAGCCACTGGAAGTCGACCGTGTGCCGGTAGTCGTCGCCGGAGCCGACCGAGATGCCCTGCGACACCGCCAGCGCCTCGGGGGTGTGGTGGCCGCACCGGTTGCGCCGCAGCTGCGCCGCCAGCTGCGACTGCGGGGTGCCCGCCGCGTCCGGCCGGTTCGGCAGGCGGTCCGCCACCCGGTAGCGGTCGCCGAGGCAGAAGCCGGTCTTCCGGTCGGTGACGACCGCGTCGCCCGCGCGGGTGCGGAGCTGGAAGTGCTCGAACCCGAGCAGGTGCCAGTGCTCGTGGGTGGCGGCGGGCTCGTAGTACAGCTGAGCCGGGATCGGGTGCTGCGCCCGCTCGTAGGTCAGCGGGATGTCACCGTCCACAGTGGTCTGGAACGCCTGCCGGGCGGACATCCGCGGCCGGCCGGCGTCGGGGCGGCTGCCGTGGATCACCAGCGGCCCGTCGCCGATGTTGTCGACCGATGTGGTGAACCTCAACCTCACCGCGCCGATCGGGCCCGCTTGCACGCACTCGCCCCTCGGCGCGGCCGGGTCGGCGACCGCGCACACGTCCCAGTCGACGCACCGCATCAGGTCGCCCGAGAAGCCGCCCGCGCACCCGACGGGGGCCTGCCGCAGGTCGGGCAGCAGCGCGCCGGCCCCGGCCCGCGCGTGCGACGGCCCCACCAGCGCCACCACGAGCAGTGCCGTGACGGGCAGGGCAAGTCGTCTTCGCACCATGATCTCTGAATTCCGTCCACATTGCCGCAATGGTCCAGCGACCAACCTAGTGAGCCTCCTTGCCAGTTGGCCTCGTCCTCGGCGAAGTTCACTCGATAGATTGAGGCACAAGGGAAATCGAGCAGCGGGACTCTAACCTTCACCGCGATCGCGCCCCGGGAGCGCGTCATCCGCGACTGGAGGTGGGTCCGATCGACCAGGGGTTCCCCGGCGCCGTCACGATGGTGTGCGGCACGAGGCCGGAGCTGATCAAGCTGGCGCCGCTGATCCGCGCGCTGGGCGCGGAGGCCACCGTCGTCTACACCGGCCAGCACTACGACACCGCCATGTACCACCGGATCCGGCAGGACGTCGGGCAGCCGGGCCGGTTCCACGAGCTGGGCCTGGGCGGCGGGCGGCGCGGCGGTCAGCTCGGCGCGGCCGTTGCGGCGGTGGACGAGGTGCTGGCCAGGCACCCGGCGAAGGTGGTGGTCGTGCAGGGCGACACGACGTCCGCGCTCGCGGGGGCGTTGGCCGCCAACGCCAACGACGTGCCGCTGGTGCACGTGGAAGCGGGCCTGCGCAGCTTCGACCGGGCGATGCCCGAGGAGCACAACCGGGTGGCCATCGACCACCTCGCCGACCTGTGCTGCGCGCCGACCCGGCTCAACCACGCCAACCTGCTGGCCGAGCGGGTGCCCGAGGAGCGGATCGCGATCACCGGCAACACCGTGGTCGAAGCGCTCGCGACCGCGCTGCCCGACCGGGCGGAGGAGGACGTCGTGCTGGCCGCGCACGAGCTGGAGCGCGACGGCTACGTGCTGGCGACCATCCACCGGCCGGAGAACGTGGACGACCCGGTCGCCCTGGAGGCGGTCCTGCGCCAGCTGGGCGGGTTGCCGCTGCCGGTGGTGCTGCCGCTGCACCCGCGCACGGCCAAGCGGGTGGCGAGCTTCGACCTGTCCGTCCTGTTGGGACGGTTGCGGGTGGTGGAACCGCAGGCGTACCCGGCGTTCCTGGCGCTGGCCCGGTGCGCCGCCGTGGTGGTGTCCGACTCCGGCGGCATCCAGGAGGAGGTGAGCGTGCTGAAGCGGCCGGTGGTCGTGGTGCGCCGCAGCACCGAGCGCCCGGAGATCGAGGGCACGTTCGGCACGCTCGTGCCGCCGGGGCCGCGGGTGCGCGCGGAGGTGCTGCGGTGGCTGGACGACGTGCCGGGCCACCGGGAGCGCCTGGAGCGCATCCCCTCGCCCTACGGCACCGGCTCGCCGTCGGCCCGGATCGCCGCGGCGCTGCGGCAGCTGGTCCGCGGTGAGCCGGTGCACGCCGCGCTCAGCCCGGAACGGGTTGTGGTGCCCCCGCCAGCGTCGCGACGACCCGTCGCGCGAGTGCCGCACTCGAGTTCCAGCTCGTGACGTCCGGGTAGACGTGCGCGGTGGTCGCCAGCAGCAGCGGGGTGCCGGCGACCACCACCGGCGGGCGGCTCGCCAGGTAGCCGAGCGGGTACACCGGTTCCACGAACGGCGCCTTGAACACCCGCACGTCGTCCACGTCGGCGCGGCACAGCGAGGGGTGCAGCGCCAGCAGCTGCGAGGTCCACCGGGCGGCGATCGCCGCGTCGTCCTCCCCGAACAGCGCGGACTCCCGGTCGGTGTAGCGCATCGCGTAGACGAGGTGCCGCCCGCCGTAGGGCTCGACGCCCGCCAGCGGCGTCATCTGGATCAGGCCGTCGAACTCCGTGCCGGACCGCACCACCGGCGTCCAGTAGTGCCCGGACAGCGGTCGGCGCAGGAAGAACAGCGCGTTCACCACGCCCTGGTACGGCAGCCGCACGTCGGGCAGCCGGGCGGCCAGGTCGTCGTCGGCGAGGTGGCGCAGCTGCGGCAGCGGCAGCGTCGACACCACGCGGTCGGCCGTCACGACCTCGTCGCCGTCGAGCCGCAGGCGCACGGCGGCGCCGCCGTCGACCAGGCCGACCCGCCGCACCGGCGCGCCGAGCCGGACCACCCCGCCGCCCGCCTCGATGGACGCCCTCAGCGCGTCGATGACGGCCCGGTAGCCGCCGTCCGGGTACCCGCGCACCGAGACGGCGCCCTCGCGGCCCAGGCGCTGCCACAGGTACAGCGCGGGCACGTCGCCGAAGCGCGCGCCGAACTTCGCGCCGAACAGCGGCGCGAGCAGCAGCTCCCACACCCGGTCGCCGTACAGGCCGCGCAGCCAGTCCTCGGTGCGGGTGCGGTCGAGGTCCTTGCCCCGGCCGAGCCTGCGCAGCAGCACCGAGACCACGCCGAACCGCAGCCGGTCCAGGACGCCCAGCGGGGTGAACCCGAGCAGGTCGAGCGCGGTGTTGAACGGGAACGCGCGGCCGTCCACCACCATGCCCATCCGGGTGGGCCGCCACGCCACCGAGTCGCGCAGGCCCAGTTCGCCGAGCAGGTCGAGCAGGTGCTCGTCGGTCGGCATCACGCAGTGGTAGAAGCGCTCGACCCAGCGGTCGCGCCAGGGGAAGAACGTGCCGAGCCCGCCGAGTTGGTCGCTGCCCTCCAGCAGGGTCACCCTGGTGCCGGCGCGCGCCAGCCGGTGGGCGGTGGCCAGGCCGCAGATGCCGCCGCCGACCACCACCACGTGCCCGTGGTCCACCGGCGCCATCACAGCGCCCGGTACGGCGCGGGCGAGAGCCGGTCGCGGACCAGCAGCCGCACGTACTGCCAGACCGTCCGGGCGATCCGGATCTTGCTCGGCCCCTGCTTGCGGTCGTAGCGCAGGGCCAGCGGCACCTCGGCGACCACCGGGCGGCAGTGCCGCAGCTTGAGCAGCAGCTCGACCATGCAGGCGAACCCGCGCTCCTCGATCAGCCGCTCGCCCCAGTGGCCGGTCGCCCTGGCCAGCAGGCTGACCCGGTAGGCGCGGAAGCCGCTGGTGAAGTCGCGGACGCCCTCGACCCGCAGCACCCGGCGGAACAGCACGGCCGCGCCGCGGGACAGCAGCCGGCGCAGCGCGGGCGCGGTCGCGTCGTCGCCGCCCTCGACGAACCGGGAGCAGATCACCACGTCCGCGCCCGCCGCGATCTCGCCGCCCAGCCTGCGGATCAGCGCCGGGTCGTGGGTGTCGTCGGCGTCCATCACGATGACCACGTCCTCGTCGCCCGCCTCGGCCAGCACGGCGCGCAGCCCGGACTGGACGGCCTGGCCGAGGCCGAGGTTGACCGGGTGGCTGACCAGCCGGACGTCGAGGTCGGGCCAGCCGCCGGCGACGACGTCGGCCGTGCCGTCGGACGAGCCGTCGTCCACGACCCAGGCGGTCAGCTCCTCGGTGAGCGCGACCTGGGCGAGCCGGGTCAGCAGCGGCGGCAGCGAGGCGGCTTCGTTGTAGGCGGGCAGCACCACGTGGGCGCGGGCGGTGGTGCGCGCGCCGCCGGAAAGGGCGGGTCCGCCCTGTTCCGACGTGGTGCGCACGTCGCCTTCGTCGACGGTCAAGAGGCCCCATTTCACTGGATGGCGGATGACGGTCCAGAATTATTCGCCTCCGCACCGCGACTAGGTTCGACCACCCCGGGGGAATCTCGTCGCACGTCGGGCTGAATTCAGGCGAAGAACAGGGCCGGGGGCCACTGGAAAGGGGAAATGTGATCACCGAAAGAGTGAATTAGCGCCGAACAAACACCCTTGGTACACACGGTGTGCGCAGAGATACCCGTTCGCATGGTCTCGAACGGGTGACCATTATCGGGTTCGTGGTGGGAAGGACGTCGTCCGGATGTGGTGTGGCGTGGACGGGACGCGCTCGGTCCCCGGCAGGGGTGGTCCGCGGTGAACGGGGTGGGCTCGGCGACCACCCCGCCGCTGGTGTCGCGGCGGCGGCACCAGCGACCGCGCGAGGTGGCGTGGTCGGACCTGCTGCGGCGGGTGAACGCGGTGGCGGTGCTGCTGGTCGCGGTGGACGTGACCGCGGTGGCCGCGGTGGTCACCCGGTACGCGCCGGGCGCGCGGTGGACGGCGGTGGTGGCGCTGGCGCTGCTCGGCGTGCGGGGCGCGTGCCGGCTGTACCGGCGGCGGCTGTGGCTGTCCTGGTTCCACGACCTGCCGCGGTCCGTCGGCGCGACGGCGGTGGCGTTCGCGCTGGTCACCCTGGTCGGCCTGGTCGGCGGCGCGCCGGCCGGGAGCACCGGCGCGGCCCAGTGGTCGGTGCTGGCGTTCGCCGTGCTGAGCGAACCGGCCAGGCTGCTGGTGTTCGCCTTCGGCCGCTGGTGCCGCCGCCGGTTCCACCGCTGCGACCGCACGATCGTGGTCGGCGCCGGGAAGGTCGGCGTCGACCTGGTCGGCGCGATGCTGGCGCACCCCGAGTTCGGCCTGCGACCCGTCGGGTTCGTCGACCCGGAGCCCGCGCTGGACCGCGCCGCCCTGCCGGTCGAGCTGATGGACGAGGACCTGGCCGACGCGATCACCCGGCTGGGGGTCGGCACGGTCGTGCTGGCGTTCTCCCACGCCCGCGAGTCGTCGGTGGTCGACTCGGCCATCACCGCCCACCGGCTCGGGTGCACGACGCTGGTCGTGCCCCGGATGTTCGAGCTGTACCAGGACGGGCCGGACATCGAGCGGCTGCGCAGCTACCCGCTGATGCGGCTGGGCACCGCGCCGACCAGCAGGCCGAGCTGGTGGGTCAAGCGGGCCATGGACGTGCTGCTGGCCGCCGTGGCGCTGGTCGTGCTGGCGCCGGTGATCGCGGCGTGCGCGCTGGCCGTGCTGCTGGAGAGCGGGCGGCCGGTGATCTTCCGCCAGGTCCGGGTCGGGATGGACGACCACCCGTTCGTGCTCTACAAACTTCGCAGCGTGAGGATGCACGGCGAAGACGATTCCCAAGTCACCTGGTCAGTGGTCGGAGATCGCCGCGTCGGACCAGTGGGGCGCTTTCTTCGTAGCACTTCGTTGGACGAACTCCCCCAATTGTGGAACATCCTCCGCGGCGACATGTCGATCGTGGGACCACGCCCGGAACGCCCCGGTTTCGTTCGCGAGTTCTCGGCGATCCACGAGCTATACTGGGCCCGGCACCGCGTTCCCACGGGGTTGACCGGGCTCGCGCAGGTGCACGGGCTGCGTGGCGACACGTCGATTGTCGACAGGTCCCGTTACGACAACTACTACATAGCCAACTGGTCGTTGTGGCTGGACGTGAAAATCCTGTTGCAGACGGTGGGTGAGCTCTTGTGCCGAAGGAATCGTTGAACCGCCGCCTGGCGGCGTTGCTGTGCGCCGCCGCGCTCCTGGCGCCGATCGCGGCGTGCACGGCGGGCGCGGCGGTGGGGTCGACGCCACCGCTGGGCCCGGTGCCGAAGGCCCTCGCGCCGTGCGGCTGGTGGTACGGCATCGGCGAGCAGCCGACCAACCGCGACCTCGCGTTCGCCGCCCAGCACTACAGCCTGGTCGTGCTGAACGCGACCGAGACGTCCGCGCTGCACCGGCTCAAGCGGCTCAACCCGAAGATCAAGGTGCTGGTCTACAAGGACTTCTCCAGCGCCCGCAACTACCCCGGGGCCGTCGACGGCGACGTGGACGCGCCGCTGCTGCCCACGGGCATCGGCTACTTCAAGGCGCAGCGCGAGAGCCCGCACTGGTTCGCCGTGGACACCGACGGCAAGCGCATCGAGTGGAAGACCTACCCGAAGCACTGGCAGATGACCGTGTGGGACCCGGCCTACCAGAAGGCGTGGAGCGAGGCCGTCACCACCGAGGTGGTGCGCGAGGGCTGGGACGGCGTGCTGGCGGACAACGACTTCAGCAGCCTGAAGTACTACTCGTCGGCCGTCCTCAAGGGCGCCGCCGACGCCGCCGAGTCCGACCGGATCATCCGCGAGGGCATGGACGCCTTCCTCACCACCGCGGGCGACGCCCTGCGCAAGGCCGGGAAGATGCTGATCCCGAACGTGTCGGAGTCGCACCTGACCGCCGGCCGGTGGGCCGCCCACTCCCGCTACGACGGTGCGATGGAGGAGAACTTCAGCCTGCACGACAACGGCTCGGGCGAACTGCTGACGTTCAAGGGCAACGAGTGGAAGGAACTGCGCTCCCAGGCCGCCCTCGGCGAGTCCTGGCTGCTCCTCATCACCCACACCAAGGGCGCGCGCGAACAACGCGTCGGCTACGCCACCGCCGCCCTGCTCGCCAGCCCGCACACCTGCTGGTCCGGCGCCACCACCAGGGACTACCGCGACCCCGACTGGTCCCGCTACCAGGACTCGAACCTGGGAGAGGCGACCGAAACCGCCAACCGCCTCCCCTCCGGCATCTGGGACCGCCGCTTCACCGGCGGCTACGTCGCCGTCAACCCCACGGGCAAACCGGCCCGCATCGCCCCACCCCCCGGCCTGGTGAACATCGACGGCGGCTCCCCCACCCCGGAAACCGTCGAACTGGCCGCCAGCGACGCCCTCATCCTCGTCCGCCCCACCACCACCCCCACCGCACCAACCACCCCAACCCCCACCACCACCACCCCAGCTCCAACCCCCACCACTCCGACCACCACCTCCCCCCTCCCCCCAACCCCCTAGCCCTCCCCAACTCCCTAGCGCCCCTCAACCCCCACCGACCACCTCACTACCCGCGACCTCACCGGCACCTCCGCCCTCCCGCACCACCTCGCGGTAGAGGGCGAGGTGCCGCCGCGCACAAACCTCCGGCGCGAACCTCTCCCGCGCCCGTTCGGCGAGCAACCGCCCCACCCGCCCCGGCTCCGGCTCCGCGAACAACTCGCGCAACCTCCCCGCCAACTGCTCGACGTCACCAGGCGCCGCCAGCAGACCGCCCGCACCCCCGAGCATGTCGGCCACCCCACCGGTGTCCGTCGCCACCACCGGCTTCCCCGCCGCCATCGCCTCCGCCACCACCAACGGCTGCTGCTCCATCACCGACGGCAGGACCAAGGCGTCGTGGTGCCGCAACAGCTCGGGCACATCTTCCCGGAATCCCAGGAACTCCACCCTCCCCCCCAACTCCGCGGCCAACCGCTCCGCCCGCTCCCGCTCCGGCCCGTCCCCCACCACCGTCAACGTGGCGTCCTCAGGCATCACCCCGGGCCGGGCCAACGCCGTCAACAACGTCGCCAACCCCTTCCGCTCCACCAACAACCCCACGAAGACCAACCGCCGCACCACCCCCACCGGCGGCTGGACGTGCGCGGGCTCCACGCAGTTGTCTATGTGCACCAACCGATCCCCCGGCACCCGCAACCGCCGTGACAGGAAACTCCCCATCTCCGACGCCGGCACCACCGTCCTCCGCACCGCCCGCGCCACCACCGCATCCGCCGCCAACACCGCCCGCGTGTACGCCGACGGCCCAACAGCCCGCGGCACCCCCCGGAACCACTCCTCCCCCACGTCATCCGGCACACCGTGGTACGTCTGCACCACCTCGTGCCCCCACCGCAACCCGGCCCCGACCAACCCGGCCCGCCGATCCTGCGCGTGCACCACATCCGGCCGCCAAGCCCTCACCACCGCCCGCGCACGACGCCCTGCCAACACGTCCGCCTTGTCCCCCACCTCCACCAACTCGTGGTGCCCCGCCAACCCCTTCGCCCCCCGCCGCGGAACCGGCCCGAACACCCTCACCTCCACCTCACCCCCACCGATGAACGCCCGCGCCAACCGAACCGTCACATCCACCGGCCCCCCGCTGTCCTGCGTGAGCAAGTACGCCACCCTCAACGGCCGCACCGAAGTCACCCCAACCCACCTCCACAACGGACCCGCAGCCAACCCACCGAGGCTTGATTTGACATGGGTTCGGGTGCCATAGGCTGGACGAAGCCGGCAGGCCCGGCGGGACGCTCTTCCCCGCCGGGCCTGCCGGCTTTGGCCTGCATAGGGCGCCCGTAAGGGCCCCATGTCAAATCAAGCCGGACAGCACCACCGCCCTGAACTCTGAACCCCACCTGAACGTTGAACTCACCCATCCCGAACGTAGGACTCTCACACCCCGAACGTAGGACTCTCGCGTTCGGAACGTAGGACACGCGCGACCGGAACGTAGGACACGCGCGGGACGTGAGCGTTGAACTCGGGGTACGGGAACGTTCGACACGCGGTACGTGAGCGTTCGACTCGCGGGTCACAGGGCGCCCACCACGAGCTTGTCGACCAGGGTGGCCACCTGGTCCGCCGTCTGCCGGCGGTCGAACAGCAGCTCCACGCGCCGCCTCCCGCGAACCCCCTCCGAATCCGCCCGAGCCGGGTCGGCGAGGCGAGCAGCGACCGCCTCGGCCAGTGCTCCGACATCACCCGCCGCCAGCACCTCCCCCGCCTCCCCCACGCTCTGCCGCACCCCACCCACGTCGAACCCCACCACCGACCGACCACAAGCCATGGCCTCCAACGGCACCAGCGCCATCCCCTCCTCCCGCGACGGCAGCACCACCACGTCCGCCGCCGCGTAGAAATCGGCCACCGCGTCGCAGTGCCCCCACCACAGCACCGACTCGTCCCCGCACTCCGCCCGCCACCGCTCCGCCATCGGCCCGTCGCCGACCAGCACCAACCGCGCCCCCGGCACCCGCGCCCGCACCACCGGCCAGGCCGCGAGCAGCTGGTCCTGCCCCTTCAACGACGCCAACCGACCCACGCACACCGCCGTCGGCGCCTCCGGCAACCCCAGCCGACGCCGCGCCGCGCCCCGATCCCCGGGCCGCAACCGGTCGAGGTCCACCCCGTTGCACACCACCTCGGCCGGTCCACCCACCCCGGCCGCCCGCCCCGCGGCGAGTTCGTCGTCGCTCACGCACACCAGCTGGTGCGTCCACCGGGTGGCCACCCGCTCCCACTCCCGCGACGCCCACCCCACCGGCCCTCCGACGCTCTGGAACGACCACATGTGCGGCTGGAACAACGTCGGCACCCGCCCGCGCACCACCAACCTCCCGACCAACCCGGCCTTGGAGCTGTGCAGGTGCACCACGTCCGGCGCCAGCTCCCGCAGCACCCGGCGCAGCCGCACCGCCTCCGCCGCCATCCCGATCCCCGGCCGACGCCCGGCGGACCAGGCCCGCACCTCCACCCCGAGGCCGCGCGCCCGGTCGGCGAGCGGACCCGGCGGGCAGACCACGGTCACCGCCCACCCCAGGTCCCGCTGCGCCCGGACCAGCTCCAGCACCACTCCCGCCACTCCCGCCGTCACGGGCTGACTGACGTGCACGACCTTCATCGACGCAACACCTCCCGGTTAGCCGCCAGCAGGACCACCCCGCACACCACCGCCACCACGACCCCCTCACCCAGCACGGCCGCCACCGACCCGGGCGGCCCGAACAGGTCACCGACGAAGAACCCCAGCGCCGCCGCCACGACCACCCCGGCCGCACCGCGCGCCAGCACCCCGACCGGAGGCCCGATCCCCCGCCGCGCCAACGCCCACCACGTGCACGGCACCACCAGCCACGCCGCCACGACCTGCACCAGCGCGACGGCAACCACCCCGTGCCGGGTGAACACCAGCAGCCCGCCGACCAGCAGCACCAGGTGGCCGACCTCCAGCGCGAGGTAGCGCCGGGCGTGCCCGGCCGCCTTCAGCACCTGGTACCACAGGTGCAGCAACCCGATCCCCAGCCCGTACAGGCACAGCAGCGCCAACGGCGTCGCCGCACCCGCCCACCGCTCGCCGAACACCACCACCCGGTCCGCCAACGCCGCCGTGACCGCGTACAGACCTCCGGTGATTGCCAGCACCACCGCCGTGAACCGGCCGACCACCACCGCCAACCCCGCCCCCCGCTCCTCCCGGAGCAGCCGCGCGCACAGCGGGAGCACCACCCCGCCGAGCACCACCGCCACCAGGATGTAGGGCACCCAGGCGATCCGGAACGCCAGCGAGTACACGCCGACCGCGTCCGCGCCGTGCACCCGGGAGATCGCCAGGTAGTCGACGTTGATCAGCAGCACGGCCACCAGCGCGCCCGGTCCGACGACCGCGATCCACCGCAACGCCTCGCCCGCCGCGTCCGCGTCCCACACCGGCCGCACCCGCACGCCCACCACCACGCCCAGCACGGGTTGCGCGACCGCCGTGCACAGCAGCCCGACGACCAGCGAGTGCGGTCCGGCGCCCGCCACCGCGAGCACGACCGTCACCACCGCGCCGAGCACCGCGCCGCCCGCGTCGGGCAGCAGCCGGCGGCGGAAGTCCAGTTCGCGGTGCAGCAGCCCCAGCTGCACGCCCGCCACCGCCGAGAACGGCAGGCTCACCGCCGCCAGCCGCACCAGCGGCGCGACCGACGGCGCGTCCAGCGCGTGCGCGATCCCGTCCGCCGCCACCACCAGCGCCAGGGCCAGCGCCGCCCCGGTCCCGGCGCTGAGGACGAGCAGCGTGCCCGCCACCCGGCCCGGGTCCCGGTCGGTCCGGCTGACCACGTCGTACACGCCCATCGACTGGACGACCTGGCCGATGTTCACCAGCGCCACGGCCAGCGCGACCAGTCCCAACCCCTCTTCGGTGAGGAAGGCGGCCAGCACCAGCGTGACGGCCATCTGGCTGCCCTTGCTGACCAGGTTGACGCCGAACAGCCACAGCGAGCCGCGCACGGCCTGCCCACCGACGCCTGTCACACCCCCGCCACCGCGCCTCACGCCCGCGCCACCGCGCCTCACGCCCGCGCCACCGTGCCGACGGCCGAGCAGCGGCGGGTCGCCGCGAACCCCACCACCAGCACCCACGCCGCCACCACGGCCACGCCGTCCACCGTCACGTCGACCCGCACGCCCGCCACCGCCCGGATCGCCAGGCTGACGAAGTGCAGGTGCGCGAACGGCACGAGCAGCAGCACCAGCGCCGGGCCGATGAACCGCCAGTCCCGCCTGCGCCGGCACCGCCACCACACCGAACCGACCGCCACCAGCGACGGCACGGCGATCAGCACGTCACCGGGCTGGTGCACCACCGCCACCACGACCGCCAGGCAGGTCAGCAGGTCCGCCGCGGCCCGCTCGCCCATCCGGTCCAGCCGCCGCACCAGCACCGCGCTCACCACCAGCACGCCGACCAGCGCCAGCGGTTCCGCGCCGAACGGCAGCCAGCCGGTGGCGCGGTAGAGCACCGCGGCGAGGTCGATCCGCTGCGCCGTCAGCGAGTCCACCGCGCCGTACGCGGTCCGGCCGGCGTGCTCGACGTTCGCCGCGAGCACGTCCAGGAACGGCCCGACCCCGCCGTCGCGGACGACCAGCGGCACCACCACGACCAGGCTCGCCACCGCCGCGACCGCCGTGCCGACCAGCGCCACCTGCCGCGAGCCGCGCACGAACAGCAGCACCGCCAGCGGCAGGCCGAACTGCGGCTTGAGCCACGCCAGCGCCAGCGCGACCGACGCCCACTTGGGCGCGTCGTGCCGGGCCAGCAGCGCGCCCGCCGCGCCGACCGCGATCAGCGGGTTCACCTGGCCGACGTACAGCTGGGCCTTGCCGACCTGGCTGAGCACCAGCAGCGTCGCGATCACCGCCGTGCCGAGCGCCAACGGCACGTGCGGGCGCAGCCGACCCGCCGCGAGCACCGCCAGCGCGAACAGCAGCACCAGCGACGCGAGCGCGAACGCCACCGCGCCCACCCGGTAGCCGGGCAGCGCGAACGGCGCGTGCAGCAGCAGGTGGTAGGGCTGGTAGAGGTTGAAGCTCTGGCGCACCGGCCAGTGCTCGAACATCGTCGCGGGCAGGTAGGGGTCGCCGCCCGCCAGGAACTCGCGGATCGGGAAGTACAGCGCGTCCCGGAAGTCCTGCATCCGCTCCTCGGCCGCCGTCGCCGCAGTCGGGAGCGGCGCCTGCCACGAGGGCCGCAACGCGCGCCACGCCGCCACCGCGCCCACCACCGCCACCAAGGCGGCGAGCAGCCGGGTCCGGTCCTTCAACGCCGCGGTCCTCAGCACGTCACCACCGCCACCACGGTCGAGGTGGGCGGCAGCGCGCCGACCACGGTCGCCAGCTCGTCCTGCCGCGCGCCCGCCGTCGGCACGAGCGCGATCACCGCGTCGCCGTCGGCGGGCTCACCGGTCTTGTCCGGCAGCTCGGCGGCCAGCTCCTCGGCGCGCTCGGCCAGCTCCGGCGCCACCGCCACCACCCGGGCGGGCCGGGCCGACGCCTCGCACAGCACCGCCAGCCGCCGCGCCAACCCGGGGTCGTCGCCCGGCAGCACGGCCACCGGGTGCCACACGCCGCCGGCGGCGAGCGCGGCCCTGGTCCGGTCGCGGAACCTGGTCCGCCGCAGGTGGTGCGCGGCGTAGGCGACCAGCCCGGCCACCACCCCGCCGACCAGGGCCAGTCCCCATCCCAGCGGCCGGTCGGGCGCGACCCGCGTCGTCTCGGGCCGGTCCAGCAGCCGCAGCCGGGCGACCGGGGCGAGCAGGTCGGAGTCCACCACGGTCCGCGCGATCCGGGTCGCGGCCTGCGCGGCCCGGTCGGCGGTGTCGGCCCGGACCGACAGCCGGGCCAGCCCGGAGGCGGGCACCAGCTCCACCGACACGCGGCGGGCCAGGTCGTCGGTCGTGACGCCCAGCTCGTCGGCCGCGGCGCGCAGCGCCGTCGGGGTGCGCGCCACCTCCACCAGCGCGGGCAGCGACAGGGCGACGACCTCGCCGAACCCGGCCTGCGCGGTCTCGACCGGCTCGCCGGGCACCGCGAGCAGGCCGACGCGGCTCTCGTACTCGTCGCCGGTCAGCTCGACCGCGAGCACCACCGTCGACGCGACCAGCAGCGCCACGCCGACGCTCACCGGCAACGGCCGCAGCAGCACCCGCGGGTCCCAGCCCTTCAGGGTGCTCCAGGGCTTCAGGGCGCTCCAGGACTTCATGACGCTCCGATCGCGGTGCGCAGCAGTTCGTCGTAGGACCGCATCAGCAGGCGCGGGTCGTGCTCGCGCCGCACGGCCGCGCGGCCCGCCTCGGCCAGCTCCGCCCGTGCCGCGGGGTCGAGCAGCAGCGACCGCAGCGCGTCGGCCGTCGCCGCCGGGTCGCGGCGGGGCACCACCACGCCGCCACCGCCGGACAGCGCCTGCCGCACGCCGTCCACGTCGGTCGCGACCACCGGTCGGCCGGCGGCCAGCGACTCCAGCACCGCGACCGGCATGCCCTCCCAGTCGCTGGTGAGCACGGTGACGTCGGCGGCGGCCAGCAGGTCGGGCACGTCGCAGCGGTTGCCGAGGAACCGGACCCGGTGCTGGACGCCCAGTTCGGCGGCGCGCAGGCGCAGCACGTCCCGCAGGCTGCCGTCGCCCGCCAGCCACAGCACCGCGTCGCCGCCCAGCCGGGCCCACGCCTCCAGCAGCACGTCGTGCCGCTTCTGCGGTTCCAGCCGGGCCGGGCACAGCGCGACCGGCACGTCCGGCGCAACGCCGTGCACCGCGCGGACCGCGTTCCGGTTCACCCGCTCGGGCTGCGGGAACACCGCGTTCGGGATCACCACCGGGTCGTGGACGCCGGCGGCGCGCAGCCGGTCGGCGGTGGCGTCGGCGACCGCGACGACCGTGCGCGAGGTGCGCCGCAGGATGCGGGCCGCGCCGCTGTAGTCGGTCTCGGCCACGCCGTGGAAGACGGTCAGCAGCGGCAGCCGGCGCGGCAGCACGGCGAGCCGGGCGACCAGGCTGGCCGACACGTTGTGCGCCAGCACGACCTCCGGCTGGAAGCTGCGGATCGCGGCCTTGGTGGCCGTGGTGGCGCGCAGCACGCCGGTGGGCCGGCGCTGGGCCACCGGCACGGTGAACGTCGGCACGCCGAGGGCGCGCAACGCCTCCGCCCGGTGCCCGCCGCCGCTGGCCACGGCCGACTGCCAGCCGAACTGCGCGCCCGACCGGGCCATCCCGGCGACGAGGGCTTCGGCGCCGCCGGTACCCATCTCACTGATCACGTGGAGCACACGCAAGGTCGCTCGTCCTCCTCAAGCGCAGGTCGGCCGCTGCCACGACGGCGACCAGCGACCACAACGGCAGGTAGTACTGCTCGGACAGGAAGGTGGACGCCACCACGACCGCGATCAGCGCCGCCTGCACCGCGACCACGGGCAGCGGGTCGTCGGTGGCGCGGCGGACGCGTTCGCTGGTGGCGGCGGTGAGCACGAGGAGGGCGGCGAACAGCGCGAAGCCGGGCAGGCCCAGCTCGGCGGCCACCTCCAGGTACATGTTGTGCGCCACGGGGGTCTGCTCGTCGATCTCGGCGTTGTGCGAGGCGGCGGGGTACCCGGCCCGGAAACCGCCTGGGCCGACCCCGAGGGCCGGGTGGTCGGCGACCATCCGGGCGGCGGCCTGCCAGCGCAGCTCACGGGTGTCCACATTGGTCTCGGCGATGTAGACCTTCTCCCGCAGCGCGCGGTCCAGGACGGGCCCGGCGAACAACGCCACCGCTCCCCCGAGGACAACCAGCGCCACCACACCACCGACCAACGCCCTCAACGGCAACGCCCGCCGGAACAACAACCACGCCACCGCCGCGCCAAGGGCGAGCCCCCCACCCCTGGACAACGTCGCCGCCGCACCCGCCGCGAGGACCACGGTGGCGACACCGATCGCCACCGCCTCCACCCGGCGCCGACCAACCGACCCCGAGCACCACGCGGCGACAGATCCCGGCCTGCTCAAGAAAAGCGACCTCGGTCGGCGCAAGGCAGCAGATCCCGGCTGACGCGAAGCGACCGACCGCGACCAGCGCGACGCGACCGACCGCGACCGGTGTGGAGCGGCCGGACCCGACTGCTCGGGATCGGCCGGCGCCGGCTGGTGCGGAGCGGCGAACCCCGACCGGTGCAGAACGGCCGATCCTGACTCGTGCGGAGCGGTCAGACCCGGCCCGTGCGGAGCGGTCGGGCCCGGCCAGTGCGAGGAGCCGGGTCCTGGCCAACGAGAGGTGGCCGGTCCTGGCCAGTGCGAGGTGACCGGCCTCGACTGGCGTGGAGCGGTTGGTCGGGAGCGGCGGAGGGCGGTCAGGAGGGGGAGGGCGGCGACCAGGAAGTAGGCCAGGTCGTTCGGGTCCTCCAGGGGTCCGGAGGCGCGGGTGCCGCCTTCCGCCACCATGGTGTGCAGCGCCCCCGCCGCCGCCACCACCGCGCCGGCGACGGTGGCCGTGAGCACCGCCCGGATCGGCACCTCGCGCGCCACGACGTCCACCAGCACCGCCGTCACCAGCAAGAACGGCAGCCAGCGCAGCGCGTACTCGGCCGTGTGCACCCCGCCCGCGTGCACCGCGGAAGTTATCAGCAGCACGATTGCTAGCAGCGCTAGGATTCCGAGCGCTGAATGCACGACCGGCGCCCGGCGCTGCCGCACCCGCGCCACCACCCACGCACCCACCAGCAACGCGGGCGGCAGCTTGGCCAGCTGGCCGTGCGCCTGGAGCAGGTAGCCCTCCAGCGGCGCGGCGAACACCGTCGCGCACGTCAGGGCGCGCAGCAGCCAGGTCATCCGCCGCACCGCGCCAGCATCCCGGTGTCGTGCTCGCGCAACCCCGCTTCGAGCCGGGCGACGTGCGCGCCGGTGCCGACGACGTCGAAGTGCGCCCGCAGCGCGCCGAGCACCCACCCCAGGAACTCGACCTTCCGCGCGCCCGGCACCGCCATGCCGGGGAAGAACTCCATCCCGGGCGCCTCGGCCGCGCCCAGCACGTCGGTCGGGTGCAACAACAACGACGGCTGCACACCGCGCGCCCGGCACAACCGCAGCGCCGCCGTGAAGTAACCACGCGCCAAGCGCGGCGACACCTGGTGCAGTTGCAGCAAGTAGGAACCGTGGATCGGCACGCGCAGCAGCGGCATCGTGGTGACCGGCAGCTCGACCAGGCCCGTGCCGACGCGCCAGCGGTAGGCGGCGTTGGGCGCGCGGACCCGGGAGAAGCCGCCGAACAGGTCGCGGTCGCCGCCGGTCGGCGCGGTGCGGTTGTGGTAGGCGCGGGCGAGCGGGCCGATCCAGGTGGGCAGCGTGCTGGCGTCGTAGCGGTAACCGCGTTCGGCGAGCAGTTCCAGCAGGTCGTGGGTGACGCTGTAGCCGGGGCCGCGGAACCCGGTCGGCCGCGGCGCGCCGGCGGCGGTGATGGCGTCCTCGGTGCGGGCCAGCTCGGCTTCGAGCCGGTCGCGGGTGTAGCGGTGCAGCCAGGGCTCGTGGCCGTAGGAGTGGTTGGCGACCTCGTGCCCGGCGGCGGTGATGGCGGCGACGGCCCGCGCGCCGTCCTCACGCTCGACGTCCGCGCCGACGACGAACACGGTCGTGGTGAGGCCGTGCGCGCCGAACGCCTCCAGCAGCCGGGGCACGGCGGTGGGCAGGAAGCTGGGCCGGCGCTCCCACTCGGGGTCGCCGTGCGTCTTGAGGTACGCCCAGAGGTTGTCCAGGTCGAGGGAGACGCTGGCGGTGGTCATCGGGTCACCCGGTCGGCGCTCTTCACGAACCGGTCGCCGTAGCCGAGCAGCAGCACGCCGGACACGACGAGCGCGACGCCGAGCGCCACCCACCACTCGCGGCCGGGGGTGATCCGGTCGCCCAGCGCGGCGATGCCGATGACCGAGGTGAGCACGACGGTGGTGGCGTCCATGGTGGCCACGGTCGAGGTGGCCGAGCCGCGGCGCAGGGCCAGGGCGAGGTAGGACTGGCCGACCAGCGCGGCGACGACCATCAACCACGCCAGCGGGTACAGCGGCAGGCCGGTCAGCGGCTCGTCGGCCAGCGTGCGGCTGGTCATGGCGACCACGGCGAACGCCAGGCCGGCCGCCGCGGCCAGCGGCACCACGCCGCCGACCCGCCGCTGCACCAGCACGAGCGCGACCACCGGCAGTCCGAACAGGACGATGCCGAGGCCCTGCGGCACGTCGTGCGCGGTCGACGGCGTGGCCGCCGCGACCAGCAGCACCAGCCCGGTGGCCATCACCGCGAGCACCACGACCTCGATCGTGCGGACCCGCCAGCCGAGCACGGCGATGCCGAACAGCGTGGCCAGCCCGACCGCGCACGAGGAACCGGCCTGCACCAGGTAGAGCGGCAGCCGGGCGCGGGCCAGGAACGCCAGCGCGAACCCGCCGACCTGGCCCGCGAACCCCAGCAGGTACAGCCGGTCGCGGGCGAGCCTGGCGAGCAGCCCGAGCCCGCCGCCGCCCTCGTCGGCGCGCCGGGAGGCGACCGACTGGGCCACGATGCCCAGCGCGTACAGCACCGCGGACGCGGCGAGTTCGAGGTAACCAGTCACGCGACTCTTCCCCTGGAGGCACCCGGCGCGCGGCGGCGGTCGGTGTGATCCCGATATCGGAAGGGCAGCGTAGAACCCCGGTGGTCCCGACTCTTTCGAGCGATAGGCGACTACACGATCGAGGGATTCTTCTGACTACGCAACGAGTTCATCGGTCGGCGTCGGCGATCGCGAGGCCGATCCTGGTCAACTGCTCCTCGGTCAGCGGCAGGGTCGCGCGCCCCGCGCCGGTGCGGTCGAACGACGAGTCCTCCTCCCGGTACCGGAAGTCGGGGCTGCCGAAGTTCCGCAGGGTGATCGCGTAGATCGCGCCCGACGGCGTGTAGACGCGCAGCTCCTGCAACAGCGACTGGAACGGCTCGCTCGCCCGCACCGGGTAGAACTGGAGCACCGTCCGGTCCGGGCGGACCAACCGGCGCGGGGGCGCGCAGTTGCCCTCGGCGAACGCCTCGTCGTCGGCGGCCGCGACCGGGGTGGCGGCGGTGCTGCGGCCGACCTCCAAGGCGACGCTGCCGGTGCCGAGGTCGTCGGTGACGTCGATCCACTGGAGGTGCGCGTCGACCTGGTCGGGCCCCTTGGCCTTGTTCGCCGGGATCACCCGGGTGTGCGGCCCGCTCACCTGTGCGGGTGACGCGACCTGCGCGACCGCCGTCGCCCACGCGCCCATCAGGGACTCATCGGGGCGGGGCGAGAGCCAGGTGGTGAACGAGCTGCCGCTGCCCAGGTCGCACTGCGGGATCGACCGGATCTCCCGGCCGGGCGGCGGTGGCGCGGTCCACGCCGGGGTGAACGTGGCGTAGGGGGTGCGCGTCGGCAGGTCCACCACCGTCCACTCCGGACTCACGGACGCGGGCGCGGGCGCCGTCGTCACCGCCGGACCGTCGGGGTCGCCGTCGGAGTTGCCGGCGGCGGGGGGCGAGTGGGGCGCGGCGAGGTCGCCGAGCGCGACCGTGCCGAACCCGATGGCACCGACGACCGCCAGGACCCCGGCGGTCGCGCCCGCGCGGCGGGCCAGCAACCGGCGACGGCCGCGCTTCAGCACGTCCGCCAGGTCCGTGCGCGCGGCGGGCGCGGGCCCGTCCACCTCGGACTTCAACGCGCCGCTCAGCTCCTGCTCGTCTCGCCACATCACGCGCTCCCCGGTGTCACCGCGCCGCGATAGGCGTCGCGGAGCGTCTGCAAGCCTCGGGCGGTCTGGCTCTTGACCGTGCCGGTCGAGCACCGCAGCGCCTCCGCCACCTGCTCGACCGACAGGTCGTGCGCGTACCGCAGCACCAGCACGGCCCGCTGCCGCGGTGGGACGTGCTGCAGCGCGGCCAGCAGCGGCTGGCGCTCGTCGGCGCCGGCGGTGTCCGGCTCGACGGCGGACTCCGGCGGCGAGGCCACCACCTGCTCGCGCCGCCTGCCCCGGCGGCGCGAGTCGAGGAAGATCCTGGTCACGACCGTGCGCAGGTACGCCTCCGCGCTGTCGCGGCGCACCTTGGGCCAGTGGGCGTACATGCGGACGAATGCGTGCTGCGCGATCTCCTCCGCCTCAAGCCAATTCCCGCACAGCGCGTGCGCCGTGCGTCGAGCCTGGTCGAACCGGCTCGCGAAGAACTGGGCGAACTCGTCGTCGCGTCCCACCCGTCGCCCTCCCCCGATGTCCTGCGGTCACCACCACTACGCACTTGTGCCGCCGGGGGTTGCACCGGCGCCCGAGTTGCCGGATCGGCAACTTTGTTTGCCACTTGTGCCGGGTTGTCCGCACCATCGAGGCATGGAGACCGCAGAAGAGTACTGGGAGACGTTCTACCGCGACCGCGGCCAAGTCTGGACCGGCAAGGTCAACGAGCTGCTGGCCCGCGAGGTCGCGCACCTGGCGCCCGGCGCCGCGCTGGACCTCGGTTGCGGCGAGGGCGGTGACGCGCTGTGGCTGGCCGGGCGCGGCTGGCGGGTGACCGCGGTCGACGTGTCGGCGACCGCGATGGCCAGGGGCGCGGCGCAGGCCGCCGAGGCCGGGCTGGCCGACCGGATCGACTGGCAGCGGCACGACCTGGGCAGCTCGTTCCCGAGCGGGGAGTTCGACCTGGTCTCGGCGCAGTTCTTGCACTCGACGGTGGCGCCGGAGGGCGAGCGGGAGGGCATCCTGGCGCGGGCGGCGAAGGCGGTGGCGCCCGGCGGCGTGCTGCTGGTCGTCGGGCACGCCGCCGGGCCGAGCTGGGCGGACCACCAGGAGCTCGCCGACTTCCGGTTCCCGACCAACGCCGACGTGCTGGCCGCGGTCGACCCCGGCCCGGAGTGGGTGGTCGAGGTGGACGAGCTGGTCGAGCGGGAGATGACCGGACCGCACGGCGAGCACGGCACCCGCTCCGACTGCGTGCTGCGGCTGCGCCGGGGCTAGAGCCGGTCGAGCAGGTCGGTCAGGGCCCGGCCCAGCGGCAGGTCGACGCGGACGGTCGCGTGGACGTCGCCCCTGGTCTCGCCCTGGTTGACGATCAGCACGGGCGTGCCGGCGGTCGCGGCGCGGCGGACGAAGCGCAGGCCGGACATGACCGTCAGCGACGAGCCGAGCACCAGCAGCGCGTCGGCGGAGTCGACCAGGTCGTAGCACCGCTCGACGCGCGCCCGGGGCACGTTCTCGCCGAAGAACACCACGTCCGGCTTCAGCACGCCGTCGCCGCAGTCGGCGCACCCGACCAGCCGGAACGACCGCACCTCGGACTCGGGCAGGTCCACGTCGCCGTCGGGGTTGACCCGGTCGGAGGTCGCCTCGAACGAGGGGTTGGCGGCGCGGAACCGGCGGTCGAGGGCTTCCCGGGCGCTCACCGCGCCGCAGTCCAGGCACACCACCCGGTCCAGGCCGCCGTGCAGCTCGACCACGTCGGGCGTGCCGGCGGCCTGGTGCAGGCCGTCGACGTTCTGCGTGATGACGCCGGACAGGTGGCCGCGGGCGTGCAGCCGCGCCACCGCGTGGTGGCCGGTGTTGGGCGCGGCGCGGGCGATGGTCCGCCAGCCGAGGTGGCTGCGCGCCCAGTACCGCCGCCTGCCCTCGACGTCGCCCACGAACTCCTCGTAGGTCATCGGGGTGTGCTTGCGCAGGCTGCCCGCCGCGCCCCGGTAGTCCGGGATGCCGGACTCGGTGGACAGGCCGGCGCCGCTGAGCACCAGCACCCGGCCCCGGGCGAGCACCGGCGCCACCTCGTCCAGGCTGGTCGTGCGCGGCAGCGGTGCGCCGGTCGGCGTCCAGCTCAACGTCGGCCGTGTGCGCATGGCGTCCACTTTACCCGCGTCCGGCGACCTTCCGGCTGGTCAGCGGACCGGTGGACTCGCGGACGACCAGCTCGGGCGGTACGACTACGAGCCCGCGCGGCCGACGGCGCTGCCGGTGGAGGAGACCTGGGACACCCGCGCGTACCTGCGGCACGTGCCCGGTGTGTTCGAGGCGGTGCGGCTGGGCAAGGCGCTGGAGTCGTACGACCTGTTCTGGCTGGAGGACGCCACGCCCGGCGAGGTGTTCAACTCGATCCACGACCACAGGACCTGGCGGTGCACAACTTCGGCGTCCAGGAGCATGCCGCACACCGCCGACGAGCGGTCCCCTACCGCGCCGCGCGCCTGCCGGTGAACCGGCCGGCGGAAGGCACCCTGCACGACTGTGAGCGCGCCCGCGTGCTCGGCGGTCAGAGCTCGAAGGTGGCGCGGACCAGGGCGGCGTCGTAGGGGCGGTTGCCGGACTGGACCGGCATCGCGTCGGGCGGGCGCGGGCCGACCAGGGCCGCCGCCTCGGCGGGCAGGCCGATCCAGTGGTCGGTCACCGCGACGCCCAGCCGGGCGCCGGGGTCGAGGTCGCAGGTGATGTCCCGGCTCAGCGTCCCGTACAGCTCCAGCTTCGAGCCGGGCAGGTCCGCGTCGCCGAACCGGCAGCCTCGCCGCCCGTCCTCGGACAGCGTCACCTGGGTCCGCCAGGCCCGGTCGGTCGGCGTGACGCGGAACGTGACGGTCCGCGCGTCGCCGTCGGCTGACGCCACCACGGCGGCGGTCGGGGCGGGCAGGGCCAGGTCGGGCGCGTCGGCGCGCATCAGCGGCTCGTCCAGCGCCGGGTGGGTGTCGGTCAGCGTCACCCGTTCCGGGTCCTGCCCCAGCACCCGCGACGTCCACGCGTCGGGCGCGGGGTCGGCGGACAGCCAGCTCGCCTCGTTCGCGCCGGTGTCCAGCAGGTAGATCAGCGAGTCGGGGCGCGGCTCGGTCGGCGCGAAGCCGAACCGGACCAGGCCCACGGCCAGCAGCGCCACCGCGACCGCGGCCACGCCCGCCGCCGTCGGGCCGAGCCCCGGCAGCGCGCCCAGCAGCGGCAGCAGCAGCACGCCCGCCAGCGCCGCGAACACCACCGCGACCGCGCTCAGCGGCATGCCCAGCGCCACCGTCATCGTGCCGACCAGCGGTGGGTAGACCGCCGCGGCCACCAGGGCGGGCAGGAACGCCAGCCGCGTCGCCCACAGGGCGGGCAGGCCGAGCAGCAGCGTCCACTGGAACAGGAAACCGGCGCCCGGCACCACCACCGTCACCGCCGCCAGCAGCACGGCCGTCAGCACCAGCACGCCGGCCACCACCTCGGCCGACGACCACCGCCGCGCCACCCGGGCCGCCGCGACCAGCACCGCCAGCCCCAGCACCGCGAACCCGGCGACGAACCAGCCCCGCTCCGGAGGTTCGGACAGCGCCAGGAAGGCCAGTTCCGGCCGCACCGCCGCCACCAGCGCCCACGCCGCGAACGCCAGCGCGCCCGCCACGACCACCGCGCCGACCGCCACCCCGGCGACCGCGAGCACCGCCCGCCACCGCAACCGTCCACTTCGGACGCCCAGGACCAGCAGGACCGCCAGCGCGAGCACCGTCGCCGCGGCGAGCGCCACCGCGAACCACGTCGGGTAGCTCACCAGCACCCGGGAGAACAGGTCGAAGTAGACCGCGTCCGGGCCACCCGCCCGCAGGTCGCGGTCGCCCAGCTCCCGGACCAGCCCCACCATCGTCTCGCCGTGGTGCTGGAGGCTGCCCCGGTCCAGCCGCTCCACGTCGTCGTAGGGCGAGTGGTAGTCGCCGACGTGCTCGATGAAGGCGCTGTTCAGCCCCCGCGCGCCGGCCCGCTGGAACACGGTGAAGTCGCTGTAGTTCGGCATCCGCCGGTACACCTCGTAGGCGAACGAGTTCGCGATGGGCCTGCTGCTCGCCTCGCCGAACGCCGACACCAGCGGACCGTTGGCCGCGCCCGTCTCGAACATCCACACCGGCCCGCCGCTGCCGCGCGCCTCCCAGTTCAGCACCGCGCCGATCCCGTCGACGCCGTGGCGCCGCACGTACGCCTCCGCGCCGAGCGTCCCGACCTCCTCGCCGTCGGTGAACACGAACACGACGTCGTTGCGCACACCACTGGTGCTCAGCGCGCGCATCGTCTCCAGCATCGCCGCGACCGCCGCGCCGTCGTCGGCCGCTCCGGGCCCGGTCGGCACCGAGTCGTAGTGCGCGACCAGCAGCAGCGCCTTGCCGCCGCTCACCGACGGGTCCGAGCCCCGGACGCGGGCGACGACGTTGTGCGCCGTGGCGATCCTGGTCACGTCCCGCCAACCGTGCAGGACGTCGTCGGACTCCACCTCGACCTCGGCCCCGAACCCGCGGGCGGTGTCGGCGACGTAGCCGCGGACCCGCTCGTTGTCCGCCGAGCCGATGGGGTGCGGGCGCTGGGCGACCTCCCGCAGGTGCCGCTCGGCGCGGCCGGCCGCGAACCCGTCCGCCGGCGCGTCCGCCACCGGCGCGGGCGGCCGGAACGCCAGCACCGCGAGCACACCCACCGCGGCGACCACCGCGAGCAGGACCGCCACCCACACCCGCCGGACGCCCTCGATCACCCGCAGCACCCTAGTCGCGGGGAAACCCGTTCGACAGGCTTGCCGTCCGCGCGCACCATGTCCGCCATGAACGCCCTCCCCGCCGGTCACACCGCCCGGTCACCACGCCCGGACGACGCCGAGGCGATCCTCGGCCTGGTGCAGGACTACACCACGGCGGTGATCGGGTTCGCCGACTACACGCTGGAGGACATGCGGGACGAGCTGGCCCGGCCGGGGCTCGACCTGGAGCGCGACGCGTGGCTGGTGCTCGACGCGGCGGGCGCGCCGGCCGGGTACGCGACGACCGACGCCAACGGCGGCAGCGGCCTGGTCGACCTGGACGTCGTGGCGCGCGACCCGGCGCTGGCCGACTGGCTGTTCGCGCGGGCGCTCGACCGGGCCCGCGCGATGGCGCGCGAGCACGGGCTGGACGGCGTGACCACCAGCCACGGCGTGTACCGGGACGACGTGGCGCTGGCGGCGCGGGTGGCCGCGCTGGGGATGGAGGTCGCCACCACGTTCCACCGGATGCGGGTCGACCACGTCGGCGACGTGCCGCCGCCCGAGCCGGCCCCTGGGCTGGTGCTGCGGCAGGCGGTGGACGAGGACGCGCGGCGGGTCGCGCACGAGGTGTGGACCGCGTCGTTCGCCTCGCACTTCGGCTTCATGCCGACCACGTACGAGGAGTGGCACGAGAAGCAGGACCGGAAGTCGATCTTCGACTGGTCCGGGCTGTGGCTGGCGGAGCTGGACGGGCGGCCGGTGGGGTTCCTGGAGCGCACCGACCAGTTCGCGGACGAGGGCCGCGGCTACGTCGGCCACCTCGGCGTGCTCGCCGAGGCGCGGGGCCGGGGCGTGGCCAAGCACCTGCTGCGGCACGCGTTCCACCTGGACGCGGCCGACGGGCGGGTGGGCACGGTCCTGCACGTCGACTCGAACAACCGGACGCCCGCGCTCGGCCTCTACGAGTCGGTGGGCATGCGGCCGGTGCTGGTGATCGACGTGTGGCGGGGCCGGCTCGACTGACCGGCCCCGGCCGGGCCGGCACGCGCCGGCCCGGCCCTCCGCTCCCGGCTACGCCCCGTTCTGGGTGTCGATCGCCCACTGGCCGTTGACCTTGACCAGCGTGTAGACGTGCTGCTCGGACTGGGTGCCGCCGGACTTGAACGTGTACGACACCGTCGCCGACACCGTCTCCGGGCCGACGGCCTGCACGTTGCTGACGTTCACCGCGCTCATCTGGCCCCACCAGCCCTGGTAGTCGGCGAAGGTGGGCGTCCGGGACGCCTTGAAGCGGTCGGTCAGCCGGCCGTAGGCGGTTTCCAGGTTGTTCGGCAGCAGGCCGTAGTACTCGCTCAACGCCCGGTCGGCGCTGACGTCGGCGGGCGGCTGGGGCTGCTCCGGGCTCTCGGTCGTCGGTTCCGCCGTGGTGGTGGTCGTGGTCTCGGCAGCGGCGGTGGTGGTCTGCTCCTGCTCCGCGCTGGTTCGGGGCGGCTGGGCGTCGGTGGTCGGCTGCTGGGTCGTGGTGGTCACGTCCGGACCGGCCGAGGGTGAGCCGTCGTCCCGGTTGAGCAGGTAGACCACCGAGACGACGGCGATCAGGGCGACGATCGCGAGCGCGACGAGAGCCTTGCGGTCGCCTCGCTTCTCCTCGCCGGCGGGCGGCGACCCGGAGCCACCGGACCGGCCGGCCGGCGGCGGGGCGGGGTGCTCGGACCGGGCGGCGGCGGGCGGCGGGGTGGTCGTGGGCGGGCGCTCGGCCGCGGACCCGCCGGGAACCGGCGACTCGTACCGGGTCGGCGCCGGGGTGGGTGCGGGGGTGGGCGTCGGAGCCGGGGTGGGCGTCGGAGCCGGTGTCGGGGTGGGTGCGGGCTTCGGTTCGGGTTTCGGTTCGGGGTCGGGCACCGGGTCCAGCGGCGAGGCCAGGAGCGCGGTCGGGGTCGGCGGCGGCGGGACCGGGGTCGGGGCGCCGTCGAACCGCACGGTCCGCAGCATCCGCTCGGCCTCGGGCATGGTCGGCCGGGTCTCCGGGTTGGGGTCGAGCAGGCGCATCAGCACCGGCGCCAGCGGACCGGCGTTGCGCGGCGGCGGGAACCGGCCGTCGGCGACCCGGTGCAGCAGGGCGATGGTGTTGCCGTCCACGCCGAACGGCGGCGTGCCCTCGGTCGCCGCGTAGAGGGTCGCGCCCAGCGCGAACACGTCCGCCGGGAACCCGCCCGCGCCGCCCCGCGCCACCTCCGGCGCCAGGTAGGCGGGCGTGCCGACGAGCATCCCGGACGCGGTGACGGTCGCCTCGTCGGTCGCGCGCGAGGTGCCGAAGTCGGTGACCTTGACCGTGCCGAACTCGGTGACCAGCACGTTGCCCGGCTTGACGTCCCGGTGCACGACACCGGCCGTGTGCGCGGCGGACAGCCCGGCCGCCAGCTGCACGCCGAGCCGGACCACCTCTTCGGGCGACAGGGTGCCGCGCTCGGTCATCACCGTGGCCAGGCTGCGCGACGGCAGGTACTCCATGATCAGCCACGGGTGGCCGTCCTGCTCGACCACGTCGTACAGCGCGATCACGTTGGGGTGGGTCAACCGGGCCGCGATGCGCCCCTCGCGGACCGCGCGGTCGATCGACTCCTGGTCGAACCCGGTGCGGGACAGCAGTTCCTTGACCGCGACGATGCGGCGCAGCCGCTGGTCCTCGGCCCGCCACACCACCCCCATCCCACCCGCGCCGATCCTCTCGGTCAGCCGGTACCGGCCTGCGATTGTGCGGTCCTCCACCCGTGCTCCCAACGTCGCTCGCACGTCCGGCGACGGGGGTACCCGATCGGGTCAGCCCTCGAACGTGCGTTTCAGTGGTAACACTCCCACCAGCCCCTTGTCCGCTCACCACGCGGGCCGATCTTCACCTGAGTCGCGCCCCACCGGGTCACGTCCTTTGTGGACCGGGGGCGCCGGGCGGGTCGGATCAGCCGATCACCGGCGGTCAGGTGAGCCATCGCGGCTCGTCGGAGCCCCAGGTGGTCGGCGGGTGGTCCCACGTGCCGCCGAGCGGTGGGCGGGCGTGGTGGAGGAGGCCGTGCGGTGACGGGGTCTCGACCAGCCACGGTTCGGGGTCGTAGTGGCCCTCGGTCGGAGTGGCCCCGACGTCGTGCAGCAGCCAGGACGCGGTGCCGGCCAGCGACAGCCGGACGTGCCGGCCGCCCGGTTCGGCGAGACCGCGCAGCACGGCGGCGGCGAGCAGGTAGCCGGTGCCGTGGTCGAGGGCCTGCGCGGGCAGGGCGCCGGGTGTGCCGCCGGCGCCCTCGACGGCCGCGATGCCGGTGGCGGCCTGGACGAGGCTGTCGAAGCCGCGCCGGTCCGCCCACCCGCCGGTGTGGCCCCAGGCGGAGAGCTGGGCGACGACCAGGTCGGGGCGCCGGTCGCGCAGGGCGTCGGGCGACAGGCCGTGGCGGTCCAGCGCGCCCGGCCGGTAGCCGGTGACGACGACGTCGGCCCGGTCCAGCAGGTCGTCGAACGCGCGCCGGTCGTGCCGGTCGGCGAGGTCGAGCAGCGTGGAGCGCTTGCCCGGACCGGTGTCCGCGTGGACGTCGGGGTCCTCGGGCAGGTGCGGCGGGTCGACGCGCAGGACGTCGGCGCCGAGGGCGGCCAGGGTGCGGGTGGCGACCGGGCCGGCGATCACCCTGGTCAGGTCGAGGACGCGGACGCCGTCGGCCGGGCGGTCGGACGGCGGGAGGACGCGCTTCCCGGCCCCGGTCGGACGGGTCTCGACCAGCGGGCGCCTGGTCGGGTCCGGCTCGGTCGCCACGGCGACGGCCAGGCCGCCCGCCCGGTGGACGGTCTCCTGGACGTCGACGGCCCGGCGGGTCGCCAGCTCGCGCTCCAGCGACGCCCGGTCGGTGACGCCCAGGGCGTCCAGCAGGCGGGCGCGGTGGTGCGGGTAGTTGGCGTGGGTGCGGACCCAGCCGTCGGCGGTGCGCCAGAAGCCGGACAGCGGCGCGAACCCGGCGCCCCGCCGCCCGTCGACGCGCAGGTGGCGTTCGCTGACGAACGCGGTGGCGACGGCGGCTTCGTGCACGGTGACCGGTCGCACCGGGACGCCGTTGCGGATCGCGGACAGCTCGGCCGCCGCGAGCGCGCAGGCGCCGACGGTGGCGCGGGCCATCTCCCGGACGGGCAGGCGGGCGCTCAGCACCTCACCCGCCGGGGTGTAGGTCACGGTCGTCGGTCCGGGTCGGCCGCCGAGGGCCGCCCAGGCGTGCGCTGTCACCGGGTCCACGGTCGCAGTGTGCGCTCCTCCGGCCCGTCGTCGGCTATAAGGTCGATCACCATGGACTACCCGATCGCGCGCCGTCCCGGGTTCGACCCGCCGGCCGAGTTCGCGTCGTTGCGGGCGCGCGCGCCGGTGTCCCCGGTGTCGTTGCGGCACGGTCAGCAGGCGCACCTGGTGACCAGGTACGACGACGTGCGCGCGGTGCTGCGCGACCACGGGCGGTTCTCGTCGGACCCGAGCAGGCCGGGCTTCCCGCAGCTGCGGCCGGTGGTGGACCGCGAGGCCGCGCCCGGCAGCTTCCTGGTCACCGACCCGCCCGAGCACACCCGGTACCGGCGGCTGCTGACCGGCGAGTTCACCGTGCGGCGGATGACCGCGCTGCGGCCCGAGGTGGAGCGGATCGCGCGGGAGCGGCTGGCGGCGATGCGCTCGGGCCCCCGGCCCGCGGACCTGGTGACGGCGTTCGCGCTGCCCGTGCCGTCGGACGTGATCTGCCTGCTGCTCGGCGTGCCGGCGGCCGACCAGGACTTCTTCTCCACCCGCAGCCGGGCGCACCTCGACCGGTCGCTGTCGGCGGAGCGGGTGCGGGCCGCGCTGGACGAGCTGCACGGGTACCTGGCCGACCTCGTCCGGGCCCGACGGGCGGAGCCGCGCGACGACCTGGTCAGCCGGTTGGTCGCCGAGCCGGGGCTGACCGACGAGGAGGCGGTCGGGATGACCGTGCTGCTGCTCGTCGGCGGGCACGAGACGACGGCGAACTCGATCGCGCTGTCGGTGCTGGCGCTGCAGCGGGAGCGGTCGTGGTGGGAGGCGCTGGTCGCGTCGCCGGACCTGGTCGACAACGCGGTGGAGGAGCTGCTGCGCTACCTCAGCCCCGTGCACCACGGGGTGGTGCGGGCGGTGGTCGGTGAGGCGGCGGTCGGCGGGACGGTGCTCGGCGCGGGCGAGGGCGTGATCGCGTCGCTGTTCGCGGCCAACCGCGACCCGGCGGCGTTCCCCGAACCGGACCGCCTCGACCTGCGGCGGGACGCGCGGGCGCACCTCGCGTTCGGCAGCGGCGTGCACCAGTGCGTCGGGCACCTGCTGGCGCGGCTGGAGATGCGCGTGGCGCTGCGGGTGCTGCCGGCGGAACTGCCGGACCTGCGCCTGGCCGTGCCGTTCGAGGAGGTCGGGTTCAAGTTCGACGCCCCGATCTACGGCCTGCGCGCGCTGCCGGTCACCTGGTAGGCCCGAGGGCCGGGCAGGCGGGGAAGTCCCGCCCACGGGTCGCGCGACCCGTGGGCGGAGGCGTCACTCCCCCGTGCTGAACGCGGCGTCGAACGAGGCGGCGGGCGGGTCGAACAGGTGCCGCCGGATGAACCCGACCGCCTCCTCCGCGCCGCGCAGCCGGTCCATCCCGGCGTCCTCCCACTCGACCGAGATCGGCCCGCTGTAGCCGATCGCGTTCAACGCCCGGAACGACTCCTCCCACGGCACGTCGCCGTGCCCGGTGGACACGAAGTCCCAGCCGCGCCGCGGGTCGGCCCACGCCAGGTGCGAGCCGAGCCGGCCGTTGCGGCCGTCGAAGCGCTTCTTCGTGTCCTTGCAGTCCACGTGGTAGATCCGGTCGGCGAAGTCGAGGATGAACCCGACCGGGTCCAGGTCCTGCCAGACGAAGTGCGACGGGTCCCAGTTCAGCCCGAACGCGGGCCGGTTGCCCACCGCGTCCAGCGCCTTGCGGGTCGTCCAGTAGTCGTAGGCGATCTCGGACGGGTGGACTTCGTGCGCGAACCGCACGCCCACCTCGTCGAAGACGTCCAGGATCGGGTTCCAGCGCCGGGCGAAGTCGGCGTAGCCCTCGTCGATCACGGCCTGCGACACGGGCGGGAACATCGCCACGTACTTCCAGGTGGAGGACCCGGTGAAGCCGACGACGGTGTCCACGCCGAGCCGGGCCGCCGCCCGCGCCGTGTCGGCCATCTCGGCCGCCGCGCGCTCGCGCACGCCCTCCTCCGACCCGTCGCCCCAGATCCGGGACGGCAGGATCGCCTGGTGCCGGAAGTCGATCGGGTCGTCGCACACGGCCTGGCCGACGAGGTGGTTGGAGATCGTCCACACGTCCAGCCCATACTTCTCGAGCAAGGCGCGCTTCGCGGGCACGTAGTCGTCGTCCGCCAACGCCTTGTCCACCTCGAAGTGGTCGCCGGCGCAGGCGATCTCCAACCCGTCGTAGCCCCACCCGGAGGCGAGCCGGCACACCTCCTCTAACGGCAGGTCGGCCCACTGTCCGGTGAACAGCGTGACAGGTCGGCTCATCGCGTCTCTCCAATCGTGGTCCACGTCGACTGCTGCCCGGCACTCTCCTCCACCGCCGCCAGCACCCGCTGCACCCGCAACCCGTCGGCGAAGCTCGGCGCCGGGTCGACGCCCTCGCCGATGGCGGTCAGGAAGTCCGCCGCCTCGTGGGTGAACGTGTGCTCGTAGCCGATGACGTGCCCCGGCGGCCACCACGCGCCGACGTAGGGGTGGTCGGCCTCGGTCACCAGCACCCGCCGGAACCCGGCCGACGAGCCGTCGTCGGCCGAGAACACCGACAGCTCGTTCATCGACTCGAAGTCGAACGCCAGGCTGCCGCGGGTGCCGTTGACCTCCAGCCGCATCGCGTTCTTGCGCCCCAGGGCGTACCTGGTCGCCTCGAACGTGCCCAGCGCGCCGGACGAGAAGCGGGCCAGGAACACCGCCGCGTCGTCCACGGTCACCTCGCCGCGCCCGTCGCCGTCGGGCCGGGAGCGGACGAACGTCTCGGTGGTGGCGCTGACGCCGGTGATCAGGTCGCCGGTGACGTACTGGGCCGCGTCCACGATGTGCGCGCCGAGGTCGCCCAGCGCGCCGGAACCGGCCTTCTCCCGCCGCAGCCGCCACGTCATCGGCGACTCCGGGTCGGACAGCCAGTCCTGCAGGTACACCGCGCGCACGTGCCGGACCTCGCCGATCCGGCCCTCCTCCACCAGCCGGCGGGCCAGCGCGATCGCGGGCACCCGCCGGTAGTTGAACGCGACCATGGACCGGACGCCGCGCCGGGCCGCCTCCTCGGCGGCGGCCGTCATCGCCTCGGCCTCGGCCACCGTGTTGGCCAGCGGTTTCTCGCACAGCACGTGCTTGCCGGCGGCCAGCGCGGCGATGGCGATCTCGGCGTGCGTGTCGCCGGGGGTGCAGATGTCGACGAGACCGACGTCGTCCCGGGCGACCAGGGCGCGCCAGTCGGTCTCGACGGCGGACCAGCCGTACTTGGCCGCCGCCTCCTTGGTGCGGACCGCGTCACGGCCGCCGACAGCGGCCAGGCGGGGCGTCAGGGGCACGTCGAAGAACCGGTGGACGCTGCGCCAGGCGTGGGAGTGCACCGCGCCCATGAACGCGTGGCCCACCATGCCCACGCCGATCTCTTCCGTCATCAGCAGCCTTTCACAGCAGTACCTGAACCCCGCGGGGTCTGGACCCCGCGGGATCTGAACCGGGTCAGGAGTCGAAGCCGACGTCGAAGTACTGGTCGACGTTCTCCTTGGTCACCACGGCGGAGTAGGTGGTGATGGACGCGGGGATGTCGTGCTCGGCCATGTCGCCGATGCCCTTGGTCTGGCCGAGCAGCCGGGCCAGGGCGATCGCCGAGGACGACATCGACGGGCTGTAGAGCACGGTGGCCTTGACCACGCCGCTGTCGGCCTTGATCAGGTCCATCATGTTGCGCGAGCCCGCGCCGCCGACCATGACGAACTCGGTGCGGCTCGCGCTGTCGATCGCCGCCAGCACGCCGATGCCCTGGTCGTCGTCGTGGTTCCACAGCGCGTCCAGCTTCGGCGCGGACTGCAGCAGGTTGGCGGTCTGCTGCTCGCCGGACTCGGAGGTGAACGCCGCCGAGACGCGCGGGCCGACCGCGAAGCCCGCCTTCGCCAGGGCGTCCCGGAAGCCCTTGCTGCGCTCCTGCGTCAGCGGCAGCGAGTCGATGCCCGCGACCTCGCCGATGACCGGGCTGCTGATGTTCTTGGCCTTCATCTGGCTCGCGATGTACTCGCCCGCGTTGACGCCCATCCGGTAGTTGTCGCCGCCGATCCACAGCCGGTAGGCCAGCGGGGTGTCGAAGACGCGGTCGAGGTTGATGACCTGGATGCCCGCGTCCATGGCCTGCCGGCCGACCTCGGTGAGCGCCTTGCCGTCGAACGGCAGCACGACCAGCACGTCGACCTTGTCGTTGATCAGCGTCTCGACCTGGCCGATCTGCTGGTTGACGTCGTTGGTGCCCTCGGTGGCCTTGAACGTGACGTCCGAGAACCGGTCGGCCTGCGCCTTGGCGTTCTTCGTCATCGCGGCCATCCAGCCGTGGTCGGCGGCGGGCGCGGAGAAGCCGATGGTGACCTGCTTGCCCGGCTGGCTGTTCTCGCCGGAGCTGCCCGCGACGGCGTTCGGCGCGGTGTTCGCGGACTCGTTGGAGGTGCAGCCGGCCAGCACGGCGGCGGCGCCCACGGCGGTGGTGCCCCACAGGAAGCGGCGGCGGTCGAGTGAAGGCATGGCAGTACTCCCGGGCGTCGGTGATCGGGTGGGTCGGGGTGGATCGGGTGGGTCGGGTGGATCGGTGGATCTGGTTCCGGTGGGTCAGGTGGCGTGCGAGCCGCGGCGGCGGGCGGTGGTGCGCTGCAGGAGCACCGCGGCGACGATGATCACGCCCTTGGCGATGTTCTGGATGTCGGTGTCGAGGTTGTTCTGGGTGAAGATGTTGCCCACCACGGTGAAGATGAGGACGCCGATCAGCGTGCCGATCAGCGAACCGCGGCCGCCGCTGAGCAGGGTGCCGCCGATGACGACCGCGGCGATCGCGTCCAGCTCGTAGAACATGCCGTTGGTGGACGCGCCCGAGGTGGTGCGGGCGACGACCATGATCGCGGCGATGCCGCAGCACAGCCCGGCGATGCCGTACACCAGCGCGGTGTGCCGCCGGACGTCGATGCCCGCCAGCCGGGCGGCCTCGGCGTTGCCGCCGACGGCGAACGTGCGCCGGCCGAACGTGGTGCGGTTGAGCACCACCCAGCCGACCGCGAACACCGCGGCCAGCATCCAGATCAGCACCGGGACGCCGAGCAGGTCGCCGCGGAAGAACGTGCTGAACCCGGTCTCGGTGACCACCTGGGTCCGCCTGCCGGAGAGCCGTTCGGCCAGGCCCTTCGCCGACGCGTACATGGCGAGGGTGGCGATGAACGGCACGATCCTGCCGTAGGAGATCAGCACCCCGTTGACCAGGCCGCAGCCCAGCCCGACCAGCAGGCCGCACAGCACCATCACCACCGGCCCGTAGGCCTGGGTGGCGACGGTGGTCATCCACACGCCGGACAGCGCCACGATCGAGCCGACGGACAGGTCGATGCCGCCGCTGATGATCACGAACGTCATGCCGACGCTCACCACGCCGATCGCCGCGGCCAGCCGCAGCATCGTCGAGATGTTCGCCTCGGTGAGGAAGCTGTCCGGCCGGGTCGCGTACCCGACGACGCACAGCACGACCAGCACGCCGAGCAGGCCGGTCAACCTCAGGTCGAGGTTGCGCCGGCGCGGGCGCCCGCTCCCGGGTGAGGCGGTCTTCGGGTCGAGGACCCCGGTCTCGGTCACAGGACCTCCTCGGTCGCAACACCCTCGGTGACGGCGCTGCCCGCCATCACCATGTCCAGCACGGCGGACTCGGTCAGCTCGGCTGCCGCCCGGTCCGCCACCACTTCTCCGTCGCGCAGCACCAGCACCCGGTCGGCGAGGCCGAGGACTTCGGCGACCTCGCTGGACACCAGCACCACGGCCACGCCGGCCGCGGCCAGTTCGTGGACGACCCGGTACAGCTCGGCGCGCGCGCCGACGTCCACGCCGCGGGTCGGCTCGTCCAGCAGGAGCACCTTGCAGCCCCGGATCAGCCAGCGCGCCACCACGGCCTTCTGCTGGTTGCCGCCGGAGAACTCGGAGACGAGCCGCCTCGGGTCGGCGGGCCGCAGGTCGAGCCGTTCCAGGGTGGCCCTGGAGTCGTTCAGCTCACGTGCCCGGTCCACGAAACCGGCCCGGCTGTAGGCGGCCAGGCTGGACAGGGTCACGTTGTGCGCGACCGACAGGTCCAGCAGCAGGCCCTGCGCCTTGCGCTCCTCCGGGGCCAGGCCGATGCCCGCCTTGACGGCCGCGACGACGCTGCCCGGCCGGACCGGCTTCCCGTCGACCGCGATGTGCCCGGCGTCCGGCTTCCGCGCGCCGAACACGGTCTCCAGGATCTCGCTGCGACCCGCGCCGACCAGGCCCGCGATGCCCAGCACCTCCCCGGCGTGCACGTGGAAGCCGACGTCGCGGAACTCGCCCGCACGGGTGAGGCCGGTGACGGTCAGCACCTCGCGCGTGGTGTCCACGGTCGAGGCGTCGCGGTGCGGGAAGACCGTCTCGACCTTGCGGCCGGACATCAGGTCGACCAGCTCGGAGGTGGGGGTGTCGGCGGGGAGGTTCGCGGCGACCGTGCGGCCGTCCTTGAGGACGGTGACCCGGCTGCCGATGCGGCGGATCTCTTCGAGGCGGTGCGAGATGTAGAGGACTGCGACACCGTCCCTGGTCAGCTCGCCGACGATGCGGAACAGGTTGTCCACCTCGTCGGCGGCCAGGGCGGCGGTCGGCTCGTCCATCACGATCAGCCGGGCGTCGTGGACCAGGGCGCGGGCCATCGAGACCAGCTGCTGCCCGGCGGCGGACAGCAGGCCCACCTCGCGGTCGGGGCTGATCTCCGGGTGGCCGAGGCGCGCCATCAGCGCCTGGGCGCGGTCGCGGGCCGACCGGCGGCGAGTGAAGCCGAACCGGGTGGGCTCGTGGCCGAGGAACACGTTCTCCGCCACCGAGACGTCCGGGACGAGGTCCAGCTCCTGGTACATGGTGGCGATGCCGAGCCGCAGCGCCGCCACCGGCGACGGGAGCGCGGTCGGCGCGCCCCGCCAGGTGATCTCGCCCTCGTCCGGCTGGTGCGCGCCGGCCAGCACCTTGATCAGGGTCGACTTGCCCGCGCCGTTCTGGCCGAGCAGGCAGTGCACCTCGCCCTCGGCGACCTCCAGGTCGACGCCGTCCAGGGCGCGCACGCCGGGGAAGGTCTTGCCGATGCCCGTCATCCTGAGCAGGGTCATGCCGAGGCCCCTTCTGTCGGTGCGCTGCCGTCCCTCACGGGCACGACGGTCGGGTCGTCCGGCACGCGGCGCTGCGCCACCGGCGCCGCGCCCCTCCCGCCCGCCGCGAACCCGAGCGTGGAGGCCGCGATCCGGGTCCGCTCCTCGCGCCGGGGCGCGACCAGCCGGTCCTGGAGGACCGCGAAGCAGCCGCCGAGGACGATCTTCTGCGGGTTGAGCGGGGAGGCCAGGACGGCGAGGCCGGACACCGACGCGGCGGACGTGCGGTGCGGCGCGTCGCGGGTGCGCGCGTCACCGCGTTCGGCGCGGGTGCGCGGGATCGACATCCGCTCGCCGGCGCCCGGCTCCGGGTCGTGCACCCGGTCGTGGCGCGGCGCGCAGGCGTGCAGGAACGCGTCCAGCCCCACCCGGGTCTCCCAGCAGCCGCGTCGGCCGCAGGCGCAGCGGGTGGCGCCGAGCGGGACGTGCCCGATCTCGCCCGCGTGGTTGCGCGCGCCGCGCGCCAGGGCGCCGCTGGCGATGACGCCGGCCGTCACGCTGTGGTCGCCGGTCAGGTGGACGAGGTGGTCGACCGGGTCGGCGTCGTGCTCGGCGCAGGCGGCGAGGTTGGCGGCGTTGTCGACGTCGAGCCGGCGGATCGGCAGCCCGGTCCGCGCCGCCGGGCCGTCCACCGCGGAGACGTCGCGCCGGCGCAGCCGGTCGGCGGTGGCGGTGCCGGTCGCGCGGTCGGCTCGGTCGGGGACGGCGACCGCGACACCCGCCCGGCCGGCCGTCGGCACGTCCCTCGGCACCCGGCCGGTCAGGTCGGCGAGCTGGTCGGGGACGTGCTCGGGCGCGGTGGTGTCGCAGCTGGTCCGGCGGCGCAGGCGCACCTCGCCGGTCAGGTCGGTGACCGTCGCGCCGAGGTGGCCGGGCCGCACCTCCAACCCGATGCCGCAGACGGCGCCGGCGCGGAGCCGGACCGGTTGGCCCGGCCTGCCGCGGGTGGTCGTGGCGCCGGCGGTTTCGGTCAGATCGCGCCGTTCGAGATTGGCCAGGAGGGGCGCGACGGTGGCCTCGGAGAGGCCCGAGCCGGTGGCCGGCTGGGCGCGCGAGAGCGGGCCCCGGGTGCGGAGGGTGCGCAGCAGCAGGGCGAGGTTGTCCTCGCGGCTGCCTTCGGTCTGCGCCCGCATCGGTGCTCCGACTTCGTTGGTGAGTCGATCGAACGAGGTGGTCCAGCTCACGTTCGGGGGTGAGTTGCGGCCGATCCTGACAGTTGGGCGTGCGGCATGACAAGAACTTCGGCGGACTTTTGTCGGTTCGTTGCAAAAGTCGGCCGTCTTTTGACAGAAGCTCGGCATTGCTTTCGCGAATACCAGGGCGTGCGAAATGCCCGGCCGGTAACGCGGTGTGCACGACCTGCCGGTCGGCCGAGGAACGGGCTGAGGTCAGCCGGCCGGGGAGAAGGCGCGGTCCGTCCCGGACCAGGCCGCGCCCGTCACGCCGGCCAGCTCGCCCAGCTCGGAGAGCACGATCGGCAGGTTGCCCGTCGCCAGCGGCAGGGAGCGGCGGTAGACCGCGCTGCGGACCTCGGCCAGCAGGGAGTGGCCCAGGCGGGAGACGCCGCCGCCGATCACGACCATGCCCGGGTTGAGGAAGCTGACCAGCGACGCGACCACGTGGCCCAGCCGCCGGCCGCCCTCGCGGACCAGGTTGGCGGCGGCGAAGTCGCCCGCGGCGGCGGCCGCGCCCACGTCCTCGGCGGAGAGGACGCCCTTGGCGTCCAGGGCGGTGGAGAGGGCGACGGAACGGCCGCTGCGGGCCAGGGTGGTGGCGTCCCGGGCCAGCGCCGAACCGCCGAAGTACGCCTCCAGGCAGCCGACCTCGCCGCACGCGCACGCCGGGCCGAAGTCGTCCAGCTTGATGTGCCCGATGTCGCCCGCCGTGCCGGCCACGCCGCGGTAGACCCGCCCGCCGAGCACTATCCCGCACCCGATGCCGGTGCCGACCTTGACGAAGATCAGGTCCTCCAGGGACCTCGCCACACCGGCGTGCCGCTCGCCCAGCGCCATCGCGTTCACGTCGTTGTCCACCGTCACCGGGCAGCCCCAGCGGCCGGCCAGCTCGTCGCGCACGGGGTAGCGGTCCCAGCCCGGCATGATCGGCGGCGCGACCGGCATGCCGTCGCGGAAGCTCACCGGCCCCGGCAGGCCGATGCCCGCGCCGACGAGCCGGCCCGACGCCTTGGCGTAGACGACGTCGGCCAGCTCGGCGACCCGGCTCAGCACCTCCGCCGGGCCGCTGCGCACGTCGCACTCCTCGCTGCGGCTCTCCAGCACCTCGCACCGGCCGTCGGTGACCGCGACCGTCACCGAGGTCGCGCCCACGTCCACCCCGAGCACGCGCAGGTCGTCGGCCAGGTGGACGAGCGTCGACCGCCGCCCGCCCCGGCTCGCGGCCGGTCCGCCGACCTGCACCAGGCCGACGTCGACCAGCCTGGCCAGCTCGGCGGTCAGCTTGGCCCGGGGCAGCTCCAGCCGCTCGCCCAGCGCCACCCGGGACATCGCGCCCTCGTCGCGCAGCAGCGCCAGCAGCTCCGACTGCCTGCCGGAGACCACCCGCGGCTGCTGGCCGCTGCCCGTCGCGCTCATGGTGACAACTTACGGCCACCGGCCCTCCGGGTGTGCGGCCGTCGGGGCCGGGCGGTGGCGGTCCCCACCGGGGATCTTCACTCGGTCGGGTGAGACACTGCGACTCCACCGCAGTCAAGGGGGACACGATGCTCTCTCCGGCCACGAACGTGCTGCACATGCACCAGAAAGTCACCTTGATGGTGAACCGCTACGAGGTCTTCGAGGACCACGGCGGTGAGCCCGGTCAGCTCGTCGCGTTCGTCGAGCAGAAGCGGATGGCGTTCAAGGAGCAGGTGACGATCTACACCGACGCCGGCCGGAACCAGGTGCTCGCGGGCTTCCGGGCGCGCAGGGTGATCGACCTCGGCAGCGGCTACGACGTGGTCGACGGCAACGGCCAGTCCATCGGCCACTTCCGCAAGGACTTCGGCCGGTCGCTGACGAACTCGACCTGGCACCTCGACCAGCCGGGCGCGCCGACGGCCACCGGCAGCGAGCGCAACGCGGGCCTGGCGATCCTGCGCCGGCTGTGGGGCTTCCTGCCGTTCGTGAACAACATCCCGTTCCCGTTCCGCTACCACTTCGACTTCACCCGCGGCGGGCAGCCGGTGTTCAGCGTGGACAAGAAGACCTGGGTCCGCGACCACTACCTGATCCGGATCACCGACCCGCACGTCGACCGCCGCGTGGTGATCGCGCAGGCCGTCGCGGTGGACGCGCTCCAGTCCCGGTAGCGCGGCAGGAGGCCCGGCGCGAGCGCCGGGCCTCCCCCGTCACGCTGCGGTCAGCCGACCCGGCAGGTCAGGCTGGGCCACGTCCAGTTGCCGCCGTGCTGGACGGTGAAGCCGAACACGTTGCCGTTGCCGTTGGGCCGCGCGGTCATCACCCGACCGCTGGAGTCCCACGTCGGGCTGGTGTTCCAGGTGGCGATGACCTTCTGCGGCGAGCTGAACGCCACCGTCACCACCCAGTCGTCGGAGCCTGAGACGGTCACCTGGCCGTTGAAGCGGTCGCTCCACTTCGAGCCCTCCGCGTAACTGGCGGTGCAGCTGTCACCGCCGGGCGGGTTGGTGGTGGTCGTGGTGGTCGTCGTCGGGGTGGTCGGGTCGGTCGACGGCGAGCCGCTGTTGAGGGCGTTCAGCGTCGAGGTGTACGCGGCCTTCTTGTTGCCGCTGTTGTCGAACAGCAGCGGTGTGCCCGAGGCGCGCCAGGAGTCGCTGTCGCGGATGCCCCAGACGGTGATGCCGGTGCAGCGGGCGACGGCGAGGCAGGCCTTGACCACGCGCTCGTAGTTCTGCGCCTGGGTCGAGCCCGAGCCCTCGATGTCCAGCTCGGTGATCTGCACGTCCACGCCGAGGTTGGCGAAGTTCTGCAGGGTCGTCTGGTAGTTGCCCGGCACGGGGCTCTGGCTGTTGAAGTGCGACTGCAGGCCGACGCAGTCGATGGGCACGCCGCGGGACTTGAAGTCCTGCACCATCCGGTAGACCGCCTGGGTCTTGGCGTGCGTCCAGTCATCGGTGTTGTAGTCGTTGTAGCAGAGCTTCGCGCCCGGGTCGGCGGCGCGGGCGGCGCGGAACGCGGCCTCGATCCAGTCGTTGCCGGTGCGCTGCAGGTTCGAGTCGCGACGCGCGCCGGAGCTGCCGTCCTGGAACGCCTCGTTCACCACGTCCCACGAGTGGATCTTGTCCCGGTAGTGGGTCGCGACCTGGGTGACGTGGTTGAGCATCGCGTTGCGCAGCGCGGTGCCGGACATGTTCTGCATCCAGCCCGGCTGCTGCGAGTGCCACGCCAGCGTGTGCCCGCGGACCCGCTTGCCCTGACTGGTGGCCTGGTTGACGATCCGGTCGCCGTTGGCGTAGTTGAACTGGTTCTGGTTCGGCTCGGTCGCGTCGATCTTCATCTCGTTCTCGGCGGTGACCATGTCGAACTCGCGGTTCAGGATGCCGACGTAGGTGGAATCGCCGAGCTTGTTCGCGGCGACCGCCGTGCCGAAGTAGCGGCCGGTCCGGTTCGCCGCCGCGGCCAGCGTGGCGCCGGGGCCGGGCGGCTGCGTCGTCGTGGTGGTGGTCGTCGTGGTGGTGTCGGTAGTTGTAGTGGTGGTGTTGCCCGGCCCGTCGGTGAGGGTGGGGGTGGTCCAGTCGCGCCATTGGGAGAGGTTGCCGGTGGCTTTGCTGTGCATGGTGACGCCGCCGGTGAAGGTGCCGGTGTTGCGCAGGAATTTGCCGATGGCCTGTTGGAGGGGGGCGCGCCATTCGGTGCGGTTGGCGCAGTGGTTTCCGTCGGTGACGTTGGAGTGGTAGAGCAGGTTGTTCTGGGCGCCCAGGGCTTTGTAGACCTCGGCGCCGCCCAGTGCGGCCACGGATGCCGATCGCGGGCCGAGGTTGGCGATGTGGGGGTTGTCCATGACGAACAGGCCGCGTGGAGCCACCATGGCGACCAGGGAGTGGGTGTCGAGGGGCAGGCCGTTGGGGTTGGCGGTGTAGGAGCCGAAGGCGTCGCCGAACCAGGGCTGTTCGCCGTAGGCGCTGGACAGGGTCTGGCCGCCTTCGGCGTTGACGCCGCGGTAGATGGGCAGGCCGGCGGTGCCGGACTCGATCGGCATGGTCAGGGCGACGCGCTGGTCGAACACGCCGGCGGCGAAGGCGCCCTTGCCGAAGCGGGAGCAGCCGGTGACGCCGATGTCGGCGCGCAGGATGTCGCCGCCGTGGGCCTGGATGACGTCGATGATCCGGGACACGCCCCAGGCCCAGGCCATGAGCAGGCCGGTGCCGCTGGTGTTGCCGTAGAGGGTGTAGAACGCGCCCTGCTTGTTGTTGCGCGGGGTGCCCTCGCGGCCGACCGAGTAGGGGTCGAAGCTGATGGTGGCCGCGCCCGAGGCGCGGATCGTGGCGACGTCGCCGCCGAACCCGCCGTAGACGATCACCGCCGGGAACGGGCCGGTGCCCGAGGGCAGGGTGACCTCGGCGGAGAAGCTGGCGCTGCGGCCGTTGTGCGAGACGTTGACCGTGACGCGGCTGCTGGTCACGCTGCCGGTGACGGTGGTGGGCTTGGCCGGCTTGTCGCCGTAGACGTAGCGCTCGGCGGTCTCCCGGATCTCCGCCCGCCGGCACCGCCAGTCGGACTTGGACGTGATGCGCTGCCCGTTGAGCCTGGTGAACGGGTCGGGCAACCGCGAGGTGGACGGGAACGACCCCAGCAACGTCACCGGGCAGTCCGCCCCGTCGTCCTCCACCCCGGCCGACGCCACGACATCCCCGACGGCATCGACGGCGGCGGCGGTCGTGGACCGCGCCACCGCCGTCAACGTCCCGGCCAGCGCCAACGCCGCCACCGCGAACACGACCACCGCCGAGCGAACTCTCAAGCGGCCTGAACTGTTGATCACCAGGGCTCTCCTTTGAGACAGGGTGCGGAGACGGCGACACCGATCGACGGAAACGGCCTAAAGTTTCGAACCGTTGAACGAAAGATGTCAATGCACCAGACGCCAATTGCGCCTTCACCGGTCTCACTTGGAGCTAGTGCTAGGCCAGAAGGAGGAGGTTGCACCCGGTCTACCTGGATCGAGTCAGCGCGCCCGGCGTTCAGCACCAGGCTCCCCAGAGCCGAAAGTTTCGATCAGCGGTGCTCCACCCGGAGCCGCCCGCGGTCACCACGCCGCGGGCGCGGTGCGGACTCGGGCAGTGCTGCACGAGTCCGCACCGCGCGACCAGACCGACGCGGGCGCTGGTTGCTCAACGGCACCGCGCCGAGACGGGCCAGACCGCGTGCGCGGTCCCCGTCGTGTCCGTTGCGCACCCGGGCACGGCACACCGGGACTACCCCTTGATCCGGATCCCAACACCCGATCGGGGACTCGGGTATCGACGCCGTATTCCAAGCCGGGATCGGGTCGTTCACCCTGGCTAACCCTGTTGGCGGCCGACTACTGCGGAGAGCGCACGCGCCGTGCGCGCCTCCGGGTGGAACTCGTCACCGGATCGTGTACCTAGTGCTGCGGTGCGGTCACGTGTGGACTGGCCTGAGTGGCGGCGAAGGGGTGCACACCATGATCGACACGGCAGCGGTGGCGGCGTTGAAGTTCCAGGGCGACCCGATGGCCGACGCCGTGATCGCCGACCTCGTCGCCACCGGCCGGGTCGGCGAGGTGAACCGGGTGCTGGCGCACTTCCGCGCCAACGACCAGCCCATCCCGGACGAGCTGCCGGACGTGGTGCGCGAGTTCCTGGTGGCCACCGACGACCCGCCGGGGTGGGCGGACCCGGACCGCGTCGCGCGGGCGTACGACTTCTTCGTGGACGACGGCGTGCACGTCGCCTCGGTGCTGTCCTTCGGCGCGATGGTGAACTGCTACGCCCAGCCGCGCACCTCGCGGGTGCTGACCCTGACCCACGGCCTCAACCAGCCGCACCGGCGGCTGTCGGAGACCTCGCAGTTCGTGATGAACATGATGAGCCGCGACGCGTTCGGCCCGGCCGGCGCGTTCGTGCCGACCATCCAGAAGACCCGGCTGATCCACGCCGCCGTGCGCCACTTCCTCACCGCCTCCGGCCGGTGGGACTTCGAGGCCGACGGCACGCCGATCTGCCAGCAGGACATGGTCGGCGGGCTGCTGATCTTCTCCGTGCAGGTGATCGAGGGGATGCGGCGCATCGGCATCTCCGTCACCGAGGAGGAGGCCGCCGACTACTACTACGTCTGGCGCGTCACCGGGGCCATGCTCGGCATCCCCGTCGAGGCGCTGCCCGAATCCCTCGACGGCGCCCGCGAGCTGAGCGCCGCCCTGGTCGAGGCGACCTACGGCCCGTCGCCCGAGGGCGTGGCGCTGACCCGGCACCTGCTCGCCCTCTACGAGCGGCTGGTGCCCGGCAGGGTGTTCGACGGCATCGTCGCCGCCATGGTCCGCCAGGTCGTCAACCCCGAGGTGGCCGACTGGATGGAGGTGCCGCGGGCGCGCGGCTGGACCGGCCTGGTGCGCACCGGCGCGCGACTGGTCCGCACCCTGGAGCGGGCGGAGGACAACAGCGCCCTGGCCAACACCATCCTGGACAAGGCGGGCGCGATGCTGCTCGGCGGCAGCGTCCGCAACCTCACCAACGGGCAGTCCACCACCCTGACCATCCCCTCCGACCTGCGGGAGCGGTGGGGCGGGACGTGCCCGGCGCACGTCGCGGCGGACCGGTCGGACGGCTAGGGCCCGCAGAGCCGGCCGGTCCGGCCGTGGGCTCGGTGATCCGGCGGGTGCGGCAGGGCGCGTCCGGCTGAGCGAGTCCCTGGAGATCGGCCGAAGGGGCGGACTTGCGGGCAGCGGTGGCGCGGCACCGCCGGGCGGTCGTCAGCGCGATGTCGTCGGGCACCACGGGGCGCGGTGGAGGTCGACGTCCGCGCGGTTCGGGTAGTCGCCGCACGACGCCAGCACCGCGGGCGGCTCGCCGTCGGCGACCCGCAGCACGGCCGTGAACTTGTCGATCGGGACCTGGCCGCCGGCGAAGTCGATCACACCGCTCTCCCCCGACAACGCCCGCGGCCCGCCGATGTCGCTCATCTCCTTCCAGACGTGCCCCGGCGACACCGGGATCGGGCCGAGCTGGATCATCGCGTGCACGAACAGGTACAGGGCGTCGTAGGTCAGCGCGGCGTGCCCGTCCAGCGACGGGTTCGCGTCGCCCTCGCACTGCTCCGGCACGAGGTCGCGCAGCGTCTGGTGCATTTCGGTGGCCGCCTGGCAGCCCTGCGCGCCGATCGCGAACGACACGTACTCGAACGGGATCTCCGGGTGCTGGCCGCGCAGCGTGTCGTCGGCGGCGTAGCGGGCGATGTCGTCACCGGCGACCAGGACCGGCGGGTCGCTCTTGCACCCGGCGCTGACGCCGTCCAGCAGCTTGCCGAAGTCGGCGGGCCGGCCCGCGAAGAACACCACCTCGTCGTCGCCGACGTCGCACAGCGCCTGCCCGAGCCGCCTGGCGCCGGAGCCCTGCCCGCCCGAGACCGGCTGGTAGGGCTCCTCGCGCACCCGGAAGCCCTGCTCGCCGAACCGCGCCGCCACGTCGGCCCGCAGGTTGGCCGCGTAGAAGTCCTGCTCGTCGTCGGAGTGCACGATCACCACTCCGGCCCGGTCCGGGTGGGCCGCGCGCACGTGCCGCGCCGCGACCCGCGCCTGCCGGTCGTTGGTCGGCGAGACCTGGAAGTACATCCGGGACGCGGTGGGCATCGCGTCGTCCGACAGCGTCGCGGCGACCACCGGCAGGCCGATCCCGCCCAGCTCGGTGATGGTGTTCCGGGTCGGCGTGCTGCTCAGCGCCATGCCGAGCACGCCGACGATGCTCCTGTCCCGCTCCACCATCGCGCGCAGCTTCCCGGCGAGCGCGCCGCCGTGCTGCATGGCCGAACCGGCGTTGCTGAGCAGCACCCGGATCAGCGGCTCGTCGGCGTCGGTGCGGTCGAGCAGCCTGGCCTGCCTGGCCGCCACGCCGACCAGCCGCGCGGTGTTGCTGGCCAGCACGTCCCGGGCCGCGCCCATCGCCGACACGTACACGACGGTCGCGTACGGGCGGTGCGGGTCGCGCGCGTGCGCCTCCAGCACCCGCCGGTTCTGGTCCACGATCAGCTGCTGGACCCGGTTGAAGCGCTCCAGGTCCTCGCCGTCGGCCTGGCCGAACAGCGGGACGAGGCCGGTGGTGACGCCGACGCAGTCGTCGTCGTGCCGTTCCAGGGTGTGCGCGTCGGGGTTGTCCCGGTCGAGGCCGCAGTGCTGGTGCCGCCACAGGTCGTTCGCGGCGACGATGCCGCGCACGTGCCGGTAGCCGACCGTGGCCACCGACGCGAGCAGCACGAACGCCACGATCATGAGCACGGACGTGCGCGACCACACCGGGGCGGGCCGCACGGACAGCGTGGCCGTCGGCGGCACGTCGCCGCGCACGATCGTGACGTCGGGCACCCGCAGCGGCAGGAACCAGGCGGTGGGGCGGCGGGCGCGGCTGTCGGTGGCCAGCCTGCGGGCCCACGTCTCGTAGGCGTGGCTCGCCTGGCTCACCGGCGTCGGCTCGCGCTCGGCGGCGGTCTCCGCGTCCGGCGGCACCTTGGCGCTGCCGCTGATGATCACCAGCGGGTCGAACGCGCCGGTGTCGTTGCGGACGTCGTTGACGACCTTGAGCAGGGAGTAGCCGCCGTTGTCGCGGCGGATGCCGTCCAGCAGCACCACCGGGTACACCGTGCGGCGGGCCGACCTGATCCGCCACCACGACCGGCGGTAGGTGCGGCGCACGTCCTCCAGGAACGCGTTGACCAGCAGCTTGACCAGCTGGCCGGTGTCCTCGCGCGGCTCGGCGCTCCGGCCGGGCACCAGCGCCGACGTCAGCCGCTCGGCGAAGCCCATGAACGTGCCCGGGTCGTGCGGCGCGAGGTAGGGCTGGCGCAGCAGCCACCGGTACTCGCTGCCCGGCACCAGCCCGCGCAGCTTGGACCGGAACAGGAAGGACGGCACCAGCCGGACCACCAGCCGCACCCACCACGGCGCGGTCTCGGTGGCGGTGTCCAGCACTTCCCGGGGCATCAGGTCGTCACCGCTGTGCCGCCGCAGGTCGCGCTCCCGCAGCCGGGTCAGCAGGGTCGCGGCCGACTCCGGGTCCGCGCCGTCGAGGCGCTGGTTCATCAGCCAGTAGACCAGCTCGAACCGGCGGAACCCGTGCCGCCCGTAGCGGCCGTTGACGTCGGAGGACAGCTCGCGGGCGACGCTCACCAGCACCGAGCCGACCGCCTCCAGCGCGGACGGCTCGGGCACGCCCGCGTCCGGCTCCGGGTCGGGGAAGCGGTGGTGGGCGTGCGGCACCCGGCCGGGGTGCGCGCCGCGCAGGTGCGCCTGGAGGGCGCCGAGCAGGCCGTCAGCCGCTCGGCCGCGGACCAGGCAGACCAGCGGCATCCCCCGGTCGCCGCCCGTCCGCGCGCCCGAACGGCGGCCGGGCAGCTCGCCGAACCTCGGCCGCTCCGTGAGGTCCTGCAACAGCTTGACCAGCTCGTCCACTACCTCGACCGACGAAACCCGTTCCCCCGCACCCCGTTCGACCACCGGACTCCTCGCGCCCCACCAGCCCCGTCGCACCCCGCCGGCGTGACGCGGGGGTTCGACCCTAGCCGCGGCGGATCACCGACCTCGGGCGTTTCGACAGCGTTCCCCCGGTCGATGCAGGCCGTTGCCGTTTTGACACCGGAGTAATCCCCTGCGCGACGGACAGTGACGACGATACCGAGGAAACGTGACGAGGGTCACCGATTGCGGTCCATTCCTTGCCTCGCCAAAACACGAACGGTTACGTTCTCGGCCGCAGATCACGGTTCCATCACCGAAGGGACACGGGCCCGACATCCCCCGGAACGGCCCACGTCCGCCTGGATCCCCCGCCAGGTCCGGTGACGGAGTTCCCCGACCGCAGGAGGCTGCACCCTTGGCTCGGCACGTCCGTCACAAGAACAAACCCGGGCAGACCACGTTCCGGGTGCCGCCGCCCCCGCCCGGCTACCAGGGCGCGCACCGGGCCGAAGCGGAGAAGGTGCTCCCCCGCCGCATCGCCAGCGTGGCGGTGGCCGTCGGCATCGTGTCCGGCTCGGGAGCCGCCGCCTACGCGATGAGCGGGTCGTTCAGCCCGATGGCGGGCGGCGCGGACCTCGGCGGCGTGCCGGACGACACCATCCGCACCGGCAAGGTCGAGACGGTGCACGCGGTGGACCTCGGTTCGGAGACCGCCCGGATCATCCGCCAGGAGCAGCTGGCCGCGCTGCACACGTTCAACCAGGCCAGCGGCGTGGCGCAGGACGGGTACGCGGCCCGCAAGGCGGCCGAGGAGCAGGCGGCCCGGGAGGCGTGGGAAGCCGCGGAGGCGCGCAAGCCGCCGAAGCAGCGCGAGATCGAGGGCTGGATCCGCGAGGCGATCAAGGTCCTCGCCGCCAACGGCACCCCGATCACCGAGGACAGCCTGGACGAGATCTACACGATCATCATCAAGGAGTCCAACGGCAACCCCAACGCCGTCAACACCTGGGACTCCAACGCCGCCCGCGGCACACCCTCCAAGGGTGTCATGCAGTGCATCGACCCGACGTTCCAGGCGTACAAGATCCCCGGCTACGACGACATCTACGCGCCGGTCGACAACATCATCGCGGGCGTCCGCTACACCTACGCGCGCTACGGCGGCTTCGGCGGCCACCCCGGCCTCGCCGGGATCAACGCGGGCACCGGCTACGTCGGTTACTAGTCCAGCCCTCGATCGACGTCCCGCGCCGAGCCGGGGTCCCCCGCGTTGGGGACCCCGGCTCGCGCCCGCCTCACCCCAGGCGGAAGTCGGCCACCCGGATCGCCGACGGCGTGGTGCCGCTGGAGCGCACCTGGTACTGGAACGACAGCACCCCGTCCACCGCCACCCGCGACGTGTCCACGTTGACCTCGCCGAACGCGTTCATCGACGGCTGGTCGAACACCAGTGTCCAGTCGGTCCACCCGGCGGCCCGGCTCGCCGAGACGATCCGACCGCGCGGCATCACCAGGTAGGCGTTGTCGGCGCGGTCGAACACCAGCTTGGTCCGCTGGGTGCTGCCCGGCGGCACCGGGACCTCGCGCTTGGTCCACGTGCCGTTCGCGTTGCGCACGACGTGGAACGTGCGGCCGTACTGGGTGCGCTGCTGGGCGTAGTTCGAGACGCACTGGGTGAACCGGCCGGGCACGTAGCTGATCACCACGTGCGGCGTGCCGGTGGAGTCGGCGCCCTGGGCCTCCTGGTTCATCAGGCCGTGGTTCGGGTCGAGCGGGTCGGCGACCAGGCCGGGCGAGCCGACCGACACCCGCGTGCCGCCGGTGGTCCCGACGACGGCGCCGGCCGCGTTGCGCCAGGTCCGGCCGCGGTCGTCGCTGTAGACGTACCCGGTGTCGTGGTTGGTCAGGCCGCCGGGGTCGCACAGCACGCCCGCGTTGCCCTCGCGCCAGGTGAACGCGGCGTGCAGCCGGCCGCGCCGGTCGTAGGTCAGGCCGTGCAGGTACATGTTGCGGGTCGTGGACACGACGCCGTTCGGACCGGTGTGGTTCCCGGTCGCCGACGACCACGCGCCCAGCTTCCGCCACGTGCCGCCGGTGTACTCGGCCAGCTCGTTCACGCCGTTGCCGGACCCGCCGGTGCGGTAGCTGAACTGCAGCGCGCCCTCGGGCGTGACGACGAACTGCGGGTACGTCATGTTGCCCAGCTCGACGCCGCCCAAGGTCCGCTGCACGGTCCCGAACAGCGACGGCGACCACGGGTGCGAACCCGGCTGCGACGCCAGTCCCGCGACGGACTTCGAGTAGTGCAGCCGCGTGTTGTGGGTGTCCATCGCGACGTGCAGCACGCCGTCCTGGGGCGAGATGCCCAGTGAGATCACGTTGTGCGAGTCGTTGGCGCTGAGCCGGTGCGGCAGCACCGCCTTCTGCCAGCTGCCGCCCAGCGCCCGCCGGGCGACGACGGCGTTGCGGCTGGACGTGTACCAGGCCGCGTACTGGTGGCCGTTGTAGGTGATCAGGGCGTCCTGGAACGAGTTGTTGTTGACCAGGCCGTCGTACGACACGAAGTACAGCGCGGACGGGTCGAGCTGCGTGTCGGACAGCAGCGTCACGCCGGGGGCGGCGTGCGCGGCGACGGGGTGCACCAGGGAGAGGGCCAGCACGGCGGCGGCCACGACCGGCGTCTTCACCGGACCACCCCTTCGACCTCGAACGTCTGCACCGCGCCGGCGGCGAACGGCGCCCGGAGGGCCTTGCCGGCGACCCGCAGGTCCTGCCGCCTGGTGTACCGGTCGCCGGGGCCGGAGGTGAGCGTCGACCACCGGGTCACCACGCCGTCGGGCGCCTGGCCGAACCGGGACAGGTCGAACGTCAGCGTCTGCGCCGAACCGGTGTTGGCCGCGACGACCACCAACCGGCGCGCGGCCGGGTCGTGCGCGGCGACGGCGTAGTCGACGCCGGTGCCGAGGATCGTCATGCCGGGCCGGATGTGCCGGGTGAACTGGGCCAGCACGTACAGCTTCGTCTCCACCGCGCCCGGCTGGCCGGAGCCGCCGTCGTAGCGGATCGCGCCCCAGCCCGCGGTCGGGTCCATCACCTGCCAGTAGCACCACGCGGTCGGCTTGAGCCAGCGGAAGTCCATCAGCAGGCAGCGGGCCGTCTGCAGGCCCGAGCCGTCGCCGTCGCCGTGCTCGGAGTTCCACAGCGCCTTGCCCGACGCGCGCACGTCGTTGCCGAGCAGGTCGCGCCGACCGCCGAGGCCCTGGTAGCCGTGCACGTTGACCTGCCGCACCCGGCCCTTGGTGGTCTGGTCGAAGCTGTTCCAGGTGGTGCGGGCCAGGTCGTAGGACGTCTCGTCGGAGGCGGAGATCCCGGTGCCGGTCAGGCCGAGGCGGTCCAGCTCGGCGCGCAGGTGGCCGATGACGCCGCGCTGGGTGGTGGCGTCGACGTGGCAGCCCTCCTGGGTGCCGTTGGCGTGCCAGTAGGCGGAGGACGGCTCGTTGAACGCGTCCACGGTCCGGAAGTCGACGCCCCACTGGTCGCGGGCGCGGCGGGCGGTGACGGCCAGGTGCAGGGCGTGCTGGCGGTGGTTCCACGGCTGGAGGTTGTTGTCACTGGCGTTGGCCGCGCCCGAGGGGTTGTGGTTGTTGCACATCCACCACATCGGGGAGTTGGCGAACAGCTCGCTCATCGCGCCGCGCCGGGTCGCCTTGACCAGGGCGGCGCGCTGCTTGGCGTCGGCGTTCCAGTTCCAGGCGGAGGAGGCCGGGTCCTCGTTGGTCCAGTCCTGCCAGAAGCCCTCGACCTGCTTGAAGCGCGGGATGTTCGGCGAGGCGACCATGCGCTCGCCGCCGACGGCGTTCCAGCTGGAGGCGCCGAGGTTGTAGCGGGCGATGTTCAGGCCGAGGCCGGGCAGGGCCGCGCCGGCGTAGGTGACGGTGTTCGTGGTGAAGAACAGGTCGGCGAAGTCGTCGCGGTCGCCGAACACGGTGCTCCACCACGCCAGCGAGGTGCCCCAGCCCTCCCACGTGCCCTGGCCGGCGGCGGGGTCGACGCCGACGGTCGCGTCGGCCGCGGCCACGCCGGCGCCCAGCGCGCCGCCCGCGACCGTCGCGCCGGCCGCGGCGAGCAGGGCCCGGCGGCTGAGCTGTCCCGGTGATCGCATGGGGAACTCCTAGTCAGGTGTGGGGTTCGGGCGACGGCGGGCGGTCGGGGGGAGCTGCTGTCGTTCCCCCGCTGGAGTGCTGAACAGCACTCCAGTCCGTGGCATAGTCCGAGGTCAACGAATCGAACAGGAACGATCACAGTCGATCGGGACCGAAATGCGACTGGCGGCGCAGCGGCGTGAACTGATCCTCGCGGCGGTGAGGGCCCAACGGGTGGTCCGGCTCGCGGACCTGGTGGACCAGCTCGGTGTCACGGCGGTGACGGTCCGCCGCGACGTGACCGCGCTGGCCGACCAGGGCCTGGTCTTCCGCGTGCACGGCGGCATCACCGTGCCCGGCCACGGCGACCCGCCGCCGACGTCGGCGCGCACCGCCCACCTGCTCGTGGGCATGGTGGCGCCGTCCGAGGACTACTACTGGCCGGCCGTGATCCAGGGCGCGCAGGCCGCCGTCGCCGCCTCGGGCGGGCGGTTGGCGCTGCGCACGTCCTCCTACGACGCCGCCGAGGACCGCCGCCAGGTGGTGAAGCTGCTCGAACGGGGCGTGCGGACCCTGCTGGTCGCGCCCAGCACCACCGGACCCGCCGGGCTGGACCTGGTGCGGTGGCTGAGCGGGTTGAGCGTGCCGGTCGTGCTGATCGAGCGGATGCCGCCGCCCGAGCTGCCGGCGATCGGGCTGGACGCCGCCGTCACCGACCACGCCTCGGGCGCGGGCCTCGCCGTCCGGCACCTGGCGGCGCTCGGGCACCGCGGTGTCGGGCTGGTGCTGTCGCGGCGCAGCCCGCACCAGGCGGCGATCCGGGCCGGGTGGTCGGCGGCGGTGTCCTCGCTGGACATGCCGGTGGACGGGACGCCCGCGGTGGAGGTGCCGCCGTACGGGTCGCCGGGGTGGGCGTCGGCCTGCGACGAGGTGCTGGACCGGTGCGCGCGGGCCGGGGTGCGGGCGTTGCTGGTGCACGCCGACCGCGAGGCCATCGGCCTGCTGGACCGGGCCCGCGACCGCGGTCTGGACGTGCCCGGCGACCTGGCGGTGGTGTCCTACGACGACGAGGTCGCCGCCGCCTCCGACCCGCCGCTGACCGCCGTCCGGCCGCAGAAGCACCGGCTCGGCGCGCTGGCCGCCCAGCTCGCCCTGGCACGGGCCGCCGACCCGCTCGACCGGCCCGCGCACCGCGTCGCCCTGTGGCCGAGCCTGACCGTCCGCGAGTCCTGCGGCGCGTCCCGGAACTGCCCGGAGTAGGCGCGCAACCGCCTGACGGCCGCACCGCTGCCGCCGTTCAGCGACTGAACGAATGATTGCCCGCCGATCGACACCGCACCACGATGGGCACCGGACGCAGAGGAGGCCGCGGTGGGCCGGTATCGGTTGCACGTCAACGGCGAGCGGCGCGAGGTGGACCTGCCCGCCGACACGCCGCTGCTGTGGGCGTTGCGGGAACAGCTGGGCCTGCTCGGCCCCAAGTACGGCTGCGGCGTCGGCGCGTGCGGCGCGTGCACGTCCCTGCTGGACGGCCGGGCGGCGCGGCCGTGCGTGACGACCGTGGCCGAGTCCCAGGGCAGGCGGGTCACCACCATCGAGGGCCTGTCCGACGACGGCGACCACCCGGTGCAGCGCGCCTGGCTGGAGCTGGACGTCGCGCAGTGCGGCTACTGCCAGCCCGGCCAGATCATGTCGGCGGTCGCGCTGCTCGCGGCCAACCCGGACCCGGACGACGCGGAGATCGACGCCGCGCTGCGGGACAACGTGTGCCGGTGCGGGACGTACGCGCGGGTGCGCGCGGCGGTCCGGCGGGCGGCCGAGATCGAGCGGGGTGACCGGTGAGCGTCAGCAGGCGCGCGTTCCTGGGCGGCGCGCTCGTGGTGTCCGTGCCGGTGGTCCTGCCCGGCCTGGCCGGGGCGACGCCGGCGGAGTTCGCGCCCAACGTCTTCGTCCGGCTGGACGGGCGTGGCCGGATCACCGCGACCGCGCCGAAGCCGGACTCCGGGCAGGGCGTGCGCACGCTGGTCGCGCTGCTGGTCGCCGAGGAGCTGATGGTCGAGCCGGACGACGTCCGGGTGGACCAGGCGCCCGGCGACACGGCCCGGTTCGGGTCGCAGGGCGTCGGCAACTCGTTCTCCGCCCGGCAGCTCCACGAGCCGCTGCGCCGGGCCGCGGCGACGGCCCGCTGCCTGCTGGTGGCGGCGGCCGCGCGGCGCTGGGGCGTGCCGGTCGAGGAGTGCTCGGCGCGGGACGGCGCGGTCCACCACGGCCGCCGCGTGCTGCGGTACGGGAGCCTGGTGCGCGACGCGGCGGCGCTGGACCCGGCGACCGTGCCGGTCGAGCTGACCCCGCCCGCGCGGTGGCGGCTGCTGGGCCGCACCGGGTCCGGCCGGGTGGACGCGAAGGCGATCGTGACCGGCAAAGCCCGGTACGGCATCGACACCCGGCCGCCCGGCTCGCTGGTGGCGGTCGTGCTGCGACCGCAGTGGATCGGCGCGGTGGTCGACTCGGTGCACGACGGCGCGGCGCTCGCCGTGCCCGGCGTGGTCGCGGTGACGGCGCTGGACCCGGCGACGTCCGGCCAGGGCGGTGTCGCGGTGATCGCCCGGTCGACCCCGGAGGCGTTGCGCGGGCGGGCGGCGCTGCGCGTGACGTGGCGCGGCGGCACGCCGACCGCGGACAGCAGGCAGTGGCTCGCGGAGCTGGAGGCCGCGCTGCCCGCCGCGCCGGCCGCGCCCGGCCCGGTGGCGTTCGAGGCCACCTACCGGCTGCCCCTGCTGGCGCACGCGCCGATGGAGCCGATGAACTCCACCGCGCACCTCACCGACACCGGCCTGACCGTGTGGACGCCCACCCAGGACCCCGGTTCGCTGCGGTCGACCCTGGCCCGGCAGTTCGGGCTGGACCCGGCGACCGTGCGGGTGGAGGCGACGCTGACCGGCGGCGCGTTCGGCCGCCGGATCGAGCCGGACCCGGTGCTGGAGGCCGTCGCCTGCTCGCGGGTGGCGAAGGCGCCGGTGAGCGTGCTGTGGACGCGGGACGACGACATGCGGCACGACTCGTACCGGCCGATGTCGGTGCACCGGCTGTCCGCCGTGGTCGACGCCTCCGGCGTGCCGACGTGGCGGGCGCACGCCGTCGCGACCTGGCCGCTGAGCGTCCTGCCGTTCTTCAACAACCCCGCCATCGTCAAGGCCAGCGGCGACCACTTCCCGTACGGGGTGGCCGGTCAGGTGGACGTGGTGCTGCGGAACGCGCCACTGCGGACCGGCTTCTGGCGCGCGGTCTACGCCGGGCACTTCCAGTACGCCGAGGAGTGCTTCCTGAGCGAGCTGGGGCACCGCGCCGGGCTCGACCAGGTCGACCTGCGGCGGCGGCTGCTGCCCGCCGACTCGCGGCTGCGCCGGGCGTTGGACGCGGCGGCGGCGCGGGCGGGCGCGACGCCGTCCGGCGCGACCCGCGCGGTGGCGTGCCACGACGACTATGGGTCGGTGATCGCGGTCATCGCGGACGCCGTCGACGGCCGGGTCCGCCGGGTCACCGCGGCCGTGGACGTCGGCCCGGCGCTGCACCCGTCCGGTGTGCGGGCGCAGGTCGAGGGCGGCGTGATGGACGCGGTGTCGACCGTGTCCGGCGCGCAGATCACCGTGCGGGACGGCCGGGTCGTGCAGTCGTCGTTCCGCGACTACGCGTGGGCGCGCATCGACCAGGCGCCGGACGTCGACGTGGTGATCGTGCCGTCGGACGCGCCGGTCGGCGGGCTGGGCGAGCTGGCCTACCCGCCCGCGGCGGCGGCCGTCGCGGTCGCCACCGGGCGGCCGGTCACCGGGATGCCGGTCGGGGTCGAGGTGGGCTGAGCCGGAGGTCGGGCAGCCGCTCAGGGTCCGACGTGGACGTGCGACGCCCACAGCTCGGGTGACGACGGGTTGGCCGCGCGCACGCCGCGCACCGCCGCGTGGAGGGCCGACGCCGGGTCGGCCCCCGCGGCGAGGGCGGTGTAGAAGTCGGTGGCCAGCGTCATGGCGACCTGGTCGCGCACCTCCCACAGCGTGCCGACGACGTGCCGGAACCCGGCCATCCGGCACGCGCCCGCGATGTGCAGCGCCTCGTCGTCCAGGTCTTCGTGGGCGATGTTGGTCGCGCAGGCGGACAGGTAGGCGAGCTCGGCGTCATCCAGTCGCAGGCGGGCGATGTCGGCCACCGTGAGGGGGTGGGTGGCGTGGTCGGCGAGCACGAGGTGACCGGCTTCGGTGCCGTCCGCGGCGCTCACGGCGTGGCAGGCGAAGTGGACCACGTCGTGCCGGGGCAGGGCGTCGAGCACGGCGGCGCGCACCGCCTCGGTGTCGGTGAGGACCTTGGTGCGCGGGAAGAGGCGGGCGACGGCGGCGGCTTCGTCGCGCACGCCGGGCAGGTTCGAGTAGCCGGGGGTCGTGGGCATCGCCACGACGAGCGGGACCGGGCCGGCTGCCGGGGGCCGGGCGGTCGGCAGGTCGGCCGGGCTGCGCGCGATCGGCGGGTCGGCCAAGCTCTGGGCGGTCGGCAGGTCGGCTGCCGGGGTTCGGGTGGTCGGCGGATCGGCCGGGCTGCGTGCGACCGGCGGGTCGGTCGAGTCGCGCGCGGTCGGTGGGTCGATCAGGCTGCGCACCGTCGGCGCGTAGGACGGGATCACCCGGTCCGGCACGTGGTCGTCGGGTGAGTCGCGGCGGCCCGCCGCGTGCAGCGGCAGCCGGACCAGCGGGCCCGTCGGCACCCACCACAGCCGGGTGTCGGGCGGCAGCGGGCCGAGGGTGTCCAGGACCGGCTCGGCGACCGCGTGCCACAGCCAGTCCAGCGTCTCGTCGATCGTCCGCCGCGCCTCCTCCTGCACGTCCGGCGGCAGGAACGGGTGGCCGACCCGGACCGCGGCGGAGTGGAAGGCGTCGGCCCGGCGCGCGGTGTCCGCGAGGTTCAGCAGCGGCAGCGGCGCCGCCACGACCCGGCCGCCGGTCAGCAGCAGGGCGTCGCAGCGCAGGCCGCTCACGTTGACCACCACCACCGGCCCGCGGTCGGCCACCGCGGCGACCAGGTCGGCGGCCTCCGGCGGGCGCAGGAACCGCTCGAACCCCGGCTGCCGGCGGATCGCCTCCAGCAGCCGGTCCCACTCCTCGGCCAGCGCGTGCCGGTCCTCGCCCGACAGCGCCGGCCCGGGCGCGGGGGTGAAGTTGACGTCCTCCGGGCGGTCCAGCGCGGACCGCAGCTCCTCGAACCGGCGGGCCAGGTCCGGGTCCAACCCCGGTGGCGCGGCCCGCGGGTCGAGCGCCCGGCCGAGCAGCACGCCGCGGCCGTGCTCCAGCAACCGCAGGGCGTGCGCCGGGTCCCGCCGGGCGATCGCGCACGCCGCCGCGTCCCGCGCCAGGCCGGTGACCGCGGCCAGCTGCCGCTCCCGGTCCGCGCGGGTCACCTTGTCCGGCGCCAGCCTCGGCAGCAGGTCGACGGCGAGTTCGAACGGCGCCGCGACCTCCGCCCAGTCCGCGCCGCCCGCCAGCGCCGTGGTGGCCCACCGCCAACCGGCCGCGACCCGCGCGTGCGCCGGCGCGACCGGGTCCTCGGCCACCTCCCGGTAGCCCGCGACCGACTCGGCGCCCGCCGCCGCGTCCCGCTCGACCACCGCCTTGAAGCCCAGCGCCGCCGCCAGGCCGAGCACCGCGCCCGACCGCAGCACGTGACCGCGCGGCACCGCCGCCACGGCTTCCCGCGCGGCCCGGATCGCGCCGTTCAACGCGGCGCGCTCGGCCCTGGACCGCCCGGTCCGCACGTCGGCGCCGGCCCGGCGCGGGTCGACGTCGCGCAGCCCGGACACCCGCATCAGCTCCAGCCGCCTGATCCCGGACCGGGTGAACAGCCGCTCGGCGCGGTTGGGGTGGCCGGCGGGCGTGTCCCGCACCGCGGCCTCGATCAGCTCGTCGGCCTCCGCCAGGTCGACCGGGCGGTCGGCCGCCTGGTAGCGGTTCAGCAGGACGAGCGCGAGGTTCGACTGGAACCTGGCGCGCAGCGGGTGGCCGCGCGGCGTCGCCACCAGCGCCGCCCGCGCCCGCTCGGCCGCCTCGTCCAGCAGCGCCACGTCGCGCGTCGAGCGGTACCGCAACCGCAGCGCCTCGGCCAGGTTGGCGCGGGTCGCGGCGAGGACGTCGCCCTCCGGGGCGGACGCCAGGGCCTCCCGGTACACGTCGACGGCCTCCGCCAGCGCGGAGGAGTCGTCGTGCTCCAGGTGGTGGGCGATCAGCGCGTCGGCGAGGTTGTTCAGGCGACCCGTCCGCGCCGGGTTGCCCGGCGACGTCGCGGCGAGGGACCGCCGGACCAGCGCCGTCGACTCGGCCAGGTCCTCCGGGTCCCCGGTCCGCCGCCACCGCAGCCGCAGCACGCCGGCGAGGTTGGCGCGGAACGCCGGGTGGGCCGGGGTCTCCTCGGCCGGGTACAGCGCCAGCGCCTCGCGGAACAGCCCGACGGCCTGGTCCAGGTCCGCGGCCGCGCCCGTCCGCTCGTAGCGCGACCACAGCGAGATGCCGAGGCCGTTCGCGGCGGCGCTGCGCAGGTCGACGTTGCGCGCCAGGGCGAGCACCTGCTCGAACACCGCGATGGCGTGCTCCAGGTGCTCCACCCGGCCGCTGCGCTCGTACGCCGCGTGGTGGTCCTCGGCCTGGGTGGTGGCGGTGTGCAGGAGGTGGTGGGCGGGCGACCCCCACGCGTCCGGGATCGCGTTCACCGACCTCGCCCGGCGCCCGGGTCGGTCGGCCGGTCCGGCTCCCGCTCCAACCGCGCCGCCAGCGCCTCGCCCAGCGGCCCGCCCGCGCGCCGGAACCACCGCGCGGCCTCGGCGTTGCGGCCCTGGCTCATCAGGTACGTGGCCAGGTTGGCCATCGCGTCGTCGTTCCCGGCCTCGGCGGCCTTGCGGAACCACTCGGCGGCCTCGGCGTGCCGCCCGTCCAGCTTCAGCGTCACGCCGAGCCGGTTCATCTCGGCGGGCGACCCGCCGGCCGCCGCCTGCCGCGCGGCGGTCACCGACGGCATTTGCCGCACCGTCACCTCGGGACCGCGGAAGACCTCGTCACCCGGCGGCTCCGCGCGCCGCCGCCACCAACGGAACCTCACGGGTCCTCCTCACCGACCGCGACCCGGACCGCGACTCCCACCGCGACCCGGACCGCGATCCGATTGCGGGAACGTCCAGGTTCCCGCAATCGGATCACGGTGACAACCACGTCGGCGCGCGCGTCAGATGAAGCGCCAGAGGTGGTCGGCGGTGCCGTTGTCGTCCCACTGCACGACCAGCCCGCCGTCGGCGGTGGACATGTCCTGCACGCCCAGCACCAAGCCGCTGGCGGCGTTGACCAGCCGGTACCCCGCGCTGCCCGACACGTTCCAGTAGACGGTGTAGTTGTGGTTGTGCGCGTCGTAGAACGGCCCCAGGGCGACCGCGGAACCGTTGGCGGAGGCGGTGAACGCCAGCGCCGTGGTGCTGGTGCGGGTGATCGACGCGGGGTCCAGCGCCGGCAGCGCGCTCAGCGCGGTGTTGCCGTAGTTTCCCGACAGCACCATCGGGCCGTACGTGATCGCCGAGACGCCCGGGTTGTCGTTGGCGGCGCGCATGACCACCCGCATCGGCAGCCGGACCGCGACCCGGTCGCCGGAGGTCCACGACCGGGTCAGCGAGGCGTAGCTGCCCGGCGTGGTGGCGATGTCCTGCACGGCGCCGTTGACGCTGATCGTCGCGCCGGCGCTCCAGGAAGGGATGCGCACGCGCATGGTCCACGACCCGGCCACGCTGCCCGTGACGGTCAGGGTGGTCGTGTCGCTCACCGGGTAGGTGGTGGTCTGGGTGACCGTGATCCCCCGCTGCGACCAGTTCAGCACCGACGGCGTGAACAGGTTGACCGTCAACGTGGCCCCGTTGTGGAAGTAGATCGAGTCCGCCGGCTTGGTGTTGGTCTCGATCCCGGTGCCCTGGCAGCACCAGAACGTGCCGTAGTCGGTGCTGAAGCTGCCGCCGCCGACCACCGGCCCGGCCTGCCCGCGCCGCCCGCCCGGGTTGAGCGCGGTGAAGTAGCAGACGTGGCCGTGCGCGGAGGCCGGGTCCTGCTGGCCGATCAGGTGGTTGAGCAGCGCCTGCTCGTAGTAGTCGAAGTAGGCCGCGTTGTCCGGGTTGAGCACCCACAGCTCGCGCGTCAGCTTGAGCATGTTGTAGGTGTTGCACGCCTCGGCCGTGTCCGCCCTGAGGAACGACGCGATGGCGTTGGGCGCTCGGAAGTGCTCGGCCTGGCTGTTGCCGCCGATGACGTAGGTGTGCGCGTTGACGGTCATGGCCCACGCGTTGGCGGCGATGTCGCGGTAACGGGTGGCACCGGTGGCCTTGTACTCACGCGTCGCCGCCAGGGGGTCGAACACGGCCGCGTGGTCGAACCGCTGCGCGACCGTGAGCCACCGCGCGTCGCCGGTCTGCTGGCACAGGTCGGTCAGCACGGCGTTCATCCCGCCGAACTCGGTGCGCAGCGTGGTCTGCATCTGGCTGTAGGACAACCGGCCGGTGCGCCAGTCCACCCACCCCGCGAACCGCAGCAGCACGTCACGGGCCTGCGTGCTGCCGATCAACCGCCACACGTCCAGCAGCCCGGCGAGCGTCTTGTGCAGGCAGTAGTACGGCACGCCCTTGCGCGTGCCCTGCTCCACGGTGGTGAAGTCGGATTCGGGGAAGCCGGACAGGTAACCGGTGTTGAACCCGGCTGCCGCCTTGTTCGCCTGGCACTTCGCCAGCTCCGCGACCATGTGGTTGGCCTTGTCGCGGCACGTGGTGTCGCCCAGCACCGCCCACGCCTGCGCCCACGCGGTCAGGAAGTGGCCCTGGCTGTGGGTGCGGAACTCGAAGTTCGGCGCCTCCCAACCACCCAGTGCCGCCGCACCTCCGGTCGACAGCCTGTGGTTGGCCCGGAAGTTGTAGAGCAACCGGTCCACGTCGACGAACCGCAGGTAGGACAGGGTCCGGTTCTGGTTGTCCAGCCACCGGCCCGCAGCAAGCCGCGTCGGCTCAGGTGTGAGGACATGGGGGCTCCAGGATTCGTGGAGGGGGGGAAGCGCCCGCGTGAACCGGGTCGGCGGCCGGTGGGAGGAGCGAGTGCCGGGCACCGTAACGCAGGGTTTTCGCCGAGGACAAGTCTTGCGGCCACTTTCTTGTTAGCGATAACATGGCTAGCCACAAGGAGTTCGCTCGGCATCGAAACGGGTGCCCGCGAACCTCTTGTTCACTGCTGTTAGCGCTAACAATTCAATGCTGAACGCCCGGCCAACGAAGATCGGAGCGGACCATGCGGCCACGCGCGCGCGTCGGCGCGGTGCTGTCACTCGTGACGGCCGCCGTGCTCGTCACCCCGGCCGGACCGGCCTCCGCCGACCCGCTGCCGACCGGCGCGCGGTCGCTGGAGTCGGTCAACTTCCCCGGCCGCTACGTCCGGCACGCCGACTACCTGGGCCGGGTGGACCCGGTGACGTCGGGCAGTTCGGCGCAGGTGAAGCAGGACGCGACGGTCACCGTCGTCAACGGGCTGGCGTCGCCGTCGTGCTACTCGTTCCAGGCGGCCAACGGCCAGTTCTTCCGGCACCGCGACTGGCGGGTGCGGCTGGAGGCGAACACCGGCGACGCGACGTTCCGCGCGGACGCGACCTTCTGCGCCACCACCGGATCGGTGTCCGGCTCGGTGTCGCTGACCCCGTTCAACCGCCCCGACCGGCGGCTGCGGCACCGGAACTACGAGCTGTGGGTGGACGCCTACCAGGACACGGCGGCGTTCCGCGCCGACAGCTCCTTCCGGCTCACCGCGCCGTGGACGCCGAAGACCACGAGGGGGCCGGTGATCCCGGGGCTGTTCGCCGACCCGCACATCGCGAACTTCAACGGCCGCTACTACCTCTACCCCACCACCGACGGCTACGCGGGCTGGGCCGGCGCCTACTACAAGGCGTTCTCCTCCACCGACCTGGTGAACTGGACCGACCACGGCGTGGTCCTCGACCACGGTCCGGACGTGTCGTGGGCGGACAACTCCGCGTGGGCGCCGGCGGTGGTGGCCAAGAACGGCCGCTACTACCTGTACTTCAGCGGCGGCGCGGCGTCCGGCGACACGGGCAAGCACCTGGGCGTCGCCGTCTCCGACTCGCCGACCGGGCCGTTCCGCGACGCCCTCGGCAGGCCGCTGGTCCGGGCGGGCGCCTACTCCGGTCAGGCGATCGACCCTATGGTGTTCACCGACGACAACGGCCAGTCCTACCTCTACTGGGGCAACGGCGCCGCCTACGTCGTGCCGCTGAACGCCGACATGGTCTCGTTCGACCCCGCGGCGGTGCGCACCATCACCCCGAGCGGCTACCGCGAAGCCTCGTTCGTGTTCAAGCGCAACGGCACCTACTACTTCATGTGGTCGGAGAACGACACGCGTGACGAGGACTACCGGGTCGCCTACGCCACCGGGCCGTCCCCGCTCGGCCCGTGGACCAAGCGCGCGGTCGTGCTGCAGAAGCGGCTGGAGCTGGGGATCAAGGGCACCGGCCACCACTCGGTGGTGAAGGCGCCGAACAGCGACACCTGGCACGTGGCCTACCACCGCTTCGCCGTGCCCGCCGGCAACGGCACCAACCGCGAGGTCGCGATCGACCGGATGGCGTTCAACGCCGACGGCGCCATCGCGCCGATCGTCCCCACCCTGTGATCAAGGGAGATCACCCGTGTCCCGAGCACTGACGAGAGCAGGCGCGCTGGTCGCCGCCGTGGCCCTGCTGTTCACCTCCTGGTCGGCGACCACCGGCCGCCGGGCCGAGGCGCTGGAGCCGTTCACCGGTTACCTGATGGCCCACTTCACCGGCGAGCACTCGAACGGCGAGCAGATCCACCTGGCGCACAGCCGCGACGGCCTGCGGTGGACGGACCTGAACAACGGCGCGCCCGTGCTGCTGTCGACCGTCGGCACGCGCGGCGTCCGGGACCCGGCGCTGGTCCGCTCCCCCGCCGGCGACCGGTACTGGATCATCGCCACCGACCTGCGCATCGCCAGTGGCACCTCGTGGAGCGACGCCGCCAACAACGGCAGCAAGTCGTTGGTGGTGTGGGAGTCGACCGACCTGGTGAACTGGTCCGCGCCGCGCCTGCTGAACGTCGCGGGCGGCATCTCCGGCGCGGGCAACGCCTGGGCGCCCGAGGCGATCCACAACCCGGCCACCGGCGACTACGTCGTCTACTGGGCCACCAACGCCACCCTGAACGGCGTCAAGAAGCACCGCATCTACTACGTGCGCACCACCGACTTCCGCACGGTCACCTCGCCGGTGCTGTACATCGACCGCGGAGCCGGTCAGGGCATCATCGACACCCAGATCGTCGAGTCGCCGAGCGGCGTCGGCGGCTACCGGTACTACCGCGCGTCGGCCGACGGCCACATCACCGTCGAGGGCAGCAACTCCGTGCTCGGCTCGTGGACCACCATCGGCAACCTCTCGCACATGGGCATCTCCAACGGCGCCACCGGCGGCAACGTGGTCGAGGGCCCGATGTGGACGCAGTTCAACGGGCGCAACGAGTGGGCGCTGTGGCTGGACCAGTACGCGACCGGTCGCGGGTACATGCCGATCACGTCCACGAACCTGGGCAGCACGCGCAACTTCACCACCCGCACCGACTACTCCCTGGGCGGCACGCGCAAGCGGCACGGCTCGATCCTGAACCTGACCGCCGCCGAGGAGGGCCGGGTGCTGGCCAGGTGGGGCAGCACGGCGCCGGTCAACCGGATCCAGTCCTACAACTTCCAGGACCGCTACGTCCGGCACAGCGACTACGACGTGCGGATCGACGCGAACGTGAGCCCGGCGCAGGACGCGCAGTTCCGGGTGGTGCCCGGCCTGGCCGGGTCCGGCACGGTGTCGTTCCAGTCGGTCAACTTCCCCGGCCACTACCTGCGGCACTACGCGTTCGACTTCGTGCTGGCGGCCGACGACGGCACGTCGGCGTTCAAGTCCGACGCCACGTTCCGCCAGGTGGCCGGGCTGGCGTCGTCGTCCTGGTCGTCCTTCCAGTCCCACAACTACCCCGACCGCTACCTCCGGCACCGGGACAACCTGCTCAAGCTCGACCCGATCACCGACGCGACGGGTCGGGCCGACGCCACGTTCCGGTTGACCGGCTGAATCCCCCCGGTGGGCGGGGCCGCCTCCTGTCCCGCCCACCGGTGGCTCACCCGGGGTGCCTGCCGAGCACGTCGGCGGCGTGCACCGCCTCCAGCGACAGCGTCTTGTACCCGACCTCCTCGAACAGCACGGTGAGCCGGTCGGCCTCGCTCTGCACCACCGTCCCGGCGCCGAACTCGGCGTGGTGCACCCGGGACTGGGCCGGGTACTCGGGGTTGGCCGACACCCCGGTGCCCGCCTCGCCCCGCTCGCACGTGTCGCAGTTGCCGCAGGCGCGTTCCAGCACCTCGCCGAAGTAGCCGAGCAGGTGCTGGCGGCGGCACGCCCTGGTCTCCGCGTACGCCCGCAGCACCTCGATCCGGGACCGGTCCAGCCGGCCGAGCCGTTCGGCCTCCTCGGCCGCCAGGTCGGCGGCCCGCCGCGGCTCGGCGGTCAGCCGGAACCGCGCCTTCGCCGCCCGCACCGCGCCGACCCGCTCCAGCAGGTTCACCCCGGAGGTGACCTTGCGGCGGGACTGCCCGACCTCCCGGGCCAGCTCGGTGACGCGCAGCCCGGGGTGCTCGCCGACGAACGCCGCCAGCTCCGCCAGCGCGTCCCGGTCGACGTGCCGGGACTGCAGGAACCGCTGCAGCCCCAGGTCCTGCGGCCGGTAGAACAGCACCGCCTGAGCGGGTTCGCCGTCCCGGCCCGCCCGGCCGATCTCCTGGTAGTAGGCGTCGAGCGAGCCGGGCGCGGACGCGTGCGCGACGAACCGGACGTCCGGCTTGTCGATGCCCATGCCGAACGCCGAGGTGGCCACGACCACGTCGATCCGGCCGCCCATGAAGTCGTCCTGCACGCGCTCCCGGTCGGCGGCCTTCATCCCGGCGTGGAACGGCTCCGCGTTCGAGCCGCGCTCGCGCAGCTCCTCGGCGTAGCGGCGGGCGTCCCCGCGGGTCGCCACGTAGACCAGCCCGGGCTTGGGCGCTTCGCGGACCCAGTCCAGCACCGCGCGCCGCTTGTCGTCGTCCTCGACGAACATCCGCACGTCCAGTGACAGGTTCGGCCGGTCGAACCCGATGGCCACCACGACCGGGTCGCGCATCTCCAGCCGGCCGATGACGTCCTCGCGGACGGTGGCGCCCGCCGTGGCGGTGAGGGCGAGCACGGGCGGCCGGCCGATCCGGTCCACCGCCGCGCCCAGCCGCAGGTAGTCGGGCCGGAAGTCGTGGCCCCACGCGGACACGCAGTGCGCCTCGTCCACGACGAACAGGGCGGGCTTGCCGAGCCGGTCGAGCACGTCGGGCTTGGCCAGCTGCTCGGGCGCGACGAACAGGTAGCGCACCTCGCCGCGCTCCACGGCCTCCCACACGGCGTTGTTGTCCACTTCGGACTGCGCCGAGTTGACCAGGGCGGCGGCGGGCGCGCCGCTCCCGCGCAGCGCGGCGACCTGGTCGCGCTGCAGGGCGATCAGCGGCGACACCACGACGACCAGGCCGTCCAGCAGCACGCCGGGCACCTGGTAGACCGCCGACTTGCCCGCGCCGGTGGGCAGCACGACGAACACGTCCCGCCCGGCCAGCACCTGCTCCATGGCGTCGATCTGCTCGTCGCGCAGCTCCGGCCACCCGAAGACGTCCGCCGCCGCCGTGCGCAAGCGCTCGCGCACCGCTCGCGCGGCGCTCACCGCGCCACCCGCTCGCGCGAGAGGAGCCGGCCGACCACGACCAGCACCGCGCCCAGCACCAGGAACCCGAGGTCGTAGGCGAGTTCGTGCGGCCCGGTGCGGACGTGGTGCACGCCGAGGACGAGGTGGTCGACCACCCCTTCGACCAGGTTGAACACACCCCACCCGGCCACCACGCCGCCCCACAGCACCCGGCCGGGCACCGGGCCCGAGCGGTTGAGCAGGGCCACGCCGGTGAGCACCAGCAGCAGGCACAGCAGGTGGAACAGCCCGTCGCCGATCATGTTCCGGTGCAGGTCGTCCGGGTACCACCCGGACAGCATGTGGTGCCAGCCGAGGAGCTGGTGGATGACGATGCCGTCCACGAACCCACCGATCCCCAGGCCGAGCACGAGCGCCGATCGCGCGCCTCTCGTCATGGCCCCGGAGTTGCCCCGCCGGCCGGGCTCAAACGCCGAGCGCGCCCGACGAACCCGGCGCGGGCGGCCGACGTGCCCACCGGGTTGGCGCAGCCCGGTCCCGGTCCCCGGACCAAATCCCGGTTTGTCAGATTATTGCGTGACTCTGCTCACTTCTTGCATGCTGGTGTCGTCCCTCCAACGAAGGAGCGTGCCGTGCCCCTGTCACGCAGGACGTTCATCGGGTCGGCCCTGGCCGCCTCCGCCCTGGCCACCACGTCCACCCCGGCCCACGCCGCGAGCCCGCCGGGCGACGTGGTCGGCAAGATCACCGTCGGCTACCAGGGCTGGTTCGCGGCCCGGGGCGACAACTCCCCGATCAACGGCTGGTGGCACTGGAGCGACAACTGGGGCCAGCCGCCGTCGCCGGGCAACCACGCGCTGATGTCGTGGCCCGACATGACCGACTACGCCGCCAAGTACCCGACGGCGTTCGGCGCGCTCGGCAACGGTCAGCCGGCCACCGTCTTCTCGAACCACGACTACCAGACCGTGGACGTGCACTTCCGGTGGATGCGCGAGTACGGCTGCGACACCGCCGCCCTGCAGCGGTTCAACCCGACCGGCGGCGAGGGCCCGATCCGCGACGCCGTCACCGCCCACGTCCGGCGGGCCGCCGAGGCGCACGGCGTGAAGTTCTACATCATGTACGACGTCACGAACTGGACGAACTTCCAGTCGGAGATCAAGGCCGACTGGATCGACAAGATGCGCGCGTACACGTCGTCGCCCATGTACGCGCGGCAGAACGGCAAGCCGGTCGTGTGCATCTGGGGCTTCGGCTTCAACGACCCCGGCCGACCTTTCACGCCGCAGCAGTGCCAGGAGGTCGTCGACTGGTTCAAGGGCCAGGGCGTGTACCTGATCGGCGGCGTGCCCACGCACTGGCGGCGTGAGGTCGAGGACTCGCGGCCGGGGTTCGGCGGCGTCTACCGCAGCTTCCACATGATCTCGCCGTGGATGGTCGGCCGGATCGGGAACGTCGCCGACGCGGACCACTTCCACACCAACGTCAACTCACCGGACCAGGCCGAGTGCAACCGGCTGGGCATCGACTACCAGCCGTGCGTGCTGCCCGGCGACCTGTCCCGGCGGCACCGGGCGCACGGCGACTTCATGTGGCGGCAGTTCTACAACATGGTGCGGCTGGGCGTTCAGGGCATCTACATCTCGATGTTCGACGAGTACAACGAGGCCAACCAGATCGCCAAGACGCCGGAGACGCAGGCCGGGATACCGGTCGGCTCCGGGTTCCTGGCGCTGGACGAGGACGGCACGCGCTGCTCGTCGGACTACTACCTGCGGCTCACCGGCGACGGCGGCCGGATGCTCAAGGGGCAGCTCGCGCTGACCGCCGTCCGGCCGACCAAGCCGATGCCGGACGGCCCGCCGCCCGTCGACCAGGACCTGGCGGCGGGCCGGCCGACCGCGCAGAGCAGCCAGACCCAGGGCTACGGCAGCCACCTGGCGGTCGACGCGGACCCGCACAGCTACTGGGAGAGCGCCAACAACGCGTTCCCGCAGTGGGTGCAGGTCGACCTGGGCGCGGTCACCACGCCGCGCCGGGTGGTGCTGAGCCTGCCGCCGAACCCGGCCTGGGGCAGGCGCACGCAGACGATCGCGGTGGAGGCGGCGGAGGGGTCGACGTTCGGCGTCGTGGTGGGGGCGGCGGGGTACGCGTTCGACCCGGCGACGGGCAACTCGGTCACGATCACCCTGCCGGCCGGGGTGCGGGCCAGGCACCTGAGGCTGCGGTTCACCGGCAACACGGGCTGGCCGGCCGGGCAGCTGGCCCGGTGGCAGGTGTTCGCCTGACGGTCCCGGTCGGGGAGCGCCCGCCGACGGCGCTCCCCGACCGCCCACCCGGCTCTGGGAGCGCTCCCAATGTAGGCTGCGGCCCATGGTGAGCGTTCTGGTCACGGGATCGTCGGACGGTATCGGTCGGGAGACGGCGGCGGCGCTCGTCGGGCTCGGGCACCGGGTGGTGCTGCACGCGCGCAACGCGCGGCGGGCCGAGGAAGCGCTGGCCGCCGTGCCGGGCGCGGCCGACGCGGTGGTCGGCGACCTCTCGTCGCTGGCGCAGACCCGCGAGCTGGCGGCGGCCGCGGGCGGGTTCGACGTGGTGATCCACAACGCCGGGCTGGGCGGCGGCCTGCCCGAGCGGACCGTCACCGAGGACGGCCTGGAGCTGCTGTTCCAGGTCAACGTCCTCGCGCCCTACCTGCTGACCGCCCTGATGCCCCGGCCCCGCCGGCTGGTCTACCTGACCTCGGGCCTGGAGTCGCAGGGCGTCGCGGACCTGGACGACCTCCAGCACGAGCGCGGCCCGTGGCACGGCATGCAGGCGTACTCGGACTCCAAGCTGCTCGACGTGGTGCTGGCGTTCGCGGTGGCCCGCCGCCACCCGGACCTGCTCAGCAACGCCGTCGACCCGGGCTGGATCAAGACCCGGATGGGCGGCCCGAACGCCACCGACGAGCTGCCGACCGGCGCGGACACCCAGGTGTGGCTCGCCACCTCCGACGAACCCGCCGCCACCGTGACCGGCCGCTACTTCAAGTGGCGCGAGGAGCTGCGGGCCAACCCGGCCGCCTACGACGTCGACGTGCAGGACCGCCTGCTCGACGCGTGCGCGGAGATCACCGGCGTCAAGCTGGGCTGACCGCCCCCCCGCGAACGGCATCAGCGTCGGGTTCACCGACCCCTTCGTCACAGTGCGTGGCCGGCGTGCCGCGGTGTTGCCCCATTCGGGCCTCCGGTCGTCGCCCGCGACCCGCTGACCTCTACTGTTGCCGTGGTCGCAGGCGACCGCATCGGGTTGAAACAGCCAGCCCGCCACCGTTGACATGGGCGTTTCAAGGGAGCGACCGATGGAGCAGGAAGTCGTGGCGGCCTCGGCGGAGGCCGTCGAGGAGCAGGGCGTGCCGGTGCTGCGCGTCTCGGGCGAGGTCGACATGGGCACCACCGATGCGGTGCGCCAGGAGATGCTGGTGTGGCTGGACACCACGCGCTCCACGTCGGTGATCGACCTGTCCGGGGTGACGTTCCTGGCCTCCAGCGGCCTGGCGCTGCTGGTGGAGGCCGCGCAGCACTCCCAGCGCCGCGGCACCGCCTTCATCCTGGTGGCCGGCCATCGCGCCGCCCTCAGGCCGCTGCGGGCCACCAGCATGGACAAGCTGTTCACGATCCACCCCGACCTGGATCAGGCCGTCGCCGCGGCGCGGAACGCCACGGCGACCGCTGTCCCGTCCGGCTCGTCGCCTGAAGTGACGGGCGCCACTGATTAGGGAACCCGCGATCGGGTAACCGGTCGGGAACCGTCAGCACGCGTGCTCGCACGGTAGGACCGTCGTCCCTGGGGGCCGGTCCGGGCCGGGCCGGTCGGAAGGTTGATCACACAGCCTCCGTTCCAGGTCCGGCCTTCCCCGTTTCCGGCCCCTCCTCACGACCGCGCTACCGGTCCCGGCCTGCCGGGGTGGGCTGTCGGGTCGCGCGGGGTGTGCCCACGAGGTGGCGGCTCAGGTCGCCGCGCAGCGTGGACACCGCGTCGAGCACGTAGTTCTGCCGCACCCGCCACGGGCCGCGGTCGCCCTGGCGCGGGAACGCGTCGATCGCCCGCTGGATGTAGCCGGACGCGAGGTCGAGCAGCGGTCGGCGGGCCAGCTCGCGGTCCGGCACCGGCACGACGGACGCGTGACCGCGCCGGTCCATGTGGCCGAGCACCCGGCACACCAGCCGTGAGGTCAGGTCGGCCCGCAACGTCCACGACGCGTTCGTGTACCCGACGCACACCGCGAAGTTGGGCAGCCCGGTGATCATCGCGCCGCGCCAGATGAACTGCTCGGACAGCTCCACCCGCCGCCCGTCCACGCTCGGCTCGATGCCGCCGAACGCCAGCAGCCGCAGGCCGGTGGCCGTCACCACGACGTCCGCCGCCAGCTCGCGACCCGACTTCAGCCGCACGCCGCCGGGCGTGAACGAGTCGACGTGGTCGGTGACGACCGACGCGCGCCCGGCCCTGATCGCCTGGAAGAGGTCGGCGTCCGGGATCGCGCACAGCCGCTGGTCCCACGGGTCGTAGGTGGGCGTGAAGTGCTCGCGGACCACGGCCTCGTCCTTGAGCGCCTTGGTCGACAGCCCGGTGAGCACCTTGCGCGCCGCCTTGGGCCAACGCCGGCAGAACTGGTAGAACGCCAGGCCGAACAGGATGTTCTTGGTCCGGATCAGCCGGTGCGCGGCGGCGGCGGGCAGCAGCTCGCGGACCTTGTCGGCGAGCTTGTCCCGGCCGGGCACCACGCCGACCCACGTCGGCGAGCGCTGGAGCATGGTGACGTGCGCGGCGGTCCGGGCCATGGTCGGCACGATCGTCACCGCGGTCGCGCCGCTGCCGATCACCACCACCCGCTTGCCCGCGTGGTCCAGGTCGGCCGGCCAGAACTGCGGCCGCACGACGTCGCCGCGGAACGACCCGATGCCCGGGAACACCGGGTCGTGGCCCTGGCCGTAGTCGTAGTAACCCGCGCACGAGTAGAGGAAGTCGCAGGTCATCGTGCTCTCGGTGACCGCGCCGTCCTCGTCCCGGCGGCTGGTCGTCAACGTCCAGCGCGCCGTCGCGGTGGAGAAGTCGGCGGCGAGCACCTTGGTCCGGTAGCGGACCAGCCGGTCGATGCCGAACTCCGCGGCGGTGGCCCGGATGTAGTTCAGGATCGTCGGGCCGTCGGCGATCGACTTCGCCTCGCGCCACGGCTTGAACGGGTAGCCGAGGGTGAACATGTCCGAGTCGGACCGGATGCCCGGGTAGCGGAAGAGGTCCCACGTGCCGCCCATCGCGTCACGGGCTTCGAGGATCGCGACGGACTTGCCGGGGCACTCGGTGAGCAGCCGGTAGGCCGCGCCGACGCCGGACAGCCCGGCGCCCACGATCACGACGTCGACGTGCTCGGGACTGGTCATGGCCCCAGTGTGCTGGAGCGCCCGGCGCGGGCCTTGACCGGGGACGACAAGTATTTGACCCTGTACGACATGTCGGTAGTCCGGTCGGCGGGGTTGCGCGGGTTCCGGGCGACCGTGGCGGAGCTGGGCGGCCGGGCCGAGGACTACGCCCGTGCGGCGGGCCTGCCGGTGGCCGCGCTCGACGCGGACGACCTGCTGGTGCCGGACCGGGCGGTGGCGGCCGTGCTGGAGCTGGCCGCCGCCGGGCTCGACTGCCCGGACCTCGGCCTGCGGGTGGCGGCCAGGCAGGACTTCGGCATGCTCGGACCGCTCGCGCCGGCCATCCGGAACTCGCCGACCGTGGCCGACGCGCTGGAGAGCACGTCGCGGTACCTGTTCCTGCACGCCCGGTCGGTGAGCCTGGCGCTGGTGGACGACCCGCACGGCGCGCCGGACCTGGTCGCGCTGCACTACGGCGTGCCGCCGGACGCGCCGGTCGGCGCGCAGGCGATCGACCTCGGCCTCGGCTTCCTGCACCGGTCGATCACGTACCTGCTGGGTCGCCCGTACGGGTTGCGCAGCGTCGAGCTGCCGCACACGCCGACGATCCCGGTCGCGGTGTACGAGGAGTTCTTCGGGGTGACCGTCCACACCGGACAGCCCGCGCCACTGCTGCGGTTGCCGCGCGCCCTGCTGCGCCGGCCGCTGGCGCGCGGCGACGAGCGGGTGTGGCGGCTGGCGCTGGCGTTCCTGGCCGAGCAGGACCCGGGCGGCGCGAGCCTGACCGCGCGGGTGCGCGGCGTGCTGACCCGGTCGCTGGGCACGGTCGCGCCGGAGATCGGCGCGGTGGCCCGGCTGGTCGACCTGCACCCGCGCACCGTGCAGCGCCGGCTGGCCGCCGAGGGCACCACGTTCGCGGCCGTGCTGGACGAGGTGCGGCGCGAGGCCGCGAAGCGGTACCTGACCACGACCAACGTGCCGATGAGCCAGGTGGCCGGGATGCTGGGCCTGTCCGAGCAGTCCGCCCTGAGCCGCTGCTGCCGCCGGTGGTGGGGCAGCACGCCGACCGCCGTCCGACGCGGCGCCTGACTCCCCGCCCCCGGCCGCGCTGTCGTCACGGGTCAAATCCCTGTCGCGTCAAGTCAAGCCCCGCCGGTGGGTCAGGGCCAGACTGGGTGCCACCGACGTCCCCAGGAGGCCGCATGTCCCCGCTCCCGCCCTACCGGTTCGCAGGCGGCACGGCCGTGGTCACCGGCGCCGCCAGTGGCATGGGCGAGCACCTGGCATACGGGCTGGCCCGGCGCGGCAGCCACCTGGTGCTGGTCGACCGGGACGCCGAACGGCTGGCGGCGGTGGCCGCGAAGATCCGCGGCGTGCGGGTCGAGCAGGTGGTGGCCGACCTGGCCGACGTCGCCGGGCTGGACGACCTCGTGGCGCGCGTGCTGGCCGGCAACCCCCGGATCACCCTGTTGGTGAACAACGCCGGCGTGGCCCTGGGCGGCACGTTCGACCAGGTGCGGGCGGACGAGTTCGACTGGGTGGTGGACATCAACTTCCGGGCGCCGGTCGCGCTGACCCGGTTGCTGCTGCCGACGCTGCTGGCGTCGCCGGGCAGCCACGTGGTGAACGTGTCGAGCCTGTTCGGCCTGATCGCGCCGCCCGGCCAGACCGCCTACTCGGCCAGCAAGTTCGCGCTGCGCGGGTTCACCGAGGCGCTGCGGCACGAGCTGGCCGACCGGGGCGTCGGCGTGACCTGCGTGCACCCCGGCGGCATCCGGACCAGGATCGCGGAGACCGCCCGGGTCGCGTCGGGGGTGAGCGAAGCCGAGGCGGCGCAGGGCAAGGAGAGCTTCGCCAAGCTCCTCACCTACCCGGCGGACAAGGCGGCCGAGCGGATCCTCGCGGGCGTGGCCAAGCGCAAGGGCCGGGTGCTGATCGCGTGGACCGCCGTCGCGCCGGACGTCCTGGCCCGCCTGTTCCCCACCTCGTACCTGAAGGTGATGAACCGCCTCAGCCCGTCCACCACGCGCAACGCGTCCACCCGGCAGTAGCGCCGGAGCGTCACCCCGACACCCCCCGGTTGCGCCGATCAAGCGACAAGAATTTTCTCCGATCACGCAACGCCACTACCGGCGGGATTCCCGGCGAGGGCGACTGGATCAACCGGCCCAACGCGATGGGCCGGGTATCTGATCGACAAACCCTGGTACCTGTGTAGTAGAGGGCGACCACAGGGGGTGCGTTCGCCCGACCCGGTGATCCCGGGATTCGGAGACCTTGGGGGGTCAATGAAGCAGCACGGCACGAACAGCTTCTTCGTGGTGGGCGAAGGAGTTCTGGAGTTGGACCGCGACGGGGTGGCGACGACCCGTCAACCGCTGACGGTGGAGGAGCTGCGCCGGTTCCGCTTCTCCCGGCTGGGCCCGGAGGGGACCCCGTCGACCGAGGGGACCATGGTCGCGCTGGCCGCCGCGATGACGGCCGACGTGCCGCAGCTCGACTCGGCGGACCCGCCGATCCCGGCGGGTTTCACCTACCTCGGCCAGTTCGTCGACCACGACCTGACCATGGACCGCACCGATTCGCAGCTCGGCGAGGACGTCACCCTGGACGAGCTGGTGCAGGGCCGCTCGCCCGCGCTCGACCTCGACTCGGTGTACGGGCGCGGTCCCGGTGACCGCAACGACCGCGTCTTCTACGCCGCCGACGGCGTGAAGCTCAAGGTCGGCACGACGTCACCGGTGCCGTTCCCGGACGAGCGGGTGAACGTCGCGCTGGAGGGGTTCGACCTGCCGCGGTTCGGGGCGTCCGGCACGACGGGCGCCGACCGGCGCCGTCCCCTGATCCCGGACTCCCGCAACGACGAGAACCTGGTCGTCGCGCAGACGCACCTGGCGTTCATCCGGTTCCACAACCGGGTCGTGGACGAGCTGGCGCTGCGCGGCCTGACCGGGCGGCGGCTGTTCACCGCAGCCCGCGAGGAGGTGGTGCGCCACTACCAGTGGATGCTGCGCACCGACTTCCTGCCGCGGATCGCGGACCCGGCGATCGTGGACGACGTGTTCGCCAACGGGCGGAGGTTCTTCGAGGCGCCCGGCCGGGGCAGGTCGCCCCACGGCTTGCGGCCGACCATGCCGCTGGAGTTCTCGGTGGCCGCGTACCGGTTGGGGCACAGCATGATCCGGGGCGCGTACCAGTGGAACCGGGTGTTCAGCTCGGACGGGCCGGGCGGCGTCGCCACGCTGTTCCTGCTGTTCGTCTTCACCGGCACCGCGGGCAACTTCGACCCGGGCGCCCAGTTGCCGGACCTGGACGACCCGAACTCGGGCACGCTCGACACGCTGCCCACCAACTGGATCGCCGACTTCCGCCGGCTGTACGACTTCACCGAGGCCGACCGGCCGGACCTGGTGCCGCCGACCGCGGCCGGCGGCAACGTGACCAAGCGGGTGGACAGCCTGCTGGTGAACCCGCTGACCCAGCTGCCCGCGGGCACGTTCGGCGGGCGTGGCAGCGCGTTCCCGGAGATCCAGCGCAACCTCGCGTTCCGCAACCTGGCGCGGGCCGACATGGTCCGGTTGGCGAGCGGGCAGCAGATGGCGCGCGTGTTCGGGGTGGAGCCGCTGACCGACGAGCAGGTGCTGCTGGGCAACGGCGGCGCGAGCCTGGAGTCGCTGACCGAGGCGCAGCGGGCCGAGGTGACCGCCGCGACCCCGCTGTGGCTCTACGCGCTGCGGGAGGCGGAGTTCAACGGCGGCCGGCTCGGTCCGGTGGGCGGCCGGATCGTGGCCGAGGTGTTCCACCGCGCCATCGAGGGCAGCCGCACGTCGATCGTGCGCGAGCCGTCGTGGCGACCGGCCTTCGGACCGGACGAGCGGACGTTCCGGATGACGGACCTGCTGCTGTTCGCGTTCGAGGGCAAGGCGGACCTGCTGAACCCGCTGGGCGACTGACGTGCCGACCCGCTCGGAGGAGCGGACCGGCTCGTGGCGCCGGGTCGAGCGCTGGGCCGTCCCCGGCCTGCGGATCTCGATCGGCGTCGTGTTCGTCTGGTTCGGGCTGCTGAAGGTGACCGGCTCGTCGCCGGTCGCGGACCTCGTCGGCGCGGCCGTGCCGTGGGTCGACCAGGGGTTCCTGGTGCCCGCGCTGGGTTGGTTCGAGGTCGTGCTCGGGGTGGTGCTGCTGCTCGGCCGGCTGCCGCGGTTGGCGTTGGCCGTCGTGGCGGCACACCTGGCGGGGACGTTCCTGGTCTTCGTCCAGGCGCCCGCCCTCGTGATGACCGGGGGCAACCCCCTGCTGCTGACCACGAACGGCGAGTTCGTGCTGAAGAACGCGGTGCTCATCTGCGCCGCGCTGGTGCTGCTCGCCCGGGCCGGGGCGCGGCGGGCGGGTTAGCCGGTGCGGCACGGGCGCCCGGTCCTCCAGGGGACCGGGCGCCCGTCCTTGACAGGTCGGCGTCCGGGGCGGTTGACTGCGCTGGTTTGAAACGATTCAAGCCGTGGAGCCGCCCATGTCGCCCGTGACCGGGGTTTTCGGAGCCGTCGACATCGGCGCCTCGGGCGGGCGGGTGGTGGCCGGGGTGGTGACCGGCGAGCGGACCACCCTGCGCGTGGTGCACCGGTTCCCCAACGGCGTGGTCGAGCGCGACGGGCGCCTCCGCTGGGACTTCACCGCCCTGTACCGCGAGGTGCTGACGGGGCTGCGGGCGCTGGCCCGCGACTTCGGGGCCGTGACGTCCCTCGGCGTCGACACGTGGGCGGTGGACTACGGGCTGCTGGACGAGGACGGTCGGTTGCTCGCCGAGCCGGTGTCCTACCGGGACGGGCGCACGGCGGGCGCCGTCGACCGCGTGCACTCCCGGGTCTCCCCCGAGGCGCTGTACGCGGTGAACGGGTTGCAGCACCTGCCCTTCACGACGCTGTACCAGCTGGAGGCCGAGCGCTCGTCACCGCTGTGGGAGAGGGCGGCGCACGTCGTGCTGCTGCCGGACCTGCTGGCGTACTGGCTGACCGGCGAGCTGCGGACCGAGGTCACGAACGCCTCGACCACCGGCCTGCTGGACGTGCGGACGCGGACGTGGTCGCCGGACCTGGCCGCCGACGTGCCGTTCCCGCCGCTGCAGGAACCGGGCGAGGTGCGCGGCCCGCTGCGGCCGGAGGTGGCGGCGGCGACCGGCCTGCCGACCACGACGCCGGTCACGGCGGTCGGCTCGCACGACACCGCGTCCGCCGTGGTCGCCCTGCCCGCCGACGGCTCGCGCTTCGCCTACGTGTCCAGCGGGACGTGGTCGCTGGTCGGGGTGGAGCTGCCCGACCCGGTGCTGACCGCGCGGGCGCGGGAGCTGAACTTCACCAACGAGGGCGGCGTGGACGGCCGCACCAGGTTCCTGCGCAACGTCGGCGGCCTGTGGCTGCTCCAGGAGTCGCTGCGCGAGTGGCCCGGCCGGGACCTGGCCGACCTCCTGGCCGAGGCCGGGGCCCTGCCGCCGGGCGGCCCGACCGTGGACGTGGACGACCCGGGCTTCATCCCGCCCGGTGACATGCCCCGCCGGATCGCGGCCGCCGCCACCGGTCCCCTGCGCACGCCCGCCGAGACCGCCCGGTGCGTCCTCGACTCCCTGGCGGTCGCCTACGCCCGCACCGTCGACCAGGCCGTCGCCCTGACCGGCCGCGACGTCGACGTGATCCACGTCGTGGGCGGCGGCTCCCGCAACGACCTGCTGTGCCGCCTCACCGCCGCCCTCTCCGGCCGCCGCGTCACGGCGGGCCCGGCGGAGGCGACCGCCCTGGGCAACGTCCTGGTCCAGGCCCGTGCCCACGGCGCCGCACCACCCACCCTGGAAGCCATCCGCTCCCGCCTGGCCACCACCGAACCCCTCCGCCACCACCTCCCCTGACCCGCGTGTCCCACGTTCCCGACCACCGTGTCCCACGTTCAAGACCACCGTGTCCCACGTTCCCGACCCCCGAGTTCAACGCTCGGGGCCGCCGACGCGGCCGGCGTGCCGGGCCCACTCGCGGTGGAAGCCCTCGACGTGGCGGGTGACCCTGGTGGCGGCCAGGTCGCCGTCGCCCGACCGCACGGCGCGCAGGATCGAGCGGTGCTCGCGGCGCAGGCGGACGGCGGTCCGGGACCAGTCGGGCAACTCCTGCACGGCGTCCAGCACGGTGCGGTGGATCGCGTCGCGCAGCGCGGCCATGATGGCGGTGTTGACGGCGTTGCCCGCGGCGGCGGTGAGGGCGACGTGGAAGTCGGCGTCGAGCTGGTGGAACGCGTCCGCGTCCAGGTCCGGCGCGTCCATCCTGGTCAGCAGGTCGGCGGCGCGGGCCAGGTCCGGGTGGTCGGGGGTGGCGGCGGCGGCGCGCACCGAGTGGCTCTCGACCATCACCCTGGTCCCGACCAGGTCGGCCATCGGCAGCCGCCGGGTGGCCAGGTGCAGCCGCAGGGCCGCGCCGAGGCCGCCCGCCGGGTCCGCGATGACGGTGGTGCCCGCGTCCGGTCCCGAGCCGACGCCGCTGCGCACCACGCCCATCGCCTGCAGCACCCGGATCGCCTCGCGCACCGTGGCCCGGCTGACGCCCAGGTCCTCGGCCAGCCTCCGCTCGGCGGGCAGCTGCTCCCCCACCCCGAGCCTGCCCGCGGCCAGCTCCGACTCGACGTGCCGCAGCACCGCGCCGTACCCGGACAACACCAACACCTCCCGAAGCTGTGGTCAGACCACAGCCTGGTGTGGTCCGACCACAGAGCCTAGACTTCCCGCCGTGAGAGTCGCGCTGTTCGTCACGTGCCTGGTCGACGGGTTGTTCCCGGACGTCGGCAAGGCGACCGTCCGGCTGCTGGAACGGCTCGGCCACGAGGTGGTCGTGCCGCCCGGGCAGACGTGCTGCGGCCAGATGCACATCAACACCGGCTACCCCGGCCAGGCGCTGCCGGTGATCCGCAACCACGTCGCGGCGTTCGACCGCGCGGACGTGGTCGTCGCGCCCTCCGGCTCGTGCGCGGGCTCGGTGCGCCACCAGCACGCCGACGTCGCCCGCGCGCACGGCGACCGCGCGCTGGCCGAGGCCGCCGAGGACACCGCCAAGCGCACCTACGAGCTGTCGGAGTTCCTGGTGGACGTGCTGGGGCTGACCGACGTCGGCGCGTACTTCCCGCACCGGGTCACCTACCACCCGACGTGCCACTCGTTGCGCGTGTTGGAGGTCGGGGACCGGCCGCTGCGGCTGCTTCGCGCGGTGGGGGGCATCGACCTGGTCGAGCTGCCGTCCGCCGAGACGTGCTGCGGGTTCGGCGGCACGTTCGCGCTGAAGAACTCCGACACGTCCACCGCCATGCTCGCCGACAAGATGAGCGCCGTGCTGAGCACGAAGGCGGGCGTGCTCACGGCGGGCGACTCGTCGTGCCTGATGCACATCGGCGGCGGCCTGAGCAGGCTGCGCAGCGGCGTCCGCCCGCTGCACCTGGCGCAGGTGCTGGAGAACGCGCGATGACGTTCCTCGGCATGCCCGCCGGCGGCGGGAACCTGACCGGCGCGCCCTTCCCGGAGGCCGCGCGCGAGGCGCTGGGCAACTCCCAGCTGCGGCGCAACCTGGCCAAGGCCACCGGCACGATCCGGGCCAAGCGGGCGAACGTGGTCGGCGAGCTGCCGGACTGGGAGGCGTTGCGCGCGGCCGGCGCGGCGATCAAGGATGACGTGCTGGCGAACCTGGACGAGCACCTGGTCCGGTTCGAGGAGGCGTTGACGAGCCGGGGCACGCACGTGCACTGGGCGCGGGACGCCGACGAGGCCAACCGGATCGTCGCCGACCTGGTACGGGCGACCGGCGCCCGCGAGGTCATCAAGGTCAAGTCGATGGCGACGGTCGAGATCGGGCTGAACGAGGCGCTGGCCGAGATCGGCGTGCACGCCGTGGAGACCGACCTGGCCGAGCTGATCGTCCAGCTCGGCGACGACCGGTCGAGCCACATCCTGGTGCCCGCGATCCACCGCAACCGCACGGAGATCCGGGACGTGTTCCGGCGCGCGATGCCGGGCGTCGACCCCGCGTTGACCGACGACCCGCGCGCGCTCGCCGAGGCGGCCCGCAGGCACCTGCGGCAGAAGTTCATGACGGTGGACGTGGCGATCTCGGGCGCGAACTTCGGCGTGGCCGAGACCGGGTCGCTGGTGGTGGTGGAGTCCGAGGGCAACGGCCGGATGTGCCTGACCCTGCCGCGCACCCTGATCAGCGTCGTCGGCATCGAGAAGCTGGTGCCGCGCTGGCAGGACCTGGAGGTGTTCCTGCAGCTGCTGCCCCGGTCGTCCACGGGTGAGCGGATGAACCCGTACACGTCGGTGTGGACCGGGCCGACCGAGGGGCAGACCAGCCACGTCGTGCTGGTGGACAACGGCCGCACGGCCACGCTCGCCGACCCGCGGGGCCGGGCCGCGCTGCGCTGCATCCGCTGCTCGGCGTGCCTGAACTCGTGCCCGGTGTACGAGCGCACCGGCGGTCACGCCTACGGGTCCACCTACCCGGGCCCGATCGGCGCCGTGCTGTCGCCGCAGCTGACGGGCGTGGAGCGGAACCCGACGCTGCCGTTCGCGTCGTCGCTGTGCGGTGTCTGCTACGACGTGTGCCCGGTGGCCATCGACATCCCGTCGATGCTGGTGCACCTGCGGGACCGGGTGGTCGCGGCGAAGCGGACCACGCCGGAGTCGACCGCGATGCGGGCGCTGGCGTGGGCGATGTCGGACGCGCGGCGGTGGCGGCGGCTGGTGCGGCTGGGGAAGTTCGGCCGGGTGGCGAGCCGCCACGTGCCGCTGCCCGGCTGGTCGGCGGCGCGCGACCTGCCCACGCCGCCGCAGCAGACGTTCCGCGACTGGTGGGAGTCCCGGTGAGCGCTCGTGACGAGGTCCTGGCGAGGGTGCGGCGGGCGAGGGGCGCGGGCGGGGCGGTGGCGGTGCCGCGCGAGTACCGCGCGGCGGGCACGCGCGGGCCGGGCGACCTGGCGCTGTTCGCCGAACGCCTGCGCGACTACCGGGCCCGGGTCCGGGTCGTCGCGGCCGGCGAGGTGGCTGAAGCGATCGCGGCGGCGCTGCGGGACCGGGACGCGCGGCTGGTCGTGCCGGCTCCGGGCGCACCGCCCGCCTGGACGGCCGGGTGGCCGCGACCGGACGCCCCCGTCGACCGCCCGACCCTCGAACGCGCCGACGCCGTCGTCACCGCCTGCCACGTGGCCGTCGCCGAGACCGGCACGATCGTGCTCGACCACGACGCCGCCGACCAGGGGCCCCGGGCCCTCACCCTGATCCCGGACTACCACCTGGTCGTCGTCCGGGCCGACCAGGTCGTGGCCGGCGTGCCGGACGCGGTGGCGGCGCTGGCCGGGGTGCGCACCCAGACCTGGATCAGCGGGCCGTCCGCCACCAGCGACATCGAGCTGGAGCGCGTCGAGGGCGTGCACGGGCCCCGCACCCTGGAGGTCGTCGTCGCCACCTGAACCGTCCCAACGGGTGGACGGGTGCGCCCAGATCCGCGTTCTTCGCTACGATCGGCCTCCCGACCGAGAGGCGCTGCAACGGGCGACGAGCCCGCCACGCTCGGCCGGGGCTCGCAGAGATCCGCAAGGGCGCCTCCCACCACGGGAGGCCCGCGCGTGTCGGAAAACGCCCTGCGAGAGCTGCTGGACCAGCGGGTCGCGGTGCTGGACGGCGCCTGGGGCACGATGCTCCAAGCCGCCGGGCTCGCCCCCTCCGACTACCGCGGCGACCTGCTCGGCGACCACTCGCACGACGTCACCGGCGACCCGGACCTGCTCAACCTCACCCGCCCGGACCTCGTGCTCGACGTGCACCGGCGCTACCTGGCCGCGGGCGCGGACATCACCACCACGAACACGTTCACCGCGACCGGCATCGCGCAGGCCGACTACGGGCTGCAGGGGCTGGTCCGCGAGATGAACCTGCGCGGCGCGCAGCTCGCCCGCCAGGCCGCCGACGAGGCGGGCGCCGGGCGGTTCGTGGCGGGTTCGGTCGGCCCGCTCAACGTCACCCTCTCGCTGTCGCCGCGGGTCGAGGACCCGGCGTACCGGACCGTGTCGTTCGACCAGGTGCAGGCCACCTACGCGGAGCAGATCAGCGCGCTCGCCGAGGGCGGGGTCGACCTGCTGCTCATCGAGACGATCTTCGACACGCTGAACGCCAAGGCCGCCGTCGCCGCGGCCCGCGAGGTCGCGCCGCACCTGCCGCTGTGGATCTCGGTCACCATCGTGGACCTGAGCGGGCGGACGCTGTCCGGGCAGACGGTCGAGGCGTTCTGGAACTCCGTCGCGCACGCCGACCCGCTGGTGGTGGGCGTGAACTGCTCGCTGGGCGCGACCGAGATGCGGCCGCACGTGGCCGACCTGTCCCGGATCGCGGGCACCTACACGGCCAGCCACCCGAACGCCGGGCTGCCGAACGCGTTCGGCGGCTACGACCAGACCCCGGACGAGACCGCCGAGCTGTTGCGCGGGTTCGCCGAGGAGGGCGTGGTGAACGTCGTCGGCGGGTGCTGCGGCACGACGCCGGACCACATCGCCCGGATCGCGGCGGCGGTCAAGGGCATGGCGCCGCGCCCGGTGGCGCGGCGGCCGGAGCGGACCCGGTTCAGCGGCCTGGAGCCGTTCGAGATCGGCGCGGACACCGGGTTCGTGATGATCGGCGAGCGCACCAACGTGACCGGCTCGGCGAAGTTCCGCCGGCTGATCGAGGGCGACGACCACCAGGCGGCCGTGGACGTCGCGCTGGAGCAGGTGCGCGGCGGCGCGAACCTGCTGGACGTCAACATGGACGCCGACCTGCTCGACAGCGAGCGGGCGATGACCACGTTCCTCAACCTGATCGCCACCGAGCCGGAGATCGCCCGGGTCCCGATCATGGTCGACAGCTCGCGGTGGAGCGTGCTGGAGGCCGGGCTCAAGTGCGTGCAGGGCAAGGGCGTGGTCAACTCGATCAGCCTCAAGGAGGGCGAGGAGCAGTTCCTGGCCCAGGCCCGCCGCATCCGCGACTTCGGCGCGGGCGTGGTGGTGATGGCGTTCGACGAGCTGGGCCAGGCCGACACCGCCGAGCGCAAGGTCGAGATCTGCGGTCGCGCGTACGACCTGCTGACGCGGAAGGCCGACTTCCCGGCCGAGGACATCATCTTCGACCCGAACGTGCTGGCCGTCGCGACCGGCATCGCCGAGCACAACGGGTACGCCAAGGCGTTCCTGGAGGCGATCCCGCGGATCAAGCAGCGCTGTCCGGGCGTGCGGATCAGCGGCGGCATCTCGAACCTGTCGTTCTCGTTCCGCGGCAACGACACCGTGCGCGAGGCGATGCACTCGGCGTTCCTGTACCACGGCGTGCGGGCGGGCCTGGACATGGGCATCGTGAACGCCGGCCAGCTCGCGGTCTACGAGGACATCCCGGCCGAGCTGCTGGAGCTGGTCGAGGACGTGCTGTTCGACCGCCGCCCGGACGCGACCGACCGGCTGGTGTCGTTCGCCGAGACGGTGTCCGGTTCGGGCACCAAGCGGGCGGTCGACCTGTCCTGGCGCGAGGCGCCGGTGGCCAAGCGGCTGGAGCACGCGCTGGTGCACGGCATCGTGGACTTCATCGTCGAGGACACCGAGGAGGCCCGGCTGGCGGCCGCGCGGCCCCTCGACGTCATCGAGGGCCCGCTGATGGACGGCATGAAGGTGGTCGGCGACCTGTTCGGCTCGGGCAAGATGTTCCTGCCGCAGGTGGTCAAGAGCGCGCGGGTGATGAAGCGCGCGGTGGCGCACCTGGAGCCGTTCATGGACGCGGAGAAGGAGGCGTCCGGCTCGACCCGCGGCAACGGCAAGGTCGTGCTGGCCACGGTGAAGGGCGACGTGCACGACATCGGCAAGAACATCGTCGGCGTGGTGCTGGGCTGCAACAACTACGACGTGGTCGACCTGGGCGTGATGGTGCCCGCGGCGAAGATCCTGGACACCGCGATCGCCGAGGGCGCGGACGCGATCGGCCTGTCCGGGCTGATCACGCCGTCGCTGGACGAGATGGTGTCGGTGGCGGCGGAGATGCAGCGGCGCGGGATGGCGCTGCCGCTGCTGATCGGCGGTGCGACGACGTCGCGCCAGCACACGGCGGTGCGCATCGCGCCGGTGTACGACCGGACGACCGTGCACGTGCTGGACGCGTCGCGGGTGGCGGGCGTGGTGTCGGCGCTGCTGGACGACGAGCGCGCCGAGGAGCTGGCCGCGGCGAACCGGGTCGAGCAGCAGCGGTTGCGCGAGGAGCACGAGAACCGGCAGAGCACGCCGCTGCTGACCGTGGAGCAGGCGCGGGCGAACGCCGAGGCGGTGTCGTTCGAGGAGCTGCCGACGCCCGCGTTCACCGGGCTGCGGGTGGTGGCGCCGTCGCTGGCCGAGCTGCGCGAGATGATCGACTGGACGTTCTTCTTCCTGGCGTGGGAGTTGAAGGGCAAGTTCCCGAAGGTCCTGGAGACGAACCCGGCGGCGCAGGAGCTGTTCGACGACGCGAACGCCATGCTGGACGGGATCGTCGCGGACGGCTCGCTGCGGGCGGAGGGCGCGTACGGCTTCTGGCCCGCGCACTCCGAGGGCGACGACATCGTGGTGGGCGGCAGGCGGTTGCCGATGCTGCGCCAGCAGACGCGGAAGCCGCCGAGCCGGCCGAACCGCTGCCTGGCGGACTACGTCGCGCCGGCCGGCGACCACCTGGGCGGGTTCGCGGTGGCGATCCACGGCGCCGAGGAGCTGGCCGCCCGGTACGAGCGGGAGCAGGACGACTACAAGTCGATCATGGTGAAGGCGCTGGCGGACCGGCTGGCCGAGGCGTTCGCCGAGCACGTCCACCTGCGGGCGCGGCGGGACTGGTTCGAGCCGGACGCGGAGCCCGCGCTGGCGGACCTGCACGCCGAGCGGTTCCGGGGCATCCGGCCCGCGTTCGGCTACCCGGCGAGCCCGGACCACAGCGAGAAGCGGGACCTGTTCGAGCTGCTGGAGGCCGAGCGGGTGGGCCTGGCGCTGACGGACTCGTTCGCGATGACGCCGGCGAGCAGCGTCAGCGGCGTGATCTTCGCGCACCCGGAGTCGCGCTACTTCACGGTGGGCCGGATCGGTCGCGACCAGGTCGAGGACTACGCCCGCCGGCGCGGGATGCCGGTGGACGAGGTCGAGCGCTGGCTGCGGCCGAACCTGGCCTACGAGCCGGGGGCCTGACCGGTTCGGGGGGTTGTCCCGGCGGTTTCCACAGGTCACCGCCGGGTTCACACCAACGAGCGACTGCCGCGCCCGAACCGCGCCGGCTATCGTCGCCTTCGGGACCGTAAAGGAATCCTGAAGGGGGAAAAACAATGAAGAAATGGTGGGCCGCGCTTTTCAGCGCGGTGATCGCTTCCGTCCTGATGTCATTCGTGCCCGCGGTCGCGTCGGGGGCGCCGACCGCCGCGTCCCCGTCGGACGTGCCGGGCTGCTGGGTCACGACGAAGGATGGCGTGAAAGCCGTGAACGTGCGGCTGCACCCGCGGGAGGACTCCACCCGCCTGGGCATCCTCTACGCCGATGAACAGGCCACGGCGGCGTGCGACACCACCGAGGGTAGCGAGTACACCGCCTGCGGGGGCACGAACAACCAGTGGATCGGGGTGACCTGGAACGGGCGGCAGGGGTTCGTCGCCGCCCGCTGCGTGAATTGGTGGTCGCAGTGACCGCTCGACCTCACGTGGTTCCGGTGGGGTCGGCCTGATCGGAGCGCCCCGCCGCCGGACAACGGCGACGGGGCGCTCCACCCGGGTCAGACGGTGACCGGTTCGCGCTCCTGCGACGGTCGCTGCTCCCGCTTCGCCGCACGCCGCTCCTTGCGGCCCTCGACCATCGAGTACAGCGTCGGCACCAGCACCAGGGTGAGCAGCGTCGAGCTGATCAGACCGCCGATCACCACGATGGCCAGCGGCTTGCCGATGAACGCGCCCTCGCCGGTGATGCCCAGCGCCATCGGCAGCAGCGCGAAGATCGTGGCGGCGGCGGTCATCAGGATCGGGCGCAGCCGCCGCCGGCCGCCCTCGACCACCGCCTCCCGCACCGGCATGCCGTCCCGCCGGTACTGGTTGACCAGGTCGATCAGCACGATCGCGTTGGTCACCACGATCCCGACGAGCATCAGCATGCCGATCAGCGCGGGCAGGCCGAGCGGGGTGCCGGTGAGCAGCAGCAGGCCGATGGCGCCGGTGGCCGCGAACGGGATGGACACCAGCAGGATCAGCGGCTGCACCAGGCTGCGGAACGTGGCCACCATGATCAGGAACACGATCGCGATGGCGGCCAGCATGGCCAGGCCCAGGTCGGCGAACGTCTCGGCCTGGTCGGCGCTGACGCCACCGATGCTGTGCGACGCGCCGGACGGCAGGTCCAGCGCGTCCAGCCGGGACGTCAGCTCGGTCGTCAGCGCGCCCAGGTCCGAGCCGGTGGCCTTGGCCGACACGGTGGCGCTGCGCGCGCCGTCGGTGCGCCGCACCTGCACCGGGCCGTCCACCACGGCCACCTCGGCGACCTGGCCGAGCGTGACGCCGCCCGGCAGCGGCAGCGCGCGCAGGGCGGCCACGTCGCCGGGCGCGGTCCCGGTGCGCAGCAGGACCTGCTGCGACCGGCCGTCCAGGGGCAGCTGCGCCACCGGCACACCGCGCAGCGCCTGCGCCGCGAACTGGCCGATGGCCTGGCCGGTGAGCCCGCGGGCCGCCGCCGCGGCCTGGTCGACGGTGACCTGCACGCGGGGCGCGCTCACCGAGAGGTCGTCGGTGACCTCGCCGACGCCGGGCGTGCCGGTGACGGCCTGCCGCACGCGGTCGGCCGCGTCCCGCAGGGTGGCCTCGTCGGGCGCGGTGACCAGCACGTCGATGGTGTCCGAGCCGAAGCCGGACGCCGCCGCGCCGAACGCGACCTCGCCCGCGCCGGGCGTGCTCGCCAGCCGCTCGGTCAACCGCTCCCGCAACGCCTCCAGGTCGGTGCCCTCGCGGACGGTGGCGCGGACGCTGGTGTCGCCGTCACCGCCGAAGCCGAACGCGGCCAGGCTGTTGTCGGTGCCGACGGTGACCTGGTAGGTCTCCACCTCGTCGGTCTCGGCCAGCACGCCTTCGAGCTTGCGCGCGGCGTCGTCACGGGCGGCCAGGCTGGTGCCGGGCGGCATCTTCTGGTTGCCCTGCAGCGCGGTGCCGCCCGCGTTGTCGATGAAGTTGGTCTCCAGCGAGCCGGCCAGGCCGAGCGTGCCGCCGAAGATCAGCGCGGCGATCAGCAGCGTCACCCAGCGGCGCGTGGTGGCGAACCGCAGCACGGGCACGTAAGCGCGCTGCAGCGGGCTGCGCTTCTCCTTCTCCAACGCGGCTTCCCGCGCCTTCGCCGCCTCCTCCGGGTCGGTCGGCACGGCCGGGCGCTTGAGGAACCAGAACGCCAGCACCGGCACGATCGTCAGCGACACCAGCAGCGACGCCAGCAGCGCGACGGTGACCGTGATGGAGAACGGCCCGAACAGCTCGCCCGCGATGCCGCCGACGAACGCGATCGGCAGGAACACCGCGACCGTGGTCAGCGTGGACGCGGTCACCGCGCCCGCCACCTCGCGGGTGCCGTCGAGCACCGCGCGCTGCTTCTCCTCGCCGTAGCCGAGGTGCCGCTTGATGTTCTCCAGCACCACGATCGAGTCGTCCACCACCCGGCCGACCGCGATGGTGAGCGCGCCGAGGGTGAGCAGGTTCAGCGACAGGTCGCCGGTGTAGAGCGCGATCAGCGCGACGACCACGGACAGCGGGATCGACACCGCCGTGACCAGGGTGGACCGCACCGACAGCAGGAACAGCAGGATCACCACCACCGCGAACAGCAGGCCGAGCAGGCCCTCGGTGGTCAGGCCGCTGATCGCCTTCTCCACCTGCGGGCCCTGGTCGAACGCGACGGTGAGCGTGGAGCCGGCCGCCTCGCCCCACTCGCCCAGCTTCTCGCGGACCTGGCGGGAGATCTCCACCGCGTTGCCGTCGGAGGTCATGGTGACGCTGATCCCCAGCGTCGGCTCGCCGTTGGTGCGGGTGAGCACGCTCGCCGCTTCCGGCGCGGACTCGACCTGCGCCACGTCGCCGAGCCTGACCGGCCCGCCGGGCGAGGTCAGCGGCAGGTTCCGCAGGTCGTCCACGGCGGCGACCGGCCCGCCGACCTGCACGGTCAGCGTCTTGTCCGCGTCCGGCACGGTGCCGGCGGGCACGACCGCGCCGGCCGTGGTCAGCGCGGAGGTCAGCGCCTGCGGGTCGACCCTGGCCGCGCCGAGGCGGGCGTAGTCGACGGTGACGGTGACCTGGAGGTCGCGCTCGCCGCTGACCGACGCCTCGCGCACGCCGGGGATGGCCTCCAGGCCGGGCACGACCTCGGCGCGCAGCCGGGCCGCGGCGGCGATGTCGTCGCCGCCGGAGGTCGCGGCGAGCGCGATGACCGGGATGTCGTCGGTGCTGCCCTGCGCGACGGTCGGCTCGACGCCCTGCGGCAGGCGCGGCTGGAGCCGGTTCACCGCCTGCTGCAGCTGGGCCACGGCGGCGTCGACGTCGGTGCCGTAGGTGAACATCACCTGGACCGTGGCCGAGCTCTCGGCGGATCGGGTGAGCACCTGCTCGACGCCGTCCACCCCGCGCGCGACCGACTGGATCGGCTCGGCGACCTGGCTGTCCACCAGGTCCGGCGACGCGCCGGGGAACGGCGCGATGACCACCGCGGCGGGCAGCTCGATGGACGGGAACAGCTGCTGCTTGATCGAGGGCAGCGTGAAGACGCCGAAACCGATCACGAGCAGGCTCAGCAGCCCGACGAGACTTCGGTTGGCCAGGCTCAGCCGAGCCAGCACGGACATCGTGGGAATCTCCTTGGTGGGCGGACCGGCCCGCGCGTCGCCGTCGGCGTGGCCGACGGTCGGGCGACCGCGCGGGGGCGCCGCGGGCGGATGTGCGAACGCTGGCACACCCAAGCTGAGAACGGGCTCAGACATGGGGTGATTCCACGCCGCCGAAACGGCCGCTGACCTGCGCGGACGTCGGTCACCGCAAGATCGCCGGCGACCGGTGATCTTTATCACGAGCGTTCCTTCGGAGCCATTGCTCCGTTCGGGGGTTTCTCCGTGACTGCTCGTAACGGCGTCACCACAGAAGTGATGTGACCAGTAACGGAAGAGTGACTGCCATCACCCTCGCGAGGTACCTCATGCCCTTGAACGCGATCGCCGCCGAGAACCAGCAGCCGGGCAACCCGGCGACCGAGTGGGACCTGGGCGGAACGGCGTCGACGACGATCGAGGGCTTCGCCACCCGGATGAGCGTCAACCGCGGCGCGACCGTCGACTTCAAGATCAACACCGACTCCGCCGACTACCGGATCGACGTCTACCGGCTCGGGTACTACGGCGGCCTGGGCGCCCGGAAGGTCGCGACCATCCAGCGCGACGCGCCCTCGCCCCAGCCCGCGCCCGGCGGCGACCCGGCCATCGGCCTGCACGACGCGGGCAACTGGAGCGTCACCGCGTCGTGGGCGGTCCCGGCGGACGCGGTGTCCGGCGTCTACCTGGCCAAGCTGGTCCGCCAGGACGGCGTGGCCGGCGCGTCGCACATCCCGTTCGTCGTCCGCGACGACGGCAACCAGCACGACATCGCGTTCCAGACGTCCGACACCACGTGGCACGCCTACAACGGGTGGGGCGGGGCCAGCCTGTACGGGGGCGGCGCCACGGCGAGCCCCGACGGGCGCGCCTACAAGGTCAGCTACAACCGGCCCATCGGCACCCGCGACGCGATCGGCCTGTACGCCGGGCCGCAGGACTACGTGATGAGCGCCGAGTACGCGGCGATCCGCTGGCTGGAGCGCAACGGCTACGACGTCGCCTACCTCAGCGGCGTCGACACCGGGCCCGGCGACGTGCCGCTGACCCCGTTCAAGGTGTTCATGTCCACCGGGCACGACGAGTACTGGTCGGGCGAGCAGCGCGCGCACGTCGAAGCGGCCCGGGACGCGGGCGTGCACCTGGTCTTCATCAGCGGCAACGAGGTCTACTGGAAGACCCGCTGGGAGCCCGACCTCAACGGCGTCCCCAACCGCACCCTGGTGTGCTACAAGGAGACCAGGTCCAGCCGCAAGATCGACCCGAGCCCGCGGTGGACCGGCACCTGGCGCGACCCGCTCGCCTCGCCGCCGTCCGACGGCGGCCGGCCGGAGAACTCCCTGACCGGCACTGTCTTCCAGGTCGACTCGCACCGCGCCGACGTCATCGAGGTGCCGCACCGGATGGCCCGGCTGAGGTTCTGGCGCGACGCGCCGCTCGCGTCGACCCCGCCCGGTGGCACGGCGCGGCTCAGCGAGGGGTTGCTCGGCTACGAGTGGGACGAGTCGCCCGACAACCGGTTCCGCGCTCCCGGCTCGGTGCACCTGTCGTCCAGCGACGTCGTCGTGCACAAGTACCTGGTCGACTACGGCCTCACGGTCGGGGTCGCGCCCGCCACCCACCACCTGACGCTCCACCGGGCGCCGAGCGGCGCGATCGTGTTCGGCGCGGGCACCGTGTTCTGGTCGTTCGGCCTGGACCCCGAGCACGACTACACCAACAGCGGCGCCGTGCCGGAGATCGGGGAGGACCGCGACGTCCAGCAGCTGATGGTGAACGTCCTCGCCGACATGGCCGCGCAGCCGACCACGCTGCAGGGCGAGCTGACCGCCGCGATCGCCTCGACCGACACCACGCCGCCGACCGTCGTCGTCACCTCCCCCGCTCCGGGCGCCACCGCGGTGCAGCAGCGGCGCTTGGCGGTCACCGGCACGGCGGCCGACGTCGACGGGCTGGTGGCGGCCGTGGAGGTGTCCGTCGACGGCGGCACGACCTGGCGCGCGGCGAGCGGCACGACCGACTGGGCGTTCGACTGGTGGCCGCTCCTGCCCGGCGAGCACGTGGTCCGGGTCCGCGCGATCGACGACAGCCTCAACACCGGGCCGGCCGCGGAGGTGCCGGTGACCGTGACGCCGGCGGCCGAGGTGGCCCTGTTCACCCCCGACGACGTGCCGTTCACCCGGCGGTCCGGCGAGTTCGCCTCGCTGGAGCTGGGCGTGCGGTTCTCGGTCAGCACGCCCGGCACGGCGACCGGCGTCCGGTTCCACAAGAACCCCGACGACGCGAGCGGGCACGTGGCGCACCTGTGGAGCGGCAGCGGGATGCTGCTCGCCGAGGCGGAGTTCACCGACGAGACGGCGAGCGGCTGGCAGGAGGCGTCGTTCGAGACGCCCGTCGGGCTCAACCCCGGCTCGACCTACGTCGCGTCGTACCACACGGTGGGCTACTACTCCGCCGACACGAACTACTACCGCGTGCCGCGCTCCAGCGGCGCGATCACCGCGACCAGCGGCGTCTACGCCTACGGCGCGCCGGGCACGTTCCCGGCCGACTCGTTCAACAACGCCAACTACTGGGCCGACGTCGTGTTCGTCCGCGCGGGCGGCGACGGCGACCTGCCGCCGGTGGCGGGCAACGACGCCGGGTTCAGCACCAACCAGGGCGCCGCGATCGACGTCCCGGCCGCGGCGCTGCTGGCCAACGACAACGACCCCAACGGCTACCCGCTGTCGATCACCGGCGCGCACGACCCGGTCAACGGCGCGGTGACGTGGTCCGCGTCAGCCCGGACCGCCACCTTCACGCCGGACGCGGGCTTCTCCGGCCTCGCCACGTTCCGGTACTCGGTCACCAACGGCCACAACCCGCCGGTGTCCGCGACGGTGTCGGTGAACGTCCTGGCCGCCGCGGTCCGGCAGACGCTGTTCAAGCCGTCCGACGCGCCCGCGACCGCTCCCGCCGACGACGGGGAGGCGACCCAGCTCGGCGTGAAGTTCCGCTGCGGCACCCCCGGCGCCGAGGCCACCGGCATCCGGTTCTACAAGGACGTGCAGAACACCGGCACGCACGTCGGCAGCCTGTGGACGACCAGCGGCGCGCTGCTCGCCACCGCCACGTTCGGCGACGAGACCGCGAGCGGCTGGCAGGAGGTCGCCTTCGACACACCCGTGGCGCTGACCCCGGGCGACACCTACGTCGCGGCGTACCACACCGAGGTCGGGCGCTACTCGGCCACCGCGAACGCCTTCGCGGTGGCGCGGACCAGCAACGCGCTCGTCGCGCCCGCCGACGGCAGCTCCGGCGGCAACGGCGTGTTCGCCCACGGCCCGGCCACCGCGTTCCCGGACTCCTCGGCCGACGCCACCGACTACTGGGTGGACGTGGTGGTGCTGGCGCCCGCGCCGGCCCTCCGCAGCCTGTTCGACGTCGGCGACACCCCCGGGACGGTGACGGTGCACGACGGCAGCCCCGTGCAGCTGGGCACGAAGTTCCGCACCTCGGCGGCGGACGCCAGGGCCGTCGGCATCCGGTTCTACAAAGGACCGCGCAACACCGGCGAGCACGTGGCCCACCTGTGGACCGCCGGCGGGGTGCTGCTGGCGTCCGCGACGTTCACCGGCGAGACCGGGACCGGTTGGCAGGAGGTCGCCTTCGGCACGTCCGTGCCGCTGGACCCCGGCACCACCTACATCGCGTCGTACCACACGAACGGGTGGTACTCGGCCTCGGCGGGCTTCTTCGCCGCCGACCACGTGCGCGACACGCTGACCGCGCCGGCCGACGGCGGCAACGGGGTGTTCACCTACGGCCCGGCGGGCAGCTTCCCCGGCTCGTCGTTCAACGCCACCAACTACTGGGTGGACGTCGTGGTGCGGTCGAGCTGAGCGCGGCCGGCGCGGCGCAGCCACAGCAGCCCGAGCACGGGCAGCACCAGCGGGACGAACCCGTAGCCGCCGCCGAAGTCCGACCACACGGTGGCCTCCGGGAACGCGTCGGGGAACGCGAGACCGGCCAGGCCGACCAGGACCACGCCGGCCAGCTCGACACCGCACGCGAGGTAGGCGACCCGCCGGGACACCACCCCGGCCAGCGCCAACGTGGCCACGACGTACACGGCGGCCGCGAACGCCGACAGCGAGTACGCCAGCGGCGCCTCGCCGAACCGGGTGGCGACCTGCACGGCCGACCGGGCGGTGGCGGCGAGGGCGAAGACGCCGTACACGGCGATCAGCATCCGGCCGGGCCCGGACCGGGTGGTGCGCCGCAGCTCGTCGTGCCGGTCAGCCATGGGTCACCGCCCAGAGCTGGTTCAGGCGCAGGACCATCACCGGCACGCTCAGGCACGCCACGGCCAGCACCCCGGCGCCCCACCGCGACCGGTCGCCCAGCGCCCAGTACGCCCCGGCGGGCAGCACCGCGACCACCGCGATCAGGTAGCCGAAGAACGTCGGCGCGTCCAACCCGGCGCGGTCCGCGGCCAGCACGCTGACCAGGGCCGCGATCGCCTGGACGAGCAACCCGACCTCCAGCAGCACGACGGCGGCGGCCAGGCCCAGGGTCGGCTTGGTGGCGAGCGTGATGGGCCGGTCGGCGATGACGAGCACCAGCGACCACAGGGCCGCGACGAGCGCCAGGACCGTCAACGCGGTCGCGAGGACAGGGATCATCGGGTCTTCCCGGTGGGGCGGACGGGCACCGGAGCAACCTACCCGCAGCCGGGACGGCGCCGGCTCGAAGCCCTGGTTCGACCGGGCCGACGCCGAGCCGGAGGCGGACCGCGGGCAGGGGCACCCGGGTCGAACGGATCCGACCGCGCGCCGACCGGCGTGGTGTCGGCGGCGACCTCGGGGGCTGCTCCCGGCGGGTGGTCGGTGAAGCCGGGCGTCGCGGACCGAGCGGTCAGACCGGGGTCTGGGGTGCCCGGTCCGGGTCGCCGTGCCGGGCGCGGGCGGCGCGGCGGCGCAGCCGGTCCAGCAGCAGTATCGACGGGGTCGCGGTGACGCCGTGCAGGACGATCGAGCCGATCACGACCAGGCCGACCACCCGCCAGATGGCGTCCTGGTCGGCGAACTGCCCGGACTGCAGCGCGTAGGCGACGTAGAACAGCGACCCCACGCCCCGCACGCCGAAGAACGAGATGACCGCCCGCTCGCGCGGCCCGGTCTTGCCGCGCGCCAGGCCGATCAGCCCGGCCAGCGGCCGCACGGCCAGCAGGACGACCAGCGCCACCAGCACGTCCCGCCACCCGACGCCGGCCAGCAGGCCGGTCACGGCCGCGCCGCCCAGCAGGAAGATGACCAGCACCGTCAGCATCCGCTCGACCTGCTCGACGTACTGGTGCAGCACGCGGTGGTAGCCGTGGGAGCGCTCGGCCGCCCGGATCGTGCAGGCGCACACGAAGACGGCGACGAAGCCGTAGCCCTCGGCCAGCTCGGTGAGCCCGTACGCCAGGAACGTGGCGGCCAGCGCCACGAAGCCCTCCGCGTGCTCCGCCAGCCGCAGCTTCTTCGACGGCGCGGCGAAGAACAGCTTGCGCAGCCCCCACCCGGTGAGCAGCCCGACGAGCACGCCGCACGCCAACCGCCACAGCACGTCCACCGCGAGCCACTCCGGCAGCCAGGCGTCCGGCGCCGCGCCGACGAGGCTGATGGCCACGGCGGCGTAGGTGAACGGGAACGCCAGCCCGTCGTTCAGCCCGGCCTCGGACGTCAGCGCGAACCGCGCCTCGTCCTCGCCCTCGCCGGGGTCGTCCGGGTTCTCGGCGGGCTCGGCCACCTGCACCTCGCTGGCGAGCACCGGGTCGGTCGGCGCCAGCACCGCCGCCAGCAGCAGCGACGACGCCAGGCCCCAGCCCAGCACGCCCCACCCCAGCACCCCGACGGCCAGCATGGACAGCGGCATGGTGATGCCGAGCAGCCGCCAGGTCGTGGACCAGCGGCGCAGGCCGACCGGCCGGTTGAGCGCGAGGCCCGCGCCCATCAGCGAGACGATCACGCACAGCTCGGTCAGGTGCACGGTGACCGAGCCGTGCCGCGTCGGGTCCGGGTCGGGCAGCGGCTCGATGACCGCGAACGCGACCGCGCCTGCGGCCAGGAAGACCATCGGCATCGAGATCGGCGCGCGGCCGAGCACCCGCGGCAGCAGCGCGGCCAAGAGCGTCGCCGCACCCGCGCTGGCGTAGGCGACAGCAGCCGAACCCACCGGGCATCTCCTCTCGGTCGAGACCCGCCGTCGAACGGGTTCCGACCGCGCTCCCGCCAGATACCCCCGGTCCGGGGCCGCCAACCCCACCGGTCCCGGCGGCGGTCGAACCCCGGCGCCCGGATCGTCAGCAGCTCGTCAGGTGCAGCGCGCGTGTTCCGGCACAGGATGGGGCGGAGCCGACGAGAGGGATGCCCATGACCTACCGCGAGCACGCGCCCACCAGCACAGCGGACACCACGGCCGGCGCGGCGGCGCGCGCGGTCCGGACGAGGTCGATGCCCGCCGACGCGGAGGCCGTGTTCGACGTCGTCACCGACCTGGAGCACCTGGCCGCGTGGCTGCCGGCGGGCGTCGAGGTGGAGCTGTACGGGCCGGGCCTGCTGCGCCTGTGGCCCCGCGGCGGCGCGCGTGACGAGCCGCGCGAGCGGCAGGTGCGCATCGACTGGGAGGACCTGCGGGTGCAGTGGGGCGGTGACGCGGCGACCTACGCGGGGAGCCTGCGGGTGTTGCGGATGGCGCCGGGGCGCAGCGCCGTCGCGGTGGAGCTGACCGGACCGGCCGGGATGGCCGTGTCGTCGCTGGACGGCTGGCTGACCGAGGCGCTGGACGCGCTGGCCCTCGTCGTCGGCGCCGAACGACCGCACCTGCCGCTGGGCCTGGCGCTCGCGGCACCCTCACCCGTGTGACACCCGGTCGGGACGTCTGGCCATAACCGCTGGCCATAACGCCTGGTCAGACCGCCTGGTCAGACCGGGCAGAAGGCGCAGCGGTGGGGGCCGATCGCACGGTCCCGACCGCGCCACCCGACGGCTATCGCCTTCGCCCACAGGACGACCCACGGCAGGTGCTCGTCGCCCTCGAAGGCGCGGCCGCAGCTGTCGCAGATCAGGAGCAGCGTCAGGGGGTCCCGGCCGCTGGGGATGGCGGTCACGATCGCGGGACGTCGACTTCCGCGCCGCCACGCGCCCGACCGCCCGCGCGTCGCCGGACGGCCGCCCTGACCACCGCGCCCACCCCCGCGACCACCACGACGGCGCCGGTGACCAGGTCGTTGACCGCGGTGCCGCCCGGAGCCGACACCGCGAAGGACTTGACGACCAGCCACGCCCCGACCGCCAGCAGCACCGGGCCCAGCCACGGCGTCTCGCGCGGCGCCATCGCGTGCACCAGCGAGCACACCGCCACCGCGAACCCGACGAGCACGCTGTTCCAGCGGGGGTCGAAGTCGCCGACGGCCTGGTAGCCGAGCGCGAAGGGCGCCATCAGCAGCCAGAGGCCGGCCAGGAAGCTGACCGCGACCCCGAACGAGACCACCGCGTCCCATCGCGCCGCGGACAACGGCGTTCCCACGGACGCCACAGCACTCTCCTCCCCACGAGCGGATGACGGCCGCACGCCGTTGTGCGACCCGTCCAAATCGTGGCACCGCCGCGCGCGGGTGGACCTGACGCTTGCCTTGCGATCCACTCCCGCCGACCGGGCGCGACGGGTCGTCCACAGTAGACGGAGCCGGGCGCGTGCCGGCCGCTGCCGAGTCGCCGTCCCCGCCGACGTGCCCGCGGCCAGGGCCCTGAGCGCCGAGCCACCGGACAAACCGCCCACCGGGCAGCCCGGGGAGCCACCCGGCGGCTCCGGGTTCCCGCGTCGGCGTGATCACAGCGGCGGGCGGTGTCGCCGCGGGCTGGGTAGGGTCGAGGTGTTGCCCCCAGCCGGGCATGGTGTGCCGGGAAGCCTGGTCGGCGTCATGTCCGACCGACCCCTCGGGAGCCGTCCGTGCCGCGCGCCGCAGCCAAGTTGTTCGACCGGGGCACCTGGCCCGAGGCCAAGCGGATCGCCGACATCCTCCGGCTGGAGACCGTCGGCGGGGTGATCATGCTCGGCGCGGCCCTGCTCGGGCTGGTGTGGGCGAACTCGCCCTGGGCGCCCGCCTACGAGGCCCTGCGCGGCTTCGAGTTCGGCATCGCGCCGCTGCACCTGGAGCTGAGCGTCGGGCACTGGGCGTCCGACGGGCTGCTGGCGGTGTTCTTCTTCGTCGCGGGCCTGGAGCTCAAGCGCGAGTTCGTCGCGGGCGACCTGCGCGACCCCCGGCGGGCGGCGGTGCCGGTGGCCGCCGCGGTCGGCGGGGTGGCGGTGCCCGCCTTGCTGTACACGCTGGTCAACCTGGGCACGCCCGGCGCGGCTTCGGGCTGGGCCGTCCCGACGGCCACCGACATCGCGTTCGCCCTGGCGGTGCTGGCGGTGATCGGCCGGTACCTGCCGGGCGCGCTGCGGACGTTCCTGCTCACCCTCGCCGTGGTGGACGACCTGATCGCGATCGTGATCATCGCGATCTTCTACACCGACGACCTGGCGGTGGCGCCGCTGCTGCTGACCGCCGTGCCGCTGGCGCTGTTCACCGTGCTGGTGCAGCGCCGGGTGCGCTCCTGGTGGGTGCTGGTGCCGCTGGCCGTCGCGACCTGGGGTTTCATGCACGCCTCGGGCGTCCACGCGACGGTCGCGGGCGTGCTCCTGGGCTTCGCGGTGCCGGTGATCCGCCGCAGCGCGGGCGAGGGCCCCGGCCTGGCCGAGCACTTCGAGCACCGCTGGCGGCCCCTGTCGACCGGCGTGGCGGTGCCGGTGTTCGCGTTCTTCGCCTCCGGGGTGGCCCTCGGCGGGGTCGACGGGCTGGTGTCGTCGCTGACGGACACGGTCACCATCGGCGTCGTCACGGGACTGCTGCTGGGCAAGCTGGTGGGCATCACCGCCGCCACGTGGCTGGTGGCGCGGTTCACCAAGGCGCAGCTGGACGACGACCTGGCCTGGGTGGACGTGGTCGGCCTGGCGGTGCTGGGCGGCATCGGGTTCACGGTGTCGCTGCTGGTCGGCGAACTGGCGTTCGGCGAGGGCAGCAGGCCCTACGACGACGCCAAGGTCGGCATCCTGCTCGGGTCGCTGCTGTCCGCGCTGGTCGCGACGGTGATCCTGCGGCTGCGCAACCGCGTCTACAAGCGCATCCACGAGGAGGAGACGCGGGACGAGGACCAGGACGGCATCCCGGACGTCCACCAGCGACGCGTTATTGACTAACTTTTGTTAGCGAGTAACACTACGACCCATGGTCGTAGTGGTGGTGGGCGCCGGTCCGACGGGCCTGGCGACGGCGTGCGCGTTGCGCCTGCGCGGTGTGGGGGTGCGGGTGGTCGACGCGGCGCCGGGTCCGGCGACCACGTCCCGCGCGCTGGGGTTGCAGCCGCGCGGCAGCGAGGTGCTGGACCGGCTCGGCGCGCTGGGCGACCTGCCGGAGCGGTCGGTCGGCGTCTGCCGGGTGGTCGTGCACGTCGGCGGTCGCCGCGCGGGCGAGCTGCGGGTCGGACGGCCGACCGCGCTGGTGCGGCGCCCCGGCCTGCTGGTGTCGCAGGCCGAGGTCGAGGCCGGGCTGCGGGCGCGCCTGGCCGACCTCGGGGTCGAGGTGGAGTGGGGCGTCGCGGTCACCGGTCTCACCCAGGACGCGCGCGGGGTGGCGCCGACCACCGCGGCCGGGCCGGTGGCGGCCGACTGGGTGGTCGGCGCCGACGGCGCGCACAGCGCGGTCCGCAAGGCGGCGGGCATCGGCTTCCCCGGCGTGCCGCTCGTCGAGAACTTCGTGCTCGGCGACGTCCGGGCGGAGCTGCCGCTGCCGCCCGACGCGGTCGGGGTCTGGGCGCACGGCGGCGCGGTGTTCTCGGCGTTCCCGCTGCCCGGCGGGGTGTGGCGGTTCATGGCGCCCGCTCCCGGCGCCCCGGTCGAGGACGTGCCGGACTTCCTGGCCCGAGCCGCGCGGCAGCACGCCGGAGCGCGCGTCCGGGCGGCCGACGAGTGGCTGTGGACGTCGGTGTTCCGCATCCACCGCCGGCTGGCCGAGACCTACCGGCGCGGCCGGGTGCTGCTGGCGGGCGACGCCGCGCACATCCACAGCCCGTTCGGCGGGCAGGGCATGAACACCGGGCTGGGTGACGCCGAGAACGTCGCGTGGCGGCTGGCGCTGGTGGCCGAGGGCCGCGCGGGCGACCGGCTGCTGGACGGCTACCAGGCCGAGCGCCGCCCCGTCGCCGAGGACGTGCTCGGCGTCACCAGCGGGCTCACCGGCCTGGTGCTCGGCGAGTCGCGGGCGGTCCGGCTGGTCCGCGACCGCGTGCTGTTCCCGCTGCTGGGCCTGCGGCCGGTGGAGGAGCTGATCTGGGAGCGGGCGTCGCAGCTGCGGACCAGCTACGCCCGCCGGCGCCCCGGCCGACGGCCGCGGGTCGGCGACCGGGTGGCGGAGCACGCCACCGGCAACGGGTTCGGCTGGACGTTGGCCGGACCGGCGGGCGACGGCTGCGCGGCGGTGGTCCGCGACCTGCTCGGCGAGGTCCGGCGGGTCCACCGCGACGGCGACGCGCTGCTGGTGCGCCCGGACGGCCACCTGGCCTGGCGCGGCGAGCCGGAGCCGGCGGAGCTGCGCCGGGCATTGGCGGTCATGCTTGACCGGTGACCACCGGGCCGAACACACCCGCGGGCGGGCTGCGCGAGCAGCGCAAGGCGCGCACCCGCCGGGCCATCCAGGAGCACGCGCTGCGGCTGTTCCTCGACCAGGGCTACGACCGGACCACCGTCGAGCAGGTCGCCGCCGCCGCGGGCGTGTCGCACATGACGTTCTTCCGCTACTTCCCCACCAAGGAGGCCGTGGTCGAGGACGACGGCTACGACCCGCTCATCGCCGAGCTGGTCCGCGGCCGACCGGCGGACGAGCCCCCGCTGACGGCCCTGCGAGCCGCCCTGCGCACCGGCCTGGACGCGGTGCTCGGCGTTGACCGCGACGCCCTCTACACGCGCACCCGGCTGATCGTCACCACGCCCGCCCTGCAAGCCCGGCAGTGGCGCAACACCGCCGCGACCGCCGGCCTGCTGGCCGAGGCGCTGGCCGCCCGCGGGGGGCGGCCGGTCGACCTGCGGCTGCGGGTCGTGGCGGCGGCGGCCACCGCGGCGATCACCACCGCGCTGACCGCCTGGGTCGACGGCGACGGCGCGGACGACCTCCGCGCCCTGGTGGACGAGGCGTTCGCGGCCCTGGTCGACGGGTCCTGAAGCAAGAGCACCGGGACACGCCCTCGTCGGCAGTGCCCCGGTGCTGCGCCCGGCCCCCCTGGTCGGGGAACCGCCCTTCGGGATGGCTTCAGACGTGCGCGGCCCGCCGGTCCTCGACCAGGCCGCCGGTGTCGGCGCCGGCCGTCGCGGGGCGCTCGGCGGCCGGGACCTCCGGCAGCGCCTCGGTGAAGGCGTGGGAGACGCCGAGCGCGGTCGTGAGCGTGAAGACCTCTACCGCACCGAGCAACAAGGCGAGCAGCAACCACACCAGCCACGCGTCCACGGCGCACCGCCTCCCGGCCGGGTCACAGCAGACCGTCACGTCTCTGAGCTGCATCAATAGTCCCGTGACCACACTCAGGAGACAATGACCGAACCCGGCCGGATCACTCGATGCTTCCTTGCCTGTTCCCGGCAAGGAAGGGCTTTACGGCACCGGTGGCGGCGCGGCGCCCGGCCAGCCGAACAGCTTCGCGCCCAGCACCGCGACGTGCAGCGAGAGCGCCTGCGACGGGTCCTCCACCGAGTAGCCGGTCAGCTCCTTGACCCGCTGCAGGCGGTAGGTGACGGTCCGAACGCCCACCCGCAGCTCGCGGGCGCAGGCCGCGGCCACCTGCCCGGCGGCGAAGTAGGCCGACAGGGTGTCCAGCAGCGGCCCGGCCCCGCCCCGCGCGGCGGTCAACGGCTCCAGCACGACCGAGACCAGGTCGGCGAGCGCGGCGCTGTCGCGCAGCAGCACCTGGTACACCAGCAGCTCCTCGGCGCGGTGCACGCGTCCCGGCAGGCCCAAGCGCTCGGCGATGTCCAGCGCGTGCCTGGCCTGCTCGAAGGACCGCACGACGCCGCCCGGCCCCGACTGGGTCCGGCCGACGCCGACCAGCCAGGACGAGTCCGCGCCGAGGGCCGCCGCCACCTGGCGGGCGAACTCGTCGGGCACGCCGGGCAGCGCGTCGGGCGCCACGCAGACCAGCAGGCCGTTCTTGGTGGTGACCAGGACGTCGCGCGACTCCAGCCGCAGGTGCAGCGACGTGTCGACGGCCCTGGCCACGTCGCCGCCGTCCACCACCGGCTGCGGTGCGCGCACGGCCGCCACCACGTTGCTGCCGGCGAGCCGCACCCCGAACCGCTCCGCCCGTTCGGCCAGCTGACCGAGGTTGCGGCCGTCGAGCAGGTCGTCCACGAACTCGCGGCGGAACGACTCCTCCTGGCGCACCGACCAGCGCTGCGCCGTCTCGTACCCCTCGGCGACCGCCACGACCGCCGCGTCGACGGCCTTGAAGACCACCTCCCCCACCGCCCGGACGGCGTCCGCGTCGGCGGCCTCGCGGACACCGGTCAGCAGCGGCCAGGCCAGCCGGGTGGCGGTCAGGTGGAGGTCGATGAGGCTGCGCAGGGACACACCCCGGGCAGCGGCGCTCGCCCCGACGTCGTGCCGCAACCGCAGCCGGTCCGGCCCGAACGGCCGACCCGTCGCGCTGATCCCGTCCAGGTCGGCCAGGTACTCCCGCACGGCGTCCGCGGGCACGCCGTGCGCCTCCCGACCCGCCCGCTCGGCGGCCTCGGCCAACAGGTCGTCGCGCGCGGACGCCGTCCGCCTCATCCGTGCCACCCGCCCAGTCTGTCAGCGGACGGGCCCGGCACCCGGCAGAACTCGACCGCACGCGGAAGCGCGTGGTGGAACCGGTTCCCTCGGACGCAGCGGGAACACACCGTCGAACAGCAGCACGTGGTCATGTGCCGAGTCCCGGGCGCGGCCCGAGGAACCCGTCCACAGAGGACCGGACTGCCTCTCGACCGCAGCGCGCAGGACAGTGGCGGGCTAGTCGGCCGGGTTCGGCCCGCTCATGCCGAACCGCGTCCGCCGTGACCCGACCGGGCACGGCGGACGCGGGGTTGGCGTGAGCGGGTTCAGGCGTCGTCGGCCGCCTGGCCGCGCCGCTCTGCCTCGGAGTGGACCTCCACCTCGCCCTCGGACAGGGCGTCCAGGCTCACCACGCCCTCGTCCTGGCTGATCGACTCGCCTGCGGGCTCGTCCGCCGAGACGTCCGGCTGCTCCTCGTCGAGCCGGTCGGCCAGCGGCCGGGGGTGGGACTCCTCCCACGGCGTCATGCCGTACTTCGTCACGCCGGACCACTGCTCCGGCGGGTCCATCCCGGATTCGAGCGGGTCCTTCCTGATCCGGTCCTCGTCCAGGTCCTCGGCGCTGTTCAAGCCCGCCGGGTCGGTCTCGACGGCGTCCGGCAGCCCAGTCGCCTGCGGTTCGGCGTAAGCGTTCAGGTCATCCGTGCTCATGTCGAGCATGTACCCGCTCACCCCGAATCCAAGCGTCCGCCGCCACCCGGGCAGTCGTCACGAGCCGGCCGGACCCGCCCCGTCCACGTCTCCGGTTCGCTACCTTGGACCGCTCAAGAGCCGGTGCCCGCCGCCCACGTCCCGTAGACGACACCCCGCAGGAGGCTCCTTGTGGCCCGACCCGTGGTCGCCCGGCGCGAGGGGTTCATCGTGCGCATCCGGCGCCACGGCGGCGACGAGCCCGTCGGGGTCGGGTTCGTGGTCGGTGAACGGCACATCGTGACCTGCGCCCACGTCGTCAACGCCGCCCTGGGCCGGGACGAGGGCGAGCGGGGCGCGCCGGACTCGACGGCACGGGTGCAGGTGGACTTCCCGCTGCTGGGCGACGCCGAGGGCGCGCCGCTGCGCAACTGCCGGGTGGCCGCCTGGGAACCGCCGATCGAGGCCGGTCGGGCCGGGCGCGACGTGGCCGGGCTCGTGCTGGTCGGCGGGGACACCCTGCCCGAGGGCGCCGCGCCGGCGCGGCTGGTGGACGCGCGGAGCCCGCACGGCCTGGAAGTCGACTTCTTCGGCTACCCCGGCAGCCCGCCCCGGACCCTCAACGGCGGCTGGAGCGCGTGCCGGTTGCGCGGCGCCGTGGGCGGTGGCCTGGTCCAGCTCGACGTCCGCGGCGAGTCGGCGCTGCGCGCGCAGCCCGGCTACAGCGGCGCGCCGGCGGTCGTCCGGGACGAGTGGGGCGACGCCGTGGTCGGCTTGCTGATCACGGCGAGCCGCGCGGGCGGGGCCGGTGACGCGTACGCGGTGCCGATCGCCGAGGTCGCCGCCGCCTGGCCGGACGTGCTGGCCGGGCGGGCGGCGGCGCCCTGCCCGTACCGGGGGCTGCAGGCGTTCACGGCGGCGGACGCGGACGCCGGCCTGTTCGTCGGGCGGGAGGACGAGGTCGTCGAGCTGCGCGGGATGGTGCGCGACCAGCCGCTGACCGTCGTCGTCGGCCCGTCCGGCGTCGGGAAGTCGTCGCTGGTCGCGGCCGGGTTGCTGCCCGCCCTGCGGGCCGACGGCTGGTCGGTCGCGTCCTTCCGCCCCGGCTCGACGCCCTTCGACGCCCTGGCCCGGGCCCTGCTGGACGTCGAGCGGCCCGGTGGCGGCCACTCGCTCGAAGAGCTGGACGAGCGCGCCGCCAGGGTGCGCCGGGACGGCCTGTGGCAGACCGCGACCCGGCTGGCCGTGCTGACCGGCAGGCGGGTCGCGCTGGTCGCCGACCAGTTCGAGGAGGCGTTGGCCGCCGACCTCGCCGAGGACGGCCCGCTGTTCCTGGACCGGGTGCTGCCCGCCGCGGCCGCCTCCGGCGGGTCGTCGGACGTGCGGTTGGTGTGCGCGCTGCGGGCCGACTTCCTGCCCGCCCTGCTCGACCTGCCCGGCATCGGCCGGAAGCTGCGGGGCCGCCAGCTGAACCTCTCGCCGATGGACGTGCCCACGCTGACCCGGGTGATCACCGAGCCCGCGGCGGCGCGGGGCGTGGGGTACGCGCCGGACCTCGCCGGGACCATCGCCCGGGACGCGAGCCGGGGGCGAGGCGGGCTGCCGCTGCTGGAGTTCACGCTGACCGAGCTGTGGGCCGTGCAGCGGGACGGCAGGCTCGACTTCGACGGCTACCACGCGCTGGGCGGGGTGGCCGGCGCGCTGAACCGGCACGCCGAGCGGGTGTACGGCGCGCTGTCCGCCGAGGTGGACCCGGCGCGGATCCGCCGGGCGCTGCTGGCCATGGTGCGCAGCCGGGACGGCGCGGTGAGCGCGACCCGCGCGGTGGTGCGGCGGGCGCACCTCGGTGACGACTGGGCGGTGGCGGAGGCGCTGGCCCGGCCGGCGAACCGCCTCGTCGTGCTCGGTTCGGACGGTCCGGGCACGGCGGAGATCGCGCACGAGGCGCTGATCCGGGAGTGGACCCGGCTGGCGTCCTGGGTGGACGAGGACGCCCGGTTCCAGCGCTGGCTCACCGTCATGGAGGAGCGCGCCGAGGAGGGCGAGGTGCTGTCCGACGTGAAGGTCGAGGAAGCCCGGCAGTGGCTCGCCGAACGACCCGCCGACATCCCGAGCGCGGTCGTGCGGTTGATCTCCCGCAGCTGGACCGCCGTGCGGCGGCGCATCCGCGAGCTGGAGCGGGAGCGGCAGCGCACCGAGGACCTGCTGGCCGAGTCCCGGCGGCTCACCGCCGAGCTGCGCCGGACCAACGCGGAGCTGGAGGACAAGGCGCGCCAGATCGCCGAGGTCTCGGCGTACCGGTCGCAGTTCATCGCCAACCTCAGCCACGAGTTCCGCACGCCGCTCAACTCGCTCATCGTCCTGGCCGACCTGCTGGCGAGGAACCGGGACGGCACGTTCACCGGGAAGGAGGTCGAGTACGCCAGGACGATCCTCAGTTGCGGGCAGGACGTGCTCCAGCTGGTGGACGACCTCCTGGACATCGGGAGCATCGAGTCCGGCCACCGGCCGCCGCCGGCCGCGTCCGAGATCCCCCTCGCCGACGTGCTCTCCCGCGTGGAAGAGCTCATCGGGCCACTGGCGGCGGAGAAGGGCCTGGACTTCTCGCTGACGATCGACGACGGCGTTCCCGACGCGGTGGTCACGGACTCCTCCGCGCTCTGGCAGATCCTGCGAAACCTGCTGTCGAACGCGATCAAGTTCACCCACCGGGGTGGCGTCGCGGTCCGGTTCGGCGTGGCCGACGGCGACCTGCCGGACGTCGAGGCGCTGCGGAGCGCGGGCCGCGTTCTCGCGATCGCCGTGTCCGACACCGGCGTCGGGGTGCCCGCCGAGGAGGTCGACGCCATCTTCGCGGCGTTCCGGCAGGTCGAGGGGGCGGCGAACCGGCGCTACGGCGGCGCCGGGGTCGGCTTGGCGATCAGCCGGGAGCTGGCGGCGGCGATCGGCGGGGCCATCGCGGTCGAGTCCGCGCCGGGCGCCGGTTCGACGTTCACCCTCTACCTGCCCGACGTCATGCCCGATGTCGTGCCGTCCACCCTCCCCGACGCGGCCGCCGCCCGGACCGCGGAACGCCCGGCGCGGCCGTCCGCCCCACGCCGCGCGCGACGCCTGGACGGCGCCACGATCCTGGTGATCAACTCCGACCTGCGCAACGCCTTCGCCCTGGTCAGCGCGCTGGAGCTGCACGGCGCGCACGTGGTCTGCGCGGACAGCGGCGTGGCCGGCGTCGAGGCGCTGGCCGAGCACCCCGACACCGACCTCGTGCTCGTCAGCCGGGCGATGCCGGAGGTGGACGGCCTGACGACGACCTCGGCCATCCGCGCGGACCCCCGCTTCGCCCGCCTGCCGGTCGTGGTGCTGTCCGCCGTGGCGACACCGGCGGACCGGCAGCGCGCGATCGCCGCCGGCGCCGGTGACTACCTCCTCCAGCCCGTCGGGCTGGACGACCTGCTCGACGCGGTGGAGGCGCTGCTGGCCGACGCCTCGGGATGAGGCGCCGCCGGCCGGCGGTCACTTCCGCCACCGGGTCACTTCCGCCACTGGGTCGCGGGCGACATGCCCGGGAGCGGCCTGCCGATCAGGGCGAGCGGGATGAAGAAGTTCACCTGCCCGATCACCAGGGCGAGCGTGGTCAGCGCCTTGTCGTCGTAGTGCCGGGACGTCGAGGCGTACAGCTCGTCCGGGACGCGTTCGCCGTGCGCGTTCGGCGTGAGGACGGCTTCCACCAGTGCCAGCGCGACGCGTTCGGCCTCGGTGTAGCAGGGCGCGTCGCGCCACGAAGCCACGGCGGTGACGCGCTCCTCGGACTCCCCCGCCGCGCGCAGGTTGCCGGTGTGCAGGACGGTCAGGTAGGTGTTGCCGACGAGCTGCCCGGCGCGCAGCTGCACCAGGCCGATCGTGGTCCGCGGGACCGACCCGTTCCCGACCGCCTTGAACAGGGTCGCGCCGACCTCGGCCAGCTCGGGGACGAGGGCGGTCGGGTCGGGCAGCCGCGACCGGGTGGTGTCCCGCGCGGTCGTCGTGGTGGCGCTCATGGGTTCTCCTCCGGTGGTTGTCGTTCCGCCGCTCTGACGAACGGGCCGCGGCGGATGTGACCGCGGCCCGTGTGGTCACATCACGGGCGTCCCGCTCGTCAGACCCACGACCACCCACGCGAGAGGACGACCGACCATGGACGAGCACGACTTCCTGGCCCGGCGGTTCGAGGAGCACCGCACGCACCTCAGGGCGGTCGCCTACCGGGTGCTCGGCTCGCCGACCGAGGCCGACGACGCCGTCCAGGAGACCTGGCTGCGGCTCGCGCGGACCGGGGCCGCCGACATCGACAACCTCGGCGGCCGGCTGACCACGGTCGTCGGCCGGGTGTGCCTGGACGTGCTCCGCTCCCGGCGGCTGCGGCGCGAGGACCCGCTGGAGGACCGCCTGCCGGACCCGGTGGTCGGCCACGAGGACGACGCCGACCCGGAGGCGCGGGCGCTGCTCGCCGACTCCGTCGGCCTGGCGCTGCTGGTGGTGCTGGAGTCGCTGAACCCGGCCGAACGGCTCGCGTTCGTGCTGCACGACGTGTTCGGCCTGCCGTTCGAGGAGATCGCCCCCGATCGTGGACCGCACCCCGGCGGCGGCCAGGAAGCTCGCCAGCCGCGCCCGCGGGCAGGTGCGGGCCGCGACGCCCGGTCCCGCCCCGGACCTGGGCGCCCAGCGCCGGGTCGTGGACGCCTTCCTCGCCGCCGCCCGCGGTGGCGACTTCGAGGCGCTGCCGGCCGTCCTCGACCCCGACGTCACGCTCCGCGCCGACGCCGGGGCGCTGCTGCCCGGCGGCCCGCGGGTCCTGCGCGGCTCGGCGGCGGTGGCCGGCCGGCTCGCCGTGTTCCACCGGATGGCCACCACCGCGGCCACCTGGCCCGCGCTGGTCAACGGGGCCGCCGGGCTGGTCAACGCGGTGGACGGCGCGCTGTTCTCGATCATCGGCTTCACCGTCGCCGACGGGCGGATCACGGCCGTCGACATCCTGTCCGACCCGGAGCGGTTGGCCCGGCTCGCGCCGACCGCGCCCGGGGTGCGGGGCGACGGGCGGTGACCGGGACCTCTCGGTCCAAAGTGGACGACACTCGTCCGCGTATCCTGTGAGGCCGCTCGGCAGCCCAGGAGGGGATGCGTGGACACCACTCGAACGGATCAGCGGGAGCTGGCGAAGTTCTGCGGCCTGCTGCCGCACCTGGCCCGCTCGGAGCCGGTGGCGGGCTGGTCGGCGCTGCTGGACGACGTCACCGCGCGGCTGCGGGCCGGTGCGGACCCCGCCCGGACCGTGCTCGACTTCTGGCGGACCGTCAACGAGCTGCGGGACGTGCGCGGGCCGGCGGTGCTCGTCGGCCAGGACGCCACCCCGCCGCCCCGGGGCGGCTACCGGTGCCCGCGCGACCGGTGCGACCGGGTGGAGCGCCGGGCGCCCGGCGGGCCGCTGCCCGAGTGCGCCGTGTTCGACGAGCCGCTGCGCTTCGGTCGATGACCGCGTTCCTCGCCGAGCTGGGCAAGAAGCTCGCCGAGCGCTGGGTCGCGCTCCTGGCGCTGCCGGGGGTGCTGTTCCTGGCGACGGCGCTGACCGCGGCCACCCTCGGGCACGCCCGCGCGCTGGACTGGCGGCGGCTGGTCGCCGCCGTCCCGAGCGGTCTCGCCCCGGTCCGGCTGGTGCTCCTGGCGGTCGCGCTGCTGGTCGCCGCGTCGGCGGTGGGACTGGCCGCGCGGGGCCTGGGCGCCCTGGTCGAGGCGGTCCTGCTGGGCCGGGCGCGGGGTCCGCTGCGGTGGCTGGTCAAGCGCAGGCAGCGGCGTTGGGACCGGCGGGACGACGCCTACGAGCAGGCCCCGGTTGAAGAGCAAGCCGACCGCGCCGCCGACCGCAACCGGGTGGCCCTCACCCGGCCGGGCCGCCTCACGTGGGTCGGCGACCGGGTGCGGGCCGCGGGCGTGCGGGTGCACGGCCACTACGGCCTGGACGTCACGTTCACCTGGGCCTGCCTGTGGCTGGTGCTGTCCGACGCGGTCCGGGCCGACGTCACGGCGGCCCGCGCGGCGCTGCGCGACGCGGCGGTGCTGGGCGCGTGGGGCGTCGCGTACCTGGCGGTCGGCGCCTGGTGGTGGCCGGTGGCGCCGGTGGCGCTGGTCGTGCTCGTCACCGCCCGGCGCCGGGCTCGGGCGGCGGCGGACTCGTACGCGGCGCTGGTCGAGGCGGCCTACGACCTGCACGCCGCCGACGTGGCGGAGGCGTTGGGGCTGGCCGCGCCGGACCGCGTCGTCACGCCCGCGCTGGGCCGGGTGATCACCGAACGCCTGCGCAAGGGCGCCTGATCAGCTGGTCAGCACCTGGGGCGAGAGGGTCTTGAGCATGGCGTTGGCCCAGCGCACCTGGCGCAGCGTCTGCGGGTGGCAGCGCTCGGCCAGGTCGAGCAGGTCGGCCTCCCGGGCCGCCTGGGCGCCCTGGGCCAGCAGCTCCCAGTCCAGGGAGACGCCGGCGGCGGTGCGGTGCAGGTGGCGGAGGTCGGCCAGGAGCACGACGCCGGGCGCGGGGTGGCGGCCGGTCCACTCGCTGAGCTTGCTCCGCACGGCGGTCATCAACCCGGTGTCGTGCCGGTCGTCGTCCTCGGCGTCGTCCGCCAGGTCGAGGCCGTAGCGCGGGCCGATCCCGGCGAGGTCGTGCACGTGCTGCCGCGACCACCGGGCGAGGTCGAGGGCGACGTGGTGCACCTCGTGCTCCGCCTCGTGCCGGTCGGCGACCTTGGCCAAATCCGAGGCCAGCGACCGCTCCGAGCGGTGCAGTTCGCGCAGGGCGAGGTCGAGTTTCACCGCGGGCCTCCGGTGGTGTCCGGACGTCCCTCAGCCGAGGGTTCCTCTGCCGGGCGTTCTTGCGCCAGGCGTTCCTCCGCCACGGCGTCCGCGCCGCCGCGGGTGCCCGGGACGTCCGGTGAGACGGGGCGCGAGGCGGTGTTGGTGGGTGCGGGCGCGGGCGTCGGGGCGGGCCCCACCCTGGTCAGGCGGGCCGCGGAGGTCTTGAACAGCGGTTGCTTCGACGCGGGGTCCCAGTCGGTGACGGTGAGCTCGTTCGCGGCGCGGTCGCCCGCCTCGCCGGACCTCCCGCCGTCCTCGGCGAGGTCCCAGTAGCCGTAGTGGAACGGCACGAACAGGACCCGCTCGCGGAGGTGGCTGATCCGCGCCTGCGCCCGGATCGCGCCGCGCGGCGAGGTGACCTCCACGACGTCGCCCTCGGCGATGCCGTGCTCCCGCGCGTCGGCGGCCGACAGCTCCACCCACACCTGCGGCGCGGCGGCGTCGAGCTGCGGCGCCCGGGCGGTCTTGGTGCGGGTGTGGAAGTGGAACAGGGTGCGCCCGGTGATGAGCGCGAACGGGTGCTCCTCGTCCGGCGCCTCGTGGGGCGGCAGGTACTCGGCGGCCTTGATCACCGCCTTGCCCGAGGGGTTCATCGCCCGGTACTCGGTCGGCTCCACGGGCGCGCCGGTGACCAGGTCCTTGCCGTAGTCCTCGCAGTAGTCCGGCGCGCTGAAGAACGCGCCGTCGACGTACAGGCGCTCGGTGCCGTCGGGGTGCTCCTCGTCGCACGGCCACTGGATGCCGCTGCCGCCGCGCAGCTTGGCGTAGCTCAGGCCGGTGTAGTCGCACGGCCGGCCGGCGCTGCACCGCTGCCACGCCTCGAACGCCGACTCCGCGTCGTGCCACTGCGGCAGCGGCTGCCCGTCCCTGTCCCGGAAGTCCATCCGCCGGGCGTAGTCGAGGAAGATGTCCAGGTCGGGCCGCGCCTGCCCCGGCGGGTCGACGGCCTTGTCGGACAGGTGCACGGTGCGGTCGGCGTTGGTGAACGTGCCGGTCTTCTCACCCCAGGTCGCGGCGGGCAGCACCACGTCGGCCAGCTCGGCGGTCTCGGTCAGGAACAGGTCCTGCACCACGAGGAACAGCCGCTGCTGCGCCAGGACCGCCCGGATCCGGCTCAGCTCGGGCAGCGAGACCGCCGGGTTGGTGCCGCTGACCCACAGCATCCGGATCGTGCCCTGCTCGGCGTAGCGCACCATCTGCATCAGGTGCGTCGGCGGCGAGTAGTGCGGGATCTTCGACTGCTCGATGTTCCAGATCCGGGCCAGGTCGGCGACGTGCGAGTCGTTGGCCCAGTTGCGGAAACCGGCCAGGTCGCCGTCCGCGCCGCACTCCCGGGTGTTCTGCGCGGTGGGCTGGCCGTTCATCTGCAGGACGCCCGCGCCCGGCTTGCCCAGCATGCCGCGCAGCAGGTGCACGTTGTTGACCTGCACGGCCGCCGCGGTGGCCTGGTGGGACTGGTAGAAGCCCTGGAGGACGGTGGACAGCAGCCGCTCCGCGCCGCCGAGGACGCGCGCCGCTTCGCGGATGCTCTCGGCGGGGACGCCGCAGAGCTCGGCTGCCCGTTCGGGTGGGTAATCCTCCACCTGTCGGGCGAGTTCCCGGTAACCGACGGTGTGGGCTTCGACGTAGTCGTGGTCGACCCGGCCGGTGCGGATGATCTCGTGCAGCAGCGCGTTCATCAGGGGCACGTTCGTGCCCGGCCGGGGCGCCAGGTGCACGGTCGCCAGCCGGGCGACCTCGGTCCGGCGCGGGTCGACGCAGATCAGCTCCGGCGGCTCCGGTCCGGCCAGCCGGTCCAGCACGCGGGCCCACAGCACGGTCTGCGTCTCGGCCATGTTGTGCCCGTACAGGGCGATGACGTCGGCGTGGTCGATGTCGCTGTAGGAGCCGGGCTGGCCGTCGCAGCCGAAGGACTCCTTGAGCGCCTGCGCGGCGGTCGCCGTGCAGAGCCGGGTGTTGCCGTCGACGTGGCTGGTCCCGATCGCCCCGTGCGCGATCACGCCCAGCGTGTAGTACTCCTCCAGGAACAGCTGCCCGGTGGTGTAGAAGCCCAGGGCGCTCGGCCCCTGCTCGTCCAGCAGCTCGCGGGAGCGCCGCACGACCCGGTCCATCGCGGTGTCCCAGTCGGTCGGCACCAGCGCGCCGCCCTCCCGGACCAACGGCGTCGTCAGCCGATCGGGCGATGCGTTCGCCTGCCAGCCGAACAGGTCCTTCGGCCCGAGCCGCCCCCGGTTGACCCGGTCCACCGCCCGCCCGCGAACCCCGACGACCTCCCCGCCGCGCACCGCGATGTCCATCGCGTCACCGTTGGAGTGCAGCAGCGACGCCGACTGCACCCACCGCTCCACCTGCTCCTCCCCGACCCCGGCGGCGAGGTGGGTGTCGACCCGCACCGGCCACTCCGCCCCGCGCCCGTACGGCGTGCGCCCACCCCAGGGCTCCCCGATCCGATCCCGCTTGGTCACCGGCGTCTCCACGGGCGCACGGGTACCCGCGGGGTAGTGCTCCAATCAGCCGATCGGCGAGGCGTCCGGACTCCGGTCGGCCGCCCGGCGGCGGGCGCGGACCAGGTTGACGGCGGCGAGCAGGACGCCCAGGCCGATCAGGACCAGGCCGCGCAGCCAGACCGAGCCGTCGATCCGGGTGAACAGCAGCGCGCACGAGGCGAGCCCCAGCCACGGGATCACGGCGGGCACCCGGAAGTGGTCGGGTTCGCCCTCGTCGCGGCGCAGGACGAGGACGGCGGCGTTGACGGCCACGAAGACCACCAGCAGCAGGAGGACCAGGGTTTCGGCCAGGGCCGCGACCTCGCCGGTCAGCGCCAGCGCCAGCGACACCGCCGAGGTGGCCAGGACCGCCACCCACGGGGTCCGCCTGCCCGGCAGCACGCGGGCCAGGGGTGACGGCAGCAGGCCGTCGCGGGCCATGCCGTAGGCCAGGCGGGACGACATGATCCCGGTCAGCAGCGCGCCGTTGGCCACGGCGACCAGCGCGATCAGGCCGAACAGCCAGTCCGGCACGCTGCCCGCCAGCCGCACGACCTCCAGCAGCGGCCCGCTGGACGCGGCCAGCCGGTCGGTCGGCACGGTGGCGCCGGCGACGACGCCGATCAGCAGGTACACGACACCGGCCGTGGCGAGGGCGCCGAACAGCGCGCGCGGGTAGGACCGGCGCGGTTCCTCGACCTCCTCGGCGAGGTTCACCGACGTCTCGAACCCGACGAACGAGTAGTACGCCAGCACCGTGCCGGCCAGCGTCGCCCCGATGACGCCGTGCCCGCCGGCGCCGATCTCGCCCAGCCGGGACAGGTCGGCGTCACCGCGCAGGATCACCCACGCGCCCAGGCCGATGATCAGCACCAGCCCGCCGACCTCGACGAGCGTCGCCACGACGTTCGCGCCCAGCGACTCCTTGATCCCGCGGATGTTGAGCACCGCCAGCGCGGCCAGGAACACCACCACGACGGCCACCGTCGGCAGCGACACCAGCGCCCGCAGGTAGTCCCCGGCGAACGCCCTGGCCAGCGCGCCCACCGACACCACGCCGGCGGCGAGCATGCAGAACCCGACCAGCGAGCCGGCCGCCGGGCCGAACGCCTTGGTGGCGTAGTGCGCCGAACCGCCCGCCCGGGGGTACTTGGTGGCCAGCTCGGCGTACGAGCCGGCGGTCAGCGCGGCCAGGCCCAGCGCGGTCAGCAGCGGCAGCCACACCGCGCCGCCGGACTCCCCCGCGACCGAGCCGACCAGCACGTACACGCCCGCGCCGAGGATGTCACCCAGGATGAAGAAGTAGAGCAGGGGCGTGCTGACAGCCCGGTTCAGCGAGGTGGCCATGCCGTCCAGTACCCCGCCGACCCGCCGCCGAAGCCCCCTCGGGCGACGGACCGGGGTGGTGCGGGTCCCCCGACCTCGGAGGACCCGCACCACGACCTCAGACGCGGGTGAGCTGGAACTGCTGGTTCTGCCCGCTCCCGCACGGGTACTGCTTGAACTGGACGTTGGCCGTCGAACCGCTCGGCAGGTCGAGGCACTTGCCCGAGTGCCGGGCGACCAGCCGCGAGTAGCCCGACCCCGCGTCCACCAGCGACCACTGCTGGTTCTGCCCGGAGTTGCAGCTCCACTGCACGACGGCCGCGCCGTCGGCGGTGCTCGCGTCGCTCACGTCCACGCACTTGCCGGAGTGCCGGGCGACCAGCTGGTAGTAGTCGCCACCGGCCGCCTGCAGGCGGAACTGCTGGTTCGCGCCGCTGCCGCAGGTGTACTGCAGCACCGCCGCGCCGTCGGCCTGGCTGACGTCGGAGACGTCGAGGCACTTGCCGGAGTGCCGCACCGAGATGCGGTTGTACTGCGACGCGACCGCGCCGACCGTGCCCGCCGCCGTGTCGATGACGACCCGGTCGGCGTTCGACAGGGTCATCGAGGTGCCGCTCGGGAACGTGATCGGCAGCCAGACGTAGCTGGAGTCCCCGACCGGGCCGCCCCACGCACCGGCCCAGCGGTCGCCCATGTACAGGTAGGACGTCCCCTGGCTGCCCTGGATCGGCAGCACGTAAGCCGGTTGCGAGCGGAACGTGGTGGAGTCGCCGACGTTCTGCATGGCGCTCCACGGGCCGGACACGCTGGTGGCGGTGGCGTACTTCGCCTGGTTCGGCGACCAGCCCGTAGCCCCGGACGTGAGCATGAAGTAGACGCCGTTGCGCTTGAACAGCGCGGGCGCCTCGCGGTGGCCGCCCGGCCACGGGTTGCCGACCAGCTGCGCCACACCGCGGTAGTCGGCGCTGAGGCGGTAGATGTGCAGGTCGTAGTTCTCCCGCGCGGCCGAGATCATGTAAGCCGTGCCGTCGTCGTCCTTGTACAGCGTGATGTCGCGTGACATGTGCTGCCCGAGCGGCCGGAAGCTGCCCTGGTAGGTGTAGTTGCCGTCCACCGTGGACGAATACGCCACCGCCGCGCGCGCCTCGCCGTAGTGCTGGCCGTTCTCCCAGTGCATCCACATGACGTACTGCCCGGTGGACGCGTTGTAGACGACCTTCGGCCGTTCCACCCACGAGGTGCGCAGCTCCGCGTGGCTGTTCTGGGTGAGGACGTTGTTGCGGAACTCCCAGGTCTTCAGGTCGGTCGACCGGTAGACCGAGACGGCCCGGAACAGGTTGTCCGGGTGCCGGTTCTCGCCGAACCAGTAGTAGTAGGAGCCGACCTTGATCACGCCGCCGCCGTGCGCTTGCACGAGGTTGCCGCCGGTGTCGGCGAACTGCACGCCGACGTCGACGGTGACGGGCGCGGCCTGCGCGACGCCGCCGGGCAGCAGGGTCGTGGCCAGGCCGATGGCCGCGGCGGTCAGCACCGCACGCCATCGCCGGTGGGACAAGCGGGACATCTGGACTCCTTTGTCCGGCCCACGGCGGGGAGGGACGGCCGGCGCACGGCGTGGGCCGGGCCCGCGCGCCGGCGTCTCCACCACCCGCGGTGGGGTCAGCCGAGGACCCACTGCTGGTTGGCCTGGCCGTTGCAGGTCCACTGCCGGACCTCGGCGCCCGGTTCGGCGCCGGAGTTGTAGTTGTCCAGGCAGAGGCCGCTGTGCCGGTTGACCAGCGTCGTGGCGCCGTTGGTGGTGGTCAGCCGCCACTGCTGCACGGTCAGGCCGTTGCAGGTCCACTGCTGCACGACCGAACCGGGCGCGGTGGCGAAGTCCTTGTTGTCCAGGCACAGGCCGCTGTGGCCGTTGGCGACGGTGTAGTAGCCGGAGCCGACCGCGGTCAGGTACCACTGCTGCACGGGCTCGGTGTTGCACGTCCACTGCCGCACTTCCGCGCCCGGCGTGGTGACGAACTCGTAGTCGTCCAGGCAGAGGCCGCTGTGCTGGTTGCGGATGCGCACCCGGGCGCCGGACCCGCCGGTCTCCCCCGAAGGCCCGGCCAGGACGGTGGAGGTGGACACGGGGACGCCCAGGTTCGGGGTGCCGTCGGCGTTCCAGGAGACCTTCTGCACCCGGGTCGTCCTGGTCGTGCCGCAGCCCTGCGAGGCCGAGGAGTTCGCGTGGTAGGCGATCCAGGTCTCCGTGCCGTCCGGCGAGGTGAAGAACGAGTGGTGGCCGGGCCCGTAGACGCCGTTGGCGTCGCTGCGCTGGAAGATCGGGTTGGCGAACTTGGTCCACGACGACGCGGCGAGCGGGTCGCCGCCCCGGTACTCCAGCATGCCCAGCTTGTAGTCGGCCGTGCCGCAGTAACTGGCCGAGTAGGTCAGGAACGTGCGGCCGCCGCGCTGCAGGGCGAACGAGCCCTCGTTGACCGGCTGGCCCTGCCGCTCCCACGCCAGCGTCGGCGCCGAGATCCGGGTGCCGAAGGCCGACACCGAGGTCGGGCTGCTCATGGGCGCGATGTAGATCGACTGCAACCCGTCGGCGTGGAAGGCCGAGTAGTGGAAGTACAGCGCGCCGTTGAGCTTGAGCACCGCGCCGTCGATCGCCCAGCCGTTGTTCGGCATCAGGTTCAGGATGCCCCGGTAGGTGTACGGCCCGGCCGGGTCGTTCGCGGCGCTCTCCAGCACGTGGGTGCGCCGGGGCGCGCCGGACAGCTCCACGGAGTAGTAGAGGTACCAGCGGTTGTTGATCTGCTCCAGGTGTGGGGCCCACATCGTGGTGCCGGAGGCGCGGTGCACCACCTGCTCCGGGGCGCTGCGCAGCCCGGCGATGGTGGACGACCGGCGCATCACGATGTTCGAGGTCCACGTCGTGGCCACGTAGTAGTACTGGCCGTTGTGCTGCACCAACGTCGGGTCGGCGCTGTTGGGCGCGGGCACGACCGGGTTGCTGAACGACGGGCCGGGCGCGGCCTCGGCGCGGTGCTGGACCGCCGCGGTCAGGGACAGGGCGGCGAGGAGGGCGGCGAGGACCGGCAGGAGCCGTCCCCTCCGGTGTGCGAGCGACATCGGGCACTCCTGGTGGCAGGGATGGGCTGCGGGCGGTCAGGCCGGACGGGTCGACGGGGCGGCGGTGATCCGGTGCGAGCGGGTCGGCTCCATCGCCTCTCCTGTTCTCGGAGGTGGTGGCCCGGCCCCCGGCGCGGGCGCCGTTGAGCCGTCCGGCGGACAGCGGCCATCGCGGGATGCGCGCGGCGGGCGGCACCCCGGTGATGTTTGCGTTAACACGCGGCGGCTCAGCTAGTGTGTGAGCTGGCACACGATGGTGTCAAGAGGTCGTTCACATGAATGAAATCGGCCCGGGAAGACGGATCGGCTGTGATGTTAGCGCTCACAGCCATTCACAACGGCGGCCCGCCGCATCGAAGAGGTCCCGGCCGCGAGCGGCTGGGCGACCGGCCGCGGTCAGACCCGGACCTGGTCGAGCACCAGGCGCACCGCCTCGGCCAGGGTGGCCGGCCGCCGCACGGACGCGGGCAGCGGGCAGCCGTCCCAGCCGGGGCCGGCGGCCACCACGACCGTGTCGACGCCGCGGCGCAGCTCTTCGAGCGGCACGGCGGCGGCCAGGTCGGTGTGGTGCGCCCAGATCACCGTGACGGCCGGGCGCAGGCGTTCCAGCGCGTCGCACAACGCCGTCGTCGGCACGCGCGCGCCCAGGCTGCGCCACCGCTGGTCCTCTTCGGACAGCGCGGCGCCCAGGGCTTCCAGCGCCAGCGTGTGCTGCTCGTCCGGCGCGCACGACAGCAGCGCGGTCAGCCCGCCCTCGCCGGTCGGGTACGGCACGGCCCGCAGCGCGTGCAGCAGGCCGGCGCTGGCCAGGTGCTCCACCTCGACCCCGGCGCCGCGCCGCTCCACCCGGTCGCCCAGCTCGACCAGGCACGGCGCGAGCACCGACTGCCACGCCGCCACGACGCCGTGCCCGGCGATCAGGTCCACCGCCAGCCGGTGCATCAGCGGCTCGTCCAGCCGGTCGGCGGCGGTGAGGAAGCCGCGCCGGGCGGCCTTGGCGGCGGTCGCGGTGAGCGCGGGCCTGACCGGCTCCGGCCGGTCCGGGACCGGTTGGCGGGCCTGCTCGGCGGCCTGCGCGGGTGCGACGCCCCGCGCGGTGAGCGCGACCATCCGCCGCAGCTGCTCGACCTCGTCGGCGCGGTAGCGGCGGTGACCGCCCGCCGTGCGGCCGGACGGCCCCAGTTGGTAGCGCTGGTCCCAGGTGCGGAGCGTGGTGGGCGAGATGCCGAGCATCGCCGCGACCGCGCGGGGTGTCCAGCTCATAGACTCCCGGCTCACTTCCTGGCGCGTTCGGAGAGCATAGCCCTCAGCTCGCTCTCACCGAGGCCGCCCCAGATGCCGAATGTCTCGTGCACCTCCAGCGCGTGCTCCCGGCACTCCCGCATCACCGGGCACCGCCGGCAGATGGCCTTGGCCATCGCCTCGCGCTGCTCACGAGCGGCGCCGCGCTCGTTGGGCGTGTGGAAGAAGTAGGTGCTGTCCATGCCGCGGCACAGACCGGACATCTGCCAGTCCCAGGACTCGGTGACGGGGCGGGGGAGTCGGGAGAGCTCGGGCATGGCGCACGTCCTCTTCGAGTCGACTGCGGGGTGCTGTCGTGCCCACCCTAAAATCGACTCAAAACCGATGCAACTCGACCAGGTCAGCCGGGGAACTCACCCCGCGACCGGAGCGCGTGCCGGCGCTCGGCGTAGGCCAGGTCGTCGCGCCACAGCCGGGCGGCGGCCCAGCGCATCAGCGGCCGGATCGCCGGCGCCGCCCGCCTGACCAGCGGGAACCCCGGACGGGACGAGTGCGCGATGGTGGCCTCCACGACCGCCGTCCGCCCGTTGCCCAGCGGTGTGGCGTGCGTCTCGACCACGCTGCCCTCGCCCTCGCCGGCCACGATGTGCATCACCACCGTGCGCGGTTCGGGGCAGGCGAAGGCGGCGGTCACCGGCACGCCGAGCCGGCCCGCGACCCGGAACGTCACCTCGACCAGGAACCGGTCCTCCTCGTCGGTCGGCACCTCCAGCACCCGCAGGTTCGCGAACGAGTACGGGTGGAACCACGCCCCGTGCCACGGGTCGAGCCGGTTCGCGATCACGTCCTCGGGCTCGCAGCGGCCGATCAGCGTGGCGACCGCGTCCAGCGCCCCCTCGGGCGGGCGCGCCGGCAGGACCGGCCGGGGCAGCGGCTCCTCGCCGCCGACGTCGTCCAGCCGCACCCACACCAGCACGCCGTCGTCGTGCGCGGGGTACGGGCTCCACGCGCCGAACCGCTCGCCGCGCAGCGCGAGCCCGTGCCAGCGGCAGATCAGCGCGCCCCCGGCGACCGCGCCGTCGCACAGCGGCGCGCCCAGGTGCGGGCACGAGCCGGGACCGGCCAGCAGCTCGCCACCGGACCCGCGCCACAGCACCACCTCGCGGCCGGCGACCGCGCGGCCGAGCGGCTTGCCGCCCACGACGTCACGGCTCGCGCCGACCACGAACCAGTTGCCGGAGGGTCGGGCGGTGGCGCGCTTCAGCGCCGCCTCGATGAGCGCGGGCTTGGCGTCCCGCCACGTCGGTTCCTGCTTGGACCAGGCAGGACTGCTGAACGTGCGCAGCGGCAGGCGGTCTGGCATGGCTCTCCTCGGTGCGGGTCAGGCCGTGCGGGCGAGCACGGCCCTGGCGAACGCGGGCAGCGCGACGGCGAGCCGCCTGCCGTTCGACACCGCGACGCGCCGGGACAGCACGTCGCAGTCCACTTCCTCGACCAGGTCGAGGATCCGGCTGTAGAGCCGGTAGGCGGTGCTCACGCAGGGCCGCGACCGCGGCGCCAGCATCGCGATGCCGGGCAGGGCCCGCGCGTACACCTGGCGGGTGCGGTCGATCTGGTCGCGCAGCGCCGCCCTGATCCGGTCGTCGGTCCGGCCCGAGGCCCGCGCCCACAGCAGCCGCTCCCGGTCGACGTCGAAGGCCGCCAGCTCGTCGGCGGGCAGGTACACCCGGCCGCGGTCGAGGTCTTCGCCGACGTCGCGGATGAAGTTGGTGAGCTGGAACGCGACCCCGAGCGCGGCGGCGGCCGGTTCGGCCTCCTCCCGCGGCACGACCGTGCCGAGCACCGGCACCACCTGGAGGCCGATCACCGCCGCCGAGCCGTGCACGTACTGCGCCAGGTCCGCCCGCGTCGGGTAGTCGGTGACGGTCAGGTCCATCCGCATCGACGCCATGAAGTCGCCGAAGTGCTCGGTGGGGATGTCGTAGCGCCGGACGGTGTCCAGCAGGGCCGCGTAGACCGGGTCGGAGCTCGCGCCGCGCTCCAGGGCGGCGGCCAGCTCGGCGTCGGCCGCCGCCAGCCCCTCGACCTTCCGGTCCAGTCCACTGTGGACGTCGTCGACCACGTCGTCCACCCGCCGGGCGAACCCGTACAGCGCGTGCACGGCGGGCCGCTGGTCCGGGCTGAGCATCCTCGTCGCGAGGTAGTACGTGCGGCCGTGTTCGGCGTTGAGCGCGCGGCACCGCCGATAGGCGTCGCGCAGCGATGGGTCGGTGATGCCCGCGGCATCCAGTTCCCGGTCTGCGGACATGCGTTGGGCGTCCTTTCCCGATGGTCTCGGCTCAACGCTATGCGGGCGGCGGGCGGTCCGCACAACCAGTGCGCTCGTTGTGCGGACCGCGCGCGGCGCTGCTTAGCTCGGTCCACCAGATCCCGACCCGTCACGCGAGGGGACGACGATGTCGCTGTTGGCCGGCACTGGCACGCGCACGCCCACTCCCCCGGCCCCCGACTCGTTCACGACGCGGTTCGCCACCGCGCTGGACGACTTCTTCCGCACCCGGCCCGAGGTCGACGCCGCCCAGGAGCTGGCCGAGGAGGTGCGCGAGCTGGTCCTGGCGGGCGGCAAGCGGATCCGGCCGGCGTTCGCCTGGTGGGGCTGGCGCGCCGCGGGCGGCCGGGCGCACGGCGACGTGGCCGACGCCACCGTGCGCGCCCTGGTGTCGCTGGAGCTGCTCCAGTGCTGCGCCCTGGTCCACGACGACGTGATGGACCGCTCGGCGACCCGGCGCGGCAGGCCGGCCGCGCACGAGGCGTTCGCCGCGCGGCACCGGCGGTCCGGGTGGTCGGGCAGCTCCCGGCACTACGGCGACAGCGTCGCGGTGCTGGTCGGCGACCTCGCGCTGGCGTGGGCCGACGACGCGCTGGTGACCGCCGGGCTGCCCGGTCCCGCGCTGCAGCGCGCGTGGCGGCCGTGGCGGGAGATGCGGACCGAGATGATGGCGGGCCAGCACCTGGACCTGCTCTCCACCGCGTGCCGGGAGGAGTCGCTGGAGGTCGCGCTGCGGGTCGCGGCGCTGAAGACGGCCGCGTACACCGTCGAACGCCCGCTGCACCTCGGCGCGGCGCTCGCGGGCGCGCCCGCCGACGTGGTCGAGTGCCTGCGGGTGTTCGGCCGGGACGTCGGCGTGGCGTTCCAGCTGCGCGACGACCTGATCGGCGTGTTCGGCGACAGCGCGGTGACCGGCAAGCCCGTCGGCGAGGACCTGCGCGAGGGCAAGCGGACGCCGCTGGTGGCGATCGCCCTGGCCAGGGCCGCGGCGGCGGGCGACCACGCCGCGTCCCGGGTGCTGCACCGGTGCCTCGACGGCACGCCCGTCCCGGACGAGGTGGTCGACGCCGCCCGCGCGCTGCTGGTCGACCTCGGCGCGGTCGCGGCCGTCGAGGAGCACATCGAGGTGCTGGCCGCGAGCGGGCTGGCCGCGCTGGACCGGGCCGACGTCGACGACGACGCCCGCGCACACCTGGAGCGGCTGGCGGCCAGGGCCGTCCGCCGCCGCGACTGACGAGGAGAACGCCGTGGCGCACGTCGTGAAGGGCCGCACCGACTCGGTCGTCGTGGTCGGCGCCGGCCTGTCCGGCCTGTCCGCCGCGCTGCACCTGCGCGGCGCCGGGCACGAGGTGACGGTGCTGGAGCGGCACGGCCACCCCGGCGGCCTGGCGGGCAGGCTGGACGTGGCCGGGCACCGGATCGACACCGGGCCGACCGTGCTGACCATGCCGGAGCTGCTGGAGGACGCGGTCTCGGCGGTGGGCGCGCGCCTGTCCGACCACCTCGACCTGGTGCCGCTGCACCCGGCCTACCGCGCCTCGTTCGCCGACGGCAGCGCCCTCGACGTGCACACCGACGCCGCCGCGATGGAGCAGGCGGTCGGCGAGTTCGCCGGCGACCGGGAGGCCCGGGGCTACCGGGAGCTGCGCGCCTGGCTGACCCGGCTGTACCGGGTGGAGCGCGACCGGTTCATCGGCGCGAGCTTCGACTCGCCGCTGGACCTGGTCGGCCGCGACCTCGTCGCCCTCGCCCGGCTGGGCGGGTTCGGCTCGCTGGCGCGGGCGGTGGGCCGGTTCCTCCGGGACGACCGGCTGCGGCGCGTGTTCACGTTCCAGGCCCTGTACGCGGGGGTCTCCCCTTCCGACGCGCTCGCCGCCTACGGCGTGATCGCCTACATGGACACGGTGGCCGGCGTCTGGTTCCCGCGCGGCGGCATGCGGGCGGTGCCGCAGGCGCTGGCCGACGTGGCGGCGGCGGCCGGCGTGCGGTTCCACTACGACACCGAGGTCGTCTCGCTGGAGCGCACCGGCTCGCGGGTCGCCGCGGTCCGCACCACGACCGACCGCTTCCCCTGCGACGCGGTGGTGCTCGCCACGGGCCCGGCGCAGAGCACCCGGTTGCTGCGCGGCCGGCCGCGGCGGGTGCGCCCGCTGCGCTGGTCGCCGTCCGCGGTGGTGGTGCACCTCAGCTCGCCGCGGGTGGTGGACGGGACGGCGCACCACACCATCTCGTTCGGCTCCGAGTGGGAGGGCACGTTCGAGGAGATCATCCGGCGGGGGCGGTTGATGAGCGACCCGTCGCTGCTGCTCACCACGCCGACGGTGACCGATCCGCGGCTCGCGCCGGAGGGGCGGCACCTGCAGTACCTGCTGGCGCCGTGCCCGAACCTGGAGGCGGGCGCGATCCGGTGGGACTCGGTCGGCCCCCGGTACGCGGCGGAGGTGGTCGAGGAGGTGGTCTCGCGCAAGTTGGTCGACCCGGGCGCCGAGGTGCTGTCCGTGACGACGCCGGCGGACTGGGCCCGGGACGGGCAGGCGGCGGGCACGCCGTTCTCGGCCGCGCACACGTTCGGCCAGACCGGCCCGTTCCGGCCGCGCAACCTCCCGTTCCGGGAGGGGAACGTGGTGCTGGCGGGCAGCGGCACCACGCCGGGCGTGGGCATCCCGCCGGTGCTGATCTCCGGCAGGCTGGCCGCCGAGCGCCTTCGGCGGCCCGCGGGGTGAGGCGCCGACCTCCGGCTGTGAGCTGCGCGTCGTGATCCCGGTGAACGCACCCGACCTGCCGGAACCGCTCGCCGCGCCGCAGCGGTTCGCGGGCCGGCTGGAGGCCGAGGTCGTCTGCACCGACGTCCTGCTCCCCCTCGACCGGCCGTCGCCCGCGGTGGTCGCCGTCAGCCTGGCCGCCCGCGCGAGCGGCCTGTGGCCGGCCATCGCCGGCCTGCTGGCCCTGCGCCCCGGAGTCACCCGTCGCGCCGCGCGCCACGGCGTGATCGCGGTCGCCGCCGCCACCACCGCGGGCCACCTGCTCGGCCACCTCGTCCACCGCCGCCGCCCCGATGTCGCCGACGTGCCTGCCCGTCGGGCCCTGCCCGAACACCCCTCGTCCTCCGCCTTCCCCTCGGCCCACGCCGCCTCCACGGCGGCGTTCGCCACCGCGATCGCCCTGGGAGCCCCGGCCCTCGGCGCCCTGCTGACCCCGCCGGCCGCCCTGGTCGCCTACTCCCGCCTCCGCACCCGCGTGCACTGGCCGACCGACGTCCTGGGCGGCGCGCTGCTGGGCTCCGGCGCGGCCCTGCTCACCCGCCGCCTGTGCCGGTGAAGAGGGCGTGCTCCAGCTCGTCCGGAGCGCGATCCAGGTCCTCCGCCCACCGGGCGAGCAGGTCGCAGTAGCGCGCGTAGGTCCGAGCGGGCCACTGGCCCCCGCCGTGCAGCGAGGTCCAGCCGCAGTGATCACGGAGGGCGGCGGCCACCACCCGGTCGAGGATGAGGCACGGGTGCTCCGGCGCGCCGCCGCCGGCGAAGTGCAGGAACTTCGTGAGGAACGACGGGCCGAGCCCCGGCAGCGCGCCGCGCCCGTCCGACCACAGCACCGAGTACGCCCCGGCCGCGTCGTGCCGGGCTGCCTCGGCGGCCTCGACCAGCAGGCGCCGCGCCCGCGGCACGTCGGCGGCGATGCCGGTCAGCCTGCGGGCGTTCTGCCGGAGGTAGCGGCCCGACCCCCACGCCAGGGTCCGCCAGAGCAGCGTGAACACGTCGTCGGTCGACGCCCACACGTCGGCGCGGGTGAGGCTCGGGCCCGGTGGCGGCGTGCCGGGCAGGCCGCGGGAGGTGATCCCCCGGCGCCACCAGTCCGCGCGGATCTCGACCGGGTGCCCGGCGACGGCGGTCACGCGCGGTGCGGTCGGTGTCAGCCAGGCGGGCGGCACGAGGGTGGTCAGGTCGGTCATCGGCACACGGCGTGCATCGGTCCGGGCCGGTGGGCGTTACCTCGTGTCACCCCGCTGGTGAGCAGGGGGGTGCGGCGGCTCGAAGGTCGTGCCGGGTTCGGCGGGTTCGGCGGGGCGGGCGGGACGACCCCGGGCAACCGGGAGGCGGCCGGTTTCCGTCCTAGCGGTGTGAAGCCCCACAGCACGCACGCGCCGGCCGTCGTGACGGCGGTGCTCGCCGCGCTCCTCGGCCTGGTCGTGGCCTCCTGCGGCGCGCGGACCGCCACCGGGCCCGGCGACCCGGCCGCCACGACGACCGCCACGTCGACCCCGGTCGGCGCCCCGGCGCTCGACACCGCCGCCGCGCTCGTCCAACCCGTGCTGGAGGAGCGGTTCGCGGACTCCTTCGCGGGCCTGGAGGTGCGGCACGACGAACCCGCGCTGGTGGTCCACCGCCGCCCCGATCCGCGGCTGGACGCCGAAGTCACCCGGTTGGCGCCACACGTCCAGGTGATCTTCCGCGACGCCGAGCACACGCTGGTCGAGATGGTGGCCGCCGTGCGGCGGATCGAGGCGGACGAGGCGCACTGGCGCGACCTCGGCGTCCGCATCGTCACGATGGGCCCGGCCGTGGACGGTTCGGGCGTCGAGGTGCGGACGACGAGCGACCCCGCCGGCGTGCGGGAGCGGCTGGAGGCCCGCTACCCGGGCATGTCGTTCACCGTCGACGCCGGCCCGGCCGTCGTGCCGCCCACCCACTCCGGCTCGCTGCCGCCCGTCGACCGGCGGACCGCACCGCCGCCGAAGGACCTGGACCCGCCCCCGACCCGCTGACCGGGGCAGCGGTGAAGAGGTCCCCGACGTCGCGCTGAACTACGCTCGACGGGGTCGGGAGGAGTGGCTGTGACGGACGAGGAGCTGGTGGTCGAGTTCGCCCTGACCCGGCTGGACAACCCCGGTCTCGACCTGGAGGAGATCGCCGCGCTGGTGGTCCGGCGGGTCGGGCCGGACCGGATGCTCGACTTCGCCGCGCGCAACCTCGCCACCCGCGGCGAGCTGCGGGGCGCGGCCTTCCCCTCCGCCGTCGAGCACGTGCTGCGGGTGGTGCTGATGCTGCGCGGCCCCGCCGACTGAGCGTCAGACGCTGCGCAGCACCGAGGTGACGACGCCGAGCACGACCGCCCGGTCGCCGTCGATGTCCCGGTAGGACCGGTTGCGCGGCTCCAGGACCACGTGGCCGTTGCGCCGGCGGTAGACCTTCACGGTGGCCTCGCCGTCGATCATCGCGGCGACGATCTGGCCCGAGTGGGCCTCCTGCTGCTGCCGCACGACGACGATGTCGCCGTCGCAGATCGCGGCGTCCACCATCGAGTCGCCGCGCACCCGCAGGCCGAAGACGGTGCCGCGGCCGGTGAGCCCGCGCGGCAGCGTCAGCACGTCGTCCACGTGCTCCTCGGCCGCGATCGGGCTGCCCGCCGCGATGTGGCCGACCACCGGCACCGGCACCGAGTCGGACGGCTCGCGGTCCGCCGGCTCGCGCAGGAACAGCCGCACGTCGATCGGCCGCGACACCGTCCCGCCGCGCCGGAGGAAACCCTTCTCCTCCAGGGCGGCCAGGTGCTTCGACACCGAGGACGCCGACCGCAGGCCGACCGCGTCGCCGATCTGCCGGGTGCTCGGCGAGTAGCCGTGCCGGACGACCCAGTCCCGGATCGCCACCAGGATCCGCTGCTGCCGGGGCGGCAGCGCCGAGGTGTCCAGGTGCTCGAACGCGTCAAGATCGTCGTAGGCGGTCACCCACCGGATGATAGAGGGCGGGCGAGGCGGGTCGGGGGCCCGCCTCGCCCGCCGGGTCACCGCGCGCGGGCCTCCTCGGCGAGTTGTCGCAGTTCGGCCGTGCACATCATGAACCGGTCCGCGGGCAGGTGCTTCAGGTAGTGGCCCACGTCCCCGCCGAGCGCGAACACGTGCACCGGGACCCCGGCCTCGCGACCCGCCTCGACCGACTGCCGCAGCCCGGACAGCACGGCGGGGTGCCGGGTCTGGTACGAGGACGCGACCCGGTGGTTGCCCCGGTCCGCGGCGAGGTAGAACTGGGTCAGGTCCTTGGTGCCCATGAAGATCTCGCTGGCGCCGGCGGCGCAGAACCCGGCCGCCGAGTGCACCGCGGCCGGTGTCTCGACGAAGACCGACAGCGGCACGTCGTCGGGCAGGTCCAGCCGCTCCCGCAACCGCAGGAACTCGTCCTGGTCGTTGATGAACGGCACCGCGAAGCTCACCCGGCCCGCGTCGGGGCCCAGGTGCTCCCGGACGTGCGCCCGCAACGCCGCGAACGCGTGCGGGTAGTACGGCTCGTGCAGCAGCCACCGCGCGCCGTGCAGGCCGAGCTCCGGGTTGTCCTCGTGGTCGACGTCGACCACCGTGGTGATCTGCGCGGCGTCGTCCGACCTGAGGTCGAGCAGCCGCATCACCAGGCGCTGGCCCGGCAGCAGCTCCTTCACGATGGCGCACAGCTCCGCGCCGATGGCCGCGCCGTAGCGCTCGGCCTCGGGCACGCCGGCGCGCAGGGCGTCGAGCGGGCTGAGGCCGGACGAGAGGCAGACGAACTCCTCGCGGATGAAGAACGACGTCACCTGGTCGACCCGCGGGCTGATCGCGTTGGTCGACTGGATGTCGGTCGCGTCGGCGATGACCACGCAGACCGAGCGCAGGTCGTCCGGCGTGACGACGGGGAATTCCGCCGACGACGCCACGGGTTCGTGCTCCCCCAGGGTGACCGACTCGCGATCCGTTCGCACGGTCACCTGACCGACGATTCCGGCGAGTTCGGCGTTCGGGACCCTGAGCACCGGAATTCCGCGTGAGCGGCAAAGCGATTCCATGTGTCCGGTCCGGCCGCCGCTGGAGCAGATCACCGCGGCGGACTTGACGATGGTGTCGTACAGCTCGGGGCCGAGCGCTTCCACCACCAGCACCGAACCGGGCAGCGGTCTCCCGGTGTGGTTGGAGATGCCGCGAACGCTCGTCGACGGCGAACCGACGAGCAGGACTCCGGGAATCTCGCGCGGGCTCACGGCATCCTCCTACCGAATCCGTTCCGTGCGCGGACAGGGCGAACGAGTCGGCCTTCGCGCCGACCGCCGGGGCCGACGTCGGCACGCGCGACGTCGGCCCCGGGTTTGCGTCGAACATGGCGAGCCATGGCACGAGCGTCGCAGCACCCGGAGCCGCCGCGCATCTTCTCCAGTGCGAGGTGGTGGTCCGTTCGAGCCGATTCGCGACGGGCGGGACCGGTCCGCCCCGTCGTGGTCGGCTGCGCAATCACGAAGTAGTCGCCTCCGCCGGCCGCGCGCTACAAATGATCGGTGGTAAGGGGAATCGGATCAGGCGACCGGTTCCGCCGAGCCCTCCAACCCGAGTCCGAGCCGGAGGTCGCGCGGGGTCACCGAGAGGTCGGTCAGCTTCGCCGTGGCGGCGGCGTTGACGGCGAACCGCAACGCGCGGTCGGTCGGCGGCGACCCGCCGTCCCGGCTCACCACGTCGCGGACGCGCCGCAGGTCGCCCTCCAACCGGGTCGCCAGCGCGAGCCGGTCGTCCAGCCGCCGGGTGGCCATCCGGCGGACGTCGAGCATGACCGCGCGGGACACGGCCTCGCGCACCTCGGGGTTCGGCGCTTCGGCCAGCGACGCCGCGACCTCGGTGGCGCGGTCGTCGTAGCAGTTCTCCAGCCGGTGCAGGGTGGTGGCCGCCACCTCGACCGAGTGGTTCTTGATCGCGGCGAGGTTGAAGGTGAACGCGCCGGTCCGCCCGTTGCGGACGATCTCGTCGCCCTCGCGCGGGCTGCCGACCACCGAGATGGGGCCGGACGGCGTGCCGTCCGGGCCGAGCAGCCGGCCGCACGGGTCCACCTCGACGCCGCGCCCGGTGCGCCGGTGGGCGACCGCGAGGCCCTTGCGCAGCAGGCTCGACCACAGCGCCGAGTCGGCGCGCTCGTAGTTCGACTCGCGGCCGAAGTTCGACACGACCAGGTCTGCCTCGACGGTCACCGTCGAATCCGGGCCCGCGACGGTCAACTCCAGCGTGCCTCTGCCGGTGTCGTCGATCCGCTGCACCCGGCCGTTGGTGAGCACCACCCGGCCGCCTTCGCCCATGGCCGAGTCGACCACGTTCGTGGTGTACGCCATGGCGCTCACCCGCAATACCGCGAGCAGCGTCCCGTAGCCGTCGAGCAACGCGCGCAGCTCGTCCGTCGGAATCCGTTCCATGACCGCCGGGAGGTAGGGTTCCCACGCTTTTGCGACCCGTTCCGTCACGACCACCGGAGAAATTCCCGGGTGGTCGGCGGTGACCATCGCGCAGGCGCGTTCCCATTCTTCGCGGAATCGGCGGACGAATTCCTCGCGGCCTTCCCAGGTGTCGCGGAGGAGTTGCGGCGGCGGCAGTTCGAAAACCAGGTGCCGGTGGTCGTCCGGATAGGTGCGCGGCGTCAGGCCGGAACCGGAGATCAGGTGGATCCGGCCCTGGTGGCCGCGGCGCAGCAGGACCGTCGCCGAGTCGTACGCGCTGAGCAGCGTGCCGATGACGGCGACGACACCGTCCCGGTGGACGCCGAGAACGCGCTCGACACCGCTCTCGGAATACGGGTTGCGCACGAAAGCGGGGTGGTCGAGGACGTCGGCGGCGAATGCCGGGTGCTTGACCTCCAGCCCGGTCGCGAGCACGACGTGATCGGCTTCCAGGGTGGTCGGCCCGGCCTCGGCGCCGTCGGGCGCCGTCGCCGGCCCCGCCACGACGACCCGCGCGTGATCTGCGAAGACCTCGATGTCGACCGCTTCACCGTCGGTCTCGACCAGCGTCACGCCCGGCGCCGCCTCGCGGACGGCCTCGGCCAGCCGGCTCTCCAGGTAGTCGTGGTAGATCCGCCGCGGCGCGGGGCCGGACTCGGTGAACTCGAAGTTCCGCCACTCGTCGGGCCAGTCCGACCGGTCGGCCTCGCGATTGGCCCAACCGACGAAGTCGTCCACGTCCTCCCGGAATGCCGACATGCGGCCCGCCTGGATGTTGAACACGTGGTACCAGTGGTTGCTGTCGCGCTGGTACGCCACACCGGAACTGCGGTAGTCGGGGCGCCGCTCCAGGAGCACCACCTGTAATGGCTCGCGGGCGAACCGGAGGAGGCGGATGGCGGTAGCGGTACCGGCCAGTCCCGCTCCGACGACGACAACCCTGCGAAACCGGTCGAAGCTTTTCACCATGCCACCTCTGTCCCCTCCGGCACCGACGCGAGCGCCGTCGCGGAACGGGCGCGCGGCACCGGCCGCGACGTTCCGCGAAGCGCATTCGGGTGATCGCCAGTAGAATACCGGCGATCATGCGGGGTGAACAGCCGCGAAGGGAAAGCGGCTCAATCATTCCGAGAATTTCACGCCCGGTGACGGGGAGGTCGCGGGAAAGTGACCGCATTTTCCCGAAGGCGTTCCGACCTGGGCACTTGACAATTCATCCGCCAGGTGCGGGAACCGGCCCGGGGGCGTGGTCGGCAGGCGACCGCGGGACGCCGACGCCACCCGCGTCGGCGACCGCACGGCCACAGGGGGGCACGGACGCCGGTCAGGAACCGTTCGACCGCGGCGCGGCGGTCGACAGGATCGTCTCGGCCAGGCGCCGTGCCTGCTTCGCGGGACCGTTCGGGCCGAACGACTGACCCGAGGCGTGCACGCCGTCGAACACCAGCATGAGGTGGTCGGCCACCTCTTCCGGGTCCTCGACGTCGAGGCACGCGGTCATCTCGCCGATCCGGTCCCTGGTCCACGACTTCGCCGTGACGGCGTTGCGGTGCGCGGGCAGGTCCGTCTCGGGGAACTCGGCCAGCAACATCTGGAAGGTGCAGCCGCGGAACGTGGTGGCCGCCACCTGCTCGGAGACGATGTCGAAGACCGCCAGGAGCTGGTCGCGCGGATCGGGACCCGCGCCCTCGACGGCCTCGTCGAACCGGCGCCGGAAGTCGTAGTCGGCTTGCTCGATGTAGGCGCCGATCAGCTGGTCCTTGGAGGAGAACAGCCGGTAGAGGGTGGTCGGCGCGACACCGGCCTCGGCCGCGACGAGGTCGACACCCGTGGCTCGGATGCCCTTCTTGTAGAACAGGTCTCCGGCCACCTGGAGTACGTGGGACCGGGTCTCGGCAGCAGTTCGTTGCACGGTTCCCTCGTCGTTGCCATGTTAGGGGTGGTTCCCTATGGTACCCCTGCGGCGGAGTCCTCGCCATTGCCCGTTCACGCAGGTCAGAGGGGCCGAAGGGCGACGCGCCCGTCGAGGGCGGGTCGCTCGCCACCGGTCACCAAGGTAGGCGCGAGCGGGAACGGCCGGCAACCGGGCCCGGCCCTAGGCGGCGCGGTGGCCGGGGAGCCAGGCGGCCTGGCGCGAGGCGGGCACCGCGAACGGCAGCTCCACCACCGCGACCGGCCGGCCCGCCAGGTCGGCCGCGTCCAGCACCAGCACCCGGTCGCCGGCCGTGGCGACCACCCAGCCCTCGCCCTCCTCCTCGCCGCGCGGCACGAACACCGGCTGGCCGGGCACGACGCCGACCTCCCGCCGCCACGTGCAGCCGAACGCCACGTCGTGGCGGACGATCGCGGTGCCCGCCGCGCCGAAGACGTGGCGGTGCCGGCGGCCGGTCAGGCGGTCGTCCACGCGGGCGACGTCCATCGCGGGCAGGTCGATCCGGCGCACGCCGCCGGTGGCGAGGTCGAGCACGTGCCGGCGCAGCACGCCCGGCGCCCAGATGGCGTCCACGACCACGCGGCCGAGGTCTTCGTAGGCGTTGACCAGCGACAGGACCTCGCCCTCGCCGACCTCGAACCAGTGCGGCCGGCCGTAGGCGAGCAGGCCGATCCGGGCTGGGCCGGTGGCGGGACCGGAGTACGGGTCGCGCAGGCCGACCAGGTCGGCCGCGCGGCTGTAGCGGGGCGCCGAGTCGAAGACCACGACGAAGCGCTCCGTGACCCCGACCGCGCGCATCCGGGGCGCGCCGTCCAGCGGGAACGGCTCGGCGCGCAGCACCTCGCCGTCCGGGCCGAGCTGGACGTGCTCGGCGTACCCGAGGTCGGGGTGCGACATGGCCGTGTGCCAGACCTCGCCGTCGAACACCGGGCGGGCCATCGTGGCGCCGGCGGGCCGGTCGGCGGGCGCGAGCGCGGCCGGCCGGGCGCCGCGGTACCACCGCGCGCCGTCCGGCCCGAGCTGGACGCCCGAGACGCCGTACCTGCCGGACCATACGAGCGCACCGTCCACCGCGCCGGGCAGCGCACCCCGCACCACCAGCGCCTCCGCGACTTCCCGCACCGACGCGACCACGCCCATCACCCCGTCCAAGCGTTCCATAACACTGTCTTACTACTATTTATAGCGGCGTTATGGAACGCCGTCAAGGCGAGCCCCCCGGTGGTGGGGCGGCTCACGATCGACTCACCACCGGCGGGCTAGGCTGCGGCGCATGGCGAGGGGGCGGACCGCGGACGCGGCGCTGGCGCCCGGCGTCGGCCTGGTCGCCCTGGTCGGCCTGCTGGTGCAGTCGCACGGCGTCGACACGGCCGCCGAGTGGGCCGCGCTGCCGGTCGTGCTGCTCTCCTCCGCCGCGCTGTGGTGGCGGAGGCGGCGCCCGGTGCCGGTCGGCGTGCTGGCGCTGGCCGCCATCGCCGGGTACGGGGCGCTGCTGCACCAGCCCGGCCCGATCATGCTGGTCTTCGTCGTGGCGCTGTACACGCTGGTGGACGAGGGCCACCTGGCGGTCGCCATCGGGCTCGGCGCGGCGTCGGTGGTCGCGTTCGCCCTGGCCGACGACTTCGACCCGGCCGGCGACTCGATGAACGGGGCGACGCTGCTGCACGCGGGCTGGCTCGTCGCGGTGATCGTCGGCGTGACGCGCAACCGCCGCGCCTACCTCGCCGAGGCGCGGGCGCGGGCGGCGGCGGCCGAGCGGCGGGTGGAGGAGGAGGCGCGGCGGCGGGCCACCGAGGAGCGGTTGCGCATCGCCCGCGAGCTGCACGACGTGGTCGGGCACCACCTGTCGCTGATCAACGTGCAGGCCAGTGCCGCGCTGCACCGCCCGGACCCGGACCGGACCGAGCAGGCGCTGACCGCGATCAAGCAGACGAGCAAGGAGACGCTGCGCGAGTTGCGCACCGCGCTGGGCGTGCTGCGGCAGCAGGACGGTGCGAGGCCCGGCCTGGACCGCCTGGCCGACCTCGTCACGACGGCCGGGCGGTCCGGGCTGGCGATCCGCACCGAGCTGGCCGAGACCCGCCCCCTGCCGCCGGAGGTGGACCTGGCGGCGTACCGGATCGTGCAGGAGGCGCTGACCAACGTGGCGCGGCACGCCGGCGCGACCACCGCCGTGGTCCGGGTCCGACCCGAGCGGGAGGACGTCGTGGTGGAGGTCGAGGACGACGGCGCGGGCGAGCCGGGCGAGCCGGGCAACGGCATCCTCGGGATGCGCGAGCGGGCCCAGGCGCTGGGCGGCTCGCTGACCGCGGGCCGCGGCCCGGGCGGCGGCTTCCGGGTGCGGGCGCGGCTGCCGCTGGGGGCGCGGGCGTGATCCGGGTGCTGCTCGCCGACGACCAGAACCTGGTCCGCGCCGGCTTCCGCTCGATCCTGGACGGCGAGGACGGCATCGGCGTGGTCGGCGAGGCGGGTGACGGGGCGGAGGCCGTGCGGCTGGCCCGGCGGCTGCGGCCGGACGTCGTGCTGATGGACGTCCGGATGCCCGCGCTGGACGGCCTGGCCGCCACCAGGGAGATCACCGCGAGCACGGACGCCCGGGTCGTCATCCTGACCACGTTCGACCTGGACGACTACGTCCACGGCGCGCTGCGCGCGGGCGCGAGCGGGTTCCTGGTGAAGGACACCGAGCCGGCCGAGCTGATCCACGGCGTCCGGGTGGTGGCCCGCGGTGACGCGCTGATCGCGCCGGCGATCACCCGGCGCCTGATCGCCGAGTTCGCCGCACGGGCCGCCCACCCGGACCCGGGACCGCGGTTGAGCGCGCTCACCGAGCGGGAGCGCGAGGTGATGGCCCTGGTCGCGGCGGGCCTGTCGAACGACGAGATCGCGGCCCGGCTGGTGCTGAGCCCGGCCACCGCCAAGACCCACGTCAGCCGGATCATGACCAAGACCGGGGTCCGCGACCGGGCGCAGCTGGTGATCCTCGCCTACGAGTCGGGCCTGACCCTGCCGGGCTGGCTCGCCGGCTGACCGGGGCGGCCACCCGGCCACGCCACACCGTCAGCCCGCCACCCGGCGCGACCGGGTCAGCGCCAGCCCACCCAGGACCACCGCCACCAGGCCCACCACCAGCGCCACGTAAGCGCCGCCGCGACCGTTCCCCGTGCCGATCCCGCTGTCCGAAGTGGCCACGACCACCGCGCCGAGCGCCATGCCCACCACCCCCGCCCCCAGGGCCAGCACCGGCCCGAGCCGACCGGAGCCGAACCGGCCGCGGGGTCGGGCCAGGGCCAGCCCGCCGACCACGAGGCCGACCAGGCCCAGCACGCCGGCGGTGGTGGCCGTGGCCCGACCGGCGCTGAAGTAGAGGACGTCGACGGCGGCGAGTGCCTGCATGGGGGTTCCTTAGCTCGGAAACGGTTGCGGCCGCAGCGTAGGGACGCGACCGGCCCCGCGTCGTCATGCCGGAGTTGCCGCGATCCCCCGCCCGCCTACCACCGGGGTGGTACGCGCGCCGCCCGCCGTACCGCCCCGGTTGGCGCCGCACGACGAACGGCGCCCCGCCCGAGGAGGACGGAGCGCCGTTGTCCCGCGACGACTACAGCGGCACGTTGCCGTGCTTGCGCGCCGGCGCCGGGCGGCGCTTGTTGCGCAGCATCGCCAACCCCCGCGCCACCGCCGACCGGGTGTGCGACGGGTCGATCACGTCGTCGACCAGCCCCCGCTCGGCCGCGTAGTACGGGTGCACCAGCTGCTCCGAGTACTCGACCAGCAGCTCCGCCCGCAGCGCGTCCGGGTCCGCCGCCGCGGCCAGCTCCTTGCGGAAGATGACGTTCACCGCGCCCTCGGCGCCCATCACCGCGATCTCGTTCGTCGGCCACGCCAGCGACAGGTCCGTCCCGATGGAGCGGGAGTCCATCACGATGTACGCGCCGCCGTACGCCTTGCGCACGATCACCTGGATGCGGGGCACGGTCGCCTCGCAGTAGGCGTACAGCAGCTTCGCGCCGTGCCGGATCACGCCCGCGTGCTCCTGCGCCGTCCCCGGCAGGAAGCCGGGCACGTCCACCAGGGACACCAGCGGGATGCCGAACGCGTCGCAGAACCGCACGAACCGCGCGGCCTTCTGGGACGCCTCGATGTCCAGCACGCCCGCGGACACCACCGGCTGGTTGCCGACCAGACCGACGACCGCGCCGTCGATCCGGCCGAACGCCACCACGACGTTGCGCGCCCACCTCTCGTGGACCTCCAGGAACTCCCCGTCGTCCACCAACTCCTCGACCAGCCCGCGCATGTCGTAGGGCTTGTTCGGCTCCACGGGCACGATCGAGGCGAACTCGGGCCGCACGTCGTCCACCGCGCCCACGGGCTCGTGGGCGGGCGGCGGCTCCAGGTTGTTCGACGGCAGCATCGACACCAGGTAGCGGACGTCCTCCAGGCACGACTCCTCGTCGTCGTGCACGAACGACGCCACGCCCGACAGCTCGCCGTGCACCGACGCGCCGCCCAGCTCGTCGTGGCTGACCTTCTCCCCCGACACGGCCTGCACCACGTCCGGGCCGGTCAGGTACATCTGGGCGGTGCCGCGGACCATGAACGTGAAGTCCGCCAGCGCGGGCGAGTACGCGGCGCCGCCCGCGGACGGCCCGAGCACCACCGCGATCTGCGGGATGACGCCGGACGCGGCCACCTGGCGGCGGAAGATGCCGCCGTAGCCGTCCAGCGCCATCACGCCCTCCTGGATGCGCGCGCCGCCGCTGTCGTTGAGGGCGATGATGGGCGAGCCGGTGTCGACGGCCATGTCCATCACCTTGTGGATCTTCGCCGCGTGCGCCTGGCCGAGCGAGCCGCCGAAGATGGTGAAGTCCTGCGCGTAGACGTACACCCGCCGCCCGTCGATGGTGCCCGAGCCCGCCACCACGCCGTCGGTGTGCGGGCGGTGGTCGGACACCTTCAACCCGTGCGCCTGGTGCCGCCGGTACAGCTCGACCTCGGTGAAGGAACCCTTGTCCAGCAACAGGTCCAGCCGCTCGCGGGCGGTGCGCTTGCCCAGCGCCCGCTGCCGCGCTTCCGCCTCGGTGTTGGCCACCGCGCGGTCGCGCAGGTCGTCGTTGCGCTCCCGGAGCAGCGCCATGGTGCGGGCGGGCGGCTCGGGCCGGAAGCCCGGGCGCCCGTCGACGTGGTCGATCTCTGATGTGGTCACAGCCGGCCTGCCTGGCGTTCGGTCACCGCTCCGGTGTCGGCGAGCCACCGCACGGTGTCGGCCACCGTGTCGGTGAAGGGTCGGGGCTTGAGGTCGAGCGTGCTCGCGGCCGGGTCGACCCGGACCGCCGCGCCGACCGTGGCGATGGCCCCGTACTCGGCGGGGATGTGCCACGGCCAGGCGGGCTGCACCAGGTCGACGAACCGGCCGACGGGCGTCATCATCGCGGCGGGCAGGAAGACCGCCGGCAGCGAGCGCCCGGTGACCTCCCTGATCCCGTCCAGGTACTCCGAGGTGGTGAGGTAGTGCCCGGGGCCGAAGTGCCTGCCCTCAGAACCCGGCGCGGCGGCGTCCGGGGACAGCAGCGCCAGGTGCAGCGCCGCCGTGTCCCGCACGTCGCCGATCTGCAGGCCGCCGCTCGGCCACATCGGCATGATCCCGCGCAACGTGTTGCGCAGCCGCTCGTTCTGGTCGCCGAGCTTGGGGTCGTGCGGCCCGAGGAGGGCCGGCGGGTAGCTGACCACCACCGGCGCCCCCTCCTCCTGGTGCCGCCTCGCGATGGCTTCCGAGGCGGCCTTGGTGGCCGCGTACGGCTCGCGGGTCGTGCCGACCGGCGACTGCTCGCGGATCACCCGCACACCGGGCCCGAACAGGGCCGCGATGCTGGAGACGTGGACCACGCGCCCCGCCCCGGCACGGCGCGCGGCGCCGAGCACCACGTCCGTGCCGCGGGCGTTGGTGCGCAGCATCTCCGCCCGCCTGCGCCGGTCGAACGAGTACACCGAGGCGGCGTGGACCACGGCGTCCGCGCCGCGCACCGCCGCGGTGACCGACCGCTCGTCGGTCACGTCCCCGACGACGACGTCGATCGCGTCGGGCGGCACCTCCAGGGGTCGCGTGGCGGCTTCCACCGCGTTCGCGTCCCGGACCAGCAACCGGACCCGGTGGCCGGCGCGCACGATCTCCGCCACCGTGTGCGAGCCGACGAAACCGGTACCCCCGGTGACGGTGACCAGCATGTGCACTCCTTCCCAGAGCGAGCGGACTCGGACGTCAGACCCGGTGGAAGGCGCTGCCGTAGAACAACAACGCCTCCGTGCCCGCGCCCCGGCTGCAGCCGAGCACCTGACCGACGAAGATCGTGTGGTCCCCGCCGTCGTGCACCGACACCAGCTCGCACTCCAGCCACGCCAGCGAGCCGTTCAGCAGCGGCGCGCCGCTGCGCGGTCCCTCCAGCCAGTCCACCGCGTCGAACTGCTCCGGCCCGAGCGGCCTGCGCTTGTCGGCGAAGTACTTCGCGGTATCCCGCTGGTCGGCGCCCATGATCGACACGCCGAACCGCTTGGTGCTGCCGATCGCGTCGTGCATCACCGCCGAGCGGGCGATGCACACGAGCACGAGCGGCGGGTCGAGCGAAACCGACGTGAACGCGTTGGCCGTCATGCCGTGGGCGTGCTCGCCGCCGACCGTCAGCACCGTGACCCCGGTGGCGAACAGGGACATCGCGTCCCTCAGCGTGGTCTCCTCCATCGTGGGCGCCGCTTCGTACATGTCCGTCATCCCCCCAGCCCGGCGCGGGCGAGCACCGGGGCCTCGGCGTAGGGCGCGAGCGCCTTGCGCAGGTCGTCGGGCACCCGGGAGGGCACCGTGTTGGTGTTCGGGCCGCGCATGCACGCGATCCGCTGCCTGCCCTTGGCGACCAGGACCTCCTGACCGCCGGTGACCTTGACGTAGTCGAAGCTGAACTGGATCTGCGTCTGGGTCAGCTCCTCCAGCCGCATCCGCACCGACAGCTCGTCGAAGAGGGTGATCTCCGAGAAGAACTCGCACTCCACCTTGAGGGTGAACAGCTTGAGGTCGTCCTGGAGGTCGGCCAGCACGCTCGGCGCGTTCTCCTTGAGGAACATCTCGCGGCACCGGCCCTGCCAGCGCAGGTAGTTCACGTAGTACACGTTGCCGACGAGGTTGGTCTCCTCGAAACCGACGGTGTGGCGGATCTCGTAGTAGTCGGACACGTCAGGCCTCCTTGCCCACGAGCACCGCGAACACCACCGGCTCGGGCCGGTCGTTGACGGTGGTCACCCAGGTGGCGACCTTGGCGTCGCCGGTCGACAGCACCGCCCAGCCGTCCGGGTGGACCCGGTCGACCGTCAGCGCCTGCGAGGTGGAACCGGTCTTGCGCAGGCACTCCAGCGCGCTCCACACCCGGGTCCCGGCGATGGCCGCCGTTTCGCCCACCTCGGTGGTGAGCAGGTCCCGCACGGCGATCAGGTCGTCGCCGAGCAGGCCGGTCCAGTCGTCCTCGGAGCGGGCCACGGCCGACTCGACGTCCACGCCGATCGTGCCGCTGCCCGCGGCCACCGCGAACGTGACGCCGGCGCCGTGCGAGGCGGACACCTCGACGCCGTCGACCTCGGGCTTGCCGTCGGGCCGGTAGCGCACGTCGACCGGCCGGTCCAGCGCCCGGCTGAGCGCGAGCGCGGTCTGCGCCCGGCGCTCGGGCGTGACGTCGGTCGGGTCGGGCTCGACCACGACCGCGCGGCTGCCGCCCAGGACCCGCTCCAGCGAGCGCTCCAGGTAGGAGCCGAGCATGGTCGGCGTCCACGGCCCGGCGCCGTCCTTCTTGCGCACGGCCCGCAGCACCAGGCCCTCCCACCGCTCGACGAGCCGACCGTCGGGGTCGCGCACGTCGAGGTCGTAGGTGTAGCTGTCGCCGTCCTGGAACCGCTCGCGGGCGTCCAGCACCACGTACTCGGCGAGCTGGTCGACCGGCGCGGCCAGGTACAGCCGCTCCACGCTCTGCGGCAGCAGCGTGGCGTCGGGGACGCAGCACTGGATGGCGTGCATCATCACGTCCCGCGTGCCCGGGTCCGCCAGCACCCGGTCCTGCGGCAGGAACGGGGCGAACCAGGAGGCGACGGACGCCGTGGCGACCTCGGCCACCGCGTGCCGGGCGCTCGCCCGCCGGTAGCCCTGCAGCCGCTGGAACCGCTTGCCCTGGAACAGGACGCTGCCGTACAGCTCGGTCACCGGGTCGACCGGCACCAGCGGCAGCACCGGGGCGCCGTCGACCACGTCGCCGGGGATCTCCGGCCGCGGGAACCGCAGCCTGGCCCGGAAGTGGTCGGCGGAGAAGCCGGTGTCCTCGGCCCGGATCGCCACGTCCACGGTCTCGGCGTCGCGGGCCAGCGCGGCGATCCGCACGGTCAGCGAGCCGCCCGGCCGCACCACGACCGGCCGCAGGAACTCGACGTCCTCCAGCAGCGGCGGGCCGTCGTTGCCGGTGAGGGCGGTGGCCACCTGGGTCATCGCCTCCATGCCGATGACGGCCGGGAACAGCAGGTCGCCCTCCAGCAGGTGGTCGCCCAGGTACGGGTCGGCGCCGTCGGACAGGTCGGCCTCGGTGACCAGCTCGACCGCCGGGTAGTGGACCAGGACCCGGTCCACGAACCGGGCCAGCGGCAGCTCGGTGCGCGCCAGCTCCAGCGTCGGCAGGCCCGCGGCGCGGCCGGAGACCACCAGCACGGGGCCGACGGTCGGGTCGGCCAGCACCTCGCGGAGCACCGCGATGCCCGCATCGGTGGAGATCGGCGTGATGCCGTCGCGCATCAGCGCCTCGACCACGCCCAGCCGCTCGCCCATGCCCGCGCCGGACCAGACCGACCACTCCAGCGCCAGGACCCGCGCCCGCGGGTGCTTCACGCCGAAGTCGGCGGTGAGCTCCGACATCCAGTCGTTGGCGGTGGAGTAGTGCGCCTCGCCGCGCAGACCGGCCCGGCCGATGATGCTGCCGAACGTGACCAGCAGCTTGATCCGCTCCGGGTCGACGGCGTCGAGCACCGCGTTCAGCCCCTTGATCTTCGGCGCCAGCGTGGCCCGGAAGTCCTCTTCGGACAGACCGGTCAACGCCTTGGGCTCGTTGCGGCCCGCGCCGTGCAGCACGGCGGTCACCTCGCCCAGCTCGGCGCGGAACTTCGCCACCGCGACGGCGATCTGCTCGGCGGACGTCACGTCGGCCCGCTCGTAGCGGTGCTTGATGCCCGCCGCGGTCATCCGGGCCAGGTTGGCCGCCAGCTCGGGGTCGGCGGCCGGGTCGGCCCGGCCGATCAGCGCCAGGGACGCGCCCGAGTCGGTGGCCATCGCGATGGCGCACTCGGCCGTGATGCCCTTGCCGCCACCGGTCACCAGCAGCACGTCGCCCGCGTCCAGCGGGGCGCCGCCCGCGGAGTCGGGGTCGACCTGGCCGGACACCGCCCGCAGCACCGGCACGCTCCGGACGCCGTCGGCGTCGTAGCGGGCCTGCGAGAAGTCGGTGGTCGCCGCGACCTCGGCCGCGACCCGGCGCACCGCGTCGGTGTCGTCGGCCAGGTCGACCAGCGTCACCGGGATGTGCGGCGCCTCCAGGTGCAGCGTGCGGGCCAGGCCCGACGCGCCGAGCTTGTGCTGCACGACCGCGAGCCTGCGGCCGGACGCCAGCACGTCCCGCGCCGCCTCCAGGAACAGGCCGACGTGCGCGTCACCGCCCTCCGGGGGCAGCAGCAGGAGCACGCCGTCGCCGGGCAGGCCCGCCTTCAGCGGCTCGGCCAGCGGGTGGCCCTCGGGCGCGTGGACCGTCCACTCGCCCACCGGACCGGGCTTCGCGCCGACCAGCTCGCGCTCGACGTGCTCGACCTGGAACGGCCGCACCCACGGCGCCACACCCGGCACCTCGCCGTTGTCGCGCTCCTCGGCGTGCGCCGTGTCGGCCAGGCTGTCGATCAGGTCGGCCAGCTCGCCCATCCGCACGGTGGCGAAGTTGGTCGTGCCCTCCAGCGCCGGGCGGCCGAGCGTGCGGGTGACCTCGTTGACCAGCTGGCCGACCGTGATGGAGCTGAGGTGCAGGTCGTCCAGCGGGTGCGTGGTCGCGGTGATGGCCTCCAGCGGCAGCTCCACGCGCTGCGCGGCCAGCCGGCGCAGCAGTTCGAGCGTGGACTCGCCGTCGGCGCCCGCCGCGGGCCGGGCCTTCCCGGTGGACGCGGCCGGGCTGCCGGTCCCCTGCTCGGCGAGCAGGTTCGAGTCGAGGGCGGGAGCCGTCTCGCAGGGGCTGGCCAGGAACGTCATCGCGCCGTCCAGCGGCAGGTCGCGGGCGACCCGGTCGCCGAACAGGGCGTCCGTGCGGATCGGCGCGCCGAGCACGTGGGCGGCGGCGACGACGGTCAGCAGGGACGTGAGCGACGCGCTGTCGGTGTCGACGGACAGCACGGGCTTGTCCGGCGCGATCTCCTCCAGCAGGCCGGAGAGGACGCGGCCGGGGCCCACCTCGACCACCAGGTCGGTGGTGGCGGCGGCCTTGGCGGCGGCCTCGTGGAACCGGACCGGGAGGGTGATCTGGTCGCGCAGCAGCTCGCGCAGGTCGGCGCCCGCCTCCAGCACGTCACCGGTGACGGTGGAGTGCACCGGGCGGATCAGCCTGCCGAAGTCGAAGTCGACCAGCCGCTCGGCCATCGCCTCGCCCGCCGGCGACACCAGCGGCGAGTGGAACGCGTGCGAGACGTTGATGCGGGTGGCCTGCACGCCCTCGGCGCGCGCCACCGCGCACACCCGGTCGACGGCCTCGGCCGGGCCGGACAGCACGGTCTGCGCCGGGCCGTTGTAGCCGGCGATCACGACGTCCTCGCCCGCCGCCAGCTCCAGCGCCCGCCGCGGGTCGGTCGCCAGGCCGGCCATCGCGCCGCCGCCCTTGCTCGCGCTCGCCATGACGCGACCGCGCTCGGCTGCCAGCGACAGCACCCGGCTGGCGTTGATCGCGCCGCCCCAGTGCACCGCGGTCAGCTCGCCCAGGCTGTGCCCGACCGCCGTCTGCGCCTCGATGCCCAGCTCGCGCAGCACCTTCAGCGCGGCCAGCGAGCCGGCCACGATGCGCGGCTGCGCGACCTCGGTGGCGACCTGGTCGCCCTCGGTCGGCAGGCCGGCGCCGTCGAAGACCTCCTCGGCGACGGCGAACCGGCGGCGGATCGCGCCGACGCCGCCGCGCCCGGAGCCCTGGCCCGGGAACAGGAACGCCAACCGCGGCGCGTCGGCCCGGTCGTCCAGGAACACGCCGTCGGCGGCGTCGAAGGTGTTGACGCCCTCGGCCACCGCGGCGACCAGCTTCGCGACCTTGCGCTCGGCCTCCTCCGGGGTGCGGGCCACGACGGCGCCGCGCAGCGACGCGCCGGTGAGCCGGGCGGCCAGCGCCGAGGCCAGGTCGCCGAGCTCGGCGAACGCCAGCTTCGGCAGCAGCGCGGCCACCTCGGCCAGCCGGTCCTTCAGCGTCGTGCGGTCCGCCGCGTCGAACAGCAGCACCTCGGCGTCCTGGCGACCGGCGACCAGCGCCCTGGTCCGGACGTCGATCTCCTCGCGGCGGGAGGCGTCGGGCGCGGCCTCCAGCGCGATGTGGGTGTTGATGCCGCCGAAGCCCATCGCCGACACGCCGGCGCGGACCGGGCGGTCCTCCGGCCACAGCTCGGCCTCCAGCGGCACGTACATCACCGCGTCGTCGGAGGTCAGCTTCGGGTGCGGGTCGTAGTGGCCCGTGCCCGGCGGGATGACCTGGTGGTGCACGGCGAGGGCCGCCTTGATCAGACCGGCGACCCCCGCCGCTGCCTTGGTGTGCCCGAAGTTGCCCTTGACGGTGCTCAGCGCGGCGGGCCGGGCGTTCGGGTCGGCGGCGCGGCGGGCCGAGGACAGCGCCTCGATCTCGGTCTCGTCGCCCAGCGCCGTGCCGGTGCCGTGGCCCTCGAAGTAGGACACCGACTCCAGGCCGTAGCCCGCGCGGCCGTAGGCGCGGTGCAGGGCCAGGCGGTGGCCTTCGGCCTCGGGGCGGGTGATGCCGCCCTTGCCGTCGGACGAGACGCCCCAGCCGGCGATCGTCGCGTAGATGCGCAGGTTCTTCGCCAGCGCGTCCTCCTCGCGCATCAGCACCAGGGAGCCCGCGCCCTCGCCCGGCCAGAAGCCGTTCGAGTTCTTGTCGTAGACCTTCATCACGTCCTTGGCCAGCGCGCCGGTCTTGGCGAAGCCGATGACCTCGAACGGGTCGATCGAGAGGTCCACGCCGCCCGCGATGGCCACGTCCATGTCGCCCTCGACCAGCGACTTGGCGGCCGTGGCGACGGACAGCAGCGACGAGGAGCACGCGCCGTCGACGGTGTAGCCGCCGCCGCGCAGGTCGAAGTAGTTGCAGATGCGGCCCGCGATCGTGTTCGCCAGGCCACCGGCCAGGGTGTCCTCGTTGATCTCCGGGAACGGCGCCTTGTAGTCCACTTCCAGCTCGCGCAGGAAGCCCGCGATCTCGTCCTCGGGCCAGCCCTTGCCGGCCAGCGCCGCGGCCACCGTGCGCCGCACGTACGGCCAGCGCAGCCGCATCACGTTGGCGCGGGAGAACTCGCCGGTGAGGCTGTTGCCCAGCACCACGCCGGTGGTCCGCTTCGGCAGGCCCTCGCCGTCCGGGAAGCCCGCGTCGGCCAGCGCCTGGGCGGTCACGTCGAGCGCCAGCCAGTGCGTCATGTCCGTGGAGCGGAACGTGCTGCCGGCCACGCGGTAGCGCACCCGGTCGAACTCGAAGTCGCGCAGCACGGCCGCCTTCGTGGAGTAGAAGCGGTCCGGTGCTTCGGGGTCTGGGGAGTAGTAGTCCGCCTGGTTCATCCGCTCGTCGGGCAGCCTGCGGAAGGCCCGACGACCGGCCAGGACGTTTTCCCACAGTTCCCCGGTGGAACCGGCATCGGGGTAGCGCAGGCCGATGCCGACGATTGCGATCCGCTCACTGCTCATGCTTTCACCGTCTTTGAGGACATCGGGGGTTCGGGTCTCGTGCCACTGAAAACGCCGTTATGGAAAAGTGCGACAAATACTCGTGCGGCACCTTCCAAAAATGTGCGCAACGTAAGACTGCACGACCGTACGGCGACATTGCTTCTCCGATTTTGCCCTCTGACCTGCGCTTTTTCCATAACAGCGTGATTCGAATTCCCCCCGGTCACGACATCGCTCGGCACACCGACAGGGGTCGCGCGCTACGGGAAGCCGAAGGTCGTGGGCCGCCGCGCCGGGACCGGCACAACGCCCGGCGAATGACCTGACGACCGTTCGGCCCAACAACTCCGCACAGTCGAAGAAGTAATCCCGCGGGTGTCCTGGGATGCTTTGCAGGCCCCTCGGGAGCACGTGCTCGAAAAAGGGGCTGCACCCAGCCGACCTCCATTGCCCCGGAGAGGGATCAGATGGCGCGACCCGACACCACGCGGCTCCGGCGAGCGGAGCCCGCGACCGCCCTCGGTGGCACGTCCCTGTTCGTCAACGGCCACTTCCCGCGCCGGCGCGGGCTCATCGTCCTGATCGCCTCGATCGCCGGCTTCCTGCTGACCGTGGTGTGGTCGGCGCACTTCGTCGACTCCGTCATCGGCGACAACGTCGCCAACACGCTCCTGGGCCACAACGCCAAGGAGACGCCGATCGAGGGCATCGCGGCGGGCATCGCGTTCGCCTTCGCCAGCGGCATCGCGGGCACGTTCACCGCGTGCAACATCGCCGCGTTCGGCGCCGTCGCGCCGATGCTCGGCTCCGCCGGGTCGCGCTGGTCGCGGCTGGTGGCCGCGCTCAAGCCCATCGGGTGGCTGGCGGTCGGCATGATCCCGGTGTCCGCGCTGTACGGCGTGCTGGTCGGCGTCATCGGCACCCGGATGCCGCAGTTCTCCACCGCGGCGACCGTGCCGGGCACGCTGAACGGCCGCAGCATCCAGTCGCTGGTGGTGTTCGGCATCATCGGCCTGGTCATGTTCTACCTGGGCCTGGCCGCGCTCGGCCTGGTGCGCGACCCGTTCCGCAAGGTCTCCCAGCGGTTCCCCAACGCCCCCATGGTGTTCATGGGCGTGTTGATCGGCGGGTTCCTCATCGGTCGCCCGTTCGGGCTATTCCGGCAGATGTTCCGTGACGCGGCGGAGAGCCACAACCCCCTGTACGGGGCCGCCGCGTTCACCCTTCAGTCGGTAGGCAACATCGTGATCATCGCAATACTGTTCCTCGCACTGGCGTACTTCGCCGGGGGCCGTTTGCAGCGGTGGATCTCGGCCAACCCGACCCGGATCACCGTCGTGACGGCCGTCGCGCTGATCGTCGCCGGGGTCTTCACCTTCATGTACTGGGACATCAGGCTGCTGGCCCGGCGGGAGATCATCCCGTGGTACCCGACGGCGCCCTGGGCCTGATCGCGACGAGGGGAACAGGGACACCATGGGCATCCCGACCGAGCCGATCGGCAGCGTGCCACGTCCGGCGGAACTGGTGCAGGGCTTCCAGGACCACGCCGAGGGCCGCATCGACGCGGCCGAGCTGCGGGCGCTGACCGACCGGGCGCTGGCGGACACCGTCAGCCGGTTCGAGGCCACCGGCTCGCCGGTGGTCACCGACGGCGAGCAGGACAAGCCGAGCTTCCTCACCTACCCGGTGGCGGGCATCGCGGACCTCGCCGGCGGCGGGGCCGTGGTGCCGTTCGCCGACGGCCACACCCGGCAGCTGCCCGTGCTGACGAGCGGGCCGTTCCGCTACGCCGCGCACGCCGTCGACCTGCTGCGCACCGCGCAGGGGCTGACGTCGCTGCCGGTGAAGCAGCCGGTGATCGCGCCCTCGGCGCTGAGCCTGCTCTACCCGGCCGGCGGCATCGACGGCTACTCGCGGGACGAGTTCGTCGCCGACCTCGTCGACGAGACCGCCGCCGACATCCGCGCCTGCCTGGACGCGGGCGCGGCCGTGGTGCAGCTCGACTTCACCGAGGGCAGGCTGTCGCTCAAGCTCGACCCGTCGGGCGGGCTGCTGCGCGACTTCGTGGCGCTCAACAACGCGGTGCTGGAGCGCTTCTCCCCGGAGGAGCGCGCCCGCATCGGCCTGCACACCTGCCCCGGCGGCGACCAGGACTCCACGCACAGCGCCGACGTGGACTACGCCGACCTGCTGCCCGACCTGTTCCGGGTGCGGGTGGGCCGGTTCTACGTCCAGCTGGCCAGTGAGCCCGACCGCCGCCGGGTGCTCGGCATCATCAAGGAGCACCTGCCCGCCGACGCGCGGGTGTTCGTCGGGGTGACCGACCCGATCGACCCGCGGGTCGAGACGGCGGAGGAGGTGCGCGACCGGGTGCTGGAGGCGGCCGAGTTCATCCCCGTCGAGCGGTTGGGCACCTGCGACGACTGCGGGTTCGCGCCGTTCGCCGACGACACGTCCACCAGCCGGGACACGGCGTTCGCGAAGATCGCCGCCCGGGTCGAGGGCACGAAGCTCGCCTCGGCCGCCCTCGGGGTCTGACCCGCGATTCCCACGACGCCGGGACCGCCGCGACTCGCGGTGGTCCCGGCGTCGTCGTCCGTGCGCCGTCCACACCGGATTCCCGGTCGATCCCCGCGCGAACAGCAACGTGCGAGAAGAGAACGCAGTCACGTAACGGTGTAATGCACAAATGGAATTCCCTTCGCGCCGGCACGGCACGGAGGGAGTAGGCGACGCGCCGACGCCGCCGAGACGATCTGGGCGGGCGGCGCCGTGCCGCCCGGCCGAATCCCACGTCAGGGGGCGAGGTTGAAGAAGATCACTGGCCGCCTGGTCCGGTTGCCCGGCCTGGCGCTGCGCTGCGCCTGGGTCGGCGCCATCGTGCTCACCTACGGCCTGATCATCGCCGGTTCGGCGGTGGGCGCGCGCTTCCGGCGTTCGCGGGACGGCCGCGGCCTGCGCGACGGCGACCGGTGGGTCAGGATGCTGACCCGCCTCGGACCGTCCTACATCAAGATCGGTCAGCTGCTGAGCACGCGGCGGGACCTGCTGCCCGACGAGGTGACCACCCCGCTCGCCCGGCTCACCGACGGCGCCACGCCGCCGAGCAGGCGGCGGATCGAGCGCGCCGTCCGGGACGCCTACCGGGACCGGCCCTGGCCGTTCCGCGAGTTCGACTGGGTCCCGGTCGCCTGCGGCAGCATCGCGACCGTGCACGAGGCGGTGACGCTGGACGGCAGGCACGTGGCCGTCAAGGTGCGCCGACCGGGCATCGAGCGGGTGATGTGGCAGGACTTCACGCTGACCGCCACGGCGATGAGCGTGATGGGCCTGCTGCCGAAGCTGCGCAAGATGCCGTTCAAGCTCATGCACGGCCAGGTGGGCGGCGCGATCCTGCGGCAGCTCGACTTCGAGGCCGAGGCCGCGTCGCTGACCGCGCTGCGCGACAACCTGGTGCGCTCGGGCCGGAACGTGACCATCCCGGCGCCGCTGCCGGAGCTGTGCACGCCCGAGACCGTGGTGATGGACTTCATCAGCGACCTGCGGCGGTTCGAGCCGGGCGAGCTGGACCTCGACACCCGCCGCTCGGTGCAGCGCGCGGTGCTCGGCGCGGTCTACGAGATGCTGTTCATCGACGGGTACGTGCACTGCGACCTGCACCCCGGCAACCTCTACTTCGACCTCAACGCCGACCTGGTGATGCTGGACGCCGGTTTCGTCATCCAGCTGCCCGACCCGGTGCGCCGCTCGTTCGCGGACTTCTTCATCAACATGGCGATGGGCGACGGCTGGTCGTGCGCCCAGATCGTCATCGAGAGCGCGGCCGAGGTCGCGGACGACTGCGACCTGGAGGGCTTCCGCACCGCGCTCGGCGAGCTGGTGTCGGAGACCTCGGGCGCGAAGTCCGGCGAGTTCGACCTGGCCCGCTTCGCGGGCAGGCTGTTCGACCTGCAACGGCGGTTCGGCCTGTTCCCGGCGCCGGAGTTCGCCTTCCCCCTGCTCTCGCTGCTGGTCATCGAGGGCATGATCAAGGGTTTCGACTCCGACCTCGACTTCCAGGCCGAGGCCATGCCCGTCCTGCGCCGCCGCAACATCCCCCGTGACGCCCCAACCGCTGTCGAAAGGTGAGTCGAGCAATGGACGCAACCACGCACGTCCGGGTTCCGCTGGTCGAGGAGGGCCAGGCCGACGGCCGGCTCGCCGAGCTGTACGACAACATCAAGCAGTCCACCAACCTGCCGTTCGTGCCGGACATGTTCCGCCTGATGTCCACCCGGCCGGACCTGCTCGAAGCGGTGGTCGCCGGGTACAAGGGCATGTTCCTCGGCGGCGTCCTGCCGCGGCAGACGCGCGAGCTGATCTCGGCGTGGACGTCGAAGGTCAACGAGTGCCCCTACTGCGTCGGCACGCACAACTTCTTCTTCCAGGCGTTCGGCGGTCCGAAGGAGACCGCGGCGGCCGTGGAGTCCGCGCAGTCCGTCGAGGACCTGCCGGTGGACGAGCGCACCAAGGTGCTGCTGCGCCTGCTGACCAAGCTCAGCAAGGAGGCGTACAAGATCACCGACGCCGACTGGCGCACGGCGCTGGACGCGGGCTGGACGCAGGAGGAGCTGCTGGAGGGCTTCTTCATCGCCGGCATGTTCAACTTCATCACCCGCATGGTGGACGGTCTGGGCCTCGGCTTCTCGGTGGCGGCGAGCCGGGTGTCGCAGCAGGAGGTCCCGACCGGAGGTGAGGGATGAGCGCTTCCCGCGCCGTCCTGATCACGGGCGTCAACTCGTCCGGCGGGCTGTCGTCCGGCACCGGCCGGGCGACGGCGCTGCGACTGCACCACGCGGGCTGGCCGGTCTACGCCACCGGGCGCGACCTGGCGGGCCTCAAGGACCTCGCCGACGAGGGCATCACCACGCTCCAGGTGGACGTCACCGACGAGGAGTCGATGGCGGCCGCGGTCGAGCGGGTCACCGAGGACCACGGCGCCGTCGGCGTCCTGGTGAACAACGCCGCCTACAGCCTCAACGGCACGATCGGCGAGACGCCGATCGACCAGGTGCGCCGGCAGTTCGAGACGAACTTCTTCGGCCTGTCCCGGATGACGCAGCTGGTGCTGCCCGGCATGCGCGAGCAGCGGTCCGGGCGCATCGTCATGATGTCGTCGATCTTCGGCCTGTTCGCCACCCCCGGCCGCGGCTACTACCAGGCCACCAAGCACGCCCTGGAGGCCATCAGCGACTCGCTGCGGCTGGAGGTGAAGCCCTGGGGCATCAAGGTGGTCCTGATCGAGCCGTCGCCGATCCTCGGCTCGTTCGTCCCGACCACGGTCGGCGACCTGGGGCTGTCCACCGACAGCGACCTGTACGCCGACTTCTGGGAGCGGTTCGTGGTGTGGCACGGCGCCTACCGCGAGGTCGACCACCCGAAGGGCCGCGGGCGGACGGCGGTGCGGTCGGGCACGGTCGCGGAGACCATCGAGAAGGCCATCACCGCGCCCAACCCGAAGATCCGCTACCGGCTCGGCCTGCCGACCCACCTGCTCAAGCCCCAGCGGGCGATCTTCGGTGACAGAGCGTGGGAGTTCTTCGTGACGAAGTTCTTCCCCCAGCCCTGAACCGCGTTCCGCGGCGCACGGCGAAGCGGCTCCGGACCCTCTCGGTCCGGAGCCGCTTCGCCGTGGTCGGCCGGTTCAGCCCTCGCGCAGCCAGTCCGCCACCCGCTCACCGATCATGATCGAGGAGAGGTTGGTGTTGGCGCGCACCGTGCTCGGCATGATGGACGAGTCCGCGACGTACAGGGACTCGGTGCCGTGCACCGCGCCCTTCGCGTCCACGACCGACTCCGGGTCCGAGGCCGGGCCCATCCGGACCGTGCCGACCGGGTGGTAGGCGCTCTCCAGGCTGGTCTTCACGAACTGCCGCACCATGTCGTCGTTGTCGATCATGGCGTCCCGCAGCACCACGAAGCCCTGGCCGAGCTTCATGATGTCCGGGTGGTGCGCCAGCTTCCACGCCGTGCGGACGCCGTCGACGAGGATGTCCATCTCGCGCTCGTCGTCGAGGAAGTTCAGCACGATGTTGGGCTGCGCCGACGGGTCGGTGGAGGGCAGCGTGATCCGACCGCGGGAGCCGGGGCGCTGCGCCACCACCATCACGCCCAGGATCTCGGTCGTGCCCGCCAGCATCTGCAGCTCGGGGAACTGCGCCAGCGAGAAGTGGTTGACCATGTAGTACTGGAGGTCGTTGAACTCGCCCGAGACCGGCGACGTGGTCCGCAGGATCTCCTGCAGGAACGCCTCGCTCGGGTTCGTCGCACCGGGCTGCGGCACCAGGAAGGCGCCGGTGCGCTGGTGGTCGACCAGGTTGCCGCCGACGCCGGGCAGGTCCGACCGGACGTCGACGCCCAGCCGGCGCAGGTCCTCGGCGGGACCGATGCCGGAGCGCAGCAGGATCGCGGGCGACGCGACCGCGCCGGCGGCCAGGACGATCCGGCGGCCCTCGACCAGCTCGTAGGCGCCGCCCTCGGCCGCCGCCATCACGCCGATCGCCCTGGCGCCGTCGAACACGACCCGGTCGACCGTGGTGCGCGACCTGATCTCCAGGTTCGCCCGGCCGCGGACCATCCGCAGGTACGTCGTGCCGGTCGTGGCCCGGTGCTCGGCGTCGTGCCGGGTGGACGGGATCGAGCCGACGCCGGTCGCCTCCGGGTGGTTGTGGTCCTTGACCTCCGGGAAGCCGTTCTGCAGGCAGGACTCGATGAACGCCGTCTGCGCCGGCGACAGCTCCTCCGGCTTCCACCGGCGGATCGGCATGGGGCCGCCGCCGCCGTGGAACTCGCTCTCGCCGAAGTCCTGGTCGTTCTCCAGCTTGCGGAAGTAGGGCAGCACGTCCGCGTAGGACCAGCCCGGGTTGCCGGCGGCGGCCCAGTCGTCGTAGTCCTCCGCGACGCCGCGCAGGCCGACCGTCGCGCCGACCGCCGACGAGCCGCCGGCGAGCTTGCCGCGGGGGTAGCGGATGCGGCGGCCGTCGTGGACGTCCGCCCGGAAGGTCCAGTCGTTGCCGACGAACGACATCGAGCGACCGTAGAAGATCTCCTCGGGCAGCTCTTCCGGCTCGGCGTAGTCCGGGCCGCCTTCCAAGAGCAGCACGCGCCGCGCGGGATCCTCGGTCAGCCGGGCCGCGAGCGCCGCACCGGCCGATCCGGCGCCGACGATGATGTCGTCATATTGAGCCGTCATAAGCAGTCCTCGAAGAAGATTGGGCGCTTCGGGCGCAGGGTTCTGCGACCCACCCGCCGAGCGTCGCACCGGCCGCGATGACCTTGCTACTCGCGCGTTGCCCGGCGTGCCGGACCACCGCCGGCAGAGGAATCCTCGGTTTTCGCCGGGTCGGCGGCCTGATGAGCACGGGAGGAGTAGGCAACGGGCACACCCCCGACCGACCATTTCCCTTGAGTCCCAATCGCTGCGGCCACCGTGGCGGGACGAAGGGAGCGAACATTGTCCAGCCCGTGGGGGGCGCTCAGACGCCGCGTCCTGACTCCCAACATCTCCGCGACCAAGCTGTCGGTGCGCGGCTTCCACTACAAGGACGAGACCGCCAAGGAGCTGCTGGAGGCGGTCGGCCGGTCCTTCCTGGAAGGCTACGGCTACGCCGCGGAATCGCGCACGCCCGACGAGGCCGAGCGCAAGCTGGAGGAGATGCCCTACAAGTTCCGCGGTTTCGCCTACGAGGGCGCCGGGATGGGCTTCGCCGTGCGCGACGCGCTCCCGTTCGGCCGGGGCGGGCGGACCGGGCGGTTCCTCCAGGGCCGGGCCAAGGCCCACGACTACATGGTCTACGTGGGCGTCGGCTGGGCCATGGCCAGGGTGCCGAGGGCGCGCTGGTCCAAGCTCGGCCTCGACGCCGACCCGCTGCTGCGCTGGCTGGCGCTCGACGGCTACGGGTTCCACCAGGCGTACTTCCACACCGACAAGTACGTGCGGCAGCAGTACGTCGAAGTGGACTTCCCGTGGCCCGAGGACGGGTCCAGCTGGTACTCGCCGCGCGGCATCGACCAGGGCATCGGCCGGGCCCTGTGGTTCGTCGGCGGCGCCGACCCGAAGGTCGTGGCGGACCTGATCGAGGAGTTCCCCGAGGAGCGCCACGCCGACCTGTACGCGGGCTCCGGCCTGGCGGCCACCTACGCGGGCGGCCTGCCCGAGGAGGAGCTGCGGTGGTACGCCGACCGCGTCGGCCCGTACCTGCCCAACGTCGCGCAGGGCAGCGCGTTCGCCGCCACCGCGCGCGTCGACCAGGGGCTGGTCGTCGAGCACACCGGCGTGGCCGCCGGGGTCTTCTGCGACATGACGCCCGAGGAAGCGGCGAAGCTGTGCCACGACACCCGGCCGCCCGCGGTGGCCGAGCTGCCGGAGCACCCCGGCGTCCCGGCCTTCGAGGTGTGGCGCAAGCGGATCACCGCGGCCTTCACCAGTGACGCGGACGTGTCGGCATGACCGCGACGGACACGGCGGGCGCGCGCCGGGCGGTGCCCGGCCCGCCGCGCAGCGAGACGTTGAGCCTGCTGGCCAGGATGGCCCGCGACCGGCTCTCGGTGATGACGTCGGTGTCGCGGCAGTACGGCGACGCGGTGCGGTTGCGATTAGGTCCGAAGTCGATGTACTTCTTCAACCACCCCGACCACGCCAAGTACGTGCTGGCCGACAACCCGGGCAACTTCCTCAAGGGCATCGGCCTGGTGCACGCCAGGCGCGCGCTCGGCGACGGCCTGCTGACCAGCGAGGGCGAGTTGTGGAAGGCGCAGCGCAAGACGATCCAGCCGGTCTTCCAGGCCAAGCGGATCGCGGGCAAGGCCGAGGTCATCGCGCAGGAGGCGGCGGGGCTGGTGCGCAAGCTGCGCGAGCACCGCGGCGGTGGGCCGATCGACATCAGCGAGGAGATGACCGGGCTGACGCTCGGCGTCCTCGGCCGGGCGCTGCTGGACGCCGACCTCGGCGCGTTCGAGTCCATCGGGCACTCGTTCGAGGCGGTCCAGAACCAGGCGATGTTCGAGATGATGTCGTTGAGCACGGTGCCGCACTGGGTGCCGCTGCCGATCCAGCGGCGCTTCCACCGCGCCCGGGCCGACCTGGACCGCATCGTCGCCCAGCTGGCCGAGGAGCGCCGGAGGAACCCGACCGGGGCGGGCGACGACATCCTGTCGCGGTTGGTCGAGGCGGTCGAGCAGGAGTCCGACCCGGTGGCCGGGCACCAGCGGATGCGCGACGAGATGGTGACGCTGCTGCTGGCCGGGCACGAGACCACGGCGAGCACGCTCAGCTGGACGTTCTACCTGGCCGACAAGCACCCCGAGGTGTGGGAGCGGCTGCACGCCGAGGCGGTCGAGGTGCTGGGCGACCGGCAGCCGACGTTCCAGGACATCCCGCGGTTGAAGTTCACCACGCAGGTGATCCAGGAGGTCATGCGGCTGTACCCGCCGGTCTGGATCCTGCCGCGGGTGACCAAGGAGGCCGACGAGATCGGCGGTTACCACGTGCCGGCCGGCGCGGACGTGCTGATCTGCCCGTACACGCTGCACCGGCACCCCGGGTTCTGGGAGGACCCGGACCGGTTCGACCCGGACCGGTTCGAGGCGGGCCGCTCGGCCGGGCGGTCGCGCTACGCCTACATCCCGTTCGGCGCGGGTCCGCGGGTCTGCGTCGGCAGCGGCCTCGGGATGATGGAGGCGACGATCGTGACCGCCAGCGTGGTGCGGGAGCTGCGGCTCGCCACCGCGCCGGGTTACGAGGCCCGCGGTGAGCCGATGTTGACGCTGCGGGTGCGCGGCGGGCTGCCGATGACGGTGCGCTCGGCGGCGTGAGCGCGTGCCGGTGGACGCCGGCCCGGGGTTCACCGGCACGCGTCGACGGCCGGTGGGGTGCGCCCTGATCGGTGGAGGGCGGAATGCGGCGGCCGGTGGCCCCGGGGCGCGTGCCCCGGAGCCGTCGGCCGTCGGTCCGTGAAGCCCTTACGGCCGGCGGAGGTCGTCAGTACGCTGGAGTTTCTTCTTCCCGATCACCTTTGAGCGCCGGCGGAGGAACCGATTTCGATGCGAACAACAGTGCAGGCCGGCTTACGCGGGCTGTCGACCTCCCAGGTGCGCCAGGTGCGCCCGGTGCGGTACGGCAAGGGCGACCCGGTCGTGGCCCGCGTCTACCGGGAGCTGGAGCGCGACTTCGGCGTGCTCGCGCCGCCGATCGCGCTGCACGCGTCCTCACCGGACGTGCTGGCGGCGAGCTGGTTGATGCTGCGCGAGACGCTGCTGGTGCCGGGATCGGTGCCGCGGGCGCAGAAGGAGGCGGTGTCGACCGCCGTCTCGGAGACCAACAACTGTCCCTTCTGCATCTCGATGCACTCCTCGATGCTGATCGACCTGGTCGGCTACCGGGGCGGCACGATCCCCGAGCCGGCGGCGCGGGCCGCCGGGGAGTGGGCCACCGCGAACGCGAGCCCCGACACGGGCGCCGCGCACCCGGTGCCGTTCCCGGTCGGGCAGGCGCCGGAGATGGTCGGCACGGCGGTGATCCTGCAGTACCTCAACCGGATGGTGAACATCTTCCTGGGCGAGCTGCCGCTGCCGCCCGGCGCGCCGGCGGCGTCGATGACCGTGGTGCGCCGGGTGCTGGTGTGGCTGATCAAGTCGGCCGAGCGCCGCGGTCCCCTGCCGGGCACGTCGTTCGACCTGCTGCCCGACGCGCCGCTGCCCGAGGACATGCGCTGGGCGGAGGGCCACCCGGCCATCGCCGGGGCCTACGCGCGGGGTGCGGCCACCATCGAGGGAGCCGGTCGCCGCACGGTGCCCGCCGAGGTGCGGCAGCTGGTGCTGGAGCACCTGGAGCGCTGGGACGGCCGTCCACCGGGGATCAGCCGCGGGTGGGTCGAGGAGTCGATCGCCGTGCTGCCGGAGGGTCAGCGGGACGCCGGTCGGCTGGCCCTGCTGACGGCGCTGGCGTCCTACCAGATCGACCAGCCGGTGCTCGACCGCTACCGCGCCGGGCAGCCGGACGACCGGTCGCTGATCGACCTGACGTCCTGGTCCAGCCTCGCCGCGGCCCGGCGGGTGGGCAGCTGGATGAGGATCCGCGAGGGCGAGCCCGATCCCCTGCCGCCGACGGCGCACACCGCGCACGAGTGACGGTACGACGGCAGCTCCGGTCCACTCGGGCCGGAGCTGTCCCCCTTCGCGCCCCGGTGGTTTCAGCGGCGGTCGTCGCCCGGCGCCCGGCGATCTCAGCGGCGGTCGTCGCCCGGTCGACGGCGGTCGGGCGGTCGGGCGACCAGCGCGGAGGTGAGGCGGTCCGCCGCGAGCACGAGCAGCGCGGCGACCAGCAGGCCCGCGCCCGCGCCGACCGCCACCCCGGTCAGGCCGCCCACCCGCCAGCCGATCGCGGCGCCCGCGGTGGCCAGCACCAGCACCGCCGCGAGCACCGCGGACTGGGCCAGCCACCGCCAGGAACCCGCCCGCCGCCGCTCGGGCACTAGCGGTGGGCCGGCGACGGCGCGGCGAGCTCGACGTCGGTCGCGCGGCGGCTGTCGAGTTCCGGCAGGGCCAGCAGGATCGGCAGGTCCAGCGCGCACGCCGACCTGGTCTCGATGTCCGCCTCGGCGATGCGGCCCGCGCGCACGGGCACCGACTCGGCCGCGCCGACGAACAGCGGGCGGCGCTTCGCCGGGCTCGGGTCGAGGTCGTCCACGGCCACCACGGCGGCGCGGAGGTAGAACTGGCCCTCCGGCATGGCCTCCAGCCGGTACGGCCCCGAGCCGGCGCGGAGGTCGCACGCGACCGGCACGCCCTGGGCGATCGGGTCCCTGAACGCGCCCACGTACACCCGCACCGGCGTCCCGGTCTCCGGCACGCCGATCCAGCCCGTCACCGCGCCGGCCTGGTTGCCGCGCGCCGGACCGGGGTAGGACGACGGCGCGGGCGCGCCACCGCGGGACAGCGCCCGGTACCGGGCCGGCGGCACGCCGACGCTGCGGGTGAAGCGGCTGGTGAACGTGCCGAGGCTGTTGTAGCCCACCATGTAGGAGATCTCGGTGACGCTCAACGACGTCTCCAGCAGCAGCTGCTTGGCCTTGGTCAGGCGGATGGCGGTGAGGAACCGGCCGGGCGAGGTGCCGGTCAGCGTCCGGAAGACCCTGGAGAAGTAGAACTTGCTCAGGATCGCGGTGTCCGCCATGTCGGCCAGTGAGAGCGGTTCGTGGTAGCGGCTCCACATCGTGTCGATCGCACGTTCTACCGCAGACTGCACGACAGTCCCTCCATTCCACTCGCTGAAGCGGTCATGACACCGTCGAGCCACCTGGCCGAAACCCGTGGTGGACATTCGTCCGGCCATTTCGGCAGTGCGTCCGAGAATGCCTCGCCGGGCTCGTCCGGTCTACTCCGGCCTTGCGGTGCGGACAATCCGCACGAATACCTGCTACCGCCTGCCGGCCACCGCGGGCGCCGGCGCCCGCACGTGGTCGCGCAGCCGGACCGCGACACCCAGGCGCTGCCCCGCGCCGATCGCGAGCGGGTGCCCCAGGCCGCCCGCGAACCGCACGCCCGCCGCCGACGGGCCCCGCCGCGTCACGACCGCGACGCAGCGCGCCGCCGGGCCGCCGACCACCAGCTCGAAGTCCGAGGGCCGCCGCACGAGCGCGGTCGACAGGGTCGCGCTGCGCGGGATCAGGTCGTCGATGAGGCCGACGACGACCTCGGAGCCCTCGTCCCGCTCGGGGACGTCGAGCGTGCCGACGAACGAGCCACCGCCGCCGTGGCGGGGCAGCGGGACCGGGTCGAACACCGTCGAGGCGGTCTCCAGCGGGTTGTCGAAGTCGGGCAGCGCGACGGCCGCGAGCAGGCCGCTGACCTCCGGGTTGCGGTACTGGGTCGGCGAGAGGCCGACCGCGCGGGTGAACCTCGTGGTGAACGTGCCGACGCTGCTGTACCCGATGGTGGCGACGATGTCCGCGACGTTCATCCACGTGGTCAGCAGCAACCGTTTCGCCTCGAATAATCGGACCGCGGTCAAGTACCGCCCCGGCGGCACGCCGACGGCCGCGTGGAACAGCCGCGAGAAGTGGAAGGGACTGACCAGCGCCGCACCCGCGACATCGCGCAGGGTCAGGGGCTCGTAGTAGTTCGCACGCATCATCTTGATGGCGCGCTGAACGGCATCGTGCACGGTCGTTCACCTTTCGGCCGATATCGCGACCGGTTCGGTCCCACGCGCGGCGCCACCGACGTCCGGTTTCCGCGAAGAACCGGCGGGTAGCAGTCCGAGAAAGCCGCCTCGGTGCGGCGCGGACCTTTCGATCGCTATTACGTGAATACGGCTGGTCCTACTGGATTGCCGATCTCCACCACCCCAGATGGCCTTTTTGTGCGGAGCCCCCATAACTCCGTACCGTGCAGGACGCTAGCAGGACGTGCGGCCCCAGGTAATTGCCGCCGAGCAGGACCGCAATCTGTGAGACGGCTGTCCTGCTTCTCGCGCAACCGGTACGGCCGTTCGGTGGCGTCCGGGCACACCCGAGCGCGCGGCCGAGGTGTCGACCCCTCACGATTGGTGACTATGAGTGATCGGGCTGGAATGGTCGACCCCGGCCCCGCCGGACCGGTCCCCCCGCCTCCGACGAATACGAGCCGGACAGGGGCAGGTAGTAGACGCCCACCGGCCCGACGCCGCCGCCCACGACCCTCCCGGCGGGCCGTCCCGGGATCGGCCGACCGGGTGGCCCGCTCGCTACAACCCTTGCTACTTGGGACAACGTGTACAGCGGATCGGTGCCGCACCTCACACACCGGCGGGGTGGCGCGCCGCCCGGCGTCACCGAACGTCGTCGCGGGAAGGGCCCTCCCGGCGGTCCCGCCCACCCGTTCGGCGGTGGCGGCGAGCCCGTCGGCGTGGTCGGCCTGAGGTCGGCCGAACCCTTGCGCGACCGGGTGACTGCTACGGCGAGTCATGATCACGGACGGGTCACCGGAGGCCGTCCGACGGAAACGGAGCACCGCAATTCCACGGTGGTGGTAAATCATTTCCGACCACCGCATTAACGGCTCCGAGCGCGTTCCCGAACCCGACCGCGCCCGTCCCGGGGTCGCTCGTGCCCGCCCCGGCCGCCCGCGCCCGCCTGGCCGCTCCGACCCGGGGCCATCCGGCGGCCGGAGGTCGGACCGCCACGAGACCCGGACGGCCCGCCCCCCGGAGCTGCGCCACCCGCACAAGCCGGCGGACCAGGCGGCCGACGCTCGTCAGATCGTCCACAAAAGACTTTCTCCTCGCCGATGCCCTACGTCAGTCCTATGGGGACGAAGCCGGAAAACCAGCAACAACAAGGACTCTCTGCATTCCGCCCAACTCTCCCTCGTCCATACAGGACCTGGCGGTCACGCGCGCGCCCAGGCGATCGGCCACCGGCCCCACCGGGGAGGAGGGCCGGCGATTCCCCCTGCGCACAAGGGGAACACCACCCTCCCGGCGGGCGGTCGAGGGTGCTCCGGAGACCCCCTTGCCCCCGTGATCCGACTGCATTACTGTTGCCGACACGACGCTAGGGATCGTTCCCTTACACGTAGGAAGGCAGCCGGACGACAGGTCGCCGCAGCCCGTGGCCGAGCCCAGGAGGGTGCAGATGAGCTCAGACGTGCGACCTGGCCCGAGGCGGCCGCGCACCCACCCGGCGCCGACCACGACGCCCCCCGGCCCGAACCCGACCGCCACGGCCGGTGTCGTCCCCGCCGGGGCGACCAGCTTCCTCGAGCCCACATCGGAACCGGCACCCCAGGCCGACTCCACTGTGGTGCCCGCGGTGGTGGAGGAGATGTCGGCCGGCTGAGTCGCCGCTCCCACCACGGGCGAGGCAGCGGCAATCCCCCCGACCGCTGCCTCGCCCCACCGCGCCGCTCAAGGTCGTCCCACGGGTTCGGTTGTCCGAATCGCACATCGCACGAAAGCGTGAACCCACCGCACTCGCGACGCCTTCGGGCACACCGGCCGACCACCGTTGACGACGTTGACGGGGGAACCCGCCCCACCGCACCGGCGCGCCCGCCCGAACGGGCCGCTGACCCGTCGGATCAGGGTTTCCGCGCTCCGAACCGCGCCCGCGGCGCACCGGCCGTTCCAGGCGATCTCACGGGATCCCGGTGCGAGGCAGACATCGCACCGGTAGCATAACAACGTTAGACAAAGAATAACGGCGTTGTGCAACACTGTCAAGGTGAGTCCACGGAAACTGGATCCGGAAACCCGCGCCGCGCTCGTCGACATCGCCGCGAGGCTCCTGGCCGAGCACGGCGCCGAGGCGCTGTCCACCAGGAAGATAGCCGCCGAGGCCGGCACGTCCACCATGGCCGTCTACACGCACTTCGGCAGCATGAGCGGCCTGGTCCGGGAGATGGTGCACGAGGGCTTCGCCCGGCTGGAGCGCCAGTTCGCCGGCGTCCGCCGGACCGACGACCCGGTCGCCGACATGGCCGTGCTCGGCCACGCCTACCGGCAGAACGCCAAGGCGAACTCGCACCTGTACGCGGTGATGTTCGGCGGGCAGTCGCTGGCCGGGTTCTCGCTGACCGACGAGGACCGCCAGTACGGCCGGTACACGCTGATCACGGTCGTGGACTGCGCCACCCGCTGCATCGAGGCGGGCCGGTTCCGCGACGGCGACCCGCTGCTGGTCGCGCACGAGATGTGGATCGCCACGCACGGCCTGGTCAACCTGGAGCTGGGCGGCTACCTGATCGACCCGGTCGACGCCGACCGCTGCTACGAGACGATCCTGAACAGCCTGCTGATCGGCGTCGGCGACGACAGCACGGCCGCGGCGGCGTCGATGGCGACGGCGAGGGAGCGCAGGCGGCACGAGGTCGAGGCCGAGGTGGAACCGGCCGCGAGCCGGTCCTGAGCACGCCGCCCGGCCCGACCGCGCGCGAACGGGGGCGGGCCGCGTCGCGGCCCGCCCCCGCTCCCGGGACGCGGTGGAACCCGATCAGGGCAGCTTCTTCAGCCCGGCGCCGTTGAGCACGTAACCGGGCGCGAGGTCGGCGACCTCGGCGCGGGCCAGCTCGACCACGGCGGCGCCGGCGATCTCCGGGTCGAGCACGGGGCCGATCTGCTTGACGAACTCCTCGACGGGACGGCCCGCGCGCGCCGCGTACGCCGCGACCGCGGGCGCGCCGACACCGGTCATCGGCGCGAACCTGGGGTGCACCGACGTGAAGGCGATGTCCAGCCCCTCGCGCTCGGCCTCGCCCTGGGCGTAGCCCGCGATGAAGCGCTGGGTGGCCTTGGCCCCGGCGTACCCGCCGCTCAGCGGCGACCCGTTCAGCGCCGCGCCGCTGCTGATCACGATCACCCGGCCGCCCCTGCCCAGCGGCGTGAGCAGGATGTCGCGCAGCCAGTGGAACGTGATCCGGACGTCGGACTCCCAGTTGGTGGAGAACGACTCCCACGTCTGGTCCTGCAGCGGGACCATGTGCGGGCTCGCGCCGGCCACCAGGACGACGGTCCGGGGGCGGTGGCGCTCGATGAGGGCGCGCGCCACCCCGTCCTCGCCCGCGTCGGCGACCTCCGCGGTGATGCGGCCGTTGGCCGGTTCGGCGAACTTCGCCTCGGTGCGGGACACGGCGACCACCGACGCGCCCGCCTCGGCGAAGGCCGTGGCGATGCCGTGGCCGAGGCCGCGGCTGGCGCCGACGACGATCGTGGTGCTGCCGGACAGGTCGCTCATGGGTCCTCCAGGTCGTGGTGTCTTGCGGAACGGGGTCGTCGCGGGGTCGTCGCGGACCGGTCCCCGCGCGGTCACGACGGTCCGAGTCTGCCGGGGAACGACCGCGACGTCACCGCGATCGGGGGACCCGGGCCGGAAAAGCCGAAGGCCGGCGCGGCGGACCACGCCGGGCCGGCTGTCGGGGGGTGTGCGCGGCGCCCGGCGGTGGACCGCCCGCTCGCCGCGCCGGCGATGCGTGGCCACCGGGGGCCGCGCCGACACCCCCTCGCCGGCCGCCCGCCGAGGTGGTCGGCGGGCGGCCGGACGGGGTCGGGCTCGACTACGACTTGTACCTGGTGCCGTTCCACCAGTTGTCGCCGGGGCCGGTGGACTCCTCCAGGTCGTAGGTGTCCTTGAAGCGCCACCAGTCCCACGGGTGCTCCAGGACGTCTTCCTGACGCCCCAGGTGGGTGATGTCGAGGTAGTTGTAGAAGTTCTTGAAGATGTCACCGCCGCGATCGAAGATCGAGTAGGTGAAGAACACGTCGTCGCCGTCGCGGTAGAACGCGCTGACGCCGGGCGACTCGCCCTTGTCGGTCGAGACTTCGTAGTCGTAGTTGAAGTCGCTGCCGAACGACGAGTACCACGGGATCGTCCAGCCCATGCGCTGCTTGAACGGCGTGAAGTCCGCCACCGGCGCACGGGAGACCAGGACGAAGGTGGTGTCGCGGGCCCACATGTGCGCCAGCTCGCCGACGCTGTCGGTCTGCATCGAGCAGCCGATGCAGCCCTCGGTCGCGCCCGGCGCGAACATGTAGTGCCGGACGATGAGCTGGCGGCGGCCCTCGAACAGGTCGAGCAGCGACAGCCTGCTGCCGTTCGGCCCCTCGAAGACGTAGTCCTTCTCCACCTTCACCATCGGCAGCTTGCGCCGCTCCTCCGCGATCATGTCGCGCGCGCGGGTGACTTCCTTCTCCTTCTCCAGCAGCGCTTTTCTGGCCTCCAGCCACTCTTCGCGGGAGACAACCTTGGGTTGCGTCATCAGATCTCCTCAGGACTGTCGGGGAAAGCACTCCACCGAGACCCGGACACGACGGATGACCAGTGGCGCCACCCCGGTTCCGGCCGGGAACTATCCCCTATCAGGTTATTGCGCACGGCTTCAGCGGAACTTCTTCGAGGTTGACGTCTTGTCGTCGCACGACTTCCGCCGTCGCCGCGCGCGTTCCCGGCGCGAGGTCAGGCGGCTTGGGCGCGTTCCTTCAGCGTGCGGCGCTCGATCTTGCCGACCGGCGTGCGCGGGATCTGGTCGACGAACTCGACCTGCCGGATCTTCTTGTACGGCGCGACGCGCTCGGCGACGAACGCCATCAGCTCCTCCGGCGTGATCGGCTCCCGGGCCACCACGAAGGCCTTCGGCACCTCGCTGGCCTCCTCGTCGGCCACGCCGATGACGGCCGCGTCGGCGACCTTCGGGTGCGTCATGACGACCGCTTCCAGCTCGACCGGGGACACCTGCTGCCCCTTGTACTTGATGAGCTCCTTGATCCGGTCGACGATGAACAGCTCGCCGTTGGCGTCGACGTGGCCGAGGTCGCCGGTGCGCAGGAAGCCGTCCGGCTCCAGCGCCGCGGCGGTGGCCTCCGCGGCGTTGAGGTAGCCCTTCATCACCTGGGGGCCGCGGATCAGGATCTCGCCGTCCTGGTCCGGGCCCAGCTCGGCGCCGGTGGTGACGTCCACGATCTTGCACTCGACGCCGGGCGCGGTGCGGCCGACCGAGGCGGGCGTCTCCGGGTCGAGGTCCTGCATGAACGACACCATCGACTCGGTGAGGCCGTAGCCCTGGCTGATGTCGCAGCCGATGCGCTCCCGGACGGCCCGCGCGGTGGCCGGGTCGAGGGTGGCGCCGCCGGAGACGATCGAGCGCAGCGACGACATGTCGTACCGGTCGACCAGCGGGCTCTTGGCCAGCAGCACCGCGATCGTCGGCACGACGTACAGCCGCGCGATGCGGTGGTCGTCGATGGCCTTGAGGAACGCCTCGGGCTCGAAGCGCGGCATGGTGACCAGGGTCGTGCCCTGGAGCAGGCTCGCGTTCATCATCATCGACAGGCCGAAGGCGTGGTGGAAGGGCGGCATGGCCAGCGCCTTCTCGCCCCGCCCGGTCGGCGCGACCAGGCTGGTCAGCAGCGCCTTGGCGATCATGTTGCGGTGCGTCAGCATGACGCCCTTGGGCGAGCCGGTGCTGCCGCTGGAGTGCAGCAGCGTGACGACGTCCTCGGCGGGGTCCACGTCCGGGTCCGGCACCGGGCCGTCGGAGGCCAGCGCGGCGAACGGCGTCGCGCCCTCCGCCTCGCCGAACACCACGACCTCCTCGACCTTCGTGCGGCCGACCAGGGCCGTCGCCTTGGCCACCTCGGACGGCGCGGTGACGAGCAGCCGCGCGCCGGACTCGTTCAGCCGGTCGGCCAGGTCGTCCGCCGTGTCCAGCGGGTTGAGGGCCACGACCGTGCAGCCCACCAGGGCGGCGGCGTGGAAGGCGATCGGGTACTCGGGCACGTTCGGCGACAGCATCGCGACCACGTCGCCCTTGCCGAAGCCGCGGGCATGCAACCCGGCGGCGGTGCGGCGGACCTCGGCGACCAGCTCGGTGAAGGTGCGCTCGCCCTTGCCCAGGTGGTCGACCACGGCCACGGTGTCGCCGTGCTGCTCCGCGCGCTCCAGCACGAACGCCGTCAGGGTGCGGTCGGGGATCTCGACGCTCGGGCCGGCGACGATCACGACTTCACCCCTTCCCGGTCGTAGGTGGACAGACCGGGCTGGTAGGCGCGCTTCTCGAACTGCTTGAGCGCCACGTTGATCCACTCGTTGCCGCTGAGCCGGGACAGCTCCCAGAGCTTCGCCTGGTCGTAGTCGATGGCGGCGGGCAGCTCCTGCCGGCGGTTGGTCTCGTAGACCTGCTTGGCCAGGGCCAGCGTGACCGGGTTCTTCTTCACGATCTTGCGGACGAGCTTGTCGGTCACCTCGTCCAGCTGGTCGGCGGGCACCGCCTTGTTCACCAGGCCGTGCTGGGCCGCCTCGGCGCCGGTCATCGTGTCGCCGGTGAGGATGTAGTAGAGCGCCTGCTTGCGCGGCAGGTTGTGGGCCGCCGCCCAGGTCGCGCCGCCGGCCGGGAAGATGCCGAAGTTGATCTCGGAGAGGCCGAACAGCACCTCCTCGTCCGCGATGGCCAGGTCGCACAGGCCCGCCACCAGGAAACCGCCGCCGAACGCGAAGCCGTTCACCTTGGCGATGGTCACCGCCGGGAATGCCTTCAGCCGCTGGAACCACTTCAGCGCGATCAGGTTCGTCTTGTAGAACAACTGCGGGTCGTCGAACGGCTGGAGGAAGCACTCCTCCAGGTCCATGCCGGAGCTGAAACTGTCGCCGACACCGGTCACCACGACCGCCTTGACGGTGCCCGCGGCCTCGATCTCGTCCAGGGCCTGGTTCATATCGCGATGCATCTGCGGATTCATCGCGTTCTTCTTGTCCGGCCGGTTCAGGTAAATAGTCGCCTTCGGTCCGTCGATCTCGAGGTTCACAGTTTCCAGCGTGATCATGTATTGACCCTTCTTTCCGCTCTCCGAAGTGAACACGAGTAGCCGCTCACGGCACCGACCGCGTGACCGGAGGATTGTGGCCCGGCGCGGACCCGTCTTCGCCGGGGTGGCGAGACGCTATGAGCATCACCGATCCGCCGGGGCCTGGCTTCTTTCACCTTGCCGTGCTGGGCGCCGGCGCGACCGGGTGGCGCGCGGTCCGCCGGTGGGCGGGCAGGGGCGTGGCCGGCGGCACGGCGGACGGTGCCCGCAACGGCTCGGTAGCACGTCCGGCGGGGTGCGCGGTGCGTCGGACGGTCCAGGATGCGGCACCGGACGGGTGCCGCGCTGCAGGATTCGTGCGCTGTTGGGGCAAGCCGGAAGAATCAACCGGGCGGCCCGTCGCGGACAATGCCCGCGCGGACCACCGCCGGGATTTGCCGGTCCGAATGCGCCCGCGCCGGCCGGTTCGGATCACACTGAAATGCGCTCACGACGAGTCCGCGTCACCCGGACAGCGCACCCGCCAACTCGACGGTTTGTCGGTAGCTAAATACAACCGGCCGACCGGAGCGCGATCACGGCGGGCGCCGGCGAAACGCCCGGCGCACCACCGCTGAGCTGCGCGCACCGCGCCCGGAGAGCGCACGCCCGAGACCGTTCCAGGGCGCGTGTCGTGGAACAGCAAATGCCCGTGCTCGCGCACCGGCCGGTGAGCAAGCCTGAAGTAGCAACCGCTGTGAAGCCTCTGCAACTCTTTTCTCGTTCGCTTGTCCGGTCCGCGTCACTTGAGCTGGGGGGACGAGGTTGAGCGCACTGCACGCTTCGCGTCGCAATTCGTCCGACACCGCAAAGGGATTCGGCGCCGGTCGCGGCGGGCGGCCGGGTCGGTTGTCCGACAAGACCCGGACCGCACACCACCTCGACGTGGTGTGCGTCGGCATCGGGTGGGCGATGGCCCGCATGCCGTGGCACGGGGGAGGGCCGCGGGACGACGTCCCGCGCGCCCCGCACCGGGACACCGGCCGTGCCACGTGGTTCGTCGGCGACGCCGACGCCCAACGCCCCGCGCCGCCGGTCCCCGACGGCGCCGTGCCCGCGTTCGAGACGTGGCGGCGACGCATCGCCGAGGAATTCGTCCACCAGGAAGGAGTCAGCTTGTGACCTCCACAGCCAGTTGGCTGCGCAGGCAACTACCCGGCGTCATGGCACTCGTGCTCGTCGCGGCCACGTTCTTGGTGGCCCGGCTGCCGGAGGTGTCGGCCGACGAGAAGCAGGAGATCGCGGCCCAGTTCGGGTTCCAGCCCGAGACCATCGCCCTGCCCGGTGGCTTCACCCAGCAGACCATCCGCCAGGTGAACCAGCGCTACCAGCACATCAACGCCTGGATCTCCTCGGTCGGCTCGGCGGTCGCGCTGAACGACCTCGACGGCGACGGCCTGTCCAACGACCTCTGCTACGTCGACGTGCGGATCGACCAGGTGGTCATCTCGCCCGCGCCGGAGTCGGGCGAGGAGCCCCGCTACGAGCCGTTCGCGCTGTCGACCGGCTCGCTGCCGGTGAACGACGTGATGGCGCCGATGGGTTGCGTCCCCGGCGACTTCAACGAGGACGGCCGGGTCGACCTGCTCGTCTACATGTGGGGCCGCACCCCGATCCTGCACCTGGCCAGGACCGACGCCACCGGCATGGCGGACGACACCTACGAGCCGACCGAGCTGGTGCCGGGCAAGTCGTCCGGCGCCTACGACGGCCCGCAGTGGAACTCCAACTCCGCGACCGTCGCCGACTTCGACGGCGACGGCCACGACGACATCTTCATCGGGAACTACTTCCCCGAGGGCCCGGTGCTGGACCCGTCCAAGAGCACCGGCGTGGAGATGAACCACTCGATGTCCGCCGGCTTCAACGGCGGCGAGGACTACATCTTCCTGTTCAAGGGGGCCACGGCGGGCTCGGAGCCGAGCACGGAGTGGGAGAAGTCCGACCCGTTCGCCCGGGACGTGTCGAAGGGCTGGGCCCTGGCGTCCAGCGCCAACGACGTCAACGGCGACCTGCTGCCCGAGCTGTACGTCGGCAACGACTTCGGCCCGGACCGCTTCCTGTACAACGAGTCCACCCCCGGCAACCTGAGCTTCAGGCTGGTCGAGGGCAGCAAGGGGCCGATGGAGCCGAAGTCCAAGAACGTCGGCATCGACTCGTTCAAGGGCATGGGCGTCGACTTCGGCGACCTGAACGACGACCAGGTGTACGACATGTACGTCAGCAACATCACGACGTCGTTCGGCATCGAGGAGTCGCACTTCGCCTTCATGAGCACCGAGAGCGACGTGAACCAGGTCACCTCCTACCTGAAGGACGGCGAAGCGGTCTGGGAGGACGAGAGCGCCCCGCTGCAGCTGGCCTGGTCCGGCTGGGGCTGGGACGTGAAGATCGCCGACCTGGACAACAACAGCGAGTCGGAGGTCCTGCAGGCCACCGGCTTCGTCAAGGGCGACGTCAACCGCTGGCCCCAGCTGCAGGAGCTGGCCACGGCCAACGACGCGCTGCTGGACAACCCCCTGTGGTGGCCGATCGTCGGCCCCGGCGACGACGTCGGCGGCAACCAGCACTTCCACTTCTTCGCCAAGAACCGGGAAGACTTCTACAGCGACCTGTCCCACCAGCTCGGCCTGGCCGCCCCGATCCCGACCCGCGGCATCGCCACCGGCGACATCGACGGCGACGGCAAGCTGGACATGGCGATCTCCCGGCAGTGGGCCGACCCGGTCCTCTACCGCAACACCGGTGGCACCGGCAACGGCTTCGTCGGCCTGCGCCTGACCCACGACGAGGAGAGCGCCGACGGCGCGTTCCCCGCCGCGGGCTCGCCGGTCATCGGCGCCCAGGTGACGATCACCACGGCGTCCGGCAAGAAGCTGATCAACCGCGTCGACGGTGGCAGCGGCCACTCCGGCAAGCGCAGCCACGAGGTCCACTTCGGCCTCGGTTCCGAAGACCGGGCCGTCGAGGCGCACGTCAAGTGGCGCGACCGCGACGGTGACATCCACGAGCAGGACATGACACTGACCCCGGGTTGGCACGACATCCAGCTCGGCGACCAGGCCAAGGAGAAGTGACGGACATGGCCGAGACCACGACGGCACCCAGCCCGCCGCGGCACGACCCCAAGGTCATCACCGCGCTCAGGCGCTTCGCGATCTCCATCTCGATCTTCAACATCCTCGGCTACACCGTCCTCGGCTTCGAGCAGGCGTGGCTGTGGCCGTTCATCGCCCTCGCCACCGCCTACGCCGTCGAGCTGGGCCTGGAGTGGATCGGCGCCCGGCAGGAGGGGCGCGCGCCCCGCTACGCGGGCAACGGTTTCCGGGGCTTGATGGAGTTCCTGTACCCGGCGCACATCACCGCGCTCGCGGTGAACATGCTGACCTACGTCAACGACCAGATCTGGGTGATGATCTTCGGCGTGGTCGTCGCGGTCGGCGCGAAGTGGGTCCTGCGGGCGCCGGTGAAGGGCCGGATGCGGCACTACATGAACCCGTCGAACTTCGGCATCGCGATCGTGCTGCTGGTGTTCCCCTGGGCGTCGGTCGCGCCGCCGTACCACTTCAGCGAGCACGTGGGCACGTTCTTCGACTGGTTGATCCCGCTGATCATCGTCACCGCGGGCACCATGCTGAACGGCATGCTCACCGGCCGGCTGTGGCTGATCATGGCCTGGCTCGTCGGGTTCGTCCTCCAGGCCGTGATCCGCGGCATGCTGCTGGACGTCTCGATCCCGTCGGGGCTCGGCATGATGACCGGCATCGCGTTCGTGCTCTACACCAACTACATGGTGACGGACCCGGGCACGTCGCCCTCCAAGCCGGCCGCGCAGGTCGCGTTCGGCGGCGGTGTGGCGGCGGTGTACGGGATCCTGATGGGCATGAGCATCCCCTACGGCCTGTTCTTCGCCACCGCGATCGTCTGCCTGATCCGCGGCGGCTTCCACTGGGCGCTGCACTTCGTGGACAAGAACCGGGCCGAGGCGGAGAAGCTGAAGGCCGCCGCGGCCGAGCAGGTCGTCCCGATCGAGGCGTCCACTGTGGACCCGAAGCTCAACGGCGCGCCGAAGCAGGGCGCGGTGGTGCCCACCACGGCCTGACCGGGTCGCGGCCGGCCCTCCCGGCCGCCGACCCGCACCGCCGAGGAGAACCAGCCGGCAGCCCGTCGCGAACACCGCGGCGGGCTGCCGGCTTTTCGGGGCGCCTGCGGCGGGCTTTGCGGAACGGCGGTGGTGGGCCTTGTGGAGCGCAGTGGTCCGCCCGCCTTTCGGAGGCGTCTCAGCGGGCCTTTCGGAGCACCGGCGGCGGGTTGCCCGGCTCCCGGAGGTGACTACGGCGTGTGGCGAGCGCCGCGGGCCGCGGCCGCGGGCCGACGCGAAAGGGCGAGCCAGGCTGGTCCGTTCGCTCACTCCGGTGACGGGTGTGATCAGAGGGGCTGTTCGGGCGAGGCGTTCGGCTCAGCCGGGTGGCGGCGGGCCCGAGGGCCGTTCCGGGTGGGTGAACGGTTACCCAGCGTGCGGGCGGCGGTGTGGACGGCGCGCCGCCGGCCGACGTCGTGGAGCGCCGGCGCCTTCGTGGTGACTTCGGTTCGGCGTAGCCCGCGCGGTGCGGAGGAGCGCGGAGAGCTTCAGCGCCCGGCCTTCGACCGGCGGCAGCTCGGCGCCGCGCGGGAGGCGGAGGGGCGTTCTTCGCACACGTGCCGGGGCGGTGTCGCGGCGGCAATAGCGGCAATGGTCCCGAAAACGGTCCGCAAAACGGCGAAGACCCGCCGTCCGAGGGGAACGGCGGGTTCTCCTATCGGGGGTGTCGCTGGTCAGCTCGCGTCGGCATCCATGGCGACGGTGCGGATGTAGGGCAGTGCGAGCAGGACCGGTGGGTCGAGCGTGCCGATCGGGCGCAGGCTCAGGTCGACGTCCTTGACCTGGTCCCCCGCCCGGACCGAGATCGGACCGTGCGACGCCACGTTCAGCGCCTGGTCCTTTCCGAACGGCGCCTCGCCGAGCATCGCACCGCGCCCCAGTGCCACGGAGTGAGCCAGCAGGTGCCAGGTGCCCGCGGGCACGTTGGTCAGGACGTACGGTCCCGGCCGGTGGAGCATCGAGCACCGGACCGGCTCTCCCTGCGGAATGCGGTCCGGGAACAGGCCCAGGAAGATGATTCCGGGCGCACCCCCCAGAGGTGCGTTGATCTCGCCTTGCACAGTGGACGTCCGCGCGTCCGGACTCCTGCGCGCCATCGGGATCGGCGGAGTGAGTCCCCCCAGTTGGCGATACGTCGTCGGCGAGACGCCGACACTGCTGCGGAACCTGGAGCTGAACGTGCCCACGCTGGTGTAACCGACCCGATGGCTGATGTCGGTCACGGCCAACGAGGTGCACACCAGCAGCCGTTTGGCCTCCTGGAGGCGGATGGCTGCCAGGAATCGGCCGGGCGAGACACCGGTGACCCGCTGAAATGCCCGGGAGAAGTGGAACTTGCTGTACATGGCGGTACGGGCCATGTCATCTATGGTGAACTGCTCACCAAGATTCTCGTGCATGAAGTCGATGACACGGCCTACCGCCCGTTCTATTACGTCCTCCACTACGACCCCCAATTCGCAGATGTAATGAAAGGTGGAACACGCCCGCCCCGGCGCGCCGGGTGGCTTCGAGCGGTGCTGAACTGACGCAGCTTCGCGCCACAACCCCCAGTGACCCCCCGGACCTTCATTACGAACCCCCCAGTCCCCCATTATCCCCGATTTTTGCAAGCTACCAGGGGCGCAACAGCCTGCGCAAGGAGCGCAGATGTCCCGTACCAGCACATCCCATGATCGCGACGGGCCCCTCTCGTTGATCTTGCAAACGACCTTCGAGGCGCATTTCCGACATGCGTGCAACGGAAAGTGATAATTCGGTTACCCACCGAATACTGCGCCTTTCGGGTGATCCCGCGTAACGCCGGCGCCACCACCTCCGACAGGCCGCGCCACCCGCCGCGACGGTCCGTCACGCCGACCTCCCCCGTATATCGACAGCGGATGGACGCCCGTTTTACGCGGAGATAGGGCAACCACGAAGATGCGACACCAGCGGCCCCCGGGGGAGGATGGTGCAACTCCAGGACGCGTCGACAACGGGTATTCCCACCGCCGTCGACCACCGGCTCGAAGACCCCGCCCCGGCACATTTGCGAATGGGCGGCGACGGCGCGCGGGCTGGACCGGCGGGTCCCTCGGGCCGGCCGGCGGGGGACGGCGACCGCCCACTCCGGACACCAGCCGCGGCGCGGCGCGCGCACGGCGGCGCGGCGTCGATCGAGGGTCCGATGTGGACCGGACCGGCGGATGCGTTGCCCTTCCGGGCATGGGGCCGCGCGGATGGGCCGGTACCAGCCCATCCGCGCGGGTGGCGGTCGTCAGTCCCGGTAGGACGTGGACGCCGCCCGAGCGTCCCGCCCGGGCGGGCTGGGGGTCCCGCCGCGGGGCCGGAACGCGGCATCGTGAGCGGGGTCCGACGCCCGTCGGACGCGCCGCGACCCGGCCCGGGGGCCGCGATCACCGGCGTCCCCGGAACCTCGGCCCGCTTCGACGTCGTGATCCGGCAGCCTAGGGGTCGTTGGTCCTAAAAAGCAACCATGTGGTGTGGATCCCGTAGCGTTCTTCCGCTTAGACTGCTCGCCCGTGGCGACCAAGCGGAGGTACGTCGACGGGTGCTCGACGGCCCACGCGCTCGACCTGGTCGGGGAGCGCTGGGCGCTGCTGGTCGTGCGCGAGCTGCTGTACGGCCCGAAGCGGTTCACCGACCTGCGCACGGGACTGCCCGGCGCGAGCCCGAACGTGCTGTCGCAGCGCCTGCGCGAGCTGGACGAGGCGGGCGTGCTGCGCCGCACGAGGCTCGCCCCGCCGGCCGCCGCGTGGGTGTACGAGCTGACGCCGTGGGGCCACGAGCTCCGCCCGGTGGTCGCCGCGCTCGGCGTGTGGGGCGCGCGGGCGCCCGAGCCGCCCGGCGAGGGGCCGATCAGCGTCGACTCGATGATGCTCGCGCTGCAGGCGTTGTACGACCCGGCGCTGGCCGAGGGCATGGTCGTCGACGTGGTGTTCCGGATGGGCGAGGACGGCTTCCTCGCCGAGATCACGCCCGCCGGCCTGCGGCTGGCGCGGGAGCCGGTCGCCGAACCGGACGCGATCATCCGGACGGACGCGCTCACGTTGAACGGCATCCTGAGCGGTCGCCTCACGATGGCCGACGCGCACGCTTCCGGCGACTTCGAGGTGCACGGCGACGAAAGCGTCGCATCCCGGTTCCTGACGCTCTTCCCCACGCCGTAACGCCCGGGCAACGGCCCGGTCACGAGCGGACTTCCCGGCCCGACGAGCCGTTCGACCCATAACAAATCACGATCACAGCTCCGGCATGCGCCCGAATGGGCGCACGGCTTGTAACACGGCGCCCCCGCTGCGCGCTTGTTCGAGATTGCTCCGTTCTCCGGACAGCCGCAAGAGCATTCGGCACACCGAAGCAGACATCCCCCGAACGGACCGCAATCCAGAAGAGGAAAAGCGCATCGGAGCGCTATACAGTCGGCCTGCGGGCTCCCGCGCGGTGATCGAGGACGACCACCGTACCGATGCGTGCACAACCCGACTTCTCCGTGTTTGCGCTGTCCGCGCGGAAGCGTTCTTCACGAGCCGGGAACCCGATATCGTCGCAGGTCACGGGGAATTGACCCGGTCGAGCGATCCGCAGCAGGAGGAACCATGGTCGACACACATGCCCACACCCACGCGTCGGGGGGTGCGCTCAACACCCTCCGGCACAAGCCGGCGCTCTACCTCTTCATGCTGATAGTCATCGGCCACTGGGCCGAGCACATCGCGCAGGCGGTCCAGATCTACGCGCTGGGCTGGCCGCTGCCGCAGGCCAAGGGCGTGCTCGGCCTGGTCTGGCCGTGGCTCGTGACGTCCGAGATCATGCACTACGGCTACGCGCTGGTCATGCTCGGGTTCCTGTTCGCGCTGCGCAAGGGCTTCGTCGGCCGCTCGAAGAAGTGGTGGACGATCGCGCTCGGGCTGCAGTTCTGGCACCACATCGAGCACCTGCTGCTGATCATCCAGGCGTCGGTCGGCACGAACCTGCTCGGCAAGCCGGCGCCGACGAGCATCATCCAGCTGATCATCCCGCGGGTGGAGCTGCACCTCTTCTACAACACGGTGGTGTTCATCCCGATGGTGATCGCGATGGTGATGCACCTGCGACCGACCCCGGCGGAGCGCTCCGAGATGCAGTGCACGTGCGCCCTCCCGGTCGGCGCGTCGGCCTGATCCCGTGCACAACCACGGCGCCGTCGGCCTGCCGATCGGCTTCACCCTCCTCCGACTGGTCCTGCTCGGCGCGGTGACCGTGGTCGCGGGCTGGGCCCTGGTCCGGCCGTTCTTCCCCGCCGCGTCGGGACTGCTGACCCGGCGCGTCGTCACCGGGTCGGCGGGTCTCGGCGGCGTCGTGGTGCTGCTCATCGCGGAGGCGACCTGGATGCCCGGGTTCGCCGCGGTGGCGTTGATCGGCTCGCTGGCGGCGCCACCGGCGCTGCGGCGGGTGCCACCGGTCGCCGCCGGGCTCGTGGTGGTGGCTGCCGCCCTGGCGACGGCAGCCGCCGGCACGTGGTTCACCGGGCCGCCGATGTCGTTCGCCTACATCACGCTGATGGCGGCGTTCGTCGGCGTGTCCTGGCTCTCGCTGTGCCCGCCGAACGCGGTGGTGCGGATCGTCGGCGCGGCGCTGGGCATGACGTTGCTGGCCGGTCTCGGCCAGGTGACCATCGCGGGCCAGCTCGCCACACCGGCCACCGGCGACCCGCTGCTGACCAGGGTGGCGCTCGGCGCGGGCCCGGTCGACCTGCTCGTCGTGCCGCACATGCCCGGCTGGAACATCGTGCACACCACCGACACCCCGGTGTCGGTGGGCAACGCGCCGAACGCGCTCGTGCCCGCGCGGCAGCGGGAGGGCGCGACGGGCCGGTGGGCGCTGGTGTGGCTGCCCGAGGGTCGCAGCGACCTGTGGCTGGACCGCGAGGGCGCCCGGACCACCGTCCCGGTGAACACCGGCCGGGTGGCGTGGACCGGACCGGACGTGCGCGGCCCGGAGGGTCCGGACTACGCGTCGGCGGTGCTGGCGGCGAAGCTGACCGGCAAGCGCGGCGACCTGCCGTGGCCGGGGCTGACCGATGCCGACGCGGCGGCGCTGCGGGCGGCGGTCACGTCGATCGGCGGGCCGTTCGACGTCGTGGCGGACGACTCGGGACGCGCGGCCGAGGCGGCCGGGGTCGTGCGCGAGGAGGCCGCGCGCCGGGGCTTCGCCATCACGCCCGGAGCGCCGGACGTCCTGGTGCTGGGCGGCTCCCCTCCCCCGGACCGGCGGTCCCACCTGGCCCCGTGGCTGAGCCCACCCGACCTGACGACGCCGGGGGCGCGCCGGTACGCGCAGGTCCTGTCGGACGCCTTCCCCGGCGAAGCGCCGTCCCGCTCCGGCCTGGCGGCCTGGCAGGGCTGACCGCCCGGTCGCACGCGCACTACGGCGGCGGGTAGGGCCGATCAGCCGGGCAGCAAGCGGACCTCGGCGGCGGGCAGGGCGGTCCACCAGTGGTCGTGGCGGCGGTAGGGCCGCGGCTCGCGGTCGGCCAGGAACGCCACCAGCGAGCGGGCTTCGGCGGCCAGGCCGTCCCACGCGTCCTCCGGCAGCGGGTGGAACGCGGTCGCCTCGACCCCGCCCTCCACCGGCCGCCAGACCCCGGCCACGAGGCCGTCCACCAGGAGGGTCGGCAGCACGTCGCCGTTGGCGCGGATGACCGCTTTCCGGTACTCCGGCGGGATCACGCGGGTGCGGTCGGCGTGCGCGAGCAAGGTGCTGTCCCACATGGCCATCAGCCGCGGCGGGGCCGGGGTGTCCTCGTGCGGCAGCAGCGCGCCGGGGACGTCGAACAGCTCCACACCGCCCGGTCCCTCGTGCCGTTCCACCGCGTCGGCGAGCGCCAGGAGGGCGGCGCGCACCCGGGACCGCTGCACCAGGGCGAACTGCGCCACGTCCGCCACCGACGCGGGCCCGAAGCCCTCCAGGTACCGCCGCACCAGCGTCGGCAGGCACTCGTCCGGCGTGGCCGAGGCGATCGGACCAACGGTGGCGTAGGACGGCCGGTGCCCGAACGACCACGGCCCGCCCGTCGGCACGTGCGCCAGCGGCGCGTACGTGCGCAGCGCCCACCACACGCCCTTCGGCGGGACGCCGAGCCGTTCGCCGAGCCACGCCTCGAACTCCGCCACCGCGCGCGGTCGGGCGGCGAACTCCAGCAGGGGCGGCACGAGCGCGTCCGCGTCCGCGGCGGACAGCCCGCTCGACGTGAACCGGCGGTCGCCGAGCCGGGAGCCGCGCAACGTCGGCCGCAGGGCCGTGTGCAGGACCTGCCGCTCCGAGCCGTGCACCACGTGCAGCGTGATCCGCATCAGCGTGGCCTTCACCAGCGTGCCGTCGGCGAAGGCCGCGTCCAGCGCGGCCGGGTCGAAGCCCGCGACCCGGTTCCACAGCGCGACGTACGGCGAGGCGGGGTGCTGGGCCTGGATCGCGACCACGCGGCGGACCGCGTCACCGACGGCCAGCGCCTCGCGGCGCAGGAGCGCCTGCCTGCCGAGGGTGGCGCGGTTGAGGCCGCGGGCACTGATGCGCATGCCGCGCAGTCTGCCCCAGCGCGGCGGCCGACCGCGAACCACCAACCTGCGGTCCACAGAGGACTTACTCGATATTGCCCGATCCGCCGCCGGGCGGCCGGAACGATTGACGCCCACCGGGGCGCTCGTTAGCGTCGATCGCGTGACAGCCGAACGCATCGCCCCCGTTGTCCCGACCGACGACCTCGCCGCCGCCGTCGGGCGGTGGTCGGCGCTGCTCGGCGTCGACCCGACCTTTGTGGACGGTGACCGGTGGGCGCAGTTCGACCTGGCGGGCGGGCGGTTGGCGCTGTCCGGCGCGGACCGCGTGCACGACGGCCCGGCGGTGCTGGTGAAGGTGCCCGACCTGGACGAGGCCCACGCGCGCGCGGCGGCGCTGGGCTTCACCGTCGGCGAGATCACCACCGGCCCGCACGAGCGGCGGTGCGTGGCGGTCGGGCCCGACGGGTACGCGGTCATCCTGCACAGCCCGCTGCGCTGAGCCCCGGCCCGCACACCGCGACGGGGTGCGGGCCGGGGCTCGGGTCAGGCGACGAAACCCACCGTCAGCAGCAGGTTCGCGTACAGCCGACCGTCACCGGTGGCCACGCAGACCGCCAGCTCGGGCGCCCGGCACGCCGCGTAGAAGTCCTGCCGGGCCAGCGGTCGCAGCGGCAGGTCCGGGCCGAGGACCCGTTCGTACTCCGCCCACGCCGCCGGCGTGCCCGGCTCGTCCGGGCGCATCGTGTGCACCGCCTCGACCGGGATCGCCGACAGCACCGGCTCCAGCACCTGGTCGACCGAGAGCAGGCCGGGGCGCAGGTTGAGGTGGATCACCTCGGCCCGGTGGTGGACGTTGGTCCGGTGCGCGTAGTTCGCGTCGGCGAGCAGGACCTTCGACCCGTGGCCCGCCGTGGCCAGCGCGTTGAGCAGCGGCGGGTGCAACAAGGGGTAGCGCAACAATTCCGGTGACCTCTCGGTGTGGCGGCGGGTGGTGCTTTCGGGGGTGCTACTCCAGGACGAACGTGGCGTCGGCCCGCGCGACGGTGTCGGTCGCGGTGGTCAGGTTGACGTACGTGCCGTTGTGCCGGATGAACTGGCCGGGGAAGTTCTGCGACTCGAACGACACCGCGGAGCCGGAGGCCAGGCCCGCCCGGCGGAAGAACGACGCGTCGGCCTTGAACGTCGCGCTGCCGTCGTTGCGCTCGACCCACAGCTCGTAGTTGCGGTGCCGCAGGTAGTAGCCCGGGAAGTTGGTCGACTCCAGCGACACCGTGCCCGAGCCGTTCAGGCCGGTGACGACCCGGAACTGCGAGTCGGCCAGCGGGTTCGCGTTCGCCTCGACCCTGGCCCGGTACTCCCAGTGCCGGACGAACCGGTCCGGGTAGTTGTGCGACTTGAGCCGCACCGGCGTGACGCCGTCGGCCACCGGGATGCCGAAGTTCGGCGTGCCGTCGGCGTTCCAGTAGACCTTCTGCACCCTGGTGCGCCGGTTCGGGTCGCGCAGCGGGTCGCCGGAGATGTCGCGGTAGCTGCGGTCGTGGTAGACGAGGATGTCGCTCTGGCCGTCCTCGGACACCGTGAACGAGTTGTGGCCGGGCCCGTACTGGCTGGTGGCGGCGTTGCTGGCGAACACCGGGCTGGAGCTCTTGGTCCACGACGAGGGGTTGAGCAGGTTCGCCGAAGCGCTCGCGGTCAGCATGCCGAGGCAGTAGTTGGCGTCGGTCGCGCTGGCCGAGTAGGTCAGGAACACCCGGCCGTCGCGCTGGATCACCGACGGCCCCTCCGCGACCTTCACGCCGCCGCGGGTCTCCCAGTCCAGCGTCGGCACGGTCAGCCGGGCGACCGTGCCGGTGACCTGCCACGGGTTGGCGCCCATCCGGGCGAGGTAGAGGTTCGAGTTGGTGGAGATGCCCGGCTCGCTCTGCGCCCACGTCAGGTAGCGCACGCCGTTGACCACGAACGTCGACATGTCCAGGGAGAAGGTGTCCCAGGGGACGTTGACCTTGCCGCGCTCGGTCCAGCTGCCGGTCAGCGGGTTGGCCGAGGAGTTCTCCAGCACGTAGGGCCGGATGCGCCAGACGTCGTCGGTGCGGCCGGCGGCGAAGTAGACGTACCACTTGCCGTTGATGAAGTGGATCTCCGGCGCCCAGATGTGCGCGCCCATCTCCCCCGACGAGTGCCTGCGCCAGATCACCGACTCCGACGCGCTCGCCAGGCCCTGGATCGTGGTGGCGCGGCGCAGCACGATCCGGTCGTACTCCGGCGCGGTCGCGGTGAAGTAGTAGTAGCCGTCGGTGTGCTTGAAGATGTGCGGGTCGGCGCGCTGGTTGGCCAACGGGTTCGCGTACTGCACGGCGGGCGTGGCCCGCGCCGCGGGCGTCACCACCACCAGACCCGCCAGAAGGGTCGCGGCCGCCACCGCGACCACCGCCAACCTGCGGGGAATCCACCGGGGAACAGCACTGTCCATCGGTTCCACTCCATCGTGGCGTCGGGATGCGGCTGTTAACGCTAACAGCGGGCGACCGACCAGCTCAAGACCCAGTTACGAGACCTTTGAGGCTCCACGAACGCTCGGAGATCCGACATTCACCGCCGCACCCCATGACGGCGGACGGCCGGCCGGGTTCTCACACAGCACTGGTGTTAACGATAACAATGCGCTACCTTGCTCGACAACGCGCCGGTGGCGACACCCGGCGGTCGACTCGCCGGGTGGGCGGACCAGACTCTCCCCTGGTCCGCCCACCCGGTCCCCAAGCCAGCCGAGCGCCACTCAGGACGCGGGCCAGGTGGCCCGGTGAGCGGTTCGCCGGCCTCACTCGCCCGATTCGCGCCGCTCCGCCATCGTGTCCGGCGCCGACTCCGGGATCTCGGTCCGCACGTCGGAGTCGCGCAGCACTTCGCGGGCCTGCGCCTCGGGGTCGGCGCTGCCGGCCTCCCGCTCCTCGGGCAGCAGGTCGGCCCGGGTCCGCGCCCGCCGGTCGACGTCGTTGCGCCGGTCGAACACCTCCGGCCGGTCGAGGTCGTGCTCGCGCCGGACGCGCTCCTCTTCGGCCTCCGACAGCTCGGTCGCGCCGAGGTCCAGCGGTTCCTGATGCGTCATGCGCTTGCAGTACCCCGCCGACGGTCGGTTGACGCCCATTACTGACGCCTACGTCTGTGAGCGCTAACAGCGCTGGCCCTGCCAGGTTTTCGACCAGCCTGTTAGCGATAACAGGCAGTCTTGCCCACCGCTGCGGGGCTGCGCTACGGTGCCGGGAGCGTTCCCGGTCCGGCTGACCCGGCAGGCGACCGGAAGCGCTTCGCGCTCCACTCAGGACACCCCGCCGCCGCGTCCAGTCCCCTCCGAGAGATCGAGGAAATCGTGGCCGCATCGAGGAAACGCGCCCTGACCGCGCTCGCCGTGATCGCCATGACCGCCGTGTCGGTCGTGAGCGCGCCGCAGGCGTCGGCCTACCCGGGCCCCGGCCGGGTCACCGGTGACATCGGGGTGCACGACCCGAGCGCCGTCAAGCGCTCGGACGGCACCTACCTGATCGCGCACACCGGCAACGGCATCTCGCTGAAGACCTCCACCGACCGCACCGCGTTCCGCAACGCCGGAGCGGCCTTCCCCAACGGCACGTCGTGGGCCAACACCTACACCGACAACAGCCGCAACCTGTGGGCGCCGGACATCTCCTACCGCAACGGGCAGCACTACCTGTACTACTCGGCCTCCACGTTCGGCTCGAACCGCTCGGCGATCTTCCTGGCCACCAGCCCCAGCGGCAACTCCGGCACCTGGACCCACCGCGGCCTGGTCATCGAGTCCCGCACCAGCGACAACTTCAACGCCATCGACCCCGACCTGGTCGTCGACGACCAGGGCCGCTGGTGGCTGAGCTTCGGCTCGTTCTGGTCCGGCATCAAGATGATCGCGCTCAACCCGTCCACCGGCCTGCGGTCCGACACCTCGCTGCGCTCCATCGCGGGTCGCAACGGCGGCGCGATCGAGGCGCCGAACATCGTCAAGCGCGGCAGCTACTACTACCTGTTCGTCTCGTTCGACCGCTGCTGCCAGGGCGCCGCGAGCACCTACCGGGTGATGGTCGGCCGCTCCACCAGCGTCACCGGCCCGTACGTCGCCCGCAACGGCGCCGCCCTGACCTCGGGCGGCGGCACCGAGATCCTGGCCGGTCAGGGCAGCGTCCACGGCCCCGGCCACCAGGACGTGCTCGCCGACGTCGACAGCGACGTCCTGATCTACCACTACTACGCCGACAACGGCGCGTCGCTGCTCGGCATCAACCTGCTCTCCTTCGACTCCGCCGGATGGCCCTACCTGCGATGAGCCCCGCCCGGTCCACCGAGCCCGGTCGCCGCGGTCCGCGGTGGCCGGGCTCGGCCGCGCGACGAGACGCGCGACCACCGGTCGCGGAGGCGCCGAAGTGGGCATTGACGTCGGCGCGACGTGCTCGTAGCCTCCCGGAAAGCGCTTTCCGCCGTGCCGGGTGTCACACTGGGGAGCGGTCGAGACCGGAGGGTTCGAATGGGTGCACTGAAACGTTTCAGAGTCCTGGCGACGTCACTGGTCGCACTGCTGGCCGTCGCGTGCGGCGGTGGCGGTGGCAGCGGTGACGAGACCCAGGCCGGACCCGCCACCCTGCGGTTCTCGTGGTGGGGGAACGCCGAGCGCGCCGAGCTGATGCAGCAGGCGATCGACCTGTTCCAGAGCAGGAACCCGGACATCAAGGTCACGCCGAGCTTCCAGGAGTTCGAGGCGTACTGGCAGAAGATGGCCACCGAGACCGCCGGTGGCAACGCGCCCGACGTGCTGCAGATGGACTTCGCCTACCTCCGCGAGTACTCCGACCGCAACGCGCTCTACGACCTGAAGAAGCAGGAGGGCGAGAACCTCGAACTCGGGGACCTGCTGGACGGCCTCAAGGGCGCCGGCGAGATCGACGGCAAGCTGTACGGCGTGCCGACCGGCGGCAACACCTGGGGCTACATCTACAACCCGGCGCTGTTCACCGAGGCCGGCGTCGAGCTGCCGAAGGACGGCTGGACCTGGGACGACTACCGCGAGGCCATGGCCTCGATCGTGGCGAAGACCGGGGTGCACGGCGGCGGCAACTACATCGGCAGCTACTACAACCTGGAGCTGCAGCTGCGCCAGGAGGACAAGCTGCTCTACACCGAGGACGGCAAGCTCGGTTTCGACAAGGCGCGGCTGAAGGAGTTCTTCGAGGAGGGCAAGGCGCTGGCCGACGCGGGCGCCGTGCTGCCGATCGAGAAGGGCGTGCAGATCAAGCCGTCGTTCGCGCTGGAGCTGGACCTGGTCGCGGGCGACCTCGGCTGGGACAACTTCATGGCCCGCTACGACAAGGGCGCCAAGGCCGAGCTTCAGCTCGGGCCGGTGCCGACCGCGAAGGCCGGGACGTCCGGCCAGTACCTGAAGCCGTCGATGCTGCTGAGCGTGTCGCAGAAGAGCGAGCACCCGGCGGCGGCGGCCAAGCTGGTCTCGTTCATGGTCAACGACCCGGAGGTCGGCAGGATCTTCGGCGCGAACCGGGGCCTGCCGCCGACCAAGGCGCAGCGCGCCGCCGCCCAGCTCGAAGGCCCGCTGGCCGCCGTCGCCGCCTACGAGGAGGGCTTGGAGTTCGGCCCGACGCCGCCCGCGCCGCCGAAGGGCGCCGGCACCCTGGAGCAGGCGTTCATCCGGATCACCGAGGAGCTGCAGTACGGCCGCATCCCGGTGGACGAGGCCGTCGACCAGTTCTTCACCGAAGCCGAAGAGACCCTGGGGTCGTGAGCCGGGCGACGATCGCGCCCGAGCGCGAGTCCCGCGAGGTCGCGGCGGGGCAGGCGGGTCCGGCCAAGCGGACCCGCCTGCCCGGCGACGGCCTGGCGGGTTACCTGTTCCTGTCACCGTGGATCATCGGGATCGTCCTGCTGACCCTCGGGCCGATGGTGACCTCGCTGTACCTGTCGTTCACCGACTACGACCTGTTCAACAGCCCGAACTGGGTCGGGCTGGAGAACTACCAGCGGATGTTCACCGACGCGCGCTGGCTGCGATCGGTGCAGGTCACGGCGCTGTACGTGCTGCTGGCCGTGCCGATCAAGCTGGCCGCCGCGCTCGGGGTGGCGATCCTGCTCAACGGCAAGCGCGCGGGCCAGGGCTTCTACCGGGCGGCGTTCTACGGGCCGTCGCTGATCGGCGGCAGCGTCGGCGTCGCGATCGTGTGGAAGATGATGTTCAGCGACGACTCGGTGGTGGACCAGCTGCTGCTGCGGGTCGGCGTCGACACCGGCGGGTGGGCGGGCAACCCCGACTTCTCGCTGATGATGCTGGTGCTGCTGGCGACGTGGCAGCTCGGCGCGCCGATGGTGATCTTCCTGGCGGGCCTCAAGCAGGTGCCGCGCGAGCTGTACGAGGCGGCCGAGGTCGACGGCGCGGGCCGCGCGCGGCGGTTCTGGTCGATCACGCTGCCGATGATCTCGCCGGTGCTGTTCTTCAACCTGCTGCTGGAGACGATCAACGCGTTCCAGGTGTTCACGTCGGCGTACGTGGTCGGCGGTCCGAACGGGCAGCCGGCCGGGAGCACCCTGTTCTACACGATCTACCTGTTCGACCGGGGCTTCGGCGACTACCGGATGGGTTACGCGTCGGCGATGGCGTGGATGCTGCTGCTCGGCGTGGGCCTGGTGACGGTGTTCCTGTTCCGCACCGCGCGCGGGTGGGTCTTCTACTCCGGGGATTCGGGGGACCGGAAGTGAAGCGGGTGATCTGGCACGTCGGCGCGCTGGCGCTGCTGGCGGTCGTGCTGTACCCGATCGTGTGGGTGGCGGCGGCGACGTTCAAGCCGTCCGAGGCGATCGTGGGCAGCCTGCGGCTGCTGCCGACCGAACCGACGTTCGCGAACTACGAGCGGGTGTTCGAGGGCGTGGTCGGGATCGGCGTGGGCCGGTTCTTCTGGAACTCGGCGGTGCTGGCGGTGCTGTCGGTGGTCGGCACGGTGGCGTCGTCGGCGCTGGCCGCCTACGCGTTCGCCCGCCTGCGCTTCCGCGGTCGGACGGTGCTGTTCTCGGTGATGATCGGCACCCTGCTGCTGCCGTTCCACGTGTTGATCATCCCGCAGTACGTGGTGTTCCAGAACCTCGACCTGGTCGACACCTACGTGCCGCTGCTGGCGGGGAAGTTCCTGGCGTCGGAGGCGTTCTTCGTCTTCCTGATCGTCCAGTTCATCCGCCAGCTGCCGCGCGAGCTGGACGAGTCGGCGAAGATCGACGGGGCGAACCACTGGAGCGTGTTCTGGCACGTCATCCTGCCGCTGTGCCGGCCGGCGCTGATCACGACGGCGATCTTCACGTTCATCTGGAGCTGGAACGACTTCTTCGGGCCGCTGATCTACCTGAGCACCCCGGACAAGTACCCGCTGCCGCTGGCGCTGCAGCTGTTCATCGACGAGTCGACGGGGTCGGACTTCGGGGCGCTGATGGCGATGTCGATGCTGGCGCTGGTGCCGGTGATCCTGTTCTTCCTGTTCTTCCAGCGGTTCCTGGTGGAAGGTGTGTCGACGTCGGGGCTGAAGGGGTGAGGCGGTTCGCGCTGTTCGGCGAGTGCCTGACGGCGGGGCTGCTGGTGCTGCTGGCAGCCCTGCCGGTGGTGACGCTGGTGCCCGCGTTGGCGGCGGGGTGCGCGCACATCAAGGCGCACGTCGACGGGGAGACCACTTCGCTGCGGGCGTTCTTCGAGCGGGTGCGCGCGGGGCTGCCGGGCGGATGGGTCGTGTCGGTGGGGGTGGTCGTCGCGTTCGCGGTGCTGGCGGTGGACGTCGTGCTGCTGCGGGACCGGGTGGCCGGTGGTGGTGTCGTGGCCGTGGTGTGCGGGGTGGCGGCCGTGGGGTTGGCGGTGGTGGTGCTGCGCGCGGCGGCCGTGTGGACGCCGGGGTCGCGGTGGTGGGCGGTGCTGCGGGAGGCTTCGCGTCGGTCGGGGGGTGACCTGGGAGGGTCCGCCCTGCTGGTGATGGCGCTGGCCATGGTCTTCCTGATCACCTGGCAACTCCCGCCGTTGCTGCTGCCGATGGTGGGGTGCGTGCTGATGGCGGCGGTCGCGGTGGACCGGCGGGGGTCCGGAGTCGCGCGGGAGTCCAGTTCTCGCTAATGTGCCTCTGAGCAGCAGGTTTGCTCCGTGAGCAGCTTCACGATCGAGTGAATCTGCCCGCCCGACTTCGCTGTAACGCTGTTTCCATCGCCCTGAAACGTCGGTTAAAACAACGAGGCCGCCCCAACCACCCCTCCCCCCGACCACCCCAGACCGATCACAACCCAGCCCACTGGAACCCCCCGCCCAGCCCCACCCAGCTCGCCCACTCAAGCCCCATCCAGTCCGCACCCACACCCGCCCAGCCCAGCCCAGCCGCATACCCAATCGCCCAGCCCACACCGGCCCGGCCCGGCCCGCACCGGCCCACTCCACACCAGTCGATCAGCCCGGTCGGCCAGCCCTGGCTGATCAGTCGAGCCGGACCGGCCAGTCGGACCTCAGCCAAGTCCCGCCGATCACCTGCAGTCGGTCAGCGCAGTCGGTCAGCGCAGTCGGTCAGCGCAGTCGGTCAGCGCAGTCGGTCACTGAGCGTCGGGCAGCGGGGAACTGGCACCGGGCAGCGAGAGGTGACTGGCGAGTAGCGGGAGGTGGACGGCAGGAAGCGGGCGGCGAGCAGTGGTCGGTCGTCGATCAGCCGTCGGCCGTCGGGTCGTCAGTCGGCCGTCAGGCGCTGTCGCGCAGCACCAGCGTGGACGGGTAGAAGGTCAGCGGGGGCGTGGGGCGGCGGTCGAGCAGGCTGGTGGTCGCGGCGGTGGCGAGGGTTTCGACGGGGTTGGTCGTGGTGGTCAGGGTGGGGTGGCTCAGGGTGGCGTAGGGGATGTCGTCGAAGCCGGCTACGGCGATGTCGCCCGGGACGTCGACGCCCGCGCGGCGGAGGGCGGTCAGGGTGCCGAGGGCGGAGAGGTCGCCCAGGGCGAACACGGCGTCGGTGTCCGGCCAGCGGGCCAGGAGGTCGGTGGTGGCGGATTCGGCGCGGGTGGCGGTGAAGTTGCCCTCGATCGGTCTGGCGGGCAGGCCGGCGGCGGACAGGGTGCGCTGGTACGCCGTCAGGGCGCGGTGGGTGCACGGGAGCCACGAGGGGCCGGTGATCATGGCGATCCGGCGGCGGCCGGTGGTCAGCAGGTGTTCGATGACGCGCGTGGTGGCGGTGGCGTTGTCCACGTCGAACGACGGCACGTCGCGGGAGCCCTGGCCGATGGCGGTGACGCGGCCCCGGGCCGCGCGGGGCACCACGGCGAGCAGTGACGGCGTCGGGTTGACGACCACGATGCCGCCGATGCCCCGGTTCTCCACCAGCCGCCCCAGTTCGGCCGGGTCGTCCAGCGGCAGCCAGTGGAGGGATGCGCCGACCTCGCGAGTGGCAGCGGTGGCGGCGGTGGCGGCTAGGACGCGGGCGACGTAGGGGTCGTTCAGCACGTCGGCGGTTCGGCCGCCGACGGCGACGGCGATCCGGGGTCCGCGGCGGGTGGCCAGGGCGCGGGCGGCGGCGTTCGGGACGTAGGCGAGGGCGCGGGCGGCGGCGGTGACGCGGTGGCGGGCGGACGGTGAGGCCGGTCCCTGGCCGCTGAGCACGCGGGACGCGGTCGCCGGGGACACCTCGGCCCGTCGCGCCACGTCCGCCAACGTCGCCTCACGCCGCTTCGCCGCCACCCGCGCGAGTCTGCCGGCACTTGTGGTGGAAGCGCTTCCACGAGTGGGGTTGAGGCCAACGAGGTCTGAGCAACGAGGCCCAAGCGAGGCCGAGGGCACCAACACCCAGGAGGGGCGGCGGCATGACGGGGGCAGCACGAGGGGTGGCGGTGGCGTTCGGCCTCAACGGTGTCGCGGTGGCCTCCTGGTTCGCCCGCGTCCCGGCCGCCCGCGACGCGCTCGACCTCGACCCCGGCGCGCTCGGCCTGCTCCTGCTGGCCATGTCGGCGGGCGCGACGCTCGCCATGCTGACCGCCGGCGAGGTCACCCACCGGCTCGGCACCCGCCGCGCGGTCCGCGCGTCGGCCACCGGCGTCGCGCTCGGCCTCGTGCTCGCGGGCGCGGCGATCGGGGTCTGGCCCTCCCCCACCGCGGCGGCGGTCGGCCTGTTCCTGCTCGGTTGCGGCTCGGGCACCTGCAACGTCGCCATGAACGTCGAAGCGGCGGCGGTCGAGCGGTTGGTGGGGCGCACCGTCATGCCCCGCTTCCACGCCGTCTGGAGCCTGGGCACGGTCGCCGCCGCCGGGTCGGCCGCCCTGGCCGCCTGGGCGGGTCTGTCGGTGACCGCGCACCTGGCGACCGTCGCCGTCGTGACGCTGGCGGGCACGGTCGCCGCCGCACGCGGTTTCCGCCACGGCGACACCGCGGGCAACAGCAGGAGCGGTGTGCTGCGGGCCTGGCGCGAGCCGCGCACCCTGCTGATCGGGTTGCTGGTGCTGGTGCTGGCGTTCACCGAGGGCGCCGCGAACGACTGGGTGGCGGTGGCGTTCGTGGACGGTCACGCGTTCGGCCCGGCGGCGGGCGCGGCGGTGTTCGGGGTGTTCGTGACCACGATGACGTTCGGGCGGGTGGTGGGCACGGTCGCGCTGGACCGCTGGGGGCGAACGCCGGTGCTGGTGGCGACCATGCTGCTGGCGGCCGTCGGCGCGGCGGTGGCGGTGCTGGGCGGTTCGCCGGTGGTCGCCGTGGCCGGGGTGGCGCTGTGGGGGTTGGGCACGTCGCTGGGTTTCCCGGTGGGCATGAGCGCGGCGGCCGACGAGGAGGGCCGGGCGGCGGCCAGGGTGAGCGTGGTGGCGGTGATCGGGTACACCGCGTTCCTGGCCGGGCCGCCGGTGGTCGGTCTGCTGGGTGACGAGGTCGGTGTGCTGCGGGCGTTGCTGGTCGTGCCGCTGCTGCTGGTGCCCGCCCTCGCCCTGGTCCCGGTCCTCCGGTCACGACCGGGTCAGCCCGCGGCGGCCGGCGGCGCGACGACGTCCGGGTAGCGGTCGGACGGCCCGTCGAACAGGCGTTGCGGCCGGTGGCGCAGGTGCTGGTCGAGCGTGGCGATCCGGCCTCCGGGGAACTCGACGGCCGGTGTCTCGTGGGTGTGGTCCAAGGCGACGCCGATGAGCAGGGCGAGGCGGACCACCAGGCGGTCACCCGGTGGTGAAGGGCGCCGGTCCGAGGCGGCCCCACGCCACGAACGCGGCCAGCGCGAGGTAGACCAGGTCCACCGCCAGCAGCGTGAACTCCCGGCGGCGGAAGCGGACGACCGAGGCGCCGATCATGATCAGCACGAGGCCGAGGGCGGCCAGCGGCACCAGGACCGGCGCTGTTCCGAGGACGGCGGGGAGGACCAGGCCGAGCGCGGCCAGGACTTCGAGCGCCCCGATGGTCTTGACGCCGGCGCTGCTGAAGCCCTCGGCCCACCGGGCGCCGCGGCCGGTGGCGACGATCTTCGCCTTCGGGATGACGAGCTTGCCCGCGCCGCCGAGGAAGTAGGCGGCCGCGAGCAGTCCGGTGACGATCCACAGTGCGGTGTTCATGGCGTTCCCCCTTGGACGGTGGTCGGCCACAAGACGCTTGCGGCTCGACGCCCGTGACAGCGGGAGCGGGTGATCGCGGTCACAGCTTCAGTCTGTTGTGGACGGTCTGCGCCTGGCGGTGGTGGGCTTCGGCGCGGTCGTGCCTGCCCAGAGCGGTGGCGAGGTCGGCCAGGTGGCGGGCGGTGGGACCGAAGGAGACCAGGCCGCTGCCCGCGCCGGCCAGTTCGGCGGCGGCCGGGAGCAGGCGGGTGTAGAGGCGTTGCGCGGTCGCCCGGTCGCCGGCCCGGACGGCGGCCACGGCGTGCAGGCAGGTCCTGGCTTCGAGCAGCAGGTCGTGCGGCGAGTCCGGGATCCCGGCGGGGTCGCCCCCGGTGAGCGCCCACGGTTCGTACGGGCCCCAGTCGGCGTCGCGCAGCTCGACGTCGGGCCGGTCGCCGAGGCTCAGCAGCGCGAGCGGCAGGATTCCCCGCTCCACCCCGGGCATCCCGGCCCCGGCGAGCCTCGTCGCGGCGGCGCGGTAGGCGGTCCGCGCCTCGTCCCGGCGTCCCGTGACGGCCAGTCGCAGCGCGCCGTACCAGGCGGTGAACACGCCGACCAGCGGCAGGTCGTGGCGTTCGGCGAGCGCGTCGGCCGCCGCCGCGTGCCGGTCCGCGACGGCCAGGTCGGCCAGCGCGGCCCCGGCCTGGACCCCGATCAGGTGGCCCAGCACCTCGAACGTCACCAGGCCGTGCCGTTGGGCGAGGTCCAGCAGCTCCGCCCCGATCCGGGCCCGGTCGGGCGCCAGGCCCGCCCGGTGGAACGCCTGCAGGAACCGGCCGTTGAGGGCCATCGCGAGCAGCGCCGGGTCGTCCAGGTCGCGGGCGATCGCCTCGGCTTCCCGGGCCGCCGCCAGTCCGCGCCGGCCCGCGTCGGCCCGGCGCTCCATCGCGATGGTGATCAGCAGCCGGGCGCGTTCGGCCGGGTGGTCGGGCGGCAGGTCGGCGAGCGCGTGCTCGGCGGCGGCGACGAGGCCGGCGGACAGGTCCTCGTCGTCGTTGGTGGTCCAGATGGCGGGCACGTCGAAGGCCCCGATCGTGCGGGCGGTGAGCACCGGGTCGCCGGCGGTCGCGACGATCGCCTCCGCCCGGCGCCGCCGCGCCTGGTCCAGGTCGCCGGTCACGGCCAGGGCCCGCACCAGGCCGGTCACGGCTTCGAGGCGTTCGCGCGGCCCCACGTGCTCGGACCGGGCCAGCACCTCCCGCCACAGCGCCGCCGCCCGGTGCGGCGCGAACCGCTGTTCGGCCCGTTCGGCGGCGAGGCGGGCGTGGTGCGCGGCGCGGGCGGGTGGCGCCAGGGCGCCGGAGCTCAGGAGGTGGTGGGCGATCGCGTCGACGTCGTCGGGACGGGTGCGCTCGATGACGTCGGCGGCGGCTGCGTGCCACCGGGCGCGGCGGGCCTGGGCGATGTCCTCGTACAGCGCTTCGTGGACGAGCGCGTGGGCGAACCGCGCGCGGTTCGGCTCCGGTTCGACCAGGAAGCCCGCGCGCAGGGCCGACTCGACGGAGTCCAGCACGGCGTCCTCGTCGCCGACGAGCCGGATCAGCACGTCGAGGTCGACGTCCTGGCCGAGCACGGACGCTTGGCGCAGGTGCGCCCTGGCGGGTTCGGGGAGCTGCGCCAGGCGGTGGCGGATGACGTCGCGGACGCCGGCGGGGACGGTGCGCAGCGCCGGGTCGGTCTCCCAGAGCCGGGTCAGCTCGCGGACGAAGAACGGGTTGCCGGCGCTGCGGGCGTGGATCGCGCGCGCGTCGGCGGACGTCGGCCGCCGGTCGGTGACGGCCTCGACCAGCTGCCGCACCTCGGGTTCGGACAGGCCGGCGAGGTGGACGCGGGCCGGTTCGGCGCGGGCGGCCCGGCCGAGGGCTTCGGTGAGGGTCGCGGACAGCTCGGTCGAGCGGTAGGTGGCGACGACCAGCAGCCGGCCCGCGTCCGGGTCGACGGCCAGGGAGGTGAGTAGGGCCAGGGTTTCCTCGTCGGCCCAGTGCACGTCGTCGAGGACCAGCAGGAGCGGCGCGCGGGTGGCCAGCTGGGCGCCGATCGCCCGGCGCCGGTGGAACCGGGCCGCGACGGGGTCGTCCGGGGGCGGCTCGGGGGCGGGTGGCAGGCGGAGCGCTTCGCGGACCTGGTCCCACGGCCAGGCGGACGGCGCGCCGGGCAGTTCGGGGCACGCGGCGAGGGCGGTGGTCCACCCGGCGGTCGCGAGCCGGTCGGCCAGGGCGCCGACCAGTGCCGTCTTGCCCGCGCCGGCGGCGCCGGAGACCAGCGCCAGCCGGGGCCGCCCGGCCGACGCCGACCCGGCCGCCCGCTCCAGCTCGGCCAGCTCCCGCGCGCGGCCGACGAACGGGTGCGCGGCGGTTGGCCGGGGCGGCGGGGCGTCCAGGCCTGGCAGGGGTGAGGTGCCGAGGCTCGGCGGCGATGGGGTGTCGCGGCCCGGAGGCAGGGCGGCGAGGTCCGGCGGCGGCGAAGTCCCGAGGCCCGGTGGCGAAGTCCCGAGGCCCGGCAGCGGGGCGTCGAGGTCCGGCGACTGGGCGAGGACGTCCGCTTCCAGCCGCCGCAGGCCGGGTCCGGGATCGACGCCGAGTTCCGCCCGCAGCACCTCGCGCGCCTGCCGCAACGTCGCCAGCGCCTCGCCCTGCCGCCCGGTCCGGTACAGCGCCAGCGCCAGCAGCCGGTGGCCGTCCTCCCGCAGCGGGTGCGCCGCCACGTGGGCCCGCAGGTCCGGCGCCGACTCGGCCGCCCGCCCCACCTCCAGCGCCGCGCCGGCCCGCCGCTCCACGGCCAGCAGCCGCGCCTCCTCCAGCCGGGCCGCCTCGGCCCGCGCCCAGGGCAGGTCGGCGAACTCCGCGAACGCCGGACCGCGCCACCGGCCCAGCGCCTCGTCCAGCAGCGCGTGCGCCGCCCCGGCGGGCAGCCGGGCCGCTTCCGCCACCGCCGCCTCGAACCGCCAGGCGTCCACCTCGTCGGCCCGCAGCGCGTACCCCGGCGGCACGGTCACCAGCAGCCGGGACGGCGTCCGGGGCGGGCGGTCCGGTTCGAGCGCCTTGCGGACCGCGCCGACGAACGTCCGCACCGCGCCGAGCGCGCTGGCCGGCGCTTCCTCCCACAGGTCGTCGACCAGCCGCTCGACCGGCACGACCCGGCCCCTGGCGACCAGCAGCCGCGCCAGCACGGCCCGGTGCCGCGCACCCCTGAGGTCGACCGGCCCGCGCTCGTCCACGACCTCCAGCGGCCCCAGCACACCGAAACGCACCATCGCCGCCAACGTAGCCGACCCGCGCGCCGGTCGCCCCGGCGCTGATCGGCTGCTGATCGGGCGCTGATCGGCGCCGCGCACCCTCGGTCGCACACCACCGCCGACCAGGAGCAGGCCATGACCCCGGAGATCCCCTCGTTCACCCGCCAGCGCGTCACCGTCGCCGACGGCGTGGCGCTCAACGCCGCCGTCGGCGGCTCGGGCAGCCCCGTCGTCCTGCTGCACGGCTTCCCGCAGACCCACCTGATGTGGCGGCACGTCGCCGCCGACCTGGCCGCCGACCACACCGTCATCTGCCCCGACCTGCGCGGCTACGGCGACAGCGACAAGCCGGTCGACGCCGACGGCCGCGCCTACGCCAAGCGCGCCATGGCCGCCGACGTGGTCGCCCTGGCCCGCGCCCTCGGGCACGACCGCTTCGCGCTGGCGGGCCACGACCGGGGCGCGCTGGTCGCCGTCCGCGCCGGCCTCGACCACCCGGACGCGGTCACCCACCTGGCCTCGTTGGACGTCCTGCCGACGCTGGACATGTGGGACGTCATGCACGGCGTCACGGCCGCCGTGGGCTTCCACCTCTACCTGATGGCCCAGCCGCCCGGCCTGCCCGAAGCGGTGATCGGCGCCTCGGCGGACGCGTTCTTCGGCCACTTCCTCGACCGCTGGGCCGTGGACCCGGCCGCGATCCCGGCCGACGTCCGCGCCGAGTACCTGCGGGCGTCCCGCGAGGCGGTCCCCTCGATCGTCGCCGACTACCGGGCGTCGGCCACCGTGGACGTCGAGCACGACCTGGTCGACCGGGAGGCCGGGAACCGGCTGCGGATGCCGGTGACCGTGCTCCAGCAGGACTGGGGCGCGGCCCTCGGCTTCGACGCCGCCGCCCGGTGGCGGGAGTGGGCGCCCGACCTGGAGCACCGCACCGTCACGTGCGGCCACTTCATGGCCGAGGAGTCGCCCGCCGAGGTGGTGGGGGCGCTGCGCGACCTGCTCGCCCGGTGACCTCGGGGGCGGCCGGGTGCGGCCTTGATCGGGCGAACCTCGGCTCCGGGACCGCGCACGCGGGCCGGACCGGTGGCAGGCTCGGCGCGTGCCCCACCTCCCGCTGGTGACCGACCTGCCGCTGGTGACCGACGACGACGCGCTGGACTGGGCCGCCGACGACTTCGGGCACGTCGTGCGCGGCCGTCCGGTCGGCGTGCTGCGGGCCACCCGCGCCGACGACGTGGTGGCCGCCGTCCGGTTCGGCCGGGCGCGCGGGCTCGCCGTCGTGCCGCGGGCGGAGGGGCACTCGACGGGCGGGCAGGCGCAGGCGCCCGGCGGCGTCGTGCTGGACCTGCGCGGGCTCGCCGCCGTGCACGAGGTGACGTCGGAGCGCGTCGTCGTGGACGCGGGGGCGCGGTGGCGGGACGTGCTGACGGCGACGGCGGCGCTCGGCGCGACGCCGCCGGTGCTGACCGACTACCTCGACCTGTCGGTGGGCGGGACGCTGTCCGTCGGCGGCATCGGCGGCGCGAGCCACCACTTCGGCGCGCAGACCGACAACGTGCTCGAACTCGACGCCGTCACCCCGGACGGCACGCGGGTGACGTGCTCGCCGACCCGGCATCGCGAGCTGTTCGACGCGCTGCGCGCGGGTCGCGGCCGGCACGGCGTCATCGTGCGCGCCACGCTGCGGCTGGCGCCCGCGCCCACCCACGCCCGCTGCTTCCGGCTCCGGTACGACAGCCTGGCGGACTTCCTGCACGACCAGCGCGTGCTCGTGCGCGAACGCCGGTTCGACCACCTGGAGGGGCGGGCCAGGCCGGACGGGGCGGGCCGGTGGGCGTTCCGGGTGGACGGCGTCGCCCACTTCACCGGGTCGCCGCCGGACGAGCGGCTGCTGGTCGGCCTGCGCGACCGGCGGTCGGCCGCCGAGGTCTGCACGTCGACGTACCGGCGCTTCGCCAACCGGATGGCCGACGACGTCGCGCAGCTGCGCGCGCTCGGCCCGTGGGGGCGCCCGCACCCCTGGCTCACCGTGCTGCTGCCCGACGACGCCGCCGAGGCGGTGCTGGCCGGGACGTTCGCCGAGCTGACCCCGGAGGCGATCGGCGGGACCGGCGTGGTGCTCGTCTACCCCCTGGCGCGCGACCGCTTCCGCACGCCCGCGCTGCGCCTGCCCGACAGCCCGGTCTCGTTCCTGCTCGGCCTGTTGCGCACCGCCGACTCGGCCGCGGCCCTGTCCGGCGCGCTGGCCCACAACCGCGTCGTCCGGCGACGTGCCCTGGCCGCCGGCGGCGTCCACTACCTGCCCTGATCGCGGGGGCGGTCGACGCGGGGGCGGTAGAGGCGCAGCGAGCCCGGTCGGGCCTTCGCGGACGGGTCGCGCCGGGTCTTGAGCAGGCTGGCGACCGTCACCGCGGTCAGGACCACGACGATCACGCCCAGGCTGAGGAACGTCGGCACCTCCGGCACGTTCGGGTCCACGTCCTCGTGCGCCCAGTGCAGGATCAGCTTCACGCCGATGAACGCGAGGATGACCGACAGCCCGAGCGACAGGTACACCAACCGGTCCAGCAGGCCCTTGACCAGGAAGAACAACGCCCGCAGGCCGAGCAGCGCGAACGCGTTGGCGACGAACACCACGTACGGCTCGGAGGTGATGCCGAAGACCGCCGGGATCGAGTCCAGCGCGAACAGCACGTCGATGCTGCCGATCGCCAGCAGCACCACGAACAGCGGCGTGGCCATCGCCTTGCCCGAGCCGCGGGTGAACAGCTTCCCGCCGTCGTAGTCGTCGGCGACCGGCAGGACCCGGCGCGCGGTCCTGACCACGACGTTGTCCTCGACGTCCGGCTCCTCGTCGCGGTGCCGGTACAGCTGCACGGCCGTGTAGATCAGCAGCAGGCCGAACAGCAGGAACACGAACGAGAACAGCGCCAGCAGCGTCGCGCCCACCGCGATGAACGCCCCGCGCAGGGCCAGCGCGAGCACGATGCCGAACGTGAGCACCTTGTGCTGGTGGTCCTCGGGCACGGCGAACGTGGACATGATGATCACGAACACGAACAGGTTGTCGACCGACAGGCTCTTCTCCACCAGGTAGCCGACGAAGTACTCGGTGCCCGCCTCACCGCCGTGCCGCAGCGTGAACCACACGCCGAACAGCACCGCGAACAGCACGTAGAACACCGACCACGCGGTCGCCTCCCGGATGCCGACGCGGTGCGGCCGCACGACCGCGAGCACCAGGTCCACCGCGAGCAGCAGGAGGACCAGGCCGATGGTGAGCACCCAGGTGAGGGCCCCGATGTCGGCCACGGTCAGCAGCCGGGCGGCGTCGACGGGACCCGGTCCGGGACCACCGGGCCGATGGGCGCCACGCCGCTGTCACGTGGTCCGGGCACGCCACCACCTCCGCTGTCGTCGGCGCCCGGCGGGTACCCGGCGCGCCGGACGGGCAACCGCCCCGGCCGGGGGCGTAACGCCGGGCCGCGCCGGGACGACGCCACGGGCACACGAAACCGGCCCAGCGGGGAGGCGTCGTCCATGACCGGTCGACCGGAGGTCGGAGGTCTCGCCATCGACACGATCGAGGTCGACGGCCGCCCGGTCACCCGGATCAGCGGCGAGGTCGACCTCGTCGGCGTCGCCCTGGTGCGCGCCGAGCTGGCCGGCCGGCTCGCCCTGCGGCCGCCGGCGCTGGTGGTCGACCTGACCGCGGTGACGATCCTGGGCTCGCTCGGCATCGCCGCCCTCCTCGACGCCCACCACCGCGCCGCCGCGACAGGGGTGGGGTTCGCCGTCGTGGCGAGCCACCGCTCCGTCCTGCGCCCGCTGCGGCTGACCGAGGTGGACCGGCTGCTCACGGTGGCGCCGACCCTGGAGCACGCCCTCGCGGCCACCGGCGCGGGCTGAACCGCCCGCGCGGGACACCCTCGACGAGTCGTGCGACGTGTCCACCAGCCTGGAAGCCGCCCGTTCCGGGAGTCGCGCGGCCTGGCACGGGGCAGCGCACCAGGGCACGGGTGCTCCCCGTGCCCGGTGCGCCAACCGGCCCCCGCTCCCCTCGGGCGTGAACCGCTCCCCCGTTTCCCCCTATCCCCCTTACCCCCCGGTCCCCGCCACCGCCCGTCCAAGCGGACCCCCTGCGAGGCGTTGACCTGCAATAATGATGATCCTTCCAAGCCACCCGGACAACGCCCCGGTCCGGCCACCCCGAACCTCCTTCTTTGCCGGATGTCGGCAATCACCACGACAGAACCGGACAAACGGAACAAGCCCACCGGGTGCCATACCACGGCTTGTACAGTCAGAAAATCTCCCACTTGGGCGCTGTGCGGTGACAAGCCGGCACCTAAGCTCGGCGTCGCGACCCCTGCCGCACCCCTGCCACCGCCCCGGTCACCACCGGGTCGACGCGGGCTGCCCATCGAAAGGACAGTTCCCATGCGTACCGGTCGATTCCGCGCCGCCGTCGTGGCCGCCGCCACGGCACTGCTCACCATCACCGGCGCCACCGCGGCCTCGGCCGCCCCCGTCGAGGACACCGTCTTCCAGCCCGCGGCCGGCACCCCGGTCACCGCGCTGGTCACCAAGCTGACCCACTCGCAGGCCACCGCCCGCTTCAGCGCGGCGGGCATCTCGTGGACATCCAGCGGCGGGTGCAGCGACCGCAACAACCCGACCTGCACGTCGTTCACCTCGATCAACCTGACCACGGTGCAGGGCGCGGAAACGCTCAAGCGCGCCACCGGCTGCGCGCTGACCATCACCGGCGGCACCGAGACCGGCCACGCCAGCGGCACCTACAGCCACTGGAACGGCTACAAGCTGGACTTCCGCCTCACCACCTGCCTCACCAACTACGTCAAGGGCACCTTCACCTCCATCGGTGGCAACAAGTGGCGCTCGGCCTCCGGGAACGTCTACTACCTGGAGAGCAACCACTGGGACGTCACCTACTACAACTGCGGCGGCTGCTGACACCGTCGCGGCGAAGGGGGGACCGGCCACCGGCCGGTCCCCCCTCGTCGCCTCAGCCGAAAGCCTTGACCTCCAACAACCCCACGGAGTCCGCGCCGCTCTGCAGCAGCACCCGCAACCGGGTCGTGCTCACGGCGGGGAACGTCACCTCGTGGTACCGGTCCACGCCGACCGGGTAACCGCTCGCGCCCGGCACGTCGATGTACGCCGAGCCGTTCCAGTGCTGCAGCTTCCACGACGCGGGCACGCGCACTCCCCCGTTGTCGTCGAAGAAGTACACCTGCGCCGACCGCACCGACCGCGCCGAGGCCCACGTCAGCTCGGCCCACTGCTCACCGGTGTTCGGCCACGTGCCCCACCGGGGGTTGGCGGCGTCGTCGGACGACGTCGGGTCGACGCCGTCGTTGATCGCCGCCACCGACTCCCACGGCGAGGTGTACGACGCGGACGGCGTCGCCGCGACCGCCAGGTTCGCCGGCGGCGGCTCGCCACCACCGCCCCGCTGGTACAGCTTCACCTCGGTCAACGCGGTCCTGAACCCGGACGCGTGGGTCACCTGGACCCGGATCCACTGGGTGGACACCGGCGTGAACCGCACCCGGTTGTAGTTCGCCCTCGGCGTCGTCGGCGTCTTCACCTGCGCCGCCGCGGCCACCCAGGCCGAGCCGTTCCAGTACTGGACCGCGTACGACGACGGCGCGCGGTAGCGGTTGCCCGCCCGGTCGTCGCGGAAGTGCAGCCGCGCCTCGTCCACCGTGCGCTGCTGCCGGAAGTCGACCTCGTACCAGTCCGTCGAGTTGGGCGACCCCGAGGTGCCCCACAGGGGCTCGTTGGTCGGGAACCCGTCGACCGCGGCCCCGGTGGACGTGCCGGAGGCGGTGTAGGACGCGGAGACGGCCGCGCCCTGCGCCAGGTTCGGCGCGGTGGAGGTCAGGTCCACGCCCGCCTTGGCGAACATGTCCACCATGCGCGCGCTGCCGTGCGCCACGTTCTGCGGCGCCTGCAACCCGCCGATCGTCGCGCTGTAGGTCACCGTGCCCGCGCCCGAGGGGAACGTGACCTCGCCGGTGGCCGGGTTGTAGAGGACCCTGGTGAGCCGGTCGACGGTGAACGCGCGGGCGCCGTTCAGGTAGACCGAGTACCCCTGCGGCACACCGCTGTAGCGGGTCACGCCGTCGGCCGGGTCGTCCCACACCACGCTCAGGTCCATGTTGCGGTAGCGCAGGTTGTTGACCGCGAAGTGGGACCAGCCGATGTCGATGGGCGACAGCTCGACCCGGCTGTCGGTGCGCGGGCGCAGCCCGGCCACGTCCTCGACCACGGTCCAGTTGCTGCTGCCGAGGATGTTGTGGTGGATCCACGACCGGTAGTCGATGGTCTTGGCGCCCGCGTTCCAGTTCGCCCAGAACTCGTTGGCGTCGGGCCACTGCGTGTTGCCGCCGACGTACTGCGCCCAGGTGTTCCAGTAGAGCAGCTTCTTGTAGTCCTCGGCGGTCATCCACTGGTTCGGGTAGTTGCGCAGCACCGACGAGTACAGCCGGAACTGCACGGTCGAGTTGATGGTGGAGAAGTTGTTCGAGCCGGGGTGGCCCGCCTGCGCCGCCTCCGCCTTGTCCCGCTGGTTGGCCGTGTAGAACGGGAACACCGGGTACTCGGCCGGGTCGGCGAACAGCCGCAGCGCCTGCTTGTACTGGTCGGTGCTCGGCATCAGGCCGACCGAGTACGGGTAGTAGTTGTTGATCTCCTTCCACGGCACGTGCGCGTTCGTGGCCACGTGCTTGTGCTCCAGGAGCTGCCGCGACGGGTTCCACAGCGTGTTCACCACGCCGTTGCGGATGCGGTCGGCAAGCGTTTGCATCTCGCTCGCCTTGGCCGTGTTCCCGATCAGCGAGTACGCCTGCTGCGCGGCCATCGCGCCGCTCCACACGTACGCCGTCTCGGCCCGGTCCAGGTTGCCGGCCCGCCAGTCGAACGACACCGCGTCGGCGTCGTTGCCGGTCATCGCGCCCCAGTCGTACTCGATGACGCCGTTGTCGTTGGTGTCGTAGGTGGCCAGTTGGCCCTTGACGTCACCCTCGGCGTACTTGGCCAGGTTGCCCGCGACGGCCGGCTGGCCGCCGTGGACCTGGTAGCTGCGCCACGCGGCCTCGGAGATGTACTGGGTGTAGGAGTTGGACCAGTTCTCCGGGTCGCCCGGGTTGTCCATGAACCGGCCGCCCTTGGACGACTGGCCGGCCGACAGCCACGGCCCGTACGAGTAGACCGGGTCGCGCAGGTACTTCAGGTCGTCGATGTGCATCGGCTGGGTCAGCGCGATGGCGTTGTTGTAGCCGGTGACGCCCTCGATCGACACCGGGAACTGGAAGTCCTGGCCCGGGATGTCGACGTCGAGGTGGTTGAAGCGCATCAGCCACCAGCGGTAGTAGATGTTCTTCTTGATCGCCGGGTCCGGCACGTCGATGTACGGGATCGTGTCGGCCCACCACCGGTTGTACTCGCGCACGTGGGTGGCGAACGCGACCGACGGCGAGTGGCCCCGGTAGGCGTTGTACTCGGTCAGCGACTCCGGGATCTCGTCGGTGACGAAGCCCATCACCACCTTCGTGGTGACCGACTGGCCCGCGCCCAGCGCGACCGACCGGGTCAGCGCGCCGCTCGCGGCGGTGAACCCGTCACCGGCCAGCCTCGGCCGGATGGTGGTGAGGTTGTTCTTCACCTGCCGCGACCCGGTCAGCTCGGCGCCGCTCACGGTGGTGGCGTAGGGCGAGGTGACGCGCAGCGGCACGGTGGCGGACCCCGAGCCGGTGTTGGTGACGGTCAGGTTGGTGACGGCGACGTTGTTGTGCGTGACGAACTTCGCCACCTCCACCCGCAGGCCGGTGCCGGTGTAGACGCCCTTCCAGTGGCTCGGGGCCTGCCACCGGCTCGACACCTGCTCGGTCAGCGCCCCCGAGCCGACGGTGACCGCGTAGGCGTTCTGGCTGCTGATGTTGTCCCAGTAGGCCGCGTTGCCGCCGAACCCGATCACCGCGGGGTTGTGGGTGTGCATGAACATGCCGCGACCGCGGGTCATCAGCCACGGCCCGGCCGGGTCGTTGCCGGGCCGCGCGAGCAGCCGGTCCACCCAGAAGTCGGCGCCGCCGCTCTCGGCGTCGTAGATGGCCCGCATGGTGCTGCCGGTGCTGTAGCCGACCGGCGGCGCGGGGATCGACGGCCCGCTGAACGTCGGGTAGCCGATCGTCTGCGCGGCCGAGGCGGGCGACGCGGGCGTCGTCGGCACGAGGAGCGCGCCGAGCACCACGACGGCCGCCAACCGCCGGCTCACGCCTGGAAAGCCTGCCATTCCAACACCCCCGTCGAGAAGTCGGGCTTCGAGGTGATCGACAACCGCAGCCGCGTGGTGCTCACGGCGGTGAACGTGGTCGTGTTGAACGCGTTGCCCACGACGCCGCACGCCGACTGGCCGGGCACGTCGACGTAGGCGCTGCCGTTCCAGTGCTGCACCTTGCACGACGCGGGCAGGTCGATGCCCTGGTCGTCGTCGAACCAGTACGTGGCCACCTCGTTCACCGACTTCGCGGTCGGCCACTGGTACTCGACCCACTGCGTGCCCCGCTCCGGCCAGTTGCCGTAGACGAGGTTGGAGCGGTCCGCGGAGTTCGCGGGCGCGCCGCCGTTGTTCAGCGCGGCCAACGACTCCCAGGCCGAGACGTGCGAGGCGGAGGCGGTCGCGGACGGGGCCAGGTTCGTGCCCGGACCCGGGTTGCCGCCGGGATTGGGCGGCGGCCCGGTGGTGGTCTGGGTGACCTTGCGCATCGTGCCGTCGGCGTTGAAGTGCAGCAGGTCCACCGCGACGGAACGGCGGAAGTTGCCGCCGCCGGGCGCGTTGGCGTTGTGGTAGACGATGTACCACTGACCGTTGAACTGCACGACGCCCGCGTGGTTCGTGGTCGAGGACACCTGGTCGAGCACGACGCCGCGGTGCGTCCACGGCCCCAGCGGGCTGGTGGCGGTGGCGTAGCGCTGGCAGGCGTAGCTGGAGCTGGTCACGCAGCCGTTGGTGTCGTTGGCCGCGTACACCATGTAGTACAGGCCGTTGCGCTTGAACATCCAGGGCGCTTCCCAGTAGTTCGCCAGGCCCTGCGGCGTGACGACCGCGCCGTCCAGCTCGATCATGTTGGCCTTGAGCTTCGCGGCGCGCACGCCCCAGTAGCCGCCCCAGTAGAGGTAGCTCTGGCCGTCATCGTCGGTGAACACCGTCGGGTCGATGTTCAGGCCGGACGAGTTGGGGGTGCTGTCGCTGACCAGCGGCCCGCCCTTGGCGTCGCGGAACGGGCCGAGCGGGCTGTCGCCGACCGCGACGCCGATGTCCATCCACCCGGCGCCGTTGCCGTTGACCGAGGTGTACCAGTAGTACTTGCCGTTCTTCGGCTCGACCTCGCTGGCCCACGCGTCCGCGCCGGCCCACGGGAACGTGCCGATGTTCGCCTTCGCGCCGTGGTCGGTCCACGTGGCGGCGTCCGTCGAGGACAGCACCCGCCACTCGCGCATCACGAAGTTGTTGTTGCCCTGGGCGGCCTCGTCGCGGCCCGCGTAGATGTACATCGTGTTGCCGACGACCAGCGGGGCGGGGTCGGCGGTGTAGTAGCTCGTGATGATCGGGTTGGCCGCGAACGCGGCCGGGCTGACGGCGGCGGAGGCGACGAGCGCGAGTGCCGCGCCCAGCTTCACCGCCCGGTGTCGGGTGCGCATGGGTGGGGGTCCTAACGGTGGGGGATGTCGGTCAGCGGCCGGTGGAGTGCAGGTCGGCCACCTCGGCGGCGGTGAGGGCGCGGCCGTAGACCCGGAACGAGTCCACGGCGCCGTCCAGGTACGGGTCGCCCGAGTACTGGGAGCGCCCGATCCAGTTCTGCGTGGTGCTGCCCAGCGCGGACGGCCGCACGGTCAGCGCCGTGTTCCGGGCCGCCTCGACGCCGTTGACGTAGAGCACGCCGAGGTTGCCGGTCTGGGTCACGGCGACGTGCGTCCACACGCCCGCGGGCAGCGGCGACGGGGCGTCGACGCGCTGCTCGGCGCCCGAGCCGCCGGTGGTGATGGCGAACCGCGCCCCGCCCGCCGAGCTGCGCGGGGTGAGGAACAGGCACGCGCTCGGCCCGGAGCCGAAGTCGAACACGCGCGCCCACGTGGTCACCGCGCCCAGCCACACCCAGGTGGCCACGCTGAACGCCGTCGCGCCCGCCAGCAGGCCCGAGGGCAGCAGCACGTGCTCGCCCGCGCCGCCCAGGTCGACCGCCGAGCCCGAGCGGCCCGTGGTCCACCGCGCGGTGCCGGCGAGGGTGGCGGTGCGGCCGTTGCCGGTGGCGTCCGCCGCCACCGAGCCCGCCGCCTCGTCGAACGGGTAGTACGCGATGAACGGCGGCGGCGCGGGCGTGTCGGCGACGTTCCAGTAGACCGTGTAGCGCTGCCCGTGCGTCTGGTAGAACGGCTGCAGCGCCACCTGGCCCGTGCTCGCCGTCGCCGTGTACCGCAGCGGGGTGGACGTCGCGCGCAGCGTCCCCGGCTGGAGCGTCGGCATCGACGTCAGGTCGGTCGTGCCGTAACCGCCCGCGAGCACGATCGGCCCGTGCTTGACGGCCTGCACCGCCGGGTTGTCCGGCGCCGGCTCGCGGGTCAGCGCCATCGGCAGGGCGAGGTCGACCACGTCGCCGCTGCTCCACGTGCGGTCCAGGCGGGCGTAGGTGCCCGGCACGGTCGGCACGTCCTGCACCGCGCCGTTCAGCCGGAGCTGCGCGCCCGCCGCCCAGGACGGGACGCGCACCCGCAGGTCGACGTGGCCGGAGCCGGTCACGGTGAGCCTGGTGGCGGCCGACTCCGGGAAGCCGGTGTCCTGCCGCACCGAGATCCCCCGGCCCGGCCAGGTGAGCGCGGAGGCGATGAACAGGTTGACGTACAGCGTCTCGCCGGAGTGGAAGTAGATGCTGTCGCCGTGCTTGGTGTTGGTCTCCATCCCGGTGCCGTGGCAGCAGGTGAAGTCCTGGTAGTCGTTGCTGTAGGTGCGCCGGCCGCCGGGTCGCAGCGGCACGTAGTAGCTGTGGTGGCCGTGCGCGGACGCCGGGTTCTGCGCGCCGAGCAGGTGGTTGTACAGGGCCTTCTCGTGGAAGTCGAAGTAGTGCGCCCGCGGGTCGGTGCGGAACAGCTGGCGGGTCAGCTTCAGCATGTTGTAGGTGTTGCAGCACTCGCACGTGTGGTCCGACAGCTCCGACGCGATCCGGCCGGGCGGCTTGAAGTACTCGCCGTTGGAGTTGCCGCCGATGGCGTAGGTGTGCGCGCCGACCACGATGTTCCAGAAGTTGGTCGCGATGTCGCGGTACCGGGTCAGGCCGGTGGCGTGGTACTCGCGGATCGCGCCGAGCGCCTTCGGGATCTGGGTGTTGGCGTGGTAGCCGTTGAGCGCGTCGGTGTTGGCGGCCAGGGGGTCGAAGACCTCGGCGTGGTCGAAGTGCTGCGCGGCCATCAGGTGCGCCGGGTCGCCGGTGAGCTGGTACAGGTTGGCCAGCACCTCGTTCATGCCGCCGAACTCGGTCTTGAGCATGTTCTGCCGCTGGGCGAGCGTCAGCCGGCCGTTGCGCCGGCCCACCCAGGCGGCCATCCGGGTCAGCACGGTCAACGCCTGCGCGTTGCCCGCCAGCAGGTGCATGTCCAGCAGCCCGGCGAAGACCTTGTGCAGGGTGTAGTAGGGCGCCCAGACCTGCTGGCGCGCTTCGACGCGGTCGATGAAGCTCTCCGGGAACGCCGACAGGTAGCCGGTGTTGTACCCGGCGGCCTGCGCCCGGTCCTGGCAGATCGCCAGCTGGGCGACCAGGTGGTCGCCCTTGGCGCGGAACGCGGTGTCGCCGGTGCTCGCGAACGCCTGGGCGAGCGCGGTCAGCACGTGGCCGGTGGAGTGGCCGCGCAGCTCGGTGGTCGGCGACTCCCACCCGCCGCACGGGGTGGCCGAGGACGGCAGGCCGACGTTGAGCCGGAACGTGTGCAGCAGGCGTTCCGGGTCGAGGAACTTCAGGTAGGCGTGCGTGCGGGCGGTGTTGGACTGGAACGGACCGGCCAGCAGCGTCACCGCGCCGAGCGGGAACGGGTGCGCCGACACACCGGTGTCCGGCCTGGCGGCGGCGACAGCGGCGGTGTCGGTGGCGGCGTTCGCGGTGGTCGTCGTGGACAGGGCGGGCAGGGCGGTGGCCGAGGCGACCACCGCGCCCGCGCGCAGCACGGCACGGCGGGAGGGGGTTGGCAGGGACATGCGCGTCACCTTCCGTGACAGGGGGCCGACGCCCCCGGGTGCGGGGACCGGGGGCGTCGGCGCTTCGCTCAGCGGCCGTAGCGGCTCTTCAGGTGACGCCACCAGTCGCGGAACATCCAGGCGTCGAACTCGGTGATCGTGGACGCGCTGCCCGCCTTCATCAGGAAGCCGCCCACGCCGGACGGCGTCCAGTCGTAGAAGTCGTCCAGCCCGAAGGTGTGGCCGATCTCGTGCAGCAGGATGTGCACGTTGGGCGAGTTGAGGTTGTTGACGAAGTACTCGCTGCCGATCCGCTGGCCCCAGTCGCCGCCCGCGCCGCCGCCCATGCCCGCGGTCAGCCACAGCGACTGGTCGTAGTGCCGGGCCACCCCGCCGGGGCAGTTGCGGTACTGGCCGTCGCGGACGAAGAACCGGCCGCACGGCTCGGCGCACTGCGGCGCGTTCTCGCGGATGTTGTCGACGTAGATGTCGACCGAGTTGTCGCTCCACTGCAGCGTGTTGCGGTCGCGCACCGCCCAGCCGACGACCTTGACCGGCACCTGCGCGTACGGCCAGTTGTTGTGGCCCACCACCAGGTCGGTCCACTTCTTGTACTGCTCGGCGAGCTTGGCGTGGATGCGGTCCCGCAGCGCCGCGCTCACCGGGGCCGACGAGTCCCACCGCACGCAGAAGTTCAGGTAGCCGCCGTTGGCGAAGACCTGGTCCCAGCCGTAGTTGCGGAACCCGTACAGGTTGCCGTACGTGCTCTCCTGGTGCGACCAGACCTGGTTCAGCGGGGTGACCAGGTTCGACGGCGGGCTCCAGGTCGCCGGGTTCGCGGCGACCGCGACGTCACGCGCGTCCTCCGCCTGCGCGACGCCCGCGCCGCTCAGGGCCAGGGCCAGGGTCACCGCGCCGAGCAGCGTTCTCATCCATGGTCGTGACACGACGATCTTCCTTCCGGTTGCCGAAGCAGCGTCGGTTCGGCCGGTCCACGCGTGCACGGGTCAGCCCTTGGCGGCCCCTGACGCGAACCCGCGGACGTAGCTGCGTTGCGTGGCGGCGGAGAACGTGGGGCAGGGCACTGCCGTGGACGCCATCCCCGCTCCGCGCGCGTCGGGAGCGGCGGTGGACTCGTCGGTCGTCACCGGTCCTCCTTCGGGCGCGGTCGGGGTTCGAGCGGGTCAGGTGGTCGGCAGCCAGACCCTCATGGTCGACGGGCCGCCGCGGGCCCAGCGGTGGTAGGGCACCAGGCGCAGCGGGGCGGTCGCGGTGGTGGCGGGTGGCCGCGGGCCGGACGGGGTCGGATCGGCCGGGGCGTAGGGCCACGCGTCCGCGCCCGGCGCGTCGAACCGGGCGCGGACCTCGACGCCCGCCGCCGCGTCGACCGGCGGCGCCGAGTCGTCCACGCGCAGGGTGTCGAGGTCGACCGCGTCCGCGCCGACCGACTCGGCGCAGTACACCAGCGGACCGCGTTCGACGGCCACGCAGCCGCGCGTCGCGTCGATCCGCGGGTCGGGGGTGGTGAAGCGGGGCCGCACCGGCAGCTCCAACCGGATCTCCTCGCCGACCGCGAACGTCCGGTACACCACGATGTCGCCCACCGGCACCCGGCGGCGGCCGTGCGTGGTGACCAGCTCCGCGCCCACCGCCCACTGCGGCACCCGCAGGGTGATCGACCACGGCTGGTCGTCGGTCCTGGTCACCCGCACCGCCACCGAACCGCCGTCCGGCAGGCCGGAGCGCACCCGCAGGCCCACCTCGCGGCCGTCGGCCAGCCGGGTGGCGATCTCCGAGTCGACGTACTGGTGCAGCCGCAGGCCGGTGTCGTCGGCGGTGACCAGGTAGCAGGACAGCGCGGCCAGCAGGCGGGCCGTGTTCCCCAGGCAGCAGGACACCTCGAACCACGGCGCCCGCGGCCCGCCGCCGAACCCCAGCTGCTCCTCGTCCGAGGGCGCCGCGGCGGTGGGCGTGCGCTGGTGCAGGGTGTGCGCGTAGAAGAACGACCGGCCGTCGTCGCCGATCGCGGTGGCGACGACGTTGTACAGGACGCGCTCGATCACCTCGTCGTAGCGCCCGTCGCCGGTGGCCAGCAGCAACCGCCAGGCGAGCATGATCGCCGCCACCCCGGCGCACGTCTCGGAGTACGCGCGGTCGGACGGCAGCACGAAGTCGTCGCCGAACGCCTCGTCCTGGTGCCGCGAGCCCATGCCGCCGGTCAGGTAGGTGCGCCGCGCCAGCGCCCGGTCGAACTGGGCCGCGACGGCCTGCAGCAGCTCGTCGTCGCCGGTCTCCACCGCGACGTCCACCGCGCCCGCCGCCAGGTAGAGCGCGCGCACCGCGTGGCCGCGCAGCACGGTCGCCTCCCGCACCGGCTGGTCGTCGCCCGCGTAGGACCAGCCGAGGTGGTTGCGCGGCAGCGTCCGGTGGCCGCGCCGGTCGACGAACAGCGCGGCCTGGTCCAGGTAGCGCTGCTCGCCGGTGACCCGGAACAGCTCCACCAGGGCCGGTTCGACCTCCGGGTGGCCGCAGATCGCCGGCAGGCCGTCCGGGCCGAACACCTCGCACACGTGGTCGGCGGCGCGCCGGGCCACCGCGAGCAGCGGGTCCGCGTCACCGCCGCCCGTCCGGGCGCGGGCCACGGCCGACTGGAGCAGGTGGCCGGTGCAGTACAGCTCGTGGCCCCACAGCAGGTCGCTGTACCTGGCCGGCTGGCCGGGCCGGCCGAAGGCGGTGTGCAGGTAGCCGTCCGGCGCCTGGGCCGACGCGATGGCGTCGGTCAGCTCGGCGATCCGGGCCTCCAGCGGCCCCCGCTCGGTGACGCCCCGGCCGACCTCCCAGGACATCGCCTCCAGCAGCTTGTAGACCTCGGAGTCGGTGAACTCCCGGCCGCGGCGGTGCGCGGCGGCGGCGTCCGGCGCGGTGAAGTTGCCGGTCCAGCCGAGCCGGTCCATCCACGACCGGGCGTGCGGCAGGCTCGCGGCGGCGTTGACGTCCTGGCGGACCCGCCAGAAACCGCCGGTGACGCGGACCTCGTCCTGGCCGAGCGGTCGCAGCGGGCCGCGCGACGGCACGACCGGGCGTCCCCCGACGGCAGTGGTGTCCGGTGACGTCACTGTCATCCCAACCTCCCGCGGTCCGCGTGCCCCCCGTCCTGACTCTGGCAGCCGAAAACCTTTTCGGCAATGGTCCTTGTGGCCACCCGGAAACGTGCCCCACCATGACCAGTCACGGTGGTGAAGTGCACCTACAACCAGTTCGGCGTTCGACAAACTCTTTCGAAAGGCTTTCGATGGGTAGACGGCGGTCCGACGCGGTGACCCTCAGCGACGTGGCGCGGCTGGCCGGCGTCTCGATCTCCACCGCGTCCAAGGCCATCAACGCCAGGGACGAGGTCGCGCCCGCCACCCGCGACCGCGTGCTGCGGGCCGCCGCCGAGCTGTCGTTCCAGCCGAACGCGTTGGCCAGGGGCCTGATCTCGGGGCGGACCCGCACGATCGGGCTGCTCACCGACGAGCTGGGCGGCCGGTTCGCCATCCCGATCCTGCTGGGCGTGGAGAACGCGCTGGCGAACGAGCAGATGTCGGTGCTGCTGTGCGACGCGCGCGGCGACGCGATCCGGCGTCGGCACTACATCAGCACGCTGCTGGCCCGGCAGGTCGACGGGTTCATCGTGCTGGGCGACGACAACGACATCCGGCCGTCGCTGACCGAGGACATCCCGGTGCCGGTGGTGTACGTCTACTGCGAGTCCAGCGACCCGCGGGACCTGTCGGTGATCGCCGACGACGAGGGCGGCGCCCGGCTCGCCGTCGAGCACCTGGTGTCGTTGCGGCGCGGGCGCATCGGCCACATCACCGGCCCGCAGACCTACCGCGCCGCGCGCGACCGGGTCACCGCGCTGCGCCGGGTGCTGGCCGAGCACGGCCTGCCGCTGGCGGGCGGCGCGCCGCTGTACGGCGAGTGGTCGCAGCGCTGGGGCAGGCACGCGGCCGGGTCGCTGCTGGCCACCGACCCGGCGGTGGACGCGGTGTTCTGCGGCAACGACCAGATCGCGACCGGTGTCGCGGACGCGCTCACCGACCTGGGCAAGCGCGTCCCGCACGACGTGGCGATCGTCGGCTACGACAACTGGGAGGAGTTCGCCGCCGACTGCCGCCCGCCGCTGACCACGGTGGACCTGGACCTGGAACGCCTCGGCACCGCCGCCGCGCGCCACCTCTTCACCGCCCTGGACGGCCGACGCCCGACCGGCGTCGTCCGCCACCCCTGCCGCCTGGTCATCCGCGAATCCACCTGACCGCGCGACTCACCACCCCCGAACGCAGGACTCTCGCGCGTGTCCTACGTCCAGCACGCGAGAGTCCTACGTCCACGGCGCGAGAGTCCTACGTCCAGGACCCCTGAGTTCAACGCTCAGGACACCCCGGCGGGCACCTTGTCCCGAGTGGACCCGGCCGGGCGCGTCGGCCGGCCCTCGCCGTCGGCCGTGCCGCGGAACCCGCGCAACCGCAGGCTGTTCGACACCACGAACACCGACGAGAACGCCATCGCCGCACCCGCGATCATCGGGTTCAGCAACCCCGCCGCCGCCAGCGGCAGCGCCGCGACGTTGTACGCGAACGCCCAGAACAGGTTGCCCTTGATCGTCCCCAACGTCCGCCGCGACAACCGGATCGCGTCCACCGCCGAACGCAGGTCGCCGCGCACCAGCGTGAGGTCACTGGCCTCGATCGCCGCGTCCGTGCCGGTGCCCATCGCCAGCCCCAGGTCGGCCTTGGCCAACGCCGCCGCGTCGTTCACCCCGTCACCGACCATCGCCACGACCCTGCCCTCGCCCTGCAACCGGGCGACGACGTCGACCTTGCCCTCCGGCAGCACCTCGGCGACGACCCGCTCGATGCCGACCTCGGCCGCCACCGCCCGCGCCGCCGCCTCGTTGTCACCGGTCAGCAGCACCGGCGTCAACCCGAGCCCCCGCAACTGCCGCACGGCCTGCGCGGACGTCGGCTTCACGGTGTCCGACACCACCAGCACGGCACGCGCCGCGCCGTCCCACGCGACCAGCACGGCCGTGCGGCCACCCCGCTCGGCGGCCCGCTTCGCCTCGGCCAGCGGACCGTCCAGGCGCACGCCCCACTCGGCCAGCAGCCGCTCGCGCCCGACGACCACCGCGTGCCCGTCGACCACGCCCTGCACGCCGAGACCTTCGAAGCTGCGGAAGTCCTCCACCTCGGGCAGGTCGCCGACCCGCTCCGCCGCGCCCACCGCGACGGCCCTCGCGACGGGGTGCTCGGACGCGTGCTCCAGCGCACCGGCCAGCCGCAGCGCTTCGTCCTCCCGAACGCCCTCCGCCGCGTGCACGGCCACCAGGCTCATCCGCCCCGTGGTGATGGTGCCGGTCTTGTCCAGCACCACCGTGTCCACCCGGCGGGTCGACTCCAGCACCTCCGGTCCCTTGATCAGGATGCCGAGCTGCGCGCCACGCCCGGTGCCGACCAGCAGCGCCGTCGGCGTGGCCAGGCCCAACGCGCACGGGCACGCGATGATCAGCACCGCGACCGCCGCCGTGAACGCCGCCGCCGAGCCGCCACCCGCGCCCAGCCAGAACGCCAGCGTCCCCACCGCGATCGCGATCACCACCGGCACGAACACCGCCGAGATCCGGTCCGCCAGCCGCTGCGCCTCGGCCTTGCCGGTCTGCGCGTCCTCGACCAGCTTCGCCATCTGCGCCAACTGCGTGTCCGACCCGATCCGGGTGGCCCGCACGACCAGCCGGCCGCCCGCGTTGACCGTCCCGCCGACCACCGCGGCGCCGGGCCCGACCTCGACCGGCACGGACTCGCCGGTCAGCATGCTCGCGTCGACCGCCGAGCTGCCCTCGACCACGACGCCGTCGGTGGCGATCTTCTCGCCGGGCCGCACCACGAACCGGTCGCCGACGGCCAGCTCGCCGACCGGGACGCGCACCTCGCGCCCGTCCCGCAGCACGGCGACGTCCTTCGCGCCCAGCTCCAGCAACGCCCGCAGCGCCGCGCCCGCCCGCCGCTTGGACCGCGCCTCGAAATAACGACCCGCCAGGATGAACACCGTCACCCCGGCCGCGACCTCCAGGTAGATCGCGCCCGCGCCGTCGGTGCGGGAGATGGTCAGCTCGAACGGGTGCGTCATGCCGGGCGTGCCCGCCGTGCCGAACAGCAGCGCGTACAACGACCAGGCGAACGCCGCGACGGTGCCCATCGAGACCAGCGTGTCCATGGTGGCCGCGCCGTGCCGCAGGTTCGTCCACGCGGCCCGGTGGAACGGCCACGCGCCCCACACCAGCACCGGCGCGGCCAGCGTCAGCGAGATCCACTGCCAGTGGGTGAACTGCAGGGCCGGGACCATCGCCAGCAGCACCACCGGCGCCGCCAGCGCCGTCGAGACGACGAGCCGCTGCCGCAACGCCCCGGTCGGGTCGTCCTCTTCTTCGACGGCCTGCCCGGTCCCGGTCTCGACGACCGGCAGCGTCGCCTGGTAGCCCGCCGCCTCGACCGTCTCGACCAGCAGCCGCGGGTCGACGTCGGCGGGGAACGTGACGCGGGCCTTCTCGGTGGCGTAGTTCACCGTCGCGGTCACGCCGTCCAGCTTGTTCAGCTTGCGCTCGATCCGCGCCGCGCACGACGCGCAGGTCATGCCGGTGATGGCCAGTTCGACGTCGGTGTCAGCCATGGCTGTGCCCGTCCTCCTCGTGCCCGTCCGCCGCCGCCGCGGTGACGGTGAACTCCGCGGTGCGGACCACCCCGTCGTGCCGGAAGTCCAGGAACAGCCGGTAGCGACCGGCCGACGGCACCTCCGCCACGAACGCGACCCGCGGCCCCGCGGCCGTCCGGCCGTCACCGGGCGCGCCCTCGGGGTGCACGTGCAGGTAGGCGAGGTCGCCCTCGCGCAACGCCACCAGGTGGCCGTACGCCGCCAGGTGGGGCTGGAGGTCGGTGACCGGCGCGCCGTCCCGGCTGACGGTCAGCTGCACGGGTGACGCCCTGCCCGCCACCAGGACGCCGTCCAGGCGCACCCGGTAGCCGTCGACCTCGGACACCCGGGACGGCGGGTAGGCGCGCGGCTCGTAGACGCCGGGCGCGGAGACGTCGACGCCGAGCGTGGTCGCCTCGCCGCCGGTCGGCTTGAAGTCGGCGAACACCCGGTAGGAGCCCGCACCGGCGACGTCCAGCGGCGCGGTCCACGTGCCGTCGGCCGCCATCTCGGGGTGGACGTGCCGGAAGCCGGACGTGTCGCGCCGGACCACGATGAGGTGCATCCGCTTGTCGTGCTCGACGTCGAAGGCGGTGACCGCCGCGCCGTCGGGCCCCAGCACGCGGAACGAGAAGGAGTCGGATCCCGTGGTCAGCGTCGTGTCGGTGGGCGTGAGGGTGTAGCCGCCCCTGGACGACGCCAGCCCGGCGGGCTGGTCCGCGGCCTCCGCGACGGTGCCGCCGTGGTCGTCCCCGTGCCCGGCGCCCTCAGCGCCGGACGTCCCGTCGTGGCCGCGCGGGGCGGCTTCGACGGCGAAGGGACCGACAGCGCTGCCGGCCGCCCAGGCGCCACCGGCGACCAGGGCGAGCACCGCACCGTAGGCGGAGAGCTTCGCTGCTGTGTTCATCTCTCAGTCCTCGAGACTGGTGGAGCCCGCCTCCCGGCGGGCTCCGGATCGGCCGTCGTGCCGTTCGTGCCTGTGGTGGTCCCCACCGGGGTACCACCGGTGGCCGGTCCTCAGCCGGCGAGCGCGTAACCCGCCTCTTCGACGGCGGTGCGCACGTCCGCCTCCGCGACCGGGGCCTCGCTGGTCACCTTGACCGCGCCGGTCGGCAGGTCGACGTCCACGGCGGTCACGCCGTCGATCCTGGCGACCTCCTCGGTCACGGACGCCACGCAGTGACCGCAGGTCATGCCGGTGACGGTGAAAGTGGACTCGGCCATGTCGTGCTCCTCGTTGTCGTTTCGGTTCAGGACCGCACCAGGCGGGCGATCGCCTCGCTCGCCTCGCGGACCTTGGCGTCGGCGCCGTCGCCGCCCTGTGCCAGCGCGTCGGCGACGCAGTGCTTCAGGTGCTCGTCGAGCAGGTTCAGGGAGACGGCCTGCAGGGCCTTGGTGGCCGCCGCGACCTGGGTCAGGACGTCGATGCAGTACTCGTCGCCCTCCACCATCCGCTGCAGGCCCCGGACCTGGCCCTCCACCCGGCGCAAGCGCTTGAGGACGGCGTCCTTGTCCGAGCTGCGACCCCGCATGCCCCACTCCCCTCGGCCACCCGTCGGGTTCGGCGGCGCGCCTGGGACATTCATACCCCTGGGGGGTATCGCGGTCAACCCGGGAACCCGGAGCGGTGACCACGCTCACCCTACCCCCGTACTGTATCGGGAGGCGGGCGCGCGGAGCACCGGCGGGTCGTCCCAAGAGGACGGCGTCGGGTGCGCGGTCCGGCGGGATCAGCCGGTGCAGCGGAAGCAGAAGTGCGGGCCGACCGGGCGGTCGAGGCCGTGCCAACCCTCCGTGACGGCCTGCGCCCAGAGCGGCTTCCAGGTGGCGGCGGCCTCGCCGGGCCGGTGGTGGGCACGTCCGCAGTGGTCGCAGATCAGGACGAGCTGGGACGTGTCGTGGTCACCGGGGATGGCGGTCACAGTACCGGTATCCACTTCCGAGTCGGGTGCGGGGCGGGCTCCGACCGCCTCGCGGCCGACGCTGGGTCGTGCACCCGGATTGTCGTGCGGACCCGGACCGCCGCAGCCGGAAACGCCCGTGCGCAACCTTGCGATCAGCTTGCGATCAGTGCACGGAGAGTGGTCGTGCGGCACTATGGTGGCCCCTAGCACGAGGATCCAGTGCCATGGAGTTGTCCGTACTGCTGGTCGAGGACGACGAGCACATCCGCCAGGCGCTGGGGCTCGCCCTCGCCGACGAGGGCTTCGCGGTCAGCGACGCGGTGTCCGGCGAGGAAGCGCTCGACCTGCTGGAGGGCGCCGCGTTCGACGTCGTGCTGCTGGACCTGATGCTGCCCGGGGTGGACGGCCTGGAGGTGTGCCGGCTGCTGCGGTCCCGCGGCGACCTGCCGATCATCATCGTGACCGCGCGCGCCGACGCCGCCGACGTGATCGCCGGGCTGGAGGCGGGCGCGGACGACTACGTGACGAAACCACTGGTGGCGAGCGTGCTGGCGGCCCGCATCCGGGCGCTGCTGCGGCGGCGCGGCGGCGGCCGGCAGGACGAGGTGATCCGCGTCGGCGACCTGGAGATCCGGCCGGACGTCGGCACCGTGCAGCGCTCCGGGCACGAGGTGCACGTGACGCGGACGGAGTTCCGGCTGCTGGTGGAGCTGGCGTCGGCGGGCGGCCGGATCGTGACCCGCGAACAGCTCCTGCAGCGCGTCTGGGGCTACGACTACTTCGGCGACACCCGGCTGCTCGACGTGCACATCCGCCGGCTGCGCCGCAAGGTCGAGGCGAACCCGGACGAGCCGACGCTGGTCGTGACGGTGCGCGGCGCGGGCTACCGGGTGGACGCCTGATGCCGCGGTTCCCCCCGCGCCGGCCGTTCCCGCTGCGCCGGCGGTTCTCCCTGCGCTGGCGGGTCGCGCTCGCCCTCGGGCTCGGCTCGGTGCTGCTGACCAGCGCGGTGGCGGTGGCGGTGTGGAACCTCACCTCCGGCTACATGCTGCGCCAGCGCGAGCAGAGCGCGGTCCGGCAGGCCGAGGTCAACGTGCGGCTGGTCGACGAGGCGCTGCGCACCGGCTCCGGCGGGCTGACCGGGCTGCTCACCGGGCTGACCACCGGCCCGGACTCCACCATCCTGCTGTTCCACGACGGCCAGGTGCTGACCAGCGGGCGGCAGGTGGACGCGCGCGGCCTGCCCCGGCGGCTGGTCGACCTGGCCCGCGCGGGCACGCCCGCCGCGCAGCGGATCGTCGCGGACGGCGTCCCGGTGCTGGCCGTGTCGCTGCCGATCGAGTCGACCGACGCCGCCTACGTCGAGCTGGCGCCGCTGGTGCAGCTGGACCGGACGTTCCGGTTCCTCAGCGCCCTGCTGGTGGCCGTCACCGTGGCCAGCGGCCTGCTGGGGGTGGCGCTGGGCTCGTGGGCGAGCAGGCGGGCGCTGCGCCCGCTGACCGAGCTGACCAGGGCCGCCTCCCGGATCGCGGGCGGCGACCTGCGGTCCCGGCTGCCGACCCAGACCGACCCCGACCTGACGTCGCTGGCCGGGACGTTCAACGCGACCGCCGAGGCGCTGGAGCAGCGGGTGCGGCGCGACGCGCGGTTCGCGGGCGACGTGAGCCACGAGCTGCGGTCGCCGTTGACGACCATGGTCAACGCCGCCGAGGTGCTGCGCCGCCGCCGGGTCGAGGTGCCCGGCACCGCGGGCAAGGCGCTGGACCTGCTGACGTCGGAGGTGGACCGGTTCGCCCGGCTGGTGGTGGACCTGCTGGAGATCTCCCGGGCCGACCAGCAGGACGAGGACCCCACGCTGGAGACCATCGACCTGGTCACCCTGGTCGGCAACGTCGTCGCGGCCCGACCGGGCGGCCCGGTGCCGGTGGACACCGGCTCACCGCCGCCGCAGGTGCTCGGCGACCGCCGCCGGCTGGACCGGGCCGTCGACAACCTGCTCGACAACGCCGAGCGGCACGCGGGCGGCGTGGTGCGGATCGGCGTGTTCTCCCGGTCGGGGCGGGCCCGGATCGAGGTGGACGACGCCGGGCCGGGCGTGCCGCCGGAACTGCGGGACCGCATCTTCGACCGGTTCGACCGGGGCGCGCGGGCGGGCAGCCGCGGCGCGGACACCGGCAGCGGCCTGGGCCTGGCGCTGGTCGCGCAGCACGTGCACCGGCACGGTGGCACGGTGCGGGTGGAGGACCGGCCGGGCGGCGGCGCCCGGTTCGTGGTGGAACTGCCGGAAGGTGGGAGATGAGGCTCGCAGCGCTCTTGCTGGCCGTGGCGGCCCTGGTCACGTCGTGCGGCGTCACCACCCAGGACGAACCGGAACCGCTGGTCACCTCCACCGCGAACCCCGTGCCGACGCCGACGCTCACCCAGCGGCCGGACCCGACCACCTCCACGACCACCGCGCCGCCCACCACCACCGGCTCGACGCCGACCACCACGGCGGCGGGGTTGTAAGCCAGTTGTCAGGTCCCCACCAGGCGGTTCGGCGCACCATGGGTTCATCCGGGACGAAGGCGGGGGCAGCCGTGGACCACGACCAGTACCAGACCGACCGGCACTACCGGGAAGCCGTGCGCAAGCTGTCCGCCGAGTTCGCCGGCAGGCTGTCGCGCGGCGTGGTGGCGAGCACCGTGCTGGACGCCCGCCGCGACCTTCAGGGCCAGATCACCCCCGAGGCCATGGCCGAGATGCTGCACCGCCTCGCCCACCACCGGCTGGGCACGCTCGTCGGCGAGGCCGCCTCCCGCTGAGCGCGGCCGACCGCGTCGAGCCGCCACTCGTCGCCCCGCATGATGGTGAGGTGCGCAAGCGGTTGTTGTCCGTGCTCGCGGTCGTCGCCATCATCGTGACCGTGGTGTTCGGCGGTGTGTTCGCGTTCCAGCGCGAGCTCGTCTACCTGCCGTCCGGCGGACCGCTGCCGGACGCGGCCGAGGTGCTGCCCGGCGGGCGTGACGTCACCCTCCGCACCGCCGACGACCTGCGGCTGACCGCGTGGCACTTCCCGGTCGACGCGGCCCGCGCCACCGTGCTCGTCGCGCCGGGCAACGCCGGGAACCGGGGCCTGCGCGTCCCGCTCGCCCGCGCCCTCACCGCCCGCGGCCTGTCCGTGCTGCTCCTGGACTACCGCGGCTACGGCGGCAACCCCGGCGACCCGACCGAGGCCGGGTTGGCGCTGGACGCGCGCGCCGCCCGCGACTTCCTGGTGCGCGAGGCGGGCGTGCCGCCGGAGCGGCTGCTGTACTTCGGCGAGAGCCTGGGGTCGGCGGTGGTCGCCGAACTCGCCACCGAGCACCCGCCCGCCGCGCTGGTGCTGCGCTCGCCGTTCACCGACCTGGCGGCGGTCGGCGCGCGGCACTACCCGTTCCTGCCGGTCCGGTGGCTGCTGCGGGACGCGTTCCGCACCGCCGAGCACGTGGCGCGGGTCGACGCGCCGGTCACCGTCGTCCTCGGCACGGCGGACGCGGTCGTGCCGCCCGAGCAGAGCCGCGCGGTCGCGACGGCGGCCGGCGCCCGGGCGGTCGAGGTGACGGGCGCCGACCACAACGACCGCGTGCTGCTGGACGGCCCGCAGCTGGTCGACGCGATCGCCGGTCAGGCGCCCTGAGGGGCTACCAGCCCCCGTCCGGCACGGGCCCGTCGTCGGGCAGCGGCACGTCCCGGTGCTGGTCGGCGACGTCGGCCGGGTCGGCCTCGGGCACCTCCGGCGGCTCCGCCGGGGTCTGCGGCCTGCCGACCGACGCCTCCTCGTCCACGGTCCCGGAGTCGTTGTCCTGGTCGACCGCGCGCAGTTGGTCGGGCACGTCGTTCCACGGCTTTTCCACGCTCATCGGTGATCCTCCACAGCGGCTGCGGACAACAGGACGCCCGCTGCTGCCAAGCGTCGCAGCGGGCGGTCGGTCACGAGTGGGTTCACACCCCATCGGGTTACCAAACCCCGCTCGCCGATCGACCCGGGCCGGCCGATTGGCCTCCACGCCCGGGAGTGCTAACAAGATCATGGGCGGCTCGCGGCGGGACGCGGGCGATCACGGTGAGGAAGGTGTGGCGCTGATGGCGGTGGACGGGGACCTGGTCCCGTTGCGGGCGGACTTCGACGTGGTGTGGCGCGGCTACGACCGCCGCCAGGTGCGGCGCCACGTGGAGGCCGCGGAAGCGGAGCTGAAGGTGCTCGCGGCCGACCGGGACGCGGCCGAGGCCAGGGCCGACGACCTGGCCCGCCAGCTGGAGACCGCGCGGGCGGAGATCCGCGCGCTGCGCGAGCACGTCGACCGGATCTCCCGGACGCCGATCAGCCCGGCCGCCCTGACCGAGCGGCTGCGGCGGATGGCCGAGCTGGCGCACGAGGAGGCGGCGGAGGTCGTCACCCGGGCGCGGGCCGTCGCCGAGGGTCACTGGAGCACCGCCGAGCGGGCCGCGGCCAGGGTGCGCGACCGGTCGGAACGCCTGGTCGCCGAGCTGGACGCCCAGCGCCGGCGGGCCGAGGCCGAGCACCGGGCCCTGATGGAGGAGGCCGCCGAGCGGATCCGGCTGGCGACCGGCGAGGCCGAGCGGCGGCGGCGCGAGCTGGACGACCTGGCGGCGGCGGCCCGCGAGGAGGTCCGGGTCGACTTCGAGCTGGCCATGAGCGCCCGCCGCGCCGAAGCCGCCGCCACCGTCGCCGAACAGCGGGCCGCCGCTCAGGCGCGGGCCGAACAACTGGTCCGCGACGCCGAGGACCACGCGCGCCGCATCCTCGCCGAGGCCGGGCAGCGGGTGGACGAACTGCGCGCCCGCCGCGACCACATCGCCGCCGGCCTGCGCGACGCCCGCCGCCTGCTGGCCGAGGCCACTCCCCTGCTGCACGCCCCGCTCGACGAGATCCCGACCCAGCGCACCGAAGCCGTCCCCACCGACCCCGTCCGGCACGCGAAGGCGAGCTGACCCGACCGCCCTACCGGAACCGTCCTACTGGGACGGTCCCGGCCGGACGGTCCGGTGACCGGCGATCACTTGTACTGGGCGATCTGGATCAGGTTGCCGCACGTGTCGTCCAGCACCGCGGTGACGACGGGACCCATCTCGGCCGGCTCCTGGGTGAACCGCACCCCGAGGCCGCGCAGCCGGTCGAACTCGGCGGGCACGTCGTCGACGGCGAAGGAGGTGACCGGGATGCCGTCCTCGACCAGGGCCGTCTTGAAGGGCTTGGCGGCCGGGTGCTCGTCCGGCTCCAGCACCAGCTCGGCGCCGTCGGGGTTGTCCGGTGAGACCACGGTCAGCCACCGGTGGACGCCGAGCGGGACGTCGTTCTTCTTCACGAAGCCCAGCACGTCGGTGTAGAAGCGGAGGGCCTTCTCCTGGTCGTCGACGAAGACGCTGGACAGGTGGATCCTCATGAGGTGCGCTCCGGTGCGTTCGGTTTGAGCCATCGAGTCGCGATGCGCTCAAGCGGTTCGGTGTTCAGGTCGTGGAACTTGTAGCGGCCCTCGCGCCGGGTGCGGACCAGGTCCGCGGCCTCCAGCACGGCCAGGTGCTGGCTGACCGCCTGGCGGGTGAGCCCCAGGCCGTGCTTGGCCGACAGCCGCGCGCAGATCTCGAACAAGGACTGGCCGCCCCGCTCCGCCAACTCGTCGAGGATGCGCCGGCGGGTCGGGTCGGCCAGCGCCTTGAAGACATCGTCAGCCACGGACCCCATGATAGGCAAGTGAATACTTGCCTATCAAGTCGGGGTTGTGATCCAGCTCATGAGGAAGCATGCTGGCGGCTCGTTGGGAGCGCTCCCAGGAAGCGATGTGAGGAGCAGGCGAGTGGAGAACGCAGCGAGACGACGGCGGATCGGGTTGACCCTGGCCGCGGCCGTGGTGTGCGCGCTGGTCGGCGCGGGCGGAGCCGGAGCGGAGGTCGGACAGGTGACAGCTTCAGGACCGCCGCACCTGCCCAAGGGCACCAAGTTCTACGTCGAACCGGAGTCCAACGCCAAGCGCCAGGCCGCGCAGTGGCGGGCGGAGGGCCGCACCGCGGACGCCGACCTGATGGCCGCCGTGGCCGCGCAGCCGACCGCGATCTGGTTCACCACCGCGGGCGCCGAGCAGGTCCGGCGGGACGTGCGCGACGTCGTGCGCAACGCGCGCGCCAAGGGCCAGGTGCCCGTGCTCGTGGCGTACTTCGTGCCGTACCGGGACTGCTCGCAGTGGTCGGCGGGCGGCGCGCGCAGCGAGCAGGAGTACAAGGAGTGGATCGACGCCTTCGCCGCCGGCATCGGTGACGAGAAGGCGGTCGTCGTGGTCGAGCCGGACGGCCTGGCCCTGCTGACCAGCGAGCCGTGGTGCACGATCGGCCCGGACGAGGAGCTGGTGCCGCAGCGGTTCCGCGAGATCAACCACGCGGTGGACGCGCTCAAGCGCGGCAAGCACACCAGGGTCTACCTCGACGCCGGGCACTCGGCGTGGCAGGCGCTCAACGACTACGACGCGGGCTACGGCGAGCCGCGGCAGCAGCTGGGCATCGTCAACCGGCTGCTGCGGGGCGGTGTCGAGCGGGCCGACGGGTTCGCGCTGAACACGTCGAACTACCGCTTCACCGAGGACCTGGTCCAGTACGGCACGCGCATCTCCAAGTGCCTCTACCTGCGCACCGAGGAAGGCGCCGCCGACTGCCCCGCCGAGGCGGAGCTGGACGCGATGCCGGTGCGCAAGTCGAAGATGACGCACTTCGTGCTGGACACCAGCCGCAACGGCCGGGGCCACTACACGCCCGGCGAGGGCGAGACCGACTGGTGCAACCCGCCCGGCCGCGGCCTGGGCGAACGCCCGACGGCGAACACCGGCATCCCGCTGGTGGACGCGTTCCTGTGGGTCAAGCGGCCCGGTGAGTCGGACGGCGAGTGCCAGGGCGGGCCGGCGGCCGGCCGCTGGTGGCCGGAGCAGGCGCTGGAGCTGGCGAAGCTCGCCTCACCGCCGCTGCGCTGAGACCGGGCGGGGGTCGCCGGACCGACACCGGCGACCCCCGCCGCGGGTAACCTGTGCCGCGTACGGCAGGCCCGAGCGGACCGGGGGATGGCCTTGTTCACAGTGCCCGAGGCGCGCGCGGAGCTGGCCGGCCTGCTGCCGGTGCTGACCGAGATCGTCGAGGTCCGCGCCGACGCCGCCGAGCTGGCCGCGTCGCTGAACGGCGACGGGGCGCCGACCGACCTCGGCGGCCTGCCCGAGCTGAAGGCCGCGCAGGCCAGGCTGGACGACCTGATGACGACGGTGCAGGCGACGGGCGCGGAGCTGAAGGGCTTCGCGCCGCTGCTGGTCGACTTCCCGGCCGAGCTGGCCGGCGTGCCGGTGCTGCTGTGCTGGCTCGAAGGCGACGAGGGCCTGCACTGGTACCACCGCGCCGACGTGGGCTTCGCCGGACGCCGCCCGCTGGCCTGACCCCGGCCTGACGCCTGGCCCGAAGCCCTGCCCCGACGACGAAACGGGTGGGTGGGGACCGGGTCCGGCCCCCACCCACCCGCACCCTCGCGGACAGTTGGTCACTGCGTCGGAGGGGGGTCGCGTCGCGGCGGCCGTCGGCCGGTGAGCCGTCGGACTTCCTCCACGAGCGCAGGGTGGAAGCACCCGCGGCGCGTGGGGTCGCCGCGCGCCGCGGGTGTCGTTCGGGTGCAGGGAACCTGAGCAGGGAATCAGAACGCGATGGACCAGGCGTCGATGGTGCCGGTGTCGTAGGTGTAGACGTCCTTGACCTGCAACTTCCACGTGCCGTTCTTGGTCTCCGCCGACGTGTCGACCTTGAACGTCTCGTGGATGCCGTCCGGCGAGCTCTCGCCGCCCGAGGGCCGCAGCGGGATCGCCTTGCCGCTCGGGCCGATCAGGTCCACCGCGAGGTCGGCGGTGTACGGGTGCACGATGTCGACCTTGACCGACGTCGTCGCCGTGCCCGCCCCGTCGCAACCGGACACCTCGATGCCGGACGTGACCGCTTCGCCGGCGTCCGGGATCGCCACGTCCTCGGTGGACGAGCCGCCCGGGCAGGTCGGGCCGGGCTCGCCGCCGCCGATGAAGCCGGTGAACAGCAGCTTGTTCGGCGTGCTCGCGCCGGGGTTCTGGATCACGTCGGGCGTGGCGTTGTCGATCAGCGCCTTGGCCACGTCGGCCGGGGCGGCGGCCTTCGCGGCGCTCAGGTGCAGCGCCGCCGCGCCCGCCACGTGCGGCGCCGCCATCGACGTGCCGCTGATCGTGCGCTCGGCGCCGTTGTTCCAGGTGGAGGTGATGTTCGCGCCGGGCGCGAAGAGGTCGGTGCAGCGGCCGAAGTTGGAGAACGTGGCGCGGTTGTCGGCCTTGTCCGACGCGTTGGCCGTGATCGCCTCGGGGACGCGCGCCGGCGACGTGTTGCAGGCGTCGCGGCCGTCGTTGCCGGAGGCCACCGCGACGGTGACGCCCGCCGCGACGATCTTCTGGACCGCCTCGTCGATGGAGGTGTTGCCGGAGCCGCCCAGGCTCATGTTGGCGACCGCGGGCTTGGCCTGCTGCTGCGCCACCCAGTCCAGCCCGGCGATGATCTGCGACCACTGCCCGGAACCCTGGCAGTTGAGCACCCGGACGCCGACCAGCTTCACGGCCTTCGCCACGCCGTAGGTGGTGGAGCCGATGGTGCCCGCGACGTGCGTGCCGTGGCCGTGGCAGTCCTGCGCCTCGGCGTCGTCGTCGATGAAGTCGTGGCCGTCGACGGCCCGGCCGCCGAAGTCCGGGTGCGCCTTCTGCACGCCGGTGTCGATCACGTACGCCGTGACGTCGGCGCCGGTCGCGGTGTAGGTGTACTTGGAGTCCAGCGGCAGGGCCTTCTGGTCCACCCGGTCCAGGCCCCAGGTCGGGTTCTCCTGGGTCTCGGTGGCGTGCGCGACGCCGTCCTGCTCGACGTACTCGACCACCGGGTCGGCGGCGAGCCGGCGCGCCTGCGCCTCGGTCATCGCGGCCGAGAAGCCGCGCAGCACGGCGCGGTAGGTCTGCCGCACCTCGCCGCCGTACCGGCCGATCAACGAGACGGCCAGGTCGGGCGCCTGCTCCATGGTGACCGCGGACTCCCGCAGCGCGACGATGTAGCTCCCGTCGACCGCACCGGGCTGACCCACGCCGATGATCTCGCCCTCGGGTTGTCGCCCGGCCCCGTAGCCGTAGCCGGCCCCGGTCAGCAGCAGGGCCGCCGTCGCCAGGCAGGCGGTGACGACCCTCCGCCGGGTCGAGCGATGGTGTCGCATCGGTCGTTCTCCGTTCCACTAGGCCGCCCAGCACGGGTGTCGGTCGAGACCGGCGGCCACGTGGACCCACCTTCTGGTGACCAGGGGTGTCTAACAATCCGGGTAGCGGTACGTAGGTCTACGCGAACAAAGCCGTGGCGACCCGTCGGGTCTCGACGGGAACGCCGTGGCGTTCGGCTACCCGGAGCAGTGGACGCTCATGCGTCCGGAGCAGTCACCGGATCGGGCGATCGTCCGCGACGGCTCCCCCGGTACGCCCGCTCCCGCGCCCTCGCGAGCACGGCGGGCGCGAGGTCGAGGCCCGCGGGCCGGTGCCGGAGGGGGTCGAGCGCGGGCAGGTCCCGGTCGGCGGAGAGCGGCCGGACCACGAGCCTGCCGACCGGCCGCCAGGTCCCGCCGACCTCCAGCGTGAACCCCAGCTCGGGCGGCAGGTCGTCCAGCGCCGCCGAGCGGACGCGGTGGTCGGCGTCGGGCACGGCGGACAGCCACGCCAGGCGGTCGCGCCAGCGGAACGGGGTGATGGAGCCGTAGCGGGCGCTGGTCCAGGTCCGCGCGGGCCGGGGCAGCACGCGGGCGAACGACGTGGACAGCAGCACGTCCCACGGGCCGGGCAGCCGGAACGCCAGCCCGAGCACGTCGGGCGCGCCGCCGGGCGTGCCCGCGCCCTTGGACAGCCGGCCGACCACCTCCGTCGCGCCGGTCGGCAGCGGCAGCGCGCCGTCGAACGTCGTGGTCAGCGTGCCCTCGAACCACCGGCCGCGCGGGTGGAACGCCCTGGCGTCGCGCGCGCTCGCCAGCAGCCGGAACGCGGACTCCACCACGTCAGGCACTGCGCGCATTCGGGTTGCCCTTCAGCGCCAGGCCCAGGGCGACCATGCCGAGGCCCAAGCCCAGGTGCAGCCAGTCGTCGGCGGCGTTGAGCGGCACGAAGTTCGCCGCGCTCGCCTCGTCCACGAGCAGGCCGTAGAGCCACAGCACGAGGTACACCGCGCCGCCGCCGACCAGGAACGCCCGCGCGCTCGACGCCGCGCGCGCCATCGCCAGGCCGACCGCGCCGAACAGCAGGTGCACCAGGTTGTGCAGCACGGACACGTGGAACACGCCGAGCAGGTGCGCGCCGGAGTCCGGGCCGGCGAACGTGATGTCGCCGAGGTGGGCGGTGACACCCGGGACGAAGCCGAGCACGCCGACCAGCAGGAACACGACCGCGACCGCCATGGCCGCGCCGCGGACCGGGTGCGGCACCCCCGTGGTGGCGCTCATCGGATCACCTCGCCTGTGACGGTGGTTCGCGCTCGGCTACCCCGCGGTCACCGCTCGAAACGGATCGACCGTCCGGGGCCGGCACACCACCTGGAAGCGCACGCCGCTCGTTGCGGGAGACCGTCCGGCGCGCCGGGGCCCCCGTCCCGCCGTCGGGACCGGCTCCCGGTTCCGCCGCCGGCACCGCCCGCGGCCCACCCGCCGCCGCCCGCGGCCCAGCGCCCGGCACCGCGCGCGGTTCACCGGCCGGGACCGCGCGGCCGGTCGCCGCCGAGGCCACGTCCGGGTAGCGCGGGAACAGCCGGTCCAGGTCCGTGCGCTCGAACACCCGCCGCACGTGCGGCGGCACGGCGGCCAGCCGCAGCCAGCCGCCCGACCGCTGGGCCCGCGCCCTGGTGCGGACCAGCGCGCTCATCGCCTGGGCGCCGCAGAACGCGACCCCCGCCATGTCGAGCACGACCCGGTCACGCCCCTCGGTGATCAGGCGGTCCATCCGGTCCAGCACCCGGCGCGCGCCCGCCAGGTCCAACTCCCCGGTCGCCACGACCACCGCGCACCCGGTCCGGTGGGCCTCGACCGACAGCGCCAGCATCCCGATCCCTTCACGCCACCCGGCAGTGCTCGTCGTCGTCATCGCCCGCCCCCAGCAGGGAGAGCAGCAGCCCCTCCCTGGTGGACCAGGGGCATATCTCCACCTCGTCCTGCCCGGTGGCCACCATCAACGCCTCCGCGACCAGGGCTCCCGCCAACGACTGCTCCGCGCGGTGCCGGGAGATGCCGGGCAGCCGGGCGCGCTTGGGCGCGGGCATCCGGGCCAGCCGGGGTATCCAGCCGCGCAGGTCCTCCAACCGCAGCACGCGCGGCACGAACGGCCCTTCGTGCTGCGGACGCGCGCCGGCCAGCCGCGCCAGCTGCTGGAACACCTTCGAGCAGCCGACGGCCCGGTGGCCGGCGGTGGACGTCCCCTCCAGCGCGGCGATCACCCGGTCGTGCACCAGGACCTGCTCGCGGGCCAGGCCGCGGTGGTCGCGGGCGACGGTCCCGGCCACCGCCAGCCGCCGGGTCGTCGTGCGGGCGCCGAACGGCAGCGAGCGCGTCAGCGACGGCTCGGCGTCCTCGCCCGCCGCCAGCTCCACCGTCCCGCCGCCGACGTCGAGCACCAGCAGCGGGCCGGCGTGCCAGCCGAACCACTGGCGCGCGGCCCGGTAGGCGAGCCGGGCCTCCTCCTTGCCGGGCAGCACGCGCAGCCGCGTGCCGGTGCGGCGGGCGACCTCGGCGATCACCTGGTCGGCGTTGGGCGCGTCGCGGATGACGGAGGTGGCGAACGGGACGATCCCGGCGACCCCCGCCTTCTCGGCGGCGCGGTGCGCGGTGCGGACGGCGGTCACCACCTGGTCGACGCCTTCGGGGCGCAGCCGGTTGTGCCGGTCGAGCGCCCGGTCCAGGCGGAGGCGGGTCTTGTGCGAGACCACCGGGTGCAGGGGAGAGCCCGCCACGACGACGAGGTGGGCGCTGAAGCAGCCGACGTCGAGCACACCGACCAGACCGGGTCTTCCGGACATACGTCACCACCATCCGCGGAAGAGAGTTACCTGACAGGATGCCCCCGGGCACATCGGGTGAAACCGGATTGGGTGATCCGACTCCGGGTAGTTCACCTCCATGACTGCTTCGGAAAGGCCCCTGGCGGTGGTGACCGGCGCGTCGAGCGGGATCGGGCTCGAACTGGCCCGGGTGTTCGTCGAGCACGGGTACGACCTGGTCGTGGCGGCGGAGAACGACGCGGTGCACGACGTGGCGCGGGAACTGGCCACCGGCGGCGCGCGGGTCGACCCGGTGCGGGCGGACCTGGCCACGTTCGCGGGCAACGAGGACCTGGTCGCGGTGGTCGAGGGGTTCGGGCGGCCGGTGGACGCGCTGGCGGTCAACGCCGGGATCGGCATCGGCGGCGACTTCGTGGACGACAGCGACCTGCGGACGCACCTGCGGGTGGTGGACCTGAACATCGGCTCCGCGGTGCACCTGGCGAAGCGGCTGGTGCCCGCGATGGTGGACCGGGGCGCCGGGCGGGTGCTGTTCACGTCGTCGGTGGCGGCGACCGCGCCGGGGCCGTTCCACTCGGTGTACGCGGCGTCGAAGGCGTTCCTGGCGTCGTTCTCGCAGGCGTTGCGGGAGGAGCTGCGGGACAGCGGGGTGACCGTGACGGCGTTGATGCCGGGACCGACGGACACCGACTTCTTCCGCCGGGCGGGCATGACCGACACCAAGGTCGCCACCGGCCCGAAGGACGACCCGGCCGAGGTCGCGCGGGCGGGGTTCGAGGCGCTGATGGACGGCGACGACCACGTGGTGGCCGGTTCGCTGCGCAACAAGGCCCAGGCGGTCGCGGGCCGCGCCCTGCCGGACCCGGTGAAGGCGCGGGCGATGCGGGCGATGACCGAACCCGGTTCGGCCGACTCCGGCTCGTAGGAGCGGGGCGGGTGTCGGACGGAGGTCCGTAGGAGCGGGTGGGGACCGGCGGACCGGTCCCCACCCGCCCGCTCACGACCGCGGCGGCTCCGGCTCGACGCGGGGCTCCGGCTCGGGCGTCCCCTCGGGGTCGGGCGTCTCGTCGCCGATCAGCGCGCGGTACTCGTCGACCTCCTGCGGGGTGGGGTCGATCGGGGCCTCCTCGGCCACCTCGTCCGGGTCTACCGGCTGGTCCGCTGGGTCCTGTGCTGCCGTCATGCCCGCCGGTTACCCGGTGTGCGCCTGCTCGAACGGGGTAACCGTGAGGCCGTGACCATCCACGTCAGAAGAGCTGTCCCCGCCCTGCCCGACCTGGTGTTCGCCGCCGCCGCCGACCCCTCCCGGCTGGCCTCCTGGTTGCCCGAGCCGTACCGGGTCGTCGGCCGGGCAGACGACGTGCTGATCCTGCGCGCGCACGACGAGCCGCGCCAGGTCAGCCTGGCCGCCGACTACGACCGGCTGCTCCTGACCTGGGAACCGCTGGCCGCGCACGGCTGCCGGGGCGCGCTGCGGGTCTCGCTGGCGGGGGTCGCGGGCAGCGTCGCCGAGCTGGAGGTGGACGACTGCCCGGACGAAGGGCTCCCGGCGCGCCTGCTCGAAGCGCTCGGGACCGAGGTTGAGCGGGACCTCGCCGCCGGCTGACCATGGGCCGGTGGAGATCCGCCCGGCCCGACCCGCCGAACTGCCCCTGCTGCCCCTGATCGAACGCGCCTCCGGCGAACCGTTCCGCGACTTCGGCATGCCGGAGATCGCCGACGACGACCCGATGCCGCTGCACACCTTGGAACACCTGCGCGTCTGGGTGGCGGTCGACCCGCGCCCGGTGGCCTGGGTCGCGGTCGAGGTGGTCGACGGCGCCGCCCACGTCGAGCAGATCAGCGTGCACCCCGACCACGCCCGGCGCGGTGTCGGCGCGGCGCTGCTCGACCACGTCGAGCTCTGGGCGGGCGCCGAGGGGCTGGACGCGCTGACCCTCACCACGTTCCGCGAGATCCCGTGGAACGCGCCTTATTACCTCCGACTTGGATTCCACGAGGTCGCGGACCTGTCGCCGGGGCTGGCCGCCGTCGTCGCGGACGAAGCGGCGCGCGGCCTGGACCCGGCGACGCGCGTCGTGCTGAGCAGGCCGCTGCGCCGCGGCGCGCGGGCGCGATACTGAGGGCGTCCGCGGACTGTTCGGAGGTTCCCCAAGGTGGTCGATTTCGTGCACGAGGCGTTGCTCTACCGCGACGACGAGCAGTACCTCGCGGGAACAGTGCCGTTCGTGCGCGACGGTCTCACAGCGGGCGAACCGGTGCTGGTGGCCGTGCCGCAGCGGGGCATCGACCTGCTGCGGCCGGCGCTGGGCCGGCAGGCCGAGCAGGTCGAGTTCCTGGACATGCGGCGGGCCGGGCGCAACCCGGGCCGCATCATCCCCGGCGTGCTGGCCGCGTTCACCGACAACGCGACGGCCGCCGGCGGTCGGGTGCGGATCGTCGCCGAGCCGATCTGGCCGGACCGCACCGACCTGGAGTACCCGGCGTGCGTGCAGCACGAGGCGCTGGTCAACACCGCGTTCGAGGACCGGCCCGCCTGGATCCTCTGCCCGTACGACGCGGCGAACCTCACCCCCGAAGCGGTGCGCGACGCCGAGTTCACCCACTCGACCGTCGTGGCGGCGGAGCAGCGCAGGCCCAGCACCGGCTACCGCGAACCGTTCCTGGTCGCCGAGGAGTTCAACCTCCCGCTGCCACCGCCGCCGCCGGGCGCGCTCACCCGCCGGTTCGACCTCGACGCCCTGGGCGGCGCCCGGCGGCTGGTGGCCGAGTTCGCCACCGGCGCCGGCCTGACCGCGGACCAGGTGGAGGACTTGGTGCTCGCGGTCAACGAGCTGACCACGAACAGCGTCGTGCACGCGGGCGGCACGGGCACGCTGCTGCTGTGGCGCGAGGGCGGCACGGTGGTGTGCGAGGTGCGCGACCGGGGCCGCATCGCCAACCCGATGATGGGCAGGCGCAACCCCGGCGTGAGCGCGCACGGCGGGTACGGCGTGATGCTGGTGAACCTGCTGTGCGACCTGGTCCGGGTGCACACGCGCGAGGACGGCACGGTCATCCGGGTGTACGTCGGCTGACGCGGCGGGTGTGGGCTTGAACACGAACCACCCTCGGTTCAACCGGCGCGCCCGAGCCCCGTCTCCCGGCAGAATCGGCGGCGTGACTCCCGCTCTCCTGCTCGCCCACGGCGCCGGCGGCACGGTCCGCGCCAACTTCAGCCCGGTCATCCCGCAGCTGTCGCGCAAGCGCAAGGTGCACGCGGTGGACTTCCCGGGCTCCGGCACGACACCGCGCGCGTCCGCGCCCCTGGAGCTGGACGACCTGGCCGACCGGCTGGTCGCCGCCGCCGACGGCGAGGAGCGGTTCGCGGTCGTCGGCTACTCCATGGGGTGCGCGGTGGCGGTGCGCGCGGCGCTGCGGCACCCGGAGCGGGTGACGGCGCTGGTGCTCACCGCCGGGTTCGCCCGCCTCGACGACGGGACCGCGGAGCGGATGCGCGAGTGGCGCCGGCGGCTGGACGGCGACCGCGCCGCGCTGGCCCGCTACCTGATCTCGACCGCGCTGGGCGAGCCGTACCTGCGGCGGATGACCGCCGAGCAGACCGACGGGCTGCTGGAGCTGATCGCGCTCACCGTGCCGCCCGGCTCGCCGGAGCAGGTGGACCTGGTGCAGCGCGTCGACCTGCGCGCCGAACTGCCCTCGGTGGCCGTGCCGACGCTGGTGATCGGCGCCAGGCACGACCGGTTGATCGCGGCCGCCACCACCCGCGAGCTGGCCGACCTGATCCCCGGCGCGCGGTGGGCCGAGCTGGACAGCGGCCACTCCCCCGCCGCCGAGGCGCCCGCCGAGTGGGTCCGGCTGATCGAGGAGTTCCTGGACGGCGTCGACGGCCGCGGCTGACCGCGCCCCGGCCGGGGGGCCGCCCGGTTTGCCGGTCCTCCGGCCGGGTTAACCAGGCCGCATGACCAACACGCTCGTCCTCGACGTGGACGGCACGCTGGTGGACACCAACTACCACCACGCCGTGGCCTGGTTCCGCGCGTTCCGCCGCTTCGACATCACCGTGCCGACCTGGCGGCTGCACCGCGCGATCGGGATGGGCGGCGACAAGCTCGTCGCCGCCGTCGCGGGCGACCACGCGGAGCGGGAGCACGGCGACGACCTGCGCGCCGCCTGGGAGGCGGAGTTCGAGCCGATGCTGGCCGAGGTCCGGCCGCTGGAGGGCGCGCACCGCCTGGTCTCGGCGGCCCTGGAGCAGGACTTCGCCGTGGTGCTGGCCAGTTCCGGCAAGCGCAAGCACGTGGACCACTACCTCGAGCTGATCGACGCCGTCGACACCCCCTCGACCTCGTCGGACGACGTCGAGGAGAGCAAGCCCGCGCCGGACCTGGTCGAGACCGCCCTGCGGCAGGTCGACCGCGACGGCGGTCGCGCGGTCGTCATCGGCGACTCGGTGTGGGACTGCGAGGCCGCCCAGCGGGCCGGGCTGCCGGTCGTCTGCCTTCGCACGGGTGGTTTCGGCGAGGCCGAGTTGCGCGACGCGGGCGCGTCGGCGGTCTACGAAGAACTCGACCAGTTGCGGGCGGACCTGACCGACCTGCCGATGGCGTAGGAGGAACCGTGCGGATCGGTTACACCCTCATGACCGAGCAGGCCGGCCCGCGCGAGCTGGTCGAGCACGCCGCGCTCGCCGAGCAGGCCGGGTTCGACTTCGAGGTGATGAGCGACCACTACTCGCCCTGGCTGGACGAGCAGGGGCACGCGCCGTACGCGTGGAGCGTGCTGGGCGCGGTCACCCAGGCCACCGAGCGGGTCGAGCTGATGACCTACGTGACGTGCCCGACCGTGCGGTACCACCCGGCGGTGGTGGCGCAGAAGGCGGCGACCGTGCAGCTGCTGTCCGGCAACCGGTTCACGCTCGGCCTCGGCGCGGGCGAGAACCTGAACGAGCACGTGGTGGGGCGTGGGTGGCCGCCGGTGAACGTGCGGCACGAGCTGCTGCGCGAGGCCGTGGAGATCATCTCGCAGTTGTTCGACGGCGGGTACGTCAACTACTCGGGCCGGCACTTCCGGGTCGACTCGGCGAAGCTGTGGGACCTGCCCGAGCAGCGGGTGCCGATCGCGGTGGCGGTGTCCGGCGGGCAGTCGGTGCGCACGTTCGCGCCGCTGGCCGACGCGATGGTGGCGACCGAGCCGGACGCGTCGCTGGGCCAGGAGTGGGACGTCTTCCAGGGCGGGCCGTCGCGCAAGATCGGGCAGCTGCCGATCTGCTGGGACCGCGACCGGGACGAGGCGGTCCGGCGGGCGCACGAGCAGTTCCGGTGGTTCGCGGGCGGGTGGAAGGTCAACGCCGAGCTGCCCGGGACGGCCGGGTTCGCCGGTGCGACGCAGTTCGTGCGGCCGGAGGACGTGGCCGGGAAGATCCCGTGCGGTCCCGAGGTCGGGCCGGTGGTGGAGGCGGTGGCGCGGTTCCGCGAGGCCGGGTTCACCGACCTGGCGCTGGTGCAGATCGGCGGCGGCCACCAGTCGGGGTTCCTGGAGTTCGCCAAGGGCGAGCTGCTGCCCGCGCTGCGCTCCTGAGCGGCCGGGCCCGGTCGTCAGCCCCGCCCGTTCTCGCTGCCGCGGGTCTTCGAAGGCGGTCCGGTGCGCGTCGGCTGCTGCCCGGAGTTGGGCGCGATCACCACCGGCGCGTTCGTCGGGACCTCGACCGGCGGCTGGCGGACGGTCTTGTCGGTCGTCGTGGGCGCCTCGGTCGTGCCGGTCGAGGTGGTCGTCGTGGTGGTCGTGCTCGGGCCGCCCGCGTCGTCGGCGCCGTCCGGCGACCGCTCGGCCGGGACGGCGTCGACCGCGGTCGACGTGGCGCCCGCCGGGTCGCCCGGCACGACCGCGCCGGTGTCCTTCACCTGCTCGGCGACCGGGTCGCCGACCGTGCTGGTGACCGTCCGCTCGGACCGCTCGCCGGGCGTCGGCTCGTACGTGTCGCCCCACAGCAGGAACCCGACCAGCGTCAACGCCCCGGCCGCGACGACCGCACCGGCCAGCGCCGCCCGGCTGTCCGGCCTGAGCCCCCGACCACCCGCCCCGCCGACGCCTGTCCCGCCGACGTCCGCCGCACCGCCGTCCGCCCGACCACGGCCGGCCTTGAGCGCGTGCCTCGGCTCCTCGGACCGGTCCGCCACGGCCGCGCCGACCAGCGGCGCGAGCCCGGCACTGGCCTGCCGCGCCCGCTCCAGCAGCCGCTCGCACTCCGCCGCCGACGGCCGCCCGTCCGGGTTCGACGCGGTCATCGCGGTCAGCACCTCGGCCCACGGCGCGGGCAGGTCGACCGGCACCCGGGGCTCCCGGTGCAGCCGCGCCAGCGCCGCCTCCGTGTCGCCGCCCGGGTACTCGGGCCGCCCGGTCAGGCACTCCAGCAGCACCAGCCCCAGCGCGTAGACGTCGGCCGAGGGCCGCACGTCGGCGCCCCGCACCTGCTCGGGCGCGAGGTAGCCCGCGGTGCCGACCAGGATGCCGGACCTGGTCACCCTGGTGACCTGGCCCTGCAGCGCCAGCCCGAAGTCGGCCAGGTAGGCGCGCCGCCCGGCGGTGTCGAGCAGGATGTTCGACGGCTTCACGTCCCGGTGCACCACGTCGTTGGCGTGCACGTGGGCCAGCACGCCGGCGACCTGCGCCCCGATCGCGGCCACCGCCTCGGGCGCCATGGCGCCGCGCATCCGGCGGCGCAGCGTGCCGCCGTCGACCGCCTGCATCACGTAGAAGGGCCGGCCGCGGAAGACTCCGGTGCCGTACACCTCGACCAGTCCCGGGCAGCGCAGCGCGGCCAGCACCTCCGCCTCGCGGTCGAGCCTGATCCGGTCCTCGCCCGCCTCCGCGCCGAGGAAGAACTTGATCGCGACCCGGCGGTCCGCCCGGGTGTCCAGCGCCCGGTAGACCTCGGCCATCCCGCCCGACCCGTACAGGGTGCCCAGGGCGTACCTGCCGTCGACCACCTCGCCGGTGAGGTCACCGTCCCACATCCGGTTGAACCTCCGCTGTGTCGACGACGTCGGCCCGGACGCCGGAAGCTACCCGCCCGCCGGCCCGGCCGGCCACCCGGTCCGACCGTTCGGGGAGGCGTACCCACATCCCGGCACCGCAAACCACCACCTCCTTCGGATCACCGAAGCACCAGCGGCAGCCTGACCAGCCGATCGTTGAAGTTCACTCGGTCGAGTGATCTTCGGCCCGCGGTCGCTCCGGGCCCGGTCAGGCGTGCAGGGCGAACCAGAGCTCCGCTCGCGTCCCCGCGGGCTCCAGCGAGCGCCCGAGCAGCTGCTCCACCCGCAGGAGGCGGTTGCGCACCGTGTGGCGGTGCACGCCGAGGCGCGCGGCGGCCGGCTCCGCCTGGCCGTGGCACGACAGCCAGACCCGCACCGTCTCCCGCAGCACGTCGTCCAGCGGCGCGAGGAGGGCGGCGGCGAACCGCGCCGCGTCCGGCGCGAGCAGCCCGGCCCCGGCCACCTCCTCGAAGGTGTCCACGCCCTCCTCCAACGCCCGCAGCGCCTCCCGGTGGCCGCGGGCGACGCTGTGCGCGTCCACCGGGCCGGACGCGGCGGCGGGCACGTCCAGCTCGCGGGCGAGCACGACCACCTGCCCGTCCACCTCGGCCCAGAACCCGGTCGGCTCGGCCCACTCGCCGCGCAGCACGAACACCCGGAACGGCCCCTCGGGCACCCCGTCCACCGGCACGCCCGCCAGCGCCAACCGGAACCGCGCCTCCCGCAGCTCCTTGCGCACCGCCTCGACGTCGTCCGACCCGGGCCGGGACGACGCCTCCGCCCCCTCGTCGGACCGGGCCAGCGCCAGCGTGAGCAGCGACGCGGCGGTGTTCACCACGCCCGCCTCCAGCGGCCGGTCGGCGGCGACGGCCAGGTAGCCCTGCCGCCCCAGCACCTGCATCGCGACGCGCCGCCGCCCCACCTGCCACGCCGCGCCCGCCGGACCGCCCGACGCCGCCAACCGGCGCAGGTGGCCGGTGAGGTCGGGCAGGTCGCCGACGACGTGCGCCGGCGAGCCGTGCGGGTCCAGCAGCGCCACGCCGCCGTCGATGAGCCGGGCCAGCCGCCGCACGACCCCCCGCGGCCCGTCGTTCACCGCCGCGCGGGTCAACGCGCGCTGCGCCGCGCCGGCCTGCGCCACGGCCGCGTACTCGTCCGCCGCGACGGCCCGCGAGACCGCCTTGGTGATCGCGATGAACGGCGTGGCCCGCGGCACCTCCAGCAACGCCAACCCGGCGTCGCGGGCGGCCCGGACCAGGTCCTCGGGCACCCGGTCGTGGCTCAGCCCGGTGCCGAACCCGAGGCCGACCGCGCCCGCGGCCACCAGCCGCCGCACGTAGTCCTCGTGCGGCCCGAGCGCGATGCCGGTGGTCAGCAGCAGCTCGCCGCCCTCCAGGAACGGCGTCGGGTCGGCCAGCTCGGTGCTGTGCACCCACGCCACGACCCGGTCCAGCCCGGCGTCCACGAGCACCGTCAACCCGATCTCGCGGGCCAACGCCCCGACCGTCACCGCCATGGACACTGTGTACAACACCCGAGGGGCGAATCGCCACTATGGACACTGTCGCTCGCTGGTGGAACGGCCGATGCTGAAGCCATGGCCCGGCTGCGCGCGGAGGCGGTGGAGAACGCGGTCAAGATCGCCCGGCACGCCACCGGCCGGCCGGGCGTCGTCGTGCTCGACCACGCCTACCACGGCCGCACCAACCTCACGATGGCGATGACGGCCCGCGAGCTGCCCCACGAGCACGGCTTCGGCCCGTTCACGCCCGGCGTCCAGCGGGTCCCCGGCTCCTACCCCCTGCGCGACGGCCTCACCGGCGAGGAGGCGGCCCGGCGCGCGGTCGCCGCCGTCGACCGGCCGGAGCTGGTGGTCACGGCGAAGGGCATCGCGGGCGGCCTGCTGCCACCGCTCACCATCCCGGACGACCTGCCGGCCGAGGACCTGGACGTGCTTGAAGGAGCCATCGAGTGACGACGACAACCCCGTACTGGGTCGCCGGGCGACCCGCCACCGGCGACGACGTGGTCGAGATCCGCGCACCGCACGACGGCGCGGTGGCGGGCGTGACGTCGAACGCCACCGCCGAGGACGTGGAGCGGGCCGTCGCCGCCGCGCACGCCGTCGCCGCCGAGTTCGCCGACCTGCCCGCGCACGCCCGCGCGGCGGCGCTGGACCACGTGTCGCGCCGGCTCGCCGAACGCGCCGACGAGGTCGCCGCGCTGATCACCGCCGAGTCCGGCAAACCGCTGAAGTGGGCGCGGGTCGAGGTCGCCCGCGCGGTGTCGACGTTCCGCTGGGCCGCCGAGGAGGCGCGCCGGTTCTCCGGCGAGCTGCAACGCCTCGACACCGACCCGGCGGCGAACGGCAGGCTGGCGCTGGTCCGCCGGGCGCCGCGCGGACCGGTGCTGGGCATCGCGCCGTTCAACTTCCCGCTGAACCTGGTGGCGCACAAGGTCGCGCCCGCGCTGGCGGTCGGCGCGCCGATCGTCGTCAAGCCCGCGCCGGCGACACCGCTGGTGGCGCTGCTGCTCGGCGAGCTGCTGGCCGAGGCGGACCTGCCCGCGGGCTCGTGGTCGGTGCTGCCGGTGCCCAACGAGGTGGCGGGCGCGCTGGCCGAGGACCCCCGGCTGCCGGTGGTGTCGTTCACCGGGTCCGGCCCGGTCGGCTACTCGATCCTGGACCGGGTGCCGCGCAAGCACGTGGTGCTGGAGCTGGGCGGCAACGCGGCGGCCGTCGTCTGTCCCGATTGGACGGACCTGGACCGGGCCGCGCAGCGCGTCGCGACCTTTTCCATGTACCAGGGCGGGCAGTCGTGCATCTCGGTGCAGCGCGTGTACGTCCACGAGGACGTGTACCCGGCGTTCGCCGAGGCCGTGGTGTCGCACGTGCGCGGGCTCGGGACCGGCGACCCGACCGACCCGGCCACCGACGTCGGCCCGCTGATCAACGAGGCCGCCGCGCGGCGGGTCGAGGCGTGGGTGGACGAGGCCGTGGCGGCGGGGGCGCGGGTGCTCACCGGCGGCAAGCGCTCCGGCGCGACCTACGAGCCGACCGTGCTGGCCGACGTGCCGCCGGGGTGCAAGGTGGTGGACGAGGAGGTGTTCGGCCCGGTCGTGGTGCTGGACGCCGTCCCGTCGACCGAGGAGGCGTTCGACCGGGTGAACGCCTCCCGCTTCGGCCTGCAGGCGGGCGTGTTCACGCACGACGTCCGGTTGGCGTTCCGCGCCGCCAAGCGCTTGGCGGTCGGCGGCGTGATCGTCGGCGACGTGCCGAGCTTCCGCGCCGACCAGATGCCGTACGGCGGGGTCAAGGAGTCCGGCACGGGCCGGGAGGGCGTCGCCGCGGCCATGGCCGACCTGACCGAGCAGCGGGTCCTCGTGCTCACCGGGTTGGACCTGTAGGGCCGATCCCCGGATACCCCCGTGGCATGGCGACCGGCCGGGGTCGCGGCGGTACGGTCGCCTGTCGTGGAGCGGGTGCGGGTCACGTCGAAGGCCGAGCTGCGCGACGCGGGGCTGCCCCCGGACCGCCCGGTCCTGGTGCTGGTCGGCGGGGCCGCCGGGATGGGCGCGGCCGACCTGGAGTCGTTGGGCCACGCGCTCCGCGCCCTCGTGCCGCTGCTGGACGAGTGCCGTGCGGTCGTGGTCGACGGCGGCACGGACACCGGCGTCATGCGCGCCATCGGCCGGGCGCGCGCGGCGGCGGGCGGCGCGTTCCCGCTGGTCGGCGTGGCCGCCGAGGTCGCCGTCGACGCGGCCGCGTTCGAACCGAACCACACCCACCTGGTCGTGGTCCCCGGTGGCGGGTGGGGCGACGAGTCGCCGTGGCTCGCCGACGTCGCCGACCTGGTCGCGGGCCGGCAGCCGTCGCTGACCGTGCTGGCCAACGGCGGCCCGATCGCCTACGACGACGCCGAGCACAGCCTGCGCCACCGCCGACCGCTGGCCGTCCTGCGCGGCACCGGGCGCACCGCGGACGCCATCGCCGACCGCGCCGACCCCCGCGCCACCGCGATAGCCACCTCGCCGCTGACGACCGTGCTCGACCACACCGGACTGCGCGCCCACGTCGAGCGCGCCCTCCGCCCTCCGGGTCACGTCAAGGTGCCCGCCCGGTGATCCTCGGGCGGCGTCAGCTCGGGTCGTCCCGCCCCGGCTCGATCTCCAGCCGCGCCTCGGCTCCCCCGGCGAGCTGCGCCCGTCCGCTGGTGACGACCTGGTCGAGCTGCTCGGCCAGCACGGGGATGGTGCTCGACATCAGGTAGGTCCGCGCGCCCGCGTCCAGCATGCGCCGGACCGGGCCCCGGTAGCTGATCCCGAGCTCCCGGTCCTCGATCTCGGCGACGACGACGCGCGCCTTCGGGTACAGCGCCTGGAGGCTCCCGATCAGCTGCGGGCTGGCCGGCGGCACCAGCAGCACGTCCGCCGTCGTGGGCGCGGAGTGCATGTCGAGCACGATGTAGTCGGGGCCGAGCTGTTCGGACAGCGCCGCCCGCGCCGACGCGGACAGCTTCATCGCCGTGGCGACGACCGTCACGTCGCCGAAGTCCGCGGTCGGCGTCCGGGAACCCCCGCCCCCGCCGCCCGAGATCGTCGCGATCACGCCGCCGTCGCGCGTGATGGCCAGGTCCTCCCCCGGCCCGAGGCGGTCGATCAGCGCCACGAGTTCGGCGGGCAGGCGCGTCACGTCGATCCGCGCGGCGCGCTCGTCGGTCATCGTGCCCGCCGCGCGCGGGAATCGGCTCTCCCGGGCGGTTTCCTCATCGCGACACCATCCTCCCACAACCCGCCGCGCGGCCCGGGCGCCTCGGCGTCGTGCGGGTGCGAGACTGCTCCGAGACGTGACGACCTGAGGGAGTTCGGCGTGGAGCCTGACGCCATCGGAGGATCAGCCCCGGAATCCGGTGGGCGGGGCCGGACCATCCTCGACCTGCTGGACAAGGCCATCGGCCTGCAGGCGCCGCTGGTCCGCAAGAACATCGCCCGGGCCCGGCAGCGCAACCCGGAGGCGACACCGGCGGAGGTCGTCCGCACCCTGGAGCGGATGTACGTCAGCGCCCTGGCGAGCACGGGGGCCGCGGTCGGGGGCGTCGCCGCCGCACCCGCCGTCGGCACCGGGGCCGCGCTGGCGCTGTCGGCGGGCGAGTTCTTCTCCTCGCTCGAACTGAGCGCCCTGTTCGTGCTCTCGGTCGCCGAGGTCCACGGGGTCCGGATCGACGAGGTCGAACGCCGCCGGACGCTCGTCATGGGGATCATGCTCGGCGAGTCCGGCTCCAAGACCATCGGCAAGATCGCCGAGCGCACCGGTCAGCACTGGGGTCGTCAACTGGTCGGCAAGGTGCCCGTGGCGACGCTGCGCCGGATCAACGGCGTCCTGGGCAAGCACTTCATCACCAAGTACGGCACCAAGCAGGGGATCATCGTGCTCGGCCGGGCGGTCCCGTTCGGCATCGGCGCGGTGATCGGCGGCGGCGCCAACGCCGCCGTCGCCGCCCTGACCGTCCGAACCGCCCGACGCGCGTTCGGCCCGGCCCCGGAGTCGTGGCCCGACACCGCGCCGGAACTCGAACCGGAGCCGGGGTCGGGGCCGCAGACCGGCTGAGATCCCACCGGCGGTCCGCCGAGCAGATCCGGGCGGCAGGTCGCCCAGTCGTCCGGATCTGCTCGGCAACACCACTCAACCCCGCGCGGGCCTGGGACCGGAAAGCATTCGAACCGGCTCGAATCCACCGCGACGACTGCTAGCGCGGGCGCGGTGCTCACGCTGCGCGCAGACGCCGACACGGTGGCCGGGACGCGGTTGACCCCTTCCCCGCGTCGGAGTCCCTGGCGTGGCTGACGCTCACCGCCGCGTCGGGCCGGCACCCGGTGTTCGGGGATCCCGGACCACTCGCCCGCGCGTCACTCGCCCACCCGGACGTCGCCCTGCTTGTGGACCTGTTGCCGCACAACGGCGACACCTACACGCCCGACCTGCTCACCCCGCAACCGGGGACGGGCGCGCGCCGCCGCGACCCGCTCGCCGAGCAGGTCGCGCAGATCGAGGCCGCGACGCAGGAGGACCTGGAAACCCAGGTCCTCACCTACACGCGCACCCACTGGAGCAGGCCGCTGCGGGCCACCACCCGCCGGGTCGCGGAGTCGGGGCGGATGCAACGACGCCTCGCCAACGGCCTCGCCCGGTTCTGGCGGGACGCCCTCTCCGACGGCCGGCCCGAACTGCGCTCGATCACCGACCAGGACATCGCCCAGCGCGCGACGTCGTCATCCAGGTCGACACCCCCGGGCAGTTCGTCCTCTACTACCCCGCCCAACGGGTCGGAGCCGGCCGTGACCACGGGCCCGGGGGGCATCGCGCAGGTGGTCGGCGACGTCCGGGCGGCCCTGCCGGCCGACCTCGGAACCGCCCGGTCCACCGCGGAACTCGCCGCCCGGGTCGGTTACGCCCCGAGCACCGTCTCCTACCACCTCGGCGCACCGCACCGCGCACGCCTCGTCACCAAGGTCGGGGCCGGGCGCTACGTGGTGTACCAACGGACCGCGCAGGCGGCACACCTGCCGGAAGAAGCCCACGCGCTTCACCGACCGTAGGCCGTTCCCGCGCGGGGCGCCTGTTGTCCTCAACGGCCGCCGGGTGATCGACTTTCATGCGGAAGTGAGCCGATGCGGCTGTCCGACGCCGTTGATCACGGCCTGCCACACCTCGCCGACCGTCGTCCTGGCCGCCTGCTCGGCCAAGGTCATTCCCACCACCCGCTTCCGGGCCCACCGGGACGAGACAGGACAACCGGACAACTGCCGGGTGAACTGTTGTCACAGGCCAGTCACAGAGAGTATGGTCTAGACCTGCCGCCGCGTTTGGGTGAACGCCCAGCGCACTCGGGTTGGCGTTCGCCACAAGCGTTTCCGCCCATCCGATCAGAGGAGTCCACATGTCACTCCGCCGAAGGATCGCCGCGGTGGCGGCAGGCGTGCTCGTCGCCCCGCTCGTGTCGGTCGCCCTGCCCTCGGCGCCCGCGTTCGCGCACGGGTACGTGTCGTCACCGGCCAGTCGTCAGGCCCAGTGCGCCCGCGGCCTGGTGCCGTGCGGCGACATCAAGTACGAGCCGCAGAGCGTCGAAGGCCCGAAGGGGTTGCGCAGCTGCAACGGCGGCGTCGCCCGGTTCGCCGAGTTGAACGACAACAACAAGGGCTGGCAGGTCGCGAGCACCGGCCGGTCCGTCACGTTCAACTGGACCTTCACCGCGCGCCACCGCACCGCGAACTACGAGTACTACGTCGCCGGCCGGCGGGTCGGCTTCTTCGACGGCGGCAACCAGCAGCCCCCGGCCACCGTGTCGCACACGGTGAACCTGGGCGCCTCCGGCCGCCAGACCGTGCTCGCCATCTGGAACATCGGTGACACCTCCAACGCGTTCTACGCCTGCATCGACGTGAACGCCAGCTAACCAACCGCGAGAGTCCAACCCCCAGCCCGCGAGAGTCCAACGCTCACGCACCCCGAGTTCAACGCTCAGGCGCGCCCGCTCCGGCCCTGAGCGTTGAACTCAGGTGCGCTGGACGTTGGACTCTCGCGGCGTGGACGTTGGACTCTCGCGGGGGTCAGGCGGTGAAGCCGCCGTCGACGTGCAGTTGGGCGCCGGTCACGTAGCGGGCCTCGTCGGAGGCGAGGAACGCGACGGCGGCGGCCACCTCCGCCGGCACGGCGTACCGGCCGAGCGCGGTGAACCCGCGGATGACGTCGGCCGCCGGGCCGTCCGCCGGGTTCGAGTCGGTGTCGGTCGCACCGGGGTGCACCAGGTTCACCGTGATCCCCCGCGGCCCCAGCTCGCGCGCCAACGCCTTCGTCAGCCCCACCAGCGCCGCCTTGCTCGCCGAGTACAGCGAGAACCCCGGGAACACCGCCCGCGACGCCACGTTGCTGCCGATCCCGATCACCCGCCCGCCGGCGCCGAGGTGCGGCAGCGCCGCCTTCACCGCCACGAACGCCGCCCGCACGTTCACGTCGAACGTCCGGTCGAACTCCGCCACCCCCAGCTCCGCCACCGGCCCGACGATGAACTCACCCGCGTTGTTCACCAGCACGTCCAGCCGCCCCAGCACCGCCACGGCCTCCTCGACCGCCGCCACCACCGCGTCCGCGTCACCGCTGTCCGCCCGGACCGCCACCGCCCGCCGCCCCAGCGCCTCGATCCGCTCGACCACGTCGCCCGGACCGTTCCGGCACGTGATCGCGACGTCCGCGCCCGCCTCCGCCAACCGCACCGCGACCGCCGCCCCGATGCCCCTGCTGCCGCCGGTGACCAGGGCGACCCTGCCTTCGAGTTCCATGCCGGGAATCCTGCGCCACCAGGCGATTCCGGTCCGGCGGGAATCAGACCCGGCGCTACCGCCGCCGACCGGGGCGGACGCGGAGCCGGATCGAGCAGGAAAAGCCGTTGCGAGCCCGTCGGGGCTCGCATAGCGTTCGCGGTACACGAGGAAGGAGGTGGTCCGAAGTTGAATAGCTATAGGACTCGTCGTGAGGTGGCTGTCCGCTAGGACCGACCTTCAGGTGGTCTGGGCGAATCCCAGGCAGCCACCCGGCCCCCGTGACCCCGAGCCCAGTCCAGCTCGGCCCGCACCTGGTGCGGGAAGCGGTCCGGGGGCCGTTTCACACCCTCGGCAGGTGGTCAGCGAGCGCTCAGCGAGTCGAAGTGGGCGCGCACGGCCTTCAGGTCGGCCAGGAAGCCCCGGTACGCCTCGTCGCGGTCGGGCGCGCGCAGCACCGCCGACGGGTGCACGGTCGCGATCACGTCGTGGTCCCCGACCCGCTCGACCTGCCCGCGCCGCTCGGTGACCTTGAACGACGTGCCCAGCACGGCCTTGGCCGCCGTCGCGCCCAGGCACACCACCAGCGCGGGCCGCACCCGGGCCAGTTCCGCCTCCAGCCACGGCAGGCAGGCGACGACCTCGCCGCGCGTCGGCGACTTGTGGACGCGCCGCTTCCCGCGCTCGGCGGGCACGAACTTGAAGTGCTTGACCGCGTTGGTCAGGTAGACGCCCTCACGGGCCAGGTCGGCCTCCTCCAGCGCCTTGTCCAGCAACCGGCCGGCAGGCCCGACGAACGGCTCGCCCTGCCGGTCCTCGACGTCGCCCGGCTGCTCGCCGACCAGCACCAGGCGGGCGGCCTCCGGTCCCTGACCGAACACCACCTGCGTGGCGGGCTCGTACAGCTCGCAGCCCCGGCAACCGGCGGCAGCACGGCGGAGCGCCGCCAAGTCGGCCCCCTCGGGCACGAACTCGGCGGCGCTCGACGTCTGCTTGGCGGTCTTGGCGGCCGTCCTACCGGTCGTCGCCACGGAAGGCGTCCTTGACCTTCTCCCCCGCCTGCTTGAGCGAGCCCTTGGCCTGCTCGGCGCGGCCCTCGGCCTGCCACTGCTCGTTGTCGGTGGCGTCGCCGACCGCTTCCTTGGCCTTGCCCTTGAGCTCTTCGGCCTTGTTGCTGACCTTGTCGTCGGTCCCCATGACCGTTCCTCTCGTCGGGACTTTTTCCGTCACCCGACGGATACCCCTCGCCCGGACGGGGAAACTACCGGCGCATGACCGCACACATCATCGCCATCACCGTGGACTGCCCAGCGGACCAGGTCAGCGCCCTGGAGGAGTTCTGGTGCGCCGCGCTCGGGCACCGGGTGGCACGCCGGTGGAGAGACCCGAAAGGGGTCGAGTACACCGAGTTGACCGGTTCCGGGCCGATGCTGCTGCTGCAGCCGGTCGCCGAGCCGAAGCAGGTCAAGAACCGGCTGCACCTCGACCTCGCGGCGGACGGCGACCGGGACGCCGAGGTGACCAGGCTGACCGGGCTCGGCGCGCGGGTCGTGGACGCCGACCCGACCCTGCCGTGGGTGGTGTGCGCCGACCCGGCGGGCAACGAGTTCTGCGTGCTCCCGCCGCGCTAGCGGACGCCCCGGAGGCGGCGCGACCAGCCGCAGAACCCCTCCAGTTGCACCTGACCACCCATCCTCTACTACGGTGATCGTCTACGCGGTTGAAAAGCCAGCCGCAAGCCACCCGGCACCCGTGAGGGCACCAGGGTCAGCGAGAGCTGTGGGCTTGCCGGTGCTGGCACCCGCGTGTCCGGACGCTCTCGCACTGCTGGCCTGGCTGACCGGTACCTACGTGCGAGAGAGGAGCCCGACCGTGGTCGGGGACAACGGGCGCGACGATTCGCTGACCGCGCGGATCGCCAGCCTCGAGGCCGAGATAGTCGGACTGCGCAAGGCGGTGCAGACGCGCACCGTCATCGGGCAGGCCACCGGCTTGATATCCGCCGTGCAGGGCTGCACGCCCCAGGAGGGCTTCCAGCTGCTCGTGCGGATGTCTCAGCACCACAACGTGAAGCTGCACACGATAGCGCTGAAGCTGCTCGACCTGTCCGCCGAGCTGGGGCCGCGCCAGGCCGTGCGGGCCGTGCACACCACCGCCGAACCGCCGCCGGACGAGCCGGTGGCCCTGCCCGAGTGGCCGGGGGTGGAGGTGGTGCACGCGGCACGCAGGCTGGTCGCGGCCTACGACGCGGCCCAGGACTCCGGCGACGACCGGCCGGAGGTGCGAAGACAGCTGGCCGACCAGGTCGAGCTGGCCGGTCGGCTGCTGGCCGAGAAGCTCACCGAGGTGGGGTGGCTCGCCTCGGACGGGGCGTGACCGCCGCGCGGTCGACGATCGCGAAGGAGTCGGCGGGCAGGTGCAAGACCTGCCCGTCCACCTCCACCCCGGCCGAGGCGAGCAGCACCTCGCCCACCTCGACGTCCAGGCGCGCCTCGGCCTGGTCACCGAGGTTGCACACCACCCGCAGCGCGCCGCGGTGCAGCACCAGCACCCGGCCCTGCTCGCGCACCGCGAACCGGTCCAGCCGCGGGTCCGCCAGCTCCGGGCGGGACCGGCGCAGCGCGATCAGCGCCCGGTAGAGCTCGAACAGCTCCCGGTGGCCCGGCTCGCCCACCTCGTCCCAGCGCAGCGTCGACCGCCGCGGGGTCTCCGGGTCGATCGGGTCGGGCACCTCGGACTCGCCCCACCCGTGCCTGCCGAACTCCCGCCGCCGCCCGGTGCGGACCGCCTCGGCCAGCTCCGGGTCCGGGAACGACGCGAAGAACTGCCACGGCGTGCTCGCCGCCCACTCCTCGCCCATGAAGATCATCGGCGTGTACGGGGAGCAGAGGACGATCGCCGCGCCCACCGCCTGCCGCTGCCACGGCACCGTCGCGGACAGCCGGTCGCCGGTGGCGCGGTTGCCGACCTGGTCGTGGTTCTGCAGGTAGGCGAGGAACCGGTAGCCGGGCAGCCGGTCGCGGTCCACCGGGCGGCCGTGGCTGCGACCCCGGAACGACGACCAGGTGCCCGTGTGCAGGAACACCTCGCGCAGGGTCCTGGCCAGCTCGCCCTCGAAGTCCGGGTAGTAGCCGGACGTCTCCCCGCTCAGCGCCACGTGCAGCGCGTGGTGCAGGTCGTCGGCCCACTGGGCGTGCAGGCCGTGCCCGCCGCCCTCCCGCGCGGTGACCAGCCGGGCGTCGTTGAGGTCCGACTCGGCGATCAGCGTGAGCGGGCGCCCCACGGCGGCCGACAGCGCGTCCACCTCGACGGCCAGCTGCTCCAGCACGTGCAGCGCGCTGCGGTCCACGAGAGCGTGCACGGCGTCCAGGCGCAGCCCGTCCACGTGGAAGTCGCGCAGCCAGCCCAGCGCGTTGTCCACGACGTACCGCCGCACCTCGTCGGCGCCCTCGCCGTCGAGGTTGAGGCCGGGTCCCCAGTCGTTGCTGCCCGCGAAGTACGGGCCGAACCGGTCGAGGTACGCGCCGGACGGCCCGAGGTGGTTGTAGACCACGTCCAGCAGCACGGCCAGCCCGCGGGCGTGGCACGCGTCCACGAACCGCTTGAACCCGTCCGGCCCGCCGTACGGCTCGTGCACCGCGCCCCACAGCACGCCGTCGTAGCCCCAGCCGGCGACGCCGTCGAACGAGTTGACCGGCATCACCTCGACGTGCGTGACGCCCAGCTCGACCAGGTGGTCCAGCCGGGTCGCCGCGCCGTCGAACGTGCCCTCCGGCGTGAACGTGCCGATGTGCAGCTCGTAGATCACCGCGCCGGGCAGCGCGCGCCCGGTCCACGCTTGGTCGGTCCACTCGAACGTGTCGTGGTCGTACACCCGTGACGCCCCGTGCACCCCGGCCGGCTGCCACCGCGACCGCGGGTCGGGCAGCGCGTCGTCGGAGTCGCCGAGCAGGAACGCGTAGTCGGTCCCGGACGCGTCCGAGTGCCACCACCCGCCCTCGCCCGCGGTCATCCCGTGGTCCCGGCCGTCGACCCGGACCCGGACGCGCTCGTGCGCCGGCGCCCACACCGAAAAAGTCACTGATCTCCTCGGTCCGATTGTCAGCCCTGCCGGTGGTCAGCCCCGCCGGCGGTCGACCAGCAGCGCCACCGGGTAGCGGTCCAGCAGGTCCGCCAGCCGGGTGGCGGCCGGTCGGGACGTGAGCACGTCGGTCCACTCGCCCGGCGGCAGCGGCAGCACCGCGTCGCCCCAGCCGCCCGCGGCCGCCAGCCCCAGCGGGAGCCGGGTGGCCACCGCCACCAGCCCGGTCCGCTCGAACGCGACCACGTGCGGCGCGGTGTCCCCGGACGCCTCCAGCGGCCGGTAGCCGCGGAACAGCTCGGGCCGTTCCCGGCGCAACCGCAGCGCGCGCTGCACGACGAGCATCTTGGCCGCGCCCGAGTCGTCCACGTCCGGCAGCCAGCCGTCCTCGATCCGGTCGAGCAGCCGCCGCCGCACCTCGTAGTCGACCGGCCTGCGGTTGTCCGGGTCGACCAGCGACAGGTCCCACAGCTCGGTGCCCTGGTAGACGTCCGGCACGCCGGGCGCGGTGAGCTGCACCAGCTTCTGCCCCAGCGCGTTGGACCAGCCCGCCGCGACGATCCGGTCCACGAACGACGCGACCTCGGCGGCCACCGGCCCGGCCAGCACCTGCTCCGGCCACGCCGCCACGGCCTCCTCGAACGCCTCGTCGTGGTCGGTCCAGGTGGTGCGGACCTTCGACTCCTTGGCCGCCTTGTCCAGGTAGGCGCGCATCCGGTCGGCGGTGATCGGCCAGGCGCCGACCAGCGACTGCCACGCCAGCGCGTTGAGCGACGGCTCGTCGATCGGGTGCGCGGCGGTCCACCGGCGCACCAGCTCGGCGAACTCGTCGGGCACCTCGGCCAGCACCGCGAGCCGCGCCCGCACGTCCTCGGACCGCTTGGTGTCGTGCGTGGACAGGGTCGTCATCGACGCCGGGGAGGACGCCTCGCGCAGCGCCGACCTGGTGTGGAACTCGGCCACCGGCACGCCGAAGCGGTCCGGCGCGCCGCCGACCTCGTTGAGCGCCACGAACCGGGTGTACCGGTAGAACGCGGTGTCCTCGGTGCCCTTGGCGACGACCATGCCGGACGTCTGCTGGAGCCGGGTGGCCAGCTCGCCGTCCGGGTCGGCGCGCACCTGCCGGTCCAGCTCCGGCACCGCGGGCGACGTCGCCGCCCGCACCGCCGCCGTCCAGGCGTCGAGCCCTTCGGGCAGGTAGGAGCGGTAGACCGGGAAGTTGACCATGACCTCGGCGACGGCCCGCTCGGCGTCCTCGCGGTCGACGTCGCGGACCAGGGCGGCGATCCGGCGCACCTCGGCGCGCAGGATCGTCCTGGTCACCAGCTCGCGGCACTCGTGCTCGACGGCGGCGAAGTCGACCGGCACGCCGAGCTCGTCGGCCAGCGCGGTGAACGCCGCCTCGCCGGCCGGGTCGACGAACAGCCCGCACACCTCGCGCAGCGCGTCGTAGCCGGTGGTGCCGTCGGCCGGCCAGCTCGCCGGCAGCCGCTCGTCCGCGCCGAGGATCTTCTCGACCACCAGCCACGCGCCCGAGCGCTCCTTGAGCCGCCGCACGTACCCGCCGGGGTCGGCCAGGCCGTCCGGGTGGTCGACCCGCAGGCCGGTCACCTCGCCGGCGGCCACCCAGCGCAGCACCTCGTCGTGGGTGGCGTCGAAGACCTCGGGGTCCTCGACCCGCACCGCGGCCAGCGTGGTGATGTCGAAGAACCGCCGGTAGTTCAACTCGGTGTTGCCGCGCCGCCAGAACGCCAGCCGGTAGTGCTCGTGCTCCTCCTCGGACGCCTCGTCGCCCGCGAACGGCAGCAGCAGCGAGCCGGACGCCCAGTCGATGTCGAAGTACTCGGCGTACCGCGACTCGCGGCCGTGCCGCAGCACGTCCCACCACCACTGGTTGACGTCGTCGGGGCCGACGGCCATGTGGTTGGGCACGATGTCGAGCACGAACCCGAGGCCCGCCCTCCTCACCGCCTTGTGCAGCGCCAACCGGCCCGCTTCGCCGCCCAGCTCCTCCCGGGCCCGGGTGGGGTCGACCACGTCGTAGCCGTGCGTGGAGCCGGGGACGGCCTCCAGCACGGGCGAGGCGTAGAGGGCGCCGACGCCGAGCCTGTCCAGGTAGTCGACCACGGCTTCGGCGTGGGCGAAGGTGAAGTCGGGGGTGAACTGGAGGCGGTAGGTCGACGCGGGCGGCGCGCCCGCGCCGGTGCCCGAAGGGCTTCGCAGGCGTCCCCCCTCAGGGACCCCTGGTTTGATTTTACCGGCGGGGTCCGACAATTCCGTCATTCCTGCTCCAGCCGTTGCAGCACCACGAGCGACCTCGCCACCAGCGTCAGCGTCCCGCCGGCCGGCACCGGCTCGCCCGCCTCGGGCGGGGTGATCTCGCCGGTCGCGGTGTCGATCACGACCGTCCACTGCGGACCGTAGCCCTCCTCCGGCAGGGTCAGCTCGATGTCCTCGTGGTGCGCGTTGAACGCGACCAGGAACGAGTCGTCCAGCACCCGCATCCCCCGCTGGTCCAGGTCCGGGATGCCTTCGCCGTTGAGGAACACCACGACGCAGCGGCCGAAGTCGTCGCCCCAGTTCTGCTCCGTCATTTCTTCACCCGAAGGTGTGAACCAGGCGATGTCGCGCAGTTCGTCGCCCTTGCGGATCGGCTTGCCCTGGAAGAACCGGCGCCGGCGCAGCACGGGGTGCTGCTTGCGGAATGCGGTCAGCGCCGACGTGAACTCCACCAGGTCGCGGTTCTTCTCCGCCAGCGACCAGTCCACCCACGACAGCTCGTTGTCCTGGCAGTAGGCGTTGTTGTTGCCGTCCTGCGTGCGGCCCAGCTCGTCGCCGTGCAGCAGCATCGGCACGCCCTGCGACAGCAGCGTCGTGGCCAGCAGGTTGCGCCGCTGCCTGGCCCGCAGCTCGTTGACCTCGGGGTCGTCGGTCGGACCCTCGACGCCGCAGTTCCACGACCGGTTGTCGTCCGCGCCGTCGCGGCCGTCCTCGCCGTTGGCCGAGTTGTGCTTGTCGTTGTACGACACCAGGTCGTTGAGCGTGAACCCGTCGTGCGCGGTGACGAAGTTGATCGACGCGTACGGTCGCCGGCCGTCATCCTGGTAGAGGTCCGACGAACCGGTGATGCGGGACGCGAACTCACCCAGCGTGGCGGGCTCGCCGCGCCAGAAGTCGCGCACCGTGTCGCGGTACTTGCCGTTCCACTCGGTCCACAGGGGCGGGAAGTTGCCCACCTGGTAGCCGCCGGGCCCGACGTCCCACGGCTCGGCGATCAGCTTCACCTGCGAGACCACCGGGTCCTGCTGCACCAGGTCGAAGAACGTCGACAGCCGGTCGACGTCGTAGAACTCGCGGGCCAGGGTGGCGGCCAGGTCGAACCGGAACCCGTCGACCCGCATCTCGGTCACCCAGTACCGCAGCGAGTCCATGATGAGCTGCAGCGTGTGCGGGCTGCGCACGTTCAGCGAGTTCCCGGTGCCGGTGTAGTCCATGTAGAACTGCGGCTCGTCGTCGACCAGCCGGTAGTACGCCTGGTTGTCGATGCCGCGCATGGACAGCGTCGGGCCCAGGTGGTTGCCCTCGGCGGTGTGGTTGTAGACCACGTCGAGGATGACCTCGATGCCCGCCTCGTGCAGGGCCCGCACCATGCCCTTGAACTCCTGCACCTGGTTCGCCGTCTCCGGCATCGCCGTGTAGCCGGCGTGCGGCGCGAAGAACCCGATGGTGTTGTAGCCCCAGTAGTTGCGCAGGCCCTTCTCCTGGAGCCCGTGGTCGGTGATGAAGTGGTGCACCGGCATCAGCTCGACCGCCGTGACGCCGAGGCCCTTGAGGTGGTCGATCACCGCCGGGTGCGCCAGGCCCGCGTACGTGCCGCGCAGGCTCTCCGGCACCTCGGGGTGGTTCATGGTCAGGCCGCGCACGTGGGTCTCGTAGATGACCGACTCGTTGTACGGCGTGTTCGGCGGCCGGTCGTTGGACCAGTCGAAGAACGGGTTGACCACGATCGACAGCGGCACGTGACCGGCCGAGTCCTGGTCGTTGCGGGAGTCCGGGTCGCCGAACCGGTAGCCGAACAGCGACTCGTCCCAATCGACGTCGCCCGCGATCGCCTTGGCGTACGGGTCGATCAGCAGCTTGTTGGGGTTGCAGCGCAGACCGCGGTCCGGGTCGTGGGGACCGTGCACGCGGTAGCCGTACTGCTGGCCGGGGCCGACGCCGAGCAGGTAGCCGTGGTGGACGAAGCCGTCCACCTCGGGCAGCCGCACGCGCGTTTCGACGCCGTCGTCGTCGAACAGGCACAGCTCGACGTAGTCCGCGACCTCCGAGAAGAGGGTGAAGTTCGTGCCGACGCCGTCATAGGTGGCGCCGAGCGGGTAGGGAGTTCCGGGCCAGGGCCGCACAGGGTTTTCCTCCGGACGAGCTGGGACGATCCGACCCTCACCGATCTAGTTCACGCGCTGCCGGCGTGCGACCTGGCGAGCCGGCCGCGGGCAGCGACCAGCAGCAGCCGCGCCTCCTGCAGCTCGCCGTAGCGCAGGTGCTCGCAGGCTGCCTCGGCACAGGCGACCGCCTGGGCCAGTGCCGGGTCGGAACCGGCGTCGACGCGCCGCAGGGCGTCCCGCAGGGACTCCTCGGCGTGCCGGGTTCCGGCCAGTGGATCGGCGAGGTTCGACGGTCGGACGGCCACGAGGACCCTCTCGACGGTGGTTTCCAGGGCGTCCGCCGGACTGCTCTGGGGGATCATCTGCTCGGGCACCAGCCCGGTGCGGGACACCAAGTTCGTGTTCACGGGTGATTGCCACCTCCAACCATGGCGCGGGTGACTCGTTGACGGTGCTGCGCGGCGGCGCGTGCCGTGACGTGCGCGTTCGACCTCACGACGACCCGATCCCGCCCGCGGGCGGCACGCGCCCGCCGGTCAGCTCGGCCGCCACCCGGCGCACCCGGGGGTCGTCGAACAGGTCGGCGAGCGCGACGGGGAGCGGGATGCGCCAGTTCGGGTACTGGTCGGTGGTGCCGGGCAGGTTGGGTTGGCGCAGCTCGCCCAACGCGTCCTGGGGCGAGGTCAGCACGAGCGCCGAACCGGCCTTCGCGAGCAGGGCGTGGAACGCGGTAACCAGGTCATCGGCAGCCACACCCTCCTGCTTGAGGAGTTCCAGCAACTCCCCGCGCTCGCGCTCGGCTGCCTCGTATTCCCCGGCGACGGGTCCTTCAAACTGACCGAGTTCGGCTCGCACCCGAACGTGCTCGGCGGCGAGGAAGCCGGCCACCGTCGGCAGGTCGTGGGTGGAGATGCTGGCCATCGCCGACGAGCGCCACTTCTCCGGCGGGATCAGCGGGTGGTCGGGCAGGTCGTACTCGCGCTGGAACCACAGCACGGCCGAGCTGAGCACGCCGTGCTCGTGCAGCGCCTCGGTGACCTTCGTCTCGACGGTGCCCAGGTCCTCGCCGACGACGACCGCGCCCGCGCGGTGCGCCTCCAGGGTCAGCACGGCGAGCATGGCGTCCGGGTCGTAGTGCACGTAGGTGCCGCGCTTGGCCGGCTCGCCCGGCGGGATCCACCACAGCCGCCACAGGCCGGCCACGTGGTCGATGCGGATGCCGTCGGCGTGCCGCAGCACGCTGCGCACCACGGCCCGGAACGGCTCGTAGCCCTGCTCGGCGAGCCGGTCCGGCCGCCACGGCGGCAGGGCCCAGTCCTGGCCGAGGCGGCTGAACGCGTCCGGTGGCGCGCCGACCGTGACGTCCGCGGCGAACACGTCGCGCACCGCCCAGGTGTCCGCGCCGCCGGGGTGCACGCCGACCGGCAGGTCGTGCACGACGCCGACCGGCATGCCCGCGTCGCGCGCGGCGCGGCGCGCGGCGTCCAACTGCTCCTCGCACAGCTCCTGCAGCCACGCGTGGAACGCCACCCGTTCGGGGTCGGCGGTGGCGGTGGCCGGGTCGCGCTGGGCCGGTGGCCACTCGCGCCAGTCGGGGCCGTGCACCTCGGCGAGGGCGCAGAACCGGGCGAAGTCCAGCAGGTCGCCCTCGGGCGCGCGGTGCTCCACGTGCCGCCAGAGCAGTTCGAGCGCCTTGGCCTTGGCGGCCCACACGGCGTCGTAGTCGATCAGCTCGGTGTCGTTGGGCGGGCGCAGCGCGTCGACCTCCGCGCGGGCCGCGTCATCCAGCTCGCGGTACGCCGGGACGTCGGAGACGCGCAGGTAGAGGGGGTTGGCGAAGCGGCGGCTCGACGGCGAGTACGGCGAGCGCTCCACCGGCGAGGTCGGGCTGATCGCCTGCACGGGGTTGACCAGCAGCACGCCCGCGCCCAGCTCGACGGCGCTGCGCTCGGCCAGGGTGGCCAGGTCGCCGTAGTCGCCCATGCCCCACGACTCCGCCGAGCGCATCGCGTAGAGCTGGAGCATCCAGCCCCACGACCGGGTGACCTCGGCGAGCTTGCGCGGCGCGACGATCACGGTGCGCTCACCGAGCCGGTGGTAGCCGAGCGGCAGCGCGGCGGGCAGCTCGACCCGGCCGCCGCCCTCCAGCTCGACCGCGCCGACCTCTCCGGTCAGCACGTCGCCCTCGCGGACGACGATCGTCCTCGGGGGCGGCTTCGGCGCGGCGAGCGCGCGGCGGACCGCCTCCGGTGTCGAGGCGTCGATGTCCAGCTGCGCGAGCACCGCCACGACGACGTCGGGGTCGACGTCCGCCCGGCGTTGTGCGGCGTCTTCGTAGTGGGTGGCCACACCGTGGGCCTCGGCCAGTGCCGCCAGCTCGTCGTCCACGTCGGACAGCTTCGCCTTCCCCGTCGTTCCGAATCCAGGCCGGTGACACGTGGTCACCCAAAGGTTGCAGGAAGTTCCCCGTGGTTAATAACCCGGTTGAGTGAGTTCTAACCTGTGATCGACGTCGCAGCGCCGGCCCTGGTCAGGGCAGGTCCCGGTCAGGGCGGGTCCCGATCAGGGCAGGTCCCGGTCAGGGCTGCCCACCGGCCCGGTCGAGTCGCGCACCACCAGCTGCACCGACGGCGGGCCGGCCGCGGCCTCCTCGCCGCGCAGGCCGCCCAGCAGCACGTCCACCGCGTGCTCGCCGCGCTCCCGCCACGCGCCCTCGACCGCGGTCATGCCGACGGCGCGGGCCAGGTCGGCGCCCTCCAGGCTGACGATCGACACGTCGCCGGGCACGTCGCGGCCGTCGCGGCGCAGCCGCAGGAACACGCCCAGCGCCACCTCGCCGCTCGTGCTGACCACGGCGGACGGCAGGCGCTCGCCGTCCAGCAGCGCGTCCACCACCTGCTCGCCGCCCGCCACCGTCGAGGACGACCACAGCGTCCACTCGGGACGGACCGGCAGACCGGCCGCGACCAGCACCTCGTCGTAGGACTCGTCGATGTCGCCGGCCAGCACCAGGGCGACGTCGCGGTGGCCCAGGTCGGTCAGGTGCGCGACGGCCAGCCGCAGCGCTTCGCGCAGGTCGTCGTCCCACACCGAGACCACCGGGACGTCCAGGCCCCCGAGCGCGGCCTCCTCGGCGTCGGTGAGGTCGACCGAGAGCGCCAGCACGCCGTCCACCCGGCGGCCGAGCGGCAGCTCCTCGAAGAACCGCTTGCGCGCGTCGGCGTCCCGGAGCACGTACAGCAGCACGTCGTAGCCCGCCTGCCGCAGCGCCCCCTCCGCCCCCGCGAGCAGGTCGCCCCGGCCGACGTCGGCGGTGAGCACGGCGATCGCGTACCGGCGCCCGCCCGCCAGGCTGGACGCGTCCCGGGCGATCGCGTACCGCATCCGCTTGGCGACCTCGGTGACGTACCGGCGGGTCGCCTCGGACACGCCCGGCTCGCCGCGCAGCGCCCGCGACACGGTCGCCGCGGACACCCCGGCGGCCCGCGCCACGTCGGACATGCTCGTCAACTCACACCTCCCGGCCTGGTACGAGATTAGCGAGGTCCGTACGGTTGTCCCGGCACGAGCACCCTGCGAGACGTGATCGACACCCTGCGGAGGACACCTGTGCGGCAAGGCGACCGGGCGCCCGACTTCACCCTGCCCGACCAGGACGGCACGCCGCGGGCGTTGTCGGCGCTGCTCGCCGGCGGGCCGGTGGTGCTGTTCTTCTACCCCGCCGCGATGACCTCCGGCTGCACCGCCGAGAGCTGCCACTTCCGGGACCTCGCGGCGGAGTTCACCGAGGTCGGGGCGCAGCGGGTCGGGGTGAGCCGGGACTCGGTGGACCGGCAGCGCGAGTTCGCGACCGCGCACGGCTTCGACTACCCGCTGCTGTCCGACGACGACGGCGCGGTGGCCGAGGCGTTCGGCGTGAAGCGGCGCTTCGGGCCGCTGCCGGTCAAGCGGCACACGTTCGTCATCGACACCGACCGGACCGTGATCGACGTCATCAGGTCCGAGTTCGCCATGAACGCGCACGCGGACAAGGCGCTGGCCGTCCTGCGCGCCCGGACGGCCTGAGGTCCGGGCCGCCTAGGGCCGGAGCCCGGCCAGGACGAAGTCGGCGATCTCGCCGCCGAGCTGCGCCGGCGACTTCGGACCGCCCGGCCGGTACCAGGTGGGCAGCTGGTTGACCACGCCGAGCGCGATCAGCACCGCCGTGTCGGCGGGCACGGCGTCGCCGAACTCGCCGGTCCGCTGCGCCTGCTCGACCACCGACCGGAACGTCTCGTGGTAGCGCCGCCGCTCGGACCGGAACGCCGCCATCCGCTCCGCGCCGAGCCGGTGCATCTCGCGCACGAACACGGCCGTCTCGTCCACGCTCCCGGCCGTCGTCGCGACCAGGCTGACCAGGATGCGGCGGACGGTGGTGGCCGCGTCCAGGCCCGCCGCCACGATCTCGTCCAGGTCGGCCATCTGCCGCCCGATCAGGGAGCGGTAGATCTCGTAGAGCAGGTCGTCCTTCGACCCGAAGTAGTGGTAGAGCGCGCCCTTGGTGACCGAGGCGGCGTCCACCACCTCCTGCACCGTCGTCGCGTCGAAGCCCTTCGCGGCGAACAACCGCACGGCCGCGCCCACGATCCGCTCGGGCGTCGCCCCGGCCCGCCGCGCCACGGTCAGGCCCCCGGCGCCAGCGCGCGGACCAGGTCCGACTGGTCGGCGCCGGTGGGCAGCAGGGCGATGACCGGGGTGTCCACGCCGTTGGCGGCGTACTCGGCGACGTGCGCGCGGCACGCGTCCGCGCTGCCGTGCACGATCAGCGCGTCCACCACCTCGTCCGGGATCAGCGCGCCCGCGCCGCGCCGGTCGCCGGCGGCCCAGGCGTCGTGCATCGGGCGCAGGGCGTCACCGCGCCCCAGCCAGTCGTGGAAGGCGGCGTAGGCCGGGACGGTCAGGTAGGTGCTGATCAGCACCCGGCCCAGCGCGCGGGCCGCGTCGGCGTCCTCGGTCGGGCAGACGAAGATCCGGGCGGCCAGCTCGCCGCCCGCCATCTCGGCGCGGACCTTGGGCACGTCGTCGGCGCCGAGCCAGTTGGTGATCGCGCCGTCCGCCTCGCGCCCGGCGAGCCGGAGCATGCCGGGGCGCAGGGCGGCGAGCATGATCGGCACCGGGTGCTCGGGCGCGCGCTCCAGCCGGAAGCCGCGCACCGAGAACGTCTCGTACTCCTCGGTCACCTTGTCGCCCGCGAGCGCCGCCTTGAGGAACCGCAGCGTGTCCCGCGTGCGCTTGAACGGCTCGGTGAACGGCACCCCGTTCCACCGCTGCACGATCGCGGGCGACGACGACCCGATGCCCAGCACGAACCGCCCGCCGGACACCTCGGCCAGGGTGGCGGCCGTCATGGCCAGCGTGGCCGGGCCGCGGGTGTAGACGGGCGCGATGGCCGTGCCGAGGCGCAGGCGGTCGGACCACTGCGCGGCCAGGGCCAGCGGCGTGAAGGCGTCGGCGCCCGAGGTCTCGGCCGACCACACGTCGGTGTAGCCGAGGTCGGCCAGCTCGGCCACCAGGGAGCGGTGGTCGAGCACCGGCACGCCGGTCAGCGGCAACGTGATACCCCAACGACCCACAACAGCCTCCCATGCCGTCCGACCCCGTCACCGTACCGCAGAAACCGACCAGTCGGTATGCGTCCCGGCACTCCGGGAACGGGCAACGGGTTTGGGGTGGGACCGGGCGGGTAACCCGGGTCAGAGGCCGATGCCCCGCTCGCCCAGCCAGCCGATCGGGTCGACCTTCTGCGAGCCGTTCAGCCACACCTCGAAGTGCAGGTGGGGGCCGGTGGACTGGCCGCGGTTGCCCATGGTGGCGATCTGCTGGCCGGCGAGGACCTGCTGGCCGGCGGCGACGAGGGTTTCGTTGACGTGGCCGTAGATGGTGATCGTGCCGTCCGCGTGCTGGACGCGCACCCACAGGCCGAAGCCGGAGGCCGGTCCCGCCTCGACCACGACGCCGTCCATCGCGGACAGGATCGGGGTGCCGATGGAGTTGGCGATGTCCACGCCGTAGTGGGTCGTGCCCCAGCGGGCGCCGAAGCCGGACGTGAACGAGCCCTCGGCGGGCTTGACGGCCTTCGGGCGCCTCGCGGCCTCCTCCGCCGCCTTCTGGGCGGCGACGCGGGCCTCCTCCTCGGCGATTCGCGCCTTCTCCGCGTCCTCGGCGTCCTTGAGGCGCTTCAGCTCGGCCTGCCGCGCGGTGTAGCCGTTGGCAGCGTGCCTGATCGCGTTGTCGACGTTCTGGCGGACCAGCAGGCCCTCCGAGCGCATCAGCTTCGCCGCTTCGAGACCGGGCTCGACCGCGTGCACCGTGCGGACCTCGGTCGCCCGGGGGGCGGCGCTGTGGGCCACCGCGACGGCCAGGTCGGCGCCGGCGCCGACCGGGAGGAACTGGGTCTCGCCGCTGTCCAGGCCGCTCGCCGCGCCGGCGCCGGTGACGAGCGTGCCCGCCGCGACGACGACGGCCGCGACCCGGCCGCTCACGGGCTTCCGGTCGCACACCACGCGGTGGGAGCCACCGTTGCCGGTGGTGGAGGGTGGCGCGGTGAACGCGCGTCGACCACTGGCTTTCGAGTGCCGTGCCAAGGTAGTGCCTTCCTGCATCGGGGAGCACGGCCCGGCCGAGGGGACGCCCGGCGGGGGATCCGGGGTGGCGGCGCTTTCGGGGAGCGCCGCCGTGTCCCTTTGGTGACCGAACCGTGACATGCGGCGGGGACCGTAACCCGATGTAACAAGAAAGGGCAAGCCTCTGCGCAACTGCTGCGCCTTTTTGGTGACATAAACCACTGATCGTCACTCAGCGTATTGACGTACTGATGAGTTCCGTATCAGGTCGTTATATAAGCGCAGGTCAGCAGCGTTCTGCGGGGTGGCGCGAGACCGACGGATCGCGGTTACCGGAACCGCGGGTCGACCGGCGGCAGGCCCTCCGGCGGCAGCCCCTCGTGGATCACCTTCATGGTGTTGAACCACGTCGGAGCGGCCACCTGACCACCGAAGACACCGCCGGCGTCGTTGTTGCCGCACAGCCTGGGCGGGGTGCCGCTGCAGATCACCTGGGGCGCCGACCCGTCGGTGAACGTCATGACCGCGCCGGCGAACTGCGGGGTGGCCCCGATGAACGCGACGGAGTGGTGGTTCTCGGTGGTGCCGGTCTTGCCGATCGTCGGCCGGGTCCAGCCCGCCGAGCCCGCCGCGCCGGCGGCCGTGCCACCCGGCTTGGTGTCCGCGCTCATGCCGGTGGCCAGCGCGGCGGCGACCTCGGGCGCGACGGCCTGGTCGCACGGCGCCTCGGTCAGCGGCACGGGCTTGCCGTTGCGGTCGACCACGCTCTCCACCGGCGTCGGCGGGCACCACTTGCCGCCGCCCACGATCGTCGCCGACACGTTCGCCAGCTCCAGGACGCTGGTCGGGCCCGCGCCGAGGGTGAACGAACCGCTGTTGTCCCGCTTGTACACGTCGCCCTGGGACGGGCCGTTGGAGCCGTCGGCCTTGAGCGGGTCGCCGGACGAGTCGACGCCCTGCATCGACTCGCGCAGGCCCAGCCGGTAGGCCATGTCCACCACGTTGTTCAGCCCGGCCTTCTCCTCCAGGATGATGAACGCGGTGTTCGGCGACTGCGCCAGCGCGTCGGTCAGCGTCATCTTCTCCGGGTACGGGCCCGCGTTCTTGACCGTGTACGGCTTGTTGCCGTTCTTGTACACCCTGGAGGTGTACTCCTTCGGCACGTCGATCTGCTTGTCGATGCCGGTGACACCGCGCTCCAGCGCCGACGCGGCGGTGAACACCTTGTAGATCGAGCCCGCGCCGAACTTGGTCACCTCGGCCGGGATGGAGTAGGCGCTCTGCCCGGCGTCGGCGTTGTTGCCGAAGTCGCGGTTGGCGGCCAGCGCCCGCACCCGGTGCTTGTCCGCGCCCGGCTGCACCACGGCCATCGCGTTGGCCACGCCCGGCTGGGTCTTCGGCACCTGGCCCTCGGCCGCCGCCTTGGCCGCCCGGGTGGCGACCGGGTCCATCGTGGTGGTGATCGTGTACCCGCCGCGCTTCAGCTCGTCCACCGACAGGCCGGCCTTGTCCAGGTAGTCGATCAGGTAGCGGCAGAAGAAGCCGTAGACCGGGCCGTCGCCCGCGCCGACGCAGCCGTTGGGCAGCAGCTTCAGGTCGGGCACGACGCCGATGTCGGCGGCCTTGTACTCGGCGGCCTTCTCCTCGGCGACCCGCGTGTCCGGCCCGAACGCGCCGTTGTCGCGCATCCGCTCGATCACGGTGTTGCGGCGGTTGATCGCGGCGTCCACGTCGGAGCCCGGGTTGAGCCTGCTCGGCTCGTTGACCAGGCCGGCCAGCATCGCGGCCTGCGGCACGGTCAGCTTGTCCGGGGTGGTGTCGAAGTAGGTGCGGGCCGCCGCGCCGACGCCGAACGCGCCGTTGCCGAACGGGACGACGTTCAGGTAGGCGGTGAGGATCTCGTCCTTGCTCATCTTCTGCTCTAGCTGGGTCGCGATCCGGGCCTCGCTGATCTTGCGGCCCAGCGTCACCTCGGTCGCCTTCTCGTACGCCTCCTCGGAACCCTTGCCGACCACGAAGGCGAGGTAGTTCTTGACGTACTGCTGGGTGAGCGTCGAGGCGCCCTGGCTCGCGCCGCCGTCGACGCCCGCCTTGGCCGCGGCGCGGGCGATGCCCTGCCAGTCGACGCCCTTGTGCTCGAAGAACCGCTTGTCCTCGATCGCGATGATCGCGGCCTTCATGGTGTCCGAGATGCCCTCGGACGGCACCGGGATGCGGTACTGGTCATAGAGGTAGGCGATCGGCTGGCCGTGCATGTCCAGCACGGTCGTCACGAGCGGCAGCTCGGCCTTGGTCAGCTCACCGGAGGTCTGGTCCACCGTGTCCGCGGCCCGGTTGGACGCCAGCCCGAGGCCGCCCACCACCGGGAACAGCACCGCCGCGACGAGCACACCCGCCATCAGGCACAACCCCACCAACTTGACCAGACCTGTCGCGCGCGCGGCGAACACTGAGCCAACAACCCCTTCCGGACCAACCCCGCTGGAACCCCCACTGACTAAGTCGCGCGAGGACCGCCGCGGGTTGCTCGGCGAGGAGCAGGAGTTCGCACCGCGATCTTCGACGACGGCTGTCGAAGTTACTCCTGCCCGCCGGAGCCGCTGGTCAAACCCCACTGGGCCGGACGGCGGAGCCCGCCAGGCACGAAAAGGTGATCAGCCTCACCCCTGCCGGGAGGGTTCGGGAGTGGTTGTGGCGAGTGCCGAGCGGGGCGGGGCGGGGCTGGGCGGGCGTGATCGCGGCGAGCGGCGGGCGGGGTGGGGCGGGGCGGGGTTCAGTCGTGGGCGCGCAGCCGGATGGTGGCGCTGGCCCGCCGCACCTCGGCCCCGGTCCGCGTCGGCAGCACGTCCTCCAGGAACCCGTACTCCCGCAGCTCCTCGTCCGGCCGCCGCGACACCGTCCGCCACCACGTCGCGATGTCCACCCACCCCGGCGCCGACAGCGACCCGCCGAAGTGCTGCACCGACAGCGCGGCGCACAGGTTCGCGAACCGCACCCGGTGCGCCAACGGCCACCCGGCCAGCGTCCCCAGCACGAACCCCGCCCCGAACACGTCGCCGGCGCCGGTCGAGTCCAGCGGCGCGACGTGCAGGCCCGGCACGTCCACCACCTCGCCGGTGGTCGAGTCGACCGCCACCGCTCCCCCACCGCCGCGCGTCACCACCACCACGGGCACGTGCTCGGCCAACGCCACCGCGGCGCGCTCCGGCGTGTCGCACCGCGTGTACCGCTGCGCTTCGGCGTCGTTGGGCAGGAACACGTCGTACTGCTCCAACCGGCGCAGCAGCTCGGGCGCCCACAGCTCGGTCCGGTCCCACCCGACGTCGGCGAACAGCAGCGCGCCCTGCGCCTTCGCCTGCGTCACCCACCGCTCGTCCTCCGGCCCGACGTGCACGAAGCACGCGCGCGTGCGCGGCGGCGGGTCCAGCATCTCGTCGGCCGACACCGGCGGCCGGTGGCCGTGCGTCACCATCGAGCGGTCGCGGTCCATCGCCATCGACACCGTCACCGGCGAGTGCCAGCCGTAGAACCGGCGGCAGTGGGTGAGGTCGACGCCCTCCTGCTCGGCCAGCACCTCCCAGCAGAAGTCGCCGTAGACGTCCTCGCCGAACGCGGCGGACAGCGCGGTCCGCAGCTGCAGCCTGGTCAGTGCCACGGCCAGGTTCGCGATGCCGCCCGGGCACGACCCCAGCCCCTCGGCCCACACCTCCGTGCCCGGCGCGGGCGACCGGGGCAGGCCGGTGAAGATGATGTCCAGGAACACCGTCCCGGACAGCAGCACGTCGAAGGCCGGCGACCCGGCGGGCGGTGACGGATCGAGCGGTGACGTGGCGGCCATGGCCACACGATGCCAGGCGGGATCAGCCGTCGACAGCCGCGAAGAGCTCGCGCATTCGGGCCAGCGCACGGTGCTGCGCGACGCGCACCGCGCCGGGGGTCGAGCCGACGGCCGCGGCCGTCTCCTCCGCCGACAGCCCCACCGCGACCCTGAGCACCAGGATCTCCCGCTGCCGGTCGGGGAGCTTGCGCAGCAGCTGGGTGACGTGCCCGATCATCTCGCCGGTCATCGCCCGCTGCTCCGGGCCGTCCTCCAGGGCGGGGGTGTCGGGCAGTTCGGGCACGACCTCGGCGCGGCTGCGCACGGCCCGTCTTCGCGCGTCGGCGACCTTGTGCGCGGCGATGCCGTAGACGAAGGCCAGGAACGAGCCGGGTTCGTACTGGTACTTGCCGAGCGCCGAGACCACGGCCAGGCAGACCTCCTGCGCGATGTCCTCGGCCGAGACGAGCGTGCGCTCGCGCGAGCCGACCCTGGCCCGGCAGTAGCGCAGCACCAGCGGCTGGATGCGGGCCAGCAGCGGGCCGACCGCGCGCGCGTCGCCCCGCAGCGCCTGGTCGACCAGTTCGGACAGCTCGGCCTCGGCCAGCCACCGGGAGGTCACCCGGTCCGGGCCGTCGCCGACGACCAACCTGACTTCGGGGCGTCCGGGCACGTCCTCGTCGTCGCGGGCCGCGCCGACCCCCACCTCGACGTCGGCTCGCACGGATGCGTGCTGCACCATCCGGCGACCTCCTCACGACTCGTCAACCTCCGGCCCACCCCGGCTCACTGATGAGGAGCGAGCAGTGGCGCTCCTGATACCGGCGGGGCCAAAGCTGACCACGTTCGGCGTCCGCATGGTGGGAACAGCACCCGACCGCGACTCCGGATGAGCCGTTCGGCCGAGTGCGGCGCCACCGCTGCCTCACCCCGGCGAACGGCGGGACACCCGGGTGGCCCATCCGGGGGACCGCTTCGGAGCAACCGGGCGCGGAACCCGGCCGGCAGCGCGCGAGAATGCGCACCGGACGCGTGGACCGGTCGAGGGATGGGACTGACGAGCACCGTGATCGAACAGCTGAGCGTGCGGACCGACGAGGGCGACTTCGACGCGATCGCGGCGGGGCCCGAGGACGGCAGGCCGGTGCTGCTGCTGCACGGCTTCCCGGAGGCCGCCGTCGAGTGGGAGCACCAGGTGGCGGTGCTCGGCCGGGAGGGCTTCCGAGCGGTGGCGTTCGACCAGCGCGGCTACTCCCCCGGCGTGCGGCCGGAGCGCGCCGCCGACTACGGGGTGGACGCGCTGGTCGGCGACGTGCTCGCGGTGGCGGACTCGTTCGGCTGGTCGGTGTTCGACCTGGTCGGCCACGACTGGGGCGGCGCGGTGGCCTGGTGGACGGCGTGCGACCACCCGGAGCGGCTGCGCAAGCTGGCCGTGGTGTCCACGCCGCACCCCGGCGCGTTCGGCGAGGCGCTGCGCACCGACGAGGACCAGCACCTGCGGTCCGGGTACATGACGGACTGGCGCAACAGCAACACCGAGCAGCGGATGCTCGCCGACGACGCGGCGGCGTTGCGGCAGATGTTCGAGTGGCGGGTGCCGCCGAGCCGGGTCGAGGAGTACGTGCGGCGGCTGACCGAGCCGGGCGCGCTGACCGCCGCGCTGAACTGGTACCGCGCCGGGCGGCCGGGCGGGAAGGCCGGGAAGGTGTCGGTGCCCACCCTGTACGTGTGGAGCACCGAGGACGTGGCGTTCGGCTCGACGGCGGCGTTGAGCACCGGCGACTGGGTCACCGGCCCGTACCGGTTCGAGATGCTGGAGGACGTGTCGCACTGGGTGCCGGAGGAGGCGCCGGAGGTGCTGGCGGCGCTGCTCCTGGAGCACCTCTCGCCGTGATTGAACCGTTGCCGCGGTGCGGCACGTGTTCTCGCTCATGACGGAGTTGACCTACTCGGAGCGCCGGGTCGCGACCCTCGCCGCGTGCGGCCACAGCAACCGGACGATCGCGCTGCGGCTGCACATCACCGTGAGCACGGTCGAGCAACACCTGACCAGGGTCTACCGGAAGCTGGCGGTGGCCGGCCGGGCGGAGCTGGAGGGGCACGAAGCCCTAGTGTGAGGGCGTGCGGGTCGCGGGGTTGCTGCTGGCGGCGGGCGCCGGGCGGCGGTTCGGCGGCCCCAAGGCGCTGGTGGCGCACGGCGGCGTGCCGTGGGTCGACCGGGCCGCCGCGGTGCTGCGCGACGGCGGCTGCTCGCCGGTCGTCGTGGTGCTCGGCGCGTCGGCGGCGGTGGTGCGCGCGCGGGCGTCGTTGACCGGCTGCGCCGTGGTGGACAACGCCGACTGGGCCACCGGCATGGGCTCGTCGCTGCGCGCCGGGCTGGCCGCGCTGGCCGGCGCGGACGTCGACGCGGTGGTCGTCCTGCCCGTGGACACGCCGGGCGTCACGGCGGCGGCGGTCGAGCGGTTCCGGGCGCTGGCCTCGCCCTCGGCGCTGGCGCGCGCCTCGTACCGCGGCGCGCCCGGCCACCCCGTGCTGATCGGCTCCGGGCACTGGGCGGACGTGTCGGCGGCGGCGGTCGGCGACGCCGGCGCGCGCGGCTACCTGCGCGAGCACGGCGCGCTCGACGTCCCGTGCGAGGACGTGGCCGACGGCGCCGACGTCGACCGCCCGGAGGACCTGGCGCCCTGACCCGGGCTCCGCGACGCCGACGGCTCCGGGCCGACCGCGGCGCCGCCGTCCCGACCCGCTCGCCGTCACGCCCGGCGGTCACGCCGTTGTCGGGCGCTGCTCCTCGGCCTCCGCCTGCACCACCGGCAGCGGGCCGGAGATGATCCGCTGGCCCGGCAGGTCCAGTCGCGGCTCGGGCTCGGGGGGCCGGCGGTCCGGGGCGTCGTCCTGGCCGGCCGTCAGGGCGCGCGCCTGCGCGGTCGCCACCCGCACGATCTCGCGGGCCCGCTGCTCGGCCTCGGCGAGCCGGCGCTGCGTCTCCTGCTCGGTCTCGTCCAGCAGCACGGCCTGCTGCCGCGCCACCTCCTCGGCCCGCTTGAGCATCTGCTCGCTGCGCTCGCGGGCGTCGGTCTCGAACGCGTCGGCCTTCTGCCTGGCCACGTGCATCAGGTAGCGGATGCACCCGGAGACGGCGTTGTCCTTGGCGTAGCCGGCGTGCAGCACCCGGTACTCCCCCAGCTCGCTGCGCGCCTCCTCCAGCTCGCGCATCAGGTCGTCGGCGGTGGCCACCGCGGCGTCCCGGTCCAGCCGGAGCACGTCCAGCTCCTCCCCCAGCCGGGTCGCCTCGTCGTGCAGCCGGGTGACCTCGCGCCACGCGCGGGCCAGCTCCGCGTCCACCTCTCGCCGGTCGTAGCCGCGCCACCGCACGGGGAAGGGGTTGCCCTGGGACTTGTCGTTGTGCATGGCTGCCGCCGTTCCGGACGACTCAGCCCCGGGCCAGCGCCACGAGGTCGTCCACAGTGCCGTTGAAGAGGTTCTGGTCGATCGGGGTGGACGAGTGCTGCCAGATCGCGTGGCCCGCCCACGGGTGCGGCAACTGGCCGATGCTCTCGGCGTACCGGGCCACCCACACCGGGTTCGTCGCGGTGAAGTCGCCGAGGCCGCCGGTGCACATGTCCCACCACGACGTCGACGTGTAGATCACCGGCCAGCGCCCGGTGCGGGCCTGGTAGGTCTCGCTGAACTGGCGGATCCAGGTCACCATCGCCTCGGGCGCGAGCCCGTAGCACTTGTCCTCGCCGTACGGGTTGTACTCGACGTCGAGGGCGCCGGGCAGCGTCGCGCCGTCCGCGGACCACGCGCCGCCGTGGTCCACGAAGTAGTTGGCCTGCGTCGCGCCGTCCGACACGTCGGGCAGCGCGAAGTGGTACGCGCCGCGGACCATGCCGACCTGGTAGGAGCCGTCGTACTGCTGGTCGTAGTAGGGGTTGACGTAGCCGGTGCCCTCGGTGGCCTTGACGTAGGAGAACCTCATGCCCTGGCCCCACCAGTGCGCCCAGTCCACGTCGCCCTGGTGGCTGCTGACGTCCATGCCGGGCACGGTGGGCCCGTCGACCTGGAGGTCCGCCGCGTCGACCGGCGTCACGCCCTCGTGCTTGGCGATCTGCGAACCGGCGGCGTGGTCGACGTGCTCCACGCGCGGCACGCCGGCGTCGGGCGGGGATGCGGTGGCGCCGACGTGCGGCGCGGCCAGGCAGGCCAGCGCCACCGCGGCCGCGGTCGTGCGGGTCAGCCACCTCTGGGATCGCGCCGACATCGGACTTCCTCCCCTCTCCGCCCGCGTCGGCGGAGCCGTGCCCTGGCTGCGACTGCCGGCCGCGGTCGGCGGCCGGGACTTGCGCTGATCGGCTACCACCACGGCGGCCGGGACAACCTGGAGAAGCTTTTTCCACCTGATCGAATGACAGAACACTTCTTTTCAGGCACGACACGTGACCAGCCGGCGCGCGTCCGTGACGATCAATTCGACGTCACCTGGTAAAGCCGGCATGAAGTGACACTGACGAGGGCATTCACCGGATGAGCGTGAACCACGGAAGGTGAGAATCATGATCTCGACGCCAGTGGATTGGGAGCCGTTCATCGAATCACTGCACGAGGCGGCCGGGCTGTGGGACCGCGGCCTGGCCTGCCGGGCCAGTCGGCAGGACCTGGACGAGGAGGTCGACACCGACCCGCCGCGGGTCGTGCCGATCACCGAGGCCGAGGCCGAGCGCCTGATGAGGGCGGTCGCGTTCCTCGCCAGGCGGCTGAGCGTGGCCGCCGAGTGCGTCGTCTACGTGACCGCCGAGTCGCGGCTGGAGTCGACCGGGGGCGACCCGGCGGCCCAGGCGGACGCGCTGTCGCTGACCGCGCTGCACGCCGCCGCGATGCGGCACGCAGCCGATCTCGCCAGCGCCGCCTTCAACCGGTCGGAAGCCGCCTGAAAACGTTCACGAAAGGGTGAACAACAGCGCGTCAAACGCCGAGGTGCGATTATCCCGACGTTGCAGTGAACCCCGATCACCCCGCGTTTCCCACTTCGGCACGAGCGGAACTCAACGACCATGCGCACCGCAGTCCTCGTCAAACTCATGGGCCTCTGCCTCGTCGCCGGGTTGCTGCTCGCCGGGGTCGCGCTGCCGGTGGTGGCCGCGGCCGGCCTGGTGTCCAACCGGGTGAGCGACCAGGTCGCCGCGACGTCGGTCAGCATGATGGAGACGCCGCCGCCGCTGATGACGACCATCACCGACAAGGACGGCGTCCCGTTCGCCTACCTCTACGACCAGTACCGCGTGCTCACGCCGCCGGACAAGCTGCCGCAGGTGATGAAGGACGCGCTGATCTCGGCCGAGGACCGCCGGTTCTACGAGCACGAGGGCGTCGACTGGCTGGCGACCGTGCGGGCGGCGCTGCGCAACCAGTCCGAGGGCAGCACCACCCAGGGCGCGTCCACGCTCACGCAGCAGTACGTGAAGAACCACCTCGTGCACGTGCTGGAGCGGGAGGACATCGGCGGGCAGAAGGAGGCCCAGGAGCAGACGATCGCCCGCAAGCTGCGCGAGGCGCGGATCGCCATGCACGTCGAGGCGCAGCTGGACAAGGACGAGATCCTGTCGCGCTACCTGGACGTGGTGCCGTTCGGCGGCACGATCTACGGCATCACGGCGGCGTCGCAGGCGTACTTCGCCACCACGCCGGACCAGCTGACCGTGCCGCAGGCCGCGATGCTCGCCGGCATGGTCAACAGCCCGACGTTCCTGGACCCGGAGTCCCGGCCGGACAAGGCGGTCGAGCGGCGCAACATGGTCATCGACCTGATGGCGGAGAACGACCGGCTCTCGCGCGAGCAGGCCGAGGCGCACAAGCGCGCGCCGCTGGGGCTGGCCTCGCCGGTGCGCCCGCTGCCCACCGGGTGCGTCGGCTCGGGCGTGGAGTTCGGGTTCTTCTGCTCGTACGTGATCAACCACCTGACCGCCAACGGCTACTCGCTCAACGAGCTGAAGATCGGCGGCTACACCATCCAGACGACCCTGGACCGGACGATCACGCAGCAGGCCAAGCAGGCCGCCGAGGCGCAGGTGCCGAAGACGACGGAGGGCATCGCGAACACGGCGGCGGTCGTGCGGCCGGGCAAGGAGCGGCACGAGGTCGCGGCGCTGGTGGCCAACCGCGACTACGGGCTGAAGAAGGAGGAGTTCCAGACGCAGTTCGACCTGCCGAGCGCGGTGGAGAACAAGTTCGGCGCGGGGTCGGTGTACAAGGTGTTCACCGCCGCGGCGGCGCTGGAGAAGGGGTACGGGATCGAGACCGTCATCGACTCGCCGACCTCGTACAGCTCGCGCGTGTTCCTCGGCGGCGCGCCGAGCTGTCCCGGCGCCGGCGAGCCGAACACGTACTGGTACTGCCTGAGCAACCACGACGGCAGCTACCCGCCCAGGATGACGATGACCGAGGCGCTGGCGACCTCGCCGAACACCGCGTTCGTGATCCTGGAGGAGAAGGTCGGGCTGGACGCGGTGGTCGACATGGCGTCCCGGCTGGGGATGCGCGAGACGATGACGACGAACATCGCGGGCATCGCGCCGGACCCGAAGTCGAAGCAGAAGGAACTGCGGGTGTCGCAGGCGGAGTTCTACAAGTCGGCGGGCAACGCGTCGTTCACCCTGGGCCCCGCGCCGACCAGCACGCTGGAGCTGGCGAACGTGGCCGCGACGCTGGCGTCGGGTGGCACGTGGTGCCGCCCGACGCCGATCGTGAAGGTCACCGACCGGCACGGCAAGGACGTCGGGTTCACCGAGCCGCCGTGCGAGCAGGTGGTCGAGGAGCCGCTGGCGAACGCGCTGGCGGTCGGCCTGAGCCACGACGACCAGGAGCGGGGCACGGCCGCCGCGGCGGCCAAGGAGTTCGGCTGGACGCGGCCGGCGCTGGGCAAGACCGGCACGACGGAGGAGTACAAGTCGGCGGCGTTCATCGGCGCGACGCCGGACCTCGCGGGCGCCGTGCAGGTGTTCAACGACGGCACGTCGCCGCGCGGCATCTGCGTGAACGCCGGGCCGCCGCGGCTGTGCGCGGAAGGCGACATCTACGGCGGCACCCTGCCCGCGAAGACGTGGTTCGACTTCATGTCGAAGGCGCACGCGAACCTGCCGGAGAAGCCACTGCCCGCCGTGGAGCCGCGCTACCGCAGGCCCTGACAACCCCCGGTGTTCGCCCGAACACAGCAATTTCCAGTGGTCGACTCCCTGGCGGCCGGTGGGACGATCCGGTAGGACTGTGGGTCACCCGCACCGTTTGGTATAGACCACTGGAGGATCGCATGACGACCGAGCCCGACTCCGACTACGGCGACGTCGTGCGCAACCACCTGGCCAGGGTGGAGCAGCAGAACGAGGCCGCGCTGGACGACGTGGCCGAGCTGGTGCTGGCGACCGTCCGCGCGGACGGCATGGTGCTCGCGGCGGGCGCGGGCCACTCCCTGGCCGCGGTGGCCGAGACGTTCTACCGGGCGGGCGGCCTGGCCTGCGTGCGCCCGGTCTACCACCCGGAGCTGCTGCCGATGCACGGCGCGGTGAGCAGCACGGCCGCCGAGCGCCGCTCCGGCCTGGCCGCCGAGGTGCTGCGCGAGGCGGGCCCGGCCGCGCACGACGTGCTGTTCGTCTTCTCCACCTCGGGCGTGAACCCGTACCCGGTGGAGCTGGCGATGCTCGCCGCGAACGCCGGGTGCCCCGTGGTCGCCGTGACGTCGGTGGCGGCGAGCGCGCTCGCGCCGCGCCGGGCGGGCACGACCCTCGCCGAGAACGCCACCGTGGTGCTGGACAACCTGGTCCCGCTCGGCGACGCGACCTACCCGGCGGAGAGCCCGGTCACCGCCGCGGTGTCCACGATCGCGACCGCGTTCCTGTGGAACCTGCTGATGGTCCGGCTGTTCGACAAGGCCGCCGAGGCTGGCGTGGCGCTGCCGCTGTGGCGCAGCGCGAACGTCGAGGGCGGCGACACGGCCAACGCCGACCTGCTGCGCAAGTACCAGACCAGGGTGCCCCAGCTCGGGTGAACCGTTTTCACAGATTCTCCACGCGGTCGGGTTAGCCTCCGGTCGCGAGGGGGTTTTCGTGAATCGGAGAACGAAGCGCTGGGTGCTGACCGGCGGTGGTGTGGTGGCGGTCGCGGTGGTCGTCGCGGGGGTGCTCGTGCTGTGGCCGGCCGACGACCCGGCCCGGAGCTCGCCCCAGCGGGACGCTCCGGGCGTCGTCGCGCAGCGGTTCGTCACCGCGATGACGTCCGGCCTGGCGGGACAGGCCGCCGCCACCACCGACGCGGCGGACGCCGCGGGCGCCGCCATCACCCGTGTCCGGCAGGGCCTGCCGGGGGCGGCGTTCAAGGCGCAGCTCGGCCGGCTGCCGCAGGTCGGCGAGGGTGTCACCACGGCGTCGGTGGACGCCGACGTGACCTGGACGCTGCCCGGCGGCGCGCCGGTCGGGTACCCGGTCGAGATCGAACTGCGGCTGGTGGACGACCAGTGGCGGGTGCGCTGGACGCCCGCCCTGCTCCACCCGCGACTGACTGAGGGCCAGAGCCTGGCCTACACGACGACGTCCGGCGACGGCGCGCTGCTCGACCGCGGCGGTCAGCCGGTGCCAGAGGGCTTCGCGCCGGTGGTGATGGACTCCGTGCGGCAGGCCGTCGGCACGGTGAGCGGCACGCCGGGGTGGCGGTTCTCGATCGTGGACGCCGCCGGCGCGCCGGTCACCGTGCTCCAGGAGCAGCAGGCGGAGGCCGCGCCGACGATGACGGTCACGCTCGACCCGGCGACGCAGGCCGCCGCGCAGGCCGCGGTCGACCAGGTCGGCCAGGCGGCCGTGCTGGTGGCGATCCAGCCCTCCAGCGGCGACATCCTCGCGGTGGCGCAGAACGCGACCGCCGGGCGCGACCCGCTCGCGCTCTACGGCCACTACGAGCCGGGGTCGACGTTCAAGGTCGTCACCGCCACGGCGGCGCTGACCAACGGCCTGGCGACCGCCGACACCCCGGTGGAGTGCCCGGGCAAGGCGACCATCGGCACCCGGCAGATCACCAACGAGGACTCGTTCGAGCTGGGCACGGTGCCGCTGCACCGGGCGTTCGCGGCGTCCTGCAACACCAGCTTCAGCCGGTTGGCGGCGTCGATGCCGGCGACCGCGCTGCCCGACGCCGCCTCGTACTTCGGGCTGACGTCGGACTTCACCGTCGCGGGCATCACCACGAACACCGGCAAGGTCCCGCCGGCCGACTCGGTGCCGGCCAGGGTGGAGGCGGGCATCGGCCAGGGCCGGGTGCAGGCGACGCCGTTCGGCATGGCGCTGGTGGCGGCCACCGTCGCCAACGGCCGCACGCCGGTGCCGCGGCTGATCCGGGAGGTCGAGACCGGGGGCGAGCAGCCGCCGCCGCTGCCCGGCGGGGTGGCGGGCGCGCTGCGCTCGATGATGGGCGAGGTCGTCACCGGCGGCACGGCGCGCGAACTCGCCCGCTACGGCGCGGTGCGCGGCAAGACCGGCACCGCGCAGTTCGGCGACGGCTCCCGGTCGCACGGGTGGTTCATCGGCTACCGGGGCGACCTGGCGTTCTCCGTGCTGGTGGTGGACGGCGGCTCGTCCAAGGTCGCGGTGGCCGCCACCGGCGCGTTCCTGGGCGGGCTCTAGGCGGCGGTCCCGGCGGGCGCGTCGTCGAACTGGGTCCGGTACAGCTCGGCGTAGCGCCCGTCGGCCGCCAGCAGCCCGGTGTGCGTGCCGCGCTCGACCACCCGCCCGTCCTCCACGACCAGGATCTGGTCGGCCGCCCGGATGGTGGACAGCCGGTGCGCGATCACCAGCGCGGTCCGGCCGCGCAACGCCTCGGTCAGCGCGACCTGCACCGCCGCCTCCGACTCGGAGTCCAGGTGGGCGGTCGCCTCGTCCAGGATCACCACCCGCGGCCGGGCCAGCAGCAGGCGGGCGATGGTGAGCCGCTGCCGCTCACCGCCGGACAGCCGGTAGCCGCGCTCGCCCACCACCGTGTCGAGGCCGTCGGGCAGCGCGGCGATCAGCTGGTCCAGGCGGGCGCGGCGCAGCGAGTCCCACAGGTCGTCCTCGGTGGCGTCGGGCCGCGGGTAGGTCAGGTTGGCGCGGATCGTGTCGTGGAACAGGTGGTCGTTACAGGTGGTTTTACAACACTGCTGACCAGCGTAAACGTGCTCGGGCCGCAGTGATCTGAGTCCGGACGTGCGCCGGTACGTCACCCTCCGGGGTCAGCCAGCTCCAACCCCCGGCGCACCCCAAGCACAGGGCTAACCAGGCTTCGATGTACCGGGCCTCTGCGTACTCGATGACGTGCCGATGTTCGCCCGCGCTCACGCTTCCATCCAATCGCTTCGCTAGCGGGGCCTAGGCCATCGCCCGCCCCAGGTTCTTGATCTCATCGCAGAGGAGCGGCCAGTCGTCGGCATGGACGAAGTCCACGTCAAGACACACGTCGAAGCCCACGTCAAAGCCTTCATGGGCAGGAGGGGCTATTAGAGCCCCGATGAGTGGAACCGCTTCTGGCTCGATCTCGATCAATTGCAAGATCAAACCGAACGACCGGAGGATGCTCAGGTCGTCATCACCCAAGATCACCTCGCCCTTGATCACCTGCTGTGCCAGTGTGCACAGCTCGTCACGACTACGCCGCCTGATGCACTCCACCGTCACCCGCATGACTAGAAGATTAGATCCATTCGTCGTAAATTCAAGAGATGACCAGTGACGGAGCGTGCATCACCCACTTGCAGCAGTACGCCACACGAGCAGAGGCACTGGCCGCCAGGGCAGCCGCAGGGCTGCATCCACGCCAACCGGCCGACCCGAACAGGCCACGCGAAGACGGCGTGGCCTGGTGCGATCTGTGCGGCCACTACCACGCAGCGATACCGCAGCCCAGGAAAGACGATCACCCATCCGAGTGACCTACTAGCGGACTACGGTCTGTCAGTGACAGACTGCCCAACGTGGCCGAGACCAAATCCGGCGAAACCGCAGAGATCACCAAGGGCAGGGTATGAGCTGTACGGGCTCTGGAACGACCTTAATTGCGACTCCAGGACGGGAAGGGCACCTAAGCCCAACCACATGCGGCGGCTGTTCGAGCTGTCAGAGCGAACAGACCACGACCACGACCGAACCAGCAAGGTAGGCCCGACTTACCGACATGGCTACCTGTGGTTTTTGCTTCGGAGTGAAAGGCGGCTGCGACAGGTGTGATCACACTGGCGAAGCCCCGAACATCGTGAACCCCGAGACGTTCAAACACAAGACGAACGGAACCCCTCCGCGACACACAGGCGACAACGACGAGAAGCTCAACGCCAAGCCAATCGATCCCCCGAAGGAAACATGAGCACCATCTACTGAGATGGCCTGCGACGGAATCGGTAAGTCCTTCTACAACGACCACGTCAACAATCCGAGGAACAGGTTAGTGGGAGCAGACGAGAACTGGACGCCTCAAGAGGCTGCGGGCCACGACCGCATGAAGCACGTCCTGGAAGTCATAACGAGTGATCCACAAAGCGGCGTCAAGCCCGAAAGCATCGCTCGGGCGAAAGAGGCGGTGCAGTGGAGCGATGATCACGGTGTAGGCGAAGGCGGACCTCGAACCACGAGGTAGCCTTTAGGGCGTTTCGCGGTCAGGTTGAGCGGGTATGGTGGCTGGGGAGATCCCAGTCCGGGAGCGTCGGATTGCGCTCCCCATCCGGACCGCAGCCCTCCGCAACGGGCGCGACGGATGTATCATGAAACAAACCGCTCCCAGGTCGTGAAACGCAGAAAGCCCCCCTCCGACTGAGACCGGGTCTCGGTTAGAGGGGGGCCTTCCGTTTGTTCAGAACATGCGGTTCATCCCGCGATTGATGCACCACACGATGTAGCCGGGCAGCCATGCGCCGGCCGTGCAAAGGACCAGCAACAGGTGTTGCTTGTGTCCCCACTTCTTCTTGCTCGATCTGCGCTTCCGGCCCATGTCTACCTCCCGATGTGCATGGTACGTCAGCGCGGTCTTAATAACACCCTATGCGGGCCTCTCACCGGGGTGACCTCCCCTCAACGGAGGGAAGTATTCTTAGCCCCTTGGAATGAGAAGGTCAAGGGCTTTTTGCCCGCCGGCGGGACAGGTTCAAACGAGGTACGCAGAGTAAGTGATCCACTACATTGGCAGGGGTCACTCCTTCGGCTCATTATCGTTGCAGGAGGACTACCCACAGTCGTTCCAGTCCTCGGGATGCCCGTAGCGCTCCTCAAGCCGGGATGACGACTCGGGCAACCCCTGCGGCTTCGATGAGCTTCCAACAGCCTTCGCAGGGCTTCCGCGTGAGGTAGAGCGTAGAGCCTGGAAGGTCCGCACGATCGCAGTACAGCAATGCGTTAGCTTCCGCATGGACCGCAACACAGTTGGAATAATCCGATCCCGGAGTACATCCACTAGTGCGGCGAGGGCAGGCATCACAGCCTGGTTGACCCGCTGGCGCTCCATTGAATCCACTTGCTCTGATCCTCCGATCCTGTACGACGACAGCCCCAACCTTGTCCCGCTCGCAGTCGGAGCGGGCGGCTACGGCCTGAGCGATACCGAGGAAATAGCTGTCCCAGTCAGGTCGCATCGGCCACCAGGTCAAGCACGTTCAGCAGTACCGCCGATCCCCGAAGCCCATCGCGGAAGCGCTTGACTCGGAACTTCAGAAGCAAGCTGAAGTCCGTGCCACGCAGGTACGACACGAGTTCGTACTTGCGCGTGAACACCTCAATGGCTCCCTTGTCACCGTTCTCCACGACGTAGACATAGCCTGTGCTACTCATCGGTGTCCTTGTCCCAGTTCTGCGGCGTCGGCTTGGTCAGCGCCTCGTAAAGCTCTTCGGCCTTCTCCCAGCCGACCACCGCGACGAGCTTCTTCAGCTCCTCCGGATGGTCGGTCTCCAAGACGATCTGCCAGTCTCTCGTGTCGATTTCCTGGATCGACATCACTTCCTTGCCGGACGAGATTGCGCGGTCCCAATCGATCCGAACCGAATCCCATTCGACGTAGTCACACATGACCTCGGGAACCCGCGGCCTACTCAACGGCTCCCGGGGAACCAAGGAGATCCGTTTGACGTACTCGTACTTACTCGTCACCATCCTCCTTCCTCCACCAGAAGACGCCTAGCGTGCTGCCTTCCAGCGCTTCGCAGTGATCCATCAGTTCGAGCATGTCCTTGAACGACCACTGGTGTAGATGAGCCTCGTAGGGATTGCCGAACACGGTCCCCTGCGGCGAATGCACGATGGGCAGAGAAACGAGGATGTTGCTGAACCGCTCCTTCAGGTAAGCGATCAGCTCTCGCGCGTCATTCTCGGTCAGGTGCTCGACAACGTCACCGAGGATGACCAGGTCCCGTGACCCTACGGGATCAAAACTGAAGTCCATGACATCCGAGACGAAGACCTGGTGATACTTCGCGTCCAGGTCGTACGCCTCAATGTAGGGCTCCCAGATTTCGACCGCGTAGAACCACGTGAACGGAAGGTAGGGGCGCAGAAGAGTGGAGTAGGTACCGGCCCCCGGACCCACGTCCCACAGTCGGAACGGAGCCAGCGCAAGGACGCGCTCCTTACTCCACTCTTTCCCCTCTGCGTCGGAGAACGGCACTAGTCGTCCAGATCGGCAGACTGCTCGTAGAGCGCTCGAAGGTGGTCTTGGTGCTCGGGGATGACATTCACCCACACCAGGTACTCACCTCCGTTGACCACGGCCCAATCGCCGTGTACGGCAGTGACCTCGCCTCGATCGATCACATAGACAAGATCGCCGGGCTTCAGCGCTCGGAACTCAGACAAGGGTCACCACCTTCAGGGGCTTTTCCCACTTGTGAGCGTCGTCGTCTTCCAGCAGGATCTTGTACTTCTGCTGGGACTCCCGATGCCACACGATGATTCCCTCTGCCCGCTTCCTTCGATCGGGCCAGAGATCGGGCATCGCCTCTGCGGCCCCTTCGACTCGCGACCCGCTGACCCAGAGGTCATCGATCAGATCGGGAATCGTGTAGTAATGGGCAGGCCCGTCACGCTGCTCGTCGTAGAGCACGGGGACATGCCCAAGGCCGTCCACCTGCTCAAGCTTCTCGGAGTTCTCAGGGCGTGCCCAGTGCCAGGTGTTGAAGAGGGCAAAGCGCTTGCCTTCGATCCCGAGAGGGTTCTTCTGGATGCCCTCACCGAACCACTCGCCGTAGTGGTATCCCCACCCGAGTGCATCGGTCAAAGCACCAGCGTTGTCGTACACCCATCGGGCGAAGCCGAAGTTGTCATCGTCCGGGGTGATGAGCCGCTTGCGCGACTGCGCTCGAACCACTCCGTCATAGATGATGACGCACCCGTTCGTGCCGTCGATCTTCTCGGTGACGTGCAGGCCCTTGTGGAAGCGCGGGGTGGAACCCCACTTCACGAAGTGGCCCATCGTGTTTTCCTTCTCGGTCGTGGTCACTTGACCTTCCCCTCACGCCGAAGCGCCGCAAGGGTGGAGTACAGGTGAGCAACCTCTTCCTTGACCCGAGGAAGCTTCTCCTCGGCCCGGTAGCCGTCCAGGAATTCGGAGCCAACCCGTTCGTTGATGAACGAGCCGAGCTTGACGCGGTCTCCGGTCTCCAGACTTTCGAGCGATCGGTAATCCTCGAAGGGAGAGGGGCACGAGCAGCCGGAATCGGTGGCCCAATAGAGCTTGCCTTCAGCGTCGTACCACACAACCATGAAGTCGAACTGGTACGAGTCGTCATCCCAGTGCACTTCGGCCACCGAGGTCAGCCCGAACTTCTCGGGCTGGTTGTACGGGTCTGGGTCATACCAACCCATCGGAAATCCACCTTCCGTTGTCGTCAACCTCGTAGAAGTTGTGGGGAGGCCCGCAGCATTCGCAGCCATCGGCGTAGGCCGATTCCCCGGTGATTGCCTCGAACTCAGCGATTGCCACGCCCACTGACGGGACGCCCCGCCGGGTTGCCCGATGGGCAAGTCCGCCAAGGAAGCGCTCGCCATCGGAATCGGAGTCCGTCCACCAGCCCTTCGGGCGGTCCTTTTCCCATTCCACTTCCCAGCCAGCGGCTTCAAGCGCCTTCCAGTTCTCATCGGTGAGCCACCAGTACCCACCGGAATTGTTCGAGCTGTAGTGCACATTGACCATTGGTTCCCCTTCTTTACGCGGCTGCTCCGTACAGGGAGCCCCATGACCGCATTCCAACTTCCGCGTCCGTGTCGATCAGGACCGGACCCATTTGTTCGCGCATGATTCGCGCGATGTTCCGTGCACCCCTCGCCGCGTGCTTCTCAGGAAGAGAGACAACGACTTCGTCATGAACCGGCAGGCGGATGTACGGCGTGTATCCGGCCTCGTGCAATCGAATGAGGGCACGGCAGGTGACGTCCCTACTGGTGCTCTGCACCATGTAGTTCAGGGCGCTGTACGCCCTATCCGAGTCCACCGGCAACCGACGACCCGAAGGCGTCGTGATGAACCCATCCCGTTGAGCCTGCTTCGCCAGGAAGCGCGAGTAGGCCGTGACGTTCGGATACCTGTGGTCGAACGCGTCAACCACTCGCTTGGCAGTGAGGTAGTCCAGGCCCGTCTGTTTCGAGACGGTTCCAGCACCACCGCCGTAGACCCGGCCGAAGTTCACGGTCTTCGCGTACTTCCGCTCAGGGCTGTCCTTGGTGATGTGTGCTCCGAAGGCGGCTTGCGCCGTCATCAAGTGCAAATCGGCACCATCAAGGAAAGCCTGGATCATCGTTGTGTCCTTGGACAGGGCGGCAAGAACCCGGAGTTCCTGTGCCTGGTAGTCAACGGACCCGATGAGATGTCCAGGGTCAGCGATGAAGCAACGCCGGATGATCCAGTCGTTCGCGGGGAGGGTCTGTGCCGGAATCCCCGTGATACTCATGCGGCCTGTGCGGGCTTGCAGGGTGTTGATGCTCGGGTGACAGCGCCCGTGCTCGTCCACCGTGTCAAGGAAGGTTTCGACCCAAGTGGTTCTCCACTTGCCTGCACGCTTGGCGTCGATAACCGCCCGCGCGAACTCGTCTCCTTCGGTCGCCAGGGATTCGAGTAGGTCTTTATCTACCTTCCGCTTGCCTGTTGGAGTTCGGCCGCGGATGCGCCGACCTCGGAACTCCAACACATCGGCTACTTGTTCGGTGCTATTGACATTCTCACAACCGAACGACTTCGCAATCTCCTTTGCTGCTGCCTCTTCGCCTTGGAGCTTGGCCGAGAGGTCTAGGGCATAGTCGATGTCGAGCAGGAAGCCTGTTCGTTCCATGTAGGAACAGATTTCGGCAACCTTGTGCTCGAACGCGATCAACGGCTTGGCCGATGTAGGAACCAAGGGAAGTTCCGCTCGGAGCACCCGGGCGGCTTCGATCGGGTCCATTCCCGCGTACAGGTTGTACTCAGGGTGGTCCAGGTCGATCTTCTCGAAGATGCGGGACTTGGTTGTCTTGTGCTCTTTGGCGAGCTTGGTCATCAGACCCTTGACGCTGTCGGCTAGGTCAACGTCGATGTAGTGCCGAATGAGGTCTTCCAGGCTTGCCCCGATCCCGCCCCGCTCAAAGGGCCGCGGATCGATGAGCTTTGCGATTAGCTGAGTGTCCGTGACCTTGGGCCACAATTCCTCTAGCTTCACGTCGTAGTGGCGGTCAAACGCCAAGAGGTCGTGCATTCCGTTCTGGAAGATCAAACGCTCAGCACCTCTGAGCGCCTTCACGGCATCCTCTACGTACGCACTTCCCCGCTCGACAGGCAGCACCCATGATTCGTTCGGCGTGCCGAACTGCACCAGGCGCATTCTGTGTTTGCCTGAGTAGATGTCCAGGCCGGTAGATTCGGAGTCGCAGGCGAGAGCCTTGAGGTTCGCCCGAATGAAATCACGGAACGCTGGTAGGTCGTCTTCCGTTTCAACTCGATTGATGGTGACTTCGTCACCCGCGACCCTGTACTTCAGGGTGCGCAATCAGACTCCGATCAGACTTCGCTCAAGGTTCGCAGCGTGGCCTTCAGCTCTTGCAGCTCGACTTCTGCGTCTCGCCATAGTTCGCGGAAGCCCTCGGCGCGGAAGTCGGTGATCTGTGCCGACGTGAAGGCCACGCCCGCCATGATCCACCAGATTGAGGGCTTGTCTCCGATGTACTTCGGGAACTTCTTCGGCTTGTTCCCGTGCTCTCGCATCCAGGCTTCGAACATCTCCTGGGCGAGGATTCCTTGAGCCGAACTCCTGTCAACTCGTTCCACTAAGCGCCTCCATCAGGTACTTGCCGATGTAATGCGTGTACGCCCTCGGGATTGCCTGAACGACGACCTCCTTCGGAAGCTTTACGCCCATCACCCTTTGCGCGTCGGACAGGGGGAACTTGACGCCCCGGTTCTTGTCGGGCCTGCCGTACTCCCGGAAGGCGCTCCGCTCGGGCGGAAGGTTCCCGTAGACGCCCGCGACCTTCCGGCCTGCGCAGGTGCACTTGGGCTGAGGCACCGCGAACCCCTCCAGCTCGAAGAGTCGGTGGCGCTTGAGCAGGTAGCCGCTTGACACGAGGTCGAAGTGAGACCCGCACAGCTTGAGGTCTGGTCTTACGGGAGACCCAACTACGTTCTCCATCACCCACGGACGGCCGGCCAGGAACAATGCCTCACGCGTCGGGCCTACCAGGTCAGGGTGTCTGTCGTGGTCTGCCGTGATGGAGCTGTACGCCTGGCACGGGGGCGAAGCGTGGACGGCGTCGTACTCGTGCCCGTGCTCCTGGACGTACTCCAGGGCGTTCCCTTGGACGAAGTTCCCTGGGTAGTACGCCGAGTGGTCCTTGAGGTCCACACCGGTCACTTCGAACCCGGCATCGATGTAACCTGCGGCGGCACCGCCCCCGCCGCAGTAGAGATCGAGCAGCCTCACGAGTAGGGCTCCTCTGGGATGTCCTGGACAGAGTGCGGCGCGATCTCGCGAAGGTGGTTGAGCACTTCGCCCGCGAACTGACGAATCTCAGCATCCGCGGCGGCATGGAAACGCTTCTTGATGACCCACCGCCAGGCCCGGATGTTTCCGGTTACAACGATTCGGGTCTCTGTGGCGTTGGGCATTACCGATCGAGCCGCTTCGCGGGCCTTCTTTCGGGTCATTCCCTTGCCGTGCAGATAACTCACCAGATCCGCGTAGACGTACCTGACGAACTGGTACAGCTCTTCCGTAGCGCCTCGGACACCACTGGCGCGTGTCTTGTCCTCGGTGAGGAATTCGTCCCAGTGTTCGGCTAGTGCCGGGGCCGTGACGAACTGTGCCCCTTCGACATTCACGAACCTCTGACTCAATTCGCTGAACGATAGGTGTCTGTGCCGGATGAGTTCGTGCGTCAACGCGCGAGATACACCGGTGACGTAGAAGGTGACACTCGCGTGCTCAAGGACGGACTCATGCTCTTGGTTCAGGATGTTCGCGAGGTAATCGCGGTTGGCCTCGGTAGCGGGATTGGGCTTGTGGAAGGACTGGTAGCAGGAACGCCCTGCGAACTCGGCCAGAGCATCGGCTTCGGTCGAGTCAAGGTCGTACTCCATCCACTCTTCGATGTCATAGTGCGCGAGCCCTCCCACAAGGCTTGTGTAAGCGATGGGGGTTACCTTCATTGATCTCCTTCTAGGCAAACGGAAAGCCGGGGTTCTGAGGCCCCGGCTCTTCCCGTCTATCTGTATTCAGTTATTACGCGGTGGTCCACTCGCGGTCACACACGTTCTGAGGGCAGTCGAAGGCGTGCCAGAGGCCCGATCCGTTCTTCTTCTGGCCGCTCTTGTAGACCCGCTCACCGTGCTCGCACTGGCTCGTCTTGCCCTTGGGGTGCCTGGAAGCGCCGGCAGGCTTGCCGCCCCCACCGGAGCCGCCGCCCTGGCGGGCCTGCCCCTGCCCCGAACCGGGGTCCTTGCTCTTGAGGTAGGCGTCCACCGCCGTGGCGGCGTCAACCAACCGCTTGACCTCGTCTCGGTCCTCCAGGAGTTCTGCCAGCCTTCCCAGGCTCGGAGCCCGGACGACGAGCCAGGAGGAGTCGAACCCGCCCTTGCCCTTGAAGGTGTAGGTAGCCGAACCGTCCCAGGCCGGTACGGCGTCGGCCGCCGGGCCCGGCGCAATCGCGGTCTGTGCCTCGTCTGCGTCGCCGTCGCTGAAGGGGTCGTTCTCGAAGGGGTCGCTGCTCATATGATCCTTTCTCAGCGAACCGGGCAGGCCCCGGTTGCGCACTCGTCGTCAACGCCGTCAGCCACGTCGCGTACGGTGGCGGATTTGTAGGCGTCCTTGGTGATTCGCTCGTAGGGTGCTTGAGCGAACGACTTTTCTGGGAACACGGTGGTCCCCTTCAGCTCGGTCCCGTACCGCAGAAGCACGTTCGCCAACTCCGGCAGGGTGTACTTCGCCGGATCGATGTTGGCGGTGTAGCTCACCGCATTGTCCGCCCAATAGCGTTGATACATCTCCTGAACCGATAGCATCTGCTCAAGCGTCAAATCGGCCGCGGACTCAACGATCTCCTCCGCGCGGGCCTCCCCGTAAAGGGTGGCAACCTCTTCCAAGAGACTGTCCTTGGTGGGGATGGACACGACCACGGTGTTGGGTGCCGAGAGGTCAGGTTCGACTTCGTAGCCCTGCGCCGCGTACCTCGTCGCCGTCTCGAACTGGTCAGGGTCGATCGTGCTTAGCCTGACTCGGCGGATGAAGTACTTGCCGAAGATCGGGTGAATCCCTTCCGATACTCCAGGCATCTTCGCAATCGTGCCCGTGGGGGCGACGGTGCGAATCTTCACCGGGATTGGGATGCGGAGCTGATGCGCGTAGTCCCGTACTGCGTCGTCAACGTCCTGGGCGAGGTCTTCGAGGATTCGGGATACCTCGTAGTTGCGTGATGCTTCCGAGTACTTGATCCCCAACCTCGCCAGGAACGAAGCAAAACCCAAATGCCCCAAGCCGATACGCCGGTTCCGGCTGAGGACTTCTGCCTGCTTCGGATCGTTTACGTCGCCGTAGGTGGCCCGCATGAGGAAGCGAGCCATGAGGACATGTGCCTCGTACAGCCCCATCCAGTCGATATCGTCCGGGCCTCGGTTGGCGAACTTGGCTAGGTTGACGTGCCCCAGGTTGCAGTTCTCCCAGCTTTCCAGCGCGATTTCCCCGCACGGGTTCGTCGCTACCACGGTGTTGGGCTCGCCCCGGTTCGAGAGCTGAGAGTTCCAGATCCCGGGTTCTCCGTTGTCCAGCATCCCTCCCGCGATCATCGCCAGGACGTGTGATGCGTCGGGCCTTCCCGCGTTGGCGCGGGCGAAGAACTCGTCATCAACTTCGACAGAGATGTTCGTCGTCCAGTGCGACGACCCATCCTTCTTGGAGTTGATGAACGATTTGATCTCTGGGTCATCCCACCGCATGATCGACATTCGGGCCGACCTGCGATTGCCACCACTGACTACACATTTGGCAATAGCATGGTCGATCTCCATCGCGGCCATACCATGAAGCCGTCCGTATGGAGCCGCGTTGAGAACCGTCGAGACCTCATGGAGCATCACCGCAAGCGGCGTGGGTCCGGAGGCCCTACCCCCGAAGGTCTTGAGACGGGTTCCCTCGCCTCGTACTCGGGACACGTCGTAGACCCTGTCCGTGTACTTCGCCGGGCGATAGTACGTAGAAACCAGATCAACCAGCGCACCCGCCCAACCTTCTCGGCTATCCTCCACTTCATATGCTCCCGGCCAGTCGGCGTCAAAAGCGTCAGAAAGTACTCCAGCATTGCGCAACCTTTCGTAGTCGGGGTGCTCTGGGTCGCAGACGACGTGTACGTTGAGCTTCTGACACATCGGGCCGTACTGGTTGAGGTACCGGTTGCTGTAGTTGGCTCCCACTCCACCTCCCTCCATCAGCCGCAGGAAGGTGAACTGGAAATGCTCGGTAACATCGGGAGACCATCCCGATACATGGCAGTTGAACAAGTACTGCCTGCCTGCGACACCCGATGCCCAGAGGTGTCTTCCACCGGGGATGATTTTGAATGCCGTCATGTGCTCGATCAGGCGTTCGCGCTCATTGGGAAGGAGATGGTCGGGACGCAACGCTAGGTTGCCGTCCACGACCCGCTGAACCGTCTCGGGCCAGGTCTCCTTTGTGCCGTCAGGCTTGGTGCGTGAATAGGTTCGCTCGTAGACGAGCTGGCCCGTAGGCCCCCACGCAACAGTCATTTACCTCCGATCAGTAGCGGCCGTCATCGCCGTCTCCGTTGTAGGAACGGGACGTGCGTGCTTGGGCAGCGGCGTTGGACGTGGCGCGGCGTGCGCCTGGTCCCTGGTGATCCGTGTACCTGCTCGACAGGTGGATCTGGTTCATGCACTCGGTGAGCGCATCGACGGCCCTCGTGATCTTCATGCGGTGCTCGGGGGCAACCCCGTGCACGTAGTAGTCCCAGAGGACCGAGTGGTACTCCTCGTGCCGTTCGGCCATGAGTTCGAGTCCTCCGCTGAGGTCGAAGCGCTCGACCTGGGCTAGGCCCTGCCTGTCCGTCAACGCACCGGAATCCAGCAGGCCGCGAACCTCCCTGGTGCCGTAGCGGTACTGCCCCGTCGCGACCTCGTGAGCCGAGCGCAGCTCGGCGGCTACCTGGTGTCCGATGTGGACCAGGGCCGAGACGCGCTCCTCGGCCAGGGCCAGGCGGCGATGCGTGTCCGGGGACTCGACCAGGCGCAGCCAGATTTCCTGTCCGATGTCTGCGGCCTCAATGGACGCCGGCCATGAGCGGGCGACGATGCCCGCGGCCTTATTCACGTCCGCTTCGAGGTCAACCAACGAACACCTCCCCGTTGTACGTGAACTGGCGTCCCCGAATGGGGATCAGCTCCACCCGGACTTCCGTGTTGTTGGCGTGCGCGATGGCGAAGCCCTTCTGCCAGTTCCCCGTAGCACCCTTGAGGTACTGAGCCGATTTCTGGTCCATCAGGTTGCCGACTTCGACGCCGTAAACGGTCTTCTCGATGTCACCGCCGTAGCCGGTGGTGTGGGCACCCTGGCCGAGTCGGTGAGTGTGGCCCATGATGACCGACTTGCCGAACCGCTTCGCGGCGTTGAGCGCGGTGTTTCCCGCGATCCTTGACAGTGCGATTCCACCGACGTGGCCGTGAGTCATCGTCCACTGCGGCGCGAAATCGTAGAACTCGGGCAAGAGTTCAATCCCGAATCCCTCGAAATCGAGCAACTTGTCAAGGTTGAAGGCGTTGGACTCGGCCAACGCCGGCGCGTACTTCGCGAGATACGTCCGCGGCCTGAGGTCGTGGTTTCCTTCGACTACCTTGATCGGGCCGCCGTAAACCTTGCGAAGCTCTGCGAGTACGTTCTTCTTCGCGTACTCACAATCTGCGAACACTGATCCCTGGAACTCCATTGCGGTGTCCTTGCTCCACCGCGAGGGTTGGGGGAAGTCCATCAGATCACCGATCTGCACCACTTCGTCGGGCTGGTACGAGCCGATGAAACCGATGATGGACTTGAGCGCCCTACGGTCGTGGTAGGGAATCTGAGTGTCCGAGATGATGACGATTCGCGTCACTCAACCACCTCGAACGGGCCATCATTCCGGAAGGCGGGCCAGGGCGCGGGGAACATTTCCTCTTCCCCGTAAACCTCGTTGCTGATGACTCGCCAGTCCCAGCCTCCGTCAACGCGTTCCAGGATGTCTCCTTCGTCATCCCGGAGCTTGGTCACGTACTCGGGCGGCTCAGGGCCGTCACCTTGATAGACAGTGCTCACTCTTCTTCTCCTTCTGTTACTGCCAGGGCTTGCCTGACCCGCTCCGTGATGATGTGGAGCATTGCGCAGTAGTTGCTGATGTCCATTAGCTCTTCCTGGAGGTAGCCAATCAGCTCCTCAATGGACATGCCCTCGAACTTCTGGTGGGTCTCCTGGCTGTACTGAGCGTTTCCGACTCCGCGAATGCGACCGACGCACTCAACGATGTATCCCTCAACGAACTCGGCCAACTGCTCGGAACTCATGCCGAAGCTGAGGATCTTCGACGCGATCGGAGGCGGGCTCTCCTCCTCTTCCTCTTGGCGCTCTTCGATCTCGAAGAACTCGGCCGCCTGGCTGATCGTCACGAGGGGTTCAAGCTCGTCCCTGTGCTTGAGGTAGTAAATGCCATCGGCGGTCACCTCCAGGAGGCCAAGAGAGTCGCCTCTGACCAGACCAACTCGGCCTGTACCGTTTCCCCCCGTAATGAGTACGGGGGCTCCCTGAACCAAGCTCAACGGCCCATCCTTTCCAGCAAGACCGAGGGGCCTTGCACTTGAACAGTGCTGCTCACGTCCTCTCGGTCATCCATCGGCACAATCAGCGCGTTAGGAAGTGAGGACTCGACTTTCCGGGCGAATTCCATACCAGGCTTGTCTCCGTCCGCCAGTACGAAGACCTTGCGGAACCCCAGGAACAGGCGGCGGAAGTACGGCCGCCAGGTCTGGACACCAGGAACGCCTACGGCCGGAATGCCGCAAAGTTCGGCGGTGATGGTGTCGGGCTCTCCCTCGCAAATCGCGATCTCGTCGTGCTCGCCGAGCATCGAAATCGTATTGAAGAGCCGAACCCCGCCACCCGTGTGGCTCATGAATTTCCCGCCGTGCTCGTCGTGATCGTGGTCCCGAAGGCATCGGAACCGCATCGTCACGACACTCCACTTCTGCCCAGGGCTCCACCTCAGGTACGGGATAGCCAGCCATCCCGCGTACATCTGGTGGCCCGGAAGCGGATCACTTACGTAGCCAAGGCGGAACCGTTCGAGCTTTCCGCTTGCGTTCAGGCTGAGGAATCCCCGACTCGCCAAATACTCTTCGGCGGGGCTTCCGATCAGAGCGTTGTGGTAGCGACTGGTCGCTTCCATCAAGTATTTTCTCTGCTCGTTCGACTGCATCCCGGTAGCCGCAGCCCTCCTTCCTTTTGATTAGCGCGATGATGTCGCCACGCATGTCACACGCCTTGCATGAGAAGGCGTTGTTCTCGTAGCTCACCGATGCGGACTTGTGCTCTTCCCCGTGGAACGGGCAAAGGCATGGGTTCCATTCGGCCCGATCAGGTGGTGGCTCCCAGTCCGGGAACCAAGCCACCAGCAAACGGGCAATCGGAGCGTCCGTCATTCTCGTAGGCTCAACTCCCACTCGAAGGTCTCGGTGTCCTCCGATTCAGGATGGATGAGTGTCACGCGAAACACTCCAACGCCGTTGGAGACCTCGAAGCGCCAATTCGTTTCGAAGTCACCGGCGTCCCAGTACACCGGGAACGGTGGATGGAAGATGTCTTCAAGGATCTTGAGCAGATCCGACCTGTTCGTATCGAGCTGGATCATGGATCTCCCTCTAGCCGGTCAATCGCCAGGATCAATCGAGCAGGCGGGTTCTCCACGTAGTCGGCACAGCGACGCATAGCCGCCGGGTCGTCGCGGAGGTGACCCAGAACGCCCTTATTGCACGGGCCGCACAAGAGGCCGCGGACGCACTTGCCGCAGCTCGTCTTCCCCGGACAGCACTTGTGGTCGTGGTCCACGCATCGCGCCCGGAGGCGACGACACGTCATGCACTTGCCTCCGCAGGCTTCCCAGAGCGCCTGATATTGCTTGGGCGTCAGGTTGTACTGCTTCGCCACGTAGGCGAGTCTGCGAGCCTCTGAGACGTTCGTACGGCGTGCCCTCTGGCAGGTCGCACAACGAGGACCGGGAGAGGTGACTTTCCTCGTGGTCGAACCACAGTCCTTGCACGCCTTTCGGGTTGCTACCACTCGTCGCCCCCGTAATGGAAGGCGAAGTCCGTGATAGCCATGTGGTCACCCTCGAAGCGGAGTTCGGCATAGGTTTGGCCGGATGGGTCGGCCTTTCCGCCACGATGCTTCACGGGCGATACGCACAGGACGCCTTCGCGTGGCTTGTGCAAGGTGAGGATCATTTCGGGTACGCGCCCGATCTGTCCCTTGACCCCCGACAACGGGATGGGCTTGTCGGAGTTGTTGAACTCACCTGTCACGTGGTGCAGGCCGATGACACACGCACCTGTTGCACGAGCCATTCCGTGTAGGTAGTCCATGAGGATTTCGAGAGCTTCAGAGCCCTCGGCATCCTCGGTCCGCACGTTGGTGATGTTGTCTACCGTGATGATGGTGGGGTATTCGCCGTAGAGTTCCCAGTACGCCTCAACGATCTCCTCAATGTCGTCGGTGCTGGGACTGGCGTCATAGTCGATTCTCAGTGGGATGTTGCCCAGGGCCGCTCGGACCTCCCCAGGGAGTTCGGGTGCCCGTGCGATGTCGGCCGCGGTGGACAGCGGAACGCCCGTTTCAATTGAGATCGACCGCTGTAGTTGGGTGAAAGCGTCGCTGTCGGCCGAGAAAAGCAGGCTCGGGAGCCTGCTCTTAAGTGACAGCGTGAGGGCCAAGCCGGACTTACCGCAACCGGGGCCAGCGGCAATGAGAACCAACTGGCCCCGGAGGAAGCGCACGCCCATTCGTTCGAGCGCTTCCCACACGGTAGGGATGGGGTCGCCGGCCGTGCCCCTGATTCGTTGGCTCTGAACCAGGGAGTACATTGCCCCCCTAAAGAGCTACGGGCTTGAGGTCGTATGCTTCGGTCATCTGGTCGAGTGGACGACCACCGCCCGAACCGACCTCGCGTAGCTCGTCCAGGGACAGCAAGGTGTGAATGACCACCTTGCCGTTGCTCACCCACAGGTCGCCGTCTCGGTCCACGAGAAGTTCAAGCCCTTCGGGCCGACTCATTTCCCTCACTTCCCAACGATGATCGGGGAACCCTGCGGCACCGGGAGGACCTGAACCTTGCCCTGCTTGATCGCCTCGTTGATTGCTTGCTGCTGCTGGTAAGCCTGATACCCGGCGATGCCACCCGGGAAATCCGCAGCGGCTTTCTGGTCGATCGTGGCCGCCTCGTTCCGAAGGATTGCGGCCTGCTTCTCGGTCAGTCCCGCGACAAGCTGAGGCTGGATTCCCGGCTTCTGGAGGAGGACTGCCTTCACGTCGAATACCTTGACGCCCTGGGTCAGCGTGTTGACGATCTCCTGGATTTGCTGGAGAACGTCCCGTTCCCAGTTCGCCTTGGCTTCCGTGTCGGTGTAGAGCTGTTGCCAGTCGTAGGCAAGTGCCGCGTTGTCTGCTGCGCGGTCAATGGCCGCTCCCAGGTACGACGAGAGAACCTTTGACCACTCAGCGGGCATCGCGGTACCACCTTCGGTGGCGTAGGCGCTGCGCTGTGCGGTGATCGTCTCGTGCATCATCTGAAGGACACCACCGGGCCACTTCTTTCCGGAAGAGTCGGTGTACTCCTTGCACGAGGTGTCCAGCTCGAACTTCACGAGCCCTTGAACCTTGAGTTCCTGACCATCCTTGGTGGTCGAAGTCAAGGCCGCGGAGTCCTTGCCGTCCCCGTCGCCGAAATCGAAGTCACGCTGCCCCGAGGGGTAGTAAAAATGGTTGTCGCTGACATCGTCGTACCGCTTGGTGGTGTTACCGACACAGTCAACGAATTGCTTCGAGTCGAACGCACCCGCCTTGTAGTGGAGGGCAACGTCCGTTGCCGTGGTGTTCGCGACCGAGCACGCCGACAGAATCAGTACGGCCATGCCCATGAGCGCGATGACGAAGCGCTTCATGCTTTGTTCTCCTTCTTGCGAAACTCCAGGATCTTGGCCTTGATGTTGTTGAGGAACACGTCATCGCCGCCAAGCTCGCACTCGGCTTCGATGTCCAGGATCAGAAGGTTCCGATCCTTGATCGCCTTGTTGAGCACCTTGATGATGCCGACCTTCGCCACCGCGACGGCATACCACCAGAACGCGATGATTCCGATTACGGCGAGACTCCCGATGATCAGCAGGACCGCGACGAATGGGTTCACGACTGCCACGGCCTGAACATCAGGAGGGCGAACCAGATAGCCGCCGCGAAGACGTAGAGCCATCCGCTCACGACATCACCCGCAGCGAACTCCTCGGCGGCCCACCACGCATCCGCGACGAGTAGCACGAGACAGAGAAAGACCATCACCTAGAAGTTCCCTTCAGCGACTTGAAGAACGGTCAGGCCGATGGAGCGCCATGCGCGCACCACTCGGTTGCGGTCGTCCAGGACGAAGGCGACGTTGAACCTGTCCCGAACGTTTTTGTCGAACAGTTCGAGCTTCACTATGTCGTCGCGCCGGGTATCGCCCTCCGGGCGCATGTGGAGTTCGTCGGACAGATAACCGACGTTGTTCCTGATCCACTCGGCGGTGACATCGCGGTATCGCTCGTCACGACCGGAGCAGTAGACGATCTGGTAACCCGCGTGGAACAGCTCCACCACAAGATCGACCACCGCAGTGTTCGGCTTGTCCAGGTGGTACCTGCTGGTGTCGTACGGGTCGCGTACGCCCTCGCACAGGGCAACCGTCCCGTCCACGTCCACCAGGACCGCGTCAGGCAGCTCGTCATCCGGGTCGTACTGCGCAGAAACCGCCGGGGCCTGAACGGAGGGCACAGACGCGGACGAGCCCTTGAGGGGCCGGACGTACCGCTCCCACATGTCGTGGACGTAGACCCGCCCTACGGGCCTCTCCCGGCCCGCGTCGCGGTCCTGGCAGGTCTTCAGCGGTACGTCCGTGAAGTCCACCTGGTTGTAGGTCGCACCGAGATTCGCAGCCAGCTCCGCCCACGTGCGCCGGTACCGGGCGCGAAGGTTCATGTCGTGGACGATCACGAGCTTCCCGCGCCGTAGACCCATCTCGACCACGGCCCGCTGAACCTCGGTCACCTGATCCTCGGTGGCCTTCGAGTAGGTAGCCGACCGGTGGAGCATCCGCCGGATATCGTCCCGGCCCGCCAGGACCACTTCGCCCGGTTCCGCGACCGCAGCAACGTCTTCGGCGTAGCTCGTCTTACCCGATCCGGGAATACCGACCGTAACAATCAAGCTGCCCTGCAATGTGCTCACCCTCCTTCCGGAATTTGCCGACGCTTAAGCGTTTGCTTTTGCTACGGCTTGAGATTTGCCCAGATGATTCCCGCGTAGTTCTTGCCGTCTAGCGCAAGGAACAGACATGCCTTCAACCACGCCGGCTCGTCGGTGATCTCTACGGCGAAAGCCTTCCGGTCCTCAACGAGATGTGCCAGCCCCGCAAGGCGTGTTTCCACCTGCGTGTCCATGTCGAACCACTCGGCGAAGAGGCGATCCGCAACCTCGGTGACCCAGTCGCGGAACTCGTCAGGGATTCCCGCGTAGATAGCGGCGTCGGACGAGGCCGAACGCATTCTTTCCCAGATGACCCGCTCGTTCAGGCCGGTGACGACCTTGTGCAGTTCGACGTAATCGACCTGCTTCAACTTGACACGGTGGTCCGTGAGTGCGGCTCGCACCACTAGGCCCTCCGCGTTCGGCCTCGGGGGCGATGTGAGCACATCTCGGAAGGAACCGAACTCGAAGGTTTTGGCCCTCGGTCCCGGCCACGTCGGGGAACTGTTAAATCGATCGGCACACGAAAGGCCGCTGGAAATCGAAAGGATGTCCAGCAACACCAGGTCATCGTGATCACCATAATCCACGACGATTCTGTTCTCCGGGTATACGATCTCGAACAATGCCGTTGTGCCGGCGGGTGGTGCCCAGTCGTAGTAGCGTTGTCTGTAAACCTCGGTCGCGTGTAGTGCTTGCTCGCTTTCGAAGCTTCCCCGAGTCGCCACGGCGTAGCCGTCCGGGGTGGGGTAGAGGATGCCCAAACTTCCGTCGATCTTGTCGGTGACCTCTACCGGCTCCCACATGTCGATTTCGGCTGCGCCGGCCTCGCCATAGTTGAAGAACTTTTCGAACGGTCTTGCGAGGACTTCCGATGTGTTCTCATCTACAATGAGCCCGCGGCACCTCGCGGTGACATTGTTCCATTGCCGGCCGAACTGCGCCTTCTCCGTGTAGTTGAAGATGACGTAGTCGTATTTCGGGTGGTGACGCTGGCGGACATAGCCCTGGGCGATTTCCTCAGCCAGGTCTTCCGGCCGGAACAGATCGTCAAGGTAGGTAGTCACCGGATCGGCTCGTAGACTGTGACCACCTTCGCCTTTTGGGCACACTCCTGAAAGTCGCCGTCCCAGTCGGAGCCGTCGTATGAAGAGTAGTAGCCGTGCTTGCGGAAGAAACGGCTACGGCCTTCCTCGTCGGTGACCTTGAACGTGAGGTAGCGGGTACCACCGCCGTCCTCGTAGCCGCCGATGTCCTCCACGATCTCAACCGTTCCGAAGTCCGGAACGGCCACGGGGGTGGTGCCAACTTCGGCCCACTCGTGCCAACCCTGCTCCTCGTACTCCCCACTGTCGTTCCAGTAGGTGTGCACGAAAACGTGGTTCTCCAGGATCTCCTGAACCTGATTGACGCTCAGCGTCACTTTTCCTCCAACGGAATCAGCTTGTCGTGGTTCGCCAGGTGGCGGGCCACATAATCGACATCCGGTTTCCGGAACGTGTCGTAGTTCTCCACCAGGAATTGAGCCGACCAGCCTTTAGTCAAGCTCGTGATGGTGCGCCGCAGTGCCCAGTCATAGGCGGTCCGCAGCGAGTGCCTGTAATCGCTCGGGATCACAAGGCGCTCAAGCGCGGTCGCGTAGACTTCCTCTCGGAAGAGCTGCACCTTGTCCTCGAACGACAGGGCCTTAAGCTTGAGCATGTCCACCGCCACTGAATGACCCTCCTTGAGGATGCGGACATACATGGGCTCCTTTCCGTACGCCACACTCGCGTGGATGCTGTCGTGGTCGTACTTCCGGTTGACCGCGTCGGCAAAGAACTCGTCCGACTCCTGCGAGAGATCGACCTGTTTCTTCCCGTGCCGCTCCTCCCATACCGAGTACAGGAGATCGTGAAGTGGCTGGACCACGGCGGCCCCTGCCTTTTTGAGCTGTACGGCGTCGAAGACGTGTTTCGCCCACGAACCGTTTTTCAGCTCCCAATACGAGTGACTGACCTTGAGCGTGTAAAGCTCGTCCAGATCCGCCGCGCGGTCGGTCCCAGGCTCGATCCACTCCTCAAGCCGGGGATGCCAGTACGTATCCGCCCCCGCCTCCTGGCGGGGCGTGAGCACGTCCAGGTCCCGCGCCTGGCGGTGGGCCAGGCCGAGACCGTTCATCGCGGTACTGCCCACCACCAGGCGCTGTGCGGGCATTAGCACTCCGCGTACTGGTCGAAGACCTCCAGCGCCCGACCCCAGCTCTCCCCACGGTCTTGGGCGCGCTGGGACTCCTGGGCCGCTTCACGAAGTACGTCGTCGCCGCGCACCCCCAGCACGGACAGGAGGGTTCGAATGGGCGTGTACTCGTGGGTGCTGTCCAGCTCGTAGCCCAGGACCGCCAGGGCGAAGCCGTGCAGACACCCCGGCGTCGTCGTACCAAGCTCCTCGTCGTGGTGGACGTACAGGCACGTACCGTCGGGGGACTGGTAGGTGAAGTCAGCCCCACGGGCGTCCACGGCCGCCTGAAGCGCCGCCCGGTAGGTCTGCCTGGTGATCGTCACGGGGCTCACGCGAACACCAGCTCTCGGACCTCGGTGGAAACCGGGGCTTCGGCCGCGGCCTCTTCCTCGGGCTTGAGGTAGGTCGCCTCCAGGAGGTCAGCGATCATCGGGAACGAGTAGCCCCAGAGGTCGTTCAGGGTGGAGACCGGCACCGCGCCCCCCGTGTCGTTCACGACCACGAGCGGGTTGCCGGACTGCGGCATCTGGTCCAAGGGGATGCCGAAGTACTCGTTCATGAACTGGGCGGACGGGAGGAACGTCTTCCGATCGGGGCCGAACTCCGTGGCGTCGTTCCAGCGGTGCGGAGCGACCACGTCGCACGCCACACCGAGGCAGCAGTACGTCATCCCGGTGATGTTGTAGTCCAGGTCCAGGACAGGGATGCGGAGCTGCCCGCGCCCCTGGCTGTAGGTACCGCTGCGCAGGGCGGACATCCACTTGACGAAGTTCGCGCGCTGGGTCTTGTTCATTGCTTTGTCTCCTTCAGACTTCGAACCGAATTGTCGGGACGTTCCGGTACTCGGCATATTCCGCGCACTGGGAGGCACCCGAAGACTTGTTGACGATGAAAGCCAGGCACAGGTCAACGCCCGACTCGACCATGCGAATGTTGCGGACTACTCCGGCCTTCGGTCCCATGACTTTCCACTCAGGTACGTGGAACTCAACGACACCGCCGGCGTGCTGCCACATTGCGGCGCACAGGCAATCGGCTCCGTAAGCCTTTCCGTTCACCATCACGGCATCGGGGGAGTGGATGTGCACCGCCCTGAGGGCGTCCCGGATAGTTTGCCAATCCACCCAACCCCGCGACCCCGTGACAAGAAAACGGCTAAGCCTTCTCGGACCGATTATCTTGATCAAGGCTTGCAGTTCATTCATGTCTTCCTGTTGTGGGGAACTGTTAAATCGCTAGGCCGAAAAAAAGCGGCACGAGGCCGCAACCGAGCAGCGCCGACAAGTGTCCGGCGATGGGCGGGGTGGGAAGTCCCCCGCCTTGATCCGCTCATCTGCTTGCTGGAAGACCTGCCCAAGGCTTTCCAGTGTCCAATTGTGGAGCCTGTATGGCACGGTCGGTCGCCCAAGCCTTGCCATCCAGTAATCGCCAGTGGTCATGGGCACTCCGTACATCAGCAGGAGAGCAGCGGCATACACCGCCAACTGGAAATCATCACCGGGGTTCACGCCGGTCTTGATGTCTCTGGGTTTGCCATCGATAGCTTGATCGATGAACCCTTTTACCTGCACGCCACCGAGTTCGATGTTGAACTCCAACTCAATGACCTTGGCCCCGTCCGGGGCGGCCCAAATCTCTTCGTCGGGATGTTCCTCGGTGTAGTACCGAACGTACCCTTCGACCTGCTCCAGGCCGATCGAGAACCGTCGAGCAATATCCTCCGGACCTCGGTATCGGCCACTGCTGAACCAAAACTCAGCGTTTGGGGTGTCTTCGAGCTGGGCATCAGTATGCCGACGATAGCTTTCCGCGTAAACCGCTTGGGCCTCGTCCAGGCTCATGGCACGGTCGCTGCGCTCCCAGGCTTCTGCGGCCTCGTGCACGGCTAGCCCTTGTGGCAACCACGCCGCCGGCCTCTGCCATTTCTTCTCGACCCGCTTTAGGTAGTAGGAGTACGGACACCCGGTATCGGGATCGAGAATCCCCAGGTCTTTCACCTGGCTCACTGAACGGTAATCTGGCAAGCATCACCCTTCCGGCGATTCGGCTCACACCCCGTGTGCGCAATGGTGGCCCACCGCAGGGCATGAATCGTACACCTCGTAGATTGTTTCGGTGGCTCGGTACCCCATCATCAGGGAATCCTGAACCAATTCTTCCGCGACCACTCGGAAGCACGCTTCTCGCAACCTTTCCCACACGGGTTCAAGCCACGGGTCAGAAGCATCCAATCGCATACTCACGTACGTTCGGATGAACCATCCCTGGTAGCTCGCTCGAATGTGGGCCTCTACGAAACACGGCCGGTCGATCAGGACCGTATGCGGCGCTTTCATCAGCATTGAGGCCCCCGCCTTTTATCAGAAGGCGTACAGCCAGGCGGCACGCCTTCTGATCAATACTTCACCTTGGGAAGTTCCCCAGGCATACTGAAGATCCTTCGGCCCTCGTCGGTGATCTTCGAGATTTCGTTGACCCGCACAATAAGATCGCCGTCTTCCGGTCTGCGAGGCACCAGCCGGAAGCCCCCCATACCCGAGTCGGGGTTCGGTTCAACGTCGGGGCTATATTCCACCACGGCGTTTCGGGACTTCAACTTACCGTAGAATGAGAGCAGGCGCTTTAGCTTGTCCTCACTCATTCCCTCGCCATTGGTCGCGTAGTACTCGGCATGATCTGACAATCGCTTGTGTAGCGCCGAGGACTTGAACCTCTGGTCAATCTCCCAAGGGAACTCTTCCCGGACGACTTGCTTTGGGGGCTTTGGCAGGCCCGCTTCCGTCCACACCTGATTAATGCGCGCTCGGGTGTAGCCGAAAAGACGTGCAATCTGAGCCTGAGTCTTTCCCTTTCTGGCCCAGAAAGCGACACTTTCTTTCGAAAGCTTCAGCATCTCGGGATCGACTTTGTCGATCTCGTCCTCAGGCGCTTCGAACACGGTGAACCTCCTGCTTTGTAGCAGAAGGGTAAGGCTAGCCTCACCGAGTGGCAACGGAGGGCCTAAGAGCTGTCCAGCCACGTGAGGTACCCCCTCCCAGGTCGTCTATCCACAGTGGACAACCCCTCCCTCGTCACTGTGAGTCAAGTCTCACTAGGCTAATCGGGGCAGGGATGGTTCCGGTTTCACATAGTCCATGAATGTGACCTAGGTCACATATATCACTCAGAGCACCCGCCTGACCACTGAGATTTTGCCAGGTCAGGCGGGTTACCCGAAACCTACTCGCGAATCTAGTTCGCGTTCGACCTCTGCTTCGTGCTGCCCGGGGCCCGGCGTCCGCCCTTCGGAGCGGCGCTGCTCCGCGTGGTCGAACGCACGCGGGGCGTCTCCTCTGCGGTCGCCTCGGTGAACTCGGGCTGGGAGACCGGAACCCTCTTCGCCCGCGTGCGCCTGGCGGGCTTCTTCTCGCCCTCCGGGGCCTGCTCGGGCTGTGGGGCGTGGAACAGCTCCCCGGTAGCTCCCGGGCTCCCTTCCGGAACCTCGGGCGTTTCGGTCGAAACCTCGGGGGCCTGCGGCGTGGCCGGCTCCTCCTGCGCCACCCCGCCGGGGGCCTGGCCGTCGATCTCCTTCTGCTGCTGGTAGGCCACCATCACCGCGCCGGGGATACGGCCGCGGTCCTTGAGGTCCGGCCACCCGTGGCTACGAGCCCACTCCCGGATGTTCGCCAGCTCGTTCTTCCTCATGAACTCCGCGTGGCTCTTCTCTCCCGTGCGCACCACGGGAGCGCTCGGGGCCGTGTACTTGCGTCCGCCAGTCCTACGGCCCTTCGAGACGAACTCGGCCAGGGCATCCCGCAACTTGGTCTGGTTGGTCCCGGACAAGTCGATCTCGTACGTGACGCCGTCCAGGCCGAACTGAACCGTGCTCACGCCCTCCTCGGAACCGTCGATGTCGTCAACGAACTGAACGATCACCTTGCGAGCCATGACTTATTCAACCCTCGTTCGTGTCAAGTACTGCGGTTTCATGGTTGGGCAGGGTAGGGCACCGCGTGTTCTGTCGCCCCAGGACACGCGAGAGCCCCCGCCCGGCCTGTGCCGAACGGGGGCTCAAATCTGTTTGCGCCGTCAGTGGCGCTTGTACCACCAGTGGAAGAACCAGACGACCGGGGGCCTGTTGCTGATCTCGTCCCAAAAGAACGTGATCAGGAATCCGACCGCCAGGGCGATCATCGCGGCTGTCATTGCTCTATCTCTCGGGGCCTAGGCCCGGTGGGCAGATCCCGAAGAGCATCGCCCACCTCGGTCGTAGGCTCGTTCCTCGCCATGTCTTCGAAGGCGTCCGTCCGTCCCCTCTCGTACGAGGCCCGCTCAACCGGGTGCCCCTCTTGCACGAGCGCGTACGCCTTCGCCAAGGCTACCGGCGTGATGGACCGGAAGATCAGATCCGCAAGCTTGGTGAACTCCTCGGACCACTTCGTCGTGTACTCCGTGGAGGTGCCCATGCTGGGCACTGCCTCTGCGAGTTGCCGCCTTCTGAGAAGGGCCAGCTCGTCGGCGATCAATTGCACAGCGCCGAAAGCTTCGATCATCGGGCGGTCCATCACACGGCCTTCCGCTGGTACGGGGTAGAGCTGACGAGAACGGTGATTTCAACGAACTTGCATCCGCACTCGCACTGGCATTCCTTGTGATGAAGAGCGGCGTGTTTCACGCCCTCCACGTACGTTTCGAATTCCCAAAAGGCATGTTGGTGCCCCCGGCAGAAGTGGCAGCTCGAACCATCCTGAGCGACTTCCGGGCCTTCGGAAATTGCTCGGATGACCTGGGTGTCATCCGGGCCAACCCTCCGGGGGACCACAGGAGGTGGATTACGAAGAGCCGGCACATCAAGTACACCACCAGGCCGAGAATCAGAATCCAGTCCCATACCGTCATCCCTTCATGTCCAGACCAAAGCCCGGATAATCCGACGGGAGGGGCGCAGGAATGCCCTGTTTCCGATCCACTCGTTCCGACCCTCGCCGAAGATCGCAAACAGCGTGAGGTAGGCTGCCCACCTCAACACACCCGCGAACGTGGCAAGGAACGTCCACGCCCACGGATCGCTGAGCAGGACCCATGGCTTTGACAGCAAGAACGCGATCACAACGCGCACCTCCAAGTACGAGTCAAGCGAGCGGAGGGGGTTGTTGCCCTGGTAAGCATCGGGGCCTCACCAGGCCCGAACCTCCGCCCGCCGACAACCTGAGGCTAGCATCTGTCACTGACAGATGCAGGGCCAAATGGGTGATATCGTCCGCAGTACTGCGGACCTGCGCACTCGCTACGCTGTGCACATGTCTGAGGGCTACACCGCCGCGAAGGCCGAGCTGGGCGACTGGATCAGGTCCCGTATGACTGGACGCACGGTTGAAGACGTGGCGCAGGCGTGCGGTTGGTCCGTTCGATCGATGCACCGGGCACTGAACGGGCACGTGCGGCCTCAGGAACTTCGCATGAAGGCTCTCGTCCGTACGCTCACCTCCGACCCTGCTGAGCAGGCACGGGGCATGAGCTTGTGGAAGGCCGCGGAAGCAAGCGACATCGAAGAGGCAGCAGACCTCAGCGCGACCTACCGGCGGTTGCGCGAGTGCGAAGCCGTGGCCGTGCACACCTGCGTGGTTGAGACCAAGTACTTCCCCGGCCTGACGCAGCACCCCAAGTACACGCGCCTCCTGGCAGCGGGCACGCCGTTCGGCAAGGACCCCGGTTGGATCGCCCGTGCTGTCCGGGAACGAGAGGACAGGCGGAAGGTGTTCGACCGGCCTGGCTACCGCTACTCGGTCCTGTTGGATGAGTCGGTGGTGTGGCGAACCCTCGGGGATCTCGAAGTCTGGGGCGAACAGCTCAGCCAGGCTGAGACCATGTTCGCGGGCAATCCGCTCTTCACCCTTCGGATCATTCCTCGCACGGTCCCAGCGAGCGGGTTGCTTGGCGCGACCACAACCACGATTTTCCGGATGCCCAGGAACAAAGCGCCTCGGGTTTTCATGGACGGATATCCAGGAATCCAAGAGCTGACCAAGCCTCGGGATCTTGACTGGGTCACGCGTGAATGGGCGAACCTGACCGCCTTCGCGCTCACCGAGGAAGACTCGCTGAAGTACATCCGAAACGCATACGACGAGGTGAGTTGAAAGTGTGGCAGGCACAAAACGCAGGGGTGCCCGATGGCGTCGTGATGCGCGTCAGTTCGAGAACCCAGCCCAATCAATCATGCGTCGCGGCTGGTGTGACGCCAGAGACCACGTTCGTCCAAGACACCAAGGACCCGACTTACCAAACCTTGACGTTCTCGTCTCGAAGCTTCCGGGCCTTCCTGGACCAACTGAGGTAGCAGTACCCGAGGGCCGACCCTGCTGAGGGTCGGCTCCCAACCCTTAGGGTTTCCCGCGATACAGACTCGGCCTGTACCGCAGGAGACGCCAAGGCTTGCCTAGGGCGTCATCCCCGTGTTTCTGGGGATGATGGTCAGCCTGGGGACTCCGTCGAGCTTCGCAAGATCCTTGATGACCCCCTCAGCCTCCTCCCGCGCCGACTCCATGTCTTGACCCTTCACGTAGAACTCGGTGACTTCCGAGTCCGTCACGGGCACGAACACCCGCCACAGGAACAGCGGCCCATCGGTCATACGACCTCTACCCTTCTTCCGGAAGTCGGACACGTCCACGCCCAACGCGTCGAGCGCGTTAGACAGACTAGACAGGGCCTCGTCAAGGCTTCCGTAGTGCTCCTCCCGTGCGTCTCCGTTCTCGGCCTCCAGGAGGCTGTCAGCCTCCTTCTCCCCGTCGTCCGCCGCCTCGTCTGCGGCGTCCAGGAGCCCGCGAAGCTCTTCGAGCCACGTGCGCACCGGTTCCACCACGTCGTCCTTGGCGAACGTAGCCACGTCTTCGGCCTTCTGCCTCTTCTGTACGGCTTCCGGCTTGAACTTCCGCCCGCTGGAAGGGCTACGGCCGTGGACAAGGTCCACCAAGGCTTTAACGTCCAGGTCTTCCACTTGCTTCCAATCTGCCGATGGTTCAGGCATCAAGTGATTCGAGCCTAGTCGAATCACAAGAAACGCAAACCTTCGAGCAATGCGCCGCGGAGCGCCGTCAGCGCTCCTTGCAAGCGTCGCAGCAAGGCACTTCACCCAGGATTACGTGTGTGCGGGTACCTGTAGCGGGGTTGGCGCACAGGAGAAACCACTCGCAGCACCCCGAATCCTGCTCCCGTTCGGCCCGAAGCTGATCGAGCATCATTACCATTCTGCAATCACCATCTCTCAGCCGATCGTTTCGGCACCCCGAGATACGGGGGCCGGCTCGGAGGCCGGTCCCATACCTCAGAGAATCGAGACGATCAGGGGGTGTACTCCCCACAGCACAGGTACCGCTGCCCCGCAGCCCTGCCGGCCTTGCGACGCCAGCGGTGCTGCTTGATCTTCAAGCGGTCCGGATCGGGGTTCACCGCGTCCTCGTCCGTGCACCCCGCCGGGCACCGCTCCATGCCTTCGGGGGCCTCGTGCTGCCAGTGCAGGCACAGTTCCCCCGCGTCGTTGTGGTGGTAGTCCCACACGGGCAGTTGCCGGCCGAACATGCCATAGTCACCCGGCACGTACCGGTAGCCCTCGGGCTGCCACCACGAACGTCCCGTGTGGTCGCCGTGGTGCTCCCCGTCGCAGTCGCTCAGGATGCAGTACCCGTTCCAACAATCCTGCGTGCTCATGCCTTGCCTTCCGATGCCAGGTACATTGCTTCGATTCCGTCCAAGTACATGCGCATCTGAGAAATCTTGAGATCCAGAGATTCCAAATCTCCGGTCCCAATCCTCACGGCCACATGGGCGAGCTGCGAAGCCTCTCCCATGATCCGTTCCGCGAGTTCCTTCATGGCGCTCACGCTGCCTCCCGGTGCTTCGACAGCGCGGATGAAATCTCGTCCTTGCTCATCCTGAGAACCTTCGTCCACTGGTCAGCGACCAGAAGGTATTCGACCCCATCGCTTGCCGGGAGTTTCACTTCATCGATTGCGGCTCGACACCAATCACACCGGGCCTTGCCGCTCGATTCCTTGGCTTCCATCGTGGAGGTAAGGGGAGGCCACTTGGCCGTGTCATCACAACCCGGCGTGAAGCACACCCCGCCCCTCTCGCCCTTCCTCATGGCTTCCAGCTCGTTAGCCTGAGCAGCCAAACGAGCCGAAAGTTCTCGGGCCTCCGCCACGGTCAACGGCAAGAGCAAACGCCGATTGTCCACCGTACGAACTTCCAACTCGGCGAACCGGGGACCTTCGCCCCGTTCAACCCTCTTTGACTTGTCCCGAAGGTAGTGAGCCCACGAGACAAGAGGGTTCTTGATTAACCAGACGTGCTTTCGCCGTCCCATCGGCACCATTCCTTTCCGTGTACCGATGACCGGCACCCGGGGAACCCGGGCACGATCACCACCTACACGGCGGGGTGGTCGGGGAGCCAAGCCTTCGGCACCCCGGGCAAAACGTTGTGCTGGCAAGCCGGCCCGATGCTCGAAACGCAGCAGGCCCAGTACGTCAGGCCGTTCGCGTCCTTCATGGGGTAGTTCGGGTAACCAGGGTGCGAACGCGTCGCAGCCTGGTAAGCCAGCTCGCAGGCCACGTCAACACGGCGCACGCGGCCGGCCTCGCCGACGCGGTATGCGACGATCGGCCAAAACTCCTGCCAGTGATCCGCGCCAGCCCTCCAGCCCTCGGGGGTCAGCTCGTCCGCGTAGTCGTGCGGGACGAACTCCCGACGAACCAACGCCGCCCACGTCTGCGGCGCGATGCTCCACGCTTGCCCCCTGGCGATGCCCAACAAAGCATCCTGCATCGCTTCGGAAACTCTCAGCGTTGAACCCACTGTCAAACCTCCCACTAGTCCTGAGCGGACACCCCCGCAAAAGGCACTGAAGCCTTTCACGAGAGAACCAGCTCAGTCCTCACCCCACCAGATTCGACCTGATGCCTTCCCAATCGATTCGGGGGTAGTCGTTCGGGGCCAGCTCTTGAGCCGTCTGCCAGGCTGCGGAGAATCGCCTAGCATTCTTCATCACTCGAATCAGGTGGTCCCCCAACGACGACCAACTACCCTCGTGCGCCAATTTCACCGCGTCGGGGTTGTGGTCGCTGTCGTTCTCGATCCACACCGAAACGAGGTCCGTTACGAAGCGCGCTCTTTCGCTGTGCACTGCGCCCACTTGTTCAAACCTCCTGCGACTCTGAGCGGGGATGCCAAGAGACGGACCGCCGCGGCCCATCCCTCAGCAAGGACGTTCAGCGCCTACGCGCACTCGTCGGCCCGGCCGACGATGAAACCTCTCGAACCGTCCTCCGGGAAGCACAGGAGGACCCAGACGTTCACGTGCGGGATGTGCGCGCCGCACACGCGGTTGCCGTCCGTCCGGCAGTCGTTCAACCCTTCCGGATCGGTCACCGCCGGAGCCGGCGTGGTGGTGGTGGTGACTTCGGTCGGCGTGGTCGTGCTCGTTTCCTCCTGGGTCGCCTGGACCCCCGATGTGGTCGGAACCTCCGTAGTGGTCGAAACCTCCACGGCCGTGCTGGGAGTGCTCACCGCGTACGCGATGCGGGGGAACACGGGGGCCGGTGAGCCACCGGGGAGACCGATGATCACCAGGCCCAGCGCAGCCGCCACAGCGCACGCTAAAGACATCAACACTCTCATTGCTTCCCCTTTTGGGTGTGTTTCCGGGCGCGACAAAGACACCATGCCTTTGCGGCCTTAATCGGAAATGTCGCCTGAGCAGGCGCGGCAACGCACGGACGGACGCCCGTGCATCACCGGTGGTGCTCAGTGCCCCGGCGCGCGGAGGTCTTCCACGAGGGAAGCCCACTCCTCATCGGTGAAGCCTTCGACCCGATGGGCCGTCAGCTCCTCCGTGTGCCCCGTGTAGTTGCCATCCCAGGTGGGCCGGCTACCGTCCAAGAGGCTGAGCCACGTCGTTGGCCCGGCCCCCGGCGACTGCGAAGGTGAGTTCAACCCTTCGCCGTCCAGGTGCGCCCGGACTTCCTCCAAGGTGTCGAACTCGTGCGTCTCCTCATCGGGCTCCCCGATGCGGGGTGGTTCGTCGGCACCTTCCTCCCAGGGGCCGTACTCCGTGAGGAAGGTTCGGATCACGTACTTGCCCATTGCTCCCCTATCAGGTTGAGAACTCCCCGAACGGCACAGGGGACCTGTGCAGAACGGGCAACACTCAAGCCTCTAGCCGAATGGTGGCCGTATAGGGCAGTGGGCCGCACTCGTGATTCCGCCAGTGGCGGGCCGGCCAGTCCCGTTCGTACGCCTGTCCCAAGAGGAACAGGCAAGCGTCCCGGCGTGACTTGAAACCTCCGATGATGCGAATGCTGTCCGCATCCCCGGTTTCGGCAGTAGCCATCCACTCATCCGGGTACCCGTGCAACTTGAACACGTCCCCGATGTTCACGCCGTTGTACGCCATGTGGTAGCGCGTCCCGTTGTCGAACCTCGTGACCGAATCCACGGCGAAACCTCTGCCGATGACTCGACCCACGCGGTTCCACAGCTCAAACCTCATTTACCCATGCCTTTCCCTAGCTGAATGGGCATGGCGCATCACACCCCCAAGCCTTTCAGGAGTGTGATTCACCAAGCCTTCTCAGACAGGCTCAAGCCTTTTGAACCGAACAATCACCCCCCGTACACATACCAGGGAACTGTTAAATCGGTTCGCACAAAAAATGGCACACGTACCCGCACGGGTGGGAGCGGACCTAGGGTGAACTCACCTAGGGACCACACAGACATGATCGGGGGTGGCCGGATTCGGCCTAGAAACGGTCGGGCCTGAATGCCCAACGGTCGAGAGTCGCCAGGTGCGCCGCGCGCCCCCTGGCCCCCCGCGCCGGCCCCGGGGCCGTGCGCCTGACCTTGACGTCTGATTGGGTGTCTGAGTACCCACCCCCGGACCCCCGCAGGGGTCCGAGAGAAGAGACTCAGCTCATTCGGTCGAAACCTTCTCGTCGTAGCACCGGACGATGGTCCCCAACTCCGGATCTTCCGTGGTGTCCAGCCCTTCCGGGCACCGGAGGTAGTTGTCCTGAAACTTGATTCCCCAAGCCTCTCCGCACGTCTTGAACTGCTCCAAACCTTCGCGTTCCACGCACCGCTGGTAGGCCGTGAAAGCCCGGCGGTCGTTGGTGGTGCTGTCGCTGGCAGCGGCCGGCGACTCACCCCCGAACAGCGCGACCAGGAACCCGAGGGTGATCCACACCGCGAACAGCGCACCGACACCCAGGACCCAAGCCTTGTGCTTGGCGAACCAGTTGGCCGGCTGTGCCTTGGTGTTGCCCTTAGCCATGTCATGCCCTTTCCCTTGACGTTTCCCCTCGCAGGGAGGGACCGAGGTCCCTCCCTGAAAGGCAGACGTCAAAGTCATATTCCTGATGCTTTCGCCTATGTCATGCATATGGGCGGATCACCAGCCCACTCGGCACATCAGGTAATGCACTCGCTGTTGAGTTCTCAAAGATCAGGTGAGGGGTTGGATTCCCCCGGACCTAGTAGCTTTCGCACCTGGTATCCGGTCCGTGTCCCTCTGGTGTAGCGCTAAGCTTGCCGGTCGTTGTGGGGAACTGTCAAATCCGCAGGTAGACGACGGTTTCGGGCGTACCTACTGAACCTTGGCGTTGGGTTCCGTCGAATGCGGCTCTGACTGCGGCCCACTGGCCGGCGTCACTCACGTAGGGCCCGGCTAGGCCGGTCCCATGTGCGCTGTAGTTATGCCTAGCGGTTCGAGTCGGCGCAGGTAGTTCGCGTCCCTTGCGGTTCGCGTCCCGTCCTGGCGACAGCGGTATTAGTTCATAGGTTGCGGGGAACTGTCAAATCAGGAGGCTCAAACCTGCCCTGACCTGCGGTTTCCCCTCGGTAGGTTCCGCCTGGGAGGGGGTCACCGCAGTAGGCCGGCCCCTGGGAGGGGCCTCGGTACTGGGCCTGCCCAGCAAGGGCCGCTTTCCTGCCCCCTGGGTGTGCCCTACAGGGCTTTTCCCTACAGGGGGTTGCACAGGGGAGGGGTCTGCACACAGGGGGGCTTAGAGAGGCACACAGGGGGAGGGGGGGTGGATTGTGTGCGCCCTGGTCGCACTAGTGCATTCCGGTGTGAGCTAGGCCGCGGCACGCAGTTTGGGGGGTGGCTTGCAATTCGCATCCCTGCCCGGCAGAATCGCAGGCACAACTTCAGAGCCTTTGTCCGGCCCCAGGGGGGTGACCCCCCGGGGCCGGGCCCCTGACCGGGGCGTATAGCTGCCCGTCGGTTGTGTACGGGTTTTCAAGTCGATTCGTTAGTCGCTAACCGGTGATCCGGCTGATTGCAATCGTGTACTCGACCGTTGGAACGCCTCCAGGCTCGACCGTAACCCCGATCCAGGTATAGCCCTCGGGCATCTCCTGCATGGTCACGTACTCGCTGAGCACAGACGCCGCAGCAGCGGCCATTGTGCTGTTCGCCGAGTGCTCACCGAAGGCGTCTTCGAGGATGACAGGGGCACGTTCAGGGCTCGCATAGGCCCACAGCGACGCGTAAACAGGCCCCGTCTTCCTGGGCTTAACGGGCATGTGGGCACCGTAGCGGCGATCCATCTGGCAGTGTCAGATCGTCACACGATCGAGTGACATGGTGACCTGCATCACAGTTCTGGGGTGCCATGTGACGATCATGGACGTGTAACACCTCTATATAGAGTGAGGGGTGCTGATCACCCCGAACGACAGACTTAACTAGAGAGGCCCCGAAAGGGCCTCTAGCTAGAAAAGACTAAGAGCCGCCCCGTGGAAGGGCGGCTCCTAGTTTTTAAGGGGTAATCGTGCCGTGGAGTTCTTCGAACCGCCGCGGAGAGCTTCCCCCGGGTTGGCTAACCAGGTACGTCCCTCGCATCCTGCGGCGGGACAAGTACAAGTGCCGGCTCGCCTACGACAGGTGCCTAGGCCGCGCCACTGAGGTGGACCACCGTGTTCCGGGCCTGGACCATTCCGACGAGAACCTTCAGGCCGCGTGTGCCAGGTGCCACGCGACGAAGAGTGCCCGTGAGGGCAACGAGGCGAAAGCCCGCCTCCATGCGATGCGGAAGCGTCCACCCGAGAGTCACCCGGGCCGGCGCAAGAGCTAACTCGCGATGTCAAGGATCTGGACATGTTCCGCAACCGGTAGCGAGTAACCCCGTGGTGGTTTCGGCTCACCATAGAAAGAAATGACGGTTCCTGGCCGCAACTCGTGCACGTGACGAGGCAATTCGTCGCGCCGGACGAACCACCTTATATCGCTGTCGTCCCTCGCCTGGCCCACTCTTGTCCGGGGATTCCAGTCCGTGACAATCGCGATGTGGGCTGACTCGTCGGACGCTTTCAACGATGCTTTGAAGTAGACAAAACTGAGTGGCGGTAGCTGTTGCAGGCTGCCTGCGTAGGTCAATTCCGGGGTAGCTTCGCGCCGACCGAACTCATCTGCCTCCTTAGACGAACAAAACCCTGCCAACGAGCGGTACTGGCCTGTCTCTGTGACCTGGAATACGGCTTCCCAGTTTTCGCGAATCGCCATATGTCCGCCTTACGTTACCCGTCGCCAAGTAACTATCCATTGTAGACGAATGTGATCGGCGACACAACCGATCCCGGGTGGATCGTTTCAGATACTCCCAGGAGGAGGTTGGTCACCATGGGTGACAGAGGTCCAGTGCCGAAGCGTTCCGAAGAACGAGTTCGACGCAACAAGGACGAAGTTCAGATCGAGAAGATTACGGCCATCGGCACGGTTCTTCAGCCACCGCTGGACTTCCCGAGTCCACATCCGATCACCGTTGACCTTTACCGATCGATGGGCGAGTCCGCACAGGCGCGATACTACGAGCCTTCCGATTGGGAGTTTGCTCGGGCCACGCTGCACTTCCTTGACCGCTTGCTCAAATCCACGAAGCCAAGCGGTCAGATGCTAGCCACGGTGAACCAGATGCTAACCGGATTGCTGCTCACCGAAGGCGAACGCCGCCGAGTGGCTATCGAGATCGAACGCGAAACGACTAAGAACGAGCTTGCCGACGTTGCGGCGCTGTTCCGGGATCGGGCCGCGCAGTAGAAGCCTCACCGGCGAGTTTCCCGCTTCGCTGCGTCGGACTGCTCTAGAAGCTTTGGAAGCGCCTGGTCCACAAAGTTCAGCGCCGATGCGATGTCATCGCGTGCGTAAGCGGCGTTGAAGTCGTAAATCTTACTGTCCCGTCGCGCGCTATAAGAAGCTTGACGTACCCTTTCGGCCGCCTTCAAGAGGCTGTCCGCAACCCCGGACAACACCTCATCATCCAGCACCGGCTGATCTGCGCTCTCCTGCTCTCCCACAGGTAAGAGCCTACACCGACTCCGATTCGGTTGAGCGCGTGTCCTCCTTCCGCGTCGCTCCCGGATCGGCCTCCTTTTTCCCGTCACGCCCCGATCCCCTTTCCCGTTTGTCGGGCGAGCGTGGCGGGGACTTAGCTCCCGTAAGGCACCCGCAATGGCTCTATGCCCTTTTGCCGTCCATCGGCTGATCCCCGAGTCGTACCAACAGAACCGAATCACTCCGCGGCTCGTCATCCTTCATACCGCCGTGTCCGGCGCAGAGTCCCTTGAGGGCTATTGGAATTCGCCGGGCATCGTGCTTGAGTCTCACTTCTATGTGAGCCAGCACGGTGTGATCTACCAGTACGTTGATACCAACGTCCGTGCCGATGCCAATGTCAACGCGAACGATTTTGCGGTAAGCATCGAGACCTGGGACGGCGGCAACCCGAACGTTCCGTGGACCGATGCTCAGGTCAACGCCCTCGTTCGTCTGGTGGCGTGGATCTGCGATGCCCACGGCATCCCCAAGCGACTCGCCAACGGCGCGTACGGCAACGGCATCGGCTGGCACAATCTTTACGCGTACGAATGGGCCGGCGGACCTCGTGCCTGCCCTGGTCCCCTACGCATCCCCCAGGCGCGGGACGTGATCATTCCACGCGTCGCGGGCGGGCAGGTGCCCGCCCCTGGTCCGTCGCCTTCGCCGGCCACAGAGTTCCCTCTCCCCTCGGGGCACTACTTCGGGGACATCAGCGGCCCCGACGAGTCCCACGGCGGCTACACCCCGGGCGAACGAGTCTGGGTCCGCCAGGTTCAGCAAGCGCTTCAGCGAGCCGGCAAGGCACCCTCCCACTCGGGTTGGGCTGACGGAGTGTGGGAGCAGCCCACCACGGACGCTATGCGCTCCTGGCAGGCTTCGGCGGGCCGACCTCAGACCGGCCGCGCGTATAAGGACGACTGGGACCGCTTGGTTCTCGGCCGCGGGTCTTCTCCTGCGCCTGGTCCAGCTCCGTCACCGAGTGCGCCGGCTTGGCCGCTTCCCAGGAACGAGTACTTCGGTCTGATCACCGGGCCTGCCCAGAGCCACGGGGGCTACTACCCCCACGAACGCCCTCACATCGTTCGTATCCAGCAGGCCCTACAGCGAAAGGGCTTCGCGCCCGCCTACGCGGGCTGGGCGGACGGGATCTACGAGCAGCCCACGGCCAACGCGGTCGCCGCATGGCAGCGCGCCCACATGCCAGGCACCACCAGGTACGGCGAAGTCTGGTGGGACGACTGGGCTAAGCTCCTGGCGTAGCAACAAGTTTCGCAGTCTTCGCCGCTTCGAGAGGGCAAGACATGCCGATCCCAAACAACGTCTCAACGGCTACGATCATCGGGGACTTCCGTGACTTCACGGGAGCAGCAGACACGGGCACCATCACGTTGCGCCCCAACGTTTCGCACGTGGTGGTTGCCGGCTCACCCGCCGTTGCACTGAATCAGTCGCCCATCGCCATCAACGTCAGCGGTCCGTTCTCGGTACAGGTTCCTGCGACCGACGATGCAGACCTCACCCCCCGGAATTGGCTCTACAGGGTCGAGATCGACCTTCGACACCGGAAGACCGTTCTGTTCGTCGCTGCGCCCTCGGGTGCCACGGTTGACCTCGCCAAGGCTGTCTCAGCAGTCCCACAGCGAGAACTGCTCACACCCGTGCGGTCCGTCAACGGCGTCGGTCCCGACGCCTCGGGCAACATCGCCCTGGCGTTGTCCTCGGGAGGCTCACCCGAGGACCCCGGTGACTATGTCACCGATGCGGAGCTAGTGACCGCGCTGGCGACGAAGGCAGCCCTCTCTCACACCCACACCAAGGACCAGGCGGGCCTGTCCAATGTGGACAACACGGCCGACCTGGCGAAGCCGATTTCGACGGCTACGCAAGCGGCCTTGGACACCAAGTCCGCCCGGCTTGTTGTGCGACCAGTCCGGATCACGTCCGGCAACATCACCCTTCCGAACACGTCGGGTGGTTGGCAGGCCCTAGCCGGGCTGGAGGTCCAGCTTCCTGCCTCGGAAGGGCACTGGGTCGAGATCGGAGCGCACGGGATGCGCTCGGACGCGTCGAACGCCTTCCTGGACCTGGCGGTCATCGTCGGGAGCCAGCTCGTCAGGTACTTGTCCACCGGTACGTCAACGCCTCTGGTGGAGGGTGATCCCGCTTGGTACGCCGATCCATCGGCGGAGTATCCGAATCTGACGACGCCCAGGGGATTCGTGGTCGAGTCGAGCGATCTTGACTCAGGTCAGGTTCGTTTTGTGGTTGCCGCCAAGGCGAATGGACTTGGCACGATGTACGCCAGCACGGACTTCCCCTTCTACATGTGCGCCAAGAACTTTGGTGTCGTTTCGTGACACCTTTCCCGCGTAGCTCAAAGGCAGAGCAGCCGACTGTTAATCGGCGGGTTCCTGGTTCGAGTCCAGGCGGGGGAGCTTTCCGAGGGTCGCGGGTAGACGCAGCCGCCGCGACTTCAACCAGGCAGGGCCGGCCTCGGATTTAACGGGAAGTACCTCAGCGGCAGAGGACCGGGCTCATAACCCGGCTAGGCGAGGGTTCGAGTCCCTTCTTCCCCACCACGGAATGTAGCTCAGCGGAAGAGCACCCGGCTTACACCCGGGGTGTCGTGGGTTCGACTCCTTCCATTCCGACCGTGACCGTAGCTCAAGGGCAGAGCACCGGATTGTGATTCCGGGCGTGCGGGTTCGAATCCCGCCGGCCACCCCGTCCTTCTAGCCCAACGGCAGAGGCACCACGCTTAGAACGTGGTCAGTGGGGGTTCGAATCCCTCGAAGGACACTTCCTGGCTGTAGCTCAGTAGGAAGAGCGCCTGATTTGGGATCAGGAGGCCGCAGGTTCGAGCCCTGCTAGTCAGACTCACTCAATCAAATAGGGGTTCACGTGGTCGATAACGACGACGACCTAGAGCCCGCACCGAGCTACGTAATCGGCCCGACCTGGCAACGCCGGAAGTCGGGCGGTTGGCATCTACCCAAGAAGACCTTGGGCGACGTAATCGTGAACTGGATGTTCAAATACCTCGTCCAGCCTAGCGGGCCTCGGGCGGGTCAGCCGTTTCTCGTAACAGACGAGCAGTTTCGTTTCTTGCTGTGGTGGTACGCGGTCGATGAGCACTCCGGTCGCTTCGTCTACCGCAATGGGCTACTGCGTCGCCTTAAGGGATGGGGGAAAGACCCGATTGCCGCAGCAATGGCGGTAGTCGAGCTTTGCGGACCCGTGCAATTTAGCCACTGGGATGCCAACGGGAATGCCGTAGGGAAACCCAAAGCGGCTGCCTGGGTCCAGATCGCAGCAGTGTCCCAGGACCAGACCCGCAACACGTTCATGCTGTTTCCCGCGATGATCGCCAAGCACACGCGGACCGAATTCGGTTTGGACATCCACAAGACCATCATTTATTCCGCCGCAGGCGGGATCATCGAGGCCGTTACCTCGTCTCCGCTCTCCTTGGAGGGCAAGCGCCCGACATTCGTCATCAAGAACGAAACTCAATGGTGGCAGGAGAACAACTCGGGTCACGAGATGGCTAACGTAATCGCGGGTAACGTCACCAAGGGTGCTTACGGCATCTGCCGGTCGCTATCCATCTGCAACGCTCACAGGCCCGGCGAGGAATCCGACGCTGAACGGGACTGGGACGCTTACCTAGCCGTCCAGGCGGGCGAAGCCGTCGATGTCGGTTTTCTCTACGATTCGATTGAGGCCCCGCCCGACACACCCGTTGGTGAGCTTGCCGACCTGGTGGAGGACGAAGAGGCGTACGACTGGGCACTTGAGCGCCTACGTCAGGGACTCCTGGTAGCTCGTGGTGACGCTGAATGGCTCGACGTTGACACCATCATCGAGTCGATTCTTGACGTTCGGAACGATGTCACCGAGTCGCGCCGGAAGTTCTTGAACCAGGTCAACGCGGCGGAAGACGCCTGGGTGTCGCCTCGTGAATGGGACGCCTGCCAGTACTCCAAGCTTCGTCCGCTCGAAAAGGGTGACAGGATCACCCTCGGTTTCGACGGCTCAAAGTCGGAAGACTGGACTGCTCTTGTGGCGGTTCGCGTCGAAGACGCAGCGGTTTTCCCCATCAAGGTCTGGAATCCCGAGAAGTACAACGGTGAAGTGCCGCGGACCGATGTCAACGACACGGTCGATTGGGTCTTCGGCAGGTTCGACGTTGTCGCGTTCCGTGCGGACGTGCGTGAGTTTGAGAGCTACGTCGATGCCTGGGGCGCTAAGTACGGCAAGAAGCTCAAGGTAAAGGCGACAGCCAAGCACCCAATCGCGTACGACATGCGATCGAACATCAAGAACTTCACGCTTGAGTGCGAGCGGTTCCAAGACGCGGTCGTTGAGCGCGAAATCGTGCACGGCGGCTCTGTAGTTCTCAAGCGTCACGTCACCAATGCCGTGCGGCGGCCGAACAACTTCGGTATCTCGATCAGCAAGGCAACCAAGAACTCTTCCCGGAAGATCGACGCCGCTGTCTGCGCCGTCCTTGCGTTCGGTGCGAGACAGGAATTTCTGATGTCCAAGAACAACCGTGGCCGTGGGGTGGTGATCGTTCGATGACCACTGCCTACGACAAGGACGTCACGGACCTCACGAACCTTCTGAACACGCAGCAGCCCGCGCTTCAGGAAAACCAGGATTACTACGAGGCCGAATACCGACTCAAAGCCCTGGGGCTAGCTACCCCGCCGGAGATGCGGCATCTCACCGCCGCGATCGGCTACTGCCGAATCTACCTGGACGCGATTGACGAACGTCTAGACGTGGAAGGTTTCCGCTCGGGCGACGAGGCAGAGGCCGACGAACGTCTCTGGGATTGGTGGCAGGCAAACGCCCTGGACGAAGAGGCTCCGCTCGGACATCTCGAATCCATGATTCACGGCGTTTCGTACATCACCGTGTCGGTCCCCGACGAGAACGACGAAGACCTAGACCCGACGATTCCATTGATCAGAGTCGAATCGCCCTTCCACTTTGTCGGCACGCTCGACCAGCGTACCCGCCAGATCCGTCGTGCGCTGAGGCTCTACCGTTCCCCGGAGAGCCCACAGGAAGACCGAGTGACACTCCTGCTTCCCGACGAGACGGTTTATCTCGGAAGGTCGCAGCGTCCGAACGCCGAGTGGTCGGTTATCAGCTCGAACAAGCACAACCTCGGACGCCCATTGGTGAGCCCACTCATCAACCGTGAGCGACTTTCCGAGCCGTTCGGCAAGAGCGAGATGACTCCGGAGCTTCGGAGCGCCACCGACGCGGCGAGCCGAATCATGATGAACCTCCAGGCAGCGGCCGAACTCATGGCCGTACCGCAGCGCGTTCTATTCGGCGTTGCGGCTGAAGAGTTCACCAACGATCCGGAAAACCCAGGCGCTCAGCTAGAGGCGTACTACGCCCGAATGTTGGCTTTCGAGGACTCGAACGGCAAGATCGCTCAGTACTCCGCGGCCGATCTCCGCAACTTCGTTGAGGCTCTTCAGGAACTCGCGAAGCAAGTTGCCTCGTACACCGGGCTTCCTCCCCAGTACCTTTCGTTCTCCTCCGAGAACCCCGCTTCGGCTGAGGCGATCAAGAGCGCCGAATCGCGCCTGGTCAAGAAAAGCGAGCGCAAAGCGCGGATGTTCGGCGGCGCGTGGGAACGCGCAATGCGTCTCGGAATGCTCGCTATGGACGGTTCGGTTCCATCGGACGCCTACAAGCTTGAAACGGTATGGCGCGACCCAAGCACGCCGACGTTTGCCGCGAAGGCCGATGGAGTCGCGAAGTTGCACGCCGCTCACATCATCCCGACCGAGCAGGCCCGCATCGAAATGGGCTATACCGACATCCAGCGTGAGCAGATGCGCGAGTGGGAGAAGGACGACCCCATGAGCCAGCTCAACGCGATCCTCGCGGGTGGGGCCGGTCCTGGCGGTCCGGGCGGTGCGCCTGGCGGTGGAGCTGCCTCGGGCGGAAGCCAGCAGAAGAAGGCCCCGGCGAAGTGACCCTCACCGAGTACACCGCAGCGCAGGCCGCGATCACGGCGGCCCTCGTGCGCCTGGTCCTGGCCGTGCTCCTGCCGTTCCGGTTTGTCCCTCTTACCCCCCTGGCCTGGCTGGGCATCCTCCGCAGCATCTACCCATCCGTGGTAGAGGCCCGCAGACAGACCGCGATCCTCGCGCGGGCGTTCTACGACGCCAAGCGGGTGGAACACGTAGGCGAGGCCACGCACCCGGTTGACCTGCCTTGGTACGACTTCGCATGGCTCGAAGAGGCTCTGCGTCCCGCAGAGAAGCACTTCGGCAACGGCGAGGACAACCAAGGCGCGATCATCATTTCGGCGCTCAGAGTCGCTAAAGAGGTCGAGAACGCAGGTCGCAAGCTCCTGATCAAGGGCGCGCAAAGCGATCCTTTCGGAGTTCGCTGGGCGCGCGTCGCGACAGGCAAAGAAACCTGCGCTTTCTGCTTGATGCTGGTCTCCAGAGGGGCCGTATATCTCGATGCTGACACGGCCGGGTTCAAAGGAGCCCAAACCGATGCATTCGACCTCGGCCTGAATCTCATGGCGGCTCGCCGCAACAACCGGCTAAGTCCGAGCGCGGACAACGCTGCTCTCTTGGACGACGCTAACTCGGCCTTCAAGAAGTTGATGGTCAAGTGGCATCCGGGTTGCGACTGCAAGGTTGTCCCGGTTTTCGACGTGAACGACTGGGAAGGCCGCGAAGAAGCCGATGCGGCCTACGAGCTATGGAAGCAAGTCACCAAGGGCCATGAGGACGCCCTGAACGCGCTTCGTCGCGCGGTTGACCGAGGCCAAGTAAACCCGGCGGACTTTGCCGCCGCGGCCTGACCCGTACCCATTCTTTAGCGCCCCTGGAGGGCGCTTTTTTCATGCCCAGGAGGCACAGCCATGTCCGACGACGCCACCAAGGACGCCCCGAATGCCGCCGAGCTGCCCGAGTGGGGCCGGAAGGCTATTTCGGAGGCGAACGCCGAGGCCGCGAAGTATCGGGTCAAGGCACAGACCGCAGCCGATGAGGCCCGCGCGCAGGCGCAGGCCGAATTTGATGCGAAGTACAAGACCGTTGCCGATGAGAAGTCGGCAATCACGACCGAGCGGGACCAGGCCGTAACCGACCTGGCAAAGCTCAAGGTCGCTCTAGCGAGCGGGGTTCCTGGCGAAACCGCTGTCGCATTCGCGGACCTGCTGAAGGGTTCCAACGAAGACGAGCTGAAGGCCCACGCCGAGAACCTGAAGAACATGTTTGGCGTTTCGGGCAAGTCCGCTCCTGCCGTTGACCTCTCGCACGGGCTTTCGGGTGGTAGTTCCTCCGATCCCGGCGACGCCTTCGCGGCTCTGCTTCAAAGCAAGCTCACTCGATAAGGAAAAGAACCCCGCATGGCTCAGATCAATGAGCTTGCCCCGAATACCTCTACGAAGCACCAGGGCCGTCTAGCCTACGTCCCTGATGACCTCCTGCCCAAGACCATTGTCGGCCCCATTTTCGACAAGGCGCAGGAAGCTTCGCTGGTACTTCGCCTGGGCGAGCGAATCCCAGTCGGTTACGGCGAGACCGTAATCCCAACCCAGACCGCGCGTCCCGAGGTCGGACAGGTCGGTACCGGCACCTCTAACGCTCAGCGTGAAGGTGGACTCAAGCCGCTTTCCGGTACCGCGTGGGACACCAAGTCCTTCTCTCCGATCAAGCTCGCGACCATCGTGACGGTATCGGAGGAGTTCGCGCGTACCAACCCGCAGGGCTTCTACACGAAGCTTCAGAATGACCTGGCCTTCGCGATTGCGCGAGGTATTGACCTGGCCGTTTTCCACGGTAAGCAGCCGCTCAGCGGCGGTGCCCTCCAGGGCATCGACACGGACAACGTCCTGGTGAATACCTCGAATGTCGTGAACCTTGACGCGGTCACCGACAACAACCTGTACGACGAGCTGATCACCGGTTACCAGATGGTTTCCGATGTGCACGACTTCTCGGGTTGGACCGTGGACACCCGTTTCCGTGCTCGCCTCATCCGTGAGGGTGCCGAGCGTGACGCGAACGGCAACCTCCAGAACCCATCGCAGATCAACTTCAACTCCACCGTGGGTAACATCCTCGGCTTCCCTGCCTACTACGGCAAGGCCGTCAAGGGTGACCTTGGCGCGGCTACCGCGTCCACGGTGCAGATGATCGGCGGCGACTTCTCCCAGCTCCGTTGGGGCTTTGCGGACGAGGTTCGGTACAAGGTAACCGACCAGGCCACGCTGACCGATGGTGTGAACACCATCAGCATGTGGCAGACCAACCAGGTTGCGATTCTGGTTGAGTGCACTTTTGGCTGGGTCGTGGGTGATCTGGACGCATTCGTCAAGTTCACCAACCCATCTGGCAGCTAATCAGAATGCGGGGACACCTTCGTGGTGTCCCCGCATTTCGCAGGAGTCCACCAATGCGAGTAGCTGTCTTCGTTCACTTCTACGTGCCGCACAGGTGTGCCGGCTCCGAAACCATGCTTCACGCGATGGTCAAGGCGCTGCAAGCACAGGGCCACGAAGTCCTAGTCATTGCCACGGTGCTCCCTGAAGCACCGCCGAGCTACACCTACGAAGGCGTGCCTGTCTTCGCCACGAACCTGGTCTACGGACAACAGATCCTTGCGGACTGGCGTCCCGACGTGATCGTGACCCACCACGACAACACGGTCAGGGCCGCCCGGATCGCACGCAAATTCAAGATCCCCTTTGCCTTCCTCATGCACAACGACCTGGCCGGAACCCCCGGGATGCTCGACCTCGGCCCGGACCTCGTGGTCTTCAACACCGAGTGGATGCGGGACAAGTTCGCGGAGCGAGCGCCGAACAACCTCGTAGTCCACCCCCCTGTCTTCGCGGAGCAGCACCGCACGGTGCCGGGCTACGCAGTGACCCTGGTCAACCTCAACCGGAACAAGGGAGCAGACCTCTTCTACGACCTGGCCCGCCGGATGCCCGATCAGCGCTTCCTAGGCGTCGTCGGGGGCCACGGTGAACAGGTCGTGCGTCGAGACCTCCCCAACGTCGTCATCCAGGACCACACGGACCGGATGCGGGAACAGGTGTGGTGTCGAACCCGCGTGCTCCTCATGCCCTCCGTCTACGAGTCGTACGGCATGGCGGGGGTCGAAGCCCTCGCCTCAGGCATCCCAGTCATCGCACACCCGACGCCCGGACTCCTGGAGTCACAAGGGCCTCGGGGGATCTTCGTGGATAGGGACGACCCAGACGCCTGGGAGGTCGCTCTCCGGGTGCTCAGCGCCCCGGGGATCTACGAGCGGGCGCGTCTCAGCGCCCTTGAGCGATCAGCAGAACTAGACCCGCGGCCTGAGTTGACCGCCTGGGTCGCAGCAATCGAGAGGTTGACGCCGTGAGCGTCCGCATGAGAGCCGAACGCGGCTCGATCGTAGAGGTGAGCGAGGAAAAGGCCGCTCGTCTCGAATCAACGTTCGGTTGGCGACGCATCGAAGACGAGCCGGCCGAATCCCCCAAGCCTGCCCGGCGAGGCAGGCCACCTAAGAACGGGTAGGAGTCCACATGGCCTACGCAACCGTTGAGGATGTGGAGGCCCGACTAGGGCGCGACCTGGACGAGTCCGAAAGTCAGATCGTCACAGTTCGCCTTAACGATGTCGAACTCCTCCTCAAGTCCAGACTTCCCGATCTTGACGCCAGGATCGCAGACGGCGTGCTTGACGAGGATGTCGTGAAGATGGTCGAAGCCGATGCAATCCTGCGGCTGATCAAGAACCCGGACGGGTTCCGTTCCGAGACGGACGGCAACTACAGCTATCAGATTGACGAGCGGGTTGCCTCCGGTCGGCTCGACATCATGGCCCGTGAGTGGACGCTTCTCGGCGTTAAGTCGGGGGCCTACACGGTGCGCCCCTACCTCAAGCCCTACGGGCCTCTGTCCTTCCACCCGTGGGAAGACGCCACAACCCCTTTTGACCAACTCCCTGCCTGGGACGGCGAGCTAGGGCCTGAATGGACGGAGTTCCGTACATGACGCTCCTAGACCGAGGTAGGGAGACCGTAACCGTCTACCAGGAAGAGCAGTGGATTGACTCTGACGGCAACGTGAGCCGCCGAGCCAGCTCAGTGGGAGTCACCACCAGGGCGACCGTTCAACTCCTCGCACAGTCGGGAACCTCGTCCCGCAGGTCCGAGCAGGACAACGAAGGTTTCGAGACCGAAGCCGTCTACCGCCTGAGGTTGCCGCGAAGCTTCCCCTTCCTACTCGGCGCACAGGCACAGGTCGAGTGGCGAGGCGTTCGATACAGCGTCATCGGTGATGCCCGCTACTTCAACGGCTCAAGGCGCACAGCCCATTACGACTACATCATCAGGCGCACCTAATGGCTAACCGAGTACAGCTCATCGGCCAGAAGGCAATGAACAAGGTCATCTCACAGCGCCCTGAAGTCCTGGATGCCGTGAAGGACGCCGCAGAGAAGATCCGCGCAAAGGCGCAGCGGCTTCTGCTGCCACACCGGATCACCGGTGATCACAAGATCGAGATGGAGAAGAACCTCAAGGAGAAGTACGGCTTCCTTGACTACGAGATTTCTCTAGTCGGAGACGCCGCGGCTCCGTTGGAGTTCGGCCACCTCCATAACGTATCGGGTCGCTGGGTCAACGGCCTATACATCATTCACCGCGCATCGGGGCTGATCCCGTAGCGCTTGGAGGACCCGTGGTTGCGCGCAAGATGCCGCGTATCCAAGAGGTTCTGATTCCGATTCTGCGCACCGCGCTTCCCGGCGTCACAGTCACCTCCTGGGTACCCGACGTGGATGACCGGGTTTATCCCATCCTCAATGTAAGGCGTCTCGGCGGAATCGCGAGAGACCCAAATCGACTCGATCTCCCGGTGATCGAGCTGACCGCCTACGCACAGGGCGGACTGATCGTGTGCGAAAACCTGTTTCTCGACGCACGTCAAGCAATCTGGGATGCCGTTGACAGGCAAACTCTGACGCCTGCCGGCTATCTGCATTCGGCCAACGAAACGATGGGGCCGACGCAGTTCGATTCCGGCTATGACGACACGTGGCGGATTCAGGGACTCATTGAGATTGGCCTCAGGCCGCCGAGATCCTAGGACCCCCGTAATGGCACTTAACGACAATGCGGTTATTACTCCGGCCCGGGGCTACATCTATGTGGCCCCACCCGGCACCGCCGCTCCCACGCCGTCCGCAGTGGCGGCATTCGACCCAGATACCGGCTTTGCCACCTACGAAACGCTGGGTCACACCGCCCGGGACGAGCTTCCCGTATTCGGCTTCGACGGCGGAGAGACCGAGCTAAGGGGGAGCTGGCAGAACGCATCCCTTCGTGAGGTCACCACCGAGGTTGCAAGCGACTACGTCACTTTCAACGCCCACCAGTTCGATGAGCAGGCTCTTGGCCTCTACTACTCGGTGACGAACCCAGGTTCGACCCCCGGGGTATTCGAGGTCCAGGAAGCCCCGTCCACGCCGATTCAGAAGGCAATCCTGATCGTCGTTGTAGACGGCGACGTGAACATTGGCTTCCACGCCACCAAGGCGAGCATCCGACGCGAAGACGCTATCGAGCTGGCCGTTGATGAGTTCGCGTTCATGCCGTTGCGAGCCACCTTTCTCAAGGACCCAGGATCGCCGCTCTTCTCCTGGATCAGCTCTGACACGGGCGTGAACGTCTCGTAATGGCTCGGCAGGCGCGGTTCTTGGCGGACTCCGCGCCTGTCTCTCACATGCAGTCCGCCAACCGAAACAGACTTGAAAGGTCCGCCACATGTCCGAAGTTTTTACCCTCGAAGCCCTTGAGGCCGAGCTTGACAGGCGATACGGCCCGCTGGTTTTCGAAGCGAACAGCGAGCGCTTCGAGCTACGCCCGCTACTGCGCTGCCCGCGTGACGAGCGGGACTCCGTCACCGCCGCACTGAAGTCCCTTGAGGACGTAGACGAGGCCGACGTAAGCGAAGACGAAATCGTTGACGCGATGTCATACGTCCTGCGCACCGTGACCGCAAACGGCCGCGGAGACAAGCTCGTTCAAGCCCTCGGTGACGACCTTCTTCGATACCAGGTGCTCTTCGAGAAGTGGACGGAGAAGACCCAGGCGGGGGAAGCGTAGTCCTCGCCCGCCTTCTCGACAGGCACGGCGAGGCGATCCTTGCAGATTTCCGCCAGTACTACGGCGTCAACCTCGTAGAGGCATACAGGGATTGGTCTCCCCTGTACTTGCTGGCTCACATCAGACAACTCCCCATTGAATCCCGCACGGTCGCCGCGATGCGCGGCGGCGAACAGTTCAACGGGTGGGGAGTGGACAGGTACTTCCTCGCAGCCCTAATCGACGCCGTACACGATCAGACGTACGCGTTCGTGGCTGCCAACTCCAAGCGTAAGCCGAAGCGCCCCAAGCCCATTGAGCGGCCCAAGAAGGCTCACGCATCTCAGTCGAAGACAAATCCCTGGTTGGCCCGAACTCAGGCGATTAGGCGTGCCAGGGGAGGGTAGATGACGAGCCCAGGCGCTAAGGCAAATGTCGGCAAAGTATCGGTCAAGGTTGTTCCGGATACCTCGAAGTTCCGCAAGGAACTACAGGCACAGCTAACCAAGTCCGTCAAGGGAATCAAGGTCAAGGTTCCCGTCCAACTCGACACGAAGGGTGTCCGGGCTCAGCTTGCGGCACTGAAGAAGCAGATCAACGCAACCAAGGGAACCGCGAAGGTTGACGTTGACCTGGACAAGACAAAGAAGAACCTATCCGAGGTCGCAGAAGCAGCGACCTCGGCGGGTAATTCGTTCGGCGGCATGGCCGGCCGAACCGCCCTGCTCGCTTCCGCAATCACCGTTCTGGCCGCACCAGCCGTAGCGCTCCTCTCGACACTGCTGGCTGGCCTACCCGCCTTGCTTTTCGTGGCAGGCGCTGCCTTCGCAGCGGTGGCCCTGGGCATGGACGGCATCAAGCAGGCCGCAAGCGTTCTTGGCCCATCCGTAGAACGGATGAAGGCGAGCCTAAGCGCCACCTTCCAGGATCGGCTAACCCCTCTGTTCCGTCAGCTCATCCCAGTAATGAGCGTGCTCGAAGTCGGCTTGAACAAGGTCGCGGTCGGGCTGTCCAATATGTTCGCCGGCTTCGTTGATGTCGTCTCGTCCGCAGCCGGAATGAAGCAGCTTGAGACGATCCTTGCCGGAGTCGGCACCTTCTTCACGAACATCAAGCCCTTCATGGCCGACTTTACAGCCGCCATTCTCGGGCTAGCCGAAGCCGGGGCCAAGTCGCTCGGTTTCCTCTCGCGGCTGATGAATAACACCGCCGCTGAGTTCCGCGAAACGGTGAGTCGGCTTACGAGTACCGGCGTCTTCGAGACCGCGATGAATGGTCTTTCGCAGGTGCTTGAGTCGGCGCTGAGTCTGACGATCAAGCTGTTCGAGGCCGGCGTTGGGGCGATGGGTCAGCTCACAGGCCCTCTCGTCCGACTGATCGATGGACTGAGCGCTTCTCTAGTCGCACTAATGCCCATTCTGACGTCGATCTCCAGCCTTGTCGGGAATGTACTGGGGCAGGCCCTAAAGACGATTGCCCCCATCCTAACGGCTCTCCAGCCAGCCTTTGCGATGCTCGCTAGCTTCATCGGAATTCTGCTGGTCGAGGCCATTCAAGCGCTAGAGCCCCTGCTCGTTTTGCTGGCCCAATTCCTGGGAACCGTCGTCGTCGGAGCGCTTGAGGCGCTTTGGCCCTTCATAAACCCGTTTCTGGAGTTTCTGCGGCAGTTCGCGGCGATTCTGACGGAATCGTTGCTCATGGCGCTTCAGCAGCTCCAGCCGCTTTTTGACCTGCTGCTTCAGTTCGTAACCGGATTGCTCGTTGCGATAGAACCGCTGCTGCCCGCCTTGCTCGAATTGGTGCAGTCCGCCTTTACCGCCTGGCTTTCTATCCTAACCGAGCTGGTGCCCATCGCGATCGAGTTTGCCGAGAATGCGCTTCCCGGGATTCTGAACGCCGTATCCGAGTTGATGCCATACGTCCTGGATCTAGTAGGTGCGGTGGCCGAATTGGTGCCGGTGATTGCAGCCGTGTACCGCTGGTGCGCGGAATTTCTCCTGCCGATCTTCCGTGAAGCCGCGAAAGTTGTGGCTGAGGTCTGGCCGCATATCGAGACAATCATCAAGGGCGTGCTCGATTTCATTATCGGTCACGTGAAGCTCTTCACAGCGCTTCTGAAGGGCGACTCGCAAGGTGCCGTAGATGCCGTGAAGCAAATCTTCCGTGGCGGCTTCGACGTTCTCAAGGGAATCGTACAGCTCGGAATCGAAGCTGTCGTTCAGTTTTTCATCAATTTGCCACTGGAGGTCATTCGCGCCATCGGGAACCTCGCCGGCCAGCTATTCGGCGCGGGTCAAGGGGCGATGAACGGCCTAATCGACGGAATCAAGTCGATGGTCGGCAAGGTGAAGGATGCGGCGCTCAACATCGTGAGCCAGGTCCGCGACCTGTTCCCGTTCTCGCCCGCAAAGGAAGGCCCATTCTCGGGCAGGGGGTACACCCTGTACTCGGGTCGGGCTCTCATTAGCGATTGGGCCAAGGGCATCGAGCAGAGTACGCCTTCGGCCGTGCGAGCAATCGAAGATGCAATCGGTGCGACCAACCTGGCCGCCGACAACACGTGGAACGGCGTCATTGACGACAACGACTTCGGGTCACTCGGCGACCGAATCGCGGAAGCAATGGCCGGCTGGTCCATCGAGTTCGACGCCAACGGCGTCGCCCGCATGGTGAACAAGTCCAACCTCCGAAAGGCACGGCGAGGCTAGTGGAACCGGCAACGTGGTACCTCGGCCCGCTGGGAAATGTCCGTGCCCTTGAGGTGCCGGAACCAGGAATCGGTATCACCCTGACCCGCTTCGGCGGCTTCCATCAGGGCCTAAGTGGTGCCCGGACGCTAGACGTGACCGGGCACCGCTACTCCTACTCGTTCGAGTGGCGCAACCTGGACCCCTCGGAATACCAGTGGCTAGAAGCGCTCCACGCCCGGCTGATCCAAGGTCCGTTCAGGTTGCTAAACCCGATGAAGAAGAACCGGCTATCGGTACAGGCGTCCACACTCGTCATTGCGGGCACGCAGGGCGGGATCACCGGAAACCCCGGCACCTACCGGTACGAAACCGACTGGCCGAACGCAGCCGGGGCCGGCGCGCGGTCCCTGCGCATCAGCACCTTCGGAGAAGAGGCGTTCACCCGCTTCGATGATGCTATCCCCACTCCGGTCCTACCGGACGAGGAAATCACGGTGTCGCTCTACCTCAAGGGCGAAGCGGCTACCTCTGTTGAACTCTGCCTGGACTGGTACGGGGTATCCCGACAGGACTACCTGTCCACCTCGGCACGCTACCCCGTCGCGGTCACGACCTCGTGGGAGCGCTTCTCGTTCACCATCACCCCGCCTGCTGGCGCTGGCGGTGCAGTCCTGAACTTCGTCAACCAGGACGACACCCAGCCGGTACGGCTGGCAGCTCCGCAGATCGAACCAGGAGACACCGCCACGGCCTTCGAGGTCGGTGGCGGAAGTCCCGTGGTTCTCCTGGACCAGCTATCGGGAAGCTCACGGATCTTCCCCCTCACCGACTGCTCTCTGACCCTCATGGAGGCGTGAGACTTGTTTACGCATGGCGGTGACGCCGCAGAAACGGCCATCACCGGCAGTGAGCGCAGGTTTCACGTTTCCCTGCTGGTGGACTGGAACAACAACGGAGAGTACGACCACGTGCTTTCCGACCTCAGCGCCTACGTCTCATCGGTATCGACCGACCGTGACCTTCGCGGCTCGGTACCCGAAGAGTTGCTTCTGATCGAAGGTTCGGCCGCAGCCGAGTTGATTACTACGCTTAGCGGCGAGTACAACGGTCACCCGTTCACCGCCATCTTCAGCCCGTACAACGGGTTCAGCCCGTTCTACCTCAAGGATGTCCTGGGTTGTGAGATCAAGTATTCGATCGGTGTAGAGACCGCGATCGGTACCGTCTGGTACCAGCAGTTCGTAGGCAACATCCGCACCATCACGCCCAACCGGGCGAGCAGCACCGTGGAGATTACGGCACTCGACCGCGTCGAGAAGCTACGGGTTCCGATCCAGCTTCCACCCTGGGCTGTGTCCGACGAGCACATTGCCTACGGCGAGACCGATTCGCAGTGGGTTCGCTCCCACTGGGTTGTTGACCACTGCCTTCGGCTGTGCGATACATCCCCGACCCCGTATCGGCCGACGACCCGGCAAGAGTTGGTAGACGAAGCGTTCTCCGAAGATCCGACTATGGGCGTCATGTTCTATCTGACCGGGAACGGAAGTTACCTGCCCACAATCGGGTACCTGGACAACCCGAACGCGATGAGCTTTCCGGCCAATACCACGCCGATGTTCGAAGAGTCGGCCCCGAGGAATACACAGGTTGCCTCAGACACCCCGAGGCCGATGGGCCTCAACGGGCTCGGCACTCCCGTGAGCCACGCCTACGGCGACCCCACCAAGCAAGGAATCCTGCGCTACTGGGTAGCCGACCGGAACAATATCTTCGCCAACCGCCTCCACTTCATCGGCTTCACGCTGAACATGAACGGCCCCAATGCCAGCGCCGTCTACTCCATGCCGGAACATAACCTCATCGAAGTTGAGGTAGGCCGTTACGTCCGGATGACGATTCAGGTCAACACCGGGAGTCTCCGCATCCGGTGTTTCGATCCCAACGCCAACTCGTACACGGTCTGGTCGCCTTGGGTCGGCATCCCGAGTGGGCAGCCGAACGTCAACGTGCGTGCCCAGTGGCACAACATCGGAGGCTTCACCCGGGCGGTGCGCCTGCAAGTGGGGACGAATAGCTCCCCGTTCACTAGCGTCGCGGCGATCTCCTTTGGCAACGACGACGATGAGATCGAAGGTCGCGTGACCATCGCGCATTCGGTCAGCATGAGCGACATCTATTATGGAAGCATCCTATCGGGACTGTTCGGCCTAGATCCGGAAATCGGGGTACGGCCCTCGAAGTACGCCGCCGTACTCGACCGCGGCCTCAACCGATTCTCCCATATGCCCTCCCACGATGTACGAGACGCTTGGGATGTGATCACGGGGGTTGCTTCCGCCGAGTTCGGGTCTGTGTATTGGGACGAGGAAGGCGTCTTCCGCTTCCTGAACTACGAATCAATCCTGGACAAGCAGGCGGACATCGTCCGAACCATTACGTTGGACCAGGCTTCGAACATCGAGATCACCAATACACTCGACTCTGTACGGAACATCTACACCGTTCAGGCCCGCCGCAAGCGGGCGCTTCCGGTGGGGCCGATGTTCCAGTCCGGCGATGCCAACGAGTTCATCTGTGCGCCGAGTAATTTCACCAGGTTCCGTATCTGGCGAGACGATGTGCTAAGCCCACTGACCTTCTTGCTTCAGCGGTACTCGACGGCCGTGGGCCACCCGTGGCCTACTTGGGACGACAACGCGAGCCACGGCTACGTGGTTCAGTGGTTGGTGGATGGGGTTTGGGCGGAACGTTACGTGGGCTTCAACTTCACGGACTCGTTCAAGGTGAATGCATACTTCACAGGCGAGGGGTACCTAGAGGTTGAGGTCTGGAACAGCTACGCCTACCCCGCTCGCTTCGCTACCGACTCAGGTTCGGCGGCGATGCGCTTCCAAGGAACCCGCATCGTGGACGACGGGACCACGCACGAGTACACCCGCAACGAAGAGTCCATTGCCCTGTACGGGCCTAGGAACCTCCCCCTTGAAGGCGAGTGGTACCAGGACACGTTCTCAAGCACTCAAATGCTTGAGACCCTGAAGAAGCGTACGGGTTCGCCCAGTCCGGTGACGGATGCAATCGCCATTGCGGGAGATCCCCGTCTTCAGCTTGGCGACACAGTGAAAATTCTCGACGCCGGGGGCCTGGGTGAAGAGTCCACTGTTCAGATTTACGGAATCCGCCGCTTCTTCGACCTGAGCACCGGGCTAACCGACACGCTGACGGTCGAGATGATCCGCCCTCCGGGCATCGGTCTATGGAACTCGCCGCAGTACGGCCGCTGGGACCAGACATTCATTTGGAGTGAGTAAATGGCGATCGTGCCAATGCAGGACGCCGTTCCCGGTGATGTGGCTTCGGCGGCTGAGTACAACAAGCTCATCGACAACATCCAGGATCTGAATTCCCGGACCACCACGGTAGAGACCCGCACCACCCATGCTTCTACGGGTAACACCGCCCTGGGGACGCGGGTCACCACCTTGGAGACCCGCACAACCGATGTCAGCACGGGCAACGCAGCGCTGGGCACCAGGACTACGACGCTTGAAACTCGCACCACCGATGTGAGCACAGGCAACACGGCCTTGGGAACTCGGGTCACTACGCTCGAAACCCGAACGACCGATGGAACTACAGGGAACACGGCGCTCGGCACGCGAACGACCACTCTGGAAACGAATCAGGGTACACGGGGTGCCAACGGCACGGTGTACTCAGAGATCGGCACCCTGAAGAGCACCACCACGCACGCTTCTACGGGTAACACCGCGCTCGGAACCAGGGTTACGTCCCTGGAGACGATCACGGGGCACGCGACCACTGGCAACACAGCGCTTGGTACGCGCCTCTCCACGGTCGAGTCAGCCACCACCAACGGCACGACCGGGAACAGCGCCCTGGGAACGCGCGTGAGCGCCCTGGAAGCCGACGTGGGCACCCTGGAGACCAATCAGGGGGTTCGCGGTGCCAACGGCACCGTGTACGCCGAGATCGAGAGCCTGAAGGCGTCGGTGGGTGGCGACAGCTACGCGCCAACGACGGCATCGGACACACTCCTCTACGGAGACGTGATCAGTACCCACACGCGGAACGAATGCTGGTGGGGAGAAGAGACCTCCAACGGCTTCACGTCGTTGGCGGCAACCAAGAGCACCAAGTCGTTCACCGCGACCGACCTTCGGGTTTGCTTCCCTGCCGCGGCCACTGGTTCAGGGGCCTACACGATCAAGCTCTACACAGGCTCGAATGCATCCAGCCTCACCGAAGTTGCATCGTTCAACGTCGCAGCCAACGTGACGAGTGCGGGGATCAAGCACCTGACGCTGTCGAGCATCGCGATTGCCGCCGGGGACTACGTGGCGATTGCCTTCCTCGGTACAGGGTGGACCACCGCCCCGAAGATGTCCTCAACCGCAGTGGGCACAGGCGCTCAGCACCTAATCAACGAGGTGCCCTTGAGCCTCTACAAGGGGTCTCAGACCACGCTGCCTTCGCCGCTCAACCTCACTGACGGCACCTTCACCAAGTCGAACCAGGCTTTCTGGTTCGCCCTCGCTTAGGAGGTCTTCCTATGGGGGACGAACCACAGGGCTACGTCATCGGCATCAAGGATCTGTACGACGAGCTACGCGGGTTGACGTCCACGCTGACCACCTACATGGCTCGTCAGGATCTCGAAGTTCAACGCCTGGCTCATCGTGTGGATGAGCTGGAACGCGACCAGGCCGACGCCAAATCGGCCCAAATCGAGACGGCCCGCCTGAGGGCGCAAGACCGCCGGCTCATCCTCACCGCCCTCGTCCTGCCGCTCATCGTCGGCGTGGTCGTGGCGCTCATCCCCATCTGGATTGGACCCTGATGTTTACCCTTGCATACTGGCGTGACGCTGCTGAGCGAGTCGTGTCCGCCTTCGCGTCCGGCGCGGTAGGCGTCCTGGCGGCTGACGGCGTCGTGGACGCCCTGAACGTGGACTGGAAGCTAGCCCTTGGGGTTGGCGTTGGTGCGGCTGTCGTAGAGGCTCTGAGGGGCCTTGCGGCGGCTGGAGTCGGTGACCGCGACTCCGCAGCGTTCCTCAAGCGGTAGATGCCCCTCCCCAAGCGCGTGGGGAGGGACGACCACAAGCTACTCCAAGACGAAGACCCCCACCGGGTGAACCCGGTGGGGGTCTTTTTCGTTTGAATGGGACGGCTGCGCTACGCGGCCTCAACCGTCCGGGAAGGCCAGTCGTCGGGGATGAAGACCTCCCACTGATACTTCCCGCGCAGTCGGAGTTCTACGCCCCTATCCAGCAGGAGCTTCCGCCGGTCTTCCTCCGACGCCGCTGCCCAGACCTCCCCATAGGTCACGCCGGTTCCCTTGAACTCCCAACCGGATGCCCGCTGGGGCAACGCCTTCAGCTCGTTGCGCTCAGCCACCAACTTGTCCATGCGGGTGAGGAAGCGCTCCTCGTCCTCGTCGTCCCACGTCGCGCGCAGGTCCTTCTCCCGTTCGAGCCGTTCAATGGCTGCTCGGACCTGCTTCAGGCGCTCCGTGTGGTCCTCGCCGGGCACCCACACTTTACTTTGGATCTCGTTCCTGGCCTCGCGTTCAAGAAACGTCTGCTCGACGATCTCTAGCGCATCCTCGGCAGGAAGCGAGGTTTGGCACTTGGTGTCGAAGTTCCGGCAACGGTAGTAGTGGTAGGTCTTGTGCGGTCGCACGTTGGCGATCCGGTAGGCGGGGGAACCGCACTTGCCACAGTAGACGACTCCGAGAAGGGGAGAAGTCTGGTTCACTCGGTACGGAGCCTTCGACCGTGTCGCCACGGCGTTTTGCAGGCTGCTCCACTCTTCGTCTTCGAAGACGGGATCAGCGATGCGGAACGGGCTTCCGTCCTCATTGTGCATGGGCTTCTTGCCGTCCATCTTGATGCCGATGGACGAGGGGGACGTGAGGAGCTGCTTGACGGTGGAGTCAGTCCACTTGGAACCAAGCAAGTCCATGTCGTGTTCCTTGCGCCACCAGTCCTTGATGGTCAGCTCACCTCGGGCGTTCAGCCTCCGGGCGATGCCCAGATAGGTCTCACCTTCGAGGAACCAGTTCCGCATTTCGTGCATGATGGTCATCGTCGGCTCATGCAGGATCAGAACCTTCCGCTTCTTCATGTCCCCCGAGACGGGGTCAGGAAGTCGCTTCGTGGTCGTGGTGTAGCCGCCTGGGGCGATGCCACCCAACCACGCTTCGGTCCAGCGGCGGGTGAGGATGCTGTCCGCAGCCCGCGCCTTGATCCGCATCAGCTCCCGGTGAGGCCCGATGCACTTCACATGGAAAATGGCTCGACCTTCCGGCGTGTGAAGATCAAGAGTGGGGTCGTCCAGGATCACGAGATCCTTGTTCCACTCGAAGACCAACTTGAACGCAAACGACATGGCGTGCATGTCGTTGCGGCTCAGTCGGTCCTGTGTGGTCACGCGAAGCTGCTGCCACTGCTCCAGCCCTTCCGGCGTGAACCACTTCTTCAACTTGGGCCGCTCGTGCAAGGGGATGTCGCCACTCACCGAGCGGTCTTCGGCTACGTCTACGACATCGATGTCCAGTCCTGAGGCGCGGTCCTGCTCGATCCGCTCCACGTGCAACCGGTGTTGCCGCTCGATGCTGTCCGTCTTCTCTCCCTTGTCCAGGGAGACCCGCTCAGCTAGTAGCACTCTGACCATGCACGTAGTCTGACCTGCGAGGATGGGTGTTGTCAAACCCCATGAGACGATTGGCCGTCCTGGGTGACCACGCCGACGGCTCCGCGCAGCGCCTCGAACGACAGCTCGCGAACGTCCACACCGGACAGCCGGACCGCGCCGGAGTCGACGTCGTAGAGCCGCGGCACGAGCGAGGCGATGGTCGACTTCCCCGCGCCGGACGACCCGACGAGCGCCACGAGCTGACCGGGCTCGGCCCGGAAGCCGATCCCGTGCAGCACCTCCTCGCCGCCGCGCGTGTCCAGCGTGGCCACTGATTCCAGTGAGGCCAGTGAGACCTTGTCGGCCGCCGGGTAGGCGAACCGGACGTCGTCGAACTCGACCGACACCGGGCCGTCCGGCACCCGGCGCGGCCGCTCGGGCTCGGCGATCACGGGCTTGAGGTCCAGGACCTCGAAGACGCGCTCGAACGAGACGAGGGCGGTCATCACGTCGACCCGGGCGTTGGCCAGCGCGGTGAGCGGCGAGTACAGGCGGGTCAGCAGCAGCGCGAGCGAGACGACGGTGCCCGCGGCCAGGTGGCCGGTCAGCGCCAGCGAGCCGCCCAGCCCGTAGACCAGGGCGGTGGCCAGCGCCGACACCAGCGTCAGGCCGGTCATGAACCAGCGGGTCGCCATCGCCGTGCGGATGCCGATGTCGCGGACGCGCGCGGCCCGCTCGCCGAACTCGTCCAGCTCGGCCTCCGGCCGGCCGAACAGCTTGACCAGCGTCGCGCCGGGCGCGGAGAACCGCTCGGTCATCTGGGTCGTCATGCCCGCGTTCAACGTGGCCGCCTCCCGCTGGAGGTCCGCCATCCGGGCGCCCATCCGCCGCGCCGGGATGACGAAGACCGGCAGCAGCAGGAGCGCGAGTGCGGTCACCTGCCACGAGAGGGTGAACATCACGCCGAGGGAGAGGCCCAGCTGGATGACGTTGGTGACGACGCCGGAGAGGGTCGAGGTGAACGCCCGCTGCGCGCCGATCACGTCGTTGTTCAGCCGGCTCACCAGCGCGCCGGTGCGGGTGCGGGTGAAGAACGCGATCGGCATCCGCTGCACGTGCTCGTACACGGCGCGGCGCAGGTCGTGGATCAGGCCTTCGCCGATGCGCGCCGACTGCCACCGCTCGACCAGCCCGAGCCCCGCGTCCACCACCGCGATCCCGGCGATCACCACCGCCAGCCACACCACGACGGACACGTCGCGGCCGCCGACGATGGCGTCCACCACCCGTCCCGCGAGCACCGGCGTGCTCACCGCGAGCACCGCCGACACCACGGTGAGCAGCAGGAACGCGATCAGCTTGGCCCGGTGGGGCCGGGCGAAGCCCAGCACCCGCCGGAACGTGCCCCGCCGGACCGCGGCGGGCGCGTCCGACGCCCGCATCGCGCTGCGCATCAATCCCCAGGAACCGTCCACGACAGACAGCAACGCCGGCGGACCTCCCGACGTTCCCGCCCGGGGCGGCCTCGGTCCCGCTCAGCCCGCGCCGGACGACTCCTTCAGCTCGCGCCACCGCCGGCGAGCGCGGACAGCTCGGCCAGTCGGCGCAGCTGCGCCTCGCGCTCGGCCCGCAACTGCTCCTCCTCCGACGCGCCGCCCGCCGCCGACGCCAGCAGCGCCAGCGTCTCCCGCACCGCGCCGGGCAGCGGGCGCAGCACCCGGGCCACCAGGTCGTCCACCGCGCCGTCCAGCCCGTCCGCGGCCACGACGGAGTTGACCAGGCCGACCCGCAGCGCCTCCTCGGCGCCGACCCGCCTCCCGGTCAGGCACATCTCGGCCGCGCGCGAGTACCCGACCAGGCGCACCAGGGGCAGCGTGCCGCCCAGGTCGGGCACCAGGCCGAGCGAGGTCTCGGCCATGCAGAACAGCGCGTCGTCGGCGGCCACGCGGAAGTCGCACGCGAGGGCGAGCTGGAAGCCCGCGCCGATCGCGTGCCCGCGCACGGCGGCGATCGTCACCCTGGCCGGGTCGCGCAGCCAGCGGAACCCCTCCTGGAACTCCGCGATCAGCGCGGCGCCGGCTTCGGGACCCCGCCGGGTGATCTCCGGCAGGCCCGGCTCGCCCTCCACCGGGGCGCCGGTGAACATGCGCCGGTCGAGCCCGGCGGAGAAGGCGCGACCGGAACCCCGGACGACCACGACGCGGACGTCCGGGCCCAGTTGCCCACCGATCGTCCGCAACGCCACCCAGGTCGACGGCGTCTGTGCGTTGAGCACGTCGGGACGGTCAAGCGTGATGGTCGCGCGCGGTCCGTCCAGGACGAGCCGCACGCCTCCGCGTTCCAGCAGGTCGGCGTCGATGGCGGTCGGTGCCGACATGCTCGGACCTCCGGGGTCTTCGGCAGGCGCCGTCTCTCCTCGACGCCTTGGGTTACCGGAGGGTAGCTTACTTCTTCTTCGTGCGGGTGGCGCCACCGCGACCGCGCAGCTGCACACCGGACTCGCTGAGCACCCGGTGCACGAAGCCGTAGGAGCGCCCGGTGGACTCGGCCAACGCCCGGATGCTCGCGCCCTTTTCGTACTTCTTCTTCAGGTCAGCGGCCAGCTTGTCCCGCGTGGCGCCGGTGATCCGGGCGCCCTTCTTCAGGTCAGCCACCTTGTCCCGCCTTCCGTAGACAGCAGGTCGGGCCTTGAGAGCCCCTGTCGTCGCAATGATCGAACACGGAGACCAAGAACGCCAGGTGATCAAGCGAAATGATCTGCGAGCGGTCGAACGATCACGCAGAGTCGATCAGTGCTCACTTTGGGGTGTAGGAGGCGGATTCCCTTGGCTCAAGCCAACTGCACGAGCTCCAGGTACTCCTGGGACCAGTGATCCTCGGTTCCGTCGGGCAGCAGGATCACCCGCTCGGGCTCAAGCGCCTCCACCGCGCCGGGGTCGTGCGTGACCAGGACGACGGCGCCCTCGTAGCGGCGCAGCGCGTCGAGCACCTGCTCGCGGCTGGCCGGGTCGAGGTTGTTGGTCGGCTCGTCCAGCAGCAGCACGTTCGCCGCGCTCGACACCAGGCCGGCCAGCGCCAACCGGGTCTTCTCGCCACCCGAGAGGGTGCCCGCGGCCTGGTCCAGCTGCTCACCGCTGAACAGGAAGGTGCCGAGCAGCGACCGCAGCTGCTGCTCGGGCACGTCCGGGGCGGCGTGGCGGATGTTCTGCCACACGGTGGCCTCGTGGTCCAGCGTCTCGTGCTCCTGGGCGAAGTACCCGAGCTTGAGGCCGTGACCTGCGACGACCTCGCCCGCGTCGGCGCGCTCCATCGAGCCGATCAGCCGCAGCAGCGTGGTCTTGCCGGCGCCGTTCAGGCCCAGGATGACCACCCGGGAACCGCGGTCGATGGCCAGGTCGACGCCGGTGAAGACCTCCAGCGAGCCGTAGGACTTGCTCAGGCCCTCGGCGGTCAGCGGCGTCCTGCCGCACGCGGCGGGCTGCGGGAAGCGGATCTTGGCGACCTTGTCCGCCTGGCGGGTGTCCTCCAGGCCGGAGAGCAGCTTCTCGGCGCGGCGGGCCATGTTCTGCGCGGCCACGGCCTTGGTGGCCTTCGCCCGCATCTTGTCGGCCTGCGCCATGAGGGCGCCGGCCTTCTTCTCCGCGTTGGCGCGCTCCCGGCGGCGGCGCTTCTCGTCGGCGGCGCGCGCCTCCAGGTACTTCTTCCAGCCCATGTTGTAGATGTCGACCTCGCCGCGCGTCGCGTCGAGGAACCACACCTTGTTGACCACGTCGTCGAGCAGTTCGACGTCGTGGCTGATCACGACCAGGCCGCCCTCGTGCGACTTGAGGAACCCGCGCAGCCACGCGATCGAGTCGGCGTCGAGGTGGTTGGTCGGCTCGTCGATCAGCAGGATCGTGCTGGACTTCGCGCCGACGCCGCCCTCGGAGGCGGCGAACAGGATGCGGGCCAGCTCGACGCGGCGGCGCTGACCGCCGGACAGCGTGCGCAGCGGCTGGGCCAGCACGCGGTCGGCCAGGCCGAGGTTGGCGCAGATCCGGGCGGCTTCGCTCTCGGCCGCGTACCCGCCGAGGGCGGCGAACCGCTCTTCGAGGCGGCCGTACTTGCGGACGGCGTCCTGCAGCGCGGCGTCGTCCACCAGCTCGGCCATCGTGGACTGCATCTTCTCCATGTCGCGGAGCAGCTGGTCCAGGCCGCGGGCGGAGAGCACCCGGTCCTTGGCGATGACCGACAGGTCGCCCTCGCGCGGGTCCTGCGGCAGGTAGCCGAGCTCGCCGGTGCGGCGCACGTCGCCCGCGTACGGCTGCCCCTCGCCCGCGAGGACGCGCAGGGAGGTGGTCTTGCCCGCGCCGTTGCGGCCGACGAGGCCGATGCGGTCGCCCGGCTGGACGCGGAGGGTGGCGTCGGACAGCAGGATGCGCGAGCCCGCGCGCAACTCGAGATCGGTCGCGGTGATCAAGTTCTGCTCCGGTGTGTGGTCGTGCGAGGTCGAGGGCGCGGCTGAGCGCGGGACCTACTCGATCAAGATGACCACGTGCCCAGTCTACGGGGTGGGCGACGGCGAATCACCGGCGTGTGGCGACCGGCATAGATTGCCGCTATGACTTCGGACTTCACGGAGCGGGCGGCCCTGGTCACGGGCGCCAGCCGGGGCATCGGGTACGGGATCGCGCTGGAGCTGCTGGCGCGCGGGGCGTCGGTCACCATCACGGCGCGGAAGGCGGAGGCCGTCGCCGAGGCGGCCGAGTCGCTGGCGTCGACTGCCGGGGTGTCACCTGACCGAGTGTTGGCGGTGCCGGGGAACGCGGGCAGCGCGGAGGACCGGGAGCGGGCCGTGCGGGCGACCGTGGAGCGGTTCGGGCGGTTGGACGTGCTGGTGAACAACACCGGCATCAACCCCGTGTTCGGGGCTCTGGTGGACGCGGACCTGGACGCCGTGCGGAAGATCTTCGACGTCAACGTGGTGGCCGCGCTGGGGTTCGTGCAGCTGGCGTGGAAGGCGTGGATGGGCGAGCACGGCGGGGCGGTGGTGAACGTCGCGTCGGTGGGCGGGCTGCGGTCGACCGGGGTGATCGGGGCGTACGGGGCGAGCAAGGCGGCGCTGATCCGGTTGACCGAGGAGCTGGCGTGGCAGCTGGGGCCGGGGGTGCGGGTGAACGCGGTCGCGCCGGCGGTGGTGAAGACGCGGTTCGCGGAGGCGCTGTACACCGGGCGGGAGGAGGAGGCGGCGGCCGGGTACCCGATGAAGCGGCTCGGGACGCCGGAGGACGTGGCGCGGCTGGTGGCGTTCCTGGTGTCGGACGAGGCGGAGTGGATCACCGGGGAGACGGTGCGGGTGGACGGCGGCCTGCTCGCCACCGGCACCGTGGGCTGAACGGCGGGCGAAGCGGCACCTGAAACGGCGACCAACGGCGGCTGGAACGACAGGTGACGCCTGGCCGCTCACCCCAGGCCCGGCGCTGGCTGGCAGGCAGCTGACCGGCCTGCCAGCCGCCTGGCAGCCGACCGGGCCGCCTGGCAGGTGGCTGGCTAGCGGGCAGGTGGCTGGCCGGCAGGCAGGTGGCGACCTGTTGGCAGCCGGTTCGAGGCAGGCTGGCTGGCGGTGGTGGCTGGTGGTGGCAGCGCGACCGGCGGCCGGCGACCGAGGGCCTGGTGGGCGGTAAGCGGTGGTTGGCCGTGGGCCGGATGGTCGTGGGTGGGGTGGCCGTGGGTTGCTGGCCGTGAGCGGGGTGGTGGTCAGCGGGTGGTGGTGAGGTTGGTGGTGGCTGGTGGGGTGGTGGTGTCAGTCGTGGTGCGGGTGGGGTTGGTGTGGGTCGGTGAGGAGGTGTTGGTGGTCTGCGGGAGTTCGGTGATGGAGGTGGCGGGCTCCGGGCTGGTGCCGATCGGCGGGTCGGAGCTGGTGGGCGCGCTGGTGCTGACCGGGGCTTCGGGTGGGCCGGCGGGGTCGTTGTCGGGTTGGGTCGGTGGTTGGGTCAGCGCGAAGGCGATCACCACGGCCACCAGCGCGGTACCGGCGCCGGCGGCTCCCACGGCGTAGGTGCGGCGGCGGCGTTTGACCCGGGTGCCCCGGTGCACGACGTCCATCGCCCCGAACGTGTTCGGTAGGGGCTTGGTGTTCAGTTGTTCGAACGTCTTCCTCAGCTCGTCCTCAAGCACCGCGCGACACCTCCTGCCACAACGCGCCGAACTCCGGCCCCAGCCTCTGCCGCAACGCCTTCAGACCCCGGTTCGTGTTGCTCTTCACCGTGCCCTCCGAGCACCGCAGGGCCGCCGCCGTCTCCTCCACCCCCAGGTCGTGCCAGAACCGCAGCACGAGCGTCGCCCGCTGCTTGGCGGGCACGGCGGCCAGCGCCTGCCACACCACCAGCCGGTCCTCGCTCAACGACTCCGCCACCGGCGCCTCCGGCAGCACGTCGGTCAGCTTCTCCCGCTTCCACCGCACCCGGCGGCGCTCGGCCAGGAACGTGCGCACCACGATCTGCCGCAGGTACGCCTCCAGCCCCTCGCGCTGCGCCAGCTTCGGCCCCGCGAGGTAGAGCTTGAGGAACGCGGACTGCACCACGTCTTCGGCCTCGTGGTGGTTGCCGCACAACAGGAACGCGGTGAAGCGCATCGAGTCGGCGCACCGGTCGAAGTAGTGGGTGAATTCCGCGTCCCAGCTCACGCCGTCAACGCCTCGTGGTCACCGTCGTGGACGTGGGCAGCGGCGGCGCCGTGGTGGTCGCCGGGTGCGACGCGCCCGGTGACGTGATCACCGTCTCCGTCGGCCGCGGCGGGCTGGTCTCGACCGGTGGCGAGGTGGCAATCGGCGAGGTGGCAATCGGCGACGTCGTGACCGGCAACATCGTGGCCGGCGGAGTCGTGGCCGGCGGGGTGGTGACCGGTGACGTCGTGACCGGCGGGGTGGTGACCGGCGGGGTCGCGGGCGAGGTGGCGACCGAGGTCGGCGTCGGCGTGACGGACACCGGCGCCTCGTCCCCGCCCCCGGACGCCAGCGCGGGCACCGCCACGGCGACACCGCCGAGCACGACGGCACTCGCCGCCAGCACGAGTCGTTTGCGCAGCAAGACTGCTCCTCGGGTTCGTGGGGCCGCCGCTGCCCGGCGCCCCCTCACCCTTATGAATGCGGTCGGGCCGGGCGGGGGTTGTCACGAGTTCCGCGAATCCCCGGCCGGTTCGCGGACGACGACCTCCACCGCCCGCGCCCGCTCGGCGGCCTCGTCCAGCACCGCCCGCCGGGGCTCCGGCACGTCCAACACGCGCGGTGACGCCAGCGCGAACACTTCGTCCAGTCGGCGGTCACCCCTCAGGGCGTCCAACGCCTGCCGGTCACCACCGAGCACGACGGCGTCCAGCTCGCCGACCCGGGGCGCCAGCACCCGCGCCGCGTCGTCCGCCGCCGCCTGGAGCGCGACCCGGGCCTGCCCCTCACGCCGCCGCGCGAACCGCTGCTGCGACCACCCGCCCGCCTTGTTGCGCCCGTGCACCTGCCGGCTGTCCGTGGTCGACAGCAGGACGGCGCCGTCCTGCGCCACCCCGATGCTGTGCCCGCCGAGCCGCACCAGCAACAGCCCGACCCGGCGCGACGCGGACGCGTGCGCGAGCAGCGCGTCGAGCACCAGACCGTCCGCCTCACCCACGGGGGTGAACGAGCCGAACGCGGCCGTCACCGACGCCGTCGCACCGTCCACCGCCGTGACCAGGCACGCGGCCGCCGTCACCGAGGTCGTGGCGATCCCGCCGTGCCGGGAGGCGAACCGCGCGAACCACCCCTCCAGGCGCTCCGGCGGCACCTCGACGGCCCGTCCGCCCCCGGCGACCGGGCGGACCCTGCTCATGCCGGCGCGACCGCGACCCAGACCGGCAGCGGATGGCCGCACTCGGCGGGCGACAGCCGCTGCACGGCCCCGAACCCTGCGTCGGCCAGCGCGGCGGAGACCTGCTCGGGCGACAGCACCCGGTGCCTGGTCGCCACGGTGTTGATCACTTCCCACGTCTCCGCGCCGCGCACCAGCTGCACGACCTCCAGGGCGTACGACTCGCCGTCGGCCGCCCAGTCCCACAGCTGCACGGTCACCTGCCGGTCCGGACCGCGCCCGGACACCTTCGGCGGCGGCGCGGTGGGCCGCAGCCTGCCGAGCTTGTCCAGCTCGGGCACGGCGGCGATGAACAGGCCGCCGGGCCGCAGCGCCCGCCGGGCCAGCAGCAGCGCCTGGTCGAGCGCGTTCTCGTGGGCCAGCCGGGGCATCAGGTCGTCGCCCGCGCGGACCACGTCGACCAGCGGCCCGCCGTGGTGGCGGACCACGTCCAGCAGGTCGATCACCACGTGGTGGCCGGAGCCGAGCACGGCGGTGGCCACCTCCGTCAGGGGGTCCTCCGGAAGGGGCACGAGGTCCTGGGCGGCCGTCACCGGGCACACAGTAGGCCCAACGGATCAACGTCCGCCAACGCGACGGGACCGCCGGGGCGCGCGAACAGCCGCACCGGGGCGCACCAGGACCGAAGGGGCGACGGCCGGACCCCGAAGCCCGCGTTGCACAATGTTACCGGCGGGTTTACAAAGGGGAGAGCACGGATGTTCACCACTTGACAGAACGATGCCCATCCCAGTGAACTCGTAACCCGTACGGCCCAATCAATGACTCCACCTGGAAGGCACCAACGCCCTGCGTTGGCGGGTAGGGTCACTGGGGCGTGATCTCATGACAGCGGGGAGTCACAATGACCAACGCTGCCGGTCGACCCAACCTGTCCGTCGACGAACTCGACTCGACGGGCCACGGCAGTCTTGCGCAGCTTCTCACCACGGGACCGTTCCCCGAGGCGCTGAGAGCGGCGATCAAAGCGAGCAGGCTGAGTCTCGACCGCATCCAGCACCGGCTCGCGCTGCGCGGGGTCACCATCAGCGTCGCGACGCTGAGCTACTGGCAGTCCGGCCGCCGCCGACCCGAGCGACCCGAGTCGCTGGAGGCGCTGCGCCACCTGGAGACCGTGCTCGGCGTGCCGCAGTCCGGCCTGTCCGCGCTGCTCGGGCCGCCGCGCCCGCGCGGCAGGCGCTCGCGGCCGACGACGATGATGCCGATCGACGCGCTGTGGGCGCGTCGCGAGCGGGTGGCCCACCTGCTCACCCAGGTGGACACCACCTCGGACGTGAAGCTGGGCCGGATCAGCCAGCACGACCGGATCGAGATCGCCGCCGACGGCGGGCAGCGGTCGGTGTGGGTGCGCCAGATCCTGCGCGCCGAGCAGGACGGCCCGGACCGGTGGGCGCTGGTGTTCGAGACCGAGCAGGCCAACGTGCTGCCGCAGGTGGTGAACCTGCGCAACTGCCACCTCGGTCGGGTGGTCGAGGACACCGAGGCCAACATCATGGCCGCCGAGATGATGTTCGACCGGCCCCTGACCAGGGGCGAGACCATCATCATGGAGTACGAGCTGCTGTTCGCCGAGGGCCACTACCCGGCGGGCAACAACACGTTCGCCCGCAAGTTCCGGCTGCCGGTGCGGGAGTACGTGATCGAGGTGCGGTTCGACCAGTCGAACCTGCCCGCGCGCTGCCAGCAGTTCAGCGTGCCCGCCGGTGACGACACCCCGTCCCGGCGGCGCAACCTGGCCCTGGACGCGGCGGGCGGCGTGCACGCCGTGGCGCTCGGTTTCGGGCCCGGCGTGTTCGGCATCCGCTGGGAGTGGCCGAAGTAACACGTGAACGGAAAGGGCCCCGGGAGCGCGCTCCCGGGGCCCTTCGTCACTCAAGGACCGATCAGATGTAACCGTTGATCTTCAGCGAGACCGCGCGCAGCGAGCCCTTGTCGGACGAGACCGCGTCCACCAGCTTGAACGTCCAGGTGCCGTCGACCGGGTCGGCGAGCAGGGCGTTCAGCGGGGTGGTCGGCCGCCACGTGCCGGTGAACGGCGCCAGCGCGCTGGTCACCGAGGAGAACGGCTGAGCGGCGGAGTCGTCGAACACGACCTGGCACAGGTTGTTGCCGGTCGAGCCGTTGCGCTGGAGCACGGTGGCCGTCGCACCGGACGGCGAGGTCAGCGTGCCGACCAGGTCACCGACGAACGTGTGGTCGACGCCGACCGTGGTCGCGCCGGTGTTCGCGTTGCAGGTGTCGCCGTCGATCGAGAACACGATCTTCGACCCGCGGCCGACGCCGCTGACCGGAATCGCCACCGAGACGCCGGTGGCGTCGTTGTCCGGGATGGCCACGGCCGGCCCGGCGTAGGCGAACGTCTTCGTCTCCCGGGACGGCTCGCCCACGGTGAGCGTGAACGTGCTCGTCGTCGGCGACGTGGACCCGGCGAACGTCACCCGCGCGTCCAGCCGGATCGAGCTGCCGACCTGCGCCGACGCGGGCACGGTCACCTTGAACGTGTTGGTCACCGTCTGGCCGACCTCGACGTTGCCGTAGTGCTTGGACCGCGGCGCGATCGTCACGCCCGCGGTGGGCGTGGTGAGCACGAGGCTGGTCGACGCGGCGGTGCCGTCACCGGAGTTGACCACCGGCACGGTGACCGTGGCCGTGGTGCCCGGCTTGAGGTACTGGCTGCCGTCGCCGTCGTTGACCACGGACGGCTTCGTCGCCTTCGCCAGCGGCTGCGGCGAGGCGCCGGTGTAGGCCAGCACCAGGTCGGCGCGCACGATGCCCGCGCCGGTCCGGTTGTCCACGCCCGCCTCGACGATGTCGATCGCGGTCGCGGTCATCGCCTCGCGCACCTCGGCGGGCGACAGGCCGGGGTTGCCGGACAGCACCAGGCCCGCGATGGCCGCGGCGCTCGGCGCGGACGCCGACGTGCCGAAGAACGGGTTGAAGCCCGCCACGCTGGTCTGCACGCCGTCGGCCGCGGTCAGGTCGGGCTTCTGCCGGACCTCCTCGCTCGGGGTGCCGTCGGGCGCGAAGAACACCCGGCGCGGACCGTCGGAGGTGAACCGCTCGGGCTTCTGCGCGCCGTCGTAGGCGTTCGGGTACGGGCCGCGCGGGTTGGCCGGGTCGCCCGGCTCCAGGTCGAACGGCAGCGGGTTGTTCGCCGGGGCCGCCGCGACGCTGATCGCGCCCTTGGCCGCGGAGTGGCCGCGGGTCACGCCGGGCGTGGCGTACTTCTTGAGCCCGTCCGAGGAGTCCTTGAAGCGACCGCCCAGGGCGGACAGCGCCAGGTACTTGTCCTCACCGCGGAACTTGACCACGGCCAGCCGCAGGCCGAACGCGCTCGCGGGCGTGGTCAGCCGCTCGTACGGGTCCTGGGTGCCGTCCTGCACGCTCTGGCTGGACGCCACCACGTTGCCCTGCGAGTTCACCAGGTACAGGTCGTAGTCGTTGAACGACGACGCCAGCGGGTCGGACCAGAACAGCGTCACGGGCACGTTGCCCGAGCTGTCCGACAGCGGGTTGAGCACCTGCTTGGCGTCCGGCGACGGGTTGAAGTCGTGCGCGGTGCCGGCGAACTTGCCGACGCCGACGCCCGAGTCCACGAACTGGCCCTCCCAGTGGCCCGAGGTGCCGTCGGCGACGTTGCCCTCGTTGCCCGCCGAGGAGAAGAACAGCGCGCCGTCGGCGGTGACCGCGTCCACGGCCCGCGCGATGACGCCGTCCTGGAACGGCGACTCGTTGAAGTAGAGGATGTCGTCGACGATGACGTCGCAGCCCAGCTCGAAGCGCAGGGCCCGGATGTTGTCGGCGAAGCTCGCGTCGCCGTTGATCGCGGTGGCGAAGCCGAGGCTCGCGTTGGGCGCGAGGTCGTGCAGGATCTCCAGCATCGCGGTGCCCTCGTTGCCGGAGCCCTCCTGACCCGGGAGGACTTCCACGCCGGCGGGCAGTTCGCCGGCGGTCTGCGACAGGGCGAGCGAGTCGACGCCGTCGGACAGCGCGCACAGCTTCACGCCGGTGCCGGTGACGCGGAAGTCGGAGCGCGCGGTGTCGGCGGCGTGCGCCCGGTCGGCCTCCGCGGTCTTGGCCGCCTGCGGCGCGATCAGGACCTCGCGGGTGCGGGCCTCGATCTCCCGGGCCTTGTCCTCCTTGGAGGGCGCCGGGTCCGCCTTGCGGTCCTGCTTGTTGAACGTCTTGTACTCGACCGCGGTCTCGACGCGGCGGACGTCACCGCGCGCGGAGAGCTTGGTGAGCGCGTTGAGCGGGAGCTGGGCCCGGACCGTGCGGCCCTCGGTGGAGACGGAGCGGATGCCGCCCCCGGCCGCCTTGACGGCCGCGACCAGCTCGTCGGTGACCTCGTGCGCGCGGATGTCCACCACGACGGTGTTTCCGCTGTGGACCTTCACACCGGTCTGGAGCGCTGGGAGCTTGTTGAACGTGCCGAGGTTCGTCCGGCGGCGCTGCTCGACCACGAGCGCGCTGTCCACCTTGGACTCGGATGCGGTGAGCGACCGCTTGATGTCCTGCAACGCGGCGATCTGCGCCGCGGTCTTCTCCTCGACGCCCTTGGACGCCTTGGGCGGGTCGGCCGAGGCGGGCGACACGACGCCCAGGGCCAGCAGCACGGCGGCACCCGCCGCGATCAAGGTGTTTCTTCGCAACCGGCGATTCGGTGAGCGCACAGGCGTCTCCCCCAGATCTTGCGTGCCCCCGACGCACGCGGCCTGCGGTCGGATGTCTCCGACCGAGGGGTCAACGTATTGCGCACGGCCAAGTACCGTCTGCCACCGTTCGGCCTACTTCCCAGACGGTGAATCCATCACATTTCACAGTACAAAAGCATCTGTCCACAGCTGACCGGTTCGTCCCGAGAGGGCGTCGAGCAGCGCCGCGGCCTGGTTGTCGGTCAGCGAGGCGATGAAGTCGACCACCGCCCGGCCGCGGGCCAGCGCGCTGACCGCGTCCGGACCGGACGGCGTCTCCCCCGTCGCGCCGACCAGCGCCGACGGGTCCGTTCGGGCCAGTCCGGCGTACTCGTCACCGGCCAGCTCGACCAGGTCGTGCAACCGGCGCGGCAGCCGGTTCGCCTCGTGCCGGTCGGTCACCCACTGCTCCAGCGCCTCCACCAGCGCGGTCAGCAGCCGCGCCTGGCCGCGCTGGTGCAGCGCGAGGTCCGGGCGCAGCAGCACGAACCGGCGGTGCACGAACTTCAGCACCTGCACCTCGTGCCACTGCGGCACGGCCAGCACCACGTGCCCGGAGCGGGTCGTCGGCTCCTCGACCACGCCGACCGAGTCCACCAGGCGACGCGTCCAGCGGGCGGAGAACCCGGCCACCGCCTGCTCGGCCTCCACCGAGCCGTCGAACGGCACCGCCAGCAGGCCGTCCACCAGCTCGGCCCGCACCTTCGCCACGGCCTGCGCGAACGCCTCGTCGTGCACCGCCCACGAGTCCTTGGCGTGCAGCCGGCGGCGCAGGGCCTCCAGCGAGCGGCCGGGCCTGCGCTCCTGGGCGGCGAGGTCGGCGGCGCTCAAGCCCGCCAGCTCGACCGCGTGCTCCAGCCACGTGTTCAGCTCGGTCGACACGGTCGCGTGCTGCAGCACGCCGACGCGGTAGAAGTCCTCCAGGTCGTGGATGGCATAGGCGATGTCGTCGGCGGTGTCCATGACCGACGCCTCGACCGTCTGCTGCCACTGCTCCAGCCGACCCGCGTAGAACGCGCGGGACTGCTCGACGTCCACCAGCTCGGTGACGTAGGCGGAGAACTTGCCGGAACCGGTGCCCGGCGCGTCGGTGGGCTCGGCGGCGCCGCGAGGCGGCATGGCCAAGTCCCTGGGGTGCGGCTTCGGGTAGGAGAGCCGCGTCCACGGGTACTTGAGCATCGCCGCGCGCACCGCCACCGTGAGGTCCAGACCGACCGCGGCCGGTCCGCGCACGTCCGTCGTCGTGACGATGCGGAACGACTGGGCGTTGCCCTCGAACCCGTCCGACAACCCGAACCGGTGCCGGGCCAAGCGGTCCAGCACCTGCTCACCGAGGTGCCCGAACGGCGGGTGCCCCAGGTCGTGCGCGAGGGAGGCCGCCTCCACCACGTCCGGGTCGCAGCCGCCGAGCTTGTCCAGCAGGTTGCTCACGTCCGGGCGGGCGTTGAGGCGTTCGGCGATGGCACGGGCCGCCTGGGCGACCTTGAGGCTGTGCGTGAGCCGGTTGTGCACCAGCAGCCCGGAACCGGTCGAGCTGACGACCTGCGTGACGCCGCCGAGACGGGCGAAGAACGGCGAACTGGCGACGCGGTCCCGGTCGACCCGGAACGGGCTGGTGGCCAGGTCGGCCTGGACGGCGGCGTTCCCACCGACGCGGCGCTGGGCTCGGGGGTCGACGTGCTCGTGGTGCATGGTGGAAGAAAGTAGTCGCCCTCGCCCAGCCCGGCGAACGAGCCCCGCGAGAGCCCGTGAAACGCCTCAAGGGGCGCTCGACTGAGCGCCCCTTGAGGGGAGAATTGTTCGGCGGCGTCCTACTCTCCCACACCCTCACGAGTGCAGTACCATCGGCGCTGGAAGGCTTAACTACCGGGTTCGGAATGGGACCGGGTGTTCCCCAACCGCTATGACCACCGAAACACTATGAAATTACCAACCCGTAGGCACCCCGACCCACCCCCGGATCCCGACCACCTGGTCGAAGGGGTGGACCGTGGTGGTCCGGTTCGGCTCTCTCAGAACCGCACAGTGGATGCGTAGCGCCTTCATGACAAGTCCTCGGCCTATTAGTACCGGTCAACTCCAGCCGTTACCGACCTTCCATCTCCGGCCTATCAACCCAATGGTCTCTTGGGGGCCTTAACCCACAAAGGGTGGGATACCTCATCTAGGAACAGGCTTCCCGCTTAGATGCTTTCAGCGGTTATCCCTTCCGAACGTAGCCAACCAGCAATGCCCTTGGCAGGACAACTGGCACACCAGAGGTCCGTCCGTCCCGGTCCTCTCGTACTAGGGACAGCCTTCCGCAAGTATCCTACGCGCGCGGCGGATAGGGACCGAACTGTCTCACGACGTTCTAAACCCAGCTCGCGTACCGCTTTAATGGGCGAACAGCCCAACCCTTGGGACCTACTCCAGCCCCAGGATGCGACGAGCCGACATCGAGGTGCCAAACCATGCCGTCGATATGGACTCTTGGGCAAGATCAGCCTGTTATCCCCGGGGTACCTTTTATCCGTTGAGCGACCACGCTTCCACAAGCCATGGCCGGATCACTAGTTCCGACTTTCGTCCCTGCTCGACCCGTCGGTCTCACAGTCAAGCCCCCTTGTGCACTTGCACTCGACACCTGATTGCCAACCAGGCTGAGGGAACCTTTGAGCGCCTCCGTTACCCTTTGGGAGGCAACCGCCCCAGTTAAACTACCCACCAGGCACTGTCCCTGATCCGGATCACGGACCGAGGTTAGACATCCAGTACGACCAGAGTGGTATTTCAACGACGACTCCACAACCACTGGCGTGGCCGCTTCACAGTCTCCCACCTATCCTACACAAGCCGAACCGAACACCAATACCAAGCTATAGTAAAGGTCCCGGGGTCTTTCCGTCCTGCCGCGCGTAACGAGCATCTTTACTCGTAGTGCAATTTCGCCGGGCCTGTGGTTGAGACAGTCGAGAAGTCGTTACGCCATTCGTGCAGGTCGGAACTTACCCGACAAGGAATTTCGCTACCTTAGGATGGTTATAGTTACCACCGCCGTTTACTGGCGCTTAAGTTCTCAGCTTCGCCCCGAAGAGCTAACCGGTCCCCTTAACGTTCCAGCACCGGGCAGGCGTCAGTCCGTATACATCGTCTTGCGACTTCGCACGGACCTGTGTTTTTAGTAAACAGTCGCTTCTCGCTGGTCTCTGCGGCCGAAAAATCCTAGCCCGCAAGGGGCTTCAAATCCCTCGGCCCCCTTCTCCCGAAGTTACGGGGGCATTTTGCCGAGTTCCTTAACCACAGTTCGCCCGATCGCCTCGGTATTCTCTACCTGACCACCTGTGTCGGTTTGGGGTACGGGCCGCATGAACACTCACTAGAGGCTTTTCTCGGCAGCATGGGATCACCCTACTTCGCCTCAATCGGCTATGCATCACGTCTCAGGATATATGAACCGCGGATTTGCCTACGATTCTCCCTACACGCTTACACCAGTACTACCACTCACTGGCGGAGCTACCCTCCTGCGTCACCCCATCGCTTGACTACTACAAGTTCAGGTCCCGCGCTCCACGTAGTCCCTCGTCCGAAGACTCGGGACAGGCTTTGGGCGGTTAGTATCACAAGGTTCGCCATGGGCGCGTTCACACGGGTACGGGAATATCAACCCGTTGTCCATCGACTACGCCTGTCGGCCTCGCCTTAGGTCCCGACTTACCCTGGGCGGATTAGCCTGGCCCAGGAACCCTTGGTCATCCGGCGGCAGAGTTTCTCACTCTGCTTTCGCTACTCATGCCTGCATTCTCACTCGTCCAGCCTCCACACCTGGATTCCTCCGGCGCTTCGATGGCTGAACGACGCTCCCCTACCCATCCCAGCTTGCGCTGAAATGACACGGCTTCGGCGGTGTGCTTGAGCCCCGCTACATTGTCGGCGCAGGACCACTTGACCAGTGAGCTATTACGCACTCTTTAAAGGGTGGCTGCTTCTAAGCCAACCTCCTGGTTGTCTGGGCGACCCCACATCCTTTCCCACTTAGCACACACTTAGGGGCCTTAGCCGGCGTTCTGGGCTGTTTCCCTCTCGACTACGAAGCTTATCCCCCGCAGTCTCACTGCCGCGCTCTCACGTACCGGCATTCGGAGTTTGGTTGATTTCGGTAAGCTTGTGGGCCCCCTAGACCATCCAGTGCTCTACCTCCGGCACGAAACACACGACGCTGCACCTAAATGCATTTCGGGGAGAACCAGCTATCACGGAGTTTGATTGGCCTTTCACCCCTAACCACAGCTCATCCCCCAGGTTTTCAACCCTGGTGGGTTCGGGCCTCACGCGGTCTTACCCACGCTTCACCCTGGCCATGGCTAGATCACTCCGCTTCGGGTCTAGACCACGCGACTATGGGCGCCCTATTCGGACTCGCTTTCGCTACGGCTACCCCACACGGGTTAACCTCGCCACGCAGCACTAACTCGCAGGCTCATTCTTCAAAAGGCACGCCGTCACCCCTAAAGGCTCCGACGGATTGTAGGCACACGGTTTCAGGTACTATTTCACTCCCCTCCCGGGGTACTTTTCACCTTTCCCTCACGGTACTAGTCCGCTATCGGTCACCAGGGAGTATTTAGGCTTAGCGGGTGGTCCCGCCAGATTCACAGCAAATTCCACGAGCTCGCTGCTACTTGGGAACACTGTAAGAAGACGGTGAGTTTTCACGTACGGGACTTTCACCCTCTACGGCCACGCTTTCCAGACGCGTTCCGCTAACGACACCGTTTTATGACTCCTTGCCAGCTCGGCAGAACTGACGAACAGGTCCCACGACCCCGCACACGCAACCCCTGCCGGGTATCACACGAATACGGTTTAGCCTCTTCCGCTTTCGCTCGCCACTACTCACGGAATCACGGTTGTTTTCTCTTCCTGCGGGTACTGAGATGTTTCACTTCCCCGCGTTCCCTCCACACGCCCTATGTGTTCAGGCGTGGGTGACCCCACATGACTGAGGCCGGGTTTCCCCATTCGGAAATTCTTGGATCTCAGCTCGGTTGACAGCTCCCCAAGACTTATCGCAGTCTCCTACGTCCTTCATCGGCTCCTGGTGCCAAGGCATCCACCGTGTGCCCTTAATAACTTGCCACAAAGATGCTCGCATCCACTGTGCAGTTCTCAAAGAACAACCAGACGCTCTGCCACTACTGTCAACGCCTACCGGCAACCCGGCGGTTCGAAGACGGGCGAAGCCCTGTCGTTTCTCGCTGAGGAAAACACTCGCGTGTTCTCTCAGGACCCAACAGCGTACCGAACAAGAAACCCTGAACCCCTCGATGACCCTTCCACGCTCCCGGAGGAACAGTACTAACTCACCGAGCAATCCGAAGCCTTGCATATAGCCAGCATCCACAATAATGAGCTCCACCCGACGATCGTTCGCCGCCGGCGTGGCCTCCGAACCCGACCGAGATCGAGTCCGCAGATGCTCCTTAGAAAGGAGGTGATCCAGCCGCACCTTCCGGTACGGCTACCTTGTTACGACTTCGTCCCAATCGCCAGTCCCACCTTCGACCGCTCCCCCCAGCAAGCTGGTTGGGCCACGGGCTTCGGGTGTTACCGACTTTCGTGACGTGACGGGCGGTGTGTACAAGGCCCGGGAACGTATTCACCGCAGCGTTGCTGATCTGCGATTACTAGCGACTCCGACTTCACGGGGTCGAGTTGCAGACCCCGATCCGAACTGAGACCGGCTTTGTGGGATTCGCTCCACCTCACGGCTTAGCAGCCCTCTGTACCGGCCATTGTAGCATGTGTGAAGCCCTGGACATAAGGGGCATGATGACTTGACGTCATCCCCACCTTCCTCCGAGTTGACCCCGGCAGTCTCCCATGAGTCCCCGCCATAACGCGCTGGCAACATGGAACGAGGGTTGCGCTCGTTGCGGGACTTAACCCAACATCTCACGACACGAGCTGACGACAGCCATGCACCACCTGTACACCGGCCACAAGGGGGCCAATATCTCTACTGGTTTCCAGTGCATGTCAAGCCCAGGTAAGGTTCTTCGCGTTGCATCGAATTAATCCACATGCTCCGCCGCTTGTGCGGGCCCCCGTCAATTCCTTTGAGTTTTAGCCTTGCGGCCGTACTCCCCAGGCGGGGTGCTTAATGCGTTAGCTGCGGCACGGAGGACGTGGAAGTCCCCCACACCTAGCACCCACCGTTTACGGCGTGGACTACCAGGGTATCTAATCCTGTTCGCTCCCCACGCTTTCGCTCCTCAGCGTCAGTATCGGCCCAGAGACCCGCCTTCGCCACCGGTGTTCCTCCTGATATCTGCGCATTTCACCGCTACACCAGGAATTCCAGTCTCCCCTGCCGAACTCAAGTCTGCCCGTATCGACTGCAGGCTCCACGTTAAGCGTGAAGTTTTCACAGCCGACGCAACAAACCGCCTACGAGCTCTTTACGCCCAATAATTCCGGACAACGCTCGCACCCTACGTATTACCGCGGCTGCTGGCACGTAGTTAGCCGGTGCTTCTTCTGCAGGTACCGTCACTCACGCTTCGTCCCTGCTGAAAGAGGTTTACAACCCGAAGGCCGTCATCCCTCACGCGGCGTCGCTGCATCAGGCTTTCGCCCATTGTGCAATATTCCCCACTGCTGCCTCCCGTAGGAGTCTGGGCCGTGTCTCAGTCCCAGTGTGGCCGGTCACCCTCTCAGGCCGGCTACCCGTCGTCGCCTTGGTAGGCCATTACCCCACCAACAAGCTGATAGGCCGCGGGTCCATCCCATACCGCCGGAACTTTCCACCCACCCCCATGCAGAGGCAGGTCATATCCGGTATTAGACCTAGTTTCCCAGGCTTATCCCAGAGTACAGGGCAGGTTACCCACGTGTTACTCACCCGTTCGCCGCTCGTGTACCCCGAAGGGCCTTACCGCTCGACTTGCATGTGTTAAGCACGCCGCCAGCGTTCGTCCTGAGCCAGGATCAAACTCTCCAATAAGGAATGAGTTCGATCGCTCCGAACAACACTGACAAATAATGTCAGTTGTCCAGTAACAATCTCAAAGGAAAACCTCTTGACGAGGTCATACAATTTACTGGCTATTCGGCACGCTGTTGAGTTCTCAAAGAACACGCGCTCACCATCACGTCCTGCGTCTTACCGCAGTTCATTCCGGGGCTTTGTGTTTCCGGTGTTTCGCTTGTGGTGAAAGCTTAGCGGGTTCGTTTTCGCGGTGTCAAATCGGCCGTTTCGACCTGCTCGACCCCGCGTTGAAGTCGCCCTGCATTCACTTTGTCTTCCGCCGCGCTCCGTTCCGGTCTCTCTCCGGCCCGTTCCGCGCTGGCAGAGAGAAACTTACACGAGCGGCCCGGGATAGTGAAATCGGGGGGTCGGTCAGGGCATCTCCGCAGCTAGGCGTGGTGCCTGTCGGTGGAACGGTGGATGCTGTGCCGGTGCAGCTCTCCCCTCGACTCGTCCGCTACGCGCTCCACGTCGCGGTGGTGGCGGCTTGTTACCACCTCGGCGCGCGTCTCGGTCTTCTCCAGGCTCTGGTCAACGACCAGGTGACACCGCTGTGGCCGCCGACCGGCGTGGCCGTGCTCGCGCTGGTGCTCGGCGGGTTGCGGATGTGGCCGGGTGTCGCGCTGGGCGCCTTCACGGTGAACTCGACGCTCGGCGACTTCGGGGCGACGCTCCTCATCACGGCCGGGAACACCCTGGGGCCGGTGGTGGCCTACCTGTTGCTCAAGAAAGCCGGGTTCCGGCAGGAGATGGACCGCACGCGCGACGCGCTGGCGCTGGTGCTGCTGGCCGGGTTCGTCGGCATGGCGGTGAGCGCGACGGTCGGCTCGACCTCCCTGCTGGTGACCGGCGCGATCGACGGCGGGTTGTTCTGGTCGACGTGGACGGTGTGGTGGACCGGCGACGTGCTCGGCGTGCTGGTGTTCGTGCCGATCGTCCTGGTGTTCCGCGAGCTGCGCCCCCGCGCGCGCTCGGTGCGCTGGTGGTTGGAGGCGGGTGGGCTGGTCGCGTGCACGGTGCTGGTGCTGACCGTGGCGACCACCCACAACCTCCGGGTGATGTACCTGGTGTTCCCGCTGCTGATCTGGGCGGCGCTGCGCTTCCAGCACCTGGGCACGGCGCCGTGCGCGTTGATCGCGACGACGTTGGCGGCACGGGGTGCGGCGCGGGGCACGGGCCCGTTCGCGGACTTGGAACTGGTGGTGCGGATGGTGACGTTGCAGGCGTTCAACGCGACGGCGGTGCTGACGGCGCTGATGCTGTCGGCGGTGATCGCGGAGCGCAACGCCGCGCGGGACGCGGTGGAGCGGACGGTGGCGCAGCTGACCGACGTGGTGTCGCAGTACCAGCCGCTGGTGCTGGGCAACCTGCTGCCGCCGAAGCCGCCGGAGCAGCGCTAGTGGACGTCGTGGTCGTCGGCGGCGGGCCGGCCGGGAGGGCGTTGGCGCGGGCGTGCGCGGCGAGGGGGTTGGGCACGACGCTGGTCGACCCGAGCCCGGCTCGGCCGTGGCGGGCGACGTACGCGGCGTGGGTGGACGAGCTGCCCGCCGACGCGCCGGTGGCGGTGACGGCGGCGCGGGCGCGGGCGGTGACCACCGAGGAACACGTCATCGACCGCGGTTACGCGGTGCTGGACAACGAGCGGCTGCGGTGGCTGCCCGACGGGGTGCGGGTGGTCGCGGGCCGGGTCGTCGGGTGGGCGGACGCGTCGGTGACGCTGGCCGACGGGCGGGTGCTGACCGGTCGGGTGGTCGACGCGAGCGGCACGGCGGGCGGTCGGGCGGCGCAGACGGCGGTGGGCGTGGTGGTGCCCGCCCGGTCGGCGCTGCCGTTCGTGGCCGCCGGCGAGGCGTTGATCATGGACTGGCGCAAGCCGCCCGACGCGACGACGGCCGACCCGACGTTCCTCTACGCGATCCCGGTGTCGGCGGACGAGGTGCTGCTGGAGGAGACGTCGTTGGCCCGCCGGCCGGGGCTGCCGCTGGCCGAGCTGCGGTTGCGGCTGCACGCGCGGTTGGCCGCGCACGGCATCCCGGCGCCGGCGGCCGAGGAGCGGGTGCGCATCACGTTGGACGGGCGGGCGCGGAACGGCGCGTTCGGCGCGGCGGCGGGGTGGATCCACCCGGCGACGGGGTACAGCGTGGCGGCGTCGCTGCGCCGGGCGCCGGTGGTGGCGGACGCGCTCGCGGCCGGGCGGCCGGTGCCGCGCCCGGTCGCGGAACGGGCGGTGCACGCGTTGCGGTCGCGGGGGTTGGCGGCGTTGCTGGCGCTGCCGCCGGACGAGGTCCCGCAATTCTTCCACGGCTTTTTCCAGCTCCCCGGCGAGCTTCAGCGCGACTACCTGGGCATGCCCGATGACCTGGGCGGGACGGTCCGCGCGATGCTCCGGCTGTTCGGCTCGGCGTCCTGGGTTATGCGAGGCCGGATGGCATTCCCTGTGCAATCGGCCAAAAGTGCGGGAACACTCGGTTAACGCTCTCGGCAAATGAAGATCGACCGGGCACGATCGGGGCCGTGCCCGCCTTGCTGGATGACGTCCGGTTCGCCTTCCAGCCGTTGTTCAACCTCCACACCGGAGGGGTCGTCGCGGTCGAAGCGCTCGCCCGGCCGCATGACGGCAGCGTCCACGACCTGCTGCGGATGGCGTTCCGCGCGGGCTACCTGGCCAACACCGACGTGGCGCTGGCGTGCCGGGCGATCCGGCACGCGGCCGACCACGACCTGGGCGTGCCGCTGCACGTCAACCTGCTCGCGTTGACGATCGCGGACAAGCCGGAGCTGATGGCCCCGCTGTACGGCGCGCTGCGCGAGGTCGGGCGGACCCCGGCGGACCTGGTGGTCGAGGTCGGCACGCCGTACTCGCGCGCGCCGCGCCGGTTGCTGGTGCGGGGTGTCGAGCGGTTGCGGCGGGACGGGTTCCGGATCGGGTTGGACGGCGTCGGGGAGGGCGACTCGCCGCTGTCGCTGCTGGCCGAGGTGCAGCCGGAGGTGGTCAAGCTGGACCGCGAGGTGGTGGTGGCGCTGCCCACCGACCCCGCGCGGTACGCGTTGGCGCAGGCGTTGCAGCACCTGTGCGAGCACACCGGGTCGCTGGTGGTGGCCGAGGGCGTGGAGACGGAGGCGCAGCTGGCCGCGCTGCGCCGGCTCGGGGTGCGGCTCGCGCAGGGCAACCTGCTGGCGAGCGCGCAGCGGCGGCCCAGGGTGGACGCGACGATCGCGGCGGTGCTGAGCGAGGTGAACGACCCGGAGGCGGTCAGCAGCACGATGACCGCGCCGCTGCGGCGCCAGGCCGGACCGCGGGTCACCGACTTCCTGCACCCGGCGACCACGCTGCCCGACTCGGCGACGTCCGAGGAGGTGCGGGACGTGCTGGCGAACCAGCCGACGGTCAGCGGCGTGGTGCTGGTGGACGACGGCGGCAGGCCGCGCTGGACGGTGGACCGCAACCGCTTCCTGCTGGCGGTGACGGGGCCGTTCGGGCACGCCCTGCACGCCAAGCGGGAGGCGGCGCGGTTGGCGGACAAGCCGAAGCTGATCGGGGCGGGGTCGAGCGCGTTGGAGCTGCTGGACGTGGTGGCGCACGCCAACCGGGAGCGGACCAACGACGACCTGGTGGTCGTGGACGACGACGACCGGTGCCTGGGCGTGGTGCGGGTGGCGGACGTGGTGCGCGGTGTGGCGGAGATGAAGGTGGAGCAGGCGGCGGCGCTGAACCCGTTGACGCGGCTGCCGGGCAGCGACTCGATCGCGCGCGAGGTGGACCGGCGGATCCTGGGCGGCGAGCTGTTCGCGGTGGGCTGGCTGGACGTGGACGCGTTCAAGGGGGTCAACGACTCGGCGGGGTTCGCGGCGGGTGACGACCTGATCCGGGCCATCGGGCGGGCGCTGGGCGAGGGCTCGGCGGCGTACCCCGGCGTGCAGGTGGGCCACGTCGGCGGGGACGACTTCCTGGTGGTGGCGGGCCTGAACGAGGTCGTGCCGTTCGCCGCGGGCGTGCTCGACGTGCCGTTCGACGCGGAGGGCCGGGCGGTGACGCTGTCGTTGGCGACGCTGATCTGCGCGGCCGGTTCGGTGGGGTCCTACCGGGAGGTGTCGCGGCTGCTGGCGCCGTTGAAGGAGCACGCGAAGTCGTTGCGCGGCACGAGCTGGGTGCTGGGGCGGCCGGGCAGCGACCACGTGGACGTGCTGCGGGGCGGGCCGCACCTGGCGGTGGGCTGAGCCGCACCCCCCTGGAACGCGGGAACCCGCCGACCCGCCGGGGTGGCGGGTCGGCGGGTTCGCCGGTGAGGTCGGGTCAGACGGTGAAGCCGAGGGCGCGCAGCTGCTCCCGGCCGTCGTCGGTGATCTTCTCCGGGCCCCACGGGGGCATCCAGACCCAGTTGATGCGGAAGTCGTCGACCAGGCCGCCGCCACCGCCGCCGACCAGCGCGGACCGGGTCTGGTCCTCGATGACGTCGGTCAGGGGGCACGCCGCCGAGGTCAGCGTCATGTCGATGAGCGCGACGTTCTGCTCGTCCACCCGGATGTCGTAGACCAACCCGAGGTCCACGACGTTGATGCCCAGTTCGGGGTCGACCACGTCGCGCATGGCCTCCTCGACGTCGTCCACCGCGGCCACGTCGGCCTTCGGCGCGGGCGGCTCGGGCATGCCCTCGATGCCGCGCACCACGTCCTCCTCGGTGCTCATGCCTTCGCTCCCTCGCTGCGTGCCACCGCGTCCTTGAAAGCCATCCAGCCCAGCAGCGCGCACTTCACGCGCGCCGGGTACTTCGCCACGCCCGCGAACGCGATGCCGTCCTCCAGCACGTCCTCGTCGGGCTCGACCTGACCGCGACCCTGCATCAGCTCGACGAACGCGTCCATCTTCTCGAACGCCTGGTCCAGCGGCCTGCCGACCACCAGGTCGGTCAGCACCGAGGTCGACGCCTGGCTGATCGAGCAGCCCTGACCGTCGTAGGACACGTCCTGGACGGTCCCGTCGGCCAGCTTGACCCGCAGCGTCACCTCGTCGCCGCACGTCGGGTTGATCTGGTGCGACTCGGCGTCGAACGGGTCGCGCAGGCCGCGGCCGTGGGGGTTCTTGTAGTGGTCCAGGATGATCTCCTGGTACATCTGCTGAAGCTGCACCTACACCACCCCGAAGAACTTCTGCGCCTCGCGGACGGCGTCCACCAGCGCGGTCACCTCGTCCAGCGTGTTGTACAGGTAGAAGCTGGCCCGCACGGTGGCGGCGGCGTCCATCCGCCGGTGCAGGGGCCACGCGCAGTGGTGGCCGACGCGCACGGCGACGCCCAGGCTGTCCAGCACCTGGCCCGCGTCGTGCGCGTGGATGCCCTCCACGACGAACGACACGGCGCCGCCGCGGTCCACCACGTCCAGCGGTCCGACGACCCGCACGCCGGGGATGCCGGCCAGGCCGCGCAGCGCCGCCTCGGTGAGCAGGTGCTCGTGCGCGGCGATCCGGTCCATGCCGACGGCGTTGAGGTAGTCCACCGCCGAGCCCAGCGCCACGGCCTGCGACGTCATGGGCACGCCCGCCTCGAACCGCGCGGGCGGCGGGGCGAAGGTGGACTTCGCCATCTGGACCATCTCGATCATCGAGCCGCCGGTGAGGAACGGCGGCAGCGCCTCCAGCAGCTCCCGGCGGCCGTAGAGGACGCCGATGCCGGAGGGCCCGAGCATCTTGTGGCCGCTGAACACGGCGAAGTCCACGCCGAGCGCGTGGAAGTCGACCGGGGCGTGCGGCACGGACTGGCAGGCGTCCAGCACGGACAGCGCGCCGACCGCGCGGGCCGCGTCGGCCAGCACCCGCACCGGGTTGACGGTGCCGAGCACGTTCGACTGGTGGGTGAACGCGACGACCTTGGTGGCCGGGGTGATCAGCGAGTCGATGTCGGACAGGTCGAGCCTGCCCTCGTCGGTGACGCCGAACCAGCGCAGCGTGGCGCCCGTGCGGGCGGCCAGCTGCTGCCACGGCACGAGGTTCGCGTGGTGCTCCATCTCGGTGACGACGATCTCGTCGCCGGGTCCGATGCGGAACCGCTCGGCCTCCGGGCCCGAGGTGGACGCGTTGCCCATCGCGTACGCGACGAGGTTCACGCCCTCGGTCGCGTTCTTGGTGAACACGATCTCGCCGTAGTCCACGCCCACGAAATCGGCGATCTTCTGCCTGGCGCCCTCGTAGGCGTCGGTGGCCTCCTCGGCCAGTTGGTGCGCCCCGCGGTGCACCGCAGCGTTGGCGGTCTCCAGGAAGGCGCGCTCGGCGTCGAGGACCTGCCTCGGGCGTTGCGAGGTGGCGCCGGAGTCCAGGTAGACCAGCCGCTTACCCTCCCGCACGGTGCGTCCCAGGATCGGGAAGTCCGCCCGGACGGTAGCGACGTCCAGCGGGGTGACGGTGGTGGTCACTGCTCCGACGCCTCCTCTCGGTACGTGTTCACGAACGGTGCAACGTCACGCGATGCCGGCGGCTTCCTGCTTGCCGATGTACTTCACGTAACCTTCGGCCTCCAGCTGGTCGGCCAGCTCGGGGCCGCCGGACTCGGCGATCCGCCCCGCCGCGAAGACGTGCACGAAGTCGGGCGAGATGTACTTGAGGATCCGGGTGTAGTGCGTGATCAGCATGACGCCGACGTCACCGGACTGCTTGTACCGGTTCACGCCCTCGGACACGACGCGCAGCGCGTCGACGTCCAGGCCGGAGTCGGTCTCGTCGAGGATGGCGACCTTCGGCTTGAGCAGCCCGAGCTGCAGGATCTCGTGCCGCTTCTTCTCGCCGCCGGAGAAGCCCTCGTTCACCGAGCGCTCGGCGAAGGCCGGGTCGATGTCCAGGTCGGACATCGCCCCCTTGACCTCCTTGACCCAGTGGCGCAGCTTCGGCGCCTCGCCGCGGACGGCGGTGGCGGCGGTGCGGAGGAAGTTCGACATCGAGACGCCGGGCACCTCGACCGGGTACTGCATGGCGAGGAAGAGGCCCGCGCGGGCGCGCTCGTCCACGGTCATCTCCAGCACGTCCTCGCCGTCCAGCAGCACGCTGCCGGAGGTGATCCCGTACTTGGGGTGGCCCGCGATGGCGTAGGACAGGGTGGACTTGCCCGAGCCGTTGGGGCCCATGATCGCGTGGGTCTCGCCTGCGTTGATGGTCAGGTCGACGCCCTTGAGGATTTCCTTGGAGCCCTCGTCGGTGTTGACCGAGACGTGCAGGTCCTTGATCTCGAGAGTGGCCATCGGTGCTTCGTTCTCCTGGTGTTGCAAGCGAAAGTCAGTTCGTAGCCAAGGTCAGTTCACGGCCGCGGTGACGTCCACGAGGACGTCGCCGCCGCGGAGTTCGACGGCGTACACGTCGACCGGCTCGGTGGCGGGCGGCGAGGACGGGCGGCCGGTGCGCAGGTCGAAGCACGACCCGTGCAGCCAGCACTCCACGCCCTTGCGCGTCACCTCGCCCTCGCTGAGCGCGACCTCGGCGTGCGAGCACAGGTCGCGCAGCGCGTGCACGGTGTCGCCGTCGCGGACGAGCAGGACCGGGGTGCGCTCGTCGCCGACCTCGAACGCGACCGGCTTGCGGTCGTCGAGGTCGGTCAGCGAGCACACCCGGATCACGCGCCCACCGCTTCCAGCTCCGCCTCGATGGCGGCTTCCAGGCGCTCGCGCACCTCGGGAACGGCGATCTTGAGCAGGATCTCGTGGAAGAACCCGCGCACGACGAGCCGGCGGGCCTGCTCCTCGGGGATGCCGCGGGCCTGGAGGTAGAACAGCTGCTCGTCGTCGAACCGGCCGGTGGCGCTGGCGTGGCCCGCGCCCTCGATCTCGCCGGTCTCGATCTCCAGGTTGGGCACCGAGTCGGCGCGCGCGCCGTCGGTGAGCACCAGGTTGCGGTTCAGCTCGAACGTCTCGGTGCCCTCGGCGGCGGCGCGGATCAGCACGTCGCCGATCCACACGGTGCGCGCGTCCTCGCCCTGCAGCGCGCCCTTGTAGACGACGTTGCTGCGGCAGTTGGACACCGCGTGGTCGATGAAGGTGCGGTGCTCCAGGTGCTGGCCCGCGTCGGCGAAGTACAGGCCGAGCAGTTCGGCGTCGCCGCCGCGCCCGGTGTAGGTGACGACCGGGGTGAGCCGGACGACGTCGCCGCCGAGCGTGATGACGGTGTGCTTGAACGTGGCGTCGCGGCCCAGCTTGGCGTGGTGCGCGGAGACGTGCACCGCGTCGTCGGCCCAGTCCTGGATGGCGACCACGGTGAGGTGCGCGCCGTCGCCGACGACGAACTCCACGTTGTCGGCGTACGCGCCGGAGCCGCGGTGGTCGATGACCACGACGGCCTCGGCGAACGGCTTGGCGTGCACGTGCAGGTGGCCGTAGGCGACCTGCCCCGCGCCCGGGCCGGTCACGGTGATCGTGGTCGGCTCGGACTTCGCGTCACCGGGGAGGGTGACGACGGTGGCCTCGGCGAACGAGGTCCACGCCTGGGCGGCGACGCGGTCACCGGGGGTGCCCGCGACGCCCAGCCGCTCGTCGCCGCGCGCCGCGGTCTCGACCGCGACGCCCTCGGCGGCGTCGACCTCGACGGTCGCCGCGCCGGTCGCCTCGGCGCCGTTGTGCAGGTTCGCCAGGCGCTTCACGGGGGTGAAGCGCCAGATCTCCTCGCGACCACCGGGCACCTCGAACGCGTTCACGTCGAAGGACGTGAAGTGGTCCGCGCGCGAGGAGATCGGGGCACCCGCACCGTGCGAGTGGGCCGTCAGGCCGTGTTGCTGGTCTTCGGTGGTGACGGCCATGTCAGCCGACGGCCCCTTCCATCTGCAGCTCGATCAGGCGGTTCAGCTCGAGGGCGTACTCCATCGGCAGCTCGCGCGCGATGGGCTCGACGAACCCGCGCACGATCATCGCCATGGCCTCGTCCTCGTTGAGGCCGCGGGACATCAGGTAGAACAGCTGGTCCTCGGAGACCTTGGAGACCGTGGCCTCGTGGCCCATCGACACGTCGTCCTCGCGGACGTCGACGTACGGGTAGGTGTCCGAGCGGCTGATGTTGTCCACCAGCAGCGCGTCGCACTTGACCGTGGACTTCGAGTGGTGCGCCCGCTTGTTGACCTGGACCAGGCCGCGGTAGGAGGTGCGGCCGCCGCCGCGCGCCACCGACTTCGACACGATCGTGGACGACGTGTGCGGCGCCATGTGGACCATCTTCGCGCCCGCGTCCTGGTGCTGGCCCTCGCCCGCGAACGCGATCGAGAGGACCTCGCCCTTGGCGTGCTCGCCCATCAGGAACACGGCCGGGTACTTCATGGTCACCTTGGAGCCGATGTTGCCGTCGATCCACTCCATGGTCGCGCCCTCTTCGGCCTTGGCGCGCTTGGTGACCAGGTTGTAGACGTTGTTCGACCAGTTCTGGATGGTCGTGTAGCGGCAGCGGCCGCCCTTCTTGACGATGATCTCCACGACGGCGGAGTGCAGCGAGTCCGACGAGTAGATCGGCGCGGTGCAGCCCTCGACGTAGTGCACGTAGGCGCCCTCGTCGACGATGATCAGCGTGCGCTCGAACTGGCCCATGTTCTCGGTGTTGATCCGGAAGTAGGCCTGCAGCGGGATGTCGACGTGCACGCCCTTCGGCACGTAGATGAACGAGCCGCCCGACCACACCGCGGAGTTCAGCGCGGAGAACTTGTTGTCACCCGACGGGATGACGGAGCCGAAGTACTCCTTGAACAGCTCCGGGTGCTCGCGCAGGGCGGTGTCCGTGTCGAGGAAGACGACGCCCTGCTCCTCGAGGTCCTCGCGGATCTTGTGGTAGACGACCTCGGACTCGTACTGGGCCGCGACACCGGAGACCAGGCGCTGCTTCTCCGCCTCCGGGATGCCCAGCCGGTCGTAGGTGTTCTTGATCTCGTCGGGCAGGTCGTCCCAGGTCGCCGCCTGCTTCTCGGTCGACCGGACGAAGTACTTGATGTTGTCGAAGTCGATGCCCGACAGGTCGGAGCCCCAGGTCGGCATGGGCTTGCGGTCGAACAACCGCAGCGCCTTGAGCCGGAACTCCAGCATCCACTCGGGCTCGTTCTTCTTGGCCGAGATGTCCCGAACGACGTCCTCGTTCAGGCCCCGGCGAGCGCTCGCGCCTGCCACGTCCGAGTCGGACCAGCCGAACTCGTAGTTGCCGATGCTCGCCAGGGTCTCTTCCTGGGTGAGCGGGGCTGTGGTGGTGCGCTGCTCGGCAGCGGCAGTCATGCGGGCTCCCCTCCATCTGGGATCCGGGGTGTGTTCGGGATGTGCGTCGTGCACACGGCGTCGCCGCGGGCGATCGTGGCCAGGCGCTGGACGTGCGTGCCGAGCAGGCCGGCGAACGCCGCCGTCTCGGTCTCGCACAGCTGCGGGAACTCCGCCGCGACGTGGGCCACCGGGCACAGGTGCTGGCAGAGCTGCTCGCCCGCTCCCACGTGGCGCGCCGAGGCAGCGTAGCCCTCCCTGGTCAACGCCACCGCGAGGGCCTTGGCCCGCTCCGCGGCGTCCGGCTGGGCCACGATGGCCGCGCGGTGCCGGTCGACGAATGCGGACACCCGTCGCTCGGCGAAGGTTCGTACCGCCTCCTCCCCGCCCTGTTCGGCGAGGAACCGCAACGCGGCCACGGCGAGGTCGTCGTAGGCGTGCCCGAAGCGGGCCCGCCCCTGCTCGGTCAGCAGGAAGAGCTTGGCCGGGCGACCCCGGCCGCGCTGACCCCGGGGGGCCTCCCTGCTGGTCGCCTCGCCGTCGGCCACCAGCGCGTCGATGTGCCGGCGCACCGCCGTGGGGCTCAGGCCCAGCTGCTCCGCGACCGAGGCCGCGGTGACCGGGCCCTGCTCCAGGAGGAGCCGTGCGACGGCGTGCCGGGTACGCCCGTCGTGCCCGGACGGCACAGCGGTCGATTCGATCCCGGCGTTTTTCACAACACCAGTGTTGCGTATTTCGTCGGACCTCGCAAAGATCGGCCCGGGTCGGGTGACCCGAGTCACGCGTCCCGGCCGGTCGCTACCCTTCGGACGTGACGGCGGGCGGAATGGTGATGGCGGACCGGGGCGGGATCGCCGAGGCGGCGCCCCTCGACGCCGCGGAGACGCGGCAGCTCGACGTCATCCGCCGCTGGGGCACCGTCGGCGCGCTGCTGCTGGCCGTCGGCTCGCTCGGCTCGGGCGCCGCGCCGGTGTTCAGCCCGCTGCCCGGCACGCCGCTGCTCGGCCTGTTCGTCCGGATGCCCAGCGCGTCCATGGGCGCGGTGTGGACCGGCATGTTCCTGGTGGTGTCGGCGTGGCTCTGGCTCGGCCGGTTCGCCCGGCCGGGGCGGCCCCGGCTGATGTCGCGCAGCCAGCTCGACCGCACGCTGCTGATGTGGATCACGCCGCTGGTGTTCGTGCTGCCCATGTTCAGCCGGGACGTCTACAGCTACCTGGCGCAGTCGCAGATCGCGGCCAACGGGCAGGACCCGTACGAGCTGGGCCCGGCGACGGCGCTGGGCGTGGAGCACGACCTGACCAAGAACGTGCCGAACATCTGGCGCGAGACGCCCGCGCCGTACGGGCCGCTGTTCCTGGCCGCCGGGCGGGTCATCTCGATGGTGACCGGCGACAGCGTGCTGCCCGGCATCTTCCTGCACCGGCTGCTGGGGCTGCTGGGGCTGGCGATGATCGTGTGGGCGCTGCCCCGGCTGGCGCGGCGGTTCGGCGTGCCGCCGGTCGCCGCGCTGTGGCTGGGCGCGGCGAACCCGCTGGTGCTGTTCCACCTGGTCGTCGGCGTGCACAACGAGGGCCTGGCGATCGGCCTGATGCTGGTCGGGCTGGAGCTGGCGCTGCGGAAGATGCCGCTCCGGGCGGGCGCCCGGATGACCCGCGAAGAGCTGCTGTGGATCGTCCTCGGCGCGACCATGATCACCATGGGCGCGGCGGTGAAGATCCCGGCCGCGCTGGCGCTCGGCTTCCTCGGCGTGCTGATCGCGCGGCGGTGGGGCGGCCGGTTCTCCGACCTGGTGCGGGCGGCGCTGTTGTTGCTGGTCATCTCCGGTGTGGTGATGGTCGGGACGTGCGTCGGGACCGGTCTCGGGTTCGGCTGGGTGGAGACGCTGAACGTCGCCGGCACGGTGAAGAGCTGGATGTCGCCGCCGACCGCGATGGGGTTCATGGGCGGCGGGCTCGGGCTGCTGCTCGGGCTGGGCAACCACACCGAGTCGATGATCGCGCTGATGCGGGTGGTGACGCAGGCGGTGTCGGTGGTGATCGTGGCGACGCTGCTGTGGAAGGCGTTCCGGGGCCGGATCAAGGCGGTCAACGGGCTGGGCGCGGGGCTGGGCGCGGTGCTCGTGCTGGGACCGGTGCTCCAGCCGTGGTACGTGCTGTGGGCGGCGTTGCCGCTGGCCACGGGCGTGCTGGCGCGCCGGTTCCGGGTGTTCGCGACCACCGCCAGCGCGGTCATCGCGGTCATCCTGCCGCCGACCGGCTCCGCCTTCGACGGCCGCGCCTACACCGTGCCGCAGGCCGTCACGGGCGCCCTGATCGCGTTCGCCGTGTGCCTGTTCGTGGCCCGCAAGCAGGTCATGCCGCTGATCAGGCGCGACCCGCTGCCCGGCTCGGCCTGATCCCCCAGGTTCACCCGACCGGGGAGTAACCCGGAACACCCCCCGCGCGAGAGAAGGGGTGCGGGAGGATCGGCGCGTCCGGGGAGGGAGTGCGCAATGGCCGACGTGCCCAGGGAGCAGATCCGGTTCGCCGTCGTGCTGAACGGGGGTGTGAGCCTCGCCGTGTGGATGGGCGGGGTGGTGCTCGAACTCGACCGGTTGACCAGGGGCGACGGCCCGTACGCCGACCTGCTGGACATGGTCGGCAGCACGGCCCGCGCGGACGTCATCACCGGCACGTCGGCGGGCGGCATCAACGGCGCGGCGCTGGCGTTGTCGCAGGTCAACGCCAACGCCCGGCTGGAGCGGCTGCGCGACCTGTGGGCCGAGCAGGGTCGGATGGAGCAGCTGCTGCGCACGCCGTTCCGCGGCCAGCCGGTGTCGCTGCTGCGCGGCGACGAGTTCTTCCTGCCCCGGCTCCGGGAGGCGCTGGAGCGCCTGACCACCGACTTCGAGCCCACCTCGCGCGACGACCGGCCGGTCGACCTGCGCATCACCACCACGCTGCTCGCGGGCGTGCCCACCGTCACCCACGACGACCTGGGCCAGGCGCTGGTGCAGTCGACCCACCAGGGCAGCTTCTCGTTCCGCCGCGACCCCGGCGGCCGGGACGACTTCACCGCCGACGCGCTGCCCGGTCTGGTCGGCCGGATGGCGCTGGCCGCCCGCTCGTCCGCCTCCTTCCCGTTCGCGTTCGAGCCCTCGTTCATCCCCGTCGCGCCCGGCGCGCCCGACGGCGACAAGCCGAACATGGCGGGCGTCGCGTCCTGGGCCAACGACACCGACAACCGGTCCCGCTACGCCGTGGACGGCGGCGTCCTGGTCAACACGCCGACCAAGGAGGCGCTGGAGGCCATCGACCGGATGCCCGCCGAGGGGCCGGTGCGGCGGGTGATGCTGCTGGTGTTCCCGCACGCGCCCGAGGCGGTCGTGGAGCCGGTGGCGCCGGTGGACGGCGCGCTGCCCAGCACCGTCGCCACCGGCGGCAAGCTGCTCGGCGCGCTGACCAGCCAGAGCGGCCGCACCTACGTCGACCGCATCGAGGAGCACAACCGCAACGCCGCCTCCCGCCGCGGCGGGCGCAACGCCCTGCTGGACCGGCTGGCGTCGGGCGGCTCGGTCACCGCGAAGCTGTACTCGCTGGCCGAGACGCTGCACGACCACTACGAGGACGTGCGCATCCGGCACGCCGCCCGCGACATCAGCGCCCGCCAGTTCGAGGTGCCCGGCGCGAACGCCGCCGGCTGGTCGTTCGAACGGGTCCGGGCCGCGGCCGAGGCGGCCCAGCGGGAGTACCGCGCCGAGCGGGGCAGGCTGCCGTACGTGCCGACGAGGCCGCAGCCGGCCGCGTTGCCCGAGCACGGCTGGCCGTGGGGCATCACGACCGCCGAACGGCTCACGTCCGCCGCGATGGACCTGCTCAAGCGCCTGGTCTGGGTGATGCCGGACGCGCAGCGGCTCGCCCTGGCCAGGACGAACCTGTTCGACGTGCGGTCGCGGCTGCGCGCCGCCCGCCGCGAGCTGGACGCGCACTGGACCACCGAGGTCGCCGAGGAGCTGGACCAGGCGTACTGGGAGCGGCGGGTCCGCCGGTTCGGCGTGAAGATGCTGGACGAGCCGGACGGCGTCGGGCAGCGGGTGCGCGAGCAGGTCGAGCGGATCGCGGGCGTCCTCGGCGACGCGCACGACATCCTCGACCAGCTGGACGACGACCAGCTGCGGGTCGGCGAGCTGAAGTCGTGGCACCGGCTGCTGACCGAGCCGCGCACCGAGGCGGAGGCCGGGGCCGGGCTGGTGGCCGGTGAGCTGTGGCTGTCGCGGGTGCTGGCGCTGGAGGTCGCGACCACGTGCCTGGCCGACGACAGCCGCGGCGGCCTCGACCAGGCCGTCGAGCTGGTGCAGATCAGCCTGCAGACGCGCAACGCGTTCGCCGAGTACAGCGTCACCGCCGAGGACAAGGCGGGCGGCGCGTCGCTGAACCGGTTCTCCGGGTTCCTCAAGCGCTCCTGGCGGGTCAACGACTGGATCTGGGGGCGGCTCGACGGCGCGACGATGCTGTGCAAGGTGGTGTTCGACCCGAAGCGGCTGCTGCGGGTCGACCGGCTGACCGGCGCGGGCGGCGACCCCGCCGAGCGGGCCGCGCGGCAGGTGGACGAGCTGGTGCGGGGGCTGTTCGGCGACGGGTTGCCGGACGAGCTGGCGCCGTGCGTCGAGCGGGCGAAGGCCGAGCTGGGCGCGGTGTACGCCGACCCGGACGGCAACCACCCGCCGACGTGCGCGGCGCTGGCGGAGGTGGCCGCGTGGGGCCTGCACACCCGGATCATCTGCGAGGAGCTGCCCGCGTTGCGCGCGGCGATCCTGGCCGACCGGCACGAGGGCGCGGACCGGCGGTCGCGCGGCGAGCTGTTCCTGGAGGAGCAGGCCGCGCTGCTGGCCCGGCTGCCGGTGCGCACCGACGCCGACCGGGTCGAGGTGGGCGTGCGCGGGCTGGCGGCGTTCGACCGGGCGGGCATCGGGCGCGAACCGCTGGTGCAGGAGGCGAGCAGCGACCAGGTGATCCGGACGGCGGCGACGGCCGCGGCGGTGGCGATCACCGTGGCCGACAGCGACAACTCCGGGTTGGGCACGGCGAAACCGCTGACCAGGACGTTGCGCGGGGCGGCGCTGCTGCCGTACTGGACGATCACCGGGCTGACCAGGGGCGGTCGGCTGGCGCAGTTCCTGGGGCTGCTGGGGTTCGCGCTGGGCGGGGCGCTGCTGGTGCTGGCGCTGTTCGACCTGCTGCCGCCGTGGGCGGTCGGCCCGGCGGCGGCGTTCGGCGGGGGGACGCTGCTGGCGGCGTTCGGCTACGCGGCGCTGCGGTCCGGGACGCTGCTGCACGGGCTGGTGCTGCTGTCGCCGGTGATCCCGCTGGTGACGGTGGCGATCGACCGGACCAGGGACGCGATGGCGTCCGGCGAGACCGGCGACCAGGCGGTGACCGGCATGGTGGCGGTCGGCGGCGTGCTGCTGGTCGTGGTGGGGCTGCTGATCATCGGCAGCCTGCCCGCGCCGGTGGGCACGCCGCTGGCCGTGCTGGGCAAGCTCCGGCTCAAGCCGCGGCTGCTGGTGCGGGTGCTGGTGGCGGCGGCGGTCGTGGCCGGGGTGTGGGCCGTGGTGCGGTGGCGGCTGTACGACCTGAGCCCGGCGCTGGTGGTCGTCGGCACGGTGGTGGCGATCGTGTTCGGCGCGGTGACGTCGTACGCGTTGGGCAGCTCGCTGCGGCGGTGGCGGCAGGTGGACGGCGCGTGGGACACCGAGGCCGCCGAACCGCCCGCCGCCGCGACCGCCGGGTGGGCGGCGGTGTACGGGGCCGTGCTGCTGGTCGTGGCGGCGCTGGTGCAGGTGTTCTCGCTGCGGTTCACCGGGTGGGAGGCGGTGCTGGGCACGGCGCTGGCGTTCGGCCTGGTGCTGCTGCTGGTGACGACGTGGTGGGTGCCGCTGCGGGCCCGTCGGACCATCGCCACGTCGCTGGTGGAGCAGATGTCCATCGTGGACTTCGACTCGGACGACGTGGCCGGCGCGCTGCTGAAGCGGCTGGAGGGCCACGGCATGCTGTTCAAGTTCCTCACCGAGCTGGACGACACCGGCACGCCCCACCTCAGCGCGACCGGCCTGCGCGTCGCCCACCGCATCGCCCACCGCTCCACCACCGGCGCCGACCTCGACTAACCCGCGAGAGTCCAACGCCCAAGCGTCGAGAGTCCAACGCTCAGGACCGGTGAATTCAACGCTCAGGACACTGCTGCCGGTGTCTGAGCGTTGAATTCAGGGCTTCTGAGCGTTGGACTCTCGCAGCGTGGGCGTTGGACTCTCGCGGGGTTAGGCGGCGAGGGCGGGGGTGGGGGGCGGGGTGGTGGGGAGAGGGGTGGGGAGGGGGAGGGGGTGGCCGGTGGCGTGGGCGTAGAGGGATTCGAAGGTGGCCAGGGTGGTGTCGATGGCGTGGGCGGCGATCAGGTCGCTGCTGGCGGCGCCCATGCGGGCGGTGACGGCGGGGTCCGAGGTGACGGAGTGCAGGCGGTCGGCCAGGCCGCGGACGTCGCCCGGGGTGAACAGCCAGCCGTTGCGGCCCGGCTCGCACAGGTGCGGCAGCGCCATGGCGTCCGCGACGACGACCGGCTTGCCGGCGGCCATCGCCTCCATCGTGGCCAGGCTCTGCAGCTCGGCGATGCCCGGCATGCAGAACACGTCGGCGCCGGCGTAGGCGTCCAGCAGCTCGGACTCGCTGACGAAGCCGCGGAACCGCACCCGGTCGGCGATGCCCAGGTCCCGCGCCAGCAGCTCCCACTCCGCCCGGCACGACCCGTCGCCGACGACCTCGGCGCGCAGGCGCGGCACGAGGGCCAGGGCCCGCAGCAGCTCGTCGACCCGCTTCTCCTCGTCCAACCGCCCCACGAACAGCACGGTCGGCCCGTCACCCCGCCGCACGGGACGGCGCAGCCGGTACCGGTCGATGTCGATCCCGCACGACACCGGCACCGCGCGGCCTGGGAAACCGTTGTCGTGCAACAGCTGCACGGCCCGCGGCGTCGGCGCGGTCACCACGTCGGCCGCCCCGAAGACCCGACCCAGGTCGCGCCACGCCCACCGCGACGCCACGCCCTGCAGCCACGCGGGCACCCGGGCGTGGCCGAACAGGTTCTCCGGCATGAAGTGGTTGGTCGCCACCGTCGGGATGCCCAGCGCCGCCGCCTGCCGCAGCACGTACCGCCCGACCACGAAGTGCGCCTGCACGTGCGCCAGGTCCGGCCGCAACGCCGCCAGCAGCGCCCCGACGTCCGAGCGCACCTCCCACGGCAGCCCGATCCGGAACGTGCGGTGGAACGGCGTGCGGTGCGAGCGCAGCCGGTGCACGGTGATGCCGTCGGCCCGCTCGGTGCGGGCCGCGCCGTCCGGTGACGCGCAGATCACGTGCACGTCGTGGCCGCGGCCGGCCAGTCCGGTGGCGAGGCGGTGGGCGAACCTGGCCGCGCCGTTGACGTCCGGCGGGAACGTCTCCGCGGCGATCACGATCCGCATGGCGCGTCCGTTGGTCACTGTCGTCTCCGATCTGGTGGTCACTGCGAGAGGAGTTCGGGTGCGGGCCAGCGCGACGACGCCGCCGACGGCGACCGCGGCGCACGCCACCTCGGCGGCGGCCACGAGCGGGCTGGTCCGGGTCGCCTCGCCGAGCAGCCCCGCGCCGATGCCGACGGCGACGAGCGGGTCCACCACGGTGAGGCAGGCGACCGCCAGGTGCGGCGGTCCACTGGCGTAGGCGTGCTGGGTGAACCAGCCGCCGACGACGAGGGCGGCGACGATGCCCGCCGCCGAGAACGCGGTCGTCCACGCCAGGCCGCCCTGCTGGACGTCCTGCGACACCGACCGCATGAGCACGGACACGAAGCCGTAGGCGACACCGCCCGCCGCGCCGAACCCGAGGGCGCGCACCGCCGGCCGCACCGACAGCACGCCGACCAGGCCGGGGACCGCGACCAGGCCGAGCGCCAGCAGCGCGGCCCGGACCTCGGCCTCCGGCGCGACCGCCGTGGACGTGGCGCTGCCCGCCGCGAGGAGCACGAACGCGCCGACCCCGAACGTGGTCAGCGCGACCGCGGGCAACTCGCGCCGGCGGCCGTCGAGCACCGCGGTGATGCCGATCGCCACCACCCCGACCGGCTGCACGACGCTCAACGGCGCCATCCCCAGCGCCGCCGCGTGCACGCCGGCGCCGACGACGAGCAGCACCAGGCCCAGCAGCCACCGCGGCCTGCGCAGCAGCTCCAGGACCCGCAACGGCCCCTCGCTCGCCCGCACGGCGTCGTGCTGCAGGCGCGCGGCGAAGGCGAAGAACACCGCGCCGAGGACGGCGAGGAGGACGGCGAGCCACGTCATGACCCCACCCCGCGGCGCGGCACGGCGGCGGCCAGCGCGAACAGCAGGCCGTACAGCAAAGCGAACAAAACGCGTTCGAAAAGCCCGAGGACGACCGAGCCACTGCCCGGGTATAACACCGCCACGTGACTCACCATGAATCCCAGCGAAGTAATACCCGCGGCCACCGAAAAGCGGCGGAGAGCGGTACTCGGGATGAACGTCCGGGAAATCAGCCACCCGGCCAGCGGGAGGCTGGTGAACATCACCGCCCCCGCGTACCGGTGCACCGCGCCGGAGAACGACGTCGGCGTGCCGGCCGGGTCGGTGGGGAACACCGCGGCCACCGCCAGGCCCGCCGCCCACAGCCCCAGCAACACCGACACCGGCCCCTGCCTGGGCAAACCCGATCGGATCAGGGCGACGAGCAGGCCGATCGACGCCGCCGCCAGGGACAGCGCGGTGAACGCCAGCAGCCCGCTGCCGTTGGCCACGAAGATGTAGTCGCTGACCGTGTGCGCGATCGGGCTCAGCTCACCGATCGACGACACGTGCAGGTAGGCGACCGGGAACAGCGACAGGGCCAAACCCGCCACCGCGCCGGGAACCAGCCCGCCGGCCACCGCCGGCAACACCGCCGCCCGTCTTTTCCCCCGGATCTCCACCACGGGGAAAATCCTGGTCCAAATCGAAGACCGAAGATATCGGGAACACCCCCGAGACGACCCTGAAGCCACCCGGAGAACCCTGGTAGGGCTGACCCCACCACCGGGTTGGCCGGGCCACGCCCTAGGCTTCCGCGACGTGAGCCCGCATCCCCAGCACCCTGCCGTGGAGGTGTCGGGGCTGGTCAAGCGCTACGGCTCCACCGTCGCGGTGAACGGACTCGACCTGACCCTGGACACCGGCACGGTCCTCGCCCTCCTCGGCCCCAACGGCGCGGGGAAGACGACGACGGTCGAGGTGTGCGAGGGGTTCCGGGCCGCCGACGGCGGCGAGGTCCGCGTCCTCGGCCTCGACCCCCGGCGCGACGGCGCGAAGCTGCGCCCCCGGATCGGCGTGATGCCGCAGGGCGGCGGCGGCTACCCCGGCGTGCGGGCCGACGAGATGCTGCGCCTGGTGGCCGCCTGCGCCGCCAACCCCCTCGACCCCGGCTGGCTGCTCGACGTGCTCGGGCTGTCGTCGTCGGTGCGCACCCCCTACAAGCGGTTGTCCGGCGGGCAGCAGCAACGCCTGTCGCTGGCCTGCGCCCTCGTCGGGCGGCCCGAGCTGGTGTTCCTGGACGAGCCGACCGCCGGCATGGACCCGCAGGCCCGCCGCCTGGTGTGGGAGCTGGTGTCGGCGCTGCGCTCGGACGGCGTCACCGTGCTGCTGACCACCCACCTGATGGACGAGGCCGAAGCCCTCGCCGACCACGTCGTCATCGTCGACGCCGGCCGCGTGGTGGCCGAGGGCAGCCCCGCCGAGCTCACCGAGCACCACGCCGACGACCGGCAGCTGCGCTTCCGCGCCCGTCCCGGGCTGGAGCTGACGCTGCTGCGCGCCGCCCTGCCCGAGGGCCTCCAGGTGCGCGAGGCCGGCCGCGGCGCCTACCTCGTCCAGGGCCACATCGACCCGCAGGTGCTGTCCACCGTCACGTCGTGGTGCGCCCAGCAGGGCGTGCTGGCCGAGGAGCTGACCGTGGCCAGGCGCAGCCTGGAGGACGTGTTCCTGGAGCTGACCGGCAGGGAGCTGCGCTCGTGACCGAACCCCAGCCGTTCGCACCCGGCACGTTCACCCCCGCGCCCGGCCGCGGCGGGCTCGGCCGGATGCTGCTCGCGCAGGCCCGCACCGAGGCCGTGCTCACCCTGCGCAACGGCGAGCAGGTCCTGCTCACCGTGCTCATCCCGGTGGCGCTGCTGGTCGCGATGAGCCTCATGGACGTCATCCCGGTGCCGGAACCCCGGGTCGGCTCGGCCACCGCCCGCATCCTCGCGCTGGCCGTGATCTCCTCCGCGTTCACCGGGCAGGCGATCGCGCTCGGCTTCGACCGCCGCTACGGCGTGCTCAAGCGCCTCGCCGCGACTGCGCTCCCCCGCTGGCTGCTGGTCGCCGGCCGGGTCGCGGCGGCCCTGGCCGTGGTCGCCGTGCAGGTCGTCATCATCGGCGTCACCGCGCTGCTGCTCGGCTGGCGGCTGCCGTCCGCGACCGGCGCGCTGTGGGCGGTCCTGCTGATCGTGCTCGGCACCCTGACGTTCGGCGCGCTCGGCGTCCTGCTCGGCGGCGCGCTGCGGGCCGAGATCGTGCTCGCGCTGGCCAACATCGTCTGGTTCGCGCTGCTGCTGATCGGCGGCGTCGCCCTCGGCGTCGACACCCTGCCCGCCTGGCTGGCCACCGTCGTGGACGCGCTGCCGTCGGCCGCGCTGGCCCTCTCGCTGCACGACGCCGTGGTCGAGGGCGCCGCGCCGGACCCCGGCCACGTCGCCGTGCTGGTGGTCTGGGGCGTGGCCGCGGGCGCGCTCGCCACCCGGACGACGAAGCTCGGCTGACACCCCGCGCGGCGGTTCTCAGCCGGCGGTACCTACCATCGGGTGGTGTCCGTTCCATCCTGGTTCACCACGTTCCTGAGCGCGTTCCAGCGCGCGTTCGCCATCGCCGTCGTGATCGCCCAAGGCGGCATCGCGGTCACCGGGTCGATCGTGCGGGTGACCGGATCGGGCCTCGGCTGCCCCACCTGGCCCCAGTGCTTCGAGGGCAGCATGGTGCCGGTCGAGCACCCCGAGGTGGCGTCGCTGCACCAGTGGGTCGAGTTCGGCAACCGCACCCTGACCGGCGTGGTCGGCGTCATCGCCGGCCTGTGCGTGCTGGCGGCCTGGTTCAACCGGCCGCGCCGCAAGCGGGTCGTGGTGCTGGCGCTGGTGCAGTTCGGCGGCGTCGTGCTGCAGGCCGTGATCGGCGGGTTCACCGTGCTCACCGGCCTGCTGTGGTGGACGGTCAGCGTGCACTTCCTGGTGTCCATGCTGCTGGTCTGGTTCGCCGTGCTGCTGGTCGCCGCCCTCGGCGAGGGCGACGAGCCCGCCCGGCCGCGGGTGCCGAGGGCGCTGCTGTCGCTGCAGGTGGTGCAGGCGGTCACGCTGGGGCTGCTGCTGCTCGCGGGCACGTTCGTCACCGCCGCCGGGCCGCACGCGGGCGACGCGGCCACCCCGCGCCTCGACGCGCCGGTCGACACCCTGGCGCAGCTGCACGCCGACCTGCTGTTCCTGTTCCTCGGCATGCTCGTCGCGCTGGGCTTCGCGCTGCGCGGCCACCCCGTGCCCCGCCGGCCGTACTACGCGCTGGTCGGCGTCGTACTGGCGCAGGGCGCGCTGGGCGTGGTCCAGTACTGGACCGGGGTGCCCGAGGTGCTGGTCTCGCTGCACGTGCTGGGCGCGGGCGCGGTGGTCGTCGCCACCGCCGCCCTGTGGGTGTCCACCCGGGAACGGCCTCAGCGCGAGGACGAGGGCCTGCGCTCCCAGACCGCGGGCAGCTCCGTCGCCAGCCACGTGTAGAGGTCGTCCACGGTCCGCAGCCGCACGGCGCGCTCCGGGTCGCCGCTCATCAGCCGCATCCCGGCCTCGGTCAGCTCGCGCACGCTCACCAGCGCGTCCAGCTTGCGCTGGATCAGGTCGACCCACCGCTTCTCGTTGATCCGGTACTGCGCCGCCTGCCTGCCGCGCCGCGTCCGCTTGGTCACCAGCCCGGCGTTGACCAGGAACTTCAGGTTGGTGCTGATCGAGCCGCTGCTGGCCTCCAGCTCCTGGGACAGCTCGGCGGCGGTCCGCTCGGTCGGCTGGCACACCAGCAGGTAGCCCAGGATGCGCCCGCCGATCAGCGGGATGCCCTCCTCGGCGAAGTGCGCCGCGAACCGCTCGATCCACGCCGACAGCCGCGTTTCCCGTCCGACGCTCATCAGACCCCCTAGGCCACTGCGTCGACACTTCGGTCAACACTGAAGCCATAGTAAGCCTTGTGTCGATCATCACGCAAAGGGCGCGCGGTGATCAGAGCCGGCGCAGGCCCGCCAGGACGCGTTCCATCAGGCCGAGGTCGGGCTGCTCGCCCTCGCTGGACACCGTCTTGTGCACGTCGATCAGCCCGCGCTCGGCCATGTCGCCCAGCAGCACCTTGGCGACGCCGAGCGGCAGCCGCAGCAGCGCGGCGACCTCGGCCACCGAGCGCGGCCGGCCGACCAGCGCGATCACCTCGTGGTACTCGGCCTTCATCGCGCCCGGGTAGTCCCAGTCCACCGCCGAGACCAGCGTCTCGATCTCCAGCTGGTACGCCGACGTGGTCCGGCCGCCGGTCCACGAGTAGGCGCGGACGATCGAGGCCGCCTCCTCGCGCGGGTAGGAGAAGTCGTCCTCGTCGTCGTCGAACACCGGGCGGTGCGGCTTGGTGTCCCCGCTCTCGACCGGTCGCTGCTCCGGCTCCGGCTTCCCCTGCTTGCGACGGCGGGAGGAGTCGAGGCTGAACCCGTTCAGCAGCGCGGCGAACGTCTCGTCCCCGGCTGGCCCCTCGTTCCGGTCCATGACCACCTCACGCAGACGGGCGGGCCATCATCCGCTTCGCGCCGTGGAGCTGGGCGCGCAGCTCGGGGGTCAGGAGCTGGCCGACCTGGTCCACGACCACCGTCATCTCGTAGGCGACCTGGCCGACGTCGGCGTCCGGCGCGGCCAGCACGGCCAGGCAGGACCCGTCCCGGATGGACATCAGCAGCATGATCCCGTACTGCATCTCGATCACCGAGCGCAACACGCCGCCGCCGTCGAAGCAGCGGGCCGCCGACTCGGTCAGGCTCGCCACCCCGGCCGCGATCGCGGCCAGCTGGTCGGCCCGGTCGTCGGGCAGCCCGTTCGACGCGGTCAGCAGCAGGCCGTCCACCGAGATCACCACCGCGTGGGCCACGCCGGGCACGCGGTCGACGAAGTTGCCCACGAGCCAGCCGAACTGGTCGACCTGTCGCGACTTCTGCGTGCTCATCCGCTCTCCTGCCCAGCTCGGTCTTCACCGGATCCACGCACACCATGCCTGATGCCGGTCTGGTAGCTGGCGAGGAAGCCGCGTGTCGCCTGCGGATCCCTTCGGACGGGTGCCACCGCGTCGGGCGCACTCGGCCGTTCGGCCACCAGGTTGGTCCGCGGCTGCCGCTTGGGCAACGCCGCCGGGACGTCCCCCGGCTCGCCCTGCCCCGGCGCGTCCTGCTCCGGCCGGTCGTTCACGGGCCCCTGCCCGCGCGCGTGGTCGTCCGCGGCCCGGTGCCGCGCCGGTTCCGCCGGTCCGGCCGGCGCCGCCGCGCCGCCGAACCAGGTCGAGGCCGCCCGTGGCGGCGGTGACGCCGGGGTGGCGGGCGGTGTGGTGGGCCGTGGTGCGGCGGCGTCGACGGTGCGACCGCTGAACGGCTCCCACCCGTCCTCCCGCAGCGGCACGGCGGGCGGCGACGCGGGCTGCTGCGGCAGGGCGGCGCGCGGCAGCGCCGGCTGCGGGCCGGTCGAACCGTTCGAACGAGGCAGCGCGGGCTGCGGACCCGTCGACGGCGAGCCGTTCGAGCGCGGCGGGGCGGGCTGCGGCACGGTCGGGCGCGGCACCGTCGGCTGGGGGCCCGTCGACCTCGGCAGCGCGGGCTGCGGGCCGGTGCCCGGCGATCCCGGGCCGGAGGACTGCGCGGGCGCCGGGCGGCCCGTCAGCGGACCGGTCGCGCGCACCAGTTCGGCGGGCAGCGCCACGACCGCGCGCAACCCGTCGCCCTGCTCGCGCAGCGCCACGTCGACGCCGTGCCGCCCGGCCAGCCTGCCGACCACGTACAGGCCGAGCTGGCGGGACACCGGCAGCTCGCCGGAGTCCTCCGACGCGGCCAGCGCGATCCGCCGGTTGGCCTGCGCCAGGTCCTCCTCCGACATGCCGACGCCCTGGTCGACCACGTCGACCAGCACACCGCCGCCGGGTCGCGGCCGGCCGCCGACGACCACGTGGGTGCGCGGCGGCGAGAACGTGGTCGCGTTGTCCAGCAGCTCGGCCACCAGCCGGACCAGGTCGCCCGCGGCGTAGCCGACGACCTCGACCGACGGCGTGGTCTGCACGACGACCCGCTGGTACTGCTCGATCTCGGACGCGGCGGCGCGCAGCACGTCGCCCAGCGGCACCGGGCGGGTGAAGCGGCGGGCCACGTCGCTGCCGGAGAGCACCATCAGGTTCTCGTTGTTGCGGCGCATCCGGGTGGCGAGGTTGTCCAGCTTGAACAGGTTCGCCAGCTGCTCGGGGTTCTCCTCCTGCCGCTCCAGCTCCTCCATCAGCTTGAGCTGCCGCTCCACCAGGCCCTGGCTGCGGCGGGACAGGTTGATGAACGCGTTGCGCATGCCGGTGCGCAGGTCGGCCTGCTCGGCCGCGGAGCTGACCGCCTGCCGGTGCACCGCGTCGAACGCGCGCGCCAGCTGGCCCAGCTCCTCCCTGGTGTCCACGGGCACCGGCGCGACCGTGACGTCGTGCGCGGCGTTCTCCCGCAGCTGCGCCACCAGGGTCGGCAGGCGGTGCTCGGCGACGTCCAGCGCGGCGGTGCGCAGCGCGCGCAGGGAGCGCAGCAGGTAGCTGCCGACGACGAAGCCGACCGCGGCGGCGGCGAACATCGACGCCAGCAGGATCACCGACGCCGCGCCCGCCCGGTCGCTGGTCACGTCCTGGAGCCGGCCGGCGGCGGCCGTCAGCTGTCCCTCCAAGGACCGCAGGACGACGCCGTACTGCTTGAGCGCGCTCTCCGAGCCGCTGTTCCACGCCTCGGCGTCGACCAGCCGCTCCACCGCGCCGGGGTTGGCGCGGATCTGCTGGAACAGGCTGTTGCGGAGGTCGACCTCCTGGCCCGAGACGGTGCTGCGGAAGTCGGCCTGCTGCTGCGGCGTGGCGACGGCGGAGAAGTCGGCCAGCTTGTCCTGCTGGCGGGTGTAGGACTGCTCCAGCGCGGTGACCTCGGTGTCCAGCAGCCGGCCGCGGCTGATGCCCGCGAGCACGGCGGCGTGCTGCCAGGACAGCTGCTCGCCGGCCATGGCGAGGTTGTGCAGCGCGGTCGCGGTGCCGGACAGCGCCGGGTCGCCGAAGTCGCCGACCATGGCCTGGTCGAAGTCGAGCAGGGCGCGCAGCACGACGCTGTAGCCGCCGATGGCGCCCTCCAGGTCGACGCTGCCCGACACCACGCGCTCGCGCAGCTGCGGCAGGCCGTCGAGCTGGACCACGACGTCGCGGAACCGGGCGTTGGCGACCTCGCCGAGGGTCGTGGTGCGCTCCATCAGGTTCCGCACGCCGGCGGCGGCGTTGTCGGTGGTGCGGGTCAGGTCCCGGAAGTCGTCGGAGTCGGCGCCGGAGCCCTCGGACCGCTGCGCCGACAGCGCGCGTTCGGCCTGGACGCCCGCGACCAGCGGGTCGATGCCCGCGCGCAGCGTCACGATGCGCTGCATCGCGGCGTAGGTGTCGGCGCTCTTGACGTACCCGCGGATCTGCACCAGGCCCGCGCCGACGGCGACGAGCACGGGCACCGCCAGGACGGCGGCGAGCTTGACCGGCAGGCGCCAGTTCCGCCAGTCCGCCACGCTGCGCCACCACTGCGCGCGCGCGTTGTTGTCGCCAGTCACCAGACAAGCCCCGGGAAGTCCGTAGTTGTTTCGGTCAACGACGCCGACGCTGGATGACGACGAACGTGGGTGTTGCTGGGCGGATAGTAGGTGGTGGACAGGCGTGGGACAACGACCTTGCGGTCGGTCCTCATCCGATCGGCGCAGCGTGACGGACCGAAGTGACGCATGTGCCAATCAAGACGTGCGCTGGGTGTCGACCGGGTCCTGGAGGTGCTCCCGATGGCCGCGTGGCGTTGACTGACGGCCCAGCGCGGTTACGCTGAGCGCTCGCCGCCGGCCGCGCTTCCGCGTGCGCGGCGAGGCGAATCCCCGTGGAGGACTGATGACGAAGGCGATCCTGCCTCCGACTGATCCGAGGTCGGCCCGCGGCGGACGCGGCTTCGCCACCTTCGACGACCCGTCGCCCCGGCTGGTCGACGAGACGGGCGCGCCGGACTTCGCGGCGTTGCAGGACAGCGCCGACTTCCGCGAGCTGCGCAGGCGGATCGCGGTGTTCGTGCTGCCCGCCTCGTGCGGCTTCCTGCTGTGGTACCTGGGCTACGTGGCGCTGTCGGCGTACGCGCCGGACTTCATGGGCACGCCGGTTTACGGCGTGGTCAACATCGGCCTGCTGGTCGGGCTGCTCCAGTTCGCCACGACGATCGCGCTGACCCTGGGCTACTCCCGCTACGCGCGGCGCAGGCTCGACCCGCAGGTCGCCGCGGTCCGCGCGCTCACCGCGGAGGACCAGGGCTGATGGGCGGCAACACCGCGATCAACCTCGGCGTCTTCGGCGTCTTCGTGTTGATCACCCTCTACATCGTGTACCGGGCGGGCAGCCGCAACGCCACCGCGTCCGACTACTACGCCGCCGGCAGCAGCTTCACCGGGCCGCAGAACGGGATCGCGCTGTCCGGCGACTTCCTGTCCGCCGCGTCGTTCCTCGGCATCTCCGGCAGCATCGCGGTCAACGGCTACGACGGGTTCCTGTACTCCATCGGCTGGGTGGTGTCCTGGCTGCTCGGCCTGATGATCATCTCCGAGCGGTTGCGCAACACCGGCCGGTTCACCCTGGGCGACGTGCTGGCGTTCCGGATGCGGCAGCGCCCGGTGCGCGCCGCGGCGGCCAACGTCACCCTGGTCATCTCGCTGTTCTACATGATCGCGCAGATGGCGGGCGCGGGCGCGTTGATGGCGCTGCTGCTGGACGTGCACAGCAAGGCCGGCCAGGCGGTCGTCATCGCGGTGGTCGGCATCGTCATGGTGCTGTACGTGCTGATGGGCGGGATGAAGGGCACCACCTGGGTGCAGATCATCAAGGCCGTCCTGCTGATCGTGTGCGTGACCCTGATGACGGTGTTCCTGCTCGGCAAGTTCGGCTTCAGCCTGTCGGCGATCCTGGAGACGGCGTCGCGCAACACGCCGCTCGGGCCGGAGGTGCTGCAGCCGGGCGTGCGCTACGGCGGCACCCCGACCAGCCGGCTGGACTTCATCTCGCTGGCGCTGGCCCTGGTGCTCGGCACCGCGTCGCTGCCGCACGTGCTGATGCGGTTCTACACCGTGCCGAACGCCCGCGAGGCGCGCCGCTCGGTGGTGTGGGCGACGTGGATGATGGCCACGTTCTACCTGTGCACGCTGGTGATCGGGTTCGGCGCGCTGGCGCTGGTCGGCTCGAAGGCGATCACCGAGGCGCCCGGCGGCGAGAACTCCGCCGCGCCGCTGCTGGCCTACGAGATCGGCGGCGCGGTGCTGCTCGGCGTGGTGAGCGCGGTGGCGTTCGCGACGATCCTGGCGGTGGTGGCCGGTCTGACGCTGACGGCGTCGGCGTCGTTCGCGCACGACGTGTACGCGAACGTGATCAAGCGCGGCCGGGCCGACCCGCGGTCGGAGGTCCGGGTCGCCCGGCTGACGGCGGTGGTCGTCGGTCTGCTGGCCATCGTCGGCGGCATCGCGGCCAACGGGCAGAACGTGGCGTTCCTGGTGGCGCTGGCGTTCGCGCTGGCGGCGTCGGCGAACCTGTCGACGATCATCTACTCGATGTTCTGGAAGCGGTTCAACACGCAGGGCACGCTGTGGTCGATCTACGGCGGGCTCGGGTCGTGCATCGTGCTGATCGCCTTCTCCCCCGCCGTGTCCGGCACGAGGTCGTCCATCTTCCCGGACGTCGACTTCGCCTGGTTCCCGCTGGGCAACCCCGGCCTGGTCTCGATCCCGTTCTCGTTCCTGTGCGGGTACCTGGGGACGGTGCTGAGCAAGGAGCCCTCGGACCCGGCCAAGCAGGCCGAGATGGAGGTCCGGTCGCTGACCGGGATCGGCTCGGGGCTGAAGTAGCGCTGTGGCAACGCCGGACGCCGGGGCTCTCGCGCCCCGGCGTCCGGCGTTGTGGGGGGTCGTCAGCGGCGGGCGAGGGCGGCGCGCACCGCCGAGGCGAACCGGAGCGGCGCGGTGGCGTCGGTCTGTCGGAAGCCCAGCGACGGCTCGACCAGCTCCAGCTCCAGCAGCAGCGGCTCACCGGCCGGGCCCGGGATCAGGTCCACCCGCCCGTACAGCAGCTCGGCGCGGTCCAGGCCGGTCACCGCGGCGGCGGCGTCCAGGACGTCCTCGGCGACCCGGCGCTGCGCGGCCGACGGCGACGCGCCGGACAGCCGTTCCACGACGTAGAGGCCGGACTCGTCGTACCGCGCGTCGGGGGTGAGCATCGCGCCCTTGGTGAACGCGTGCGAGTACTGCCCGCCGAGGAACACCAGCGCGGTCTCGCCGACCGCGTCCACGTTCGCCTGGTACGGCTGCACGAGCGCGGGCACGTCCAGGGTGGCCAGGTGCGCGACCGCCGCGTCGTGGTCGCCGGCGGCGACGCGCAGCGCGCCGCGCGAACCGGAGCCGACCGTCGGCTTCACCACGAACTCGCCGTCCGGCCAGTCGGCGAAGCCGGGCGCGGCCACCGCCGTCGGCACCACCGGCACGCCGGCGCGCGCGAGGTCGACCAGGTACGTCTTGTCGGCGTTCCACCGGACCACCGGCGCCGGGTTCAGCAGCGCGGGCTCGGCGTCGCACCACCGCAGGAACTCCGGCAGCCGCTCCGGGTAGTCCCAAGTGGACCGCAGCACGACCAGGTCGGCCGACGTCGGGGCGCCCCACGTCGTCCACGACGCGTGCACGCCGACGTCGGCGAGGGCGTCGACCAGCGCGTCGTCGTCGCCGTCGCCGGCGGGCAGCGTCGCGCAGGTGGCGAAGGCGACCTTCACCGACCGGCCATCCTGCGGCGGTGCGCCGGCCCGATCTTCACCGCGGCCGTCGTCTCCCGGTCCCACTCGTGCCGCTCCAGGTCCGGGACCGCCTCGACCAGCGCCTCCGCCGACGCCACGTCCGGCAGCACCACGTCGCCCATGGCGCCGTCGTCACCGACCAGCACGACCCGCGCCCCGGCCCGCCCGACGGGCTCCACGACCGCGCGGGCCGGCTTGCCGTGCGCGGCCACGAACGCCGTCGCCGTCTTCACCGCGCGCCCGATCCTCTTGTCCTCTGCCACGTCGGCCAGAGTAGAACCTGCCGGTAACTTCCGCGCACGTGACCGCACTCACGAGGTCGGGTGGAGCGTCAACGGGCAAAGCCCTGCGGGGTCCGCGCCGCCGCCCGGTCCGCCCGACCACGGGGTAGCTTGCGGGCGTGACCGATACCCCAACCCTCACCCAGCTGGTCGAACAGTTCCTCACCTGGCACTTCGACCAGCGGCCGGGCAACGCCGCGATGCTCGGCTCGACGGCGCACGACCACACCCTCGGCGACTTCAGCGCGAGCGGGTTCAGCGAGTACGAGCGCGGCGCCGGGGTGTGGCTCGACCGGTTCACCGCGGTGCGGACCGACGACCTCCAGGAGTCGGTGGACCGGGACCTCGTGATCGCCGTGCTGCGCGGGGTGCGGGCGTCGGCCACGTGGCCCGCCTGGCGGCGCGACCCGTCGCTGTACACCGGCGCGGTGCTGTACCCGTTGTTCAGCGCGTTCCTCAACCGGCTGCGGCCGGAGCCGGAGCTGGTGGCGAGCGTCGTGCGGCGGCTGGCCGAGGTGCCCGAGCTGCTGGCCGCGTGCCGGGCGAACCTGCACCCGGACCTGGCCGCGCCGAGGATCGTCAAGCGGGCCGCCGACCAGGCCCGGACCGGTCGGGCGTTCCTCACCGCCACGCTGCCCGCCGAGGTGTCCGACCCGGCGCTGCGCGCGGAGCTGGCCGAGGCCGCCGAACCGGCCGCGCGGGCGTTCGACGAGCTGGCGGCGTTCCTGGACGAGTTCGCCGGGCGGGCCGCGGGCGACTGGCGGATGGGCGAGCGGCTGTACTCGACGCTGCTGCGCGAGCAGGAGGTGCTGGGCTACGGCGCGGCCGAGCTGCACGAGCGGGGCCGGGCGGCCTACGCCGAGCTGGACGCGGAGATGCGCGGGCTGGCCGGTTCGGACGACTGGCACGCGGTGATGGCGTCGTTCCAGGACGACCACCCGCCGACGCCGGAGGCGATGCGCGCCGAGTACGAGGCCGAGACGCGGCGGGCGCGGGAGTTCCTGGTGGAGCACGGCCTGGTGACGTTCGCCGACGGCGAGGAGTGCCGGGTGGTGCCGTCGCCGACGTTCCAGCGCCCGGTGCTGGCGGTGGCGTCCTACATGTCGCCGCCGCCGCTGACCGACCAGCGGACCGGCCACTTCTTCGTGCCGTTCCCGCCGGACGGGTTCACCGCCGAGCAGACCGCGCAGCGGCTGCGCACGAACTCGCGCGCCCAGCTGGCCACCATCGCGGTGCACGAGGCGTACCCCGGCCACCACTGGCACCTGTCGTGGCTGGCCGCGCAGGACCGCCCGGTGCGCAAGGTGTTCCGCACGCCGTACTTCGCCGAGGGCTGGGCGCTGTACGCGGAGAAGCTGCTGCGCGAGCACGGCTACTTCACCGCCGAGGTGGTGGGCGACCCGGCCAAGGCGCGGGCGCAGGAGCTGGCGCACGTCGAGGCGCGGTTGTTCCGGGCCGCGCGGATGATCGTGGACACCGCGCTGCACTGCGGCGACATGGACGTCGAGGAGGCCGAGGAGTTCATGACGACGAAGGCGTCGCTGACGCCCGGCACGGCGGTCGGCGAGGTCAGCCGGTACTGCGCGTGGCCGACGCAGGCCCCGTCGTACCTGACCGGCGCGCTGGAGATCGAGAGCATCCGGTCGGAGTTCACCGGGTCGCTGCGCGAGTTCCACGACACGATCGCGGGCGCGGGCGCGCTGCCGCTCGGGTTGGCGAGGAAGATCGCTCTCGGACGTTGAGACGACGTCGGTGCGCGGAACACCCCGGCCGTCGCCGCGGTTGGTGTGCTGACGAACGGACATCGCTACAGGAGGACGACACATGCCCAAGGCAGTGGTGGTGCGCACGCCCGGTGGACCGGACGCGCTGGAGTTCGCCGACGTCGACGCGAAGTCGCCGGGGGCGGGCGAGCTGCTGGTGGACGTGGCCGCGGCCGGGGTGAACTTCATCGACTGCTACCACCGCGAGGGCCGCTACCCGCTGCCCCTGCCGTTCGGGCCGGGGCTGGAGGGCGCGGGCCGGGTGAGCGCGGTCGGCCCGGACGTGACCGGGTTCGCGGTGGGCGACCGGGTGGCGTGGTCGGGGTCCCTCGGCAGCTACGCGGAGCAGGCCGTGGTGCCGGTGCGGGACGCGGTGCCGGTGCCGGACGGCGTGGACGACGACACGGCGGCCGCGTTGCTGCTCCAAGGACTCACCGCGCACTACCTGGTCACGTCGACGTACCCGGTGCAGGAGGGCGACGCGGTGCTCGTGCACGCCGCCGCGGGCGGTGTGGGGCTGCTGCTGGTGCAGCTGGCCAAGGCGCGCGGCGCGCGGGTGATCGGCACGGTGTCCACCGAGGCCAAGGAGGCGCTGGCCCGGGAGGCGGGCGCCGACGAGGTGGTCCGGTACGACCTGACCGACTTCGCGCCCGGGGTGCGCGAGCTGACCGACGGCGTCGGCGTCGCCGCGGTGTACGACGGCGTGGGCCGGACGACGTTCGACGGCAGCCTGGCCAGCCTGAAGCCGCGTGGCGTGCTGGCGCTGTTCGGCGCCGCCTCCGGCGCGGTGCCGCCGTTCGACCCGATGCGGCTCAACCAGGCGGGTTCGGTGTTCCTGACCCGGCCGTCGCTGGCGGCGCACGTGGCCACCCGGGAGGAGCTGGAGTGGCGGGCCGGCGAGCTGTTCGCGGCCGTCGCGGGCGGGTCGCTGGCCGTGCGGATCGGCGGGCGCTACCCGCTGGCCGACGCGCGGCGGGCGCACGAGGACCTGGAAGGCCGCCGCACCACCGGGAAGCAGCTGCTCGTCCCCTGAGCCGGGACGGTGGAGGGCGGCCCCGACCCGGGACCGCCCTCCGCCGCACGCGTCAGCGGCTCACTCCTGGACCGAGACCGCGTCCACCACGAAGATCAGCGTCTCGCCCGGCTGGATGCTGCCCCGGCCCTCCGGGTAACCCAGGTCGGACGGCACGACGAGCAGCCGGCGACCGCCCTCCTTCAGGCCGATCAGGCCCTCGTTCCAGCCCCTGATGACGCTCGCCTGGCCGATGTTCGCCAGCTCCAGCGGCTGGCCGCCGTCCCAGGACGCCTCCCGGGTCCGCTGGTCGCGGAACGTCGCCAGCACGTAGTGCAGCTGGGCCGTGGAGCCGGGCTTGATCTCCGGGCCGGCGCCCTCGGCGATGTCCTCGACGACCAGGCCGTCCTGCGGCGTGCAGCCGGTCGGGACGGTGATCGACGGCTTCTCCCCCGCCGCGCCGGTCACCTGGTACTGCGACACCTCGCAGGGCGGGCCGCTCGGCTCGGGCAGGTCGGCCTCGGTGGGCTGCTCCGGCTGCTCCGCCTCGGGCTGCGCGACGGTCGCGGACGGGGTGTTGGTGAGGGTGGACGGCCGGTCGCTCGCGGTGCACGCGGTCAACGCCAGACCGGCGGACAACAGGGACACGAGAGCCAGGGCCGTGCGGCCGACAGTACGCATGGTTGCCGAGCTTAGGGTTCCGGCCCGGACGGCGCGCCGCGGCCCCACCGGCAGGCCCAACGCCGGTCACGGTGCGCTGCTGTCGATCTACGAGTGAAACCGCAAATGTGCCACTAATTACCGCTACCGCCGCTGCGTACGCGCGCGTACAGTAACTGCGCGCACTTGATCGTACACCGAACGCATTCGGCCGATCGAGTGGCGACCAAGGAGGTGCATCGTGTCCGCGGAGCCGAAGGGCATCCGCAGCAACCTGTTACTAGAATTGTTCTGGACCCGGACAGGTCTGCTCCTGCTGACGCTCATCGTCACTTCCGGGGCCAGCCTGGCCATTTCCAGCACAATGGATCAAGGCGCGCTCCGCTCGTTCCTGACATCGGTCGGCACCGGCACCATGATCACGGCCGTGGTCGGGTTCGGGCAGACGTTGATCACGAGTTCGGCCGCGCACCGCGCGCTGGTCACCCCCGTGATCGAGGAGAGCCGCAAGGCGCTGCGCGACCTCACCGCCGAGTACCGGGCGCTCGACCGCGAGTTCTTCCCCAGCCACGTGTTCGAGCCGACCGCACGTCCGGACCCGGCGTTCAACCAGCTGATGATGCAGGACCTGGAACGCACCCGGCTGTACGTGTTCCGCGGCTTCGCGGGCCGGTACGCGGCCTGTCGACTGCTGCTGTCGCAGGCGGAGTGCGAGCTCAGGGCCGTGCTGGCCGACCCGCGGGACGGTCAGGCCATCAGCGGGCGGGCGCGCTACCTGTTGCGCAACGAAGGGGCCGACGGCGACTACGACTCGATCGTGACCACCCTGCGCGAGCAGATCTCCATCGGGCTGGTGGGCCTGTTCCTGGCCCGCGGCCGCTGCTCGCGGATCGACCTCACGATCGTGTCCGACCCGCCGCTGGACCGGCTGGAGCTGTTCGACGACAGCGTGTGGCTCACCCTCTACAGCAACACCAGCGCGGGCGTGCTGCGGCACTACCCGCGCACGGTGCGGTTCTCCGAGGGCTCGTTCATCTACGGGATGGAACGCGCCGAGTTCCTGCGCATCAGCAATTCCAAGGCAGGGCTCCACGTCGTCATCACGCCGGGCACCAGTCGGGCGGACTTCCTCGCCCTGTTCGAGAAGATCACCGGGACCGCGCTCACCGACGAGGGGTTCCGGGCCCTTGAGGAGAAGTTCCACCGATTCCGCAAAGAATTCTCCGCGTCCGCTCAGTTGGGGAGCTGATAAGCCGTGCTCACCGAGTTCACCGGGTTCTCCGCCCTCGCGGAGCTCGCCACGCTCATCGCCGTGGCCGACCCCCCTGTCGTCGACCACTGGGGACACGTCGAGAGGCGTTTCCAGGAGTGGGCGGGTCGACCCGGCCTGCGGGAGAGGCTGCGCGAGCACCTGCGCGCCCTCTCACCCCAGGACGAGATGCGAGTGGTGGCCAGGTCCCGTGAGACGACGACCCACTTCGCGTGGTGCCTGCGGGACGAGCCGGCCGAGCCGTTCACGTTCTGGCTGCACGAGTACAAGCCGCAGCGCGACTGGCGACCGGGCTACGCCGATTCCATCCACAACCACCGCTACCACTTCTGCACCATCATCCTGTCGGGCTCCTACCTGCACGAGCGCTTCGCCGTGGACGTGGCGGACGACGGCCGGGCGATCCTGTCCACCGCCCTGCTGCGCCGCGACGAGGCCCGCGAGGGCGCCTCGGGCACGATGCTCGCGCACCAGTTCCACCGCATCCCCGAGGCGGCGGACGACACCATGACGTTCCTGGTCAAGTCGCGCGCGGTCAGCCCGTGGAGCCTGAGCTACGACCCCGACACCCGGACCAGCCACCGGCACGTGCCGGTCGAGGCGAGGTTGGAGGACCTGACGAACAACCTGTAGCCACCGCACGGCTCGACCGCGCGCGCTTACCATCGGCCCACCCGGCACGGGAGGGTCCAATGAGCACTGTCATGGCGCACGCGATCTCCGAGGTCGAGCGCGAGGTGTGGCGGCTGTGCCGCGACCTCGCCGCGAAACTGCAGTTCCACGGCTGGCACCACGTCAGCTTCGTGCGGGACAAGGCGGTCCACTTCGCCCGGCGCAACGGTTCGGACGTGGCGCTGGTCGAGGTGGCCGCCCTGGTCCACGACGTGAACTACATGGTCCGGCGCAACTCGCTGCCGGTGGACGGCAGGCGGCTGCGGCTGGACATCCTGGCGCGCGCGGGCGTGCCGGACGACGTCGCGGCGCGGGTCGACGTGGTCGTCGAGGAGGCCGAGATGCGCACCCGCCACCGCGACATCTCGATCGAGGCGCAGGCGCTGTCCGATGCGGACACGCTGTTCAAGGCCCTGCCGGTGACGCCGGTGGTGCTCGCGCCCCGCTACCTGGAGGAGAACGGGATCACGCTCAAGGAGCTCGCCCACAAGATCGTCGGCGAGCAGGCGGGCAAGCACGACGAGGGCTACTACTTCTACGACCCGGAGGCGGCGGCCACCTACTCCCGGTGGGCCACGGCGAACCTGGAGCTGTGGCAGTGCATCGTGGAGTCGCTGGACGACCCCGAGGTCAACGAGCTGCTGTCGGCGGTGTCCTAGGGCTGCTTCTCCCAGACGACCAGGTCGAACTCGATCGCCTGGTACACCTCGGCCGAGACCACGACCACCCGGGCCCAGCGCCCCTCCGTGGTCTTCAGGCAGAAGGCCGCGCCCTGTTCCACGGCGCTCGCGTCGATCGAGCTGTTCAACGCCGTCGCGGAGACGCAGTCCTGGTAGGAGGGCGGCGACCCGGAGGTGGCGACCGGCGCGATCTGCTCCGCGAACAGGCTGGAGATGTAGTGGAGGTCGACCTTCGACGACGAGTCCCCGGTGACGCCGCCGCTCTCGCCCTTGGAGTCCAGGTCGATGTAGTAGCCGGACGTGAGGGTGACCCGACCCGAGCGGAACTCCGCCGGTCCCGCGCCCACCGGCGCGGCGGTGGTCGTCGTGGGCGCCGCCGCGACGTGGGTCGTGGTGGCGCCTCCGGTCGGGGCCGCCGGGTCGGAGGCGGGCGCGACGTCCGCGGTGGTGGTGGACGGGTTCCCGCCGGGCAGGGCGGTGCCCGGCGTCGGGCGCAGTTCGAGGCCGCCCAGCAGGCCCGCGGTGGCCGCGCCCACGATCGTGATGGCGGTGGGCAGCGCGAAGTGCCTGGCCAGGCGCTGCTGCGGGCGGCGGCCCCACCGGTAGAGCAACCACACGCCCACGAGCGTGACGACACCGGCCGCCACCAGGGACAACGGCACCAGGTCCTGGATGCCGCCGATGATCGACAGGAGCAGCGCGGCGACGCCGGCCATGCCCCCGAACACCTGCCAGCGATCCACTGTCGCCTTGTCGAAGGACCCCCGGTCGGGTGGTCTTCCATCCCCCTGAACGGACATGCCGACCAGGCTAGCTATCCGCAAACATGCGGAAAGTGCATCAAGCTCAGAACGGCCAGCCGAGCACCGGCAGCCCGACCACCGCGTCCACGGCCAGGCCGCAGAACACGAGCATCAGGTACAGGTTCGACAGGTGGAAGAACTTCATCGTGTTGGTCGACCCGCCGCGCCGCACGACGCCGTGCAGCCGGTGGGCGAACACCGCGAACCACACGCCCGACGCCGCCGCCACCGCCACGTAGATCCACGAGGTGACCGGCGCCAGCAGCAGCGTGCACACCACGGTGATCCACGAGTAGATGACGATCTGCCGGGTGACCTGCTGCGCCGTCGCCACCACCGGCAGCATCGGCACGCCCGCCCGCGCGTAGTCCTCCTTGAACTTCATCGCGAGCGCCCACGTGTGCGGCGGCGTCCAGAAGAAGATCACGCCGAACATCACCAGCGCGGGCCACGCCACCGTGCCGGTCACCGACGACCAGCCGATGATCACCGGCATGCAGCCGGCCATGCCGCCCCAGATGATGTTCTGCGAGGTGCGGCGCTTGAGCACCAGGGTGTAGACGAAGATGTAGAACAGGATCGTGGCCACCGCGAACACGGCCGACATCAGGTTCGTGGTCAGCCACAGGAACCCGAACGACACGACGCCGAGCACGATGCCGAAGACCAGCGCGTTGCGCGGCGGGATCGAGTCCTTCGCCAGCGGCCGGGCGCTGGTGCGCTTCATCACCGAGTCGATGTCGGCGTCGACGTAGCAGTTCAGCGCGTTCGCCGAGCCGGCGGCGAGGGTGCCGCCGGTCAGGGTGCACGCGATCAGCCACAGCGGCGGCAGGCCGCGCTCCGCCAGGAGCATCGCCGGGATAGTGGTGATCAGCAGCAGCTCGATCACCCGGGGCTTGGTCAGCGCCACGTACGCGCCGACGACCTGTCGGGGCGACCGCGCCGGAGCCTCGGTGACGGCACTCATGGCGTCGCGCTCCTCATCAGGTCAGGGGATGGACAGATCGTAACCGCGGGTTCCGAAGGCAGCCCGTTCGGGTACTCCCCGAACGCACCAGCCACGGCTGTGCGCATACCGACCAGGGCTGTGCGTATATCCACAGAGCGTGAGTGCAACGCGCGTCCGCCGGTCGGACTAGGCTGGCCGGTGGACCTTGGTAGCCGCGGATCGGGCCTGACGGGATCGATTAAGTTCGCACCCGGCCGTCACAACCGCCGCCTAGTGAGTTTGGAGCTGGAAGTCAGTGTCCGTCACCGATGACATCGCCCGGTTGACCGAAGCCCACCTGCCCGACGACTGGACCGACCTCGACCGGCGGGCGGTCGACACCGCGCGCGTCCTGGCCGCGGACGCCGTGCAGAAGGTCGGCAACGGCCACCCCGGCACCGCCATGAGCCTCGCGCCGCTGGCGTACGCGCTGTTCCAGCGCGTGATGCGGCACGACCCGGCCGACGCCGACTGGATCGGCCGCGACCGGTTCGTGCTGAGCGCGGGCCACTCCAGCCTGACGCTCTACATCCAGCTGTTCCTCAACGGCTACGGCCTGGAGCTGGACGACCTCAAGGCGCTGCGCACGTGGGGCTCGAAGACCCCCGGCCACCCCGAGCACCGGCACACCAACGGCGTGGAGATCACCACCGGCCCGCTGGGCCAGGGCCTGGCCTCCGCCGTCGGCATGGCGATGGGCGCGCGCCGCGAGCGCGGCCTGTTCGACCCGGACGCCCCGGTCGGGCAGAGCCCGTTCGACCACGACATCTTCGTGATCGCCTCCGACGGCGACATCGAGGAGGGCGTGACGTCCGAGGCGTCGTCGCTGGCGGGCACCCAGAAGCTGGGCAACCTGACGGTGATCTACGACGACAACAAGATCTCCATCGAGGACGACACCGCGATCGCGCTGTCCGAGGACACCGCGAAGCGCTACGAGGCCTACGGCTGGCACGTGCAGGTCGTGGAGGGCGGCGAGAACGTCGCCGGCATCCTGGAGGCGCTGCGCAACGCCAAGGCGGAGACCGAGCGCCCGTCGTTCATCCTGCTGCGCACGATCATCGGCTTCCCGGCCCCGACCAAGCAGAACACCGGCGCGGCGCACGGCGCGGCCCTGGGCGCGGACGAGGTCGCCGAGGTCAAGCGCATCCTGGGCTTCGACCCGGAGCAGACCTTCGAGGTCTCCGACGAGGTGCTGGAGCACACCCGCGCGGTGGTCAAGCGCGGCGAGGCGGCCAAGTCGGAGTGGCAGGAGTCGTTCGACGCGTGGGCCGAGGCGAACCCGGAGCGCAAGGCGCTGCTGGACCGCCTGGTGAACAACCGGCTGCCCGAGGGCTGGGCCGACGCGCTGCCGTCGTGGGACCCGGACCCGAAGGGCGTCGCCACCCGCAAGGCGTCCGGCGAGGTGCTGAACTCGCTCAAGGACGTGCTGCCCGAGCTGTGGGGCGGCTCGGCCGACCTGGCCGAGTCGAACAACACCACGATGAAGGGCGTCGAGTCGTTCGGCCCGGAGTCGATCTCCACCAAGATGTGGAAGACCAGCCCGTACGGCCGCACGCTGCACTTCGGCGTCCGCGAGCACGCCATGGGCTCGATCCTCAACGGCATCGCGCTGCACGGCCCGACCCGCCCGTACGGCGGCACGTTCCTGGTGTTCAGCGACTACATGCGCCCGGCGGTCCGGCTGGCCGCGCTGATGAAGTCCCCGGTCGTCTACGTGTGGACGCACGACTCCATCGGCCTCGGCGAGGACGGCCCCACGCACCAGCCGATCGAGCACCTGGCCGCGCTGCGCGCCATCCCCGGCCTGACCGTCCTGCGCCCGGGTGACGCGAACGAGACGGCCGCCGCCTGGCGGGCCATCGTCGAGAACGCCGAGGGCCCGAAGGGCATCGCCCTGACCAGGCAGAACCTGCCGGTGCTCGAAGGCACCAAGGAGAAGGCGACCGAGGGCGTCGCGCGCGGCGGCTACGTGCTGGAGGGCGACGGCGAGCCGGAGCTGATCCTCATCGCGACCGGCTCGGAGCTGCAGATCGCGGTGGAGGCGCGCAAGGTCCTCGAGGCCGAGGGCGTCGCCACCCGGGTGGTGTCCATGCCGAGCGTCGAGTGGTTCGACGCGCAGGACAAGGGCTACCAGGAGCAGGTGCTGCCGTCGTCGGTGAAGGCGCGCGTGGTGGTCGAGGCGGGCATCGCCCAGCCGTGGCACCGGTTCGCGGGCGACGCGGGCGAGATCGTCTCCATCGAGCACTTCGGCGCGTCGGCGGACTACCAGACGCTGTTCCGGGAGTTCGGGTTCACGACGGAGAACGTCGTCGCGGCGGCCCGCCGGTCGCTCGCCGAGGTCAAGTGACCGGACCGGCCCAATCCCACACAGACTGCACGGGAGTTGACGAGATGAGCACCAATCCGCTGGCCGAGCTCAGCGACGCGGGCGTGTCGATCTGGCTGGACGACCTGTCCCGCGAGCGGCTGAACACCGGCAACCTGGCCGGCCTGATCACCGACCAGCACGTCGTCGGCGTGACCACCAACCCGACCATCTTCGCCGCCGCCCTGGCCAAGGGCGCCGCGTACGACGAGCAGGTGCGCGAGCTGGTCGCGCGCGGCGCGGACACCGACACGGCGGTCCGCGAGATCACCACCTCGGACGTGCGCCACGCGTGCGACCTGTTCCGCGACCTCTACACCGCCACCGACGGCGTCGACGGCCGGGTGTCGATCGAGGTCGACCCGCGGCTGGCCAACGACACCGAGGCCACCGTCGCCGAGGCGCTGGACCTGGCCAAGGCCGTGGACCGGCCGAACCTGCTGGTCAAGATCCCGGCCACGGTCGAGGGCCTGCCCGCGATCACCCGGGTGCTCGCCGAGGGCATCAGCGTGAACGTGACGCTGATCTTCTCCGTCGAGCGCTACCGGCACGTGATGGAGGCGTTCGTCACGGGCCTGGAGCAGGCCAAGGCCAACGGGCACGACCTGCACGGCATCCACTCCGTGGCGTCGTTCTTCGTGTCCCGGGTGGACAGCGAGATCGACAAGCGGCTGGACGCGCTGGGCACCCCGGCCGCGGCGGAGCTGCGCGGCAAGGCGGCCATCGCGAACGCCGTGCTGGCCTACGCCGCGTACGAGGAGACGTTCAAGGGCGAGCGCTGGGAGGCGCTGGCCGCCGACGGCGCCCGCGCGCAGCGCCCGCTGTGGGCGTCCACCGGTGTGAAGGACCCGCAGTACTCCGACACCCGGTACGTGGACCAGCTCGTGGTGGCCGGCACGGTCAACACGATGCCGGAGAAGACCCTGCACGCGGTCGCCGACCACGGCAGGATCGAGGGTGACACCGTCAGCGGGCGGGCCGCGCGGGCGCAGGAGGTCTTCGACGGGCTGGTCGAGGTCGGCATCGACCTGGACGACGTGTTCGTCGCGCTGGAGACCGAGGGCGTCGACAAGTTCGAGAAGTCGTGGGCCGAACTGCTCGAGACGGTGACCGGACAGCTGAACCAGGCCAAGGGCTGAGGACGGGTACTGAAGATGACCGAGGTGATCTCCGTGGAGATCGTCCGCACGCCGAACCAGGACCAGGTCGACATCGTCGTCGGCGACCTGGTCCGCGACTCGGCTCCGAGCAGGCTCACCGCCGGTGACGCCACCCTGTGGGGCGCCGGGGCGGAGTCGGAGGCGTCGATCCGCCTGGCGTGGACGACGTTGCACGAGACGTCCCGCCCGCTGGTCGCGGAGATCACCGCGCTACGCGGCGAGCTGCTGGCCGAGGGCGTGGACCGGGTGGTCCTCGCCGGCATGGGCGGCTCGTCGCTCGCGCCCGAGGTGATCACGGGCACGGCCGGCGTCCCGCTGGTCGTGCTCGACACCACCGACCCCGGCCAGGTCGCCGACGCGCTGGCGGGCGACCTGGAGCGCACCGTCGTGGTGGTGTCGTCCAAGTCGGGCGGCACCGTCGAGACCGACAGCCACCGGCGGATCTTCGAGGCCGCGTTCGAGGCCGCCGGGATCGACGCGGCGTCGCGGATCGTCGTGGTGACCGACCCGGGCTCGCCGCTGGAGGCGGCGTCGCGGGAAGCGGGCTACCGCAGGGTGTTCCTGGCCGACCCGCACGTCGGCGGCCGGTACTCGGCGCTCACCGCGTTCGGCCTGGTGCCCTCGGGCCTGGCCGGCGCGGACGTCGGCCGGCTGCTGGACGAGGCCGCGGCCGCCGCGCCGCTGGTGTCGGCCGACTCGCCGGACAACCCGGCGGTCGTGCTGGCCGCCACGTTCGCGGTGGCGCACGCGCACGGCGCGGAGAAGATCGTGTTCGCCGACACCGGCTCCGGCATCGCCGGGTTCGGCGACTGGGCCGAGCAGCTGATCGCCGAGTCGACCGGCAAGAACGGCACCGGCCTGCTGCCGGTGGTGGTCGAGGGTCCCGGCGCGCCCGGTTTCGTGGACGCCCGCTCGGACGCCACCACCGTCGCGATCGGACCGGCCACCGGCTCGTCCACGCTCTCGGTCGAGGGCTCGCTCGGCGCGCAGTTCCTGGTCTGGGAGTACGCGACCGCGCTCGTCAGCCGGGTGCTGGAGATCAACCCGTTCGACCAGCCCGACGTCGAGGCGGCGAAGAAGGCGGCCCGGTCCCTGCTGGACTCCCCCGCCGCGTCGTCGGCCGAACCGGCCTTCGTGGACGGTCCGATCGAGGTCCACCCGAGCGAGGGCTGGCTGCCGGCGGACGTGAAGACGGTCACCGAGGCGCTGCGGGCGCTCGTCGCCGCCGCTCCCGAGCACGGCTACCTGTCCGTGCAGGCGTACCTGGACCGGCTGGACGACGCGTCGTTCGCGCTGGTCCGCCCGGAGCTGGCGCAGCGGACGCACCTGCAGACCACGTACGGGTGGGGACCGCGGTTCCTGCACTCGACCGGCCAGTACCACAAGGGCGGTCACCAGAACGGCGTTTTCCTGCAGCTCACCGGCGCGTCCGAGACGCACCTGGAGGTGCCGGGCCGGCCGTACGACCTCAGCACGCTGCAGACGGCGCAGGCGCTGGGCGACGGCCAGGTGCTCGCCGAGCACGGCCGGCCGGTGCTGCGGCTGCACCTGACCGACCGCGTCGCCGGGCTCGCGCAGCTCGTGGAAGCGATCCAGGAGGACGGCTCGTGAGCGCTCCCGCCAAGCGCAACCCGCTGCGCGACCCGCGGGACAAGCGGATGCCGCGGATCGCCGGGCCGTCCGGCCTGGTGATCTTCGGCGTGACCGGCGACCTGTCCCGCAAGAAGCTCATGCCCGCGATCTACGACCTGGCCAACCGCGGCCTGCTGCCGCCGGGCTTCGCGCTCGTCGGCTTCGCCCGCCGCGACTGGGCCGACCAGGACTTCATGAAGGTCGTGCACGACGCCGTCAAGGAGCACGCGCGCACGCCGTTCCGGTCCGAGGTCTGGGACCAGCTCGCCGAGGGCATCCGGTTCGTGCAGGGCACGTTCGACGACGACGCCGCGTTCGACACGCTCGCCGCGACGCTGTCCGACCTGGACCGCGACCGCGGCACCGGCGGCAACCACGCGTTCTACCTGTCGGTGCCGCCCAGCGCGTTCACCACGGTGGTCAACCAGCTCAAGCGCGCGGGCCTGGCCACGCCGCCCACCGACAGCCCCGACCAGTGGCGCCGGGTGGTCATCGAGAAGCCGTTCGGCCACGACCTGGCCAGCGCCAAGCAGCTCAACAAGACCGTCAACGACGTCTTCCCCGAGGAGTCGGTGTTCCGCATCGACCACTACCTCGGCAAGGAGACGGTGCAGAACATCCTGGCGCTGCGCTTCGCCAACCAGCTCTACGAGCCCATCTGGAACGCCAACTACGTCGACCACGTGCAGATCACCATGGCCGAGGACATCGGCCTCGGCGGTCGCGCGGGGTACTACGACGGCATCGGCGCGGCCCGCGACGTGATCCAGAACCACCTGCTCCAGCTGCTCGCGCTGACCGCGATGGAGGAGCCGGTGTCGTTCCGGCCGAGCGACCTGCGCGCGGAGAAGGTGAAGGTGCTGTCCGCGACGCGCCCGGTCGGGCCGTTCGACGGGACCACCGCGCGCGGCCAGTACACCGGCGGCTGGCAGGGCGGGCAGAAGGTGCCCGGCCTGGTGGAGGAGGGCGGGTTCGCCAAGGACTCGGTCACCGAGACCTACGCGGCCATCACCTGCGAGGTGAACACCCGGCGCTGGGCCGGTGTGCCGTTCTACCTGCGCACCGGCAAGCGCCTCGGCCGCCGCGTCACCGAGGTGGCCGTGGTGTTCAAGCGCGCGCCGCACCTGCCGTTCGACGACACCGCGACCGAGGAGCTGGGGCAGAACGCCCTGGTGGTGCGGGTGCAGCCGGACGAGGGCGTGACCATCCGGTTCGGCTCCAAGGTGCCCGGCAACACCATGGAGGTCCGCGACGTCACGATGGACTTCGGGTACGGGCACGCGTTCACCGAGTCGTCCCCGGAGGCCTACGAGCGGCTGCTGCTGGACGTGCTGCTCGGCGAGCCGTCGCTGTTCCCGAAGAACGACGAGGTCGAGCTGTCCTGGGAGATCCTGGACCCGGTCCTCGCGCACTGGGGCGCCACCGGCGCGCCGGAGAAGTACAAGGCAGGCACCTGGGGGCCGGCGTCGGCGGACGAGATGCTGGCCCGCACCGGCAGGCACTGGAGGCGTCCGTGATCATCGACCTGCCCTCGACCACCACGTCGCAGGTCAACAGCAAGCTCGTGCGGCTGCGCGAGGAGGGCGGCGCGGTCACCCTCGGCCGGGTGCTGACGCTGGTCATCGTGACCGACGACGGCACCAAGACCGAGGAGGCCATCGACGCGGCCAACGACGCCAGCCGCGAGCACCCGTGCCGGGTGATCGTGGTGGCGCGCGGCGCGCGCAAGGCCGCCCCCCGGCTGGACGCGCAGATCCGCGTCGGCGGTGACGCGGGCGCGTCCGAGGTCATCGTGCTGCGGCTGTACGGCGAGCTGGCCAACGAGGGCGCCTCCTGCGTCGTGCCGCTGCTGCTGCCGGACACCCCGGTGGTGGCGTGGTGGCCGAACGAGGCGCCCGCCGTGCCCGCGCAGGACCCGATCGGGCAGCTCGCGCAGCGCCGGATCACCGACGCGGCGGCCGAGAAGAACCCGATCAAGGCGCTGGAGCAGCGGCGCGCCGGCTATACGCCCGGCGACACCGACCTGGCGTGGACCCGGTTGACGCTGTGGCGGGCGATGCTCGCGTCGGCGTTCGACCTGCCGCCGCACGAGAAGGTCACCGAGGCCGAGGTGAGCGGGGAGAGCGACTCGCCGTCGACCGACCTGCTGGCCGCCTGGCTCGCCGGGTGCCTGCGGGTGCCGGTGAGGCGGGCGAAGGCGGCGCGCGGCGAGGGCATCGTCGACGTGCGGCTGGAGCGCCGGTCCGGTGTGGTGGAGCTGTCGCGGCCGGACGGGAAGGTCGGCGCGCTGACCCAGCCCGGCCAGCCGGAGCGGCGGGTCGCGCTGCAGCGGCGCCAGGTGCGGGACTGCCTGGCCGAGGAGCTGCGCCGGCTGGACCCGGACGAGGTGTACGAGACGGCGTTGCGGTCGCTCGGCAAGGTCGTGCGCGGTCGGACCACGCCGAAGCCGGCCAAGGCCGCCGCGGCGGCGCCTGCCGCGCCTGTTGCGGCTTCCGCGGCTTCGCGCAAGCCCGCCACGGCCCGCAAGTCCTCGGCCGGAACCGGAACCGGAACCGCCAAGGCGAAGTCCGAGGGCGCCGTGAAGGCCGACACCCCGGCCGCTGCCGACGCGTCCTCCGCGCCTGCCGCTTCGAAGCCCGCCGCCTCGAAGCCCGCTGCCGCCAAGCCCGCTGCCGCCAAGCCCGCTGCCGCCAAGCCCGCCTCGGCTGCCGCCGAGAAGCCCGCGGCCAAGGCTGTGGCCAAGGCCCCGAAGCAGGCCAAGTCCAAGACGAAGGCGGGTTCGTGAGCCGTCCCGAGGTGGTGGTGCACCGCGACGGCGACCTGCTGGCCGCCGCCGCGGCCGCCCGCCTGGTCACCGGGCTGGTGGACGCGCAGCACGAGCGCGGTTCGGCGTCGCTGGTGCTGACCGGCGGCCGGACCGGCGCGGCGGTGCTGCGGCACCTGCGCGACACGCCCGCCCGGGACGCGGTGGACTGGAGCCGGGTCGACCTGTACTGGGGCGACGAGCGGTTCCTGCCCGCCGGGCACCCGGACCGCAACGAGACGCAGGCGCGCGAGGCGTTCCTGGACCACGTCCCGGTGCCGGCGGCGCGCGTGCACGTCGTGGAGCCGTCCGACGGGCGGTTCGGTGACGACCCGGAGGCCGCCGCCGAGGCGTACGCCGCCGAACTGCTCGCGGCCGGCGGCGGTTCCGCGCCGTCGTTCGACGTGTGCCTGCTCGGCGTCGGGGAGGAGGGGCACGTGGCCTCGATCTTCCCGGCGTCGCCGGCCGTCCGGGAGCGGGAGCGCGCGGTCGTGGCCGTGCGCGACTGCCCCAAGCCGCCGCCGACGCGGGTCAGCCTCACCCTGCCCGCGATCCGCGCGGCGCGCGAGGTGTGGCTGATGACCACCGGCTCGGCGAAGGCCGGGGCCGTCGCCACCGGCCTCACCGGAGCGGACGAGGTCGACCTGCCCGCCGCGGGCGCCCTCGGTCGGCAGCGCACCCTGTGGCTGCTCGACTCGGCCGCCGCGGCGGAGGCGCCGGACCTGTTCACCCCGCCATCGGACTGAGCCCCCACTGCTCCACCCGCTGCCGCCGTCGCCCCTCGGGCACGGCGGCAGCGGCGTGATGTGCGGCACTCAAAGTCTGACCCCGGCCACGGTGTCCGCTCACCGGACGTTCGCGCTCGCAATTTTGTCCGCTGCCGGGCGTTCCGATCGGGTAATCACAGCATCTCGAAGGGTGAGCGGGTCGATCGAGGACGGTCGGGGGCGGAGAGGCGGGTCATGCCAAGCGCGATGACAGCGCAGTACGGTGAGGACCGGCGGATAGCTGACACAGGAGGTCCGACCCTGGCCGGCAACGCTGTCGAGAGGCTGCCGAGCGGTCGGGTCAACGGCGTCCCGCCCGAACGGGTGCGGCGTGCTGCCTTCCTCGGGGTGCTCGGGCGGTGGCTGGGGCGGCACCGGCAGCTGGCGTTCGACGTGGCGGCCGTCGGGATCGCGGCGCTGGACGTGTGGCTGCGGGTCGTGCCCGAGGCCGAGCGGTACAACTACGTGCTGTCGATCATCTCGGTGGCCGCCGTCGCCCTGCGCCGCCGGTTCCCGTTCCTGGTGGTGCTGATCGCCGTGCCCGGGTTCCTGGCCGGGTGGGCGCAGCTGGCGGCGATGATCGCGCTGGGGACGTTGGCGCGGCGGAAGCTGCTGTCGGCGCAGACCTACGTCGGGGCCGGGCTGGTGTGGCTGAGCCGGTTCTTCGTGTGGCCGCCGGACGAGTTCGTGGCGCTGGACTGGAAGACGCACGTGCACAACGCGATCTACGGGTGCATCGTCGCGGGGATGCCGATCGCGATCGGGTTGCTGGCGCACGCGCGGGAGGAGTTGTCGGCGCGGATCGCCGAGCTGGCGGCGAGCCGGGAGCGGGAGCGGATGCTGCACGCGCACGCGGTGCGGTCGGACGAGCGGGCCAGGTTGGCGCGGGAGATGCACGACGTCGTGTCGCACCAGGTGAGCTTGATCGCGATGCAGGCGGGCGCCCTGCGCGTGGCGGCGGCCGACCCGAACGCGAGGCAGGTGGCCGGGACGATCCGGATGCTGAGCACGCGGACGTTGGACGAGCTGCGGCAGTTGGTGAGCGTGCTGCGGACCACCAGCGGTGACGACTCGCCGCAACCCCGGGTCGAGGACCTGCCCCAACTGGTGAGTTCCGCGGGGATTCCGGCGACGTTGAGCGTGCAGGGCCAGGTCGCCGACCTGCCCGCGCCGGTGTCGGGCGCGGTGTACCGGACGGTGCAGGAGGCTTTGACGAACGTGCGCAAGCACGCGTGCGGCGCTCCGACGACCGTGCGGGTGGTGTCGGAGGTCGACCGGTTGTCCGTGGAGATCCGCAACGACCGCCCGGAGGGGTCGCACGACTGCGGGGCGCTGCCCAGCGGGGGGCACGGGTTGGTGGGGCTGCGGGAGCGGGCGGCGCTGTTGAACGGTGAGCTGGAGGCCGGGCCCACGGACGACGGCGGATTCTCGGTGCGCGTGACGTTCCCCCTGGTCAGACCCATGGACAACTGACGCCATGGGTCACTCATTCGAGTGATCATCACCGAACTTGCCCAGGAAACACTGTTATTCTCGACCTCGAACGTCGGTTGAAACAACGAGGACCGCCCGACCAACCCACCCGCCAACCCCACCGGCCCACCACCCCGCACCACCACCACCCCGACCCCGCACCGCCACCACCCCACCACTCCTCACCGCCCACTACCCCACCGCCCACCGCCACTGACCGCCACTCACCCTTGCCCAACCCGCCTCCTCCGCCACCCAGCTACCCGCCACCTGCCAACCGCCACCCACTCGGCCCGCTGGTAGCCGGAGCATCGACAGTCAGTCCACCGGCGAGCGGCCTACCGCCCGACCTCCCGCCGCCTCGGTCAGGCTTCGGCAGCCAGGCAGTCGGGGACCAGGCTGTCAGCGGCCAGGCTCCGAGTGGCTGGGTAGCCAGCGGCCAGGCAGCCAGCCAGCGGCCAGGCTTCGAGCAGGCAGGCAGTCGGCGGCCGGGACTCGGGCGGCTAAGCAGCCAGCGACCAAGCTTGGGCAGGTAGGCAGGTAGGCAGGTAGGCAGGTAGGCAGGTAGGCAGGCTTCAAGCGGATAGGCAGTCGGCGATGGGCAAGATTCTCAGCGCAGCGGCGAGGTAGTCGGCGACCGGGCCCTAGGCGGTCAAGCTCTCGGCAGCCAAACTCGGCGGCAGGGCTCTCGGCAGCCAGACCGCCCGCAGGATCGCCCCCGTCGCGTCCTATCGCGTCCCGTCGCCCGGTGAACTGCGGCGGTCACGAGCGTCGGCGACCGCCGAGCGTCCAGCGGGAGAATCGCCGCTCAGCGGAGAGCGGACCGGCCGGTGGCGATGGCCGTGCACACGGCGGCGGCCGAGCCCAGTGCGCCGCAGACCAGTGCCGGCCACAGGTCGGGGGTGTGGCGCAGCAGCACGGACGGCAGGAGCCACACCGCCACGCCGAGCGCGAACCCCAGCGGGGCGGCGCTGAGGATTGCGGTGGGACCTGCGGGGCGGCGGTGTCGGCGCAGGGATCGCAGGATCGACTCCAGGTACGCGAGTGCGAACAGCAGCAGCACCGCGCTCCCCGCGCCCATGATGCTGACCATCGGGTTGGTGGTCGGCTGGAGGGAGTAGTCCTGCGACTCGCCGCCGGTCGTCACCGTGGCCACCGCTGCACCTCCCACGATCCAGCGGCTGGCGCCGGGGAGTTCGAAGGTCAGCGGGGAGGTGGGGGTGGCCTCGGCGGGGGACGGGGGTGTGGCGGGGACGTCGGCCAGGGTGATGCCGGCCGCCGTCACGGTCAGGCGGGCAGTGGTGGGGTTGCCGGTGCCGATGGTCACCGGTTTGCTCAGGTCGGCGGTGAGCGGTGGCAGGGAGCGGGTCGGGGCGGTGAACGGGGTGGCCAGCATCAGGGCGCCGGTCAGGGCCGCTGCCAGGGCGAACCAGCGTGCCGGTTTCGGTGGGGTGAGGATTTGGGCGGCGGGGATCAGGGGGGCGGCGCCCAGGTGGGCGGGGGTCGGTGGGGTGTCGGTGTCGGCGAGGGTTGCGCGGACGGGGTGGTTGAGGGTTTCGCGGAGTGAGGGAGAGGTGGAGGGAGGGTGGGAGCCGGTGGGGTGGGTGGCGGCAGTGGCGTAGGTGGTGGCGGGGTGGGTGGCGGCGGCTACTTGGGGGGTCAGGTGGACCGGGGTGCGCAGGCGCAGGAGCCAGTCCCGGCCGAAGACCTCGGTGGCGGCGGTGGCCAGGTCGACGGCGAAGGTCTCGGCGTTGCGGTACCTCGCCGCGGGGTCGCGTTCCAGGCCGCGCATCACCACCCGCGCGAGCGGGGGTGGGACTTCGACCAGGGGGCGCGGTTGCTGGTACACGTGGCGCTGGATCATCGCCAGGGCGCCGCCGCCGCTGTCGAACGGCAGGCGGCCGCTCAGCAGTTCGTACAGCACGGTCGCGGCGCCGTAGACGTCGGCGGCGGGGCTGAGGGGGTTGCCCAGGGCCTGTTCGGGTGACAGGTACGCGGGTGTCCCGAGCACCTGGCCACCGTGCGTCACCAGCGTCGCACCCTCGCTGACCACCTGCGAGATCCCGAAGTCGGCGACCTTCAGCACCCCGCCGGACGTGAACAGCAGGTTCTTCGGCTTCACGTCCAGGTGCAGCACCCCGGCGCCGTGCGCGGCGTGGAGGCCGGACAGCATCGCCAGCCCCAGAGCACACGATTGGGCGGGTGTGACGCCTGGACCGGTGAACTTCGACCACACCGTGCCACCGTCGAGCTTTTCCATCACCAGCAGGTGCTCGCCGCGGTCCTGCACGTAGTCGTACACGGGCACGATGTGCGGGTGGTCGAGCCGCGCCAGCAGCCGCGCCTCGTGCGCGAACCGGGCGCTCATCCGCTCGTCGGACGCCAGCACGCCCGGCAGCCGCTTCACCGCCACCGCCCGCCCCAGCGGCCGGTGCACGGCCGCGTACACGACCCCCATCCCGCCGCGCCCGACCTCGGCGCCGATCTCGTACTGCGGTAGTGCCGCGACGACGTTCGCCGACACCGTCACGCGACACCGCCGGGCAGCGGCCGGGTGATGCGCTGGGTGCTCTCCGGGTCGAACGGCGGATCAGCGGGCGGATCCAAGGGTGGGTCCAGGGTCGAGTCGGGGTGCGGGGTCAGGTAGCCCAGGGCGAACGCCGCCGCGGCCGCGCCGAGGATGAACGGGATCTCGGCGGCCGGCGCGGGGGCCATGATCCGCAGCACGGACAGCGAGATGACCGCGACGAGCCCGGTGCCGACGCCGGCGGGCAGGAACCGCATGGCCCGCTGCCACCGGTTGGCGGGCAGTCGGCGGCGGGCCAGGGCGATCAGGGCGCCGGTCCAGGCGAGCACGGTCAGGCCGAACACCGCGAGCCCGAACACCCCGTACACCGACCACACCGAGCCGCGGACGTCGCCGGTGGTGGCGATGGCCGCGATCGGGTCGCGGTTGGTGTCGAGGACTTCCAGCTCGGTGGGCAGCAGGCCGGTGGCCTGCGTGCCGAGCTGGCCGAGGTCGAGGACGAAGCCGCGGGTGACGCTCTGCTTGGCGGGCACGTCGAACGGCACGGTGGTGTCGTAGGAGAAGAACGTCAGCGCCAGCGCCGTGCCGGCCAGCCGGATGGTCTTGACGTGCAGGACCGCGTCCGTTCCGTTGTGGACGGTGACGGAGATGCGGGAGGACGCGGACGGGTCGAGCAGCAGTTCGCCCGAGCCGACCGGGGTGCCGTCCACTGTGGCGTTGATGGTGACCGCGTCCCCCGCGGCGTCGGCCGGTGCGACGCCGAGGAAGATCCCGCACAGGAGCAGTGAACCGACGCTGCTCATAATGCGTCTCACAGGGGCACCTCATGGTGGGTCGGCGGACGGGTATCCGGGAGTCTGTATGCGATCGGCTGGAACACTAGCTCTACTCGGTGCCGTGGCCTATGGCGTTACGGCCCTTGTGGCGGCGCCGGTGTCGGCGCAGCAGCAGGGCGTGGCCACCGTGAGCCCGGATTCGGGTCCGGCCGGGACGACGTTCTCGGTGAGCTGGTCCGGTGTGTACCTGGACCCGGACTGCCAGAACTACACCGTGCAGCTGGTGTGGGACGGCAGGCAGGTGGTCGGCAGCGGTCGGCACACGGGGCGCGGGTCGGGGTCGGGTTCGGGGAAGGCGCCGTCGGACGCGGGTGTGGGTGGGCACCGGGTCACGGTCCGCCCGCAGTGCGCGTCGACGTCGACCCCGTCGGACGGTTTCACGGTGACGCCGACGCCCACGACGACGACCACCGCGCCGCCGGTCACGACGACGACCGCTCCCCCGCCGGTGACGACGACGACCACGCGTCCGCCGGTCACCACGACCACCACGACGACGACCACCACGACGGCCACGACCACCACGACGACCGGCAGCTCCGCCCCGCCGGCGGTGACGACGACGGCGCCGTTCGACGGTGACGGGGCGTTGACCCTGGACAAGGACAACATCCAGCCGGGCGATCCGCTGACCGCGACCGGGACGGGGTGCGAGCCCGGTTCGCCGGTGCGGCTCAGCTCGCTGGGCGAGGCGGTCGGGACGGCGAAGGCGGACGGGTCGGGCACGTTCAGCACCAGGGTGGAGTTCACCACGATCCAGCCGGGGCGGCACGTGATCCGCGCGGACTGCGGTGTGGTGCTGGTGGGCAGCGTGGACGTGGCGTTGACCAGTTCGACCGGCGGCACGACGTCGACGCTGGTGGTGCTGGTGTTCTTCCTGCTGGTGGGGGCGGTCCTGGTGCGGCGGCTGTTCGCGGGCCTGTTCACCCGGTCGGACTGAGCGGCCGGGGTGCGACGACGAGGTCGAGGACGGGGTCGGTGCGACGACGTGATGCGACGACGGCCCCCGCGGAGGTTCCCGCGGGGGCCGTCGTGCCGTTGTCGCCCGGCTAGGGCTCTTCGCGCTGCTTGCGCAGCTTGGTCAGCGCCTCTTCGAGGATCGCCTCGCCGTCCGCGTCGGAGCGGCGCTCCTTCACGTACGCCAGGTGGGTCTTGTACGGCTCGTTGCGCGGCGGAGCAGGGGGTGCCTGCTCGTCGCGCCCGGCCGGCAGACCGCACCGGGGGCAGTCCCAGTTCTCCGGGATCTCGGCTTCGACCGCGAACGACGGCCGGGACTCGTGCGCGTTCGCGCACCAGTACGACACCCGACGTCGGGGCGCGGACTCGCCGCGCTCCGATTCGCCCATCGGGCCTGCGCCGACGCGGGTACCGCGAATCGCGTTACCACCAGCCATCGACCCTCACACCCCCACCACGTGGATTCCCTGTGTCCGCGTCGGCCGACGCCGTCGGCGCCCGCCGACCTGTGTCAGTTGACCTTCATCAACAGCCCGACACCAACGATGGCGATGACCCAGACGGCGCCGACGAACAACGTCAGTCGGTCGAGGTTCTTCTCCACCACGCTGGAACCGGACAGGCTGGACTGCATACCGCCGCCGAACAGCGAGGACAGACCGCCGCCGCGCCCGCGGTGCAGCAGCACGAGCAGGATGAGCAGCAGGCTGGAGACGATCAGCAGGATCTGAAGGAACAGGATCATTTCTTCCTCGCTGTCAGGCAGGTGACGCCACAGAGTACCCGGTTGACTGCCGACCGTGGACCACCGAGGGGTGAGCGCGGGTCAGTCACTTCAGGGTAGAGGTCCACCGGCGGCGAGTGCGCAGAGCTTCGCGAACTCGTCCGCATCCAGGCTCGCACCTCCCACAAGGGCGCCGTCGACGTCCTTCTGGGCGATCAACTCGGCGATGTTGCCGGACTTGACCGAGCCGCCGTAAAGCACTCGAACGGCCGAAGCGACGTCCTCGCCGTACAGCTCGGCGAGCTTGACCCGCAGGACGCCGCAGACCTCCTGGGCGTCGGCCGACGAGGCGACCTTGCCGGTGCCGATGGCCCACACGGGCTCGTAGGCGATGACGACGTCGCGGACCTGCTCGGCGGTGAGGCCCTCGAGGCCCGCGACGAGCTGGTCGGTGCAGTGCTCGACGTGGCCGCCGGCCTCGCGGACCTGCAGCTGCTCGCCGAGGCAGAAGATCGGGGTGACGCCGTGCTTGAGCGCCGCCTTGACCTTCTTGTTGACCGTGGCGTCGTCCTCGCCGTGGTACTCGCGGCGCTCGGAGTGGCCCACGGTGACGTAGGAGCAGCCGAGCTTGGCGAGCATCACGCCGGAGATGTCGCCGGTGTAGGCGCCGGAGTCGTGCGGCGAGAGGTCCTGGGCGCCGTACTTGAGCTTGAGCTTGTCGCCGTCGACCAGGGTCTGGACGGACCGGATGTCGACGAACGGCGGCAGCACCGCCACCTCGACCTTGGCGAAGTACTTCTCCGGGAGGGAGAAGGCGATCTTCTGCACCAGGGCGATGGCCTCGAGGTGGTTGAGGTTCATTTTCCAGTTGCCCGCGATGAGGGGCTGACGCTGGGCCATCACGCCTCCAACACAGACACGCCGGGCAGTTCCTTGCCCTCCAGGTACTCCAGGGACGCCCCACCGCCGGTGGAGATGTGCGAGAACCCGTCCTCGGGCAGGCCGAGGGCGCGCACGGCCGCGGCCGAGTCGCCGCCGCCGACGACGGTGAACGCGTCGCTCTTGACCAGCGCTTCGGCCACCGCGCGGGTGCCGCCGGAGAACGCCTCGAACTCGAACACGCCCATCGGGCCGTTCCAGAAGACGGTCTTGGCGTCGGCGAGCTTGCTCGCGAACAGCTCGCGGGTCTTCGGGCCGATGTCCAGGCCCTGCCGGTCGGCGGGGATGGCGTCGGTGGCCACGACCTCGTGCTCGGCGTCGGCCGCGAAGTCGGTGGCGGCGAGCACGTCGACCGGGAGCACCAGTTCGACGCCGCGCTCCTCGGCCTCGGCGAGGAAGCCGCGGACCTGGTCGAGCTGGTCCTCCTGGAGCAGCGAGCCGCCGACCTCGTGGCCCTGGGCCTTGAGGAAGGTGTAGGCCATGCCGCCGCCGATGAGGAGCCGGTCGACCTTGGTCAGCAGGTTCGCGATGACGCCGAGCTTGTCGGACACCTTCGCGCCGCCGAGGACGACGACGTAGGGGCGCTGGAGGTCGTGGGTGAGCTTGCGCAGCACCTCGACCTCGGCCAGCACGAGGCCGCCCGCGTAGTGCGGGAGCTTCTTCGCGACGTCGTAGACGGACGCCTGCTTGCGGTGCACGACGCCGAAGCCGTCGGAGACGAACGCGTCGGCCTTGGCGGCCAGCTCGTCGGCGAGGGCGGCGCGCTCGGCGTCGTCCTTGCTGGTCTCGCGGGCGTCGAAGCGGATGTTCTCCAGCAGCACGACGGTGCCGTCGCCGGCGGCCTCCGTGCCGATCTCGACCGGTCGGCCGAGCAGCTCGCCGAGCCGCGTGGCGACGGGGGCGAGGGAGAACTTGGGGTCGGGCTCGCCCTTGGGGCGGCCCAGGTGGGCGGCGACCAGGACGCGGGCGCCCGCGTCCACGAGCGCCTTGATCGTCGGGACCGACGCGCGGACGCGGCCGTCGTCGGTGATCCGGTCGCCGTCGAGGGGGACGTTCAGGTCGGCGCGCACCAGGACGCGCCGACCCGAGACACCCTCGCTGAGCAGGTCGTCGAGAGTCTTCACAGCGAGTGATCCGCCTCTTGGCTCAGAGCTTGCCGGCGACGAGGTTGACCAGGTCGGCGAGGCGGTTGGAGTAGCCCCACTCGTTGTCGTACCAGCCGACGACCTTGACCTGGTTGCCGATGACCTTGGTCAGCGGCGCGTCGTAGATGCACGACGCCGGGTCGGTGACGATGTCGGCCGACACGATCGGGTCGGTGTTGTAGCGCAGGTAGCCCTTGAGCGGGCCGTCGGCGGCGGCCTTGTAGGCGGCGTTGACCTCGTCCACGGTGACGTCGCGGCCGACGGTGACGGTGAGGTCGGTGGCCGAGCCGGTGGGCACGGGCACGCGCAGGGCGTAGCCGTCGAGCTTGCCCTTCAGCTCGGGCAGGACCAGGCCGATGGCCTTCGCGGCGCCGGTGCTGGTGGGCACGATGTTGAGCGCGGCGGCCCGGGCGCGGCGCAGGTCCTTGTGCGGCGCGTCCTGGAGGTTCTGGTCCTGGGTGTAGGCGTGGATCGTGGTCATGAGGCCACGCTCGATGGTGAAGCTGTCGTGCAGCACCTTGGCCAGCGGGGCCAGGCAGTTGGTGGTGCACGAGGCGTTGGAGATGACGGTCTGCGAGCCGTCGTACTGGTCGTCGTTCGCGCCCAGCACCACGGTGAGGTCCTCGCCCTTGGCCGGCGCGGAGATGATGACCTTCTTGGCGCCGCCCTCGTCCACGTGCTTGCGCGCGGCCGAGGCGTCGGTGAAGAAGCCGGTCGACTCGACGACGACGTCGACGCCGAGGTCCTTCCAGGGCAGCTTGCCGGGGTCGCGCTCGGCCAGGGCCTTGATGACCTTGCCGTCGACCGCGATGCCCTCGTCGGTCACGGTCACCTCACCGTCGAGGCGGCCGAGGATGGAGTCGTACTTGAGCAGGTGGGCCATGGTGTTGACGTCACCGAGGTCGTTGAAGGCGACGATCTCGATGTCGTGCCCGCTGGCCTGAACGGCGCGCCAGAAGTTGCGACCGATGCGGCCGAAACCATTGACACCTACGCGAACCGTCACGGTGAGTCTCCTCGTACTCGACTGGCGTTCTCCGCCAGGGGCGTGCAGTCATGGGGCTGACCAGGCAGCCGCAGTCAGCCTAGCCGCCACGTTGCGGCCCTGGTCACTCGCACCTCCAGGATCTCTTTATCGAACAAGAAAATCCAGCTTGTCAGCGTTGTTACCTCTAAGTAACAACTTTCGGTCGTTCGGCTGTCCGATGGGTGTGGCCGTCACTCGGACGGATCGGGGTTGCTCGCGGTGAGCAGCGGTTGGAAGAAGCCGGTGTCGGCCGGCTCGTGCCACGTGGCGCCGGTGAACCCGGCGTCGGCGGCGAACCCGGCGAGCCGGTCGCGGCCCAGCGCCCAGTACCGGGCCCGGCGGACGTCGGCGGTCCACGCCGCCCCGCTCGCGGTGAGCTGGAACAGCTCCAGGTCGTAGTGCTCGCCGTCGTCGTCCCAGTGCCACAGCTGGAAGCTCACCGCGCGGCCGGCGGGACCGGTCGTGGGGTGCGCGGGGGTGGCGGTCGGGCGGGTGGCGAGCAGGTCGTCGTAGGGGCGGGTGGTGACGACCAGCAGGCCGCCGGGCGCGAGCGCGCGCCGCATGGACGCCAGGGCGGCGCGCACGTCGTCGGCGGTCAGCAGGTGCGGCAGCGAGTTGTCCGCGCACACCACGGCGTCGAAGCGGCCCGCCCGCACCGGCAGGGACCGCATGTCGGCCGCGGCGGTGGTCAGCCGCAGGCCGCGGGTGCGCGCCTCGCGGGAGGCGCGGGCCGCGGCGGCGGGGCTGAGGTCGGTGGCGACGACCCGGTGGCCGAGCGCGGCCAGGCCGAGGGCCTGGGTGCCGATGCCGCACGCGCAGTCCAGCACGTCCTTCGGGCCGGGGCCCAGCGCGCGGCGCAGCACCCCGTCGAGGGCCGCGCCCTGGCGGCCGACCGAGGCTTCCCAGTCGGCGTAGAGCAGGTGGTAGCGCTCGGCGAGCCCGTCGTAGAAGCCGCGCGCCGCGGTGTCCTCGTCCGGCATGGCGGCACGGTACGCGCGCGGGGCCCGCGCGCACGAGCGGTTCGCGCTCCCCCGGCCCCTGGACGCCGGGGCCGTCAGACCTCGGCGTCGAGCATGTCGGCGGTGACGGCGGACTCGGTGTCGGGCAGGCCCAGTTCCTTGGCGCGCTTGTCGGCCATCGCCAGCAGGCGGCGGATGCGGCCCGCCACGGCGTCCTTCGTCATCTGCGGCTCGGACAGCTGGCCCAGCTCCTCCAGCGACGCCTGGCGGTGCGCCAGCCGCAGCGCGCCCGCCGCGGCCAGGTGGTCGGGCGCCTCGGGGCCCAGGATCTCCAGCGCGCGCTGCACCCTGGCCGCGGCGGCCACCGCCGCGCGGGCCGAGCGGCGCAGGTTCGCGTCGTCGAAGTTGGCCAGCCGGTTCGCCGTCGCCCGCACCTCGCGGCGCATCCGGCGCTCCTCCCAGGCCAGCACGCTGTCGTGCGCGCCGAGCCTGGTCAGCATGGCGCCGATCGCGTCGCCGTCCCTTATCACCACCCGCTCCGCGCCGCGCACCTCGCGCGACTTGGAGCCGATGCCCATCCGCCGGGCCGCGCCGACCAGCGCCAGCGCCGCCTCCGGCCCGGGGCAGGTCACCTCCATCGAGGAGGACCGGCCGGGCTCGGTCAGCGAGCCGTGCGCCAGGAACGCGCCGCGCCACGCCGCCTCGGCGTCGCACACCCCGCCCGACACGACCGGCGCGGGCAGGCCGCGCACGGGCCGGCCGCGCGGGTCCAGCAGGCCCGTCTGCCTGGCCAGGCCCTCGCCGTCCTTGACCACGCGCACCACGAACCGGGTGCCCTTGCGCAGGCCGCTGGAGGTGATGGTGAACACGTCGGACTGGTGCCCGTACAGCTCGTGGATCTCCCGCCGCAGCCGCCGCGCCGTGGAGCCCAGGTCCAGCTCGGCCTCGACGACCACCCGGCCGCCGACGATGTGCAGCCCGCCCGCGAACCGCAGGAGGGAGGCGACCTCCGCACGGCGGCAGCAGGTCTTGGCGACGGCCAGCCTGCTCAGCTCGTCCTTCACCGCCGACGTCATCGCCACGGCGCCTCGCCTCCCCTGGTCGTCCGGTCTTCCTGGAGGGTTGTACTCGACGCCCCGCCGGTCCCGTCAGCAGGGCCGGCCAACGCCCGCGTGATGCCCAGCGCCAGCGCGACCGGGTCGTGCCGGTCCGGCGCGCCCGCCACCGCGATCGGCGCGAGGTGCGCGGCAGCGCCGAGAGCTGCGGCGGCCCGGCGCAGCCGGTCCGGCACCGGCACCGCGTCGACGTCGGCGATCACCGCGTCCACCCGCAGCTCGGGCGCGTGCTCGCACAGCACGTCGAGGTGCAGCTCCGGCGAGAAGCCGTCGGTTTCCCCCGGTTGGGGGACGAGGTTGAGCACCACGACCTTGCGCGCGGACGTGCGGACCAGCGCGTCGTGCAGCTCGGGCACGAGCAGGTGCGGCAGCACGCTGGTGAACCAGGAGCCGGGTCCGAGCAGCACCACGTCCGCCGCGAGGACCGCCTCGACGGCCTGCGCGCAGCCCCGGGGGGCCTCGCCGGGGCCGCCCGGGCCGTGCAGCCGGATGCGCTGCACCCGGCCCGGCGTGGTGGCGATCGCGACCTGGCCGCGGATGCGGCGCACCACGTCGGCGTCGTCGTCCAGGCCGGTCACCTCGGCCTCGATGGACAGCGGTTCGGTGCACATCGGCAGCACCCGGCCGCGCACGCCGAGCAGCCGCCCGGCCGCCTCCAGCACCGCGACCGGGTCGCCCAGCTGCTCCAGCAGGCCCGCCAGCACCAGGTTGCCGACGGCGTGCCCGGCGAGCGCGCCGGTGCCGCCGAACCGGTGCTGGAACAGCGTCGACCACAGGGCGTTCGCCGGGTCCTCGCCGGCCAGCGCCACCATCGCCTTGCGCAGGTCGCCGGGTGGCAGCAGGCCCAGCTCGCGGCGCAGGCGCCCCGACGAGCCGCCGTCGTCGGCGACCGTCACCACGGCCGTCACGTCGTCGGTCACCCGGCGCAGGGCGGTGAGCGTGGCGTGCAGCCCGTGCCCGCCGCCCAGCGCGACCGCTGCGAGGCTCACTCGCGTCCCAGGTCCCGGTGGACGACCTTGACCGCCATGCCGTCCTCGCTGGCCAGCCTGCCCGCCAGCTCCTCGGAGATGGCGACGCTGCGGTGCTTGCCGCCGGTGCAGCCGACCGCCAGCGTCAGGTACCGCTTGCCCTCGCGCCGGTAGCCGGCGCCGATGAGCCGCAGCAGCTCGTGGTAGCGGTCCAGGAACTCGTCCGCGCCCTCCTGGGTGAGCACGTAGTTGCGCACGTCGCCGTCCAGGCCGGTCTGCTCGCGCAGCTCGGGGATCCAGAACGGGTTCGGCAGGAACCGCACGTCCATCACCAGGTCGGCGTCCATCGGCAGGCCGTACTTGTAGCCGAACGACAGCACGGTGACCCTGGTGCGGGTCGCCGACTCGGTGCCGAACGTGTCCTCGATCTTGGCGCGCAGCTGGTGCACGGACAGCGCCGAGGTGTCGAGCACCAGGTCGGCCTCCTCGCGCAGCGGCGTGAGCAGGACCCGCTCGGCCTCGATGCCGTCGGCGAGCCTGCCGTCCGCCTGCAGCGGGTGGCCGCGCCGGACCGACTCGAACCGGCGGATCAGCACGTCGTCGGTGGCCTCCAGGAACAGCACCTTCGGCTTGTAGCCGCGCGCGTCCAGGTCCTTGATGACCGCCGCCAGGTCCTCGGTGAACGCGCGGCTGCGCACGTCCATCACCACCGCGACCCTGGTGATGGCGCCCCTGGCCTGCGCGCCGAGCTCCACCATGGTCGCGATCAGCTCGGGCGGCAGGTTGTCCACCACGAACCAGCCGAGGTCTTCCAAGCACTTCGCGGCCGTGCTGCGGCCCGCCCCGGACAGGCCGGTCACCACCGCGACTTCGATGCCGGACTTCTCGCCGGCCGGTGCGCTCACTTCTGCTCCTGTCGATCTTCGGTTACCGGCTCCGCCGCGCCCAGCGCCGCCAGCACGGCCTCGGCGGTGCGCCTGCCCACCCCGGGCACGACGCTGATCTCCTCGATGCTCGCCTCGCGCAGCTTCTTCAACGAGCCGAAGTGCTTGAGCAACGCGGTCCTGCGGGTCTGGCCCAGGCCCGGCACCTCGTCCAGCGCGGACGTCGTCATCCGCTTGGACCGCTTCTGCCGGTGGTAGGCGATGGCGAACCGGTGCGCCTCGTCGCGCACCCGCTGCAGCAGGTACAGGGCCTCGCTGGTGCGGGGCAGGATGACCGGGTCCGGCTCGCCTGGCACCCAGACCTCCTCCAGCCGCTTCGCCAGGCCGACCACCGCGACGTCGGTGATGCCCAGCTCGGCCAAGACGTCGGAGGCTACCTGCGCCTGCGCCGCGCCGCCGTCCACGACCAGCAGGTTCGGCGCGTAGGCGAACCGGCGCGGCTTGCCCGTCTCCGGGTCGATGCCGGGCGTCGGACCCGCCTTGACGTCCTTGTTGTCCCGCAGGAACGCCTGGAACCGCCGCCGGACGACCTCGGCGATCGAGCCGACGTCGCCCTGCTCGGCGCCCTCGCGGACGGCGAAGCGGCGGTACTCGGACTTGCGGGCCAGGCCGTCCTCGAACACGACCAGCGACGCCACCACGTCGGTGCCCTGGACGTGGCTGATGTCGGTGCACTCGATGCGCAGCGGCGCGGTGTCCAGGCCCAGCGCCTCCTGCAGCTCCTGCAGCGCCGCCGACCGGGCCGTCAGGTCGCCCGCGCGGCGCAGCTTGTGCTGCTGGAACGCCTCCTTGGCGTTGCGCTCCACCGTCTCCATCAGCGCCCGCTTGTCGCCGCGCTGCGGCACCCGCAGCGCCACCCGGCCGCCGCGCAGGTCCGACAGCCACTTCTCCACCGCCGCCGCGTCGTCGGGCAGCTCGGGCACCAGCACCTCGCGCGGCACCGGCGCCGACTCCACGCCACTGGCCAGCGCCGACTCGGCCTGCTCGCCGTAGAACTGGGTGACGAACTGGTCGACCAGGCCGGTCACGCCGCCGTCGTCGACCTTGTCGACCACCCAGCCGCGCTGACCGCGCACCCGGCCGCCGCGCACGTGGAAGACCTGGACCGACACCTCCAGGTCGTCCTGCGCGAACGCGACCACGTCGGCGTCCGTGCCGTCGCCGAGGACCACGGACTGCTTCTCCAGGGCGCGCTTGAGCGCGGCCTGGTCGTCCCGCAGGCGGGCGGCCTTCTCGAACTCCAGCTCCTCGGCGGCGGCCGTCATCTCGCGTTCGAGGCGGCGGACCATCGAGTCGGTGCGGCCGGCCAGGAAGTCGCAGAAGTCCTCGACGATGTCGCGGTGCTCGTCCGGGCCGACCCGGCCGACGCAGGGCGCGGAGCACTTGTCGATGTAGCCGAGCAGGCACGGCCTGCCGATCTGGCCGTGCCGCTTGAACACGCCCGCCGAGCAGGTGCGCGCCGGGAAGACCCGCAGGAGCAGGTCCAGCGTCTCGCGGATCGCCCAGGCGTGCGCGTAGGGGCCGAAGTAGCGGACGCCCTTGCGGCGCGGGCCGCGGTAGACGTGCAGGCGGGGGAACTCCTCGTTCAGCGTCACGGCGAGGACCGGGTAGGACTTGTCGTCGCGGTAGCGGACGTTGAAGCGCGGGTCGAACTCCTTGATCCAGTTGTACTCCAGCTGCAGCGCCTCGACCTCGGTGCCGACGACGGTCCACTCGACGCTCGCGGCGGTGGTGACCATCTGCCGGGTGCGGGGGTGCAGGCCGGTGATGTCGGCGAAGTAGGAGTTCAGGCGCTGGCGCAGGCTCTTGGCCTTGCCGACGTACACCACGCGGCCGCCGGCGTCGCGGAACTTGTAGACGCCGGGGGCTTCGGGGATGGTGCCTGTCGCGGGGCGATAGGTCGACGGGTCGGCCACGGGTAGAGGGTACGTGCGCCCACCGACAGACCTGTCCAAGGCCGACCGGTCGGGGACGCGCGCGGGGTCCCGCGGCAGGTCCCCCGGCCGGGGGGCGGCCCGGCCGGGTGTCCGCTCAGGCCAGCACCACCTGGCCGGCCTCCACCTTCACCGGGACCTCGGCCAGGCCCTTGGTGGCCGGGCCCTTGGTCACGGCGCCGTCGGCGGCGTCGAACGTGCTGCCGTGGTTCGGGCACGTGATGACGCCGTTCTCGGGCGGCGAGACGGCGGTGCCCTGGTGCGGGCAACTGGCGTCGTAGGCCTTGATGGCGTCGCCGGTGCGCACCAGCACCAGCGGCTTGCTGGTGGCCGGGTTGCCGGCGATCAGGCCGCCGCCGTCGGGCACGTCGGCGAACGCGGCGATGGACGCCGTGCCGTTCGTCGCGGTGCCGCCGCCCGTCGGGGTGCCCCCGGCGGGCGCGGTGCCGGTGCCGGCGCCGCTCGGCGTCGAGCCGCTGCTGCACGCGGCCAGGCCGCCCGGCACCGCCAGCGCGACCAGCACGCCGCACAGCACCGAGCGACGGGACAGCCCTGTCTTCTCCACGGAACTCACAGCAAGTCCTCCGCTACGTCGTGGTGGGATGGTCGTTCGGCCACACAGGCAATACGACACGACGTGAAGCGGGGGTTCAAACAGTTCGGCCGTTGGGACGGGATCTTCAGGAGAGCACCACGTCCGGCCCGGCCACCGAGACCGCCACCTCGGTCAACCCGCGGGGTGACGGACCGGACAGCACCGCGCCGGAAACCGGGTCGAACGCGCTGCGGTGCGTCGGGCAGGTGATCGCGCCGGCGGCGGGCGGGTTCACCGTGGTGCCCTGGTGCGGGCAGGCCGGGTTGAACGCCCGCACTTCCGACTCCGATGGCCTGACCAGCAACAACTGGCCGTCTCCGGCGACGTCGACCAGCGCGCCGGAGCCGATCGGCAGGTCGGCGAGCCCGGCGATCCGGTCACCCGCGCGGGCGGAGCCGACCCCGGGCCGACGCGTCGGCCCGCCCGCGCCGCAGGCGGTGAGGGCGAGCAGTCCGCACAGCAACGTCCGTCGGTCCACCCGCCCATCCTCGCCTACTGGTCCTTGGTCACCGCCGTGCGGGCCAGCGCCAGCACCGCCGTGAACGGCGGGAACCAGTGCCGCGAGTGCGACGGCGGGTTCGCCCAGCGCAGCGACCCGTACCTGGTCATCGTCGGCGGCAGGGCGATGCGCTGCGGCGAGCGGACGAACTGGACCTCGGCGGGCGCCTTCAGGTGCGTGGGCAGCAGGGCGACCAGCTCGGCGAGGAAGATCCAGTGCTCCCGCGGGCCCGGGATGACGGTGACCGGGCCGGCGAGCATCCTGGCCTTGAGGTCGGCCAGGACCCGCGAGCCGATCCGGGCGGGCATGGCCAGGGCGGTGGTGGCGGGGCCCAGCGGCAGGAAGACGCCCTGCTCGGTGACGGACACCTTCCAGCCGAGCAGCCGGTAGCCCGCGATCGCCTCACCGAGTGCCTGCTGGTGCGCGCGGTCGCGTGGCCCGTACCGCGGGCCGTTGTCTGCGGTGGTGGCGGCGGTGATGCTCATCGGTGGAGGTCCCTCCCCGGTCGGGTGGAGCGGGCGGCGTGCGCGGGCCGCGGGGTCGTCCCGGCACTGGCACACCACGAGCGTCCGTCGGACGACCGCGTTCCACCACACCGTTATCGGGTCGGATCCATGCACGCGCCGGATGGCCCCCATCCGGCACGCCCCGTCACGAGGCCGCCGAAGTGCGGCCCACCCCGTCTTATGCACGAAATGCATGGACTCCTGATCACATGTCTATAGACTGGTGACCACGCTCAGTGACGGGAGCGAGCCATGGATCGGAAAGCTCGTGGAGCAGCCAGTACCAGGCGCGCATGCCCGTCGTGCGGGGCGTTGATCGCCGCCGACAACACCGACCGGCTCTGCCAGCGTTGTCGCCGCAACGCTCGGACCGAGCTCTACGGACCACCCGAGGTCCCCGCGGACTTCTGGGACCACGAGGCGATGGCCGCCGCGTTCACCGACCGGAACATGGGCGCCCTCCTCGCCGCCTACCGGCACCACCCCCAGCACGTCAGCCGCGTCACCCAAGACCGCATGGCGTCCTGGCTGGGCATCTCCCAGGCGCAGCTGTCGCGGTACGAGACCGGTGAGAACCCGATCGACCGGATCGACCGCCTGCGCCACTTCGCGCGGGCGCTCGGCGTCCCGGCCGACCGGCTGTGGTTCGACCGCGTCGGAATCCCAAGCCAGGCGGGCGCCGATCGCGGCGCCTCGCCCGATGTGCTCGCCGCGGCGTGGGACGCGTCGAGCATTGCCAGATCGGTCGAGGAGACGGCGAGGAACGACTTGGCGATCAGCAGACGAGCGGCGCTCACCGGAGCCGCCGCGGTGGCGATGGGTCCCGCACTGGTCGAACCGCTCCAGCGGTGGCTCCACCCCTTGCAGCCCCTGTCCAGGTGGTCGTCCAGCGCGGCGATCAGCGAGGAGGAGTTGGCGGCGCTGCAGCGCGTCGCCGACGGGCTGCGCGGGTGGGGCGGGCGAGGCGGGTACGGGCTGGCCCGCAAGGCGGTGCTCGGGCAGTTGGAGGAACTGGCCGAGCGGTTGTCGCGGGCGCCGGCGGGGCCGACCACGGAACGGGCCTTCTTCATCGGGGCCGAGCTGTCCAAGGTCGCGGCGAGCATGTCGTGGGACGCGGGGATGCACGACGCCGCGCAGCGGTACTACGTGCTCGGCGTGCGCATGGCGAAAGCCGGGCGCAACGACCCGTTCGCGGCCCTGTGCCTGGCCGCGATGGCCAGGCAGATGTTCGACCTCGGGCGACCCGAGGACGGGTTGGAGCTGGTCCAGCTCGGCCAGTACGGCACCAGGCGCACCGCGACGCCGACGTTGCAGGCGTTGCTGCTGACCCGGGAGGCGTGGGCGTACGCGCAGATGGGTCGGGTGCGGGAGTTCCACCGGGCGGTCGGGCAGGCGCAGGACAGCTTCGCCCAGCGGCGGCCCGGCTCGGACCCGTGGTGGCTGGACACGTTCGACGAGGCGGAGCTGGAAGGCGTCATCGGGGCCCGGATGCGGGACCTGGCCGGGCACGACCCGAAGCAGGCGCCGCTGGCCGAGCAGCACATCAGGCGGGCGCTGGACCTGCGCGACCCGGCCAGGGTCCGCAACCGGGCGTTCGACGTCATCGGGTTGGCCCGCACGAAGATGGTCGCGGGCGAGCCCGAGGAGGCGTGCGGGCTGATCCAGCAGGTGCTGCCGACGGCGGCCGGGCTGGCGTCCGGGCGGGTGGTGCGCAAGTTGCAGGACTTCGCCCAGGAGGCGGAGCGGCACCGCGACCTCGCGGTCGTGCGCGACACCCGTGAGGCGATCCGCGGGGTGCGGACGGCCTAGTGATGCGGGTGGGGATCACCGGGCACAGCAATCTGGCGCCCGACTGCGTCGACGACGTGCGCGAAGCCATCCGCACGGCGTTGGAGGCCGAGGCGGCGGGCGGGTCATCCCTGGTCGGGGTGACCTGCCTGGCGCCCGGCGCGGACCAGCTGTTCGCCGGGGTGGTGCTGGAGCTGGGCGGCCGGGTCGAGGTGGTGCTGCCCGCGATGGACTACCGGGAGAAGCTGAAACCGGAGAAGCGGGCCGCCTACGACGAGCTGCTGGCCCGCGCGCACGTCGTCAGCGTGCTGCCCAACGAGCTGTCCGGTCGGCACGCCTACGTGATGGCGAACGAGCGGATGCTCGCGTCGGTGGAGCTGCTGATCGCGGTGTGGGACGGGCAGCCGCCGGACGGTCGCGGCGGCACGGCGGACGTCGTGGAGACGGCGCGCGCGTCGGGCGTGCCGGTGGTGGTCGTCTGGCCGGGAGGAGCGCGGAGGGCGTAACGCGGACCGGGGTCGTCCGCGTTGGCCGGCAGACTGCGGCCCATGCTGGAGACCTCGGCCCGTCTGCTCAAGCTGCTGTCGCTGCTGCAGGTGCGCCGCGACTGGACCGGCGCGGACCTCGCGCGCCGGCTCGGCGTGGACGTGCGGACCGTGCGGCGGGACGTGGACAAGCTGCGCACCCTCGGCTACCCGGTCAACGCCGAGCCGGGCGTGGCGGGCGGCTACCGGCTGGGCGCGGGCGCCGAGCTGCCGCCGCTGCTGCTGGACGACGACGAGGCCGTGGCGGTCGCGGTCGGGTTGCGCACGGCGGCGAACGGCACCGTCACCGGCATCGAGGAGACGTCGGTGCGCGCCCTGGCCAAGCTGGAGCAGGTGCTGCCCGCCCGGCTGCGGCGGCGGGTGAACGCGCTGCAGGCGCACACCGTGGCGCTGCCCACGCGCGCGACGCAGGTGGACTCCGGCACGCTGACCACGATCGCGGTCGCGTGCCGGGACGGCCAGCGGCTGCGGTTCCCCTACGCCGGGCGGGACGGCGGCACCCGGCGGCACGTCGAACCGCTCGGCCTGGCCCACACCGGGCGGCGCTGGTACCTGGTGGCGTGGGACGTGGACAAGGAGGACTGGCGGACGTTCCGGGTCGACCGGATCGAGGAGGAGCCGACGCTCGGCGCCCGCTTCCCGCCGCGCGAGCCGCCCGCCGAGGACCTGGCGGCGTACGTGTCGCGGCAGCTGTCCGTGGCGCCGTACCAGCACGAGGCCCGGCTGGTCATGCACGCGCCGTACGACGTGGTCGCGGCCCGCACCTCGGCCACCTCGGCGCACCTGGAGCGGATCGACGACGAGCGCACGCTGCTGACCGTCGGCACGCCGTCGCTGGAGGACGTCGGGCTGTGGATCGCGATGATCGGCGTCGACTTCGAGGTGCAGGGCCCGGAGGAGCTGAAGCAGCACCTCCGGGCCACGGCGCGGCGGCTGCTCCGGGCGGCCGGCGACGATCAGCCGCGGGAGCAGGCCAACCGGTAGGCGGCGGCGCCGATCAGCTCCAGGGAGATCTGCAGGCGGTCCGGGCTGACGTTCTGCGCGATCGTGTCCTCGGGCGTGTGGTAGAGCGGTTCCAGCTCGTGCGGGCCGCCCTCGCCGCGCCAGCTGAAGTTCGCCGCCGCGATCCCGCGCTCGTGGAACGGCACGTGGTCGCTGCTGCCGCGCGGCACCGGGCCGTGCACCTGAGCGCCGTACCCCAGCCGGGTGGCGGCGGCGGCGACCTCGGCGGTGGTGGGGTTGTCGCCGCCGTCCACCGAGAGCAGCCAGTAGGCGGTCGCCGGGCCGTGGCTGGTGGCGACCATGTCGTTCTGGAACACGCCCGCGATGCGCGCGGCGTCCGCGTCGGCCAGCTGGCTCACGTAGTGGCGCGAGCCGAGCAGGCCCTGCTCCTCCGAACCCCACAGCACGAACCGCAGCGCCCGGTGCGTCGGCAGGTGGCGCAGCACGCGGGCCAGCTCCAGGGTCAGCACGGTGCCGCTGCCGTCGTCGTTCGCGCCGGGCGAGCCGGGCACGCTGTCGTAGTGCGCGGTCACCATGACCACGCCCTCGTCCCGGCCGGGGAACGTCGCGGGCCGGTCGGCGATGACGTTGTACGAGGTCAGGCCGGGGTGGTGGGTGGTGGAGACCGACACCGACACCGGACCGGCCGCCCGCAGCCGCTCCACGTGCACCTGCGCGACGCCCAGCACCGGCACCGCGACGTTCTCGGTCAACGTCGGCGAGAACGCGCCCGTCTTGCCCGCCGGCGGCGTCGACACCCGCCCCACCAGCACCGCCGCCGCGCCCGCCCGCACCGCGTCCAGCACCGCCGTCGACCCGGTCGGCAGGTTCACCAGCAGCGCGACCTTCCCGGTCAGGTCCCCGGGCGGCGACGCGCCGTTGCCGAGGTCGACCACCGGGCCGCCGGCCGTGACGCCGAGGGCGCCGAAGCGGGACGCGGCCGCGTTCCAGGTGTCCCCGCCGACGGTCAGCGTCGACAGGTACTTGTCCGGCACCGCGAACGGCTGGAGCGTCACCCGGTAGCGCAGGTCGCGCAGCACGGACGCCAGGTAGTCGCGGGCCCGGTGCTCGGACTCCGTGCCGCCGATCCGCTGCCCGATCCGCTCGCTGAGCACCCGCAGGTGCTCCATCGCCCGGCGCGACCGCACCCGGCCGACCACCGGGAAGTCGCCGAGGAACAGGTCCGGCCGGTCGGACGCGCCGGGCCGCTGCGCCCGCGCCGCCGGGTTCAGGCCGAGCGTCACCGCCCCGGCCACCGCCGCGGCGCCGGTCAGGAGTGAACGTCTGCGCATGTCGGGCCCCCCAAGCTCGTCGATCACCCGAACTTAGGCAGGGTCCCGGGGCGGGGCAAGGGTGCCGTCGGAGGACACCCCGCCCCCCGACGGCCCACGACGACCAGCGGGTCCGAACGCACGACTCACCCATCCCGAACGGACGACTCTCGCGCGTGTCCTACGTCCAGGACCCGAGAGTCCTACGTCCAGGACCCCCGAGTTCAACGCTCAGCGCGTGGCGGCCCGGTGCAGCTCGCGCAGCGCGCGGACGGCGGCCACGGCGTGGTCCCGGTCCACCGCCTGCACGGCCATGATCGACACGTACTCGTCGTCCGGCAGCTCCAGCCGGGCCCACGACGCGCCGTCCGGGAACGACACGTGCAGCACCTGCTGCCAGTCGAACCGGCGCACGGTCACCACGTTGCGCACCTCGACGCCCTCGGCGTCGGCCCGCACCCGCGGCCTGGCCAGCAGCAGCACGCCGCACGCCAGCAGCACCCCGAGGCAGACCATCGCGACCTGGTCGGACGTCCGGAAGATCACGCCGGTCGGCGTGTCGCCCAGCAGCAACCCCACCACGGTGAACACGACCACGAGGAACACCGCGCACGCCGCGGACACCAGGCGGATCTTCTTCGGGCGGAACTCGACGGCTTCGGCGGTCACGGCGGCCCTCACGTGCCCGCTCGCAGCCCGCGCAGCACGAGCGCCGTGCCCAGCGCCGCCACGCACGCCTCGAACCCCTTGTCCTCCACCGAGTCCGGGAACCCGGCGCGAGCCAGCGCCTGGTCCTCGTCGTCGGTGGTCAGCACGCCGTTGCCGACCGGCGTCGAGGAGTCCAGCGCGACCCTGGTCAGACCGGCGGTCACCGCGTCGCACACGTACTCGAAGTGCGGCGTGCCGCCCCGGATCACCACGCCCAGCGCCACCACGGCGTCGTGCGAGCGGGCCAGCTCCTGCGCCACCACCGGCAGCTCGACGGCGCCCGCGACCCGCACCACCGTCGGCGCCGCGACACCCGCCCCCGACGCCGCGGCCAGCGCCCGCTCGACCAGGTTGTCGGTGATCTTCGCGTGCCAGCGCGTGGCCACCACGCCCAGCGTCAGCCCCGCCGCGTCGGGGACGACGTCCTCCGGTCGCCCTTCGCCGCTCATTCCGCTCCCTCCGTGGTGGACACCACCGCGCCACCCTGGCTCAACGCCTCGTACTGCTCCAGCTGGTGCAGCTCGTGCCCCATCCGGTCCCGCTTCGTGCGCAGGTACCGCAGGTTCTCCGGGTTCGGCGAGATCGGCAGCGGCACCCGGTCCAGCACGGTCAGCCCGTACCCCTCCAGGCCGACCCGCTTGGCCGGGTTGTTGGTCAGCAGCCGCATCGACTTGATGCCCAGCGACGCCAGGATCTGCGCGCCGGTGCCGTAGTCACGCGCGTCGGCGGGCAGGCCGAGGTCCAGGTTCGCGTCCACCGTGTCCGCGCCGTGGTCCTGCAACTGGTAGGCCTGCAGCTTGTGCATCAGGCCGATGCCCCGGCCCTCGTGCCCGCGCATGTAGAGCACGACGCCGCGTCCCTGCGCCGCCACCGCCTCCAGCGCCGCGTCCAGCTGCGGGCCGCAGTCGCAGCGCAGCGAGGCGAACACGTCGCCGGTCAGGCACTCCGAGTGCACCCGGACCAGCACGTCCTCGCCGTCGCCCAGGTCGCCGTACACCATCGCGATGTGCTCGATGCCGTCCAGCTTGCTGTCGTAGCCCACCGCGGTGAACGTGCCGTGCGCGGTCGGGATGCGCGCCTCGGCGACCCGCTCCACCTGCGTCTCCACCCGCCGCCGGTAGGCGATCAGGTCGGCGATCGTGATCAGCGCCAGGTCGTGGTCGTCCGCGAAGACCTGCAGCTCGTCGCGGCGGGCCATGTCGCCCTCGTCCTTCTGCGACACGATCTCGCAGAGCACGCCCGCCGGCCCGAGCCCGGCCAGCCGCGCCAGGTCCACGGCCGCCTCGGTGTGCCCGGGACGGCGCAGCACGCCGCCGTCACGGGCGCGCAGCGGCACCACGTGACCGGGCCGGTTGAAGTCCTTGGCGGTCGCGTCCGGGTCGGCCAGCAGCCGGATCGTGTAAGCCCGGTCCGCCGCCGAGATGCCGGTGGTCACGCCCTCCCGGGCGTCCACGGTCACGGTGTACGCGGTGCCGCGCTCGTCCTGGTTCGTGTGGTACATCGGCGGCAGGTCCAGCCGCGCGCAGTCGGTCTCGGTCAGCGCCACGCACACGTACCCGGACGTGTAGCGGACCATGAACGCCAGCAGCTCCGGCGTCGCCTTCTCCGCGGCGAAGATCAGGTCGCCCTCGTTCTCGCGGTCCTCGTCGTCCACGACGACGACGGGCCTGCCCGCGGCGATGTCCGCGAGGGCCCGCTCGATCTGCGCGAAGTCCTTCACCGGGCCTCCTCCGCGCGCAGGTGCGGGAGCGCAAGGCGCTCGACGTACTTCGCCAGCACGTCCACCTCCAGGTTGACGTGGTCGCCCGGCGCGCGCCGGCCGAGGGTGGTGAGCTCCAACGTGGTCGGGATGAGGCTCACCGAGAACCGGTCCTCCGAGACCGACACCACGGTCAGCGACACGCCGTCCACGGTGATCGAGCCCTTCTCCACCACGTACCGGGCCAGGCCCGGCGGCAGTCCGATGTGGACCACTTCCCAGTGCTCGGCCCTCTCCCTGGCCAGCACCACACCGGTGCCGTCCACGTGGCCTTGCACGATGTGGCCCCCCAGGCGCTGGCCGACGGCGGCGGCGCGCTCCAGGTTGACCCGGTCGCCCTCGGCGACCTTGGCCAGGCTGCTGCGGGTCAGCGTCTCGCGCATGACGTCCGCGGTGAACGCGCCGGCGGCGACGTCCACCACGGTGAGGCACACGCCGTTGACCGATATCGAATCGCCGTGCTTCGCGTCGCTGGTCACCAGCGGACCCGCGATGGTGACGCGGGCCGCGTCCGGCAGGTCGGCGACGGCGACGACCTCACCCAACTCCTCGACGATCCCGGTGAACACGTTCCTCCTTAGCGTGCGGCGCCGGGTGGCACCACTGCGGAAACCCGCACGTCCGGCCCGCACATACTGACCTGCTCGACGACCAATCCCACCGCCTCGGTGACGGTCGACACCCCCGCGCCCAGCAGGGCGGACGGCCCGTCACCCAGGAACTTCGGCGCCAGATAAGCCAGCACCCGGTCGACGCGCCCCGCCGCGACGAACGCGCCCGCCAGCGTAGGCCCGCCTTCCAGCAGCACGTCAACCACGCCGCGCGCGGCCAGCGCGCCGAGCACCGCGTCCGGGTCGTGCGTGCGCAGGTGCATCGTCTCCGCCTCGTCGTCCAGGACCCGGGCGCCCGGCGGCAGGTCGCTCCTCCCGACGACCACCCGCAACGGCTGCCTGGCCACATCCTCCCCCGGACGCGCCGCCCGCGCGGTCAATCTCGGGTCATCGACGCGAACCGTTCCCGTGCCGGCCACGATCGCGTCCACCTTCGAGCGCAACTCGTGCACCTCGGCCCGCGACTCCTCGGAGCTGATCCACCGGCTCGTGCCGTCCCCGGCGGCCACCCGCCCGTCCAGCCCGGCCGCGTACTTCCACGTCACGTGCGGCCGCCCGGTGCGCGCGTAGTGCAGCCAGGCCCGCAACGGCCCCCGCTCGACCTCCACCGCGAGCAACCCCGACTCGACCCGGACCCCACCCGCGCGCAGCACCGAAGCCCCGCCGGCCGCCTTCGGGTTCGGGTCCGCGACCGCGTGGACGACCCGCGCCACCCCCGCGTCCACCAACGCCCGCGCGCACGGCGGCGTCCGCCCGAAGTGCGCGCACGGCTCCAACGTCACCACCGCCGTCCCACCCCGGGCCCGCTCCCCCGCGGCGGCGAGCGCGACCACCTCGGCGTGCGGCCCACCGGCCGGCCGCGTCCCGCCGACACCGACCACGGCGCCGCCGGCGTCGAGGACCACGCACCCCACCGGCGGGTTCGGGCTGGTGCTGCCGCGAACCCGTTCACCGGCCTCGATGGCCAGCGCCATCGCCTCGTCCAGGTTCACCGCGCGCGCGACGCCTGCTCGCGCAGCCGCTCCAGGGCCGCCCCGGGGTCGGCCGCGTCGTACACCGCGGACCCGGCCACGAAGCAGTCCACCCCGGCCTCCGCCGCCTGCTCGATGGTGTCCGCGTTGATGCCGCCGTCGATCTCGATGACCAGCTTGAGGTGCCCGGTGTCGACCAGTCGGCGGGCCTCGCGCACCTTGCCCAGCACATCGGCCATGAAGGACTGCCCGCCGAACCCGGGCTCCACCGACATGATCAGCAACGTGTCGTAGTGCTTCAGCACGTCCAGGCAGGACTCCAGCGACGTGCCGGGCTTCAGCGACAACCCGGCCTTCGCCCCCGCCGCGCGCAGGTCCTTCGCCAACCGCACCGGATCCCCGGCGGCCTCGGCGTGCACGGTGACGTTGTACGCGCCCGCCTCCGCGTAGCCGACGGCCCAGCGGTCCGGGTCGTCGATCATGAGGTGGCAGTCCAGCGGCAGGTCGGTGGCCTTGCGCAGCGACTTCACCACCGGCAGGCCGATGGTCAGGTTGGGCACGAAGTGCGCGTCCATGACGTCCACGTGCAGCCAGTCCGCCGACGACACGGCGGCGGCCTCGTCGGCGAGGCGGGCGAAATCGGCGGACAGGATGCTCGGGGCGATCATCGGCTGGTGGACCACGGCTGCCGAGTCTAGGCTTCCGCGATTGCCCCGACCTGGCCGGGAGTCGTATTTCACCCCGGCCCTTTCGACTACTCACGCGGGTAGTTCCCTCCGGCTGTGGCGGCCATTACGTTCGACGTCGGGGGCAGCAACTGGGGAGCACTGGGGATGAATGCCGAATTCCGCCACAAGATCGCACTGGTCACCGGCGCCTGTTCACCGCTCGGCACCGAGGTGGTCGAGTCACTGGCCAGGCAGGGAGCGATGGTCGCGGCCGTGGACAGCAACGGCGCCAGACTCGCCGACCTGGTCGAACGGCTCGACGGCCAGGGCCTGCGGATCGCCGGGCGGCAGATGGACGTGACCTCCAGCGCCGCCGTCGACGCCCTCGTCGACCAGGTGGAACGCGAGTTCGGCCCGATCGACGCCCTGGTCACCATGCCGGGCGCCCTGCGACCGGGCCCGGCCCTGTCGATCACCGACGAGGAGTGGTCGCACAGCTTCGCGGTCAACGTCGACGGCGTGTTCAACGTCTCCCGCGCCGTCGCCACCCGCATGGTCCAACGGGGCCGCGGCACCATCGTCATGGTGCCCGCCCACGTAGTGGCGGTCCCACGTTCGGGGATAGCGGCCTACGCAGCGTCACGTGCGGCGGCCGTCGCCTACACCGAGTGCCTGGCCCTGGAGGTAGCCGCTCACGGCGTCCACTGCGCCGTAGTAGCCCCCACCGACGTCAACCGCGTCACCGACGAAGTGAAATTCCTGCTGGCCGACACCACCGACCATCCCATGTCCAACGCCCTCGGCGCTTAACAACAACCCCACCACATCGGACCCGCCGCCAACCCGCAGAGGTTCGATTTGACATGGGTTCGGGTGCCATAGGCTGGACGAAGCCGGCAGGCCCGGCGGGACGCTTTACCCCGCCGGGCCTGCCGGCTTTGGCCTGCATAGGGTGCCCGTAAGGGCCCCATGTCAAATCGAACCGGACTCTCCCCCGCCCTGAACGTTGAACTCAGCACTCCCCAACGTAGGACTCTCGCGCTCCCAACGTAGGACTCTCGCGCCCTGAGCGTTGAACTCGCGCGACCTGAACGTTCGACACGCGGTACGTGAGCGTTCGACACGCGCGAACGCGGGGGGTTAGACGGAGGTTTGTTCGTGGGCGAAGCGGGCCAGTTCCACGCGTGAGCTGATGCCGAGCTTCTTGAAGATCCCCCGCAGGTGGTAGTTCACCGTGTGCGGCGACAGGTAGAGCTGCTTCGCCACCTGACGGTTCGTCATCCCCGCCCCCACCAGCCGGGCGATGTCCCGCTCCGGCTCGCTCAACCGCCTCCACTCGTCACTGCCACCACCGGCGCCGGAACCCGCGCCCACCCCGCGTAACCGGACCAGCTCCCCCTCCGCCCCCATCCGCTCGAAGATCCGCGAGGCCAACGTCGTGTGCGCCGCCGCCCGCCCCGCGTCCCCGCTCTCCGCCAGCACCACCGCCAGGTCCTCGTTCGCGTTGGCCTTCGCCCACGGGTGCCGGTGCCGCCCCGCCGCCGCCAGCAACCGCTCCGCGTCGCGGTCCAGCAGCGCCCGCGCGTGACCCGCCGCCGTCGACACCACCTCGAACCCGGGGTTGTCGGCCGCCAACCGCTCGGCCGCCCCGACGACCTCCTCCGCCAGCGCGCTGTCACCGACCGCCGACGCCTGCCGCACCAGCCACGGCGCCGCCCCCGGCTCCTCGATCAGCATCCGGCGCGCGCAGCCCAGGTCCGCCATCCGCTGCCTGGCCAGCTCGACGGCCCGCTCCGGCCCGTCCTGGGCGTGCGCCAGCAGCAGCTCCACCCAGTCGTACTGCCCGGAGTGCAGCACCGCCTCCCCGGCTGCCAGGTCCGCCCGGTACCGGCGCACGTGCTCCGCCGCCGCCGCGACCTCGCCCCGGTGCAGGGCCACCGTCGCCAGCACGGTCGACGCGAGCGGCACCAGGAGCCTCAGGCCCCGGTCGCGCGCGGCGGACAGGCCGCGCCGCGCCACCACCAGCGCCTGGGCCAGCTTCCCCTGCTGGGTCAGCACCCGCGCCCGCGCGATGGTCCGCGCGGTGGGCGCGCCGGTCGTCACCGCCTCGTCGTCGTCGCAGGTCAACGCCTCGCGCGCGGCCCGCTCGTCCTCGCACACCACCCCGCCGCGCACCAGCCGCCCGGCCTGCTCGAACTCGCCCAGCGCCGACAGCTTCAACGCGAACGACACCGCGGACTGCGACTGCCACCACGCCGTGGGCCGGTCCAGCTCCCAGCGCGTCGACTCACGCCCCCAGTACATGCCCTCGGCGAGCTTCCCGGCGTTCCACTCCAGGCACGAGTGCACCGTCGCGGCCATCACCACGTCCGCGTCACCGGGCTCGCGGTCCCGCGTCGTCAGCACCGACAACGCGTGCGCGCCCGCCCGGCTGCCGGTCGCGAAGTACAGCGACAGCACCCGCCCCGCCTCCGCCAACCGCCGCAGCGGCCCGACCACGCCCGGCGTGACCAGCACGTACTCCATCTCCGCCGCCGCGTCGGCGGGCCGCCCGTCGGCCAGCAGGATCCCGCCCAGCACCACGTGCAGCTCCGCCGCGCTCTCCGCGGGCACCCCTCGCGCCAGGCTCTCCCTGGCCAGCACGATGGCGGACCCGAGCTTCCCGCTCGCGGCCAGCGCCCGGACGCCCTGCACGGCGACGGCGCCGCGACCCTCGTCCACGTCGGGTTCCTCGCGCACCGGCCGCGCCGCCCGCTCGGCCAGCTGCGCGCGCAGCACCTTCACGTCCTGCCGCAGGGCGTGGCGCACCGAACCGGGCATCGAGTCCACGACGGCCCGCCACACCAGGTCGGAGCCGAACTCCAGCTGCTCGCCCGTGCACCCGACCAGCCCCGAGGCCAGCACCTCGTCCACGGTCAGCAGCAGCGCCGCCGTGGTCTCGTCCATCATCGCGGCCACGTCGCGCAGCAGGAACGACCGGCCGAGCACGGCCGCGACCCGCAGCACCTGGGTCGCCTTGGCCGACATCGCGTCGACCTGGCCGCGCACCACCGCGCACACCCGGCGCGGCAGCCAGCCGCCGCGCGGTCGGGCGACGCCGTCGTGGACCTCCAGCCGCCCCTCCTCCCGCAGGCCGGCGACCAGTTCGGCGACCAGCCGCGGGTTGCCGCCCGCGCCCGCCGTGAACGCCGTCAGGTCCGGGTGCGGTGTCGCGTCCACCAGGTCGGTGACCATGCGCTCGACCGCTTCGTCGTCCACCGGGGGCAGCGGCAGCACGTCGCCGCGCGAGGACAGGGCGAGCCGGACCTCGCCGCCCGCCAGGCCGCCGGACAGCGCCAGCAGCGCGGGGATCCGGCGCTCGGCCAGCCTGGGCAGCAGCGCGAGCAGGGCGGCGGGGTCCTGGTGCGCCTGGTCGACCGCGAGCAGCGGCCGGGCGCTCACATTCACCCGATCGAGAACCGCCGCCACGGCGGACGACCCCGCCAGGTGCGCGCCGGACACCACGACGACGGCGTACCCGCGCTCACGGGCGGCGGAGACGGCTTCGCGCAGCAGGGAGGTCTTGCCGGAGCACGGCGGGCCGTCGATGGCCAGCAGGCCACCGGGCGCGGACAGGAAGCGGAGAACCGAAGCCCATTCACGATCCCGGCCGTACAATTTCGACACAATCAAGACTGCTACGCATCTCGACTGGCTGTCAATTCAGCCGAGCCCCGTCAACGACCGGTGCGGTTACCGCGATCGCGGCCAACCGGACGCGACCCGATCGACCACCGCCGCCGGCGAGTCGACCAGCTCCACCCCGCTCGCGCGCAGCACGGCGAGGTGCCCCTCGAACGCCGGGTGCCCGGCCTGGTCCGCCGACACCTGCGGCAGCGCCACCAGCGGCGCGCGGCGGCCCAGCCCCTCGCACAGCACCGTCAGCGCCTGGTTGTCACCGATCCCCAGCGCCAGCTTGGCCAGCGAGTTCGCCGTGGCGGGCGCGAACACGAACGCGTCCGGCACCGGGTGCGGCTTCGGCTCCGACGGCAGCCGGGACGTCCAGCGCACCGGCAGGTCCGTGATCGCCGCCAGCTCCGGGAGCAGCGGCTCCAGCCACCGGGCGGCGGTGGGCGTCACCGTGACGGCCAACCGCCACCCCTGCCCGGCCAACGGCCGCGCGAGCCCGTCGACGAGCCACTTCTCCACCCCGCCCGCCGCCGACACGACCAACCCGAGCACCCGCCCGACGCCCGCACCACCCACGCTCACACCACCCGCGCCCGCACCACCCACGCTCACACCGGCCGACGCAGCACCGCGCAGAACATCGCATCCGTCCCGTGCAGGTGCGGCCACAACTGCACCTGCGGCCCGTCGCCCAGCTCGGGCACCCCCGGGAAGAACTCCCGCGCGTCCAACCACTCCGCCCCGGTCCGCCGCGCCACGTCCGCCACCACGCCCACCGTCTCCGACAGGTGCGGCGAGCACACCACGTACGCCACCACCCCACCCGGCCGGACCAGGCCCAACGCCGCCGTCAGCAGCTCGCGCTGCAACCGGGCCAGCGGCGCGACGTCCGACGGCTGCCGCCGCCACCGCGCCTCCGGCCGACGCCGCAGCGCGCCGAGCCCGGTGCACGGCGCGTCCACCAGCACCCGGTCGAACCCGCCCTCCTCCAGCCCGGACTCCCGGCCGTCCGCGACGTGCACCGCGATCGGCAGGTCGCCCGCCGCCTTGCGGATCAGGTCCGCCCGGTGCGGGGCCTTCTCCACCGCGTCCAGCGACGCGCCGGACAGCCGCGCCAGCGACGCCAGCAGCACCGCCTTGCCTCCCGGCCCGGCGCACAGGTCGAGCCAGCGCTCGTCCCGGCCGTCGACCGGCGCCCGCGTCAGCGCCACCGCGCACAGCTGGCTGCCCTCGTCCTGCACCGCCGCCAGCCGCTCGCGCACCGCGTCGAGGTCGCCCGGGTCGCCCGCGCCCGCGTCCAGGTGCACGCCGTACGGCGAGTACGGGGCCACCTCGCCGCCGGTCATCGCGGCCAGCTCGTCCGCGGCGCACTCGCCCGGCCGGGCGGCCAGGTGCACGGCGGGCCTCAGGTCGTCGGCGACCAGCGCGTCGCGCAGCGGCTCGCCCCGGCTCCCCAGCGCCTCCGCGAACGCTTGCGCGATCCACCGCGGGTGGGCGTTGGCCATGGCCAGGTACCCGATCGGGTCGGTGTCCTCGTCGGGCGCGATCTCCTCGACCCAGGCCGCCTCGTCCTGCCCGGTGACCCGGCGCAGCACGGCGTTGGCGAACCCGGCCGCGCCCGAGCCGCGCTCGGCGCGCACCAGGTCGACCGTCGACGCGACGGCGGCGTGCGCCGGGATGCGGGTGCGCAGCAGCTGGTAGGCGCCCAACCGGAGCGCGTCGAGCACCGCGCCGTCCACTTCGGACAGCGGTCGGTCGGCGCACGCGGCCAGCACCGCGTCCAGCAGTCCCTGCGCGCGCAGCGAGCCGTAGGTCAGCTCGGTGGCCAGGGCCGCGTCGCGACCGGTGATCCGGCGTTCCCGCAGGATGCCGGGCAGCACCAGGTTCGCGTAGGCGTCGCGCTGCCGGACCGCGCGCAGCGTGTCCAGCGCGGCCTGCCGGGCCGGGTCCTCCACCGGCGGCCGGGCCGGGCCGGTGCGCCCGCGCGGTGGGTGTGCCCGCTGCGGCCGGGACGGACGCGAAGACCTCTGGGTCATGAAATCCGCTCCCCCGCCTCGATCCGGGCGCCGCGCGCCCAGTCGGTCGCCGACATCCGCTTCTTGCCCTGCGCCTGCACGTCGCCCAGCGCCACCGGGTCGGTGGCCGTGCCGACGAGCACGCGCTTGCGCTCCACCCGGACCTCGCCGGGCGCGAGCGGTTCACCCGCCTCGACCGGCAGTACCGGCCCCAGCTTCAGCCGCTCGCCGCGGAACTCCGCCCACGCGCCGGGCTCCGGCGTGACCGCGCGGGCCACCCGGTCGAGCGCGGCGGCGGGGGTGCCGAAGTCCAGCCGCGCGTCGTCCACGGTCACCTTCGGCGCGTGGCTGACGCCCTCCGAGGGCTGTTCGACCGGCCGCAGCGTGCCGTCCGCGATGCCGTCCACAGTGGACAGCAGCAGCTTCGCGCCGGACTCGGCGAGCCGGTCGAGCAGTTCGCCGGAGGTGTCCCGGTCGCGCACCCGCTCGGTCACCACGCCGAACACCGGACCCGCGTCCAGCTCCTTCACGATGCGGAACGTGGTCGCGCCGGTGATGTCGTCGCCGTGCCGCACGGACGCCTGCACGGGGGCCGCGCCGCGCCACGCGGGCAGCACCGAGAAGTGCAGGTTCACCCAGCCGTGGGTCGGGATGGCCAGGGCGGACTCGGGCAGCAGCGCGCCGTAGGCGACCACCGGGCACAGCTCCGGCCCCAGCTCGCGCAACCGCGCCTGGAACGCCGGATCGCCCGCCTTGGCCGGGGTCAGCACCTCGATGCCGCGCTCGTCGGCCAGCGCCGCGACCGGGGAGCGCTCGACCCGCCGACCGCGACCGGCGGGCGCGTCCGGCCGGGTGACGACCGCCACCACCTCGTGCCGGTCGGAGTCCAGCAGCGCCCGCAACGACGGCAGGGCCGGCTCGGGCGTGCCCGCGAAGACCAACCGCATGTCAGGCCCCTCCGCAACGCGCGTCGGGAACGGGACCGGACAGCCTGGCTTGGTGGACGAACACGCACTCTCCTCGCATCTCCTGCGCGACCGCAGACCGCAAGTCTAGGAGAGCGCCACCCACCCAGCCCGCCGCGACCTCGATCAGACCCCGAACAACGGGTGCGGCGACTGCTTGATCACCGGCACGCCGCCGTCGAACCACGACTCCTGCCGGATGGCCCGCATGGCCTCCTTGCGGGTCCGGTCGTCCAGGCGGTCGAGGAACAGCACGCCGTCGAGGTGGTCGGTCTCGTGCTGGATGCAGCGCGCCAGCAGGTCCGTGCCCTCGACCTCGACCGGCTCGCCGTGCATGTTCCAGCCGTGGGCCACGACGTGCCGGTGCCGGCGGCAGTCCCACGACAGGCCGGGGATCGACAGGCAGCCCTCCGGGCCCTCCTGCTCCTCCTCGCCGACGACCGTGAACGTCGGGTTGACCAGGTGCCCGGCGAACCCGTCGCAGTGGTAGGTGAACACGCGCAGCCCGACGCCGAGCTGGGGCGCGGCCAGTCCCGCGCCGCCGGCGTCGCTCATCGTGTCCCACAGGTCCTTGACCAGCTTGCGCAGCTCCGCGTCGAAGTCGGTGACCTCGACGGCGGGCGTCCGCAGCACCGGGTCGCCGAACAGCCGGATCGGTTGGACGGTCACGCGCACTCCTCGCAGCCTGGGAGTTCCCAGTCTACGAAAGGCCGCGCCACCACGTCACCACGCACCGACCCGACCCGGCCGCCCCACGCACCACCACCTCACCGGCCGGCCGGCCGGCCGCACCACGCACCACCACCTCACCGGCCGGCCGCACCACGCATCACCACGTCACCGGCTCGGCCACACCGCCCGCGCCGCGCCGCCACCGCGCCTGGACGTCTCGGCCGCCGCCCGCCACCTGCCGTCGGGGAGGCGTTCGACCGCGGTCGCCGCGCCGATCTCGCCCGTCGACGTGAAGCGGTGCCCGAGGGCGCGCAGCGCTTCGGCGTCCGCGCCGGCCAGGAACTCGGCCTCGGCCTGGGTGTTCGCAGCGTTGCGCTGGGACGCCCGCGGCGCGGCGATGGCGTCGACCAGCGGGGTGCCGCGGTCCAGCCGCGAGGTCAGCACCTGGAGCACGGTGGTGATGATGCTCGCGCCGCCGGGCGAGCCGAGGGCCAGCACCGGCCTGCCGTGCTCCAGCACGATCGTCGGCGACATCGAGGAGCGCGGCCGCTTGCCGGGCCCCGGCAGGTTCGGGTCCGGCACACCGGGCGTGACCGGGGTGAACGAGAAGTCGGTCAGCTCGTTGTTCAGCAGGAACCCGCGACCGGGCACCACGATGCCGCTGCCGCCCTCCTGCTCGATGGTCAGGGTGTAGGCGACCACGTTGCCCCAGCGGTCGGCGACCGTGAGGTGCGTGGTGTCGGTGCCCTCGTACGGGGTCTCGGCCGGTTCGCCCGCCGTCGCGCACGGGGTCGGGTGGCGCGGGTCGCCGGGCGCTACGGCGCCCGGCATGGCCGTCGTGGGCGAGATGAGACAGGCCCGGGTGTCGGCGAAGCGCTGCGACAGCAGCTCGCGGGTCGGCACGTCGGCGAACGCCGGGTCGCCGACCCAGCGGTTGCGGTCGGCGAACGACAGCCGGCTCGCCTCCAGGAACCGGTGCAGGTACTGGACCTGCGTCTCGTCCCCCAGGTCGGTGGTCTCCAGGATGTTCAACGCCTCGCCGACCGTCGTGCCGCCGGACGAGGGCGGCGCCATGCCGACCACGTCGAAGCCGCGGTAGCGGACGCGGGTCGGCTCGCGCAGCGGCGCGTCGTAGCGGGCGAGGTCGGCCTCGGTCATGTCGCCGGAGCGGACCTCGCGCGTCGCGCCGGGCGTCACCGGCGGCTGCCGGACGGCCTGCACCAGGTCGCGGCCGACCTCGCCGCGGTAGAACGCGGACACGCCGTGCCGGCGCAGCTCGCGGTAGGTGTCGGCCAGGTCGGGGTTGCGGAACGTGCTGCCGACCGCCGGCGGCGCGCCGCCGGGCAGGTACAGCGCGCTGGTCGAGGTGAAGTCGGCGAACCGGGCCGCGTTGCCGCTGACCTGGCGGTGGAACGTGGCGTCGACCACGAAGCCGCGCCGGGCCAGGTCCTCGGCGGGCCGGACGGCCCGGTCCAGCGACCAGGTGCCCCACCGCTGCAGCGCCCGCTGCCAGGTGAGCGGCGTGCCCGGCACGCCCACCGACAGGCCGCTGGTGACGACCTCGCCGAACGGGATCACGCCGCCGTCCTCCACGAACAGGTCGGCGTCGGCGGACGCGGGCGCGGTCTCCCGGCCGTCCACCGCGGACACGCGACGCGTGCGGGCGTCGTAGTGCACGAGGAACCCGCCGCCGCCGATGCCCGCCGAGAACGGGTCGGTGACGCCCAGGGCGGCGGCCACCGCGACCGCCGCGTCCACCGCGTTGCCGCCGCGGCGCAGGACGTCCACGCCGATCTGCGAGGCGTCGGGGTCGACGCTGGACACCACGCCCCCGAAGCCGACGGCCTCGGGGACGCGCGGCGCGTCGGTGGCGGCCTGGGCGGCAGCCGTGGCGGGCAGGATCGGTGCGACCAGGAGTGACGCGAGGACGCTGGCAACCGTTGACCGGAGCATCGTTCCCTTCTACTCCACCCGCCCGCAAAGCTGAACCTCCTCCTGGCCGGACTTCGCGCGATCAGGTGATGTGGGTGCTGGAGGTCGTCGACGCCTTGGCGGCCGTCGGCAGCCCGTCGTAGACGGCCCGCCACCAGCCGGGCGCCGGTTCGGCCGTGTAGGCGGTGTAGGTGTAGTTGCCGCCGTGGAACGGGGTGCCGGTCACCGTGTTCACGGTGGTCCAGGTGGCGTTGTCAGCGGAGAACTCGACGCGCAGCACGGGCGGCGTCGGCGGCATGACGTGGTTCGGGAAGCCGACGACGCCGAAGAACTTCACCTGGCCGTTCGCCTGGCGGCCCACCTCGATCGTGCTGTTGGTGCTGAACTGGAGCACGTTGACCTGCGGGGTCGTCGTGCTGCTCGCGGCCAGCCCCGCCAACCACGGTTTCTGCCACGAGTCGGCGGTGAAGATCACCTGGAGGTGGCCGGTGCGGGCCGGCGCGAACGTCAGCGAGTAGTGGCCGCCCGTCGCGGACTGGGTCGAGCCGCCTCCCCAGCCCGGTGAGCACGCGGCGTCGACGCAGAGGCGGATGAGGACGTCACCGCCCGGGACGCCCACCCACCCGGTCGGGGTCTCCTTGGTGACCTGGCCGGTCACGGTGATCGTCTGGCCCTGGTCGACCGTCGACGTGCTGACCGAAGCGGTGACCTGGGTGGGCACGAGCGGGTCGGCCGCCGCCGGGGCCGCGATGAGCACCGCCGCCGCCAGCGGGGCGGTGAGGGCGGCGGTGAGTCGTCTTCGGGTCATGTTCTCCCCCAAGCTCGGAATGGCCTGCGGGAGTGGGGTCGACGGGCGGGCGGTGTGCGTTACCCACTGCGCCGCACCGGCGAAACCGTTGTGGCACAGGCCATGCGCCCCTGCTCCGGGTGCGAGCGGGACCGCACATCGCGTAGCGCGGTCACAGGACTTCGAGCGGGTCGAGCTTGACCCGGACCACGTCCGGCTCCTTGCGGGCGCTGCGCACGGCCAGCACCTCGGCCAGGGTCGTGGCCAGCGCCCGGCCCTCCGTCCGGGACACCCGGACCAGGGCGCGTTCCTTGTCCTCGGCGAGCGGCACCGGGCCGAGGACTTCGCCGGTCGGCGGCAGGCGCAGCTCCTCCAGGACGCCGGCCAGGGCGTCCGGCGAGCCGTCCACGGTCGCCATCCGCACGGCGGGCGGGAAGCCCAGCTCGGCCCGCGCCGCCAGCTCCTGCCGGGCGTGCCAGACCGGGTCCCAGCGGACCAGCGCCTGCACCGGGGCCAGCGACGAGTCGGCGACGACCACCACCCGCGCGGCCTCGTGCGCGAGGGCGGCGGCGGTCATCCAGCGGCGCAGGGTCTCCTCGGCGGCGCGCAGGTCGGCCCGGCCCAGCAGGGCCCAGCCGTCCAGGAGCAGCACCGCGCCGTAGCCGCCCTCGGCGACCGGTTCCGCGCCGGGGGTGGCGACCACCAGCGACCGGCCGCCGGGGACGGTGGCCAGCACCTCGTCGCCGCCCGACGTGCGGACCGGCACCCCGCTGAACGCGCGGCCCAGCTCCTCGGCCGTGCGGCGGGCGCCGATGACCTGGCCGCGCAGCCGGCGCGAACCGCAGTTCGGGCAGCGGTAGGCGGCCTCCGTCGCGCCGCACCAGCGGCAGTACGCGGGCCGGGGTCGACCGTCCTGCGTGCCGCCGGGCAGGGCCAGCGGACCGGCGCACCGGCGGCAGCGGGCCGGCGACCGGCACTGACCGCAGGCCAGCGCCGGGACGTAGCCGCGCCGGGGCACCTGGATGAGCACGGGGGTGTCGGCAGCCAGGGCGGCGCGCGCGGCGTCGAACGCGATCGTCGGCAGCCGGGCCGACCGCGCGGCGGCGTCCTTCACCTCCTGCCACTCGTGGTCGCCGACGGACGCCACCCGCGGCGCCGCCGCCCGCAGCGCGTCGCGGGCCGCGACCACCTCGTGCGCCCAGCCGCTGTCGACCAGCAGCTGCGCCTCCGCGGTCCGGGCGAAGCCGCCGACCAGCAGCGACGCGCCGGTGAGGTGCGAGCGCTGGACCAGCACGTCGCGGACGTTCGGGTACGGCATCCGCGGCTCGGCGTGCAGGTCGTCGCCGTCGTCCCAGACCGCCACCAGCCCGAGGTCGTGCACCGGCGCGAACGCCGCGCCCCTGGTGCCGAGCACCACCCGCACCGCGCCGCGCCGCACGGCCAGCCACCGCTTGTACCGCTCGGACGGGCCCAGGTCGGCGGACAGCGTCACCACGCCGGCCTCGCCGAGCAGCGCCGCGCACGCCTGGTGGAGCCGGGCCAGGTCCCGGTGGTCCGGCACGACCACCAGCGCGCCCTTGCCGGTGCTCGCCACCGAGGCCGCCGCCTCGGCCAGCCGGGCGGGCCAGTCCTCGGCGGGCAGGGCCTGCCACACGGCGCGCGCGGCCCGGCCGGACCGCAGCGCGTCGAGCAGGTTCGGGCCGAACGGGTAGCGCTCCCACCCCTGCGCCGAGGGCGGCTCGGGGATGGGCGCGGGTTCGGCGGAGGGCCTGGCCTCGACCCGGGCGTGCCGGGGCGGGACGGCCATCCGCAGCACGTCGATCAACGACCCGGCGTACCGGTCCGCGACCGCCCGCGCCAGCTCCAGCACCTCGGGCGACAGCACCGGCTCGGGCGAGATGACCCGGTCCAGGAAGGTCAGCTTGCGCCCGTACTCGGAGGACTCCACCCGCTCCAGCAGGTAGCCGTCCACCAGCTGCCCGGCGAACCGCACCCGCACCCGGCAGCCCGGCACCGCGTCCGCGTCCTGCTCGGTCGACACCTGGTAGTCGAACGGCCGGTCGAGGTGGGCCAGCGGGACGTCGACGGACACGCGGGCGACCGGCAGCGAGGCGGCGGGGACCCGCTCCCCGCGCCTGGTGCTCGCCTTCTCCGCCACGGGAGGAGGTCTACCAGAGACTGCCCTGGCCACCCGCAACCCGGCCCCGAACCGCGAACGCTGACGTCATGCGACCAGTATCGAACACGTGTTCGAGGTGCGCAAGATCACGAACGAGTGATCCGGCGGGCGGACCTCAGGACCGGGCCTTCGTGGCCGCGCGGCGAAGAGCAGCCGGTTCGACCGGCAGGACGAGAGCAGGGGCCCCCTTGCGGGGACCCCTGCGAAGCCGGCGCGCGGTGCGACGGTGTCAGATCATCAGATCGCCTGTCAGGCCCCGGCGGCGGAGCGGAGGGCGTCGGCGCGGTCCGTGTTCTCCCACGGCAGGTCGACGTCGGTCCGGCCGAAGTGGCCGTAGGCGGCGGTCGGGGCGTAGATCGGGCGCAGCAGGTCCAGGTCCCGGATGATCGCGGCGGGCCGCAGGTCGAAGACCTCGCCGATCGCCTGCTGGATCTTGGTCGGGTCGACCGTCTCCGTGCCGAAGGTCTCCACGAACAGGCCCACCGGCGCGGCCTTGCCGATGGCGTAGGCCACCTGCACCTCGATCCGGGTGGCCAGGCCGGCCGCCACCGCGTTCTTCGCCACCCAGCGCATCGCGTACGCCGCCGACCGGTCCACCTTCGACGGGTCCTTGCCGGAGAACGCGCCACCGCCGTGCCGCGCCATGCCGCCGTAGGTGTCCACGATGATCTTCCGGCCGGTCAGCCCCGCGTCGCCCATCGGACCGCCGATGACGAACCGGCCCGTCGGGTTCACCAGCAGCCGCACGTCGGTGGTGTCCAGCCCCAGCGACGCGATCTCCGGCGCCACCACGTGCTCGCGGACGTCCACCCCGAGCAGCTTCTCCAGGTCGATCCCGTCCGCGTGCTGCGTGGACACCACGACCGTGTCCAACCGCACCGGCTGGTCGCCCGCGTACTCGATCGTCACCTGCGTCTTGCCGTCCGGCCGCAGGTAGGGCACCGTGCCGTCCTTGCGCACCGCGGTCAACCGCCGCGACAACCGGTGCGCCAGCGCGATCGGCAGCGGCATCAGCTCGGGGGTGTCCGTGCACGCGTAGCCGAACATGAGGCCCTGGTCGCCCGCGCCCTGCTTGTCGATCTCGTCCTCGGCGCCCTCGACCCGCTGCTCGAACGCCGTGTCGACGCCCTGCGCGATGTCCGGCGACTGCGACCCGATGGCCACGTTCACGCCGCACGAGTACCCGTCGAAGCCCTTGGCCGACGAGTCGTACCCGATCTCCACGACCTTGTCCCGCACGATCGACGGGATGTCGGCGTACGCCTCCGTGGTCACCTCGCCCGCCACGTGCACCTGGCCGGTGGTGACCATCGTCTCCACCGCCACCCGCGACCGCGGGTCCTTGGCCAGCAGCGCGTCCAGGATGGAGTCGCTGATCGCGTCGCAGATCTTGTCCGGGTGCCCCTCAGTCACCGACTCACTGGTGAACAGCCTGCTGCTGTGCTGGCCCACGACACTCCCTAACGTCGATCCGCGATAATGCTTTTCAAGTTTACTGAGCGCTCCGCGCGCGCGAGGTCAAAGTACGACAGTCGGCGCCACGACGTCCCACACTGTGGACGCGAGCTGGGACTTCGACCCGTGCGGGATGGGCGTCTCGGAGCCGTCGGCGGACAGCAGCCAGCCGGCGTTGTCCTCGACCTCGAACGCCTGGCCGTCGCCCACGGCGTTGACGACCAGCCAGTCGCAGCCCTTGCGCTTGAGCTTGGCCCGCCCGTGCTCCAGCACGCCGGCCTCGGCGTCACCGGTCTCGGCGGCGAAGCCCACCACGACCTGGCCGGGGCGCCGCGCGGCGACTAGCTCGGCCAGGACGTCCGGGTTGCGGGTCAGCGCGACCGGGTCGGGGTCGCGGTCGCTCTTCTTGATCTTGTGCTCGGCCAGGGCGACGGGCCGGAAGTCGGCGACGGCGGCGGCCATCACCAGGACGTCCGCCGACGCGGCCACCGAGCGCATCGCGTCCCGCAGCTCCAGCGCGGAGCCGACGCGCACCACGTCCACCCCGGCGGGCGGGACCAGGTCGGCGGTGTGCGCGGCGACCAGCGTCACCTGCGCGCCGCGCTGCGCGGCCACCCTGGCCAGCGCGAACCCCTGCTTGCCCGACGAGCGGTTGCCCAGGAACCGGACCGGGTCCAGCGGCTCGCGGGTGCCGCCGGCGGACACCGCCACGCGCACGCCCTCCAGGTCGCGCGGCAGCGCGTCGGGGCGCGCCAGCAGCAACCGGGCCAGGTCCACGATCTCGACCGGCTCGGGCAGCCTGCCCTTGCCGGTGTCCTTGCCGGTCAGCCTGCCGCTGGCGGGCTCGGCGACGACGACGCCGCGCGAGCGCAGCAGCGCCACGTTGGCCCGGGTCGCCGGGTGCTCCCACATCTCGGTGTGCATCGCCGGGACGAGCAGGACCGGGCAGCGGGCGGTCAGCAGCGTGTTGGTGAGCAGGTCGTCGGCCAGGCCGTGGGCGGCCTTCGCGATCAGGTTCGCCGTGGCGGGCGCGACGACCACCAGGTCGGCTTCCTGCCCGATCCTCACGTGCGGCACCGACGGGACGTCCTCGAACACGCCGGTCCGCACCGGCCGGCCGGACAGCGCCTCGAACGTGGCCGCGCCGACGAACTCCAGCGCGCCCTCGGTCGGCACGACGCGCACGGCGTGACCGGACTCGGTCAGCCGGCGCAGCACCTCGCACGCCTTGTACGCGGCGATGCCCCCGCCCACCCCGAGGACGACCTCGGGACGGCCGGGGGCACCCGGGGTCTCGGTCACTCGCCCTCGGTGTGCTCGAGGAGACCCGCGTGGATCTCCCGGAGCGCGATCGACAGCGGCTTCTCGCGCGGGCCCGGCTCGACCAGCGGGCCGACGTACTCGAGCAGGCCCTCGCCGAGCTGCGCGTAGTAGTCGTTGATCTGCCGCGCGCGCTTGGCGGCGTAGATCACCAGCGCGTACTTCGAGCTGACCTGCTCCAGCAGGTCGTCGATCGGGGGGTTGGTGATGCCCTCCGGAGTACCCGCCAGCGGGCCCAGCTCGGTGTGCGTGGTCACTCGTCAACGCTCCTGCGGTTCAGGGGTGGGTCTGCGGGTCGTCCCGCGCCTCGCGACGCTGACGCGTCGGGCGCCGGGCCGACCACCAAGTTTAGCAAGCTCCGGGCGGCGGACCGCACGTCGTCGTTCACGACGACCTCGTCGAACTCCGGCTCGGCCGCCAGCTCGTCCTTGGCGATCTCCAGCCGGCGGGCCACCACGGCGGGGTCCTCGGTGCCGCGACCGGTCAGCCTGCCGACCAGGTCGTCCCACGAGGGGGGCGCCAGCATGACCAGCCTGGCCTCCGGCATCGCGACCCGGACCTGGCGCGCGCCCTGCAGCTCGATCTCCAGCAGCGACGGCAGGCCGGACGCCAACGCGTCCTCCACCGGCGCCCTGGGCGTGCCGTAGCAGTTGCCCGCGAACTCCGCGTGTTCCAGCAGGTCGCCGTTGGCGACCATCTCGTGGAACTCGGCGCGGTCGACGAAGTGGTAGTGGACCCCGTCGACCTCGCCCGGCCTCGGCTCCCTGGTGGTCACCGAGACGCTGAAGTGGATCTCCGGTCCCATCCGGCGCAGCTCGGCCAGCACGCTGGACTTGCCGACGCCGGACGGCCCGGACAGAACGGTGAGGCGGGGCCGGGCGCGAACGCCCGACCCCACCCCGGTGCCATCACTCACTCGCCGCTGAACTCGGTGAGCAGCGCCTTGCGCTGCCGCTCACCCAGGCCGCGCAGCCGACGGGACGGAGCGATCTCAAGGCGCTCCATGATCTGCTGCGCACGCACCTTGCCGACGCCCGGAAGCGCCTCGAGCAGCGCGGACACCTTCATCTTGCCAAGGACCTCGTCGCTCTCGGCGGCCTTCAGCACGTCCGTCAGGGTCGTGCCGCCACGCTTGAGGCGCTCCTTGAGCTCAGCCCGAGCGCGACGAGCGGCAGCAGCCTTCTCCAGCGCTGCGGCCCGCTGCTCCTCGGTAAGCTGGGGAAGGGCCACGATTTCCTCCGTGGTGTGGGAATTTCAATTCTGGATCGGTGCCGCGACCGTACCGAGCGCAATTGCCTGGGTACAACGTGGGTCCCAGTCAGGTGAATCTTTCAGCGCTGGAGTGGTTGCGGCGGGTGGTAGTAGTACCAACACCCTCCAACAGGCCCATCACCCCCACCGCTGACGCGCTGCGCACGCCGTGTGTGGTATGCGCCCGGCAGTGGATGCACCCGCTGGTGGCCAGGACCGTACCAGGGACCGTTTGCGCAGGTGAGCGGACCACGCGAAGCGTGTCGGGATTTGATCGTGATCACATCTCCAGGGACCGCTTCACGACGTCCACCGCAGACCGCAAAGATGCGGTCACGGGACCGTGCCTGAGCACGTCCCGGGAGGACGTCGGCAGCACCCCGCGCAGGTCCGGCCCGAACAGCGAACGCAGGTCCGCGACCGTCGCCCCCTGCGCCCCGAAGCCCGGCGCCAGCACGTATCCGTGCAGGTCGGAGAGGTCCAGGTCGAGTTCGCCGAGGGTCGCGCCGACCACCAGGCCGACGTCGCCCAGCGGCTCCGCGCCCGCGTTCGCCCGCGCCGCGGCGTCGACCACCGACTGCGCGACGGAACGCCCGTCGGGGCCGATCGCGCGTTGCACGGAAGCCCCTTCCGGATTCGAAGTCAACGCGAGCACGAATATCCCGCGACCGCTCGCGGCGGCGGCTTCCAGCGCCGGGTCGAGCGACCCGAAGCCGAGGTACGGCGACGCGGTGACCGCGTCGCCGGCCAGCGGCGAGCCCTCGGTGAGGTAGGCCGCGGCGTAGGCGGCCATGGTGGAGCCGATGTCGCCGCGCTTGGCGTCCACCAGCACCAGCGTGCCGCTGTCGCGCAGGTCCGCGATGACGCGTTCCAGCACCGCCACGCCCCGCGAGCCGTGCGCCTCGAAGAACGCCGCCTGCGGCTTGACCACCGCCACCCGGCCGCCGAACGCCTCCACGCAGGTCAGCGCGAACCGCTCCAGCCCCGCGGCGTCCTGGGGGAGCCCCCAGGACGCCAGCAGGCCGGGGTGCGGGTCGATGCCGACGCAGAGGGGCCCGTGCTCGGAGACCGCCTTCGCCAGCCGCGCCCCGAACCTCCCGTCCCCCGACCTCACCCCTCACCCCGCAGCGCCGCCTGGAGGGCCTGGAGGGGCCGCACGCCGATGTCACCGCGGATGGCGGCCTCGATGCCGTGCACGGCCGCCGCCGCGCCCTGGATCGTGGTCACGCACGGGATGTCCTTGGCGACGGCCGCGGTGCGGATCTCGTAGCCGTCCACCCTCGGCCCGTGGTTGCCGTACGGGGTGTTGATGATCATGTCGACGGAGCCCGCGAGGATGGCGTCCACGATGTTCTCGGCGCCCTCGAAGTGCTTGCGCACGATCGTGCAAGGGATGCCGTTGCGGCGCAGCACCTCGGCCGTGCCCGCGGTGGCCAGCACCTCGAAGCCCAGGTCGGCGAGCCGCTTGACCGGGAAGATCATGGCCCGCTTGTCCCGGTTGGCCACCGACACGAACACCCGGCCCGACGTGGGCAGCGAGCCGTAGGAGGCGGTCTGGGACTTGGCGTAGGCCATGCCGAAGGACACGTCGATGCCCATGACCTCGCCGGTGGATTTCATCTCCGGGCCGAGCAGCGAGTCGACGCCCTTGCCCTCCGGCGTGCGGAACCGGTGGAACGGCAGCACGGCCTCCTTGACCGCCACCGGGGCGTGCGCGGGGAGCTTCGCGCCGTCGCCGGTCGCGGGCAGCAGGCCTTCCTCGCGCAACTGCGCCACGGTCGCGCCGAGCATGATGCGGGCGGCGGCTTTGGCCAGGGGCACGGCGGTGGCCTTGGAGACGAACGGGACGGTGCGCGAGGCGCGCGGGTTGGCCTCCAGGACGTAGAGCACGTCGTCCTTCAGCGCGTACTGCACGTTGAGCAGGCCGCGCACGCCGATGCCCTCGGCGATGGCCAGCGTGGAGCGGCGCACGGCGTCGATGTCGGATTCGCCCAGGGTGATCGGCGGCAGGGCGCAGGCGGAGTCGCCGGAGTGCACGCCGGCTTCCTCGATGTGCTCCATCACGCCGCCGATGAAGACCTCCGTGCCGTCGTAGAGCGCGTCCACGTCGATCTCGATGGCGTCGTCGAGGAACCGGTCGACCAGCACCGGGTGCTCTGGGCTGACCTCGGTGGCGCGCTGGATGTAGTCGTGCAGGGTCTCCTCGGTGTAGACGATCTCCATGCCGCGCCCGCCCAGCACGTAGGAGGGGCGCACGAGCACGGGGTAGCCGATCTCGTCGGCGATGGCCTTGGCCTGCGCGAACGAGGTCGCCATGCCGTATTTCGGGGCGGGCAGCCCGGCCTCGGCCAGCACCTGGCCGAACGCGCCGCGCTCCTCGGCCAGGTGGATGGCGTGCGGCGGGGTGCCCACCACCGGCACGCCCGCCTCGGCCAGTCGCCGTGCCAGGCCCAGCGGCGTCTGGCCGCCGAGCTGCACGATCACGCCGGCGACCGTGCCGGAGCGCTGTTCGGAGTGGAAGACCTCCAGCACGTCCTCGAAGGTCAGCGGTTCGAAGTAGAGCCGGTCGGAGGTGTCGTAGTCGGTGGAGACGGTCTCGGGGTTGCAGTTGACCATCACCGTCTCGTACCCGGCCGCGCGCAGCGCCATCGCGGCGTGCACGCAGGAGTAGTCGAACTCGATGCCCTGCCCGATCCGGTTCGGCCCGGAGCCCAGGATCAGCACCTTCGGCCTGTCCGGTTGCGCGGTGACCTCGGTCTCGGCGTCGGGGTCCAGCTCGTAGGCCGAGTAGTGGTACGGGGTCTTGGCCTCGAACTCGGCGGCGCACGTGTCGACCGTCTTGAACACCGGCCGCACACCCAGGCGGTGGCGCAGCGCGCGCACACCGTCCTCACCGGCCAACTCCGGGCGCAGCGCGGCGACCTGCCGATCCGACAGCCCGGCCCGCTTCGCCTTGCGCAGCAGCCGCTCGTCCAGCACCGGCGCGGCCTCGATCTCACGGCGCAGCCCGACCAGCCACGCCATCTGCTCCAGGAACCACGGGTCGATCCGCGATGCCTCGTGCACCTGCTCGATGCTCGCCCCCAACCGCAACGCCCGATCCGCCGTGTACAACCGGCCGTCGTGGCCCCGACGCAGCGCGTCCAGCACCGATTCCAGGGTGGTGTCCGGGTCGTCCGGGGTGGTCCAGAAACCCGCGGCCTTGGTCTCCATCGAGCGCAGCGCCTTGCCCAGGGCTTCGATGAAGCTGCGGCCGATGGACATGGCCTCGCCGACCGACTTCATGGTGGTGGTGAGCGTGCTGTCGGCGCCGGGGAACTTCTCGAACGCGAACCGCGGCACCTTCACCACCACATAATCGAGCGTGGGCTCGAAGCTCGCGGGCGTCTCGCCGGTGATGTCGTTGCGGATCTCGTCCAGGGTGTAGCCGATCGCCAGCTTCGCGGCGATCTTCGCGATCGGGAAACCGGTCGCCTTCGACGCCAGCGCCGAGGAGCGCGACACCCGCGGGTTCATCTCGATGACGACCATGCGCCCGTCGGCCGGGTTGATCGCGAACTGGATGTTGCAGCCCCCGGTGTCCACCCCGACCTCGCGGATCACCGCGATCCCGACATCGCGCATGTGCTGGAACTCGCGGTCGGTCAGCGTCATCGCCGGGGCGACGGTCACCGAGTCGCCGGTGTGCACGCCCATCGGGTCGATGTTCTCGATCGAGCACACCACGACCACGTTGTCGTTGCGGTCGCGCATCAACTCCAGCTCGTACTCCTTCCAGCCCAGCACGCTCTCCTCGATCAACACCTCCGTGACCGGGGACTCCGCCAGACCGGTCGCCGCCAGCCGCTCCAACTCCTCCAGGGTGTGCGCCATACCCGAACCCAGACCGCCCATCGTGAACGACGGGCGGATCACCACCGGCAGCCCGAGATCGGCCACGGTCGCCCGGACCTCGTCCATGGTCTTGCACACCGCGCTGCGCGGCACGTCCGCGCCGATCCGACGCACCAGGTCCTTGAAGATCTGCCGGTCCTCGCCGCGCTGGATGGCGTCGATGTCCGCGCCGATCAACTCCACGTCGTACTTCTCCAGCACACCCCGCTCGTGCAACGCGATGGCGGTGTTCAACGCGGTCTGACCGCCCAACGTGGCCAGGATCGCGTCCGGACGCTCCGCCGCGATCACCTTCTCCACGAACTCCGCGGTGATCGGCTCGACATAGGTCGCGTCGGCGAACTCCGGGTCGGTCATGATCGTGGCCGGGTTGGAGTTGACCAGCGACACCCGCAGGCCCTCCTCCCGCAACACCCGACACGCCTGCGTGCCCGAATAGTCGAACTCACACGCCTGGCCGATGACGATCGGACCGGAGCCGATCACCAGCACGTGCTTGAGATCAGTCCTCTTCGGCATCAGCGACCCTCGCCCATCATCGTCACGAACTCGTCGAACAGCGGTGCGGCGTCGTGCGGACCGGCCGCCGCCTCGGGGTGGTACTGCACGCTGAACGCGGGCACGTCCAGGGCGCGCACGCCCTCCACGGTGCCGTCGTTCGGGCAGTAGTGGCTCAGCAGCACGCGGCCGAAGTCGGAGGTGAACTCCTCGCCCGGCTCGCCCTCCAGCGCGAACCCGTGGTTCTGCGACGTGATGGCCACCTTGCCGGTGGACACGTCGATCACCGGGATGTTGATGCCGCGGTGGCCGTAGCGCATCTTGTAGGTGTCGCGGCCCAGCGCCCGGCCCAGGATCTGGTTGCCGAAGCAGATGCCGAACAGCGGGATCCGCCGGTCCAGCACGCCGCGGGTCAGCTCGACCGCGTGCGCCTGGGTGGCCGGGTCGCCGGGCCCGTTGGACAGGAAGACGCCGTCCGGCTCGATCCCGACCAGGTCGTCCACGGTCGACGTCAGCGGCAGCACGTGCACCTCGATACCGCGGGCGGCCATCATCCGCGGCGTGTTGGACTTGATGCCCAGGTCTAGGGCGGCGACGGTGAACCGGCGCTCGCCGACGGCCTCGACCACGTACGGCTCGGACGTGGTCACGTCGCCCGCCAGGTCGGCGCCCTTCATCGCGGGCGCGCTGCGCACGCGGTCCAGCATCTCCTCCGGGCCGCCCAGATCGTCACCGGAGAACACACCCGCGCGCATCGCACCCCGCTCACGCAGATGACGGGTCAACATCCGGGTGTCGACACCCGAGATGCCCACGACACCCTGCCGGGCCAACTCCTCGTCCAGACCACGCACCGACCGCCAGTTCGACGGCACCCGCGCCGGGTCGCGCACCACGTAACCGGCGACCCAGATACGGCCCGACTCGTCGTCCTCGTCGTTCCAGCCGGTGTTCCCGATCTGCGGCGCGGTCTGCACCACGATCTGACGGTGATAGGACGGATCGGTCAACGTCTCCTGATACCCCGTCATCCCGGTCGAGAACACCGCCTCGCCCAGACTCACACCGACCGCGCCGTAGGACTCACCGCGGAACACACGACCGTCTTCCAACACCAGTGCCGCGTTCGTCATGAGTCGCCTCCCAGCGCTTGCACCCACTGCTCGTACACGTCCTTGTCGTCGCCCCGGAACCCGGTGTCGAACACCTGGTCGCCGAGGTCCCAGCGGACGACCAGCAGGCCGTCCGCGGTCATCACCTTGCCCGCGAGGCCGCGGGCCGTCCGGGCGCCGCGCACCCGTTCCACCGGGATCCACATCGCGCTCGCGCCGGTGCGCTGCACCAGCACGCCCCGCTCGGTGAGCTTCAGCGTCGCCTCGGCGCGGTGGCCGACGTCGCCGACCGCGACCCGGTCCTGCCAGTCGTCGCCGATCGTGGTGCCGACGTACATGCCGGTCGTCTCCAGCACCGTCGCGCCGGGCTCGGCGGGCGGCTGGGGGAACTCCGGCAGCACCCCGGCCTGCCGGCGGGCGCGGCGTCGCCAGCCGTGCCACATGCCGTACAGGCAGAGCGCGAAGACGGCCAGCACGGCCAGGGACAGCAGCACGCGGGTCATGCCGCGATCCTCCCGCCGGCCGCCGTGACACGCCCGCGCAGCACGGTGGCGACCACCGCGCCCGGCAGCTCCATGCCCTCGAACGGGGTGTTCGCCGCGACGCTGGCGAAGTCCGCGCCGCGCACGGTCCAGGTGGCGTCCGGGTCGACCAGGGTGAGGTTGGCGGGCTCGCCGACCTCGATCGGCCGACCCTGGTCGGGCAGGTTCGCGATCTCGGCGGGCCGCTCGCTCATCACCCGCGCCACGCCGCGCCAGTCCAGCAGGCCGGTCCGGACCATGGTCTCGACCACGATGGACAGCGCGGTCTGCAGGCCGAGCATGCCCGGCCGGGCGGCGGACCACTCGCAGTCCTTGTCCTGCACGGCGTGCGGCGCGTGGTCGGTGGCCACGCAGTCGATGACGCCGTCGGCCAGCGCCCGGCGCAGCTCCTCGACGTCCGCGGAGGTGCGCAGCGGCGGGTTGACCTTGTTGACCGGGTCGTAGGTCGCCAGCCGCTCGTCGGTCAGCAGCAGGTGGTGCGGCGTGACCTCGGCGGAGACCTCCGTGCCGCGGGCCTTGGCCCAGCCGAGCACGTCGGCGGTGCCCGCGGTGGACACGTGGCAGACGTGCAGCCGGGCGCCCGCGTGCAGCGCGAGCAGGCAGTCCCGCGCCACGATCGACTCCTCGGCCGCGGCCGGCCAGCCCTGCAGGCCCAGCCGGGACGACTGCTCGCCCTCGTGCGCCTGCGCGCCCACCGTGAGCCGGGGCTCCTCGGCGTGCTGCGCGATGACGACGTCCAGCGCCTTGCTGTACTCCAGCGCGCGCCGCATGATCAGCGGGTCGTGCACGCAGTGGCCGTCGTCGGAGAACACCCGCACCCCGGCCCTGGCCATCGTGCCCAGCTCGGCGAGCTTCACGCCCTCCAGGCCGACGGTGACCGCGCCGACCGGGTGCACGTCCACCAGGCCGACCTCGCGACCGCGGCGGGCGACGTGCTGCACGACGACCTCGTTGTCGGCGACCGGGTCGGTGTTGGCCATGGCGAACACCGCCGTGTAGCCGCCCAGCGCGGCGGCGGCCGAGCCGGTGGCGATGGTCTCGGTGTCCTCGCGGCCGGGTTCGCGCAGGTGGGTGTGCAGGTCGACGAAGCCGGGCAGCAGCACCGCGCCACCGCCCTCGACGACCCGCGCGCCCGGTTCCGCGACGTCCCCGATCGCGGCGATCACGCCGTCGCGGATCAGCACGTCGGTCGGTTCGCCCTCGCCGTACGGTCGCACTCCCCTGAGGATCAAGGGGTTCACGCGTTCTCCTCCTCGTGGGCAAGCAGGTGGTAGAGGACGGCCATGCGCACGTGCACGCCGTTGCGCACCTGGTCGGTGATGGCGGCGCGCGGCGAGTCGGCGACCGCCGAGGCGATCTCCATGCCGCGCAGCATCGGACCGGGGTGCAGCACGACCGCGTGCTCGGGCAGCAGCTTGAGCCGCCGCTCGCTCAGGCCGTAGGCGATCGAGTACTCGCGGGCCGACGGGAAGAACCCGCCGTGCATCCGCTCGGCCTGGACCCTGAGCAGCATCACGGCGTCGAGGCCGGGCAGCTCGGCGTCCAGCTCGTGCGAGACGGTGACCGGCCAGTTCGACACGCCGACCGGCAGCAGGGTCGGCGGCGCGACCAGCGTCACGTCCGCGCCCAGCGCGCTGAGCAGGTGCACGTTGGACCGGGCGACGCGGCTGTGCAGCACGTCGCCGACGATCGCGATCCGGCGGTCCCGCAGGTCGCCGAGGCGTTCCCGCAGGGTGGCCGCGTCCAGCAGGGCCTGGGTGGGGTGCTCGTGCATGCCGTCGCCCGCGTTGACGACCGACGTGCTCGCCTCCCGCAGCCAGCCCGCCAGCCGGTGCGCCGCGCCGGACGCCGGGTGCCGCACGATCACGCAGTCCGCGCCCGCCGCGGCCAGGGTCAGCGCGGTGTCGCGCAGCGACTCGCCCTTGCCCACGCTGGAACCGGACGACGAGACGTTCACCACGTCCGCGCTCATCCACTTGCCCGCGATCTCGAAGCTGACCCGGGTCCGGGTGGAGTTCTCGTAGAACATCGTGATGACCGTGCGGCCGCGCAACGTCGGCAGCTTGCGCACCTCACGGCCTTCGAGGGCCTGCTTGAGGCTCGCCGCGGTGTCCAGGATCGCGGTGGCCTGCGCCGGGTCGATGCCCTCGGTGGTGAGCAGGTGCTTCACCGCAGCACCACTCCGTCTCGCTGGTCGAACTCGGCCAGCAGCACGTGGACCTCCTCGGAACGGGCCGTGGGCACGTTCTTGCCCACGTAGTCCGCGCGGATCGGCAGCTCGCGGTGGCCCCGGTCGACCAGCACGGCCAGCTGCACGGCGCGCGGGCGGCCGTGGTCGCGGAGGGCGTCGAGCGCGGCGCGGATCGTGCGGCCGGAGAACAGCACGTCGTCCACGAGGACCACGAGCTTGTCGTCCACGCCGCCCTCGGGCAGCTTGGTCGCCTCCAGCGGGCGGGTGGGGCCGCGGCGCAGGTCGTCCCGGTAGAGGGTGACGTCCAGGGTGCCGGTCGGCACCTCGACGCCGGCGAACTCGGCGATGCGGACAGCCAGCCGGCGGGCCAGCGGGGCTCCCCGGCTCGGAATCCCCATCAGGACTACTGCGGGTGCGCTGGGTGCATCCAGAGCGGTCTTCTCGATGATCTGATGGGCCATTCGGGCGACGGTGCGCGCGACGTCGCCGGCCGAGAGGAGCTCGCGCTCTCCCGCCGGGTCCGTCGCGCCACGTTGACGTGGCGCCACGGTTGGACCTCCTTCCCCGCCTCGCTGGACGGGTCCTTAAAGGACGTCGGACACCCGGCTGCGCCGGGCTGACCAGCACCGTATCAGGCGGAGGCGGTCAATCTTCCGGGTGGTGTGCGTGGTCTCGCCCACCTGTCCCATCGAGATCAGCTTGACCTGGTGACCACGGAGAGCAATCATTACTCTGCGTATTGATCTAAGCCTCCCCGCGCCAGTCCCCTACCGGCTGACGGGGCGAATGAACGGAGAACCGCCACATGGGCGACTACGCCAAGGCGCTGGGGGCCAAGCTCCGCGCGATCCGCCAGCAGCAGGGCTTGTCTTTGCACGGCGTCGAGCAGAAGTCCGGCGGTCGCTGGAAGGCCGTGGTAGTCGGCTCGTACGAGCGCGGCGACCGCGCCGTGACCGTGCAGAAGCTCGCCGAGCTGGCCGACTTCTACGGCGTGCCGGTGGCCGAGCTGCTGCCGGAGGGCCGGGTGCCGTCCGGCGCGGAGCCCGCCACCAAGATCGTCATCAACCTGGAACGGCTGCAGCAGCTGCCGGCGGAGAAGGTCGGGCCGCTCGCGCGGTACGCGGCCACCATCCAGAGCCAGCGCGGCGACTACAACGGCAAGGTGCTGTCCATCCGGACCGAGGACCTGCGGTCGCTGGCGATCATCTACGACATGACGCCGGGCGAGCTGACCGAGCAGCTGATCGACTGGGGCGTGCTGCCTCCCGAGGCCCGTCCGGCCAAGGAGGACTGAGCGCACGAGGAGGGCCACCCGCCGGTTCGGCTGCGGGTGGCCCCTTCGTCGTGCGCTGTTCTCGTCGTCGCTGGTCGGGCGGTCGCGGGTCGGGCGGTCGCGACGGGTCGGGCGGTCGCGGGTCGGCGCGGTCGCGGGTCGGGCGTCAGAGCACGGCGCGGAGCTGGTCCGCGATGACCGCGATCCGGCCCAGCACCCCGTTGACGAACCTCGGCGAGTCGTCCGTGGACAGGCCCTTGGCCAGCTCCACCGCCTCGTCGATGGCGACCGCGTCCGGCACGTCGCCCGCCCACAGCAGCTCGTAGAGCCCGAGCCGCAGCACCGCCCGGTCCACGGCGGGCATCCGCTGCAGCGTCCAGCCCTCGGCGTGCTCGGAGATGAGGTCGTCGATGCGCGCGCGGTGCGCCGTGACGCCTTCCACGAGGGTGATCGTGTAGTCGTTCACCGGCGGCACGTCCGTCGAACCGACCCGGTCCGCGAGCAGCGTCACCGGGTCGACGCCCCTCAGGTCCGCTTCGTAGAGGACGTCGACCGCGCGTTTGCGCGCCTTGCTCCGTGCGCCCATCTCAGCCGTTCACTCGGCCGAGGTAGCGACCGTCGCGGGTGTCGACCTTGATCTTCTCGCCGGTCGTGACGAACAGCGGGACCTGGATCTCCGCGCCGGTCTCCAGCGTGGCGGGCTTGGTGCCGCCGGTGGAGCGGTCGCCCTGCAGGCCCGGGTCGGTGTGCTGGATGACCAGCTCGACCGACGTCGGCAGCTCCACGTAGAGCGCGACGCCCTCGTGCACGGCGACGACGGCCTCCTGGTTCTCCAGCATGTAGTTCGCCGCGTCGCTGACGGTCTCGGCCGGGACGCTGATCTGGTCGAAGGTGTCGCCGTCCATGAAGACGAAGTCGGTGCCGTCCTTGTACAGGTAGGTCATCCCGCGCTTGTCGACGGTGGCCGTCTCGACCTTGGTGCCCGCGTTGAAGGTCTTGTCCACGACCTTGCCGGACAGGACGTGCTTCAACGTGGTGCGCACGAAGGCGCCGCCCTTGCCCGGCTTGACGTGCTGGAACGCGGTGACGGTCCACAGCTGGCCGTCGAGGTTCAGCACCAGGCCGTTCTTCAGGTCGTTGGTGGTGGCCACGGTGGTGGGCTCTCCTGTTGCGTGAGTGAGGGCGACGTCGGACGAGCCGACTTCCTTCAGATGACCACGAGCTCCTTCGTGGTCAGGGTGAGGAGCTCCGGGGCGCCTTCGCGCACCACGAGGGTGTCCTCGATGCGAACACCACCCCGCCCGGCCAGGTACACACCGGGCTCGACGGTGACCGCCATGCCGGGCAGAAGTGTACCGTCACCCGCCTTCGACAGCGCTGGAGCCTCGTGGATCTGCAGGCCGACCCCGTGCCCGAGGCCGTGCACGAACTGCTCGCCGTACCCGGCGCCGTCGATCACCCCGCGCGCCGCGCCGTCCACGTCGCGGTAGCTCGTGCCCGCCGCCAGCGCCGCCCGCCCGGCCGCCTGCGAGGCCGCGACCAGTTCGTACAGGTCGCGCTGCCAGTCCGCGGCCCGGCCGACGACCAGCGTGCGGGTCATGTCGGAGTGGTAGCCGTCGACCAGCGCGCCGAAGTCGAGCTTCACCAGGTCGCCGTCGCGGACCACGGCGTCGGTGGGCCGGTGGTGCGGCACCGCCGAGTTCGGCCCCGCGGCCACGATCGACTCGAACGACGGCCCGGCCGCGCCGTGGTCGAGCATCCGGGCCTCCAGCTCGCGGGCGACCTCCTTCTCGCTGCGCCCCGGCCGCAGGCCGCCGTGCTCGATGAGGTCGGCCAGCGCCCGGTCGGCCGCCGCGCACGCCATCCGCAGCGCCTCGACCTCGGCGTCGTCCTTCACCAGCCGCAGCCGTTCGACCAGGTCGGGGGCCCGGACCAGCTCGACGTGGTCGGCCGCGGCGGCGAGCGCGTCCAGGCCGTCCACGGTGACGTGACCGCTCTCGAAGCCGAGCCGGCCGGTCGCCAGCTTGGCCAGGGCGGCGTCGCAGGGGCGGTCGACGAGCCGGTCGAGGTCCGGCACCTGGGCGGCGGCCTGGGTGAGGTAGCGGCCGTCGGTGCAGAAGGTGGTGGGGGCGTCGTCGTCGGCGCGCACCAGCAGCGCCGCGTTCGAGCCGGTGAAGCCGGTCAGGTAGCGGACGTTGAGCAGGTTGGTGACCAGCAGCGCGTCCAGCTCCCGGTCCCGGAGCGTGGCGCGGAGGGCGGCGCGGCGCGCGGAGTGCGGCATGACTCGCAGCCTAGGGGCCAGTGGGGCGTACCACCGTGACACTCGATCGGGTGAATCGTGGGCGATCGGGTGACGGGCTGGGTGACGGACCGTGGGCGCGCTTAGGGTGGAACGCATGCGCGCGTGGCTGGTCAGGGGGTTTTGGCTGGGGTTGCTGCACGGCGGGGTGCAGACCGGCACCTCGGCGGTGAGCGTCCACAGCCCGGAGGCCGCCGCGCCCACCCGGTACATCGCGATCGGGCTGGTCGTGGTCGTCGGGCTGCTGTGGGGCGCGCTCGACGCTTGGCGGCAGCTGGAGGGGCGGGGCCTGGCCTGGTTCGCCGCCGGTCTGCTGGCCGGGCCGGTGGCGGGCGTGGTGGGCGTGGCCGGGCGGTCGGCGGTGGACCAGACGGGGCTGGAATCACTCGGGCCGGCACTGACCGGGGGCGCCGCGTTCACCGCGCTGCTGGTGATGGCGACGGGGGCGGTCGGGATGGGCATCGGCAACGCCCTGCCCCAACCTGCGACGCCGGGGCAGCCGGACGGAGCGGGGCAGCCGGACGGGTCGCGCTGACTGGTTCGGGGCTGACGGCTCCGGGGTTGGCGGCCGACGCTCGGGCGGCCGGCGGCGCGAGATGGCCGATGGCGCGAGGTGGCGGCGCTCGGGCGGCCGGTGGCACCGGATGGCCGGCAGCGAGGGATGGCCGGCGACGCTCGGGCGGCTGATGGCGCGAGGTGGCTGATGGCGCGAGGTAGCCGGCGGTGCGGGGTGGCCAGGCAGGGCGGTGGTGCTCGGCCCGGCCTGGTCCGCGGACCAGGCCGGGCGTTCGCGATTGGACGCGGTGCGGCTGCCCGTCATCACGACGGGCGCAGGTTCACAGCAGGACGCTGCCGCCCGACTTCGGTTCGGCGGCCACCGCCGAGTACGCCGCCGCGATCAGCGCCGGGTCCGGGCCCTCCAGCCGGCCCGGCTTGGCCAGGCCGTCCAGCACCACGAACCGCAGCACGCCGGAGCGGGTCTTCTTGTCCGTGCGCATGCCCTCCAGCAGCTGGCCCAGCGCGTCCGGGTCGTAGCCGGTCGGCAGGCCGAGCGAGGCGAGGATCGACCGGTGGCGGTCGGCGGTCCCGTCGTCCAGCCTGCCCGCCAGGCGGGCCAGCTCGGCGGCGAACACCAGGCCCACGCTGACCGCCGCGCCGTGCCGCCAGCGGTAGCGCTCGCGGCGTTCGATGGCGTGGGCCAGGGTGTGGCCGTAGTTCAGGATCTCGCGCAGGTCGGACTCGCGCAGGTCGGTCGACACGACGTCGGCCTTGACCTGGATCTTGCGCCGGACCAGCTCCTCGATCACCTCGCCGGACGGGTCCAGCGCGGCGGCCGGGTCGGCCTCGATCAGGTCGAGGATCACCGGGTCGGCGATGAACCCGCCCTTGACCACCTCGGCCATGCCCGCCACCAGCTCGTTGCGCGGCAGCGTCTCCAGCGTGGCCAGGTCGACCAGGACGGCGGTCGGCTCGTAGAACGTGCCGACCAGGTTCTTGCCCGCGTCGGTGTTGATGCCGGTCTTGCCGCCGACCGCGGCGTCCACCATGCCGAGCAGCGTGGTCGGCACGTGCACCAGCTTCACGCCGCGCATCCAGGTGGACGCGACGAACCCGGCCAGGTCGGTCACCGCGCCGCCGCCGAGGCCGACCACCGCGTCGGTCCGGCCCAGGCCCACCCGGCCGAACACGTCCCAGCAGTACCCGGCGACCCGCAGGTCCTTGCCGTCCTCGGCGTCGGGCACCTCGACGCGGTGCGCGTCGATCCCGGCCGCCGCCAGCTCCGCCCGGACCACCTCGGCGGTCTCGGCCAGGGTGGGCGTGTGCACGATCGCCGCCTTGGCCGTGCCCTTCAACACCTCGACCAACTCGCCGAGCAGACCGCGGCCCACCACCACGTCGTACGGTCGTTCCGCGGCCACGCGGATCCGCACCGGCTCGCCCATCACCACTCCCCTCGTCGGGTCACCATTCGACCACGTCGGCTCCGAGGGCGTCGCCGCCCCACACCCCGGCCAGCACGTCGGCCTGGTGCCGGACCGCGCGCCGGGCCGCACCCCTGACCCCCGACCAGCCCCGGACCTGGAACACCGCCGTGCGACCGCGGAACTCGTGCCGCCACGTGCCGACGACCCGGCCGTGCAGGACGAGCGCGCCAGGGCTGCCGACCGGCCGCCACACCCGCCTGGCCACCTCCGGCTCGGCGAGCAGGTGGCGCGGGCCGAGCAGGTACGGGTCGCGCGGCAGCAGCAGCAGGCCGGCCGGCGGGTCGGGCGCCTCGGCGACGTCCTCGTGCGCGAGCAGCCGCCTGCCGTCCACCCGGACCGGGCGCAGGTCGGGCCAGGCGTCCTGCGGTCCCGCGCCCAGCCACTTCTCCGCGTCGGCCTTGGCGAACGGTCCGACCAGCCGCGCGTAGTCGCTCAGCAGGGTCGGCTCGCCGGGGTCCTCGACGTCCGGAGCGGGGGCGGTGGGCCGGCGGAAGACCAGCTGCCGGCCCAGGTGCTCCAGCTCGACGCCGGCCAGCAGCGTGCCCAGCCGGAACAGGCCCTCGACGACGTGCCCGGTCCGGCACGCCGGGCAGTGCGGGCGGGCGACGGCGGGCAGCAGCGGGCTGATCGCGGCGGACAGCTCGCCCTTGGTGGCCGTGTCGCCGGGGAACTCGCGGCGCACGAGGTCGGCGACCAGGTCGACGTGCTCCAGGTCGGGCGGCGGGAACGCGCCGCACCACGCCGCCAGCTGGCGGGGCGTGCGCGGTCGGAGTTGGCGGCGCAGCGCGGGCAGGTCGGCGCGGCGGTGCAGGTGCGGCGCGCCGCGCAGGCTCAGCACCCGGACCAGGTCCTCCGTGCCAGTACGACGACCGCGCACGCCCAACGCCGCCGCGGCGGTCTTCGGCGGGCTGTCGGCCACGCCCAGCGGCAGCACCGCGTCCGGGTCGTCGCCGTGCAGACCCTGGGCCGCGGCGCGGCGGGCGAGCACTCGGGCCGCGGTCGGGTCCACGCCGGTCAGGTCTCCCGCACCGGGCCCGTCGGGTCGAGCACGGCGTCGACCACCTGCTCCGGCTCCAGGTCGTCGGTGGCCACCTCGATGGTCGCGACCTCCCGGTACAGCGGCAGGCGGGCGTCCAGCAGCGACTTGAACGTGGCGCGCGGGTTCACGCCGGCCAGCAGCGGCCGGGCGCTGGACATGCCGGTGCGCTTGACGCCCTCGGCCATGCCGACGTTGAGGAACACCACGGCGTGCCCGGCCAGGCGGGCCCGGGTGGTCGCCGACAGCACCGCGCCGCCGCCGAGCGCCAGCACGCCGTCGTGGGTGTCCAGGCCCGCGGCGACGGCTCGCTCCTCCAGCGCCCGGAACGCGGGCTCGCCGTCGTCGGTGAAGATGTCGGAGATCGGTTTGCCCGCCGTGGCCACCACGTCGTCGTCGGTGTCGCGGAAGGCGACGCCGAGGCGTTCGGCGAGCAGCTGCCCGACGGTCGTCTTGCCCGCCCCCGGAGGGCCGAGGACGACGAACTTCGGCGTCACAGCCCCTCCCAGCGGGCTTCCAGCGCCTCGACGTAGGAGGCGACGTTGCGCCTGGTCTCGGCGATCGAGTCGCCGCCGAACTTCTCCAGCGCCGCCTCGGCCAGCACCAGCGCCACCACCGACTCCAGCACCACGCCCGCGCGCGGCACCGCGCACACGTCCGAGCGCTGGTGGATCGCGACCGCGGGCTCGCCGGTGCGCACGTCCACCGTGGACAGCGCGCGGGGCACGGTGGAGATGGGCTTCATGGCGACGCGCACGCGCAGCGGCTCGCCGTTGGTGATGCCGCCCTCCAGGCCGCCCGCCCGGTTCGAGCGCCTGCTGACGCCCTTCGGCCCGGGGCCCCGGTCGATCTCGTCGTGCGCCTCGCTGCCCCAGCGCTCGGCGGTGGTGAAGCCGTCGCCGACCTCCACGCCCTTCATCGCCTGCACGCCCATCAGCGCGCCGGCCAGCCGCGCGTCGAGGCGGCGGTCCCAGTGCACGTGCGAGCCGAGGCCCGGCGGCAGGCCGTAGGCGATGACCTCGATCACGCCGCCGACCGTGTCACCCGCCTCCTTGACCGCCTCGACCTCGGCCACCATCGCCTCGGTGCCGCGCTCGTCGAACGCCCGGACCGGGCTGGCGTCGACGGCGTCCAGGTCGCCGGGACCGGGCACGGCCGAGTCGGCCGGGGTCTTGGCCTTGCCGATGGAGACGACGTGGCTGATCACGTCGACGTCGAAGACCTGCTTGAGGAAGTGCCGGGCGACCGTGCCGAGGGCGGTGCGGGCGGCGGTCTCGCGGGCGCTGGCGCGCTCCAGCACCGGGCGGGCCTCGTCGAAGCCGAACTTCTGCATGCCGGGCAGGTCGGCGTGACCGGGCCGGGGCCTGGTCAGCGCCTCGTTGCGGCCGGTCGGCTTCAGCTCGGACGGGTCGACCGGGTCCGCGGACATCACCTTCTGCCACTTGGGCCACTCGGTGTTGCCGATCCGGACCGCGATCGGGCCGCCCTGGGTGAGCCCGTGGCGGACGCCGCCCAGGATCTCCACCTCGTCGGCCTCGAACCCCATCCGCGGGCTCCGGCCGAAGCCGAGGCGGCGGCGCTCCAGTTGAGCGGTCAGGTCGGCAGTGGTGACCTCGACCCCGGCGACCATGCCTTCCAGCACGGCGACGAGGGCCGGTCCATGGGACTCCCCAGCGGTGATCCAGCGCAGCACGCGGCGAATCCTTTCACAGTGTTAATCCGGGCGGGGGCGTCCCGGCTCAAGACGTCGATCAGGTTCTCCGATGCGGGCGGTGGCGCGGCGGAACGCCGCGGTGAAGACGACGAGGAGCAGCAGCGCGGAACGCACGCTGACCAGTCGGGCGTCCGACCCGTCCGACCCGTCCGACCCGTCCGACCCCGTCGCGACGACCGGTCCGGCGACGCCGCCCGCCGCCGGGTCCGCGCCCGCCGCCGGGCGGCCCTCCCCTGCCGCAGGGCGACCAGGAGGGTCGCGAGGCCGATCAGCGCGCTGAGGACCGAGGCGATCTTGTCGGCGTTGTCGAGCCGGACCTCCACCCGACCCGGGCTGGCGGGACGCCCGCACGCCGCGCACGGGTCCGAACGGGGCTCGATCAGGGGCTCGATCAGGGGCCGTGCAGGCTCACCGCCCAGGTGGCGGCCAGCAGCCCCGGTCCGTGCGGCACGCCGCCCGATCGCCACCGGAGGCCCAGGGCCAGCGTGACCGCGCTCGCCAGCACGGCGGCAGCGGGCAGGGCGGTCCACGACACCGACGCCAGCACCGCGCCCAGCGGACCCGCCAGCTTCACGTCGCCCCCGCCCATCGCCGACGGCGAGAGCAGGCGCACCGCCAGGTGGCAGCCGCCGAACAGCAGGCAGCCCGCCGCCGCGCGCCACAGGTCCGCGCCGCCCAGCCACAACGCGACGCCGACCGCCGGGTAGGCGGGCAGCGTCAGCGCGTCCGGCAGGCGGCGGCAGCGGAGGTCCGTCACCACGAGCAGCACGCCGAGCCACGCCAGCAGCAGCGACACGGGCAGCAGGTGCGGTGGGGCCAACGCCCAGGCCGTGAACCACAACACCGCCGTCGGCGCGGCGCACCACAGCGGGTGCACGTCCGCGCCGCGCGGCAGGCGGCGGAGGAGGAGAGCGCCCAGGGCGCCGGCCAGGAATCCCGAGACGACCAACGAAATGACCATGTGACCAGGGTCGTCCCGACCTCGGCCCGGGGGCAACGACGGGAGCGGATGAATGGTCCATTCATCCGCTCCCGTCGTCACACGGGGATCACCGCTGCCAGGAGAACAGCGCGTCGCCCGCCGCGACCGGACCACCGGCCGGGTCCAGCAACGCCTCCGGCGTCGCGTCCAGCGCGATCACCGGGCAGATCGGCGCGAAACCGGCCGCCCGCACCTCCTCCGGGTCCCACGTCACCACGGGCTGCCCCGCGCGCACCGCCTCACCCTTGACCACGTGCAGCGCGAAGCCCTCGCCCTTGCGCTTCACCGTGTCGATCCCGAGGTGCACCAGCACCGCCGCGCCGTCCGAAGTGGCCACGACGAACGCGTGCGGGTGCAGCGTCACGACCGTCCCGTCCACCGGCGACACCACGTCCGCCCGACCGGGCTCCGGCTCGACCGCCACCCCCGGTCCGACCATGGCCTGCGCGAACACCGGGTCCGGCACCTCGGTCAGCGGCACCGCGCGACCGCCGACCGGACTGGTCACGCGCAGCGTCACAGCAGGTCCTCGATGTCGCTGGCGATCGTGTCGGCCTCGGGCCCGACGACCACCTGCACCACGTTGCCCGAGCGCATCACGCCGTGCGCGCCCAAGCCCTTCAGAGCCTTCTCGTCCACCAGGGAGCCGTCTTCCAGCTCACAGCGCAGGCGCGTGATGCACGGCTCGATCTCCACGATGTTGTCCGCGCCGCCGAGCGCGGCGAGGATCCGCTCCGCCTTGTCGTCCGCCACTTCAAGTCCTCTCTCGACACCTGGCCCTGAGGGTGCCACCGCTCGGGCACGGTCCCGTAACGGCGGTTGACACCCGGTTGGCGCGCGGAGCATCCTCCCCGCACCAACTGGTCTAGACCGGAAAGTACCAATCCCGGTTTGGAAGTGCGAGCACCGGGGAGGTGTCATGAACCGCGGCGGGATCGTCGACGGGCCGAAGCCCAAGCACGCCCAGCTCCGCGACATCCTGCGGCGGATGGCCGAGCAGGAGCTGCCGCCGGGCTCGCCGATCCCCTCGGAGCGCGACCTCGCCGAGCAGTACGGGGTGTCGCGCATCACGGTCCGCGCCGCCGTCGGCCAGCTCGTCACCGAGGGCCTGCTGACCAGGGCCAAGGGCCGGGGCACGTTCACCGCCCGCCGCCGCCTGGACGTCCAGCTCTACCTGGAGTCCTTCACCGACGACATGCGCCGGCGCGGCCTCACCCCGGCGACCGAGGTGCTGGCCTGCGCCGAGGAGGCGACGCCGCCGGAGGCCGCCGCCGCGCTCGGCCTGCCGCCGCACGAACCGGCGTGCCGGCTCGTCCGGCTGCGCCGCGCGGACGGCGTGCCGCTGGCCGTCGAACGGGGCTGGTACAGCCCGCGGATCGTGCCCGACCTCGACCGGCACGACCTCACGACCTCGCTCTACACCCTCATCGCCGACACCTACGGGGTCCAGCTCGACCACGCGGCCCAGACCGTGTGGGCCGAGGGCGCCGACCCCGAGACCGCGAAGCTGCTCGACGTCCGCGTCGGCAGCGCGCTCCTCGTCTTCCGCCGGGTCTCCAGCTCACGAGGCAGGCCCGTCGAGGACATGACGTCCTGGTACCGGGGCGATCTCTACCAGGTGACCATGAAATTGGACCGGACCGACCCGGAATCCGGACCGCACCACTGCGCCAAGGGAGGTACCCCATGAGCGCCAGCGCCCCACAGGCGACCGGCGGTCGTGAGATCAAGGGACTGGCCGGGCTGCAGCGATTCGGCCGCAGCCTCATGCTGCCGATCGCCGTGCTGCCCGCCGCGGCCCTGCTGCTGCGACTCGGCCAACCCGACATGCTCGGCGAGGAAGGTCTCGGCTGGAACGACGTCGCCGCGGTCATCGGCAACGCGGGCGACGCGCTGTTCGCCAACCTGCCGCTGCTGTTCGCGGTCGGCATCGCCGTCGGTTTCGCCCGGCGCGGCGACGGCTCCACGGGCCTGGCCGCGGTGGTCGGGTACGTGGTGCTGCAGGGCGTGTTCAAGGCGATGTCGCCGCTGGTGCTCGACCAGCCGGACGACCCGACGGCCAAGGCCAACCTGATCGACTACAAGGTGCTCGGCGGCATCGTCGTCGGCCTGCTCACCGCCGTGCTGTGGCAGCGGTACCACCGCACCAAGCTGCCCCCGTACCTGGCGTTCTTCGGCGGCCGGCGGTTCGTGCCGATCCTCGTCGCGGGCGTCATGCTGGTCGTCGGCGTGCTGATGGGCCTGGTCTACCCGGTGTTCGCGGCGGGCCTGAAGAACGTCGGTGAGGCCATCATGGGCAGCACCATCGTCGGCGCGGGCGTCTACGGCGTCGTCAACCGGCTGCTGATCCCGCTCGGCCTGCACCACATCCTCAACAACGTGGTGTGGTTCCAGTTCGGCGACTACGAGGGCAAGACCGGCGACATCCCGCGCTTCCTCGCGGGCGACCCCACCGCGGGCACGTTCCAGACCGGCTTCTTCCCGATCTTCATGTTCGCCCTCCCGGCGGCGGCGCTCGCCATCGTGCACACCGCCCGACCGGCGCAGCGGAAGATCATCGCGGGCATCATGGGCTCGGCGGCGCTGACCGCGATCATCACGGGTGTGACCGAACCGCTGGAGTTCGCGTTCATGTTCGTGGCGTGGCCGCTGTACGTGATCCACGCGGTGCTGACCGGCAGCTCGCTGGCGATCAGCAACGCCCTGGGCATCCACGACGGGTTCGGGTTCTCCGCCGGTCTGATCGACTACCTGCTGAACTTCAGCATCGCGACCAAGCCCCTGCTGATCCTGGTGCTGGGCGTGATCTACGCGGCGATCTACTACTTCCTGTTCCGCTTCGTGATCACCAAGTGGAACCTGCGGACGCCGGGCCGCGCGGAGGACGAGGACCCGGAGGCGGACGCGAGCGTGGCCGACGGCGACGAGAAGACCGCCAGGGCCACCCGGGCCGACAGGACCGGCAGGACCGAGAAGGAAGGCCGGTCGGACGCCACGGCGTCCTGACTCGGCGAGTCGAAGCACGAGAGGACGGATCATGCCTGAGCGACGGGTCACCGTGGCGAGCAAGGTCGGGCTGCACGCGCGGCCTGCCGCGCTCCTGGCGAAGGCGGCGGCCGGGCAACCGGTGCCGGTCACCATCCGCAAGGACGACGGCCAACCGGTCGAGGCGGCGAGCGTGCTGGGCCTGATGACGCTCGGCGCGATGCACGGCGACGAGGTCGTCCTGGCCGCGGAGGGCGACGGCGCGGACGCCGCTCTGGACGCCATCGCGGAGATCATCGGCACCGACCTCGACGGGGACTGATCCCCCTCGGCACGTCGACGGGCCCTGCTCGCACCCTCGCGCGAGCAGGGCCCGTCGTCGCGTCACGCCACAGGTCGCGCAACGACCGCTCGACCCCGGCCGCCCGCCACGAGATCGCCACGAGGTCCCCCGCACAGCATCGGGAAGCGGTGGTGACGAGCTCGCGGGTCGGTCCGGCGGCGCGGGTCCGGGACGTCGCGGAGCGGATCGCGGAAGGGCCTCGGTGATGGGAGCGGTTCAGGTGCGCGGCAGGAGACCGGCGCGGTCGAACACCTCGCGGTGGCCCCCGTCGATCAGCACGGCAGGGGCAGCACGTGGTCCGTCGCGGCACGCAGCGCGCGGCGCATGGCCTCGCGCGGCGCGGGCAGGCCGGTGAACTGCTCGGCTTGGCCGAACGCCTGGTGCAGGAGCATGTCGAGCCCGGTCGCGAGGTCGCGACCGCGCTCCCCCACCGCGCGCGCCAGCGGCGTCGGCCACGGGTGGTAGATGACGTCCAGCACGCACGGCGCCCCGGCCAGCGCCGTCGCGACCGGCTCGGTCGCCTCCGGCGGCACGGTGCTGACCAGCACGTCCGTCTCCGACGCCAGGGCGGTGAAGTCCGCGTCGTCCCAGGTCACCACGTCCAGCGCCAGCCCGAGCCGGGACGCGCACGACTCGGCCTCGGCGGCCCGGCTCACCGAGCGGACCACCAGGGACACCGACCGGACGCCGACCGACGCCAGCGCCACCAGGGCCGCCGTGGCGGTGCCGCCCGCGCCCAGCAGCACGGCGCGCGTGCCGGACGTGAAGCCGCAGACCGCCCGGAGCGCGCCCAGCACGCCGTCCACGTCGGTGTTGTCGGCCCGCCAGCCCCCGGCCGCCGGCACCAGGGTGTTCGCCGCGCCCACCTGGACGGCGCGCGGCGTCGCGGTGGCCGCCACCGCCAGCGCGGCCCGCTTGTTCGGCATCGTCACCGACAGCCCGGCCCACGACGGGTCCAGGCCGCCGACCAGGTCCGCCACCCCGTCCGCCTCGCACTCGACCCGCGAGTACGTCCAGTCGGCCAGGTCCAGGGCCGCGAACGCGGCGTTGTGCAGGACGGGTGACAACGAGTGGGCCACCGGTGAGCCGATGACCGCCGCACGGCGCGCCACGATCAGAAGACGCCTTCCTCACGGGCCTTGTCGGACACGACCAGGTGCTCCTCGTAGGTGTTCGTGAAGCACGACTTGCCGTCCTTCTGGCACTTCACGAAGTACATCCAGGGCCCCTCTTCGGGGTTGATCGCGGCGGCGATCGCCTTCTGGCCGGGCGAGCCGATCGGCGTGGGCGGCAACTCCTGGGTCTTGTACGTGTTGTACGGCCCGGACCGCTCGCGGTCCTCGTCGTCGGTGGTGATGTGCGGCCGGTCCAGCTTGTAGTTGACCGTGGAGTCCAGCTCCAGCCGCTGCGGCTTGGCGAGCCGGCTGTAGATCACCCGCGAGATCTTGCCGAAGTCGTCGGTGATGCCTTCCTTCTCGATCAGGGAGGCGATGACCAGCACCTCGTACGGCCGGAACCCGGTCGAGCCGGTGTTCGCCGGGATGCCGTAGCTCTGCAGCCTCGTCAGGGACGTCGCGAGCACGCTCTTGAGCACTTCGACCGCGTCCGCGCCCGGCTTGACGTGGTACAGGCCGGGCATGATGAGCCCTTCGAGCCGGTTCTCCCTCGGCGCGGCGGTGACGTCGGTCAGCGCCCACTCCGGGATGCCCAGCGCGGCCGGGTCGGCGTTGTCGGCCGCGTCCCGCAGCTGCTGGGGCGTGACGCACTGCTTCGCGCCGTCCAGCTCGACGCACGACGCGTCGGACAGCAGCGACAGGATGCCCTTGGTGGTGCTGCCGTCCAGCGCGGTGAGGTCGTGCAGCACGTAGCCGCCCTTGACCTCCAGCGGCACGATCTTGGTGGCCTTGTCCACCATCCGCGTCACCGCGGCCGCACCGGACATCCTGGTCTTCATCAGGTAGAAGCCGGGCTGGATCGCGGTGACCCGGTTGTCGGTCGCGCCCGCCTCGGTGAACGCGCGGGCGCTGGCCACCACGCCCTGGTCCTTGAGCGAGTTCGCGATCACGGAGACCGAGTCGCCGTCCTTGACCTCGACCACCACGTCGGCCTCGCCGGCGCCCGCGAAGTCGTCGTACGAGCCGATGCCGCTCAGCGTGCGGTACCCGTAGTACGCGCCCGCACCACCGCCGACCAGCACCAGCGCCACGACGACCCACAGGATCGTCCGCTTGCGCCTGCGCTTGGCCCGCCGGGCCGCGGCGTCGCTCTTGGCACGCGCGCGGTCTTCCTGGCGCGTGTCTGGATCGGTGAACAACCCGAGGTCGTCGTTCACGAGCCGTCCTTAGCTCCGGGGGCCCGTTCCGCTGCGGACCGGGCCACTTGTGCCGCGCGCGCGTCCAGCCAGGTCTGCAGGATCTCGACCGCGGCAGCCTGGTCCACGACGGCGCGTTGCTTCTTGCCACGCACCCCCCGCTCGGCGAGCACCCGGCTCGCCGTGACGGTGGTCAGCCGCTCGTCGGTGAGCCGCACCGGAACCGGTGCGACGCGCTCGGCCAAGGCCGCAGCGTACGCCGAGGCGGTCTCCGCCGCCGGCCCGTGCTTCCCGGCCAGCGTGCGCGGCAGGCCGACGACGACCTCCACCACCTCGTGCTCGGCGACCAGACCGGCCAGGTCCAGCAGGTCCCGGCCGGCCTTCGCGTCACGCGCCAGGGTGACCAGCGGCGTCGCCAGGAACGCGCCCGGGTCGCTCAGCGCGACCCCGACCCGCACCGCGCCGACGTCGACCCCCAGCCTGCGCCCGAGGCCGGGGTCGTCGACGCCGGGGCGGTCAGCGCTGCTCAACGGCGCGGTCCACCTCGGCGCGCAGGGCGGCGATGGCGTCGCCGACACCGCCCGGGTTCGTGCCGCCGCCCTGGGCGAGGTCCGGCTTGCCGCCGCCGCGACCGCCGACGGCCGGGGCGAAGGCGGGCACCAGCTTGCCGGCGGCCAGCCCCAGGTCGCGGGCGGCGGACGTGGTGGCCACCACGAAGCTGACCTTGTCGCCGTCCGGGGCGAACAGGCCGACCACGCCCGGCCTGGCGCCGAGCCGGTTGCGCACCTCGCCCGCGATGGTCCGCAGGTCGCCGCCGGACGTGCCCTCGGGCAGGGCCAGGGCGACCAGCGACACGCCGCGCACGTCCAGGGCCTCGTCGGCCAGCGAGCCGGCGTTGGCGAGGAGCTGGGCGGCCTTGACCTTCTCCAGCTCCTTCTCGGCCACCCGCAGCCGCTCCACCAGGGCCTCGACCCGGGCGGGCACCTCGGCGTCGGGCACCTTGAGCAGGGCGGCGACGTTCTGCACCAGGGCCCGCTCCTGGGCCAGGTACTTGAAGGCCTCGATGCCGACGTAGGCCTCCAGCCGGCGGACGCCGGAACCCACGGACGACTCGCCGATCACCGTGATCGGGCCGATCTGGGACGAGTGCTCGACGTGCGTGCCACCGCACAGCTCGCGCGACCACGGCCCGCCGATCTCGACCACGCGCACGGTCTCGTCGTAGGTCTCGCCGAACAGGGCGACCGCGCCCATCTCCTGGGCGCCGCCCATGTCGGTGTAGACGACCTGGACCGGGAGGTCCTTGCGCACGGCCAGGTTGGAGACCTCTTCGATCTCGCTGCGGGCCTGCTCGGACAGGCCGCCGGTCCAGGCGAAGTCCAGCCGCAGGTAGCCCGGCTTGTTGTACGAACCGCTCTGCAGGGCCGACGGGCCGAGCACCTGGCGCAGGGCGGCGTGCACGACGTGCGTGCCCGAGTGGCCCTGGCGGGCGCCGACGCGCCACTCCGGGTCCACCCTGGCCTCGACGTGCTCGCCCTCGGCGATCTCGCCGCTGAGCACCCGCACCTGGTGCACCCACAGCTTGCGGGCCACCTTCTGGACGTCCACGACCTCCAGCTCGGCGCCGCCGGAGACGATCACGCCGGCGTCGCTCTCCTGGCCGCCGGACTCGGCGTACAGCGGCGTCCGGTCGAGCACGACCTCGACGATGTCGCCTTCCTTGGCCGAGCGGACCCGCTTGCCGCCGCTGACGATGCCGCGCAGGGTGGCCTCGCTGGCCAGCTCGGTGTAGCCGGTGAACTCGGTGGCGCCGAGCTCCAGCAGCTCCCGGTACACGGTCTGGTCGCCGTGGCCGGTCTTCTTGCCGGCGGCGTCGGCCTTGGCGCGGGCGCGCTGCTCGGCCATCAGCTTGCGGAAGCCGTCCTCGTCCACGGTGAGGCCGGCCTCGGCGGCCATCTCCAGGGTGAGGTCGAGGGGGAAGCCGTAGGTGTCGTGCAGCTGGAAGGCCTTGTCACCGGGCAGGGTGGCCCGGCCGTCGGCCTTGACCTGGCCGGCGGCGGTCTCGAAGATCCGCGACCCGGCGTCCAGCGTGCGCAGGAACGTGTCCTCCTCGGCCTTGAGGACCTGCTCGATCCGGGCGAAGCCGGACACCAGCTCGGGGTAGGACGGGCCCATGGCGTCCCGGACGACCTCGGCGAATCGCACCAGCACCGGCTCGGTCACGCCGAGCAGGCGGGCCGACCGGACGATCCGGCGCAGCAGCCGGCGCAGCACGTAGCCGCGGGCCTCGTTGCCGGGCGTGACGCCGTCGCCGACCAGCAGCACGCCGCTGCGGGCGTGGTCGGCGATGACCCGGAAGCGCACGTCGTCGGTCTCGTCGGCGCCGTACCGCCGGCCGGACAGCTCCTCGGCCTTGGTGATCACGGTCCGGACCAGGTCGGTCTCGTAGACGTTGTCGACGTCCTGGAGCAGCATGGCGACGCGCTCGACGCCCATGCCGGTGTCGATGTTCTTGTCCGGCAGCTCGCCGAGGATCGGGTAGTCCCTCTTGGCGCCGCCCGCGCCGCGGACGTTCTGCATGAAGACCAGGTTCCAGATCTCCAGGTACCGGTCCTCGTCGACGACCGGGCCACCCTCCTCCCCGAAGGCGGCGCCGCGGTCGTAGTAGATCTCCGAGCACGGTCCGCACGGGCCGGGCACGCCCATCGACCAGTAGTTGTCCTCGATGTCGCGGCGCTGGATGCGCTCCGGCGGCAGCCCGGCGACCTTCTGCCACAGGTCGGCGGCCTCGTCGTCGTCCAGGTAGGCGGTCACCCAGATGCGCTCGGGGTCCAGGCCGTAGCCGCCGTCGGCGACCGGCTTGGTGACCAGTTCCCAGGCCAGCCGGATGGCGTCTTCCTTGAAGTAGTCGCCGAACGAGAAGTTGCCGGCCATCTGGAAGAACGTGTTGTGCCGGGTGGTCTTGCCGACCTCGTCGATGTCCGGGGTGCGCACGCACTTCTGGATGCTCGTCATCCGCGGGGCGGGCGGCGGGGCCTCGCCGAGGAAGTACGGCTTGAACGGCACCATGCCGGCGTTGACGAACAGCAGGTTCGGGTCGTCCAGCAGGAGCGAGGCGCTGGGCACGTACTTGTGGCCGGCGTTCTCGAAGTGCTCGCGGAAGCGCTTGATGATCTCGTGGGTCTGCACGGGTCTCGTCCTTCGGGAGGGTGGGGCCGCCGTCGGCGGGGCCGACGGGCGGGCAAGGGCGCGGCGAGGCGAACGAACGGCCTACCTGGCGTCGTTCGCCCGGCGCGCTCGCCGACCCGGCGTGAAGCCCGTCTGGCGTTCCACGTCGTCCTGCAGCTCCTGCTCGCGCTCCGACATCCCGGCGCGCACCTCGGCGCCGAAGGAGCCGATGGCGCCCGCCAGCTCGCGCAGTCCCTGGCCGACGTTCTCGCCGATGCCGGCGGGCGTGGCGGCGTGCGCGGCCTGGCCGGCCTTGCGGGTGGCGAACACGCCGGCGGCGATGCCGACCCCGAACCAGAACAGCCGCCTCATCGCTTGCCCCTGCGCCGCGTGTGCTTGCTGGGGAGCTCCTTGGCGGCGCGCCGGGCGCGGACGGCCTTGCTCAGGCCGTAGGACAGCGCGGCGGCCTTGACCAGCGGCCCGCCGAGGGTGGCGGTGAACAGCGAGGTGAGCGCGGAGACGTTGCCGGTGACCGCGCGGGCGTTGGCGGTGATCCCGTCCACCCGCTCCAGCTGCGTGTTCACGTGCGTGATCGTCGTGTTCGCGCCGGTGAAGATCGGGTCGCTGTTCTGGTGCGCCTTGCGAATGGCGATCGTGGCCTCGTCCAGCGTGCGGCCCAGCTTGATCAACGGGATCGCCAGCAGGATCACAAGCAGCACGAACGCGCCGGCAGCGACCAGCGCGGCGATCTGCCCTGGCGACACGGAACCCTCCTGGGGGATTGCACGGTTCGAGGTGGTGGCCAAGGTTACCGCGACCGCGCCGGCGACTCCGAACGAGATCGGGGTGAGGTTGTGCCACGTGGTGGGACGATCGGCCAAGACCCCCCATTTGGCGTTAATTGGATCGTGGTCGTGGCAGCTAGCGTTGGTCGCGCAGTGATCGTCACACCACGGATCGTCACCCAGGGGCTTGACACCACGACACCGAATAGATGAGGTAAGGCTAGCCTTAGTCGATCGTCGGAGGTGCCGTGTTCGCCGTCAGTCCCTCCGGGCGACCGATCCCCCCGGGCAGGCCCGCGGACGTGCTCGACCGCGCGCGGCGGTTGCTCGGCGACCTGCCCGAGCGGGGCATCGGGGCCGACGCCGCGCTGGCCCGCCTCACCACCGTGCTGGCCGAGGCCGGTGTCGACCTGTCCGACCCGTTCGCCGCCGCCCACCTGCAACCGCCGCCGCTGGCCGTCGCGGTCGCGGCGGACGCCCTGGCCGGCGCGTCCAACGCCTCGCTGGACACCTACGACTCCGGACCGGCCGCCATCGCGGTCGAGCGGTGGGTGGTGGCGGCGCTCGCCCGGCTGGCCGGGTTCGACGCCGACGCCGACGGCGTGTTCACCCCCGGTGGCACGGTGTCGAACCTGACCGCGCTGCTGCTGGCCAGGGACGCGGCGGCGGCCAGGCTCGGCCTGGACGTGCGGTCCGACGGCGTCGCCGCGCTGCCCGACCCGGTGGTGTTCTGCTCCGAGCTGGCGCACTTCTCGGTGGCGCGGGCGTGCGCGGTGCTGGGCATCGGCGAGCACGCGGTGCGGCCGGTGTCGGTCGACTCGCACCGGCGGATGCGGCCCGAGGCGCTGGCGTCGATGCTGCGGGCGGGCGGCACGCCGGTGGCGGTGGTCGCGACCGCGGGGACCACCGACTTCGGCTCGGTCGACCCGCTGCCGGAACTGGCCGAGCTGGCCCGCGAGCACGGCACGTGGCTGCACGTCGACGCCGCCTACGGGTTCGGCGCGGTGTTCTCGGCGAAGCTCGCCGGGCTGGTGGACGGGCTCGCGCTGGCCGACTCGGTGACCGCCGACCTGCACAAGATCGGCTGGCAGCCCGCGGCGGCGAGCGTGCTGCTGGTGCGCTCGGCGTCGTCGTTCGCGCCGCTGGAGCGGTCGGTGGCCTACCTCAACCCCGAGGACGACCGGGCCGAGGGCTACGACGGCGCGCTGGGCCGCTCGTTGCAGACCACGCGCCGCCCGGACGCGGTGAAGGTGGCCGCGACGCTGCTCGCGCTGGGCCGCGCGGGCCTGGGCGAGCTGGTGGACCGGTGCCACGAGCTGGCCGGGCACGCCGCCGCGCTGATCGCCGCCGACCCGGCGTTCGAGCTGGTCGGCGGTGCGACGTTGACCACGGTGGTGTTCCGGTACCGGCCCGCCGACCGGTCGCTGGCCGACGTGGTGAACGCGCGGCTGCGGCGGGCGCTGCTGCGCGCGGGCTCGGCGTTGATCGGTCGGACCGAGGTGGACAAGGTCACGTGCCTGAAGCTGACCCTGCTCAACCCGAACGCCCGCGAGGCGGACCTGGCCGCGCTGCTGGCGCTGGTCCGCGAGGCCGGGTCGGTCGCCGAACGACTGGTGGAAGGAGCGGCATGAAAGCGGATCCGCTGGAGGGCGACCCACGGGCGACCGCCGAGCACGCGCACTTGGAGGCGTTGCTGCGCTGCTGGGTGCGGGAGCGGGGCGTGCCGGTGACCGACCGGGTGCGGATCGACGTGCTCGGGCTGCCGCTGGAGGCGGAGGTGCGGTACGCCTCGCCGACCGGGCGGCACCGGTTCGGGGCGGTGACGTTGGCGGGCAGACCGGCGGACCCGGTGGTGGCGGTGGCGCTGGTGGGTGCGGAGCTGACCTCCGGCGGTGGCAGCGGCGCGGGCGCGGGCGGCGGGCAGGTCGGCGGCGGCGCGGGCAGCAGCGACGGCGCGGGCGGCGTGGGTGGTGGGCAGGTCGCGGACCTGGTGGAGCGCACGGCCGAGTCGGTGCGCCGGGTGGCCGACTTCGTGGCCTACCGGCGGCAGCGCCCGGTCGGGCCGGCGGACCGGTTCCTGGACAGCGAGCAGCGGCTGATGCTCGGCCACCTGCACCACCCCGCGCCGAAGAGCCGGGACGGCCTGTCGGACGCCGACAACGCCCGCTACGCCCCCGAGCTGCGCGGCTCGTTCCCGCTGTTCTGGTTCTCGGCGGCCGAGGAGGTCGTCTCGCACGGCTCGGTGTCCGGCCCGGACGCGGTGGCGCTGATGGCCGAGCTGGCCGGTCGCAGCCCGGAGCGGGGACGGGTGCTGGTGCCCGCGCACCCGTGGCAGGCGCACGACCTGCTCGACCGGCCGCGGATCGCGTCGTTGATCTCCCGCGGCCTGCTGGAACCGCTCGGCGAGTTCGGGCCGGCCTGGTCGCCGACGTCGAGCCTGCGCACCGTGTACCGGACCGGCGCGCCGGTGATGCTGAAGCTGTCGCTGGGCCTGCGGATCACCAACTCGCGGCGCGAGTCGACGGCCACCGAGCTGCGCCGCGGCTCCGAGGTCCACCTGCTGCTCGAATCCGGCTACGCCGCCGGCACCGAGAAGGCGCACCCCGAGTTCAGCGTCGTGCGCGACCCGGCGTGGCTCGCGGTGGACGAGGGCGGCGAGGTCACCGGGCTGGACGTGGCCGTGCGCGAGTCGCCGCCGGACATCGGCGACTCGCGGTGCCTGGCCGGGATGGTCGCGCCACGCCCCGGCATCGGCCGCACGCTGCTCGGCGAGCTGGTGCTGCGGCTGGACGCCGCGCGGTGGGTCGCCGACTACACCGACCGGGTGCTGGTGCCGATGCTGCGGCTGTACGCCGAGACCGGCATCGGGCTGGAGGCGCACCAGCAGAACACGCTGGTGCGGCTGGACCCGGCCGGCCGGGTGGTCGGCGGGCGGTACCGGGACAACCAGGGCTACTACCTGGCGGCGTCGCACCTGCCGCGCGTGCTGGAGCGGTTGGGCGTCGAGGAGTCCACACTGGCCGTCGTGGACGACGCGGTGGTGGACGACCGGCTCACCTACTACCTGCTGCGCAACCAGGCGCTGGCGGTGATCGGCTGCCTGGGCGTCGAGGGGTTGGCCGACGAGCGGGACCTGCTCGGCGTGATGGCGTCCCGGCTGGAGGCGGCGCTGCCCGCGCTGGCCGAGGCCGGTCCGGACGGCGACCGGCTGGCCCGGCGCTGGCTGGAGGCGGACGCGCTGCCGTGCAAGGCGAACCTGCTGACCAGGCTGGAGGGCATCGACGAGGTGCTGGCGCCGCTGGACGCGCAGTCGGTGTACTTCGACGCGCCCAACCCGTTGCGGGAGGGCAGGTGCGCCCGGTGACCCACCTCGACGCCTACCGGCCGACCGACGACCTGTCCGCCGTGCCGGGTCCGCCGCTGCCGGTGCTCACCGGCGGCTGGCACGCCCGCGCCGTCGACCCCGACACCCGCGACCTGGACCTGGTGCACCGCTGGATGCAGGCGCCGCACGTGGCCGCGTTCTGGCACCAGGCGTGGCCGCGCGAGCGGTGGGAGCGGGAGCTGCGCCACCAGCTGTCCGGCCTGCACTCGCTGCCGGTGCTGGTCAGCCAGGGCGAGGACCCGGTGATGTACCTGGAGGTGTACCGGGCGGCCCGGGACGTGGTCGCGCGGGTGTACCCGGCCCGGCCGCACGACCTCGGGCTGCACGTCGCCGTCGGCGAGCTCGGCATGACCGACCGCGGCCTGGTGCGCGGGCTGCTGCCGGTGCTCACCTCCGCCCTGTTCGACGCCGACCCGCGGTGCACGCGGGTGCTGCTGGAGCCCGACGTGCGCAACCGGCGGGCCATCGCCTCGTTCACCGCGGGCGGGTTCGCGCCGGTCGGCGAGGTGCTGCTGCCGGACAAGGTCGCCGTGCTCATGGTGCGCACCCGATGACGTCGCACGACGTGGTGGCCATCGGGTGCGGGCCGTTCAACCTCGGGCTGGCCGCGCTGGCGTCCACCGTGGACGACCTGGACGCGGTCGTGCTGGAGGCGCGGCCGGAGCTGCGCTGGCACAGCGGGATGATGTTCGGCGACGCGCTGCTGCAGGTCAGCTTCCTGGCCGACCTGGTGACGCTGGTCGACCCGACGCACCCGCTGTCGTTCCTGGCCTACCTGCGCGACGCCGACCGGCTGTACCCGTTCTACGTGCGGGAGAGGTTCCACCCGACCCGGCGCGAGTACGAGGACTACCTGCGGTGGGCGGCGTCCCGGCTGCCGGTGCGGTTCTCGCACGACGTGACGTCGGTGCGGTGGGCGGGCGACCGGTTCGAGGTGTCCGGGGCGGGCTTCTCCCTGCGGGCGCGGCACCTCGTGCTCGGCGTCGGGACCACGCCGTCGGTGCCGCCCGCGCTGGCGGGGCTCGGCGACCGGCTCGTGCACAGCTCCGACTACCTGCACCGGCCGCCCACCGCCGATCGGGTCACGGTGGTCGGGTCCGGGCAGTCCGGGGCGGAGATCGTGCTGGACCTGCTGCGGCGCAACCTGGACGGCGGGCCCGCGGTGGCGTGGCTGACCCGCACGCCGGTGTTCGCGCCGCTGGACTACACCAAGCTGGTGCTGGAGATGACCACGCCGTCGTACGTGCGGCACTTCCACTCGCTGCCGCAGGACCGGCGGGACGCGTTGCGCGCCGAGCACTGGCGGCACTACCGGGCGATCTCGGCGGAGACGCTGGAGGAGCTGCACGACCTGCTGTACCGGCGGGAGTGGGAGCACGCGCCGGCGCCGGTCGAGCTGCGGCCGGGAGTGTCGGTCGAGTCGTCCGCCGTCGAGTCCGGGGAGGTCGTGCTGACCTGCCGGCACCGGGACACCGGGCGGGTGTTCCGGCACCGCACCGACCTCGTCGTCGCGGCCACCGGGTACGCGCAGGCGCCGACGCCGTTCCTCGCGCCGCTGGAACCGCTGGTGCGCCGCGACCCGCGGGGCCGGTACGTCGTCGCGCTCGACCACTCGATCGCGCTGGACCCGTCGGTCACCGGCCGGGTGTTCGTGGCCAACGCCGACCTGCACAGCCACGGCGTGGCCGCGCCCGACCTGGGCATCGGGGCGGTGCGCAACGCCACCATCGTCAACGCGGTGACCGGTCGCGAGGTCTACCCGCTGCCGAAGCGCACCGCGTACACCAGCTTCAGCGTCCCGGGGGACGACGGGCAGCCAGAAGACGGGCAACCGGGAGACGACGGGCAACCGGGGGACGACGGTGACTGACCTGTGGCGCGAGTGCTCGGCGGCGTTGCTGGCCAAGGCGATCGGCGAACTGTGCTTCGAGGGGCTGCTCACCCCGACCGGCGGTTACGAGCTGCGGTTCGACGACGCCGTGTACGCGTTCTCGGCGACGCGGACGGCGTTCGGCGGGTGGGCGGTGGAGCCGGGGTCGGTGCGCCGGGCGGCGGCGGGCGTCCTCGGTGACGACGTGGTCGAGCCGTGCGACGACGTGCAGCGGTTCGTGGTGGACGCGTTCCGGTTCCTGCGGATCGACCCGGCCACCACGGCGGGCTTCCTGGCCGAGGTGACCGCCACCCTGGCCGCCGACGTGGCGCTGGCGTCGACCGCGCGACCGGCGGTGGAGCTGGCGGCGTTGCCGCAGGCCGAGCTGGACGGGCACCTGACCGGGCACCCGTGGCTGATCGCGAACAAGGGGCGGGTCGGGTTCTCGGCGGACGACCTGGCGCGGCACGCCCCGGAGGCGCGCACGCCCGTGCGGCTGCCGTGGCTGGCCGTGCACCGGGGGTTGGCGGAGTTCCGGGGCACGTCGTCGCTGTCCGAGTCGTCGGTGCGGTCGCACGAGCTGGGCCCGGAGGTGGTCGAGCGGTTCACCGAGGCGTTGCAGGAGGCCGGGGCCGACCCGGAAGCCTACGTGTGGCTGCCGGTGCACCCCTGGCAGCTGGACCACGTGGTGCGCACCCTGTGGGCGCCGGAGCTGGCCACCGGTCGGATCGTGGAGCTGGGCGAGGGGCCGGACTGGTACCTGCCGACCCAGGCGATCCGCACCATGTCCAACGTGGACTCCTCGCGGCGGTACCAGGTGAAGCTGCCGCTGCGGGTGCTGAACACGTCGGTGTACCGGGGCATCCCGCCGCACTGCACCGTCGCCGCGCCGGTCGTGACGCAGTGGCTGGCGGGGCTGTGGCGGTCGGACGAGCTCATCGGCGGGTGGGGGACGCAGCTGCTGGGCGAGGTCGCTTCGGTGACCGTCCGGCACCCGCAGCTGTCGCGGGCCGGCGAGGTGCCGTACCAGTGGCTGGAGACCATGGGGTGCATCTGGCGCGAGCCGGTGGTGCTGAAGGCCGGTGAGCGCTCCTGGTCGTTGGCGGCGCTGCTGCACGTGGACCGCGCCGGCCGGCCGCTGGTGGCGGAGTACATCGGGTCGACCGACCCGGCGGCGTGGTTCGCGGCGCTGCTGCGGGTCCTCTTCCGGCCGTTGCTGCACGTGCTGTACACGTACGGCATCACGTTCAACCCGCACGGGGAGAACGTCGTGGTGATCACGGGCGCGGACGGCGTGCCGACCCGCGTCGCCCTGCTCGACCTGGTGGACGACGTGAACGTGTCGGTGGACCACGTCCCGGCGCGCGGCCCGGAACCGGACGACCACGACCGCGTGCTGCCGCGCAAACCGTGGCGCGTGCTGCGGCAGTACGTGGTGGACGCCCTGCTCGTCGGCGTCTTCCGCCCGCTGTCGGCCCTGCTGCCCCTCGACCAGGACCGCTTCTGGGGCCTGGTGCGCGGCGAGGTCGACGCCTACCGCAACCGCTTCCCCGCCCTGGCGGCCCGGATGGACGAGGGCTCCCTGACCACCCCCGACCTGCTGCGCTACCCGCTGAACAGCTACCGGATCACCTCGGGCTACCGCGACCTGACCACCCGCCCCCCGGTGCCGACGACGGGCACCCTGCCCAACCCCCTGCACACCGCCACGCCGATCCTGCCGACCGACGGCTGGTAACCCTTTCCGGGACGACGGCGATTCCCCGTGGTGATGTCGAGCGCGGGAGGTCGCTGAAGCATGGTCGTCGGCAGGCGCAGGACAGCCGATCGCGAGATCTACGACGCCGTGGACCTCTTCCGGAAAGCGCTGCTCCACGGCACATCGGCCTTCCTGCCGGCCGAGGCGGTGTGGACCAGGGAGAACTTCGACGTCCTGCGGGAGCGGTTCGTGGACCGCCCCGACCTCGGCAAGCGCTCGTTCACGGCCAAGCTGGCCGACCAGCTCGCCGGGGCCGGCGCCGGTCCGATCCGGCTGATGGCCGAGGTCCTCACCCTGCACCTGCTGGTGGTGATGACCACCGGCGGCGCCCGCAAGCGCGAGCTGATCGGCGCCGTCCGGCAGTGGGCGGGCGACGGCGCCACCCCGCTGCCCGCCGTGGTCGACAGCGCGCTGGACCGGGGCTTCCTCAACCCGGGCACCTTCTACCTGACCCGCCGCGACGCGCAGCTCAGCTGCCTGATCAACGTCGGGATCGAGATCACCAAGCTGGAGCCGGACCCGCGGTGGCACGCGGTGGAGAACCCCTGGCGGTTCAAGGAGCTGGTCGCCGACCGGCGCCCCGTCGGCGCGCACGCCCAGCGGCACGCGCTGCTGCACCTGTTCCACCCGAAGACGTTCGAGGCGATCGTCTCGCGCGAGCACAAGCAGCTGATCACCAAGACCTGGGCCGGGCTGGTCACCGAGCCGACGGACGACGTCGACCAGCAGCTCCAGCAGATCCGCCGCGGGCTGACCGCCCGGTTCGGCCCCGACTTCGACTTCTACGACGAGCGGGTCCGGCCGCACTGGCGCGGTGGCGGCACGGCGTGGAGCCAGTGGGTGCGGTGGGCGAAGCGGCTCGCCGACGCGGTGGACCTCGACGGCCTCGAACGCGCCGACAAGGTCGCCGCCGCCGAGCTGATGGCGCAGGCGCGCGACCACCTCCAGCAGGGAGCCCCGGACTGGCCACGAGCGCTGCGCAGGGCGTTCAACCACAGGGCCAACCTCGTGCACCACATGTCGCGCTCCCCGTTCCTCGACTGGGTGGACCGGCGCCCCGAGGACGCGGCGCGGGCGTTGGCGGTGTTGTGGGACGAGGGACGCGAGCTCGGCGACCGGATCGAGGGCTTCGTGGAACTGGCGCCGCAGACCGCGGTGAACCGGGCGGGCACCGGGTTGTCGATCGCCGCGGCGCTGCTGCTGGGCTCCGACCCCGCCCTGTTCCCCCCTTACGCCTCCACCGCCTTCGGCAAGGCGTTCGACCTGACCGGCGCGACGTTCCCGAACGAGAGCGACGGCCAGTCGGCCACCTACGAGCGGGTGCTGGAGTGGCTGGACGACTTCGTCGAGCAGGCCGCCCTCCAGGACCTCAGGCTCCGGGACCGGTTGGACGCCCAGACCCTGGTGTGGCGGATCGTCAAGGGCGATCCGCCCGAGGCGTGGCCGGCCGAGTGGGCGGCCGAGTTCGCCAGGTGGCGCGGTGCGCTGGTGGCGGTCGCCCGGCGCACGACCGCGTCGCTGGCCGAGTCGCTGCACCTGCCCGAGGACTTCCTCGCCGAGGTCGAACTGCTGTGGGCGGACAAGAAGCAGCTCGTGCTGCACGGTCCGCCCGGCACCGGGAAGACCTACCTGGCCAGGGAGCTGGCCAGGCACGTCGCCGGGGACGACGGCGTGGTCGAGATGGTGCAGTTCCACCCGTCCTACAGCTACGAGGACTTCGTGGAGGGGTTCCGCCCCAACCCCGACGGCACCGGTTTCGTGCTGCGCGACGGGCCGCTCAAGCACATCGCCGATCACGCGCGCAAGCACTCCGACAGCACGCACGTCCTGGTGGTCGATGAGTTGAACCGGGGCAACGTCGCGAAGGTGTTCGGTGAGCTGTACTACCTGCTGGAGTACCGGGACTCGCCGATGCGGCTCCAGTACTCGAACGACGGTTTCGGGCTGCCGGAGAACATGCGGATCATCGCGACCATGAACACCGCCGACCGGTCGATCGCGCTGGTGGACGCGGCCCTGCGCAGGCGCTTCTACTTCGTGGAGCTGTCCCCGCTGAGCGAGCCCGTCGACGGGCTGCTGCGCACGTGGCTGGGCCGGAACCACCCCGGGATGGCCTGGGTGGCGGACGTGGTGGACCGGGCCAACCGCGGGCTCGCGGCGCACGGCCGGCCCATCGGACCCAGCTTCTTCCTGCGCGCCGACCTCGACGCGAGGTGGGTGGCGCGGATCTGGGCCCACAGCGTGCTGCCCTACCTCGGCGAGGTGCTGGACGAGCACGAGCTGAGGGAGTACGAGCTGGACGCCCTCCGTGCCGTCCGTTGAGCTGCGGGAGTACGAGCGGGCGGAGGTCGACGGCTGGAGCCGCGACGACGTCCGGGCGTTGCGCGCCGCGGTGCCGTCGCTGAGCGCCGACCACCTCGGCGGCGAGCGGTGGTGGCTGACGCCGGGGCACCACGTCGGTTTCCTCCGCGTCGGCGGGCACCACGTGCACATCCGGCCCAAGGTGGAGCTGCGCAACCTGCTCCACCTGCTGTCCCACGCGACGGACCGGCTCGCGTGGCGGGAGGAACTGGTCGCCACGTCGACCGACGCCCACCCGGTGGCCGCCATGGCGCACCTGCTGGCGGAATCCGCCCTCCGGGCGACCCGGCGCGGAGTGCTCCAGGGCTACCGGCGACGGGACGAGGCGCTGGCCGTGGTCCGGGGTCGGTGGCGGGTGGAGGACCAGGTCCGCCGCCACCAGGGGAGGCTGCTGCCCGCCGAGGTCGGCTACGACGACTACACCGAGGACATCGCCGAGAACCGGGTGATCGCCACCGCGCTGCGGCTGGTCCGCGGCGGCGCCCTGGACCTCGCGGCGCGGCGGCGGGTGAGCAGGGCGCTGGCCCGGTTCGGCGAGCACGTCGAGTCGCTGCCGCGCCCGCGGTGGTCCGACCCGCCCGCGGTGGACTGGCACCCGCTCAACGCGCACTACCGGGGCGCGGTCGAACTGGCCCGGCTGGTGCTCCAGGGCGCCGCCGTGACCCACCGCGCGGGACCGTCCGCCGCCCACGGCGTGCTGGTCGACATGAACGACCTGTTCGAGCGGTTCGTCCGGCGGTCGTTGCGCGACCTGCTCGACGGTGACGTGCGCGGGGCGGGCGCGACGAAGCGGGTCACGCTCGACCAGGAGGGCCTGATCGGGTTGCAGCCCGACGTGCTGTGGCTGCGCGACGGCGTGCCGCTGCTGGTCGCCGACGTGAAGTACAAGAAGCTCGCCGGCGGCGCCCGCAACGCGGACCTCTACCAGGTGCACGCCTACTGCACGGCCTGGCACGTCGAGCACGGCCTGCTCGTGCACGCCACCGACGGCGGCGTCACCCGGCACCGCATCGTGGACGGCCGGACGACCATCTCGGTCGTCGGCGTCGACCTCCGCGGGACGCCGGAGGACATCACGGCGAGCGTCGAGGCCGTGGCGGACGAGGCGCGGGCTCTGGCCGCCTCGTCCGGTATCCCCGGCCGGACGAGGCGGCCGGAGGGTCAGGGGCGGGCCAGGGTCAGGTAGGCGAAGCCGAACTCGGTCCGGTAGCCCTTGAGCCAGCCGTCGCGGTGGTCGTCGACGATCGCGCGGACGTCGGCGGCCTGCGGGTGGTCCGGGTTGGCGAGCAGCCAGCGCTCGCGGGAGGCGCACCAGCGGGATTCGAAGCTGTCCCACTCGTCCAGGGTGGCGGTGGCGAGGGAGAGCAGGCGGTAGCCGCAGGCCATGGCCAGGTCGACCAGGTCGGGCAGGGCGCCGAACTCGTCCGCGCCGAAGACCTCGATCCCCTTCGGGCTCGGCGGGCGTTCCCAGAAGCCGTCGCCCAGCAGGAGGGTGCCGCCGGGGCGGATGCGGGCGTGCATGGCCTCCAGGGTGCCCTTCGTGCCGCCCCACGCGTGCGACGCGCCCATCGACACGGCCACGTCCGCGGGCGCGGTCTCCCAGGTGGTGACGTCCGCCAGGTGCAGCTCGACGCGCGACGACAGACCCCGGGCCTCGACGTTCGCCCGGCCCCGGTTGATGGCGTAGTCGTCGCTGTCGACGCCGAGCCCCCGCGCGTTCGGCTCGTGCTCGACCGCGCGCAGCAGCAGTTCCGCCCAGCCGCAGCCGTAGTCGACGACCCGCTCCCCCGGCCTCAGGTGCAGACCGCCGATCAGGTCGTACGCCTTGGCGTCGGACAGCGGCGAGTTGAAGTCGAGCAGGGCGTGGCCGTTCAGCGGTGCGTCCGTCACGGCCACACCGTGTCAGAACGCGCGCGGATCGGAAATGGAATTACTCCTGGCCCCGGACGACCCGGCGCAGCTTGGGCACGCGGTCGGCGAGCACCCGCTCCGCGCCCCGGCCGGTCGGCTCGTAGTAGTCGCGGCCGACCAGGTCGTCCGGCGGGTACTGCTGGGTCAGCACGCCCTCCGGCACGTCGTGCGGGTAGCGGTAGCCCTGGGCGTTGCCGAGCTTGGCCGCGCCCGCGTAGTGCCCGTCGCGCAGGTGCGCGGGCACCGCGCCGATCGCGCCCTTGCGCACGTCCGCCATGGCCGCGCCGATCGCGGTCGTCACGGCGTTCGACTTGGGCGCGGTGGCCAGGTGGACGGTGGCCTGGGCCAGGTTCAGCGCGCACTCGGGCAGCCCGATGAGCTGCACGGCCTGCGCCGCGGCCACGCACGTCTGCAGCGCGGTCGGGTCGGCCATGCCCACGTCCTCGCTGGCGTGGATCACCAGCCGCCTGGCGATGAACCTCGGGTCCTCGCCCGCCTCGATCATCCGGGCCAGGTAGTGCAGCGCGGCGTCGACGTCCGAGCCGCGGATCGACTTGATGAACGCGCTGGTCACGTCGTAGTGCTGGTCGCCCTGCCGGTCGTAGCGCACGGCCGCCTTGTCGACCGTCGCCTCCAACGTCGCCAGGTCGAGCGCGCCGCCCTCGCCGACCGCGTCCGCCGCCGCCTCCAGCGCGGTCAACGCTCGCCGGGCGTCACCGCCCGCCAGCCGGACCAGGTGGTCCTCGGCGTCCGGCTCGACCGTGATCGAACCGCCGAGGCCGCGCTCGTCGGAGACCGCGCGCCGGACCAGCGCGCGCACCGCGTCGTCGGTCAACGGGCGCAGCTGGAGCACCAGCGACCGGGACAGCAGCGGCGAGACGACGGAGAAGAACGGGTTCTCCGTGGTCGCCGCGACCAGCAGCACGATCCGGTCCTCCACCGCGCCGAGCAGGGCGTCCTGCTGGGTCTTGGAGAACCGGTGCACCTCGTCGATGAACAGCACGGTCGACTCGCCGGAGCGGACCAGCCGGCGGCGCGCCTCCTCGATGACCGCGCGCACCTCCTTCACGCCCGCCGACAGCGCCGACAGGGCGGCGAACCGCCTGCCGGTGGCCTGCGACACGAGCGTGGCCAGCGTCGTCTTGCCGGTGCCCGGCGGGCCGTAGAGCATGACCGAGGCGGGCGACGAGCCCTCGACCAGCCTGCGCAGCGGCGCGCCCGGCCCGAGCAGGTGGTCCTGCCCGACCACCTCGTCCAGGGTGCGCGGGCGCATCCGCACGGCCAGCGGCGCGTTGGCGGCGATGCGCGCCGCCTTCTCCTCCGGGTCGACGCCGAACAGGCCGTCGTCGAACATCCCCTCGTTCACGCGTTCGACTGTAGCTCGCGCGTGCACAGCCGCTGTCCGAGCGTGCAACGGCGGTTCCGCTGCTGGTCACTGCCGGTGCAGGGTGTGCGGCATGAGCGAGTTGAGCCCGGAGCGGATCGCCCGGCACGCGCACGACGCGGGGTTCCGGGGCGAGGACCTGACGATCGCGGTCGCGGTCGCGCTGGCCGAGTCCGGCGGCGATCCCCGCGCGCACAACCCCAACCCGCCGGACAACTCCTACGGGCTCTGGCAGATCAACATGCTGGGCTCGATGGGGCCGGCGCGGCGGCGCGAGTTCGGGCTGGAGTCCAACCGGGAGCTGTTCGACCCGCAGGAGAACGCCCGTGCGGCGTACAAGATCTCCGGGGACGGGCGGTCCTGGACGCCGTGGAGCACTTACACGAACGGCGCTTACAAGCGTCACCTGGACGAGGCGCGTCGGGGCGTCGAGCGGATGAAGCGCGGGGGTGGCGGCTCCGGAGGCGGAGGTGGCGGTGGCGGTTCGAGGGGCGGCGGTTCGCGGGGTGGGGGCGGGTTCTCGGTCGACGTGGGCGTGCTGCGCGACTACGCCCGGCGCACGGCGGGCTCGGCCGACGACCTCACCGCGATCGGCCGGCGGCACGTCCGCGAGGTGCGGGAGGTCGCCGAGGACAGCTTCGGCCGGATCGGCAAGCAGTCCGGGTTCGCCGACGCGCTGGACAACTTCGGCGCGGCGCTGCGCAAGCAGGTCAAGGCGGTCGCGCACAACACGGACGCGCTGGCCACGTCCGCCGGCCGCTCGGCCCGCGCTTACAAGGACCAGGACGACGACGTCTCCCGCTCGCTCGGTGGTCGCGGCGGCGTGAGCGGCGGAGGGGAGGGCTAGTGGACACCCGAGCGATGGCCAGGCACTTCGCCGAGAGCATGATCGGCCACCGGAACTCGCTGGCGGGCAAGGCCGAGGACGCGGTGAAGGTCCAGTACGCGCTGCACCAGACCGCGATCGGCCTCACCGAGCAGCACGACGACCAGCGCAAGGCCGCCAAGGCGGTGCTGGAGCACTGGAAGGGCGACAACTCCGAGAGCTTCGAGAAGCGCTCGAACCGGCTGGCCGGGCAGGTGCGGACCACCGCCGACGCCGCCCGGGACGCGGAGAAGGTCGTCGCCGGCGTCAGCAGCGCGTTGACCACCGGGCACGCGCGGGCGCGGCAGGCCGTGGACGAGTACCTGGACACCGCGACCCGGCTGCTGGACACCGGCAAGGCCGTCGGCACGCAGGCCGCGCTGCTCAAGGCCGTCGCCCAGGCCGCCGACCTGGAGCCCAAGTACACCAAGGAGACCACCGCCACCGTGCGGCACGTGCGCGGCGAGCTGGAGGACGCCGCCCGCAAGCTGCGCGCGTTGGAGAAGGAGGTCGAGCACGACGGTGTCGCGGACGGCCGCGCCGAGCGCGCCCGCGGCGGCACCAAGCCGTCCGGCGCCCGCGCCCGCGGCCGGTCCCGGACGATCATCTCGGCGGCCAGGCGCGAGCTGGGCACCCGGGAGAACCCGCCGGGCAGCAACCGCAACCCGTACGGGCCGACGGCGGCGTGGTGCTCGTCGTTCGCCACCGCGATGTGGCGCAAGGCCGGTGTGGACATCCCGCTCCTGCCGTTCACCGGCGACGTGTTCCGGTGGGGGCAGCGCAACGGGAAGGCGTACACGTCGTTGGACTCGGTGAAGCCCGGGGACGTGCTGCTGTTCGGGAGCGGGCCGAGCAGCCCGTCGACCAGCACGCACATCGGGATCGTGGAGAAGGTCTCCGGTGGGACCGTGACGCTGATCGAGGGCAACTCCGGCGACAGCGTGCGGCGCAACACGCACCGGCTCAGCTCGGCGACGTTCTACGGAGGGGTGCACCCGTGATCACGGCACACGCGCACGACCCGGACACCGGGATCGCGGTGGAGGTCGGTCCCGGTGGCGGGCTGCGCGACCTGGTGCTGGACGCGCGGTCGTTGCGGCTGGGGCGGACGCGGTTGGCGGAGGCGATCCTGGGACTGGTCGACACCGCCACCGCGCGGGCGAACGCTCGCGTGCAGCGCGCGCTGGGTGACGTGAGCGCGCTCGGGTTGACGGTGGAGACGCGGATGGAGGAGTCGGTCGAGGACACGACTCCCGAGACCTGGCGGGTGTGATGGGGTTCGGGGAGCGGCTGGACGCGATCCGGCGGGAGGCGTCGGACCGGGGTGTGACGGTGGTGGTCGACCTGCACGGCAAGCCCGTGGGGCTGGACTTCAGCCGGGAGGCGCTGACCATGCCGCCGACCGAGCTGGCCGGCCTCGTCCGCCGGCTGGCCGACGAGGCCGCGGCGGCGGCGCTGGCCGACGGCATGGCCGTGCTGGCCGACGTCGTCCCACCCGCCCTGATCACGCCCTGAACGTTCAACTCACCCGTTCCGAACGTAGGACTCTCGCGTTCCGACCGTAGGACTCTCGCGAGAGTCCTACGGTCGGGAGGGGTGTGTCGCGCGGTCGGGAGGGGGCAGGTGGCCTGGCGCAGCGGGGCGGTCAGGTGGTGGTTTGGCGCAGCAGGGTGGTCAGGTGGCGGACCAGCCACTGCCCGTCGGCGGGCGAGAGGTGCACCCACTCGCCGTCCGCGGTCGTCTCCGTGGTCAGCGCGTACCGGCCGGCGGCGGTGTCGGTCCAGCTCAGGACCCGGGACCGGCCGGCCGGGCCGGTGGCGGCCAGCTGACCGGTGGCCTGGCGCGGCGAGTCGACCAGCGTGGTGATCGACCGGGTGGCGCGGCCGGTGATGGACGCCTGCGCCAGCACGCGCTCCATGGCGGCGTGGCCGGACTTGGCGTAGGCGTCCACGGCGGCGGAGAACACCGGCCTCGGCATCCGCACCTGCTCGCCCGGACCGGCCGGCGCGTCGCCGACGACCCGCGCGACCGCGGCCACCAGGTCGGTGACGGGCTCCAGCGCCACCTCGCGGTCGTTGAGGACGACCAGCACGCCGTGCCGCCCCCGCGCCGTGGCCAGCACCCGCCACGGGTGCGGGCGGAACACCAGGGCGTCCACCGACACCTCGCCGTGCGCGAGGAGGGTGAACAGGTCCTCCAGCTCGACCGAGACGTCCTCGCCGTCGGCCAGGCCCGCCTCGGTCAGCGTGCGCAGGACCTCCGAGCCGAGGGCGTCCCGCTCGTCCTCCGTCCCGCCGTGCGACGGCACTTCGAGGGGGTAGGGCGGCTCACCCGTGCCCAGGTCCTCCCACAGCAGGTCGAACTCCAGGTGGGACAACACGACCGCGGTCGCCGAACGTCGGGCCATGGGCTGAGAAGGTAGCGGTCGGCGGCGCCTTTCGCGGCCGGTTCGGCCACACCGGTGGTTACGCTGCTCGACGTGGACGTCGCCGGCGGGTTCCTGACTGTGCGGGCTTCCGGCGCGGCGGCGGCCAAAGCCGCGCTCAGCGGGGGCGCGGCCACCCCGGAGCACATCCAGCTGCTGGTCGGCTGCGCGGTCGGCGGTGGCGTGCCCGGCGGCGGGACCTCGCTTCGGTTTCCCGATTGCGCGCTGCACGTGCTGCCGGGCGTGGTGATGCTGACCGTCGCCGAGGCGCGGCTGACCGTCGGGTTCGGCGAGCTGAGACCGCTGATGTTCCAGTCGGTGCCGGTCGAGGCGGCGCTGCGGTCGGTGTTCGCCGCCGCGGTGGCGCAGGTGCTCGCCGCCGCGCCCGCCCTCGACCCGCACGGCCTGTCGCACCACCTGCTCGGCCTGGCCGAACTGGTGCTGCGCAGCGCCCTGCGCGCCGAGCTGGACCGGGTGGACTCCCTGGCCGCGCGGCGGCGCGAGGCGGTGGAGTACATGCGCGAGCACCTGGCCGACCCGACCCTGAGCGCGGACCGGGTCGCCGAGGCGCTGTTCATCTCCCGCCGCCGCCTCTACCAGCTGTTCGACGACGGGCAGGGCGTGTCCGAGCGCATCCGCGGTCTGCGGATCGACCGGGCCAAGGCGTTGCTGGCCGACCCGGCGAAGGCCGCGCGCGGCATCGGCGAGATCGCCCGGGACTGCGGTTTCGTCAGCGCCGCGCACTTCTCCCGGACGTTCCGCCAGGTGGTCGGGCGGACGCCGAGCGAGTTCCGGAACCGCTGACGGCGTCGAACACCACCCCGGACACGAACCGACCCGCGATGCCCGCCACCTCCAGCCAGCCGCGCCCGGACGGCGAGTGCAGCGTGAACACCGCGATCCGCGGGTGGTCCGGGTCGGTCACCACCACCTGGAGCTGCGCGCCGGGCCCGCTGACCGGGATGCGCTCCACGATCACCACCGGGTAGCCGGTCGCCGTCTCACCGCGGGTGACCTCGCGGATCGCCGGTCCGTCGAGGTGGAACGCGGGCTCGCCGGGGTCGGTCGGCCGGTCGACGGCCACCACGCCCGCCACCAGCAGCGCGGGGTCGGCGTCCCGGTGCTCCACGACGGCCAGCAGCCCCGCGCCCTGCCGGTGCGCCAGTTCCGCGGCCTGAGTGGCGGACACCTCCAGCCCGGGGTCGTGGGTGCCCTTGAGCCGGCGCAGGACGGCCAACAGCTCCGCCGCGGTGCGTTCAGGGGTGCCTAGTGCCACCGGGGTCACCCCCGGCACGGGAGCGAGTCTCACCCCAGGCCCGCCCGGAACGCCGCCGCCGCGCCCCTGGTGGACGCCGGCCGGGGTGGGCCGAGCAGCACGGAAGCCAACTCGGAGGTCATGGCGGAGAAGCTTGCCAGGGCGTCCGCGACGGCGGTCGGCGGTTCTTCGGCGCGCAGCCGCTCGGCGACCCGCCTGGCCTCCGCGCGGTGGTCGCGCTCCAGCAGCCGGGCCTCCTCCAGCACCTCGTCCAGCTGCCGCCGCAGCTCGTCGTGCCGGGCGACGGCCCGCTGGTGCGCCTCGCCGTCGGCGGCGGTGAAGGCGGCCATGGCGCCGGTCCGGTCCAGCTCGTCCTCGGCGTCGGCCAGCGCGCGCCGCAGGCCGAGCGCCCGCCGGTCCAGCTCCTCGGCCCGCCGCTGGTTGCCCAGCAGCGTGGTGGCCCAGCCGTCGAGCACCTCGGCCGCCGCCCGCATCGCGCGCCGCACCGCCGTCAGCTCCGACACCACCGCCTCCAACCGCGTCCTGAACACGTCCGCCGCCGCGCCCGTCCACTCCTCCGGTGGCGCGCCGGGCGCCGCGAACGCGACCGAGAGCCGTTCGCTCGCCGCCGCCACCGCGCCCGCGCGACCGGGCGCGGGGTCGAAGCCGAGACCCCGGTAGTCAGTCATGGCGCAGCTCGTCGGCCCGCCGGTAGGTCTCACCCGCCGCGCGCACCTCGTCGGCCACCGCGTCCAGCCCCACACCGCGCAACGCCCTCGCCCACTCGGCCACCAGGTGCTCGACCGCCTCGGTGACGCCTTCCGGGCCGAGGTCGCCCGGCGGTTCCGCCACGGTGGACGCGGCGGCCCGCGCTTCGTCGGCGACCTCGTCCAGCCGGCCGGCGAACGCGGTCAGCACGTCCGGGTCGACCCGGTAGCCGCCGCTCATTCGCCGAGCACCGGCGGGAACGCGGGCGGCAGGTCGTCCAGCAGGTCCAGGCCGAGGTCGTAGCGGTTGCGGTGCTCGGCGTCGTCCTCGCGGTTGCCCGGCGCCATCGGCGGGTACATGCCGAAGCCCTGCGGTCCGCCCGCGCCGACGACCGGTCCGACACCGCCGCGGGCCGCCGCGCCGCCGGGCACCGCGCCGAGCACGCCGGACGCGCCACCCTGGCCGACCGGCCCGAACCCGCCCTGGCCCGCACCGCCGCCGGGTCCCGAGCCGAGCCCACCGCCGAGCCCGCCACCCAGCCCACCGCCGGGTCCTCCGTAGCCCGCCTGCGAGCCGAACCCGCCGGGACCCGCGTACCCCGGCGAGCCGACCGCCGGTCCGGCGCCGGCGGCCGACGTGACGCCCTCCGGCCGCACGCCGGGCTGGGTGGTCGGCTGGTCGACCACCGGGTCGGGGTGGGAGGTGTCGTCCCGGGGCGGCCAGGGCCGCGGGTGCTGCGGCGGTTGTGGCGGCTGCCAGGGCGGCGGCACCGGCATGGGCACGGGCGACTCGTCCGGCGGGGTGGACCGCGCGCCGGGCGGCGCCTGGTCGAAGGTCGGCAGCTGCTCGCCGATCCCGTGGCTGGCCGCCTCGTACTGCTCCATGACGCGGACGGCCCGGTCCAGGGCCTCCTGCTGCTCGCGCTTGGTCGGCATGTGGTCGTCCAGCAGCTGCTTGAGCATGTAGGCGCCCTGCGGGCCGTCCAGCGTGGTCACGTCGTACCCGTCGCGGAACCACTTCTCGGCGTCCGGGTGCACCGGCTCGGGGATCGCCCTGGCCGCCTCGGTCACCGCCCAGGTGTAGCCCTCCAGGCCGCCGCCCACCCGGGACGCGCGGCGCGAGGCGTCCACGGCCCACTCGGTGAGCCGGGACGCCGAACCGGCCGCCGCCACCGCCGACGGACCGCGCCACGACATCACGAGGGTCTGCACGACCTTCTGCGCGTCGGCCGTCGCCTCGTCGATCTCCGCGGCCAGCTTCTGCCACTCGTAGGTGCGGGTGGCCATCTGCGCGGCGTCGGCGGACTTCACCATGTCCCACAGCTGCCGGTGGGTGTACGCCCGCCAGTTGATCTTGCCGAACTTCTCCGGGGCCCGGTTGGCCCGGCGCTGCCGCACCCGCTTCGCGCGGTCCCGGCGGGTGGCCGCGGACGCGTCGTGGAAGTCGGAGTAGTAGCCGCCCCTGCGCTCGCTCACAGCTGCCTCAACGTCTGCTCGACCAGCTCGTCCTGTGCCTGGTGGGTCGCGCTCACCTGCTGCAACGCCCTGCGCAGCGCGGTCAGCTCCGCGACGTACGTCCGCAGCGCCGCCCGCACGCCGCCGTCCTCCTCGCCGCCGCGCAGCCCGAACGCCCGGCGCATGTTCAGCGCGACCGGGCCCTTGCCGTCGCCGAGCGGCTGGTCCAGCTCCCGGTCGGCGCGGGCCAGCAGGTCGGTCAGCACCCGGTGCAGCCGGTCCAGGTCGGCGGTGGCGGCGGAGAAGGAGGCCAGGTCCAGCTCGATGCGGTCACCGCCTTCGGCGACCACGTCCGCGGCGCCCGCGCCGGTGGGCTCGGACACCACCGGCATCGCGACGGCCCGCTGTCCGGGCTGCTCCTCGCGCAGCTCTTCGCGCATCTGCCTGGCGTGTTCCACGCCGCGCACCCTGACGACCATGGTGCACATGGTGGTGCGCCCGTGCGCAGGTGGCCAGAGCGGGTGCACAAAGGAGCAGCGGCGCTGCACGGTCGGACAAGCCCCCTCCCCCTCGGTGTGCGCTGCCCGACATCCCGACCCTTCACCTCCCGGCCCGGACCTGTGCGAAAATCGTCACCCGTGCCGTCACCCGCCGTTCACGCGCGCGCCGTCCTGCTCGCCGGCCCCTCGGGCTCGGGCAAGTCCACCCTCGCCGCCCACCTCGGCCTGCCCGTGCTGCGCCTCGACGACTTCTACCGCGAAGGCGACGACCCGCTGCTGCCGCGCGACGAGGCGGGCCGCCCCGACTGGGACGCCGAGGGCTCCTGGAACACCGCCGACGCCCTCGCCGCCGTGGTCGAGCTGGCCACCACCGGCGCCGTCGACGCGCCCGTGTACGAGCTCGGCGAGGACCGCCGGGTCGGCTGCCGGACGGTGACCGCGCCCGGCCTGTTCATCGCCGAGGGCCTGTTCGCCGACCGGCTGGTCGCCGGCTGCCGCGAGGCAGGTGTGCTGGCCGACGCCCTCGTGCTCGCGCCCAACTCCGTCGTCACCTTCGCCCGCCGGTTCGCCCGGGACGTGGCCGAGGCGCGCAAGCCGGTGCCGCTGCTGGCCCGTCGCGGCCTGCGGTTGCTGCGCGAGCACCCTGGCGTGGTGCGGCGCTGCGTGGACGCGGGCATGCGCCCGGTCCGACCGCACCGGGTGGACCTGGCCTCGATCGGGGACAGGGCGCCCGCGGCGGTGTAGCCGGGCCGGGCCGGGGGTACTGCTGCCGGCATGGCTGAGTTCGAGCACGAGCAGACGATTCCGGTCGACGCGCGGGTGGTGTTCGACCTGGCCCGGGACGTGACCGCGATGGAGGCCTGGCTGCCGGACGGCGTGCAGGTCGAGCGGAGCGGGCCGGAGCGGATCACCGGGCGGGTGTCGGTCGGCGACGAGATCGACGAGGCCGAGGGCTACCTGGCGGCGGACGTCGAGCAGCGCCGGCTGGAGTGGGGCGACCTGGAGCGCGCCGGCTACTCGGGGTGGCTCCAGGTGGACGAGGCCGGTCCCGGCACGAGCCGGGTCGTGCTGCGCCTGGACGTGAGCGGCGAGCACCACGCGGCGGTCGCCGGCGAGGCGGCCGAGATGGCCGACGAACAGCTCGCGCAGGCGCTGGAACGGCTCGCAGCGCTGGCGACGCAAAGCGTGACGTGACGGTTTTCACCGGTCAGCGGGGTTGATCGGGAAAGAGCGACACCGGGGTTGATCGGCCTGAACCGGGCACGCCGGGCCGGCGCAGCGGGCGCTGCGCCGGCCGCACGTCCTCCAGCCCGGCCACCCGCACCCCGGCCACCGCCAGCCCGATCACCGCCAGCCCGCGCCCGCCGGTCACCCGCACGGCCCAGTGCGGCCCGGAACCGTCGCATCCGGCGGCCCCGCGTCCGGGTGCAGCAGCACGCGTCCGTCAGGCGGCACGGACTGCGCCGCTGGGAGGCACTGCGTAGTCGAGCATTCACATATCGCGGTCGGCGGCGTTAGAGTCAGTCGTTCCTGGGAGCGCTCCCAGAACCTCAACGAGGAGGTGAACGACGTGACGGCCCGACGATGGATCGCCTTGGCCTCGGCCGGTGCGGCAAGCTTGCTGATCGCCGCGCTCGTGAATGTGGTCGGCCCCACCACCGCGTCCGCGCACGGCGCGATGATGACGCCGGGCAGCCGGACCTTCATGTGCTGGAAGGACGGCCTCACCCAGCAGGGCAACATCCAGCCCAAGAACCCGGCCTGTTCCGCCGCGGTGTCGTCCGGCGGCACCAACGCGCTGTACAACTGGTTCGGCGTGCTGAGGTCCGACGGCGCCGGCCGCACCAGCGGCTTCATCCCCGACGGCAAGCTGTGCAGCGGCGGCAACCCGACGTTCTCCGGGTTCGACATCGCCCGCAACGACTACCCGGTCACCCACCTGACCGCCGGCGCGAACTTCTCCTGGACCTACAACAAGTGGGCCGCGCACCCCGGCACGTTCCACCTGTACGTCACCAAGGACAGCTGGAGCCCGACCCGGCCGCTGGCCTGGAGCGACCTGGAGAGCACGCCGTTCCACAGCGTCACCAACCCGGCGAACAGCGGCCCGGTGGGCAGCATCGACGGCAAGTACTACTGGAACGCGAACCTGCCCTCCGGCAAGTCCGGCCGCCACATCATCTACTCGGTGTGGACCCGCTCGGACAGCGCGGAGACGTTCTACAACTGCTCCGACGTCGTGTTCGACGGTGGCAACGGCCAGGAGACCGGTGTCGGCGACGGCGGCGGCACCACGACGACGACCACGACCACCACGACGACCAGCACCACCACGTCCACCAGCACCACCACCACGACCCCGACCACCACGACGCCGAACAACCCGGGTGACGCGAACTGCATGGCGATCTACAAGATCACCAGCGCGTGGTCCGGCGGCTTCCAGGCCGAGGTCGAGCTGATGAACCACAGCAAGAGCCCGTACAACGGCTGGACGGCCAAGTGGGACTGGGCCAACGGTCAGACCATCACCAGCCTCTGGAGCGGCGTGAAGTCCGGCTCCGGCTCGCAGGTGATCGTCAAGAACGCCGCGTGGAACGGCACTGTCGGCGTCGAGCAGTCGGTGAAGTTCGGCTTCACGGCCAACTTCTCCGGCACCAACTCGCTGCCGACGGTGACCTGCACCAGCCCCTGATCCCCCTGTCGGGCTGATCCGGGGTTCCCTCAGTCGAGGCGGAACCCGAACGGGAGCTCCAGCCGGTGCCGGGCCAGCAACCCGGTGTCGGCCAGGAGCTCCCGCGTCGGTCCGTCGGCCACCACGACCCCGCCGTCGATCAGCACGCTGCGCGGGCACAGCTGCAGCGCGTAGGGCAGGTCGTGGGTGACCATGAGCATGGTGCGGTCCAACTCCAGCAACACCTCGGCCAGCTCTCGGCGGGCCACCGGTTCCAGGTTCGCCGAGGGCTCGTCGAGCACCAGGACTTCGGGGTCGCAGGCCAGCACGGTGGCCAGCGCGACCCGACGGCGCTGCCCGCCGGACAGGTGCAGCGGCGACCGCTCGGCGAAGTCGAGCATGCCGACCGCGGCCAGCGCGGCGTCCACCCGCGCGTCCAGCTCCGCGCCGCGCAGCCCGAAGTTCGCCGGGCCGAACGCCACGTCCTGCCGCGCGGTCGGCAGGAACAGCTGGTCGTCGGGGTCCTGGAAGACCAGGCCGACGCGGCGGCGGATCTCCTTCAGGTTCGCCTTCCCGACCGGCAGCCCGGCCACCTCGATCCGGCCGGAACCACCGCCGAGCACGCCGTTGAGGTGCAGCGCGAACGTCGTCTTGCCCGCGCCGTTGGGACCGAGGAGCGCGACGCGCTCACCGCGTTCCACCCGCAGGTTCACCCCGAACAGGGCCTGGTGGCCGTCCGGGTACGCGTACGCCAGCCGCTCCACCACCAGCGCGGGCGCGTCCCGCCTCGGCTCGACCACCGCGCCACCTCCCGCGCCATCGGGCACCCGGCCCGTCCAGCCGCGCGACACCATCGCCAGGTGCACCCTCTCACCGCGTTCGTAGGAGCGGATGAACAGGCTGCCGATGCCGCGCGCGGTCGCGCCCAGCTGCCAGAGGAACCTCGGGTCGTCGCCGCGGGAGATCCGGGCCACCCGCATCCGCTTGGCCTCGCCGACGATCACCTCGGCGTAGCGCAGCATCAGCGTCGCGATGGTGACCAGCACCGACGGCATCCGCAGCCGCTGCAGGCCGAGCAGCAGGTCCTGCGGCGCGGTGGTGGCGGCCAGCGTCAACGACGTGAGCAGGCCGAGCGTGCCCTTGGCCAGGATGTTCCACCCGGCCAGCGCGCCCTCGGCGGAGACCGACAGGCCCAGCAGGTCCACCCGCTCGCCCGCGCCGGTGAACGGCAGCACCAGGGCCAGCAGCACGAACGGCGCCTCGATCACCGACCGCGCGGCGAACCAGCGCACCGGGACGCGGGCCACCGCCCAGACCGCCCCGAGCGCCAGCAGGTACGCGCCGAACGCCCAGAACGCGTCCCGCGGCGTGGCCACCACGCACAGCACCGCCACCACCGCGGCGACGATCTTCACCTGCGGGGCGAGCCGGTGCACCGGCGAGTCGCCCGGCCGGTGCAGGAAACCGTGGTGGCCCGCGCTCACCCCACGTCGGACTTCACGTCGGGGCGCGCGCCGGGCCGCTTGCGCAGCAACCAGAACAGCCCACCGGCCACGGCCAGCGTCAGCACGACGCCGAGGACGCCCGCCACGCCGGTGAACCGGTCGTCGCCCGCCACCGCGTAGTCGGCCAGCGGCCCGCCGCCCAACGGGTGGTCCTGCGCGTGCTCGGCGATGCCGTGCTGCTCGGTGACGTGGTCCAGGCCGTCCGGGTTCGAGTCGGCGAAGTAGGACACGACGCCGGCCAGCAGCAGGCTGACCACGACGAACCCCAGGAAGAAGCGCTTCACGCCCTCAGCTCCAGCTTCTGCGGCACGCCGCGCAACAGGTGCACCAGGTCCGGCCGGGCAGCCGCGACCGCGGTCACGGTGACCGCCGTGATCAGGCCCTCGCCGATGCCGATCAGCACGTGCACGCCGAGCACCGCGGCGGCGACCGTGCCGAACCCGACACCGCCCTGGCCGCCGATCGCGTACTCCAGCACGAAGCCGAACGACGCCAGCACCGTGTTGACCAGGGCGGAGATGAACGCGACCGCGGCCAGGCCGCCCTTGCTGCGGGTGGCGAGCCCGCGCAGCGCCACGGCCGTCAGATAACCGACCGCGGTGCCGATGAGCGCCATGTTGGTGACGTTCGCGCCGAGCGCCGTCACGCCGCCGTCGGCGAAGAAGAGGGACTGGACGACCAGCACGATCGTCACGCACAGCGCGCCGACCCACGGTCCGACCAGGATGGCGGCGAGCGCGCCGCCGAGCAGGTGGCCGCTGACCCCCGGCAGCACCGGGAAGTTCAGCATCTGGGTGGCGAACACGAACGCCGCGACCAGGCCCGCCATCGGCGCGGTCCGGTCGTCCAGGTCGCCGCGGGCCTTGGCCAGCGCCACGCCCACCCCCGCCACGGCGACCGCGACGAACAGCAGCGACGTCGGCGCGTTGAGCAGGCCGTCGCTCATGTGCATTGCTACCGGATCCGACACGGACCTCACGCTAGTTGCAAGAGGTCGGCAGTGGCCAGCTCGCTGCAACAACGATTTCGATCACCCAGCGGGGTGAGGCGCGAACGCGGGCCGGCTCACACCGACGGCGCGGTCTCCCTGGTCAGCTCGGTCAGGGTGGCGAGCAGGCCGGGGAACCGGCGGTCGAACTCGGCCCGGCGCAGCCGGACGAAGGTGCCGTTGCCCGCGTCGCGCTGGAGGATCAGCCCGGCCTCGCGCAGCGCCCGCCAGTGGTGGGTCCTGGTGGACTTCGCCACCGGCATCGGGAACGACGAGCACGCGCGCTCGGCGTCGCCCGGGTCGGCGACCAGCTCGGCCACCACCGCCCGGCGCAGCGGGTCGGCCAGCGCGCGGAACACCTGACCGAGGTCGACCTCGGCGATCGGCGGCACGGGCATGTCCACGCTCGTCCTCCTCCACCTCGACAAGGTACTGCTTTCATCGTACCTTCTGGGTACGACGTTCATCGTACCTCTGGAGGCGGCCGTGCTCTGCGTGTTCGACGTCAACGAGACCCTGCTCGACCTGGCCCCGCTGGACGACTTCTTCACCGAGCTGACCGGTGACGCGGGCGCCCGGCGCGAGTGGTTCGACCTGATGATCCACAACGCGCTGACCACCACGGCCCTCGGCGGCTACCAGCCGCTCGGCGCGATCGCGGGCGCCTGCCTGCTGCCCGTCGTCGCGGCGCGCGGCGGCACGGCGACCGCCGACCACCAGAAGGAGCTGGGCGCGCTGCTGCGCAAGCTGCCCGCGCACCCCGAGGTGGCCGAGTCGATCACCCGGCTGCGCGGGGCGGGCTTCGGCGTCGTCACCCTGACCAACTCCGTCGCCGCCGCCGCCGAGGACCAGATGGTCAATTCCGGCCTGCGGCCGCTCATCGACGCGATCTACGCCGCCGACCAGGTGCAGCGCCTCAAGCCCGCCCCCGAGCCGTACCGGCTGGTGCTGCGGGAGCAGGGCGTCGAGGCGTCCGACGCGGTGCTCGTCGCGGCGCACGACTGGGACGTCGCCGGCGCCGCCGCGGCCGGGCTGAACACCGCTTTCGTCGCCCGCGAGGGCCGCGCCCCGCTGCCGCTGGCCGACGCGCCGACCATCATCGGCGCCGACCTGGCCGACGTGGCCGACCAGCTGATCGCCAAGTACGGCGGCTGACCGCGCGGGCCGTCGGCCGGTTCCCGGACCGGCCGGCGGGCTACCACTATGCTCTGCCTGCGATGACTCTCACCGACCGCCTGCCGGCCACCCCCGATCCCGACGTCCTCTACGACACCTTCGCCGAGTGGGCGGGCGAACGGGGGCTGTCGCTGTACCCGGCGCAGCAGGAGGCGTTGATCGAGATCGTCTCCGGCTCGAACGTCATCCTCAGCACGCCGACCGGCTCGGGCAAGTCGCTGGTGGCCACCGGCGCCCACTTCGCCGCGCTGGCGGAGGGCAAGCGGACCTTCTACACCGCGCCCATCAAGGCCCTGGTGTCGGAGAAGTTCTTCGCCCTGATCGACACGTTCGGCGCGGAGAACGTCGGCATGGTGACCGGCGACGCGAGCGTCAACGAGACCGCGCCGATCATCTGCTGCACCGCCGAGATCCTGGCCAACATCGCGCTGCGCGACGGCGCCGGCGCGGAGGTCGGCCAGGTCGTCATGGACGAGTTCCACTTCTACTCCGAGCCCGACCGCGGCTGGGCGTGGCAGGTGCCGCTGGTCGAGCTGCCGCAGGCGCAGTTCCTGCTGATGTCGGCCACCCTGGGCGACGTCGCGTTCTTCGAGAAGGACCTGACCCGCCGCACCGGCCGCACGACGTCGGTGGTGCGCTCCGCCGAGCGCCCGGTGCCGCTGAACTTCCAGTACGTCACCACGCCGCTGCACGAGACGATCGAAGAGCTCCTGCACGGCAACGAGGCCCCGGTCTACGTCGTGCACTTCACCCAGGCGTCCGCCCTGGAGCGCGCCCAGTCGCTGATGTCGGTCAACGTCGCCACGCGCGCCCAGAAGGACGACATCGCGGCCATGATCGGCCGGTTCCGGTTCACCTCCGGGTTCGGCAAGACGCTGTCCCGGCTGGTGCGGCACGGGATCGGCGTGCACCACGCGGGCATGCTGCCGAAGTACCGGCGGCTGGTGGAGCAGTTGGCGCAGGCCGGCCTGCTGAAGGTCATCTGCGGCACGGACACCCTCGGCGTCGGCATCAACGTGCCCATCCGCACCGTCGTGTTCACCGCGCTGTCGAAGTACGACGGCCAGCGCACCCGGCACCTGAAGGCGCGCGAGTTCCACCAGATCGCCGGTCGCGCGGGCCGCGCGGGCTACGACACCGTCGGCACGGTCGTGGTGCAGGCGCCCGACCACGTGGTGGAGAACGAGAAGGCGCTGGCCAAGGCGGGCGACGACCCGAAGAAGCGGCGCAAGGTGGTGCGCAAGAAGGCGCCCGAGGGCTTCGTGTCGTGGAGCGACCAGACCTTCGAGCGGCTGAAGAACGCCGAGCCGGAGCCGCTGACGTCCAGCTTCCAGGTCAGCCACGCCATGCTGCTCAACGTGATCGGCAGGCCGGGCGACGCGTTCGCCGCCATGCGGCACCTGCTGGAGGACAACCACGAGGACCGGCCCGCGCAGCGCAGGCACATCCTGCGGGCCATCCAGATGTACCGGGGGCTGCTGGCGGCGGGCGTGGTGGAGCGGCAGAACGGCGACATCCGGCTCACCGTCGACCTCCAGGTCAACTTCGCGCTCAACCAGCCGCTGTCGCCGTTCGCGCTGGCCGCCGTCGAGCTGCTGGACCGCGAGTCGCCGAGCTACGCGCTGGACGTGCTGTCGGTCGTGGAGTCCACTCTGGACGACCCCCGGCAGGTGCTGTCCGCGCAGGAGCACAAGGCGCGCGGCGAGGCCATCGGCGCGATGAAGTCCGAGGGCATCGAGTACGACCAGCGGATGGAGCTGCTGGAGGAGGTCACGTACCCGAAGCCGCTCCAGGAGCTGCTGGAGGCCGCGTTCACCACCTACCGGCGCGGGCACCCGTGGGTCGCCGACCACCACCTGTCGCCGAAGTCCGTGGTGCGGGACATGTTCGAGCGGGCGATGACGTTCGCCGAGTACGTCTCCCACTACCAGCTGGCCCGCTCGGAGGGCCTGGTGCTGCGGTACCTGGCCGACGCGTACAAGGCGCTGCGGCAGACCGTGCCCGAGGACGCCAAGACCGAGGAGCTGAGCGACCTGCAGGAGTGGCTGGGCGAGCTGGTCCGCCAGGTCGACTCCAGCCTGCTGGACGAGTGGGAGAAGCTGCGCAACCCCGGCGAAGAAGCGGCGGAGACGTCGTTGAGCGACGCGCCGCCCGCCGTCACCGGCAACGTGCGCGCGTTCCGGGTGCTGGTGCGCAACGCGCTGTTCCGGCGGGTGGAGCTGGCCGCCAGGCGCAACTACTACGAGCTGGGGCAGCTGGACGGCGAAGCGGGCTGGTCGGCGCAGGACTGGCAGGACGCGCTGGAGCCGTACTACGAGGAGCACGACGAGATCGGCATGGGCCCGGACGCGCGCGGCCCGGCGCTGCTGGTGATCACCGAGGAGCCGGGGCTGTGGCGGGTGCGCCAGGTCCTGGACGACCCGGCGAAGGACCACGACTGGGGCTTCACCGCCGAGGTCGACCTGGCCGAGTCCGACGAGATCGGCACGGCCGCGCTGCGGATCACCGAAGTCGGCAGGCTCTGACGGCCCTGGAGTCCATCCGGTGGTACTCCGGTGGGGACCGGGGCACGAGCATGTCAACGTCGGGAGAGAACGGAGGCGGTCAGCCCTGTCGCAGGACGAGTTCGGCGTGCTGGGGTCCCTCGTGGTCCGCCGGAACGGCCGCTCGGTCCCCGTCACCGCCGCCAAGCACCGCATCGTCCTGGCCACCCTGCTGCTCGGCGCGAACCGCTCGGTGCCCGCGAGCGACCTGATCCGCCGGGTGTGGGGCGAGAACCCGCCGGACCGCGCGGCGCAGACGTTGCCGGTGTACGTGATGCGGTTGCGGCGCGCGCTCGGCGACCCGCGGCTCATCCACACCACCCCCACCGGCTACCGGATCGACCTGCCGGCCGGCGCGCTGGACCTGCACCGGTTCGAGGCGCTGGCCGAGGAGGGCGCGGAACTGGCCGCCGCCGAGGACTTCGCCGCCGCCGCCGGGTGCTACGAGCGCGCGCTGCAGTGCTGGCACGGCCCGCCGCTGGCCGACGTGCCGTCGGAGTCGCTGCACGAGACGGAGGCGCCCAACCTCGCCGAGCGGCGGCTGCGGGTGATCTCCGAGCTGGTCGACGTGAAGCTGCGGCTGGACCGGTGCGACGAGGTGATCGCCGACCTGCGCCGGCTGACCGCGCAGCACCCGCTGCGCGAGCGGTTCTGGTCGCAGCTGATGGTGGCGCTGTACCGGGTCGACCGGCAGGCCGACGCGCTGGACGCCTACCGGCAGGCGTCGACGGCGCTGGCGCGGGAGCTGGGCGTGGACCCGAGCGATTCGCTGCGCGCCGTGCACCACGCGATCCTCACCGGCGACCCGGCGCTGCACCAGCCCGCCGCGGGCACGTGGGCGCCGGTGTCGCAGCTGCCCGCGCCGGTCGGCAACTTCGTCGGCCGCGGCGCGGAGCTGGGCCGGGTGACCGGGTTGCTGACGCGCGCGACGGCGGCCGTGGTGGTGTGCGGGCCGCCGGGCGTCGGCAAGACGGCGTTCGCCATCTCGGTGGCGCACGCGGTGCGCGACCGCTACCCCGACGGCCAGCTGTACGTGAACCTGCGCGGGCACTCCACGTCACCCCCGCTGCCGACGTCGGCCGTGCTGGCCCGGTTCCTGCGGGCGATGGGCGTGCGGTCCGACCACATCCCGGTCGACGAGGAAGAGCTGGTCGACGGCTACCGGGCCCGGCTGCGCGGCAGGCGGGTGCTGATCACGCTGGACAACGCGGCGTCGGTCGAGCAGGTGCTGCCGCTGCTGCCCGCCGACCCCGGCTGCTCGGTGCTGATCACCAGCCGCAACGAGCTGCGGCTGCGCGCCACCACCGTGCGGCTGGACGTGCTGCGCGGCGACGAGGCGTGGAAGCTGCTGGCCAGGTCGCTCGGCGCGGAGGCGGCCGTGACGCAGTTCGACGCGCTCGGCGAGCTGGCCCGGCTGTGCGGCTACCTGCCGCTGGCGCTGCGGATCGCGCTGGGCAACCTGGTCGGCTCGTCGCACGTCGACGTCGCGTCGTACGTGGAGGAGCTGCGCGGCGGCGACCGGTTGGCCGCGCTGGCGGTGGACAACGACGACACGGCGGCCGTACGGCGGGCGTTCGACCTGTCCTACGCGGCGTTGACGCCGCAGGCGGCGCGGCTGTTCCGGCTGACCGGGCTGCTGCCGGGGCCGGACTTCAGCGTGTTCGGCGCGGCGGCGCTGCTGGACGCGTCCGAGGGGGTGGCGCGCGGGCTGCTGGAGGACCTGGCGTCGGCGCACCTCGTGCAGCGGGTCGGGCCGGACCGGTTCGCGCTGCACGACCTGCTGCACGACTACGCGGCCGACCGCGCGGCGGCGGCCGGCGAGGACCTGGAGTCGGCGCGGCGGCGGCTGTTCGACTGGTACCTGACCACGTCGGTCGAGGTCGGGAACGTGCTGTACCCGGAGCTGGGCGTGTCCGGGCCGCCCCGGATGAGCCCGGACGCGGCCCGGGAGTGGCTGGACGCGGAACGGCCGAGCGTGCTGGCGGCGACCGAGCACTGCGCGCAGCACGGGCCGCTGCCGATGGCGTGGCAGCTGATCGACGCCGTCGGCGGGTACTTCGGCTCGCACGGGCACCACGTGGAGTTCGTGCGGGCGATCGACGCCGCCCTGGGCGCGACGCGGGCCGCCGGCGACCACGAGGCCGAGACGATGATGCTGGTGTGGCTGGCGGCCGAGCACCGCAACCTGGGCAACCTGCGGTCGGCGCAGCGGTACCTGCGGGCGGCGCGGCCGGTGGGGCGGGCGGTGTGGCTGCACGCCGGGCTGGACGGCGTGGTGCACCTGGAGCTGGGCGAGTTCCCGGCGGCGTTCGCCTCGTTCGACCGGCTGATGGCGTTGAGCGGGCAGGACTGGGCCGGGCCGCACGTGCGGATCGGGGCGCTGGCCGGGCTCGGGGCGTTGCGGATGATGCGCGGCGAGCTGGTGGTGGCGAAGTCGCTGCTGTCGGAGGGGCTGGCGCTGGCCCGGACGGCGGCCGGGGTGAACCTGGAAGCCTCGTGCGCCGCGCTGCTGGGCCGGTGCCACACGGCGGCCGGTGAGCACGCGGAGGCGGTGGAGCTGCTGCGGCACGCGTTGGCGGCGTGGTTCCGGACGGGGGCGCGGCACGCTCGGGCGGAGGCGATGGCGCACCTGGCGACGGCGTTGTGCCTGGGCGGCGAGCACGCGGAGGCGCTGCGGACGGCGCAGCGGTCGTTGGCGCTGGTGCAGGAGCTGGGCGGCTGCCCGCGGATCGAGTCCGAGGTGCACAACGCGCTCGGCCTCGTGCTGCGCCACCTGGGCAAACCGTCCCGCGCCGTGGCCGCCCACCTGCGCGCCCTGGAACTGGCCACGTCCAGCGACTACCGCTACGGCGTGGCCCGCTCCCACGTCCACCTGATCCGCGCCCTCGCCGCTGACGGCCGCCCCGTCGAAGCCCTCCGCCACGCCCGGGTGGGCCGCGACCTGGCCCTGCGCAGCGGCTTCGGCGACGTCGAATCCCAAACCACCACCGCCCTGACCGACCTCCCCTGACCGGCGAGTCGAACACTCGGGACCCGCGAGTCGAACGTTCACGGCCCCCGAGTTCGACATTCGCGTGCTCGTCGGCAGACGCGAGTGTTGAATTCGGGGGTCCTGAGTGTTCGACTCGCGGGACGTGGGGGTTCGACTCGTGGGAGGTCCGATTGAGACCACTCCTTAGGGTCGTTGACCCGTGTGGGCGGGAACGGGAACATCTGGTTTCGATATTCGGGTGGCTCACCGTGGGGGATGGCATGGACTCCGATCCGCACGTCGGACTGGCGCGGATCGCGGACCCGGCGCCCCGCACGTCCGCCGAGCTGGTCTGCGCGCTCACCGCGCTGGCCCGGGTGGTCGACGAGTGGTCGGACGTGGTGCGCGGGTTGCACGGGCCGACCCGCAGGCTGGTCGGCAGCGCCGCCGCGGCGTCGGTCTCGCTGGCCGCGCGGCGGGCCGAGGAGGCGTTCCTCGAACTGGAGATGACGCTCGGTGACGCGGAGGCCGCGCGCCGGTCATTGCCCTTGGCCACCCCGAAGGGTGAGGATAGGCGTCCGGTGGTCTGATCGCCGACGCCGCCGACCGGATCGCATTGGACTTCGATGACCTCAGGACTCCCCTGCCCGCTCTGCGAGGGCCCGGAGCGCCGCGGGGCGCTGGAGCGCACGCTGCGGGTGCTCGCCGTGGACGACGAGGCCCCCGCCCTGGAAGACCTCGTCTACCTGCTGCGCTCGGACTCGCGCATCGGTCACGTCGAGGCCGTGACGGACGCGACCAAGGCGCTGCGGACGCTGCACCGCGCGATGGACGCCGGCCAGCCGGTCGACGCCGTCTTCCTCGACATCCGGATGCCCGGCCTGGACGGCCTCGACCTGGCCCGCGTGCTCTCCCGGTTCGCCCAACCGCCGCGCATCGTCTTCGTCACCGCGCACCAAGAGCCGGCCGTCGAGGCGTTCGAGCTCAAGGCGCTCGACTACCTGCTCAAGCCGGTCCGCGCGGAACGGCTGGCCGAGTCGGTGCACCGGATAGTGCACGAGGTGCTGGACTCGAAGACCGCGGAACCGGCCGCCGCCGCGCCGGCCGAGAAGGCGCCCGACGTCGGCGACGAGGTGATCCCGGTCGAGCTGGGCGGCATCACCCGGTTCATCCGGCTGGCCGACATCCGCTACGTCGAGGCGCACGGCGACTACGCCCGGCTGCACACCGCCACCGGCAGCGGGCTGGTCCGCGCCGCGCTCAACGGGCTGGAGGAGCGCTGGCGCTCCGCCGGGTTCGTCCGCATCCACCGCAGCCACCTCGTCTCGCTCGGCCACATCGACGAGCTGCGGCTGGAGGACGGGCACCTGAGCGTCAACATCGGCGGCGCGGTGCTGCCGGTCAGCAGGCGGCACGCCCGGCACCTCCGGCAGCTGCTGGTGCGCCGCAACCGGCAGCCGTCGTGACCTCGCCGCAGCGCCCGCACGCCCAGCGGGTCGTGGTGACCAGCCCGCGCACCCGCGCCCCGCGCGCACCCCGCCCGTACCCGGCGTCACGCGAGATCGACGAGCAGAGCGAACTCGGCGCGGTCTACATGCGCTCGCTGATCCGCACCCAGCGGCGGCTCGGGCTGCTGCTGTGCGCGGTGGTGTGCGGCAGCGTCGCGGCGCTGCCGCTGCTCTTCACGTTCGTGCCGCGGGTCGGGGCGCAGCGGCTGCTCGGCCTGCCGCTGCCGTGGCTGCTGCTCGGCTTCCTGGTGTTCCCGGTGTTCGTGCTCGCGGGCTGGTTCTACGTGCGCCAGGCCGAGCGCGGCGAACGGGAGTTCGCGGAGCTGGTGGAACGTTCGTGAGCAGCACGTACAGCGTCATCGCGGTGCTGGTCGTCGCGGTCGGGACGATGCTGGTCGGCACGTACGGGCTGCGGATCTCGCGGACCACCTCGGACTTCTTCGTCGCCTCGCGGACCGTGTCGCCCTGGTGGAACGCCTCCGCGATCGGCGGCGAGTACCTGTCGGCGGCCTCGTTCGTCGGCATCGCCGGGCTGATCTTCGCGCACGGCCCGGACATGCTGTGGTTCCCGGTCGGCTACACGGCGGGCTACCTGGTGCTGCTCGCGCTGGTCGCCGCGCCCCTGCGCCGCAGCGGCGCGTACACGCTGCCGGACTTCGCCGAGGCGCGGTTCGCCTCGCCCGCGGTGCGCGCGGTGGCGAGCGTGTTCGCGCTCGGCATCGGGTGGCTGTACCTGCTGCCGCAGCTGCAGGGCGCCGGGCTCACCCTGAACACGGTGACGGGCGCGCCGAACTGGGTGGGCGCGCTGGTGGTGGCGGTCGTGGTCGGCACGAACGTGGTCTCCGGCGGGATGCGCAGCATCACGTTCGTGCAGGCGTTCCAGTACTGGCTCAAGCTGACCGCGATCGCGGTGCCGGTGGTGTTCCTGGTGATGGCCTGGCACGCGCACGGCGCGCGCGACCTGACCGGGCCGGGCTTCCCCGAGTTCCCGAAGCAGACCACGGTCACCTTCGACACCGACACGACGTTCGAGGCGCCCCGCGGCACGCCGTTCACCGGCGACGGCCGGGTGGACGGGCAGCGGGTCGACGGCGGCGGCGAGCTGACCCCCGGCACGCACACCGCGGCCGCCGGTTCCCGGCTCACGTTCCCCGAGGGCGCGGCCGTGCCGCACATCCGGTCCATCCCGGCGACCGGCAACGACGAGTGGGCGCTGCCCATGCGCGGCGGCGAGCGGTTCCCGCTGTACGCGGTGTACTCGCTGATCATCGCCACGTTCCTGGGCACGATGGGCCTGCCGCACGTGATCGTGCGCTTCTACACCAACCCGAACGGCCGGGCGGCGCGCCGCACGACGTTGATCGTGCTGGGGATGCTCGGCGTGTTCTACCTGATGCCGCCGATCTACGGCGCCCTCGGCCGGCTGTACACGCCCGAGCTGCTGATGACCGGCGACACGGACGCGGTGGTGCTCGTGCTGCCGAGCCGGATGGTCGACGGGCTGGGCGGTCAGCTGCTGGGCGCGCTGGTGGCCGGTGGGGCGTTCGCCGCGTTCCTGTCCACGTCGTCGGGCCTGATGGTGTCGCTGGCGGGCGTGCTGAGCCGGGACGTGCTGCGGTTGCGCGGCGTGCGCGGGTTCCGGGTGTCGACGGTGCTGGCCGTGCTGGTGCCGCTGGGCATGACGTGGCTGGTCGGCAAGGTGCCGGTGGCGGACATGGTCGGCCTGGCGTTCGCGGTGGCCGCGTCGTCGCTGTGCCCGCTGCTGGTGCTGGGCATCTGGAGCACCCGGATCACCACGGTCGGCGCGGTGGCCGGGATGGTCGCGGGCGGGCTGCCCGCGCTGGTGGCCGGGTTGGTGACGATCAGCGCCGGTGGTCGCGACGAGTGGTACCACGTGTTCCTGGCCCGGCCCGCCGCGTGGACCGTGCCGCTGGGCTTCGTGGTGATGTACGCGGTGTCGCTGCTGACGCCGCGCAGGCTGCCGCCGGGGGTGAACCACGTCATGGTGCGCTTGCACGCGCCGGAGAACCTGGGTCTGCGCAGTCAGGACCGGTTGTGACCGCGCTGCTCACGGCGGGCGCGATACTGGCCGTCGGGCTGGCCGTGGTGATCACGCTGTGGTGGACCTCCCGCACCCGCAACGACTTCCTGACCCACGAGCAGCGGATCACGTTCGAGACGCTGCACACCGCGTGGTCGGCCGCTCCCCCGCTGCGCGCCGGGCTGGTGCCGGAGGCGGCGAAGAAGTCGGCCAAGCACCTGCGGACGCTGCTGGGCACGCCCGCGCTGGCGTTGACCGACGAGACCGAGGTGGTGGCGTGGGAGGGCGACGGCGAGCACCACGCGACCGAGGCGATGGGCCTGGCCGCCGACGTGTTCGACACCGGCCGCACCCGCGCGTTCGACATCACGTGCTCCGCGCCGGACTGCCCGGTGCACACGGCGGTGCTCGCGCCGCTGACCGTCGAGGGCCGGGTGGTCGGCGTGCTGGCGGCGTACAGCCGGGAGGCGTCGGCCGGGTTGGTGCGGGCCACGAACGAGGTGGCGAGGTGGGCGTCGGGCCAGTTGGAGCTGGCCGAGCTGGACCGGTCGCGGACCCGGCTGGTGGAGGCGGAGGTGCGGGCGCTGCGGGCGCAGATCTCGCCGCACTTCATCTACAACTCGTTGTCCGCCATCGCGTCGTACGTGCGCACGGACCCGGAGCGCGCTCGCACGCTGCTGCTGGACTTCGCCGACTTCACCCGCTACTCGTTCCGCCGGGCCGGTGACTTCACCACGCTGTCGGAGGAGCTGAAGTCGATCGACCAGTACCTGGCGCTGGAACGGGCCCGCTTCGGCGAGCGGCTGAAGGTGACGCTGCAGATCGCGCCCGAGGTGTTACCGGTGACGGTGCCGTTCCTGTGCCTGCAGCCGCTGGTGGAGAACGCGGTCCGGCACGGGATGGAGGGCAAGGTCGGGCCGGGGCACATCTCGATCCTGGCGGCCGACGCGGGCGCGGAGGCGCACATCACCATCGAGGACGACGGCATCGGCATGGACCCCGACGCGCTGCGCCGCACGCTGGCCGGCCAGGTCGGCGAGACGGCCGGGATCGGGCTGGGGAACATCGACGAGCGGCTGCGGCGCTGCTACGGCGACGACTACGGCCTGGTCGTGGAGACGGCGCAGGGGCTCGGTACGAAGATCAGCGTGCGGGTGCCGAAGTACCAGGCGGGCGTGCACGCCTGACGACGGGCGCGAGGTCGCGGCCGGCCGGTTCCGCGGCGCGCCGACGAGTCCCCCGCAGCGGTGCGGCTAGGAGCCGTCGGCCCGCGCCCACAGCCCGGCCAGGGCGGCGTTGACCGCGGCCGGTTGCTGGACGTGCGGGTAGAAGCCGGGCACGGTGAGCAGGTCGGCGCCGATCCGGTGGGCGATCACCTCGGCGGCGACTCGCAGCGGGACGCCCGCGAGCCGCCGGTACTCCTCCGGCGCGCCCGACCAGTCGCCGCGGACCACCAGGGCCGGCCACGGGGCGTCGGCCAGCGGCTGCAGCGGCACGTCGGCGTCCCAGCACGGGCGTTCGGCCATCGTCGTGCGCGCGGCGCGCAGCCGGGCGGGCGTCGGCTCGGGCGCGGGCATGCCCACCGCCTCGGTGGACAGCCTCAGGTAGTCCTCGGGCGTCAGGTCCGCCGGCAGGCCCGCGGTGGCGGCGCGGGCGCGGGTCAGGGCTTCGGCGACGGCCGGGTGGTCCTCCGCCGGGCGCAGCGCGCCCGGCTGGACCAGGCACAGCGAGCGCACCAGGTCGGGCCTGGCGGCGGCGGCGAGCATGGCGGCGACCGCGCCGTAGGAGTGGCCGACCAGGTGGGCGCCACCGGCCAGGAGGGTGACGGCGTCCGCGGCGTCCACCTCGTAGTCGCTGCGGTGCGATCCGTCGAGGTCGGGACTCGCCCCGAAGCCGCGGCGGTCCACCAGGAGCAGCCGTCGGCGCGTGGCGAGCGGGCGCTGGTGGCCGAAGCCGTAGGCGTCGTCCGACCCCCAGCTCAGCACCCCGTGCAGGAACACGGCCGGTGGCACGTCCCCAGGACCTTCGACAACGGTCACGTGGACAGGCGTCATGCCCCCAGTCAACCGGCCCGGCCGCGAGGACCGCCAGGCCGTGGGCGCGCCGCGCCGGCGTCGCTCCCGGTCAGCCGGCGGCTCGCGCGCCGCGCCGCTCGGCCGCGTCCAGCACCAGCCGCAGCCACTCGGCGTCGGCCGCCGCGCCCTCCACCGCCACCCGGCGCAGCCGCAGCCACAGCCCGGCCTCGGTCCACTCCTGGAACCGCCGGTGCACGGTCGGCACGGTCACGCCGAACGTCGGCGGCAGGTGCCGCCAGGCGCAGCCGCTGGTCAGGACGAACACGATCGCGGTGAAGATGGCCCGGTCCGACACCCGGCCCCGGCCGCCGCCCTGGCGGCGCACCTTCGCGGGTGGCAGCAGCGGCTCGACCACCGCCCACAGCGACGGCGGCACCAGGCGCACGGCCAGCTGCTCGATCACGTCGGCGTGCGGCGGTCGGGCCGGCGCTTCCGGCGCGCGGCGCACCCACGGCTCCTGCCGCTGGGCGTCGCCGCGCTGGCGGGCGCGCAGCAACATGGCCAGGGCGGCGTCGTCGGTGCGCCGGGGCGCGACCGCCGGGTGGGTGTGCTGCTGCGCCTGGCGGGCGATCTCCGCGCCCACCGTCCGCCCGAAGGGCTGCGCTGGTCGTGCGTAGTCGGTCATCAGGTCCTCCGCCCAGGACTGTCGTGATGCCCATCACGCTAGGAACACCGACGCCGCCTGGTAAGGGAACGCGCGCCGAACGGGAGTGGTGCAGCGTCACGCGGCTCCTCCCGCTCCGCCGAACGGCTCCAGAGGAGCGACGAGCGGATGAGCGGTCACCTGCCGATGCGGGGCGCGCACGGATACGCTCGAATGCGTGACCACTCCGCCGCGGCTCCTCGCCACCAGCGACCTGCACGTGACCTATCAGCAGAACCGCCACTTCGTCGAAGCGATCCAGCCGCACTCGCCGGACGACTGGCTGATCGTGGCGGGCGACGTCGCGGAGAAGTTCGACGACGTCGAGTGGGCGCTCGGCGTGCTGCGCGGCCGGTTCGCCAAGGTGGTCTGGTCGCCGGGCAACCACGAGCTGTGGACCACGAAGGACGACCCGGTGCAGGCCCGCGGCGAGGTGCGCTACAAGCAGCTGGTGGAGCTGTGCCGCGGCATCGACGTGCTCACGCCCGAGGACGAGTTCGCGGTGTTCGAGGGCGCGGGCGGGCCGGTGGCGGTGGCGCCGCTGTTCACGCTGTACGACTACACGTTCCGCCCGGCGGGCACGACGGACAAGGCGTCCGCGCTCGCCGTCGCCCAGGAGGCCGGTGTCGTCTGCACCGACGAGTACTTCCTGCACCCGGACCCGTACCCGAGCCGCGAGGCGTGGTGCGCGGCCCGGATCGAGGAGAGCGAGCGCCGGTTGCGCGCGGTGGACCGGTCGCTGCGGACCGTGCTCATCAACCACTGGCCGCTGGTCCGGGACCCCACGTTCGTCCTGCGGTACCCCGAATTCGCGCTGTGGTGCGGCACCGAGCGGACCGCCGACTGGCACATGAGGTTCCGGGCGGCGGTCGCGGTGTACGGGCACCTGCACATCCCGCGCACGATCCGCAAGGACGGCATCCGCTTCGACGAGGTGTCGCTCGGCTACCCGAGGGAGTGGCAGCCGCGGGGCTGGACCGCCGCGCCGCTGCTGGACGTGCTGCGCGAGGGGGACGCCCGATGATCACCGACCTGCTGCCGCCGCCGGTGTCCGCGGTCGACGTGTTCGGCGACCCGGACGGCGTCGTGCTGTTCCCCGAGGAGCAGGAGCACGTGGCGAAGGCGGTGGACAAGCGGAAGCGGGAGTTCGCCACCGGGCGGCACTGCGCGCGCACCGCGCTGGCCGCCTTCGGGTTCCCGCCCGCGCCGCTGCTGCCCGGCCCGAACCGCGCGCCGACGTGGCCCGCCGGTGTGGTCGGCAGCATCACGCACTGCCAGGGCTACCGCGCCGCGGCCGTCGGCCTGGTGTCCGACGTGTGGACGATCGGCATCGACGCCGAGCCGAACGAGCCGACCCCGGACGGGGTGCTGGAGGCCATCGCGGTGCCGGGCGAGCTGGCCAGGCACCGCGAGCTGCGGGCGTCCGGCGACAAGGTCTCCTGGGACCGGCTGCTGTTCAGCGCCAAGGAGACGGTGTACAAGGCGTGGTTCCCGCTGGCGCGCAAGTGGCTGGGGTTCGAGGACGCCGAGGTGACCATCAACCCCGACGACGGCACGTTCTCCGCGCGCATCCTGATCGAGCCGCCGGTGGTGGACGGCGTGCCGCTGGACGGGTTCACCGGTCGCTGGCTGGCCCGGGAGGGGTTTGTGGTGACCGCTATCGCGGTACCCGCGCGCTGATCGGGCTGGGAAGGCGGCAGCGGCATGGGCGACGACGTCGGGCGGCAGGAGTTCACCCGCGATGACCGGACGAGGTACCGCACGAAGGTCCGCCGGTGCCTGGACGTGTTCGCCCGGATGCTGCGCGAGTCGAGGTTCGAGTTCGAGCGGCCCACCACCGGGCTGGAGATCGAGCTGAACCTGGTCGACGACGCGGGCGACCCGGCGATGCGCAACGCCGAGGCGCTGGCGGCCATCGCCGACCCGGACTTCGTGACCGAGCTCGGCCAGTGGAACCTGGAGATCAACGTCGCGCCCCGGTTGCTGACCGGCGGCGGGATCACCGAGTTCGAGGACGTCGTGCGGCGGTCGTTGAACGAGGCCGAGCACAAGGCGCGCGGCGTGGACGCGCACATGGTGATGATCGGCATCCTGCCGACGTTGCAGCCCAAGCACCTGGCGGTCTCGGCGCTGTCCGGCAACCCGCGGTACGCGCTGCTCAACGAGCAGGTGCTGGCGGCGCGCGGCGAGGACCTGCAGATCTCGATCAACGGCGTCGAGCGGCTGCAGATGACCGCCGACTCGATCGTGCCGGAAGGCGCGTGCACCAGCACCCAGTTCCACCTCCAGGTGTCGCCGGAGGACTTCGCGGCGTACTGGAACGCGGCGCAGGCCATCGCGGGCGTGCAGGTGGCGATCGGGGCCAACTCGCCGTTCCTGATGGGCAAGGAGCTGTGGCGGGAGACCCGGATCGCGTTGTTCCAGCAGGCCACCGACACCCGCAGCGACGAGCTGAAGGAGCAGGGCGTCCGGCCGCGGGTGTGGTTCGGCGAGCGGTGGATCACGTCGATCTTCGACCTGTTCGAGGAGAACGTGCGGTACTTCCCGGCGCTGCTGCCGATCTGCGACGAGGAGGACCCGCTGCAGGTGCTGGAGCGCGGCGACACGCCGTCGCTGGCCGAGCTGCGGCTGCACAACGGGACCGTCTACCGGTGGAACCGGCCGGTGTACGACGTCGTGCGCGACCAGCCGCACCTGCGGGTGGAGAACCGGACCCTGCCCGCCGGGCCGACGGTGGTCGACATGCTGGCGAACGGCGCGTTCTACTACGGCCTGGTGCGGGTGCTGGCCGAGGAGGAGCGGCCGCTGTGGTCGCAGATGTCGTTCAGCGCGGCGGAGGACAACTTCACCGCGGGCGCGCGGGCCGGGATGGACGCGCAGGTGTACTGGCCGGGGCTCGGCACCGTGCCGGTGGCGGAGCTGGTGCTGCGGCGGCTGCTGCCGATGGCGCACGAGGGGCTGGTGCGGCTGAAGGTCGACCCGGCCGAGCGGGACCGGCTGCTCGGGGTGATCGAGCAGCGGTGCCTGACCGGCGTGAACGGCGCGACGTGGCAGGCGCGGGCGTTCCACCGGCACTACGATCACACGGCGCTGGACCGGCCCGAGGCGCTGCGCCGGATGTTGCGCACCTACCGGGACCTGATGCACAGCAACGAGCCGGTGCACACCTGGCCGGTGTCCTGAGCCCTCGTCGCCACCGGGGTCGGCAGGGGCCGTCCCAGTGCGCGGTCAGTGCTTCGGCGCCCTCGCGGCGTCGGGGTGACCGCCCTGGGCGGCGCGGGCGAACCAGACCGCCGGGCGCTCCACCTCGACGCCGGCCGGGGCCCGCAGGTCGGCGCGGCGGCGTGCGGCACGGGTGGCGCGGGCGGCGGCGCTGCCCCAGCGGGTCAGGAGCAGCCCCATCTCGTACATGGCCTGGGTGTTCCCCGCGTCCGCCGCGCGCCGGAAGCAGCGCTCGGCCCGGTCGGGGTCGTCGCGCTCGCGGGACAGCACGCCGAGGGCGGTCAGCACTCGGTGGCCGGCGTCGCGTTCCAGGAGGCCGAGCCGGTGCGCGTCCAACGCGGGCAGCGCGCCCCACAGGGCGTGGTTCACGTCCACCCCGGACGCGTCGGCCGCGCGGTCCAGCCAGCGCTCGGCCTCGCCGGTCTCACCGCGGTGCGCCAGGAGCAGGGCCAGGTCGGTCATCGCCGACGTGCGCCCGGTCCCGGCCGCCCTGCGGTACCACTCCTCGGCCTCGCCCAGGTCGCCCTTCGCCACCAGCACCGCGCCGAGGGGGCCGAACGCGTTGCCGTCACCGGCCTCGGCGGCGCGGCGGTGCCAGGTCTCGGCCTCCGCCAGGTCGCCGGTCGCGGCCAGCAGCTCGCCCAGCTCGACCATGAAGAACGGCTCGCCGGTCGTCGCCACGGCCCGCCGCAGCCACCGCTCCGCCTCGCCGACCTCTCCCCTGGCCCGCAGCCGGGTGCTGATCACGACCAGCGCGCGCGGGTTGCCCGACTCGGCGGCGCGGCGGTACCACGCGTCGCCGTCGGCGGGGTCTACCGCCGCCTCCGCGAGGGCGATCATGGCCTCCTGGTCGCCGCGGTCGGCGGCTTCCCGGTACCAGCGCCCGGCTTCGCCCTCCTGACCGCGTCGCCGGGCCAGCCGGGCCAGGCCGTGCAGCGCGACCGCGTCACCGCTGTCGGCCGCGCGGGAGTACCAGCGCCGCGCCTCGGCGTGGTCGCCGCGTTCCTCGCACAGCAGCGCCAGCAGGTTCATGCCGTCGACGTCGCCGCTGTCGGCCGCGGCGCGGTACCAGACCTCCGCCGCCCCGACGTCGCCGCTGCGCGCCGCCGCCACCCCGAACCCGACCGCACCTGGATGTGCCACGCGCTCCCCCTCAGCCCCCGTCGCGGGTACGGCGTACACCGTCGACCGTACGCCGCACCCGCGAACCGGGTCAGCTGGTCGGGAAGTCGTCCGGGGTCCTCATCCGGTCGCGGATCCAGACGCCGGAGGGCTTGAGCACGCCCGTGCCGGTGAACGACGACCCGGCGCAGACGCCCTCCTTGAACACCGCGCCCGACCGGAAGTCGTCGGAGAAGTTCCAGTTCGTCCAGCCGATCTTGTTGGCGGCCAGGAAGTCCAGGTACTTCTGGCTGTACGCGAAGTCGTTCCCGCCGTCGCCGGTGTAGGTCTGGGTGCCGAACTCGGTGACGAAGATCGGCAGCCGGGCCGCCGCCCGCTGCAGCGCGGCGAAGTACTCGTCCTGGTGCGACGCCGCGTAGAAGTGGAACGTGTACATGAAGTTCGTGGCGTTGACGGGGTTCGAGATGATGTCCTGCTCGCTGCGCCCGTCCGAGATGCCCAGCGACCCCCAGCCGTGCGTGCCGACGAACACCACGCCGTCGGGGTCCTGCGCCCGGATCACCGGGATCATCTGCTCCGCGTAGGACTTGATGCCCGCCCACGAGACGTTGTTCGGCTCGTTCGCGATGTCGTAGATGATGTTGGTCTTGTTCCGGTGCCGCTGCGCCACCTCGGTGAAGAACGTGCGCGCCAGCCCGATGTTCGCGTTCGGGTCGCCCGGGTTCAGCTGGTGCCAGTCGACCAGCGCGTACATCCCGCGCCGCGTCGCCTCCTCGACGTAGCCGTGCACCATGTCGGTGAACCGGCGCGGGTCGGTCTCGTAGCCGCCCTCCTGGACGTACAGCGAGATCCGCAGCACGTCGGCGCCCCAGTCGGTGGCCAGCGCGTCCAGCGACGCGGGCTTGACGCACTGGGAGTACCACTGGATGCCGTGCGTGCTCATGCCGCGCAACTGGATCGGCTTGCCGTGCTGGTTGCACAGCTTCAGCCCGCACACCCGCAGCTGCCCGTTCACGTCGGCGGGCCGGCCGACGCCGGTCGTGCCGGTGTCGGCGGTGAGCCGGTCGAGGTTGGGCCCGCCGTTGGCGGTGGTGGCCGCGGCGCGGACGCGGTTCGCGCCGGCGTTCAGGGAGACGGTGGCGGTGGCCTCGCCCCACGTGCTCCACGCGCCGGTGCCGGGGAACGCCACGCTCACCGGGGACGCGCCGTTCACCGAGACGCCCAGCGGGCGGTTCGCGGTGGTGCCGTTGGCGTACCGGAAGGTGAGCCGGGCCGGGCCGGCCGCGGCGGCGGTCACGGTGAACTCGACGTACGCGCCGACCTCGTTGTCGTAGTTGACGAAGCCGCTGCCGGTGTACCCGGCGTGGTTGGCCTCGACCAGGCCGTTGGCGACGATCGCGCCCTCCGCCTGGTGCTCGGTGACGGCCTGGGCCGTCGGCTCGGCTCGGGTCGTCGGCGCCGCTGGGGCCGCCGGCTCGGCCCAGCCGGGCGCCGGCACGGCGAGCGCGGCGAGCAGGGCTGCCGCCAGGGGTCCGCCGAGCCATCGGGGACGGGGTGCCACGGGGTGCCTCCCACGGGTCAGGGGTGGAGGTGGAACACTGCGGCGGCGGTTCAGTTAGGAAAGTTTCCTATCTGTTGCGTGGATCACAACACCCCGGGACACCCGCTGTCAACGGTTTCCGCGGTACCTCGGTCGGCTCAGTAGTCGTCGCCGCCGAAGAACGTCTCCTCCAGCCGGTCCGCCGTCCCGGCGAGCAGCGCCAGCGGTTCGGTGAACTCGTGGATGTCCAGGTCGGTCAGCGGCAGCGAGTGCCGCAGCACCACGTGCTCGCCCATGATCGCCGCGCCGCACGCGATGGTCGAGTTGCCGACCTCGGTCAGGAACGCGTGCAGGTCCACGTTCGCGGCCAGCCCGATCGGCGACGCGATCTGCACCCACTCGTGCAGCTTGTCGAGCACTTCGCGGACCAGGATGATCACCTGGGTCCGCTCGTCGTCCTCGTCGAACTGCTCGAAGTTGAACAGGATGCGGATCTCGTCCTCGTTCTCCGCGATGACGTCGTAGGTTTCGTGCACGTATGCGGCGAGGTCGCCCCAAGTGGCCATGCGGTCACCCTACGGGCGCGACCGCCGCCCACACCGCATCGCCGACCGGTTCGGCCGCGGCGGCCAGGTCGAACCCGCCCGCCAGGAACCGGCGGGCGCACTCGTGCGCGGGGCCCATCACCACCGGGTCCAGCGCCCACAGCGGCACCCGGCGCAGCTCGCCCGCCGCCATCCGGGCCGCGAACCAGCGCGCCACCGGCTCGAACACCGCCGCCTTCACCGCCGGGTCGGCGGTCGACGGCGCGGCGTAGAGGAACCTGGCCCGGCCGGGGTTCGCGGCGACCCACTCCAGGTACCGCGACACCACCCCGCGCACGACGCCCTCGACGTCATCGAGGTCCAGCGCCGGGACGACGGCGCCGACGCAGTGCGCGTAGCTCTCCCCGTAGAGCACGGCGAACAGCCCCGCCCGACTGCCGAAGTGGTGGTACACGCTGCCGTTGGACACACCGGACCGCGCGATCAGCGCGCTGATCGTGACGCCGTCCAGCCCGGCCTCCTCGACCAGCGCGAGGGCCGCGTCCAGCACGGCTCGCTGACTGGTCGTTCCCATGGCGCTAGAGTACCGCTCTAGAGCGCCGCTCCCCAGGAGGTCACCGTGGCCCGATCCATCCCCGATCTGCTGCGCGAACGCGTGCGCGAGATGCCGGACGCCGAGGCGCTGCGCCACCGCGCCGGCGGCACGTGGACGTCGCTGACCTGGACCGAGGTCGCCGAGCACGTGCGCAGGCGCGCGCTGGGGTTCCGGCAGCTCGGCGTGCGGGACGGCGCCCGGGTCGCGATCATGGCCGCGACCAGCGTGGACTGGATCCTCACCGACCTGGCCGTGCTCGCCGCCGGCGGCGTGACGACGACCATCTACCCCAGCAGCACGCCGGACGTGGTCGCGCACATCGTCCGCGACTCCGGGAGCGTGCTCGTGGTCGCCGACCCGGAGCTGGCCGACAAGGTCGACGCCAAGGTCGTCACGCCCGACTGGGAGCCCGACTCGCCGGGCGACGACGACTACGACGCGATGGTGGACGAGCTGACGCCGGACCGGCTGGCCACCCTGATCTACACCTCCGGCACCACCGGCACGCCCAAGGGCGTCGAGCTGACCCACGACAACTGGCTCTACACCGCCGAGGCGATCCGCGAGCTGGGCGTGCTCACGCCCGAGGACCTGCACTTCCTGTGGCTGCCGATGTCGCACGCGTTCGGCAAGGTGCTCCAGGTCGGCATGCTGGCGACCGGCGTGCCCACCGCCGTGGACGGCGACGTGGACCGGATCGCGGCCAACCTCCAGGAGCTGCGCCCGACCGTGGTCGCCGCCGCGCCGCGGATCTTCGAGAAGATCCACCAGCGGGTGGTGGCGTCGATGCGCGAGGCGGGCGGCGTGAAGGCGAAGCTGTTCGACTGGGCGCTGGTCGTGGCCGAGCACCCGGAGTGGAAGCTCCGCCGGGCCGTCGCCGACAAGCTGGTGTTCAGCAAGCTGCGGGACCGGGTCGGCGGCCGGATCAAGTACTTCGTGTCCGGTTCGGCGCCGCTGTCGGCCCCGGTCGGCGAGTTCTTCGACCGCGCGGGCATCACGATCCTGGAGGGCTACGGCCTGACCGAGTCGTCGGCCGCGTCGTTCGTCAACCGGCCGGGCGCGAACAAGCTCGGCACGGTCGGCCGGCCGCTGGTGGGCACCGAGGTGCGGATCGCCGAGGACGGCGAGGTGCTGATCGGCGGGCGCGGCGTCATGCGCGGCTACCGGGGGCTGCCCGAGGAGACCGCCGAGGCGTTGCGGGACGGCTGGCTGCACACCGGCGACATCGGCGAGCTGGACGAGGGGGGCCGGTTGCGGATCACCGACCGGAAGAAGGAGCTGATCAAGACCTCCGGCGGCAAGTACGTCGCGCCGCAGGCGGTGGAGGGGCTGGTCAAGTCCAACAGCCCCTACATCGGCAACGTGCTGGTGCACGGCGACGGGCGCAACTACTGCGTGGCCCTGGTCACCATCGACCCGGACCTCGCGCCCGCCGACCTCGACCGGGACGCCGAGGTCGGCCGGGCCGTCGAGGCGGCCAACGCCAAGCTCGCGCGGCACGAGACGATCAAGAAGTTCGCCGTGCTGCCGGAGGACTTCTCGGTGGCCGACGGCACCCTCACCGCCAGCCTGAAGATGCGCCGCAAGGAGATCGAGGGCCGCTACCGGGACGTGCTGGACGAGCTGTACCCCTGAGCCCGCGCCGAGGGCCCGCGGGCCACCGCGATCGCCCACACGCCCGCCACCAGCACGGCCACCACCTCGGTGAGCACCAGCACCCGCTCGACGTAGCCGAGCGGGATCACCCGCCACCAGGACGTGCCGACGACCGCGTTCACGCCGATCGCGTACAGGATGGGCGTGAACGCGAGCGCGGACAGCAGGCCGAGCCGGAACGTCCAGCGGGCGTGCGCGCCCCACACCGGGTCGCGCCGCCACGGCCGGGCCAGCAGCGTCGCGGCGACCGGCAGCGCGATGAACGCGAGCAGGCTGCCGAACCGGTGGATGCTGCCGCTCACGCTCGGGCCGATCGCCCAGTTGTTCTTGGGGAAGATCACCACCAGGGTCAGCCCGACCGCCCACGCGGCGAACGCCACCGCGCCCACCGAGTTCCACCGCGCCACCCCTCGTCCGACCAGCACCGCGAGGATCGCCAGCGAGCCGAGCACGAGCAGCAGCACGCCGGTGTCGAACGCCCAGCGGTACGGGCCGAGCGCGTACTCGCTGATGGTGCGGCGCAGGTGGTAGCTGGACTCGCCCAGCCGGTACAGGTCCAGGCCGCCGACGAGGGCGACGGTCAGCAGGACGGCGGCGGCGCCGGCGAGGGCGACGAAGCGGGCCGGTGACCGGGTTGGTGCGGGAGCAGTCGGCACAACGGACAGAACGGACGGGGATCGGGGTGTGTTCCGCCGTTCAGCGAATCGACAGCTTCGGTGGCGCGGGTCTCAGCTGGACCGGCGGACCACCAGCGTCGGCGCGAACACGACCGAGCTGACCGGGCGGTCCGGCCGCTCCACCCGCTCCACCAGCAGGCGGGCCATCTCGGCGGCCATGTCCTCCACCGGCTGGCGCACCGTCGTCAGCGGCGGGTCGCACTCGACGGCCGGGCTGCTGTCGTCGAAGCCCACCACCCTGATGTCCTCGGGCACCCGCCGACCGGCGTTGCGCAGCACCGGCAGCGCGCCGGTCGCCATCAGGTCCGAGGCCACGAACAGGCCGTCCACGTCCGCGCCGGCCAACCGGCGCGCGCCCTCGGCGCCGCCCTCGCGGGAGAAGTCGCCCTCGACCACCACCGGCTCGGGCAGGCCGAGCCGGGCCACCGCCTCGCAGAACCCGCGCAGCCGGTCCTGGCCGGCGGGCGTCTCCAGCGGACCGGTGATGGTCGCCAGCCGGCGGCACCCGGACGACGCCAGGTGGTCGGCCGCCAGCCCCGCGCCCGCCGCCTGGTCGACGTCCACGTAGGTGATCGACATCGGCCGGACCGGGCGGGCGGCCAGCACGACCGGCAGGTTCGCCTCGATCAGCTGCCTCGGCAGCGGGTCCGCGCCGTGCGTGTGGATCAGGATGACGCCGTCCAGCCTGCGCTGGCGGATGTCGTCCACCACCTCGCGGTGGTCGCCCGTGGTCAGCACGAGCTGCACGCCGAGCGGCCGGATCACCGGCAGCACGCCGCTGACCACCCGGCCGAAGTACGGGTCGTGCACGGTGCGGCCCTCTTCCGGCAGCACGAGCCCGATCGCGCCCGCCCGGCGCGTGACGAGCGAGCGGGCCGCGCGGTTGGGCGCGTACCCGGTCGTGGAGATCGCCTTCTCCACGACTTGGCGCAGCTCACGGTCCACCGTGGCGACCCCGTTGACGACCCGGGACACCGTGGCCCGGGAAACCCCCGCGACCCGCGCGACCTCTTCCAACGTGACTGGTCTGCGGTCCACGTCAGTCTTTATACCGGGAGGTGCGGCCCCGCCGAGGCGGGACCGCACCAGCCCGTCACTGGTAGACGCGGACGTAGTCGACCAGCATGCGCTGCGGGAAGGACGTGGTGGCGTCCGGCGGACCGGGCCAGTCACCGCCCACCGCGTTGTTGAGCAGGATGAAGAACGGCTTGTCGAACACCCACGGGCCGCGGGTGGCCTCGACGGTCGCCTTGTCGATGGAGATGACCGTCACATCGTCGATGCTGAACGTGATGCCCCGGCTGTTCCAGTCCACCCGGAACGTGTGGAACGCGTTCGCGTAGTCCTGGCCGATGTCGCGCACCTGGCCGATGCCGCCACCGCCGAAGTACGCCGGGCCGTGGATCGTCTGGTACGCCGTGTTCGGCTCGCGACCCAGGTGCTCCATGATGTCGATCTCGCCGCTGGCCGGCCACGGGGTGCCCTTGAAGATGTCGGTGCCGAGCATCCAGAACGCGGGCCACAGGCCCTTGGTGCCCGACACCTTGATCCGGGCCTCCATGCGGCCGTAGGTCCAGGACGCCTTGCCCTCGGTGATGATCCGGGCGGAGGTGTACTGGCACGTGCCGGAACCGCTGACGGGGTCGACCGGGCACGCCGAGCCCGGCGTGACCTCCCGCCTGGCCTCCAGCACCATGTTGCCGGCGCCGTCGGTGAACGCGTTGCGGTTGTCGGTGTAGTACTGCAGCTCCGCGTTCTGCCCGGTGCCGACCTCCGGACGCCACTTGCCCGCGTCCGGGCGGGTGCCCGACGGCGCGTTGAACTCGTCGCTCCACACCAGCCGCAGCGGGGTGCCCGGGTCCGGGGCCTGCGCCGGCGGCGGCGTGGGGCTGCCACCGGTGCCGTAGACCTGGAACTCCCACAGCGAGTAGCCGTACTGGCCGCTGCGCTTGGTCAGGTTCACCCGGACGTAGCGACCCGTGCCCGACACGGTGAACGTCTGCTTGAAGCCCGTGCCGTTCGCGACGGTGTGGATCGTCGTCCAGCTCGTGCCGTTGGCCGAGGTCTGGATCTGGAACCCGGTGGCGAACGCCGGGTCCCACTGGAGCACGACCTTGCTGATCTGCGCGGTCGCGCCCAGGTCGACGGAGATCCAGCCCGGGTCGACCCAGCCGGTGCCGGCGTTGGTCGCCCACCGGGTGGCCGGGTTGAAGTCCAGCGCCTTGGCCGGGGTGCAGGCCGGGCACGCGCCGTCGTCCTGGAAGGACGAGGCGGACGCCGGCTTGTTGTACGACAGCAGCTGCTCGCCCGGCGGGTTGCCGCCGGTCGTGCCGGTGCGCACGGCGAACTCCCACAGCGACACGCCGTACTGCGTGGCGCGCGCCGTCGTGTGCACGCGGATGTAGCGACCCGTGCCGGTGAAGGTGACGTTCTGCGTGCCACCCGTCCCGGTCGTGGTCTGGTGCACGGTCGTCCACGCGGCGCCGTCGGCCGAGACCTGGAGCTGGAACGCGGTCGCGTACGCGGCCTCCCACTGCAGCGTCGCGCCGCACAGCTCACGGCTCGCGCCCAGGTCGACCCGCAGCCACTGCGGGTCGCTGAACGCGCTCGACCAGCGCGTCCCGGCGTTGCCGTCCACCGCCGAGGCGGCCGTGAACGGGCTGCCGGTCTCCACCGACGAAGCGGTGGCCGGCGCGTTCAACGCCGCGTTGGCCGTGCCGCACTCCGCCGCCTGCGCCCCGGTGGTCGGCACGACCAGCGTGGCGAGCAGGGCGAACGCCGCGCCGAGCTTGACCGCGATCGACCTCATCGAGTTCGGCTCGCTCACGGGCGGCCGTCCGCGCCGCACTTGATGATGGGGTTGATGCAGTCGCGCACCCGGCGGGCCAGCTCGGCCTCCGGCCACGCGTTGAAGAAGTCGCCGTGCATGGTGAAGCCCGCGCCGGAGGCCAGCCGGAACCGCGCCGGGTCACCGCTGACCGGGTAGCGCAGCACCTGGCGCAGCTTGGGCACCGGCACCGGGTGGGTGGCCGGGCAGGCCGCGTTCACCGGGTACGCCATGTGGCTCTTGTGGTCCGCCGAGTCCAGGTCCCGGCCGTTCCAGCACTGCGGGAAGTCCAGGTAGGACTCCAGCATGGTGCCCGCGGGGCAGTTCACGAAGTCCTTCGACGCGCCGACGTGGCCGGCGTGCAGGCAGGACCAGCGGGAGATCGTGCTGGCGTCCGGCTGGGTGGCCTTGGCGTTGCCCGCGACGATCCGCAGGCCCAGCGGGAACGGCTGGATGCGCGCGATGATGTCGTCGCGCACGCCCTCGCCCAGGTAGTAGAACGTGGTGCCGGTCGGCTCCACGGGCTGGTTGTCCGCGTACAGGGTGGGCACCCAGTAGGAGGACAGGTCGGTGCCCGGGTTGCAGTTGCTGGTGCCCGCCAGCAGGGTCTGGACGGTGGAGCGGGCGTTGGTCGTGCGGTTGCCGAAGAAGCTGTGCATGTGCGACCCGCCCGGCAGGTTCGGCGCGACGATCGGGTCGTCCGGCAGGCGGTGGCTGTACGGGCACTCGGCCAGGAACTCGGCGACCCGCACGATCGGGCCGCTGGCGTTCCGCACGCCGAACACCTGGAACTCCCACAGCGACACGCCGTACTGCGTCGCGCGGGCGGTGGTGTAGACGCGGACGAAGCGCGTGGTGGCCGAGACGTTCAGGTTCTGCACGCCGACGTTGCCCGACGCCGTGGCGATCGTGCTCCAGGCGTTGCCGTCGGCGGAGGTCTGGAGCTGGAAGGAGCGCGCGTAGGCGGCCTCCCAGTTCAGCGAGACCTGCGAGATGGCGGTGGACGAACCGAGGTCGACCTGGATCCACTGCGGGTCGGCGGCGGCGCTGGACCAGCGGGTGCCGGCGTTGCCGTCGACGGCCGCACTGGCGGGCGTGCCGCCGTTCTCGGTGGACGAGGCGGTGACGGTCCTGCCCTGGGACAGCAGTTCCGGCGCCGCCGAGGCGGGCGAGTTCACGAACGTCAGTGCCGACGCGGTCAGGGTCGCGACGGCGAGGGCGGTGACCAGTCGACGCCATCGGCGAATGGTGGGGATCACGACTCCCCTTTCATAGGGCACAATGAGGTGGTTGCAGAGAGCGCTCTCACAGCGGAACGTAAGACGGCCCCCTGTATCAGTCAAGGAAAGCCGCGAGTTCCGGTCATCCCGGAACACCACCCGAGAGAGCGCTCTCTCACCCCTGAACGCTCACTCCACCCCTCCCGAACGCAGGACACGCACATCCCGAACGCAGGACTCTCGCGAGAGTCCTGCGTTCGGGGAGCGAGAGTCCTACGTTCGGGAGGGGTGAGGTGAGCGTTCAGGACAGGCGGGCGGCGGCGGGGAGGCCGGAGGCGGGGGCGGTCGGCCAGGCCAGCGGGTCCGGGCCCAGCTGCCACAGCTCGGCCACCTGCAGGGCGCACCACGGCGACACCGGGCGCGCGCCGGCCAGGACGGCGGGCGCGAAGTCGGCCCACGGCGTCCACTCGAACGCGTCCACCTCGTCCGGGTTCGGCTCCGGGTCACCGGCGACGACGCCCCGGAACACCGGGCACATCTCGTTCTCGGTGACCCCGTTCTCCATCACCGCCCGGTAGCGGAACGCGGGCAGCACCAGGTCCAGGTCGACGCCGGTCAGCCCCAGCTCGTCGACCAGCCGCCGGGTCACCGCCGCGACCACCGGCTCGTCGGGCGCCGGGTGCCCGCAGCACGAGTTGGTCCACACGCCCGGCCAGGTCTTCTTGTGCAGCGCGCGCCTGGTCAGCAGCAGCCTGCCCGCCCCGTCGAACAGGTACGACGAGAACGCCAGGTGCAGCGGGGTGGACGCGTGGTGCACGGCGGCCTTGTCGGCCACGCCGATCCCGGCGCCGGACTCGTCCAGGAGCACGACTTGTTCCACACGCCCACCCTGCCACACCGCCGGTCACCGCGCGTCGGCGAGCACCCTGGGGTTGCGCACCAGCTTCCCGCTCGGCGTGCGCGGCAACGCCGTCAGCACGTGGATGCGCTGCGGCTGCTTGAACTCCGCCAGCCGCTCCGCGCACCACGCCGCCACGTCGTCCGACGTCAGCGCGCCCGACCCGGTCGAGACGTACGCCTCGATCACCTCGTCGTGCACCGCGATCGCCTCGGTGACCAGCGGGTGGGCCCGCAGCGCCGCCTCGACCTGGGTGAGGTCGACGTTGCTGCCCCGCACCACGACCAGCGAGTCCGCCCGGCCGAGCAGCCGCAGGTTGCCGTCCGCGTCGAACTCGCCCCGGTCGCCGGTCCGGAACCACCCGTCGCGGTACCGGGTGGGGTCGCCCTCGTCCAGGTACGGCGACTGGTCCAGCGCCACCTCGACCAGCCCGTCCCGCACCCGGATGGTGGTGTCGGTCAGCGGCTTGCCCACCGACGGCCGGGTCGCGCCGGTCGCGTCCATGGTCAGCGCGCCGGTCTCGGTGGTGCCGAAGCACTCGCCGATCGCGAAGCCGTACGCGGCGGCGAACCGCTCGGCCACGTCCGGCCGGATCAGCTCACCCCCGGTGAACCCGCCGCGCACCGACCTCATCGCGGTCCGGTCCGCGGCGGCGGCCAGCAGGTCGAAGTGGTGCGGCACGCCGGTGATGAAGTCGACCCGGTGCCGCGCCACGGTCCGCAGCACGTCCTCCGCCGACGGCCGCGCGGCGAACACCAGGTGCACGCCCGCGGCCAACGAGTGCAGCAGCCCGCCCATCAGCCCGAAGCTCTGCGCGGTGGAGAAGAGCATGAGCATCCGCTCGCCGCCCTGCGGCATCCCCTCGGCCGCGCCGAACCGCAGCACCTCGCGGATGATCGACTCGGTGCTGCGGCCGACCACCTTGGGCCGACCGGTGGAGCCGGAGGTGAACTGGACCAGCCGGTGCCTGGTCGCCGCGGGAACCCCGTCGGACCTGGGCTCGGTCACCAGCTCGTACCGCTCGCGGAAGAGGCCGACCGGGTGGCCGGACGCGCGCACCAGGAACTGCGGACGGGTCATCTCGCGCAGCACCTCGACCTCGGCGGGCTTGAGCCGGTGGTCGATCGAGATCACCCTGGCCCCGAGGCTCCACAACGCCAGCACCACCTCCAGCTGGGTGAAGCTCGGCGGCAGGTGCAGCGCGACCGTGCTCCCCTCACCCACCCCGGAGGCGGCGAACAGGCTCGCCTCGGCGGCGACCGCGGCGCGCAGCGCGCCGTGGGTCACGGTGTGCTCGTGGCTGAACACCGGCACGTCGTCGCCGTGGCGGCGCAACAGGTCGGTGACGAACTCGCGCATCTTGGCTCAGGTCTCCTTGCAGAACTCGCCGATGGGGATGCCCACGTGCCGCTGCTCGGTCGCGATGTAGCCGAGCAGTTCGTCGCCGCGCTGCAGCTCGGTGACGTTGCGGACCTTCCCGCCGGGGCCGAGCACCCGCACGTGCCAGTCGTCCTGCACGGTCAGGCTCACCTCGACGCCCTCCGGCGAGTGCGCGGTGATGGTCAGGATCGGGCGCGATTCGAGCTTGGCCCGGCCGACGGTGAGCTTGCGGGTGCGGCCCTCGGAGTTGACGGCGAGCACCGTGCTGCCCGAGCGCAGCTCGGACAGGTAGTTGGTGCGGTTGTCCGGCCCGAGCACGTAGGAGTGCAGGGCGCCGGCGTTGACCCGGAACGGCCGGGTCGGCATGTAGGGCAGCGGGTGGGTCTCGCTGCAGCAGAGGATGAACCCGGAGGAGTACGAGCCGACCAGGATGCCCTCGTCCTCCTGGAAGTGCGACGCGGTGTCCACGCAGACGCGGTCGCCCAGGCCGTTGTGGGTGATGCCCTCGACGGTGAGCGTGGTCAGGGTCAGCGGCGGGGTGGTGGCCTCCAGCAGCCTGGCCAGCTTGAACACGTCGGTGGCGTCGCGCGGCGCCATCAGCACGCCGTCCGAGCCGTGCTCCAGCACGTCCAGCACGATCCCGGCCTCTTCGAGGTCGGCCACGACGGTGATCAGCTTGCCCTGCGCGCCGTCGGCGGCGGCGATGACGATCTCCAGCGGGATCTTCGTCGGGTCGGCGAACGCGACCACGGTGTGCCCGAGCCGCACCGCGGCGGCGCACGCGAGCTTGAGCGTGCGGTCGTCGCGGACCTGCACGAACGCGGCGTCGACGGTGAGCCGGTCCAGCGCGTCCTGGTCGTCGACGGCCACCGTGACCAGGTGCGGGCTCTCCACCGCCGAGTCGGCGACGAGGACCCGGGTGATCGTGGGCGGCAGCGAGTCCAGCAGCGCGGGGTCGTCGGAGACGATCCCGGCGAGGCGGGCGTGCACGGCGGCGTCCACGACCGCCTCGCGGTGCGCCTCGGGAACGGTTCGGAGGTCGATCCAGGCGAACTTCAACGGTGCTCCAAGAGGTGGTGAGAACCCGGTCGGCGGGCGACGGCCGCGGGCGGCGTGGTCATGACGAGGCCACGACGCCCGTCATGGCGCGGACGAGGTCCGCCCGGGTGTCGTCGTGGACGATCGAGGCCAGCTCCGCGACCAGCGACATCGGGGCGGGCGAGGTGAACACGCGGCGGCCGACGGCCAGCCCGGCGCAGCCGACCGCCATCGCGGTGCGGGCGTGGTCGACCACGCTGCCGCCGGTCGCCGGACCGCCCGCGACCAGCACGGGGATCGGGCAGCTGGCGATGACCTCGGCCATCCGCTCGGTGGGCGCCGCGAGGTTGGTCTTGACGATGTCGGCGCCGAGGTCGACCGCGATGTTGACCACGTGCGCGAGCAGCGCGGGGTCGTTCGGGTCGGCGATGCGCGGCCCGCGCGGGTAGGCCATGGCGATCAGCGGCACGTTCCAGTCGTCGCACGCCTTGGCCACCACGCCGAAGTCGACGAGCTGGCGCTCCTCGGTGTCCGAGCCGATGTTGACGTGCACGCTCACCGCGTCCGCGCCCAGCCGCAGCGCCTCGTCCACCTCGCCGACCAGGACCTTGGCGTTGGTGTCGGCGGCGTGCGCGGTGCCGGCGCTGAGGTGGACGACGAGCGCGCAGCCCGCGAGCACGTCCGGGTCGATGGTGCGCACCCGCCCCTTGTGGACGATGATGGCGTCGGCGCCGCCGACGACCACCGAGTCGATCAGTTCGTGCCACCGGTCGCGCGGCACGACCGGACCGTCCGAGACGCTGTGGTCGAGCGGGACGAAGAGGTACCTGTCGTCGCGCGGACGGGAAAGGCGTCGCAGCCGCAACGCTTTCCTCATGTCGCTCACACCTTCCCGGTATTCGGCGATAGCCCCCAGCAGAGTGGTCGAACCAGTGAGCGCGGCGGCAGTTGTGAGGTGGCGATAACTCGCCAGTTATGCACCTGTTGGAGCAATCGACCGAATCACGTCCGCACACCGCCCGACCCGTTCCCGCCCGGGCGCTCGGTGATCCACTGCCGGGATTTGCCCTAGGCTGCCGCAGTGAACATGGAGCTGAGGCATCTCCACGTCGTGCTGACCGTGGCGGAAGCGGGCAGCATCAGCCGAGCCGCCTCGCTGCTGAAGATCGCGCAGGCCGGCCTGACCGCCCAGCTGCGCCGGATCGAGCGCGGGTTCGGCGGTCCCCTCTTCCTGCGGCGCACCGACGGGGTCGAGCTGACCGAGTTGGGCCGCCACGTCGTGCTGCGAGCCCGCGACCTGGTGGAACGCTTCGACGACCTGCTGGTCACGGCGCGCAAGCTGGCCGCCGAGAGCGACGTGACGGGCATCCGGCTCGGCGGTGTGGCCGGTTCGCTGACGCCGTTGCTGGTGGGCGTGGTCCGCGCGCTGCTCCCGGCGCACCCGCAGACCACGCACATCGAGCGGACCGGTGACGCGGTGCTCGAACAGGTGCGCACCGGGAAGTTGGACCTGGCGCTGGTGACCGAGTTCCCGCAGAGCCCCCTGCGGATTCCCGAACAGGTCGACTGCCGCACCGTGGTGACCGAACCGATGCTGGTCGGAATCGCGGTCGGGCACCGGTTGTCGACGCGAAGTGAAATACGGCTGTCCGAACTGGCCGACGAGGAATGGGCGGTGCCGGACGAGAGCTACGGCGGCGGTCGGTTGAACCTGCACCTGGCCTGCGAGGCGGCCGGATTCACACCGCGGTGCGCGCATTTCGGCGTCGACCCGGCGTCGGCCGCGGAACTCGTTCGCTCGGCGCACACGGTGGCGTGCTTCTTCCCGACCGGGCAGGAGCTGCCGGGCGTGCTGCTGAAGCCGATCGTGGGCAACCCGGTGCGCCGGCGCGTCACCGTCGTGTGGCGGCGGGACTGCGCGGCGGCCGAGCACGTGGACGACATCCACGCGGCGCTGCTGCGGGCCTACCAGGAGCGGATCCGGAGCCACGGTCCCCGCACGGCGAAGCTGGCGGCCACCGGGCTGACCGTGGCGGCGAGCTGAGCCCTACCGCTCCAGGTGCGCGGCGGCGACCCGCTTCGGCACGCACATCCGCCACGCCTCGACCACGAGTTCGGCCAACTCGTCCTCGTCCACCGCGGCCAGGGTGCAGTCGACCCAGTTGTAGCGCAGGTCGGAAGGCGCGGGCAGGTGGAACTTGGCCGGTTCGGCGGCCACCAGCGCGTCCCGCTCGTCCTTGGGGAACGCGAACCCGAGCGTCCGCTCGTCCCGCGACAGCGCCAGGTACACGATCCGCCCGATCCGGAACTTCACCCGGTCCCGGACCACCGCCTCCTCGGTGCGCGGCAGGGCGCGCGCGATGCGGCGCACGTCGTCGACGCTGGCCACCAGCGGTCCGGGCGCTAGTGGTCCGCGTGCCGGAGCACGCTCTCGACCTCGGTGCGGAACGCGTTGACGCCGTCCTCGCCCTCCGGCGCGCCGTGCGCCTGGAGCAGGTGCAGCAGCGCCACCCCGTTCGCGGACCGGCGGGAGAGGGCGCGGAACGAGAACACGGCCTCGTAGACGCCGACCGCCGTGGCCGACGCCGCCGCGACCGTGGCCAGGAACGCCCACAGCGCGCGCTGCCGCTCGTCGGCCACCGACACCGCGCCCAGCGCCGCGGCGGCGGTGAACAGCAGCACGGTGAGGCCGGTGGTCCAGCGGCGGGCCGAGGTGTAGCGGGTCTGGGCCTGCTCGAACCCGGCGAGGCGTTCGCCGACGCGGTGGCGCAGGTAGGCGCGGAGGAACTGCTCGCGGTGGTCGTCGGGCGGCGTCATGTGCGGCTCGCTGGTTCGTGGCGGTGCCGCGCCACGGCCGTCGCCAGCTCGCGGGAGCGCTCCTCGCGCTCGGCGTCGTCGGCGGCGGGCGGTGCGGAGAGGTGGTCGAAGTACAGGGCGCGCAGCTGCTCGGCGCGGACCCGGGTGTCCTGCTCGTCACCGCCGCGGGCGACGACCGCGAGCACCGCCGCCGCCGCGCCGGACACGGCGAGCAGCACGCCGGGCCACGGCGAGTCGCGCAGCCAGACCTGCAGCGCGGCGAACACCGTCGTGCCGAAACCGGCGGCGATGGCGAGCACGACCAGCAGCCGGGACCGTTCGCGCGCCCTGAGGGCGGCGACCTCGCACTCGTGCAGCGCGGGCGCGACGACCTGGTTGGCCTCGTGGATCGCGTCGGCGAGCAGCGGGTAGTCCAGCACGTAGCCGGGATCGATCACGGGTCGCGGTTCGGGCGCGGTGAAGCGGACGCGCGGCCAGACGGCGGGCGGGGGCACGTCGGCGTGCAGCTTGGCGCCGGGCCGGTTGCCCAGCACGCGCCGCAGGACGGCGACCACCTTGTCCGCGCCCTCGTCCAGGTGCACGACCGCGACCTGGCCGCTGCGGACGAGGACGGCGAGGTCGTCGGGAGCGGAGCCGCCGGCGGGTCCCGGACGGTCGGCGGGTCCCGGACGGTCGGCGGGTCCCGGACGGTCGGCGAGTCCCGGACCGCTGGCGGGTACCGGACGGTCGGCCGGGACCGGACGGTCGGCGGGCGCAGGGCCGCCGGTGGGCGCCGGACGGTCGGTGGGAACGGGGCCGTCGGGCGGAGCGGCGGGTTCGGGGCCGTCGGCGGCGGGCGCGGGCGCCGGTTCGCCGATCCTGCCGCCGGCGATCTCGTCGGCCAGCGCACCGGTGCCGGCGAGCACCAGCAGCGGCCGGTCGCGGCCCAGGTGGTCGACCAGGGCGGCGCGGGCGTTGGCGTCGCCGCCGATCAGCAGGGCCAGCGCCGGGCGCTTCGAGCCCGTCACCGCGTCCACCGCGCGGAACAGGGCGGGCACCTCCTCGCCCCACCTGGACCCCGGCACGAGCACCGCCGTGTCGTGGTTCACGTTGAGCTTCACCTCACCCCCGGCGGGCTCGGCGTCCTCCGCGGCCACCCGGCCGGACGGCGCGACCCCCACCAGCCGGGGCCACCGCCCGTCCAGCGACTCGGCGGCCAGGCCGACCAGGTGCGTGACGCCGACGTCGGCGCCCGCCGTGATCACTACCGCATCCGCGCGGGCCGCCGCCGCGAGCACCGCACGCAGCACCGGGAGCACGGCGGCGGCCAGTTCGGTGTCCGGGGTGTCGACCGAGCCGAACACCGCCAGCACCGGCCGGCCGCGGGGCAGGCCGAGGGCGCGCGCCCGGATGTCGGCGTCGGGGTGGGCCAGTCGCCGCACCCGTGGGCCGGTACCCGCTGTAGGCATGCCGGGCACCCTATCGGTGGCTGAAGTGAATTTCACCCGTCCGGGGTCGATTTTCGCGCAGGTAGAGTGCTGCACGTGTCGATTGACCCCGCCGAACTGGAAATCGCCCTAAGGGTGCTCGCCCAAGTGGACGAACTGGACACCGAGCACCCCGATGCGGTAGCCGTCCGCCGGGCCACCGCCGGCATCTGGAAGAGCCTGCGCAAGCGCCGCAAGGCCGACCGCCGCGCCTCCGTCACCGCCGCCGACCGCGCCGTCATCGAGGCGACCGCGACCGGCTCGCCGTCCCGCATCGACGACGAGACCCGCGGCCTGCTGCTGCGCGAGCCGGAGCCGGGCTCGAAGGCGGGCACGCTGCTGCGCGCCCGGTCCTGCTACACCTGCAAGCGGCGCTACACCGAGGTCGACGCGTTCTACCACCAGCTCTGCCCGGACTGCGCGGCGCTCAACCGGGCCAAGCGCGACCAGAGCGCGGACCTGACCGGCAAGCGCGCCCTGCTCACCGGCGGTCGGGCCAAGATCGGCATGTACATCGCGCTGCGGCTGCTGCGCGACGGCGCGCACACCACCATCACCACCCGGTTCCCGCGCGACGCCGTGCGCCGGTTCGCGTCGATGCCCGACAGCGCCGACTGGCTGCACCGGCTGCGCGTGGTCGGCATCGACCTGCGCGACCCGGCCCAGGTCGTGCAGCTGGCCGACTCGGTGGCCGCCGCCGGGCCGCTGGACATCCTGATCAACAACGCCGCGCAGACGGTCCGCCGCTCGGCGGGCGCCTACGCGCCGCTGGTCGCCGCCGAGTCGACCCCGCTGCCGTCCGGCCCCCTGCCCGAGCTGGTGACGTTCGGGCACACGGTGTCGGCGCACCCGGTGGCGCTGGCGGGGACGTTGGCCGACACGATCCCCTCGGTGACGTCGCTGGCGCTCACCGCCGGGTCGAAGGAGATCGACGCGGGCGGCCTGGTGCCGGACGAGGCGCCGGTCAACAGCTGGGTGCAGCGGGTCGAGGAGGTGGACCCGGTCGAGCTGCTGGAGGTGCAGCTGTGCAACAGCACCGCGCCGTTCATCCTGATCTCCCGGCTCCGCCCGGCGATGGCCGCCGCCACCGCGCGGCGCAAGTACGTGGTGAACGTGTCGGCGATGGAGGGCCAGTTCAGCCGCGCCTACAAGGGGCCGGGCCACCCGCACACGAACATGGCCAAGGCCGCGCTGAACATGCTGACCCGCACCAGCGCCGAGGAGATGCTGACCACCGACGGCATCCTGATGACCGCCGTCGACACCGGCTGGATCACCGACGAGCGACCGCACCCGACGAAGCTGCGGCTGGCCGCCGAGGGCTTCCACGCGCCGCTCGACCTGGTCGACGGCGCGGCCCGGGTGTACGACCCGATCGTGCGCGGCGAACTGGGCGAGGACCTGCGCGGTTGCTTCCTCAAGGACTACGCGCCGTCGCCGTGGTGACGTGCTGCGCGCGCGGCTATTCCGTCCATTCCCGACAGTAGTAATCGTGATGGGCCGATCGGGTATGTGGGTTAACGGAATCGTGTCCGTGTGCGACTCTCCGTCGGTAGGCTGAAGCTTTCCGCAGGCCGCCGCGAGGCGACGGGGGTGGGCATGGACCGCGGGCGGGCCGGTCGAGCCGCCGCGCTGCCGCGCGTGACCGGGGCGGTGTTGCCGGTGGTTGCACCGCGTTCGCGCGTTCGGGTGGCACCCGTTCGCGGCGATCATCACCCGCAGTGCGCGGGGTCGTCGTGGTGACCGCGCCCCGCGAACCGGTCAACCCGTTCCCGCTGCCGGGGTGGGAGGGCACGCCGATGCGCCCGCTGCGCCCGTGGCACCGGCCCGCGCACCGCTCGTACTACGTGCCCGTCGACAACGCCGAGGGCGCGTTCGACAAGTTCCGGCAGGAGATGGGCGACCTGACCGGCCTGCTGGAGTACGGCCGGCTGGCGCTGGTCACCGGCGAGTCCGGCTGCGGCAAGACGGCGCTGGTCAACCGGTGCGCGGACTGGGTCGTCGCGGAACTGGCCGGGCTCGGCCTGCGCGGCGTCGTGCTGGACTTGACCGGCTGCCTGCCGACCGACCAGGAGCTGTCCATCGACCAGCGCACCGCCCTGGTGTGCGACCAGATGTTCGACGAGCTGGTCGACCACGGCGCGCTGCGGCCGGAGAACGAGGACCGGCTGGCGGGCGCCCGCGACGTGCCGCGCCGGGTGTTCCCGCGGCTGGGCCGGGCGCTGCGCGCCGACATCGCGCTGGTCGTGCTGTTACCCAGCCCGAACGAGCTGGTGGACGAGGTCATCCGCTACGCGCGCGTGCTCAGTAGCGCGAAAGTGCTGTTCCTGACCGAATCGGCGTACTTGGGCACGGATGAGGTGGCGGACCTCCTGCGGCAGTTGGAAGCCTGGGTGCCGCCGATCACGTTGCAGCTGGGTTCGCTCCACCCCGGAGACGCCGAACGATTCACCAAGGACCGGCTGTCCCGTCACACGGACGTGGGCATTTATCCACGGATGAGTGATGACGCTATGGAATTGGTGGCGAAACTCTGCCAGACGGTCGCCATGTTGCAGCGGTACCTGCACGGAACATTTCAGCACCGACTCGGCTCGGGGCTAAGCTACACCGAAGCCGATCTGGTGACCGTCGAGGACATCAGAGCTTTCCTGAACACGAAGTCCCGGAATGGACTGGGGAATGGGCCATGAGCGGTAGCAGCGATCTCCCGCCCCCGCGGAAGAACCCCTTCTCGCCGATGGCGGTCGCCCGGATCACGGACTTCGACGCCGACCCGGACGCGGTCGACGTGGCGATCACCACCGACGCGACGCGGCAGGCGCTCGCGCACCTCACCGCCTACCTGGACGCGCCGCCCGCGCGCGCCGGGCGGGACCGCACCGGCACCGTGGTGGCCGTGCTCGGCGACTACGGCACCGGCAAGACCCACCTCGCGGTGCGGCTGGTCCGGCACGCCAGGGAGGTGCTGGCCGACCCGTCGCACGCGCTGTACCTGGACGCGACCGCGGAGAGCTTCATCGAGCTGTACCGGCGGTTCATGCAGAAGCTCGGCCGCGAGGGTGTGCGCGCGCAGGTCAGCGAGTACTACGCGGACATCGTCGCCGACTCGCTCCAGAGCAGCGGTCTGACCAGCGACATGCTGGAGTGGCTGGGCAGCAGGCAGCTGGAGCCGCAGGAGGTCGTGGAGCGGCTGGGCCTGATGGAGAGCGCGCTGCTGCGCAAGGTCCAGGACACGCTGCGCGAGGTCACCAACAACAAGGACTTCGGCACCGCGCTCACGCTGCTGCTGCGACCGGGGTTCGAGCACTCGGTGTGGTCGTGGCTGCTCGGCGGCGCGCCGGACCAGGTCCTGGTGGAGCGGGGCATCGTCACGCCGATCGACACCGAGGTGGCCGCGCTGGAGGCGATGGGCGTGTTCGCCCTGCTGTTCGGCGGCAGGCAGCGGCGGTTCGTGCTGGCCGTGGACGAGCTGGACAAGATCTTCTCGGCGGACAGCCGACCGCAGGCCAGAACGATGGCCGCGTTCCAGACGCTGCTGCAGGTGTTCGCCAAGGCCGGCGCGTGCCTGGTGCTGTGCGGGCTGCCCGACTTCAAGTCCGTGCTGCCGCCGGCGGTGCGCCAGCGCATCCCGTACACGGTGGTGATGGCCGGGCTGAGCCAGGCCGAGGTGCGCGAGTTCATCGCGCTGGCGCAGGAGCAGGTGTTCGGCGCGCGGCAGCTCGCGCCGTTCACCGTCGACACCGCGCGGTACCTGCGGGACGTCGCCCGGGGCAACGCGCGCAACGTGATCCGGCTGTGCCACCGGGTGTTCCGGATGGCCGACGACACGTCCCGCACGCCCGGCCACGAGTTCGCGGTCACCGAGGACATGGTGCGGCAGGCGGCGCGCGACCTGTTCGGGTCGCTCAGCTCGGACGACGTCGAGGGCGTGGTGCGCAGGCTGCTCGACGCCAACGGCCTGGACTACCACCAGCGGCACCTGCTCGGCGTCGGCGAGGAGTCGCTGGCGGACTTCTGGGTCACCTTCCCCGACCACGACGGCGGGTGCGCCGTGCTCGTCACCCGGTCGCTGCTGGACAACACCGACGTCGGCTCGGTGATGCGGCGGATCTCGGCGGTGCGCGAGGCCGAGCCGGACGCCGAGCTGATCCTGCTGGTCAACGGCGTGGTCGCGGACGGCGTGGCGATCCAGTTGCGGGAACTGCTCGGCCGCGAGCCCCTGGTGTACGTGGACCGGACGTTCGCCGACGACTTCAAGGCGCTGGTGGGCGCGACGGGGCGGCGGTTGGGCGGCGACGCGGACCCGCTGTCCGCGCTGCGGGTGCGGATGGAGCAGCTGACCCGGCAGCAGTCGAGCATCTACGCGTTCATCGAGCAGCTGGCCGAGCACATGGACGGCGTGCGGGCGTCGTCGGACCGGCAGCTCGGCGCGATCCAGCGGCAGCTCGGCGCGATGGCGGGCGGGCTGCCGACGCGCGCGGAGGCGGCGGCGAGCAGGCTGCCCGGCGAGGTGGAGCGGCTGTTCCGGGACGCGCTGGACGCGTTGGAGGACCTGACGCAGGTCGACGTGATGTTCGAGGAGGCGTTCGACCACGCGTTGACCGGGACGCAGGAGGCGGTGCACCGGCGGCTGCGGATGCCGGAGTTCACCCGGGCGGCGACGCAGGCGGTGTTCATGCGCAAGGCCGTGCAGGCGTTCCGGACCGCGGTGGCGCAGTGGTACCAGTCGTCCGACGACGCCGACGCCGAGGACCGGCTGGACGAGCTGTGCGGCACCTACGACGGGATCGTGGAGTTCCTGCCGCTGTTCTCGCTGGACCCGCTGTTCAAGCTGCCGCCGTGGTCGGCGCGGGCGGGCAGCCTGGTGGCCGAGGTCAACCAGGGCTCGCGCCGCGGCCGCGTGCACGAGGCCCTGCGCAACCTGAGCCCCCGCGTCCGCCGCGCCGTCTTCCGCTCGTACCACACCTGAACGTTCAACTCACCGGTCCCGAACGTAGGACTCTCGCGACGTGAACGTAGGACTCTCGCGAGAGTCGTGCGTTCGGGGGGTGTGTGTCGTGCGTTCGAGGGGTGGAGCGGGAGGTCAGGGGGTGCGCTTGAGGCGGTAGGTGGCGACCTGGGGTTCGGTGGCGGGGTTGGCGGGCAGGCGCACCGGCTTCGGCAGGGGCTTGCGGGGTGGCGGGGTCGGCTTGCGCGGCGCCGGTGGCGGCAGCGGGGTGGCCAGGCGGTCGTAGGCGCCGTTGGCCACGGCGTGCAGCAGGTTCACCACGACGACGGCGGGCGCGACCACGGCGATCGAGCCCGGGAACGCCGGTTCCAGCAGCAGCGCCAGGATGATCGCGGTCAGGCCGTTCTGCTGGCCCAGCGCCAGCCGCACCCGGTCGCCGCGCCACCGCTTCGGCGCCGTCAGCCCGAACGCCACCACGGCCTGCGCGCCGTACGCCGCCAGGCCGAGCACCGCGCCGACACCGGCCAGCGCCCAGCTGAACTCGGCGGCCAGCACCAGGCCCACCGCCGCGATCGCCAGGAACATGCCCGCCTCGGCCAGCCCGTCCACCCACCGGCCGAGGTTCGGCCGGAAGAACAGCCCCAGCAGCGCCAACGCCAGCAGCAGCGCGTGCTGCACGGCGACGAACCCGACCGCGAGCACGGCCACCACCATCACCGCGCGCACCGCGTACCGGACCGCGCGCCCACCCGCCTCGGCCCGCCGCACGCGCCCGCGCACCAGCGTCCACAGCATGTACGCCACCCCGGCCAGCGCCAGGTTCAGCACGAGGTTGACCGCGAACGACCCGACCCCGCCCACCGCGCCGCCCCGGAGCGCGAACGAGGTGATGTACACGGTCAGCAGCACGGTGATCGGGTCGTCGAACGACGCCCACGCCGACAGCAGCGCCTTCGCCGAGTCCGACATCCGGGACTTGGCCCGCATCGCGGCCACCGACAGCGGGTCGATCTGCGCCACCGCCACGGCCAGGATCAGGTGGTTCGCGTCGCGGAACACCAGGAACACCACGCCGAAGATCAGCGCGACCTTCGCCAGCACACCGAGCGTGACCGCGAGCACGACCGTGCGCAATTGTGCGCGGAATTCCGCGATGACGATTCCACTGGTGCTCGCGTACAAACCGAATCCGAGCAGCGCGGTGATGAAGAACCCGTACACCGGCGACTGGTCGACATCACGTAGTCCGAACTGCCACGCGGCGAGCCAGCCCGCGCCGAGAGCCGACAGCAGCGCGGCCGAACGCGTCACGGGCGTCACCATTCCACGGTAGGTAGGGGTGAGCCGCTGTTCAAGGACCGATTGGAGTGAGTTCCACGGTCAATTCGGACATTCGATCATCCGCCGCCCGCACCCGCGCCTGGTCGATCGTCACGCCGACGAGGTATTCCCCCGCGCGAAGGCGGTAGTAGTAGATCGCGCCCATCTCGACGTCCAGCACCAGCCGTTCCAGCAGCCCGCCGACGACCGGGTTGACCGCCCGGTTCAGCTTCGTCGTCACGGCGCCCAACTCCTGGACGAACCCCTGGTAGAACCGGCGGCGCGCGTCCACCGTGATCTGCTTGAAGAACGGCGCCAGCGACGGGTCGCCGAGGCAGTCGACCATCGCCCGCACCTCGCCCGCGACGACGTGCGCGACCAGGTGCAGGTCCTGCGCCCGCACCGCCGCCAGGCACGCGGTCAGCGGCCCGTCCCCCGCCGTCACGTGCGGCTGCGCCTCCTGCTCCACCTCCAGCGGCGCGACCGGTTCGGCGCTCTCCCAGCCACCCGGGTTGAGCGAGCCGAGGCTGAGCTGGCGGCGCAGCAGGGTGGCGAGCTCGGCCACCGCCCGGTCCGCCTCGTCCACCGCGGGGTGCCCGAACAGCGGCCCGGCGCCCGCGTGGTCGAGCACCAGGCCGACCACGTGCTCGGTCGGCACGACGGAGTCGCAGAACAGCGCGCCCTCCTCGGTGTGCAGCACGGTCCGGATGAGCCGGCCGGTGCGCACCTCCTGCAGCGCCCGGTCCAGCGTGGCGACCTGGAACGTCAGGTGCCTGCCGAGCCGCTTCAGCTCCTCGCGCCTGCTGCCGCCGGGCAGCGCGCCCGGTTCGGCGGCGGGCTCGCCGAGGGCGTCGACGCCGAAGTCGAAGACGCCGCTGCTGTAGTGCGCGAGGTAGTGCAGCGCGGGGCTCCGCTCGACGGCGTCGCGGCACGCCTGCCTGGTCAGGTCGAACTCCGGGCCGACGTGCTCGGCCTGCTCCTCGTGCAGCTCCACGCCGGTCCTTCCTGCGCGCTCACGTGTGCGGGACGTCGACATCGCACTCCCGCCAGTGCTGGTCGGTGGGGTGCGCCGCGAGCCGCAGGTTGTGCGCCGCCGCGACGGTGTGGGGGTGATCGTGCCCCAGGAACTCGACGCAGTCGGTGTGCGCCTCGGCGATCAGTTCGGCCGCCCGGTCCGCCTCGCCCGCCGCGGCGAGCACCCGCGCCTCGTCCACGGCCGCCGCCAGCGTCCACGGGTGCGTGTCGCCGAGCCGCGAGCGCAACGTCCGCGTCGCGTCCCGCACGAGGCTGACCGCGCCGTCCGCGTCGCCCGCCGACCGCAGCGCCAGGCCGAGGCCGAGCTTGCACAGCGCGATGAACGGGTGGTCGTCGCGCAGCCCGACGTACTCCTGAAAGCCGAGCCACGCGGTGCGCGCGAGCTCCACCGCCCACTGCGGGTCGACGCCGACGCGGCGGTGGTCGGCGGAGAAGCTCAACGCGCAGCCCAGCGTGTACGGGTGGTGCTTGCCGAGGACTTCGCGGTAGTCGCGCAGCGCGATGCCGGTGCGCTCCTTGGCCTCCTTGGCCCGGCCGACCAGCCGCAGCGCGATGGCGCGGTTCCACTGCACGCCGATCTGCACCTGGTTCAGCTCGTGCCGCAGCGTCTGCAGCTGCTGCGACGCGAACAGCAGCGAGTCCAGCGCCTCCGGGTAGCGGCCCAGCTCCCGCTGGTAGAGCCCGATCTGCGCGAGCGTCGTCCACGTGCGCACGTCGCCGGTGCCGAACAGCCGCCGCCGGCGGCGGTAGTTGTCCTCCTCCAGGGCCAGCGCGCCCGCCGCGTCACCGGACAGGAACATCGACGACGCCAGGTTGTTGGCCGCGCTGCGGGTGTCCGGGTGGTCCTCGCCGAGCACCGAGCGCAGGCCCTCCCAGGTGGCCTGGTCCTCGGCCAGCGCCTCGGAGAACAGGCCGAGCCCGCGCAGGTCGCCGCCCCGGCCGCGGGCGGTGATCAGCGGCCGCGGGTGGGTCAGGTCCAGCGCGCGCCGCTGCTGGGCCAGCGCCAGGTCGTCCAGCCGCAGCGCCGAGGTCGGGTCGCCGAGCACGCGGTGCACGTTGGCCAGCTCGGTGGCCAGCCGGTTGCGCAGCGGGTCGGCCGTGCCGAACCTCAGGGTCCACGCGTCCAGCAGCGCGTGCCCCGGTTCCAGCGCGGCCCGCCGCACGCCCGCGCCGCCGTCGGTGAACAGGAACCGCACCTGGTTGACCAGCCAGCGGCGCACCTCCAGGTCGCCGCTGGCCAGCGCGCCGGACGGCAGCACGTGCTTCTGCAGCTCGGCGAACCGGGCGCGCCTGGTCGGCGAGTTGCCCTCCACCTCGGTCGGCGCCAACGCGGCCAGCGCGCGCAGCACGGCGGTCTGCCGCTCCTCCCGCTCGGTCGGGGACATGCGGTCGCGCAGCGCGCGCTGCACCACGCGGTGCAGGCGTAACGAGTACTGGTCGCCCCAGTCGACGCGGAACAGCCCGTACCGCGCGCCGTACCAGAGCACCCGGTCGATCTCGGCGGCGTCCAGCCGCAACGGCTCGGCGTCGACGCCGCCCGCCTCGACCACCCGGCCGAGGAACGCGGGCGAGCGCACCAGCCCCAGGTCCGCGCCCTCCGGCGACAGGAACGCGCACAGCTCGGCCACCAGCACGGCCAACCGGCCGGTCGCGTTGTCCCGCAACGCGTCCACGGCCACGTCGACCACCCGGGCCACACCGGTCAGCTCCGACCGGCCGAGCCGTTCGAACAGCGTGCGCGTCGCCCACGACGCCGCGTCGGTGTCGCGGGAGCCCGCGCCGACCTCGGTCCGCGCCGTCTCGCCGAGCCAGGACGACGCCAGGTCCAGCGCCAGCGGCAGGTGGTCGACGGTGTCCGCGACCCGCCGCGCGTCGTCCGCGGTCAGGCCGGGCACGCGCTCCAGCAGCAGCCGCGCGCTGTCGTCGGCGCGCATCGGCACCAGCTCGACGGCCCGCCCGGCCGTCGGCCGGGAGGTGACCAGCACGTGCCCGGTGACGCCGGACGGCAGCAGGCCGTCGACCACGGACGGGTCGTCGACGTTGTCGTAGACCAGCAGGAACCGCGCGTACACCGGGTCGTCCGACAGCCGCTCCAGCGCGGACAGCGTGCCGTAGTCGGTCGAGCCGGGCTGGCGCAGCCGGGCCGCCAGCGCCGCCAGGCCGGTCAGCAGCGACTGCCGGTCGTGCGCGGACAGCCACCACACCGCCGCGTAGTCCGACGAGAACCGGTAGGCGTACTCCAGCGCCAGCTCGCTCTTGCCGACGCCGGGCACGCCGTCGACCACCACCAGGGCGCCCGCGTCACCGGCCGCCGCGAACTTGTCCCGCAACGCCTCCAAGTCCTCGTCGCGGCCGACGAAGCCGCGGTGGCGCGGCGGCAGGTCGAACACGTTCGGGTCGCTGCCGGGCACCCGCATGCCGGGCTCGTGCTCGGTGCCGGGCCGGTCGATCAGGCCGAAGTGGCTGAGCAGCCGGGCGCTCAGCGTCTCGGCGGTGTGGTCGTGCACGGACAGCGCGCCCGGCGCCGGCTCCTCGTCGGTCAGCTGGAGCCGCAGCGCGGTCAGCGGCCGGGCGGGCAGCTCCACCGGGCCGAGGTGCGGCGACGCCAGCACCACCACGCCCGGCGGCACGTCGGCGCGCAGCCAGTCGCCCGCCTCGGCCAGCCGGCGCACCTCCGCGCCCGCGCGCTCCAGCTGGCCGCGCACCCAGTCGGCCCAGGGCCGGTCCCGCGGCGCGTACGCGATGACCACCCGGTCCGGCTCGGTGGTCGACGTCAGCCCGAACACCCGCCGGTAGCGGGACCGCAGCACCGGCGACACCGGCGACACCTCGGTCACCGCGCCGTCGGTGACCGCCGCGGCCAGCCTGCCGTACTGGGCCTCCAGCGCGCCGCCGCTGGTCGGCTCCTCGACCAGGATCGCCAGCAGCGGGTCGAACGCGTCGAACGGGCGGTACGGGATCTCGATCGTGCCGCCGTCCGGCACCCGCTTCGCCTGGCCCGCCAGCAGTTCGGCGAACGCGGCGTGGATCGCGGACCGGATGCGCTGCGCCCGGGACTGCTCGTCGGCGTCGTCGAACAGCGTCGCCACCGGCACCACGTCGATCCGGATCGGCGCGCGCTTGCGCAGCCGGGCGGCCAGGTCCGCCGCGTCGGCGATGGCGCGCGGTCGCGGCCGGAAGCACACCACGGCCAGCTCGCACAGCGTCGCGATCAGCGTCAGCGACTCGTCGCCCGCGCCCGTCGGCGCGTCGATCAGCACCTGGTCGTAGTCGGACTCGGTCAGCCGGGAGCGCAGCTCGGCGATCGCGCCCGCGTCGCCGTGCCTGGTCTCGGGTTGCGGGCGGCCGGCCGCGTCGGTCTGCATCGGCGACACCACGTCGATGTGGCCGGGTTCGGTGACGTCGCCCGCGGGCGGCGCGAACCGCTCGACGGCGGGCGCCGCGTCCTCCTCGCGCAGCGGGTCCGCGCGGTACGCGGCGAGCAGCCCGCGGCCCAGCGCGTCCGGCAGGCCGAGGCGGGCCACCAGGAACGGCTCCAGGTACTCGCGCACCCGCGGCACCTCCGAGCCCCAGTCCACGACCAGGACCCGCTGCCCGGCCGCGGCCAGCGCCCAGGCCAGGTTCGCCACCGCGCTGGTGCGGCCGGTGCCGCCGGTCGCCGACAGGAAGGCGGTGACGCCGGTGTGGGCCGAGGTGGTGCGCGGGGTGCTCATCTGCTGCTCCTGAGCGGCCGGAGGACTTGGGAATACCGGTAAGGCGGGCCGCGCGCCCGCGACTCAGCCGCGGTTCACCCGAACGGCCCCGGCGGCCGCCGGGCTCACAGCGAGCTCTCGAACGCGGCGAACCGGGTGGGCAGTTCGGCGTTCTCGGCCAGGATCCGGTGCAGCGCGGCGCGCAGCGCGGTGTCCGGCAGATCGGCCAACCGGGCCAGGTCAACGCCCGTGACGTCCAGGAGTTCGGACTCCAGGACGGGTTCGGCAGTCATGTCCGACGTACCCCCTAACCGCAGTGCTGCGGGTTTACCGCAGTCGCCTGATTGCCGGCGATGCCGACAGCGCACTTCCCATCGTAGTGAACGACAACGGTTGTGGTGGGGAATCCTCCGATTGGCGGAGGTAGTGGGCGGCGGGCTGTGTTTGATTGCTCCTGGGGGAAAGATTGGCGGTGCGGTGGTGGGAATGTCCGGGGGGTCGGTGGCGTGAACTCGTGGAAAGGGTTGCCGTTCCGCCAGTTCGTGCTCAAGGTGCACAGCCGGTGCAACCTGGCGTGCGACTACTGCTACGTCTACGAACTCGCCGACCAGCGGTGGCGTTCCCGGCCGCGGGTGATGTCGCCCGACGTGGTCGCGCACACCGCCGAACGGGTGGCGGAACACGTTCGCGGGCACGGGTTGGCGGAAGTGGAAGTGGTGCTGCACGGCGGGGAACCGCTGCTCGCCGGCCGGGCCGCGATCGGGTCGTTGGTGTCGCGGTTCCGCTCGGTGGTGCCCGCGGTGGTGCGGTTCACCGTCCAGACCAACGCGACTTTGCTCGACCGCGAATTCCTGGAGCTGTTCTCCGCACTCGGCGTCCGGGTCGGGGTGAGCGTGGACGGCACGCCGGAAGCGCACGACCGGCACCGCGTGCGGCCGGACGGCACCGGGAGTTGGGCGGCGGTGCGGGCGGCGCTGACGTCGTTGCGGTCGTTCCCGGCGGTGTACGGCGGTCTGCTGTGCGTCGTGGACGTGGACGACGACCCGGTGCGCACCTACGAGTCGTTGCTGGAACTCTCACCGCCCGCGGTGGATTTCCTGCTGCCGCACGGCAACTGGTCGGCGCCGCCGCCGGGACGGGTCGCGGGCGCGCCCGCCACGCCGTACGCGGAGTGGCTGATCGCCGTGTTCGACCGCTGGTACGCCGAGCCGCGCACGCGGGTGCGGCTGTTCGAGGAGCTGCTGTCGGTGCTGCTGGGCGGGCGGTCCGGGGTGGAGGGGATCGGGTTGACGCCGTCCGCGCAGGTGGTGGTGGAGACCGACGGTTCGATCGAGGTGTCCGACATCCTGGCGTCCTCCTCCCCCGACGCCTCGGCGACCGGGCTGCACGTGGCGCGCGACCCGTTCGACGCGGCGCTCGACCTGCCGGACGTGCGCGCCGGGCGCTCGGGGTTGGCGGGGCTGTCCGGTGAGTGCCGCCGGTGCCCGGTGGTGTCGGCGTGCGGCGGCGGGCTGCGGGCGCACCGGTTCCGGGAGGGCGCGGGGTTCGACCGGCCGTCGGTGTACTGCCCGGACCTGCTGCGGCTGATCGGGCACGTGCGGTCGCGGGTCGCGGCGGACCTGGCGGCGCTGGCGTGACCGTCGCGCCGTTCCGGGTCCCCGAGGCCGACTTCGCCGCGCTGGCGCGTGGCGGTGGCGGGGCGTCGGCGGTGCGCACGTTGCGGCTGGCGCGGCGCAGCCGGACGTTGCTGCTGATCAGGTCGATCGCCGACGACCCGGCGGCGCGGCCCGCGTTCGCGCTGCTGCGCGAGGTGGCGCGGGTGGCGCCGGGGGCGGTGGACCGGGTGCTGGACCACCCGTCGGTCGGCGCGTGGGCGACGCGGACGGCGTTGGCGATGCGGCGGGGCGAGGACGCGCGGCCGGCGGAGCTGGCGTTCACGGCCGCGGCGGCCGCGGTGCGGGCGGGGGTGGCGGTGGACCTGGAGTTCCCGCCGGCGCCGGTGTTCGCGCTGCCGTCGTTGGGGGTGGTGGTGGGGCCGGGGTTGGCCTACTCGCCGTTGCCGGAGGTCGACCTCGGCGGGTGCGTGCTGCAGCTGGACCTGTGGGCCGGTGGCGGGGTGCCGGACGGGCTGCCGGTGGCGCGGTCGGCCGACGTGGCGGGGTGGCGGGCGGCGCTGCGCGCGGCGTGGGAGCTGCTGAGCCGGGACCACCCGGCGCTCGCGGCAGAGTTCGCCGAGGTCGTGACGGTCGTGACGCCCATGCCGTCGTCGCCTTCGGGCACCAGCAGCGCGACGGTGGCGGACGCGTTCGGCTGCGTGTTCCTGTCGCCGGCGCCGGACGCGGAGACGTTGGCCGTGACGCTCGTGCACGAGGCGCAGCACAGCAAGCTGGTGGCGTTGATGGACCTGTTCGCCCTGGTGGAGCCGGGGCGGGACGGGTTGTTCTACGCGCCGTGGCGGGAGGACCCGCGACCGGCGGCCGGTCTGCTGCACGGCACCTACGCGCACCTCGGCGTGGCCGGGTTCTGGCGGTCGCGCCCCGGTGCGGCGGCCCAGGCGGAGTACGCGCGCTGGCGTTCGGCGGCGTTGATCACGGCGGAGACCCTGTTGGGCAGCGACGCCCTGACGCCGACCGGAGCCCGGTTCGTCACCGAGATGGCCACCGTGCTGCGCGCGTGGTGCGCCGAACCCCTCCCACCGGCCGCGATCGCCGTCGCCGACGCCGAAGCCGCCGCCCACGAGGCCCGCTGGCGAGCCGCCCACGGCTCCCGAACGTAGAACTCACCGCTCCTGAACGTAGGACACGGTGGTCGTGAACGTACGACTCGCGCGGGCTGAACGTAGGACTCTCGCGAGAGTCGTACGTTCAGGGCCCGCGAGTCGAACACTCGGGACCCCCGAGTTCTCCGTTCGGGGGTGGGTGGTGGGGCGCAGTGTGGCGACTCGCCGGGTGTGGTGCGTGGGGTTGGTGGGGTTGGCGGCGATACTGCGCGCCATGCTCACCGCCGACGGCCACCTGGTGCACTCCCCCGCGGACCTGGTGGACCTGCTGGAGTGCGAGCACCGGAGCCGGTTGGCGCTGGCGCTGGCCACGGGGGTGGCCGGGGCGCCGGCGCCGGACGACCGGCCGAGCACGCTCGCCACGCGGCACGGGGTGGCGCACGAGCTGGCGGTGCTGGAGCGGTTCCGCCGCGAGGGCGACGTGGTGGAGATCGCGCAGCCCGCGCCGACGCACGAGGCGTTGACGAAGGCCGCGGCGCAGACGCGGGCCGCCATCGAGGCCGGGGCGCCGGTGATCTACCAGGCGGTCTTCTACGCCGACGGCTTCCACGGGCGCGCGGACTTCCTCGTGGCCACCGGGCGCGGTCACGAGCCGCACGACGCCAAGCTCGCCCGGCATGCCACCCCGGCCGCCGTCGTCCAGCTCACGGCCTACGCCAACGCCCTGGGCCGGCACGCCGGACCCGGCATGCACCTCCTGCTCGGCGACGGCACGACCAGGACGTTCCAGGTCGCCGACTTCCTGCCGCTGGTCCGCGACCTCCAGACCCGGCTCAGGGCCCGCCTCGCCGCACCCGCCCACCTGCCGGAACGCCTGTGGGACGACGAGCGCCCCGCCTGCGCCACCTGCCGGTTCGGCCGGCACTGCGCCACCGGCCGGGAGGCCGACCGCGACCTGTCCCTGGTCGCGGGCATCCGCACCGACCAGCGCCGCAAGCTCGCCGCCGCCGGCCTCGGCACGATCGACGCCCTGGCCAACGCCACCCGCGCCGACCGCCCGGCGACGATGTCCGCGTCGACGTTCACCGGCCTGCGCGCCCAGGCCGCGCTCCAGGTCATCCAGGACGACTCGCGCACCGAGGACGACCCGATCGGCAAGGTCGCCTACGAGGTCGTCGCGCCCGAGGCGCTGGCCGGGCTGCCCGTGCCGAGCCCCGGCGACCTGTTCTTCGACATGGAGGGCGACCCGTTCGCGCTCAACGGCGAGGGCTTGGAGTACCTGTTCGGCGTGGTCGACGGCGACGAGCGGTTCACGCCGTTCTGGGCGCACACCCGGCCGCAGGAGAAGGCGGCGTTCGAGCGGTTCGTCGACTTCGCCACCCGCGCCCTCGAAGAGCACCCCGAAGCGCACGTCTACCACTACGCGCCGTACGAGGTGAACGCGCTCAAGAAGCTCGCCGCCCTGCACGGCACGCGTGAGGACGCCGTCGACCACCTGCTGCGGTCCGGCGCGCTGGTCGACCTCTACGCCGTGGTGCGCAAGGCGCTGCGGGTGTCGCAGCGGTCGTACTCGATCAAGTACCTGGAACCGCTGTACATGCCCGACGCCCGCGCCGGCGAGGTGACCACGGCCGTCTCCAGCATCGAGGCGTACGAGGAGTTCCTGGCGCTGCGCGACGTCGACCCGGCCCGCGCCGAGGACGTGCTCACCGGCATCGCCGACTACAACACCTACGACTGCGTCTCGACGCTGCGGCTGTACCGGTTCCTGCTGGAGGTGCGCCGGGAGGCGGGCATCGAGCCGCACGTGGCCGAGCCGTCGTTCACCGCGGAGATCGAGGACGAGATCGCCGCCCAGCGCCGCGCCGAACGGGCCGAGCGCCTGGCCGCCGTGGTCGACCCGCTGCTGGCGGGCCTGCCGGACAACCCGGCGGACGCGACCGACGACGAGCGGGCGCGGGCGCTGCTGGCCGCCGCCGTCGGCTACCACCGGCGGGAGACCAACCCGGCGTGGTGGGACTTCTTCCGGCAGGTGGCGGCGCCGCTGAGCGAGCTGGAGTCCGACAGCGCGTGCGCGGTGCCGGTGTCGGTGCGGTCGCAGGACTGGGCGATGCCGTCCGGCCGGGTCCGCAAGGCCAAGCGCGAGGTGCGGGTGTGGTGCGACCCGGACCGGCCGCACCCGTTCGCGAAGGGCGACCAGGTCCGGCTGCTGTACCCCGGCACGCCCGCGAACGTGACGCGGGACGCCGTCGTGCTGGCCGAGTCGGCCGAGGACCTGGTGGTGCTGGAGAGCGTCGCGCCCGACGACGTGCACGGCGAGCAGCCCGTGGCGGTGCTGCCGGGCAGCCCGGTCCGGCCGACGCCGAAGGACGAGGCGGTGTACGACCTGGCGCGCGCGGTGGTGGACGGCCTGCCCGAGCTGCCGCCGCACCCCGGCGTCGACCTGGTCCGCCGCACGCCGCCGCGGCTGCGGACCGGCTCGCTGCCCCGCGGTGACGACCTGATCGCCGACGTGATCGCGGCGGTGGACGCGCTGGACGGCTCCACGCTGGCCGTGCAGGGCCCGCCGGGCGCGGGCAAGACCTACCTGGCGGGCCGGCTGATCGCGCACCTGATCCGGGGCGGGCGCAGCGTCGGCGTGACGTCCACCAGCCACAAGGCGGTGGAGAACGTGCTGAGCGCGGCCCTGGCGGCGGGCCGCGAGCTGGGCGTGGCGATCCCGACGGCGAAGCGGGCGAAGGGCGCGCCCGCGAAGGACTGCCCGTGGGAGCAGCCGCGCGACAACCCGGCGCTGGTGCGGTGGCGCGACGACCAGGGCGGCGGGCACCTGGTCGGCGGCACGGCGTGGACGTTCGCCAACGCCGCGCTGCGCGAGCAGCCGTTCGACGTGCTGATCGTGGACGAGGCCGGGCAGTTCGCGCTGGCCGACGCGCTGGCCGTGTCGACGTGCGCGCGCAACCTGGTGCTGCTCGGCGACCCGCAGCAGTTGCCCCAGGTCGTGCAGGGCACCCACCCGGCCGGGGCGGAGGCGTCGGCGCTGGGTCACCTGATCGGCGACGCCGACGTGATCCCGCCGGAGCTGGGCTACTTCCTCGACCAGACGCGGCGGATGCACCCGGCGGTGTGCGCGCCGGTGTCGAACCTGTCGTACGCCGGGCTGCTGCACGCCCACCCCGGCGCCGCCGAGCGCGGGATCGACGGCGTGCCGTCGGGGTTGTACGTCCACTCCGTGCCCCACTCGCACAACACCACGTCGTCCGTCGAGGAGGCGGGGGCGGTGGTGGGCGTGGTGCGGTCGTTGATGGGTCGCATGTGGACGGACGGGCCGAACGCGCGGGCGTTGGACGACTCGGACGTCCTGGTGGTGGCGCCGTACAACCTCCAGGTGCGCCTGGTGCGGCGCGAGCTGGAGAAGCACGGCTTCGAGCACGTGCGGGTCGGCACCGTCGACCGGTTCCAGGGCCAGGAGGCGCCGGTGGTGATCACCACCATGACGTCGTCGGCGGCGGTCGACCTGCCGCGCGGGCTGGACTTCCTGCTGTCGCGCAACCGGTTGAACGTGGCCCTGTCGCGGGCGCAGGCGGTGGCGGTGGTGGTGTGCTCGCCGCGGCTGGTGGAGGCCGACATCCGCGGCGTCGACCAGCTGCGGCTGGTGTCCGGGATGATCGGGCTGCTGGCCGACGCGCGCCGGTGGGCCATCGACGGGGTCTATGCCCAAGACGTATGACGCCCGGTGGTCACCTGCTCTTAACGTTGTGACACACGAAAACCTTCCTACCCTGCACCGAAGGAGATCGTGTGATGAAGGAAGCGCTGCGCCTCGTGGCCGGGGCGCTGTTCACGACCCTCGCACTGGTGGGGACCGTCCTGGTCGGACCGGCGTCGGCGGCTCCCGCGCCGCCGTCGGCCCTGGCCAGGACGGTCTACTACAGCGCCTCCGGCTACTCGGCGGAGGCCGACCAGGCCGCGCAGATCTGGAACTCCAGGGTGCCGAACCTGCGGATGGTCCGCGGCGGCAGCGCCACCATCCGGATCTACGCGACCACCGGCGGCGGCTCCCGCGCCTACCCCTGCGGGCTCGGGTGCGCCACCATCTACATCGACGCGCGGGACGTCGCGGCGGGCAACTCGTCGCTGCGGATCGTGACCCACGAGATCGGGCACGGCCTCGGCCTGCCCGACACCTACAACGGCATCTGCTCGTACCTGATGTCGGGCGGCAGCGCGGGCACGTCCTGCCGCAACCCGTACCCGAACGCCCAGGAGGCGAACCGGGTCAACCAGCTCTTCGCCGGCGGCTTCAGCGGCTCGACGCCCCTGAAGACCGACGTCTACGCGAGGGGCTGACCGAACCGGGCGGTGCGGTGGTCGGAGGCGGCCTGGCCGCCACACCGCCCGGTTCCGGCTCCGGGTTCGGGTTCGGTTCGGGTTCGGCAATGTGCGAACCAGGTAGGCGCGTCGAAGGCGTTGAGTCCTGTCGGGATTCCGAGGAGTGACGATCGGGCGGTTAGGTCACGATTCTGCCGAAAGTAGTTATCCAACCCCCGATCAGGCTGTGACCTGTCCCCCGATAAGGTGACGCGCGTTCTCCTCTGCCCTTCCCTCAGGAGCCCTCACATGCAGTTCGCCAGAGTCGGTGCCCTGGTCGGCGCCGCTGTCGCCGCCGTCGCCGCGACCGTCTTCGCCGCTGTCCCCGCCTCCGCGCACAACGCCAACTTCAGCGCCGGGTGCGAGGGCGAGAAGAGCAAGCTGATCGTGAACTTGGTGAGCTACGACAAGCACGACACCAAGAAGAACAAGGTCAAGATCACTCTCGACGGCCAGGAGATCGAGAACACCACTTTCGACAAGAACTTCAACCAGACCTACGTCCGGGACAGCAAGACCGCCCTGGTCTACTCCTACGAGGTCCTGGCCTGGAACGACCCGATCGACGAGAACAACAACAAGAACTGGTCCGTCCGGGGCACCTACACCGTGCCGTCGTGCGTCGAGGAGACGACGACCACCACGACCACCACGACCGAGGCGACGACGACCACCACCACGGTCGAGGCCACCACCACGACCGTCGAGACCACCACGACCACGGTCGAGACCTCGCCGGAGACCTCGGTGTCGTCCACGCCGGCGACCACGACCACCACCGACGCCGCGGTCGTGCCGGTGGCCGACAAGGGCGAGGACCTGGCCAGCACGGGCGCGAGCATCGCGATCCCGCTGGTCATCGGCGTCGTGCTGCTGGGCGGCGGCGCGGCCCTGCTGATCGTGCTGCGCAAGCGCGCGGCGAACAGCTAGCACCGGGCAGCTAGCACCGGACACCTCGGCCCCGGTCATCCTCCACAGCGGAGGGTGACCGGGGCCGAGTCGCGTCACGGCGCCTGGACCGGGGTCACCGCTCGATGACCGGCGCCAGCGTGACGCGGAAGGAGTCGGCCACGGCGAGGGCCGCCGCGCAGGTGGCCACGCTCTCCGGGTGCGCGTCCTCCCCCAGCAGCGCCCGGCAGTGCGGTTCGATCGTCGCCGACTCGTCGGAGACGTGCACGACGTCGATCACCAGGGGCACGTCCTCCGGCCGTTCTCGCAGGTCCTCGGCCTGCTCCTGGTCCACCAGGAGCGACACCCGGCCGCAGCTCTCGACCTGGTCGAAGAAGGACTCGGGCAGCGGGACGCCGCGGACGTCGTACGTGTCACGCCCCTCCAGCGGGTCGCCGCTGACGTTGCGCATCGCCGCGCAGTCCCCGTCGCTGATCCCGTCGAGCAGCGCGCCCGGCGGCAGCCGGCGGTCCGGTCCCCCGGCGCGCAGCCAGTTCTCCACCAGCTCCGCGGCGTACTGCTCGGGCAGCGCGGCCAGGTCGCGGTCGGCCGCGCCGAGCACCCGGCGGGGCCGGTCCGGGTCGACGTCGACCAGCGACCGGTCGTTGCCGACGAGCACCGCGCGGGCGCCGACGTCGTAGTACATGCTGGTCATCTCGTGCGCCGCGGTGCCGCGCAACCCGTCGGTGTCGGCGTAGAAGAAGTACAGGTACTGCGGGTACCTGCTGGCCTGCCGGGCGGCGACCACGCCTTCGAGTGCGCGGTGCCACTGCGCCGGCGCGAGCGCGTCGAACTCGCCGACCACCGTCATCGAGACGGGCTCCACCGTGGACGGGGGCGGCGGCGAGCCGAGTTCGGCCAGCAGCGCGGCGTCGCCGGGCGACCGCTCCAGCAGCTGCCACTCCTGGGGGTACAGGAAGGCGAAGCACCCGGAGTCGTCCTCGTCGTCGACCACCCGCACCACCCGGTCGTCCACGGCTTCCCACCCGGTGGCCCGGCACTCCTCGGGCTCGTGCGCCCACACCGGGACCGCCACGACGGCGGCCAGGACCAGCACCGTCAGCCCGGCGACCACGAACCAGGGCTCCGCGCCCTCGTCCGCGCTCGACGCGTCGTCGTCGGCGGTCGCCACGAGGCGTTCCTGCAACCGCACGTGCCAGAACTGGTAGCTCCCGTCCGCGACCCGCAGCAGGCCGCGCCGCCGCGCGTCCTCCAGGAAGGTCATCGCCCGCAGGGGCAGGAGGTCGTCCACGGCGACGACCACCCTGGCGACGACGAACCGGGTCCACGCCCGGGTGGTCAGCAGCGCCGCGGCGAACAGCACCGCCAGCACGGCGCTGACGGCGACCAGCGCGGGCCGGTCCCCGGGTTCGAGGGACCACGGGACGTGGGTGTCCAGCGGCGGGAGGTGCACGTTCACGACGGTCGGCAGGCCGACGGCCACCGCGACGCGCTGGCCCACGTGCCCGCCGACGGCCGCCCCCAGCGTCGCGGCGAGCACGCTGAACGCGCCGACCACCAGGGACGCCACCACGACCGCGGACAGCGCGGACCGGCGGTCCTGGCGCAGGAACTCCTCCGGGCTCGCCCGGCTCGTCCGGTCCGAGCGGGCCAGCAGCAGTTCGTGGAGGCCGACCGCCAGCCCGGCCACCACCGCCACCCCGAACAGCGCGGCGCCCAGCGCGACCACGTTGGTGATCTGCACGTACCCCGTGCCCAGGCGGGTCTGGAACGCGAGCAGCAGCGGCGTGCCGGGGGTCAGCACCAGCAGCACGCCGGTGCTGAAGCCGCCACCGAACCCGACGCCGCCGCGGTCCGCGGTCAGCAGGCCCCGGCCCGGCGGCCGGCGGGCGCCCACGAGCCACAGCGAGCCGACGACCACGCCGAACAGGGTGCCGAGCAGCGGCGGCGAGTTCAGCAGCACCGACACCGGGTCGCCGCTGTCGCTCGCGAACGGGTAGCCGGACGCCGACTGCACGACCAGGGCCAGCAACCAGACCGGCAGGCCGACGAGCAGCCCGAGGGCCGCCGCCGTCCACGGCGACAGCACCCGCTGCGCGAGCCGCCACCAGGCGATGTCCCGCTCGCCGTGGCGGTGCAGGTGCAGCGCCAGGTTGGTCAGCCACGTGCGGGCCCGCGCGGCCGTCCACGGCTTCGGCCGCCACCACGGCCCGGCGGGCGCCTCCTCCGGGTACACGGCGTCCACCAGGAGGTCGACCAGGTGGTCCTCGACGGCGTGCCGGTGGGTGAACCGGCCGGGTTCGACCAGCTCGGCCGGGTCCTTCGCCCGGTAGGCGGCGGTGGACAGCGACAGCATGAGCGGGGTGGACAGCGCGGTGCTCAGCGGGCTGTCCGGGTGCCGCTCGACGTGGCGCACCACCTCGGCCCACCGCGGTTCGCCCCTGAGGTGCGCCACGACGTCGTCGGGGCCGAGCGGGCGGATCTCCACGACCGGCGCGCGCAGCAGCACCGGCGCGCCGCCCGCCAGCCCGTCCTCGTACTCCGCGGTGCGGCAGGTGAGGACCAGGGGGCGGTCGCCGTCGAGGGTGTCGTTGACGCGGCTGATCGCCTGCCGGCGCACGTGCTCCGGCATCTCGTCCAGGCCGTCGAGCACGGGGGTGAGCAGCCGGCGGGCGAGCAGGGCGCGCGGTGTGCGCTCACGGCCGCCGTAGTAGGTCTGCGCGAGGGTGCGGACGATCCAGTCGTCGAGCGTGGTCTCGACCGGGTCCCAGGAGGACAGCGACAGGAACACCGGCACCTGCCCGCCCGGCGCCCACTCGCGCAGCAAACCGACGGTCAGCGTGATGGCGAGGAACGTCTTGCCCGCGCCCGGTTCGCCGAGCACCACCAGCCGCCTGCTGAGGCTCTGCCCGGTGAACGCGCGGGCGATCTTCTCCGCCGCCCGGTCCGGGTTGTCGTCCAGCCGCCCGTCGAGCTTGAGGTGGACCGAGCGGAGCCGGGTGTCGCCGCCGAGCAGCGACGCGGGGTCGGGCGCGACGTCCCGGTCGGTCTCCTTCCAGGACAGCGGGATGACCCGCGAGTCGCCGAAGCGCTGCCGCCGGTGCCTGATCTCCGGCTCCCACTGCTGGAGCAGTTCGACCACCAGCGCCTCGGCGGCCTCGTCCACCGGCGGCTGCGGTTCCTCGTGGCGCAGGTACAGCACGATCCCGGTGAACGCGGTGCCCAGCGCCACCAGCGCGGCCACGATGCTGCCGTAGGCGTCGTTGGCCTCCAGCGGGTTCGTCGCCAGGACGACCAGCACGACCACCACCACGACGACGGCCGCCGCACCCACGACCAGCAGCCGACGTCTCGGTAACTTGCTCCGGTCCACCGCGGGAGTTTGTCATCCCGGCGGCGGGTGAAGAAGGGTCCGGCCGGGACGCCCGCACTTCTGCGGACGCCCCGGCCGAGGGGGTGGACGCTCAGTTCGCGGTGGTCAGCGCGGGGTAGTCGGTGTAGCCCTTCTCGGCGCCGCCGAAGAACGACGACTGGTCGGGCGCGTTGAACGGGCCGCCGGCGGCCAGCCGGGCGGGCAGGTCCGGGTTGGCCAGGAACATCGCGCCGAACGCCAGCGCGTCGGCCGTGCCGTCGTCCAGCAGCCGCAGGTCGGCCGGGCCGGTGACGCCGTCCGGCGTGAACGGGTTGAGGACCAGGGCGCCGGCGAAGCGCTCGCGCAGCTCCAGCGTCAGCGCCCGCTCGTCCTGCTCGGCGATGTGCAGGTAGGCCAGGCCGAACGGGTTGATCGCGTCGACCAGCGCCGGGTACACCTCGTGGTGCGACTCCTCGGCGATGTCGTTGTACCGGTTCCCGGGCGAGATCCGCAGGCCGACGCGGTGCGCGCCGATCGCCTCGGACGTCGCGCGCACGACCTCGACCACGAAGCGGACGCGGTTGGCCACCGAGCCGCCCCACTCGTCGTAGCGCACGTTGGTGTTGTCGGCCAGGAACTGGTGCAGCAGGTAGCCGTTGGCCCCGTGCAGCTCGACGCCGTCGAACCCGGCCTCGACCGCGTTGCGGGCGGCGGCGGCGAAGCCTTCGACGGTCTCCCGGATGCCCTCGGGCGACAGCTCGGCGGGCGTGACGAAGTCCAGCATCCCGGAGCCGGTGTACACCGAGCCCTCGGCCCGGACCGCGGACGCGCCCACCGGGTGCAGGTCGCCGGGCAGCAGGCTGGGGTGGCCGATCCGGCCGGTGTGCATGAGCTGCGCGAAGATCCGGCCGCCCGCCTCGTGCACGGCGTCGGTGACCACGCGCCAGGCGGCGACCTGCTCGGCGGTGTGCAGGCCGGGCGTGTGCGGGTAGCCCTGGCCGGCGGCGACGGGCTGGATGCCCTCGCTGATGATCAGCCCGGCGCTCGCGCGCTGGGCGTAGTACTCGGCCATGAGCGGCGTCGGCACGGTGTCGTGGGCGCGGCTACGGGTCATCGGGGACATCACGATCCGGTTGGGCAGCTTGGTGCCCGCCAGGTCGAACGGCTCGAACGCGGTGCTCATGTCTTCCTCCGGATTGCTGTTACCTGTCCGAACAGTAATCCGAACTCGGAACATTCCTCACTACCCTGTGACGGCCCTCACTCCACACCAGCGGTAAACTCGGGAGCATGGCCACGACCGGACAAAAGCCCACGTCAGTCCGCGTCCCCGAAGTCGCCGAGCACGGCCGGGTCAGCCACGCCATCTTCCGCGTGGCCCGGCTGCACCGGATGCTGGCCGGTCAGCTGCTCAGGCAGGCAGGTCTGCACACCGGCCAGGAGCTGGTGATGATGCACCTGTGGGACTGCGGCCCGCAGCGGCAGGCCGACCTGTGCGCGGTGCTCGGCGCGGACTCGCCGACCATGACCAGGACCGTGCAGCGACTGGAGCGCGCGGGCTTCGTCCGCCGCTCCCCCGACCCGACCGACGGCCGCGCCGTGCTCGTCGAGCCGACCGCCGCGAGCCAGGCGCTGCGGCACGAGGTGGAGCGGATGTGGGGCGAGCTGGAAGCCGCCACGCTCGGCGACCTGGACGACGACCAGCAGGCCGAGACCCTGAGGGTGCTCGGCCTGCTGGAGTGCAACCTGGTGGCGCGGGTGCAGCGACCCGCCGCCGCTACCGGACCGTCCTGAGCCACACCGCGGTGTCCGGCGGCACGGCGCCGTCGGCGAGCGGGCCGCTGGCCAGCAGCACGCCGTCGTTCGCGGGCAGCGCGACCGGGTCGGCGGACAGGTTGAGCACGCACGCGAAGTCGTCGCCGCGGGCGAACGCGACCACGTCCGGCCCGAGGTCCAGCCACCGCATCGGGCCGTCGCCCAGCGCGTCCTCCGCCCGGCGCAGCCGGAGCACGTCGCGGTAGTGCGCCAGCATCGACTCCGGGTCGCCGGTCTGGGCGGCCACCGACAGCGACGCCCAGTGCTCCGGCCGCGGCAGCCACGACGGACCGTCGGCGCCCCACGGGATCGGCACCCGGCACCCGTCCCGGCCGCGGTCGGTGTGGCCCGACCGCACCCACACCGGGTCCTCGCGCAGCTCGTCGGGCAGGTCGTCGACCTCTTCGAGCCCCAGCTCCTCCCCCTGGTAGACGTAGACGCAGCCGGGCAGCGCGGTGGTCAGCATGATCGCCGCCCGCGCCCGCTTCGAGCCCAGCTCCAGGTCGGTCGGCGTCAGGTGCTGCCGCCGGCCGAAGTCGAACGACGTGTCCTCCCGGCCCATCCGCGACACGTGCCGCGTCACGTCGTGGTTGGACAGCACCCAGGTGGGCGGCGCGCCGACCGGCGCGTGCGCGGCCAGCGTGGCGTCGATGACCCGGCGCAGCTCGGCCGGTTCCCAGGGGCAGCACAGGAAGTCGAAGTTGAACGCCGAGTGCAGCTCGTCGGCGCGCAGGTAGCGGGCGAACCGCTCCGGGTCGGGCAGCCACATCTCGCCGACGAACACCCGGTCGTCCGGGTACTCGTCCAGCACCTTGCGCCACGACCGGTAGACGTCGTGCACGCCGTCCTGGTCGGAGTACGGCAGGTCGGCGTCCGGCCGGGAGAAGTCCTTGACCAGGCCGTCGGCCACGTCGATGCGGAAGCCGTCGACGCCCCGGTCCAGCCAGAACCGCAGGATCGACTCGAACTCGGCCCGCACCTCCGGGTTGGTCCAGTTCAGGTCCGGCTGCTCCGGGCTGTACAGGTGCAGGTACCACGAGCCGTCCGGCGTGCGGCTCCACGCCGGTCCGCCGAACCGGGACTGCCAGTCGTTCGGCGGCTCGTCGCCCTCGTGGAACCAGAACCGGTCCCTCCCCTTGCCCGCCAACGCCTCCTGGAACCACGGGTGCTGGTCGGAGCAGTGGTTGGGCACGATGTCGATGATCACCCGCAGGCCGACCGCGTGCGCCTCGCCGATCAGCTTCTCCGCCTCGACGAGCGTGCCGAAGACCGGCTCGATGTCGCGGTAGTCGGCGACGTCGTAGCCGCCGTCGGCCAGCGGCGACGGGTACCAGGGACTGAGCCAGATCGCGTCCACACCCAGCTCGGCGAGGTAGGGCAGCTTCTGCCGAAGTCCCGCCAGGTCCCCGATGCCGTCGCCGTTGCCGTCGGCGAAGCTGCGCGGGTACACCTGGTAGATGGCCGCACCGCGCCACCAGTTCATGTGGAATCCTCCCTCGGTAATGTGTCAGCCCTTCACGCTGCCGGCGGTGAGACCCGCCAGGACGTGCCGCTGGAACACCAGGAACAGGCCGATCATCGGCACGCTGGACAGCACGAGCCCCGCCAGCAGCAGGTTGACCGGTGTGTCGGGGGCGAAGCGCTGCAGCGCGACGCTGAGCGTCTGCCGCGCCGGGTCGGAGAACACCAGCAGCGGCCAGATGAAGTCCTTCCACGCGGCCACCACCGCGAAGATGGACACGACCGCCAGGATCGGCCGGGACAGCGGCAGCACGATCCGCCACAGCATGGTGAGCTGGCCGGCGCCGTCGATCCGGGCCGCCTCCAGCACCTCCACCGGGAGCTGGTCGAAGAACCGCTTGAGCAGGAACACCGTGAACGCGTTCGCCGCGCCCAGCAGCCACAGCGCCAGCGGGTTGTTGAGCAGCCCGAGGTCGGCGATGGTGAGGTAGGTGGGCACCAGCAGCACGGCCGCGGGCATCATCAGGGTCACCAGCATCATGCCGAGGATGCCCTTGCCCAGCACCGGCCTGAGCCGGGACAGGGCGTAGGCGGCGGGCACGTCGACCGCGAGCTGGACCGCCCACACGCCCACCGCGACGACGAGGGTGTTGAGGAAGTACCGGCCGAGGTCCATCAGGTCCCACGCCTCGGCGTACGTGCCGGGCGTCCAGGTCTGCGGCAGGATCGTCGGCGGCACGCGGGCCAGCTCCACGGCCGGTTTCATCGCGGAGACGACCACCCACAGCAGCGGCACCACGAAGACCGCGGTGAGCACGACGGTGGTGACCGCCAGCGCGACCTTGTAGCCGAGGCCCGCGCGTCCCGGCGCGATCAACGTCCTCACGCGTCCGCCTTCCGCGTCACCCGCAGGTACAGCGCGGTGAACGCGCCGAGCACCAGCAGCAGCAACAGGCTCAGGGCACTCGCGGTGCCGAAGTCGTTGTAGTAGAAGGCGTACCGGTACAGCAGGAGCAGCACCGTCACGGTGGAGTCCTGCGGCCCGCCGCCGGTCATCACGTACGGCTCGGTGAACACCTGCATGGTCGCGACGACCTGGAGCAGCAGCAGGACCAGCAGCACGAACCGGGTCTGCGGCACGGTCACGTGCCACAGCCTGCGCAGCACGCCCGCGCCGTCCAGCTCGGCGGCCTCGTACAGGTCGCCGGGGATGCTCTGCAGCGCGGCCAGGTAGATCAGCGTCGCGGTGCCCAGGTTGGCCCACGTCGACACGATCACCAGCGACAGCATCGACGTGTCGGCGCTGTCCAGCCACGCCGCGCCCTCCAGCCCGAGCCCGCGCAACGCGGTGTTGAGCAGGCCCGGGCCGGGGTCGTACATCCACTTCCAGATCAGCGCGGCCACCACCGGTGGCAGCATCACCGGCAGGTACACGACCAGCCGGAAGTACGCCTTGAAGTGCCGCAGCTCGTTGAGCACGACCGCGAGCAGGAACGGCACCACGAAGCCGAACACCAGCGCCAGCGCGGTGAACAGCAGGGTGTTGCGCCACGCCGTGGCGAACAGGGGGTCGGCGAAGAGGCGTTCGAAGTTCTCCCAGCCCACCCACGCGGGGTCGGTGACGAAGTCGACCTGCTGGAAGCCCAGCACGGCCCCACGCGCGATGGGGTACCAGGAGAACACCGCGAAGCAGATCAACGCGGCGGACAGGAACCCGTACGCGGTCAGGTTCTCCGCGACGCGGCGGCGCATCACTTGACCTGTGCCAGGACGGGGTTCACCTTGGCTTCCGCGTCGGCCAGGAGCTGGGCGACGTCGGCGTCGCGGTCGGTGAGCACGGCCTGCATGACGTTGTCCAGGATCGCGTACACCTGCTGGGCGTTCGGCGGTTCGATGTTGCCCTTGGGCGAGGCGTCCACGTAGGACTTGAAGTTGGCCACCGGCACGGTCGCCAGCTTCTCCTTCAGCTCGGCCTGCTTGGCGGCGATGTCACCGGTCCAGACGTCGGACACCGGCGGCACCGGCAGGCCGATGGGCTGGCCCTGGTCCTTGTAGCGCTGGAGGTTGCGCTCGAAGCGGTCCGGGTTGAGGAACTTCCAGGAGATCCACTTCAGGCCGGCCTTGATCTTCTCCGGCGACGCCTTCGGGTTGACCATGTAGCCCTCGCCGCCGATGAGCGTGCCCTTGCCCTCGGGGATGCCGGTCAGGCCGTAGTTCGCGTAGTCGCCCTTGAACTGGTTGACCAGCGTCGGCACGTTGTCCGGCGCGGCCAGGTACATGCCGAGCTGGCCCGCGCCCATCATCTGCTGGACGTCCTCGATCACCAGGAGCTGCTTCTCGCCCATGGTGTTGTCCGTCCAGCGCATGTCCTTGAGGTGCTGCAGGACCTCGCGGCCCTTGTCGTTGTTGAAGTCGGCGACCCACTTGTCGCCGTCCTGGCGGGCCACTTGGCCGCCGACGGAGTACATCCAGGACGTGAAGTGCCAGCCGCCCTGGTTGTTCTTGCTGTACTCGGCGAAGCCGACCTTCCCGCTGCCCAGCGCGGAGATCTTCTTGGCCGCCTCGCGGACCTCGTCCCACGTCTTCGGCGGCTGGTCGGGGTCCAGGCCCGCCTCGGTGAACAGGGCGCGGTTGTAGAGCAGGCCCATCGAGTAGTTGGCGGTGGGCACGCCGTAGACCTTGCCGTCCTTGCTGAAGACGTCGCGCAGCTCCTGCCGGATCGCGTCGTAGTGCGGCACGTCCTTGACGTGCTCGGTGATGTCCGCCGCCTGCCTGCGGGCGATGAGGTTCGCCGGGTCGGTGAAGTAGGCGTAGAACACGTCTTCGAGCTGGCCGCCGGCGAGCTTGGCCGAGAACGTCTTGGGGTCCATGAACCCCTCGTGCGGCTCGATGTCGATGTCCGGGTTGGCGGCCTCGAACTCGGCCACGTCCTCGTCGAAGACCTTGCGGTCGAACGCCTGGGTCTGCGGCGGCTGGCCGTTGACGGAGATCGTGACCTTGCCACCCGGCGCGGCGGCGTCGCCCGCGTCCGAGCAGGCGACGGCGGTCAGGCTCAGGCTGCCTGCCAGCAGCAACCCCGCCGCTCTGCGGAGGTTGGATGAGTTCATGGGGGCGGACCTTCCTCGGCTGTGGTGTGGCGCACACGGTAGGTCCGGACAACACATCTCCGCAAGATGTCTACGAAATCTCGCAACTTGTCGACATCAACTCGTAAGCTGACCGGGCGTTGTCGTCCGATAGCGCGCACACGACAACTGCCGCCCACCGGGTCGGTGGACGGCAGTCGAGGAGCGGCGTGGGGTCAGCGGGGCGCCGGGGCCGTGGAGGAGCGGACCACGAGTTCCGGTTCGAAGAGGAGTTCCTCGTCCGGCACCGGGGTGCCGGAGATCTGGTTGGCGAGCAGTTCGACGGCGGCGCGGCCCATGGCCTCGATCGGCTGGCGGACCGTGGTCAGCGGCGGTTCGGTGCACGTCATGAGCGGCGAGTCGTCGTAGCCGACCACCGAGACGTCGTGCGGCACCTTCAGCCCGTGCCGCCGCACGGCGCGCACCGCGCCCAGCGCCAGCGGGTCGGACGCGCACACGATCGCCGTCACGCCGCGGTGGAGCAGCCGCGTGGTCGCGGCCTGCCCGCCCTCCAGCGAGAACATGGCGTGCTCCTCGAACAGCTCGACGCCCGCCGCCTTCGCGCACGTGACCAGCGCGGCCAGCTTGCGCCGCGACGGCATGTGGTCCGACGGGCCGAGCACCGCGCCGATCCGCACGTGCCCCAACGCCACCAGGTGCCCGAACGCCTGCTCGACGGCCACCGCGTCGTCGCACGACACCCGCGGGAAGCCGAGGTCTTCGATGGCGGCGTTCACCAGCACCGCGGGCAGCTTGCGCCGCGTCATCTGCCGGTAGTGCTCGTGCGAGGCGTCCGCCTGCGCGTACTGGCCGCCGGCGAACACCACGCCGGACACGTGCTGCTCGAACAGCAGCTCCAGGTAGTCCGCCTCGGTCACGCCGCCCGCCGTGCGGGTGCACAGCACCGGGGTGAACCCGCGCTGGGCCAGGGCGTTGCCGACCACGTCGGCGAACGCCGGGAAGATCGGGTTCTGCAGCTCCGGCAGCACCAGGCCGACGAGGCGGGCGCGTTCGCCGCGCAGCTGGGTCGGCCGCTCGTACCCGAGCACGTCCAGGGCCGTGAGCACGGCCGACCGCGTCGCTTCGGAAACACCCGGCTTGCCGTTGAGGACCCGGCTGACCGTCGCCTCGCTCACGCCGACCTTCGCGGCCACTTCCGCCAACCGCCGTTGCGTCATGTAGCAACTATAGGGCAGGAATTACGCTCCGCTTGCGCGCGCTTGCACTCGTTTGCGAGTTCGACGGCCACCCGCAGCACGGCGGACGCCGGGACGACGCGGTCCACCAATCCGGTGCGCAACGCCTCGTCGGCGGTCACGCGGCGTGCCACCAGGACCCGGTCGCCGGTCACCCACCCGAGACCGCCGTCGGCGGCCAGCACCCGCCGGTCGCACGCCAGGGCCAGCTCCGCCGCCTCGCCGGACGGGCAGCCGCCGATCGCCGCGACGATCGGCACCGGCAGCTCCGCCAGCTCGTCGCGCACGCCGCGCAGCGCCGCCCCGATCGCTTCGCGCTGCGAAGGCGAGGCCGTGAGCAGTCGCTTCAAGTCGGTAGTGGACAAATCGGGCGCAATTCGGAGCACGGCGGCACCGGCGGCGATTATGGCGGGCAGCACCGCGCGCACGTCGGGCAGGACGGTGTCCGACGACCCGTCGAGCCGGATGACCGCGATCCCGCCGGCGATGTCGAGTGAGACGGTCATGAGGCCGTCATCGTGGCCGAGGGGTCGCCCGGTTGTCATGTTCCGCCCCACTATCGAGTGACACGGGGTACAAATCCCCTGTGAAGCGGTGGGTGGTGGCGGTGGCGCTGGTCGGGTTGTCCGGGCTGGCCGGGTGCGCGACGCCGGTGACGGGTCGGCCGGTGGCCGGGCCGACGTCGGCGGCGTCCGGGGCGGAGCCCGAGGTCGTGCGCTGGATGAACAACTTCTGCGGCGTGGCGAAGTACATGATCGCCTCGGGCGGGGTGACCTTCGACCAGACCCAGACCGATCCGGCGGCGGCGAAGAAGTCGGTCGGCGACTCCCTCGGCCGGGTGGTGAGCGTGCTGGACGTCGTGCTGCACGACCTGGACGAGCTGACCCCCGCCCCGACCCCGGCCGCCGACACCGCGGTCGAGGTCATCAGCGAGCCGCTGACCAGGGCGCGGGACAAGTTCGTCTCGGCGAAGTCCACCGTCGACGCCGCGCCCGAGATGACCCCGGACGTGTTCACCGCCGTGATCCAGGACATGACCGAGGCGGTCACGGTGATGAACGAGGCGGTGGAGAAGATGGGCGTGGTCTCCCTGCCCGACGAGTTCCGCGACGCCGCCGACGAAGCCGAGAACTGCGCCGCCTGACCGCCACCGGGCCTCACAGCCGGCCGCGGCGGGCGATGCTCTCGTCCGTCAGCCCGGCCGCCGGCAGCGACGCGTCCACCTCGCCACCCGTCCCGCACGGCCACCGGCAGCACGGCCACCCTGGCGTCCACCACCGCCGGCTTGAACGGCAGCGTCGGCGTCCCCCTGGCCCGCTCCCCCGACGCGACCAGCTCGCCGATCTCGGCCGGCCGCCCCGGCAGCTCCACGCTCGACCGGTCGTGGATGACCCGTCTCCGCACGTGCCCCCGCCGGGTGTCGACCCCCATCGCGGTGTGCTCCTCCACCGGCGAGAGGTACGGCGGCTGGTTGAGCACGCACACCTCGTCCCGCGCGCCCGACCCCCACCCGCTGAGGCGCCGGTTCCCGGTTTCGACCGGGCCCCGACCCGCCGCGCCACTCGCCCCGACCGCGTTCGTCACCTCCCGGCAAGGTGCTGGTGACCTGCGACGAAGCCCTTCTCCGCAGATGTGCGGTCCCAGCTCTCACCGGCCGGCAAATCTGGGGGCACGACCCCCATGTGCGCCGCCGTGCGCCGTGACACGTTGTGCGCGTGTTCCCCTCCGCCGTCGACCGGCCCCCCGCAGCGTGGTGGCTCAGCGGCGTGCGCGGGGACCCCCAAGAGCTGGTCGTCCCCCGTGGACGGCCCTCATGGGCCGCGTTCGTGGAACGCGCCACCACGACCGCGGCCCGTGCAGACTTCGCCGGCGGCAGCTGGGAGGAGGCGTTCGCCTTCGCCCTGAGACCCCTGGTGCGCACGGCGGTGGCGCGCGACCCCCGGCTGGACGCCGACTTCGCCCGCGCGCTGGGCGGGCGGCTGGTCCGCGTCGCGGCCCGGACCCTCGTGCTGGAGCTGAACCTCGACCGGGTCGCCGGTCGGCTGGTCGGCGACACGCCGCAGGAGCGGTTCGCCGACTTCGTCCGGCACGTCGACCTGACCTCGCTGTTCGCCAGGTACCCGGTGCTGGCCAGGCTGCTCGGCCAGACCTGCCTGAACGCCGTGGAGGCGCAGCGCGAGCTGCTGGACCGGTTCGCGCTGGACCGGCCGGCGATCGTGGCGGCCCTGCTCGACGGCCGCGACCCCGGCCCGCTCGCCCGGGTGGAGACCGGCCGGGGCGACCCGCACGCCGGTGGCCGCTCGGTGGCCGTGCTGACCTTCGCCGACGGCCGCCGGGTCGTCTACAAGCCCCGGCCGGTCGCGCTGCACCAGGCGTTCGCGGACCTGGTGGCGTGGTTCGACGGGCACACCGACCTCGGCCTGCGGCTGCCGCGCGCGGTCTCCCGGCCGACCCACGGGTGGCTGGAGTTCATCGAGCACGCGCCGTGCGCGGACCTCACCGAGGTCGGCCGGTTCTACCACCGGCTCGGCGCGCTCATCGCGCTGCTGTACGCCGTGGACGGCACCGACATGCACTACGAGAACCTGCTCGCGGCGGGCGACCAGCCGGTGCTGGTGGACGTGGAGACGCTGTTCCACCCCACGGTCGGCGTCCAGACCGACCCGGCGGTGCGGGCGTTCGCCCGGTCCGTGCACCGGACCGCCGTGCTGCCGCTGGTGCTGCTCGGCGAGCACGGCGCGCTGGACATCGGCGGCACCGGCGGCGACCACGGCGACCGGCTGCCCGCCGACGGCGTGGCCTGGCTGCACCCCGGCACCGACCGGATGCGCCTGGTGCGCAGGCCCGCGCCCGTGCGGCCCGCGCACAACCGGCCGGTGCTGGACGGCCGGCAGGCCGAGCCCGCCGACTACCAGGGCGCGCTGCTGGCCGGGTTCGGCGTCGGCTACGACGCGATCTGCGAGCACCGCGCCGAACTCCTCGGCCCGGACGGGCTGCTGGCCGGGTTCGCCGACCTGCCCGCGCGGTTCGTGCCGCGGATGACCCAGCTCTACGCCACGCTGCTGGAGGAGTCCACGCACCCGGACGCGCTGCGCGGGGCCCCGGCCCGCCAGGACGCGCTGGACCTGCTCTGGGACGACTCGCCGGACCAGGACCTGCTGCCCGAGCTGGTGCCGCACGAGATGACCGACCTGTGGGCGGGCGACGTGCCGCTGTTCACCACCCGGCCGGGCAGCCGGGACGTGTGGACCTCCACCGGCCGCCGGCTGCCCGACCTGCTGCCGCTGTCCGGGCTGGACGCGGTCGCGGCCAAGGTCGAGAGCCTGGGCGAGGTGGACAAGCACGACCAGCAGTGGCTGGTCAGCGCCGCCCTGGCGAGCCGGCCGCGGCCGGTCGAGCACCGCACCGGCGCCGGGGTGCCCGCGCCGCTGGAGGCGGGCGTCCCGGACCCGCAGCGGCTGCTGGCCGCCGCGTGCGGCATCGCCGACGAGGTGCTGGCGCACGCCACCGCCGACGGCGGCCGGGTCAACTGGGTCGGCCTGGAGCTGGTCGACGACCGGCACTGGACGGTCGCGCCGATGGGCGCCGGGCTGTCCAACGGCTACACCGGCGTCGCGCTGTTCCTGGCGCAGCTGGGCAAGCTGACCGGCGCCGCCCGCTACACCGAGTACGCCCGGGACGCGCTCGCGCCGATCCCCGGCCTGCTGACCGCGTTCGCCGAGGACGCCGAGATGGCGGTGGCCGTCGGCAGCGGCGCGTTCCACGGGCTGGGCGGCATCTGCTACGCGCTGGCCCGGCTGGCGAACCTGCTGGACGACGACGGGATCCGCGGCTGGCTGCGCACCGCCGTGGACGTCGCCGCCACCGTCGAGGCGATCGGCGAGGACCCGGCCAACCTGGTCGAGGGCTGGGCGGGCGGCCTGGCCGCGATGCTGGCGGTGCGCGCGGAGTCCGGGCTGCCCGCCGCGGGCGCGCTGGCCCGCCGGCACGCCGACCGGCTGCTGGCCGCCGCGCCCGGCGGCGACGGGTTCGCCCGCGGCCGGGCGGGCGTCGGCTGGGCGCTGCTGCGCTACGCGCGCGCCGCCGGCGACGACCGCTACGGCGTGGCGGGCCGGGCCAACCTGCGGGCCGACCACGCGCTGCGGCAACGCCTGCTGGACGTGGCCGAGGCCGACCACAGCTGGTGCTCCGGCCTGTCCGGCGCGGTGCTGGCGCACGCCGCGCACCCCGGCCAGCCGGTCGACGCGCACACCCTGCACCTGGACCGGTGCCTCAACGCCCTGGCGGTGCACGAACCGCTCCGCGACCTCAGCCTGTGCCACGGCGAGCTGGGCGTGGTCGAGTCGCTGACCGTGCTCGCCGAACGCGGGCACGCCCTGGCGGCGGCCATGCAGACCCGGCGTGCTGGACTGGTGCTCGGAGCGCTGGAGCAGTACGGGGCGCGCTGCGGCACGCCCGGCGGCGTGCCCTCGGCCGGGCTGCTGACCGGGCTGTCCGGGATCGGTTACGGCCTGCTCCGCCTCGGTTTCCCCGAGCAGGTGCCCTCCGTGCTCCTGCTCGGCGCCACGCACGACAACACCCAACCCCGCGAGGAGAACACCCGATGAGCAACGCCGACCACGAGGTCACCACCTGGGACGAGGACCAGGACGGCGACCACCCCGCGGGTGAGATGGCGCTGTCGCGCACGACCAGGACCGGGGCCCGTGCCCGCGCCCTGGCCGGTCTCACCCTCGCCGTCGGGGCCTACGCCGTGGTGGCCGCCAACGCCAACAGCATCACCGTGAGCGCGCCCGGCCTGAACGCCTAGCCGGTCGCAGCGCCGCCGGACTGCCCGCCCTCTGGGGGTGCGGGCAGTTTGGTGTGCGGTCGATCAGCTTGACTATGGTCGTCCCATGCACACCCGCGCGCCGGTCGTGGTCGGCCGCGACGAAGAACTCCGCGTGCTCGACCGGGTACTGACCGACGCCGAGGACCGGCGCGGACGTGCCGTCTTCCTCGTCGGGGAAGCGGGCATCGGGAAGACCAGGTTGGCGCGCTTCGCCGCCGGCGCCGCCTTCGACCGCGGCATGAGGGTGCTGCGCGGGCGCGGCAGCACGATCGGGCCGATCGTGCCCTTCCGGCCGCTGGCCGAGGCGCTGATGTCCCTGCTGCGCACGGGCGACGGCCCGGACCTGCGGGAACTCGGCCCGTACCAGCCCGCGCTCGGCGCCCTGGTGCCCGAGCTGGGCCGCGAGCGGTCCGGTTCGGAGGAGCAGCGCCAGGCGCAGTCCGTGGTCGTGCTGGCCGAGGCGGTGCTGCGGCTGCTGGCCGTGGTCGGCCGGGACCGGCCGTGCCTGGTGGTGCTGGAGGACCTGCACGACGCGGACGCCGAGACGCTGGCCGTCGTCGACTACCTGGTGGACAACCTGGACCAGGTGCCCGCCGCGCTGCTGGTGACCACCCGCGCCCACCCCGGCCCGACGCTCGACGTGGTCCGCCTCGCCGCGCAGCGGGAAGCCGGCGTGCTGCTGGAACTGCGCCGGCTGACCGAGCCGCAGGTGCGCCGGATGGTCGCCGCCTGCCTGGAGGTCGACGCGGCCGAGGTGCCCGACGAGGTCGCGGCCCGGATGTGGGCGGACAGCGCGGGCAACCCGTTCGTGGTCGAGGAGATGCTGCACGGCCTGGTCAACGGCGGCCTGCTGGTGCGCGGTCCGGGTGGCTGGCAGGTGCTGGGCGAGCTGCGCATCGACGTGCCGTCGGCCCTGGTGCGGTCCATCGCGCACCGCACCGAACGGCTCGGGCCGCAGGGCCGCGAGCTGCTGTCCGTCGCCGCCGTGCTCGGCCACCGGTTCCCGCTGTCGGTGCTGCGCGAGGTGACCGGCCTGGACGACCGCAGCCTGCTGTCCCACCTGCACGCGGGCGTGGCCGCGCAGCTCGTCACGCCGGACGAGCCGGTGCCGGACTGGTACGCGTTCCGGCACCCGCTGACCGCCGAGGCGCTGCTGGCGCAGTTGCCGCCGCCGCACCGGGCCGAGCTGTCCCGGCGGACCGCGGACGCCGTGCGGGAGCTGCACCCCGAACTGGAGGGCGAGTGGTGCGCGCTGGTGGCGTCGCTGCGGCTGGACGCCGGGCAGACCGCGGAGGCGGGCGCGTTGCTGGCCGAGGCCGGGCGGCGGGCGCTGGCCGACGGCGCGGCCGGGTCCGCGGTGCGGCTGCTCGACCACGCGCACCGGCTGCTGGCCAGCGGGGTGGACGTCTCGGTCCGGGCCGACGTGCTGGCCTCGCTGCTGCCCGCGCTGGCCGAGGCGGGCCAGTTCGAACGGGCGTTCGCGCTGGTCGACGCGGTGGCCGAGCTGAGCGCGGCCGGGTTGAGCCGGGTCCGGCGCGGGGAGCTGCACACCACGTTCGCGCAGGTCGCCAACGTGGCCGGCCGGTGGAACGACAGCATGGCGCACGTGGAGGCGGCCCGCGCCCTGCTCGGCCCGGACGCCGACGACGAGCACACCGCCCGGCTGGACGCGGTGGCCGCGCTGACGACGTTGCACGTGGAGCTGCCGGACCGGATCGCCTCGGCCGAGTTCCTGGCCAGGCGGGCGGCGGACGCGGCCAAGCGGGTGCCGCTGCCCCAGGTCGGCTGCGAGGCGTGGCAGCTGCTGGGCGTGCTGGCGCGGGAGCGCGACCTGGGCGAGGCGGCGGAGTGCTTCCGGCACGCGCGTGACCTGGCCGAGGAGCACGGGCTGCCGATCCAGCGGCTGTACGCGGTGAGCAGGCAGGCCGGGCTGGACTGGCTGGCCGACGGCGTGGCGACCGAGCTGGTCGAGGCGCGGGAGGAGGCGTTGCGGCTCGGCGCGATCAGCGTCGCCTACGGCGCGGAGTCGATCCTCGGGCTGGACGCCGTGCTGCGCGGCGAGTACGACGCGGCGGCGGGCAGGCTGGCGCGGATCGTCGCGGACACCCGGCGGTTGCAGCTCGAACACCTGACCCTGTACGGGCTGATGGCGCAGGCGACGGCCGCCGCGCACCAGGGCAGGCGGGCCGAGATGGACGCCGCGATCGAGGCGTTCGACGCGATCGGCGGGGTCGGCTCGCAGGAGCGCCCGCTGTGCTTCGGGTTGGCGCGGGCGTTCTGCGCGCTGCTGGAGGAGGACCGCGCGACGGCCGGGCAGGACCTGGCGCGGGCGATGGCGCACGAGGCGGAGACGCCGACGGTGTACCACCTGTCCGGGCGGCACGGGCTGCGGCTGCTGCTGGACGCGCTGTCCGGCGCGGTCGACCTGGACGGCTACCGGGAGGTGACCGCCTCGGCGGCGGCCCGGATGCGCTGGAACCGGGGTTTCGCGCAGTTCGCGCTGGCCGTGCTGCTGGGCAGGCTCGGCCGGGAGGAGGAGGCGGCGCAGGCCGTCCGGGTGGCCCGCGAGGCGGCCTCGATCCACCCGCTGGCCAGGCACCTGGGGCTGCGGCTGGTGGCGGAGGCGGCCGTGGTCGACGGCTGGGGCGAGCCGGTGGCCTGGCTGCGCGGCGCGGAGGAGTTCTTCCACCAGGCCGGCCTGCCCGCCGTGGCCAGCGCGTGCCGGGGCCTGCTGCGGCAGGTCGGTGCCTCGGTGCCGCAGCGGCGGACGGGCTCCGACCAGGTGCCGCGCGAGCTGCGGGCGCTGGGCGTGACGGTGCGGGAGTTCGAGGTGTTCCGGCTGCTGGTGGGCCGGTTGGGGAACAAGGCGATCGCCACGCGGCTGCACATCTCGCCGCGGACGGTGGAGAAGCACGTGGCGAGCCTGATCACGAAGACCGCCCTGCCGGACCGGGAATCGCTCTGCGCCTACGCCGCTTCGCTCGGGCCCGTCGACCGGACCTGACCGGACCTGACCGACCTGGCCGGACCCGCCGACCGGCCCTAGCTACCGCGGTGATCGTCCGCTACACCTGGTCGGGTGAAGATCCTGGTGGCAGTGGCGCTGATGATGGCCCTCGGCGGCGGGGTGGCGCAGGCGTCCCCCTCGACCGGCGGGGCGACCGGAGCAACCGAGGCGACCGGCGCGACGGGCGTGACCCGCGGCCCGTGCGCGTACACCGTGACGCCCGACGAGCCGGCCGCGCGCCCGGTGCCGCTGCCGCCCGACCCCCGGCACACCCCCGACCGCGGCCACCCGGTCGTCCTGCTGATGACCAACCAGGGCCCGGTCCCGCTGGTCCTGGACCGCGCGCAGGCCCCCTGCACCGTGCAGAGCTTCCTGCACCTGGTCCGCAAGAAGTTCTACGACGACACGACCTGCCACCGGCTCACCGCCTACCCGACCCTGAAGGTCCTCCAGTGCGGCGACCCGTCCGGCGCCGGCGAGGGCGGCCCCGGCTACCGGTACGCCGACGAGCTGCCGACCGACCTGCCGCCGGCGCCGAACGACCCGACCGGCGAGCGCCGGATCTACCCGCGCGGCACGCTGGCCATGGCGAACGCGGGCCCGGACACCAACGGCAGCCAGTTCTTCCTGGTCACCTCGGACTCCGTGCTGCGGCCCAACTACACCGTCTTCGGCCGGATCACCCCGGCCGGGCTGGCCACCCTCGACCGGGTCGCGGCCGGCGGCATCGCGCCGAACCCGGACAGCGAGCTGGACGGCCGCCCCGCGCTGACCACGGACATCCGCCGGGCCCTGCGCTTCGGCTAGCCACCTGGGCCTGGTCGTCAGGACACGGGCGCGGTCACCCGGATGTCGGCGTTCCAGTCGGTGAAGCGGTGCACCGTGCGCTGGAAGTCGTTGTCCTCCAACGTCTTCAGCACCTGCTCCACCCGCACCGGCAGGTCGCCCGGACCCACCCACACGGTGGCGGACGCGGTGAAGCCGGACTCGTACGCCGCCAGCAGCTGCGCGCGCCGGGTGCCCGCGGGCGTCCGCTCGGCCTGCACCCGCAGGTCGACCAGCACGGTGTACCGGCGGGTCGGCACGCCGTCGACCAGCTCGTCGCCCGTCGTCACGAGCAGGCTCCCGGCCAGCGCCTCGACCACCACCGCCGGGTCGACCTCGTCGGCCAGGCCCGCCACCGTGGTGTCCGCGTGCACGGGCGCCCGGTCGGCCAGGTCGAGCCTGGTCCACGGGCCGCCGTCGGTGCGCGAGTAGCCGGCGTCCTCCAGCACCACGACGTCGGTGGACGAGTCCTCCCGGGCCGACACCAACCGGCCGTCCGGGGTGCGCAGCAGGTCGCCGTCCAGCGTCACCCGCAGGCCGGTCATGGTGGTCTCGGACGTGAACCGGACGGACCGCTGCCCGTCGGCGCGGGCGGTCAGGTCGGTGACCAGCGCGGCGCTGTCGGCCGCCGCCGGGCCCAGGGTCGGCGTCGGCAGGCCCGTCCGCTCCGCGCAACCCGCCAGGGCCCCGGCGACCGGCAGCACAGCGGCCAGCACCAACGCGACGACGGACTTGCGCATGACTCCCCCCGCGGCCGGTGAACAAGGCCATCCTCCCCCACCCGCCGCGACAAAGGGCGCCAACCCCGAAACCGGCTCGGCTAACGTCGGTCCCATGCCTCACGTGCTCACGATCAACGTCGGCTCCCGCGTCGACCTCGACCAGGCCCAGCTGGGCCACACCGGCATCGTCAAGCGCCCCGCGGCCGGCCCGGTGGACGTCCGCGCGCCGGGCGCGCGGGGCGAGGGCGGCAGCGGCCTCGTCGGCGACCACATCTCGGACCTGGCCCACCACGGCGGCGACGACCAGGCCGTCTACGCCTACGCGCGGGAGGACCTGGACGGCTGGTCGGCGGAGCTGGGCCGCGACCTCGGCCCCGGTCTGTTCGGCGAGAACCTGACCACGGTCGGCGTCGACGTGTGCGGCGCGCGGATCGGCGAGCGGTGGCGGATCGGCGGGCTGCTGCTCCAGGTGACGAGCCCGCGCATCCCGTGCCGCACGTTCGCCGGCGTGATGGAGGAGCGGGGGTGGGTGAAGACGTTCACCCGACGGGCACTGCCCGGCGCCTACCTCAAGGTCCTGGAGCCCGGCACGATCGCCGCGGGTGACGGGATCGACGTCGTGCACCGGCCGGACCACGACGTCACGGTGGCGGTCGTCTTCCGCGCCCTGACCCTGGAGCCCGAGCTGCTGCCGGACCTGCGCCCGGCCCTGGCCGACCTGCCCGACAAGCTGCGGAGCCGGGTCGAACAGCGGCAGTTCGACCCGGCTTAGCGCGGAGCGGTCAGGCCAGCGCGGACAGCTTCCCGAACTCCTCGTCGGTCAGCTCGATCCCGGCCGCCGCGACGTTCTCCTCCAGGTGCGCGATGGACGAGGTGCCGGGGATCGGCAGCACGACCGGCGACTTGCGCAGCAGCCACGCCAGCGCGAGCTGCGCGGGCGTGGAGCCGTGCTCCCGGGCCGCCTCGTCCAGCACCCCGCCCGGCCGGGCCAGCTCGCCGGTCGCCACCGGGAACCACGGGATGAACGCGATGCCCTGCTCGGTGGTGGCCTCCAGCACGGCCTCGTGCTGCCTGTTCGCCAGGTTGTAGAGGTTCTGCACGCTGACGATCGGCGCGACCGCCCGCGCCGCCTCGAGCTGGTCCACGTCCACCTCGGACAGCCCGATGTGCCGGATCTTCCCCTCCTCCTGCAGCTCGCGCAGCTCACCGACCTGGTCCTCCAGCGGGAAGTCCGGGTCGACGCGGTGCAGCTGGTAGAGGTCGATGCGGTCCAGGCCGAGCCGGCGCAGGCTGGTCTCCACGGCCTGCCGCAGGTAGGCGGGCTTGCCGAGCACCGGCCACTCGTTCGGGCCGGTGCGCAGCAGGCCGCCCTTGGTCGCGATGACCAGGTCCTCCGGGTACGGGTGCAGGGCCTCCCGGATCAGCTCCTCGTTGATGTGCGGACCGTAGGAGTCCGCGGTGTCGATGAAGTTGACGCCCAGCTCGACCACCCGGCGCAGCAGGGCGATCGCGTTGTCGCGGTCGGCCGGGTAGCCCCAGATGCCCTCGCCGGTCAGCCGCATGGCGCCGTAGCCGAGCCGGTTGACGGTCAGGTCCCCGCCCAGCGCAAAGGTCTCAGACACCTCAGGTGCTCCTCGAAGCTCGTTGAGAATCGGTCTCCCTCCGCGCCAACCGGGCGGGGCGCGGCGGTGTTCCCGTTCCCGACGACTTCTTGGTCACGCCCGCTTCCCGGTCACGCCTGCTTCTTGGCCACCAGCGTCAGCACGTCGTACTTGGCCACCGACTCGCCCTTCTGGTTGACCAGGTCGGCGTCCCAGCGGACCTCGCCGTACTCCTGGTCCTCGCGCGGCGTGATCTGCTTCGCGGTCAACGTCACGGTCAGCTCGTCGCCGGGGAACGTCGGCGTGAGGAACCGCAGGCTCTCCAGCCCGTAGTTGGCCAGCACCGGCCCCGGCTCGGGCGAGACGAACAGGCCCGCCGCGAACGACACGACCAGGTAGCCGTGCGCGACCCGGCCGCCGAAGAACGGGTTCGCCGCCGCGGCCTCCTCGTCCGTGTGCGCGTAGAACGTGTCGCCGGTGAACTCGGCGAAGTGCTCGATGTCGGCGAGCGTCACGGTCCGCGGCCCGGCCACGACGGTGTCCCCGATCCGCAGCTCGCGCAGCGACTTGCGGAACGGGTGCACGTCCGACTCGGTGCGCGGCGCGCCCGCGACCCACCGCCCGGTGACCGCGCTGAGCACCCGCGGGCTGGCCTGCACGGCGGTGCGCTGCATGTGGTGCAGCACGCCCCGGATGCCGCCCATCTCCTCGCCGCCGCCCGCCCGGCCCGGCCCGCCGTGCACCAGCATCGGCAGCGGCGAGCCGTGGCCGGTGGACTCCTTGGCGTCGTCCCGGTCGAGCACCAGCACCCGGCCGTGCCACGGCGCCACGCCGAGCACGACGTCCCGGGCGAAGTCCGCGTCGTGCGTGACGACCGAGCCGACCAGGCTGCCCGCGCCGCGGGCGGCCAGCTCGACCGCGTGCCCGGCGTCCCGGTAGGCCATCAGCGTGGACACCGGCCCGAACGCCTCCACCTCGTGCGGCTGGGCGCGGTCGGGGTCGGCCTTGAGCAGCACGGGCGACAGGAACGCGCCGCGCTCGGCGTCGGCGTCCACCACGTCCACCCGGTCGAGCGAGCCGTAGACGACGTCACCGGCCTCCAGCAGCGCCTTCAGCGACCGCCGGACCTCCTCGCGCTGCTCGACGCCCGCCAGCGCGCCCATCCGCACGGTCTCGTTGGCCGGGTTGCCGATGACGACCTTCGCCAGCCGCGCGGTCGCGGCGTCGGCGACGGCGTCCAGCAGGGGCGCGGGCACCAGGGCGCGCCGGATCGCGGTGCACTTCTGGCCCGCCTTGACCGTCATCTCGCTGACGAGCTGCTTGACGAACAGGTCGAACTCGGGGGTGCCCGGGGCCGCGTCCGGGCCGAGGATCGAGCAGTTCAACGAGTCGGCCTCGGCGTTGAAGCGGACGCTGTTGCGCACCACGGTGGGGTGCGTGCGCAGCACCTGGGCGGTGGACGCGGAGCCGGTGAAGCCGACCAGGTCCTGGCCGGTCAGGTGGTCGAGCAGGTCGCCCGCGCTGCCGGTGACCAGCTGGAGCGAGCCCTCCGGCAGCAGGTCCGAGGCGAGCATCAGCTCGACCAGCTTCTCGGTGATGTAGGCGGTCTGCGACGCGGGCTTGATCAGCGACGGCACGCCGGCGATGAACGCGGGCGCGAACTTCTCCAGCGGACCCCACATGGGGAAGTTGAAGGCGTTGATCTGCACCGCGACGCCCCGCAGCGGGGTGGCGACGTGCTGGCCGACGAACGTGCCGCCCTTGCTCAGCGGCTCCACCGCGCCGTCGACGAACACCTTGTCGTTGGGCAGCTCGCGCTTGGCCTTGCTCGCGTAGCCGAACAGCACGCCGATGCCGCCGTCCACGTCGATCAGCGAGTCGGTCCTGGTGGCGCCCGACCTGGCGGACAGCGCGTACAGCTCGTCGCGGTGCTCCCGCAGGTTCGAGGCCAGCGCCTTGAGCAGCGCCGCGCGCTGGTGGAAGGTCAGCTCCCGCAGCGCCGGGCCGCCGACGCGCCTGCCGTGGTCCAGGGCCGCCGCCATGTCGACGCCCTGGGACGAGATCCGGGCGATCTCCTCGCCGGTCACCGCGTCGTGCAGCGGGGCGCCCTCGGTGGACGGCGCGTGCCAGCGCCCGGACACGTAGCTGCGCAGCATGGCCATGGGTGTCGACCTCCTCGTCGGGCCGGTGGGTGTCCCGGCATGAGGACAGTAAAGCGCCGTACTTTCATCGTGACTTGATTAAAGGCTATGCAGTAAGTTCTGGCTGGCCGTCGCCAGAGTGAAGGGAGTGTCGATGAGGACACGAGTGGTGGTGAGTGCGGTCGCGCTCGCCTTCGGCGCGCTGGCCGTGCCCGCCGCGCAAGCCGCCCCGGCTTCCAACGCCGCCGCCGACGTGGGCACCATGGCGGTGACCTTCGCCGAGGAGTTCAACGGCCCGGCGGGCACCAGGGTCGACGCCTCGAAGTGGAACACCGAGGTCGGCGACAACAACGGCAACAACCGCGAGCACCAGTACTACACGACGTCGGCGAGCAACGCGTCGATGGACGGCGCGGGCAACCTCGTCATCACCGCCCGCAAGGAGAACCCCGGCAACTACAACTGCTGGTACGGCCGCTGCCAGTACACCTCGGCCCGGATCAACACCGCGGGCAAGTTCACCACGACCTACGGCAAGGTCGAGGCGCGGATGAAGATGCCGCGCGGCAAGGGCATCTGGCCCGCGTTCTGGATGCTCGGCCAGGACATCAACTCCGGCAACCCGTGGCCCAACAGCGGCGAGATCGACATCATGGAGTTCCTGGGCCACGACCTCGACACCGTGTACGGCACCATCCACGGTCCGGGGTACTCGGGCGCGGGCGGCATCGGCCAGCCCTTCAACGGGCCGAACTTCGCCGACGGCTTCCACACCTTCGCCATCGAGTGGACGCCGAGCGGCATCGCGTGGTCCGTGGACGGCAACGTCTACCAGCGCCGCACGCCCGCCGACCTCGGCGGCCGGCAGTGGGTGTTCAACAAGCCGTTCTTCATCATCCTCAACCTGGCGGTCGGCGGCGAGTGGCCGGGCTACCCGGACGCGAGCACCACGTTCCCGCAGCAGTTCGTGATCGACTACGTGCGGGTGTCCACGGCGGACGGCAGCCAGCCCACCGGCGGCCGGATCACCGGCATCGGCGGCAAGTGCGTCGACGTGGCGGGCGCGAACCCGGCCAACGGCACGGCGGTCCAGCTGTGGGACTGCAACGGCACGGCCGCCCAGCAGTGGTCGCGGCCGGGTGACGGCACGATCCGCGCCCTGGGCAAGTGCCTCGACGCGGCGTCGGGCGGCACGGCCGACGGCACGCTGGCGCAGTTGTGGGACTGCAACGGGACCGGCGCGCAGAAGTGGGCCGTCAGCGGCGCGAACGACATCGTGAACATCCAGGCGAACAAGTGCCTGGACGCGTCGAACAACAGCTCCGCCAACGGCACCAGGCTGCACCTGTGGACGTGCACCGGCGCCGCGAACCAGAAGTGGACCGTCTCCTGACGTGACGGTGCATGATCACGGTGTGCACACCTTGATCAGAGCGGAAGCGACCACGGCCGACCGCGATCGTCGACTCTCCCCGGCGGTCGTGGCGGCGTTGGTCGAGGCGGGCGCGACGCGGATGCTCGCGCCCGCCTCTCTCGGCGGCGGTGAGGTCGACCTGCCGTCTTGGGCGGTGGCCGTCGAGGACCTGGCCAGGGCCGACGGCTCGGCCGGGTGGACGGCGATGACGACCAGCGCGACGTCGTCCCTGGCGTGGTACCTGCCACCGGACGCGGCCGCCGAGGTGTTCGGGTCGCCGAAGTCGGTGATCGCGGGCACCGCCGCGCCGGTCGGCCGGGCGGTCCCGGTGGACGGCGGGCACCGGGTCGACGGCCGGTGGGGCTGGGGCAGCGCGGTGCCGCTGTGCGACTGGGTCGTCGGCGGCGCGCTGACCCCGGAGGGCCCGCGGCTGATGATCTTCCCGGCGGCCGACGTGACGGTGCACGACACCTGGCACGCGGCCGGCCTGCGGGCCACCGGGTCGCACGACTGGGAGGTGGCGGGCGCGTTCGTGCCCACCCGCAGGCAGGTGTGGCCGCCCGCGCTGCGGGTGCCCGGTCCGCTGCCGACGTTCCCGTTCTTCGCGTTCCTGGCCGTCGGCGTGGCGGCGGTGGGCCTGGGCATCGCGGCGCGGGCGGTCGAGGAGGTGGAGGCGCTGGCGGTGGTCAAGACGCCCCAGTACGCGTCGGCGGTGCTCGCCGAGCAGGTCGGGGCGCAGCACGACCTGGGCGTGGCGGAGGCCCGGCTGTCGGCGGCGCGGGCGTTCCTGCACGCCGAGGTGGCGGCCCGCTGGGCGGACGCGGTGGCCGGCTCGCCGGGCTCGGTGCGGGACCGGGCGCGGTTGCGGTTGGCGTGCTCGCACGCGGCGGCCGAGGCGGCGTCGGTGACGCGGCTGGCGTTCGACCTCGGCGGCGGCAGCTCGGTGTTCGAGGACGCGCCGTTGCAGCGGTGCCTGCGGGACGCCCACGTGGCCGCGCAGCACTCGATCGTGTCGCGCCGGTTGTTCGAGACCTACGGGAAGGTCCGGCTGGGCGTGCCGACCGACACCAGCAGGCTCTGAGGTCCGGAATGCCGCCCGGGTCCGGGTCGTTGACCCGGTGGTGAGGCTTTCGGTGCTGGACAGGTCGCGCGTGCGCGCCGGGCACGGCCACCCCGAGGCGCTGCGCGACACGGTCGCGTTCGCCCGCGAGGTGGAACGGCTCGGCTACCACCGCTTCTGGGTGTCCGAGCACCACGGCGTGCCCGGTGTGGCCGGTTCCGCGCCGACCGTGCTGGCCGCCGCCGTGGCCGCCGCGACCTCCGCCATCCGGGTCGGCACGGGCGGCGTGATGCTGCCCAACCACCAGCCGCTGGTGGTGGCCGAGCAGTTCGGCGTGCTGGAGTCGCTGTTCCCGGGGCGCGTGGACATGGGCCTGGGCCGGTCGGTCGGGTTCATCGAGCCGGTGCGCCGGGCGCTCGGGCACGACAAGGGGGACGCCGACGAGTTCGGCCCGAAGCTCACCGAGTTGCTGGGCTACTTCACCGGCGACCAGGCGGTGCGCGGCTACCCGGCCCACGGCCTGCGGGTGGCCCCGTTCGTGCTGGCCACCGGGGCCGGGGCGCGCGTGGCGGCGGCTCACGGCGTCCCGCTCGTCATCGGCGGGTTCCGCGGCGAGGACGCGATGGTCGAGGCCGTCGCGGCCTACCGGGCGAGGTTCCGCCCGTCGGTCTGGGCGACCGAGCCGTACGTGGTGGTCTCCACGACGGTCGCCGTGGCGGACACCGCCGAGGACGCCTGGCGACTCCTGCTGCCGGAGGCTTGGGCGATGGCCCACTCGCGCACCCGCGGCGAGTTCCCGCCGTTGAGCGCGCCGGACGACGTCCTCGCCGAGCCGATGACGGAGCGTGAGCGCACGCGGTTCGAGCAGGCGTTGCACGGGCACGTCCACGGCACGCCGTCGGAGGTGGCCAAGGCGCTGGACGCGCTGGTCGACCGCACGGCGGCCGACGAGGTGCTGGTCACCACGAGCACCTACGACCGGACCGCGCTGCTCGACTCCTACCGCCTGCTCGCCGACCTGTACCTCTGACCTCGACCGCTTGGCCCGGCTTCCACCCGGCCGGCTCGGGCTCAGCCGCCCTGGCGGGTTTCGGCGTGCCTGGCCAGCTCGAACTCGATGAACGCGCCGATCATCGCCCGCCAGACCGCCTCGGCCACCGCGGGCTCCAGCCCGGCGGCCGCGGCCCGCTCGCGCACCGACTCGACCACCGCGGCGACCCGGTCCGGAGCCCGGACCGCCCGGTCGTCCGACTTGAACGACGCGGCGGCCCGCACCAGCTCCTGCCGCCGCGCCAGCAGGCCCACCAGCTCGGTGTCGATCACGTCGATGCGGGCGCGGACGTCGGCCAGCGACGTCGGGGGCGTGGGTTCGGGCACGGCGCCATCATCCACGACCCCCGGTCGGTCAGTGCCGGTCAGTGGTCGCGCTGCTGCTCGGCCAGGAAGCGCTCGAACTCGGCGCCGAGCTCGTCGGCGCTGGGCAGCGGCTCGTCGTCGGGCAGCAGGAGGTTGTCCGACGCCTCGGTGAACGCGTCGTACTGCCGCTCCAGCGCCTCCACCACCTGCGCGACCTCGCTCGACTCCGCCACCTGGCGGGCGATCTCGGCGTCCGTCCGGCTCGCGGCCTCGTTCAGCGCGGCCGCCTGGATCACCAGGCCGGTCGACTTGGTCAACGAGTGCAGCAGGCCGAGCGCGGCGGTCGGGTAGGTGCCCTGCGCCAGGTAGTGCGGCACGTAGGCGGCGAAGCCCATGGCGTCGTGACCCGCCTCACCCAGGCGCAGCTCGATCAGCGCCGACAGGTTGCCCGGCACCTGCACCCGGTTGAACGGCGAGCTCTCCACGACCAGCTCCGGCCGGGTGGCGTGCGAGATGACCGACAGCTTGCGGGTGTGCGGCACGCCCATCGGGATGCCGTGGAAGCTGACGGCCAGCCGCAGCTCCCACCGCTCGACCAGCGACCGCACCGCCTCGGTCACCGCCTCCCACCGGCGATCCGGCTCGGGGCCGGTCATCAGCAGGAACGGGGTGCCGACCGCGTCGTGCAGCAGGTGGACGACCAGCTCGGGCTTGTCGAAGGACTCCCACCGGTCGGTGGCGTAGGTCATCGTCGGCCGACGGGCGCGGTAGTCGATCAGGTCGTCGACGTCGAACCGGGCGATCACCCGGTGCTCGTGCACCTCCAGCAGGTGGGCGACGAGCGCCCCGCCCGCCGCGCCGGCGTCCATGAAACCGTCGAAGTGGTGCAGCAGCACCGCTCCGGTCAGGTCCGGGACGTCGGAGTCGACCTCGAACAGATCCTCCGGGTCCAGCGCCACCGCGTGCCTCCCCAAGTGCTCACGTGCCAGTCTCCCCCGGTCAACGCCGGGCGACCGCTGATCCATTCCCGGATCGGCCGGAAAGGTTCGCGCGGGGTTGCCCGAACCTTGACCTCCAGTCGAGTCCAGGTCCTACGTTGCCTGGCATGGACATGGAGACCACCGCGTGGATGTCGCTCTACCACGTGACGAACGCGCAGGACGACAAGCGGCCGTTCTCCGCGGCCACCTTCCGCCGGATCTGGGCGTTCGCCCGGCCGCACCGGGTCCGACTGGCCCAGTACCTGGGGCTGAGCGTGGTCGTGGCGGTGCTGGCGGTGGTGACGCCGGTCCTCGCGGGCCGGATCGTGGACTCGATCGTCAACGGCGCGGCGTACCGGGTGGTGCTCGTGCTCGCGGCCGTCATCGCCGGGATCGCGCTCCTGGAGGCGGCGCTGGGCCTGGTCGCGCGGTGGCTGTCGGCGAGCATCGGCGAGGACCTGATCCTCGACCTGCGGACCACGGTGTTCGACCACGTGCAGCGGATGCCGATCGCGTTCTTCACCCGCACCCGCACCGGGGCGCTGGTGAGCAGGCTGAACAACGACGTGATCGGCGCGCAGCGGGCGTTCAGCGACACGCTGTCCAGCGTGGTGGGCAACCTGGTCACGCTGGCGCTGACGCTGGTGGTGATGATCAGCCTGTCCTGGCAGATCACGCTGCTGGCGCTGGTGCTGCTGCCGGTGTTCGTGGTGCCGGCGCGGCGGATGGGCGCCCGGCTGGCCCGGCTGGAGCGGGAGGCGGCCAACCACAACGCGACGATGAGCACGCAGATGACCGAGCGGTTCTCGGCGCCGGGCGCGACGCTGGTGAAGCTGTTCGGCCGGCCCGCGCACGAGTCGGACGAGTTCGCGCGGCGGGCGCGGCGGGTGCGGGACATCGGCGTGCGCACGGCCATGGTGCAGACCGTGTTCCTGACCGCGTTGACGCTGGTGTCGGCGCTGGCGCTGGCCGTGGTGTACGGGCTGGGCGGGTTCTACGCGCTGGCCGGCGAGCTGGACGCGGGTTCGGTGGTGGCGCTGGCGCTGCTGCTGACCAGGCTGTACGCGCCGCTGACGGCGCTGGCCAGCGCGCGGGTCGAGGTGATGAGCGCCCTGGTGAGCTTCGAGCGGGTCTTCGAGGTGCTGGACCTGCGGCCGCTGATCGCCGAGCGGCCGGGCGCGCGGTCGGTGCCGGACGGTCCGGTGTCGGTGGAGTTCGAGGGCGTCCGGTTCGCCTACCCGGCCGCGGACAAGGTGTCGCTGGCGTCGTTGGAGGAGGTGGCGGTGCTCGACAACCGGGGTGGGGTCGAGGTGCTGCACGACGTCTCGTTCCGGGCCGAACCGGGCCAGGTGGTGGCGCTGGTCGGCTCGTCGGGCGCGGGCAAGTCCACCATCGCCTCGCTGCTGCCCCGGCTGTACGACGTGGACTCGGGCGCGGTGCGGCTGTCCGGTGTGGACGTCCGCGACCTGACCGCCGACTCGATCCGCGACGCGCTGGGCATGGTCACCCAGGACGGCCACCTGTTCCACGAGTCGATCCGGTCGAACCTGCTGCTCGCGCAGCCGTCGGCGACGGAGGAGGAGCTGTGGGAGGTGCTGGGCCGGGCGCGGCTGGCCGAGCTGGTGGGGTCGCTGCCGGACGGGCTGGACACCGTGGTCGGCGAGCGCGGCTACCGGCTGTCCGGCGGTGAGCGGCAGCGGTTGACGATCGCGCGGCTGCTGCTGGCCAAGCCGCGCGTGGTGATCCTGGACGAGGCCACCGCGCACCTGGACTCCACGTCGGAGGCCGCGGTGCAGGCGGCGCTCGGCGAGGCGCTGCACGGCCGGACGGCGGTGGTCATCGCGCACCGGCTGTCGACCGTGCGGGCGGCCGACCTGATCCTCGTGGTCGAGGGCGGCCGGGTGGTGGAGCGCGGCACGCACGCCGACCTGCTCGCCGCCGGCGGCCGTTACGAGGAGCTGTACCGGACCCAGTTCGCCGAGGAGGCGCGGACGCCGTAGCGCCTGCGCGCGCTCCACGGCGTCCGCGTCGGCGAGGCCGAGGACGTCGACGGCCCGCTCGCGCATCTCCACCTCGCGGACCTTGCCGGTGACGGTCATCGGGAACTCGTCGGCCACGTGCGCGTACCGGGGCGCAGCGGGGGCGCACCTCGGCGATCATCCCGGCGTAGTCGGAGGTCTTGAACTCCCGGGCCGCGACGAGCGTGCGCACGCCGGACCGGTTCAGCACGTGCTCCAGCTCGTGCGCCCGGTACGACGGGTTGACGGTGACCAGGATCGCGCCGATCCGCGCGGTGGCGTGCTGGACCACGACCCACTCGGCCCGGTTGGGCGACCAGCTGCCGACCCGGTCGCCGTGCGCGGCGACGGTCCGGTCGAGGTTCGCGCCGGTGGTGTCGCCCGGCAGCGGCACGTCCGAGATGCCCGAGGAGCAGCTGAGGTGCGCCACCAGGGGAAAATGCCGCAGCTCCGGGCGGTGCGAGGCGGCAGAATCACGGCCATGCGAACCATCGGCTTGATCGGCGGGATGAGCTGGGAGTCCTCCGCCGAGTACTACCGGCTGCTCAACGAGGAGACCCGGCGCAGGCTGGGCGGGCACCACTGCGCGCCGAGCCTGCTGCTGACCGTCGACTTCGCCGAGGTCGAGGAGCTGCAGCGGACCGGGCAGTGGGAGCGGTCGGGCGAACTGCTCGCCGAGGCCGCGCGCAAGCTCGAAGGCGCGGGCGCGGAGCTGGTCCTGCTGTGCACCAACACCATGCACAAGGTGGCCGACGCGATCACCGACGCCGTCGGGGTGCCGTTCGTGCACATCGTGGACGCCACCGCGCGCCGGTTGACCGGGTACCGCACCGTCGGCCTGCTCGGCACCCGGTTCACCATGGAGCAGGACTTCTACCGGGACCGGATGCGCGAGCACGGCATCGAGCTGGTCGTCCCGGACGAGCCGGACCGCACGCTCGTGCACGACGTGATCTACCAGGAGCTGACCCGCAACCGGGTCGAGCCCGCCTCGCGCGCCGCGTACCGGGACGTGATGGCGCGCCTGGTGGACCGGGGCGCGGAGGCGGTGATCCTCGGCTGCACCGAGATCACGCTGCTGGTCGACCAGTCCGACAGCGGCGTGCCGCTGGTCGACTCGACCCGCCTGCACGTGGAGGCGGGCGTCGACCTGGCGCTGGCCTGACCACCGTCCCCGGCGCCCCGGTCCCCCGGTCAGGCGAGGGCGGCGTCCGCGCAGTCCGCGCCGACCGCCGCCGCCGCGGCGGACGTCGCGGCGGTCGTCGTCACGGGCGGGCCGGCGGCCGCGCCCCTGGTGCCGGAGCACGAGTTGGTGGAGACCACGCCGTCGGAGGCGTCGCCGAAGGCGAACACCAGGTACTTCACACCGACCGAGAGCCCCAACCCGCACATCGACGTCGCGTAGTTGGTCGTCACGGACACGGTGGCGGGCACGTCGCCCTTGTACTCCTGGTCGACCTCGACGGTGTAGTCGTAGAGGTCGTCCCAGACGTAGTCGGGCCGACCGCCCTCGACGACGGTGGACGCGACCACGGTGCCGCTGAACACGTGCTGGGCCCGCTCGTAGCGCTTCGGCTCGGTGTCACCGGGGTAGCAGCTGCAAGCGCTGGCCGTGCCGGTGAGCACGGCGGTGGTCAACCCCGCCGCCAGCACGGCGGCGCCGATCGCGTGAGCGAGGAAGCGTAAGCGCGACAATGGGAACTCCCCTGGTCAGGTGACGGGGGCGGTGTCCTGCCAGCATATCCGCCGAGCCCCCGCTCCACACTCGGCCGAACGCCGTCCGGGACGCGTCCGGACCCGGCGAACCCCCGGCCTCGGGGATCTCCCCGAGGCCGGGCGCCGCCGGATGCGGCAGAGTGGACGGCATGGAGCTGACACCGCGCGCCCTGTTCGGCCTGGCGAGGACGACCGTCGAGACCGCCGTGTCCGTGCCCGGCCGAGTGCTCGACCTGCTGGGCGCGGCCGAGGCCGTGGTCCGGCGCGCCGACGGGATGGTCACCCGCACCGAGCGCGTGCTGGCCGAGACCGAGGCGCTGGTGGAGCGGGCCAGGGCGGTCACCGCGGCGGCCGAGGGCGTGACGACCGACGTCGGCCGCACCGCCCGCACGTCGCGCGAGCTGCTGGACTCCTACGCCCCGATCGCGCGGACGGCCCAGCCGCTGGCGCAGCGGTTCGTGGACGACCTGTCGCCGCACGAGGTGGACGCCGCCGTGCAGCTGGTCGACCAGCTCCCGGTGCTGACCAAGCACCTGATCGACGACGTGCTGCCGATCCTGGCCACCCTGGACCGCGTCGGACCGGACATCCACCAGCTGCTGGAGGTCACCAACGACGTCCGGCAGGCGATCCAGGGCATCCCCGGCTTCGCCTTCATGCGCCGTCGCGGCGAGTCGAAGGAAGACGACTAGAGCGCCCTGCGGGCACGGCCGGGGAGCCGTGCCCGCCGCGTTCCGCGACGTGTCAGAAGCGGAGGTTCACGAGGTAGTCGTAACCGACCCGGGCCGTGGTGAGGGCGTCCGCCGGCTGGTCGTTCTCCACGATGTGCTCGACCACGTCGGCAGCCCGGAAGATCCGCGCGAAGTCGATCGTGCCGGTGCCGGGGTCCGCGAACGACCCGTCCGCCGCGCGGTCCTTCACGTGGAACTGCCGCACCCGCGGGAAGTGCTCCCGGTACAGCCGCACCGGGTCGACGCCGCCGACCACCGCCCAGTACAGGTCCAGCTCCAGGTGCACGTTGCGCCGCGACGTGCCCGCCGTGATCACGTCGAACGGCCGCACGCCCTCCACGGCCGCGAACTCGTGCGCGTGGTTGTGGTAGCCGAGGCTGAGGCCGGCGCGCCGCAGCCGACCGCCCGCCTCCTCCAACCGCTCGGTGAACGCGCGCCACTCGGCGAGGGTCCCGTAGTCCACCCACGGCACCACCACGTACTTGTTCCCCAGCGCGTGCGCGTCCGCGATCACCTGGTCGAGGTCGCCGTCGATGCCGACGTGGCTGGACGTCGCCCGCAGCCCGCACCGCCGCAGCACGCGGGCGAACTCGGCGGCGCCGCGGCCGTACGTGCCGGCCAGCTCGACCTTGCGGTAGCCGATGTCGGCCAGCGCCGACAGCACGGGCTCCGGCTCGTCGCCCATGATGCCGCGCAACGTGTACAGCTGGATGCTGATCGACTGCTTCGGCACCCGCCGACGCCCCGGGCCGCCCGCCGGACCCCCGGCGGCCGAGGCGGTGGCGGGCAGCGCGACGGCCGCGCTCGCGGCGAGGGCGGTGGTCAGCAGCGTGCGGCGGGACGGCATGGGCGATTCCCCGGTCATCTGGTCAGCTCCTTGATGCGGATGTTGCGGAACCACACGTCGTCGCCGTCGCCGTGGTTCTGGAGGCCGATGTGGCCGCTGGTCAGGTCGCGCGCCGGGTCGGTGCCGGTGAAGTCGTTCACCAGCACGCCGTTGAGGAACACCCTGATGCGCTGCTTGGACACCACGATCTCGTAGGCGTTCCACTCGCCCGGCGGCTTGAGCGCGGCGTCCCGGGCGGCGAGGTCGGCGGACTGGAACGAGTAGATGGCGCCGGTGGTGCGGTCCGGCGCGTCGGTCGCGTCGATCTGCACCTCGTAGCCGTTGTCCACGGCCACCCACGGGTCCGCGCCGGGGTCGGGGAAGCCGACGAACACGCCGGAGTTGTCGTCGCCCGCGACCTTCCAGTCGAACCTGAGCCGGTAGTCGGAGAACTCCTCGTCGAACCACAGCAGCCCCAGCCCGCCCTCCGAGCGCAGGGTGCAGTCCTCCTCCGCGAACCGACCGGGACCGGCCTGCTGCCACCCGGTGACGCCCGTGCCGTCGTAGAGGCTCCGGTAGCCCCGCTCCGGCTGGACCGGCGCGCAGGACCCCGCCTGCCGGTAGCGCAGGTACCTGATGGTGTCGACGTCGTACAGGGCGCCGGCGCCGCCCTTGAACACCAGGTACAGGTCGCGGACGCCGGTCAGCGCCACGGCCCGCGGCGCGAGGTCCAGGTAGAGGTCCCAGCTGCCGGTGACCGGCACGGTCAGCGGCTCGTGCACCAGCGGGCCGGTCGGCGAGTCGGCGCGCGCCTCCAGCGTGCCGCCGACGCCCGCGGACGAGATCCGGTAGCCGATGCCGGCGACCTTCGCCAGGTCCACGTCCGCGTACGACACCCAGTCGCCGTCGTTGATCTCGCCGACCCGCTTGCCGCCCTGGGCGGTCTCCCGGTCGTAGACCTCGACGCCCTGCCGGTCGGTCAACGCCTCCGCGGGCACGTCCGCGGCGGTGACCGTGCCCGCGCCGCGGAACGTGATCGTGTCCAGGTCCAGCAGCACGCCTCGGCCACCGCTGAACACGAAGTACAACCGGTGCGTGCCGCCGGGGTCGGTGATGTCCGCCGGCGCGATGTCGGTGTGCCTGCGCCAGTCGCCGGTGCCGGTGACCGGGGTGCTGAGCAGCCTCGGTCCGGTCGGCGAGTCGAGCCGCGCCTCGATCGTGCCGCCCGACGTGGCCGACGAGACCCGGTAGCCGATGCCCGTGACGCCGGCCAGCGAGACGCCGTCGAACGCGATCCAGTCGCCGTTGTGCACGTTGCCGACCTGGCTGCCGCCCTGCGCCTCGGCGGCCGGGACCACCTTCGTGCCCCGTTGCGCGGAGTGCGACTCGGCGGGCGTGGCCCGCACCGGTTCCCAGGTCGGCGGCGCGACGCCGGTGGTGAACCGGACCGCGTCCACGTCGAACAGGCTGCCGGAGCCCTTGAACACCAGGAACAACCGGTGGCTGCCGCCGGGGTCGGTGATCGGCGACGGGGCGAGTTCGACGTAGTCGTCCCACCCGCCGGTCGACGGCACGGGCGCCTGCTGCACCAGCGGGCCGGTCGGCGAGTCGACGCGCACCTCGATCGTGCCGCCGGAGCCGCCCGAGGACACCCGGTAGCCGATCGCCGTGACGCCGCCCAGGTTCACCGGGTCGAACGCGATCCAGTCGCCGTCGTCGACGTAGCCGACCCGCTTGTCGCCCTGCGCGGTGCCGGCCTCGACCACCTGGACGCCCCGCATGGCGGTGAAGAACTCGGCCTGCTTGTCCTTCGGCTGCAGGACCACCTCGTCCTCGCCGGTCAGCGCGGGCGCGCCGGGCGCGCCGCCGTCGGTGTAGGACGCGTTGATGACGCCGAAGATGTTCGAGTCGACGCCGTGGCCGCCGTCGGCGGGCGTCGGGATCACGCCCTCGCAGCCGGTGGCGCGGGTCAGCGGGTGGCCGTGGCCGTCGTGGCCGAGGATGTACTCCACGGTCACCTTCGAGCAGTCGACCGGGCCGTCCTCCGGATCGGTGACGGTGACCGAGAACGGCACCTGGTCGCCGAAGCTGAACACCCGGCCGTCGGCGGGCGCGTTCAGCACCACCGCGGGCGCGGTGTTGCCGACGTTGACGACCACGCTCGCCGAGCCGACCAGGCCGGTCGGGTCGGTGACGGACAGCTTCGCGGTGTACTGGCCGGTGGTGGTGTAGGTGTGGCTGACCGGGCCCGCGGTGGTGGAGTCGGTGGCGCCGTCGCCGTCGAAGTCCCACGCGTAGGTCAGCGGGTCGCCGTCCTCGTCGGCGGTGCCGGCGGGGTCGAGCGCCACGGTCAGCGGCGCGGGGCCGGACGTGCGGTCGGCGGTCAGCTTCGCGACCGGCGTGTGCCTGCCCTTGGTGTGGTCGATGCGGTAGACCGCCGAGTCCGCCGCGCCGCCGAAGTAGCCGCTGCCGTAGTCCAGCACGTAGAGCGAGCCGTCCGGGCCGAACTCCAGGTTCATCGGGCGGGTCAGCGTCATCGAGTCGAAGAACGGGGTGATCGCGCCGCGCTCGCCGTCCGGGCCGACGTCGATGGTCTTGATCCAGCCGCGGTCCCACTCGTAGGCGAAGGTCCGGCCGTCGAAGTGCTCGGGGAACTTGGTCGGGCTGTCCAGGTCCGGGTCGAAGTCGTAGGTGGGCCCGCCCATCGGCGATTCGCCACCGCCGCCGAACTCGGGCACCGACCCGCCGTCGTAGGGGATCCAGGCGGGCTGGACGGGCGGCAGGTCGACCAGCCCGGTGTTGTGCGGGCTGGTGTTCTTCGGCGCGGCGCAGTCGAAGGCGTCGCCGGAGGTTCCCGTGGCGAAGTCGTGGTCGACGTACGGGACGTTGTCGCCGACGCAGTAGGGCCAGCCGTAGTTGCCGGGCTGCTTGACGAGGTTGAACTCGACGCTGCCGCCGGGGCCGCGGGCGGGGTCGGCCGAGCCCGCGTCGGGGCCGTAGTCGCCGAGGTGGATCCAGCCGGTGGCCTTGTCGACGGCGAAGCGGAAGGGGTTGCGGAAGCCCATGGCGTAGATCTCGGGCCGGGTCTTGTCGACGCCGGGCGCGAACAGGTTGCCCTCGGGCACGGTGTAGGCGCCGTCGTCGGCGACGGTGATGCGCAGGACCTTGCCGCGCAGGTCGTTGGTGTTGGCCGAGGAGCGCTGCGCGTCGAAGGCGGGGTTGCGGTCGGCGCGCTCGTCGATCGGGGTGTAGCCGTCGGAGGCGAAGGGGTTGGTGTCGTCGCCGGTGGACAGGTACAGGTTGCCCGCCGCGTCGAAGTCGATCTCGCCGCCGGCGTGGCAGCACAGGCCCCGGTCGGCGGGCACCTGGAGGATGCGCTGCTCACTGGCCAGGTCGAGCACGCCGTCGGTGGTGAGCTTGAAGCGGGACAGCTGGTTGTGGCCGCGGAAGCGCTCGAAGTCGGCGGCCGTGCCGTTCTCCGGGGCGTCGCCGGCCGGGGTGGACAGCGGTGGCGCGTAGTAGAGGTAGAGCCAGCGGTTGTCGGCGAAGTCCGGGTCCACCGCGACGCCCTGCAGGCCGTCCTCGTCGTGGTTGTAGACCGGGACGCGTCCCGCCAGCGTGGTGGTCGCCTCCGGGGTGGTCAGCCAGACCCGGCCGTCGCGCGAGGTGTGCACGACCTCGCGATCCGGCAGCACGGCCAACGCGATCGGCTCACCGGTCTTCTCCTCGCCCAGCGCGAGGGTGACCTGGTCGAAGTCGGAGTCGACCGGCGGACCGGCGGTGGGCTCGCAGTCGGCGGGCGCGACGCCCAGCGCGTACCGCAGGCCGCCCAGCAGGTGCTCCCGGAACGCCGGGTCGGCGTAGGACTCCTTGGTGTGGCCCATGCCGGTGTACCAGGACCGGCCCTGGCCGGGCGTGTGGCACCAGGAGATCGGGTGGTCGCCGGCCGGGTCGGTCGGGGTGTAGCTGGACTCGTCCAGCGACGCCAGCACCTTCACCCCGGACCGGGGGTTGGACTGGTAGCTGTACCACTCGTCGGTGCGGTTCCAGGTCTGCGGCAGGTGGGCGGTGGACGGGTGGTCGTGGTCCTCCACCTCGACGTCCGCCGCCTGGATGTCCGGGTGCGACTTGAAGTAGGAGCCGACCAGCCGCCCGTACCAGGGCCAGGAGTACTCGGTGTCGGCGGCGGCGTGCACACCGGCGTAGCCGCCGCCGTTCTCCACGAACCGCTCGAACGCCTGCTGCTGCGCGTCGTCCAGCACGTCGCCGGTCGTGGACAGCCACACCACGGCGTCGAACCGGGCCAGGTTGGCGTCGGTGAACGCGCCCGCGTCCTCGGTGGCCTCGACGGTGAAGCCGCCGGCCGCGCCCAGCTCGGTGATGGCGGCGACGCCCTCCGGGATCGAGTCGTGCCGGAAGCCCGCCGTCTTGGAGAAGACCAGGAGGTGTTCGCCGTCGGGGTGCGCCGCTGCGGGAGTCCCCACCAGGGTCATCGCACCCAGGGCGGCGGTCAGAGCTAAAGCGGTCGGACGGCGGAGGGTGGTGGGTGGTCTGGTTCCGAACGTGTTGCGCTGACGTCGCACCGCTGTCTCCTCGTTCGCACGACTTGCCTGGCGGACGGTGGTCTGTGGTCCAGCTCACAGACCCGAGCTGGGCGCAATTCTGTTCAAAGTCGACCTAAGTTGGCAAGACTTTCGCTTATTCTCGACAAAAGTCATGCACGGACGGTCGAAAGTGGGCGGCGACGAGCACGGACCGTCAACACCGGGCGGATGGCCGGCGGTGACCCGCAATGGTCGGGTGGAGGTGCTGCCCTGCGGACACGCCGCGCACGTCGCCGGGACGCGCGGCTGCGCGCACCTGGTCGCCGAGCGGTCCCCGGACCACTGCGGGTGGTTCACCGGGGTCGGCCTGGCGTACGGCACGTGGACCGAGGCGGGGTGCGCGGCGGAGCCGGTGGACGCCCGGTGCGTGGCCGCGCTGCCCGGCGGGTGGCTGGTGCCGACCGAAGCGGGCCTGGTCGAGGTCGACGGCGGGGGCGCCCGGTTCGTCGCGCCGGTGTCGGTGGCCGCCGAGCCGCCGGACGGCCTGTTCGGGCGCCGGTCCGAAGCCGGAGCACTACCTGGACCACTTCCACGGCGCGCTGCTGGTCGACCCGTCGGGCCGGTGGCTGCTGGACGACGGGTGGCCGTGGAGCCCGTCCGGCGTCCCGGTCGTGCACGACCTGGCGGCGTGGCTGGGGGGCGACCGGCACGCCACCGAGCACGGCCTGCGCCTGACCGCGCGGGACGAGTGGGACCGGCCGGTGGCGTGGGTGGACGACCGGACGGCCGCGCTCCAGCCGATCGGCCGGTCCGACCGGCCGCCGGTGCCGGGCGTCGAGGTGCACGACGTGGTGACCGGCCGGCGGCTGTCGGCGTTCGCCGGTCCGGCCGGGCGGATGTGGGGGCACGCCGGGCTGCTCTACGTGGGCACGGCCGCCGGGCTGGAGGTGTGGGACCCGGCCGACGGCGCGCGGACCGGCGTGGTCGAGGGCTTCGCGCCGAACGCGCAGAACCCGCGCACGGGCCGGTTCGCCGAGGTGTCGGGCGGCCGGCTGACGACCTGGACACCGACGCCGTGACACCGGACGGCGGCGCGGGCGCTTGACGCGCACGACGGGGTGAGGCGGGTGGCGCGGCGGTCCGGGGTGGACTGCCGGGTGGGGCATGATGTGCGCGTGCGCGAGACGACGGCGGGCCCGTGACCGGCGGCTACCTGAAGGGCCGGCTGCGCCGCGAGGACATCATCACCGCGGCCGTCGCGGTCTACGGGGAGGCCGGCTACCACGGCTCGTCGCTGCGCGAGATCGCCAAGCGCGCCGGGATCACGCACGCCGGGCTGCTGTACTACTTCCCGACCAAGGAGGCGCTGCTCGCCGCCGTCCTCGAACGCCGGGACGCGGAGGACGCCGAGCGCGAGCAGCTGCAAGCACCGCCCGGTCTCGACGTCCTGCGCCACTTCCTGGCCCTGGCCGAGCACAACGTCCGCCACCCCGGCATCGTGGACCTCTACTCCCGGCTGGCCGCCGAGGCCGTCGCCGCCGACCACCCCGCGCACGACTACTTCGTCCGCCACTACCGGGCGGCCCGCGAGGGCGTGGTGGACTCGTTCCACGCCCTCGCCGAGCGCGGCGAGCTGCGCGCCCACGTCGACCCGCCGACCGCCGCGCTCACGTTCATCGCGCTGATGGACGGCCTCCAGGTCCAGTGGCTCACCGAGCCGGCCGAGGTGGACCTGGTCGGCGCGCTGCGGTCCTACCTGGCCGGTCTGCTCACCGTCCCCCTCGACTGACCGTCACGTCCGGCTGCGCGGGTCCCAGTCGACCGGCAGCGGGGGCGGCGGTTCGACGGTGCTGGCGACGTCCACCGGACGCCCCTCGGCGATGGACTCCTCGATCGCGAGCATCGCGTCGAGCACGTGGTAGGCGAGCGCGCCGGACGCCCGTTCCGGCTCGCCCGCCCGGATCGACCGCGCCAGCTCCAGCACGCCGGTGCCGCGCGACGCCGGGTGCCCTTGTGCCGCAAGCGTTTGCCCGCCGTCGGGCAGGTGCAGCTCGGTGGCGCCGTCGAACCGGTTGGGGTCGGGCAGCACGGCGGTGCCCAGCGTCCCGCCGACCTCCACGAAACCCGTGCGCGTCAACGCCGAGTCGAAGCTGAACAGCACCTGCGCCGCACCGCCGCGCTCGAACTCCACCATCGCCGCGACCGTGGTCGGCACGGTCACCGCGAACTCGACGCCCGCCCGCGGCCCGGACCCGATGACCCTGGTGTCCCGCGACCGGCCGCCGGTGCCGGTGACCCGGCGGATCGGGCCGAGCAGGTGCACCAGCCCGGTCAGGTAGTACGGCCCCATGTCGAGCAGCGGCCCGCCGCCCGCCTGGAACAGGAACTCGGGCGCGGGGTGCCAGCTCTCCGGGCCGGGGATCTGGAACAGCGCCAGCGCGGTGCGCGGCTCGCCGATCACCCCGGCGTCCACCGCCCGCCGCGCGGTCTGCCACCCCGCGCCCAGCACGGTGTCGGGCGCGCACGCGACCCGCAGGCCCCGGCTCGCGGCCAGGTCGAGCAGCGCGCGGACGCCGGCGCGGTCCAGCCCGAGCGGCTTCTCCACCCACACGTGCTTGCCCGCTTCCAGCGCGGCGCGGCTCACCTCGACGTGCGCGGCCGGGATGGTCAGGTTGACCACCAGCCCGACGTCGGGGTCGGCGAGCAGGTCGGCCACGCCGCACGCGCGCGGCACGCCGTGCCTGGCCGCCTGCGCCGCCGCCCGCTCCGGGTCGAGGTCGGCGACGGCGAGCACCCGCACGTCCGGGAACGTGGTGAGGTTGGCCAGGTAGGTGTCGCTGATGGTGCCCGCGCCGACGACGCCGACGCCCAGCGGCGCGGTCACGCCCCGACCTCCGCGAGGAACGCGCGGCTGGCCGCGATCCCGGCGAACACGTCGCCGTCGTAGGCGTCGAACTCGACCACCCGCAACGCGTCCGGCGCGGCGGCCAGCACGTCGGCCACCGGCACCCGGCCCTGCCCGGCGGGCACCTGGCCGGAACCGTCCCGCGCGAGCCCGCCGTCCTTGACGTGGATCGCGTGCACCCGCCCGCCGAGCCGGCGCAGCAGCGCGGGCGCGTCCTCACCGCCGACCGTGGCCCAGTAGGTGTCGACCTCCAGCACCACCGCCGGGTCGAGCCGATCGGCCAGCACCTCGAACGCGCTGCGGCCGTCGATCCGGGACGCGAGCTCCCACCAGTGGTTGTGGTAGCCGACGCGCAGGCCGTGGTCCGCGGCGACCTCTGCGGCGGCGTTGAGGGCGGACGCGGTGGCGGCGACGTCGGCCGGGTCGCGCCACCGCTCGGGGTCCACGAACGGGTCGATCACGACCTCGACGCCGCAGTCCGCGGCGGCGGCGAAGACGGCGGCCTGGTCGGCGCCGATGAGCTGGGCGTGCGCGGTCGGGGCGGTGATGCCCAGGTCCGGCAACGCGGTGCGCAGCACCTCGGCGTTCTCCAGGACCCCGTAGGGCTCGACCCGGGTGAAGCCGATCGCGGCGAGTCGTCGCAGGGTGTCGAGCGGGTCGGCCGCGAACGCGTCGCGGACGGAGTACAGCTGCACGGACGTTGTGCTCATCCCGGCTCCTGACGTCGATGTCAGCGCGTGGAAGCGCTCCCACAGATTTCTACCACTTGGTAGAAATGTCCGCCAGGGGCGTTCCCACCGCCGAGGGACAGGAGTTGAACCTGACGCCGCGTGAGGTCCTAGGGTCGGTTCCGTGAGCACGAAGGAGCCCCGCTGGAGCGTCGGCGCACTGGCCGAGGCCGCCGGCATGACGGTGCGGACGCTGCACCACTACGACCAGCTCGGCCTGCTCCGACCGAGCGAGCGCACCGCGTCCGGGCACCGCCGCTACACCGAGGCGGACCTGCACCGGCTCTACCAGGTCCGGCTGCTGCGCAGGCTGGGCATGTCGCTGGAGGAGATCGGCGACGTGCTGGCCGACACCTCCGACCCCGGACCGCTGGCCGACGTGCTCGCGGTCCACTTGGAACGGCTGGACGAGCAGGCATGGCGGCTGAACGCGCTGCGCCGCCAGACGAGGGGTCTGCTCGTCCGGCTCACCGCCCCGACCCGGCCGGACTCGGACAAGCTGCTGGCCCTGCTGGGCAGCACGACCATCTTCGACCAGCACCTCACCCGGGAGCAGCGCGACCTGCTGGACCAGCACGCCGCCGAGGTCGGCCCGGAGGCGCGCGAGCGGCTGGACGAGGAGTGGCCCGCGGTGCTCGCCCGGGTGGTCGAGCACTACCGCGCGGGCGCCCCGGTGACGGACCCGGCCGTCCGGGAGACCGCTCGACGCCTGGCCGGCGTCGGCGAGACGTTCGCCGCCGGCGATCCGGACATCCTGCGCTCGATGTCCGCGTTCTTCCGCCGCCACGGCCGCGGCGTGCTGCGGGACGTGCTGCCGGGCCAGCGCTTGGACGACCTGGGCGACGACTTCTGGGACTACCTGGGTCGCCTGCATGCGACATCGTCGGACGAATGACCAAAGGGGGGAACGTGTTCCGCAGGACGAGTCTGCTCATCACAGCCCTGGCGCTGCTCGGCGGGAGCCTGACCGACGTCGCCGGGGCGGAGCCGGGGTTCACCGCGCGGCTGCCCGCGCCGACCGGCCCGCACCGCGTCGGCGTCACCGCGCTGCACCTGGTGGACGCCGACCGGCCGGACCCGTGGCTCGCGGGCGTGCCGCGCGGGGTGGTGGTCTCGGTGCACTACCCGGCGCTGCACGTCCGCGGCCACCCGGTCGCGCCGCAGTTCACGCCCGCCGAGGCCCGGCTGCTGCCCGCGTTCGTCCCGCTGCTCTACCCGGCGCTGCCGACGAGCGGGATCGACTGGGGCGCGGCCCTCACCCACTCGCACGTGGACGCGCCCGCGCAGCCCGTGCGGCGGCCCGTCGTGCTGTACAGCCCCGGCCTGGTCGACCCGCGCGCGCTGGGGGGCTCCGTCGCCGAGGAGCTGGCGAGCCGGGGCTACGTGGTGGTGACGGTCGACCACCCCGGCGAGACCGCCGTGGTCGAGCTGCCCGGCGGTCCCCGGACGTTCGGGCTGCCCGGCGTCCCGAGCACGGACCCGCGGCTGTACCGGGACGTGATCGCCGCCCGGCTCGCCGACACCGACCTCGTGCTCGACCGGTTGGCGGTCCTGGCGGCGGGCGGCAACCCCGACGCGGAGGGCCGGGCGCTGCCCGCGAACCTCGGCCGCGCTGTGGACCTGCGCCGGGTGGGCGTGTACGGCCACGGGTTGGGCGGCACGATCGCCGCCGAGGCGATGCACGAGGACCACGAACGCCGGATCGACGCGGCGATCGACATGGAGGGCCTCCTGGACTACCACCCGGAACAGCCCGGTCAGGACGGCGAGCTGCTGCCCGTCGCCAGGGACGGCGTCGACCGGCCGTTGCTGCTGCTCGGCACCGAGGGCTTCCAGGACGACCGGTACCGGCGCGGGTGGTCGGCGGTGCTCGCCCACGGGTGCGCCCGGCAGCACGTCATCGCCGGTGCCGACCACTGGGCGTTGACCGACTTCGCCGCCGTGGTCCCGCAGCTGCACGCCGCCGGCCTGGTGGACGACGCCGGCCGCGACTCGCTGGTCGGCCCGCTCGACCCGGCCGTGTCGGTGCCGACCGTGCGCGGCCTGGTGGTCTCGTTCTTCGACCGGCACCTGCGCCGGGCCGAGCGCTGCTAGAGGGCCTTCGGCAGCAGCAGCGGGGTGGCGAGGAGGAGGACGCCGGAGGCGGTGATCGCGGTGAGCGGGCTGGTGAGGGTCGCGAGGACGCCCCAGATCGCGGTGAGGAGCGCCTGCGCGAGCCTGCTGCCGGTGCTCCACGCGCCGAGCACCCGCGCGGTGCGGTCGGCGGGGGTGCGTCGCAGGCGCTCGGTCGCGTTGACGGGGTTGAAGACGCCCATGCAGGTGATCAGCAGCGCCTCCACGACGATCACCGTGAGCAGCCCGGTGACGCCGGGGTGGGCGAGGGCGAGGCCCAGCGGGAAGAACGCGCGCAGCCGGCCGGCGGCGATCAGCACCCGGCGCCGGCCGTGGCGGGCGACGAGGCGCGCCGACAGCCGGGCCCCGACGAAGCCGCCGAGCGCGGGCACGCCGAACGCCAGGCCGTACTGCCAGGCGGTGAAGCCGTACTCGCCGAGCAGCAGGACGGCCAGCAGCGGGACGGTGGCGCTGATCAGGCCGCCGACCGCCGCGGAGTTGGCGAACAGCAGCCGCAGCACGGGGTCGCGGAGGACGAACCGCCAGCCTTCGAGCAGGTCGGCCCCGCGCGACCGGCCGACCGGGGCGCGGGGCGCCACGACGTCGTGGCGGAGGCGGCGGACCCCGAACGCGGACAGCAGGTGGCTGAGGGCGTCGGCGGCCACCGTGACGACCGGGCCGAGCAGCCCGATCAGCACCCCGCCGAGGGGTGGGCCCGCCGCGGTCGCCACCCACGCCGTCGCCTCGAACCGGCCGTTCGCGACCAGGAGGCGGTCGCCGGGCACGAGGTGCTTCAGGTAGGCGCCGGACGCGGCGGTGAACGCGATGCCCGCCGTCCCGGTGACGATCGAGACCGCCAGCAGGTGCCCGTAGGACAGCAGGCCGAGCAGGTGCGCGCCCGGGACGCTCGCCAGCGCGAGGAAGCGGACCAGGTCCGTCGCGACCAGCACCGGCCGCTTGGCCCGGTGCTCGACCCACGGCCCCAGCGGCGCCGCGACGAGCGCCGGGACGACGAGCCCGGCGGTGGCGAGGAGCGAGACGGCGAACGGCGGCGAGTGCAGCACCTGGACCGCGATGAGCGGGAACGCGCCGAAGGCGATCCACGTGCCGCACGTGCTCACGGCGTAGGCCGACCACAGCCGACCGAAGTCGGCCCCCAGTTCCGCGCGCACAGGACTCCCCCACAACCGGCAGTTGGACTCCCGAAGCACAGCAGCCATACCCGAACACGATCAAACAACCAGATCCACAACCATTGGTTGTGACTGCCTAGGCTGTCGTCCCGTGGACACGGAAGCGGTGCGGTCGTTCGTCCGGGCGGCCGAGCTGGGGCAGCTGGGGCACGCCGCCGACGAGCTGGGCGTGACCCAGCAGGCGGTCTCGAAGCGGATCGCCGCCCTGGAGCGGGAGCTGGGGGTCCGCCTGTTCACCCGCACCGCCCGGGGGGTCGAGCCGACGCTGGACGGCCAGGCGTTCCTCCCGCACGCCCGCGGCATCGTCGCGGGCGTCGAGCGCGCCGTCACCGCGATCAGGCCGGGCTCGCGGGCACTGCGCGTCGACGTCCTCGGCTACCGGAGCGCGCAGGCCGCCGTGCTCCACGACTACTGGCGGGCGCACCCCGGGACCGACCTCGACGTGGTGACGTTGAAGACCGGCGACCCGCACGTCGCGGTCGCCGCCATCCGGGCGGGCGACGTGGACGCCTCCTTCCGCACCGTCACCGACCCGGCCGCGCTGCCGCCCGACGTCCGGATGGCGCACCTGCTCGACTTCCCGCTGGAACTCCTGGTCGGCCCCCGGCACCCGCTCGCCGGCGCGCGCACGCTGACACCGGACCTGCTGCGCCCGCACCGGATCTGGGTGCCGGGCATCGCGCCGCGCAGCGAGTGGGCGGAGTTCTACGACCAGCTCGCCGCCGGGCTCGGCCTCCGCGTCGACGGCGCGGGCCCGAACTTCGGCGTCGAAGCCCTCTTCGACACCCTCGCGGACTCCGCGGACGTGGCCACCCTGGTCGGCGCCCGCGACCGCCTGATCTGGCCGGGCGGCTACGACCTGCGCCGCATCCCGGTGGCGGGCCCGACGATCGCCTACCCGCTGTCCCTCCTCTTCCGGCGGGACGACCCGCCCGCCGGCCTCCGGCCGATCATCGACCACTTCCGCGGCCTGGCGGCGCCTCCCGAGCCGACGTGGCGGCCGTCCTGGGCTCGCGGCGACGGCTAGCGACCGGGCGGGAGGTGTTCCAGCGGCAGGCGCACATTGGTGATCCCGTCGGCGACACGTGCGTCCGCCGCCTTCGGCTCACCCCCGGTCGGCCGGCGCCGGGTCCTGGTCGCCGTCGCCCGAGTCCGCGCCGGAGCCCGAGGACAGGATCTCGCGGGCCTGCTCCGCGGCGCGGGTGATGCTCTCGCCGACGAAGTCCACGAAGCGGGCGATGTTCTCCAGCCGGGTGGCGGCCGGGGTGCCGGAGCCGAGGACGCCGACGCCCAGCCGCGCGGTCTCGGCGAGTTCGGCGTGGGACCGGGCGGCGGCGATCATCGACTGGTACCAGACGTCGCTGTCGGCGACGTAGCGCTCGCGGCGGCGTTCGTCGCGCGTCCGGCTGACCAGCCCCTGGCCCTCCAGGAACGTGATCGCCTTGGAGACCGACGCCGGGCTGACCTGGAGGCGCCGGACGAGTTCGGCGGCGGTGAGGCTGCCCGCGTCGGTGGTGTAGAGGCTGGTCAGCACCCGGGACATCATCTTCGGCAGGCCCTGCCGCATGAGCAGGGCGGTGAACGCCTCCTCGTACTCGCGCACGGCCTCGGCGTCGCGCCCGTCGGCCCGCGGTGGGGCCTGCGGCCCGCGCGGCACGGCCTGCCTGCGCCGGTGCGCACGGCGTTCGGTGGCGTGGTGGGCCAGGTCGGCGCGGTAGGCGGCGGGACCGCCGTTGCGCAGCACCTCGCGGGTGACCGTCGAGGTCGGCCGGTCGAGTCGCCGGGCGATCTCCGCGTAGGGGTGGCCGTCGGCCAGGCCCAGCGCGATCTGCCGGCGTTCCTGCTGGGTGAGCCTGCCTCCCGGCATCGCGATCTCCTCCGTACCCGTCGGGACGCCCAGCATAGCGTTCACTCCTCTTCCATTGCAACGATCGACAGCCGATCATTGCATTAGATTCACAGTTGTTGCAACGATATCAACGCTTTTAACTGCACAAACATCCTTCAAGCGCAACGCGACTGTTGCCGGAAACCATGAACGCAACGTAGCTTTTCCACTATCAGAAACAACGAGCCGAGGAGAGCGCGATGCAGACCTTCGCCACCCCCGCCCCCATCTCCGCCGTCATCGACATCCCCGCCGGGCGCCTCCGGCTGATCGCCGCCGACCGGGCCGACACCGCGGTCGAGGTCCGGCCCGCGGACGCCTCGAAGAGCCGCGACGTGAAGGTGGCCGAGCAGACCTCGGTGGCCTACAGCGACGGAGTCCTGCGCGTCCACGCCACCGCGAAGAACCAGTTCCTCGGCAGCTCCGGGTTCATCGAGGTGACCATCCAGCTGCCCGCCGGCTCGCACGTCGAGGCCAAGGCGGCCGGCGCGGACTTCCGGGGCGTCGGACGGTTCGGCGACGTCGCCTTCGAGGGGGCGCACGGCTCGATCAAGGTCGACGAGGCCGCGAGCGCCCGCCTCACCACGCAGGCCGGCGACGTCGCGGTCGGCCGCCTCGACGGCCCGGCGGAGATCAGCACCGGCAAGGGCGACATCCGGGTCGCCGAGGCCGTGCGCGGCACGGTCGTGCTGCGCACCCTGTCCGGCGACGTCTCGATCGACGCCGCCGCCGGTGTTCCCGCCTCCTTGGACGCCGGCACCGCCCATGGCCGGATCGACAACGCGCTGCTGAACACCGGAGGCACCCCTGAGCTGGCCATCCACGCGACGACCGCGCACGGCGACATCGCCGCACGCAGCCTCTGAACCGACCACCGCAGCACCGACCGACACGGGGGAACGAGAGCCGATGACCACCGCAGAGGACTACCGAGCCGCGGAACAGCTGTTCCGCCGTCCCGTCCGCCCCGGCGAACTCGTCGTCGGCGACAAGGTCCGACCGCGGTGGATCGACGGCGGCGCCCGGTTCTGGTACCCGGTCGCCGACGGCGGCGGCAGGCGGTTCGTGCTGGTCGACCCGGCGGCCGGCACCCGCGAACCCGCCTTCGACCACGCCCGGCTGGCCGCCGCGCTGGCCGAGGCGTCCGGGCAGCCGGTCGACCCCGCGGCCCTGCCGTTCGACGCCATCGAGCCGACCGGGGACGCGGTGGGGTTCGGCGCGTTCGGCGAGCACTGGCGCTGCCGCCTCGACTCCTACACCTGCGAGCGGGCCGAGTCCGCGCCGCCGGGCAGCCCGCTGGACGTGCCGTCGCCCGACGGGCGGTTCGCCGTCTCGCAACGGGGTCACGACCTGTGGGCGCGTTCGCTGTCCGACGGCCGGGAGTGGGCGTTGACCACCGACGGCGAGCCGCACCACGGGTACGGCCCGGGCCCGGAGGCCACGGGCAACAGCACGTTGCTGCGCAAGATCGGCCTGCCGCACCTGCCGCCCGCGGTGGCCTGGTCGCCGGACTCGACCAGGGTGCTGGCGCACCGGACCGACGAGCGCGACGTCCGGCGGACCCACCTGGTGGAGGCCAGGCCCGCCGACGGCGGCGCTCCCCGCCTGCACACCCAGCGGTACGCCTACGCCGGTGACGAGGTCCTGCCGCGGGCCGAGCTGGTGGTGCTGGACGTCGCCACCGGCGCGGTGGTCCGCGCGCAGGCCGAGCCGCTGCTGATGCCCACCCTGTCGCCGATCACGGCCCAGTGGGCGTGGTGGGCGCCGGACGGCTCGGCGGTGTACTACCTCGACCGGCCGCGCGACCCGCGCACGCTCTCCCTGCGCCGGCTGGACCCGGTCACCGGCGAGGTCACCACCGTGCTCGGCGAGACCGGGGAGACCCGGGTGGAGCCCAACCAGTGGCTGTTCGAGCCGCCGATCGTGCGGGTGCTCGCCGACGAGGTGCTGTGGTACTCGCAGCGAGACGGCTGGGGGCACCTCTACCGGTACGACCTGCGCACCGGCGAGCTGCTGGGGCGGGTCACCTCCGGCGAGTGGGCGGTGCGCGAGGTGCTGCACGTGGACGAGGTCGGGCGGGTGGTCCACTTCACCGCGTCCGGGCTGGTCGAGGACGACCCGTACCGGCGCACGGTGTGCCGGGTCGGGTTGGACGGCTCCGGCTTCGCCCGGCTCACCGACGACGAGCTGGACCACGTCGTCACCACGTCGGCCAACGGGGAGTGGCTCGTCGACTCCGCGTCCACTGTGGACACGCCGCCGGTGACGACGGTCCGCGACCGGTCCGGGCGGGTGCTGGTCGAGCTGGAGCGCGCCGACGTCGGCAGGCTCGCCGCCACCGGCTGGACGCCGCCGGAGCGGTTCCGGGTCAAGGCGGCCGACGGGGTGACGGACGTCTACGGCGTGCTGCACCGGCCGCGCGGCTTCGACCCCGCGCGGCGCTACCCGGTGGTGGACAGCGTCTACCCCGGCCCGCAGCTCAACCGGGTCGCCCCGGGCTTCGACCCCGGCGGGACGGGCCTGGACGCGGAACCCCTGGCCGCGCTCGGTTTCGTGGTGGTGGCGCTGGACGGGCGGGGCACCCCGGGCCGGGACAAGTCGTTCCACGACGCCTCCTACGGCCGCTTGGCCGACGCGGGCGGCCTGGCCGACCACGTCGCGGCGCTGCGGCAGCTGGCCGCGGCCCGGCCGTGGATGGACCTCGACCGGGTGGGCGTGATGGGCCACTCCGGTGGCGGGTTCGCCGCGGCGCGGGCGCTGCTGGACTTCCCGGAGGTGTTCAAGGTCGGCGTCGCCCTCTCCGGTTCGCACGACGCCCGGTGCTTCAACCCCGGCTTCGTGGAGGCGTACGACGGCGCGGACGACCCCGGGGCGTGGGCGCGTTCGTCCAACGTGGACATCGCGGACCGGCTGGCGGGCAAGCTCCTGCTGGTCCACGGCGAGCTGGACGACCAGGTCCACCCGGACCACACGCTGCGGCTGGCCGATCGGCTCGTCGCCGCCGACAAGGACTTCGAGCTGCTGGTCGTGCCGGGCGCCGAGCACACGTTCATCGACTGCCTGACCTACGTCCGCAAGCGCTGCTGGGACTTCCTGGTGCGCGAGCTGGCGGGCACCCGGCCGCCCGCCTACCGCCCCGAGCCCATCCCCCTCGGCCCCGAACTGCTCGGCGAGCTGTTCGGCTGAGCGGGACCCGGCGGCGGGGGCGTCCGGGTGCGAATGGCGGCACACCGACCCTCCGCACGGCGCGGTTCCCCGGTGGCGCGTCCGGGTACCCCGCCGCCATGAAGTGGCGCATCGGTGTGGCGGCGGCGGTGCTCGCGGTGGTCGGCGGGCTGGTGGCGGCGATGGTGGTGGTGCCGAAGCTCTGGGGCACCGACACCATCGACCGCAGCCAACCGGCGTTGTTGCAGTCGTTGCGCGACCTGAGCCAGTACCACGCCTCGGCGGGCGACTTCCAGGTCGTGCTCGACATCGAGCGCGACGTCCGGTACGTGCCGTCGGCGCTGGCCGGGCAGCGGACGCTGTTCGTGGCGGCCGGGACGGTGAACGCCTACGTCGACTTCGGCGGGCTGGCCGAGGACGCGCTGGAGGTGCCGCCGACCAGCGCCACGGGCGAGGCCCGGAAGGTCCGCCTGGCGCTGCCGCGGGCGGTGCTGGACAAGCCGAACCTGGACCAGGAGCGGTGCTACGTGTTCGCCCAGGAGCGCGGCCTGCTCGACCGGCTGGCGTCGCTGGTGGAGACGCAGGACCAGCAGCCGTTCTACGTGGCGGCGGAGGCGAAGATCGCCGACGCGGCGCGCGAGTCCGGGCTGGTCGAGCGCGCCGACGACAACACCCGCAAGATGCTGACCGGCATGTTCGGCGCGCTGGGCTACCAGGTCGAGTTCCGCGACGTGAGCTGACCCGCACCGACCCGCACCGGGTTCGGCACGATCGCCCACGAGTGGAGTCCGAGCACGTCCCGCGCGGAGTTCGCCCGCTTCGCGCCACCGGTCGCCGCCGGGCGCGGGCAGCTCGACCCGGTGGGCGCCGCGTATGCTGCGGTGCGATGAGGCGCAAGCTCCGGCCGCCGCTCGCGCAGCGCCACGGCCTCGACCCGGCACGGCTGCGGCTGCCCGACGACGGCCCGTGGGCGACCGTCCGCGACCACCTGGTCGACCGGCTGCCCAGGGTGGCGCCCGAGCGCATCGACCTGATGCTCGCCGAGGGCCGGATCCACGACCTCGCCGGGCCCATCGCGCCCGACGCGGCGTTCACGCCCGGCACGTCGGTGTGGTTCCACCGCGACCTGCCCGACGAGGTGCCGGTCCCGTTCGACATCGGCGTCGTGCACCGCGACGACGCCATCGTGGTGGTCGACAAGCCGCACTTCCTGGCCACCATCCCGCGCGGCAGCCACGTGGTGGAGACGGCGCTGGTGCGGCTGCGCCGCGACCTCGGGCTGCCGCAGCTCAGCCCGGCGCACCGGCTGGACCGGGTGACCGCCGGGCTGGTCATGTTCGTGGTCGAGCCGAGCCTGCGCGGCAAGTACCAGACGCTGTTCAAGGACCGCGCGGTGCGCAAGGAGTACGAGGCCATCGCGCCGCACGACCCCGCGCTGGCCCTGCCGACCCGCGTCAGCAGCCGGATCGTCAAGGTCAAGGGCGTGATCACGGCGCAGGAGGTGCCCGGCCCGCCCAACGCCGAGACGCTGGTGGACCTGGTCGAGCACCGCGCCGGGTGGGGCCGGTACCGGCTGCTGCCCGTCACCGGCCGCACCCACCAGCTCCGCCTGCACATGGCCTCGCTCGGCGTGCCGATCCGGCACGACGACTTCTACCCCGTGCTGCGCGAGAAGCCGTTGGACGACTTCACCGACCCGCTGCAGCTGCTGGCGAAGGTGCTCGAGTTCACCGACCCGGTGACGGGCGAGCACCGCCGCTTCACCAGCAACCTCTCGCTCGACCTCTAGTCCAGGTACCCGAGCATCTGCGCGATCTGCGCGGTGCGGGAGTCGAAGATCCGCGTCGCCAGGTCCCGCGCCTGCGGGTTGACGCCGCCCTCCTTCTCCAGCTTCGCCATCGCCACCGCGTTGTGCTGGTGGGCGATGAGCAGGTTCAGGAACGCCTTCTCGAACCCGGCCGAGTCGGTCGCGGCGAGTTCCGCGATGGCCTCCGGGCTGGTCGAGTGGTCGCCGCCGTGGCCCGCGTGCAGCTGCGGGTTGTCGCCCGCCGACTCGGGCTTGTCCCAGTCGGCCAGCCACTTCGTCATCGAGTCCACTTCGGACAGCTGGGTGACCTCGATGGCCGCCGCCAGCGTCTTCACCTCGGCGCGCACCTCCCGGTCCTTGGCCAGCCGCACGATCTCCAGGGCCGCCCGGTGGTGCGGCACGGACATCTGCAGGAACATCACGTCGGTGTCGTTGAAGTCGTTCGTCTCCACGACGGTCGACACCGGCGGTGGGGTCGCGGCGGGTTGGGCGCCGCAACCGGCGAGCACGAGCAGTCCGGCCACCAGGGCCGCGAGGCGTCGCAAGGTCGTCCTCCTTCGCCGAACGGCCCGCCCGCGCCGCGGCAAGGCCGGCGCGGACGGGCTGCGGTCAACGGGCTCCGGTCAGGGTCAGAGCCTCTGCCACAGGGACGCGGTGTTCGGCGGCTCCCAGCCCACGAGGGACGTGTGGGCCTGGATGCAGCGGTAGTTCGCACCGCCGTACGTCACCTGCGAGCCGACCGAGTACGCGGTGTTCGCCGCCCACGTGCCGCCCACAGGGGGGGCGGTGGTGGTCGTCGGGGGCCGCGTGGTCGTGGTCGGCTGCGTCGTGGTGGTCGGCGGGTTGCCGCCACCGGAGCCGACCTGGAGGTCGACGCACGAGTAGAACGCCATGGGCGTGTCGGCGATGTTCCAGACGGCCAGCAGCTTGATCCGACCGGTGCGACCGCCCAGGCTCACGTTGTGCGTCACGGTGGCCGCGGGCTGCCGGCCGCCGTCGTTGAACTCGGCGATCTTGCTGCCGCCGACGAAGTACTGCCAGGTGGTGGTGGAGTGCCGGGCGGTGAGCGTCCAGTTGAACGTCACGTTGTTGCCGACCGACGTGGTGGGCCACGCCTTGCTGTCGTCGCTGAGCTGGGCGAACTGGCTCAGGCCGGCGTGGCAGTTCTGCTGCCCCTTCGCCCCCTCCACGCTCTGCGGCTCGTACACGATGGGTCCGCAGTTCGAGACCCGTCCTTGCGCGCACATCGCTTGCCGACTGGGCGGCGACGAGATGTAGCCGTGCGCGCTCGCCGTTCCCGCCGAGACCACGACGAGGAACGGGGCGATGCCCACTGCGGCCAGGGCCACGGCGAGCTTGCGTTTCAGGCTCATGTGTCCAGCTCCTTCGGAGGAGGCCCGGTGACGGGCTTCCAAGGCAGGGTCCATTTCCGCGGCGGCCGGATCACGCGTCGGGTGACGAGCCGGGAGCACTGCGTCACACTTCGCGATGTGGTCTAGACCATAATCGCGAACGTCATCCGGGTCAAGGATCTGAACCGACTGGTCCAGTCACCCGGAATCCCAACTGTGAACGCCCTCGGGCCCGGGACCGCCGGCCTGGCCGCACACCGGTCGTCGCCAACGTGCGCGGCACACGCATCGACTCAATTGGCCCGATCGGTGTGATCCGGCGCATGGTTGTCCGACACTGGTCTGTGTGGAGGAGCACAAGGTCATCGCGGACGACGGCCGCGTGTTGTGGGCAGCCGAGTCCGGGCCCGCCGAGTCTGGGCGCGGCGAGTCCGGGCGCGGCGAGCCGCTGGTGCTGTGCCACGGCGGCCCCGGGCTGTGGGACGTGTTCGACGGCCTCGCCGAGCTGCTGGCGAACCGGGTGCGGGTGATCCGCTGGGACCAGCGCGGCGGCGGCCGGTCCGAGCGGGAGGGCCCGTACACGCTGGCCCGGACCCTGGCCGACCTGGACGCGGTCCGGGTCCACTTCGGGCTGACCCGGATGGCGGTGCTGGGCCACTCGTGGGGCGCGGCCGTGGCGCTGCACTACGCGCTGGACTACCCGAACCGGGTGTCGTCGCTGGTCTACGTCTCCGGCACCGGGCTCGGGCAGGAGTGGCGGCCGGAGTACCGGCGCAACCTCGCCGAACGGCTGGGCGACGACTCTGGCGCGGCGGGCGGACCGGACGAGCCGGTCGGGCGGGAGGCGGCGATCCGCCGGTGGACCGCCGACTTCGCCGATCCGTCGACCGCCCGGTGGCACGCCGAGGCGCTGGCCACGCCGTGGTTCGGCGTGAACGAGGAGGCCAACGCGGCGCTGGTCGCCGAGTCGCTGGGCTGGGACGAGCGGGACCTGGTCTCGCGCTGCCGCGTGCTGGACGTGCCGACCCTGATCGTGGACGGCGCGGCGGACGTCCGGCCCCGGTGGGCGGTGGACTCGCTGGCCGACGCGCTGCCGGACGTGGCGCGGGTGGTGCTGCCGGGCGCGGGCCACGTGCCGTGGGTCGAGTCGCCCGGCTCGTTCGGCTGGGCGGTGCTCGCGCACCTGGCCCGGTGAGCGGGAGGGGACGGGAGCCGCGGAGCCCCCGCCCCCACCGCTGTCAGCAGTACAGGTTGTTGCCCGCCGGCACGCCGAGGATGCCGACGAACCGGTTGTAGGCGTCGACCCGGCTCTGGACCTGCGCCGGGTTGCGCCCGCCGCACTCCAGCGACCCGTTGATGCTGCGGATCGTCTCGCCGAAGCCGTACCCGTTGACCATCGCGTTGTGCGGGGTCATCGTGCCCGGGCCGGACTGGGTGTTCCAGTACCAGAGGGCGGTCTTCCAGGCCACCGAGGCGTCGTTCTGCACCAGCCACGGGTTGGTCAGCAGCGGCAGGCCGAGCGCGTCGCCCGCCGCCTTGTAGTTGAAGTTCCAGCTGAGCTGGATCGGACCGCGGCCGTAGTAGGCCGCCTGACCCGCGGGGCAGCCGTACGGCTGGCCCGGGTCGCAGTAGTGCGGGTAGTTCGCCTGGTTCTGCTCGACGATGTGCACCAGGCCGCCGGTCTCGTGGTTGGCGTTGGCCAGGAACGCCGCCGCCTCCTGCTTGCGCACGGTGTCGCTGCCGGTCTTGGCGAAACCGGGGTACGCGCTCAGCGCGGCGGTGAGGCCGGAGTAGGTGTAGAACGAGTTCCGGTTCGGGAACATCTGCCGGAACTGCGCCTCGCTGACCACGAAACCGCCCGGCACGGGGGCCGTGGTCGTGGTGGTCGGGGTCGAGCCGCAGTTGTAGGGCTCCCAGTACCAGGTGCTGACGGTCGGGTCGTAGCCCGGGTTGTCGTGCTCGGCGACATAGTACTTGCCGTCGCGGTACCGGACGATGCTGCCGGCGGTGTACCACTGGCCCTGCACCCACGCCGGGTGGTCGCAGGACGCCGGCGGCGGCGTGGTGCCACCGCCGCAGGCGCCCTGGTCGGCCCAGACCGACGCGGAGCCGGGCGTCTCGTTCTGGGTCCACCACTGGGCGCGCCAGTTGCGGCCGGCGTGGGACGCCGTCGTGCCGCCGGTGTAGACGGTGGAAGGGGCCCACGCGGACGCGCAGGCCGCCGCCGAGGCGGTGTTGGCCGCCACCACGGTCAGTGCCGCCCCGACCACGAAGGCGGCGATCGCCGCCACTACGCGGATTCTCGACACAAAGATCACTCATTTCCGTTCGAGCGCCCTCGGACGTTGTGACGGGGGCCACTCAACCGGAAATGGTCTACACCAGTCAAGTCAAAGGCGAACCTTTCGCACGTTCGCCGGACGCGTCTCGACCGGTCGCGCGGCGGTGTTGAATGTGCGGCGTGCAGTGGACGCGGTACTGGCGCGCGGCCGACCGGCCGGTCGAGGCGATGCACGCGCACTTTACGTCGCACCGGTACCACCGGCACAGCCACGACGCGTACTCGTTCGGCGTGACCGAGCAGGGCGCGCAGGCGTTCCGGTGCCGGGGCGGCGTGCACACCAGCGCGGCCGGGATGGTGCTGGCGTTCAACCCCGACGAGGCGCACGACGGCCGCACCGCCACCGAGGACGGCTTCACCTACCGGATCGTCCACATCGGACCGGACCTGGTGGCCGAGCTGCTGCCGCGGCTGCCGCTGTTCCGCGACCCGGTCGTGCACGCGCCGGAGCTGGCCGACGCGCTCCGCCGCCTGCACGGCGCCCTGCAGGAGGGCGCGGGCCTGGCCCGGGACGAGCACCTGATGCGCGCGGTCCGCGCGATGGCCTCCCGCGTCATGTCCCTGCCGACCGGCGCCCCGGCCACCGCCGACCCCTCCGCCGCGCGCGACCTGATCGAGGCCCACTACGCGGACGACCTGACCACCGCCGAGCTGACCGAGGCGACCGGGCTGAGCAGGTTCGCGCTCTACCGCGCGTTCCGCGCCGAGTACGGCCTGGCGCCCAGCGACTACCAGCGCCAACGCCGGTTGCGCGAGGCCAGGCGACTGCTCGCGGCGGGTCGCCCGGCGGCCGAGGCGGCGGCGCTCGCGGGCTTCGCCGACCAGGCCCACCTGACCCGCTGGTTCCGCCGCTGCTACGGCATCACCCCGGCCGCCTACGCCCGTGCGGCGACCTGAACGCCCCCTGCCCGGACCCGCTCACCCCGGGCTGTCACGTCCCGCGCGTCCCGGCGCCGCCGAGCCGCGCCCGACGGACCCCGCCGCCGCGCCCAGCAGCACGGCCGCCACCAGCAGGGCCAGCGCGGGCACGACGGGCGCCGACCCGGAACCCGGCACGGAGACCGCCACCCACCAGCCCTCCTCCGCGGCCGAGGAGCCGACCACGCCGCCGTCCGCCACCAGCAGCGCCACCGCCGCCCGGTCGACCTCGCCCACCACCACGGCGACCCGGTGCGTGCCGTGCCGGCCCGGCGCCTCGCCGCCCCACCCCGGCCGGACCACGACCGCCCGCCCGCCGCGGGGCAGCACCCGGCCCACCTCGTCGGCGAGCGCGGGGCCGGCCGGGGCGGTCTTGGCGACGGCCAGCACGGCGTCCGCGACGGCGTGGGCGTCCACCGACGGCTCGTCCGGCGTCAACGTCGCCACCAGGGCGGCGAACGTGGCCAGGGCGGTCAGCACGACCGCTGTTCGCACGGGCACAAGGTGGTAGTCGGCTCGGCACATCGCCCGCCGGCCGTCCGGACGGGTGAATCGGCCCACCGCTTCGGGCGAATGCCCCTCGCCGACGACGACCTGACGAGGACCTGGCGACGATCCGACAGCGGCCCAACGGCGGCCCGACGGGCGATCCGACCCTCGGTCGCGGAAGCATAACTGTGTTGTGTTTTAGGCCGATCGCCGCTCGACCGGATGCCCGATGATCATCACACTGATTCACATGCCGCACATCGAGCTGCACAACAGCCTGCCCGGGATCGCCGGGCTGATGAACTACCGCCCCGAGACCGGCCGGCCGCTCACCGAGCTCACCGAGGTGTTGCTGCGCGGCCCGAGCGACCTGACCCGCGGCGAGCGCGAGCTGATCGCCACCCACGTCTCCGAGCTGAACCAGTGCAAGTTCTGCGCGGGCTCGCACGCCGCCTTCGCCGCCGCGCAGTTGCCCGACGACTACACCCACACGCCCAAGATGGTGGCGTTGATCGACATCGCGACGGCGGTGACCGAGAGCGGCCGGGCGGTGACCGCCGAGCTGATCGCCAAGGCGAAGGAGAACGGCGCGACCGACGTCGAGGTGCACGACACCGTGCTGATCGCCGCGGTGTTCTGCGCGGCCAACCGCTACGTGGACGGGCTGGCCACCTGGGCGCCGGACGAGCCCGAGGCGTACCAGCGGATGGCCGACCGGATCGTGCCCAACGGCTACACCTCGATCATCGGGATCAGCTGACCTCCCGCCGGTCGGCGGCGGCGGCGCGGGGGTCGTGCTCCACGTGCGACTCGACCTCCGCGCGTCCGCCGCGAAAAAATCCCGGGCTCGGTGTCGGATCGGGGCGTCGCCGTTCGTAGCAGGGGTGACGACGAGACCCGCGCGTTCATCAACAGGTCTACCGGCCGGCCGGACGTCCGAGGTGCGCGGGGAACCGGCGCACCCGACCCACGACGCCCCGCGACCACAGGACGACCGGCTCCGGCTGATCTTCACCTGCTGCCACCCGGCGCCGGCGCCGCAAGCCCGCCTGGTGTTGACGCCGCGCGTGGTCGGCGGGCTGACCGTGCCCGAGATCGCCCGCGCCCCGCTGGTGGCCGAGGGCGCGGTGGGGCAGCGGATCACCCGCGCGAAGGCCAAGATCAAAGCGGCCCGCACCCCCCTACCGCGTGCCACCCGCCGAAGACCTCCCGGCGTGCCCACCGCCCTGCTGCCGGACGACGGCGAGGTGACCGGGCTGCCGGCGCTGATGCTGCTCACCGAGGCCCGCCGGGCGGCCCGGGTCTCGGCCGGCGGCGAGCTGGTCGCCCTCCACGAGCAGGACCGGGGTTCCTGGGACGCGGCGCTGATCCCCGAGGGCCACCGGCTGGTGCGCGACCGCCTCGCCGCCGGGGTGGCCCCGGGCCGCTACCAGGTCCTCGCCGCGATCAACGCCGTGCACACCTCGGCCCGCGACGTGCGCGACACCGACTGGTCGCAGGCCCTCGCCCTCTACGACCAGCTCGTCCGCATCGCCCCGTCGCCGGTCGTCGCCCTCGACCGGGCCGTCGCGGTCGCCGAGCTGGACGGCCCGGAGGTGGCGCCGGCGGCGGTCGACCGCCTGGAGCCCCCGGCCGGCCGGCTACCACGCCACCCGTGCCGACCTGCTGCGCCGGGTGGGCCGCAGGCCACGAGTCGCGCGCCGCCTACGACCGGACCGTCGAACTGGCGGGCAACACCGCCGACCTGACCCGCCGCCGCGACCAGCTGCCCTAGCGCCGACCCCGCCACCACCTCCCGCGCCCGCTCCTCACCCACCCCGCAGCCGATCACCGCCCGAACCGGCGCCCGGTCGGTGGTGGCGACCACCGCCGCCGGCACCAGCGCGGCGTCCGGGAACCGGGTCACCGGGATCAGGTGATCCCCGTGCCAGGCCGATTCCAGCCCAACCCCTCGGCGCGCCGCGCGTCCCCTGATCTTGGTCGGGTTAACGCTCACACCCCGTGACCTCCGCCTAACCCGAGGTCAAATTCAGTCTTGTGAATGTGCGGGGGGTCACCCTAGAGTCGCTGGGAGCGCTCCCAGGGAGCGCTCCCAGAAGCGTCGTCAACCGTCAGAGCAGACGGAGGAGACCCAAGTCCATGAGATCGCTTCCTGCACCCCGGTGGCGCCGCCAAGCCACCGCAGCCTTCGCAATCGTGGCGGTGAGCGGCGCGCTAGCGTCCGGAACGGCCCACGCGGCGGACTACGAGCGCCTGATCAACGGCACCTTCAGCGGCAGCTCGGCCGATCCGTGGTGGGCCAGCGCGGGCGTGTCGAACCGGGTCACCGGCGGCGAGCTGTGCGCCACGGTCACCGGCGGCACGGTCAACCCGTGGGACTCCCTGATCGGCCAGAACGGCGTCCCGTTCGAAGCCGGTCAGTCCTACACGATGTCGTTCGACGCCTACGCCTCGGTCGCCCGGCCGGCGGCGGCGGTGGCGGGTGAGGGCGTGAGCCCCTACCGGCAGATCGCCAAGCACGACGTCGCGCTGACCACGACGAAGCAGCGCTTCAGCTTCACCTTCACCTCGGAGCTGGACTTCCCGGACGCAGGCCCCGGCCAGGTGACGTTCCACCTCGGCGCCGTGGCGGCGGACACCACCGTCTGCGTGGACAACGTCTCGCTGATCGGTGGCGTGAAGCCGCCGGGCGGCGACCCGGGCGTGCCCGCGAAGAAGATCAACGTGAACCAGGTGGCCTACGTGCCGGGCCTGGCCAAGCAGGCGACGCTGACCTCCACCGCGACGGTCGCGCAGGCGTGGGCGCTGAAGAACTCCGCCGGCGCCACCGTGGCCACCGGCACCACCGTGCCCCGGGGCGGTGTGGACCCCGAGTCGGGCGACTCCACGCACCTGATCGACTTCTCGTCGTTCGACACCCCGGGCGCCGGCTACACGCTGACCGTCGGGGCGGAGACGAGCTACCCGTTCGACATCGCGACCGACGCGATCAAGAAGCTGCGGTACGACTCGCTGGCGTACTTCTACCACAACCGCAGCGGCATCGAGATCGAAGCGGAGTACGTGGGCGAGGAGTACGCGCGCCCGGCCGGCCACCTCAACGTCGCGCCGAACCAGGGTGACAACAACGTCCCCTGCCTCGCGACCATCCCCTGCGGCTACACGCTGGACGTGCGCGGCGGCTGGTACGACGCGGGCGACCACGGCAAGTACGTCGTCAACGGCGGCATCTCGGCGTGGCAGGTGCTCAACACCTACGAGCGCGCGAAGCTGATCGGCGACGCCGCCGCCCTGGGCGACGGCAAGCTGTCCATCCCGGAGCGGGCCAACGGCGTGCCCGACATCCTGGACGAGGCCCGCTGGGAGGTCGAGTTCCTGCTGAAGATGCAGGCGCCCGACGGCATGGTGCACCACAAGATCCACGACCAGAACTGGACCGGCCTGCCCCTGCTGCCGCACGAGGACCCGCAGGCGCGGCGGCTGTCCGCGACCAGCACGGCGGCGACGCTGAACACGGCCGCGGTGGCCGCGCAGGCGGCCCGCATCTGGAAGACGATCGACCCGGCGTTCTCGGCGAAGGCGCTCGCGGCGGCCACCAAGGCGTACGCGGCGGCGAAGGCGAACCCGAACAAGATCGCCGACCCGAACGACGGCACCGGCGGCGGCTCGTACAGCGACGCCACCCTGACCGACGAGTTCTACTGGGCCGCGGCGGAGATGTTCACGACCACCGGTGAGGCGGCCTACCGGACCGACCTCACGTCGTCGACCCTGTACAAGGGCAAGAGCGTGAACACGCGCGGCTACGACTGGGGCTCCACCGGTCCGCTGGGCGACATCACGCTGGCCCTCGTGCCCAACGGCCTGCCCGCCGCCGACGTCGCGGCGATCAAGTCGGCGTTCACCGCCGTGGCGGACTCGCACCTGGCGAAGATGGCGACCCAGGCGTACCCGGCGCCGTACCAGCCGACCACGGGCTACGACTGGGGCTCCAACGGCCTGGTCGCGAACAACATCTCGGTGCTGGCGCTGGCGCACGACTTCACCGGTCAGGCGAAGTACCGCGCGGGCGTGTTCCAGGCCCTGAACTACCTGTTCGGCCGCAACCCGATGTCGTACTCGTACGTCTCGGGCTACGGCGAGCAGCCGGTGAAGAACGTGCACCACCGGCACTGGGCGAACCAGCTGGAGCCGACGCTGCCGACCGCGCCCGCGGGCGCCCTGTCCGGCGGCCCGAACAGCGCGCTGCAGGACCCGATCGCCGCGCGCCTGCTCGAAGGCTGCGAGCCGCAGAAGTGCTTCGTGGACCACATCGAGGCGTACTCGGTGAACGAGGTCACGGTCAACTGGAACTCCGCGCTCGCGTGGATCGCCAGCTGGGCGGCGGAGAAGGTCACCACCGCCCCGCCGGTGGACACCACCGCGCCGTCGACGCCGGGCACCCCCGTGGCGTCCGACATCACCACGACCGGCGCGAAGCTGACGTGGACCGCGTCCACCGACGCGGAGAGCGGCGTCAAGGAGTACGACGTCATCTCGGTCGAGGGCGACGCGCTGCGCGTCGTCGCCACGGTCACCTCGCCGTCGGCGACGCTGACCGGGCTGCGGCCGGACACCGCGTACAGCTTCACCGTCGTGGCGAAGAACGGCGCGAACCTGCGGTCGGCCACGTCGCCGCAGGTGAGCGTGCGGACCAAGCCGGACGTGGTGGCGGGCGGCTGCAAGGTCGTGTGGCAGGCGTCGACCTGGTCCACCGGCATGTCGGTGAACCTGACCGTGGCGAACACCGGCACCCAGGCGTGGAACGGCTGGAAGCTGGAGTTCACCATGCCGGGCGCGCAGAAGATCACCCAGGGCTGGTCGGCCACCTGGTCCCAGTCGGGTCAGGCCGCCACCGCGTCGAACGTGGCGTGGAACGGCAACGTGGCGGCCGGCTCGTCGGCCAACATCGGTTTCAACTCCTCGGGGTCGGGCTCGACGGCGAAGCCGACCGACTTCCGGGTGAACGGTCAGGCTTGCACGATCGGCTGACCTCCTGAACGGGCGGCCCGGCACCACGGGCCGACCGACTGATCGGTGGCGGGCTCCCCACGGGGTCCGCCACCGATCGCGTTCCGGACCGGGAGCGGCGCGACCGCGCGGCCTCACCGACAGCGGCCTCACCGACAGCGCGGCCTCACCGACGGGTGGTTCACGAACCGCCGACGGCGTCCCGCGACCGGCGGTCCTTGGGCAGCGGGTCCACCACGACCTTGACCACCGTCTTCAACCGCTCCAGCGCACCGCGCGGCGGCGGTGCGGCGACGCGGCGCCGCAGCAGCGGCAGGCCGTCGCCGTCCAGCGCGTCCAGCCCGACCGCGCGCCCGCTCATCGCCAGCACCAGCGACTCGGCGTCGCCGCGCACCACCGCGCCGTCGCCGGCCGTCCAGCCGGTGTCCACCGCCTCCAGCCGCAGGCCGCGCAGCCGCGACCCCATCGAGTACCCCGGCGACGGCTTGGCCGCCAGGTGCTGGAACGCCACCCACAGCCGGTCCTCCGGCACGTCCCGCCCGATGCCCAGCGGCACCCGCACGTCGTAGTCGTGCAGCAGGATGTCGGTCAGCACCGGGTCGTAGCCCGACCGGGGGATGGTCGTCCTCGACGTCGACCACCGCCGCAGCCGCGCGGTGATCTCGGACGTCGGCAGCCGGGCCGCGCGGGCGGTCAGCTCCCGGTTCAGCCGGTCGAAGTCGGCCGCCATGGTCACGATGCCCCAGTACAGCTTGAGCTGACCGAACCTGAGGTAAGTGATCAGGTGCGCGCCGACGTCGTGCACGGTCCAGCCGGCCGACAGGCTGGGCGTGGCCAGCTGCCCGGTGTCCAGGCCGTCGAGCAGGTCGGCCATCCGCCGTCGCTCTTCGACGAGCATGTCGTGGACCTTCATCCGTCCACGCTAGGCAACCCCGGCGCCACGGGTCTTATCCCCGCTTGCGGACTTCAGCACGTCCAGGAACCGCTCCGGCGCGTCCCGCGGCACGTCGTGCCCGGACGGCCACGACTTGACGTGCCGGCTCGGGTCGTCGCGCAGCCGCCGTCGTCCGGTCCCGGCTGGTGGTGGCCCTGCCGGGAGGGATGGAACCGGTGGACGACCGGACCTGCCGGGTGCGGCTGGGCGCGGACGCGATCGAGCCCGTGGCCGCCGAGCTGCTGCTGCTGCTGCTCGGCGCGCCCTGCGCGCTCGACGCGACGCCGGAGGTGCCGGCCGCGTTGCGCGAGGTCGGGGCGGGGCTCACCGGTAGGCGTCCTGACCGACCGGCCGGACCAGGATCTCGTTGACGTCCACCGTCGGCGGCTGGCCCACCGCGTACAGCACGGCGCGGGCCACGTCCTCCGGCGCGAGCTTCGGGTCACCCATCCGTGACGGCGGGATGCCGCCGGTGTCGGTCAGGCCCGGCTGCACCAGCGTGACCCGGACGCCCGTGCCGACGCACTCCGCCCGGATCGCCTGCGCCAACCCCGTCACCGCCCACTTGGTGGCCGAGTAGAGGTTCCCCGGCCGCACCCCGCGCCCGGCCGCCGACCCGGTCAGCACCAGGTGCCCGGCGTGGCGCATCAAAGCGGGCATCGCCGCCCGCGCCGTGAACGCGGGTCCGCACACGTTGGTCAGCACCATGTCGCTCCAGTCGGCGGGCGGCGCGCCGTCGGTCGAGGTGAACGAGGTCGTCACGCTCGCGCCCGCGTTGGCGAACACCACGTCGAGGCTCCCCCACCCCTCCTCGACCCGGCCCACCAGGGCCGCGACCTGCTCGTAGACCCGCACGTCGCAGGAAGCCGCCCACGCCCGGTCCGGACCGCCCAGCTCGGCGGCGAGGTCGGCCACCGACGCGGCGTCGCGGGCGGCCAGGACCACCCGGTACCCGGCCTCGGCGGCCAACCGCGCGGTGGCCGCGCCGATGCCCCGACTGGCCCCCGTCACCAGGAACACCCCTTGTCGCATGGCAGCACGTTACCGCTGGTTGGATCGAGATCACCGGATCGGAGCAACGTCCGAGCGCGTTGTGGCGTCGTAGAGGCGTATCCACTGATTGGGGGCACATGAACATCAACCGCAGGTTCGCGCTGGGGATCGGCTCGGCGGCCGCGGCGAGCGCCGTGCTCGGCGCCACCGCCGGGACCGCCCGGGCGCAGACGACCGAGGCGGAGTGGGACGCGCTGATCCCCACGACGGCCGACCTGGCCCGGCGCAAGATCGCGGTGAAGTACGCGTGGGAGGTGGCGCGGGCGGGCGGCACGTGGTCGTCCTACATCGGCGTGGCCGACCCGGACGGCGTGGTGAAGCCGGCCGTCGACGTCGAGGCCGACCGCGTGGTCGAGGCGTACAGCGTCAACAAGGTCGCGGTGGCGCTGGCCGTGCTGGACAAGGTCGACCGCGGGCTGATCGCGCTGGACCAGCGGGTCGAGGTCACGTCGGACATCGTCATCCGGGACACCGACGGCATCTTCCACCTGGACGGCGGCTACCCGAGTTCGGTGACCGTGGGGCACGCCCTGGCGAACCTGCTCACGGTGTCGGACAACACGGCGGTGCGGCTGTGCGGCCTGGTCGTGCCCGCGCTGGAGCTGAACGAGATCCTGCGCGCCAAGGGCTTCACGCACACTCAGGTCGTGCCGGTGGCCAACCCGAACCGGTTCTACCTGGGCACCACCACGGCGCGCGAGACGTTCACGATGCTGCGCAAGCTGGCGGCCGGTGAGCTGCTGTCGGCGGCGTCGACCCAGCACCTGTTCACGGTGCTGCGGTCGCTGACGTCGTTCACCGACGGGGTCCGGCTCAACCTGACGTCGGCGGAGCGGCTGAACGTGGCCACGAAGGCCGGGTGGGAGGCCGACGGCCGCAACGAGGCCGGGATCGTGTTCGACGCGAACGGCAAGCCGATGATCACCTACGCGCTGTTCGCGTCCGGCCGGTACAACGGCAACCAGACCGTCAACGCGGACGACTACGGAGCCACCCACCCGGCCCTCCGCGCCCGCGCCGCGCTGGGGCGCACGCTGTACGACTCGGTCCTGCGCATCACCGCGAACACGCCGCGCACGTACCGCGCCCAGCCTTACCGCCCCGGCAACGGCGGCTGATCAACGACGAAGCCCGCCTGCCGGCTCGGGGGCGGGCTTCGCCCTCGTCACGCCTCCAGCCCGGCCAGGAACTCCCGCCACCGGCTGATCGTGAAGGACAACGTCGGTCCACCCGGGTTCTTGGAATCGCGCATCGCGACCCCCTCACCAACCGGCGCCACCTCCACGCAGGACTCACCGCTCCCGCTGAAGCTGCTCTTGCGCCAAGCCGCATCCGACAGATCCACAAGCCGCATGGTCGGCCGATCCTCCTTCATTCCTAGCCAGTGGCAATCCCGGTGATCAACGCAACCGAGTCGTCAGGGCTCTTGGCCACCGCCACCAGGTGATCGAAGCCATCCCGGAAGCGCTTGATGTCGGCGTCCGACTCCAAAAATATCTCACCCGCCTGGCTGTCGATGTAGATCAGGTCGGTGTCCAACGGGTCGGCGAAGTCCATCACCACCAACTGGCCCGGCATTCCAGGATGAGCGCCTGAGCTGAACGGGATCACCTGGATCGTCACGTTCGGCCTCCTGGCCGCTGCGAGCAGGTGTCGGAGCTGCGCCCGCATGACCGCCGGCCCACCGACCTCGCGGCGCAGCGACGCCTCGTCGATGATCGCCCAGAGCTTGAGCGGTTCCTCCTTCGTCAGGACCGCCTGCCGCTCCACGCGGGTGCGCACGAACTGCTCGACCTGGTCGTCGGTCGCGTCGTGCAGGACCCCGCCGATCACCGCGCGGGCGTAGTCCTCGGTCTGGAGCAGGCCCGGGATGAACATCCCCGAGTAGTGGCGGAGACCGTGCGCCTCGCGCTCGAAGCTGATGTAGGCGGTGTACCCCTCAGGCAATTGCTCGTGCCACGGCCGCATCCACCCTTCCCCGGCGGATTGCTTGTAGAGCGCCTTGAGCCGGAATTGCTCCTCCGTCGGAACTTCGTAGAGCTTGAGGAGCGTGTCCAGCGTCCGGTACTGCGGCCGTGACCGGGCCGTTTCAATGCGGTAGAGGGTGGTGGCGTTGAGCCCGGTGCGCTCCTCCACGTCCTCCCGGCGCAGGTCGGCCCCGTCCCGGAGCCTTCTGAGCTGACCGGCCAACCTGCGCAACCGGATGGTCGGCATGCTCTTCTTCCCGGCCACGATGTCGCGTCCCTCCTCAATGCTGCACGGCAAATGCAAGGCACCTCTTTGCGTTTTTTGCATTCCACGCCGGAGGTCGGCAGCCTTGCGGGCAGTCACCGTATCGGCGACGGACTGTGATGGCCACCGGCTGGACCGGTGGGGCGTGGGAGGTAGTCGCCATGACCACCGGCCCCTTGAAAAGGGAGAATCACTTGACCGAGCAGGAATTCACCCGACTGGCATACGAACTGGCTGAACACGAAGCACCGCGCCTGTTCGCCATCGTGGAGGAGCACGGCGACCGCGAGGACGCCCGCGTCGCCGGCTACGGCATCGCCTTCGAGGACCGGGCCGAGGTCGACTCCGTCGAGGGCGACCTCCACCTCAGCTCCGAGAACGCCGAGAACGCCCGCCTCCTGTTCGAACTCTCCTCCCGCTCGTCCGGGACCCGACGCGCCCACCTCGTGTGGCTGGACGAGCGGTGAAAGCGTCCACCCCTCACCGGGCCATTCCACCCGAACGAGAACGGAGAGCGATGTATCCAGCACGGATCGTCACACTCCTTCAGTAGAGGGGGTGACCCATGACCGACCTGCTGCACCCGTGCGACGAACGGCGAGGGGTGCGCCCGCCGCTGCGCGGGTCGCACGAGATCCAGGGCAACGTGCTGGCCGCGTTCAACAAGGACCACCAGCTGTTCCGGTTCGTCCGCTTCACCGACGACGGCCTCGCCCGCACCTGGCTCGCCGCCATGCTCGGCCACCTCAGCACCACCGCCGACGTCGAGGACTTCAACGAACTGTTCTCCCTCGGCCGCGCGGTCCTCGGCGACGACCCGCCGGACGTGCGCGCCACCTGGGTGAACGTGGCCCTCACCCCCGAGGCCCTGGTCGACCTGAGCATCAACCCCGCCGCCACCCGCCGGGACCTCCGCGCCCACTTCCCGCACACCGCCGAGCAGGCCGCGCGCGCCAACGGCGACGTCGCCGACTCGGCGCCCGCCCACTGGCGGTTCGGCCGCGCGGACCAGCGCGTCCACGCCGTCGTCACGGTCGCCTCCGACGACCCGGAACGCCTCCGGAGCACCGAGCGCGACCTGGACGTCCTGGACACCCTGCTCGGCGTCACGACGGTCCACGAGCAGCGCGCCGCCACCCTCCCGGGCGACCAGCGGGGGCGCGAGCACTTCGGCTACAAGGTCGGCATCTCGCAGCCCGGCGTCCGGGGCTTCCACCGCGAGGACCCGGAACGGCCCGGTCACCGCCTCGGCCGACCGGGGACACCGCTGGTGAACGCGGGCGAGTTCGTCTTCGGCCACCCGACCGAGACGCCGCGCCCGCCCGTCGCCGCGTGGCTGGTCGACGGTTCGATCCAGGTCGTCCGCCGGCTGACCCAGGACGTCGAGGGCTGGCGGGACGCCGTCGAGGCCGCCGGGCTCGGCCCGAGGCTGATCGGCAGGCACCCCGACGGCCGGCCGCTGGCCGCGAGCAGCGGCGACGACTTCGACTACGCCGACGACCCGACGGGCGCGGTCACGCCGTGCCCGGCGCACATCCGCAAGACCAACCCGCGCTCGTTCACCCACAGGACGCCCCGGCAGCACCGCGTCCTGCGCCGGGGCATCCCGTTCGGCCCCACCGACGACCGCGAGCGCGGCCTGTTCTTCGCCGCGAACTGCACGTCGTTGGCCGACCAGTTCGAGTTCATCCAGCAGACCTGGGCGCGCAACCCCGACCACGCGCCCGGCGAGCGCGGCGCGCCCACCGGGGTCGACGCCGTGATCGGCGGCCGGTTCGTCCGCACCACCGGCGCGCTGTACGCGCTGGTCCCGTCGGTGAGCACGCTCCGGCTGCTCGCGGCGGGCCGGGAGCTGCCCCGCTAAGGGGTGACGGGGAGTCGGTCGTGGCCGCCGTCCACGACCGGCTCCCACCCCGTCGCGTGCCGCCGCACCAGCTCGGCCGCGACCTCGTCGGCCGGCCGCGCCCACACCTCCTCGTTGAACACCTCGACCTCGACGTGCCCGGTGTACCCGGCGGCGGCGACCAGCGCCGTCAGCCCGACCAGGTCGATGTGCCCGTCACCGGGCAGCCCGCGCCCGAGCAGCACGTCCGCCGGCAGCGGCGTCACCCAGTCGCACACCTGGTAGGAGTGGATCCGCGACCCGGCCCGCGCGACGTCGACCGCCAGCGCCGGGTCCCACCACACGTGCAGCGCGTCGACCACCACCCCGACCACCGAGTCCGGGTGGGGCGCGGCCAGCTCCAACGCCTGCGCGAGCGTCGACACCACGCCCCGGTCGGCGCAGAACATCGGGTGCATCGGCTCCAGCGCCAACCGAACCCCGGCCGCTTCCGCGTACGGCGCCAGCACCTCCAACGCCGAGGCGACCCGTCCCCTGGCGGCCGGCAGGTCCCGGTCCGGCACACCGCCGGGCACCAGCACCAGGCAGCGCGCGCCCAGCGCGGCGGTCTCGTCGATGGCCCGGCGGTTGTCGTCCAGCCGCTGGTCGTAGCCGGTGAAGAAGCCGCCGCGGCACAGCGACGACACCTCCAGCCCGGCCGACGCCACCAGCGCCGCCGTCCGCTCCAGCCCGTGCTCGGCCACCGGCTCGCGCCACAGCCCGACCGCGCCGATCCCGTTGCGCGCGCACGCGTCGACCACCTCGGGCACGGACGCCCGCTTCACCGTGGCCTGGTTCAGCGACAGCTTCACGTCAGCACGTCCAGCAGCCGTCCCCACCGCGCCGCCGCCAGGTCCGGGTCGACCAGCAACCCGGCCAGGTCCGCCAACCGCAGCGCCTCGCCGAGGTGCGCCACGTCCCGGGCCGACTGCAGCCCGCCGACCATCGTGAACGCGTCCTGGAACCCGTTCAGCCAGGCCAGGAACACCACGCCGGTCTTGTAGTAGTACGTCGGCGCGCCGAACAGGTGCCGCGACAGCGCCACCGTCGGCTCCAGCACCTCGTGGTACCGGGCGAGGTCGCCCGCGTCCAACGCCCGCAGCGCGGTGGACGCGGCCGGCGCGATGGCGTCGAAGATGCCCAGCAGCGCGTCGCTGTGCCCGGCGGGGTCGCCCGCGATCAGCTCGGGGTAGTTGAAGTCGTCGCCGGTGTAGCAGCGCACGCCGTCCGGGAGCGCCCGCCGCAGCCCGACCTCGTGCGAGGCGTCCAGCAGCGACACCTTGACCCCGTCCACCTTGTCCGCGTGGGCCTTGACCAGGTCCAGGAAGTGCCCGGTGGCGGTCGGCACGTCCGACGAACCCCAGTAGCCCTCCAGCGCCGGGTCGAACGCCGTGCCGAGCCAGTGCAGGACGACCGGCCGGTCGACCTCGTCCAGCAGCGCCGAGTACACCTCCTGGTAGTCCTCGGGCCCGCGGGCGGTGGCGGCCAGCTTCCGGCTGCACATCAGGATCGGCTGCGCCCCCGCCTCCACGACGACCGCCAGCTGCTCGCGGTAGGCGGTCAACGGGTCCGCGGCGCCGTGGTCGGTGCCGACGCCCGCCGCCAGCCGCCCGCCCGCGATCGCCGCGCTGCGCCGCACCAGCTCGGCGGCCGTGCCCCAGTCCAGGCCCATGCCGCGCTGCGCGGTGTCCATGGCCTCGGCGACGCCGAAACCGTGCTCCCACAACCGCACCCGGTAGGCCAGCGTGGCGTCCCAGTCGAGCACCGCGGGCGCGCCGGGACCGTTGCCGCCGAACGGGTCCGCGACCACGTGCGCCGCCGCGAACGCCACCCTCGACCCGAACGGGCCGGGGTCCCACTCCCCCGGCGGGCCGAGCCGGTGCTCGCGGAACGCGCCGTCGCGGCCGGGCAGCCGCACCGCGGTCACGCGGGCACCTCGATCCGCCGACCCGTGCGGGAGGACTCCAGGCCGAGCGCGGCCAGCCGCACGCCGCGCACGCCCGAGTGGAAGTCGTGCCGGAACGGCGCGCCGGCGGCGACGTGCCGCAGGAACTCCTCCCACTGCACCAGGAAGCCGTTGTCGAACACCTCGTTGTCCGGCACCTCCTGCCACTGCGACCGGAAGTCGACGGCCGACGGCACGTCCGGGTCCCACACCGGTTTCGGCGTGATCGCCCTGGGCTGCACAACGCAGTTCCGCAACCCGGCCACCGCGCTGCCGAGCGTCCCGTCCACCTGGAACTCGACCAGCTCGTCCCGCCGCACCCGCACCGCCCACGACGAGTTGACCTGGGCCACCACGCCGCCCGCCAGCTCGAAGATCGCGTACGCCGCGTCGTCCGCCGTCGCCGCGTACGGCTCGCCGTCCTCGTCCCGGCGCTCGGGGATGTGCGTGACGGCCCGCGCGGTCACCGCCTCCACCGGCCCGAGCAGGCCCTCCAGCAGGTAGCTCCAGTGGCAGAACATGTCCACGACGATGCCGCCGCCGTCCTCGGCGCGGTAGTTCCAGGAGGGGCGCTGAGCGCTCTGCCAGTCGCCTTCGAAGACCCAGTAGCCGAACTCGCCGCGCACCGAGAGGACGCGACCGAAGAAACCGCCGTCCAGCAGGCGCTTGAGCTTGCGGATGCCGGGGAGGTAGAGCTTGTCGGCCACCACGCCGTGCCGGACGCCGGCCGCGTCCGCGTGCCGGGCCAGCCGCTCGACCTCGTCCGGTGTGGCGGCGACCGGCTTCTCGCTGTAGACGTGCTTGCCCGCGTCGATGGCGGCGGTCAGGGCGGAGACGTGCGCGGAGGTGACCTGCGCGTCGAAGTAGACCTCGACGTCCGGGTCGCCCAGTGCGGCGTCGAGGTCGGTCGTCCAGCGCGCCAGGTCGTGCCGCTCGGCGATCTCCTTGAGCTTGGCGGGGTTGCGGCCGACCAGCAGCGGTTCGGGGACCAGCACGTCGTCGCCGACGCGGACGCCACCGCGCTCGCGGATGGCCAGGATCGAGCGGACCAGGTGCTGCCGGTACCCCATCCGCCCGGTCACCCCGTTCAACGCGACGCCAATCGTGCGCACCGCCATGCGTACACCCCGCTCAGGTCTCTGGAAAGCGCTTTCCAACACGCTACGGCCGGCCCCTCGCGAACGTCAACCTCCCGACCCCGGCCGCCACCGCGGCATTTCACCCGAACGTGATCTTGCCCGCCTCGAACACCTGTTCGACACTCGTCCCATGCCCCGCAACAGCACCAGCCCGCACCCGCCCACCGCCCGCCGGACCACCCCGCGCCCGCCCGCCCCACCACCGTCGATGCCGCGCGGCGGCGCCCGCCCGCAGCGGGTGAACTCGCGTTCACCCACGTGTCCGCCAGCGGCTAGTCTCGGCCGTCCAGGACGCGAAGGAGGCGGCGTTGGCGTCGCGGCAGGTCACGCTGGCGGAAGTGGCGAAGCACGCGGGCGTGTCGCTCGCGACGGCGTCGCGCGTCCTCAACGGCAGCACCCGGCAGGTCAGCGAGGAGCTGCGGGAGCGGGTGCTCGGGACCGCGCGCCGCCTCGGCTACCTGCCCAACGCCTCGGCCCAGGCCCTCGCGCGCAACTCCAGCGTGCTGGTCGGCCTGGTCGTGCACGACATCGCCGACCCCTACTTCTCCAGCATCGCCGCCGGTGTGACGAGGATCGCCGAGGAGGCGGGCCTGGTCGTGGTGCTCGGCACCACCGGCCGCGACCCGCGCCGCGAGGTCGAACTGGTCAACACCCTCCGCGCGCACCGCGCCCGAGCCGTGGTGATCGCGGGCAGCCGCACCACCGACCGGTCCGCCTCCGCCCGCCTGGCCGAGGAGATCACCGCCTTCACCGCCCAGGGCGGCCGGGTGGCGTGCGTCTCCCAGGCCAAGCTCGGCACGGACACCGTGGTGCCCGCGAACCGGTCCGGCGCGCGGGCGCTCGCCCGGCGGCTCGCCGAGCTGGGCCACCGCCGGTTCGCCGTGCTGGCCGGTCCGCCGGACCTGCTGGTGGCGCGCGACCGGCTGGCCGGGTTCAAGGCCGGCCTGGCCGACGCGGGCCTGGAGCTGCCCGACGCCAACGTCATCGCCTCCGACTTCACCCGGGACGGCGGGCACGCGGCGGTGGCCGACCTGATCGCCGCCCGCACCGGCGCCACCTGCGTGTTCGCCGCCAACGACGTGATGGCGCTGGGCGCGATGGCGGCCCTGCGCGACCACGGGCTGCGGGTGCCCGAAGACGTCTCGGTGGCCGGCTTCGACGACATCCCCACCCTCCGCGACCTGGTGCCCGCCCTGAGCACCGTGCGCCTGCCGCTGGAGGAGCTGGGCGAGCGCGCGGCCCGGCTGGTGCTGGACGACGAGGTGGCCGCGCCGCGCACGGTCCGGGTGGCGGGCGAGGTCGTGCTGCGGGCCAGCACGTCGCCGCCCAGCGGTGTCGGACTGCGCTGACCGGCCGTTACGCTCTATTCTGGACACCATTCGACCACCCCTCGCGAGGAGTGATCCCTTCCGTGCGCGACGCGCAGTCCCCGGGCAGCAGTACCGAGCCGGGTCCGATACCCGGCTGCCAGCCCCGCCCGACCCACCGCAGGTGGGCCAGATGACCATCCTGTTCAACGTCCTCGGCATCGCCGCCGTGGTGGTCCTCACCATCGGCACGTTCATCGCGGTCGCCGCCGAGTTCTCCCTGACCGCCCTGGAGCGCAGCACCGTCGAGGCGCACGTCGCCCAGGTGGGCGACGCCAAGGCGCGGACCGTGGACAAGGCCCACCGGTCCCTGTCGTTCCAGCTCTCCGGCTCCCAGCTGGCGATCACGATCACCACGCTGATCACCGGCTACATCGCCGAACCCACCATCGCGCAGCTGGTCTCCCCCGTGCTGACCGCCGTCGGCGTGCCTGCGGCGGCGGCCGGGCCGATCGCGCTGACGTTCGCGCTGGCGCTGGCCACGGCCCTGTCGATGGTGTTCGGCGAGCTGGTGCCGAAGAACCTGGCCATCGCCAAGCCGCTGGAGACGGCACGCGCCGTCGCGGGCGTGCAGGCCGGGTTCTCCGCCGTGTTCCGCTGGCTGATCACCGCCCTGAACGGCACCGCGAACTGGCTGGTCCGCCGGCTCGGCGTGGAGCCGGCGGAGGAGCTGGCCTCGGCCCGCTCGCCGCAGGAGCTGGGCGCGTTGATCCGCTCCAGCGCCGAGCACGGCACCATCGACCCCGGCACCGCGACCCTGCTGGACCGCTCGCTGCGGTTCGGCGACCGCACCGCCGAGGAGCTGATGACGCCGCGCGTGCGGGTCGAGTCGCTGCGCGCCGACGCGACCGTGCTCGACCTGGTCGCGAAGGCGCGCGAGACGGGGTTCTCCCGGTTCCCGGTGTACAACGGCGACCTGGACGAGGTGCGCGGCATCGTGCACGTCAAGCAGGCTTTCGGGGTGCCGCGCGCGCAGCGGGCCACCACGCCGCTGTCGGCGTTGACCAGGCCGGCGCAGACGGTGCCCGCGACGCTGGAGGGCGACGCGCTGCTGGACCGGCTGCGCGCGTCCGGCCTGCAGACGGCGCTGGTCGTGGACGAGTACGGCGGCACGGCGGGCCTGGTCACGCTGGAGGACCTGGTCGAGGAGATCGTCGGCGACGTGCGCGACGAGCACGACCGGCGGGAGACCTCGCCGGTGCGGCAGCTCGGCGGCGAGGCGTGGCTGGTGTCCGGGCTGCTGCGCGACGACGAGGTGGCCGAGGCGACCGGGTTCCGGATGCCCGAGGGCGACTACGAGACGGTGGCGGGCCTGGTGCTGGCCAGGTTGGGCCGCATCCCGGACGCGGGTGACGAGATCCGGGTGGACGACTGGCGGATCACCGTGGTGCAGATGGACCGGCACCGGGTGGCCGAGCTGCGGGTGGCCCGGGCCGAACCGGTGGCCGACGAGCCCAGGGGGACGGGGGTGCCGCGATGATCGTGCTGGTCGTCTTCCTGCTGCTGGCGGGCAACGCGTTCTTCGTCGGCGCCGAGTTCGCGATCATCACGGCCCGCCGCGACCGGCTGGAGGCGCTGGCCGAGCAGGGCAGCAGCCGGGCCCGCACGGTGATCAAGGCGGGCCGCGAGCTGCCGCTGCTGATCGCGGGCGCGCAGCTCGGCATCACGCTGTGCTCGCTGGGGCTGGGCGCGCTGGGCGAGCCCGCGGTGGCGACGCTGCTGGAGGCGCCGTTCCACGGCATCGGCGTCCCGGACGCGGTGCGGCACGGCGTGGCGTTCGCGCTGGCGCTGATCATCGTGGTGGCGCTGCACACCGTGCTGGGCGAGATGGTGCCGAAGAACCTGGCCATCGCCGGCCCCGAGCGGACGGCGCTGCTGCTGGTGCCCCCGCACCTGTGGTTCTGCCGGCTGGTCGCGCCGCTGCTGCGCGGGTTCACCGTGGTGTCCACGGCGGTGCTGAAGCTCGTCGGCGTGACGCCCCGGGAGGAGCTGGAGTCCGCCTACACGCGGGACGAACTGGCGCTGCTGATCGGGCAGTCGCGGCAGGAGGGCCTGCTGGAGGACTCCGAGCACCGGCGGCTGGCGCAGACCCTGTCGTCCGCCGAGCGGACCGTGGCCGACGTGCTGGTGCCGCTGGAGCGGATCACGTCGGTGCCGGCGCAGCCGACCATGGAGCAGGTCGAGGCGGCCGTGTCGGCCACCGGCTTCTCCCGGTTCCCGGTGCGCCACGACGACCGGCTGATCGGCTACCTGCACGTCAAGGACGTGCTGGACCTGGCGGACGCCGACCCGTCGACGCGGGTGCCGTCCGGCCGGGTGCGCGGCCTGCCGCGGGTGGCGGTGGACGCGAGCCTGGACGACGCGGTGGCGGCGTTGCGGCGGTCGCAGAGCCACCTGGCGCAGGCCGTGTCGGCGGGCGGCGTGGTGCTCGGCCTGGTGGCGCTGGAGGACCTGGTCGAGGAGTACGTGGGCACCGTCCGCGACGGCACGCACGTGCGGCGCGAGCTGTGAGGGGTGGTGCGGGCGCCGGCCCTCGGCGCCCGCACCACCACCGGCTCACGACGCGGGTCGCACCGCGGGCAGGCCGATCAGCTCCCGCCCCGACTCGCGCTTCTCCTCCCGCTCGACCGACCCGGCCGGCCCTGCCCCTGCCAACCCCGACCCGGCCAACCCTGATCCAGCCAACCCCGGTCCAGCCGGTCCCGACCCCGCCGGCCCCGACTCCGCGAACGACGGCACGCTGACCAGTTCCAGGTCCTCGTCCGCGGCCCGGTCCAGCGCGGCCACGATCCACGCCTCGAAGTCGGAGTTGGCGGCCATCGCGGCCCGCCGCCACCGGTCCACCGCCTCGCTGCCCGCGCTCACCCGCGGCATCACCGCGCGCAGCGACTTCGAGCCGGGGTCCCGGCTCTCCCGCAGCGACCGCCGCAGCACCGTGCGCGACCAGCCCTCGCGCTCCGCGAGGTCGAGCCACTTGTCCTGCTCGGCCGGCGGCAGCGCCGCGACCTCCGCGTGGTGCTGGAACGGCAGCCCCGGACGGCGCCGGGACGCCTCGAACTTGCGCGCGATCCACGCGTAGTTGCGCAACGTCTGGTAGTCGAGCCCCACAGCTTCGACCGCCCGGCGGTAACGATCGGTGTACTTGTCCTGGCCGAAGACGAGCCAGTCGCCCAGGTACCACGCCGACGAACTGGCGATGCGCGAGATCCGCTGCCCCGCCTGCTCCCACGACTCGAACGTGACGTCCCGCGGGAACGCCAGGCCCACCGGTGTGGTGAGGATCCGGCCTTCGACCGCGCCAGCGGGACGACGGCGCGGCACTGCGTTCACCTTGTCCACTTGCTCCCCCTGATCCGCGTTGAGCTTCATTGCTACCGCAGGGGTCCTCACACACCGATCAACTTCCGCTCACACCCGCTCCCACCGCTCCCCACCACCCACCTCGAACCCGGTCCGACGGCGCACGGCCCACCCCGCCCGACTACGGTTGGTCACGTGGAGCCGCGTGAGGACGACGACGAGGACGACTTCGACCCGGAAGAGGACGAGGACGGTTTCGACGACGATGACGTCGAGGACGAGGACGACCTGTTCGGCGTCACCTCGGAACCGCGCACCATCTGCCACCTGTGCGGCGGCGCGGGCTTCATCGCCAACCCGACGTCGGCCGTGATCGGCGGCGCGCCCCGCACCGTCGACAACGGCCGCGAGTGCCCGCACTGCGCCGGCGCCCGCAAGTTCCCCGGCCTGGTCCCGCCGGTCTGACGCCACGACCGGGCCTCACCGGCTCGCGGCCGTCAGCTCCGCCTCCCGGAACGCCCGCGGCGAGAGGCCGACCCACGCCACGGCCAGGGCGGCGACCTGGATCGACGCCCCCACCACCCACACCGCGCGCAGGCCGAAGCCGGCGGCGACGAAGCCGCCCGCCAGGGCGCCCAGCGGGGTCAGCCCCCAGGCCAGCGCGCGGTGGCTGGTCAGCACCCGGCCCAGCAGCGCGGGCGGGGTGAACCGCTGCCGGCTGGACTGCGAGCAGACGTTCCACACCATCACGACCGCCGACTGCGCGAACATCACCACCCCGACCGCCCACGCCCACGGCGGCAGGACGGCGACCAGCGCCAGCGTCACCACCATGCCGACCTGCCCGAGCCTCATCGACCACGAGTAGCCGAGCCGGTCCACCACCCACCCGACCACGAACGACGACGCCACCCACCCCGCGGCCGTCACGGCCAGCATCACGCCGTAACCGACCGCGTCGAGCTTCAGCACCTCCTGCGCGTACAGCACGAACATCGCCATCACCGCGCTCGCCGCGAACGACCCGAGCGCCACCGCCACCGTGATCGACAGCAGCAGCCGCGTCCCGACCAGGAACTTCAGCCCCTCCGCGACATCGCGCAGCGGGTGCTTGGTCGACGGCGTCACCGCGGCCGACCGCAGCCCCTTGACCAGCGCCAACGCCACCAGCGCCGCCGCGAAGGCGAGCCACGCGGGGGTGCCGAGGCCGAACGCCACCAGGAAGCCCGCCACCGGCGGCACGATGAACTGCACCGCGCCCCGGTCGATCAGGATCAGCCGCGTGTTGGCCTTCGCCAGCCGGCCGGGCTCCACCACCTCGGGCAGCAGCGCGCCGGTCGCGCCGTCACCGAGCACCTGCGCCGACGTCACCACGAACGCGATGACCACCAGCAGCGGCAGGCTCAGCGAGTCGGTCACCCCGGCCACCGCGAGCGCCAGCGCCACGCACCCCTGCACCGCGTACGCCGACGCGAGCACCACACTGCGCCGCACCCGGTCGATGAGCACACCGGCGAACAGCGAGAACAGCAGCCACGGCGCCTGACCCACCGTGTTGACCAGCGACAGCTCCCGCGGGTCGGTGGTGATCGTGGCCGCGATCCACGGCAGCACCGCCAGCATCAGGCCCTCGGCCACCGAACCGGACACCGCGACGGCCTGCAGCCGCACCCACCCCCTGGACATGGTCCACACCCTGCCAACACCCACTGGCGGCAGCCGACGTTTTAGCGTGGAGTGAACCCATGGCCCTCCGCTTCTCCGTCTCACCGCTGTGGGAGACGATCGCCGGCCTGCGCGTGCTGGCCGCGCCCGGCCTCTCCCCCGTGCACCAGCGCTGGGCCGCGTGGGCCGAGGAACGCCTCGCGGACCTGGGCGAGGACCGGTCGCTGCTGCACGTCCTGGTGACCCGGCCGGTGGTGCCGGAGTTCCTGATCCCGACGCCCGGCGTGCGGTCGGAGCGGGTCGGCGTGGAGATCGACGCCATCACCAAGGCCACCCCGGAGCGGGTCGCGGCGGCGGTCGGGCACCCGCTGCCGGCGACCGCCATCGCCGCCGTGCAGGAACGCCTGCGCGCCGTGCACGACGCGATCATCGCCCCGATCTGGCCGCGCCTGGAGGGCGTCCTCCAGGGTGACGTCGAGCGGCGCGGTCGGCGGCTGGTCGAGGCGGGCGGACCGACCGTGCTGGCCGAGCTGCACCCCGACGTGTCGCACGACTACCCGCACCTGACCGTGGCCGACCGGACCGTCGACGTCGGCGAGCGGGACCTCGTGCTGGTGCCGTCGGCGTTCACCTGGCCGCACGCCTACCTCCGGGACAGCCCCGTCCGGCTGGCGCTCTGCTACCCCGCGCACGGCTTCGGCTCGCTGTGGGAGCGGTCGGACGCGCCGACGCACGGCGCGCTGGCCCGGTTGGTCGGCCCGACCCGCGCCCGGCTGCTGCACGAGCTGGAGCGGCCCAGCACCGTGACCGAGCTGGCCACCCGGCTCGGCGTGACGGTGGGCGCGGTGTCCCAGCACCTGGCCGTGCTGCGCGCGGCGGGTCTCGCGGTCAGCCGCCGCGAGGGCCGCGAGGTGGTGTCGCTGCGCACCGGGCTGGCGTTGGCGCTGGTCCGGGGCGAAGTACCCTGATCGCCGTGGGTGTCGTGCTGCCGGAGTCGGAGTGGACCGCGCGCCGTGCCGCGCACGCGGACCGGGTGCGGCGGTGGACCGGCCCGCACCACGAGCGCAAGGCCGCCGGCGCCAAGCACCCGGTGCTGGACTTCCTGTTCTCCTACTACTCGCACCGCCCGTCCCGGCTGGAGCGCTGGCACCCCGGTCCCGGCGTGGTCCTCGAAGGTGACGCCGCGCACGCGTACCTGAAGTGGTCCGTCTACCGGCGTACCCCCGACGGTGTGACGCTGGACGTCGAGGCGTTCGCCCGGGAGCGGGCCAACACCGTGGAGTTCGCGGGCAGGCTGCTGGCCGCCACCGCGAGCCGCGCGCCCCGGCTCGGCTGCTTCGGCTTGCACGAGTGGGCGATGGTCTACCGGCAGCGACCGGACCAGGTGCGGCACGACGCGTGGCCGCTGCGGCTGGGCGGCGCGGGCACCGACCGGGTGGTCGAGTCGCAGCGGGTGCAGTGCGGGCACTTCGACGCGTTCCGCTTCTTCACCCCCGACGCCCGGCCGCGCAACACGCTGCAGCCGACCCGGGAAACGCAGGTCGAACTGGAACAACCAGGCTGTTTGCACGCAAATATGGATCTTTTCAAATGGGCTTACAAGCTGGACCCGGCGACGCCGTCGGAGCTGGTCGCGGACTGCTTCGAACTGGCGCTGCGGATTCGCGAGCTGGACATGCGGGCCAGTCCGTACGACCTGGCCGGGCTGGGCTACGAGCCGGTGCCGGTGGAAACGGCCGAGGGCCGCGCCGAGTACGTCCGGCAGCAGAGCGCGTTCGCCGAGCAGGCCGCGCCGCTGAGAGCCCGGTTGATCGAGCTGACCGAAGCGCTCACCGCCGGGCTCGTCACCACCCGATAACCCGGAGTCACTTCACCTTTTCCCCAGACGTCACCTGTTAGCGTGGCGCCGGTCGGGATTCGCCAGCCGCACGTCGCCGGCGGCACGCTGCCGGACGCCTGAGAGGAAGACGATGTCTCGACACCGCGCGCTGCGGACGAAGGTGCGGCGCGGCATCGCGAAGTGGCCGGTGGCCATCGTCGGCCTGGTCGCCCTGGTGGTGCTCGGCTGGCTCGGCTGGAGCTGGGTCGGCGACATCGTGGAACGCCGGGCCGCCGCGCAGGCCGGTGACTGCAACGAGGGCGAGGCGCTGCTCAGGGTCGCCGCGACGCCCAGCGTGGCCGAGGCCGTCAAGCAGGTCGCCGAGGAGTGGAGCAGGCAGCACCCCGTCGTCTACGACCACTGCATCCAGGTCGAGGTCCAGTCGATCGACTCCGAGGTCGTGCTCCAGGGCCTGACCCAGGAGTGGGACACCGCCGAGATCGGCGAGCGCCCGCACGCCTGGATCACCGACTCGACGCTGTGGGCCGACCGGCTCGGCGCGCAGAACGCCACCCTGCTCGGCGCCGTGCCCGAGTCGATCGCGACCAGCCCGGTGCTGCTCGCCCTGCACCAGGAGCCGGCGCAGGCGGTGCAGGCGGGCTCCGGGTTCCGCTGGACCGACCTGCCGGACCTGGCGGGCGCGGCCGACGGCTGGAGCCGGTTCGGCCACCCCGAGTGGGGCCGGTTCAGCGTCGCCATGCCCGACCCGGCGCGCAACGCGGCCACCGCGATGGCCGTGCAGTCGGCGCTGGCGGGCGCGAGCCCCGAGGGCAGGGGCCCGGTCACCACCGACGTGCTGGCGCTGGACCCGGTGAAGAGCACGATGAGCAGGCTGGCGTCGGCCACGCCCGAGCAGGCGCCCACGGTCACCTGGGAGGCGTTGAAGTCGCTGAGCGCCGACCCGGCGGTGAACGCGGCGGGCTTCAGCGCGGTCCCGGTGTTCGAGGTGGACCTGTACCGGCACAACACCGGCAAGGACGGCGGCGCCGCGCCCGCGCAGCCCCTGTACGGGGTCGCGGCGGGCGGACCGACGCCGATCGCCGACTTCCCGTTCGTGCCGCTGGCCGGCGACTGGGTCGGCGAGGCCCAGGTCCGCGCGGCGCAGGCGTTCCGCGCGTTCCTCCAGGAGGACGCCCAGCAGGCGATCCTGGCCGGCGCGGGGCTGCGGGTCGAGGCCACCACCGAGCGGCCCAAGCCGTCGCCCGGCATCCGGTGGGCCGCCGTCACCGACACCCTCGCGCCCGCCGACGCCAACACCACCCAGCAGATCTCGGCCGCGTGGGCGACCGCCGACGACGGCCAGGTCGTCACCGTGCTGGTGGACACGTCCAAGTCGATGGAGGAACCCGGCGGCGACGGCCGCAGCCGGATGGACTGGCTCAAGCAGGCGCTGTCCGGGCAGGTCAACCGGTCGGTGTCCGGATCGCTCGGGCTGTGGGAGTTCTCCCGGCAGCTCGACGGCGACAAGCCGTACCGGCAGCTCGTGCCGACCGGGCCGGTCGCCGGGCAGCGGCAGGCGCTGCTGGACGGCGTGGCCGCGCTGCAGCCGCAGAGCGCCACCCAGCTCTACACCAGCGTGCTCGCGCTGTACCAGCGGGTGCAGGCCGACTACCAGGACGGCAAGCGCAACCGGATCGTGGTGCTCACCGACGGGGCGAACGACGGCGGGCTGACGTTCCAGGAGCTGACGGCCGAGCTGGGTGCGGCGAAGCAGGCGGGCAAGGACATCGACGTCAGCGTCATCGCGATCGGGCCGGACCCGGAGCGCGCGCCGCTGTCCGAGCTGGCCAGGTCGACCGGCGGCACGCTGTCGGTGGTCGAGGACGGTCGCGGCATCGACGCCGCCCTCGCCCAGCTGCTCTCGGCCGCCTGATCACCCGAACGGACGGCCGGGGCACTACGCCATCCGACTTGTTGAATTCACACCGAAACTATTCTCGATCTTCTTCTGTGCGCATTCTTCCTGGCCAGTGGCAGGAATTGACGAATAGCCGAGGATCAATCACACTTCATGCCGGTTGATCGACGGCGAATGGTTCCGTAACTTCGAGTGCTTCGACGTCCCTGCACACGTCGATTCCCTGCACCCGAAAGGCGGACAACGTGAAGAAGTTGTTCTTGGCGCCTGCCCTGCTGGCGCTCGTGGTGGCCGTCCTGGTCGCACCGAACTCCCAGACCGCGCTCGCCGGGGAAGGCCACCCGACGAGCGTCGTGGAGCTGGCCACCGCCCCCGCGGACGTGGTCACCGCGCCGCCCACGATCGCGGCGTGGCCCGTGCCGAACGCGCGGACCTACCGCATCCTCAGCTCGTGCTCGCCGTACGCGTCGGCCATCCGCACCGGCGCGCGGGCGTGGAGCGGGCTGACGGAGAGCTCCAGCGGCACCCCGGTGGAGTGCCGCAACGGCTACATCACCGACTGCGGCGGCGGCAGTCGCGTGGTGGGCTGCAACTGGGGCGCGGGTCAGCGGATCGCGCTCTACATGGGCGGCGTGAACGACGACGCCCTGCTGGCCGCGCACGAGTTCGGCCACAACTGGTACGGCCACTCCTCGTACCAGTGCGCCGGCTGGGGCAGCGCCCAGCAGGTGATGGCGCCTTCCATCTGCAACTACAGCGGCGCCACCACGATCGACTGATGACCGGGCGGGCGCGCCCTTCCCCGGGGCGCGCCTGCCCCGTTCCGCGTCTGCGGGCCGGTCGAGCGGGCCGACCGGCTACTCACCCCACCCGCGCCCACCGCACGTACCTCAGCCTCCCCTGCTGCCACCCGACATCACCTGATCGAGACGTTGATTCGACGCCTCTGAAGCCGTACCGTGAAACCCATGACCACCCTCGCCGAATGGCCCATCGTCAGCCGGGACAAGGTCGTGCGCGCCTTCCAGCCAGGCGCCGCTCCGACCAGCGAGGCCCCCTACCGGACGTTGCGCAGGCGCCACTGCGCGACCGAGGGCCTGGCCGTGCGCCCACGCGGCTCGGGGCGGTTGCAGGGTCAGGTGCGGTTCTTCAGCAGGCTCAACGTGCGGGCCGCCGTGTGCGCCAGGCTCGGCTACTTCGAGCAGGCCGAGCAGCTGGCGTGCGCGGCCCGTGAACTGGAGGGCGGCGAGGTCTTCCGACGCCTGGCCGACCACCTCGCGGAGCTGCCGCGCGAGGCGGTGAGCGCCGCGGTGGCGGGTGATCTCCCGCCGGGGTTGAACACCCGCCTCGTCCGAGCGGCGGCGCAGGCCACCGGGCACGTCCAACCGGCCTGGGCCGACTCGGGTTCACCGGTTGAACGGGAACTGGCACTACTGCTGGTCCACCACGGCCACGTCTCGGAGCTGCGCGGTGACGTGGCGTGGATCAAGCAGCTCGGCCGATCACCGGATGTCGTCCTGCCCCGTCCGCTGCTCGATGCCGCGCACCGCGCCTTCCTCGGCGGCCCGGTCGTCCTGCGGACCGTGCTGACAGGGGACCAGGCAATGGTCGAGGTGGTCCCGGCGGTCGACCTGGATCTGCCGGAGGCAGCGGAACCGTACTCACCGTTCGACCGCGCCGACCCACGCACGACCACGATCACCGAGGAGGACGCCGAGCGCTTGTCCGGCACTCCGGCGCCGTTGTTCGCCCCGGTGCCCGTGGTCATCCACGAATGAGGGGAGAGAGATGGAAGGTCAGGACGGCGTGCGCTGACGACAAGGGACTCCTGGAGGAATTCCGGTGTGCCCGGGACGAGGCGTGGCACCGGGAAGTGGAGCGGTTCGTGTGCCGGGACCTGCTCGACTGGGGTCTCGATCCCCGCGCGGCAGAGGCCGATCCGCGCGTTCTGCTGCTGACCGTGCCGTCCGGCGAACTGGTAGGCGTCGCGGCGCATGAGCACGCGGCCCTCTTAGCGCCCGGAGGGCAACGGATCGAGGCCACGAAGCTCCAGGTCGTCGCCCTGAGCCTGCACTGGCAGGGCCGGAGCTTCGAATCGGGCCCGCGTGCGTCGGACGTCCTGATGTCCGCCGCGATGACCGACATCGGCACCCGAAGACCGCCCCGTGCCGCGAGGGTCTTCGCAGTGGTCCACCGGGAGAACACCCGCAGCCTGGCCGTCCTGCGACGCTTCGGCCTGACCGAGGAGATGAGCGACGCCACTCCTCCCTACCGCCGCGTCATCACCCCGGCGTGCTGAACTGACCACCCCGGCCAACGGCCGCCACGACCACCCGAAGGGGCCGTGGCGCGCGGGTCGCCGGCTCAGATCCGCCCGGACACCCCTTGGCCGCGATGTGCCCGGCAGTCGGGTCCCGATGCTCGTCGCTCACGCCCTGCCGCCCAAGGACGCACGAACCTTCCTCGAACGCCTCGCAACTCTCGGCTGCCCACGGTGGCCAGGCACCCAGTCTCGGTCCCGACCACTCCCAGCCCACCGCTCCATACTCACTGCCTACCTTCGCACCGCACCGCACCGCACCACACCGCACCGTGCCAACCCCGCACCCGCTCCGCGCCCACCACCGCACCCTGCGGACTACGCCCACCGCCTGCGCCCTGCCCCCGTGCTCCGCGCCCGCCACCGTGTGCACGCACCGACCGGGCACCGCCCCGCACCCACCGCCCGCACCCTGCGCCTCGTACCCGCACCCCGAGCCCCGAGCCCCGAGCCCCGAGCCCCGAGCCCCGAGCCCCGAGGAAGCATGCCCCTGGCCGGCAGGCAGGCACGCAAGCACCTCGAACGCCGGAGCCCCGGTCGCGAGCGTGAACTCGCGACCGGGGCTCCCGGACGAACTGCTCGATCAGCCGCCGTAAGCGGAGATCGGGGGGCACGAGCACACCAGGTTGCGGTCGCCCTTGGCGCCGTCGATGCGGCGCACCGGGGGCCAGACCTTCGGAGCCGAAACGCCCGCCGGGAACACCGCCACCTCGCGGCTGTACGGGTGGTTCCACTCCGCCGCGATGGAGGCCGCCGTGTGGGGGGCGTTGCGCAGCGGGTTGTCGTCGGCCGGCCACTCGCCCGAGCCGACGCGGTCGATCTCGTGCCGGATCGCGATCATGGCGTCGATGAACCGGTCGATCTCGGCCAGGTCCTCGCTCTCCGTCGGCTCCACCATGAGCGTGCCCGCCACCGGGAACGACATGGTCGGCGCGTGCAGCCCGTAGTCGGCCAGCCGCTTCGCCACGTCGTCCACCGTCACGCCGGTCGCCTTGGTGATCGGCCGCAGGTCGAGGATGCACTCGTGGGCCACGAAACCGCCCTCGCCGGTGTACAGCACCGGGAAGTGCTCGTCCAACCGCCGCGCCACGTAGTTCGCCGCCGCCACCGCCGTCAGCGTCGCCCGCCGCAGGCCGTCGGCGCCCATCATCCGCACGTAGGCCCACGAGATCGGCAGGATCGACGCCGAACCCCACGGCGCGCCGCTGATCGGGCCGACACCGGTCGCCGGACCGGCCGCCGGCTGCAGCGGGTGGTTCGGCAGGAACGGCGCGAGGTGGGAGCGGACGCCGATCGGACCGACGCCCGGACCGCCGCCGCCGTGCGGGATGCAGAACGTCTTGTGCAGGTTCAGGTGCGACACGTCCGACCCGAACTTCCCGTACTGCGCGAGCCCGATCAAGGCGTTCAGGTTCGCGCCGTCGACGTACACCTGGCCGCCCGCGTCGTGCACCAACCCGCACACCTCGCGCACGGTGTCCTCGTACACGCCGTGCGTCGACGGGTAGGTGATCATGATCGCGGCGAGCGAGTCGCGGTGCGCCTCGATCGTCGAGCGCAGGTGCTCCACGTCCACGTTGCCCCGGTCGTCGCACTTGACGACCACGACCCGCATCCCGGCCATCACGGCGGACGCCGCGTTGGTGCCGTGCGCGCTGGACGGGATCAGGCACACGTCGCGGTGCGCGTCGCCGTTGGCGCGGTGGTAGGCGCGGATCGCCAGCAGGCCGGCGAACTCGCCCTGGCTGCCCGCGTTCGGCTGCAGCGACACCGCGTCGTACCCGGTGACCTCGGCCAGCCACCGCTCCAGGTCACCGATGATCGTCAGCAGCCCCTCGGCGTCCGACGCGGGCGAGAACGGGTGCAGGTCGGCGAACTCGGGCCAGGTGATCGGCTCCATCTCGGCCGTCGCGTTCAGCTTCATCGTGCACGAGCCCAGCGGGATCATGCTGCGGTCCAGCGCGACGTCCTTGTCCGACAACGCCCGCAGGTAGCGCAGCAGCGCGGTCTCGGAGCGGTGCGCGTGGAACACCGGGTGGGTCAGGTAGTCGCTGGTGCGGCGCAGGTCGGCGGGGATGCCGTCGGCGGTGTCGGCGTCCAGCCCGTCCACGTCGGAGACGGTCACGCCGAACGCCTCCCACACCAGTTCCAGGTGCTCGCGGGTGGTGGTCTCGTCGCACGCGATCGACACCACGTCGGCGTCGACCTGCCACAGGTTCACGCCCAGGTCGCGCGCGGCGGCGACGACGGCGGCGGCACGGCCCTCGACGCGAGCGCGCACGGTGTCGAAGAACTCGCCGTGCACGACCTCGACGCCGCCCTCCAGCAGCCCGGCCGCCAGCACGGTGGCCATCCGGTGGGCGCGGGTCGCGATCGCCTTCAGGCCCTCCGGGCCGTGGTAGACCGCGTACATCGACGCGATCACCGCGAGCAGCACCTGCGCGGTGCAGATGTTGCTGGTCGCCTTCTCCCGGCGGATGTGCTGCTCGCGCGTCTGCAGGGCGAGGCGGTAGGCGAGCGAGCCGTCCGCGTCCACCGAGACGCCGACCAGCCGGCCGGGCAGCTGCCGCTCCAGGCCCTGGCGCACGGCCATGTAACCGGCGTGCGGCCCGCCGAACCCGATCGGCACGCCGAACCGCTGCGTGGTGCCGACCACGACGTCCGCGCCGATCTCGCCGGGCGGGCGCAGCAGCGTCAACGACAGCAGGTCGGCGGCGACCACGGCCTGGGCGCCGGCCCCGTGGATCTCCTCGATGAGGCCCGCGTGGTCCCGGACGACGCCGGACGCGCCGGGGTAGGACAGCAGCACGCCGAAGAAGTCGCCGCCCAGGCCGAGCCCTTCCAGGCCCTGCGACAGGTCGGCGGTCACGATCTCGATGCCCAGCGGCTCGGCGCGGGTCTCGATGACGGCGAGGGTCTGCGGCAGCGTGTCCTCGTCCACGACGAACTTGTCCGACTTGGACCGACCGGCGCGGCGCACCAGCGTCATCGCCTCGGCGGCCGCGGTGGACTCGTCCAGCATCGAGGCGTTGGCCAGCGGCAGGCCGGTCAGGTCGCCGACCACGGTCTGGAAGTTCAGCAGCGCTTCGAGGCGGCCCTGGGAGATCTCCGGCTGGTACGGCGTGTACGCGGTGTACCAGGCGGGGCTCTCCAGCACGTTGCGGCGGATCACCGGCGGGGTGGTGGTGCCGTAGTAGCCGAGGCCGATCATCTGCGTCATCGGCCGGTTGCGGGCGGCGAGGGCGCGCAGCTCGGCCAGCGCCTCGGGCTCGGTGGCGGGCTCCGGCAGGTCCAGCACCAGGTCGCGCTCGCGGATCGACGGCGGGACGGCGTGCTGCGCCAGTTCCTCCAGCGAGCCGACACCGATGACGTCGAGGATGCGGGCCAGCTCCGCGGGCCGCGGGCCCACGTGCCGGTCGGCGAACGGGGTGCCGTGTTCGAGCGCGGCGAGGGGGATGCGGTCCTGCGTCATCGGTGCTGGCCTCCAGGGCTCCGGACAGACTTCTGCCGTTGCCCTCCCCCTCTGTCTTCTGCCCGGCGCCGGGCGCCTGAGAGCTTCACCCGGCGTGACCCGGGCTTGCACCGTCGGCGGGGTCGGTTGCCCGACCCGCTTTCCAGAGGCGTCTCACCCGCGCGGTCCTTGCGCCTGAGAGGTTCCGGGGAGGATTTGCTCCTTCGGCGCCGAGACTGGCTCGGACTCTCCCGCGCGGGATAAAGCGACTACGCGCGAGAGCGTACCCGCTGGACGTGCGCGTCATACCGCTCGCGCGACGTGGATCTCACCGCCGACCCGCGACCGGGGGCGCGGGGGTCAGCCGATGGCCCGGGTGCGGCGGCGGCGGGACAGCTCGTCGTCGGCCGCTTCCACGATCTCGGCGCCGTCCACGCGTTCCGCCGGGAAGTCGTGGATCGTCCCGCTGATCTCGCGCATCGCGCCGCTGACCGCGATGCCGAACACCCCTTGGCCGCCCTGCAGCAGGTCGACCACCTCCTCCGGGGAGGTGCACTCGTAGACCGTGGTGCCGTCGCTGAACAGCGTGATCCGGGCCAGGTCCTGGACGCCGCGGCGGCGCAGGTGGTCGACCGCGACCCGGATGTTCTGCAACGAGACGCCGGTGTCCAGCAGCCGCTTGACGACCTTGAGGACCAGGATGTCCTTGAACGAGTAGAGCCGCTGGCTGCCTGAGCCGTGGGCACTCCTTATCGTCGGGTTGACCAGCCCGGTGCGTGCCCAGTAGTCGAGCTGGCGGTAGGTGATGCCCGCGATCTGGCACGCGGCGGGGCCGCGGTACCCGACCAGTTCGTCCGGCAGCGAGGAGTCCGGGAACAGCTCACCCTGTTCGCCGGATCCGGCCCGGATGGGCGCTTCCTCGACCACGCCTGCCTCCCCTCGGTCCGGTCACGACGACCGGCGACCAACGTGAAGCCGCCCCGGTGTCGCGGAACCACACCGTGACAATTCACCTGAGTTCGACGGTAAGACCGGGTAGGGGGCAGGTCAACGCGACGCGCGGGGCGTGTCTGACCTCAACGTGAGGTTGAGGTTGAGAGAGCCGCCCGTCGTAAGCCATTCGGGTGACGTTTAGTGATCGTTTAGCGGAGCATCATTGACGTTGTGTAACCCATAGGAGTGACACCTGCGGGTGGCACGCGGGGTTGATCCACAACTCACCGCAACACTTGCGAGGGGCCGTGCGCGGCTTGCCGGCCGACGTCCCGGCCCTTCGCAGGCGGGCACGGCGAAGCCCCGGTCCGCGAGCGGCAACCCGTGGACCGAGGCGTCGTGCGAAGTGCGGAGCGGGCGGTCTACGTGTCCGCGCCGCGGAAGTCCTCCGGCGAGATCGAGTCGAGGAACTCGCGGAACTTCTCGACCTCGTCCTCCTGCTCGTCCGGGATGATCAGGCCCGCCTCGGCCAGCACCGACTCCTCCGCGTGGATCGGCACGCCGATCCGCAGCGCCAGCGCCACCGAGTCGCTCGGCCGCGCCGAGACCCGGATGTCGCCGTCGAACACCAGCTCCGCGAAGTAGGTGCCCTCCTGCAGGTCGGTGATCCGCACCTGCTCCAGCTGCCGGCCGAGCGCCCCGATGACGTCCTTCAACAGGTCGTGGGTCAACGGCCGGGCAGGACGGACTCCCTGCTGCTCCAACGCGATCGCCGTGGCCTCGACCGATCCGATCCAGATCGGCAGGTACCGCTCGCCCTCGGTTTCGCGCAGCAGCAGGATCGGCTGGTTCGCGGGCAGTTCCACCCGCACGCCGACGACGCGCATCTCGCTCATCGGGTCTCGCCTCCCTCAGCGCGCTGAAATTCTGGCGTCCCCGCTACCTCACGAGGATCCCCCACGTACGGTTTCGACGCTACCCGCCAAGCGGGCTCTGTGCGCAACCGCCCGCCCTCATCGAATCACGATGCGGACACGCGTTCACCTCGGCGAAACGCGGGTGCCCGCAACTCCACCCGTGACGTCGCGCAAACCCACCTTCACCAGCAGTGAGTGCAGCGTCACGGAGAGCGCCGCCAACTCGCGCACGACCTCGTCCACCGCGGCCCGGTCGCGGTGCCGGTGCGCCGCGCCGACGACCTGCTCCACCAATCCGACCTCGCGGTCGGCCGCGGCCCGGAACGGGCGCAGGTGCCGCGCCTCCAGGCCGTGCGCGACCATCGCCCGCACGGTCGACGCGATCTGCACCGCCTCGTGGTCGTAGAACCCGCCCGCACCGGCCTTCACCAGGCCGTTCTGCTCCAGGTCCGCCAGCACGCCCGGCTCGATGCCCGCCCGCGCCAGCAGGTCCTCGCGGGTGACCCGCTGCCCGGCGGCCGGGGTGGGGTCGACCGCGCGCAACGCCTTCGACGCGGCCTGGTCGGCCGCGTCCAACTGCTCCTTGATGACCTTCAGCGGCAGGTAGCGGTCCCGCTGCGCGGCCAGCACGTAGCGCAGGCGGTCCACGTCCGCGGCCGTGAACTGCCGGTAGCCCGACGGCGTGCGCGCCGGGCGGACCAGCCCTTCGGACTCCAGGAACCTGATCTTGGAGATGGTGACGTCGGGGAAGTCGGGTCGCAGCAGCGCCAGCACCGCCCCGATGCTCGACCCCCCGCGTGGCCGCCCGGCCGCCGTCACCGGAGCCCCATCGCTCAGGCCCCCTGGCCCCCGGCGCCCGGACCGGTCAGGAACACCAGGCGGAACTTGCCGATCTGCACCTCGTCGCCGTTGGCCAGCACCGCCTGGTCGACGGGCTCGCGGTTGACGTAGGTGCCGTTGAGGCTGCCCACGTCGATCACCACGAACTCGCCGCCCTCGCGGCGGAACTCGGCGTGGCGGCGGGAGACCGTCACGTCGTCGAGGAAGATGTCGCTGTCGGGGTGCCGCCCCGCGCTGGTCGTGTCGCGGTCCAGCAGGAACCTCGACCCCGCGTTGGGGCCGCGCTTGACCACGAGCAGAGCCGACCCGGCGGGCAGCGCGTCGACACCCGCGACGGCCGGCTCCTGGGCGGGCGCCTCGGCGCCCTCGACCTCGGCGAGGAAGTCGGCCCGGAAAACGGAGGTCCGCTCCGGGGACTGCTCCGGCGGAACGCCTGGCCCGTCGTTCGTGCTCACCTGAGCTCTCCTCCTGCTGCTGGAACTCTCGAGACCGCTAGAACCTATCGTGCCCGAACCCTTGTCCGAGGAGCGGCTCCCCCACCGACCGAAGAGCCGCCGGAAGATCGACGTCACCCCTGGGCCGCCAGCTCCTGGTACGCGGCGGCGTCCAGCAGGTCGTCCACCGCGGTGGGGTCCTCCAGCCGGAGCTCCACCATCCACCCCTCGCCGTACGGGTCCGAGTTGACCAGGTCGGGCTGCTGGTCCAGCGAGTCGTTGCGGGCGACGACCTCGCCGGCGAGCGGCGCGTAGATGTCCGACACGCTCTTGGTCGACTCCACCTCGCCCAGCGTCTGACCGGCCGCGACCTGCTCACCGAGTTCGGGGAGCTGGACGAACACGACGTCGCCGAGCTGTTCCTGGGCGTAGTCGGTGATGCCCACGCGCACGGTGTCCTCACCCGTGCGCAGCACCCACTCATGTTCCTCGGTGTACTTGAGCTCCTCGGGAATCACCGCGGTGTGCTCCTTCAATGACGGTGGATCTTCGCAACCGGATCTTCCCACGTCCCGCTCAGCGGGGCGCGACCCCCGGCCGTCGGCGCATCGCCAGGGTGAACTGGTACACGTACAGCACTCCGGACCACAGGTACAGGGCCCCGCCCCAGACCATGAACGCGTAGGCCACCGGCCGAGCGATCTGGGCGGCGGTCGAGGAGCCCTGGGCGAGCAGCAGCATGGGGAACGCGTAGAGCAGGTTGAACGTGGCCGCCTTGCCCAGGTAGTTGACCTCGAACGGCCCGTAGCCGCGGGCCCGCAGCACGGGCAGGCAGACCCCGACGACCGCCTCGCGGGCCACCAGCACCACCGCCACCCACCAGGGCACGATGCCGCGCACGACGAACGCGACCAGGGTGGCCAGGATGTAGAGGCGGTCGGCGGCCGGGTCGAGCAGCGCGCCGAGCTTGCTCGCCTGGTCGAGCCAGCGGGCGATCTTGCCGTCGAGCCAGTCGGACAGGCCCGCCGCGACCAGCACGACCAGCGCCCAGCCGTCGGCGCGCGGGCCGAGCAGCAGGTACAGGAACAGGGGCACGCCGAGCAGCCGCAACACGCTGAGCGCGTTCGGGATGGTCAGCAGCCGGTCGGCTGGGTCGCGCGGCACGCCCGAACTGTAGCCGGCCGCCCGGCGCGCCCCGGTGGCCGACTCGCGGAAGCCGGCCGGGCGCCGGGCTCAGTTGGTCGAACGGGTGCGGCTCCAGCCGCGGCTCTGCAGTTCGGCGCCGGTGAGCGCCTGCGGACGACCTCGGTCGTCGACGCCGACCCACCGGGCCCGGAAACCTTCGAGCACGTAGGCGTGGCCCTTGCTCCAGACCACGCTGCACGGGGCCGTGGGCAGCGTTGCCGCGCCGCTGGTGCCGACGCGCGCCGCCTTCGGCTTCGCGGGCTCTGACTCGGTTTCCGTCGTGGTGCTCATGTGAAATCCCTCCACCAGGGTTGTCGCGCACGGCTCTCGTGGCGTTATCCCCGTCACCGGATTGTGCGGGACTGTGGTGAGGACCACCTCCGCATTCGTGCCCGGTCCCGGTCGGCGGGCGGTTGGGCCGGCCGAGTTGCGCCGGACCGCCGGAACGCTTCGCATGAGGTGTAACCGGCCCCGCCGGGACCAAACCGCTCACCGTCCGTCATGCGCCGCACACCGTGCAACGCACTACACTGGTACCGATCAGGCCGCCACCCGCCGGCTTGTGGTGCCGCCACGGGCTCCGTACGGTGGGTGGCGCAGCGGTTGAGCCAACAGCCGCGCCGGGAAGTCCGGCTAGCGGGCACGTTCCGCCACGCTGCTGTCCAGTGCTGCGCACCCATTGGTGCGCCGGGCTTCCCACCCAGCGGTTCCAGCTGAAGAGGAGTGCCTCGTGACTGTTCAAGATCCGGACGTCGTGACGACGGGCGGAGTCGAGTCCGCCGCGGCCGACAGCCCGCGGGTCGGACAGCTCGGGCTCATCGCGCGCAACCCGGCCGAGGGCGTCACCGTGGTCTCGGTGAGCGGCGAGGTCGACATGCTCACCGCGCCGCAGCTGCGGGCCGACGTGCTGGGGCGCCTCGACGCGAGCGACGTGGTGGTGCTGGACATGTCCGGGGTGAGCTTCCTCGGCTCCGCCGGGCTGGCGGTGCTGGTGGAGGCGTCGCAGCAGGCCAAGCGGCGGGACGCCTCGTTCCGCGTCGTGGCCGTCGAGCGCGCCGTGACGCGCCCGCTGGCCGCGACCGGCCTGGGCGAGGTGTTCAGCGTGTTCGAGTCGGTCGAACTGGCGCTGGAGGCCCGCACGGCCCTCTGAGAACGATCCGGACGGGTCTAGTCGTGCGGCACCATGTCGATGACCTGATCCACGCCCGCCGCGACCAGAGCGCGGCGGGCGTGGCCGTTTTCGGGCGCGCGCACGACGACGCGGTTGCCCGCCGCGGCGGCGGCCTCCGCCACCGCGCGCAGGCCGCGGATCAGGCCCTCGTTGCGCTCGCCGAGCGCGCGCAGGTCCACGACCACGGGCACCGTCCCGCCGCGGGCGGCGGTGAGGATGCGCCGGCGGACGGCGGGCGCGGCGTGCGCGGGCACGTCGCCTTGCACCTCCACCTCGACCCAGCCCTCGCACGCGGTGACGCGGACCGGGTCGACGGGCGGTGGCGCCGGGAAGGTGCCGCGCGCACGTCGCCCTGCCGAGAGGACGAGGGTGACGGTGGTGCCGCCGGGTTGGCGGTCGACCAGCACCTCGTCGACGTTCTCGCGCATCAGCAGCAGCCCGCGGCCGCGGGCCGAGAGCGTGGGCGGTGGCACGCGCCAGGCTCCGTGGTCGGTGACCACGACGTGCACGCTGCCATCGGGACGGCCGTCCGCGTCGATGTGGACGGTGCCCTCCTCCCCTGGGCGGTAGGCGTGCTCCACGGCGTTGCTGGCGGCCTCGTTGACCGCGATGAGCAAGTCGTACCGGTCGTCATCGGACAGGCCCTCGGTGGCCAGCCAGGCGTCCAGTCGAGCGCGCACCTCCGAGAGCTGCCCGGCGCGTGCCGGGAACTCCAGTGCAAAGTGGTGGTCCGCGAGTTGATCGGTCAAAAGCCCTCCCCGTCGCACCAGTCAGTCTTCCCGGCCCGCGTGTCGCCTACACGTGTGAGCTGCGATCAATTCGGGTACCGATACCGTCAGCAGCACAACGAGAGAGAACGGACGACGAGGTGAGCGTGTCGCACACTGAGCCGCGAAGCGGTGAGTCGGAGAACGCCCTGGCCGGGGTGGAGTTGCGGATGGCGGCCGATCCCACGCAGCTGTCGGTCGTGCGTGCGGTGGCGGCCGACATCGCCATGCGGCAGGACTTCGACCTCGACTCCATCGAGGACTTGAAGCTGGCGGTGGACGAGGCGTGCTCGACCCTCATCTCACTGGCCGCGCCGGACACCGTGCTGAGCGCGCAGTTCGTCGTGGTCGACGGGTCGGTGCAGGTGTTCACCAAGGTGGGTTCGCAGCGGTCGGCGCCTCCCGACCGGGACAGCTTCGGCTGGCGCGTGCTGAGCGCGCTGGTCGACTCGGTCACGACGTGGGTCGCGCCGCAGGCGGACGCGTACGAGGTGCACATCGACCTGGTGAAGCGGTCGTTGGGAACGGTGGATGCGTGACGAGGTCGGACGGGGGCACGACGCGGTCCAGCAGCCAGGGTGACTACGACCACCTGGCGCCGCTGTTCGTCCGGCTCGCCGCGACCGCGAAGGACGACCCGGCGCGGGAGCGGTTGCGCGACGAGCTGGTGACCGAGCACCTGCCCGTGGCCAAGCACATCGCCCGGCGGTTCGGCCACCGCGGTGAGCCGCACGACGACCTGGTGCAGGTGGCGACGGTCGGGCTGATCAACGCGGTGGACCGGTTCGACCCGGAGCGCGGCAGCGACTTCCTGTCGTTCGCGGTGCCGACGATCATGGGCGAGGTCCGGAAGTACTTCCGGGACTCCAGCTGGTCGGTGCGGATGCCGCGGCGGCTCAAGGAGCTGCACCTGGCGATCAACGCCGGGTCGGCGCGGCTGTCGCAGGAGCTGGGCCGGGCGCCGACGCCGAGCGAGCTGGCCTCGCACCTGGGCCTGAGCCGGGAGGAGATCCACGAGGGGCTGGCGGCGGGCAACGCCTACCACAGCGCGTCGCTGGACGACCTGCTCGTGGCCGACGACAGCTCCATCTCGCTGGGCAGCACGCTCGGCGAGGAGGACCCGGAGCTGGAGGCGATCGAGCAGCGGGAGGCGTTGCACCCGTTGCTGGAGAAGCTGCCGGAGCGCGAGCGCAAGATCGTGGTGATGCGGTTCTTCGGCAACATGACGCAGACGCAGATCGCGCAGAAGGTGGGCATCTCCCAGATGCACGTGTCGCGGCTGCTGGCCAAGACGCTGCGGCAGCTGCGCGACGGGTTGACCGAGTAGCGCCGGTCGGTGGGGAACGCAACGGGGCCGCCTGACGGAGAGTCAGGCGGCCTCGGCACGTGTGGGGTCCGGCGGCCCGAGGGGGGCGGCGCGGGTGCGGCCGGATCGGTGACGAGCCGACCGCCGAGCGGTCGGTCGTCGGGCGGCGAGTCGTCAGGCGGCGGGTGGTCAGGCGGCGGGTGGTCAGGCGGCGGGTGGTCAGGCGGTCGGTCGGCGAGTCGGTCGGTCGGGGCAGGTGGGGCGACTGCCGGGCCGGTCGGTGCGGGCCGATCAGGCGGCGGAACGGCGGCGGCCCGCGATGACGCGGCGGCGCTCGTCCTCGCCCATGCCACCCCAGACGCCGTACGGCTCCTGGACGGCGAGGGCGTGCTCGCGGCACGGCACCACCACCGGGCAGCGGGCGCAGAGCTGCTTCGCCTTGTCCTCACGGGCGGCGCGGGCGGAGCCGCGCTCGTTGTCCGGGTGGAAGAAGACGGCGCTGTCCCGCCCTCGGCACAGACCTTCCTTCTGCCAGTCCCAGACGTCGGTCACGGGCTTGGGCAGGCGCGCGGTGCTGGTCATCGGATGAACCCCCTTGCGGTGTCACGGGTGCTTGCGGTGTCACAGGTGCTTGATCACGGCTTACCCGCTGGTCCCCCGGACGCAAACGTGGTGCGCCACATCGGGTGGATTGCCGAGCGGGTGGACTTCGGGTTGCTGCGGGTCGCGGCCGGCCCGTCCGGGTCGGTCACCGCGCGCCGTCGGCGAGGGCGGGCGCCACCGACCCGGCCCAGAACTCGAAGAACTGCTCCTGGTCGGGCCCGATCTGGCTGACGTACACCTCGTCGTAGCCCGCGTCGGCGAACTCGCGGACGGCGTCCGCGTACGGCTGCGGGTCGGGGCCGACCGGCAGCGCCGAGGCCATCATCTCCTCGGTCACCAGGGTCGACGCCTGCTCGAAGTGCCGCGGGCTCGGCAGCACCTGGGCCAGTTCGCCGGGCAGCTGCTCGTTGGCCCACAGCCGGTGCGCCGTCTTCACGCCCGCCTCGGCCGACGGCGCGTGGCACACCTTGAACCCGCCCTGGGTGGGCTTGCCGGCGCCGCCCGCGTCGCGGAACCGCTCCAGCAGCGACGCGTCCGGGATGGTGGAGCACAGGCCGTCGCCGATCCGGCCCGCCAGCTCCGCCGCCTTCGGCCCGAACGCCGACACGTACACCGGCACGGGCGACTCGGGCAGCGTGTAGAGGCGGGCGTTCTCGACCTTGTAGTGCCGGCCGCGGTGGCTGACCTCCTCGCCGGTCCACAGCGCCCGCATCACCTCGACGGCCTCTTCCAGCATCTCCAGCCGCTCCGGGGCGGACGGCCACGGGTCGCCGAAGATGTGCTCGTTCAGCGCCTCGCCGGAGCCGACGCCGAGGGTGAACCCGCCGCGGCACTGGACGGCGGCCGTCGCGGCGGCCTGCGCCACCACGGCCGGGTGAATCCGGACCGTCGGGCAGGTGACCGCGGTGGTGATGGGCAGCGAGGTCGCCTCGGACAGCGCCCCGATGACGGACCACACGAACGGGCTGTCGCCCTGCTCGCGGTTCCACGGGTGGTAGTGGTCGGAGATCCACAGCCGCTCGAAACCGGCCTGCTCCGCCCACCGCGCCTGCCTCACCAGCTCACGCGGTCCGTGCTCCTCGCTGGAGAGGAAGTAACCGATGCTCACCATGGCCACCGGTTACCCCTGCGGGAACTCCTGAACCTCGACGCGCGGTCCCGTACCGGGTCGAGGTCGTCACTACAGCGGGAGGAGGAGGCGGCCGCCCAGCAGGAGGGTCCCGACCGTCACCGCGGCGAACAGCAGCACCCACACCAGACCGGGGACGCGGGTGATCCGGGCCAGCTGGTCCGCGTCGGACTGGCGGGCCTGGCCGCGCATCCGCCTGCGCTGCAGCTCACCGACCGGCCGCACGCCGCCGAGCAGCAGGAACCACGTCACGAACAGCGCGAACGCGGCCTGCCACTCCGCCGTGGCGTACCACGACACGGCGAACATCACCGCCCCGGTCAGCACCACCGACAGCACGCCGAACGCGTTGCGGATCATGACCAGCACGCCGACCAGCAGCCCCACCGTCGCCCACAGCAGGGGTCGCACGTGCCCGGCGGTCACCAGCGCCGCCGCGCCCAGCCCGAGCAGGGACGGCGTGACGTAGCCGGCGAAGTACATGAGCACCACGGCGACCCCGGTCGGCCGCCCGCGCGACACGGTGACCCCGGACGTGTCCGAGTTCAGCTTGATGCCCTCCAGCCGGCGACCGGTGAGCAGCGCGACGAGGGCGTGCCCGGCCTCGTGCGCGATGGTGATGACGTGCCTGCTGTAGCGCCACACACCGGGGCCGGCCACCACGACCAGCGCCAGCACGGCGGGAGCCCACTTGCTGAATGTCGACATCGTGGTCCCCAGGATGCCAGGTTCACCGGTTCGGGCTTGACCTGGAGTGCGCTCCAGCACCCAGGGTGAACGACCATGCAACGACAGCGCATCGGTTCACTCGACGTCAGCGCCCTGGCCCTGGGCGCCATGCCGTTCGGCAAGGTGGTGGACGAACGGACCTCGTTCGCGATCATGGACCGCTTCGTCGAGGCGGGCGGCACGTTCGTGGACACGTCGAACAACTACATGTTCTGGGACGGCGGCACCGGCGACGAGAGCGAGGAGGCGGTCGGTCGCTGGTTGGCCGCGCGGGGCAACCGGGACGAGCTCGTGATCGCCACCAAGGTGGGCGCCCGCCCGTTGACGCCGGGCACCGGGCTGGAGAACGCCGAGGGCCTGTCCGCCGAGACGATCCGCGGCGCGGCCCGGGACAGCCTGCGGCGGTTGGGCACCGACCGCATCGACCTGTACTACAGCCACGTCGAGGACCGCAGCGTCACGCTGGAGGACACGCTGGGCGGGTTCGCGTCCCTGGTGGACACCGGGGTCGTGCGGGAGATCGCGGCCAGCAACCACGCCACGTGGCGGCTGGAGCGGGCGCGGGCGGTGTCGCGGGCCAACGGGTGGCCGCTCTACGCGGCGGTGCAGCAGCGGTACAGCTACCTCCAGCCGCGCCCCGGCGCGAAGCTGCCGGAGAGCGGTCACGTGCACATGACCGGGGAGTTGTTCGACTACGCGGCGGCCGAGGGCGACGTGGCGCTGGTGGCGTACTCGTCGCTGCTGTCCGGCCAGTACCGGGACAAGCCGCTGGGCGAGCACTACGACCACCCGGGCACCACGCGGCGGCTGGCGGTGCTGCGCGACGTCGCGGCCGAGCTGGGCGCCACGGTGAACCAGGTCGTGCTGGCGTGGCTGCTGCGCCGGGGGATCATCCCGCTGGTCGGCGCCACCTCGGTGGCCCAGCTGGAGGAGACGCTGGGCGCGCTGGAGCTCAAGCTGGACGACGACCAGGCCGAGCGGATGGACTCGGCGGCCTGAGAACACCCCCGAACGCCGAAGCGGCGCGTGGTCCGGAGTGGACCGCGCGCCGCTTCCCTGCCTTCGTCATCGCGAGAAGCGCGACTTGTGCTGCTCGGCGATGGCCGGGTCGATCGGCTGGACCGGCCGCGCGCTGACGGTCGGTTCCGCCGACCCCACCCGCTCGTCGCGGTGCGCGCCGTGCGACTCGTCGTGCCGGGAGTCGACGCGCTGGGTGGGCATCTCGTGGGTCGCCGGGTCGGTCTCCGGGGTGCGCTGGAACCGGCCCCGGTCGTGCCGCGGGTCCACGACGTTCTCCCCGTGCGGGCCCGTGACCGGCTCCTCGAACCGGTCGTCGACCGGCTCGTCGGTCACGATCCTGCGCCGGGCCGGCAGCACCGCGATCAGCAGGCCGACAGCGGCGAGGCCGAGGTGCAGCCAGTTGTCGTTGACGTTCAGCGCCAGCGGGTTGCCGAGGTTCTGGACGGGGTTGGTGGCGAAGACGCCGGCCAGCGCCAGCCCCCACAGCAGCACCGCGCCGTAACCGATGAACAGCAGCCAGCCGTACAGCCGGGCCAGGCCCGACGTGCTCGCCATCAGCAGGCCGAGCACACCGAACGCCAGGTGGATCACGTTGTGCAGCGGGTTCACCGCGAACCCGAGCAGCATCGCGTGGTGGTCGCCCGCGAAGTCGCCGAAACCGGTGCGCACGAAGCCCAGCACACCCAACGCGAGGAACACCAGGCCGACCAGGCCTGCCAGCACCTGGGCAGGCTGGAGACCCGCGACCTTGACGCGACCGACGGTCGAGTGGTGGGTCATCTCGCCCTCCAACTACGAGCTTGCGAGCCCGTCACGGGCTCCGGACGCCCACCGACTACCCGTACCGCCGAGCGGGCAAACGGCGCCCTCCGAGCCGGCGCCCGAGCCTGGGCCGAATGGCGGCGGGGGACGGGCGCACGAACCCGTCCCCCCATTCCCGACAGGAGTCGCACACCCCGCCGTGCCGGGGTTCCCCCCGGTCCCGGTCCACCCCGTGAAGACCGGGACGCCACATCGCGCGAAATGCGCGCCGATCACCGCAGCCAATAAGGCAATACGATTTTCGAATAATTACCGGGCGGCTCGTCCGATTTGCCGTCCCGGCAGGTCAGGAGAGCTGGCCCCGGTCTCCGGACGCACGCGTCGCGGAACCGTTCCACTCGGTCTCCCTGCTGTTCACGAAGTTCCCCTTTGTGGTCGTCCGACACCACTGCGGTGTTGGTACGACTATCACCCGGAAGACACCTCGCAGTCAAAGCGATTATGCCTGATGCGAATTGCTGCCATCGGCCTTCCAGACCATCGAGTACCGCCAGTAGAGGTGCCGGCGGAACCGCGCGCCGGGCAGCACCGCGTCCGCCTCGGCCTTGATCTCGCGGACCGACAGCGTCCAGTCCGCCACCGGCGCGTCGCTGCGCGGGTCGTCCCGGACCAGCCGCACGGCGAAGTCCAGCGGCGTCGACGCCAGCGCCACCGCCCAGTCCCACGCGCTCTCCTCGCGGGCCAGCCCGAGCACCGCCAGCACCCCGCCGGGCCGCACCAGCGACCGGAACCGCTCCAGCGCGGGCCGCAGCGGCAGGTGGTGCAGCGCGGCGACGCAGGAGACGAAGTCGTACGGCCCGCCGACGTCGTCCACCAGCACGTCGCCGCGCTTGAACGCGACACCGGGGACCGACGCCTCGACGTGCTTGTCCACCGCCGTCACCGCGAGACCCCGCGCGGCCAGCTCCCCCGCGAACCCGCCGCGCCCGCAACCGACGTCCAACGCCGTCCGCGCGCCCGCCGGCACCTGGTCGAGCAGGAACCGGTGGTGGTGGGCGTTGTGGTCGAAGTGCTTCACACCCCTACCGACGCGTCGGCGGCCGGCGGGTTGCCCGGTCGCGCCAAGATCACTTGACTTCGAGTTAAGTCGAACTCCTAGCTTGGCGGTCACCTACCACCGAGGGGGACAACGCGATGCACGCCATCCGCCAGCACGAGTTCGGCCCGGCCGAGACCCTGCGCTTCGAGCACGTCCCCGACCCGGAGCCGGGCGCCGGCCAGGTGCGGATCGCGGTGGCCGCGGCGGGCGTCCACCTGCTCGACACGTCCATCCGCCGGGGCGAGCACGGCGGGCCGTTCCCGCTGCCCGAGCTGCCCATGACGCCGGGCCGCGAGGTGGCGGGCGTCGTCACGGCGCTCGGCGACGGGGTGGGGGCGCACTGGTCGGGCAAGCGCGTCACCGCCCACCTGGGACAGGCCAGTGGCGGCTACGCCGAACTCGCGGTGGCCGCCGCCGACTCGCTGCACGAGTTGCCCGACCACGTGTCCTTCGACGCCGCGGTCGCCATGATCGGCACCGGGCGCACCGCCGTCGGCGTGCTGCGCATCGCCGCGATCACCGCCGACGACGTGGTCCTGGTGACGTCGGCCGCGGGCGGGCTGGGCGCGTTGTTCGTGCAGGAGGCCAAGGCGCTCGGGGCCCGGGTGGTCGGCGCGGCGAGCACCGCCAAGCTGGACCTGGTCCGCGAACTGGGCGCGGACGTGGTGGCCGACTACACCCGACCCGGCTGGACCGAGGGGATCGGCCGGGTCACGGTGGTGCTGGACGGCGTCGGCGGCGAGCCCGGCCGGGCCGCGCTGGAGCTGCTGGCCGTCGGCGGCCGGATCGTGCTGTACGGCTGGGCGTCGGGCGAGGCCACCCGCATCGACACCGCCGACCTGTACCGCCTCGGCATCGCGGCGACGGTCGCGGTCGGGCCGCGGATGGTGCGGGGCACGTCCCTGCGCGGGCTGGAGGAACAGTCGCTGCGCGCCCTCGCCGACGGCCGCCTCATCCCGTTGACCACGACGTTCCAGCTCAGCGAGGCCGCCAAGGCGCACACCGCGCTGGAGGGCCGCGCCACCGTGGGCAAGGTCGTGCTCAGGCCGTGACGCGGAGGAGCCCCCGTGCGCGGTGATCACGCACGGGGGCATCTCCCCCTCCGGCAGGCCCTACACGGGCACGGTCACGATCCGCTCGTCATCGAAGTTGCGCACCTCGATGGCGGCGACGTCCTCCGGCGCGATGAGCGCCGAGCCGTCGAGGTTGGTGCCGTCCTCCTCCCCGACCGCCGACACCAGCCAGCTGCCCGCCTCCTGCCTGCTGCCGTCCTTGGCGACGACGAACAGCCGGCACTTCTCGTCCCGCGCGACGCCCGCCACGGACGCGTTCACCCGCACCCAGCCGGCGGCCGGCCTGACCTGCACGGTCATCCGCGCGCCGGTCACCGGGTCGGTGGCCGACCCGACCCTGGTCCCGGACGGCGGCGCGGTCGCGGTCGCCGTCGGCAGGGCGCCGACGTCCTCGGGCGCGGTGCCGCGGCCGACCGCGAAACCGCCACCCAGCACGATCGCGGCCACCGCCGCCGCGGCCAGCCCCAGCCCGACCCGGCGGCGGCGCACCTGCCCGCCGCGCTCGGACCGCACCTGCCGCAGCGTCCGCTGCAGCAGCAGGTCGCCGCCCTCGGGCGGCCCGTCCAGCAACACCTCGGGCGGCACGTCGCCCATGGCCTCCTCCATCGCGCGCAGGTCGGCCAGCTCCGCGTCGCACCGCGGGCAGGACGCCAGGTGGTCCGCCACCGCACGGGCCTCCCGCTCGTCGAGCGCGCCCAGCACGTACGCGCCGAGCAGCTGTGGATCGTGGTTCGCAGTCATCCGGCCACCCCCTTCAGCGCGACCTGCTGCCCGACGAACGTCTCCCGCAACGCCCGCAGCGCGTAGTGCGACCTCGACTTCACCGTTCCGGGCGGCACTCCCAACGCCTGGGCGGCCTCGGTCACGCTCCGACCGCGGAAGTAGATCTCCATCAGCACGTCCCGGTGGTCCGACGACAACCGGTCCAGCGCTTCGAGCACCACCACCGAGTCGACCACGGAGTCCGCGTGGTCGCGCTGCACCGGCGGCGCCACCGGCGTCTCGGCGACCTCCTGCGGCCGGGCGGCCTTCGCCCTGATCCGGTCGGTGACGAGGTTGCGCGCCACCGTGAGCAGCCAACCGCGAACCGACCCCTTGCCGTTCACCAGGGCGTCCGGGTGCCGCCACGCGCGCACGAGCGTTTCCTGGACGACGTCCTCGGCCGCCGCCCGGTCCCCGGTCAGCCGCGTCGCGTAGGCGAGCAGCGCCCGACCGTGCTCCTCGTAGAGGGATCGGATCAGTGCCTCGTCGGCCGCGGCCTCCCGTTTCCGGGACCACAGAGCCGCCATCCACCCACTCCTCTCGTCAACTCCCACCACGGACACGGACGGCGGGCCGATCCGGTTCACCGCGGGCGGGGACGGGTTCCGCCGGCGGCCCGACCGGATCAGGAGGAGCAGGTCCGACCGGTGTTCAGGCAGGCCGTGACGCGGTCCATCAGCGGCTCCGGCATGGCGTTGACGAACATCGCGTGGTCGGTGCGGGGGTCGTGCCGCTGCTCGGGGAAGCTGTCGATGGCGTACGGGCGGCCGTCGGGCACGTCGTAGGCGACCCGCACGCTCAGCCTCGGCACCGGGAACGTCCCCGGTCGGCACACGCCGTTGGCGGTCGGGAACTCGGCGTGCGCCCGGTGGCTCGGGCTGTCGGTGTTGCGGCCGTCCCAGCAGCTCGGGAAGTCGAACGTGCGCAGCACCAGGCGGCCCGGCCCGCACTCCGGGTAGCGGTCGGTGTGCCGGTCCTCGAACCCGGTGCAGCTCCACCGCACCCGGCCGCGACCGCTGGTCAGCGCCGCCGGGTCGCCGGTGATCATGCGCAGGAACCGCGGCAGCGGCACGACCCGGCTGACCGGGCTGCCGGTGAACGTGATCTCCACCCGGGCGGGCGGCAGCACCTCGCCGGTGTTGCCGTGCTCGCCGCCGCCGGGCGCGTGCCGGTCGTGCCCGGTCCGGTCGGTCAGCCGCAGCACCGGCCAGTAGTAGGTGGACCGGTCGTCCGCCGGGCACGTCGTCGCGGCGGCGGCCAGCGACTCGTCGGTGGAACTCGCGTTCGTGCTCAGGTTGCCGACGTACTCGTGGGTGTGGTGCGCGCCGAACGGCTGACCGGGCGCGCTCACCATGTTGTCGGCGTTGAGGTGGCGCTCCTCGTTGCGCCCGCAGTCGACCCGGAACACGCCGGTCGACGCGTCCGGGGTGGTGGCCACCGACTCGACCGCCACCGGCACGTCGTCGATCGCGACCGTGCGGCCGTCCGCGCAGCCCGCGGCCAGCACGAGCACCAGCAGCAGTGGCGACCACCTCACAGCGCACAGCTTATTCAGGCTCCGGCGGTCGGGGTCGAGCCCGCCGCCCGGCTGAGACGGCAACCGTGCGAACGCGCGACCGGACCGGCTCCGAGTGGGCGATTCGGGGTGGCCGGGTGGCCGAACCCGGCGCGGCGACCAGCACTCGGCCGTCGACCGTCACCACGGCGACGGCGGCCGGCTCGTCCGGGTCGACCACCACCGCACCGGCGAGCGCGGTCCCGCCGAGCCGGGAGGCGACCCGACCACCCGCCACGTGCCGCCGCCCGCGCGCGTCGGTCACGACGAGCCGGCACCGCTCGCCCGCCGCGGTTGCCGGCCACCAAGGCGCGCAGCCGCACCCAGCCGCCGGCGGGCGTGACCTCGGCGGTCAGCCGCGGCTGCCGGCACCCGCGTGCCCGGCGCGCTGAGCCGGCCGAGGTGGACGCCGCCGGCCGGCACCGCGGCGGCGAGCACGAGGCCCGCCACCGCGGCGGCAGCGGCGCGACGCCCCCGGTCCAGCGCCTTCTCGGCGCGGACCCGATCCAGCGCGCGTTCGAGGATCGGACATCTTCGCTCGTTCAGCCGGTGCTCGGACGTGCTCCGAGCGGCGACGGGTTGCGGCGGTTGGCGTGCATCGGCGGGTGCTCTTCCCCTTCGCTGGTCGACCTGGCACCCCATGACACGGACCGGCGCGGCAACCGGTTCACCGCGGCGGGCGATCAGTTCAGCTGCACCCTCAGGACGCGGGTGCTGGAGTTGTTCGGCGTGCTGTCGCCGTCGCCGTTGCTGGTGGTCAGCCACAGGCTGCCGTCCGGCGCGGGCTCGACCGTGCGCAGCCGGCCGTACGTGCCCTGGAAGTGGGTCGTCTCCGAGCCGACCGACGTGCCGCTGATCTGCAGCCGGTAGAGCCGGGACCCGCGCAGCGCGGCGACGTACAGGGCGTCGTTGACGATGGCGATGCCGCTCGGCGAGGCGTTGGCGGTGCTCCACGTCCGCTTCGGCGCGACGTAGCCGGAGCAGTTGCCGGACGTGCCCTCGCACGCGGGCCAGCCGTAGTTGCCGCCGCGCTGGGACAGGTTCAGCTCGTCCATCACCGTGTTGCCCAGCTCGGCCTGCCACAGCCTGCCCTGGCCGTCGAACGCCAGGCCCTGCACGTTGCGGTGCCCGTAGGTCCACACGTACCGGGCGTTGCCGCCGTTGCCGTAGAACGGGTTGTCGGTCGGCGCGGAGCCGTCGGCGTTGAGCCGCAGCACCTTGCCGCCCAGGTTGCCCAGGTCCTGCGCCCAGTTGGCGTTCTGCCCGTCGCCGGTGCCCGCGTACAGCTTGCCGTCCGGCCCGAACCGCAGCCGGCCGCCGTTGTGGTAGCGGTTGCGCGGGATGCCGGTGAGCAGCACCTGCGCCGAACTGGGCGCCAGGGCGTTGTTCTGCACCTTGATCCGCACGATGCGGTTGTCGCTCGCGGTCGAGTGGTAGACGTACAGGTAGTTGTCGGACGCGAAGGTCGGCGACACCTCCACGCCGAGCAGGCCGCCCTCCGCGCCGGTGCCCGACACGTTCGGCACCACGCCCAGGCTGGTCTTCACCCCGGACGGCGACAGCTTGACGATGTCGAACGCGTCGCGTCGCGCGTACACGCCGGAGCCGTCGGGCAGGAAGTCCAGGCCCCACGGCACGTCGGTGTCGGTGGTCAGCTGCGTCACCGCGCCGACCTGGTCGCCGCCCGACGACGTGGTGGCGGTGACCCCGGTGCTCTGGTCGGAGACGTTGCCCACCGCGTCGAACGCCCGCACGGTGAACAGGTACGAGGTGTTCGGCCGCCGGCCGCCGATCACCGCCGACGTGCCGGTGGCGTCACCGGCCTTCGCGCCGCCCGCCAGGACCTCGTAGCGCGTCACGCCGACGTTGTCGGTGGACGCGTTCCACGCCAGCGACACCGAGTTCGCCGTGACGCCCGTGACCCGCAGGCCCATCGGCGGCGTCGGCCGCTCCGCGTCCGCCTGCGCGGGCGGTGTGCTGACCTCGGCGTTGTCGCTCGCCTGCGAGATGTTGCCGGCGGCGTCCTTGGCGTTGACGTAGAAGGCGTAGGAGCCGTTCGGGTTCAGCCCGGTGACCGTGGTGGACGTGCCGGTGACGGCCTTGACGAACTGGCCGCGCTGGTAGACCTCGTAGGACGTGACGCCGACGTCGTCGGTGGCCGGGTCCCAGGCCAGGTCGACCGAGGTGGGCGTGACGTTGGCCGAGCGCAGGCCGGTCGGCGGCGACGGCGGCGAGGTGTCCGCCCGCCCGGTCTCGCCGAACACCTGGAACTCCTGCAGCGAGTAGCTGTTGTAGGGCGCGGTGCGGCACCGGGCGACGCCGTGCATCCGGACGTACCGACCGGTTCTGCTCACCGCCAGGTCCTCGACGCCGCCCGCGCCGTTGGCGGTCGAGTGGACGGCGGTCCACGTGCTCGCATCAGTGGACGTCTCGACGCGGTACGCGCGGGCGCAGGACAGGTCCCACTGGAGCCGGACCCTGGTGATCGTCGCGGTGGCGCCGAGGTCGACCTGGATCCACGACGGGTCGATGCCGCCCTGGCTGGCCCAGCGGGTGGCGGAGTTGCCGTCCACGGCCATGGCCGGCGCGAGGCCGGAGCTGCCGGAGGACGAGGCGGTGGCCGGTTTTCCCCGGGACAGCAGGACGGGCGCCGCGTGCGCGGGCCCGGCCGACACCAGACCGGACGCCACCAAGGCGAGCGCGGCGAGCAGGGTCGGCCGAGCACGCCGGACAGGGGGTGCCACAGGAGCCTCCACAGTCGTTGACGACTCCCCCGAAGGCCGGGGGAACTGGTGTGGCGGCGGGAGCGGACGTCAGCGCGATCGGGGGTCGGGTTTGCGCAACTGTTGACCCCCAAGCCGGTCGCGTGTAGTGATTCGTCCTGGTGCCCCAAAGGTAAGGGCTTTCCCCGACAGCGTCCAGTGGTGAGGGGAGCGCACCCTGTTCACCGAGCTGCGCCTCGACGGCGTGCGCCGCGCCTTCGGCGACCACGTCGCGCTGGCGGGCGTCGACCTGACCATCGCCGGCGGCGAGTTCGTCGTGCTGCTCGGCCCGTCCGGCTGCGGCAAGTCGACGGCGCTGCGCTGCCTGGCCGGTGTGCTGCCGTTGAGCGGCGGGCGGATCCTGCTGGACGGCGAGCGGATCGACCACCTGTCACCGGCGGAACGCGGGTTCGGCCTGGTGTCGCAGGACCACGCCCTGCCCCCGCACCTGTCCGTGCGGCAGCACATCGCGCCCGGCCCCCTCGGCGACGCCGACCGGGTGCTGCGCCTGGTGCGGCTGACCGACCACGCGGACAAGCTCCCCGCCCAGCTGTCCGACGGCCAGCGCCAGCGGACCGCGATCGCCCATGCCCTCACCCCGCGCCCACCGCTCGTGCTGCTGGACGAGCCACTGTCCGACCTGGACACCCCGCTGCGGTTGGAACTGCGCGCGGAGGTCCGTCACCTGCACCGGTCCCTCGGCCTGACCACCGTCTACGTCACCCACGACCAGGAGGAGGCCCTGGCGCTGGCCGACCGGCTCGTGGTCCTGCGCGACGGCGAGGTGGAGCAGGTCGGCGCCCCGGAGGAGGTCTACGCGCGCCCGCGCAACCACCACGTCGCCGCCTTCATGGGCTACCGCAACCTGCTGCCCGCCCGCGTGACCGCGACCGACGGCGACCACGCGACCGTGTCCCTGGGCGGCGTGCCGCTGACCGGAGTGACCCGCGACGACCTGACCTCCGGCGACGCCGTGGTGGCGATCCGGCCGGAGGACTTCAGCGTGGCCCTCCGGCAGACCGACAACGTCCTGGAGGCCGTGGTGGAAGCGGTCGAGTACCACGGCCGCGAGCACGCGGTGGCCGCCCGGCTGCCCGACGGCCGACCGCTGCACGTGCGCACCGCCGGCAGGCCCTCGCCGGGCGACGCGGTCCGCCTGCGCGTGCCGGTCGACCGGGCGCTGGTCTTCGCCCCCTAGGCCCGGTCACACCACCAGCAACCCCCAGTGCACCGCCCACGGGACGAACAACACCCCGCCGCCGACCACGACCCCGACCCGAACCCGTTGCGCCACCGTCAACTCATCCCTGACCCGCCACCCCCGGACGGCCGTCACCACGAGCGCGGCCACCGCGCCCACCGCCACCACCTGGAGCGCCAGCCACGGCAACGGCCGCCCCAACACCACCACGCCGAGGCTCTTGGCCCCGGTCGACGCGAGGTGCCCCAAGTACCCGAACAGCCCCAGGACCCCCACCGACCCGGCCCCGACGAGCCACCGCACCGGCCGACGGACAACAGACCGACGACCAGCCACGCTCACCCCGAACCCGAACGCCACCGACAACAGCGAAACCGCCGCCACCTGCACCCAGGGCGTCCCGACCTCCACCGGCGCACTCCGCCGCTCCTGCTCCCCCACCGGCCCGACCTCGACCACCGGCGCCCCCGCAGCCAGCCCCTCGACCCAACCGACCACCTGCTCCACGTACTCGGGCGAAACCTCCTCCCCCTTCCGGAACCCGTCCACCGAAACCCGCATCGTGTGATCCGCCCCGGCGACGGCCCGCAGCGCGTAGTTCCGGTTGCCACCCCGGTCCAACGCACCCCGGAACACCTCCACGCTCTCGGCGCCGGGGACCACCCGGTCGAGCGCACCCCACAACCCGAGCACCGGCTGCCGAACCCGCTCCAGCACCGCCGCCACGTCGAACCCGGCCTCCGGGAACAACCCCGCCCCGACCAGCAGCCCCAACGTGGTCCGCGTGGCCGTCCCGACCAACGACCCCGTCACCCCCGCCGCGCCGAACCGGTTGGCCAGGTTCCACGACTGCTGCCGCTCCGGCGGCACCCCGGCGGCCCCGACCGTCACCAGGAACGCCACGTCGGCCGACGCGGACGCCGCCAGCGGCGCCACCCAGCCGCCTTCGCTGACCCCCCACAACCCGCTGCGCGCCGGGTCCACGCCCGGACGCCCCCGCAACGCGCGCAACCCGGCCAGCGCGTCCTCCGCCAACAACCCGAAGTCCACATCCGACTTCGACCTCTTCGGCCGCTTGTCGTAGACCAGCGTCACGATCCCGGCCCGCGCGAACGCCTCCGCCTCCGCCCGGTACCCCTCCCGCGACACCCGCCCGGACCCGTGCACCATCACCATCGCCGGCCACCGGGCGCCGGGATCGCCCACCGGCGCCAGCACCGTGCCGCGCAGGAGGAGATCACCACTCGAAAAGGTGATTTCCTCCGCCACCAACGACACCGGCGACGCCACGGCCACCGGCCCGGACAACCCGGCGGCCACCACCACGACCAGGACTTCCAAGGCACGCCGAAGAGGCGAGTTGCGTTCGGGGAGCACAGGTGCTCTCCTTCCCGTGGGATTCGTGCGTACGAGGAACACGCCGTTCAGGCGTGGTGCCGCGACTCCCGCCTTCCCGGGCCGTCGAGTGCCAGCTCGGCGGCCCGGGGTTTCACGAGCGGTCGTCCGGCTCACCGGGCACCGGAAACGCGAAGAAGCGCACGGCGACCCGCCGCGCGCCCCCGGGCGTCTCCTCCGCCGGTCGCTGGTAGCGCTTCAGCAGCGCCATGTACTCGTCGAAGAACTCGTGCAGCTCGGCCAGCGTCACCCGGACCGAGCCGCGCGAGTACGGCAGCACGTCCGCCCACTCGCCCAGCTCCGCCCGCCCGGCCAGGTAGCTCGCGAACAGCTCCTGGTCGGCCGCCAGCTTCAGCTCGTCGAGCTGCTGCACCAGGGACCGCACTTCCCGGTCCTCCGGCGCGCGCGGGTAGCGCAGGTCCTGCGCGGGCGCCCGCCACCACCGCTCACGGCCGTGCGCCCGCTCGGGCACCTCCTCCACGAAGGCGTGCTTCGCCAACGCCCGCAAGTGGTAGCTGGTGGCGCCGCTGCTCTCACCGAGGGCCTTGCCCAGGACGCTCGCCGTCGCCGGCCCGTGCTGCGCCAGGTGCCGCAGTATCCGCTGCCGCAACGGGTGCGCCAACGAGCGCAGCTCGTCCACCTCGGTGATCTCGCGCGGTTCCACCACGTCGCAAAGCTACCTTTGCAAAGGTACCTTTGCAACCTCAGTACAGCGAGCCGTACAGCTCCTCGTGCACCGAGTGCACCACCTTCCGCTTCACCTTCAGCGTCGGCGTCAGCTCACCGTCGTCCTGGCTGAGGTCCCGGTCCAGCACCACGAACCTCTTGACCTGCGACACGTGCGCGAAGTGCGAGTTCGCCTCGTCCACCACCCCCTGGACGAGGTCGCGCACCTCCGGCGTGCGCGCCAGCGACGGCAGGTCCCCCGGCAGCCCCCGCTCCGCCGCCCAGGGCAGGACCTCGTCCGCGTCGAGCGTGATCAACGCGACCAGGTACGGCCTCCGGTCCCCGTACACCACCGCGTGCGAGACCCACCTCGACCGCCGCAGCTGGTTCTCCACGTTCGCCGGCGCGATGTTCTTGCCACCGGCGGTGATGATGATGTCCTTCTTGCGCCCGGTGATCGTGACGAAGCCGTCCGCGTCGACCTCGCCCAGGTCACCGGTGCGCAACCACCCGTCGGTCAGCACCTCCGCCGTGGCGGCCGGGTTGTTCCAGTACCCCGCGAACACGTGCGGCCCGCTCATCAGGATCTCGCCGTCGTCGCCCAGCTTCAGCGACAGGTCCGCCATCCCGTACGCCCCGACCGACCCGAGCTTGTGCCGCGCCAGCGTGTTGACCGTGCCGACCCCCGTCGACTCGCTCATCCCGTAGCCCTCCAGCACCGGCACCCCGGCGGCGGAGAAGAACTCCAGCACCTCCACCGAGATGGGCGCCGCCCCCGACAACGCCTGGCGCAACCGCCCGCCGAAGATCGCCCGCACCTTCGCGAAGATCGGCTCCACCTGGTCGAAGGCCCTCGCCAGCTCCTCGGGCACCGCCTGCCCGGCGCTCCTCAACCCCCGCACCGCCAACCCGACCGCCACCGCCTGCCGCAACCGCTCCGCCGGCACACCGGCCGTCGCCGCCGCGTAGACCTTCTCGAAGATCCGGGGCACCGACGGCAGGAACGTCGGCCGCACCTCCGACAGCTCCGGCACGATCCGCGACGCGTCACCGCAGAACGCCACCGCCGCCCCCGTGTACAACGCCGACAGGTGCACGATCTGCGCGAACACGTGCGCCAGCGGCAGGAACAGGTAGGACAGGTCGTCCGCCGTGACGTAGGACAGCTCGTCCGTGAGCCGGCACATCGTCAACCAGTTCCGGTTGGTCAGCACGCACCCCTTGGGCGGCCCGGTCGTCCCCGACGTGTAGATGATCAACGTCGGGTCGTCCACCCCGACCGCCGCCCGCCGCTCGTCCAACTCCCCCGGCACCGGCGACGTCCGACCGACCGACCGCAACTCCTCCAACCCGCCACCCTCGACCACCACGACCTCGCGCAACCCCGGCACCAGCCCGCGAACCGACTCGACCTTGTCCCGCTGCGCGGCGTCCTCCGCCACCAGCACCACCGCACCCGAGTCCCCGATGATCCAAGCGCACTCCTCCGCCGCGCTGGACGGGTAGATCGGCACCACGATCCCCCCGACCGCGAGCACCGCCAACTCCACCGCCGACCACTCGACCCGCGTGCCGGACAGCACGCACACCCGATCACCCGGCCGAACACCCAGGTGCACCAACCCCGACGCCAACTCCATGACCCACTCGGCCACCTCGACGAACGTCAGGTCACACCACTTCCCACCCTCCCGGTACCGCCAGGCCACCCTCTCGTCGTGCACCTGCGCCGCCACGAACGGCAGATCGGCAACAACCCTCGCCACCACGACACACACCCCCGCACCCATCGGGCCCGCACCGACCCACCGAGGCTCGATTTGACATGGGTTCGGGCGCCTTAGGCTGGTCGAAGCCGGCAGGCCTGGCGGGACGCTTTACCCCGCCGGGCCTGCCGGCTTTGGCCTGCCTGGGGTGCCCGTAAGGGCCCCATGTCAAATCGAGCCGGACAGACCCACCCCACCCCTTCTTTCTCCCTTCAACAAGTCGTAACCCCACAACAACTAAGCCCCCACCCTCACACCCACCCATCCACCACCCTGGCCAACTCCAACCTCGACCCCACCCCCAACTTCCCGTACACCCGCGACAGGTACACCTCGACCGTCCGCGGGCTGTAGTGCAACGCCGCCGCGATGTCCCGATTCCGCATCCCCTGCTGCACCAACCGCGCCACCTTCTCCTCCGCCTCCGTCAACACCCCCGCCCCACTCCCCACCCCTCGCCCCTTCCCCCTCGCCCTGGGCACCTTCGCCCCCAACTCCCGCAACCTCACCCCCGCCTGCCTCCGCAACCCGTGCGCCCCCACCCCCTGGAACACCCCGTACGCCTCCAACAACTCCCCCACCGCCGCCTCGTCCACCGCCCCCAGCGCCAACTGCGCCCGCGCCTTCTCGAACACCAACCCGCCCACCTCGGCCTCCTCGACCGCCTCCCTCAGCGCACCCGCGTCCCGCTCCACCACCCCGACCACCCGCCGCACCGCCACCCGCGTCCACGGCGCCACCCGGTCGGCCGCCACCACCCGCAACCGCTCCACCGTCCGCCGCGCCTCGTCCACCCGCCCGAGCCCCAGGTCCAACTCCGCCAACCGCCCCAGCAGCACGCAGCTGTACGCCGTCGTCCCGTCCTCGTCCACGGCCGCCACCAGCACCGCCCGCGCGCGCTCCACGTCCCCGCGCGCCGCCAGGTACCCGGCCAGCGCCAACGCGTGCAACCGCGCCATGTTCGGGCTGCCCGGGACCTCCAGCGCCGCCAGCCGGGCCGCGACGTCCAGCTCACCGCGCCACGTCCGCACCTCCAGCTCGATCGCGCGCAGCCCGTGCAGCATCATCAGCTCCTGCCGCGACTCCAGCTCCGCCGTCGCCCGCCCCACCCTCTCCAGGCAGGCGTCCCACGCGCCGCCGAACCAGTCCAGCGCGACCCGCGCCAGCTCCAGCTCACCGCGGAACGCGTGCCCGCCCACCCGTTCCCGCAGTTCCTCCGCCCGCCGCAGCCGCCACGACGCGTCCTGCACCAACCCCGCCAGCGCCCCGGTCGACGCGCCGACCGCCAGCGCCTGCATCTCCAGCGACGCCGAGCCCCCGGCCAGCTCCAGCGACCGGTCGGCGTACTCGACCGTCTTGTCGTGCCGGAACAGCATCGACGTGATCATGGCCAGCCGGTCGAAGACCACCACCCCCTCCGCCGCCGACGTGACGGGCATGGCCTCGATCCGCTCGACCGCCTCCAGCGCCTCCGCGTGCCGCTCGCAGAAGACCAGCAACAACGCCCGCTGCGCGTGCAACGCGATCGGCGCGCCCCCTGCCAGCACCTCAGCGTCGGCCAGCTCCAGCGCCTCGGCCAACCTCCCCACCAGGAACAGGCTGCTCAGCACCACCACCGCGCACCGCGACCGCTCCGGCCCGGCCGGCAACGCCGCCAGCGCCGCCAACCCCGGCTCCACGGCGGCGGCGGGCCGCGAGGCGTGGGCCAGCGCCCGGCACTGCGAGGCCAGCAGCCCGGCCCGCTCCGGTGACGCCACCGGCAGCAGCTCCAACGCCCGCGCGCACAGCGCCGCCGCCGTCTCCGGCGCGGTCGTCCGGTTGGCCTCGGCGGCCTGCGCCATCACCCGGACCGCCCGCAGGTCGCCGGGAGGGGCGGACTCGGCCAGGTGCCAGGCCAGCTCCAGCTCGTCCACCGCCAGGCCGCGCTCCCGGTCGTCCAGCAGCCTGGCGCTGATCAGGCTGTGCAGGTGGCGGCGTTGCGCCGGACCGATCTCCTGGTACAGCGCCTCGCCGACCAGGGCGTGCGAGAACCGGTAGCCCCGGTCCTCGTCCCGGGTCACGACCTGGGCGCGCAGCAGCCGGTCGAACGCGTCCGCCACCGCCTCCTCGGGCAGCGACGACACCCGCGCCAGCAGCCCGATCCGGTCGAGCCGCACCCGCCGGAAGATCGACACCGCGCGGGCGACCGCCCGGGTGTCCCGGTCCAGCGGCGCGACCCGGCGCAGGACGGCCTCCCGCCTGGTCAGCCGGATCGCCGACGGCGACACGGTGAGCCGGGCCCGGTCGCCGTCCACCGCCACGAGGTCCAGCTCGCGCAGCGACCGGGCGATCTCGACCGCGAAGAACGGGTTGCCGTCCGCCCTCCGGCACACCTCGTGCGCCAGGCCGTCGTCCACCGGCGCGCCCAGCACCGCCTCCACGATCCGGGCCACGTCACCGCCCGCCAGCGGCGCCAGTCCGACCCGCACCACCTCGGCGTGCCGCTCGACCCGGTCCAGCAGCTCGTCCGCGCCGTGGTTGCCGTGGTGCGCGCGGGCGGCGGTGATCAGCACCAGCGGCGCGGCGGTGACCCGGCGCAGCACCACCGCCAGCATGGCCAGCGAATCGTCGTCCACCTGATCCAGGTCGTCGAGCACCACCGCCGAGAGGCCGGCGAACTCGCGGGCCACCAGCTCGCAGGTCCGCCCGAACCAGGTGGCGTCGTCCACCAGGACCGCGTCCAGAGCACTCAACGCACCCGACACACCCACCGCACCCGCCGCGGCCCCACCACCCGACACCGACCGCAACGCCGTCACCACCGCCGCGTACGGGATGCGCCTGCTCACGTCGTCCGACTCGGCCACGGCCACCACACGCCCGCGCTCCCGCAACCGGCGACGCACCTCGGCCAGCAGGCTCGACTTCCCGATCCCGGGCTCACCGGACACCACCACCGCCACCAGCCCGGCGGCGGGCGCCCGCTCCACCGCGTCGAGCACGGCTGCCAGTTCGACTTCCCGGCCGAAGAAGGGCGACAAGGGCACCTCCCTCGTTGGGCTCATCACCCTACCGATTGAGGAATCCCTACTCACGTGTCGTGGCTCACGGTGGTGACATGGCGGGGCAACCGAACCACCTGGAGGGTCCGATGACGGTCGAGGGCACCTGCGCCGACGAGTTCGCCGAGGTCCGCGCCGAGTTCGAGCGCAACTTCGCCGAGCGCGGCGAGCTGGGCGCGGGCGTGCACGTGACGGTCGACGGCGAGACCGTGGTCGACCTGTGGGGCGGCGACGCGGGCGGGCGGCCGTGGACCGAGGACACGATCACGCACGTGTGGTCGTGCACCAAGGGCGCGACCGCGCTGTGCTCGCACGTCCTGGCGCAGCGCGGTGAGCTGGACCTGGACGCGCCGGTCGTGCGGTACTGGCCGGAGTTCGGGCAGAACGGCAAGTCGCGCACCCTCGTGCGGGACCTCCTCGCCCACCGGGCGGGCCTGACCGCCGTCCGCGAGCCGCTGCCGCCCGGCGGCATGTTCGACTGGGAGCTGGTGACGGACCTGCTCGCCCGGCAGGAGCCGTTCTGGGAGCCGGGCAGCCGGCACGGCTACCACGCGCTGACGTTCGGGCACCTGGTCGGCGAGGTGGTCCGCCGCGTGGTCACCGCGCCGCTGGCCGAGTTCTTCGAGGAGGAAATCTCCGGCCCCCTGGCCCTGGACTTCTGGCTGACGCTGCCCGAGGACCTGGAACCGCTGGTCGCCCCCACCGTCCCGGCCGACCGCGACGCCGACGTCCCGGCCGTGCACGCGACCGCCATGACGCGGCCCGACTCCATGCAGGCGCTGCTCCTCACCAACACCGGCGGCTACGTCGCGGCGTCGAACTCCCGCGAGGCGCACGCCGCGCAGTACGGCTCGGTCGGCGGGATGAGCAACGCGCGCGGCCTCGCGCAGCTCTACCGCCCGTTGGCGCTGGGCGGCGAGTACAACGGCACCCGCCTCGTCGACGAGGACCGGGTCCGCTCGATGTCGGCCGTCGCGTCGTCCGGCCACGACGAGATGCTGCTGGCCCCGACCCGGTTCGCCCTCGGCTTCATGAAGTCCGTGGACAACCGCCACCTGCCCGCCGCCGACCGCGGCGTGCTGCTGCCGGAGGCCGCGTTCGGGCACTCCGGCATGGGGGGGTCGCTCGGTTTCGCCGACCCGTCCGCCCGCCTGTCCTTCGGCTACGCCATGACGAAGATGGGGCCGGGCATCGGCGTCAACGAGCGCGGCCAGTCCCTTGTGGACGCCGCCTACCGATCGCTGGGCTCCGAGATGCCGTAGACCGACCGCAGCCAGACGCACGTCAGCACGTCCACCAGCTCCCGGTCCCGCGCCGCCGACCGGCGGGTCCGGGAGCGGTTCAGGAACGCCTGCTCGTTCATCGACACGAGCACCCCGGCCAGCGCCTTGGCGTCCGGTCCCGGCGGCGCCGCGCCCGCACCGCGCTCGATGTCGATCTGCGACGCGGTCGCGTCCACGAACCGGTGGGCGACACCGGCCCAGAACTCGCGCATCAGCGGGTCGGTGTCGCGGGCGCGGACGGCGGCGCGCAGCACCGGGCCGTGCTTGCGCCACAGCGCGAGGCTCGCGCCCAGCGCCCGCCGGATCGAGTCCTCGGGCGGTTCGCTGCCGCGCCTGAGCCAGGACGACGCCGACTCGTAGAGCGCGTCGAGGACCCCGCCGGCCAGCGCGTGCAGCACCGCTTCGCGCGACGCGAAGTGGAAGTAGAAGGTGGACCGCGAGATGCCCGCCCCCGCGGCCAGCTCGTCGACCGCGATGTCGTCCAGCGACCGGGTCTGGAGCAGCCGCTCGGCGGTGTCGAGGATCGCCTGCGAGGTGAGGTCGCCCTTGCTGGGCTTGCGCCGCGACCCGACCGTGCCGGCACGTGGGGACATGGCGCACATCCTCGGTTCCCCGCACCGGCAGCCGCAAGGTTTCCGCGCGCACCGCCACCAAGTCGAAAGCTCAGGCTCCCCGCCGAGGGGCGGCCGGCTCCCGACCGGGTGGACAATCGGGGCGTGGACCCCCTCCGGGCGTTGAGGCAGGTCGCGTTCCAGCTGGAGCGCGCCGGTGAACCCACCTACCGGGTGCGCGCGTTCCGCAGGGCGGCCGAGGTGGTGGCCGCCCTGCCGGACGGCGAGCTGGAACGGCGGGCCGCCGCGGGCACGTTGACCGACCTGGCGGGCATCGGCAAGGCCACCGCCGGGGTGGTCGCCGACGCGCTGGCCGGGCGCGAGCCGACCTACCTGAGCCGGTTCCACGAGCCGGTGGTGGGCGGTCAGGCGCTGCGCGCGCTGCTGAAGGGCGACTGCCACACGCACTCCGACTGGTCCGACGGCGGCAGCCCGATCCGCGAGATGGCGGAGGCGGCGCGCGACCTCGGGCACTCGTGGGTGGCGCTGACCGACCACTCGCCCCGGTTGGCGGTGGCCAACGGGCTGTCCGCCGACCGGCTGCTGCGCCAGCTGGACGTGGTGGCCGAGCTGAACGCCGAGCTGGCGCCGTTCCGCGTCCTGACCGGCATCGAGGTGGACATCCTGGACGACGGCTCGCTCGACCAGCGGCCGGAGCTGCTGGCGCGGCTGGACGTGGTGGTCGCCAGCGCGCACTCGAAGCTGCGGATGGCCGCGCCGGAGATGACCCGCCGCCTGGTCGCCGCCGTGGCGAACCCGCACGTGGACGTGCTCGGCCACTGCACCGGGCGGCTGGTGACCGGCAAGGGCCGGCCGGAGTCGGTGTTCGACGCGGAGGCGGTGTTCTCGGCGTGCGTCGAGCACGGCACCGCCGTGGAGATCAACTCGCGGCCGGAGCGGCGGGACCCGCCGGGTCGGCTGCTGCGGTTGGCGGTCGAGCTGGGGTGCTCGTTCTCGATCGACAGCGACGCGCACGCGCCGGGGCAGCTGGACTGGCTGTCGTTCGGCTGCGAACGCGCCGAGGACTGCGCCGTGCCACCGGACCGCGTGATCAACACGCTGGACGCGCCCGCCCTGCTCTCCCTTCTCCGGTAACGCCCGGCCGCCGCCCAGCGGTCCCTCAACGCCCGGCCGCCGCCCAGTGGTCTCAACGCCCGGCCGTCGCCGGCCGCTGCACCCTGGACGCCCGCACCAGGTGCCCGTACCAGGGCACCAGCGGCCCGGTCCGCCCCTCCACCAACCGCTGCCACGTCGCCCGGCACAGCCCCAGGAACGGCGCCGCGTCCCAGTTCCGCGCCAGCTCCGCCAGCGGCCGGCTCTGCACGTTGCCCAGCCAGTACCGCCGGTCGAAGCCGTACGACACCGGCACCGCCGCGCCGTTCGCCTCGATCACCAGCGGCGTGAGCCAGCGGCCGAGCGGCTGGGAGTCGTCCACCGGCGCGGCCATGAAGGCTTCCGGCTGGCGCGCCAGCATGGTGCGCGGCACCGCGTCGAGCTGCACGGCCAGCCCGTGCTCCTCGGCGATGCGGCCCAGTTCCACCGCCGCGTAGGCCAGCTCGACCGCGTCCGGGCGCTCCCCCGCCATCGACCGGTTCGCCGCGCCCTCCGGTTCGAGCGGGTGCACCTGGAGCAGCAGCGCGCCCGACTGCGCCGCGGCGAGCGCGACGTCGCCGAGCTGGGTGGCGTTCCCCTGGGTCAACGTGGTGATCACGCCGACCGGGATGCCCGCCTCGGTCAGCCTGCGGATGCCGGCCAGGGCCTTGTCGAAGCAGCCCTCCTGGGCGCGGATCCGGTCGTGCGTGGCGCGGTCGCCGTCCAGCGAGACGGCCACCAGGTCGACCAGCCCGCGCACCAGGCCGATGCGCCGCTGGGTCAGCGCCACCGCGTTGGTCGTGACGGTCGTCCGCATCCCGGCGTCGCGCGCGGCGCGCAGCAGCGCGGGCAGCTCCGGGTAGAGGAACGGCTCGCCGCCGGAGACGTTCAGCACGTCGTAGCCGAGGTCGGCGGCGTCCGCGACCACCCGGGACAGCACGGGGATCGGGATCGACTCGGCGACGTCCGGACCCGAGCTGGAGTAGCAGTGCAGGCAGCGCAGGTTGCACAGCCTGCTCGGGTGGACCTGCAGCACGGCCCGGCCACTCGTCTGGCCCATTCGGCACCCTCCCGTGGATCTCCCTGTCGGTATGGAGGGAGCAAGCGCCGGCGTGATACGTCACCGGCCGTGGCAGTGCGGCGGCCGTCCCACAACCCCAGGACAATCCCGGTCACCCCGCGAACCGCAGGACGACACCAGCCACCCCCGCGAACCGCAGGACAGCACCAGCCAGCCGACCCCCGTCCCCACATTCCTGCGGATTCCGCACGGCGCCGAATGCGATTTCGCCGTTCCGAAGGTGAACCCGACCGACCCGGTGCTAACGTGCTGCGCCAGTCGAAAATGCGCGTCGCCGCACGAGTCCGGCTCACCTCTTGCGCTTGAAAGGGCCCGCCGACATGGACGACCAGGACCGGGACGACCCGCGCGACCGCAGAATTGCCGGAAAGGCGGTGTGGTTACCCGTCGCCGGGGTCGCCGTGCTGGCGGCGGGCGTGCTCATCGGGGTGCAGCTGAACCCCGCACCCTCGAAAACAGAAGCGTCCACGCAGGTCAAGACCACATCAGCCACGACGTCGACCACGACGTCGGCCGTCGAGGCGAGCATCGCCCCGGTGCGACCGGGCGCGACCTGGCTGGCCGACCTGGCACCGGTCGACAGCAGCTCGATCGACGACATGTACGTGGAAAGCCCGTGGACGGCCGCTCCCGCGACAGTGCGGGAAGTGACCTACACGAAGGCCGTGTCCGCCACCGGCGCCTGGTGCAGATCAGCCCAGCTCACATTCGCGCTCGATGGCGGATATGAGCGCTTCTCCGCCCGGGTCGCGATCGCGGACAATTCATTGGAAACGAAAGGGCTCGACTTCTACGTGGTGGTAGACGACCGGCGGGTGGTCGAGATCGCGAACGCGATCACCGAGCCGCAACCGGTCGACGTCCCGGTGGTCGGCGCGCGGTTGCTGACCATCGGCGTCGAGCCGCCGGCCGACGACCTCAGCGACTGCCCCGGCCCGGAGCGCGTCGGCGTCTGGGCCGACCCGTCCTTCACCACGCCGGCAGGCTGACGGGCTGACGGGTTGACGGGCACCCGGCGCGAACGGCCGGGTGCCCGACGAACCAGAAGAACCGGACGAACCGGGGGACAGAACCTCTGCCGGTCAGGTGTAGCAGGGCTTCTCGAACTTGAAGTCCTTCGCCGTCGGCCCGGTGAAGAAGTCCTCCACCAGCCCGACTCCGGTCGCCGCCTGCTCGTCCGGCTCGTAGATCAACGTCTGCCGGAACGCCGCTTCGTCGGTGTTGCCGGAGAAGTTGCCCGCGCCCTGCGGCAGCATCCCCTCGTAGTCCACCGAGTCCAGCTGCCGCACCGCGGCCAGCACGCCCGCCCTGGTCAGGTCCTTGTTCTCGGCCGCCTTCTCCAGCGCGGCCTTCAGCGGGTACGACCACACCCACCCGGCCGTGTAACCGTCGTTCGGCGTCACGGACGGCAGCGCCTCGCGCAGCGCCTTGTGGCCCGGCGAGTCGGTCGCCCACGACTTCCACGGCGCCGACTGGAGGTACAGCGCCTTGATGGCGGGCGCGGCGGGGCTCTGCATCAGGCCCTGGTTCCACGTCGGCGACGTGCCGATGAACTTGCCCTTGAAGCCGCGCGCCGCGGTCTGGCCGATGATCACCGCCGCGTCGGTCGGCCCGGTGGTCAGGATGACCACGTCCGGCTGGTTCGCCAGCACGGCGTCGATCGCGCCGCCCTGGTTGTCCTGGCCGGTCTGGGTGACCGCGGCGGAGTACGTCAACCCGCGCTTCTCGGCCGCGATCTTCGCGCCGGCCGCCGCGTCGTCGCCGTAGTCGCCGGGCAGGTGCACGGCCATCACGCTCTTGGCGCCCAGCTTGTCCACCGCGTAGTCCACCGAGTTCATCGACTCGACGCAGTAGTTCGCGCCGGATTCGAGGATGACCTCCTCCACGCCCCACAGCGACGTCCACGACGCGGGCACGCTGACCATCTGCGTGCTCTCCAGGTCGGGCAGGATGGCCGCGGTCGTCGGCGAGCCCAGGGTCTGCGCCAGGGCCAGCACCTTGCCCTTGATCTCCTGGTACACCTGGTTGTGGATCTGCGGGTTGTACTTGTTGTCCTTGACGTGGGTGGTGACGTCCACGTCGTAGCCGCCGATGCCGCCCTGGTCGTTGACGCGCTTCCAGAACGCCGCCTGCGACTCCGTGATCGGCACCGAGAGCGTCTTGAACGGCCCCTCGGTCAGGTCCGAGATCGACCCGAGGTAGATGCAGCCGCGGTCACCGTGGCCGGTCTTCGGGCACGGCTCGCTGGTCACCCCGAAGTCGACCTTGATGCCGCCCTTGCCCTCCTGCGGCGCCGCTCCGTCGCCGCCGCGACACGCCACGGCGGCCAGCGCCACCACGGAGAACAGCGCGAGCACCGCTCTGTGACTTGCCATCCGATCCACCCTTCAGTACGAGAAAGGCCAGGTGCGCCAGTAGTTGCGGACGCGCACCCAGATACCGAACAGGCCGCGTGGCTCGACGATCAGGAACACCACGATCAGCAGCCCGTAGAGGACCGCCTCGACCTGGAACACCGTGACCGCACCGGTCGCGTCCGAGCTGATGAACGGCAGCACCGCGGGCAGTTCCCGGGTGATGCGCGGCAGCAGCGTGATGAACAGGGCGCCCATGATCGCGCCGGAGATGGTGCCCGCGCCGCCGATCAGCACCATCGCGATGTACTGCACCGAGAGCAGCAGGCCGAACGAGCCGGGGTCGAAGAACCCGTTGACGACGAACAGCAACGAGCCCGCGACACCGGCGTAGAACGAGGACACGGCGAACGCCAGCGCCTTGTACCGGGTCAGGTCGACGCCGATCACGGCCGCCGCCAGGTCCCGGTCCCGCACCGCGGCGAACGCCCGCCCGATCCGCGACCGGACCAGGTTGCGCGCCAGCACCGCGAAGACCACCAGCAGCACGAACATCAGCAGGTACAGCTGCTGCGGCCCGGTGAACCACGCCGACGCCCGGTCCAGCCGCACGCCGAACAGCTCCGGCACCGCCGCGGGCCGGCCCACGCCGGGGCCGCCGGTCAGCGACGTCCACTCGCGGAAGACGTGCTCGCCGAGGAACACCAGCCCGAGCGTCACGATCGCCAGGTACAGCCCGCGCAACCGCACCGCGATGGGCGCCACCACCAACCCGGCCAAACCCGCCACCAGGCCGGACGCCAGCAGCCACACCGGCAGCGACGTCACGCCGAACCCGAGCACCCGCCCGTCCGGGTCGCCGGACAGCGCCGCGCCGGTGTACGCGCCGATGGCGAGGAAGAACGCGTGCCCCAGCGACACCTGCCCCGCGTACCCGGTCACGATGTTCAGCCCGATCGCGCCGATGGCCGCGACGAACCCGGTGGCCAGCAGCATCAGCAGGTCGTCGGTGATGGCGAACGGCACCAGCAGCGCCACCACCACCAGCGCGCCCGTCCACGTCCGCTTGGGGCGCGTGTTGAGGAACGCCATGTCCTGCGCATAAGAGGTGTACAGCTCCGGTCGACCCTTCACAGCCGCTCCACCTCCTTGCTGCCGAACAGCCCGTAGGGCCGCAGGAGCAGCACGACCAGCATCAGCACGTACGGCGCGACCAGCGCGAAGTTCGGCCCGAGCCAGGGGGCGACGCCGCCCTGGTACGTGCCGACGAGCGATTCGACGACCCCGACCGCCAGCCCGCCGACGACCGCGCCGCCCAGCGAGTCCAGCCCGCCGAGGATGATCGCCGGCAGCGCCTTCAGCGCGATCACCCACAGCTGCTGGTCGACGCCCGCGCCGGTGGCCACGAACACCCCGGCCAGCGCCGCCAGCCCGCCCGCGATCGCCCACGACAGCGCGAACACCGAGCCGACCGAGATGCCCTGCGCCAGCGCGACCTCCTGGTCGTGGGCGACCGCCCGCATCGCCAGCCCGATCCGGGAGTACCGGAAGAACGCGAACAGCACCACGACCACGGCCACCGTCGTCCCGAACATCACCAGGTACCGCTGCTGCACCTCGACGCCGAGCAGCGTCACCGTGGCCAGCCCCCACGGGTCGCCGACCTGCCGCACGTCCAGCCCGATGAACGCGTTGGTCACCACCCGCACCACCACGTCCACGCCGATGGTGATGATCGCGACCACGAACACCGGCTTGCCGATCATCGGCCGCAGCACGGTCCGCTCGACGCCCAGCGCCAGCACCGCGATCAGCACCGCCGCGATGGGCACCGCGGCGAAGAACCCGACCTCGGCGGCCAGGTAGCTGACCAGCACCGCGCCCGCCAGCATGAACGCCGGTTGGGCGAAGCTGATCACCCTGGTGGACTTGTAGATGATGACGAAGCCCAGCGCCAGCAGCGCGTAGATCGACCCGGAGCCCAGGCCCCGGACCAGCGATTGCAGGAACTCGGTCATCCCCGCCCCCCGGAGTACATCTCGTCCACCAGCTCGCCGAACACCTTCGCCAGCGCGGACCGCTTCACCTTCTGCGTCGCGGTCAGCTCGCCGTCCTCGTGGTCGAGCTCCTTGGGCAGCATCCGGAACTTCTTCACCTGCTCGACCGTGGCGAACCGCTCGTTGACCCCGGTGACGATGCCCCGCACCAACTCGCGCACCTCGTCCTTCTCCGCCAGGTCGCGGTAGGTGGTGTAGGCGATCCGGCGCTGCCTGGCCCAGTGGCCGACGGTGTCCTGCTCGATGCCGATCAGCGCCACCAGGTACGGCCGCCGGTCGCCGAGCACGATCGCCTCCTTGACGTACGGCGACGACTTCAGCGCGTTCTCGATCTCCGACGGCGCCACGTTCTTGCCGCCGGCGGTGATGATGATGTCCTTCATCCGGTCGGTGATCCGGACGTGCGTGCCGTCCACCCACTCGCCGACGTCGCCGGTGCGCAGCCAGCCGTCCGGGGTCATCGCCCGCGCGGTGGCCTCCTCGTCGCGCCAGTAGCCCGCGAACACGCCGCCGTGCCGGGTCTGGATCTCGCCGTCGTCGGCGATCCGCAGCTCCACGCCGGGGTGCGGCTCGCCGACCGTGCCGACCTTCACCCGGCCGGGCCGGTTGCCGGTGGCGACGGCGGTGTTCTCGGTCATCCCGTAGACCTCGTGCACCGGCACGCCGATCCCCATGAAGAACCGCAGCACCTGCGGCGAGATGGGCGCGGCGCCCGACGACGCGTACCGGACGTGCCGCATCCCGATCCGGGCCTTCAACGCGCGGAAGCACAGCAGCCAGCCGATGCCGTACCGGAGCCGGGTGCCGAACGTGTGCCGGCCGCCGTTGCGCACCAGCTCGTCGCCGAGCCCGTCGGCCACCCGCAGCCAGAACCGGGTGGTGGCCCGCTTGAGCCGGCTGGTGTTGGCCGCGCTGACCGTGATGGCCGCCATCACCTTCTCCCAGATCCGCGGCACGCCGAACAGGATCGTCGGCTGCACCTCGCGCAGGTTCGCCTGCACGGTCTCGATCGACTCGGCGAAGTGCACCTGCACCCCCGCCGACGCGCTGAACCACGTGGTGAAGATGCGCTCGGCGACGTGGCACAGCGGCAGGTAGGACAGCGTGACGTCCTTGGGCGACGGCGGCGGCGAGGTGAACCCGCCGCCCTCGACCAGGGACTCGACGGCGAACTCGACGTTGGCCACGGTCAGCATCGCGCCCTTGGGCGGCCCGGTGGTGCCCGAGGTGTAGATCAACGTCATCACGTCGTCCGGCTCGACCTCGCGCATCCGCCGCGCCACCGCGTCCGGGTGCTCGGCCCGGTGCTCCTCGCCCAGCGCCAGGAAGTCGTCCCAGGACAGCAGCTTCGGGTTGTCGTAGCGGCCCCGGACGCCGCGCGGCTCGACGTAGACGATGCGCTCCAGCGCGGGCAGCGCGTCCAGCACGGCCAGCGCCTTGTCGACCTGCTCCTGGTCCTCGGCGATGAGCACCCGCGCCCCGGAGTGCGACAGCAGGTAGGCGACCTCGTCGGCCGGGTTGGTCGGGTACAGGCCGACGGTCGTCGCCCGCACGGCCACCGCGCCGACGTCGGCGTAGAGCCACTCGCGGCGGTTCTCCGAGTGGATCGCGACCCGGTCGCCCACGTCGACGCCGAGCGCCAGCAGGGCGTGCCCGACCAGCTCGGCCCGCGCCCAGTACTGCGCCCAGGTGACCTCGCGCCAGACGCCGAAGTCCTTGGCCCGCAGCGCGACCGCGTCCGGCGTGGTCCCCGCCCGGTCGCGCACGCGGGTGACGACGGTCTTGACCCCGGTCACGCGGGACCTCCCGCGCTCTGGTGCGCCTCGCCGAGGTAGGCGCGCACGACGTCCGGGTCCCGCTGCACCTCGGCGGGCGTGCCGGTGCGGATCGGCTTGCCGAAGTCCAGCACCATCACCCGGTCCGCGAGGTCCATCACCAGCCCCATGTCGTGCTCCACCATCACCATGGCGATGCCCAGCTCGTCCCGGACGTCGAGCACGAACCGGGCCATGTCCTCGGTCTCCTCGGCGTTCATGCCCGCGACCGGCTCGTCCAGCAGCAGCACCTTCGGCTCCATCGCCAGCGCTCGCCCCAGCTCCACCCGCTTCTGCACGCCGTAGGGCAGCAGGCCGACCGGCAGCCGCCGCCACTGCTCCAGTTCGAGGAAGTCGACGACCTCCTCCACGGCGGCCCGGTTGGCCAGCTCCTCGCGGCGGGCCTTCCCGACCCACGCGAACGCCGCCAGCGCCCCGTACCGCATGTGGTTGTGCCGGCCGAGCATCAGGTTCTCCACCACCGTGAGGTGGGCGAACAGCTCGATGTTCTGGAACGTCCGGGCGATGCCCATGGCGGCGATCCGGTGCGGGCGCCTGCCCAGCAGCTCCTCGCCGCGGAACCGGACCGAGCCGGACTGCGGCCGGTAGACGCCGGACAGCACGTTGAAGATCGACGTCTTGCCCGCGCCGTTGGGTCCGATGATGGCGAACAGCTCGCCCGCGGCGACGTGGAACGACACGCCGTCCACGGCGGTGACGCCGTCGAACGCGAGCCGCACGTCCCGCACTTCCAGCACGTTGTCCCCCGTGCTCACGACAACCACCGCTTCCGCCGCTTGTAGTGCTTCACGTCGCGGAACGACCGCACGGCGCCCTCGCCGCGCAGGCCCAGGTAGAACTCGCGCACGTCCTCGTCGGCCAGCAGCGCGGCGGCCGGCGAGTCCATCACGACCTTGCCGGTCTCCAGCACGTAGCCGTGGTCGGCGATGGACAGCGCCATGGTCGCGTTCTGCTCGACCAGCAGCACCGTCGTGCCCGCCGCGTTGATCTTCACGATGAGGTCGCGGATCTGCTGCACCACGAGCGGCGCGAGGCCCAGGCTCGGCTCGTCCAGCAGCAGGTAGCGCGGCTCGGACATCAGCGCCCGGCCGATGGACAGCATCTGCTGCTCGCCGCCGGACAGGTAGCCGGCGCTCTGCCCGCGCCGCTCGCGCAACCGCGGGAACAGCTCGTACATCCGGTCGAGGTTGCGCTTGATGCCGCGCGGCCTGCTGTGCCCGCCGATGCGCAGGTTCTCCTCGACCGTCAGCTCGGCCAGGATGCGCCTGCCCTCCAGCGCCTGCTTCACGCCGAGCGAGGCGATCCGGGTCGGCGAAGAGCGGTGGATCGGCTCGCCGTCCAGCGTGATGCCCCCTCGGGTGATCTTGCCGTCGTGCACGTCCAGCAGGCCGGAAAGCGCTCTCAGGAGCGTCGTCTTGCCCGCGCCGTTCGCTCCCAGGAGGGCGACGATCCGCCCCTCGGGAACCCTCAAGCTCACACCGCGCAGCACCAACATCACGTCGTCGTAAACGACTTCAAGGTTGTTCGCCTCGAGCACCAGGCGCCTCCGGGGATCTCGGGAGGCGATCAGTATGACGCCGATCACAAGGTTACCTACCACCGTTCGCAAACCGTGATGAACCAGCGCACGGGGTGTTCGGCTTTCACGATTCTGTTGCGCAGTCCTGTGTGGACTGGTGTAGCGGCAGGTGAGCGCGGGTATGCCCTGGCGACCGGAACGAGGTGCGAGGGAGCGTCGCCACACATGTACGGCTCGGAGGTGGAGCTCAGGGTGGCGGCCAGGCCGGCCCACCTCTCGACCGTTCGCGCGGTCGCGGCGGCGATCGCCCGGTCCACGCCCGAACTGGCCATCGACCTGGTCATCGCGGTGGACGAGGCGTGCAGCTCGCTCATCGCCCGGACGCTGGACCCGTCCGCCGAGATGCGGTGCCGGTTCGCCCGGGAAGGTGATTCCGTGCGCTTCCGGGCAGAGGTTCGGTCCTCCGCCGTCACCGTCCCGGATCATGACTCGTTGTACTGGAGGGTTGTCAGTTCCGTGACCGACGCGGTGGCCACCTGGGTTGACGGGGAGGGCCGGTTGCGGGTCGAGTTGAGGTGCCGGGCATGAACGCCGTGGACTACCAGCCGCTGTTCCACCAGCTGGCGGAGGCGGAGCGGGACGGGAAGCGCTACCAGCGGTTGCGGGACCAGCTGGTCACCGAGCACCTGCCGATGGCCAGGCACATCGCCGACCGGTTCGCCGAGCGGGGCGAGTCGGTCGAGGACCTGCGCCAGGTCGCGGCGGTCGGGTTGATCAACGCGGTGGACCGGTTCGACGTGTCCCGCGGCATCGACTTCCTGGCGTTCGCCGTGCCGACCATCACCGGTGAGGTGCGGCGGTACCTGCGCGACCAGGGCTGGGCGGTGCGCGTGCCGCGGCGGTTGAAGGAGCTGTGCGTCGCGATCGACACGGCGCGGGTCGAGCTGTCCCGGCACACCGGCCGGACGCCGACGCCGAGCGAGGTGGCGCGGCACCTGGGCATCGGGGTGGACGAGGTGTACGAGGGGCTGCACGCGACGTCGGCGTACCACCTGCTGTCGTTGGACGAGCAGTCGATCAGCGACGAGCTGAGCCACGAGGACAGCCTGATCAGCGACGACCCGGCGCTGGAGGTGGTCGAGCTGCAGCACGCGCTGGACCCGATGCTGCGCGGGCTGCCGAAGCGGGAGCGGCGGATCGTCGTGCTGCGGTTCTTCCGGGGGATGACGCAGAGCCAGATCGCGGACTCGGTCGGGGTGTCGCAGATGCACGTGTCGCGCCTGCTGAGCCGATCACTGGCCCGGTTGCGCTCGCTGCTCGATGATGAGTAGGCCGCGCTGAGCCGGCGGCGGGGCGCTCCGTGCTCTCACCGTTCTCCGGGATCCGGCGACCAGCGGTCACCGGTCGAGCGAAAGGGGTGGTCGCAGTGGTGACGAACCTCGCCGGACTCGCGTGGCCACAGCGCACCGCCCTCCTCCTCGGTGGGCTGCTGGTGCTGTGGGGCGTCATCGACCTCGTCCGGGCCGACCCAACCCCGGGCGTCCTGCACTTGGCGACGGGTGCAGTGATCGCCGCCGCCGCGGTGCGCACCCGCGTGGCGCGGCTCGTCGGCTCGCTGATGGGCGTGGTGTTCCTGGTCGTGTTCGCGTTCGGCGTCGGCCAGCCGGGCGGCGCGATGGACGCCGGTTTCGCGGGGAACGCCGCGCACCTGCTGATCGGCTTCGCCTCGGTGGCCGTGGCCGAGAGCTGCGCGTGGTGCGAACAACGGTCCAAGCGCCCCACCACCACCTAGCCTCCCCTCCTTCTCCCCACTCCCCTCTTCACCTGTTCGCCCTGTTGCGTTGGTTGCACCGCTCCCCTTTCGGGTATCTCCCCGATGACCCGATCGGGGAGGACCGATGCACACGGCGAGTCTGCAAGACCTGGTGAACGTCGAGGGCCCGTTCGTCTCGGTGTTCCTGGACGTCGGCGATCACGTGGACCTGCGGTGGCGGGCGATGCGCGACCAGCTCCAGGCCATGGCCGCCGACCCGTACCTCGTGGCGTTGACGCACAACGCGATCACGTCCGGCGTGACCCCTCGCGGCCTCGCGGGCCGCGCGCTGGTCGTCGGCGGCGGCCGGGTGCTGGTGGACCAGTACGTCCCGGTGCCGCCGTCCGGCTACACGGCCCGCTACGGCCCGCTGCCCTACATCCTGCCCTTGGTCGACCTCTCCGAACCCCTGCTGCCGCACGTGGTCGTGCAGGTCGGTGAGCACGGCGCGGACCTGCGCGGCGTCGACCCGACCGGTCGACCGGTCGCCGTGGCCTCAGTCGGCGCCCGCCGTCCGGGTCGTCGCCTGGACGCCGCAGAACTGGCCGACGTCGCCGAGGAAGCGACCACCCTCGTGGACCGCCTCGGTGCGCCGCTCCTCGTCCTGGCAGGCCCCCTCGCCGGCCGCCGCTCACTCCGCGTAGCCCTCCCGACCCGCTACCACCACTTGGTCGTGGAAGTCGAGGGCCCCTCGGACCGGGCCGTCCTGCACCTGGCCGGCCGCGCCAACCAGGACGCCCGACGCGCCGTCGTCGAACGCTTCCGCGACGAGTCCACCCGAATGACCGGCCGCGCCGTCCACGGCCTGGACGCCGTCACCAAGGCCCTGACCGAGGGCCGCGCCGACACCCTGCTCCTCACCGACAGCCTCGTCGGCTCCCGCGAAACCGACCACGGCCGCGCCGACGAAACCCTCCCCCTCCAAGCCATCAAGTCCTCCGCCGAAATCGTCCTCGTCGGCGGCGCCGTCCGCCTCCACGAAGACGTCGGCGCCCTCCTCCGCGACTGACCCCCGCCCCGCCCCCAGCGAACAACCCACCCAAGCAATCCACCTCGCCGGCCACCGCCCACCCGGCCAGCCGTGTGGCGATCAGCGGGACAGGCCAGGCAACGCGCAGGCCCCAGCCACCGAGCAGGCCCCCACAGCTCCCGCCCACGGACCGCGCACGAGCGCGACAGACATCCGACCAGGGCCGCGCACAACGACCGTCGACAGACAGGCCGCGCGAGTCCACAGGCGGTGACACCGAGCCCAACGGCCGGGCATGCGGCGAATGCGATGGGCCGGTGACGTCGCGCCTCGCAGGAGGCCGGGCGGCGGAGCGGCACCGAGACGGCCAACCGCAAACTTCCCGGCCCGGCCCGGCCCGGCCCTGGCCTCGGCTCGACCCGGCGCGGAGAGGCGCGGCAGGACACGGCGAAGCACGGCAAGGCACACGCGGGCGAAACAGGGCACACGCGGGCGAGGCGTAGGCGGGCCGAGCCGGGGCGGGGCACAAGCAGCGCGGAGCCTTGGCAAGGCGAGCCGGAGCGGGCGAGCCGGGGCAGGCCGGGGGAGGCGGGCCAGTCAGGGACGGGCAAGCCGAGTCGGGTGTGACCGGCAGGCAAGCCGGGGCGGGTACGGCGAACAGGCCAGGCGGGACGGGAGCGCGGGACGGGAGCGGAGCCAGGCGGGGTGCTGGCGGGATCGGCGGCGCTAGCGGGTCAGCGGTCATGGCGAGGTCGGCGGCGCTAGCAGGGTCGGCGGTCAGGACGAGTCCGGCGGGGTCGGCGGGGTCGGCGGGGTCGGCGGTCAGTGTGGGTTGGCGGTGGACGTGGGTAGGCGGTCAGGGCGAGCAGAGCGGTCGGGCCGCTGCTGCTGCGGCGGCGGGTGGGGGTGGGGCGCGGGGCGGTGGGGGTAGTTGGTCGAGTGGTGGGGTGAGGGGAAATTGCGGGGTTTCGGGAGGTTCGGGTGAGTGGTGGGCGTGGGTGGTGGTTCGACGGCTCCTCATGGTTTTAACCGAGGCTTGGTAACAGTGTTTTGATACAATTTCAGGCCATGATCACCCGATCGTGAAGACCGACGAAACCCTGACCTGCGAAAACACCGCCCACCTCCCCGCTCACCCCCGAGACGCCGACTTCCCCCGCCCCTTCCGCCTCGGCCGGAGGAGTTGGAGGACGGCGCGTTCCACGGTCTCACGATCAGCGGACTTCGGCTGGATCACCGCGCCCTCCTCGAACAGCTTCACCACCCGCGGGTCGACGTAGGACTTCCGGGCCACCGCCGGCGTGTTCCCCAGGTGCTCCGACACCTCCCGGATCACCGCCGCCTCCACCCGCTTCCGCCCCCGCTTCGACTCCGGCCGCCCCTCCCGCGCGAACGCCGCCGCCGCCAGCACCGTCGCGTGCCAGGTCCGCAGGTCCTTCACCGAGAACTCCGCCCCCACCAGCTCCTTGAACCGCTCGTTCACGTCATCCGACCCGACCGGCCGCCCGCCGTCGTCCACCAGCAGCCGCTCGTCAGCCCCACCCCTCCCCCGCAGCAACGACGCCACCGCCCGAGCCAACCGCGCGTCCTCCACCTCCGTGCAGAACTCGATCCCGCCCTTCGCCGGGTAGCAGAAGTCCACAGTGGACCGCCGCACGGCCACGTGCGAGCACAGCAGCGTCGCCACCCCGTGCGTCCCGTTGTCCGCCGCGTACGTGTCCCCGCCCACCCGGAACACCCCCTGGTCCAGCACCGCCAACGCCACCGCCAGCACCCGCTGCCGGGACCGGCCGCGGCCGTCGAGCTCCCGCCGCACCTCCTCGCGGAACGCGGGCAGCACCGGGGCCAGGTCCAGCACCCGGTCGTGCTTCTCCTCGTCCCGGTCCTGCCGCCACCGCTCGTGGTACAGGTACTGGCGCCTGCCGGCGGTGTCCACGCCGACCGCCTGGATGTGGCCGTTCGGGTGGGGGCACACCCACACGTCGCGCCACGCGGGCGGGATGACGAGGGCCTTGATCCGGGCCACCGACTCGGCGTCGAGGGGCGCGCCGTCGGCGTCGGCGTAGCTGAAACCGCGGCCTCGGGCGCGGCGGCGCCAGCCGGGGGTGGAAGGATCGCTGCGGCGCAGTCTCACGACGGGCAGGTTCCCGGGGCCGGACGGATGAAACCGGTGCGCCGAACAATCCGCAACAGCATGGTTGAAAACTCATCCGATTGGGTATGGGACCGGCATGAGCGAGCCGTGGACCGTGGGTGTCGAGCAGGAATTCCTGCTGGTCGACCCGGAGACACGCCGACCCGTGCCCCTGGCCGAGTCGGTGGCGCAGCACGCCGGGGCGGGCCTCGACGTGCAGCGGGAGCTGACGCCGTTCCAGATCGAGGTCGCCACGCCCGTCTGCCGGACCGCCGAGGAGCTGGCCGAGCAGGTCCTGCTGGGCCGCACGCACCTGGCGAAGGCCGCGCACGCGGCGGGCTGCCGGCTGCTGGCCTCGGCGATCCCGCCGGTGGGCTCGCTGGGGCCGCCCGCCCTGACCGACGACCCCCGCTACCGCCTGATGCAGCGCACGCACCGCGCGATCATCGGCGGCCAGGGCGTCTGCGGGATGCACGTGCACGTGGGCGTGCCGGACCGGGACGTCGCGGTGCGCGTCGCGAACGCCCTGCGGCCGTGGCTGCCGACGTTGCTGGCGCTGGGCGCGAACTCGCCGATCGAGGAGGGCGAGGACACCGGGTACGCCAGTTGGCGCTCGATCGTGTGGTCGCGCTGGCCGATCAGCGGCCCGCCGCCGCACCTGGGCTCGGCCGCCGAGTACGACCGGCTGGTCGGCGCCCTCACGGCGACCGAGGCGCTGCTCGACCGCGGGATGGTCTACTGGGACGTGCGGCCGTCGGTGGAGCACCCGACGGTCGAGATCCGGGTGTCGGACATCCCGATGACGGCGCGCGAGGCGGTGGTGATCGCCGAGGTGATCCGGGCGTTCGCCCGCACCGCCGCCGAATCGGGTGAACCTGATCGGGTGGACGACGTGATGTTGCGGGCCGCCTACTGGCGGGCCGCGCGCGACGGGGTGGACGGCTTGGCGGTGGACCCGTTCACCGGCGGCCTGGTGCAGGCCCGGGAGCGGGCCGCGGAGCTGGTGTCCTGGTGCTCGGGCGCGCTGGCGGACGCCTCGGCGCTGTCCACTGTGGAAGACCACTTGGCTTGGCTGGGCACTCACGGCAGCGGTGCGGCGCGGCAGCGGCGGGCGCTCGGGGCGGACCCCGACGCGCGCGAGCTGGTCGACTCGGTGCTGGCCGAAACGGTCGCTGAGACCGGTTGAGGGCTACCGTGGATTTCGACGCCGCGCCGGCGTCGATGAGTGAGAGGAGAACCGGCGTGCCAGAACCCGCGGCGACGCTCGCTTCCGTGCGGGTCGACCGACCTTCGGACGGCGTGGTGGTGCTGCACGTGTCGGGTGAGTTGGACACGAGCAGCGCGGAGGAGTTGACCAGGCCGCTCAAGGAACACCTGGTCGAGAACGTGCGGGGTGTGGTGGTCGACCTGACCGGGGTGCGCTTCCTCGGCTCGGCCGGGTTGGAGTCGCTGGTCGTCGGCAGTCAGCGGGCGAGCAGCCTCAACGTCCCGCTGGTGCTGGTGGCGACGAGCCGGGCCACCCAGCGGCCGATCGAGGCGACCGGGCTCAGCTCCGTGTTCACCGTCGTCGGTTCCGTGGACGAGGCTTTGGGCCGGTTCTAGAAGGACCGGCGGACGATCCTGATGGCGCAGCGCACTGCTCCCAGCGGGGGCAGTGCGCCCGCCGGGGGCACGACCCACCTCGACGCGGTGGCCGGGATGCGACTCGGCCCGTGCCAGTAGCGGACGTCGGGCGGCGGCACGTGCCGCCGCTCGGGTCCGGGGTCGGGTCTGGCCAGGAACAGCCAGCGCAGCCGCGGGCCGGGAATGGCGAGGATCGGTCCGAGCGGGCCGGCCGAGCGGAGCTGGGTGCTGACCTCGGCGCCCCAGCTGGCGGGCACCTCCACCGCCACCGCGTGCTCGTCCAGCACCAGCGAGTCCGGGGTTTCGTTCGCGTGCCACCGTTGCATGTTCGGTGATCCTGGCGAAGCGCCGTGTCGGATTTGTGTCCGCGTGCGCCTCGTCGCGTTAATCCTGGCCGATGTCCTCGGACCACAGCTCCGGCTCGGCGGCGATGAAGTCGGTCATCATCCGCACGCACTCGGGATCATCCAGCAGGGTGATTTCGACGCCGTGCTCGGCGAGCCAGTCGTGACCGCCGTGGAACGTCCTGGCCTCGCCGATCACCACGTGGGGTATCCCGAACTGGCGAACGAGCCCGCTGCAGTACCAGCAGGGTGACAGCGTGGTGACCATGATCGTGTCGCGGTAGCCGGGCCGGCGGCCGGCGGCGCGGAACGCGGCGGTCTCGGCGTGGGTGGAGGCGTCGCCGTCCTGCACGCGCCGGTTGTGGCCGCGGCCGAGCGGGGCGCCGTCGGCGGTGAACAGGGCCGCGCCGATGGGGATGCCGCCCTCGGCGAGCCCGGTCCGGGCTTCGGCCACCGCCACTGCCAGCAGGTCGCGCAGGTCCACCACCCCAAGGTACCCGCGGGCTCAAGCGCCGAAGCACAGGAACCCGGCGCCGGCGGCGAACGCGGTGTCGCCGTTGTCCCGGTGCGCTTCCTGCGCGCCCGCCAGCGCCACCGCGGGCGGTTCGCCCGCGCCGAGCCTGCGGTGCAGGTCGACCATGAGCGGGGTGGTGATCTCGGCGGGCACCGGGACGACCGGCGCGACCAGGGTCCGGGTGCCGAGCCCGAGGAGCGCGGCGGTGAAGCCCATCAGCTCGTCGCCGGGTCGCACCGCCGACAGGCCGGAGTCGCACGCCGACAGCACGACCAGGGCGGGTGGGGTGCGCAGGCGTTCCAGGTCGTAGACGGTGAGCGGCCCGTCGGCCAGTTCCAGGGCGGAGAACAGCGGGTTGTCCGCGCGGAACGAGCCGTGCGCCGCGACGTGCGCCAGCGGCGCGCCGTCCATCGCCGACGCCACCGCGTCGACCGTCGCCGAGCCGCCGACCAGCACGGACGTCGGGGTGGAGCCGTTGAGCGAGGAGATGGCGGCGATCTCGGTCGGGGCGGCGGGCAGCCGGGGTCCGGCGGCCAGGACCGCCCGGTCGTGCGACGCGGGGGTGGACGTCGCCGCGCGCAGCCACACGGTCGCCGAGGGGACGACCGTCACCGGGCGGCCGTGGCAGGCGGGCAGGGCCGACCACGGCAGGCCGCCGAGCCGGCCGGTGGGCGCGAGCACCAGGGGCCGGTCGTCGAGCCGGCGGCGCAGCGGGTCGAGCAGCCGGTTCTGCAGGAGCCTGGCGGCGTGCTCGGCGCCGGCGCGCACCGGCGCGCGGTCCAGGTGCTCGGGGAGGGTGACCAGCCGGTGCAGGGCGAACCGCAGCAGCCGCAGCTCGCGCAGGGCGCCGTCCAGCGGGCCGAGGCGGTGCAGCGAGGCCCGGCCGCCGGCCACGACGACGGCGAGCAGGGCGCCGTCGTGGTCGACGTACTCGACCAGCGCGGACGTGCCCAGGGCGCGGGCGAGGTCGCCGACCTCGGGCGGTTTGCGGACCGCGCCGCCGCCGCCGACCTGGCGGGTCAGCTCGCGCACCCGCTGCTCGCCGCGCGCCTGCCACTGCCGCAGGGCCGCGGTGGGTCGGCCGGCCGTGGACGCGGCTTCCAGGTCGGCGGTGACGGCGCGCAGCTCGGCGAGCGCGTCGGCCAGCCCGGAGTCCTCCGGGGGTCGGGCGGGTGTCATCCGCAGGGCGCCGGCCCGCCACGCCTCGGCCCAGCTCAGCACCCGGCCCGCCCGGCCGCCCGCGACCGCCGTGCGCAGCCCTTCCAGGGCCAGCGCCTTGCCCTGCGCGCCGCTCAACGCGCGCAGTTCCGGCGCGCCGAGCGACACCCGGTACTCGTCCAGCAGCGCCAGCCCGCGGCGCAGCGCGATCTGCGCGCCGCGCGGGTTGCCGAGCAGGTCGCGCCGCAGCGCCTCGGCGTACCAGCCCTGCACCCGGTGGGCGGCGGGTCCGCCGCGCCGGGCCGCGCCCGCGGTGGTCAGCTCGGCCGCGGCCCGGTCGCGGTCGCCGAGGTCGCGGGCGACCAGGGCCGCGTCGACCCGCGCCTCCAGGCCGGCCATCCGCCAGCCGAGCTCGTCGAGCCGGGACGCGACCCTGGTCAGCGCGGTCACCAGGGCCCTGGTCCGGGTGCCGCTGAGGTAGGCCGCGCGCAGCTCGACGTGCCGCGCGCCCTCCGCCCACACCTCGCGCTTCTCGCGGCGGAAGCCCCGGCGCGCGGCCGCGGCGACGGCGACGGCGCGTTCCAGGTCGCCTTCGAGCAGGGCGATCCTGGCCCGGTAGAACAACGCCTCGGAGCGGGCCAGGACGAGGTCGCCGCCCAGTTCCTCCAGCGCCCGGTCGGCCGCCGCCCTGGCCTCCTCCAGCAGCGGCACGGACACCAGCAGCTCCAGCCGGTTGATCAGCAGTCCCGGTCGGGGCACCGCCAGCCGCCGGTACTCGCGCTCGGCCTCGGCGAACATGGTCAGCGCCCGCGGCACGTCGCCGGCGCGGGACGCGGAGATGCCCGCGTTCCAGCGCACGTCGGCCACGGCCAGCCGCTGGTCGAGCTCGCGGTAGAGGACGGCCGCGCGGTCGAAGTCCTCGTCGGCCGCGCGCAGGCCGCCGGTGTAGGCGCGCAGCAGGCCGCGGTTGTTCAGCGCCCGCGCCTCGACCAGCCGCTCGCCGGAGCGGCGGACGACCTCGATCGCGCCGTTGTAGTCGCGCAGCGCCTCCTCGTACCGGCACAGGTAGTGCAGCACCAGGCCGCGCTGCATCCGGCCGCTGCCCGCGTCGGCGCCGCGCAGGTGCGGGATCGCCGCGTTGATCGCGCGCAGCGCCTGGGCGTGCCGCCCGGTGTTGGACAGCACGAACGCGAGGCTCATCCGGGCCAGTGCCGCCAGCCGCGCGGACCCGGCCCGCTCGGCCGTCCGGACGGACCGCCGCAGGTGGGTCAGCGCCGCGTCGAAGTCGTGCAGCTCGCGCAGCGCGAGACCGATCGCGCGTTCGGCGGCGGACGCCTCCTCGGCGTCCCCCGCCGCCCTCGCCGCCCGCAGCGCGGCCCGACCCAGCTCGACGGCCGCGCGCGGGTCCCGTTGCCGGGCTTCCAGCGCTGCGGCGGCGGAAACCCCTGCCACGAACCCATTATTACCAGCAACGCTGTGGTAGCTTGCTCAGGCTCAGCACCTTCGACGCTGCTGTGAGGCCTCGGTGTCCGAACCATCGAACCGCTCGGAGCTCTACCAAAGAGCGTTCCAACAGGCGATCCTCCAGCACAAGACCTACCGGCTGCACGCCGAGCGCGGGCGGGAGTTCCTGTTCGTCGCGGCCGAGCTGCTGACCATCCCCGAGGACGTCGACCGGGTCTCGCGCAAGCTGTCGCAGAACAACATCTCGAACAGCCGGGGCCGAGACTTCGCCGGGATGAGCAGGCTCCTGCTGCCGCGCAACCCCGACGACGTGCCGTCGATCGTGCGGCTGCTGCGCGACCCGCGGACGTGGCCGGGCGAGCGGACGCCGTTCGTGCAGCCGCACCACGTGCTGGTCGGCCACGGCGGCAACATGCACGGCAACCCGGGCGAGCCGCCGCGGGTGGGCACGCCGCTGGCGGACCCGCCGCAGGGCACGGGCGGGCACGGCAAGGGCGTCGTGGTCGGCGTGGTGGACACCGGGATCGCGGCGACCGCGGGCGCGGACCACCCGCTGTGGCTGGGCGGCGCGTTCGCCACCAGGGCGGACGAGGTCGACACCGCGTACGCGCACGACGACGTGTTCGCCCTCGAAGGCGGGCACGGGACGTTCGTCGCGGGCGTGGTGCGGCAGGCCGCGCCGGGCGTCCGGGTCGACCCGGAGCGGGCGCTGGACCCGATGGGCCTCGGCACCGAGGAGGACTTCGCGCGGGCGGTGACGTCGTTCGACGAGCGGGTGCACGTCGTCAACGCCTCGATGGGGTGCTTCACCCAGGACGACATCGCCTCCGAGCCGATCCGCCGGGCGCTGGCGACCCTGCCGGCCGACGTCGTCGTGGTCGCCTCGGCGGGCAACCAGGGCACGGCCCGGCCGAGCTGGCCCGCGGCGCTGCCCACCGTGGTCGGCGTGTCGGCGGTCGCGCAGCAGCTGGACGGCAGCCGTTCGCCCGCCTGCTACGCCAACCACGGCTACTGGGTGGACGCGTGCGCGGTCGGCAACCGGACCAGCACCTTCCTCCGCGGCCGGTGGGAGCTGCCCGGCCTGCCCGCGGACGTGTTCGACCGGTTCGCCTACTGGCTCGGCACCTCGTTCGCGGCGCCGCACGTCGCCGGGCGGATCGCCACGACGATGACCACGAAGGGTCTTTCCGCGGTCGCCGCGCGGAATTCCCTGCTCAGCGGCAAGCCGGAGTTCTTCCCGGGCTACGGGGTGCTCGTCGAATAACACGATCGGGCGGATGCTGGTATCTGGCAGGCCCGTCGCGTCTCCGTACTGTGTGGCAGCGAAGAGTCCGAAGTCCGTGACCCGGCAGGGGTCCGCGCCGGCGACACCCGGGGCGGAGGCGAGGCATCCCCTGGACAAGAGGAGGGGACGTGACCCCTGCATCCCCGATCGCCGACCTGGTGAGCGCGGCGGCGGAGGGCGACCAGCGCGCGTGGAACGAGATAGTCGAGCGCTACACGCCGCTGGTGCTGGCGGTCGTGCACCGGCACCGGCTGCGGCCCGCGGACGTGGCGGACGTCAACCAGACGGTGTGGCTGCGGCTGGTGGAGCAGATCGGCAGGCTCCGGGAAGCCGACGCGCTGCCCGGCTGGATCGCCACGACGACCCGCAACGAGTGCCTGCGGGTGCTGCGGCTGCAGCAGCGCACCCTGCCGTTCGACCCGCAGTCCGAGGACGAGCCGGCGAGCCGGGAGGACGCGGTCGCGGACCTGGACGAGGAGATGGAGGCCGCGCAGCGGCGGCAGGCGCTGCGCGAGGGCTTCCGGTCGCTGCCCGAGCAGTGCCGGGTGCTGCTGCTCAAGCTGATGGCGGACCCGCCGCCCGGGTACGCGGCGGTCGGCGAGGAGCTGGGGATGCCGGTGGGCAGCATCGGTCCCACCCGGATCAGGTGCTTGGAGAAGTTGCGGAAGACTCCCGCGGTGCTGAGGCTGGTCCGCCCGCGGCCGGGGCGCGGAGGAGGAGGTGTGGTCGGTGTTGAGGGACGATCCGGGGTGGGAAAGCGATGAGGCGCTGCTGCGGGAGCTGGGTGAAGCGCTCGCCGAGGAGCGTGCCGTGCCCGAGCACGTCCTCGCGGCGGCGCGGGCCGCGTACACGTGGCGCACGGTCGACGCCGAGCTGATCGCGCTGACGAGCTACGACTCGATCCTGGACGCCGAGCTGGCGGTGCGGGCGCGGGCGACGCAGACCGCGCGGCAGCTCGTGTTCGACGCCGACGGGGTGTCGGTGCAGGTCGAGGTGACCGAGGCGGGTGTCGCGGGCCAGGTGCTGCCCGCCCGGCCGGGCCGGGTGCTGCTGGTCACCGCGACCGGGCCGGTGGAGGAGGCGGAGCTGGACGAGCTGGGCATGTTCCTGCTCGGGCCGCCGCCCGCGGGGCCGGTGCGGTTCCGGTGCGAGGTCGACGGCACGACCGTGCTGACGGACTGGGTGGTCGTGTAGCCGACCGGGGCGCCCCGAGGTCCGGCGCGCCGGAGGGCCGCCACCGGATCGACGGTGACGGCCCTCCGGCGCGCGGTGGTCAGGCGAACGTCGGCTGCCGCATCGCGTGCTGCACCAACGTGATCAGCGTCTGCTTGGTGGACTGCCGGTTGCGCGCGTCGCACGGCACGATCGGCACCGACTCGTCGATCGTCAACGCCTCGCGGATGTCCTCGATGCGGTGGTGCAGCAGGCCGTCGAAGCAGTTCACGCCGACCACGTACGGCAGCTCGCGGTCCTCGAAGAAGTCGATCGAGGCGAACGCGTCCGACAACCGGCGGGTGTCGACCAGCACGACCGCGCCGATCGCGCCGCGCACCAGGTCGTCCCACATGAACCAGAACCGGTGCTGGCCCGGTGTGCCGAACAGGTACAGGATCAGGTCGCTGTCCAGCGAGACCCGGCCGAAGTCCATGGCGACCGTGGTGGTCATCTTGTTGGGCGTGGCCGACAGGTCGTCCACGCCGACGCTGGCCTCGGTCATCACGGCTTCGGTGGTCAACGGCACGATCTCCGACACCGACCCGACGAAGGTCGTCTTGCCGACACCGAACCCGCCGGCCACCACGATCTTCGTCGACGTGACGGTCAGGCTCGCCGCGGGTGACCCCGGCCGTCCGGGAGCGCCACCGCTCATGTTGCTCTGCTTTCCCTAGTAGTAGGACCTCGCCGGGTGGTGGGACCTCAGCCGCGCATGGCGACGTGCAGCTGCGAGCGGATCTCCGGGGTGAGCTGGACGCCGACCCGCTCGACCAGCCGGGTCATGGCGTAGCCGATCAGGCCGATGTCGCAGTTGGGCGCGGCCAGCACGGCCAGGCACGAGCCGTCGCTGATCGACATCAGGAACAGGTAGCCCCGCTCCATCTCCACCACGGTCTGCTTGACGTCGCCCGCCTCGAAGCAGCGCGCCGCGCCGAGGTTCAGGCTGACCAGGCCCGACGCGACGGCGGCGAGCTGTTCGGCGCGGTCGATCGGCAACCGCTCCGAGGACGCGAGCAACAGGCCGTCCGCGGAGACCACGATCGCGTGCGCGACGCCCGCGACCCGGGCGACGAAGTCATCGACCAGCCAACTGAAGTTTTCGAGTTCCTCGGTTGCGGTGGTCACTTCTGCTCCTTGGTCTGGTTACCGCCCGTGGCGGCGGAGGTGTTGTCTTCGTTGCCGAGCGACAGCCCTTCCCACGGCATACCGGCCTCGTCGCCGGTCTGGCGGCCGAGCTGCACGCCTCGCTGGTAGGTGGCGAAGCGCTGGCGCAACCGGTCGGCAGACCGGCGCGGCGGGATCGCGGTGGCGAGCCCGGCGGGCGCGGCGCCGCTCGCCGCGGGCTGGGTCGCCGTCGGGGCCGACCCGCGCGAGGACGCGGGCGCGGTCAGCGAGCCAGGCATCAGGCGCGCCTTGGGGACGCGCTTGGGCAGGCCCGCGGTCGTGGTGTCGTCCACCGGCGCCTTGAGCGCGCTGGACGCCGCCGTCCAGCTGTCGTCCGCCGCGGCGCCCCAGCCGGGCGCGGACGCGCCGGACGACGGGATCGCCGACGGCGCGGGCTCCCGCTTGGGCAGGCCCGCCGGGGTGGAACCGCGCGGCGCGGGCGGCGTCGGCTTGGCCTGGGCGGCCGGCGCGGCCTGGGCCGGCGGCGTGATCAGGTCGGCCCGGTCGGTGTACGCGGTCTGCTCGGACGCCGTGCCCTCGTGGTGGCCGCCGAGGCCGTCGGCGCCCATCAGCTCGGCGCGGTCGGCGAACATCGTCCGCTCCGACGCGGTCTCCGGCGGCGCGGTGGCGGCGGCCGGCTGCTGGTCGCCCAGCTCGCCGTGCACGCCCGCCTCGGCCTCGCCGCCCTGGAACCAGCGCGACAGCACGTCCTCGTAGATCGGCAGCCGCTGGGTCGAGGCGTCGTCCTCCTCCCGCTCCCGGACCGCGACCGGCGCCGGTCGCGCGGCGTCCGGCGAGTAGGGGGCGTCCGGGGAGTAGGCGGCGTCCGGCGGGTAGGAGTAGTCCGGCACCTCTTCGCCGGGCGGCGGCACGGTCTCGGTCACGGTGGCGGTGAACAGGTCGGTGGCCGGGGTCTGCTCGACCTCGAAGTAGCCGCCGGACTCCGCCTCGTGCGTGTGCACGACCTGCGGACCGGTCGAGGGGGCCAGCTCCAGCGGCGCGTAGCCGCCGGGCGGGATCTCCGGCGTCCACTTCGGCACGCCGGCCAGCACGCCCACGCCGCTGTCCTCCAGCTGCGGGGTGGCCTGGCGCTGCGGCAGCGCCGCCTGCACCGGGCGCGGCGCGACCGGCTCGGGGCCGCGGTGCAGCAGGTCGACGGGCAGGACGACCTGGGCCGTGACGCCACCCTCTATGTCGTCGTTGTTGGTCAGCGTGACCCGGATGTTGTGCCGCTTGGCGAGCTGGCCGACCACGTACAGGCCCATCTCGCGCGCCACCGACACGTCGACCTCGGGCGGGTCGGCGAGCTTGGTGTTGGCCTCGACGACGTCCTGCTCCTGCATGCCGACACCGCGGTCGTGGATGCGGATGGACACCTCGCCGCGCCGGGTCTCGATCGCCCGCACGGTCACCTTGGTGGTGGGCTTGGAGAACGCGGTCGCGTTGTCCAGCAGCTCGGCGATGAGGTGCGCGAGGTCGTTGACCACGCGGCCCTGGACGCGCAGCTCCGGCGCGGGCGCGATCTGGATGCGCGCGTACTTCTCCACCTCGGACACCGCGGCGCCGAGCACCTCGGAGATCGGCACCGGCCGGGTGACCCGGCGGTTGACCGTGGTGCCGGAGAGCACCAGCAGGTTCTCGCTGTTGCGGCGCATCTGGGTGGCCAGGTGGTCCAGCTCGAACAGGCTGGCCAGCTGGTCGGGGTCCTGCTCGTCCTGCTCCAGCCGGTCGATGACGGTGATCTGCCGCTCGACCAGCGCCTGCGAGCGCCGGGACAGGTTGATGAACATGTCGTTGACGTTCGCGCGCAGCGCCACCTGCTCGACCGCGAGGCGGACGGCTTCGCGCTGCACGGCGTCGAACGCCCGCGCCACCTGGCCGACCTCCTCGGTGGTGTTGATCGGCACCGGCACCAGCGCCTCTTCCGCGGCGCGGGCCGGGTCGCGGTGCGTCCGGATCCGCTTGATCGCGTCCGGCAGGCGGTTGCGGGCCACGTCCAGCGCGGTGCGGCGCAGCACGCGCAGCGGAGTCAGCATCGAGCGGGCGACGAACGCCATGAGGGCGAACGCGATCACCAGCGCGACCGCGACCAGCGCCGCGTCGCGCCACGCGGACGCGCGGGCCGCCTCGGTCAGGTCGATCGACGCCTGGTTGGCCTGCCGCTCGATGTCCTGCGACACCTCGCGCAGCAGCGCCGCGGTCTGCTCGCCGAAGCTCAGCACGTCGGCGTCCGAAATGGACACCTTGCCCGCGTCGGCCTGCTGCACCAGCGCCAGCTGCACCAGGAAGTTGCGGCCGTCGACCGGCACACCGGACACGGTGTCCGACAGCAGCTGGCGGTTCTGCTGGCTCGCGGTGGTGGCGAAGTCGGCGAACGCCGCGTCCAGCCGGGACTGCGCCGCGCGCAGGGCGTTGACCTGGCCGGGCGCGAACTCGCCGCGCTCGGCCGTCGACAGCAGGATCGAGTTCTGCTGGGTCAGCTGCTCCTTCGCCGCGTACAGCGCGAGGTTGGCGCCGGCCAGCGGGGTGATGGTCTCGTTGCTCAGGCTGCTCGCGGTGGCGCGGTGCACCTGGGCGAGCGCGGCCAGGACCTGGCCGTAGGCGCTGTGCACCGAGATGTCGGGGTACTTGGTGGTGGTCACCGTGTCCCGCAGCGAGTTGAGGCCGTCCAGCGACTCCAGCGACTTCTGGAACGACTCGCGCACCGCGTCGTCGACGCCGGTCGTGGAGGCCGCGACGTCGCGCAACCTGCCGACCTGGGCGTCGACCTCGCCGGACCGCGTCTGGAACTCGGGGAGGTTCTCCCCGCGACCGCCCGCGACGAACCACACCGCGGCGTCCCGTTCCAGCTGCAGCGCGTTCGAGACCGCCGCCACCTGGGCCGACAGCTGGAGTTCCCGCTGCACCTGGCCGAACAGCTCGACGTCGTCCAGCTGGGTGTTCAACCTCAGCCCGGCGAGCGTCAGCGTGCTCAGCGCGGGCACCAGGAGCACCACCGCCAGCTTGCTGCGCAGGCGCCAGTTCCGCAGACGCCACCGGGAAACTCCCCGGTCGGCGGGCACGGCGCCTGTGCTGGGACCCGAGTCGGGTGGACCGCTTCCCGCGGCACCCGTGTCGAGTTGAATCCGCTCCGGATCTCTCCCGGAGGCGTGGTCGTCGTGACCGCGCACCGTCAGCACACTCCCCAGCCCGGTGAAACGACACTTCCCTACAAACCCGGTGGATCTTGGTGGAAAAATCCGCCGAGTCATACCGCCGTTCGGACGAGGTGACCGGTAGTTTGCAAATCAGCCATTGTCGCGCGCGCCACACCTGGACGCGCTAAACGATCGCTAACCAGCGGTCACCGATTTTTCACACCCTCGACCCGAACGGGAAACACCCGAGGGGGGGAGCCCGGCGACGAGCTCCCCCCGTCGGCTCAGCTGCCCGACCCGCTCACCAACATCGGAGCGACGTCGAAGTCCTGCTCCAACAGGCCGTAGGTTCGCATCAGGCCCGAGACGCGCTGCAGCCGGGTGGCGTCCAGCGTCGTCGGGAACTCGCCGAAGTGCACCAGGCTGGCGGTTTCCTTGTCCACCTTGGCGTACTCGACCAGCAGCGGCTCGACCGTGGGGCGGTCGGCGGCGTCGGCCTGGCCCTTGGCCATCGCGCGCTGGAACGCGGCGACGGTGTTCGGGTTCTCCTTCACGAACTTCCCGGTCGTGGCGTAGCCCGCGATCGGGATGTCGGCGGTCGGGCCGGACGCCGCGTCGAGCACGGTGATCTGACCGCTGGACCGCTGGGCGCGGCTGATGAACGGCTCCACCATGAAGGCGGCGTCGACCGTGCCGTTCTGGACCGCGGCCTCCATGTCCGGGAAGGGGAACTCCTTGAAGTTGACCTTGGCCGGGTCGACGTCGTTGGCCTCCAGGGTCGCCTTCGCGGTCAGCTCGGCGATGTTCCGGAAGGTGTTGATCGCGATGGTCTTGCCCTCCAGGTCCTTCGGCGACTTGATCGTCGAGTCGGACTTGGCGAGGATCAGGAACATCTCCGGCTTGGCCTGGTACCCGTCGCTGACGAGCTTCAGGCCGTCGACGCCCTGGGCGGCCTGCTTCGCCTCGGCGGCGAAGAACGACACCCAGTTGCCGAAGCTGAAGTCGAGGTCACCGCTGATCAGACCCGGGATGGCCGCGGCGCCACCCTGGATGATCTTGACATCTACCTCGAGGCCCTCGTCCTTGAAGTAGCCCTTCTTGATCGCGACGTGGACCGACGCGACGTCGAGGATGGGGAGCAGGCCAAGCGAGATCTTGGCCTTCTCGACCTTGCCCGGCGCAGCGGCGGCGCTGGTGGGCTCCTCCTCGGAGCCACCGAGCAGGCCGCAACCGGAGACGACGGCGAGCATCGCGACAGCGGAGACAACGCCGAAGATCCTTCGTGCCGAGAGGCCGACTCTTCGAGTCATGGGGGGAATCTCCTGTTGGAGTGACGACTTTGCGGGGGCAGGATGCACGGGCGACGGGGGCGCTGCGGAACCACTCAAAGTGACACGAGCGGGTCGGCAAGACCCCAGTCGACCGACACTCGAAGGCTGATCCACTACCTTCGGTGAGCATCTTTGCACAGGCTGTCCAGAGGTTGGGGTATGCGGTGAGCGATCTTGACGCGGAATGGGCCGTACAGAGCAACCGGCGACCGGTTGGCATCGTCGGAGCGGGCCCCGCGGGATTGACCTTGGGGAACCTGCTCCGCGAAGCCGGAATCCCCTGCGTTGTGCTGGAAAAAGGCACCCGTGAGTACATCGAGACCCGGCCCCGCGCCGGCGTCCTGGAGCACCGCGCGGTGCAAATGTTGACCGAGCACGGTCTCGCGGACCGGTTGCTCCAAGAGGCGGACAGGCACGGCGCTTGCGAATTCCGGGTGAACGGCGAAGCCCACGAAGTGGACTACGCCACGTTGTACGACGGCCAAACGCACTACATCTACCCGCAGCAGGAGGTCGTCCAGGACCTCGTGCGGCACTACGTCGACGATCAGGCCGGGGACGTCCGGTGGTCCGTCACGGACGTCGAACTGGACCGGATCGAGTCCTCCGAACCGGTCCTGACCTGGACGAACGCCGACGGGACGCGGGAGCGGCTGGACTGCTCGTTCATCGCCGGCGCGGACGGGTTCCACGGCGTGGCGCGGCGCAGCATCCCGCCGGGCGCGGTGCAGGAGTTCAGCCACCAGCACGGCATCGAGTGGCTGAGCATCCTGGCCGAGGCGCCGCCATCCACCCACAAGGTGATTTACGCGCTTCACCCGGACGGATTCGCGGGCCACATGCTCCGCAGTTCTACGGTTTCCCGCTACTACCTCCAAGTCCCGGTGGACGACACGGTGGACAACTGGCCGGACGAGCGGGTGTGGGCGGAACTGCACAAGAGGTTGGCGCTGCGGGACTCCGACTGGAAGCTCACCGAGGGGCGCATCGTGGAGAAGCGCATCCTGGACATGCGCAGCCACGTGGTCGAGCCGATGAACCACGGCAACCTGTACCTCCTCGGCGACGCGGCGCACATCATCACGCCGGTGGGGGCGAAGGGGATGAACCTCGCCCTGCACGACGCCGAGGTGCTGGCCGACGCCCTGACGAGGTACCACCGAACGGGTGATGAGACGGGCCTGCGGGCGTACTCCGACACCTGCCTGCGGCGGGTGTGGCGTGCGCAGGAGTTCTCGCAGTGGATGGTGTTCATGATCCACCGGTCGCCGGAGCCGTTCCTGAGCCGGTTGGGCCAAGCCCGGCTCGAACACCTCATCGCCTCCGGGTCGTCCGCGGGCTATTTCGCCCAAAACTACGTGGGGCCCTGAGCAGACCATCTTACGATTAACGGGACCGCTTTCCCGGAAAACGGACCGTGAACTGAACGGATCCCCCGACCCCTGTTCCGCGACACCGCAACCGAATGTCCGGCGGAAGTGGAACGGGGCTCGGGGCGAATCCCTCGGCAAGGACATTCGAAGTCCGCCGCGAGGGGTCGGACCCGACCGCCGCCGGGCGCATTCGCCGCCAATTTCCACCCGGTGGCCGGCCGAACACACCCCCGGAATAGCGCAGCGCCGACCACCGGCGCCATAGGAATCACCGATGCAATAGTGCGGCGACGCCGCGGGAATAGCCGCCGACCTCCACGGGGCGTGATCGGCCGATGACGGCGCGATGATCACCAGCGGCCCTCGACGATCTTCGCCGGGCGATAAAGATGTCGAATCGTTGTGAACGATCCTCATCGAAACCAGCCTGCGGGACGGCCTTGCCGGGACGGCGCCGGGCGGTTCTCCGGACAGCACAACGGGCGACCCGCAGGACGGCCCTGAGAGGGCCGACAAGCCACGGATCGCCCGTCGGGCGGTCCCTTCAGTCCACGGACACGCGCCTCACGTCGTGGCGCGCTCCTCGGCCTCGGCGCGGGAGACCTCGGCGCGCTCCGCCTCGGCCCACTTCGCCGCCTGCTGCTCGTTCGCCTCGCGCCGCGCGCGGACCGCCTCGGAGGTCTTGCCGACGTTGAGCAGCCGCGCCACCTCCGCCCGCAGCGCCACGAACTCCTCGGACTCGCGGGTGGTGATCTGGTCGCGCTGCGCGGGCAGGTCGACCTTCAGGTCGGCCACCACGGACGCGGGCGAGGTGGACAGCACCAGGATCCGGTCGCCCAGGTAGACGCTCTCGTCGATGTCGTGCGTCACCACGAGGACGGTCGTGTCCTGCTCGGTGCGCACCTTCAGCAGCAGGTCCTCCAGCTCGAACCGGGTCTGCGCGTCCACCGAGGCGAACGGCTCGTCCATGAGCAGCAGCGCGGGCCGGTAGGCCAGCGCGCGGGCGATCGCCACCCGCTGCTGCATGCCGCCGGACAGCTGCCACGGGTACTTGCGGCCGGCGCCGGACAGGCCGACCCACTCCAGCGCCTCGGCCGCGCGGGCCCGGCGCTCGGCCCGGCCCAGGGTGCGGCGAAGCGGGAACTCGACGTTCTTCTGCACGGTCAGCCAGGGGAACAGCGAGCGGCTGTAGTCCTGGAACACCACGGCCAGGTCGTCCGGCACGCCGTGCACCTCGTTGCCGTGCAGGCTGACTTCGCCCCGGGTCGGCCGGATCAGGCCGGAGATGGTGCGCAGCAGCGTGGACTTGCCGCAGCCGGACGGACCGACCACGCAGACCAGCTCGCCGGCGCCGACGGTGAACGACAGGTCGGCGATCGCGGTGTGCGCGCCGTCCTTCGCCTGGTAGGTGTGGCCGAGGTCGGCCACTTCGAGCATCGCGGTCATGATTTTTCCTCCACCGTCGCGGGGGTGCGCTCCTCCTGCTTCGGTTGCCACGCAAGGGCTTTGCGCTCGAAGCCGAGGAGCACGGTGTTGAGGGCGTAGCCGAGGACACCCAGCAGGATGATCCCGGCCCACATGTCGGGGAAGTCGAACTCGCGCTGTGCGACGAGCAGTTGCGACCCGATCCCGTTGTCGGTTCCGATCAGTTCGGACACGACCATGAGCACCAGCGACAGCGACAGGGAGACCCGCAACCCGGCGAAGATCTTCGGTGCTGCGGAAGGCAGGACGACACCGAGGACCCACTGCGCCTTGGGGATGCGGAACACCGCCGAGGTCTCGAACTTCGTGGCGTCGACGGAGCGGGCGCCGTCGACGCTGTTGAGCAGGATCGGCCACACCACGCCGAAGACGATCGTGGCGAGCTGCATCCGGGTGCCGACGCTGAACACGAGCAGGAACACCGGCACCAGCAGCGGTGGCGGGATCGAGCGCATGAACGTCAGCAGCGGCCCGGCGTACTCGGTGGCCGTCGCGGAACGGCCGAGCGCCAGGCCGAGCGAGATGCCGAGCACGGCGGCGATGCCCCACCCGGCCAGGAGCCGACCGATGCTCGGCAGCACGTGCTCGAACACCGTGTCGGTGAGGAACAGGTCCCCGGCGGAGCCGGAGAACCACAACTGCTGCGCCGCGACGGCGATCTCGGACGGGGGCGGGAAGAACGTGTCGTCGGCGAGCCGGGTCGCCAACTCCCACACCACGACGAGACCGACGAACACGGCCCACCGCTGGACGAAACGGTTCACGACCGACCTCCGGTGACCGCGCTCCAGCCGACCCAGCGGCGCTGCGCGCGTTCCAGCCCCTCGTTGAGCAGGTAGCCGATCACGCCCGCGACGACCGTCCCGGCGAGGACGACGTCCATCCGCCCGGCGCCGCTGCGCGCGTCACCGATGAACTGGCCGATGCCGCCCGAGCCGCCGGCCAGCAGTTCGACGCTGACCACCACGACCAGGCTGGTCGTCGCCGCGAGCCGGATGCCGGTCAGCACGAACGGCAGCGCGGACGGCAGCGCGACGGAGGTGAGCACGCGCACCCGGCCGGAGCCGAAGGCCCGCGCCGTCTCGACCAGCAGGGGGTCGAGCTCGTCCAGCGCGTAGACGGTGTTGAACAGGATGGGCCAGACCGCCGCGTACACCGCGAGGGTGATCTTGGTTTCCGGCCCGATGCCGAGCAGCACGATCACGAGCGGGATCAGCGCCACCGACGGGATCGGCCGCAGGAACTCCACCACGGCGCGGGTGGCGTGCCGGACGGACGCCACGCTGCCGAGGACGAGCCCCAGCGGCACGGCGATCGCGATCGACAACCCCACCGCGATCAGGAGGGCGAGGACCGTCGCGACCACGTCGCGCAGGAAAGCCTCGTCCACCAACAGCTTCAGCAACTCCACCGCTACGACGGACGGCGGTGGCAAGTAGTCCGAGGGAACCATCCGGGACCGGCCGAACAGCTCCCATACGACGAGGAACCCGGCCACACCGAGCAGTCCTCGGGTGAGCGCACGCACGCGCAACGCCTCTTCCCAGTTGATCAACCCCAGCCAACCCGGCTCAATCTAGAGAGTGAAGTCCGCCGCCACAATGAGTGGCGGGAAAACTTCATGATGTGATCTTGCAATTTGCTGTCAGCGGGGACTGAAGCAGGGGGACGCGCCGCGCGTCAGTCCTCGCACGGCGGGTCGAAGGGGACGTCCTGGAAGTAGCCCTCCCACAGCCCCGCCGTCAGCCGGGGCCGCGCGGTGGCGCACACGCGGCGCGCGATCCGCTCGACGTCGGTCTCCCAGAACCGGATCACCGAGTCGCCCGCGCTCACCACCGTCCGGCCGTCCGACGCGAACGCCACCGACTTCACCCCCGTCGCGTGCGCCTCGATCACCGCCACCTCGCGGGGTTCGCCGCGCCCGCCGATGTCGTACAGCCGCAGGTTGCCGTCCGCGGCGGCGATCGCCGCCAGGGCGCCGCGCACCGCCACCCCCTGCGCGGTCGTGCCGAGCGGCCGGGGCGTGACGACCTGCACCGGCAGGCCGGACGTCGTGTCCCACCTCGGTTCCGGCGCGCCCCACAGCACGGCGTCGCCGTCCTGCTCGACCGTCACCAGCCTGCCGTCCGGCGCCGGCGCCACCGACTCGACCCCCACCGCCGCCGGAGCCGCCAGGTACCGGCGGCGCGGCGGCGCCGCGCCCGCCGACTCCCACTCCTCGGTCCACCCGTCGGCCTTGACGACCACCAGCCGGTCGCCGGTCTCGTCGAACGCGACCACGCTCACCGGCGAGTCGCGGGAGACCCGGTCCGAGAACGCGGCCACCTCGGTCAGCGCCACCACGTCCCACAGGCGCGTCAGCCCGTCGGCGCCGCCGGTGGCGAAGTGCCGCCCGCCGGGGTCGAACGCCACCGCCTCGGCCCGCCCGACCTCGCCGGCCAGGTCGGGCGCGGCCAGGTTGGAGGTGCGCCACACCCGGACCGCCCCGTCCTCCGCGAGCGTCACCAGGTGCTCGCCGTCCCGGCTCAGGGAGGCGGCTCGGACCCGGCCGGGGTGCGCGGTCAGCGGCCAGGCGGTGCGCAGGCCGCGCGGCTCGGAGATGTCGACCAGCCGCAGCACGCCCCGCACGTCGACGGTCGCGGCCAGCCCGCGGTCGGCGGCCACCAGCACCGAGCGGACCGGCGAGGACTGCGTCACCGGCAGGTCGGTGATGTCGGTGAGCCGCACGGTCAGGTCGCCGCCCGCGGTGAGCAGCGCCCGCTCGCCCGCGAAGCCCACCGCCGTGACCGGCCCGAGGTGGCCGTCCAGCGCGGCGACCAGGACCGGCGCGGACCGGTCGGTCACGTCCCACAGCCGCGCCGTCCGGTCCTCCCCCGCCGTCGCGAGCACCCGCCCGCCCTCGGCCAGCGCCAGGGCGTGCACGTCGGTGTCGTGCCGCAGCGCGCCGGTCGGCGTGGCCGGGGCGCGGTGGTCGGTCACCTCCCACAGCCGCACCACCCGGTCGTCACCCGCCGTCGCGACCGTGCGGCCGTCGTCGGTGACGGCGAGCGCGGTGACCGCCCCGGTCCCGGACGCCAGCACGGTGGTGGCGCCGGTGTCGACGTCCACCGCGAGCAGCCGGTCGCCGGCGGCGACCGCCGCCACGTGCCCGGTCAGGAACGCCACCTCGCCGGACGCCCCGCCGGTCGGCGGCAGCGGCAGCGGCTCGCCGGTGGCCAGGTCCCACGCCAGCGCGGACCGGGACGCGAAGCCCGCCACGAGGTAGCGGGCGTCCGGCGACAACGCCAGCGACACCGGCGGCTCGGTGAGCTCCGGGCCGGTCAGCACCAGGGGCGCGCCGGGGTGGCGCGGGTCGTCCACCCGCCACACCGCGATCGAGTCCGCCCCCGACGCGGCGACCCGCGAGCCGCCGGCGCCGAACGCCAGCACCCGCGCGTCCGACAGCCCGGACAACCCGCTCAGGTGCGCGGGCCGGCGCGGGTCGGTGACGTCGACCAGCCGCACGTCCCGGATGCTGTTGTCGTCCACCACGGCGAGCACCGCGCCGTCCGGGCTGATCACCGCCGACCGGGCCAGGTCGATCGAGGTCGCGTAGGGCTTGGCGAACGCGCCGAACAACGCGTCCCGCGTCTCCGGCATCGGCGCGAGCCGGTGCGCGGCCAGGGTGAGCTGGAGCGACAGCGCGGGCTGCGCGTCACGCAGCGCCCGCGCCTGGGTGATCACCTTGCGGGCCAGCGCGATGTTGCGCTGCTCGGTCGCGGACCGCTCGGCGTGGACGGCGAACACGATCGCGCCGGCCGCGAGCAGCAGCAGCACGCCCATCACCGACACCAGCTGCCGCAGCCGGCGGGCGCGCCGCTGCTCGACCACCCGCACCGCGTCGTCCGCCGCGACGCTGGCCTTCAGGAACGCCTCCTCCTCCGGCGTCAGCCGCGGTCGGCGCCTGCCGCCGGCCCACTCGCGCACCAGCGCCAACCGCGTGCCGCGGAACAGCGCGCCGGGGTCCCGGTCCAGCGACTCCCACGCGTGCGCGCCCTCGGTCAGCACCCGCCGCACCCGCAGGCCGGCCCGGTCCTCGGCGATCCAGTCCCGCAGCCGCGGCCAGTTCCGGATCAGCGCCTCGTGCGCGAGCTCCACCGTGTCCCGGTTCAGCACCACCAGCCTGGCCTGCGCCAACGCGGCCAGCACCTCCCGGCCCTCGGCGTGGTGGTCGACCTCGGCGCGGGCGACGCGGCGCTTGGTGTCCTCGGTGCCCTCGCCGACCGCGATCAGCCGCAGGAACACGTCCTTGGCGACGGCCCGCCGGCCTGGGCCCATGCCCGCGTGGACCTGCTCGGCGCTGCGGGCGATCGAGTGCTCGACCCCGCCGACCTCCTCGTAGGCCGCGAGGGTCAGCGCGACACCGCGCCGCCTGCGCCACGTCTCCAGCAACGCGTGCGACACCAGCGGCAGCGCCGCCGGCTGGCCCGCCGCGTCCGCCACCAGCCGGGTGACCAGCGCGGTCTCCACCTTGCAGCCGACCGCGACGGCGGGCGCCACGATCGCCTCGCGCAGCTCGTCCGCGGTCATCGGGCCGACCAGCACGTGCCCGCCGCGCAGCGCGTCCACCAGCTCCGGGTGCTGCCCGCAGTGGCCGAGGAAGTCGGCCCGCACGCCCAGCACCACCCTGGTCCGGCTGGTCGGCGCGGTGGCGGCGGTGGTCAGCGCGGCGATGAACGCGGCCCGCTCGGCCGGGTCCGGGCACAGCGTGAAGACCTCTTCGAACTGGTCGACCACGAGCAGCAGGTCGTCGTCACCGCCGACGAGCGCCTGCCGGACCCGCAGGTGCAGGTTCTCCGGGTAGCCGGCGAACTCGGCGGCCAGCGCGGCGGCGTCCTTGCCGCAGAACGCGGCGATCCGCACCGCCAGCTCCTCCACCGGCCGCGGCCCCGGCGTGAGCACGACCGCGGGCCGGCCGGCCGTCGCCACCAGGCCCGCGCGCAGCACCGAGGACTTGCCCGAGCCGGACGCGCCGAACACGCCCGCGAACCGGCGGCCCGCGACCAGCTCCACCAGCTCGCCGACCACCCGGTCGCGGCCGAAGAAGCGGTCCGCGTCCGTCACCTCGAACGCCGCCAGCCCCGCGTACGGCGCCCGCGTCGCGGCCGGCGGGGTGCGCGGGTTGGCGTCCGCGACCCGGTCGCTGAGCGCGCGCCAGCGCGACTCCCACGCCACGACGTCGCCGCCGCACGCGCCCACGTACGCCAGCGTCACCGCGAGGCTCGGCAGCCGCCGCCCGTTCGCCGCCTCCGACAGCGCCGCCGCCGAGTAGTGCGCGTCCCGGGCGAGCTGCCGGTACGCCGGCCGACCGGCCCGTTCCCGCAGCGCGCGCAGGTCCGCCGCGAACTCGCCCAGCTCACGGCTCCCGGGCCGCAGCGGGTCCTCCGGTCTGGCCATCCTCACCCTCCCCCGACGGAGGAGATTGTTCAGAAAAGCCTGTTCAGCGTCCACGCGCTGACACTGAACAACGCCGCTGCCGTAGGAATGGCGGTGGGACCGGTAGGGGTCCCGTCAGGGGGGAGGGGCGCTTGGTGGTGAAGGGGGACTCCACCAAGCGCCTGCCCGCCTACAGGCCGACGGCCTTGTACAGCGAGCCGACTTCCTGGCGGTTGAGCACGCGCATCGAACCGGGCCGCTGGTTGCCCAGCCGCACGTCGCCGACGGCGGTGCGGACCAGGTTCTCCACCGGGTGGCCGACGTGGTCGAGCAGCCGGCGCACGATGTGCTTGCGGCCCTCGTGCAGGATCACCTCGACCAGCGCCTTGCCCGGCATCGCGGAGATCAGCTTGAACGAGTCGACCGCGATCGGGCCGTCCTCCAGCTCGACCCCGGCGCGCAGCCGCTTGCCCAGGTCCTTCGGGATCGGGCCGGGCACCTCGGCGAGGTAGGTCTTGGTGATCTCGTAGGACGGGTGCATCAGCCGGTGCGCCAGGTCGCCGTCGTTGGTCAGCAGCAGCAGGCCCTCGGTGTCGGCGTCCAGCCTGCCGACGTGGAACAGGCGCTCCTTGCGGTTGTGCAGGTAGTCGCCGACGCACGGGCGGTGCGCGTCGTCGTGCATGGTGGACAGCACGCCGCGCGGCTTGTTGAAGACGAGGGTGACCACGTCCTCCTTCAGCACCACGCGCACGCCGTCGACGTGCACGACCGCGTTGTCCGGGTCGATCCGGCGGCCCTGCTCGCGGACCACCTCGCCGTCGACCTGGACGCGGCCGAGTTCGATCAGCTCCTCGGCGACCCGCCGCGAGGCGATGCCCGCCTTGGCGAGCACCTTCTGCAGCCGGATCCCCTCTGGTTGGCCGGAGGTGCCGGGCACGGCCTGGTCAGACATCGTCGATCGCATCCACTTCGGGCAGGAGGGGGGCGATCGGCGGCAGGTCGCCAAGCGACGACAGCCCCAACCGCTCCAGGAACAGTTCGGTCGTGCGGTAAAGGATGCCACCCGTGTCGGAATCCGTGCCCGTCTCGGCGATCAGGCCGCGCGCGACGAGCGTGCGGATGACGCCGTCCACGTTCACCCCGCGCACCGCCGCGATCCGGGCCCTGGTCACGGGCTGCCGATAGGCGATCACCGCGAGTGTTTCCAACGCGGCCCGGGTGAGCTTGGCGCGCTGCCCGTCGAGCAGCAGCTTCTCCACGAATGGCGCGAAGCGGTCCCTCGTGTAGAACCGCCAGCCGTCGCCGATTCTACGCAGGTCGATGCCGCTGCCCTGCTCGGTGTACCGGGCGGACAGCCGGCGCAGGGCGGCCGTGACCCGCCTCACCGACTGGTCGAGGACGCCCGCCAGCTGCTCCTCGGCGATCGGGGAGTCCACCACGAGCAGGATCGACTCCAGCGCGCCCTCGAACTCGGCGTCGTCGGACAGGTCGGGCAACCCGGTCGACTCGGCCTCGTCGTCCACCGGCGGTTCCGGCTCGGCCCCCGGTCGGGTTTCCGGTCGGGTTTCCGGCTCGGGCACGGCGGCGAGCACGGGCGGCCCGGTTTCCCCGACCGGTCCGGACCCGGTTGGTCGGTGCTCGCTCACCCGTACTCCTCGTCCTCGTCGCGGGCCTGCGCCTGCGCCTCCTCGATCGTGCCGCCGACCCACGTGATCCGCAGCTCGCCCAGCGGGTCCGGCTGCTCGAAGGCGAGCGACCTCTCCCGGTACAGCTCCAGCAGCGCCAGGAACCGCGCGACGACCTCCATCGTCTCCTCGCACCCGGCGATCAGCTCGGCGAACGTCGTCGTGCCCAGCTCCACCAGCCGCGCCCGCAGCAGGTCCGCGTGCTCGCGCACCGAAACCCGGTGCTGGTGGATGTGCGACGTCGACACCGTCGGCGGCGGCTTGGGCCGGAACACCACCGCGGCGATCTCGGCGAACCGCCGGTCGTCCACCCCGAGCATCACCTCGGGCAGCAGGCCCTCGTAGCGCTCCTCCAGCGCCACCGACCTCGGGTAACGCCGGTGCGCGCCCCGCTCCAGCTCCCCGAACAGCGCCGCGACCTGCTTGTACGCCCGGTACTGCAGCAGCCGCGCGAACAGCAGGTCCCGCGCCTCCAGCAGCGCCAAGTCTTCCTCGTCCTCCACGTCGCCCGCGGGCAGCAGCCGGGCCGCCTTGAGGTCGAGCAGGGTCGCCGCGATGACCAGGAACTCGGTGGTCTCGTCCAGGTCCCACTGGTCGCCCAGCGCCCGGATGTAGGCGATGAAGTCGTCGGTGACCGTGTGCAGCGCCACCTCGGTCACGTCCAGCGTGTGCTGCGAGATGAGCTGGAGCAGCAGGTCGAACGGGCCCTCGAAGTTGGTCAGCTTGACCTTGAACCGACCGTCGCCCGGCGGCGCGACCTCGGGCTCGGGCGTGGGCTCGGGCTCGGGCTCGGGCGCAGACTCGGCCTCGGGCTCGGGCGCATCCTCCGCCGCGTCCTCGGGCATGGGCTCGGGCAGGGCCTCGGTGACGACCGGAGCGGCCACCTCGGGACCGTTCCCGGGTGCGTCACCGCTCACTGCTCGCGCAACCTGCGCACCAGCAGCGAGTCCGCGCCGTGCGCTTCGAGGTCGTCCAGCACGATCGCGATGGCCTCGCGCACCACCCGGCCCCGGTCGACCGCCAGGCCGTGCGCGCCGCGCAGCGCCAGCCGCGCGTGCTCCAGCGCCAGCAGCTCCTCGTCGGACACGTACACCGTGATCTTGGTCGAGTGCTTCTGCCGCCCGGTGCCCCGCCGCGGCGCGGCCGGTTCCCGCTCCGGCGCGTCGGCGGGCGCGGGACCGGTGGTGGTGAGGCGGAACAGCTCGGACGCGCCCGGCAGCGATGGGCGTCGGGTCACCGGGCGATCACCTCGCGCGCCAGCGCGCGGTACGCCTTCGCGCCGCCCGAGCGCGGCGCCCAGCGGGTGATCGGCTCGCCCGCGACGGTCGTCTCCGGGAACCGGACCGTGCGGTTGATCACCGTGTCGAACACGACCTCGCCGAACGCCTCGACCACGCGCGCCATCACCTCGCGGGAGTGCAGCGTGCGCGGGTCGTACATGGTGGCGAGGATGCCGGTGATCTCCAGCTTCGGGTTCAACCGCTCCCTGACCTTCTCGATGGTGTCTATCAGCAGGGCGACCCCGCGCAGGCTGAAGAACTCGCACTCCAGCGGGATGAGGACGCCGTCGGCCGCCGCGAGGGCGTTGACCGTGAGCAGGCCGAGCGACGGCTGGCAGTCCACCAGCACGTAGTCGTAGTGCTCTATCACCGGCCGCAGCGTGCGGACCAGGGTGTGCTCGCGCCCCACCTCGGACACCAGCTGGATCTCCGCGGCCGACAGGTCGATGTTGCTGGGCAGCAGGTCCATGCCCTCGACCGGGGTCCGCATGATCACGTCGCCGACGCCGACGTTGCGCTCCATGATCACGTTGTAGATCGTCTGGTCGAGCTGGTGCGGGTGCACCCCGAGGCCGACCGACAGCGCGCCCTGCGGGTCGAAGTCGACCAGCAGCACCCGCCTGCCGTACTCGGTGAGCGCGGCGCCGAGGTTGATCGTGGAAGTGGTCTTGCCGACCCCGCCCTTCTGGTTGCACACCGCGAGGATCTTCGCCGGGCCGTGCCGGGCGATCAGCGGCGGGTCGGCGACGAAGCGCAGCGGGCGGCCTGTCGGCCCGATGTCCCCCTCGACCTGCTCGGTGGCGTCGTCGTCCGCGGGTGCGGCGTGCGGGGCGAGGCTCAGCTCGACCGAGGCGCGCGGCACACCGGACGGTGGCGGGGGTGGTGGGGGCGCGCCCCACGCCTGTCCCGCGTGCTCCGGTGTCGACATCGCCTTCCCGATTCCTAGTCCTCTGCCTGGGCGCAGCCTAGGCACAGCGAGGGCGACCAGCAACGTGCCTCGCCGAAGCGCACGCAATCGTTTCCGCGACGTCCCAGCGCCCCGCCGCGGCTCAGCGGCCCACCGCTGCCGCGGTCCGGTCGCCGTCCCGCGCGCAGGCCAGTTCGGCCGCGCGGAGCACCGTGTCGAGCAGGCCGGGGAACAGCTCGTCCAGGTCGTCGCGGCGCAGGGACACCCACCGCTGGTTGCCCCGGGCCCTGGTCCGGGTGATGCCCGCTTCCCGCAGCACCCGCAGGTGCTGCGACAGCGTGGACTTGGCGACGTCCACCATCAGCGCGCCGCACAGGCGCTCGCCGTCGGCTTCGATCTGCCGCACCACCGCCAGCCGGGTGTGGTCGCTCAACGCGTGCAGCACCGCCCCCAGCACGATCGCGTCGCGCTCGGGCTCGTCCAAGTTCGGCACCTGGTCGGCACCTCCAGCTCGTCGGGCTCTGGCAGGGGGGGCACCCGGTCGGGGTGGTCGCCCACGGTACCCGTGGACCTCTCACGTTCTAACCCGTCGCGCGAGGATGAGCGGTGGCGTGCACCTCGCGCAAGGTGTTGACCGTGACGAGCGTGTAGACCTGCGTCGTCGTGACGGACGCGTGGCCGAGCAGCTCCTGCACCACCCGCACGTCCGCGCCGCCCTCCAGCAGGTGGGTGGCGAACGAGTGGCGCAGGGTGTGCGGCGAGACGTCGGCCTCGACGCCCGCGCGCTCGGCGGCGGCCTTCAGCACGTGCCACGCCGTCTGCCGGGACAGCCGGCCGCCGCGGGCGTTGAGGAACAGCGCGGGCGAGCCCCGCTTGGCCAGGGCGGGGCGCGCGCGCACCAGGTACGCCTCCAACGCCTCCAGCGCGGGACGCCCGACCGGCACGATGCGCTGCTTGCCGCCCTTGCCGTCGAGCAGGACGGTGCGCTCGGCGGCGTCCACGTCGTCCACGTCCAGGCCGACGACCTCGGAGATCCGCGCGCCGCTGGAGTAGAGCAGTTCCAGCAGGGCGCGGTCGCGCAGGTGGGCCGGTGTCTCGGTGGGGCCTTCGAGGAGCTTCAGCACGTCGGCCACCGGCAGCGCCTTGGGCAGCCGGCGCGGCGGTGTCGGCGGGTGCACGGCGCGGGCCGGGTCGTGCGCGGTGATGCCCTCCAGGTGGGCGAAGCGGTGCAGGCCGCGGACCGCGACCAGGGTGCGCGCGGCGGAGGACGCGGCCAGCCCCGCTTCGCGCAGGGAGGCCAGGAAGTCGCCCACCAGCGCCTCGGTGACGTCGACCAGGTCGTCCACCCCCCTGGCCGCCAGGTGCTCGGCGTACCGGCGCAGGTCGCGGCCGTAGGAGTCGAGCGTGTTGCGCGCCGTGCCCCGCTCCACCGCCAAGTGGTCCAGGTAGGCGCGCACCACCCGCCCCACCGGGGTCGCGCTCACCGCTGTGCCAACGCAGTCACGGGGGGCGGTGTGGCGTTCGCGCGCGCCCGCGTCGAGGTGCGCGGCGCGTTCGCCGCGCCGTGGGACACCGCTTCCCGCAGGCCGGTCGACACCCCCCGATCCTAGGTCGACCAGCGGGTTCCGGCTCGACCGGCGCTCGCGGGCTGTTAGCGTTCTGCGGGTGTCGGAACCACACCAGGTGCGCATCGGCGACCAGCAGCGCGAAGAGGCGATCACCGCGCTGAACGACCACTTCGCGTCCGGTCGCCTGGAGATCGGCGAGTACGAGCAGCGCGTCGGTTACGCGTCCGCGGCCCAGACCGCGCAGGAGCTGGCCTCCCTGTTCCACGACCTGCCGCAGCCGCACCCGGTGTTCGTGCCCCCGACGTACCCGCCCACGTACCCGCCGACCGGCGCGTACCCGCCGCCCCCCGGTCACCCCACCTCCGGCCACGGCTACCCGCCCGCGTACGCGGACCCGCCCCGGCACCAGGCGTACGGCTACCCGCCGGGGTTCAACCCGAACGCGCCGTACGGCGTCGACCCGCTCACCGGGCAGCCGCTGTCGGACAAGTCGCGCGTCGCGGCGGGCGTGCTGCAGCTGGTGCTGCCGTTCGGCATCGGCCGGTTCTACGTCGGTGACACGGGGATCGGCATCGCGCAGCTGCTGACCTGCGGCGGCTGCGGCATCTGGTCGCTGATCGACGGGATCGTCCTGCTGGTCAACGGCGGCACCGACGGCGAGGGCCGCAAGCTACGCGACTAGGTTGCGCGCGACCATCCACGCCACGGCCAGCGCCACCACCGGCACGCCGACCTCCCGCGGCACCGGCGGCGCCGGCCGCCCGGCCCTGGCCGCCCGGAACCACCGCGCCCACAACCAGGCCAGCAGCGGCAACCCGGCCACCAGCACCACGGCGTTGAAGTGCCAGGCGCCGACGAGGTCGCCGTGCAGCAGGGCGTGCGCCATCCGCGTCGCGCCGCAGGCCGGGCACTGGATGCCGGTCAACGCGTAGAGCGGGCACGGCGGCAGCAGCGACCCGGGCTGGTTGGGGTCCACGAACAGCAGCACCCCGCACCCGCCCACCGCCGCCGCGGCCACCGCCAGCGGACCTCGCACACCCACCACCACCCGCCACCGAACGCTCAACTCATCCCTCCCGAACGTAGGACACGCGCGACGCGAACGCAGGACTCTCGCGAGAGTCCTGCGTCCAGGACGCGAGAGTCCTACGTCCAGGACCGGTGAGTTGAACGCTCAGGACTCGCGGGCCGCGAAGCGGGTCGGGCGGTCCCGGAACGGGGTGTCGGACGGTCGGCCCGTCGCCCCCGAGGTGACCACGACGTGCGCGGCGAGGAGCCCGGACACGGCGGGACCGTTGACGATCTCCCCCGCCAGGGCCATGTCCACCGCCTCGGCCAACGGGAAGCTCCTCGCCTCCAGGTCGGCCTCCTCCTCGCCCTGCACGTCGCGGTCCACCTCGGTGAGCCCGCGGGCCAGGAACACCCGCACCACCTCGTCGGTGAACCCGGGCGACACGGCGACGTCCACCAACGTCGTCCACTCCGACGCCGCCAGCCCGACCTCTTCGGCCAGCTCGCGCCGGGCCGCGGCCAGCGGCGTCTCGTCGCCCGCGTCCAACAAGCCGGCCGGCAGCTCCCAGAGCCGCCGGCCCAGCGGGTGCCGGTACTGGTGGATCAACGTCACCGCACCGGCCGGGTCCAAGGCCACCACCGCCACCGCGCCGAGGTGTTCCACCACCTCGCGCGATGCCGAATCGCCACCAGGCATGGCGACCTCGTCCACCCGCAACGCGACGACGCGCCCGACGTGCACGTCCCGCGACGAAACTGTCTCGAACTCGTGCCGCCCGCTCACTGCGCGACCCCCGCGGTCTCGGGCAGCGGCAGCCGGTCGGCCAGCCGGTAGTCCAGCGCCGCCTTCACGAACGCCGCGAACAGCGGGTGCGGGCGGGTCGGCCGGGACTTCAGCTCCGGGTGCGCCTGCGTGGCCACGAAGAACGGGTGCGCGTCGGCCGGCAGCTCGACGAACTCCACCAGCCGCCCGTCCGGCGACGTCCCGGAGAACACCAGCCCGGCCTCGCTCAGCCGGTCCCGGTAGGCGTTGTTCACCTCGTACCGGTGCCGGTGCCGCTCGGACACCTCCAGCGACCCGTACGCCGCCGCCACCTGCGACCCCGGCAGCAGCGACGCCGGGTACGCGCCGAGCCGCATCGTGCCGCCCATGTCCCGCTGCCCGGAGACGACGTCCTCCTGGTCGGCCATGGTGCTGATCACCGGCGACCCGGTGTCCTCGAACTCCGACGAGTTCGCGTCGGCGATGCCCGCCAGGTTCCGCGCCGCCTCGATGACCAGGCACTGCAGCCCCAGGCACAGCCCCAGCAGCGGGATGCCGCGGGTCCGCGCGTAGGTGATCGCGCCGATCTTGCCCTCGATGCCGCGCACCCCGAACCCGCCGGGGACGAGGACCGCGTCGAGCCCGGCCAGCGCGTGCGCCGCGCCGGACGGCGTCTGGCACTCGTCGGACGGCACCCACACGATCTCGACCTTGGTGCGGTGCGCGAACCCGCCCGCCCGCAGCGCCTCGGTCACCGACAGGTAGGCGTCCGGCAGGTCGACGTACTTGCCGACCAGGCCGATGCGGACCCTCTCGGACGGGTTGTGCACCCGCTCCAGCAGGTCGCCCCACACGGTCCAGTCGACGTCGCGGAACGGCAGGTCGAGCCGCCGCACCACGTACGCGTCCAAGCCCTCGCCGTGCAGCACCTTGGGGATGTCGTAGATGGACCGCGCGTCGACGGCCGCCACCACGGCCTCGTTGTCCACGTCGCACATCAGGCCGATCTTGCGCTTCAACCCGTCCGGGATCTCCCGGTCCGCCCGGCACACGATGGCGTCGGGCTGGATGCCGATGTTGCGCAGCGCGGCGACGGAGTGCTGCGTCGGCTTGGTCTTCAGCTCGCCCGACGGGGCGAGGTAGGGCACCAGCGACACGTGCAGGAAGAACACGTTGTCCCGGCCGACGTCGTGGCGCACCTGGCGGCACGCCTCCAGGAACGGCAGCGACTCGATGTCGCCGACCGTGCCGCCGACCTCGGTGATCACCACGTCGGGCACGACGCCGTCCGGCCCCGGCTCGGCCATCGCCCGGATGCGCCGCTTGATCTCGTCGGTGATGTGCGGGATCACCTGGACGGTGTCGCCCAGGTACTCGCCGCGCCGCTCCTTGGCGATCACCTCGGAGTACACCTGCCCGGTGGTGACGTTCGCGTCACCGGAGAGGTCGCGCGCCAGGAACCGCTCGTAGTGGCCGATGTCGAGGTCGGTCTCCGCGCCGTCGTCGGTGACGAACACCTCGCCGTGCTGGAACGGGTTCATCGTGCCCGGGTCCACGTTCAGGTACGGGTCCAGCTTCTGCATGGTCACCCGGAGACCACGAGAGGTGAGCAGCTGTCCGAGGCTGGACGCGGTCAACCCCTTGCCGAGGGAGGACGCAACACCCCCGGTGACGAAAACGTGCTTGGTCGTACGTGCCTGCTGCACCAAGGAGGCTCCCCGTGGTCCTGGATTTCCGCTGGGGGCCGGCTGCGGTGGTTCCGCACAGCTCAGCGCCCTGTCCACGGGCCCTAACGCTAACACGCCGCCGGTCACCGAGCGCGCTGGCCGGCCCGGAGCGGGATCACTCGGATGGCCTAGGACCGGTCGAACACCGGACCACGGCCCGGTGAACACCCGGTTCCACCCGTCCCGGCCCGACACCCACACCCCCGTTCGCGCACCCCCGCACGCGCACGCCGCCTCAGCTCGACGCCCATCCGCGCACGCGCCTCAGCTCGACGCCCATCCGCCCGGCCGCGCCCGCCCGCCCGGCCACGCCCGTCTGCGCACGCACGCCCGGCTCAGCCCGACATCCCCGGCGCCGGGGCCTCCGCGTTCCCCGCCATCCCATACCGCCCGGCCTTGCCCTCCAGCTGCTCCCGCAGCGCGAGCACCGCCACCACCCGCCCGGCCGCCGTGCCGACGTCGTCCACGGTCGACAGCACCGAGGTCGCCGCCGTGTCCGCCCGCACCACGCCGACCGCGCCCGTCCCGTCCGCCGACCCGACCGAACCCGCCAGCACCACGCCCGCGCCGGACCGGTCCAGCTGGGTGGCGAACCGCGCCACCACCGCCGCCCGGTCGGTCGCCGACTCACCCGAGACCGAACCGCCGGTCAGCACCACCGCCAGCTGCGCGGGCCGCAACCCCTGGTCTGGCGGCTTGACGAACCCGGCGCTCGCCAGCCCGCCCAGCGCCGCCGCCAGCTCCTCCGGCGTGGACCGCGGTTGCCCGGTGTCCTTGTCCACCAGCAGCAACGACCCGAGCAGGCCGCCCGCCCTGGTGCCGGGGTCGGCGCCGGTGGGCAGCCTGCTGCCCGCGGGCTGGAGCCTGGCCACCAGGTCCAGCAGCTTCTCGGACCGGTCCAGGTCGGCGAACGACTCGGTGAGCCGCAGCTCGCCGGTCACGGTCGCGCCCGCCGCCCGCAGCAGCCCGGTCAGCGCGTCCCGGTCGTCCGGCGCGGCGTCGGCGGTGGTGACCAGCACGACGGTCCGCTCGGCCAGGCTCCCCCGCACCGCGGGCGGGCCGACGGACGCCGCGAACCGGTCCGCGGCGGCGAGCCGGGCGTCCAGGTCGTCGCGCTCGACCCGCAGCGCGGCGACCTCGCGGCCCAGCGCGTCCTTGTCGTCGTTCAGCCCGGACAGCAACCGGCCGCTGATCGCGGTCGACCCGAGCACCACGCCGACGGCCAGCGCGAGGAACACCGCGGTGATGGAGACGATGTGGTAGCGCACGGAGATCACCCGGACAACCCCCTGAACCAGTCGGCGACGACGCCCGCGTAGACCTGACCGACACCGGACACCGCGAGCGCGGCCACCACCGCGACCACCGAGGCCACCACCAGCAGCACGACCAGGCCGGTCGACACCCGGCCGCGGTGCAGGGTCGCGACGGCGTGCCCGTCCACGAGCTTGTCGCCGAGCTTGAGCCGGGTCAGGAACGTGGACGGGGTCGACCCGGCGTTGCCCCGGTCCAGGAACTCCCGCAGCCCCGCCTGCACGCCGACCGTCACCACCAGGGACGCGCCGTGCGCCTCGGCCAGCAGCAGCGCCAGGTCCTCGGCGTTGCCGGTCGCCGGGAACGTCACCGCGCCGATGCCCAGGTCCTGGATCCGCTCCAGGCCGGGCGCGTGGCCGTCGATCTGCGCGGGCACCACCACCTCGGAACCGGCCCGCAGCGTGGCCGTGCCGATGGCGTCCGGGTCGCCGACGATGACGTCCGGCGCGTACCCGGCGTCGTGCAGGGTGTCCGCGCCCGCGTCCACGCCGATCAGCACCGGCCGGTGCTCGCGGACGTACTTGCGCAGCTCGCGCAGCTCCTCGGCGTGCCGCGGCCCGGCGGCGACGACCAGCACCTGCCGGTCGCGCATCGGCACGTGCAGCTCGGGCACGCCGATCCCGTCGAGCAGCAGCGCCCGCTCCCGGCGCAGGAACTCGATCGTGTTCGCGGAGAACGCCTCCAGCTGCGCGGCCATGCCCGCCTTGGCCTCGACCATCGAGTCGGCGATCGTCTCGGCGGTCTGCTCGACGCCCCGCGCGACCTCCTTCGCGCCGACGAACACCGCGCCGTCGTGCAGCCGCAGCTTCATGCCCTCCTTGACGTCGCGCAGCACCGCCGTGCCGACGCCGTCGACCAGCGGGACGCCCGCCTCGACCAGCAGTTCCGGCCCAAGGTTGGGGAACCGGCCGGAGATCGACGGCGAGGCGTTGACCACGCCGGCGACCCTGGCGTGCACCAGGGCCTCGGCGGTGCGGCGATCGAGGTCGACGTGGTCGAGGACCGCGACGTCACCGGCGCCCAGCCGGCGCAGCAGGTCACCCGAACGACGGTCGACCCGCGCCACACCGGTGACGCCTGGCAGTTCGTGGTGCGCGCGGCCGAGCAACCCGGAGAGCTTCATGCACCGATGGTGACCCACCGCGCGCCCGGCACGCGGCCAACACGCCGGGCCGATCAGGGCTGGTCAGCACCCTTGTCATTCCAAAGTGGACGAATTTCCCCCGGTCGGGTGACGACGGTCGCCCGCGCCGGGCTCCCCCGCCCCGGGCGGCGGGTCGGCGGGCACGCCCAGGTCCGCGACCGGGATGGCGATGCCGAACGGCGGCGTGTCGTCCTCGTCGTCGGCCACCTGGTACACCGACGGCCCGGTCGGCCGCGCCACCCGCTCCGGCCAGTCGTGCGCCAGCACCGCGCCGACGAGCAGCGCCACCGCCGCGGCGGAGAGCAGCCAGGTGCCCGTGCCGACGAACTGGTCCACGTCGACCGTCGGCGGCGTGTTCTCGGCGCCGAACAGCGTCCGCAACGTCTCCAGCGCCGCCCACACCGTGCCGACGACCACCCCGGACGCCACCAGCACCGCGAACCGGCCGATCGCGGCGAGCAGCGGCGACCGCAGCTGCAGCACCGCGCCGACGCCCGCGAGGACGGCGGCGAAGACCAGGCCGTAGCCGTAGACGGGGATTCCCGGCCCGGCGTCCACCCCGGCCCGCACCGGCTCCTCCACCAGTTCCCACCCGGTCAGCGCCACCGACCGCCGCTCCGGGAACGGCAGCGGACCGCCCGGCCCGTACCGGATGACGGTCTCCCGGCCGAACAGCTCGAACAGCGAGCCGAGCACCACGAACAGCGCGCCCGCGCCGGTGGTGATCACGGCGGCCGCACGTCGGGACATCGCACGCCCTCCCCGTCGCCCGTCGTCGGGCGACGCGGGCGAACCGGCCGGGTCAGCCGGGTCCGGCGCGCCGACCGGCCCCGTCACGGCGTGCCACCCGACCCGTCGGCCGGCCGCTCGTACCGCGACTCCGGGATCTGCGCGACCTCGACCTGGACCACTGGGATGCCGAACGGCGGGGTGTCCACGTCGTCGTCACCGGCGACCTCGCCGTCGTCGTCCACCCGGTACACCACCGCCCCCTCGGGCCGCGGCGCACCGGACCGCCGGGCGTGCAGCAGCACCGCGCCCAGCACGGCCGCCAGCGCCGACGCGCCGAGCACCCACACACCGGCGCCGGCCTCGCCGCGGTAGCCGAGCGGGTCGACCTCCGACGCGCGGCCGACCACCCACACCGCGTACGCCTCGGTCGTCCACACCGCGCCGACCATCAGCGCCGCGCCGGTGATCGCCGAGTAGCGGGCCGCCAGCCGCTGCGACTCCGGCAGGAACGCCAGCGCCGCCGCGACCACCAGCAGCGCCGACGAGATCACGATCGGCACGCCGAACTGGGGGCTGCGCCCGACCAGGACCTGCAGCTGGTGCCCGGCGTCCGGCACCACGTCCCAGGACGTGGTGGTGAACCCGTACCGCGCCCCCTCGAAGTCGGTGCCCTCCCAGAACAGCGGCAGGAACGTGCCGACCGCGGCCGCGACACCGGCCGCCACCAGCAGGGCCGCGCCGAGCAGCCGTCGGCTCACTTCTTCTTCGCCTTGCGCCGCACCACGGGCACGCTCTCCTTGTCGGCCTTCGCCGCCGCCAGCAGCTCCTCGGCGTGCGCGCGGCCGGTGTCGGTGGAGTCCATGCCGGCGAGCATCCGGGCCAGCTCGACCACCCGCTGCGACTCGTCCAGCCTGCGCACGCCGCTGCGGGTCAGCACGCCGTCCGCGGTCTTGTCCACCACCAGGTGCCGGTCGGCGAACGCGGCGACCTGCGGCAGGTGCGTGACCACGATGACCTGGTGGCTGCGCGCCAACCTGGCGAGCCTGCGGCCCACCTCGACCGCCGCCCGACCGCCCACCCCGGCGTCGACCTCGTCGAACACCAGCGTCGGCACCGGGTCGGAGTGCGACAGCACGACCTCCAGGGCCAGCATCACCCGCGACAGCTCACCGCCGGACGCGCCCTTGTGCACCGGCAGCGCGGGCGCGCCGGGGTGCGCGATCAGCCGCAGCTCCACGTCGTCCACGCCGCTGGCGCCCGCGTGCAGCAACCGCCCGTCCACCGGCAGCGCCTGCGCGTCGCCCTGCTCGGCCACCCTCGGCCGCACCGCGACCTCGACCGTGGCGTGCGGCATGGCCAGGCCGGTCAGCTCGTCCGACACCGCCTTGCCCAGCTCCTCGGCCGCCTCGACCCGCTGCGCGGTCACCCGCCGCGCGTACCCGGCCAGCTCGCCGGCCAGCTCGTCGCGCCGCGCGGCCAGCGCCGCCAGCGCCTCGTCGGACGTGTCGAGCCCGTTCAGCCGCGACGACGCGTCCTGCGCCCACGCGATCACGCCGTCGACGTCGGCGGCGTACTTGCGGGTCAACGACTTCAGCTCGGCCTGCCTGGCCAGCACCTGCTCCAACCGCGCCGGGTCGGCGTCCAGGTGCTCCAGGTACGACGCGATCTCCGCGCCGACGTCGGCCAGCAGCGTCTCCGCCTCCACCAGCCGGGACTCCAGGTCGCGCAGCTTCGGGTCGTCGGAGGCCACCAGCCGCCGCCGGGCCTCGCCGATCAGCCCCAACGCGCCGGGCACGTCCGGGTCGCCGTCCGGCGAGCCCGCCACCGCGTACTGCGCGCCGGACGCCGCCTCGCGCAACTGGTCGGCGTCGGCGAGCCGGCGCGCCTCGGCGACCAGCTCCTCGTCCTCGCCCGGCTTGGGGTCGACCGCGGTGATCTCGGCCAGGCCGTGCCGCAGCAGCTCGGCCTCGCGGGCCAGCTCGTGCGACCGCGCGGTGCGCTCGGCCAGCTCGGTCGCCACCCGCAGCCACTCGTCGCGGACCTTCCGGTACGACCGCAGCGGCTCGGCGACCTCGTCACCGGCGAACCGGTCCAGCACCGACCGCTGCTCGGCGGGCCGCAGCAGCCGCAGCTGGTCGTTCTGCCCGTGCACCGCGAGCAGCTGCTCGGCCAGCTCGGACAGCACGCCGACCGGCACGGACCGGCCGCCCAGGTGCGCCCGGGAGCGGCCGTCGGCGCCGACGGTGCGGATCGCGATCACGCTGCCGTCGTCGTCCGGCTCACCGCCGACCTCCTCGGCGACCTTCGCCGCCGGGCTGCCGGCGGGCGCCTGGAACCGCCCCTCGACCACCGCCTTGTCCGCGCCGTTGCGCACGCGGGACGCCTCGGCCCGGCCGCCGCCCAGCAGGTGGAGCCCGGTCACGACCATCGTCTTGCCCGCGCCGGTCTCGCCCGTCACCACGGTGAAACCGGCGTCGAGCTCAAGGGTGGCCTCGTCGATCACACCGAGGCCCTGGATGCGCATCTCGGCCAGCACGACCGGAACACTACTGGGCGACGCGGGCCGCGCGTGTGCTCGGGGGCGGGTGTCCTGCTGTTGATCTAGCCGGTCTGCTTGGCCGACGGACCGCGCCACCCCTGCACCGGCAGCTCGAACTTCTCCACCAGCCGGTCGGTGAACGGGCCGGGCCGCAGCCGGATCAGCCGCAGCGGCGTGCTGCCGCCGACGACCTCGACCCGCGCGCCCGGCGGCAGGTTCACCGTGCGGCGGCCGTCCGCGCACAGCACCGCGGCCTCGCCCTCCGGGTCGACCTCCAGCGCGACGACCGACGCGGGCGACACGACCAGGGGCCGGGCGAACAGCGCGTGCGCGTTGCTCGGCACCACCAGCAGCGCCTGCACGTCCGGCCACACCACCGGCCCGCCCGCCGAGAACGCGTACGCCGTCGACCCGGTCGGGGTGGCCACCAGCACGCCGTCGCAGCCGAACGCCGACACCGGCCGGCCGTCCACCTCGACCACGACGTCCAGGATGCGCTCCCGGGTGCTCTTCTCCACGCTGGCCTCGTTGAGCGCCCACGTGCCCTCCAGCACCTCGCCGTAGACCGACGCGGTGATGTCGAGCGTCATCCGCTCCTCGACCTCGTAGTCCCGGTCGATGACATGCGCGATGGCCTCGTACAGCGCGTCGGAGTCGGCCTCGGCCAGGAAGCCGACCCGGCCCAGGTTCACCCCGAGCACCGGCACGCCCGCCGCCCGCGCCAGCTCGGCCGCGCGCAGCAGCGTGCCGTCACCGCCGAGCACGAACACCAGCTCGGCGCCCTCGGCGGCCTTCTCGTCGGCCACCACGACCTGCGTGTAGCACGACGAGTCCAGGTCGGGCGCCTCGTCCTCCAGCACCCGCAGCCGCACCCCGCCCGCCGCGAACCGCGTCGCGACCTCCTGCGCCACCAGCACGTTGCTGCGCCGTCCGGTGTGGACGACCAGCAGGATCTCCCTCGTCACCGAATCCGTGGTCACCGGGGTCCTTCCGCTACGGCGGCGCGCACGAGCGCGGTGGCGTCGGCCGCGTCGAGGGGTTCGCCCCGGCGCAGCCAGACGAAGAACTCGACGTTGCCCGACGGGCCGGGCAGCGGGCTCGCGGTGACGCCGTGCAGCCGCAGGCCCAGCCCGGCGGCGGACGCGACGACGTCCAGCACCGCCTCCGCCCGCAGCTCCGGGTCCCGCACCACACCGCCCGAGCCGAGGCGTTCCCTGCCGACCTCGAACTGGGGTTTCACCATCGGCAGCAAGTCGCCCTCCTCGTCGAGGCACGCGGCCAGCGCGGGCAGCACCAGCCTCAACGAGATGAACGAGAGGTCGGCCACCACCAGTTCCACCGGACCGCCGATGTCCTCGGGCGTCAACGACCGGACGTTCGTCCGGTCCTTGACCACGACCCGGTCGTCGGTGCGCAGCCGCCAGTCCAGCAGGCCGCGGCCGACGTCGGCCGCGACGACCTGCCGGGCGCCCGCGCGCAGCAGCACGTCGGTGAACCCGCCGGTCGACGCGCCCGCGTCCAGGCACCGCCTGCCCTCGACGCCGACCCCGTCGAACGCCTCCAGCGCGCCGACCAGCTTGTGCGCGCCGCGTGAGGCGTAGTTCGGGTCGTCGGTCTCGCGGACGACCAGCGCGGTGTCCAGCTCGACGGCGGTGGCGGGTTTCGTGGCCACCGTGCCGCGCACGGTCACCTTGCCGTCGGCGACGAGTTGGCTCGCGTGCTCCCGCGACCTGGCCAGCCCGCGGCGGACCAGTTCGGCGTCCAGCCGAGCCCTGCGCGGCACCGGTCAGACCTTGTCGATGCTGGACAGCGCGGCCGTCAACGCGGTGTGCGCGTCGTCGAACCGGGCCACGTGCTCGACCACGTCCAACCCGTCCAGCCCGTCGAGGGCGGCCAGGGCGTCGTCGATCCCGGCCACGGGATCACGCGGCGGACCGGGGAGGGGAACCTCGAAGCTCACGGGATTCAAGGTAGCCGATGCAGCACGGACAGGTCTGCGGCCACGTAGGTCGGCCGCCGGTCCTCGGGCAGCTCCCGCGCCTCGGCCTCGGTGGACACGCCGGTGAGCACCAGCAGCGAGTCCATGCCCGCGTTCACCGCGCCCGCGATGTCGGTGTCCAACCGATCGCCGACCACCAGCGGCCGCTGCGCGCCCGCCGACTTCGCGGCCTGCTCCAGCAGCGGCGTGGCCGGCTTGCCCGCCACCAGCGGCTCGACCCCCGTCGCCGTCCGCAGCGCGGCGACCAGCGAGCCGTTGCCGGGCAGCAGACCGCGCTCGGTGGGCAGCGTCGCGTCCACGTTGCACGCGATCCAGTGCGCGCCGCCCTGCCGGATCGCCACGCACGCCTCGGCCAGCTCGCGCCAGCCCAGGTCCTGCGAGAGGCCCTGCACGACCGCCTGCGCGCCCTCCGCGTCCCGGGTGGGCCGGAACCCGCGCTGCCGCACCTGCTCGGCCAGCGCGTCCGTGCCGAGGACCAGCACGGTGGCGCCGGGCGGCACGAGGTCCAGCAGCATCGCCGCGCCCGCCTGGGCGCTCGTGCTGACCTCGTCCAGGGCCGCGCCGAAGCCCAGTTCGGTCAGGTGCTCGGCCACCGCCTCCGGCGAGCGGGACGCGTTGTTGGTGACGAACCGGATGCCGGTGCCGTGCTCGCGGGCGGCGGCGACCGCCTCGACCGCGCCGGGCACGGCCTCCCGGCCGCGGTAGACCGTGCCGTCGAGGTCCAGCAGCAGGGCGTCGTAGCGGTCCAGCAGCACAGGCGTCTCCGTTCGGTGGCCGGTTCCCCGGTGAACAGTCTGGAGGCTCGGCACCGGGTGGTGCCGAGCCTCCAGCTGTGACTTCGGTCGGTCGGTGACCCCGGTGGGTCAGTCCTGCGGGCTCAGGTCGAACGCCCGCTCGGCCGCGTCGGTCTCGTTGTCGTCGTCGGCCTGGGCGGCGTTGAGGAACCACTTCACGGCTTCCTCGGTGCGACCGGCCGCGGCCAGGTTGTCCGCGTAGGCGTAGAACAGCCGGGCGCTCCACGGCTCGCGCCGCTTCTCGTCCAGGTCGTCGCCCTGGAGCGCCACCACGGCCGCGTCCAGCTGCCCCATGTCCCGACGCGCGCCGGCCGCGACGATCCGCAGCTCCACCGCCTCGTCCGGGGCCAGCAGCGACACCTGCGCCTCGCGAGCCAGCTCGATGGCCCGCTCCGGCCGCCCCAGCGCCCGCTCGCAGTCCGCCATCACCGCGACGTGCCCGGCGCCGTGCGACATCCGGCGCGCGGCGCGCAGTTCGGACAACGCCTCGGCCCACTCACCGGCGTGGTAAGCGGTCAGCCCGGCGGCCTCGCGGACCACCGCGACCCGCGCCGCCTTCGACCGCGCGTACCGCGCGTGCTCCAGCGCCAGCTCGGGCTCGCTGTCGATCAGCATGCCTGCGGCGGCCAGGTGCCGACCGACGATCTCGGCCAGGCCCTTCGGCAGACCGCGCAGCTCCTGCTTCACCTCGGGGTCGAGGACGGAGATGTCGGCGTCCTCGGGCAGCTCGGGCGTGCGGGCCCGGGTGAACACCCGCTCCTCGCCGTCGCCCTCGACCGCATCACCCTCGACCGCCGCCGGGGCCTCCGCAGCCCTTTCTTCCGCCGCTTCGCCCGCGACCGCACGGTCCGCGACCGCTTCGCCCGCAGCCTCGTCGGCCTCGTCGGCCTCGTCGGCCTCGGCCGGAACGTCGTCACCCTCGTCCGCGCCCTCGGCTGCCCCTACCTCAACGGCCTCGACGTCAGTGTCGACCGCCGGGTCGGCTGCAGTGCCGGCCGTCGTGTCAGCCGACGTGCCGACCGGGGCGTCCACGGTCGCGTCGTCAGCGGCCTCGACACCCTGCTGCTGCTCATCACCCTGGGCAACCCGCTCCTGGAACCGCGCCGCCCGCTCACGGCTGCGCTCGTCCCGACGGTCGTTCCCCGGCTTCTCGCTGCCCGGCTTGTCATACCGCGGCTTCTCGTACCGCGGCCGGTCATCCCGACGCTGGTACCCACCCCGGTCACTGCCACCCCGGTCACCACCCGACCGGTCGTCCCGACGCTGGTAGCCACCGCGGTCACCGCCACTGCGGTCACCACCGGTCCGGTCATCCCGACGCTGGTAACCACCGCGGTCGCCACGGTCGCCACCGGACCCGGAGCGGTCGTCACGCGGCCGGAACTCCCGGCGCTCGCCACCCCGGTCGTCCCGCCGCTGGAACCCACTGGGCCGGTCGTCCCGACGCTGGTAACCACCAGGCCGGTCATCACGCCTCTGGTACCCGCCACCGCCACTGCGGTCGCCACCCTGCCGGTCGTCCCGACGCGGGTAGCGGTCACCACCGGTCCGGTCGTCGCGCCGCTGGTAGCCACCGCGGTCACCGCCACTGCGGTCACCACCTGGCCGGTCATCCCGACGCTGGTACCCGCCCCGGTCGCTGCCACCACGGTCGCTGCCACCCCGGTCGTCCCGACGCGGGTAGCGATCACCGCTCGGCCGGTCGTCACGGCGCTGGTAACCACCGCGGTCGCCACCCGAACGGTCATCCCGCCGGGGGTAGCTGCTGCGCTCGCCGCGATCGGACCCGCGGTCGAAACTGCGAGCAGGCCCGCGGTCGTCGCGCGGACGGTCGTAACGAGGGCGCTCGCCCCGGTTGTCATCACGACGATTGTCATCACGACGATTGTCGTCACGCCTGTTGTCATCGCGCCGGAACCCGCCCCGGTCACCGGTGCGGTCGTCGCGACGAGGTGCACTACCGCGATCGTCACGCGAGCGGTCGAAGCGCGGACGGTCGTCACGGGAACGGTCGTCACCGCGAGGACGATCATCGCGGGAGCGGTCGTAACGGGGCCGGTCATCGCGGGAGCGGTCATCACGCGGTCGGTCGTAGCGCGGGCGGTCACCGGAATCCCGGCGGAAACCGCCACCGCGGTCATCACGACGCGGCGCCCCACCGCGATCGTCGCGCGGCTTGTCGTAACGAGGGCGCTCGCCCCGGCTGTCGTCGCGCCGGTCGGCGCCACGAGGCTTGTCATAGCTCGGCCGGTCGTCCCGGCGCGGATAGCCACCGCTCGACCGCTCGCCCGTCCCACCACGGGCGTCACGACCGCCACTGCTCGGCTTGCGGCTCCCCTGGCCACGGCCACCGTCGTCGGATCGGCGCGGTCGGTCTCCCTGGCCACGCTGACGGTCGCCGGGTCGATCCCCGAACCTGGACACTAACTCCTCCTACTGTGGACACGCCGAAAGGGCTTGCGGTTTGGAGCACACATCAATGTGCCCCCACCACAAGCCCTTTCAGGGAAGAATTGTTCGGCGGCGTCCTACTCTCCCACACCCTCACGAGTGCAGTACCATCGGCGCTGGAAGGCTTAACTACCGGGTTCGGAATGGGACCGGGTGTTCCCCAACCGCTATGACCACCGAAACACTATGAAATTACCAACCCGTAGGCACCCCGACCCACCCAAACCCTCCGACCTCCGTCGGGGACAGGTGGACCGTGGTGGTCCGGTTCGGCTCTCTCAGAACCGCACAGTGGATGCGTAGCGCCTTCATGACAAGTCCTCGGCCTATTAGTACCGGTCAACTCCAGCCGTTACCGACCTTCCATCTCCGGCCTATCAACCCAATGGTCTCTTGGGGGCCTTAACCCACAAAGGGTGGGATACCTCATCTAGGAACAGGCTTCCCGCTTAGATGCTTTCAGCGGTTATCCCTTCCGAACGTAGCCAACCAGCAATGCCCTTGGCAGGACAACTGGCACACCAGAGGTCCGTCCGTCCCGGTCCTCTCGTACTAGGGACAGCCTTCCGCAAGTATCCTACGCGCGCGGCGGATAGGGACCGAACTGTCTCACGACGTTCTAAACCCAGCTCGCGTACCGCTTTAATGGGCGAACAGCCCAACCCTTGGGACCTACTCCAGCCCCAGGATGCGACGAGCCGACATCGAGGTGCCAAACCATGCCGTCGATATGGACTCTTGGGCAAGATCAGCCTGTTATCCCCGGGGTACCTTTTATCCGTTGAGCGACCACGCTTCCACAAGCCATGGCCGGATCACTAGTTCCGACTTTCGTCCCTGCTCGACCCGTCGGTCTCACAGTCAAGCCCCCTTGTGCACTTGCACTCGACACCTGATTGCCAACCAGGCTGAGGGAACCTTTGAGCGCCTCCGTTACCCTTTGGGAGGCAACCGCCCCAGTTAAACTACCCACCAGGCACTGTCCCTGATCCGGATCACGGACCGAGGTTAGACATCCAGTACGACCAGAGTGGTATTTCAACGACGACTCCACAACCACTGGCGTGGCCGCTTCACAGTCTCCCACCTATCCTACACAAGCCGAACCGAACACCAATACCAAGCTATAGTAAAGGTCCCGGGGTCTTTCCGTCCTGCCGCGCGTAACGAGCATCTTTACTCGTAGTGCAATTTCGCCGGGCCTGTGGTTGAGACAGTCGAGAAGTCGTTACGCCATTCGTGCAGGTCGGAACTTACCCGACAAGGAATTTCGCTACCTTAGGATGGTTATAGTTACCACCGCCGTTTACTGGCGCTTAAGTTCTCAGCTTCGCCCCGAAGAGCTAACCGGTCCCCTTAACGTTCCAGCACCGGGCAGGCGTCAGTCCGTATACATCGTCTTGCGACTTCGCACGGACCTGTGTTTTTAGTAAACAGTCGCTTCTCGCTGGTCTCTGCGGCCGAAAAATCCTAGCCCGCAAGGGGCTTCAAATCCCTCGGCCCCCCTTCTCCCGAAGTTACGGGGGCATTTTGCCGAGTTCCTTAACCACAGTTCGCCCGATCGCCTCGGTATTCTCTACCTGACCACCTGTGTCGGTTTGGGGTACGGGCCGCATGAACACTCACTAGAGGCTTTTCTCGGCAGCATGGGATCACCCTACTTCGCCTCAATCGGCTATGCATCACGTCTCAGGATATATGAACCGCGGATTTGCCTACGATTCTCCCTACACGCTTACACCAGTACTACCACTCACTGGCGGAGCTACCCTCCTGCGTCACCCCATCGCTTGACTACTACAAGTTCAGGTCCCGCGCTCCACGTAGTCCCTCGTCCGAAGACTCAGGACAGGCTTTGGCGGTTAGTATCACAAGGTTCGCCATGGGCGCGTTCACACGGGTACGGGAATATCAACCCGTTGTCCATCGACTACGCCTGTCGGCCTCGCCTTAGGTCCCGACTTACCCTGGGCGGATTAGCCTGGCCCAGGAACCCTTGGTCATCCGGCGGCAGAGTTTCTCACTCTGCTTTCGCTACTCATGCCTGCATTCTCACTCGTCCAGCCTCCACACCTGGATTCCTCCGGCGCTTCGATGGCTGAACGACGCTCCCCTACCCATCCCAGCTTGCGCTGAAATGACACGGCTTCGGCGGTGTGCTTGAGCCCCGCTACATTGTCGGCGCAGGACCACTTGACCAGTGAGCTATTACGCACTCTTTAAAGGGTGGCTGCTTCTAAGCCAACCTCCTGGTTGTCTGGGCGACCCCACATCCTTTCCCACTTAGCACACACTTAGGGGCCTTAGCCGGCGTTCTGGGCTGTTTCCCTCTCGACTACGAAGCTTATCCCCCGCAGTCTCACTGCCGCGCTCTCACGTACCGGCATTCGGAGTTTGGTTGATTTCGGTAAGCTTGTGGGCCCCCTAGACCATCCAGTGCTCTACCTCCGGCACGAAACACACGACGCTGCACCTAAATGCATTTCGGGGAGAACCAGCTATCACGGAGTTTGATTGGCCTTTCACCCCTAACCACAGCTCATCCCCCAGGTTTTCAACCCTGGTGGGTTCGGGCCTCCACGCGGTCTTACCCACGCTTCACCCTGGCCATGGCTAGATCACTCCGCTTCGGGTCTAGACCACGCGACTATGGGCGCCCTATTCGGACTCGCTTTCGCTACGGCTACCCCACACGGGTTAACCTCGCCACGCAGCACTAACTCGCAGGCTCATTCTTCAAAAGGCACGCCGTCACCCCTAAAGGCTCCGACGGATTGTAGGCACACGGTTTCAGGTACTATTTCACTCCCCTCCCGGGGTACTTTTCACCTTTCCCTCACGGTACTAGTCCGCTATCGGTCACCAGGGAGTATTCAGGCTTAGCGGGTGGTCCCGCCAGATTCACAGCAAATTCCACGAGCTCGCTGCTACTTGGGAACACCACTAGGAGATGTCGGGTTTTCACGTACGGGACTCTCACCCTCTACGGCCACGCTTTCCAGACGCGTTCCGCTAACCACAACATTTTCTGACTCCTTGCCAGTCCGGCAGAACTGACCAGTAGGTCCCACGACCCCGCACACGCAACCCCTGCCGGGTATCACACGAATACGGTTTAGCCTCTTCCGCTTTCGCTCGCCACTACTCACGGAATCACGGTTGTTTTCTCTTCCTGCGGGTACTGAGATGTTTCACTTCCCCGCGTTCCCTCCACACGCCCTATGTGTTCAGGCGTGGGTGACCCCACATGACTGAGGCCGGGTTTCCCCATTCGGAAATTCTTGGATCTCAGCTCGGTTGACAGCTCCCCAAGACTTATCGCAGTCTCCTACGTCCTTCATCGGCTCCTGGTGCCAAGGCATCCACCGTGTGCCCTTAATAACTTGCCACAAAGATGCTCGCATCCACTGTGCAGTTCTCAAAGAACAACCAGACGCTCTGCCACTACTGTCAACGCCTACCGGCAACCCGGCGGTTCGAAGACGGGCGAAGCCCTGTCGTTTCTCGCTGAGGAAAACACTCACGTGTTCTCTCAGGACCCAACAGCGTACCGAACAGAAGTCTCGAACCCTTCACGGACCCTTCCACGCTCCCGAAGGAACAGTACTAACTCCGCGAACAACCCAGGATTCTGCATATAGCCAGCATCCACAATAATGAGCTCCACCCGACGATCGTTCGCCGCCGGCGTGGCCTCCGAACCCGACCGAGATCGAGTCCGCAGATGCTCCTTAGAAAGGAGGTGATCCAGCCGCACCTTCCGGTACGGCTACCTTGTTACGACTTCGTCCCAATCGCCAGTCCCACCTTCGACCGCTCCCCCCAGCAAGCTGGTTGGGCCACGGGCTTCGGGTGTTACCGACTTTCGTGACGTGACGGGCGGTGTGTACAAGGCCCGGGAACGTATTCACCGCAGCGTTGCTGATCTGCGATTACTAGCGACTCCGACTTCACGGGGTCGAGTTGCAGACCCCGATCCGAACTGAGACCGGCTTTGTGGGATTCGCTCCACCTCACGGCTTAGCAGCCCTCTGTACCGGCCATTGTAGCATGTGTGAAGCCCTGGACATAAGGGGCATGATGACTTGACGTCATCCCCACCTTCCTCCGAGTTGACCCCGGCAGTCTCCCATGAGTCCCCGCCATAACGCGCTGGCAACATGGAACGAGGGTTGCGCTCGTTGCGGGACTTAACCCAACATCTCACGACACGAGCTGACGACAGCCATGCACCACCTGTACACCGGCCACAAGGGGGCCAATATCTCTACTGGTTTCCAGTGCATGTCAAGCCCAGGTAAGGTTCTTCGCGTTGCATCGAATTAATCCACATGCTCCGCCGCTTGTGCGGGCCCCCGTCATTCCTTTGAGTTTTAGCCTTGCGGCCGTACTCCCCAGGCGGGGTGCTTAATGCGTTAGCTGCGGCACGGAGGACGTGGAAGTCCCCCACACCTAGCACCCACCGTTTACGGCGTGGACTACCAGGGTATCTAATCCTGTTCGCTCCCCACGCTTTCGCTCCTCAGCGTCAGTATCGGCCCAGAGACCCGCCTTCGCCACCGGTGTTCCTCCTGATATCTGCGCATTTCACCGCTACACCAGGAATTCCAGTCTCCCCTGCCGAACTCAAGTCTGCCCGTATCGACTGCAGGCTCCACGTTAAGCGTGAAGTTTTCACAGCCGACGCAACAAACCGCCTACGAGCTCTTTACGCCCAATAATTCCGGACAACGCTCGCACCCTACGTATTACCGCGGCTGCTGGCACGTAGTTAGCCGGTGCTTCTTCTGCAGGTACCGTCACTCACGCTTCGTCCCTGCTGAAAGAGGTTTACAACCCGAAGGCCGTCATCCCTCACGCGGCGTCGCTGCATCAGGCTTTCGCCCATTGTGCAATATTCCCCACTGCTGCCTCCCGTAGGAGTCTGGGCCGTGTCTCAGTCCCAGTGTGGCCGGTCACCCTCTCAGGCCGGCTACCCGTCGTCGCCTTGGTAGGCCATTACCCCACCAACAAGCTGATAGGCCGCGGGTCCATCCCATACCGCCGGAACTTTCCACCCACCCCCATGCAGAGGCAGGTCATATCCGGTATTAGACCTAGTTTCCCAGGCTTATCCCAGAGTACAGGGCAGGTTACCCACGTGTTACTCACCCGTTCGCCGCTCGTGTACCCCGAAGGGCCTTACCGCTCGACTTGCATGTGTTAAGCACGCCGCCAGCGTTCGTCCTGAGCCAGGATCAAACTCTCCAATAAGGAATGAGTTCGATCGCTCCGAACAACACTGACAAATAATGTCAGTTGTCCAGTAACAATCTCAAAGGAAAACCTCTTGACGAGGTCATACAATTTACTGGCTATTCGGCACGCTGTTGAGTTCTCAAAGAACACGCGCACATCGTCACTCACCGCTCGCGCGGCTCGATCCGAGGCTTGTGTGTCAAAAGCTTTGTGTTGGAAGCTAGACGCCCTGGTCGCAGAGCCTCAGACGAGGCCGGACTGGGTCTTCCGTTCCGAGGTCACCCACTCTACCACGTTCGCGGGAGCTTGGTTCGTGACCTGCCGCACTCCGTTCCGGTGTTCCCGGCCCGTTCCGTGCTGACATGGAGAAAGTTACACGCACCCGAACCGGAGGTCAAATCGGGGGCGCAGCGCCGCGCCACAGGCTGAAACCGCAGGTCAGCAGCCCATGCCGCACTCCACACCACGCTATCCGACCCGCTCCGCCGGCAACAGTGTGACTGCGATCACACTAGAAGATGGCGAAGGCCGCCGGCCCAGGTGGGGCCGACGGCCTTCGATCCGACCTCGTCGGGAGCTGTTCTCGCAGGTCAGACCTGCACGCGCACGCCCGCGGTGTTGCGCTTGCCGCGCCGGACGACCAGCCACGACCCGTGCAGCAGGTCGTCCTGGGCCGGCACCCACTCCTCGTCGGAGACCTTCGCGTTGTTCACGTACGCGCCGCCCTCCTTCACCGTGCGCCGCGCCGCGCCCTTGCTCTCCGCCAGCCCGGAGCTGACCAGCAGGTCCACGATCGTCGGCCCGTCGGCCAGGCGCACCTCGCCGGTCGGCGCCTCGGCCATCGCGGCCTCCAGCGTCGACAGGTCCAGCCCGCGCAGCTCGCCGCGGCCGAACAGGGCCTGGCTGGCCGCGATGACCTGGCGGGTCTCGTGCTCGCCGTGCACCAGGGTGGTGAACTCCTCGGCCAGCCTCTTCTGCGCGGCCCGCAGGTGCGGCGCCTCGGCGGTCTGCCGCTCCAGCTCGGCGATCTCCTCCTTGGGCAGGAAGGTGAACAGCCGCAGGTACCGGACCACGTCGGCGTCGCCCACGTTCACGAAGTACTGGTACCACGCGTACGGCGAGGTCATCGCCGGGTCGAGCCAGACGTTGCCGCCGCCGGTGGACTTGCCGAACTTGCGGCCCTCGGCGTCGGTGACCAGCGGCGCGGTCAGCGCGTGCACCGAGCGGCCCTCGACCTTGCGGATCAGGTCGACGCCGCCGACGAGGTTGCCCCACTGGTCGGAGCCGCCCACCTGGAGCGTGGTGCCGTGCTTGCGGTGCAGCTGGAGGTAGTCGTGCGACTGCAGGAGCAGGTAGCTGAACTCGGTGTAGGACATGCCGTCACCGTCGAGGCGGCGCTTGACCGTCTCCCGGGCGAGCATGACGTTGACCGAGAAGTGCTTGCCGACGTCGCGCAGGAAGTCCAGCACCGGCATCCCGCCGGTCCAGTCCAGGTTGTTGACCACGACCGCTCCGGTGGGGCCGTCGTCGAACTCGACGAACCGCTCCAGCTGGCCGCGGATGCGCCCGGCCCACTCGGCGACGGTGTCCAGCGGGTTGAGCGCGCGCTCCGCGCTGTCGCGCGGGTCGCCGATCATGCCGGTGGCGCCGCCCGCGAGGACGATCGGCCGGTGCCCGGCGCGCTGGAAGCGGCGCAGCATGAGCAGCGGGACGAGGTTGCCGGCGTGCAGGCTGGGCGCGGTCGGGTCGAAACCGCAATAGAGGGTGAGCGGGCCGGCGTCGAGATCCTTCCGCAGCGCGTCGAGGTCGGTGGAGTGCGCGATCAGGCCGCGCCAGGACAGCTCATCGAGGATGTGCTCGCTCACGCGGCCATTGTCCTCCACCTGGTCAAAGCAGTTTGAGGCGGTGCCGCCGCCGGGTAGTCGCCGTGGGAGCCCAGTGGGGACCGGCAGTGGGAGGACCGCGCGATGACCTACTCGAACCGCGACCCGCGGCACGTCGACCGGCCGACCGAGTTCGTGGCCCGCTCCGAGGTCCCGTACGCGGAGGAGGAAGTCGTCGAGCGCGGTGACGGCCGGGTGCGGGCGGTGCGCGTCGCCTGCGCGGTGATCGACGTGCTGTGCTGGACGTTCGCGATCGTGCTGGCGATCCACGTCTTCCTGGTGATCGGCGGCGCCAACCCGGCGAACGGGTTCGCGCGGCTGGTCGAGTCGTGGTCGGCGGCGGTGTCGCTGGGCCTGCGCGACCTGTTCACGCCCGCGAACGCCGGGTTCCGGACGCTGCTGAACGACGGCCTGGCCGCGCTGCTGTGGCTGCTGATCGGCGCGCTGCTGACGGCCGTGATCAGCCGGGTCGCGCTGCCGACCCACGAGCGCCGGGTGTGGTACCGCCGCCGGGCGGTGCGCTGAACCCCCGACCTGGCACTACCTACCGTCACCAAAAGATCACTCTGGCGCGCCCAGGTTTGCCCCGGCTGGTCAATTGTCCTCGTGGCGTTCCCCGGCCAAGTTTGCCTGGTGGCCAGCGACTTGCAGCGGAAGAAGACTTCCATCGTGTTCACCGCGATGGACTCGAACGGCGACGGGTTCCTCGAGCGGGCGGACTTCGAGGCGTTGACGGACCGGTGGGTGCGGATCCGGGGCGCGGCCGACGAGGTGCGGCTGCGGGAGATCATGATGGGTTGGTGGGACGCCCTGCGGGCGGCGTCCGACCACGACCGGGACGACCGGATCACGGTGGACGAGGTGCTGTCGGTCGTGCGGGACCTCGGCACCATGCTCGACCTGGTGGTCGCCACCGCGGAGTCGATGTTCGAGGCGGTGGACGAGGACGGCGACGGCCAGGTGTCCGCGCCCGAGTACGCCCGGATGATCCACGCCTGGACGGGTGACGAGTCGCCGACCGACGCCGTGTTCGCCCGGCTCGACCTGGACGGCGACGGCTCGATCTCGAAGTCCGAGTTCGTCCGGCACTGGGTGGAGTTCTGGGCGGGCGACGACGCGGACGCGCCGGGCGCGCACGTGTTCGGCGAGGTCTAGGGCCGGGTCGTGGTGCGGGTCCGCCGGGTGCCGCGGCGGTAGGCGCTGACGGCGGGCGAGTCGATCCAGAACCGCCACGGCACGTCCACCGCCACGGCCACGCCGACGCGCGGTCCGGTGCGGATGGCGGACTCCTCGACGGGGTCGCCGGCCAGCAGCCGCACGGAGGCGTCGGGCTCGGTCAGGTTCACCCCGTTGTGCGCGCGGTCCAGGCCGAGGACGCCGGTCAGCCGGGCCGGGCCCTTGGCCAGCTCGGCGTGGCTGCGCGCGGTCGGGCGGCGGGCGCGCGCCAGGTCCGCGCCGGTGACCACCTCGCCGGCGCGCAGCAGCACCGCGCCGGGCACGCCGTCGGTCAGCGACACGACGTTCGCGCAGAAGTGCATGCCGTAGACGAAGTAGACGTAGAGCCGCCCGGCCGGGCCGAACATCACGTCGTTGCGCGGCGTCCGGCCGCGGTAGCAGTGCGACGCCGGGTCGTCGCCGCCCCGGTACGCCTCGACCTCCACGATCCGCACGCCGACCACGCCCTCGGGGGTGGTGGACTCGATGACGCCGCCGAGCAGGAGCCGGGCCGCGTCGAGGGGGTCGACGGCCAGCTCCTGCTCGGTGAACAGCCTAGGCGTTGCGGGCAACGGACACCTTGTCGCGCAGCCGCTTCAACTGCTCGGCCACCCGGTCGGGCGCGGTGCCGCCGTGGGCGTCGCGCGAGGCGATGGACCCCTCCACGGTCAGCACGGCGCGCACGTCCGGGGTGAGCGCGGGCGAGATGGCGGCGAACTCCTCGTCGGTCAGGTCCTCCAGCCCGGCGCCGCGGCCCTCGGCGACGCGGACGCACTCGCCCGCCGCCTCGTGCGCCACCCGGAACGGCACGCCCTGCCGGACCAGCCACTCGGCGATGTCGGTGGCCAGGGTGAACCCGGCGGGCGCGGCGGCGGCCATCCGCTCGGTGTCGAAGCGCGTGGTCGCGATCATCCCGGCCAGCGCGGGCAGCAGCAGTTCCAGCTGCTCGACCGAGTCGAACAGGGGCTCCTTGTCCTCCTGGAGGTCCCGGTTGTAGGCCAGCGGCTGGGCCTTCAACGTCGCCAGCAGGCCGGTCAGGTTGCCGATGAGCCGGCCGGACTTGCCCCGGGTCAGCTCGGCGACGTCGGGGTTCTTCTTCTGCGGCATGATCGAGCTGCCGGTGGCCCAGGCGTCGTCCAGCACCGCGAAGCGGAACTCGGCGGTCGTCCAGATGATCACCTCCTCGGCGATCCGGGACAGGTCGACGCCGATCATGGCCAGCACGAACGCGATCTCGGCGGCGAAGTCGCGGGACGCGGTGCCGTCGATGGAGTTCTCCACCGGGCCGTCGAAGCCCAGCTCCTCGGCCACCGCCGCCGGGTCCAGCCCGAGCGACGAGCCGGCCAGCGCGCCGGAGCCGTACGGCGACACGGCGGCCCGCACGTCCCAGTCGCGCAGCCGGTCGACGTCGCGCAGCAGCGCCTGGCCGTGCGCCAGGAGGTGGTGCGCCAGCAGCACGGGCTGCGCGGACTGCAGGTGCGTGCGGCCGGGCATGACGGCGGTGGCGTGCGCGGCGGCCTGGTCGGCCAGCGCCTCGACCACGTCGAGCACACCGGCGGACACCCGGCGGGCGGCGTCGCGCAGCCACATCCGGAACAGCGTGGCGACCTGGTCGTTGCGGGACCGGCCGGCGCGCAGCTTGCCGCCCAGCTCGGCGCCGGCGCGCTCGATCAGGCCGCGTTCCAGGGCGGTGTGCACGTCCTCGTCGGCCAACGTCGGGGTGAACGACCCGGACGCCACGTCGGCCTCCAGGGCGTCCAGCGCCGCCAGCATCCGCTCCAGCTCGTCGGCGGTCAGCAGCCCCGCCCGGTGCAGCACGCGGGCGTGCGCGCGGGAACCCCTGATGTCGTACGGGGCGAGTCGCCAGTCGAAGTGCGTCGACGCGGACAGCCGCGCCATCGCCTCCGCCGGTCCGCCGGCGAACCGCCCACCCCACAATGAACTCACTTGACCGAATCCCTACTTCGCGGCGATCTTGCTCGGCAGGCCCCGCGGTGACGTGGGGCCCGTGCTGGCACAGGACGGCGACCCGCGGCCGGTGACGACCGCGCGGCCACCGCGCAGCACGAGCCGGACCTCGCCGGACACGTGCCGCAGGGTGCTGTCGATGAAGCTGTCCAGTGATTGTCTCAGCGGCGCGAACCACAGCCCGGCGCGCACCAGGTCGGCCCGCCGCCGCTCGACCCGGCGCTTGAACCGGGCCAGGTCGGGGTCGAGGACGGCGTCCTCCAGCTCGCGGTGCGCGGTCGCCAGCGCGATCGCGCCCGCCGCCTCGTAGACGTGCTCGGCCACCGGTCGGTCGAGCGCGCCGGAGCGCCGGTTCAGCTCCCGGACGGCCTGGGACATCGTCACGGTCTCGCCGTCGATGGCGACCGGTCGGCCCCGGTCGAACGCGATGACCAGCTCGTCGGGGTCGCCCGGCTCGACCGGGCGCGCCGGCTGCCGGACCACGTCGACCGGCGGGCCGTCGTCCCGCAGCGGCGCGACGACCTCCAGGTCGGGCGCCAGGGAGCCGACGCAGGTCTCGAAGCGGACGCGGTCGTCGCCGGTGCGGTCGTGCGCCACGGCCGTCGCGCCGTGCCGCCGGGCGGCGTCGACCAGGTGCCGGGCGACGAGCGGCGGCACCAGCTCGGACACCGGCCGCAGGGCGTTGGCGCGCAGCGCGGGCAGGCAGTACCGGTCGGCGAACTCCTCGCGGGCGTCCACGACGACGGCCTCGACCGCGCCGAGGTCCAGCGCCGCGCGCCGGGCGCCGCCCCGGCCGAGGTCCACCGCGACGGCGACGACCCGCGCCCCGGCGTCGACCAGCGGGCGCAGGGCGGCCGGGTCGCCGGACCACGCGAGGACGACCCGCTCACCCATCGGTCTCGTCGGTCTCACCGGGCTGGTCCTCGCCGGGCTGGTCCTCGCCGGCCGCCAGCGCGCTCACCCTGGCGGCCAGGTCGGCGCCGGTGAGGGGTTCCCTGGCCACGGCCAGGATGGTGTCGTCGCCCGCGATGGTGCCGACGATGTCGTGCAGCGCGGCCCGGTCCAGGGCGCTGGCCAGGAACTGGGCCGCGCCGGGCGGGGTGCGCAGGACGGCGAGGTTGCCCGAGTGGTCCACCGAGACCAGCAGCTCGCCGAGCACCCGCACGAGGCGGGTGGTGCCGCCCCGCACGCCGCGCACGGGGCTGCCGTCCTCGGGGATGACGTAGACGGGCGCGCCGCCGTCGGGACCGCGCAGCTTGACCGCGCCGAGCTCGTCCAGGTCGCGCGACAGCGTGGCCTGGGTGACCTCGATGCCTTCCACCGCGAGCGTCTTGGCCAGCTCCGACTGGCTGCGGATGGCTCGCTGGGCGACCAGTTCGACGATGCGGGCCTGCCGCGCGGTCCGGGTCACCGCGAGCGCTCCAGCAGCCAGACGAGCAGCGCCTTCTGCGCGTGCAGCCGGTTCTCCGCCTCGTCCCACACGGCGCTGTTCGGCCCGTCCAGCACCTCGTCGGTGATCTCCTGGCCGCGGTGGGCGGGCAGGCAGTGCAGCACGGTCGTCCGCACGCCGGTCGCGGCGACCAGGTCGGCGTTGAGCTGGTAGGGCCGGAACGGGCGCGTCCGGTCGCGGCCGTCGTTCTCCTGGCCCATCGACGTCCACGTGTCGGTGACCAGCACGTCCGCGCCGTCCACCGCCTCCCGCGGGTCCTCGACGACGACGACCGAGCCGCCGGTCTCCTCGGCGCGCTTGCGGGCGTCGTCCAGCACCCACGGCAGCGGCTGGAACAGCGCCGGCGCGGCGATCCGCACGTGCATGCCCGCGGTGACGCCGCCGAGCAGCATCGAGTGGGACATGTTGTTCGCGCCGTCGCCCAGGTAGGTGACGGTGAGGCCGGCCAGCCTGCCGTGCACGCGGCGGATGGTCTGCAGGTCGGCGAGCACCTGGCAGGGGTGGAACTCGTCGGTCAGCGCGTTGATCACCGGGATGCGGGACACCGACGCCATCGCGTCGATGCGCTTCTGCGCGAACGTCCGCCAGACCACCGCCTCCACGTACCCGGACAGGATGCGGGAGGTGTCCTCGATGGTCTCCTCGCGGCCGAGCTGCATGGACCGGCCGTCGATGATCACCGGGTTGCCGCCGAGCTGGGCGATGCCCACCTCGAACGACAGCCTGGTGCGGGTCGAGTTCTTCTCGAAGATCACCGCGACCGACTTCGGCCCGGCCAGCGGCTTGGCGGTCAGCCGGTCGGCCTTGTAGTCGTCGGCGAGGTCGAGGACCGCCGCCTGCTCCTCGGGCGTCAGGTCGTCGTCGCGCAGGAAGTGGCGCACCATCAGGACTCCCGGCCCGGTGTCGGGAGGAACGACGGCAGGTCGGCCACCAGCCGCCGCGCGTCGGCCTCGGCCAGCACCAGCGGCGGCGCGAGCCGGATCACGTCGGGCTGGATGGGGTTGATCAGATAACCGGCCTGCTGCGCGGCCGCCGCGGCCTTCGCCGAGACCGCCTCGCGCAGCGTGATCCCGAGCAGCAGGCCGGCGCCCCGCACACCGGAGATGAGCGGGTGGTCCAGCGCCTCGACCCCGGCCGCGATCTCCTTGCCGACCGCGGCGGTGTGCTCCAGCAGCCCGTCGGCGGCGATCGTGTCCAGTACCGCGAGGGCGGCGGCGCAGCACACCGGGTTGCCGCCGAACGTGGTGCCGTGCTGGCCGGGCTCGAACAGGTCCTTGGCCGGGCCGACCGCGATGCACGCGCCCAGCGGCAGCCCGCCGCCGAGGCCCTTGGCCAGGGTGATGACGTCGGGCACGATCCCGACCTGGTGGAACGCGAACCAGGTGCCGAGCCGGCCGATGCCGGTCTGCACCTCGTCCAGCACGAGCAGCGCGCCGTGCTCGGTGGTGATCCGGCGGGCCGCTTCGAGGTAGCCCTCGGGCGGCACGACCACGCCGTTCTCGCCCTGGACCGGCTCCACGACGAACGCCGCGGTCTCGTCGTCGATCGCGGCTTCGAGCGCGGCGACGTCGCCGTACGGGATGTGCACGACGCCGGGCACCAGCGGCTCGAACGGCGCGCGCTTGGCGGGCTGGCCGGTCAGCGCCAGCGCGCCCATCGTGCGGCCGTGGAACCCGCCCTCGGTCGCCACCACCTTGGTGCGGCCGGTGCGCCGGCTCAGCTTGAACGCGGCCTCGTTGGCCTCGGCGCCGGAGTTGCAGAACAGCACCCGCCCGTCACCGTCCACACCGGACAGGTCGAGCAGCCGTTCGGCGAGCCGCAGCGCGGGCTCGTTGATGTACAGGTTGGAGGTGTGGCCGATCCTGGCGATCTGCTCGGTCACCGCGGCGACGATCGCCGGGTGCGCGTGGCCGAGCGCGTTGACCGCGATGCCGGTGAGCAGGTCGAGGTAGCGGTTGCCGTCGGCGTCCCAGACGTGCGCGCCCTCGCCGCGGGTCAGGGTCAGGCCGGGCGTGCCGTAGTTGTTCATCATCGCGGCCTGCCACCGCTGCTGGTGCTGCTCGCTCATGCCTCGTCCGCCCCCGTCAGATCGCCGGCTCCACCGGCGGTCACCATCGTTCCGACACCTTCGGAGGTGAAGACCTCCAGCAGCACCGAGTGGGCCAGCCTGCCGTCGATCACGTGCGCCTCGGGCACGCCGCCGCGCACCGCGCGCAGGCACGCCTCCATCTTGGGCGCCATGCCGCTGTCCAGGTCCGGCAGCATCTCCTCCAGCTGGTCGGCGGACACCCGGCGCAGCAGCGAGTCGCGGTCCGGCCAGTCCGCGTACAGGCCCTCGACGTCTGTCAGCACGACCAGCTTCTCGGCCTCCAGCGCCACCGCCACCGCGCCCGCCGCGGTGTCCGCGTTGACGTTGTGCACCACGCCGCCGGCGTCCGGCGCGACCGTGGACACGACCGGGATGCGGCCCGCGCGCACGATGTCGAGCACCGCGTCCGGGTTGACGCCCACGATGTCGCCGACCAGGCCGATGTCGACCTGCTCGCCGTTCACGATGACCGACCGGCGGGCGGCGGTCAGCAGGTGGGCGTCCTCGCCGGACAGGCCGACCGCGTACGGGCCGTGCTCGTTGATCAGGCCGACCAGCTCCCGCTGGACCTGCCCGACCAGCACCATCCGGACCACGTCCATCGCCTCGGGCGTGGTGACGCGCAGGCCGCCGCGGAACTCGCTGTCGATGCCGAGCCGCTTGAGCATCGCGGCGATCTGCGGCCCGCCGCCGTGCACCACGACCGGGTGCAGGCCCGCCAGCTTCAGGAACACCATGTCCTGCGCGAACGCGCGCTTGAGCCCGTCGTCCACCATGGCGTTGCCGCCGTACTTGACGACCACGGTCGCGCCGCGGAACCGCTGCAGCCAAGGCAGCGCCTCGATCAGGATGCCGGCCTTCTCCTGCGCCGTCGTCATGAGCTGTAGGCGCTGTTCTCTTCGACGTAGTCGTGCGAGAGGTCGGTGGTGAGCACGGTGGCCGTGCCGTCGCCCAGGTTCAGGTCGATCACGATCTCGACGTCGCGGCCGGACAGGTCGGCCTCGCTGCGGTCGGCCGCCTTGTGCCCGTCGGCGAACAGCGTCACGCCGTTGATGGCGATGCCGAGCTTGTGCTGGTCGACGGTGGCCCGCGAGCGGCCGACGGCCATCGCGATCCGGCCCCAGTTCGGGTCGGAGCCGAACAGCGCGGTCTTGACCAGGTTGTCCTCGGCGACGGTCTTGGCGACCACGACGGCCTCGGCCTCGCTGAGCGCGCCGTTGACCGTGATGGCGACCTCCTTGGTGACGCCCTCGGCATCCCCTTGGAGCTGCTTGACCAGGTCGTGCGCCACGGCGGTGAGCACTTCGGCGAACTGCTCGGCGGTCGGCGCGACACCGGACGCGCCGGAGGCCAGCAGCAGCACGGTGTCGTTGGTGGACGTGCCGCCGTCCACGTCGAGCCGGTCGTAGGTCTTGGCGGTGACCGCGCGCAGCGCCGCGTCCAGCGCCTCGCCGTCGACCGCGGCGTCGGTGGTGATGACGCTGAGCATCGTGGCCATGTTCGGCGAGAGCATGCCCGCGCCCTTGACGAACCCGCCGACCGACCAGCCGTCGGGGTGGGCCAGCCAGCTCTGCTTGGGCCGGGTGTCGGTGGTCATCACGGCGGTGGCGGCGTTCAGGCCCGCCTGGTCGGTCGAGCCCAGCTCCTGGGCCGCCTTCTCCACGCCCGCCGTGAGGTTGTCCATCGGCAGGCGTTCGCCGATCAGGCCGGTGGAGCACACCGCGACCTCGATCGCGCCGACGTCCAGCACCTCGGCGACCTTCTCGGCGGTGGCGTGGGTGTCCTGGAAGCCCTCGGGCCCGGTGCACGCGTTCGCGCCGCCGGAGTTGAGCACGACGGCGTGCAGCGCGCGCTCGCGCAGCACCTGCTGCGACCACAGCACGGGCGCGGCCTTCACCTGGTTGGTGGTGAAGACGCCCGCGGCGGCCTGGCCGGGGCCCTCGTTGACGACGAGCGCCAGGTCGAGCGCGCCGGACTCCTTGATGCCGGCCGCGACGCCCGCGGCTGTGAAGCCCTTGGGCCCGGTCACGCCTTTGTTGCGGTTCACGGTGCGACTCCCACGGTGGACAGGCCGGTGGTCTCCGGCAGGCCGAGTGCCAGGTTCATGCACTGCACCGCCGCGCCCGCGGTGCCCTTCGCCAGGTTGTCGATCGCGGCCACGGCCACGAGCCGGTTCGCGTCGCGGTCGACGGCGACCTGGAGCTGGACGGCGTTCGAGCCGAGCACCGCGCCCGTGGTCGGCCAGTGGCCTTCCGGCAGCAGGTGCACGAACGGCTCGTCGGCGTACGCCTGCTCGTAGGCGGCGCGGACGTCGGCGTCGGCGTCCTTGAGCGTCGCCGAGCAGGTGGCGAGGATGCCGCGCGGCAGCGGGGCCAGCACGGGGGTGAACGAGACCTTGACCGGGCCGTCGGCGACCGCGGCGAGGTTCTGCGCGATCTCGGGGGTGTGCCGGTGCGCGCCACCGACGCCGTAGGCGCTGAGCGAGCCCATGACCTCGGAGCCGAGCAGGGTGGCCTTGAGCGACTTGCCCGCGCCGGACGTGCCGGAGACCGCCACCACCGCCACCTCGGGCTCGACCAGGCCCATCGCGGGCGCGAGGGCCAGCGAGGACACCGTCGGGTAGCAGCCGGGGACGGCGACGCGACGGGCGCCGCGCAGCCGGTCGCGGTGGCCGGGCAGCTCGGGCAGGCCGTACGGCCAGCTGCCCGCGTGGGCGCCGCCGTACCAGCGCTCCCAGGCGACCGGGTCGGTGAGCCGGTGGTCGGCGCCGCAGTCGACGACGAGGGTGTCGTCACCGAGTTGCGCGGCGATCTCGGCCGAGTGACCGTGGGGCAGGGCGAGGAAGACGACGTCGTGACCCTTGAGGGTGTCGGCCGTCGTCTCGGCCAGCACCCGGTCGGCCAGCGGCAGCAGGTGGGGCTGGTGGGCGCGCAGCGTCGAGCCCGCGTTGCCGCCGGCGGTGAGCGCGCCGATCTCCACGTCCGGGTGGCCGAGCAGGAGGCGCAGGACCTCGCCCCCGGCGTAGCCGCTGGCCCCGGCGACCGCGATCCGTACCGTCATGCGGATAAGTATGCACGCTGGTGCAAAGTCACTCAAATTTATTGCGGGGTTCCGCCGAGCATCACCAGGCGACCGGCAACGACGCCAGCCCGTAGACGACCTGCTGCACGCGGAACTCCGGCTCGGCCACCGCCAACCGCAACGACGGGAACCGGCGCAGCAGGGCCGGGAACGCGATCCGCATCTCGATCCTGGCCAGCGGCGCGCCCACGCAGTGGTGCACGCCGTGGCCGAACGCGACGTGGCTGCTCGCGCTCCGGGTGATGTCCAGGACGTCCGGGTCCGGCAGGAGGGCGGGGTCGCGGTTGGCGGCGGGCAGCGAGAAGACGACCAGCTCGCCGGCTCCGATGACCTGCCCGCCCAGCTCGACCTCGGTGGTCGTCACCCGCGGCACGCCCGTGTGCACGACGGTCAGCCACCGCAGCAGCTCCTCCACGGCGCCGGCGGCGCGCTCCGGCTCGTCGCGCAGCAGCCGCAGCTGCTCGGGGTGGCGCAGCAGGGCGAGCACGCCGAGGCCGAGCATGTTGGCCGTGGTCTCGTGGCCCGCGAGCAGCAGCAGGTCCGCCAGGCCGACCAGCTCCCGGTCCTCCAGGCCGGCGGACTCGTCCCGCACCAGCACGCCCAGCAGGTCGTCGCCCGGTTCGACCTTGGCCCGCGCGACCAGCTCCGCCAGGTACGCCTTGGACTCGAACTGGATGGCCACCCGCTCCTCGAACGACAGCGTCGAGTCGAAGAACCGGGTGTACCGCCGCTGGAACTCGTCCCGGTCCGCGAAGGGCACGCCGAGCAGTTCGCAGATCACCAGCGCGGGCACCGGCAGCGCGAAGTCGGCCACCAGGTCGGCGGGCGGCCCCTTGCGCTCGATCGCGTCGAGGTGGTCGGCCACGATCTCGTGGACGCGCGGTTCGAGGCGGCGCATCCGGCGGGCGGTGAACTCGGGCGCCAGCAGCCGGCGCAGGCGGGTGTGCTCGGGCGGGTCGAACGCGAGCGGGTTGCCCGGCCGGATCGCCGCCACCTCCTCGTCGCTCAGCGCGGGCGCGCCCGGCACCAGGTGGCGCTCCGAGTTGCGGAACCGCCCCGGGTCGCCGAGGACTTCCCGGACCTCCTCGATCCGGGTGACCAGCCACACCGGCCGGCCCAGGTGGGGCGAGTCGACCCGGCGCACGCCGTCCCGCTCGCGCACCTCCACGAGCTCGGGGGCGGGGTCGAAGCCCGCCCGGCGGAAGTGCAGGGGCGTCGGCGGCGTCGGCGCCATGGCAGCCTCCCATCCAGGGTCTTCCGAAAAACCGTAGTCACACGCCGGAGTGACGCGGGAGCCTTCGCAGGAGTGAGTGGCAGCTACGGAGAGCGAGGAACGATGGCGGACCGGCTGCGAGCCGTGATCTTCGACTGGCGGGGGACGCTCGTGCTCACCCCCACCTTCAAGGGGTGGGTGGCGGAGGCGCTGCGGCGGATCGGGCGCGACGCCGACCAGGCCGCCGAGGTGGTGGCGTCGCTGGACCCGGCCCGGCTGGACGCGCCCGGCGTGGACGCGGACGCGGCGCTGCACCGGCGGACGTACTACGAGGGGTTCCGGGCGGCGGGGCTGGACGACGAGCTGGCCGACTCGCTGTACGCGGTGGAGTCCGACCCGGCGGTCAACCCGTTCGCGGTGGACGCCGCGCCGACGTTGCGGGGGCTGCGCGACGGCGGCGTGCGGATCGGGGTGCTCAGCGACATCCACTTCGACCTGCGGCCCGCGTTCGACGGCCTGCCGGTGGACTCGTTCGTGCTGTCGTTCGAGCACGGCGTGGTGAAGCCGGACCCGGCGATCTTCCGGATCGCGCTGGACGACCTGGGCGTCGCGGCGGAGGAGGCGCTGATGGTCGGCGACCGGGCCACCCACGACGGCGCGGGCGTGGAGGCCGGCATGCCGACGCTGCTCGTCCCGCCGCTGAGGGACGTGGACGACGCGCGGCTGCACCTCGTGACGCGGCTGTTCGGTTGGTGATCGTCCCCGCACGGCTCCCCCAGCGCGTCGACCGGCAGACCGAACCGGTGCGACGCGCTGGGCGATCGCGTGGCTAGGCGCCGAACCGCTCCAGGGCGCGGATCTTGTTCGTGGCGTCCAACGCGGCCACCTTGTACGCCTCGGACAGCGTCGGGTAGTTGAAGACGGTGTCCACCAGGTAGTCGACCGTGCCGCCGCACGCCATCACGGCCTGGCCGATGTGCACCAGGTCGGTCGCGCCGGTGCCGAACAGGTGCACGCCCAGCAGCTTGCGGTCCACGGTGGACACCAACAGCTTGAGCATGCCGTAGGCGTCGCCGACGATCGAGCCGCGCGCCAGCTCGCGGTACCGCGCCAGGCCCACCTCGTAGGGCACGGCGGACGACGTCAGCTCGGCCTCGGTCGCGCCGCAGTAGGAGATCTCCGGGATGGTGTAGATGCCGATCGGCTGCAGCGCCGACAGCTCGCGCGCCCGCTCGCCGAACGCGTGGTAGGCGGCGAGGCGGCCCTGGTCCATCGACGTGGCGGCCAGCGCCGGGAAGCCGATCACGTCGCCGACCGCGTAGATGTGCCCGACCGGCGTGCGGTAGTGCTCGTCCACGGTCAGCCGGCCGCGGTGGTCGGCCTCCAGGCCCGCGTTGGCCAGGTCGAGCGCTTCGGTGTTGCCCTGCCTGCCCGCCGAGTACATCACCGCGGCGGCCGGGATGCGCTTGCCGCTGGCCAGCGTGGTCACCGTGCCGGTCTCGGACACGGCGACGTCGACGACCTTCTCGCCGAACCGGAACGTCACCGCGAGGTCGCGCAGGTGGAACTTCAGCGACTCCACGATCTCCGGGTCGCAGAAGTCGAGCATCCGCTCCCGCTGCTCCACCACCGTCACCCGGCTGCCCAGCGCGGCGAACATCGACGCGTACTCGATGCCGATCACGCCCGCGCCCACCACGACCAGCGAGGACGGGATCTCCTCCAGCGCCAGCACCTCGTCGGAGTCGAGCACCCGCACCTCGTCGAAGTCCACCTGGTCCGGCCGCGCGGGCCGGGTGCCGGTGGCGATGACGACGTGCTCGGCGGTCACCGAGTGGTGCTCGCCCCGGTTCGCGCCCTGCACCTCGATGGTGTGCGGGTCGACGAACCGGGCGGTGCCGGCGAGCAGGTCGACCTGGTTGCGGTGCAGCTGCGCGCGCACCACCTGCACCTCGCGGCCGATCACGTGCTGCGCGCGGGAGAGCAGGTCGGAGATGGTGATGTCCTGCTTGACCCGGTAGCTCGCGCCGTAGAGGTCGCGCTGGCTCATCCCGGTCAGGTACATCACCGCCTCGCGCAGCGTCTTCGACGGGATGGTGCCGGTGTTCACGCACACCCCGCCCACCATGTCGGCGCGGTCCACGACCGCGACCCGCTTGCCGAGCTTGGCGCCCGCGATGGCGGCCTTCTGGCCGCCGGGTCCCGACCCGATCACGACCAGGTCGTAGTCGTACTCGCTCATGCCGGGAAGCCTCGCACACGCACCGCTAACCGCGCGCCGCGCGCCCCGAGTAGGTCAGCGGGAACACCGCGTCCTCGCACACCGCCGGCACGTCGTGCGCGATCTGCACGACCATCTCCACCTCGACCGTCCCGGCGGGCGGGATCACCACCGGCTCCGGCATCGGCACCACGGTCAGCACGCCGGACGGGCAGTCCGGCACCCGGTTCCGCGTCGCGTCCAGCGGCTGCCCCGGCTGGGCCTCCAGCGTCAGCACCACGATGTCCACGTCGTTCGGGTTCGACAGCCGCACCAGGCGGAAGCCCTCGCTGCCCGGCGTCAGCTCGACCGCGCCGCCGGAGACGTCGTTGATCCCGAACGGCTGGAGGTCGGCCACCCCGGCCTCACCGCCGCTGATCGAGTAGGCCATCGCGGGCAGTTCGGGTTCCGGCCAGGTCAGGTGCATGGCGGTGACCACGGCGGCGCCGACGCCGAGGATCGTCATGGCGACGGCGGCTTCCATCCGGGGGCCCAAGCTGCGCATGAGGCAACCTCACTCGATTGCTGCTCCAGGCGGTGGGTTCGCCGCTAGCTCCCCGTCGGACCGGCGACCAGACTCGCCCGGCGGTTCATCGCTTCGCCCCTCGGCCCAGCGGGCCGCGAAGCCAATCTTGGAGAACGTTCAACCTGTGCGCAAGGACCTCGCCGACCCGGAAAGAAAGGTCTTTGGACCTCTTGACACGTCGAGCGACGCATCCTGATCTGCACGTTCACCTCGTGCCGTCCACCGAGTGGTTCACCCGGCCGGCGTAGTCCCGGACCCGCAGCAATGCGGGTCCGGGACGTCTCCCTCAGCCTCTGAGCACCGCGCCGAACCGCTCCGCGGCGGCGGCCACGGCCGCGTCGCGCGCCGCTGTCGCCTCCTCGACGGTCAGCGTGCGGTCGGGCGCGCGGAACCGCAGCGAGTACGCCAGCGACCGCTTGCCGTCGCCGACCTGGTCGCCGGTGTAGACGTCGAACAGCCGGATGTCCTCCAGCAGCGCCCCGCCGCCACCGCGCAGCGCCCGCGCCACCTGCTCGGCGGGCACCTCCGCGGGCACGACCACGGCCACGTCCAGCAGCACCGGCGGGTACGCCGACACGACCGGCGCGGGCCGGTTGTCGCTCAACGGCAGCGCGTCGAGGTCCAGCTCCATCGCCACGGTCCGCTTGGGCAGCCCCAGCGCCTCCACGACCTTCGGGTGCAGCTCGCCCGCGTGGCCCACCGGCCAGTCGCCGACCCGCAGCTCGGCGCACCGGCCCGGGTGCCACGGCGGCAGGTCGGAGGCGACGACGGTCAGCTCCACCCCGTACGCCTGGCCGACCAGCCGCGCGGCCTGCACCGCGTCCGCCCAGTCCGCCTGCCGGCCCTTGCCCCACCAGCCGGTCCGCTCGCGGTGGCCCGCCAGCACGGCCGCCACGTGCACCGGCTGCTGCGGCAGCGCCGCCAGCAGCGACGCCACCTGCGCCTCCGACGGCCGGTCGCCGACGCCCACCTCGGGCACCGGCGCCTGCTGCGTGCGCGGCAGCGTGACCTGCGCGACCGCGTAGACCGCGAGGTCCTTCTGGCCGCGGGCCAGGTTGCGCTGCACCGCCTCCAGCAGCCCCGGCACCAGCGTGGTGGCCAGCGCGTGCTTGTCCGCCTCCAGCGGGTTCAGCACGCTCACCGCGTTGCGCCGCACGTCGTCCGCGGCCAGCCCGAGCGCGTCGAACACCGACGGCGCCACGAACGGGAACGGCTTGACCTCGACGAACCCGTTCTCCGCCAGCGCGCGCGACACCGTGCGGCGGCGGCGCTGCTGCTCGGTCAACCCGCGACCGGCGGGCGCGGGCGGCAGCGTGGACGGGATCGTGTCGTAGCCCTCCAGCCGCAGCACCTCCTCCACCAGGTCCGCGGGCTGGGTCAGGTCCGCGCGCCAGGTCGGCGGGATCGCGGTGACCATGGTCGTGCCGTCGTCACCGGTGGTGACCTCGACCTGGCAGCCGATCTGGCCGAGCCTGCGCGCGGTCACGCCGCGGGCGTAGTTCACCCCGGCGACCCGGTCGGGCAGGTTGATCGGCATCGACACCGGCGCGGGCTGCGCGGGCGCGCCGACGTCCGTGCGGCCGGGCTTGATGCTGCCGTCGCCGAACATGTCCAGCAGCCGGGCCGCGCGCTCCAGCGCGACCGGCGCCAGCGCCGGGTCCACCGTGCGCTCGAACCGCTTCGCCGCCTCGCTGGGCAGCTTGTGCCTGCGCACGGTGCGGGCGATCGACGCCGGGTCCCAGTTCGCCGCCTCCAGCAGGATGTCCGAGCTGGTCGCGCCGACCTCGGTGCTCGCGCCGCCCATCACGCCGGCCAGCGAGATCACGCCGCTGTCGTCGGCGATCACGACGTCGTCCGGGTCCAGCGCGCGGACCTGCTCGTCCAGCGTGGTCAGCTTCTCCCCCGCCGCCGCGCGCCGCACCACCAGGCCGCCCTTGACCGACGACGCGTCGAACGCGTGCAGCGGCTGGCCCAGTTCCAGCATCACGTAGTTGGTGACGTCCACCGGCAGCGAGATCGACCGGATGCCGGCCAGCATCAGCCGCCGGCGCATCCACCACGGCGTCGGCGCGGTCGGGTCGACGCCGGTGACGCGGCGGGCCACGAACCGCGAGCACGCGCCCTCGTCCTCGATCCGGACCGGCAGCACCTCGCCCTCGCCCTCGGGCACCTCGGCCGTGCCGGGGTCGAGGTAGGGCACGTCGAACGCGCAGGCGATCTCGCGGGCCAGGCCGCGCACCGAGAACGCGTAGCCGCGGTCGGGCGTCGGCGCGACCTCGATCACCGTGTCGCCGAGGCCGAGCAGTTCCAGCGCGTCGTCACCGGGCTGCGCGGTGCCGCTGGGCAGCACCATGATCCCCGAGTGGTCGTCGCCCAGGCCCAGTTCGGCGGCCGAGCAGATCATGCCTTCGCTGGTGCGGCCGTAGGTCTTGCGGGCGGAGATGGTGAAGTCGCCGGGCAGCACCGCGCCGGGCAGCGCCACCACGACCGTGTCGCCCTCCTGGAAGTTCGACGCGCCGCAGACGATGCCGTTGACCCGGTCCGGGCCGACCTCGACCTGGCAGTAGCGGATCGGCTTCTTGAACTCGGTCAGCTCCTCGATCTCGACCACGCGACCCGCGACGAGCGGGCCGGTGACCGTGTCGAGCTCGTGGACGTCCTCGACCTCGATGCCGATCCGGACGAACGCCTCGGCGAGCTGGTCGGGCGTGGGCGTCTCGGCGAACTCGAGGTTCTCGACCAGCCAGGTAACCGGAATGCGCACCGGTCAGGCCTCCGTTCCGAATGGCTGGGTGAAGCGGACATCGCCTTCGACCATGTCGCGCATGTCCGGCAGTCCGTTGCGGAACTGCAGCGTGCGCTCCAGGCCCATGCCGAACGCGAACCCGGAGTACACCTCCGGGTCGACGCCGCAGTTGCGCAGCACGTTGGGGTTGACCATGCCGCAGCCGCCCCACTCGACCCAGCCCGCGCCGCCCTTCTTCTCCGGGAACCAGACGTCCACCTCGGCGGACGGCTCGGTGAACGGGAAGAAGCTCGGGCGCAGGCGGGTCCGGGAGTCCTCGCCGAACATGGCGCGGGCGAACGCGTCGAGCGTGCCCTTCAGGTGCGCCATGGTCAGGCCCTTGTCCACGGCCAGGCCCTCGACCTGGTGGAAGACCGGGGTGTGGGTGGCGTCCAGCTCGTCGGTGCGGAACGTGCGGCCGGGGCAGACCACGTAGACCGGCGGCTCGCGGTCGAGCAGGGTGCGCGCCTGCACCGGGCTGGTGTGCGTGCGCAGCACCAGGCCCGAGTCGGCGGGCGCCACGTAGAACGTGTCCTGCATGGTGCGGGCCGGGTGGTCCTTGCCGAAGTTCAACGCGTCGAAGTTGAACCACTCGGTCTCCAGCTCCGGGCCCTCCGCCACCTCGTAGCCCATGGCCACGAAGACGTCGGCGATGCGCTCGGCGAGCGTCGAGATGGGGTGGCGCGCGCCGCGGGTCACCCGGTCCCACGGCAGCGTGACGTCCACCGCCTCCTCGCGCAGCACCCGGTCGTCGCGCTCGGCCTGCAGCCGGGAGCGGCGCTCCTCGAACGCGGCCTTGACCGCGTTCTGCGCCTCGTTCACCCGCTTGCCCGCCTCGGCCTTCGCGGCCGGCGGCAGCGCGCCGATCTCGCGGCGGGCCAGCAGGACCGGGGAGCGGTCGCCCAGGTGGCTCGGCTTCACCGCGGCCAGCTCGTCGAGGTCGGCCGCCTTCGCGAACGCCTCACGAGCCTGCTCGACCGCCGAGTCGAGCGCTTCCGGGGAGAGCGCCGCGACCTGCTTGGGGTCGTACGGGTCGTTGGCTCCGGACATGGTTGGTGGACAGCTCCCGTCACGGACACAGGTGGTCAGCCCTCCGCGAGGCACGCGGAGCGGCGGACCGATCCTAGGTGATCGGCCGAGACCCGCCGGCGGCACTGCCCGTTCGGGCTGCTCCCCGTGACTCCCATCGGCCGATCGCGTGACCGGGGAACGACGTCCCACAGCTCCGGACCGCCATTCCGCGGGTCCGCGGGACCGGGGCCGTCGACCGATCGCGACCGGGATTGTCGGTAGGTCGTGGCACTCTTGCCCCAGCGAGCGGACCCCGGCGGGCGAACAGCGGAAAACCGGGTCACAAGCCGCCAGGCCGTACCTAGAATCGTCCGTCCCCACGTGACCTTGACCCGAGGTGGCTCCAGTCCCATGGCACACACCTTCGGTGTCGACCTGCGCGGGATCATCGACCTGCTCAGCCACCACCTCTACAGCAGCCCCCGCGTGTACGCGCGCGAGCTGCTGCAGAACGCGGTGGACGCGATCACCGCCCGCCGCGCGCTCCAACCGGACGCGCCGGGCGAGGTCGTGATCGAGCCGGTCGGGTCCTCCGGCGGCACCTTCCGCATCTCCGACACCGGCATCGGCCTCACCGAGCGGGAGGTGCACGACCTGCTCTCCACGCTCGGCCGCACGTCCAAGCGCGACGACCTCGGCTTCGCCCGCCAGGGCTTCCTCGGCCAGTTCGGCGTCGGCCTGCTGTCGGCGTTCCTCGTCGCCGAGCGCATCCGCCTGGTCAGCCGGTCCGCCCGGGGCGGCCCCGCGGTGCGCTGGACGGCCGACGCGGCGGGCAACTACGAGGTCGAGGTGGACGACACCGCGCGCGCCGGGGTCGGCACCACCATCGAGCTGGTCCCGCACCGCGACTCCGAGCACTGGCTGGAGCACGACGTGGTGAAGGCGCTCGTCACCGAGTACGGCGAGCTGCTGCCGGTCACCGTCCGGGTCGGCGACGACGTCGTCACGCACGGCGAGCTGCCGTGGGTCGAGGACGCGACGGCGTACGGCGCCCGCGTGCTGGGCGTGGAGCCGTTCGACGCGATCCCGGTCGAGGTGCCGACCGTCGGCCTCAGGGGCGTCGCCTACGTGCTGCCCAGCGGCGTGCACCCCGGCGCCCGCCAGTCCCACCGCGTCTACCTGAAGCGGATGCTGGTCGGCGAGGCCATCGAGGGCCTGCTGCCGGAGTGGGCGTACTTCGTCCGCTGCGTGGTCGACTCGACGTCGCTGCGCCCCACCGCCAGCCGCGAATCGCTCTACCAGGACGAGACGCTGCTCGCCGTCCGCGAGGAGCTCGGCCGCCAGGTCCGCGACTGGCTGGTCCGGCTCGACGCGACCAACCCCGACCGCACCCGCGCCCTGCTCGACGCCCACCACCTCGGCATCAAGTCGCTGGCCAGGGCGGACGACGAGATGCTGCGGCTGGTCGAGCGCTGGCTGCCGTTCGAGACCACCGACGGCCCGCAGTCGCTGCGCCAGTTCCGCCGCAAGCACGGCACCGTCGCGCACGTGCCCGACGTGGACGAGTTCCGCCAGCTCGCGCCGGTCGCGCACGCCCAGGGCATGGGCCTGGTCAACACGGGCTACGCCTACGACGTCGAGATCGTGGAGCGGCTGGTCGCGCTGGACGGCCCCACCGCCGCCCGCAGGGTCGCGCCGACCGAGGTGCTGGCCGCGCTCGGCGACCCGGACGACGAGCTGGAGCGCGCGCTGCGCGAACGCCTCGCGCTGGCCGAGGACGTGCTGCAGCGCCACGACTGCGAGGCCGTGCCGCGCGACTTCGACCCCGGCTCGCTGCCCGCGCTGCTGGTCACGAACGTGGAGGGCGAGCGGCGGCGGGACGCGCAGCAGGCCGGCGAGCAGGCCGACCCGCTGTGGGCGGAGCTGCTGGGCAGCCTGGTCGCGTCCTCGTCGTCGGACGCGGCCCAGCGGCTCGTGCTCAACTGCCGCAACCCGCTGGTCCGGCGGCTGGCGCAGCTGACCGACCCGGCGCTGGTGGAGCTGACCGTCGAATCGCTGTACGTGCACGCCCTGCTGCAGGCACGGCGTCCGATGCGCCCGAAGGACACCGCGGCGCTGAACCGCTCGTTCCTGGAACTGCTGGACCGCGCTGTGGGGGATGACCTGTGAACGAGGAGAAGGAAGCCGCCGAGCGGCAGTTCGTCGAGGCGTACCACATGCCCGAGGGCATGGCGCGGCACGAGGCGCTGGAGCGCGCGGCGCGGGCCGCCGACGCCCTCGACCACCTGCCGCTCGCGGTGAGCTGCCGGATCGCGCTGATCCGCTCCGCCTACGACCTGGGCCGCTACGACCTGATGCTGGCGCCGTTCGCCTGGTGCGGCGCGGCGGAGAAGCGCGACCCCACGGCGTTCGACGAGTGGGAGACGCACAGCTTCGACTGGGCGCACAAGTGGATCGTCAGCGGCCTGATCGCCGACCCGCGGTTCACGCTGGAGCAGATCGGCTCGTTCATCGACCAGCTCGCCGAGCGCTACCAGCGGCTCGGGTACTCGATGCAGCCGGTGCACGGCGCGCGCGCCGACCTGGCCGAGCACGTGGGCGACGAGGCCGCCTACCGGGAGCACTTCGCCCGGTACCTGGCGATGGACCGCGGGCCGATGAGCGACTGCGAGGCGTGCGTCGTCGAGGAGCAGGCCGGGCACCTGATCCGGCAGGGCAGGCACGCCGAGGCCGTCGCGCACGCCGAGCACCAGCTGGAGCAGGAGACGGGCTGCGCGACCCAGCCCCAGGGCATCCTGACCACGCTGGCGTTCGCGTTCGTGCGGCTGGGCGACGTGGACCGGGCGCGGCAGGCGCACGTGGTGGCGCACCGGCTGGTGCGCGACGACCTGGTCAGCTCCTACCTGGACGAGCACCTGGAGTTCTGCGCGACGACCGGCAACGTGCGGCGCGGCGTCGAGCTGCTGCGCGGCCACCTGCACCGGGTGCACCACTCCACCAGCCCGTTGCGGGCCATGGAGTTCACCGCGCGGGCGGCGCTGCTGCTCAGCCGGGTGTCGTCGGACGAGGAGTTCGCCGTGCCGCAGGAGGGGCGGACCACCGTGATGTCCGCGCCCGAGCTGCGCGAGCTGCTGGAGGCCCGGGCGCTGGAGATCGCCGCCCGGTTCGACCGGCGCAACGGCAGCGACGCGGTGAGCACCGACGTCCGGCGGGTCCTGGCGGCGCCGGACACGATCCCGGTGCCGCTGGCCGTGCCGGTCGCCCCCGTCGGCCGGCGCTCCCCGGACCCGGACGACCTCGCCGACGAGCCGGTCGCGGTCGCCGACCCGGTCGAGCTGGCGCAGCAGGTGTGCGACGCGTTCGACCACGGCGAGTTCCTGCTCGGGATGCGGCTGCTGCGGTCGTTGCCCGAGGACCTGGACCCGCTGCTGCCCGAGTCGCTCGGCGCGCTGGTCGCGGCGCGGCGGGCGATCGCCGGCGGGCACGTGCGGCCGAAGGCGGAGGTGCTGGCCGAGCTGGAGGTGGCGATCGACCGGCTGGTCGCGTGCGGCGAGCACGACCTGGCCAACCGGTACCGGGCGCGGGGCGCCGGGCTGCGCGCGGAGGAGGGCGGGCTGGCCGAGTGCACGACCGTGGCGCGCACGTGCCTGGCCGAGGCGGAGGCCACCGGCACCGCGTACACCCGGGTGCTGACCAGGTTGCTGCTGGCCGACCTGCTGGCGGACGGCGACGAGTTCGACGAGCAGGGCGTGCTGGCGGGCGAGGCGCTGGAGCTGGCCAGGGCCGAGGTGCCGGAGCTGGTGACGCGGGCGCGGTGCGACCGGGCGCAGCACCTGGCCACCGTCGGTCAACTGGACGAGGCGCACGCCGAGGTGGTGGACGTGCTGGCGGGCGACCCGCCGGCGTCGGTGCGGTTCGACGCGCTGCGGCTGCTGCTGAAGGTGCGGACCGTGCGGGGCGACGAGGAGGCGGCGGTCCGCACGGCGGCCGAGTTCGTCGACTCGTTCAGCCGGCCGCGCGGGCCGTGGACGGCCGAGGCGCACCGCCAGCGGGTGGCGTCGGTCGAACGGCTGGGGCTGGAGGCCGAGCACCTGGCGGAACTGCGCGACGCCGTCACCGCGGGCCACGAGATCGGCCTGCCGGACGACGTGGCGAAGGCGTGCTACGCCCTGGCCGGCGGCTACGTGAAGTCGGGCCGCTTCGTCGAGGCCGCCGAAGCCCTGGAGGAAGCGGTGCGCGTCATCGAGGGGGGCGAGGTCGACCCGGACGTCGTCGTCCCCGTCCGCTACCGCCTGGGTCAGGTGTGCGCGCGGCTGGACGAGACCGAGGCCGCCCGCCACCACCTGGAGGTGGCGCTGGGCCTGGTCCCGGCCGACGAGCCGTGGCGGCGGGCGATGGTCCTGGACGTCCTGGCCGGCGTCCTGCGCAGGCTGGACCTGCCCCTGGAAGCCGCATCGGCCTACCAGGGCGCCGCCGCGGCCTGGCAGGAGGTCGGCGAGCCGACCGAGGCCGCCGGCTCCCTGGTCGAGGCCGCCGCGGCGCTGCCGAACGACGAGTCCGCCGAGTGCGCTGCCACCCTGACCGCCGCCGAACGGCTCCTGACGTCGGTGGAGGACCACGACCACCGCACCCACCTGACCGCCCGCATCGCCGCGATCAGGGCGTTCCTGCACATCCAGGCGGGCGAGCACGCGGCGGCGATCGAGCAGAACGGCATCGCCGAGGAACTGGCCGCGCAGATCGGCGACCTGGACTGGCAGGTGTTCCTCGTCGCCCGCGGGGCCAGGTTCCTGCTGGACTCGGGCGACCCGACCAACGCCGAAGCCGAAGCCCGCCGCGCCGCCACCCTGGCCGGCGACGAGACCCCACCGCAAATCCTGGGCGACACCGCGAACGTCTTGGAGGAAGCTCTCCGAGCACAGGACAAACCGACCGCCGGCGACCCCGTGCTCCGCACTCTGACAGCACGCCTGGAAGCATGACCAATGGCGTGCTGACCAGCCATAACCGCTGGTCAGCACGCCATTGGATGATCGAGCAAGAAGTCAACCACTGTCACTACATCGAGCGAAAGGGTGCCTCAGCCAGAACCAAACCGAACTTCGCGCGTCGCCTATAACAAGCAAGGAGGCCGGCTCAGGCAAGCTCTCCCCCACCCGGCCCGACCGACCTCACCACCCGCCCCAGCCCGCCTCACCCCAGCCCGGCCTCGGGCACCCGGCCTCGCCCCACCCCGGCCTCCGGCACCCGGCCTCGGCCCACCCCGGCCCGGCCTCCGGCCTCGGCCTCAGCCCGCCCTGGCAGCTAGTCAGCCAGTCAAACCCGCTGAGCCCGAGCCGAAGCATAAAGACACACCGCAGCCGCAGTAGCCAGGTTCAAGCTCTCCGCCCCACCGTAGATCGGCACCTTCAGCGCAGCGTCCAACCCGGCCACGACCTCATCGGGCAACCCGTGCGCCTCACTGCCGAACACCCACCCCGTCGGCACCGCGAGGTCGCCCCGCAGGTCCGCCGTCACCAGGTCCTCCGGCGCGTAGCCATCCGCCGCGACCAGCCGCAACCCCGCCGCCCGGCACGCCGCGAACGCCTCGTCCGCGTCCCGCACCCTGGCGATCGGCAGGTGGAACACGCTGCCCGTGGACGCGCGCACGCACTTGCCGTTGTGCGGGTCGACCGCGTCGCCCGCGAAGATCACCGCATCGGCGCCGGCCGCGTCCGCCACGCGCACCACCGTGCCCGCGTTGCCCGGGTCGGCCACCCCGTGCAGCACGGCCACCAGGCGCACGTCCGGTGTGAGCGCGGTGGCCAGCGGCACGTCCACGAGCGAGCACACGGCGACCAGGCCCTGAGGCGTGACGGTCTCCGACAGCGCGGCTGCGGCCTTGTCGGTCACGGTGCTCACCGGGACGCCGGCGGTGGCGGCGTCGTGCACCAGGTCGCCGTTGCGGGCGGCCGCGGTGTCGGTGACGAACAGTTCGTGGACCCGGCCGCGGTCGGTGGCGGCCCAGGCCAGGGCTTCGCGCACGGCCTGCGCGCCCTCGGCGAGGAACCGGGAGTCCCGGTCGCGGCCGGAGCGCCTGGTCAGCCGCCTAGCGGCAACGACCCGGGGAGTCCGTTCGGTGAACGGAGCTTCCCCGGGTCGTGGTGCGCGGTCGTTCGCGCTCAGGCCTTGTCCTCGACGGGCGCGTTGACGTCGCTCGGCAGGGCGGCGCGCGCGGCCTCGACCAGCGCGGCGAACGCGCCCGGGTCGCTGACGGCCAGCTCGGCCATGATCTTGCGGTCGACCTCGATGCCGGCGAGCCGCAGGCCCTGGATGAAGCGGTTGTACGTCATCCCGTTGGCCCGGACACCGGCGTTGATGCGCTGGATCCACAGCTTCCGGAAGTCACCCTTGCGGGCGCGGCGGTCCCGGTAGGCGTAGTTGAGCGAGTGGAGCACCTGCTCCTTGGCCTTGCGGTACAGCCTCGAACGCTGGCCGCGGTAGCCGCTGGCGAGCTCAAGGGTGGTACGGCGCTTCTTCTGGGCGTTCACGGCCCTTTTGACGCGTGCCACGGGTCCATCCTGTCGATCTCGTGGGGCCGGTGTGAGCCGGTCCCGGTGTTAAGGGGGTGGAGGTCTGGGGCCTCGGTGGTTCAGAGGCCGAGCAGCTTCTTCAGCCGCGGCACGTCGTTCTTCGCGACCTCGGTGGTGCCGGAGAGGCGGCGCGTCAGCTTGCTGGACTTCTTCTCCAGCAGGTGGCGCTTGCCGGCCTTCTCGCGGACGAGCTTGCCGCTGCCGGTGACCTTCACGCGCTTGGAGGTCCCGCTGTGGCTCTTGTTCTTGGGCATTTCCGTCCTCAGTCTCGTGCAGCCACCGGGGATGGGGGCGGCCATGCTTGCTCCGGGCCCGCGGGCCCGGAGGTCACTGCGTGCGCCCGGCCCAGGGGCCGGGAGATCACTCCTCGACAGACTCCGCCGTCGCCTCGTCGGCGCTCTCGTCGTGCTTGATCGGGCGGGTCTTCGTGGTCTTGTGCGGGGCCAGCACCATGATCATGTTGCGGCCGTCCTGCTTCGGGTTCGACTCGACGAAACCGAGCTCCGCGACGTCTTCCGCGAGCCGCTGCAACAGTCGGTAACCCAGCTCCGGCCGGGACTGCTCACGGCCCCGGAACATGATGGTCACCTTGACCTTGTTCCCGTGCGACAGGAAGCGGGCGACGTGGCCCTTCTTCGTCAGGTAGTCGTGCGGGTCGATCTTCGGCCGGAGCTTCTGCTCCTTGATGACCGTCAGCTGCTGGTTGCGGCGGGACTCGCGGGCCTTCTGCGCGCTCTCGTACTTGAACTTGCCGTAGTCCATGAGCTTGCAGACGGGCGGCCGAGCCTGCGCGGCGACCTCGACGAGGTCGAGGTCCGATTCCTGGGCGAGTCGGAGCGCGTCCTCGATGCGAACGATCCCGACCTGCTCGCCGTTCGGCCCGACCAGACGAACCTCGGGCACGCGGATGCGGTCGTTGATGCGCGGCTCGGTGCTCACGGGAGCACCTCGGTTCGAGGGACTTGTCATTCACGTCCTTTGTGACTCGTTGTGCGCCAAAGACAAGAGGCCCCACACCTGCCCGGTGTGAGGCCCGCTTCCGACCGATCGCACAACGAAGGGCGCAGTCCACCCCTCGACGGGACCGGACCCGGCCACCTGCTCGAAGCGGCAGACGCGGGTGGGAGCGGGGCTCCACTTGCCGTCCCCGCTGGTGCGGGGACTGGTCGCGCGGAGAATAGTAGCAGACGGCCTTGTCAACCCCCGAATCAGCGACCCTCCCGGCGTGGTTGCGAGAATGGCTCCCGTGACCGACCTGCCTTCGAACAACGTCCGCGACCTGTCCGATGTTCCCAGCGTCGAGGTGATCAGCAAGGCGGCGATCATGCTGCTGTCCTCGGCCGCCGAACGCCTCGGCCTGGCCGACGAGGACCCGGAGCACAGCCCGCGCCGCGACCTCGACGAGGCCCGCCGGCTGATCACGGCGCTGGCCGGCTTGATCACCGCGTCGGTGGAGTACCTGGGGCCGCACGCCGGGCCGTTGCGCGAGGGGCTGCAGTCGGTCCAGCGCGCGTTCCGGGAGGCGTCGGCGTACCCGGACGAGCCGGGTCAGGGCCCGGGTGAGAAGTACACCGGTCCTGTGTACTGAGCGTTGAACTCGGGTGTTCTGAACGTTGGACTCTCGCGTTCCGAACGTTGGACTCTCGTGTTCTGAACGTAGGACACGCGGGTTCTGGGCGTTGGACTCTCGCGGGTGGGGGCCGAACGCGGGGGGCGCGAGGGTCCGAAGGGTTCGGGCGCGGGGTGGGGGTCGGGGGCGCGGGGCGTGCCAGGATCGAGGTGGTTCGCGCGAACTCCTGATCCTCGACCCCTGCACGAGGGAGAACCCGACATGGGAGAGTTCCGCGCGCCTTGGACCCGGTTGGCGGGAGCTGTGGGCGTCGGTGTGGTGGCGGCGGCGTTGGCGGTGGCGCCCGCGCAGGCCGCGGAGGCGTCGATCCGCGACGCCGGCAGCCCGACGGCGGTGCCCGGCAGCTACATCGTGGTGCTGGAGGACGGCGTCGGCGCGGAGGCGGTGGCCGAGCGGGCCGACGTCCGCGTGACGCACCGGTACCGCTCGGCCTTGAACGGTTTCGCGGCGGTGATGAGCGAGCGGGCGGCGAAGCGGTTGGCGGCCGACCCGGCGGTGGCGTACGTGGCGCAGGACCAGCGCGTCCAGGTGACGGCGGACCAGCCGAACCCGCCGTCGTGGGGCCTGGACCGGGTGGACCAGCGCGACCTGCCGCTGAACGCGAACTACAGCTACGCGACGACGGCGGGCAACGTGCACGCCTACATCATCGACACCGGCATCCGCGCGACGCACGTGGACTTCGGTGGTCGGGCGAGCTTCGACGTCAACACGACGGGTGACGGCAACAACACGGACTGCAACGGCCATGGCACGCACGTGGCCGGCACGGTCGGTGGTTCGGCGCACGGTGTGGCGAAGGGGGTGCGGCTGCACGGTGTGAAGGTGCTGACGTGCGGTGGTTCGGGCACGATCGCGGGCGTCGTCGCGGGTGTGGACTGGGTGACGGCGAACGCGCAGAAGCCGGCCGTGGCGAACATGAGCCTGGGTGGTGGCGCGAACGACGCGCTGGACGCGGCCGTGCGGCGGTCGATCGCGTCGGGCGTCACGTACGCGGTGGCGTCGGGCAACTCGAACGCCGACGCCTGCGGCTTCTCCCCCGCCCGGGTGGCGGAGGCGATCACGGTGAACGCCTCGGACCGGGGTGACACCAGGGCGTCGTTCTCGAACTGGGGCACGTGCTCGGACGTGTTCGCGCCGGGTGTGGGCATCACGTCGGCGTGGAGCACGGGCGACACGGCGACGAACACGATCAGCGGCACGTCGATGGCGTCGCCGCACGTGGCGGGCGCGGCGGCGTTGCTCCTGGCGGGCAACCCCGGTGCGTCGCCGCAGCAGGTGCGGGACGCGCTGGTGGCGGCCGCGACGCCGAACAAGGTGGTGAACCCGGGCGCGGGTTCGCCGAACGCGCTGCTGTTCACGGGTTCGGCGAACGCGCCGCAGCCGGGTGGCGACACGCTGGTCCGGGGCGAGGTGCTGGCCGCGGGGCAGGGCAAGACGTCGCAGGACGGCCGGTTCACGCTGGTCATGCAGGGTGACGGCAACCTGGTGCTGTACACGGCGGCCGGTCAGGCGTTGTGGCACACGAGCACCCACGGGACGGGTGCGACGCACGTGGTGCTCCAGCAGGACGGCAACCTGGTGGTGTACACGGCCGCCGGTGTGGCGAAGTGGCACTCCAACACCTACGGCACGGCGGCCGACCGGTTGATCGTGCAGAACGACTCGAACGTGGTGCTCTACGGCCCGACGGGCCAGGTCTTCTGGCACCGCATGCAGTGACGTCGGAGCGGTGGCGCCGGCATCCCCCGGCGCCACCGCCCGTCACGGCCTGACGCCGCTGGCCCGCAGCCTGCGGGCGGCCAGTTCGCGGATCACCTCCGGGTCCTGGCGGCGCCAGCCCTCGACCGGGTCGCCGGGGAACGCGGCCAGGTCGCGCAGCGACAGCGTGGTCAGCGCGTGCAGCGCGAGCAGGTCGAGTCGGTCCTGGTCGCGCAGCCGGCGGGCGGTGCCGGCGCGGCGGGCGAACCGCAGTCGCAGCGGCAGCCAGGTGATCAGCACGAACGCCAGCGGCACGGCGATCAGGGCGACGGTGAGCCACAGCGCGGTGGACTCGACGGCCCGCACCTGGGCGTCGCCCGCGTCGGTCAGGGTGCCGCCCGCGGCGCGGCCCCGGTCGAGCGCGTCGGCCAGCTTCCCGCCGACCAGCGGCAGGTCGCGGGCCTTGGCGGCGGCGTCGCCGAAGGTGTCGGAGAGGTTGTGCCCGGCATCGGCCAGGCCGTCCCCCGGTGCGCGCAGCGCGCGGACCGCGTCACCGGCCCCGTCGGCGACCTTGACCCAGAACCACGTCCAGGCGACCGCGAGCAGGTCGGCGAGGACTTGCCACACCAGTCGGGGCGGGCGATCCGCGTACCACTTCATGGGGTGTGGTCTACCAGTCGCGGCGGTCGGGCGCGTCACCGGTGAGCGGTGTTACCGGGGAGCGACGTGACGGTCGTCGCCGCGCCCGCGCGGTTCGACGGGCTCCGGTGGCCACTAATGTCGAGGTGTGGTCATGACGTTCGGTGAGCTGTTGCGCGCGCACCGGTTGCGGGTCCGGTTGACCCAGGAGGAGCTGGCGGAGGGTTCCGGGGTCAGCGTGCGGGCGATCAGCGACATGGAACGCGGTCGCGCGAAGGGTCCTCAGCGGCGCACGGTGGAGGCGTTGGCCGGGGTGCTCTCGTTGGCGGAGCAGGAGTTCCACGAGTTGTTGGCCGCGGCCAAGGAGGGTCGGGCGCGGCGGGTGGCGTCGTCGGTGGCGCCGTCGGCGCTGCCGCCGGACGTGGCGGACCTGACCGGGCGCGAGGCGGAGCTGGCGGCGTTGGCGGCGGTGGCGGAGCGGGTGCGGACGACGTCGGTGGTCGTGGTGCACGGTCCGCCGGGTGCGGGGAAGACGGCGTTGGCGGTTCGGGCCGCGTATCGATTGGCGTCTCGTTTCGCGGACGGGTGCTTCTTCTTCAACCTGCGCGGGATGGACGCGCGGCCGGTGCACCCGTCGGAGGTGGTGCACCGGATGCTGCTGGCGCTGGGGGTCGAGGAGAAGCGGATCCCGGCGAGCGAGGCGGAGCGCTCGGACCTGTACCGGGCGCGGTTGCGGGAGCGGTCGACGTTGCTGGTGCTGGACAACGCGTCGGACGAGGCGCAGGTGCGGCCGTTGTTGGCGACCGGGGCGGGGTCGTTGGTGGTGGTGACGTCGCGGTTGGTGCTGGGCGGGTTGGAGGCGGGCGCGCGGCTGGGGTTGGAGGTGCTGGACCCCGGTGAGTCGTTCGACCTGCTGGGTGCGATCGCGGGTCGGTCGAGGGTGCGCGCGGAGCCGGTGGCGACGGCGCGGGTGGCGACGTTGTGCGGTCACCTGCCGCTGGCGCTGCGGATCGCGGGCAACCGGCTGGCGAGCCGTCCGAAGTGGACGATCGGGCACCTGGCGGGGCAGCTGGTGGACGAGCGGCGGCGGTTGTCCGCGCTGACCGCGGGCGACCTGCAGGTGCGGACGGCGTTCGAGATGTCGTACCGGCAGCTGGGCGCGAGGGCGGCGGTGCTGTTCCGCCGGTTGTCGCTGGCGCCGGGCGCGGACTTCGGGCCGGACGTGGCGGCGGTGCTGGCGGGCGTGGACCGGTTCGCGGCGGAGGACACGCTGGAGGAGTTGGTGGACATGAGCCTGCTGGACACCGCGGAGGTGCCCGGCCGGTACGCGTTCCACGACCTGATCCGGGTGTTCGCCGGTGAGCGGCTGGTGGAGGAGGAGCCGGCGCCGGTGGTGGGGCGGGCGCGGCGGCGGTTGGTGGACTGGCTGCTGGGCACGGCGGTGACGGCGGCGGGGTTCTTCGGGCCGGACGCGAGCAGCGCGCCGTCCGGGCCGGTGGGCGGTCAGGAGGACGCGGACGCGTGGTTGACCGCGGAGGCCGGGAACTGGCTGGGTGCGTTGCGGTTGGCGGCGGCGGACGGGTCGCACGCCGAGGTGCTGCGGTTGGCGACCGCGATGCACTGGTACTCGGACCAGCGCGGGCGGGCGGAGACGTGGGTCGAGGTGTTCACGGCGGGGGTGGCGGCGGCGCGGGCGTTGGGCAGCGTGCGGGACGAGGCCGTGCAGCTGAACTTCCTGACGTGGACGTTGGCGGTGCTGATGCGCCGGTACGAGGCGGCGGCGGCGTTGCACGCCGAGGCGTGGCGGGCGGCGGTGGCGTCGGGTGACGTGAAGGAGCAGGGCTGGGCGGTGCACTACCGGTCGGTGGCGGAGCTGCGGACCGGGCGGTTGGAGGAGGCGCGGGTCAGCGCGCGGCGGGCGCGGGAGTTGTTCCGGCGGGCCGGTTACCCGTTGGGCGAGCACATCTCGTCGTCGTGCCTGGCGCTGGTGCTGGACGGGTTGGCGCGGCACGAGGAGGCGGTGCGGGTGCACCGCGAGCTGCTGGTGAACGTGCGGTCCGGGAAGCTCGACCTGGCGCCGGTGATGGCGCGGGAGATGGCGGCGATGCTGCTGGTGCGCACGGGTGACAGCCTGGTGCGGTTGGCGCGCTGGCCGGAGGTGCTGGCGGCGGCGGACGAGGCGTTGGAGCTGCTGCGGGCGACGACCGCGCCGTCGAGCCGGTGCGACGCGCTCTACCTGCGGGGGCTCGCGCTGCACCGGCTCGGTGACCCGGTCGGGGCGCGGGCCGAGCTGGAGGCGGCGGCCGAGCTGGTGGTGGCGCACCGCCACCACCGGTCGGCGGTGGTGCTGGGCGCGCTGGCGGAGGTGCACGAGGCCCTGGGCGACCCGGTCGCGGCTGGGGTGGTCCGCGACCGGGCCGCGGCGGTGGAGCCGGTGGCCGTCGAGTGAGGTCGCCGCCCGCGGGCGGCGGCCGTGGCGCTCAGCCGATCGGTGATGCGTTCTTCGCCATCGCCGGGTCCTTCCATGACGTGCTCTCGGGGTGCTCCCAGTCAATCCCCCGCGCGCGTCCGGCGCCACGCAGAACAACCGGCAGAAGTACGTGCGGTCACCCGGTGGGGTGGGCGCCGCCGGTGTCAGTCGACGACGGCGAGGGCGTCGATCTCGACCAGCAGCCCGGCCGGCAGCCCGACGTAGACGGTGGTGCGGGCCGGGAACGGCTCCTCGGTGACGAACTCGCCGTAGGCGGCGTTCATCTCGGCGAAGTGCGCGGTGTCGGTGAGGTAGACGCGGAGCATCACCACGTCGGCCAGGGACGCGCCGCCCGCCGCGAGCACGGCGACGACGTTGCGCAGGGCTTGGCGGGTCTGCTCGGCCACGGTGTCGCCCACGACGGCGCCGGTGGCCGGGTCGAACGCGACCTGGCCCGCCACCTGGAGCACCGGGCCCTTGCGGACGCCCTGGGAGAACGCGGCCACCGGGGTGGGCGCGTCGGCGGTCCTGATCTCGGTCTTCGACATGTGCTGTGCGTTTCCTCTCTGGTGGTCCGTCAGTCGCGCGGCGACCAGCCGCACTCGACGGAGGCCGCTCGCGCGGTCGCGAGCAGGTCGGGCAGGTGGCCGAGGAGGCCGTCGAAGTCGAGCAGCACCTTGGGCACCGACATCGACACGGCGGCGACGACCTCGCCGCGCGCGCCCCGGACGGGCGCGGCGACGCAGTGGATGAAGTCTTCGTGCTCGGCGTTGTCCACGGCGTAGCCGGCGGTGCGGACGCGGTCCAGCTCGGCCAGGTACGCCTCGGGCGTGGTGATGGTGTTCGCGGTGAGCGGCGCGTAGTCGATGGCGCGGGCGACCTCGCGGCGGCGCGGCTCGGGCAGGTCCGACAGCAGCACCTTGGCGACGGCGGTGCAGTGCAGCGGGGCGCGCCGGCCGATGCGGGAGTACATCCGCATGGGGTGGGTGCTGTCGTACTTGTCGATGTAGATGACCTCGCCGTCCTCGTAGGACGCGAGGTGCACGGTGTAGCCGGTGCGGGCGTTGAGCTCGCGCAGGGCGTTCTCGGCGCTGCGCCGCACGTCCCGCTCCTCCAGCGCCCGGTTGGCGAGGTCGAACAGCGCGGTGCCGAGCCGGTAGTGGTGCACGCCCTCGCGCTGCACGAACCGGTGCGACTCCAGGGTGCGCAGGAGCCTCATGGCGGTCGACTTGTGCACCTCGATGACGCCGGACAGCTCGTCCAGCGTCTTCGGTCCGGTGGCCAGCTCGCCGACCAGGGTCAGCGCCCGGTCCAGGCTTTGGCTCATCGACGTCTCCTCAGGTGTGCGGCGGCCCACGTGCGGGAATCGGCGTCCAGCAGTGGCGCGGTCACCGCGGGCGGCAGCGACTCGCCGACATCCTCCCTGGTGAGCAGGGCCGAGGCGGCTTGGAGGTGCCCGGCGCGCAGTCGGCGGGCCGGTGGCTCGCCCGCGAGGTGCGCGGCGAGGTAGCCGGCGGCGAACGCGTCGCCCGCGCCGACGGGCTCGACGACGTCCACCCGCAGGCCGGGCTGGAACGTCGTGCCGCCGTCCTCGACGGTGGTCGCGCCGCGTTCGCCGTGCTTGACCACCAGCGTCGTCGGACCGGGCAGCAGCGCCCGCAGCTCGGCCGGGTCGCCCGTGCCCCACACCGCCCGCGCCTCGTCGGAGCCGGCCAGCACGACGTCCGCCGCGTCGGCCAGGTCGCGCAGCACCGACGGGTCGCGGTCGTGCCACAGGGCGGGCCGCCAGTTGAGGTCGAACGAGACGCGGACGGCCCGGGGTCGGCGCAGCACGGCGCGCAGCAGCGCCAGGCAGCTGTCCGACAGGGCCGCGGTGATGCCGCTGACGTGCACCAGCGCCACGTCGTCCAACCGCAGCCGGTGGAACGCGTCGGGGCCCATCGCGGACGCCGCCGAGCCGCGCCGGTAGTACCGCACCGGGCTGCCGCCCGCGTCGGCCTCCTTGACGTAGAGGCCGGTGGGCCGGTCCGGGTCGACCAGGACGTCGGTGACGTCGACGCCCGCGCCGCCCACCGCGTCGAGCACCGCGCCGCCGAACGCGTCGTCGCCGACGGCGCTCACCCAGCGGCTGCGCGCCCCCAGCCGGGCCAGGTGGACGGCCACGTTGGACTCGGCGCCGCCGATCGCCCGCGTCCACGTGCGCGCGGCGCGCACCGGGCCGGGTTCGGCGGGCACCAGGACGGCCATGGTCTCGCCCAGGCACACCACGTCGCCCGGCAGGTCGAACCGCATCCGGACTCCTTGAACGCATCGGCGATTGACGGGCAGGCGAGCGAATGTTACACACTCAAGCATCACATCGCGCAATAGCCGTTGCGTACCATGCAACGTGAGGAGCGACAGCCGTGGATCTCGACGCACTGGCCGCCATCCGCGCCGAACGGGTCGACTGGAGGTTCAAGGGCCTGCCCGCCGACGTGTTCGGCGCGACGGTCGGCGACGTGGCCGGGCGGCGGCTCGACCTGTTCGCCGACGGCTTCGTCGGACCGCTGGTCGTGCTGGACGCCGCCGCGCTGGAGCACAACCTGGCCACCATGGCCCGCTGGTGCGCCGACCGCGGCGTGCTGCTCGCGCCGCACGGCAAGACGACCATGGCCCCGCAGCTGTTCGCCCGCCAGTTGGCGCACGGCGCGTGGGGCATCACCGCGGCCAACACCAGCCAGCTGCGCGTCTACCGGGCGTTCGGGGTGCGGCGGGTGCTGCTGGCCAACCAGCTGGTCGACCCGGCCGGGCTGCGGTGGCTGGCCCGGGAGCTGGCCGCCGACGACACGTTCGAGTTCACCTGTTGGGTGGATTCCGTCGCGGGCGTGGCGCGGATGACCGAGGCGTTGGGCGAGGTCGACCGGCCGGTGGACGTGCTGGTGGAGCTGGGCGCGCGGGGTGGCCGGACCGGCGCGCGCGACCAGGCCACGGCGCTGGAGGTGGCCCGTGCCGCCGCCGCGAGCCCCGCGCTGCGGCTGACCGGCGTCGGCGGGTACGAGGGGGCGCTGGCGCACGACGCGTCGGCCGAGGCGCGGTCCGTCGTGGACGGCTACCTGGACTCGCTGCGGGAGCTGGCGATCGGGCTGCGGGAGCTGTTCGAGGTGGACGAGCCGATCGTCACCGCGGGCGGCAGCGCGTACTTCGACCAGGTGGCCGCGAAGCTGACCGCGGCGTGGCCGTTCCCGGTGCGGCCGGTGCTGCGCAGCGGCGCGTACGTCACCCACGACGACGGGTTCTACCGCGGCATCTCGCCGCTGGGCCGCACGCCCGGCGCCGAGCCGTTCCGCAGCGCCCTGCGCGCGTGGGCGCAGGTCACCTCCAAGCCGCAGCCCGACCTGGCGCTGCTGACGCTGGGCAAGCGGGACGCGTCGTTCGACGAGGGCCTGCCCGAGCCGCAGGTCGTCCGCGGCCGGGACGGCGTCGAGCGGCCGCTGCGCGCCGAGGTCACCGCGCTCAACGACCAGCACGCGTTCGTGCGGCTGTCCGGCGACGACGTCGAGGTCGGCGAGTGGGTCGGCCTCGGCCTGTCCCACCCCTGCACGGTGTTCGACAAGTGGCCGCTGATCCCGGTGGTCGAGGGCGCCACCGTGGTCGACCTCGTGCGCACCTACTTCTGAGGGGAACGGCGACGTGGACATCGTCTTCAGGGGCGCGCGGGTCGTGGACGGCACCGGCGCGCCCGCCCGCGCGGCCGACGTCGGGGTGCGGGACGGCCGGATCGCCGCGATCGGCGACCGGCTCGACGGCAGGCGGGTCGTCGATGCCGACGGCCGGGTGCTCGCGCCCGGGTTCATCGACATGCACTCCCACTCCGACCTCCAGCTGCTGGTCAACCCCGACCACCTGGCCAAGGTGTCCCAGGGCGTCACCACCGAGGTCCTGGGCCAGGACGGGCTGTCCTACGCGCCCGTGGACGACGACGCGCTCACCGCGATGCGCGCCCAGCTCGCCGGCTGGAACGACGACCCGCCCGGGTTCGACTGGAGCTGGCGCACGGTCGGCGAGTACCTGGACCGCCTCGACCGGGGCATCGCGGTCAACGCCGCCTACCTCGTGCCCCAGGGCACGCTGCGGGTGCTGTGCGTCGGCTACGACGACCGGCCCGCCACCGCCGCCGAGCTGGACCGGATGCGCGAGGTGCTGGCGCGGTCGCTGCGCGAGGGCGCGATGGGCATGTCGTCCGGCCTCACCTACACCCCCGGCATGTACGCCGACACCGCCGAGCTGACCGAGCTGTGCCGCGTCGTCGGCGAGCTGGGCGGGTTCTACAGCCCGCACCACCGCAGCTACGGCGCGGGCGCGCTGGAGGCGTACGCCGAGGTGGTGCGGGTGTCGCGGGACGCGGGCTGCCCCCTGCACCTGGCGCACGCCACGATGAACTTCGACGTCAACCGGGGACGGGCGGGCGAGCTGCTGGACCTGCTCGACCGGGCCATCGCCGACGGCGCGGACATCACCCTCGACACCTACCCGTACCTGCCCGGCGCGACGTACCTGTCCGCGCTGCTGCCCAGCTGGGCGGGCGAGGGCGGACCGGAGGCCACCCTGGCCCGGCTCGCCGACCCCGGCGCCCGCGAGCGCATCCGGGCCGAGGTCGAGGACACCGGCTCCGACGGCTGCCACGGCGTGCCGGTCGACTGGGACGCCATCGAGGTCAACGGCGTGCGCGAGGCCGGGAACGCGCACCTGGTCGGCTCCTCGATCGCCGCGTCCGCCCGCCGGGCCGGGCGGCCGCCCGCCGAGCTGTACTTCGACGTGCTGCTCTCCGAGCGGCTGGGCGCCTCGTGCCTGATGCACGTCGGCCACGAGGACAACGTCCAGGCGATCATGCGGCACCCCGCGCACACCGGCGGCAGCGACGGGCTGCTGGTCGGCGACCGCCCCCACCCCCGCGCCTGGGGCACCTTCCCCCGCTACCTCGCCCGCTACGTGCGCGACCTCGGCGTGCTCGGCCTGGAGGAGTGCGTCGCCCACCTCACCGGACGCGCCGCGCGGCGGCTGCGGCTGACCGACCGCGGGCTGGTGCGGGAGGGGTGGGCCGCCGACCTCGTGCTGTTCGACCCCGACACCGTCGCCGACACCGCCACCTTCGACCAGCCCCGGCAGGCCGCCGCGGGCATCAGCCACGTCCTGGTCAACGGCGTCCCCGTGCTCGACGACGGCGCGCGGACCGACGCCCTGCCCGGACGTTCCCTGCGCAACCCCCGGAGCCGCACGTGATCGACTGGCTGCAGCACACCACCGGCGGCCTGCTGACGCTGTCCGCGCTCAGCATCGCCCTGCTGCTGGCGCTGATCATCAGGTGGAAGGTCGAGCCGTTCATCGCGCTGCTCGTCGTCGGCCTGCTGGTCGCCCTGGCCGCCGGGCTGCCGGTGGAGACGCTGGTCGGCTCGGCGCAGAAGGCGTCGGAGTCGTTGGTGGAGAAGGGCTTCGGCGGCATCCTCGGCCACGTCGCCGCGATCATCGGCCTGGGCACCCTGCTCGGCTCCATCCTCGAAGCCTCCGGCGGCGCCGAGGTGCTGACCCGGTCGCTGCTGCGGGCGTTCGGCGAGAAGCGCGCCCCGCTGGCCATGGGCCTGGCCGGGTTGACCTTCGGCGTGCCGGTGTTCTTCGACATCGGCATCTTCGTGCTCGCACCCCTGGTGTACGTGGCCGCCAAGCGCAGCGGCCGGTCCGTGGTGCTGTACGCGATGCCGCTGCTGGCCGGGCTGTCGGTGATGCACGCGTTCATGCCGCCGCACCCCGGGCCCGTCGCGGCGGCCGGGCTGCTCGGCGTCGAACTGGGCTGGATCATCATCATGGCGCTCGCCGTGGCGATCCCGGCGTGGTTCATCGGCGGCGTGCTGTTCTCGGCGTGGATCGGCAAGCGGCTGCACGTGCCGGTGCCGGAGGAGATGCTGGCCGCGGCGGAGGCGGCGCGCGGCGAGCAGACCAAGGGCGAACCGCCGCTGTCGCTGGTGCTGGGCATCATCGCGGTGCCGCTGGTGCTGATCCTGGCGGGCACGTTCGGCAGCGTCCTGCTGCCCAAGGGTTCCACCGCGCTGGGCGTGTTCACGTTCTTCGGCACGCCCGCGGTCGCGTTGACGATCGCCGTGCTGCTGGCGTTCTGGCTCCTCGGCTTCCGCCGCGGCATGACCCGCGAGCAGGTGACCGACCTGTCCGGCGCGTCGCTGCGACCCGTGGCGATGATCCTGCTGGTGGTCGGCGCGGGCGGGTTCTTCGGCGCGGTGCTGGCCGCGACCGGCGTCGGCAAGGTGCTCGCCACGTCGCTGGCCGACCTCGGCCTGCCGGTGATTGCGCTGTCGTACGTGATCAGCTGCGGCCTGCGCATCGCCCAGGGCTCGGCCACGGTCGCGATCGTGACCACGACCGGCATCGTCGCGCCCGTCGTCGCGGACCTGAGCTACTCGCAGCCGCAGCTGGCCCTGCTCGTCATGTCCATCGCGGCGGGCTCGATCATCGCCTCGCACGTCAACGACGGCGGGTTCTGGATCGTGTCCCGCTACTTCGGCCTGTCGGTGAAGGAAACCCTCCAGACGTGGACCGCGCTGGAGACCATCCTGTCCGTGGTCGGCTTCGCGGTGGCCGCGCTGCTCAGCCTCGTCGTCTGACGGCTCGCCGGACGTGCGGCTAGCCGTCCAGCGCGGCCCGGAACCCGGCCAGGTAGGTGCGCAGGCCCCGCCTGCCGCTGCGCATCATCAGCTCGTGGTTGACCTCCAGCAGCGGTCGGCCCACGAGCGCCAGGCGGCGCAGCAGCGGCTTGCGCACCACCACCTCCTGGTCGTACACCAGCCGCGCGCCCGAGCCCTCCGGGAAGATCCGCCAGCTCGCCGTGCCGTCCAGGTCGCCGACCAGGTCGGCGCGCAACAACCCCGCCGCCGGCTCCTTGGCGTTGTGCCACGCCTGGAACACCAGGTCGTAGGGCAGGAAGGAGCGGCACGTCAGCTCGGCCGCGTCGGCGGCGACCTGGCGCGCCCGCCGCACCTCCGGCCACCACGCCGGGTAGCTGCCCAGGTCGGCGAGCACGTCGAACACCCGACCGGGAGAGCTGTCCACCGACCAGACGCTGCGGAAGCGGTACGAGTTCAGCGGCATGTCGACCATGGTCACGCACACCGGCCGACCGGTCCAACCCCGGGCGCGCCCAGGTTGGCGTGCCCAGGGGTTGGCGCACCCGGCCGACCGCTTGCCCGCGCCGGCCGTGCCCGGCCGACCGCGCACCCGGCCGGCCGGGTGCGCGGAACCCGGTCCGGTCAGCCGACCGCCGCCTCGACCGGCAGCACCTCGCTCAGGAACTGCCCGGTGTAGCTGTCCGCGACCGCCGCCACCTGCTCCGGCGTGCCCTCGGCCACCACCGTGCCGCCGCCGGAACCACCCTCGGGACCCATGTCCACCAGCCAGTCCGACGTCTTGATCACGTCGAGGTTGTGCTCGATCACGATCACCGTGTTGCCCTTGTCCACCAGGCCGTTGATCACGCCGAGCAGCTTGCGGATGTCCTCGAAGTGCAGACCCGTGGTCGGCTCGTCCAGGATGTAGACCGTCTTGCCGGTCGACCGCTTCTGCAGCTCGGCCGCCAGCTTCACCCGCTGCGCCTCACCGCCGGACAGGGTCGGCGCGGGCTGGCCCAGCCGCACGTAGCCCAGGCCGACGTCGACCAGCGTCCGCAGGTGCCGGTGGATCGCGTTGATCGGCTCGAAGAACCCCGCCGCCTCCTCGATGGGCATGTCGAGGACTTCGGAGATCGTCTTGCCCTTGTAGTGCACTTCCAGCGTCTCGCGGTTGTACCGGGCGCCCTTGCACACCTCGCACGGCACGTAGACGTCCGGCAGGAAGTTCATCTCGATCTTGATCGTGCCGTCGCCCGCGCACGCCTCGCAGCGCCCGCCCTTGACGTTGAACGAGAACCGGCCCGGCTGGTAGCCGCGCACCTTCGCCTCGGTGGTCGCCGCGAACAGCTTGCGGATGTGGTCGAACACGCCCGTGTAGGTGGCCGGGTTGGACCGCGGGGTCCGGCCGATCGGCGACTGGTCGACCTGCACCAGCTTGTCGACCTGGTCCAGCCCGCGCACCCTGGTGTGCCTGCCCGGCACCTGCCGCGCGCCGTTCAGCTTGTTCGCCAGCACGGTCGCCAGGATGTCGTTGACCAGCGTCGACTTGCCCGAGCCGGACACGCCGGTCACCGAGACCAGGCAGCCGAGCGGGAACGACACGTCGATGCCGCGCAGGTTGTGCTCCCGCGCGCCGACCACGGTCAGCTGCCGCTTCTTGTCCACCTTGCGGCGGGCGGCGGGCATCGGGATCTCCTCGCGCCCCGCCAGGTACGCGCCGGTGATCGACTCCTTGTTCTTCAGCAGCTCCTGGTACGGGCCGCTGTGCACGACCTTGCCGCCGTGCTCGCCCGCGCCGGGGCCGATGTCGACCACCCAGTCCGAGGTGCGGATCGTGTCCTCGTCGTGCTCGACCACGATCAGCGTGTTGCCCAGGTCGCGCAGCCTGGTCAGCGTCTCGATCAGCTTGTGGTTGTCGCGCTGGTGCAGGCCGATCGACGGCTCGTCCAGCACGTACAGCACGCCGACCAGGCCGGAGCCGATCTGCGTGGCCAGCCTGATCCGCTGCGCCTCACCGCCGGACAGGGTGCCGGACGCGCGGTCCAGCGACAGGTAGTTCAGGCCGACGTCGAGCAGGAAGTGCAGCCGGGCCTGGATCTCCTTGAGCACCGCGCCCGCGATCATCGACTCGCGCTTGCCCAGCTTGAGCCCGTCGAGGAAGTCCGAGCACTCGGCCACCGACATCGCGCACACCTCGGCGATGGACTTGTCGCCCTTGCGCCCGTGGTGCAGCGTGACGGCCAGGATCTCCGGCTTGAGGCGGGTGCCCTGGCACGTGGGGCACGGCACCTCCCGCATGTAGCCCTCGTACTTCTCCCGCATGTACTCGGACTCGGTCTGCTCCTGCCGCCGCTCCAGGAACGGGATCACGCCCTCGAAGTTGGCGTAGTAGGAGCGCTCGCGGCCGTACCGGTTCTTGTAGCGGACGTTGACCTGCTCGTCGACGCCGTGCAGCACCGCCTTCTGCACCTTGGCGGGCAGCTGCCGCCACGGCGTGTCCATCCGGAAGCCGATCGCCAGGCCGAGCGATTCCAGCAGCCGGGTGAAGTACTCGGCGGTCTGACCGGACGCCCACGGCGCGATCGCGCCCTCGGCCAGCGACAGCTCGTCGTCCGGCACCACCAGCTCCGGGTCGACCTCCTTGCGGACGCCGATGCCCGTGCAGGCCGGGCACGCGCCGTAGGGCGAGTTGAACGAGAACGACCGCGGCTCCAGGTCCTCGATCGCCAGCGGGTGGCCGTTCGGGCAGGCCAGGTTCTCCGAGAAGCCGCGCACCCGGCCCGGGTCACCCTCCGGCACGTCCACGAACTCCAGCTCGACCAGGCCGTCGGCCAGCCGCAGCGCGGTCTCGACCGAGTCGGTCAGCCGCTGCTTGGCGCTCGCCTTCACGCTCAGCCGGTCGATCACCACCGCGATGTGGTGCTTCTCCTGCTTCTTCAGCTTCGGCACCTCGGCCAGCGCGTGCACCACGCCGTCGACCTTGGCCCGCGAGTAGCCCTGCGACTGCAGGGTCGAGAACAGGTCCAGGTACTCGCCCTTGCGGCCGCGGATGACCGGCGCGAGCACCTGGAACTTGGTGCCCGCCGCCATCGCCAGCACCTGGTCCACGATCTGCTGCGGCGTCTGCTTGCTGATCGCCTCGCCGCAGGTCGGGCAGTGCGCCTTGCCGGCGCGCGCGTAGAGCAGCCGCAGGTAGTCGTAGACCTCGGTGATGGTGCCCACGGTCGAGCGCGGGTTGCGGCTGGTGGACTTCTGGTCGATCGACACGGCGGGCGACAGGCCCTCGATGAAGTCGACGTCCGGTTTGTCCATCTGGCCGAGGAACTGGCGCGCGTACGCGGACAGCGACTCGACGTAGCGGCGCTGGCCCTCGGCGAAGATCGTGTCGAAGGCGAGGCTGGACTTGCCCGAGCCGGACAGCCCGGTGAACACGATGAGGCTGTCCCTCGGCAGGTCGAGGTCCACCCCTCGCAGGTTGTGCTCGCGCGCCCCGCGAACGACAAGCCGGTCGGCCACAACGGTTCCCTTCGGTTCTTGACCATCCCCCGAACAGGCGTTCGAAAAGCGTATCGGACCACTGCGTCAGCCCTGTCGGGGAGGGCGTCAACCATGCTAGGGGCGGGCACCGACAAATCCGTGAGGGGCACTGGCACGATCGTGCGCCAACGGCTCTACCGGACGGTAGTGAACGCCCCTACGCTGGGGTGATAGGCCGTTCGGCCGCATACGCCGGGATGAGGTGCCCATGAGCTTCGCCGATGCCGCCCAGGTCCGATCCGCCCAGACGAGCGTACCCGCGCCACGCGAGCAGTCGGCAGCGGTGCAGCACGCGATCGCCGGGCTCGCCGAGGTCGAACGGGCGACAGAGGCGCTGTACGAGGTCGTCGCGGCCCTTGACCTGCCGGCTTTGCGCGGGCCGAGCCTGCTGCCCGGCTGGAGCCGCGGCCACGTGGTGACGCATCTCGCACGCAACGCCGACGCCCTGGTGAACCTGATGACGTGGGCGAAGACCGGCGTCGAGCACCAGATGTACCCGAGCGCCGCCGACCGCGACGCCGACATCGCCGAGGGCGCGGGCCGGCCGCCGCAGCTGCTGCGGGCCGACCTCGACGCGGCGTGCCAGCGGTTCACGGCGTTCGCCCGCGACCTGCCGCCCACCGCGTGGGAGGCGGAGGTCGTGCACCCGAAGGCCGGGCCGTTCCTGGCGCACCGGGTGCCGTGGCTGCGGCTGCGCGAGGTGTGGTTCCACCTGGTCGACCTCGACCGGGGCGTCGGGTTCGAGGACCTGCCGCCGGAGCTGCTGGAGCACTTCGTCGAGGACGTCGTCGGCCAGTACGCCGACCGGGCCGACGCGCCCGCCGTGCGGGTGGTGGCGGTGTTCCCGGACGGTCGTCAGCGCGGCTGGGCGCTGACCGCGGACAGCGGGACGTCGTCCGAGGTCAGCGGCTCGGCGGCGGACGTGCTGGGGTGGTTGACCGGCCGCCACAGCGGCGCCCGGCTGACCGGGGAGGCGCCGGCGCTGCCCAAGTGGCTCTGAGCGACGTGCAGGTGGGCGGTGAGCAGCAGCCCGGCCACGGTCGGGCGGGTCGGGCGGCTCGCGGTCAGGACGCGGTGCGCGGGCCGTTCCACGAGCGCGGTGAGCAGCCACCCGAGGACGACGGCCGTCGCCGTGAAGGCCGCGAGCTGCGCCCACGCTCCCCCATGGGGTGAGACCTTCGCCATCACCACGTAACCGATCTCCTGGTGCACCAGGTAGACGCCGTACGAGATGCCAGCGAACCACCTGATCGGGCGAGCCAGCAGGCGGAGCGGCGCGACGTCCCAGTCCCGGCCGCCGGCAGCGGCGCACACGCCGATCAGCAGGAAGCCGAGGCCGACGGTCGACGGCAGGTCCGCGCTGTGCACCGCCTGCGCCAGCAGGGAGGCGGTGAGCAGGGCGAACAGCCGCCCGTCGCCCAGTCGGCGCTTCGACCACAGCCAGATGGCGATGCCGATGGCGAACAGCTGCGCGCGGTGCACGCCCAGGCCGTCGTAGCAGGTGCGGACGAAGCCGGGCTCGACCGTCCAGACCCTGATCACGAGGGGGCCGACGACGAGCGCCCAGAGCAGCGCGTCCAGCCACCGGCCGCAGACCCTGGACGCCAGCAGCGCGCCCGCGACGAAGCCCGTGACCTGCACCGGGAGGGTCCAGTAGGAGAAGTCGACCAGGCGGACGCCGGGGAGCCAGTTCTGCAGCATGAGGACGTTGAAGACGAGGTCGCGCGGTTCGAGCCCGCTCCAGCCGTCCGGCGCGAGGTGGACCAGCACGAGGTAGGTGCAGGTGGCGGCGACCACGTAAGGAGGGAGCAGGCGGGCGAGGCGGTTGCGCAGGAACCGGCCGGGCGCGCCCTTGGACAGCGAGGCGCAGGCGAAGAACGCGGAGATCACCACGAGCGCGCTGGCGCCGAACTCCAGGCTGAAGGCGAAGGCCGGTCGGGCGAGTTCGGAGTGGACGGACGGCCCGGCGTGGGTGGCGTGCTGGAGGAGCACGCACAGCACGGCCAGGGTGCGCAGGACGTCCCAGTTGATCCGGCGGTTGGCAGGCACGAGGCGGAAGGACCCTAATCGGACGAGATCGGAGAGGAAGCGACGAGCGTTCCAGACCCTAGGGGGTCGGCCTGTGCGCGTCCTGAAGGGTGCCCGGTCGGCTACCGTCGGCCATTGTGGACGTACTAGAGGACTACACGGGGCATGTATCGCCGGGCGGACCGGCAGCACGGCGCACCCTGGACGCGCTGACCATCACGAAGGTCTCGGTCGGGCCGATGGACAACAACGCGTACCTGCTGGTGTGCCGCGCGACGAACGAGGGCCTGCTGATCGACGCGGCCGCCGACCCGGAACGCCTGTCGGACGTGGTCGGCCACTCGGTGCACCGCCCGAGGCTGAAGACGGTGGTGACCACCCATCAGCACGCCGACCACTGGGGCGCGCTGGGCGCCGTGGCGGGCGCCAACGGCTCGAACACGATCGCGCACGCGGCGGACGCCCACGTCCTCCCCATCCCGCCGGACGTGTTCGTGGAGCACGGCGACGCGGTGCACGTCGGCGAAGTGCCCCTGACCGTCGTCCACCTGCGCGGCCACACCCCGGGCTCGATCGCCCTGCTCTACCGCGACCCCACCGGCCACCCGCACCTGTTCACGGGCGACTCGCTGTTCCCGGGCGGTCCTGGACGGACAACAAGCCCGGAGGACTTCAAGAGCCTGATGGACGACTTGGAGGCTCGGGTCTTCGGTGAACTACCCGATGACACCTGGTTCTACCCCGGTCACGGGGATGATTCCACGCTCGGAGCCGAGCGCCCCAAGCTCGGCGAGTGGCGTTCGCGCGGCTGGTGAGCTGAAGGACCTCCCGGACGGGGCCGCCTGACTTATCAGGCGGCCCCGTCTGCTGTTGAAGCAGCGCGACGGGGCCTTGATCGGACGCTGGAGGTCCGACCGTGCGCACATCGTGCCAGGTCCACGGCTCGCAGGCGGTGCTGTCGTGAGCATCGAGGCGATCAACTGGCGCTCAACCACGCCCCCATCCCCACCGACCGCAAGGAAGCGTCGACGCTGGCGATCACCTTGATCGCGCTCGCCAACCACGCCGGTCCGGACGGCACCGACGCCTTCCCGTCGATGGACCTGATGACTACCTACACCCGCCTCTCCCGCCGGACCGTTCAAGGCTCGCTGCGGTCACTGGAGGAGCTTGGCCTGATCCGCAAGGGCAACACCCGCGTGAGGGACGCCCGGATCGAGCGAGCTGACTGGCGCCCAGAGGTTTACGACCTGGTGCTATCTGCGGGTACAGCAGCGAGGCGTCAGGATGGCACCCCGCTGACCAGCACGGGGCGTCGTCTGAGCACGAACGGGGCGTCAGGGGGGACCAGGCGGGGCGTCAGCACGACGCCCGAACCGTCCTTCAATCGTCCAAGGAACCGTCCCGCGCTGAGCGCGCCCGGTGGGCGCTCGACGGTGCCGCCAGAGTGTGGGCGGTGTGACGCTCGTCCTGGTGACCCCATCTCCGCTCGGGTTATGTGGACCGACGAGGACCGCACCCACTCCACACCGTGCCCCCGCTGCGCGCCGCAGCGGCTGGGAGGTGTGCGATGAGCGGGCGTGTTCATCTCGTTTATCGGGAGCCAGCCACCACGATCCACCCAAAGCTGACCGCCGTAGCGCTGGCGGCGCTCATTGGCGCGCTGGCCTGGTCCACGACGGGAGTGCACCACACGCTGACCCGAAGCATGACCGACAGGGATGCGGCGTGGTGGGGCGCATGGGCAGTGGAGCCGGTCATCTCGGCAGTGCTGCTGGTCGTGGTTGCGGCCAAGGCTTACCTCGCGACGCACGGCCGGACACTGAAGCACAGGCATCTGAGCGTCGTGGAGTTCGGCGCACTCGCCGTCACGCTTACGCTCAACATCTGGCCGTACACCCCGTGGCAGGCCGACCGGTTCGACCCCATGCAGCTGCTCGCTCAAGCGATCGGACCTCTGGTCGCTATCGGCGCGGTCACCGTCATGCCCGTCATTTGGACCGCCTTCGCCGACCTCGACCACGGCCTACCGGTAGGCGCTACCACCTAGAGTACAGGCGCAACGCCCCTGACGGGGACGCCAAGTCCGAGGGAGCTACCGCAGTTCGCACCGCCCTACTGGTGGAGCGCGCCCGCCAACTGATCGTCGGTGGAAAACTGCCGAGTGCCCCGTCGGCCACCCGGCTGCGCGAGGCCTTGGGGTGTGGTACAGGCACGGCACGTGAAGTCCGCGACACTCTGCGCACGGAGGGAACCACACGACCGGGCCACAGGTGAAGGACCGCCACGTCGGCAGCGGAGTTGATCGGAGACTGGCGTGCCCGCCGCCTGACCAGAAATGTGATATCCCGGCTCCCGTCACAGTGACTGGCGCTACTCGCGACGAACTGACCGACCACGAGCACGGACTCGTCACGACGCCGAGCTGGCTGCTCGGATCAGCTGGCAAACGGATTGTTCGGTCAAGCGCTACGCCGTGCCAGGGGGGTACCAACACCGCGCAGACAGGAGGCTCGACCAGTCCGGCATCGGCGACCCACCTCGACGCGACCTGAACAGCGATAACGGATCACTAAGCGGGTGGGTCGGCACATAGTGTGCCGACCCACCCGCTTAGGACACAAATACCAGCACGATTTATACCGATGCTGATCACGGCAACCGCACATGCCAGCCGCTGTCCACGTGTCTGTCCAGCGCTCTCGTTACAGCTTCCGGCTAAATGTCGGACAGACGCCCCTCTCGCTCGGCTTTAGCCAGTTGCAGCGCTTCCGCGACAGCGGCGAACTCATCCAGTGCCGCTTGCAGGTCCTCGACGATCTCCTGGGCGATGACCTCCGGGGGCTGCAGGTTGTCGCTGTCCTCCAGGTCCGAATCACGCATCCAAGTGATGTCGAGGTTGACCTTGTCACGGGCGAGCAGTTCATCGTAGGTAAAGCACTTGAACCGCTCGGATTCACTGCGGTTGTGTCGATCATCGGGGTTGTACGCCTTGACGAACGCGTCAAGGTGATGCGCCTGGAGTTTGTTCTGCCGCAGCGTGAAGTGCTGGCTGGTACGGAAGTCGTAAACCCACAGCTTCGAGGTCCACGGTGCTTCCGGGCGGGCACGCTTGCGGTCAAAGAACAGCACGTTCGCCTTGACCCCACCCGCATAGAAAATGCCAGTGGGCAGGCGGAGCAGCGTGTGGACGTCGCACTCATTGAGCAGACGTCGACGGATGATTTCGCCCGCGCCACCCTCAAACAGCACGTTGTCCGGAACAACAACGGCCGCCCTGCCATCAATCTTGAGCATGTTCGCGATGTGCTGGACAAAGTTGAGCTGCTTATTGCTGGTAGCCACCCAGAAATCGGCGCGATCGTAGCTAACGTCTTCCCGGGCGACCTTGCCGAATTCATCGATCGAGGTGAAACCGGATTTGCGGCCGAACGGCGGGTTGGCGAGCACAACTGTGGCACGCTCGTTCGGTGCAGGATGCCTCAGCAAAGCATCGCGGACGTCGATAAGCGCCTTTCCGCCCGGGTCTCCGATGCCATGCAGCAAGAGATTCATCTGAGCCAGTCGGGCCGTTCCGTGTACGAGCTCGATCCCGGATATGCCGCCACTGCGAAGGTGCTGCGCGTCTTCCTTCGTCAACTCCTCACCATAGTTGGCCTGAATGTGCTCATGTGCGGCAAGCAGGAAACCTCCGGTACCACAGGCGGGGTCAACGATAGTGTCGTCCGGCCGAGGACGTACACAACGGACCATCGCGTCGATGAGAGGGCGCGGCGTAAAGTACTGGCCAGCACCAGACTTGATGTCCTCAGCACCCTTCTCTAGCAGTGCCTCGTAGGCGTCACCCTTGATGTCCACGCCGGTACCCGACCAGTTAACTTTATCGATCAGGTCGACAATCAGCTTCTTCAACGTGGCGGCGTTGCGAATCTTATTCTCCGCCCCGTAGTAGATCAACCCAAGAGCAGTGTCCGGCTTCCTGCCGAGCTGAGCGAGCACCTTCTTGTAAATGACCTTAAGATCGTCAGCGTCCGCGTCTACAAGAGTTTGCCAACCAAGCCGACTGGGCACAATCTCTTCTGCAGCAAAAGACCTTCGCCCTGAACGCTCCTGTGCCATCTTGAGAAATAGCAACAGAGTCAACTGATCGACATAGTCGATCGTAGACACACCGTCATGCCTGAGCACATGGCAGTAGCTCCACAGCTTGTCGACAAGCTGTTTCGCCTCAGCGATCGTTTTTGGTACCGTCATAGCAGCGTCTCCCTAGTAGTGCCGTTTTCTCGCCGTCCACGCTTAGACGTCGATTGCGACGCCACCCGCTCTTTCTGGAGACGCTCTAGCAACACGGATGCAGGCTCGTCGGAAGTATTTTGGGAAGTCAGTCGACCAGCGAATGCGTCAATTAGAAGAGATCTACGAAGTTGACTTCCTCGAGCTACTGCTATACGGAGGTCCGCCGCAAGCCGCTCCTCCATTCGCGAAAGCTCGGACACCTTCTCAACGATATAACGTTGCAATCCCAAGGGGGGCACTGGGATCGGAATCTCGCGCACCCGAGAACTGTTAAGCGCCAACTGATTTCCACCAGACGACAGTAGACGCGTCTCGTGATAACGCTCTTCCAATACCGTATAGACATACTCAGGAAGCATTGCGGTTTCACTTACGCGTATAGATGCGCAGTTCTGATTGTGAGCTGCCCCAATATCCAGTACTGCAGCTTGACCGCGAGTCTTACCCTCTCCGATCATCGCAAGTAGCACGGTACCCGGCGGATGATACCGAGTATCCCTATTGCCAAGAGCCTCTTCAGAGATGGTTTCGCGAGTGCTACCGATTCTACAAAAGGAAACTTCGCCGCTCGAAACCCACGGAATCGAACCGTTCCAGTTACTAGCAACAGAGCGCGACGGGGTCGCGCCGACATAAACTCGAAATAGTCGACCCATAGTGGACCATCGCCACGAATCGGGTATGGGCCACGGCCCCACTACCTCCTCACCTGCTCCTCCTCCCTGGGCCGTCGCTAGCACATCGTTAGCAGTTCCCATATCGACACCTGAAGGAATTCCGACCCCTTGGAGCATCTTCCGCATAGCCGAGAGTCGGACATTCCGAAGGCGACTTCTACCCCGCTCAACACCTTTCATCGCCGCGTCGAGCCGAGATAGATGGTCTTCAAGTTGTGCCATGATGCGGTTTTGTTCCGCTTCAGGAGCCACGGGAATGGAAACATTCATCAGGCTCGGCACATCGATCGATGCCACGGTCGTGCCACGCTTCGTACATTCTTTGAGGAGTTGCGACTCGACACTGCGCAGATAGTAGGCTATCCAAGCAGGCGCTATACCGGAAAACGGTACGACTGCGCGCATATCCTGATTAAGCGTTGTACCGAAAGGTACGACCGCTACCGGCAACCTTCTCTCCAAGATGCCGGACCTGACTACGATAGCGACAGAGTTCTGCGGAACAAGGCGAGCTGGAGAGTTTCCAAGAGCAAGCTCGGAAATCTTGTCCCGTGTACTAACGAGCACCTCAGATCCCATGTCTTTGGGCGAAAGCCATGGAATCGTGCCGTCGAGCCAATACTCGGGTTTACCTTTCGATGGCGTGCCTCCACCAAACCAGGTTCCAACTTCGCCTAGCCTTACCCATTCCCAGCCCAGGGGCAGGTCGCTCATGCGGGGAGGGTCCTGTTCAACTCGTCCAGCAGTTGTTCCGCGCGGTCGTCGCCGAAGTCACGGATGAAGCCGTCGACGCCGCCGCGTTCGATGAACGGTACGCCATCGAGATCGTCGGGGGTCACGAGGAGGCGGCTGGCCAGGGTGACTGCGATCTTCTCGATCCACCACCGCTGGTCAACGGTGAAGCGCACGCCGCTCTGCTCCTGGCGAGCGAGCCAGTTCGCGAGCGTGTCTTCGACCCGGCTGCGGTAGGTACGCAACTCGGAGTCAAGACCAAGTTCGTAGCGCAGGATGGTCATCAACTCAGGGACGCCCTTACGGCCACCGTTGCCCTTGGCAATGCCGAGGTTCTGATAGGCCCTCCAGAGGACTTCCGGCGTCCATCGGTAGGGCGGCGACTCGATCTTCGATGCCAAACGCTTCAGCGATCTGTACACCTCGGCAGGGTCGCGTCGAGGCTCGCTAAAGGCTACCCGCAGTGCTGCGATCTCGTCGGCGTTGTCTTGCAGGTACTGCCGCCAGTCCTCGACCACCTGCTGCGGGCGGTTTTCGCCCATAAGCCTGGCTTCGACGGACTTCACTTGGTCAGGGTTGTATTCGTCATAGGGCAAGTCGTACTTGCGGCGAATGGTCAGGATGCGCGCCCGCAGCTCGGGTCGTTCCGCGAGGATACGCACAGCGTCGAGCACGAGTTGCTGCTGGGCTTCCGGGCCGCCTGCCTGCAATGCGATCTCCTGAGCCTCCTCGTCGGTGGCACGCTCCAAGCCCTGGGCGATCTTCTTGATTGTCTCGCCGCTGGCAAGCTCGGTTAGTTCGTCTCGTTCGTCTGGTGTGATCTGCCGGTCGAGCGCGCTCAGCCGCGAGGCGAGCGCGGCTGCCTCGTCGATAGAGATGCCCTGGCTGGCGGCGCGGTTGAGCAGCTTCTCTAGACTGACCTGCCGTTGGGTAGCGGGCTGCAATGGCTTGGCATCGACCAAGGGCGAGTCGGTCACGCCGATTGGGTCGACCAACAGGAACTTCTCCTTGGCACGCGCGTCTGGGGTGACCCTCTGGAACTCATCGATGTCGATCGTGCGGGCACCCCGTCCCTTCATCTGCTCAAAATAAGTCGCGCTGGACACCCCGCGGAGGAACAGGACACACTCGAGCGGCTTCACGTCGGTGCCGGTCGCGATCATGTCAACGGTGACCGCAATACGGAACGCTGCATCGTTGCGGAAGTCGGCGATCAACTGCTCGGGGTTCTCTGCCCGGTAGGTGATCTTCGAGCAGAACTTCGTGTCCCCGCTGAAGATCTCACGGACGATGTCGACGATCTCGTCTGCGTGCTGGTCGGTCTTGGCGAAGATGAGCGTCTTAGGCACGAGCTTGCGCTTCGGGAAGTACTGGGGCCAGTCGTCGTGGAACCGCTGGATCACCGTGCGGATCTGGCTCAGGTTCATCACGGTCCGGCCGATGGCGTCCGCGCTGTAGTCCAGGTTCGTGTCGAGCTGCTCGTACCGCTCGCGTCGGGTGTGCAGGTCGACGATGCGCACCGGGACATTCGCCGGGATGCTGCCGCCTTGCTCGCCGATCACGGTTGTGATCCGCATGATGTCGAAGTCGACGTTTACCTGGTCGGCGACGGCCTGCCGGTAGGTGTACTGGCTGACCAGGTTCTCGTGGAAAAAGCCGAACGTCTGAGCCACCGGCGTGGCGGTGAGGCCGACCATGTGCGCATCGAAGTACTCCAGCACAGCACGCCACTTGCCGTAGATCGATCGGTGGCACTCGTCCACGATCACCAGGTCGAACGTCTCCGGCGGCAGCGCGGCGTTGTACTCGACCTCGACGGCGTCCACCTGGTAGTCGTCGTCGCGCTCGTCCTCCGGCACTTCCTCGCCACGGAGCATCGAGTACAGCCTCTGGACAGTGCTGATCACGACGTGGGTTGAGTCGAGCACGACACCGCTGCGCAGTCGCTGCACGTTGTACAGCTCGCCGAACGGCGTCCCGTCCTCGGGCGTCCTGAAGTTCTCGAACTCACCTTGCGCCTGGCGGCCGAGGTTGTTGCGGTCCACCAGGAACAGCACGCGCTTCGCTCCCGCGTGGCGGAGCAGCCGGTAGGTCTCGGTAACCATCGTGAACGTCTTGCCCGCCCCCGTGGCCATCTGGATCAGAGCCCGCGGCTTGTCGTCGGCGAGGGACACCTCCAGGCCGCTGATCGCCTCTACCTGCGCTTTTCGTAGGTCATCGGTGATCAGTTCCGGCATACGACGGAGCCTGTGCCGATAGGTCGGAGCCTCCGTGTTGGCCTCGGCCTCCCTGATCCACCGGGCGATGGTGGCCGGTTGGTGGAAGGAGAACACCCGCCGCGGCCGGGCGACCAGGTCGAGGTTGTTGGTGAATCGGGTCTCCACCGCGGTCGACTCGTAGCGGAACGGCAGCGGCATGCGCCATGCCGCGAGCTGCTGGCCAGCATCCAGTCCGGACGCATAGCGCTCGGTCTGACGGTTCACCGCACCCAGGCTCACGCCTTCCCGTTTGGCCTCGATGACGCCCACCAGCTTCGCGCCGACGTACAGCAGGTAGTCCGCCCGGCCCGTGGCCGTTGCGACCTCACGGACAGCCACACCGAGCTTTGCGTGCACGTTCATGGCTGCGCGGTCCTGCACGACCCACCCGGCGGCGGTGAGCATCCGGTCGATGATCCGCCGGACCTGGGCCTCACTGAGCAGCGGACGACTCGCGATCGCCGCACGCTCAACGTACTCATCCCGCAGGGCAGAGTCGATGGGCGCCGCGTCGGAAGCCCTAGCGTTGAGCTGGCGCTGCAACTCGTCCACCTTGGTGGAAAGCTGCCGGACCAGGTCCTGCAATCCGGCCTGGGCCTGCACCGCGCGCAGGATCTCTTGGCTCGCCGCTGCCTGAGCAGCCACTTCGGCGGTGGCCCGAGCCGTCCTGTCGTCGATGGTCGTCTTCATCTCGACGAGTTCGGCGTGGTACTGGCTCAGAAGCTGACGCAACTCCGCCAGCGCTTCCGACTCCTCGGCAACCACCGGCTCCGGGGCGGCCAGGGGCTGGGGCGGCACGAACGGCGGCGCCGCGTCGCGGCTTCCGCTGACCGTGCGGCTGAACCAGGCACCGAGTTCGTAGCACGCCCTGACCAGTACCAGGGCGTCACGCTGGGCGGCGTACCCTTCGTGAACCGCCTGGTTACCGATAGTGCGAACTTGTTCAAACCAACCATGAACGCGCTGGTTGATGAACCCTTGGTCACTGAGCATTTTAAGGCGTTTGAACTGCTTGTCCGGCATATTGGGTATGCCGAACTGAAGGAATGCTCTCGCCGTCAGCGCTTCACCGAATAGGCGACATTTGAACATCGCCGTATTCGGGTCGGTAAACACTGCGGCCTCGGCAGCCGCGCCGTGCACGACCAGCACAGGCTCATGGGTCAACAAGTGACCGAAGTTCGTCGTACGTTGAGCCAGCTCATGAACCTGCTGGTCTACACCCATTACGCTCCCTGCCCGACTCCGCACCCCTGTCGCACTTGGCTCAGCTAGAGATCATCGCGCAACGCGACGACGATGTTACAACTCGAACGCGCTGCTTCGCTGTGGAATAATGAGACAAGCCGCCACTGGTCATCATCGGCTCGGCTCCGCGGACGACGCGAGACGCTGATCAGCGAATTCCGCTCCGATCCACGGTGTTCGTACTATGACGCGGCCCTGCTCGACGTCTAGAGGAGGTGACAGTTCCATCACTAGGGACGTAGTCCTGTTCTCACCGTGATCGACCACCGACCGCTACAGGAGGCGTGGACGCGATGAACTGTCACTCGTCCGAGTGGACCGCGTCCAGCACCTCGAGGTAGCCGTCACTCACCCGCCACAGGGCGTCCGACACCGCCGTGAGCTTGCCGGGGCTCCAGCGCTTCTCCTCGTACGCACGGGTCTGCCGGCGCAGCGCCCGCAGGCTCACCGCCAGCTCGTCGCGCACCCGCGCCCGCAGCTCGTCCGCTCCCGGCGCGGGTGGGCGGACCTCCTCGCCGCGCCCGTCGGCGAGAGCGGCCAGGGTGTCCTGCGCCGTCCCGCCCTCCAGGTCCCACACGAGCGCCGGCCGGTGGACCACGTGGTTCCAGACCGGTGCGTGGGCCGAGCGCCACAGTGCCCTGAACGGGTTGCGCGACACCCTGGTCGCGTTGGCCCAGTGCTCGGCGCCCGTCGGCTCGCTCAACCACGGAACGTCGTCGACCGGCAGGTCGACCACTACGGCGATGGTCACTCGATCGAGATCACGTGGTGCACCGAGGATGTCCCCGGCCACCCACAGCCCGACCACCCGCAACCCCGGCAGGGCCGCCACCTCGCCGCACTTCGCCGCCAGCTCCTCGACCTGCCGCACCGCCCGTGACCACTTCACCCGCCCATCCTCACGCACGACCGGTCAGCACGGTAACGCGGACGTGCTCGGTGAACGGCGCGTGCGGCTCCAGCGCGTGCCGGACCCGCTCGGCGAACTCCGCCCGACCGGCGGGCGGCGGCAACGTGTCGACCGACAGCGCCGAGAACACACCGCCCACAACGGACTCCAGGTCCAGCGCTCCGCTGTAGTCGACCTGGTGGACGCCGACCCGGAACCCGGCGGCGGCGAGGCTTTCCCCGTACCGGCGCTGCGAATCGTCGTCGGTGCCGCACGTGTTGCCCGCCCGTTGGCCCAACCACTGCTCCAGGCACGTGCGCAACGCCCGCGACCAGTCGCTGTCCTGCAACCACAGCGGCGTCCCGTTGGTCAGCACGGCCACCCCGCCACCGGGCCGGACCAGTGCGGCCAGCTCGCCGAACAGCTCCTCGTGCCGCATCCAGTGCAGCGCCTGCCCGATCGTCACCACGCCGACCGACCCGTCACCGAGCGCGGCCCGCAACGCGGGCACGTCCGCGTCCGTCCCGACCACCCAGCTCAGGTTGGTCCGACCCGCCGCCGCGCGGCGGGCGTGCGCCAGCATGTCCGGCTCCGGGTCCACGCCCACCACGGCGCGGACCCGCTCCGCGAGCGGCACCGCCACCTGGCCGGTGCCGCACCCCAGGTCGATCGCGACGTCGTCGGGCGTCAACCCGAACGTCGCCACCACCGCGTCGAACACCTCCGGCGGATAACCCCGCCGGAACCGGTGGTAGAAGTCGGCCACCTCACCCGCGAAACCCAGTGCCATCCGCCCAGGGTGCCCGCGGCAGGCGGTGGGGCGCAGCGGTTGCGCTCTGGGCGCAACGAACCGGCCCGCGGGACCGCTGGGTATGTTTCGCCGCATGGAGCAGGTGGTGGAGATCTACACCGACGGCGCGTGCAGCGGCAACCCCGGACCGGGCGGGTGGGGCGCGGTGCTGCGGTACGGGTCGCACGAGCGCGACCTGTTCGGCGGGGAGTCGGCGGACACCACCAACAACCGGATGGAGCTGATGGCCCCGATCCGGGCGTTGGAAACGCTCAAGCGCCCCTCGGTGGTGCGGATCTACACCGACAGCACCTACGTGCGCAACGGCGTGCTGTCGTGGATGGCCAAGTGGAAGTCCAACGGGTGGCTGACGACGGCCCGCCAGCCGGTGAAGAACGTCGACCTGTGGCAGCGCCTCGACGTCGCCGCGGCGTCGCACCAGGTCGAGTGGCACTGGGTGAAGGGGCATGCGGGGCACCCGGAGAACGAACGCGCGGACCGGCTGGCGGTCCGCGGCGTCCGGGCGGCGGTGGAGTCAGAGCTGCGGGCAGACGTCGTACATGACGGCGAAGACCTGGGACGACGCGTCTGACCGGCCGGGTGGCAGGTCGAAGTAGGTCCGCGCCGCCTCCACGCAGGTGGCGAGCAGGTCGTTCTCGCTGATCAGGGTGGCTTCACGGGACTTGTTGGTCGCCAGGGCGGCGTCGAGTCCTTCCTGCTGCTCGCGGACGTCGGCGAGGACGCGCTCCCGATCGGCGCGGGTGGCGGCCACGCCGTCGCGCTCGGCGCGTTCGCCCAGGTAGAGGACGGTGAAGACGCCGGCGGTGAGGGCGAGCACGACGGCCAACGCGGTCAGCACGACCAGCGGGGTGCGGCTCGGGGCGGCAGCGGGCGGTGGCGGCGCGGACCGGTCGGCGACCGGTAACCGGTCGGCCGCCAGTGCTTGGTCAGGCGTGGGTGGTTGGTCGGCCGAGGGTGCTTGGTCGGGTGGCGGTGCGTGGTCGGGTGGCGGTGCGCGGTCGGGTAGCGGTGCGAGCACCGGGAACGGTTGGGTGGGGTGATCGGCTGGCGGTCGGCTTCCGGCGTGGTCATGCGTGGCTCCCCGCTCAGCAGTTGGCCGTGGCGCGACCGATGGCGGGCCCGAGGGCCGCGTCGTCGCCGTCCCGGGCCGCGATGATCGTGTCCTTGGCGGGCTCGGCGCACCGGCGCAGGTCGGCGTTGCGCGCCTCCAGGCCGGTGATCCGGTTCGCCACGTCGTCGTTCTGCGCGTCGGTCGCGGCGAGCCTGTTCTCGGCGTCGGTGAGCGACCGGCTGCTCTGCTCCAGGCGCTGCACCTCCGGCACGTGCTCACCCCGCGCGCCGGCGTACAGCGCGATCAGCGGCGCCGACGCGGCCGCGAGCACCACGACGAGCGCGGCCGGCAGCACCACCGAAGGTAGGGACGCCGGTCACCCCCGGCCAAGGCTCGTGCCCCCGGAAACTCCCACCACCTGCCCGGGACCGCGCCGAACCGGTCCGGGGACGGGCGGTCGCTAGGGCAGCAGCACGGTCGCCAGCCGGCGCATGCCCTCGGCGATCTCGGCGACCGTGTTGGTGGTGAACGACAACCGCAGGGTCGACCGGTCCGGTGTCGTCGCGTAGAACGGCGCGCCGGGCACGAACGCCACATCACGCTCCAACGCCGACGTCACCAACGACGCCGTGTCCACGTCACCGGGCAAGCTCAGCCACACGAACATCCCGCCGTCTGGATCGCTCCACCGCGTCCCGGCCGGCACGGTCGACGGCAGCGCGGCGATCATCGCGTCCCGCCGCTCCCCGTAGGCCGCGCACAGCCTGCGGATGTGCGCGTCCAGGTCGTTGTCCCGCAGGTAGACCGCCGCCGCGGCCTGGTCGACGGCGGACGTGTGCAGGTCCGCCGCCTGCTTCACGACCACCAGCGTGCGCATGATCGACTCGGGCGCGCGCAGCCAGCCGAGCCGCATGCCCGGCGCGCCGACCTTGGAGAAGCTGCCCGCGTGCAGCACCCGGTCGCTCATCGAGGCCAGCGACGGCGCCGGCTCGCCCCGGTAGCGCAGCTCGCTGTACGGGTCGTCCTCGACCACCCACAGGTCGTGCCGGTCGGCCAGCGCGGCGATCTCGGCCCGCCTGGCCGCGGCCAGCGTCCGCCCGGTCGGGTTGGCGAACGTCGGCACCAGGTACAGCAGCCGCGGCCGCTCCCGCTCGACGACGTCGGCCAGCGCGGCGGGGTCCACGCCGTGCTCGTCGCCCGCGACGGGCACGACCCGCGCGTCGGCGAGCCGGAAGCACTGCAGCGCCGCGAGGTAGGTCGGCTCCTCGACCGCGACCACCGCGCCCGGCTCCAGCAGGGCGGTCGCCACCAGCGCCAACGCCTGCTGCGAGCCGGACGTGACGAGCAGGTCGCCCACGCCGGTGGGCAGGCCGCGCCGGGTGAGCCGGTCGGCGACGGCGGCGCGCAGGTCGGCGTCGCCCTCGGTGGGCGCGTACTGCAGGGAACGCCTGCTCAACGCCCGGTCGAACGCCGCCCGCAGGCCGTCGACGTCGAACAGCTCGGGCGCGGGCAGGCCGCCCGCGAAGGAGACGACCTCGGGGCGCGAGGTGAGGGCGAGCAGGTCCCGGACGGGGGAACCGGCGAACGTGCGCGGCATGGGGGCTCCTCGGAGTGGTCGAGCGGTGAAGGTTCACGCGGTCGTGCCACGCATGAGGGCTGCACCGGGGTAGAGGCGCCGAGTTCATCCTAACGGGTGAGGTGGACCTGGAAGCGCACCGCGTGGAGCTCACCGGCTGCTGCTACCGCCGTTGCGGCCGTTCGCGTTGGCGCCGGTGGAGTTCTCCGGTGGCTCGGTAGTCGGTTCGACCACCTTTCCGGGTGAACATCTGTTCGAACTCTTCGATCTGCCGACGATTTTGTCGGACCCCTCCCGTACGACTTGGTGACAACACGGGAAGGGATCGGGATGTACGAGACGGTGGACGGTGTGCGCACCTGGTACGAGGTGCGCGGCGAGGGTGAGCCGCTGGTGCTGCTGCACGGCGGTTTCAGCGATTCGCGGGACTTCGAGGCGAACCTGGCGCGGTTGGCGGACCGCTTCCGGGTGTTCCTGGTGGACCGGCGGGGCCACGGGCGGACGCCGGACGTACCGGGGCCGGTGCCGCTGGACGTGCTGGCGGGCGACGTGATCGCGTTCCTGGAGCGGGTGGTCGGCGGCCCGGCGCACCTGGCGGGCTACAGCGCGGGCGGCGTGGTGGCGCTCGGCGTGGCGCAGCGCAGACCGGACCTGGTGCGCGGGCTGGTGGTGCTGAACTCGGGCTACTCCAAGGACGGCTGGCTGTTCCTGCCCGAGCCGGGCGGCGAGCTGCCGGGCGAGGTGGCCGACCGGTACGCCGAGGTGTCGCCGGACGGCCGCGAGCACCTGCCGGTGGTGGTGGAGAAGTTCGCCCGCGCCGCGCACGAGCCGGAGGCGGTCGACCTGGGCGCGATCACCAGTCCCACGCTGGTGCTGGGCAGCGATGACGACATCGTGCACCTGGAGCACACCGTCGCGATGTACCGGGGCATCGCGAACGCGCAGCTCTGCGTCCTGCCGGGCACGTCGCACCTGATGCTGTTCGAGCGGCCCGAGCTGTGCGCGTCGGTGGTGGCGGACTTCCTGACCGGCGCGCCCGCGCCGCTGATGCCGATCCGCCGGGCGGGGGTGAGCGCCTGATTGACACCCTACATGCCAGTACGGCTATATTGCCGTCATGGCATCTACGTTCTCCGTGCTCGCCGACCCGCAGCGTCGGTGGATCCTCGACGTGCTGCGGGAGGGTGAGCGGCCGGTCAACGACCTGGTCGACGGGCTGTCGCTGAGCCAACCCGCGGTGTCCAAGCACCTCCGGGTGCTGCGCGAGGCCGGGCTGGTGGAGGTCCGGCGGGACGCCCAGCGGCGGCTCTACCGGCTGCGGCCCGGGCCGCTGGCCGAGGTCGACGCCTGGCTCGCGCCGTACCGGCGGATGTGGGAGGACAGCCTGGACGCGTTGGAGCGCCGACTGGACGAGGTGGACTCGTGAGCACCGAGTTGCGGCGGATCAACGGCAAGCCCGTGCTGCGGTTCGAACGGGTGCTCGCGCACCCGCCGGCCAAGGTGTGGCGGGCGATCACGGAGCCGGGCGAGCTGGCGCACTGGTTCCCGGCGGCGGTGGCGGTCGACGGGCGGGAGATGACGTTCTCCTTCCCCGACCAGGTCACCACCGGCGAGGTGCTGGAGTCCGACCCGCCGAGGGTGTTCGCGTTCCGGTGGAACACCGACGTGCTGCGGTTCGAGCTGCTGCCGCACGAGCGGGGTTGCCTGCTGGTGTTCACGCACGTGCTGGGCGGCGAGCAGGGCGCGGCGCGCAACGCCGCCGGCTGGGACACCTGCCTGGCCGGGCTGGTGGCGAGGCTCGCCGACCGGCCGTTCGAGCCGCCGGCGGACGTGCGCGAGCCGGTGGAGCGCTACCTCCGCGAGTTCGGGCTGGACGAGGGCCGGTTCGACGGTGGCGTGGTGCGGTTCGTCCGCGACCTGGTCTGGCGCCCGCTGGACGAGGTGTGGTCGCTGCTGACCGAGGGCGAGCAGGGCGTGCCGCCCCGCGCCGCCAACCCGCACGTGCCGCCCGGCCCGCTGGTCGAGCGCACCGAGCCGCGCGTGCTGGCGTTCGACTCGCCGACCGGGCGGGTGCGCTGGGAGTTCCGGCACGGCCCGGACCAGGGCACGGAGGTCGAGCTGACGCACGTGCTCGCGGACCCGGCGTTCGCACCGCAGGCGTTGGCGGCCTGGCACGCGCACCTGGAGCTGTTCTTCGCGGCCCTGTTCGGCGATCTCCGCTGCCCGTGGCCGGAGGACCGGGTCGAGGAACTGATCAAGCACTACCGCGAACACCACTGACTGCAGGGGCCAACCGCCCGAGCACGGCCCGCTGAGCCCGCACGCCCAACCACCCACAGCCGAGACCGATCGCCGCCGCCTGGACCGACCGCTGCCACCTGAACCCTGGCGATGCCGCCCGAGCGCGAGCGCTACCGCAACCGGGAGTCCAGCCGGGCCAGGTGGTCGCGGCCGAAGGGGCCGTTCTCCAGGCCGTCCACCAGGACCTGCGGCAGGTCCGCGGTGATCTCGGCCGACTCCGCGGCGGCTGCCAGGGCGATGGTGGCGACCGTGTCCACGTCCCCGGTGAAGGCGACGCACTCGCGCAGCACCGCGCTCAGCGAACCGCCACCGGACAGCGCGGTCAGCGCCGCCCGCACGCTCATCACGCCCTTCGACCCGACCTTCCCGCGCCACGGCCGCGCCCACTCCCCCGAACCGAGCCGGTCGGCGATCCACGAGCCCACCTCCGCCACCGGACCCAGCGCATGGTGGCAGTAGTGCACGGCCAACGCCGCCGCCCGCGCCGCCGCCACCCCGTCCGGCGTGTCGTGGGTGACCCTGGCCTGCACGTCGGTGTGGTGCAGCACGTCCGCCACGGTCGGCAGCAGGCCGGCGGGGGCGGCGCGCATCGCCGCGCCGCTCTTGTCGCTGTCGGGCCGGATGCGGGCCAGGAACTCGTCGCCGGTGCGCACGGTCTCCAGGAATGCCTGAAAACCACTCGCGTACCCCTCCCGCGGGTCGCGGTGGAAGGCGGTCACGAACGCCGACGCCACCGACTCGGGCGTCCACGGCACGCCGGACGCCCGCAGTTCCGCCAGAGCCAGCGTCATTTGCGTGTCGTCGGTGTAGCTGCCCGGCGCGATGCCGTGGCGCCGCGGGTGCCGCACGTACCCGGCGAGGGTGTTGTGCCTGGTCACGAAGGACGGGTCGGCGTACTCGAAGCCCGCGCCGTACGCGTCCCCGATGGCCAGTTCGACGAGCATGCGGATCACGTTATCGCCCGCGTTATAACTGATTCGATATGTCCTGTTTCACCCGGACGGGTGGTAGGAATCTCCTGACCCAAGACACCCCTGTGCGCGAGCGATCGCGTGTCTTCGGAATCGAGGAACCCTTGCGAATCACCAGGTTGATCCCTGCGCTCGCAGCCGCCCTGCTGTCCCTGGTCGCTCTCGTCCCGTCGGCGTCGGCCGCGCCGGCGACGGCGGAGGGCGGCGTGACGCCGTACATCATCGGCGGGGGCTACGCGAGCAACGCCCCGTGGGCGGCCCGGCTGTTCTCCAACGGCAGGCAGACGTGCAGCGCGACCATCATCGCGCCGACGTGGATCCTGACCGCGAAGCACTGCGTCACCGGCGGCGGGCTGTCGTTCCGCATCGGCAGCCTCGACCAGACGTCGGGCGGCACCGTCGCCAACGGCGTGCAGACGACGAACCACTCGTCGGACCTCGCCCTGGTCCGGCTCGACCGCTCCGTGTCCGCGACCTACGCCCGGCTCGGCCAGCCGGGTTCGGTCACCGTCGGCCAGTCCGTGCAGGTCTACGGCTGGGGCGCGACGTCCCAGTGCGGCTCGGAGATCAACTGCCAGTCGCAGTACCTGAAGGTGGCGAACGTGACCGTCACCGGCGGCTGCACCGACGCCTACGGCGGCAGCGCGATCTGCGCCCGGCGCGGCAACGGCATCACGGCGGGCGGTGACTCGGGCGGTCCGATGATGGCGGGCGGCGTGCAGGTCGGCGTCGCGTCCACCAGCGACCGGCAGACCACCACCGCTTACACGAACGTGACCCGCTACCGGTCCTGGATCCAGTCCGTCGCCGGGGTCTGATCACCGCTGTACCGGCCCGCTCGCGCGATGACGTCACGGCACACCGCCGTCGCGCGAGCGGGCCACCGGCGTGCCCAGATCAGTCCACTGTGGACCTCTTCGAGTCGTAGCGGGAGCGCGCCGCCTCGATCTCGCCCTCGTGCCGGAGCACCCACTGTCCCAAGGGGACGACGAACTCCAGCAGCGAGCGGCCGAGCGCGGTCGCCGAGTACGTGACGCCGGCGGCCCTGCCCGGTCGCACGTGCCGGCCGACCAGGCCGTCGCGCTCCAGGTTGCGCAGCGTGCGGGTGAGGATGCGGCGGCTCAGCTCGTGCACCGCGCGGTCGAGTTCGTTGAACCCGCGAGGGCTTTCGGAGACCAGGCTGAGCACCAGCACGCTCCACTTGTCGCCGACGCGGGCCAGCAGGTCGGACACCGGGCAGGCGGCGCGGTCGGCCGCCGTGACCGGCACCGGGACCAGTGACATGGATGTGCCTTCTTCCGGGTCGTCGTGCCGCGGGCCAGGCTCCAGGTTATGGCGAACGCGGTGATCACGGGTGGCACGAACGGCATCGGGCGGAGCTTGGCCGAGCGGTTGGCGCGGGAGGGCCACCGGGTGGCGGTGGTCGGCCGGTCGGCGGACGCGCCGGCCGGGGTCGAGCTGATCCGCGGCGACCTGAGCACGCTGGCGGGCATGGCCGCAGTGGTCGCCGAGGTGGCGGGGCGGTTCGACGTGGTGGACCGGCTGGTGCTGGGAGCGGGCCGGTTCCAGCGCCGCCGGGTGCTCACCGAGGACGGGTTGGAGCACATGTTCGCGCTGTACGCGGTGAGCCGGTTCGTGCTGGTGGAACGCCTGCTGCCGGTGCTGGAGCGGTCCACGTCGCCGGTCGTGGTGAGCGTGTGCGGGGTGGCCGGGCCGCGCGGGCCCGGCATCCGGTGGGACGACCTGGCGCTGGACCGGCGCTACCGCGCGTCCTGGGCGGTCAGCCAGGGCTCGCGGGCGGCCGACCTGCTCGGCGCGGGCTTCGCCGACCGGCACCCGGGCAGCCCGGTCCGGTACGTGCTGCACAACCCGATGTTCGTGGACAGCGGCCTCGGCGCGCAGGTCGGCGGGCTGCGCGGCCGGGCGCTCGACCTGGTGGCGAAGCGGTTCGCCAGGCCGGTGGCGGACGCGGCGGACCAGGTCCACCGGTTCCTGGCGCCCCCGCCCACCGCGCCGCTCACCGCTTCCCGGGCGGGCCGGCCGGTCGACCTGGACCGGCCGGACCTCGACCGGACCGCGGCGGCCCGGCTCTACGCCCTGCTGGACTGCATCACCGCGAACTCCGCCGCCTGACCAGGGTCAGCAGCGCCAAGCCGCCCACCACCGCCAGCCCGCCGAGCGCGGCCAGCGGGCGCACGTCCACGCCGGTGGCGGCCAGGTCGTCGTGGTGCCGGGAACCGCCCGTCCCCTCGTCCGGCCACGTCGTCACTGCGGTGGTCGGAGCGCTCGTAGTGGGCGCGGTGGTCGTGGGCGCGGCGGTGGTGGGCGCGGCGGTGGTGGGCGTCGGCGAGGTCGTGGGCACAGCGGTTGTGGTGGTCGTGGCAGTGGTGGTCGTGGTGGTGGTGGTCGTGGTGGTGGTGGTCGTGGTGGTGGTGGTCGTCGTCGTGGTGGTGGTAGGCGCGGTGGTCGTGGTGGTGTCGACGCACGAGGGCAGGTCCCCGTTGAACGGGTAGGCGTGGAACTCCTGCCCGGTGTTCGCCGGACCGCCGTGGGTGAGCGAGCCGGTGGTGAAGAACCGGCCCGCCGTGCCCGGCACGGTCACCACCGCCGTGCTCCCCGGCTCGCCGACCAGCACGCTGCCCTGGAACTGCCCGAGGCCGCCGATGGTCACCGAAGTGGCCTCGGGGAAGTTCCACAGCAACCGCTCCCGCAACGCGTTGAACGGGCTGCTGTCGGCGAGGTCGCCGCTGTACGTCACGATCCGCCGCGCCGCGCCGACCAGGTTCACCAGCACCGTCGCGCCCGCCGGGATGCCGGCGAACTCGATGCCCTGCTGCCCGCCGCCGGCCGCCGCGAGGTCGAAGTCCACGGTGAACACCTGCAACGCCGACGTGCCGTCGCCGGTGAACAGGGTCCGGTAGCCCTCGTTCACCGCGGTGCCGGTGGCGACCGCGGTGGCGTAGCACCGGGAGGCCGCGGTCAGCTGAGCCGAGAGCCCGGCGTACGGCGCGAAGGCGTCCGGGTCCGGCGCGTCGGTCCCGGTGATCGCGCCGGTCAACGGCCCCGCGTGCCGCACCACGCCGCCCTCGGCGAGCAGTTCCTGCCCGTCGGCGACCGCCACCGCGCCGCCGGTGACCAGGAAGTCCGACCCGTCGGGCGGCGGCACGCGCGACCCCGCGCCGACGATGCCGACGTTGTAGACCTTCGAGCCGCCGGGGTCCTTGGCCTGGTCGAAGGTCCCGCCGACGACCACCCGCCCCTCGGCCTCGGCGGCGGCGTGGCGGACCAGGAAGTCGCCGCCGACGAAGATGTTCACCGCGTCGTCCCGGCCGGCGAAGTCGCCGTTGCCCACCGGCGGGAAGACGTCGGGGCACAGCGGTCCGAGGCACGGCCCGAGCCCGCCCGGCAGCGGTGCGGCCACCCCGACGCCCTGCAAGGCGACGGCGGCGACCAGCGCGAACGCGGCGAGGGGTCCGGCCAGGTGGGTGCGCGGCATGCACCCGATGCTGTGCGCGGTGATCCCCACCCGCCCGCCGGGACCGGCAGAACCCCTCGTCGGGGTGACGCCCGCTCACCGGGCCGTGCGCCACGGCGGCCGATCGTCGCGGTGAACCGGCGCGTCGAACGGGCGAAAGCCTTGCTGCGCCGGGTGATCCAACGCGACCGAGGTGTCCGTGGAGGTCGGCCGCGCCTCGCTCGGCTTTCGAGAAGCACGCGCCTGAGCCGACTCCCCCGGGTTTCCGGGCATGACGCGGGCGGTGGTTCGTGACACGATCAAGACGTGTCGACCAGCCCGCGTGACCGCGACGAGCAGGGCCGGGCCCGCAACGCGCGACCGCGCGACGGGCTCGGCCGACCCCTGCCCTACGGGCTGCCGGGCGTCGAGCGCCAGCCGGAGGGCGTGCCGCGCACGCCGGGGGAAGCGCTCACCGAGGCGCAGCGGCTGCTCGACCTCGGCCGACCGTTCCACGCGCACGAAGTGCTGGAGGACGCGTGGAAAGCGGCGCCCGAGCCCGAGCGGGAGCTGTGGCGGGGCCTGGCGCAGCTCGCCGTCGGCCTGACCCACGCCGCGCGCGGCAACCGGTCCGGCGCGACCTCGCTGCTGAGCCGGGGCGCGCGCAACATCTCGCCCTACCGGGACGACCCGCCGCACGGGGTGGACGTGGCGGGCCTGCTGGCCTGGGCCGAGACGGGCGACGGCGTGCCGCGGCTGACCGGGTGATCATAACGTGTTGATCAGGCCCTACCGGGACGCGATCGGCGACGTCGCGGACGCGGGTCCGCTGACCTACCTGGACTTCGAAGTTGGGCCGAACGCCGGCTTGGGGGCTCTGGAGCCCGGGTAACTGGTGGTCAACTACCACCCTGGAGGTTCCCGTGCTCGCGATCATCGCAGCGGTCATCTTCGGCCTCGCCCTGCTGCTCGACCTGGCGAACGCCTCGCTCGGCTCCGTGCTGGACGGCGGCACGCTGCTCATGGCCGGTTTGCTGTGCGTGGCCCTGCACCTGGCCGGCGTCGGCGCCGGCGCGCGGTCGTTCAGCTTCCGCCGTCGTCGGTGACGCCCGCCGCACCCGACCGGAACGGTCCCGCCGCCCGGCCGGCCGCGGCTATGCTCCGCCGGTGATCAGAGTGCTGCGTGACTTCTCCACCGGTGTCGGGCTCCTCGGGCAGGGTTTCGGGCTGGTGTTCCGGTCGCCCAAGCTGCTGCTGATCGGCGCGGTGCCGGCGCTGCTCACGACCGTGCTGCTGATCGGCGGCGTGGTGGGCCTCGCGGTGTGGATCGACGACATCGCCGCCTGGGTCACGCCGTTCGCCGACGACTGGAGCGAGGGCCTGCGCGCGGCCACCCGGTTCGCCGCGGGCTTCTCGATCATCGGCGCGTTCATCGCGATCGGGCTGCTGCTGTTCACCGCCATCACGCTGATCATCGGCGGCCCGTTCTACGAGCACATCGCGGAGACCGTCGAGGACACCCACCTCGGCGGCGTGCCCGAGGCCGAGCAGGTGACCTGGCTGAAGTCGGCGGCGGTCGGCGCGCGGGACGCCGTGCTGCTGATCGGCATCGCGGTGCTGTGCGCCGTCCCGCTGTTCGCCGCCGGGTTCATCCCGGTCGTCGGGCAGACCGTGGTGCCGGTGATCGCGGTGTGCGTCAACGCGACGCTGCTCGGCATCGAGCTGACCGCGATCCCGTTCACCCGGCGCGGCCTGAAGCTGGACGTGCGCAGGCGGACGCTGCGCAAGCGGCGGGCCGTCACGCTCGGCTTCGCCGTGCCGACCTACCTGCTGTGCCTCGTCCCGCTGGCGGCGCTGGTCGTGCTGCCGGCCGCGATGGCAGGCGGCACGGTCCTCGCGCACCGCCTGCTGCACGACCAGATCAGGTGAACGGCACCCACGCCCGCTGGGCGAGCCCGTCGAGCCCGCTGATCCGCACGCCCGCCGCGGACACCGTCCACAGGTCGTCGCCGATCACCAGCGCCCGGCGGATGCCCGGGTCGTAGGTCGACCCCTCGTGCCGGACGGTGCCCAGCGCGGAGAACGCGCCGCCACCGAGCCGCAGCACCAGCAGACCGCTGGAGTACCCGGCCGACGGGTCGTCCTCCGTCGGCCCGGACTGCACCGGCAGCGCCACCAGGTCACGCGCGGGCCAGTACAAGAATGCGTGCGGGTCGAACTCGACCTCCGAGTTCGCGCCGGGCAGGTGGTGGCCCGCGACCTTGGTCGGCGCTGCCGGGTCGGACACGTCGAACAGCGACACCTGCGTGCCGGTCACCCGGCCCTGCCCGGTGGCCTCCTGGCCGACGCCGATCAGCCTGCCGTCCCCGGCCGGGTGCAGGTACGCCGAGTAACCGGTGATCTTCAGCTCCCCCACCGCGCGCGGTCGCGCCGGGTCGGACAGGTCCAGCGTGTAGAGCGGGTCGACCTGCCGGAACGTCACCACGTAACCGACCGGGCCGACGAACCGCACGCTGTAGATCCGCTCGCCGAGGCCGAGGCCGTCGACCTTGCCGACCTCGGCGAGCCGCGCGCCGTCCCGCTTCAGCACGGTGACGGCGCTCTGCGTCGCGGGCGCCCGCTCGGGGATGCCCGGCGCGTCCGAGGACGTCGTCGCCACCCGCAGGTGCCCCTCGTGCTCGGACAGCGAGTACTGGTTGAGCAGCACGCCCGCGACCCGGCCGGACGCCACGTGCTCCGGCGGGCCCGGCCGCGACACGTCGAACTGGTGGATCGCCGTCATCGGCGGGGTGGTCGGCGCGAAGCGGGTCATCGGCCGCAGGTGGTGGTCGTCGGCCACGTACAGCGAGGTCCCGGTGCCGTAGACGGTGTCGCCGTCGGCCATGATCGTCACGGCGTCGCCGGAGCCGAGCTCGCCGGGGAAGTCGAACGTCAGCACGGACAGCATCGACGTGGCCGAGTGGTCCGCGGGCCGGCTGACCCGGTCGCACGACACCAGCTCGCCCTCCGAGCGGGCGCCGTCGGCGCCGGTCAGCTCGTAGCGCGGCAGCCAGGCCCCGACCGGCGCGGCGGCGACCAGTTCCCGGTTCTCGACCAGCGACTCCGCCTCGCCGCGACCGTCGGTCGGGTACACCCACGGCAGCCGCGGCGCCGAGTGCACGACCACCCGCACCACGTCCCCGACCTGCCGCGCGTCGACGTACCGGCCGGTGACGGTGAGCGTGCCCAGGACGCGCGGCGCGGCGGACAGGTCGACCAGCGTCACCGACGAGTCGCCGGACCGCCCCTGGTACGGGCCGTCGACCGCGATGCCCCACCCCGCTTCACCCTGCCCGACGACGAGCGCGCGGTCATCGTGCAGCAGCAGCTGGGAGGCGTGGCCGGCGGGCACGTCGAGCGTGCCGGTCAGCTCGCCGGTGGCCACGTCCAGCACGCGCAGCTTCCCGTCGGCGACCGTGACGACCCGCTCGCCGTCGGTCTTGGCCAGGTCCGGCTCGTCCACGCCCGCCTCGTGCGCGTTCGTCTTCGAGTGCTCGGGCACGGGGGCCGCGCCGGGCGGCTGCTGCGCGCTGCCCGCCTTGGAGTCCAGCTGGACCCCGCCCCGTTCGGCGTTCGCCACGAAGTTGTGACCGTCCAGCCCGTACGGGCCGACGTGCGGCGAGATCGCCGTCCGCAGCTCGGCCAGCGCGGTGTCGCAGGTGTCGAACCCCACCAGGTCGACCGGCACCGCCTCGATCGGCGGCAGGACCCGCCAGTCCTGCTCCGGCGTGGGCACGGCGGAGGCCGCGCTCACCCCCACCACCAGCGCGGCGCCGCCGAACACCGCGGCCCGCACACCCCAAGACCGTCGTCTCATGCACCCAGGACGGGACGGGAGGGGCAAACGGTTGCGCGGTCCGATCGGTCACCTCGACGGCGACGTGATTGAGTAGGCCAGGACCGAATTGCCCAACACCCCCGGCCAGGGGGTGGAGCGACCACAGGAGATCACATGGCCCCGAGCAAGCCCGAGGTCGAGCCGTACGACGGCGCACCGCCCGCCGACCTGGTGATCGAGGACATCACCGTCGGCGACGGTCCCGAGGCGTCGCCCGGTCAGCTCGTGCACGTGCACTACGTCGGTGTGTCGCACTCGACCGGCGAGCAGTTCGACGCCTCCTGGGACCGCGGCGAGGCGTTCAGCTTCCCGCTGGGCGGCGGCCGCGTCATCGCCGGCTGGGACCGCGGCGTCGCGGGCATGAAGGTCGGCGGCCGGCGCAAGCTGGTCATCCCGGCCCACCTGGGCTACGGCGACCGCGGCGCGGGCGGCGTGATCAAGCCCGGCGAGACGCTGATCTTCGTGGTGGACCTGCTCGGCGTGAACTGAGCGCGTCGCGGCCCGGTTCCGGCCCCGCTCCGCTCGGAGCGTTCGACCGCCGGCCGGAACCGGGCCGTTCACCACTGCGTCATCCTGTGTGGACCGACCGCACCAGCCAGGGGGGAGCCACCGTGCCCGAGGACATCGGCGCGTCCGAACGCATGCTCGGCCAGTGGCAGCAGAGCATTCAGCAGAAGGCCGAGCGCTACCAGGAGATGGCCTCCCGCGTGCAGGGGATGACCATCTCCGAAGCGTCGCGGGACGGCTCGGTGCGGCTCACCATCGGCTCGAACGGCATCCTGACCCACCTGGAGATCGCCGAGTCCGCGCGGGACAGGCGGATGGCCGAGGTGTCGGCCGAGGTGATGCGGACGTTGCAGCGCGCGCAGTCGCGCATCCCGGAACTGCTCCAGCGGGCCATGGCCGAGACCATCGGCACCGGGGACGAGACGGCCAACGCGCTGTTCGACGAGGCGAAGCGCAACTTCCCCGCGCCGCCGCACGAGGACGGGCCGCAGGCGCCGCCGGTCGGCCGCGAGCTGCGGTTCGGCATCGAGGACGACGATGCTCCCCCGCCGCCGCCCGCCGCGCGCCCCGGACCACCGCCGACCCCGCCGCGCAGGCCCGCCCGCGGACCGGACGAGGACGACGACTTCGGTGGTCGGTCCTTCCTTTCCTGACCAGCTCTCCAGGGGGATCTCATGGCCGGTTTCGAAATCGTCGCCGACACGCTCGCCGCGCACCACAAGCAGTTGGACGACCTCGGCGCGCGGTTGCAGGGCGCGGTGGACGCGGCGAAGACGGTGAGCATGCCGACCGACGCCTACGGCATCATCTGCCAGCCGTTCCGGATGATGCTCGACCCGGTCGAGCAGTGGGGGCTGGACGCGCTGCAGGGCGCGGTGGAGGCGATGGAGGCCGCGGGCCGGGCCGTCAAGGACACCGTCGACCAGTACCAGCAGAGGGAAGACGCGATCCGGGACAGCTTCAAGTCCGGCGACTGACGCAGGTCGCGCCGCCCCCCGGGTCTCGCCCGACCGGCCACGTGCGGCTGTCCCGGCGGTTAAGATCAGCGCACCGGGTCGGGGGGAGCTGATAGGGGTGTTCGACGCATGAGCCAACCAGCCGCGCCGCTGACCGAGCAGGAGCAGAACCAGCTCGTCAGGCAGATCGGCCGCGCCATGCTCCCCGCGCTCCCGCCCGGGTGGCACCGGGTCCGGGCCGAGTACCGGGCGGCCGGTCGGCACATCGAGGTGGACCTGGCGTTCGCGGGCCCCGACGGGCAGTGGCGGCCGGTGCGCCCGCCGATGGACGTGGTGCAGCTGTTCGGCCGGCTCCGCGCGGGCATGCACGAGCCGGTCCGCGGCACGTGGCTGAGCGCGGTGTACGAGATCGAGGCGCCCGCCGCGTTCTCGGTCGACTTCAACGCCGACGACGAGCCGCGCTGGCGCAACCCGCCGCCGGTGATCGGCTTCCAGGACGAGCTGCGCACGTTCCCCCGCCAGGACGACCGCATCCCGGCGTGGTTGCGCCAGCGGGTCGGCCTGCCGCCGCTGCCGCCGCCCGACCGGTCGGACGAGGAGCCGCTGCGCACCGCGAACGTCTACGACGGCCGGGACGAGGCCGGTCGCCCGGTGGTGAACCGGCAGGTGCTGGACGAGGCGCTGGGCGAGGCGCTGCTGACCTACCTGGAGGGCGCGCCGGTCGTGCTGGCCGCGCGCAGCCTGGACGTGGACGAGTTCGTGCCGGGCGACCAGGACGTGCCGCTGAACTTCCGCACCGACGGCTCGTGGATCTGGGCCGGGGCGGTGCCGCACTACCTGCGCAAGCACGGCCTCCCGCCGGAGCCGGACCTGGTGGCGCACATCGTGGCCCGCGGCTTCCGGCTGGACGAGGTGGACGAGGCGACCCGCGAGCGCGCGGTCACCGCGATCACCGGCGGCGCCTGACCCTCACGCCGGGCGCGGCAGCTCCAAGTCCGGTTCCCGTTCCCGGTCCCGGTTCCGCAGGGCGCGGACGAGCAGCACGACCAGGAACGCCAGCCCGCACCAGACGTAGGCGTTGCCCACCACCTGCTGCCACCACTCCCAGTGCCGCTCGACGTCGTTGTCGTTCGGGAACAGCCAGTGCGGCCCGACCGCGAAGACCGCCGCCACCAGCAGTGCCGCCGCCCGGAACGCCGGTCCGCCGCGCACCGCCGTGAGCACCACGAGCGCGGGCCCGATCCAGACCCAGTGGTGCCCCCACGACACGGGCGAGATCAGCAGCCCCACGACGGCGACGGCCAGGAAGTTGACCACGTCGTCCTTCGAACGCGCGCACACGTGGACGGTGATCGCGACCAGGACCAGGGCGAGCAGCACCCAGACGACCACCTGCGCGTTGCCCTCCAACCCCAACCGGGCGAGCACCCCGCGCACCGACTGGTTGCCGGTGTAGGTCAACCGGCCGACCCGGCCCGGGTCGAGCAGGGCGTGCAGCCAGAACTCCCGCGCGTTCGACGGCATGATCGCGAAGCCGACCAGCCCGAGCGCGGCGAACGACCCGATCGCGGTGAGGACCGGCCGCCACTCCCGGCGGGCCACCCAGACCAGCACGAACACCGCGGGCGTCAGCTTGATCGCCGCCGCGAGGCCGATCAGCGCGCCGCGCGGCAGCCAGGTGCGCGGCAGCAGGCAGTCGACCGCGACCAGCACCGCGAGGATCAGGTTGATCTGGCCGAACCACAGCGTCTCGCGCAGCGGGTCGAACACCGAGACCGCGGCGGCGACGCCGAGACCCCACCGCACGGCGCGCTCGTTGCGGCCGTGCACCCGCACCGCGGCGATCAGGCAGATCGCGCTGAGCGCCAGGACGTTCACCACCGCGATGCCGACGATCGCCACCTGCAGCGGCACCAGCGCCACCGCGCTGAACAGCGCCACCGCGATCGGCGGGTAGGTGAACGGCAGGTCCGGCCCGCCGAACGAGGTCGCGAAGTGGTCGGCGTAGACGGGCAGGTCGCGCAGCCACGCCTCACCACCCGCGCGGTACACCCTCAGGTCGAGCGACCAGTCCTGCGGACGGCGCGCGACGTGCAGCACGTTGCCGAGCATGACCAGGAACCAGGCCGCGACCGTCAGGCGCAACCGGGTCGGCGATGTCACCCCTGCGGTGTTCACGGCCTTCAGCACCACTTTCGACGAGTCGGTGGACGGATCGTAGCCGGCACCCGAATGAGGCCCAAGTCACCGTGCCCCACCTCGCTCGTTTACGTAGGGTGGCTAGTTGTGCGCACTCCGTCCCCACGTTCCGACGATCGGGTTACCTATGCGCACAAAAGCGCACGCTCGGGATACCCTGTGCGCATGAGTCCCGCGCTGGAGGCGGTGTTGGCCAAGGCAGGTCTGCAGGTCACCCCCGACGAGTTCCTGTCGCTCGTGGCCGACGCCGCGCGCAAGCTCGCCCCACCACACCCGGACCCGGCGAGCTACTTCCCACCGGACCAGCGCGACGCGCTGGTCGACGTGGGCCTCGACTTGAGCCCGCACCGCGTCACCGACGACCAGGGGCGCGCGCGGACCGTGGTGGCGCACGCCGTGCTGCGCGACTCGGCGCTGAGCGTGGCCGAGGCCGCGCGGCAGCTGGGCGTGGACACCAGCCGGGTCCGGCACCGGCTCGGCGTCGGCCGGCTGGTCGGGTGGAAGGACCGGGGCAGCTGGCGGCTGCCCGCCTGGCAGTTCGCGAGCGGCGGCGTGCTGCCGGGGCTGGAGGCCGTGCTGGCCGCCGTGCCGCCGGACCAGCCCGCGCTGGTGGTGGCCGGGTTCATGACGACCGAGCAGGAGGACCTGGTGGTGGACGGCGGCCCCACGACGCCGCGCGAGTGGCTGCTGGCAGGCGGCGAACCGCGCCGGGTGGCCGCGCTGGCCGCACAACTGGGCACGCCCGCCTGAACCCGACGCCACCGCCGAACTCCCGACGCCGCCGAACCCCGACGCGCCGAACTCCCGACGCCGATGAACACCGGCGTCGACGATCCCCTGTCGCCGAGACCCTTGGACCCGAATGTCACGGCTCCCCCAGCCGCCCGCTCCCGCTGTGCTCCAGGCGACCCTGCGTCGCACCGAGGATGTCGTGGCCGTGCACCGGGCCACCCGGTTGGTGCGCGTCTTCGCCGCGAAGGGGCTGCACCCGCAGCGGTGGAACAGCTTCCGCTACACCGGGCCGCTGCCGCACGCCAGGTTCGACACCCAGCCGCCCGCGCCGGACGGCTCGCCGACGCACGCCCACGACCAGGGGGTGCTGTACTTCGGGATGACCGCGCGGACGTCGATCGCCGAGGTGTTCCAGGCGACGTCGGTGGTGGACCGCCGGACCCGCAGCCCGTTCCTGGTGGTGCTGCGGCCGCGGCGGACGCTGCGGCTGCTCGACCTGACCGGGCTGTGGCCGACCAGGGCGGGCGCCTCGCAGGAGATCAGCTCCGGCCCCAAGGGGCTGACGCAGCAGTGGGCGCGGGCCATCCGCGCGGCCTACCCGGAGCTGGACGGGCTGTGGTACCGGTCGTCGATGGACTCCGGCGCGCCGGCGGTGTGCCTGTGGGACCCGCCGGGCGGCACCGGGTTGCCCGCCTCGCCGGACGTGCTGCTGCCGCTGGAGCACCCCGGCCTCGACCTGCCGCTGGCGCGGGTGTGCGAGGAGCTGAACTACACCCTGCTCGGCTGACGAGGGGGTCGCACGGCTCAGACGCGGCTCGGCTGCCTGCCCCGGCGGCGCGGCGCGGGCAGGAACCGGCCGTACCTGACCTCGGGCAGCTCCTGGCCGCCCAGCTCGTAGCGGTGCACCAGGCCGTCGTGCCGCCAGCCGTGCGACTCGTAGAAGTCCCGGCTCTTGGCGTTGTCCTGGAAGACCCACAGGACCGCGTACCGGAACCCCTGCTCCACCAGGTGCCGCATCGCGGCCTCGTGCACCTCGTGCCCGGCGCCCCGGCCGTGGAAGCGGGGGTCGGCGTAGATCGCCACCAGCTCGCCGGTGTGCAGGTCGGGGTGGGCGTCCTTCGACTCGCGGACCGCGTCGACCGCGCAGTAGGCCCCGATCCGGCCGGTGTCCTCCTCCACCGCGACGAACACCCGGCTGGGTTCGGGCAGCCGCAGCACCCGCGCCCACGCCGGCAGCCTGCTCTCCGGCAGCATCCGGTCCAGCACCGGGTCGTCCACTATCCCGCGGTACGAGTGCTGCCAGGCGTCGACGTTGATCCGGGCGATCTCGGGCGCGTCGTCGGGCCGTCCGGCCCGCACGGTCCACTGCATCCGGTGAGCGTGCCGCACCGACCGCGCCGTCCGCTAGCCGTCGGCTCAACCCCGTCTCGGCTGACCGGCGCACAGGTAGCCCGCGTAGGACTTGCCCTTGACCCGGAACCGGGTGGCGCGGAACCGGTTCGGGTCGAGGTCGTGGAACCGGGTGCGGACCACGTCGTCGAACAGCCGGCCCGAGATGATCAGCACCAGGTCCGAGTCGGCGACCGCCAGCTCCCGGCGCACCACCCTGGCGTCCAGCAGCCTGCTGGTCACGATCGGGGCGTCCCCGACCAGGCCGAACCGGCCCGCGGTGAGCGGGCCGCAGTGCATGGCCACCCGCATCCGCAGCGGGGTGCCCGCGCGGCGCAGCTCCTCCAGCGCGGCGGAGAGCCGGTCGGTGAAGTGGGCGACGACCCACGCGGTGTCCGCGTCGGCGGGCAGCACGGCCAGCTCGCCGTCGCCGCGCACCTGGCGGTACCAGTGGGAGCGGTCCAGCCCGGCGTGGTGGGCGGCCAGGTCCAGGACCTCGCCCAGCCGCGTCTGCGCCAGGGACTGGTCCAGCGCGTCGAGCTTGCTGTAACCCTCGACGTCCACGGCCACCACGAGGCGGTAGACCAGTCCGTCGAGCGGTGTCATGGTGTCGGCTGTCACCGCTCCAGCTTGCTGGGGCGCGACCCGCGGAAGTAGGGCGATCACCGGGTTTCCCGTTTCACAGTTCGGCGATCTCGCGCAGCACCCCGCGGTCGACGACGGTGGTGGCCCGGTACCCCGTGGTGATGACGCCGCGGTCGCGCAGGCCGCGGAACTCCCGGCGCGCGGTGTCCTCCTCCACGCCGACCAGCGACCCGATCTCGCCCTGGGTCAGGTTCAGCTTCAACTCGGTGCCCGCGGCGCCGTGGTGGCCGTAGGAGTCGGCCAGGTACACCAGGACGCGGGCCAGCCGCACGGTCGCCGGGTAGCCGTTGAAGTCCGTGCGCCGCTGCTCGCCCCACGCCAGCGTGCGCAGGATCATCTTGTCCAGGTCGAAGTGGGCGGCCGGGAACCGGGTCAGGAAGGCGGTGAACCCCGCCGCCGTGACCACCCGCGCGCGGGTGTCGACGCACGCGGTCACGGTGGCCGAGCGCGCCTTGCCGGTCAGGAACGCCATCTCGCCGACCAGGTCGCCGCCGACCTTGACGTTGAGCAGCGCGACCCGCCCGTTCTCCAGCGTCACGGTCGCCTTGACCAGGCCGTGGACCAGCAGGACCACGTGGTCGGACCGCTCGCCCTCGCGCATCAGCGCGGCGCCGCGCCGGAACAGCTTCGGCACGCCCAGCTCCAGCAGCGCCGCGCGACCGGCGGCGGACACCGTACCCAGGTAGGTGCCGGTGGGCCAGCCTGATGGGATCGCCATCTCAAGACCTCCTCCGCGAGGCACCAGTGTGCCGCCCGCGCGCGGAGGAGATCCTGGATTCCGGCCGGTTCAGGCCAGGTGGCGGCCCCACCACTCCAGCACCGCGTCGAACCGCTGCGCGCGGTGGCGCGGCTTGCCCGACCGGGTCAGCTCGTGGCCCTCGCCGGGGAACACCAGCATCTCGGCCTCGACGCCGTTGCGGCGCAGCGCCACGTAGAGCCGCTGCGCCTGTTCGAGCGGGCAGCGCCAGTCGTGCTCGGAGTGCACCACCATGAACGGCATGCCGATCTTCTCGGCGTAGGTCAGCGGACTCATCGCGCGCTGCGCCTCCAGGCCGGGCCCGCAGTAGGCGTCGGTGAAGAACCAGCCGATGTCCGACGACCCGGCGAACGAGTCCCACGCGTTGACGGCCCGCTCGCTCCACGCGGCGCGGAACCGCTCGCCGTGGTGCGCGGCCAGCCAGGACGTCATGAAGCCGCCGTACGAGCCGCCCATCACGCCGACGCGGCCGGCGTCGAGGTCCGGGCGCTCCAGCGCGACGTCCAGCACGGCCAGCACGTCGTCCACGTCGACCGTGCCGAACGCGCCGATCACGGCCTGGCCGTGCGCCTGGCCGTACCCGGCGGACCCGCGCGGGTTGGGCAGCACGACCGCGTAGCCGGCCGCCGCGTAGACCTGGGCCTCGTCGAAGAAGCCCCAGCCGTGGTACATGAACGGACCGCCGTGCACGGCCAGCACCACCGGGTGCGGCCCCTCGCCCTCGGGCAGCACGACCCAGCCGTGCACCGGGTAGCCGTCGGGGGCCGAGCCGGTCAGCTCGACCGCGGGCCGCAGCGGCGCCGTCGAGCCGAAGTCGGTCAGCCTGCCGCCGCCCACGAGCACGACCTCGCCGGTGTTGTCGGCCTCGGTCACCACGGCCACCACCCGGTCGCCGTCGGCCGCGAACGACTTCACCTCGGCCCGCTCGCCCGCCAGCACCTCCAGGTCGGCCAGCGGCGCGTTGTCCGCGTCGAGGGGCACCCGGCGCAGCTCGACCGCGCCCCGGTTCCGCACCGCGACGAGCACGCCCGCGTCGGTCACCACCGGCGGACCGGCGGACTTCTCGCAGTCCACCTGCTCCACGTCGGTGAGCCGGGTGAGCTGTTCGCCGTCGAACCGCCACACGCCGGTGTTGCGCGCGACGGCGGGCGTGTGCGGCGGCTGCTCGGGCGAGTAGAACAGCACCCCGCCGTCGGCCAGGCCGACCGGGTGGGCGGCCCAGCCCGGGGTCTGCACGACCAGTTCGGGCTCGCCGCCGGTCGCGGGCACCCGGTACACGTCGTTGTTGAACGACTCGGCCGCGCCGAGGTCGCGCTCGGCCAGGAACAGCACCGCGTCGCCGGCCGCCGTCCAGGCGGGGTCGGCCGCGGAGAACGTGCCGCCGGTCAGCTCCACCGGCTCGGCGTCGGGGTCCAGCGCGTCCACGGTGAACAGCCGCGCGTGCCGGTCGGCGGTGAAGCCGACGTCGTCCAGCCGGTAGTCGAGCCGGGTGATGTGGCGGGGCGCCTCGGCGTCCGGGGTCGGCGCCTCGCCGTCGGCCAGCGGCGCGCCGTAGCGACCGGGCTCGGGCACCCGCGCGGTGAACGCGATCCGGCGCGAGTCCGGCGCCCACACGGGCGCGCTCGCGCCGAGCTTGAAGTCGGTGAGCCCGCGGGCCTCGCCGCCGTCGGCGGGCATCACGTGCAGCTGTGGCGCCTGACCACGCTGCGTGACGCGCAGGAACGCGACCCAGCGGCCGTCCGGGGAGATCCGGGGTGTCAGGTCGCGTTCCGCCCACGTCCAACGCCTCGTCCCGCCGCCGTCCGGGGCGACGCGGTGCAGTCCGCCCCGGTAGGCGTTCGCGGCGACGTCGGGGGTGGTGACGTTCACCAGGACGAGGTCCCCACGCACCGACACGGAGCCGGGCTGGGTCAACGACTGCAAGTCATCGGGGCGCACGCTTCAGCACGTTACCCCACCGATCATTAGCAAGGCTCACGAGATTTTGACGCTCACACTTGGTCACTGGGAGCGGGGACCTGCTTCACCGCTTCCGGGTGCCGCTTCACCTTCACCAGGCTGGCGATGGTGGTGATGACCAGCACGCCCACGATCACGGAGAGCGACAACTCGATGCCGATCGTCGGCACGTGCAGCGGCTCACCGCCGTTGAGGAACGGCAGCGAGTTGGTGTGCAGCGCCTCCAGGATCAGCTTCACGCCGATGAAGCCCAGGATCACCGAGAGGCCGATCGACAGGTACACCAGCTTGTTCAGCAGACCGCCGAGCAGGAAGTACAGCTGCCGCAGGCCCATCAGCGCGAACGCGTTCGCGGTGAAGACCAGGAACGGCTCCTTGGTCAGGCCGAAGATCGCCGGGATGGAGTCCAGGGCGAACAGCAGGTCGGTGGTGCCGATCGCGACGATGACGATGAACATCGGCGTGACGAACCGCTTGCCGTCGATCTTCACGAACGACCTGGCGCCGTGGTAGCGGTCGGCCACCGGGTAGACCTTGCGGACCAGCCGCAGCGCGACGTTCTCCTTGTACTCCTCTTCCTCCTCGTTGTGGTCGGTCCGCGCCAGCTTGTAGCCGGTGTAGATGAGGAACGCGCCGAAGAGGTAGAAGACCCAGCTGAACTCCGCGATCACCGCCGCGCCGACCGCGATGAAGATGCCGCGCATGACCAGCGCCATCAGGATGCCGATCAGCAGCACCTTGTGCTGGTGGATCGCCGGCACCTTGAAGGTGGTCATGATGATCAGGAAGATGAACAGGTTGTCGACGCTCAGCGAGTACTCGGTGATGTACCCGGCGAAGAACTCGCCCGCGTAGACACCACCCGACCAGTACCAGATGCCGATGCCGAACAGGACCGCGACACCCACGTAGAAGGTCACCCACCGGGCGGCTTCACCGATGGTGACCTCGTGCGGTTTGCGGTCGACGATGAAGAGGTCGATGGCCAGGAGGACCACCAGGCCGGCGATCGTGGCGAACCACAGCCACGTGGGTACGGACATCTGCTCAAACCTCCGGTGCATCGCGCGCACGCCAATGACCGGAGGTCTCCTCCGCCGGTTTGGACGACCGACCGGCGGCACCGGGAACCTCACGCCAGGCTCCGTGCTGACGACACCGCCGCGAGGGAGTACTCCCCTCCACGCCACTACAGTCTCACGCACCGGTGCGGGTTCGCGCCAGCGGAGGTGATCAGAGGCACCCGGAACGGCGCAAAACGGACGCGTTTCGCTGAGAGCCCGCCGCGACGCCGGCAGCCCGCTCTCAGCCAATCACGCCTAAGGTCAACTCCGTGGCCTCCCTCAACCGCCTCCGCGGCAGGTGGTCGCTCCCCGCGCTCGTCGTGCTGGTCGCCCTGTTGGGCGCCATCGTGGTCTTCACGCGCCAGGGAGACGACCCCGTCCCGGTGGGCACCCGCGAAGCGGTGATCGACGTCCCGGAAAGCCCGGGCAGCGAGCGCACCGTGCAGATCGACACCACCCTGTACCTGCCCGAGCGCACCCCCGCGCCCGCCGTCCTGCTGCCGCACGGCTTCGGCGGCAGCAAGGCGAGCGTCGCGGCCCAGGCCACCGAGCTGGCCCAGCGCGGGTTCGTCGTGCTGGCCTACTCGGCGCGCGGCTTCGGCCGCAGCACCGGGCAGATCGCGCTCAACTCGCTCGACCACGAGGTTCGCGACGCGCAGAAGCTGCTCGACTGGCTGGCCACCCGCGAGGAGGTCGTCACCGACGGCGGCGGCGACCCGAGGGTCGGGGTGACCGGCGGCTCGTACGGCGGCGCGCTGGCGCTGTCGCTGGCGGGCGTCGACCCGCGGGTGGACACCATCGCCCCGGTCATCACCTACAACGACCTGGCCCAGGCGCTGCTGCCGAACTCGGCGCGCGCCGGCGACGTGCCGGGCGCCACCCCGGCGGCGGGCGCGTTCGCCGACGACGGCGTGTTCAAGCGGTCGTGGGCGGGCATCTTCTTCTCCGCCGGCCTGTCCGGCGCGGACGCCACGAACCCCGGCCAGGAGGCGAGCGAACCCGGTCAGGACGACGACGACCAGGGCCTGGACAACGCCGCCGCCGCGGCCACCGCGCCGCCGCAGCAGGGCGACCCCCGGCCTGCCGGACCGGTGACCGGCGCGTGCGGCCGCTTCCAGGCCGACGTGTGCGCCGCGTACACCGAGGTCGCGACCACCGGCAAGGCCGGGCCGCAGACGCTGGAGGTGCTGCGCCGCGCCTCGCCGTCCGCCGTGACGAACAAGATCACCCAGCCGACGATGCTGGTCCAGGGCGAGCAGGACACCCTGTTCGGCCTCGACCAGGCCGACGCCAACGCCCGCCAGATCGCCGCGAACGGCGCGAAGGTCAAGGTCGTCTGGTACGCGGGCGGCCACGACGGCGGCTCGCCCGGCCCCGAGCTGCGCGGGCAGATCGCCGACTGGCTGGCGTTCCACCTGGAGGGCGAGGGCGCCGACCCCGGCACCGGCTTCGAGTACACCGTCGTCGGCGCGTTCCGCAGCAGCGGCACGCCGTCGCTGCGGACCGTCGTCGCCCCGGCCTACCCCGGCCTGAACGGCGGGGCGGCCACCGAGCGCCGCGACGTGCCGCTGTCGGGCCGCGAGCAGGTGGTGGTGAACCCGGCCGGCGGCAACCCGGCGGCGGTGTCCAGCCTGCCCGGCCTCGGCTCGGTCGTGTCGCGGTCCAGCTCGCTGTCCTCGCGGCTGTCGATCGACATGCCCGGCCAGGCGGCGGTGTTCCAGAGCGAGCCGCAGACCGCGCAGACCCTGCTGACCGGCGCGTCCACCGTGCGGCTGCGGGTGGCCGCGGTGCCCGGCCAGCCGGTGCCCGCCGAGGGCGCGGTGCTGTTCGTGAAGCTGTACGACGCGGACGCGAACGGCGTGCGCACGCTGCCCGGCTCGGCCGTCGCGCCGGTGCGGGTGGCGGACCTGCCCGCCGACGGCACGCCGGTCGACGTCACCGTGACGCTGCCCGGCGCGGTGCGCCCGGTGGAGGCCGAGCACCGGCTGCAGCTGGTCGTGTCGACCACCGACATGGCCTACTCGAACGCCGCCGAGCCCGCCGCGTACCGGATCTCGCTGGCCTCGCCCGCGCTGTCGGTGCCGGTGGTGCCGGGCGTGAACGCGACCAGCGACGTGCCGACCGGCGCGCTGTGGGGCATCGGCATCGTGCTGATCGTCTGCGTGATCGCGGCCGTGGTGGCGTGGTTCCGGCGCAGGCTGGTCGCGGACGTCGACCCGGAGCTGGAGTCGGTGCCGCTGGTGATCGAGGGCCTGAGCAAGTCCTACCCCGGCGGGTTCGTCGCGGTGAAGGACCTGTCGTTCCGGGTGGAGCACGGCCAGGTGCTCGGCCTGCTCGGGCCCAACGGCGCGGGCAAGACCACCACGCTGCGGATGCTGATGGGCCTGATCCAGCCGAGCGAGGGCGGGATCAGGGTGTTCGGCCACCGGGTGACCCCCGGCGCGCCGGTGCTGTCGCGGATCGGGTCGTTCGTGGAGGGCTCCGGCTTCCTGCCGCACCTGTCCGGCGCGGAGAACCTGCGGCTGTACTGGGCGGCCACCGGCCGCCCGCCGGAGCAGGCGCACGTCGAGGAGGCGCTGGAGATCGCCGGGCTGGGCAACGCCGTGCACCGGCGGGTGCGCACCTACAGCCAGGGCATGCGGCAGCGGCTGGCGATCGCCCAGGCCATGCTCGGCCTGCCGGACCTGCTGGTGCTCGACGAGCCCGCCAACGGGCTCGACCCGCCCCAGATCCACCAGATGCGCGAGGTGCTGCGCCGGTACGCGGCGGCCGGGCGCACCGTGCTGGTGTCGTCCCACCTGCTCGCCGAGGTCGAGCAGACGTGCACGCACGTCGTCGTGATGCACAAGGGCTCGCTGGTCGCGGCCGGTCCGGTGGACGAGATCGCGACCGGCGGCGGCGAGGCGAGCTTCCGGGTCGACCGGCCGGAGGAGGCGGCCGCCGTGCTGCGCGGCCTGGCCGGCGTGCACGACGTGCACGTGGACGGCGAGCAGGTGCACGCGAGCCTCAACGGCACGCCGCGCGCGTCGGCGTTGCAGGCCCTCGTGGCCGCGGGTGTGGCGGTGGACCAGGCCGGTCCCCGCCGTCGGCTGGAAGACGCGTTCCTGGAGTTGGTGGGCGAATGAGCAGCGAGAACGGTGTGCACACCGACCCGGCCGCGATCTCCGACCTGACCGACGCGGCGCGGGCCGAGCAGTCGTCGGTCGCGCCGGACGGGTCGAAGGTCGGGTACCGGGCGTCGCGGACGCTGCCGGTGCGGGTCGAGCTGGTGCGGCAGTTGCGCCGGCGGCGGACGCAGTTGGTGCTGGGTTTCCTGGTGCTGCTGCCGTTCATCCTGGTGGTGGCGTTCGAGCTGGGCCAGGCGTCGCCGAACCGGCGGTCCGGCGGGTTCGTCGACCTGGCCACGGCCAGCGGCGTGAACTTCGTGATCCTGACGCTGTTCGTCAGCGGCAGCTTCCTGCTGCCGATGATCGTGGCGCTGTTCTTCGGCGACACGATCGCGAGCGAGGCGTCCTGGTCGTCGTTGAAGTACCTGCTGGCCGCGCCCATCCCCCGGCACCGGCTGCTGCGCCGCAAGGCGGTGGCGTCCGGGCTGATGTCGGTGTTCGCGCTGGCGCTGCTGCCCGCGGTGGCGCTCGGCGTCGGCGTGATCTGGTACGGGGCCGGTGAGGCGGTCTCGCCGACCGGTGAGGCCGCGTCCTTCGGGTCGGGCGTCTACGGCGTCGCGCTGGCGATCGTCTACATCTCGATCCACCTGTTCTGGGTGGCCGGGTTGGCGCTGTACCTGTCGGTGTCGACGGACGCGCCGCTCGGTGCGGTCGGCGGCGCGGTGCTGGCGTCGATCGTGTCGCAGATCCTCGACCAGATCACCGCGCTGGAGGACCTGCGGAACTACCTGCCGACGCACTACGCGCTGGCGTGGGCCGACCTGCTGTCGTCCGACGTCGACTGGTCGCAGATGGCGAAGGGCACGTTCTCCGCGCTGGCGTTCGGCGCGTTCTTCACCCTGCTGGCGGCGCGGAAGTTCGCGCGCAAGGACATCACCAGCTGAGCGTTACCCCCTCGGAGCGGCGCATCGGGAGTGCTCCCGGTGCGCCGCTCCGTCGTTCGGCGCCGGCTCCGGTCGACCGAGAACGCCCTGCGGGGCATGGGACGAGGCGTTCGTTGACGCGACGTAAGGCGAGCCGGCCGAGTGGACCGCTTAGGGTGATCGGGTGACTGTCTACACGGACGAGGAAGGCCGGACGCTGCGCACGGCCGTCTTCGGGGCGATGGTGCTGGTGTCCACGGCGGAGCCGGGCGCCCTGGACGAGGAGAGCCACGCGGGCATCCGGGCGATGACGGCGTTCTCGCCGCAGGTGCGGGAGGCGCTGGGCGCGGGGCGGCCCGAGTTGCCCGCCGGGTCGGCGGCCGACGTGGAGGCCGGGGTGCTGGCGGCGTTGCGGCGGTCGGTGGCGATCGTGACCGCGAAGTCGCCGGTGGAGGCCGAGGTGTTCCCGGCCGCGGTGCTGGCGGTGTGCGCGGAGGTGGCCTCGGCGGACGGGCGGGTCGGTCCGGGCGAGGGCGCGGTGGTCGGGAAGGTGCGCGCGGCGCTGGAGGGCTGAGCGCACCGCGCCGCCCCGGTCACTACGAGGTCCGGGACGGCGCGGTGCGGGCGGTCGCTACTTGACGCCGGCGGCGTCCATGCCGCGCAGCTCCTTCTTCAGGTCCTGGATCTCGTCGCGCAGCCGGGCGGCCAGCTCGAACTGCAGCTCGCGGGCCGCGTTCATCATCTGGTCGGTCAGCTGCTGCACCAGGTCGGCCAGCTCGGACCGCGCCATCGTGCCGGTGTCGCGGTCGGTCAGGACGCCGGAGGCGGCGCGGCCGTTCGCGCCCGGGTCGCCGGTCGGCTTCTTGCCGCGCGAGGTGTTGCGGCCGGAGCCGCCGGGCGCGATGGCGTCCTCGGCCTCGGCGTAGACCTGCTCCAGGATGTCGGTGATCTTCTTGCGCAGCGGCTGCGGGTCCAGCCCCCGCTCCTCGTTGTAGGCGACCTGCTTGGCCCGCCTGCGGTTGGTCTCCTCGATCGCGTGCCGCATCGAGTCGGTGATCCGGTCGGCGTACATGTGCACCTGGCCGGACACGTTGCGGGCCGCGCGGCCGATGGTCTGGATCAGGCTCGTGCCCGAGCGCAGGAAGCCCTCCTTGTCCGCGTCGAGGATCGCCACCAGCGACACCTCGGGCAGGTCGAGGCCCTCGCGCAGCAGGTTGATGCCGATCAGCACGTCGTACTCGCCCAACCGCAGCTGGCGCAGCAGCTCGACCCGGCGCAGCGTGTCGACCTCGGAGTGCAGGTAGCGGACCCGGATGCCGAGTTCGAGCAGGTAGTCGGTCAGGTCCTCGGCCATCTTCTTGGTCAGCGTGGTGACCAGGACCCGCTCGTCCCGCTCGGCCCGCACCCTGATCTCGTGCACCAGGTCGTCGATCTGGCCCTCGGTCGGCTTGACCACGACCTCCGGGTCGACCAGGCCGGTCGGCCGGATGACCTGCTCCACGAACTCGCCGCCGGTCTGGCCCATCTCGTACGGGCCGGGCGTGGCGGACAGGTAGACGGTCTGGCCGATCCGGTCGGCGAACTCCTCCCAGGTCAGCGGGCGGTTGTCCAGCGCGCTCGGCAGCCGGAAGCCGTGCTCGACCAGGTTGCGCTTGCGCGAGGCGTCGCCCTCGTACATGCCGCCGATCTGCGGCACCGTCACGTGCGACTCGTCCACGACCAGCAGGAAGTCGTCCGGGAAGTAGTCGATGAGGGTCGCGGGCGCGGTGCCGGGACCGCGGTCGTCGATGTGGCGCGAGTAGTTCTCGATGCCGTTGCAGAAGCCGACCTGGCGCATCATCTCGATGTCGTACGAGGTGCGCATCCGCAGCCGCTGCGCCTCCAGCAGCTTGCCCTGCCGCTCCAGCACGGCCAGCCGCTCGGCCAGCTCGACCTCGATGTTGCGGATCGCCTTCTCCATCCGCTCCGGACCCGCCACGTAGTGGGTGGCCGGGAAGATGCGCAGCTCCTGCACCTCCTTGACCACGTCGCCGGTCAGGGGGTGCAGGTAGTACAGCTTGTCGATCTCGTCGCCGAAGAACTCGACCCGCAGCGCCAGCTCCTCGTACGCCGGGATGATCTCCACCGTGTCGCCGCGGACCCGGAACGTGCCGCGGTTGAACGCGATGTCGTTGCGGGTGTACTGGATGTCGACCAGGGCGCGCAGCAGCAGGTCGCGCTCGACCTCGACGCCGACCTCCAGCTTGATCGACCGGTCGAGGTAGGACTGCGGCGTGCCGAGGCCGTAGATGCACGACACGGACGCCACCACGATCACGTCGCGCCGGGTGAGCAGGCTCATCGTGGCCGAGTGGCGCAGCCGCTCCACGTCCTCGTTGATCGAGGAGTCCTTCTCGATGTAGGTGTCGGTCTGCGGGATGTACGCCTCGGGCTGGTAGTAGTCGTAGTAGCTGACGAAGTACTCCACCGCGTTGTCCGGGAAGAACCCTTTCAGCTCGTTCGCGAGCTGCGCGGCCAGCGTCTTGTTCGGCGCCATCACCAGCGTGGGCCGCTGGACCTTCTCCACCAGCCACGCGGTGGTGGCCGACTTGCCCGTGCCGGTGGCGCCGAGCAGCACCACGTCCTTCTCCCCGGCGCGGACGCGCCGTTCGAGGTCCGCGATCGCCGCCGGCTGGTCGCCCGCCGGCTGGTAGTCGCTGACCACGCGGAACTGCCCGTCGGTGCGGGGGATGTCACCGACGGGGCGGTGCGACGAGTGCGCCTTGACCGGGATCTCGGTAGGGAAAGCCACGGGTACGACGGTACGCCGGGGGTGTGACAATTTCCGATCCGGACCAGGTCAGGACGCGGACCAGGGGTGCGGGGCCGAGGACGTGGGCCGGGGCGCGGGGTCAGCAGCCGCAGCAGTCGCAGTTGCAGTCGCAGCTCGGGCAGTCGCAGTTGCACCACGCCTCGCGCCACTTGCCGCTCCACGGGCCCGGGTGGGGGTCGCGGCAGCAGAACTGGCACGTGCCGCACTCGTAGAACGCGGCCAGGCACCCCAGCAGGACGCCCCGGCCGCGCGGCGGCTGCACGAGCTTCGGCCAGAACCACAGGCCGCTGCCGGGGCCGGGCTCACCACCGCGCTTGCGCCCCTTGCCGCCGGTCGGCGGTGGCGGCGGGCCGACCGGACCGGTCGCGCCGGGCGGCACGTGGCCCGGCGGCGGCGAGTAGGACCGCGGCGGCGCGCCGAACGGCGGCGCGAAGTCCCGGCCGCCGTGGCCGTGCGGCGGGTGGTGCAGGTGGGGCTCGCCGAACGCCCGCCCGATCGACTCGCGCACCTCGTGCACGAGCAGCACGTGCACCAGCCGGTCGTCGGCGAACTCCGCCTCCCGCAGCGCCAGCTCGATGCCCAGCGCCGCGTCGTCGCACAGCCGCCGCGCCTCGACCAGGTCCGTGCCGGTCGCGACCAGCGGGTTCCACGCGCCGGACGCCCGGTCGGCGGCCAGGTCCTCCACCGCGTCCAGCAGGTGCGCCAGCCGCCCGAACAGCCGCCCGACCTCGCGCAGCGGCGCCGCGTTGCCCGGCCGCCCGGCCAGCACCGCGGTCTGCGCCACGGCCTCGCCCGCCGCCGTCTCGGTCGGCTCGGTCACGGTCAGCACGGACGAGCCGGCGCCCGCCGCTCCCTCGACCGCCGACTGCCGCCGCACGGCGTCCACCAGCACCGCCGTGTCGAACCCGAGGTCGAGGCCGGTCTCGGCCGCCTGCGCCGCCCACCGCCGCGCCACCTGCCTGCCGACGCCGCGCATCGGCGCGCGGGCGAACACTCCGTCACCGTCGGACACGTGGTCGCCGACCTTCGCCGAGGCCAGCACCAGCGACACCGAGGCGGCCAGCCGCGCGCCCGTGCCCACCGCGACGTCCGCCGACTGCATGCCCCGCAGGGCGCACGGTCCCGCGGACCGCCGCGAGCGGCCCGCCTGGGCTTCGACCAGGGCCGAGATGACCAGCCCGTCGTAGTTGGTGACGACCCGGGCGAGCTGGCCGTGGTCGTCGCGCAGGGCCAGGCACAGCCCGCACAGGTGGGCCAGCCACGACTCGCGCAGCTCGGGGCCCAGGCGGTTGCGACAGGGGCGGATGATGCCGAACATGGCGGGAAGAGTAAGCGATCATCCCCCTTATGGGTGACAGAAAGGGGACTTCCCCCGATGTCGATGCCTAAGGTCGGCCCCGTGACGCCGAGCACAACCGGGACCCGCACGCACATCCACCCGCCGAAGATCGAGTACTTCGACGTCGACGCGAAGAGCAACACCGATCCCAAGGGCCACCTGCGCGGGGTCGAGGAGTACCGGCTGACCCGGCACGGCCTCTACATGTTCCGGCCGGTGCCGGGGCACCCCCACCTCTCGCACTTCGAGTCCTGGCTGCTGCCCGCGCACGGGCTGCGGGTGACCCGGCAGTCGTGGCACCCGGGCCACGAGCGCGACTACGACCTGTACGTCGACGTGGTGGAGATCAGCTCCAGCGGGTCGGTGTGGAAGACCGTCGACCTCTACCTGGACCTGCTCGTGCGCACGGGCCGCAGCGTGACCGTGCTGGACACCGACGAGCTGCTGACCGCCCTCGACCGGGGCCTGATCCAGGCGGAGCGGGCGCAGTGGGCGCTGGAGACGACCTACCGGGCGGTGGCGGGCATCGCGGCGCACGGGCACGACGCCGTGCGGTGGCTGGCGGCCCAGGGGACGGTCACCACCTGGCGTCGATGATCACCAACCGACATCAGCGGTCATACAGAAAGTGACACCGCCTGGTCAACCACCATCCGAGTCACGTCACCCGATAGTGACCGGGTACCACACAGACCGTGATATAACGAATCAAACCTCATAGTTACCAACACCACATCTGCGGCTAACCTCGGGTCGCGTGGGAGCGGTCATCACACCTCAGCTGGTCGACGTGGTCGACACCATCAGCGCAGTTCGCAGCTACTCCAGCGGCATGTCGAGGCGCCTGTCGACGTGTCGGGTCGAGCGCTGGGGGCTGCGGCTGGAGTGCCCGACGCCGGAGGACCCGTTCTCCGATTCGGAGGTCACCTGGTTGATGCCGGACCTCGGTCTCCGGCTCACCCACCACCGGCCCCGCTCCCGGCACGCGCGCAGCGGGCCCAGCGTCCTCAGCGCGGTCCGCGTGCAGCGCGACGGCCGCGCGTGGCGCACCACCGACCTGCTCCTCGGCCTGGCCGTGCCCGGCGGCACGACCGCGCGGATCGTGCGGTGCGAGGAGTTCGCCGCCGCCGTCGCCGGGCGCGTCCTCGGACCCGGCGACGCGGACCAGGCTCTGCGGACCGTGCACCGCACCCTGGAAGAGGTCAGCCTGCACCGGCACGACCTCGGCTCGTGGCTGACCCACCGGGGCATCTACGACGTGTGGCCGTCCCTGTAGAAGTCGTCCATCCGCGCGGTCGCCGCGATCATCCACGGCTCCTTCGCCTCGCCGTACGCGAACCCGTCCGCGTCGGACCGGTGCCGCTCCGACAGCTCCAGCTTCACCGCCGCGTACTCGTCCCGCGCCACCGCGTCGGCGCGCAGCCAGTCGCGGAACCGCATCGCCCAGGTCCAGCCCGGACCGCCCTCGACCCGCACGTGCAGGTGGACCCGCCGCCCCGGGTCCGCGCCCGCGTGCAGCCGCTTGAGCCAGTCCTCCGGCGCGCCACCCTCGTGCCTCACGGTGTCCTCGCCGATCCCCAGGCTCGGGAAGCCCGCCTGCGCCAGCGCGCCCTCCAGCTCGGCGGCCTCGTCCAGCGACTTCACCGCCAGCTGCAGGTCCAGCACGTCCTTCGCGGCCAGGCCGGGGACGGACGTGGAGCCGATGTGCTCGACCCGGCGGCCACCGGCGGCCAGGCGGACGCGGGCCGCGACCCGCTCGGCCTGCGCGGGCCACGTCCCGTCGTACGGCACCACGACCGGGGAGCCGGAGGCGTGGCGGCCCAGCCGGACGTTCGACTCGTAGCGCACCAGCCGGTCCGCCCACAGCGCGTCGACCTGCGCCGACACCAGGTCGGGGGTGCCGGAGTTGTCCAGCCACACGTCCGCCACGGCCCGGCGGCGCTCGTCGTCGGCCTGCGCGGCGATGCGGCGGCGCGCGTCCTCTTCGGCCATGCCCCGGCCGCGCAGCCTGGTCAGGCGCTGGTCGAGGTCCGCGTGCACGATCACCACCAGGTGGTACAGCGGCGCCATGCCGTTCTCCACCAGCAACGGGACGTCGTGCACGATGATCGCGTCCGCGGGCGCGGCGGCGATCAGCTCGCCCGTGCGGGCGGCGATCTTCGGGTGCGTGATGCCGTTCAACGTGGCCAGCGCCCGCTCGTCGCCGAACACCCGCGCCGCCAGGGCCGGCCGGTCCAGCGCCCCGTCGGCGGTCACGACGTCCGCGCCGAACGCCTCGACCAGCTCCCGCAGGCCGTCGGTGCCGGGTTCGACCACCTCGCGGGCCAGCCGGTCGGCGTCGATCACCACCGCGCCGTGCTCGGCGAGCCTGCCCGCCACCGTCGACTTGCCCGAACCGATTCCCCCGGAGAGCCCCACGCGCAACATGGCGACCAGCCTGCCACGCGGAGGATCTTCAGGCCCCCTCGACGGGCGTCATCGACTGCTGCGCGACGGCGGCGAGGAAGGCGCCGACGGCGTCGTCCGGCAGCACGTCCAGCTTGGCGCGAGCCACGTACGTCGTCTTGCCGAGCGAGCCGATGACCAGCCGCTCGTCCTTGCTCATGATCAGGGAGCCCTTGCGCTTGCCGACGTCGACCTCCATGACGTTCGCGCCGTCCTGGCGCTCCAGGGCCACGCTCTCGGCGACCCGGCCGGCGGCGGTGGCCTCGTCGGCGTAGGTGGCCAGGCCGACGACCACCGGCGCGGCGCCGAGCTGCTGCTTCTCCGGCACGCCGTAGTAGCAGTCGATCTTGCCGGTGCGCCCGAGGGAGGGCTCGGGGATGCCGATGATGGTCTTCAGCTCACCCGGCAGCTCCCGGCCGAGGCGCTGGTTCAGCACCTCCACCGGGACGACGATCTCGCAGTCGTCCGGCAGCGGCCGGTCCACCATCTGCGGCGTGCGGCTGATCGTCGTGGGCGCCACGATCGTCGGGATCGGCGGCTGCCGCACGGGTTGCGGCTGCACCGCGGCGCACCCCGCGCACGCGAGCACCGCTGCCGTCGCCAACACCATCATCCGCACGCTCATGTGGTTTCCCAACTTAGCGCACGGCAATGACGTCGTACCTCCATCGGGTGAACAACAATCGCCCCCCGCCCGAAGTGGGCGAGGGGCGACCGTCGTCGTTCAGTCAGCCGGCGGGACGCCGACCGGTGCTGCTCAGGCGCCGCCCGACAGCTTCTCGCGCAGCGCGGCCAGCTGCTCGTCGCTGGCCAGCGTGCCACCGGCCTGAGCCGGGGCGCCCGTGCTGGACGACGCGGCGGCCGGGGCGTCGCCACCGGACGAGTAGTTGGTCTCGCCGGCAGCCTCTTCCTCGGCCGCGGCGGCCTTGGCGACCTGCTTCATGTGGGCCTCGTAGCGCGTGTGGGCCTCGGCGTACTGCCGCTCCCACTCCTCGCGCTGCTTGTCGAAGCCTTCCTGCCACTCCTGGGTCTCCGGGTCGAAGCCCTCGGGGTAGATGTAGTTGCCCTGGTCGTCGTACTCGGCGGCCATGCCGTACTGGGTCGGGTCGAACTCGGAGTCGACCGTGAAGCCCTCGTTGGCCTGCTTGAGCGACAGCGAGATCCGCCGGCGGTCCAGGTCGATGTCGATGACCTTGACCATGACGTCGTCGCCGACCTGGACGACCTGCTCCGGGATCTCCACGTGGCGCTCGGCCAGCTCGGAGATGTGGACCAGGCCCTCGATGCCCTCGTCCACCCGGACGAACGCGCCGAACGGGACGAGCTTGGTGACCTTGCCCGGCACGATCTGGCCGATCGCGTGGGTGCGGGCGAACTGGCGCCACGGGTCTTCCTGCGTCGCCTTGAGCGACAGCGACACGCGCTCGCGCTCCATGTCGACGTCCAGGACCTCGACCGTGACCTCCTGGCCGACCTCGACGACCTCGGACGGGTGGTCGATGTGCTTCCAGGACAGCTCCGAGACGTGCACCAGGCCGTCCACGCCACCCAGGTCCACGAAGGCGCCGAAGTTGACGATGGAGGACACGACGCCCTTGCGGACCTGGCCCTTCTGCAGCTGGTTGAGGAACTCGCTGCGGACCTCGGACTGGGTCTGCTCCAGCCACGCGCGGCGGGACAGGACCACGTTGTTGCGGTTCTTGTCCAGCTCGATGATCTTGGCTTCGAGCTCGCGGCCGACGTACGGCTGGAGGTCGCGCACGCGGCGCATCTCGACCAGGGAGGCGGGGAGGAAGCCGCGCAGGCCGATGTCCAGGATCAGGCCGCCCTTGACGACCTCGATGACCGTGCCCTTGACGGGCTCGTCCTTCTCCTTGAGCGCCTCGATGGTGCCCCAGGCGCGCTCGTACTGCGCGCGCTTCTTGGAGAGGATCAGCCGACCTTCCTTGTCCTCCTTCTGGAGGACAAGAGCCTCGACCTCGTCACCGACCTTGACGACCTCGTTCGGGTCGACGTCGTGCTTGATCGACAACTCGCGCGAGGGGATGACGCCCTCGGTCTTGTAGCCGATGTCGAGCAGGACCTCGTCCCGGTCGACCTTGACGATCGTGCCCTCGACGATATCGCCGTCGTTGAAGTACTTGATCGTCTTGTCGATAGCAGCGAGGAAGTCCTCCTCCGTCCCGATATCGTTGATGGCGACCTGCTTCGGCGCAGCGGCAACCGGGACAGTGGTGGTGTCGGTGGACATTAGGTAGGTGGCTCCGGTACGGATTGGGGTTGGTGGCCTGCGGGTTCAACACTGCGTGGAGGGCACGCCCCACCGAGAAGACCGACTCACCAGGTGATCAGGCGATCGAGGACAGCGCGAACCCACTACGCGGGCGATATCGTACGCGGCCGGAAGCCCGCCGGGCAAACCGGCACCCTTGAATGGAGCAGTGTGTCCGACCAGCACGCGAGCGCCGAACTGGCGCTCGGCACCACCGGCATCGCCAAGCGGGGCGTCGACGCGGCCGAGTCGCGGGCGGCCAACCGGATCTGGTGGGACGCCGACGCCGACGACTACCACGCCGAGCACGGCGACTTCCTGGGCGCGGCCGACTTCCTCTGGTGCCCCGAGGGCGTCCGCGAGGAGGAGGCCGGCTACCTCGGCGACGTGCGCGGGCGCCGGGTGCTGGAGGTCGGCTGCGGCTCCGCGCCGTGCGCCCGGTGGCTGGCGTCGCGCGGCGCGCACGCGGTGGCGTTCGACATCTCGGCCGGGATGCTGCGGCACGCGGTGGCGGCGAACGCGGCCACCGGCGTGGCGGTGCCGCTGGTGCAGGCCAGCGCCGACCAGCTGCCGTTCGCGTCGGGGAGCTTCGACGCGGCCTGCTCGGCGTTCGGCGCGCTGCCGTTCGTGGCCGACGTCGGCGAGGTGCACCGGGAGGTGGCCCGGGTGCTGCGGCCCGGCGCGCCGTGGGTGTTCTCGGTGACTCACCCGATCCGGTGGATCTTCCCGGACGACCCGGGACCGGGTGGGCTGACCGTCACCCAGTCGTACTTCGACCGCACGCCGTACGTGGAGGTGGACGACACCGGCCGGGCGACCTACGTGGAGCACCACCGGACCACCGGTGACCACGTGCGGGCGCTGGTCGGCGCGGGCCTGGAGCTGGTGGACGTGGTGGAGCCGGAGTGGCCCGCCGGGCACACCCGGACGTGGGGGCAGTGGAGCCCGCTGCGCGGCCGGCTGTTCCCGGGCACCGCGATCTTCCGCGCGCGGAAGCCGTAACCTGCCCGGCATGGCCGTCGGTCAAGGGCTGGTGGAGGCGCAGGGCGCGCGCTTCGCGGGCGTCGACCCGCTGCTGCCGCCGGTGGTCGCGCCGCCGGACGGCGACGTCATCACCGCGGCGCTGCCGGACGGCGCCAGGGTGGCGGGCGTGCTCCAGCGCCAGGTGCACGACCGGCGCTCGCCCGCGCGGCTCTGGTCGGCCACCGAGGTGTGGGAGCTGACGCCGCTGCTGGGCGGCACCGGCGCGGCGGGCATGGACGTGCTGCTGCGCGCGTGGCGCAAGCGGCTGGACCTGCTCGGACCCGCCGAGCGCGACTCGGCGTGCGTGCTGACCTGGCCGAGCCGGGACGCGGAGGCGACCAGGGCGCTGCTGGACCACGGGCTGGTGCCGCTGACCGTGATCGCCGTGCGGCAGACCGCTCCACCGCCGGTCGCCGGCGCCGCGACGATCCGCCGGGCCACGCCCGCGGACCTGGACGCGGTGGTGACCCTGGCGCTGGCGGAGCTGCGCTACTCGTCCATGGTCGGCTCGACGGTGCACCGGCCGGACGCGGTGGCGCTGAAGCGGCGCACGCTGGCCGAGCGGCTGACCGCGGGCGGGCCGGTGTGGCTGGCCGAGCGGGACGGCATCGCGGTGGGGCTGGCCGAGTGCGCGATGGTCACCTCGGAGCCGGGCAACTGGACGGCGACCAGGCTGCCGCACGGCCGCTGGGGCTACGTGAACTGCGTGTCGGTGCTGCCGGGCGCGCGGGGCACGGGCGTGGGCCGGCAGCTGATGGCGCACGCGCACCGCGAGCTGCACCGACTGGGCGCGGTCGGCACCTACCTCTACTACAACCCGCCGAACCCGCTGTCCTCGGTGTTCTGGCCCCGGCAGGGCTATCGTCCACTGTGGACGATGTGGGAGGTGCGCCCGGCCGGGGCGCTGCGCTGACCGACGTCACACCGCCCCGAGTTGCGAGCGGCCCTCGCCCGGGCCACTATTTGTACTGACCAGTCAGTTCAAATGAGGAGGCCGCGCGGTGCGCCTCCACGCTCGCCGAGTCGGCGTCAACGGCCCGCACGGCCCGTTGCTGAAGCCGACGTCATTGCTGGTCGAGCCGGGTGGCCTGGTGCTGGTGGCCGGTGACCCCGGCGCCGGGCACACCGCGCTCGGCCTGGTGCTGTCCGGGCGGATGCGCCCGAGCACCGGCGAGGTCTCCCCCTCCGCCGCCGAGCTGCGCGAGCACGTCGTCCTGGTGGACTCCCCCGACGTCAGCGAGCCGGAGGGCTCGCTCACGCTGGCCGGCGTCGTCGGCGAGGAGCTGGCCGTCAACGGCGCCCGCAGCGGGCGCCGGGCGGTGGCCGACTGGCTGGTCGAGCGCGGCGCCGAGGAGCACCTGGACCGCCGGTTCGAGCAGGTCCCGGCCGCCACCCGGTGCGCGCTGATGCTGGAGCTGGCCGCCGGCCGACCCGGCGCGACCGCCCTCGTGCTGGACAGCCCCGACCGCTACCACGGCGACCCGGCCGGCTGGTGGGAGCTGGCCCGCGGCCAGGTCGCGCCCGACCGCTCCGTCATCGCCCTGTGCACCACGACCAGCGCGGCCGTCCTGTCCGGGGGCGCGCTCGGCGTGCCCGTCGCGCGGATCGGGGCCGACAACGTCCACGAGGAGTCCGAGTGACCGCCGTCCGGATGGCGTTCAACGAGCTGCGCCGGATCACCTCCGGCAAGCTGCCCAAGCTCGCCGTGCTGGCGCTCGCGCTGGTGCCGCTGCTGTACGCCGCGCTGTACCTGTACGCGAACAAGGACCCGTACTCGCACCTCGACCAGGTGCCCGCCGCGCTGGTCGTGGAGGACGAGGGCGCGACCGCGAGCGACGGCACGCGCCTGGACGCGGGCCGCGACGTCGCCGACGAGCTGGTGAACGGCGGCAGGTTCGACTGGCGCCGGGTGGACGCCGCGCGGGCCGAGGACGGCGTGCGCGACGGCGCGTACACGTTCGCGCTGACCCTGCCCTCCGACTTCTCCCGGTCCCTGCTGTCGTCCGGCGACTTCACGCCCCAGCAGGGCGTCATCGTGCTGACCACGAACGACGCGAACAACTACCTCGGCTCCACGATCGCCAACCAGGTGGTGGCCGAGGTGCGCCGGTCGGTGTCGGTGAAGGTCGGCGAGGAGGCCGCCGACAAGCTGCTGCTCGGCTTCTCCACCATCCGGCAGAAGACCGCCGAGGCCGCCGACGGCGCGACGCGGTTGGCCGCCGGGCAGCAGGACGCCTACACCGGCACTCAGCAGCTCGCCGACGGCCTGGCGCCCCTGGCCGACGGCGCGGCGCAGGTGTCGTCCGGGCTGACCCGGCTGCGCGACTCGACCGCCGAGCTGCCGGTGAAGTCGCAGCAGCTCGCGGCCGGGGCGAAGCAGGTCGCCGACGGCAACGAGACCGTCGCCGCGACCGCCGAGGACGACGCCGCCAAGGCGCAGGACCTGGTGGACCGGCTGAACGCGGCGGACGGCGAGCTGGCGGCGAAGCTGCGCGCGCTGGGGCTGGCCGAGGCCGACGTGCAGCGGGTGCTGGTCGCGGTCGGCGACGTGCGCAAGCCCGTGGACGACGCCAACGCCGAGGTGCAGGGCGCGGCCGGGCAGCTGCGGGCGTTGGCCGGCGGCGCGAAGCAGGTCTCCGACGGCGCGGCCCAGCTCGCCGCGAGCACGCCCGCGCTGACCGACGCCGTCACCCGGCTGAACGACGGCGCGGCGCAGGTGTCCTCCGGCGCGGCGCAGGCGCGGGACGGCGCGGTGCGGCTGCGCGACGGCGAGGCGCAGCTGGTGGACGGCGCGAACCGGCTGCGCGACGGCCTGGCCGAGGGCGTCTCGCAGATCCCGAACCCCGACGACCCGACCCGCGAGTCGACCGCGCGGACCATCGGCGACCCGGTGACCGTGCGCGGGGTGAGCCAGACGGCCGCGGGCAGCTACGGCGCGGGCCTGGCGCCGTTCTTCCTCGGGCTGGCCACCTGGATCGGCGCGTTCGTGCTGTTCCTGCTGCTCAAGCCGTTGCCGAGGCGGGGGCTGGCGACCGGGCAGGCGCCGCTGCGGGTGGCGCTGGGCGGCTGGCTGCCCGGCGTGCTGCTCGGCGCGGCGCAGGTCGTGGTGATGTACGCGGCGGTCACGCTGGTGGTCGGCATCCGGCCGTCGCACCCGGTGCCGGCGCTGGCGTTCCTGCTGCTGGTGTCGGCGACGTTCGTGGCCGTGCTGCACGCGTTGAACGCCCTGCTCGGCGCGGTCGGCAAGTTCATCGGCCTGGTGCTGCTGATCCTGCAGCTGGTCAGCGCGGGCGGCACGTTCCCGTGGCAGACCATCCCGGCGCCGCTGTACCCGCTGCACTACGGGCTGCCCATGGGCTACGCCGTGGACGGCCTGCGGCACCTCATGTACGGCGGGCAGCTGGGCGGCGTCGGCCGGGACGCCCTGATCCTGGTCTGCTACCTGGTCGCCGGCCTTGCCTTGGCGACGCTCGCCGCGTACAAGCAGCGGGTGTGGACACCCAGCCGTCTCAAGCCCGAACTCGTGCTGTGACCGGCCCGCGGCCCGGCCGCACCGCCGCGACCAAGCAGAAGCTGTTCGACGCCGCGCTGCGGCTGGTCGGCGAGCGGGGCGCGGCGAGCGTGACGGTGGACGAGATCGCCGCCGAGGCGGGCGTGGCGAAGGGCACCGTCTACTACAACTTCGCCAGCAAGGACGCCCTGGTCGACGCGCTGCTGCGGCACGGCGTCGACCTGCTGGCCGGCCGGCTGAGGGCGGCCGAGGAGGAGGACGACACCGCCGCGGCGATGGCGTCGCTGGTGGACGGGATGCTCGGGTTCTTCGCCGAGTACCCGGCGTTCGGCCAGTTGCTGGTCTCGGAGCTGTGGCGCACGCCGGGCCAGTGGCACGGCACGCTGAGCCTGCTGCGCGACGACATCGTGTCGATCGTGCGCGGTCAGGTGCAGCGGCTGGCGGACGCCGACCGGCTGCCCGGGGGCGTGCAGGTCGGCACGGCGTCCGCGGCGCTGTTCGGCACGGTGCTGGTGATCGCGCTGGACTGGCAGGTGTTCCAACCCGAGCGCAGCCTCACCGAGGTGCGCGAATCGGTGTTGTCGCTGGTGCACGGGCTGCGGCCGGACTAGTGCCGCATCACCCGGGTGTCGACCTCGCCGACCTGGTGGACCGACGGCGGTCTGCCGTCCAGGGCGCGGTGGACGGCTTCGAGCACGCCGACCGACGTCTCCTCGTGGCTGAGCCAGCGGGTGCTGCCGCCGTGCCGGACGAAGCCGAGCACCACCTGCTGCGTCGGGTGACCGGGCAGGGCCGGGTCGGGCACGCCGCGCACCGGGCGGATCGCGCCGCTGTCGTGCACCTCGACGACCGGGGCGCCCGGGGCGAGCAGGGGCGCGACGGCCGCCAGCACCGCGTCCCAGTAGCTCGCGTGCACCCAGGCGACCAGCAGGTCGGCGGGCCGCTCCACCACCGCGCGGACCCGGTCGGCCAGCTCGGCCGGCCGCGCCCAGTCCGCCGCGACCCCGATCCGCCGACCCCCGACCGGCCGGCCGTCGTCCGGCCCGCCGCCGTCGACCTGACCGCCGCCCACCTGACCGCCGCCGCCCGGCCGGCCCGCGTCGACCGACCGGCTCGCGGCGCGCCGTCCCGCGACCAACCGGCCGTCGATCCGCAGCCCCTCCACCGGCCGGCCCTGCTGCGGCACGTGGCCGCGACCGCGCAGGGACGCCTTCGCCGCACCGCCGAGCACGCCGTCCGGCCGCCGGCTGGGCAGCACCACCTGCCACCCCCGCGCCACCAGCTCGTCCGCGCAGCCCTTCAGCATCCCGGTGCCACCCAGCACCAACGCCGTCCGCTCGCTCATCGCACCGACTCCTCGCCGCGCTCCGCGGCCCGCCGCAGCGGTCCGGACCGCCATTGGTCGACCTGACGCTGTCCTCGCAGCCGCACCACCGCGAGCCGGTCCGCGTGCTCGCCGTCGAGCACCGCGCGGACCCGGCGCCCGGTGCGGGTGTGCGACTTCCACGCCCACCGCAGCAGGTGTTCCGGATCGGTGAACACCGTGCGCAGGGGCGGTTCGACGTTGCCGTTCCACAGCTCCTCGCGGCGGAGCCTGCGCCGCACCGTGCGCACCGTGAGCCGCCGCATCACCACCGCCCGCGGGTGGTCCAGCCAGAGCAGCGTGTCCGCGTGCTCCAGCAGCAGCGGTCGCACCAGGCTGTACTGCCACTCCGCGGCCCACGCCTCGCCCTTGACGAGCCGCCGCACGTCGTCCTCGAACTCCGACCGCTTCGTCCACTGTGGACCGTGGTAGAGCGAGTCGACCTCGACGTGGGGCAGGCCCAGGACGGCGGCGACGGAACGCGCCAGGGTCGTTTTCCCGGAGCCGGACGTGCCGGCCACGAGCACCCGGCGCGGCGGGTGCGGCAACTCGTCGGCTGGTCCCAGGAGCGGCACCGCGCCAGGCTACCGCCAACCGGGGTCCGACAACTCCGCCACGCGGACCGGCTCGCCGGTCTCCAGGCTGCGGTTCGCCGCGAACCCGGTGAGCAGCGACAACACCCCGTCCCGGTGGGTGGCCCGGCGGCCCAGCGGATCGGCCTGGCCGGGCTCGCCGTAGAGCACTTCGGTCATCCGCCGGTCCGCGCCGCCGTGCCCGTCGCCGCCGTGCTCCAGCGGCACCTCGCGCGCCCGTTCGAAGAGCGACTGCACGGTCAGCCGGGCGTGCCCCTCCTCCGGGTTGGCCTGCTTGCCGTGCACCGCGGGTTGCTGCCCGCTGACCCACGTGTTCTCCACGACCTCCAGCTCCAGCCGGCCTCGGCTGCCGTTGACCATCAGCCGGTAGCCCTCCCACGGCGAGTACGCCGTCAGGTGGTAGGTGAGGTCGGCCCCGTTGGCGTAGCGCACGAGCACGGACATGTCGTCCTCAATGGACACCCCGGGCGCGAAGGGGTTCCGGTCGCGGCGGTAGCCGTCCTCGTGCTCGGCGTCGAGGTAGAGCCGGCGCAGCCAGTCGTCGCGCTCCACGTGCAGCGCGAACGGGTCGTCGGCGGCCTCCGGCGAGCCGTGCACCCGGTCGTACGGCCGGTGGTTGCCGTGCCGCTCGCCGTTCTCATCGCCGTAGAAGAACAGCTTGCCGTGCGCGTAGACGACCTCGGGCACGGAGCCGATCCACCAGTTGAGCAGGTCGAAGTGGTGGGTGGCCTTGTGCACCAGCAGCCCGCCGGAGTTCGCCTTGAGCCGGTGCCAGCGGCGGAAGTAGTCGGCGCCGTGGCGGACGTCGAGCAGCCACTCGAAGTGCACCGAGCCGATCTCGCCGACCTCGCCGCCGGCCAGCAGCTCGCGGACCTTCTCGTGCACCGGGTTGTAGCGGTAGTTGAACGTGACGGTGACCCGGCCGTCGGTGCGCTCGACCGCGTCGAAGACCTTGCCCGCGCCGGCCGGGTCGATCGTCATCGGCTTCTCGGTGACCACGTCGCAGCCCGCGTCCAGGGCCTCCACGACGTAGGTGTCGTGGTGGCGGTCGACCGTGCAGACCACCACCACGTCGACCCGCTCGGCCTCGATCATCCGGAGGAAGTCCCCGGCGGCGTAGGTCGGCACGGGTCGGGCCAGGCGTTCGTTGTGCGCGGCCATGCGGGTGGCGTTCACGTCGCAGAACGCGACCAGCTCCCCGTGCTCCGCGTGCTGGACGATCGCGTCCACGTGCAACTCGGCCCGTGCGCCGGTGCCGACGACCGCGTAGCGCCTGCGTGCCATCCCACGCCTCCCCGGTAAGCGTTTTCCCGGGACGCTAACAGGCTCACCACCGCAGGTCGGCCACCAGTTCCTCGTGGGTCAGGTCGAAGGCCAGGGGGTAGCTCACCCGGATGACGTCGTCCTCGTCGCGGGTGAGCCGGGCGCCCGGGAAGACCCGGCCGACCAGGCGCAGCACCGGGACGTTCTCGCCGAGGACGTCGCCGTGCAGCTCGGCGTAGCGCAGGTCGGTGGCGAGCCGGCCGAGGGCGGTCATCAGCTCCGTGCCGACGCCCTTGCGCTGCCACGGGTCGACCACGGCCAGGGCGATCTCGGCGGTGTCGTCGCCGGTGGCGACCAGCCGGGCGATGCCGACCGGCGTGCGGCGGCACTCGGCCACGACGGCGGCCCTGCGGTGGCCGTCGAGGTCGGTGAGGCGGCGGCGCATGGTCGCGGTGAGGCGCGGCACCGGGGCGTGGAAGCGCAGGTAGCGGCTCCGCGCGGACAGGCCGTGGAAGACGGTGTCGACGGCGTCGCCCGCTTCGGCGGCGTGCAGTTCGCGGACTCTCATGGCGGTCGCCCCCTGGGTTCGGATTCCGAACCCTAGCTGGATCCGTTTTTCGAACGCAAGGGGGGTATCGTCGGTGGGCATGGCGCACGTGAAGGTTGCCGACGAGCTGTGCACCGTCTCGCTGCCCGCCGCCCTGCTGGGCGAGCGGTGGACGTTGCTGCTGTTGCGGCAGGCGTTCCTGGGCACGCGGCGGTTCGAGGACTTCCAGGTGGCCATGGACATCTCGCGCAGCGTGCTGACCGAGCGGCTGGGCACGCTGGTCGAGGAGGGCATCCTGCGCCGCGAGGCGTACAAGGACGTGCGGACGCGGTACGAGTACCGGCTGACCGAGAAGGGCCACGACCTCTACCCGGTGCTGATGGCCCTGCGGAAGTGGGGCGACCGCTGGATGGCGCCCGCCGAGGGCCCGTCGTTCGACCTGCACCACCGCACGTGCGGCGGCGACGTCGGGGTGCACGTGTCGTGCGAGGGGTGCGGCGACGAGCTGACCGCGCGGGACGTCCGCGTCACGCCGCTGCGCTGATCACCGCCGGGCGGCCAGGAACTGCTCCACCGCCGAGACCACGTGGATCATGCCCAGCAGCACGGCGAACATGACGAAGTAGACGGTGTGCTCCTGCAGCTCGACCCGGTCGGCCGCCCACACGTCCATGGCGCTGAAGACGGTGAACCAGGCGAGCCAGCCGACGACGGCCGCGCTGAGCCAGCGGGTGTCGCGCTTGACCAGGGCGGCGAGCGCGAGCAGGCCCAGGGCCAGTTCGACCAGCTTCACCAACCAGATGATCGGCATGACCCAGTCGGCGCCCAGGTTGAGGGTGGCGTCCAGGTAGCGGCCGACCTGCTGCTGGCGGTCCTTCCAGCCCAGTGGCAGCTCGGCGAAGTTCAGCACGCCGAACAGCGCGAGGAACACCCCGATGGGTGTGAACAACCGGGACCACCTGTGCACCATCGCCGCCCCCTTCGTCACCACTGATGATCGGTCAGGGGTGGCGGGCGCGAAGTACGGCTGTCCGCAGTGAACACGCAGGTGGGGGTACTCGGTGACTGTCCGGAGCGGACGGTGGCGCCCGCTGAGCCGCGATGCTCGGTGACGGTGCGGAGCTGCGGGCGGCAGTCCCTGGCGGCGGCGGTGCCCGGCGGACCGCAGAGCCTGGCGGACCGCAGAACCCGGCGGGCGGCTGTGCTTGGCGAGCCGCAGTGCCCGGCGAGCCGCAGTGCCCGGCGAGCCGCAGTGCCCGGCGAGCCGGGGTGGTCGGCGGGTGTCAGGGCGCGGCAAGTGCCGGTGCGCGGCACGCGGGCTCGGCGGGCGCAGCGGGCGCCGGGTGGGCTCGCCGGGCGCGGTCAAGCCCGCCGGGTGTGGTGGGCCGGCGAGCGCGGCGAGCCGGGTGGTGCGGCCGTCAGTGCGCCGCCGCGTCCCAGGAGCGGCCCACGCCGACGGAGACCTCCATGGCCACCGACAGCTCGTACGCGCCGCCCATCTGCGCCCGGACCAGCGCCTCGACCTGCTCGCGCTCCCCCTCGGCGATCTCCAGCACCAGTTCGTCGTGCACCTGCAGCAGCATCCGCGACCGCAGGCCCGACTCCTCCAGCGCGCGGAACACGCCGAGCATCGCCACCTTGATGATGTCCGCCGCGCTGCCCTGGATCGGCGCGTTCAACGCCATCCGCTCGGCCATCTCCCGGCGCTGCCGGTTGTCGCTGTTCAGGTCGGGCAGGTAGCGCCGCCGACCGAGGATGGTCTCGGTGTAGCCCTTCTTCCGCGCGTCCTCGACCACGGCGTGCAGGTAGTCGCGCACCCCGCCGAACCGGGCGAAGTACGCCTCCTTCTGCTCCCGCGCCTCGACCGCCGAGATCCGCAGCTGCTGCGCCAGCCCGTACTCGGACAGCCCGTAGGCCAGCCCGTACGACATGGCCTTCACCCGGCGGCGCTGCTCGCCGGTCACCTCCGACGTCGGCACCGAGAACGCCCGCGACGCGACGAACGTGTGCAGGTCCTCGCCGCTGCGGAACGCCTCGATCAGGCCCTCGTCCTCGGACAGGTGGGCCATGATCCGCATCTCGATCTGGCTGTAGTCCGCCGTCATCAGCTCGGCGTAGCCGGGCCCGACCACGAACGCCTCGCGGATCCGCCTGCCCTCGTCGGTGCGGATCGGGATGTTCTGCAGGTTCGGGTCGGTGGACGACAGCCGACCGGTCGCCGCGATCGTCTGGTGGAACGTGGTGTGGATGCGGCCGTCGTCGGCGACCGCCTTGAGCAGGCCGTCCACCGTCGACTTCAGCCTGGTCACGTCCCGGTGCGCGAGCAGGTGCTGCAGGAACGGGTGCTCGGTGGACTCGAACAGGCTCTGCAGCGCGTCCGCGTCGGTCGTGTACCCGGTCTTCGTCTTCTTCGTCTTCGGCATGTTCAGCTCGTCGAACAGCACCGCCTGGAGCTGCTTGGGCGAGCCGAGGTTGATCTCCTTGCCGATCACCCCGTACGCGTCCTGCGCCGCCTGCTTCACGCCCGCCGCGAAGTGCGCCTCCAGCGCCGCCAGGTGCTCGGAGTCGATCGCGATGCCGACCGCCTCCACCTCGTCCAGCACCATCATCAGCGGCAGCTCCAGGTTCGCCAGCAGCGACTCCTGGCCGGTGGCGACCAGCTCCGCGTCCAGCGCGTCGGCCAGCTCGGCCACCGCGAACGCCCGCACGATCGCCGCCTGCGCCGCCTTCTGCCGCTCCTCCTCCTCGTCGGCCAGCAGCGACAGCTGGCCGTCGTCGGGCTCCTCGGCCCGCAGCTCGCGCTTGAGGTAGCGCAGCGCCAGGTCGTCCAGCGCGAACGACCGCTGGCCGGGCCGCACCAGGTACGCGGCCAGCGCCGTGTCGCTGCTGACGCCGCGCAGCTCCCAGCCGCGTGCCCGCAGGGCGCGCAGCGGCAGCTTCAGGTCGTGCGCCGCCTTCACCGCCGACTCGTCGGCCAGCCACCCGGCCAGCGCGTTCTCGTCGGCCTCGGTCAGCGACGCGACCTCGACGTACCCGCCCTCGCCGTCGACCGCGGCCAGCGCCAGGCCCTCCAGCTCGCCGCCGGTCGAGCGGAACGCGAGGCCGACCCGGCCGGACCGGGCGTGCGCGTCGAGCCACGACGCCACCGAGCCGACCGGCACCGGGCCGCCGCTGACCGCGAAGCCCTCCTCGGCCTCCGGCTCGGCGGTGGACAGGGTGGAGAACAGCCGGTCCCGCAGCACCCGGAACTCCAGCTCGTCGAACAGCCGGTGCACCGCGTCGCGGTCCCACGGCCGGACGGCCAGCCCGTCCGGGCCGACGGGCAGCTCCACGTCCCGCACCAGCTCGGTGAGCTGCCGGTTCAGCATGATGTTCGACAGGTTGGCGCGCAGCGCGTCGCCCACCTTCCCGGGCACCGAGTCGATGTGGTCGATCAGGCCGTTCAGCGAGCCGAACTGGGTGAGCAGCTTGACGATGGTCTTCGGGCCGACGCCGGGGGTGTTGGGCAGGTTGTCCGACGAGTCGCCGCGCACCGCCGCGTAGTCGGCGTACAGCTCGGGCGGCACGCCCTGCTTCTCCAGCACCAGCTCGGGGGTGTACCTGGCCATCTCGGACACGCCCTTGACCGGGTACAGCACCGTCACCTTGTCGGTCACCAGCTGCAGCGCGTCGCGGTCGCCGGTGCAGATCAGCACCTCGAAGCCGAGCGCCGTGGCCTGCGTGGTGAGCGTGGCGATCAGGTCGTCGGCCTCGAAGTCGGCCTTCGACAGCGTGGGGATGGACAGCGTGCCCAGCACGTCCTCGATGAGGCTGACCTGGCCGCGGAACTCGTCCGGCGTCTCGCTGCGGCCGGCCTTGTACTCCGCGTACGCCTCGGTGCGGAACGTCTTGCGCGAGACGTCGAACGCCACCGCGATGTGCGTGGGCTTCTCGTCGCGCAGCAGGTTGATGAGCATCGAGGTGAAGCCGTAGACCGCGTTGGTCGTCTGGCCCGTGCCCGTCTGGAAGTTCTCCTTGGGCAGCGCGAAGAAGGCCCGGTAGGCCATCGAGTGGCCGTCGACCAGCAGCAGGCGGGAGGCTTCTGAAGTGCTCACGCGGCGAGTCTAGGGTGGGGGTCCGACAGCGCCGCACCGACTGGAGCAACCGTGACGCCCGCCCCCGAGGACATGCCCGGCTCCGACCAGGCCGTCGCCCACGAGCAGCTGACCACCAAGCTCGGCATCGAGATCACCCGATGGGAGGCCGACCGGCTGGTCGGGACGATGCCGGTCAAGGGCAACCGGCAGCCGTACGGGCTGCTGCACGGCGGCGCGAACGCGGCGCTGGCCGAGACCCTGGGCTCGATCGCGGCGGCCATGCACGCGGCGCCGGAGCGGCTGGCGGTCGGCCTGGAGCTGTCCTGCACGCACCACCGGGCCGTCACCGAAGGCGTCGTCACGGGCGTGTGCACGCCGGTCCACCGGGGTCGCAGCACGGCCACCTACGAGATCGTCATCACCGACGACCAGGACCGGCGAGCCTGCACGGCCCGGCTGACCTGCTTCCTGAAAGATGCCCCGAAGGTGTGAAGGTGCGATTCGGCCCCCGCGGGTGTGCAATCCAGGGGGACCGGGTGAGCTGGAGGTGGGCGTGCGGCGTCTGGTGGCGGTGACGGCCGCCGTGCTGGTGGCGGCCGGTTGTGGCGGCACGCCGGTGGTGGCCGGGCCGGAGACCACGGTCTCCTCGGCGCCGACCTACCCGCTGCCCGCGCAGACGGTGCGGCCGGACGAGAAGCCGCTCAAGATACCCACCACGGCGGACGGCGACACGGCGTTCACGCTGGTCGGGCTCACCACGGAGGTGCCGACGCTGATCGGCAGCCACGCCGAGTTCCACGCCAAGGGCCAGTTCGTCCGGATCCGGATGAGCGTGATCAACAACGGCCGCAGCAGCGTGTCGTTCGACGCCCGCAGGCACGTGCTGGTCGACGACCACGACGTCGAGCACCAGACCGACTCGCAGGCCATGACGATCAAGCGGCAGCCGGAGCGGATCGACCTCGGCGCGAACGTGCGGCTGGAGTACGACGTCTACTACGACGTGCCGAAGGACGCGAAGCCGCTGGCCCTGCGGGTGTACGGCGGTCCGACGCTGACCGACCTGAAGGACGAGTCGAGCACCGAGATCCCGCTGGCCCAGTGACCGGGCCAGCGGGACCGCCGGGCGCTCTCAGTGACCGCCGAGGTACGCCGCGCGCACCTGGGGGTCGTCCAGCAGCTCCGGACCGGGCGCGCTCTTCACGACCCGGCCGGTCTCCAGCACGTACGCGCGGTGGGAGAGCTTCAGCGCCTGCTGCGCGTTCTGCTCCACCAGCAGCACGGTCGTGCCGCGCTTGTTGATCTCCTTGATGATCTCGAAGATCTGCGCGATGAGCATGGGCGCGAGGCCCATCGACGGCTCGTCCAGCAGGAGCACCTTCGGCTTGGTCATCAGCGCCCGGCCGATGGCGACCATCTGCTGCTCGCCGCCGGACATGGTGCCGCCGAACTGGCTCTTGCGCTCCGCCAGCCGCGGGAACAGCTCGTAGACCTCGGCCAGGTCCGCGTCGAGCGCGTCCTTGCGGGTGTAGGCGCCCATCAGCAGGTTCTCCTGCACCGTCATGCCGGGGAACACGCCGCGGCCCTCCGGTGACTGGCCGATGCCCGCCATGACCCGCTTGTGGCCGGGCATCTTGGAGATGTCCTGGCCGTCGAACAGGACCTGGCCGCTGGTCAGCGGGCGCAGTCCGGAGATCGTCTTCAGCGTCGTCGTCTTGCCCGCGCCGTTGGCGCCGATGAGCGAGACGATCTCACCCTCCGCCACTTCCAGGCTGATGCCCTTGATGGCGGCGATCTTGCCGTAGTGGACGTGGATGTCCTTGAGCTCAAGAAGCATCTTCGGACACCCCCAGGTACGCCTCGATGACCTTCGGGTTGTTCTGCACCTCTTGCGGGAGCCCTTCTGCGATGAGCTGGCCGAAGTCCAGCACCGCGACGCGGTCGCTGACGCCCATGACCAGGCTCATGTCGTGCTCGATCAGCAGGACGGTCCGGCCGCTGTCGCGGATCTTGCGGATCAGCGCCTGGAGCGCTTCCTTCTCGGCCGGGTTCATGCCCGCCGCGGGCTCGTCCAGGAGCAGCAGCTTCGGGTCCGTCGCCAGCGCGCGGGCGATCTCCAGCCGGCGCTGGTCGCCGTAGGGCAGGTTCTTCGCGGTCTCGCTCATCCGACCGGGGATGCCGACGAAGTCGAGCAGTTCCCGGGCCAGCTCGCGGCCGCGCTTCTCCTCCTTGCGGTGCCAGGGCAGGTTGAGCGTGGCGCCGATCGCACCGGTCTTGTGGTGCGCGTCCGCGCCGACCATCACGTTCTCCAGCGCCGACATGTTGTGGAACAGCCGGATGTTCTGGAACGTGCGGGCGATGCCCTGCTTGGTGATCTTGAACCGCTTGGTGCCGTTGATCCGGTCGCCGTTGAACAGCACCTGGCCCTCGGTGGGCTGGTAGACGCCGGTGACCACGTTGAACACCGTGGTCTTGCCCGCGCCGTTGGGCCCGATCAGGGCGAAGATCTCGCCCGGGGCGATGCTGATCTTCGCGCCGCGCAGGGCGACCACGCCGCCGAAGCGCATGGTCACGTCGTCCAGCTGAAGGACGGGAGTGCTCACTTGGCCGCCTCCGTCGTCGGTGCTTCGGTGTCCGGACCCGGGACCTCGGCACCCATCGTGCCCATGCCGCCGGTGCCCTCGTGCAGTTCGGCCTTGCGCCGGCGCGACGGCAGCAGGCCCTCCGGGCGCAAGCCCATCATCAGCACCAGCACGCCGCCGAACAGCAGGATGCGGTACTCCGACGGGTCCTTGCCCAGCATGTCCTTCAGCCACTCGACCTCGCGGAACCGCTCGGGCAGCCAGGCGATGACGAACGCGCCGAGCATGACGCCGGGCAGGTTGCCCGAGCCGCCGAGCACGACCGCGGCGAGGATCGTCGCGGACAGGATGAAGGGGAACGTGTTCGGCTCGATGAACACGGCCTTGCCGGCGTAGATGCCGCCCGCGAGACCGCCGATCATGGCGCCGATGGCGAACGCGAGCAGCTTGAACTTGAACGTCGGCACGCCCATCAGCTCGGCCGCGTCCTCGTCCTCGCGGATCGCCGCCCACGCGCGGCCGACCCGGCTCTTCTGCAGCCGCACCGAGAAGATGATCACGACCACGATGGCGAGCAGGATCAGGTAGTAGTACGGCGCGGGCAGGAGCTTGAACTCCACGACACCGGGGATGTCGGTCGGGTGCGGGATGTTCGTGATGCCGCGCGCGCCGCCGATCTCGTCGGTGTTGTTCGCGGTGATGCGGACGATCTCACCGAAGCCGAGCGTCACGATCGCCAGGTAGTCGCCGCGCAGGCGCAGCGTCGGCGCGCCGAGGATGACGCCGGACACGGCGGCCAGGATGATGCCGAACGCCACGGTCGCCCAGTAGTTCCAGCCGTACTGGGTGCCGAAGTAGGCCACCGAGTAGCCGCCGATCGCGAAGAACGCGACGAACCCGAGGTCGAGCAGACCCGCCTGGCCGACCACCACGTTCAGGCCGATGGCCAGCAGGATGTAGGTGCCGATCGGGTAGATCAGCACCGTCGTCCAGTCCGAGCCGGGCGACATGAAGGTGCCGATCCACGGCGCGGGCAGGATCAGCGCGAAAGCGATCGCGGCCAGGTAGACCGCGTACCGCTGCCACGTCTTGGCGTGTTCCCACCAGTCGCGGGCGCCGCCCACCAGGGCGCCGACGCGCCTCAACGGATTCGCGTTGCCAGTCACTCCGTTGCCTTTCATGCGCGGGCCTTCTGCAGGGATTCACCGAGGATGCCGGTCGGTCGGAACATCAGCACGACCACCAGGACGGTGAACGCGATCACGTCCTTCCACTCCGAGCCAAGGAAGATCGCGCCCCAGTTCTCGATCAGGCCGAGCGCGACACCACCGAGAAGCGCGCCGCGCAGGTTGCCGATACCGCCGAGCACGGCGGCGGTGAACGCCTTGATGCCGAGCACGAAACCGACGTTGAAGACCGTGTTCTCGAACTCCATCAGGTAGAGCGCGCCCGCCACGCCGGCCATCGCGCCGCCGAGGAGGAACGTGATCCGCACGATGTTGTCGATGCTGACGCCCATCAGGACGGCGGCCTCGGGGTCCTGCGCGGTGGCCCGGATGCCGCGGCCGATCTTGGTCTTGTTCACCAAGCGGTCCAGGGCGATCATCATGATGACGGCGGCGACCACGACGATGATGTGGTCGGTGCGGACGGCCGCGTTGCCGATGGTGAACACCGTGTCGCGGTCGACGATGCGCGGCGAGGACTGCTGGTTGCGGCCGGGCTTGCCGGTCAACCAGGGGATGATGACGAGCGCGAACAGCTCCATCAGGAACAGGGACGCGCCGATCGCCGAGATCAGCGCGGTGAGCCGGGTGGCGCCCTTCTTGCGCAGCGGCCGGTAGGCCACCAGCTCCAGCAGGACGGCGGCGCCGCCGGACACCGCCGCGGACAGCACGATGATCAACAACAGCACGCCGAACAGCGCCAACCCGGTGAGCGGCGCCGAGGGCGCGATCGCCGTGACCACCACGAGCGACGTGAACGTGCCGATCATGAAGATCTCGGAGTGCGCGAAGTTGATCAGGCGCAGCACGCCGTAGACCATCGTGTAGCCGAGGGCGATGAGCGCGTAGATGGAGCCGAACACCAGTCCGCCCACCGTGCTGGGCAGGATCTGGTTGAGGAAATCATCAAGCATGACAGGTTTGCCTCACGAGACGGGCGGGGGGAGAAACTTCGCGATAGTGGTGGGGAGCGGGAGCAGTCGTTCCCACGACGCTCCCGCTCCCCAGCGCGCTAGCCTGCTTATCTTTTCCGTCTCGGATCAGCCTTCGATCTTGGCTTCCTCGGCGGAACCCAGCAGCTTCACCTGGCCGTCCTTCACCTGGTAGATGAAGATCGCGTTGTTCTCCGGCTCGCCGTTCGCCTTGAACTTGATCGGCTTGGACACGCCCTCGAAGCTGGCCGTCTTCAGGAACTCGTTGATCTTCTCGCCGGTGGTGTTGCCCGCCCCGACGGCCTTGATGAACGCGGTCGCGGCGTCGTAGCCCTCGGTCGCGTAGATGGCCGGGTCGACGTTGGCGCTCTTCTTGTAGTTGTCGAAGAACGTCTTCAACGGACCGGTCACGTCGGCCGACGGGATGTTGCACGGGCAGGCGAGGACGGCGCCCTCGGCGGCCTGGGTGCCCGCGCCGGTGACGAGCTGCTGGTCGAGCGAGCCGTCACCGGAGGCGAACGTCGCCGTCACACCGCCGTCGCGGAGCTGCTTGAGCAGCCGGCCCGCCTGGGCGTAGTAGCCACCGAAGACGATCACGTCGGGGTTGGCCGAGGCGACCTTCGTGACGGTGGACGAGTAGTCGGACGCGTCCTTGGCGAACTTGTCGCGCTCGACCGTGACGCCGGCCGCCTCGAAGGACTTGCCGACGGCCTCGGCCAGGCCGACGCTGTACTCCTGGTCGTCGGACAGGACGAACGCCTTCTTGGGGCTCTTCGCCTTCACCAGGAATTCGGCGATGCCGGGGCCCTGGTCGTCGTCGTTGGCCACGACGCGGTGCCAGTAGGTCCAGTTGTTGCTCGCCAGGCCGGGGTTCGTGGCGGACGGCGAGACGCTGGGGATCTTGTTCTCCTCCAGCTGGCCGCCGATGGCCTTCGACTCACCGGAGAAGGCCGGGCCGATGAGGCCGACGATCTTGTCCTGGCCGATGGCCTGCGTGATCAGCGAGGTCGCCTGGTCGGGCTTGCCCTGGCTGTCGTACTGCACCAGCTCGATCTTGACCTTGGGGTTCGTGGCGTTGTACTCGTCGACCGCCATGACCGCCCCGTTCCGGGGCGGGATCACGATCGCCGAGTTCTCACCGGTGAGGTCACCCATGAACCCGATCTTGACCGAGGTGACGTCGCCACCCGCTTCGCCACCGCCGCCGCCTCCGGCACAAGCCGCGAGCACCAGCGACGAAGCCGCCGCCAGCACCAGAACTCGGCCGAGTCGTGCTCCTGACACCGGAATACCTCCCATGACACCAACCAACCCGCCGGTAGGCGGAGCCCTCACACGAGGGCGTGGGTTAGGGCAGGAACGTAGCTTCAGTTGAGTTCGGTGAACAGGTGGTCTTACTGCTCTGTGTCCACATCGTGACGGTAGTCACCGGATTATGCCCCGAGGTTAACCAACCTCAAATCCAGCTCAAATAGCCGCAGGTCACAAAGCCAATGCGGGCAGTAACCGAGAATGGCCCTGCGGCCTGTCCGATACTCGAACGGGTATCTCCGGCTGATACTCAGCCGAAGTTTTCGATGACGGCTTCGGCGACGGCCTTCATCGTCGTGCGCCGGTCCATCGCGGTGCGCTGCACCCAGCGGAACGCCTCGGGCTCCGACAGGCCCTGCTTGGTCATCAGCAAACCCTTGGCGCGTTCGACGACCTTGCGCGTCTCCAGCCGCTCGGTCAGCCCGGCGACCTCGTTCTCCAGCGCCTGCAGCTCGGCGAAGCGGCTCATCGCCAGCTCGATCGCGGGCACCAGGTCGCGCTTGGCGAACGGCTTGACCAGGTAGGCCATCGCACCCGCGTCGCGGGCCCGCTCCACCAGGTCGCGCTGGCTGAACGCGGTGAGGATGACGACCGGCGCGATGCGGTTGCCCGCGATCACCGACGCGGCCTCGATGCCGTCGACCTTGGGCATCTTCACGTCCATGATCACCAGGTCCGGCCGCAGCTCGGTGGCCAGCGTGACCGCTTCGTCGCCGTCGGCGGCCTGGCCGGCCACCTCGTACCCCTCCTCGCGCAGCATCTCGACCAGGTCGAGGCGGATGAGGGCTTCGTCCTCGGCCACGAGCACGCGCCGGGGCGCGACCTCGGGCTGGGCCTCGGCAGCCTGATGGGTCACCGGGGTCCTCCTGACACTCTGGCGGCGGCTCGACGCGGTCGCGTCGGACGAAACCGCAGTCTACCGGCGTCCCCGGGCCGGTCGACGCGGTCGGGCCGTGATCACGGCCACCGGCGACGACTTCGTCGGTTCGGCCCCGGGCGCTCGGCCGAACGCCGTGGGTGAGCACCGCCCCTGGCGGGTGTCCCCCGCCAGGGGCGGTCGGCTCAGCGCACCGGCTGCGGCGGCTCCCACCACCCGGTCACGCCCTTCGGCCACTCCATCGCGGCCAGCGCGGGCTCGTGCTCCGGGTTCGGCCCGTCGACCTCCCGCAGGTACAGGTCGTGCCACCCGTTGGAGAGGCCGAGACCCCCGCCGGCGCTGGGGACTTCCGCGGCGCCGGGCAGGCCGAACACGGGGTGCAGCAGCCGGTCGGCCACCCCCACCACACCAAGGCCCTCCGGCCACTCCACCCACCACCGGTCGCCCTGCGCCAGCGCGCGCACCCACGGCGTGGCGCTGAACAGGTGGTACCGGCGCAGCACGGCGCTGCCGGCACCGGTCGGGTACGGCGTCTCGTCCAGGTGGTCGCGCTCGACGGGGGCGAGCGGGCCGTCGATGAACGCGCCGGTCAGACCGCGGCCGTCGAGCAGGTTGCGCACGTACCTCAGGCCCTCGGCCCACGCCCGCTCGTCCACGCCCGCGAGGTGCACGGCCGCGTCCAGCCCGATCAGCCGCAGCTCCACCGAGCGCGGGTGGTGGGTGACCCGCAGGCCGGCCACGCCCGACACCCACGACTCGTCGTGGCGCGGCAGCAGCTCGTACAGCAGCGGGCCCAGGGCGTGCTCGGTGAGGTGCACCCTGGGGTGCGGCGCGGGCTCGACCGCGCGGAACGCGTGCGCCGGGCGCAGCATGCTGGCCGGCGGCCGCAGCTGGAGGTGCGCGCCCGCGTCCAGCCCCGCCTTGAGCAGCACGCACTCCAGCGCCCGCTGGTCCTCGCCGTCGGCGTCGGGCAGGAACAGCCCGCGCGCGTCGGCCTTGCCGCGCAACGCGTCCACCACGCGTTCGCGCCGGTCGTCCGGCAGGTCGTGCAGCACCGCCTTCACCGCGGGCACGGCCTGGGTCAGGTTCTCGCCGGTGTAGGTCCGACGCAGGTCGACCAGTTGCTCGGTCAACGACGATCGCGCCACAGCAGTCCTCGCTCCCGCCGCCCGGCTCGGCGCAACAAGGACGCGTCAACGCGTCGTTCAACGGACTTCGGTGGTCCTGCCGCGAGCAGGGGTGCCCTCACCCCGCGGCGGATCACGCCACCCGTTGCCGGGGAGTGGCTCCAGCCTCACGTCTGCTCGCACACGCCACTTCCGACGATAGCAAGCCCACGCGCGTGACGCCGCCACGTTTCGGCACGGCGGTCGCCTCGTGGACGCATTCCGCCGCGCACGGCGTCGAGGCGTCCGTTGTGGACGGTTCCGGCGCCGCCGGGCCCGCTAGGGTGTCGAACATGAGTTCGAACGAACGCACGTGGCCGGCGGCGGACGCCGATGACGAGCTGCGGCTGCTGACCGACTTCCTGACCTTCCTGCGGCTGACCGCCGTCGCCAAGGTCGAGGGCCTGAGCCGGGCGGACGCCACCGCCACCCCGATCCCGACGTCGCCGGTGGTGAGCGCGCTCGGCGTGCTGCGGCACCTGACGGCGGTCGAGCGGTGGTGGCTGTCGATCGAGGCGGGCGGTGTCGAGCTGCCGTCGCTGTGGGGCGCGGACGCGGACGCGTCGTGGCTCCTGCACCCCGGCGACACGGTGGAGTCGGTGATCGCCGAGTACCGGGCCGAGTGGGCGCGGTCGGCGAGCGCGCTGGACGGGCTGGGCCCGGACGACCGGACCCGCGGCGACCACTCCGGCAACGGCCGCACGGTGCGCTGGGTGCTGGCGCACCTGGTGCAGGAGACCGGCCGGCACGTCGGCCACCTGGACTTCCTGCGGGAGCTGGCGGACGGCGTGAAGGGCGAGTAGCCCGCCGGGGGCGGGAGGTCGCGCTCCGGATCGCGCACCCGGACGACCACCGAACCGGTGTCCCACCTGCGGGTGAACGGACGTGCACCGCCCGGCGGCGGCTGATTGGATCAACGCCCATGCGCCATCCGTCCGCGGTGCTCGCCGCGCTCGTGCTGTCCCTGTCCGCCGTCGCCCCGGTCGCGTCCGCCGCGCCGTCGGCCCCCGCGCGCGCCGAGGTCGACTTCGCCGGGACCGTGTCGCTGAGCGGCTGCTCCGGCGCGGTGGTCCGGCCGCCGGACTACGACCCGGCCGACCCGGCGCTGGTGATGACGAACGGGCACTGCGTGAAGTTCATGGAGCCGCGGGAGGTCATGGTGGACCTGCCTTCGGACCGGGAGTTCAAGCTGATCGACGGCGACGGCGACGGCTCGCTCGGCACGCTGCGCGCGACGTCCCTGGTCTACGCCACGATGTTCGGCACGGACGTGGCCCTCTACCGGGTCGGGTCCACCTACGCGGAGGTCGAGGCGAAGGGGTCCCGCGCGCTGGAGCTGTCGCCGGAGCAGCCGGGCGAGGGCATCGACATCAGGGTCGTCTCCGGTTATTGGCGCGACGTCTACGAGTGCGAGGCGGACGGCTACGTGCACGAGCTGCGCGAGGGCCGGTGGACCTGGCAGGGCTCGATGCGCTACACCGAGGACTGCCACACCAAGGGCGGCACGTCCGGCTCTCCGGTGGTGGACCTGGCCACCGGCAAGGTGGTGGCGGTCAACAACACCGGCAACGAGGACGGCGAGGAGTGCACGGACAACAACCCGTGCGAGGTCGACGAGAACGGCAGGAAGACGGTCCGCCAGGGCATCGGCTACGCCCAGCGCACGCACCAGATCGCGCCGTGCCTGACCGGGGGCGGTCGGGTGGACCTGACCGCCCCCGGCTGCGGGCTGCCGGGACCGGCGGCCTAGAACCGCTCGGCGGACAGCGCCAGGACCGCCGCCATCGGGTTGCCCAGGTGGTAGTGGTCCACGGCCAGGTAAGTCGGCGTTTTACGGGCGGCGGGCTCGCAGAAGCGGCGGGCTCGGTCGGCCGACTTGCCGTTGTCCGTGCCCGCGGTGGACGGGATCGGCACGTCCCGGAAGTGGTTCATCACGAACAGCGGCCGGAAACCGGGCTCGGTGCGGTTGAGCGGCGTGCCCCAACGGCTGTGGCAGGACCAGTCGGAACCGCCGAGACCCGAGCCCATCGACCAGTGGTTCTCCACCGTCCACTCCGGTTGGTACATCACGCCGAAGCCGTCCCGCGGCACGGCGTCACCCGACCGGGCGTGGTCGGTGAAGATCATCAGCCGCCGGCCGGTGGCGCGCAGGGCGTTCAGGGTCGGCCAGCCGTTCGCCCGCACGCCCTCCCGGTCCGGGCGGAACAGCACGTCGGCCAGGCCGTCGACCCGGCCCAGCTCGGCGCGCAGCACCTCGGCCGGGACGTAGTCCTCCAGGAAGATCGTGACGAACTCGGTCGGGTTGCGCTCCAGGAAGTCCACGACCCGCTGGACGTCCACCCACAGCGCCACCGGCCGGCTGACCCACGTGCAGCTGTTGTGGCACAGGATCGCGCCGTCCGGGGTGTGGTGGACGTCCAGCTGGAACCCGCGCACGCCGTCCGCGAGCTGCCGCTCGATACCGCGGGCCTGGTTGGGCGCGAGGTTGACGAACGGCGGGGCGAAGCCGCCGTCCACGCCGTTGGCGTAGGCGTTGTGCGCGGTCAGGAAGGTGACCTGGTCCAGCCGCCGCTCCCCCTCCGGCGGGGCGGGGGTGCGCCGCGGCGACACCGGGGTGAGGTACCAGAGGTCGGCGCCGGCGCCGACGCGCACCTGGTCCGCGCCCGAGGCGATCAGGTAGCGGTCGGCGCCGGGGACCTTGAGCCGGCTCCGGTCGCCGTCGGGCAGCACGTCCCACTGCGCGTCGGCGCTGTCGCAGGACGTCATCACGGCCTGGTCGCCCTGCCGGCCCAGGCACTGCGAGCCCTCGCGCAGCGTGCGTCCGTCGAAGGTCCACTGCTGGCGGTCCTCGTCGCCCTTGGGCCTGCGCTGGAGCACTGACGTGCCCGAGACGCCGACGTTCAGGCCCGTGGTGGCGCTTTGCACGTAGTGGAGGCCGGTCGCGGCCTCGGCGGTGGTGGCGGGTGCGGTCAGGGAGGCGACGAGCGCGGCTATCAGGGCCGGTCGGGTGGCGCGCATCAAGATGTCCTCTCGAAGGCTCCGCGGCGGCGGGCAGTCCACAGGGTAAACGCGAAACTCATTCAGGTCAGTACCGTCCTACTCTGGTGCCATGACCGAACCGTGGGGCGACCCCGAGAAGATCCGCCGCGTCCTGGCCGAGGGCGACACCTGGGCCGTGGTCGGGCTGTCCGACGACCCGCGCCGCGCCGCGCACGGCGTGGCCAGGTTCCTGCAGCAGCGCGGCAAGCGGATCGTGCCGGTGCACCCGGACGCGCCGACCGTGCACGGCGAGCAGGGCTACGCGTCGCTGGCCGACATCCCGTTCCCGGTCGACGTGGTCGACGTGTTCCGCCGCTCCGAGGCGGCGGGGCAGTTCGCCGACCAGGCGGTGGAGATCGGCGCGAAGGCGGTGTGGTTCCAGCTCGACGTGCTGGACGAGGCCGCGTACGAGCGGGCCACCGCGGCCGGGCTGGACGTCGTGATGGACCGCTGCCCGGCCATCGAGTGGTCGGCCAACGGACCGCGCTGATCACCGCCGGACCGCCGGGAAGCCGTGGACGCGGGCGGCGAGCACCACGACCAGGGCGGGCGCCAGGAGCACCAGCGCGCTCCACGACAGCGCCGCCGGCCCGAACCCGCCCAGCAGCAGGCCGCCCGCGACACCGCCACCCGCCATGGCCGCGTTCCACAGCGTGACCAGCAGGGCCTGCGCGGTGTCCGCGGCCTCGCCGCCCGCGTCACCGGCCGCCGTCGTCAGCAGCGTCGGCACGCCGCCGAACCCCAAGCCCCACAACGCCATCGCGAGGTAGGTGAACGGCGTGCCGACCAGCGCGAGGGCCGCGACCGCGACCAGGGCGGTCGCGGCGATCACCAGCAGCCGCAGCCGGCGGTCGACGAGCACGCCGACCACCCCGATGCCCACCACCGACGCCACGCCGAACACCAGCAGCGCCACGTCGACCTCGCCGGCCAGGCCGAGGTGCGCCAGGTAGGCGGCGATGTAGGTGTAGAGGACGGTGTGCGCCAGCACGAACGCCAGAGTCACGGCCATGACCGCGACCAGGCCGGGCGCGGCGAGGGTCCGCGCGACCGGGACCCGACCGCCGCGCGGCTGCCCCGGCTGGTCCGGCACCGCCGCCGCCACCCAGCCGACCAGCACGACGGCGACCGCCGTCATGGCCCAGAACGACGCGCGCCAGCCCAGCGCGTCGCCCAGGAACGCCCCCGCGGGCACCCCGAGCGACAGCGCGACCGGGATGCCCGCCATCACCACCGCCACCGCCTTGCCGCGCAGGTGGGCGGGCGCGACCCGGCGGGCGTACCCGGCCAGCAGCGCCCACACCAGACCCGCGGCGACACCGGCGACCAGCCGGGCGACGAGGGTCAGCGGGAAGGACGCGGACACGGCGGTGACGGTGTTGGCGACCGCGAACCCCGCCACCCCGGCCAGCAGCAGGCGCTTGCGCCGCCAGGTGGAGGTGACCGCCGACAGCGGGATCGCCGCCGCGACCGTGCCGAGGGCGTAGACGGTCACCAGCTGGCCGGTCGCGGCCTCGCCCACGCCGAGGCCGGCGCTCATCCCGGGCAGCACGCCGGCGGGCAGCGCCTCGGTCAGCACGGTGGTGAACGCGGCCGTGGCCAGCGGGAGCAGCGGGCGCAGGGGCAGCTCCCCCGCGACGGGCAGGACGTCGGCGCGCGGTGCGGTGTCGCTCATGCCGGCGATGGTCGGACCTCACACCGGTGTCAGGTGCAATCCGCAGCGGCGTGGGGTGGAGCACTCCTGCGCCCACCGCCTCCCTAGTAGCCTGCGGCCCATGCCGGTCGTCGCGCTCAACGGGATCAACCTCAGCTACCACGTGGAGGGCGAGGGCGACCTCGTCGTCATGGTGATGGGCACCGGCAGCCCGGGGCGGGTGTGGCACGCGCACCAGGCGCCCGCGCTGCGCGGGGCCGGTTTCCGGGTGGCCACCATCGACAACCGGGGCATCCCGCCGACGGACGAGTGCGCGTCCGGCATGGTCATCGGCGACCTGGTCGGCGACACGGCGGCGTTGATCGAGCGGCTGGGCGGTCGGGCTCACGTCGTCGGCACGTCCATGGGCGCGCGGGTGGCGCAGGAGCTCGCGCTGGCCCGGCCCGACCTCGTGGCCAAGGCCGTGATGCTGGCGACGGCCGGTCGCAACGACCCCGTGCAGACGGCGTTGTCACGCGGCGAGCGCGCCCTGCACGACCAGGGGATCACGCTGCCGGGGCCGTACCACGCGGCGGTGACGGCGGTGCTGAACCTGTCGCCCAAGACCTTGCGGGACCGGGTCGGCGTGCGGGACTGGCTGGACGTGTTCGAGTTCTCCGGGTCCGCCGTGGGCAAGGGCGTGCGGGCGCAGATGGAGATGAACCAGTTCGAGAGCAGGCTCGACGCCTACCGCGGCATCACCGTCCCGTGCCTGGTGGTGGGTTTCGCCGACGACCGGGTCCTGCCCGCCTACCTGGGCCGCGAGGTGGCCGACGCGATCCCCGGCGCGCGGTACGCGGAGGTGGCCGACGCGGGCCACTACGGCTTCCTGGAGCAGCCGGCCGAGGTGAACCGGCTGCTGGTGGACTTCCTCCGGGGCTGAGCCGGAACCCGGCCCGGACCGGCCACCGAGGGTGACCGGCCGACCACGTTAACCCTTCTACCACCGCGTCGCGAACGCCGTTACCGTCGATCGCGACCTGGTGGGAGGGCACATGGACGCGCGACGGCTCGGCCGCGCCACCCGGCTGGCCGCCCTGTTCGCCGTGGGCGGGGTGACCTGCCTGGTGCTCGTCCCGGTCGCGATCAACACCGCCACCGGCGGGTCCGCGCCCCGCGTGCTCGGCGGCTACGCGCCCTGGTTGTGGCCGTCGCTGGCCGTGCTGACCGTCCTCACCGCGTGCCTCGCGGCGTGGGAACCGCTGAGCGCGCTGCTCGTGCGGCGGCGGCCCGCGCACCCGGCCAACCGGCGGGCGGCGCTGGACCGGGTGGAGCGGTTCGTCCGGGACCGGGTGGCCGGCTCGCTGGCCGAGCAGGTGCGGCTGAAGCTCGGCGTCGCGCCCCGGGTCGGGCCGCGGCTGTCGACGCGCGTGCGCCACCCGCTGGTGGTGGCGGGCGAGCCGGGCGCGGGCAAGACGACGCTGCTGCTGGAGCTGGCCGAGGCGCTGCTCGCGCGGGCCCGCGCCGACCTCGGCCAGCCGGTGCCGGTGGTGGTGGACCTCGGCGGCTGGCGGCGTGACGAGGACTTCGGCGAGTGGCTGCTGCGCGCGCTCGCCGACCGGTACCGGATCGGGGCGCGGGTCGGCCGGGCGTGGCTGCGCGAGCGCGCCGTCGTGCTGCTGTTCGACGGGCTGGACGAGCTGGCGCCCGCCGACCGGGTCGAGTGCCTGGCGTGGATCACCGCGCTGAACGTGCCGCAGGTCGTGCTGTGCACCGCGGGCGACGAGCACGAGCACCTGCCGCGCTACGACGTCGTGCGCGTGGAACCGTTGTCGCGCAACGTCGTCCAGGAGCTGATCGCGGCGTGCGGCCCCCGGTTGGACGGCCTGCGCGACGAGTTGGAGAAGAACCCGGACCTGTGGGACGAGGTGCGCACGCCGCTCGCGTTCGGCCTGCTGGCCCTGGCCTACCGGGCCGGGCGGGCGGAGTACCGGGGCGTGCTGGAGACCTACCTGGTCGAGTCGGTGGCCCGGGGTCCGCACCGTCCGGAGCGGACGGTGCGCGCGCTGCGGTTCCTGGCCCGCATCGCCCGGCGCAAGCGCGACCTGCTGGCCAGGTCCCGGTTGCCCGCGCGGCACGTGTGGCTGGACTTCGTCGGCCCGGAAGTGGTGTGGCGGCTGTTCCGGCGGGCCGCGCCGAGCGCGCTCGCGGGTGCGGCGGCGGCGTTGTGCTTCGTGGTCGGTGTTCGGCTCGGCCTGGTGCCCGCCGCGGTCGCCGCCGCGGCGACGGTCCTGGTGCCGCGCAGCACTTTCAAGGTGAAGCGGGGCGACCCGCGGCGCGGGAACCTCTGGGCGGTGGTGGGTTTCGCCGGCGGCGCGGCGGTGACCGGTGCGGCGACCCTGCTCGGCGGGCTGCTCGGCGCGCAGGCCGCCCGGTGGCCGGCGGCGGTCGGGTACGGGCTGGTCGTCGTGGTCGCGCTGCTGGTCGCCCGCGGGATCACCCGGGACTGGTACGGCGCGGTGGCGTGCACCTTCGCGCCCGCGGGGGTGATGGTGCTGACCGGTCCGTCGGTGGAGTTGCTGAGCGCCCTGGGGATGGGGCTCGCGGCGGGCGGGCTGGTGGGCGCGTTCGTCGGCGGGCTGGCCGGGGTGTGGTCCAACCTGCGGATCCGGCCGGCCACCGGGCTGCGCTGGCTGCCGGCGGCGGGCGCGGCGGGCGCGGGGCTGGCGGTGCTCGCCGGCGCGGACGTCCGGCTTTCGGGGCTGGGCGCGGTCACCGGCCTGCTGGTCGGCCTGGCCGGCACGCCGAGCGCGAACCGGCCGTTCGAGCCGGTGGCCGAGCTGCTGGCGAGGCCGCTCGCGCTGGACGAGTTCCCGTTGCGCCGCAAGGCGGTCCTGCAGTCCGCGCGGGACCGGGTGCTGCTGGTGGACGAGCACCGGTTCCCGCACGGCGCGGTCCGCGACCACCTGGCCGGGTGCGACCCGGCGGAGCTGGCCGCGACCGTGGCGCGCCGGCAGGCCGACCTCAGCCCCACCGGGTCCGACCCCAGGGCTTGAACACCGACAGCGCCGTGTTGAACGTGTAGAGCGCCAGCGAGACGCACGCCGCCGCCAGGACGTCGCCACCCGCCGTGCCCACGACGCCGTCCGCCGCCTCGTGCAGGCCCGAGCGCAGCGAGAACGTCGTGGCGACCACGGCGACGACGGTCAGCGCGAACTTCACCAGCACCCAGCGGTGCTTCACCAGGCCCCACCTCGTGCCCACCGACAGCACCACGCCGGTCACCAGCGCGGCCAGCGCCAGCGGCAGCACGACGAGGTCGCCGAGCAGCGACATCGCCTGGTAGAGCTGCGGCGCGTCGAACGCCGCCAGCGCCAGCACGAGCATCCCGATCGTGACGCCGAGCCAGCCCACGGACGAGATGACGTGCAGCAGCAGCCACGTCTTGCGCGCTCCCGGTCTCATGGCGCACAGCCTGGCCCGCGCCGCGCCGTCACCGCGTCGGCCCGGCGGCGGCTCCCGCGCCTACGCCTGGTGACGTACCCAGTGCTCGGGGTGGGCCAGGGACTTCGGCAGCTTGGTCGCCGTGCTGCCCCTGGCCGCGTCCACCTGGGCCTGGGTGAGGAAGAAGGCGTCGGTCAGGTCCGCGCCGGCCAGGTCGGCGCCGCGCAGGTCCGCGCCGATGAAGTCGACCAGCCGCAGGTCGGCGTCGCGCAGGTCGGCGCCGATCAGGTACGCGCCGCGCAGCGTGGACCGTCGCAGGTTCGCGCCCCTCAGGTCCTTGCCGATCAGGTCCGCGCCGCGGCGGTTCTTGCCCTTGCCCCGGGTCAGGTCGCTGGCGCGCAGCAGCAGGGCGTTCACCCGCTCCCAGAAGGGGCCGACGTCCAGCGCCAGCAGTTCGTCCGGTGTGCCGCTGGTGAGCGCTTCGACCTCCGCCCGCAGCGCCTCGGCGTCGGCGTGCAGCGGGCGGGCCGGTTCCAGCGCCAGCGCACCGGTCAGGTACCAGAGCAGTTCGTGGAGTTGGCGCATCACCGGGAAGACGTCGAACATCGTGCTCGCCGACGCCGGGTCGTCGCGCCAGCTCGTGCCGCCGAACGTCACCTGCGCCACCTGCTGGCCCGCGCCGAAGCAGTCGTACACCGTGCAACCCGGAAAACCCCTGTCCCGCAAGCGGGTGTGGATGCCGCAGCGGAAGTCCTGGCCCAGGTTCGGGCACGGCGTGCGGGCGGGCTTGTCGATCGCGAAGTCGACGGACTCCGCGAACGCGGGCACCACGCAGCACAGGGCGAAGCAGCGCGCGCAGTCGGCGCGGAGGTCGTTCATGCGCTCAACGCGTCGCTCAGCGTGTCCAAGACCTGCTGCCCGTACTTGGCCAGCTTGTTCTCGCCGACGCCGCTGATCGCGCTCAGCTCGTCCAGCGTGGCCGGGCCGGACGTGGCGATCTGCCGCAGCGTGGCGTCATTGAAGATGATGTAGGGCGGGACGCCCTGCTCGCGCGCCTGCGCCGTCCGCCACACCCGCAGCCGCTCGAACACCGGCGCGGCCTCGGCGGGCAGGTCGACCGGCGCGCCCTTGGCCGCCTTGGCGGTCTTGACCTTCGCCGCGCGCTCCGGCTCGCGCCGCATCAGCACCTGGCGGCCCTGGAACAGCACCTCGTCACTGGCGGGCGTGACGACCAAGGTGGAGTACTCGCCCTCGACCGCGAGCAGGCCCTGCGCCAGCAGCTGCCGGACCACGCCGCGCCAGCCGCTCTCGTTCAGCTCGGCGCCGATGCCGAAGACCTTCAGCTGGTCGTGGTCGTGCTGGATGACCTTCGCGGTCTTGCGGCCGAGCAGGATGTCGATCGTCTGCCCCGCACCGAACTTCTGCCGCCGCTCGTTGCGCAGCCGCACCACCGTGGACAGCACCTTCTGCGCGGCCACCGTGCCGTCCCACGTCTCCGGCGGGGCCAGGCACGTGTCGCAGTTGCCGCACGGCTCGCCGGACTGGCCGAAGTAGTCGAGCAGCCGCACGCGGCGGCACTGGACCGTCTCGCACAGCGCGAGCATCGCGTCCAGGTGCGCCATGAGCTTGCGGCGGTGCTGCTGGTCGCCCTCGGAGTCGTCGATCATCTTGCGCTGCTGGACGACGTCCTGGAGGCCGTAGGCCAGCCACGCCGTGGACGGCAGCCCGTCCCGGCCCGCGCGGCCGGTCTCCTGGTAGTAGCCCTCGACGGACTTCGGCAGGTCCAGGTGGGCGACGAACCGGACGTCCGGCTTGTCGATGCCCATGCCGAACGCGATGGTCGCGACCATCACCAGGCCGTCCTCGCGCAGGAAGCGGGACTGGTTGCGCGCGCGGGTGCCCGCGTCGAGGCCCGCGTGGTAGGGCAGCGCCGGGATGCCGTTCTCGGTGAGGAATTCGGCGGTCTTCTCGACCGAGTTGCGGGACAGGCAGTAGACGATGCCCGCGTCGCCCTTGTGCTCGGTGCGCAGCAGTTCCAGCAGCTGCTTCTTCGGCTCGTTCTTGGGGACGATGCGGTACTGGATGTTCGGGCGGTCGAAGCTGGCGACGAAGTGCTTGGCGTCGCCGAGGGCGAGGCGTTCGGCGATCTCGGCGTGGGTGGCCCGGGTGGCGGTCGCCGTGAGCGCGACGCGCGGCACCTCCGGCCACCGCTCGTGCAGGTGCGACAGCGCCAGGTACTCGGGCCGGAAGTCGTGGCCCCACTGGGAGACGCAGTGCGCCTCGTCGATGGCGAACAGGGCGATCCTGCCGCGGTCGAGCAGGCGGGTGGTCTGCTCGGTGCGCAGGCGCTCGGGGGCGAGGTAGAGCAGGTCCAGCTCGCCGGCCAGGAACTCGGCCTCGACCAGGGCGCGCTCGTCGGGGAACTGGGTGGAGTTGAGGAAGCCGGCGCGCACGCCGAGGTCCCGGAGCGCGTCCACCTGGTCCTGCATCAACGCGATCAGGGGCGAGACGACGACACCGGTGCCCTCGCGCACCAGGGACGGGATCTGGTAGCACAACGACTTCCCACCACCGGTGGGCATGAGCACCAACGCGTCGCCGCCACCGATGACGTGGTCGACGATCTCCTGCTGGTCCCCGCGGAAGGACTCGTACCCGAAGACCCTTCGCAGCACCTCTTGCGAAGCCATCGCGCGATCCTAACCGACCCCACCGACAGCTTCTTCAGGGCACGAGGTTCAGCCCCCGACTGCCGCCACCCGGGCCGCCAAGGCCGCGCTCCTGGCTTGTTCCGCAGCCTCGTCGGCCGCCTCCATCGCCTCGACCGCAGTCCGCACGGCGGCCTGTGCCTGCTCCGCGGCGCGAAGGGCGCACTCGGCTGCTTCGTCAGCCGACACGGCTTGCTGCTCGGCGCCTGCTCGTCGCGCCGACTCCGCCTCCACCCGCGCGAGCGCAGCCGCCGTGCGCGCTTGCGCGCCCGCTTCGTAGGCATCACCCAGCACATCGTCCGCAGCTTTGAGCAGGGCCATGTCGCTCAGCGCCGCATCGGACTGCTCCCGCAGCACCTTGAGGTGCGACTCGCCGAGCACGATCTCGATGGTGTCCCCGATGGCCAGGAACGCCGTCGTCTCCAGACTCCCCCGCAGGTCGATCGACACGTCGTCGTGCAGGTGAACGCCGACGCTCATGACAACCCGGCTCCGCAGCCCGCTCATACCGCGCTCACCTCGTACGCGTGCTTCCACACCTTGTTTCCTCCTGTGTTCAGCGACCCGCCTCGCACGAGGCGTCGTGGGTCGATCGCCATGGGACGGTGTCGCACGCTACAGTCGGCTTCGTAAAAAACGTACGTGCATTCTGCACTCATAACTGATCGGATGAATTCGCTACCGCACTGGACCGTCATCCGGTATGCACGTGCAGAGAGCACAACTGACACAAGGATCGATGCTTTGGCCAACCTCGATGACACCGGCCCGGCCAGTCAGCGTCGCCAACTCGGCGCTGCGATGCGCAGCTTCCGCAAGGAGGCGGGCGTCGACCGCGAAGAAGCGGCCGAGCTGATCGAGGCGACCGGCCCGACGCTCACCCGCAAGGAGCGCGGCGAGAGCAGGTTCAAGCGCCAGGAGATCGAGGTCCTGGCCAAGGCGTTCGACGTCGGGGACGACGAGGTGGCCATGCTGCTCGAACTGGCCCGCGAAGTCCGCGCCGGCACGAAGCGCGGCGAGTTCCCGATGTTCGTCCCGGTCAAGAGCCGCGCCTTCCTGGAGTTGGAACGTGCCGAAGCCGTGGAGATCCTGGCGGTGACCCTGACCCTGGTGCCGCTGTACTTCCAGACCGAGGCGTACATGCGCGAACTGTGGCTGCGCAGCGGTGACTTGATCGCGCCCGGACGCGTCGAGCAGTTGGTCGACCTCCGCAAGACCAGGCAGCAGGTGCTCGCCAAGCGCAACCCGCCCATGATCCGCGCCGTCGTCCACGAGACCGCCCTGCGCCTCCCCATCGGCGGCCCGGCCGTGATGCACGAGCAGTTGTCGCACCTGGCGTCGGCCTGCGACCTGCCCAATGTCGAGATCCAGGTCCAGCCCTTCGCCGCAGGCGCCTACCCCGGCATGGACTCCACCTTCTACCTGCTCCGCTTCCCCAACGGCCCCGCAGGTGACGTCGTCCAGGTCCACGGCCACGCCGAGTCCTTCTACCGCGACCGCGAGACCGCGACCGAGCCCTACCGAGTGGCCTGGGACCGCCGCAAGGTCGCCGCCCTGGACCTACAGGCGTCCAAGGCCCTCGTCCTGGACGCCGCAACCGGGTTCGCGGACGCAACGGGCAGTTGACCCCCGCGCAGGCAAGATGAGCCGATGACCGAACAACCGACGTGGCGCAAGTCCAGCCACAGCACCGGCGATGGCGGCGGCAACGAGTGCGTCGAAGTGGCGTGGAACGACAACAAGACCCTGCTCCGAGACAGCAAGAACCCGATGCGACACCTCCGCGTGGACCTCAGGGGCCTGCTGAGCGCGATCAAAGCCAGTCGCTTCGACGTTTGACGACGCTCGACAACAACCCGCAGTGCCCCGGCCGGGCGGTGGCCGGGGCACAAGTCGTCCCCGCGCTGTACCGGTATCCGTGGTACTCGGGATCGACGGACAGCGGGAAGGTCAAGCACCGCCTGCCCGACCCCTGAACACGTTCTCCCGGTGCCAGCAGAAGTACTTCGCTGACCACTCGGTGAACGCGCTGCTCCGAGTGCCCTCCAGCAGCCGCAGGTGCGGGTCGAGAGGCCCTCCGGTCGGAGCGGTCCGCACCACGCCCTCCTCGTCCAGGGTGACGTAACCCAGCTCGAACAGCCGGTCGCAGCCGAACGAGCAGGCGAGCATCGCGATGTTCTCCAGGTCCTGGCGCTCCTCGGGCGGCGCCACCTTCCGCGCCTTGACGTGGGCAGCGATCAGGAACTCCACCGGGAACGATCGCCCGCACAGTGCGCACTCAGCCTGATCGGCACCGTTGACCAGCAGTTTCCGCAACGCACCCTGCTCTTTGCGGTACTTGGCGAACGCCCGCCCGTCGAACTCGGCGAACTGCCGATCAGTGCGCTTCGGCGGGACGAGCACGGTCTGCCCGCCCTCGACCTCGGCACCGGCCGCCACCGCGACCAGCTCGTCCACCAGGCTCCCGACGGGTGCAGGCTCGCCCTCGGCGAACCGGTCGAGCCCCGCCTGCACCTCGTCGAGCGCGATCGACGCACGCCCGCCTGGGCTCTCCACCACCACAGCGCCTGCGGGCACCGCGACGATCCGACCTCCGCCTGGCAGCTCCTCACCGATGCGCAGGCGCAGCTCATCCGCCGCCTTGGCCGCGAACTCAGCCCGACCTGTCGGCCACACGATGTCCTGCCGAACGCCCTCCAGCTCGCGGCGGAGTCGCCCTGCATCCTGCGGCCGGTACCCCGGCACCTCCAGCAGCAGCCGGATGCGCTTGCTGTTGTTGCCGGCCTTCGGCGCGCCCTCCCGCTGACCGATGCGGCCCTGGGGGCTGGTGAGCTGCTTCCGCACCTCGGCGAAGTCGAGGCTGGGGTACAGCCGCAGCCCTCGCACCAGCAACCGGTCCTCCTCAGGCAGCTTTCGCGTGTTGAGGGAGTCGACCAGTGCCGTGCGCACTACGGCACGTCGGTCTCCCAGGCGGCGTAGCAAGAGTTCCAGCGCGTCCTTGTAATCCGCGTTGCGGACACCTCCTCCGCGCTTCTTCCCGCCGGCGCTCTCCAGCACCAGCGCGAAAGCTCCCCCCTCGGCTTCGACCGAAAAACTGGCGTTCAGCGGGCTCCCCGAGTCGTCCACAAGCATGCGTACACGTTGCCAGAACGCAACGGGTGAGCGTGCCCGATCCGGCATCATGAGTGGATGGGGGAACTGTCCGGGGACGAGGCGAAGGCGCTGGCGAGCAGCCTGCGCCGGTTGTTCCAGCTGACCGCGAACATCGTCGAGCAGGACGGTGACGCGGCGCCGTTGGTGGCGCGCGTGCGAGACCACCTGGGGTGCGACCTGCCGCAGGTGCTGTCGGTCGCGACGCGGTTCGAGGTGTGGGAGCACGTCAACCTGCAGCGGGGCGTGGACGCCTACCTCGCCGAGCACACGCCGGACGCCGAGTGGTTCGGCGTGGGCGGGCAGCACCGCGGTCACGAGGACATCATGGGCATGCTCCTCGCGGCCCGGCACGCGATGGCGTACGGGATCGGGGCAGCCGACTACGCGACCGCGGCGGTGGGGCCGGAGGAGAGCGCCGAGGTGGTGCAGCTCGGGCTGGTGGCGACGGCCGCCCCCGACGGCACGCCGGTGCTGGTCGGCGTGCGCGGGTTCACCGACTTCGGGCCGCCGGCGTGCCGGTTGGAGGTGCTGGCGGCCGACCGGGCGGCGGCGCGGGCGGTCGGTGGCGAGGTCGAGCGGCTGATGCGCGAGCACGACGTGTTCCGCGGGCAGGTGCTGTCGTTCGGGGTGAGCGAGCACCGGGGCAACGAGCTGGTGACGTTCCTGCCCCGGCCCGCGCTGGACGCCGCCGACGTGGTGCTGCCGGACGGCGTCCTCGACCTGATCGAGGAGCACGTCGTCGGCATCGCGGAGCACTCGGAACGGCTGCTCGCGGCGGGGCAGCACCTCAAGCGCGGCCTGCTGCTGCACGGTCCGCCCGGCACCGGGAAGACGCACACCGCCCGCTACCTGATGAGCAGGCTGCGCGGCTGCACGGTGATCCTGCTGACCGGCCAGGCGATGCGGCTGATCGGCCAGGCGGCGGCGCTGGCGCGGCGGTTGCAGCCGTCGGTGGTCGTGGTGGAGGACGTCGACCTGGTGGCCATGGACCGCGGCTTCGCGGCCGGGCCGACGAACCCGCTGCTGTTCACCCTGCTCGACGCGATGGACGGGGTCGGCGCGGACGCCGACGTCACCTTCGTGCTCACCACGAACCGGGCGGACGAGCTGGAACGGGCGCTGGCCGACCGGCCGGGCCGGGTCGACCTGGCGGTCGAGGTGCCGCGGCCGGACGCGGCGGGGCGGCTGCGGCTGCTGCGCCTCTACGGGCGCGGTGTCGACCTGCGGGCCGACCTCGGGCCGGTGGTCGAGGCGACCGAGGGCGTCACGGCGTCGTTCATCAAGGAGCTGCTGCGGCGGGCCGTGCTGGGCGCGCTCCGCGCCGGCGGCTCGGGCGGGGCGCCGGTGGTCGGCGACGAGCTGGCCGACCTGGCGCGGGCCATGACCGACGAACGCGCCTCGCTGACGAGCGCGCTGCTCGGCGGTCGGCCCAAGCCGGAGGACCCCAGATCGGACAACACCGGACCGGATAACACCAGCCCGGAGGCTCCCGGACCGGTGCGCCAGGCGTGGGAGGTCGGGCCGGGACTGGCCCCCGGCAGCTGACCGGCGTTCCCCCGCGCGCTCCGCCGTGCCATGGTGGCCCTACCGAAATTGGTCTGGACCTCAAGGCGGAAGGGGAGCGCGACGATGCGCGGCACCACCGTGTTACCGGGGACGCCCGACCGGGCGCCGCGCGAGGGCGAGCTGCCGGTGCACCGGCTGGAGGTCCCCGCGCCCAACGCGCTGCCGTTCGCGGTCGGCACGTTCGACACGATCGGGCCGATGTCGCGGGCGTCGTTCCCGCACCGGCACACGTTCCACGAGATCGTGCACGTCACCGGCGGCGCGGGCACGCACGTGGTCGACCTGGCCCGCTGGGAGCTGCGCCCGCCGCACCTGTGCGTGATCGCGCCCGGCCAGGTGCACCACTGGGACGGCGCGCGCGACCTGCGCGGCTCGGTGCTGCTGTTCACCGACGACTTCCTGCTGGACCACCCCGCGGACCGCGACCTGCTGCGCCGGTTGAGCGAACGCCCCTGGCTGACGCTGGACGAGCCGACGCACGCCCGCGTCGGCGGGCTGATCGCCGAGCTGGACGAGGAGTACCGGCGCGGCGAACCTGGCGTCGAGACGGTGCTGCGGGCGTTGCTGCACGTGCTCGTCGTGCGCGCGGCCAGGCTGCCCGAGACGCCGGCCGCCGCGCCGCCCGCCCGACCGGGCGCGGTGGCCGAGGAGTTCGCCCGGCTGGCCGGCCGCACGGACCACGCGCTGTGGTCGGTGCGCGAGTACGCGGAGCGGATCGGCGTGACCCCCGGCTACCTGACCGAGGCGGTGAAGGCCGCGACCGGGCGGACGCCGTCGGAGCTGGTGCGGGAGGCGCGCACGCACGAGGCGATGCGGTTGCTGGCGAAGACGGACCTGAGCGTGCGGCAGGTCGCGAACCGGGTCGGTTTCGCCGACCCGGCCTACTTCTGCCGCTTCTTCCGGCGCGAGACGGGCTTGAGCCCCGGCGGTTTCCGCCGCGGCGACGAGCGCCGTTCACAGTGAGCGGGACGCGCAACGGCGACCGCGAGGATCACCACGACCAGCCGCTCCAGTCCATCGTCCGGGGGCGGGACCCGTACCTAGGTTCGTGGTCATCCCCTCAACGAGGAGCAGGAATGGACGCATCCAAGGACGGCGGCGGCACGACCGAGCGCGGTCCCGGCAACGGCGACGGCGACCCGACCGACGCCCGCCACCTCAGCCGCAAGACCGTGCTGCGGGCCGCGTTCGCCGCCGGGGTCGCGCTGCCCGTCGCGATGATGGGCGTGCCCGCGCTGGCCCGCACGGTCGGCGCGAGCGGTGAGCCGGTGGAGCTGACGCCGGCGTGCGACGACGGCGACGACCCGACCCCGCCGCAGACCGAAGGCCCGTACTTCAAGCCGAACTCGCCGCGCCGCACGTCGCTGGTCGACGCGGGCACGCCGGGCACCAGGCTCACCGTCACCGGCTACGTGTTCGGGCTGGCGTGCCTGCCGCTGGGCAACGTGCTGATGGACTTCTGGCAGGCGGACAACAACGGCGTGTACGACAACACCGGCTTCCGGTTCCGCGGCCACCAGTTCACCAACCCGGACGGCTCGTTCTCGCTGACCACGATCGTGCCCGGCCTCTACCCCGGCCGCACCAGGCACATCCACGTGAAGCTGCAGGCGCCCGGCCGGCCGGTGCTCACCACCCAGCTGTACTTCCCGGGCGAGCCGCGCAACAACACGGACACCATCTTCGACCCGCGGCTGCTGATGACGGTGCAGAACGCGGGCAGCGGCCGGGAGGCCAAGTTCGACTTCGTGCTGAACGTGCCGCAGAGCACGACGACGCGGCCGACGTCGACCACCACCACGCCGTCGTCACCCGGAGGTGGGACGTGGGCGGTCGGGACGAACTACGCGACCGGCGCCCGCGTGATCCACGGCGGGGTCGACTACGTGTGCCTCCAGGGGCACCTGGCCCAACCGGGCTGGGAGCCGCCGAACGTGCCCGCGCTCTGGCGGGCCGGGTGACCGGCCGCTGACCACCGGGCCCGTGACCGCCTACCGGTCGCGGGCCCTGGTGGCGTCCCCGGTGGTCAGGAGGTCTCGCCGGCGCCCTGCGGCGGCACGTCGACCGGCTCGCGGAACAGGTCGGTGTAGGACCGCTGCTCCTCGCGACCCGGCGCGGACATCGTCTCCCGGTGCGTGTCCGGGTGGCTGAACACGGCGGTCAGTGGTGGAACGTGCATGTTTCCAACTTTCTCCGCGTCCGGTGCGCGCTCACAGCCGGTGGGAACCGGGCCGGAGGTCGCCGCACGGCGCGACGGGTGTTCGGGAACGACAACAGAGGAATCGCCCGATAACGACCACGGTACACGTCGCGGTGGCACAACACGTGGGATTTCTCCGCGGGTGACGCCGTCACTCCAGAGTGGAGTACCGGTCACCGCGCCCTGACCTGCGACTCCACTCCGTTACGATTCGGCTCCGAGCTGGAGGGGGCCATGGCACACGACGGGTTCGAGCACTGCGCGGACGAACGGCTCGACGCGGCGGGCGAGGTCGCGGTCTCCCGGCTGATCATGGCCGACGGCGACCTGGACCACGCCGCGCGCCACCTCGCGGACGCGCTGGCGACCGATCCGCGGCTGCCCGACGCGCACGAGGCGCTGGCCGAGTTCGTCGCCCGCGCGGGTGGCGCGGACCGGGCGGCGCGGCACTTCGAGCCCGAACCGGTGCGGGCGTTCGTCGGCACGCTCGCCGCGCACGCCCACGTGCGCGCGATGGCGGGCCGCTGGGACGAGGCCGTGCAGGAGCTGTTCGCGGTGGCCTCGCACGAGCCGCGCCGGCCGTGGCTGGACGTCGCCTGGCTGCAGCGCGCCGACCTGCCCGACCTGCTCGGCCCGAACGCCGCCGCGATCGCCATCGCCCGGTTCGCGCAGCCGCTGGCCGACCCGGTCGCCGAGGTCGACCGCCCGCCGCTGCTGCCCGCGCTGGCGCTGCTGCGCGGCTGCGTCGCCCGCCACCCCGACCACGCGATGCTGCTGTGGTGCGGCTCCACGCTGGCCCGCAGGCTCGGCGCGTTCGACGAGGCGGTCGAGTGGGCGCAGCGGTCGTTCGACGTCGAGCCGACCCACCAGGCGGCGGTGGTGAAGGGGTACGCGCTGCGCGGCGCGGGCCGGTGGGACGACGCGCTCGCCGCGTGGCGGCGCGAGGCCGCCCGCACGCCCGAAGACCACGACCTGTTCCTGGACATCGCGGAGCTGCTGGAGGCGATGGGCCGCCCGGCCGAGGGCCTGGAGTGGGCGCGGCGGGCGGCCGACGAGAACCCCGAGCACCCGAAGGCGTTCGCGATCGCCCTGGGCCTGCGGCACGTGGTGGACGGCGACGTACGGCACCTCGTCGCGCTGGCCGACCACCTCCGCGACCGGCCGGAACGCGACTTCGCGGGCGAAGTGCTCGCCCGGCGCGGCCGGGGCAGGCCGTGGCTGGGCCGGGTGCCGGAGCCGACCGGGGCCGTCGTCACCCTGCTGTGCGAGCTGCTGGAGCGGAGCGAGCCGGCGCCGGACACCACGCTCGACGTGGAGCTGTCCGCGCTGGAGCCGCCGAGCGCCCTGCTGGCGCTGCGGTCGGCGTTCCCGCGCGGTTCGGTCACCGTCGACGGGCTGCCGGAACCGGACCCCAGGCAGCCGGTCCGCGCCGTGCGGCACGTCGTGTGGGCCTACGACGGGACGGTGGCCCGCCCGGCCGTGCCGCCGCCGTCGCGGGAGGCCGCCGAGGCCGTGCGCGCCGTCGCGGCGTTCCACTGGCCGTCGCTGCCCGCCGCCTACGACCGGGCGGTCGTGCTGTCCGCGCTGGACCCGCTCGACCTGCTCGGCGTGCTGGTGCACCCGCCCGTTCCGCCGGACGACGAGGTCGGCCGCTGGCTAGTCCGCCACGCGCCGCACCTGTGGGTGCGCGCCGTGCAGGCGTGGGCGTGCCTGGGGCTGGCGCACCACCGCGCCGACGAGCCGTGGCCGGTGTCGAGCCGCCGGGAGGTCCTGGCGGACCTGCTCGACGGTCCCGAGGACTGGGTCTCGGAGGCGGCGGGCCTGGCGCTGCTGGCGACCGCGTGGGTGGAGCCCGCGGCTCGGCAGGACGTCCGGGAGCTGCTGGTGAACCGGCTGGCAGCGGCCGCGCAGGCGTGGCAGACCCGTGAGGTCACGGTGCTGGCGTCGCTGTGCGAGCTGGTGCTGGCCCTGCCGGACCCGGAGCCCCGGGCCGCCGAGTTCGCCCGGCGCCTGCTCGCCGAGGAGCGGTCCGAGGACGGGTCCGAGGAGCAGGCGGAGGGCTGACGCCGGGTGTCACCAGGCGTCACGGCTGCGGTAGGCCGTGTCCGGTTCCTCCTCCTCCACCGGCGCGGCACGCCGCACGACCCGCGGCGGCGCGGTGACCGCGGCCGGCTCCTGCGGCGGCTCGTCGCCGAACAGCCGCCGGTCCTCGGCCAGCACCTGGTCCAGCAGCTTCGTGTCGCCCAACGCCGCCCGGACCACCTCGGCCTGCTTGCGGGCGGCGTCCGCGCGGGCCAGCGCGATGGCGCGCAACGTCCGGGAGGACAGCACCGCGGGGTCCGTCGTGCGCACCGCCGCGCCGAACGCGATCGACTTGACCGCGCCGTCCGACCCGGCGACCACGGTCACCACGCCGTCGTCCGACGTCGCCGTGCCCACCACGTCCCGCAGGCCCTCGGCCATGCGCCGGTAGGACTCGGCGCGCAGCCGGTTGTCCGCCGAGGCCGTGTCGATCGCCTCGATGCGGCGCAGCAGGATGTCGCCCGGTCCGGTCACCTGGCCGCTCCCCCGTCCGGTCGGATGGTCTTCAGGAACGCCTGGAAGTCGCCCACCAGGCCCTCGAACTGCACGGGCGTCGCGCTGAGCACGATCTCCAGCACCGCGCGGCGGTCCGGGTCGCGGACGTCCGGCAGGGCCAGGAACACCTGCAGCTGCACCAGGTCCACCGGCCGGCCGTCGATCGGCGCGGTCAGCCGCACCACCTGCGTGTAGCCGGAGTCCAGCTCGGTGCGCCTGCCGACCTCCACCGCGCCGATTCCGCGCTCCAACCGGGCCACCGCCTCGGCGGCGAGCCGCGCGAGCGTGGCGTCGTCGGCGCGGACCTCGCCGGTGATCGTCACGTTGGCGGTGAACCCGGCGGCGGAGCCGGGGTGCAGTGCGACGAACGCCGCCTGGGGCGCGCCGACCTCGTCGGGTGGCGCCGAGAGCCACCCGTCGGGCAGCGAGAACTCGATCGGCACCGGGAGGGTGCTGGCCATGCGCTGGTTCCTTCCTGCGGTCGTCCGGTCAGCGACCGAACAGCTTGCCGATCGCGCGACCCGCGCTCTCCGCGGCGTTCCCGACACCGCGGCCCACGTCCGCGGCGATCTCGCCGACGTCGTCCGCGACGTCGGCCACCGCCTCCACGACCTCGACCGGGTCGACGGTGACGTCGAACCCGACCTTGCCACCCACGCCGAACGCGACCCCGAGCGACCCGCCGACGTGGAACTTGCCGTCCTCGCCCACGCCGAACTGGCCACTGGCGTGGGCGCCGACGCCGGCCCACGCCTCGCCCTTCGCGCCCGCGCCGATGCCCGCGACCTCCGCGCCGACCTCGCCGGACACCTTGGCCCCCGCGAACGCCTCCGCGTTGCCCTTCACGCCGAGCAGCCCGATGGAGCCCTTCACCTCGCCGGCGACGCCGACCGTGCCGTCCGCGCTGCCGGACACGCCCGCGTGCTGCCCGAGCCTGACCTCGCCCTCGGCGTGGCCGGTGGCCAGGTAGGCGCCCGCGTTCGCGCCGACGGCCACGCCCGCGTAGCTCGCGGTCGCGGTGAAGCCCGCGTCCGCGCCGAGCACGGAGCCGCTGATCCGCCCGCTGCCCTCGACCGGCCCGGCGGTGAAGTCGCCGTCCTCCTCACCGTGCCGGACGTCGACGTGCCCGTCGTCGCCCCACTCGCGCTCGTGCAGGTCGATGCCGATCTTCTCGGCGATCTCGCCGACCACGTCGGTGAGCAGGCGCTTGGACTGGTCACCGGTCTCGCTCTCGTACGAGCCGCCGTCGACGCTGTACTGCCAGCCGCCGGTGTCCTCGCCCTCGTCGTCGGTCTCCCGGTGCGAGGCGCCGTACGAGTCCTTGCCGAGCGACTTCTTGTAGCCGCCCTTGCCGTCGGGCTCCCAGCCCAGCGCCCGCGCGACCACGTCGCCGATGCCGGACAGGGTGCTGCGGGCGTCGCCCAGGACCTTCTGCGCGTCGGCCGCGCCCGCCTGGCCGGGGTCCTGGAAGGGCGCGGTCGGCGCGCCGGACAACGCCATCGCCGCGTGCTCGGCGGCGGCCAGCCGGGTCGCGGCCTGCGCTTCCAGGTGCAGCTCGATGGCGCGTTGCGCCTCGCGCTGGCTGCCGACCAGCGCGTCGCCGTAGTCGGCCAGCAGCTGCCCGCCGCCGCCGAGGTCTTCGGCCGCCCGCAGCCACCGGGGCGGTTCGGCGCCGAACGCGGACCGGAACGCGCTGCTCGCGTCGCCGCTCCAGCCGCCGGGGTCGATCCGGCCCAGGTCGGCGCCGACCGCCACGACCGCGCGCACCGTCGTCACCAGCTGCCGCAGGTCGCCGCTGATCAGCTCGGGCTCGCCGGGCACGAGCGCCTTCGGGTCGTTGGTCTCGCCCAGCCGCGCCGCCATCAGGGCGCCGTCCGGTCGACCGGCTTCAGCGGCGTCGTGCCGAGGCGGCGGGAGATGTCGTTGGCGCCCACCGCGGAGCCGAGGCCGTCGAACCCGGCCGCGCCTTCGCCGTCCACGTCCACATAGGACGAAGCGGCGGCACGGAGGCCGATGGCGTGCTCATCGGCCTGCTGCCGCAACCGTTCCACAGAGGACTTCATCCCGTCGATGAACAGCTCCCACGCCCCGGCGACCCCGGCGTGCCCGTACTCGCCGCTCGGACCGCACCACACCACGCCCGACGCGCGGTCGCCGACGTCACCGATCTGCCCGGCCGCCCGCCGCAGCTCCTCGGGCACCGCCCCGAACCCACTCATGTCCGCCCACCAGTCACCGGCTCCAGCTGTTCAGGTGACACCTATAGCGGAGCGGGCGCTCCGGCGCAGACGTTTGGCCGAATCGGACCGCGCGCCCACCTCATCGCGGCTGGCGCGGCGCCGGGTTGGTGGCGGCGATCAGCGAACGGGTGCGGGCCGGGGCGGTCGGCGGCAGGGTGGCGAGGACGTCGGCGAGCGAGTCCGCGGCCAGGCTGCGCCGCCAGGCCTCGTGCGCGTCGGCCATCTTCGCGGCGAGCGGGCAGACCTCGCGGCAGTCCTCCGGCGCCAGCGCGCCGCGCCCGCGCTGCCGGATCTCCTGGCACTCGTACGGCGGGGCCGCGCCGTCGACCGCCTCCACGACCTGGAGCAGCGTGACCTCCGCGGCGGGCCGGGCGAGCCGGAACCCGCCGCGCGGGCCGGTCGTCGCGGTCAGCACACCGGCCCGGACCAGCGCCTGCAGCTGCTTGGCCAGGTAGGGCGCGGGCAGGTCGTAGTACGCCGCGAGCTGGGCCGCCGACGCGGTGGCGCCCGGCTCCAGCTGCGCGAGGGTCGTCGCGCAGTGCAGGACCCACTCCGTGCTCACAGGCAGCTTCACACCGCCTAGTCTATCCAAGACATTGCGGATCTATTTAGTCCGAGATAGGTTGACGGCACACACCCACCCGGGAGGGGATCGTCATGCGGATCGCAGTCGCCGGCGCCACCGGCAACATCGGCAGCCTCACCGCCGCCACCCTGGAGCGCGCCGGTCACGAGGTCGTGCGCGTCAGCCGTTCGCTCGGCGTGGACCTGACCACCGGCGAAGGGCTCGACGAAGCGCTGACCGGCGTCGACGCCGTGGTCGACGCGGTGAACGCGCCCGCGACCGACCGGGACGACAGCGTCGCGCTGTTCGGCGGGACCACCCGGAACCTGCTGGCCGCCGAGCAGCGCGCCGGCGTGCGGCACCACGTGCTGCTCTCGATCGTCGGCATCCACCGCGTCGAGGGCAACCCGCACTACGCGGGCAAGCGCGAGCAGGAGCGGCTGGTGACCGAGGGGCCCGTGCCGTGGACGATCGTGCCCGCCACCCAGTTCCACGACTTCGCCGGGATGGTGGCCGGCTGGACCGAGCGGGACGGCGTCGCGACCGTCGCGCCGCTGCTGGTGCAGCCGATCGCGCCGCAGGACGTGGCCGACGTCCTGGCGGAGGTCGTCGTCGGCGAGCCCGCGGGGCGGTACCCCGACCTCGCCGGCCCGGAGACGCAGGACCTGGTCGACCTGGCCCGGCGCACCAACCAGGCGCGCGGGCGGGACGTCCGGCTCGTGCCGACGTGGTCGGGCGTGTTCGGCGTCGAGATGGCCGGGAACGCGCTGCTGCCCGGCGAGAACGCCCGCATCGCGCCCACCACGTTCGACCAGTGGCTCGCCGGTTAGGACCGCCGTGCGGCGAGCGGAGTACCGCGAACACCCCGGACATCACTCCTTCGAGTGATCTCCGGGGTGTTCGCCTACCACTGCCCGCACCGCGGGCGACAGCACAGGTACAGGGTCACCCGCCGAGCGGGGGCGCCGGTCCGACGCCGTCCCCCGGCGCCGGACCGGACCCGGTCACCGGCTGGAGTCGACCAGCTCCCGGCGTTCCCGGCCCTCCTCCAGCCCGGCGCCCTCGACGTCGAGCGCCGGCAGCCGGCGCAGCCACTTCGGCAGCCACCACGCCTTCTCGCCCAGCAGCGCCAGCGCGGCGGGCACCAGGACCATGCGGACCACGAACGCGTCCACCAGGATGCCGATGGCCAGCGCGAACGCGATGGACTTCATCGGGCCCTCGCCGGCGGGCACGAAGCCCGCGAACACCGAGAACATGATCAGCGCGGCGGCGACGACCACCGGCGCGGCCTGGCGGAAGCCGGTGTCGATCGAGTCCCGCGGCGACTTGCCGTGGTGGTGCGCCTCGTGCATCCGGGACACCAGGAAGATCTGGTAGTCCATCGCGAGCCCGAACAGGATGCCGACCATCAGGATCGGGGTGAGGCTCAGCAGCGGGCCGGTGCCGTCCAGGTTGACCGCGTCGGCCAGCCAGCCCCACTGGAACACCGCGACCGTCGCGCCGAGCGACGCGCCGATGGTGAGCAGGAAGCCGAGCACGCCGACCAGCGGCACCAGGATCGACCGGAACACCAGCACCAGCAGCACCAGGGCCAGGCCGACGACCAGCGCCAGGTAGACCGGCATGGCCTCGTCCAGGGCCACCGCCACGTCGACGCTGACCGCGGTCGCGCCGGTGACGTAGGCGGTGGCGCCGGACACGTCGGCGAGCCGGTCGCGCAGGTCGGTGACCAGCTGCTCGGTGGCCTGCGTCGCCGGGCCGGACTCGGGGATGACGCTGACCATGGCGGCCGTGCCGTCGGCGTTGGGCCGCGGCGGCGTGACCAGCGCGACGTCGTCCGCGCCCTGGATGTCCGGGATGGCCGCGGTGGCCGCCGCGACGGCGTCGGCGCCCTCGAACAGCACCACCAGCGGGCCGTTGAAGCCCTCGCCGAAGCCGTCGGCGAGCACCCGCTCCGCGCGGGCCTGGGTCGAGTCGGCGGGAGGCGCCGCGACCAGCGTCGTCTCCATCGACAGGACCGGCACGGCGATCGCGCCCAGGCCGACGACCGCGAGCAGCAGCGCCGCCACCCGGTTGCGGGCGATCCCGCCGATCCAGCCGCGGAAGAAACCGCGCTCGCGCGGTTCGGCGGTCGGCTCAGCGGTCGGCTTGGCGTCGGTCGGCTCGGTTTCGGTGACGGCGGCGGACTCGGTGCGCTGCTTGCGCGGCAGCACGCGACGGCCGAGGTAGCCGAGCACGGCGGGCACCAGCGTGACCGCGACCAGCACCGCGACGATGATCGTCAACGCGGCGGCGACGCCCATCTGGGTCAGGAACGGGATGCCGACGACGGCCAGGCCGGCCAGCGCGATGACCACGGTCAGGCCGGCGGTCACGACCGCGGAGCCCGCGGTGCCGACGGCGGTGCCGATCGCGTCGCCGACGTCCCGGCCCCGGCGCAGCTCCTGCCGGTAGCGGTTGATGATGAACAGGGCGTAGTCGATGCCCACCGCCAGGCCGAGCATGGCGGCCAGGATCGGCGTGGTGGACTGGAGGTCCATGAAGCCGGTGGCGATCGTGACGCCGAGCGCGCCGATGCCGACGCCGACCGCGGCGGTCAGCAGGTTCATCCCGGCCAGGACCAGCGAGCCGTAGGTGACGGCCAGCACCAGCAGCGCGATGATGACGCCGATCACCTCGGCCGGGCCGCCGACGTGCGGCGGCGCCTGCGTGGCCTCACCGGTGACCTCGGCGGTCAGCCCGGTCGCGCGGACGTCCTGCGTAGCGTCGAACAGCGCGGTGCGCTGCGCTTCGGTGACGTCGCCGACCTGCGCCTCGTAGGTGACCGTGCTGTAGGCGACGTCCTGGTCGGCGTTCACGGTCGGGTTCTGCGGGTCGAGCGGGTTGCCGGCCGACGTCACGCCGGGCAGCGCGGACAGCTCCTGGACGAGCTGCCCGAGCTTCGCGGCGTTCTCCGGCGCGGTCAGCCGCTGGCCGTCGGGCGCCTGCACGACGACCCGCGCGGTCGCGCCGCCACCGGCGCCGAACTCGTCGCTGATCTTGTCCAGCGCGGTGGTCGACTCCTGGCCGGGGATCGAGAAGGACCCCGAGGTGGTGCCCGCCAGGGTCGCCGCGCCGACCGCCGTGCCGCCGAGCACCAGCAGCCAGAGCAGGACGACGACCAGGCGGCGCCGGTGCGCGCCGAAGCCGAGTCGGTAGAGCAGACGTGCCATGGGAGTCAGACCTTTGCCGGAGTGGGGATGGGGTCGTGGTGACCGAGCGCGTCGAGGCAGGTCGCGATGATGTGCGGTCGCCAGGAGGTCTTGTCGCCCGCGTGGTTGGCGGCCAGGCTCAGCACGGCCAGGGCGCTGAGCATCCCGATGACCCGGACCAACCGCTCGGTGTCGCCGCCCGCGGGCTCGACGCCGAAGACCGCGAGCACGTGCTGGGACAGGGCGTCGAGCCGGTCGCCGTCCACGTCGTCGGCGCCGAGGGTGCCGATCGCCCGCGACTCCAGCGCGATCAGGCCGGGGCGGTCCAGGGCGAAGTCGACGAGCAGTTCGACGGCGCGGCGGTCGCGCGGCGGCCCGGCGGGCACCAGGGCCGCCTGGTCCAGGAGCTGTCGGCTGTGCGTCCGCCCGACGTCCCGCGCGGCCTCGAAGAGGGCTTCCTTGCTCGGGTAGTGGTGCAGCAGCCCGGCCTTCGACAGGCCGACCGCGTCGGCCAGGTCCTTCACCGACGTGTGGTCGAAGCCGTGCCGGGCGAACAGCCCCGCCACCCGGTCGAGCAACTGGTCCTCGCCCTGCCCGCGCAGCGTTCGTGCCATACCTCCACGGTACGCACCCACCGACCGATCCGGTCGGCGGACCGACCGATCCGGTAGGTGCGTTCCATCACGCCGCCCCCGAAGTCGCCGAACGCCCCCTAAAACCACCGCTCAACCGACAGCACGTCGAATTCCGCACCTACCGAAGCCACTCATTCCAACCGCTCGGACACCGCCGACCGGTCAGTGGAGAGCACTGCTGTCGCCAGCCTGCGATTGCAACGGTCCGTGCGGGACAACGGGGTCACCGGGACATCGGCGTCGGTTGTGGACCGTGATCCCGGGTTCGCGCCTGCGCGCCCACCGCGCATCCCGTCATCGCACTGGAGGCCGAGCCTCGGCGTTCGCGGGTGTGGTGCCCCCGGTGCGACTCGAACGCACACTGGACGGATTTTGAGTCCGCTGCCTCTGCCGATTGGGCTACGGGGGCCGGCGGGAGCACTGTACTCGATCAGATCACCCGACCGCCGGGTGCCCCCGCGCGGGGAGGCGGCCGGGTGACGTCCCGTCAGGACCGGACCAGGCGGCCGATCGCGGCGGAGGCTTCGGCGATCTTCTCGTCCGCCACGGAGCCGCCCTCGGCGACGGCCTGGGCGACGCAGTGCTTCAGGTGCTCGTCCAGCAGACCGAGGGACACCGCCTGCAACGCCTTCGTCGCGGCGGAGATCTGGGTCAGCACGTCGATGCAGTACTCGTCGTTCTCCACCATCCGCTGGAGGCCGCGGACCTGCCCCTCGATGCGGCGCAGGCGCTTGAGGTAGGCGTCCTTGTCCGCCGTGTAACCGTGCATCGCTCCCGACCTTCCCTACCCTGGGCGGGTATCCGAACCCCAGGATAGGCCACTCGACCGGGTGTGACCGGCACCACGGGGTGACGGCTTGCGGACCCTCGCATTTCGGCCGGGTGCGGTTTGTGTCGCGAAATGACCCGTCCGGGGGCATCAGTCACATTTTCACCGCGAAAGGTTAGGCGATATTCCTCTCGTGCACTATGGTGTCGTCCTAAGCGTGTGGCGCAACTAGTCGAGGGCAGCACGCGCTATGCGAGCACACACGGAGGAACAGTGGCACAGCAGACCGTCGTCCAACTCATCGACGACCTCGACGGCAGCGAAGCCGCCGAGACCGTGACCTTCGCGCTGGACGGTGTGGAGTACTCCATCGACCTCTCCAAGGAGAATGCGGACAAGCTCCGCGACTCCCTGGCCGACTTCGTCGCCAAGGCGCGCCGGGCAGGTGGCCGCAAGCAGCGCAAGGGCACCGGCAAGAGCACGGTAAAGGCTGGTGACAAGGCCCAGGCCCAGGCCATTCGAGACTGGGCTCGCGCGCAGGGCCACCAGATCTCCGACCGGGGCCGCATTCCCCAGGGCCTGGTCGTGCAGTTCCAGGAAGCGCACGCCTCCTGACTCGCGTCGTTTTCCCCTGCGGTGGACTAGTCCTACCGCAGGGGAAAACCGCAGGTCGGGACCTTTTAGGCGAGGTCGGACCGCTCCGGGAACGCCACCCCGGCCAGGCGGAGCAGGGCAGTCGCCTTGACTGCGGTCTCCTCGAATTCGGCTACGGGGTCGGACAGCGCGATGACCGCGCCCCCGACCCCGAAACTCACCTTGTCCCGGTCCACCACCAGCGTCCTGATGACGATGCTGAAGTCGGCCGTTCCGGAGAGTGAGAAGTAACCGAGCGCTCCGGAGTAGACACCCCGGGGCCCGGCTTCCAGGCCGTCGATGATCTGCATTGTCCGGATCTTGGGCGCGCCGGTCATGGACCCGCCCGGGAACGCCGCCCTAACCACCCGCACGGCGGAACTACCGGAACGCAGTCGGGCCCGAACGGTGCTGACGAGCTGGTGCACTGTCGCGTAGCTCTCCACCTCGAAGATCCTGGGCACCTCGACGCTGCCGACTTCCGCGCAATGGCCCAGATCATTGCGGACCAAGTCGACGATCATGAGGTTCTCGGCGCGGTCCTTCGCGCTGGTCGCCAAGGCCCCGCGCAAAGCCCGGTCCTCGGCGGGGGTCGCCCCGCGGGGCCGCGTGCCCTTGATTGGCTCGGATTCGACGACACCCTGTCGGTCGACCCGGATGAACCGCTCGGGTGAAGTGCTGAGCACCGAGAGCGCGCCGAAACGGAGCAACGCCCCGAACGGCGCCGGGCTTTCCGACCGCAGGAACCGGTAGGCGTCCCACGGGTCGACCGGGCCGCGCCAGCTGACCGCGTTCGTCAGGCACACCTCGTAGCTCTCGCCCGCCGTGATGGCCTCCTGGCAGGCCGCGACCAGCTTCAAGTAGTGCGCGCGGCTGTGCCGGGCCTGCACGGCGCCCGCGTCGACGGGTCGCGGCTCGGGCGCCGGTCCGGCGGTGAAATCGGTGAGGAATTCGGCCGTTCGGCTCAACCAGCCGTCCTCGTCGGACAACGCCAAGAGGTGGACGCACCGGGAAACGTGGTCGAAAACCAGCGCCCGGTCGGCGAACACGAATGCCGCGTCGGGCTGCTCCGAACGGTGCGCCGCCGTGCCGCCGCATTCGGCCTTCAGCTCGTAGCCGAGGTAGCCGACCCAGCCCAGGGCGAACTCGAACGGGACGTCGGGCGGCGCCACCCGCCACTCCGCCAGGTCGGCCTCCAGCCAGTCGAAGAACGGGCCGGGGTGCGCGACCCCGTCCACGGTCACCTCGCCGGTCCACACGTCGTAGGTCGCCACGCGCGCCAGCGGGCCGGAGGCGTCGCCCATGACTGAGAACCGGCCGCGGTCCCCGGTGAGGCTGCTGTCCAACCAGAACGCGTGGTGAGACGCCCCGTACAGCGCTGCGTAGACGGCCTCGGGTGAGGGGTGCGCGTCGACGCGCCGCACCAGCACCTCGCGGGTGGGAGCGGCCGGCGGGACAGCGGGGGCGGGAGCGGGGACCGAGGCGTGGGTGGGGGCCCAGGCGGGCGGCAGGACAGCGGGCGGCGCGGCGGCGGGCAGCGGGGCGGCCGTTGGCGGCGGGACAGCCGAAGCTGGCGGCGGGACGGCGGGCAGGACGGGTGCGACAGGCGCGACGGCGGTGGCGGCCTCGGTCAGGTCGCGGAAGTTGGCCAGCAGGTGGTGGCCGTGCGACGTGCACACCGACTCGGGGTGGAACTGCACGCCCCACGCCGGTCGGGAGCGGTGGCGGACGGCCATCAGCACGTCGTCGGAGGACGCCCAGGCGATCGGTTCCAGCGACGGCGGCAGGTCGGACACGGCCAGCGAGTGGTAGCGCACCACGGGCAGCGGCGACGGCAGGCCCGCGAACAGGTCGACCCCGGTGTGCCGCACGAGGTCCACCACGCCGTGCCGGGGCGTGACCAAGCCCACCGACGCGCCGTGCGCCAGGCACAGCCCCTGGTGGCCCAGGCACACCCCGAGCAGCGGTATCCCGGCGTGCTCGACCACGGCCCGGCACAGGCCGAAGTCGGCGTCGCGCTGCGGCCGGCCGGGGCCGGGCGAGATCAGCACGTTGTCGAAGCGCCGCAGGTCGGCCAGCCGGAACCGCGGGTCGTCGTTGGTGATGACGACCGGCTCGCGCCCGTTCACCTCGGCCAGGTACTGGAAGAGGTTGAAGGTGAACGAGTCGTGGTTGTCGATGAGCAGCGTTCGCATGGCAAACGGCACGGTACCTGCACGAACACCCGGATGGAGTACCCCTGGGACAAGAAGGCCGGGCGGTCGCGCCGCCCGGCCTCCCCTCCCTCCGCGACTCAGTCCAGGTGGAACGCCGGGTCGGTCGCCAGCGCCGCGAGCTGCGCGACCGTCAGCGCGGGCCGGGACAGCGCCGGGTGACCGGACTCCAGGTACTCACTCGCGTAGGCGACCGTCACCCGTGTCCCGTCCGGGTGCCGGTAGAACGCCGCCGAGTCCATCGTGTTCCGGCCCCCGTCGACGGCGGAGCCGGTGACGACCGCGACCTGCTCGCCCCCGACCTCGACCAGCTCGCACGACCCGCCCGACACCGGGTACGGCCACTTGGTGGCCGCCGCGCACCCCTCCAGGTCGCCGAGCCTGGTGTTGCCCCTGGTCTCGACCCGGACGGACAGCTCGCCGACGCCCGGCTCACCGGGGATGACGAGCGGCGTGGTGGCGTCGTACTCCCAGACCTGCAGGTCACCGGCGTAGTCGGCGAACTGCGCCTGGTGCCGCGTCATGGGCCCGTAGTCCTCGAAGCCGACCCTGGTGCGGTCCTCGGCCCGCACGCCGGGCGGCAGCGAGGACGCCAGGTCGTTGAGCAGCTCGGCGCCCTTGTCGGCCCGCGGCCCGCTGGTCGCGGTCCGGTCGGTCTGCCCGTCCGGCCACGGGGTGGAGGTCTTCGAACCCGGCGCCTGCGTCCCCGACGCCGCGCCGGGCGGCATCGATGTCAGCGACGGCGGCGCGGACGGCAGCCCCGTCGGGGTGACGACCGGCGCGGACCCGGACGGCGGCCCGGCCACCCGGGCACTGCCACCACCGCCGGTCAGGTTCGGCACCAGGACGGCGCCGACCGCGATGGCGACCACCGCGAGACCGGCGAACCCGCCGCCCAGCGCCGTCTGCCTGCGCCGCTGCGCGCGACGCCCCCGGTCCAGCGCGGCGCCGGGGTCCATCGGCGGCGGCGGGCTGCTCGCCACCATCGCCTCCTGCAACGCGCTCTTCAGCTCGTGCTCGTTCATCGCACCTTTTCTCCCTGCTGAGGGGTGATCAGGCCGCGCAGCGTCTGCAGCCCCCGCGCGGCCTGGCTCTTCACCGTTCCGTCGGAACAGCCCAACGCCCTGGCGGTCTCCTCGACCGACAGGTCCTCCCAGTACCGCAGCACGAGCACGGCGCGTTGCCGGGGCGGGACCCGCGCCAGCGCCGCCAGCAGCACCAGCCGGTCCTCCACCGAGCCGCGCCCGACGTCCGCCGAGTCGGCGGTCGACTCGCTCACCCGCTCCTTGCGGAACCAGCCCCGGCGCAGGTCCGACACGAACGTCCGGACCAGCGTCTGCCGGGTGTAGGCGTCCAGCGCCTCGTGCCGGTCGATCCGCCGCCACGCCACGTAGAGCTTGGCGAAGGTGGCCTGGACCAGGTCCTCGGCCCGGTGCCAGTCGCCGCACAGCAGGTACGCGGTGCCGCGCATGGCCTCGGACCGCGCCGCGAAGTACTCGCTGAACGCGGCGTCCCGATCACTCATCTGTCCCCCCCCGGACTGCGGTACGGGGTAATCACGCCGGTGGGGCCCCGGGGGGTTGCACGTCCTCGCCAGGATTCGTGGAAACTGGTCTGACCACCACAGGGGAGGCCGTGCTTGTTGTTCTTCGTGCTGTTCGCCGTCGTGATGGGCGCGGCGCACTACTACATCTGGCGCAGGTTCGTCCTGGCCACGACCCGGCCCGGGCGCGGCCGGCGGATCGGCACCGCGGTGGTGGTGGCGCTGTACGCCCTGCTGGTGGCCGCGCTGTCGGTGAGCAGGCTCGGGTCCGGCTTCGGCGTGGCGGTCGCGTGGCCGGGGTTCCTCTGGCTGGCGGGCGCGTTCTACCTCGTGGTGATCATGGGCGTGCTGGAGGTCCCGCGGCTGGTGCTGCTGCGAGCCGCGCGCCGGCGGCAGGCGCCGGTCACCGCGGGCGCGCCGGCCGAAGAGGCCCCCGAGGAACCCGCGGAGCAGCCGGCTGACCCGGGTCGACGGCTGTTCATCGCCCGGTCGCTGGCCGTCGCGGGCGGCGTGGCCACGGCGGGCGTCGTCACCTACGGCGCCACCCAGGCGCTGGGCGACCCGCTGGTCAAGCGGGTGCCGGTGACGCTGGGCAAGCTCGACCAGCGGCTGTCCGGCTACCGGATCGCGGTGGTCAGCGACATCCACCTCGGGCCGCTGCTCGGCCGCGGCCACACCGAGCGGATCGTGCGGATGATCAACGAGCAGCAGGTGGACCTGGTGGCGATCGTCGGCGACCTGGTCGACGGCTCGGTGGCCGAGCTGGGCGAGGCGGCGGCCCCGCTGCGCGACCTGGTGAGCACGCACGGCAGCTTCTTCGTCACCGGCAACCACGAGTACTACTCCGGCGCCGAGCCGTGGCTGGCCGAGCTGGAGCGGCTGGGGGTCAACCCGCTGCGCAACGAGCGGTTGACGATCGAGCGGGCCGGGGCGTCGTTCGACCTCGCGGGCGTGAACGACGTCACCGGCGCGGGCTTCGAGGACGGCCCCGACTACGCCCGCGCGCTGGACGGCCGCGACACGTCGACACCCGTGGTGCTGATGGCGCACCAGCCGGTGCAGGTGCGCCAGGCAGCCAAGCACGGCGTGGACCTGCAGCTGTCCGGGCACACGCACGGCGGCCAGATGTTCCCGTTCCACCTGGCCGTGGGCTTGCAGCAGCCGGTGCGCAGCGGCTTGGAGACCGTCGACGGCACCCAGGTCTACACCAGCAACGGGGCCGGGTTCTGGGGTCCGCCGGTGCGCGTCGGCGCCCCGCCGGACATCAGCGTCGTGGAGCTGCGTCACAAGTTCGCCGGCTGATAGCGCTTTTTCCGCCTCCACCGCCTAGAGTGGACGGCCGTGCCCGAACACGGTCGGACCGTGCCTGTTCACGGTTGCGGAGGGGGACCCCTAGCGAGATGACGACGAGCTTTGCCGATCACCGGCTCCACGAGGCAATGGCTCGTATTCGTCGTTTCCTGGACCACGATCAACCGGACACGCCCTGCCTGGTCATCGACCTGCCGACGGTCCGCGACCGGTTCGCGGCGATCCGCGCGGCGCTGCCGCGGGTGGGGATCTTCTACGCGGTGAAGGCGAACCCGACGCCGGACGTGGTCGGGCTGCTGGCCGCCGAGGGGTCGAGCTTCGACGTGGCGAGCCCCGCCGAGATCGACCTGTGCCTGGCCCGCGGCGCGGCGCCGGAGGTCATCTCGTACAGCAACCCGATCAAGAAGGCGCGTGACATCGCCTACGCCCACGGGCGCGGGGTGCGGCTGTTCGTGTCCGACAGCGAGCAGGACGTGCGCGCGATCGCCGAGCACGCGCCGGGCGCGTCCGTGCTGCTGCGCATCCTGGTCGACAGCAAGGGTTCCACCTACCCGTTCGGCAAGAAGTTCGGCTGCTCGCCCGAGATGGCGACGGATCTCCTGCGGTTGGCCGCCGAACTCGGACTCGTTCCGCTGGGGGTGGCGTTCCACGCCGGGTCGCAGCAGCTGGACCCGAACGGCTGGGACGGCGCGATCGCGGACGCCGCCGGGATCATCGGCAAGTTGCGCGCCGAGGGGCTCTCGCCGACCACGGTCAACCTGGGCGGCGGGCTGCCCGCCGGCTACCTGACCCAGCCGCCGCCGCTGACCGACTACGCCGCCGCCATCACCGCGTCCATCGCGCGCCACTTCGGCGACTTCGCGCCCGAGGTGATGGTCGAACCGGGTCGCGCCGTCGTGGCCGAGTCCGGCGTGATCCGCTCCGAGGTGGTGCTGGTGTCGCGCAAGTCCTATTCGGACGAACGGCGCTGGGTCTTCCTCGACATCGGCCGCTACGGCGGCCTCGCGGAGACCGAGGGCGAGGCCATCGCCTACCCGCTGGCGACCAGCCGCGACGGCGTCGCCACGACCGGGGGCGAGGTCGGCCCGGTCGTGCTGGCCGGCCCGACCTGCGACGCCGACGACGTGCTGTACCAGCACACGTGCTACGAGCTGCCGCTGGACCTGCGCGCGGGCGACCACGTCGACCTGCTCGGCGCGGGCGCCTACACGGCCAGCTACTCGTCGGTGGCGTTCAACGGCTTCCCGCCGTTGGCCACCCACTGCGTGCGATGAGCACGCCCACACCTGTCCGCTGAAGTCCCCTCCTGAAGATGTTTGGAGTGATTGATGTCCGAACTCCCGTGCGAATCCGAGCCCGTTGGCTTGTTCGCAGGACAGCACGTGCTCGCCGAGCTCGAAGGCGTGAGCCCCGAACTGCTCGACGACGAGCAGTTCCTGCGACACGCGCTCGGCGAAGCGCTCACCCAGGCTGATGCCACGGTGTTGGAGGTGGTCTCCAAGCAGTTCGAGCCGCAAGGGGTCACCGTGCTGGCCCTGTTGTCGGAGTCGCACGCGTCCATCCACACGTACCCGGAGGTCGGGGCCGTGTTCGTGGACGTGTTCACCTGCGGCACGCGCGCCAAGCCCGCGCTCGCGGTGCAGTTGCTGGCCGAGGCGCTGGGAGCTGTGTCGGCACGGACGGACATGATCAGCCGGGGGCACCGGGTCCCCGCGCTCGTCGGTGAGGAGAAGGCGTGATCCGCGAACCGCTCGCGGCCGGGATGACCAGGCACTGGGACGTCTCGGAGGTCGTGGTCGACACCAGGACCGAGTTCCAGCACCTGGTGATCGCCCGCACCGCACAGGGGTTGTCGCTGTTCTGCGACGACGACCGGCAGAGCACCGAGTTCAGCCAGCTGACCTACCACGAGGCGCTGATGGCGCCGGCGCTGCTGCTGGCCGACCGCGTCGACCGGGTGCTGGTCATCGGGTCGTCCGAGGGCGTGGTGTGCCAGATGGCGGTGGCGGCGGGCGCTTCGGTGGTCGACCACATCGACATCGACGAGCAGGCCGTGCGGCTGTGCGCCGAGCACCTGCCCTACGGCTACTCGCTGGACGAGCTGGCGCTCGCGGAGAAGGGCGAAGGCCCGGTCCACGTGCGGTACATCGACGGCTACGAGCACATCCGCACCACTTCCGAGCGCTACGACATCGTCCTGGTGGACCTGCCGGACGAGCGCGAGGAGGAGGCGCAGCACAACCGCCTGTACGGCGCGGAGTTCCTGGCCATGTGCAAGGCGCTGCTGACGCCGGGCGGCGTCGTGGTGTCGCAGGCGGGCTGCCAGACGATGTGGCGCAACACCACGCTGATCCGGATGTGGCAGCGGTTCAACGAGGTGTTCGGCACGGTCGCCTACTACGGCTCGGACGAGCACGAGTGGGCGTACCTGTTCGGTCGGGCCGACGAGGTCGCCGACCCGACCGCGCTGATGGTCGAGCGGCTGCCCGGCTGCGGCTACCAGCCGGAGACGATCGACGACCTGGCGCTGGTCGGCAACTCGATCCCGCCCTACCAGGTCCGCCACTCCCTGGCCTGACGGACGGGGCCGTCCCCCGCGGGGGACGGCCCCGTCCCGGCGGTCACGCCAGGGCGCGGCGCAGGAAGTCGACCTGGAGCAGGAGCAGGTTCTCGGCCACCTGCTCCTGCGGGGTCATGTGCGTGACGCCGGACAGCGGCAGCACGGTGTGCGGCCGGCCCGCCGCCAGCAACGCGCTGGACAGGCGCAGGGTGTGCGCGGCCACCACGTTGTCGTCGGCCAGGCCGTGCACGATCATCAGCGGGCGCTCCAGCTTCGGCGCGTCGGCGACGAGCGAGTTGGCGTCGTACACCTCCGGCCGCTCCGCCGGGTGACCGAGGTAGCGCTCGGTGTAGTGCGTGTCGTACAGCCGCCAGTCGGTGACCGGCGCGCCCGCGATGCCCGCGTGGAACACGTCCGGCCGGCGCAGCACGGCCAGCGCCGCCAGGTAGCCGCCGTAGGACCAGCCGCGGATGCCGACCCGGGTCAGGTCGAGGTCGGGCTCCCCCGCCGCGACCGCGTGCAGGGCGTCCACCTGGTCCTCCAGGGTCGCGCCCGCGAAGTCGAACGCGATCTCCCGCTCCCACGCCGGACCGCGGCCGGGCGTGCCGCGGCCGTCCACCACCAGCACCGCGAAACCCTGGTCCGCCAACCACTGCGACGTCAGGTAGGCGTTGCGCGCCGACACCACGCGCTGCGCGTGCGGACCGCCGTACGGGTCCAGCAGCACGGGCAGCTTGGCCCCCGGCACGTGGTCGCGCGGGAACAGCAGCGCGGCCCGCAGGTCGCGCTCGCCGACGGTCAGCAGCCGCACCTCGGGCGTCAGCACGGGCGTCTCGGCGAACGTGCCGATCTCGCCGCCGGTCGACACGGTGACCCGCGCGCCGAAGTGGTCCATCGACGACCGGCTCAGCACCGTGACGCCGCCACCGCGGGCCACGCCGTGCACACCGTCCTCAGTGGACAGCCGGGTGACGTCGGAACCGGTGACCAGGAACACGTGCGTCGTGGTCGGGTCGTCGGTGGAGGCGGTGACCAGGACGCCGTCCTCGGCCGCGTCCACCACCGAGCGGACCTGGAAGCCGTCCGGCGTCCACGGCCGGTCGCCGACGACGAGCCGGTTCGCGCCGTCGACCGGCAGCACCCGGACCAGCTCGCCGCCCGGCGTCCAGCGCGGCGTGCCGGGCACGACTTCCAGCCAGTGCGGGTCGGTGTCGTCGGCGACCACCTCGGTGGCGCCGGTCTCCACGTCCACCGCGAGCACCAGGACCCGGCGCTGGTCGCGCGACTGGACCTGCAGCAGCGGCTCGCCGTGCGAGGTCCACGACACCGAGTTGAGGTACGGGAACGCCTCGCGGTCCCACGTCACGTCGGTGCGGCCGGCGCCGAAGACGGCCACCTCGACCACGGCGTTCGCCTCGCCCGCGGCCGGGTACGCGATCTCGGCGGCGGGCGTGCCGGGGTTGGCCGGGTCGGCGATGTGCCAGCGCGGCACCGGCGCGTTGTCCACCCTGGCCGCGAGCACGCGCTCGCCGTCCGGCGAGAACCAGTGACCGCGGTAGCGGCCCATCTCCTCGGCCGCGATGAACTCGGCCAGGCCCCACGTGACGTCCGGGCCGTCCGGTTCGGCGACCACGCGGTCCGCGCCGGTCTCCAGGTCGACCACGTGCAGCGCGCCGGCGGCCACGTAGCCGACCTTGCGGCCGGTCGGGTCCAGCCGCGGGTCGATCGCGGCGCCGGCGACCGGCAGCTCCCGCACCGCGCCGGTGGCGAGTTCGACCACGAACAGCCTGCCGGACAACGCGAAGACCGCCTGCCGCGCGGCGCCGTCGGTGGCGTAGCCGACGATGCCCGCCGCCTGCTCGCGGGTCCGCTCGCGGCGGGCCCGCTCCTCCGGGGACAGGTCCTCGGGGTCGGTCAGCAGGGTGGCCGGGTCGGCCAGCAGCGACTCGGTCCGGGTGGCGGTGTCGAACGCCCACAGGCCGTTCGCCCGGCTCGTGGCCGTGGCGGTGCGGAGGAAGTACACCTTGGCGCCGTCCGGCGCGACGGTGAAGGTCCGGGGTGCGCCGAGGGTGAACCGCTGGGTGCGCGCGTGTTGGCGCGGGAAGGAGATCTCGTTGCCCACCCGGACACCCTACGGGGGCCCCTGTCCTCGGTTCACGTGTTCGCCGGGCTGAACCGCTCCGGTGCGCGGGCCGTAGTCGTCGGTGGAGCGATTGACGGACCAAGGAGGAGTGAGTGTGATCCGACGAAACCGCATCGCCATCGCCGTCGCGGGCGGCATGGCTGCCGTGCTCGCGCTGGTCATGTGGACTTCCAACGCCACCGGCCTGCAGGGCCGGACGGTCGCGCAGACCGAGCAGGTCGGCGCCGCGGCCCAGGGCGACTACGGCGACGTCCAGGAACCCTTGGCCCCTCCGACCAGCGAGGAGGCGGCGCCCGTCGAGGAGCCCGCCGCCGAGGAGCCCGCGGGTCAGGCCGCGCCGGCGCCGTCCGGACCGCAGGTCACGCTGGTGGCCAAGACCGTGGACAAGATGGGCGAGGTGGTGCAGGACGGCGACGGCCGCACGCTGTACCGGTTCGACAAGGACGCGCCGGATCCGGCGAAGTCCAACTGCGAGGGGCAGTGCGCCGTCACCTGGCCGCCCGTGCTGACCGACGGCGCGCCGCGACTGCAGGGCGTCGACCCGGCGCTGGTCTCGACGGTGAAGCGGGCCGACGGCACCGAGCAGGTCACCCTGGACGGCTGGCCGCTCTACACCTACGCGAAGGACGAGGCGCCCGGCAAGTGGCGCGGTCAGGGCGTCGGCGGCACCTGGTTCGTGGTGCGGCCCGACGGCAAGCGCAACGTCGAGTGCCTGCCACCGGGGGTGACCGCGCCGGCCGCCTAGTCCACTGTGGAACGCCCTGATCCCCCGGCCCGGGGTTGGCCGGGGGATTCGGCCGTCGCGCAGCGGGCCGTCAGAGCACGCGCACGGCCTCGGCGAAGTCCAGCCGCGGGTTGCGCGGGTGGGTGCCGGAGTGGTCCGGGTAGCCGATGTTGACGATCACCAGCGGCAGTTGGGCGGTGTCGGCGAAGAACTCGCGGCGCACGCCCTCGGCGTCGAACCCGCTCATCGGGCCGGCGGCGAGGCCGGCCGCGCGAACGCCGACGATGAAGTAGCCGACCTGGAGCAGGGCGCTCGTCCTCGCCGCCTCGGTCCGCTTGGCGTCGTCGGCGAACGCCGCCTTCGCGCCGGCGAAGTGCGGGAACGTCCGGCCCAGGTGCTCGTGGAAGTCGGTGTCGGCGGTCAGCACCGCGGTCACCGGCGCGGCCAGCGTCTTGGCCCGGTTGCCCTCCGCCATGTGCGGCGCGAGGCGGGCCTTGGCCTCCTCGCCGCGGATGAACAGCACGCGCAGCGGCTGGCTGTTCATCGCGGTGGGTCCGTGCTTCACCAGGTCGTGGATCGCGCGGAGCTGGTCGTCGGTCACCGGTTCGCCGGTGAACGCGTTCGCCGTGCGCGCCTCGCGGAACAGCAGGTCCTGTGCTTCGCGCGGCAGCGCCAAGGCGTCGAGCGTGGTGGTCATGGTTCTTCTCCCGGTTGTCCCGTGCGCGGGTCGCGCACGGGACAACCTCCAGCAAACCCCAACTATTTCGTGGCGACGTTCACAGCGTCGGGTACAGCGGGTGCTTGGCCGCCAGCACCTCGACCCGCGCGCGCAGCTCCGCCAGGTCCGGCGAGGGCTGCAAGGCCGCCGCGATGACGTCCGCCACCTCGGCGAAGTCCGCCGCGCCGAACCCGCGAGTGGCCAGCGCCGGCGTGCCGACGCGCAGGCCGGAGGTCACCATCGGCGGGCGCGGGTCGTTCGGCACCGCGTTGCGGTTGACCGTGATCCCGACCTCGTGCAGCCGGTCCTCGGCCTGCTTGCCGTCCAGTTCGGACGCCACCAGGTCCACCAGCACCAGGTGGACGTCCGTGCCGCCGGTGAGCACCTTCACACCGGCCGCCGCGGCGTCGGGCCGCGACAACCGGTCGGCGAGGATCTTCGCGCCCTCGACCGTGCGCCGCTGCCGGTCGGCGAACTCGGGCGACGCGGCGTGCTTGAACGCCACCGCCTTGCCCGCGATCACGTGCTCCAGCGGACCGCCCTGCTGGCCGGGGAACACCGCCGAGTTGATCTTCTTCGCCAGGTCGGCCTCGTTGGTGAGGATCACCCCGCCGCGCGGGCCGCCGAGCGTCTTGTGGGTGGTCGTCGTCACCACGTGCGCGTGCGGCACGGGGCTCGGGTGCAGGCCCGCCGCCACCAGGCCGGCGAAGTGCGCCATGTCCACCATCAGGTACGCGTCGACCGAGTCGGCGATCCGGCGGAACTCGGCGAAGTCCAGCTGCCGCGGGTACGCCGACCAGCCCGCCACGATGAGCTTGGGCCGGTGCTCGGCCGCCAGCCGCTCGACCTCGGCCATGTCGACCCGGCCGTCCTCGTCCGACACGTGGTAGGGCACCACGTTGTAGAGCTTGCCGGAGAAGTTGATCCGCATGCCGTGGGTCAGGTGGCCGCCGTGCGCCAGGTCCAGGCCCAGGATCGTGTCGCCCGGCTGCAGCAGGGCGAACATCGCGCACGCGTTGGCCTGCGCGCCCGAGTGCGGCTGCACGTTCGCGAAGCCGGCCCCGAACAGCGCCTTGACCCGCTCGATCGCCAGCCGCTCGATGACGTCGACGTTCTCGCAGCCGCCGTAGTACCGGCGGCCCGGGTAGCCCTCGGCGTACTTGTTGGTCAGCACCGACCCCTGCGCCTGGAGCACCGACACCGGCGTGAAGTTCTCCGAGGCGATCATCTCCAGCGTGCTCTGCTGCCGGTGCAGCTCGGCGGCGACGGCGTCCGCGACCTCCGGGTCGAACTCCGCGAGGGAGGTGTTGAAGTGCTCGGACATGTGTGGGTCTCTCCCTTAGCTGTTGCGCTTGTAGAAGGGCAGCGCGACGACTTCGACCGGCTCGTGCTTGCCGCGGACGTCCACCGACAGCGCGGCGCCGGGCTCAGTGTTGCCGACGGCCACGTACGCCATCGCCACCGAGTACCCCAGGGTCGGCGACAGCGCGCCGCTGGTGACCTCGCCGATCCGCTCGCCGGCCGCGTCCAGCACCGGGTAGCCGTGCCGGGGCGCGCGGCGGGAGGTGGTCTTCAGGCCGACCAGCACCTGGTCGACACCCCGTTCGGCGACGGCGGCCAGGGCGTCGCGGCCGACGAAGTCGCCCGGCTTGTCGAGCTTGACCACCCGGCCGAGGTTGGCGTGGAACGGCGTGCGCTCGCGACCCAGCTCGTTGCCGTACAGCGGCATGCCCGCCTCCAGCCGCAGCGTGTCGCGGCAGCCGAGGCCGGCGGGCCTGAGGTCGTGCGGCGCGCCCGCCTCCAGCAGCGCCCGCCACACGTGCGCGGCGTCGTCCGGGGCGGTGAACAGCTCGAACCCGTCCTCGCCGGTGTAGCCGGTGCGGGCCAGCAGCACGGGCCTGCCCGCCACCTCGGTCGGGTACGACGCGTAGTACTTCACGCCGGCCAGGTCGGTCGGCGTGAGGCCCGCCAGGATGGCGGTGGCGTTCGGGCCCTGCACGGCGAGCAGCGCGTAGTCGGTCGACTTGTCCTCGACCACCGCGTCGAAGCCCCCGGCCCGCTCGACCAGCGCCTCGTGCACGACGGCGGCGTTGGAGGCGTTGGCGACGACCAGGTACTCGGTGTCGCCGAGGCGGTAGACGATCAGGTCGTCCACCACGCCGCCGTCGGCCTCGCAGATCATCGTGTAGCGGGCGCGGCCGACGCCGATCGCGGACGCGTGGCCGACCAGGGCGTGGTCCAGCGCGGCGCCCGCCTCCGGGCCGGTGAGCAGGATCTCGCCCATGTGGGTCAGGTCGAACAGGCCCGCCGACGTGCGCACCGCGTGGTGCTCGGCCAGCTCGCTGTCGTAGCGCAGCGGCATCCGCCAGCCCGCGAAGTCGGTGAACATGGCGCCCAGCGCCTCGTGCTCGGCGTGCAGGGGCGTGCGGCGGCTATCCATCAGGCGGGTCCTCCCTGGGTGCGGACATGCCGAAGGGCCGACCGGTCGGGTCGGCGGGCGGGCACGTCCGAAGGATTCACGAGCGAAAGGATGACACGGTCCATCGGAGACTCCTCGTCGAGTGAGCCTCCCCCTCTGTCATGGGCCTGAGAGCTTCACCACCCCGCGAGGGGCGGCTTGCACCGTGGGCGAGGCGCGGTGGCGCGCCTGCTTTCCAGAGTTGCCTTCGTCGGGCGGTAGCTGTGCCTGAGAGATTCCGGGGAGGATTTGCTCCTTCGGCGCCCCTGGTCGGGGACTCTCCCGCTCGACATCGACGGCCGTGTCCAGTTGTCGCCGCAGACGCTAGGCGTGCCGGACGGCCCTGGTCAACCCGGGGGTCACAGGGCCTTGGCGGCCCGGACGCTCTCGACCACCTTGCGCTCGGCGTAGAACGACACGAACGGGATCGTGCCGGCGAGCAGCACCAGGACGGTGCCCTTGATCGACCAGCGGGCCTTGAGCGCCAGGTCGACGGTGAGCACCAGGTAGACCGCGTAGAGGAAGCCGTGGACCGGGCCGACGACCCGCATCATGCCCTCGTTGCCGCCCGAGTACTTGGCGATCATCGCGACGACGAGCAGCAGCAGGCCGCAGCCGACGACGTAAGCCATGAACCGGAACCTGGTCAACGCGCCGCTCATCGCCCTGCCTTCCCCTCAACGGTGGTCCGCGCGTGGAGTTCGGCGAGCATGCGGTTGTAGGCCGCCAGCTCTTCGTCCTCGTCGTCCACCGCGGGTGCTCTGATGGGCTCAACGGTAACGACCGGCCGCGACGGCGCGACCACCGGCTCCGGGGCGGGCCCGTCGGCGGGCCCGGCCGAGGCCGCGGCGGCGTCCTCCGCCTTGCGGCGGGCGTCCAGCTTGACGATGCGCCACACCATGAACGCCGGGAAGAGGCCGAACAGCGGCCACTGGAAGACGTAGCCGAGGTTCTGGAAGGTGCCGCCCGCCTGGGAGAACCGCTCCCACTGCCAGTAGGCGAGGCCGCAGCACACGACCAGCGACGCCAGGCAGGCGGCCGCGATCAGCAGCCGCTTGGGGGTGATGAAGCCTTGCACGAGCTCAAGAGTACTTGCTCGGTCCACCAGGGCTGGGGCTCCCGCACAGGAGCCCGCCCCTCCGGGCGAGGGCTCCCCGACCTCAGGAGCCCGCCCGACTCGTCGGACCTAGGCGACGCCGTCCCGGCGTTGCCTCTGCAGCCTGGCCACGCACCAGGCCGCCGCGCTGCCCCGACGCAGGTGCTGGAGCACCGTCATCGGGCCGAGGCGCCGACCGAGGTCGGCGGGCGTGAGCCCGGCCGCCCGGTAGTCCAGAGCGCGCTGGTCCAGCGGGCTGATGCCCGCGTCCCACCACAGCTCCGCCTCGGACAGGTCGCCGACCAGCTGCCAGTAGCTGGCGGCGGCGGCGAGCAGGACCTCGGGCACCTCGGGCGCCCGCTTCCTCATCGCCGTCACGTAGGCCGGATCGGCGGACTCGACCTGCACGAGCCCGCGAGGTCCGCCGTTCGCCCGCTGCACCGGGATCCCCGGCGCGGACGGCGGGGCTTCCGCGAGCCACGCGTCCTTGATCCGGTTCACCTCCTGCAGCTCGGCGTCGTCCGAGCGCTCAGCCGCCCACTGCCGCAACAGCTCGTCGACTCCGGAGTCCTCGACCATTCTGCCTCCTCATCGGTCGAAGATCAGCCAATGCGACGCACCGTATTAGCGGGTACCGACAACCGCTAGACCCTTGTTTGTCCAAAACCCTGTTACCAGGGCGTTATAGCCCTCATTCCACCCGTACGGTGCAACGTTCGGGGCGCATAGTCACCGATCGTGACCGCATTGCGCGGACTTCGACGGGGGCCCTAGGCGAACAGGCTGCGGACGAAGGTGATGATCGACTCGGCGCCGGACTGGAGCCACCCGAGCGCGGTCTTCACCGCCCCCGCGGACTCGTTCGGCTGGGTGATCAGGAGGAACAGCACCAGCGCGACCGCCGCCAGCGTCACCACCTTCTTGACGTTCACTGATCGGTCTCCGTCCGTGTCACTGGGCAGGGCGGCGGGTCGCCGCTCCGGTCAGGTCGAGAGCCATGGTCCCCCATTCACCCGGAAGATGGCGGCCGGACCCGCCGTGATCGCCCGACCGGCCGCAAGAACGACCACGCAAACATGCATCAGCCCTGTTCAGGGTCACCCGAACGGACGATCAAGGGGACCTGTGGTCCCGCCGATCACCAAGGTACGGGCACTCGCCCACCCCCCTGGCACGGACACCGAGGTACAGCGACACCACCACCTCTGCACAGCCCATCACCTGATTGCGCCGAGGCACGCACGCAGCGTGACAAAGGCCGATGGCGGCTGCCACCTATTTCCGGTACCCCTTCAGGTGATTTTTCACGTCCTTTTTCCGGTGCCCGGCAGCCGGCTCAGCCGATCACGCCCGAACGTCGCAACGAGTTGATCTCGTCCTCGGCCAGCCCCAGCCCGGTCAGCACCTCGGCGGTGTGCTCCCCCGCCGCGGGCGGCGGGCCCGGCGTCGCGGCGGGCGTGCGGTCGAACCTCGGCGCGGGCGCGGGCTGCGCCACCCCTCCCACCTCGACGAACGTGCCGCGCCGGGCGTTGTGCGGGTGCCCCGGAGCCTCCCCGGGCGCCAGCACGGGCGCGAGGCAGGCGTCGGTCCCCTCGGCCAGCGCGGCCCACTCGTCCCTGGTCCGGGTGGCCACCGCCGCGCCGATGCGGGCCCGCAGCTCCGGCCAGTTCGCCGGGTCGTGCCTGCCGGGCAGGTCGGCGTCGGCCAGCCCGAGCACCGCCAGCAGGTCGGCGTAGAACTTGTCCTCCAGCGCGCCGACGCTGACGAACCGGCCGTCCGCCGCCTCGTACACGTCGTAGAACGGCGCGCCGCCGTCCAGCAGGTTCTCACCGCGCCCGCCGGGCCACGCGCCCGCCGACGACATGCCGTGCAGGAACGTCGTCAGCAGCGCCGCGCCGTCGACCATGGCCGCGTCGACCACCTGGCCGCGCCCGGACCGCTCCCGCTCGTACAGCGCCGCCAGCACCCCGAGCGCCAGCAGCAGCCCGCCGCCGCCGAAGTCGCCGACGACGTTGAGCGGCACGGTCGGCGGCGCGCCCGCCCGGCCGATCGGCTCCAGCGCGCCCGCCACCGCGATGTAGTTGATGTCGTGCCCGGCGCGGTCGGCCAGCGGGCCGTCCTGGCCCCACCCGGTCATCCGCCCGTAGACCAGCCGCGGGTTGCGGGCCAGGCACTGCGCCGGGCCGATGCCCAGCCGCTCGGTCACGCCCGGTCGGAAGCCCTCGACCAGCACGTCCGCCTCCGCGACCAGCCGCAGCACCAGCTCGGCGCCCTCGGGTCGGCGCAGGTCGACGCCGATCGAGCGCCTGCCGCGACCCAGCAGGGGCGCCTCCGTGCCGCCGCCGACCCGGTCCACCCTGGTCACCGACGCGCCGAGGTCGGCGAGCACCATGCAGCCGAACGGACCGGGCGCGAGCCCGGCCAGCTCGACCACCTCCAGGCCCTCCAGCGGCCCGGCCACTAGAGCGACCTCGCGATGATTTCCTTCATGATCTCGTTCGTCCCGCCGTAGATCTTCTGCACGCGCGCGTCCGCCCACGCGCGCGCGATCGGGTACTCGGTCATGTAGCCGTAGCCGCCGAACAGCTGCACGCACTCGTCCACGACCTGGCACAGCCGCTCGGTGGCCCACCACTTGGCCATCGCCGCCGTGGGCACGTCCAGCTTGCCTTCGAGGTGGTCCCGCACGCACTCGTCGACGAACGCCCTGGTCACGCGGGCCTCGGTGGCGCACTCGGCGAGCTTGAACCGGGTGTTCTGGAACTTGATCAGCTCCCGGCCGAACGCCGTGCGGTCCTTGACGTAGGCCAGCGTGAGGTCCACCGCCGCCTCGATGCCCGCCACCGACGCCACCGCGATGATCAGCCGCTCCTGCGGCAGCTGCTGCATCAGCTGGACGAACCCCTGGCCCTCGGTGGCGCCGAGCAGGTTCGCCGCGGGCACCCGCACGTCGTCGAAGAACAGCTCGGCGGTGTCCTGGCCCTTCAGCCCGACCTTGTCCAGCACCCGGCCGCGGCGGAAGCCCGGCGCTCCGGCGGTCTCCACGACGAGCAGCGAGATGCCCGCCGCGCCCTGGCCCGGGTCGGTCTTGGCGACCACGACGACCAGGTCGGCCTGCGCGCCGTTGGTGATGAAGGTCTTGGAGCCCGACAGCACGTACTCGTCGTCGCGGCGCAGCGCCCGCGTCCTGATGTTCTGCAGGTCGGAGCCACCGCCGGGCTCGGACATGGCGATCGCGCCGACGAACTCGCCGGAGGCCAGCTTCGGCAGCCAGCGGTGCTTCTGCTCCTCGGCGCCGTAGGAGTTGATGTAGTGGGCGACGATCCCGCTGTGCACGCTGTTGCCCCAGGAGCTGTCACCGCAGCGCGCCTGCTCCTCCAGCAGCACGGCCTCGTGCGCGAACGTCCCGCCGCCACCGCCGTACTCCTCGGGGATGGACAGGCACAGCAGGCCGAGCTCGCCCGCCTTGGTCCAGAAGTCCCGGTCCACCTGCTTCTGCGCGGCCCAGCGCTCCTGGTGCGGGACCGCCTCCTTCTCGAAGAACGCCCGGGCCAGCCGGCGCAGGTCGTCCAGGTCCTCGGTCATCCACGCGGAGCGGCGAGTCGGCATGGTCCCGACGGTGCCACCGGGCGGGCCGGACCGCCATGACCGCAGTGCGCCAGGGTGGCGGTTGATCGTGAGCGCAAATGTCAGGATCTTCCGGGACACTGGAGCCATGCGACTCCGGCGGCTCGGACCAGCGGACTGGGCGACGTGGCGGGACATCCGGCTCACCGCGCTGGGCAGCGACCCGGCGGCGTTCGGCTCGACGCTGGAGCTGGAGCGGGGGTTCGACGAGGCGCGGTGGCGCGAGCTGCTGGCGCCGGAGCGCGGGGTGCGGGTGGTGGCGGAGGACCCCGAGCCGGTCGGGCTGCTGGCCGGTGTGCCGCACGAACATCACCCCGACGTGCTGTACCTGTACTCCATGTGGGTCAAGCCGGAGTTCCGCCGGCGCGGTGTCGGCGAGGCGTTGATGAGCGACGCGCTGTCGTGGGCGCGGGAGCGCGGGTGGGCGCGGGTGCAGCTGCGGGTGTTCCGGGGCAACGAGACGGCCCGGCGGCTCTACGCGCGGCTCGGGTTCGCCGGCGAGGGCGAGATCATGGACTACCGGGTCGCCCGGATGAGCTAATAAGTCACCTCGCGCGGTCATGGGCAGCGGCCCGATCCGTGGTTACCGTTGAGTACATGAGCGAAGCCTTGATCTTCGACGCGGTGCGCACACCGCGTGGCAGGGGAAAGCGCGGATCGCTGCACAGCGTCAAGCCGATCACCCTGGCCTCCGGGGTGCTCGCGGCGCTGGCGCGGCGCAACGACCTGGACACGTCGGCGGTGGACGACGTGGTGCTCGGCGTCGTGTCACCGGTCGGCGAGCAGGGCTCGGACATCGCCCGCACGGCGGTGCTGGCGGCCGGCTGGGACCTGCGACCGGCGGGCGTGCAGCTCAACCGGTTCTGCGCGTCCGGCCTGGAGTCGGTGAACCTGGCCGCGGCCAAGGTGGCGTCCGGGTTCGAGGACCTGGTGGTGGCGGGCGGCGTCGAGTCGATGTCGCGGGTGCCGATGGGCTCGGACGGCGGCGCGTGGATGGCCGACCCGGAGACCAACATGGCGGTCAACTTCGTGCCACAGGGCGTGAGCGCCGACCTCATCGCCACGCTGGAGGGTTTCACCCGCGAGGACGTCGACGCCTACGCGCTGCGCTCGCAGCAGCGGGCCACGCTGGCCCGGGACAAGGGCTGGTTCGACCGGTCGCTGGTGGCCGTGGTCGACCAGAACGGCTCGGTCGTGCTCGACCACGACGAGGCGATCCGGCCGGAGACCACGCTGGACGCCCTGGGCAGGCTCAAGCCGAGCTTCGCGTTCCACGGCGACCTGGGCTTCGACGCGGTGGCGATCGACCGCTACCCGACCGTGGAGCGCATCGACCACGTCCACACGCCGGGCAACTCGTCGCAGATCGTGGACGGCGCGGCGGCGATGCTGATCGGCAACGCCCGCACCGGCCGCGAGCTGGGCCTGACGCCCCGCGCGCGGATCGTCGCGACCGCCGTCGTCGGCTCCGAGCCCACGATCATGCTGACCGGCCCCGCCCCCGCCGCGCGCAAGGCGCTGGACCGGGCCGGGCTGACGGTCGAGGACATCGACCTGTTCGAGATCAACGAGGCGTTCTCGTCGGTGGTGCTGAAGTTCCAGCGCGAGCTGGACCTGCCCGACGACAAGGTCAACGTCAACGGCGGCGCGATCGCGATGGGCCACCCGCTCGGCGCCACCGGCTGCATGATCCTCGGCACCCTGCTCGACGAGCTGGAGCGCCGGGACCTGCGGCGGGGGCTGGCCACGCTGTGCGTGGGCGGCGGCATGGGCATCGCGACGATCATCGAGAGGATCTGATGGCCATCCACTTCGAGCGGGACGACGAGGGGGTCGTCACCCTCACGATGGACATGTCCGGCTCGGCGAACGTGATGAACGCCGAGTACCACGCGGCCATGGGCGAGGCGGTCGCCCGGCTGGAGGCCGAGCGCGACGACATCACCGGCGTGGTGCTGACGTCGGCGAAGAAGACGTTCTTCGCGGGCGGCGACCTGAACCTGCTGATCACCATCACGCCGGAGAACGCCGGCGAGGCGCTGGGGTTCCTGGAGGAGGTCAAGGACCAGCTGCGGCGGTTGGAGCTGCTGGGCAAGCCGGTGGTCGCGGCGATCAACGGCAGCGCGCTCGGCGGCGGTTTCGAGATCGCCCTGGCCTGCCACCACCGGGTGGCGCTGGACGACGACCGGATCAAGCTCGGGCTGCCCGAGGCGACGCTGGGCCTGCTGCCCGGCGGTGGCGGCGTGACCCGGCTGGTGCGGCTGCTGGGCGTGCAGCCCGCCCTGCCGCTGCTGATGGAGGGCAAGCAGCTGCGGCCGGCGCGGGCGCTGCAGGCCGGGCTGGTGCACGAGCTGGCGTCGTCGCGGGAGGAGCTGGTCGAGAAGGCGCGGGCCTGGATCAGGGCCAACCCCGCGCCGCGGCAGCCGTGGGACGAGCCGGGCTACGCGGTGCCGGACGTGCGGGTGGGCGACCCGAACCTGTACGGCCTGCTCGCCGCCGCGCCCGCCGTGCTGCGGAAGAAGACGCACGGCGCGTACCCGGCGCCGGAGAAGGTGCTGGCGGCGGCGGTCGAGGGCGCGCTGGTGGACTTCGACACGGCGTTGCGGGTCGAGGCGCGGTACTTCGTGGAGCTGGCCGCGGGCCAGGTCTCCAAGAACATGATCAACACGTTCTGGTTCCAGCTGAACGAGATCAACGGCGGCGGCTCGCGGCCGTCCGGTGTCGAGCGGTCGAAGGTGGCCAAGGTCGGCGTGCTCGGCGCGGGCATGATGGGCGCGGGCATCGCCGAGGTCAGCGTCAAGGCGGGCATCGAGGTCGTGCTGAAGGACGTGACGCTGGAGGCCGCGCGGCGCGGCGCCGGTGACACGCCGGGCATCACGCCGACCGACTCCGACGCCGACCTGGCGGGCTGCGACCTCGTCATCGAGGCGGTGTTCGAGAACCGGGAGCTGAAGACCGCGGTGCTGCCCGCGGCGGAGGCGGCGGCGCTGCCGGACGCGGTGATCGCGTCGAACACGTCGACGCTGCCGATCACCGGGCTGGCGTCGGCGGTCCCGGACCCGGGTCGGTTCATCGGGCTGCACTTCTTCTCGCCGGTGCCGAAGATGCGGCTGGTGGAGATCATCCGCGGCGAGAAGACGTCGGACGAGACGCTGGCGCGGGCGTTCGACTACGTGCTGCAGATCGGCAAGACGCCGATCGTGGTCAACGACAGCCGCGGCTTCTACACGTCGCGGACGTTCGGCACGTACGTCACCGAGGCGGTGTCGATGGTGGCGGAGGGCGTGGCGCCCGCGCTGATCGAGAACGTGGCGCGCCGGGCCGGGATGGCCGTGGGTCCGCTGGCGGTGTCCGACGAGGTCACGCTGACCCTGCCGCTCAAGATCCGGGACCAGGCGCTGGCCGACGCACCGTCCGCGGGCGGCGCGCTGGGCGACCACCCGGCGTTCCGGGTGCTGGAGGAGCTGGTCGCGGAGGGCCGCACCGGCAAGTCCGGCGGGGCCGGGTTCTACGAGTACCCGGAGGGCGGGCGGAAGTTCCTGTGGCCCGGCCTGGCCCGGTACGCGCGGGCCGACGCGGGCGTGACCGAGCAGGACGTCGAGGACCGGCTGCTGTTCGTCCAGTCGCTGGAGGCGGTGCGGTGCCTGGACGAGGGCGTGCTGACGTCGGTCGGTGACGCCAACGTAGGGAGCGTCTTCGGCTTCGGCTTCGCCCCGTGGAGCGGCGGGACCCTCCAGTTCGTCAACTCCTACGGCCTGACGGAGTTCGTCGAGCGCGCCGACTACCTGGCCGACACCTACGGCGAGCGCTTCCGCCCCCCGACCTCCCTGCGCGACCGCGCCGCCCGCAACACCCCCTTCTAACCCCGAGAGTCCAACGCTCAACCCGCGAGAGTCCTGCGTTCGGCGGCGGTGAGTTCAACGCTCAGTGTTGAACTCACGTGCGCTGGACGTAGGACTCTCGCAGTCTGAGCGTTGGACTCTCGCGGGCTGGGGGTTGGACTCTCGCGGGGGTTGGGGAGCGTTAGGCGGTGGGGAGGGGTCTGGTCGGCAGGGCGGTGGTGAGGGTGGTGTGCCGGGTGGCGCCGTTGACGGTCAGGGTGAGGGTCGCGGTGGCCGGGCGCAGGGCGGTCAGGGTGCTGGTGGCGGGGTCCAGCCAGGCGGCGTGCCAGGGGCGCAGGCCGGTCGCCGGGCCCACGTGCAGGTTCGGCGAGCCGGACCAGTCGGCGCTGACCGGGTAGGCGACCGGGACCTGGCGGGCGCCCTGGGTGACGGTGGCCGTCACGGAGGTCGGAGCGCCGATCCGGACCACCGGGGGCGCGGTCACGGTCAGGGCGTCCACGTGCGGCCGGATCTCGGCGGCCAGCCAGTCGTCGCCGCGCTCCGGGGCCACGCCGAGCATCGTCCAGCCGGTGAAGCCACCGCGGCCGGTCTCGCCGGCGGGGGCCTTGCCCGAGTTGCCGTTCACCAGGTACGGCACGCCGTCGACCCGGGACGCGTGGAACAGGCCCACGTGCGCCCCGATGAACGCCGCGCCCTTGCCGGTCTCCCGCCGGAACGCCGCCAGCCAGTCCTCGACCAGGTCGGCCTCCTGCCGGTCGGCCAGCTGGCTGCCCTTCGTCGGCGTCGGGTCGCGCGGCGGGTGGTGCTCCATCACCACCACCGAGTGCACCGACCCGTGGTCGCGCAGCGCGTCGCGCAGCATCACGGCCTGGTCGAACCCGCCGCCGCGCACCGTCCCGCTGGACGAGTCCAGCAGCACGAACCGGGTGCCCCGGTGGTCGAACACGCGGTTGGTCGCCCCGAACTCGCGGCGGAAGTTCTCGATCGTGCCGGGCCCCATGACCTCGTGGTTGCCCGGCACGTAGTACCAGGGCAGTTCGTCGCCCAGCTCCTCGGTCAGCACCCGGCGCGCCAGCGCCAGGTCCGCGGCCGACGCCTCGTCCACGAAGTCGCCGTTCACCACCAGGAAGTCCGGCCGCTGCGCCTTGACCTCGCGCAACGTCCGCCGGGCCGCCCGCACCAGGGCGCTGTCCGGGTCGCGCGCCACGAACTGCGCGTCGGACATCACGGCGAACCGCCACGGCCGGTCGGCGACCGTGCCGTCGCGCACCACGAACCGGTCGGCGGGCTCCTCCACCACCGGCAGGTCGACCGCGGGCGGCACCTTGGCGACGATGTCGTCCACGATCACCTCACCGCTGTACTGCCGGTCCGCCTTGGTCTCGATCGTGTAGAACCTGTTCACCCGTAAGGGGAACGCGAGTCCGGACGGCACCGGCACCTCCAGGTAACGCCACCCCGTCCAGGTGATGTACGGCCCGTAGAGGGAACGGCTGAGCCCCGACGCGTCGGTGACGGTGAACGCGGTCCACTCGCCACGACCGTGCCCGTGCACCCACGCCCCCAGCGCGAGCGGCTGCCCCGCCACCTCGATGGGCCGAGGCGGGATCGCGTACGCCGTGCGGGTGCCGGTGGACCGCGAGAAGTCGTACGTCATCCGCAGCCCGGCGCCGGTGCGCCCCTCGGGCACCGGCGCCACCGCGCCCGACCCGCGCGCCGAGCCGAACGTCCAGGCCGCGCCGTCGTCGAACCCGGCGACCAGCCGCTCCTCCAGCCCCACGGTCACCGGCACGCGCACCACGTGCGGCCCGACCCGCGCCACGACCGTGGTCGCGCCGGGCCGCAGCGCCGTGACGCGCAGGTGGCCGTCCGCCCCGGCGACCACGTCCACCACCGAGCGGTCGTAGTCCAGCGCCAGGTCCGCGGGCTCGACCGGCGCGGTGAACCCGTCGCCGTCCCGGCCGACGACGCCGAGCCCGCCGCTGCCGCCCACCTCGGGCAGGCTCAACCGGCTCGTGGTCGCGGACAGCCCGGTCAGCGCGCCCAGCACGGTCAGCTCCACCTCGCCGGTGACGCCGCCGCGTCGCGCCACGGCCTTCGCCACGCCCGGCCGGTGGGCGTGGAACACGCCGTCGGCGTCGACCCGCCCCACGTCGGCGCGGTCCGCCAGCCACCGGTGCGCGTCGTCGCGCGCGGGGCCGTACGTCTCGTCGTGCCCATCGGCCACCAGCCTCCGGGTCAGGCCGGGGAACACCCGCTCGGGGTGGCCGCCCGGCACGGTGTCCGCCCCCGGCGCGGCCCGCGGGTCCATCGCCGTGCGGACCCAGAACCCGGTCAGCTCGCCGCTTCCGGTCGGCGCGTACAGCGCCAGCCCGTTCGGCACGGGCCGCTCGCCGCCGTCGGACGGCGTGTTCTCCACGACCACCGACTCGGCGCCGGGCGTGCGGGCCAGCAGCGTGGACGATCCGCCGCCGTCGAGGTTGAGCGCGTTGTGCGCGCCCATCTCCAGCAGGATCGCGGCGACGTCCTTGAGGGTCAGGCCGAGCAGGTACGCGCCCTGCCTGCCGTCGACGGTCAGCAGGAACATCTTCTTGCCGTCGGCGGAGAACCCGACCGCCGTGCGCGGGTGCAGCGGGTCGGCGGGCGCGACGACCTCGCCGTCCCGGACCAGCAGCTGGTTGCCGCCGATCGCGGCGCGCAGGGCGCTGCCGTCGTCGGCCTTCGTGGTGTGCTCCACCGCGACCCGCTCCCCCACGGCCAGCGCCGCCAGCGCGTCGGCCCCCGCTTCCCGGCCGACGAGCACCTGGCCGTCGGCCGGGATCGGGTCGTCACCGGCGCGGTCACGCCGTTCGGCGACCACGCCGCCGCGCACGACGACCTCGGTCACCCTGGTCGCGCCCTGCACCGCGCGCGCCCGGCTGTACGCGCCCCAGACCGGGTCGAACAGGCCGACGCCGCCGGGTTCGATCGCGGCGCTGTTGAGCCGGTCCAGCTCGACGGGGTCGCCGTGCTCGCGGGTGACCCGCCCGTCGAAGAACACCTCCATGACCCGGCCCACGCCCGCCGCGTCGAGGCCGACCGCGCGGTGGTACCCGGCGTCGGGCGACTTGACCGTGCGGCCGTCCTGGACGCCGACGCCGCGCGGCGCGTTGGAGTTGTTGATGTCGAAGAAGTCGCCGTTGACGGCGGCGACCGCGCGGGTCCGGTCGGCCTGGGCGGACAGCGGCTCGGCCTCGGTCACCCGGCCGGGGTGCAGGTAGTCGACCTCGGCGCCGGCGGTGAGGTCGACGGTCAGGGCGTCACCCCGGATCCAGCCGCCCGCGCCGCCCGGTTCGTACCAGTCGAAGGAGCTGAGCGAGACGCCCGGCGCGACCGGGCGGGTGGTGCGGGCGGTCTCGATGCGGCGGGCCGGGTCGACGGACGGGTCGACGGCCACACCGGGCAGGTCGGCGACGGACGTCGACAGGGCGGCGGGCACCGGGTAGGCGGGCACCGGGTAGGCGGGCACCGGGTAGGCGGCGGACGTCGGCTGAGCGGCGGCGGGTGTTGGCTGGGCGGCGTGGGTGGCGGGCGCGGTCAGGGCGGAGAGCAGGGTGAAGACCAGCGCGGCGGCCGGGGTGGTGGAGCGAGGGCGTCGGAACACGGGCACTCCCGCAGGCTCGGTGAGGAACTTACCCAGTGCAAGTCCACCGTGTTGACGATTCGCCGGACACGGCCGTTCGGCCGCAGTTGCCGACCCGGGCAGGTCAGCCGACCGGTCCGCTCCGGTACGTGCCCGGACTGGTCCCCGTCCACCGCTTGAACGCCCGGTGGAACGCGCTCGCCTCGGAGAACCCCAACCGCAGCGCCAACTCCTCCACCGACTCGCCGCCGCGCACCAGGCTCGCCACCGCCTGGTCCCGCAGCAGCTGCTCGCGCACCTCGCGGAACGACGTGCCCTCGGCGGCCAGCTTCCGGCGCAGCGTCGGCGCGCTCATCCCGAGCCGCGCGGCCACGCGTTCCAGCCCCACCACACCACCGCCCAGCATCCGCCGCACCGAACTGGAGGCGTCCGCGCCGTAATCACGGCGGGAAAGCAGTTCCGCCGGAGAATTTCTCAGGAACCGCCTTAATGCGGCTTCGTCCTGCACCACCGGCATTCGGAGGAATCGCGCGTCGAACGCCAACGTGGTGCTGACTGCGGAGAACCGCAGCGGCGCGCCGAAGATCAAGTGGTATTCCGCGCCGTGCGGCGGCTCGGGGTAGGCCAGGTCGACCCCGAGCAGCGGGATGCGCCGGCCGATCAGCCAGGACGAGAACCTGTGCCACAGCACCAGCAGCGACTCCACCAGGAACCGGTCCGGGTCGTCCACGCCCTCCGTCGAGAGGGTGAACGCCGCCACCCCGTCGTGCTCGCCCAGCGTCATCGCCGGCCGCACGTCGAACAGCTCGTAGAACGCCAACCCGCGCCGCAGGGCGTCCCCCAGCGACGCGCAGTGCACGGCGAGCAGGCACATGGTCGGGAACGTGCCGCGCTTGCTCGGCTTCGGTCCCAGGCCCATGAACTCGTCGTCCAGCACGTCCCACAGGGTCTGGACCAGCTTGCTGTACTGGGCGGGAGTTACCCTGGCGCGCTCGTCGGCCAGCAGCGCCTCACCGATGCCGGCCGGCGCGAGGAGGTCGGCGACGTCGTGACCGCGCCGCACGGCGCCGCGCAGCGCGGCGGTGACGTAGTGGATCGCGATGGTCCTGGTGAGCATCACTCACAGTGTGCAGCACGCCCGCACAGGCCGTGTGCGGCGGCGCGGAACGGGGAGAGAAAGCGCCGCGCCGCCGCCAACGGTGGCCCACCCCAGTGAGCCGGCTCCTCGTCGATGGGGCATCCGCCCGCCCACCAACGAGGGACGTTGTGGTGCTCACCACTCTATGTGGTCTAGACCAGATACGTCAATACGGCGAAAAGGCTATTAACAGTCCTGATCCGTCCCCATTGTTTCGGTGACGTGTCACCCCTGTTCCAGGGGTGCTACCGCGAAACCGGCGGAAAACCTCTTGCACCAGATCACCACGCTGCGGACGGTCGTGAGGTCGGTTCCGGCGGGCACGTCGTAGACCTGGTTGCCGCGATTCGCCTTCAGCTCACCCAGGTTCGTGAACCCGGAGCCGAACGCCGCCTCGGCCGAGTCCGACGACTTGTCCGAGAGGTAGACGTACAGGTCGGGGCCGTCGCTGGTGTCCAGCGCCTCGAACTGCACCGCGTGCCCGCCGCCGGGCAGCCGGACCAGCGTCGCGCTGCCGGTCGTCGCGTGCTCCAGCGACCGGAACGGCCCGCCGGCCAGCGCCACCGGACCCGCGGGCGGCGCCGGCGTGGTCGTGGTGGGCGTGGTGGTGGACGCCGCGGTGGTGGGCGCCACCGCTGAGGTCGCCACCAGCAGCGCTTCGTCGGCGGTCCGGTCCGTGACCAGCCGCCACGGCTGGAACAGGTACAGCCCCACCGCCAGCGCGACCACCAGCACCGCCGCCACGCCGACCACAACCACCCGCTTGGACATCGCACACCTTCCGGAAGTCACCTGTTCGTGGACAACTCTGGCGAATCGGACGCCGTTGCGGTGCGCGAAACGGCTTACGAAGTTCTGACGTCCGCGCCACCGGCGTTGTTAGGGTCGGCGGGTGGGTGAACGGACCGGGCTGGTGATCGTGTGCGCGCTGATGGTGGGCTGCGCCGCGTTCGGCCCGTTCCCGCACCCGGTGCCGCTGCTGTTCGCCGTCGCGGCGGTCGGCGCGGCCAACGCCGCGTTCCCGCTGATGCGCACGTTCGGGTCCGCGCTGCTCGGCGGGGTCGCGGCGACCAGCGTCGGGCTGGCCTCGGTGCCGTTCGTGACCTGCTCGTCGGAGAAGTTCACCGAGGTGTTCACCTGCACCGGTGACGCGCCGACCTGGCACCTGACCGGCGCGGTGCTGGTGGCCGGGTTGTCCGGGGCGGGCCTGGTGCTGGCCAGGGTGCTGGGCACGGCGGTGCTGGAACGCCGGTTGGCAGCGGTCGAGGGGCGCGCGGTCGACGGGCGCGCAATTGAGGGGCGAGCGGTCGAAGGGCGTGTCGCTGAGGGGCGAGCGGAAGGGCGGGCGGTGGAGCAGCGGGGGGAGCGCCGGTGAGCGCGAGCGTGACGTGGCGGCAGGTCGCGGCGTGGCGCACCCGCAAGCACAGCCTCGACGTCCGGCGGCCGGCCGCCGACGCGCTGGACGTCGTCTCCGAGCTGTGCGGGCCGCACGCGCAGCTGATGTCGTCGGCCGGGGCGACGCTGCGGGACGTGCGGCTGCTGCCCGCGTTCGAGCAGTACGTCGTCGCGGCGACCCGGCAAGCCACCCACTTCCTCGAAGGTGGGTCGCCTGATCAGGTGTACCGGCCGCAGGGTTGGCTGTCCCCGGTGCTCATGGTGGACGGGATGCCGACCGACGTCTGGTCGCAGGAGCGCGGGGGCGGCCGGATGGCCGACCGGGTGGACGTGCACTGGGCCGAATGAGGAACGGTCCGAGGGGCGGTACTGTTCAGCCGCTCAGCGTCGCGCCACGAGCGCGTTCTGTGAGGGAGGCTTGCTGTGCGGGTGCTGTGGGCCACTTGCGGCTTGGCCGTGGCGGCGTCGGCGCTGACGGGTGTCCTCATCGGGGTGTACCTCGACGGGGTGAACGACGGCCAGCAGGCCGACACCCCGGCCTCGACGTGGATCACCGAGCGGCCGTCGACCGGCAGCTCCACCACCACGCCGCCGAGCGCGCTCACCACGGACGCCCTCTCGGCGCCGCCGAGCGCGACCACCACGACCAGGACCACCACGACGACGCCACCACCGGCCGCGCCCCCGCCACCGGAGGAACCCCCGCCGCCGCCACCGGAGACGACGACCACCACGACCAAGGTGAAGAACACCGAGTGGCCGTGCAGCCCGCTCAACGTGCTGCCGCCGCCGCACTGCGACGACTGAGTCCGGCAGCCTCAACGCCGCCGAAACGCCGCGGCAACGTCGATCGCCCAGGCTGGGCGGATGGACACCACACCGAAGACCTGGCGGCTGCGCGTCGAGCTGGACGACAGCCCCGGAGCGCTGGCCAGGGTGACCACCCGGCTCGCGGACCGGGACTGCAACGTGCTGGCGCTGTCCGTGCTCCCGGTGCCCGGCGGCGTCATCGACGAGCTGGTGGTGCGCGCGGCACCGGACCTGATGCCCGCCGACCTGCTCGCCGCGGTGCGCGCCGAGGGCGGCCGGTGCGTCGGCATCACGGCCGCCGACCTGCGCGACCTGGTCGACGCCCCGACCGCGGCCCTGCGCGCCGCCGGGCACGCCCTGCGCGACCCGGCCGCCGTCTGCGAGGCCCTGCGCGCGGTGCTGGGCGCCGACTCGGTGGTGGTCGCGCCGGACGACCCCGGTGGCGCGCCGGAGCAGCCGAACACGGCCCGGCTCGTCGCCCGGGGCGGCACGGTCGTGCTGGCGCGGCGGGGCTGGGCGCCGTTCACCCAGGTCGAGCTGGCCCGCGGCCAGGCGCTGGTCGACCTGCTGTCCGCCGACGGCGTGGCCGCGCCCCGGCCGACCGCGCTGCTCACCGACGACGGCCAGGCGCTGGTGCTGCGGCCCGGCCGCGCCGGTGACGAGGACGCCGTCGCCGACCTGCACTCGCGCTGCTCGATGGGCACCCTGTTCCACCGCTACCACGCGGGCGTGCGGACCGTGCCCAGGCGGTGGCTGCACCGGCTGCTCAACCCGCCGCGCGGCACCACGCTGGTGGCCCAGTGCGCCGACCGGGTGGTCGCGCTCGGCCAGCTGATCCCGATGTCCACCCCGGCGAGCGCCGAGGTGTCGCTGCTGGTCGAGGACGGCTGGCAGGGCCGCGGTGTCGGGACCGCGCTGCTGGGCGCGCTGGCCCTCGCGGCGCGGGCGGGCGGGCGGCGGGAGCTGGTCGGCTGGTGCCTGCCCGCGGAGACCGGTCTGGTGCGCACCGCGGCCCGCGCCCACCTGCCGACCTCGGTGCGCCGGGAGGACGGGTTGCTGAGGGTGTCGATCGCCACCGGAACGGCCGCCGCGGGTCGTTCTGAGAGCGCTTCCCGGCAGGTCGCCTCCGGCTAAGCTGGGTTCGTAGGCGATCGTCGAGGAGTGGTGCTCGTGTCGGTTCAATCGCACTCAGGCGCGCGGCCCACGCTGGAGGACGTGGCGGCGAAGGCCGGCGTCTCCCGTGCGACGGCGTCACGAGTGCTCAACGCGTCGCCCAGGGTCAGCCCGGAGGCGCACGAGGCGGTCACGGCGGCGGTGATGGAGCTGGGGTACCAGCCCAACCAGGCCGCGCGGGCGCTCGTGACCAGGCGGTCCGGTGCGGTGGCGGTGGTGTTCTCCGAGCCCGAGCCGAAGATCTTCGACGACCCGCACTTCGCGTGGCTGATCCGGGCGGCGGCGCGGTCGCTGGCCGACGCGGACGTGCAGATGGTGCTGATGCTGGTGCACTCCACTCAGGACCAGTCACGGGCCGAGCGGTTCCTGGCGGGCGGGCACGTGGACGGCGCGCTGATGTTCGCGCCGCACAAGGGCGACCAGCTGCCGGCGGTGGCGCGCAAGCTGCCGCTGCCGGTGGTGTACGCCGGGCGGCCGTGGGGCTCGCTGCGCGGGCTGCACACCGTCGACCACGACAACGAGGGCGGTGGCCTGCTGGCCACCGAGCACCTGATCTCGTTGGGGCGCAAGAAGGTCGTGTCGGTGACCGGGCCGCTGGACGAGCACTCGGCGATGGACCGGCTGGCCGGGTGGCGCACGGCGGTCGGCGCGGACGACGAGACCACGGCGTTCATGACGGCCGACGGCGGCTTCTCCCGCGAGGGCGGCAAGCTCGCGATGGAGCAGCTGCTGGCCAGGGTGCCGGACCTGGACGCGGCGTTCGTGGCGTCCGACCACATGGCGGCGGGCGCGCTGGACGCGTTGCGCGAAGCGGGCAGGCGGGTGCCGCAGGACGTGGCGATCGTCGGCTTCGACGACCACCCGATGATCGCGCCGCACACCACGCCGTCGCTGACGAGCGTGCGGCAGGACACCAGCGCGCAGGTGCGGCACATGGTGACCCACCTGGTGCGGCTGCTGCGCGGCGAGACGATCCGGGCCCGGCGCGAGGTGCTGCCGACGACGCTGGTCCGGCGCGAGTCGGCGTAGCCGCGCGGTCGAGGCGGGTCCGGTCGGGGCACAGCGGGCGACCCGGCGCGGGAGGGGAGTCCCGCGCCGGGCCGCGCTCACGCCCCGTCGGTCACGCGGCGGCGAGCAGCCCGGTGTCCACGCGCTCGCCGGCGCGGGTGAGCCCGCCGCCGAGGCTCGCCCAGCCGCTCCAGCCGTTGTTCGGCGCGGTCTGCCAGATGTGCCACAGCGCGTCGTCACCGCCGCGCGCGAACACCTCCAGCCGACCGTCCGCGTTGTCGTCGACCGACGGGCTGCTGGTGATGTACCCGCCCAGGCTCTCCCACCCGCTCCACCCGTTGTTCGGAGCCGTCTGCCAGACGTGCCACAGCGCGTCGTCGTCACCGCGCACGAAGACCTCCAGCCGGCCGTCCGCGTTGCTGCCGACGGCGATCGAGCTGGTCAAGCCGCCGCCGAAGCTGCCCCAGCCGCTCCAACCGTTGTTCGGCGCGGTCTGCCAGATGTGCCACAGGGCGCCGTCGTTGCCGCGCACGAACACTTCCAGCCGGCCGTCCGCGTTGCGGCCCACGGCGGGCGCCGACGTCAGGCCACCGCCCAAGCTGTCCCAACCGCTCCAGCCGTTGTTCGGCGCGGTCTGCCAGATGTGCCACAGCGCGTCGTCGTTGCCGCGCACGAAGACCTCCAGCCGACCGTCCGCGTTGCGGCCCACGGCGGGCGCCGACGTCAGGCCACCGCCCAAGCTGTCCCAATCGCTCCAACCGTTGTTCGGCGCGGTCTGCCAGATGTGCCACAGCGCGTTGTCGCCGCCACGGGCGAACACCTCGATCCGGCCGTCCGCGTTGCGGCCGACGGCGGGCACGGACGTCAGGTAGCCGCCCATGCTGTCCCAACCGCTCCAACCGTTGTTGGGAGCCGTCTGCCAGATGTGCCACAGCGCGCCGTCGCCGCCCACGGCGAAGACCTCCAGCCGGCCGTCGGCGTTGTTCGTCACCACCGGTGAGCTGGTGATGTACCCGCCCAGGCTCTCCCACCCGCTCCAGCCGTTGTTGGGCGCGGTCTGCCAGATGTGCCACAGGGCGCCGTCGCCGCCGCGGGCGAAGACCTCCAGCCGGCCGTCGGCGTTGCGGCCCACCCCTTGTCTGAAGCCCAGCGGGCCGGGGTCGGCGGTCACCGAGGCTCGGGCGGGTTCCGCCCCGCTCCGCTCCGCGCTCGCACTGCCCACCCCGCCCATCACGAGCGTGGTGGCCATCAGCGCGATGGCGATCACCAGCCGTCCGACGAATCGGCCTGTCATCGTTGACTCCCTCCGGTGTGCTGCTGCTCACAGCACAGCGGCTGGTGCGGTGGAGCGCCGAGCGAACTCCGGATGTCCACTCGGTTCGAGGGGTTTGCACACCCGTGGTGGTGACCCGGCTCCACCGAGAGTGAGGCCGGAGGGGCGTCACCCGTCGGCGATTTCACCTCAAAGTGGTTATTCAGCACCACAACGGGCCACATGTCGTGACAAAGAACGAGGGGCCGTCCGGCGCGCACCGGACGGCCCCTCACCACCTCGACCGGGTCACCCCAGGCGGTACCCCGTCGCCGGGACGGCGTTGGCGTCGATCACCCCGGCCAGCGTCCGGCCGCTGCGCTTCACCGTGCGGACCTGCGTCTCGTAGTCCACGTGCACGATGCCGAACCGCTGGCTGTACCCGGCCGCCCACTCGAAGTTGTCCAGCAGCGACCACGCGAAGTACCCGCGCACGTCGACGCCCGCCGCGATGGCGGCGTGCAGCGCGCGCAGGTGGTCGACCAGGTACCTGGTGCGCTCCTCGTCCACCACCTCGCCGCCCTCGACCACGTCGGGGAACGCCGAGCCGTTCTCGGTGACGACGAGCGGCAGGTCGACGTCGCGCTGGAGGCGTTCCAGCAGCTCGGTGAGCCCCCGCGCGTCGACCTCCCAGCCGAACCCGGTCAGCTCGCCGCGCGGCGGCAGCAGGTCGACGCCGCGCAGGCCGGGGAACGGCCCACCGGTCACCGACAGCGGGTCGGCCGCCACCGCGACCCTGGTCGGCGCGTAGTAGTTCACGCCCATCCAGTCGAGCGGGGTGGCGATCACGTCCAGGTCGCCGTCCCGCACCACCGACGTCCAGTCGCCGAGCCAGGCGGTGTCCTCCACGACGTCCTGCGGGTAGCCGCGCCCGCCCAGCGGGTCGAGGAACAGCCGGTTCTGCAGGCCGTCCACCTTGCGGGCGGCGTCGAGCGAGGCGTCGTCGTCCACCCACACCGAGCAGAAGTTGAGCACGATGGAGAACCGGTGGTCGGCGGGCGCCTGCGAGGCCATCGCCCGGACCGCCAGGCCGTGGCCGAGCAGCAGGTGGTGCGCGGCCTCCAGCGAGCCCTTCGGGTCGACCACGCCGGGCGCGTGGACCCCGTTGGCGTAGCCCAGGAACGCCGAGCACCAGGGCTCGTTCAACGTCGTCCACAGCTGCACCCGGTCGCCCAGGTGCTCGTGCACCAGCGCGGCGTACTCGGCGAACCGGTAGGCCGTGTCCCGGTCGCGCCAGCCGCCCTCGTCCTCCAGCGCCTGCGGCAGGTCCCAGTGGTACAGCGTGACCACGGGCTGGATGCCGCGGCCCAGCAGCTCGTCCACCAGCCGGTCGTAGAACGCGAGGCCCCTCGGCTCGACCCGCCCCGAGCCCTCCGGCTGGATCCGCGGCCAGGCCAGCGAGAACCGGTACGCGGCCAGGCCCAGCTCCTCCATCAGCGCGACGTCGGCCGGGTAGCGGTGGTAGTGGTCGCACGCCGGGTCCCCGGTGTCGCCGCCGAGCACCGCGCCCGGCTTCGCCGCGAAAGTGTCCCAAATGGACGGACCACGTCCGTCCGCCGCGGTCGCACCCTCGATCTGGAAGGACGCCGTCGCCGCTCCCCACAGGAAATCCGGCGGGAAGCGCAGCAGGTCCCGCCCGACCTCGGTGTCCGGGTCGGTTGTCGTCATCTACGAACTCACCCCTTCACAGCGCCCTGCATGATCCCGCCGACGATCTGCCGCGCCAGCAGGAGGAAGATCCCCACCACCGGCAGCACCGCGAGCGACGCGCCGGAGAGCATGAGCGAGTAGTCCGTGTAGTAGCCGCTGGCCAACGTCGACAACGCCACCTGCACCGTGGGGCTGTCGTTGGGGTCCAGCACGATCAGCGGCCAGAAGAAGTCGTTCCACGCGGTCATGAACGTGAACATGCCCATCACCGCCGCCTGCGGGCGCACCGCCGGGAACGCCACGTGCCAGAACGTGCGCAGCACCGAGCACCCGTCCATCCTGGCGGCCTCGATCAGCTCGTGGGGCACGGACTCCTCGCACGCCTGCCGCATCCAGAACACCGAGAACGCGCCGATCAGCGCGGGCACGATCACCGCCTGGAGCGTGCCGTACCAGTCGAGGTCCGACATCAGCATGTACAGCGGGATGACGCCGAGCTGCGTCGGCACCATCGACGTCCCGACCACGACCAGGAACAGCGCGTTGCCACCCCGGAACCGCAGCCGGGCGAACGCGAACCCGGCCAGCGTGCCGAGCACGACGTTGCTGATCGCCACCGTGCCCGCCACCACCAGCGAGTTCTGCATGGCGAGCCAGAAGTCGACGGTGTCGAACACCCTGGTCAGGTTCTCGAACAGGTTCCCGCCGGGCACCAGCGACGGCACCGCGTCGCCGAGCGCGGAGTTGTCCTTGCTGGCGATGAGGAACGAGTAGTACAGCGGGAACACCGACGCGAGCAGGACGACCACCAGCAGCGCGTAGGTGAGCGGCCCGGTCTTGGACCTCGTCGCGAACACCCGCATCACCCCTTCGACGCGATGCGCCGCGCCACCGTGAAGTTCACGACCGCGACCACCAGGACCACCATGAAGAGCACCCACGCGACGGCCGACGAGTAACCCGCGTCGAACAGCCGGAAGCCCTTCTCGTACAGGTACATCACCAGCGTCTGGAACTGGCGGTCGTCGCCGCCGGTGCCGGTCGCCGTGCCGCCCGGGTCGAACAGCTGCGGCTCGACGAACAGCTGCATGCCGCCGATGGTCGAGACGATGACGGTGAACAGGATCGTCGGCCGGATGCTCGGCACGGTGATCGACCAGAACACCCGCCGGCGCGACGCGCCGTCGAGCATCGCCGACTCGTACAGGTCCTTGGGCACCGACTGCATCGCGGCCAGGTAGATCAGCGCGTTGTAGCCGGTCCACCGCCAGACCACCATCGAGCTGATCGCCAGGTGCGAGGCCCACGTCTGCGCCCGCCAGTCGACCGGGTCGATCCCGACCACGCCGAGCAGGGCGTTGACGATGCCGAAGTCGCGGCCGAACAGCTGCGCGAACACCAGCGCGACCGCGGCCACCGAGATCACGTTCGGCAGCAGCACGCCCGCCCGCCAGAACGCCCGGCCGCGCAGGCCGCGGTCCAGCAGGGCGGCCAGGCCGAGCGCGGCGAACAGCTGCGGCACGGTGGACAGCAGGAACAGGCTGATCGTGTTGCCCAGCGCGTTCCAGAAGTTCGGGTCGGCCAGCAGGGCGGTGTAGTTGGCCAGGCCGACGAAGCCCTGGTCGCCGTCGATGAGCTGCCAGTCGTGCAGCGACACCCACGCGGTGTGCAGCAGCGGGTAGAGGCCGAAGACGCCGAACACCACGAAGAACGGCGCGATGATGACGTAGGGCGTGTACTTCGTGTCGAGCCGGCCGAGCTTGTCCCGCCACGACAGGCGCTGCGCCGACGGCGGGACGGGCGTCGTGCCCCGTCCCGCCGCGCGTTCGGGTGCGACCGTCACTTGGCCGCGTCCCGCGCTTCCCCGACGGCCTGGTCGAAGGCGTCCGAGGTCGACTGCTTGCCGGTCTCCACGCGGGACAGCGCGTTGTTGAAGACCGGGGTGACCTTCGCGTCCTTGGCGCCGCGGTAGGTCGGCTCCAGGCTCTCGGCGGAGTTTCCGAAGATCTGGCCGACGGGCGCGGCGTTGAAGTACTCGTTGACCGTCGAGGTGACCTCGGGGTCCTGGTACGCGGCGGGCTCGCTGGGCAGGTTGCCGGTCTCCTTGAAGATCCGCTTCTGCTGCTCGGGCGCGGTCAGCCACTTGGCCAGCTCGTAAGCCTCCTTGGGGTGCTCGCCCTGCTTCGGCACGGCCAGGAACGAACCGCCCCAGTTGCCGCCGCCACCGGGCGCCGCGGCGACGTCCCACTTGCCCGCGGCCTCGTCGCCCGCGCCCGCCTTGATCAGCGCCAGCGCCCACGCGGGGCAGGTGGTGGTGGCGAAGGACGCCTGCTTGAGAGCCACGTTCCAGTCCTGGCTGAACGGGGCCAGCGCGCCGGTCTGCTTCTTCTCGCCCAGGCTCGCGGCGAGCGTGAACGCCTGCTCCACCTTGGGGTTCGAGTCGCCGATGAACGAGTCGTCGGCCTTGGCGAAGTAGCCCTCCTCGGTCTGGTCGAGGATCGCCTTGTAGACGTTCTGGGCGGTGTCGACGAACTTCTTGTCGGGGGTCTTCGCGCTGAAGGTGTCGGCGACCTCCAGGTACTCCTCCCACGTCGGCCACAGCTTGCCGACGGCTTCGCGGTCGGTCGGCAGGCCGGCGGCCTCGAACAGGTCGCGGCGGTAGCAGAGGGCGAGGCTGCCCATGTCGGTGCCGAGGCCGAGCACGAAGTTGCCGTCGTCAGTGGTGCCCTGGTTCCACTTCCAGGCGGCCCACTGGCCCTCCAGCTCCTTGGCGCCGTAGTCCGCGAGGTTGACGAACTTGTCCTTGGACTGGCGGAACTGGGTGATGTTGCCTTCCTCGATGGCCACGATGTCGGCCGCGCCCCGACCGCCGGCGAGCTGCGTGGCGAGCTGCGTGTGGTGCTGCTCCATCTTGACCGTGCGCTGCTCGACCTCGATGTTCGGGTGCGCGGCCTGGTACTCCTCGATCAGGTTGGTGTAGCCGAAGTCGGAGAAGATCCCGATCGACAGCTTGACCTTGCCGTCACCCGCGTCGCCGCCACCGCCACCGCAGCCGGCCACCAGCGCGGCGGCCAGGGCCGCCGCCGTGGTCGACGCCGTCCGAGTCCTGCTCATCCGTCCTCCTCGACGCACTCGCCGGGCTCGACCCGACGTCGTGAGAGCGCTCTCATGAGAGCGCTCTCACGATCCGAGTCCCGGTCCCCGCCGTCAACCCGGGAAGGACCGGTCGACACCGTTCCGCAACAAACTGAAGCGCTTCCGTGCGACCGGAGTGACGGCCGGTGACGGTGCGTGAACCCGCTGGCGGGAGAGGTGGAGGCCGGGTGGCTCGGCCCTCGCCCGAGCCACCCCGCACCCTGTTAGAGGCGGTTCAGGCCGGGATGTGACGCGCGCGGAAGAAATCCCGCGGCCGAGAACCCGGTGGCCCGTTCCTCCCCCGAAGAAGAACGGGCCACCGGGTCCCTCACGCCTCGGCCATCCCCGCGACGACCGAGGTCCGGGCGGCGCGCCTGGCGGGCAGGGCGGCGGCGGCCACGGCTGCCACCACCGCGCCGGCGAGCATCACGCCGATCTGCCCGAACGGCACGACGAGGTCGACCGCCATGGTGTCGGTGGAGACCGCCTCGACGATCACCCAGCCGAACCCGATGCCGAGCAGCAGCCCGATCGCCGCGCCCATCAGCGCCATCAGCACCGACTCGACCACCAGCATCAGCCGCAGCTGACCCCGGGTCAGGCCGAGCGCCCGCAGCAGCGCCGACTCGCGCGTCCGCTCCAGCACCGACAGCGTCAACGTGTTCGCGATGCCGAACAGCGCGATCACCACGGCCAGCCCGATCAGCGCCCAGATGAACCCGAGCACCTGGTTGAGCTGCTGGTTCAGCTGCTCCTTGGTCTCCGCCGCGCTGTCCAGCACGGCCAGCGGCGAGGGGTCGGTGACCGCCTCGACCGCCGCGCGGCCGTTCGCCACGCCGTCCTTGAGCTTCACCAGGATGCTCTCGTAGCCCTCGGCCGCCTGCTCGAACCGCTGCGACGTCTCCATCGTCATGATGCCGTCGGACAACCGCTGGCCCTCGACCACCGCGACGACCCTCAGGTCCTGCGGCGCCTCGCGCCCGGTCTTCACGGTCACCGTCGAGCCGACCGACACGCCGCGGCGCTTGGCGTAGTCCGCGTTCACCGCCACCGCGCCGTCACCCAGGTCGGCGAGCGACCCGCTGGTGACCGTCGGCCGGAACAGGTCGCCGATCGCGTCGCGCGGGACGCCGGTGAAGTACTCGCGCTCCCCGTAGACGACGGTGGTCGGCGCGACCCTCGCCACCTCCGGCACGGCGGCCAGCCGGTCGGCCAGCTCCTCGGGCAGCGGCCGGTCGTAGACCGCGGACGACACCGTGTAGTCGGCGGGCATCCGCTGGTCGATCTCGGCGTTGGCGGTCTCCTTGGCGCTGTTGGCGACCACGGTCACCAGCGCCACGATGGTCACGCCGATCATCAGCGCGGCGGTGGTCGCGGCGGTGCGCTTGGGGTTGCGGCCGGCGTTGGCCGACGCCAGCTTGGCCGGCACCCCGAGCAGCGCCCGCGGCAGCGCGCCGAGCACCCGGTTCACCGGGCCGACCAGCAGCGGTCCGAGCACGAGCACCGCGGCCAGCAGCGCCATCGTGCCGCCGCCGCTGACGACCATCGCGGCTTCCTCGCTGTCCATGCTCATCCCGAGGACGATCGCGCCGGCGCCCACCACCGTGAACAGCACGGCGGTCAGCACGCGCAGCACGCCGGTCCGCGCGACCTCCTCGCCGCTGTCGGGCTGGCTGCGCAGCGCCGCCACCGGCGCCACCCTGGTCGCCCGGCGGGCGGGCAGCACCGCGGCGAGCACGGTCACCAGCGTGCCGACCGCGAACGCGGCGAGCACCGTGGTCACCGTGATCGGCAACCGCACCTCGCCCCCGCCGCCGTCGAACGAGAAGATCACCCGCTGCAGCAGGGCCGACACGCCGATGCCGCCGAACAGGCCGAGCACCGACGCGGTCAGGCCCATCGCCACGGCCTCGACCAGCACGCCGCGGAACACCTGGCCCCGGCTCGCGCCGACGCACCGCATCAGCGCCAGCTCGCGGGTGCGCTGGGCGATCAGGATGGTGAACGTGTTGTAGATGACCATGGCCGCGACCACGAGCGCGATGAGCGCGAACGCCAGCAGCAGCGTGGTGAACTCGCCCGCCTGGGCCTCCACCTGGTCCATGGCCTCCTGGGTCAGCTCGGCGCCGCTCTGGACCAGGAAGCCCTGCTCGCCGATGGCCTTGCGGACGTTGTCCGCCACCTGCTGCTGCGTGAAGCCGGCCGCGGCGGTGGCGACGACCTGGTACGGCAGGCGTTCCGGCTCCAGCGCCTGGAACGCGGCCGGCGTCAGCCCGACGTGGTCGGAGCCGGACAGCGAGAGCTGGTTCGTGCCCTGCCGGTAGGTGCCGACGAGCGTGTAGCTGTGCCGCTGCTCCTCCTCGCCCAGCAGCACGACCGGTTGCCCGATCGCCAGCTTGGCGGTGGCGGCGGTGCGCTCGTCGACGGCGATCTCGTCGTCCGCGGTCGGGTAGCGGCCCTCCGCCAGGTCGAACTCGCGCAGCTCCTCGTTGCTCGCCAGCGGCACGGCGAACGCCGGCTTGGCCTTGCCGTTGGCCGCGACCAGCGGGACCTGCTGGAAGTCGCGCGGGTCGACGCCCCGCACGCCCGGCGCCTGCCGGATCTTCGCCACCGTCTCCGGCGTGATGCCCCGGACCTCGGCGGACGACTCGCCGGACGTCGAGACGGCGACGTCGACGTTGCGGGCGCTCTTGGCGAACTCGTCGCGCAGGCTCGCCGACATGGCGTCGCCGAGGACGAGCGTGCCGGTCACGAAGGCGACGCCGAGGGCGATGGCCACCGATGACAGCACCAGCCGCGCGGTGCGGGCCTTCAGGCCCGCGATGATCGTGCGCAGCACGCGGTCACGCCCCCAGGTGCTTGAGCGCGGACAGCACGGAGTCGGCCGTCGGGTTCTCGATCTCGCCGGCCAGCCTGCCGTCGGCGAGCAGCACGACGCGGTCGGCGTAGGACGCGGCGACCGGGTCGTGCGTCACCATGATCACGGTCTGGCCGAGCTTGCGCACCGACATGCGCAGGAAGTCCAGCACCTCCGCGCCGGAGCGCGAGTCCAGGTTGCCGGTCGGCTCGTCGGCGAACACCACGTCGGGCTTGGCGACCAGGGCGCGGGCGCAGGCCACGCGCTGCTGCTGGCCGCCGGACAGCTCGGTCGGCTTGTGCTTGAGGCGGTCGCGCAGGCCCAGGACGTCCACGATGGTGTCGAACCACTCGCGGTCGGGCTTGCGGCCGGCCAGTTCGAGACCGAGCAGGATGTTGGCCTCGGCGGTGAGCGTCGGCAGCAGGTTGAACGCCTGGAAGACGAACCCGACCCGGTCGCGGCGCAGCCGGGTCAGCTCCTTGTCGCCCAGCGAGGTGATCTCGGTGCCGCCGATGCCGACGCTGCCGCCGTCGACGTTGTCCAGCCCGGCCAGGCAGTGCATCAGGGTGGACTTGCCGGACCCGGAGGGGCCCATGATGGCGGTGAACTTCCCGGCCGCGAACGCGACGCTCACGCCGTCCAGCGCCCGGACGGCGGTGTCGCCCTTGCCGTACACCTTGACCAGGTTGGCGGCGGCCACAGCGGTGCGGGTTCCGACGTCGGACACCAGTGCGGACATGCTCCCTCAATTCCTCGGGTCTGCTGACGTCGAGAAAGCTATGAGGCGAGCGGGTCGCCGGTCGTCACCTCGACGGCGGAACCGCGGGTCAACCGGCGGGATGACGCCCCCTAGTCCCGAGGTCTGACGGGGCGGGGGCGGCAGGCTTCGGGCAGTGGTTGAGGCGGGTTGGGTCGGCCCCGATCACAGGGTTTCCGATGCTGCGATTTGTTCGGTCGCCAGCCCCTATCGGAGATCTCACCACGTTCCGACCACCGACACGCGCAGGCCGCCTCACCTTCAGAATGCGAGTGGCGAGAAACCTGTTATCGCTTTCAGGAGGATGTCCGCCCGGCAGGCCACAGCCGCGGCGTTTCCAATGCCCGGAGTTCGTCGAACGCGACCAGTTGGCGTTGCCGGCGCGCATCCCGCTCTTGGAGCACGTCGACCGTTCGCAGGCGGGTGTGCGTACCGACCTTGTGCGACGGGATCTCGCCGGCGTTGATCTTTCGCATCAAGGTGGGACGCGATATGCCCAGCAGCTTCGCGGCTGCCGTGGTCGTCAACGCCTCCGGCATCGCGTTGACCGTGACCGCGTGCCCTCGTGCCACAGCGCGGACAACCTGAGCGATGAGCGCCGACAGCTCGGCAGGCACCGTGACCCCGGTGCCCCGCTCGCCGGTCACGGCGGTGAACCGCGCACCGCCGGAGGACAGCTGACTGACCAGGGCTTGCGCCTGCTGCTGGTCGCGCTCATCCGCCAACAGGACGTCACGATCAGCTGTGGTCACCACTGTCGACACTCTCATCACTCCCAACCTCAAATAGCTCGTGCTGCCCGATGAACAGGACCGCCCGGCTAGCTGGGCGGGGTGGGTAGGTCGAGCAGGCCGCGGTCGAAGGCGGTGGCCACGGCCTCGGCCCTGCGGCTCGCGCCGAGCTTGGCCATGATCCGGCTCAGGTGCACGCTGACCGTCTTCTCCGAGATGTACAGCTCCGCGCCGACCTGCCGGTTGGTGCGCCCCAGCGCGACCAGCTCCAGCACCGACCGCTCGCGCGGCGTGAACGGGTCGACGCGGTCCCGCGGGCCGGTGTCGCGCAACGCCACCCTGGCCCGCCTGGCGACCAGGTCGACCGCCTCGCGCAGCGGGGCCGCGCCCAGCTCGTCGGCCACCGCGCAGGCCAGCCGCAGCTCGGTCGCCGCCTCGTCGCGCCGGTCCGCGGCCAGCAGCGCCTCGGCCAGCCGCCACCGGCACACGGCCTGCTCGAACACCGACCCGAAGCCGAAGCCGTCGACCGCGCGCCGCCACAGCTCCGGGTCGCCCGCCCCGGCCAGCCGCGACTCCTCGGCCGCCGCCCGCGCCAGCCACGCCCGACCCTCCGGGCCGAGGTCGCCGGCGCGCGGGTTGCCCAGCTCGGCCGTCTTGCGGGCGTCGGCGGCCAGCTCCCGGCCGGCCCGCACGGCCCGCTCCTCGGCCGCCGCCTCCTTGCGCCGCCGCGCCCTGGCGGCGATCTCCACCTGCCCCGCGACGCCCAGGGCGGCCAGCCGGATGCCGGCCAGCATCCACTCGCCCTCCTTGCGGGACCAGCTGATCGCGTCCAGGACCCGCTCGACGGCCAGCTCCGGCTGACCGCGCCACAGCGCCAGCTCGGCGCCGGTGCCGCCGGTGATCAACGCGATCTGCAGGTCGCGGTGCCAGTCCGCGCGCAGCTCCCGGATCATCCGCTCGGCCTGGTCGAACTCGCCCCGGCTGACCGCCACGTGCGTGCCCGCCGCCGCCAACCGCGCCGACACCGTGCTCGACACCCGCAGGCCGGGCGGTTCGGCGGCGGTCGCAGCGCCGTCCCACTCGCCGCGGTAGTACCTGGTCAGCACCTGGAGGATGCGCAGTTCGAGGCCGAAGGAGCTCCAGGTCAGACCGGTCGCCTTGGCCCGCGCCACGCCCTCGTCGAACACCGGCCCGGCCTCGGCCAGCTCGCCCAGGTCGTAGTGGTGCAGGCCGAGGAAGTAGCGGGCCCGCAGCTCGGTGCTGACCGCGTCGGCCTCCATCGCGCACGCCACCGCCGCGGTCAGGTGCTCGCGCGCCCGGGACACCTCCCCCTCCGGCTCCTCCAGCAGCCCGAGCGTGGTCAACGCGTCCGCGACCGCCGAGTCCGCGCCCGCCGCCCGGCCGTCCGCCACCGCCAGCTCGGCCCGCTCGCGCGCCTCGGGGTACTTGCGGTCGTGCCGCAGCGCCGCCGCCCACACCGCCAGCACCCACGCGCGGGCCGGGCTCGCGGGCCGGTCCCGGACCAGCCGCCACGCCTCCTCCACCGCGCGGTACTTCTCGTCGTCGGTGCCGTCCAGCGCCTGCAACGCCTGCGCGAGGCGCCGCCACATCGCCGCGGCGGTCTCGGGGTCGGCCCCGGCGACCGCGGTGGCGCCGGTGCGGGCGAACGCGATGGCCCGCTCCGGCTGCCCCGCCGTGCCCGCCGCCCACGACGCGCCGCGCAGCAGCTCCAACTCGGTCAGGCCGGGCGGCCGCTGCGCTTCGGGCACGGCGTGCCACAGCTTGAGCGCCTGCTCCAGGTGCCGCAGCGACTCGGCGGGCGCGCCGGCGGCCTGCGCCTCGTTGCCCGCGTCGACCGACGCCCGCAGCGCGCGGACCAGGTCGTGCGACTCCAGGCTGTGGTGGGCCAGCGCGGCGGCGGCGCCCCGGCCGCCGGACGAGGCGAGCCGGTCGGCGTACGCGGCGTGCAGCCGCACGCGCTCGCCGGGCAGCAGGTCGTTGTAGACGGTCTCGCGCAGCAGCGCGTGCCGGAACGTGTAGACCTCGTCGCGGTCCACCAGCAGCACGTGGTGCTGCACGGCCTCGCGCAGCGCGCCGTCCAGCACGACGTCGTCCACGCCCGCCGCGTCGCGCAGCAGGTCGTGGCGCACCGACCGGCCGCCGACCGACGCCACCCGCACCACGCGCTGCCCGTCGGCGGAGAGGCGTTCGATGCGGGCCAGCAGCACCTCGGACAGCGTCCACGGCACCTCGCGGTCGCCGCAGGCGGCGACCGCGATCAGCTCCTCGGCGAAGAACGGGTTGCCGTCCGAGCGCTCGGCGACCTCCAGCAGCACGTCGTCGGCCAGGTCGTCGGCCAGCGCGGCGACGAACGAGCGCGCGTCGATCGCGCTCAGCGGGGTCAGGTCGAGCCGCCGCACGGCGGGCAGCCGGACCAGCTCGCCGAGCAGCGGGCGCAGCGGGTGGCTGCGGTGCAGGTCGTCGGAGCGGTAGGTGCCGATCACCAGCAGCCGCTGCGACCGCAGCCGGGACAGCAGGAACGACAGCAGGTAGCGGGTGGAGGCGTCGGCCCAGTGCAGGTCCTCCAGCACCAGCAGCACCGGCCGGTCGGCGGCCAGGTCGCCGAGCAGCCCGTGCACCGCGTCGAACAGCCGCAGCTGGCCCACGTCCTGCTCGGGGCGGCGGCCGACCAGGTGCGGCGGCAGGCCGGACACCGACGAGCCGCCGTCGTGGCTCGCGGGCAGCGCCAGCTCCGGCAGCAGGAGGCCGAGGGCGGGCCGGGCGGCGACGTCGAGCAGGCCGGCCCGCCGCACCTGGTCCAGCGCCTCGGTGAAGGGCAGGTACGGCAGGCCGGTCTCGCCGACTTCCAGGCAGCGGCCGGTGAGCACGAGCGCGTCGCCCGCCGACGCGGCCAGCTCGTCCACCAGGCGGGTCTTGCCCACGCCCGCGTCACCCGCGAGCAGGACGGCGCCCGCCTGGCCGTGAGCGGCTTCGTCGAGGGCGGCGCGCAGCCTGGTCATCTCCCGGCCACGCGCCACCAAGGGGATTCCGGAACCGAGGCGTGCCACACCGGGCATGCTGTCACACCTCAGGCGGCCTGGTCGTGGCCGTTTCCGGTCCCGGCCGACTCCGGGTCGCCCCGGTGACCCAGCCGCCACCACGACCGCCTGGTCGACGTCGTCCGCCTGCCGACGCGGTACTGGGCGGCGTCTTCGCGCAGCGCGGTCTGCCGGTAGTCGATCTCCGCCTGCAAGGACTCGGGCGTCCACTCCATGACCTGCTCCTCGTGTCGTCAGCTTCTCTCTGGTGACACGAAGAGTCGTCCTGAGGGGCGGAGGCGGGCATCGGTCGTTCACGTGCGTTGAGGAGGTGGTTCCCTTACCCGCCGCCGTAAGGGGTGGCAGACGGCGGGTAAGGGATGCCTCAGGTGAGCGTCAGAGCACGTCGGAGACCCCTCAGCAGGCCCCCAGGTCGCGCCAGACACCCCATTCGCCGGTCGTGCCGGGCTCGTCGCCCTGCGTCCACCACTTCGCCTGCCAGCGCTTGCCCGCGTGCGAGACCTCGTTGCCGCCGTTGTAGACCTTGGTGCGGTCCCACCCGGGGACGGTGCAGCTCGGCCGGTCGGTCGTGGTCGTCGTGGTCGTGGTGGTGGTGGTGTCGGTCGGGTCCGGGCCGCCGGTCCCGCCGCGCGGGTGGTCGGAGGCGATGGCGTAGGACTTGCCGCCGAAGGTGAGCTTGAAGTTCGACGGCGACGCGATCGGCAGCTGGTAGCTCAGCGCGACGTCCACCGACGCGCCGGGCGCCAGCGGCTGCCAGGACGGCAACGTCAGCTCGACGTGCTGGAAGTCGCCCTTGAGGCCGCCGACGTTGCTGCCCGAGTGGCCCTTGGAGGTCACCCGCAGGCCGAAGCCGGACTGGTCGGCCATGCTGCCCGGCGCGCTGGTGCCGTAGTCGAACTCGATCTTCGTGCCGCCCGGCAGGGTGGTGGTCGAGTTGTTGGTCAGCTTCAGCTTCGGCGTGATGGGGTAGTTGCTGTCGCCGAGCGCGAACCCGGAGACGGTGGCGCTGACGTTCAGCACGTCGGCGGGCACGGGGCCGTTGGCCTTGCGGTTGCCGTAGGGCGCCGCGCCGCGCAGGCCGTCATTGATCTTGGTGAGCAGGGTGTCGCCGACGGTGTACTGGCCCTTGGCGCCGTCGAAGCGGTAGTCGCCCGCCAGCTCCCAGATCATGATGCCGCCGAGGCCCTTGTCCGCCACGTACTTCGCCTTGGCGGCGATGGACTGCTCGTCCTCAGTGGACAGGAACACCTTCTTCTCCGCGTTCCACAGCCACGGCGAGGTGAGGGTGCTGTCGTAGAACCGGTTGTACGAGCCGGAGATCCGGTCGGCCGGGTCGTTCGCCGGGTCCAGGCCGTGCTGCGCCAGGTAGTCCGGCGTGATCTCGTTCTCCAGGTTCTTGGCGTGCCACATGGGGTTCACGCCGGAGGGCACCTCCGCGCCGCCCGCGGTCGAGTCGTGCCACAGGTTGTCGATGCCGATCGCGCCGTTGCCGCACGGGGTGGTCGAGCCGACGTTGGACCCGGTGCCGGGCGGGCACTTCGCCTGGTCGGGCAGCGCCGCGCGGCCCCACAGGCCGTTCGTGCCGCCGGTGACGCCCTGCCAGCCGCGGCTGTAGAACGGGACGCCGATGTTGATCCGCCCGGCCTGCATCGCGCCGCGGTAGTAGTGGTAGGCCCAGTCGGTGTTCAGGTAGCCCATGCCCTCGTACTGCGGCGCGGTGTAGACGCCGCCCGCGGCCAGCTCGCCGTCCTTGCCGTCGTCGTAGAGCGCGGCGTTCGGGCCGACGAAGTGGTTCCACGAGCCGTGCAGGTCGTAGCTCATCACGTTCAGGTAGTCGAGGTAGCGGGTGACCTGGTAGGCCTCCTGGCCGCGCAGCAGCCAGCCCGAGGCGGGCACGGCGGCGGTCAGCAGGTAGTGCTTGCCGTCCTGCTGCGAGGCGCGGTCCAGCTTCTCCCGCAGCGTCTTCATGATCTTCTCGTAGCCCGCCCACAGCGTGCCGCGGTTGGCGTTGGAGATCCAGAAGTCGTCCGGGTTGCCCGCGTGGTTGTTCGAGGTGGCGTACTCGTAGTCGATGTCGACGCCGTTGAACCCGTACTTGCGGATGAACTCGACGGCGGAGTCGGCGAACGAGTCCACCGCGGACTGCGGTTGCGCGCCGAGCTTGTAGAACCCGCCGGACGCGTTGCGCGTGCCGTCGGCGTTGAGGAAGCCGCCGGTCTCCGCCCAGCCGCCGACCGAGATCAGCGTCTTCACGTTCGGGTGCTGCTTCTTGTACTTGTTGAGCAGGTTGAAGTGGCCCTTGTAGGGCAGGGACGGGTCGGGGGCGACGCCGGGCCAGGTCATGCCGGTGGAGGGGTTGTCCGGGCCGTCGGGGCCGACGGAGACCCGGTTCTGCGCGTCGATGTGGGCGAACGCGTAGTTGAGGTGCGTGACCTTGTCCCACGGGATGTCGGACGCGAGGTAGGCGGGCGCGCCGTTGCGGCCCGTGCGCCAGCTGGTGAAGTAGCCGATGACGCGGCGGGAGTGGCCGGCGCCCAGCGACTCGCGGCCCTCGGTGTCGTAGGTCGAGCAGTACGGGACGGCGACGCCGGGGGTCTGGTAGAGGCCGTCGGGACGGCACTCCTCCCCCGCGGCGGCAGCGGTCGACGGCGACGGGGACGCGACGGCGACCACTAGTCCGGCCACCGTGGCGAGCAAGGCCACGAGCGGCGACAACCTGGTTCTCTTGCGCACTACCAGCACACCTCCTGCACGGGGCGGCGGCCACGACGCAGCTACTGGAAGGTAGATAGGTCTAGACCTCTGTGTCAATAGGTCCAGACCACTCAACCGATCACGACGGGGCCGGGGGTGAGCGGACCTCGGCGCGCCGTCGGGCGGCGGTCAGACGGCGGTCGTGGCGCGGGACCTGGCCAGGCGTTCCCGGACCTGGTCGGCCTCCGGCGCGTCCAGCTCGGTGAACAGCGCCAGCGCCCGCTGCCAGTGCGCCACCGCGCCCGGCACCCCCTGCCGGTCGAACACCGTCGCCAGCCGGTCGTGCGCCATCGCCTGGTGGTACGGGCTGGCCGCGGCCGAGGCGACCGACAGCGCCGTGCGCGCCGCCGTCACCGCCTCCGCGCCCTCCCCCGACTCCAGCAGCACCATCGCCAGGTCCGTGTGGCAGGTCGACTCACCGCACTGCTCGCCGACCTCCCGGTACATCGCCACCGCCGCGCTCAGCCACGTCCTGGCCTCGTCGTACCGCCGCGACTTCAGGTGCAGCATCCCGAGGTTGTGGTGCGCGTTGGCCTCGGCGAACCGCGACCCGGCCGCCCGGCTGACCTCCAGCGCCGCCCGGTAGGACGCCTCCGACTCGTCCACCCGCCCGAGGAACTGCAGCAGGTCCCCGACCGTGGTCAGCGCCCGCGCCTGCGCGTTCACGTCGCCCGACGCCCGCGCCACCTCCAGCGCCTCCCGGTGCCGGGCCAGCGACTCGTCCATCCGCTGGAACTGGGCCAGCGCGAGCCCCAGGTTGAACAGCATCACGAACTTCGCCGCCGGGTCGCCGAGCGCCGTGGCCGCCTGCAGCGCCGCCTCGGTGGTGCGCAGCCACGTCGTCCGGTCCGCCCGCAGCCAGAAGAACCGCGACAGCGTGTACGGCAGCTGCCACGCGTGCACCAGCCACCCCTCGGCGGCGGCCAGCTCGGCGGCGGCGACGATGTTGGCCTGCTCGGCGTCCAGCCAGGCGATCGCGTCGGCCGAACCGGTCAGCTTCGGCACGTCGACGGGCACGTGCTCGGGCGCGACCGGCACGCTGCCGCGGCCCACCGGCAGCAGGCCGTCGGCCAGGTCCGCGCAGTGCAGGTAGTAGTCGAGCACCCGGCTGGTCGCGTCGCGCCGCTCCGCCGCGGGCAGCTCGGCGGCCAGCGTCCGGGTGTAGACCCGCACCAGGTCGTGCGCGCCGTACCGGCCGGGTTCGTTGACCGACAGCAGGTTCGCCGCCGTCAACGCGTCCAGCGCGCGCTGCGCCTCGCCCAACCGCACCCGGCCCATGGCGGCCACCGCGAACGCCGTCACGTCCGGCCCGGGGTGCAGCCCCAGCAGCGCCAGCAGCCGCGCGGGCAGCGGCGACAGCGCCCGCCGCGACGCGTCCAGCGCCGCCCGCACCGTGGAGTCCTCGTCCTCCAGGCCCAGCGCGGCCAGCCGGCCGTGCTCGTCGTCCAGCTCGGCGACCAGCTCGGCCACCCGCAGCGCCGGCGCGACCGCCAGCCGGGCCGCGGCGATCCGCAGCGCCAGCGGCAGCCCGTCGCACAGCACGGCCAGCCGGCGCAGCGCGGCGGCCTCCGTGCCGTCCCGCCCGGCGACCCGGCTGACCACGGCCACCGCCGCGTCCGGCTCCAGCATGTCCAGCTCGACCAGCCGCGCCTCGGCGTGCGCGACCAGCCCGACCAACCGCCGGCGGGACGTCACCAGCACGCACGACGGCGGGCCGGGCAGCAGCGGCAGCAGCTCGGTCGAGCCGCGGGCGTTGTCCAGCATCACCACCATCCGCCGGTCCGCGATGAGCGTGCGGAACAGCGCCGACCGCTCCTCCACCGTCACCGGGAGGTCCGGCGACGGCACGCCCAGCGTGCGCAGGAACCGGCTCAGCACCTCCCCCGCGCCCAGCGGCTCCCGGTTCGGGTCGAAGCCGTGCAGGTCGACGTACAGCTGGCCGTCCGGGAAGTCCTCGCGCACCCGCTGCGCCCAGTGCAGGGCCAGCGCGGTCTTGCCGACACCGGCGGGACCCGTGACGACGAGCACCAGCCCGCCCTGCGGGTACTCGGCCAGCAGCCCGTCCAGCCGGGCCAGCTCGTCGTCGCGGCCGATCAGCGTCGCCGCGACCCGCGGCAGCTGCGCGGGCGTGATGGCGGGCGCCGGGTCACCGGCCGGGCGCAGCGCCATCGGCCGGGTCGGGCGCTCCGGCTCGGGGTCCTCGCCCGCCAGCACGGCCTGCTGGAGCTTGCGCAGCTCCGGGCCGGGCTCGACGCCGAGCTCCTCGATCAGCACCCGCCGCGCCTCGCGGTAGGCGGCCAGCGCCTCGGCCTGCCGACCCGCCTGGCACAACGCCCGCATCAGCAGGCCGTGGCCGCGTTCCCGCAGCGGGTGCTCGCCGACCAGCGTGGTCAGCGACGGCACCAGCTCCGCGCCGCGCCCGATCAGCAGCAGCAGCTCGGCCCGCTCCTCCTGCACCGCGAGCCTGCGCTCGGCCAACCGGCCGCGCTCGACCTCGGCGAACAGGCCCGCGACGCCGCCCAGCGGCTCACCGCGCCAGCGGTCGAGGGCCTCGTCCAGCGCGGCGGCGGCGGCGACCAGGTCGCCGGACGCGCGCAGCCGGGCCGCCGCGACCACGCCGCGCTCGAACTCGTCCAGGTCGACGGCGGTCGGGTCGACCCGCAGCAGGTAGCCGTCGCCGACCGAGGTCAGCAGCTCGGCCGGGGTGCGCGGGGCGCGGCTGGGCTCCAGCGCGCGGCGCAGCCCGGCCACGTAGGTCTGCACCAGGTTGACCGCGCTGGTGGGCGTGTTGTCGCCCCACACCGCCTCGATGATCTGGTCGCGGCTGACCGGGGTGTTGCGGGCCAGCAGCAGCACCGCCAGCACGGCACGCTGCTTGGCGGCGCCGAGGTCCACCTCCCCGCCGCCGCGCACCGCCCGGAGCAGGCCGAGCACCTCGAACCGCAAGCGCTCGTCGTCGCCGTCTGCCACCGACCGATCCTTCACCGAGGGTTGAGCCCGGGACAGAGCCTAGGCAATCACTCCAGTCCGGCTCCAGTCGTCCTGTAGCCGCATTCTTACGCTAAGCGTGTCCGATCAACCACACAGGGCGAACCCCGGTGGGGGAGGTTGGACCAGACAGCGGAACATCCGCTGCTCTCCCTGAACGACGAGGGCAGGCCGGCGTGCAAGGGGCATCCAGCCCGCGGCGGCGGAACGCCGGCCCGCCCTCGTCCCCAGCTCCTCCGGAGCCGGGCCACCCGGTAGGGGGTGACCCGGGTCCACTGCCCTCCCCCCAGTGGAAGGGGCCGCGACCGGGACCGAACCCCCGGACGCGGCCCCTTCGACGTTCCCGGGGTCAGGCGACCTCCTCCAGCTCGCGCGGTTCGACCGCGGCGACCGCCCTGCGCCGCCGGCGCAGCACCACCACGACGGCGACCACGGCCGCGACGCCCATCAGGCCCCACATCGCGCCGTTGAAGACCGACTCGACGTACTTCGCCGACGCGCCCGCGGCCGAGCCGATGCCGATGTGCAGCGCCGACCAGCTCACCGCGCCCGCGATCGACGCGGGCAGGAACCGGCGGTACTCCAGCTTCGACGCACCCGCCGACGCGGGCACCAGGGTGCGCACCACCGGCATGAACCGGGCGAAGAACACCGCCCACGCGCCGCGCCTGCGCAGCAGCGCGCCCGCCTTGTCCCAGTGCTCCTGGCCGAGCTTGCGCACCACCTTGCTGTCGCGCAGCCGGTCGCCGTAGCGGCGGCCGAGGAAGTAGCCGATGCTGTCGCCCACCACCGCGCACACCGACACGACCAGCCACATGACCAGGAACCGGGACGCGCTGGTGACCGTGGTCGCGGCCAGCAGCAGCGCGCTCTCGCCCGGCGCGATGAAGCCGACCCCCAACGTGCACTCCGCCAGCGTCAACGCGCCCGTCACCGCCAGCACGGCGGGTTGGGGCAGACCGGCGAGCCCTTCCAGGGCGTCGGTCAGCAAGGCCATGGTTCTTCCCCCTGTGGATCACGACGAGCACCGGTGTGCAGGCTAGGGGGAGTCCACCGCAACCACGCCGCCGGGCGCATCGGACCGGGGGCTGACCCGCACCCGACCTCGGTCGTACGGGTGGGCGGTCGAAAGTCAGGGGCGCACCCCGGGGGAAATGACCGGATTCAGCGCGAGTCGAATGCGCCGTGCTTGGCGGTGCCGACGAAACGCGACCACTGCGTGAAACCGAAGTCCAACGCGCCGCCGGTTCGGTTCTTCGAATCGCGGACGCCCGCGCCGACGCGGTCGAGCGCGATTTCCACGCACTCCGGACCGCCCGCTGACGAACGCGTGCTCTTGCGCCACTGGCGTTGCATGGCCGCTCACCTCGGGTTCAGGCCAGCCCGCGCGCCACCCGCCCGATCAGCGCGAACGAGGCGGACGGGTCGAGCGACGCGGCGCTGAGCCGTGCGAACATGTCGGAATACCGGGCGACGTCCGCGGGTTGTTCCCAATAGACATCGCCTTTCGGGCTTTCGATGTATACCACGGCCGGATCCGACTGCTCGGCGAACGTCAGGATCACGAACGGGCCGTCCATCGCGGCGTGACCGCCGGACTCGAAAGTGGCCACCTGAAGGGTGATGTTCGGCAGTTCTTCGACTTCGAGGAGTCGTCGCAACTGCTCCGCCATCACCTCCCGGCCGCCGACCAGCCGGCGCAGCGCGGCCTCGTCGACGACCGCGTGCAGGTGCAGCGGGTCGTCCTCCAGCAGCAGCGCCTGGCGCGCCTTGCGCAGCTGGACCCGGCGGTCCACCTCGGCCGGTTCGGCGTCCGGCAGCACGGCCCGGATCAACGCCCTGGTGTAGCCCTCGCTCTGGAGCAGGCCGGGGACCATCAGGCCCTGGTAGGTGCGCACCGAGTCGGCGTCGGCCTCGAACCCGACGTACCGGCCGGGCGCGACGTCGCCGAACTCGTCCCACCACGCCCGGCGGCGCGCCTCGCGGGCCAGCTGCACCAGCTCGTCCAGCGTCGCCGGCGGCGCGCCGTAGGCGGTGAGCATGTCGCGGACGTCGCGCGGGGTGACGCCGACCCGGCCGGTCTCGATCCGGCTGATCTTGGAGGCGGAGCACTCCAGCCGCCGGGCGACGTCCTCGATGGTGAGGTCGGCGGCCTCGCGCAGCCTGCGCAGCTCGCTGACCAACCGGCGCTTGCGCAGCGTCGGGCTGCTGCCCCGTGCCATGGGCACACCTTTCGTCGGCGCGTCCCCGCCCGGGGACCGGAGCCCAGTCTCGGGCCGCCGGCGAACGGAGCAAAGGGCCGTCATCCATTCGTGTACTGCAACTTGCAGTCGGCCGGGAGGCGGTCGCAGGCTGCGGTGACCAACCCCCACCCCCGGAAGGAGCGCTGAAGGTGTCCACCACCGTCTTCAGCCAGCTCGACCGCTCGCTGCGCGAGCACCTGGCCACGCTGGTCCGGCTGGCCTCGACCGGGGACGACGAGACCGCCGTCGAACTGGCCCGCTGCGAGCTGCCGCGGGTGGTGGCCGCGGTCAGGGCGCTGCTCGACGAGCACACCCCGGACGACCACGGCCGCTGCCCGACCTGCCGGACCCGCCGGACCCGCCGGTGGAGCCGCCGGCTGCCCTCGCCGTGCCGCGCCTACCTGGGCGCGCAGCTGGCGCTGACGGTGGCGGGCGACGAACCGTCCGGCAACCACCGCAGGCACCTGCACAGCGTCGGCTAGCCACCCGACGCCCTGACCGGCACGCGTCCCAGCCGTGCCCCGACCAGCGCCGATCCGCCGCGCACAGGGCCTCCCCCGCGCCTCAAACCGGGGAGCCGGCCCCACGAGTGGCCGTCCGGTCGCCGGGAGTCGACGCCCGCCGACCCCTGGCAGCCGATCCCCGGCGACCGGGCGGCGGGCGTCGGACCGCGCGAAGCGCGAGCGGTCAGAGCCGGACCGGTTCCAGGCCGTCCCGCTCCGGGTCCACCAGGTACACCCGCGCCGCCGAGATGTCGAAGTACATCCCGACCAGCCGCAGCGACCCCGTCGCCACCGCCTCCCGCACGCTCGGGTACGCCAGCAGGTTGTCCAGCTGCTGCGCGACGTTGGCCACCGCCAGCCGCTCCACCACCGGCAGGTCGGACTCGCCCGCGTGGAACCGGACCAGGCTCGGCTCCACCGCCTTCAGCCACGAGTGCAGCTGCGAACCCGGCCGCGTCGAGCCCTGCACGACGGCCTTCATCGCGCCGCAGTCGGAGTGGCCGCACACCGCGATCGTCTCGACCGCCAGCGCCTCGACCGCGTACTCGATGGCCGCGCCGACCGAGTCGTCACCGCCGGGCGGCACGAGGTTGCCGATGTTGCGCACGCAGAACAGGTCGCCCGGCCCGCTGGTGGTGATCAGGTTCGGCACCACCCGGGAGTCGGCACAGGTGATGAACAGCTGGCGCGGGCGCTGCCCCCGCGCGGCCAGCTCCGCCAGGAACGGGCGGACCAGCGGCGCGGTGGTGCGCTCGAACTCGCGCATGCCGCGGATCATCGGGTCGGCGTCCGGGCGCGGCCGGGGCAGGGTGACGGCGCGGTGGCGCTGCCAGTGCGACCACGGCGCGAACCAGCGCGGCAGCGGCGACAGCGGCGTCTTGCGCAGCGCGGGGATGCCCCGGGTGGCCTTGCTGAACCAGGTGTCGTGCACCTCGTCCACCTCGACGTGGCCGCCCAGCCGCTCGTAGCCGGCGCGCCAGTCGTCGATCGCCTCGTAGGCGCCGTGGTCGAGGAAGTCGATGTGCAGCTCCAGCACCACGCGCTGGCCCAGCGGGATGGCGCGCAGCCCGCGCACCAGCCGCCCGGCGCCGAGGAACACCAGCGAGCCGCGGATCACCACGCGCCAGCCGTCCGGCTCCTGCTCGACGCGCACCGAGGCGCGGGTCAGCCGGTGCAGCGACCGCAGCGCCGCCGCCGCGACGCCCAGCAGCACGCCCTCCACCAGCCCGAGCGCCAGCACGCCCAGCGCGGTGACCGCGTAGGCGGTGAACTCGCCGTGCCGCCACAGCGCGCGCATCCGGCGCACGCTCACCAGCCGCACGCCGACCACCAGCAGCACGCCGGCCAGCGCGGCCAGCGGGATCAGCTCCAGCACCGAGCCCAGCGCGAGCACGAACACCGCGATCCACAGGCCGTGCAGCACGGTCGAGGCGCGGGTGCGGGCGCCGGCGGCGACGTTGGTCGAGCCGCGGGTGACGCCGCCGGACAGCGGCAGCCCGCCCAGCGCGCCCGAGACGACGTTGGCGGTGCCCTGGGCGATCAGCTCCCGGTCGAGGTCGGCGCGCGGCCCCGCGTGCAGCTTGTCGACCGCGACGGCGGACAGCAGCGACTCGGCGCTGGCGACCAGGGCGACGGTGAGCACCGCGAACGCGATCCCGGCGAACCCGCCGGACGGCAGTTCCGGCAGCACGAACTGGCCGAGCGGGTCGCCGGGCAGGTCGACCCGGGCCACGTCCAGGCCGGTCGTGGCCAGCGTCGCGACCAGCACGGCCACCAGCGGCGCGGGCACGACGGCGGCGCGCGGCACCCTGGGCCACAGCACCAGCGCGGCCACCGCGAGCGAGCCGACGAGCACGGCCGACCACCGCACCTCGTCGGTGAAGGCCCGGACCAGGTTCTCCGGCACGGACGTGGCCGCCGCGCCGCCGAGCACGACGGTCAGCTGGCCGATCGCGATGCTCAGGCCGATGCCGGCCAGCATCCCGTGCACCACGGCGGGCGAGAGGGAAAGCGCGACCCGGCCGAGCTTGGCCAGGCCGAACGCGACCTGGACGCAGCCGGCGGCGAGCGTGATGGCCGCCGTGGCGGCCCAGCCGTACTCGGCGATCACGCCGCCGATGATCAGCACCAGGCCGGTGGCGGCCCCGCTGACCTGCAGCGGGGCCCCGGACAGGGAACCCGCCACGATGCCGCCGACGGCCGAGGAGATCAGCCCGGCCATCAGCGGCGCGCCGGTCGCGGCGGCGACGCCGAGCGAGAGCGGCACGGCGATCAGGAACACCACCACCGAGGCGGGCAGGTCGTGCCGCAGCACGGTGGCGAGGCGGCCCGGGGGGCCTGCCGTGGTGTGCTCGCCGGCGTGGGACTTGTTGGGGCGTGGTCGGTTCACGTCGTCGGTCCTTTCAGGAACGGGGTATCGCCCCGCGCGGGCGCGCGGGGTGTCGTCGTTGCGGAGGAGGCGTGCCTACGACCCGGTTAAGGGCGGCAGCGGGCGCGGCCAGGGGGCGTCGAGTCCGGCGAGTCGGAACCCGGCCCCGGCGCGGTGGTGGGTGGTCGCCACGGTGGCACCTCCGTGTCGGCACAGGGGACGTGTCGGCACAGCCCGCGTCGCACAGGTCGCGTCCACACCATGATGACGAGGATGCGCGCCGGCTGACAGCGGATACACCCGGTCGTGTTGATCAAGCGGGGGCTGTCACACCTGGTGACGCGCTCAGCGGCCGACCGCCGCGTAGGCGCGCCCGACCGCGACCGCACCGCCGCACAGTCCGATGAGGACGGCCGCGACGTGCCCGACGGCGGGGAACTCGGGCACCGCGCCGAACCAGTCGGCGCCCAGGAGCGGGAACGCCACGAGGAGCGCCAGCCACGGCGCGCGCAGCACCGGCGGCCCCAGCACGGTGATGGCGCCGGCCGCGGTGAACGCCACGTAGCCGGCGCCGACGTCGACCACGGTGGTCAGGTCGGTCGGATAAGCACCCGAAGAGATGACGGCGGCGGTGCTGAGCGCCGCGCCGACGTGGCCGAGGAGGACCACCGCGACCGCGCGCCACGGCCCGACCTCGCGCTCCAGGGCGCCGAGGCACACCGCGACCCCGACCACGGCCAGACCGGTCCACAGCAGACCGTCGCCGACGGGGTCGAGGACGAACGCGCTGCCCAGCAGCGCGTTGACCGGGTGGTCGGCGAGGTTCGCCGCGTTCGTGCTGAGCGAGGAGCGCACCTGCGCCGACATCCCGTCGGCGAACACGAACCGCATGAGCAGCGCGAGCCCCGCCACGGCCGACAGGTAGCCGGCCGTGACGGGGTTCCGGCGGAAGTGCTCACGCACCCGGCCATGATGGGAGCAACGGCGTCAGGCGTCCACTTGGGACCTGTCACCCGACCAGCGGGTGTGGAAGCTGCCCTCCCGGTCGGTGCGGCGGTAGGTGTGCGCGCCGAAGAAGTCGCGCAGCCCCTGGATGAGCGACGCGGGCAGGCGCTCGGAGCGCAGCCCGTCGTAGTAGGCCAGGGCGGACACGAACCCCGGCGCGGGCACGCCCGCGGTCACCGCCTTCACCACGACCCGCCGCCACGCCGCCTCGGCCGACCGGACCGCGTCGCGGAAGTAGTCGTCCACGAGCAGCGACGCAAGCTCGGGCGCCTTGTCGTACGCCTCGCGGATGCGGTCCAGGAACCGGGCGCGGATGATGCAGCCACCGCGCCAGATCGTGGCCATCGCGCCCAGGTCGAGGTCCCAGCCGTACTCGGCGCTCGCCGCGCGCATCTGGTCGAAGCCCTGCGCGTAGGCGACCACCTTCGACGCGTACAGCGCCTGCCGCACGTCCTCGACCAGCGACTCGTCCGGGTCCCCGACGACCTCGGCCGACCCGAACGCCGACCGCACCGCCGCGCGCTGGCCCGCCCGGCCGGACAGCGAGCGGGCGAACACCGCCTCGGCGATGCCGGTCACCGGGACGCCCAGCTCCAGCGCCTCCTGCACGGTCCAGCGGCCGGTGCCCTTCTGCTCGGCCTCGTCGGCGATCACGTCGACCAGCGCCGCGCCGGAGTCGGCGTCCACGTGGGCCAGCACCTCGGCGGTGATCTCGACCAGGTAGGACTCCAGGTCGCCGGTGTTCCAGCCGCGGAACACCTCGGCGACCTCGGCGGGCGCCAGGCCGCCGACCCGGTGCAGCAGGTCGTACGCCTCGGCGATGAGCTGCATGTCGGCGTACTCGATGCCGTTGTGCACCATCTTCACGAAGTGCCCGGCCCCGTCCGGCCCGACGTGCACGCAGCACGGCACGCCGTCGACCTTCGCGGCGATGTCCTCCAGCACCGGTCCGAGGTGGGAGTAGGACTCCCGCGACCCGCCGGGCATGATCGACGGGCCGTTGAGCGCGCCCTCCTCGCCGCCGGAGATGCCCGCGCCGACGAAGTGCAGCCCGGCCTCCTTGAGCGCGGCCTCGCGGCGGCGGGTGTCGGCGTAGTGGGCGTTGCCGCCGTCGATCACCATGTCGCCGGGCTCCAGCAGGGGCACCAGCTCGTCGATGACGGCGTCGGTCGGCCCGCCCGCCTTGACCATGATGATGATCTGGCGCGGCGTCTGGAGGCTCGCGACCAGCTGTTCCAGCGTCTCGGAGGGCACGAAGTCGCCTTCGTGGCCGTGGTCGGCGATCAACGCCTTGGTGCGCGCGTGGCTGCGGTTGTGCACTGCGACGCGGTAGCCGTGCCGGGCCAGGTTGCGCGCCAGGTTGCTGCCCATGACGGCGAGCCCCGTGACGGCGATCCGCGCGGGTGCCTCGGAGGTGTTCATCCGCCAAGCCTGCCCCACGCGCGCGCTCTCGCGCACCTGTGCGCCACCCCTGTTCGTTCGGTGCTCGGGACCCGGCCGCGCGACCTGTAACATCGTGAAACGCTGGTGGAACACAGGGGGCGCGAATGGCCAGGGCGACGGTGCGTGACGTGGCACGGGCGACCGGGCTGTCGATCGCCACGGTGTCACGGGTGCTCAACGGCCAGGCCAACGTCGCCGAGCACACCCGCGAGCTGGTGCTCCAGGCCGTCGCCGGGCTCGGCGCGCAGGCGCCGCGCCCCCGCGGCGCGAAGCCGACCGGCCCCATCTACGTGCGCTGCCCGTACCTGCTGACCGACTACTTCGGCCTGATCGTGACCAGCGCGGTCGAGACGCTGGCCCTGCACCACCGGCAGGTCGTGCTGAGCGCGGGCGTGTCGGCGCAGCGCGCCTCCGTGCTGCCCGGCCTGACGACCAGGTCGGACGTGGGCGGCGCGATCCTGATCCTGCCGCCCGAGCCCGCCGAGGAGCTGGTCCGGCTGCGGGACCGCCGGTTCCCGTTCGTGGTGGTGGACCCGCGCACCGAGCTGCCGCGCGACGTGGCGTCGGTGTCGGCGGCGCACTTCGCGGGCGCGCGGCGGCTGATGGCGCACCTGGTCGAGCTGGGCCACCGGCGGATCGGGATCATCGGCGGCCCGGAGGACTGGCTGGCGGGCGACGGCAGGCTCGCGGGTTACGCGGCGGCGTTGTCCGACGTGGGCGTGCTGCCTTCGGCGGAGCTGCTGCGGCACGTCGACGAGCCGACGACGGAGAACGGCTACCTGGTGGCCCGCGACCTGCTCGACCTGGCGGACCGGCCGACGGCGCTGGTCGCGTTCAACGACAAGATGGCGGTCGGCGCGCTGCGGGCGGCCCGGGAGCGCGGCCTCGACGTGCCGCGCGACGTGTCGGTCGCCGGTTTCGACGACCTCGACCTGAGCCGGGCGACGCGGCCGGAGCTGACCACCGTGCGGCAGCCGTTGCAGGAGATGGGCCGGATGGCCGTGACGCTGCTGATGCGGCTGCTGGACCGGCACGAGCTGGAGGCGCTGCACGTGGAGCTGGCCACGGAACTGGTGGTCAGGGCGTCGACGGGGCCGGTTCCGCGCGGCTGACGCGTCGGCGTCCCCGCGCTTTTCACGGTCTTTACCGGGCTCGTCGCCCGACCTTGACACGGCCTTCGGCAGGCTTGTTTCCTTTCACGTGCGGAGAAGTTCCAGTTTTGTTCCAGTTTGTTCCAGCCTGCCGACCACCCCTGCCACAACGTCGTGAAAGGAGTCCGGGGTGCCCCATACCCACCGTCGGGCTTTCACCAGCGCCGGCATAGCCCTGATCACCGTCGCCGCCGCCCTCGCCGCCTCGCAGCCCGCCGCGGCGGCGGGCGAGACCGTGAACGTCTTCCTGACCACCACCTCCGACAGCGGCGGCCGCACGGTCACCCGCGGTCTCCAGCAGCAGCCGTCCGTCGCGTTCAGCGCGAACGGGGGCAGCGCGACCCACACCATCACCGTCAACGAGGGCACGACCTACCAGCAGTTCGAGGGCGGCGGCGCGTCGATCACCGACACCACCGCCTACCTGATGCGCGGCGGCCCGATCTCGGCCGCCACCCGGGACGCGGTGATGCGCAAGCTGTTCCACCCGGTCGACGGCATCGGCCTGTCGTTCGTGCGCAACCCGATCGGCGCGTCCGACCTGTCCCGGCCGGGCAACGTCTCGCTGGACGACACGTGCTGCGACCTCAACGACTGGGGCACGAACGGGTACGACACGAACGTGCGACTGCTGACCCAGCAGGCCAAGCAGCTCAACCCGCAGCTGCGGGTCAAGGGCGTGCCGTGGAGCGCGCCGGGCTGGATGAAGGACAACGGCCGGATGGACCAGATGGGCTGGCTCAAGTGGGAGTACGCCCCGATGTACGCCCAGTACTTCGTGAAGTACGTGCAGAGCTACCAGGCGGCGGGCATCCCGGTCGACTACGTGTCCGTGCAGAACGAGCCGAACTGCTGCCAGGCGTCCAACCCGACCGCGATGAACTACCCCGGCATGAGCTGGAACCCGGCGGGGCTGGCCGAGTTCACCAAGAACAACCTCTACCCGGCGTTCCGCGCGGCGGGCATCAACACCAAGGTGCTGGTGCACGACTGGAACTACGGCGACTACGCCAACTTCGGCTCCGGCGTGCTCAACGACGCCGCCGTGCGCAACGACCCGCTGTTCGGCGGCATCGCCTGGCACGGCTACTTCGGTGACCCGGCGGTCGGCACGCAGGTGCGCAACCAGTACCCGAGCGTGAAGCAGTTCAGCACCGAGCACTCCGGCGGCACGTGGATCTCGAACCAGCACAACGAGGACATGGCCGACATCGTCAACTACGCCCGCAACTGGAGCTCCAGCCTGGTGAAGTGGAGCCTGGCGCTGAACCAGAACATGGGTCCGCACAACGGCGGCTGCGGCACGTGCACCGGGCTGGTCACCGTGCAGGAGGGCGGCTCGCGGGCCGGTCAGGTCGACTACACGATCGAGTACTACACCACCGGTCACCTGACGAAGTTCGTCCGGCCGGGCGCCCACCGGATCGACTCGACCGCCAACGGCACGGTGCAGAACGTGGCGTGGCGCAACCCGGACGGCTCGAAGGCCCTCATCGCGCACAACGGCGGCACGTCGTCCCAGTCCGTCCGGGTGAACTGGGGCAACCAGTCGTTCACCTACACCCTGCCCGCCCGCACCACGGCGACGTTCACCTGGCAGGGCACGCCCGGCAACGGCGGTGGCAACGGCGGCGCCATCACCGGCCTGGCCGGCAAGTGCGTCGACGTCGCCGGCGCGAGCAGCGCCGACGGCGCGGCCGTCCAGCTGTACTCGTGCAACGGCACCGCGGCGCAGCAGTGGTCGCGACCCGGTGACGGCACGCTGCGGGCGCTGGGCAAGTGCCTCGACATCAAGGACCGCGGCACCGCCGACGGCGCGCAGCTGCAGCTGTGGAGCTGCGGTGGCGGGGCGAACCAGCAGTGGACCCACACCGCGGGCCGCGACCTGGTGAACCCGGCGACCGGCAAGTGCGTGGACGTCACCGGCAACAACAGCGCCGACGGCACGCGGCTGCAGATCTGGTCGTGCACCGGCGCGGCCAACCAGAAGTGGACCGTGGCCTGACCGCGGACCCGATCGCTGCGGGGTCCCGCTCCGCCGGGGCGGCTCCCCGGTGACAGCCGGCCGCGACGAGCGCGAGAGTCCAGGGCATGACACGACTCCTCGTGCTCGTCGCGGCCGTGCTGGCGGCGTGCCTGACCACACCCGAGGCGCACGCTTCCTGGACGTTGACCACCGCGCAGCGGCAGGCGTACCTGCACTACTACGCGCCCGTCATCCTCAAGAGGGGTGACGAGAACGACGGCAAGCAGGGCCGGGACTGGCTCGCGAACTTCGACTTCGACCGGGACGGCGCCTTCGCCACCAACCGGGCGAACTGGCGGCAGGTGCCGCAGTACGTCGCCGGGACCGCCGGGTACGAGCGGTGGCGCATCCGGCCCACCCTCTACACCGCGCTGCTGGAGTTCACCGAGAACGGCGGCAAGTCGCTGGTGCTGCTGTACCACGTGTACAACGCGGCGGACAAGGACGGCGACGAGATCCACGACTGGGAACGGGTGGAGGTGGTGGTGCGCGGGGTGACCGGCACGCCGGGCGGCGCGGGCGAGTCGTTCGGCAACGCCACCGTGACGCACCACAAGGACCACGTCATGCGGCGGTCCTACGACACCGACGTCAACTTCCTCCGGAGCGCCACCGGCCGGCACCTGCTGCTGTGGCAGGCCGACGAGAGCGACTTCGACCTGCCGGGCGCCGGTCCGCACGCGCACGAGCTGCGCTACGTCACCAACACGTGGGACTGGGTCTCGGGGCGGGTGGCGGCGGGCGCGAGCGCCGAGGTGAACATCTCCGGCGCGGGCGACAAGCGCAACGTGCACTACGCGTTCGTGCCGGAGGGCGCGGCGGACGCCGTGGCCGCGTTCGGCGCGGTGCCGCTGACCTGGGCCAACGCGTCATCCGCGGCGAGCCGCGTGGACAACGGGACCAAGGTGGCGTGGCCCGCGGTCAAGCGGCTGACCTACGAGTTGCAGGACCTGGCCGACATCGTGCCGACGCACTGGTCGCAGGGCGCCTGGCAGCCGCACTGGCTGGCCTCCGACGTGGTGGACGTGCGGTTCGAGACGCCCGCGCTCGGGATCGGGACGGGGGTGCAGCGGTTCCACACCCGGTCGCGCGACGACGCCGCGTCGGACCTCACGGACGGGCGCGAGGGCTACCTGTCGAAGGCGTGGTTCTTCGGCGCGTACTCGGCGGAGCTGGACGAGGACACGCCGTCCGGGTCGGACGACTTCGGCGGGTTCGCGGGCACGGGGTTGGACAGCTCGGGGCGGAGCCGGGGGGCGGTCAGCGGTGACCCGGGCTCGCACGGGGTCTACTGGCGGCAGCACGAGTACTTCGTGCACTCCGGCGGGGTGGACGACCGGGCGAGCCGCGAGGTGGGCACGTGGCTGCCGCCGGGCTGGCACCTGCCCGCCAACGGCGGCTTCGACGGCCGCTGGCACCCGCTGTTCGACGACCGACCGGCCGCGTGACGGCTGCCGGCCGACCGGCCGGCTGATCCGACTGGCCACCTGGCCAACCCGGCTGACCAACCCGGCTGACCACGGCAGCCGACCGAGCCGCGCGACCGACCGCAGCAGCCGATCCGGCCGGCTGACCGATTCGACCGGCCGACACCCGGTAGCCGACTCGCCGACCGGCCGGTACCCGGTAGCCGGCCCGCCGCCGCTCGACCAGCGGCGGGCCGGTACCGCGGAGCGCCCGCCGCCGCACGACCGGCGGCGGGCGCTCGCCTAACCGGTGGCGCGGTAGGCCTCGCCCGCCCGGTTCGGCGTTCCCCCGGGCACGTACAGCCCCGTGCCCGGCTTGTCGGCGGGGAGCGCGAACCACGCGTAGCGCTCCAGGTACGGCAGCCCTTCGAGCATCCGCGCCGACGCGCCGGCGAAGTCGGCCAGCTGCCGCTCGTCCGGGTAGCGCACGCCGCCGCCGGAGAAGTCCATCAGCGAGTACTCGGTGAGCCAGATCGGCAGCCCGTACCGCGCCCGCACCGCGTCCAGGTAGTTCTTCAGGTGGCCGACCGCCGCCGGGCCGAAGTCCGAGCCGTACCAGTGCAGCGCGATGAAGTCGACCCGCAGCCCGCGCGCCCGCGCGCCCGCCATGAACCGGTCGAGCCAGCCACCGGCCCTGTCACCGCTGTGCGCGACGGCCGGGCTGCCCAGCCGCATCCCCGTCGCCTGCAGCTGCGGCCACAGGTCCAGCGCCTGCTCCACCGTCATGTTCGACTGCTCGCCGAGGTCCGGCTCGTTGAAGCCGAGCAGCGTGCCGCCCTGCCCCTTGACCGCGGCCAGGTTGCCGGGCGTCAGCGTCTTCGCGCCCCAGATCATCGGCACGTACTCGACGCCGGGCGGCGCCTGCACGTCCTCCCTCGTCGGCGCCCAGTTGTAGAACCAGCCCGCGCCGACGTCCGACAGCGCTCGCGTCACGCCGTCGAAGCTCCACGTGCTGACGCCCTTCTTCACCGACCTGGCGACCGGCTGGACGACCGGCGGCGGCGCGGCGGGCGGGGCCGGGACCGTCGTGGTGGTGGTAGTGGTCGTCGTGGTGGTGGTCGGCGCCGCGGTCGCGGGCACGAGGGTGGTGGTCGTGACGGTCATGGGCGCGGCCACCGGCACCGGTTCCGGCGGCGGTTGCCGCTGTTGCGGCGGCAGCAGCACGACCGCGCCCGCGACCGCCGCCACGGCCGCCGCCGCGATCAGCGGCTTGGTCGCGGCGTGCGCCCAGAACCCCCGCTCCACCACCGCGACCACCGGCTCCGCGGCGAGCAGGTCGAACCCGGCGGGCACCGGCACGAGCGGGATGCGGGCCAGCAGCCCGTCCACCGCCGCCAGGTCGTCGAACCCGCGCGCGCACCTGGCGCACTCCCGCGCGTGCCGCACGATCCGCTTGCGCCACAGCGCGCCGGGCTGCCCGTCCCAGTCGGAGATCACCTCGGCCAGGTCGCCGCAGCGCGGCGCGGCCAGCACCCGCACGACCACCCGCGCCGCGTCGAGCTGCGCCTTCATCCGCTGCACCCGCACAGCCGCGTGCTGCGGCGTGAGGTCCAGGGCGGAGGCCAGCTCGGCCCGGCTGATCCGGCCGACCTGCTCCAGCCACCACAGCGACAGCAGCTCGCGGTCGTCGTCGCCGATCCACCGGGTGGCCGCCACGACCTCCCGGCGCTGCCCGGTGAGCTGGAGCCGGGTGATGGCCAGGTCGGCGAAGTCCGCGCCGGGGTCGGCGACGTCGGCGGGCTCGACGTCGGCCACCGGCGGCCGGGTCCGGTGGTGCTCGCGCACCTGGTTCAACGCGATCGCCAGCAGCCACGACCGGAACGCGTCCGGGTCCCGCAGCTTCGACAGCCCGTTCAACGCGCGCAGCATCGTCTCCTGCACCACGTCGTCGGTGTCGGGGTGCCCGGCCAGGGCGTGCCCCACCACGTTGTAGACCAGCGGCAGGTACGCCGCCACCAGCGCGTCCAACGCGCCGGGCTCGCCACGCTGCGCGGCCGTCACCGCCGCCGCGTCCCCTGGTGTGCGCATACCGCTCCTCTCGGCCGAGTCGGGCTTACCCACCGGAGACGGTCGGACGGCGACACGATAACCAGAATTACGCGGCGAGCACCGAAGCGGCCATCCCGATCAGCGCCGTGCCGCACAGCCGCTCGAACACCGGCCGCACCCTCGGCCGCGACAGCAGCGCGGACAGCCGGCCCGCCAGCGGCACCACAACGGCCCAGAAGCACGCGAACACGCCCACCGCGACCGCCGACAGCAGCGCGGCCTGCGGCAGCGGCGGCGAGGCCGGGTCCATGGCCTGCGGGACCAGGCTGAGGAACGTCAGCATCACCTTGGGGTTGAGCAGGTCGCACAGCACGCCGCGCAGGAACAGCGACCGGTCCGACTTCGGCGCCGCCGTGATCGACCTCTTCGACCGCAACGTCATCACGCCCAGGTAGGCCAGGTACAGGGCGCCGACCGCCTTGACCGCCAGCAACGCCGCCGGAGCCGCCGCCACCAGCGCGGACAGGCCCACCGTGGCCAGCACGGCGTGCACCAGCAGCCCGGTCACCACCCCCGCCGCCGTCAGCGCGCCGAACCGCGCGCCGCGCACCGCGTTGCCGGTGACCAGCACGAAGTCCGGGCCGGGCACGACGGTGATGACGACCAGGGCGAGCAGGAACGAGGTCCAGGCGATGTGCACGGCCGCATCCTCGGTCACAAGTTCGGGCTTATTCCACCTGACATCTACAGTGTTCGGTTGTGAGCGGAACAGCCGAACTGGATTCGGTCGACTGGCAGATCCTGGAGGCGTTGCAGAACGACGCGACGCTGCCCAACCGGACCCTGGCCGACCAGGTCGGCATCGCGCCGTCGACGTGCCTGCAACGGGTGCGCAGGCTGCGCGAGCTGGGCGTGATCACCGGCTTCCACGCCGTGGTCGACCCGCGCACCACCGGCCTGCCGCTGGAGGCCGTCGTCTCGGTGAACGTCCGCCCGCACACCCGGCCGGTGGTGGCCGGGTTCCGGCGGTTCGTGATGGCGCAGCCGGAGACGCGGTCGCTGTTCCACGTCAGCGGCCAGGCCGACTTCCTGGTGCACATCGCGGTGGCCGACAGCACGCACCTCCAGGCGTTCCTGGTGGACAAGATCGCCTCGCGGACCGAGGTGCGGAACCTGACCAGCTCGGTGGTGCTGGAGCGGGTCGAGACGCGGGCGCTGACGCCGCCGGACGACCTGCGGCCCACCCACCGCAGGCGGCGCGTCTAGATTGCCCGGCATGGACCCCGACGAGTTCCGCCGCATCGGCCACGAGGTGGTCGACTGGATCGCCGACTACCGCTCGCGCGTCGAGGACTTCCCGGTGAGGTCGCGGGTCGAGCCGGGGTGGGTGCGGGGGCAGCTGGCCGGGCTGCCCGAGCGGGGCGAGGGCTTCGACGGGCTGCTGGCCGACCTGGACCGGGTCGTGCTGCCGGGGACCACGCACTGGCAGCACCCCGGCTTCTTCGCCTACTTCCCGTCGAACGCCTCCCTGCCGTCGGTGCTGGGCGACCTGCTGTCGTCGGGGCTGGGCGTGCAGGGCATGTTGTGGTCCACCTCCCCCGCCGCCACCGAGGTCGAGCAGCACCTGATGGACGAGCTGGTCGGCGCCATGGGCCTGCCGTCGTCGTTCGTCGGCGGCGGGGTCGTCCAGGACACCGCGTCGTCGGCCGCGCTGGTCGCGACGCTCGCCGCGCTGCACCGCGCGTCGGGCGGCGAGTGGCGGCAGGCGGGGGTGGACGGGACCGAGGTGGTGTACGTGTCGTCGCAGACCCACTCGTCGCTCGAACGGGCGGCCCGGATGGCCGGGCTCGGCGGGCAGGCCGTGCGGTCGGTCGAGGTGGACGACCGGCTGGCGATGCGGGTGGACGCCCTGGCCGAGCGGATCGGGTCCGACCTCGCCGCCGGCCGCCGCCCGGTGCTGGTGTGCGCGACCGTCGGCACCACCGGCACGGGCGCGGTGGACCCGGTGCGCGAGATCGCCGCGCTGTGCGCGGAGCACGGGATCTGGCTGCACGTGGACGCGGCGTGGGCGGGTCCGGCGGCGCTGTGCCCGGAGTTCCGGGACCTGTTCGACGGCGTGGAGCTGGCCGACTCGTTCACCTCGAACGCGCACAAGTGGATGCTCACCGCGTTCGACCTGTCCCTGTTCTGGACCGCCCACCCGGACGTGCTGGTCGACGCGCTGACGATCCTGCCGGAGTACCTGCGGAACACGGCGACCGACTCGGGCGCGGTCGTGGACTACCGCGACTGGCAGGTCCCGCTGGGCCGCCGGTTCCGGGCGTTGAAGCTGTGGTCGGTGCTGCGCTGGTACGGGCTGGAGGGCGTGCGGGCGCACCTGCGGGGCCACGTGGAGCTGGCGGCGCTGCTGGAGTCGTGGGTGGCGGCGTCCGACGAGTGGCAGCTGGTCGTCCCCCGGTCGCTGTCCCTGCTCACCCTCGCCCACCGGGCCGGCGACGGGGCCACCCGCGAGGCGATGGACCGGGTCAACGCGGGCGGCGACGCGTTCGTCACGCACACCGTCGTCGGCGGCCGGTTCGCCATCCGGGTGGCGATCGGGGCCGAGGCGACCAGGGAGCACCACGTCCGGGCGCTGTGGGACGCCCTGCGGGTCAAGGGTTGATCAAGTCCGTGAGGTCCACGGTGATCGGGAAGGGAGTGGGGACCTCCACCCTCACCGTTCCTCTCGCGATCTCTTCGTACCCGCCGGCGACCAGGTCGAACGCGGTGAGCGTGATCGGTTCGTCGAGTTCGACGAGCCAGTAGTGCGGGATGCCCGCCTTGGCGTACTCGATCGGCTTGAACATGCGGTCGGTGCGACGCGTCCCGGGCGACACGATCTCCACGGCCAGCCGCAGGTCTGCCGGGTCGAACCGCTTCGGGTGCTCCCAGTAGCGCTCAGTCGGCACGACCACCACGTCGGGCGCGCGCACCGTGAGCGGCGGCTCGGGGTCGATCAGGACGTCGACGTCCAGGACAGCCACCGCTTCTGCCGGCAGTTGCCCTTTGAGGCAGTGCCGCAGGTTCGCCATCGCCACCTGGTGCTTCGGCGCCGGTTTGGGGGCCACGAGCAGGATTCCTTCGACCAGCTCCACGTGGTGCGACTCGTGCTCCGGCAGCGCGTCCCACTCCTCAAGGGTGAGCAAGTGGTCAGGCCAGGGCATCACGCTCATCGCGGCCCACCTCCAGCACGCGCTCCGTTGACTGCGCAGAGTAGCTGATCGACTACAGGACCCTGAGCAGGCCCTCCTGCACCACGGTGGCCACCAACTGGCCGTCGTGGCGGTAGAAGCGGCCCGTCGCCAGGCCCCGCGCGCCCGACGCCGAGGGCGAGGCGCAGTCGTAGAGGAACCACTCGTCGGCCCGGAACCGGCGGTGGAACCACATCGCGTGGTCCAGGCTCGCGCCCAGGACCTTGTCGGTGCCCCAGTACACCCCGTGCCGCACCAGCACCGAGTCGAGCAGGGTCATGTCCGACGCGTACGCCAGCACGCACACGTGCAGCAGGTCGTCGTCCGGCAGCTTGCCGTCCGCCCTCATCCACACCTGGCTGCGCGCCTCGCCCGGACCGTCCTCGCGGGCCCGCCACGGCGGCTCGGTCACGTACCGGATGTCGATCGGCCTCGGCAGGCGCGCCATGCCGACCTTCTCCAGGTAGCCGGCGGCCGACTCGGCGTAGGTCGGCAGCGTCGCCGGCGGCGGCACGGCGGGCATCGGCTCCTGGTGGTCCAGGCCCGGCTCGTCCAGCTGGAACGACGCCGACAGGGTGAAGATGGCCTTGCCGTGCTGGACGGCCACCACGCGCCGGGTCGTGAAGGACCGCCCGTCACGGACGCGGTCCACTTCGTACACGATCGGGACGCTCGGGTCACCGCCGCGGATGAAGTACGAGTGCAGCGAGTGGACCCGGCGTTCCGGTGGCACGGTCCGGCCGGCGGCTACCAGGGCCTGACCGGCCACCTGCCCGCCGAACACCCGGACGGGCGACTCGGCGGGTGACACCCCGCGGAAGATGTTCTCCTCGATGCGCTCCAGGTCGAGGAGCGCGACGAGGCGGTCGAGAACGGGCTGCCCGTGCGGCACGCCGTCGGTGTCCAGCGGGACACCCGAGAACCCAGCGGTCGCCGCAGCACGGGCAGCCTCGGTCACGTCATCTCCTACGCGTGGTCGTCCTCCCCCAGGCGGTGCACCCGGATGAGGTTGGTCGAGCCGATGGTGCCAGGCGGCGAGCCTGCCACGACCACGACGAGGTCGCCCGGCTGGTAGCGGGCGATGTCGATCATCGAGAGGTCGACCTGGCGGACCATCTCGTCCGTCGAGTCCACCTTAGGCACCAGGAACGTCTCGGTGCCCCAGGTGAGAGAAAGCTGACTGCGCACGCTGGGCTCCGGCGTGAACGCCAGCAGCGGCAGCGGGGTGTGCAGGCGGGCCAGCCGCCGCACGGTGTCGCCGGACTGGGTGAACGCGACCAGCGCCTTCGCGTTCAGCCGCTCGCCGATGTCGCGCGCCGCGTACGAGATCACGCCGCGCTTGGTGCGCGGGACGTGGGTCAGCGGCGGGACCACGGTGGACTCGGTCTCGACGGCCACGATGATGCGGGCCATGGTCTTGACCGTCTCGATGGCGTACCGGCCGACCGAGGTCTCGCCGGACAGCATCAGCGCGTCCGCGCCGTCGAGCACCGCGTTGGCGACGTCCGACGTCTCGGCGCGGGTCGGCCGGGAGTTGGTGATCATCGAGTCGAGCATCTGGGTGGCGACGATCACCGGCTTGGCGTTCTCGCGGGCGATCTGGATCGCCCGCTTCTGCACCAGCGGCACGTGCTCCAGCGGCAGCTCGACGCCCAGGTCGCCGCGGGCCACCATGACGCCGTCGAAGGCGAGCACGATCGCTTCGAGGTTGTCGACCGCCTCCGGCTTCTCGATCTTGGCGATCACCGGCTTGCGGCCGTGGCCCACGCGGTCCATCACCTGGTGGACCAGGTCGATGTCGGCGGGCGAGCGGACGAACGACAGGGCGATGAAGTCGACGCCCAGGTTCAGGGCGAACTCCAGGTCCTCGATGTCCTTCTCGGACAGGGCCGGCACGGAGACGTCCATGCCGGGCAGCGAGAGGCCCTTGTTGTTGCTGACGGGGCCGCCCTCGGTGACCTCGCAGACCACGTCCGGGCCGTCGACCTCGATGACGGTCAGGCCGACCTTGCCGTCGTCCACCAGCAGGCGGTCGCCGACCTTGGCGTCCTGCGCCAGCTGCTTGTAGGTGGTGGAGACGCGGTCGTGGGTGCCCTCGACGTCCTCGACGGTCACCCGGACGACGTCGCCGGTGCGCCACTCGACCGGGCCGTGGGCGAACCGGCCGAGCCGGATCTTCGGTCCCTGGAGGTCGGCCAGGACGCCGACCGCGCGGCCCGACGCATCGGCCGCGTTGCGGACGAGGTCGTAGACCTGCTTGTGGTCGGCATGGCTGCCGTGGCTGAAGTTCATCCGGGCAACGTCCATACCGGCCGCCACCAGCTCGTTGACCTTGTCCTCGGTCGCGGTGGCAGGACCCATCGTACAGACGATCTTCGCGCGTCGACTCACGTCTCAGGAGCGTAGTCCCTGTCACTGGACCGATCAGGATGTACCGGGGGGTAATCTCCGCGAAACAGGCAGAATCTGCCCCGTGGGCGTCAGAATCCTTCCGTTCGTGGTCGCGGTGTCGCTCAGCGTCATCGTGCTGTTCACCCCCGCGTCAGGTGTGCCGACGGCTCCGCCGGGCACCGACAAGGTGGTGCACCTCCTGCTGTTCGCGCTGCTCACGGGCACCGGGTGGCTCGCGCGGCTGCCCGTCCGGGCGCTCGTGGCCGGCCTGATCGGTTACGCGGCGGTCTCGGAAGTGTTGCAGTGGCTCATCACCGCGCTCGGGCGTGGCGGGGACGTGCTGGACGGCCTGGTCGACGTCGCCGGCATCGGTCTCGGCTACCTGGTGGCGCGGTCGGCGTCCCGGGACCGGAGGACCCCTCCAGCAGAGTGAGGCCGCCTCGCAGAGGCCCGCGGCGGGACGTCGGGCGGGACGTCAGCGGCGGAAGCCCACCTCGGTCAGGCCGATGTGGTCGGCGCACCAGTCGACCAGCGGCGTGACCTCGCGCCAGGCGTCGCGCACCCGGTCCAGGCAGCCCGGCTCGTGCAGCACGTCGTCGGGCGGCCACACCTTCGCCACGTACAGCCGCTTGTGCTTGAGCAGTTCGATCCGCGGGTGCCCGACGTCCACCCCGCGCGGCGCGCGCTTGAGCTTGTCGCCGCGCAGCTCCCAGCCGCTGCCGGTCAGCCCGGCCAGCAGCTCCTCCAGCGCCCGGCCGCGCACGTCGTCGTCGACGGACGACCGGTAGCGGGCGAGCTGGTCCGACGCCATGGCGAACGACCCGCCGGCCACGAGCAGGCCCTCGGTCCCGACCTGCGCGTAGTGAGCCCCGCCACCGCGACCGAGTTCGACCACACCGCCGCAGTGGTCTTTGTAAGGCCGCTTGTCCTTGCTGAACCGCACGTCGCGATAGGGCCGAAAGACCTTTCCCGGCCCGAACTCGGGTTCCAGCGCGGTGAGCAACGCCTCCATCGACGCACGGACGTCCTGCTGGTAGATGTGCTTGTGGTCCTCCCAGTACGCCTTGGAGTTGTCGACCACGAGTCCGTCGTAGAAGTCGATGGCGTGTTCGCCGAAGCCGCTGAATTCCACGGCGCACAGCTTACGTTCGTCCATTCGTGGCTCATTCGAACGCTCTATCGCAACGCATCACCGAGCGGTCACGGGCTGTGCATAATCGGCCGGGTGGGTAGGAAATCGGCACTGGCCGGCTGGTTGCGCGAGCTGACCGCGGAGGAGGTCCGGGACGTCCTGGAGCTGCGCCGGGACGCCGCCGACCGCCGGCCCCACTCGCTGCGGGCGCTGGCGGACGAGCTGACCACGACGGCGTCGTTGCGCGCGGCCGTCGACGGGCTCGACCAGGCGTGCCGGGACGTGCTGGACACCGTGCTGCGGCTCGGCGACGAGGCCGGTGTGGAGCTGGTGGCGGACCGGTTGCGCTGCAACGGGAAGGCGTCGCGGGCGGAGCTGAAGAAGGCGTTGGCGCGGTTGCGGGCGCGGGCGCTGGTGTGGTCGGAGGCGGGCCGGTTGGTCAGCTCGCCGGGGCTGCGGCTGGTGGAGGACGAGCCGCCGCGGCGCGTCACGCCCGCGCCGCGCGCGCCGCGCCGGGTCCCGCAGCACCGCGGTTTCGCCGACCGGGCCGCGACCACGCCCGCGACGTCCACTGTGGACGGCGTGACGCGGCTGGTCGACCTGTGCGACGTCGACCAGGTGGTGTGCCGGGCCGGGGTCGGCCTGCGCGAGCTGCGGCGGGTGGCGGGCGCGCTGCGGACCGACGAGGGCCGGGCGCGGCTGTGGGTGGGGCTGGCGGTGCAGGCGCGGCTGCTCGCGGTGGACGACGGCCGGCTGGTGCCGACCAGCCCGTCGGACGCCTGGCGCGCGTCCTCGCCCGCGGACCGGTTGACCGCGCTGGCGCGGGCGTGGCCGCGGCTGACGTGGACGCCGGGCAGGCAGGGCCCGGCGTCGGCGGAGCCGTCCTCCTCGGACGTGGGCGACCGCACCAGGCGCGGCCTGCTGGAGCGGTACGCGGAGCTGGGTGAGGACGAGGCGTTCGAGCACCGGCACGAGGTGGTGGCGGACCTGGTGTGGGCGCGCCCCGCCGCGCACAGCCGGTCGGCGACCGAGGCGGCCCTGGTGGAGGCCGAGTCGGTCGGGTTGGTGGCGCTGGGCGCGGCGACCGCGCTCGGCCGGGCGGTGCTGGCGGACGACGTGGCCGGGGTGGCGGGCCGGTTCGTGCCGCCGGCGGCGGCGACGGCGCACCTGCGGCCGGACCTGACCGCCGCGGTGGCCGGGCTGCCGAGCCGCGGGCTGAGCGAGGTGCTGGACCTGGCCGCGGACGGCGCGACGGGCGGGTGGCGGTTCAGCGGCGAGAGCGTGCGGCGGGCGCTGGACGCGGGGCACGCGCCGGACGAGCTGCTGGCGCGGCTGGCGTCGGTGGCCGAGCACGGCGTGCCGCCGACCTTGGAGCACCTGGTCCGAGAGGTGGCGCGGCAGCACGGGCGGATCACGGTGACGCCGGTGGCGTGCTGCGTGCGGACCGAGGACCCGGTGCTGCTCGGCGAGATCGCCCGGCACCGGTCGTTGGCGCCGCTGTCGCTGCAGCCGCTGGGTCCGACGGTGCTGGCGTCGGCGAAGCCCGTCGGCGAGACGTTGGCGCTGTTGCGGGCGGCCGGTTACGCGCCGACGACGGCCGGCGCGGACGGCGCGGCGGTGATCGAGCGGGCGCCCCGGCGCCGGGCCGAGCCGCCACCGCCGGTGGTACGGGTGGGCGTCGACGGGTGGAGGGCGCCGCTGACCGGGCAGGAGCTGGCGAAGCTGGCGGCGGCGCTGGTGGAGCGGGAACGGCCGCGGCCGACGTTCGTGCTGCCGCCGGCGGAGTCGCAGCGGGTCGGCGCGGTGCGGCTGCTGCGGGACCAGTCGCTGGTGCTGCGCGACTCGGAGGTCGTGCTGCTGGCGGACGCGCTGGTGAGCCGGACGTCGGTGGAGATCGCGGTGGCGAGCGGCCCGCGGACCACGGTGAAGCACGTCATCACGCCGGTGGACCACGCGGCGGGCAACCTGAAGGCCGACTGCGGGCCGTGCGGCGGGCACCGCGAGTTCCTGGTCAGCCACATCCGCTCGGTGCGGGCGGTGGCCGGGGCCGGGGCCGGCCCCTCCCGGCGCGCGGAAGGGGCCGGGCCGCGGTCAGGACGTCGCGAACCCCCCGTCCGGCTGGGCGCGCAGGATCTCGCACACCGCGCGGAGGGCGGCGTCCAGGCTGCCGATCTCGGCGTCGGTCAGCAGGATCGACGGTTCGAACCGCAGCGTGGTCACGGCGCTCGCGGTCGGGAAGGTGCGGATGTCGTGGGCCTGGAGCAGGTAGCCGGCGATCACGTAGCCGAGCAGGCCCGCGTTCGCGCGGATCGACGGTGACGCCGCCCCGACCTGCGAGTGGAACTCCAGCCCCAGCATCAGGCCCCGGCCGCGCACGTCCTTCACGACGTCCGGGTAGTCCGATCGCACGGCGCGCAGCGCGGCCGTCAGCTTCCCGCCCAGTTCCGCCGCCTGCCGGTAGGCCCGGCCGTCGTCGGCCTCCAGCAGGTCCAGCACCGTCGCCGCGATGTGGCAGGAGAACGCGTCCTTCGCGAACGTCGAGCTGTGCACCAGCTCGAAGTCGGGCCGGTACCGCGATTCGCGCACCAGCAGCACCGACGCCTTCGCCACACCGCCGCCGAGGCTCTTGGCCAGCGCGTAGTAGTCGCCGCGCAGCCCCACCAGCGAACTCGCCAGGAACGCGCCGGACCGGCCCATGCCGCTCTGGATCTCGTCGACCACGACCGGCGCGCCGAGGTCGGCGCACACCTGCTGGATCTCGCCCGCCAGCTCGGCGGACACCACCTTGATGCCGCCCTCGCCCTGGATGGGTTCCACCAGGAACGCGGCGACCACCGGGTAGTCGCGCTCGACCACCCGCGCCTCGCCGCCCTCGACCACGACGTCCAGCACGGTCGCGCGCACCTCGTCCGCGACGGCCTTCGCCGCGCCGGGCCGGTCGAGCGGCACGAACCGCGCCTGCGCCGCGAGCGCCGCGAACGGCGTGCGGTAGTCGGCGTTGTGGGTGAGCTGCACGCTGCCCGCCAGCTTCCCGTGGAACGAGCCCTCCAGCGTCAGGAACACCGGCGGGCGGGCGGTGACCTCGGCGTTGTGCCGGGCGATCGCGGCCAGCAGCCCGGCCCGCCCGGACGCGGGCGTGCTGCCGACCCGCTCGTGCGCGCTCGCCGCGATCGGGCCGGACAACGCCGCCAGGTTGGCCTCGACGTCGGCCATCAGCTCGGCCGCGCGCAGCACGCGGTCCAGCTCGGCGTGCTTGATCGCCGCTTCGACGGCCTCCGCGCCGCTGTTGGCGAAGATCGCCGAGAACGCCTCGTCGTCGTCCAGCTCGCGCCGGATGATCCGGTTGAGCCGGTTGGCCACCTCGTTGGCGTACGGGTGCCGGGAGAACTGGGCGTGGATCGGCGTCCCCGCGGCCAGCAGCTCCCGGGCGCGCGCCACGATCGCGGGGTGGTTGTGCCCGAGCATCAACGAGCCGTAGCCGCCCGCGAAGTCGAGCACCGGCACCTCGCGACCGTCTTCGGCGCGCCGGTAGAGCGTGTTCCCCTCGGCCCGGACGTACTCGACGTCCAGGCCGATGCTCGACAACCACCCGAGCAGGTGCGGTTCGGCGAGTTCACGTTCACTGTGGACGGCGGTCACCGGAGACCTCTTCTCCTGGGAGGGACATCAGTTCCACGCGCCGGGCGCGCGGTAGGGCTTCGCGGTCCACGTGGACGCGGAAGTGGGTGGCGGTGCGGTCTTCTCGGCACGCGACAGGGCGTGCAGGGCGTGCAGGGCGACCGCGACGGCCGCCAGCTCCTCGGGGCTGGGCTCGCCGCGGTCCACCCGCAGGAACGGCGCGCCCGTCACGTCGGCGGGTTCCCGTGCTTGCGGGACGGGAGGTCGACGCGCTTGGCGCGCAGCACGGCCAGCGCGTCGATCAGCGTGGACCGGGTGTGCGCCGGGTCGATGACGTCGTCGACCAGACCGCGCTCGGCCGCGTAGTACGGGTGCACCAGCTCGCGCTGGTACTCCTTGATCCGCTGCGCCCGCGCCACCTCCGGGTCGGGGGCGGTGGCGATCTCGCGGCGGAACACGACGTTCGCCGCGCCCTCGGCGCCCATCACCGCGATCTCGTTGATGGGCCAGGCGAACGACAGGTCGGCGCCGATCGACCGGGAGTCCATCACGATGTACGCGCCGCCGTAAGCCTTACGCAGGATCACCTGGATGCGGGGCACGGTCGCCGCGCAGTACGCGTAGAGCAGCTTCGCGCCGTGCCGGATGATCCCGCCGTGCTCCTGCTCGCGACCCGGCAGGAAGCCGGGCACGTCGACCAGCGTCACCAGCGGGATGCTGAACGAGTCGCACGTCTGCACGAACCGCGCCGCCTTCTCCGAGGCGTGGATGTCGAGCACGCCCGCGAGGGAGGCCGGTTGGTTGGCCACGATGCCGACCACGTGCCCGTCGAGCCGGGCGAGGCCGCAGACGATGTTGGTCGCCCAGTTGGCGTGCACCTCGAACAGGTCGCCGTCGTCCACGACGTCCTCGATCACCGCGCGCATGTCGTAGGCCCGGTTCGGGTCGGCGGGCACGAGGTCGAGCAGCGCGGTGTTCTCCCGGTCGGCCGGGTCGTCCGGCGCCACGACCGGTGGCAGCTCGCGGTTGTTCGCGGGCAGCATCGACACCAGGTGCCGGACGTCGGCCAGGCACTCGACCTCGTCGTCGTAGAGGAACTGCGCCGCGCCCGACACGCCGGCGTGCGCGTCCGCGCCGCCCAGCTGCTCGTGCGTGATGTCCTCGCCGGTCACCGACCGCACCACGTCCGGCCCGGTGATGAACATCTGCGAGATCCCGCGCACCATGAACACGAAGTCGGTCAGCGCGGGCGAGTACGTCGCGCCGCCCGCGCACGGCCCGAGCATCACGCTGATCTGCGGGATCACCCCGGACGCCCGGACGTTGCGGCGGAAGATGCCGCCGTAGCCCGCGAGCGCGGAGACGCCCTCCTGGATGCGCGCGCCCGCGCCGTCGCTGAGGCTGATGATGGGCGCGCCCGCCGACTCGGCGAGGTCCATCACCTTGTGGATCTTCTCGGCGTGCGCCTCGCCGAGCGACCCGCCGAAGATGCGGAAGTCGTGCGCGTAGACGAACGCGGTGCGGCCGTGGACGCGGCCCCAGCCGGTGACCACGCCGTCGGTGTGCGGCCGGCGGTCCTCCAGGCCGAACCCGGTGGCCCGGTGCCGGCGCAGCGGTTCGATCTCGCGGAACGTGCCCTCGTCGAACAGCAGGTCGAGGCGTTCCCGCACGGTCAGCTTGCCGCGGTCGTGCTGCGCCCGCGACGCCTTCGCGAGCGGTCCCGGCTCGACCTGCTCGCGCAACGCGCGCAGTTCGGCGACGCGGGCGCGCAGGTCGCGCGGCGCTTCATCGGTGACAGTCATGGTCCCCTCAATCCAGAGTTCGCGACGGGGCGGGCGGGAGGTACCCGGCGCGCACGAAGAAGTCGACGTACTTGGCGAACAGGTCCTCCCCGACGACCGGGCAGCGCACCCCGGCGGGTTCCAGCGCCGCGTCGGTCTCGGTGGTGTCGATGGGCGGGTAGAAGGCGTCGCTGTCCGCGGCCATCAGCTCGAACGCGTCCAGCAGCGGCAGCAGGGCGTTGTCGCGGTCGGCGCGCACGTGCGCGCGGAAGGCGTCGCGGTCCACCTCGCGCAACGGGTAGCCCAACGTCCTCAGGTGCTCCACGAAGTCGCCGAAGCCCTGGTGGCCGGGGTTGTGGAAGTGGAACGTGCGGCCGTGCTCCCGGCGGGCGAGCGCGGTGATGCCCGCGGAGACGTAGTCGACCGGCACCATGTGCACGGCGCCCTTCAGGCCCGCCGGCACGGCCCGCGCCTGCACCAGGCCCTTCAGCCCGAGCCAGACGAAGTCGCGCGTCTGGCAGGCGCCGTTGTCCTGGTCGCCGGAGATCACGTCCACCCGGTAGACGGAGACCGGCAGGCCGCGGTCGCGGGCGAGGTCGACCACCCGCTCGGCGACCCACTTGGTGCGCAGGTAGTTGCTGGGCAGGGCTTCGGCCGGGCCGGTCGGGTCGCCGACCTTGAGCGGCACGCCCGGTTCGACCACGGCCGGGAACACGCCGACCGTGGACACGTGGTGCACGGGGACCGTGCGGTGCCGCGCGGCCAGCCGCAGCACCTCCTCGGTGCCGCGCACGTTGGGGACCTTCAGCTCGTCGTAGGAGCGCAGCCAGTTGACCGTCGCGCCGGCGTGGAAGACGACGTCGACCGCGGCGGCCAGCCCGTCGAACCGCTCCTCGGTGAGCCCCAGGCGGGGCGCGGCCAGGTCGCCGACGACGACGGACACCCTGGAGCGGTCGACGTCCACCTGGTACCAGCGGAGGTTCGCGTCGAGCTTTTCCCGGGCCTGCTCCTCGCTGTCCGCGCGCACGAGGCAGTGCACGCGGGCGTCGGTGTCGCGGAGGAGGTCGCGCAGCAGGAAGGCGCCCAGGAAGCCGGTCGCGCCGGTGAGGAAGACCTCGCGCGGGTCGACCGCGACCCGGACGACCTCGGCGGCCGGGCGGATGTCGTCGGCCAGCGCGATGTCGGCGGTGTAGTCGACCTCGTCGGCCGCTCCCGCGGGGTCCTCCCCCTCGGCCATCCCCGCGTGCAGGTGGTCGGCGAGCGCGGCCGGCGTGGGGTGGTCGAACACCAGCGTGGCGGGCAGCGCCAGGCCGGTGGCCGCGGCCAGCCGGTTGCGCAGCTCGACCGAGGTGAGCGAGTCGAACCCGAGGTCGGCCAGGTTCCGGTCGGGCTCGATGCCCGCGGTGTGGCCGAGCACCTGCGCCGCCTCGGCGCGCACCACGTCCAGCACGGCCTCCCGGCGCCGGGCCCCGGTCAGGTCGGCCAGGTCGGGGGCGGCGTCCGCCCGGTCGGCGGCCTTCGGCCGCGCGGTGGCGCGGGTGAGGCCGGAGAGGATCGCGGGCGCCCGGTCCGGCCGGGCCCGCAGGGTCGGCACGTCGATCGGCGTGGCGACCACCGCGGGGACGCAACTGGCCAGCGCCGCGTCCAGCAGGCCGGGCCCGGTCTCGGCGGTCACCGGCAGGAACCCGGTGCGGGCGATGCGCTTGAGGTCGGCCTCCTCCAGGTGCCCGCCGAGGCCGCCGACGCCCGCCCACAGGCCCCAGGCGATCGACGTCGCCGGGAGGCCGAGCGCGGCGCGGTGCTCGGCGAGGGCGTCGAGGGCGACGTTCGCGGCGGCGTAGTTGCCCTGCCCCGGCCCGCCGATGACGCCCGCGATGGAGGAGAACAGGACGAACGCGGTGAGGTCGAGGCGCCTGGTCGCCTCGTGCAGGTGCCAGGCCGCGTCGGCCTTGGGCGCGAGCACGGCGGACAGCCGCTCGGGGGTGAGCGAGCCGATGACGGCGTCGTCCAGGACGCCCGCCGTGTGCACGACGCCGGTCAGCGGGTGCTCGGCCGGGATGGCGGCGAGGAGCCCGGTGACGGCGTCGCGGTCGCCGACGTCGCAGGCGACGACGTCGACGTGCGCGCCGAGGGCGGTCAGCTCCGCCCGGAGCCGGGCCGCGCCGGGGCTGTCGGCGCCCCGGCGGCTGGTGAGGAGCAGGCGGGGCACGCCGTGGGCGGTGACCAGGTGGCGGGCGACGAGGGCGCCGAGCGCGCCCGTGCCACCGGTGACCAGGACGGTGCCGCCGGCGTCCCACCGCGGCCCGTCCCCGTCGTCGGTCGGGTCGAGCCGGGTCAGCCTCGGCACCAGCACCTCGCCGTTGCGGACCGCCGCCTGGGCCTGGCCGGAGGCCAGCACCGCGTCCAGCCGGGACGTGCCGGGGTCGGCCAGGTGGTCCACGTCGACCAGCACGATCCGCCCCGGCGCCTCCGCCTGGGCCGACCGGACCAGGCCCCACACCGCCGCGGCGGCCGGGTCGCGCGGCTCACCGGCCGCGGCCACCGCCCGCCGGGTGATCACGACCAGCGCGGTGCCGGCCAGGCCGTCGTCCGCCAGCCAGCGCTGGACGAACGCCAACGCCTCCCGCGTCATCCGGTGCACGGCGGCCGGCGCGTCTTCGGCGCCCGTCGCGAACGGCACCGCGACGGCGTCCACACCGGACACGTCGGCGTCGGCCTGGTCGGGGCCGAGGGTCCGCCACCGCACCGCCGTCGCGGGCTCCGGCGCGACGATCCGCGTCCACTCGGTGCCGAACAGCGAGTCGTGGGGCCGCCCCCGGTCCGGCTCGACCACCGGCCGGGTGCGCACCGCGCCCACCGTCAGCACCGGCGTGCCGCCGGGGGTGACCGCGTCGACCGCGACCCCGTCCGGCGTCCGGGTCCGGCGGACCCGCAGGGCCGTCGCGCCGCCCGCGTGCAGCCGCACCGACCGCCAGTGGTGCGCGAACCCGGGACCGACCGCCGCCTCCAGCAGCGCCGGGTGCAGCTCGTGCCCCGCCGCGTCGGCCACCTCCACCACGTCGCCGGACTCGAACGCGGCCGGAGCGGGACCGCCCAGCGCCAGGTGGCCGACGGCGTGCGTGGTCCACGCGAGGTCGGCGTCCGGGCGGCTGTGGACGGCGACCGGACGGCGTCCGTCCGCTTCCGCCGCCTCCACCACCACCTGCACCTGGAGCGCGCGGTCCACCACCAGGGGCGTCCGGACGGTCAGCTCGTCCACCACCGTGCAGCCGACCTCGTCCGCCGCCCGCAACGCCCACTCCACCAGCACCGCCGGTGACGCCGGGTCGCGGGGCGACAGCCGGCCGGACAGCACGGTCTGCCCGGTGCCCGCGACGTCGACGGCCGTGCCGAGCACCGGGTGGTCGACCCGGCCCAGCCCGAGCCCGGCGGCGTCGGCGGTGGGCGGGGTCAGCCAGTGGCGGTCCCGCTGGAACGGGTAGAACGGCAGGTCGACGCGCCGGGCGCCGGTGCCCTCGTAGAACGCTTCCCAGTCCACGGCCGCACCGCGCACGTGCAGCGCGGCCAGCGCGGTGACCACCGACTCGGGTTCGGGCCGGTCGGCGCGCACCGAGGCCAGCGCGGCGGCGGGCTCGCCGACCCACTGCGCGGCCATCGCGGTCAGCACCGGACCGGGGCCGACCTCCAGCAGCGTGGTGACCCGCTCGGCGAGCAGGGCGTCCACCGCGTCCCGGAAGCGCACCGGCCGGCGGACCTGCTCCACCCAGTAGTCGGGCGAGTGCCACGAACCGGTCCCGGCGACCGTGGAGATGTAGGGGATGCGGGCGGGCTCAAGGGTCGTCTCGCGCACGACGGCGCGGAACGCCTCCAGCATCGGGTCCATGAGCGGTGAGTGGAACGCGTGGCTCACCGCCAACCGCTTCGTCCTGCGCCCGGCCGCGGCCAACCGCGCCGCGACCGCTCCGGCGGCGCGCTCGTCACCGGAGATCACCACCGCGTTCGGCCCGTTCACCGCCGCGAGCGCCAGCCGCAGCTGCCCCTCGACCAGCGGGAGCACTTCGTCCTCGGACGCCTGCACCGCGAACATCGCGCCGCCGGTGGGCAACGCCTGCATCAGCTCCCCGCGCGCCTCGACCACCGCGCAGGCGTCGTCCAACGACCACACACCCGCCGCATAAGCCGCGGCCAGTTCGCCGACCGAATGCCCCACCACGAAATCGGGCCGCACACCCCACGACTCCAACAACCGGAACAGCGCGACCTCGAAAGCGAACAACGCGGGCTGCGCGAAGCCCGTCTCGTCGACACCGGCGCCAGAACCCACAACCTCGCGAACCGAACCCGAGAACCGCGAGCACACGTCCTCGAACACCTCGGCGAACACCGGGAACTCACGCGCCAGCGCCGACCCCATGCCGGCGCGCTGCGCGCCCTGCCCGGTGAACAGCAGCCCGAGCCCGCCCCCGGCCGGGGAGCCGGTCACCACGTCGGGGCCGCCCTCCCCCGCCGCGAACGCCCGCAGCGCCGCCGCGGGGTCGTCCGACACGACGGCCGCCCGGTGCTCCAGCGCGGCCCGGCTCGCGGTCAACGAGTACGCCACGTCCAGCGGCCGACCGCCCACGTCCGCCAGGCGCCCGGCCTGCCGCCGCAGCGCGTCCGGTGTCTTCGCCGAGAACACCCACGGCACCGCGGTGGGCGTCCGGAGCGCCGGGGCGACGGGTTCGGACGCGGGTGGCTGTTCGAGGATCACGTGCGCGTTGGTGCCGCTCACCCCGAACGCCGACACGGCGGCCCGGCGCGGCCGGTCGACCTCCGGCCACGGCCGGGTCGACGTCAGCAGCGACACCGCGCCCGCCGACCAGTCCACCATCGGCGTCGGCTCGTCCACGTGCAGCGTCCTGGGCAGCACGCCGTGCCGGAGGGCCTGCACGACCTTGATCACGCCGCCGACGCCGGCCGCCGCCACCGCGTGCCCGATGTTCGACTTCAGCGACCCCAGCCACAGCGGCTCGCCGGTGCGGCCCTGGCCGTAGGTGGCCAGCAGGGCCCGCGCCTCGATCGGGTCGCCGAGCCTGGTGCCGGTGCCGTGCGCCTCCACGGCGTCCACGTCGGACACGTCGAGCTTGGCGTCGGCCAGCGCCTGCCGGATCACGCGCTCCTGCGCGGGACCGTTGGGCGCGGTGAGGCCGTTGGACGCGCCGTCCTGGTTCACCGCGCTGCCGCGCACCACGGCCAGCACCCGGTGCCCGTGCCGCCGCGCGTCCGACAGCCGCTCGACCAGCAGCAGGCCGACGCCCTCGGACCAGCTCGTGCCGTCCGCCGCCGCGGCGAACGACTTGCACCGGCCGTCCGGCGCGAGCCCGCGCTGGCGGGCGAAGTCGACGAACCCGCCGGGCGTGGCGGTGATCGTGGCGCCGCCCGCGAGGGCCATGGTCGACTCGCCGCGCCGCACCGACTGCACCGCGAGGTGCAGGGCCACCAGGGACGACGAGCACGCGGTGTCGACCGTGACGGCCGGGCCCTCGAACCCGAACGTGTAGGACACCCGGCCGGACGCGACGCTGCCCAGCTTGCCGGTCATCAGGTAGCCCTCGAACTCCTCCGGGCCCTCCAGCGGCAGGTAGGTCTGCTCGACCGCGCCCACGAACACCCCGACCGGGTCGCCGCGCAGCGCGGCCGGGTCGATGCCCGCGTCCTCGAACGCCTCCCAGGCGGTCTCCAGCAGCACCCGCTGCTGGGGGTCCATGGCCAGCGCCTCGCGCGGCGAGATGCCGAAGAAGCCCGCGTCGAACTCGCCCGCCCGATCCAGGAACCCGCTCTCGCGGCTGTAGGACGTGCCGGGCGTGGCCGGGTCCTCGTCGTACAGCCGCTCCAGGTCCCAGCCCCGGTCGTCGGGGAAAGGCGAGATGGCGTCACCGCCGTCGGCGACCAGCCGCCACAGGTCGTCCGGGGTGCGGACCCCGCCGGGGAACCGGCAGGCCATGCCGACGATCGCCACCGGCTCCTCCAGGCCGGATTCGAGCTGCGCGATCCGCTGCCGCGCCTTCTGCAGGTCGGCTGTCACCCATTTGAGGTAGTCGACGAGCTTCTCTTCTTTCGACATGGCTCCTGCTTGCTCCTCGTCGGTCAGCTCGACGCGCGGCCGAGCTGGTTGTCGATGAAGTCGAAGATCTCGTCCGCGGTGGCCGAGGTGATCACCTCCGGGTGGTGGTCCGGCTGCTCGTCCCCCGTCCCGGTCCAGCGGACGAGCAGCGTGCGCAGCCGCGCGGCGACCTCGGCGTGCTCCTTGCCGCGCCGGTCCGCCGCGTCCCGCGCCACGCCGGACAACGCGGCTTCCAGCCGGTCCAGCTCGGTGAGCACCGGCGACTTCCCGGTCGGCGCCGCCTCACCGAGCACGAGGGCGGCCAGCGCGTTCGGCGTCGGGTGGTCGAACACGGCGGTGGCGGGCAGCGCGACACCGGTGGTCGCGCCGAGCCGGTTGCGCAGGTCCACCGCGGTCAGCGAGTCGAACCCGAGCTCCTGGAACGGCCGGTCGGCGGGAACCTGCGCGGTGTCCGGGAAGCCGAGCACGGCGGCGGCCTCGGCGCGGACGAGGTCCAGCACGACCCGCTCCCGCCCGGCCGGGTCCAGCGCCCTGAGCCTGGCCGCGAAGTCGGCCGCGGACTGCCCCGCCGCCACGCGCCGGGCGGTGCGCGGCTTGGCCCGCAGCGGTGTCGCGGTCAGCGCCGGCCGACCGCTCGCCAGCGCGGCGTCGAGCAGGGCCAGGCCCTCCTCGGTGGTGACCGGCCGGAAGCCGTCCCGCGCGAACCGGTTGCGGGCGACCTCGTCCAGCTCCGCGTTGATGCCACCCGGCCGCGCCCACAGCCCCCAGGCGATCGACGTCGCGGGCAGCCCCGCGGCGGCCCGGTGGGCGGCGAGGGCGTCCAGGAACGCGTTCGCGGCGGCGTAGTTGGCCTGCCCCGGTCCGCCGAGGACGCCGACGACCGACGAGAACAGGACGAACGCCCGCACGTCCCCGACGAGTTCGTGCAGGTGCCAGGCGCCGTCGACCTTGGGCCGCAGCACGGCGGCCAGCCGGTCGGCGGTCAGGTCCGGCGCGAGGCCGTTGTCCAGCACGCCCGCCGTGTGGACGACGGCGGTGAGGCGGACGCCGGCGATCACCGCGGCCAGCGCGTCCCGGTCGGCGACGTCGCACGCCTCGATCCGCACGGTCGCGCCCAGCCCGGTGAGCCGCGCGGCCAGGTCGGCCGCCCCCGGCGCCCGATCGCCGCGCCTGCTCACCACCAGCAGGTCGGTGACGCCGTGCGCGGTGACCAGGTGCCGGGCCACCTCCGAGGCCAGCGCGCCGGCGCCGGTGATCAGCACCGTTCCGCCCCACTCGGGCGTGCCTCCGGTCCCGGTCAGCCGCTCCAGCCTGGGCACGGAGGTGACACCGCCCCGGACCTCGGCCTCCGGCTCACCGGTCGCGACCAGGCGGGCGAGCGCGTCGAACGGGATGTCCTCGCCGTCGAGGGCGACGGTGAGCACGCGACCGGGGTTCTCGGACCGCACGGACCGCAGCAGCCCGGTGACCGCCGCGCCCGCCAGGTCGTCCACCCGCGTGAGCACGACGAGCTTGCCCGGGTCCTCCCGCGCCGACCAGCGCCGGACCAGGTCGAGCGCGGCCGCGGCCCGGCGGTGGACGGACGCGACGACGTCGGTGTCGGTGTCGGTGTCGGTGTCGGTGTCGGTGTCGGTGGACCGGAAGTCGGCGAACACCGCGTCCGCGCGGGGGTGCGCGGGGTCCTCGGCCGACGCCCAGCTGACCGCGTGCTCACCGATGTCGTCGGGCAGCGCGACCCAGCGCGTCTCGTGCAGGGGCAGCGAGGTCCCCACCTCCGCCGACCCGATCGCCCGGAGTTCGACGGCCCCGACGCTCAACACGGGGGACCCGGCCGCGTCGACGAGTTCCAGCCCGCCGCCCGGGCCCGCCGCGGCCCACACGACCGCCGCTCCGGTGGCGTGCAGGCGGACGTCGCGCCACACGTGCGCCAGCCGGTCGCCCTCCCCCAGCGCCGCGGCCGACAACGCCGGGTGCAGGCCGTAGCGGGACGCGTCCTCCGGGGCCACCGCGTGCTCGTCCCGCCGGCCGGCCACCGGCGCCGCCGCGCGCTCGTCGGCGGTGAGCGTCCCGGTGGCGTGCAACGTCCAGTCCACCTGGTCGTCCGCCCTGGCGTGGATGGTCACCGCGCGCCGGCCGCCGTCGGCGGCGCCCGCGCGCAGCTGGAGGCGCACCGGCCCGGTCAACGCCACCGGGGCGTGCACGAGCAGTTCCGCCACCGCGGGCGTGCCGAGCTCGCCACCCGCCCGCAGTGCCACCTCCACGAGGGCCGAGCCCGGCAGCACCGGCGTGCCGAACGGCTCCGGCAGCCACGGCAGCCGGTCCGCCGTCACCCGGCCGGTGAACAGCGCCTCGCCGGTGCCCGCCACCGCCACCTGGTCGCCGAGCAGCGGGTGCCCGTCGTCGGAGGTGACCGGGTCCAGCCAGTAGCGCTCGCGCTGGAACGCGTAGGTGGGCAGGTCCACGAACCGGCCACCGCCGAAGAACGCCCGCCAGTCCACCTCGACGCCGACCGCGTGCAGGCGGCCGAGCGCCGTCACGGCGGCGGTCGGTTCGGGGCGGGCGGCGCGCAGCAGCGGCACCGCCGTCACGCCTTCGGGGACCAGCGCCGTCAGCACCGCGTCCGGCCCGAGTTCGAGCGCCGCGGTGACGCCCTGGTCGACCAGCCGGGTGACCGCGTCGTGGAAGCGCACCGGTCGGCGGACCTGGTCCACCCAGTAGTCGGGCGAGGTCCAGGACGCCGCCTCGCCGACCGTCGAGACGTAGGAGGTCCGCGGCTCGGCCAGGGTCACGCCCCGGACGACCTCGCGGAACTCTTCGAGCATCGGGTCCATGTGCGACGAGTGGAACGCGTGGCTCACCGTCAGCCGCTTGGTCTTGCGCCCCAGGGCGGTCAGCGCGGCGGCCACCTGCTCGGTCTCGTCCTCGTCACCGGAGATCACCACCGACGTCGGCCCGTTCACCGCCGCCACCGCCACACCCGGCCGCAGCAGCGGCAGCACCTCGTCCTCAGACGCCTGCACAGCGATCATCGCGCCGCCCACCGGCAACGCCTGCATCAGCTTCCCGCGCGCCTCGACCACCCGGCAGGCGTCCTCCAGCGAGAGCACCCCGGCCACGTGCGCGGCGGCCAGTTCGCCGATCGAGTGCCCGACCACCACGTCCGGCCGCACACCCCACGACTCCACCAGCCGGAACAGGGCCACCTGCAGCGCGAACAGCGCCGGCTGCGCGTACCCGGTCAGGTCCAGGTCGTCCCCGGACCCGATGACCGACCGCAGCGGCCGGTCCGTCGAGAACCGCGCGCACACCTCGTCGAAGACCGCCGCGAACACCGGGAACCCGGCCGCCAGCGCGAGGCCCATGCCCGCGCGCTGCGACCCCTGCCCGGTGAACAGGAACGCCGTCTTCCCGCCACCGCGCACGCCGAGCACCACGTCCGCCGCCGGGGCGTCCGACGCCACCGCCGCCACCCCCCGCAGCAACGACTCCCGGTCCGCGCCCACGACCACCGCGCGGTGGTCCAGCGCGGCGCGCCCGGTCGCCAGCGAGAAGCCGACGTCCGCGGGTGAACCGGCCGCGTCCGCCGACCCGACCGCGGTCAGCAGCCGGTCGGCCTGCTCCCGCAGCGCCTCGGCGGACGCCGCCGACAGCACCCAGGGCACGACGGCCGGGCCGGGCGGTCCGGTGACGGCCTCGTCGGGCGCTCCGGCGACCTCCGGCGCCTGCTCCACGATCACGTGCGCGTTCGTCCCGCCGAAGCCGAACGACGACACCGCCGCCCGCCGGGGCCGGTCGACCGCGGGCCACGGCCGTTCCCGGGTCAGCAGCGACACCGCGCCGGCCGACCAGTCCACGTGCGGCGAGGGCGTGTCGGCGTGCAGGGTGCGCGGCAGCACGCCGTGCCGCATCGCCTCCACCACCTTGATCACGCCGCCGACCCCGGCCGCCGCCTGGGCGTGCCCGATGTTCGACTTCAGCGACCCCAGCCACAGCGGCTCGCCGACGCGGTCCTGGCCGTACGTCGCGAGCAGGGCGTTCGCCTCGATCGGATCGCCCAGCACCGTGCCGGTGCCGTGCGCCTCCACCAGGTCGACGTCCGAAGTGGACAGTCGTGCTCGCGCCAGCGCCTGCCGGATCACCCGCTCCTGCGCGGGACCGTTCGGCGCGGTGAGCCCGTTGGACGCGCCGTCCTGGTTCACCGCGCTGCCGCGCACCACGGCCAGCACCCGGTGCCCGTGCCGCCGCGCGTCCGACAACCGTTCCAGCAGCAGCAGGCCGACGCCCTCGGCCCACCCGGTGCCGTCGGCGCCGGCGCCGAACGACTTGCACCGGCCGTCCGGCGCGAGCCCGCGCAGCCGGGAGAACTCGACGAACGCCACGGGCGTCGACATCACCGTCGCGCCGCCGGCCAGCGCCAGGTCGCACTCGCGGCGTTGCAGCGCCGTCACCGCGAGGTGCAGGGCCACCAGGGACGACGAGCACGCGGTGTCGACCGAGACCGCCGGGCCCTCCAGCCCGAACGCGTAGGCCACCCGGCCGGACGCGACGCTGCCCGCGCTGCCGCTGAACAGGTACCCCTCGAAGTCACGCCCCGGCAGGTGCGCGCGCGACCCGTAGTCGTTGTACATCACGCCGGTGAACACCCCGGTGCGGCTGCCCCGCACCGAGTGCGGGTCGACACCGGCCCGTTCGAACGCCTCCCACGTCGTCTCCATCAGCAGCCGCTGCTGCGGGTCCACGGCCAGCGCCTCGCGCGGCGACATGCCGAAGAACGCGGGGTCGAACCGGTCGGCGTCGTGCAGGAACCCGCCGCGCCGCGAGTAGGACCGGCCGACCCGGTCGGGGTCCGGGTCGTAGAGCCCGTCGGGCCAGCCCCGGTTGTCCGGGAAGTCCGACACCGCGTCGACGCCGTCGGCGACGAGCCGCCACAGGTCTTCCGGCGAGCGCACCCCGCCGGGGTAGCGGCAGGCCGTCGAGACGATCGCGACGGGTTCCTGCTCGCGGTCCTCGACCTCCTTCAACCGGCGGCGGGCGTCCCGGGCGTCGGCGATGGCACGCTTCAGGTAGTCGCGGAGTTTGTCCTCGTCAGCCACGTCATCAGCTCCAGGGTCCGGTGGAGTCCAGGTCGTCGACCAGGGCGAACAGCTCGTCGTCGGACGCGGCCTCCAGGTCTTCGCGGTCGACCGGGTCGGCGGGGTCGCCGCCGGGCCGGTCGTGCGCGTCGAGCAGGGCGCGCAGCCGCTCGGCCGCGCGACCGTCGAGGGGCGCCGAGCGCAGCGCCCGCTCCAGGCGGTCCAGCTCGGCCGACACCGGGTCCGGCGCGGCGGCGGCGACGCGCTCGCCGAGGTGCGCGGCCAGCGCCGCGGGCGTCGGGTGGTCGAACACGAGCGTCGTGGCCAGCCGCAGGCCGGTGGCGGCGTTGAGCTGGTTGCGCAGCTCCACCGCGGTCAGCGAGTCGAAGCCCAGCTCGGTGAACGCCCGGTCGACGTCGACGCCCGCCGGGTCGCCGTGCCCGAGCACGGCCGCGACCTGCGCCCGGACCAGGTCCAGCAGCGCCCGCCCGCGCTCCGCCTCGGGCAGCGCGGCCAGGGCCGGCGGCTCGTGCCCGGCCGCGTCCGCCGCACGTCGCCGCGCGGGCGCCCGGACCAGGCCGCGCAGCACGGCCGGCACGTCGTCGCGACCCGCCAGGGACGCCGCGTCGAACCGCGTCACGGCCAGCACGGCGTCGTCGAGGCCCAGCGCGGTGTCGAACAGCCGCATCGCCTCGGCCGAGTCGAGCGGGCGCAGGCCGGACCGGGCGAGCCTGCGGACGTCCACGTCGGCGAGGTGGCCGCTGATCGCACTGGCCTGCGACCACAGTCCCCACGCCAGCGACGTCGCGGGCAGGCCGAGGTCGCGGCGGTGCTCGGCGAGCGCGTCGAGGAACGCGTTCCCGGCCGCGTAGTTCGCCTGGCCCGCCGTGCCGAGCAACCCCGCGACCGACGAGTACAGGACGAACGCGGACAGGTCGTGCTCGCGGGTCAGCTCGTGCAGGTGCCAGGCGGCGTCCACCTTGGGCCGCAGCACCCGGTCGAGCTGGTCGGGGGTCATGGCGGCGAGCACGCCGTCGTCCAGCACGCCGGCGGTGTGCACGACGGCGGTCAGCCGGCGCCCGACCAGCGCCGAGGCCAGCGCGCCGCGGTCGGTCACGTCGCAGGCGGTCACCGTCACCGACGCGCCCAGCCCGACCAGCTCGTCCCGCAGCTCCACCGCCCCCGGCGCGGCCGGCCCGCGCCTGCTCAACAGCAGCAGGTCGCGCACGCCGTGCGTGGTGACGAGGTGCCGCGCCAGGATCGCACCGAGCGCGCCCGTGGCGCCCGTCACCACCACGGTCCCGTCACCGAACGAGGGCGCGTGCCCGGTCCCGGTCACCCTGGTCAGCCGCGGGGCCGAGACCTCGCCCGCACGGATGCGCAGCTCCGGTTCGCCCGTCGCCACCGCGGCCGGCAGCAGGTGGCGGGACTCCTCGTCGACGTCCACGAGCGCGAACCGGCCCGGGTTCTCGGTGGCGGCCGAGCGCAGCAGGCCCCGCACGCAGGCGGTGACCAGGTCGTCCGCCCCGCCCTCGGTGACCACGACCAGCTTCGGCTCGGTGGACCGCTCGTCGGCCAGCCGGTCCCGCACGACCGCCAGCACCTCCGCGACGACGGTCCGCGCCGCCTCGGGCACGTCGCCGTCCGCACGCGGCACCGGCAGGAACACGGCGGGCACGTCGGCCGTGGGCGGCACCGCCAGCGGAGTCCAGCGCACGCCGTGCAAACCGTCCACATCGGACCGCAAGGTGTCCGCGGTCAACGGCCGCAGCACGAGTTCGTCCACTGTGGCCACCGGGGCGCCGGTGGCGTCCGCGACCGCGAGCGAGACCACGTCCCCTGTGGACAGCCTGACCCGCAGCGCGCCCGCGCCCGACGCGTGCACCCGCACCCCGGACCACGAGAACGGCAGCACCGCGGGCGCGTCCTCGGTCACCACGCCGGGCAGCACCACGTGCAGGGCTGCGTCGAGCAGCGCCGGGTGCAGCAGGAACCCACCGGTCGCGACGTCCGCCGACACCTCCGCGTACACCGCGTCGTCGGTCCGCCACACCCGTCGCAGGCCCTGGAACGCGGGCCCGTACTCGTACTGCCGCGCGGCCAGCCGCTCGTAGGCGCCGGTGAGGTCGACCTCCTCGCCGACCGGCGGCCACTCCGTCAAGGCCTCGCCGCTCGCGCCGCTCGTGCCGCCGAGGCCCAGGGAAGCCGAGGCGTGCGGCACCCACGGCCCGTCGTCGGACCGCGAGTGGACGGTCAGCGCCCGCCTGCCGCCGTCGTCCGCCGCGCCGACGGTCACCTGCACCTGGACGTCGCCGCGCACGACGAGCGGCGCGGACAGGGTCAGCTCCTCCACCACGTCGCAGCCGACCTGTTCGGCGGCCCGCGCGGCCAGCTCCACGAACGCCGTGCCGGGCAGCAGGACCGCGCCCCGCACGCGGTGGTCCTCAAGCCACGGGTGCGTGCGCGGCGAAAGCCGCCCGGTCAGCACCACGGTCCCGCCGTCGGCCAGCTCCACCGCCGCGCCGAGCAGCGGGTGGTCGGTCGCGGCGAGCCCGAACCCGGCCGCGTCGCCGACCCCCGCGTTCCCCTCCAGCCAGTGCCGGTGGCGCGTGAACGCGTAGGTCGGCAGCTCCACCCGCCGCGCGCCGGGGAACACCGCGGCCCAGTCGACCTCGACACCCCTGGTGTGCAGGGTGGCGACGGCGGTGAGCACGGTGTCCGCCTCGGGCCGTCCCGCCCTCAGCACCGGCGTGGCCGAGCCGACGTCGACCGCCTCCCGCGCCAACGCGGTCAGCACGCCGTCCGGGCCGAGTTCCACGTACTCGGTGACGCCTTCGGCCGCCAGCAGCCGCACGCCGTCCAGGAACCGCACGGCCTCGCGGACGTGCCGGGCCCAGTAGTCCGGCGACAGCACCCGGTCGTCGGCCAGGGCGCCGGTCACGTTCGACACGAGCGGGACGCGCGGCGGTCGGAAGTCCAGCCCGGCGATCGCGGCGCGGAACTCGTCCAGCACGTCGTCCATGTGCGGCGAGTGGAACGCGTGGCTCACCGGCAGCCGCTTGGTCTTGCGGCCGCGCTGCCGCCACGCGGCCACGACCTCCTCCACCGCGCCCTCGTCGCCGGAGACCACCGTGGAGCGCGGCCCGTTCAGCCCGGCCACCGCGACCGCGTCGCCGTGCGCCGCGATGGACTCGCGGACCTCGGCCTCGTCGGCCTCGACCGCCGCCATCGCGCCGCCCTCCCGCGCCGCCTGCATCAACCGGCCCCGGGCGGCGACCAGGGCGCACGCGTCGGCGAGGTCGAGCACGCCCGCCACGTGGGCGGCGGTCACCTCGCCGATCGAGTGGCCGAGCAGGTAGTCCGGCACGACGCCCAGCGAGGTGACCAGCCGGGCCAGCGCCACCTCCACGGCGAACAGCGCGGCCTGGGTGAACGCGGTCTGGTCGAGCAGGGCGGAGGACGCCGAGCCCTCCGGCGCGAACAGGACGTCCTTGAGCGGCCGGTCCAGCAGCGGGTCCAGGTGCGCGCAGACCTCGTCGAGGGCGGCGGCGAACACCGGGGACGACGCGTGCAGCTCCCGCCCCATGCCCAGGCGCTGGCTGCCCTGGCCGGTGAACAGGAACGCGACCTTGCCGCGCTTGCCGTCCCCGCCGCGCACCACGGACGGGTGCGGGCGGCCCTCGGCGAGGGCGGCCAGGCCGGGCAGCGGGTCGGCGCCGACCACCACGGCCCGGTGGTCGAGCACCGGCTTGGCGGCGAGGGAGAACCCGATGTCGGCCGGGTTCACGGGGTCGGCGAGGTCGGTCCGGTCGGTCCGGTCGGTGAGGAAGTCCAGCAGCCGCCGGGCCTGGCCGCGCAGCGACGCGTCGCCCTTCGCCGACAGCGGCCACGCCACCGCGCCGACCGAGGAGCCCGCCAGCGGGTCCTGCCGCGCCGGCTCCGGTCGCGGCGCGGGCGGCTGTTCGAGGATCACGTGCGCGTTGGTGCCGCTGATGCCGAACGACGACACGGCGGCCCGGCGCGGCCGGTCGACCTCCGGCCACGGCCGCGAACCGGTGAGCAGCGAGACCGCGCCCGACTCCCAGTCCACGTGCGGCGACGGCTCGTCCACGTGCAGCGTCTTCGGCAGCACGCCGTGCCGGAGGGCCTGCACCATCTTGATCACGCCGCCGACGCCGGCCGCCGCCTGGGCGTGCCCGATGTTGGACTTCAGCGAACCGAGCCACAGCGGCTCGTCCCGCTCGCCGCCGTAGGTCGCCAGCAGCGCCTGCGCCTCGATCGGGTCGCCCAACGTGGTGCCGGTGCCGTGCGCCTCGACGGCGTCCACCTCGGACGGCGCCAGCCCGGCGTTGGCCAGGGCCTGGCGGATCACCCGTTCCTGCGCGGGACCGTTGGGCGCGGTGAGGCCGTTGGAGGCGCCGTCCTGGTTGACCGCGCTGCCGCGCAGCACCGCCAGCACCTCGTGGCCGTTGCGCCGCGCGTCGGACAGCCGCTCCACCAGCAGCAGCCCGACGCCCTCGGACCAGCCGGTGCCGTTCGCGGACGCCGAGAACGACTTGCACCGGCCGTCGGGCGACAGGCCGCGCTGGCGGCTGAACTCGACGAACGTCGACGGGCCGGACATCACGGTGACACCGCCCGCCAGCACCAGGTCGCTCTCCCCGGACCGCAGCGCCTGCGCGGCCAGGTGCAGCGCCACCAGGGAGGAGGAGCACGCCGTGTCGACCGTGACGGCCGGTCCTTGCAGCCCGTAGGTGTAGGCCAGCCGCCCGGAGATGACGCTCGACGTGTTGCCCACCAGGAGGAAACCCTCGAACTCGGTCGGCACCGCGGCCAGCCGGGACGCGTAGTCGTCGTACATCGCGCCGACGAACACGCCGGTGTTGCCGCCCCGCAGGGTCGCCGGGTCGATCGACGCGCTCTCGAACGCCTCCCACGCGGTTTCGAGCAGCAGCCGCTGCTGCGGGTCGGTCGCGGTCGCCTCGCGCGGCGAGATGCCGAAGAACTCCCGGTCGAACAGGTCGGCGTCGTGCAGGAACCCGCCCTCGCGGGCGTAGGAGGTGCCGGTGTGCTCCGGGTCCGGGTGGTAGAGCCCGTCGACGTCCCAGCCCCGGTTCACCGGGAACCCGCTCACCGCGTCCACGCCGTCGGCGACCAGCCGCCAGAGGTCGCGCGGCGACCGCACCCCGCCGGGGTACCGGCACGCCATGCCGATGATCGCGATCGGCTCGTCGGACGCGCGCGTGGTGGCGCGCGCCGCGACGGTCCCGGTCCCGGTGGCCGAGACCAGGTCGGTCACGTGCGCCGCCAGCGCCGCGGGCGACGGGTGGTCGAACACCGCCGTGGACGGCAGCCGCAACCCGGTCGCCGCGGCCAGCCGGTTGCGCAGCTCCACGCCGGCGAGCGAGTCGAAGCCCAGCTCCTTGAACGCCCGGGTCGGGTCGACGTCGTCGGCCGACGCGTGGCCGAGCGCGCTCGCGACGAGCCCGCGGACCACGGCCAGCACGGCGGCCGGCCGTTCGTCGGCGGGCAGGTTCGCGGTGGTCCGCGCCCACGACGAGCCGTCGCCGGTGGCCGCGCTCCGCCGCCTGCGCCCGGTGACCAGGCCGCGCAGCACGGCGGGCGGGTCGCCCTCGACCCGGCTCGGGTCCAGCTCGACGGGCGCGGTCGACACGCCCGCCGCCAGCGCCGCGTCGAACAGCCGCACCCCGCGCTCCGGGGTGAGCGGCACGACGCCCAGTCGCGACCAGCGGGCGCGGTCGGCGTCCCCGAGGCCGCCGCCCATGCCCGTGGAGCCGTCCCACAGGCCCCAGGCCAGCGAGGTCCCGCTGAGGCCCCGCGCCCGGCGGTGGGCGACGAGCGCGTCGAGGTAGGTGTTCGCGGCGGCGTAGTTGGCCTGGCCCGCCATGCCGGTCACCCCGGACACCGAGGAGAACACCACGAACGCGGCCAAGTCGTCCCCGGCCAGCTCGTGCAGGTGCCACGCGGCGTCGACCTTCGGCCGCAGCACGGTGTCCACCTGGTCGGCGGTCAGCGTCTCCACCGTGCCGTCGTCCAGCACGCCCGCCGTGTGCACGATCGCGGTCAGCGGGTGGTCGGCGGGCACGGACGCCAGGAGCAGGGCGGCGGCGTCCCGGTCGGCGACGTCGGCCGCCGCGACCACCACCGACGCGCCGGCCTCCGTCAGCTCGGCCACCAGCTCCCGCGCGCCGGGTGTCGCCGCGCCGCGCCTGCTCGCCAGCACGAGGCGCCGGACGCCGTGCGCGGCCACCAGGCGCCGGGCCACCAGCGCGCCCAGACCACCGGTGCCGCCGGTGACGAGCACGGTGCCCTCCGGGTCGAGCCGGACCGGCTGGTCCGGCCCCGCGAACCTGGTCAACCGCGGCGCCCGCGGCTTCCCGTCGCGCACCGCCACCTGGGGTTCGCCCGACGCGAGCGCCGCCGCCAGGTCGGTGGTGGGCGACTCGACGTCCACCAGCACGAACCGGCCCGGGTGCTCGGACTGCGCGGCCCGCACCAGGCCCCACACCGGGGCGTGGGTCAGGTCCAGCACGTCTTCGCCGGGCAGCGCCACCGCGCGGGTGGTCACCACGGCGAGCGTGCGGTCGTGGTCCTCGGCCACCCACCGCCGCACGACGTCCAGCGCGTTCTTGGTCGCCTGGTGCGCGCTGTCCGGCGTGTGCGCCTCGGAGGAGGAGAGCCGCAGCACCTCCACGTCCACCTCGTCGGTGGAGGCGGTGATCTCCGGCCACTCCACGGTGAACAGCGAGTCCGCTCGCGGGCCGGCGAGCTTGTCCTTGGCGACGGCGCGCAGGGTCAGCTCCGCCACGGTGGCGACCGGCTTGCCGGTCGGGTCCGCCACCGCCAGCGCCACCGAGCCCCCGCCCGTCGGCGAGATCCGCACCCGCAGCTCGGTCGCGCCCGCCGCGTGCAGGGTGAGCCCGCCCCACGCGAACGGCAGCCGGATCTCGCCGGGCCGGGACGGGTCGGCGGCGTCGAGCACCACGGGGTGCAGCACCGCGTCCAGCAGCGCGGGGTGCAGGCCGAACCGCGCGGCCGACTCGTGCTGGTCCTCCGGCAGCCGGACCTCGGCGAACACCTCGGCGCCGCGCCGCCACAGCGCCCGCACGCCCCGGAACACCGGCCCGTAGTCGTAGCCGAGGTCCGCCAGCCGCGGGTAGAGGTCGGCCGCGGACACCGGCTCCGCGCCGGCGGGCGGCCACTGCGCCAGCTCCTCGCCGCGCTCCCCGCCGGGCACCAGGTAGCCGGAGGCGTGCCTGGTCCACGCGCCGTCCAGCCGGGAGTGGACGGTGAACGACCGCGTGCCGGCGGGGTCCGGTGGCGCCACCGCGACCTGCACCCGCGCCGAACCCCGGTCGGGCAGCACCAGGGGCGTCTCCAGGACGAGTTCCGCCACCTGGTCCGCGCCGACCCGGTCGCCCGCCGCCACGGCGAGGTCGAGGAACGCGGTCGCGGGCAGCAGGACGGCGCCGCCGACCCGGTGGTCGGCGAGCCACGGGTGCGCGTCGGCCGACACGCTGCCGGTGAGCACCACGTCGTCCCGGTCGGCCAGGTCGACCGCGGAGCCGAGCAGCGGGTGGCCCACCGGGTCCAGTCCCAGGTCGCGGGCGTCGGACGCGCGGTGCGGGCTGAGCCAGTAGCGGTCGCCGCCGAACGGGTAGGCAGGCAGGTCCACCCGCCGCCCGCCGGGGTGGAACGCGGTCGGGTCGGTGGTCGCGCCCGCCACCGCCGCCGCGGCGACGCCGGTGGCGAACCCGTCCACCTCGGACCGCCCGGCGCGGTTCAGCGCGACGGCCGTGCTGCCGCGGGTGAACGACTCGGCGGCCATCGCGGTGAGCACCGCGTCCGGCCCGACCTCCACGAACAGCCGGGCGCCGCGGTCCTCCAGCGCGGTGACGGCGGCGGCGAACCGGACCGTGCCGCGCAGCTGCCGCACCCAGTAGTCGGGGTCGGCCATGTCGGTCACGTCACCGGTGAGCGTGGAGACGACCGGCAGCGCGGGCGTGCCGAAGTCCAGCGTCCGGGCCACCTCGCGGAACTCGTCCAGCACGTCGTCCATGTGCGGCGAGTGGAACGCGTGGCTGACCTTCAGCGCGCGGGTCCGGCGGCCGCGGGCCCGCCAGTCCTCGGCGATCTCGTGCACGGCGTCGCGGTCGCCCGACAGCACCACGGACGTGGGGCCGTTGACGGCGGCGAGGGCCACGCCGGGGATGAGCGTGATCTCGTCCTCCGCGGCCTGGACGGCGACCATCGCGCCGCCCGCGCGGGCGGACTGCATGAGCCGGCCGCGCGCGGCGACCAGCCGGGCCGCGTCGGGCAGCTCGAACAGGCCCGCGACGTGCGCCGCGGCGATCTCGCCGATCGAGTGGCCGGCCAGCAGGTCCGGGGTGAGGCCGTGGTGCTCGGCCAGCCGGAACAGCGCGACCTCGTGCGCGAACAGCGCCGGCTGGGTGAACTCGGTGCGGTGCAACGCCTCGTCGTCGCCGAGCACCACCCGCGACAGCGGCACTTCGAGGTAGGGGTCGATGGCCTCGAAGACCTCGTCCAGCGCCCGCGCGAACACCTCGTGCGCTTCGCGCAGCTCGCGGCCCATGCCGCCGCGCTGCGCGCCCTGCCCGGTGAACAGGAACGCGGTGCGCCCGGTCGTCGGCGCCCCGGTGACCAGGTTCGGCGCGGTGCGGCCCTCGGCCAGCGCGGTCAGGCCGGCGGTGAAGTCGGGCCCGATCACGGCCGCCCGCCGGGGCAGCGCGGCTCGGGTGGTGGCCAGCGAGAAACCGACGTCCTCCGGCCGGGCGTCGGCCAAGTCGTGGTCGCGGAGCCTGCCGGCCAGCGCCCGCAGCCCGGCTTCGTCGGCGGCCGACAGCAGCCACGGGACCACCCGGTCGGTGTCGGCGCTCGGCGCGGGCTCCCCGACCGGGTCGCCCTGCTCGATCACCACGTGCGCGTTGGTGCCGCTGATGCCGAACGACGAGACCGCCGCCCGACGCGAGCCGGCGCCCGGCCACGGGGTCTCCTCCGTGACCAGCGCGACCTGGCCCGAACCCCACGCCACCTTGGGCGTCGGCTCGGTGACGTGCAGCGTGCGCGGCACCACGCCGTGCCGCATCGCCTGCACCACCTTGATCACGCCGCCGACGCCGGCCGCCGCCTGCGCGTGGCCGATGTTCGACTTGAGCGAGCCCAGCAGCAGCGGCCGGTCGCGGTCCTGGCCGTAGGTGGCGAGGATGGCCTCCGCCTCGATCGGGTCGCCCAGCGCCGTGCCGGTGCCGTGCGCCTCGACCACGTCGACGTCCCGGGCGGTCAGCCCGGCGTTGGCCAGCGCCTGCCGGATCACCCGCTGCTGCGACGGGCCGTTGGGGGCCGTGAGGCCGTTGGACGCGCCGTCGGAGTTGATCGCGCTGCCCCGGATCACCGCGAGGACGGGGTGGCCGTGGCGGCGGGCGTCGGACAGGCGTTCCACGACCAGCAGGCCGACGCCCTCGGACCACGCGGTGCCGTCGGCGTCGGCCGAGAACGACTTGCAGCGCGCGTCGGCGGCCAGGCCGTGCTGGCGGGAGAACTCCAGGAACATGCCCGGCGTGGACATCACCGTGACGCCGCCCGCGATGGCCAGCGACGATTCGCCCTGCCGCAGCGACTGGACCGCGAGGTGCAGCGCGACCAGGGACGACGAGCACGCGGTGTCGACCGTGACGGCCGGGCCGAGCAGCCCGAGCTGATAGGCGATGCGGCCGGACATCACGCTCGGCGCGGCGCCCGTCAGCACGTGGCCCTCGACGCTGTCCGGCGCCTCGTGCATCCGGGGGCCGTAGTCCCCGACGGTCCCGCCGACGAACACGCCGGTCCGGCTGCCCTTGAGCGACGTCGGGTCGAGGCCCGCGCGTTCCACGGCCGTCCAGGCGGTCTCCAGCAGCAGGCGCTGCTGCGGGTCCATCGCCTGCGCCTCACGCGGTGAGATGCCGAAGAACCCGGCGTCGAACCGGCCCGCGTCGCGCAGGAAACCGCCCTCCCGGACGTAGCTGCGCCCGGAGCGCTCGCGGTCGACGTCGAACAGGTCGTCGGCCCAGCCCCGGTCCGCGGGGAACCCGGAGATCGCGTCCTCGCCGCGCAGCACCAGCTGCCACAGGTCCTCGGGCGAGTCGACGCCGCCGGGGTAGCGGCAGGCCATGCCGACGATCGCGATCGGCTCGTCGGCGAACGACGGGCTGAAGTCGTCCTCGGGGTCCTCGACGTCGGACAGGTGGGCGATCAGCGCGGCGGGGGTGGGGTGGTCGAACAGCAGCCCGCTCGCCAGGTCGCGGCCGGTGGCCTCGGCCAGGCGGTCGCGCAGCTCGACGCTCATCAGGGAGTCGAAACCCAGGTCGCGGAACGGGAGCCCCAGTTCGACGGTCCGGTGGGCGGGGTAGTCGAGCACGGCCGCGATGTGCTCGACGACCAGTTCCGACACGGCCCGGTCCGGCGTGGCGCGGGCCTTCGGCGTCGCCGGGGCGGGTTCGCGGGGCTCGGGCGCGCCCCGTCCGGCCGCCCGCCGCCCCGTCGTGTCGATCCAGTGGTGCTCGCGCTGGAAGGCGTAGGTCGGCAGCTCGACCCGCCGAGCACCCGCGTAGAACGCGGTCCAGTCGACCTCGACCCCGCGCGCAAACGCTTGCCCCAGGGCCTGCAGGGCGGTCCGCTCCTCGTCCCTGCCCTTGCGCGCCAGCGGGACGGCCTTCTGCTCGACCCCGCTGCGCGCGACCATCGCCGACAGCACGCCGTCCGGGCCCACCTCCAGCACCGTGCGCACGCCCCGGTCGGCCAGCGCCAGCACCGCGTCGTGGAACCGCACCGGCTCGCGCACCTGGGTGACCCAGTACTCGGGGTCCTGCCACCGCTCGGTCACGCCACCGGTCACCGTGGACACCGGCGTCGCGGAAGGCGCGTGGAAGGTGACCGACTCCAGCACCGCGCGGAAGTCTTCGAGCATCCCGTCCATGTGCGGCGAGTGGAACGCGTGGCTCACCGTCAAGCGCCGCGTCCGCCGCCCGTCCAAAGAGGACTCCAGGGCCAGCACGGCGTCCTCGTCGCCGGAGACCACCACCGCGCTCGGCCCGTTCACCGCCGCGAGCGCGACCCGCGCGGACAGCAGCGGCGTGACCTCCTCCTCCGAAGCCTCCACCGCCAGCATCGCGCCGCCGGTGGGCAGCGCCTGCATCAACCTCCCGCGCGCCTCCACCACCCGGCACGCGTCGTCCAACGACCACACACCCGTCACGTGAGCCGCGGCCAACTCGCCGATCGAGTGACCCACCACGAAATCGGGCCGCACACCCCACGACTCCAGCAGCCGGAACAACGCGACCTCGAAGGCGAACAACGCGGGCTGCGCGAAACCCGTCTCGTCAACAGCGGCACCCGAACCCACGACCTCGCGAACCGGACCCGAGAACCGCGAACGCACCTCCTCGAACACCTCGGCGAAGACCGGGAACGCCTCACGCAGACCAAGGCCCATGTCGGCGTGCTGCGCGCCCTGCCCCGTGAACACCACGCCCAGCGGGGACTTCCCGACCACCTCGGTCACACCGCGACCGGCGGCCAGCGCGTCCAGTCCCTCCAGCAACGCCCCGCGGTCGTCCGCCACGACGACGCCGCGGTGCTCGAACGCCGTGCGCGTGGTCAGGAGCGACCAGCCGACGTCGGCCGGTGACAGCGAGGGGTCGGCCCGCACGAACTCCGCGAGCGCCGCCGCTTGCGCCCGCAACGCCTCCGCGCCGCGGCCCGACACCACCACGGGAGCCGGCCGGGACACCGGGCCGGCGTCGACCGGCTCGGCGTCGACCGCACCGACGGCCGACGGCTCGACGGCCGACGGCTCGACGGCGGGCGGCTCGGCCAGCACGACGTGGCAGTTCGAGCCGCCCATGCCGAACGAGCTGACACCGGCCACCAGCGGTCGGTCCGGGCGCGGCCACGCGCCGTGCCGGGTGCGGACCTCCAGGTTCAGCTCGGCCAGCGGGATCGCCGGGTTCGGCGACTCGAAGTTCAGGCTGCCCGGCAGCTCGCGGCGCCGGATGCTCAACGCCGCCTTGACCAGGCCGACGATGCCCGCCGCGCCCTCCAGGTGGCCGATGTTCGTCTTGACCGAGCCGACGTGCAGGCGGTCCGCGCGACCGGCGAACGCCGCGCCCAGCGCCGCCGCCTCGATCGGGTCACCCACCGGCGTTCCGGTGCCGTGCAGCTCCACGTACTGCACCGCGGCCGGTTCGACACCGGCGCGCCGGTGGGCGCCGCGCACCACGGCTTCCTGCGCGGACCGGCTCGGCACCGTCAACCCGGGCGTCGCGCCGTCGTTGTTGACCGCGCTGCCGCGGATCACCGCGTGCACCCGGTCGCCGTCGGCGAGCGCCGCCGCCAACGGCTTGAGCACCACCACGCCCGCGCCCTCGCCGCGCACGAACCCGTTGGCGCGCGCGTCGAACGCGTAGCAGCGGCCGTCCGGCGACAGCCCGCCGAACCGCTCCTCGGTCACGCCGTGCTCGGGCAGCAGGTTCAGGTTCACGCCCGCCGCGATGGCCACAGTGGACTCGCCGGAGCGCACGCTCTCCGCCGCCAGGTGCACGGCCACCAAGGACGACGACTGCGCCGTGTCCACCGCGAGGCTCGCGCCGCGCAGGCCGAGGAAGTAGGACAGGCGGTTGGCGATGACCGCCCGGCTCAGCCCCGTCATGGTGTGCTGACCGATGGCGTTCGCGCCGTGCTGGTAGGTCAGGTTGGCGTAGTCCTCGCGCAGCGCGCCGACGAACACGCCGGTGCGGCTGCCCGCCAGGTCGCCGGGCACGACGCCCGCGTCCTCCAGCGCCGACCAGGCGACCTCCAGCACCAGCCGCTGCTGCGGGTCCATGACGGCGGCCTCGCGCGGCGAGATGCCGAAGAACGCGGCGTCGAACTCCCCTGGCGCGTCGAGGAATCCGCCCCACCGCGCGCCGTTCGGGCCCGTGCGGTCCGGTGGCGCCTCGGTGATCGCGCTGACGCCGTCGCGCAACAGGTCCCAGAAGGCGGCCAGGTCGTCCGCGCCGGGCACCCGGACCGACATCCCGATGATCGCGACGGCGTCGGCGTTCCCGTCCGCCAGTTCGTCTGCCATGCCGCCAGACCGCCTTCCTCCGAGTCGACCGCACAACGGCGCGGATCACCGCCGCGGCGAGTCTGTCGAGGGCTTTCCACGGACCAGTCACCACCCGGTAACAGCAGCCAGGGCCGGAGGTCCCGTGCCGAAGGCCGAACTTGCGCGACAAGTCCACTGTGGACTCTTTGGTCGGCGTCACGAACCCGTCGCGGCGACGGCCCGCGCCCGGTGGACCCGACCGCCGAGTTCCGCCGAGGTCGCGTCACCCGTACGGCCCAGCGAGCCGCCCCGCGGCCGATCGTGCCGCCAGGGCGTCGCGGCTACGTCGGCGGGCGACCGTGTGCTGCCGATTACCGGTGTGTGGAACACCCGGTGACGTCCCGCCCGAAAGCTGTGCCCCGAGACGCACGGCCACCCGAGCAGACAGGACGGCAGGCCCGATGACCAGCCAGCTTGAAGAATTCGAACTCACCGACGACGCGACCAAGCAGACCGAGCTGTACGTGCGCGCCTTCAACTCCGGCAACGCCGAGTGGGTGAACAGCCTCTACACCGAGGAGGCGGTCGCGGTGTGGGAGCCGGGCCGGCCGCTCACCGGCGAGGCGCACCGCCAGGAGGTCGCGGCGCAGATCGCCCGCGGGGCGACGATGCGGGCCAAGACCAGGAACGCGTACGTCACCGGCGACACCGCCCTGCTGATCGTCGACTGGACCATGGACGCCACCAACGAGCAGGGCGTCGTGGAGCACCTGTCCGGCGTCGGCGTCGACGTCCTGCGGCGCGGCGAGGACGGCAAGTGGCGCTACGCGATCGACGACCCGTACGGCGAGGAGAAGTGACCGGACGGCGGGACGAGCCGATCCACCCGCAGGTCCACCGGTCGGCGGCGCCCCCGCCGGCCACGCACACCCCGCACCCGTGAAGGAGCCAGCATGACCGCCATCCCGCTCGACCACGACAAGCCCGACCTGACCGGCGACACCGAGACGCAGAACGACATCTTCCTCCAGGTGTTCAACTCCGGCGACGGCGCCCTGTTCGACCGGCTCTACCGGGACGACGCCATCTCGAACTTCTCCGGCGAGCCGCTGACCGGCGAGGCGCGGCGCGAGTTCTTCGTCGGGTTCATCGGCGCGAAGCCGACGCTGGAGGCGCGGGTGACGCACTCGTACGTCGCCGGCGACGTGGCCCTGATCGGCGTGGACTTCAAGGTGGAGGGCACCGACCCGGAGGGGAAGCCGTTCACCATCGAGGGCAAGTGCACCGACGTGCTGCGCAAGGTCGAGGACGGCCGGTGGCTGATGGCCGTCGACCGCCCGGTGGCCGCCGGTGGCCTGCTGCCGGAGTGATCCCGGTCCGGACGGACGTGGAGCCCCGACCCGCCGAGCGCGGGTCGGGGCTCCGCTCGTCCGCACCGCCGCGGGCGGCGGGTTACGGCGTCGGCCGGTGGAACTTCCCGCCGAGGTACACCATCGACGTCGCGTCGTCGGCGCCGAACTCCGCGGACACCACCCGTCCCACGAAGATCGAGTGCGTTCCGGCCCGGTAGTCCTGGTCCAGCTCGCACTCCAGCCACGCCAGGGCGCCCTCCAGCAGCGGGGCGCCGGTGACCGGGCCCGGCCGCACCCCCACCGCCGAGAACAGCGCGTCGCCGCGCGGCCTGGAGCTGTCGGCGAACCGGCGGGCCAGGTCCTCCTGCCCGGCGCTGAGCAGCGACACCGCGAACCGCCGCGCGGCGGTGATCGACCGGTGCATGGTGGCGGTGCGCGCCACGCACGCCAGCACCATCGGCGGGTCCAGGGACAGCGACGTGAACGCGTTGGCCGTCATGGCGTTGGCGTGCGCCCCGCCCGAGGTGAGCACGACCACCCCGGTGGCGAAGCGGGACATCACCGCGCGCAGCGGTGGCGCCAAGGCGGTCTCGGTCTCGGGCATGCGGCACTCCTGTCGTGTGCGCCCCGGCGCGGGCCCGGGCGACCTGTTCGGGAGCGGACGCCTCTAGAACGTCTCGCTGAACAGATCCTCACAAGCGCCGGTCATCACCGACCCACCGCCGGTTCCCCGCTTCGGGCACCACGACGCGGGCCGCCTGCCGAGGAACGCCACCAGCCGGTCGCTCGCGCACGCGTCGCCCGGACACGCCACCTCCGGCCCGAACTGCGGGTACCGGGGCAGCGGCACCACCTTCCGGGCCACCGCGAACAGGTCCGCCGCGAGCCCGGCGGGGATCGGCTCCGGCAGGTCGCACGCGCTGGCCACGTCCCACCCGTGCACCGCGATCTCCAGGGCGCCGGTGTTGGCCAGCACCATGCCGTGCACCGGGTACCGGCCGACCGCCACCGTGGTGTCCGCGCCGTAGGCCGCCTCGTCCCAGGACTGGAGCAGCAGGGAGGTCTCCCAGTCGAAGGCGCGCAGCACGTCGTGCACCCCGGCCGGGTCGGGCGACACGGGCTCGGGGAACACGCAGAACTGCTCGATCGCCTCGCGCAGCGCCGCCACCGACTCGTTCACGTGCCACAGCAGCTGCAGCAGGTCCCAGTCCGCGCAGGGCGTGGGCAGCGCGAGCTGGCGCCGGGTGACCTGCGCGGTCACGTGGCGGGCGTACCGGGTCGCGCCTTCCAGCAGACCCCTCCGCCTGCCCAGCAGGACCAGTGGGTCGTCACCGTCGATCACCCCGACGTCGCCTCACCAAGTCCGATTTGCCCGAACCCGACCGCAGTAAGTCCGATTCGTCCAAGTTCGACGTTCCCCCGCCGGTCGTGACCGCTCGGCCCCGGGCCGCCGCACCCGGCCGCACCCGACCTCCCGGCTCGCCCCACCGCGCCTGTGTGGTCGTGGCGTGTCACCGATCCCCCTCCAGTTCGCACGCAGTTCCCGGCCTCACAGAGGTAGACCGGCGCGGCGGCGGAAATTCGTCGCGATCGGACGACGAATTTCCGGCGGGCGCCCGGTCTACCTCCACGTGTCCGAGCAAACGGCCGCTGCGCCAACCGACAAGACGACCACGACCCCCGACCCCCGCCGTTGGCAAGCGCTGGCCTTGCTGTGCACGGCTTACTTCATGATCATCGTCGACTCGCAGATCGTCATCCTGGCACTGCCGGCGATCGAGTCCGACCTGGGCTTCACCACGACCGGATCGCAGTGGGTGATGAGCGCCTACCTGCTGAGCTTCGGCGGCCTCCTGCTGTTCGGCGGCCGGACTGCCGACCTGCTGGGCGGTCGGCGGATGTTCATGGTCGGCACCACCCTGTTCCTCCTCGCGTCCGTGCTCTGCGGGTTCGCCTGGACCGGCGGCGTGCTGATCGCGGCCCGCGTCGTGCAGGGCATCGCGGCGGCCATCATGGCCCCCACCGCGATGGCCGTGCTGATGGCGACCTTCCCCGAGGGCAAGGAGCGCAACCGCGCCATCGGGATCTGGACCGGCATCGGCGCGTTCGGCGCCACCGCCGCGCTGCTCATCGGCGGCACCATCACCGAGGGCCTCGGCTGGGAGTGGATCTTCTTCATCAACATCCCGCTGGCGGGCATCCCGCTGCTGATCGGCCCGAAGCTGCTGCGCGAGACCACCATCCGCGAGGGCAAGAAGTCGTTCGACCCGCTGGGCGCCATCACCATCACCGGTGCGCTGGTCTGCCTGGTGTACGCGGTCGTCGAGGCGCCCGCGGCCGGGTGGGGTTCCGCGCGGACCCTGGGCTTCCTGGGCGGCGCGATCGTGCTGCTGGCGCTGTTCATCGTGATCGAGCGCAGCGTGAAGACCCCGCTGGTCCCGCTGAAGGTGTTCCGGATCGGCTCGCTCGTCAACGGCAACCTGATGATGCTGCTGGTGTCGATGAGCCTCTACGGCGGCGCGCTGATGATGTCCGTCTACGCGCAGCAGGTGCTCGGCTGGTCCGCCGTCCAGTTCGGCCTGAGCACCGCCGTCTACTCGTTCATGTCCGTGGTCGGCTCGAACCTCTCCGGTCCGCTGACGACCAAGTTCGGCTACAAGAAGGTGGCCGTGCTGGGCGGGCTGGCGCTGGCGCTGGGCGCGTTCATGCTGTCCCGCGTGACCCCGGACGGCAACTACTGGGTGGAGCTGTTCCCGGCCATGGTCGTGTTCGGCTGGGGCATCGGCACCACGGTGGTGGCCTCGGCGATCGCGGCCCTGTCCAACGTGCCCGCCGACCAGGCGGGCCTCGCCTCGGGCATCAACAACTCGGTGTTCCAGATCGGCGCCGCGTTCGGCATCGCGCTGTGCAGCACGGTGCTGGTGGCCTACACCGACACCACCGAGGCGATCGCCAAGGTCGGCCTCAACGAGGGCGTCCAGGCCGCGTTCCTGGGCTCGTTCGTCTTCGCGGTGGCCGCCGTGCTCGTCGCGATCGTCCTCAACCTGATGAAGGACCGCTCCGCGGAGCCGACCTCGAAGCCGGTCGTCACGCACTGACGGCCGGGAACCGGCTCGCACGACCCGCGCGGCGACCTCGCCCCCAGTCGTCGTCGCCGCGCACTAAGGGTGGGCAAGACTCGGACCGGTCTTGCCCACCCCACCTTGCGTGCCGCCCTCGTCAGCGGATGGCGAGCGCCTGCGCGGCGGCGCGGTAGCCGGACTCGATGGCGCCGTCGATGAACGCGCCGTTCCAGCCGGAGGCGATGTCACCGGTGGCGAAGGCCACCCGGCCGTGCGGCTGCTCGACGTCCGGCCACAGGCCGATCAGCTGCCCCGGCCTGCGCAGGCCCCACCCGCCCAGCGCGTACGGGTCCGACTCCCACTGGTGGCCCCGGGCGCCGCGGACGGTCGCCCCCGGCAGGATCGTGCGCAGTCGCGATTGGACGCCCGCGACGTCGGCCGGGTTGATGGTGGGGTCGGTGCTGAAGCCGACCAGCAGCAGGTCCCCGTTGTCCAGCCGGGCCTGCGGCATGACCCAGGACATCGTGGAGCCCTCGGTCCCGATCGCCGTCACGTCACCGAGGTCGCCCGCGATCCTGATCATCAGCTTGGTCGCCCTCGGCACGCCCATCGTCTGCGCCGACGCCCGGCGGTGGGCGAGCGGGAGCCCCGGCGAGAAGCTGATGGTGCGCCACGTGTTCACCGGGATCGCGACCACCGCCGACGGCGCCCGGTGCACCGCGCCGGACCTGGTGACGACCGTGACCTCGCCACCGTGGTCGGTGACCGAGACGACCGGGCTGTTCAGGTGCAACCGCGCGTCGGCGTCCACCAGCATCCGGTCGAGCACGCCGCCCATGCCGCCGACCGGGCGGTGGTCCAGCAGCGAGTGCCAGCCGGGCGTCGACCAGCCCGCGAGCGCCCACCACTGGGCCATGGAGGTCAGGCCGCCGAACGCGTTGCTGCCACCCGAGTAGACCGCGGTCATGCCGGTCAGCCACAGCTTGTCCTGCGCGTCGAGGCCGAGGGCGTTGATGCCGTCGCGCAGCGACAGCAGGTCCACCCCGGACAGCAGGTCCCGTCGCCGCAGCGGGTCCTCCGGGTGCGGGAAGTAGTGCCGGGAACCCTGGAACAGCCTCGCTAACAGGCCGTCGCCGTGGGGACCCGCCGTGGCCAGGTCGAACTCCTGCGCCCCGCGCGTCGTCGGGTAGAAGCCCCGGGTCGGCGCGAGACCGCCGGGGACGGTGCCGATGCCGTACCGCCGCAGCTCGGCGAACGCCCTGGTGTGCCGCTCGCTGAGCCACTGGCCGCCGAGCTCGATCGACTGGCCCGCGTAGGTCTCGGTCCAGATCCGACCGCCGATCCGGTCGCGGGCTTCGAGGATGATCGGGCGCAGACCGGCCGCGCGCAGCTCGCGGGCCGCGGTGACACCGGCGTAGCCGGCGCCGATGACGATCACGTCGTCACCGGTGGAGCGGCTGCCGCCGCGGGGTTCCGCTGCCGCTGCGGACGGTGTGGCGGCGCCGATCCCGACGCCGGCCAACGCGGTCGCGCCGAGCGCCTTGAGCGCCGTGCGCCGACCGACCGCGCGGCCCTGGTTCGCGTGGTCCATGTGCTGACTCCGTGGTTGTGCCGAAATGAACGGCACCAGCCAACCGGGGAGCAGTCACCGCCCGACCACTGCGCGGCCACCGCCGGGCGGTCGCGGGGCCGGAACTCCGTTGCCCGGCGCGGAGAACGCGCGGCGGTACGCGGTGGGCGACACCCGGAACCGCGCGGTGAAGTGGCGGCGCAGGTTCGCCGCGCTGCCCAGTCCGCTCAGCTCGCTGATCCGCTCGACCGGCAGGTCGGTCGACTCCAGCAGCGACTGGGCGCGGGACAACCGCTGCTGCAGCAACCAGCGCAGCGGCGTGGTGCCCGTCGCGGCCCGCAACCGGCGGAAGAACGTGCGCGGGCTCATCCCGGCGCGGTAGGCGAGGTCGTCCACGGTGATCGGGTCGCCCAACCGGTCGACCGCCCAGTCGAGGACCGGTCCCAGGCCGTGGCTGTCCGCCGCCGGCACCGCGCTGGCGACGAACTGCGCCTGACCGCCGCCGCGGTGCGCGGGCACCACCATCCGCCGGGCGACCTCGTTGGCCACCCGCGCGCCGAGGTCGAGGCGCACCAGGTGCAGGCACAGGTCCAGCCCCGCGCTCAGCCCCGCGCTGGTCAGCACGTCGCCGCCGTCCACGTACAGCACGGAGTCGTCCACGTCGACCGACGGGTGGCGGCGGGCCAGCTCCGCGGTGTGCAGCCAGTGCGCGGTCGCCCGGCGCCCGTCGAGCAGGCCGGCGGCGGCGAGGGCGAAGGCCCCGTTGCACAGCGACACCACCCGGGCCCCCGACGCCGCCGCCCGGCGCAACGCCGCCACCAGTTCCGGCGGGATCTCCCGGTCCCCGTCCACGCACGCGTCCGGCACCGACGGGACGATCACCGTGTCCGCGCCGACCAGGTCGTCGAAGCCGTACGGGGTGACCAGCGCGAAACCCGGGCCACCGGCCGGCCGGGCGTGCGGGCGCGGTCCGCACAGGCGCAGCTCGTACCACGGATCGGCCAGGTCCGGTTGCGGCACACCGAATATCGCGCAGGCGATGCCCACCTCGTAGAGCTCCAGGGGCGTGATGGCCGTGTCGTCCACCACCGCCACCGCGACCGACCCCGCGCCCATGAGTCCGAGGGTACGGCACGAAACGTGCGCTCGATGTCACTCCCGGTCCTTGTCCGGGAGGCCGGGACCTGCCAGCGTGGGAGGACAAGCCTCGGCCGCATCCGGCCACTTCCACCGCACCGCAAGGAATGACGACTCGTGACGTTCTCGTGGGCCGCTCTGCCGACCTCGGCAGCCGCCGAAGCCATCGCCGTCCTGGAGAAGGGGGCCGACCAGGACTGGAACCGCCCGGCCGGCGACACGCACTGGTCCTGCCGCGGCATCGTCGACCACATCCTGCTCGGTGTCGTCGGGTACGCGGGCCTGCTGATCGCCCAGCCCGCCAACCGCTACATGGCGGTGACCGCCGGGCTCAACCGCCACGCCTCGATCCCGGAGTGCCTGGAAGCCCTCGCCATCGCCAACACCTTCGTGGCGTCGGCGGTGCGGGAGGCCACGCCGGAGGCGCGCGCGTTCCACCCGTACGGCACGTCCGACCGCACCGGGTTCGCCGCCATGGCGGCCCTGGAGACCCTGGTGCACTCGCACGACATCGTGCGGACCCTCGGCTTCGACTGGACCCCGTCGGACGAGCTGAGCGCGCCGGTGGTCGAGCGGCTGTTCCCGGAGGCGCCCACCGGCCACCCGGCGGGCCTGACCCTGCTGTGGGCCACCGGCCGCATCCCGCTGCCCGGCGTGCCGCAGCGGCCGCGCGAGGGTTGGCGCTGGGACGGCTCCGTCCGCGACTGAGCCGAACACCGCCGCCGAGGCCACCACCGGGAACCCGGTGGTGGCCTCTGCGGTCTCCGGGGCCTGCGGCGCCCGGCCGTCCCGCGCCGGTCAGTCGTCGGCGAGCACGGTGAGCCGCACGGCCTCGGTCGGGCAGCAGTCGATGACGTCCTGCGCCATCGCGATGTCGTCCGCGTCCTCCAGCTCCGGTTCGGCCACCACGCCCCGACCGGACGGGTCGGAGCCGAACAGGTCGGGGGCCATCGCGTAGCACAGGCCGGAACCGCGGCAGGTCGCCTGGTCCACCTCCAGCCGCGCCCTCACGCGTTCAACCGCACCGGCATCGAGGCCACCGAGCGGATCAGCCAGGTCGGCACGTACGGCACCTCCTCGTGCGGCACCGCCAGCTCCAGCTTCGGGAACCGGGTGAACAGCGCAGGGACCGCGGTGCCGATCTCCATCCTGGCCAGCGCGGCGCCGAGGCAGTTGTGCAGGCCGTGGCCGAGCCCGATGTGCCGGGCGCCGGTGCGGGTGATGTCGACCCGGTCCGGGTCGGGGAACGCCTCGGGGTCCCGGTTGGCGGACAGGATCGACGCCAGCACCGGCGAGCCCTTGGGGATGTGCGTCCCCTTGAACTCGACGTCCTCCTTGGCGAACCGGATCAACGCGCTCGTGAACGCGCCCTCGTAGCGCAGGAACTCCTCCACCGCGGACGGCGTCAGCTCCGGCCGGGACAGCAGCAGGTCCCGCTGGTCCGGGTGGGTCAGCAGGCCCAGGGTGGCCGAACCGATCAGACCGCGCGAGGTGTCCAGCCCGGCCATGATCATGAGCGCCACCATGGCGACCAGCTCGTCCTCGCTCAGCCGGTCCTCGCCGTCCCTGGCCCGGATGAACGTGCTGGTGAGGTCGTCCGACGGTCGCTTGCGCTTCTCCTCGATCAGCTCGCGGCCGTACTCGCCGATCTCCTCGAACGCCTTCTTCCGGTCCTCGATGAGGTCCGGGTCGGTGCCGAAGGCGCGGTCGATCGCGTGCAGCATGTCGGTGAACCGCTCCAGCGGCATGCCGAGGATCTCGCCCATCACCTCGGCGGGCACGGAGCTCGCGTAGTCCATCACGTCCGGCTCGTCCGCCTCGGCGAGCCGGTCGAGGGCGCGCTCGGAGATCCGCGCCACGGTCTCGCGCCACTGCTCGGTGCGGCGCGGGGTGAACGCGCTCATCGCGAGCTTGCGCACCCTGGTGTGGTCCGGCGGGTCGAGCACGGTGAGGATCGTCTCCACCGCCGTGCCCGCGGCGAACACCATGCCCGCCGCCCTGGCCGCGTCATTGGCGTAGGTCGCCCCCGAGGTGCTGAACCTCGAATCACCCAGGAATTCCTTGACATCCTCGTACCGGGTGAGCATCCACGTCGGCACGTCACCGACCGGGAACCGGAAAGCGTGCACCGGGGAATTCTCCCGCAGCCAACCGAAAGCCGGGTAGGGGTTCTGGTAGAACTCGGCGCTGAACAAACCGGGCGACAATGCAGGGGCAGCCATCAGCCACTCCATTCTGCTTCCATGTTTTTCGCAGGCAGCCGACGGTAGGTCGACCCGGTTTCAGCGAGGTCCACGATGCGGTAAAGATCCGGTAATCCGCCCGGACCGGGCCGGAGGTCATCGGGTTACCGGCCGGTGGAGCAGCGCGGATAGCGTCCGCCGACGTATCCGACCTCCGTCGGCCGACCGGAAGACCACGACCGCCGAAATAATCGGCCGCCCGTCGGCGACAGCCACCGGGAATCAACCGGATCACCACGTCCGCGGCGGCGCCCGACGAGTACCGACCCGATCACCCGCGAGGAGAAACCCGATGTCGACGAGCGAGTCGCTGGCGTCCGTGCTGGACGCCGTGCGAGACCTGGTCCCCACCCTCAGGAACAACGGCGCGGAAGCCGAGCGGAACGGCTGGATACCGGACGAGAACATCGCGCTGCAGGAGAAGGCGGGCGTGTTCCGGATGGCGGTGCCCGCCCGGTTCGGCGGCCTCGACCTGCCCGCCGCGGACAAGGTGCGGGTGCTCACCGAGATCGCCCGGGGCTGCGGTTCGACCGGCTGGGTGTCGATGGTGTGGGTGCACAGCGCCTGGACGGTGACGCTGTTCCCGGACAAGGCGCAGGAGGAGGTGTTCGCGAGCGGGTCGGTGCGCGTGTCCAGCGCGTTCGCCCCCACCGGCAAGCTGACCCGCACCGAGGGCGGCTACCTGCTCAACGGCCGGTGGGCGTTCAACACCGGGATCAAGGGCGCCGACTGGAACCTGGCCGCGGCCATGGTGGAGAACCCGGACGGGTCGCACGGCGAGCTGATGGCGCTCGTCCCCGTCGGCGACCTGTCCATCGTGGACGACTGGGACGTCGTGGCGGCGGGCGGGACCGGCAGCGCGACCTCGGTCGCCGAGGACGTGTTCGTGCCGGAGCACCGGGCGCTGGACTTCGAGCACGCGATGTCCAACACCACGCCGGGCCGCTCCAACGGCGGCGCGGACGGCCGCGACTACGGCCTGATGAGCCTGGTGATGGCAGAGGTGTCGGCCGTGTTCGTCGGCATGGCCCGGGGCGCGTACGAGCTGTTCCTCGAACGGCTGCCCGGTCGCGGCATCACCTACACCTCCTGGACCGACCAGAGCGAGCACCCGCTCACCCACATCCAGGTGGCCACCGCCAAGAACAAGATCGACGCCGCCGAGTCGCTGTCCTCGCTCTGGTTGACCCCGATCCAGGAGCGCGCCGACGCGGGCGAGCAGCTGTCGCTGGACGAGAAGTCGATCGTCCGCGGCCAGACCACCTTCGCGGCCCAGCTCGCCAAGGAGGCGGTCGAGCTGCTGCACACCGCCAGCGGCGCGTCGGTGATCCGGCGCTCGGTGCCGTTCCAGCGGTTCCACCGCGACATCCAGGGGATGTCGCTGCACGCGCTGGTCCAGTTCAACGCCAACATGGAGCTCCAGGGCCGGGTGCTGCTCGGCAAGGACCCCGACACCGTGTTCATCTGATCCCCCGAGCGGTCCGACGACCGCGACGCGACGAGCCGGGACCCGCCGATCGGGTCCCGGCTCGTCGCGGTCCGCACGGGCGCCCGGAGGTCCCGGCCCGCCCGTCAGATGGCGAAGATCAGGCGCGGGTTGTCCTCGTCCAGGCCCGTCGCGCACTTGGGCCCCACCCCGACCCCGGTGGCGCGGTACGGCAGCGCGCTCTCCACCAGCAGCGTGGTGGTGTTCGGGCGCAGGCTCCAGTCCGGTTTGGCGGCCAGCAGGTCCGGGTGGGCCGCGACGACCACCAGGACCGGCACCGAGCGGGACATGTCGGCCAGGCCGGCGACGAAGTCCAGCAGCGCTTCGTCACCCCGGTGCAGGTCTTCCGCCACCACGACCAGCGGCGCGTCGAGGGTCAGCCGGTCCAGGAACAGCCGCCACACCTCGGCGGCGCCGTGCGGCGGCGTCGAGTCGGGGTCCAGCAGCGGCAGCAGCCCGTCGACCAGGCGGCGGACCTCGCCGTCGGACGTGGCCGCGCACCGGACCATCGACTCCAACCTGCCGCGCACGGTCAGCGAGGTGTCGTTCGGCCCGACGCCGCAGACCTCGGCCAGGATCCGCGCGCGCGACGCGTGCACCGCGTGCGCGCCCCGGGCCGGGCCGACCTTGATCAACCGCGGCCGGGGGTCCCCGCCCGCGCCGACCACCTGCTCGAACCGGGACAGGATGGTGGGCTCGCCCTCGCTCAGCATGGTCACCAGGTGCGGCCGGTTGCGGTGCCGCACCACGCCGAGCAGGCCGAGCAGCAGCCTCAGCTCGCACTCGCTCGGGTCGGCGTCGGCCTCGGCGCCGTGGTCGACGCCGGTCAGCTCGGCCGCGCACAGCTCCCAGCCGACCAGCGAGGCCCCGCTGACCCGGCGGTAGGCGACCACCGAGGCGGTGCAGTGCCGGGTGTGGTCGCACGCCCAGACCGCGCCCGCGGCCGCGTTCGCCAGCAGCGCCTCGCAACTGCCCAGCAGGGCCCCGTTCACCTCGAACGGCTCGGCGCCCGGGCGGCCGGGTCCGGTGACGACCGCCGCGCGGACGGTGGTCTCGCCGGCCGGGTCGTGCAAGGCGTCCCGGATCGCCGCCGCGGCGCGGACCGCGCGCAGGGCGCTGTTCTGGCGGTCGGCGCCCGAGGCGAACAGCGCCAGCGTGACCGAGCCGATCGAGCCGGTCACCACGCCGCCCAGGGCGCCCGCCTTCTCCCGGATCGTGGCGGCCACCCGTTCGAAGGTCTCCTCGCGCCGGTCGGCCGGGAACGGCACCTTCACCATGAGCACGCTGATCTGGGCCTGCCCGGTCGCGCGCGCGGGCGGCGGGGGCGGCGCGGACCGCTCGGCCCGCGGCGTCGGGACGGCCAGGACGGGGTCGTGCGCGAGGATCGCGCGCTGGAGGGACTGGAGCTCCTTGCCCGGTTCGAGCCCGAGCCCGCCCGCCAGCGCGGTCCGCACCCTGGAGTACGTGCGCAGGGCGTCCGCCTGCCTGCCGCTGCGGTACTGGGCCACCATGAGCTGGCCGCACAGGCGCTCGCGCAGCGGTTCGGTCTCCACCAGCAGTTCCAGCTCGTCGACCGCCGTGTAGTGGCGCCCGCACGCCAGCTCCGCCTCGAACCAGTCCTCCATGGCGTCGAGCCGGGCGTTCTGCAGCGCGGTCAGCTCCGGCCACGACGTGCCGGTCTCCACCAGGTCGGCCAGCGCGGGGCCCCGCCAGAGGGCCAGCGCCTCCCGCAACAACCTGCTCGCGACTTCCGGGGAACCGGCGGCCAATTCGGCCCTGCCCTGTTTGGCCAACCGGTGGAACCGGTGCACGTCGATATCGTCGGGATCGATCCTCAACATATATCCGGGAGCCTTGGTCAACAAGGCGGGAGCCTCTTCGCCCTCCCCTTGCGCGGAATGCGCGGACAGGACTCCGCGCAACCCCCAGATCGCGTTTTGGAGTATCTTACGGGCAGACTTCGGGGCGTCTTCCATCCATAACGTGTCCAGCAACTGGCTGGTGGCCACCACCCGATTGGCCCTTAACAGCAGGAATGCCAGCACCGCCCGTCTCGTCGCCCCTCCGACCGCGACCGGCTGACCACGTTCGACCACTTCGAGTGGACCCAACATCCGAAAGTGCACTGTGACCCCCCAGTGAATGCACGAATGCTCAAGAACGCGCGGGCCATCTCCCCCGCCACACGTTAACCAACCCCCATCGACACTACCAGTTAAGCAGAAGTCCGCTCATCGCCCATCCGGGGTAACGCACCAGGTCAGCGAATTGCGAACCGAGGGCGATCGCGCTTTAGCATTTAGCCGGTCATTGTCAGTCCGGTCCCACCGCCCCGGCACGAGACCCGATCAAGACCGAACTCGGCGCCGAACCGACGGCCAATCGCGCCGATCCGGCTGCGGACCCCCGAACCGGGAGCGACCCGCGCACCGCGATTCGCGGAGCCGTGCGCTCCAGGGAACCGAGGCGGTCGCGGAGTGGTCGGGGCCGGGCGGGACCGGTCAGCAGCCGCCCGACCGCTCGGCGGGTCAGGCGCGGGACACCGGCCACCCACCGCAGCGCGGCGGGGACGCGGTCGCCACCCACACTACCCAGCGGGGCCGGGTGACCGGTGAGACGTCCGCCACCGCCGAGACCCCGGACCAGGGTCGGCAGGTCGAGGACGAGCACCGCGCAGGCCACCGGGAGCAGGGTGGGCGCGGTCCACCGGGACGGGTCCCGGGGGTGGGTTCCGCCGCCCCCCGTCGGGGTTCCGGCTGCCTTCGGCTCGGTCACGTTGGAGAAGACCGGCGGGCGAGGGGAAATTCGCCGCCGATCCGCGACGAATTTCGGGTGGGAGCCCGGTCTACAGACGTGGCAGAGTTATGCATGTCCCGAGGGGGGAGCGACATGACGTCGACCGAGCTGAGCGCGCACCCGGGCGCCGGGGGCAGACCCGGTGGCGAGGACTTCGCCCGGCTGACCGACCCGTACCGCCACGAACTGCTCGCGCACTGCCACCGCATGCTCGGGTCGGTGCACGACGCCGAGGACCAGGTGCAGGAGACGATGCTGCGCGCGTGGCGGTCGTACCAGGACTTCGAGGGGCGTTCGTCGTTGCGCAGCTGGCTCTACCGGATCGCCACCAATGTCTGCCTGACCGCGCTGGAGAGCCGGAGCCGCAACCCGCTGCCGTCCGGGCTGCCCGCCGACGACCGGCACGACGCCGACGGCACGCCCGCCGTCGAGCCGGACGCCGACCCGGCCGCGATCGTCTCGTCCCGGGAGAACATGCGCCTGGCCCTGGCCGTGGCCTGGCAGCACCTGGCGCCGCAGCAGCGGGCCGTGCTGATCCTGCGGGACGTGCTCGGCTGGCGGGCCAACGAGGTCGCCGCGGTGCTCGGCACCTCCGGCGCGGCCGTGCACAGCATGCTGCGCCGGGCCCGCGCGCAGCTCGCCCAGGCCGCGCCCACCGCGGCCACCGTCGAACCGGAGCGGCGCCACCTGCTCGACCGGTACGCCGCGGCGTTCGAGGACGGCGACATCACCGCCCTGGTCAACCTGCTGACCTCGGACGTCGTGTGCTCGGTGTCGACCGCCGCGGAACCCCTGACGGGCCGCGAGGCCATCGGCCGGTACCTCGCGCACTGCCCCGCGCTCGGCGACTGCCGGATGATCCCGATCACCGTGCACGAGCGGCACGGCTTCGCGGTGTACCGACCGGGTCCGGACGGCGTGCACCGCGCCTACTCCATCGAGGTGCTGACCGAGACCGCGTCCGGCATCGAGCGGATCGACGTCGTCGAGGACCCGGCCCTGTTCACCACGTTCGGGTTGCCGAAAACCCACCCCGGCGCGGAGGCCGCCGTCCGGTGACGGACGCCGGCGGCGCGGGCCCCGGGAGCCGGGGCCCGCGCCTCGACACCGGTCAGACGAGGGCCAGCGCCTGCCGCGCGCCGAGCACGCCCGCCTCGATCGCGCCCTCGATGTAGCCGTGCCACGCGGCGGGCACGTCGCCCGAGGCGAACACGACCCGGCCGTGCGGCCGGTGGATCGCGGGCACCTGCCGGAGCAGCTGGCCCGGCCGGCGCATCGCCCAGCCGCCCATCGCCCACCGGTCCCGCCCCCACGACCAGGCCCGGCAGTCCCGGACCGTCGCGCCCGGCAGGATCGTGCGCAGCTTCGCCTGCACGTCCGGCAGGTTGGTCGGGTCGAGGGCGGGGTCGACGCTGAAGGCGACCACCAGCTGGTCGCCGTCGGGCAGTTCCGCCTGCGGCACGACCTGCGACATCGGCGAGCCCTCCGGGCCCAGGGCGAACGGCAGGCGGTGGTCGCCGCGCAGTCGGAGCAGCAGCTTGGTCACGTTCGGCACCCCGACGCCCTGCCGGGTGGCCTGCGCGTGCACCGCGGGCAGCCCCGGCGAGAACGAGATCGTCCGCCACACGTTCACCGGCACCGCCACCACCACGGCCGGCGCGGTGTAGCGCGCGCCGGCCCACGTGGTGACCACCACGCGTCCGGGCTCCTCGGCCACCGCGGCGACCGGCGAGTTCAGCCGCAGGTCCGCCCGCGCGTCGGCGAGCACCGCGGTCAGCAGCGCGCCGGTGCCGCCTTGGACCAGGTGCTCGTTGAGCTCGTTCCAGCCCTGCCCGGTGTGCCCGCCGCCCGCCCACGACTGCGCCAGCGCGGTGAGCCCGCCGAGCGCGCTCGACCCGCCGGAGAACACGCTCGTCACGCCGCCGAGCCACAGCCCGTCCTCCTCGGGCAGGGCCAACCGGTCCAGCCGGTCCCGCAGCGAGAGCGGGTCGTGGCGGGCCAGGACATCCGCCGCGAACAGCGGGTCGCGGGGGCGCGGGAAGTAGTCCCGCGACCCCTCGAACAACCGGGCCAGCAACGAGTTCAGCCGGTCGTTCGCCTCGGCGAAGTCGACTTCCCGCTGCCCACCCGCCGCGGCCGGGAAGAACGCGCGCAGCGGCGTGGGCCCGCCGGACCTCGTCCCGATCCCGTAGCGCCGCAGCTCGGCCATGACGTTGGTGTGCGCGTCGCTGACCCACTGGCCGCCGTACTCGATCACCTGCCCCTCGTAATCGGCGGTGCGGGTGCGACCGCCGATCCGGTCGCGAGCCTCCAGCAGCACCGGCCGCAGGCCCGCGGACCGCAGCTCGCGGGCCGCGGTGACGCCCGCGAAGCCCGCCCCGACGACGATCACGTCGGCCGACCGGCCGCCGCCCGCGCGGGCTCCCGGCGCGCCCGCGATCCCCACCGCCCCCGCCAGCGCCGCGCCGCCCGCTCCCCTGAGCACCGCGCGTCGCCCGATCAACCGCTCCTGCCCACCGCTGGTCATCGCCTGTCGCCCCCTGGCTCGAATGACATCGTCGAGAGTCCTTCTCCCGCAACGGAAACGCTGTTCGTGGACTGCGTCGCCTGTCTATCGGGGAGGGGGCACGGCGCGGCAACCGCCGGATAACCGGGCGAAGCGCCGGCGCGGGTCCCGCGAAACGCGAAAGGCCGCTCCGACGCCGTTGTCGGAGCGGCCGGGCACCCGGCTGCGGTTCGCGCAGCCGAACTACACCACGGCGAGCGGAAGCATGTTGGGGATCACCGGGGACGGCAGGTCGGACGAGCCGGTCAGGTACCGGTCCACCGCGTTGGCCACCGAGCGGCCCTCCGCGATCGCCCACACGACCAGGGACGCGCCCCGGTGCGCGTCACCGCACACGAACACGCCGGGCGACTGGGTCTGCCAGTCCGAGCCGCACGAGATGGTGCCGCGCGAGGTGAGCCGGATGCCGAGCCCGTCCAGCAGCGGCAGGTGCTCGACGCCCTCGAAGCCGATGGCCAGCAGCACCAGGTCCGCCGGCAGCACCTCGACCTCCTCGGACGTCGGCACGACCTGCCGCCGACCGGAGGCGTCCTTCTCCACCCGCACCTTGCGCAGCCGGATCTGCCGCACGTGGCCGTCCTCGTCGCCGACGAACTCCTCCACCGCGACCGCGAACCTCCGCTCCCCCGCCTCCTCGTGCGCGGGGTACGTGCGCAGGATCCACGGCCACACCGGCCACGGCGAGCGCTCGCCGTCCCGGGTGGACGGCGGCATCGGGTACTGGTCCAGCTGCAGCACCGAGGCCGCGCCCTGCCGGGACGCCGTCCCGTAGCAGTCCGCGCCGGTGTCGCCGCCGCCGATGACGACGACGTGCTTGCCGGCCGCGTCGACGGCGGTCGGCCCGTCGCCCTCGCAGGCCCGGTTCGCGGGCACCAGGTGCTCCATCGCCAGGTGGATGCCCCGCAGCGAGCGGCCGGGGGTGGTCGTGTCGTCACGGCCGCGCAGCGCGCCCACCGCGAGCACCACGGCGTCGTGCTCCGACCGCAGCTCCTCGACGCTCAGGTCCACGCCGACCTCGCAGCCGGTGACGAACTTCGTGCCCTCCTTGCGGAGCTGCGCGAGCCGCCGGTCCAGGACCTTCTTCTCCATCTTGAACTCGGGGATGCCGTAGCGGAGCAGCCCGCCGAGCCGGTCGTCGCGCTCGTACACGGTGACCTCGTGCCCGGCGCGGGTGAGCTGCTGCGCCGCCGCGAGCCCGGCCGGTCCCGAGCCCACGACCGCGACCTTCTTGCCCGACGACACGTGCGACTGCGTGGGCCGCACGAGCCCCTGGTCCCAGGACACGTCGGCGATGGCCTGCTCGACCCGCTTGATGGCGACCGCGCCGCCGGCGTCGTGGCTGATCGCCAGCACGCACGCCGCCTCGCACGGCGCGGGGCACAGCCTGCCGGTGAACTCGGGGAAGTTGTTCGTCGCGTGCAGCCGCTCCGACGCGGACTCCCAGTCGCCCCGGCGCACCAGGTCGTTCCACTCCGGGATCAGGTTGCCCAGCGGGCAGCCCGCCGACCCCGAGTGGCAGAACGGGATGCCGCAGTCCATGCACCGCGTCGCCTGCGTGCGCACCTCGGCGTCGCGCTGCTCGGCGGGCAGGTCCTGGTAGACCTCGCTCCAGTCGCCGAGCCGGTCGGCGGCGGGGCGCTTCTTCGGCTCGGAGCGGGAGTGCTTGAGGAAACCGTACGGGTCAGCCACGGGAAGCCTCCATGATCGCCTGGTCGACGTCCCTGCCTTCCGCGCGGGCGAGCCTCATCGCTTCGAGCACGCGCTGGTAGTCACCGGGCATGACCTTGGTGAACGACGCGGAACGCCGGGGCCAGTCGCCGAGCAGCGACGCGGCCACCGCCGAACCGGTGAGCTGGTGGTGGCGCTCCACCACCTCGCGCAGCCAGCGCAGGTCCTCCACGCCGGGCCGCTGCAGCTCGACCATGGCGGTGTTGACCGCCGCCGGGTCGAGCTCCAGCACGTACGCGATGCCGCCGGACATGCCCGCGGCCAGGTTGCGGCCGGTCGGCCCGAGCACCACGGCCCGGCCACCGGTCATGTACTCGAACGCGTGGTCGCCGACGCCCTCGGCGACGGCCAGCGCGCCCGAGTTGCGCACGCAGAACCGCTCGCCGACCCGGCCGCGCAGGAAGACCTCGCCGGACGTCGCGCCGTAGCAGATGACGTTGCCCGCGATGACCTGCCGCTCGGCCGCGAACGGCGCGTCGGGGTGCGGGCGGACCACGATCCGGCCGCCGGACAGGCCCTTGCCGACGTAGTCGTTGGCGTCGCCGATCATCTCCAGCGTGATGCCGCGCGGGATGAACGCGCCCAGCGACTGGCCGGCCGAGCCGGTGAACGTCACGTGGATCGTGTCGTCGGGCAGGCCGTCGCCGCCGAACCGGCGGGTCACCTCGGCGCCGAGCAGCGTGCCGACGGTCCGGTTGACGTTGCGCAGCGGCAGTTCCAGCCGCACCGGCCGGGCGTCGTTCAACGCCGCGTCGGCGAGCTGGAGCAGCGTGCGGTCCAACGCCTGCGCCAGGCCGTGGTCCTGGTCGCGGACCTTGCGCTTGGCCGTGCGGTAGGGCGTCTCGGGCACCGCGAACACCGGCGTCAGGTCCAGCCCGGCCGCCTTCCAGTGCTCGACCGCCTCGTCGGTCTTCAGCAGCTCGGCGTGGCCGACGGCCTCGTCGACCGTGCGGAAGCCCAGCGACGCCAGCAGCTCGCGGACCTCCTGCGCGATGAAGTGGAAGAAGTTCACCACGTGGTCGACCTGGCCGGTGAAGCGCTTGCGCAGCTCCGGGTTCTGGGTGGCGATGCCGACCGGGCAGGTGTCGAGGTGGCAGACGCGCATCATGACGCAGCCCTCCACGATCAGCGGCGCGGTCGCGAAGCCGAACTCCTCCGCGCCGAGCAGCGCCGCCACGACCACGTCCCGGCCGGTGCGCATCGCGCCGTCGACCTGGACCGTGATCCGGTCGCGCAGACCGTTGAGCAGCAGCGTCTGCTGGGTCTCGGCAAGGCCGATCTCCCACGGCGTGCCCGCGTGCTTGAGCGAGTTGAGCGGCGACGCGCCGGTGCCGCCGTCGTGACCGGAGATCAGCACCACGTCCGCGTGCGCCTTCGCCACGCCCGCCGCGACCGTGCCGACGCCGACCTCGCTGACCAGCTTCACGTGCACGCGGGCCTGCTCGTTGGCGTTCTTCAGGTCGTGGATCAGCTGGGCCAGGTCCTCGATCGAGTAGATGTCGTGGTGCGGCGGCGGCGAGATCAGGCCGACGCCCGGCGTCGAGTGCCGGGTCCGCGCGATCCACGGGTACACCTTGTAGGCGGGCAGCTGGCCACCCTCGCCCGGCTTCGCGCCCTGCGCCATCTTGATCTGGATGTCACTGGCGTTGACCAGGTACTCGCTGGTGACGCCGAACCGGCCGGACGCGACCTGCTTGACCGCGCTGCGCCGCTCCGGGTCGTACAGCCGCTCCGGGTCCTCGCCGCCCTCGCCGCTGTTGGACCGGCCGCCGAGCCGGTTCATCGCGATGGCCAGCGTCTCGTGCGCCTCGGCCGAGATCGACCCGTAGGACATGGCGCCGGTGTTGAACCGCTTGACGATCGAGGAGACCGGCTCGACCTCGTCGATCGGGACCGGCGTGCGGCCCTCCGAGCGGAACGAGAACAGCCCGCGCAGCAGGCCGCCCTGGCGGGCCAGCCGCTCCACCTCGTCGGTGTAGCGCCGGTAGACGTCCTCGCGGCCGGTCTTGGTGGCGTGCTGGAGCAGGAACACCGTCTCCGGCGTGAACAGGTGCAGCTCGCCCTCGCGGCGGTAGGCGTACTCGCCGCCCACCTCCAGCCTGCGGTGCACCCGGTCGGTCGGGTTGTCCGGGTGGGCGCGGCGGTGGCGCAACGCCACCTCCTCGGCCAGCACGTCCAGCCCGGCGCCGCCGAGCTTGGACACGGTGCCGGTGAAGTACTCGTCCAGCAGCTCGCCGGACAGGCCGACGGCCTCGAACACCTGCGCCGCCGTGTACGCGCCCACGGTCGAGACACCCATCTTCGACATGATCTTCAACGTGCCCTTGACCAGGGCCGTCACGTAGTTCCGGACGGCCTTGCGCGGCTCGATGCCGGTCACCGCGCCGGTGTTGATCATGTCTTCGATGGTCTCGAACGCCAGGTACGGGTTCACCGCGGCGGCGCCGTAGCCCAGCAGCGCGGCGACGTGGTGCACCTCGCGGGCGTCACCGGTCTCCACGACCAGCGCCACCCGCAGCCGCTCCTTGGTGCGCACCAGGTGGTGGTGCACCGCGGAGACCAGCAGCAGCGACGGGATCGGGGCCATCCGGTGGTCGGAGTCCCGGTCGGACAGCACCAGCGTGCGGGCGCCGTTCGCGATCGCCTCGGACGCCTCGCGGCGCACCCGCTCGACCGCCGCCGCCAGCGCCGCGCCGCCACCGTCCACTTCGTACAGTCCGGACAGGACGGTGCAGGCGAAGCCCGGCAGGTCGCCGTCGTCGTTGATGTGGATGAGCTTGGCCAGCTCGTCGTTGTCGATCACCGGGTAGGTCAGCTTGATGTGCCGGCAGCTGACCGGGCCCGGCTCCAGCAGGTTCTGCTCCGGGCCCATCACCCGGGACACGCTGGTGACGATCTCCTCGCGGATCGCGTCCAGCGGCGGGTTGGTGACCTGGGCGAAGTTCTGCACGAAGTAGTCGTAGAGCAGCCGGGACCGCTGCGACAGCGCCGCCACCGGGGTGTCGGTGCCCATCGAGCCGAGCGGTTCCGCGCCCGCCGTGGACATCGGCGCGAGCAGGACCCGCAGCTCCTCCTCGGTGTAGCCGAACGTCAGCTGCCGGCGCATCACCGACTCGTGGCTCTGCACGACGTGCTCGCGGTCGGACAGGTCCGCCAGCTCCAGCAGGCCCGCGTGCAGCCACTCGTCGTAGGGCAGCTCCCCGGCCAGCTCCGACTTGACCTCGTCGTCCGCGACCAGGCGACCCTCGACCGTGTCCACCAGGAACATCCGACCGGGCTGCAACCGGCCCTTGGCCACCACCCGGTCCGGCGGGACGTCCAGCACGCCGGTCTCCGAGGCCAGCACCACCCGGCCGTCCGCGGTCTGCCACCAGCGGGCCGGGCGCAGGCCGTTGCGGTCGAGCACCGCGCCGACCAGCGAGCCGTCGGTGAACGTCACGCAGGCCGGGCCGTCCCACGGCTCCATCAGGCTCGCGTGGAACTCGTAGAACGCGCGGCGCTTCGGGTCCATCGAGGTGTGGTTCTCCCACGCCTCCGGGATCATCATCAGCACCGCGTGCGGCAGGCTCCGGCCGCCCAGGTGCAGCAGCTCCAGCACCTCGTCGAAGCTCGCCGAGTCCGAGCCCTCCGGGTGGCAGATCGGGAACAGCCTGGTCAGGTCGCCCGGGATCAGCTCGGAGGCCAGCAGCGCCTCGCGGGCCCGCATCCGGTTCCGGTTGCCGCGCACGGTGTTGATCTCGCCGTTGTGCGCGACGTACCGGAACGGGTGCGCCAGCGGCCACGACGGGAACGTGTTGGTGGAGAAGCGGGAGTGCACCAGGGCGATGGCGCTGGCCAGCCGCTCGTCGCGCAGGTCCGGGAAGAACGCGGGCAGCTGGCCGGTGGTCAGCATGCCCTTGTAGACGATCGTCCGGGACGACAGCGACGGGAAGTAGGCGCCGACGTCCGCCGCCGCGCTCTCGTGCTCGACCCGCTTGCGCAGGGCGAACGTGAGGCGGTCCAGCTCGACGTCGCGCCGATCGGTCTCGCCGCGGACCAGCAGCATGGCGAAGTGCGGCATCACCGACCGGGCGGTCGGGCCGACGCCCGCGTGGTCGGGCGCGGTCGGCACGTCGCGCCAGCCGAGGACTTCCAGGCCCTCCTCGACGGCGATCCGCTCGGCCAGCTCGACCGCCTTCGCGCGGTCCTCCTCGTCGGCGGGCAGGAACGCGATGCCCGCCGCGTACGCGCCCGCCTCCGGCAGCTCGAAGTCCAGCACGTCGCGCAGGAAGGCGTCCGGCAGCTGCAGCAGGATCCCGGCGCCGTCGCCGCTGGTCGGCTCGGCGCCCGCGGCCCCGCGGTGCTCCAGGTTGGCCAGCGCGGTGAGCGCGTCGACGACGATGCCGTGCGAGCGCCGGCCCTTGATGTCGGCGACCATCGCCACACCGCAGGCGTCACGTTCCGCGGTGGGGTCGTAGAGCCCCTGCGGGGACGGGATGGCGGAGAAGATCACTGCGCAGACCTCCTTCGTCGTCCTTGGGAAAAGAACGAGTCCTCGTGTCCAGGTCCTGGAATCCGGGTGCTGGGCACGGGACGACGATGGCCCGCGTGTTGACGCGACTTTAACAGTCGCGAAACCGAACCACACCATCCTTCGGGTGATCTCGGTCGCCGACGCGTAACGATTTTGCCCACCCGTGCGATACCCCGGCCAGCTTGTTACGCGTTGTTAAGCATAACCGAGCGACGGCCTCCCCGCGCGTCGGTGAGAGCTTGCCGACACGCGCCCCGGCGACCGCGCTCGCGGAGAACTCGCAGGTGAGCCCCCGTGCCGTCGCCCGACTGGGACGACGGCTGCCCGGGGGCTCACGATCAGGTGATCGCGATCAGCGCGTGCCGGACGCCGCGGGTTCACGCTCCGTGACGTCGTCGTCGGCGTGCTGGCGCTCCAGGAGCGCGTCCGCGTCGACCACCGAGGGGTCGTCCAGCACCTCGCGCAGCCGCTCGCGGTCCAGCTGGCCCTGCCAGCGGGCCACCGCCAGGGTGCCGACGCCGTTGCCGATGACGTTGGTGATCGCCCGCGCCTCCGACATGAACCGGTCGATGCCCACGATCAGCGCGATGCCGACCGCCGGGATCGCGCTGTTGCCCTCGAACGCGCTCAGCGACGCCGCCAGCGTGACCAGGCCCGCGCCCGTCACCCCCGCCGCGCCCTTGCTGGCCAGCAGCATGAACAGCAGCAGCCCGACCTGCGTGCCCAGCCCCACCTCCGTGCCGGTCGCCTGGGCGATGAAGATCGCGCCCATGGTCAGGTAGATGCAGGTGCCGTCCAGGTTGAACGAGTAGCCCGTCGGGATGGTCAGGCCGACCACCGACTTGTCCGCGCCCGCCGCCTCCAGCTTCACCAGCATCCGCGGCAGCACCGTCTCCGACGACGACGTGCCGAGCACGATCAGCAGCTCGTCCTTGATGTAGCGGAGGAACTTGAAGATCGAGAACCCGGCGTACAGCCCCACGCCGCCCAGCACCACCAGGACGAACAGCAGGCACGTCGCGTAGAACGAGCCCATCAGCCAGGCCAGCTTGCCCAGGATCGAGCCGCCGAACTTGCCGATCGTGTAGGCGATGCCGCCGAACGCGCCGATCGGCGCCGCGTACATGACGATCTTGATGACGCCGAACATGACCTTCGCGACCGTGTCGAGCGCCTGCACCACCCGCTCGCCGCGCTTGCCCATGCCCGCCACGGCCACCGCGACCAGGATCGCCACCACCAGCACCTGGATCAGCTGGCCGTCGGTGAACGCGCCCAGGAACGACTTCGGCACCAGGCCGAGGATGAACCCGGTGACCCCCGTCTCGGCCGTCTTGGCGTCGGCCAGCGTCTTGTCGGCCGCGCCGTCGCTGATCGGGATGGACGCGCCGTGGTGGCCCGGCTGGACCAGGTTGACGACCAGCAGGCCGATCGCCAGCGCCACCGTCGTCATCGCGGTGAAGTACAGGATGGTCCGCAGCGCCAGGCCGCCCGCCTTGGCCAGGTTGCCCAGGCCCGCGATGCCGACCACCACGGTGCAGAAGATCGTCGGCGCGATGACGACCTTGACCAGCGCGATGAAGAAGTCGGCCAGCCACTTCATGCCCGACGCCTGGGCCGGGAAGGCGTACCCGACGACCACGCCGAGCACGATCGACACCAGCACCCAGAAGTAGAGGTGCTTGTAGATCGGTTTGCGCTCACGTGCCTGCGCGCTGACCACGTCTCCTCCAAGGGGGGACCATTGGGTTTGGTCAGTGATCCTGAGCACAGGCCGGCGGCGCGACAAGGACGGCGGCGGAAACTTCAGATCCCTCTGACGTAACACCTCGGTCACCCGGTGGCGGCGTTAGTCTGCGAGGCGTGCAGGTGTCCCGGCGCTCGGTGCTGCTGACCGCGCTGGCCGCGGCCGTCCCCGGTTGCGCGCCCACGCCGACGCCCGAGCTGGACGAGCTGGTCCTGGCCACCGGCCCGGACGGCGCGGTGTTCCGGGAGATCGGCGGCGCGCTGGCGGCGGCGCTGGCCGCGGAACTGCCCGCGACGCGGGTGGTGGAGCGGCGGACCGGCGCGTCGGTGGAGAACGTGCGGCTGCTGCGCGAGGGCCGGGTCCACCTTGGACTGTCTTCATTGGACCCGCTGGTGGACGGCGCGCTGCTGAGCGCCGAGGACCCCGGCGGGATCAGCGCGGTCGGCCGGCTGTACGACAGCTTCATGCAGGTCGCGGTGCCGGTCGACTCGCCGGTGCGCGCGTTGGCCGACCTGGCCGGGCGGCCGGTGTCGTTCGGCCCGTCCGAGTCCGGGACCGAGTTCACCGCGACCAGGCTGCTGTCGCTGCTGGGGGTGCCCGTCGAGGCCCGCCGGATGGAGCACGCCGAGGCGGCCCGGCAGCTGGTGGCCGGTTCGCTGGACGCGGTGCTCGCGCTGACCGGCATCCCGACGCCCGCCATCGCGGACGCGCTGCCGACGTTCCCGGTGCGGCTGCTCGACCTGCCGGACGAGGCGGAGGCCCTGGCGACGGCCTACCCGGGCCCGTACGTGCCGGCCACCATCCCGGCCACGACCTACGGCGACCTGGGCCCGTGCCGCACGTTCGCCGTGCCGAACCTGCTGCTGGCCAGGGCCTCCCTCGACGCGGACGTGGTGGAGGTCGTGACGCGCACCGTGTTCACCCAGTCGGAGCGGATCGCCGCCGGCCACCCGGAGGCCAGCCGGATCAACGTGCGGACCGGCATCGCCACGGGCCAGGTGCCGCTGCACAAGGGCGCCGAGCGCTGGTTCCGCGCCACCAAGCGCTGACCTGCGGCCGTGCCCCCGGCCGCCCACGCCCATCGCCCGGCTGCTGCTTGCTGACCTGCGGCCGTGCGCAAGCTGCCCACGCCTCGTCGCCTGGCGACTGCGCGTTGTCGGCGGCCGTGCGCGGCTGCCCACGCCTCGTCGCCCGGCGATTGCGCATCGATCGGCGGCTGTGCGCCGGCTGCCCGCGCCCGCCGCCCGGCTACGGCGCGTCGATCGGCGGCCGTGCGGTCAGCACAGCGCGACGGGGTCGGTCTCGCTGATGATCGTCCCGTCCGAGACCCAGCCCCCTCCCTCGGCCTCCAACCAGCGCGTCTTGTGCGGCCCGCTCCCGTGCCAACCGCCCTCGGTCCGGCAGTGGAACCGGCTGCTGTCGCCGGAGAGCGCGCCGATGACGTCCGAGTTCCGGTCCGGGGCCGCGTGGACGCGCGCGTCCACGTAGTGCCGGCACACCCACCACGCGTCCCACGTCTCGGTGCAGCCGGGCGCGGCGGCGGGCCCGGCGGCGGCTGAGGCGGGTCCGGCGGTGGCGAAGAGCAGTGCGGCGGCGAGAACGCCTGCGGCGGCTGTCCGGGAGTGCTGTCGCATGGAGATCCCTGACCTGTGCGGGGTGCGGTTCGGGTTCCAGGGTCGCGGCACGGCGCGGCGGGGACAACGGGTCTCACCCGGAAGTGGACCGGGCGGTGCGGTGGGCTCAGGCGCCGAGGCGGACCACGGCGTCCAGGCCGTGCGGCTCGACCGGCAGCAGGAGCAGTTCGCCCCCGGCCGACTCGATCAGCTCGGCGCAGATCGCGAGCCCCAGCCCGGTGCCCGCGACGTTCTGGTGGCGCGGCGCCCGCCAGAACCGGCTCAGCGCGTCGACCCGCTCCCCCTCCGCCAGACCGGCGCCGTCGTCGGTCACGTGCAGCTCCACCCGACCGCCCACCGCCTCGCCCCAGACCCGCACCCGCGTCCCACCGGACAGCCGGATCGCGTTGCCGACCAGCTCGTCCAGCACGCTGCCCAGGCCGCCGGGCGGTTCGAGGACCCGCAGGCCCGGCGGGACGTCGACCACCAGGCGCAGGTCGCCCGCCAGCGCCCGCCACCCGGGGACGTGGGTGGCCAGCAGGTTGTCCACGTCCACCGGCTCGGCGGCGGACGCGCTGTCCAGCCTGGTCGCGGCCAGCAGCGCGTCCAGCACGCGGCCCATCTCCTCGGCCTCGTCCACCGCGATCCGCTGCGCCTCCCGGCCCGCCTCGTCGGCGACGTGCGGCACCAGGTTGTCCACCGCCAGGCGGAGGCTGGCCAGCGGGTTGCGCAGCTGGTGGGAGGCGTCGGCGACGAAGGCCCGCTGCCGGCGCAGCGCGCGCCCGACCACGTCGACCATGGCGTTGAAGCTGGCCGCCAGCCTGCGCAGCTCCGGCGGACCGCCCACCTCGTCGGCGCGGGCGTCGAGCCGGCCGCCCGCCACGGCGGCGGTGGCCTCGTCCAGCTTGCGGACCGGGCGCAGCACCCAGCGCGACATCGGCCACGCCACCGCCACCACGCCGAGCATCGGGACCAGGCCGATCAGCGCCAGCACGCCCCACTGGCGCAGGATCGCCGACCTGAGGCCGTCGGTCGGCGAGATCGTCACGACCGCCGCCACGACCTCGCTGTCCCGGCCGACCGGTTCGACCACGACCAGGTCCACCCGCTCCCACGGCCAGGTCGACTGGTCGGTCTCGCCCCGGTAGCCGCCGAACGCCGCCGCCAGGCCGACCTCGACGTTCGGGTCGGTGAGCGGGAACGGCCGGCGCGACGACTCCAGGACCGTGCCGTCGGTGCCCACCAGCCCCGCCGCGATGCCGTAGAGGCGGTCGTAGCGGACCAGCTCCTCGCGCAACGCGGTCAGCCGGCCGGACGCGAGGGCGTTCTCGGCCAGCGACGCGAACCGGCTGGCGTCACCCAGCCGGTCGAGGTAGGTCTCCTGGCTCTCCCGCTGCACGACGGCGAACGCGAGCGGCACGCCCAGGGCCGCCACCAGGGCTACCAGCAGCGGCACGATGAGGACCAGCAGGCGGCGCAGCACGCGCGGGCAACCTCTCGGTGGTGACGTGCGTCATGTGGTCGGTGGGAAACGCCCGCCGGAAGGGGGAACCAGCATGCTACGCAAGGTCGCGCTCTTGATAGCGGCGGTGACGGCGTTCGCGGTGGTCACGCCGGTGGTGGGGTCCGCCGCGCCCGTCGCGTGCGCGCCGGTCGACTGGGGCTCGGGGGCGAAGCACGCGGCGCAGACCACGACCGGGTCGCTGACGAACATCCGGGCGGGTCAGCAGGAGTGCTACGACCGGCTGGTGTTCGACTTCGCCGGCGCCAACGACGGTTACACGGTGCAGTACGTGCCCGAGGTGACGCACGAGGGCTCGGGCAAGCCGGTGCCGCTGCGCGGTGGCGCCAAGTTGCAGATCACGGTCAACTCGCCCGCGTACGACGAGGACGGCAACCTCACCTACCCGTTCGTGAACGGGTCCGAGCTGGTCGACGTCACCGGCTACCAGACGTTCCGGCAGGTCGCGTGGGCCGGTTCGTTCGAGGGGCAGACGACGGTCGGCCTCGGCGTGCGCGCCGTGCTGCCGTTCCGGGTGTTCACGCTGCCCGGTCGGGTCGTGGTGGACGTCGCCCACGTGTGGTGATCAGTCGTCCGGGGTGTGGGCCGCCACCCGGTAGCCCACGCCCCGGATCGTCTCGATGCGCAGGGCGTGGCCGAGCTTGCCGCGCAGGGCGGCGATGTGGGTGTCCAGCGTGCGCGACGGCGCTTCCCAGTGCGCCTGCCACACCTGGTCCACGATCAGGTCCCGGCTGACGACCGCGCCCGCCCGGCCGACCAGCAGGGCGAGCAGGTCGAACTCCTTGCGGGTGAGCGGCACGGGTTCGCCGTCGACCCTGGCCTCCCGGCCGGCCGGGTCCAGGGTGAGGGGGCCGAGCGTGACCTCGTGCTCGCGCTCGGCGGCCCGGGCGGCGCGGGTGCGGCGCAGCACCGCCTCGATCCGGGCCAGCAGCTCGGCGGTGCCGAACGGCTTGACCACGTAGTCGTCCGCGCCGAGGCGCAGGCCCAGCACGCGTTCGCGCTCCTCGCCGCGCGCGGTGACGGTGATGACGGCGGTGCCGGCGCGGCGCCGGAGTTCGCGCAGCACGTCCAGGCCGTCGCCGTCGGGCAGGCCGAGGTCGAGCAGCACGACGTCCGCCGCCGGCGCGGTGAGCGCCGCGGCGGCCGTGCCGACCCGGTGGACCTCGTAGCCCGCGTGCCGGAGCGCGGTGAGCAGTCCGCGCGCCACCCGGTCGTCGTCTTCGACGACGAGGATGCGCACGGCGGCTACTCGCCCGGCTTCCCGCCGGTGTCCGCGGGGCGGTCGGGCGCCGACTTCGTGCCGGGCACGGTCGCCCCCTCGCCCTCGGCGCTCCCCGCCGCGGCCACGCCATCGTCCGAGTCCGAGTCCGAGTCCGAGGACGCGGACCCGGGACCGCCGTCGGGCTGTTCGCGCACGATGACCTCGCGGTCGCCCTTCTTCGCGGCGAGCACGAAGTAGACGAGCGCGCCGAGGAACACGACGGCGGACGTGATGACGTTGATCCGCAGCCCGAACACCTCGGTAGCCGGGTCGGTCCGCATCAGCTCGATCCAGAACCGGCCGGCCGTGTAGCCCGCGACGTACAGCGCGAACACCCGGCCGTGGCCCAGCCGGAACTTCCGGTCGGCCCACACGATGAGCAGCGCGACGCCGAGGTTCCACAGCAGTTCGTAGAGGAACGTCGGGTGCACGATCTCGATCGGGGTGTGGTCCAGCGCCACGCCGGCCAGGTCGTCCTTGAAGCCGGTCGCCGGGTCGACGCGCTCGTAGATCTCCAGGCCCCACGGCAGCGTGGTGGGACCGCCGTAGAGCTCCTGGTTGAAGTAGTTGCCGAGGCGGCCGACCGCCTGCGCCGCGACGATGCCGGGCGCCAGGGCGTCCGCCATCGCGGGCAGCGGGATGCCCTTGCGCCGGCACGCGATCCACGCGCCCACGCCGCCCAGCGCGATGGCGCCCCAGATGCCGAGGCCGCCGTTCCAGATGGCGAGCGCTCCGAGAGGGTTGCGGCCCTCCCCGAAGTACTTGTGGTAGTCCGTCGCGACGTGGTAGAGCCGCCCGCCAATCAGGCCGAACGGGACCGCGAAGACGGCGATGTCGGTGACCTCGCCCTTCAGCCCGCCCCGGGCGACCCAGCGGCGCTCGCCCCACCAGATGGCCAGCACGATGCCGAGGATGATGCAGAGCGCGTAGGCGCGGAGCGGGATCGGCCCCAGCTGCCAGACACCCTGGTCCGGGCTCGGGATCGTCGCGAGGTAAGTCGTCACCACGGCCCCCACCGTAGCGGGTGGTCCGATCGGGCCTACCTCGACAGCTCGATTGTTACCGGGAAGGGTCTTTCGAGCTTCAGCACGCCACCTTCACTGCGCTCCACCTCCACGTACTCGCCCGCTGCCAACTCGAACATCGTCGCGGTGACCTCGACCTCCTTCGGGTCCACGACCAGGTAGAACGGGATACCGGCCTCGGCGTAGAGCTTCCGCTTCAGCACCAGGTCGTTGACCCTGTTGCTCGGTGAGAGCACTTCTCCCGCCACCACCAGGTCCGCCGCCGGGAGCAACAAGCCCTCCACGCCGGCCACGCTGACGGTGAAGTCGGGGATGAGCATGCGGCTGCCGGACAACTGGAGGTTGAGCCCCGGCAGCACCTCCAGGCCAGGTGGGCAGGCGTCCCGGAGGACCGTGGCGATGTCGAAGAGCAAGCGCTGGTGGCGGAGGTTGCCGATCGGGCTCATGAGCAGTGCCCCGTCGATGAGCTCGACCCGTTGCAGCGTGTCCTCGGGAAGCGCCATGACGTCTTCCAAGGTCCACGGTCCCTCGTGCGCCAACAACGGTCGCGAGTACTCGTAGTCCGCCGGCAGGGCCATGCGACATCACCTCCGGGGGGAGCCCGACGCGCTCCAGTGTCGCACGCCGGGTCGTGGATGGGCTTGATCACGAGCCCAGGATGCCGACGCGCACCGACGATTTCGGGGCCCGGGAGCCACCGAACGGACTACTTCACTCGAACGTGCGTACTACACGGCCGCTGCCGCCTGGCGCACCCCGTTGGCCAACTCCTCCGTCAGCGCCGCGACCGTGTCGTCCTGCACCGCCGACACGAACGCCGAGCCCACGATGACGCCGTCCGCGAACGCCGCCAGCTCCGCCGCCTGGGCGCCGTTGCGCACGCCCAGCCCGACCCCGATCGGCATGTCCGTGTGCTCGCGCACCCGCTCGACCAGCGCCGGGGCCGCCGACGACACCACGTCGCGCGCGCCCGTCACGCCCATCACGGAAGTCGCGTACAGGAACCCGCGCGACGACCGCGCGGTCAGGTCGATCCGCTCCTCCGTGGACGACGGCGCGACCAGGAAGATCCGGTCCAGGTCGTGCGCGTCAGTCGCCTCGATCCACGCCGAGCCCTCGTCCGGCACCAGGTCGGGCGTGATGACGCCCAGCCCGCCGGCCGCCGCGAGGTCGCGCGCGAACCGGTCCACCCCGTACGCGAGCACCGGGTTCCAGTACGTCATCACGACCGCGCGCCCGCCGGCCGCCGCCACCGACTCGACCACGCCGAACAGGTCCCGCACCCGGAACCCGCCGCGCAGCGCCTGCTCGGCCGCGCGCTGGATCGTCACGCCGTCCATCACCGGGTCGGAGAACGGCAGGCCGACCTCGACCAGGTCACACCCGGACGAGACCATCTCCCGCAGCACGTCCTTCGAGCCCTCGACGGTCGGGTAGCCGGCGGGCAGGTACCCGATCAGGGCCGCCCGCGACTCCGCCCGACAAGCCGAGAAGACCGGATCAAGCCTGCTCACGACTCCACCCCCAGCCCGAACCACTTGATCGCGGTGTCCATGTCCTTGTCGCCGCGCCCGGACAGGTTGACCAGGATCAGCCCCTCCGGCCCCAGCTCGCGGCCCAGCACCAGCGCGCCGGCCAGGGCGTGCGCCGACTCGACCGCCGGGATGATGCCCTCCTCCCGCGACAGCAGCGCGAACGCCTCCATCGCCTGGGCGTCGGTCACCGGCCGGTACTCGGCCCGCCCGCTGTCCTTGAGGAACGCGTGCTCGGGCCCGACGCCGGGGTAGTCCAGACCGGCCGAGATGGAGTGCGCCTCGGCGATCTGCCCGTCGGCGTCCTGGAGCACGTACGACATGGCGCCGTGCAGCGAGCCGGGCGTGCCCGCGGTCAGCGTCGCGCCGTGCCGGTCGGTGTCGATGCCGTCGCCGCCGGGCTCCAGGCCGACCAGCCGCACGGACGGGTCGTCGATGAAGCCGTGGAAGATGCCGATGGCGTTGGACCCGCCGCCGACGCACGCGGCCACCACGTCCGGCAGCCGGCCCGCCTTCTCCAGGATCTGCTCGCGCGCCTCGATGCCGATGATCCGGTGGAAGTCGCGCACGAGCACCGGGAACGGGTGCGGCCCGGCGGCCGTGCCGAGCAGGTAGTGGGTGTCGTCGACGTTGGCGACCCAGTCGCGCAGCGCCTCGTTGATGGCGTCCTTCAGCGTGCGCGAGCCGGTCTTGACCGGGATCACCTTCGCGCCGAGCAGGCGCATCCGGGCCACGTTGAGGGCCTGCCGCTCGGTGTCGACCTCGCCCATGTAGACGACGCAGTCCAGGCCCATCAACGCGCACGCGGTGGCGGTGGCCACGCCGTGCTGGCCCGCGCCGGTCTCGGCGATGACCCGCTTCTTGCCCATCCGCTTGGTGAGCAGCGCCTGGCCCAGCACGTTGTTGATCTTGTGCGAGCCGGTGTGGTTCAGGTCCTCGCGCTTGAGGAACACCCGCGCGCCGCCCGCGTGGGCGGCGAACTTCGGCGCCTCGGTGAGCAGCGACGGCCGCCCGGCGAAGTCGCGCAGCAGCCGGGCGAACTCGTCCAGGAACTCGGGGTCGACCCGCGCCTTCTCGTAGAACGCGGCCAGCTCGTCCACCGCGGCGATGAGCGCTTCCGGCATGAACCGGCCGCCCCACGGCCCGAAGTGGCCCCGCTCGTCCGGGTCGTGGGGTGTCGGAGCCAACTGGCCGCGCGACATGCGCTCTCCTTCTGCCGGGTACCGGGTGGTTCTACCGACTGGGCCGGGGGCACGCCGGGTGGGAACCCGCCGTCACCAGCTTGTTCACCGCGACCTTGGGGTCGCCGCTCGTCACCAGGCTCTCGCCGACCAGCACCGCGTCGGCGCCCGCGCCCGCGTACGCCATCAGGTCACCCGGTCCGGTGACGCCCGACTCAGCGATCTTGATGGTGTCGAAGGGCAGGCCGGGCGCGATCCGCCCGAACACGTCCTTGTCCACTTCCAGCGTGTGCAGGTTGCGCGCGTTCACGCCGATGACGCTCGCGCCGGCCTCCAGCGCGCGGTCGGCCTCCTCGGCCGTGTGCACCTCGACCAGGGCGGTCATGCCCAGCGACTCGACCCGGTCCAGCAAGGAGACCAGGGCGTTCTGCTCCAGCGCCGCCACGATCAGCAGCACCAGGTCCGCGCCGTGCAGGCGCGCCTCGTGCACCTGGTACGGGCTGACGATGAAGTCCTTGCGCAGCAGGGGCACGCCCACCGCCGCGCGCACCGCGTCGAAGTCCTCCAGCGAACCGCCGAAGCGGCGCTGCTCGGTCAGCACGCTGATCGCCCGCGCGCCGCCCAGCTCGTACTGCGCGGCGAGTTCCGCGGGCTCCGGGATGTCGGCCAGCTGCCCCTTGGACGGGCTGCGCCGCTTCACCTCGGCGATGACACCCACACCGGGCCCGCGCAGGATCGCCATCACGTCCTGCGGCGGCGCCACCTTCGCCGTCTTCTCCCTGAGCACGTCGAAGGGCAGTGCCGCCTCGCGCACGGCGAGGTCTTCGCGGACGCCTTCGATGATCGACTCGAGCACGGTCATCCGAGCACCTCGCTCGGTTCCGTCAGACCTTCCGGTTCAGTAGCAAGCTCCCGCACGTCATGCTCCCCTTCCCGCCACGAGGATGCTAACCCCGCCGCGCCCCCCGTCCGGCCACCGGGTAGTCCCGTTCACGCTGCTGATCGAGGCCCTTGCGAGCCGACGTGCGCAAACGTGCGGCACCGGCGCGCCGGCACCCGGTCAGTCCCGTTCCGTGGGATCGTCGCCGCGTTCCAGCGCGTTCCACAGCTCCCGCTCGGGATCGGCGGTCCGCTTGGCCGCGCCGGGCGTCTGGTAGCCGCCGCCCAGGCGGGGCATGGCCGAGCCGCGCAGCACGAGCAGCACGCCCGCCGCGACGACCAGCGCCGCAGCGGCCAGCACCAGGCCGCGGCCGAGCGCGGGCCCCTCCGCGTCCAGCCCCTGGAACGCCGCCGCCACGCCCGCCAGCAGCACGACCACGCCGAGCACCCGCCGCACCCAACCGCTCAGCGCCACCGCGGCGGCGATAGCGGCCAGGCACAGCAGCGCCAGCGGGGTCAGCGCGGGCACGACGTCGGCGCCGCTCCGGTCCGCCGAAGAGTCCCACGTCACCCCCGAGGCGCCCCACAGCGCCACCGCGCCGAGCAGCAGCAGCGCCACCACGATCCACAGTGGACGCCGGTCGGACCGGGCCCGCTCAGACACGGGCCGGGTCCACCGCCGGGGACATGGTCTGCGCGGTCGCGATCGCCGACAGCACCGCGCCCGCCTTATTCAGGGTCTCGTTGTCCTCGGCGACCGGGTCCGAGTCGGCCACGATGCCGCCGCCCGCCTGCACGTACGCCACGCCGTCGCGCACCAGGGCGGTCCGGATGGCGATCGCGGTGTCCGCGTCGCCCGCGAAGTCCAGGTAGCCGACGACGCCGCCGTACAGGCCGCGCCTGGTCGGCTCCAGCTCCTCGATCAGCTCCATCGCGCGCGGCTTCGGCGCGCCGGACAGCGTGCCCGCCGGGAAGCACGCCGCGACCGCGTCGAACGCCGTGCGGCCCTCGTCCAGCTCGCCGCTGACCGTGGACACGATGTGCATGACGTGGCTGTACCGCTCGACCTTGAAGAAGTCGACCACGGTCACCGAGCCGGGCTTGCACACCCGGCCCAGGTCGTTGCGGCCCAGGTCGACCAGCATCAGGTGCTCGGCGCGCTCCTTGTGGTCGGCCAGCAGGTCCTTCTCCAGCAGGGCGTCCTCCTCCTCGTCGACGCCCCTCCAACGGGTGCCCGCGATGGGGTGCGTGGTGGCCTTGCCGTCACGCACGGTCACCAGCGACTCCGGGCTGCACCCGACGATGTCGAAGTCCTCCAGCCGCAGCAGGTACATGTACGGGCTGGGGTTGGACGTGCGCAGCACGCGGTAGATGTCGAGCGGGTCGGCGGTGGTCGGCATCTCGAACCGCTGCGACACCACGACCTGGAACGCCTCGCCGGCGCGGATGGCCTCCTTGGCCTTCTCCACCGCGGCGTGGTGCTCCTGCCGGGTGCGGCGGCGGACGAACTCCGGCTTGGGCCGGGAGAACACCGCGGCCGTCGGCGGCGCGGGGCTCTGGAGGTCGCGCGTCATCGTGTCCAGGCGGGCCACCGCGTCGTCGTACGCCGCGTCGACGCGTTCGGGCGAGTCGTCCCAGTTGATGGCGTTGGCGATGAGCGTGACGGTGCCCTCGTGGTGGTCCAGCGCGGCCAGGTCGGTGGCCAGCAGCATGACCAGCTCCGGCACCTTGAGGTCGTCCTCGGCCAGCGACGGCAGCCGCTCCAGCCGCCGCACGGCGTCGTAGCCGATGTAGCCGACCATCCCGCCGGTCAGCGGCGGCAGGCCGGGCAGCGGGTCGGTGCGCAGCACCTCGATGGTCTCGCGCAGCGCCACCAGCGGGTCGCCGCCCTCGGGCAGGCCGACCGGGCGCGGCCCGAGCCAGAACGCCTCGCCGCCGGTCGCGGTGAGCGCGCCCGCGCTGCGCGCGCCGACGAACGACCAGCGCGACCAGGAGCGGCCGTTCTCGGCCGACTCGAACAGGAACGTGCCCGGCCGGTCGGCCGCGAGCTTGCGGTACAGCCCCACGGGCGTCTCCGCGTCCGCCAGCAGCCGCCGCACCACCGGGATGACCCGCCGCTGGGCGGCCAGCTCGCGGAACTCCTCGCGCGTCGGGCTGACCTCGCCCAGACCCGCACCTGCACCGATGACGCTCACCATGGCGACATTGTGCCGGTAGGGCCCGTGCGGCGGTTCGGCCGGGCTCCATTTCAACGCTTGTTGAAATAATGGGTGGGATCGCCCATCATGGTGACGTGAACCAAGGCCCGCGACAAACCGAACCCAAGCGCCGAGGCCGGCGGGCCGGTGGCGAGGACACCAAGGCCGCCCTGCTGGCCGCGGCGCGCGAGGTCTTCGTCGAGCGCGGCTACGAGGGCGCGACCGTCCGGTCCATCGCCGCGCGGGCCGGGGTCGACGCGGCGATGGTCAACCACTGGTTCGGCGGCAAGGAGGGGCTGTTCGCCAAGGCCGTGCTCCACGTGCCGGTCGACATCAACGCGCTGGTGGACCGGCTGCTCGACGGCCCGGACGAGGAGCTCGGCGAGCGGATCGTGCGCAACTTCATCGGCGTGTGGGACCCCATCGGCGGCGGGCCGTTCGCCGCGATGGTGCGCAGCGTGACGTCGCACGACCAGGTCGCCGACGTGCTGCGCGGCTTCTTCGTGCAGACCCTGCTCAAGCGGCTCGTCACGCACATGGGCTCCGCCGACGCCGAACTGCGGGCCACGCTGCTGGCCAGCCAGATCTTCGGCATGGGCATGGTGCGCTACGTGGTGCGGTTCGAGCCGTTCGCCTCGGCCGACGTCGAGACGATGGTCAAGGCCATCGCCCCCAACCTCCAGCGCTACCTGAGCGGCGACCTCGGCTGAGGCCCCGGGGTCAGCCGGGGTCGGCGGGGCCGAGCAGCACCGTCGAGTCGAAGCAGGTCGCGTCACCGGTGTGGCAGGCGGCGCCGACCTGGTCCACGACCAGCAGCAGGGCGTCGCCGTCGCAGTCCAGCCGCACCTCGTGCACGTGCTGCGCGTGCCCGGACGTCTCGCCCTTCACCCACAGCTGCTGCCTGCTGCGCGAGTAGTACGTGGCGCGGCGGGTGGTGAGCGTGCGGTGCAGCGCCTCGTCGTCCATCCACGCGACCATCAGCACCTCCCCGGTGCCGCGCCGCTGCACCACGGCGCACACCAGGCCGTCGGCCGTGCGCTTGAGCCGGGCGGCGATGGACGGGTCGAGCGCGGCGGTCAACGCTGTCCTCCGAGGAAGTGGACGCGGGCGGGGCGGGTGTTGAGCAGCACGACGGCGAAGACGTGCGCCGCGGAGAGCAGGCCGGACAGCACGCGGATCCACACCGGGCCCTGGTTGAGCACGGTGAGCAGGTGGACCAGCGCCGCCAGGCCGAACACGCAGGCGGCGACCAGCCGGGCCGGGCGCGGGCCGGCGACCAGGCCGACCACGGCCAGCAGCTCCAGCACCGCGATGATCACCGGGAACTTCACGTAGGCCGAGTCGCCGTGGACCTGCCACTGGATCACGCCCATGAGCACGAACGCCAGGGCGCCCGCCGCGCCGATGAGGGTCGCGGTGGACACCTCCACGGGGCTGTTTCCGCGCTTCGGCATCACCGGACCTCCACTCCCGCGTCGCGCAGGCCGGCCTTGACGTCGCCGATGCGCAGCGTGCCGAAGTGGAAGACGCTCGCCGCGAGCACCGCGTCCGCGCCCTCCGCCACGGCCGGCGGGAAGTGCTCGACCGCGCCCGCGCCGCCGCTGGCGATCAGCGGCACGTCCACCACCTCCCGCGTCAGCCGGATCAGCTCCAGGTCGAACCCGGCCTTGGTGCCGTCGGCGTCCATGGAGTTCAGCAGGATCTCGCCGACGCCCAGCTCCTGGCCGCGCACGGCCCACTCGACGGCGTCGATGCCGGTGCCCTTGCGCCCGCCGTGCGTGGTGACCTCGAACCCCGAAGGGGTGGGTTCCTCCCCCTCCGGCACGCGCCGCGCGTCCACCGACAGCACGATGCACTGCGCGCCGAAGCGGCGGGACAGGTCGCCGAGCAGTTCCGGGCGGGCGATCGCGGCTGTGTTCACGCTCACCTTGTCCGCGCCGGCGCGGAGCAGCTTGTCCACGTCCTCCGCGCTGCGCACGCCGCCGCCCACCGTGAGGGGGATGAACACCTGCTCCGCCGTGCGCCTGACCACGTCGAACGTGGTCTCGCGGTCGCTGGACGACGCGGTCACGTCGAGGAACGTCAGCTCGTCCGCGCCCTCCGCGTCGTAGGCCCGCGCCAGCTCGACCGGGTCGCCCGCGTCGACCAGGTTGGTGAAGTTCACGCCCTTCACCACCCGACCCCGGTCGACGTCCAGGCAGGGGATCACGCGCACCGCTACTGACATGGGTAAAAGCCTACGTGGAGGCCCTGAGCGGCCGACTCGCCGGTGCCCGAGCGCTCAACTCGGGTGTTCCAGGCGCAGGACTCTCGCGTGCTGGACGTAGGACTCTCGCGTCCTGAGCGTAGGACTCTCGCGGTAGGGACGTAGGACACGCGGAGTTGGAGGCGACGTGGCGGCGAAAGTGTGGTTCACTGGTGGAGGTCGAAAGTTTTGTGTTCGTGTCATCCACGCTCGCGAAACACGTTTGAGCGTGTGATTCCTCAGGGTCAGCGTTTGGACCGGCCTCAGCGGGTGCGTTCGCCCCGTTGGCAGCGGTATGAGGAGTTAAAAGATGGCGCAGGGCACCGTGAAGTGGTTCAACTCGGAGAAGGGCTTCGGCTTCATCTCCCCCGAGGATGGCGGCGCGGACGTGTTCGTGCACTACTCGGAGATCCAGAGCGGCGGCTACCGCAGCCTGGAGGAGAACCAGCGGGTGAGCTTCGACGTCGGCCAGGGCGCCAAGGGCCCGCAGGCGACGAACGTGACGGTCATCTGACCTGAGCGTGACCGGAAGAGCCCCGTTCCCCCCGTGGGAGCGGGGCTCTTCCGCATCCCGGGCACTAGCCTTGCCGGACATGGACCTCGCAGCCGGCAAGTACCTGTTGTTGACCACGTTCCGCAAGGACGGCACCGCCGTGCCGACGCCCGTCTGGGTGGCGGGCGGTGACGGCACGCTGTACGCGTGGTCGGCCGCCGACGCCGGCAAGGTCAAGCGCATCCGCCGCAGCGGCGACGTGCGGGTCGGGCCGTGCGACATCAAGGGCAAGCCCACCGGCGAGCAGGTCCCGGCCACCGCGCGGCTGCTGGACGCGGCGGGCACCGAGCGGGTCCGGTCGCTGATCGCCCGCAAGTACGGCGTCCTGGGCAGGCTCACGCTGCTCGGCAGCAGGCTCCGGCGCGGTCGCGAGGGCACGATCGGCATCGAGATCGTCCCCGCCTGAACGTCGTCAACCAGAGGTTGACGCACTTCTCCCCGTCAACCTACAGTTGACGGGTGATAGCGCCGCCCGTCCAGCTCACGGACCTCATCGTCACCGTCGCGTCGGAGCACACCGACGTGCTCGGCAGGCTGACCGCCGCCGTCGAGCTGAGCGGTCAGCTCGACGAGCTCGGCGACCACCTCATCGGCCACTTCGTGGACGAGGCGCGCCGCGCGGGCGCGAGCTGGACCGACATCGGCGAGAGCATCGGCGTCACCAAGCAGGCCGCGCAGAAGCGGTTCGTGCCCAAGGAGTCGCCGGAGCTGAAGCCGCGCTTCGACCGCTACACCGACCGGGCCCGCCGGGTCGTCGTGCTGGCCCGGCACCACGCCAGGTTCAGCGAGCGCATCGGCACCGAGCACCTGCTGCTCGGCCTGCTGGACGAGTCGCGCGGCCTGGCCGCCAGGACCATCGCCAAGCTGGAGGCGGCCGAGGGCACCACGCGGCTGGCCGTGCTCAACGAGCTGGACGGCGCGGTCCGGCAGCGGCCCGAGCCGCAACCGTTCACCGCGCACTGCAAGAAGGCGCTGGAGCTGGCCGTGCGGGCGTCGCTGCGCCACGGGCACACCTTCGTCGGCACCGAGCACCTGCTGCTCGGCCTGCTCGCCGAGGGCGAGGGCACCGCGGCCAGGGCCCTCGCCCGCACGGGCGTGACCGAGCAGGCCGCGGAGACCTACATCGTCGAGGAGATCGAGGACGCCATCAACCGCGGACAGCTGCCAGCGCCTCCGGGAGCGTGAACGCGCCCGCGTACAGCGCCTTGCCCACGATCGCGCCCTCGACGCCGTCGCGCGACAGGGCGGCCAGCGCGACCAGGTCGTCCACACTGGACACCCCGCCGGAGGCGATCACCGGCGCGTCCGTGCGGGCGCAGACCTCGCGCAGCAGGTCCGCGTTCGGGCCCTGGAGCGTGCCGTCCTTGCTCACGTCGGTCACCACGTAGCGGGCGCAGCCGTCGCGGTCCAGCCGCTCCAGCACCTCCCACAGGTCGCCGCCGTCCTTCGTCCAGCCGCGCGCGGCCACCCGGTGGCCCTGCTCGGTGATCCGCACGTCCAGGCCGACCGCGACCTTGTCGCCGTGCTCGGCGAGCACCTTCGCGCACCACATCGGGTCCTCCAGCGCGGCCGTGCCCAGGTTCACCCGCGCGCAGCCGGTGGCCAGCGCCGCGGCCAGCGACGCGTCGTCGCGGATGCCGCCGGACAGCTCCACCTTCACGTCCAGCTCGCCGACCACCCGGGCCAGCAGCTCGCGGTTCCCACCGCGGCCGAACGCGGCGTCGAGGTCGACCAGGTGCACCCACTCGGCGCCGTCGCGCTGCCACGCGAGGGCGGCGTCCAGCGGGTCGCCGTAGTTGGTCTCGGTGCCGGCCTCGCCCTGCACGAGCCGAACGGCAAGGCCATCGGCCACGTCAACAGCCGGGAGCAGCGTGAAAGTCACGCGAACAGCCTAGTTGAAGCTCTTGAGCCAGTTCTCCAGCAGGTGCGCGCCCGCGTCGCCGGACTTCTCCGGGTGGAACTGGGTCGCCCACAGAGGACCGTTCTCCACCGCCGCGACGAACTCGTCGCCGCCGTGCTCGGCCCACGTCACCAGTGGCGCCCGGAGCGCGTCCGACGCGTCCAGCTCCCACTCGCGCACGCCGTAGGAGTGGACGAAGTAGAACCGGGCGTCGTCGGCCATGCCCGCGAAGAGCTCGGTCCCCTCGGGCGCGCGGACCGTGTTCCAGCCCATGTGCGGCACGACCGGCGCTTCCAGCCGCTCCACCGTGCCCGGCCACTCACCGCAGCCCTCGGTGAGCACACCGTGCTCGATGCCGCGCTCGAACAGGACCTGCATGCCGACGCAGATGCCCAGGACCGGACGGCCGCCGGCGAGGCGCTGCCCGATCAGCCGACCGCCCCTGATCGAGTCCAGACCGGCCATGCAGGCGGCGAACGCGCCCACACCGGGCACCACCAGGCCGTCCGCGTCGAGCGCTGCCCGGTGGTCGGCGGTCACCTCCACCTCGGCGCCGACGCGCTGGAGGGCGCGCTCGGCGGAGCGGATGTTGCCGAATCCGTAGTCCAGCACGACGACCTTGGGCACCCCACCAGCCTACTAGGCCAACGGGGTGCCGCCCTGCGTCACCGGGATCACCGGCAGGACGGTGTTGATCGCCAGTCCCGCTCCGTCCGGCAGGGCGGTCACCCACGTGTCGGCGCGGCCCTCGTCCACCAGGGCCCGGACCTCGGCGACGTCGTCGGGCAGGTCGACGGGCAGCGGCCGGGCGTCCAGGCGCCACCAGCGGACCAGGCCGACCAGCCGCCGGGCCGAGCCGGTGGAGCCCGCGCGCTCGCCGTCGGTCCACACCTCGCAGCCCGGCCCCCACCGCAGCAGCAGCGCCGACCCGCCGGTCTCGCGGACCCGCTCGGCCAGCCCGGTGGCCGCCGGGAACTCGATCCGCCGGGGCGGCAGCAGCACCGTCCCGGACGTCACCGGCACCAGTGCCGCGGGGCCCGCGGCGGCGCGGTGCAGGTCCAGCTGCAACTGCGCGGTCGGCGCGGGTGTCCAGATCAGGGTTCTCGGCGCGCTCACAGGCGGAGATCATGCCGCAGCGGCCGGGTGGCCGAACATCCGACGCACGGCCGCGGCGACGCCGAGCACGTCGAGGTCGTGCGCCGAATCGTGGTCCTCGACGGTGCCGTAGGCGCGCAGCTCGGCGTCCCGCCGCACGCCGAGCGACCGCAGCCGGTGCGGCACGTCCGCCAGCGCCTCCGCCGCCCGGTGCGCCGACGTGCCCTCCAGGTACGGCTCGACCAGCAGCACGTCGGCCCGGTCGACCCGGCTCACGGCGGCCCGGAGGCAGGCCGCGTCGAACGGCCGCGCGGTCGTCGCGTAGAGGACGGTCACGTCCGCGTCCCCGGTGGCCTCCAGCACCGTGTCGAGCATCGGGCCCACCGCCAGCACCACGCCCCGGCGTCCGCGCCGCACCTCGGTGAACCCCTCGACCACCGGGCGCGGCGCGGCGTTCTGCCGCAGTGACAAGCGGATGTAGACGCGGTCGTCGCGCGCCAGGGCGTCGCGCACGACCGGCTCGACCTCGTCCGGGTGACCGGGCACGCGCACCGTCCAGCCCGGCAGGGTGTCGAACAGCGCCACGTCGCCGGGCGCCTGGTGCGTGCGGCCCCACACCGGGTCGTCGTAGGAGCCGCCGATGCTGACCAGCACGCCGCCGACGTCCTGGTGGCCGAAGTCCAGCTTGACCTGCTCGAACGGCCGCTCCACCAGGAACGGCGCGTAGCTGTGCACCACCGGCCGCAACCCGCTCAGCGCCAGCCCGGCGCCGACGCCGACCATCGCCTGCTCGCGGATGCCGACGTTGATCACCCGCTCCCGCGGTGCGAACGCGTCCCGCGAGATCTCCGCCAGCACGACCACGACCCTCGGGTCGTGCCGCATCACGTCCTCCACGGTGTCCACGAACACCTGGCGCATCGACGTCATCGCTCCCCCTCGTCGGTCTCGTCGGCCTTGTCGACCTCGGCCACCACGGCCAGCGGGCGGCCCGGGTGGTCCTGCGTGAGCGCGGCGTGCAGCGCGCCCTGATCGCGTCCGTCCACAGTGGAGGTCTGCCAGCCCTCGACCTCGAACCGGCGCGCCACGCCGCCGGGCCAGCCGTGCGTGCCGGACGCGTTGTCGACCACCACCGCCACCAGGCGGTCCAGGCCGAACCGGCCGGCCAGCGCGATCGCCTCGTGGTTGCTGCCCTCGTCCAGCTCCGCGTCGCCGACCAGCACGAACGTCCGCGCGGACCGCTGTCGCAGGCGCAGCCCGAGCGCGGTGCCGACGGCGATCGGCAGGCCGTGCCCGAGCGAACCGCTGCCGATCTCCACGCCGTTGACCAGCACGCGGTCCGGGTGCTGGCCCAGCGGCGAGTCCCACGCCGTCCACGTGTCCAATGTGGAGGGATCGAGGTAGCCCTTCGCGGCCAGCACGGCGTAGTACGCCATCGGGCCGTGCCCCTTGGACAGCAGGAACCGGTCGCGGTCCGGGTCGTCCACCCGGTCCGGCGAGACGTCCAGCACCCGGTCGTAGAGCACCCACAGCACGTCGAGCGTGGACGCCGCCGCCCACTCGTGCTTCTCGTCGCCTGTCATCCGCCGGAACAGCGCGGGGATCGCCGCGAATCCCGACTCGTCCGTGACTGCCATGGGTTCACTGAACAACTTCGACTTAGGTCGAGGTCAACCCATAGGATGCGCACGTGAGCAAGTTGCCGGAGATGTTGACCATCGGTCAGGTGGCCGAGCGCAGCGGCGTGCCGCACACCGCGCTGCGGTTCTACGAGGAGCGGGGGCTGATCGCGTCCGAGCGGACGGCGGGCAACCAGCGCCGGTACCCGCGGCACGTGCTGCGGCGGTTGGCGTTCATCCGCACCGCGCAGCGGGTCGGGCTGTCGCTGGAGGACGTGCACGCCGCGCTGGCGACGTTGCCGGACAACCGCACGCCGACCAAGTCCGACTGGAGCAGGCTGTCGGCCACCTGGCAGGTGGAGCTGGACGCCCGGATCGACGCGCTGCGGCGGCTGCGCGACCGGCTCACGTCGTGCATCGGGTGCGGCTGCCTGTCGCTGCGCAGCTGCTTCCTGCACAACTTCGACGACGAGCAGGCCGCCGACGGGCCCGGCGCGCCCAAGCTGAAGCCCGCCGTCGAGGGCGGCACCTGAAATCGGCTTGTGCCGCCGTGGTGCACTGGGGTTCGTGCAGGAGAAGGAAGTGATCCGCTTGTCGAAGCGGATGTCGAAGACGCTGCGCCACGACCCGCAACGGGTGGGGCTGACCCTGGACGCGGCGGGGTGGGTCGACTTCGAGGAGTTCGTGCGCGCCCTCGGCGTGAGCCGGGAGCAGGTGCTGGAAGTCGTGGAGCGCAACGACAAGAAGCGCTACGAGGTCGTCGGGGGACGCATCCGGGCCAGTCAGGGGCACACCGTGGCGGTGGAGCTGGACCTGCCGGTGGCCGAGCCGCCCGCGGTGCTGTTCCACGGGACGGTGGGGCGGGTGCTGCCGGACGTCCTGGCCGAGGGGCTGCGGCCGATGGCCAGGCACGACGTGCACCTGTCCGCGACCGTCGAGACGGCCGTCCGGGTCGGTGCGCGGCGGGGGAAGCCGGTGGTGCTCGCGGTCGACGCCGCGGCGATGGTCGCCGACGGGCACGAGTTCCGGGTGAGCGCGAACGGCGTGTGGCTGGTGGCCGCCGTGCCGCCTAGTTACCTGCGAGAACACGTCTTGTGAGCCAGTCCAGGCCCGCGGTCACCTCGTCCGGGCCGAGGCCGCGCACCTGTCTCTGGTACTGGTAGACCTCCGGCGCCAACGGCGCCATCAGGGCGTCCACGACGGCCGTCGGCGCGCCGTCCACCAGCGCGGCCACGTGCCGCCGCCAGAAGCCGTAGGCGCCGGCCCGGAACCGCGCGCCGCCCGTCTCGGCGCCCAGCACCAGGTGCAGGTGCCGTTCCAGCAGGCCGACCATGGTCCGGTAGAACGCGGCCAGCCGCTCGTCCGGCGGCGCGCCCGGCCCCAGCGGCGGCGGGCCGGTGAGGATGAGCTCCTGGATGCCGGCCTCGTGCTCGTCCAGCAGCGCCTGCGCGATCGACGTCGTGTCCGGGTAGCGCCGGTAGAGCGTCGCCCGACCGACGCCGGCGGCCCGCGCGATGTCCTCCATCGTCACCCCGACCGCCCCGCCGGCGGCGGCGAACACCTCTTCCGCGGCGGCCAGGACGCGCGCCCGGTTGCGGGCGGCATCGGCCCGCTCCCGAGGGCGACCGACGGTGATGGTGGCCTCAGCCGGTGACGACATGTGACCAACCATACGCAGACAGCCAAACCCCCGACCGCAACGCGCCCGAACGCCTGACTCGCCTATGCCGAACGTAGGACACGCGCGTTCCGAACGTAGGACTCTCGCGCGTGTCCTACGTTCGGAACGCGAGAGTCCTACGTTCGGGAGCGGTGAGTTGAACGCTCAGAGGAGCCAGAGGATGGCGGCGGCGACGGCGACGACGGTCAGGACCAGCAGGACGACCGCCAGGCCCTTCGCCGTCTTCCAGGTGCTGTAGACGCCGCCGATCAGGAAGCCGGCCAGGGCGATCAGGCCGATGGCGACGTATTCCTCCGGCATCTACAGGACGCCCTTGGTCGACGGGACGACGCCCGCCACCCGCGGGTCGGGCTCGACCGCAGCGCGCAACGCCCTGGCGATCGCCTTGAACTGCGCCTCGGCGATGTGGTGCGGGTCCCGCCCGTACTCCACCCGCACGTGCAGCGCGATCCCCGCGTGGAACGCCAGCGAGTCGAACACGTGCCGGTTCAGCACGAACGGGTAGTTCCCGCCGATGGTGAACGCGTTGAACTGCTCCGGCTCCCCCACGTGCACGCAGTACGGTCGCCCGGACACGTCCACCGCCGCGTGCGCCAGCGTCTCGTCCATCGGGATCCACGCGTCGCCGAACCGGCGGATGCCCGCCTTGTCGCCCAACGCCTCCCGCAACGCCTGGCCGAGCACGATCGCCACGTCCTCCACGGTGTGGTGCGCGTCGATCTCCACGTCGCCCGTCGCCCGCACGACCAGGTCGAACGACCCGTGCACGCCCAGCGCCGTCAGCATGTGGTCGTAGAACGGCACGCCGGTGCCGATCTCGACCTTCCCGGTGCCGTCGAGGTCCACCTCGACGTGCACCGACGACTCCCTGGTGGTGCGTTCCACCTTGCCGACCCGGCTCACCGACCAACCTCCTTGCTCGCCGCGAGGAACGCGTCGTTCTCCTCCGGAGTGCCGACCGTCACCCGCAGATGTCCGGCGATGCCGACGTCCCTGATCAGCACACCGCGTTCCAAATACGACCGCCACGTGGCGTGCGCGTCCTCGAACCAGCCGAACAGCACGAAGTTCGCGTCGCTCGCCACCACCGAGAACCCGAGGCCGGTCAGCGCGTCGACCACCCGGTCGCGCTCGGCCGCCAACCGGGCCACCGAGCCCAGCGTCTCCGACGCGTGCCGCAGCGACGCCCGCGCCGCCGCCTGGGTCAGCGCCGACAGGTGGTACGGCAGCCGCACCAGCTGCAGCGCGTCCACCACGGCGGGCGCGGCGGCCAGGTAGCCCAGCCGGCCGCCGGCGAAGGCGAACGCCTTGCTCATGGTCCGGCTGACGATCAGCTTGGCCGGGTGGTCCGCCAGCAGCACGACCGCGCTCGGCCGCGACGAGAACTCCGCGTACGCCTCGTCCACCACGACGACGCCCGGCGCGGCCTCGATCAGCACCCGCAGGTCCTCGACCGGCAGGCTCTGCCCGGTCGGGTTGTTCGGGCTGGTCACGAACACCACGTCCGGCGCGCGCGAGGCGATCACCGCCGCCGCCGCGTCGACGTCCAGCGAGAAGTCCGCGCGGCGGGGCGTCGGCGCCCACTCGGTGCGGGTGCCGGCGGCGATGATCGGGTGCATCGAGTACGACGGCTCGAAGCCGAGCGCGGACCGGCCGGGCCCGCCGAACGCCTGCAGGATCTGCTGCAGCACCTCGTTGGACCCGTTGGCCGCCCACACGTTCGCCGAGGTCAGCGGCACGCCCGTGGACGACGCCAGGTAGTCGGCCAGGTCCTCGCGCAGCGCCACCGCGTCCCGGTCCGGGTAGCGGTGCAGCTCGCCCGCGATGGCCGCCACCTCGCGCACCACGTCCTCCACCAGGGCGGGCGTGGGCGGGTAGGGGTTCTCGTTGGTGTTCAACCGCACCGGGACGTCCAGCTGCGGCGCGCCGTACGGCGTCCGGCCGCGCAGGTCCTCGCGCAGGGGGAGGTCGACCAGCTCCACCCGCGATCCGATCGGCTTCACCCGCGGAACCTCGCCGTCACGGCCTGGCCGTGCGCGGGCAGGTCCTCGGCGTTCGCCAGCGCCACGACGTGCGGCGCGACCTCGCGCAGCGCGTCCTCGCTGTAGTCGATCACGTGGATGCCGCGCAGGAACGTCTGCACCGACAGCCCCGACGAGTGCCGCGCGCACCCGCCGGTGGGCAGCACGTGGTTGGAGCCCGCACAGTAGTCGCCGAGCGACACCGGCGAGTGCGGGCCGACGAAGATCGCGCCGGCGGCGCGCACCCGGCCCGCGACCTCGCGGGCGTCGGCGGTCTGCACCTCCAGGTGCTCGGCGGCGTAGACGTCCACCACCCGCAGCCCCTCGTCCACGGTGGACACCAGCACCGCGCCGGACTGCTTGCCCCGCAACGCGGTCCGGACGCGCTCGCTGTGCCGGGTCGCGTCGACCTGGCGCTCCAGCTCCGCGTCGACGGCGTCGGCCAGCTCCTCGGACGTGGTCACCAGCACGCTCGCGGCCAGCGTGTCGTGCTCGGCCTGGCTGATCAGGTCGGCGGCCACGTGCACCGGGTCGGCGGTGTGGTCGGCCAGGACCGCGATCTCGGTCGGCCCGGCCTCGGAGTCGATGCCGACCAGGCCGCGCAGCAGGCGCTTGGCCGCGGTCAGGTAGATGTTGCCGGGACCGGTGACCAGGTCGACCGGCTCCAGCTCGCCGCCGTCGGTGTCCGTGCCGCCGTACGCGAGCAGGGCGACGGCCAGGGCGCCGCCCACGGCCCACACCTCGGTCACGCCGAGCAGCGCCGCCGCGGCCATGATCGTCGGGTGCGGCAGGCCGCCGAACTCCGCCTGCGGCGGCGAGCAGACCACCAGCGACCCGACGCCCGCGAGCTGCGCCGGCACCACGTTCATCACCACGCTGGACGGGTAGACGGCCAGGCCGCCGGGCGCGTACAGGCCGACTCGGGCCACCGGCGCCCAGCGCTCGGTGACCGTGCCGCCGGGCACGACCTGGGTGGTCGTGTCGACCCGGCGCTGGTCGGCGTGCACCTTGCGGGCGCGGGCGACGGACTCCTCCAGGGCCGCGCGGACGGCGGGGGCCAGCTCGGCCAGCGCGCGGTCCAGCTCGGCGGCGGGCACCCGGACGGAGGCCGGGCGGACCCCGTCGAACCTCTCGCCGTGCTCCAGCACGGCCTCCACGCCGCGGGCGCGCACGTCGTCCACCAGCGGCCGGACCTGATGCAGCACCGCGTCCACGTCGACCTCGGCGCGCGGCAGCGCGGCGCGCAGTTCGGCGGCGGACGGGACACGACCTCGCAGGTCGATGCGGCTGAGCATGCCTCAAGGGTAAGGCTTCGCGAATTCCGTCAACTGTCAGCCCGCGCCCGGGTGGCGAACCCGACAAACGGGGGCTACCTCGGAATGTGACCCGAGGGCCACGCTGTGTGAGCTTTCTGTTGGGTACCGCCCATCTCCGTCGCAAACCCTGCTGATGATGGAGGCTTGATGTTCACCAAGCGGCGCGGCCTCATGGCCGCCGCGCTGGTCGCGAGCGTGACCCTGGTGCTCCCCGTGCACCCCGGGTCGGCGCAACCGGCGACCGCGCACTCCCCCGAGCGGACCGTCTTCGAAATCACCGCGACCACCCCTGAGGCGCGGACGAAGGTCGCCCGGACGGGGGTCGACGTCCTCGGCCAGAACGGCGACAAGCTCACCGTGATCGCCGAGCCCCGCCAGCAGCTGCTGCTGCGCGCCACGGGCCTGCCGATGACGAACACCGGTGACGCGGACGCCCAGCTGGCGGGCCTCGGGAAGGTCGACTTCACCGACCCGCAGCTCGGCACGATGGACTTCCCGTCCGGCTACACCGGGTACCACAACTACGCGGAGATGGTCGCCGAGCTGAACCAGACCGTCCAGGACCACCCGAACCTGGTGACGCTGCGCAGCATCGGCAAGTCGTACCAGAACCGCGACCTGTGGATGATCAAGCTCAGCGACAACCCGTCGGTCGACGAGTCCGAGCCCGAGGTGCTGTTCACCTGCAACCAGCACGCGCGCGAGCACCTGACCGTGGAGATGTGCCTGCACATCATCAAGCGGTACACGGACAACTACGCGTCCAACTCGGCCATCAAGAGCGCGGTCGACAGCCGGGAGATCTGGATCATCCCGAGCGTCAACCCGGACGGCGCGGAGTACGACATCGCGACCGGCTCGTTCCGCGCGTGGCGGAAGAACCGGCAGCCGAACTCCACCTCGACCGGCACCGACCCGAACCGCAACTGGGGCTACCAGTGGGGCTGCTGCGGCGGTTCGAGCGGCAGCGGTTCGAGCGAGACCTACCGCGGCCCGTCCGCGTTCTCGGCGCCGGAGACGGCCCGGGTCCGCGACTTCGTCGGCACCCGCGTGGTGGGTGGTGTGCAGCAGATCAAGTCGCACATCGACTGGCACACGTTCTCGGAGCTGATCCTGTGGCCGTACGGCTACACCTACAACGACACGGCCGCGGGCCTGGACGCCACCCAGGCCAACGTGTTCCAGACCATGGGCCGGCGGATGGCCGCGCTGAACGGCTACACGCCGCAGCAGGCCAGCGACCTCTACATCACCGACGGCAGCGTCGACGACTGGATGTGGGCCGCGCACAAGATCTGGAGCTACACCTTCGAGATGTACCCGAAGTCGGCGAGCGGGACCAGCGGGTTCTACCCGCGCGACACGGTGATCGCGGCGCAGACCTCGCGCAACGACTCGGCGGTGCAGCTGTTCCTGGACTACTCCGACTGCGTCCCGCGCATCACCGGGCGGACCTGCTGACGGCCTCGACCGCCGCGACCGCCTGATCGACCTGCGCGGGCTCGACGAAGTAATGCGGTGACGCCCTCACCACCTCGTCGAGCCCGCGCCGGGTCATGTCCAGCAGCGTGGACGACGCGCCGCTGACGGTGACCGTGACGCCCGCGTCGGCCAGCCGGTCGCGCACGTCGCCCGCCGCCACGCCCTCCACGGTGAACGTGACGATGCCCGCCTTGCGCCGGCCCGGGTCGCGCACCTCCACGCCGGGCAGCGCGGCGAGCCCCGCGCGCAACCCGCCCGCCCGCTCGCCGACCTCGCGCTCGATCACGTCCAGCCCCCTGGCCAGCGCGTGCCGGGCCGCCGCGACGAGCCCCAGCCGGTCGGCGGTGCTCGCCTCCCAGAGCTCGAACACCCGCGCGTCGTCGCGCAGCCGGACCTCGTCCGGCGCGACCCACTCGGCGCTGTGCAGGTCGACCAGCCGGGGCCGCATGCGCTCGGCCGCCTCGCGGCGCACCACCAGCACGCCGGTGCCGCGCGGTCCGCGCAGCCACTTGCGGCCGGTGCCGGTGATGATGTCCACGCCCAGCTCGTCGGCCCGCACCGGCAGCTGGCCGATCGACTGGCACGCGTCCAGCAGCACCAGCGCGCCCGCCTCGTGGGCCGCGGCGGCCACCTCGCGGGCCGGGTTGACCAGCCCGCTGTTGGTCGGCACGTGCACCAGCGAGACGAGCTTGACCCGCTCGTCCAGCAAGTCCTTCAACGCGTCCACGTCGAGCTGGCCGAACTCGTCGGACGGCACCGCCTCGGCGCTCGCGCCCACCTCCCGCGCCCGGCGCAGGATCGGGATCGCCGCGCCCGCGTACTCGGCCTCGCCGAACAGCACCCGGTCGCCCGCGGCCAGCGGCACCGCGTCGAACGCCGTCAGCCACGACCGGGTGGCGCTGTCGGTGAACGCGACCTCGTCCGGCGCCGCGCCCAGCAGCTCGGCGAACACCCCGTACCCGGCTTCGAGGTCGTCGGCCCGCTCCCGCGCCGCGACGTACCCGCCGACCTCGGCCTCCCGGCGCAGGTGGCCGACCACCTCGTCCAGCACCTCACGGGGCGGGAGGGAGGAACCGGCCGAGTCGAGGAAGATCGTCACTGCGCCTCCAGGGGCTCGTGGATACCCCCACTATCGCCACCGGGGTGCAGGAAGACCAGCCCTCACCGGGGCGTCCACTTCTCCAGGTTCCACCAGGGGCCCCACGACAGCGCGCCGTGCGCGTGCGGGTCCACGACCTGCTGGTAGCCGTTCCAGTTCTCCCGGACCACGTACGTGTGCTGCACCGAGGCCAGCACCACCATGCCCGGCCCGGCCACGTACGCGCGCTGGAACTGCTTGTACGCCGCCGCCCGCTGCGCCGGGTCCAGCAGCGTGCGCCCGGCGGCCAGGGCGGCGTCCACCTGCGGGTTCGAGTAGCCCCACGGGTTGCCGGTGTGCAGCGGCTGGTAGGTCATCAGGTCCGGGTCGAACGGGGTGCCGCCGCCGTGCAGCAGCGCGTCCACGCCCAGCCTCGGCGCGACGGCCTCCCAGCTGAGCCCGGCCAGCTGCACGTCGACGCCGACCGCCCTGGCGTCGGCGGCGAACGCGGTGGCCAGGTCGGCGCGCACCACGTCGCCGATCGGGTACATCAGGGTGAACCGGGCGGGCACGCCGTCGCGGGCCCGCACGCCGTCCGCGCCGCGCGCCCAGCCGGCCTGGTCCAGCAGCAGCTCGGCCTGCGCCTTGTCGTGCGCGAACCGCGCGCCGGTCTCGACGAACTCCGGCAGCTCGTCCGGGATCGGCGTGCTCGCCACCGCGCCCTTGCCGCCGAGCAGGTTGTCCACCATGCCCTTGCGGTCGACCGCGTGGTTCAACGCCATCCGGATCGCCGGGTCGCCGGTCACCGGGCCGGTCGGCAGCGTCACCGCGCGCAGGTCGGCGCTGCGGTGCGCGATCACCCGCATGCCGCTCGCGCCGTCGAACGACGCGGCCAGCCGGGGCGGCAGCTCGGCGCCGTCGAACTCGCCCGCCCGCAACCGCTGGGCGCGCGTGTTGTCGTCCGGCACGAACACCACGGTCAGCTTGCGGATCTCCGGCTCGCCGCCGAAGTAGCCCGCGTTGGCCTCCAGCACCATCCGGTCGCCCTTGCGCCACTCCACCAGCTTGTACGGGCCGGTGCCGACCGCCGGCACGTCGGCCAGCGGCCTGCCGAGCGCTTCGCTGGGCAGGATGCCGAGCACCAGCATGTGCGGGAACGCCGCCCACGGCCTGGCCAGGGTGAACCGCACGGTGCGCACGTCCAGCTGCTCGACGCCGGTCAGCTCCGCGAACGCGGTCCGCTCGGTGGAGGCCAGCGCCGGGTCGAGCAGCGCCCGGTAGGTGGCCACCACGTCCTCGGGACCGAAGTCGGTGCCGTCGGTGAACCGCACGCCCTCGCGCAGCTCCACCGTCCAGCTCAGCCCGTCCCGGGCGGGCGTGGGGGCGTCCACCGCGAGCTGCGGTCGCACCGAGCCGTCCGCGCGGTGCTCCACCAGGCCGTCGTACAGCTTCGACACGCCCTCGCGGCCGTAGCCGAGCAGCGGGTTCAGCGTGGTCGGCTCCAGCGGGTCGGCCAGCACGAGCGCGCTGCCGTCCGAGGTCCCCTCGGCGCTCGGTGTCGTCGTGCCGGTGCACCCCGCCGCGACGAGGACGGCAGCGACGACGAGCGTGGGGAGGAGGGGGCGCACGAGACCCGACACTACCTAGAGTGGGTGGCATGCGTGTCGCCCTGTGCCAGATCAACTCCTCCACCGACCCGGCGGCGAACCTGGACCTGGTCCGCTCGGGCGTCGAGCGCGCGGCGGCGGCGGGCGCGCGCGTGGTGGTGTTCCCGGAGGCCACGATGTGCCGGTTCGGCGTGCCCCTCGGCCCGGTGGCCGAGCCGCTGGACGGGCCGTGGGCCGACGCGGTGCGCGGCATCGCCGACGAGCACGGCGTGGTCGTCGTGGCGGGCATGTTCACCCCCGCGCCGGACGGCCGGGTGGCCAACACCCTGCTGGTCACCGGCGCGGGTCACCACCTGGGCTACGACAAGATCCACCTGTTCGACGCGTTCGGCTTCGCCGAGTCGCGGACGGTCGCGCCCGGCGCCGAGCCGGTGGTGGTCGAGGTCGACGGGGTCGGGCTCGGCCTGGCCACCTGCTACGACGTGCGGTTCCCGGAGCTGTTCCGGGCGCTGGCCGACCGGGGCGCGACGGCCGTGCTGCTGTGCGCGTCGTGGGGCTCGGGGCCGGGCAAGCGGGAGCAGTGGGAGGTGCTGGTCCGGGCGCGGGCGCTGGACTGCACGTCGTGGGTGCTGGCCTGCGGCCAGGCCGACCCGGGTGTCGACCACGGCGGCGCGCCGACGGGCATCGGTTTCAGCACGGTGGCCTCGCCGCTCGGCGAGGTGGTGGAGCGGCTGGCCGGCGCGCCGGGCATGGTCGTGACCGAGGTGGACGCCGAGGGCGTGGCCGAGGCGCGGCAGGTGTTGCCGGTGCTCGCGAACCGGCGGCTCTGAATTTCTTTCGAGTGGGTGCCTTCACACGAAGAGGTGACGGCCGAATAGGTGCCCCTTCGCGTCGGGAAGCCCTTCCCGGGACGTACACGACACGCGAAGGGGACCCTGGCCATGATCAACCAGGCCGAAGTGGACCGCCTGTACGACTGCGACGTGATCGACGAGCACGGAGAGCGGATCGGCTCGGTGAAGCAGGTCTGGCTCGACGACCGGGACGGCCGGCCGATGTGGGCCTCGGTGCACACCGGCCTGTTCGGCTTGAAGGAGTCGTTCGTGCCGATCCAGGACGCCACCCTGGGCGAGGGCGTCGTCCGGGTGCACGTCGACAAGGAGCAGGTGAAGGACGCGCCCAAGATCGACGTGTCCGACGAGCACATGTCCGACCGCCAGCAGGACGAGCTGTACGAGCACTACGGCCTGATCCCGGCCCACCGCAGCGGCGACCACGACCGCCTGCCGGGCCGCGACCGCGCCGACACCACGCCCATCCCGACCGCAGGCCAGACCCGGGACGAGATCCGCGGCGAGACGCGTGCCGAAGCACGCGGCGAGACGCGTGGCGACGTGCGCGGGCAGACCGCCGCGCCGATGCCGACCTCGGGCCAGCACGCCCGTCACGGGACCGGCGACTCGGTCACCCGCTTCGAGGAGGACCTGCACGTCGGCACCCGCGAGGTGGACGCCGGCCGGGTGCGCCTGGTCAAGCACACCGTGACCGAGCACAAGGACGTCTCGGTGCCGGTGAGCCACGAGGAGGTCCGCGTGGTGCGCGAGCCGGCCGAGGGCACGGCCACCGAGGGCGCGTTCGCCGACGAGGAGGCCGAGGTCACCCTGCGCCGCCAGGAGCCGGTGGTCGACAAGACGACCAGGCCGGTGGAGCAGGTGCGGCTGGAGAAGCAGACCGTGACCGAGCAGCAGCACGTGCGCGACGACGTGCGCAGCGAGCAGGTGGACGTGGAGCGCGACGACCGGACCGGGCGGCGCGACTCCTGATCGGTGCGCACCCGCGCCGCCGCCCCTGGCGCGGGTGCGCCCCACCTCCGACGACTAGCGCAGGTCGAGCCCCAGGTCGAGCGCCGGGGCCGAGTGCGTGAGGCCGCCGACGGCCAGGTAGTCGACGCCGGTCCCGGCGTAGGCCCTGGCCACGTCCAGCGTCAGCCCGCCGGACGCCTCCAGCCGGACCGCGCCCGCCACCCGGCGCACCGCCTCGGCGCAGTCGGCGACGGTGAAGTTGTCCAACAGCACCAGTTCCGCGCCCTCGGCGACGGCCTCGTCCAGCTGGTCGAGCGAGTCCACCTCGACCTCGCACTCCAGGTGCGGCGCGTGGGCGCGCACGGCGGCCATCGCCGCCCGCACCGAACCGGCGGCCCGCACGTGGTTGTCCTTGATCAGCACCGCGTCGCCGAGCCCGAGCCGGTGGTTGACGCCGCCGCCGCAGCGGACCGCGTACTTCTCCAGCAGCCGCAGGCCCGGCAGGGTCTTGCGGGAGTCCCGCACGGCCGCGCCGGTGCCCTCGACCTCGGCCACCCAGGCCGCGGTCAACGTGGCCACGCCGGACAGGTGGCACAGCAGGTTCAACGCGGTGCGCTCGGCGGTGAGCAGGCCGCGCACCGGTCCGCGCAGGACCAGCGCGGGCTCGCCGGGGACGGCCTTGTCGCCGTCCTCCCGCTGTTCGAGCACCTCCACGTCGGTGACCTGCCGGAACGCCTCCAGCGCCACCGGGATGCCGGCCAGCGCGCCGGCCACGCGCGGGGTCAGCTCGGCCACCGCGACCGCGTCCGCGGCCACCGTCGCCTCGGTCGTCGCGTCCGCGCCGTAGCGCAGGTCCTCCGCCAACGCCGCCGCGATCACGCGACGCGCGTCCTCCAGGTCGAGTCCGTGCTTCACGCCACTCCCCTCGCCACCACGGGGTCCGCCAGCACCGGCTGGCCGGACGGGTTGAGCCGGACCACCTGGCCGCGCTGCCACGCCACGTCGTCCCGCTCGGTGAAATCGGTGCGCACGTGGCAGCCGCGCGACTCCTCGCGCCGCGCCGCCGCCGCGATCAACGCCCGCGCCGCCACGGTGAGCGCCGCGTCCTCCACCAGCTCCCGGCTGGTCAGCCGCCGGTCCGCGGTGGACAGGTCGAGCACCGAGCCGACCACGGCCAGGCCCTCGGCGTCCCGGCCGATCGCCGCGTACCGCGACATCACCCGCTGCAGCGAGTCCCGGTCGGCGACCGGCGCCGTCGGCAGCTCGATCGCGACCGACGCCGAGGCCGAGGCGGGCGCCAGCACGCCCAGCGCCAGGTCCGCGGCCACCGCCTCGGCGGCCCGCGTGCCGACGACCAGGCCCTCCAGCAGGCTGTTGGACGCCAGCCGGTTCGCGCCGTGCAGCCCGGTGCGGGCCACCTCGCCCGCCGCGTACAGGCCGGTCACACCGGTTCGACCGGCCACGTCGGACACGACGCCGCCGCACGCGAAGTGCGCCGCGGGCGCGACCGGGATCGGCTCGCCCGCCGGGTCCACCCCCGCCGCGAGGCAGGCCGCGTGCACGGTCGGGAACCGGCGCGCGAAGTCGGCGATGCCGGTGGCGTCCAGGAACACGTGGTCGTCCACGCCGCCCGGCGCGCCCGCCACGTGCCGGGTGATCGCCGCCGCCACCACGTCGCGCGGCGCCAGGTCCTCCAGCGGGTGCACGCCGCGCATGACGCGCGCGCCGGTCGCGTCGAGCAGCACCGCGCCCTCGCCGCGCACCGCCTCCGTCACCAGCGGGCAGCGGCCACGCGCGCCGCGCCCGGTGTAGAGCACGGTCGGGTGGAACTGCACGAACTCGACGTCCGCCGCCACCGCGCCCGCGCGCAGCGCCAGCGCCAGGCCGTCGCCGGTGGCCACCTCCGGGTTGGACGTGGCCTGGTAGAGCTGGCCGAGGCCGCCGCTGGCCAGCAGCACGGCGGGCGCGCCGAGCACGCCGGGCACGCCGTTGCCGTCCAGCACCAGCAGGCCGCACACCTGGCCGAGCGGCGTGCGCACCGCGTCCACCGCGACGTGGTTCTCCAGCACCGGCACCCGACCGTCGGACGCCGCCGCCAGCAACGCGCGCTCGACCTCCGCGCCGGTCGCGTCGCCGCCCGCGTGCACCACCCGGAACGCGCTGTGCCCGCCCTCCCGCGTGCGGGCCAGCCCACCGGTCGGCGCGGCGTCGAACACCGCGCCGCGCTCGCGCAGCCGGGCCACCGCCGCCGGACCGCCCGCGATGATCGCCGCGACGGCGGCCTCGTCGCACAGCCCGGCGCCCGCCACCAGCGTGTCGCGCACGTGCGCGTCGACCGTGTCGCCCTCGTCGTGCTCGCCGGGCAGCACGACGGCCACGCCGCCCTGCGCCCACCGGGTGTTGCCGTCCTCGCCGGCGGCCTTGGTCACCACCAGGACCCGCAGCCCCAGCTCACGCGCGCGCAGCGCCGCCGTCAGCCCGGCCACCCCCGTGCCGACGACCAGCAGGTCGGCACGGGCCTCCCACAGCGGGGTGGTCACCAGCGGGGTGCTCATTCCCCGCCGCCGGGCTGCCCGATCTCGATCATGCGCTGCACCGCGCCCTGCGCCCGCTTCGCGGTCTCCAGGTCCACGTGCACCTCGTCCCGGTTCTCGCGCAGGCCGCGCAGCAGGGCCGCCGGGGTGATCATCTTCATGTACCGGCACGACGCCCGGTCGTTCACCGCCCGGAAGTCGATCTCCGGCGCGGCCCGGCGCAGCTGGTGCAGCATGCCGATCTCGGTGGCCACCAGCACCGACTTCGCGCTGGTCCGCCGGGCGGCGGTGATCATGTCGCCGGTCGACAGGATCTTCACCTTGTCGGCGGGCACGGTGCCCTCCCCCGCGAGGTAGAGCGCCGACGTGGCGCACCCGCACTCGGGGTGGATGAACAGGTCGGCGTCCGGGTTCGCCGCCGCGCGCTCGGCCAGCTCCGGGCCGTTGATGCCCGCGTGCACGTGGCACTCGCCCGCCCAGACGCGCAGGTTCTCCCGGCCCGTCTCGCGCTTGACGTGCGCGCCGAGGAACTGGTCCGGCAGGAACAGCACCTCCCGGTCGGCCGGGATGGACCGCACCACGTCCACCGCGTTCGACGAGGTGCAGCAGATGTCGGTCTCCGCCTTCACCTCGGCCGTGGTGTTGACGTAGGAGACGACGACCGCGCCGGGGTGCTCGGCCTTCCACTCGCGCAGCTGCTCGCCGGTGATCGAGTCGGCCAGCGAGCAGCCCGCCCGCTCGTCCGGGATCAGCACGGTCTTGTGCGGCGCCAGGATCTTCGCGGTCTCGGCCATGAAGTGCACGCCGCAGAAGACGATGGTGGACGCGTCGCTCGCGGCGGCGATGCGGCTCAGCGCCAGCGAGTCGCCGGTGTGGTGGGCGATGTCCTGGATCTCGGGGAGCTGGTAGTTGTGCGCCAGGATCACCGCGTCCCGCTGGCGGGCCAGCTCCAGCACCTCGTCCCGCCAGGCGGCGTCCGGCGCGATGCCGTCGTAGGCGCCGTCGGAGGCGCGCTCCACGTAGGCGGTGGCGACCATGGGTTCCTCCCTTGGACCAGGTTTTCGCCTATCGGTCGAAAACAGGGCCGATAGTATCAGCCGAGTGGGACTGGCGGGACATGAGGTTTTGGCCGCGGTGCTCCAGGTGAGAGCCGGATCACTCCAGGTCATGCTGTGGGAGCGCGCTCGGGAACCGCACGCTCACCGCTGGTCACTGCCCGGTGGCGGGCTGGGCGACGACGAGGACGTCGAGGCCTCGATCCGCCGCCAGCTGGCCGAGAAGGTCGACGTGCGACAGTTGTCACACGTCGAGCAGCTGGCGGTGTTCAGCAACCCAGCGCGGGTGCCCGGACCCCGGGTCGTCGCGACCGCGTTCCTCGGCCTGGTGCCCTCGCACATGGACCCGGTGGTGCCGTCCGACACCGCCTGGCACCCGGTGGACGCCCTGCCCGCGACGGCGTTCGACCACGAGCTGATCTGCCGCCGCGCCCGCAACCGGCTCGCGTCCAAGCTGTCCTACACCAACCTCGGGTTCGCGCTGGCGCCGCCGGAGTTCACCATCTCCGCGCTGCGCTCGCTGTACTCGGCGGCCCTGGGGTACAAGGTGTCGGCGACCAACCTGCAGCGCGTGCTGTCGCGGCGGGGGCTGCTGGAGCCGACGGGCGGGACCGTGCAACCCGGGCCGTCCGGCGGTCGCCCCGCCGCGCTGTTCCGGTTCGTGTCCGGCGAGATGCGGGTGACGGACCCGTTCGCCGTGCTGAGGCCACCATCCACCCGTAGCTTGGGTTCGTGACCACGACGCTCCCCCTGTTCCCGCTGGGCACCGTGCTGCTGCCCGGGGCGTCCCTGCCGCTGCACGTGTTCGAGCCGCGGTACCGCCAGCTGACCGTCGACCTGGTGACCGAGGCGGTGCCGGACCGGGCGTTCGGCGTCGTGTCGATCAAGCAGGGCTGGGAGGTCGGCGCGGAGAACGTCGAGGCGCTGTGCGAGGTCGGCTGCTCGGCGATCCTCCAGGAGGCGCGCCGGCTGCCCGACGGGCGGTTCGACCTGACCACGACCGGCGGTCGGCGGTTCCGGCTGCTCGACGTGGACGAGGACAGCGCGCCGTACCTGGTCGGCACGGTGCAATGGCTGCCGGACACCGCCGCGCCGCCGGAGGTCGAGGCGGTGCTGCCGCTGCTGGCGGAGAGCGCGCGGGCCGCGCACGGGCGGTACCGGCAGGCGGCGCGGGTCGACGGCGCCCGGCCGCCGGGCCCGGACACGCCGCTGGCCGACCTGGCGTACGCGTTGGCCGACGACTGCCTGCTCACGGTGGAGGACCGGCAGCGGCTGCTGGAGGAGACGTCGCCCGCCCGGCGGCTGCGGCTGGTGCGGAAGGTGCTGCACCGCGAGGCGGGCATCCTCGGGGCGTTGAGCGCCGTGCCCGCGCCGCTGTCCGAGTGGGGCGGCCTGCCCCACCGCAACTGACGCCCGCTGTAGGATCACGCGGGTGAACGGCCTGCGCGCGTTGCTGGACGAGGGTGTTCCGCTGGTCGCCGTCAGCTTCGACGACACCGACAGCGAGCAGGCGGCCGAACAGGCCCGTTCCGCCGGTGTCGACGTCGCCGAGCTGCGCGTCGACCGGTTCTCCCGCACCGATGCCGCGCACGTCCGGGACCAGGTGCGCGCGTTCCGCGGCCTGCCGGTGCTGGCGACCGTGCGCTCGGCCGCCGAGGGCGGCGGGTGGACCGGCTCCGAGCAGGAGCGGCTCGACCTGTTCCGCGAACTCGCGCCGCTGGTGGACGCCGTCGACGTGGAGCTGTCGGCGGAGTCGATCGCGGCCGACGTGGTCGGCGCCGCGCACGCGGCCGGTTCGCTGGCGATCGTGTCGTACCACAACTTCGACCACACGCCGGGGATCGGCGAGCTGACCGAAATCGCCGCTGCGGCGAAGGGCGTCGGCGCGGACGTCGTGAAGATCTCCACGATGGCGACGACCGGCGCGGACCTGAAGGTCCTGGCGTCGTTGCTGCTGGCCGAGGGCGCCGATTCGGACGTGGTCGTGATCGCCATGGGCGCGATCGGCACGGTGTCCCGGATCTTCTTCCCGGCGCTCGGCTCCCGGTTGACCTACACGTTCATCGGCCACCAGCCGACGTCCGGCCAGCTCGACTTCGCCGAGACGACCCGCCTGATGCGCCTCTTCCACCCGACCTACGACCGCCTCAAGGCCACCACCGCCTGAGCGTTCGCCCCACACGGACGACTCTCCCACCCCGAACGCACGACTCTCGCGCGAGTCGTACACCCAGGTCGCGAGAGTCGTACGTTCGCGACCCCTGAATTCAACGTTCAGAGCGGGATGACAGCGGAGTGGGAGCGCTCTCACAGGGCGAGTGGAAGCATGTTGGTTCGTCCTATTGCTCTCTAGTGGGATTGTTCAACAATCCTCTACGGTGTGCTCCACGGCACACCCCTGAGGCTGCGAGGTGATCTTCGTGAGCACCACGGACATCGGCACCACCAAGGACGGACGAGGACCGTTCGCCTGGTTCCACACGTTGGGCCGCAACGGCAAGCGGGCCTTCGTCGGGGCGTTCGGCGGCTACGGCCTGGACGCCTACGACTTCCAGGTCCTGCCCCTCGGCCTGTTCGCCATCAGCGCCTACTTCGGCCTCAGCACCGGCCAGGCGGGCCTGCTCAACACCGTCACGCTCGTCGTCTCCGCCCTCGGCGGCGCGATCGCGGGCATCCTCGCGGACCGCGTCGGCCGGGTCCGCACCCTCATGATCACGGTCATCACGTACGCCGTCTTCACCGTCCTGTGCGGCTTCGCCACCAGCTACGAGATGCTGATGGTCTTCCGCGCCCTGCAGGGCCTCGGCTTCGGCGGCGAGTGGGCGGCGGGCGCGATCCTGGTCGCCGAGTACTGCAAGCCGCAGTACCGGGGCCGCACGGTCGCGTTCATCCAGAGCTCGTGGGCCGTCGGCTGGGGCCTGAGCGTGATCGTCTACACCGCCGTGTTCAGCTTCCTGCCCCAGGACGTCGCCTGGCGCGTGCTGTTCTGGACCGGCGCGATCCCCGCCGTCCTCGTCTTCTACGTGCGCCGCAACGTCAAGGACGCGCCGCGCGCCGAGCGGGCGCTCCGGACCAGCGAGCGCAGGGGCAGCTTCCGGGACGTCTTCCGGGGCGGGCTCGGCCGCACCACGTTCTTCGCCGCGCTCCTCGCCACCGGCGTCCAGGGCGGCTACTACACCCTGGCGAGCTGGGTGCCGACGTTCCTCAAGACCGAACGGGGCCTCAGCGTCGTCGGCACCGGCGGGTACCTGGCCCTGCTCATCAGCGGCGCGTTCGCGGGCTACGTCACCGGCGGCTACCTGACCGACCTGCTCGGCCGCAAGCGCACGTTCACCCTGTTCGCCGTGCTCAGCGCGATCCTCATCGTCGTGTTCACCCAGATCCCGGCGGGCGCGAACGGCCTGATCCTGCTGGTCACGTTCCCGCTCGGGTTCGCCACGTCGGCGATCTTCAGCGGGTTCGGCTCGTTCCTGGCCGAGCTGTACCCGACGGAGCTGCGCGGCACCGGCCAGGGCTTCACCTACAACTTCGGCCGCGCGGTCGGCGCGTTCTTCCCGGCCGCCGTGGGCTTCCTGGCCGGCAGCGCGGGCGTCGGCGGCGCGATGACCTTCGGCGCCATCGCCTACGGCATCGCCGTGCTGGCCCTGCTCGGCCTCCCCGAGACGAAAGGCGTCGAACTGCGATGACCACGATGACACCGGCCGAAGTGCGCGCCCGCCACACCGGACAGACCGCCGGGCTCGCCGAGGGCTTCGCCCAGGCCAACCTGATCGCCGTGCCGCACGACTGGGCCTACGACGTGCTGCTGTTCGCCCTGCGCAACCCCGAGGCGTGCCCGGTCCTGGACGTCACCGACAAGGGCGGCACGACCACGGTCCTCGCGGAGGGCGCCGACTTGACGCGCGACGTGCCGCGCTACCGGGTCTGGGAGCACGGCGTGCTGGTGGACGAGCCCACCGACGCGTCCGGGCACTGGCGCGACGACCTGGTCGCGTTCCTGATCGGGTGCAGCTTCACGTTCGAGTCGGCCCTGACGCGGGCGGACGTGCCGCTGCGGTACGTCGAGCAGCGCCGCAACGTGCCGATGTACGTGACGGACCGCGAGTGCCGCCCGGCCGGTCGGCTGCACGGCCCGATGGTGGTGTCGATGCGGTACGTCCCGGCCGACCTGGTCGAGGTCGCCACGGAGGTCACCGCCCGGATGCCGGCCGTCCACGGCGCGCCGGTCCACGTCGGCGACCCGCGCGCGCTGGGCATCGAGGACCTGGACCGACCGGACTTCGGCGACCGCACCGAGCCGCACGCCGGCGACGTGCCGGTCTTCTGGGCCTGCGGCGTGACACCGCAGGCGGCGGTGATGGCGTCGAAGCCGCCGTTCGCGATCACCCACGCGCCGGGGCACATGTTCGTCACCGACGTGCCCGACTTGGCGTACCGGCTCTAGCCGAGACGCCGACCCAGGTCGTCCAAGCCGTTCCACGCGGCCAGGCAGCCGTACGCCAGCGCCGTGCCCAAGGGCCACGCCAGCAAGCCCCACCACGTCTCCAGCACCGGAGCCAGGGCTATGACGTCACCCACCGCAGGCGCGGCGCCGACGGCGTAGTCGCCGCTCGCCGTCCCGGCGCCGGTCAGCTGGCCCAGGTAGGCGGCCAGGACCGAGCCGAGCACGGCCGCGACCATCACCACCGGGCCGCGCCGCTCCCGCAGCAACCACACCGCGATGCCGGTGATCAGACCGGCGCCCAGTCCCATCAGCACGAACAGCATCAGCCCGTCGAGCCGGTGGTAGCTCTCGCCGGTGACCGGGATCATCGACCCGTCCTGCTGCGCCACCACGTTCTGCGGCGGCGCGAGCCACGCCCACAACCACCCCAGCGGCAACCCGAACAGCGAGGTCCCGGACAGCACGGAGAACGCGGGCAGCAGGTCGCGCTTCACCACGACGCGCGGCCGCTGCGCCACGTAGTAGTACTCGAACGCCGGCGCGGGTGGCACCCGAACGGGCGTCGCCCGCTCGTCCACCGGTTGCTCCGCCACCCGACGACCTCCCTGCCCCGTGACCAGATGCAGGGCAGGTTACCGCGCGGAGGTGATCTCGCCGTGACGGCTGCACGTGGCCGTCCACCCGGCGGGCGTCACCTGGACGACCATCCGGCGCGCGCACTCGGCGCAGAACCGCGGCGGGTCGATCACGCCCAGCCGCGAGGCGCACGCGGAGTGGTCGGCCTCCGCGCGCGCCTTGCCGCAGTAACCGCAGTACGTCACAGCGTCTTGCTCAGTTCCTTGATCGGCATGGACAGCTCGGTCAGCATGTCGAGGTCCTGCTGCGCCGGGCGGCCGAGGTTGGTCAGGTAGTTGCCGACGATGATCGCGTTGACGCCGCCGAGCATGCCCTGCTTGGCGCCGAGGTCGCCGAAGGTCAGCTCACGGCCGCCGGCGAAGCGCAGGATCGTGCGCGGCAGGGCGAGCCGGAACGCGCCGACCGCCCGCAGCGCGTCGGGGCCCTCGACCACCGGGTAGTTCTCGTACGGGGTGCCGGGGTTGGGGATCAGGAAGTTCAGCGGCACCTCGTCGGGCTCCAGCGCGGCCAGCTGCACGGCGAACTCGGCGCGCTGCGCCAGCGTCTCGCCCATGCCGATGATGCCGCCGCAGCAGACCTCCATGCCCGCGTCGCGGATCATCTTCAGCGTGTCCCACCGCTCCTCCCACGAGTGCGTGGTGACCACGTTCGGGAAGTGGGAGCGGGCCGTCTCCAGGTTGTGGTTGTAGCGGTGGACGCCCATGTCCACCAGCTCGTCCACCTGCTCCTGGGTGAGCATGCCGAGCGAGCACGCGATCTGGATGTCGTTGCCGTCGTCGCGGATGGCCTTGATGCCGTCGCGCACCTGCGACAGCAGCCGCTTGTCCGGCCCGCGCACGGCGGCGACGATGCAGAACTCGGTCGCGCCGGTCTCGGCGGTCTGCCGGGCCGCCTTCACCAGGCCGGGGACGTCCAGCCACGCCGACCGCACCGGCGACGGGAACTGCCCGGACTGGGAGCAGAAGTGGCAGTCCTCGGGGCAGCCGCCGGTCTTGAGCGACACGATGCCCTCGACCTCGACCTCCGGGCCGCACCAGCGCATCCGCACGGCGTGCGCCAGCTCCAGCAGGTCCGGGATCCGCTCGTCGGGCAGTCGGAGGACTTCGAGCACCTGCTCCTCGGACAACCCGACGCCCTGCTCCAGCACCTGCTCGCGGGCAACGCTGAGGACATCGACCTGTTCAGGGGCTGCGGTCACGACTTCTCCTCGGGAACTCCGGCGGTGGTCCGCCGTGCAGTCTGCCGCACCGACCCGGACCAGCCCCAGCGACGTGCGTCACTGATTCGGTCGACTTCGCCGGCCGAACGGCGTCAGCAGGAGTGCGGCGCGGCGAACTTGTCCGGGTCGAACGTGCCGCCGAACCACGGCGACAGGCCCTCCCGGGCCAGCTCCACGAACTCCGGCCGGCCCAGCGCCGCCGCGCCGTCGGGCAGCACGCCGAGCAGCGGCGCGCCCGCGGCCTCCGGCAGGTCGACCAGGTTGGTCCGGGCGGCCAGGTCGGGCGCGGCGGGCCAGCGGCCCACCACGACGCCGACCGACTCCAGCCCGCGGCGGAGCAGGGCCTCGGCGGTCAGCGCGGTCATGTTCAGCGTGCCCAGGCCCGGGTGGGCGACGACCAGCACGGGCGCGTTGAGCGCCCACGCCGCGTCGGCGATGGTCGAGCCCGCGTCGTCGAACCGGACCAGCAGCCCGCCCGCGCCCTCGACCAGCACCAGGTCGTGCGTCTCGTCCAGCGCCACGGCCGCCGAGGCGATGTGGCTGGGGTGCAGGGTGGGCAGCCCGGACCGGCGCGCGGCCGTCGCGGGCGCCAGCGGTTCGGGGTACCGGCGCAGCTCACGGGTGGTGACGGGGCCCGCGAGGCGGACCACCTCGGCCAGGTCGCCCGGTTCGCCGTCGGCGACGCCGGTCTGCGCGGGCTTGAGCACGGCGACCCGCCGACCGTCGGCCGCGGCCAGCGCCGCCAGGGCGGCGACGACGACCGTCTTGCCGACCTCGGTGCCCGTGCCGGTGATCACGAGGACGCTCACGGCCCCTCACCGTAGACCTGTGCGGAGCGTGGTGGTCGACCGCGTTCTACAGTCACCGCTATGAGTGAGATCGTTCTCTACGGCGCGGACTGGTGCGGCGACTGCCGGCGGGCCAAGGCATGGCTGCGGGAGCACGAAGTCCCGTTCACCGAGGTCGACGTCGAGCACGACGACGCGGCCCGCGACCGGGCGATCGAGCACGCGGGCGGGCGCAAGAACATCCCGGTCGTGGTGCTGCCCGACGGCCGCGTGCTGGTCGAGCCGACGAACACCGAGCTGGCCGCCGCGGTCCAGGGCTGACGTGGGCAAGGCGGGCAGGCGCAAGCGGCGCCAGGCGACCTCCCAGGTCAGGCGGGACCAGGCGTGGCTGGAGGAGCGGTCCCGGCACGCCGGGGCGACGGCCACCGCGGCGAAGAAGCCGTCGAACTGGTTCATGGCGCAGAAGGGCGGCACGCAGACCCTCGTCGTCCTCGGCGTCATCGCGCTCGTGGTCGGCGGGCACTTCTTCCTGTGGGGGACGGTGTACCCGGCCCTGGGCGACGCGGTCGGCCTCGTGCCGGTCGTGTCCACCGCGACGGGCTGGCTGTTCGGCGGCGGCGCGTTCATGGCCTGGGGCGTGCTGGCGATCAACCACGAGACCGCCGAGCCGGCGACGGCGCAGCGGCTGCGGGTCCTCGCCTGGTCGTGGACGGCCATCGCGACGATGGCCATCCCGACCAGCTACGCCAACGGCATCCGGCTGCCGGTCGACTTCTGGGCCGGCGCGTACGCGAGCGCGTACGGCGTGATCCTGGCGCCGGTCGCGGCGGGCGTCGTCGCGCTCGGGTGGTGGCTGCTGGTCGACAAGCTGTTCCGGCACAAGGGGGGCGCGACCCCCAAGGCCATCGGCTGGATCTGCGTCGGTTACGCGACGCTGCTGCTGATCTGGGGCTCAACCCTGCTGCGCGCGTGACGCCTCGGCCGCCGCGACGACGGCCGAGGTGATCGCGGCCACGTCGTCGTCGGTGCTGATGAACGGCGGCATGGTGTAGATCAGGTCGCGGAACGGCCGCAGCCACACCCCGCGGTCGACGGCCGCGGCGGTGGCGGCGGCCACGTCCACCTGGTGGTCCAGCTGCACGACGCCGATCGCGCCGAGCACCCGCACGTCACCGGGGGCCTGCGCGAGCCCGGACCGCAGCCCGGCCTCGATCCGCCGCACCGACGACCGCCAGTCCTGCGCCAGCAGCAGGTCGGTGGACGCCAGCGCCACCGCCGAGGCCAGCGGGTTGCCCATGAACGTCGGCCCGTGCGCCAGCACCGGCACCTCGCCGCGCGAGATCCCGTCGGCCACCCGCGACGTGCACAGGGTCGCCGCCATCGACAGGTAGCCGCCGGTCAGCGCCTTGCCGAGGCACAGGACGTCCGGGCTGATCCCGGCGTGGTCGGCGGCGAACAGCTCGCCGGTGCGGCCGAAGCCGGTGGCGATCTCGTCGAAGATCAGCAGCACGTCGTTGGCCAGCGTCAGCTCGCGCAGCACGTGCAGGTAGCGCGGGTCGTGGAAGCGCATGCCGCCCGCGCCCTGCACCACCGGCTCCACGATGACCGCGGCCAGCTCGCCCGCGTGCCGCTCGACGGTGTCCGCCAGCTCCTGCACGTACGCGGTGTCCAGGTCGCGCGGCGGCGCGGACGCGAACACCTGCTCCGGCAGCACGCCCCGCCACAGCGCGTGCATCCCGCCGTCCGGGTCGCACACGGCCATGGGCTGGAACGTGTCGCCGTGGTACCCGCCGCGCCAGGTCATCAGCCGCCGCTTCTCCGGCCGCCCCTGGGAGCGCCAGTGCTGCAACGCCATCTTGACCGCGACCTCGACCGACACCGAGCCCGAGTCGGACAGGAACACGTGCTGCAACGGCTCGGGCGTGATCTCCACCAGCCGCGCCGCCAGCGCCACCGCGGGCTCGTGGGTCAGGCCGCCGAACATGACGTGGCTCATCCGGCCGAGCTGGTCGCGCACCGCCGCGTCGAGCACCGGGTGCCGGTAGCCGTGGATCGCGGCCCACCACGACGACATGCCGTCGACCAGCTCGCGCCCGTCGTCCAGCCGGAGCCGGACACCCTCGGCCGAGGCGACGACCAGCGGCTCGTGGGTGCCCGGCATCGGGCCGTACGGGTGCCAGACGTGCGCCTGGTCCAGCTTCAGCAGCTCATCGCGCTCCACGGGGAGTCAGGCTAACCGGCAGCGCTTCCAGCCCGCGGATGAGCGTCCCGTCCCGCCAGCGCAGCGAGTCCGGGTCGGCGGCGGGGACGACGTCGAACCGGTCGAGCAGCGCCCCGATGGCGATCTCGCCCTCCATCCGGGCCAGCGGCGCGCCCAGGCAGTAGTGGATGCCGTGGCCGAACGCCAGGTGCCCGGTGGCCTGCCTGGTGATGTCGAGCCGGTCCGGGTCCGGGAACCGGGAGCCGTCGCGGTTGCCCGCGCTGAGCGACACCACCACCACGCTGTCCTTCGGGATGACCGCGTCACCCAACCGGACGTCCTCGTTGGTGTAGCGGAACGTCGCGTGGTTGACCGGGCTCTCGAAGCGCAGCACCTCCTCCACCGCGCCGGGCAGCAGCGACCGGTCGGCGCGCAGCGCCTCCAGCTGCGCGGGGTCGCGCATCAGGTGGTGCACGCCGTTGGCGATCAGGTTGACCGTCGTCTCGTGCCCGGCGACCAGCAGCAGGAACGCCATGGCGATCAGCTCCACCCGGTCGAGCCGATCACCGTCCTCGTCGGCGTGCACGAGCGCGGAGAAGAAGTCGTCACCGGGCTCGGCCTGCTTGTGCTCCACCAGCTTCTGCAGGTAGGCGGCCATGTTGCCGCCCGCCTCCTGGAGCACCCGCGGGTCGCTGCCACCACCGCTGACGAGCACGTTGGACCAGACGCGGAACTCGTCGCGCTCGTCCATCGGCACGTCGAGCATTTCGCAGATGACCGTGATGGGCAGCGGGAACGCCAGCGCGTCGATCAGGTCGACGTCGCCCTTCTCCCCCGCCTCGTCCAGCAGCCGGTCGGTGATCTCCCGGATGCGCGGCCGCAGCTGCTCGACCCGGCGGGCGGTGAACGCCTTGGTGACGAGCTTGCGCAACCGGGTGTGGTGCGGCGGGTCCATGTTCAGCATGTGCTGCACCAGGGACTCGTCGAACGAGGCCGGCTCGTGACCGCCGATCTGGTTGTGCGCCATGACCTCCGGGAAGCGCTCGAAGTGCTTGCTGAACCGGGGATCGGCCAGCGCCAGCCGTGCCTCGTCGTACCGGGTGACCATCCACGCCCTCGTGCCGCGCGGCAGCACGATCGGCGTCGCCGCCGCCTGCTCGCGCAGGCGGGCGTGATAGGCGTGCGGATCGGCGAAGTAGTCCTCGCCGAGCACGTCGAGACCGGCGATCTGCTCCCCCAAAGGAACCCCTCCTCGTTTGAGTTAACCCTGTTCACTCAAACGATCCGAGACTCCCTCGTGTCCCCGGTTGCCCGGTTTGTCACCCGATCAGCCCAAGCAGCCCGGTCCCAGGAGTGCCTTCAAATCACCCATAAGGGACGGCGTGGGCGTAACCCGGAGCGCGTCGTCCAGCTTCAGCAACGTGTTGCGGCTGCTGTTGATGATGAGGTTCAGGTGCACCTCGGTGGTGCCGGGGTGCGCGGACAGCACTTCCTTCAGCGACGTCACCAGCTTCGGGTCGCAGCGCGCCGCCGACACCTTCAGCTTCAACGCCTGCGCGCCGAGTTCGGACAGGTCCGGCACGACCAGGTCGTTGGCGATCAGCGAGATCCGGTCCTCCCGCTTGGCCACCCGCGCCTTGACCAGCACGATCGCGTCCTCGGCCACCGACATGCCGTGCACCGTGTAGCTCTTGGGGAAGAACAGCACCTCGATGCCACCGGCCAGGTCCTCCAGCTGCGCCGACGCCCACGGCTCGCCGTTCTTGTTCACCCGGCGGGTGACCGACGCGAGGATGCCGCCCAGCGTGACCTGCGTGCCGTCCGGCACGTCGCCTTCCAGGATGCGCGGGATCGTGGTGTCCGAGTAGGAGCTGAGCACCTGCTCCACGCCGTTGAGCGGGTGACCGGACACGTACAGGCCCAGCATCTCCCGCTCCAGCGTGAGCTGGTGCTTGGACTCCCAGTGCTCCTCCGGGATCTTCACGTCGAACACCGAGGCGCCGTCGCCGTCACCGCCGCCGTCGCCGAACAGGTCGAACTGGCCGCGCGCCTCTTCCTTCTTCGTCAGCATGATCGCGTCGACCGCCTCGACGTGCACCATGTGCAGGCCCTTGCGCGGGTGGCCGAGCGAGTCGAACGCGCCCGCCTTGATCAGCGACTCGACGACCTTCTTGTTGCAAGCCTGGACGTCGACCTTGCGCAGGAAGTCGGAGAAGTCGGAGAACTTGCCCTTCTCCTTGCGGGTCTTGATGATCGCGTCGACCACGTTCGCGCCGACGTTGCGGATCGCGCCGAGGCCGAACCGGATGTCGTCGCCGACCGCGACGAACTCGCGCTCCGACTCGTTGACGTCCGGCGGCAGCACGGTGATGCCCATCCGGCGGCACTCGGCCAGGTAGACGGCCGACTTGTCCTTGTTGTCCGAGTTCGTGGTCAACAGGGCGGCCATGTACTCGCCGGGGTAGTTGGCCTTGAGGTACGCGGTCCAGTACGCGATCAGGCCGTACGCGGCCGAGTGCGCCTTGTTGAACGCGTAGTCGGCGAACGGGACCAGGATGTCCCACAGCGTCTTGATCGCCTCGGGCGAGTACCCGTTGGCGATCATGCCCGCCTCGAAGCCCTCGTACTCCTTGTCGAGGATCTCCTTCTTCTTCTTGCCCATCGCGCGGCGGAGCAGGTCCGCCTGTGCCAGCGAGTAGCCCGCCACCTTCCGCGCGATCGCCATGACCTGCTCCTGGTACACGATCAGGCCGTAGGTCGTGTCCAGGATCTCGGCGAGCGGTTCGCGCAGCTCCTCGTGGATCGGCACGATCTCCTGCTGCTTGTTCTTGCGCAGCGCGTAGTTCGTGTGCGAGTTCGCGCCCATCGGACCGGGCCGGTAGAGCGCGATGACGGCCGAGACGTCCTCGAAGTTGTCCGGCCGCATCAGCCGCAGCAGGTCGCGCAGGGCGCCGCCGTCGAGCTGGAACACGCCCAGGGTGTCGCCGCGGCCCAGCAGCTCGTAGGTCTTGCGGTCGTCCAGGGGCACGGTCGCGATGTCGACGTCGCCCTTGCCGTTCAGCGCGATGTTCTTCAGCGCGTCGTCGATCGTGGTCAGGTTGCTCAGGCCGAGGAAGTCCATCTTCAGCAGGCCGAGCGTTTCGCACGTCGGGTAGTCGAACTGGGTGATGATCGAACCGTCCTGGGGCCGCATCCAGACCGGGATGTGGTCCGTCAGCGGCTCCGCGGACATGATCACCGCGCAGGCGTGCACGCCCGCGTTGCGGATCAGGCCCTCCAGGCCGCGGCCGGTGTCGATGATCTCCTTGACCTGCGGGTCGGTCTCGTACAGCGCGCGCACCTCGGCGGCCTCGGAGTACCGCTTGTGCGCCGGGTCGAACACGCCGGCCAGCGGGATGTCCTTGCCCATCACGGCGGGCGGCATGGCCTTGGAGATCCGGTCGGCCACCGCGTAGCCCGGCTGCCCGTACAGCACGCGGGCGGAATCCTTGATCGCCGCCTTCGCCTTGATCGTGCCGAACGTGATCACCTGGGCGACCTTGTCGACGCCCCACTTCTCGGTGACGTACCGGATCACGTCGCCGCGCCGGCGCTCGTCGAAGTCGATGTCGATGTCGGGCGGGCTGACCCGGTCCGGGTTGAGGAACCGCTCGAAGATCAGGCCGTGCGCCAGCGGGTCCAGGTCGGTGATGCCCATGGCGTACGCGATCAGCGCGCCCGCGGCCGAACCTCGGCCGGGACCGACGCGGATGCCGTTCGCCTTGGCCCAGTTGATGAAGTCGGCGACCACCAGGAAGTAGGACGGGAAGCCCATCTGGAGGATGACGTCGATCTCGAACTCGACCTGCTTCTCGTGCACCTCGTCCACGCCGTCGGGGAACCGGCGGCGCATGCCCGCCCAGACCTCCTCGCGGAAGTACTCGGCCTCGGACTGGCCGCCGGGGGTCGGGTAGCGCGGCATCAGGTTCTGGAAGGTGAACATGCCGGTGGTGTCGACCTTCTCGGCCACCAGCAGGGTGTTGCGGCACCCCTCCTGCCAGGCGTCGGAGGAGTCGATCGCGCGCATCTCGTCCGGCGACTTCAGGTGGTAGCCGGTGCCGTCGAACTTGAACCGGGTCGGGTCCTGCAGCGTCTTGCCGGTCTGCACGCACAGCAGCGCCGCGTGCGCGTCGCGGTCCTCGGCGTAGGTGTAGTGCGAGTCGTTGGTCACCACGAACGGGATGCTGAGCTTCCTCGCGATGTCCACCAGCCCGCCGCGGACCCGGCTCTCGATCTCGATGCCGTGGTCCATCAGCTCGACGAAGAAGTTGTCCGCGCCGTAGATGTCGCGGTACTTCGCGGCGGCCTCCAGGGCCTCCTTCTCGTGGCCCAGGCGCAGCCTGGTCTGCACCTCGCCGGACGGGCAGCCGGTGGTCGCCATCAGCCCGGCCGAGTGCTCGGCGATCAGGTCGACGTCCATCCGGGGCCACTTGCCGAGCTGGCCCTCGGTGGAGGCCCGGCTCGACATCTTCATCAGGTTGTGCAGGCCCTCGTTGTTCCGGGCCCAGATCGTCTGGTGCGTGTAAGCGCCGCTGGCCGAGACGTCGTCGGACTTCTGGCCCGGGTCGCCCCACAGCACGCGCTTCTTGTTGAAGCGCGACTCGGGGGCCAGGTACGCCTCGATGCCGATCACCGGCTTGACGCCCGCGGCGGTCGCCTGCTTGTAGAAGTCGTAGGCGCCGTACATGTTGCCGTGGTCGGTGATCGCGGCGGCGGGCATGCCCATCCGCTCGCACTCGGCGAACATGTCCTTCAACTTGGCCGCGCCGTCGAGCATCGAGTACTCGGTGTGCACGTGGAGGTGCACAAACGAGTCAGCCACGCCAAAACCCCCTTGTATACCACGCACACCAAGCAGATGGCGAAGCCCAGCAAAGCCGCCCGACGCACACTAGTCCGGTCGTGTCAGCCCGATCCAGTCGGCAGGCCGATGGCGCGCAGATCCGCCTTCACGGGTAGCGTTCAAGGTGTGGTAGCGCCGGACCCCGTCGACGCCCGTCTCCTGGCCATGATCGCCGAGATGGGCCGCGCCGCCGTGCACGAGGTGGCCGCGCGCCTGGGCATGGACCCGCGGGAGGCCGCCACCCGGTTGATCACGTTGTCCGGCAGCGGGTTGCCGCTGCTCGTCGGCGTGGAGTGCGACCCGAACGGCATCCGCAAGGCGCTGGCCAACAGCGTGGCGTGGGGCAACTACTCGGGCCCCGGCGGCCAGGCCGTCCGCGGCACGCCGAGCGGCCCGTACCCGCCCGCCCCGGGCACGGTGCAGGGCACGCCGTCCGGCTCCTACCCCGGCCACCCCGTCCCGCAGGGCCCGCCCAGCACGCCGTTCCCGGCGCAGCAGCCGGTGTCGTCCGGTCCGGCGCGCGTGCCGGAGCCGATGAGCACCTGGGGCGTGCCCGGCACGTCCGGCTGGGCGCGCGGCGACCAGGCGCCCGCGCCGCGCTCGCGCACCGGCAAGATCGGCAGCACGCTGGAGACCGAGGGCCTGGAGGGCGCCCGGTTCACCATCCAGCTGGTCGAGGTGGTCGACCCGGCGGACTTCCTGTTCACCGCGGCCGGCTACAAGCTGGCGCCCGGCGAGCGGGCCGTGGTGGTGCACACGGAGCTGGCGAACACCGGTCAGGTGCCGTTCAACGCCCTGCCCGACATGTACCTGGTGCTGATGACCAACAAGGGCGAGACGGTCGGCAAGGCGCCCGTGTCGCTGTCGTCCAGGCCGCCGCACAAGATCGGCGTGCAGCCGGGCGAGACGGCCGGCGGGCACACCGTCTACGTGCTGCCGGAGGACACGGTGATCTTCTCGGTGCGCTGGAGCTCGCGCCCGGAGACCGACCTCAACACGCTGGTCTGGACGATCGACGACTGAGCGGCCGTCAGTCCGCGAGGACGGCGGCCACCGCGTCGACCACGACCCGGCGGCGGCGTTCGCGCGGGATGCCGGCGGCGTGCCCGGCCACCTCCGGGGTCGTCGAGCCCCACAGCGCGGACCTCGACCGCCGCGCGGCCGTCGCCCTCCAGGCGGTGCCACTTGGCCAGCCGCTCCTTGACCGGGTCGTCGGTGAAGCGGTCGAACAGCCGGCCCGCGTACTCCGGCAGGTTCGCCGGGTCGAGCGGCGCGCCCGCGATGCCGACCGCCGGGCACTCCCTGGTCGCCACCGCTCGCAGGCCCGAGCAGCCGGCCGACCTGATCGAGCGGCACGGCGTCCGGGTGACCGTGCTGGGGCCGGGCGGGATGCGGACCGACTGGGCGGGCTCGTCCATGACCGTGCACCCGGTCTCGCCGGCCTACGAGCAGACGGTCGGCGCGGTGAACGCGCTGCGGACCACGCTGATGGCCCGGGCGGCGAGCGACCCGGCGAAGGTCGCGGACGTCGTGCTCCGGGTGGCCGGGATGGACGAGCCGCCGGTCCGCCTGCTGCCGGGCAGCGACGCGGTCCGGTTCGCCGGGCGGGTGGAGCGGACCCGCGCCGAGTCGGACGCGCGGTGGCACGGGCTGTCGGTGTCCACGGACCACGCCGACCTCACCGACGACAACCTCCACCCGCTCGTCACGCTCCGGAGCCGACCGGGGTCGCGGGCCTACCGGATCACGGCCGCCGGGGCTCAGGCAGGCGCGGACTCGGTTTCCCGGGTGATCCCCACGTCGCCCCTGGTCATCGTGGCGAACAGCAGCACCGCCAGGGTCGTCGCGCCCGCCATCACGGTCACCATCGGCAGCACGCTCGCCGACCCGCCCGCGCCGACCAGCGGCGCCATCAGGCCGCCCACCAGGAACGTCGTCACGCCCAGCACGGCCGACGCGCTGCCCGCCGCCTCCGGGTGGCGGGCCATCGCCAGCGCGCCGGCGTTCGGCATGAGCAGGCCGACGCTCATCGTGAGCACGAACAGCGGCGGCAGGAACGTCGCCAGCCCACCACCCACCAGCCCGCCGGCCAGCAGCCCGAACCCGCCGACCGCCGCACCCGCCAGCCCGGCCTTGAGCAGCGACCGGGGCATGATCCGGCCGGTCAGCCTGGTGTTGAGCAGGCCGGCCAGCACGATCGCCACCGAGTTCGCCCCGAACACCAGGCTGAACTGCTGCGGCGTCAGCCCGTACACCCCCTGCAGCACGAACGACGCCCCGGCGACGTAGCCGAACAGCGAGCCGAGGGCCAGCGCCGACGCCAGGGCGTAGCCGAGGAACTTGCGGTCGGCCAGCAACCCGCCGAACACCTTCAGCGTGAGCAGCAGGTTCGCCGGCCGCCGCTTGTCGCGCGGCAGCGTCTCCGGCAGGCCGACGGCCAGGGTCACCAGCAGGACCAGCCCGATCACGGCGAGCACGACGAACGTGCCGCGCCAGCTGGTGAACCGCAGCAGCTGGCCGCCCAGCACCGGCGCCACCACCGGGCCCAGGCTGTTGACCAGCATCATCATCGACATGAACCGCGCCATCGCCAGGCCCTCGAACCGGTCGCGCGCCACCGCCATCGCCACCACGAACCCGGCCGCCACGCCGATCCCCTGCAGCAGCCGCAGCCCGGAGAGCGCCAACGCGCTGGGCGCGACCGCGCAGAAGACCGACATCACGACGTAGCAGCCGATGCCGACCAGCAGCGGCCGGCGCCTGCCCCACGAGTCGGACAGCGGGCCGACCAGCAGCTGGCCGACCGACAGGCCGATGATGAACGTGGTCAGCGACAGCTGGATCTGCGACTCGGTCGAGCCGAAGTCCCGGGCGATGCCGGGGAACGCGGGCAGGTACGTGTCGATCGAGAGCGGTCCGAGCAGGCACAGGGCGCCGAGGAGCGCCACCAGTCGGGACCTGTTGTCCATGTCGCCATCCCCCAGGCTCGTCCGACAGAGCTTCGCAAGCCGGACGGACCGGGGAAAGGGATATGGCCCACATCACGCCCGAGGCGAAAGTCTTGCGCCTCGGGCGGTCAGTAACCCTCTGCGCGCAACGACTCCAGGGCGTCCGCCAGGTCGGCGGGGTACTCGCTGGTGAACGACACCCACTGGCCGTCGGCCGGGTGGTGGAAGCCCAGCGTCCGGGCGTGCAGCCACTGCCGGGTCACGCCGAGGCGCTTGGCCAGCACCGGGTCGGCGCCGTAGGTCAGGTCGCCGACGCACGGGTGCCGCAGCGCGGAGAAGTGCACCCGGATCTGGTGGGTGCGGCCGGTCTCCAGGTGCACGTCGAGCAGCGACGCGGCCCGGAACGCCTCCACCACCTCGTAGTGCGTGATGCTCGGCTTGCCGTTGGCCATCACGGCGAACTTGTAGTCGTGCTTGGGGTGCCGGTCGATCGGGGCGTCGATGGTGCCCTTGATCGGGTCCGGGTGGCCCTGCACGAGCGCGTGGTAGAGCTTGTCGACCGTGCGCTCCTTGAACGCGTGCTTCAACGCCGAGTAGGCGCCCTCGCTCTTGGCCACCACCATCACGCCGGTGGTGCCGACGTCCAGCCGGTGCACGACGCCCTGGCGCTCGGCCGCGCCCGACGTGGCGATCCGGATGCCCGCCGCCGCGAGGCCGCCGACCACGGTCGGACCGGTCCAGCCGGGGCTGGGGTGCACGGCCACGCCGACCGGCTTGTCCACCACGATGATGTCGTCGTCCTCGTGCAGGACCACCAGGCCCTCCACGGGCACGGCCTGCACCTGGACCGGGCGCTCGGGCTCGGGGAGGGTGACCTCCAGCACGGCGCCCGCGACCAGCCGGTCCGACTTGCCCGCGGGCTGCCCGTCGAGCACGACGTCACCCGACTCGGTCAGCGCGGCGACCACCGTGCGGGACAGGCCGAGGAGCTTGGCCAGGCCCGCGTCGACCCGCATCCCGTCCAGGCCGTCCGGGACCGGGAGGGTTCGATAACCGCTCATGCGCCCGCCTTCTTCCCGCTGGGCTTCTTCTCCACGCGGGTGCCGTCGTAGTCCCGCTGGAGCAGCGCCATCAGCACGATCACGCCGCCGCCCACGCAGATGGCCGAGTCGGCCAGGTTGAACACCGGGAAGAAGTTGCCCCACGGGTCGAGCACCGAGATGAAGTCGACCACGCCGCCGCGCAGCGGGCCGGGCGCGCGGAAGATGCGGTCCACCAGGTTGCCCGTCGCGCCGCCGAGCACCAGGCCGAGGCCGATGGCCCAGCCGACCGACCGCAGCCGGCGCGCGATCCACAGGATGAACACGACCACGCCGAACGCGATCAGGGCGAGGATCACCGTCCAGCCCTCGGCCAGCCCGAACGCGGCGCCGGTGTTGCGGATCAGCGGCAGGTAGAGCAGGCCGCCGAGCAGTTCGACCGGCTCACGCCCCTCCAGCTCCTCCACCGCGATGATCTTGGTGACCAGGTCGAGGGCCAACACCAGCGGCGCGATGACGGCCAGCAGGAGGACCCGGCGCTTCGGCAGCGGTGCGTCCGGCTGGTCCGGCGTGTCCGGCTCGGTGTTGGGATCGGTGCTCACCGGGCCATTGTCCAGCATCCCGATCAGCGCAGGAACGGCGGGAGCGCGCGCTCGTCGTCCACCGGCGTCCAGCGGCCTTCCCGGACCTCGTACTCCCACCGCGAACCCTCGGTGACGAGCGTGCGCAGCGCGGCCACGAAGCGGTCCACGTGCTCCTCGGTCGTGCCCAGGCCGATGGACGCGCGCAGCGCGCGCTCACCGTGCGCGAGCCGGTGCACGGCCACGTGAGCGCAGAACGCGCCGTCGCGCACGCCGATGCCGTGTTCCGCCGACAGGGCGGCGGCCAGGTAGCCCGCGTCCTGACCGCCGACGGTGAAGCTCACCACGCCGACCCGGTCCTGGTCGGGGCCGAACAGCGCCAGTTCGCGCGCGCCCGGCACGGTCGCCAGCCCCGCGCGCAACCTGGCCAGCAGCACGCGCTCGTGCTCGGTGGTCTGCTCCCAGTGCCGTCCCAGCACGTCGCACGCCACGGCCAGGGCGTGCACGCCGACCACGTTCGGCGTGCCCGCCTCGTGCCGCTCGGGCACCGCCGACCAGGCCACGCCCAGCCGGTCGCCGTGGTCGGTGACGCGGGCCGTCGCGCCGCCGCCGACCAGGTACGGCTCGGCCGCCTGCAACCAGTCGGACCTGCCGACCAGCACACCCGCCCCGAACGGCGCGTAGACCTTGTGCCCGGACAGCACGGTGTAGTCGACGTCGAGCGCGCGCACGTCCACCGGCCGGTGCGGCGCGAGCTGGGCCGCGTCCAGGGCGATCCGGGCGCCGTGCCGGCGCGCCACCCGGGACAGCTCGGCCACCGGCCACACCTCGCCGGTCACGTTGGACGCGCCGGTCACCACGACCAGCCGGGGCCCGACCGGGGCCTCGCGCAGCGCCCGGTCCAGCTCCAGCACCGCCTGGGCGGGCGAGCCGGGGGTGCGCAGGCGGCGGACGTCCGGGCCGCGCCACGGCAGCAGCGCGGCGTGGTGGTCGGTGTCGAACAGGATCACGGCCGTGCGCTTCGGCAGGCTCCTGGCCAGCAGGTTCAGCGCGTCGGTCGTGTTGCGGGCGAACACGACGGCGTCGGTCGCGCGGGCGTTGAGGAACCGCCGGACCGACGTGCGCGCCTGCTCGTAGACCTTGGTGCTGACCTGGGAGGCGAAGCCCGCGCCCCGGTGCACGCTGGCGTACCAGGGCAGCACCTCGTCGACGGCGTCGCGGACCTGCTCCAGGCACGGCGCGCTGGCCGCGTGGTCGAGGTTGGCGTACTCGACGCGCTCGCCGGTCACCAGCGGGACGCGCAGCGAGGAGCCGACGACGCGGGGCAGCGCCGGCTTCTCCGGTCGGGCGACGAACGCGGGTCGGGGAACTGCGATGGTCATGACGCCTCCGGGGGTCCGGGACCCCGCCGGAGGGAGCCCGCGCTTGCCGGACGCCCTGCGCGCCGGCCAGGTCCTCACCAGGGGCACCCCACCGCGGTAGGAGGGTTGCCGGCCAGCGAGCCTGGGCTTCGCGCTGGCACTCATGACCTTCGCCTCGAAGCTAACCCAGGCCGCACCCGGCCGTCGAGGGGCGTTCACATCCTGGGAGCGCCCCCGGGGGCGTCACGGCAGGCCGACGTCGCCCTTCCAGCGCGCGAACCGACCCGCCCGGTCCACGGCCCGGATGCGCTGCTCGGTGGCCGTGCGCATGGCCTCCGTGCACACCACCAGCAGCTGGTCGTGCTCCTGGAGCCGGGTCGTCGGCTGCGGCGTGAAGCCCTTCTCCTCGCGCACCACCAGGCTCACCGACGAACCCGGTGGCAGCCGCAGCTCGGACAGGTACACGCCGTGCAGCTTGGAGCCGGGCTGGATGCGGACCTGGAGCAGTTCCGCGCCGAGGTCGTCCAGCGCCGACGAGTCCACCTGCACCTCGTGCGCCTCGCCGGACTTGACCAGGCCGAGCCACTTGGCCAGCCACGGCAGGCTCGTGCCCTGCACCAGGGTCAGCACCACGACCAGCACGAACACCGCGTCGACCAGGCGTTGCGCGCCGGGCACCTGCTGGATCAGCGGGATCAGGGCGAACACGATCGGCACCGCGCCGCGCAGCCCGGACCACGAGATGAACACCTGCTCCCGCCAGGGCACTCGGAACGGCAGCGACGCGCACAGCACCGACAGCGGCCGGGCGAACAGCACCAGCACCGCGCCCGCGACCAGCGCGGGCACCAGCACGTCGAGCAGCCGCCCGGGCGACGCGTACAGGCCGAGCAGCACGAACAGGCCGATCTGCGCGATCCAGCCCAGGCCCTCGGCGAACGACAGGGTGTCGGCCCGGTGCGGCAGGCGGGCGTTGCCGAGCACCAGCGCGGCGATGTAGACGGCGAGGAAGCCGGACGCGTGCGCGAGGTCGCCGACGGTGTAGGCGAGCAGGCACACCGCGACCGTGGCCAGCGGGTACAGGCCGGTGGCGGGCAGCGCGGCCCGGCGCAGCGCGATGCCGCCGACCCAGCCCAGCACGACGCCGACGATCGCGCCCGCGACCAGCTCGTAGCCCATCAGCAGCGGCGCGGTCCAGGTGATCGGGTCGGGCGCGGCGAGCAGCACGACGGCGATGTACACCGGCGCGTCGTTGATGCCGGACTCCAGCTCCAGCGCGCCGATCAGCCGCTTGCCCACGCCCACCCCGCGCAGCACGCTGAACACGGCGGCGGCGTCGGTGGACGACAGCACCGCGCCCCACAGCAGGGCGGTGCGCCAGTCCATGTCCAGCAGGAGGTGCAGCGCGAGCCCGGTGACCGCGATGCTCACGCCGACGGCCACCGTGGACAGCGCGATGCCCAGGCCCAGCGCCGGTCTGACCGCGCTCCACCGGGTGGTGAGACCGCCCTCGGTGAGGATCAGCACGAGCGCGACCGTGCCCAGCGAGCGGGTGAGGCCGGCGTCCTCGAACTGGATGCCCAGCACCGCTTCACCGAGCAGCAACCCGATCCCGAGGTAGAGCAGCAGGGACGGCAGGCCCAGCCGGATCGACACGCGGACCGCGAGCACCGAGAGCAGGAGTACCGCGGCGGCGATGCCCAGGTAGCCCGTCACATCGCCCACTCGACCTCCACGCCCTTGCCCGATCACCCGACAGGGTCATTCTCCCCGGTGATACCGAAATGGACGAATCCGGCACCGCACAGCGTCACCAGCCGAACGCCGGTAGCGCGACCCGAGCCCGACCGTGCACGTTGGCGAACGGGTCCGCCGCCCCGGTCACTCCCTGTCCTCCGAGCGACACCACCCCCTGCGGGAGACACCGTGAAGTTGCGAACGATCACCACCGCGCTGGTCACCACCGGCGCGCTCCTCGGCTCCGGCCTCGGCTCGGCCACCGCCGCGCCGCCCCCCGCCGCGCCGCCCGCCACCCTGGCCGCGCCGGACATCCCGGTCTCCGCCGTCCAGGCCGACCTCAACCAGCTCCAGAGCATCGCCTCCGCCAACGGCGGCAACCGGGCGCACGGCCGTCCCGGCTACCTGGCCTCGGTGAACTGGATCAAGTCCAGGTTGGACGCGGCCGGCTTCACCACCAGGGTGCAGTCGTTCACCAGCAGCGGCGCCACCGGCTACAACCTGATCGCCGACTGGCCCGGCGGCGACCTGAACAACGTGGTCATGGTCGGCGGGCACCTCGACAGCGTGTCGGCCGGTCCGGGCATCAACGACAACGGCACCGGCTCGGCCGGGCTGCTGGAGGTCGCGCTGGCCGTGCGGTCCAGCGGGTTCCAGCCGACCAAGCACCTGCGCTTCGCCTGGTGGGGCGCGGAGGAGCTGGGCCTGGTGGGCTCCACGTACTACGTGAACTCGCTGTCCTCGACGGACCGCTCGCGGATCGACGCCTACCTCAACTTCGACATGATCGGCTCGCCGAACCCCGGCTACTTCGTCTACAGCGCGTCCGGGCAGCCGTCCGGCTCGCTGGCGCTGCAGCAGGCGCTGCAGGGCTACTTCACCTCGATCGGGGTGCAGACCGAGCTGACCAGCGTGGGCGGGCGGTCCGACCACGCGGCGTTCGCGCGGGCGGGCATCCCGGTCGGCGGCACGTTCACCGGCGCGGAGGGCATCAAGACCTCGGCGCAGGCGCAGAAGTGGGGCGGCACGGCGGGCGTCGCGTACGACCGCTGCTACCACCGGTCGTGCGACACCACGTCGAACGTGAACGCGACCGCGTTGAACCGCAACGCCGACGCCATCGCGAGCGTCCTGTGGGGGCTGGCGGCCTAGCCGGCCAGCAACCGCGCCAGCACCTCGGGAGCACCGGCCGGGGCGGGGTCGACCTGCACGACCTTGTCCCGGCCGCGCTCGCCCGCGACCACCTCGACGTCCTGCCGGCGCACGCCGAACGCCCTGGCCAGCGCCTTGCGCACGGCCTCGTTCGCCTTGCCCTCCACGGCGGGCGCGGCCACCGCGACGACCAGCGCGCCCTCGCCCCACCGGCCGCCGACGGCCTCGCGCCTCGCGCCCGGCTTGACCCGGATCGCGAACCGGAACGCGTCAGGCACGGGACATCACCACGGCCAGCGTCTCCTCCAGCAGGGCGCGCCGCGCCTTGACCACGTGCGGGGTGGACGACAGCAGCTGCGCCTGCCCCAGGTACACCGAGTACGCCAGCACGGCCCGCTGGTGGGCCGCGTCGGCGGCGAAGCCGAGTTCGCCGAACAGCTCCTCCAGGTAGCCGATGCGGCGGCCGGTGACGCGGTCGAGCACCGGCGCGACCACCGGGTCGCTCCCGGCCGCGAGCAGGGCCAGCTCGACCGCGCTGTCCCCGACCCCCTCCAGCACGGTGGCGAACAGCAGCCGCAGCTTCGCCAGTGGCTCGGCCGCCGACTCCACCAGCTCGATCACGGCCTCGGTGCGCTCCCGCTCCCAGCGTTCGAGGGTTGCCCTGAGCAGGGCTTCCCGGTTGGGGAAGTGCCAGTAGGCGCTGCCCTTGGTCGCGCCGAGCCTGGTCGCGAGCGGTTCGACCGCGACGGCGGCCACCCCGCCCTCGGCCAGCGCCAGCAGGGCCACCCCGGTCCAGTCGTCGCGCGTCCGCCGTGCCATGCGTCCATACGCTACCGTATGGTCACGGACCGCACGGTTCCGCACGGAGGAGGACTGATGATCCGGAACGTGCACACCCGGCTGATCCCCGACAGCGCGGACCTGGTCGACCGGGTGGTGGAGCTGTGGCCCTCGGACCGGTGGCCGGCGCTGGTGCTGGACCGGCCGCTGGGCGCCGGGGCGGACGGCGGGCACGGGTTCGTCCGCTACCGCTGCACCGGGCACGAGCCCGGCCGACGCGTGGAGTTCACCTTCGCGCCGAGCCTCGGCCTGGTCGGCGCGCACGCCTTCGAAGCGGTGCCGGGCGGGCTGCGGCACACCCTGACCGGCCGGCCGCGCGGCCTGATGCGGCTGTGGTGGCCGCTGGCCGTCCGGTGGTTGCACGACGCGCTCGTCGAGGACCTGCTCGACAACGCGGCCCGCGCGGCCGGGCACCCGCCCGCGCGGCCGGCCAGGTGGTCGGCGTGGGTCCGGCTGCTGCGCTCGGCGGTCCGGAGGGCGACCCGGGGAGCGGCCCGGCGACCCGCCTGACCGACCTCCCGCCACCGGGCCGGGAGGAGGACGCTCGACGCGGGGGCGCGCGGCGGGCCGGCCGGTGACCACCCCCGGGCCGGGACGTGCTTGGCTGCTCGACACGGGCGGAGGCCGGGAAGGGGACGTCATGACCGACGAGCAGGACCCTCGGCTGGACCACCCGCGCGCGGAACCGGTCGAGGCCGTCCCGGAGGACCCGGAGGCCGACGAACCCGGCGCGGCGGCGACCGCGTCGCGAACCACCCACGAGCGGCAGGCCGCCCTGGTCGTGGCCGCGCGGGAGGGCTCGCGGGCCGCGCTGGCCTCGCTGGTCGCCGAGCTGACCCCGCTGGTCTGGCACGTGGCCAGGGGCAACGGCCTGGACCAGGCCACCGCCGAGGACGTGGTGCAGACCGTCTGGCTCAACCTGCTGCGCAACCTGGACCGGCTGGTCGAGCCGCGGGCGGTGGCCGGCTGGCTGATCGTGACCACCCGCCGCGAGGCGCAGCGGGCGTGGCGCGACCGCGACGGCCGGCCCTCGCTGTCCACCGACTCGGCCGTGGACGTGCCGGACGACCGCTGGCTCCCGGAGCCCGAGGCGTTGCGCGACGACCGCGACCGCAGGCTCTGGCACGCGTTCGGCGCCATGCCGCGCCGCTGCCAGGAACTGCTGCGGCTGACCGTGCTGGCGGGCCGGGCCGAGTACCGCGCCGTGGCCGAAGCCCTCTCGATGCCGCGCGGTTCCATCGGACCGACCCGCGGCCGGTGCCTGAACCAGCTCAAGGCCCGCCTCGAACAGGACGACGTGCGCTGACGTCCGGACAATCCCGGCATCGCCACCCAACCCGGGCGCGCTGGTCACGCTGCGGAAGCGGCTCTAGGCCAAGGCGGTAGGTGAATTACTGGCCGAATCAACCGAATGACCGGCGATGGTTTGCGGGAGCGCTCCCTACGTTGAACACGAGCCTCGCGGCTTCCCCTGCAAGTCCCCTGTGTGCGAGGAGTCCATCGTGTTGAGGAAAGCACTTCTCTCGTTAGCCGTCGCCGCCGCGGCGGTCGTGGTCCCGCTCAGCGGCCAGGCGTCGGCCGAACAGGCGTCGCCGCCCACCGCGGCGGCGGCCACCGTCTACTACGACACCTCCAGCGCCCCCACCTACCGCAGCGCCATCCGCCAGGGCGCCGCCAACTGGAACTCCCGGGTGACCAACGTCAAGCTGGTCGAGAACGCCGCCGCGGCCACCCTGCGGTACCGCGAGGGCAACGACCCGCGCGGCTCGTGGGCGAGCACCAACGGCCACGGCAGCGGCACGATCTTCATCGACCACACCCAGGCGCGACAGTACTACGTCACCCGCATCACCGCGCACGAGACCGGCCACGCGCTCGGCCTGCCCGACCACTACTCCGGCCCCTGCTCGGAGCTGATGTCCGGCGGCGGCCCCGGCACGTCCTGCACCAACGCCTACCCGAACTCCGCCGAGGCGAGCCGGGTCAACAGCCTGTGGGCCAACGGGTTCGCGGGCGCCTACGAGTGGAAGACGATCTACGAGCAGCTTCCCGCCACGGTCGGCTGACCGGGTCGGAGGGGGTGGCGGGCCGAACCCGCCACCCCCTCCGGGGTCCGCCTCAGACCTTGGCCACCGCGACCCGGACCTGCTGCCCGTCGCCGACCACGCCGGCCGAGCCCTCGGCGACCTCGCCGTGCTCGACCGACTCGGCCAGCGTCTCCGCCTTCACGAACGCCTCGAACCGGCGCACCGCCTCCTCGACCCCGGCCGGCAGCCGCAGCGTCAGCGCGATCCGGTCGGACACGTCGAGCCCGGCGTCCTTGCGGGCCTGCTGCACCACCCGCACCAGGTCGCGGGCGACGCCCTCGGCGGCCAGCTCCTCGGTCACGACCGTGTCCAGCACGACCAGCCCGCCGCTGTTCGGCAGCGCCGCCGTCGCGCCCTGGTCGGTGGCGACCAGCCGCTGCTCGTACTCCTCCGGGAACAGCTCGATCCCGGCGGCCACGACCTTGCCGCCCACCTCGGCCCAGTCACCGGCCTTCACGGCCCTGATGACCTTCTGCACGTCCGGCCCGAGCCGCGGCCCGGCGGCCCGCGCGTTGACCGCCAGCTGGAAGTGGCCGTGCGCGTCCACGTCCGTGGTCAGCTCGACCTCCTTGACGTTGACCTCGTCCCGCAGCACGCCGGTGAACGCCTCCAGCTGCGCCACGTCCGCCGCCGCGATGACCAGCTTGGCCAGCGGCAGCCGGACCCGCAGCTTGTTCGACTTGCGCAGCGACAGCGCCGTGGACGCCACCTGGCGCACCTGGTCCATCGCGGCCACCAGGGCGTCGTCGGCGGGCAGGTCGGCCGCCGACGGGTAGTCGGCCAGGTGCACCGACCGACCGCCGGTCAGCCCCCGCCACACCGACTCGGCGGTCAGCGGCAGCAGCGGCGCGGCCACCCGGCAGACGACCTCCAGCACGGTGTGCAGCGTGTCGACCGCGTCCCGGTCGCCCGCCCAGAACCGGTCGCGCGAGCGCCGCACGTACCAGTTGGTCAGCACCTCCAGGAACTCCCGGATCGACGCGCACGCGCCCGAGATGTCGTAGACGTCCAGCTGGGCGGTCACCCCGGCCACCAGGTCGTGGGTCTTCGCCAGCGCGTACCGGTCCAGCACGTGCTCCGACGACGTCCGCCAAGTGCCCTCGACCCCGTCCGCGTTGGCGTACAGGGCCAGGAAGTACCACGAGTTCCACAGCGGCAGCACGGCCTGCCGCACCGCGTCGCGGATGCCGCGCTCGGTCACCACCAGGTCGCCGCCGCGCAGGATCGGCGACGCCATCAGGAACCAGCGCATGGCGTCCGAGCCGTCGCGGTCGAACACCTCGTTGACGTCCGGGTAGTTCTTGCGCGACTTGGACATCTTCTGCCCGTCGTCGCCCAGCACGATCCCGTGCGCCACGCAGTTGCGGAACGCGGGCCGGTCGAACAGCGCCGTGGCCAGCACGTGCATGGTGTAGAACCAGCCGCGCGTCTGGCCGTTGTATTCCACGATGAAGTCGCCCGGGTAGTGGTCCTCGAACCACTCGCGGTTCTCGAACGGGTAGTGCACCTGGGCGAACGACATCGAGCCGGACTCGAACCAGCAGTCCAGCACCTCGGGCACCCGGCGCATGGTCGACGCCCCGGTCGGGTCGTCCGGGTTCGGCCTGGTCAGGTCGTCGATCGTGGGCCGGTGCAGGTCGGTCGGGCGCACGCCGAAGTCGCGCTCCAGCTCGTCCAGCGAGCCGTAGACGTCCACCCGCGGGTACGCCGGGTCGTCCGACACCCACACCGGGATCGGCGAGCCCCAGAACCGGTTGCGGGAGATGTTCCAGTCCCGGGCGTTCTCCAGCCACTTGCCGAACTGGCCGTCCTTGATGTGCTCGGGCACCCAGTTGATCTGCTGGTTCAGCTCGACCATGCGGTCCTTGAACCGCGAGACCGCGACGAACCACGACGACACCGCGCGCTGGATCAGCGCGTTGTCGCACCGCCAGCAGTGCGGGTACGGGTGGTCGTAGGTCTCGTGGCGCAGCAGCAGACCCGCTTCCTTCAGGTCCTTGATGATCGCCTTGTTGGCATCGAAGACCTGCTGCCCCTCGTACGGCGGCACCTCGGCGGTGAACCGGCCGTGCGCGTCGACCGGCACGACGACCTCGATGTCCGCCGCGTCGGTGACGACCTTGTCCTCCTCGCCGAAGGCGGGGGCGATGTGGACGATGCCCGTGCCGTCCTCGGTGGTGACGTAGTCCGCGGCCAGCACCTGGTGCGCGTTCTCCCGGCCGACGAAGAAGTCGAACGGCGGCGCGTACTTCCGCCCGACCAGGTCGGCGCCCTTGAACCGGGCGACGACCGGCGGCTCCTCACCCAGCTCGCGGGCGTACGCGGGCACCCGCGCCTCGGCGAGCAGGTAGCGCTCGCCGTTCGCCTCGACCGCCACGTAGTCCACGTCGGGGTGCACGGCGGCGGCCAGGTTGGACGGCAGCGTCCACGGCGTCGTCGTCCAGACCAGGGCCAGCTCGCCGGTCTCCAGGCGCAGGCCGACGGTCACCGCCGGGTCCTGCCGGTCCCGGTAGGTGTCGTCCATCTTGGTCTCGGTGTTGGACAGCGGCGTCTCGCAGCGCCAGCAGTACCAGAGCACCCGGAAGCCCTCGTAGACCAGGCCCTTGTCCCACAGGGTCTTGAAGGCCCACATGACGCTTTCCATGTAGTCCAGGTCGAGGGTCTTGTAGTCGTTGTCGAAGTCCACCCAGCGGGCCTGCCGGGTCACGTAGTCGCGCCACTGGCCGGTGTACTGGAGCACCGACGTGCGGCAGGCCTCGTTGAACTTCTCGATGCCGAACGCCTCGATCTCGCTCTTGGACGAGAACCCGAGCTGCTTCTCCGCCTCGACCTCGGCGGGCAGGCCGTGGGTGTCCCAGCCGAAGCGGCGCTCGACGTGCTCGCCGCGCATGGTCCGGTAGCGCGGGACGACGTCCTTGACGTAGCCGGTGAGCAGGTGGCCGTAGTGCGGCAGGCCGTTGGCGAACGGCGGGCCGTCGTAGAAGACGAACTCGTTCGACCCGTTGTCCCCGGCCGGGCGGGCGTCGATCGACGCCTGGAACGTCCGGTCGGACTTCCAGAAGTCGAGCACGCCCTCTTCGAGGGCGGGGAAGGACGGCTGGGAGGGGACGGAACCCCCACCTGCCTTCGGGTAGGCCATCGTGCTGCTCCTCGCGTGCGTCGACCGGCTCACGGGGACGACACGCCGGTCACGGCGCACCGCGGTACCACCCCGCTTGCCAGGGCACGAGGGCACTGGCCTCTCTTCGACGGCTGTGACGGGCCGCACCCGTCCGGTTCTACTGAGGCGCGTCCCGCCGGGGGCGCCCGTTCTTCCGGAGGCTCACCGGTGATGGCCGGATCATCGCCTTGCTGCCACCAAGGGTAGCCGAGCGGCGCAACCCGCTTTGCGCGGTTCCACCCACGTCGGGTCCCGGTGGCCGACCGCGCGAGCGGCTAGGCGGTCTCCTGCTGGTCCGCGGCGCGCTTGCGGGCCGCGAGGTGGGCGTCCGGGCGGCACACGGCGCACGGGGTGAAGCCCAGCTGCCTGGCCTCGTCGACCGGCAGGCCGAGCGACGGCCGCGCGGCGAGCCACGCGCACGCGGCGAGGTGGTAGCGCGGACGTTCGTCCAGCACCCGCACCTCGTCGGTGAGCTCGGTCACCACCAGCGCGTCGGCGGCGTCCGCGTCCTCCTCGTCGGGCTCGACGCCCTGGTCGGGAGGGGGGTCGTCCGACACCGCCGGCACGACCTGTCGATCACCGGCGCCGAACCGGCGACCGCCTGCCGCGGCACCGGCAGCCCCGGAGCCCGACCGGCGGCGAAGCCACCAGTCGAGCACCAGGACCACCGCAGCGGCCCCGCTCGCACCCACGGACAACCACGCCCAGTACGTCTGGTCGCCGGTCAGCGCGGGCACGAGCAACCCCAGGGCTGCCAGCACCAACAGCAGGACTGTGTACAGCACTCGCGCAGACTAGATCAGCCGCGCCGATCAGCCGGCCTCGGCGCGCGCCCCGAAGGAGTACCCGCCCTGCTGGCGACCGTCGGACGGCGCGGCGGGGCCGCGGTCCTGCAGGTCGCGCAGCGAGGACTCCAGCATCGTCTTGAGCCTGGTCCGGTACTCGCGCTCGAAGGTCTGCAGCTTGTCGATCTGCTTCTCGAGCGTGTTCTTCTCCTGGGTGATGTTGCCCATCACCTCGGCGTGCTTGCGCTGCGCGTCGCGGTCGAGCGCGCCGGCCTTCTCGCGGGCCTGCCGCTCCAGCGTCTCGGCGCGGGTCCGCGCGTCGTTCAGCATGGTCTCGGCACGCGTGCGCGCCTCGTTGACCATCGTGTCGGCCTTGGCCCGCGCCTCGGACAGCAGCTGCTCCGACTTGGTCCGGGCCTCCGACAGCATCCCGTCGGCCTCGGCCTTGGCCTCGCCGGTGAGCCGGTCGGCCATCTCCTGGGCCAGGCCGAGCACCTTGGCCGCCTGGACGTGGTGGTCACCACCACCGCCGGGCGACGTCTGCTCCAGCGCCGAGGGGGGCGGCACCGGTGCGAGCCTGCGGGGCTCGTCCACGACGCGGCTCGGGCCGACGCCCGCGGCAACCTTCGCCCGGGCGTCTTCGAGGTCGGCACGCGCGGTCTCGACCTGCTGGTCGAGCTGCTCGACCTGCTGGCGCAGGTCGTTGTTCTCCTCGATCAGGCGGGCCAGTTCGCCCTCAACCAGGTCGAGGAACGCGTCCACCTCGTCCTCGTTGTAGCCCCGCTTGCCAATCGGCGGCTTGCTGAACGCGACGTTGTGCACGTCCGCGGGGGTCAACGGCATCAGATCACCTCACGCACTCCTGGGCTGTGGAGATCCCTGGACCCTGTCCCCTCACAACGGCCTGGGATCGGCTACTCGCATCAGAATGATAACGACCAGCAACAGCACAATAATGGACAAGTCCAGACCGACGCCCCCGATCCGCACGGTCGGGATGAGCCGACGCAGCAGGCGGACCGGAGGATCGGTCACGGTGTAGACGGTCTCAAGCGCCACCGCGACCCCGCCCGCAGGCCGCCATCCCCTGGCGAAACTTCGGACGAGCTCCACGACGACACGCGCCGTGAGCAGCAGCCAGAACGAGAACAACACGTAGTAGACCACGAGCCAGAGGGCATCCACATGCTCAACTGTGCCACCACTCAGCCCTGGTTGAGGAACCCGCCCTCCGCGAGTCGCCTTCGGTCCTCCGCGGTCACGTCGATGTTCGGGGGTGAGAGAAGGAACACCTTGTTCGTCACCTTGTCGATCGAGCCGCGCAGGGCGAAGGCCAGACCGGCCGCGAAGTCGACCAGCCGCTTGGCGTCCGCGTCGTCCATGTCGGTGAGGTTCATGATCACCGGGGTGCCGTCGCGGTAGTGCTCGCCGATGGTCCGCGCCTCGTTGTAGCTGCGCGGGTGCAGCGTGGTGATGCGGCCGAGCTGGTGGTTGTTGGTCGCGGGCTCGGCGGCCGGCCGCAGCCTGCTCACCGGCTCGCGCTGGGGTTCGACGGCCAGGGCGCCGTGCGTCTCGGGGCTCCACGGGCGACGGGGGCGCGGGCCGCGCTCCGGCTCGTAGTCCTCGGCGTCGTCCGGTTCGGGGCGGTAGCCGTTGAACGAGCGGCGGCGCGCGGTGCGCTGTTCCGGGTACGTCTCGTAGTCGTCCGCTTCGGCGTACTCGGACCGGTAGTCCGCGTAGCGCCGGTCGTCGTCGTAGGCGGCCGGGTCGTCGGCGTACTCGGCGGGAACCATCCCGAAGTAGGCCTTCAGCTTGTGAAACCCGCTCATGGCTAGAGCCCTTCCTCCGCCGAGATCCCTACCCGCAAGGACGTCGCGGCCGTCCCAGAGGTTCCAGACAGTTACGGCGAGGCTAGTCCGCGGCTGCCCATCAACGCTGTTCCGACACGCACGCACGTGGATCCGTGCGCTATCGCATCCTCCAGGTCACCGCTCATCCCCGCCGAGATCACGGTGGCATCGGGATGATCGGCACGCAAGCGGGTTACCGCTTCATATAGAGCGGCAAACGCCTGCTGTGGAGACATCCCAAGGGGTGCGACGGTCATCACACCGCGCAGAAGAAGTTCACTCGATTGTGCTACGTGATCGGCCAGTCGCGGAAGGTCATCGATCGGGTGCCCGCCACGGGCCCCGTCCCCGTCGATGCTGACCTGGAGCAACACCTCCGTCGGTTTCGCCGCCGCCTTGGCGAGCGCGTCGGCGAGGCGGGTCGAGTCGACCGTGTCGACCCGGTCGGCCCAGCTCAGGACCGACTTGGCCTTGTTGCGCTGGAGCGAGCCCACCATGCGCCAGGTCACGGGGGTACCCGGTCGCAGCTCGGCGAACTCCTGCGTCTTGCGACCGGCCTCCTGGTCGCGGTTCTCGGCGAACGCGGTCAGGCCCAGGTCGCTGAGGATCGCCACGTCCTGCGCCGGGAACGTCTTCGTGACGGCCAGCAGCTCCACCTCGTCCGGCGACCGGCCCGCCGCCGCGCACGCCGCGGCGATCCGCTCCCGCACCTCGGCCAGCGACAGGGCCAGCTCGTCGCGCCGGTTCACGGTTCCATCCAGACGACGCCCGCGAGCCGCCCCGTCCCCGGGTCGCGGCGGTGGCTGAAGAGCGACCGCTCCTCCACCGTGCACCTGGGGTCCACGCCGATCCGGCCCACCCCGGCGTCGGCGAGCTGCTGCCACAGGCCCGCGCGCAGGTCGAGGGCGGGCTTGCCGGAGCGGGTCTTGGACGCGCTGCCGGGCAGGTGCTCCTCGACGTCGTCGCGCATGGCGGCGGGCACCTCGTAGCACTGGCCGCAGACGGCCGGTCCGAGCAGCACCTCGACCCGGTCCCTGCTCGCGCCCAGCTCGACCATCCGGTCCAGCGCCGCCGGCACGACGCCGACCCGCGCGCCGACGCGTCCGGCGTGGACGGCGGCGATCACGCCCGCCTCGGGGTCGCCGAGCAGCACCGGCACGCAGTCCGCGGTGAGCACGACCAGCCCGAGCCCTTCCCGCGCCGTCACGACCGCGTCCGTCGCCTCCAACGGCTCCGGCGCCGGTCCGTCCACGACGCCGACCGTCCGGCCGTGCACCTGTTCCATCCAGACCAGCCGGTCCGGGCTCAGCCCGATGCCCTCGGCCAGCCGCCGCCGGTTGGCCGCGACGGCGCCCGGGTCGTCGCCGACGTGGTCACCGAGGTTGAAGGAGTCGTGCGGCGGTTTCGACACGCCGCCTTCACGAGTGGTCAGGACACGACGGATGCGCACCCCCCCAGCTTCCCAGACCCCGCGAGTCGAACCCCCGCGTCCCGCGTGTCGAACGTTCAAGACCCCCGAGTTCCACGTTCGCGGCGGCTGGTGTGCCGTCCTGAACGCAGAACTCGGGGGTCCTGGGTGTTCGACTCGCGGGGCGCGAGCGTTCGACTCGCGCGGGCTAGCGGCGCATGAAGGGCGGGACGTCCACCTCGTCGTCGGGGTCGTCGGTCACCGGCACAGCCCGGTTCGGCAGCGAACCGCTGACGCTCCCCGGCACGTTGGGCTGCAACGACCGCGGCATGGTGGGCTGCGGCGCGCCGTAGGGCGAGCCGTTGCCCTGGCCGGGCTGCGGCTGCTGCGGCACGGTCGGCCGCGGCGGGACGACCTGGGCCTGCTCGACCTGCTGCACCGGCTGCGGCTGCGGCTGTTGCTGCTGGACGGGCGGGGGCTGCTGCACCTGCTGCACGACCTGGGGCACGTGGTTCACCTGCCCCGCCGTCGCCGGCGCCACCGGTGTGCCCCGCGGCGGGCTGGACAGGGCCTGTGGCTCCAGCTTCTTGTGCGTCGGCCCGCCACTGTCAAAACCCGCCGCGATCACCGTCACGCGGACCTCGTCGCCGAGCGAGTCGTCGATCACCGTGCCGAAGATGATGTTCGCGTCGGGGTGCGCGGCCTCCTGCACCAGCGAGGCCGACTCGTTGATCTCGAACAACCCGAGGTCGCTGCCACCGGCGATGGAGAGCAGCACGCCGTGCGCGCCCTCCATCGACGCTTCCAGCAGCGGCGAGTTGATCGCCTTCTGCGCGGCCTGGACGGCTCTGCCCTCGCCGCGGGCCGAGCCGATGCCCATCAACGCGCTGCCCGCGCCGGACATCACCGACTTCACGTCGGCGAAGTCCAGGTTGATCAGACCGGGCGTGGTGATCAGGTCGGTGATGCCCTGGACACCGGACAGCAGCACCTCGTCCGCGGAGCGGAACGCGTCCATCAGCGAGACACCGATGTCGCCGAGCTGCAGCAGCCGGTCGTTCGGGATCACGATGAGGGTGTCGCACTCGTTGCGCAGCGCCTGGATGCCCTCTTCGGCCTGCTTGGCCCGGCGCTTGCCCTCGAACGAGAACGGCCGCGTGACCACACCGATGGTCAGCGCGCCGAGCTTGCGGGCGATCGAGGCGACGACGGGCGCGCCACCGGTGCCCGTGCCACCGCCCTCGCCCGCGGTCACGAACACCATGTCCGCGCCCTTGAGGACTTCTTCGATCTCTTCGCGGTGGTCTTCGGCGGCCTTGTGGCCGACTTCGGGGTTGGCGCCTGCGCCGAGGCCGCGGGTCAGCTCGCGGCCGATGTCGAGCTTCACGTCGGCATCCGACATGAGCAGCGCCTGGGCGTCGGTGTTCACCGCGATGAACTCGACGCCCTTGAGCCCGACCTCGATCATGCGGTTGACGGCGTTGACACCGCCACCGCCGATGCCGACGACCTTTATCACCGCGAGGTAGTTGTGCGGGGGCGTCATCGGTCCGCCTTCCTGATCGTGTCCGTGCTCATGTGCTGGAGTGGATGACCACCGGTGTCACAGCCCGGACGGATCTCCACCCGGATTGAAACTCTCAACCAGAGGTTCAGAGTTATGTCAACCCCGTATGTTCCTGCTGGACGTTATGCATCAGCAATGCCTCGGTCCAGCAGCCACGCCGTGTTGTGTCCTGACCGGGTGAGCTGTCTCTACTCGCCGGTCACCCCGTCGAGCAGTTCGCGCACCGCGTCCAGGTGTCCTGCGTGCCGACCCGTCTCCTCGAGCATGTGGATCAGCACCCAGCGCACCGAAAGCCGCTCGTCCCCGCGGAACACCACCTCGTGGTCGAGGTCGAGGCCCGCGGCGACCTCCCGGCTCACCGCGCACTGCGCAGCGTAGTCGGCGAGCAATCCGGAGATCGTCTCGCCCGGCTCGACGCGCCAATCGGCGTCCGGGTCCTCCTGGGTGTAGGGCGCTTTCGACGGCCGTCCGGACAGGACGACCTCGAACCAGTAGTGCTCGACCCAGCGCAGGTGCTTGACGATGCCCGCGGCCGTGTTGAGCTGGGACGGGAGCACCGGGCGGCGTGCGTCCGCCTCGGCCAGGCCCGCGCACTTGAACTCGATCGTCCCGCGCATGAAGTCCACGAAACCGCTCAGCAGCGTGCGCTCGTCGCCGGTGTGGGGCAGTTGGATCCGGTTGTCCACCGGCGTCGGGGCCATGGCCGAAGTATCGCCCGCCGGGCGACGAGCTGACGATCGACTTGCGCGGATATGCGATGTGGCGGTTTTCACCGGAATCCGGCGTTTGGCGCGGATTCGCTCACGAGACGGTCGGCAGCTCCGGGCTGGACACGTCGAACACCGAGCCCTTGCGGGTCATCAGGACGTCGAGCACGGCGGCCTTGCGCGGCGAGTCGTCCGACGACCCCCAGCGCACCTCCCGCCCGCCGCTCAACGCCAGCCGCACGTCCGACGGCGAGTCGGCGGCGACGCTGAGGACTTCGGCGCGCAGCCCTTCGGGAATCCGGGTCAGCACGGCCACCGCCGCCGCCACCGCGTCCTGCGCCGCCTTCAGCTCCGGCAGCCCGTCCGGCGGCTGCACGACCGTGGCGTAGTCCTTGCCGGTCGCGTCGACCAGGTGCGCGCCGTCCGCCGCCACGACCACCCCGACCGGCTCGCGCTCGTCCACGGTGAGCCGCACGGTGCCGGGCACCACGCGCTCGACGGTGACCCCGGCGACGCGCGGCAGCTCGCGGACCCGACCGGCGACCGCGTCGACGTCCAGCTGCACCAGCGGTGTGCCGGACTCGACCGCGGCGGCCTGGCGGACCTCGTCGGCGGTCAGCTCGGCGGTGCCGCGCACGTCGACCTCGCGGACGCCCAGCACGGGCGTGAACCAGACCGTGCAGACGACCGCCGTCACCACGAGCATGGCGAGGATCGCGCCGATCCGGCGGCGCACCACCTTGCGCCGGTACAGGTGGGCCCGGGTGGGGCGGCCGGGCGCGCCGCGCGGTCGGCGGCGCGCGGTCGGCCGGGAGCCCGGCCCGGTGGCCGCTCCTGAACGACGACGCGCCGCCTGCGTGCTCATGCCCCGTCCAGCTCCCCGGCCTCGACCGTCTCCCCCGCCGCGGCGGGCTGCCCCGCCTTGGCCAGCTCCCCGACGATCTCCGGCCCGAGCATGGTCACGTCGCCCGCGCCCATCGTCACGACCAGGTCGCCGTCCGACACCAGGCCCGCCACCAGCGCGGGCACCCGGTCGAACGACGGCTCGTAGACCACGTCGCCGACGTCCAGCGACACCAGGCCCGAGACCAGCGCGCCGGTGACACCGGGCTCCGGCTCCTCCCGCGCGCCGTAGACGTCGAGCACCACGACCGCGTCGGCCAGGCTGAGCGCGGCGGCGAACTCCTCGGCGAACAGCCGGGTCCGCGAGTACAGGTGCGGCTGGAACACGACCACCAGCCTGCCCTCGCCCGCGACCGGCCGGGCGGCGGTGATCTGCGCGGCCACCTCGGTCGGGTGGTGCGCGTAGTCGTCGTACACCCGCACGCCACCGGCCTGGCCCTTGAACTCGAACCTCCGGCGCACGCCGCCGAACGCGGCCAGGCCGGCCAGCACGCCCTCGCGGTCCGCGCCCAGCTCCAGCGCGGCGACCAGCGCGGCGATGGCGTTGGCCGCCATGTGCTCGCCGGGCACGGCGACCCGCACGTCCAGCACCTCGTCGGCGTCCGCCCCGCCGGCCAGCTCGACCCGCGCCACCCCGCCGGAGTCGGCGGGCCGGTAGTCGACCAGGCGCACCGAGCCGGGGCCGGTGGCCGTGCGGCCGTACGGGCGGACCCGGATGCCGAGCTTCGCGGCCCGCTCGGCCAGCGCCGCCGAGCCCGGGTCGTCGGCGCACGCGATCAGCACACCGCCGGGCTGGATGCGCTCCAGGAACGAGTCGAACACCGCCACGTACGCCTCGACCGTGCCGTGGTGGTCGAGGTGGTCGGCCTCGACATTGGTCACGACCGCGACCGACGGCGAGAAGAACAGGAACGAGCCGTCGCTCTCGTCGGCCTCGGCGACGAACACGCCGCCGGCGCCTTGGTGGGCGTTCGCGCCGGACTCGTTGAGGTCGCCGCCGATCGCGAACGACGGGTCCAGCCGGCAGTGCTGGAGCGCGACCGTGAGCATGGAGGTGGTGGACGTCTTGCCGTGCGTCCCGGCGACGCACGCCACCCGGTGGTCGAGCATCAGCGCGGCCAGCGCCTCGGCCCGCCGCAGCACGACCGCGCCCCGGGCGCGGGCCGCCACCAGCTCCGGGTTGTCCTCGCGGATGGCGGTGGACACCACGACGGCCGTGGGGCCGCCGGGCAGCTGGTCGAGGTTCGCGCCGTCGTGGCCGACCGCGATCGCCGCGCCCTGCGCGCGCAGCGCGAGCACGGTGCGCGAGTCCTTGGCGTCCGAGCCGGACACCTGCGCGCCGCGCGCGAGCAGGATCCGCGCGATGCCGCTCATGCCCGCGCCGCCGATGCCGACCAGGTGCACCCGGTCCAGGACGTCGCTCACTTCCCGATCACCTCCAGCACCATGCGGGCCAGCACCTCGTCCGCCTCGCGGTGGCCGGTGCTCAGCGTGGCCGTGGTCATCGTGGCCAGCCGGTCGCGGTCGGCGACCAGCGGCACCACGTTCGCCGAGATCCACTCCGGCGTGAGCTGGTCGTCCGGCACCAGGATGCCGCCACCCGCGGCCACCACGGGGTTGGCGTTGAGCGCCTGCTCGCCGTTGCCGTGCGGCAGCGGCACGAACACCGCCGGCAGGCCGACGGCGGACACCTCGGCCACCGTCATCGCGCCGGACCGGCACAGCACCGCGTCGGCGGCCGCGTAGGCCAGGTCCATCCGGTCCAGGTACGGCACCGGCACGTACGGCGGCGCGCCCGGCACCGACTGCACCGCGACGGTGTTCTTCGGGCCGTGCGCGTGCAGCACCGCGATGCCCGCTCGGGCGAACGCGGAGGCGGCGCCGGACACCGCGTTGTTGATCGACCGGGCGCCCTGCGAGCCGCCGAACACCAGCAGCGTCGGCGCGGTCGGGTGCAGGCCGAAGTGGGCGCGGGCCTGGTGGCGCAGTTCCGCGCGCTTGAGCGAGGTGATCGAGTAGCGCAGCGGGATGCCGATGACCTCGGCGTCGGTCAGGCCCGAGTCGGGCACGGCGGCGGCGACCCGTTCGGCGAACTTCGCGCCGACCTTGTTGGCCAGCCCGGCCTTGGCGTTGGCCTCGTGCACCACGATCGGCACCCGGCCGCGGGCGGCGAGGTACGCGGGCAGCGCGACGTAGCCGCCGAAGCCGACCACGACGTGCGCGCCGACCCGCTCCAGGATGCCGCGCGTGTGCCTCACCGCGCCGCGCACCCGCAGCGGCAGCTTGAGCAGGTCGGGCGTCGGCTTGCGCGGCATCGGCACCGGCGGGATCAGCTCCAGCGGGTAGCCGCGGGCCGGCACGAGCCTGCTCTCCAGACCGCGCTCCGTGCCGAGCGCCACCACGCGCGCGTCGGGCCGGAGCCGCATGACCGCGTCGGCCAGCGCCAGGGCGGGCTCGATGTGCCCGGCGGTGCCGCCTCCGGCGACCACCACACACGGTCCGGCCTGCTGGGGAACCCCGGTCACGCACTTCCTCCTCGCGTCGATGTACCGCTCTGCGGCTAGCGCCCGTCGCGCCGCCTGGACCGCACGTCCCGGTCCTGGCCGGCCTTGCGGGATTCGCGACGACGGTACTCCGACGGCGGAGCGTGACGACCGGCCATCCTCCGCTCGTCCACCGGCGGCGGCGCGGCCTTGCGACCGCGCGGCGGCGTCGACGGCCGGACGGGACGGCGCTTCGGCGGCGGTTTGTACGCCTCGGGCGCGGGGAGCTTGAGGACGCCGCCGACCCGGCCGGGCCCGAGGGACCGCAGCGCCGAGACCGCTTCCGGCTCGTGGCGGGCGCAGTTGGCCAGGATGCCGAACACGAACATCGTGGTGACGACCGACGTGCCGCCGGAGGAGATCATCGGCAGCGTGATGCCGGTGACCGGCAGCAGCTGCACGACGTAGCCGATGTTGATGGCGGCCTGCGCGACCAGCCACACGGTCAGCGTCGCGGCCACCATCCGGATCCACGGGTCGGTGTTGCGCGCGGCGATGCGCAGGCCGACCACGGTCAGCATGGCGAACAGGCCCAGCACCAGCACGCAACCGATGAAGCCCAGTTCCTCCCCGATCACGGCGAAGATGAAGTCGCTGTGCACGTTGGGCAGGTAGCGCCACTTCGAGCTGCCGTTGGTGAGGCCCTTGCCGAGGAACCCGCCCTCCGCCAGCGCGTACAGCGCCTGCAACGCCTGCAGGCCGTCGCCCTGCGGGTCCTGCCAGGGGTTGAGGAACGTCTCGACGCGCTTGAGCCGGTAGGTCGCGTTCAGCGCGAGGATGAGCGCACCGGTCACCGCGCCCACCGCGATGATCCCGAAGATCCGCATCGGCGCGCCGACGAACCAGAGCAGGCTGATCAGCACCACGCCGAGGGTGATCGTGCCGCCGAGGTCGGGTTGCAGCATCACCAGCGCGAACACCAGCATCGCCACCGGCACCACCGGGACCAGCAGGTGCCGGTACTGGTCGAGCAGGGCGCGCTTGGTGACCAGGACGTGCGCGCCCCAGAGCGCGAGGGCGAGCTTGGCCGGTTCGATCGGCTGGAACGAGATGGGTCCGACCGTGAACCACGACTGCGCGCCGCCCAGGACCGACCCGAGGGGGGTGAGGACGAGGACGAGCAGGATGACCGAGACGAGCATCGCCATCGTGCTGGAGTGCCGGATCGTGCGCAGCGGTATGCGCAGGACGATCAGGAAGACGACCGCGCCGACGCCCACGTACAGCAGCTGCTTCTTGAAGACGCTGTAGGCGGAGGCGCCCTCGGCCACCTCGCCCGGCGCGGACGCGGACAGGACCATGATCAGGCCCAGCACGGTCAGCATGCCGAAGATCGCGAGCAGCAGGTGGAAGTCCGCCAGCGGCCGGCCGAGCCACGCGGTCAGCGAGGTCCGCGAGACCACCCGCTTGGTGCGCCGTGCCGTTCTGGGCGGTCTCTCCACCGACGTCCGGTCCACCGCAGTCATGCGCCCATCGTCTCCCGACAGGGGCGGCGACCGCCGACAATCGACCGCGTGTCGCGCCCCGTGACCGTGATCCAGGACAAGCTACCCGCCCAGCACGTCCCGCCACCGGACGGAGGTGGGTCGGGCGGCGGTGGTGCGGAACTCGTCGATCAGGTCGACCAGGGTGGTGAGCGGGACGCCGGTGCCGGGGTGGAAGTAGTTGCTCGCCGTCGTGGTCCAGCCAGGCGAGTCGGGCGAGCCCACGCTCTGGACGAAGTCGTCTTCTCCCGCGTACTCGATGTACCCGAACCCGTCGCAGACGGCCACGATGACCTGGTGGTCCGGGATCGTCCGGCCGGTGACCGAGTCCGTCTCCAGCGGTCGGGCGGAATGGATCAGCTGAGCCTCGCTCGTGTCGGGCAGGGCGAGCCGCTGGACGAAGACCTGCACATCGGGACGGGTCGCGAGCACCTGCTCGTGCAGGTCCTTCGACAACACGGTTCCCGGTTCGAGATCGGACCAGATCGCTTCGACCGTCATCTCGCTCGCTTACCTCGATAAGTAACTCGTGTGCCGTCAGGTTCGACCACGGTCAACGTAGTGCCTTCTTCGAGCACTGCCGGCAGATACCCGTCACAGGTGTACCGGTACCTGGCGGTCTTCGGATCACGACCGCACACCACCCGGTCCATGACGACGACCTCGTGGGTGGGCGGTTTGCCCAGCAGTCGTATGGCGATCTTGATCTCGACGTGCTTGGCGAGCACTGCCAACGCGGGGCCTTTGCCGGGAAACTCGCGCTTCAGGAACTGTTCGGCTTGCTTCTGCCAACTGTTCGGGTCGTCGTCCTCTCCGCTGAGAACCCGGGTCCGGCTGCCATCGGAGTGGAGCCACCAACCGGCCGCTTGAGCCTTGGGCACACCTGGACGGAGATTTCGGCGGGCGGCTTGGACGCGGTCTTCGGGCACCGGGAGTGGTGGGCTGTCGCCGATCAGGCCGATGATCCGGGTGAGGATCGCTTCGACGGTGACGCGGAGCCGGGCGCAGTGGGCCAGGAGGTCGGTGTTGTCCTGACGTGCCTCGGCGAACGTGCCGATGACCTGCTCGACCTCCGACTGGGAGGTGCCGGCGGTGGCGGTGGCGAGGTCGGTGTGGGCGTCGTCCAGCAGGTCGGCCGACCGTCCCAGGGCCGAGACGATCCGGTCGACCAGGTCGAGGACCCGCCGGAGCGCGCCGGCTACGGCGTCAAGCGTGGTCGAGAACGCCCCGCTTCGCGGTGGTCAGGAAGGCCGTCATGGCCCCACCGCCGAAGACGAGGACGGGTCCGGCGGCGTTCTTGCTGTCCCGGACCCGGAACGCGGCGGAGGACGAAGAGACCTCCACGCAGTTGCCGGCACCGTTGCTCCGGCTGCTCTTACGCCACTCCGACCTCATCGCGTTCTCCTCGGCCGAGCTAGAAGTCCCCTGCCACCCGCCCGACCAGCGCAACCGACTCTTGCGGGTCGAGCGCCGTGGCTCGCAGGTGGTCCAGGACCAGGCTATACCGCTCCACCTCGGCCGTTTCCTCCAGATAGAGGCCGCCGGTCAGGTTGTCGATGTAGACGACGCTCGGGAAGTCGGCGAACTTGAGCACTGTGAAAGCGGTGCCCATCGCCATGTGCTGTCCCTTGCCGAAGGGCAGCACCTGCAAGGTCACGTTGGGCAGGTTCGCCAACTTCCGCAGGTGGATCAGTTGCTCCTCCTGCACCTGCGCGCCACCGACAACCCGGCGCAGCGCCGCTTCATCGAGGATCGCCCACACCGACAGCGAGCCGTCTTCCACCCGGCGCTGACGCGTCTGGCGCAGTTCGGCTCGCTTGTGGATGGCTTCATCGGTCGCGTCCGGGGCGTAGGACCGCATGACCCAACGGGCGTAGGCCGGGGTTTGGAAGAGGCCGGGGATCAGGTCGATCTCGAAGGTGTCGATCGCGATCGCCTCGGATTCCAGGACCACGTACTCGGAGAACCAGTCGAACAGGACGTCGCCGTACACGTGCCACCAGCCGCGCTTCTTCGCGACCTTCGCCAGCCGCAGCAACCAGGCCGTCTTCTCGGCAGTGGCCCCGTAGAGGTCGGCCAGCGCCCTGGTGTCTACTATGGACACACCGGTGTACGCCGACTCGATGCGGCTGATCTTGGACTTCGAGTAGCCCAGGTTCTCGACCACGTCGTCGAAGTCGAGCCCGGCCTCCTCGCGGAGCTGGGTCAGCGCGCTCGCCAGGACGCGCCGCCGGACTCCCGGACCTTGGTTCTGCGGCATGGTGCGACATTAGCGGGGAACCAGGACACCGATCGGGTGAACTTCTGCCGTAAAGCAGATTGCCGTGTTGCACGGCAAGCCGTCGAGGTGCACTTTTAGCCCCATGATCTCCGGCGCACTGGCCCGCGCCCACCACCTGCTGAACCAGGACATGCTCGGCTACCTGGACACCGTCGAACTGCTGACCAACGACCAGGACACCGACGACGACACCGTCCTCGCCGTCGCCCGCACCCCGTGGCCGTGCGCGGTGATCGACTCGGCGCACACCCACCTCAAGGACCCGGACCGGGTCCTCGAGGATCAGCGCTGACCGACCAGCTCCAGCACCGCGTCGGTGAACGCCTGACCGCGGTGCGCGTAGTCGGCGAACATGTCCATCGACGCCGCCGCCGGCGCCAGCACGACGGCGTCGCCGTCCCGCGCCATCGACCGCGCCGCGCGCACGGCGTCGGCCATGGTTGCGTCGTCCAGCACCGCCACCGGCACCGAGGGCGCGTAGCGGGACAGCGCCGAGGCGATCACCTCGCGGTCCGTCCCGATCAGCACCGCCCCGCGCAGCCGGTGCCCCTCGTGCCGCACCAGCTCGTCCACCGACGCGCCCTTGAGCAGCCCACCGGCCACCCACACGACGCTCTCGTGCGACCGCAACGACGCCTCCGCCGCGTGCGGGTTCGTCGCCTTGGAGTCGTTGACGTACGACACCCCGTCCGCCGTCGCCACCGGCACCGCGCGGTGCGCGCCCGGGCGGAACGAGCGCAGCCCCTGCGCCACCGCCGAAGCCGACACGCCGTGCGCACGCGCCAGGGCCGCCGCCGCCAGGGCGTCCGAGATCCCCGGCGGCCCGCCCGGCTGGACGTCGACGGCGGGCAGCAGCACCACGTCGGCGGACCCGAACGCGCGGTCGACCAGCAGGCCGTCCCGCACCCCGAGCTGCCCCTCCTCGGGCTCCCCGAGCGTGAACCCGACGTGCGCCGCCGCGGGCGAGTCCGCCAGCATCGACGCCACCACCGGGTCGTCCACCCCGCCGACCGCGACCTCGCCGGTCAGCACACCGGCCTTCGCACCGGCGTACGCCTCGAACGTGCCGTGCCAGTCCAGGTGGTCCTCGGCCAGGTTCAGCAGCACCCCGGCGAACGGCCGCACGGACGGCGACCAGTGCAGCTGGAAGCTCGACAGCTCCACCGCCAGCACCCGCCGCCCGGCCAGCAGCGCGTCCACCACGGGCAGCCCGACGTTGCCGCACGCCACCGCGTCGATCCCGGCCGCGCGCAGGATCGACTCCAGCATCCCGACGGTCGTCGTCTTGCCGTTGGTCCCGGTCACCGCGAGCCACGTCGGCGGGTCGGCCAGCTCCAGGCCCATCCGCCAGGCCAGCTCGACCTCGCCGATCACCTCGACGCCCGCGACCCGCGCCGCCTCCAGCAGCGGGCTGGACGGGCGCCAGCCCGGACTGGTCACGACGAGTTCCGTGCCGGGCGGCGGCTCCGCCAGCCCCGGCGTCAGCGTCACGCCGGGCGACAGCTGCTCCAGCGCGGCGAGCCGGTCCGCCGAGCCGTCGGTCACCGTGACGACGGCGTCGGCCGCCAGCAACGCCTCCGCCGCCGACCGGCCGGTCACACCGGCGCCCGCGACCAGGACGCGCCGACCTTCGAGGAATCCCATGGTCAGCTCTCTACCGCGGTCAGCCACTCGCTGTAGAACAGGCCGAGCCCGAGCATGCAGCACATGCCCGCGAGCAGCCAGAACCGGATGATCACCGTGGTTTCCGCCCACCCGGCGAGTTCGAAGTGGTGGTGGAACGGCGCCATCCTGAACAACCGCCGTCGTGACGTCCGGAAGACCGCGACCTGCAGCACCACCGACAACGCCTCGACCACGAACAGGCCGCCGATCACGACCATCAGCAGCTCGGTGCGCGTCGCGATGGACAGGCCGGCGACCAGGCCGCCCAGCGCGAGCGAGCCCGTGTCGCCCATGAAGATCTTGGCGGGCGCGGCGTTCCACCACAGGAAGCCGATGCAGCCCGCCATCGCGGCGGCGGCGACCAGCGCCAGGTCCAGCGGGTCGCGCACCTCGTAGCAGCCGGCCACCAGCAGGTTCGAGCAGCTGTAGCGGAACTGCCAGAAGCTGATCACGACGTAGGTGCCGAGCACCATCGCGGACGTGCCGCCGGCCAGGCCGTCCAGGCCGTCGGTCAGGTTCACGGCGTTCGACCAGGCGCTGATCGCGGCGTAGCAGAACACCACGAAGCCGACGACGCCGAACGACACCACGGCGATGTCGCGCACGAACGACAGGTTCACCGACGCGGGCGTGAGCCCCTCCCGGTTCGGGAACTGCATGACCAGGACCGCGAAGATGATCGTGGCGACGAACTGGCCGACCAGCTTCGCGGTCTTGTTCAGGCCGAGGTTGCGCTGCTTGCGGATCTTGATGAAGTCGTCCAGGAAGCCGACGATGCCCAGCGACGTGGTCAGCATCAGCACCAGCAGCCCGGACGCGCTCGGCGTCTGGTCCTGCGCGGACGCCGACATGGAGTTCACCAGGTGCGCGCCGAGGTAGCCCGCCCACATCGCGACCAGGATCGCGACGCCACCCATGGTGGGCGTGCCGCGCTTGGTCTTGTGGCTCTGCGGCCCCTCTTCGCGGATCTCCTGGCCGAAGCCCTGCCGGGAGAAGATCTTGATCAGGTACGGCGTCAGCATGATCGACGCGATCAGCGCGATGGCCGCCGCGATGAGGATGCTCTTCACTTGCTGACCGCCTCCAGGAGAGCCTCGGCAACCCGCCACAGGCCGTATGAGTTGGATGCCTTCACCAGGACGACGTCGCCGGGCCGCACCTGGTCGCGCAGCAGCTCCACGGCCGCCGCCACGTCGGGCACCAAGATCGCTTCTTCGCCCCAGGATCCTTCCAGGTGCGCGCCTTGGTGCATCGCGCGGGCGTCCTGCCCGACGACGACCAGCTTGTTGATGTCCAGGCGGACCGCGAGCCGTCCGATTTCGTCGTGCGCGCGGATCGAGTCCGCGCCGAGTTCGGCCATCGGGCCCAGCACCGCCCAGCTGCGGCGGGCGGGCGTGGTGGCCCGGGAGATGGTGGCGAGCGACTTCAGCGCCGCGCGCACCGACTCCGGGTTGGCGTTGTACGCGTCGTTCACGACCGTCACGCCGTCCGGGCGCTCGGTGACCGCCATGCGGTGCGCCGACACCCGTTCGGCGGCGCCCAGGCTGTCCGCGATCCCCTGCGGCGTCGCGCCGAGTTCGAGCGCGATCGCGGCCGCGGTGAGGGCGTTGCCGACCTGGTGCGGTCCGTGCACGGCCAACCGGACCCGGGCCTCGCCCTGCGGCGTGACCAGGGTGAACCGGGCGCGGGCCTGCTCGTCCAGCTCGACGCCCTCGGCGCGGACCTGGGCGGCCGGGTTCTCGCCGACCAGGACGACCTTGGCCCTCGTGCGGCTCGCCATGCCCGCGACCAGCGGGTCGTCGGCGTTGAGCACCGCGATGCCGTCCTCGGGCAGCGCCTCGACCAGCTCGCCCTTGGCCTGGGCGATGCCCTCCCGCGAGCCGAACTCGCCGAGGTGGGCGCTGCCGACGTTGAGCACCGCGCCGACCCGCGGCACGGCGACCCGGCACAGCTCGGCGATGTGCCCGACACCGCGCGCGCTCAGCTCCAGCACCAGGAAGCGGGTGCTCTCGTCGGCGCGCAACGCCGTCCACGGGTGGCCCAGCTCGTTGTTGAACGACCCGGGCGGCGCGATGGTCGGCCCGAGCGGCGACAGCACGCCGGCGATGAGGTCCTTGGTGGACGTCTTGCCGGACGAGCCGGTCACGCCGACGACGGTGAGGTCCGCCAGCCGGTCCGTGACGTGCCTGGCGAGCCTGGCCAGCGCCGCGAGCACCGCCGCGCCCGCGCCGTCGGTGTCGCCGGACAGCACGTAGGCATTGCCCTCGGACCGGTCGACGGGCGGCGCGATGACGGCGGGCGCGTCGACCTCCCGGCCCGCCAGCACCCCGACGGCGCCCCGGTCGACGGCCGCGGCGGCGAAGTCGTGGCCGTCGACCCGCTCGCCGGGCAGCGCCAGGAACAGGCCGCCGGGCGTGATCTCGCGGGTGTCGAACTCGACGGAGCCGGTGACCACCTCCGCTCCGGTGGCGCGGTGCAGCTTGCCGCCGACGACCTCGGCGATCTCGGCGAGGCTGAGCTGGATCACCTGGTGGCTCCTCTGATCGCCGCGGTCAGTGCGTCCACGTCGGAGAACGGGTGCACTACACCCGCGACCTCCTGGCCGGTCTCGTGGCCCTTGCCCGCGATCACGACGACGTCGCCGGCGCGCGCGAGCGAGACCGCGTGCTCGATGGCGCGCCCGCGGTCGCCGATCTCCACCACGTCGCCGCGCTCGTCGTCCGGCACGGCCAGCGCGCCGTGCAGCATCGCGGCCCGGATCACCGCCGGGTCCTCGCTGCGCGGGTTGTCGTCGGTGACGACCAGGACGTCGCTGCGCCGCGCGGCCTCCTCGCCCATGAGCGGGCGCTTCGCGGTGTCCCGGTCACCGCCGCAGCCGAGGACCGTGATGACGCGGCCGGTGGCGCGGGCGCGGACCGCGTCCAGCGCGAGGGCGACGGCGGCCGGCTTGTGCGAGTAGTCGACGACGGCGGTGAAGTCCTGGCCCTCGTCGACGCGCTGCATCCGGCCGGGCACCTGGACGGTGCGCAGGCCCTCCTGGATGGCCGCCCGCTCCACGCCCTGGGAGTGCAGGCAGGCGATGGCCAGCAGGGCGTTGGCGACGTTGAAGTCGCCGGGCAGGCTGAGCTCGACGTCGAACTCCGCCCCGTCCGGGCCGTGCGCGGTGAACGCCTGCTCGCCGGTGGCGGACACGGTCACGCCGGACGCCGTCCAGTGCGCGTCCTTGGTGGTCGCGACGGTGATCGTGCCGTCCTCGACCAGCCGTGGACCCCACTCGCCGTCCACGCAGACCACCTCGGTGCGGGCCCGGCCGTCGAACAGCTCGGCCTTGGTCCGGAAGTAGTCCTCCATGTCGGGGTGGAAGTCCAGGTGGTCCTGGGAGAGGTTGGTGAACGCGCCCACCGCGTACCCCACCCCCGCGACCCGGCCCAGGCGCAGGGCGTGGCTGGAGACCTCCATCGTGACGTCGGTGGTGCCGCACTCCAGCATCACCGCGAGGAGCGCTTGCAGGTCGGGGGCTTCCGGCGTGGTGAGGGCGCTGTCGAGCCTGCTGCCCGCGACGCGCGTCTCGACCGTGCCGATCAGGCCGGTGACGCGGCCGGCCGCGCGCAGCGCCGACTCGACCATGTAGCTGGTGGTCGTCTTGCCGGACGTGCCGGTGACGCCCCAGACGGCGAGCTTGGTCGACGGGTGGCCGTAGACGCTCGCGGCCACCCGACCCAGCACGGCCCGCGGGTCCGGGTGGACCAGCACGGGCACCCCGTCGACCCTCCGCGCGCCCTCGGCGTCGGTCAGCACGGCCACCGCGCCGTGCTCGACGGCCTGGGCGGCGAAGTCGGCGCCGTGCACCCGCGCGCCCGGCAGGGCGGCGAACAGGTCTCCCGGCCGGACGTGCTGGGCGCGCAACGTCACGCCGCTGACCTGGACGTCCGCCAGGTCGGGCGCGGACAGGTGGGCGTCGACGGTCGTGGCTAGCTCGGACACGGCAACGGGCTGGGTGCGGGAAGGGCGAGGCGGAGCGGTCGCGACCTTGCCCTCGAGCTTGGCAGGCACGCGCGGAAGGCTACCGGCGCACGGAGAGTGTTCGTCCGGCACGTCCACTCCGGACGGGCTCGGCACGCCTTGCGACGCGGCAAACCCGAAATATCTTCCACAAAACGGACCGTGAGGCCGCGCGGACGCGCCCGGGGCCTCAGTGCACCAGCGGCACGAACGGGCTCTGCTCGGCCGACAGCGGGATCTGGTAGCGCTGCGTCAGGTACGACGCGATGTCGTGGAACAGCGGCGCGGCCGACTGGGGGCTCCCGGTCGGGTTGTCGAGCATGATGCCGACCACGAACCGGGGGTTGTCCGCGGGCAGGATGCCGGCGAACGTGATCCAGTACTGCGAACTGCTGTAGCAACCGCACTTCGGGTCGATCTGCTGCGCCGTGCCCGTCTTCCCGCTGATCTGGTAGCCCGGCAGCGCCGCGGGCACGCCCGTGCCGCTCTGCTCGAACGCGTCGCGCCCCGGCACGTCCTGCACCACCGCCCGGAACATGTCGCGCACGGTCTTGGCCGTCTGCGGCGACACGACCCGCTCGCCGTCCGGCGGGTCCGCCGCCTTGCGACCGCCGTCGGCCGACACCTCGGCCCGCACGATCCGCGGCGGCACGCGCACGCCGTCGTTGGCGATCGCCTGGTACATGCCGGTCATCTGCAGCAGCGTCATGTTCAGGCCCTGGCCGATGGGCAGGTTGCCGAACGTCGAGCCGGACCACTGGTTCAGCGGCGGCACGTAACCCGGCTCCTCGCCGGGCAGCCCGGACTGGGTGCGCTTGCCGAGGCCGAACTTGCGCAGCATGTCCGCGTACCGGTCCTGGCCGATCTTCTGCGCGGTCAGCAGCGTGCCCACGTTGGACGACCTGGCGAACACGCCGGTGAACGTCATGTCCAGCGGGCCGTGGTTCCACCAGTCCCCGATGACCCGGTCGGCGACCTTGATCGAGCCGTCGACCTGCAGCACGCTGTCCGGCTGGAAGATCCCGTCCTCGATGGCCGTCGCCGCGGTCACCAGCTTGTTCACCGAGCCGGGCTCGAACACCGACGTGACCGCGAGGTTGCGCAGCTGGTCCTCGCTGGCCTTGCCGAAGTCGCTCGGGTCGAACGTCTTGTCGTTGGCCATCGCCAGGATCTCGCCGGTGCGGGTGTCCAGCACCACCGCGGACCCGCTGCGCGCCGCCGTCTTCTTCGTGTAGTCGGTGACCATGCGCTGGACCGCGTACTGCGTGTCGATGTCGAGCGTCAGCTCCAGGCTCTTGCCCGGGACGGCCGCGGCCAGGTCCCGGGACCGGTTCGGGCCGGGGATGACGACGTCGTTGCCCTGCATGGTGTCCACGACGCGCTGCCCGTTGCGACCGGCGAGCAGGTTGTCCTGCGCGATCTCCAACCCCAGCAGGCCGTGCGTGGCGGGCGGCTCCTCGTTCTTGCGCCAGTTCGCCGCGCCGATGATGTTCGACGCCAGCTCGCCGTTCGGGTACACCCGCACGGCCCGGTACTCGGAGCCGATGTCGACGTACTTGTCGTTGATGACGGCGGCCTTGCCCGGGTCGACGTTGTCGACCAGCTCGATGTAGGTGGTGTCCTGGGACAGCTTGGCCAGCATGGTGTCCCGGTCGGTCTTCTGGCCGGCGACCTCGCGGCCGAGCGTCTGCTCGATGAACCCGGCGATGTCGGCGAGGCGGTCCTCGAAGCTGCCGATGTCCGGCTTGGCCTCCAGCGCCTCGGCCCACGTCTGGCGCATCATCTGCGGCAGCGCGTAGAGCGCGCGCGCCTCCACGCTGAACGCCAGCTGGTTGCCGTTGCGGTCCAGGATCGAGCCGCGCGCGGCCGGGATGTCGATCTTCGTGGCGCGCTGCTTCTCTGCCTGGGCGGACAGCGCCTCCGCCTGGAAGCCCTGGACCTGCACGAGCTTGAGACCGGCCAGGAGCAGCGCGCCGACCAGCAGCAGCCGGCCCACCGCGAGGCGGACCCGGCTGTTGCCGCCCCGCCGCTTCGGCGCCGGTCCACGGACCGACAGCGGGCGTCGCACTGGCTTGCCCCGGGTGGGCCCCGGCATCACTGACCTCCTGGTACCGGCTGTTCCACGGCGTGCTGTCGGTCCCGCACCTAGCCGCCCTGACCCGCCGCCGGCGCGTCGGCGGACTGCGTCGGCGCGGCGTCCGCGGGCGGTGTCGGCGGCGCGTCGGCGGGTGCCGTCTGCGGCGCGTCGGCGGGCGGCGCCTGCGGCGGTGCGGAGGACGTCGAGGTGGGCGGGGGCGGTTGGACCGCCGACGGCTTGCCGTACACCTCGACCGAGCCGTCCGGCAGCTGCCGCAACCGGGCCGGGTCGCCCGCGGGCAGCAGGCCGAGCTTCGCCGCGGCCTCGGCCAGGCTCTGCGGCGACTCGGCCAGCGCGACCTCCTGCCGCAGCTGCTCGACCTGCCTGGCCAGGCCGGTCTCCTCGGCCCGCGCGTCCTGCAGCCGGTAGGAGTCCGCGGTCGCCTGGGTCGACAACCACATGATCGCCGCGATGCCGACGCCGAGCACGACCATCACCATCACCACGAACGGCGCCTTGGGCGCCACCACGGGCTGGCGGGTGACCGCCGGACCGCGCCGCGACGTGCGCTGGGCGCGCCGCGCGTAGGCCCGTTCGGCCGCGGCGGACCGGCGGCGCTCGGGCGGCACCGCCTTCAGCGAGCGCTCGCGCGGCTTGGCCTGCCTGATCGGGGTCGACCCGCCACCGGTGCGTGCCGGTGCGCTCACGTCGCCTCCCGGATGCGCTCGGCCGCCCTGAGCCGCACCGAGGCGGCCCGGGGGTTCTCGTCGACCTCCTGCTCGTTCGCCTGCTCCGCGCCCCTGGTCACCAGCTTCAGCTGGGGCCCGTGGCCGGGCAGTTCGACCGGCAGGTCCTGCGGCGAGGTGGACGTGGCCAGCGCGGTGAACGCCCGCTTGACCATCCGGTCCTCCAACGACTGGTAGGACTCCACGACGATCCGGCCGCCGACGGCCAGCACCGACAGCGCGGCGGGCAGCGCCAGGCGCAGCGACTCCAGCTCCTGGTTCACCTCGATGCGCAGCGCCTGGAACGTCCGCTTGGCCGGGTGGCCACCGGTCCGGCGGGTCGCTGCGGGCACCGCGGCGTACAGCAGCTCGACCAGCCGGCCGCTGGTGGTGAACGGCTCGCGCTCGCGCTCCCGCGCCACCGCGCCGGCGATCTTGCGGGCGAACCGCTCCTCGCCGTAGTCGCGCAGGATGCGGGTCAGCTCGTCCACCGGGTACGTGTTCAGCACGTCGGCCGCCGTCGGCCCGGTGCCCGCGCTCATCCGCATGTCCAGCGGCGCGTCCTTGGAGTAGGCGAAACCGCGCTCCTCGGCGTCGAGCTGCAGCGAGGACACGCCGAGGTCCATCAGGATGCCGTCGACCGGCTTGCCGCCGACCGCCTCGGCGATCCCGTCGTAGGTGGTCCGCACGAACTCGACCCGGTCGCCGAACGGCGCCAGCCGCCGCCGGGACAGCTCGATCGCCTGCGGGTCGCGGTCCAGGCCGATCAACCGCACCCCCGGGTGGGCGCGCAGGACCGCTTCGGAGTGCCCGCCCAGGCCGAGCGTGCAGTCGACGAACACGGCGTCCCGGTCGGCCAGCGCGGGGGCCAGGAGGTCCAGGACGCGGTCGAGCAGCACCGGCACGTGTCGCGCCTGCTCCACCACGCCCACTCCCTCGATGGTCCCCCCTCACAAGTCGGTCACGAGCCACGTGTTGAACGAAGGCGGGTGTCGTCAGGTCCCCGCCCGCCCGTCGAACCTGGCGCCGGGGAAGGTGCGCCAGGGCCGATAGCCGAGCGGACCGAGGCCTCACGGCACCCGATGCCTCGAAACAACGGCCGATCCGGTCGAACTAGAAGACGCCGGGCAGCACCTCCTCGCGAGCCGTGGCGTAGCTGTCCTCGTGCTCCTCGAGGTAGCGCTGCCACGCCTGCGCGTCCCAGATCTCCAGCCGGTTGATCGCGCCGATGACCACGCACTCCTTGGTCAACCCCGCGTACCGCCGCAGCTCCGGTGCGATCGACACCCGGCCCTGGCCGTCCGGCCGCTGCTCGTCGGTCCCCGCGAACAGGTAGCGCTGGTAGGCGCGGACCGCCTCGTTGGTGAAAGGAGCCTCCGCCACCTTGCGCGCCATCTGCTCGAACTCGGCCCGGGGGAACACGTAGAGGCAGTGGTCCTGGCCCTTGGTGACCATGAGACCCCCCGCTAGCGCGTCCCGGAACTTCGCAGGCAGCGTCAGTCGGCCCTTGTCGTCCAGCCTCGGGTAGTGCGTGCCCAGGAACACGGCGCCCACCTCCCGACGCCGGAAGCTCCACTTCCGACCGGCAGTGGAGCCCCCGTCTGCCCCACCGGCCGCCACAGTACCCCACTTTTCACCACAGTCAACGCTGAAACGGGTGGTTGCGGGCTACCCGCCGGGACGTTTCCGCAGGTAGAGCGAAGATGACCACTGTGGAGCGTGGTGGGGGAAGATGAGCGCGACCACCTCCGCGAGTGAGCTGAACCGGCCCCAGATCCACCCGGATGGCGCAGTGAAATCGGGCAAAACCGGTTCACCCGCGCCCCTGGTGGGGAATCGTGGTGGAAGGGGGTGAACCGGCCGGATCGCGGGGCCGTGGAATCCGCCGGCCCGAAACTGTTCAATCGGTGTGGGGCGCTTCGCCCCGGTTTGACACACTGCGTGAAACGCTCACCGCCACCGCGAACCGGTCGCGGTAGGGCCGCGCCCTGCTCCAGGAGGTCGAGTGACTCCGAGTACACAGCCCGCCGCACTACCAGAGCACTCCTACGGGGGCGGCGCGCCCACGGGCGGCAACGCTGTCTCCAACGGCGCGGCGCCCGCCCGCCTGGAGGAAGGGCTCGGAGAGCTGCACGCCGCGGTCGGGCGGATCGCGGCCAACGTCGAGAAGGTCATCGTCGGCAAGCCGGACGTGGTCCGGGTCGCGCTGGTCACCCTGCTCGCCGAGGGCCACCTGCTGGTCGAGGACGTGCCGGGGGTCGGCAAGACGTCGCTGGCCAAGGCGCTGGCCCGGTCGATCGACTGCACGGTGAGCCGCATCCAGTTCACCCCGGACCTGCTGCCCAGCGACATCACCGGCGTGTCGATCTACAACCGGCAGGACAACGACTTCGAGTTCCGCCCCGGCCCGGTGTTCGCGAACATCGTGGTGGGCGACGAGATCAACCGCGCCTCGCCGAAGACCCAGTCGGCGCTGCTGGAGTGCATGGAGGAGCACCAGGTCACCGTCGACGGGCAGACCTACCCGCTCGGCTCGCCGTTCATGGTGATCGCCACGCAGAACCCGATCGAGATGGAGGGCACCTACGCCCTCCCCGAGGCCCAGCGCGACCGGTTCACCGCGCGGGTCTCCATCGGCTACCCCGACCCGCAGGCCGAGCTGGCCATGGTGGACGAGCACGCGGGCCACGACCCGATGGCCGACCTGCGCCCGGTGTCCGACGCCGAGCAGGTGCTCCGGTTGGTCCAGGTCGTGCGGCGGGTGCACCTGTCGCCGGAGGTCAGCCGGTACGCCGTGGAGCTGGTCGGCGCCACCCGGCGGCTGCCCGAGCTGCGGCTGGGCGCGTCGCCGCGCTCGACGTTGCAGCTGGTCCGGGCGGCCCGGGCGCAGGCCGCGCTGGCGGGCCGCGACTTCGTGGTGCCCGACGACATCCACGCGGTGGCCGTCCCGGTGCTGGCGCACCGGCTGGTGCTGACCGCCGAGGCGCAGGCGGCCCGCCGGTCGTCGGCCGACCTGGTGCGCAACCTCGTCCAGCGGGTGCCGGTGCCGCACGCGGCGCCCGACCCGAACGGGCAGTTCCCGCACAACGCCAACCCGAACCACCACCGCTGACATGCGCGGGGCCCTGTCCGGGCTGACGACCCGGGGCCGGTGCCTGCTGGCCGCGGGGTTCGCGGCCGGCCTGTGCGCGATCGTGCTGAACGAGCGGGACCTGCTGCGCGTGGCGGCGTTCGTGGTGGCCCTGCCGCTGCTGGCGGCGTGGCTGGCGCAGCGGGCCAGGGTCGGCCTGCACGCGAACCGGTTCCTGCACCCGAGCCGCGTCCAGGTGGGTTCGGCCACCGACGTGCGGGTGGAGCTGCGCAGCGCCGGGCGGCTGCCGACCGGCGGGCTGCTGCTGGAGGACGCGGTGCCGTACGCGCTGGGCGCGCGCCCGCGGTTCGTGGTGGAGCGGCTGCCGCGCAACACGGTGACCGTGCTGCGGTACCCGCTCAAGCCGGTGATGCGCGGCGTGCAGCAGGTCGGCCCGCTGATGGCCCGGATCACCGACCCGTTCGGCCTGGCCGAGTTCGACCGCGAGATGGCGGGGCGCAGCCGGCTGGTCGTGGTGCCGCGGGTGGTGGGGCTCGCCGGCCTGCCGAGCGGTTCCGGCATGGGCTCCGGTGACGACGGCTCGATCCGGCTGCGCGCCGGTCAGGGCGAGGACGACGCGGTGGTGCGCCCCTACCGGCACGGCGACGACCTGCGGAAGGTGCACTGGCGCTCGACCGCGCGGCGGGACGAGCTGATGGTGCGCGTCGAGGAGCGGCCGTGGCGCGGCGGCACGACCGTGCTGCTGGACCACCGGCTGGTCGCGCACCGGGGCAGCGGTCCCGGCGCGAGCCTGGAGTGGGCGGTGTCGATGGCCGCGTCCGTGTGCCTGCACCTGCACCGGTTCGGCCACCAGGTGCGGCTGGTCGGCGACGACGGCCGGGTGCTGGCGGGCGGGCCGGGCGACAGCGGGTACAGCGACTCGGTGGTGCTGGACGCGCTGGCCGCGCTGCCGCCGTCGCACCGCCGCGAGCCGGCCGTCGGCGTGGACCCCGGCGCGGGCCAGGAGGTGATCGCCGTCCTCGGCGGCTGCACGCCCGCCGTGGTCGACTCGCTGATCCGCAACCGGCCGCGCGGCACGCGCAGCCTCGCGGTGGTGCTGGACGTCCGGGCGTGGGCGGCCGCTTCGGAGGACCCGGCACCCGACCCGGCCGAGGCCCAGCGGCTGCTCAGCGGCGCCGGGTGGGGCGTGGTCGTGGCGCGCCCGTCGACGCCGATGGGGCAGGTGTGGCAGGAGCTGTGCCACAGCGCGGGCAACCGCGGGCCCGTGGTGCGCACGGAGGTGGGTTAGGTGATCGGCGAGGCGGCCGTGGTGCGCGCGGACGTGCGTCAGGTGATCGGCGAAGCGGCCGTGGTGCGTGCGCGGAGGTGGGGCGGATGAGCGGCAGGGCGACCGTCGGCACGGGCGGCAACTGGGTGGTCAGCGCGACGCCCGCGGTGGCCGGCCTGGCGACGCTGTGCGCGGCCACGGCGTTGTCGAGCGTCATCGACGGCGTGCTGTGGCTGGTGTACCTGGCCGTGGCGATCGCGGTCGTCGGCGGCGCCGGGGTGCTGTTGCGAGCGACCAGGCTGCCCGCCCCGGTGGTCGGCCTCGGCCAGGTGCTGGCGCTGCTGTGCCTGCTGGTGACGATCTTCACCCGCAGCGGCGTGCTGATCGTGCTGCCCGGTCCGCAGTCGCTCCAGGACCTGGTGACCGTGCTGGCCGACGCGATGTCCGAGGTGCAGACCGGCGTGCCGCCGGTGCCGGACAGCCCGGCCATGCGCTGCCTGGTGATGGTGGCGATCGGGGTCGTCGCGATCCTGGTGGACACGCTGGCCGTCAGCGCGGCCGCGCCCGCCGCGTCCGGGCTGGTGCTGCTGTGCGTGTTCGCGGTGCCGGCGTCGCTGGCCGACGAGATGCTGCCGCTGTGGACGTTCGTGTTCGGCGCGGGCGCGTTCGCCCTGCTGCTGGCCGTCGACGGCCAGCACCGGCACGAGGCGTGGCGCGGCAGGCTGCCGAACGGCGGGCAGAGCGGGTCCGGTCCGGCGGCGACCGCCGTGGCCGGGCTGGCCGTGGTGGTCGCGCTGGTGGCCGGCGCGAGCCTGACGCTGGTCGGCACGGTCGGCAGGCTGCCGGGCACCGGCGAGGAGATCGCCGGTGGCAACGGCGGCCTCGGCATCGACCCGATGACCCAGTTGCGCGGCATGCTCAACCAGGGCGCGCCGCGCGAGCTGTTCCGGGTGCACGACCTGCCGTCCGCGTCGCTGTACCTGCGGGCGATGACGCTGCGCCAGTACGTGCCGGACAAGGGCTGGGAGCTGGGCGGGAACATGCCGGAGGGCGTGCCCGCGAACGGCGAGCTGCCCGGGCAGCCCGGCGACCCGGGCGGCGGCGAGGTGAAGACCGTCGAGATCGAGCCGATCAACTGGGTGGACAACTGGCTGCCGGTCTACGGCAAGCCGCGCGGCCTCCAGGACGTCGACGAGAACTGGCGGTACGACCCCGTGCGCGGGATGGTCTACAGCGTGCGGGCCCGCAAGTCCGGGCCGTACAAGCTGGAGGCGGTGTTCGAGACGCCGTCGGCAGGCACGCTGCAGGAGGTGTCCGGCCAGGCGGACGTCGACCCGGAGTACCTGGAGGCGCCGGGCGTCGAGGGCCGGGTGGCGGAGCTGGCGCGCGAGGTCGTCGCCGGGCACGACAACCAGTTCGACCGGGCGACCGCGCTCTACAAGCACTTCACCGACGGCACGCAGGGTTACGAGTACACCACGCAGACCACGGATTCGAGCACGTCGGTGGACGCGTTGGAGGACTTCGTGCTCAACGGCAAGAAGGGGTTCTGCGAGCAGTACGCGTCGGCGATGGCGATCATGGCGCGGTCGGTCGGGATACCGGCGCGGGTCGCGCTCGGGTTCACCGCCGGGTTCCCCACCGGCGAGTACCAGACGATCACGTCGCAGGACGCGCACGCGTGGGTCGAGATCTACTTCCCCGGCTACGGCTGGATCACCTTCGACCCGACACCGCTGACCGACGGTCGCGGCGTGACCCCGCCGTACATCTCGGGCCTGGAGGCCGACGACGAGGAGGACGGCTCCAGCGCGGGTGCGACGACCACCACGACCACGACCACCGCGCCGGGCACGTCGTCCTCCGCGACCGCCGCGCCCGACGCGCAGGACGACGACGGGTCGGCTTCGACGGAGGCGTTGGCGCCCACCTGGCACTGGGTGACGCTCGGGGTCGCGTTCGTGATCGCGCTGCTGCTGACGGCGTTGGCGCTGTTCGGCGGGGCGCGGTTGGCCCGGCCGTCGTGGTTGCGGGCGGCGGTGCCGGCCGGCGCGGCGGTGGCCTGGGTGGTCGTGGTGACGTTCGCCGTGGGGTTGCTGTACTGGCCGGCGGCGTTGCTGGTGGCGGTGGCGCTGGTGGCGTCCGCGCCGGCGGCGGTGCGCGCTTGGCGGCGGCAGGAGAGGCTGCGGGCGGTGGCCGCCCTGGGGCCGGACGCGGCGAGCGCGGCGTGGCAGGAGCTGGTGGCGGAGTCCGTGGACCGGGGGACCCTGGTGCCGCGCACGGAGACCGTGCGGGTGGCCGCGCGGCGGTTGGTGCGAGCCCACAACCTGGATGAGCAAGGTCGGGACGGGCTGCGCGCGGTGGTCGGTGCGGTGGAGCGGTCCTGGTACAGCGCCCAGTCGACGACGGACCCGGCGTTGCCGGGCGCGGTGGACAGCGTCCGCCAGAGCCTGAACCGCAACGCGCCGCTGGCGCTGAAGGCCAAGGTCCTGCCCCGGTCGGTGCTCCAGCCGAAGCCGCCGGCGGAGCCGGACGCCGACATGTGACGCTGTGGCGTGAGGAAGAGGGCCGGGGGATCCACTCCCCCGGCCCTCTTCACGTTCCCCTCGGTGTGACGCGGTTCCACTCCACCACGGTCCGGCGGCCCGCGACACGCACGACTGCGGTCAGGGGGTGGTCAAAGGCGAGGTCCAGGACGTGTCAGGGCATGCGCACGGCCCGCCCCGTGGTGCTGACCGGGGCGGGCCGTGTGCGTTGTCCTGCTCTTGATCGGTTGGGCTGTCGCGCGGACTACTCGTCCTCGAAACGGCGACGGAAACGTTCTTCCATCTTCTGAGAGAACGAGCTGCGGCTGGGCCGGCTTCCCTCTTCGCTGGGTTCCTCGGCACCCTGCTCACCACGACGCAACGTCGTCACGGTGAGCAGCACGCCGAAGAACATCAACAGGAAGCCGACCACGCTCACCACCGGGATACCAGCGAGCTTCGGCAACATCACACCTGTCACGAGCAGCGCGACACCCACGGCGAACAACGCGATGCCCTGGATGCGACGCCGTCGGGACGGCTTGCGCAGCTTGGCGCCGCGCACGGTGGATGCGAACTTCGGGTCCTCGGCGTAGAGCGCGCGCTCGATCTGGTCGAGCAGTCGCTGCTCGTGCTCGGAGAGTGGCATGGCTCCTCCTCCGGCACAGCGGTCGCGGGCGCCGGGTAATCACGGTTGCCGCCGGTCCCGGCGGACGCCCCGCCCTGGGGGCGTCACAACCAGGATACGATTCGGGAGGCTCCTCGACTACCCAGTCCGTGCTCCTAAGCGGTTCGTTCTGTCACCATCATCCTCACGGGTCAACGGTCAGACCACCGTGAGGTCGTGCGAGTCGACGGCAGGCCAACTGTCAAGGCCTGAGAAAGCCCCTTTGTTCACCCTGATGCGCGACCTGCGGCCGATTTCCCACCACCGGACCACAGTCCGGTAGGCCTTCCTCTCCCGAATCGCCGCCCCTTATCCCACGATCGAGACTGCTCAGTCACGCTCCGTGGCGGTAGGTGTGGGGCGACGATCGGAGCGATGGAGACCGAGGTCACAGCCGAATGCCGTTCACACGGCCGTGGGACGGGCCGATGGCGGCGGGGTACGGGACCACGAAGCCCGGCCTGTGACGGGGCGGTCGCGGCGGGCTCACCCCGGCTCCCCGGCGGGGTGTTGGCGGTGCGGGTCGGCCGGTCTCGCGGAGGGCCGAGTGATCAACGGTGTGCGCTTGCGACAGGGGTGGCTCCTTTCTCAGGACAAGACGGACCAGCCGGTGGATCGGTCGGCTGGTGGATCGGTCGGCGGGTCGGGCGGCCAGTGGGTCGGTCGGCGGGTCAGGCGGCCGGCGGGTCAGGTGGCCGGTCAGTAGGTTGGCGGGTCGGCCGGCGATCGGCCAGTGAGTCGACCGGTCGGTGAGTCGATGGGCCGGGCAGGCGCCCGGTCGGCAGGGTCGGTCGGCGAGGCGGACAGGCGGTCGGCCAGGCAGGCGGCTGGTCGGTCAGGTGAGGTCGGCCGGGCGGGCAGGTGGGAGGGCGGGCAGGCGGGCAGGCGGGCAGGCGGGCAGGGCGACAGGCTGCAGGGCGGTTGGGCAGGCGGCCGGGTGGTGGGTAGGCGATCAGGTGGTCAGGCGGCGGCAGAGTGGTCGGGCCGACAGGCGGGCGGCGGGGTGAGCGGGCGGCGGGCGAGCGGCAGGTGGGCGAGCGGTTGGGCACGGCTGGGCGGACCAGCGGCAGGGCGGGCGACCGAGCAGGCAGGCGGGCGGTGGGGTGGTCCAGCGGCAGGCTGGGCGAGCGAGTGGGCGGGCGGGCAGTGGGGCGGACCAGCGGCAGGCTGGGCGAGCGAGTGGGCGGGCGGGCAGTGGGGCGGACCAGCGGCAGGCTGGGCGGGCAAGCGAGCCGGCGGACGGTGGGGTGGGTGAGCGGGCGGTGGGTGGGTAGGTGGTCAGGGCCAGGTGGTTGGTAGGTGAGGGGTTCGTTGGGCAGGTAGGTAGGCCAGCGAGTGCGCGGTGATGGCGGGCTTGGGGCGGGTGGTGGCTTGGCAGGCGGCTTCCAGCAGGGCGTCGGCCACCGAGGTCGGGGAGCGGCGGAGGTCGGCCGGGGTGGTGTGCAGGACGGTGGCACCGGCAGCGGCCAAGGGGTCCGGGTGGGAGGTGGAGCCGGTGAACTGCCAGGCCAGCGCCAGGTCTTCCCACCAGGCGTCGGCGGTTCCCAGCGGGTCTCCCCTGCTCGACTTCAGGTGCGCCGACCAGGTCGCTGGCGGGAGGGGCAGGTCGTGCAGGATCGTCCGCGCCCACGCCTCCGGCACGGAGCGGACGCCGGCGGTCAGTTCGGCCAGGACCTGCCTGGCCGGTTCCGAGCCGCGCACCAGGCCCGGTTTCAGGTCGGCGACCTGCACGCCGCCCTGGCGCACGACCTCGGTCAGGACGGCGCGGATGTCGTCGCGGGTGCGCAGGGACCTGGCGGCGTCCACCGCCGCTCGGGCCAGCGGCACGGTCAGGAAGCCCCGGCGCAGCACCGGGTCGGGCAGGCAGCGGGTGCGGGTGATGCGGATTCGAGGAGTGGGCTCGACGGCGCGGTTGACCAGGACCTGCACCGGGCCGGTGGCGGGCAGTGCCCGCATCCCGTGCAGCTGGAGCGCGTCCAACCCGGTCAGCAGTGCTTCCGGACCGCTGTAGCGAAGGGCGGCGCGCACCAGTTGCGCGCGGCTCGGGGGTGTTCGGGACAGCAGCAGGATGCCGGGCAGGACGTGCTGCCACGGGCCGTTCGGGCGGCAGCGGGTGGCCAGGGTCTCGCCGGGCAGGCCCAGGGTCAGCAGTTCCGAGGCGGTGGCGACGCGCTGCGGGAAGATCCCGGCCAGGGCGTCCAGGTCGATGGTGGTGCGGGTCGCGGTGTGCATGGGTCCACGGTGGACCGGTTCGGGGCGGGGTGCGAGGAGCGGATCGGAAACTGTGGACAACTCGATTTTTGATGCATAACTACAAACACGGATGAGGGGCCTCCCGCAGACCCGACCTGTCTGCGGAAGGCCCCTGGAGAACGGCGGTCACCCCTCGTTGACCGCCGCGTGGTCTACAGGCGCACCAGCTCGTCGCGGATCTCGACGTCCAGCTCTCGGCGGACGGAGCGGACCTCGCGCCAGGCGTCGTACACCCCGAGCAGCCCGGCGGCGAGCACGAAGGCGATGGCGAGCGCGACCACGCCGTCGAAGTCGGCCTTGAAGACGATCACGACGGCCGCCCACAGCTGGACCGCGGTGAAGACGAGGGTGCACGCGAGGCGTTCGGTGAACTTCCGGCGGGACCTGGCCGGCTCCTCCATGTGGTTCATGACTCCCCCTCTGAACTCGGCTGATGCCTCATTTGTACGAGGCCGGCGCGCCGAGTTCTGCGTCAGATGACGCACTGGGGGAAATCAGTTGGTGAAGTCGTACAGCCTGGCGACCCGGTGGATCTCGATCTTCCGGCGCCCGGTGCTGATGATGCCCTCCTCGCGCAGCGCGCGCAGCACCCGCACGAGCGATTCCCGCGACGTGCCCGCGATCCCGGCGAGGTCTTCCTGGCTCAGCGCCATCGCGCCCTGGTCGGCGATCCCGCGTTGCAGCGCCATGTCGATGAGCACGGCGGCGACGCGCTGGGTCGCCGTGCCGCTGATCTGCACCCGCTGCCGGTCGGTGTCGCGCTGCCTGGCCACCACCACGAGCAGCACGGACCACGCGATGCGCGGGTACCGCTGGCACAGGCCCGCGAACGAGTCGGCGGACAGCACCAGCGCCTGGACGTCGCCCAGCGCGCACACCGTCGCCGAACGCGGCCGGCCGTCGACCGCCGAGCGCTCGCCGACGATGTCGCCCGCCCCGCGCACGGCCAGCACCTTCTCGCTGCCGTTGGCCGTGGTCGCGGTCACCCGCAGCAGACCGCGGCGCACCACCAGCACGTGCCGGGTGACCTCGCCCTCGTGCACGACGACCGAGCCGTTCGGGTAGTGGCGAACGACGCCCGCGGCGGTGAGCACGTCGTGCTCCGCCGGCGTGAGCAGACCCCAGAACCGATCCACGCCACCACTGTGCCCGGTGCTCGTCCCGCGACGGCCGGATCAGGCCCGCGACCACCCGAACGGCTCGATCACCGACCGGTCGCGACACCCGGGCGGGCCACCGGAGCGGTCACGGCTCCCGCTCGGGCTTCGGCTCCCGCAGCCCGGACCGGGTCGGCCCCTGGCCCAGCAGCGAGGCCGGGCGGATCGCCGCCGTGCCGAACCGGGACCGCGCCTGGTCGGCCGCCTGCTCCGCCTCGCGCCACCCGCGCTCCGGCGCGTCGAACATCAGCTGCTCCCCGCCGTCGCCCTCGACCAGCTGCTCCACCCGCACGCCGATCAGCCGCACCGCCCCCGGCGGCACCTGCTCGTCCAGCAGGGTCGACGCGGTCCGGTACACCTCCTGCGCCACGTCGGTCGCCACCCGCAGCGTCTTCGACCGGGTGATCGTGGTGAAGTCGGCGAACCTCACCTTGATCGACACCGTGCGCCCGCGCAGCCCGCGCGACCGCAGCGTCGCCGCCGAGCGCTCCGACAGCCGCAGCAGCTCCCGGCGCAGCAGCTCCCGGTCGAAGTGGTCGACCTCGAACGTCTCCTCCGCGCCGATCGACTTCTCCCGGGTGGACGGCACCACCGGCCGGTCGTCGTGCCCGCGCGCCAGCGCGTGCAGGTGCTCGGCCAGCGCCACGCCGATCAGCCGCCGCAGCCGCGGCAACGGCGTCGCCGCCACGTCGGCCACCGTCTCCAGTCCCACCTGGTCCAGGTGCTCGGCCGTCCGCTGACCGACGCCCCACAGCGCCGACACCGGCAGCGGGTGCAGGAACGACAGCACCTCGTCGCGCGGGACGACCATCATCCCGTCCGGCTTGCACATCCCGGACGCCAGCTTGGCCAGGAACTTCGTCGGCGCCAGGCCGACCGAGCAGGTGATGCCGTGCGCCTGCTCCACCTGCTCCCTGATCAGCTTCGCGACCTGCGCCGGGCTCAGCCGCAGCCGCTTCAGCGCGCCGCTCACGTCGAGGAACGCCTCGTCCAGGCTCAGCGGCTCGACCAGCGGGGTGATGTCGCGGAAGATCGACATCACCCCGCGCGAGACCTCCTGGTAGCGGGCGAAGTTCGGCGGGACGAACACCGCGTGCGGCGCGAGCCTGCGCGCGTGCGCGGTCGGCATGGCCGAGCGCACGCCGAACTCGCGGGCCAGGTAGTTGGCCGACGCGACCACGCCCCGGTGCGCCGTGCCGCCGACGACCACCGGTTTGTCGGCCAGCTCCGGCCGGTCGCGGATCTCGACCGACGCGTAGAAGGCGTCCATGTCCACGTGCAGCATCGTGCAGCCGGTGTCGTCCGGCCAGACGTCGCCGCGAGCGCGGAACCGCTCGACCAGGCCGCGCGGCAGGTTGGCGCTGCGGCCCACGGCCACCCCCGTCGTCTGTCGAACGCCCGTTCGAGATACTACGCCAAGCGGTAGGCCCGGTGCGCGTTCTCCCACCCGATCAGGTGAGTAATCCGCTCGGCGTCCGTCTGCGCGAGAGCATGCTCCCGCAGACCCGCCGACAGGAAGTCGGACAGCGCCCGGCGGAAGAACAGCGCGCCCAGGTAGTACAGCTCGGACAGCGCGAACGCGTCGGTGGAGAACAGGAACTTCCCGAACGGCACGACCTCCGTCGGTCGCCGGCTGCCTGCGGCTGGCGCCGCGGAGCTGGGCGGGCGCGTTCGCGGTGTGGGGCCTGGAGAACCGGGAGGCGGCGCTGCGCCTGGTCGCGGGCCGCGACCAGGAGGTCAAGTGCTACGACCTGTGGGCGAACCCGTACCTGGTGGTGGCGACGACGATGGCGGCCGGCCTGGCCGGGATCGTGGACCGGGCGAAGCTGCCCGAGCCGGTCGGCGTCGACCCGGACTCGCTGCCCGGCGCCGAGCGGCTGCCGACGTGCCCGGAGGAGGCCGTGGCGGCGTTCGAGGCGGACGAGGTGCCGACCGAGGCGTTCGGCGCGGAGTTCGCCGCGACCACCGCCGACGTGCGGCGCGGCGAGGTCGCCCGGTTCGCCGACTGCTCACCGGAGGAGATCGCCGCGCTGACCCGCTGGCGGCGCTGAGGCGACACCGCCTCACGCGCCGTTCGCAACCCCGCCCATCGCCTTGCGCAGCCGGGCCAGTGCCCGGTGCTGCGCCACCCGCACCGCGCCGGGCGTCGAGCCGACCGACGCCGCGGTCTCCTCGGCGGACAGGCCGAGCACGACCCGCAGCACCAGGATCTCCCGCTGCCGCTCCGGCAGGACGTCGAGCAGCCTGCCCATCCGGTCGGACAGCTCGCCCTGCAGCGCCCGCAGCTCGGGGCCCGGCTCCGCGCCCGCGCTGTCCGGCAGCTCCGGCACGGACTCGGCCCGGTTGCGCGCCGCCGCGCGGTGCGCGTCGGCGACCTTGTGCGCCGCGATCCCGTACACGAACGCCATGAACGGCCGGCCCTGCTCGCGGTAGCTGGGCAGCGCCTTCAGCACGGCGAGGCAGACCTCCTGGGCCACGTCCTCCGCCGACGTCGACGACCGCTGCCCGCCACCGAGCCGGGCGCGGCAGTACTTCACCACCACCGGCCTGATCTTGGCCAGCAACGCCTCGACCGCACGCCGGTCACCCCGGACCGACGCCTCCACGTACGCCTCCGGTCCGCCCTCCACCCGTGCCGGTGAGGAGGACGGGACGTCCTCGCACGGCACAGCCATCACCGCCCTCCCCGCGTCACCGCGAAATCCCTGCACCGCTGCGAACCCGACCACCACTGCTGCTGCCATCGCGAGCTCCTCGGCGTCCGCGCGCTGGACGACCCTCGGGGGCACATGCGAACGCGACGCAGGTCCCACGCGGTGATGACGCCGGTCACAGAAAGTTACTCCGAACGGATGCGTTTGAACCCCGATCGGACTAATAAATATTGTTACTGGACGCGTTGAGTCACCACAGCGCGTTCGATTTCCTTCCGGAGCCGCGTCAGCGCCCGGTGCTGGGCCACCCGGACCGCGCCGGGCGTGGCGTCGACGGCGTCGGCGGTCTGGTCGGCCGAGAGCCCGACCACCACCCGCAGCAGCACGATCTCCCGCTGCCGGTCCGGCAGCAGCCGCAGCAGCTCGCCGATCTTGCGGGACAGCTCGACCCGCAGCGCGGACTGCTCCGGGCCCACCTGCTCGTCCGGGCCGTCGGGCACCTCGGGCACCGGCTCGGCCCGGTTGCGCAGCGCCGCGCGGTGCGCGTCGGCGACCTTGTGCGCGGCGATGCCGTACACGAACGCCAGGAACGGCCGACCGTGGTCGGAGTAGGTGGGCAGCGCGTTCAGCAGCGCCAGGCACACCTCCTGGGCCACGTCGTCGGCGGACGTGAACGACCGCTCCTGCCTGCCGACGCGGGCCCGGCAGTAGCGCACGACGAGCGGTCGGACGGTGGTCAGCAGCGACGAGACGGCCCGGCGGTCCCCGGCGACGGCCGCGCGCACCACCTCGTCCAGGTCGGGCGGCGGGCCGGCCATCAGCAGGCTCCGGCTAAGTGCGGGTCTCCCACGGCGATCGGTCCTCTGCGGTAGGCGGCGGATGACTCCGTTCTACCGCACTCAGGCGGGCTTTCGGCCCAACACGTGCAAGCGGGCGGCCACGTCGCGCAGCGGCGAACGGGTGGACGCGGCCAGCTCCAGCTCGGCCAGCGCCTCCGCCGCGCCGGGGCTCGACTCCAGCACCGAGCCCGGCACCAGGTCCGACACCACGCCGTGGCCCTGCACCAGCTCCACCTTCAGGCCCGCCGCCAGCGCCAGCGCCTCCAGCCCGGCCACGTCGAACCGGCGCAGCAGCGGGTCGCGGGCGCCGACCAGCTGACCGGCCTCGTCGTCCAGCAGCCGGCGCGCGTCGACCAGCCGACCGGCGATCGCCCGGTGCAGCACGGCCGCGTACCGGTTCGCCACCAGCAGTGACACCGCCCCGCCCGGGGTCGCGGCGGCGGCCAGCGCGGCCAGCGCGGCGACGGCGTCGTCCACGACCTCCAGCAGCCCGTGCCCGAGCACCAGGTCCGCCGAACCGTCCCGGTCCAGCGCGTCGGTGTCGCCCTGGACAGCGGTGATGCGGTCCAGCACGCCCTGGTCGGCGGCTCGGCGGTGCAGCGTCGCCAGCGCGTCGGGGCTCGGGTCGACCACGGTCACCGAGCACCCGGCCACGGCCAGCGGCACGGCCCACACACCGCTGCCGCCGCCGACGTCGAGGACGCGCGGCGGCTCACCGCCCCGGCGGTCCCGCGCGGCGGTCAGCTCGGCGTCGAGCACCCTTTGTACGGCGTCCGGTCGCATGGACGTAGAGCGTAAGGGCCGTAGGCTGCACTACGTGCATACGGTGGCGGTGCTCAGCCTCAAGGGTGGCGTTGGGAAGACGACGGTCGCGCTCGGTCTCGCGTCGGCGGCGCTGCGGCGCGGCGTCCGGACGCTGGTCATCGACCTCGATCCGCAGTGCAACGCCACCTCGACGCTGGAGCCGGGCGACACCGGGGCCAGCATCTACGACGTGCTCCAGGACCCGAGCGCGGACACGCTGGACAAGGCGATCGCGCCCAGCGCGTGGGGCGACGGCGTCGACGTGCTGGCCGGTTCGGAGGACGCCGAGTCGCTGAACCACCCCGACCCCGGCGAGACCAGGCTCGGCCGGCTGCGCGAGGCGCTGCGGCTGCTCCAGGACGACGAGGAGCCCTACCAGCTGGTGCTGCTGGACTGCCCGCCGTCGCTGGGCCAGCTGACCCGGTCGGCGCTGGTCGCGGCGGACCGGGCGCTGCTGGTGACCGAGCCGACGATGTTCGCGGTGGCGGGCGTGCAGCGGGCGTTCGAGGCGGTGCAGGCCGAGCGCGAGCACAACGAGGTCCTGCAGCCGCTGGGCGTGGTGGTGAACCGGGTGCGGCCGAGGTCGCACGAGCACCAGTTCCGGATCGACGAGCTGCGCGACATCTTCGGCCCGCTGGTGATGCCGGTGGCGCTGCCGGACCGGCTCGCGGTGCAGCAGGCGCAGGGCGCGTGCATGCCGATCCACGAATGGGGCACCCCTGGCGCGCGCGAGGTGGCGCTGGCGTTCAACCTGCTGCTGGCGCGGGTGCTGCGGATCAGCCGCAGCAGGCGTCGCGCGGTGCACCACGACTTCGACGACGAGGAGATCGAGGAGGCGGTGGAGGCGTGAGCGCGTTCGGCGGGAAGGTGGCGTCCGACACCGGTGCCCGAGGGTGACACGGTCTTCCTGGCCGGGCGGCGACTGGACGGAGCGCTGGCCGGCCACCGGCTGCTGCGCGGCGAACTGCGCCACCCGAGGCTGGCCACCGCCGACCTGAGCGGCCGGGACGTGCTGGCGGTGCGCTCGGTCGGCAAGCACCTGTTCACCCGGCTCTCCGGCGACCTGAGCCTGCACAGCCACTTCCGGATGGATGGCGCGTGGCACCTCTACCGGCCGGGCGAGCGCTGGCAGCGGCCAGGTCATCAGGTGCGGGCGCTGCTGGAGGTGCCCGACCGGGTCGCGGTCGGGTTCGCCCTGCACGACCTCGAACTGCTGCCGACCGACCAGGAGTCGCGGCTCGTCGGGCACCTGGGGCCGGACCTGCTCGGCGAGTGGGACGACGACCGCGCGGCCGAGGGCGCCGCGCGGCTCGCGGCGGACCCGGACCGCGAGCTGGGACTGGCCCTGCTGGACCAGCGGGTCGTGGCCGGTGTCGGCAACCTCTACAAGGCCGAGGTGTGCTTCCTGCTCGGCGTCTCGCCGTGGTCCCCGGTGTCGGCGGTCGACCCGGCGGAGGCGGTGCGGCTGTCGCGCAAGCTGCTGCTGGCCAACGCGTGGCGACCGGAGCAGATCACGACCGGTCTGGCGGGGCGCGGGCGGCAGCACTGGGTGTTCGAGCGGGGTGGCAAGCCGTGCCTGCGCTGCGGCACGAGGGTGCGCGTCGGCGGGCAGGGCGCGGGCGTGCTGGAGCGTCCCGCGTACTGGTGCCCGCGCTGTCAGCCAGGGCCGATCGCTTAGGGTTACCGCCGTGGTCTACAAGAGCGTGGTGCGCAAGGCGTTGTTCCGGATGCACGGCGGGGACGCGGAGCGGGTCCACGAGACCACGCTCGGCCTGCTGGCGGCGGTCAGCCCGGCGGCGAAGCTGGTGAAGCGCAAGCCGGCGGCCGGGCGCACGGTGTTCGGCGTGCGGTTCCCCAACCCGGTCGGGCTGGCCGCCGGGCTGGACAAGAACGGCCGGGCGCTGCCCGCGTGGGGCGCGCTCGGGTTCGGTTTCGTCGAGGTCGGCACGGTCACCCGGCACCCGCAGCCGGGCAACCCGAAGCCGCGCCTGTTCCGGCTGCGCGACAGCGAGGCGATCATCAACCGGATGGGCTTCAACAACGACGGCGCGCTGGAGCTGGCCAACCGGCTGGACCGCCTCGGCCCGCTGTCCGTGCCGCTCGGCATCAGCCTGGGCAAGTCCAAGGTCACACCGGTCGAGGACGCGGTGGAGGACTACCGGACATCCCTGCGGGCGCTCTACCGGCACGGCGACTACTTCGCGGTCAACATCAGCTCGCCCAACACGCCGGGCCTGCGCAGCCTCCAGGACCGGGGCGCGCTGACCGAGCTGCTGTCCGCGCTCAACGCCACCGCGCGCGACCTGGCCGGGTCGGAGCCGCGCAAGCCGATCCTGGTCAAGATCGCGCCCGACCTGACCGACACCGCCATCGCCGAACTGCTGGAGGTCTGCGCGGCGCACGAGGTCAGCGGCCTGATCGCGACCAACACCACGCTCGCGCGCGACGGGCTCGCACCGGCCGACCGGCGCCTGGCGCACGAGGCGGGCGGGTTGAGCGGCCGGCCGCTGACCGAGCGCGCCCGCGAGGTGGTGCGGTTCGTCAGCCGGCAGACCGACGGGAAGCTGCCGATCATCGGTGTCGGCGGCATCGCGGGCGCGGACGACGCCAAGCGGATGCTGGACGCGGGCGCGAGCCTGCTCCAGGTCTACACCGGGTTCATCTACGAGGGCCCCGGCCTGGTGCGGAGCATCACCCGGTCGCTCGGGTGATCAGACCCGGCGCGCGGCCCGCAGCCAGCGCAGCACCGGGTGCAGGATCACCACCAGCAGCGAGCCCCAGACCAGGCCGCCCAGCTCCATGTCGCCCAGCTCCAGCGTCAGGTCGCCCACCCCGGCGACCAGGGCCGCGCCGCCGACCAGCGCGTTGCCGGGGTTGGTCAGGTCGACCCGGTTGTCCATCCACACCCGCACGCCGACCAGGCTGATCAGGCCGAGCAGCACGAGGGTCGCGCCGCCGACCACGCCCGCCGGGATGGTCGAGAGCGCCGCGGTGGCCTTCGGCGAGAAGGCCATCAGCACCGCCGCCACCCCCGTCACCGCGTACGCGGCGGTGGAGAAGACCCTGGTCACGCCCATCACGCCGATGTTCTCGGAGTACGTGGTGGTGCCCGAACCGCCGCCCAGCCCGGCCAGGGCGGTGGACACGCCGTTGGCGATGACCGAGTCGCCGACGTTGCCGTCGAGGTTGCGGCCGGTCAGCGCGCCGATCGCCTTCACGTGGCCGACGCTCTCCGCGACCAGCACGATCACCACCGGCAGCACCAGCAGGGTGACCGTCGGCCGCAGCTCGGGCGCGTGGAACTCCGGCAGCCCGAACCAGGCGGCCCGGCCGACGGCGGCGGTGTCGACCAGCCCGAGGCCGAAGCCGAGCAGCCAGCCGGCGACCACGCCGACCAGCACCGAGAAGCGGAACGCCAGGCCGCGGCCCAGCACGCCGCACAGCAGGATGATGCCCATCGTCACCACGGCGGGCAGCGGCTGCTCGGCGAACGAGTCGGTGGCCCGGTGGGACAGGTTGAGCCCGATCAGCACGACCACCGCGCCGGTGACCACCGGCGGCATCACGGCCTCCAGCAGCCGCACGCCCAGCGCCTTCACCGCCACGCCGAGGATGATCACCAGCAGGCCGGCCGCGAGCACGCCGCCCAGCTGCGCGGCGATGCCCTCGTCGCGGGCGGCGGACAGCGGCGCGATGAACGCGAACGAGGCGCCGAGGTAGCTGGGCACGCGGTTGCGGGTGATCACCAGGAACAGCAGGGTGCCGACGCCGGAGAACAGCAGGGTGGTGCTGACCGGGAGGCCCGTGGTGGCGGGGACGAGGATCGTGGCGCCTGCCATCGCGACCAGGTGCTGGACGCCGAACCCGATGGTGCGCGGCCAGCTCAGCCGTTCCTCCGGCCCGATGGCGTCACCATCGGTGGGGCGGCCGTCGCCGCGCACGGTCCACAACGCCACTCAACGACCTCCCCGGCGACCAGGACGGACCACGCTGTCCGACTCAGGGATCCTGCCACGCCAAGTAGTGGCTGCGGCTATATAACGGTCTGATAATCACACGATTGCAGCAGCGTACGCCACCGCAGGCGCGAAGTTGGCCGTACTCCGCTACGCAACGTGACGCAGTAGTGGTTCGTGCAGATGGCCGTCCGGCTGTGAACGGGCGGCGCGTCAGCTCGACAGCTCGCGCAGCCCGGACGCCAGGCCCGCCAGGTGGTCGGTCGCGTCGACCAGCACCTGCCTGGGGTTGGACGCGGTGCTCTCGGCGAGCACCCGGCCGGCCGCGGCGACCAGGCCGCAGTAGCCGTCCACGCCCTCGTCCAGCTGGGCCCGCAGCCTGCGCACGCCCTCGACCAGCGGGGCGCGGTCCAGCGGCGGCGCGGTGTCGCGCGCCCGTTCCACGGCCTGGAGCTGGCGGGACACGGCCCGGATCGCGGACGACGCCTCGGCGCCGGTCGCGCGGGCCTGCTCGACCGAGTCGGTGGGGATGGACGTCAGCGCCGCCGAGTCGAGCTGGCGCAGCAGCTCCCGCAGCGTGTCCTCGGCCTCCTCCAGCCGCTCCACCGGCTGGCGCGCGGCCGAGGAGCGGGCGGGCAGCGGCTCGTGCACCGGCGCGACCGCCAGCTGCTTGCGGGCGGCGTCGATGCCCCGCATCTTCATGTTCGTGCGCACGGCCAGCACGGACGTCCCGGCGAACCCGAGGGCCGCGCCGATGCCGATGCCCGGTGCGAGCGCGCCCGCCAGCGTGAGCGTGCCGACCACCGCGAGCAGGGCCAGCACGATCAGCCAGAAGGTGAGCACGCGGCTCGACCGGCGGTAGCGCCGGTCGAGCTTCGCGCGTGGGTCGTTCCAGGCGGCGTACCGCCGTTTCACCTGGTCCGCGAGTTGCCCTTGGAGCTGGCCCCCGACGAGCTGGACGATCTCACCGGCTGCCTTCCGCCGGGGTTCCATCGCGGACACCATCCTCTCAGCCCTGGCTCGCCGGCGGGTTCTGCTGCATCTGCTGGGTCGGCTGCGCCTGCGTCTGCTGCACCCGCTGCTGGATCTCCTGCTGGATGCTCGCGCCCGCCGACTGGCCGCTGGTGACCTCGCCGGCGACCTTGCCGCCGCCCATCGAGGCCCGGATCTGCTCCAGGCGGGACTGGCCCGCCATCTCGGTGGTCGACTGCTGGACCTCCAGCATCCGGCCCTGCACCGAGTTCTGCGCCAGCTCCGCGGAACCGAGCGCGGTGGTGTACCGCTTCTCGATCTTGTCGCGGACCTCCTCCAGCGACGGCGTGTTGCCCGGCGCCGCAAGCTCGGTCATCTGCCGCAGCGAGTGGGAGACCTGCTCCTGCATCTTGGCCTGCTCCAGCTGGCTGAGGAGCTTGGTGCGCTCCGCCAGCTTGGTCTGCAGGACCATCGCGTTGCGCTCGACCGCCTGCTTGGCCTGCGTCGCGGCCTGCAGCGCCTGGTCGTGCAGCGTCTTCAGGTCCTCGATGCTCTGCTCCGCCGTGACCAGCTGGGTGGCGAAGCCCTGCGCGGCGCTCTCGAACTGCGTCGCCCTGGCGTCGTCGCCCTTCGCGCGGGCCTCGTCGGCGAGCACGAGCGCCTGGCGTGCGGATGCCTGCAGCTTCTCCACCTCACCGAGCTGGCGGTTGAGCTTCATCTCGAGCTGGCGCTGGTTGCCGATCACCGCGGCGGCCTGCTGGGACAGCGCCTGGTGCTGCCGCTGCGCCTCCTCGATGGCCTGCTGGATCTGCACCTTCGGGTCGGCGTGCTCGTCGATCTTGGACGAGAACGCCGCCATGAAGTACTTCCACGCCTTCACGAAAGGGTTGGCCATCTCCTACGCCTGCCTTCTCCGCACTTCCCTGGCTCGCGCTCGTGATTGGCAACGACCCGGTGCCGGTGTTGGTTCCATCGTGTCAGTTGTCCCGCGCTGCTTCCACCGACCTGGGGAGATATCCGGGATCACCCTGAGTCACCCCCCGACTTTCGTCGGCATGGTCATCCTGCCCGTACCGCTTCCGGTGGACGCGCCGACCCCGGGCTGGGTTGCCAACTCGTTGCAAGCACCGAGAGCCGAGCCGGTCGGACCGGCTCGGCTCGGACTCGGGTGCGCTGGGTTACGCCGCCACCACCGCGTTGCGCGGCTTGCTGATCGAAGTCGACAGCCGGTGCGTGAGCACGGGCTGCAGCCGCAGGTCGGACAGGTCGTTGCCGATCACCGCCGGCACCATGGAGCCGGCTTCCAGACCCGCCGGAGCGGACGCGGGAGCGCGCTCGGCGAGCTCGGCGGGAGTCGGGACGGGCCGCTGGACGGCGCCGATGTCCGAGGCGACCAGGTGCAGCAGCTCCGACAGGGGCAGGTCCAGCGCCTCGCAGATCGCGGCCAACAGCTCGCTGGACGCCTCCTTGCGGCCACGTTCCACCTCGGAGAGGTACCCCAGGCTGACGCGGGCGGTCCTGGAGACCTCGCGCAGCGTGCGGCGTTGGGTGGTGCGGGCATGGCGGAGCCGATCACCGATCGCCTCGCGTAGCAGCACGGTCATCGCGCGCCTCCTTCCGGCCGGCCGTGCCACCACGTTACCGACCCGTCCCGTCGACGGGCAGTGACTTCCCGACACGTCCGCCAAGGGCGAACGAGTGAACTCGCCGGTAAGTTCCCGCGTGCGTGGCCGGATTCGGGCGGGAACGCCCTGCTCACGTCACCCGACGGGGATCTTGAGCCGGTCGTGGAGGATGTCCAAGGCTGCCGTTGTCGAACTCTTGCGCACTTCGTCACGACCACCACCCAGAGTGAGCGTGTGGACGGTCGAGCCGGACGGACCGGACAAACCGATGTGGACGGTGCCGGGCGCGACGCCGTCCTGCGGGTCCGGGCCGGCCACCCCGGTCAGACCGAGGCCCCACGTCGCGCCGCAGCGCTCACGTGCGCCCTCGGCGAGCTGCCGGGCCACCTCGGGGTGCACCGCGCCGTGCTCGGCCAGCAGCGCCGCGTCCACGCCCGCCAGCGCGTGCTTGAGGTCGGTCGCGTAGACCACGAGCCCGCCGCGCACCACGGCGCTGGAGCCGGGCACGGTGGTCAGCTCGACGGTCACCATGCCCGCGGTCAGCGACTCGGCGGTGGCGACCGTCTCACCGCGCTCCCGCAGCGCCCGGACGACGTCGGCGGCGCTCACGCCCCGGCCACCGCCCGCTTGCCGCGGGCCCGCAGCCGGAAGGCCCGGATCACGTAGTCGACGCCTGTGACGACGGTCAGGACCACCGCCGCGCCCATCGTGGCCACCGAGAAGGCGTCCAGCCAGGAGGGCAGCGGCAGCACGTACAGGCCGATGGCGACGATCTGCACGAGCGTCTTGGCCTTGCCGCCGCGGCTGGCCGGGATCACGCCGTGCCGGATGACCCAGAAGCGCAGCAGCGTGACGCCCAGCTCGCGGACCGCGATGACGACCGTCACCCACCACGGCAGCTCGCCGAGCAGGCTCAGGCCGACCAGCGCGGCGCCGGTCAGCGCCTTGTCCGCGATCGGGTCGGCGATCTTGCCGAAGTCGGTGATCAGGCCGAGCTTGCGGGCCAGGTTGCCGTCCACGTGGTCGGTGACCGACGCGACGGCGAACACGCCGAACGCCGAGAGCCGCCACCAGAACTCGTGGCCGCCCTCGGCGAACAGCAGGTAGAGGAAGACCGGCACGAGCACCAGCCGGGACATCGTCAGCACGTTGGCGATGTTCAGCACCGGCACGCGCGCGGGTTCGGTCACCTCGGCAGCACCTCGATCGCTGTGACGACCAGGTCGACGCCCTCGGACGCGTCGACCCGGCAGCGGACCAGGTCGCCGACCTTCAGGCCGTCGGCGTTGGTGACGACGCACTCGCCGTCGACCTCGGGCGCCTGGTGGGCGGCGCGGCCGACGCAGTCGTTCTCGTCGTCCTCCTCGGTCTCGACCAGGACCACGACCTCCTCGCCGACGCGGTCCTCGGCGCGCTGCGAGGTCAGCTCCTCGACCAGGTTGGAGATGCGGGCGACGCGCTCGGCGATGGTGTCGGCGTCCAGCTTGCCCGGCAGGCCCTCGGCCTCGGTGCCGTCCTCGTCGGAGTAGCCGAACACGCCCACCGCGTCCAGGCGGGCCGCGGTGAGGAAGCGCTCCAGCTCGGCCACGTCGTGCTCGGTCTCGCCGGGGAAGCCGACGATGACGTTGCTGCGGATGCCCGCGCGCGGCGCGAGCGAGCGGATCTGCTCGACCAGGCCGAGGAACGACTCGGTCGACCCGAACCGCCGCATCCGGCGCAGCACCGGCTCGCTGGAGTGCTGGAAGGACATGTCGAAGTAGTCGGCGACGCCCTCGGTGGTGGCGATGGCGCGGACCAGCGTCGGCTTCGTCTCGGCGGGCTGGAGGTAGGACACCCGGACCCGGTCGATGCCGGGCACCGCGGCCAGCCGCTGGACCAGCCGCTCCAGGCCGCCCAGCTCGCGGGGCAGGTCCTTGGCGTAGGAGGTCGAGTTCTCGGAGACCAGGAACACCTCGCGGACGCCCTGCTCGGCCAGCCACATGGCCTCGGCCACCACCTCGTCCGGGTGGCGGGAGACGAACGCGCCGCGGAACGACGGGATCGCGCAGAACGAGCAGCGGCGGTCGCAGCCGGAGGCGATCTTCAGCGGCGCGAAGGGCGTGTCGGCGAGGCGGGTGCGCACCACGCGCGGCCCCCAGCCGTGGCCCGGCACCTGCACCTCTTCGGCGGCCTTCGGTCGCTGCACGGGGGTCAGCGGCAGGAGCGTGCGGCGGTCGACCGGCTTGTGCGACTCGATGGCCTGACCGGCCAGGACGTCGTCCAGGCGGTCGGCGAGGTCGGTGTAGTGGTCGAACCCGAGCACCGCGTTCGCCTCGGGCAGGCTGTCGGCCAGCTCGGCGCCGTAGCGCTCCGCCATGCACCCGACCGCGACCACCTTCGCGCCGCTGTCGGCGGCGGCGAGGAGGGTGTCCACGGAGTCCTTCTTGGCCGACTCCACGAAGCCGCACGTGTTGACCACGACCACGTCGGCTTCGTCGTCGACCAGCTCCCACCCGCCCGCCGTGAGGCGGCCGGCCAGCTCTTCGGAGTCGACTTCGTTGCGGGCGCAGCCGAGGGTCAGCATGGCGACGCGCTTGGACGTGGTGGGGGAAGACACGGTGCTCAGGGTAACCGGCGCCGGCCCGTGCCCCGTCCGGTGCTCAGGTCCGACGTGCGCGGGCCGGCCCCGACGCGGGCGGCCGGACCGGCCGCTCGGCGCTGTAGGTGCTCTCCTTCAGCCGGGAGAGCCGTCGCGACCTGGTCTCGGCGGGCGAGGGATCGCCGTCGGGCGCGAGACCTCCGCACAGGTGGTCCAGGTAGTCGACCCAGAGGATTTCCGCCTTCTCGCCCTCGTACCCGCGTTGCCGCAGTTCGAGCCAGAGCCTCAGGACGTGCCGGATCTCCGGCTCGGGCAACCCGCACGCCTCGACGAACCGCGCGACCTGCCGGAAACGGGTCGGCAACGTGCCGCGCGCGACCATCGAGTACGCCTGGCTACGCGGAATTCCCGCCATCTCGCCGATCTTCGCGGGCGACAAGCCGGAGCGCAGCTGGATGTCCTTGAGCAGCCGGGTGAATTCACGCTCGTTCGCGCACCGCAATTCGGAATCCTCCGAACCTGCTGCCGCCAGGTGGTCCGGAGGAGCGGCCGGCGGGCCCGCGACTTCGTACGCGGCTCTGATCCGCTGTCGTTCTTGCCGGTCCAGGGCGAGGTCGAACAACATCTCGGTGTACTGCGGCCAGTCGAGCAGCCGCGCGTAGTCCAGCGCGAGGACGAACCGCACCGGTGGCGCTACGCGGTGAGCCCTGAAGGTCTCGGCGACCAACCGGTTGAACGCGTCCACCGAGCCGGTCATCCTCGACCACCCGGAACAGGGCCGGCCAGGCGCAGCAGAAGTCCGCGGACCCCACCCGGCTCGACGCGCGGCACGAGCACCACGACAACGACCACCACCAGCGCCACGCCCACCGAGGTCCGCGGAGCGTGGCCGGCGGCCAGGAGCCAACCGGTGAACGCCAGCGCCACGACGACGAGGACCACTTCCGCGACGGTGGCCGTTCGACGCGTCGAGGAGCACTGCTTGCGCGGTGAGGCCGCACCCCGGTCACCATATGACGTGTTGCCCATTCGAAAATCCTCTCTGTTCACGCGATAGTGGAGTTCGCCATACCCGAGTTGCGAACGGTTCCATGGTCGCACTACGCGGAAAACCGTCCGACATCGCGGTGCGAGCGCAACCAGAGGCATTCACCCGTTAGCGCGTCAGGTGTCGAATGTGACCAACGGTCCACCCGAATTGAAGTGCGATCGGATTCCCAGAAGGTCATGCTTGGAGTCGTCTAAAACCCGCCCGTGGTGTTGCCCATGCGCACCATCGCGATCCATCCCCACCTCGGTGGACCGGGCCGGTGGCGCTTGGTGTCACCTGGGCGCTCGCGCCGGCGGCGCAGGGCATACGTTTGCACCGTGAACGACCCGATCAACGTGCGTCGCGCGCGCACCGACGACGTGCGGGCGATGAAGGCCCTCATCGACGCCTACGCCGGAAAGGTGCTGCTGGCCAAGCCCCTGGTCACGCTGTTCGAGGACGTCCAGGAGTTCTGGGTGGCCGAGGACGACGGGGTGGTGCTCGGGTGCGGCGCCCTCCACGTGCTGTGGGAGGACCTGGCCGAGATCCGCACGGTGGCCGTGTCGCCCGGCGCGCTGGGACGGGGCATCGGGCGCAAGATCGTGACCCGGTTGATCGAGACCGCCCGCGAGCTGCAGCTGGAGCGGTTGTTCGTGCTGACGTTCGAGACCGAGTTCTTCAGCCGGCACGGCTTCGTGGAGATCGACGGCACGCCGGTGTCGCCCGAGGTCTACGAGGAGATCATGCGATCGGCCGACGAGGGGGTGGCCGAGTTCCTCGACCTCTCCTACGTGAAGCCGAACACGCTCGGCAACTCGCGGATGCTGCTGCACCTGTAACTCTTCGAGTGATAACTCGAAGAGTCTTGACTCTGCGAGCGTCGACCCGCCAAGATCGGCGCCGTGGAGCAGTTGACGGTCGACGAGCTGGCGGTCCGGGTCGGGCTGCCCGGCAGCACGATCCGGATGTACCAGACCAAGGGTGTGCTGCACCCGCCGCGCAGGCAGGGCCGCGTCGCCTACTACGACGCCTCCCACCTCGAACGGCTCACCCTCGTCCAACGGCTGCAGTCGCGCGGCTTCTCGCTGCCCGCCATCGCCGAGCTGGTCAAGGCGCGCGAGAAGGGCGCGAGCGTCGCGGCGGTGCTCGGGGTCGGCGAGGCGGAGGGTCCGGACGACTGGGTCCGGATCAGGGTCCGCGACATCAGCCGCCTCGTCCCGATGGGCGACGTCCGGCCGCGCGTGCTGCGCCGCGCCCTCCAGCTCGGCCTGGTCCGCTGGCGCCGCGGCTGGCCGCACGTCCGCCGCTGGGCGCTGGAGGCGGGCAACCGGCTCGCCGCGCTGAGCGTGCCCAGCGACGACGTGCTGGACAAGTTCGCGAACCTGCGCACCGCCACCGACGGCATCGCGGCGGACTTCGTGGAGGTGTTCGAGCGCAGGTTGTGGCCGCAGCTCGCGGACAACGCCGACCAGGAGGACCAGCTGGACCGGATGCGCGCGCTGCTGGTCGAGCTGACCTACACCGCCGAGACGGTGGTGATCGGCACGCTGCGCGAGTCCATCCGGGACGCCGCCGAGGAGTTCGCCCGCCGCCACCGGCTGCTGCCCAGCGACGAGTTCCAACCCGCCTGGGTGGAGGAACCGGTGCCGATCGCCGAACGTCTCATCGACACCGAGGAGGACGACGAGTTCCCCGACGAGCCGGCGATCCAGCGGTTCCTCGACCGGGGTGACGACCAGGACGAGGCGGTCCGGTGACCGCCCTCGTGCCGAACCCGGCCCGGCGCGCCCGGGCGTGGGACGAGGGCCTGGTCGTGCGCGCCGGAGCGGACCTCGCCCACCTGCTCCCGGATGTGCCCGGAGCCGAGGCGCGGGTGCTGGTCGAGCTGGTCGAGCCGGTGCGGAGGGGTACGGCTCGCCCAGCTCGACCCGGATCGGCTGACCGCGTCGGTCCGCGCGCACCTGCTGCTGGACCACCGCACGGCGTCGCTCGGCCCGTTCGCAGTGCCGGGCGCAGGGCGTACGTCGCCGCCAGGCACGTCGCCGCCAAGCACGTCGACGCCAAGCACGTCGACGCCGCCGGCCTTCAAGTCCACCGCTTCTACGCACGCAGGAGGGCGGCGGCGTGATCGCACTCATCGGCGCGCTGGTCAGCCTGCGCGCGGGGTACCGGTACGACCGCTCGATCGGCAGGCACCCGCTGCGGTCGGCGCCGAAGCGGTTGGCGTTCTGGGCGCTGCTGTTCGTGGCCGAGTCCCTGGTGGTGCCCTCGGTGGCGGCGGCGGTGGGGCCGGTGGTGGCCCTGGTGGTGTTCGCGTACGTGATGGCCGTGGGCCTGACCGGGCCGTGGGTGTCGGAGTACTACCGCAGGCGGGCGATGTGATCACGCCATCGTCCGTGCTGCTGCGCCGGCTTCGCCGCGGTGCAGTCCACTGGAGACGGTCGCCGAACCGGACGGGTCGTGCCGGCGGCTGGACGGGTTCAGCCCGCACAGCCCGGGGTAGCGGGCCCGACCGGGCACCCGTCGGCGGGCGGGTTGCGCCGGTCTGGGTGCGGCTGCGCGAAGTGCCGGCCGCCGACACCGAACCCGCGCCGGCGCCGGCGCTCGTCCTGGCGGACCAGCCGGTGTTGGTCGGGTACGGGCAGCGCGGTGGGCGGTTCGGCCTGCTCGAAGCGGGCGCGGCGGCCCAGTCGGTGTGCCTGCGGATGGCCCAGCAGCGGCTCGGCGGGTACCTGCGCGGCGGACGCCGATGTGCTGGCGCTACGGGAACTGCGCGACCAGCCGGTGCGGCCGGCGGCGGTGACCGCGTGCGGCCCGACGTTCACCCGTCGTTGCCGCGGTATGAGCCGATTGGGGCTGTTGTGCGTTGATCGCGGGCCGGTAAGAACACCCCTCAAGCCCGTGAACCGAGGGGAAGAACAGTGCTCGCGAAATCCCTGCGCAACGCTCTCACCGTCGTGATCGCCTCGCTCGCCCTGCTGGCCGGCGCCGGTGTTGGCCAGGCGGCCATCAACGCGCCCGCCGTCACCGACGACTACCTGTTCGGCAAGTCCCTGTCCCAGTTCAGCTCCTTGCGGGCGCAACGGCCGTACAGCGATCAGCTCGACTGGTCGTCGGACGGCTGCTCGTGGTCGCCGGACAACCCGTTCGGGTTCAAGTTCCTGCCGGCCTGCCACCGGCACGACTTCGGCTACCGCAACTACAAGCGGCAGGGGCGGTTCACCGAGACCACCCGGCTGCGGATCGACAACAACTTCAAGTCCGACCTCTACCACCAGTGCGCGGGCAACTGGTCGTGCAACCGCACGGCCGACCTGTACTACCAGGCCGTCCGCGAGTTCGGCGCCAGCTGACGCCGGTCGCGAACCACGCTGCGCAGGGGTCCTCGCCCAGGGGACCCCTGTTCTTATTGTGCCGGCGGGGTCCGACAAAGAAGCGTTGAACGCGGAGCGCCGGGAACGTCCCGACAGTCCCGAGGTGGAACGGCGGTCAGCGGTCGGAGGCGGCAATCGTCCAGCCCAGGGCACGGGCCACGGCGTCCAGCAGGCGTTCCTGAGCCCGACCGGTCGCCTCGTCCGGCCACCGCGCCGTCCGCGACGAGTGCGGGCACCACAGCGCCACGTCCAAGCCGACCACCTGGTCGTCCGCGGCCGTGGCGCAGCGGCCGGCGGCGGTTTCCGGGGTGACGGCCAGGTTGCCGGTCTCGTCCCCGGCCGACCACCTGCCCTCCGACCACCTGCCCTCCGACTGCCGCAGCCCGAGGGCGGCCAGGTGCTCGGCCACCACCGACGACGGCAGGGGCTGGTCGTCGCCGCGGATCGCCGGGTACTCGCACACCGCCGGCGGCTCAGCCCTCGTCGTCCGCGTCCGGCTCCGGGCCGCCCCCACCGCGGATGAGGTACACCACCGAGTCCAGCTCGTCCGGCTTGATCAGCACCTCGCGGGCCTTCGAGCCCTCCGACGGGCCGACCACGCCGCGCGTTTCCAGCAGGTCCATCAGCCGGCCCGCCTTGGCGAAGCCGACGCGCAGCTTGCGCTGGAGCATCGAGGTCGAGCCGAACTGCGACGTGACGATCAGCTCCGCCGCCTGGATCAGCAGTTCCAGGTCGTCGCCGATGTCGGCGTCGATCTCCTTCTTCTCACCGGCCTTCGCCGCCGTCACGCCGTCGGTGTACTCGGGCTGCGCCTGGTCCTTGGTGAAGTTGACGATCTCCGAGATCTCGTCGTCCCCGACGTACGCGCCCTGCACGCGCACCGGCTTCGACGCGCCCATCGGCAGGTACAGGCCGTCGCCCATGCCGATCAGCTTCTCGGCGCCCGGCTGGTCCAGGATGACCCGCGAGTCGGTCAGCGACGACGTGGCGAACGCCAGCCGCGACGGGACGTTGGTCTTGATCAGGCCGGTGACCACGTCCACCGACGGCCGCTGGGTCGCCAGCACCAGGTGGATGCCCGCCGCGCGCGCCTTCTGCGTGATCCGGACGATCGCGTCCTCGACGTCGCGCGGCGCGGTCATCATCAGGTCGGCCAGCTCGTCCACGATCGCCATGATGTACGGGTACGGCCGGTAGACGCGCTCGCTGCCGGGCGGCGCGGTGATCTCGCCCGACTTCACCTTCCGGTTGAAGTCGTCGATGTGCCGCACCCGGTTGACCTGCATGTCCTGGTAGCGCTGCTCCATCTCCTCGACCAGCCAGGCCAGCGCGGCGGCGGCCTTCTTCGGCTGGGTGATGATGGGCGTGATCAGGTGCGGGATGCCCTCGTACGGGGTCAGCTCGACCATCTTCGGGTCGATCAGGATCATCCGGACCTCGTCCGGGGTGGCCCTGGCCAGCAGCGACACCAGCATCGAGTTCACGAAGCTCGACTTGCCCGAACCCGTGGAGCCCGCGACCAGCAGGTGCGGCATCTTGGTCAGGTTCGCGGTGACGAAGTGGCCCTCGATGTCCTTGCCCAGCCCGATGACCATCGGGTGGTTGTCCTTGACGGTGGAGGGCGAGCGCAGCACGTCGCCCAGCCGCACCATCTCGCGGTCGCTGTTGGGCACCTCGATGCCGACCGCGGACTTGCCCGGGATCGGGGCGAGCAGCCGCACGTTGTCGGTGGCGACCGCGTAGGCGATGTTCTTGGTCAGCGCGGTGATCTTCTCGACCTTCACGCCGGGACCCAGCTCGACCTCGTACCGCGTCACCGTCGGGCCGCGGGTGAAGCCGGTGACCTGCGCGTCGATCGAGAACTGGTCGAGCACGCCGGAGATGGCCTCGATCATCAGGTCGTTGGCCTTGCTGCGGGCCTTCGGCGCGTCGCCGTCCTTGAGGATCGTCGGCGGCGGCAGCTTGTAGTCGCCCTCGACGGCGCGCACGGCCAGCGCGGCGGTCTTCGGCAGCTCGGGCGTCGCCTTCGGCTTGGGCGCGGGCTTGACCGGTGGCGGCGGCGGAGGCGGCGGCTCCTCGTCCAGCGGCAGCTCGGGCTGGTCCTCGACGGCGGCGGCCTGGCGGCGGGCGCGGGACGGGCGGCGCAGCTTGGCGGGCTTCTCCTCCGGCTCCGGCTCGTCACCGAACTCGTCGCCGAACTCGTCGGGGCCGTCGAAGCCGTCGAGCCGGTCGCCCTTGCGGTGCAGCAGGCCGCCGAGCCGCGCGGGCACCTCGCGGATCGGCACGTGCACCAGCAGCAGCACGCCGTAGCCGAAGATCAGCACCAGCAGCGGTCCGGCGACCCAGGACGTGAGGCCCTGGGCCAGGAAGCCGCCGGCCAGGTAGCCGAGCGCGCCGCCGGCGTCGCGGCGGGCGAGCGGGTCCATCGGCAGGCCGCCCGCGAGGTGGAACACGCCGAGGAAGCCGACCGTGACCAGGATCGAGCCGATGACCAGCCGGGGCCGGGCCTCCGGGTTCGGGTCGGTGCGCATGAGCGCGACGCCGATCACCAGCAGCAGCACGGGCAGGATCACCGCGGGGCCGCCGACGGAGCTGCGCACGGCCACGTCGACCCACCGGCCGACCGGTCCGCCCGCCTGCCACCACACGCCCGCGGCGGTGATCACGGCCAACGAGATGAGCACCAGCGCGAAGCCGTCGCGGCGGTGCGCCGGGTCGAGTTCCTTGCCCCGCCCCACCGCGCGGACCACCGAGCCGACGCCGCGGCCGAACAGCCCCCAGACCCGGCCGATGGAACCGGGGGACCTCCGCGCCGGCGCGCGTCTGGCGGACGACCGCTTGGCCGCCGAACCCGACCGGGACGAACCGGAGCGCGCCGAACCGGACCGGGCCGACGCCGAGCGCGACGAGCCGGACCGGGACGCGCTCGAACGGGGCTTCGACCCGGTTCCGGTGCTGCGGGTCGTGCCCTTGCGCGAGGTCCCAGTTCGGCCGGCCATGTGCCTACGGTAGTCCCTCCAGCCCCAACGACCCCAAGCTTCACGGGGCGACGTGACGCGCGCTGCCCGATGCCCCATGGTTGCCCCGAACCCGGTGCGCCGACACCTCGACACGCCGTAGCCTGCCCGTCGTGCCCACACCACTGCTGTGGCGCGTGCTGACCGCCGTCGACCAAGGGGTCGTCGGTCTCAGCGGACGACTCGAAGTCACCGGCGACATCCCGGCGGACCTCAGGGGACGTCCCCTGCTGCTCGCGTCCAACCACATCGGCAACCTCGACCCGTTCGTGCTGATCGCCGCCTGCCGCAGGCTCGGTGTCGCGCCGAGGTTCCTGCTCACCGGCGGGCTGCTCGACGCGCCGGTCCTGGGTCCCCTGCTGCGGGCCTCCGGCCACCTGCGGGTGGACCGGGCGGCGGCCAACGTCGGCGACGCCTACCACCGCACGGTCGAGGCGCTGCGCCGCGGCGGCGACCCGATCGCGCTGTACCCGGAGGGCCGGATCAGCCTCGACCCGGGGCTGTGGCCGGAGCGCGGCAAGACGGGCGCCGCGCGGCTCGCGCTGAGCGGCGACATCCCCGTGGTCCCGGTCAGCCAGTGGGGCGCGCACGAGGCCGTCTACTGGGGCAACACCGGGGTCGGGGGTTGGGAGGACGCCAAGCCCTACCTCACGTCGTACCTGCGCGGCCTGCGCCGGCGGCCGACGTTCAAGGTGCACTTCGGCAAGCCGGTGGACCTGTCCGGGCTGGAGGACGGCAAGCCGGGCGACGCGCGGCGGGCGCACGAGCGGATCATGCGCGCCATCACCGCGGGCCTGGCGCCGCTGCGGGTCGACGAGCCGGACCTGCCGAAGTTCCACGACCCCACCCGGCCGACCACGGGCAGCAGCCCGTGGCGCCCGGAGTAGGGCCGGCCGGGAACCGGGTGACCGCCCCGGTCCGCCGGGTGGCGGGCCGGGGCGATCCGGTCAGATCGTGAACGCGGGGCTGTGCAGCTCGGGGAACTCGGTGATCACGCCGTCGGGCCACTCGACGTAGCCGATGGCGGCGATGAAGTAGGTCGCCTGGACGTAGGGCGACACGGACGCGTTGGTGTTGACCTGGATCGTGGACGTGTCGTAGTCGGTGGCGATGCTGACGAGCGTGTTGTTGCGGACGACACCGACGAAGATCTCCAGCTGCGGCATGACGTGGCTGCAGTTCAGCCAGCCGGGGCCCTGCACGCCGCCGCCGGAGCCGCCCCACCACCGACCGGGGTTGCTCACCGTCAGCTTGCACGACCACGAGCCCCGGGTGATCGTGTTCTCGGCCTGGGTGGAGATCGCCGAGCCCGTCAGGGACGCCGCCTGCCCGGTGATCGCCGACCGCGGCGCGGTCGTGGTCCCCGCCTGCGCGGCCGGGCCGAGCACCAGCGCCGCCGCGGCCGCCAGCACGAGAGCGACCGCTCTCACCACTGCGACACCGGTTCTTCGCCCACGCGTTCTGCGCATGGATCACCTCACCATTCGATCGCGGAGTGCACGGGAATCGAGTGATTCCAGGCGCAGACGTTAGGCGGATTCGATTCACCGGGTAAATGCGGCGAACGAGTGTCGACTGATCGGCGCGCGACCGTAAGCAAAGCGCCGATCGACCATTCGTTCCCACCCGGGACGCCGATTCGCGGAACTGCGACCGCCAGGCCGCACATCGCGTGCGACCTGGCGGGATACGGTCCTGGAGCTATCCGTAAACAACCGTCTCGCGGCGCAGCGGTCATCGGTTGTTCGGGTCAGTTGCGCCGGGCAACCAGCGGCGCTCCATTCGGCAGTCGCGACGGCGCGCGCGGGCCGGTAGCGTTCGCGTCCCGCTGCTCGGAGGCTTGCTCCGCCGCGGTGGTGCGGGAGGGCGCGACGCCGCTCCCGCACCACCGGTGGCTACTTCAGGAACGCGAGCACGCGCTCCATCATCAGCACGGCGGCCACCTCGTCGTACGACGACAGGCTCTCGTCGGCGAACAGGTGCCGGTCGCCGGGGTAGAGGAACAGCTCGCCGTCCGCCGCGCCCGCGACCAGCGCGCGGGCCGCTTCCAGGTCGCCGTCGTCCACGAAGAGGTCGTCCTCGGCCATCGCGTGCACCTGCACCGGCACGCTCGCGGGCCACGCCTCGCCGAACTCCGTCACCGGCACGCAGGCGCTGAACAGCAGCGCGCCCGCCGCGCCCGGCTTGCTCTGGGCCAGCATCTGCGCCGGCAGCACGCCCAGCGAGAACCCCGCGTACACGACGTCGCCGGGCAGGTCGGCGGCCGCTTCGAGGCCGCGCTCGGCGATCGTGCCGAACCCGACCTCCTGCGCGTAGTCCAGCCCCGCGCCCAGGTCCACGAAGACCCGGCCGCCGAACAGGTCCGGCACGTGGACGGTGTGCCCGGCCTCCGCCAACCGCTCGGCGAAGGCCGCGACGCCGGGCGTCAACCCGTGCGCGTGGTGGAACAACAGCACCTCGGCCACGTCAGCTCCTCTCGACCACGCGCGCGGGCGGTCAGTTCACCGGGATGATGGTCGGCACGATCATCGGCCGACGGCGGTAGGTCTCGGCGACCCAGCGGCCGACCACCCGGCGCACCGCCTGGGCGATGCGGTGCGAGTCGGTGATGCCCTCGGCCTCGGTGCGGGACAGCTCCATCTCCACCAGCGACACCGCCTGGTCCAGCGCCTTCGGGTCGTCGGAGAACCCGCGGCCGGAGACGGTCGGCGGCGCGACCGCGCGACCGTTGGTCGAGTCGACCGCCACCGTGATGGCGATGAACCCGCCCTCGCCGAGCACCAGCCGGTCGGACAGCGTCGACTCGCCGACGTCGCCGACGGACAGGCCGTCGACGTAGACGTGGCCGACCTCGACCTTGCCGCTGATCGCCGCCTTGCCGTCGACCAGGTCGACCACCACGCCGTCCTCGGCGATGACGACCCGCTCCTCGGTCACCCCGGTCGCCACGGCCAGCGCCGCGTTCGCCCGCAGGTGCCGCCACTCGCCGTGCACCGGCATCACGTTCGACGGCCGCACCGCGTTGTACAGGAACAGCAGCTCGCCGGCGGGCGAGTGGCCGGACACGTGCACCTTGGCGTTGCCCTGGTGCACGACCGTGGCGCCCAGCCGGGACAGGCCGTTGACCACGCCGAACACCGCGTTCTCGTTGCCCGGGATCAGCGACGACGCCAGCACGATCGTGTCGCCCGCCTTGATCGAGATCTGCCGGTGCTCGCCGCGCGCCATCCGCGACAGCGCCGACAGCGGCTCGCCCTGCGAGCCGGTCGACACGAACATCACCTGGTCCTCGGGCATCTCCATGGCCTCGTTGAGGTCCACGAACAGCCCGTCCGGCACGTTCAGGTAGCCGAGCTCGGCCGCGATGCCCATGTTGCGCACCATCGACCGGCCGACCAGCGCGACCCGCCGGTGGTACTGCACGGCCACGTCCAGCACCTGCTGCACGCGGTGCACGTGGGAGGCGAAGCAGGCCACGATGACCCGCTGGTTGGCCTTGCGGACGACGTTCTCCAGCACCGGCCCGATCTCGCGCTCCGGCGCGACGAAGCCCGGCACCTCGGCGTTGGTCGAGTCGACCAGGAACAGGTCGACGCCCTCGTCGCCGAGCCGGGAGAACCCGGCCAGGTCGGTCAGCCTGCCGTCCAGCGGCAGCTGGTCCAGCTTGATGTCGCCGGTGTGCAGCACCAGGCCGGCGGAGGTGCGGATGGCGACCGCGACGGCGTCCGGGATCGAGTGGTTGACCGCGAAGAACTCCAGCTCGTACGGCCCGAAAGCGCGCCGCTCGCCGTCGGTGATCTCCATCAGCCTCGGCGTCTGGCGGTGTTCCTTGCACTTGGCCGCGAGCAGCGCCAGGGTGAACCGCGAGCCCACCACCGGCAGGTCGGGGCGCAGCTTGAGCAGGAACGGCACCGCGCCGATGTGGTCCTCGTGCCCGTGGGTGAGCACCAGCGCGTCGATGTCGTCCAACCGGTCCTCGATGGCCCGGAAGTCGGGCAGGATCAGGTCGACGCCCGGCTGGTCGTCCTCGGGGAACAGCACGCCGCAGTCCACGACGAGCAGCCGGCCGGCGTGCTCGAACACCGTCATGTTGCGGCCGATCTCGCCAATTCCGCCCAGTGCGACGACGCGCAGACCTCCGTCGGGCAGTGCGGGCGGGGGTGAGCTCGGGTTGATCACGCGTTGACTCCCAATTCGGCCTCTACGGCCTTGATGTCCTCGGTTGATGCGGGTACCAGCGGCAGCCGCGGGTCGCCCACGTCCAGCCCGCGCAGGCGGAGCGCGGCCTTGGCGTAGGTGACGCCGGGCATCCGGCTGAAGGGCCGCAGCAGCGGCAGCAGCGACTGGTGGATCGCGGTCGCGCCGGCGACGTCGCCGGACTCGAACGCGTCGAGCAGGTCGCGCAGCCGATCCGCGGCGATGTGCGAGATGACGCTGACGAAGCCGACCGCGCCGACCGACAGCCACGGCAGGTTCAGCGGGTCGTCACCGGAGTAGTAGGCCAGGTCGGTGGCCGCGATGACCTTGCTGCCCGCGAGCAGGTCGCCCTTGGCGTCCTTGACCGCCACGATACGCGGGTGCTCGGCCAGCCGCAGCAGGGTTTCCACCTCGATGGGGATGACGGAGCGCGGCGGGATGTCGTACAGCATCACGGGCACGCCGACCTGGTCGGCCACGGTGGTGAAGTGCGCGTGCACACCCTCCTGGGTGGGCCGCGAGTAGTACGGGGTGACCAGCAGCAGACCGTGCGCGCCCGCCTCCTCGGCCTGCCTGGCCAGGTGCGCGCTGTGCGCGGTGTCGTAGGTCCCGGCCCCGCTGACCACGGTCGCGCGGTCGCCGACCGCCTCGACCACGGCGCGGACCAGGTCCGACTTCTCCGCGTCGCTGGTGGTCGGCCCCTCCCCGGTGGTGCCGTTGACCACAAGACCGTCGTTGCCCAGCTCGACCAGGTGCTCGGCGAGCCGCTGCGCCTTGTCCAGGTCGACCGCCCCCTCCGCGTCGAAGGGGGTGACCATGGCGGTGAGCACGCGGCCGAACGGTCGGCCGGGCGAGGCGGCAGGACTTGCGGTCATGTGCGGAAATCTACCGCGTCACCCTCGGCAAGCTGCGACTACATGCTCCGGTCCAGGCCCCGCACCAGCCGCACGGCCTCGGGCGCGCCGTCGTACTCGACCCGCGCGGCGGACCGGCCGAACACGTGCACCACCAGTTCCGAGACCTGCCCGGTCAGCACGACGGGTTCCGCGCCGCGCCTGGCCACGACGGCCTGACCGTCCGGGCGGCGCAGCACCACCCCGACGGGGCTCTTGCGGTACATCATCCGGGCGGTCGGCCCGAGCCGCCGCCACAGCACGTCGTCTCGTACCGGATCGGGTGAACGCGGCTCCCAGCCGTCCCGCGCCCGCCGCACGTCCTCGTGGTGCACGAAGTACTCGACGGCGTTGACCAGCTCGTCCACCAGCGCGTACGGCGACAGCCGGGGCGGCCCGCCGCGGACCAGCCCGACCAGCTCGTCCCACGGCTTGGCGGCGTAGGCGTCCTGGACCTTCCGCGTGTGCCCGGCCAGCGGCTTGAGCAGGATGCCCGCCGCCGCGTCCGGGCGGCGCTCCCGCAGCACCAGGTGCGCGGCGAGGTCGCGCGTGCGCCACGGGTCGCACAACGTGGGCGCGTCCGGGCCCACCTCGGCGAACAGCTCGGTCAACTGCCTGCGTTCGTCCTGCGCGACGCCCATGGCCCCACGCTACTCGGCGTACACCTGGTCCTTCATCGCCGTGCCGTCCTTGTTCCACAGCACGCACACCACGTCGCGGTAGCGCTTGTCCGACGAGGAGGACGCGGACGCCGGGTTCTCCGACCACACGCCGGAGGTCGGCACGACGGCCACGTAGCGGAGCTCGGACTGCTTGTCCTGCACCGGCACCCGGTCGGACATGAAGTGCAGCGTGCAGTAGTCCTCGGCGTAGTTGCGCAGCCACTCGTCGCCCGGGTAGGCCATCTTGTCCGACCCGAACGGCTCGACCGCCGCGTACACCTCGACCCGGTGCACCGCGTCGCAGTCGACGTAGTTGACCGTCGTGTTCGGGTCGAGCAGGTTGTCGCCGCACTGCCCGCTGCCCGGCTTGAACTGGGCGGGCTCGATCGTGCCGCCGGGCCCGTAGGTGACCGTCTGGGCCATCGCGGCGGGCGGGGCGTCCACGAACAGCCACCGGCCGATGAACGCGCCGCCGACCAGCAGCGCCACCGCCGCCACCGCCGTGGCGGTGATCAGCAGGTTCTTCAACCACGGCTTCCGCGCGGCGGCGGCGGCGTTGGGCGGGGTGTAGTGCATGGTCGGGTTGGGCGCGCCGAACCCGGTCGGCGGGGTCGGCTGGGCGGCCGCGCGCTCCAGCATGGCGCGGGCCTGCGGGCCGGTCAGCCGGGCGTTCGGGTCGGGCATCATCAGGCCGGTGATGACCGCGCCGAGCACGCCGTGCGCCCTGGTCAGCCGGGGCATCTCGTTCATGATCGCGTGCAGGGTGGACGCGGTGGTCGACCGCTCGTAGGGGTTGGCGCCCTCGACGGCGTAGCAGAGCGTCGCGCCCAGCGCCCACAGGTCGGAGGCGGGCGACGCCTCGTTGCCGTGGATGCGCTCCGGCGACATGTAGGCGGGCGAGCCGATGAGGCTGCCGCTGGTGGTCAGCCTCGGGTCGTCCACGGCCTGGGCGATGCCGAAGTCGGTGAGCTTCACCCGGCCGTTCGGCGTGACCATCAGGTTGCCCGGCTTCACGTCCCGGTGCACGATGCCCGCCTGGTGCGCGGAGTCCAGCGCGGACAGCGCCTGGATCGCCATCGCGATCACGCGGTCCTGCGGCATCGGGCCGTGCGCGCTGACCAACGTGGACAGCGTGGCCGCCTCGACCAGCTCCATCACGATGTAGGTCATGCCGCCCTCGGCGACCACGTCGTACACGGTGACCACGCCGGGGTCGTTCAGCCGGCCCGCGGTGCGCGCCTCGCGCAGCACCCGCTCCTCCAGCACCCGGCGCTCCTCCAGCGCGATCCCGTCGGGCAGGTGCAGCTCCTTGATCGCCACCTGGCGGCCGATCACGTTGTCCTGGGCGCGCCAGACGACGCCCATGCCACCGCGACCCAGCTCGGCGAGCAATGCGTACCTGCCCGCGATCACCCGCGGCCGGGTGCTCACGCCTTGCGTCGGACCAGTCACCGTCACTCCTCGAAACCCCGCGCGCGGACCGGCGGAACGCTACTTCAGACCCCGCGCCGCCCGATCCGGTTTCACGGTTTCGTGACTTCGTGCCCGGACGCGCGCAGCGCCTGGACCGCGCGGTCCAGGTCGGACTCCTTCACCAGCAGGTGGTCGGTGTCGTACGTGGACAGCGCGAACAAGCTCACGCCCGCCGCCGCCAGCTCGCCCGACAGCGCGGCCATGATGCCGGTGAGGGTGAACTCCAGCGGGCCGCGCACGGTCAGCAGCCGCCAACCGGGCTGCGCGGCGGCCGCGTCCGGCGCGTGCTCCTCCGGGCACACGATGGACAGCTCGTCCGGCGTCCTGGTCACCGAGACCAGGCCCGGCGCGTCGAGGAGCCCGGCGGGCGCCGGCGCGTCGGCGGGCAGCCGCACGACCGCGTACCCGCCCGGCCGGACGTCGACGATCAGCCGCTTCACGGGCCGTCAGCCCTCGGTGACCAGCGGGCTGGAAGCGACCTCGGAGCCGTCGGCCAGGGTGGAGATGGTGAAGTCGGCGAAGGCGTTCGCCGCCGCCTTCTGCAGCTGGCGCAGGCACTCCACGGCCAGCGCGCGGATCTCCACGTCGGCGTGCTCGGTGGCGCGCATGGCGATGAAGTGCCGCCACGCCCGGTAGTTGCCGGTGACCACGATGCGGGTCTCGGTGGCGTTCGGCAGGATCGCGCGAGCCGCCTGGCGGGCCTGCTTGCGGCGCAGCGTGGCGCTGGGCACGTCGGAGAACTTCTCCTCCAGGCCCTTCAGCAGCTCGTTGTAGGCGTCGACGCTGGCCTGGGCGGCGGCCAGGAACTTCTCGTGCAGCTCGGGGTCGTTCGCGATGACGTCCGGCTCGACCATGGCGGCGTTGCGCTCGGGCACGTACCGCTGGGACAGCTGCGAGTACGAGAAGTGGCGGTGCCGGATCAGCTCGTGGGTCAGCGAGCGGGAGATGCCGGTCAGGTAGAAGCTGACCGAGCCGTGCTCCAGCACCGACAGGTGGCCGACCTCGATGATGTGCTTGATGTAGCCGGAGTTCGTGGCGGTGGCCGGGTTCGGCTTGGTCCAGGACTGGTAGCAGGCGCGACCGGCGAACTCGGCCAGCGCCTCGCCGCCGTCGGCGTCGGTGGACCACGGGACGCCGTCCGGGGGGAAGAACTCCGTCTTCGCGATCAACTGCACCTTCGGCGCCACCGTCTCAGCCATGCCCGAACCCTAACCGAAACCCGGGCAGCCCCCTTTTGCAGCACCGACCGTTCGGCCTCCCCCGTACGTCCGTTCGCGGTGACGCCGCCGCGACATCACGATTTCCTTGACTGATGTCACTTTTGACGTCATGGTGGTGTCATGGATCTGTCGCCGTACATCGCCGCACTGCGCGAAGACCTCGCGACGGCCGCGTCCGCCGGGGACGACAACACCCGGCGCACCGCCGCCCTGCTGTCCGCAGCCTTGGAGCCCGCCGCGCGGCTCGCGCTCATGAACGCACTGTCCGACCTGGCCGCGGAGGTCACGGCAGCCCTGGACGGGCCCGTGGTCGACGTGCGGCTGGACGGGCGGGACGTGCAGGTGGTCGTCACCGGCACGTCCCCGCGGGAGGAACACGAACCGCGGACCGAGGAAGTTCCCCGGCCGTCCGCCGGCGACGCCACGCGCGTCACCCTGCGGTTGCTGGACGAGCTGAAGGCCAAGGCGGAACAGGCCGCCGCGGCTCAGGGCATGTCGTTGAACACGTTCGTCGCGCAGGCCGTGCAGGGCGCGGTCGGCGGGCGTCGCGGTGGTGGTCACAAGCACTGGGGACCGCCGAAGGACCAGTCGGGCGGCGGCTCCTCGTCGGCGTCGCGCGTCCGCGGCTGGGTCCAGGGCTGAGGGGGAATCGTGGAATCGGAAATCGTGCGCCGGCAGAGCTTCGAGGTCGAGGGAGTCGCCGAGCTGGAGGTGGCCGTGACCGCCGGGCGGGTGCGCGTGCACCTGGTGGACGAACCGGGCGTGCACGTGGACGTGGAGCACGACCCGGCGCCGGGAGAGTCCTGGACGACCGCGCTGTCGGGGCTGTTGAACTGGGCGAACACCCAGTTCGGCAGCGTGCCGGGTCAGCCGGCGGGCCCGTCGGAGGCGGTGCGGGACGCGCGGCTGGAGCTGTCCGGCACGCGGGTGAAGGTGCACTCGTCCAAGGCCCTGCCGCTGCGCGCCGTGCCGCTGCGGGTGACCGTGCGCGCGCCGATCGGCTCGCACGTGATCGCCAAGGCCGGTTCGGCGGACGTGACGGTGACCGGCGCGGCGGGTCGGCTGGAGATCCAGACCGGCACCGGTGACGTGACGGCGGACCGCGCGGACGCGGCGTCGCAGGTCAACTCGGGCTCGGGCAAGCTGCGGCTGGGGCCGATGCTGGGCGGGCTGCGGGCCAAGACCGGCAGCGGCGACATCGAGGTGTCGTCGGTCGGCGGCAACTCCGTGCTGAACACCGGCACCGGCGACGTCTGGCTGGGCGCCGTGCAGGACGACGTGCAGGTGCGCACCGGCGGCGGCGACGTCACGATCGCCGACGCGGCGGCCGGCGAGATCCACATGGGCACCGGCTCGGGCGACATCCGCGTCGGCGTGCGCCCCGGCGTGACGGCCCAGGTCGACCTGGTGTCCAACTCGGGCTCGGCGCGCAGCGAGCTGGCGGTCTCCGACACCCCGCCGGCCGACGAGCCGGCCCTGTCCATCACCGGCCGGACGGGCAGCGGCACCGCCCTGGTGACCACCGCCACCACGTCCTGAGCCCCGCTGCGGCGTGCGCACCCCCGATGCGCACGCCGCAGTCGCTCATCCGAGCAACCGCCGGCCCTCCGTCACCTCCCGGACCGCAGCCCCGCCACCACCAACGACACGACGGCTTCGAACGCGGCGTCGGTGTCCGGGGAGGACCACTCGTCGGCGTGCGCCGGGTCGTGGAACAGGGCGGTGGCGTGGAAGACCGCCCTGGCGCTCGCGGCGGGGTCCGGGGTGGTGAAGTCCCCCGAACCCACGCCGTCGGCGACGATCCTGGTCAGGTCGTCGACCAGGTGCGCGATGTGCGCGGCCACGACCGCGCTGTTCTCCCGCACCAGGACGGTGAACGTGGCGAACAGCTCCGGGTCGCCCAGGGCCTTCGCCCGCTTGGCCTGGAACAGCGCGGCCAGCCAGTCCCGCAGGCGCTGCGGCGCCGGGGCGCCGGCGGTGGCGATGTCGGACAGGCCCGCGTGCGCGCGGTCGAGCCAGCGCTGCGTGACCGCCTCGCGCAGCGCCGCCTTGGTCGGGAAGTGGCGGTACACGCTGCCGTGGCTCACGCCCAGGGCGCGGGCCACGTCCACGACCGTCGCCTTGGCCGGGCCGAAGCGGCGGAGGACGTCCTCGGTCGTGCTGAGGATGACCTCGGCGGTCAGTGCTTCGGCCACGGTGGAACTCCCTGCGGATCGCGGAACGGTGTGCTGATTGTGCGCGATCAGCGCTCGCTGTCCAGGTGCGCCATCAGGGCCGGCGCGTAGCGCTCACCGGCGACGGCGCCGGCGGGCACGGCGGCCTCGATCCGGGCCAGCTCGTCCTCGGTCAGCACGACGTCCAGCGCGCCCAGCGCCTCGGCCAGCCGGTCACGGCGGCGCGCGCCCACCAGCGGCACGATGTCGTCGCCCTGCGCCAAGACCCACGCGATGGCCAGCTGGGCGACCGTGACGCCCTTGGCCTCGGCCACCGCGCGCAGGCCCTCCACCAGCGAGAGGTTGTGCGACAGGTTGTCGCCCTGGAAGCGCGGCGAGACGGCGCGGAAGTCCTGCGGCCCCTTGGTCGCGGTCCAGTGGCCCGAGAGCAGGCCGCGGGACAGCACGCCGTACGCGGTGATCGCGACGCCCAGCTCGCGGGCGGTCGGCAGGATCGACTCCTCGATGCCGCGCGAGACCAGCGAGTACTCGATCTGGAGGTCGACGATCGGGTGGACGGCGTGCGCCCGGCGCAGCGTGTCCGCGCCCACCTCGGACAGGCCGATGTGCCGCACGTGGCCCTTCTCGACCTGCTCCTTGATCGCGCCGACGGTCTCCTCGATCGGCACGGCGGGGTCGAGGCGGGCGGGGCGGTAGACGTCGACGTGGTCGGCGCCCAGCCGGCGCAGCGTGTAGGCGAGGAAGTTGCGCACGGCCTCGGGGCGGCCGTCGCTGCCGTGCCAGCCGCCGTCCGCGTCGCGCAGCGCGCCGAACTTGACGCTGATCGCCACGTCGTCGCGGTTGCGGTCGCGCAGGGCCTGCCGGATCAGCAGCTCGTTGTGCCCCATGCCGTAGAAGTCGCCGGTGTCCAGCAGCGTCACGCCCGCGTCGACAGCGGCGTGGACGGTGGCCACGCCCTCGGCCTCGTCGGCCGGGCCGTACAGATCGGACATGCCCATGCAGCCCAGCCCGAGCGCCGACACCCGTGGTCCGGTCGCGCCGAGGGCGCGGCGGGGCAGCCCGCGGTCAGTGGAGTTCGTCATGACTCCACTATGACCATTGGGCTGACAGATTTCAACATCTGTCATTCATTCATCGCACCACCAGCTTCAACGCCGGCGCGAGATCGCCCTTGGGCGCCACTTCCACGTCGTCCAGCTCCAGCCAGTCGGCCATGTGCCGCAGCTCGGCGGCCAGCTCGACCGCGACCCGGCCGACGTCCGCCGTCGGCTCCGAGTACGCCGCCTGCACCCGCAGCACGCCCGCCGCCCGGTCCGCCTTCAGGTCGACCCGCCCCACCAGCTCGCCGTCCAGCAGGAACGGGAAGACGTAGTACCCGTGCACCCGCTTCGGCGCGGGCACGTAGATCTCGATCCGGTAGAAGAAGCCGAAGATCCGCTCGGTCCGGGCCCGCTCCCAGATCAGCGGGTCGAACGGGCACAGCAGCGCCCGCCCGGTGATCCGGCGCGGCACGCGCGCCTCGACGTGCCGGTACGCGGGCGCGCCCCAGCCCCGCACCTCCACCGGCTCCAGCACACCGGCCTCGACCAGCTCCGCCACCGCCTGCCGGCTGCGCGCGGGCTGGAGCCGGTAGTAGTCGCGCAGGTCCGGCTCGGTCGCCACCCCCAGGGCCGCCGCCGCCCGCGCCACCAGCTCCCGCGAACCCTCCTCCGCCGACACCGCCGACCGCCTGGCCAGCACCTCGGGCGGCAGCACGCGCTCGGCCAGGTCGTACAGCCGCTCGAAGCCGCGCCGCGACCCGGTGGTCAGCACGCCCTCGCCGAACAGGTACTCGCACACCTTCTTGACCTCGGACCAGTTCCAGCCCCAGTGGTCCTTGGCCCGCGGCCCGCCACCGGCCAGCGCCCGCTCGATCGCGCCCGCGCCGACCGGCCCCAGCTCCTCCACCACCGCCAGGATGTCCTCGACGAGCTGCGGCGAGCCCTCGGCGACCGCCGTGTACCCCTTCCACCAGCCCTGGCGCTTGGCCCCGGAGTGCAGCAGCGGCCAGTCCCGCACCGGCACCAGGCTCGCCTCGTGCGCCCAGTACTCCACCAGCAGCCGCGGCCTGCGGGCGCTGTGCGACCACGCCGCCTCGTCCACCAACGAGGGCGCGTACGACCCGAGCCTGCTGAACAGCGGCATGTAGTGCGCGCGGACGGCCACGTTCACCGAGTCCAGCTGCAGCAGCCCGATCCGGGACAGCACCTTCTGCAGGTGCCGCCTGGTGGGCTCGGAGCCCGGTCTCGGGTCGGCGAAACCCTGTGCGCCCAAGGCGATGCGCCGGGCGACGTCTGCGCTCATCTTCTGCACGGGTGGATACTCCCACTCAGGTACGACGATCCCGCTCGGCGCGGACCACCAGCCCCACCGCCGCGACCACCAGCAGCCCGCCGAGCAGCTGGAACGGCCCGAACCGCTCGTCCGCCAGCCACACGCCGAGCACCACCGCGATCACCGGGTTCACGTACGCGTAGGTCGCCACCGTCGACACCGGCAGCTGCCCCAGCACGTAGACGTACGAGCTGAACGCCAGCAGCGACCCGAACACCACCAGGTACCACCACGCCACCCACGACGACGTCGTGATCGTGCCGAACGACACCCGTTCGCCGACGACCAGCCCCACCACCGCCAGCGCCGCGCCGCCCGCCAGCATCTCCACCGCCGACAGCGCGAACGGGTTCGCGGGCGTGTCCAGCCGACTGCTCAGGAACGAGCCCAGCGCCCACCCGAACGCCGCCAGCAGCACCACCCACGGTCCCCACCACGTCGACTCGCCGACGTCTTCGAGCAGCAGCACGGCCAGCCCGACCAGCCCGATCGCCACGCCCGCGTACGTCACCCGGTGCGGGCGCTCGCCGGTGAACCGCCGCATCAGCACCACGTACAGCGGCACGGCGGCCACCAGCAGCGCCGCCAGCCCGGACGCCACCGACTGCTGCGCCAGCACCACCAGCCCGTTGCCCCAGGCGGGCAGCAGCAGCCCCAGCAGCACCGCCGACCCGAACTGCCGCCGCGTCATCCGCAGCCCGCCGCGCCACGCCACCAGCAGCGCCAGCACCGCGCCCGCGACCAGGAACCTGCTCCCCGCCGACAACAGCGGCGGCATCGACTCGATGGTGAACCTGATGGCCAGGTAGGTCGAACCCCAGACCACGTACACGACGACCAACGCTGCCCAACGCACGTCGCTGACGCTTTCATGCCGCACGGCCGCGAATCACGCGGTTTTCGGCCACCACCTCGGGAGTCCGCCGGGTCGGGCCGGAACCCCGGTGGCCGGCGGCCCCGCTCCCCGACCGGCCGCTAGGGTGCCCGCATGGCCGACGCCACCACGCGCACCGCGCAGCCCGACGACGTGGCGGAGATCGCCCGCATCCACCGAGACACCTGGCGAACCGCCTACCGGGAACTCGTGCCCGCCGAGGTCCTGGAAGCCCTCGACGTGGACGACACCGCGCCCGCGTGGGCCGAGGCGGTCGCGCGCGGGCAGGTCTTCGTCGCCACCGAAGGCGCCTGGACGGTCGGGTTCTGCGTCGCGGGCATCGCGCCCGGAGGAGAAGTCGCGCACGCGGACGGCTCGCTGCCCGAGGACGCCGCCACGACGGCGTTGGTGAGCGTGCTCGTGGAACCGCGCTGGGGACGGCGCGGGCACGGCGGCAGGCTGCTCGGCACGGCGGCCCGCCACCTGCGCGAAGCGGGCGCGACCAGGGGCGTGGCGTGGGTGCCGGAGGCGGACAAGGCGTCGACCGGCTTCTACGGCAAGGCCGACTGGGAGGCCGACGGCACGGTCCGGACCCTGGACGCGGGCGGGCGGCCGCTGCGCGAGATCAGGGTTTCCGGGGGGCTGTCCCTACTGCTCACGCCGTCACCCCACAGGTAGCCTCGACCGGGTGATTGGGTGGCTGTGCCTCACGTTCGGGATCGCTTTCGGCTCCGCGCTGTTACCCCTGATCAGCATCGAGATCTTCGTCGTCGGACTGGTGACCCAGCAACCCGGCATCTCTTGGTGGTGGATCGGGCTCGCGGTCGCCCTGGGCCAGGTCCTGGGCAAGATGTTCTACTTCCTGGCCGCGCGCGGCACGTTGCACCTGCCCGCGTTCCTCAAGCGCGAGGAGAAGGGGGAGAAGGCGCTGTCGCCGCGGCGGCAGAAGTGGAAGGCGCGCCTGGAGTGGGTGCGCGTGCGCTGCCACCGGCACCCGCACTGGATGTTCGGCACGCACGCGGTCAGCTCGGTCGTCGGCCTGCCGCCGTTCATGTTCACCACCGTGCTGGCGGGCCTGGCCGGCATGTCGTCCTGGCTGTTCGTGTCGACCGGTGTGGTCGGCCGGTTCGCCCGGTTCAGCGTGCTGGCCGCGTCGCCCGCCGCCGTTGCCGGCTGGGTGCACTGACGCCGGCGGGCTGGTGGCGCACCAGGCGCTGCTCCGGCAGCCGCAACCCGTAGTGGTCGTGCAGCTCGGCCTGCTCGGCCTCGGACAGGTCCCGGTCGCCGACCCGCGGCGCGTCGCGCACCTCGCGCTCCTCCACCGGCACCACCAGCCTCCGGTCGCGCACCTGGCCGCCCCGGATCGGCACGAGCGTGGTCCCGCCGTCTCTGCGGACCGACGCCCACAGCGGCCGGCCACCGGCCAGCCACAGCTCCGCGACCGGTCCGATGGGCCGGCCGTGCCGGTCGAGCACGTCGCAGTCGAGCAGTCGGTCTACCGCTGAACGATCCATGCCCCTCCGGCTACCCGGCCGAACGGTTTGCCGCACCCGGAACCACTCGGTCGTGTGACCCTAGGGTCGCTCACCGGGACGGTCGCCGGACCGTCCGAGGTGCCGGCGCACCACGAGCAGGACGGCGGTGCCCACGGCCGCCACGAGCAGGCTGATCACCAGGCCCAGGCGCAGCGCGTCCACCCCGCTGTCGGGGCTCACGTCCGCGGACAGCACGACCGCGGGCTTCTGCGACGCCGTCGGCCAGGCGATGGTCTCGGACGCCGACGACTCCGCGGGCTCGCTCACGGCCGACGACGAGGACGAGGGCGCGGACGCGGTCGTGGTGGTGGTGGTGGTCGTGGGTGTGGTCGTGGTCGTCGCGGCGGACGACCCGGTCGTGAGCGGCGGCGTGGAGGGCGGCGTCGTCGCGTCGCTCGTCGTGCCGGCGGTCACGACCGAGCCGGTGCACGGCACGCCGTTCAGGGTGAACGCCGCCGGCGCCGGGTTGCTGCCCGTCCAGGAGCCGTTGAAGCCGACCGTCACCGACCGGCCCGTGGCCAGCGCGCGGTTGTAGTCGGCGCTCCGCACCCGCACGGCGCTGCCGGTCTGGCTGAACACGCCGTTCCACGTCTCGGAGCCGATCCGCTGCCCGGCGGTGAACGCCCACTCCAGGGCCCAGCCCGACAGCGGGTCGCCGAGGTTGGTCAGGGTGACCCGCGCGCCGAACCCGCCGCGCCACTGGTCGGTGACCGCGTAGTCGACGGCGCAGCCGGGCGCCGCGTGCGCCGGGGCGGCCGGGGTGGCGAGGCCGCCCACGACCAGGACCGCGGCGACGGCGAGGACCGCGCGGGCGATCCGAGCGAGGTGCATGGCTACTCCCGGGGACGTGCGGCGGTTCGCCTGATTCTTCCCCAGGAAGTCGCCCGATCAGCCGAAGGTGAGCGCGATACCCAGCGCGATCGTGACGACGACGCAGGCGACGGTCAGCCGGAGGTTTTCGCAGGTCTTGGTCACGTCACTCAGAGTAGCGACCACGGCCGACGAATCCAAGGCAAGAGAACGTTAAGACCGAATGAATCACGTCTCACCCGGGTGACTCACACCCGATTCGTCGGCGACTGGAATAGCTCGATCGCTTTCCGCATCGTCTCCCGCGCCCGGCCGCGGTCACCGGCCAGGTCGTACGCCTGGGCGAGCAGGAACCATGTCCGCCAGTCGTCCGGCCGGGCCCGGACGTCGACCGAGCGCTCCTCGAACCACGCGTCGGCGGCCTCCCGGTCCACCCGGCCGGACGGGCGGCGCGGCAGGCCGGACGTGTCGAGGAGACCGCCCTCGGCGTCGAGCTGCCGCGCCATCCGCTCGGTGGTGAAGCCGAACCGCAGGTTCGTCCACGCGATCCACGCGCCGATCAGCGGCAGCAGCAGCACGCCGACGCCGAGGCCGATGCCGACCGGGTCGCCGGTGCCGAGCAGCACCACGGCCCGGCCGCCGAGCAGCACGAAGTACACCGCCAGCGCGGCGGTGATCAGGAACGCGACGGCACGGGTCCTCATCGGCGCGCGGACCCGCTCAGAGGTCCATGTACTTGTCGAGGCCCACGGACAGCCCGGGGTGCGCGGCGATCGACCGCACGGCCAGCAGCACGCCCGGCATGAACGACTTGCGGTCCAGCGAGTCGTGCCGCAGCGTCAGCGTCTCGCCCTCGGTGCCGAACACGACCTCCTGGTGCGCGATCAGCCCGGCCAACCGCAGCGCGTGCACCCGCACGTCGCCCACGAGGGCGCCACGCGCGCCCGGCGCCTCCTGGGTCGTCGCGTCCGGCATCCGGCCGAGCCCCGCCGCCTCGCGGGCCTGCGAGATCAGCCGGGCCGTGTGCGCGGCGGTGCCGGAGGGCGCGTCCACCTTGCGCGGGTGGTGCAGCTCGATGACCTCGACCGACTCGTAGTACGGGGCGGCCAGCTCGGCGAACCGCATGGACAGCACCGCGCCGATGGCGAAGTTCGGCGCGATCAGCACGCCCAGCTCCGGCTTCGGCTCCAGCCACTCCGCGACCGCGCCCAGCCGCTGCGCGTCGAACCCGGACGTGCCGACGACGGCGTGGATGCCGTTGTCGACGCAGAACCGGAGGTTGTCCATCACCACCTCGGGGTTGGTGAAGTCGACCACGACCTCCGCGCCTGCGTCGGCCAGGTTGAACAGCCAGTCGCCGGCGTCCACCATCGCGACGACTTCCATGTCCGGCGCCGCCTCGACCGCGCGGCACACCTCGGCGCCCATGCGGCCCCTGGCGCCGATGACGCCGACGCGGAGTGGTTCTGCGGAACTCAAGAGATCACCTCGTGCACCTGGGAGGGCAGATCGTCGGCGTGAGCGTAAGGGCCGACCACAGCGGCGGCGACGGGGCGTCGCAGCAGATCACGCGCCAACGCCGCCACGTCGTCCGCCGTCACGGCCTCGATGCGCGCCAGCGTCTGCTCGACGGACAGGTAGTCGCCGTAGTTCAGCTCGCCCTTGCCGATGCGCGACATCCGCGAGCTGGTGTCCTCCAGGCCGAGCACGAGCCCGCCGCGCAGCTGCCCCTTGCCGCGGGCCAGCTCCGCGTCGCCCAGGCCCTCGCGGGCCACCGTGGACAGCACGTCGCGCACCACCCCGGCCACGTCGCCGAGCCGGTCCGGCTGGCAGCCCGCGTACACCGACCACGTGCCGGTGTCCGCGTACAGGCCGACCGAGGAGTAGACCTGGTAGGCGAGCCCGCGCCGTTCCCTGACCTCCTGGAACAGCCGCGAGCTCATGCCGCCGCCCAGCGCGGCGTTCAGCACGTTCAACGCGAACCGGCGCTCGTCGTGCCGGTCCAGCCCGCGCACGCCCAGCATCAGGTGCGCCTGCTCGGTGTCGTCGGAGTGCAGCACCAGCTTGCGCGAGCCGGGGATGCGGGCCCGGCCCGCGCGCGGCGCGACCGGCGTGCCGACGCGGTCGAGCCGGTCGCCGACCTGCTTGCGCACCAGGCGCATCACCTGCGCGTGGTCGATGTTGCCCGCCACCGCGAGCACCATCCGCGGCAGCGCGTACCGCCGCTTGTAGAAGCCGAACAGCGCGTCCCGGTCCATGTCCCCGATGGACTGCTCGGTGCCCAGCACCGGCCGGCCGAGCGCGTGCTCGCCCATCAGGGCGTCCAGGAACGCGTCGTGCAGCAGGTCTTCCGGGTCGTCGTCGCGCATCGCGATCTCTTCGAGCACCACGCCGCGCTCGGTCTCGAAGTCGCGCGGCTCGCACAGCGCGTCGAACACCACGTCGCACACCAGGTCCATCGCCAGCGGCAGGTCCTCGTCCAGGACGTGCGCGTAGTAGCAGGTGTGCTCCTTGGCGGTGAACGCGTTCAGCTCGCCGCCGACGGCGTCGATCTCCTCGGCGATCGCCGCCGCCGTGCGGTTCGCGGTGCCCTTGAACAGCAGGTGCTCCAGGTAGTGCGCGGCGCCCGCGACCTCGACCCGCTCGTCGCGCGACCCCACCTGCACCCACAGGCCGACCGACGCCGACCGCACGCCGGGGATGCGCTCGGTGATGACCCGCAGGCCGGACGGCAGCAGCGTGCGGCGGACCGCCACGCCCGCGTCGCCGCGTTCCAGCGACACCGTGCTGCCCGGCTTCTGCAGGTGCCCGAGCCTGCTCGCAAGCGGACGGCCGCGGGTGCTGGAAGCACCCGCGGCCGTCCTGTTGACGCTCTTCGTCACTGCGCCGGGGCCTCGGCGGGTGCGGCGTCCTGGGCGGGGTTGTCGGCGGCCGGGGCCGCCTCCGCGTCCTCGTTGACCAGGACCAGGCTGATCTTGCCGCGCTGGTCGATGTCGGCGATCTCGACCTGGAGCTTGTCGCCGACCTTGACGACGTCCTCCACCTTGGCGATGCGCTTGCCGTTGCCCAGCTTGGAGATGTGGATCAGGCCGTCCTTGCCCGGGAGCAGGGACACGAACGCGCCGAACGCCGCGGTCTTCACCACGGTGCCCAGGAAGCGCTCGCCCACCTTCGGCAGCTGCGGGTTCGCGATCGCGTTGATCAGGCCGATCGCGGCCTCGGCCGACGGGCCGTCCGCCGCGCCGACGTAGATCGTGCCGTCGTCCTCGATGGAGATGTCGGCGCCGGTCTGCTCGGTGATCGAGTTGATCATCTTGCCCTTCGGGCCGATGACCTCGCCGATCTTGTCGGTCGGGATCTTGACCGACGTCACGCGCGGCGCGAACGGGCTCATCTCGTCCGGGCTGTCGATGGCCTCGGCCATGACCTCCAGGATGGTCAGGCGCGCGTCGCGGGCCTGGCCCAGGGCGCCCGCGAGGACGTCGGACGGGATGCCGTCCAGCTTGGTGTCGAGCTGGAGCGCGGTCACGAACTCCTTGGTGCCGGCGACCTTGAAGTCCATGTCGCCGAACGCGTCCTCGGCGCCGAGGATGTCGGTCAGCGCGACGTACTCCGTCTTGCCGTCGACCTCGTCGGACACCAGGCCCATGGCGATGCCCGAGACCGGCGCCTTCAGCGGCACGCCGGCGTTGAGCAGCGACATCGTGGACGCGCAGACCGAGCCCATCGACGTCGAGCCGTTCGAGCTCAGCGCCTCGGACACCTGGCGGATCGCGTAGGGGAACTCCTCGCGCTTGGGCAGCACGGGCATCAGCGCCCGCTCGGCCAGCGCGCCGTGGCCGATCTCGCGGCGCTTGGGCGAGCCCACGCGGCCGGTCTCACCGGTGGAGAACGGCGGGAAGTTGTAGTGGTGCAGGTAGCGCTTGTGCGTCTCCGGGGACAGCGAGTCGATCTGCTGCTCCATGCGCAGCATGTTCAGCGTGGTGATGCCCAGGATCTGGGTCTCGCCGCGCTCGAACAGCGACGAGCCGTGCGCCCGCGGGATCAGCTCGACCTCGGCCGACAGCGACCGGATCTCGGTGAGGCCGCGGCCGTCGATGCGCACCTTGTCGCGCAGGATGCGCTGGCGGACGAGCTTCTTGGTCAGCGAGCGGAACGCCGCGCCGACCTCCTTCTCGCGACCCTCGAACTGCTCGGCCAGCTTCTCCAGCACCGACGCCTTGACCTCGTCGATGCGGGACTCGCGCTCCTGCTTGCCGCCGATGGTCATCGCCTGCGCCAGCTCGCCCGACGCGGCCTGCTCGACGGCCTCGAAGGCGTCGGCCTGGTAGGCCGGGTAGGTCGGGAACTCGCCGGTGGCCTTCGCGGCGACCCGCGCCAGCTCGGCCTGCGCGTCGCACAGCGCCTTGATGAACGGCTTGGCCGCCTCCAGGCCCGCCGCGACGACCTCCTCGGTCGGCGCCTGCGCGCCGTCGCCGATCAGGTCGATCACGTTCTCGGTGGCCTCGGCCTCGACCATCATGATCGCGACGTCGTCACCGACCACGCGGCCGGCGACGACCATGTCGAACACGGCCTTCTCCAGCTGCTCGTGGGTCGGGAACGCCACCCACTGGCCCTCGATCAGCGCCACCCGGACGCCGCCGATGGGGCCGGAGAACGGCAGGCCCGCGAGCTGCGTGGACGCGGACGCGGCGTTGATCGCCACGACGTCGTACAGGTCCTGCGGGTTCAGGCTCATCACCGTGATGACGACCTGGATCTCGTTGCGCAGACCGTCCACGAAGGACGGGCGCAGCGGCCGGTCGATGAGCCGGCAGGTCAGGATCGCGTCGGTGGACGGGCGACCCTCGCGGCGGAAGAACGAGCCGGGGATGCGGCCCGCGGCGTACATGCGCTCCTCGACGTCCACCGTGAGGGGGAAGAAGTCGAAGTGCTCCTTGGGGTGCTTCGACGCCGTCGTCGCCGACAGCAGCATGGTCTCGTCGTCCAGGTAGGCGACGACCGAACCCGCCGCCTGGCGGGCCAGGCGACCGGTCTCGAAGCGGATGGTGCGGGTGCCGAACCGACCGTTGTCGATCGTGGCGGAAGTCTCGTGGACCTCGATGTCCGTCATGTGTCAGGTACTCCTCGTCATGCGGGTCACAGCGCGCTCAGGCGCGGGATCGCGGTTCGGACGAGGCCGGTCTTCGATCGAAGTCCCCTGGGTTTCCTCTACCAGGGGGCCACTACCGAGGACCGGCGAACTGTCGTCCCGGGCGCCGCGCGTGCTTCCCTCGTCTTCGTTTTCGGCAATGCCCGAGGGGGAGCGACCGCAGCGGTCACTCCCCCTCGGCAGGTCTCACCGGCGCAGGCCGAGCCGACCGATCAGGTCGCGGTAGCGCTGGATGTCCACCTTCTGCAGGTAGTTCAGCAGCCGCCGGCGGCGGCCGACCAGCAGGAGCAGGCCACGACGCGAGTGGTGGTCGTGCTTGTGCTTCTTCAGGTGCTCCGTCAGGTCGGCGATGCGCTTGCTCAGCAGCGCGACCTGGGCCTCGGCGGAACCGGTGTCCGTGTCGTGGACGCCGTACTCGGCGAGGATGGTCTTCTTCTGCTCGGTCGTCAGTGCCACGTGCGCGTTACTCCTTGTGCTGGTTAGGTGCCGTGCGGCCCCGTGCGAAGCGGGGTAGTCGGTACTGGCCGCCACGGACCGCAGCCAGACCCAAAGGTCGAGGTTACCAGCAGTGCCGGACGGTTACCCGTTTGACGTGCTCAAGGGCACTCGGTCGAGGACGGTGTAGCCCTCCGCCGGGCGGCTGCGGACCAGCGCCACCTCGGTGGCGGTCCACTCGCGACCGGAGAACTCCACGCGCGGCGTCGGCTCGCCCCTGGCCACCGTCAGGTGCGGCAGCCAGTCCGGCGGGACCAGGGCCGCCCCGCCCAGCTCGGCCAGCGGGCCCTCCACCCCGATCCACAGCACCTGCCGGAACGAGCCGCTGTCGCGCAGCCGCAGCACGGGCGCGGTGACGCGGTCCAGGCCGGCGAGCTGACCGGCGGGTTCGGCGTCGCCGAAGAAGCGGACGGTGACGTGCCAGCGGGAGGGGTGCTGCCAGCGCAGCCGCGGGTGCCGCGCGCGGACCGGGCGGAGGGCGGCGTCCAGCTCCTCGACCACGTCGGCGGGCGGGAAGATCGCGGAGAACAGGCTCACGGGGTCAGGCTTCGGTGACCTTGCCCGCTCGGCGCAGCAGCTCGGCCAGCGCCGGGAAGTCCTCGCCGAGCACGTCGGCGGCCTGGGACAGCTCGCGGCGGTCGGCCAGCCGGCGCAGGAACGGGAACACCACGGCCTCGGCGTCGGCGGCGTTCACCGGCAGCGAGTCGCGGCTCACCGTGGGCTTCGACTGGCGGACGTCCTCCAGCGCGCGCTGCAACGCCTCGGGCGCGCCGGACGCCACGTCGGGGGTGAGGACCTTGCGCTCCAGCATGATCATCCGGGCCAGCACGGAGGGGTTGCCGATCTTGGCCCGGCGGCCGCTCATCACCTGGCTCAGCATGGGGGCGCTGATGCCCAGCACCTCGGCGAGCTGCGCCTGCGAGACGTTGAACGCGACCACAAGCCGGCGCACCCGGTCGCCCAGGGGTTCGCCGTACCACTCGCGCTGCAGCGCGAGGTTGCGCTGGACGATCTTGTGGTCCTCCACCTTCGCCTCTCCCCTGACCGACGGACGTCACCGGCATCCTGCCAGGTCGGCACGTGTCGCACGGCCGGTTCCACTCACCTGGTCCAACCCGGTCAGGCGTCCTCCGACGCCGCCAGGAGGTCGCGGGTCGTGGCGACGTCGCGGTGCATCTGCTCCAGCAGCGCCTCGACGCCGTCGAACTTCTCCATGTCCCGCAGCCGGTCCACGAAGTCCAGCGCCACCCGCTGGCCGTAGAAGTCCTCGTCCACGTCCAGCACGAACGCCTCGACCCGCCGTTCCCGGCCGGAGAACGTCGGGTTCGTGCCCACGCTCACCGCGGCCTTGAGGCGGCGGCCCGAGCCGTGCACGAACCAGCACGCGTACACGCCGTCGGCGGGCACCGCGGCGAACCGCGTGGTGGACAGGTTGGCGGTGGGGAAGCCCAGCTCCTTGCCCCGGCCGTCACCGCGCACCACGATGCCCTCCAGCCGGTGCGGCCGGCCGAGCGCCTGCGCCGCGGCGGCCACGTCGCCCGCGTCGATGCACGCCCGGATGTAGGTGGAGGAGTACGTCACGCCGTCGTCGGTCACCAGATCCGCCCCCTCGGTCACGAAACCGAACCTCTTGCCCAGTGCGCGCAGCAGGTCCACGTTGCCCGCCGCCCGGTGGCCGAAGGTGAAGTTCTCCCCGACCACCACGGCCGCCACGTGCAGCCGGTCCACCAGCACCTCGTGCGCGAACTCGTCGGCCGGGGTGCGCGCCACCTCGGCGGTGAACGGGAGCACGCAGAACACGTCCACGCCCAGGCCCTCGACCAGCTCGGCCCGGCGGCGCAGGCTGGTCAGCTGGGCCGGGTGGCTGCCCGCCCGGACCACCTCCGACGGGTGCGGGTCGAACGTGATGAGCACGCTCGGCACCGCCTTGTCCGCTGCCAGCCCGACCGCCCGCCCGATCAGCGCCTGGTGGCCGCGGTGCACCCCGTCGAACACGCCGATGGTCACCACGCACCGACCCCAGCCGCCCGGCAGGTCGTCAAGCCCTCTCCAGCGTTGCACGCGGGCAAGCCTACGGGTTGGGCCCGACGTCCCCGAGGAGGCCGAGCAGCTTCGCGGCCTTCTCCACCACCTCGTGATCGGCGCCCAGGACCGGCGCCCCGGCGCTCCGCACCGCTTCGCACTCCTCGCGCGCCGCGGCCCACCGCCCCTGGCCCAGCCAGACCTGGGCGATGCCCAGCCGCGCGGCGAGCACGTCCGGGTGGTCCGGTCCCAGGACGTGCCTCCGGGTCGCCAGCGCGTGCGAGTACAGCTCGAACGCGAGGGTGTCGCTGCCCGAGAACCGGCACAGCTCCGCCACGTCGAACGACGTCCGCGCCAGTGCCAAGAGGGTGCCGTCGGGGCTGCGCCCGAGCAGGCTGGTCCACTCGGGCAGGAGGTCCGCGTGGGCGAACAACGCGTGCCAGTGCAGCATCGCGTGGAAGTCGTCGCCCTCCATCCGGGTCACGGCCGCGTCCAGCAGGGCCGCGCAGCACTCGGTGTACAGCTCGGCCTCGCCGTCCAGTCGGACCTGGCTGCGCACGACGTCCCGCACGACCGGGTGCAGGGCCACCCCGGACACGATCGCCGGCCCTCCACTCGCCACGTCGAAGAGGGCCGGGTTCTCGATGGCCGTCGGGTCGAGCAGGCCGAGGTCCGCCAGACCGCGCAGCACGTGCGCGAGGGTGGCCGCTGTGATGCCCTCGAACGCGGCGAAGCCCGCGATGACGTCGGCGTCGAGCAGGAAGTGCGGCACGGGTTCCCGCGCGAACCACGACAGCAGCCGCAGCACGGCCCGCGCCGACCGCAGCCCGCGATCCGCCAGCAGGTCGAGCGAGAGGTCCCAGGTGCGGTGCAGCATCTCGCGGCTCGGCGCCGTGCCTGGGGACGCCGCGAGCAGTTCCGGGACGACGCCCTCCGGCGAGTCGAGGAAGGCGGCGAACGTGCGCGGCAACCGCAATCCCGGCAGGTCCGGACCCCCGCCCGCGACGGCGAGGTACCTCCCGATCGCGGTCAGAGCGAGCGGCAGCCCGCCGAGCCGCTCCGCGAGGCGGCGCGCGTCGGCGGCCGACCCGGCGGCGGGCGCGAGGTCGAGCAGCACGCACGTGGCGTCGTCCACGCCCAGCACCGGCACCGCGACGTGCGCCGCCATCCGGCCCCACACGTGGGTGTCGTGGTCGCGCGTGGTGACGAGCACCCCGCCGTGCGGTCCCGGCTCGCGCACCCACCCGGTGCCGTCGCCCACCCGGTGCCCGGCCGCGGCGAGGAGCTGGACGTCGTCCGCGTTGTCCACGATCAGCAACCACCGCCGACGCAGGGCGTGCAGCGACCTCCAGAGCAGGTCCGGCGCGGATGCCTGACCGGACCACGCCCTCGCCACGTCCTCGTGCGCCGAGCCGGCGCGCGACGCCACTTCCCGCAGCCCTTCCACCAGGCTCGTGCCGGTGCTCGCGTCGACCCACCACACCTGCGCGTCGACCTCCCGCGACACGCACAGCGCGACCGTCGTCTTGCCACGACCGCCCGCCCCGTGCAGGACGCCGACCCCTCCGCCGACCCGGTCCGAGACCTCGGCGACGAGGTCGTCCCGACCGAACACGCCGTGCCCGAGCCGGCCCAGCGGCGGCGCGACGGACACGAGTCCGGGTTCGAACGCGCGGCCCTCGACCCCGACGTACAGGTCCCGCCCCGCCTGGTTGATCCGGCTGGCGCCCGAGCCGTCCGCGCTCTGGCCAGGTGTCGTGATCACGGGCCCGTCACTCCGATGCGGACGTCAAAGGTCGTCTATATACCGAGTCCACCTCCACGGGGCCGCACAAGTGCGGACCGGCTTCCACCTAGTCCCGGCGGATGTCCCGGCCGGCCTGGTGGACGGCGCCGCCGTCGCGGGCGACGGCGGTCTGGTTGATCGTGGTCGGCGAGTTGACGGTGACCGGGCCGGCGACGTCGCCGGTCTGCGTCAGGCCGCCGTGCACGGTGCCGCTGGCGCTGTTGTTCACCTTCGGCCCCGGTTCGGGCCCCGGCGCGGCGGGCGGGGGCGTCCCGGCCTGCACGCGCAGCGCGATGACGACGCCCAACGCGGTCAGCAGCACGACCGTCACCCACGCCCACGGGTTGCCCCCGCGGTCGGTGGCCAGGTTGATCGCCACCCCGGTGGCCGACGTCACCACACCGGCCGCGGCCGGCCACACCCATCTCGACATGCCGTCCACGGTAGGGCTCACCCGGCCGGCGTGAGTACCACCAACGGCTTGGCGATCGGGCCCTCGTCCTTCGCCAGCGCGACCACGTGGCCGTCCGGGCCGAACACGCCGTACGTGCCGTCCAGCCCGCCCGCGGCCAGGCGCTGGCCGTGGGAGAGGGCCACCGCCTCGCGCGGCGCGATCTCGCGGCGGGGGAAGGCGGTCGACACGGCGGCGTCCAGGTCCAGGGACAGGCCCGGCGCGCTCTCCAGCTGCTCCAGGGTCTTGGCGACCCGCAGGTCGAACGGGCCGACGCGGGTGCGGCGCAGGGCGGCCAGGTGGCCGCCGACGCCGAGGTCCGCGCCCAGGTCCCGGGCCAGCGCCCGCACGTACGTCCCGGACGAGCACTCGACCATCACGTCCAGCTCGGTGCCGCCCTCCTCGCGGCGGACCGCCAGCACGTCGAACCGGTGCACGGTCACCGGGCGCGCCGGGATGTCCACCGCCTCGCCCGCCCGGACCCGCGCGTAGGCGCGCTTGCCGTCGATCTTCACCGCGCTCACCGCGCTGGGCACCTGCTCGATCGGACCGGTCAGCTTCGCCACCCCGGCCCGGATCGCGCCCTCGTCCACTCCGGACGAGTCCGCCGTGGACAGCACCTCGCCCTCGGCGTCGTCGGTCGTGGTGGCCGAGCCGAGGCGGATCGTCGACAGGTACGCCTTGCTGTCCAGCGCCAGGTGGCCGAGCAGCTTGGTGGCCCGCTCGATGCCGAGCACCAGCACGCCGGTCGCCATCGGGTCGAGGGTGCCCGCGTGCCCGACCTTGCGGGTGCCGAGGATGCGGCGGACCCTGGCCACCACGTCGTGCGAGGTCATGCCGTCGGGCTTGTCGATGACGACGAGACCGGGCGGGACGGGTGGCCCGAGAGAACGGGCACGAGAAGATGCGGGCACGGTGGAGGATCCTAAGCCTCGACCAAACTCCGCTCGTCGGCTCGGCCCACGTCCCAGCGCCGGCGGCGGAGCTGCACCGGCACGGCCTCGCCGCGGTCCTCGGCCGCGAACACTGCGGCACGCGCGCGACGCCACCACACGACCGTGCGCCACACGCCTACCAGCAGCACGGCGACCACCGACAGCAACGCGATCCGGTACGCCTGCGGCGCGGCGACGGCGGGTTCGACCACGTCCAGCAGCACGCCGACGGCGAGCGCGGTGAACGTGACGGCGCCGAAGCCGCCCACGTTGGCCACGCCGGTCGCCGTGCTCACCCGGTGGATCGGGTTGTAGTCGCGGACCAGCGCGAACGCCACGCCGGACACCGGGTTGCCCACCGCCAGCACCGCGAACACCGCGTACAGCACGGGCGTCGGCAGCACGCCGCCCGGCCAGCCGAGCAGCACCGCCCAGCACAGCACGGCCACGGCCAGGTAGGAGCCGACGATCGGCATCCGCCACTCGGGCCGGCTGCCGATGACCGTGCCCAGCACCGGCCCGACCACGATCGCCACCAGCACCAGCGTGCTCAGCACCGCCGACGCCGACGGCCGTGACAGGCCCTGCGCCTCGACCAGGTACGGGAACCCCCACAGCAGGCCGAGCACCGCGGGCGCGGACATCGACGTGAAGTGCACCCAGAACCCGAGCCGGGTGCTCGGCTCGCGCCACGCGCCGCGCACCTTCGCGCCGACCGAGCGCAGCGGCACGGGCTCGACCACCGGCTGCGGCACGCCGTCGGGCACCTCGCGCACCCGCCACGCGACCACCACCGAGTACAGCGCCGTCACCAGGCCGGCGGCCAGGAACGTCGCCGTCCAGCCCGCGTTGTCCAGCAGCAGCGTCAGCGGCACGGTCGCGACCAGGTTGCCCGCGCCGCCCAGCGCCGCCGACAGCGTCATGACCAGGGTGAACCGGCGGGGCGGGAAGTGGGCGGCGGCCAGCCGCAGCACGCTGACCCACGTCATGGCGTCGCCGACGCCGAGCACGGCGCGCGCGGCCAGGCCGAGGGGGTAGGAGTCGGCGAGCGCGAACAGGACCTGGCCGACGCCCATCAGCAGGGCGGCGGCGGTCAGCACGCGGCGCGGGCCGAAGCGGTCCACCAGCAGGCCGGTGGGGATCTGCATCAGCGCGTAGAGGCCGATCTGCAGCACGGTGAACGTGCCGAGCGCGGCCGGTCCGACGGCGAAGCGGTCGCCCGCCTCCAGGCTGGCCACGCCCAACGAGGTGCGGTGGAACAGCGCGGCGACGTAGACGACGACGGCGGTCGACCAGATCAGCCACGCTCGTCCCGTGGCGCGATCGACCGGCAAGGCGGGTCTCCTCGGCTGTTCCGTGCGGCGGCACTCCCAGTATCGACAAACAGTTGCCTACTGTTAACGATTCCCGGCGTGCCCCTCACCACAGTCGACGGGTCACCACACCGCGCCGACCCGCGCCCACTCCCCCGACCTGGTGCGCGCCAGCACCAGCGCCAGGCGCAGCACCATGAACGCCGACAGCCCGCTCCAGATCCCGACCAGGCCCCAGTCGAACACCGCCGACGCCCACACCAGCGGCAGGAACCCCAGCGCCGCCGCGGCCAGCGTCGCGGTCCGCAGGAACTTCGCGTCACCGGCGCCGAGCAGCACGCCGTCCAGCGCGAACACCACCCCGGCGACCGGCTGCAACCCGACGAAGAACCACCAGGCGTGCGGGATCTCGTCCAGCACCGCCCGGTCGGAGGTGAACACCAGCGGCAGCGGGCCGGACAGCGCGGCGAACACGACGCCGAGCAGCACGCCGAACCACAGCCCGTAGCCGGTCACCTGCCAGGCGAACCGCCGCGCCTGCTCCCGGCGTTCCGCGCCCAGCGCCGCGCCGATGATCGACTGCGCGGCGATCGCCAGCGAGTCCAGCACGAGCGCGAGGAACGTCCACAGCTGCAGCACCACCTGGTGCGCGCCCACCGCGCCGACCGACGTGCGCGCGGCCACCGAGGCGGCCGACAGGAAGCACGCCTGGAACGCGAGGCTGCGCAGCACCAGGTCCCGACCGAGGCCGAGCTGCGCGCGCATCCGCCGCCAGTCCGGCCGCAAGCCCACCCGCTCCGAGCGCAGCGCCTTGAAGAACAACCCGGCCGACAGCACCTGCGCGACCACGTTCGCGACCGCCGAGCCCTCCAGGCCCCAGTGCGCGCCGTGCACCAGCGCCGGGCACAGCACGGCCGAGATGCCGTTGCCGACCAGCACGTACCGCAGCGGGCGGCGGGTGTCCTGGACACCGCGCATCCAGCCGTTGCCGGCCATCGTGACCAGCACGAACGGTGCGCCGAACAACGCGATCCGCAGCCAGGAGACGGCGTTGTCGGCCACCTCGCCGCCACCGGCCAGCAGCCGTGCGGCGGGACCGGCCAGCAGCTGGCCCAGCACGATCACCAGCGCGCCGACGGCCAGCGCGAGCCACGTCGCCTGGACGCCCTCCTCCACCGCCTCCGCCCGCCGCCCCGCGCCGAACAGCCGGGCCGTGCGCGCGGTCGTGCCGTAGGACAGGAACGTCAACTGGGTCGCGACCTGCGTGAACAGCACGCCGCCCAGCGCCAGCCCGGCCAGCGGCAGCCCGCCGAGGTGGCCGACGACGGCCGTGTCCACCAGCACGTACAGCGGCTCGGCAGCCAGCACCACCAGCGCGGGCGCGGCCAACCCGACCACCCGCCGCGCCGGAACCCGGTCCTCCACCCGCACTCCCCCCCGAACGCCGGACTCTCGCCCGCCCAACGTACGACTCTCGCGAGAGTCCTACGCCCAGGCCACGGGAGTCCTGCGTTCAGGGCGCCTGGATTCAACGCTCAGGACGCGGTGACCGTCTCCAGGGCGGCCCGCAGGGCGGTCAGCACGTCGTCGGCCGAGCCGGTCGCGGTGAAGCCCGCGGCCAGCCGGTGGCCGCCACCGCCGAGCACCTGCGCCACCTCCCGCACGTCGACGTCCCGCACCGCGCGCAACGACACCGACCACGTCGACGGCCGCAGCTCCTTCAGCACCGCCGCCACCTCGGCCTCGGACGTGGTGCGCACCAGGTCGACCACGCTCTCCACCTCCTCGGGCCGCAGCCCGGAGGCGTCCTCCAGCGTCACGACGGCGTGCACGAACCCCAGCCCGCCCGCCGCGTCGCGCTCCAGGCACGCCCGACCGAGCACCTTCGCCAGCATCCCGAGGTACCCGAACGGGTGAGAGTCCATCAGCGGCCGGGCCACCGCCTCGGCGTCCACCCCGGCCGCGAGCAGCCGGGCCGCCACCTCGTGCGTGGACGCGGACGCGTGCCGGAACGACCGCGTGTCCGTCACCAGGCCCGCGTAGACGCACCGGGCCACCGGCTCGTCCAGCTCCACGCCCAGCGCGTCGAGCAGCCGCAGCACCACGATCGCCGTCGCCTCGGCCCGGTCGTCCACCACGTTCACGTGCCCGAACCGCGGGTTCGACACGTGGTGGTCCAGCACCACGACCACACCGGCGGTGGACACCCGGTCGCCCAGCGGCCCGAGCCGCCCGACGCTGCCCGCGTCCAGCGCCACCAGCACCGGCGGCGCGGCGGGCACCTCCGAGGCGGGCACCAGCAGGCCCGCCACGTCCAGGTCGCGCAACGTCTCCGGCACCTCGTCCGGCGCGCCGAACGACACCCGCACCACCGCGCCGCGGCGGTGCAGCGCCAGCCCGAGCGCCAACGCGCTGCCCAACGCGTCCGCGTCGGGGTTCACGTGTGCCAGCAGGGTGACGTCGGTGGCGGTGGACAGGACGCGGGCCGCCGCGGCGAGGTCGGCGTCCAGGTCGGACTCGACCGGGTTCAGGTTCGGATCGTTGTGCACGGCGAGAACGCTAGTCGGCGTCCTCGGCCTCGCGCGGAGGCTTGTACGGGTCGGGCTCACCCGCGGGTTCGGCCCCGGACGCGATGCGCGCCACCTCGGCGTCCAGCTCCCGCGCCTTCGCCAGCAGCTCGTCCATCCGGGCCGCCTCGGCGGGCACGGTGTCGGTGACGAACGTCAGGGTCGGCGTGAACCGGACGCCGGTCTGCTGGCCGACCATGGTGCGCAGCACGCCCTTGGCCTTCTCCAGCGCCGCCGCGGCGCCGGCGAGGTCCGGCTCGGAGTCCAACCGCTCGCCGAGCACGGTGTAGTAGATCGTCGCGTCGTGCAGGTCGCCGGTCACCCTCGTGTCGGTGATGGTGACGCGCGCCAGCCGCGGGTCCTTCACCTCGTGCTCCAACGCGGAAGCCACGATCTGCGAGATCCGCTTGGCCAGCTTGCGAGCCCGTGCCTGGTCGGCCACGGCGCTCCCCTCCTGTCGTTGCGATCCGCCGCCCGGGGGCGACGTCTGCTAGTCGTCCTCCGACCCGACCAACCGGTGTCGGGCGGAGAGAAGTTCCAGTTCGGGCCGTCCGGCCACCAGCCGCTCGCAGGCGGCCATCAAGTCCCTCACATGCTCGGCTTCGGCGGCGACCGCCGCCACTCCGATCAGCGCGCGGCGGTGCAGGTCCAGGTGGCCCGCCTCGGCGGCGGACACCTCGAACTTCCGGCGCAGCTCGGCCACGACCGGCTTGACCACCGACCGCTTCTGCTTCAACGAGTGGACGTCGCCGAGCAGCACGTCCAGCTCAAGGACACCCACGAACACGATTCATCACCCGGGGGTTGAAGGGGCGGGGCCGTCCCGAGGGACGGCCCCGCGCCGCTGTCGAGGACGATCAGGCGCGCGGCTTCTCGCGCATCTCGAACGTCTCGATCATGTCGCCGACCTTCAGGTCGCCGTAGTTGCCGAGCGTCAGACCGCACTCGAAGCCCTCGCGGACCTCGGTCGCGTCGTCCTTGAACCGCCGCAGCGAGCTGATCGGCAGGTTCTCCTGGATGACGTTGTTGTCGCGCAGCAGGCGGGCCCGCGCGTTGCGCCTGATCTCGCCGGACATCACGAGGCAACCCGCGATCGTGCCGACCTTGGAGGACTTGAAGACCTCGCGGACCTCCGCGCGGCCCAGCTGGACCTCTTCGTACTCCGGCTTGAGCATGCCCTTGAGGGCCTGCTCGATCTCGTCGATCGCCTGGTAGATCACCGTGTAGTAGCGGACGTCCACGCCCTCGCGGTTGGCCAGCTCGGTGGCCTTGCCCTCGGCCCGGACGTTGAAGCCCAGGACGATGGCGCTACCCGCGACGGCGAGGTTGATGTCGCCCTCGGTGATGCCACCGACGCCGCGGTGGATGACCCGAAGCTCGACGTCGTCGCCGACCTCGATCTTCATCAGCGCGTCTTCCAGCGCCTCGACGGTGCCGGAGTTGTCGCCCTTGATGATCAGGGTGAGGGCGCTGGTCTCCTTCAGCGCGGCGTCCAGGTCCTCCAGGCTGACGCGCTTGCGCTTCGCGGCGTTCATCGCGTTGCGGTTGCGGGCCTGGCGGCGCTCGGCGATCTGCCGGGCCACCCGGTCCTCCTCGACCACGAGGAACGTGTCGCCCGCGCCGGGCACCGAGGTCAGACCGATGACCTGCACCGGACGCGACGGGGTCGCCACCGTGACGTCGACGCCGTGCTCGTCCACCATGCGGCGCACGCGACCGTAGGCGGCGCCCGCCACGATCGAGTCACCGACGCGGAGCGAACCGCGCTGCACCAGCACCGTGGCCACCGGACCGCGACCGCGGTCGAGGTGCGCCTCGATGGCGACGCCCTGCGCCTCCATCTCCGGGTTGGCCCGCAGGTCGAGCGAGGCGTCGGCGGTCAGCAGGATCGCTTCCAGCAGGCCGTCGATGTTGATGCCCTGCTTCGCCGAGATGTCGACGAACATGGTCTCGCCGCCGTACTCCTCGGCGACCAGCCCGTACTCGGTGAGCTGCTGGCGGATCTTGGCGGGGTTGGCCCCCTCCTTGTCGATCTTGTTGACCGCGACCACGATCGGCGCGTCGGCCGCCTGGGCGTGGTTGATCGCCTCCACCGTCTGCGGCATGACGCCGTCGTCGGCCGCCACCACGATGACCGCGATGTCGGTCGAGTTCGCACCACGCGCACGCATGGCGGTGAACGCCTCGTGACCCGGGGTGTCGATGAAGGTGATCAGGCGCTCGTTGCCCTCCAGCTCCGTGTTCACCTGGTAGGCGCCGATGTGCTGGGTGATGCCACCCGCTTCGCCCTCGGCCACCTTCGCGGTGCGGATCGTGTCGAGCAGTCGCGTCTTGCCGTGGTCGACGTGACCCATGACGGTCACGACCGGCGGCCGGATCTGGAGGTCCTCCTCACCACCGGCGTCGTCGCCGTAGGTGATGTCGAACGTCTCCAGCAGCTCGCGGTCCTCCTCCTCGGGGGACACGACCTGCACGACGTAGTTCATCTCGGAGCCGAGCAGCTCCAGGATCTCGTCGGACACCGACTGCGTCGCGGTGACCATCTCGCCGAGGTGGAACAGCACCTGCACCAGCGAAGCCGGGTTGGCGTTGATCTTGTCGGCGAAGTCGGTCAGCGAGGCGCCCCGCGGCAGGCGGATCGTCTCGCCGCTGCCCTTGGGCAGGCGGACGCCACCGACCGACGGCGCCTGCATGTTGTCCATGTACTCCTGGCGCTTCTGCCGCTTCGACTTGCGGCCACGACGCGCCGGACCACCGGGGCGGCCGAAGGCGCCCGCGGCACCGCCGCGACCACCGGGACCGCCACCACCGGGACGACCGCGGAAACCGCCGCCACCACCGGCCGGAGCGCCACCGCCACCGCCGCCGGCGCCACCGGGGCGGAAGCCACCGCCGCCGCCACCGCCGCCACCGGGACGGAAGCCACCGCCACCGCCACCGCCGCCACCAGGGCGGAAGCCGCCACCGGCGCCGCCGCCGCCACCGGGACGACCGCCGCCACCGGGACCGCGGCCACCGCCGCCGGGACCACCGGGGCCACGACCGCCGCCGCCACCGCCACCGGGGCGGGGCGCCGGACGACCGGGCATCATGCCCGGGTTCGGCCGCGGCGGCATGTTGCCGGGGTTGGGCCGGGGACCGCCGGGGCCGCCACCGGAGCCACCCGGACGGGGGCCGGCCGGGCGCGAGTCACCGGGCTTGGGGCCGGACGGCCGCTCGCCGCCACCGGGCGCGGCCGGGCGCGGGGCCTGCGGACGCGGAGCCGGGGCGCCGCCGCCGACGCCGAACGGGTTGTTGCCCGGACGCGGGGGCCGCGGACCGGCGGGCTTGGGGGCCTGCGGGCGCGGCGGGACCACGGACGGGGGGTTGTTCTGCGCCGCCGCGGGCTGCTGCTGCGGCGCGCGGGGGCCGGGACGCGGGCCGTTCGGCCGGGGCGCCTGCTGCGGGGCCTGCTGGGGCTGCTGCTGGGGCGCGGCAGCCGGTGCGGGCGCCTGGGCCGCCGGGGCCTGGGCCGCCGCCGGGGCGGGGGCCTGCGGCTGCGCGGCGGGCGCGGCCGGAGCCGCGGGCGCCGGGGCGGCGGGCTTGGCGACCGGCTTCGGCGCCATCGGCTTGGGGCCGGGCACCGGGCGCGGACCCGGCTTGCCCGCGGGGGCCGCCGGGCGCTGGGCCTGCTCGTTCCTGGTCTCGGCCGAGCCGGAACCCGACGCCGAGGGCGCGGGCTTCGGCGGCGCCGGGCGGGCGCCGGACGACTTGGGCTTCGCGTCGCCCTTGGCGTAGGCGTCCCGCAGCCGCCGGGCCACCGGGGCCTCGACGGTGCTGGACGCGGACTTCACGTACTCGCCCTGGTCGGCGAGCTTGGTCAGCAGTTCTTTACTCGTGACACCGAGCTCTTTGGCGAGCTCGTGCACGCGGGCCTTACCTGCCACTGCACTCCTCTGTGAGGGAGGCCGGCGGGCAAGTCCCGTCGACCTCGTCCTAACGTCGCGCGTTCATGTCTTCAGCTTCACGGCTGACTCATGACGGGTCGACCTGCTTCCTTGCTTCCTGCTGGTCACGGGGCGATCCCGCGACCTCCTGCCCACACCGCTCGAGATGACCGCGGACGCGTTCCACGTCGAGCGCCCCCTGGACCCGGAAGGCCCTGGGGAACGCCCGGCGCTTCTCGGCGTTGCGGAGGCAGTCCGGATCGGGGTGCAGCCATGCTCCCCTACCGGGCAACCGCCGTCGTGCGTCCGGGACCACGGTCCCGTCCACGACCACCACGCGCAGCAGCTCGGAGGGCAACGTCCGAGCGCGGCATCCGATGCACGTACGAACCGGGCCGATGTGCGTGGGATCCGATCCCCGACGTTGAACCACTGAGAAGTCTATCCCCTGTTGCCTATTCAGCCGAACCGGATGTCGCCGCGCCCGCCGGAGCGGACCCGCCGGCCTCCGCATCACTGCGGATGTCGATGCGCCAGCCGGTGAGCCGGGCGGCCAACCGGGCGTTCTGGCCCTCCTTGCCGATGGCGAGGGAGAGCTGGAAGTCCGGGACCACGACCCGTGCCGTCTTGGCGCGCTCGTCGAGCACCCGCACGGATACAACCTTCGCCGGTGACAAGGCATTCCCGACGAACGTGGCGGGGTCGTCGGAGTGGTCGATGATGTCGATCTTCTCGCCGGCCAGCTCGCTCATGACGTTGCGCACACGTGCCCCCATGGGGCCGATGCAGGCGCCCTTGGCGTTGACGCCGGACACCGTCGTGCGGACCGCGATCTTCGAACGGTGACCTGCCTCACGTGCCACCGCGGGGATCTCCACGGTGCCGTCGGCGATCTCGGGCACCTCCAGCGCGAACAGCCGGCGCACCAGGTTCGGGTGCGTGCGCGAAAGGGTGATCTGCGGGCCGCGCGCGCCGCGGGAGACGCCGACGACGTAGCACTTGAGCCGCGAGCCGTGCTCGTAGGACTCGCCGGGCACCTGCTCGGCGGGCGGCAGCACGCCCTCGGTGTCGCCGATCTGGACCACGACCATGCCGCGGGCGTTGGCGCGGGCGTCGCGCTGCACCACGCCGGCGATGATCTCGCCCTCCTTCGCGGAGAACTCGCCGAACGTGCGCTCGTGCTCGGCGTCGCGCAGGCGCTGGAGGATGACCTGGCGGGCGGTGGTGGCGGCGATGCGGCCGAACCCCTCGGGGGTGTCGTCCCACTCCTCGGCCACCGTGCCGTCGGGGTTCAGCTCCTGGGCCAGCACCCGCACCACGCCGGTCTTGCGGTCGATCTCGACGCGGGAGTGCGAGTGGTGCCCGTCGGTGTGCTTGTAGGCGGTCAGCAGGGCGGTCTCGATGGCTTCGAGGACGGTGTCGAAGGGGATGTCCTTGTCCCGTTCGATCGCCCTGAGAGCGGCGATGTCGACGTTCACTCCGACTCCTCCTTCAGGTGCTTGCCCTCGAGGAGCGCGAGCTCTTCGACCGGGGGCTGCTTGAACTCGACTTCGACGACGGCGCGCTCGATCGTCCGGTACTCGACGCGGCGCAGCTCGCCCTTGACCAGCAGCACGACGCCGGTGTCGTCGGCGTCGCCGACGCGGCCGAACCACTCGACCTGCTCCGGCTGCTTGACCTTCACCAGGCGCAGCCGGTTGCGCGCCCAGTGGCGTGGCTTGGTGAGCGGGCGGTCCGCGCCGGGCGAGGTGACCTCTAGCGTGTACGGCCCGGCGATCAGGTGCTCGTGGGCGTCGAGGGCGGCGGACACGGCGCGGCTGGCCTGCGCCACCTCGTCCAGCCCGATCCCCTCGTCGCCGTCCACGACCACCTTGACCAGCCTGCGACGCCCAGCCTGGTTCACGTCGAGCAGTTCCAGGTCGAAGCCGATGGCCTCGACCGCCTCCCGCACGACGGGTGCTAGCTGCGCGGCGAGTTCTCCGCGCGGCGGGCTGGACACGTGGTGACTCCAAGTTCTCTTCGAGTGCAGAGGGCACGGCAACCCCGGCCGACGCTGCACTTCGCCGGCCGTGGTCGCCCAGACTATCTGGTTCGGCGGCCTCCCACGTCCCACGGGCGATCGGCCCGCTCTGGCAGGATCGGAACACGTGATCGGAAGAACGGCGCTCAGCAGGCGCGGAGTGCTGCTGGCGGCGGCCACGGCGCCGCTGGCAGTCGCGTGCACCACACCACCACCCCCTCCACCGCCGCCGGACCCGCTGGCCGAGCTGGTGCGGTCGGCGCTGTCGGACGCCGCGCTGGCCACCGCCGTCGGCGCGACCGAGACGGCCGCCGCGCGCACCGAGCACGCCGCCCGGCTGCAGGCGGAGGTGGACCGGGCCACGCCGAGGGTGCCGGGCTCGTCCGCGCCGCCGACCACGTCGGCGCCGGTGGCGCCGCCGGCGGGCGCGTCGCGGGAGTCGCTGGCGCCCGCGCTGCAGGCGGCCCAGAAGCAGGCGGGTGACCTGGTGGCGTCGGCGGAGCCGCACCGGGTGGGGTTGGTCGCCTCGGTGGCGGCCGGGTGCGCGAGCCTGGTGGAGGCGTTGTCGTGAACGTGGACGCGGTGCAGGGGGCGCTGGCCGCCGAGCACGCGGCGGTGTGGACGTACGGGCTGGTCAGCGCGTTCATCGCGGGCCCGCAGCAGGAGGCGGCGGTGGCCGACGGCGCGAACGCGCACCGGGCGCGCCGGGACGTGACGGAGCGGTGGCTGCGCGACGCGGGCGCCACGCCCCGGCCGCCCGCGCCCGCCTACCTGCCGCCCCAGCCGGTGGACAGCGCGGCGTCGGCGATCGCGGCGCTGATCGCGGCGGAGACGGACGCGTGCCTGGCGTGGCGGGGCGTGCTGGAGCGGACCGACGACGGTGAGCTGCGGCGGTCGGCGCTGGACGCGCTGACCGCGTCGGCGGTGCGGGCGACGCGGTGGCGGAAGGCGGCCGGGCTGACCCCGGCGTCGATCACGCTGCCGGGCGCGGCGGTGGGCTGACCGGTCGGGGTCCGGGCCGACCGGGGTCCGGGCCGACCGGGGTTCGGGCGGATCGGGTTCGGCTCGGTAGGGGTTCGGGCCGGTCAGGGCCGGTCAGGGCCGGTCAGGGGTTCAGGTCGGCGGCGAGCCGGAAGGCGTCGTCGCTGATCCGCTTCATCAGGCGGTTGTGCGCGGCCTCGTCGGGGCCGTGCTCCACCGAGTCCGACTCGATGATCACCACGTCGCGGTCCTGCTGCCTGGCCGCGAAGCCGCCGTTGCCCAGCGTGGTCAGGCCCGTCACCTTCACCGCGCCGTCCTTGACCAGGTCGTTGACGTTGCCGGTGCCGTCCTGCGTGGTGAGGTCCTTCAGCTTCGCGGCGTCCTCGGGGGACTTCATCCGCACCACCGACACGGACGTGTAGACCTTCATGCCGTCGGGGGTGGTCGTCGTGTACAGCGCGCGAGTGAGCTGCTGGCACGGCGTCGCGGTCAGGAACGCCTTGGTCTGGCCGTAGGCGTGCGACGCGCAGTCGCTGTCCTTCATCGGCTCGGGCACGTCCGGCGAGGCGGCGAAGTCGAACTCGCCCACCTTGGCGGACGTGGTGGCGGGCGTGCCGGTCGTGGTCTCCTCCGGCATCACGACCAGCCACACCAGCCCGGACACCACGGCCACGCCGAGCAGGCCCGCGATCTTGAGCAGCAGTCCCTTACGTGAGCGCGGCGCGGGCGCGGGCGGCGGTGGTGGTGGCGTGGGCGGGCCGAGCAGCGAGTCCAGCTGCCCGATCTCCGACCGCCACAGCGGGGCGGTGTCGGACGGTCGGATGGGCTGAATCCGCTGCGTCACCTCTTCGGGTGATTCGGGAGGAACCGACACAAAGACCCACGGTAACGGAAGAGGGTCAGGCGAGCGCTCTGAGCACCAGATCGGCATCGGCCACCGTGTTGTACAGGTGAAACGCCAGCCGGACGCGCCCGGCGCGGACGCTGGACCGGACGCCCGCCGCCGCCAACCGCTCCCCCGCGCCCGCCAGGTCGAGCGAGACGATCGCCGACCCGCGGGCAGGCAGCCCGAGGCCGGCCAGCAGCCCGTCGGCCAGCGCCACGTTGTGGTCCCGGACCCGTTCCAGGTCGAGCGACGCGAGGTAGGGCAGCGACTCGGCCGCGCCGTGCTGGGACAGCCAGACGGGCGACAGGTCGAGCCGCCGGGCGTCGGGCGCGAGCCGCAGCGGCAGCCCGTACACCGTGGCCCAGGGGTCGTCACCGGCGAACCAGTTGGCCGCCACCGGCACCGTGCGCTCCAACGCCGACGGCGAGCACGCCAGCCACGCGCAGCCGCGCGGCGACATCAGGAACTTGTAGCCGATGGCCACCACCCAGTCCGCCCACGCCAGGTCGAGCGGCAGCCAGCCGACCGCCTGGGAGGCGTCCAGCAGCACCGGGACGCCGGCCGCGCGCAGCCCTTCGAGGTCCGCGATCCGGCCGTCGGCGGACTGCACGACGCTCACCGCGACGAGGTCGTGCGCGCCCGCTTCGGCCGCGATCCCGTCGAGATCGACTTCGGTGATCCGCAAGCCGCGGGCGGCGAACGGGAACGTGAGGCTGGTGAACTCGCCGCGGGCCACCAGCACCGACGCGTCGGCGGGCAGGCTCGCCGCGACCAGGGCCACGAGCTGGGACGCCGACGCGCCCACCGCCACCCGCTCGCCCGGCACCCCGACCAGCTGCCCGAACGCCCGGCGCGCCGCGGTCACCCGGGAGTCGGCCACGTCGGGGCCGTCCGCGCCGGTGGACCACCGCCGCACGGCGTCGGCGACGGCGGTGGCCGCGGGCGTCGGGGGAACGCCGATGCTCGCGGTGTTCAGGTAGCCGGGGGGTGCGTCGAACGTCGTGCCGAAGGCGGAGCGCATGTGGTCATCACACGTGCTCGGCGACCCCGCCGTCCACCGGTTTGCGGTCCTTGCGCCGGGCGTAGACCTGCTTGCGGGTGCGCGCGACGACGTCGCCCGCCTCGTCCACCACGTCGGTGGCGAACCAGACCAGCGCCTTGCCGCCGCCCTCGGCGAGCGAGCGGACCTCGGCCAGCCGCTCGTCGGTCAGCCGGAACTCGGCGTGCACGGTGCCGCGGCCGGGCTTGACGAACTCGATCTCGCCCGCCCGGTCCCACACCAGGTGCTCGCGGCCGAGGTGGTGCAGCACGAGCAGCATCCAGAACGGGTCGGTCATGGCGAACAGCGAGCCGCCGAAGTGGGTGCCCACGTAGTTGCGGTTCCACCAGCGCAACCGCATCCGGACCCGGGCGTGGCGGTAGTCGTCGGACAGCTCGACCACGCGGATGCCGGCGAACAGGAACGGTGGCCACAGGTTCATGCCGCGGCGCAGACGGGAAGCCTTCACGACGGCTATGTTACCAGCGGGTAATACCAACCCGGGTGGTATCAGCGCAGGCTGATGACGTTCTTCGTCACCTTCCCCGCCGCGTCCGAGCACAGGAACGCCACCACGTCGGCCACGTCCTCCGGCTGCGACACGACGTGCTCGGCGCGCACCGCGTCGTTGACCCAGCCGGTGTCGGTGACGCCCGGCTTGACCACGTTCGACGTGATGCCGTGCGGCCACAGCTCGGCCGCCGCCGACATGGCGTAGTTGTCCAGCGCCGCCTTCGCCGCGCCGTAGGACACCTCGCTCGGGAACCCGAGCGGGCCGCCCGAGGTCAGGCCGACGATCCGGCCCCAGTTGCCGCCGCGGGCGATGTGCCGCCGGGCGAACTCGGCGATCAGCAGCGCGCCCGCCCGCGCGTCGACGGCGAACTGCGCGTCGAACGTCTGCGGCGTCACGGCCCGCAGCACCCGGCCGAACTGGTCGGTCTCGGCGGCCAGGAACGTGTCCTGCACCCAGCTGGAGGCGTTGTTGACCAGGATGTCCACCGGCCCGAACACCCGCTCGGCGGTGTCGAACAGCCGCCCGGGCGTCAGCGGGTCGGCCAGGTCGGCCTCGACCGCGTGCGCCCGGCCGCCCGCCTCGGTGATGGCGGCGACCACGTCGTCCGCGGTCGACTCGCGCGCGGTGAAGTAGTCCCGCGGCAGGCTCGGGTCCGGCGCGGGCGCGAACCGCAGGAACGTGATGACGACGTTGGCGCCCGCGGCCGCGAGGGCCTTGGCGGTCGCGGCGCCGATGCCCTGGTTGGCCCCGGTGACGAGCGCGGTGTGGATCACGACCGGCATCCTGCCCGACCGCGCGGCCCGGCCGCACCGCGATCCCGTTCGTAAGCTCTGCAGGCATGCTCAGCGAAGAGATCGAGGTCCGCACCGGTTCGACCGAGGTCGTGCACGACCTGACCCGCGCCTGCGAGGAGTTCCTGGCCGGCGTGGAGGGCGACGGGCTGCTGCACGTCTGGGTGCCGCACGCCACCGCGGGCCTGGCGGTGCTGGAGACCGGCGCGGGCAGCGACGACGACCTGCTGGCGGCGTTGCGCGAGCTGCTGCCCGCCGACGGCCGCTGGCGGCACCGGCACGGGACGCCCGGCCACGGCCGCGACCACGTGCTGCCCGCGCTCGTGCCGCCGCACGCGACGATCCCGGTGCTAGGCGGTGTGCTGGCGCTCGGCACCTGGCAGTCGGTCTGCCTGGTCGACACCAACGTCGACAACCCCGTCCGCAAGGTCCGGCTGTCCTTCCTCGCGGGGTAGCAGCAGCACGGCCAGCCCGACCACCGCGAGCGCGGCGAACACCCAGACCTGGGCGGCGTCCGGCGAACCGCCGTGCAGCAGGGCGCGCAGGCCCTCGGCCGAGAACCGGAACGGCGTCCAGGACCACAGCAGCGCCCGGTAGGCGGGGTCGAGCAGTTCCGGCGCCTGGCCCGCGACGGCGGGCGCGATCAGGTACAGCGGCCCGAGCACGGCCATCGCGCGGATGCCGAGCAGCTTCAGCAGCGCGCCCTGGACCAGCGCGAACGCCGCCCCGACCAGGGCCAGGTAGCCGAGCACGCCCCAGCCGAGCGGCAGGGTCGAGTCCCACAGCGCGAAGAAGCCCGCCACCACGGCGACGCCGAGGGCGGTCGCGGTGAGCACGCCCGTCAGCCGTGCGGCCGTGGTCGGCTTGCGCGCCACCAGCGTGAACGCCGCCGCGGCCACCAGCCCTGCGATCCACAGCAGCGTGCTCGCGGCCAGCGGCGCGGTCCGACCGGCGGCCGACGACGGGTTCAGCGTGACGACCTCGGGCTGCGTCCCGGCCGCCTGGGCGACGCCGGTGAGCACCTGCTGGGCGACCTGCGCGCCGGCCGGGTTCACCGCGCCGGAGAGCACCACCTTCGCGCCGCCGGGCGCGAGTTCGAGGACCCCGTAGACCTCCTGCCGGGACAACAGGTCCCGCGCCTCGTCGGGTGCGGCCACCCGCCACGCGACCTCCGCCGCGTCGCTCGCGGCGAGCTCGTCGGCGACCCCGCGCAGCTGCGGCGGCGCGTCCGCGTCGACGGCGACCGCGAGCGGCACCGCGTCCGGGTGCGCCGTCGCCTGGACGCCGAACGTCAGCAGGCCGAGCACGAGCGCGATCAACGCGCCCACGACGGCGGTGGCCACCGCGATGACGGCGGGCGGCCGGTCGTGCAGTGCGGCCATGGTTCCCTCCCCAGTAGTTCATCATGTGTTGAATTGGAGGCTACGGCGTGCCGCCGACAGAAGTCAACGCGTGATGAATTACGTGGAGCGGGTCGGGTTGTCGGTGCGAGCGGGTACGGTTCACGCCGTGACTCACCCAGGTGACGGGCAGTCCGGCTGGGGCGGCCAGCCCGGCCGGGGCGACTGGGGCCCGCAGGACCAAGGCCACCCCCAGCAGGGTTACCCGCAGCCGGTCTACCCGCAGCAGCAGGGCTACGGCGGCTCGTACGGCGGCCTCGGCGTGTTCTCCGGCGGTGACGAACCCCCGCCGAAGAAGGACCGGACCAAGCTGTGGCTGGCGATCGGCGTGATCGTCGTGCTCGTCGGCGGCGGCGTGACCGCGTTCGTGCTGACCCGCCCGGACGACTCGACCCCGGTCGTCCAGGGGACCACGAGCAGCGCGACCACGACGACGACCACCGGCACGCCGAGGTCGACCGCGTCCAGCGCGCCGAACGCCACCTGCGAGCCGGTCAAGGCCGGCTGGAACTGCCTGCCGGTCCCCGCCCTCGCGTACAGCTACGACGTCCCCAAGGGCTGGTCGCCCTCGCCCAGGACCGCGCCGGTCGACGGGATGGACGACGTGGAGCTGACCGGGCTCACCGTCACCGGCGCCTACGACTGCGGCGACAGCGGCTTCAACCGGGGTGGCGCGGGCGGCGTCCTGGTGCCGCGGGCCGACCTCACCGCGACCGCCAAGGACTTCGCGCAGAAGCTCGCCACCCAGTACTACAACTCCGCGCCGCAGTCCGAGGTGAAGCTCGGCGAGCCCAAGCCGGTGAAGATCGCCGGCACCCGCGGCGAGGTCGAGGGCGTGCAGGTCGACGCCGTCGCCACCACGTCCGGCGACCCGTGCCTGGCCACCAAGGGCGTGGTGAAGGTGCTGGTGCTCCAAGGCGACAAGGCGCTGCACGTGTTCATGGCCAACGGCGACCTCGAAGGCGGTCCGGCCGAGCCGAAGCCGCCGACGGAGGCCGAGCTGCAGGGCATGGTCGACTCCGTCCGGTCGCTGGGCCGGTGAGCTACACCGGGCTGGGCGTCTACCAGCAGCCACCGCCGAAGCGACCGGACCGCGCGCCGCTGTGGATCGCGCTGGCCGTCGTCGCCGTCCTGCTCGTGGCGGGCGGCGTCACGGCGTTCGTCGTGCTGAACGCCGGCGACGACCGGGCCGACGCGCCACCGACCACGTCGACCTCCGCCGCGCCGGACTGGCAGGAGGTGGACGACACCGAGGCGGGCCTGGCCTACGAGCTGCCGCCGTCGTGGGAGTCCACCGGCGGCGGCGCGTCCGGGCGGGTGCCGCTGTCCGAGTCGCACGTGTCCCGGCCGTTCCAGTGCCAGGGCCGCAGCATGATCCAGGCGCAGTCGGTGTCCGGCTCGGTCATCGACGACGACCCCGAGCAGGTCGCCACCGAGCTGGTGAACCGGATCGCCGCCGGCGGCTACACGATCGCCGGCGCGGCGCCCGAGATCACCGAACCCCGGGTCGAGGGCTCCGACGACGGGGTGGTCCGGCTCAGCGTCGAGGTGACGCCCAAGTCCGCCAACGCCTGCTACGCGCCCAAGGCCACGGTCAGCGCGGTGGCCGTGCGCAACGGCGCCGAGGTGGCGGTCTTCGTGCTCAACGTCGCCCAAGGCGGGCCGCACGTGGCCGAGGGGCCGTCGGACGACGACGTGACGCGCATCCTGGAGAGCGTGCGCCGGTCGTGAACACGTTGGTGCTGTGGGACATCGACCTGACGTTGATCGACGCGCGGGGCCTGGGGCGCGAGTGGTACCGCACCGCGTTGCGCGCGACGGCGGGCCTGGACGTCGTGCGGTCGGTCGTGTTCGCCGGGCGCACCGAGCGCGCCATCTCGCGCGAAGTGCTGGCGGTGCACGGCCTGGAGCCCACCGACGAGCTGGTCGCGCGGCTGCACGCGGCCCTGGTCGACGTGGCCGAGAGGGAACGCGGGATGCTGCCCGTGCAGGGGCACGTGCTGCCGGGCGTGCTGGAGGCGCTGCGGGCGTTGGCGGCGCGGGACGACGTCGTGCAGTCGCTGGTGACCGGCAACCTGGTGGAGATCGCCCGGTTCAAGCTGGCCGCGTTCGGGTTGGACGAGCACCTGGACCTCGGGATCGGCGGCTACGGCGCGCTGTCCGAGCACCGGCCCGACCTGGTGCGGGAAGCCGTGCGGCTGGCCACCGCCAAGCACGACCGCGAGTTCCGGACCGTCGTCATCGGCGACACGCCGCACGACGTGGACGCCGCGCTCCGCCACGGCGCCGTCGCCATCGGTGTGGCGACGGGCCGCAGCGGGGTCGCGGAACTGCGTGGAGCGGGTGCGCACGTGGTGCTGGACGACCTGTCCGACACCACCGCGCTCGTCGCCGCCGTCCTGGGCGTCAGCCCCTGACGACGGTCAGCAGGTGCTGGACGGCGTCGGCCACCGGCACCTCCTCGCGCTCGCCGGTGCGCCGGTCCTTGACCTCGACCAGGCCGTTGGCCAGGCCGCGGCCCACCACCAGGATCGTCGGCACGCCGATCAGCTCGGCGTCGGCGAACTTCACGCCCGGGCTGGCCTTGCGGTCGTCCAGCAGCACCTTCAGCCCGGCGGCGGACAGCTCGCCGGCCAGCTTCTCGCCGCCCGCGAGCAGCGTCTCGTCCTTGCCCGCGACGACCACGTGCACGTCGGCGGGCGCGACGTTGCGCGGCCAGATCAGGCCCCGGTCGTCGTGGCTCTGCTCGGCGATCGCCGCGACCAGGCGGGACACGCCGATGCCGTAGGAGCCCATGGTGATCCGGACGGGCTTGCTGTCCGGGCCGAGCGCGTCCAGCGAGAACGCGTCCGCGTACTTGCGGCCGAGCTGGAAGATGTGCCCGATCTCGATGCCGCGCGCGGCGACCAGCACGCCCTTGCCGTCCGGCGACGGGTCGCCCTCGCGCACCTCGGCCACGTCGATCGTGCCGTCCGGCGTGAAGTCGCGGCCGACGACCAGGTCCACCACGTGGTGGTCGGGCTTGTCCGCGCCGGTCACCCACGCGGTGCCGCGCACCACGCGCGGGTCGACCAGGTAGCGGACCCCGTTGGCCAGCAGCGCCGCCGGGCCGATGTAACCCTTGACCAGGAAGGAGTTGCGGGCGAAGTCCGCCTCCTCCAGCATCGCCACCTCGGCCGGCTCGACCGCCGCCTCCAGGCGCTTCAGGTCGACCTCGCGGTCGCCGGGCAGGCCGACGGCCAGCAGCTGCCAGTCCTCGTCACCGGGCTTCTTCGTCTTCACCAGGACGTTCTTCAAGGTGTCCGCGGCGGTGAAGGAGCGGTCGGTGTTGGCGTTCAGGAAGGCGACCAGCGACTCGATGGCCGGCGTCCCCGGCGTGTGGTGCACCTGCGCCTCGGGCTGCGCCGCCGGGTCCTGCTCGGCGGGCGCGGGCGTGGTGACCGCCTCGACGTTCGCCGCGTAGCCGGACTCCGTGCTGCGGACGAAGGTGTCCTCACCGGTCGCCGCGACCGCCAGGAACTCCTCCGACGCCGACCCGCCCATCGCGCCGGACGTGGCGGAGACGATCACGTACTCCATGCCCAGCCGGTCGAAGATGCGGATGTAGGCGTCGCGGTGCTGCTGGTAGGAGTGCGCCAGGCCCTCGTCGGCGAGGTCGAAGGAGTAGGAGTCCTTCATCACGAACTCGCGGCCGCGCAGGATGCCCGCGCGGGGGCGCGCCTCGTCCCGGTACTTGGTCTGGATCTGGTAGAGCGTGACCGGGTAGTCCTTGTACGACGAGTACTCGCCCTTCACGGTGAGCGCGAACAGCTCCTCGTGCGTGGGGCCGAGCAGGTAGTCGGCGCCCTTGCGGTCCTTGAGGCGGAAGATGTTGGGGCCGTACTCGGTCCACCGGTTCGTCGCCTCGTAGGGCTCCTTCGGCAGCAGCGCGGGGAACTGGATCTCCTGCGCGCCGAACGCGTCCATCTCCTCGCGCACGACCTGCTCGATGTTGCGCAGCACCCGGAGCCCCAGCGGCAGCCACGAGTAGCCGCCCGGCGCGACGCGGCGGACGTAGCCGGCGCGGACCAGCAGCTTGTGGCTGGGTACTTCGGCGTCGGCCGGGTCCTCGCGCAGGGTGCGCAGGAACAGCGACGACATCCTCGTGATCACGGTGGGTGCTCCTCGTGGGCGGGTTGTCCGGGAAAGGGTAGTGAACCGCCCCTGATCAGTTCCAACGGGTTCCGCCTGGGCGCGTCGCCGGACCGGCGTCGGCCGACGGCGGTCCGGCGGTGGTGATCGGGATTGTCGGTGCGCGGGTCTAGCGTGCCGGCCATGGCCATGAGCATCGGGATGATCACCATCGACACCACCGACCCCCAGCGGCTGGCGGAGTTCTGGACCAGGGCGCTGGGCACGTCGGTCCAGCACGACTGGGACGAGTTCCTGGTCCTCGCGCCCGGCGGTGGGGGCGGTGTGCAGCTGGGGCTGCAGCGGGTGGACGACCCGACGCCGGGCAAGAACCGGGTCCACTTCGACGCCCACGTGCCGGACCGGGCGGCGGAGGTGGCCCGGCTGGTGGGGCTGGGGGCGACGGAAGTGGGCGAGCACACCGTGCCGGGGCTCACGTGGACCGTGCTGGCCGACCCGGAGGGCAACCAGTTCTGCGTCGGCCAGCTCGGGGAACCGGCCTGAGGCGCGGGCGGGGCGTGCGAGCGGACGAGGGGTGAGCGCCTAGCCTGACCGCCGTGCTCGTACTGCTCCCCCCGTCGGAGACCAAGGCCCTCGGCGGCTCCGGTGCGCCGCTCGACCTCGACCTGCTGTCGCACCCCGAGCTGAACCCCGTGCGCGGCAAGCTGCTGGACGCCCTGGCCGACCTCGCCGCCGACGTGCCCGCCAGCCTCGCCGCGCTGGGGCTGTCCGAGCGCCAGGCCGGCGAGGTGGGGCGCAACGCCGAACTCCGCCGCTCGCCCACCCTGCCGGCGCTCGCGCGGTACACCGGGGTGCTGTACGACGCGCTCGGCCTGGACTCGTTGACGAAGGCCGAGAAGGCCCGGGCCTTCAGGCGCCTGGCGGTGGCGTCGGCGTTGTTCGGGGTGGTCGGCGGCGGGGACCCGATCCCCGCGTACCGGTTGTCCGGCGGCAGCGCGCTGCCGTCCGTCGGGCCGCTCGGCGCGCTGTGGCGGCCCGCGCTCGAACCGGTGCTGGCGGCCGCGGACGGGTTCGTGGTGGACCTGCGGTCGAGTCCGTACACGTCGCTGGCCCGCATCCCGCACGCGGCGGTGATCAGGGTGGTCACGGAGGACGCGAAGGGGCGGCGCAACGCGGTCAGCCACTTCAACAAGGCGCACAAGGGTCGGCTCGCGCAGGCGATCGTGAAGTCGCGGGCCGAGCCGACCGACCTCAAGGGGTTGCTGAAGGTCGCCGCGAAGGCCGGGTTGCGGGTGGAGCCGACCGGGCGTGACGCGGCCGACCTGATCGTGTGACCGACCGTCGACGGCCGGGGGTCAGGCCGCGTGGACCGAGCGGACCTGGGCGGTCGGTCGGCGGGTGGTCGGGCGGTGGGTGGTCGGGGCCGGGTTGGCCGGGGCCGGGGTCGCCGTCGCGGGGCGGGAGTTCGCGCGGGTGGCCGTGGCGTGCAGGTCGGCCGTCACGCGCGGCAGGTCGCGGTCGTCCGCGTTGGCGCTCCCGGACAGGCCGGGGTCGAGGCGGAGCTGACGTCGGTGGTTGCGCTCCAGGCCGTAGCCGATCAGTGCCACTACTGCCAGGGCGAAGAGGATCGCGGTCATGGCACTAACTGTGCGACCCACAAGAACCTGCCACAATTGGCAGGTGTGCCGTTGTACGTCAAGATCCTGCCAACTACCCTGAGCGCATGCTCCGCACCGTCGCCACCGTGGTCATCGACGGCCTCGCGCCGTTCGAGTTCGGCGTGATCTGCGAGGTCTTCGGCATCGACCGCACCGAGGAGGGCATCCCGCCGATCGACTTCCTGGTCTGCGGCGAACGCCCCGGCACGCCGATCCGCACCAGCGTCGGCGCCTCCCTCACCCCCGACCACGGCCTCGACGCCCTCGACCGCGCCGACCTGGTCGCCGTCCCGGCCGTCACGATCCGCGACGAGTACCCGCCCGCTGTCGTCGAGGCCATCCTGCGCGCCCACCGCCGGGGCAGCACGTTGCTCTCCGTGTGCAGCGGCGCGTTCGTCCTCGGCGCGGCGGGCCTGCTGGACGACCGCCGCTGCACCACCCACTGGAGCCACGCCGCCGACCTGGCCGAGCGCTTCCCCCGCGCCGAGGTCGACCCCGACGTGCTGTTCGTGGACGAGGGCGACATCGTCACCAGCGCGGGCACCGCGGCCGGCATCGACGCCTGCCTGCACGTGGTGCGCCGCGAGCTGGGCGCGGCCGCCACCGCCACCATCGCGCGGCGCATGGTCGTCGCGCCGCAGCGCGACGGCGGTCAGCGCCAGTTCGTGGAGCTGCCCGCACCGCACCGGGCCGACAGCCTCCAGCCGCTGCTCGCGTGGCTCCAGGACCACCTGGAGCACGAGCACACCGTGACGAGCCTGGCCGAACGGGCGACGATGTCGGAGCGCACGTTCGCCCGCCGCTTCTCCGCCGAGACGGGCACCACGCCGCACCGCTGGCTGACCACCCAGCGGGTGCTGCTCGCCCGTCAGCTGCTGGAGGAGACGCAGCTCGCCGTGGAGGACGTGGCGCACCGCTGCGGTTTCGGCACGGCCGCCTTGTTGCGGCACCACTTCGTGTCCGTGGTGGGCGTCGCACCGAAGGATTACCGAAGGTCCTTTTCACACCGATAACCGCCATTTGCGTGACCGAGGGCGAGCGATTTGTCACCTGTCGTGATGCTGATGTCAGAATGACCGGGTGACCTCCAACACACCTGGCGACACCCCCGGCGACACCCGCGATCACCCGAGGTCGGAAGCGGTGACGTCCGCGCAGCTCCGGGGGGTCACCGAGGACCTGCGGTCGGGCGAGCTGGACGCGCCGGCGGTGTTGCGGCAGGTGTGGTCGGGGGTGTGCCTGGCCCGCCTGCTCGGGCTGCGGCTGGCCCTGGCGGACCGGACCTGGCGGCAGCGGCAGGTGAACGCGGAGTCGGTGGAGCACCAGTTGGCCCGGGACCTCGGCACTTCGGCGACGTTCGGCGGCGCGGTCCTCGAACTGCCGTGCGCGGAGGCGTCCGACCCCCTCGCGCCGGAGGCGGTCGGACCGGCGGTGGAGGCGTTGGTGGAGTTCAGCGGCACGGCCCGGAAGCGGATGCTGGCGGTCGCGCCGACGGCCGAGCGGTGGCACGACGAACGGGTGCTGCGGCACGACTCGCTGGTGATCGCGCAGTTGGCCAAGGCGTGGCTGGGCGAGCGCGGCAGCTACCGGGTGGAGGCCCGCTAGCCGTCGCGGCGGTAAATCGGTTGCGCCCGTGCGACGAGGGCGGGCAGCCTGTGCGAACGCGTGGAGCGCCGGTGGTGGCAGACCACGGCGGAGTCGAGGAGGTGCCGCATGGCGACAGCTGTCCGGGACGTGGCGCCGACCCGTCCGCTCGCCCCTCTCGCCTGACGCGACCCCGCGCGAAGGACCACACCGCGCCGGGTGGGGCGTTCACCCCCTTCACCTGGAGCACATCCAGTGCGCGAGCACGAGAACTACGCCGATTTCGAATCCGAGTTCGACCACGCCGACGACCTGCGTTGGCGGGCCAAGAAGACCAAGAAGTCGTCGGCGCGCGCCGACGGCGACGTCGAGCCGGGCCGGCGCGGCCGGCTCACCGAAGAGGCCAAGGACCGCCTCGCCCAGATGCGGGAGGACGCGCTCGCCGCTGACGTCCCGGACTCCGGCGACCGGTGGTCCACCTGGGGCGACGCCGACCAGGGGCCGAAGCCGCACCCGTCGTGGCTGGTCACGGACCTGTCCGCGGTGGACCGCGAGCTGGGGATCGTGAAGACCGGCAAGGAGGCGGACGTCTTCCTGCTGGAGCGCGCGATGCCCGGCACCGACCGGTCCTGCCTGATGGCGGCGAAGCGGTACCGCAGCAACGACCACCGGCTGTTCCACCGGGACGCGGGTTACCTGGAGGGCCGTCGGATGCGGCGGTCGCGGGAGATGCGCGCGATGACCAACCGCAGCGCGTTCGGCCGCAACCTCATCGCGGAGCGGTGGGCGGTGGCCGAGTTCGCGGCGCTGGCGAAGCTGTGGCAGTTGGGCGCGCCGGTGCCGTACCCCGTGCAGCGGGACGGCACCGAGCTGCTGCTGGAGTTCGTCGGCGCGGACGGCGCGGCGGCGCCGCGGTTGGCGCAGTTGCGGCCGGAGCCGGACGGGTTGCTGGACCTGTGGCGGCAGTTGGTGGACGCGCTGGGCGTGATGGCGGGCGCGGGCCTGGCGCACGGCGACCTGTCGGCGTTCAACCTGATGGTGCACGACGGGCGGTTGGTCGTGATCGACCTGCCGCAGGTGGTGGACCTGGCGGCGAACCCCCGCGGTCCGGAGTTCCTGGAGCGGGACGTGCGCAACGTCGCGGGCTGGTTCACCGCGCGCGGGCTGCCGCCGGAGTTGGCGGAACCGCGCGAGGTGACCGAGTCGTTGTTGGATCTCGCGGGTCTGCGGTGACCTCCACCCCCGATCGGTGATCACCGTTCGGGATGATCAGGATCGGACGAGAACGGGTCGACCGGTGGTCGAACCGCAGGTCAGGTGGTGGTTCCCGGGTCGAACCCGGCCTGGGAACCACCACGCCGCACGCCCTCGTTCACCAGCGCGTGACCGACCCGTTCGCCACCCGTGTGCGACAGAACACCGTCGTGGTGCCGGATCACGGCGCGTGATCAGCTAGACTGAGTGGTGCACCGCCCGGTGGCGCCACTGAGCGCCCCAGGCCGCCAGAGTGGCCGGTGGTGCTTCCCAACCACTATCGGCGCGATCCGCGCGCCGGGCCCGTCCCCGCGATCGCGCCTGCTTCAGCAGAGCAATCCTCGAGACGTGCCGTGTCCCGGAGGTTTGTTTTGCCGACAATGTCCCAAGGCCGTTCCGAGCGCCAGCAGCAGTTCCGCAAGCCCCGCAGCAGGCGCCCTGGCCAGGGCAACCGTCGTCCCGCTCCCACCGCGGAGCTGACGACCACCATTCCCGACCACGTCGAGAGCACCATGCCCGAGGGCCCGCTGCCCTCGTTCGCCGAGCTGGGCCTGTCCGAGGAGCTGCTGCGCGCGCTCACCCAGGCGGGCATCACCGAACCGTTCCCGATCCAGGCCGCCACGCTGCCCGACGCGATGGCGGGCCGCGACCTGCTGGGTCGCGGTCAGACCGGCTCCGGCAAGACGCTGGCGTTCGGCCTGGCGCTGCTGTCCCGCCTGGCCGGTGGCCGGGCCAAGCCGCTCAAGCCGCGCGCGCTCGTGCTCGTGCCGACCCGCGAGCTGGCGATGCAGGTCGAGGAAGCCCTCAGCCCGTTCGCCCGCGCGCTGGGCCTGTGGTGCCGCACGGTCGTCGGCGGCACGTCGTTCCCGCGGCAGACCGACGCGCTGCGCCGCGGCGTCGACCTGCTGATCGCCACCCCCGGCCGGTTGTCCGACCACGTCCGGCAGGGCACGGCGGACCTGTCCGAGGTCATGTTCACCGCGCTGGACGAGGCCGACCAGATGGCGGACATGGGCTTCATGCCGCAGGTCCGGGCGATCCTCGACCTGACGCCGCAGGACGGTCAGCGGCTGCTGTTCTCCGCGACGCTGGACGGCGACGTGGACAAGCTGGTGCGCCAGTACCTGCACGACCCGGTGGTGCACTCGGTGTCGCCGCCCACGGGCAGCGTGACCACGATGGAGCACCACCTGCTGTTCGTGTCCGCCGAGGACAAGCAGTCGGTGGTCACCGAGGTCGCGGCGCGCGAGGGCCGGACGATCATGTTCGTGCGCACCAAGCACCACGTGGACCGGTTGGCCAAGAAGCTGCGGTCGATGGGCGTGCACGCGGGCGCGTTGCACGGCGGCAAGGCGCAGAGCGCGCGCACGCGCGTCCTCGGCCAGTTCCGCGAGGGCAGCATGCCGGTGCTGATCGCCACCGACGTGGCGGCGCGCGGCATCCACGTGGACGACGTGAGCCTCGTCGTGCACGTCGACCCGCCGGCCGACCCGAAGGACTACCTGCACCGCGCGGGCCGCACCGCGCGGGCCGGCCAGTCGGGCACGGTCGTCACGCTGGTCACGCACGACCAGCGGCGCGCCGTGCAGGGCCTGACCACGCGCGCGGGCATCCGCCCGGTCTCCACCAAGGTCCGCCCGGGTGACGAGGAACTGGTCCGCATCACCGGCGCGCGGGTGCCGAGCGGCATCCCCGTGGTCGAGCCGGAGGTCCCCGTCCGCGCCCGTCGCGGCGGTGGCGGCGGTCCTCGGCGCAGCGGCGGCGCCGCCGGCGGCAGCGGCGGTTTCCGCGGCGGCCGCTTCGACCGCGAACGCGGCGGTTCGAGCGCCGGTCGTCCTCGTCGGGCGACGTACTAGTCCACAGATCACGGTCCACAGGGGTCTGACGGCCCGAAACTGTCAGACCCCTGTGGCAGGGTAAAAGCAGGGGTCCCCTTTGCCGGGGACTCCTGCTTTTCGTTGTTCGGGGCCGGTAAATGCCGGAGGTCAGTGCTGCTCAAGCAGCGTGTCGAACACTCCCTGGGCCTCGTCGACCAACTTCTCCAACGCGGGCTCGGTCAGGACCACCTCCAGCGCCCCACCGGCGAACGACAACACCGCCTCGGCGCCGACCCGACGGCACTCGACAGCACCGGAGACCTCGACCCGCGCCTTCGTCACCACTTGGGCGCCGATGGAAATCTGCACACCGGGACTTTCCTGCATCACTTCGACACTTCTCCCTGTCGACTCCGGACGGACGGCTCGTTCCCGTTCCCGACGGGACGCTATGACGTCCGGGTGGTCAGCCGTTCACAATCTGTGAACGCACGCCGAGCCTGTTCTTCAACGACCGCAACTCCCACGACCGCACATGGGCGCGGTGGTCGAGTTCCACCAGCAGCTCGCGGGCCACCGGGTCGTGGCGGACCCGCTGTGGCGCGATCCGGTCGGCGGTGTCCAGGTGCCGCAGCGCTGCTCCGTCCCGCGCACCACCCGCCTGGCCGTAGGCGCGGGCCAGGTCGAAGTGCAGGGCGGCGCGCCGGTCGGCGGCGGTCAGGGCGTCCGCGTAGCCGGGTGTCGCCTCGATCCGTTCCGCCTCGGCCGGACCTCCACCCGCTTCGACCGCCACCGACAGGCTCCACGCCCGGACGTTGGCCGGACCGAAGCTGAACCACAGGGCGTTGCGCTCGCCGGTCCGCTCCGCCAGCGCGGCGGCCTCGGCCAGGTGCGCCGCCGCGTCGTCGGGCCGCCCGGACTTCGCCGCCAGCTGCGCCACCGACAGGTGCAGCATCCCCGCCGCCTCGGCGGCCGCGGTGTCCGGCGCGGTGGGGTCCGCCACGTCTGCCAGGCGGTCCAAGGCCGACGCCGCGACCTTCCCGGCGCGGTGCCGGGCGCCCAACCGGCTCAGGGCGCCGGCGCCGGCCATCGCCGTGAATCCGAGCAGGGCCGGAGAACCCAGCCGCCGGGCCGCTTCCCCACCCCGCCCGGCGGCGGTCACCGCCAGGTCCGCGTTGCCGAGGCTGCGCGCGACGCCGCACGCCACCACGCACGCCTCCACCAGAGCCGCGAGCGCGACCCTGCGATCGGCGGCGTTGCCGGTGACCACGTGGACGTGCAGGTCGGTGAGCAGCGCGCCGAGACCGCGTCCGGCCTGCGAGTAGCGGCTGTGCGCACAGTGCTCGTTGGCCCGCGCCGCTTGGGCTACCAGCTCGCGCAGCGGGCGGGCGGGTACGTCCGGCGCGTCGTGCAGGGTCGTGTCGTAGAGGGCCACCGAGATCGACGGCAGCGTGGCCAGCGCCTCGGCGCTCGCGCGATCACCGGGCAGGTACGGCTGCCCGGTGAGGTCGGTGACGGAACAGCCCAGGGCTCGGGCGATGTCCTCCAGCAGCCCGCGCCGCTCGAACCGGCGTTGCCCGCGTTCGAGCATGGAGAGGTAGCCCTTGGTGATCCCCGCCAGACCGGCGGCCGCTTCGAGCGGGAGGCCCCGACGCCTCCTGATCGACCGGACCCGCGCGCCGATCTCCGGAGGAGCGGGTTCCCGCTCTCGGCCGACCGGTTCGTCCATCCACGCCTCCCGCCGCACTGGCAGTGACCGAGCCGCTGCATGTGGTGCTCGTGGCGAACGGTACTCGGTCAGCAGGTGGCCGGGCCCAGCTCATGCTTCCTGGTCGGAGCCCGAGAACTGCCACGCCACGGCGGCGGACGAGGCGACCTCGATGACCGGGTCCAGGCCGAAGCCGAGCGCCTAGGCGAACCGGGCGCCGCCGTCCACGTGCAGCACGGCGCCGGTGACGAACGGGTTGGTCACGGCGTAGTGGACGGCCTGCGCGACGTCCTCCGGCCGCCCGACGCCGCCGGTCAGGGCGCGGTCGCCGGCGGTGGCCAGGAACTCCGGCGGCCAGGCGCCCGAGTCGACGATGCCGGGCGAGACGGCGTTGACCCGGACCGGCGCCAGGTCGACGGCCAGGGCTTCCACCAGGAACCGCACCGCGCCGTTGGTCACGGCCATGACGGCCCGGTCGCGCTGCGGTCGCCACGCCGCGAAACCGGAGAACACCGTCAACGACCGCGTGACGCGCAGGTGCTTGGCCAGCAGCAGCGGCCCGACGACCTTCGCGTCGAACGCCCGGCGGATGCCGTCGGCGTCGAGGTCGCGCAGCGGTCCGTTGGCGGGCATGGCGGCGGTGGAGACGACGTGGTCGACCTCGCCGACGGTCTCGGCGAACTCGGCGACGCCGCGCTCGTCGGCGAGGTCGAGGCGCGTGCCGTGCCGGGGGCTGGCGGTGATGACGTCCGCGCCCAGCGCGGTGAAGCTCTCGGCCAGGTGCCGCCCGAGGTGGGAGCCCCCGATGACGACGACGCGGGTGTCCTGCAGTGAATCGGTCACCGGTTAAAGGTGCTTGACCAGCGGACATAAATCCAATGCATCCTCTGCACGCAACCCATTACCTCAGCTCATCAGCGCGTCCGCCCGCGTGGTCCGCATGTGCAGGACGTGCCGCCCCTCGCGCCGCGTGGTCACCAGCCGGGCCGCCCGCAGCACGCCGATGTGCTGGGACACCGCGCCCGCCGTGACGCCGAGCGCCGCCGCCAGGTCGGTCGTGCTCCTCGGCGCTTCGAGCAGCGCGAGCAGGTGCGCCCGGGTGCGGCCGATCAGGGCGGCCAGGTCGTGCGGCGCGCCCCGGTCCTCCCACAGCGCGCCGATGCCGCGCGCCGGGTAGCGCAGCACGCCCTGGCCGACGGGGTCGAGCGCGATCCACGCCTTCGGCCAGCAGAACACGCTGGGGCACAGCACGAGCCCGTGCTCGGCCAGGTCGACCCGGTGCTCCGGCTTGCGGTGCAGCACCAGTTCGCCGTCCGCCCAGGCGACCTCCGGGTGCAGGTCGTGGAACACCGCCTCGACACCCTTGTCGGCCAACGTCGCGGCGCGCGCGGCGATGTCGGCTTCGAGGACGGCGGTGATGCGCTCCCAGTGCGGCGCGATGAGCCGTTCGTGGCAGCGGCGGATGACATCGGCCTCCGGGCGCGCGACGTGCCGCAGCTCGGCCTCCAGGCCGGGCATCCGCACGTCCGGCACCGGCATCAGGTCGGCCGGTTTCGCCGGGCCGTCCAACCGGGCCAGCAGCGCGTCCAGGCCGGCGATGCCGTCGACCCGCTCCCGCGCCCACCGCACCCACGGCAGGTGCACGGCATGAGCGCCCGGCGTGCGCAGACCGTCGACCGCCATGACGGTCTCGAACACCGGGGAGTAGGCGAACCGCACCTTGGCCAGCCCCACCCCGGCGAGCCGAACCCACACCGCCACGCCGACCCCGTTCCGCGCGGCCCGCCGTCGCGACCGGGCCTCGACGCCATTGTCACACCCCGTCCGGGGGCAGGGCCTGCCCCACCTCCGGGCGCGGGGCCCGCACCAGTGATCCCGCGGGCGGGTGCTGCGGGGCGCGCCGCTGTGGGCGAAGCCGTTCAAGTTCGCGGTGTCGCCGGCGGTCTACTCGGCCAGCCTGTCGTGGATGTTGTCCTTGCCGCACAAGGGGAAGCGGTGGACGTCCGGCACCGCGACGTTCATCGCGGTCATCATGTTCGTGGAGGTCGGGCTGATCGCCGTCCAGGCGGGCCGGGGCATGTTCACCCACTACAACACCTCCGACGACCCGCTGAACCGGTTCACGCAGGTCACGTTCGGCACTGCGATCCCGGCCGTGTTCCTGGCGAACACGGCCTGCAGGTGATGATCCTGCTGGTCCTGGGGCTGATCGCGCTCGGCCTGGCCGAACGGGTCCGCACCCGCCTGGTCGCCGTGGCCGCGCTCGGCCACACCGGGCTGTTCGGGCTGCTGGTGTGGCAGGCGCTGCGCGGTGAGCCGCTGGTCCACCCCGGCGGCACGACGGTGGCCGCCCTGGCCGGGCTCGTCGTGGTCGTGGCCGCCGGGGCGGTGGTCGCGCTCAGGAGCGGAAGGGCAGTTCCCCGGCCAGCGCGGCAACCGGTCCCGCGACGATGATCGCGGGCGGGCGGATGCCGTGCTCGGCGATGTCGGCGGCCAGCGAGGCCAGCGTGGACCGCACCACCTTCTGCGTCCGGGTGCTGCCCTCCTGGATCACCGACACCGGCGTGCCGCCCGGGCGGCCCGCCATCAGGGCGTCCGCGAACGCCGCCGCCCGCTCCACCCCCATCAGGATCACGACCGTGCCGCTCAACCGCGCCAGCGCCGACCAGTCGACCAGCGACCGCGGGTCGTCCGGCGCGACGTGCCCGGACACGACCACCACCTCGTGCGCGACGCCGCGGTGCGTCACCGGCACGTCGGCCAGCGCCGGCACGCCGAACGCGCTGGTCACCCCCGGCACGACGGTGACCGGCACGCCTGCCTCGGCGCACGCGACCAGCTCCTCGAAACCCCGCCCGAACACGTACGGGTCGCCGCCCTTGAGGCGCACCACGAACCGGCCGGCCTTCGCGTGCTCGACCAGCGTGGTGTTGATGAAGTCCTGCGTCGCCGCCCGGCCGTACGGGATCTTCGCCGCGTCCACCACCTCGACGTGCGGCGGCAGCTCGTCCAGCAGCTCGCGCGGCGCGAGCCGGTCGGCCACCACGACGTCCGCCCTGGCCAGCAGCCGGCGACCGCGCACGGTGATCAGGTCCGGGTCGCCGGGACCGCCGCCGACGAGCGCCACCCCGGCCGGCTGGTCGTGGTGGTCGGCGGTGGAACCGTCGCGCAACGCCGAGAGCAGGCCGTCCCGCACGCTCGCCGAGCGGCGGTGCTGCCCGCCCGCGAGGACGCCCAGCAGCAGGCCGTCGTGCTCGCCGACCGCCGGCGTCACCGCGGTGCCCTTCACCGCCACGTCGGCGCGCACGCAGAACACGCGGCGCTCCTCGGCGTCCGCCGCGACCTTGGCGTTCACCTCGGTCGAGGAGGTGCAGGCCAGCACGTACCAGGCGCCGTCCAGGTCGCCGTCGGCGTACTCCCTGGCCTGCCACGCGGCCTCGCCGCCGTCGACGATCCCCTGGACCGACGGCGTCACCTCGGGCGAGATCACCTCGACCCTGGCGCCCGCCGCGACCAGCCTGGGCAGCCTGCGCTGCGCGACCGTGCCGCCGCCGACGACGACGACCCGCCGGCCGGTCAGGTCCAGGCCCACGAGGTAGTGCTGTTCACCGTGCATGGGTAGAAGCATCCACACCGGACATGTCCTGTCCAACACGGGTGCTCCACATCACGGCGCGGACCCGCGACCGGGGAGAGCCCGGCCGCGAGCCCGCGCGGGTGACTACAGCTGCGCGGTGATCACCGAGTAGTACGACGCGATCCGCGCGTACACGCCGGGGTAACCGGCGAGGGCGCAGCCGCGGCCGAACGAGGTGGCGCCGATGAGCTTGCCGCCCGCCACCAGCGGACCGCCCGAGTCGCCCTGGCAGGTGTCGGTGCCGCCCTGCGGGTAGCCCGCGCACACCATCGACGTGTTGCTGTAGTTGGAGTACGCCGTGCGGCAGGTCGCGTCGGACGTCACCGGCACGGTCGCGCCGAGCAGGTACCGCGACGCCGAGCCGCCCGAGGACGTGGTGCCCCAGCCGTAGATGCGCGCGCTCGTGTTGGCCGCGTACAGGGCGGTGTCGGACGGAGTGGCCAGCGGCAGGTAGGTGGAGTTGATGCTGGTGCCCAGGGTCAGCACCGCGACGTCGTAGCCGGAGCTGGCGGTCCGGTAGCTGGGGTGCACCCAGATGGAGCTCACCGTGGCCACGGTGCCCGCCGTGCTCTGCTTGTCGTCACGGCCGTGCACCACGCGGGTGCTGGACGCGCTGCGACCGCTCACGCAGTGCGCGGCGGTCACCACCTTGTTGGCCTTGACCAGCGTGCCGCCGCAGAACTGGCCGCCGGTGCTGGTGGCCAGGTAGACCACCCACGGGTAGGTGCTGGTCGACACGCGGGAGCCGCCGACGATGAACGGCGACACACCGGTGTCGGACGTCTCGGCCGACGCGGGCGCGACGGTCATCAGGCCGATCGCGGCCACGGCGGCGGCCAGCGCGGTGATCAGGCGATGCAGGGTTTTCGCCATGTCGGTCCTCTCAGTGCAGGGACGCCCCTGTTCCGGGCGCACCTCCAGCTAGGACCAAGACGGCGGCAGCGACAACCGCCTTTCGACGGTCCCTGACGACTTCACAGTTGACGAGTGACGCCTGTCACACGAACGACATCCGCCCGAATCGGCCCCGCAACGACCGGTCCCGCGCCCGCGTCCACGAACGCCACCGCCGCGCCCTCCTCGGCCAACCGCACCGCGCCGTCGGCCCGCACCCGCGTGCCCGGCCGCAGCAGGTGCCGCACCTGCGCCACGCACTCCTCGCTGCCCACCACGACCGACGCCCGCCGCAGCTCCGCCTCGGCCCGCGGCGTCCGCTCGTCCGCGCCGCCGGGGCCCAGGCCCACCAGCGCCAACCGGCCGCGCGGCAGCACCCGGGCGGCGGCGACGGTCACCCCGTCGCCCTTCACCTTCTCCGCCGCGATCTCCACCCGACCGCCGCCGGACAGCTCCGCCGCGCCGCGCAGCGCCGCCGCCTCGGCCACGCTCGGGATGCCGATGGCCAGCTCCGCCGGGTTCGGCACCGGGATCACCGCCAGCTCCTCGCCCGGGTAGGCCAGCAGCGGCGCGGTGGTCGAGTCGTGCCAGAAGCCCCAGTCCTCCAGGGCGTCCGCGATGCCCTGCTCGGCGACCTTGCGGTCCAGCGTGGCGAAGGCCCGGACGGCCCGCAGGTCCAGCCCGCGCTGCTCCTCCAGCCGCGCCAGCGCCGCCGACACCGCCGCCGCCGACACGCCCGTGCCCGACCCGACGCCCACGACCAGCGTGCGCGGCACGACCCGCACCACGTGGTCGTCCACCGGGCCCTTCGGCACCCGGTCGTCCACCAGCACCGTCCACGCCGCCCCGTGACCCGCGCCGACCACCACGTTGTCCGGCAGCGCGGGCAGCGGGAACCCCAGCGGGTTGGCCAGCGCCACCGGCTCGCCGAGCCGCACCGCCTCGCCGCACCCGGCCAGGTCGCCCCCCACGGTGGCGTCCAGCAGCTCCACCAGCTCGTCCAGCGGCGAGTCCACCGCGGCGGAGGTGGTCACGGCCTGCGCGCCGAGCACGTCGGCGATCCGCCCCGCGAGCGCGTCCGAGCCGCCCAGCAGCGCCACAGCGAACCCGCCGTCCACGCACACCACGCCCGGATCGGCGCGCTCGTCGCGCAGCAGCGGCGCGACCAGCCGCACGGTCGCCCCCGTGCCCAGGAAGAACACCGCCGAGCCCAGCCGCGGCCACAGCGCGCGCAACGCGGGGCCGATCGGCCCGTCCGGCACCACCGCGTCCGGCCCGAGGAACCCGGCCAGCTCGACCGCGGCCCGCCGCCCCCGCTCGCCGGCGGCGAACACCCCGATCACGCCTTCTTCACCCCCCACAGCACGGTCACCGGGTTGGTGGCCAGCAACGTGCCGCCGGTCAGCCGGGCGGCGGCCACCTGGCTGCCCTCGACCTGGTAACCGGCCTCCAGCAGGGCGTCCCGCGCGGGCAGCACGCGGTCCAGGTCGGGGGTCGCCACCACGACCCGCCGGGCGCCGGACCGCGCGGACCGCCGCACCACCTCCGCGCCGCCACCACCGACGAACACCGCGTCCGGCCGGGGCAGCTCGCCCGCGTCGTCCAGGGCCGCCTCGACCACCCGCACGTCCACGCCGTGCGCGGAGGCGTTGGCGATGATCCGCACGCACTGCACGGGGTCGCGTTCCACCGCGACCACCGCCGCGCCCAGCCGCGCGCACTCGACGCCGATCGCGCCCGGACCCGCGCCGACGTCCCACACCAGCACGCCGGGGCGCGGGGCGAGCCTGGCCAGCACCAGCGCCCGCACCTCGGCCACCGCGACCATGCCGTCGCGGTGCGCGAAGTCGTCGTCCGGCAGCGCCCAGCCCTCGCCCGCGGGCGCGAAGCCCTGCTCCGCCAGGCACAGGACCGGGACCGGCTCGGGCCACGGCCGCGCCACCGCGTCCGCCGGGTCCACAGTGGACACACCGGCGGCGGAGGGCACCACCAGCGACCGCCGCCACCCGGCCAGCCCGCTCGCCAGCTCCGCCGGGTCGGCGCCGGAGACGACGACGGCGGGCCGCGCCCGGCACACGTTCACCGCGTGGCGCGGGCCCAGCGCCGCCGCGTCCACGACGGCGACCTCGTCCCAGGAACGACCGGCGTCGGTGACGAACCGGTGCAGCGCGACGACGTCCACGTCAGTTCACGCGCTTGTTCTTCTTGGCCCGCGGGCGCGGCGTCGTGCTCGCCTGCACCGTCGTGGGCTTGCGCTTCGCGGCGGCGGCGACCACCGGCTTGGGCTTGGGCCCGGCCTCCTCGGCCTCCGGGGTCGCGGCGGCCGGGGCCTCGTCCACGACCAGCTCCAGCAGCGGCAGGCCGACCGGCTCGGCCTTCGGCTTCGCCTGACCGGACCGCTTGGTGCGCGCCGTCTCCTGCCAGTCGTGCACCGCCGACCACGCCGCCGCCGACGGCGACTCGCCCGCCTGCGGCGCCGCCGGCCGGCTCGCGCGCTTGGACCACTTCGACGGCCGCACCCGGCGCACCGGCTCGTCGCCGTCGACCACCGCGGCCCGGCGGCGCGGCGCCGGCGGCGCGAGCACCTTGCCGACCAGGAACAGCGTGGTGCGGTAGAGCTTGTGCTCCTTGACGCACGCCTCCAGCTCGCCCAGCGTGGTCTGCGCGACCGTCTCGTCGGGCAGGGAAACCTTGTAGGCCACCACGACCGGCGTGTCGTCGGGGTAGCCGCCGGCGCGCAGCCGCTCGACCAGCAGGCCGGCGCGCGCGCCCGACGCGGAGATCGCCATCGTGGTGCCGTGCGCGGCGAACTCGTCCACGTGCTCGGCGGTCTCGGGCCCGACCAGCAGCACCGACTGCGCGACGTCCGAAGTGGTCAGCTCGCGGCCGACGGCCGCCGCCGCCGCGGACACCTGCGACACGCCCGGCACGACCTCGGTCTCCAGGCCGAGCCTGCGGCAGGCGTCCTGCTGCTCGCTCAGGCCGCCCCACAGGGTCGGGTCGCCCGCGTGCAGCCGCACCACCTTCAGCTTGGCCGCCGACGCCCGCCGGTACAGCTCCACCACCTCGGGCTCGGCCACCCGGGAGAAGTCGACCAGCTCGGCGTCCGCGCGGGCGTGCTCGCGCACGCACTCGACCTCGACCGCGCTCGGCGCCCACAGCACGACGTCGGCCTCGGCTATCCGCTTCGCGCCGCGCACGGTGATGAGATCGGCGGCGCCCGGACCGGCGCCCACGAAGGAGACCCGACCAGTCATCACAACTGCTCCCCACGACGTGTTCGGCTTGGTGGGCAAGGACCGTACCGCGCGGACGCGATCCACTATCGAGTGGCCTCGGAGCGCGCGGACTCGCTCGCGCAGGCCCGCACGAAGCGGGTCACGGCCCCCGGCGCGGACGCCGGGTGGGTGTGCAGGTACGACGCGTGGACCCGGCCGAGCACGAAGCCCTCGGCGACCGGGCGCAGGTCGTGGCCGCGCCACTGCCAGGCCGGTTTCGCGCCGTGCGGCACGCTCAGCGCGGTGCGGTGGAACTCGTGGCCGGTGATCCGCGCGCCCGCGCGGGCCAGCACCGAGTCCCGCGGCGCGACGGCGTCGCGGTAGCCGAGGGTGAGCCGGGACGTCATCGCGCCGTCGGCGTCGACCACGCCGCACATCGGCGCGCCGTCCAGGGACTTCGCCAGGTACAGCAGGCCGCCGCACTCGGCGTGCACCGGCGCGCCGGCGCGGGCCAGCGCGGTGACGGCGGCGCGCAGCCCCTCGTTGGCCGACAGCTCGGCCGCGTGCTGCTCGGGGAAACCGCCGGGCAGCACCAGGCCGGCCGTGCCGGTGGGCAGGTCCTCGTCGCGCAGCGGGTCGACCACGACGACGTCCGCGCCCGCCGCGGCCAGCAGCTCGACCTGTTCGGCGTAGCCGAACGTGAACGCCGCGCCGCCCGCCACCGCGACCGTCGGCGCGCCGGCGACCGGTTCGACCTCGGCGCGCGGGTCCCACGGCTGCACGGCCATCGCGGGCGCCTCGGCGGCCAGGGCGCGGACCGCGGCCAGGTCGACGTGCCGGGCGACGGCGTCGGCGATGGCGTCCACGGCGGCGGTGGCGGCCGGTCCGTGCTCGGCCGCGGTGACCAGGCCGAGGTGGCGGGACGGCAGCGCGAACCGGTCGTCGCGCGGCAGCACGCCCACCACCTCCAGCCCGACCTCCGCGCACGCGCCGCGCAGCACCTGCTCGTGCCGGGCCGAGCCGACCTGGTTGAGCACCACGCCGCCGAGCCGCACGGTCGGGTCGTAGCCGCGGAACCCGTGCAGCAGGGCGGCGAGGCTGCGGCTCTGGCCGCGCGCGTCGACCACGAACAGCACGGGCGCGGACAGCAGCTTGGCGACGTGCGCGGTGGACCCGATGCCCTCGGTGTCCACCCGGCCGTCGAACAGGCCCATCACGCCTTCCACCACGGCCAGGTCGCAGCCGCGCGCGCCGTGCGCGAACAGGCTCGCCACCCGGTGCTCGCCGACCATGACCGGGTCGAGGTTGCGGCCCGGCCGGCCGGTGGCCACCGAGTGGTAGCCGGGGTCGATGTAGTCCGGGCCGACCTTGAACGGCGCGACCCGGTCGCCCGCGCGGCGCAGCGCGGCCATCAGGCCGGTCGCCACGGTGGTCTTGCCGCTGCCCGACGCGGGCGCGGCGACCACCAGCCGGTTCACCACTCGATCCCCTTCTGCCCCTTCTGACCCGCGTCCATGGGGTGCTTGACCTTGGTCATCTCCACCACCAGGTCGGCGGCGTCGACCAGTGTGGCGGGAGCGTGCCGGCCGGTGATGACGACGTGCTGGTGCCCGGGCCGGTTCTTCAGGGTGTCGACGACTTCGGCCACGTCGACCCAGCCCCAGTGCAGCGGGTAGGTGAACTCGTCGAGCACGTACAGGCCGTGCCGCCCGGCCGCCAGCCGGCGGGCGATCTCCTGCCAGCCCTCGCGGGCGGCGGCGGCGTGGTCGTCCTCGCTGCCCTGCTTGCGGGTCCAGGACCAGCCCTCGCCCATCTTGTGCCACTCGACCGGACCTCCCTCGCCGGTCTGCTCGTGCAGCCTGCCGAGGGCGCGGAACGCCGACTCCTCGCCGACCTTCCACCTGGCCGACTTCACGAACTGGAACACGCCGATGGACCAGCCCTGGTTCCAGCCGCGCAGGGCCAGGCCGAAGGCGGCGGTGGACTTGCCCTTCATCTCGCCGGTGTGCAGCACGACCAGCGGTCGGTTGCGGCGCTGCCTGGTGGTGAGGCCGTCGGCGGGCACGACGGACGGTTGACCTTGGGGCACTTTCGACGCTCCTACGCGACTCGGGTGGTGGTGGGGTGGGCCGGTCGTGCCGTCACGCGGCCCGCGCGGCGCGCACGACGCCGGCGACCTGGTCCGCGGACAGCTCCTCCAGGCGCAGGCACGCCGCCCCGAGAGCACCTGCCACCGCGGCGGCCAGGCCGAGCCGGATCGGGCCGTGCTCGCAGTCGACCACGACGGACGCCACGCCGTCGGCGGCCACCAGCCCGGCCGCGCGCAACGCGTCCCGCAGCGGGTCGCCGCCGGTGCCCGCGGCCGTCGCGCGGCCGTCGGTGAGCAGCACCAGCAGCGGCCGGCGGCGGGGGTCGCGGACCCGTTCCACCTCCAGCACGCGGCGGGCCCGCAGCAGGCCGTCCGCCAGCGGGGTCCGGCCGCCGGTGCGCAGCGCGCGCAGCCTGGCCGCCGCCGCGTCCACCGAGTTCGTCGGCGGCAGGGCGACCCGGGCCTCCCGGCCGCGGAACGTCACCACGCCGACCTTGTCGCGCCGCTGGTAGGCGTCGCGGAGCAGGGAGATCACCGCGCCGCTGACCGCCGACATCCGCTGCCGGGCGGCCATCGAGCCGGACGCGTCGACCACGAACAGCACGAGGTTGCCCTCCTTGCCCTCGCGGACCGACAGCCGCAGGTCCGCGCCGCGCAGCTCCAGGCCGGGGCCCCGCCTGCCGCGGGCGGTCTGGTGCGGCGCGGCGGCGGCGAGCGTGCCGAGGAGGTGCAGCCCGGTTCCGTCCACAGTGGACGAGCGGACCACCCGGCCGGTGCGGGCCCGGGCGCGGGAGCGCTTGCCCGGCGCGCCCTCGCCGACGCCCGGTACCTGCAGCAGCCGGGCGCGGAACGCGGGCGCGGGGGCGTGCGACCGCTCGGCCGAGCCGCCGCCCCGACCGTCCGGAGTGGACTCCGACGGCTCGTCGGGCGGGACCGAGCCGCCACCGTCCGGGCCGCCGCCGTCGTCGGGACCACCGTCGTCCGGGCCGCCGTCGTCGGGTCCTTCGGGGTCGTCCGGGGGTTCCTGGGCGGCGTCGGCGCCCTGCTGGAGGGCGTCGTTCAGCTGCTCCTCCTCCAGGCCCGGCTCGTCGAACGGGTCGCGGCGCTTGCGGTGCGGCAGCGCCAGCCGCACGGCCGCCTCCACGTCCTCCTCCGCCACCTCGGCCGCGCCGCGCCAGGCGGCGTGCGCGGTCGCCGTGCGGGCCACCACGAGGTCCGCCCGCATCCCGTCCACCTCGAACGCGGCGCAGATGCCCGCGATGCGGCGCAGCTCCGCGTCCGGCAGCAGCACGCCGGGCAGCCGGTCGCGGGCCGCGACGATCCGGCGGGCCAGCTCGGCGTCCGCCTCGGCCCAGCGGGCGGCGAACCCGTCGGGGTCGGCCTCGTAGGCCAGCCGCCGCCGCACCACCTCGGCCCGGGTCGGCACGTCCCGCGCGGCGCGGACCGCGACCGCGAGGCCGAAGCGGTCCAGCAGCTGCGGGCGCAGCTCGCCCTCCTCCGGGTTCATCGTGCCCACCAGGAGGAACGACGCGGCGTGCGACACGGACACGCCCTCGCGCTCGACGTGCGCGCGACCCATGGCGGCGGCGTCGAGCAGCAGGTCGACCAGGTGGTCGTGCAGGAGGTTGACCTCGTCCACGTACAGCACGCCCCGGTGCGCGGCGGCGAGCAGGCCGGGCTGGTAGGCGCGGACGCCCTCGGTCAGCGCGCGCTCCAGGTCCAGCGAGCCGATCAACCGGTCCTCGGTCGCGCCGACCGGCAGCTCCACCAGCCGCGCCGGGCGCCGTTGCGAGCCCTGGTCGTGCGGGCCGTCGGGGCAGTCGGCCGGCGCCGCCGGGTCGCAGCCGAACCGGCAGCCCGGCGCCACGTCCAGCTCGGGGAGCAGCGCGGCGAGGGCGCGCACCACGGTCGACTTCGCGGTGCCCTTCTCACCTCGCACCAGCACCCCGCCGATAGCGGGGTGCACGGCGTTGAGCAACAGGGCCGTGCGGAGGTCGTCGTGGCCGACGACAGCGGAAAAGGGGAAACGCGCGCCCATGCGGCGGTGTCCTTCCTCGGGTGTCCACGCCCGTGTCCGGTCGATGAGTCGGGGGTCGAGTTCCTGACTCCCGGCTCCTCGGTCCGGTCACAGTGGCGGGACCGTGCCGGATTCGCACCGGCTTCCTCGCGCACCCCCTCTACAGCCTGGGCATCGTCGCACTTCGCCCGGCGGGCTCCAAGTCCCCGGCCGGCGCCTCGCGGGCGAGGGAGATCACACCCGCCCGTGCCCGAAGCACGCCCGGACACCCGCTCCGGCGCGGCGACCAGCGGCAGCGCGGCCAGCACGTGGTCGAACAGGGCGCCCGCGAACGTGACCACCCTCTCGTCCACCACGGCCCGGCGGACCCTCTTCGGCCGGCGCTTGACAGGAGCGGGCCGGCAGTCCGTTGTGGTAGCCGACGGAAGAACGGACCACTGGTCCATTCAGGTTGCGAGGAGGCTCGGTGCGCGCGGTGCGGTTCCACGAGTTCGGTCCGGCGGACGTGCTCGGCGTCGAAGAGGTGCCCGACCCGGTCGCCGGACCCGGTCAGGTGCTGGTCCGCGTCACGGCGATCGGGCTGAACTACGGCGAGACGGTCATCCGGTCGGGCAAGGCCGGCGGGGTCGTGCCCTGGCTCGACCTCACGCCCGGCGCGCTCGGCGGCGAGGTGGTCGGCGTGACCGCCGACGGCAGGCGGCTGATCGGGTTCGCGCAGGGCCAGGGCTACGCCGAGCAGGCCCTGCTGCCCGAGGACGCGCTCCAGGTGCCCGACGGCGTCACCGACCACGAGGCGCTGGCGCTGCACATGCAGGGCGCGACGGCGGTGGCCGCGATGGGCGCGGCCCGGCTCGTCGCCGGTGAGCGGGTGCTGGTCGAGGCGGCGGCCGGCGGCGTCGGCAGCCTGCTGGTCCAGCTGGCGGCCCGGGAGGGCGCGACGGTGGTGGCCGCCGCGCGGGGCGCGGAGAAGCTGGCGCTGGCCCGCGAACTGGGCGCGCACGAGGTCGTCGACTACGGCGAGCCGGACTGGCCCACCCGGGTCGAGCCGGTGGACGTGGCGCTGTCCTCGGTCGGCGGCGCGGTCGGGCGGCAGTCGTTCGAGCTGCTGCGCGACGGCGTCGGCCGGTTCGTCGTGTACGGCTTCGCCAGCGGCGAGCTGGTGGACGTGGGCGCGGCCGACGTGTTCCGCAAGGGCGTCGCCCTGGTCGGCTTCGGCAACCCCATGACGCCGGACAACACCCGACGCGCCTTCGACCTCGACGTGCGCCCGGTGCTCGGCGAGGCGCTACCGCTGGCCGACGCCGTCCGCGCCCACGAACTGCTGGAGAGCCGCGCCACCACCGGCAAGCTCGTCCTGGTCCCCTAGCTCGACCGGGACGGCCAGCGGCGCGCGGAACGACAGCAGGCCCAGCATCGGCGGCGGTCCGGTCGAGGCCAGGCGCAGGTCCGGGAACCGCCGCGCGGTCTCCCGCAGCACCACCTCCGCCTCCAGCCTGGCCAGGCCCGCGCCGAGGCAGAAGTGCCTGCCGTGGCCGAACGCCAGGTGCTTGCGGGCGTTCGGCCTGGCCGGGCAGAACCGCTCGGGGTCGGCGAAGACCTCCGGGTCCGAGCCGCTGCCCGCGAGCATCAGCAGCAGCGGGGCGCCCGCCGGGACGGCCACCCCCGAGAGGGTGACCGGCTCGGCGGCGACCCGCCGCCACGTGCTCACCGGCGGGTCGCGCCGCAGCACCTCCTCCACGCACGCGGCGGCCATGCCCGGCTCGTCGAGCCGGGACCACAGGTCGCCGTGCCGCAGCACCGCGTGGAACGCCGAGCACAGCAGCTGCGTCGTCGTCTCCTGGCCCGCGATCAGCAGGAAGTAGCAGAGGCCGGCCGCGTCCCGGACCGGCACGCCCTGCGCCCGCAGCGCGCCGAACAGGTCGTCGCCGGCCGGGTCGGCGGCCTTGACCCGGGCGGTCAGCCACCGGTGGAACCCGGCCGCCGGGCGGGCCAGCTCGTGCTGCCGCGCCACCGTCACGTCACCCCAGAACAGCTCCAACGACGCCGTGCTCCACGCCTTGAGCGCGTCGACGTCGACGTCCCGGATGCCCATGACCTCCAGCAGCACGACCGCGGGCAGGTCGCGGGCCAGCACCGGGTGCAGGTCGACCCGCCCGGACAGGCCGGCCAGCCGGGCGGCGACCAGCTCGGCGATCCGCGGCCCCATCGCCGCGACCCGCGCCGGGGTGAGGAACCCGGCCACCAGCCGGCGCAGGGCGGCGTGCGTGCCGGTGCCGTTGTTGGCCAGCGTCGGCGGCAGCGAGAACCCGGCCCTGGCCAGCTCCCGCAGCACCGGCCCCGGCATGCCGACCACCGCGGTCAGCGCGTTGTCCGGCCGGAAGCGGACCGGGTCGGCCAGCACCGCGCGCACGTCGTGGTAGCGGCTGACCAGCCACAACCCGGTGCGCTCGTCCCGGTGGACCGGCGCGTCCTCGCGCAGCGAGCGCAGGTCGGCAGGCTCCGGCTGGAAGAGGTCCACGCCGGCACCGTAGCGGCCGGATGCGACACTGCCGGCGTGAGCGTGCGCACAGGTGACTCGGTGTTCGACTGGATCGACACGCGGGCCGAGGCCCGCGCGAAGGCCGGTCTGGCCCGCCGGGTCCGACCGCGCCCGGCCGACTCGACGAACCTCGACCTGGCCTCCAACGACTACCTCGGCCTGGCCCGCGACAAGCGGGTGACCGGCGCCGCCGCGGCGGCCTCGCTGCGCTGGGGCGCCGGTTCGACCGGCTCGCGGCTGGTCACCGGCTCCACCGAGCTGCACACCGAGCTGGAGTACGAGCTGGCGAACTTCTGCGGCGCGCAGTCGGCGCTGGTGTTCTCCTCGGGCTACGCGGCGAACCTCGGCGCGCTGACCGCGTTGACCGGACCCGGCACGGCGATCGTCGCCGACCAGCACATCCACGCCTCGCTGATCGACGGCACCAGGTTGTCCAAGGCGGACGTCGTGGTCGCCGGGCACTGCGACGTCGACCAGGTCACGCACGCCCTGGCCACCCGAGGCAAGAGGCGCGCGCTGGTGGTGACCGACTCGGTGTTCTCCGTGGACGGCGACCTCGCGCCGCTGGCCGAACTGGCCGCGGCCTGCCGCGAGCACGACGCCGCGCTGGTCGTGGACGACGCGCACGGCCTCGGCGTGCTCGGTGACGGCGGTCGCGGCGCGGTGCACGCGGCGGGCCTGGCCAAGGCGCCCGACGTGGTGACCACGGTGACGCTGTCCAAGTCGCTCGGCGCGCAGGGCGGCGCGGTGCTCGGCCCGAGCCGGGTGATCAAGCACCTGGTCGACACCGCGCGCACGTTCATCTTCGACACCGGGCTCGCGCCGGCCAGCGCGGCGGCGTCGCTGGCCGCGCTGAAGGTGCTGCGCGAGGAGCCGGAACGGCCCGCGCGGGCGCTGGAGGTCGCCCAGGAGCTCGCGTTCCGGCTGAAGGAGAAGGGCCTGCGGGTCAGCGCCCCGACGGCGGCCGTCGTGTCCGTGCAGGCGCCCTCGCCCGAGGCCGCGTTCGACTGGGCCGAGGCGTGCCGCGCCCAGGGCGTCGTCGTCGGCTGCTTCCGGCCTCCGTCGGTGCCCGACCGGATCTCCCGGCTCCGCCTGACCGCCCGCGCCGACCTGACCGGGGGCGACGTCGAGCGCGCCGTGCGGGTGATCACGGAGACCGGCGCATCCGCAGGTGCGGTATCCCGTCCTCGATGAACTCCGCGCCCTGCGGCCGGAAGCCGAACGACGCGTAGAAGTCGGCCACGTAGGTCTGCGCGTCCAGCACGCACTCCGCCGTCCCGACCTCGGCCAGCGCCGCCTCCACCAACCGCCGGCTGCACCCCAGGCCGCGGGCGGCGCGGGCGGTGCAGACCCGGCCGATGCGGAACCCGCCGCCCGGCTCCTCCAGCAGCCGCAGGTAGGCCAGGGGCGTGGCCGAGCCGTCGGCCGCCAGCCAGAAGTGCCGGGTGCCCGGCTCCAGGTCGCGCCCGTCCAGTTCCGGGTAGGGGCAGTTCTGCTCCACCACGAACACGTCGACGCGCAGCTTGAGCACGGCGTAGAGCTGGGCGGACGTCAGGTCCGACGACCACTGCCGGCGCAACGTCGCCGGGTACTGGGGTGAGCGCACCCCGCTTTGGTACCACAGTCTCAGATTTGGTCCCGGTACCGGCTCAGCCGCGTGTAGACGCCGGGCTGACCGGGGCGCGCGCAGCCGCGGCCGTACGACACGACGCCGACCAGCTCGCCCGCCACCGTGAGCGGCCCGCCGGAGTCGCCCTCGCAGGCGTCCTTGCCGCCCTCCGGGTAGCCCGCGCACAGCATCCCGCCCGGCCGGTAGTCCGGCACGGCCGCCGCGCACTCGGCGTCGGCGCGGATCGGCAGGTCGACCTCGCGCAGCCGCCCGCTCGGCGCGCTCAGCTCGCCGGTCCGGCCCCAGCCGTAGACCCGGGCCAGGCCGGACGTGGCGTCGGCGACCCGGATCGGCTGGTACGGCAGCGGCGCGGCGAGGGTGAGGGTGGCCACGTCGTCGCCGGTGGACACGCCGGTGAACGCGGGGTGCCGCCATACCGCGACCACGTCGGCCGTCCGGCCGGTCTTGGCCCGCAGGTCGGTCCGGCCGGCGACCACCACCAGGTCGGCCGGTCCCCGGTCCCGCTTGCCGAGCGCGGTCCGCTCGACCGTGCAGTGCGCGGCGGTGACGACCTTGTCCGGCGCGATCAGCGCGCCGCCGCAGAAGAAGTTGCCCGCCGCGTCGAACAGCGCCACCGCCCACGGTGTCGCGGGCGCCTCCCGGCCGCCCACGATCGCGTCCGCGGGCAGCGCGGACAGGACCAGCACGAGAACCGCGAAGACCGGAGCGCTGATGCGCATGGAGCACCCCTCTACGACAAGTGGTCGAGCGGACACCGACCGTAGCGGACCGGTCACATCGGCCGCACCGGGGGATGGAAACCGGAAAATCTGTTGTTAGTATGCAAGCTGACCGAAGATTCGACGGTAAGTGAGACAGATCACGACGATCTGTCCGGATCATGAGGGAGGTTTCCATGCACCTGGACTTCACCCAGCTGCCGGCGTTCCTGATCGCCTGCGCGGTGGTCGTGCTGACCCCCGGCGTGGACGCCTTCCTGCTGCTGCGCACCTCGGTGCGGTCCGGCACGCGGGCCGGGCTGCTGGCGCTGGCGGGCATCCACACCGCGGCGTTCGTCCAGGTGGCCCTGGTGATCTCGGGCCTGGGCGTGGTGATCGCCCGCTACCCCGCCGTGCTGACCGGTCTGCGCTGGATCGGCGCGGCCTACCTGCTGTACCTGGCGGTGACGATCACCCGCGGCCTGCTGCGGCGGACGGGCGGCGAGGTGGCGGCGGTCGCGCCCCGGCCGTTCCGGCAGGGCTTCCTGACCAACATCACCAACCCGAAGATGCTGCTGTTCTCCCTGGCGTTCCTGCCGCAGTTCATCGGCACGGGCGACCCGGCGTTCCAGCTCGGCGTGCTCGCCGCCGTGTTCCTCGGGCTGGCCGCGCTGTGGGAGCTGACCATCGTGGTGGCCGCGGCGCGGGTGGCCGGGTCGCTGCGCCGCCCCGGCGTGACCACGGCGCTGGACGCGGTGTGCGCGGCGGTGTTCCTGACCATGTCGGTCGGGCTCGTGCTCTGACGCCCTCCCGGTCCGGCGTGCGGACCCCCGCGGCCCGGGGGTCCGCACGCCGCCAGGTCAGGCGACCACCTGCTCCTCGATCGCGTCGGCGTAGGCGGCGATCTTCGAGTAGACGCCCGGCCGGTCCTCCCGGGCGCAACCCTCACCCCACGAGGTGACGCCGATCAGCTTCCCGCCGGCCACGAACGGGCCGCCCGAGTCGCCCTGGCAGGTGTCCACGCCACCCTCCGGGTAGCCGGCGCACGTCATCTCGTCCGGGTCGTACTGGAGGTACGCGCGGCGGCAGTCGGCGTCCGCCACCACCGGCACGGTCGCGGCCAGCAGGTAGCGCGACGCCGACCCCTGCTCGCTGGTCCGGCCCCAGCCGAACACCCGGCCCTCCGTGCCCGCCTCGTACAGCGCCCGGTCGGACTCGTGGGCGAGCGGCAGCGGCTCCTGCTCCACCCCGTCGCGCAGCGTCAGCACCGCGACGTCCGCGCCCTGGTCCGCCGTCACGTAGTCCGGGTGGATCCAGATGTCGTCCAGCCGCACGACCCGGCCCGCGCTGCTCCGGCGGTCCTCCCGACCCACCACGACCCTGGTGTTGCGCGGCGTCCGGGCCACGGCGCAGTGCGCGGCCGTGACGACCTTGGTCGGCGCCACCAGCGTGCCGCCGCAGAACTGGTTGCCGCCGCTGTCGGTCAGGTACACCACCCACGGGTGCTCCTCGATCGACACCCGGTCGCCACCGACCACCCGGACGTCCACCACGCGCTCGTCCGCCGCGGCCGCGCCCGGGAGAGCCATCATCAAAGTCATCAACAACGCGGCGAGCCGCATCGGCCCCTCCTCCTGATCGAGTCCACCAGGAGGAGGTTAGCCAGAACGGCGGACCGCGCTCGGCCAAGCGGACTAGTTCGACCCGGTGAACTTGGAGCGCACCTTGCCCGCCGCGCCGGACAGCGCGTCGCCGAGCTCGTTGAACACCTTCATCAGCGGGTCCTCGGACTGGGCCGCCGAATCCTTGTACGACCGGGCCGCCGACTTGATGTCCTCGGTGAACGAGCTGGTCGGCCGGTCGTCCTCGCGCCGCTGGTACTCGCCGGTCAGGATCGCGCGGTACTCCTCGCTCGCCGCCCACCTCTGCAGCTCGGCGGCGCGCACCACGGCCATCGGGTGGGTCAGCGGCCACGTCCGGATCAGCTTGAGCACGCTGTCGCGCACGTCCTCGACCTGCTCGTACTCCTTGGCCTGCTTCAGGAACTCGGCCGTGTCGACCTGGCTGAGGTCCATGCCGCCCGCCATGGCCACGTGCACCCGCAGCGCGGCGGCCGGGTCCTGCACGCACAGCAGGCCGGCGCGGTCGCAGGACAGCTCGGTCTTGCGGTACCACTCGCGCAGCGCGGCGATGATCGCGGTGATCGCCCAGTAGCCGCCCGGCATCCAGCCCAGGCCGTACTGCAGCTGCATGAGCCGCTGCAGGATCGTCTGGTACAGCGCGTGACCGGACAGCACGTGCCCCATCTCGTGCCCGACGGCGAACCGCAGCCCGTCGGCGTCCAGCAGCTCCACCAGGCCGGTGGTCAGCACGATGAACGGCTTGTCGATGCCCAGCGTCATCGCGTTGGGCACCGGGTCGCGCTTGACGAACAGCTCCGGCACCGGGTCGACGTCCAGCGTCGCCGCCACCTCCGACCGGATCCGGTCCAGCTCCGGGTACTGCTTCGGGCCGACCCTGATGCTCGACGCCAGGTAACCCAACCGCTCACCGCGCTCGGTGAACGCCCCCGCCACCGCCTGCAGCACCGGGCCGATGCCCGGCACCGCGCGCAAGACCGCCAACGCCCCCCGGTCGACCGGGTGCTCGTACGTCCGCGGGCTGATGCCGGGGAAGCGCACGCGCGTGCTCGACCGCTCGATCTCCTCGCTGCTCATGCTTTACACAGTGCCACGACCCGCACCCCGGCTATCCCCGATCGGACGAATCGGAGTGCACACTGACCGGGTGAACTCAGACGTGCTCGGCGCCGACTACGAGACCCGCGCGCTGCCCCTGGGCGGCGGTGACGCGACCGCCACCCTGGTCCGCCGCCAGGCGCGGCCCGCGATCCGCGGCGCGGTGCTGTACGTGCACGGGTTCGCCGACTACTTCTTCCAGCGGCACGTCGCCGAGCACTTCACCGCGCGCGGCTTCGACTTCTACGCCATCGACCTGCGCGCCTACGGCCGGTCGCTGCGACCGGGCCAGGTGGCCAACTTCGTGACCGACCTGGCCGAGCACTTCGAGGAGATCGACGCGGCGGCCCGGGTGATCCGCGAGGAGGACGGCCACCGGAGCCTCGTGGTGGTGGGCCACTCGACCGGCGGCCTCATCACCAGCCTGTGGGCGCACGAGCGGCGCTCGGACGACGTGCTGGACGCGCTGGTGCTCAACAGCCCGTGGCTGGACCTGGCCGAGCCGTGGCTGCTGCGCACGGTCGGCACGGCCCTGGTGCGCGGGGTCGGCCGGTTCGCGCCGCGGCTGGTGCTCAAGCCCGGCCTCGGCCCGGTGTACGGCGAGAGCATCCACCGCGACCACCACGGCGAGTGGGACTTCGACACGACGTGGAAGCCGATCGAGGCGTTCCCGGTGCACGCCGGGTGGCTGCGCGCGGTCCGCCGCGGCCACGCCCGGCTGCACCGCGGGCTGGACGTGCGCGTGCCCGTGCTGCTGCTGCGGTCGGGGCGCAGCCACCTGCGCGCCAAGGCGTGGTCGCCGGAGGCTATGACCGCGGACACCGTGCTGGACGTGGAGCACATGCGGCAGTGGGGCCCGAAGATCGGCGAGCGGGTGTCGATCGTGAACGTCGAGGGCGGGATGCACGACCTGTTCCTGTCCGCCGAGCCGGTGCGCAGGCGCGCGCTGGCCGAGGTGGACGAGTTCCTGGACCAGGTCTGACGCTCACTCCGGCGGCGTGAGCCGCAGGTCGGGGTCGACGGGCGGTTCGCCGTCCAGCGGCCCGTCGGGCACCGCGCCCAGGGCGTCCAGGGTCAGGCCGACCTCGCGCGCGTGCGGGTCCGTGCCGGTCGGCGCGGTGGCGAACCAGCCGTGCAGGTCCGCCGGGATCGGGTAGCGGGCGGTCAGGTCGCGGTACAAGTCGCCGCGCTGGTCGGCCTGCTCGGCGAGCTGCCGGTACTCGCGCATCGCCAGCCGCATCCGGATCCAGCGGTAGCGGTCGGTCTTCACGCCGCCGTCCTCGGTGAACCTGGTGCGCAGCGCGCGTCCGGCCTCCGCGCCCCGCTCGGCCAGGGCGCGGATCGTCTCCGGGCGCATGAACAGGTTCGTGCCGCCTTCCAGCGCGCCGATCCGGACGTGCGCGATGCGACCGCGGTAGCCGGGCAGCGCGGACTGCGTGGTGTCCCGCCAGCCGAGCATCGTGTCCAGGATCGCCGACGCGAACTGCCGCACCAGCCCGATGCCCCGCCACGGCGCGCCGCCGGTGGAGGCGTCCTGCTCGGGCAGCCACACGTCCCGGTCGTCGCCCGGCGGGTACGACTGCAGGCTCAGGCCGAACGTCGGCCAGCGCGGCAGCAGGTTGTCGAAGAAGTGGATGGGGAAGTTGCTGGTGATGCCGCCGTCGGAGAACCAGTGCACGCGCGGTTCGGGTTCGGCGCGCACCAGCGGCACGGCGGCGATCAGGCCGGGCAGCGGCATGCTCATCCGCACGGCCAGCGCGACCGGCAGGTTCTTCGGCAGCACGCGCACGGCCTCGTCCGGGTGCAGCGGGCAGCGGTGCGCCGCGGCGTCGTCGCCGAGCTTGTCGACGGTGCGCCGCGGCAGCACCTTCGCCAGGCACGCGCGGCAGTACAGCCACGCGTCGGCAGGCTCCGTGAACGGCAGCCGGTAGGGGCGGCCCTCGGACAGGTCCGTCGTCATCAGGACCAGGTTCGTGGTCAGGTCGGCGAAGGTCAGGTCCACGACGCCGGACAGGTCGTCCAGCCGGTCGGCGACCCAGTCGCTCAGCGGCGGCACGCCGGTCGGGGCGGGCACGCCGCAGCGCCGGTCCCAGAAGTCCGGCCGGAACGACCCGGTGCCCGGCACGAGTCCGAAGTGGATGGAGGTGGCCATCCGGTCGAGGAACCGCTTGGCGCCCAGGCCGTAGATGAGGACGACCGCGCTGACCAGCGCGAACCCGAGCACCACCCACCACACGGCGGCGGTGGCGGCGCTCGCCAGGCTCTCGGCCGTCCACCGGGCGCCGAGCGCCACCGGGACCAGCGGGACGACCAGGAGCAGGGCGGTGCCGACGCGGCGCAGCCAGGCGTCGCCGCCCGCCGGCAGGACGCGCAGCACGATCGCCGACACCCCGACCACGGTCAGGACGATGACCGCGACCAGCACCCACGTCGGCGTGGAGCCCCACTCGATCGAGTGAAACCAGAGCGTTGGCCCGACGAACCACAGCGCCAGCGCCAACGCCAGGAACAGCCGTGACCGCCACCCGATCGCGCTGATCAGGGCCAGCAGCAGGCACAGGAGCGGACTGCGGCCGGTGGAGTCGCGGCGCTGCATCGACGCCGCCACGACCCGGTACAGCTTGCGGGTGTCCTCGCTGGGCTGGAACAGCTGCGCCATCCGCCAGCCGGGTGCGGCGAACCAGTCGACGACGTCGGCGAGCTTGTCGAAACCGCCCTGGTCGCGCCCCTTCTCGGCGGCGGCCGTGAACGCGGCCCCGATCGCGCCCGCCGAAGCGCCGCCCAGCGACCGGAACCGGTAGTGCCGGGCCAGCTCGACCACCGCCAACGGGTACACGACCCCGCTCGTCGCGCCGCCGCGCATGGTCAGGTCGCAGTACCGGTTGAAGTCCTCGGCCATGAGCCATGGTCCCCCAGCGCCCGGCGGCCTGGCGCTAGGCCGACCGGCTGGTCAACGGCGCTTCACCTCCGTTGCCACCCATCAGGATTTAACTCGTTCGGGTGAACGTCGCCCACCGTCCATAACGCTCCGTACTCGCGTTTCGAAGAACAGTGCGTCCGGATTCTCCCGGTGGCACAGCGATGAATGCAGGGCAGTTCCATGGATCACCTACCGATCAATCCCCCGACTGCTGGCCCGACCCCTCCACACCCACCTGGGCAATGGGGCGCCCCACCCGTTCCGCCCGAGCCGGAGAAGGCTCCGAAGTGGCCGGTCGTCGGCGCGGTCCTCGTCCTCGTGGCAGTCGCCGCCGCGTTCGGGTGGAATAGCGGCCGGATCGTCGCGGGGACGGCCCGACCCGCGCCCGCGGCCTCCACCTCGACGTCCACCACAGCCAAGGTCACCACCACCACCGCTCCTCCCCCGCCCTCGGTGTTCACCGGCGTCGGTGACGACGTGATCGCGGTGGACCGCCCAGCCGGCTTCAAGGTCGTGAGGTTCGAGTGCCCGGCCTGCACCGGCAACACGGTGCTGAAGAGCGACGGCTTCGAATCATTGCTGGTGAACGAGATCGGCGCCTACAGCGGGACCCGGTGGATGGACATCCGCGACGGCAGTCGCACCTCGACGTTGACGGTCAAAGCGACGGGCTCCTGGACGATCACGGTCGGTGAGCACGACCTCCTCGACACCGCTCGGGGCCCGATGTCCGGGACCGGGGACGCGGTGTTGTTCTTCACGGGCTCCAGCAAGAAGGCGAGGATCACCAACACCGGTGAGAGCAACTTCGTCGTGCACGCGGTCGAGTTGGCGGAGGGCCGGGTCGAACTCCTGGTGAACCACATCGGCGGCTACGAGGGAACGGTGCTCCTGTCCGGTCCGGCGGTCATCCAAGTCATGTCCGGCGGCGATTGGACGATCACCCCGTCCTGAGGTCAACCCCGCGGGACCGCGCGATCCGCTCGATCTCGGCGGGTGTGCCGGACATGACGGCGCGGACGTGCTCGGTGATCAGCTCGACCGGCCAGTCCCACCACCTGGCGCGCAGCAGCCGTGCCACGTCCTCGTCGGAGAACCGCCGCTTCACCGCGCGACCGGGGTTGCCGCCCACGACCGCGTAAGGCGGCACGTCGGACGTCACCACCGCGCCGGCCGCGATGATCGCGCCGTCGCCGATCGTCACGCCCGGCATCACCAGCGCGTTGTAGCCGAACCACACGTCGTTGCCGACCACCGTGTCGCCGCGCGTCTCCATTCCGGTGATCAGGTCCATCGTCCGCTCGCCCCACGTGCCGCCGAAGATCGTGAACGGGAACGTGGACACGCCGGTGGTGAGGTGGTTCGCCCCGGCCATGATGAACCTGGTGCCGGTGGCCAGCGCGCAGAACTTCCCGATCACCAGCTTCTCGGCGCCGTACCCGTAGAGGACGTTGCGGGTCTCGAACTCCAGCGCGTGCTCCGGGTCGTCGTAGTAGGTGTACTCGCCGACCTCGATGATCGGCGAGGTCACCAGCGGCTTCAGCTGGACCACGCGGTCGGTGTGCGGCAGCGGGTGCAGGACGGTGGGGTCGGGGATCAAAGGCAGAACTCCTAACGCAACTCGTGTTGCATTAGAGTGGCACGGACATACCACTAACGCAACTGGAGTTGCACATGACCTCACGGCCAGGCGGTCGCTCGGCCCGCGTCCGGACCGCCGTCCTCGAAGCGGTGCTGGTCGAGCTGACCGAGCGCGGCTACCTCAGCCTGACGGTCGAGAACGTCGCCGACCGCGCCGGCGTGCACAAGACCACCGTCTACCGCCGCTGGGGCACGGTCGACGCGCTGATCGCCGACACCCTCGACCACACCCGCGAGCACGAGTGGCCGGTGCCCGACACCGGCACTGTCGAGGGCGACCTGATCGCCATCGCCACCGAGGTCGCGGACGCGTTCGCCGACCCCGCCCGTCGATCCGTGCCGGTCGCGGTCGTCGCCGCCGCCCTCCAGTCCGGCCGCGCGGCGGAGGCCAAGGCGCGGTTCTACGCCGCCCGGCAGGCCGAGGCGGCCCGGGTCGTCACCCGCGCCGTCGAGCGCGGCGAGCTGCCGCCCCAGGCCGACCCCGTCGAGCTGATCCGCCTCACCTGCGCGCCGCTGTACCACCGGATCTTCGTCACCGGCGAGCCGGTCGACCGCGCCATCGCCGAGCGCTCCGCCCGCGCCGCCCTCGCCGCCGCCCGCGCGGGCCTGCTGTGACCACGCCGCCGAGCACCCGCGACGGTCAGACCTTCCGACCGACCCCCGCGTACGCGCTGATGTAGGCGTCGTCGGAATCCGGCCGCCACTCCGACAGCGGCACGATGCCCGGCTCCACGACCTCCAGGCCGGTGAAGAAGGCGGCGATCTCCTCGCCCGTGCGGAGCACCAACGGGCTGTCGGTGCGCCGGTAGATGGCGTTCACCTGCTCACCGCTCTCCTGGCCCTCCTGCGACACGCCGTCCCAGCTGGCGTGCGAGACGGCCAGGTAGCTGCCCGGCGCCAGCGCGTCCCGGTACCGGGCGATCGCCAGGTGCGGCTCGTCCTCGTCCGGGACGAAGTGCAGCACGGCGGCCATCAGCAGGCCGATGGGCCGGTCGAAGTCGAGCATCGACCGGACCTCCTCGTCGTCCAGCACCGAGTCCGGGTCGCGCAGGTCCGCCTGGATCGCCATGGCCATCGGGTTGTCGGCCAGCAACGCCGTGCTGTGCGCCACCGCCACCGGCTCCACGTCGGCGTACACGACCCGGGCGGCGGGGTTCGTCTGCTGGGCGATCTCGTGCACGTTGCCGACCGTCGGGATGCCCGAACCCAGGTCGAGGAACTGGTCGATGCCCTGCGACAGCAGGTACCGCACCGCCCGCCGCAGGAACGAGCGGTTGGCCCTGGCCGCCCCGGACATGCCGGGGAAGATCTGCTCGACCGACTTCGCCGCTTCGCGGTCGACCGCGAAGTTGTGCGAACCGCCCAGGTAGTAGTCGTACATCCGGGCCGCGCTCGGCCGGTCCAGGTCGACCGAGGACGGGACCCAGCTCGCCTGCTCCATGCGCACATCTCCTCGCCTGTAGACCGCGTGATCGTCGCGGCGCCGCAAACCGGGCACAACCCCCGAATGGACGCTCGCTCTGGGCGAACACCTACCGGAAACAATCCCGGGCTCATCTTGGTTGAGCCAGTCAGACTCAACTTTGGAGGGATCATGGGCGAGACGTTGGCGCTGCCGGTGCTGCCGCTGGACGACGTGGTCGTGCTGCCGGGCATGGTCGTCCCGATCCGGATCAGCGGCTCGGACGCCACCGCCGAGGCCCGCGCCGCGATCGAGGCCGCGACGGCCGCCGGCGGTCAGTCGAAGGTGCTGCTGGTGCCCCGGCTCGACGGCAAGTACGCGAAGGTCGGCACGCTGGCGCTGATCGAACAGGTCGGCCGGCTCTCCGGCGGCGAACGCGCCGCCGTCGTGCGCGGCACCGAGCGGGTCCGCATCGGCACCGGCACCACCGGCCCCGGCGCGGCGCTCTGGGTGGAGGCGACCGTGGCCGACGAGCCACCGGTCGACGACCGCACCCGCGAACTGGCCCGCGAGTACCGCGCGCTGGTGACCACGATCCTCCAGCAGCGCGGCGCGTGGCAGGTGGTCGACTCGGTGCAGCAGGTGGACGACCCGTCCGCGCTCGCCGACCTGGCCGGCTACGCCTCGTACCTCAGCGACGAGCAGAAGGTCTGGCTGCTGGAGACCAGCGACGTCACCGAGCGGCTGGAGAAGCTGCTCGGCTGGGGTCGCGAGCACCTGACCGAGCTGGACGTGGCCGAGACGATCCGCAAGGACGTCAAGGAGGGCGTGGAGAAGCAGCAGCGGGAGTTCCTGCTGCGCCAGCAGCTCGCCGCCATCCGCAAGGAGCTGGCCGAGCTGGACGGCAAGCCCGCCACCGAGGAGCAGGACTACCGCGCCCGCGTCGAGGGCGCCGACCTGCCCGAGACCGTGCGCAAGGCCGCCCTGGCCGAGGTCGACAAGCTGGAACGCACCGCCGAGCAGTCCCCCGAGGTCGGCTGGATCCGCACGTGGCTCGACACCGTCCTCGAACTGCCGTGGAACGAGCGCACCGAGGACTCCTACGACATCACCGGCGCCCGTGCCGTCCTCGACGCCGACCACGCGGGCCTGGCCGACGTCAAGGAGCGCATCACCGAGTACCTGGCCGTCCGCCGCCGTCGTGCGGACCGGGGTCTCGGCGTGGTGGGCGGCCGCCGTTCCGGCGCGGTCCTGGCCCTGGTCGGCCCTCCCGGCGTCGGCAAGACGTCCCTGGGCGAATCGGTCGCCAAGGCCATGGGCCGCAAGTTCGTCCGCGTCGCCCTGGGCGGCATCCGCGACGAGGCCGAGATCCGCGGCCACCGCCGCACCTACGTCGGCGCCCTGCCGGGCCGCATCGTCCGCGCCATCAACGAGGCGGGCTCGATGAACCCGGTCGTCCTCCTGGACGAGATCGACAAGGTGGGCTCCGACTACCGGGGCGACCCGACCGCCGCACTCCTGGAAGTCCTCGACCCGGCCCAGAACCACACGTTCCGCGACCACTACCTGGAGGTGGAGCTGGACCTGTCCGACGTGGTCTTCCTCGCCACCGCCAACGTCCTCGACTCCATCCCCGGCCCCCTCCTGGACCGCATGGAACTCGTCCAGCTGGACGGCTACACCGAGGACGAGAAGGTCACCATCGCCCGGGACCACCTCCTCCCCCGCCAGGTCGAACGCGCCGGCCTGACCCCGGAGGACGTCACGATCACCGAACCGTCACTGCGCAAGCTCGCGGGCGAGTACACCCGCGAAGCGGGCGTGCGCCAACTGGAACGCTCCCTGGCCCGCATCCTGCGCAAGGTGACGGCCCGCGTCGCCCTGGACCAGACCACCCTCCCGACCACCATCGACACCCCCGACCTGCGCACCTACCTGGGCAAGCCCAAGCACACCCCGGAATCCGCCGAGCGCACAGCCGTCCCCGGCGTCGCCACGGGCCTGGCGGTCACCGGCGCGGGCGGGGACGTGCTCTTCGTCGAAGCTTCGCTCGCCCCGAAGGACACCGGCGCCCCCGGCGTCACCCTCACCGGCCAACTGGGCGACGTGATGAAGGAATCCGCCCAGATCGCCCTGTCCTACCTGCGCTCCCACGACGCCCGCGCCGAAGCCCTGGCCAACCGCGGCGTCCACGTCCACGTCCCCGCCGGCGCCGTGCCGAAGGACGGCCCGTCAGCCGGCGTCACCATGACCACCGCCCTCGCCTCCCTGCTCTCCAACCGCCCGGTGCGCTCCGACGTCGCCATGACCGGCGAGGTCTCCCTGACCGGCCGAGTCCTCCCGATCGGCGGCGTCAAGCAGAAGCTCCTGGCCGCCCACCGAGCCGGCATCACCACCGTCCTGCTCCCCCAGCGCAACGAACCGGACCTGGACGACGTCCCGGACTCCGTCCTGGCCGAACTGACCGTCCACCTGGTCTCCGACATCCAAGAAGTCCTGACCCACGCCCTGGAACCCACCACCAACACCACCGCAACCGCCGCCTGACAAAACTCCGCACATCGGACCCGCAACGCCCCGCAGAGGCTTGATTTGACATGGGTTCGGGTGCCATAGGCTGGACGAAGCCGGCAGGCCCGGCGGGACGCTCTTCCCCGCCGGGCCTGCCGGCTTTGGCCTGCACAGGGTGCCCGTAAGGGCCCCATGTCAAATCAAGCCGGACTCTCCCCGACCCCTGACCTCGAACCTGAACGTAGAACTCGCGGTCCCTGAACGTTCGACTCGCGGCACGCCAACGTTCGACTCGCGCACCCTGAGCGTTGAATTCACCCATCCCCAACGTAGGACTCTCGCGCTCTGAACGTAGGACTCTCGCGTTCTGAAGGTAGGACACGCGGGGGTTAGCGGAGGTTGCAGAGGGGGAGGGGGGTGCCGTCGGCGGTGGTGCAGGGCAGGTAGCCGGCGTCCTTCATCCGGACCCGGGCGTCCGCGTGCCCCCGCACGTAGGCCAGGAACCGGCCTTCCGCGGACCCCGCCTCCGGCTCCGCCCGCGTGTACAGGTACTCGACCGTCCAGAACGGGTACCCGGCCTCCACCCCCACCGCCGCGTCGAACACCTTGCCGTCCAACGACAACGCCACCAACGCCTCCGTCTTCCGCGCCTCCGCCACCGAGGGCGCGTCCGCGTACCCGATCGCACCCTCCACCGCGCCGATCTCCCGCACCACGTCGGCGTTCTCGTCCCGCTCGCACCGGATGACCGGCGCGTCCGGCGCGCGATCCCTGTTCCGGCAGTCGTTGGAGGACAACGCGCTCTCGCCCACCCCCAGCACCCGCCGCTCGAACAGCTCCCGCGTGCCCGACTCGCCACCCCGCCCCACGATCCGGATCGGCAGCGGCGCACCCCCGCGCAACTGGCTCCAGTCCGTGTAGACCCCCGCCCAGATCCCGCGCAGCTGCTCGACCGTGACCGTGTCCAGCCCCACCGACCCGTGCACCACCACGTGGTAGACCACGATCGCCAACTGCTGGGCGTGAACGCCCTCCACCTCCTGCTTGCCGTCCGACAGCGCGATCAGACCCGCCTCCCCGCCGGCGACCTCGCGCACGCCCTGGATGCTCCCGGTCGCGGACGTCGTGACGTCCACGTCCCGGCACACCTCCTCGTACTTCTGCGCGATGGCGGCCATGGTCGGCATGAACACGCTCGACCCCTCCACCCGCAACGCGCCCGGAGCACAGGCCACCGTCGCGTCGCCCGAACCCGGCGACCACGCCAGCACCAGCACCAGCACGGCCGCCAGCAACGCCGCCAGCCCACCGGTGAGCCGTGCCAGCGTCAGCCCCCGCTTCGGGCGTTCGTCGTGCACGATCCCGGCCCCGCCGAGGCTGCCGACGACCCGCACGTCCTTGCCCAGCTCCCCGTCCGGGTTGTCGTCCGGTTCGCGCAGGACCACCAGCAGCTTGAACTTCTGCTTGCGCCGCAGCGCCAACCGCTCCAGCCGCACCCCGTGCCAGACCGGCTCGCCGGGCGGTTCCGCGGGCACCGCCAACCCGCCCCACCGGGCGACCCGCTGCGCCATCCGCTCCCGCACGGTCAGCAGCGACGCCCGCGCGCCCGGACCGGCGCCCTTCCCGCCTTCCCCGCCCCCTCCACCTTCCCCACCTTCTCCGCCCTCCCCGAAGAACTGGAGGCTCCGCCGGACCAGCGCCTTCGTCTCCTCCGACCCCGCCTCCGACACCCGCGCGTTCCACACCACCCGGTCGCCGAAGGTGAACGTCAGCGGCTCGTCGAAGTCCCCGCCCTCGATGTCGTAGCTGCCGGTGTTGCGGATGCGGACGACCACGATGCTCATCCGGTCCAACACCCGCACCAGCTCGCGCAGCTGCGGCGAGTTCGTCTCGGCGCCGTCGTGCAGCTGCTCCGGCCCGAGGCCGATCTTCGAGTTGTAGAGCACCCGGAACCCGACCCGCTTGCGGCGCACGAAGAGCCGGTCGATGACCGGCGTGGCGAACAGCAGCCCGATGGCGAGCAGCACCGGCCCGGGGCCGCCGAGGAAGTCCAACGCGGATCGCAGCACCTGCACACCGAATTCTCGATCGGCCGACTCCGCGCGACCCCGCCGAGCCCCGGACGTTCACCACGACTTCACGCCTCGGCAAACCCCTCCACCCCCTCCCTTCCCGATCACCCACCCCCGCTCAGCCCTCACTGCACGCACGTCACCCCAGCGATAGGGTCGTCCAGGTCAGGCCCGCAAGATCACGTGTGGAGGTCCCGATGAGCATCGAGCGCCCCGTCGCTCCCGACCCCTACTCGCTGCTGCCGCAGGTGGCGTCGTTCACCGTCGGCTCGACCGACGTCGAGGACGGCCAGGCGCTCCCCGAGGCCCAGGTCTTCGAGGGCGGCAACACCTCGCCCCAGCTGAGCTGGTCCGGTTTCCCGGAGGGGACCAAGAGCTTCGTGGTGACGTGCTTCGACCCGGACGCGCCCACCCCGTCCGGTTTCTGGCACTGGGTCGCGGTGAACATCCCGGCGTCCGTCACCTCCCTCGACACCGGCGCGGGCGCCTCGGACGACACGCTGCCCGCCGGCGCGTTCCACGTGCGCAGCGACTTCGGCGCCCGCGCGTTCGGCGGCGCCGCCCCGCCGCCCGGCGACCAGGTGCACCGCTACTACTTCGTCGTGCACGCGGTGGACGTCGAGGAGCTGGACGTCGACGGCGACGCCTCGCCCGCCGTGGTCAGCTTCAACCTGGCCTTCCACACCCTGGCCCGCGCGGTCCTCACCCCCACCTACGCCCACTGACGGGAACAAGCACCTCACCCGATGGGTTGCAGCACGACGTGAGGCACTTCGACCTGGTCATCATCGGCACCGGTTCCGGCAACTCGATCGCGGACGAGCGGTTCGCCGGTTGGAAGATCGCGATCGTGGAGAAGGGCGTCTTCGGCGGCACGTGCCTGAACGTCGGGTGCATCCCCACGAAGATGTTCGTGCACACCGCCGACGTCGCCGCCGCACCCTCCTCGGGCGCGCGGCTGGGCGTGGACGCCCACCTGGACGGCGTGCGGTGGACCGACGTGCGCGACCGGATCTTCGGCCGGATCGACCCCATCTCCGCGGGCGGCCGCCACTGGCGGGCCGAGGAGAACGCGAACGTCACCGTCTACGAGGGCACGGCCCGGTTCACCGGTCCGAAGACCCTCGACACCGGCACCGGCGAGGTGATCACCGCCGACCGGTTCGTGATCGCCGCCGGCAGCCGCCCCGTGCTGCCCGACGTGGCCGACCTGGAGTCGGTCGGCTACCACACCAGCGACACGGTCATGCGGCTCGACGCCCTGCCCCCTCGCCTCACCATCCTGGGCAGCGGCTTCGTGGCGGCCGAGTTCGCGCACGTGTTCTCGTCGTTCGGCGTGGCGGTGACCGTGGTCGGGCGGTCGGACCTGCTCCTGCGGCACGAGGACCGCGAGGTCGCGACCCGGTTCACCGAGGTCGCGTCGCAGAAGTGGGACGTGCGGCTGCGGCGCAAGGCGGTGCGGGCCGAGCGGGTCGACGGCGTCGTGCGGCTGCACCTGGAGGGCCCGGACGGCGCGGAGGTGGTCGAGTCCGAGGAGCTGCTGGTCGCGGTCGGCCGGACGCCGAACTCCGACCTGCTGGACCTGGCCGCCACCGGCGTCGAGCTGCACCCGGACGGCCGCGTGGTCGTGGACGAGCACCAGCGCACGTCTGTCGAGGGCGTCTACGCGCTGGGCGACGTCAGCTCGGAGTACCAGCTCAAGCACGTGGCCAACCACGAGGCGCGGGTCGTGCAGCACAACCTGCTGCACCCGGACGAGCCGATCGCCTCGGACCACCGGTTCGTGCCGGCGGCGGTGTTCTCGTCGCCGCAGGTGGCGTCGGTCGGGCTGACCGAGGAGCAGGCCGTCGAGCGCGGTGTCCGGTACGTGGCGGCGTCGCAGGCCTACGCGTCCATCGCGTACGGCTGGGCGATGGAGGACACGACCGGGTTCGCGAAGGTCCTGGCCGACCCGACCACGGGCCGGATCCTCGGCGCGCACGTGCTCGGGCCGCAGGCGTCGACGGTGATCCAGCCGGTCATCCAGGCGATGAGCTTCGGCCTGGACGCGGGGACGATGGCGCGCGGCCAGTACTGGATCCACCCGGCGATGCCGGAGGTCATCGAGAACGCGCTGCTCAACCTGCCCCTGGAGCACTGAGCGGGAGCACTGGACGGAGCACCGGACGGGGTCTCGGCGGGAGACCCGGCCAACCCCTCGCGCGGCCGGGTCTCCCGCCGTTCGTATCCGTAACCGACACATCGCACCGGCGCCACGAGTCGTTAACACCCAAACCGGCTCGGATCGGCCCGGACCGGTTCACACCGTCCGAGGGCGTCCCGCGACCCACCCGAGCGCGGTCAGCACGACCAGCAACCCGACCAGGACCAGCATCGACACCGTCCAGCCGCCCGTCGCGCCGCGCAGCACGCCGAACGCGAACGGCCCGGAGGCCGAGATCAGGTAGCCGATGCTCTGCGCCATCGCGGACAGCCGCGCCGTGTCCGCCCCGGACGACGTGCGCAGCGAGATCATCACCAGCGCGAGCGGGAAGATGCCCATGCCGACGCCGATCAGCACGACCCACAGGCCGGGCGCGGCGGCGGGCGCCAGCGCGAGCCCCAGCACGCCCAGCACCGACAGCGCGCCCAGCACCAGCACCAGCCCCGACTGGCTGGGCCGCCGGGCCGCCAGCGGCGGGACGATCAGGCTCACCGGCACGCCGAGCACCATCGTGATGGCCAGCAGCAGCCCGGCCGTCGTGCGGTCCACCCCGGCGTCGCCGAGGATCTGCGGCAGCCAGCCCATGACCGTGTAGGCCAGCAGCGACTGCAGGCCGAAGAACACCGTGATCACCCAGGCCAGCGGGCTGCGGAACAGCGACCGCCCGGCAGCCGCCGGACGCGGGCCCGGCCGGGTGACCGACAGCCCGTGCCGCGCACCGGCCAGCCACACCACCAGCGCGGCCAGCGACAGGAACGCCCAGGCGCCGACGGCCAGTCGCCACGAGCCGAACGCCGACTCCAGACCGGGCGTGAACGCCGCCCCGGCCGCCGCGCCCGCCGCCAGGGCGGCCGTGTACACGCCGGTCACCAGGCCGACCCGGTCGGGGAACGAGTCCTTCACGACCACCGGGATCAGCACGTTGCACACCGCGATGCCCGCGCACGCGATGAACGTGCCGCCGAGCACCGCCGCCGGGCCGTCCACCACCCGCAGCACCAAGCCGACCGTGAGCACCAGCAACGACAGCGCGACAGCGCGCGCCACGCCGAGGCGACGACCCAGCCAGGGCGCGAGGAAGGCGGCGAAGCCGAAGCACAGCGTGGGCACCGCGGTCAGCAAGCTCGTCCACGCGGTCGAGACGCCGAGCGAGGCGCGGACGTCGCCGAGCACGGAGGCCAGGCTGGTGACGGCGGGGCGCAGGTTGGCCGCGGCCAGCGCTACGCCGATCGCCAACAGGGTGCTGCCGACCAGGGCAACTTGGCGGTTCCGGCGGGCCTCACCGGCAGCGGTGCGGCCAGGATGGTCGGCGACCGTCGCACTCGCACCGCGTTCGGTGGCAGTGTTGGCGTTCGACGGTGACCGATCTGGCCGGGTCTGCTGGATTGGCACCGGCCCACTATCGCAGACATGGGATGTTCGGATGAAAGGATGACGCTGTGCCGTTGGCCACTACTCGGCGGGCCGGGCTCGTCGACCAGGTGATCGACCAGATGAGGGGGGCGATCGCCGCCGGTGAGTGGCCGGTCGGCCGCCGCATCCCGCCCGAACCGGAGCTGGTCACCGCCCTGGGTGTCGGTCGCAACACCGTGCGGGAAGCGGTGCGCGCGTTGTCCCACGCGGGCCTGCTGGAGGTGCGCCAGGGGGACGGCACGTTCGTCCGGGCGACCAGCGAGCTGTCCGGCGCGGTCCGCCGGATGTGCGGCAGCGAGCTGCGCGACGTCCTGCAGGTGCGCCGGACGCTGGAGGTGGAGGGCGCCCGGCTGGCCGCGTCCCACCGCACCGACGAGGAGCTGCGCAGGCTGGAGGGGCTGCTGACCGAGCGGGACGAGGCGCTGGCCGCCAAGGACTGGGCGCGGCTGGTGGAGCGGGACACCGCCTTCCACGTGCTGCTCGTCCAGTGCTCGCACAACACCCTGCTGGCCGAGCTGTACCAGGGGCTCACCGAGGCGGTGCGGGCCAGCATCACGGCCACCGTGGAGACCGACCACGAGGACGACCACGTGTCGCACGCCGGGCTGCTCGACGCGGTCCGCGACCGCGACGCCGCCCGGGCCGCCGCCGAGGCGGGGGGCTTCCTGGAGGACCTGCTGGAGCGGCACAAGGACTGACCGGGCGAGTGGGACGGCGGGACGGCGGGACTGACGGGCCGACAGGACGAGCGGGGCGGGCGGGGACCTCCCACGGCGGCGGATTTCCACGGGAGGCCCCCTTGGTGGAGGGCTCGGAAGAACCCTCGGGCTCCGGACGACACGCCGGAGCGACCCCAGGACCCACCCCGATACTCGTCGCGACCGGGCGAACCGCAACGGTGGGATGCCCGATCGTTACCCAACCTCACGACCAGCTTGACCAACCGGCGTCGCGCCCGCGACCCGGGCCACCTCGCGCCGGTCCCAGCAGTCCCGCAACGCCGCCACCGTCGCCGTGACGGCGGGCCGCCGCGTCGCCTGCGTGCGCCACACCGCGAACACCCGCCGCGTCGGCGTCGGCCGGAACGGCACCGCGCGCACCGAGTCCGGCAGCGCGCCGCGCCCCAGCCTCGGCAGCAGCGCCACCCCGATCCCCTTGGCCAGCAGCACCAGCTGCGTCTCGTACTCGGCGATCCGGTAGGCCAGGTCGGGCTCCATGCCCGCGCCGCGGAAGGTGTTGACCAGCCAGTCGTGGCAGATCGTGCCCTCGGGCTGGCAGATCCACCGCTCCCCCGCCAGGTCCTCCGGCACGACCGACTCCCGCCCGGCCAGCGGGTGGCCGGCGGGCAGCAGCACGTCGGCCACGTCCTCGCCCAACCGCACCCGGGACACCGGGTCGGGCACGGCCAGCGGCGCGTTCACCCAGTCGTGCGTGACGGCCAGGTCCAGCTCGCCGCGCGCCACCGCCTCCAGGCAGTCCGGCGGGTCCAGCTCGACCAGCCGCACGTCCAGCTGCGGGTGGTGCTCGGCCAGCCGCACGAGCGCCGCGGGCAGCAGGCCGCGGGCGGCGGTGGCGAACGCGCCGACCCGCAGCTCGCCGACGGCCGCGCCGCGCTGCTCCTCCAACGCCACCTCGGCGTGCTCGACCAGCGCCAGCACCTGCCCGGCGGTGGCCGACAGCAGGTGCGCCGCGTCGGTCAGCACGACGCCGCGCCCCCGGCGTTCCAGCAGCGTGGTGCGGGTCTCCCGCTCCAGCTTGGCGATCTGCTGCGACACCGCCGACGGCGTGTAGCCCAACGCCGTGGCCGCCGCGCCGACCGAGCCGTGCTGCGCCACCGCGTGCAGGGCGCGAAGTCGCCCGAGGTCCAACATGTAGCGATCCTAAACCCAAGTGTTCACAACTCATCGCTGGTCCTAAACAGTGCGGCCGCCGAGACTCGGTGCCGTGAAACCACGTCACGTCGCCGTCGCGGTGCTCGTCGCCACCATCTGGGGCGTCAACTTCGTCGTCATCAAGGTGGGGCTGCGCGACTTCCCGCCGCTGTTCTTCTCGGCGCTGAGGTTCCTGGCCGCCGCCGTGCCCGCGCTGTGGTTCGTCGGCCGGCCCAAGGTGGCGTGGAAGTGGGTCGCCGCGGTGGCGCTGGCGCTCGGCGTGGTCAAGTTCGGGCTGGTGTTCGTCGGGATGGCCGCCGGGATGCCCGCCGGGTTGTCGTCCCTCGTGCTGCAGAGCCAGGTGTTCTTCACCGTCCTGTTCGCCGCCGTGCTGCTGCGCGAACGGCCGCGGCCCGTGCAGCTGCTGGGGATGGGCGTGGCGGCGGCCGGGATCGTGGTGATCGCCGTCGACTACGGCGTGAGCAGCCCGATCTCGGCGTTCCTGCTGGTGGTGCTCGGCGCGGTGGCGTGGGGGCTGGCGAACGTCGCCACCCGCTACGCCCGGCCGCCGGACCCGATCAACTTCATCGTGTGGGTCAGCGCGCTGGCCGTGCTGCCGCTGCTGGGGCTGTCGCTGGTGTTCGAGGGGCCGGCCGCGGACCTGGCCGCGCTGCGCGGGCTGAGCTGGACCGGCGTCGGCGCGATCCTGTTCATCGCCTGGGTGTCGACGCTGCTCGGGTTCGGCCTGTGGAACCTGCTGCTGCGGACGTACGAGGCGAGCGCCGTAGTGCCGTTCGCGCTGCTGGTGCCGGTGGCCGGGATGCTGTCGGGCTGGCTGCTGCTGGACGAGGCCGTCACCGCGGTCCGGCTCGGCGCGGCGGCGCTCGTGATCGTCGGCATGGCGGCGACCACCGTGAAGCCGCGCGGCGACCGTCCCGGGGCGCCCGTGGAGAGCCGGTCCTTCCACCGTGTCCGGTGATTGACGGCCCGGCCGCGGGTCGGTCTGCTGTACGTCGTGGAGCACCGCGTGCTGTCGGCCAGGACGATCGTGCTCTGGGCCGTCGGGCTGGCCGTCCTGGCGTCGGCGTCCGTCGTGGTCCTGCTGCTGACCCTCGGGTCGGGTGACCCGCGCGACGGGGTGCGGCTGGACGTCGTCCGCACCGCCTCCGGCATCGTGCTCGGCACCGGCGGCGCGGCGGCGCTGCTGCTGACCGCCCGCCGCCAGCGGTACACCGAGCTGGACCTGGCGCAGAAGGACCACGACGCGACCGAGCGCCGCGTCACCGAGCTGTACGGCAAGGCCGCCGACCAGCTCGGCAGCGACAAGGCGCCGGTGCGGCTGGCCGGGCTGTACGCGCTGGAGCGGTTGGCGCAGGACAACCCCGCCCACCGGCAGACCATCGTCAACCTGGTCTGCGCCTACCTGCGGATGCCGTTCACCCCGCCGCCGGAGGCGCGGGCCAGGACGCGGGTCGGGCCGCGCGACGCGCACCGGTTCCAGGAGCTGGAGGTGCGGCAGACCGCGACCGCGCTGCTCGCGTCCCACCTGCGCCCGGACCGGCCCGAGGCGTTCTGGGCGGACATCGCGCTCGACCTGTCCAACGCCACGCTGGTGAAGCCGACGCTGACGCACGCGCGGATCAGGTCGGCGTCGTTCGCGGGCACCACGTTCTTCGGGCAGGCGACGTTCCGCGGCACCGAGGTCACCGGCGTCGCGGACTTCCGCGAGACGTGCTTCCGCGACCTGGCGGACTTCCGGCGGGTCCGGTTCGGCGACTCGGTGTTCCGGGGCGCGGTGTTCGAGGGCGGCACGGACTTCGGCGTGCACACCGAGGCGAAGCTGGCCGGCGCCCGCACCCGGACCGGTGAGGTGCGGCGGAAGTGGCCGGACGGGTGGCTGGAGCGGCCCGCCGAACCGGGCTGGGCCGTCCTCGCGTGCGACCGGTGACCGCCCGGCACGACGCGGTCGCGCCCGACCGGTGACCACCCGGCCCGGCGGCCACACCCGTTCGGCGGCCCGTCACCCCCGATCGGGTGACGTATCCCCCACGCCCCCACCGGTACTTTCACAGCAACAGACCGGAGTGGAGGTGTGACGTGTCGTTGAGCCTGGTCCGCGCGTCCTTCCACAACCCGACCGGTTGCTGATCGGCGCCGTCCACCACGACCCCGCCCGATCCCTCACCGCACGATCCCTCACCGCACGGTTTCCGACCGCACGGTTCCTCGACGACCCGACGTGAGTGGTTCGCCCCGGCTTGCCGGTCGGGCGACCACCCAGTCCGTCGCGGACCCGGTCGCCCGGACGCACCCCCGCCCACCGGTGGCGCACGCGTGACTTGCCGGTCACGCGCACCGCGGGTCCGGAGTCGTCAAGCGACAGGCGGAGCACCCGCGGGAGGGATGACGGGGAGCCCCGGCGGGGCGCCGCCCGCCAGCAACGCCCACACCGCGTCCGTGTCGAGGTGGTCGGCGACCAGGTCGCCGAGCAGGTCGAGCTGCGCGGTCCGCCGCCCGGCGAAGTCGACGTCCGGCGCGGGGGTGAACCCGTCCCGGCCCGCGTGGCCGGCGGCCCAGCGCAGGAGCGCGCGGCGGAACCCGTCGTTCTCCAGCAGCCCGTGCCAGTGCGTGCCGGCGACCCGGCCGCGCAGCGCGCCCTCGGGCGTGCCGTCGGGCAGGGTGACCAGGCCCTCCTCGGCGTTGCGGGTGACCACGCCGTGGTGGATCTCGTAACCGGTGACGGGTTCGCCGAACGCGCTGCCGCGCGGCCGGGACAGCGTCTTGTCCGGCGCGAACCGCACGTCCACGTCGAGCAGGCCGAGACCGGCCACCGCGCCCGCCCGCGACTCCACCTCGTCCTCGATCGCGCGGCCGAGCATCTGGAACCCGCCGCAGACGCCGAGCACCGGCCCGTCGTGCGCGGCGATCGCGTCGGCCAGGCCGGTGGCGCGCAGCCAGCGCAGGTCCTCCACCGTGGCCTTCGACCCGGGCAGCACCACGAGGTCCGCGTCGGCCAGCCGGGACGGCTCGGTGACGAACCGCACCGACACACCCGGTTCGCAGGCCAGCGCCTCCACGTCGGTGGCGTTGGAGATCCGCGGCAGCCGCACCACGGCCACCCGCAGCCACTGGTCGCCGCGCGGCGGCTCCGGGCGGCCGATCACGCCGTCCGCCGCGTAGGACAGCGAGTCCTCGGCGTCCAGCCACAGCTCCTCCCGCCACGGCAGCACGCCGAGCACGGGACGCCCGGTCAGCGCGCGCAGCTGCCGCAGGCCGGGTTCGAGCAGCGCCGGGTCGCCGCGGAACTTGTTCACCACGAACCCGCCCACCAGCGCCTGGTCGGCCGGGTCGAGCAGGGCCAGGGTGCCGAAGAGGTGCGCGAACACCCCGCCCCGGTCGATGTCGCCGACCACGAGCACCGGCAGGTCGGCGGCCCGCGCCAGGCCCATGTTCGCGATGTCGTTCGCCCTGAGGTTGATCTCGGCGGGCGACCCGGCGCCCTCGCAGACCACCACGTCGAAGTCGTCCCGCAGGCCGTCCAGGGTGGCCAGGACCGTGGTGAACAGCTCGGCCTTGCGCTCGCGGTAGGACAGCGCGGACACCTCGCCGACGGCCCGCCCCAGCACCACCACCTGCGAGCTGCGGTCGCCGCCCGGTTTGAGCAGCACCGGGTTGAACCGCACGCTCGGCTCCAGCCCGCACGCGGCGGCCTGCACGGCCTGCGCGCGGCCGATCTCGCCGCCGTCGGGCGTCACGACCGAGTTGTTGGACATGTTCTGCGCCTTGAACGGCGCGGTCTTCACACCGCGCCGGATGAGCCACCGGCACAGCCCGGCGGCCAGGACGCTCTTCCCCGCGTCCGACGTCGTGCCGGCCACCAGCAACGCACTGCGCACAATGTCCCCTCGTTGTCGGTCCCGGCTGACATCATCCACTCCATGGTCGACGCCCCCGCCACCGCAGTCCTGGTGCACAGCCCCTACCTCGGGCCGGCGAGCCTGCGCCCGCTCGCCGGAGCGCTGGCCCGGCTCGGCCACCCCGTCGCGCTGCCCGACCTGCGCGTCACGGTCAACGCCGCGCCCGTCCACCAGCGGCTGATCGGCGGGTTCGCGGACGCGGTGGAGGACGCCGCGGTGGAGGGCGAGCTGGTGCTCGTCGGGCACAGCGGCGCCGGTCCGCTGCTGCCCGCGTTCGCCGACGCGCTGGAGGTGCCCGTGCGCGGGCTGGTGTTCCTCGACGCCGACCTGCCCACGCCGGGGCGCAGCTGGCGCGACGACGCGCCCGCCGAGCGCATGGCGCACCTGAAGGCGATCTCGCGGGACGGGCTGATGCCGCGCTGGGACCGGTGGTTCGCGCCGGAGGCGCTGTCGGCGATGGTGCCGGACGTGCGGCTGCTGGAGGAGATCGTGGCCGAGGCGGCGGAGGTGCCGCTGGCGTTCCTCAAGGAGCCCCGGCCCACCGTGGCGTGGACCGGGCCGTGCTCGTACGTGCGGCTGAGCCCGGCCTACGAGGCCGCCGCGGCGGCGGCGCGCGAGCTGGGCTGGCCGGTGGTGGAGCTGGCGGGCCACCACCTCGGCGCCGTGACGTCGCCCGAGGAGGTGGCCGCCGCCGTCGTGCCGCTGCTCAGCAGACGGTGAGGATCTCCGCGCCGTCCGCGGTCACCACGATCGTGTGCTCGAACTGGGCGGTCCAGCTCTTGTCCCGGGTGGTGACCGTCCAGCCGTCGTCCCACAGGTCGTGCTCGATGCCGCCGAGGGTGATCATGGGCTCGATGGTGAACGTCATGCCCTCCTCGATGACCGTGGGCACGTGCGGCGCGTCGTAGTGCAGCACGACCAGGCCGCTGTGGAAGGTGCGGCCGATGCCGTGGCCGGTGAAGTCGCGCACCACGCCGTAGCCGAACCGGTTGGCGTAGGACTCGATGACGCGGCCGACCACGTTGAGCTGCCGGCCGGGCTTCACCGCCTTGATGGCGCGCATGGTGGCCTCGTGCGTGCGCTCGACCAGCAGGCGGGCCTCCTCGCTCACGTCGCCCGCGAGGAAGGTGGCGTTCGTGTCGCCGTGCACGCCGCCGATGTAGGCGGTGACGTCGACGTTGACGATGTCGCCGTCCTGGACCACGGTCGAGTCGGGGATGCCGTGGCAGATGACCTCGTTCAGCGAGGTGCAGCAGGACTTGGGGAAGCCGCGGTAGCCGAGCGTGGACGGGTAGGCGCCGTTGTCGCACAGGAACTCGTGCGCGACCGCGTCGATCTCGTCGGTGGTCACGCCGGGCACGATCACCTTGCCCGCCTCCTGCAGCGCCTGCGCCGCCAGCCGACCCGCGACGCGCATCGCCTCGACCACGTCGGGCGGCTGCACCCACGGATCGGTGTTGCGCTTGGGCTCGGGCCGGTCGACGTACTCGGGCCGCTCGATCTGGGCGGGCACCGGACGGCGCGGGGACAGCACACCTGGCTGGAGGACGGCACGCACGGACATGCCCCCCAGGTTACGGCTCAGCGCGAACGGCCATGCGCCGCGTGCCCGTTACGCGACCGGCTCGGCCGTTCCGGGCGAGGCGATCGGCAGCCCCATCTCATCGGCAGCCGTCAGGAGTCGCTTGTCGTAGGCGACGAAGGCGTCGAGGTCGCCGCGCAGCCGCATCGCCGACACCAGGTGGATCGCGTCCAGGGACTTGAGCGGGAGCGGCAACGCGCCCGCCGCGTCCAGGAGGTCCGTGGTCATGGGCAGTTGGTCGAGTTCCACCAGGATCGACGCGGCCTGCCGGATCGCCGCGTCGCCTTCGGCCCGCACGGCTCGAACCAGCTCGACCCGCGCGAGGGTGCTGGTGATCAGTCGGACGCCGACCCGGTCGTCCAACCACTCGCGCAGGGCGGACGTCTCGGCTTCCGCGCGCACGAGCTTCGCCAGCGCCGAGGTGTCGAGGTAGATCACCAGCGCTCGTCCTCGCGCATCTGCCGCAGCACCTCCGAGATCGGTGTGCCGGACGTCGCGGGCAGCGGCTCGGGCAAGCGCCGACCGCGACCCCGGAGCAGCTCACCGTTGGCGACGAGCTGGTCCCGCAGGCTCGACGCCTCGCCGCGCGGGGGACAGATCTCAGCGACCACGCGACCGTGGTCGGTGACCTCTATCCGTTCTCCGGCCTCGGCTCGCCGCACGTACTCACTCGTGTGGTGACGGAGTTCGCGAAGTCCGATCCGATCCATGTTTCACATGGTATCACATTGATCTTAGGCCGATCAGCCCAGCGCCGCCAGGAAGCGGGCGGAGGCGTCGACGGCCGGTGCGGAGCTGTTGGTGCCCAGGACCAGGGTCGCGAACGCCACCTCGCCCCGGTACCCGACGAACCAGCCGTGCGAGTTCGTGCCGTCGCCGAACTGCGCCGTCCCGGTCTTGCCGCGCACGTCCCCGTACGGCTTGAGCTGCGGCGCGGTGCCGGATTCGACCACCTCCCGCATCATCGCCCGCAGCGGCTCCAGCACGGCGGGCGCGGGTGGGGTCGGGGTGCGGTCCGCCTTCGTCTCCCGGCCCTTCAGCAGCGTCGGCACCGGCATCCGGCCGGTGGCGGCCGTCGCGGCCACCAGGGCCATCCCGAACGGGCTCGCCAGCACCTTGCCCTGGCCGAAGCCGTCCTCGGCCCGCTCGACCACGTCGGTGGCGGGCGGCACGGAGCCGGTGATCGTGGTGATGGCCGGGATCTCGAAGTCGACGCCGAGGCCGAAGCTCTCCGCCGCCCTGGTCAGCGCGTCCGGCTCCATCTCGGCCGCCAGCTGCGCGAACGTGGTGTTGCAGGAGAACGCGAACGCCGAGTGCAGCGGGATGGTGCCCTTGTCGAACTCGCGGTCGTTGGGCACGATCCGCCGACCGTCGATGACCGACTTGCCGGGGCACGGCAGCGGGCTGTCCGCGGTCGCCTGCCCGGACGTCAACGCCGCCGCGGCCGTGACCAGCTTGAACGTCGACCCCGGCGGGTAGCGGCCGGTCAGCGCCACCGCGCCCTCGGCGTCGGCGGGTCCGTTCTGCGCGACCGCCAGCAGCTCGCCGGTCGACGCGTCCAGCGCCACCAGCATCGCCGCTTGCGGCACCGGCTCCAGCGCGTCCTCGGCCGCCACCTGCACGGTCCGGCTCAACGCGGTCGAGATGGCCCGCGCGGGCTCGGGCGCCTGCTCGTGCAGCGTCTCCACCTCGTCGCCGGCCGCGTTCGCGGTGTAGACGCGCACCCCGGCCTGCCCGGCGATCTCCTCCTCCACCGCCTCGCGCACCGCCGGCAGCACCTGCGACCCGAACGTCCGCGACGGCGCGAGCAGGCTCATCCGGCTGGTGAACCGCACCCCGGGCAGCTCGTAGATCGCCGGCTTGACCGTCTGGTAGTCCGCGTCGCGCAGCGCGGCCACCTGGTAGACCTGCCCCTCGGCGGTGCGCGACACGCCGTCCACGATCGACAGCTGGGTGATCGCCGGGTCGATCGGCGTCAGCGCCGCGGCCAGCGCGCCCGCCACCGCGTTCAGGTCGCCCGCCTCCTTCGCGTCGAGCAGGACCGACACGACCTGCTCCGGCGCGAGCAGCGGCGTGCCCTCGCGGTCGAGCACCGGCGCCAGCTCGGGCCGCACCTCGGCCACGCCCAGCGTCTGCTGCGGCGCGAGCTTCGGGTGCACGACCGAGGGCGTCCAGTGCACCTTCCAGTCCTCGTCCCCGCGCCGCAGCTCGAACTCCGCCCGGTAGCTCCACGCGTGGTCGTGCCCGAGGTCCCAGTCCAGCTGCGCGGTCGCGTCGGCGCTGGTCGACTCGCCGGACGAGACCACCTGCTCGACCCTCGCGCCGAGCCCGGCGGGCTTGAGCACGTCCCGGACCTTGCCCAGCAGCTCGCGGGCGCCGTCCGGGTCGTCGGTCAGCCCGGCCGCGCCGTCGACGTCGCCCGCGGCGAACCTGGTCAGGAAGTCACCGGCGACCTGCTCGGGACCGGGCCGGGAGGAGAACAGGCCGCAGCCGCTGACGAGCAGCGGGACCACCCCGAGAAGGACCAGAGACAGGGCCGGCTTGCGCGCGATCACGGCGCGAGTATGCCGGGTGCGCCCGCGACGCCGGGGGCGGGTCGGGCCCGACCGCCGGCGCGCCGACGTCAGAACAGCACGGTCGCGTACTGGCCGACCTGGGAGAACCCGATCTTGCGGTACGCCGCCTTGGCCACGTCGTTGTAGGAGTTCACGTACAGCGACGCGGTCCGCCCCAGGCCCCTGACCAGGCGTTCGGCCACCGCCGCGGTGCCCGCCGCGCCGATGCCGCGGCCACGGCGGTCCGGCCGCACCCACACGCCCTGGATCTGGCCGACCTGCGCCGACATGGCCCCGATCTCGGCCTTGAACACCACGTCGCCGCCCTCGAACCGGGCGAACGCCCGCCCGGCCGCGATGAGCTCGGCCACCCGCGCCCGGTAGGACGCGCCACCGTCCTCGGCGCACGGGTCGACGCCGACCTCCTCGATGAACATGGCGATCGCGGCGGGCAGGTACCGGTCCAGCTCGTCCGGCCGCACCGGCCGCACCAGCGGGTCGAGCGGGATCGACGGCGCGCCGCCCAGCGCCATCAGCGGCTGGTCGGCGCGCACCTCGCGGGCGGGGCCCCAGTCGGGGGCCAGCTCGTCCCACAGGCCGAGCACCTGCTCGGCGGGCCCGACCAGCGAGGAGCACATCCGGCCCCGGCGGCGGGCCCGGTCGGCGAACCCCCGCAGCGCGGTCGCGTCGCCGCGCAGCGGGATGAGGTTCGGACCCGCGAAGCACAGCGCGTCGACCCGGCCGCCGCGCAGCGACCGCTGGTCGTACGCCCACACCTCGCCGCCGAGCCGCCACGGGTCCAGGCCCGCGACCTCGACCCGTGCGGCGACCATGCAGGACGCCACCGGGTCGGCCGCGAGCACGGCCATGACCTCGGTCAGGTCCCGCTCGTCGAGCAAGCGCGCGCCAGCCAACCTCAGCACGCCTTCAAGCCTGCCAGATGGACCCCGCTACCCGCGCGTCCGCCACCCGCTCAGCCGACCGTCACGACCGGCTCGCCGCCCTCGACGGACTCGCCCATCTCCTCGGCGATCCGCATGGCCTCCTCGATCAGGGTCTCCACGATCTGGTGCTCGGGGACGGTCTTGACGACCTTGCCCTTGACGAAGATCTGGCCCTTGCCGTTGCCCGACGCCACGCCCAGGTCCGCCTCGCGGGCCTCGCCCGGACCGTTCACCACGCAGCCCATCACCGCGACCCGCAGGGGCACCTCCATGCCCTCCAGACCGGCCGTGACCTGCTCGGCGAGCGTGTACACGTCGACCTGCGCGCGCCCGCACGACGGGCAGGACACGATCTCCAGCTTCCGCGGCCGCAGGTTGAGCGACTGCAGGATCTGGTGGCCGACCTTGACCTCCTCCACCGGCGGGGCCGACAGCGAGACCCGGATCGTGTCCCCGATGCCCTGCCGCAGCAGCGCGCCGAACGCGACGGCGGACTTGATCGTGCCCTGGAACGCCGGACCGGCCTCGGTCACGCCCAGGTGCAGCGGGTAGTCGCACTGCTCGGCCAGCAGCTCGTACGCCCGGACCATCACGACCGGGTCGTTGTGCTTGACCGAGATCTTCAGGTCGTGGAAGTCGTGCTCGGCGAACAGCGACGCCTCCCACAGCGCCGACTCGGCCAGCGCCTCCGGGGTCGCCTTGCCGTACTTGGCCAGCAGCCGCGGGTCCAGCGAACCCGCGTTCACGCCGATCCGGATGGGCGTCCCGCGGTCCCGGGCCGCCGCCGCGATCTCCCGCACCTTGTCGTCGAACTTCTTGATGTTGCCGGGGTTCACCCGCACCGCCGCGCACCCGGCCTCGATCGCCGCGAACACGTACTTCGGCTGGAAGTGGATGTCCGCGATCACCGGGATCTGCGACTTCTTCGCGATCGCCGCCAGCGCGTCGGCGTCGTCCTGCGACGGGCACGCCACCCGCACGATGTCGCAGCCGGCCGCGGTCAGCTCCGCGATCTGCTGCAACGTCGCGTTCACGTCCGCCGTCACGGTCGTCGTCATCGACTGCACCGACACCGGGAACTCGGAGCCGACCCCGACCGAGCCCACCATGAGCTGGCGGGTCTTGCGCCGTTCCGACAACACCGGAGGAGGCATCGCCGGCAGGCCGAGCATGACGCCGTCACTCATGAACTGGCACCTCTCACTGGGATCACTGGAAGAGCTTGATGGGGTTGACGATGTCCGCGGTGATCGTCAACAGCGTGACCGAGCCGCCGACGAAGATCACGAAGTAGGTCAGCGGCAGCAGCCGCAGGTAGTTGACCGGTGCGCCGTCGGGCAGGCCGCGCAGCTTCCGGATCCAGTTTCGCACCCGTTCGTACAGGTTGACGGCGATGTGACCACCGTCAAGCGGCAGCAGCGGCAGGAGGTTGAACACACCGACGAAGAAGTTCAGCCCCGCCAGCATCAGCCAGAACAGCTGCCACAGGCCGCGGTCGACCGCCTCGCCGCCGAGCCGGCTCGCGCCGACCACGCTGACCGGGCTGTCCACGTCGCGCTCGGCGCCGCCGATGGCCTCGATCACCGCCGGGATCTTCTTCGGGAAGTTGATCAGGCCGCGCCAGGTGTTCTCGAACATCGTGCCGGTGAACGCGGTCGCGCCGCCGATCGCGGTGAGCGGGTTGTACTCGAAGTTGCGCTGCTGGATGACGCCGATCGCGCCGATCTCGGTCTTGTAGCGGGTGCCGTCCTTGCGCTCCAGCTCGCGCTCGACCCGGGCGACGTCGGCGGTGAGGGTGATCTCCCGGTCGTCCCGGACCACCTTGAACTCGGTCCGACCGGACCGCTCGCGGGTCTTCTCCAGCACGTCGCCCCAGGTGGGGGTGGCCGCGCCCGCGACGGCGACGATCTCGTCACCGACCTGGAAGCCCGCGTCCCTGGCCGGCGAGGGCGCGCCGGGCGCGCAGTCGGCCTCGGTGCTGCTCTGCACGCAGGGGGCCACCTCGGCGACCAGCGCGCTGTCGCGCAGGTTCGGGATGCCCATGGTCCAGGCCATCATGTACAGGATGATGAAGCCCACGATGAAGTGGGTGATGGAGCCCGCGGACAGCACCACCACGCGCTTCCACGTCTTCTGCCGGTTGAACGCGCGGTGCTGGTCCTCCGGCGCGACCTCCTCCAGCGCGGTCATGCCGGTGATCTCGCAGAAGCCGCCCGCCGGGATCGCCTTGATGCCGTACTCGGTCTCGCCGCGGCGGAACGACCAGATGCGCGGTCCGAACCCGATGAAGTACCGGGTCACCTTCATCCCGAACATCTTCGCCGTGGCCAGGTGACCCAGCTCGTGCAGCGCGATCGAGATGCCGATGAGCAGGGCGAACAGCAGAATGCCCAAGAAGACCAGCACGTCAGTCCCTTCCAGACCCCACCGAAGTGGCCACGAGTTCCCGCGCCCGCGCCCGGGCCCAATGCTCCGCCGCGAGCACCTCGGCGACGTCGGACGGCTCGTGCGCCCAACCGTCCGCCTCCGCCAGCACCCGTTCCACAGTGTCCACGATGGAGGTGAACGACGCGCCGCCGTCGAGGAAGACCGCGACCGCCTCCTCGTTCGCCGCGTTGTAGACCGCCGGCAGGCAGCCCCCGCCGGAGCCCGCCTGCCTGGCCAGCCGAACCGCCGGGAACGTCTCGTCGTCCAGCGGCTCGAACGTCCACGCCGTCGCGGTGTCGAAAGTACACGCGGCGGCGGCGCCGGGGACGCGGTCGGGCCAGCCCAGGGCCAGCGCGATGGGCAGCCGCATGTCCGGCGGGCTGGCCTGGGCGAGGGTGGACCCGTCGGTGAAGGTGACCATCGAGTGGATGACGGACTGCGGGTGCACCACCACGTCGATGTGGTCGTAGGGCACGCCGAACAGCAGCTGCGCCTCGATCAGCTCCAGCCCCTTGTTGACCAGGGTGGCCGAGTTGACGGTGATGACCGGGCCCATGGACCACGTCGGGTGCGCCAGGGCGTCACGCGCGGTGACGTCGGCCAGCTCGGCGCGGGTGCGACCCCGGAACGGGCCGCCGGAGGCGGTCAGGACCAGCTTGGCGACCTCGTCGGCCCGGCCGCCGCGCAGGCACTGGGCCAGCGCGGAGTGCTCGGAGTCGACCGGCACGAGCTGGCCCGGCTTGGCCGCCTTGAGCACCAGCGGGCCGCCCGCGATCAGCGACTCCTTGTTGGCCAGGGCGAGCGTCGCGCCGGACTTGAGCGCGTGCAGCGTCGGCGCCAGGCCGATGGAGCCGGTGATGCCGTTGAGCACCACGTCGGCCGGGGTGGAGTCGACCAGGTCGGTCATCGCGGTGGGACCGGCCAGGATCCGCGGCAGCTTGAACGCCCCCTGCGGGTAGCCGCGCCGCTGGGCCTCGGCGTAGAGGGCGAGCGTGACGTCCTCGACGGCGGTGGCACGGGCCACGGCCACGGCCTGGACCCCGAACTCGACGGCCTGGGCGGCCAGGGCGGCGGGGTCCGCCCCGCCCGCGGCCAGCCCGACCACGGCGAAGCGGTCGCGGTTGGCGGCGATGACGTCGAGGGCCTGGGTGCCGATGGAGCCGGTGGAACCGAGGACCAGGACCGTGCGTGGTGTGCTCATCACGGTCCATTGTTGCCGAGCCGTCCTGATAGCCCGCACAGCGGTACTTCGATAACAGAACGGTAACTGGGGCGTGGACTCACCCGAACGTGGGCATTCCTCGATCAAGCGCCCGACGGATCCGCCCGTCGCGGCCTTCAGGAAGGAGAGCCCCCGTGGGCATCTTGGGTTGGATCGTCCTCGGCCTCATCGCGGGTGCCATCGCCAAGGCCATCATGCCTGGTCGCGACCCCGGCGGCATCATCATCACGATGCTCCTCGGCATCGTCGGCGCCATCATCGGCGGCTTTGTCGGCCGGGCCATCTTCGGCACCGACATCAACACGTTCTTCGACCTGAGCACCTGGCTGCTGGCCATCCTCGGCTCGCTGATCGTGCTCGGCATCTACCGCATGGTGACCGGCAACCGGGGCAACCGGGCCAGGGCATGACCTCGCGCTAGACCACTGAACCACTTGTGAGTGCCCCGTCGGGAAACCGACGGGGCACTCGCCTTTTCCGCGGCCCTCCGAAGCTCGGCCCTCCGAAGCTCGGCCCCCGCGCTCAGCCGGCCAGTCCCGCGTCCCTGGCCAGCAGCGCCGCCTGCACCCGGTTGGTGAGCCCCAGCTTGGCCAGCAGCCTGCTCACGTAGGTCTTCACGGTCGCCTCGCTCATGTGCAGCCGCTGCCCGACGTCGGCGTTGGACATGCCGAGCCCGAGCAGGGCCAGCACCTCGACCTCGCGCTCGGTCAGCCCCTCCACCTGCCGCATGGCCTGCTGCCGGCGCGGCTGACCCACCTGGGCCACCATCCCGACCACGCGACTCGTCACCATGGGTGACAAGTACGCCTCGCCCGAGTGAACCGCGCGCACGGCGCGCAACAACTCCTCCGGCGCCGAGTCCTTCAGCAGGAACCCCGCCGCCCCGTCGGACAGCGCCCGGACGATGTTGTCGTCCTCGCCGAACGTGGTGAGCATCACCACCCGCACCGAGGGCGCGACCGACTTCAGCTCGCGGGCGGCGGCCAGGCCGTCCAGCCGGGGCATCCGGATGTCGAGCACGGCGACGTCCACCCGCCGCTCCAGGGCGGCGCGCACGGCCTCGCGACCGTCACCGGCCTCGGCGACCAGCTCGATGTCTTCGGCGGTGCCGAGGATGGCCTTGATGCCCGCGCGCATCAGCGGCTCGTCGTCGGCGATGAGGACCCGGATCAACGCTCACATCCCCTGGAGGTGGGTTTTCTTCTCGACCAGCCTGCCGTCGGCGAAGCAGAACCGCACGATCTTGGTCGCGCCGGAGGAGTACGTCTGCCGGTCGGCCACCCGGTACACGCACCGCGAGCCGGCCGGCTCCGGCTCCGCGTCGGACCTCAGGTCGCCCAGCGGCGGCTCCGCGCCGCCCGGCAGCCTCGCCATCACCTCGGACTCGGCCTGGCCGACCGACACCGAGTCGTACAGCTCGTCGGACACCACCTTGGTGACGGGCTGCGACCCGATCCACGTGTAGCCGCCGACGACCACCATGACCACGATCCCGGCCAGCAGGATCGAACCGACGCCCGCCCACTTGCGGATGCCGGACGGCTTGGCGGGTCCTGTCGGCTCCAGGTCGGGCGGCACGTCGTCGGCCGGTTCGTCGCCCGCCGCGGCGGTGTCCTCGTACGGCAGCACGGCCGCGATCCGGAACCCGCCGGTCGGCAGCTCGCCGACGTGCAGCATCCCGCCCGCCAGCCGCACCCGCTCGCGCAGCCCGATCAGGCCGAACCCGGCGCTGCTCGGCAGCTTGGCCCGCGGCGGGTTGTTGCGCACCTCGACCACCAGCGCGTCCGGCTCGTACTTCACGGTGACCTGCACGCTCGCGCCCGGCGCGTGCTTGTTGGCGTTGGTCAGGCCCTCCTGGGCGATGCGGTACGCGGCGTGGCTGACCTTGGCGGGCAGCGGCACGGGTTGGCCGCCGCGGACCAGGCTGACCCGCACCCCGGCCCGGCGCGCGCCGTCGACCAGCTCGTCGATCGCCTCCACCGTGCGCCTGACCTGGTCCTCCTCCGGCTCCTCGTCGCGCCGCAGCACGCCGATGACGCCGCGCAGCTCCTCCATCGCGGTGAGGGCCGCGCTGCGCAGCACCTGCACCGCCTCGCGCTGGCTGTCGCCGAGGCCGTTGTCCAGCGACAGCGCGCCGGCGTGCACCGAGATGAGGCTGAGCCGGTGGCCGAGGCTGTCGTGCATGTCCTGGGCGATCCGGTTGCGCTCGCGCAACCGCACCTGGCGCGACACCATCCGGCGCTCGCGCACCACCCGCTCCTCGCGCTCCTGCAACGCCGCCACCAGCGCGTTCCGCTGCGCGGCGTACCGGCCGACCAGGAACGGCAGCACGATGACCATGCAGTAGACGGTCAGCATCACCCAGAAGCCGAACGCCCCGGACAGACCGGGGCTGGACACGCCCCACGCGACCATGTGCAGGGCGAACGAGAGGACGGCGGTGAGCAGCGAGCGCTGCCACGACGCGATCCGGTAGCCGGCGCCGTAGGACAGCATGACGACCATCGCGATGCCGCCGTGCTCGGTGCTGAAGACCACCCACGTGCCGATCAGCAGCGCCAGCGCCGGGAACAGCAGCCTGGACAGGAACAGCGCCACGTACCCGGCGCCGACCGCGGTCAGCAGCAGCCCGGACGCCCGCCAGTCACCCGTGATCCAGCCGGGGAACACGTCCAGGCCGAGCAGCACCAGGACGGCCAGCACCTCGCGGCCGGCGCGCAGCGGCGTGACCTGCCCGAGGCGTTCGGCGTGGGTGCGCAGGAACGCGGCGGGCGCCTCCCGGAGGTCCGGCAGGACGGGCCGGAACCGCTCAACGACAGACGTCACAGGGGCCCACGGTAGACAACCCGCGGGCCGCCGGCCGCGTTCATTGGTCTCGACCGCCCCCGACGAAAGTTGACGCCCGGCGGGCCCGCCACGCGACCACGAGCACACCCGCGACCAGCAGCGCCGCGCTCACGCCCACCATCAGCGTGGACAGGGCGACGATCTCCGGCGACACGCCGCGGCGGCCGGCCTGGGCGTAGACGAACACCGGCAGCGTGGTCGAGCCGACACCGGTCAGGTAGCTCGACGTCACCACGTCGTCGAACGACAGCAGGAACGCGAACGCGGCGCCGGCCGCCACCGCGGGCGCGACCAGCGGCAGCGTGATGGTCCGGAACGCCACGAGCGGGCTCGCGCCCAGGTCGGCGGCGGCCTCTTCGAGCCGGTGGTCCATGCCCGCGACCCTGGCCCGCACCACGACCACCACGAAGCTCAGCGAGAACGCCACGTGCGCGGCCAGCAGCGCGCCGAAGCCGAGCGGGATGCCCGCGAGCTTCACGCAGAACCCGAGCAGCGCCACGCCCAGCACCACCTCGGGCACCACCAGCGGCAGGCTCAGCAGCACCGTCCACGCGCCGCGGCCGGGGAACGCGCGGCGCAGGCCGAACGCGGCGAGCGTGCCGATGGCGGTGGCCACCACCGCGCTGGTCGCCGCCAGCCGCAGGCTCAGCCCGAGGGCGTCCAGCACCCGCTCGTCGCCGAACAGCTCGGCGTACCAGCGCACCGACAGCCCGGTCACCCGGCTCAGCGACCGCGAGTCGTTGAACGAGACCAGCGCCAGCCACAGGATCGGCGCGTAGAGGAACAGGAACACCAGCGCGGCGACCGCGCCCAGCGCCCACGGCCGGCGGCTCACAGCACGTCCTCGCCGCGCCTGCCGCGCAGCACCAGCACGACCACCACGAGCGCCAGCAGCAGCACCGCCATCGCCGACCCGAGCGGCCAGTTGTTGCCGCCGCGGAACTGGTCGTCGATGACGCTGCCGAACGTCGACTGGTCCACCCCGCCGAGCAGCCGGGGCGTCACGAAGTCGCCCGCCGCCGGCACGAAGACCAGCAGGGACCCCGCCAGCACGCCCGGGAACACGCCGGGCAGCACCACCCGCAGGAACGTCGACACCCGCCCGTGCCCCAGGTCGTGGGACGCCTCGACCAGCCGGTGGTCGAACCGCTCGCACGCCACGTACAGCGGCAGCACCATGAACGGCAGGAAGCCGTAGGTCAGCCCCAGCACCACCGCGCCGTCCGTCAGCAGGAACCCGCCCTCGCGGCCCAGCCCCACCGCGCCCAGCAGCCGGTTGACCAGGCCCTCGCCGTCCAGCAGCGCCTTCCACGCGTAGATCCGGGCCAGGTAGCTCGACCAGAACGGCACCAGCACCGCCACCAGCAGCGCCGTCCGGTGCCGCCCGCTGTGCCTGGCGATGAACCACGCCAGCGGGAAGCCCAGCAGCAGGCACAGCGCCGTGGTCGCGCCCGCGTACGCCAGCGTCCGGCCGAAGATCGGCAGGAACGCCGGGTCCAGCGCGGTCCGGTACGCCCGCGCCGTCCACGGCAGCACGGCCCGCGCCACGCCGGTGTCGCGGGTGGCGAAGCTGAACTGCACCACCAGCGCCAGCGGCGCGATCAGGAACAGGCCCAGCCACACACCGGTCGGCGCGAGCAGACCGGTGGCGACGAGCCACCGCGGTCGGGCCATCAGCCGGTCTTGACCCTGGTCCAGGCGTCGGCGTAGCGCGCCTCGACGTCCGCGCCGAGGTCCTTGGTGAACGGCAGCTTCGCCAGCTGGTCGGCCGGCGGGTACACCAGCGGGTCGTTCAGCAGCTCCGGGTCGACCAGCGGCAGGGCGGCCTCGTTGGGGCTGCCGTACCGGATGGCGTTGGCCAGCGCGGCCCCGACCTCGGGCTCCAGCACGTAGTCGATGAACTTGTGCGCGTTCTCCGCGTGCGGCGCGTCCTTGGGCACGCACAGCAGGTCCACGTAGGACAGGCCGCCCTCGGTCGGGATGGCGTAGGCCAGGTCGTCGTTGGCGTCCCGGGCCTGGAACGCGTCGCCGGAGTACGCCTGGGCCAGCGGCACCTGGCCGGAGCTCAGCGGCTCGATCACGTCGGAGGTGATCTGGCCGAGCTTCTTCTTCAGGCCCAGCAGCACCTCCACCGCCTCGGCGATGTGCTTGGCGTCGCTGGTGTTGGGGTCGTGGCCGAGCACCAGCAGGCCCAGCGCCAGGGCGTCGCGCGCCTCGTCCAGGATCGTGCTGCGGCCCTGCGCGGCGGCCAGGTCGAAGGCCGAGAACCCGGTCACCTCGCCCAGCTGCGACTTCGAGTACGCCAGGCCGGTGGTGCCCCACGCCCACGGCACCGAGTACGCGTTGCCGGGGTCGTAGTCGGCCTCGGTGAACCGGGTGGCCAGGTTCTCCAGGTTGGGCAGCAGGTCGTGGTCCAGCGGCGAGAGCAGCCCGGAGCGCAGGAACCGGCGCAGGAAGTTGTCGCTGGGCACGACGAGGTCGTAGCCCGCCGCGCCGGAGGCGATCTTGGCCTCCATCTCGTCGTTCGAGCTGAAGTTGTCGTAGGTGACCTCGATGCCCGAGTGCTCCCGGAAGCCGGACAGCGTGTCGGGCGCGATGTAGTCGGTCCAGTTGTAGAAGTTCAGCTTCGGCTCGGCCACCGCGTTGGTCGCCTTGGCCTTGGAGGTGGGCGCGCTGCCGGTGCCGGCGGGCGGCGCGTCGCCGACACCGCACGCACCGGTGGCGGCCAGCGCGAAGAACGCCGCCGAGCGCAGCATCGTCCGGCGGGTCACGCGGGGGTCGCCCAGGTCCCAGAGGCGGGCGATCCGCAGGTTCTGCTCAGTCATCAGCGCTCTCCAGCAACACGGTGAAGTCGGGGTCCCAGGCCATCCGCACGGGTTGTCCCGGCGAGCCGGCGTCGGCGACGCGGCGGGTGTTCTGGACGAACGCGACCAGTTCCGCGCCGCCCGGCACGTCCACCACGTACTGGGTGGACACGCCCGTGTACACGACGTCGCGCACGGTGCCGGTGAGCACGCACCAGCCGGTCGGCGGCTCGTCGGCGAGGTCGTGCAGGTGCACCTTCTCCGGGCGCACGGTCGCCGCGACGCGCTGCCCGTGGCGCACCGCGCGGCCGTTCAGCGGCGCCCTGAGGCCGGTGACGCCCGGCGCGCCCAGCACCGCCCAGCGACCGTCCACACCGGACACGTCGGCGTCCAGGATGTTGGAGGTGCCGATGAAACCGGCCACGAACCGGGTGGCCGGGCGCTCGTAGACGTCCTCCGGGTAGCCGACCTGCTCCAGCCGGCCCGCGTTCATCACCGCCACCCGGTGCGACAGCACCAGCGCCTCCTCCTGGTCGTGCGTCACGTAGAGGAACGTGGTGCCGACCTCGCGCTGGATGCGCATCAGCTCGATCTGCAACTCCTTGCGCAGCACCGCGTCCAGCGCGCCCAGAGGCTCGTCCAGCAGCAGCAGGCGGGGTCCGGCGGCGAGCGCGCGGGCGATCGCCACGCGCTGCTGCTGTCCGCCGGAGAGCTGCGCGGGCCGCCGCTTGGCGTACCGGTCGAGCCGGACCAGTTCCAGGTGCTCGCCGACGACCTTGCGCAGCTCCGCGCCGCGCACGCCCTTGCGCTTGACGCCGTAGGCGACGTTGTCCCACACCGACATGTGCGGGAACAGCGCGTACGACTGGAAGACGGTGTTCACGTCGCGCCGGTAGGGCGGCACGCCGACCACGTCCACGCCGTCCAGCTCGATCCGGCCCGCCGTGGGGTCGTCGAACCCGGCGACCATGCGCAGCAGCGTGGTCTTGCCGCAGCCGGACGGGCCGAGGACGGAGAAGAACTCGCCTTCGTGGACCCGCAACGTGACGTCGTCCACGGCGGTCTGGTCGGAGAAGCGCTTGGTGACGGCGTGCAGGCCCACCTCGACGGGCGCGAAGGTGTCCGGCATCCGGCCCTCGGCCGGGTGGAAGCCTCCTACCGGCTCTTCGGTCAACCTCTTCGCCTTCCCGGGTGGCTGAGAGCCTGGTGGGGGTGCGGAACGCGCACGAGGGCAGAGAGTAGACGTCACGGCGGTGCCGCGCACCTCACGTCCCGCCCGGCGCGCGCGTGTGCGACGATGACCACGTTGGTGAACGTGATCGGGCAGGAAGGTCGTGCGGCTGTGTCTTCGTCCTCTGAACTGGACAAGCGTCCGGCGGTCGACCCCCACGACGAGCCGTCGGCCGAGTGGGGTTGGCACGGCACCTTCCCGAAGGGCATCAAGATCGCCGGGTGGCTGTCCACGCTGTCCGTGTTCGCCCTGCTGATCGGCAACCACCACGGCCGCACCGAGGACCTGTGGGTCGTCCTGATCGGCGTCGGCATGGCCGCCCTGCTGATCTGGGACCAGGTCCGCAGCCGCACCTCCTGGCGCCGCTAGGCCCTATCAGGTCAGCACCCAGCCGAGCTGGAACTCGACCGCCTTGCCCTCGCAGGCCGGGTCGAGCGAGTCGAAGTGGTGGCCGCCCGCGTTGCAGCGGTAGAGCGGCGCGGACGCGGCGTCGGTCGGCGGCTTGGTGAAGATGTGCCCGAGCAGCCCGTACGCGGTCTGCCCCTCGCACACCGCCGACGGCGACGTCATCCGGTCGGTGCTGTTCTTGATCTCGCACGAGTACAGCGGCGTGGTGTCCGGCTCGGCGTTGATCACCAGCTTGCCCATCGGCCCCTCCGGCGCGAAGCCGGGTGGCGTGGCGAGCATGGTCGAGCCGCTGTGGTGCCGGCCCTCGGCGTTGCGGAACCGGGTCAGCGCGGTGGTCTGACGTGGCGGCTCGGTGGTGGTGGTGGTGGTGGTCGTCGTCGTCGTTGTCGTGGTGGTCGTCGTCGGCGGTGCGACCGCTTTGACGCTGGTGGTGGCCTGGACCGTGGTCGTGGTCGTCGGCGGCGCGGTGGCCGCGCGCCCCGGCTCGTCGTCCGGGACCAGCAGGAACGCGGTGGTCAACGCGACGGCCGTGACCGCGACGGCGACACCGGCCAACAGCGCGACCTTGGGCTTCCCGGGTCGGCCCACCCGCGGGATGACCACCGTTCGCGGTTCGACGGCGCGTTGGGCGAGGCGTTGGCGCGCTTGCGCGGCGGTGAGCCGGTTCGCGGGTGACTGCGCGAGCAGGCCCCTGATGACGTCCGCGAGCACACCCGTGCCGCGGTGGAACACCGGTTGCCCGTGCCGCGACGGCGAGCGCCCCTCGACGGCGTGGAACAGCGTCGCGCCGAGCGCCCAGAGGTCGGTGGCCGGCGAGGGCGGGCCGCCGGCGGACACCTCCGGCGCCACGTGCTCGCCGGTGACCGCCAGGCCGAAGTCGGCGAGCTTCGCCCGGCCGTCGGGCAGCACCAGGACGGCGCCGGGCCTGACGCCCCGGTGCACCACACCGGCCGCGTGCGCCGCCTCCAGCGCACCGAGCACTTCGACCCCGATGGCGGCGACCCGCTCGGCGGGCAGCGGCCCGTTGCGCACCAGGTCGGCCAACGTCGGCGCCTCGACCAACTCCGTGACCACGTGCACCGCGCCGTGCTCGACCACCGCGTCGTGCACCGCCACGACCGCGGGACTGCCGAGCCGCCCCACCACCCGCGCCTCGCGCAGCAGCCGATCCGCCTCACCCTTCGAGGCCGGCCTCGACTCCCTGACCACCACCCGCCGACCGACCACCGCGTCCTCGGCCAGCCACACCACCCCCGCGCCCCCGCGCCCGAGCTCCCGCACCACCCGATAACGGCCGGCGACCAGCCTGAACGCTTCCACGTCCCGGGACCTTTCAGGGGAGGAGGAGATCAGCCCTCGGCTGCCAGCTGACCGCAGGCGGCGGCGATTTCTTGGCCCCTGGTGTCGCGCACGGTGCACGCGACGCCCTGGTCGTTGACCCGGCGGACGAACTCGCGTTCCACCGGCTTCGGGGAGGCGTCCCACTTCGAGCCCGGGGTCGGGTTCAGCGGGATGACGTTGACGTGGACCAGTTGGCCCAGGTGCTTGCGCAGCAGCTTGCCCAGCAGGTCCGCGCGCCACGGCTGGTCGTTGATGTCGCGGATCAGGGCGTACTCGATCGACACCCGGCGGCCGGTGCGGTCGGCGTAACCGCGCGCCGCCTCCAGCACCTCGGCGACGTTCCAGCGCGTGTTGACCGGCACCAGCGTGTCGCGCAGCTCGTCGTCCGGCGTGTGCAGCGACACCGCCAGCCTGACCTGCAAGTTCTCCTCGGTCAGCTTCCGGATGGCAGGCACCAGGCCCACCGTGGACACGGTCACCGAGCGCTGCGAGATGCCCAACCCGTCCGGGGCCGGGTCGCAGATCCGGTGCACCGCCTCGACCACGCGCTTGTAGTTGGCCAGCGGCTCGCCCATGCCCATGAACACGATGTTCGACAGCCGGCCCGGCCCACCGGGCAGCTCGCCGTCGCGCATCGCCGCCGCGCCGCGCCGCACCTGGTCCACGATCTCCGCCGTGGACAGGTTCCGGGTCAGGCCGCCCTGGCCGGTGGCGCAGAACGGGCACGCCATGCCGCAGCCGGCCTGCGACGAGATGCACAGCGTCGCCCGGTCCGGGTACCGCATCAGGACGCTCTCGACCAGCGTGCCGTCGTGCGCGCGCAGCAACGTCTTGCGCGTCGTGCCGCCGTCGGCCTCGATGCTGCGCAGCTCGGTCCACAGCGGCGGCATCAGGTCGGCCACCAGGCGTTCCCGGGTGGTGGCGGGGATGTCGGTCATCACGTCGGGGTCGACGGTCAGCCGGCTGAAGTAGTGGTTCGACAGCTGCGCGGCGCGGAACGGCTTCTCACCGAGCGCGGTGACCGCCTCTCGACGCTGGTCGGCGGAGAGGTCGGCGAGGTGGCGCGGCGGCAGCCCGCGCTTGGGCGCGTCGAAGACGAGGGGGAGGGCAGTCATAGCGCCCTCCAGTGTCCCACGAGTGCGCACGGCTTGAGACCACACGGCCCGTGGTCGTGCACACGGCATCTGCGATCGGCATCACCGTTGCATCGCGATACGTTCCGATATATCGTAGACACATCGCAACCGATCGACATGAAGGAGCAAGACGATGCACTTCCACGCAGACAGGCACCACGGGCACAGGCACCACCGGGAGCACGGCTTCGGCGACCCTCGACGCGGGTTCGGCGGGGGCTTCGGTCGCGGCGGCCCCTTCCCCGGTCCCCCCGAGGACCCGCGGGGCTTCCCCGGCCACGGGCCGGGTCACGGGCGGGGGCGGGGCGGCGGCAGGCAGCGCAAGGGCAACGTCCGCGCGGCGGTCCTCACGCTGCTGGCGGAGCGCCCCATGCACGGCTACGAGATGATCCAGGAGATCAGCGGCCGCACCGACGGCCTCTGGCGGCCCAGCCCCGGCTCGGTCTACCCGACCCTGCAGATGCTGGCCGACGAAGGGCTCGTCGCCTCCTCCGAGGAGGCGGGCGGCAAGAAGCTGTTCACGCTCACCGAGACCGGCCGGGACGAGGCCGCGAAGCTCCAGGGCGTCCCGCCGTGGCAGCAGGTGAACGACGACCTCGACGTGCACGCGGCGAAGCTGCGCACGGCGGCGCGCCACCTCGGCGCGGCCATGCAGCAGATGGCCCACGCGGGCACGCGCGAGCAGCAGGCGAGGGCCGTCGAAGTCCTCGGTGAGGCCCGTCGCAAGCTCTACGCGATCCTCGGTGAGCTGGACGTCGAGGAGGACGGGCCGGAGGAGTGACCTACCAGCGGTCGTGGACCAGCGGTCGGACCAGCTCGTCGTACACCGCGCGCACCTCGTCCCGGGCCGACTCCGGCAGCGGGGCGAGGTCCGCGGCGGCCGAGTTGGCGCGCGCCTGCTCGGCGTTGCGGGCGCCGGGGATGACCACGGTGACGCCCGGCTGGTCCACGATCCACCGCAGCGCGAACTGGGCCGTGGTGGCGTCGGCGGGCACGAGCGGCCGCAGCCGGTCCACCGCCGCCAGCCCCACCTCGAACGGCACGCCGGAGAACGTCTCGCCGACGTCGAACGCGTCGCCGTTGCGGTTGTAGTTGCGGTGGTCGTCGGCGCCGAACTCGGTTGACGCGCTGTACTTGCCGGACAGCAGCCCCGAGGCGAGCGGGACGCGGGCGATGATCGCCACACCCGCCTCCGCCGCCGCCGGCAGCACCCGCTCCAGCGGCTTGAGCCGCAGCGCGTTCAGGATGATCTGGACGCTCGCGACACCCGGTCGGGCGATCGCGGTCAACGCCTCCTCGACGGTCTCCACGCTCACGCCGTACGCGGCGATCCGCTCGGCCTCGACCATCTCGTCCAGCGCGTCGAACACCTCGTCGGTCGAGTAGACCGGGGTCGGCGGGCAGTGCAGCTGGACCAGGTCGAGCGTGTCGACGCCGAGGTTGGCGCGCGACCGGTCGTTCCAGGCCAGGAAGTTCTCGCGGTTGTAGTTCTCCGGCGCCTGGTCGACCCGGCGGCCCATCTTGGTGGCCACCGTGATGCCCGCGTCGCCGCGCTCGCGGAGGAACTTGCCGATCAGCGTCTCGCTGCGGCCGTCGCCGTAGACGTCGGCGGTGTCGAAGAAGTTCACGCCGGTGTCGGCGGCGGCGTTCAGCACCGCCAGCGCGTCGGCCTCGTCGACCTGGCCCCAGTCCGCGCCCAGCTGCCAGCAGCCCAGACCCACGACGCCGACCTGCCGACCCAACCTGCCCGCGTTCCTGTTCTCCACGGACCGAATCCTAGGGGAACGCTCTCACGGCAGCACGATGCCGGCCGGCTTGCGCCGCACGTGCACCCGGTAGCCGACCTCGAACGAGAGGCCGGGCGTGCGCGCGATGGCCTTCTCGGCGACCGCCCCGGAGAACTCGATGCGCAGCACGGCCTCCAAGTCCTCACGGCGGTCGAACCGCCACAACGCGCGCACGCGGCGCAACGAGAACCCTTGGTCGGCGAAGAACCGCTCCACCTCGCGGGGGTCGTAGCGGGGCTCGTCGGCGCACAGCCACGGCCCGTACGGCTCGGCGAGGCCGTCGAGGTCCACGATCGCCAGCGCGCCGCCGGGCCGCAGCACCCGGTCCGCCTCGCGCAGGCCCGGCTCGCAGCCGGGACCGAAGAAGTACGCCGTGCGCGCGTGCACCAGGTCCGCGGACGCGTCGCGCAGCGGCAACCGCTGCGCCGGACCGGCGACCACCTCGGCGTTCGGCAGCGCCGCCACCCGCGCCCGCGCCCGCCGCACCAGGGGCGGGTGCGGCTCGACGCCGGTCGCCGAACGCGCCTCGCGGGCGAAGACGGGCAGGTGGAACCCGTCACCGCAGCCGACGTCGACCACGTCCCGACCGGCCCAGTCGCACTCCTCGCGCAACGCGCCCCAGATCGCGCCGTCGACGTCCTGCGCCCGGTTCTCGACCTCGTAGACCTCGGGCCAGTGCCAGATGTTCGGGCTCGGCAGCACGTCGGCGGGCCGGACCGCGGCCAAGGCGGCGCGTACGAATCCCTTCACGGGACGACTCTAGAGCCGTAGCGTGATCGAATCGTCGGCTAGCAGGAGGTATGCGATGTCGATCGTCCCCAATTCACCCGCCCTGGCCGAGCTGCACCACGGTGCGCCCTGCTGGGTCGACATCGCCACCACCGACCTCCAGGCCACGGTCGACTTCTACACCGGCCTGTTCGGCTGGTCCTACTCCGACGTCGACGGCGACGACGGCCGCAAGGTCGCCGTGGTGGCCGGGCTGCCGGTGGCCGAGTTCGTCACGGCGGACCAGCCGAGCGCGTGGACGTTGTACCTGAACACGCCGCACGCGAGAGCCACGGCGGAGAAGGCGCACGCCCTGGGCGCCACCGTGCTCGGCGAGCCGTCCGACGTGACGACCGTGCTGGCCGACCCGAGCGGCGCGGTGGTCGGGTTCCGGCACGTGCCCGCCGACTGGCTGTTCGGCACCGCCGGGCACGGCGCGTACGCGTGGGCCGAGCTGAACACCCGCGACGGGCAGCTGGCGGACGAGTTCTTCCAGGAGCTGTGCGGGTTCGAGATCACCCAGATCGGTGACGGCCAGGCGGTCGACTACACGCTCTGGGCCGTGCAGGGGGACACCGTGCTCGGCCGGCAGCGGATGGGCCGGGCGTTCGCGCCGGAGACCCCGCCGCACTGGATGGTGTACTTCACCGCCGCGCCGGAGATCGGCGCGGACTCGGTCGCGAGCAGGGTGCTGGAGCTGGGCGGGCTGGTCACGGTCGAGCCGTACGACACCCCGTTGGGGCGGGTCACGGTGGTCGCCGACCACACCGGCGCGGTGTTCTCGGTGATCGACCCGTCCCGCACCACCCCCCTGCGCGACGAGGAGATCGGGTCGCCGATCGACGACCCCTACGACGAGTGACGGTCAGCCGGGTAGGAATCAGCCGGGCACGAAGAGGTGCAGCAGCATCCACGCCACCACGGCCGACGGCAGCAGCGAGTCCATCCGGTCCATCAACCCGCCGTGACCGGGCAGCAGGGTGCCCATGTCCTTGATGCCCAGGTCCCGCTTGATCAGCGACTCGACCAGGTCGCCGGCGGTCGCCGTGACGACGAGGGCCGCGCCGAACAGCACGCCTTGCCACCACTGGCCGCCCAGCATCAGGCCGACGGTGAGCGCGCCGCCGACGGTGCCCGCCACCATCGAGCCCGCGAAGCCCTCCCAGGACTTCTTCGGGCTGATGGTGGGGGCCATCGGGTGCTTGCCGAGCAGCACACCGGCCACGTAACCGCCGGTGTCGGACAGCACGACGCCGATCAGGAACGCGAGGACGCGGAACACGCCGTCGTCCGGCACCACGAGCATGACCGCGAAAGCGGCGAACACGGCCACGTAGGCGACCGCGAGGATGGACGCGGTGACGTCCCGCAGGTAGCCCTCGGCGCCGTCCTTGAGCCGCCAGATCATGCAGACGAGGATCGTCACCGCGAACGCGCTGAGCACGCCGTCGCGCTCGAACGGCCAGGCCAGCCACACCACGGCCTGCCCGCCGACCAGCACCGGCACGAGCGCCACCCGGATGCCCGCGCCGCGCCGCAGCGCGCCGGCCAGCTCGTACATCGACACGGCGACGGCGATCGCGACGACGCCGACGAACAACTCGCGCACCGTGAACAGCGCGACGAGGATGACCGCACCCAGGCCGACGCCGACGCCGATGGCCGCGGGCAGGTTCCGCCCGGCCCGTGACGCGCTCTTCTCCGGCGCGCCCTGGTCACCGCCGCCTGACGACACCTCTTGTGCTCCCATCACGGCCGTCCACCGGCCGGGCAAAGCGGGCGGCCGGTGACCCGGCGCGCCGAACCGGACGTGACCACTAGACCTCGAGCAGTTCGGCTTCCTTGTGCTTGACCAGGTCCTCGATCTGCGCGACGTAGCGGTGGGTGACGTTCTCCAGTTCCTTCTCGGCCCTGGTGCCGTCGTCCTCGCCGACCTCGCCGTCCTTGACCAGGCGGTCCAGCTCCTCCTTGGCCTTGCGGCGGATGTTGCGGATGGACACCTTGGCGTCCTCGCCCTTGCCCTTGGCGACCTTCACCATCTCGCGGCGGCGCTCCTCGGACAGCTGCGGGATCACCACGCGGATGATCGAGCCGTCGTTGCTGGGGTTCACGCCCAGGTCGGAGTCGCGGATGGCCTTCTCGACCGCGTTCAGCTGGCTGGCGTCGTAGGGCTTGATGACCGCCATCCGCGCCTCCGGGATGGCGACGCTGGCGAGCTGGTTCAGCGGGGTCGGCGAACCGTAGTACTCGACCACGATGCGGGAGAACATCGAGGGGTTGGCCCGGCCGGTGCGCACCGCGGCCAGGTCCTCCTTCGCCACGGTCACCGCTTTTTCCATCTTCTCCTCGGCGTCGAGGAGGGTCTCGTCGATCACGGCAGACTCCCTTGGTGTGCGCGGTTCGGCTCGAATCCCAGCAGGTCTAGAAGGACGGGCGACCACCGGGGGTGCTCACCAGCGTGCCGATCTTCTCACCGCGCACGGCTCGCGCGATGTTCCCCTCGGTGAGCAGGTTGAAGACCATGATCGGCATGTTGTTGTCCATGCACAGGCTGAACGCGGTCGCGTCGGCGACGTTCAGGCCGCGTTCGAGCACTTCCCGGTGGGTGATGTTGTCGAACATCAGCGCGTCCGGGTCGATCTTCGGGTCGGCGGTGTAGACGCCGTCGACGGCCTTGGCCATCAGCACGACCTCGCAACCGATCTCCAGCGCGCGCTGCGCGGCCGTCGTGTCGGTGGAGAAGTACGGCATGCCGGCGCCGCCGCCGAAGATCACCACGCGGCCCTTGTCCAGGTGCCGCATGGCCCGGCGGGGGATGTAGGACTCGGCGATCTGGCCCATCGTGATGGCGGTCTGGACCCGGGTCTCGATGCCGTGCTCGCGCTCCAGGAAGTCCTGCAGGGCGAGGCAGTTCATCACGGTGCCGAGCATGCCCATGTAGTCGGCGCGGCTGCGGTCCATGCCGCGTTGCTGCAGCTCGGCGCCGCGGAAGAAGTTGCCGCCGCCGATCACGACCGCGACCTGCACGCCGGTCCGGACGACCGCGGCGATCTGGCGGGAGACGGTCTGCACGACGTCGGGGTCGACACCGACGCCGCCACCGCCGAACATCTCGCCGCCCAGCTTGAGCATCACCCGGCGGTAGCCGTTGAGCGGTGGCTCGTCGTCGGCGTGATCCGCTTTCGGGTGGTCTACCTCTGCGCTCACAGGTGCTCCTCTGGACACGGCAAGGGCGGGGTCGCGACGTCTGCGCGCAACCCCGCCCTCACGCGAATCAGGCCTGGCCGACCTCGAACCGGGCGAAGCGGGACACGGTGATCCCGGCCTCGTCCAGCACGGCCTTGACGGTCTTCTTCGACTCCGTCACGGAAGCCTGCTCCAGGAGCACGACGTCCTTGAAGAAGCCGTTCACGCGACCCTCGACGATCTTGGACAGCGCCGCTTCCGGCTTGCCCTCCTCGCGAGCGGTCTCCTCGGCGATGCGACGCTCGTTGGCCACCACGTCCGCGGGGACCTCGTCGCGGGTGAGGTAGGTCGGGCGCATCGCGGCGATCTGCATCGCGGCGCCGCGGGCGGCGTCCTCGTTCTCACCGGTGAACTCGACCACCACGCCGACGGCGGGCGGCAGGTCGGCGGCGCGGCGGTGCAGGTAGGTGGTCACGGCGCCGTCGAAGACGGCGACCTTGGCCAGCTCCAGCTTCTCGCCGATCTTGGCGGAGAACTCCTGGACGACCGCGTCGACGGCCTTGCCGTCGAGGTCGGCGGCCTTCAGCGCGTCGACGTCCGCCGGGCGGGAGGCCTTGGCGACCGCGACGATCCGGGAGGCCAGCTCCTGGAAGTCGGCGTTCTTGGCGACGAAGTCCGTCTCGCAGCGCAGCTCGATCATCACGCCGTCCTCGGCCACGACCAGGCCGTTGGAGGTCGTGCGCTCGGCGCGCTTGCCGACGTCCTTCGCACCCTTGATGCGCAGGATCTCGACCGCCTTGTCGAAGTCGCCGTCGGCTTCCTCGAGCGCCTTCTTGCAGTCCATCATGCCTGCGGCGGTCAGCTCGCGGAGGCGCTTCACGTCAGCGGCGGTGTAGTTCGCCATCGTGCGATTTCCGTTCCTTCTGCGGTCTGTTCGTCGGCTTCGCCGCCGACGGAATTACGCGCTGGGTGCTGGTGCTCGTGCGCACGCCGCGCCCACCGCCGAGGGCGGGCGCGGCGTGCGGGCACGGGTCAGGACTGGACGGTCTCGGTGCCCTCGGCCGCCGGGGTGGCGGCGGGGGCCTCGGCCGGGGCCTCGGTCACCTCGGCGCCGACCAGCAGCTCCTGCTCCCACTCGGCCAGCGGCTCGTCGGTGCCCGGCTCGGGCTTGTCCGCGCCGTCGGCGGCCTTGGTGCGGGCGCCGGAGCGCGCCATCAGACCGGCGGCGGCGGCCTCGGCCACCACCTTGGTCAGCAGCGCGGCGGACCGGATCGCGTCGTCGTTGCCCGGGATCGGGTAGTCGACCTCGTCCGGGTCGCAGTTCGTGTCGAGGATCGCCACGATCGGGATGTTCAGCTTGCGCGCCTCGCCGACGGCGATGTGCTCCTTCTTGGTGTCCACGATCCACACGGCGCTGGGCACCTTGGACATGTCGCGGATACCGCCGAGCGTGCGCTCCAGCTTGTCCTTCTCGCGGTTCATCATCAGGATTTCCTTCTTGGTGAAACCCTGGAAACCGCCGGTCTGCTCCATCGACTCCAGCTCCTTGAGCCGCTGGAGGCGCTTGTGCACCGTGGAGAAGTTGGTGAGCATGCCGCCCAGCCAGCGCTGGTTCACGAAGGGCATGCCGACGCGCAGGGCCTCGTTGGCGATGGCCTCCTGCGCCTGCTTCTTGGTGCCGATGAACAGGATCGACCCGCCGTGCGCGACCGTTTCCTTGACGAACTCGTAAGCCCGGTCGATGTAGGTCAGCGTCTGCTGCAGGTCGATGATGTAGATGCCGTTGCGCTCGGTGAAGATGTAGCGCTTCATCTTCGGGTTCCAGCGACGGGTCTGGTGCCCGAAGTGCACGCCGCTGTCGAGCAGCTGCTTCATGGTGACGACGGCCATGGCCGGGTTCGCACCTCTTCGTTCAGGCGCGCCTGGCCCTGGGCCGGCGCGCGTTACCGGTTGGTCGCGGCGGACCGGGTCGGACCACCGCCCTGGCGCCCCTGCCGACGTCCGAACCCGGGGCTCGTCGCCTCGGGACCGCCGAACACCGTGACCCGCCGTTGGCGCGGAGGGTCTGCAGTGGCACGCGAAGTCGTCCCGCAAACACACGGGCCGCGGACCGAGTGTACGCCCGGTGGAGGCGGAACAACGAACCGGCCCTGGAGTTGTCCACAGCCCGACGAGTTGTCCACAGTCCCGGAGAAGCCACTGGTAGCCCCCGGTGCGCCGCAGGACGCTGGACCCATGACTCCCACGATGCGAACGCTGCTGGTCCTGGCCTTGACAACCCTCCTGGGGCTACCGCTGACCCCACCCAGCGCCCACGCCTCCCATGTCTCCACCCCCGGCCGCCCCACTCGCTTCACCTGGCCGCTCGCCCCACCGCACCAGGTGGTCCGCACCTTCACCCCACCGGCGACCGCCTACACGGCGGGCCACCGCGGCATCGACCTGGCCGCCACCCCGGGCACCCCGATCCTGGCCGCCGCCGACGCGGTGGTGCTGCACGCGGGCCCGGTGGCCGATCGACCGGTGGTGTCACTGCTGCACGCCGGCGGCCTGCGAACCACCTACGAGCCGGTCGTGGCGGGCGTGCGGCCGGGTCAGGCGGTGCGCCGGGGCGAGCAGATCGGCACCCTGCGGGAAGGCCACGATGGCTGCCCGACGGAGGCGTGCCTGCACTGGGGCGCGATCCGGACCACTCCGCCGAGGTCGCGGGAGTACATCGACCCCCTGCACCTGCTGACCAACGGCCACGTCCGCCTCCTGCCGAGGCGGACGAACACCTGACTCGCGCACCCTCCCACCACAGCACCCACAGCCCACGACGCCCACGGCCCGGCAACCCGACCGCACCAACCCCAACCCCGCTCACCGGGTTCACCGCCGCCGAGCGCCACCCAACCACCACTGCCCGACCACCACTGCCCGACCGCCACTGCCCGACCGCCACCTCAACTTCGCGGACCGACCAGCACGGCCGGCGATCACAGGGCCGACCTCGTGAACTCGACATCACAGACCAGGCACCTCAGCCGCATCACGCACCCGATTCTGCGCTGGACTTCACGCGCCGGGGATCACAGGTCTGGCTTCGCGGCCGGCCATCACTCGACAGACCTCGCGGGCTCGGCATCACCGGCCGACCACCGCAGCCGCATCGCGCTTCCGACTTGCGCGCCGAGCTTCGCCGGCCGGTCAGCGCGGCCAGCCATCACGGGTCGACCTCACGGGCTCGACATACAGACCGGGCACCTCAGCCACATCGCGCGCCGGGCATCGCGCGCCGGGCTTCGCCAGCTGACATCGCGTGACCGCCGGCACTGAGCCGACTTCGCGGACTCAGCATCGCGGGCCGAGCGTGGCGCGTTCGGCTTCGCGGGTTGGCTTCGCGGTCCGGGTATCGCCGCAGGTCTGGCGGTTCTTGTCGTGGTTGGTGCGGTGGTGCGGTTGGTTCAGCGGGGGCGGGGGGGCAGCGCGGGAGTCAAGCCTCAAGTTGCTCGTTCAGCTTGGTGCGCAGGCGCAACACCGCTCGGGTGTGGAGCTGGCACACGCGGGATTCCGTGACGCCCAGGACCTTGCCGATCTCGGCCAGCGTCAGGTTCTCGAAGTAGTACAGCGTGACCACGACCCGGTCCCGCTCGGCGAGCTGGGCGATCGCGTCGGCCAGCTGGCGGCGGCTGTCCTGGTCGACCAGGGTGGCGATGGGGTCCTCGGCGCCCTCGTCGGGCAGGGACTCGGCCAGGGAGGAGCCGGCGCCGCCGGTGTTGCGGCCGGCGGCGATCAGTTCGTCCAGTGCCACCACGCTGGTCAGCTGGAGCTGGGCGTACAGCTCGCGCAGCTCACCCAGGCCGATCTTCAGCTCGGCGGCCAGTTCGCGGTCGGTCGGGGTGCGTTGGAGACGTCCACCGAGGCGTTCCAAGGCACGCTCGACGTCACGGGCGCGGCTGCGGACGGAGCGGGGGACCCAGTCCTGGGAGCGCAGGTCGTCGAGGATCGCGCCGCGGATGCGCTGCATCGCGTAGGTCTCGAACTTCAGGCCGCGCTCCGGCTCGAACTTCTCGATCGCGTCGACCAGGCCGAAGATGCCCGACTGGATCAGGTCGGCCACGTCGACGTGCGCGGGCAGACCCGTGCCGACCCGGCCCGCGACGTACTTCACCAGCGGCGCGTAGTGGAGCACCAGGCGGTCGCGCAGGCCCTGCTTCCGCGACTCGCCGTAGGTGTGCCAGAGCGCGATGATCCCGGCTTCCACGTCATCGGCGGTGCGCGACTCGGAGGCCGCGTGCGCGGGCCGACCGGCGGCGACGGCGGCGGGCACGGCGTGACCGTTGGTGTGCTCCGGCTCGTGGTCGACGCGGTGACCGTTCGTCCCAGCCGGGGTGCGCGCCGCCGACGAGGTCCCGACGTGCGCGGCGGAAGGAGAGGTCACGGTTGCGGTCCGCGAACCTCCCCCTGCGACGTCAGGAGCGGGGGTGGGTTCGGTCATGGATCGCCTTCAGCCGTTCGACGGTGACGTGTGTGTAGAGCTGAGTCGTTGCGAGCGTAGCGTGACCAAGAAGCTCTTGGACGGTGCGCAGGTCCGCTCCCCCTTCCAACAGGTGCGTGGCCGCCGAGTGGCGCAGGCCGTGCGGGCCCGTGTCAGTGGCCTCGGGTACCGCACCCACTACATCGTGGACGACCCGCCTGGCGGTACGCGGATCGAGCCGGCCGCCGCGCGCGCCGAGCAGGAGCGCGCGTTGCGAGCGGTCGTTGACCAGGGCGGATCGGCCGTGTTCCACCCAGCGCCGTACAGCCCGTTCGGCCGGAACGCCGAACGGCACGGTACGTTCGCGACTGCCCTTGCCCAGAACCCGAATCACCCTTTGGGAGTAGTCCACGTCGTCGAGGTCGAGACCGCACAACTCGGCGACCCGGACACCTGTTGAGTACAGCAACTCCACCACGGCTTGGTCACGCAGCGCAACCGGATCGCCCTGTTCCGCACCTACTCCGGCAGCTTCCATGGCCGCGGCGGCCTGCTCCGGCCGCAGCACCGCGGGCAGGGTCCGGTGGGGTCTGGGTGCGGTGAGCCGCAGGCCCGGGTCGGCGGCCAGCAGGTCGTTGCGGGTGGCCCAGGCGGTGAACGCGCGGGCGGACGCGGCACGTCGGGCCATCGTCGTGCGGCTCGCGCCGGTGGCGTGCTGCGAGGCCAGCCAGGACCGCAGCCCCGGCAGGTCGACCGCTTCCACGGTGGCGTTCCCGGGCGAGCCCCCGGCTAAGTGGACCAGCAGGGCGACCACGTCGCCGAGGTAGGCCCGGACGGTGTGCGGCGAGAGACCGCGTTCCATCGCGAGGTGGCGCTCGTAGCGCTCCAGGGCCGTCGCCACGTCGCCGGGCAGACCGCGGCGCAGGCGCACGAGGTCCACGCGACGTGTCCGAGCGGGCGGCGGCGGGGACATAGCCCCTGACGCTCCGCCCTCAAGCGCTCTTGGTCAAGTATCGCCACGCCAACTCCCTTTCTGGGAACGCTTCCAACCGCTTTCGGACCGCTCGGCGAGACCGGCCAGTTCCAGTTGGGGCAGCAAACCGCGCACCCGCGGCAGCTCCACGCCGGACTCGACGGAGACGGCTTCCGGGCTGTGGCCGAACGTCAGGCCGAGGGCTTCGAGGACCCGCATCGCGTCGCCCTGCGGCGGCCCGGTCTCGGTGTTCCGGTTGGCCTCGACGAGGTCGACCCCGAGCCGCCCGGTGGACTCGATGACCTCGGCGACGCTGGTCACCGGCAGTGCCGCGCCCGAGCGGAGCAGTTCGTGGCAGCCCGACGAGCTGACCGACGTGATGGGACCCGGCACCGCCATGAGCACCCGCCCGAGCGCCGCCGTCGACGCCGCCGTGTTCTTCGCGCCGCTGCGCTGACCGGCCTCGACCACCACCGTCCCCTCGGCGAGGGCCGCGATGAGCCGGTTGCGGGTCAGGAACCGGTGGCGTGCGGGCGTGTGCGTCGGCGGGTACTCGCTCACCAGCAGGCCGTGGCTCGGGATGCGCTCCAGCAGGGCGCGGTGACCGGCCGGGTAAGCCACGTCGACCCCGCAGGCGAGCACCGCGACCGTCGACCCGCCGGCCGCGATCGCACCGCGGTGAGCCGCGCCGTCGATGCCGTAGGCCGCGCCCGACACCACCGTGACACCGGCCTCGGCCAACCCGAACCCGAACTCCCCCGCGACGTGCTGCCCGTAGCCGGAGGCGGCCCGGCTGCCCACCACCGCGACCGCGCGCTCGGTGACGGCGGCGAGGTCGGCGTCACCCCGGACCCACAGGGCCAACGGCTCCAACCCGCACCGCAACCCGTTGGCGGCGGCGATGGCCAGGGCGTTGAACGGCCACCGGGGCCACTCGTCGTCCTCGGGGATCAGCAGCCGGCCGCCCACTTCGGCGACGGCCTCCAGGTCCTGTTCGGCCCGGTTCACCGACCGGCGCGCGGAGGTCTGGCTGTCGACGCCGGAGGGCACCTCGCCCGCGCGCACCAGCTCGGCCGCCCGGACCGGGCCGACTTCCGCGACGAACCGCACGAGCGCCGGGGCAGGCGGCTCGGCCACCCGGGAGAGGTAGGCGCGGGCCAGCCGGATCTCGTCGGTGGTCACGACCACCTCCACCACTCCCCGCCCACCGCCGACCGCCTGCCGAGCCCGCAGCAGGCTCTGGTGCCCGGCCCGGTCATGGACGCGAGATGGCTGGATGGCATGAGTGCGGAGGTGGAGGTGGGCCTGGGTTTGCCGGGTGGCGCGGGCGCGGAATTGCCAGGCTGCACGGGCACAGGGATGGTGGCGGTCGTGGTGCGGGTGCTTCGCGGCGGGTGGGTGGTCATGGTTTCCTGCGCTCTCGGAACTCCAGGGCGGCGGCCACGTGGTCGGGGGTTGGTCGGTCGACCTCCGCCAGGTCGGCGAGGGTCCAGGCGACGCGGAGGCACCGGTCGGAGCCGCGGCCGGTCAGGGCGCCGCGGGAGAGGGCGCGGTCCAGGATCGAGGTGGTCTCGCGGGGCAGGGCGTAGTCCTTGCGCAGGGCGGGGCCGGGGACCTCGGCGTTGGTGGACCAGCCGTGCTCGGACCAGCGTTCCGACGCCCTCGTCCGGGCCTTGAGGACGCGTTCGCGGACGGCGGCGGTCGGTTCGGGGTCGGCGGTGAACTCGCGGCTCATGGCGGTCAGCGGGCGCATCACGACCCGCAGGTCCACCCGGTCGAGCAGCGGGCCGGAGAGCTTGCTCTGGTAGCGCCTCCGGGCCGCGGGCAGGCAGGCGCAGTCGATGTCCTTCGGCGGTGCGCACGGGCACGGGTTGGTGGCCATCACCAGCTGGAACCTGGCCGGGTAGCGGGCGATGCCGTCCCGCCTCGCCAGGCGCACCTCGCCCTCCTCCAACGCCGTGCGCAGCGCCTCCAGCTTCGACGCGCCGAACTCGCGGGCCTCGTCCAGGAACAGGACGCCCCTGTGGGCACGGCTCATCGCGCCCGGCTTGGCCATGCCGGTGCCGCCGCCGACCAGGGCCGCGGTGGACGTGGAGTGGTGCAGGGAGACGAACGGCGGGGTCGAGACCAGCGGTGACTCCGGGCTGAGCAGGCCGGCGACCGAGTGCACCGCCGTGACGCCCAGCGCCTCGTCCGCGGACAGGGGCGGGAGCAGGCCGGCCAGGCGTTGCGCCAGCATGGTCTTGCCCGTGCCCGGCGGGCCGGTGAGCAGGATGTGGTGACCGCCCGCCGCGGCCACCTCCAGCGCCCACCTGGCCTCCGGCTGGCCCACGACGTCCGCCAGGTCCGGGCCGTCCGGTGGCGGCGTGATCGGGGGCGGGGCGGCCGTCACGAGGGCGCCCTCGCCGGACAGCCACGCCAGGACGTCCAGCAGGGTGGCGGCGCCGTGGATGGTCATGCCGGCCACCAGGGCCGCCTCCGGCAGCACGGACACCGGGACGACCGCCTCGGTCAGGCCCGCGCGCCGGGCCGCCAGCAGCGCGGGCAGCACGCCGCGGACGGTGCGCACGCGACCGTCCAGGGCCAGCTCGCCCAGCAGCACGGCCCCGGCCAGGCGCTCGCCGGGGATGGCCCGGGCGGCGGCCAGGACCGCGCAGGCGATGGCCAGGTCGTAGCCCGACCCGTTCTTCGGCAGCGTGGCCGGTGACAGGCCCAGGGTCACCCGCTGGGACGGCCACTCGTGCCCGCTGTTGCGGACCGCCGCCCTCACCCGGTCCTTCGACTCGTGCAGGGCCGCGTCGGGCAGGCCGAGCAGCTGGGTCCGCACCGTGCCGACGCCCACGTCGGCCTCGATCTCCACCGGGACGCCGTCCACGCCGAACAGCGCCACCGACCACGTCCGCGCGAGCGCCATCACACACCCCGCAGGTGGTGCAGGCGGACCCGGCCGGCGGGCGGCCACTCGATCGCGATGACGTCGTAGCGGACCTCGACCCGGCCGATCCGGTGCGCGCCGAGCCAGCGCAGGGCCGACTTGCGCACCCGGTCGAGCTTGTCCGGCGTCACCGCCTCCAGCGGCGTGCCCCGGGACGTGCCCGAACGGCACTTCACCTCGACCACCACCAGCCGCACGCCGTCGGTCGCCACGACGTCCAGCTCGCCGTCGTCGCACCGCCAGTTGCGCGCCAGGATCGACAGCCCCTGGTGCTCCAGGTACCGGCACGCCGCGTCCTCGCCGCGCCTGCCCACTTCCGTCGCCGTGCTCATGGCCCCACCCCTTCGGATCCGGTCTCGAACCCGACCTTGCCGGGGTCGGCGCGGGGTGACGAGCGGCGGTTCGCGAACTGTGGACAGGTCAACGGCCTGTGGACAGAGCGGGCGGAGTTGTCGGTCGGATGTGGTAGTGGGGCGAGAGGTCTCGAAGGGACCGGAAGACGCAAAGGGGCCCGCCCCTTCGGGCGAGCCCCTGCGACTTTGCGTGGGTCAGGAGTTGAACGGACCGTCCTCGGGCAGCCTGAGGTCGGGCTTGTCCAGCTCCTCGACGTTGACGTCCTTGAAGGTGATCACGCGGACGTTCTTCACGAACCGGGCGGGGCGGTACATGTCCCACACCCACGCGTCGGACATCCGCACCTCGAAGTAGACCTCGCCGTCCGCGTTGCGGACCTGCACGTCCACCGAGTTGGCCAGGTAGAACCGCCGCTCGGTCTCCACGACGAACGAGAACTGGCTGACGATGTCGCGGTACTCCTTGTACAGCGACAACTCCATCTCGGTCTCGTACTTCTCGAGATCCTCTGCACTCATTACGCCTCCGCGCGGGTAATCATCGAATCCGCGCCCCTCCTCGTCGCGAGCCTGCCACCGCTGGTCTGCGGGGTTGTCCCATTCTGGACCACGGCGGCGGCTGCCACGCCACGCGCCACCCGGTGCGGCGGTTCCAGCCCGTGCCGGAGCGCCGCGGCCGTCACGTTCGCATACGACCAGCGGTGTTGCGCACTCGGGCCGTGCTCCACCAGCGCCGCCGCGTGCTCGGGGGTGCTGTAACCCTTGTGCACGTCGAACCCGTAGACCGGCAGCTCGTCGTGCAGCTCCGCCATGATCCGGTCCCGGGTGACCTTGGCCAGCACCGACGCCGCCGCGACGCACGCCGCCACCCGGTCGCCCTTGACCACCGGCATGTTCGGCGCGGTGAGCCCCGGCACCGGGAAGCCGTCGGTCAGCACGTACCCCGGATGTGCACCCAGTCGGGCGACAGCGCGCCGCATCCCCTCGATGTTCGCCACGTGCACGCCGATCAGGTCGACCTCGGCGCTCGGGATCACGACCACCGCGTAGTCGAGCGCGCGCTTGAGCACCACGTCGAACATCCGGTCCCGCGCCGCGGCGGTCAGCAGCTTCGAGTCGGTCAGCCCGTCGAACTTCGCCGCGTCACCGGCCTTGAGCACGCACGACGCCACCACCAGCGGCCCGGCGCAGGCGCCGCGACCGGCCTCGTCCACGCCGGCCACCGGACCGAGCCCGCGCCTGCTCAGGGCGGCTTCGAAGGCCCAGATGCCCGCGGTCTGCCGAACCTGGGCTCGGGGCGGCTTGCGGATCACCCCTAGACACTATCCCAGCCGCGAACGGCGGAACCGCGCCCTCACCCGCCTGCCGAGCAGCAGCACCGGCCACGCCGCCGCGACGCCGACACCGGCGGGCAGGGCGTCCTGCCACGCAGGAGCACCGATGGCGACGGCCTGCGGGTCGTGGTCGCCGACGCCCTGCCAGCGGGCGGGCGGCAGCACGATCAACCGCGCCTTGCCGACCACGTTGTCCACCGGCACCAGGCCGCCCTCGCCGCCGTTGCCCTGGCACCGCGAGTCGCACGAGTCGTTGCGGTTGTCACCCAGCACGAACAGGTAGCCCTCGGGGACCTTCAGCTCGGCGAACGACTCCTGCACGGTGCTGCGCCCCGGCGCCCAGTACACGTACGGCTCGTCCAGCGCCTTGCCGTCCACCACCACCCGGTTGCGGTCGTCGCAGCACTTCACGGTCTGCCCGCCGACCGCGATGACCCGCTTGACGAAGTCCTCCTCGTTCGCCGCCGGGAAGCCGAGCAGCGAGCCGACGCCCCGCACCGCCCGGGTGAACGGGTTGGTCGGCTCGGCGGTCACGAAGTCCTGGTTGATCCAGCTGTCCGGGCCGTGGAAGACGACCACGTCACCGGGCTCGGGCTCGCTGAAGTCGTAGGTCAGCTTGTCGACCAGCACCCGGTCGCCGAAGCAGCCGTCGGAGCACCCGTGCAGCGTCTGCTCCATCGACTCCGACGGGATCATGTAGACCTTCGCCAGGAACGACTGGATCAGCACCGCGAGCACCACGGCCACGCCGATCAGGATCGGCAGCTCTTTCCAGAACGAGCCCTTGCGCTTGGCCTTCTTGCGCGCACGGGCACGCCACTGCTCGACCTTCTCCTCGTGCTCCGGGTCACCCTCGTCGGAGGACCCGGGCGACGATGCGACGTCCACCACTCGATCAGCGTACCGATCAGCTCTGTGAGGCCCTGGTCAACCGCTTGCGGAGCTTGCGGCTGAAGAACAGCAGCGGCCACGCCGCGGCGAGCCCGACACCTGCGGGGATGGCGCCCTGCCACGCGGGCGCGCCCAGGGCGACCGCCTGCGGGTTGTGGTCGCCGATGCCCTGCCAGCGCGACGGCGGCAGCACGATGACCCTGGCCTTGCCGATGACGTTCTCCTCCGGCACGACGCCCGCCAGGCCGCCGCCGCCCTGCTTGCGGGAGTCGGTGGAGTTCGTCCGGTTGTCACCCATCACCCAGAGCTGGCCCTCGGGCACCTCGACCGGCTCGAACGGGTCGTGGTTCTCCGGCGACGTGCCGGGCTGCCAGTAGATGTACGGCTCGTCCAGCGGCTTGCCGTCGACCTTCACCCGGTGCTGGTCGTCGCAGCACTCGACGGTCTGCCCGCCGACGGCGATGACCCGCTTGACGAAGTCGCGCTCGTCCGGCGGGGCGAGGCCGATCAGCGAGGCGACCGACTGGATGCCCGCCACGACCGGGTTGTCCGAGCGGTCGGCGGTGAAGTCGTTGTTGCCCCAGGCGTCGGGGCCGCGGAAGACCACGACCTCGCCCGGTTCGATGTCGGTGAAGTCGTAGACCAGCTTGTCGACCAGCACCCGGTCGTTGTTGCACCCCGGGCAGCCGTGCAGGGTCTGCTCCATCGACTGCGACGGGATCACGTACACCCGCGCGAGGAACGTCTGGATCAGGACCGTCAGGACCAGCGCCGTCGCACCGAGCACCAGCAGCTCGCGCCACAGCGGGGGCTTCTTCTTGTCCTTCTTCGCCTTGCCGCCCGCAGCCGAGTCCGGAGTGGACTCGGCCGCGGGATCCTGACCGTCTTCGTCAGCGGAGCGGTGCACGGGTTCTGCCACTTGGGCAGGCTAGCGCTTCCGCGTGAGCCCGGCGTCAGGAGGCCGGCTTGGCCTCGCGCTTCTCCTTGATCTTGGCGGCCTTGCCGCGCAGGTCGCGGAGGTAGTACAGCTTCGCCCGGCGGACGTCACCGCGGGAGGCGACCTCGATCTCGGAGATGTTCGGGGAGTGCACCGGGAAGGTGCGCTCGACGCCGACGCCGAAGGAGACCTTGCGGACGGTGAAGGTCTCGCGGATGCCGCCACCCTGGCGGCGGATCACGACGCCCTGGAACACCTGGACCCGCTCGCGGGAGCCCTCGATGACCCGGACGTGGACCTTCAGCGTGTCGCCCGGCCGGAAGCTGGGGATGTCGGAGCGCAGCGACTGGGCGTCAAGAGCGTCCAGGGTGTTCATCGGTGGTCCGTCCTCGTCCTCACGTGTATTGCGTACTCCCCCGGGGCGCGGTCTGGCTCAAGTCACACACGCGCGGGGGCGGGCCTGGCGCACGCCGGATGAGTAGAACCGGGTGCAGCAACCTGTCCAGTGTGCCAGACGAGGGGCGGCGGGGCGAAATCGCCCCTGGCTACCGCTCCACGCCCAGCTCGTCGAGCAGCTTGCGGTCGTGCTTGTCGAGCGCGCCCTCGGGCAGGGCGGCCAGCAGGTCGGGGCGGCGTTCGACGGTGCGGCGCAGCGACTGGTCGCGCCGCCAGCGGTCGATCAGCCGGTGGTTGCCCGAGCGCAGGACCTCCGGCACGGCCAGCTCCCGCCACACCTCGGGGCGGGTGTAGCTGGGGCCCTCCAGCAGGCCGTCGGAGAACGAGTCCTCGGCGGCCGACTTCGGGTTGCCCAGCACGCCGGGCAGCAGCCGCACGACGGCCTCGACCACCACCAGCACCGCCACCTCGCCGCCGACCAGCACGTAGTCGCCGAGGGAGACCTCGTCCACCCGCAGCCGGCGGGACGCGTCGTCCACCACCCGCTGGTCGATGCCCTCGTACCGGCCGCAGGCGAACACCAGGTGCTCCTCGGCTGCCAGGTCGTGGGCCAGCTCCTGGGTGAACGGGCGACCGGCGGGCGTCGGCACGACCAGCCGGGTGGCGGGCGTGCAGACCGCGTCCAGCGCGTCGCCCCAGACCTGGGGCTTCATCACCATGCCGGGACCGCCGCCGTACGGGCTGTCGTCCACGGCCTTGTGCACGTCGTGCGTCCAGTCCCGCAGGTCGTGCACGCCGACGCTGATCAGGCCCTTGTCGATCGCCTTGCCCAGCAGGGCGGCGCGCAGCGGGTCCAGGTACTCCGGGAAGATCGTGACGACGTCAATCCGCATCGAGCAGGCCCTCGGGGGGGTCCAGCACCACGCGCTTGCCCGCGATGTCCACCGTGGGCACGATCTCGCGCACGAACGGCACCAGGGCCTGGTCCCCGTTCTCGCGCTTGACGACCAGCAGCTCGCCGCCGAGCCCGTGCACGACCTCCAGCACGGTCCCGACCCTGGTGCCATCGGCCAGCTCGGCCGTCAGCCCCTCCAGCTCGTGGTCGTAGAACTCGTCCGGGTCGCCGGTCGGCGGCAGGTCCTCGGTGCTGCCCAGCAGCAGCGTGCCGCGCAGCGTCTCGGCGACATCGCGGGTCAGCACCTCCTCGAAACGCACCAGCAGCCGCCCGGAGTGGTTCCGGGCGGCTGCGACGGTGAGGTTGCGGGACGTGCCGTCACGCAGCTTGGCGGCCAGCACCGAGCCCTTGGCGAACCGGGTCTCCGGTGAGTCCGTGCGCACGTCGACGGCCAGCTCTCCGCTGATCCCGTGCGCCTTGGCCACGCGGCCCACGACGACGTCCATGTGCGCGCTCAGCGGTCGGTGTCGACCACGTCGACGCGCACGCCACGACCACCGATGCCGGCCATCACGGTGCGCAGGGCGGTCGCGGTGCGGCCGCTGCGGCCGATCACCTTGCCGAGGTCGTCCGGGTGGACGTGCACCTCCAGCGTGCGACCGCGCCGGGTCGTGACCAGGTTCACCCGGACGTCGTCCGGGTGGTCGACGATGCCCCGAACGAGGTGTTCGAGGGCGTCAGCCAACAAGCTCACGCCTCGTCCTTGGCAGCCGGGGCGGACTCGGCCTTCGCCGCGTCGTCCTTCTTCGCGGCCTTCTTCTTCGGCGTCGTCGCCTCGGTCGTCGGGGCGTCGCCCGCGGCGGCCAGCGCGGCGGCGAACAGCTCCGCCTTGCTCGTCTTCGGCTCCTTGACCTTCAGCGTGCCCTCGGCGCCCGGCAGGCCCTTGAACTTCTGCCAGTCACCGGTGATCTCCAGCAGGCGCTGCACCGACTCGGTCGGCTGCGCGCCGACGCCCAGCCAGTACTGCGCGCGGTCGCTGTCCACCGCGATGAACGACGGCTCTTCCTTCGGGTGGTACTTGCCGATCGTCTCGATGGCCTTGCCGTTGCGGCGGGTGCGGGCATCGGCGACGACGATCCGGTAGTACGGCTGACGGATCTTGCCAAGCCGCTGAAGCTTGATCTTGACGGCCACGGGTGTGGGTGCTCCTCGTGCTCTCGTGTGCTCAGGTGCGGGCAGTCGTCACCCGAGTGGGGCACGGGTGGTGAAAGCCCAGGTGTCTGGGGCGCCATGGCACGGTGAGAGGGACCGACCTCGGCGAACAACCAACCATTCTGCCAGACGGTGTCACCGCGGCACGAATCGGGCCACCGGGACGCCGGCGGCGCCGAGGGCGGCCCGGATCTCCCTCGCGTGCTCGACGGCGCCCGGGGTGTCGCCGTGCAGGCAGATCGAGTCGACCTCGACCCGGAGCACGGAGCCGTCGACGGCCGTCAGCTCACCGCGCTCGGCCAGCCCGATGACCTGTGCGAGGACGGCGTCGGTGCCGGTCAGGACGGCGTCGGGCTGGGTGCGCGGCACCAGCGTGGCCTCCGGGGTGTACGCCCGGTCGGCGAACGCCTCGCGCACCGGGCGCAGGCCCGCCCGCTCGGCGTGGTGCAGCAGGCGGGAGCCGGGCAGCCCGAGCACGGGCAGGTCGCCGAACGCCCTGACGCCGTCCACCACGGCCCGCGCCTGGCGGTCGTGGTGGACGGTGGCGTTGTAGAGCGCGCCGTGCGGCTTCACGTAGTCGACCCTGGTGCCGGCCGCCCGCGCGCACGCGTCCAGCGCGCCGATCTGGTACAGCACCTCGTCGGCCAGCTCGGCCGGGTCGGCGTCGATGAACCGGCGGCCGAAGCCCGCCAGGTCGCGGTAGGAGACCTGGGCGCCGACGGCCACGCCCGCGCCCGCCGCCTGGCCGCACACCCGGCGCATGGTCGACGGGTCGCCCGCGTGGAAGCCGCAGGCCACGTTCGCGCTGGTGACGATGTCGAGCAGGGCTTCGTCGTCGCCCAGCCGCCAGATGCCGAAGCCCTCGCCGAGGTCGCTGTTGAGGTCGATCGGGCCGCCGGTCACGCCGGCATCACCCCCACCGAGACGAGCAGGAGGGTCAGGCCGGGCAGGAAGTTGTTGATCACGTGCGCGACCACGCTCGCGGTGAGCCTGCGGGTGATGAGGCGGGCGATGCCGATGGGCAGCGCGATGACGATGAGCAGCGACGTCCGCAGCGGTTCGAGGTGGCTGGCGGCGAAGATCAGCGTGGTGAGCACGAACGCCGCCCACCGGCTCCACCGCTGCCGCTCGATCGCGCCCCACAGCAGGCCGCGGTAGATGACCTCCTCGCACACCGGGCCGAGGAAGCACACGTAGAGGAACATCGCGACGGCGGCGGCCAGGGGCAGCCCCGCGCCGTCGACCAGCTCGCCGATGGCCGAGGTGGCGTTCTTGTCGCCCACCACCCTGGACCAGATCAGCGCGGCCACGTAGGTGAGCACCAGGCCGAGCGCGCCCAGCTTGAGGCCGACCTTGACGTCCGCCCAGTCCCAGGCCAGCCGCAGGTCCTGGAACGGCCCGTTGCCGCGCACGCAGGTGATGACCACCGCGACCGTCGCGGCCAGGACCGTCGGCACCATCGAGCCGATCAGGATGAAGCCCACCGAGGAGCCGATGTCCGTGCCGGTCGTGCGGGCCACGGCGGTGATGAACACCGCGCTCAGGACGAAGACCGCTTCCACGAGCAGGAACGCGCCGAAACCCCACCGCTGGCCGGCGGGCACCGCCTCCGGCTCCCGCCCGACCGCGCGGACGCTGGCGATCAGTCCCGGCGGCGGCTCATCCTGTCGTGTCACAGCCATCCACCCTAGTCAGCCGAGGTACAGGTAGACGGCGGGCAGCAGGTTGTTCGTCGCGTGGGCGACGACGCTCCCGGCCACCCGGCCGGTGATCATGCGGGCCGCGCCGATGGCGAGCCCCTGGGCGAACAGGCTGAGCACCCGCCAGCTCTCCTCGTGCAGGAACGCGAAGACGAGGGCGGTGAGGGCGAGCACCGCGAGCCTGGGGACGTTGTAGTGGGCCAGCGCCTGCCACAGCGCGCCCCTCGTGAGGATTTCCTCGGTCAGCGGCGCGCCGAGGAACACGAACAGCGCCGCGGCGGCCAGCCAGACCGTGCGACCGCCGGACAGCGCCCCGATCTCGTCCAGCGACCCGGACCGGTCCGGGTTGATCCGCAGCAGCAGCGCGCCCAGCAGCCACGCGGCCAGCAGCGCCGCGCCGCCCGCGGCCAGGCCGACCTTCAGGTCGCGCGCGGTGGGCACCAGGCCGAAGTCCCGGCGGGGACCGGCGCCGCGCCACCAGGAGACGACGACCGGGCCGAGGCCGAGCAGGACGTTGGGCAGGAAGACCAGCAGCAGGAGCGGGCCGAGGACCGGCGGGTCGGTGATGTCGACCTCGGCGAAGCGGTCGGCCGTCGCGGCGGTGAAGACCAAGATCGCGAGGTGGTAGCCGCCGAGGCCGGCGAAGAACGCGAGGAAGCCCCAGTGCGCCCGGCCGGTGTCCCGGTCGGCGTCCCGGTCCCGCTGTTCCTCCACTCGTCCGAACGTAGTGGTCCGCGGGGGCGGTGTGCTGCCCGAGGTCGTTCAAGATCACCCTGACGGCCGCAGGGCGCACTTCGGGTGGCGGAAGGATTCCCGCCGCGCCGGCGGAGGGCGGATTTCCTCCCGCCGGCGCCGCTCAGGCGTGGATCCGGCCGCGCAGCACGACCAGCGCGGGGTGGCGCAACGCCTCCAGGTCCTCGCGCGGGTCGCTGTCGTAGACCACGACGTCGGCCGCCGCGCCCTCCGCCAGCGACGGGAAGCCCAGCCACTCGCGGGCGGCCCACGAGGCCGCGCCGAGGGCCTGGGTCGGGGTGAGGCCGACCCGGTGCAGCGCCTTGACCTCGTCCACGATCCGGCCGTGCTCGATGCCGCCGCCCGCGTCCGTGCCCGCGAACACCGGCACGCCCGCCTCCACCGCCTTGGCGATGGTCGCGGTGTTGCGCGCGTACAGGTCCCTCATGTGGCCCTGGTAGGTCGGGTACTTGTCCGCGCCCGCCGCGATGGCCGGGAAGTTCTCGATGTTGATCAACGTCGGCACCAGGGCGGTGCCGTTGCGCGCCATCTGCGCGATGGTGTCGTCGGTCAGGCCGGTGCCGTGCTCGACGCAGTCGATGCCCGCGTCGAGCAGGTCGGGCAGCGCCTCCTCGCCGAACACGTGCGCGGTGACCCTGGCCCCGCCCTCGTGCGCGACCTTGATCGCCTCGGTGAGCACGTCCCGGGACCACAGCGGCGCGAGGTCGCCGGTGCCCCGGTCGATCCAGTCGCCGACCAGCTTGACCCAGCCGTCGCCCGCCGCGACCTGCTCGGCGACCGCGGCCGGCAGGTCGGCCGGGTCCTCGACCTCCACGCCCAGGTACTTGATGTACCGCTTGGGCCGGGCCAGGTGCCTGCCCGCGCGGATGATCCGGGGCAGGTCCAGCCGCTCCTGCAGCGGCCGGGTGTCCAGCGGCGAGCCGCAGTCCCGGATGAGCAGCGCCCCCGCCCGGCGGTCGGCCAGCGCCTGGTCGACCGCCTCGGGCAGGTCGACCGCGCCCTTCGCGCCGAGGCCGACGTGGCAGTGCGCGTCCACCAGGCCGGGCAGCAGGTAGCCGCCGGTGCTGACGGTGGTCGCGCCCGGCACCTCCCGGGTGCGGATCCGGCCGTTGACCACCCAGAGGTCGCGCGGCTCGCCGCCCTCGGGCAGCACCACGCCCCGCAGGTGCAGGCCGGTCACTTGTCGTCGAACTTCAGCTTCGACGGGTCGAAGCCGGGCGGCAGCTGGTCGAAGCCGCCCAGGCCCGGCGGCAGCTCGCGCCCGCCCTGGCCGGGCATCCCCGGCATCCCGGGCATGCCCCCCATCCCCGGCGGCAGCATGCCGGGCATGCCGGGGAACCCGCCGCGCACCTTCGGCGGCGTGGGGCCGCGACCCTTGCCCTTCTTGCCCTTCTTCCCCTTGCCCTTGCGGTTGCTCTTGCCGCCGCCACCGCCGGGCAGGCCGAACCGGCCGGCCATCTGGCTCATCATCTTGCGCGCGTCGAAGAAGCGGTTGACCAGGTCGTTCACATCGCTGACCCGGACGCCGGAGCCGTTGGCGATGCGCAGCCGGCGGGACGCGTTGATGATCTTCGGGTCGTCCCGCTCGGCCGGGGTCATGCCGCGGATGATCGCCTGCACCCGGTCGAGGTGCTTCTCGTCCAGGTTGGCCAGCTGGTCCTTCATCTGGCCCGCGCCGGGCAGCATGCCGAGCAGGTTCGCGATCGGGCCCATCTTGCGCAGCGCGAGCATCTGCTCCAGGAAGTCCTCCAGCGTGAGCTGGCCGGACCCCATCTTGACCGCGGCGGCCTCGGCCTGCTCGGCGTCGAACGCCTGCTCGGCCTGCTCGATCAGGGTGAGCACGTCGCCCATGCCCAGGATCCGGCTCGCCATCCGGTCCGGGTGGAAGACGTCGAAGTCCTCCAGCTTCTCGCCGTTCGAGGCGAACAGGATCGGCTGGCCGGTGACCTCGCGGACGCTCAGCGCCGCGCCACCGCGGGCGTCGCCGTCGAGCTTGGTGAGCACCACGCCGGTGAAGCCGACGCCGTCGCGGAACGCGGTCGCGGTGTTCACCGCGTCCTGGCCGATCATCGCGTCGACCACGAACAGCACTTCGTCGGGCTGCACGGCGGCGCGGATGTCGACGGCCTGGCGCATCATCTCCTCGTCGACGCCGAGGCGGCCCGCGGTGTCGACCAGCACGATGTCGTGCTGCGCCCGCTTGGCCTCCTCGATGCCCCTGCGGGCCACGTCGACCGGGTCGCCGACGCCGTTGCCGGGCTCCGGCGCGAACACCGGCACGCCCGCGCGCTCGCCGACGACCTGGAGCTGGGTCACCGCGTTGGGGCGCTGGAGGTCGCAGGCGACCAGCATCGGGGTGTGGCCCTGGCCCTTGAGCCACTTGGCGAGCTTGCCGGCCAGGGTCGTCTTGCCCGCGCCCTGGAGGCCGGCGAGCATGATCACGCTCGGCGGGTTCTTGGCCAGGTTGAGCCTGCGGGTCTCCCCGCCGAGGATGCCGACCAGCTCCTCGTTGACGATCTTGACGACCTGCTGGGCCGGGTTCAGCGCCTGGCTGACCTCGGAGCCCTTGGCGCGCTCCTTGACCTTCGCGATGAACGTGCGCACCACGGGCAGCGCGACGTCGGCCTCCAGCAGCGCGACCCGGATCTCGCGCGCGGTCGCGTCGATGTCGGCCTCGGACAGCCGGCCCTTGCCCCGCAGGTTCTGCAGGACCGAGGTGAGTCGGTCGGAAAGGGTGTTGAACACGGTGCCGCCAGACCTCGCACGTCGTCGGTAAGTTCCTGCCACCCAGGGTAGCCGCTCACGCTTCCGCCACGGACAGCCGCAGGTGGTCGCGGCGGGTCAGCAGGGTCAGGCCCTGCCAGCCGCGCGGTGGCACGCCCTCGGCGAACCGGCCGCGCAGGCGGGCCGCCCGGCGGACGTGCCGGGCGAACGACCGGGAGCGGATCAGCCTGCCCCGGGTGACCTGGCCGGACAGCGCCTCCTCCGGGCTCGCGTCCAGCCACAGGAAGTGCCGCGGCCGGTTGGTCAGCACGCCGACGGCGACCAGGCCGGCGCGGGTGGTCGGTCGGGTGGACGGCTCGTGCACCAGCAGCAGGCCGGGCGCGGTGACGGCGGACCAGAGGATGCGGGAGCGGTGCACGAAGTGCACCAGCGGGCGGTAGAGGCGGTACGGGACGGACTTCGGGAAGAGCGCGCGCAGCCTGGTCCGCACCTGGTCGGAGTCCAGCACCACGGCGGGGGCGCCACCGGTGTCGGCGGCGGCGAGCAGCGTCGACTTACCCGCTCCCGGCAGTCCGGCCAGCACGACCAGCGAGCGCGGCCTCACGGCGACAGCGGTCATCGCATCCATACTAAGGAGACGTTTCGGACGCCGACGAGTTCCGGCGTGATCGGGGGCGGCCCAACCCCTCGATGGGCCGCCCCCGATCACCCGGGTGGCGCCGGTCCCCGCCCCCCGCGGGGACCCCGTGCCACGGCTTGAAGCTTGCCCCGCGACGGGGTGGGCCGGGAGCGCAAGCACCCGTGGTCGGTTGTGCGTAGACCTACGCAACCCGGCCGGGGGTCACCGCGCGGCCGACAGCACCGCCCGCTCGATCCGGCGGCGGTGCTCGGCGGTGACGCCGTCGGGCACGGTGACGGCGAACGAGTCGACCACCGTGGAGCCCAAAGTGGACACGCGGGCCCACACGACGTCCACACCGGACCGCTCCAGCGCGTCCGCCACGCGGTGCAGCAGGCCGATCCGGTCGGCCGCGCGCAGCTCCAGCACCACCGCGCCGGTCGACTCGTCGTCGAACCACAGCACCCTCGGCGGCGGCGGGTCCTGCGGCGGACCGCCGTAGTCGCGCTCCTTGGCGGCCAGCTTGTCGGCCAGCGGGAGGGAGCCGTCCAGGGCCCTGGTGAGCTGTTCGCGCAGCAGCGCCACGTCCGGCAGGGAACCGAACCTCGGCGACACGGTGAACGCGTCGACCGCCGCAGCCCCGAGGGAGGGGACCTCGTGCGACCGGAGGGTGGCGGAGTGCACTTCGAGGGAGTTGAGCGCGAGCACGCCGGCGGCCCTGGACAGCAGGCCCGGCCGGTCGGGCGCGACCACCGTCACGGTGGCGGTGTGGTCGGCCGGGTCGATCAGCACGTCCGGCTTGCCGCCGGCCAGCACGGCCCGCGCGAGGTCCTGCCGGCGCGGGTCCAGCGGCTCCGGCTCCGGCAGCGGGTCGCCCGCCATCGCCGTGCGGCAGCGCGCGACCAGGTCGCTGATCAGCGACGCCTTCCAGTCCGACCACACGCCGGGCCCGGTCGCCACGGCGTCGGCCTCGGCGAGCGCGTGGAGGAGTTCGAGCAGCACCGGGTCGCCGCCGAGGGTGTCCACCACGCGGCGCACGGTGGCCTCGTCCTCCACGTCGCGCCGGGTCGCCGTGTGAGGCAGCAGGAGGTGGTGGCGGACCAGGGCGGTGAGCGTGGCCACGTCCTGCGGCCACAGGCCGAGCCGTTCGCCGATCCGGGTGGTGATCGCCGCGCCGACCTCGGAGTGGTCGGCCGGCCTGCCCTTGCCGATGTCGTGCACCAGCGCGCCGAGCAGCAGCAGGTCCGGCCGGGACACCCTGGTCACCAGGCGGGCCGCGTGCGCGGTGGCCTGCACCAGGTGCCGGTCGACGGTCCACGTGTGCGCGGCGTCGCGCGGCGGCAGGTCGCGCACCGCGCCCCACTCGGGGAACAGCCTGCCCCACAGGCCGGTGCGGTCCAGCGCCTCGACCACGTCGATCAGGCCGGCGCCGGCGCCGAGCAGGGCCAGCAGCTCCTCCCGCGCCTCGCGCGGCCACGGTTGGCGCAGCTCGGGGGCGGAGTCGGCCAGCTCGGCCAGCGTGCCCGCGGCGATCGGGTGCTTGCCGCGCGCGGCGGACGTGGCCACCCGCAGCAGCAGGGCCGGGTCGCGGCCGGGCGTGGCGTCACGGGCCAGCGCCACCTCGCTGCCGTGCAGCACCACGCCCTCGTCCAGCGGGCGCCTGGCCGGCGCGCGCCGCAGCGGCGACCTCGCGAACACGCCCAGCCCGCGCTTGGGCACCGCCGCCCGCGCCGTGCGCATGGCCACGTCCACCGCGTAGACGATCGTGCGCGCGGCCGACGACATCGAGCGGGCCAGCGTGAAGCGGTCCGGCAGCCCCAGCGCGGTGGCGACCTCGTCGCCGTCCTGCGCGCGGAGCACGTCGCGCGGCTTGCCCGCCACCCGGCGCAGCTCGGTCCGCACGTCCAGCAGCAGCTTGCGCGCCTCGTCGACCTCGGCGGACGGCCGGTCGGTCAGCTGCGCCGCGCTCAACGCGTCCAGCAGCGTCACGTCCCGCAGCCCGCCCCGGCCGTGCTTGAGGTCCGGTTCGACCCGGTGCGCGACCTCGCCGCTGCGCGCCCAGCGCCGCGACGCCGACTCGGCCATCTCGTCCAGCCGGGTGCGCACCCCGGCGCGCCACGCCTGCCGCGCGCTGCCCGCCAGCCGCCGGCCGATCTCCTCGTCGCCCGCGAGGTGGCGGATGTCCAGCAGCCCCAACGCGGTGCGCAGGTCGCTCCCGGCCACGCGCAGCGCCTCGCCGACCGTGCGCACCGAGTGGTCGAGGCCGATGCCGGAGTTCCACAGCGGGTACCACAGCTTCTCGGCGATCCCGTCGACGCCCTTGTGCCCGTTGTGCACCAGGAGCAGGTCGAGGTCGGAGTAGGGCACCAGCTCGCGCCTGCCCAGACCCCCCACGGCGACCAGCGCGACCCCGCTGCCCGGTCCGCCGACACCCGCCTGCGAGGCGTGCGCGGTGAGCCAGAACTCGTGCAGGTCCACCAGCGCCTCGCGCAGCGACTCCCCCGTCAGCCGACGACGACCCGGCGCGAGCAGCCGATCACGTGCTCGCACCAGGTCGTCAGCCGTGACGACGGCCGTCTCGGCGTTCTCCATCCGGCCGTCCCCCGTCCTACCGCGGACCCCTACAGGGCATCCGAGCCGCGCTCGCCGGTGCGGACCCGGATCACCGTGTCGACCGGCGTCACCCAGACCTTCCCGTCGCCGATCTTGCCGGTGCGCGCGGCCTCCACTACGGCGTCGAGGACCTTCTCCACGGCGGTGTCGTCCACCAGCACCTCGATGCGCAGCTTGGGCACGAAGTCCACGGCGTACTCGGCGCCCCGGTAGACCTCGGTGTGGCCCTTCTGCCTGCCGTACCCCTGGACTTCGCTGACCGTCATGCCCAGCACGCCCAGCTGCTCCAGGGACGCCTTCACGTCGTCCAGCGTGAAGGGCTTGATGATCGCGGTGACCAGCTTCATGACTTGTTGCTCCCCTCGAGGACCGCAGTGGCGCCGGCGGCGACACTGGGCTTGCTGCCGCCGCGGGCGCCGATGCCGCCGCCGAACTCGTACGCCGTCTCGGCGTGCTCGGCCTCGTCGATCCCGGCGACCTCGGCTTCGGCGTCGAGCCGGAAGCCGACGGTGACCTTGACCAGGTAGCCGATGACCAGGCTCAGCACGAACGAGTAGGCGAGCACGGCGATCGCGCCGACGGCCTGCCGCCACAGCTGGTCGACGCCGCCGCCGTAGAAGAGGCCGTCGATGCCCGCCGGGGCGTCCGCGCTGGCGAAGAAGCCGATCAGGATCGTGCCGGACAGACCGCCGACGAGGTGCACGCCGACCACGTCGAGCGAGTCGTCGAAGCCGAAGCGGTACTTCAGGCTGACCGCCAGGGCGCACAGCGCGCCGGTGATCGCGCCGATCGCGATGGCGCCGAGCGGGGTGACCGACGAGCAGGCCGGGGTGATGGCGACCAGGCCCGCGACGATGCCGGACGCGGCGCCCAGCGTGGTGGCGTTGCCGTCGCGGACGCGCTCCACGAGCAGCCAGCCGAGCACCGCGGCGCAGGTGGCGACCAGGGTGTTGACGAAGGTGACGCCGGCGGTGCCGTTCGCGGCGACGGCGGAGCCCGCGTTGAAGCCGAACCAGCCGAACCACAGCAGGCCGGCGCCGAGCACGACCAGCGGCAGGCTGTGCGGCTTCATCCGGTCCTTCGGCCAGCCGACGCGCTTGCCGAGGACGAGCGCCAGCGCGAGGCCCGCGGCGCCCGCGTTGATGTGGACCGCCGTGCCGCCCGCGAAGTCGATGGCCATCAGCTTGTTGGCGATCCAGCCGCCCGGGTCGACGACGTTGCCGTCGGCGTCCTTGCCGTCGAAGTCGAACACCCAGTGCGCGACCGGGAAGTACACGACCAGCGACCACACGGCGGCGAACAGCAGCCACGGCCCGAAGCGGGCGCGGTCGGCGATCGCGCCCGAGATCAGCGCCACCGTGATGATGGCGAACATGGCCTGGAAGGCGACGAAGACGGTGGTCGGGATGGTCCCGAACGCCGACTCCTTGCCCAGCAGGCCGTCCAGGCCGAAGAACTCGAAGGGCTTGCCGAGCAGGCCACCGCCGACGTCCGAGCCGAACGCCGTGGAGTAGCCGACCAGCACCCAGAGCACACCGACCACGGCGATCGCGCCCAGGCTCATCATCATCATGTTGAGCACACTCTTCGACCGGACCATGCCCCCGTAGAAGAAGGCAAGTCCCGGCGTCATCAACAGCACCAGTGCGGCACTGGTGAGCACCCAGGCGGTGTCCCCTGTATCCACGTCGACCTCCACTGCACGTCGGTTGCAGGGAGCATCGAGAGGTCCTGTTTCGCCCGGTTGCGCCCGACGTTTCGCGGAGGTGAACTGTCCGGCACCCGGTGTTACGGGCACGTTTCACGCGGTTGAAGCGGGCCGTTCGACCCGCCGGAAGTCGGGGCGACCGCGGAAGTCGTGGTGACGGACCGTGCGAGCCGGTCTCGCCCGCGGGGTGGATCGCGTGACGTCAGCGCAGCCCTTCGTAGCGCCGCGTGATCGCGTCCAGGCCCGCCGGGGTCAGCGCGCCGAACAGCCGCAGCCGGGCCATCCCGCCGTCGGGGTAGATGTCGAGCCGCGCGTGGGTGGCCTCGGCGGGCCGCTCGACCCGGAAGCGGTGCCGGGTGTCCGGCTGGAGCCGCGTGCGCGGCAGCACGTCGAACTCCGCGCCCGTGCGCGCGTCCCGGCCGCGCACCGACGCCCAGCCCGGCGCGTTGCCCTTGAAGTGGGTGGTGTCCAGCTCGGCGAGCCGGATGACGCCCGGCGCGGCCAGCTCCACCTCGACCCAGTCGTTGCCGTCGTCGCGGCGGCGCGCGGTCTCCCAGCCCTCGCCCATGACGGTCGCCTGGCCGGGCGCGATCAGGTTGCCCGGCGCGCCGTAGAACATGTCGCTGCACCCGGTGACGGCCGCGCCGTTCTCCAGCGCGGCCAGGTCCAGCGCGTCCGGCAGGACCAGGTCGGGGTCGACCACCGGCCGGCCGAACACGCGCAGCCGCGCCACCCCGCCGTCCGGGTAGATGGTCAGCCGCACGTGCGTGTAGCGGCGGTGCGCGGACACCTCGAAGTAGTGCTTGCGGTCGCCGCCGAGCGGCGACCTGGGCACCACGGTCTCCCAGCCGGTCAGCTCCTCCGGCGCCGGGTAGCCCCTGGCCGCGGTCGCCTCGACCGACGCGAACGGCGGGTAGTTGCCCCGGAAGAACGCGGTGTCCACCACGACGCCGCCGATCACGCCGGGCAGGCCGAGGCGCACGACCGCCCGGTCCTCGCCGCCCTCCCGCCGCCGACGGGTCTCCCACCCGTCGTAGACCTGGCCCTTGTGGCCGAACGTGTAGGTCCGGTACTCCGGCTCGGGCCCGCGGATCAGGTTCTCCCGCTCGGCGAACAGCTCGTCGTTGGCCCACACCACGCTGCCGCCCACCGCGCGGGAGGCCAGGTCGGGCAGGCGGGTCCAGTCCGGTGTCGCGGTCATGCGCCTCCCCTGGTCAGCAACCGGCCGCGCGGCCGGTCGTCCACCGGCAGCCCGCGCAACCACGTCTGCCGCACGACGCCCGCCAGCGGACGGCCGTGGTAGGGCGTGACGGGGTTGCGGTGGTGCAACCGGGCGCGGTCCACCACGAAGGCGTCGTCCGGGGCGAACACGCAGAAGTCGGCGTCCGCACCGGGCTCGATGCGCCCCTTGGTGGTCAGGCCGACCAGGTCGGCCGGGTTGGTCGCCATCCACCGGACCACGTCGGTCAGCGCGTGCCCGCGCCGCCTGGCCTGGGTCCACACCGCGGGCAGGCCGAGCTGGAGGCTCGCGATCCCGCCCCAGGCGGTGGCGAAGTCGCCGCGCTTCAGCTCCGGGGTGCACGGCGAGTGGTCGCTGACGACCAGCTCGACCAGCCCGTCGCCCAGCGCCCGCCAGAGCTGTTCGCGGTTGGCCGCGTCGCGGATCGGGGGGCAGCACTTGAACTCGGTCGAGGTGTCGCCGATCTCCTCCGCGACGAACGTCAGGTAGTGCGGGCAGGTCTCGGCGGTCACCCGCAGGCCGAGGTCCTTGGCGGTCCGGACGTGCTGCACGGCCTGCCCGCTGGACAGGTGCAGCACGTGCAGCCGGGCCTTGGTCTCGTTGGCCAGGTCCACGACGGTGGTGATGGCGCGCGACTCGGCGCTGTGCGGGCGGGAGTCGAGGAAGCCGCGGTAGTCGGCGCCGGGCTCGGCAACCTCGTGCGGGTCCTCGGCGTGCACGATGGCAAGGGCGTCGCGCGGCGCCAGCCGGAGCAGCGCGGCTCTCAGCTCGTCCTCGCTGACGTGCGGGAACTCGTCCACGCCCGAGTGCACGAGGAAGCACTTGAAGCCGAACACGCCGGCGTCGTGCAGCTCCTCCAGGTCGTCCAGGTTGGTCGGCACGATGCCGCCCCAGAACCCGACGTCGACGTGCGCCCGGTCGCGGGCCGCGGCGCGCTTGGCCTCCAGCGCGGCGAGGTCGGTGGTCGGCGGCAGGCTGTTGAGCGGCATGTCGACGATCGTGGTGACGCCGCCGGCCGCCGCCGCCCTGGTGGCGGTCTCGAAGCCCTCCCAGTCGCCGCGCCCCGGCTCGTTGACGTGGACGTGCGTGTCGACCAGGCCGGGCAGGAGCACCTCGTCGTCGGCCAGCTCCACCACCGCGCCGGCGTCCAGCCGGTCGGCCACCGCGACGATCCGGCCGTCCGCGACGCCGACGTCGGCGCGGCGTTCACCACCGGGGGTCACCACTCGCGCAGCGCGCAGCACCAGGTCCATGGCCCGTCACTCCCCCAACCGGTCGGCGGCCGGAGATCGGCCCACGATGCGGAAAGCAACTTCCGTGCGTCGGGAGGTTAAGCACGTCCTCAGAGGCGGCGCAAGACTGTTGACACGCTCGGAGGGGCGCTCGTAGCGTCCCTCTTCGCGGAAAACGGATTCCGTGATGCAGAAAGAGGAGCCTCGGTGCCCGATCTGGAGGGGTTCAACTCCGCACCGGCGGACCGGCTCCGGCCGCTGCTCACCGAATGCCTCGCCGTGCCGCGCTGGGTCGACGCGCTGCTGGCCGGCCGCCCGTACGCCGACGTGGACGCGCTGCTCGCCGCGTCGGACCGGTTCGCCGAGCTGACCGACGCCGAGGTGCGCGCCGCCATCGCGGGCCACCCGCGCATCGGGGAGCGGGCCCGCCACGACGGCGCGTCCGCGACGTGGTCCGCCGACGAGCAGTCCGGCGTCGCGGCGTCGCTCGCCGACCGGCTGCGGGCGGCCAACGCCGCCTACGAAGACCGCTTCGGGCACATCTACCTGGTGTGCGCCACGGGGTTGAGCGGCGAGGAGGTGCTCGCCGACCTCGCGAGCCGGCTGGCCAACCCGCCGGGCGCGGAGCTGCGCGTGGTGAACCGGGAACTGGCGCGGATCGCGGCGCTGCGACTGGGGAAGGTGCTGGCATGACGACGCTCTCCACCCACGTGCTCGACGCCGAGGCGGGCCGGCCGCGGGTCGGCGTGCCGGTCCGGCTGGAGCGCGACGGCGCGGTGCTCGCCGAGGGCGCCACCGACGACGACGGCAGGCTGCGGTTCGCCCGGGAGCTGTCGCCCGGCGTGCACCGGCTGGTGTTCGACGTCGACACGCCGTTCTACCCGGAGATCAGCGTCGCGTTCCGGGTCGCCGACCCCGCCGAGGGCGGACCGGGGCACCTGCACGTGCCGATCCTGTTGAGCCCGTTCGCCTTCACGACCTACCGAGGGAGCTGACCGATGGCCATCGTCCTGGGGCCCAACCAGTACGGGAAGGCGGAGAACCGGCTCGTCACGGTGACCCGCGACGGCGACGTGCACTCGATCAGGGACCTCACGGTCAGCACCTCGCTGCGCGGCGACCTCGCGGACACCCACCTGACCGGCGACAACTCCAAGGTGCTGGCGACCGACACGCAGAAGAACACCGTCCACGCGTTCGCCAAGCAGGCCCCGGTGGGCGAGATCGAGGACTTCGCGCTGCGCCTCGGCCGGCACTTCGTCACGTCGCAGGACGCCATCACCAGCGCGCGCGTGGTGGTCGACGAGCACTCGTGGGAGCGGATCGAGGGCAACGACCACTCGTTCGTGCGAGGCAGCGACGAGAAGCGCACGACCGCCGTGACCGTCGAGGGCGACCGCGCGTGGGTCGTGTCGGGCGTGCGCGACGTGGTCGTGCTGAAGTCGACCGGCTCGGAGTTCCACGGCTTCCCGCGCGACGAGTACACGACGCTGCGGGAGACCGACGACCGGATCCTGGCCACGTCGGTGACCGCGCGGTGGCGGTACCAGGGCAAGGGGATCGACTGGGCGGACGGCTTCGCCGCCATCCGGCGGCTGCTGCTGACCACGTTCGCGACCAAGCACAGCCTGTCGTTGCAGCAGACCCTGTACGCGATGGGCGCGGCGGTGCTGGAGGAGCGGCCCGAGGTGGCCGAGGTGCGGCTGTCGATGCCGAACAAGCACCACTTCGCGGTCGACCTGTCGCCGTTCGGGCTGGCGAACGACAACGAGGTGTTCCACGCCGCCGACCGGCCGTACGGGCTCATCGAGGGGTCCGTGCTGCGGGACGACGCCGAGGACGCCGGTCCGGCCTGGCGCGCGCTGCCGGCGTTCTGACCCGGCGCTCCCCGGTCACTTGCGGTGGATCGCCATCCGCTGCAACCGCCAGGTGTGGAACAGGTCCGACTCGTCGTACCAGTCGACGGCGGTCGGCCGGCGCGCGGTGGCCATGAACTCCAGCAGGAGCTCCCGGTACGTCGCCAGCGGCACGCCGACGCCCGGCGGGAAGTCGGTGTACGCCTCGTCCACGTACGGCGCGTCCGGCTCGCCCCTCGGCCAGCCGGTGAACTCGTCGTCCACGTAGTTGAGGTAGCCCCACGGACCGCGGACGGCGAGCACCAGGTTGTGGTCGCTCTCCCCCTCCGCGTCGGGCCCGCGGCCGAAGTGCTCCAGCATCCCGTCGTTGCACTCCGGGCGCGCCAGGGCGGAGATGAGCAGGTCCACGTCCGCCGCGCACGCCACCACCTGGTAGCGGAACTCCGCCCGCTCCAGGTCCGGTAGCCCGGTCCACAACCCGGCCCGCATGGTCATGCACCCACCCTGGCCGCCGGCCCGCGGATCGGCTTCGCCCGTCTTCGAGAATCACCTCATCAAGCGATGCCGGGATCACTCCCGTCCGACTAGCGCCCGCAATTCGGTCACGCTGAGTCCCGTGGCCCGGTGGATTTCCCCCTCGTCCAGGGCACCGCAGTCCAGGGCGCGGATGAACGACGCGGACAGCGCCCGGGCGGTCGCGGGCTCGTCCAGCACCGAACCGCCCGCCCGCGCCACGTACGCCCGGAGCCGACCCGCGTCGGCGGCCGCGGTTTCGAGGTGGAACGCGTGCACCGCCGCGTACCTCGTCACGAGCTGCGCCGGGTGCAGGTCCCAGCCCTGGTAGAAGCCGTGAGCCAGCGACCGGCGCACCAGGCGGTAGTGCGTGCGCCAGCCCTCGTGGACGTCGTCGCCGACCGGCAGCACGTTGGTGGAGCCGTCGGACAGCGCGACACCGGTGCCCGCCGCGGACACCTGCATGACGTTGCGGGCGAAGTCGCACGCGCCGTGCGCCAGGTGCTGGTGCGCCGCGGCCAGCCCGCAGCCGGCCGTGTAGTCGTAGGTGCCGAAGTGCAGGCCGGTGACGCGCCCGCGACCGGCCTCGATGAACCGCGGGACGGCCAGCCTGCCCTCGGGGTCCACGATCGACCGGGTCGTCTCGACCTGGACCTCGAACCGCAGCGGCAGCCCGAACAGGTCCAGCACGTCGCCGAACACCTCGACCTGCGCCACCGAGGTGACCTTGGGGAAGGTGATCACGAAGCCGTCCGGCGCGCCGCCCAGCGCGGTGAGGAAGACGTCCAGCGTCCGGATGCCGCGCTCGCGCAGCGCCCTGGTGTCGAACGACTTCATCCGCAGCCCGAACCGCGGCGGCGCCACGCCGTCGCGCAACCAGTCCCGCAGCACGAGCGCGGTGCGCTCGGCGTCGCCGTCCTCCTCCGCGTCGGAGCGGGCGCCGTAGCCGTCCTCGAAGTCGATGCGCAGGTCCTCGACCGGTTCGGCGGCCAGCTTCGCCCGCACCCGGCCGTCCACGGCGTCCGCCAGCTCCGGGGGCAGGTCGAGCACGGCGGCCAAGCCGTCGGGGGCGTGCTCGTTCAGGGCCGCAAGCGCTTGCGCACCCCAGTCGCGCACGGTGGTCGGACCCACCCGGTCGGCGGGCGCGTAGCAGGTGTGCACCGGCTGCCTGCCCTCCGGCGCGCGCGACTCCACGTCGGCGAGCCGCGCGGTGACCGCCCGCACCGCCTCCGCCGACAGCGACGTGCGCGGCACGTCAGCCGATCCGCTCGTAGGCGGGCAGGGTCAGGAAGTCCACGAACTCGTCGGACAGCGCGACCTGCTCGAACAGCTCGACGGCCGGGTCCAGGTGCTCGCCGTCGAGCCCGCCCCGGACGTCGGCCAGCACGGCGCGCACCAGCTCGGCGGTGACCGGCGTGCCGTCGTCGAGCACCACGTCGTTGTGCACCCACTGCCACAGCTGGGAGCGGGAGATCTCGGCGGTGGCGGCGTCCTCCATCAGGTTGTGGATGGCCGCCGCGCCGTTGCCGCCCAGCCACGACATCAGGTAGCGCACACCGACGTCCACCGCCGACTCCACCCCGGCACGGGTCGCGCCGCCGCCGGCGGACCCGAAGTCCAGCAGCTGCTCGGCCGTGACGGACACCTCCGGCCGCAGCTCGGCCAGCTGGTTGGGCTCGCCCCGGAGCGCCTGGTCGAAGACCTCCCGGCAGACCGGCACGAGGTCCGGGTGCGCGACCCACGAGCCGTCGAACCCGTCACCCGCCTCGCGGCTCTTGTCGTCGCGCACCTTCGCCAACGCCTGCCGCGTGACGTCGGGGTCGCGCCGGTTCGGGATGAACGCGGCCATCCCGCCGATGGCGAACGCGCCGCGCTTGTGGCACGTGCGCACCAGCAGCTCGGTGTAGGCGCGCATGAACGGCGCGGTCATCGTGATGCTGTTGCGGTCGGGCAGCACGGCGTCCGGCCCCGCGTCGCGGAAGTACTTGATGACGCTGAACAGGTAGTCCCAGCGGCCCGCGTTCAGGCCGGCCGCGTGGTCGCGCAGCTCGTAGAGGATCTCCTCCATCTCGAACGCGGCGGGGATCGTCTCGATCAGCACGGTCGCGCGGACGGAGCCGTGCGGCACGCCCAGCTCGGCCTGCGCGGCGGTGAAGACCTCGTTCCACAGCCGGGCTTCGAGGTGGCTCTCCATCTTCGGCAGGTAGTAGTAGGGCACGCCCAGCTCGGCGTTGTGGAAGAAGTGCAGGCCGAAGTCGACCAGCGCGCCGATGGCGGGCTCGCCGTCGACCTCGACGTGCCGCTCGGGCAGGTGCCAGCCGCGCGGCCGGACCACGATCGCCGGCCGGGCCACGTCGTCGCGCAGGGCGTAGCGCTTGCCCTCCGGCGTGGTGTGCTCGATCGTGCCGCGGCCGGCGTCGTAGAGGTTGACCTGGCCGGAGACGACGTTGTGCCAGTGCGGCGTGTTGGCGTCCTCCAGGTCGGCCAGCCACACCTTCGCGCCGGAGTTGAGCGCGTTGACGGTCATCTTGCGCTCGGTCGGGCCGGTGATCTCGACCCGGCGGTCGCGCAGCGGTCCGGGCGCCTCGGCGACGCGCCAGTCGCCCTCGCGGACGTGCCGGGTCTCCTCCAGGAAGCCGAGCGGGCGGCGGTGCGCGCGGCGGCGCATCAGCTCGGCGTGCCGACCGGCGAACGCCCGGTGCAGCCCGGCCACGAACTCCAGCGCGTCCGGCGTGAGGATTTCCGCCCCGCGCTCCACCTCGCCCCCGAGGACGCGAACACCGGACATGGAGGTCCACCTCGATCCCGAGTCGGTTTCTACTTCGCGGACTATAGTTTTCGCAAGGCGGAACGGCAACGAAGGAGATCTCCCGTGGCCCCTGAGCCCACCGGTGGCGTCCAGTCGCTGCGACGCGCCTTCGACCTGCTGGAACGCCTGGCCGACGCGGGCGGCGAGGCGAGCCTGTCCGAGCTGGCCGCCACCTCCGGCCTGCCGCTCCCGACCATCCACCGGCTGATCCGCACCCTGGTCGCGCTGGGGTACGTGCGGCAGAACACCAACCGCCGGTACGCGCTCGGGTCGCGGCTGATCCGGCTCGGCGAGGGCGCGTCGCGGCAGTTCGGCACGTGGGCGCGGCCGTTCCTGGCGCAGCTGGTCGACCAGGTGGAGGAGACCGCGAACCTGGCCGTGCTCGACGGCGACGAGGTGGTCTACGTGGCGCAGGTGCCGTCGCGGCACTCGATGCGGATGTTCACCGAGGTGGGCCGCCGGGTGCTGCCGCACGGCACCGGCGTGGGCAAGGCGATGCTGGCCCAGCTGCCGCGCGACGAGGTGCGGGCGCTGCTGGCGCGGACCGGGCTGCCCGCGTACACGCCGAACACGATCACCGACCCGGACGAGCTGCTGGCAGCGCTGGACCGGATCGCCGCGCAGGGGTACGCGCTGGACGAGAGCGAGCAGGAGCTGGGCGTGCGCTGCATCGCGGTGCCGCTGCGCGGCGCGCCGACACCGGCCGCGATCTCGGTGTCCGGACCGGACAGCAGGCTGACCAAGGACTCGGCCGCGCGCATCCTGCCCCAGGTGCTCGACACCGCCGGGCTGCTGGCCGACCGCGCGACTCGGGCCTGAGCCGCGCCGACGCCGTTCACCGCCGTTCACCGTTCTATTCGCGGCCAGTCGGACCAATTGCCGACGCCGTTTCACCCGCAGCTACCGGAAAACGATTTGTGACACTGATCACGTATGCATTACGTGATCAGCGCTCGGTCCTATTTGTCCGGCCAGCTGACGGTCCGCGCGACGACCATCCGGCCGGTTTGTTCAGCCTGGCCTGAGCGCCAATAGGCCGCTGACTGGGCCAAACGGCCCACCACACCGGTCAGAAACATGTGCAAGCATGTACTGGTACTGGATCCGGTCAGCGTCGGAGAAGACGGCCCGAGCAGGTCTCGAAGGCCACCTCCGGTTTCACCGGGATCACTTCCGATGGTCAATTCACGCCAGCCTTGGTGGAGGCTCGCTTGTATCTCGACGCCGTTCTTTCTGCTTTAAAAAAATACGCCGAGGAGACGCCCCGGGCCATTGCGGTGAAAGACGCGACGGCCGAGTGGACGTACGAGCGGCTGTGGCGGTCCGCGCGCTCGGCCGCCGCCGACCTCCGGGCCTCGGGCGCCCGCCGGGGACGCGCCGTCGCGCTGCACGCCGCCAAGTCGCCCGAGTCGATCGCGCTGGTCGTGGCCTGCGGGCTCGCCGACGTGCCGGTGCTGCTGCCATCGGTCGACCTGGGCCCCGACGCGGCCGCCGCGCTGCGGGAGCGCGCCTCCTGCTCGCACACCATCACGTGGCGGCACCGGTCGGCGCCGGGCGGGCCGCTGTGCTTCTCCGTCGAGCCGAGCGGCCTGCCACCCCGCGCACCGCTGCCCGCGGACACACCGCTCGTGCTGACCACGTCCGGCTCGACCGGCGTGCCGAAGCCGGTGGCGCTGTCCGGTGCGGGCGTCGAGCGGTTCCTGCGCTGGGCGGCCACCGAGTTCGGGATCGGCCGGGGCACGGTGGTGCTCAGCTACGCGCCGCTCAACTTCGACCTGACCCTGCTGGACATCTGGACCACGCTGCACGCCGGTGGGACGGTCCGGCTGGTCGACAAGGCCGAGGCCACCGACGGCCGGGCGCTGCGGGCGCTGCTCGCCGAGGACCGGGTCGAGGTCGTGCAGGCGGTGCCGCTGCTGTTCCGCCTGCTCGACGGCGACGGCGCGAGCTTCCCCGCCGTCCGGCACGTCATCACCACCGGCGACGTGCTGCCGCCGCAGCAGCTGCCCCGGCTCGCCGAGCTGTTCCCGAACGCCGCGGCGCACAACCTGTACGGCTGCACGGAGACCAACGACAGCGCGATCCACCGGATCGACCCCGACCGGGACGCGACCCGGCGGGCGCTGCCCATCGGCCGTCCGATCGCCGGCGCCGAACTGCTCGTGGTGGACGCCGACGACCGGCCGCTGGCCGGTGCGGCCGTGGGCGAGCTGCTGGTCAGCACGCCGTTCCAGGCGCACGGCTACCTCGACCGGTCGCTGACCGCGTCCCGCTTCACCACGATCCGGGACGGCGGGTCGGCCAAGGTCTTCTACCGCTCCGGCGACATCGTCCGCCGCGACGCCGACGGCCTGCTGCACCTGGAGGGCCGCGACGACTTCCACGTGAAGGTCCGCGGCGTGCGCACGAACATGCAGGAGGTCGAGCACGTGCTCGGCAGCCACCCGGACGTCCAGGAGGTGGCGGTGGTCGCCGTCCCGGACGACACCGCGGGCCACCGCCTGCACGCCGAGCTGCGCACCACGGCCGGCAGCCGGGTCAACGGCCTGCACCTGCGGGTGCACTGCGCCGCGTCGCTGCCGCGCACCGCCATCCCCTCCAGCTTCCGGATGAACGACCGCGACCTGCCCCGGACCTCCACCGGGAAGGTCGACCGCACCGCGATCCTCGCCAGCCTCAGCACCGAAGGGAACTAGCGTGTCCGCACCCGAGATCAAGCGCTTCGTCGTCGAGCAGTTCGCCGACGACGTCACGGTGGACGACCTCGCCGACGACTTCGACCTCCTCGACAACGGCGTGGTCGACAGCCTCGGGCTGCTCCGGCTCATCGCCTGGCTCGGCGACCGCTACTCGATCCCGGTCGACGACGTCGACATCGAGCCCGACGACTTCCGCACGGTCGACGCCATGACCGCGTTCGTGGCGCGGCACCGCGCCGTGCCCGCCGCCGGCTGACCGCGGCCGGCGACACCACCCACACCGCAGAGCACGAGAAGGAATCCGGGGAAAATGATCATTCGCAGCAAGGAAGAGGTCGGGTTCGTCCACTGGGGCAACGGCCGGAGCCACCGCCTGCTGGTCGAGGCCGACGGCATGGGCTTCGCCCTCGCGCACACCGTCGTCGCCGCCGGCACCCAGTCGAAGCTCCAGTACCGCAGGCACCTGGAGGCGTGCTACTGCGTCTCCGGCAAGGGCGAGGTGAGCACCGCCGACGGCGAGACGCACATCCTGGAGCCCGGCGTGATGTACGCGCTGGACCAGCACGACCCGCACACCCTGATCGCGGCGCCGGACGAGGACCTGCACCTGATCAGCGTGTTCAACCCGCCGATCCGCGGCGACGAGAAGCACCGCCTCGACCCGAACGGGTACTCGCAGTACTGACCGACCGCGCCCGGGGCGCGGCGCGGCCGCGCCCCGGGCACCACCGAGGGGAACACATGATCACCTGGACCGAAGACCAGCGCTCCCTGCGGGAGTCGGTGGAGGGCTTGGCGGACGTGCTGTCCGACGGCCACGTCGAGGACGACCAGCGCGGCGCGTTCCCGCGCGCCAAGTGGGACAGGGTCGCCGCGACCGGCCTGCTGGGGCTGCCCGTCGACGCGGAGCACGGCGGCCTGGGCCAGGACGTCCTCACCACGATGCACGTGCTGGAGGGCCTGGGCCACGCCAGCCGCGACGGCGGCCTCAGCTTCTCCGTGTCGACCCACCTGGCCAGCACCGCCACCCCGCTCAACCGGTTCGGCTCGGACGAGCTGAAGCGGCGCTACCTGCCGCGGGTCGCGGCGGGCGAGCTGATCGGCGCGCACGCCATCTCCGAGCCGTCGGCCGGTTCGGACGCGATGGCCATGCGCACCACCGCCGTGCGCGACGGCGACCACTTCGTGCTCAACGGCAGCAAGGCGTTCGTCAGCAACGGCCCGGTCGCGGACCTCGTCGTCGTGTACGCGCGCACCGGCCCGGCCGGCACCGCCGCGGGCACCACCGCGTTCCTCGTGCCGCGCGACACGCCCGGCCTGGGCTTCGGCGGCCCGATCGCCAAGATGGGCCTGAAGACCTCGCCGCTGTGCGAGCTGTTCCTGGACGACGTGCGGGTGCCCGCCGACCACGTGCTCGGCCGCGTCGGCTCCGGTTTCCTGGTGCTGGACTACGTGATGAAGCGGGAGATCCTGTACTCGTTCGTCATCAACGTCGGCGAGATGCAGCGCCGGTTGGAGCAGGTCGTCGACTACGCCAAGAACCGCGCCCAGTTCGGCTCGACCATCGGCAGGTTCCAGTCGGTGCAGAACCTCGTGGTGGACATGAAGGTCGGCACCGAGACCGCCCGGCTGTGGCTCTACCACACCGCGCAGAAGCTCCAGTCCAACAAGGACACGACGATCGACGTCGCCATCAGCAAGCTGGTCGCCAGCGAGGCCGCGGTGGCCAGCGCGATGAACGCGGTGCAGGTCTTCGGCGGCTACGGCTACATGGCCGAGTACGGCCTGGAGAAGGACCTGCGCAACGCCGTCGCCGGGACCATCTACTCGGGCACCACCCAGATCCAGCAGGGCCGCATCGCGGCCATGCTCGGCCTCTGAAGGGGAGGATCGTGACCACCACCAGCACCCGACCGGACCTGCTCGCCGCCACCGAGTTCCTGGACCACGACTCGCCCGAGGTGCGCGAGTTCGTGGCGCGCGTCGTCCCCGACCCGGCGGCGATGACGCCGACGGAGAAGGCGGTCGCGCTCTACTACGCGGTGCGCGACAAGGTGTTCTACGAGGTGTACGGCCAGGACCTGTCGCGGACCGGGCTGCGCGCCGGCTCCATCGCGAAGCAGGGCCAGGGGTTCTGCCTGCACAAGGCCATCCTCTACGCCGCCGCGGTGCGCTCGGTCGGCATCCCGAGCCGCCTGCTGTGCGGCGAGGTGCGCAACCACCTGGCCTCCGGGCGGCTCAAGCAGGTCGTCGGCGGGGACGTGTTCCTGCACTGGCTCAACGCGATCGAGCTGGACGGGCGCTGGCTGCGCGTCACGCCGGTGTTCAACAAGGTGCTCTGCAAGCTCTACGGCATGCGGCCGCTGGAGTTCGACGGCACGGCCGACTCGCTGTACCACCCGTTCGACGAGGACGGGCGGGAGCGGATGGAGTTCGTCGGGCCCAAGACCGAGTTCGACGACGTCGACTACGACGACGTGCTGCGGCGGATGCGCGAGAAGCACCCGGCGATGGTCGGCGACGACGCGCACGTGGCGGCGGAGGGCTCGCTCGCGGCCGAAGCGCCGCAGGTCATCGGCGGCGCCTGCACCCCCGGTGGCGCGTGCTCGTGAGCCCCGAGTTGCGCCAGTTAGATTCATGCGCATACAGTTGATGTACACGCATTGAACAAGCAGCCGACGAGAGGCAGGCCGATGACCGTCCAAGTCGTTGTCTACTCCGACTACGTGTGCCCCTACTGCCTGCTGGCGGAGGGCATCGTCGAGCAGGCGGTGGCCGGCAAGGACGCCGAAGTCGTGTGGCGACCGTTCGAGCTGCGGCCCGAGCCGACCCCGACGCTGCGGCCCGAGGACGACTACCTGCCCGCCGTGTGGCGGCAGTCGGTCTACCCGATGGCCCGGCGCCTCGGCGTGCCGATCGTGCTGCCGTCCGTCTCGCCGCAGCCGTACACGCACACGGCGTTCGAGGGCTTCTGCTTCGCCGAGGACCACGGCAGGGGCGCCGAGTACACCGCCGCCGTCTTCCGCGCGTTCTTCCAGGACGAGCGGAACATCGGCGAGCACGACGTGCTGACCGACATCGCCGAGTCGATCGGCCTGGACGGCGCCGCCTTCCGCGCGGCGCTGGAGGACCGGCGCTACCGCGACCGGCACCGCGAGGCGCTGCGGCAGGCCGCTCGCGACGAGGTCTCCGCCGTGCCCACGATCCTCGTCGGCAACCGCCGGATCAGCGGCGTGCCCGACCCCGACGCCCTGACCGCCCTGGTCGACGAGGCGATCGCCGCCCGGTCCGCGTCCGCTTCCCACTGACCCGCACCACCGCACAGGAAGTCGATCCCATGCACTGGTTGTACCTCGCGATTGCCACCGTCTTCGAAGTCGCGTTCGCGCTCGGCACCAACGCGACCAAGGGCTTCACCCGGTTGTGGCCCTCCATCTTCACGCTGCTGGCGGCGGCGGGCGGCATCTTCTTCCTCAGCCTGGCCCTGAAGACGCTGGACGTCGGCGTCGGCTACACCATCTGGACCGGCATCGGCTCCGTCGGCACCGTCGTGCTCGGCGTGTTCCTGTTCAAGGAGCGCCTGAACGCCGCGAAGATCCTGTGCTTCGGCGCGATCATCCTCGGCGTCATCGGCCTCCGCGTCGCCTCCGGCGTCTGACCCGCACCCGACCGCACCAGACCGCACCGACCAAGGAAGACGAGAACATGAGCAAGCAGACCAAGGACGCCCCGGTCACCGCGACCGCGGCCGAGACCGCCACGACCGACGCGCCTGCCGCACCCGCGCAGACCGACGTGCGCTCGTGGACCTACCTGCTGATCGCCGCCGTGTTCGAGGTCGTGTTCGCCCTCGGCACCAACGGGTCCCACGGCTTCACCCACCTCGGGTGGTCCATCACCACCGTGCTCGCGGCGGCGGGCGGCATCTTCTTCCTCAGCCTGGCCCTGAAGACGCTGGACGTCGGCGTCGGCTACACCGTCTGGACCGGCATCGGCTCCGTCGGCACGGTGATCTTCGGGACCCTGGTGTTCGACGAGTCCATCTCGCTGCTCAAGGCGGCCTGCTTCGTGCTGATCATCGGCGGCGTGGTCGGGCTGAAGATGTCGTCCAAGCCGGCCCCGGCGCCGGAGGCGACGGCGTGACCGACGACGAGCTGCGCGAGCACGTGCGCCGGGCGGTCGCCCTGTCGCTCGAGCACGTGGAGCGCGGCGGCATCCCGTTCTCCGGCCTGGTGGTGCACCCGCGCCAGGGCGTCATCGGCGAGGGCGTCAACCGCGTCGCCGCGAACCACGACCCCCTGGCGCACGCCGAGGTGGTGGCGATCCAGGACGCCTGCGCCAAGCTGCGGGTCGCCTCGCTGCACGGCTGCACGCTGATCGCCTCGGGCGAGCCGTGCGCGCTGTGCTACATGGCGGCGCTGTACAGCGGCATCACCACGATCGTCTACGCGGTGGACCGGCACGGCGCCGCGGCGGCCGGCTTCGACTACTCCGGCTCGTACAGCATCTTCGCCCTGCCGCCGGAGCGGTGGCCCATGGACGTGCGCGCGATGCCGGTGGAGAACGGCGACGAGCCGTTCGAGCGCTGGCTGGCGAACAACACCTATTCGAGGAGGTGAGGCATGACCGAGCGGACCTTCAGGCGTGACGGCTGGGACGCGCGCGTGCGGATCGGCGTCGTGGTGCCGCACGCGGACGTGGGCCCGGAGGCCGAGTTGCGGGCGATGGCGCCCGCCGACGTCTCCGTCCACGCCCACCGGCTGCACTTCGGCGCCATGCGCCCCGGCGGGGTGATGGACCCGAAGATCCCGCACCAGCCCGTCACGTCGTTCACCGACGAGCCGTACCTGGACGACACGGTGGAGAGCCTGGCCGCGTCACCGCTGGACGTGATCGCGCTCGGCTTCACCAGCTCGTCGTACAAGCACGGCGTCGACGGCGAGCAGGCCCTGCTGCGGCGGTTGGCGCCGCGGACGCGGGGGATGCCGCTGGTGACGACCTGCCTCGCGGCCTCGAACGCGATGCGCGCGCTGGGCGTGCGGTCGATGGCGCTGGTCAACCCGCCGTGGTTCGACCGGGAACTGGACCTGGCGGGCGCTCGGTACTTCACCGACCAGGGCTTCGACGTCGTGCACCACGCGCCGAGCGGGCTGCCGAGCAGCCAGGCCGACATCATCCCGGGCCTGCTGTTCGACTGGGTGAAGTCGGTGGCGGACGGGGCCGACGCGGTGTTCGTGGCGGGCAACGGCCAGCGCGCCGTCGGCATCGTCGAGGCGCTGGAGGACGAGCTGGGCACCGCGGTGCTCACCGCCAACCAGGTCCTGCTCTGGCAGTCGCTGCGCGAGACCGCGCCGGACGTCGAGGTGCACGGCTACGGCCGCGTATTCCGGGTCGGGGCGTTCGAGGGGGTCTGACCGGCCGCCGGCAGCACCGTGTCCTGGCTCACACACGAGGTGTTCGCCCAGGCGTGACCGAGGTACAGTCAAGTCAGATGTATGCGCAGGTCTGTACCACGACTCGGCGTGGTGGAATCCCGGAGGGCGACATGTCACAGCAGGCATCCCCTCCCGCGCCGTTGCTGCTCTCGAGCGACGGGTTGCTCTGGGGTCGGCTCGCCGCCCTGAACGCGCGGGTCGGCCACACCATGCAGAAGATGCTCCAGCGGCACTCGGACATCGGGTTCTCCGAGTTCACCGCGCTGATGGCGCTGGCCAACGCCCCGCTCGGCGAGCTGCACATGCAGGAGCTGGCCGAGGTCACGCTGCTCAACCAGAGCTCGGTGAGCAGGCTGGTGGTCCGGCTGGAGCGCACCGGCCTCACCGAGCGGCGGCACTGCCTGCGCGACCGGCGCCGGGTGTACACCGGCATCACCGACGTCGGCCGCAAGGTGCTGGAGGACGCGCTGCCGGTGTACGAGGCCGCGCTCAAGGACGCGTTCCGGCACATCACGATGGACGACGACCTCGGCCCGCTGCTGGCCAAGCTGCGCCCGGCGTCCTGACGCGCTCGCGGGGCCGGACCCGGGCGGCCGGTCCTCAGCGCCGCGCGTTGGCCGCGGCGACGAGGTCGGCGACCGCATCGGCCGTCCTGTGGTCGTCCGGCAGGCACCCGGCCACCATGCCGATGTGCGTGCCGGGCGACGACTCCGGGTAGCACCGGTCGTCCGGGATGACGACCACGCCCCGCCGGTCGAGCGCGGCCTTGACCGCGGCGCTGTCCGAGACCCGCACCCAGACGCCGAGCCCGGCCCGGTGGTCGGTGGTCAGGGCCCGCCCGACCAGCGCCCGGCCCAGCGCCTCGCGCCGGTGGTCGTAGTGCTCGCGGGCCAGGTCGACCGCCTGCCGGGCGACCGGGTCCACGATGAGGTGGGCGACCGCGTTCTGCAGGATCGGGCTCGGCCCGATCGGGTCCGCCGCGAACCGGGACCGGATCCGGTCGACCGGCGCGGCGCCGCCCACCACCACGCACACCCGCAGGCTCGGCCCGAACGCGCCGTCGTAGGACCGCGCGAGCAGCACCCGTTCCGGCAGCCACCGGCCGAGGCTGGGCGTCCGGGGCGACAGCGGGCCCAGCTCGTCCACCTCCAGCACGCCGACGCCGGTGCCCGCCAGCTCCGCGGCCAGCTCCTGCGCCCGCTGCGCGGTGCACGAGTGACCGCAGGCCAGGTACGTGCTGGTCGGCAGCACGAGCGCCTTCGGCTTCCGCTCCAGCACCCGGCGCAGGCCCTCCAGCCGCGGCCCGTCGCCGTCGCACTCGACCTGGACCAGGTGGGCGCCGCTGCCGCGCAGGGCGTCCAGCAGGTGCGGTGCGAGCGGCGCGGCCACGGCGATGGTCTCACCGGGGCCGGCGAACGCCCGCACGCCGCAGCGGATCGCGGCGGCGAGGCCGTCGGCGACCAGCCACGCCTCGGCGGGGAAGGGGAGTTCCGGCTCGACCGCCCGGACCAGGACCGGCGAGACGCCGCCGTGGTCGGCGTGTTCGAGTTCGTGGGCGCCGCTGGTGAGGGCCGCGACGATCGAGGGCAGCAGGCGCGAGTCCGGCGCCGGGCGGCTGAGGTCGAGCACGCCCAGGGAGAGCGGGACCGGCCCCCGGACGAAGGTGCCGTTGCGCCGCCGGGAGTCGAGCAGGCCGCCGCGGCGCAGCAGGCCCCAAGCCTCCGACACGGTGGCCGCGCTGACGCCGAGCACCACCGCTATCGCCCGCACTGTGGGCAGCCGCGTCCCCGGCGCGAGGTCGCCGGAGATGATCAGCCGGTGCACGGTGGCGGCGATGTCCCGCGCACTCCGGCCGCGGCTCTCGCGTAATCGCTCGATCAGGTCCGACGACGTTGTCGACTTGGTCATGCGAGCCCCCAGTAACCACGTACCGCAGTCGATGGCGTGAAGGTACTCGCCCGGCATATTCGGGTCAAGCAGCCCAGTTCGACTCGCGGTGCGAATTCAAAAGGCTCTGCGAACGCGGATTCACCCGCTGAATTCACCCTCGCGCGAGTTGCCGACGGCGACCGAAAGCGCAGGCGGGGGCGGGTTCGACCGGTCGGGTTCGTGGTCGCGTAGTCCGGCCCGGACCGGCGGTGCGCTAGTGTGCCGCACACCGCCCGGACTAAATGCGCGGCGTTCTCCGCTATTGCTTTCGGAGTAACCCGGGCCGGTCATCGGATTCGCGATTCCAGGCGAATTCGAGTTCACCCGGGCGCTCAGCCGAGCAGGGCCTCCACGAACGCGGTCGGCTCGAACGGCGCCAGGTGGTCCGCGCCCTCGCCCAGGCCGACGAGCTTGACCGGGACGCCCAGCTCGCGCTGCACCTGGAACACGATGCCGCCCTTGGCGGTGCCGTCCAGCTTGGTCAGCACGATGCCGGTCACGTCGACCACCTCGGCGAACACCCGCGCCTGGGTCAGGCCGTTCTGGCCGGTGGTGGCGTCCAGGACGAGCAGCACCTCGTCCACCTCGGCCTGCTTCTCCACCACCCGCTTGACCTTGCCCAGCTCGTCCATCAGCCCGGTCTTGGTGTGCAGCCGGCCCGCCGTGTCGATCAGCACGGTGTCCACGCCGGCCGTCAGGCCCTGCTTCACCGCCTCGAACGCGACCGACGCCGGGTCCGCGCCCTCGGCGCCGCGCACCGTCGACGCGCCCACGCGCGAGCCCCACGTCTCCAGCTGGTCGGCCGCGGCGGCGCGGAACGTGTCCGCGGCGCCGAGCAGCACGGTCCGGCCGTCGGCCACCAGGACCCGCGCCAGCTTGCCGGTCGTGGTCGTCTTGCCGACGCCGTTCACGCCGACGACCAGCACGACGGCCGGCTTCGGCCCGGCGGAGCCGTTGGTGTGCGGCAGCGCGTTCACCGCGCGGGTCATCTCCGGGTGCAGCGCGTCGACCAGCACGTCGCGCAGCAGCGCGCGGACGTCGGCGGACGTGCGCACGCCGCGCGCCACGATCTGCTCGCGCAGCGCCGTGACGACCTGGTCGGTGATCGCCGAGCCGAGGTCCGCCATCAGCAGCGTGTCCTCGATGTCGGTCCACGAGTCCTCGTCCAGGTCACCCGCGCCGAGCAGGCCGAGCAGGCTCTGGCCGAACGTCGAGCGCGACCGCGACAGCCGACCGCGCAGCCGCTCCAGCCGACCGGAGGTCGGTTCGATCTCGTCGATCTCGGACGCCTGCTCGGGCAGGTCGACCTCGACGAACCCGCGCTTGACCGAGTCGCGCGGCACCGCCGCGTCGTCGCCGACACCGGGCTGGCCGTCGACCTCGGTGCGCTCGGCCACCGGGTGCTCGACCGGCTCGACCGGCTCGACCACCTCGACCGCGTCCGGCGCCGGAACGGGCTCGGCGGGCGCGGTGGTCTCGACCGGCTCGGCCGGTCCGGTCGGCTCGACCACCGGCGGCGCGGTGGTGTTGAACGCGATCGCGCCACCGGCCTGGTAGCCCTTGACGGGCTTGTCCTGCTCGGGCTCGGCGAGGCTGATCCGCCGGCGCCGCGCCAGCACGACGCCCGTCACGAGGGCGACCGCGAGCAGGACCGCGACGACGACGATGATCCAGATCAGGGACGTGGTGGACACGGCGCAATCCTCGCACGCCACCGTATGTTGACGATCGACGAACCAAGTTGATTTCAAGCAACTTTCCCACGAACACTCTTGCGCCGGCGGTCAGTGTGGAATAGACCACAGGGCGTGAGGGTGATCGGGCTCATTTCGGGCACCTCGATGGACGCCATCGACGTGGCCGTCGCCGACCTGTCCCTGGACGGCCCGACCGTCGTGCTGACCCCCGTCGAGCACGCCGAGCACCCGTTCCCGGAAGACCTGCGCAGGCCACCGACCAGCGCCGCGGACCTGTGCGCGCTCGACACGCGCCTCGGCCAGGCGTTCGCCGAGGTCGCCGCCCGGTACCGCGGCGAGCTGGTGTCCTCGCTCGGCCAGACCGCGCACCACTGGGTCGAGGACGGCCGCTGCCTGGGCACGCTCCAACTGGGCCAGCCCGCGTGGATAGCCGAAGCCACCGGCCTGCCGGTGGTGGCCGACCTGAGGGTCCGCGACGTCGCCGCGGGCGGGCACGGCGCGCCGCTGGCGAGCACCCTCGACGCGCTCTGGCTGCGCCGGTTCGCCGAGACCGAGGGCCGGCCCGCCGTCGCGCTGAACATCGGCGGCATCGCCAACATCACCAGGGTTTCGCCCGAAGGGGTGATCGCCTACGACACCGGACCGGGCAACGCGCTCATGGACGCGGCGATGACCGCGCTGTCCGGCGGCCTGCGCACCCAGGACACCGACGGCGAGTTCGCCCGCCGCGGCCGGGTGCGCGCCGACCTGCTCGACCGCCTGCTGGCCGACCCGTACTACGCCCGGCCCGCGCCCAAGTCGACCGGCAAGGAGCACTTCGACCGCGCGTACCTCGACCGCGTCACCGAGGGCCTGACCATGCCGGCCGAGGACCTGCTGGCCACGTTGACCGAGCTGACCGCGCGCACGATCGCCGCCGAGTGCGGCGGCGCGACGGTCGTCGGGTCGGGCGGCGGCATGCGCAACCCCGTGCTGGTCGGGTCGCTGGGCCGGCGCGTCGACCTGCGCACGAGCGACGAGCTGGGGCTGCCCGCCGACGGCAAGGAGGCGTACCTCGCCGCCCTGCTCGGCTTCCTGACCTGGCACGGCCTGCCCGCCAACGTGCCGTCCGCCACCGGCGCCGCCGGACCGCGACCGCTGGGGTCGATCACCCCCGGCCGCTACCCGCTGCGCCTGCCCGAACCCGTGCTCACCGCCGTGACGGGATTGACGATCCGCCGCCAGGAGCGGCTGTCAGGCCAGGAAGATGGAGGAGACCGTGCGCGCACTTGATGTCGGCATCATCGTGCTGTTCCTGGTGGGCATGCCCCTGCTGGGCGTGTGGATCGCCGGGCGCCAGCGCTCCGCCACCGACTACTTCGTCAGCGAGCGCCGCATCTCCTGGTGGGTGGTGTGCGTGTCGGTCGTGTCGGCCGAGACGTCCACGCTGACCGTGCTGAGCGTGCCGACGGTCGCCTACCTGGGCACCATGACGTTCCTCTCGCTGGCCATCGGCTACCTGATCGGCCGGATCGTGGTGTCGTTCGTGCTGCTGCCGAAGTACGTCGCGGGCGAGCTGATCACCGCGTACGGCTTCCTCGGCAAGCGGTTCGGGCGCAACATCCGGAGCACGGCGTCGGTGACGTTCCTCGTCACCCGGCTGCTGGCGGACGGCCTGCGGCTGTTCGCCACCGCCATCCCGATCAAGGTCGTGCTGGTCGCGTACGGCGTGGACGCGTCGTACTGGGCGATCGTGGCGGTGCTGGGCATCGCGATGGTCGTCTACAGCTTCCTCGGCGGCGTGCGGGCCGTGGTGTGGGTCGACGCCATCCAGATGCTCTGGTACGTCGTCGGCGCGTTCGCGGTCATCCTGGTGCTGAACGGGAAGCTGCCCGACGGGTGGTTCTCCAGCGCCGCCGAGGCGGGCAAGTTCCAGGTCTTCGACCTCGACGCCAGCCCGTTCACCTCGCCCTACGCGATAGTGACCGCGTTCGTCGGCGGCGCGGTGCTGTCCATGGCGTCGCACGGCGCGGACCAGCTCATCGTGCAGCGGCTGATGGCGACCAAGGACGTGCGCGCGGCGCAGAAGGCGCTGATCGCCAGCGGTGTCGTGGTGTTCCTCCAGTTCGCGCTGTTCCTGTTCATCGGCGTGATGCTGTGGGCGTTCTACAAGGCGGCCAACCCGGTCAAGGACCTCGGGCTGAACAACAACGACGAGCTGTTCGCGAACTTCATCGTCAACGACATGCCGTCGGGGCTGTCCGGGTTCGTGATCGCGGGCATCCTGGCGGCGGCGCTGTCGTCGTCGCTCGGCGCGCTGGCCTCCTCCACCGTGACCGACGTGGTGCAGCGGGTGGTGCGGCGGCCGATGACCGAGGCCGAGGTGTTCAAGCACGGCCGGATCTGGACCGTGGTGTGGGCCGGGTTGCTGATCGTGTGCGCCGGGCTGTTCGCCACGCTCACCCGCCGCGGCAACCCGATCGTCGAGCAGGGCCTGTCGATCGCCGGGTTCACCTACGGCGCGCTGCTCGGCGCGTTCCTGCTCGGGTTGGTGTTCCGCAAGGCCAGGGAGCTGGACGCGGTGGTGGCGTTCGCGGTGACGGTGGCGGTGATGGCGTTCGTGATCCTGGGCGTGAAGTTCGTCGGCCCGGACGCGCGCCTGGCGATCGACTTCGCGCCGGCCGCGCCGGCCCAGAAGGTCGTGTCGCTCGCCTACCCGTGGTACACGGTGCTCGGCGTGCTGGTGACGTTGCTCGTGGGCGGGCTGATGTCGTTGCGGCACAAGGGTTACCAGCCGCCGGACGCGCGGGGCGACGTGGTGTCGGCGAAGGTGGCGTAGGGCGGGGGTCAAGCGGCGTCGTTGGCGCGGTAGGCGACGAGTTCGAGGTGCAGGCGGAAACCGAGCCGGTCGAACAGCCGGCGCGAGGAGCGGTTGCCCGCCAGCACCGCGGCGGCGGCCTGGGGTCGGGCGCCCGACTTCTCGGCCAGCTTCCAGACCAGCTCGGTGACCAGCGCCGCGCCGACGCCCTGCCCCCGCACGTCCGGCTCCACGGCCACGAAGTCCAGGTAGAACTCGCTCGGCTCGGCCTTGCCGGAGGCGTAGCCGAGGACCCGGTCGCCGTCCATCGCGACCACGACGGTGTGCGGCCGGCCGCCGTCCACCAGCTCGCGCCCGGACAGGTGGGTCTTGGGGAAGCACCGCTCGTGCAGCACGGCCACCGCCTCGTGCACGGCCCGGTCGGTCGGCAGCACCCGCATCTCGCGGGCCGGTCCGGTGCGCGGGCAGCTCGCCTCGCGCAGCAGCAGGCCGCGCAGGCCGTCGCCGTCGAGGACGTGGATGCCGCACGGCCGGGCGGCGGCGAAGCGGTGCCGCTCGGCGAACGCGGCCAGCCGCCGGTGCCCGGTGTGGCCGAGCAGTTCGCGGTCGGCCACGCCGTCGAGCAGCGGCGCGGCGGCGGCGTAGAGGGCGTCGGCGGTCTGGTCCCAGATCCGGCTGCCCGCCGGGTGGTTGACCGGCACGTCGACGAACGGTCCGTGCAGGTAGGCCCGGCCGGCCTCGGTGTCGACCTCGACGCTGAGCGCGCCGCGGATCCAGCCGGAGTCGTCGGTGGCGATCACCGTGCACGAGGCCCAGTCGGGCTCGAACTCGGCCAGCTCCGCGGCGATGTCGCCCAGCGCCTCGCCGAGGTAGCCGATGTGGTGCGCGTCGTCGGCCTGCAACCGCAGGACCAGCGCGAGCACGGCGTCCAGGTCGTCCTGGTCAGCGGGACGGATGTCGTACATGTCTGGAATGGTCACCCGCGAGTCGGACGAACGCGAGGGAGTTTTCGGCGCCGGGCGGGCGGGACGTGACGCAGGTCGCCGAAGCGCACCGGATGGCGCTGGCACCGCGCTCCCCCGGCCTCCTAGCGTCGGGGTCATGACGGACGACGTCCTCGACATCCCCTTCGCCGACGCCTTCGCCTTCGACCCGTCGCCCACCTGGGCGCGGTTGCGCGAGGAGGAGCCGGTGGTCAGGGTCCGCACCCTCGCCGGCGCCCGGGTGTGGCTGGTGACCAGGTACGACGACGTGAAGCTGGTGCTGGCCGACCCCCGGTTCTCCCGGGCGGGCGTGGTGGCGGCGGGCGCGCCGCGGGTCGGCGTGTCCCGGCCGCTGGCGGGCACCCTGCCGACCACCGACCCGCCCGAGCACACCCGGCTGCGCAAGCTCGTCTCCGGCGCGTTCTCGCACCGGCGGATGGAGCAGACCCGGCCGTGGGTGCGCGAGCTGTGCGAGGAGCTGGCCGACGGCCTGGTGGACGGCTCCGACCTGCGGCAGGTGTACGCGCTGCCGCTGCCGGTCCAGGTGATCTGCACGCTGCTCGGCGTCCCGTACGGGGACCGCGAGCGGTTCCGGGAGTGGGTCGAGCTCGCGTACAGCATGGAGATGTCCGAGCAGCCCCAGGTCGAGGCGGCGATGGCGAGCCTGCGGGAGTACATGGGCGGGCTGGTCGCGGCGAAGCGGCGGGAGCCGGGGTCCGACGACCTGCTGGACGAGCTGTGCGCGACCGGGCTCACCCACGACGAGCTGGTCGCGTTCGCGCTGAACCTGCTGGTCGCGGGGCACGAGACGTCGGCGAACCAGCTCACCACGTTCGTCGCCACCCTGCTGCGCGAGCGGTCGCGGTGGGAACGGCTCGCGGCCGAGCCGGCGCTGGTGCCGGGCGCGGTCGAGGAGCTGATGAGGTTCACCAGGCTCAGCGACGTCGGGCAGCTGCGGGTCGCGGTGGAGGACGTCGAGGTCGCGGGCGTGCTGATCCGGGCGGGCGAGGGCGTGATGGCGTCCATCGGCTCGGCCAACCGCGACCCGCGCGCGTTCCCGGAGCCGGACGCGCTGGACCTCACCCGCACCCCCAACCAGCACCTGGCGCTCGGCGCGGGTCCGCACTTCTGCCTCGGCGCGCAGCTGGCGCGGATCGAGCTGCAGGAGGCGCTGTGGGTGTTGCTGCGGCGTTTTCCCAGCTTGCGGGCCGTGCGGCCGGTCGAGGAGCTGCCCTGGCGACGGGTTCTCGTCAGCGGTCTGGCCGAGCTGCCGGTCCTGGTCGGGCCGCTGCGCCGGCCGTGAAGTCGGCGTGTCCGTGACCGACATCTATTGCCGCGCGTTTCGCGTTGGGGAACCCTGGGGAGGTGAGCGAGGAAACGATCCAACTCGAACTCAACGACAGCGGGGTGGCGGTAGACCTACCGATGCCTGCCAACCAGCGGGACCAGGTGCAGGAGGTCCCCTACCGGCCGGTCGAGTTCCGTGACGACGACCTGCCCAGCGCGTTGGAGCGCGCGGCCTCCTGGCTGCGGCAGACGCAGGACTGGCTCGGTGAAGCGGTCGACGTGATCGCGGTCCACCTGGACTACGACGACACCAAGGGTTCGCCGTACTACGCCCTGAAGTTGCTGTGCAATGAGGAAGACCTGGCGGGCGTTCCGAAAGTGGTGCGCGAGCACGATCGCACTACCGGTGAGTAACGTACGCTGAGGTCATGCCAGATCGCGTGTACCCGCCGGTGATCGCCGCGGCCAAGCTGATGTTCCGCGTGCTCGACACGCGGATCACCGTGGAGGGCGCGGAGCACGTGCCGACCACCGGCGGGGCCGTGCTGGCCTCGAACCACGTCTCCTACCTCGACTTCATCTTCGCCGGGTACGGCGCGCAGCCCGCGCGCCGGCTGGTCCGGTTCATGGCCAAGCACGAGGTGTTCGAGCACCGCGTGTCCGGCCCGCTGATGCGCGGGATGCACCACATCCCGGTGGACCGGGCCGCCGGCCAGGCGTCCTACCAGCAGGCGTTGGACGCGCTGCGGTCCGGCGAGGTCGTCGGGATCTTCCCGGAGGCCACCATCAGCCGCTCGTTCACGGTCAAGGACGTGAAGAGCGGCGCCGTGCGGTTGGCGGCGGAGGCCGGCGTGCCCCTGCTGCCGACCGCCGTGTGGGGCACGCAGCGGCTGTGGACCAAGGGCAGGCCGAAGTCGCTGACCCAGCGGCACGTGCCGGTCACGATCATCATCGGCGAGCCGGTGGAGCCGACGTCGGACGCCGCGCTGCGCGAGCGGATGCAGGAGCTGCTGGACGACGCCCAGGCCCGCTACCCGGAGTCGGGCGAGGGCCAGTGGTGGCAGCCCGCCCACCTCGGCGGTGTCGCGCCGACGCCCGAGGAGGCCAAGCGCCTGGACGAGCGCTGACCGGCTAGGCCCACTTCGCCAGGGCCTCGGCCAGCCGCCGTTCGAGGGTCAGGAGCGCCCGGCCCTCACCGCCGTCGCAGACGACCACCAGCTCGCCTGCCGCCGTGACGCAGCAGGCGAGCCCGCGCGGGCCGCGCCGGATGCCGACGACGTCCTCGACGTGCGGCTGCTCCGAGTCCCGGTACACGCAGGCGGGCAGCGCGTCGTAGGTGAAGTCGCCCTCGTCCAGGAAGCCCGCGACCGGCAGCGGCCTGCCCGCCTCGACCTCCACGAGGTCGCCGGCGGTGGTCACCGCGACCCCGCCCTCGACGAACAGCACGTCGTGCTCCAGCACCGTCGTCCACGCCACGCCGAACCGCTTCCTCGTCCGGTGCTCGGCGGAGATGCGCGTGCCGCCCATCCCGATGCCCGCGGCCACCCGCGCGAACGCCCGGGCCTGCTCCCGCCACACCTCCCGGTGCTCCCCCAGCCGCGCCACCACGTCCGCCGCGAACCGCCGCCCCCGACTCCGCTCGAACCGCACCCGCTCGACCCGCGCGCGCAGCCGGTCCTCGAAGTCGTCCACGGATCGGTCCGTCGGTCAGGCGGGTCCGGCGGGCGGGGTCGCCGCGGCTTCCGGGGCGGGTTCGGCGGCGGGGACGGGTTCGGCCTTGGCCCTGCCGCGCTTCGGCTTGTCCTCGCCGCGCAGGCGCTGCGAGATCACCTGGCTGATGCCGTCACCGCGCATCGACACGCCGTACAGCGCGTCGGCGATCTCCATCGTCGGCTTCTGGTGGGTGATGATCAGCAGCTGCGACCGCTCCCGCAGCTGCTCGAACAGCCCGATCAGCCGGTGCAGGTTGGTGTCGTCCAGCGCCGCCTCGACCTCGTCCATCACGTAGAACGGCGAGGGGCGGGCGCGGAAGATGGCGACCAGCATCGCCACCGCCGCCAGCGACTTCTCGCCGCCGGACAGCAGCGACAGGCGCTTGACCTTCTTGCCGGGCGGCCTGGCCTCCAGCTCGATGCCGGTGGTCAGCATGTCGCCCGGCTCGGTCAGCACCAGCCGACCGTCGCCGCCGGGGAACAGGACCTTGAACACGACCTCGAACTCGCGCGCCACGTCCTCGTAGGCCGACGTGAAGACCTCCAGGATCTTGTCGTCGACCTCCTTCACCACGGTCAGCAGGTCGCGCCGGGTCGCCTTGATGTCCTCCAGCTGGTTGGACAGGAACTTGTACCGCTCCTCCAGCGCCGCGAACTCCTCCAGCGCCAGCGGGTTGACCTTGCCCAGCAGGGACAGGTCCCGCTCGGCCCGCTTGGCCCGCCGCGCCTGGGTGTCCCGGTCGTACGGGATCGGCTGGGGCGCGGTCACCGCCTCGCCGCGCTCCTTGGCCGCCTCGTACTCGGCGACCTCCTGCTGCGACGGCGGGATGAACACGTCCGGGCCGTACTCGGCGACCAGGTCCTCCAGGCCGATGCCGAACTCGTCGGCGACCTTGGTCTCCAGCTGCTCGATGCGCATCCGCTGCTCGGCCCGCAGCACCTCGTCGCGGTGCACGGCGTCGGTCAGCTTCTCCAGCTCGACCGACATCTCCCGGACCAGGCTGCGCACCTGCGCCAGGAACGCCTCGCGCTGCGTCCTGCGCTCCTGCGCCGCGTCCCGCTCCCGGGCCGCGCGGGCCAGCGAGCCGGCGATCCGCTCCAGCGCGACCTCGCCGCCGCGCACCACGGCCTTCGCCACGACCGCGCCGCGAGCACGGGCCGCGTGGGCGCGCTGGGCTCGTTCCCGCGCCTCCCGCTCGGCCCGCGCCGCCCGGCGCAGCCCGTCCGCCTTGCCCTGCAACGCCCGCGCCCGCTCCTCGGCGGTCCGCAGCGCCAGCCGGGCGTCCACCTCGCCCTGCCGGGCGGCGGCCAGCTCGGCGGCCAGCTCGTCGCGGTGCGCGGTGTCCGGCTCGTCGTCCAGCGGCTGCTCCTGCGCCACCAGCAGGCGCTCCTCCAGCTCGCCGAGCTTGAGCAGGTTCTCCTCGCGGGCCGCCTCGACCTTCTCCCGCTGCACCCGCACCCGCTCCACCTCGGCCTCGGCCGAGCGCACCGCGGCGGCCAGCCGGTTCAGCCGCTCCGACGACCGGGCGCGGCGCACCTTGGCCTCGTTGAGCTGGTCCTTCACCGCCGTGACCTCGGCCCGACGTGCCTGCTGCTCGGCCCGTGCGCCCTCAAGGGCCGCCGTGGACCGCTCCAGCGCGCGCTCGGCCAGGGCCAGCTTCTCCGACGCCTCGTCCACCGCGGCCTGCACCTCGATGACGCTCTGGCTGCGCCCGGACCCGCCGACCGCCCAGTCCGCGCCGAGCACATCACCGTCGCGGGTCACCGCCCGGACCGACGCGTGCGCGTCCACCAGCGCCCGCGCGGTCGGCAGGTCCGCCACCACCGCGACCAGGTCCAGCGCCCGGTGCAGCGCGGGCCGCAGCGGTTCGGGCGCCCGCACCAGGTCGACGGCCCACCGCGCGTCCGGCGGCAGCGCCGGCCAGCCGGACCGGTCGACGCTCACCGGCGCACCACCCACCAGCACGCCTGCCCGCCCGGTGTCCTGCTCCTTCAACAGCTCCAGCGCCGCCACCGCGTCCGCGCCCGACGCCACCGCGACCGCGTCCGCGATCGGCCCGAGCGCCGCCGCCAGCGCCACCTCGCCGCCCGGCTCCACGGTCAGCAGCGCCGCGACCGAGCCGAGCAGCCCCGGCAGCCGGGACGCCAGCAGCGCGCCCGCGCCGTCCTTGCGGGTCAGGCCGAGCGACAGCGCGTCCACCCGCGCCTGCCACGACGCGATGTCCCGCTCGGCCGTCCGCTCGGCCTTGACCAGCTCCTCGACCCGGCGGCGCGCGGCGTCGTCCGCCTCGACGGCCAGCCGGTGCCGCTCGTCCAGCCCGACGTCGTCCTCGTCCTCGGTCCCGGTGACCTCGCGGGCCTCGGCCAGCTCCTGCTGCACGACCTCCGACCGCTCGACCGCCTCGGCCAGCGCGGTGGACATCCGCTCGATCTCCTCGGCGGTCGCGCTCGTCTTCGACCGCAGCGCCTCCACCTGCCCGGAGAGCCGGGCCAGGCCCTCGCGCCGGTCGGCGATCGCCCGCACCGCGGCCAGGTGCGCCTTCTCCGCCGCGGACACCACCCGCTCCAGCTCGGCGCGCGTCTCCACCGCCTCGGCGAGCCCGACCCGCGCCTCCGTCACGCCCTCCTGGAGCTCCTGCTCCAGCAGCGCGGTCTGCTCGGCCTCGGCCTCCAGCTCGTCCGGGTCGCGCCCGCCGCGCGGCGCGTCCACCGCCGCCGACAGGTGCCGCTCCCGCTCCACGGCCAGCCGCACGGTGCCGCGCAGCCGCTCCTCCAGCGCCGACAGCCGGTACCAGGTCTCCTGGGCCCGCTGGAGCTTCGGCGTGTCGGCCGCGACCTGGTCCTCCAGCTCGTTCTGCTGGAACTGGGCCTGCTGCAGCGACTTCTCGACCTCGGTCCGGCGGGCGCGGGCGGCGGCCTCGTCCCGCTCCTCGCGGGCCAGCGCCTCGCGCTGCGTCACCAGGTCGTCGGCCAGCAGCCGCATCCGGGCGTCCCGCAGCTCCGACTGCACGACCTGGGCGCGGCGGGCGATCTCGGCCTGCTTGCCCAGGGGCTTGAGCTGGCGGCGCAGCTCGGCGGTGAGGTCGGTCAGGCGGGTCAGGTTCGCCTGCATCGCCTCCAGCTTCCGCAGCGCCTTCTCCTTGCGCTTGCGGTGCTTGAGGACGCCGGCGGCCTCCTCGACGAACGCCCGCCGCTCCTCCGGCTTGGACTCCAGGATGGCGGCGAGCTGGCCCTGGCCGACGATCACGTGCATCTCGCGGCCGATGCCGGAGTCCGACAGCAGCTCCTGGATGTCCATCAGCCGGCACGAGTTGCCGTTGATCTCGTACTCGGTCGCGCCCTCGCGGAACATCCGGCGGGTGATCGACACCTCGACGTAGTCGATCGGCAGCGCGCCGTCGGAGTTGTCGATGGTCAGCGTCACCTCGGCGCGGCCGAGCGGCGCGCGGCCGGACGTGCCGGCGAAGATGACGTCCTCCATCTTGCCGCCGCGCAGGTCCTTCGCGCCCTGCGTGCCCATCACCCAGCGCAGCGCGTCCAGCACGTTGGACTTGCCGGAGCCGTTCGGGCCCACCACGCAGGTGATGCCCGGCTCGAAGCGCAGCGTGGTAGCCGAGGCGAAGGACTTGAAGCCCTTCAGCGTCAGGCTCTTGAGGTGCACGCGGGGCAGACTACCCGTGCGGGCCTCACGTCCGACCCCGGCACGCTGACCAGCGCGATCACGGCCGCACCGAGACCAGCACGGTCATGTCGACCACGAGGTCGAGCCGTTCGATCCGGTCGACCGGGAAGGAGGTCGAGCCGGGTATCCGCTCGTCGGCCGCGTGGTCGGCGCCCCACCAGCCGCCGACCTCGGTGCGCCCGGTCCGGTCGTGCACGATCAGCTTGCACCGCAGGCCGGCGGGCACGTTCTCGACCGTCATCCGCAGCTCGGTGCCCCACGACCGGCCGACGAGGTCCGCGCTGGCCACCACGCCGGAAGCGGTGTCGGCGGCGTGCCAGGTGACCGCCGCCGGCGCGTCGTCACCGGTCCACCCCGGCACCACCACCGCCGCCAGCGCCACCAGCAGCACCACCGCCGCCGCGCCGACCAGCACCGACCACCGACGCCTGCGCGCACCCTCCGACACCGGCTTCCAGCGCCCGCGGGCGCCCACCGACACCGGCCACCGGCGCTTGCGCACCCCCTCCTGCCAGTCGTGTTCGCGCGCGCCGTGCGGCGGCCCCGCCTCGGTCGGGACAGCTCCACCCGGCTCGACGCCGTTCCGGCGAGCCGGGCCGTCGGCGGTCGGCACGGTCGGCAGGGGCGGCAGCGGGCGCAGGTCGGGGTCCGGGGCGGGGTCGTCGAACGGCAGCTCCAGGTCCGTCAGCTGGACCTGGCCGAGCAGGCCGGGCAGCGGCGCCAGCCGCACCATCTCCCGCCGGCAGGTGGCGCAACCGCGCACGTGCCGCTCGAACGCCGACCGCTCCGCCGGGTCGAGCGAACCGAGCAGGTACGCGCCGAGCGCCACGGTCCGGTCACAGCTCATGATTCGGCGACCCCCCGCTCCTCCAACGCGTCGCGCAACGCCCGCAGGGCGTAGAAGCACCGCGACTTGACCGTGCCGGCCGGGATGCCCAGCGCCACCGCCGCCTCGGCGACCGACCGCCGCCGGTAGTGCAGCTCGACCACGACGTCGCGGTGGTCGTGGCTCAACGCGCGCAGCGCCTCCGCCACCTGCCAGCTCTGCAGGACGTGCTCCACCTCGTCCGCGACCGGCGGCAGGTCGTCCGGTTCGATCGGCGCCTCGCTGTTGCGGCCACCGCGCTTGCGGAAGCCGGAGATGACCAGGTTCCTGGCCACCGTGTAGAGCCACGGGCCCGCGTCGGCGGGTGTCAGCCGGTCGACGTGCCGCCACGCCCGCAGCAGCGTCTCCCGGACCACGTCCTCCGCCTGCTGGTGGTCACCGCCGACCAGGCGCAGGACGTAACCGTGCAGCGGGCCGCGCCAACGGCCGTACAGCTGTCTGACGACGTCTTCGCCACGGTCCACATCGGTGTACTACGCCACCGGGACCGCCGGCGTTCAACGCTCCACGAATCCGGTGAGGCCGCCGCGGGCCGCCGACCAGCGCTCCACGATCGAGTCCACCCGACCGGGGGTAGCGCCGGAACGCAGCGCAGTCAGCAGCTCGCGGCACGCCGCTTCCGGGCCCTCCGCGTTCACCTCGACCCGACCGTCCCGGAGGTTGGATGCCGAACCGACAAGTCCCAGCTCAAGAGCCCTGGCACGGGTCCACCACCGAAAACCGACGCCCTGCACGTGCCCCCGGACCCACGCGGTCAGCCGCACGGCCCCTTCTGCTCCCGCCACAACAGCCATCCTGTCATTTCACCCATTAGTGGTACGGTGCGCGACCGTGACAGCACGGCGCGGTAACCGATCCGTGATCGGCGGACTCGTCGGCCTGCTCCTCGGCGCGGCCGGCGCGACCGGCATCGCCGTCGCCAACCCGGAACAGCTCGCCCCGTTCGTCGGGGAGAGCGCAGCACAGAGCCGCGGTTCCGACAACACCGGCGTCGGCGGGGTGGGTGGCGTGGGCGAGCCCGCGCAGCGCCCCGACCCGGAACTCCGGCCGACCACCACCGAGGCGCCGTCGTCGACGGAGACCACCACCGAGACGACGACCACCACCACCGCGCCCACCACCACGACGGAGCCGACGACCACCACGACGACCCAGTCGTCCGCGGCGCCGACGACCACCACGACCAAGGCCGACCTGCCGCAGACCCAGCAGGTCGTCGCCCTGGTGAACGAGGCGCGCGACCTCGCCGGCTGCAAGCCGCTCAAGGTGGACGACCGGGTGGCGCGGGCCGCTCAGGGCCACAGCGCCGACATGGCCGAGCGCGACTACTTCTCGCACACCACCCCCGAGGGCGTCGACTTCGCCACCCGGATGCGCGCCGAGGGCTACCCGAACCCCGGCGGGGAGAACATCGCCATGGGGCAGCGCTCCGCCGAGCAGGTCATGAAGGCGTGGATGAACTCCGACGGGCACCGGCGCAACATCCTGAACTGCGGGTTCACCGCCATCGGCGTGGGGCTGGACACCCGCGGCTGGTACTGGACCCAGAACTTCGGCTGGTAGCACGACCGACCTTGGGAGAACCGTTGTACGAGACACCGGAGACCGAGCGCACCCGACCGCGCGTGTCGCCGCACGTGCTGCTGGCCGCGTCCGGTGTCGCCGTGGCGACGATCTTCGCCACGATCGCGTCGCTGGCGGGCGCCACGCCGGACGCGTCGTCCGGCGACCAGGTGCCGCGCGAGGACGTCGTGTCCCGCAGCACCCTCAGCACCATCCGGTCCACGTCGTCGGCCCCCTCGGTCAGCCTCACCACCACCGCGGAGACCACCACCACGACGGCGGCGGAGACCACCACGACCACCACGACCACCCCGCGCCGCACCAGGGTGACCACGGTGACCCGGCCGGACGGCACCACCACGACCACGACCGTCGAGGACACCGGCGGCGGCCAGCCGACGGACACCGGTCAGCAGACCACCACGACCACGGCCACCACCACGACCACCAAGGTCACCACGACCACGACGCAGCCCACGACCACCACCACGACGACCACGACGCAGCCGGTCGAACCCCCGGCAGCGGGCTAACGAGGTCGTCCGCACGGGGTGACGGTCCGCCACACCATCGGGTGGAGGACCGCTCGAACGATCCGGCGACCGGCAAGATCGGCCGATAACCCGAACACCTGACCGTCGATCCAGGTCCTCCGCAGGGAGATGGTGTGTTCGAGGAAGATCAGCAAGCCGCGCCGAAGAAGAAGCTCTCGTCGGTCGTGCTGCTCGCCGCGGGCGGCGCGGCCGTCGCCACCGTGATCGCCACCTTCGCGTCGGTGCTGGCCGGCGGCACGCAGACGGTGGGCACGCCGGAGCCGCGCGCCGAGCTGAAGGTGACGGCGGACGAGCCGGTGAGCGCCGCGCCGAACGCGCGCACGGCCACGGTCGTCGTCACGGTGTCCACGCGCGTCGCGGCGAAGCAGACCGGCAAGTCGACGGGCACGGCGCCGCAGCCGCAGGCCGAGCAGGCCGCGGACGAGCCGGTGGCGGAGTCCTCCGGACCGGAGCCGACCCGGTCGCCGAGCAACCCGCCGACGACCTACACCCACCCGCCGTCGTCCTCGTCCTCCGCGTCGCCCACCGCCACGACGACCACGACCACGGCCACGACGACGAGCGGCCCGTAGCTACCAGACGTCGCCGTCACGCCAGTCGCAGGTGAGGTCGCCCGCCAGGTCGAGCGGCACGACCGGCAGGACGAACACCCCGTCGTCCTCGTCCTCGGTGCGCTCGACGCCGGCGGGCGTGAGCGCGAACGTCCGCCCGCGCCACCGCTGCCACCCACGGGCCGCGTAGAACGCCAGGGCGTCCTCCGAGGCGCTGAGGGCGCCCAGGGCGTACGAACGGCGCACGACGTCCTCCAGGGCCGCCATCACGGCCCCTCCGACGCCCTGGCGGCGGTGGTCCGCGCGCACCGCGACGGCTTCGACGTAACCGGCCCGCAGCGCCCGCCCGCCGTGCAGCAGCCGGCGCTGGACCACCGCGCCGTGCCCGACCACCTCGTCGCCGTCCCGGACGAGGGCGTGCACGCCGCCGAGGCCGTGCTCCCAGTCCTCGTCGTCGAACCCGCCGTCGAACGCCTCGTCCAGCAGCACCCGGACCGCGGTGAGCGCCGCCTCGGGCAGCTGCCAGGTGTGGAGCACGGAAACCGGTGACACGCCTCACACCCTAGGCCGTCACGTCGGCCGCCCCCGTCTCGCTCCTCCAGTGACGAGAGGACAGGGACATGGCAGAGCACGTCGTGGTGATCGGCGCGGGGTACGCGGGACTGGTGGCGGCCAAGGTGGCGGCGAGGTCGACCGGGGCCGGGGTCACCCTGGTCAACGCGCGCGACCGGTTCGTGGAGCGGGTCCGGCTGCACCAGCTCGCCGCCGGGCAGCCGTTGCGCGACCTCCCGCTGGCCGACCTGGTGCGCGGCGCCGGCGTCGAGCTGGTGGTGGACCGGGTCACCGACATCGACCTCCGGGCCCGCGAGGTCCGGTTGACGGGTGGCGCGCTGGCCTACGACCGGTTGGTCTACGCGTTGGGCAGCCACGCCGACCTGGACGCCGTCCCGGGCGCGGCCGAGCACGCGCACGCGGTGTCCACCCAGGAGGACGCCGAAAAGCTCGCCCGAGCCCTCCGGCACGCCCGCGCGGTCGTCGTCATGGGCGGTGGGCTGACCGGCATCGAGGCCGCCGCCGAGCTGGCCGAGTCGCGTCCGGACCTGGACGTGCGGCTGGTCACCGCGGGCGGGTTCGGCGCGGACCTGTCGGCCAAGGGCAGGGCGCACCTGCACCGGGTGTTCGACCGGCTCGGCGTCGGGGTGCGCGACCACGCGGAGGTCACCGAGGTCCGGGCGGACGGCCTGGTGCTGGCCGGCGGCGAGCACGTCGCGGCCGACGCGGTGGTCTGGACGGCCGGTTTCCGGGTGCCGGACCTGGCCGCGCGGGCCGGGCTCGCGGTGGACGACCGCGGCCGGGTGCTGGTCGACCACACCCTGACGTCGGTGTCCCACCCGGAGGTGCTGGCGGTCGGCGACGCCGCCGCGATCACGCGCCCGGACGGCCTGGAGCTGCGCATGGCGTGCGCCACCGGCCTCCCGACGGCGCAGCGGGCCGCGCGGGGCCTGGCGAAGCGGCTGGCGGGCGGGGAGCCCGGCCCGATCGGGTTCCGCTACCGGGTCCGGTGCATCAGCCTGGGCCGCCGGGACGGGCTGATCCAGTTCGTCGACGCCGACGACCGCCCGAGGGAGCGCGTCCTCACCGGCCGCGCGGCGGCGCGCGTCAAGGAACTGGTGGTGCGCGGCACGGTCCTGATCGAGCGCCACCCCGCCCTGCCGGCGGGCTGAGCGGACCTCACAGCTCGAACCGGTACCCCATCCCCGGCTCCGTCACCAGGTGCCGGGGCCGGGAGGGTTCCGGTTCGAGCTTGCGCCGCAACTGGGCCAGGTAGACGCGCAGGTAGTGGGTCTCCTTCGCGTACGTCGGGCCCCACACCTCCTGGAGGAGCTGCCGCTGCCCCACCAGCCGGCCGCGGTGCCGGGCCAGGATCTCCAGCAGGCCCCACTCGGTGGGCGTCAGGTGCACCTCGACGCCGTCGCGGCGCACCTTCTTCGCCGCCAGGTCCACGGTGAACGACGCCGTCTCCACCACCGCGTCACCGCCCTCGGCCACCGTCGAGCGGCGCACCGCCGCCCGCAGCCTGGCCAGCAGCTCGTCCATGCCGAACGGCTTGGTGACGTAGTCGTCGGCGCCCGCGTCCAGCGCCTCCACCTTGTCGGCGGAGTCGACCCGCGCGGACAGCACGATGATCGGCACGGTCGTCCAGCCGCGCAGGCCCGCGATCACCTCGGTGCCGTCCACGTCCGGCAGCCCCAGGTCGAGCACCACCACGTCCGGCTTGCCCTCGGCCGCTGCCTTGAGCGCGGCCGTGCCGTCGTGCGCGGTCAGCACCTCGTAGCCGCGGGCGGACAGGTTGATCCGCAACGCCCGCACGATCTGCGGCTCGTCATCGACCACCAGCACCTTCGTCACGCCCGGACCCTACGCCCGGAGTTCGCCCCGATCCGGCGTCCGACTACGTTGGGCGAGGTTCCTGACGAGCTCTTGATGCGGGGCTGAACTCCCTTTATGCCGTTTTGACGCTTCCTTCTCCGCATCGGTGCGGATAAGGATGAGTACATCCGGGTGCGAATGAAACCGTTTACTGGACAGCCGTACTGCGAAAGTGCGAATGTCCTGTCCGAATTCGGACACTTGCTCACTCACGGTGAGCCACGAGGAGGTCTGATGACCACCACCAGTGTGACTAATCAGGACGCGTTACAACTCGTGGTCGCCGTGCACCGGCTGATCCGCAGCCTGCGCCAGTCCGCGTCGGTCCGCCGGCTCCAGCCGACCCAGTTGCTGGTGCTCGCGGAACTCGCGTCGCAGGGACCGATGCGGATCGGTGAGATCGCGGTGCGTGCGCTGTGCTCGCAGCCCACGGCGACCACGGTGGTGACGGGCCTGGAATCGGGCGGCCTGGTGCGCCGCGAGTCGGACCCCGCCGACGGGCGGGCCACCATCGTCGAGCTGACCGGCCTCGGGCGGGACACCATCCTGTCCCTGGCGCACGGCGAGGCCGAGCTGCTGTCCGAGCGGATCTCGCGGCTGGAGCCGGAGGAGCGGGACGCCCTCCGGACGGTCACGCCGCTGCTGCGCAGGCTCGCGGACCCGCGGTGAGCCGCGGCGCCCGCCCGGTCAGCCGCGCGGTCGCGGCTGGCAGCGCGGGCACGAGAACGACGAGCGGTTCATGAACGGCTCACGCCTGATCGCCGTGCCGCACCGCCGGCACGGCCGGTCCTCCTGCCCGTAGACGGCCAGTGACCGGTCGAAGTAGCCCGACTGGCCGTTCACGTTGACGTAGAGCGCGTCGAACGACGTGCCGCCCTCGCCGAGCGCTTCGAGCATCACCTGCGTGGCGTGCGCCAGCAGCTCGGCGGCCTTGGCCCTGGTGAGCTTGTCCACCGGCCGCAGCCCGTGCAGCCTGGCCCGCCACAGCGCCTCGTCGGCGTAGATGTTGCCGACGCCGGAGACCAGCGTCTGGTCGAGCAGGGCCCGCTTCACCTCGGTCCGCCGCCTGCGCAGCGCCGCGACCCCCGCGTCCGGGTCGAACGCCGGGTCCATCGGGTCGCGGGCGATGTGCGCCACCGGCAGCGGCAGCCGGGTCCCGTCGACCTCGACGATCTCCGCCAGCGCCAGGCCGCCGAACGTGCGCTGGTCGACGAACCGCAGCTCCGGGCCGTCGTCGGCGAACCGGACCCGCACCCGCAGGTGCTTCTCGTCCGGCGCGCCGACCGGCTGGACCAGCATCTGGCCGCTCATGCCGAGGTGCGCGAGCATCGCGTCACCGCCGGACAGGTCGACCCACAGGTACTTGCCACGCCGCCGGGCGGCCTCCAGCCGCTGACCGGTCAAGCGCACGGCGAAATCCGCCGCACCGGGCAGGTGGCGGCGGATCGCGCGTGGGTGCAGGACGTCGACAGCGGCGACGGTCCGGCCGGCGACGTGCTCGTGCAGACCTCGGCGGACGACCTCTACCTCGGGCAGCTCGGGCACGTCGGGAGGATCAGCGCTCGGTCTCGCGCTCGGCGGCGGCGGCCTCGGCCTGCTCCAGCTCTTCGAGCATCTCGTACGCGGCGGCCTGCGGCTTGGTCGGCTTGAGCATCCAACCGCCCGCCTGGGCGGTGTCGCGCACGAGGACCAGGCCCTGGATGCCGCCGTTGCGGCCGGCGTTCAGCGGGCGGGACGGACGCGCGTGGCGCGCGCGCCGGTTCGTCCGGACGTTCGTGGCATACATTTCGGCGTCAGTCTTCCTGAGTAGGTGAAGCCGGAGGTGGAGCCTGGGGTGGAGCCTGGTTCGCCGATCCGCCCGCGTGGCCGTTCCCGGACGCGCCCGACTCCTGCTCGGCGCGGACCCGTTCGTGCAGCACGCGGTAGGCGGCCTCGGCCGCCTTCTGCTCGGCTTCCTTCTTCGTGCGACCGTCTCCCGAGCCGTGCGCCTGACCACCGACGTGCACCGTGGCGGTGAACTCCTTGCGGTGGTCCGGGCCCTGGTCGTCCACCCGGTACTCGGGCACGCCCAGACCCGCGGACGCGGTCAGCTCCTGGAGGCTCGTCTTCCAGTCCAGTCCAGCACCCCGCAGCGGCGCTTCGGCCAACAGCGGGTCGAACAGGTGGTGAACGAGTTGCCGCGCGGTGTCGATGCCGAACTGCAGGTACACCGCGCCGATGACGGCTTCCAGGCCGTCGGCGAGGATGCTCGCCTTGTCCCTGCCGCCGGTCAGCTCCTCGCCGCGACCGAGCAGCAGGTGCCCGCCCAACCCGTCGTCGCCGAGACCGCGGGCGACGCCCGCCAGCGCGTGCATGTTGACCACGCTCGCGCGCAGCTTGGCGAGCTGCCCCTCGGGCAGGTCCGGGTGCGTGCGGTACAGGTGATCTGTGACGACGAGGCCGAGCACCGCGTCGCCGAGGAACTCCAGCCGCTCGTTGGGCGGCAGCCCACCGTTCTCGTACGCGTACGAGCGGTGGGTCAGAGCGAGCGTCAGCAGCTCGGCGTCCAACGGGACGCCGAGCGCTTCGAGCAACGGGGCGCGGTCGGCGGACCGACCGCGCGACGACCTACCCCCCACGATTCGCCGCTACCTTCGCCAGAGGGTGATCAGGCCGGCTGGACGACCTGGCGGCCGTCGTACTGGCCACAGGCCGGGCAGGCGACGTGCTGCGGCTTCGGCTGGCGGCAGGCCCTGTTCTGGCAGGCCACCAGGTGCACGGCAGCGGTCTTCCACTGAGCGCGGCGCGAGCGCGTGTTCGAGCGCGACATCTTCCGCTTCGGGACGGCCACGACTAGTTCTCCTCTGGATTGTCACGATTCCCGTCGATCCGCTCGCGCAGAGCGGCCCAACGGGGGTCAATCGTCTCATGCCCGTGGTCGGGGCCGAGATCAGCCAGCCTGCCGCCGCAGTCGACGCACAGCCCGAGGCAGTCCGGCGAGCACAGCGGCACCTGCGGCAGCGCGAGCACGATGGCGTCGCGCACCACGGGTTCGAGGTCGATCAGGTCGTCGTGCAGACGGCTGACCTCGTCCTCTTCGGTCGTCTCGTCGGTGGTGCTGTCCGGGTACGCGTACAGCTCGGTCAGCTCCACCTCGACCTCCGCGGACAGCGGCTCCAGGCAGCGCGAGCACTCCCCTTCGACCACCGTCGCGGCGGCGCCCGTCACGAGCACGCCCTCGACCACCGACTCCAGCAGGAGGTCGAGCTCGACGTCGCCCCCGGCCGGCACCGCGATCACGCCAGCCAGGCCGAGGCCCTCGGCGGGCACCGTCCTGCGCAACCCGCGGCTGGAGCCCGCACGACGCCCGAGGTCCCTGGTGTCGATGACCCAGGGCCCGGTCGCTGTGGGACGCGCGGAGGCGTGACGATGCTCAGACATGATGTTTGGTGTGCCGTCGGGGACTTACCACGACCAGCCAATCAAGGGTACGGGACAACCCGCGTCCACGTGAAATCGGCTGGTCGGAGCGTCGTCCGGTGGGGTCATTCGTGGTAGTCGAACGGCGCGGCGGCGCTCGCGACGGCCGGGCCGCGCAGGTGCGAGCGGCCCTTCCCGACGCTGCGCAGGGTGTGCGCGAGCAGGTCCTCGAAGTCGGCCAGCTTGCCGTCCACGTACGCGTCGCACTCGTTGCGCAGCCGGATGGCCTCCGTCTGGGCGGCCTCCAGCACGCGCGCGGCCTCGTTGTGCGCGGCCTGCACGACCTCGGTGCCGTCGACCAGGCGCGCCTGCTCCGCCCGGCCCTCCTCGATCGCCCGCTCGTAGTTGGCCCGGCCCGCCTGGACCATCCGGTCGGCCTCGGCGTGCGCCCGGCCCACCAGGTCCTCGTACTCCTGGCGGCCCGCGGAGACGGTGCGCTGCGCCTGGTCCTCGGCCTCGGCGACCACCCGCTCGGCGCGGGCGCGCGCCTCGGACAGCATCCGCTCGGCCTCGTGCTGCGCCTCGGAGACCATCCGCTCGGCGTCCGACCGGGCCTTGCTCAGCGCCTGGTCCGCGTCGTGCTGCGCCTTGCCGACCAGCTCGTCGCGGTGGTCGAGCACGTCCTGCGCGTCGTCCAGCTCGGCGGGGATCGCGTCGCGCACGTCGTCGAGGAGTTCGAGCACGTCGCCGCGCGGCACGACGCACCCGGAGGTCATCGGCACGCCACGCGCTTCCTCGACGATCGTGACCAGCTCGTCGAGGGCCTCGAACACCCGGTACACGTCACACTCCTCGCGCCCACAGCAGTACCCGTCCTAGTGTGCCCTGCCGATCTCGCCGCCGCCGGGAGATCGGCAGGGCGTGTCCGGCTACCGGGTGATGTCCACCAGGACGAAGCTCGCGTAGTGGTCGGGCGTGTAGAAGTACAGCTTCGGCGTGGCGTTGCCGGTGACGATCCGCCGCGCGCCCCGGGTGGAGCTGCCCGGCGTCTTCACCGTGTACTCCTTGTAGTAGCCGGTCGCGCACGCCGGCAGGACGCCCTCGCGGTTGTAGAAGGTCTGGTTGTCCTGCGGATACGGGTACGGCCCGCCGCGCTGGACCAGCCGGACGGTGTCCGTCGCCTGGGCGGGCAGCCCGGACAGCGCCACCTTCCGGAAAGCGGAGGTGTCACCGCACGCGGCCTGCGCGGCGGACGCGGGCGCGGCGGTCGCGAAGGCGCCCGAGAAGACCAGCAGCAGGGAGAGCAGCACCTTGACGGTGCGCGATGTGATCTCGCTCATGGCAGTGAACGGTAACCACACCGAGTGACAGAACGACCGTCACGAAGTTAACCCGCCGTGACCGGTCAGCGACCCTCAGCGAGCCGGGCGGCGAGCCGGGCCTGGATGCTGGGCGGCAGCAGGCTGCTCACGTCGCCGCCGTACGTGGCGACGTCCTTGACCAGGGAGCTGGCCAGGAAGCTGTAGATCGGGTTCGTCGGCATGAACAGCGTGTCGACGCCCGTGAGCTGGTGGTTCATCTGGGCCATCTGCAGCTCGTAGTCGTAGTCGCTGACCGCGCGCAGGCCCTTGACGATGGCCTTGATGTCGTTCTCCCGGCAGTAGTCGACCAGCAGGCCGTGCCAGGCGTCGACGCGGACGTTCGGCCACTGCGCGGTCACCTCGCGCAGCATCTCCGTGCGCTCCTCCACCGAGAACAAGGTCTTCTTGTTCTTGTTGATGAGCACGGCGACGACGACTTCGTCGAAGAGCTTCGCCGCTCTGCCGATGATGTCCAGGTGTCCGTTGGTGGCCGGGTCGTAGGAGCCGGGGCACACGGCACGCGTCATGGTTTCGGACCGTAGCACCCGATCGGACGCAGCCACTCAGGTGCGTGGCCCGCATCACCCGGTAGCGCCAACTTGTTCGGCCCAGTGCAGCGCGGTGTCGCCGTATCGCTTGCTGCGCAAGGATTCCACCGCGCCCGGCCAGACCGGTTCCGGGCTGCGCGCGCCGCGTTCCACCACGATCAGCGAACCCGGCTTCGTCCAACCGTTGCTGACCAGCGACGCGAGGAGCCGGTTGAGCTGTTCGTCGGTCACCGCGTAGGGCGGGTCGGCGAACACCACGTCGCACGGCGCGTCGGCGGCCGTGCCGACCACCGCCTCGGCGGTGCGGTTCACCACCGTCGCACCGGGCAGGGCGACGACCTTCGCGTTGCCCTTCAGGACTTCGGCAGCCCGCTTGTCCGACTCCACGAACGTCGCCCGCGCCGCACCCCGCGACAACGCCTCGAACCCCAGGGCGCCGGACCCCGCGTAGAGGTCGAGCACGACGGCCCCGTCGAGGTCGAGCAACGTTTCGAGCGAGCTGAACAACGCCTCCCGAACCCGGTCGGACGTGGGTCGGGTCCCGCGCGGGGGGACCTGGAGCCTCCGGCCACCCGCGACGCCCGCGACAATCCTGGTCACCGGCTCATCGTCCCAGGTGCGCCCCGCCGTTGACGGCCACCACCTGCCCGGTGACGTGCCCGGCCTCGGGCGACGCCAGGAAGGCGACCGCCGCCGCGACGTCCGCCGGCGTCCCCGCCCGGCCGTTGGCGGTCTGCGCGACCAGCGCGGAGCGCCGCTGCTCGGTCATCCCCCCGCCGAAGAACCCGGTCTCCTGGACGTACCCGGGAGAGACCACGTTCGCCGTGATCCCCCGCCCGCCCAACCTGAACGCCAGCTCCGCCGTCCACGCCTCCACCGCCGCCTTGGCCGCGCCGTAACCGCCGCCACCGCGCCGCCCGGCGATGGACCCGATCGTGACCACCCGCGCCTGATCGGCCAACCTCGGTTCGAGGGCCGTCGTCACCAGCACCGCCGTGACCACGTTCGCCTCGTACATCGCCAGCCACTGCTGCTTCAGGTCGTCACCGCCGGCGAGCCCACCGGCGTTGTTGACCAGCACGTCCACCCGCTCGGGCAGGTGCTCCAGCGCCGCGTCCACCGCCGCCGGATCGGCCGCGTCGAACGCCACCGCCCGAGCCCCGACCTCCGCCGCCGCCCGCTCCAGCACGTCCGCCCGCCGCCCGGTGATCACCACCTCCAGGCCGCGCCCGACCAGCTCGCTCGCGATGGCCCGCCCGATCCCCGTGCCACCCCCGGTCACCACAGCCGTTCGAGTCATGCCAGTTCCCGCCACCATCCGTCGACCGCCGGGGGTTGAGCGACATCGATCCTCTCACCCGGTCGAGGGACAGCAAGCGGGATTTCCCGCGCCTCCGCCTCCCGCCGGACCCGCTCCACCGGCTCCGACCAGTCGTGGAACGCCAGGTTGAACGTCGCCCAGTGCACCGGGATCAACAGCCCGCCCCGCACGTCCACGTGCGCGGCGACGCCCTCCTCGGGCGTCATGTGGATGTCCGGCCACCCGGCCCCGTAGGCGCCGATCTGGATCAACGACGCGTCGAACGGCCCGTGCTCCTCGCCGACCTTCTTGTACCCGTCGAAGTACCCGGTGTCCCCGCTGTAGTAGACCCGGTGCCGAGGCCCCTTGATCACCCACGAGGCCCACAACGTGGTGTCCCGCTGAAAACCCCGCCCGGAGAAGTGCTGCGCCGCCGTGGCGGTCAACGAGACCCCCGCCACCTCGTGCGACTCGTCCCAGTCCAGCTCCACGATGCGCCGCTCCGGCACCTCCCACCGCCGCAGGTGCGCCCCGATCCCGAGCGGCACCACGAACACCGCCTCCTGGTCCCGCGCCAACGCCCGGACGGTCGGCAGGTCCAGGTGGTCGTAGTGGTCGTGCGAGATCACCACGGCGTCCACACGACCCACCTCGTGCAACTCGTGCGGCACCGCGTGCAACCGCCGAGGACCGACCAAAGGCGACGGTGAGCACCGATCGCTCCACACCGGGTCGATCAGGACGCGGGCCCCGTCGACCTCCACCAACGCCGACGCGTGCCCGTACCAGGTGATGTGCAACCCGTCCACCGCACCGGGAGTCGCCGCCACCAGCGGCACCTCCCCCACCGGCCGCCGCTGCTGCTTCCCGAACACCATCTCCCGCACCATCCCGGCATCGGGAGGCGCCGTCCGCGTCCGAACCGCGTTGTGGAACTTCCCCTCCCGCCACTGCGGCGACCGCCGCACCCGCTCACCGCCGGGCTTCCCACCCAACGCCAACCGCACATCCCGCGACGCCCACGCCACAGCGCCAACACCAGCCGAAAGGGCGAGAACCGCAGCGGCAACCTTCTTCATGCCACCTCAACGACAACCCCGACAACCCGGTTCCCGCTCAATCTCACCGACCCACCGAGGCTCGATTTGACATGGGTTCGGGTGCCATAGGCTGGACGAAGCCGGCAGGCCCGGCGGGACGCTCTTCCCCGCCGGGCCTGCCGGCTTTGGCCTGCACAGGGCGCCCGTAAGGGCCCCATGTCAAATCGAGCCGGAAGAGACCAGCCCTCCCACCCGACTCCTCACCTCACTCCAACACGATCAACAAATCCCCACCCTCGACCTGCTGCACCCCGCGCACGGCCAACCGCTTCACCCGCCCCGCCTTGGGCGCGGTGATCGCCGCCTCCATCTTCATCGCCTCGATCGTGGCGATCGTCTGACCGGCCTCGACCGCGTCGTCCTCGGCCACGCTCGGCGTGACCACACCGGCGAACGGCGCCGCGACGTGCCCCGGGTTCCCCCGGTCCGCCTTCTCCGCCACCGGCACCTCGGCCGCGATCGACCGGTCGCGCACCTGGATCGGCCGCAGCTGCCCGTTCAACGTGGCCATGACCGTCCGGATGCCGCGCTCGTCCGCCTCGCCGATCGCTTCCAACCCGATCAGCAGCCGCACCCCGGGCTCCAGGTCGACCTGGTACTCCTCCCCCGGCTTCAACCCGTAGAAGAAGTCCTTGCTCCCGAGCACGCTCGTGTCGCCGTACGCGTCCCGGTGCGCCAGGAACTCCCGCGTGGGCGCCGGGAACAACAACCGGTTCAACGTGGTGCGCCGGTCGTCCTCCAGCCCCTTCACGTCCTCGTCGGTCAGCTCCGCGACGCCCTTGGGCGCGGCCCGCCCCTGCAGCGCCTTGCTCCGAAACGGCTCCGGCCAGCCGCCGGGCGGGTCGCCCAGCTCGCCGTGCAGGAACCCGATCACCGACGCCGGGATGTCGTACCGACCGGGGTCCGCCTCGAACTCCGACGGCGACACACCTGCTCCGACCAGGTGCAACGCCAGGTCGCCCACGACCTTGGACGACGGCGTCACCTTCACCAGCCGCCCGAGCATCCGGTCGGCCGCCGCGTACATGGACTCGATCTCCTCGAACTTCTGCCCGAGCCCGAGCGCGACCGCCTGGGTGCGCAGGTTCGACAGCTGCCCGCCGGGGATCTCGTGCGAGTAGACCCGGCCCGTCGGCCCCGGGATGCCCGACTCGAACGGCGCGTAGACCTTCCGCACCGACTCCCAGTACGGCTCCAGGTCGCACACGGCCCGCAGGTCGAGCCCGGTCGCCCGGTCCGTGTAGTCCGTGGCCGCCACGATCGCCGACAGCGGCGGCTGCGAGGTCGTGCCCGCCATCGACGCCACCGCGCCGTCCACCGCATCCACACCGGACTGGATGGCCGCCAGGTAGGTCGCCAGCTGCCCGCCCGCCGTGTCGTGCGTGTGCAGGTGGACCGGCAGGTCGAACTCCTTGCGCAACGCCGTCACCAGCCGCGCCGCCGCCGGGGGCCGCAGCAGGCCCGCCATGTCCTTGATCGCCAGCACGTGCGCGCCCGCGCCGACGATCTGCTCGGCCAGCTTCAGGTAGTAGTCGAGCGTGTAGATCCGCTCGTCCGGGTTCGACAGGTCCGAGGTGTAGCAGAGGCAGACCTCCGCCACCGCCGACCCGGTCTCCCGCACCGCCTCGATCGCCGGGCGCATCTGCTCGACGTCGTTCAGCGCGTCGAAGATCCGGAAGATGTCGATCCCGGTCTTCGTCGCCTCCTCGACGAACGCGCTGGTCACGGCCTCCGGGTACGGCGTGTAGCCGACCGTGTTCCGGCCGCGCAGCAGCATCTGGAGCGTGATGTTCGGCACCGCTTCCCGCAGCGCCGCCAGCCGCTCCCACGGGTCCTCGGCCAGGAACCTCAGCGCCACGTCGTAGGTGGCCCCGCCCCACGCCTCCAGCGACAGCAGCTGGGGCGTCATCCGCGCCACGTGCGGCGCCACGGCCAGCAGGTCCCGCGTGCGCACCCGGGTGGCCAGCAGCGACTGGTGCGCGTCGCGGAACGTGGTGTCGGTGACGGCCAGCGCCTTGCTCTCCCGCAGCCATCGGGCGAAGCCCTCCGGGCCCAGCTCGACCAGCCGCTGCCTCGACCCGGCCGGCGGCTCGGCGTTGAGGTCGACCGCGGGCAGCTTGACCCTCGGGTCCACAACGGACGGACGGGGGCCGTTCGGCTTGTTGACCGTCACGTCGGCCAGGTAGGTGAGCATCCGGGTGCCGCGGTCGGCCGAGTGCCGGGCGGTCAGCAGGTGCGGGCGCTTCTCGATGAACGACGTGGTGACGCGGCCCTCGTAGAAGTCCTCGTCGTCCAGCACCGCCTGGATGAACGGGATGTTCGTCGACACGCCCCGGATGCGGAACTCCGCCACCGCGCGCCGCGCCCGCGCGACCGCCGCGGAGAACGTCCGGCCGCGGCAGGTCAGCTTGACCAGCATCGAGTCGAAGTGCGCGCCGATGACCGTGCCCGCGCCGGTCGTGCCGCCGTCCAGCCGGATGCCCGAGCCGCCCGGCGAGCGGTAGGCGCTGATCATCCCGGTGTCCGGGCGGAACCCGTTGGCCGGGTCCTCGGTCGTGATGCGGCACTGGAGGGCCGCGCCGCGCAGCTGCACGGTCTCCTGGCTCAGGCCCAGGTCGTCCAGCGTCTCGCCGCTCGCGATCCGCATCTGCGACTGCACCAGGTCGACGTCGGTGACCTCTTCGGTGACCGTGTGCTCGACCTGGATGCGGGGGTTCATCTCGATGAAGACGTAGTTGCCGTGCGGGTCGAGCAGGAACTCGACCGTGCCGGCGTTGCGGTAGCCGATGTGCCGGGCGAACCGGACCGCGTCGGCGCAGATCCGGCCGCGCAGCTCCGGGTCTAGGTTCGGCGCGGGCGCGATCTCGATGACCTTCTGGTGGCGGCGCTGCACCGAGCAGTCGCGCTCGAACAGGTGCATCACGTTGCCCTCGCCGTCGGCGAGGATCTGCACCTCGATGTGCCTCGGCTCGACCACAGCCTGTTCGAGGAACACCGTCGGGTCGCCGAAGGCCGATTCCGCCTCGCGGGACGCGGCTTCCAGGGACTCCCGCAGCGCGGCGGGCTCCTCGACCCGCCTCATGCCGCGCCCGCCACCGCCCGCGACGGCCTTCACGAACACCGGGAACGAGATGTCCTCGGCCGCCCGCACCAGGGCGTCGATGTCGCTGGAGGGCGCGCTGGACTTCAGCACCGGCAGCCCGGCCTCGCGGGCCGCGGCGATGGCGCGCGCCTTGTTGCCGGTCAGTTCGAGCACGTCCGAGGGCGGGCCGACGAACGTGATGCCCGCCTCGGCGCAGGCCCTGGCCAGCTCGGGGTTCTCGGACAGGAAGCCGTAGCCGGGGTAGACCGCGTCGACGCCCGCCTTGCGGGCCGCCTTGATGATCTCCTCGACGGACAGGTAGGCGCGGACCGGGTGGCCGGGCTCACCGATCTCGTACGACTCGTCGGCCTTCAGCCGGTGCAGGGAGTTGCGGTCCTCGTGGGGGAAGACGGCAACCGTGCCGGCGCCCAGTTCGTAGGCGGCGCGAAAGGCCCGGATCGCGATCTCGCCGCGGTTGGCGACAAGAACCTTGCGGAACATGCGGCGTTCCCTCCCGGTTACTCGGCGGGTACCGCCCCAGCGCGGGCGGGACTCGATGAATCAAGGCACGTTACCGCGCGCTTCCCGCCCCTCGGGAGTTCCATCTCACGTGACGGACGTCATCGTGATCGGTCACCCTCCCGGTCAGGACGATCGCGACCTGGGACCATGCCCCGGGATTCTCCCTTGCGCCGGGGCCGCGCGCAGCCCCCGACGGTCGGGATCGGTTGACGAGCGCTCACCCCGCCCCGCCGACCACCCCACCGACCACCTCCGCCCCGCACACTGGATCACCACCCCGTCACGGTGCGTTCGCCACATCGGGTGACTGCCGGGCGCGACTTCTCGGTAGGGTTGGGCCATGGCCGGGGCTGAAGGGACTGGGCAGCCTGCTGCCCGCACTCATTTCGACGTCGTTCTGCGCGGGTACAACCAGCGTCAGGTGAACGAGCGGGTGACGCGACTCGAGTTCGACCTCAAGAACTCGAACAGAGCCCGCGACGCGTCGTCGGCCCAGGTCGCGGAGCTGAGCAAGCTGCTCGGGTCCACCCGCGCCGAGCTGGACAAGGTCAAGTCGCAGCTGGGCAAGCTGGCCGCCAGCCCGGCCAGCGCGTCCAACGTCACCGAGCGCGTGCGGGTGATGATGACGTTGGCCGAGGAGGAGATCGCCGACATCCGCAAGGCCGCGCTGGACGAGGCGAACGCCACCCGGTCGGAGGCCGAGCGGGCCGCGGCCGAGGGCAAGGCGGCGCACCAGCGCGCGATGGGCGAGGTGGAGGAGCGGCGGCGCCAGCTCGAAGCGGCCCACCAGCAGCGGACCCAGGAGCTGGAGCGGCAGCACGAGGAGCGCCGGGGCGAGCTGGAGCGGTCGTTCGAGGAGCAGCGGACGAAGCTGGCGGGCGAGCACGAGGCGCTGCTGGCCGAGACCCGCGCCGACCGCGAGAGGCTGACCGCGGACTTCGAGGCGAAGACCGCGGAGCTGGAGGCGAAGCGCGTCGAGCTGGAGCAGAAGTACAAGGGCTACCACGACGACCTCGACAAGGAGTACGACGAGCTGCGCACCACGCTCCGCAAGGAGCACGAGGTGCACGTGGTCGAGGCCAAGGCCGAGGCCGTGAAGCTCCTCGAAGCCGCCCGCGCCGAGACCGCCGAGCTGGAAGCCGACGCCCTGGCCAAGGCCACGAAGGCGATCGCCGACGCCGAAGCCCAGGCCGCGAAGACCGTCACCGACGCGGACGCCCACGCCGAGAAGACGATCACCGAGGCCGACGCCCACGCCAAGAAGACCATCACCGAAGCCGACGCCCACGCCGACCGCCGCACCACCGCGGCCGACGCGAAGCTGGCCGAACTGCACCGCGTGCAGCGCGCCCTGAGCGAGCAGTTCGCCGCCGCCCAGGAGGCGGTGTCCCGAGCGGTCGCCAGCCTCACCCCGCTGCCCGAGGAAGCCACCGCCCCCGAGGCCCCGCAGACCACCGAGGCCGAACCCGCCAAGGCCGAGCCCACCAAGGCCGAACCCGCCGACGACGCCGACCCGTCCGAGCAGCCGACCACCCAGCTGCCCGTCCCCAAGTCGGGCAAGCAACCCAAGCGGTAGTCAACAGCGCTACTGCTCGGGCAGCTGATCGGCCGGCACGACCTCGGCCTGCTCCGGCACGGTGATCTGAACCGGCTCACCCCACCCGCGGAACCGGGTGGTGGACTGCTTCACCACCTCGCCGTCCAGCTCGAACCGGTACCCGGCCTGCACCGGCGCGCTCGTGTCGTCCACCCACACCGTCGCCGAGATCTTCACCCCGTACTCGGCCAGCTGGGTGTGCTGCAGCTGGATGTCCTGGTCCTCGATGACCTTGGCCATCTTCAGCGCGTCCACCACCAGGTCGAACCGGGTCGTCGGCACGCCGTCCAGCTGCTCGGCCGCCTTGCCGACGATCAACGCCGCCCGCGGCTGCAAGTAGTCCAGCTCCGCGCCGACCGTGGCGCTCGGCCCGAACCCGCGCAGCAGCGCCGACACCTCGCCGCCGCTCGCCGCCGGGTAGTAACCCCACTTCTTCCCCTCGGGCATCGGCGCGCCCTCGACCTGCACGTACGTGCCGTCGCGGACCAGCACCAGCGCGATCTTCTTCGGCTCGCCGCCGGTCGACACGGCCATCGTCATCGACCCGGTCACCCCGCCGGCGTCCTGCCGCACCGCGCCGTCCACCACGTTGCGGACCTCGGTGGCCTGCCCGTCGGAGGCGAACCCCTCGGTGTGGAACGTCGCCGTCTTCAGCTCGGCGCGCCGCTGCTCGATGCGCTCGGCGAGCACCGCCAGGTCGCCCTTGGGCAGCGACGACGACGTGGTCGGGGCCGGATCACCGGGCGCCGACGTGCAGGCGACCAGCGCCAGCGGGACCAGGACGAACAGGAATCGGCGCACGAACCAGAATAACCGCCCCTCACCCCGCCCTACCCGCCTCACCCCACCCCCACACCCCACCCCACCCACCGTCAAGCCTTCTCCAGGTACTCCGCCCGCTCCTCGTCCAACAACCCCGCCACCAACCCCGCCAACCCCGGGTGCGCGGTCAGCTCCGGATCCGCCTCCACGACCTCCTGCGCCACCACCCGCGCCTCGGCGATCACGTCCTCGTCCCGCAGCAGCGACAGCATCTTCAACCCCGACCGCGTCCCCGACTGGGCCGCGCCCAGGACGTCGCCCTCGCGCCGCAGCTCCAGGTCCAGCTGCGCCAGCTCGAACCCGTCCAGAGTGGACTCCACGGCCCGCAGCCGCTCCATCGTGGACGTGCCGTCCGGCATCTCCGTCACCAGCAGGCACAGCCCCGGCGCGCTGCCCCGCCCGACGCGTCCGCGCAGCTGGTGCAGCTGGCTCACGCCGAACCGGTCCGCGTCCATGATCACCATGACGGTGGCGTTGGGCACGTTCACCCCGACCTCGACCACGGTCGTCGCGACCAGCACCTGCACCTCGTTCGCGGCGAACGCCCGCATCACGGCGTCCTTGTCCTCCGGCGCCATCCGCCCGTGCAGGATGTCGATCCGCAACCCGCGCAGCGGCCCTTCGGCCAACCGGTTCGCCACGTCCACCACCGACAACGGCGGCCGGCGGTCCGACCCGTCCTCCTTCGGCGGCTCGGCCCCGCCCTCCGCCTCACCCTCGCCGTCGCCGATCCGCGGGCACACCACGTACACCTGGTGCCCCTTGCCGACCTCCTCGCGGATGCGCTGCCAGGCCCGGTCCAGCCACCCCGGCTTCGACGCCACCGGCACCACGGACGTGCTGATCGGCGAACGCCCGCGCGGCAGCTCGCGCAGCGCGGACACCTCCAGGTCGCCGTACACCGTCATCGCCACCGTGCGCGGGATGGGCGTGGCCGTCATCACCAGCACGTGCGGCGTCGACCCGCCCGCCCGGCCGCTCAGCGCGGCCCGCTGCTCGACGCCGAACCGGTGCTGCTCGTCCACCACGACCAGCCCCAGGTCGGCGAACTCCACCTTGTCCTGGATCAGCGCGTGCGTGCCGACCACGATCCCGGCCTCGCCGGACACGATCTCCAGCAGCGACCGCTTGCGCGCCGCCGCGGCCATCGACCCGGTCAGCAGCGCGACCCGCGTCGCGTGTTCCGCGCCACCCAGCTCACCGGCCTGCCCGAGGTCGCCCAGCAGCTCGCGCAGCGACCGCGCGTGCTGGGCCGCCAGCACCTCGGTCGGCGCGAGCATCGCCGCCTGCCGCCCGGCGTCCACGACCTGCAGCATCGCCCGCAGCGCGACCATCGTCTTCCCGGACCCGACCTCGCCCTGGAGCAGCCGGTTCATCGGGTGCTCGCCGGCCAGGTCGCGGGCGATCTGCTCGCCCACCTCCCGCTGCCCGGCGGTCAGCTCGAACGGCAGGCGCGCGTCGAACGCGTCACCCACCAACCCCGGCCTGGGCGGGCACGCGGGCGCCGGGCGGGCCGTGGCCGAGCGGCGGCGCTGCGCCAGCGTCAGCTGCACCGCCATCGCCTCGTCCCACTTCAGCCGCTGCTGCGCGACGGTGATCGCGGCCCAGCCGTCCGGCCGGTGGATGTCCCGCAGCGCCTTCTCCAGCCCGACCAGCCCCCGCGCGGCGCGCAGCGGCTCCGGCAGCGGGTCCTCGGACACCCCGTCCCACACCGCCAGGACCTGCTCGACGCAGTTGGCCACGTTCCACGACTGGATGCCCTGCGCCGCCGGGTAGACCGGGATGAACGCGCCGGCGAACTGCTCCGCCGCGCCCTCGCCGCCGTCGAGCACCTGGTAGTCGGGGTGGGCGAGCTGGAGCTTGCCGTTGAAGACGCCGACCTTGCCCGCGAACATCGCCTCGCGCCCCGGCAGCAGCTCCCGCTCGACCTTGCGCGAGCCGCGCCCGAAGAACACCAGGTGCAGGTCGCTGGTGCCGTCGGTGATCACGGCCTCCAGCAGCTCACCGCTGCGCGACTTCATCCGCCGCTGCCGCGCGCTCTTCACCCGCGCCTGCACGGTGACGTGCTCGCCCAGCTCCAGCCCGGCGATCTCGGTCAGCTTGCCGCGCTCGTCGTAGCGGCGCGGGTAGTGCCGCAGCAGCTCGCCGACGGTGGTCAGGCCGAGCCCGGCCTCCAGCGCGTCGGCGCTCTTCTTGCCGAGCACCGGCACCAGCTTCTCGTCGAAGGTCGTCATCCCGGCCCATCCACCTACTCGACACCGACAACCAGCAGCGCGCCGGGCTGCCCGCCCTGGTAGGCGGCCAGCTCCACCTCGGGGTGCGCGACCCGCAGGTGATCTTCCAGCACCCGCTCCACCCCGTCCGGGGCGGCCTGCCCCAGCAGCACCGTCACCAGCTCCCCGCCGCTGGCGAGCATCCGGTCGACCAGTCGGCAGGCCAGCCCGCCGACGTCGGCCGCGCCCGGTTCGATCAGCACGACCTCGCCGTCCACCATGCCGAGCAGGTCGCCGGGGCGGCACCGGCCGACCCAGGTGATCGCCTCCCGGTCCGACACCGCCACCTCGCCGCGCCTGGTCGCCGCCGCGGCCTCGGCCATGGCGACCACGTCGTCGCCGGCCCGGCGGGACGGCGAGTGCACGGCCAGCGCCGCCAGCGCCTGCACCGGCGAGAACGTCGGCACGACCACGACGTCCTGACCCGCCGCGACGGCCTGCGCGACGGCGTCGTCGAGCGGTTCGCGCCAGGTCGGGCTGCCGGGCAGCACGGTCACCTGCCGCGCCCGCGTGCCCACCACCAGGGCCAGCAGGTCGGCCGCCGTCACCCCGGCGCCCGGTTCGAGCACCACCGCGCCCTCGGACCGGAACAGCTCGGCCACGCCCCCGCCCTCGACCAGCACGACGATCGCCCGGTCGCGGACGAACCGGGGCGCCTGGGCGGCGATCTGGTCGGCGAACCTGGCCACCGTGATCCGGTGCGGCCGGCCCGCCCGGATGCCCGCCTCGACGGCCGCGCCGATGTCGTTGCAGTGCACGTGCACGGTCCACAGGCCCGCGCCGTCGCCGACCACCGACACGCAGTCGCCGACGCCCAGCAGCTCGTCCCTCAGCACCTCGACGTCCGGCGAGCCGTCCCGGTCGGGCGTCCCGTCCAGCAGGTACATGACCTCGTACTCGAACTCGGGCGACCCGTCCTCGCGCGCCGTCGTCAACGCCTCGCGCGGCACCGGCACGACCACCGGCTCGTCCCGCACGGCCCGCCCGGTGATCACCGAGGCCAGCGCGTCCAGCAGCACGACCAGCCCGCGCCCGCCCGCGTCCACCACACCGGCCCGCGCCAGCACGGCCAGCTGCCGCGGCGTGTTCGCCAGCGCCTCGGCCCCGGCCTTCGCCGCGACCGTCACCACCTCGTCCAGGTCGTCGGACGCGCAGTCCCGCGCCGCCTCGGCCGCCGCGCGCAGCACCGACAGCACGGTCCCCGGCACCGGCGTGGAGACGGCGGCGGTGGCCAGCTCGTCGGCCCGCCACAGCGCCTTGCGCAACGACGCGCCGGACGCCGTCGACGCGCCCTGAGCGGCCTCGGCCAGGCCCCGGAGCACCTGCGACAGGATCACCCCGGAGTTGCCGCGCGCCCCGGCCAGCGCGCCGCGGGCGAGCGCCGCCAACGCCGACCCGACGCCGTCCACGGGTGTCCGCAGCAGGGCGTCCAGCGCCGAGCGCATGGTCTGGAGCAGGTTCGTGCCGGTGTCGCCGTCGGGCACGGGGAACACGTTGATGCGGTCCAGGTCCTCCCGGTTGGCGTCCAGGGACCGCACACAGGCGTCCGCCCACTGGCGGACCGCGACCGCATCGAGAGCCTGCATGGCGGCGAGGGTATTCGAGCCCGGTTTGGTGGCTGAACGGCCCACCGGCTACCCTGTCCAGGTTGCCATGCCCGGCTGAGGCTTGTGCACGCTTGCGCGCCCGCCGGGGCGTGAGTACCGCTGAAGAAACCTTAAGGAGTGGCTGACGTGGCTGCCGTGTGCGACGTCTGTGGCAAGGGGCCGGGCTTCGGCAAGTCGGTCTCGCACTCCCACCGGCGCACCAACCGCCGGTGGAACCCGAACATTCAGACCGTGCGCGCGAAGGTCTCGTCTTCGACGCGGCAGCGGCTGAACGTGTGCACCTCGTGCCTGAAGGCGGGCAAGGTGGTGCGCGGCTGACGACCCGCGCCCGAGTTGTCGGAAGGCCCCTGGGAACCTCGGTTCCCAGGGGCCTTTTGGCGTGGTTCACGAACTGGCGTGGTTCACGAACGGGTGCTCAGGGCAGCTTCCAGTCGATCGGCTCGGCGCCCTGCCCCACCAGCAGCTCGTTGGCCTTGCTGAACGGCCGGGAGCCGAAGAAGCCGCCCGCCGCCGACAGCGGGCTCGGGTGGACCGACTCGACGCAGCGGTCCGCGCCGAGCAGCGGCTTGAGGGCGCGAGCCTGGCTGCCCCACAGGATCGCGACCAGCGGCGCGTCCCGCTCGGCCAGCGCCTTGATCGCCTGCTCGGTGACCGGCTCCCAGCCCTTGTTGCGGTGGGAGTTGGACTTGCCGGGCTGGACCGTCAGCGCCCGGTTGAGCAGCAGCACGCCGCGCTCGGCCCACGGCGTCAGGTCGCCGCTGGTCGGCTTGGGGTGGCCCAGGTCGGTCGTGTACTCCTGGTAGATGTTGACCAGGCTCTTCGGGATGGGCCGGGTCTCCGGCGACACCGAGAAGCTGAGGCCGACCGCGTGCCCCGGCGTCGGGTACGGGTCCTGGCCGACGATCAGCACGCGCACGTCGTGGAACGGCTGCTGGAACGCCCGCAGCACGTTCTCCCCCGCCGGCAGGTAGGTGCGCCCGGCGGCGACCTCCGCCCGCAGGAACTCGCCCATCGCGGCGATGCGATCGGCAACGGGCGCGAGTGCCGCGGCCCAGCCGGCTTCCATGATCTCCTCAAGCGGACGTCCCACGGCGGGACCCTATCTCAGTCCAGCCGGCGCAGTCCCTTGCGGTACTGGGCGATGTTCTCCACGTACCGGTCCACCGCGAACTGCCACGCGCCGTCCGGCACGACGTGCCCCTCGCGCACCTTCGCGGGCACCCCGAGCGCCATCGACCGCGCCGGCACGTGACCCTCGAACGACACCACCGCGCCCGCGCCGACGATCGACCCGGTCTCCACCACGGCGCCGTTGAGCACCACCGACCCCGAGGCGATCAGGCACCGGTCGGCGATCGTCGCGCCCTCGATGTGGGCGTTGTGGCCGATCACGCACTCCGCGCCGATCAGCGTGGGGTGGACCTCGGTGCAGTGCACCACCGTGCCGTCCTGGACCGACGTCCGCGCGCCGACCTCGATCCGGCCGAAGTCGCCGCGCAGCACCGCCTGCGGCCACACGGACGCGTGCGCGCCGATCCGGACGTCGCCGATCACCGTGGCGTCCGGGTGCACGTAGGCGTCCGGGTGGATCACCGGTTCGAAGTCGCCCAACGCGTAGATCGCCATCCGCGGTCCTCCGTGCCCCTCACAGGTCCTTCGCGAAGCAAAGGCTTTCCGGATGATGCCGGTAGACGCCGAAGTTGTCGATGCGCTCGTACCCGTTGGCCCGGTAGAGGCCGATCGCCTCGGGCTGGCGCAAGCCGGTCTCCAGCACCATGCGCCGGCGCCCCACCGCGCGGGCCGCCTCTTCCAGCGCCGACAGCACCGCCCGCGCCAGGCCGCGCCCCCGCGCGGCGTCCACCACGTACATCCGCTTGATCTCGGCGTCGCCGGGTCGCAGCGAGTCCTGCTCCTCGTCGTGGGCGCGCCACCCGCCGCAGGCCACCGGGGCGTCGTCGAGGTAGCCGACCGCGAAGTGGCCCAGGGGCGCGGCGAACTGCGCCGGGTCGACCGGCGTGATGTCGGCGTCGCCGTAGCGGTCCACGTAGACCTGCTGGAGCTCGGCGATCAGCTTCGCCGAGTCTGGATGGTCATACGCGAGCGTGAATAGTTCCACAGCCGCCCAGGCTACCTACCGCCAGTGCTCCCAGCCAGGGGGTTTCTCGTAGGCCCGGCCGTCCACGGTGACGCCGCTGCCGTGCCGGACCGTGCCGATGGTGCGCCACCCCTCGGGCACCGCCGCCGGCTCGGGGAACGTCGCCGCGAGCGCGTGGTCCTCGCCACCGGTCAGCGCCCAGTGCCTGGCGTCCGCGCCGAGCGCCGCCGCCACGTCGATCAGCCGCGGGTGCACCTCCAGCAGCTCGGTGCGGATGTCGATGCCGATGCCGGACTCGTCGGCGATGTGCCCCAGGTCGGCCAGCAGGCCGTCCGAGACGTCGATCATCGCGGTCGCGCCCGCCGCGGCGGCCTGCGGTCCGGCGGCGTAAGGGGGTTCGGGGTTCCGCTGCGCCCCGACGACCGCGACCGGCGACCGGAACCCGCGCTGCAGCACGGCCAGCCCGCCCGCCGCCCAGCCGAGCCGCCCGCACACCGCCACGACATCACCCACTTGGGCCCCGGAGCGGGTGACGGGCTCCAACCCGCCCATGTCGCCCATCGCCGTAACGGAGATCACCAGGGTCGCGGACGACACCATGTCGCCGCCCACGACGCCCGCGCCGGCGACCGTCGCCTCCTGCCACAGGCCGGCCGTGATGCCCTCGATCACGGCGGACGGCGTGTCCGCCGGGCAGGCCAGGCCGATCAGCAGCGCGGTCGGCATCGCGCCCATGGCAACGACATCGGCCAGGTTGACGGCCGCCGCCTTGCGGCCGACCTGCTCGGGGGACGACCAGTCGAGTCTGAAGTGGACACCTTCGACGAGCACGTCGGTGGACACCACCACGCGGCCGTCGGGCGCCGCGACCACAGCCGCGTCGTCACCCGGCCCGAGCAGGGTGGTGGGCGGCTGCGTCCGACCTGCCGTCACCCGGCGGATGAGACCGAACTCACCCACTTCAGCGACCGTGTCCGCGTTCCGCGGCGGCTCCGGACGCAAGATTGCCTCCCGTTCTGAGCATTCGGAACCCCAACTGGGGTACGTTGCTGTGCACGTTCCTACCCCGACCTAACCTGTCGCGACGAAGGGGCACGCCGTGGTGCACGCATACATCCTCATCCAGACCGAGGTCGGGAAGGCAGCCGCCGTTGCGGCGGAGATCTCCGGCATCCCCGGTGTGGCCACCGCGGAGGACGTCACCGGTCCGTACGACGTCATCGTCCGCGCCGAGGCCGACACCGTCGACCAGCTGGGACAGCTCGTGGTCGCCCGCATCCAGAACGTGAAGGGCATCACGCGAACGCTGACCTGCCCGGTGGTCCACCTGTAGCGCCGTGCTGTCATAGCGGGGTGGCACAGGAACCGGAACCCGCGTCGCTGCTCCCCCGTCCGCTGCTCGCCGTCGCCCTCGGGCTGCCGGCGCTGCTGGCGGCGGGCGTGGCGGCCGTGGGCCTCTTCCTCGGCGCGGGCGGCAAGGAGGACCCGGCCGAGGCGTCCGCCGCCCACACCGGGCCGCTGGCGCTGGTGCCGGTGCCCGCGCCGCGGGCCGGGTCGGACGAGTGCGGGGCGCTGCTGAGCGGGCTGCCGATGCAGCTCGTGTCCAACGGCGTCACGCTGCCGCGCCGCGAGCTGGCCGCGCCCGCCCCGGCGGGCACGCTGGCGTGGGGTGACGCGAAGCACGAGCCCGTCGTGCTGCGGTGCGGGTTGGACCGGCCCGGCGACCTCACGCCGACGTCCTCGCTGCGGGTGATCTCCGACGTGCAGTGGCTGGAGGTGGCCGAGGGCGGCGCGGCCACCTGGTACGTGGTCGACCGACCGGTGTACGTGGCGCTGACCGTGCCGTCGGACGCGGGCACGGGGCCCCTGCAGGACATCTCGACCACCGTCCGAGACACCCTCGCCAAGGGCCCCGTGAACACCAGGGGCTAGGTCGGCGGGGCCGGGTCAGCGCAGGCCGGTGCCGCGGGCGAGGGCGGTCTCGACCAGCGTGGTCAGCAGTGCCGGGTAGTCGACGCCCGTCTCGGCCCACATCCGCGGGTACATCGAGATCGGCGTGAAGCCGGGCATGGTGTTGACCTCGTTGACGACCAGCTCGTCGTAGTCGGTGACGAAGAAGTCGACCCGGGCCAGGCCCTGGCAGTCCAGCGCGCGGAACGCGGTGACGGCCATCTCGCGCAGGTCGCGCGTGACGTGCTCGTCCAGCTTGGCCGGGATGTCGAACTCGCAGACGTCGTCCAGGTACTTGGCGTCGAAGTCGTACCAGTCGACCTCGCCGCCGACGATGCGCAGCTCGGCGGGCAGCGACGCCTCGACCCGGCCGTCCGGGAACTCCAGCACGCCGCACTCGACCTCGCGGCCGACGACCGCGCCCTCGATGATCACCTTCGGGTCGGTCTTGCGGGCCAGCGCGATCGCGCTGCCCAGGTGCGCCCAGTCCACGACCTTCGAGATGCCGACGGACGACCCGGCGCGGGCGGGCTTGACGAACACCGGCAGCCCCAGCCGCTCCCGGTCGGCCTCGGACAGCGTCTCCTGGTCGCGGCGCAGCACCGCGAACTCGCCGACCGGCAGGCCCGCGCCCTTGAGCAGGCGCTTGGTGAACTCCTTGTCCATGGCGACCGCGCTGGCGAGCACGCCCGGTCCCACGTACGGGATGTCGGCCAGCTCCAGCAGGCCCTGGATCGTGCCGTCCTCGCCCCACGCGCCGTGCAGCACGGGGAAGACGACCTCCACCTCGGCCAGCACGTCGGTCGGCGCGACCGGCACCAGTTCCGACCCGGAGACCGGGACCAGCGAGTCGACCGTCGGCAGCCGGCGGTCGCGCACCTCCAGCGCCCTGGTGTCGTCGGCGCCGATCACCCACCCGCCGGTCTCGGTGATGCCCACCGGCACGACCTCGAACCGGTCCCGGTCCAGGTGCGGGAGAACGCTGCCGGCGGACAGGCAGGAGACCATGTGCTCGCTGCTGCGCCCGCCGAACACCACGGCGACCTTGGTCTTGCGCTGTGTCATGTCTCGGACCCTACCCGGATGGCCTAACCCACCCCGACCACCCGACTCTCGCGAGAGTCCTACCTTCCCGCCGCGCGAGTCCTACGTTCCCGACCACCGTGTCCTACGTTCAGGACCCCCGAGTTCAACGCTCAGGACGGGTGGCCGCGCGGAGGACGCCGATCAGGTCGGGGATGGCGGCCGTCAGCTGGTCGCGGGAGCAGGCGCTGTAGCCGATCGCGGCGCCGTGCACCTTCGGCCGGCCGGCGTGGTGGCGGCCCAGGCCGTCCAGCCGCAGGCCGCGGTCGTGCGCCTCGGCCAGCACGTCCCGCTCCGCCTGGGACGACGGCAGCGGCACGACGATGTGCGCGCCGGCGTCGTCGCCCAGCACGGGGATGCCGGCCTCGCCGAACGCCGCCGACAGCAGCGCCCGGCGCTCGGACAGCTCGCGCCGCAGCTTGCGAAGGTGCCGCCCGAGGTCGCCGTTGCGGGCCAGCTCGACCAGCACCCGCTGCCCCGCCGCGGACGGGCTGGTGCCGGTCCGGTCCCGGTGCGCCAGCACCTCCGCGGCGATCGGCTCGGGCGCGACCATCCACCCCGCGCCCAACGTCGGCGTGAGGATCTTGCTGGTGGTGCCCAGGTGCACCACCACGTCCGGCGCCAACGCCGCCAGCAGCGGCAGCGGCGCCACGTCGTACCGCAGCTCGCCGTCGTAGTCGTCCTCGACGACCAGCCACCCCTCCGCCCGCGCCCGCTCCACCAGCGCCACCCGCCGCGCCGCCGACATCCGCCCGCCCATCGGGTACTGGTGCGCGGGCGAGCAGTACACGCCGCGCACCCCCGCCGGCACGCCCTCCACCAACAATCCCTCGGCGTCCACGGGCGCCTGCACGACCCGCACCCCCGCGGACCGCAGCGCCCACACCGCCCGCTGGTACCCCGGCTCCTCCACCGCGACCACGTCACCCGGCCGCAGCACGGCCGACCCCAGCTCCACCAGCGCCGCCGTGGTCCCACCAGTCGCCAGCACCAGCTCCTCGCGCAACCCGCCGCGCACCGCCAGCCCCCGGTGCCGCAGCAGGTGCTCCGCCACCACCGCCCGGTACTCCGGCAGCCCACCCCGGGCGGGCCGGAACAGCGGCTGCACGTCCGCCGCCGCGCGCCAGGCCCGCCGCCACGCCGCCCGGTCCAACCCCTCCGCCCACGGCGCGCCGGGCGCGAGGTCCACCACGTCCGCCGGCGCGGGCGGCGCCGCCGCGCGCCGCGTCCGCGCCTTCAGCGCACCGGGCGGCGTGGTCGTCACGTACGTCCCGGACCCGTGCCGCCCGGCGATCCAGCCCTCGGCGTGCAGCTGCTCGTATGCTGCTGCCGTCACGGTCCGGCTCACGCCGAGCCGTTCGGCCAGCGCCCGGGTCGAGGGCAGCCGGTCACCGCTGCGCAGCCGCCCGTCGGCCGCCGCCGCGCGCAGGGCGTCCGCGAGCTGCACGGCCAGCGGCTCGGCCGAGTCGCGGTCCAGCACCACCGCCAACGCCGTCTCCGCCAAAGTGGCCTCCTCAAATCACCAGGAAATGGCACTTGAAGAAGGCCACTTTACCGGAAAGGCTGGTGGCATGACGTTGTCACCGACGGACCGCAGCACCATCAAGCGAGGCCGCAAGCGCGCCGTGACCGAACGCGGAGCACTGCACGCGGTCCTCGACGCCGCCCTCGTCTGCCACCTGGCCGTCGTCGTGGACGGCGCGCCGCTCGTGCTGCCCACCGGCTACGGCCGCGACGGCGACACGCTCTACCTGCACGGCTCGACCGGCGCCCGCAGCCTGCGCGAGGCGGCGACCGGCGTGCCGGTGTGCGTCGGCGTCACGATCCTGGACGGCGTCGTCTACGCCCGCTCGGTGTTCGACAACTCGATGAACTACCGCGCCGCCGTCATCCACGGCACGGCCGTCCCGGTCACCGACCCCGACGCCAAGCTGCACGGCCTGCGCGTGCTCACCGAACACCTCGCGCCCGGCTCGTGGGACTACGCCCGCCCGCCGACGGCGAAGGAGGTGGCCGCGACCTCCCTGCTGGCGCTCGACCTCGCCGAGGCGTCGGTGAAGATCCGCAGCGGCCCGCCCGACGACGAGCCCGAGGACGTCGCCGCCAACGAGCGGTGGGCGGGCGTGCTGCCGCTGCGCACGGTCTGGGACGCGCCCGTGCCGGACCCGGAGCTGGTCGGCGACTGGGACGTGCCGCCGCACGTCACCGCACGGACGTAGTGCCCGACAGCGGGTCGAACCGGACCGGCCGCACGGTGCGCCCGCCGTCGCGGTAGACGTGGATCGTGACGGCGGGGTCGACGCCGTCGTTGCGCACCTGGTGCGCGTACGACGGGCCGAACACCCGCGACTGCCCGGCCACCAGGTGGTGCAGCACCTGGGTCGGCCCCGGCGTGACGACCTCGGTCAGCGAGCCGCTGACCACGGTGAACGCGCCGCTGGTCGCGCCGTGGTCGTGCAGGTCGGCGTGCTGGCCGGGCAACCAGCTCATCAGCCACACCTCCTGCTCCGGCGTCTTGTCGACCAGCGCGGCGAAGCGGGTCTCGGGGTCGTAGCGGAGCAGGTGGGCCCAGCGCTCGCGCCGTGCCGCCGTGTCGAGCGCGATCCGCACGGGGTGCAGCGCGGCGTGCGACTGGGGCAGGGCGATGGTGTTCTCCGGAACGGCGAACATGGTTCCTTCTCGGTGCTCGGTGAGTGGCGAGCCTCACGGGCTCGCGGGACGCGAGACGATCACCGGGGGAGACAGAGCGCGCTGGCGACCAGGCGGAGGTCGATGTGACCCCGCCCGTCGATCATGGCGCGGAAGGACATGGGGACGAGGGTGGCAGCACAGCCGCCACCGCGCAACCCGTCCCAACCGGTGAACCCGACCGGTGAACCAGAGTGGTGAACCCGTTCAGGTGACGAACGGCGTCACAGCGACCGCAGCACGTCCTCGACCAGGTCGGCGGTGTCCTCGCAGCCCGCGGACAGCCGGACCAGGCCCTCCGGCACCGGGTCGCCCCACTGCGCGCGCCGGTCCAGGCTGGTGTGCAGGCCGCCGAAGCTGGTGCTCGCGAACACCAGCCGGGACTTCGCCAGGAACGCCGCCACCGCGTCCGCGCCCGCCAGCTCGAAGGTCAGCACCCCGCCGAACCGCCGCATCTGCCGGGACGCCACCTCGTGCGCCGGGTCCTCCGGCGCGCCCGGCCAGCGCAGGCCGGTCACCGCGGGGTGCGCCTTGAGCACGTCGTACAGGGCCGCCGCGTTCGCCGCCTGCCTGGTCAGCCGCAGGTCGAGCGTGCCGAGCCCGCGGTGCGCCAGCCACGCCTCGAACGGCCCGGGGATCGCGCCGCCGGTGGTCCGCGCCGCGCGCACCCGCTCGGCCAGGGCCGGGTCCGAAGTGGACACGTGGCCGAGCAGCACGTCGCTGTGCCCGGCGACGGCCTTCGTGTCGCTGCTCACCACCGCGTCCGCGCCCAGCAGCAGCGGCTGCTGGCCGAGCGGCGTCGCGGTCGTGTTGTCCACCGCCACCAGCGCGCCCGCCGCGTGCGCGGCCCCGGTCAGCGCGGCGATGTCGCACACGTCCAGGCCGGGGTTGGACGGCGACTCCAGCAGCACCAGCCGCACGCCGTCGAACGACGGGTACGGCCCGGCGGTCGGCGCCTCGACCACCTCCACCGGCATCTCGGCGACCAGCGTCCGGGTCAGGTAGTAGCCGTCGCTCGGGACCACGACCACGTCGCCGGGCGCGAGCACCACCCGCAGGAACGTCGAGATCGCCGCCATGCCGGACGGGAACAGCACGGTCGTGCCGCCGTCCAGGTCGCCGAGCGCCGCCTCCAGCACGCGCCAGGTCGGGTTGTGCGCCCGGCCGTAGGTGTCCGCGCCGCCGAGGTGGTAGGACGACGCGAACACCGGCCCCGCCGTGAACGGCTCGCCCGGCACCGCGGGCGTCGAGTGCACGACCCTCGTGCCGTCGCCCCACGTGCCGTCCCGGGTCCCCTCGGTCACTGCCGCTCCGCCTTCCGCTCGCGCCCGAGCAGCGCCGCCGTCAGCACGCGCGGGTCCAGCCCCTCGTGGCACACCTGGTGCACGCCGTCGGTGATCGGCATGTCCACGCCGACCCGGGCGGCCAGCTCGCGGATGGACGAGCACGACTTCACGCCCTCCGCGACCTGCCCGTGCGCCGCCTCCTGCGCCTGCGCCAGCGAGTCGCCGCGGCCCAGCCGCTCGCCGAACGTCCGGTTGCGCGACAGCGGCGACGCGCACGTGGCCACCAGGTCGCCCAGCCCGGCCAGCCCGGCGAACGTCAGCGGGTCCGCGCCCAGCGCCGCGCCCAGCCGCGCGGTCTCGGCCAGGCCGCGGGTGATGATCGAGGCCATCGTGTTGTCGCCGAACCCGAGGCCCGCCGCCATGCCGCAGGCCAGCGCGATGACGTTCTTGCACGCCCCGCCCAGCTCGCAGCCCACCACGTCGACGTTGGTGTACGGCCGGAAGTAGGAGTTGGAGCACGCTTGCTGGAAGTCGACCGCGCGGTCGTGGTCGGTGCACGCGATGACCGTGGCGGTCGGCTGCTCGGCCGCGATCTCCTTGGCCAGGTTCGGCCCGGTCACCACCGCGACCTGGTCCTCCGGCACGCCGGCGACCTCGCGGACCACCTCGCTCATCCGCTTGAGCGTGCCCAGCTCGACGCCCTTGGCCAGGCTGACCAGCGTCGCGCCGGCCGGCAGCGACGAGCGCCAGCCGCTCAGGTTCTCCCGCAGCGTCTGGCTCGGCACGGCCAGCACCACGGCCCGCGCGCCGGCCAACGCCTTCTCGGCGTCGGCGGTGGCGCTCAGGTTGGCGGGCAGCACGACGTCCGGCAGGTAGTCGGCGTTCACCCGGTCGTTCGAGATGGCGTCGGCGACCTCGGGCCGCCGCGCCCACAGCACCACGTCCGTGCCGGAGTCGGCGAGCACCTTGGCGAAGGCGGTGCCCCACGACCCGGCGCCCAGCACCGCGACCCGGTCCACGTCAGACCTGCTTGGTGTGGAAGCCGTCGGGCGCCTGCTCCTCGCGGATGTCCGCGAGCAGGCCCTTGACCTCGTTCATCAGCACGTCGGTCACCTCGCGCAGCAGCGGCAGGTTCTGCGGCCGGTCCCGGTAGGCGGACAGGTCGACCGGCGGGCCGACCTTCGTCACCACGGTCTTGCGCGGGAACGGGCGGAACTTCTTGCGGTAGTGGTCGTAGACCTCGCGGGTGCCCCAGCGGGCGGCGGGCAGCACGGGCACGTCGTGCTCCAGCGCCAGCCGGGCCACGCCGGTGCGCGACGTCATCGGCCAGCCGTCCGGGTCGCGGGTGATCGTGCCCTCCGGGTAGATGATCACCACCAGGCCCTGCTCCAGGGCCTCGTGCGCGGCGCGCAGGCTCTGCTGGGCGTCGGCCGTGCCGCGGTAGACCGGGATCTGCCGGGCGCCCTTCACCACCGTGCCGACGAACGGGACGTTCCACAGGCTGTGCTTGGCGAGGAAGTGCGGCACCCGGCCTTGCCTGTGCGTGAAGACGGCGTCGTAGACGGGGTCGAGGTGGGACACGTGGTTCATCACGATGAGCGCCCCACCCGTCCTGGGCACCCGTTCCCCGCCTTCGCTGCGCCGCCGCGCCATCGCCGCGGTGGCGGGGTAGAGGATCGCCGCGGCGAGCCCGACCCAGAAGCCGCCCTTCTCCTTGGCCACGTGCACTCCCTCTTCGTCGTGGACCTGGAGTCTTCACCGGAGCCCCCGGCCAGGTCCAGCCGGCATCGGGGAGTATGGCGGGGTGGGAGCCGAAGTGGACCTGGTGGTGCCGGTCAAGACGCTGGACCGGGCCAAGTCGCGACTGGTCGGCGACCGGCTCGACCGCCCGGCGCTGGCGCTGGCGTTCGCGCTGGACACCATCTCGGCGGCACTGCCCGCGGTGCGCCGTGTGCTGACCGTCACGTCGGACCCGGCGGTGGTGGCGGGACTGCGCGCGCTGGGCGTCGAGTCGGTCGACGGGCCGGAGGGGTTGAACGAGGCGCTGCGGTTCGGGTTCGAGGTGCTGCGGTCGCGGGACGCCGGGTCGGTGGTGGGCGCGCTGCAGGCCGACCTGCCGGCGTTGCGGACCGCGGAGCTGGCGGCGGCGCTGGGCGCGGCCCGGGGGCGGGCGTTCTGCCCCGACCGCCAGGGCACGGGGACGACGCTGCTCCTCTCCGCGGCGGGCGGTGAGCTGGCGCCGGCCTTCGGGGGCGGTTCGGCGGCGGCCCACGCGGCTTCCGGCGCGACGGCGCTCGTGGGGCCGTGGCCGTCGCTGCGGCACGACGTGGACACGGCCGAGGACCTGCGGCTGGCGGCGGACCTGGGCCTGGGCCCGCGCACCGCGACGGCGGTCAGCCCGGTGGGCGGCTGATCGGCTAGCTTGGCGGCGTGACAGAGCAGGCGACGGTGAGCGCCCACCACCCGGACGGCGCGGCGACCGTGCTGCGCGACGACGGCGTGCTCGTGGACGTGCCGGCCGAAGCCGTCGCCGCGGGCGGCTGGCGCTCGCTGCGCCCCGGCCAGCGGGTCACCGTCGTCCGCGACGACGCCGGTGACGTGCGCGGCTTGCTCCGGCCGGTGTGACCGGGAGTTCACTTCCCGATCAGCGCGAGGTCGCCCGTTCTGGGGAACAATGCGATCGTGAGCACGGACAACACTCCCGAGCAGCCCGCGCCCAAGCGCCGGACGAGGACGCCGCGGGCCACGACGGCCGCGAACCCGCGCCGTCGACCGCGTCCGGCCACCCGCCGCGGCGGCAACGGCACGCGCGCGGGCACGATGGCGGCGCAGCAACCGGCCGAGGCGGCGTCCCGGTCGTTCCCGAGCTCACCGCCCGCCGTCACCGCCGTCGAGGCCCAGGCCGACCTGCCCGACGACCGGTACTTCAACCGGGAGCTGTCCTGGTTGGACTTCAACGCCAGGGTGCTCGCCCTGGCCGAGGACGCCTCCCAGCCGCTGCTGGAGCGGGCGAAGTTCCTGGCCATCTTCGCCTCGAACCTGGACGAGTTCTACATGGTCCGGGTGGCCGGCCTGAAGCGCCGCGACGAGACCGGCCTGTCGGTGCGCAGCGCGGACGGGCTCACCCCGCGCGAGCAGCTGGCGAACATGTCCAAGCGCGCCCAGGAGCTGGTCGAGCAGCACGCCAGGGCGTTCCTCGACCACATCCAGCCGGAGCTGGAGAAGCACTCGATCAGCATCGTCAACTGGGCGCAGCTCAGCGACTTCGAGAAGCTGCGGCTGTCCAACTACTTCACCGACCAGGTGTTCCCGGTGCTCACGCCGCTGGCCGTGGACGCCGCGCACCCGTTCCCCTACATCTCCGGCCTGTCGCTGAACCTCGCCGTGACGGTGCGCGACCCGGAGGGCGGCGCGGAGCGGTTCGCCCGCATCAAGGTGCCGGACAACGTGCCGCGCCTGGTGCGCGTGGAGAGCGACCGGACCAGCCCGACGGCGACGTTCCTGCCGTTGGAGGAGCTGATCACGGCGCACATGGGCGAGCTGTTCGCGGGCATGCAGGTCATCGAGTGCCACGCGTTCCGGGTGACCCGCAACGCCGACCTGGAGGTCGAGGAGGACCAGGACGAGGACCTGCTGCAGGCGCTGGAGCGGGAGCTGGCGCGTCGCCGGTTCGGGCCGCCGGTGCGGCTGGAGGTCGCCGACGACATGACCGAGAACATGCTGGAGCGGCTGCTGCGGGAGATGGAGGTCGACCCGCACGACGTCGTCCAGGTGCCCGGTCTGCTGGACCTGTCGTGCCTGTGGCAGCTCTACAGCGTGGACCGCAAGCAGCTCAAGGACGCGCCGTTCGTGCCCGCGACGCACTCGGCGTTCGGCGAGCGGGAGACGCCCAAGAGCATCTTCGCCACCCTGCGCGAGGGCGACGTGCTGGTGCACCACCCGTACGACTCGTTCTCCACGTCCGTGCAGCGGTTCATCGAGCAGGCGGCGGCCGACCCGCGGGTGCTGGCCATCAAGCAGACGCTGTACCGCACATCGGGTGACTCCCCGATCGTGGACGCGCTGATCGACGCGGCCGAGGCGGGCAAGCAGGTCGTGGCGCTGGTGGAGATCAAGGCGCGGTTCGACGAGCAGGCGAACATCAAGTGGGCGCGGGCGCTGGAGAAGGCGGGCGTGCACGTCGTCTACGGCCTGATGGGGCTCAAGACGCACTGCAAGACCGCGCTGGTGGTGCGGCAGGAGGGCTCGCGCATCCAGCGGTACTGCCACATCGGCACCGGCAACTACAACCCGAAGACGGCCCGGCTGTACGAGGACATCGGCATCCTCACCGCCGAGCCGACCATCGGCGCGGACCTCACCGACCTGTTCAACGTGCTGACCGGTTACGCCAGGCAGGACCACTACCGCAGCCTGCTGGTCGCGCCCTACGGCGTGCGGCGCGGGATCGTGGAGCGCATCGAGCGGGAGATCGAGCACGCCGCGGCCGGCGGGCCCGCGGGCGTGCGCATCAAGGTGAACTCGCTGGTGGACGAGCAGGTCATCGACTCGCTGTACCGGGCGTCGCAGGCGGGCGTGCGGGTGGACGTGGTGGTGCGCGGCGTGTGCGCGTTGAAGCCGGGCATCAAGGGGCTGTCGGAGAACATCCACGTCCGGTCCATCCTCGGCCGGTTCCTGGAGCACTCGCGGGTGTTCCACTTCGCCGGCTGCGGCGAGCACTGGATCGGCAGCGCCGACATGATGCACCGCAACCTGGACCGCCGGGTCGAGGTGCAGGTGCGGGTGACCGACCCGAAGCTCACCGCGCAGCTCGACGCGATGATGGACTCGGCGCTGGAGCCGACGACGCGGTGCTGGGTGCTGCAACCGGACGGCGAGTGGGAGGCGTCGCCCGCCGACGGCACCAGGGTGCGCGACCACCAGACCGAGTTGCTGCGCGGCCACCGCGCGATGGGGTGAAGCGGGTGATCCGGGCGGCGGGCGCCGTGCTGTGGCGCGATGGGCTCGTGGCGGTCGTGCACCGACCGCGTTACGACGACTGGTCCCTGCCGAAGGGCAAGCTGGACGCCGGTGAGACGGTGCCGGCGGCGGCGGTGCGGGAGGTGCGGGAGGAGACCGGGTTCCACGCCGTGCTGGGGCGGCACCTGGTCCAGGTGTCCTACCGCGCGTTCGGTGAGCCGAAGGTGGTGGACTACTTCAGCGCGCGGGCCGGGTCGGGGTCGTTCGAGCCCAACGACGAGGTGGACGAGCTGCGGTGGGTGCCGGTCGACGAGGCCGTCGCCCTGGTGACGCGGGACGTCGACCGGTCGGTGCTGGCGGCGTTCACGGCCGCGCCCGCGGACCTGGCGACGGTGTTGCTGGTGCGGCACGCGAAGGCGGGCAAGCGGGACAACTGGCCGGGTGACGACGACCTGCGGCCGTTGAGCGCGGCGGGGTGGCGGCAGGCGGCGGGGTTGCGGTCCGCGCTGCCGCTGTGGGGGCCCGCACGGGTGCACGCGGCGCCCCGGGTGCGGTGCGTGGAGACCGTGCAGGGGGTGGCGGAGGACCTGGGCGTCGGCGTGCTGCTGGAGCCCAGGCTGTCCGAGGAGGGGTACTGGCCGGACCGGGAGGCCGCGCTGGTGCGGCTGCTGGAGATCGCCGACGGCGCCGGCACGCCGGTCGTGTGCAGCCAGGGCGGGGTGATCCCGGACGTCGTGTCCACCCTCGCCGACCTGGGCGGCGTGCCGCTGGACGGGACGCCGTGCAAGAAGGGCAGCACGTGGCTGCTGGCGTTCCGCCGGCCGGGGCCGGGGTGGTCCACTTCGGACTCGCACGCCTCGTGGCCGCGGCTCGTGTCGGCGCACTACTTCCCCACCGCGTTGCCGAAACCGACCACCTGACGCCCGGCGGTTGCGCCGGACGGGCGCCCGACTCGGCCGGTCGGGTCACGCCGGGGGCCCGTTCGAGCACGGTGAGTTCGCCGCGGTGGGCGTGATTACGCCGGAATCGCACGCCGCCGACGGTCCGGGCGGCGTGCCGAGCGTTGAACTCGGGGGTCCTGAACGTAGGACACGGTGGTCGCGAACGTAGGACTCTCGCGGGGGTGGAGTGCGCTCAGGGCCCGGAGCGCGTCCGCGCCGGGCCCTGAGCGGGTGTTGCGTGCCTGGCCGGTGATCACCCGGCCCGACTTCACTTCTTCTTGGCCGGGGCCTTCTTCGCCGCCGGCTTCGCGGCGGCGGCCGTGGTGGCCTTCGCCGTCGACGCCTTCGCCGTGGCCGTGGTGGCCTTCGCCGGAGCGGCCTTCTTGGCCGCCGCGGGCGCCTTCGCCGCGGTCGTGGTCGCCTTGGCCGCGGTCGTCTTCGCGGCGGTGGCCTTGGTCGCGGTGCTCTTCGCAGGCGCGGCCTTGGTGGCGGTGGCGGCGGGCTTCGCGGCCGCGGCGGTCCGGCGGGTCGCCGGCGCCTTGGTGGCCGCCGCAGCGGCACGCGTGGCGGTGCCGGTGCTGCGCGTCGCGCGCGCAGTGGTGGTGCGCGCGGTGGTGCTTCGGGTCGCCGGAGCCTTGGTCGCGGCGGCCGGCTTGGCCGCAGCGGCGGCGGCGGCGGGCTTGGCGGCCGTGACGCGCGGCAACTTCTTCGTGCCGCTGATGACGTCCTTGAACGTCGAACCCGCGCGGAACGCGGGAACGTTGGTCTTCTTGACCTTCACGGTCTCACCGGTGCGCGGGTTGCGAGCGGTGCGGGCCGCGCGGGCACGCTTCTCGAAGACACCGAAGCCGGTGATGTTGACCTTCTCGCCCTTGTGGACGCTGCGGACGATGACGTCGACGAGCCCGTCGACAGCGGCAGCGGCGTTCTTCTTGTCGCCAAGGCGCTCGGCGAGCGCCTCGATGAGCTGGGCCTTGTTCACCTTCAGTCCCTCCCAGGACGCTCACGGCCCTAGTCGGGCCGACTGATTGCCCACGGTAAGCCCATATGCAAGGAAATACCAATCGCCACGCCAGATTTTCCGTTGTGGCGTGGGCAATTACGACCTGTCGAGGGACGCCTCAGGGGCTCCGGGAGCTTCCGGTGAGCCGGATTCCCGCTGTTCGGAGGGGAATCCGGCCCCTTCGGAGTCAGCTCGCGGGGAGGGGTTCGGTAGTCGGCAGCCAACCCTGCCTGCGCTGCTCGAACTCGGTGATGTCGTCGGCGTGGCGGAGGGTCAGCGCGATGTCGTCCAATCCCTCCAGCAGCCGCCAGCGGGTGTACTCGTCGACGCTGAAGGGCGCGGTGAAGTCCTTCGCCACAACGGTGTTCTTCGTCAGGTCGACGGTGACCTCGGTGCCGGGCTCGTTCTCCAGCAGCTTCCACAGCAATTCGACATCGGACTGCTCGCACTGGGCCGCCAGCAGGCCCTGCTTGCCCGAGTTGCCCCGGAAGATGTCGGCGAACCGGGACGAGATGACCACCCGGAAGCCGTAATCCATGAGCGCCCACACGGCGTGCTCGCGGGACGACCCGGTGCCGAAATCCGGCCCGGCGACCAGCACGCTGCCGGCCCGGAACGGTTCCTGGTTGAGCACGAACTGCTCGTCGCCGCGCCAGGCGGCGAACAGGCCGTCCTCGAAGCCCGTGCGGGTCACGCGCTTGAGGTAGACGGCCGGGATGATCTGGTCGGTGTCCACGTTGGACCTGCGCAGCGGAACGCCGACCCCGGTGTGCGTGGTGAACGCTTCCATGTTCGTAGAACTCCCTCAGACCAGGTCGGCGGGCGACGACAGCGTGCCCCGCACGGCGGTGGCGGCGGCCACGAGTGGCGAAACCAGGTGGGTGCGGCCACCCTTGCCCTGCCTGCCCTCGAAGTTTCGGTTGGAGGTCGACGCGCTGCGCTCGCCCGGCTTGAGCTGGTCCGGGTTCATGCCCAGGCACATCGAGCAGCCGGCCTGGCGCCACTCGGCGCCCGCCGCCAGGAACACTTCGTGCAGCCCTTCGGACTCGGCCTGCGCGCGCACCCGCATGGAGCCGGGCACGACGAGCATCCGGACGCCGTCGGCGACCTTGTGGCCCTTCAGCACGTCCGCGGCGGCCCTCAGGTCCTCGATGCGGCCGTTCGTGCACGAGCCGAGGAACACGGTGTCGACGTGGATGTCGCGCAGCGGGGTGCCCGGCTCCAGCCCCATGTAGGTCAGGGCCTTCTCGGCGGCCACGCGCTCGTTCTCGTCGGCGATGGCCTCGGGGTCGGGCACGGTGGCGCCGAGCGGCAGGCCCTGGCCGGGGTTGGTGCCCCAGGTGACGAACGGCGTGAGCTCGTCGGCGTCGAGGCGGACCTCGGCGTCGAACTCGGCGTCGTCGTCGGTGCGCAGCGTCTTCCAGTACTCGACGGCCGCGTCCCAGTCCGCGCCCGAAGGCGCGTGCGGGCGGCCCTGGAGGTAGTCGAACGTGGTCTGGTCCGGCGCGATCATGCCCGCGCGCGCGCCCGCCTCGATCGACATGTTGCACACGGTCATGCGGGCTTCCATGGACAGCGCCTCGATCGCGCTCCCCCGGTACTCCAGCACGTACCCCTGGCCGCCGCCGGTGCCGATCTTCGCGATCACCGCGAGGATGATGTCCTTTGCCGTGACACCGGGCCCCAGCTGCCCGTCGACGGTGATGGCCATCGTCTTGAACGGCCGCAGGGGCAGCGTCTGGGTGGCCATCACGTGCTCCACCTCGGACGTGCCGATGCCGAACGCCAGCGCGCCGAACGCGCCGTGCGTCGACGTGTGGCTGTCACCGCAGACGACCGTCATGCCGGGCTGGGTCAGGCCCAGCTGCGGGCCGACGACGTGCACGATGCCCTGCTCGAAGTCGCCCATCGGGTGCAGCCGCACGCCGAACTCCGCGCAGTTCTTGCGCAGCGTCTCGACCTGCGTGCGCGACACCGGGTCGGCGATGGGCAGCTCGATGTCGATCGTCGGGACGTTGTGGTCCTCGGTGGCGATCGTGAGGTCGGGGCGGCGGAGCGGCCGTCCCGCCAGGCGCAGGCCGTCGAACGCCTGCGGGCTGGTCACTTCGTGCAGCAGGTGGAGGTCGATGTAGAGCAGGTCCGGCTCCGCGCCACTGCCGTGGCGCACGACGTGTGCTTCCCACACCTTCTCCGCGAGCGTGCGGCTCATCGCAACTCTCCCAAGATCTGGACAGTCGATAGATCTGGACTTCCCAGACAGTGGGAAGTTAGTATCGGCTTGTGGGACAGCATAGCGGGATCGGCGTGTTGGACAAGGCAGTGGCTGTCTTGAACGCCGTCGCAAAGGATCCGTGTGGGCTCGCCGAGTTGTGCAACCGGACGGGCTTGCCGAGGGCTACCGCGCACCGGTTGGCGGTCGGGCTCGAGGTGCACCGGTTGCTGCGACGGGGTTCCGACGGCCGCTGGCGCCCGGGCGCGGCCCTGGCGGAGTTGGCGGGCGGGGCCACCGACCCGCTGCTCGACGCGGCGTCCTCGGTGTTGCCGCGGTTGCGCGACATCACGGGCGAGAGCGTCCAGTTGTACCGGCGGGACGGGATGCAGCGGATCTGCGTGTCCTCGGCCGAACCACCGAGTGGTTTGCGCGACACCGTGCCGATCGGCGCGCGATTGCCGATGACGGCCGGTTCCGGCGCGAAGGTATTGGCGGCGTGGGCCGACCCGGGAACTCAGCGCTCCGTTCTCGCCGACGCGGTTTACGGCGAGCGCACATTGTTGGAAGTGCGCCGGCGGGGTTGGGCGCAGTCGGTGGCGGAACGGGAACCGGGAGTCGCCTCCGTTTCCGCGCCGGTGCGCGACAGCTCCGGTTCGGTGGTCGCGGCGGTATCGGTTTCCGGTCCCATCGACCGCATGGGCCGCCGTCCGGGCGCCCGCTGGGCCGCAGACCTCCTGGCAGCCGCTGAGGCCCTGCAGAGCCGTCTCTGAGCGCTACGACCTGCACCCCCGGCCGCGAGGCGGCGGGGGTGCAGGGGGCGGAGCCCGCCTGCCCGGGGTCTGGGGATCGGACCCCGGTGACAATGCGAAAGATCCCTGTTTCGCAGTGCGAAACAGGGATCTTCCTGATCTGTAGCCCCGATGGGATTCGAACCCACGCTACCGCCTTGAGAGGGCGGCGTCCTAGGCCGCTAGACGACGGGGCCGGGAACTTTCGATATTCACTTTATCACGTTCTTGCTGTCCTGCGTTGCCGGTAGCTTACCATACTCGATTCTCTACCGTGCAGCTGGGGTACCAGGACTCGAACCTAGACTAACTGAACCAGAATCAGTCGTGCTGCCAATTACACCATACCCCATTGGTTTCCCGGCCCGACTCCCCTTCGCTTTCGCTCGGGGGGCCTCTCCGTTCCGCCGGGAGGAATACTAGACCACGTCCCCGGCGGAACGGAAATCGGGGTCACGCGGAGGCGGCCGACAGCTCGCAGACGAGGAGTTCCGGCAGCTCAGCGAGGCTGCTGATGGCGGAGATGCCCGCGGGCAGGGAGCCGTCGCGCGGGCCCTGGCGGTTCAGCCACACGCCCTTCATGCCCGCGTCGCGCGCGCCGATCGCGTCGGCGTGCAGGCGGTCGCCGACGTGCACCGTGTCACCGAGGTCCACGCCCAGGTCCGCGCAGGCGGTGTCGAAGATCACCCGGTCGGGTTTCGCGGAGCCGACCTCGCCGGCGATGAGCACGGTGTCGAAGTACTGGGTCAGCCCGAGGGTCGCGATCTTCACCCGTTGGTGACGGCCTGAGGCGTTGCTCACGGCAGCCATGGGCAGACCGGTGGCCCGCAGCCACTCCAGGCACGGCACGACGTCCGGGAACAGCCGCCAGCCGGACGCGAGGACCTCCTGCCGGCGCAGTTCCCGGCGGGTCGCCTCCTCCTGGTCCAACTCCTCGCCGAGCGCCGCGAAGAAGGCGCGGGTGCGGAGGTTGCGCATCGTCTCGTACTCGAGCTCGCCGGCGAGCAGGCGCTCGCAGTGCTCGTCGGTGATGCGCTGCCACAGCGGCCAGGCGTCGGCGTTGCCGACCATCGCGGCCAGGGCGGCCCGGGACGAGGTGCTGTAGTCGACGAGGGTGTCGTCCACGTCGAGGCACACCGCCCGGATCTCGCCGGTTCTCCGAGGGGTGAAGGTCGGGGCTGCGGTTGTCACCCCGTGAGGCTAGGTGCGCTCACCCCTCGTCCGACTCGACCAGAGAGGTGATATCTGGCGATTCTTGCACGGTCAAGCACCGCTGAACCGCCCGAAGGCACCAGTCAGATTGCCCCGAGCGCGCGGCGCAATCGCCCGATCGAGCGACTTCGACCGACCAGTTCGAGCGATTCGTACAGCGGAGGCGAGACGGTACGGCCCGTCACGGCAACCCGCACCGGGGCGTAGGCGTTGCGCGCCTTCAGGCCCAAGCCGTCCACAAGGGACACCTTCAGCGCCTCTTCGATGGCCGCCGCCGTCCACTCCGGAAGCGATTCCAACGCGTCGACGCCGGCTCGCAGCACCGGTCGGGCGTCCTCGCCCAACGCCTTGGCGGCGGCTTCCTCCTCCGGCGCGAAGTCCTGCTCCGCGACGAACAGGAAACGCACCATCCCGGACGCTTCGGACAACACGACCAACCGCTCCCGCACCAGCGGCGCGACGGCCGTCAGCACGGCCAGCTGCTCCGGCGCCGGTTCGGGCGGCAGCACGCCGTCGCGCACCAGGTGCGGCAGCACGCGGTCGACGAAGTCCGCGACGGGCAGCGCGCGCAGGTGCGCGGCGTTGACCGCCTCGGCCTTCTTCAGGTCGAAGCGGGCCGGGTTGGCGCCGAGCCGGGACGGCTCGAACGCCTCGACCAGCTCGGCGAGCGTGACCACGTCGCGGTCGTCGGCGGTGGACCAGCCCAGCAGCGCCAGGTAGTTCAGCAGGCCCTCGGGCAGGAAACCGCGGTCGCGGTAGTGGAACAGGTCCGACCGCGGGTCGCGCTTGGAGAGCTTCCGGTTCCCCTCCCCCAGCACGGGCGGGAGGTGGCCGAACTCCGGGAGGGTCGAGGTGACGCCGATCCCGGCCAACGCCCGGTGCAGCGCGATCCGCCGGGGCGTCGACGGGAGCAGGTCCTCGTCGCGCAGCACGTGCGTGATGCCCATGAGCGCGTCGTCCACCGGGTTGACGAACGGGTACAGCGGTTCGCCGTCGGCGCGCACGAGGACCGGGTCGGGCGTGCTGCCCGCCTTGAACGTCACCTCGCCGCGCACCAGGTCGACCCACGTGATGTCCTCGTCGGGCATCTTCAGGCGCAGCACCGGTTCGCGGCCCTCGGCGCGCAACGCCGCCCGCCGCCCGGCGGTGAGGTCGCGGTCGTGGCCGTCGTAGCCGAGCTTCGGGTCCTGCCCGGCGGCCCGGCGGCGCGCCTCGACCTCGTCAGCGGTGGAGAACGACTCGTACAGCTCGCCCGCCGCGAGCAGGCGTTCGGCGATGTCGGCGTAGAGGGCGCGCCGCCCGCTCTGCCGGTACGGCGCGTGCGGTCCGCCGACCTCGGGGCCCTCGTCCCAGTCCAGGCCGAGCCACCGCAGGGCTTCCAGCAGCGAGAGGTAGGACTCCTCGGAGTCGCGGGCCGCGTCGGCGTCCTCGATCCGGAGCACCACCGCGCCACCGGCGTGGCGGGCGTAGGCCCAGTTGAACAGCGCGGTCCGGACCAGGCCGAGGTGCGGCGCGCCGGTGGGAGAGGGGCAGAGCCGGACGCGGACCCGGGCGGGTGCTGCTGATGCGCTCATGACCCGATCAGCCTATCCGGCTTGACCGGCGGCGCCGGGTGGGAGCATCCTGAGCTTATTCAACTGGTGTTGAAAACGTGAGGGGTGGATCATGGACAGGACCGGGGTGGTGGTCGTCGGAGGCGGCCCGGCCGGCATGGTGGCCGGGTTGCTGCTGGCCAGGGCCGGTGTCGAGGTGACCGTGCTGGAGAAGCACGCCGACTTCCTGCGCGACTTCCGCGGTGACACGGTGCACGCGTCGACGTTGACCCTGCTGGACGAGCTCGGCCTCGGGCCGGCGTTCGCGGACGTGCCGCACCAGCTCGTGGACAAGCTGCAGGTGCTGCTGGACGCGGGCCCGCAGACGATGGCCGACCTGAGCAGGCTGCCCGGCCGGCACAAGCACATCGCGATGGTGCCGCAGTGGGACTTCCTCGACCTGCTGGCCGACGCCGGCAAGCGCGAGCCCGCTTTCACGCTGCGGATGAGCACCGAGTTCACCGGTCTGCTCAAGCAGGGCGGCAAGGTGACCGGTGTCCGCTACCGCACTCCGGGCGGCGACACCGGTGAACTGGCGGCGGACCTGGTCATCGCGGCCGACGGGCGGCGCTCGCTGGTGCGCGAGGAGGTCGGCCTGCCGGTGCGGGCGTTCGGCGCGCCGATGGACGTGTGGTGGTTCCGGCTGCCGCGCGCGGAGGGCGAGCTGACCGGCGCCACCGGCCGGTTCGGCAGCAGCGACGGGCTGGTGCTGATCAACCGCGGCGACTACTTCCAGTGCGCCTACCTGATCCGCAAGGGCACCGACCGGTTGCTGCGCTCGGAGGGCGTGGCGGCCTTCCGCGGGCGGATGGCGAACCTGGTGCCGTGGCTGGCGGACCGGCTGGAGGCGATCGGGTCGCTGGACGACGTGAAGCTGCTGGACGTCAAGCTCGACCGGTTGCGGACCTGGCACGCCGACGGCGTGCTGTGCATCGGGGACGCGGCGCACGCGATGTCGCCCATCGGCGGCGTCGGCATCAACCTGGCCGTGCAGGACGCGGTGGCCGCCGCGCGGATCGTGGCCGCGCCGCTGCGCCGGGGCGCGCTGACCCCGGCGGTGCTGGCGAAGGTGCGGCGCAGGCGGTGGCTGCCGACCGCGGTGACCCAGGCCGTCCAGCGGCGGATCCAGGACTCGTTCCTGAAGCCGACGCTGGCCGGCACGTCGGGCGCGGCGCGGGGCCGCGTGCCGAAGCCGATCCGGCTGATGCAGCGGTTCCCGCGGCTGCAGGTGGTGCCCGCCTACCTGGTGGCGATCGGGTTGCGGCCCGAGCACGCGCCGGAGTTCGCCCGGCGCGCGCCCGGCAGGATCGAGCGGACCTAGCGGTTGGCGACCGTGTTCGTCAGCGTGCCCAGGCCCTCGACGGTCACCGAGACGGTCTGCCCGGCGCTGAGCGGGGCGACGCCCGCGGGCGTGCCGGTGAGGATCACGTCCAGCGGTCGCAGGGTCATCACCGAGGAGATGTGCTCGATCAGCTCGGGGATGCCGAACAGCAGCAGCGAGGTCCGCGAGTCCTGCTTGACCTCGCCGTCCACCTCGGTGCGGATGGCCACGTCCGACGGGTCGAACTCGGTCTCCACCCACGGCCCGAGCGGGCAGAACGTGTCGAAGCCCTTGGCCCGCGTCCACTGCCCGTCGGCCTTCTGCAGGTCGCGCGCGGTGACGTCGTTGGCGATCGTGTAGCCGAGGATCGACTGGCGGGCCCGCGAGGCGGGGATGTCCCGGCCGCCGACGCCGATCACGACGGCCAGCTCGCCCTCGAAGTCGACCCGCTCGGACACCGCGGGCAGCTTGATGTCCGCGTTCGGCCCGACCACCGCCGTGTTCGGCTTGAGGAACATCAGCGGGTTCTCGGGCAGCTCGTTGCCCAGCTCGGCGGCGTGCTCGGCGTAGTTGCGGCCGATGGCCACGATCTTGGGCGGCAGGAACGGCGCCAGCAGCCGGACGTCGGCCAGCGGCCAGCGGCGGCCGGTGAACGTCGGGTTGGCGAAGGGGTCGTCGGCGATCTCGACCGCGGTCAGGTCGTCGCCGTCGCCTTCGATGGCGGCGAAGGCGAGGCCGTCGGGTTGGGCGATACGGGCAATGCGCACGGAGGTGACCCTAACCGGTGGCTGGAAACCGCACCTGGCGTGCCTAACGTCGAGGGATGCGAACCCTGCTGATCGTCCTGACCCTGCTCGCCGCCGCGGCGTCACCCGCCGTGGCGGCGCCCGCCGCGCTGCCGACACCGCTGGAGGCGGGCACCCCCCTCTACGCGGCGAACGGCGCGCGCTGCGCCAACGGCTTCAACGTCCGCGGCCACCTGGTCGTGCCACCGTCCTGCGGGAACGTCGGCACCGCGGTCCGCGGGCCCGGCATGGTGGACATAGGCCCCGTGGTGGCGGTCCGGCAGACCTACGCGGTCGTCCGGATCACCAACACCGCCGCCTGGGTCCAGCGCCCGACCATCGCCGGGTTCCCCGGCACCACCATCCGCGGCTCGGCCGAGACGCCGGTCGGCGGCCAGGTGTGCGCGGCGGGCCGCACCACCGGGCTGCGCTGCGGCGTCGTCCAGGCCAAGAACGTCACGGTGAACTACCCGGAAGGCGTGGTCTACGGCCTGACCCGGACGAACCTGTGCACCGAACCGGGCGACCAGTGGGCGCCGGTCTTCACCGGCGCCCAGGCCCAGGGGCACGTGCTCGGCGGCTCCGGCAACTGCACGACCGGCGGCACGTCCTTCTTCCAGCCGATCAACCGCATCCTGGCCGCCGAGGGGTTCACGCTGGTGACGGGGTGACCCGCATCGCCTTGTGCGCCAGCGCGTCGCACAGGGCGAGCCAGCTGGCCTCGACGATGTTGCCGTGCACGCCCACGGTGGTCCACTCGCGCTCGCCGTCGGTGGACTCCACCAGCACGCGGGTGACGGCGTCGGTGCCGTGCTCGGCCGAGTTGTGGGACCCCGGGAGGATGCGCACCTTGTAGTCGTTCAGCTCCACCGCGTCCAACCAGGACAGGTGGGGCAGCAGGGCCTTGCGCAGCGCCGCGTCCAGCGCGTGCACCGGACCGTTGCCCTCGGCGGTCGCGATGACCCGCTCACCGGCCACCCGCACCTTGACCGTGGCCTCGGACACGATCGTGCCGTCCTGCTGGTGGTCGAGCAGCACGCGGTAGGACTCCAGCACGAACGGCGGCGCGTCCAGCTCGTCCAGCTCGGCCTTGAGGAGCAGTTCCAGGGAGGCGTCGGCGGCCTCGAACGACCAGCCGCCCGCCTCCAGCTCCTTGACCTTGCGCACCACGTTGGTGAGCGCTTCGGGCCGGCGGGTCAGGTCGATCCCGAACTCACGTCCCTTGAGTTCGAGACTGGCCCGACCCGCCATCTCGGTGACCAGCACCCGCATGTCGTTGCCGACGGTGTCCGGATCGATGTGGTTGTACAGCTCCGGATCAACCTTGATCGCGCTCGCGTGCAGCCCCGCCTTGTGGGCGAAGGCCGACGACCCGACGTAGGCCTGGTGGGTCTCGGGTGCGATGTTCGCGATCTCGGCCAACGCATGGGAGACCCGGGTCAGCTCGGCCAGCGATTCGGTGGGTAGCACCTGCAGGCCGAGCTTGGTCACGAGGTTCCCGACGACGGCGAACAGGTCCGCGTTGCCCGCTCGCTCGCCGTAGCCGTTCGCGGTGCACTGGACGTGGGTCGCCCCCGCCTGCACCGCCGCGACGGTGTTGGCCACCGCGCAGGACGTGTCGTCCTGGCAGTGGATGCCGACCCGGAAGCCCGTGCGGGCGACCACGTCGGCGACGGTCTCGGCCAGGCCCAGGGGCAGCTGGCCGCCGTTCGTGTCGCACAGCACGGCGACGTCCGCGCCACCCTCCACAGCGGACTCCAGCACGCGCAGCGCGGTGTCCGGGTCGAAGGCGAAGCCGTCGAAGAAGTGCTCGGCGTCCACGAACACCCGGCGGCCCTCGCCGACCAGGAACGAGACGGTGTCGCGGACCATCGCGCAGTTCTCCGCGACGTCGGTGCGCAGGGCCCGCTCGATGTGCCTGCGGTCGGACTTGGCGACCAGCGTCACGACCGGCGTCCGCGCCTCCAGCAGGGCCCTGACCTGCGCGTCCTCCTGCACCTTCACGCCCGCCTTGCGGGTCGAGCCGAACGCGACGAGCTGCGCGTGCTTGAGCGTCAGCTCACCCGCCGCGGCACGGGCGAAGAACTCGGTGTCCTTCGGCATCGCGCCCGGCCAGCCACCCTCGATGAAGCCGACGCCCAACGAGTCGAGCAAGCGGGCGACCGCCAGCTTGTCGTTCACCGAGTAGGAGATGCCCTCGCGCTGGGCACCGTCCCGCAGGGTCGTGTCGAAGACGTGGAATGAATCGCCGAGGGGGGTCACGTGGGGGCTCCTGTGAGTTGTGAGAAAACAAAAAGACCCCCCGCAGGATGCGAGAGGTCGGCGCGCCGGGTGCTTCTGGGAGCACTACCCGGCGCGCTTGTCGATAATGATCACGGTGTGGAGAGCCACGCTGGCGATGGTGCCACAACCCGTCCGCCGATACCAAGCCACGGACGGGTTGTCCCACGGTGTGGGTTCAGCTAGCGGCCAGGAACCTGGCGAACGCCTCGATGGCCGCCGGGTTGCGCGGGCTCTCCACCAGCGCCGCGTAGGGCAGCACGAAGAACCGCTTGTGCTTGATCGCGGGCACGTCGGCCAGGGGCGGGTAGGACTCCAGGAACGCCCGCTTCTCGTCCGGCGTGGTGGCCTCGCCGTCGGCGTAGTCGTTGATCAGCACGACGTCCGGCGCGCGGTCGACGACGGCCTCCCAGCCGACCGTGGTCCAGCTGTCGTCCAGGTCGCCGAAGACGTTGTCGCCGCCCGCCCGGCCGATGATGTCGTGCGGCGCGGCGTTGCGGCCCGAGGTGAACGGCTGGTCGAGGCCGCTGTCGTAGAGGAACACCTTCGGGCGGTTCGGCTTGACCAGCTCGGCGGCGGCCGCGACCTGCTTCTCGTAGCCCGCGATCAGCGCCTCGGCCCTGTCCTCGACCTCGAAGATGCGCCCGAGGTTGCGCAGGTCGGTGTAGAGGGCGTCCAGCGGCGGCATGATGCCGCGCTGCTTGCCCACGCCGTTCCGGCACGCCTCGGTGAGCTGGTAGGTGGCGATGCCGAGGTCCTTCAACGCGTCCGGGGTGAACCCGGTCGACTCGGAGAAGCCGTAGTTCCAGCCCGCGAACACGAAGTCCGCGCCCGCGCCCTGGACCAGCTCCTTGGTGATCTGCTCGCCGAGGTGCGGCACGCGCTCGAAGTCCGCCTTCCACGGTGACGAGGCGACGTCGGTGGAGTGCGAGGAGCCGATGACGTAACCGGCCATCCGGTCGGCCAGGCCCAGCGCGAACATCAGCTCGGCGATGCCGGTGTCGTTGGTGACCACGCGGGACGGCGCCGCGTACGAGACCTGCTGCCCGCAGTTCGTGACGGTGGTGGTGTCCCCGGCCGCCGTCGGCGCGATCCGCGCGCCGCAGCCCGTCGTGAGGACCAGGGCGAGGGCGACGAACTTCTTCACGGGGTGACCTCCAGGTGTTCGAACAGCAGTTGGGGGACCCCGCTCACGGGGTGGCGCACGACGTGCGCGCGGACGTGGAAGACGTCGTGCAGCACCTCGGGGGTGAGCACTTGCTCGGGCGTGCCGCTGCGCACCACCCGGCCGCCGTCGAGCACGTGCAGGCGGTCGCAGTGGGCGGCGGCCAGGTTGAGGTCGTGCAGCACCGCGAGGACCGTGACGCCCAGGCGGCGGACCAGGGCGAGGACCGCGAGCTGGTGGCTGATGTCGAGGTGGTTGGTCGGCTCGTCCAGCACCAGCACCCTGGGCTGCTGGGCCAGGGCGCGGGCGATCAGGACGCGCTGGCGCTCGCCGCCGGACAGGCTGAGGAAGCCCCGGTCGGCGAGGTGCGCGGCGTCCACCCGGGACAGCGCGTCGGCGACCACCTCCTCGTCGCGGCGCGGGGTGCTCCGGTGCGGCAGGCGCCCCATCGCGACGACCTCGGTGACGGTGAAGTCGAACTCGACGTGGCTGTCCTGGGTGAGCGCGGCGAGGTGCTCGGCGGTGTCGCGGACCTTCGTGGTGGTGATGTCCCGACCGCCGAGGCGGACCACTCCCCCGGACGGTTCGAGCGCCCGGTACACGCAGCGCAGCGTGGTCGACTTGCCGCTGCCGTTGGGGCCGACGATGCCGTGCACCTCGCCCGCGGGCGCGTCCAGGTCGATGCCGTGCAGGATGCCGTCGACGGTGACCCGCTCCAGTCGGACGTCCATCAGCGGCCGCCGAACACGTAGCCGCGGCGGCGCATCAGCAGGACGAAGCACGGCACGCCGAGCGCGGCCGTGATGACGCCCAGCGGCAGCTCCTCGGGCGCGGCGAGCAGGCGCGCGGCGACGTCCACCCAGATGAGGAAGCAGGCGCCCGCCAGGGGTGCGACGGCGAGCACCTTGCGGTGGTCGGCGCCGACCGTGAGGCGGACCAGGTGCGGCAGCATCAGGCCGACGAAGCCGACCGCGCCGCTGACCGCGACCAGCACGCCGGTCATGGCGGCGGTGACCAGGAACAACGCCTTGCGGGTGCGGCCGACGTCGATGCCGAGGGTGGTCGCGGTCTCGTCGCCCATGGAGAGGGCGTTGAGGTGCTTGGCGCGGGTCCGCAGGTAGGCGACGCCCGCCAGCACGACCGCGGCGGCGATCGGCAGGGACGTCCACGTGACGCCGCCGAGGCTGCCGAGCAGCCAGAACATCGCGGCGCGCGCCGCCTCGCCGCGCGGCGACTGGAAGACCAGGAGCATCGCGACGGCGGAGAAGCCGTAGGCCATGGCGGTGCCGGTGAGGACCAGGCGCAGCGGCGTGAGGTGGCGGCCGGTGACGACGTAGACCAGGCCCATCGCGGCGAGGGCGGCCAGGAACGCGGCCGTGGACAGGGCGTAGATGCCGAGCGAGGCGAACAGGCCCGTGGTGGCGACGGCGGTGGCGCCGACGCTCGCGCCGGAGGAGATGCCCAGCACGTACGGGTCGGCGAGGGCGTTGCGGACCATGGCCTGGATGGCGACGCCGACCACCGACAGGCCGGCGCCGACGACGGCGGCGAGCAGGACGCGCGGCAGGCGGATGTCCCAGACGATCCGGTAGGGGCCCGCCTCGGCGGCGTCGATCGGACCGCCGGTGACGGCGGCGTGGAGGAAGCGCAGGACGTCGCCGAAGGGGACGGACACCGGTCCGAGCGCGACGCCGCAGACGACCGAGGCGGCCAGCGCGGCGGTGAGGGCCAGGCACAGGCCCGCGGTGGGTGGGCGGCGCGGCGCGGCGGGCGGGGCGCCGCCGGTCGGGACGCCCTCGGTCGGCGTTCGGCTGCTGGTCCGGGTCACCGGTCGCCTCTCGGACGGGTGGCCTCGACCGGCAGGCCGGCGTCCGCTCGTGGCAGGCCGGCGCGCCCGTCCCGCAGACCACGGCAGGAGTGGAGCTTCTTCCCACCGCCCACGGGTGATCGGGCTCGCCGAGCGCGGGGCTCGGCCTACCGTTGCGGGTCAGCGCCGGAATTCGACCGGACTTCCCCCACGGGCGGTACCGGCGACCCTACGGCCCGGAACGCGCTCAGGGCCACCACGACTTCGCCGTGGTGGCCCTGATCACTACTCCACCGCGAGAGTCCTACGCCCAAGTGCCGAGAGTCCTACGCCCAGCGAGGGTGAGTTCAACGCTCAGGTCGGTTCGCACCGCTGCTGAGCGTTGAACTCAGGTGTCCTGGAGGTAGGACTCTCGCGTTCTGGGTGTTGGACTCTCGCGTGCTGGAGGTTGGACTCTCGCGGGGGTCAGGCGGTGCGGACGTTGGAGGAGACCAGGGCGGCCAGGCGGTCGCCCACCGCGTAGGTCGCGCCCGGCGACGAGTGGTCGCGGGTGGCCAGGTCGAACGCCACCGACGCCTCGATCCGCCGAGCCGCCTCCGACTCGCCCAGGTGGTCGAGCATCAGGGCGACGGAGAGGACCGCCGCCGTCGGGTCGGCGATGCCCTGGCCCGCGATGTCCGGCGCGCTGCCGTGCACCGGCTCGAACATGCTCGGGTTGCGCCGCGTCACGTCGAGGTTGCCCGACGCCGCCAGCCCGATGCCGCCGGTCACGGCCGCCGCCAGGTCGGTCAGGATGTCGCCGAACAGGTTGTCCGTCACGATCACGTCGTACCGGCCCGGGTCGGTGACCAGGTGGATCGTCGCCGCGTCCACGTGCTGGTAGGCCACCGTCACGTCCGGGTGCTGCAACGACACCTCCTCGACCACGCGGGACCACAGCGACCCGGCGTGCGTGAGCACGTTGGTCTTGTGCACGAGCGTGAGGTGCTTGCGCGGCCGGTTCGCGGCACGGGCGAACGCGTCGCGCACCACCCGCTCGACGCCGAACGACGTGTTGATCGACACCTCGGTCGCGATCTCGTGCGGCGTGTCCTTCCGCAGGAGGCCGCCGTTGCCCGCGTACAGGCCCTCGGTGCCCTCGCGCACCACCACCATGTCGATCTCCGGCGGGTCGGAGATCGGGCTGCGCACACCGGGGTAGAGCCGGGCCGGGCGCAGGTTCACGTGGTGGTCGAGCTCGAACCGGAGCCGCAGCAGGAGGCCGCGCTCCAGGATCCCGCTCGGCACCGACGGGTCGCCCACCGCGCCGAGCAGGATCGCGTCGTGCTGGCGGAGTTCCCCGAGCACGGACTCCGGCAGCAACTCACCTGTGGCGTGCCAGCGCGCCGCGCCGAGGTCGTAGCGGGTGATCTCAGCCGCTGGAACGACCTCACCGAGCACCTTCAGGGCCTCGGCGACGACCTCGGGCCCGATCCCGTCTCCTGGGATCACTGCGAGCCGCATCCACACACCTCCCAGGTATCAGTCCCAATTCTCGGGACTAGTTTCCTTTGCGAAAGGCTACCGGTCCGAGGCGGTGAAACCGCACACGGAACACCCCTCCGTGGCCATATCTCCCGGACTGCGGGACACCCGAACGGTTCAGTGCCCCCGTTCGGTCGTCACCCGATGCGCGTAAACGGCTCTGGCCGGCCGGGGCAACCCCCGACCGGCCAGAGCGGCGCACGGCGATCAGTCCGCCGAGCGGTTCTTCGACTTGCCCTTCACCTTGACCACGTCCGCCTTGTCACCGGTGGCGTTGTGGTGGTGCAGCACCAGCAGGCTGTCCGCGCCGTCGGCGGCCAGCGACTCGGCGTCGCGGTTGACCACCAGCGCGGTGCCCGGCCGGGACTGGTAGGACAGCGCGGCGTCGCCGCCGCCCTGCACCCACAGGCCCGGCTTGAGCGGGTCGAACGACAGCGCGCCCGGGATCGAGTCGATCAGGCCGTTCGACGTGCCCGGCGCCACGTAGTAACCGGCCACGCCGACCTGGTAGCTGATCCGCGAGGTGTCCGCCGACGGGTCGATGCCCAGCGCCGACAGCAGCACCGGCAGGACCACCACGTTCGTGTCGAACACGTTCGTGTCGACGTCGCCGAACTGGCCGTTGACGCCCTGGATGTCGACCGTCGCGCCGGTGGCCAGGTCGACCGTGGACGCGACCAGCAGGTCGGTGTCGGTCAGCTTGGTCGCGTAGACCTCGTAGTCGAACGCGCCGTCACCGTCGGTGTCGATGTCGACGAACGGGACGGTGTTGTTGCCGAGGTTGTACCAGTTGCCCCAGGTGGCGAGGCCGAACGCGAGCACCGCGTTCTCCGGCTCGCCCTGCGCCTTCGCCAGCGGAGCGGTCGACGTGACGCCGACGTACCGCAGGTCACCGCCCTTGGCGGTGTTGTTCAGCACGCAGTTGGTGGTGACGTTGCGACGGCACTCCGACAGCCTCGGCGAGGACGCCTGGAGCTCCAGCGCGCTCACCAGGGACTGGTAGCCGCCCTGGTTGACGCCCCGACCGGTCAGGTTCAGCACGCCTTGGCCCGAGCCGGAGACCTTCACGCTGTTGGCCACGTTGATGTCCGACACCGGCTTCGGCGCGGAGTACACCGGGACGCGCAGCGCCACCGACGAACCGCCCTTGGGCGTCAGCACGACCCGGCCCGACGCGTCGGCCAGGTACTGGCGCGGCACGTCGAGGTGGTTCGCCTCGATCGTCGGGTCGACCGTCTTGCGCAGGTCGGCCGGGCGGTCGATCTTCAGGGTGACGGTGACGCGGGCGATGCCGCGCGGGCTGAGCCGCACGGAGCCGGTCGACAGCTCGTAGCGCACGCCCGGGATCTGGGTCAGCGCCTCGTAGCCGACGGTGTAGTCCACCCACTTGGTGGACTTGTTGACCACCTTGATGGTCTTGGTCCGGCTGATCGGCCCGGACACCTCGACCGTGCCGAACGACGCGGACACCGCGCCCGGGTCGTCCTGCACGTAGGCGAGGACCTGGTTCTCGACCGCGGCCTTGCCGTCGACGCGGCCGGCGCCGACGCGGTTGGGCGCGTAGGTCTTGCCGTCGGCCTTGACGTCGTGGCCGGCGGTGTTCATGACCGCCGCCTTGACCTCTTCCGGCGTCCAGTCCGGGTGGACCTGGCGCACCAGCGCCGCGATGCCGGAGATGTGCGGCGCGGCCATCGACGTGCCCGAGTTGACCATCGTCTTGTCGCCCGAGCCCACCAGCACCGAGGCGATGGTGTCACCGGGCGCGGCCACGTCCGGCTTCACGACCGGGCCGCGCACGCCGCGCGAGGTGAACGAGCTCGGGGTGTCGCTGATCGAGGGGTCGAACGTGGACAGCGAGGTGCGCAGGTCGCCCGCCTGGCGGACCACCAGCGTGCCCGCGGCCAGCGCCGGGCGCAGCGCCGCGGTGGCCGAGCCGGTCAGCTGGAACACCGGGATCGTCGCGTTGCCGGAGATGCCCGCGTTGAAGTGCTCCAGGTTCGAGGTGAACAGCGCGCCGACGGCGCCCGCGGCGGTGGCGTTGTTGGTCCGGCCGACCGAGCCGCAGCGACGCGTGGCGTCGTTGTCGTCCCACTCCAGCCACACCATCTTGCCCGCGACGGCGGCCTTGTCGGCGGCCGAGAACACCTGGCAACCGTCCTTGTTGGTCGCGTCGCCCATCGCCACGACCGGCGCGGTGACGTTCAAGCCCTCGTAGTTGAACGCCACGCTGTACTGGCCGGGCTTGCGGCCCGCGGCGGAACCGGGCGCGGTCACCTCGACGGCGTCGCGCAGCACGTACGCGTCACGGGTGCTGGCCACGGTCAGCGCCTCGGGGGTGCTGCCCGGCGAGCCGCCGATGTCGTACAGGTCGCCGCCGTTGCCCGCGGAGAACACGGTCACGACGCCGGAGGCGTTGAGCTTGCGCACGAACAGGCTGTCCGGGTCGTCCGGGGCGCCGTAGTCCGAGCCGAGCGACAGGTTGACCACGTCGAGGTGGTCGGAGAAGTCGCCGTCGCCGTCGGGGTCGAGCGCCCAGTCCAGGGCCTGCGCGGTGACGTTGGTCGAGCCCTCGCAGCCGAACACCTTCAGCGCGTACAGCAGGGCCTTCGGCGCGGTGCCGGGGCCGATGCGCATCGCGTCCAGCGCCGCGGGGGTGAGCTTGGTGTAGTCGCCCTCGAAGGTGCTGCCGTCGGCGTTGACGCCGAAGCCCGCCGCGGTGCCGGCGACGTGCGAGCCGTGGCCGTTGCAGTCGAGCGGGTTCGGGTCCGGCTTCGGGGTGTTGACGGCCGGGTCGTCGCTCTCGCCGTCGTAGGCGTTGCCGACGAAGTCGTAGCCGCCGACCACCTTGGGCGTCGGGTAGTAGGACGCGTCGACCTTGGTCTCGTCGATCGCCTCGAACGCCTCGATGGTGCCGGGGCCCGCGAAGTCGCTGTGGGTGTAGTCGATGCCCGTGTCGATAATGCCGATGCGGGTGTCGTCACCGAGCTTGCCGTACTCCTGCCACGCCTTCAGCGTGTTCGTCAGCTGCACGGCGGTGGAGTTCTGGCGCTTCTTCGGCACCACGGTGCGGATGGACTTCACGTCCGCCCGCTTGGCCAGCTCGCGCACCTGGTCCGCGTCGGCCTGGACGACCACGCCCGGGACGCCGTTCGCGGTGCGGTAGAGCTCCTTGGTGGCGGAGTCCTTGCCCTTCAGGTCGTTGACGACCTGGTCGGTGACCCTGCCGGTGTCGTTCCTGGTCGCCTTGGCGGCGTCCTTGGCCTGCTGCTTCGTCGCGCCCTGGTCGGTCTTCTCGGCGAACGCGTCGACGGCGGGCTTGGCCTCCAGCTCGACGAACGCCGTGACCCGGCCGGTGGCGGCCGACAGCCGGTCGGACACCTTCAACTGCAACTTGCCCGCATCCAGCCCGCGCGCGTTGGCGACGGACGGTGCCAGTGGATCTTCCGCGGCCAGCGCGGTACCGGCGGTGGCTCCGGCGACGAGTATCGCGGCCAGCACCGGTACTGCGGATCTGGCGACGACGCGAGATCGGCTCACAACGTGCCCCAAGCGAGGTCGGATTCGACCGGGCAGGCAGCGTCGTCGTGTAGGAGGGCACTGCCCGCGTGGTGCCGTGCCCTCTACGGCACCAGGTCAACCTCGTGGAGGGAACCTAATCGCTCAGTCGAGCGGATCAATTAGCCCGAACGAGTGACGACACCCACAGTTTTAACCACTAACGGTTAACTGTGACACCGCCGAGACCTGCGACGATATACATCGACAGGTCTCGGCGGCATTAGTCCTTTTCGGGGAAATCCCAGCCCCGTCGAACGAGTCAGTCGAAGTTGACCGAGCGCACCGTGCGCGCGCCGACGGCCGCGCCGATCGGGTCGAGCACGGCGGTGTCCACCGGGCGGTCGACGCGCAGCAGCATGAACGCGTCCGCGCCGTCCTTGGTCTGGCTGATCTGCGCGGCCTCGACGTTCACGCCCGCCTCGCCGAGCAGCGTGCCGACGGCGCCCATGACGCCCGGCCGGTCCGGGTACTCCAGCAGCAGCACGTTGCCCTCGGCCCGCAGGTCGAAGCCGCGACCGTTGATGCCGACCAGCTTCTCGACCTGGTCCAGGCCGGTGAGCGTGCCGGACACCGTGATGACCGCGCCGTCGGCCTGCACCGCGCGCACCGTCACCAGGCTGCGGTGGTTGGCGCTCTCCGGCTCCTTGGTCAGCTCGACGCCCACGCCGAGCGAGTTCGCCAGCGCCGGCGCGTTGACGAAGGTGACCTGCTCCTCGACCACGCTGGAGAACACGCCGCGCAGCGCGGCCAGCGGCAGCACCGCCACGTCCTCGTTGGACAGCTCGCCGCGCACCTCGACGGTGACCGCGGTCGGGGCCTTGGCGCTCAGCGCCGCGACCACCGTGCCCAGCTTCTGCACCAGCGGCAGGTAGGGGCGGACCTCCTCGCCGACCACGCCGCCGCCCTGCACGTTCACCGCGTCCGGCACGAAGTCGCCCGCCAGCGCGAGCAGCACCGACTTGGCCACGTCCGTGCCCGCGCGGTCCTGCGCCTCGGTGGTCGACGCGCCCAGGTGCGGGGTGACCACGACGTTCGGCAGGCCGAACAGCGGGCTCTCGGTGGTGGGCTCGGTGGAGAACACGTCGATGCCCGCGCCGCCGACCTGGCCCTCCTTCACCGCTTCCGCCAGCGCCTCCTCGTCCACCAGGCCGCCGCGGGCGGCGTTGACGATGATCACGCCGCGCTTGGCCTTGGCCAGCTGCTCGGCGCCGATCAGGCCCTTGGTCTCCGGGGTCTTCGGCAGGTGGATGGAGATGAAGTCGGCGCGCTCCAGCAGCTCCTCCAGGGTCACCAGCTCGATGCCGAGCTGCGCGGCGCGGGCGGCGCTGACGTACGGGTCGTAGGCGATCAGCTCGGTGCCGAAGGCGGCGATGCGGGCGGCGAACAGCTGGCCGATCTTGCCCAGGCCGACCACGCCGACGGTCTTGCCCTGGACCTCGACGCCGTTGAACTTGCTGCGCTTCCACTCGTGCGCCTGCAGCGTGGCGTGCGCGGCCGGGATCTGGCGCGCGGTGGACAGCAGCAGCGCGACGGCGTGCTCGGCGGCGCTGACGATGTTGGAGGTGGGCGCGTTGACGACCATGACGCCGCGCTCGGTGGCGGCGGGCACCTCGACGTTGTCCAGCCCGACGCCCGCGCGGGCGACGACCTTCAGCTTCGCGGTGGCCTTGAAGACCTCGGCGTCGACCTTGGTGGCGGAGCGGACCAGGAGGGCGTCGGCGTCGGCGACGGCTTCGAGCAGCGCGGGACGGTCGGTGCCGTCGACGTGGCGCACCTCGAAGCCGTCACCGAAGACGTCGAGAACGGACGGTGCGAGCTTCTCGGCGATCAGGACAACGGGCTTGGTCACGGACGTCGCTCCCGGTGGTGTGAACGGGTGGGGAGCGCGGGGGCCGTCGAGCAGGTCGTCACCCGCGCCGGCCGGCCACGGCGATGTGTCCGGGTTGTTAACGAGCATAGTCAGCGCCCGCCCGGCGGTTGACACCCGGGTACCCCGTTTCACCTGGTGGAAAGCGGTACGCGCGTCCTACTAGGACCCCGGCGGACCGTCCTGAACGTTGAATTCAGGGGCCCTGAACGTAGGACACGGTGGTCGCGAACGTAGGACACGCGGGACGTGGGGGTACGACTCGCGCGAGGGTCACCAGGGTTCGTCGAATTCGCCGTCCTTGACGCCGAGGATGAACGCCTCCCACTCGGCGGGCGTGAAGACGAGCACCGGGCCCTCCGGGTGGGCGGAGTTGCGCATCGCCGTGTAGGTCACGCCGTCGGTGTGCTCGACGAACGCGATCTCGACGTGCTCCTCTTCCTCCTCCGCGCCCTCGTCGCTGCGGATCCACTCGGCGGCGGTGAGGTCGAGCTTGCCCCGGACGTGGGCCTTGTCGTCGTAGATGGGCGCGCTGTCGGTCATGGGCCCTAGGTATACCGGAGCCCGCAGCGTCCGGGGACACTGCGGGCTCCGCGGGGTGGCGCCGCCGGTCTCAGGCGGTTTCGGTGATCGGCCGGTCGACCCACGACATGAGGCCGCGCAGCTTCTTGCCGACCTCCTCGATCGGGTGCTGCTCGCCCTCCTGCTGCAACTTCTTGTAGTTGCCGCGGCCGGCGTCGTCCTCGTTCACCCACTCGGTGGCGAAGGTGCCGTCCTGGATCTCGCCCAGGATCTTGCGCATCTCCTCCTTGACGCCGGGGGTGACGACGCGCGGGCCCCGGGTCAGGTCGCCGTACTCGGCGGTGTCGGAGATCGAGTAGCGCATCCGGGCGATGCCGCCCTCGTACATCAGGTCGACGATCAGCTTCAGCTCGTGCAGGCACTCGAAGTAGGCGACCTCGGGCGCGTAGCCCGCCTCGGTCAGCACCTCGAAACCGGCCTGCACCAGCGCGGAGGCGCCGCCGCAGAGGACCGCCTGCTCGCCGAACAGGTCGGTCTCGGTCTCCTCCTTGAACGTGGTCTTGATGACGCCCGCGCGGGTGCCGCCGATGCCCTTGGCGTAGGACAGCGCCAGCGCCTGCGCGTTGCCGGAGGCGTCCTGCTCGACCGCGATCAGCGCGGGCACGCCCTTGCCGTCCACGAACTGGCGGCGGACCAGGTGGCCCGGGCCCTTCGGGGCGACCATGGCGACGTCCACGTTGGACGGCACGCTGATCAGGCCGTAGCGGATGTTGAAGCCGTGGCCGAAGAAGACCGCGTCGCCGTCCTTGAGGTTGGGCGCGATGTCGTTGGCGTAGATGTGCCGCTGCGCGGTGTCCGGCGCCAGGATCATGATCAGGTCGGCCTCGGCCGAGACCTCGGCGGGGGTGCCGACGGTCAGGCCCTCCTCCTCGGCCTTGGCGCGGGACTTGGAGCCCTCGGGGAGGCCGATCCGGACGTCGACGCCGGAGTCGCGCAGGCTCAGCGCGTGCGCGTGGCCCTGGCTGCCGTAGCCGATGACCGCGACCTTGCGCCCCTGGATGATGCTCAGGTCGGCATCGTCGTCGTAGAAGATCTCGACGCTCACTGGTGGTACTTCCTTCCTCGGAACCGGGAAAATCAGCGCACCGCGGTCGCGGTGATGGAGCGGGCGCCACGGCCGATGGCGACCATGCCGGACTGGACGATCTCGCGGAGCCCGTACGGCTCCAGCATCCGCAGCAGCGCGTCGAGCTTCTCGGACGTGCCGGTGGCCTCGACGGTCACCGCCTCCGGCGAGACGTCGACGACCTTCGCGCGGAAGAGCTGCACCGTTTCGAGCACCTGGCTGCGCACGGTCGCGTCGGCCCGCACCTTGACGAGCAGGAGCTGCCGCTGGACCGACGCGGCCGACTCCAGCTCCACGATCTTGATGACGTTGACGAGCTTGTTGAGCTGCTTGGTCACCTGCTCCAGCGGCAGCTCCTCGACCGACACCACGATCGTCATCCGGGAGATGTCCGGGTGCTCGGTGCGGCCGACGGCCAGGGACTCGATGTTGAAGCCGCGCCGCGAGAACAGGCCCGCCACACGGGCGAGGACACCGGGCTTGTCCTCGACCAGAACGCTCAGGGTGTGCCTAGTCATGTCACTCGTCCTCGTCTTTGCGATCCCCGCCGGCGGCCGGCGCGGCGCTACACATCGTCTTCGTCGAACAGCGGGCGGATGCCGCGCGCGGCCATGATCTCGCTGTTGCCGGTGCCCGCCGCGACCATCGGCCACACCTGGGCGTCCTTGCCGACCACGAAGTCGATGACGACCGGCCGGTCGTTGATCTCCATGGCCTGCTGGATGACCGCGTCCACCTCGTCGCGCGACTCGGCGCGCAGGCCGGCGCAGCCGTACGCCTCGGCCAGCAGCTTGAAGTCGGGGATGCGGTGCTTGTGCGTGCCCAGGTCGGTGCTGGAGTAGCGCTCGCCGTAGAACAGCGTCTGCCACTGGCGGACCATGCCCAGGTTGCCGTTGTTGATGACCGCGACCTTGATCGGGATGCCCTCGATCGCGCAGGTGGCCAGCTCCTGGTTGGTCATCTGGAAGCAGCCGTCGCCGTCGATCGCCCACACCTGGACACCCGGCACGCCCGCCTTCGCGCCCATCGCGGCGGGCACCGCGTAGCCCATCGTGCCGAGGCCGCCGGAGTTGATCCACGTGCGCGGCGACTCGTACTTCACGAACTGCGCCGCCCACATCTGGTGCTGGCCGACGCCCGCGGTGAAGACGGTGTCCGCCGGGGTCAGCAGGCCGATCCGCTCGATCACGTACTGCGGCGACAGCGTGCCGTCCTCGGGCCAGTCGTAGCCGAGCGGGAACGTCTCGCGCAGCACGTCCAGCTGCCGGCGCCAGGGCGCCAGGTCGATCGTGCGGGTCGCGTTCTCCTTCTCCGCCCGGACGGCCTCGACCAGCTCGCCGATGATCTCCTTGCAGTCGCCGACGATCGGCACGTCCGCGCGGCGGTTCTTGGAGATCTCGGCCGGGTCGATGTCGGCGTGCACGACCTGCGCGTCCGGCGCGAACGTGGACAGCTGGCCGGTGACCCGGTCGTCGAACCGCGCGCCGAGGGCGACCAGCAGGTCCGACTTCTGCATCGCGGCGACCGCCGACACCGTGCCGTGCATGCCGGGCATGCCCAGGTGCAGCGGGTGCGAGTCGGGGAACGCGCCGCGCGCCATCAGCGTGGTGACCACCGGGATGCCGGTGGACTCGGCCAGCGCCAGCAGCTCGGCCGACGCCTCGGCCTTGATCACGCCGCCACCGACGTAGAGGACCGGGCGGCGGGCCGCGGCGATCAGCTTCGCGGCCTCGCGCACCTGCTTGCCGTGCGGCCGGGTCGTCGGCCGGTAACCGGGCAGGCGCAGCTCCGGCGGCCAGGAGAACGAGGTCATCTCCTGGAGCACGTCCTTGGGGATGTCCACCAGGACGGGGCCGGGTCGGCCGGTGGAGGCCAGGTGGAACGCCTCGGCGATCGCCCGCGGGATGTCCGCGGCGTCGGTGATGAGGAAGTTGTGCTTGGTGATCGGCATCGTGATGCCGCAGATGTCGGCTTCCTGGAACGCGTCGGTGCCGATCAGCGGCCGGGACTGCTGGCCGGTGATGGCGACCACCGGGACCGAGTCCATGTTGGCGTCCGCGAGCGGCGTGACCAGGTTCGTCGCGCCGGGGCCGGAGGTGGCCATGCAGACGCCGACCTTGCCGGTGGCCTGGGCGTACCCGGTCGCGGCGTGACCCGCGCCCTGCTCGTGGCGGACCAGGACGTGCCGGACCTTGGTGGAGTCGAGGAGGGGGTCGTAGGCAGGCAGGATCGTGCCGCCGGGAATGCCGAAGACCACTTCGCAGCCCACCGCTTCGAGTGAGCGGACGAGGGACTGGGCACCGGTCACGCGGACGGGGGCGCCGCTCGGCGGGGCCGGTTTCGGCCGCGGTCCAGGGCGGGGCGACGGAGGCTCGCCGGGAGCCGGTCGCGAGGTTGCGCTGGTCATCTGTCTGCCTCGTGGGTAAGGAGAATGCACGGTCCGGGCACGAAAAAACCCTCGCCAACCCGAACGGGTCGCACGAGGGTCGCGCGTCGACGCAAGCTCGAATGCCTAGGCGTCGACGCGCCTGGGAAGTACGAGAACGAGGTTGCGCTGCATGCCGCTGACGTTAACCGTCAAAGGTGCGGAGCGTCAACTGTGCGGGACGGCACTCCCGGATCGTGGACGGCGCGAGGTGCGTGGACGTGGGCCGGAGTCACCCGCCCGGACGAGGGTGGCAGCATCACGGGCGTGTCGAAAGCCGTGTTCCGAATCCCCACCCCCGCCCTGCTCGCCGCCGGTCTCGCCACGATCGCCGCGACCCCGTTCGCCTGGGGCGCGCCCGGTCTGCAGGCCGTCTACCTGCTGCCGGCGGGGTTCGCGGTGTGGGTGCTGCGCAACCGGACCACGGTGGACGGGGAGCGGCTGGTGGTGCGGTCGACGTTCGGCTCGCGCGTGCTCGCGTGGGACGAGGTGAAGGCGATCAAGCTCACCCCGAAGGGGTGGTTGTCGGCCGTGCTGCGGGACGGCTCGCTGGTCCGGCTGCCCGCCGTCCGGGCCGGCCACCTGCCGACGTTGTCGCTGGTCAGCGGCGGCCGGGTGGCGGACCCGAACGCCACGCCGGAAGCCGGGCCCGCCGAGCCGGACCAGCCGGGCGACGCCGGTCCTGACGAGGACGCAACGCCGCCGCCCCTAAAGTCGCCGGAGTGAGTTCAGACACGCGGACCCCCGGCCGGGTGCCGGTCGTCAGCCTGCTGCTGTCCCTGGCGGGGCTGGCCGTCTCGACCTACCTCACCGTCGCGCACTACACCGCGGGCGCGCTGCTGTGCGCCGAGGGCGAGGTCATCGACTGCGGCACGGTCACCAGCAGCGAGCAGTCCGAACTGCTCGGCATCCCGGTGGCGGTGCTCGGCCTGGCGTTCTTCGCGTTCCTGACCGTGGTGTGCCTGCCGTTCGCCTGGCGCAGCGAGGCGCTGCACTGGACGCGGCTGGTGGCCGTCGGCGTCGGGGTGCTGTTCGTGGTGTACCTGGTGGCGGCCGAGTTCGTGCTCATCGGGAAGGTCTGCCTGTGGTGCACGGCCGTGCACGTGATCACGCTCGCGCTCGCCGCCGTCCTGGTCACCGGCGCGCTGCGGCGGAGTAACCTCTGAGGCACCGCCCCCGCCCCTTTCGCGCCCACCCCACGCGCGGCGTTCGCGTTCCACACCTCCCTTGAGAATTCTGGAGGAGCCGTGCCACCGCTCCGTTCCCGCACCACCACCCACGGCCGCAACGCCGCGGGCGCCCGCGCGCTGTGGCGCGCGACCGGCATGACCGACAGCGACTTCGGCAAGCCGATCGTGGCCATCGCCAACTCGTACACCCAGTTCGTGCCGGGCCACGTGCACCTGCGCGACCTCGGTGACATCGTGGCCGAGGCGATCCGCGAGGCGGGCGGGGTGCCGCGCGAGTTCCACACGATCGCGGTGGACGACGGCATCGCCATGGGGCACAGCGGGATGCTGTACTCGCTGCCCTCGCGCGAGGTCATCGCCGACTCGGTCGAGTACATGGTCAACGCGCACCAGGCCGACGCGATCGTGTGCATCTCCAACTGCGACAAGATCACGCCGGGCATGCTCAACGCCGCGATGCGGCTCAACGTCCCGGTCGTGTTCGTCTCCGGCGGGCCGATGGAGGCGGGCAAGGCGGTCGTGGTGGACGGCGTGGCCGTCGCGCCGACCGACCTGATCACCGCGATCTCGGCGTCCGCGTCGCCGGACGTGGACGAGGCCGGGCTGGCCGAGGTGGAGCGGTCGGCGTGCCCGACCTGCGGTTCGTGCTCGGGCATGTTCACCGCGAACTCGATGAACTGCCTCACCGAGGCGCTGGGCCTGGCGCTGCCGGGCAACGGCTCCACGCTGGCCACCCACGCCGCGCGCCGCGAGCTGTTCGCCGAGGCCGGCCGCACGGTCGTGGACCTGTGCAAGCGGTACTACGAGCAGGACGACGAGTCCGTGCTGCCGCGGTCGATCGCGAACCGCAAGGCGTTCGAGAACGCCATGGCGCTGGACATGGCGATGGGCGGCTCCACCAACACGGTGCTGCACATCCTCGCCGCCGCCCAGGAGGGCGAGGTCGACTTCACGCTGGCCGACATCGACGCGCTGAGCCGTCGCGTGCCGTGCCTGTCGAAGGTGTCGCCGAACTCCGACTACCACATGGAGGACGTGCACCGGGCGGGCGGCATCCCGGCCCTGCTGGGCGAGCTGTGGCGGGGCGGGATGCTCAACGAGGACGTGCGCACCGTGCACAGCCCGGACATGGCGTCGTGGCTGGGCGAGTGGGACGTGCGGGCCGAGTCGCCGTCGGAGCGGGCGGTCGAGCTGTTCCACGCCGCGCCGGGCGGCGTGCGCACGACGGAGGCGTTCTCCACGTCCAACCGGTGGTCGAAGCTGGACACCGACGCGGCGGGCGGCTGCATCCGGGACGTCGCGCACGCGTACACCAAGGACGGCGGGCTGGCCGTGCTGCACGGCAACCTGGCCGAGCGCGGCGCGGTGATCAAGTCGGCGGGCATCGACGAGGAGCTGTGGCGCTTCGAGGGCCCGGCGCGGGTGGTCGAGTCCCAGGAGGAGGCCGTCTCGGCGATCCTGAAGAAGGAGATCCAGCCGGGTGACGTGCTGGTGGTCCGCTACGAGGGCCCGGCGGGCGGTCCGGGCATGCAGGAGATGCTGCACCCGACCGCGTTCCTCAAGGGCGCGGGCCTGGGCCGCAAGTGCGCGCTGATCACCGACGGCCGGTTCTCCGGCGGCACGTCGGGCCTGTCCATCGGCCACGTCTCGCCGGAGGCGGCGGGCGGCGGCGCGATCGGCCTGGTCCAGGACGGCGACCGGATCCTGATCGACATCGGCGCGCGCCGGCTGGAGCTGCTGGTGGACGAGTCGGTGCTGGCCGAGCGGCGGGCGAAGATGGAGGCGTCCGAGCGGCCGTGGCAGCCGGTCGAGCGGGTCCGCCCGGTGACGGCGGCGCTGCGCGCGTACGCCCGGATGGCGACCGACGCGTCCACGGGCGCCGTTCGCGACGTGAACAAGTAGCCGGGGGTCGGCCGGCGGGGTCCCCGCCGGCCGGTTCCTCCCCTACCTGAAGACGTAGAGCGTCGCGGCGGTCGCGCCGGCGGCCAGCACCAGGCAGAGGAAGCCCGCCGGCAGCGGGTGGCGGAACCAGCTGCGGTTGTTGTCCAGGGCCGCCCGGCCCGGACCCGCGAACAGCGCGGCGAACGCCATCGCGGCGTAGGCGACCTCCAGCTCGACGCCGTCGGGCGCGAAGAACCCGCCCCGGTACTTCAGCGCGATCACGTTGGCCATCACGCCGAGCACGCCGGCCGCCGCCAGGGGCGTGAACAGGCCCAGCACCAGCAGCGCGCCGCCGCCCAGCTCGGTCACGCCCGTCACCCACGCCAGGATGCGCGGCTCGCGGAAGCCCGCGGACTGCAGGTACCGGGTGAACCCGTCGATGCCCGGCCCGCCGAACAGGCCGAACACCTTCTGCAGGCCGTGCACGGCGAACGCGCCGCCCAGCGCCAGCCGCAGCACCAGCAGGCCGAGGTCGGGGCCGGCGGTCCAGCCGAACGGCCTGCGCTCGTCGTCCAGCGGGTCGTGGTGCGCGGGCTCGTCGGTCAGGTCGGCGATCGGTGTGTACCCGGTGGTGTCGAAGCTCTGCGTGTCCTTGTCGAACCCGCCGCCGTCGAACGACCGCGTGCCGTCGTCGAAGTGGTGCACTCCTCCGCCCACGCCACTCGTCGAGTAGAACCCGTCGTCGGAGTAGCCGCCCGAAGCCTTCGAGCGGTCGTCGTGAGTAGCCACGCACCCGCACGTTAGGAGGTTCGGCGGACGTCCGCGAGCGTCCGTTCCGCAGCGTCGGTTCACCCGAACGGGCTAGTAATCGCCCTTGACCAGGTTGGCCGGCTGCTCGCCGCGGGCGAACCGGGCGACCTCGGCGGCCACCACGGCGTACGCGCGCTCGGCGTGGCCCGTGCAGCTGCCCGCCACGTGCGGGGTGAGGAACAGGCCCGGCGCCGTCCACAGCGGGTGGTCCGCCGGCAGCGGCTCGGGCTCGGTCACGTCCAGCGCCGCGCGCAGCCGCCCCGACGTCAGCTCGGCCAGCAGCGCGTCGGTGTCGACGACCTGGCCGCGGGCGGCGTTGACCAGGATCGCGCCGTCCCTCATCCGGGAGAGGAACCGGGCGTCCACCATCCCGGTGGTCTCCCCGGTCAGCGGCACCACGACCAGCACCGCGTCGAACCCGCCGAGCAGGTCGGGCAGCTCGGCCACGCCGCGCACCCCGGGCCGCGCGGTGCGGCCGACCATGGTGGCGGTCGCGCCGAACGGCTCCAGCCTGCGCCGGAACTGCTCGCCGAGGTCGCCCGCGCCGACCACGAGCACCTCCTTGTCCTGCAACGTCTCGGTGAGGTGGTAGTCCCAGCGCCGCTCCTGCCGGGCCCGCTCGAACACCGGGAAGTCGCGGTAGACCGCCAGCAGCGCGCCGATCGCCCACTCGGCCGTGCTGCCGCCGTGCGCGCCCCGGCAGGTGGACAGCAGCACGCCGTCGGGCACGACGCCGGTGAACCGCTCCGCGCCCGCCGACAGCAGCTGCACCAGCTTCAGCGACGGCAGCTGCTCGAACACGTCGCGCGGGTCCGTGCCGTGCAGGAACTTCGGCACCAGGACGTCGGCCCGCGCGGCCTCGGCGGGCAGCGGCTGCCCCGGCTCGTAGCGGACGGGCCGCACACCCTCCACGTCGGACAGCACGCGGACACCGAGGTCGTCGGGCACCAGCACGATGAGGCTCACGGGACCGCACGTTACGGCACACTTGCCGCCATGCGGGAGCACGACGTCTTCGCCGCGGACGGCACGCGGATCAGGGTGTGGCGCACCGACGCCGACGGGCCGGACGTGCTGCTGAGCCCCGGTCTCGGCGCGGTGCCCTCGGTGTGGCCCGAGACGCCCGCGGCGCGCGTGCACAGCTGGTACCACCGCGGCGCCCTGGGGTCGGCGCGGCCGGCCGACCCCGGTCGCATCGAGCCGGCCGACCACGTCGCCGACGCGCTGGCCGTGCTGGACGCCGCCGGGATCGAGCGGTGCGTGGTGATGGGCTGGTCGATGGGCGTGACGGTGGCCGTCGAGCTGGCGCTGCGCCACCCGGACCGGGTGAGCGGGCTGCTGCTGGTCGCGGGCACGCCGGGTGACACGTTCGCGAGCGTGCTCGGGCTGCCGGGCGTGCCGGTGCGGCTGCGGCGGGCGGTCGGCGTGGCCGGGGTGAAGGCGTTGAAGGCCGCCGGGCCGCTGCTGAACGCCGTGCTGCACCGGCTGCCGGTGCCGGACGTCGGCGGGCGCGTGGTCCGGACCGTGCGGCACTACCTCCAGCACGACTGGCGCTGGTACTTCACGCTGGCGCTCGCGCTCGGCCGCGCGCCCCGGCTGGACCCAACCGGCGTGACGTGCCCCACAACGGTGCTGGCCGCCCGGTACGACCCGCTGGCGTGCGTGAGCGGGGTGGTCGGCGCGGTCGCCGCGCTGCCGCAGGCCAGGGTGCGGGTGCTGCCCAACACGCACTTCCTGCCGCTGGAGGACCCGCGGGTCGTGGTGGAGGAGCTGGAGCTGCTGCTGGACCGGGTCGACGCCGTGCGCCGGGCCGTGCGCGGCGACGCGGGCGGACCGCTCACCCCGCGTTCACGACCGCGCGCCTAACCTGGGACCCGTGTCGCGTCTGCGTGGAGTGGTGATCGGTTCGGCCCTCGGCCTGCTGGCCGCGGGCTGTGCGAGCTTCCCCGAGCAGCCGGCGCCCGCCGGGTGGAGCGCGGCGCAGCAGCTGACGCCGCAGGCCGGGCCGGTGCCCGAGCTGCCCGGCGAGCTGCCGAAGGGACCGGACCAGGGTCAGCAGCCCGGGCAGCAGCAGGCGCCGGTGCCGCCGCCGCAGGGCTGCAAGGACTTCAACCCGGCCGTCGTCGGCACGTGCCTGGAGCCGGTGTCCGCGGTGGCGCTGACCGACGTGAACCAGACGACCGGCGCGCTGACCGCGCTGGCGACCGAGCGCACCACCGGCCGGCTGCTCAGGGTGACCAAGGACGTCGACCCGGTCGAGGTGGCGAAGTTCGAGGTGGACGCGTCGGGCGACGGCGGCCTCACCGGGCTCGCGCTGTCGCCGACGTACGCCGAGGACCAGCTGATCTTCGTGTACGCGACCACGGCGACCGACAACCGGGTGCTCCGGATCGCGCCCGGCGACGTGCCGAAGCCGGTGCTGACCGGCATCCCGAAGGGGCCGACCGGCAACCGGGGTTCGCTGGCCCACGACCGCGACGGCGCGCTGCTGGTGGCCACCGGCGACGCGGGCTCGCCCGCGGCCGCGCTCGACCCGGGCTCGCTGGCCGGGAAGGTGCTGCGGATCGACGCCAACGGCCGGCCGGCGCGCGGCAACCCGACGGCGGGCTCCGCGGTGGTGGCGAGCGGGCTGAAGTCGCCGGGCGGGCTGTGCGTGTCGGGTGACGGGACGAAGACGTGGGTGACCGACGCGGGCGCGGCGGCCGACCTGCTGTACCGGGTGGACCCGGGCAAGCCGCTCGGCGACCCGGCGTGGTCGTGGCCCGAGCGGCTGGGCGTCGGCGGGTGCGCGTCGTTCTCGAACATGGTGTCGGTGTCGACCGGCGCCACGCCCGGCATGGTGAACCTGCCGATGAACCCGGACGGCAGCTTCACCGGCAAGCCCGAGGCGACGCTGGACGGCGAGGACGGCTTCGGCCGGCTCGGCCCGATGGTGCTGCTGGACGACACGACGGCGCTGGTCGGCACGGTCAACAAGACCGCGGGCGGCGCGCCGGTGTCCAGCGACGACCGGGTGGCGATCGTCGTGCGCCAGGGTCCCGGCGGCAGCAAGGACTGAGCCGCCGCGGCCGGACCTCCAGGGCCCGCCTCACCCCGCGGTGCGGTAGATGGCGTCGGCCACCTGCCGGTACAGGCCCTTCGGGTGGTCGCGGAACAGCGGTTCGGTGCCGAACAGCACCGCCCTGGCGCCGCGCGGCGACGTGCCCGCCACCACCGCCGCCTGGCCCGCCGCCTCCTCCTGTCCCCCCGACCCGTCGGCGCGCGACGCCCAGTGGCCCGCGACCAGGTCCTGGTACCGCTGCCGCGCGCCCACCCCCGGCCCGAGGTCGGTGAACCAGTGCGGCGCGTACACGAACGAGTGGTCGACGCCGCCCGCCCCGTCCACCACCGACACGACGCCGTTCGCGTCCTCCCGACCCGCGACCGCCCGCACCGGCAGCACCCCGGCGTCGGCGTTGAACCGCACGCCGGTGGCGCCGCGGGTCACCACGCCGCCGCGGGTCAGGAACTCGTCCACCGCCGCCCTGGCCGGGGCGCCCAACTGGTCGTACCGCAGCCCCGACGACACCAGCAGCACGTCCACCCCGGTCAGGTCGAACCCGCCGTCCAGCACCGCCGTCGACACCGGCCGCACGTCGAAGCCCATGTCCCGCAACGCCTTCAGCTCGTCCGCCGCCACCGCGCCCGCCACCACCGGGCGCCGCAGCGGCGCGCCGCCCGGACCGGCGGGCGTGAACGCCACCCCGTGCCGGTCCGACACCTCCCGCGCCGCCGAGCGCGCCGACGCGGGCGCCACGATCGTGCCGTCGTCCTGCCTGCGCAGCTCGACGCCCCGGCCGAGCAGGTCGTTCACCGCCGCCACGTCCTCGCCGTCGGTCAGCGCCAGCGCCAGGTCGCCGCTCTCCGGCAGCGAACCCGTCGGCGACGCGGCCAGGACCTCGCGCCCGCGCACGTCCAGCGGCCCGTCCCGCACGACGTCCACCGAGGCGCCCCACAGCAGCCGGTGGCTCCACCCGCTGATGTCGTACATGACGTCGACGCGGTCCGAGAGGTCCCGCCCGGCCTCCAGCATCACGTTCGCCAGCGCCCGCTTCGGCTGGCGCATGTCCACCACGTACGACCCCGCCGGGTACGCCCGCCCGCCCGCCGTGAACGCCCGGTCGGCCCGCTTCACCCGGACGTCGTGCGCGACCAGGTGGTCGACCAGCCGCGCCGCCGCCCGCCCGGAGCGCTGCCCGGCGCCCACCGGCACGACGTAGGCGCGCGGGAACTCCGTGGTGTAGCGGTCCTCGGGGCCGAAGCCCGGCACGAAGCCGTCCGGCAGCACCCGCTGCGGCTCGCCCGCCAGGCCGCGGCGGAACACCTCGATCTGGTTGTCCACCATCGAGCGCCGGTTCTCCCGCGCGTACTCCAGGGCGCTGCGGATCGTCGCCGCCACGACGTCGGTGTTGATCGCCGAACGGCGGCGCAGCTCCGACTCCGGCTGGGTCGTGTACTCGCCCCGGTTCACCCGCAGGGGGACCTCGACCGTGAAGGCCACCGCGCCGTGGTACATCGAGTACTGCGCGGTGTAGATCGGCGCCCACCCGTCCCACACGCCCGGCGGGTGGTCGCGGAAGGGGATGCTCGGCGAGGCCGCCTCGGGGTGGCCGAGCGCCTTGACCGCGGCCTCCATGCGCAACCCGGCCGCGTAGCCGTGCCCGAGGTAGAGGTCGAAGTCGTAGTTCTGGCCGTGCGGCGGCGTGGTCGGCTCGATCAGCGTGCCGTCCACGTACCCGTGCTCGTCCAGCACCAGCAGCGGCTGGATCCGCCGCACCACGTCCCGCATGGCCCGCGACTCCGGCTGCGAGGACGTGACGAAGTCCCGGTTCAGGTCGAACCCGGCCGCGTTCGCCCTGGTGCCGGCCACCCGCCCGTCCGGGTTGGCGGTGACGTTCACGTGCACCCGGTGCCGGCGCAGGAACTCCAGGGTGGCCGGGTCGGTCGCGGAGGCGAGGTCTTCGACGACCCGCAGCGCGCCGTCGGTGCCCTCCCACTCGTCGCCGTGGATGTTGGCGTTGACCCACACGGGCGCCTTGTAGTTGCCGCGCAGGAAGAAGTCCCGAGCCGCGGCGGCCGGGTCGTCCTCGATCTTCCGGCGCCAGGCGTCCTGCCTGCGGGTCTCCGCGGGGCTCTCCGGCGCGGTGAGCGTGATCAGGTACAGGTCGCGGCCCGCCGTCGACTGGCCGATCACCTCGACCGACACCCGGTCGCCGCGGCGCTGGAGGTCGTTCAGGCGCGGCGCGAGCGAGTGGTACGGCGCGAGCCCGAGCTTGGTCGACCGGTCGGCCCGGTCCTCGGGGTGGACCCGCAGCCGGGTGCGGCGCGGGTAGCCGGGGTTGCCCTCGGGCCAGTTGTAGCCCGGGGCGGCGGTGCTCGGCGCCGGGTCGACGGCGGCGACCTGGTTGCGCTCCGGGCCGTTGCCCGGCTCGTGCGCCCGGCCCGCGGCGGGCGAGGGGGACGCGGGTGTGGTCATCGTGGCCAGCAGCAGGACCGTGAGCAGCAACGAGCGCATCGTGCCCCCCGGGGTGGTCGCCGAAGAACTCCTCCACCCTGAGTAGCGGGCGCGCGCGACCCGTGCAACCGGTAGGACGGCCGGTGGTGCGCTATCCCGACCCGAGGCACACGAACGGACGGCGCATCGGGTCCACCGCGATCGCCTCGGCCAGCGCCACCGCCGGCGACGCGCCGCCCGCGAGGATGCGGTGGAAGTCGGCCATCGCCGCCGCCGCCGGCTCGTCGCCGACCCGGCTGGAAGCGGCGATCACCGTCCGGGCGCCGCCCGCCAGCAGGGCCCCGGCGAACCCCAGCGGCTCGTCGCCGGGCCGCACCCGGTTCAGCGCCAGCTCGCACGCGGCCAGCACGACCTGGTGCGGCGGCCGGCGCACCCGGCCGACCTCGTGCGCGAACAGCGCGCCGTCCACCAGCTCCAGCCGGGAGAACAGCGCGTTCTCCGGCTCGTGCTCGCCGTGCGCGGCGATGTGCGCCAGCTCCACGCCGTCCAGCGCCTCCAGCACCGCGCCGACCTTCGCCTCGGTCACGCCGAGCAGCTTCGCGTCGCCGTGGTAGCCCGCGAGCCGGTCGATCTCGCCCTGCGCGGCCTGCAACCCGGGTCCGCGCACCAGCAGCACCCCGTTGGCGGCCTCCCGCTCCTCGCGGATCGCCGACACCCACGCGGTGGCGGACGGCACGGCCGTCGTCGGCCGGTTCGCGCACGTCGGCAGCACGCCCCACGGCACCACGTACAGCGCGCCGGTCGGCACCACGACCAGCGCCCGGTCGCCGATCATCGGCGCCAGCGGGCCGAGCAGCAGCCGGTCCAGCTTCTCCGCCTCGCGGCGCGCCGACCCCGAGATGACCTCCGCCAGCGGCGGCGGCAGGTGGTCCGGCGCGAGCGCGTTGAGGTCGGCGTGCAGCCGGCGCGCGCCCTCGGTGACCGCGGCGGCCGACCCGAGCCGCACCATCCGCACCCGGTCGCCCGCCAGCACGACGGCGATCAGCTCGTCGTCGGACACCGCGAAGCTCACCATGGCCCGGCCGTCCAGCCTGGCCAGCACCTCGTCCGGGGCGACGACCGGGCGCGGCGTGCCCCACGGGCTGGCGCTCCAGCCCATCCGGGTGGCGGCGCGCTGGCTCGCCTTGAGCCGCACCTCCAGCTCGTCGGTCGGCAGCCCGTCCAGCCGGGCGCGCAGCAGGGCCCGGCTGAGCCTGCGCACCTCGGCGATCCGCTCGCCCAGCTCGGAGTCCACAGTGGACTCCGCCGGGTCGTACCGGTACAGCTGCGCGCGGGTGCGCTCCAGCCAGGTGAACAGCCGCTTGGCGTTGGCCGCCGAGTCGCGGCCCCGCAGCACCAGCCGCACGGCCAGCTCACCCAGCTCACGGCCGTGCACGGCGGTGCCGGACACCAGTTCCAGCCCGCCCAGCCGGTCCCGCATCCGGCCCAGCTCGGCCAGCCCGGCCTTGGCCTGCGCCAGCGCCACCCGCTCGTTGCCGCGGGCCAGCGCCAGCTCGGCCCGGCACAGCCGCAGCAGCATCCGGTGGTCGATCGGCGCGATCCGGCGCGACTTCGGCACGCTGCGCAGCAGCTCCGCGCCCCGGTCCGGGTCGCCCCGGCGGATCTCCAGCCGGGCCGCCAGCACCAGCGCGAACGCGGCCTGGTCGACCAGCTTCAGCCGGGACAGCAGCTCGGACAGGTCGATCGCCCGCGTGGTCACCTTCGCGCCGGGGCGCCGGGAGTCCAACGCGCGCACCGCGTCCGCCCGCAGCGTGATCAGCCCGGCCACCGCCGCCCACGCCGGGCTGCCGCGGCCGAGCAGCTTGCGCTGCGCCGAGGCCGCCATCCGCCGGGCCAGCGGGAGGTCGCCGTCCTGCAGCGCCGCCGCGGCGCGGAACAGCTCGGCCTCGGCGACGTCCTGCCCGATGCGCTGGCGGCGCAGCTCCGGCAGCACCTCGTCCAGCAGCCGGCCCGCCTCGTCGGCCAGCCCGACGCTGATCATCGCCTCGGCCTGGTCGATGCGCAGGCGCAGCAGCAGGCCCGGTTCGAGTTCCTGGAACGCCCGGTTCGCCTCGTGGTAGTGCCGCAGCGCGTCCGGGATGTCGCCCGCCCGCTGCACCGCGTTGCCCAGCGCGTGCTTGGCGATGGCGGCGCGCAGCGGCAGGTCGTGCGCGGCGGCGAGGGCGGCGGCCCGGTCGAGGTCGCGGGCGGCCTTGTCGTGCCGGTGCACCTCGCCGTGCGCGTTGCCCCGGTTGGACAGCGCGGTCACCAGCAGGTCGGCGGCCTCCGGGTCGGCGCGCACGGCCAGCCGCCGCTCGCTGCGCTCGATCTCGCGGTCCAGCTGGGCGATGCCCTCGTCGATCCGGCCGACCCGGCACAGCAGCGCGGCCCGGTTCAGGTTGACCAGCGTGGACAGGTGCGCCTTCAGCGCCTCGTCGCGGACGCCGTTCAGCTCGCGGTCGACGCCGTCGAGCTGGGTGAGGCCCGCGGCCACGGTCGCCGTCTCGGCCAGGCAGAACGCCAGCGTGATGAGGATGCGGCTGCGGACGGCGAGCCGGTCCTGCGGGTCGGTGCCCGGTTCCTCCAGCAGCGCCAGGCCCCTGCGCAGCTGCCGGATGGCCTCCGGGTGGCGGTCGGCGGTGGCCGCCTCCAACGCGCTGCGGTGCAACCGCCGGGCCGACTCGACCGCGTGATCCGGTCCCCGACCAGGAGTTTTCGCAGGCACGGTCATATGAGATCACAAGCGACGGGCGAATGCTGCCAGCCAGTGGGCTGGCAGCATTCGCCGCGTTGTCACCGCACGGTCACCCTCCGGTGACCTACTTCGCCTCGACGGGGTCGCTCACCGGCTTGTACGGGCCGCCCATCGGCTTGATCAGCGGCTGGACCTCCGGGTCGTCCTCGACCGGCTTGTACGGACCCCCGTTGGGGTCGTCACCGCCGCCCACCGCGACCACGACCTCGGCCTCGTTCCCGATGACCTCGTCCTCGATGGCGTCGATCTCGGCGACCAGCTTCGGGTCAGTCTGGGTCATGACGTTGCCCTCCCCTACAACAAGACCCCTTTCGGGGCCGTCTTCTCCGTGTCTGCACCGGCATTTCGGAGACCCCCCGGCCTTCCGAACGGCTCAAGCCTTACACAGATGGACGCACCTATGAGGGGGGAATTTACTAAGAGCTACAACAAAGGTGATCTTGAGCTTCGCTGACCAGCGCCGAAGGGGCGTTTCAGGTGGCGTTACCACTCGAATGGGCGAACGCGTTAACAGCCCGGAACCGGGCCTGGAGCCGCAATAAGGCGACCCCGCGTCGTCCGTCCCACGTGGAATCCGCCACCGGCCGGCGCGGTGCGGACACGGCCCGTCCCGGAATGGTGACCGGCGGTGCCCGGAGCGGGCGGATCGCGAGTGGACCGATCGCGAGTGGACGTTCCGCCCGGTGGCGCAAAGGGCTGTGGGGCGGGAGGTCGCGGACCCACCGCCCCACAGCCCATCGGGCACTACGAACAGCGGGCGATGACGAGCTCGCGCACGCGCTTCGCGTCCGCTTGGCCCTTCGTCGCCTTCATCACCGCGCCGACGATCGCACCGGCCGCGGCCACCTTGCCGTCGCGGATCTTCGCCGCCACGTCCGGCTGCGCCGCCAGCGCCTCGTCCACCGCCTGCTCCAGCGCGGAGTCGTCCGAGACGACCTTCAGCCCGCGCGCCTCGACGACGGCCTCCGGCTCGCCCTCGCCCTCCAGCACGCCGGTGACGACCTCGCGGGCCAGCTTGTTGGTCAGCTCACCGGCGTTCACCAGCGCGACGACCCGCGCGACCTGCGCCGGCGTGATGCCCAGCCCGGACAGCTCGACGCCGCGGTCGTTGGCCTCCTTGGTCAGGTAGGACACCCACCACGAGCGGGCCTCGGCGGGCGTCGCGCCCGCGTCCACGGTGGCCGACACCAGGTCCACCGCGCCCGCGTTGACCAGGTCGCGCAGCTCGGCGTCGGTCAGCGACCACTCCTGCCGCACCCGCTTGCGGCGCTCCCACGGCAGCTCCGGCAGCGTGCCGCGCAGCTCCTCCACCCACTCGCGGGACGGCGCGATGGGCACCAGGTCGGGCTCCGGGAAGTACCGGTAGTCCTCCGCGGTCTCCTTCGTGCGGCCCGACGAGGTGGAGCCCGTCGACTCGTCGAAGTGCCTGGTCTCCTGCGTGATCGAGCCGCCCGCCGCCAGCAGCGCCGCCTGGCGGGTCATCTCGAACCGGACCGCCCGCTCGACGCTGCGCAGCGAGTTGACGTTCTTCGTCTCGGTGCGGGTGCCGAACTCGGTCGCGTCCTTGGCCATCAGCGACACGTTCGCGTCGCACCGCAGCGAGCCCTGGTCCATCCGGACGTCGGACACGTCGAGCGCCTTGAGCAGGTCCCGCAGCGCCGTGACGTACGCGCGCGCCACCTCGGGCGCCCGCTCGCCGGTGCCGGTGATCGGCTTGGTGACGATCTCGATCAGCGGCACGCCCGCGCGGTTGTAGTCGAGCAGCGAGTGCTCCGCGCCGTGGATGCGGCCCGTCGCGCCGCCGACGTGCAGCGACTTGCCGGTGTCCTCCTCCATGTGCGCGCGCTCGATCTCGACCCGGAACAGCGAGCCGTCGTCCAGCGTCACGTCCAGGTGGCCGTTGAAGGCGATCGGCTCGTCGTACTGCGAGGTCTGGAAGTTCTTCGGCATGTCCGGGTAGAAGTAGTTCTTCCGGGCGAACCGGCACCACTCGGCGATCTCGCAGTTGAGCGCCAACCCGATCCGGATCGCCGACTCCACCGCCTTGCCGTTCACCGCGGGCAGCGCGCCCGGCAGGCCGAGGCAGATCGGGCAGACCTGGGTGTTCGGCTCGCCGCCGAAGACGTTCGCGCACCCGCAGAACATCTTCGTGCGGGTGTGCAGCTCGACGTGCACCTCCAGCCCGAGCACCGGGTCGAACCGCTCGACGACCTCGGCGTAGTCCATCAGCTCGTGCACCGACGTCATGCCTTCCCGTCCTTCCGCAGACCCCGCACGGCCAGCGCCGCGCCGGTGATCGCCACCAGGATGCTCGCCGCGGCGTTGACCAGCGCGAGCTTGTCGTTCTTGCCACGAGCCGACTTCAGCGTGGAGAACGCGCCCGCCGCCGCGCTCGCGGCGCCCACCAGCGCGAAGACCGTGCGCGCCCGCTTCACCGCGCACCCGCCGGCTGCGGCACGGAGTGGATCACCGGCGCGCCGAGGGCGGCGTCGCGCGCCACCTCGTACGCCGCCGCCACCCGGTACATCCGGTGGTCCTGCAGCGCCGGCGCCATGATCTGCAGGCCGACCGGCAGGCCGTCCTCGTCGGACAGTCCACTCGGGACGCTCATCGCGGCGTTCCCGGCCAGGTTCGCCGGGATCGTGCACAGGTCCGCCCGGTACATGGCCATCGGGTCGTCGGTGCGCTCGCCGATCCGGAACGCGGTGGTCGGCGTGGTCGGCGAGACCAGCACGTCCACGGTGGCGAACGCGGCGTCGAAGTCGCGGCTGATCAGCGTCCGCACCTTCTGCGCCGAGCCGTAGTACGCGTCGTAGTAGCCGGACGACAGCGCGTACGTGCCGATCATGATGCGGCGCTTCACCTCGGCGCCGAACCCGGCCTCGCGGGTCAGCGACATGACCTCCTCGGCGCTGCGCGTGCTGTCGTCGCCGACCCGGATGCCGTAGCGCATGGCGTCGAAGCGGGCCAGGTTGGACGACGCCTCGCTCGGCGCGATCAGGTAGTACGCGGGCAGCGCGTAGTCGAAGCTCGGGCACGAGACCTCGACGACCTCCGCGCCCAGCTGCTTGAGCTGCGCCACGGCCGCCTCGAAGCTGCGCAGCACGCCCGGCTGGTAGCCGTCGCCGCTGAACTGCGCGACCACGCCGACGCGCACGCCGGACAGGTCGCCGCTCGCGCCCTCGCGGGCCGCCGCCACCACCGGCGGGACCGGCGCGTCGATCGAGGTCGAGTCCATCGGGTCGTAGCCGCCGATGACCTCGTGCAGCAGGGCCGCGTCCAGCACCGTGCGGGCGCACGGCCCGGCCTGGTCGAGCGACGACGAGAACGCCACCAGCCCGTAGCGGGACACGCCGCCGTAGGTGGGCTTCACGCCGACCGTGCCGGTGACCGAGCCGGGCTGGCGGATCGAGCCGCCGGTGTCCGTGCCGATCGACAGCGGCGCCTCGAACGCGGCCAGCGCCGCCGCCGAGCCGCCGCCCGAGCCACCGGGGATGCGGTCGGTGTCCCACGGGTTGCGGGTCGGGCCGTAGGCCGAGTTCTCGGTGGAGGAGCCCATCGCGAACTCGTCCATGTTGGTCTTGCCGAGGATGACCAGGCCGGCCTCCTTCAGCCTGCGGGTCACCGTGGCGTCGTAGGGCGGCACCCACCCCTCGAGGATCTTCGAGCCGACCGTGGTCGGCACGCCCTCGGTGGTGAGCACGTCCTTGAGCGCGATCGGCACGCCGGCCAGCGGGCCGACCTGGACGCCGGCCGCGATGTCCTCGTCGACCTTGCGGGCGGCGTTCAGCGCGCCCTCGGTGTCGACGTGCAGGAACGCGTGCACCGCGCCGTCGACCTCGCCGATCCGGTCGAGGTGGGCCTGGGCGACCTCGACCGCGGAGACCTCCCGGCCCGCGATCTTCGCGGCCAGCTCGGCGGCGGTGCTGCGGATCAGGTCGGTCATGCTTCCTCCCCCAGGATGCGGGGCACGCGGAAGCGGCCGTCCTCGGCGGCGGGGGCGCCCGCGAGCGCCTGCTGCTGACCGAGGCTGGGACGCACCACGTCCTCGCGGAACACGTTGGTCAGCGGAACGGCGTGCGAAGTGGGCGGGATGTCCGCGGTGGCGATGTCGCCCACCGTGGCCACCGACTGCAGGATCACGTCCAACTGGCCGGCGAACAGGTCCAGCTCGTCGTCGGTGACGGCGAGCCTCGCCAAGCGGGCCAGGTGCGCGACCTCGTCGCGGGAGATGCTGGGCACCTCGTCAACCCCCGGGGGTCTGGTTTTGTGGTTTTTGGACCTTCCGAGTCTATTGGCTGGTCAGAGCGACCTCCGACCGGGTTGCCCGCGCTCGCGCGCGGGGGTGCGCGATTTTACCCGTGCGCAACGCGGCTGGTGGGTCGGAAAGCGAAGCTGCGTCTGCGAGAATCAGCGACCGGCGAGTTCCCACCCCGACGCTCCACCACAGCCTTGGAGGCGTGCACCGTGTCCTTCCTGATCCGGGTCCAGCTCCCGGACCGTCCCGGCACCCTGGGCGCGGTCGCCTCCGCGCTCGGCGAGATCGGGGCCGACATCCTCAGCGTGGACGTGGTGGAGCGCGGGGCCGGCCTGGCCATCGACGACCTGGTGGTGGAGCTGCCGTCCGGCCGGCTGCCGGACGTGCTGATCACCGCCGCGGAGTCCATCGACGGCGTCGAGGTGGACGCGGTCCGGCCGTACGCGGGGGTGCTGGACACCCACCGCGAGCTGGAGCTGGTGGAGGAGGTCGCCGAGGAGCCCGCGCACGGGCTGGCGGTGTTCACCGAGGGCGTGCCGAAGATCATCCGGGCCGGGTGGGCGGTGGTGGTGTCCTGGGACGGCCGCACCGCCACCCGCCTGACCTCGTCGTCGGCCGCGCCGGAGACCAGGCTGGCCACCCCGCCGTGGCTGCCGCTGGCCCGCGCCACCGTGCTGGACGGCGAGGACGAGTGGGTGCCCGAGACCTGGCAGGAGCTGGGCACCGAGCTGGCCGCCACCCCCCTGGGCAAGCCGGACCGCGTCCTGCTGGTCGGCCGCCCCGGGGGCCCGATGTTCCGCGCCGCCGAGGTGGCCCGCCTGGCCCACCTGGCCGGCATCGTCTCCGTCGTCCTCCCCGACTGACCCGCGAGAGTCCACCGCTCAGGGCGCGAGAGTCCAACGCTCAGGGCGCGAGAGTCCAACGCTCGCGCACCCCGAGTTCAACGCTCAGGCAGACCGGCGGGTATGTCGAGCGTTGAACTCAGCGGTCGTGGACGTTGGACTCTCGCGGGCCGAACGTTGGACTCTCGCGGGTGTGGTGGGGTCAGTCCTTGCGGCCGGTGGCGGCGATGGTGACGCCCAGGCCGATCATCGCCACGCCGCCCGCGCCGCCGACCACGGCCAAGCGGCGCGGTGAGCGGGCGAACCAGTCGCGCGCGGTGGACGCGACCAGCCCCCACGCGCTGTCGCACGCCAGCGCGATGACGTTGAACAGCAGCCCCAGCAGCAGCATCTGACCGGCCACGTGCCCCTGCGCCCGGTCCACGAACTGCGGCAGCACGGCGGCGAAGAACACGATCGTCTTCGGGTTCGCCACGCCGACCGCGAACCCCTCCCACAACGTGCGCAACCCGCCCCGCGCCGCACCGCCCCCGCCGAACGACGCGTGCAGCGACCCGCGCTGCCGCACCGCCTTCACCCCCAGGTGCACCAGGTACGCGGCGCCAATCAGCTTCAACGTCGTGAACACCACCGCCGAGCGCTCCACCACCGCCCCGACGCCGAACGCGACGGCCACCACGAGCGCGTACGCGCCGAGCGTGTTGCCCAGCACGGTGATCAGCGCGGCCCGCCGGCCCTGCGCCAGCGCCCGACCGACCACGAACAGCACGCTCGGCCCGGGGATCAGGATCAGCAGCAGCGACGTCGCCGCGAAGGCGAGAAGCCGGTCGGTGGACACCATGACGTCACAAAACCACGCCAGCCACCCGCGCTACCAGTGCTTTTACCCTCGAGCAAGGCTGACGAGCTGCGCGTTGCCCACCGCCCGCGTGCCGTCACGCGCGATGAGCGTGTCCTCCAGCCCGATGCGCGTGTCCAGCCCCAGCGCCAGCGCGTGGTCGAGCACCGGCCACGCGCTGTCGTCCTCGCCGTGCAGCAGGATCGGCACGCCGAGCGGCGCGAGCAGGTCCACCAGCCGTTCGGCGTGGTCGACGGTCTCCCCCGGCTGCACCTCGGCCAGCACCCGCACCACCCCCGCCAGCACGCCGACGTCCGCCAGCAGCCGCGCCGCCCGCTCGTGGAACACGCCCAGCTCGATCCCGACCCCCGCGTCGCGCAGCGCGGCGGCGACGTCGAGCCAGCCCTCCTCGTGCACGTTCACCGACGCGAAGTCGGGCCGCCCGGACGCCAACCCGGCCCACCCGCGCACCAGCTCCGCCCGCCGCACGCGGTCCGGCACGACCCACGCCGCCGTCGTCACCCCGATCTCCGCCCGCGGCACCACGCCGCGCACCACGGCCACCGCGGTGGCCACCTCGGGCCCGGCCAGCACCTCCAGCCCGACCACGTCCCGCGGGTGCAGGTGGAACGACGTGACGCCCAGCTCCGCGCACGCCGCGGCGTCGGCCGCCAGCTGCTGCGGGGTGATCGGCACACTAGGGTGGCTGCCCGGCTCACGGGCGCCGTTCAGACAAGCCTGGAGCACGAAACCCACCGAACCACAAGGTGTTGGATACCGCCATGCCGACGCTGACCCCAGCCCTGCTGCGCCACCACGCGGGCGCCAAGTCGTACTGGCGCGGGCTGACCTACCGGGCCTCCGTGGTGGAGCTGGCCGTGCGCTCGCGGCACGTCGACGGCGTCGTGGTCGGCGCGGCCGAGTACCTGGTGGCGCTGCGGTGGGAGGACACCCGGCTGGTCGGGAGCTGCACCTGCCCGTACGGGTCGCAGGGGTTCTTCTGCAAGCACTGCGTCGCGGTCGGCCTGGTGCTGCTGGAGCGCGGCCTGACCGTGCCGCCGCCGGACGCGGAGGACGAGGAGCTGCGCGTCCGGCTCGCCGAGCTCGACCACGCGACGCTGGTCGGCCTGCTCTACGACCGGGCCGCGCGGGACCGGGCGCTGCGCGACGAGATCATGCGAGTTCGAGGCTGAACCCGAGCGCGGTCACGTCCACACCGGGCACCGGCTGCCAGTCGCGCTCGGGCGACCGCCGGAACCCCAGCCGCCGGTAGAGCCGGTGCGCCGTGGCCATGTGCTCGGAACTGCTCATCACCAGCCGCCGCACGCCCAGCTCGCGCGCCCGTGCGATCACCGCCCGCACCAACGCCTCACCCACACCGCGACCGCGGGCCGCCGGGCTCACCGCGAGCATCCGGAACTCGACCTCGCCGTCCCGGCTGACCTCGGCGTACGGGGTGCCGGGCCGGACCACCGTGACGGTGCCGAGCACGGCCCCGCCCGCGTCCACCGCCACCAGCAGCTCGCCCTCGCGGGCTCGGGAGGGCGCGTCGACCAGAGTGTCGGCGTACTTGCCGGTGTGGCTGTCGATGTGGCGGTCTGCCTGGTAGGCCGCGACGGTGAGCGCACCCGCCGCCGCCCACTCGTCCTCCCGAGCGGGTCTCACCACGATGTCGGCCATCTGCGACTCCTCCACCTCACCGGACCGCCGTTCCCCGTCCAGACAACTGCGCCGGAAGGGGTGCGATCAAGGCCCGGACCGGAAGTCGCCCCTCGCCCACCCGCGGGACCGCGGAGCGCGATGATGGGCGGATGAGCCTTCCCGGTGCGATCGAACTCCCTGACGGCTCCCGGGTGCGCGGTCGCGGACTGCGCAACCCCACGCCCGAGGGCACACCCGAGTACGCCCTCTACCTCGGTTCGCCCAAGATGCGGCGCGCGGTGATGGCGCGCCCGGACGCGCCCTCGTGGGCGCACGAGTGGGTCGAGTGGCCGGACTTCCGGCTGCCCAGGTCGCCGGAGCAGGCCGTGGCGCTGATCCGCGACCTGCACGCGCGGGCTGTGGCCGGGGAACGGGTCGAGGTGGCGTGCGGCGGCGGTGTCGGGCGGACCGGCACGGTCATCGCCTGCCTGGCAGTGCTCGCGGGCGTCCCTTCGGGTGAAGCCGTGACGTGGACGCGGGCCAACTACAACCGCCGCGCGGTGGAGACGCCCTGGCAGAAGCGGTGGGTGGGCCGCTTCCCGGACGTCACGTCCCGGCGTTGATCGAGCGCTCCCTCAGCGTCACGCCCGCACCCGCACCTATGCCTGCACCCGTATCTGCATCCAGGCCCGCGCTCTCTGTTCAGCCCATGCTGTCCAGCCCATGCTCCACGTCCAGGTCCAAGCCCCCGCTCATGCCTGCGGCTGGCTGTGTTCTCGACACCTGCGGGTGCGAGGCGGGGGTGCTGGGTTGGTTGCGTGGGTTGGGGAGGTCGGAGGTGAGTGGGATGGGTGGGTGGTTGGTGCGGGCCTCGTTGTTTTAACCGACGTTTGGCGGGTTTGGAAACGGCGTTATGTTGAGGTCCGTGGTGCAGGTTCACTCGATCGGGGGCGAGGGGGTGGGAGAAGTGCTGGTCAGAGGGGTGGAGGGAGAAAGGTCGGCAGGTGGGGTGTTGTCGGTGGTTGAGGGGTCCGGGGTGGGAGGGGTGGGGATTTGGGCTACTTCGGTGGCGGCGGTGGGGCCCTCGGTGAGGAGGATTCGGAAGCCTGCTTCGGTCAGGATGGGGACCTTCAGCTGTGCTGCCTTGTCGGCTTTGGAGCCGGGGGATTCGCCTACGACGACGAACGCCGTCTTCTTCGACACCGCGCCCACCGCCTTGCCGCCGCGGGACAGGATGGCTTCTTTGGCTTCGTCGCGGGAGAAGGTTTCGAGGGAGCCCGTGACGACGATGGACAGGCCCTCCAGGTTGCGGGGGATGGAGGTGTCGCGGGATTCGGTGGTGCGCACGCCGGCGGCGCGCCACTTGGCGACGATGGCCTGTCGCCACGGGGTGTCGACCCACTCGCGCACGGCGGTGGCGATGGTCGGGCCCACGCCCTCGGCGGCGGCCAGTTCGGCTTCGGTGGCCTCGGTGATGCGGTCCAGGGAGCCGAACTCCTGGGCCAGGGCGCGGGCGGCGGTGGGGCCCACGTGGCGGATGGAGAGGGCGACGATGACCCTCCACAGTGGACGGCTCTTCACCGTTTCGAGGTTGTCCAGCAGCTTCAGGGCGTTGGCGGTCAGCTCGCCGTCCTTGGTGCGGAACAGGTCGACCTGCGCCAGGCGGTCCGCGTCGAGGGTGAACAGGTCGCCCTCGTCCCCGTACACCGGCGACTCCACCAGCGCCGCCGCGGCCTCGAAGCCGAGGACTTCGACGTCCAGCGCCGAGCGGGACGCCAGGTAGGCCAGGCGTTCGCGGAGCTGGCCCGGGCAGCCGGCGGCGTTGGGGCACCTGATGTCGACGTCGGCTTCCTTCATCGGGCGCAGCGCGTGCCCGCACTCGGGGCAGGTCAGGGGCATCTCGAACGCGCGCGCGTCGGCGGGGCGGGCGTCGATCACCGGGCCCAGCACCTCGGGGATCACGTCGCCCGCTTTGCGGATGACGATGCGGTCGCCGATCAGCACGCCCTTGCGCTTGACCTCGCTGGCGTTGTGCAGGGTGGCGCGCGCGACGGTGGAGCCGGCGACCTTGACCGGTTCCATCACGGCGAACGGTGTCACGCGGCCGGTGCGGCCGACCTGCACCTGGATGTCCAGCAGGGTGGTCGTCGCCTCCTCGGGCGGGTACTTGAACGCGATCGCCCAGCGCGGTGCGCGGGAGGTGGTGCCGAGGCGGCGCTGGGACGAGACCTCGTCGACCTTGACGACCACGCCGTCGATCTCGTGCACGGCGTCGTGCCGGTGCCCGCCCCAGTACTCGACGTGGGCGCTGACCTCCTCGAACGTGCTGAGCACCTTGGTGTGCGGGGACACCGGCAGCCCCCACGCGCGCAGCGCCTCGTAGGACTCGGACTGCCGGCCGGGTTCGAAGCCGTCGCGCTTGCCGAGGCCGTGGCAGATCATCTGCAGCTTGCGGGACGCGGTGACCTTCGGGTCCTTCTGCCGCAGCGACCCGGCGGCGGTGTTGCGCGGGTTGGCGAACGGCGGTCGGCCTGCTTCCACGAGCCTGGCGTTGAGCTCCAGGAAGTCCTCGATGGCGAAGAACACCTCGCCGCGCACCTCGACCAGGGCGGGCACGGGGTAGTCGTCGGAGCCGGTCAGCGCTTCGGGGACGCTGTCGAGCGTGCGGACGTTGAGGGTGACGTCCTCGCCGGTCCGCCCGTCGCCGCGGGTGAGCGCGCGGACGAGCTTGCCGTGCTCGTAGAGCAGGTTGACGGCCAGGCCGTCGATCTTCAGCTCGCACAGGAAGTGGGCGCCCTCGACCTCCTTGGCGACCCGGTCGAACCAGCCGCGCAGCTCGTCGTGGGAGAAGACGTTGTCGAGGCTGAGCATCCGCTCCAGGTGGTCGACGGCCTTGAACTCGGTGGAGAACGTGCCGCCGACGAGCTGGGTGGGCGAGTCGGGGGTGGCGAGGCCGGGGTGGGCCTGCTCCAGCGCTTCCAGCTCGCGCAGCAGCGCGTCGAACTCGCCGTCGCTGACCGTCGGCGAGTCGAGGACGTAGTAGCGGAACTGGTGCGCGCGCACCACCTCGGCCAGTGCGGCGTGCTGGGCGCGCACGTCGGCGGGCACGTCCTCGACGCCCTCGACGGGGGGCGGGTTCACCGGGTCGTTGCTGGTCACGGGGTGAGCGTAGTCAGGGGGTACGACAATTTCAGGGTTCGTCGCCGGTCATCGCGCGGACCAGTTCGCGGAACTCCAGGAGGTCGATCGCGCCGTCCGGTTCGGTCGACGCGGTTTCCACTCGACCGAGTCGTTCACCGGCCAGTCGTTCACCGAGGGTGACGTCCAGGGGCAGGAACGTCAGGGTCTGCCGGGCGGTGTCGTCCAGGGTGGCGAACTCGGGGTGGTGGACGGCGACGTCGACCAGGCCGTCGGAGACCTGGGCGACGACGCGCACGTCGGCGAGCCGGATGCGGCGCGGGCCGAGGTTGATGGTGACGAGGGTCGGGTCGGGGACGGCGGGGACGGAGTCGTGGTACTCCCAGATCATGTCCTCGGGGGGCGCGGCTTTGATCCAGGCGTCCGTGCAGGGGCGCAGCCGGGGGTCTTCGCGGCTGCTGACCACCAGGGCGTAGATGGCGCGGTGGCCGCGTTCGAGGGAGAACTCCAGGTCGGGGTGCAGGGCGGCGACCATCGCGCCGAGGTCGCCCTCGACCCGGTGGGGTTCGCCGTCGCCGAGTGCCGCGCTGACGGTGGGCAGCAGGTCGAACCACTCGTGCCAGAAGGCGACCGCGGCCTCGTCCGGGTTGGGCAGGTGGACGGGTCGGGGTTCGGGTTCGGTGCGGCGGCGGAACCAGCTCATGGCTCCATTGAACTACGGCGGCAGGCGGTGGCGAGGAGTTCCGCGGCGGGTCCGACGAGCTTGCGGCCGCCCGGCCAGACGGCGCGCAGGACGCGGCGCAGGTCGAGGTCGGCGGGCACTTCGACCAGGCGTCCTTCGGCGAGGTCGACGGCGATGGCGAGGACGCTGAGCGCGGCGGGGGCCACGCCGGCGACGACGGCGCCGCGGACGGCGGTGGTGGAGCCGAGTTCGAGCGCGGGCGGGCACGCGTCGGGCAGTGCGCGGTCGAGGGTGTCGCGGGTGCCGGAGCCGCGTTCCCGCATGACGAGGGGTGTGGCGGCGAGCTCGGGCGGGGTGAGGGGTCGGCGGCGGCGGGTCCAGGGGTGTCCTGGCGCGACGACGACGGCGAGTCGGTCCACGGCGACCTTGCGGGACGAAAGCCCTGGCAGGGACCCTGGTGCTTCGACGAACCCGAGGTCGACGTGGCCGTCGCGGACGAGTCGGCCGACGGTTTCGGAGTTGGTCACGCGCAGGCCGACGCGCAGGTCGGGTCGGGTGCGGCGGAGTTCGCCGATCCAGCTCGGGGCGAGGTGTTCGGCGACGGTCATGCTGGCGGCGACGCGCAGTTCGGCTTCCCGCGCGGACCGCAGGGCGCGTGCGGCTTCGACCAGGCCCGCGACCTCGGCCAGGACGCGGCGGGCGCGTTCGGTCACGACGACGCCCGCAGGGGTGAGGACCGAGCCGCGGCGGCCCCGGTCGACCAGGACGACGCCGAGGCGGCGTTCCAGCGTGGACAGGCGCTTGCCGGCCGACGGCTGGGCGATGCCCAGCTCGTCGGCGGCCCGGCCGAGGCTGCCCAGTTCCCCGACCAGCACCAGCAGGCGCAGCGATTCGAGGTCCGGGGTCATAGCCACAGGGTATGACCCCAGAGCGGATGACGGGCTACCGGCGACGTCGGCGCGGTCGGAGGCTGGGTGGGTGCTGATCGCCGCGTTGGTCCTGGGTGTGCTGGTGGGTGGGCGCCTGCCGGACCTGGCCGGTGTCACGCGCCGGTTGCTGCGGGTGGGCGTGGTGCTGCTCGGTCTGCAACTGTCCGTGGCGCAGCTGCTCGACCTGGGGTCACACGTCCTGGTGGCGATCGTCGTCACGGTCGCGGTGACGTTCTTCGGCACGCTGTGGTTGGGGCGTTGGCTGCGGTTGCCGCGCGGGTTGTGCGTGCTGGTGGCGAGTGGTTTCTCGATCTGCGGCGCGTCGGCCATCGCGGCCGTCGAGGGCCGGGTGGAGCGGGAGGACGAGCACGTGGCGACCAGCGTCGCCCTCGTCACGCTCTACGGCACGCTCGCCATGGTCGCGCTCCCGTTGTTGGGCGCCTCGCCGCAGTGGATCGGGTTGAGCGTGCACGAGGTGGCGCAGGTGGCCGCCGCCGCACCGGTCCCGGGTGTGGCGACGGCCATGGCGGTGAAGCTGGGCCGGGTGGCGCTGCTGGCGCCGATCGTGGCCGGTGTCGGCGGGCGCGGCACGCCGCCGGTGCCGCTGTTCCTGCTCGGCTTCGTGGCGTCGATGCTGGTCAGCCCGTTGCTGCCGGCGGTCGTCCTCGGTCCGGCGAAGACCGTGACGACGGTCGTGCTGGCCGCCGCGCTGTTCGGTCTGGGCACGTCGGTGCGTCTCAAGAGCTTGCTGCGGACCAGCCCCAGGGCGTTGTTGTTGGGGCTGCTCGCGACGCTCCTGGTGTGCGGGACCGGTTACCTGTCGCTGCGGGTGGTGTGAGCGCGCCGCAGGTCGGCGTTCAGCCGGGCGATGGTCGTCAGCGGGATGCCCTTGGGGCACGCGGGCGTGCACTCGCCGGCGTTGGTGCAGCCGCCGAAGCCCGACGCGTCGTGCTCGGCCACCATGTCCCGCGCCCGCGAGTACCGCTCGGGCTGCCCCTGCGGCAGCACGCCGAGGTGGGTGGCCTTGGCGGCGGTGAACAGCATGCCCGACCCGTTCGGGCAAGCCGCCACGCACGCGCCGCAGCCGATGCACGCCGCCGCCTCGAACGCGGTGTCCGCGTCCGGCTTGGGCACGGGGGTGGCGTGCGCGTCCGGCGCGGACCCCGTCGGCACGCTGACGTACCCGCCCGCCGCGACGATCCGGTCGAGCGCCGACCGGTCCACCACCAGGTCCCGCACCACCGGGAACGGCTCGGCGCGCCACGGTTCGACGGTCACCACGTCGCCGTCGCGGAAGTGCCGCAGGTGCAGCTGGCAGGCGGTGGTGGCCCTCTCCGGCCCGTGCGCCATCCCGTTGATCATCAGCCCGCACATGCCGCAGATGCCCTCGCGGCAGTCGTGGTCGAACGCCACCGGCTCCTGCCCGGACGTGATCAGCCGCTCGTTGAGGACGTCCAGCGCTTCCAGGAACGACATGTCCGGCGACAGGTCGTCCACGGCGTAGTCCACCAGCCGCCCGGTGTCGCCGCTCTGCCGCCAGATCCGCAGGGTCAGTCTCACGAGTAGCTCCGGGTGCTCGGCGTGACGTGCTCGAAGACCAGTTCTTCCTTGTGCAGCACGGGTGGCAGGCCCACGCCCGTGTACTCCCACGCGGCCACGTAGGCGTAGTTCGCGTCGTCCCGCAACGCCTCGCCGTCCGGCGTCCGGCTCTCCGACCGGAAGTGCCCGCCGCACGACTCGGCGCGGTGCAGCGCGTCCACGCACATCAGCTCGGCCAGTTCGAGGAAGTCGGCCACCCGGCCCGCCTTCTCCAGCTCCTGGTTCAGCCGCTCCCCCGTGCCCGGCACCCGCACCCGCTGCCAGAACTCCTCGCGCAGCTCCGGGATGCGCTCCAGCGCCTTGCGCAGCCCCGCCTCGTCGCGCTCCATGCCGCACTCGTCCCACATCAGCCGGCCCAGCTCGCGGTGGAACGACTCGACCGTGCGGTCGCCGTCCACCGCCAGCAGCGTCTTCACCCGGCCGCGCACCTCGGACACGGTGTCGGCGACGGCCGGGTGGTCCTCGCCCACCGGCTCGAACGGCGCGTCGGCCAGGTAGTCGCCGATCACCCCCGGCAGCACGAAGTAGCCGTCCGCCAGGCCCTGCATCAGCGCCGACGCGCCCAGCCGGTTCGCGCCGTGGTCGGAGAAGTTCGCCTCGCCGATCACGTACAGGCCGGGGATGGTGGACCGCAGGTCGTAGTCCACCCACAACCCACCCATCGTGTAGTGCACGGCCGGGTAGATGCGCATCGGCGTCGTGTACGGGTCGTCGCCGGTGATGCGCTGGTACATCTCGAACAGGTTCCCGTAGCGCTGCTCGACGGCGAGCGCGCCGAGGCGTTCGACGGCGTCGGCGAAGTCCAGGTACACGCCGCGCTTCTCGTCGGAGATGTTCTTCGCCGCCCGTGACGCGATGTCGCGCGGCACGAGGTTGCCGAAGGCCGGGTACTGGCGCTCCAGGAAGTAGTCGCGGTCGGCTTCGGGGATGTCGTTGGGCGCACGGGTGTCGTTCTTGTCGCGCGGCACCCACACCCGGCCGTCGTTGCGCAGCGATTCGCTCATCAGGGTGAGCTTCGACTGGTGGTCGCCGCTGATCGGGATGCACGTCGGGTGGATCTGGGTGAAGCACGGGTTCGCGAACAGCGCGCCGCGCCGGTGCGCCCGCCAGATCGCGGTGGCGTTGCAGCCCTTCGCGTTGGTGGACAGGTGGAACACGTTGCCGTAGCCGCCGGTGGCCAGCACGACGGCGTCCGCGAAGTGCGTGGACACCGCGCCGCTGACCAGGTCGCGCACCACGACCCCGCGGGCCCGGCCGTCCACCACGACCAGGTCCAGCATCTCGGTGCGCGGGTGCATCTCGACCCGCCCGGCGGCGATCTGGCGCTCCAACGCCTGGTAGGCGCCCAGGAGGAGCTGCTGCCCGGTCTGCCCGCGGGCGTAGAACGTGCGGGAGACCTGCGCGCCGCCGAAGGACCTGGTGTCCAGCAGGCCGCCGTACTCGCGGGCGAACGGCACGCCCTGCGCCACGCACTGGTCGATGATCTCGACGCTGACCTGCGCCAACCGGTGCACGTTCGACTCGCGGGAGCGGAAGTCGCCGCCCTTGACCGTGTCGTAGAACAGCCGGTGCACGCTGTCGCCGTCGTTGCGGTAGTTCTTGGCCGCGTTGATGCCGCCCTGCGCGGCGATGCTGTGCGCGCGGCGCGGGCTGTCCTGGTAGCAGAACGACGTGACCCGGTAACCCAGCTCGGCCAGCGTCGCCGCCGCCGAGCCGCCCGCGAGGCCGGTGCCGACCACGATCACGCTCCGGTTGCGCCGGTTCGCGGGGTTGACCAGCCGGGCGGAGAACCGGCGGCGGTCCCAGCGGGTCTCGATCGGACCGACCGGGACGCGGTCGTCGGCGATCGGCTCGCCCTCGGTGTAGAACATGTCAGCTCACCAATCCGGTGAAGACGGCGAAGGGGACGGAGAGGAACCCGGCGCAGATCACCACGGCGACGCCGAGGCCGATCACGCGCGAGGTGGTGACGCCCAGCGTCTGGGTCGCGCTCCACACGCCGTGGCGGATGTGGAAGCCCAGGGCCAGCACGGCGACCGAGTACGCCAGCACCACGTACCAGCGCTGGAAGTCCGCGACCACGTTCGAGTGAATCTCGCCGGGTGCGCCGCGGGGGTTGAGCCACCCGACGGTGAGGTCGAGCAGGTGGTAGACGACGAACAGGGCGATGATCACGCCGCCCCAGCGCATGGTGCGGGCCGCGTAGCTGCCCTGGACGCGGCGGCGGTGCTCGTACCGGCCCCTGGCCTTCCTGGCCCGCGCCGTCAACTGGTAGGCGGCGACGAAGTGCAGCGCCACGCACGCCAGCAGCACGACCCTGGTCGGCCAGACCGCGCCGATCTCGCGCAGCCACCGGCCGTAGCCGTCGATCGCGGCCGCGCCGGAGAAGATCGTGAGGTTGCCGACCATGTGCGCGACCACGTACAGCAGCAACCCCGCGCCGGTGACCGCCATGACCACCTTCTTGCCGACGGTCGTGCGGTAGAGCCCCATCGTGTCCACGCCGCTGACGCTAGGAACGGGGGCGACGAGTCGTCCAATACATCGTTCGCTGCCTGAGGATAGCCTGGGGCTATGACGCTCCAGCAGCTCGTGTACTTCCTGGCAGTGGCCCGGACGAGGCACTTCACCAGGGCCGCGGCGGAGGCACGTGTGGCGCAGCCCTCACTGTCCAAGCAGATCCACGCGCTGGAGAAGGAGCTGGGCGCGGAGCTGTTCAGCCGGGCGCGCGGGAACGTCTCGCTGACGCCCGCGGGCGAGGCGCTGCTGCCGGTGGCCAGCCGGATCCTGTCCGATGTGGACACGGCCCGGCTGGAGGTGGCCGAGCTGCTGGGGCTGCGGCGCGGCCGGGTGCGGGTGGGCGCGACGCCGAGCCTGTGCGCCAGCATCTTCGCCGACGTCATCAAGCGGTACCACGACGCCTACCCCGGCATCCAGGTGTCCGTGACCGAGGGCGGGTCGCGTGACCTGGTGCGGGCGCTGGAGGCCGGTGAGCTGGACCTGGCGCTGGTGATCGTGTCGCCCGCCGACGCCGACCGGGCGCTGACCGTGGTGCCCGTGCTGCGGGAGGAGCTGGTGGTGGCGTCGGCCGCGCCGCTCGGTGTCGCGCGGATGCGGTTGACCGACCTGCGCGACCAGCCGCTGGTGATGTTCCGGCCCGGCTACGACCTGCGGGAGACGACGCTGGCGGCGTGCCGGCAGGCGGGGTTCGAGCCGACGTTCGCGGTGGAGGGCGGTGAGATGGACGCCGTGCTGCGGTTCGTCGAGGTGGGGCTCGGGGTGGCGATCGTGCCGAGCACGGTGCTGGCGACCCGGTCGCTGCACGGCACGCCGCTGGCGCCGGGCACGTCGCGGACCGTGGCGCTGGCGCACCGGACCGACGTGGCGCCGACGTCCGCCGGGCGGGCGTTCCAGGCCGTGCTGCTGGAGTTCCTGCGCGGGGCGGAAATGCCGTCGGGCGTTCACCTGGTGGAGCCGTAGGGTGCTCCCGTGCTGATCCGACGCGAGACCGCGGCCGACGTCCAGGCCATCCACGACGTGACGGAGGCCGCGTTCGCGGCCCGACCCGGCGGGGAGGTGCGGCTGGTCGGCGCGCTGCGCGCGGACGTCGGCTGGATCCCGGCGTTGTCGCTGGTCGCCGAGGTGGACGGCGCGGTCGTCGGGCACGTGGTGTGCACGCGCGGGACGGTGGGGTCCGCGCCGGCGCTGGGCCTGGGTCCGCTGAGCGTGCTGCCGTCGCACCAGCGTTCGGGCGTCGGCAAGGCGTTGGTGCACACCGTCCTGGGTGCCGCGGACGCGCTGTCGGAGCCCCTGGTGGTGCTGCTGGGCGACCCGGACTACTACTCGCGCTTCGGGTTCGTCCGGGCGTCCACGCTCGGCATCACCCCGCCGGAGCCCGACTGGGACCCGTACTTCCAGGCGCGCACCCTCTCCGCCTACACGCCCGCGGCGACCGGCCCGTTCAGCTACGCCGCGCCGTTCGCCGACCTCTGACCGTCACCAGCCCTCGGGCGGCTCCACGAACGCCTTGCCCAGGTCCTCGGTCAACGCCAACGCGCGCCGCACCCACGCCGCGCTCGCGCCGGCCAGCCCGCACGTCGGCGTCGGCACCGCGTTCGTGCCCAGGGTTTCGCGCGGGAACCCCAGGCGGTCCACCAGGTCCAGCGCGGGCTTGGCCAGCGACCGCAGCGTCGGCGGCGTGGTCGGGTCGGTGCTCGGGGTCAGGCCGAGCAGCAGCTGGGTCTTCTCCTCCCACGCCTCGCCGATCTCGTCCCACGTCGTCCCGTCCAGGGCCGTGACGTCGAACGAGATCGCCCGTGCGCCCGCCTGCCGGATCAGCGAGATCGGCGGCTTCGGCGCGCAGCAGTGCACGACCACGTCGGCGTCCAGGGCCTCGATCACGGCCTGGAGCACGGCGCGCGCGTCCGGTTCGGGGACGGCGGGGACCGTGCCGAGCTTGGACGGCGTCGGCAGCAGGCCGCGCAGCACGGCGGGCAGCGCCGGCTCGTCCAGCTGCACGACGACCCGCGCGCCGGTGCGCCGGGCGACCTCGGCGACGTGCCGGTTGAGCCCTTCGACCAGCGACTCGGTGAACTCGCGCAGGGCGCCCTTGTCGGTGAGCACGCGGTGGCCGCGGGCCAGCTCGACGCTCGCGGTGAGCGTCCACGGGCCGGCGGCCTGCACCTTCACCACCGGCGGGGCGAGCGGGTCGGCGGCCTCCTCGAACGCGTCGAGGTCGCGGCGCATCAGGTCCACCGCGCGCCGGTGGTCCCGGCCGGGGTGCGCGGCGGTCCGGTAGCCGGACGGGACCACCTCCACCGGCAGGTCGACCAGGAGGCCCGCGGTGCGGCCGATCATGTCCGCGCCGACGCCCCGCGCGGGCAGTTCGGGCAGGTGGGGGAAGTCGGGGAGTTCGCCGAGGACGATCCTGGCGGCCTCCAGCGGGTCGGTTCCGGGCAGCGAGCCGAGGCCGGTCGCGGCGCCGGCGGACCAAGGGAGGGCATCCACCGGGACAGTCTCCCACCCTGGCCGGTCGACCGTTCACGACGGAAAAGGTCTAGACCCATTGACGGGGTGGTCCAGTCCACCTACCGTCACCTTGTCGGTGCCGACAGTTGCCAGCGGCGCCGCCACGAACGTGGTGTGGGGGCGTGCCGCGCCCCGCGCTCCCGCACCACTCCCACCCCGTTCCCCCCTGCACGGGAGTAGGTAGCGATGTCTCGGAAGCGCAAGAGCCTGGCCGCGCTGGCGGCCGGCGTCACCGCGGTCCTGACCGCCGGTCTGCTGCTCGCCGCCCCGGCGGGCGCGGCGCCGACCCCGACGGCCGTGTTCACCCAGGACTCGACGTGGGGCTCGCAGTACCAGGGCAAGTTCACCATCACCGCCGGCTCGGCCGCGGTGTCCGGGTGGAAGGTCGAGTTCGACCTGCCGGCGGGCAGCACGCCCGGTTCGTACTGGGACGCGACGCTGGTCAGCAGCGGCTCGCACCACACGTTCACCAACCGCGAGTACAACGGCAGCCTGGCGGCGGGCGCGTCGACGTCGTTCGGGTTCCTGGTGAACGGCACGGGCTTGCCCGCCAACTGCAAGCTCAACGGCCAACCCTGCACCGGTGGCACCACTACCACCACCACTTCTACTACCACTACGACCACCACGACCACCACGGATCAGCCGCCGCTGCCGGGCAGCCTGAAGTCCGCGCCGTACGTGGACATCACGATGCCGACGCCGTCGCTGGAGTCGGTCGCCCGCGCCACCGGCCAGAAGGTGTTCACGCTGGCGTTCGCGCTCGCGGACAGCAGCGGCTGCAACCCGTCGTGGGGCGGCACGATCCCGTTGAACGACAGCCGGATCATCAACGACGTGAAGGCGTTGAAGGCGCTGGGCGGTGACGTCATCGTGGCGACCGGCGGCGCGGCCGGACCGTACCTGGAGTACTCGTGCTCCACCGCCGACGCGCTGCTGGCGGCGTACAAGAAGGTGCTCGACGCGGTCGGCAGCAACCACCTGGACGTCGACGTCGAGGCGTCCATCCCGCACGACATGGTGAACACGGCGTTGAAGCGCCTGCAGACCGAGCGCGGCACGTCGATCAGCTACACGATGCGCGTGCAGGGCGACGACTACGGCATGGACCCGTACTCGGTGCAGATCCTGCAGAACGCGGCCGCCAAGGGCCTCACCGTGCTGGTCAACCCGATGACCATGGAGTTCGGCTCGTCCCGGTCGGACTGGGGCGACGCCGTCATCGCGGCGGCCGAGAGCAGCCTGCGGCAGATGAAGCAGATCTGGCCGGCGAAGTCGGACGCGGAGCTGAAGAGGCTGCTCGGCGTCACCCCGATGATCGGCCGCAACTTCAACGGCAAGGTCTTCACCCAGGCCCACGCCCGCAAGCTGGTGACGTGGGCGAACGCGAACCGCATCGGTCTGCTGGGCTTCTGGTCGGTGGGCCGCGACAACGGCGGCTGCCCGGGCGGCGGCATCTCGCCGACGTGCAGCAGCATCAGCCAGAGCCAGTACGAGTTCACCAACATCTTCAAGGGCTTCACCGCCTGAAGCCGCTCAGCAGGATCAGCGCACCGATCACGATCAGCACCACCGGCAGCAGCACGTGTCCCCAGCGGGTCAGGGTGGGGGTTAGGAGGGGGCGGGTGGCGAAGAAGTGGCCGGCTGCGCACCAGATGGCGACGAGGACCAGGAAGACGATCACGTACTCCGTGACGCCGGTGGTGGCGAAGACGGGGACGTAGACGCCGATGTTGTCGCCGCCGTTGGCGAAGGTGACGGCGGCGACGCCGAGGGCGCCGGTGGCCTTCGGTTCGCCGTCCTCGCCGCCGCGCCACGCCTGCCACGCCGCCTTCACGCCCAGCGCCAGGGGCAGCAACCCCAGCCACGGCAGCACCGACGGCGGCAGCAGGGTGGCGCCCAGGGCGGCGGCGATGGCGACGGCGAGGATCGCGGTGAAGCCCAGGTACTGGCCGAGCACCACGCGCCACGGTGGCACGCCCCGCGCGAAGAACAACGCCAGCAGCACGATGTCGTCGACGTTCGTCACCGCGAACAGGCCGATCGCACGGATGATGTCCAGCACCCGCGAACCCTAAGGTGCAGGCATGAACGGACCCGCAGAGATGCTCGCCAACGACGCCGCCTCGACCGCGCTGGGCATCCGGGCGCTGGAGCTGGGTGACGGCACGGCCCGCCTCGCCATGACCATCACCGACCGGATGGTCAACGGCCACGGGATCGGGCACGGCGGGTACGTGTTCCTGCTCGCCGACACCGCCTTCGCCTGCGCGTGCAACCGCCACGGCTCGGTGACCGTGGCGGCGCAGGCGGAGATCGACTTCATCGCGGTCGTGCGCGAGGGTGACGAGCTGGTGGCCGAGGCGGTGGAGCGGGTGCGGTTCGGTCGCAGCGGGATCTACGACATCACCGTCCGGCGTGGCGACGAGGTGGTCGCCGAGTTCCGCGGCCGGAGCCGGACCCTCAGGCCGGCTGCCCCGAACGGCGCAGACCCAGCACCTGGAGGGTGATGAACCCCGCCACGGCGACCGCCTGGGCGACCACCAGGAGAACACCGAGACCGGTCATCGGGAACCACCCGGCGAAAGCGGTGAGCAAGCTGTCCAGCACCCACACCGAATTGCCGATCACGACCACCGCGACCAGCGGGCGGATCGGGCGGAGGCCGAGCAGGAAAACACCCACCCCGTAAGCGACGAGGAAAACGCCGAGCCCGATCACCAGACCACGCGGCAATCCCGTCGGGATGTCAAAGAGGAGGGCGAGGACACCGAGCCCGCCCGAGGCGACACCGTCGAGCTTGAGGGCGAAGCGGAGAAGACCGTCGTTGCGGACCTGAGTTGTCGTCATGGCTCGGAAACTAGGGCCGACGCCACTGCCGGCGGAACGCCGAACACTGCCAACGGCTGCCAATCACCGGGCCTCGACCTGGGAGGACAGGTCTTCGGCCACCAACCGCGCCCCCGCGTTCTGCCAGTTGTGCAGCGTCCGCTCCGGCACCTGGTTGACGAACCACGCCAGCGCCCGGCGCCCCTCCGGGTCCAGGTCCTCGCGCTTGGTCCGCCTGCTGTACGGCCGGATGCCGACCACGTAGTAGAAGTACAGCGCGTTGTAGTGCCGCCATTCGTCGCTGGTGCCGAAATCGCCGTCACGCGGTTTGAGCCGGCGGATGCTCTCCAGCAACAACGACTTCAGCTCGGCCGCGCGTTCCAGCGGTTGGTCGGACGCGCCGCGCGCGGCGAGCCTGGCGCCGATCACCGGCAGTTCCGTCAACGGGCTGGCTACCAGCTTGCCGAGGTCGCCGTAGTTGCTCAGCGCGCGCCGGGTCAGCTTCACGAACTCCGCCGGGTCGAGCGGCGCGCGGCGGGGCAGCGACTCGGCGGCGTCGCGCAGCTGCGCGCGGGACTCGGCCACCTCGGGCACCGCGACCCGGTCCACCAGCAGCGCCAGCGGGTTGGCCAGCACCTGCACGGCGATCGCGGCGGCGACCGTGCCGTACAGCAGCGGCACCAGTCGGTCGTCCAGGAACAGCGCCACCTGCCCGCCGAACACCGCAGCCAGGCCGGCCGACGTGAGCAGCGAGCGCACCATGTCCGCCCGGATCGCCTCGCCCTCGTCGAACGCGTCCGCCACCGCCACGACCACGCCGAGCACCAGCAGGTCGACCCCGGCCGACGCGACCACCAACCACGACGGCAGCACGTCGACCAGCAGCAACGCGCAGCTGAGCCCGAACAGGACCGTCGCCGCTCCCAACAACGCCCGCCGCAGGCGCAGGCACAGCACCAGCGCCGCGGCCAGCGGGACCAGCACCACGACGGGCGCGAAGCAGGCCGCCACCAGCAGCGGCAACGCGCTGTAGCGCCACCACCGGTCGTAGCGAGCCGGCAGCCAGCACACGACGACCCCCGTCCACGCCACCGCGGGCACCGCCATCGCCACCGGCGGCAGCGGGAGGGCGATCACCAGCGCGTACGCGAGCAGCCCTACCGACGCGCGGCGCAGCAGGTGCTTGCGCGGATCGCGCAGGAGCAGGTACAGGCCGAGCCACCAGGCGAGGCCGAAGGTCACCACCGACACCGCGATCACCCGGAAATCCTACGGTTGCGGCGGCTGGGACGATGTGGTTCATGCCGGTCGAGCTGACGCTCCAGAGGGCCGCCGAAGAGGTCGCACGCGGCGACCTGGCCAGCGTGCTGCGCGCGCGGCAGCGGTTGGTCGGCCTGGTGTCGAGCTACCCCGACCGGCTGGACCTGCGGGACCGGCTGGCGTCGGTGTACCGGCTGCTCGGCGACGCGGCGCAGGCCGGGCGCTGGAGCTACCTGGCCGAGGTGCGCGACGAGGCGGAGGTGGCGGCGTTCGAACGCGCCTACCGCACGCCGCTGGCGCGGCTGGAGGCGATGAACTGGGTCGGTGGCGAGGCGGGCGCGGTCACCGAGACCGCCCGGCGGCGGCTGGTGGCGCTGCAGAGCGCGGCGAACGACCAGCTGCGGGCGGAGCTGTCGGTGGCCGACGACCGCGACTCGTCGTGGCGGACGAACGCGCTGGTGCTGGCCGGCCTGGTGATCGCGCTGCTGTGCTTCGTGGTCGGCGCGGTGACGCTCGTCATGTGGGTCTACAGGTGGTTCGCCGGGTGAGCGCATGCTGGGCGCATGACCCCCGACATCGCCGCCGCCGCTGACCGCATCCGCCCGCACGCCCGCCGCACGCCCCTGTGGCGCACCGAGGTCGACGGCAGGCCGATCGTGCTCAAGCTGGAGCACCTCCAGCTCACCGGGTCGTTCAAGCTGCGCGGCGCGCTGAACAGCCTCATCGTCGCGGGTTCGCCCGATCGGGTGGTCACGGCGTCCGGGGGCAACCACGGCCTCGGCGTGGCGAAGGCCGCGCAGCTGCTCGGACTGCACGCCACGGTGTTCGTGCCGGTGAGCGCGCCGGAGGGCAAGGTGCGGCGGATCGAGGCGGCGGGGGCGAAGCTGGTCCGGCACGGCGACACGTACGCCGAGGCGGTGCTGGCGGCCCGCGAGACGCCCGGCCACTACGTCGAGGCGTACGACGACCCGACCGTGATCGCCGGTCAGGGCACGGTCGCGGCGGAGGTGGTCGAGGACGCGCCGGACGTGGACGCGATCGCGGTCGCCGTCGGCGGGGGCGGGCTGGCGGCGGGCACGGCGCTGGCGTCCGGTCGGCTGACGGTCGCCGTCGAGCCGGAGCGGTGCTGCGCGCTGCACCACGCGCTGGCGGCGGGCGAGCCGGTCGACGCCGAGGTCGACTCGGTGGCCGCGTCCGCGTTGGGCGCCACTCGGGTGGGTGACGTCCCGTTCGGCGTCCTGCGCTCGCACCCGGTGACGTCGCTGCTCGTCGCGGACGCCGAGCTGCTGGCCGCGCGCGACCGGCTGTGGGAGGAGTTCCGGCTGGCCGTGGAACCGGCGGCGGCCGTGCCGTTCGCCGCGTGGCTGGCGGGACGGGTGCCGGGCGAGCTGACGTGCGTCGTGCTGTGCGGCGCGAACACCGACTGGACGCCGTAGGAGGGGTTGCCCGGCCCCGTGCCCGGCGAGGCGCCGGGCACGGGGCGGAACACGGACCTGGACGCCCGCTACACCCTCACCACCGCCTACAACGCACTGGACTGACCGCCCGGCTCGGCGGCGCACTCCCCCAGGCCGAGCAGCCCCCGGGCCAGGCCCGGTCGCTCCTGCGGCACGCGCTCCTGCGAGACGCGCGACTGGGACGGCACCTCGACCTCCCGGCAGAGCTCCGGGTCCAGCCGCTCCACCCGTTCGACCATGGCCTCCACCTGGGCGACCAGGTCGGCCCACTCGGGCCGGTGCAGCCGCTCCCGGACCACCCAGCGCAGCGTGCGGACCTCCGCGCGCAGCCGCTCGAACTGCTCCAGGTCGAGACGTTGCGCGGACGGGTGGTCGAGCTTGCTCGACAGCACCCTCACCCGGGTCCCGATGTCCACCAGCGACCTCCGGCGTCGTGCGTTGTCAATCGGCACGCACGCAGTGTCGCAGGCGACACCGACAAAACAACAAGCCGGAGGTCAGCGGGTCGAGCTGATCGTGGCGCTGGCGAGCACCAGATCGCCCGCCGCCGCGTCCTCGCGGTACACCGCGACCGCCTGACCAGGGGCGACGCCGCTCAACGGCTCGCGCAGGCGCACCAGCAGCTCACCGTCGACGACTTCGGCCACCGCGGGCGCCAGGCCGCCGTGCGCCCGCACCTGGGCCACGCACTCGACCGGTCCGTCGAATGAGATCCTGGTCACAGGGCGGTGGGCGACGATCTCGGTGACCTGCAGCCGCTCGGCCGCGCCGACCCGCACCGTGCCGGTCACCGGCTCCAGCGACAGCACGTACCGCGGCCGGCCGTCGGGCGCGGGCGCGTCGATGCCGAGGCCCTTGCGCTGGCCGACGGTGAACTCGTGCACGCCCACGTGCCGCCCGAGCACCGCGCCGGTCGCGTCGTCCACCAGGACACCGGGCTGCTCGCCGAGCTTGCGGGTCAGGAAGCCCTGCGTGTCGCCGTCGGGGATGAAGCAGATGTCGTGGCTGTCCGGCTTCTCGGCGACCTGCAGGCCGCGCTCGGCGGCCTCGGCCCGCACCTGCGCCTTGGTCGAGTCGCCGAGCGGGAACATGGCGTGCGCCAGCTGCTCGCGGGTCAGCGACGCGAGCACGTAGGACTGGTCCTTGCCGTCGTCGGCCGAGCGCCGCAGCTCCAGCACACCGTCCACATCGGACAGCCGGGCGTAGTGCCCGGTGCACACCGCGTCGAAGCCGAGCGCGACCGCCTTGTCCAGCAGCGCCTCGAACTTGATCTTCTCGTTGCACCGCAGGCAGGGGTTGGGCGTGCGGCCCGCCGCGTACTCCGCGACGAACTCGTCCACCACCTCCTCGGTGAACCGCTCCGCGAAGTCCCACACGTAGAACGGGATGCCGAGCACGTCCGCGGCCCGCCGCGCGTCCCGGGCGTCCTCGATGGTGCAGCAGCCGCGCGCCCCGGTGCGCAACGTGCCCGGCTTGGCCGACAACGCCAGGTGCACGCCGGTCACCTCGTGACCCGCCGCCACCGCCCGCGCCGCAGCCACGGCGGAATCAACACCGCCGCTCATCGCCGCCAGCACCCGCATGCCCGTCACACCTCCGCCGTCGCCTTGCCCGCCAGTCGCTTCAACCCCGCGATGCCCGCCGTGCGGGCGCGTTCCACCACCGGTCCGATCACCTCGGCCAGCTCGCGCACGTCGGCCGCCGTGGTCGTGTGGCCGAGCGAGAACCGCAGCGAGCCCCGGGCCAGCACCGGGTCCGCGCCCATGGCCAGCAGCACGTGGCTGGGCTGCGCCACGCCCGCCGTGCACGCCGAGCCGGTGGAGCACTCGACGCCCTTGGCGTCGAGCAGCATCAGCAGGCTGTCGCCCTCGCAGCCGGGGAAGGTCAGGTGCGCGTTGCCCGGCAGCCGGTGCACCGGGTCGCCGTTCACCGCCACGTCCGGCACCACCCGCCGCACCGAGGCGACCAGCTCGTCGCGCAGCCCGGCGACCCGGGCGGCGGTCTCGGCCTGGTGCTCCACGGCGTGCCGCACGGCCGCCGCCAGGCCCACGATCGACGGCACGTCCAGCGTGCCGGACCGCACCTCGCGCTCCTGCCCGCCGCCGTGCAGCACGGGCGTCGTCGCCACGTCCCGGCCGAGCAGCAGCACGCCGATGCCGTACGGGCCGCCGAGCTTGTGGCCGGTGAGCGTGAGCGCCGAGGCGCCGGACGCGGTGAAGTCGACCGGCACCGCGCCGACGGCCTGCACCGCGTCGGTGTGGAACGGCACGTCCCGCCCGGCGGCCAGCGCGGCCAGCTCGGCCACCGGGTTGACCGTGCCGACCTCGTTGTTCGCCCACATCGCGGTGACCAGGGCGACGTCGTCGTCCAGCGCGTCGCGCAGCGCCTCGGGCCGGATGCGGCCGAGCCCGTCCGGCTCCAGCCAGGTCACCTCGGCGCCCTCGTGCTCGACCAACCACTGCACGGTGTCCAGCACGGCGTGGTGCTCCACCGAGGACGCCACCACCCGACGTCGCCGGGGCGTGCGGCGGGACCAGTAGACGCCCTTGACCGCGAGGTTGTCGCTCTCCGTGCCACCGCTGGTGAAGATCACCTCGGAGGGCCGCGTGCCGAGGGCGTCCGCGATGTCCTCCCGGGCCTCCTCGACCGCCCGCCGCGCCCGCCGCCCGGAGGTGTGCAAGGACGAGGCGTTGCCCGTGGTGGACAACGCCCGGGTCATCGCCTCGATCGCCTCGGGGAGCATGGGGGTCGTGGCGGCGTGGTCGAAGTAGGCCATCAGCTCCCCAGGGTATCCCGGCGCAGCCGCCCGGCCAGCACCGCACCGAGCACCGCGACGCCCGCCATCAGCAGGTCGAACGGCACCACGGCGGCCGTCGGCGCGGTGGCCGAGGCGAACGTGGCGACCAGCACACCGCCGAGCCCGACCAGCAGCGCGGAGCCGAGCATGTCGCTGATCTGCAGGGCCGCCGAGTTGAACCCCCGGTCGACCTCGGACGACGCGCCCAACGTGAGCACGCTCAGACTGGACATGGCCAACCCCATCCCCGCTCCGGCGACCGCCCACAGGACGGGTGTGGCCCAGGCGGGACCCCACGACGGTGCGATGAGCGTCACTCCGGAAATACCCGCGGCGTTGAGCACGAACCCCCACCGCACCAGCTTCTCGCGCGGGATGTCCGGTTTGCGCGACTGCCACCAGGCGGCGCTGGACCAGCCGAGCGCGCTCAGCGTGAGCGGGATGCCGGCGGCGATGGCGGAGTAGCCGTGCACGGCGGTCAGCGTCAGCGGGATGAACGCCTCGGCGGCGAAGAACGAGCCCGCGAGCAGCGCGCGGGCCAGGATCGTCACCGGCAGGCCGCGCCGGGCGGTCAGCGTGCCCTTGGGCAGCAGCACCCGCAGCGACGGCGCCAGCACGGCCAGCCCGACCGCCCCGATCACCAGGTCGACGCCGCTCGGGTGCTGCGCGGCCCAGCTCAGCGCCGCGACCCCGAACCCGGCGCCGAGCGCGGCCAGGGGCAGCCCGCGCCGGGTGTTCCGGTCGGGGGTGTGCGCGGGCAGGTTCCGCAGCACCGGCGCCACCAGCAGCACGCCGACCAGCACGAACGGCGCCAGGCCGAGGAACACCCAGCGCCAGCTCAGCGCCTCGGTCAGCCAGCCGGAGACGGCGGGACCGACCAGCGACGGCACCACCCACGCCGACGCCAGCAGCCCGAACACCGCGGGCCGGTCGCGCTCGGGGTAGACCAGGCCGATCAGGACGTAGACCGCGACCACCTGCGCGCCGCCGCCGATGCCCTGGAGCACCCGGCCGAGGAGCAGTTGCGCCATGTCCTGGGCGAGTCCGGCGACGACCAGGCCGACCAGGAACAGCGCGGGCCCGATCAGCAGCGACGGCCGCGGTCCGCGCAGGTCGCTCAACCGGCCGGACAGCACGGTGGCGACCACGCCGGCGGCCAGGAACGCCAGGAACGGCCACGCGTACAGCTCGTTGCCGTCGAGGTCGGCGACCATCCGCGGCATCGCCGTGCTGACGCCCATGTTCTCGAACGCGAGCAACGTGACGAGCAGGATGATCCCGACCGTGGGCCCCCGCCGCTCGGGTGTCCACAGATCACTCCTGGCAGGGGTTTCCGCTGTCGTCACGGCTCAATGGTTCAACCTCTACCTGGGTGGAGGTCAAGGTGGTATGACGCGTTCACGGGTTCCCGACCGGCGAGGCCGCAGAGGCGACCCGGGTGGCGTGCGTGCGCTGCGAGGGCAGTTCGACCGTGCCGCGGGCAACCCGCTCGGACTCCCGCTGCACGAGCGCCGCCAGTTCACGGCGGGTCGACGCGCGGCCGGGCGCGACCTCGTCCAGCACGTGCACCTCCACCGTGAGCCCGCGGGACCGCAGCACCCGGCGCACCGAGTCCACCAGGGTGTCCGACCCGACGAACGCGGGCCGGGTCGACGTCGAGGAGCCCTGCACGTACCGCAGCACCACCGGCCGCACCGGCACACCGGCGTCCAGCGCGGCCTGGAACAGGGCGGGCCGGTAGCGCCCGGACGCCCTGCCGCACCACGTCGTCCCCTCGGCGTGGACGCCGACCGCCGCACCGTCCCGCAGCGCCGCCGCCAGCTCGGCCACCGTCCCCGGCAGCAGCGACAGCCGCTCGCGGTCCAGGTAGACCGTGCGGGCCGCGGTGATCAGCCGGCCGAGCACCGGCCAGTCACGGATGTCCCGCTTGGCCACCAGCCGGATCGGCTGCACCGCGTCGATCGCCAGCTCGTCCAGCCAGGACACGTGGTTGGCCACCACCAGCACGCCGCGGCCGGGGGTGGCCTGGAACACCGGTCCGGCGACCCGCAGCCGCACGCCGAAGGCCCGCAGCAGCGCCCGGAACCACGCCCGCAGCACCACCGACCGCGCCTGCCCGCGCACGCACAGCACGGCGAGCACCACCAGCACCCCGGACAGCATCACCACCAGCGCCGCCACGACCCGGCACACCGCCCGCAGCGGGCCGACGGACGCCGTCGAGTGGTCCACGCACCCGTCACCGCAGGGCGAAGCGGGCATCCACGCGTGCTTGGCGCTCACGCCGTCTCCCCGAGGAAGAACTTCAGGTACCGCTGGTCGACCCGGTCCATCCCGAGCAGCACCGGCAGGTCGGCCACGCCGAAGTCGACGTCCAGCGCGGGCCGCCCGCACACCCACGCCCCCAGCCGCAGGTAGCCCTTCAGCAACGGCGGCAGCACGGTCCGGTCCGGCCGCGGCACGGAGTCGACGTCCCACGGCGTCCACGGCGCCACCCGGTACTCGTCGGGGGCGTGGTGCTTGGCCCGCACGACGTCCCAGACGCCCGCCGCGAACGCGCCGCCGTCGTGCAGCGGCACCGAAGCGCACCCGATCAGCCACGAGTGCCCCGACAGCAGCATGTACCGGGCGATCCCGGCCCACACCAGCGACACCACGGCGCCGTTGCGGTGGTCGGGGTGCACGCACGACCGCCCGGTCTCCACCAGGGACGGCCGCAGCGGGTCCAGGGCCGACAGGTCGAACTCGCCGTCGGAGTACAGGCCACCGGCCTCGGCGGCGCGGTCCGGCGGCAGCATCCGGTAGGTGCCGACGATGTCGCCGGTGCGGTCGTCGCGCACGACCAGGTGGTCGCAGTACTGGTCGAAGTGGTCGACGTCGCGCCCCGGCGCGGTGGTGCGCAGGACGGCGCCCATCTCGTCGGCGAACACCAGGTGCCGCAGCCGCTGCGCGGCCACCACCTCGTCGCTGTCGCGCGCGACGAGCAGGGAGTAGCGCGGGGCGTCGGAAGCGGCGTCGCCGGTGCTGACAAGCAGTTGTGGCTGCGTCATGGGTCTGGTCTACCGACCGGTCGGCGACCGGGAGCAGGTGCTTACGGTGACGCCTCAGTGGCAGCTTCGTTAAGGCCCGGTGAGGTCGGGGACGGCACGGGGGCCGCCCCGCTTCGCGCGGAACGGCCCCCGTGGGTCCTGCGGCTGGTCAGCCCTTGCGCTTGCCGACCTCGTCGGTCAGCTGCGGCGCGACCGCGAACAGGTCGCCGACGACGCCGAAGTCGGCGACCTCGAAGATCGGCGCCTCCGGGTCCTTGTTGACCGCGACGATCGTCTTGGACGTCTGCATGCCCGCCCGGTGCTGGATCGCGCCGGAGATGCCCAGCGCGATGTACAGCTGCGGCGAGACCGTCTTGCCGGTCTGGCCGACCTGGAACTGGTGCGGGTAGTAGCCGGAGTCCACCGCGGCCCGGGACGCGCCGACCGCCGCGCCGAGGCTGTCGGCCAGCTTCTCCACGACGTCGAAGCTCTCCGCGCTGCCCACGCCACGACCACCGGACACGACGACCGACGCCTCGGTCAGCTCCGGGCGGTCGCCGCCGACGATCGGCTCGCGACCGGTCACCCTGGTGACCAGCGCCGGGTTCGCGGCGGGCAGCTCGACGGCCTGCTCGACCGCGTCGGCGGGCGACTCGGACGCCTCCACGCCGCCGGGGCGCACGGCGATGACCGGCACGCCCTTGGTGACCTTGGACTTCACCACGTACGCGCCACCGAAGACGGACTGCGTGGCCACGCCCTCGCCGTCCAGGTCGACCGCGTCGTAGAGCAGGCCGGAGCCCAGGCGCGCGGCCAGCCGGCCGGCGACCTCCTTGCCCTCCAACGTCGCCGACACCAGCACGGCGGCGGGCGACGCGGTGCCCGCGATGGTCGCGAGCGCGTCCACCTTCGGCGTGACCAGGTGGTTGACGGCGTCCTCGGACTCCGCCGCGTACACCTTCACCGCGCCGTAGCGGCCCAGCGACTCCCTCACCTTGCCCGCGGTCCCGGGCGATCCGACCACCACCGCGGCCGGGTCGCCGAGACCGCGCGCGGCGGATAGAAGCTCATAGGTGACCTTCTTGACCTCGCCGTCGACGTGGTCGACGAGGACCAGTACCTCGGACATGATTCCCCTCGCCTTCAGATGAGCTTCTGGCCGACCAGGTACTCGGCGATCTTCGAACCGCCGTCACCCGCGTCCTCGATGCGCTGACCGGCGCCGCGCGGCGGCTTCGGGGCCGCCTCCAGCACCTGCGACCACGCGGCGCCGAGACCGACCTCGCCCGCGTCCAGTCCGAGGTCGGCGACGCTGAGCGTGCTGACCGGCTTCTTCTTCGCCGCCATGATGCCCTTGAACGACGGGTACCGGGGCTCGTTGATCTTCTCGTTGACGCTGACCACGGCGGGCAGGCTCGCCTCCAGGTGCACGACGCCCTCGTCGGTCTCCCGCTCGGCCTTGACCGTGCCGCCCTCGACGGTGAGCTTGCGCACCTGCGTCACCTGCGGCAGGCCCAGCAGCTCGGCCAGGATCGCCGGCACCGCGCCCGCGCGGCCGTCGGTCGCCTCGTTGCCCGCGATGACCAGGTCGAAGCCGTCGATCGTGCCGATGGCCTTGGCCAGCACCTTGGCGGTGGTGAGCGCGTCGGAGCCGTGCAGGGCCTCGTCGGAGACGTGCACCGCCTTGTCCGCGCCCATGGAGAGCGCCTTGCGGATCGCGTCGGTCGCGCGGTCGGGACCCATCGCGACGACGGTCACCTCGCCGCCGTGCGCCTCCTGGAGCAGCAGCGCCTCTTCCACGGCGCGCTCGTTGATCTCGTCGAGCACGGCGTCCGCGGACTCTCGGTCGAGGGTGTGGTCGGAGTCGGCGAGCTTGCGCTCGGACCAGGTGTCGGGCACCTGCTTGACCAGGACGACAATGTTCATGGGTCCTCTTCGACCTCCTGCGGACGGGCGGCGACGTGGTTGGGCGACGGTAGTTGCCTGTGGTCGCCGGATTGCTCGTGACCCTGCCATGCCGTCGCCGCATTGGCATGGTGGTGTCGGCCACCTGAATGTTACCCGCCAGTAGCAGAGGTGCAAACAGCAGCTAGCACCCGCGCCGGGTGATGATGCTCACTGATCGGAAAAGGCTATTAGGACAAGGCTGCGGGCATCGGAGACGGCGTTGCGGACCCGCCGCTATTCGGCCGCACGCCTTGGCGATTGTCACCGGCTCCGCCACGTGCCGGCGCGCCGCCGGGCCCGGCGATCGACCCAGTGATCGGCGCGCACGTCGGGGCAGGGGTGCTCAGGGTGACCGTTTTGCCGGTTTAGACCGGTTGGGAACCCCGTGCGGGGTTTGAGCGTTGACCGTGCAGGGAAGGAGGTGGGCATGGCAAATCTGTTCAGCAAGCTCGCCGCGTTCGCCCGCAGTCCGCAGGGCCGCCGGGTCACCGAACAGGTCAAGCAGGCAGCACGCGACCCCCGGAACAAGGCCAAGGCTCAGCAACTGATCCGCAAGTTCCGCAAGCGCTGAGACCTGACGACCGAGCGGCCCGTCACCGGTTGGACCGGCGGCGGGCCGTGGTCGGTCCGGCACCCGGCCCGGCGGTCGACGGCTTGTCGGCCGCCGGGTCCGGGTCGGTGCGTTCGGGCGCGGTGTCCTCGCACGTGATGGCCTTCGGTGCTGTCGCGCGCAGGACCGGCTCGGGTTGGGCGGGCACCTGGATCAGGACGGGTTCGGCGGACGCGCTCGGCTGCCCCGGCGACGCCGGTTCGACTTGGCCGTCCGGCGAGGTCGGCTCGACCTGCCCGTTCAGCGAGGTCGGTACGACCCGGCCATCCGGTGTGGTCGGCTCGACTTGGCCGTCCAGTGCGGCCAGTTCGACTTGGCCGTCCAGTGCGGTTGGCGCGACCTGCTCATCCGGTGCGGGCGGCTTGATCCGGCCGTCCGGCGCGGTCGGCTGGGCGGGCACGGTGCCGTTGTCCGGCTCGGGTAGTTCGGCGAGCGCGGTGAGGGCGGGCAGCTCGGTGGTTTCGGCGTGGGACAGCAGGCTCGTGGCGGGTTCCGAGCCCTCGCGGACCACGTGCATCCGGCGCACCTCGTCCAGCCGCACGGGCCGCTCGGTCTCCGGCCTCGGGTCGGGGACCAGGACCAGGTTCGGGCGCGGCGGCGGGGAGGGCAGCGCGGTCGGGAAGCCCACGACCGGGTTGCGGTGGATCGGCTTGGTCGCGTAGTCCTGCGGCGGCCACGGTGGTTCGACGCGGGGCGCGGGCGGTTCCGGCGCCGGTTCCGACTCGGGCTCCGGCGGCGCGTCCCGCCTGAGCATGATCGCGGTCAGCACGCAGCCCCCGGCGAACGACAAGGCGCACAACCCGAACACGACCGCCACCACCTCGGACACCAGCGCCCCCTCACCCGACTCGCACGTCGACTCGACCGACACCGCCCGACCGCGGGCGCTGGAACCCCAGCGCCGGACCTGCTCCCACCGCTGTGGCCCCGACCGGTTCGACCGTCGGCCGCACCGGCGCTTTCGCGGGGTGCGTGAACGCGGGCGGACCGGTGGTCGCGACGCCACCGCCCACCGCGAAGGCCGCCGCGGCGAGCGCGGCCGGCACCGCGACCACACCCGCCACCACCAGCCGCACCACCGGGAACCGCACCGCCATCAAGCACCGACCCGCTGGCCGTCGGCGCCCGCGGGTTCGGCGCCCGCCTGCTTCGTGCCCGCCTGCTCTGCGGTCGCCTGCTTCGTGCTCATCTGCCCGGCGCTCACCTGCCCGGCGCTCACCTGCCCGGCGCTCACCTGCCCGGCGCTCACCTGCCCGGCGCTCGTCTGCTCCGGGATCAAGCTCGGCATCCGGTCCGCCGCCGACTCCAGCGCACCGCGCGCCGAGGCGAGCTGAGCCGCCACCGACCGCCGCAGCTCACGCAGGTCGTCGGACTGCTGCTGCATCTCGCCGATGCGCCGGTTCGCCTCCCGCGCCGCCAGCTTGATCAGGAACGCGGCCCGCGCCTTGGCCAGCTCCTCCTGCTCGGCGAAGTGCTGCTCGGCCTCGTGCCGCCGCCGGTTCATGGTCAGCTCGAAGAAGTTCTGCGCCCTGGCGCGCTTGGCATCGGACTCCGCCTCCAGCGCCGCGCACCGCTCGGCCGCCTCCCGCGCCAACCGGTCCGCCTCGCGCTCCGCCTCCGCCACCGCGGCGGCGCACTCGGCCTCCACCTCCTCGGCACGGGCCCTGAGGTGCGCCTCCACCTCGGCCCGACGCCGTTCCAGGTCGACCTCGCACTGCTCCAGCTCCGCCGCCCGCCTGCTCGCGGCCTCGCGCTGCGCGTCCGCGTGCGCGTCGGCCTCCGCGCGCAGCGCGGCCAGCTCCGCCTCCACCTCGCTCCGCCGGGCGGCCACCTCCGCCTCGGTCCGCTCCCGCAGCGCCGCGGCGTCGCGCTCCGCCCGCAACCGCAGCTCGTTCGCCTCGTCCTCGGCCAGCGTCAGCATCCGGTGCAGCCGCTCGGACGCGCCCGCGGTCGTGCTCGGCGACATCTCCAGCCGCTCGACGCGGGTCCTGGCCTCGTCCAGGTCGTGCCTGGTCATCTCCAGCAGCTTGCGCAGGTCGGCCGCCTGGGCCAGCGCCTCGGCGCGGTCGAGGGTCGTGTACTTGAGCTGTTCGTCCAGGTTCTCCAGGTGCTCGATCACCTGGCGGCGGTGGAAACCCCGGTAGACGACGTCGAAACCCGCGTGCAGGGGAACGATCTCCGGCTCTTTAGCACCCATGGCGGCCCCACTCGGTTGAAGATTGCCGAGGGTGCCGAGCGTAAGGCACCCAAGCGGCATACGACCACTCACGACTACCCTGGTACAACACCGTCGATGCACCCTTCTTACAGGGGAAACACCATCAGGGAAGATCCGAAACAGCTGGGTGCAGCTCACCCGATGGTGTTGATTCCAGGAATCAACGACCTCCACCGCGAATGCATATAGCGACAAATTCACACCACCGGGCGGTAGTGCATTCACACTAATCAGTGAGGCCGGACCGGCCGGGCGCTGCCTACCCGTGAGTAACGAGCAACTAGGCTGGTCCGGTGACCGTCGAGCCGCTGCCCCTCACCGGTGAGCGCACCGTGCCCGGGATCGCCGAGGAGAACTACTGGTTCAGGCGCCACGAGGCGGCCTACCTGGACCTCGTCCGGCACTGCGGCGGCGCGGTCGTGCTGGAGGCGGGGTGCGGCGAGGGCTACGGCGCCGCGCTCATCGCCCGGCGCGCCGCGCGGGTCGTCGCGCTCGACTACGACGAGACGACCGCCGCGCACGCCGGCCGCGCGTACCCGGAGCTGGCGGTGCTGCGCGGCAACCTGGCGTCGCTGCCGCTGCGCGACGGGAGCGTGGACGTGGTGGCGAACCTCCAGGTCATCGAGCACCTGTGGGACCAGCCCGGCTTCCTGGCCGAGTGCGCCCGGGTGCTGCGGCCCGGCGGGCGGCTGCTCGTCACCACGCCGAACCGGATCACCTTCTCCCCCGGTCGCGACACGCCGCTCAACCCGTTCCACACGCGCGAGCTGGCGCCCGCCGAGCTGCACGAGCTGCTGGTCGACGCGGGCCTGCGGGTCGAGCTGCTGGCCGGGCTGCGGCACGGTCCGGCGCTGCGCGCCCTGGACGAGCGGTTCGGCGGGTCGGTCATCGACGCGCAGGTGGCCGTCGTGGTGGACGGCGGCGAGTGGCCCGAGGACCTGCTGGCCGCCGTGGCGTCGGTGCGCGCCGAGGACTTCGAGATCACCACCGACGACCTGGACGCGAGCCTGGACCTGGTCGCCGTGGCGGTGCGCCGGTGACCGACGAGGGCACGTTCTGCCTGGTCCTGCACAGCCACCTGCCGTGGCTGGCGCACCACGGCGCCTGGCCGGTCGGCGAGGAGTGGCTGTACCAGGCGTGGGCGCACTCGTACCTGCCCGTGGTCGACCTGCTGGAGCGGTTCGCCGACGAGGGCCGCGAGGACGTGCTGACGCTCGGCGTCACGCCGGTCCTGGCCGCGCAGCTGGACGACCCGTACTGCCTGCGCGGCCTGCACGACTGGCTGGGCGACTGGCAGCTGCGGGCGCACGGCGCGGCGCCCCGGCTGCCGGACCTGGGCGCGCGCGAGCACCGCGCGTCGGCGTGGGCGCTGGAGCGGTTCGAGACGCGGTGGCGGCACGGCTTCTCGCCGGTGCTGCGGTCCCTCGTGGACTCGCGGGCGGTCGAGCTGCTGGGCGGACCGGCCGCGCACCCGTTCCAGCCGCTGCTCGACCAGCGGCTGCGGATGTTCTCGCTGCGCACCGGGTTGGCCGACACCGCGCTGCGGATCGGGTCGGCGCCCGAGGGCATCTGGGCGCCGGAGTGCGCGTACGCGCCGGGCATGGAGCACGACTACGCGCGCGCCGGCGTGCGGCGGTTCCTGGTGGACGGCCCGTCGCTGCACGGCGACACCGCCGCGGCCCGGCCGGTCGGGGACTCGGACGTGCTGTGCTTCGGGCGCGACCTGGAGGTGTCGTACCGGGTGTGGTCGCCCAAGGTCGGCTACCCCGGCGACCCGGCCTACCGGGACTTCCACACCTACGACCACCCCAGCGGGCTCAAGCCGTCCCGGGTGACCGGGAAGAACGTGGAGCCGGCCGACAAGCGGCCGTACGACCCGGACCTGGCCGCCGAGGCGGTCCGGCGGCACGCGGCGGACTTCGTCGACACGGTGGTGCGGCGGCTGCGGGCGTTGAAGGAGCGGCACGGCAAGCCGTCCCTGGTGGTCGCCGCGTACGACACCGAGCTGTACGGGCACTGGTGGCACGAGGGCCCGGCGTGGCTGGAGGCGGTGCTGCGGCTGCTGCCGTCGGCCGGGGTGCGGGTGACCACGTTGCGCGGCGCGGTCGAGGCCGGGCACGTCGGCGCGCCGGTCGAGGTGCCGCCGTCGTCGTGGGGCGCGGGCAAGGGCTGGCACGTGTGGAACGGTCCGCAGGTCGCCGACATCGTGCACGGCAACGCCGAGGTCCAGCGGGAGCTGCTGGCGCTGGACCTGTCCGGCGCGGCGCGCGACCCGGTGGCCGACCAGGCCGTGCGGGAGGCGCTGCTCGCGCTGTCCAGCGACTGGGCGTTCATGGTCACCAAGGACTCGGCCGCCGACTACGCCCGCTACCGGGCCGAGGTGCACGCCGACCGGTTCCGGGAACTCGCCGCCCTGCGGCGGGCGGGGCGCGGGCGTGACCGGGCGGCCGAGCTGCGACTGGTCGACGGCCCGTTCGGCCGGCTCGACGCGCGAGGGCTGGCCGGTTGACGCCGCCGCCCCGGACCTGCGCCACCCGGTCCGCTCCCGAGAAGTGCGAGGATGGCCCATGCGCGTGCTGATGTTGTCGTGGGAGTACCCGCCCGTCGTCGTGGGCGGGCTGGGTCGGCACGTGCACGCGCTGGCCGGGCACCTGGCCGCGCAGGGGCACGAGGTGGTCGTGCTGTGCCGGCAGCCGGCCGGGACCGACGCGGTCACGCACCCGACGTCGGACACCGCCGTCGACGGCGTGCGGCTGATCCGGGTCGCCGAGGACCCGATGCACCTGGTGTTCGAGCGCGACCTGGTGGCGTGGACGCTGGCCATGGGCCACGCCATGGTCCGGGCCGGGTCGGCGCTGCTGCGCGACTGGCGGCCGGACGTGGTGCACGCGCACGACTGGCTGGTCACGCACCCCGCGGTCGCTCTGGCGGAGGCGTGCGGCGCGCCGCTGGTGGCGACCGTGCACGCGACCGAGGCCGGGCGGCACAGCGGGTGGCTGTCGCAGACGTTGAACCAGCAGGTGCACTCGGTGGAGTGGTGGCTGGCGAACCGGGCGGACGCGCTGATCACGTGCTCGGGGGCGATGCGGGCCGAGGTGGCGCACCTGTTCGAGGTGGAGCCGTCGACGATCACGGTGCTGCACAACGGCATCGAGCCGCGCAGGTGGCGGGTGCGGTCGTCCGACGTGGCCGCCGCGCGTGCCGCGCACGGCGCTGCCGGCGCGCCGCTGCTGCTGTTCTTCGGGCGGCTGGAGTGGGAGAAGGGCGTGCAGGACCTGATCGCCGCCCTGGCCCGCATCCGGCGCGTCCACCCCGGTGCCCGCCTGGTCGTGGCCGGCACCGGGACGCACCGCGAGTGGTTGGTGGACCAGGCGCGCAAGCACAAGGTGCGCCGGGCGGTGGACTTCGTCGGCCACCTGTCGGACCGCGCGCTGGCGGCGGTGCTGGCGGCGGCGGACGCGGTCGTGCTGCCGAGCCGGTACGAGCCGTTCGGCATCGTGGCGCTGGAAGCGGCGGCGGCGGGCACGCCCCTGGTCGCCTCCACCGCCGGCGGTCTCGGCGAGGTCGTGGTGGACGGCGTCACGGGCCTGTCCTTCGCGCCCGGCGACGTGGACGCCCTGGCGACCGCCGTCCGCTCCGTCCTGGCCGACCGCCCGTCCGCGACCCGCCGCGCCCGCGCCGCGAAGGCGAGGCTGGTTACCGACTTCGACTGGTCCAGCATCGCCACCGACACCGCCGCCGTCTACCGCGCCGCCACCGTCCGGGCCCACCCCGCCCTGGGCCGCCCGAAGATCCCGACCGGGAACGCGTTCCTCTAGGCGTCCACCAACCGGCGCAGTGCCCATATGGCCGAGGGAAGGTCCGCGAAGTCGCTCTCGTCCTGCGGCGGCGTCCGCGCAGATCGGCTTCGCCGAGCCGCACCTCTGCGGGTCTCACACGGTCAGCACGAGCTTGCCCGTGGTCCGGTTGGCCTCGCCCACCTCGTGCGCCTTGACCACGTCCTCCAGCGGGAACGTCTCGGCGACCACCACCTCCAGCTCGCCGCGTTCCACCAGGCCGGCCAGGTGGTCCAGGGCCGCGTGGTCCGGGGCCACGAACACGGTGGCGGCGCGGACGCCCAGTGCTTCGGCGGCGGCTTGGAGTTCGGGGAGCGCGCCGGGCGTCGGCACGCCGACGTACCGGCCGCCGGGCCGCAGCACGCGCATCGACCGCCGCTCGTAGTCCGCGCCGCCGACCAGGTCGATGACCACGTCCACGGGCTCGACCTCGCCGAAGTCCCGGGTCCGGTAGTCGACCAGCTCGTCGGCGCCCAGGCGGCGCAGCAGGTCGTGCTTGCCGGCGCTCGCCGTGCCGACGACGTGCGCGCCCAGGGTCTTGGCCAGCTGCACGGCGAGGTGCCCGACACCGCCCGCGGCGGCGTGGACGAGGACCCGCTCGCCCGGCTGGACGCGGGCGGCTTCGGTGAGGGCCTGCCACGCGGTCAGCGCGGCCAGCGGCAGGGCCGCCGCGTGCACGTGGTCGATGTTCGCGGGCTTGCGGGCGAAGTGCCTGGCGGGCGCGGCGACGTACTCGGCGTACGCGCGGCCGGGGCGCGGGAAGTGGGGCATCCCGAACACCTCGTCGCCGACCGCGAACCGGTTCTCCCCGGCGGGCACCGACACCACCACGCCGGAGACGTCCCAGCCCGGCACCCACGGCGCGGTCAGCCAGTAGCCCTCGCGCCGCACCTTCCAGTCGGCCGGGTTGAGGCCGATCGCCCGCACCTCGACCAGCACCTCGTCCAGCTCCGGCTCGGGCCTCGGCAGTTCCCGCACCCGCAGCACCTCCGGCCCGCCGAAGGCTTCGACCAGGACCGCTCGCATCTCGTTCGTCATGGTCAAAAGGATCACGTCGGGTGGTACCTCTTGTGAAGAAGGCACCTGAATGGTATCTAGGTACCTCATGTATACCGTCCCTGACCTGCGCGCCCACGGCGGCGCGGACGCCTTCCTCCGCGGCTGCGCGTCACGAGCGGTCCTCGACCTGCTGACCAACAAGTGGGTGTGCCTGGTGGTGAGCGCCCTGCGGCCGGGCACGCTGCGCTTCGGCGAACTGCGCCGCCGGCTCGACGGGATCACCCAGAAGATGCTCACCCAGACCCTGCGGGACCTGGAGCGCGCGGGCCTGGTGCACCGGGCCGTCTACCCCAGCGTGCCACCGCGCGTCGAGTACAGCCTCACCCCGTTGGGCGACAACGTGGCCGGGTTGATGGACTCGATCAGGGTGTGGTCGGAGACGCACATCGAGGACATCCGCACCGCGCAGGAGGAGTACGACCGGAAGGCGGGCGAGGAGCTGCAGCCCGTCTAGGAGCCGTTGCGCGACCGCTCCAGGGCCTCTTCGGCCTTGCGGGCCATGTCGGCGACGGCGGCGCGGCGCACGGCGTCGGCCTCGTAGTCCTCCCGGCGGTCCTTCACGACCCGCGCCGGGATGCCGACGGCGATCTTGAAGTCCGGCACGTCGCCGCGCACCACGGCGTGCGCGCCGACCACGCAGCCGCGCCCGATCCGGGTGCCGCGGGTGACGGTGACCTTCGTGCCCAACCAGCAGTCCGGCCCGATCCGCACCGGCGTCTTCACGATGCCCTGGTCCTTGATCGGCAGGGTGACGTCGGCGGTCACGTGGTCGAAGTCGCAGACGTACACCCAGTCGGCGATCAGCGTGGCCGCGCCGATCTCCACGTCCAGGTAGCAGTTCACCGTGTTGTCCTTGCCGAACACGGCCTTGTCGCCGATCCGCAGCGAGCCCTCGTGGCAGCGGATCGCGTTGCCGTCGCCGATGTGCACCCAGCGGCCGATCTCCAGCCGGCCGTAGCCGGGGCGGCAGTGCAGCTCGACCTTCCTGCCCAGGAACACCATGCCGCGCAGCACCACGTGCGGGTTCGCGATCCGGAACTTCAGCAGCCGCCAGTACCGCACCAGGTACCAGGGCGTGTACGCGCGGTGCCGCAGCACCCAGCGCAGCGAGGCGAGCGTGAGGAACCTGGCCTGCGCCGGGTCGCGGCGCGAGCTGCGCCACCTCGTCCACACCGGGGCACCCCACATGCTCGTCACGAACGGCACTCTAACTCCACCCGCCGACCAGTAGAGTTCCCCGTCGCCGAGCGCACGACGGGGGGAACCGCTTGCCGCGGAACCTGGTTCGACGACGACGGCCGGGCGACCGGCGCAGGCTGGGCCGGGTCAGGACGGCCCGGCAACGCGCACGCGCGCCCGAGCCGCCGCCGCGCGGCCGGTCGTGGAGCTGGTTGGAGCTGGCCGGGCTGCTGATCACCGGCATCCCGATCGCCATGGTGGTGCTGAAGGCGCTGCTGTTCGCCGACTTCGACCTCCAGGTGCTCCGGGTCGTCGCCCGCGGCATGGACTTCGCGGCGGTCGCGTTCAGCACGTTCGGCCCGACGTTCACGCTCCTGCCCGCGTTCGCGCTCGTCGGGCTGTACGCCGTGGTTCCCAGGACCCGCAAGGGCCGCTTCACCCGGGGCGCGCTGTTCGTCGCGGTCCTCCTGTCCTGCTCCCTGCTCCCGCTGGTCTGGGCGGCGATGACGCTGGTCGGGGTGGTGGGCGCGTGGGCGCAGGTGTGGCGGCCTTGGGAGGAGCCCGTCCAGGACCGCCGCGTGGTGACGGCGGTGCTGGCCGTCCCGCTGGTCTGGGGCACGCTCGTGTTCAACCTCTCCATGGTGGCGTTCTGGCTGCCCACCGAGGTGGTCGAGCGCACGGACGGCACCAGGGCGGTCGGGTACGTGGTCGAGTCCGGCGACCACGACCTGACGTTCATCCACCACGACACCCGGCGACCGGAGATCCTGCGGCAGGACTCGGTCCGCGGCCGGACGCTGTGCTCGCTGGTCGAGGAGGACGAGTTGCGCCGCACGGCGCTGACCCCGGCCTACAAGCTCGCGATCGACCGCCGGCCCAAACCGCCGCTGCTGCCGCGCTGCTGACCGCCGTGCCACAGTGGTGCCCGTGACGACCCCGCTCATCATCGACACCGACCCCGGCGTGGACGACGCCTTCGCCCTCGCGCTCGCCGCGGCCAGCCCCGAGGTCGAGCTGATCGGCGTGACCACGGTCTTCGGCAACGTCTCGCTGGCGGACACCACCCGCAACGCCCTGCGCCTGCTCACCCTCCTCGGCCGTGACGACGTGCCGGTCGGCGTCGGCGCGGACCGGCCGCTGGTGCACCCCCACCCGCACCTGTCCAGCGCGCACGGCTCGGACGGCCTCTCCGGCTTCGCCGACACGCTCCCCGAGCCGACCCGCGGCCCCGACCCGCGCGACGCCGTCACCCTCCTGCGCGAACTCCTCGAAGGAGCCGACCGGCCGGTCACGATCGTCCCCATCGGACCGCTCACCAACATCGCCCTGCTGCTCGCCGCGCACCCCGGCCTCAAGCCGAAGATCGGCAGGCTGGTCGTCATGGGCGGCGGCGTGAGCGGCGGGAACATCACGGCCACCGCCGAGTTCAACGTCTGGAGCGACCCGGAGGCCGCCCGCCGGGTGCTGGTCGAGGAGGACGTGCCGACGACGCTGGTCCCGATGGACCTGACCCGCCGGTGCGCAGTCGACAGCGGGTGGTTGGCCGAGCTGGCGCGGACCTCGGACGTCGCCACCGCGCTGGTCGGCCTCACCCCCGACTACCTGGCCTCCTACCGCCGGTTCCTGGGCTTCGACGGCATGGCGGTGCACGACGCGGTCGCGGTGGCCGAAGCGGTCCGGCCGGGCATCCTGGCCGGCACGCCGTTCCCGGTGGACGTCGACTGCTCGTCCGGCCCGAACCGGGGCGCGCTCGTGGTGGACCAGCGGCTGGAGGTGGACGCGCCCAAGACCCTGGACATCGCGCTGGACGCCGACCTCGACGGCCTGCGCGCGTTCCTGTTCGAGCGGCTGGCGAACCTGGCGCCCTAGGTGCGCTCGGCGCGCGCCAGCAGGTAGACCGGGCGGCGGCCGATCCTGGTCAGCGCCACGGTCGCCTCGCCGGACCCGGACAGCTTCAGCCTCGGCCGCAGCGCGTTCGGGTCCACGTCCAGCCCGCGCACCAGGACCTCCAGCCGCCCCACGTCGTGCGCCCGCAGCACGGACCGCAGCGCCTTCTCGCTGTAGTGCCCGTGCTCCACCACCCGGAACGCCCGCACGCCCGGCGGCGGCGTCGGGCCGGTCAGGTAGGCGATCCGCTCGTCCAGCTGCGCCAGCCCGTGCCGCGCCGCGTAGTGCCGCACCAGCCCGGCCCGCACCACCGCGCCGTCCGGGTCGACCAGCCACTCACCCGGCTCGCGCACCGGGCAGTCGTCCGGGTCGGCCGAGGTGATCGTCCAGCCGGGGCCGTCGGACCGCAGCACGGACGCGCGCCGCGCCACGCCGGGCGTGGCCAGGCCGCGCGTCCACAGGCACGCCTCGCGCACCTGGCCGTCCAGCGACACCAGCTCGACCTCGTCCGCCCACGGCGCGACCGCGAAGTCGACGCCGGGAGCGCACTTCACCGCCAGGTCGCGGTCCGCGTAGGCCGACGCCAGCTCGTCCAGCGGCGGCGCGAAGTCCTCCGGCCGCCACGTCCGCCGACCGGTCGCGTCCCGCCGGGCCGGGTCGGCCAGCACCGCCGTGCCGCGCGACACCGGCCGCAGCGCGTCCGCCCGCACCAGCGGGACCGCGTCGCCCAGGTTGTACCGCGCCATGGCCAGCCGCACCGGGTCCAGGTCGGACCCGACCGAGCCGGCGGGCAGCGCCGCGAGGTCCGCGCCGATGGAGCACGTGACGTCGTGCGCGGGCCCGGTGAACCGCCGGGCCCGGTGCGCGGCGACCGGGTGCGCGGTGGCCTGCTGCAGGGCGTCGGAGGTGTACAGCCCGTCGGCGAAGGCGAGCTTGGCCGCCTTGCGCCGCAACAGCAACGTCTCCAGCACCGCCGCGAACCGCTCCGGCGCCGCCTGCCTGGCCAGCCGCGCGTCGGACAGCCGCGACGCGGGCGTCAGCGGTAGGTCCGCCAACGCCGACAGCGCGGCGGACCCGGCGTCCGAGCGCAGGAACGCCACGTCGTCGAGGCTGAACGCGTAGGCCACTAGACCGGCTTGCGACCCGTCACGGAGACGTTGTAGAAGACCTCCCGGGGCAGGACCTTCGACAGCACGTTCTCGTCCACCCAGGACAGCCGCTGCCAGGTCCGGTAGGCGAACATCGCCCAGCCGAAGCCCAGCTTCTCCCGCGGCACGGCGGCCTCGAACGTGCGCACCGGCCAGCCGAACAGCGCCGCCGACAGCTCCTCGGTCACCGCCCGCACGCCGACCGCGCCGGCCGACCGGGCCGTCCGCTCCAGGTCCGACGGGTCGAACGTGTGCAGGTCGACCACGGCCTCCAGCGCGGCGGCCCGCGAGGACTCGTCCAGCTCCTCCTGCGGGCGGCGCCAGCCGTTGAGGGGTTCGAGCTTGGTCACGTTCGTGGTCAGCCACCAGGTGAGCTGGCCGAGCTTGCGCGCGTAGAAGTTGCCCACGTTCGTCGGGTCGCCCGCGAACACGAACTTGCCGCCCGGCTTGAGCACCCGCAGCACCTCGCGCATGGCGGCGGCCACGTCCGGGATGTGGTGCAGCACGGCGTGCCCGACGACCAGGTCGAACGTGTCGTCGTCGTACGGGATGCGCTCGGCGTCGGCCACCCGGCCGTCGACCGGCAGGTCGAGCTGCTCGGCGTTGCGCAGCGCCACCTCGACCATGCCCGGCGACAGGTCGGTCACCGACCCGCGCTCGACCACACCGCCCTGCATGAGGTTGAGCAGGAAGAACCCGGTGCCGCAGCCCAGCTCCAGCGCGTGCCCGTACGGCCCGACGTCGCCCGCGACCGCGCGGAACCGGTCGGTGGCGTAGGTGATGCAGCGCTCGTCGTACGAGATCGACCACTTCTCGTCGTACGTGCCCGCTTCCCAGTCGTGGTAGAGCACGTTGGCGAGCTTGGGGTCGGAGTACGCCGCCTGGACCTCTTCCGCGGTGGCGTGCGGGTGCGGCTTCGGGTCCACCGGATCAACGGCCACGGAACTCCGCCTTCCCCGGGCCGTTCGCGATGAACGACGCCATGCCGGTCTTCTGGTCCTCGGTGGCGAACATCGCGGCGAACAGCTGGCTCTCCAGCTTCAGCCCGCTGCCCAGGTCGGTGTCCAGCCCGCCGTCGATGGCGGCCTTGGCGGCGGCGTACGCGCGCACCGGGCCGTTGACGAACTGCCCGGCCCACCGCTTGGCCGCCTCGTGGACGTCGTCGGGCGCGACGACCTCGTCCACCATGCCGATCCGCAACGCCTCCTCGGCGCCGACGAACCGGCCGGTGTAGATCAGGTCCTTGGCCCGCGACGGCCCGATCAGCCGCGGCAGGCGCTGCGTGCCGCCCATGCCGGGGATCACGCCGAGCAGGATCTCCGGCTGGCCGACCTTGGCGTTGTCGCCCGCGATCCGCCGGTCCGCGCACAGCGCCAGCTCGAACCCGCCGCCCAGCGCGTACCCGGTGATGGCCGCCACGGTCGGCTTGGGGATCTCCTCCACCGAGCGCAGCGCCGACGTGAACGCGCCCGCGCGGGCCGCCATCTCGGCGTACGACAGCTCGGCCATCTCCTTGATGTCCGCGCCGGCCGCGAACACCTTCGGCCCGCCGTAGACGATCACCGAGTAGACGTCGGCCCGGTCGGTCGCCTCCAGCGCGGCGGCCCGGATCTCCTCCTGGACCTGCCTGTTCAGCGCGTTCATCGGCGGGCGGTCCAACCGGATCGTGCCGATGCCGTCCTCGACTTCGAGCCTTGCGAACTCAGCCACAGGTCCTCCTCGACCTCCGTCGGCGGTGCGCCTCGCAGGTTACCCCTGGGTAGTTTTGCGCCGGGCGAAGTACCGGTCACCCGACCGCTGGAGCTCCAGCGGCTGGTCGAACGTCTTGGTCAGGTTCTCCTCGGTGAGGACGTCGTCCAGCAGGCCCTGCGCCACGATGCCGCCGTCACGCAGCAGCAGCACGTGCGTGAACCCCGGCGGGATCTCCTCGACGTGGTGCGTGACCAGCACCGTCGCCGGCGCGTCCGGGTCCATGGCCAGCTCGGAGAGCCGGGCCACCAGGTCCTCGCGGCCACCCAGGTCCAGGCCCGCCGCGGGCTCGTCCAGCAGCAGCACCTCCGGATCGGTCATCAGGGCCCTGGCGATCAGGGTGCGCTTGCGCTCGCCCTCGGACAGCGTCCCGTAGGTGCGGTCGGCCAGGTGCTCGATGCCCATCGAGGCCAGCAGCTCCCGGGCCCGCCCGGTGTCGAGCTGGTCGTACTCCTCGCGCCACCGGCCCAGCACCGCGTACCCGGCGCTGACCACCAGGTCGACCACCTTCTCCTCGCCCGGGATGCGACCGCTCAACGCCGCCGAGCACAGCCCGATCCGCGGCCGCAGCTCGAACACGTCGGTCTTGCCGATCCGCTCGCCGAGCAGGTGCAGCTTGCCCTTGGTCGGGTGCAGCTCGGCGCTCGCCAGCCGGAGCAGCGTGGTCTTGCCGGCCCCGTTCGGGCCGAGCACCACCCAGCGCTCGTCCAGCTCCACGCTCCAGTCGACGTCCCCGACCAGCGTGGTCTTGCCCCGTCGAACCGAAACACCCTGCATGTGGATGACCAGATCTTCGTTTTCCACGCCTGCCCTCGCCCCGTCGATGCGCCGCCGTCGCCATTGTTCTGCAACGCCCCCCGCCCGCGGTCCGGTGGGGGGAGGTTCCCGACGCGGTGGAGCGCGGCGATCACACGCGGTCGGTGTCTGCTGGAAAGATCGGGGGCATGGCTGCCGACTCGATCCTGCTCGCGGGCCGACCGTTCCCCCTCGGGGCGCACCCCGAGGCCGGAGGTGTGCGCTTCGCGGTCTCGGCGCCACCCGCGCACGCCGTGGAAGTGTGCCTGATCAGCGAAGACGGCGCCGAGGAGCGGGTGGAGCTGACCGAGCGCACGTTCGGCGTGTGGCACGGCCTGGTCTCCGGCGTCACGCCCGGCCAGCGCTACGGCTACCGGGTGCACGGCCCGTACGACCCGTCCCGCGGGCTGCGCTGCAACCCGGCGAAGCTGCTGATCGACCCCTATGCGACGCAGATCACCGGCACGCTGTCCGACCTCGACGCGGCACTGGGCTACGTGGACGACCCGATGCTCGGCGGGCCGTCGCCGGTCGACTCGCTCGGCAGCGTGCCGCTGTCCGTGGTGACCTCGCCGGGCGGGCCCGCCACCGGCGTGAAGCCCGAGGTGCCGTTCGAGGAGGCGGTGATCTACGAGCTGCACGTGCGCGGGTTCACGAAGCTGCACCCGGCCGTGCCCGAGCACCAGCGCGGCACCTACCTGGGCCTCGCGCACCCCGCCGTGCTGGAACACCTGACCCGGCTCGGCGTGACGACGGTGGAGCTGCTGCCGGTGCACGCGTTCGTCGACGAGCCGTCGCTGATCCGCGACGGCAGGCACAACTACTGGGGCTACTCGCCGCTGAGCTACTTCGCGCCGCACCCCGGTTACGCCAGCGAGCCCGGCCGGGAGGTGGAGGAGTTCCGCACGATGGTGGCCGCGCTGCACAACGCGGGCATCGAGGTGATCATCGACGTGGTCTTCAACCACACCTGCGAGGGCGGGCCGGAGGGTCCGACGCTGAGCTACCGGGGCTTCGACGCGCCCGGCTACTACCTGCACATCGACGGCGGCGGCACGCTCGACATCACCGGCTGCGGCAACACCACCGAGGCCGGGTCGCCGCAGTTCGTCCGGCTGGTCACCGACTCGCTGCGGTACTGGGCCACCGAGATGGGCGTGGACGGCTTCCGGTTCGACCTGGCCTCCACCCTGGGCCGGCCGGGCGGCGGCCGGTTCGACCGGGCGTCGGCGATGCTGACCGCGATCACCGCCGACCCGGTGCTGTCGCGGTGCAAGCTGATCGCCGAGCCGTGGGACGCCACCGGCGACGGCTACCGGGTCGGCGACTTCGGCGTGCAGTGGGCCGAGTGGAACGGCCGGTACCGCGACACCGTGCGCGACTTCTGGCGCGGCACGACGAGCGTCCGGGACCTGGCCTACCGGCTGTCCGGGTCGTCCGACCTGTACTCCGACGACCTGCGGCGGCCGTGGCAGTCGATCAACTTCGTCACCGCGCACGACGGCTTCACGCTGCGCGACCTGGTGTCGTACAACGACAAGCACAACCTGGCCAACGGCGAGGACAACCGCGACGGCACCAACGACAACCGGTCGTGGAACTGCGGCGCGGAGGGCGAGACCGACGACGCCGAGGTGCTGGCGCTGCGGGCCCGGCAGGCGCGCAACCTGTTCGCCACGCTGGCGCTGTCCACCGGCACGCCGATGGTGACCGCCGGTGACGAGCAGTGGCGCACGCAGGGCGGCAACAACAACGCCTACTGCCTGGACGACGAGACGGCGTGGGTCGACTGGGACCTGGACCGCGCGGGCGAGGCGATGCTGGCGTTCGCCCGCCGGGTGATCACGCTGCGGGCCACGTCGCCCGCGTTGCGCCAGCCGCAGTTCTTCGACGGCCGGACCACCGCGTCCGGTGCGCCCGACCTGGTGTGGTTCCGACCCGACGGCGAGGAGATGGCCGAGACCGACTGGTTCGACGAGGGCCGCCGGTTCCTCGGCATGTGGATCGACGGGTCGAACAGCCTCTCGCGCTCCCGGGACGGCGAGCTGGTGTCCGACGACTCGTGGCTGCTGCTCCTGCACGCGGGCGCGGACCCGGTCGACGTCACCCTGCCGGGGCCGGAGTACGGCGACCGGTACCAGCCGGCGATCGACTCCACCACCGCCGACGGCTCGCCCGCCCTGTCGGGTGACCTGGCGGCCGGGGCGTCGTTCACCATGCCGGGCCGGTCGTTGCTGCTGCTGAGGGCGCCGAACTGATCCATCGGTCCCCGAGGCAATCCTGGCTGGTGGGAGGCCCTGCGCGAAGCGCCGGTCCGTGGCAGCATCGTGGTGTGGCCCGCCCGTTGCTGACCTGGCGCGACCGCACGATCGACCTCCTGCTGGTGGCGTCGTGCGGGTGTAGCCGGACGCGACGCGGCCGGTCCTGTTCGTCCGAGTGACCCCGCGTCGCGTCTTGATCGCTACCCCCGCCCGACCCGTAGCCATCAGGAGCGACCCACCGTGACCGCGACGTTCGCGCGCGCCGACCTGCACCCGAAGCTGGACGTGAGGTTCCTGCGCGACATCATCCACCCGGAACGCGACCTCTGGACGCCGCGCGAGCTGCGCGAGCTGACGTCCACCGTCGCCGCCGAGCTGACCACCCCGTTGCTGGACGTCCTCCGGTACGACCCGGACGGGCGCTGGTGGGCCCGGCTCGGGCTGACCGAGGGCGTCGAGCTGTGGCTGCTGAGCTGGCTGCCCGGCCAGGGCACCGAGCCGCACGACCACGGCGGCGCGGCCGGCTCGTTCACCGTGCTCACCGGAACGCTGTCGGAGGACTACCGCTACCCCGGTGGGCCGATCCGCAGCGCGCTGCGACCCGTCGGCAGCGCCCTGGGTTTCGGCGCGGGGCGGGCGCACCGGGTGCTGAACACCGGGACGACCGGTGCGGCGAGCGTGCACGCCTACTCGCCGCCGCTGGTGCCGACCCGGGAGTACCCGAGCCTGGCCGACATCCCGCACGACATCCCGCCGTTGCCCGCCCAGCGGCTGCCGCTGGAGCAGCTGCGCGTCCTGGCCGACCTGGAGGGTCCGTGAGCGCCGAGGAGTTCCTGGAGGAAGCGCGCCGGTCGTTGACCCGCGTGACGCCGCACGAGCTGGCGGGGTTGCCGGACGTGCTGGTGGTCGACATCCGGCCGCACCACAACCGCGCGGCGGAGGGCGAGGTGCCGGGTTCGATCCCGGTGGAGCGGATCGTGCTGGAGTGGCGGCTCGACCCGGGCGGCGAGCACCGGATCCCCGGCTTCACCGCCGACACCACCGTGGTCGTGCTGTGCAACGAGGGCTACGCCTCCAGCCTGGCCGCCCGCGACCTGCAGCGCGTGGGCCTCCCCCGGGCGACGGACCTGGTCGGCGGCTTCCGCGCCTACGCCGCCGCCGGCCTCCCCGTCCGCCCCGGCGCCACCCAAGCCGTCACCTGATCCCCGGAAATGGGCGTGATCGAATATTACGCCCATTATTCCATTCGACGGGCGAAAACCGATCAAGGCACAATGCGATCGCCTTCCCCCTGATCGACCGCGTCGTTGTTGACCGATCCGTCCCCGCGTTGGCATACTCGCCCGGGTTCGGATTCACCAGCGACGCTCGACTATGGGGGAAGTGTGTCGTTCCTCGATGCTGTCCAGGAAAAGCTCGGCAATTTACGCCGACCCGATCCGGCCCAATTGAAGCAAGCCACGCTCGACCTCAACGCCGATCTCGACGCCCTGACGCCGCACCTCGGTGAGCCCGGGATTTACCCGTACGGTCGCAAACCGCTGTTCTCCAACGGCGTGGTCGAGGCGATCGTGATGAACTGGGCAGCCGACCGGGAATGCGCGCCGCACGACCACGGCCGGTCCTTCGGTTGGATCCAGGTCGTTTCCGGGACGATCGACCACCGGCTTTACACGCTCGACCAGGACGACATCCCGACACCGTTCGCCGAACGCGTCGAGAACACCGGTTCATTCATGTTCGCGCCGCGCGGCGCGGTGCACAGCATGGGCAATCGCAACGGTGACGTGACGGTCACGCTGCACGTCTACGCGCCCCCGATCGCCGGGATGGTGGTCTACGACCTGGAGAAGTGCGCGGCCTGCGTCGTCGCCGACGACTGCGGCGCCTGGTGGCCGGAGGACCAGCGGCAGCGGTTGCGGGAGATCAAGCTCAGCCGCCGCCTCGACGTGGCGGAGGTCTGACGTGCCGGGCGTGGTGATCGGCCGGGACCACTTCCTGTCCGGCCGGTTCTCCGCCGACCTCCGGGTGGACGACGTGCTCGACCTGGCCGCCCTCGACATCTCGGCCCCGTGGTCGCCCGGTGAGGGCGACGGCCGGACCGTGCGCGCCTTCCCGCTGGACCGCCCCGGTGCGAGCCGGCTGGTCCGCCCGGCCGGCGGCCGGACGTTCGTCGGCGCGGTGAGCGGCCGGTTCTGGCTCACCTCGCCGGACGCGTCGGCGGACGAGCCCCCGGAGCTGATCGGGCCCGGCGAGCTGACCCGGCTGCCCGACGAGGGCAGGGTCGTCACGCGCGTCAGCGGGGCGGGCGACGCCGAGTTCGTGGTGCTCGACGTGGCGCGCGTCGCGGACGTCGAAGAGGCCGACGACCGGCAGCTGCCCACGGGCGACCTGGCGCCGGACTACTACTACGGCTACGCCGACCGCTACGAGGAGGTGTACCGGCACGGCGCGATCAGCTGGGAGACCGCCGACCCCAACGACGTGCTGGTGAGCCTGCTGGAGCGGAACGGGATCGAGCCCTGCCGGGTGATCGACCTGGGGTGCGGGGAGGGCCGGGACTCGGTGTACCTCGCGGACCGCGGTTTCGAGGTGCTGGGCGTGGACGTCGCGCACAGCGCGTTGGAGAAGGCGCGGCAGCGCGCGCGGCAGCGGGGGGTCGACGCGACCTTCATCGAGCGGGACGTGACGCTGCTGCGCGGCGTCCCGGCGGAGTCGTTCGACCTGGCCATCAACATGGGCTGCCTGCACATGATCCCCGACCCGGTGTCGCGGGCCCGGCACCTGAGCCGGGTGTTCGAGGTGCTGCGCCCCGGCGGCAGGTTCATCCTCGCGCACTGCCGGGAGAACTGGCTGGAGGGGTTCTGGTCGGTGCCCGACGCGGAGTCGGTCGGCCGCGCGGTGCCCGGTCGGGTGATCGACCGCAAGATCCGCACGGAGGACGGCGTCAAGCTGGTGCCGCTGGTCCTGGTGCCCTACCACGAGAGCCACGAGGACGAGTTGGCCGCCGAGTGCGAGAAGGCGGGCTTCGCGGTGGCCGAGGTGCTGACGCAGAACGCCGACGCGTTCGGCAACACCGCCGTCCTCATCCTGGAGCGGCCTCGATGACGGACGCCTCGGCACGCCGACCCGTGCTGATCTTCGCCCTGCTGTGCTTCACGTGGGGCACCACGTGGTTGGCGATCAAGGTCGGCGTGACCGAGGTGCCGCCGCTGTGGTTCGCCGCCACCAGGTTCGTGGTGGCGGGCGCGCTGCTGCTCGGCTTCGCGCGGCTGCGCGGTCCGTGGCAGCTGCCCACGGGCCCGCAGTTCCGCGGGCTGCTGGTCATGGGCGCGCTGTGCATCGCGATCTGCTTCGGGCTGATCTTCTGGGGCGAGCAGTACGTGGACTCCGGCATCGCCGGGGTGGTGGTGCAGGGCTTCGTGCCGATCGGGCTCGTGGGCTTCGCCGCCGTGCTCGGCCGCGAGGAGGTCCGGGCGCCGGCGTGGATCGCCGTGGGGCTCGGCGTGGCGGGCGTCGCGCTGATCGCGTTCGACTCGTTCGGCCACGAGCTGGGCAGGTACTTCCTGCTGGGCCTGCTCGCGGTGGCGATCGGCACGCTGTTCTACGACTTCGGGTCGGTGCTCGGCGGCGACCTGCTCAAGCAGATGTCGGCGGTCACCGCGTCCGGGTGGGAGAACCTGCTCGGCGGGCTCATGCTGCTCCCCGTGGCGCTGCTGCTGGAGGGCGACGAGCTGGTGAGCACCCGGTGGTGGGTGTCCGGCGACGCGTGGCTGGCGTGGGGCTACCTCGTCGTGTTCGGCTCGCTGATCGGGTTCACCTGCTACACCTACCTGCTCAACGCGTGGGGACCGACCCGCACCTCCGCCTACGCGTTCATCACGCCGGTGCTGGCGTTCGGCGTCGGCTGGTGGTTCGGCGACGAGAGGTTCAGCCCCGTCGTGGCGCTCGGCGCGGCGGTCGTGGTGGTCGCCGTGGCGGTGCTGTGGGTCGACCGGCGGCGCACGGCCGCGGCCGTGGCCGACCTGCCGGAGAAGACGAGCCGATGAGCCGGGAACGGGAAGCGGGTCGGTAGCGTCTCCAGGTCCGTGTGGAAAGTGCTGACCGGGTTGGTCCTGGTCGTCCTGGTGCTCTGGCGGCCGAGCGTGGCGTCGTTCGGCGGGGCCGCCTGCGGCGCCTGGGCCGCGCTGGCCGTGCTCCAGGTCGGGCTGCTGCTGGGCGCGCTGCTGTTCGGCGTGCGGGTGCCGCTGGTCGTGATCGGCGTGGGCGGCGAGCTGCGGACGTGGACGCGACCGCACCTGCGGGTGGTGTGGCGGACCGTGCCGCTGCTCGTGTCGGTGGGGCTGACCTCGGTCAAGCCGCCGGTGCGGCGCCGGCTGTGGCTGACCGCGGCCACCGCCGCCCTGCTGTGCGCGGCGGTCGTGGTGGTGGCCTGGTCGGGCGCGCTGGTCTGGTCGGACGGCGACCGGCCGTTCGCGCGCGGTTTCGCGGTCGCGGGGACGGCGGTGCTGCTGAACGGGCTGTGGCCGCGGCGCGGCGCGGGCACCACCTCGCCCGGCTGGTTCCTGTTCGCGCTGCCCCGCCTGTCCGGCCGGACGGCGGCGGAGTACGAGGCGACGCCGCTGGTCAACCAGGTGTCCGACGCGCTGGAGGTCGGCGACCTGGACCGGGCCGAGTCGATCGCGGACGAACTGGTCGAGCGCCACCCGACGCTGCTGGTCGCGGTCGGCGCGCGGATCGCCGTGCTCACCCTGCGCAGCCGGTACGGCGAGGCGTTGCAGCTGGTCAGCGGCCTGGTCGGGCGCACGGACCTGGAGCCGCGCGACATGGCGTTCGTGCTGGCGGAGATGGCCAGCTCCACGGCCAACGCGGTCGAGGGCGGCCAGGTGCCCGCCGAGGTCGGCGTGCCGACCGCGAAGCGGGCCGTGGACGGCGCGGTGGGGTTCGGCTACCCGCGCTACCGCTGCACGGGCACGCTGGCGCAGCTCGCGCTGCTGGAGGGCGACCACGCCGTCGCGCTCGCCCTCGCCACCCAGGCCAGGGCGACCAGCGAGAGCGCCCTGTCCCGCGCCGACGCCCTGGCCACGATGGCCAGGGCGCAGATGGCGGCGGGTGACAACGCGGCGGCCCGCGCGACGCTGGTCGAGGCGCGGGAACTGGCCGGTTGGATGCCCCGGGTCGCGGAGACCACCGCCCGGCTCGACGTCACCTGACCCGCGTCACGGCGTTACGCGGGCGGTTTCGGGAAAGCCGGCATTCCGCCCTCGGGCACCGGCAAGGCGCAATTCGCCAGCATGTCGTTCAGCGTTTTCAACCAGGTCTGCACTTCGGCGCGCAACTTCCCCGGGTCCGGCGCGACCGCGCCCGGCACGATCTTGCCCAGCGCGCTGAACGCGCCGGCGAACGTCATCATCGAGTGCGACAGGCACAGCTCCGGCCCCTGGTACTGGACCTCGCCCGGCGGCGGCGCGCTCAGCGGCGGCGGCGGCAGGCAGCGGAGCGCCGTCATCCCCGCCAGCGTGGCGAGCACGTCGCCGAACGGCGGGGCCGCCTTGTCCGGTGTCGGCGGGTCCGCGGCCAGCGGGTCGATCACCTGCTTCACCGCGCCCGCGAGCTGCGCCACCACCCCCGCGCACGCGGCGGGGGGCTCCGCCTCCTCCTGCTCCGCCGTGGCGGCCGGGATCACGGCGACGGCGAAGAGGACGGCGAGCGTTGAGCCGATTGTCGCGAATTTCTTCACACCGAAAGCGTAAGCGCGATCAGGGAGACCTGACAGCGGAGCAGCCGAGTTCACTCGCCCGGAGAAAACAGCCCCGGAAGTGTGAGTGAATTCGATTCGGATGACCGCCGGTCATTCCGGCGGTCATCCGAACGGGAGGTTCAGCCGGCCAGGACCACCCGGCCGAGTTCAGCGGGCGACGCGAGCAGGTCGTGCCGCGGCAGCACCCGCACCGTGTAGCCGACCGCGCCCGCGTGCGGCAGCGGCACCTCGACCTCGTAGTTGCCGTTGCCCGCGTACCGCATCCCGTGCGCCACCACGTCGTACAGCTCGTCGGAGTCGCCGACGCGGCCCAGCGCCACCTGCACGTCCACCTCGGACGGCTCCAGCCCGGCCAGCTCGACCCGGGCCCGCACGCCGACCGGCGCGCCCAGCTCCGGCGTCGCCGAACCGTCCAGCGCCATCTCCGAGTCCAGCACCCGGACCCGCGTCCACGACGCCCGCAGCCGGTGCCGGTACGCGGCCAGCTCCTTCGCCCCCCGGTAGCCCTCGCCGACCACCGAGGCGGCCGACGACGCGGCGGGCGCGTACAGGTTCTCGACGTACTCGCGCACCATCCGCGACGCCTGCACGGCCGGGCCGAGCGAGGCCAGCGTGTGCCGGACCATGGCCAGCCAGCGGTTCGGCACGCCGTCGTCGCCGCGGTCGTAGAACAGCGGCGCGACCTGGTTGCCGAGCAGGTCGTACAGCGCGGCGGCCTCCAGGTCGTCACGCCGGGTCGGGTCGGTGACGCCGTCGGCGGTCGGGATGGCCCAGCCGTTGCTGCCGTCGAACAGCTCGTCCCACCAGCCGTCCCGGATGGACAGGTTCAGCCCGCCGTTGAGCGCCGACTTCATGCCGGACGTGCCGCACGCCTCCAGCGGGCGCATCGGGTTGTTCAACCACACGTCGCAGCCCCAGTACAGGTACCGGGCCATGGACATGTCGTAGTCGGGCAGGAACACGATCCGGTGCCGCACGCCCGCGTCGTCGGCGAACCGCACGATCTGCTGGATCAACGCCTTGCCGCCGTCGTCGGCCGGGTGCGACTTGCCCGCGACGACCAGCTGCACCGGCCGCTCCGGGTGCAGCAGCAGCGCGCGCAGCCGGTCGGCGTCGCGCAGCATCAGCGTCAGCCGCTTGTAGGTCGGCACCCGCCGGGCGAAGCCGACGGTCAGCACGTCCGGGTCGAACACCGAGTCGGTCCAGCCCAGCTCCAGCGCCGACGCGCCGCGCTGCAGCCACGACGCGCGGGTGCGGCGGCGGACCTCGTGGACCAGCTTCGAGCGCAGGTCGTTGCGCAGCTCCCACAACCGCTGGTCGGTGACCGGCTCGAACCCGTGCGGGCCGGCGCCCGCGTCCTCGGTGTCGCCGACCAGCCTGCTCATCTCGGTCGCCGCCCACGTCGGGCCGTGCACGCCGTTGGTGACCGACCCGATCGGCACCTCGGCGGCGTCGAAGCCCGGCCACAGGCCGCGGAACATGTCGCGGCTGACCGTGCCGTGCAGCTTGGACACGCCGTTGGCGCGCTGCGCGAGCCGCAGGCCCATGTGCGCCATGTTGAACAGGCCGGGGTTGTCCTCCGCGCCGAGCGCCAGGACGCGCTGGGTGTTCACGCCCGGCAGCAGCGCCTCGGAGCCGAAGTAGTGCTGCACCAGGTCGACCGGGAACCGGTCGATGCCCGCCGGCACCGGCGTGTGCGTGGTGAACACCGTGCCCGCGCGGACGGCCGCCAGCGCCTGGTCGAAGTCCAGGCCCTCGCCGGTGACCAGCTCGCGGATGCGCTCCAGGCCGAGGAAGCCCGCGTGGCCCTCGTTGGTGTGGAACACCTCCGGCGAGGGGTGCCCGGTCAGGTCGCAGAACGTGCGCACGGCCCGGACGCCGCCGACGCCGGCCAGGATCTCCTGCCGGATGCGGTGGTCCTGGTCGCCGCCGTAGAGCCGGTCGGTGACGCCCCGCAGGTCGTCGTCGTTCTCCTCCACGTCGGAGTCGAGGAGCAGCAGCGGGATGCGGCCGACCTGCGCCTTCCAGACCTTGGCCCGCAGCACTCGGTCGCCGGGCATGGCGACGTGCACCAGGATCGGCGCGCCGGACGGCTCGGTCAGCAGCTCCAGCGGCAGGCCGCGCGGGTCCAGGACCGGGTAGTGCTCGATCTGCCAGCCGTCCAGGCTCAACGCCTGGCGGAAGTAGCCGGAGCGGTACAGCAGACCGACCGCGATCAGCGGGACGCCCAGGTCGGAGGCCGCCTTGAGGTGGTCACCGGCCAGCACGCCGAGGCCGCCGGAGTAGTTCGGCAGGGCCTCGGTGACGCCGAACTCCATCGAGAAGTAGGCGATCGCGCTCGGCAGGGGGTGGGTGTCGTGGTCGCCGTGCTCGTGGCGCTGCCCGATCTCGCCCTGGCGGCGCTGGAACCAGCGCGGCCCGGTGGTGTAGCGGTGCAGGTCGTCGGCCAGCGCGTGGGCGTGGGCGAGGAACTGCTCGTCCCGGGCGAGGGCGTCGAGGCGTTCGGGCGCCACCACCGACAGCAGCCGCAGCGGGTCGCCGCTCTCGGCCCACAGGTCGGGGTCGACCGAGGCGAACAGGTCCTGGGTGGGCTGGTGCCACGTCCAGCGCAGGTTCGTGGCGAGGGTGCCCAGGGCCGCCAGCGGCTCGGGCAGACTGGCTCGGACGGTGAACCGGCGAAGTGCTCGCATGGCGTCGGACCTTATCCCCCATCCAGCGGTGCGGAGCAACGGTCACCCGAACCGATGCAGGGACCGATCCAGCTTGACCAGGGCGGATGCCGCTCTGCAAGTTATTTCGCCCGCGTTGCGCAAGTGGTTACAGGACCGTCCGGGCGGGGTTCACCCGTTACGCCGATCGGTGGCCAGGAGGATGGTCTCGTTGACGGGCGCCCGACCGTCGGCACGGCGTTCGAGCAGCGTCACCCCGGCGGCGATCCTGCGGAACGTGTCTCCAACTTTCTCGGCGCCACCTTCGTCAGCTTCGATCGCCAGGCAGAGGGCGTGGACGCGGAGCACAGTGGCGATTTCGGGAGTCATCGGCCGCGCTCCGGCGATGGTGGGGTGTCCGATGGACCACACAACCTCTTTCACCTCGTTGTTCAGGTAGCTTCGAGTGCCACGCGACAGCCTCGGTTCGACGGATCGCATGAGTCGCGCTGTGTTTTCCGGTGAGATGATGTGGTCACGTTCGTGGATCCGAGAGCGGTCGATGAACGCACGCGCCTTTTCCGGACTGACGAGCGCCATGCTCACGCTCGCCAAGAGGCCCTGCAACGCCGTGATCAGCGCTTCCTCACGGGCAGAACGGGAGCCCTTCACCGGACGTGGCCGATAGATCCAGTCCAGGTCGACGGCTACATGCTCACTCAACATGTCAGCCGACACCGAGTAGGGGTGGGGCGTGCTGGGTGGTGTCCACAGCTCCAGAACGTCCAACCAGATCGAGTGAGCCGGTTGCTTGGCCAACACCCGGCGGACTGCGGGGTGGTCCAGTTCGGCACGACGGGGTAGGCGGTAAGTGCGTGAGACAGTGCTCGCCCACTCGGCGAACCAGGCAGCGTCCGCGCTGGTCACGCCCAGTACCGGGTCGTTGTTCGACTCCCTGACCCGGTACAGGGCGTACACGGCGTTGGTGATCGGCCTGGTGGCGAGAAAGACTCCGTCACCGACCTTGATGGTCTGGCGTTGGTGGCGAGCGACCATCACGCCCGCGATGAGCTTTCGACGTTCGGGGTCACGAGTGGTCGGGTCAAGGACGTCGTCCAACTGTCCGCGCAGCCTAGGTGCAAGTTCTGCTGCGTGTTCGGCGCAGTCGAAGGCCAGCGACAGCGCTGTGACCGTGCCGGACGCCAGGCACACCGCGACGATCGGATCGGCGTCGGCACGAGCTACGTACAACAGCGTCGTCTCCCGCCACCAGTCGTTGTCGACCTCGTCAACCAGTAGGTGAGTCAGGCCCTTCTCCCGGATATGGGCAGCTGCCAGGTACTCCTGGAACGTGAAGTGGGCGAACGAGTAGACATCGCTCTCGCGTTCCACGAGCAGGCCGCTGGAGGTGACGTCCTCCAGCAGCGACTCCTCCGTGAGGCTCGTCGCCATCCGGCTGAGAGCCGGACGGAACTCGTTCAGCACGGTGTCCCGCGTAACGTCCCGCACTCCGCGTTGCATCATCGTCAACGCCAGCCCTCTGAGCAGCGACTCCTTCTTGTCGCCGTCCAGTTGTACGGGCAGGCGCTTGGCCTCGTGCCGGCGCCACAGCATGACCTCGCAGATTTCCCGATACAGCTCGGCGCGGTTGTCGGGCAGCTTGCTGCCGAAACGGTGGACGTTGGCGACCATCGTGAGCAGAAGCGGGTTGGCGGTGAGGTCGTAGAGGTTCGGGTTCGAGTGCAGGCGGGTGAGCAGCTCCTCGGCGGCCTCCTCGGCACGCAGCCGAACAGCCTCGCCGTTGGCCTGAGTGCTCAGCTTCTCGATCGCTAGGTACCAACTGCGCACGAATCGCGTGACCTGCTCGTCGGTGAAGTTGCGAACCTGGAGCACGTAGGCCCCTGCGACGGGGGCGGAACGATAGCCGTGGGGACGGGAGGTGACGACGAAGTCATTCCCGGCGTACTGGCGAGTTTGGCGTTCGACCCAGTCGGCGACGAGGCGGCGGTCTTCCTTACGTGCGACCTCGTCCAAGCCATCGAGGAGGACCGTGCAGACTCCCTCCGCGAGCCGCTGCTCGAACCAGCCGGGCGGTTCGACCGCGCTGTACCGGCCGAGCTTGGCGCGAAGCAGGTCGGTCAGCAGGATGTTTGGTTTGGCGGTGATGGCGCTGACGTGGTCGCGCAAGTAGAGCAAGACAGGCACGCGACGGCGGCCGCTCGAGCGGCTCAGTGTCAGGGCGAGGTGGCGCAGCAGGGTGGTCTTGCCGCTGCCGGGCACACCGATGATTGCCAGGACGGCAGGTTGCGGACGGCCGAGGAACTCGGTGATCGGACGGCGATCGGTGACGCTGAGGCGGGACAGGACGCCGGCGGGCGCGTTGTGCGGGGTCTGGTGGGCCAGGCTGACGTCGACGAAGACGTCCTCGAACTCCGGGGTGTGAAACCCGACGACGACGAGGCCCTTGAGGTCGATGTAGCGCAGGCTCGCCAAGACGTACTCGCGGTACTGCCGCTCGAACCGCTTGGACCGGGTCCAACCTAAGTGCACCGCGACAGTCAAGTGCAGGACTGCGCGGTCCTCACTCGCCCGATCGTGTGATGGGTCCGCGCTTCATCGCGGAGCGGTAGTTGCGCAAGGCTTCCGGGAACAGGCGGGCGCACCGCTCCAGGGCCCGCTCGGACATGATCAGTTGGAACGTGCTGTCGCCTTCGAAGGAGAACTCGACGGACTCGTCCTGCGTGTCGACCGCGTACACGATTCGCGTGCCGTCGTGCACCTTCGCCCAAGCACCGATAGCCACATCTGCCATAGACCGAAGTTAGCGTGCTTAGGCACGCTTCACAGCTCCCTGAAGGGGTGAACCGTGGGCAAGACCGTGCAGACCATCCCCCGCCGCCTGCTCGGCGGTGAGCTGCGACGGCTCCGGCTCGAAGCCGGCAGGTCGCAGGCTCAGGTCGCTCGGGCGATCGGCAAGGACCAGGCCCGGATCAACAAGCTGGAGGACGGCCAGACCAACCTCAAGCCCGAGGACCTGGCCGCGCTGCTGGACTTCCTCGGCGCGAACGACGAGGACCGGGCGAAGATCACCGCGATGGGCGTGGAGGCGCGGAAGCGACAACCCCGGTCACGGGCCTATGTGGACCTCCTGCCCGGCTCCTACAACCGCATCGCGACCATGCAGGGCCAGGCGAGTGCGATCAAGTCCTACGAGCGCGGCATCTTCCCCGGCCTGCTCCAGTGCCACGAGTACGCCGAGGCCATCGTCGCCGCGTGCGACGGGCTGTGGTGGGAGAGCTCCGAGCGGGAGAGGGCCAACCGGGTGGCTTTCCGGTTGGAGCGCCAGCGCCGGGTGGTCGCCGCCGAGCCGCCCAAGGACCTCGAGTTCATCGTCACCGACGACGCGCTGCGCACCCGGTTCGGCGGCCCTGAGGTGATGCGCCGCCAGTTCGAGCACATCCTCGAGGTCACAGCGGACCGGCCCAACATCGAGATGCGACTCCTACCGGCGACCGCTGCCGACAACCCCGCCCCGCACGGTGGTCTGACCCTGCTCAGCTTCGCCGAGCCCGCGCCGCCGGTCGGCTTCGTGTCGGTGGTCTACGGGCCTTCGCCCTACCTCGATCAGCGCTCGGACACCGAGGCGCTGACCCGGGTCTTCGACCAGCTCCGGGGAATGGCGCTCAGCCCGGCAGAATCCAGGGCAGCACTCGAAGAGGCCCTGAGGAGATCCTGACCATGCCCTCCCCCACCGGCTGGTTCAAGAGCAGCTACAGCGGCGGCGCCGACGACAACTGCGTCGAAGTCCGGTTCACCGATGACGTCGTCGGAGTCCGCGACTCGAAGAACACCGAGGCAGCCCTCGCCATCAGCCAGTCAGGCTGGCAGGCGTTCATCGCAGGACTCGCCAGGTGACCGGCACTGCGGTCGTCCGCTCGCGCTGGTTCAAGAGCAGCTACAGCGGCGCTGCCGACGACAACTGCGTCGAGGTCCGGTTCGCCGACGACGTGGTCGGAGTCCGGGATTCCAAGAACCCCAGGACCGCCCTGACCACCACCCCATCGAGCTGGCGGACGTTCATCGGCATGATCAACCGCTCGATCGTGTGACCGTTGACCGTCCGATCGGCACCGGCGTGGCGTCTATCACAAAGTGGGACCCTGATCTTCCATGACGAGACGCACGCCACGCCACGGTTGCAATCCAACCAGAAGGGGTAGGAACACCAAGGACGGGTCCCGGTGACGGCGCTGCCGATCGCTGAGGGCAAACTTGAACGTGCAAGCGTCAGACCAGTGAGAAGGGCGCTGCCGATGAGCGGACGACTCGGAATCGACGATGTCTCCCCGACCGTGAGCAACGGTCGCTACCCGGCCAAGGCCGTGGTCGGCGAACACGTGCCGGTCGAGGCCACGGTGTGGCGCGAGGGCCACGACGCCGTGGCCGCCACAGTGGTGTGGAGGGGGCCGAACGACCGGGTCGCCAGACAGACGCGCATGGCGCCGGAAGGCGTCGGGCTGGACCGCTGGGCCGCCACCGTCGTCCCGGACGCCGAGGGCTCGTGGACGTTCCGCGTGGACGCCTGGAGCGACCCGTGGGCCACCTGGGTGCACGCCGTCGAGGTCAAGATCGCCGCGGGTCAGACCGCCCACGAGCTGCACAACGACCTGGAGAGCGGCGCGCTCCTGCTGGACCGCGTCAGCCGCCGGCCGGACCGGCGCAAGGACAAGCCGCTGCTGGTCAACGCCGCCAACGCGCTGCGCGACGAGCACCGGCCGCTGCCCGAGCGGGTCGCGCCGGCCCTGGCGACCGACGTCCGCCGGATCATGCACGACCACCCGGTGCGCGAGCTGGTCACCAAGGGCAAGCCGCAGAAGGTCTGGGTCGACCGCAAGCGGGCGGCGTTCGGGTCCTGGTACGAGTTCTTCCCCCGCAGCACGGGCGGCGTGGACGAGGCGGGCGTGCCGGTGCACGGCACGTTCGTCACCGCCGCCAAGGAGCTGGACCGCATCGCGGCCATGGGCTTCGACGTCGCCTACCTGCCCCCGATCCACCCGATCGGGCGGGTGAACCGCAAGGGCCCGAACAACACGCTCACCGCCACCGAGGACGACCCGGGCTCGACCTGGGCGATCGGCGCGGACGAGGGCGGGCACGACGCGATCCACCCCGAGCTGGGCACGATGGAGGACTTCGAGGCGTTCGTCGCCCGCGCGAACGAGCTGAACATCGAGGTCGCGCTGGACCTGGCGCTGCAGTGCGCGCCGGACCACCCGTGGGTGCTGAAGAACCCGGAGTGGTTCACCACCCGCCCGGACGGCTCGATCGCCTACGCGGAGAACCCGCCGAAGAAGTACCAGGACATCTACCCGGTCAACTTCGACAACGACCCGCAGGGCATCTACAACGAGGTGCTGCGCGTCGTGCTGCACTGGGTCGACCACGGGGTGCGCATCTTCCGGGTCGACAACCCGCACACCAAGCCGCCGGACTTCTGGGCGTGGCTGATCTGGGCGGTCAAGGACCGGTACCCGGACGTGCTGTTCCTGTCCGAGGCGTTCACCCGCCCGGCCCGGCTGTACGGCCTGGCCAAGCTCGGCTTCACGCAGAGCTACACCTACTTCACCTGGCGCACGACCAAGGAGGAGCTGACCGAGTTCGGCGCCGAACTGGTCGAGCACTGGGACGAAGCGCGGCCCAACCTGTTCGTCAACACCCCCGACATCCTGCACGAGTCGCTGCAGCACGGCGGCCCGGGCATGTTCGCGCTGCGCGCGGCGCTGGCGGCGACGATGGCGCCGACCTGGGGCGTGTACTCGGGCTACGAGCTGTTCGAGCACGAGGCCGTCAAGCCGGGCAGCGAGGAGTACCTGAACTCGGAGAAGTACCAGCTCCGCCCGCGCGACTACGCGGCGGCGGTGGCCGAGGGACGGTCGTTGGAACCGTGGTTGCGCAAGCTGAACTCGATCCGCCGGGGTCACCCGGCGCTCCAGCAGATGCGAACACTGCGGTTCCACCACGTCGACAACCCGGCGTTGATCGCCTACTCGAAGCAGGACCCGGGCACCGGCGACACCGTCGTCGTGGTGGTCAACCTGGATCCGCACGACGCGCAGGACGGCACCGTCTGGCTGGACCTGCCCGCGCTCGGCGCCGACTGGCACGAGCGGCTGATCGCGCACGACGAGGTGTCCGGGGAGACCTGGGACTGGGGTCAGGCGAACTACGTCCGCCTGGAGCCCTGGCGCGCCCCCGCGCACGTCGTGAGCGTGCAGCGCCGCTTCAGCAGCTAGTCGACAACCAGCCCGGTCCCCTTTCCCCAGTCCCCGTGCCCGCCGAAGAGCACGAGGGGCGATCGAACGCACCCCCAATGAGGTGGGACGAGGTGGAGCACACATGCGAGAAGAGGCCCGGCCTGACGCCGCGCTGGTAGGCCTGGAGAACGTGCCGCACACCGGCGAGGCCATCGGCGCCGACGGCCTGCTGGTCGAACCGCAGGCCGAGGACTTCCGGTCGGCCAAGCTGGTGCCGCGCGAGCGCGACTGGTTCAAGGGCGCGGTGTTCTACGAGGTGCTGGTGCGCGCGTTCAGCGACAGCAACGGCGACGGCACCGGTGACCTGAGGGGCCTCGCGTCCCGGCTGGACTACCTGGAATGGCTCGGCGTCGACTGCCTGTGGCTGCCGCCGTTCTACGCGTCGCCGCTGCGCGACGGCGGGTACGACATCTCCGACTTCCGCGCGGTGCTGCCGGAGTTCGGGTCGGTCGAGGACTTCGTGTACCTGCTGGACGAGGCGCACCGCCGGGGCATCCGGGTGATCACCGACCTGGTGCTCAACCACACCAGCGACGCCCACCCCTGGTTCCAGCAGTCGCGGATCGACCCCGACGGCCCCTACGGCGACTACTACGTGTGGAGCGACGACGACCAGCGCTACGCGGACGCGCGGATCATCTTCGTCGACACCGAGTCCTCGAACTGGACCTACGACCCGGTGCGCGGCCAGTTCTACTGGCACCGGTTCTTCTCCCACCAGCCCGACCTGAACTTCGAGAACCCGCACGTCCAGGAAGCCATGCTGGACACCCTGCGGTTCTGGCTCGACCTGGGCATCGACGGGTTCCGGCTCGACGCCGTGCCGTACCTGTTCGAGGCCGAGGGCACCAACTGCGAGAACCTGCCGCGCACCCACGACTTCCTCAAGCGCTGCCGCAAGGTCGTGGACGACGAGTACCCGGGCCGGGTGCTGCTCGCCGAGGCCAACCAGTGGCCGTCGGACGTGGTCGAGTACTTCGGCGACCCGGCGGTCGGCGGCGACGAGTGCCACATGGCGTTCCACTTCCCGCTGATGCCGCGCATCTTCATGGCGGTGCGGCGCGAGTCGCGGTTCCCGATCTCGGAGATCCTGGCGCAGACGCCGGAGATCCCGTCCGGCGCGCAGTGGGGGATCTTCCTGCGCAACCACGACGAGCTGACGCTCGAGATGGTGACCGACGAAGAGCGCGACTACATGTACGCGGAGTACGCCAAGGACCCGCGGATGAAGGCCAACATCGGCATCCGGCGGCGCCTGGCGCCCCTGCTGGAGAACGACCGCAACCAGCAGGAGCTGTTCACCGCGATGCTGCTGTCCCTGCCGGGGTCGCCCGTCCTCTACTACGGTGACGAGATCGGCATGGGCGACAACATCTGGCTGGGCGACCGCGACGCGGTGCGGACGCCCATGCAGTGGACCCCGGACCGCAACGCGGGGTTCTCCAACTGCGACCCGGGCCGGATCTACCTGCCGGTGATCATGGACCCGGTGTTCGGCTACCAGGGGCTCAACGTCGAGGCCCAGCTGAACAACCAGTCGTCGCTGCTGCACTGGACCCGGCGGATGATCGAGGTGCGCAAGCAGCACCACGCGTTCGCGGAGGGCGACTTCAGCGACCTCGGCGGCTCGAACCCGAGCGTGCTGGCCTACCGGCGGCGGTGGCTGCGGCCCGACGGGCGCGAGGACGTCGTGCTGTGCGTGAACAACCTGTCGCGGTTCCCGCAGCCGGTCGAGCTCGACCTGTCGGAGCACCACGGCAGCAGGCCCGTCGAGCTGACCGGCGGCGTGGTGTTCCCCGCCGTCGGCGACCTGCCCTACCTGCTGACCCTGCCCGGTCACGGCTTCTACTGGTTCCAGCTCGTGGAAGCCGGCGACGACAGCGAGCCGAGGTGATGGACGTGACCGAACCGCACGACCTGGTCGACAAGGTGATGGCCGAGCTGCCCGAGTGGCTGCCCGCCCAGCGGTGGTTCGGCGGGAAGGACCGCCCGGTCACCTCCGTCCGCCCACTGCGGACGTCGGTGCTGCGGGCCGGCGACCCGGCGCTGGTGCACCTGGTGGTCGAGGTGGAGCAGCCGGACCGGCGGGAGCCGTACCAGCTGCTGCTCACCGACCACGCGGACCACCACGACGCGACCCACGTGCCGGAGCTGACCGGCGTGCTGCTCGACCTGATCGCGGAGAACGCGCAGGTCGGCGGGTTGCGGTTCGCGCACGAGCCGGACGTGGAGCTGCAGACCGGGCTGCGCGGCAGGCCGATCACCTCCGAGCAGTCGAACACGTCGCTGGTGTTCGGCAACCAGTACATCCTCAAGCTGTTCCGCAAGCTGACCTACGGCGAGAACCCGGACCTGGTGCTGCACCGGGCGCTGCGGCAGGCCAGGTGCGAGCACATCGCGCCGCTGCTCGGGTCGATCACCGGCAAGCTGGACGGGCAGACCACCACGGTCGGGATGCTCCAGCAGTTCATGCCGGACGCGGTGGACGGCTGGGCGATGGCCACCACGAGCGTGCGCGACCTGATGGCCGAGGCCGACCTGCACGCCGACGAGGTGGGCGGCGACTTCGCGGGCGAGGCGCAGCGGCTGGGCCAGGCGGTGGCCAGCGTGCACGCGGACCTGGAGCGCGCGCTGGGCACGCAGAACGCGGACGCCGGCGACATCGAGGCCACCGTGCGGGCGATGATCGCGCGGCTGGACTCCGTGGTCGCCGCGGTGCCGGAGCTGCGACCGTACGTGCCCGCGCTGCGGGAGGCGTTCGAGCAGGCCAGGAACACGCCGGACGCGGTCGCCATCCAGCACATCCACGGCGACCTGCACCTCGGCCAGGTGCTGCGGACCGTGCAGGGGTGGCTGCTGATCGACTTCGAGGGCGAGCCCGGTTCGCCGATCGCCGAGCGGACCGCGCTGCGCTCGCCGCTGCGCGACGTGGCCGGGATGCTGCGGTCCTTCGACTACGCGGCGCACCAGCTCCTGGTCGGCCAGCCGGAGGACCACCAGCTGGCCGTGCGGGCGCTGGAGTGGGCGCGGCGCAACCGCGCGGCGTTCGCCGAGGGCTACGCGGAGGCGGCGTCGGACTCGGTCGGCGACCCGCGCGAGCGCGGCTACCTGCTGCGGGCGTTCGAGCTGGACAAGGCCGTGTACGAGGTCGCGTACGAGCACGCGAACCGACCGGAGTGGTTGACGGTCCCGTTGTCGTCGATCGCGCGGATCACTGGAGAGGGAGCGGTGCAGTCATGATCTCGCCCGAGGACGTCGACCGGCTGCTGGCCGGGGCGCACCACGACCCGCACTCGGTGCTCGGCGTGCACCGCGTCCCCGAGGGCGTGGTCGCGCGGGCGCTGCGGCCGGGTGCGACCGCGGTGGCGGTGATCGCGGCCGACAAGCGCTTCGAGCTGGACCGGGTCACCGACGGGCTGTTCGCGGGCGACCTGCCCGAGCACCCCGGCGGCAACTACCGGCTGGAGGTCGAGTACGGCGACGACGTCGTCGAGGTGGACGACCCGTACCGGTGGCTGCCGACCGTCGGCGAGCTGGACCTGCACCTCATCGGCGAGGGCCGGCACGAGCGGCTGTGGGACGTGCTGGGCGCGCGGGTGCGCACCTACGACACGCCCGACGGCGTGATCTCGGGCGTCTCGTTCGCCGTGTGGGCGCCCACCGCGCGCGGCGTGCGGGTGTGCGGCGACTTCGACGGCTGGGACGGCCGCGCGAACCCGATGCGGTCGCTCGGCTCGTCCGGCGTGTGGGAGATCTTCATCCCGGGCATCGCGGAGGGCGCCCGGTACAAGTTCCGCGTCCTCGGCCGGGACGGCGGGTGGCACGAGAAGGCCGACCCGATGGCGTTCGCCACCGAGACGCCGCCCGCCACCGCCTCGGTCGTCGCCGGCACCGCCCACGAGTGGGGCGACGACGAGTGGCGGGCCAGGCGGGACGCCACCCAGTGGGTCAACGCGCCGATGAGCGTGTACGAGGTGCACCTCGGCTCGTGGCGACCCGGCCTCGGGTACCGGGAGCTGGCCACCGAGCTGGCCGACTACGTGGTGAGCGCCGGTTTCACGCACGTGGAGCTGATGCCGGTGGCCGAGCACCCGTTCGGCGGGTCGTGGGGCTACCAGGTGACGTCGTACTACGCGCCGACGTCGCGGTTCGGCTCGCCGGACGACTTCCGGCACCTCGTGGACGCGCTGCACCAGCGCGGCATCGGCGTGATCATGGACTGGGTGCCCGCCCACTTCCCGAAGGACTCGTGGGCGCTGGCGAAGTTCGACGGCAGCGCGCTGTACGAGCACGAGGACCCCCGCCGGGGCGAGCACCCGGACTGGGGCACGCTGGTGTTCGACTTCGGGCGCAACGAGGTGCGCAACTTCCTGGTCGCCAACGCCCTGTACTGGATCGAGGAGTTCCACATCGACGGCCTGCGGGTCGACGCGGTGGCCTCGATGCTGTACCTGGACTACTCCCGGCAGGAGGGGCAGTGGCTGCCCAACCAGTACGGCGGCCGGGAGAACCTGGACGCGGTGCGGTTCCTGCAGGAGCTGAACGCGACCGTCTACAAGCGCCACCCCGGCGTGGTGATGGTGGCCGAGGAGTCGACGGCGTGGCCGGGCGTGACGCGGCCGACGCACCTGGGCGGCCTCGGGTTCGGGTTCAAGTGGAACATGGGCTGGATGCACGACTCGCTGCACTACCTGTCGCGCGAGCCGGTGCACCGCTCGTTCCACCACAACGAGATCACGTTCTCGCTGGTGTACGCGTGGAGCGAGAACTTCGTGCTGCCGCTGTCGCACGACGAGGTGGTGCACGGCAAGGGCTCGCTGTGGCAGCGGATGCCCGGCGACGACTGGAACAAGGCGGCGGGGCTGCGGTCGCTGCTGGCGTTCATGTGGGCGCACCCCGGCAAGCAGCTGCTGTTCATGGGCGGCGAGTTCGGGCAGCGCGGCGAGTGGTCGGAGAGCCGGTCGCTGGACTGGCACCTGCTGGACGACCCGCTGCACGGCGGCCTGCACCGGCTGATCTCGGACCTGAACGCGGTCTACCGGGACTCGCCCGCGCTCTACAGCGCGGACAACAAGCCCGAGGGGTTCTCGTGGGTCGACGCGAACGACTCGGCGGGCAACGTGCTGAGCTTCCTGCGGATCGGTGAGGACGGCTCGGTGCTGGCGTGCGTGGCGAACTTCGCCGGGCAGCCGCACCACGACTACCGGGTCGGCCTGCCGCTGGCCGGGCGGTGGCGCGAGGTGGTGAACACCGACTCCGAGGCGTACGGCGGGTCGGGGGTCGGCAACTTCGGCGGTGTGGAGGCGGAGGAGCGCCCGTGGCACGGGCGGCCCGCTTCGGCGGTGCTGCAGCTGCCGCCGGCCGGTGTGCTCTGGCTGGCGCCGGAGAAGTGACGCGACGGGGCCCTCGGCGAGGGCCCCGTTCCGCGTAGCGGCTTCACGTCGTGTCGAACGTCGGCAGCAGCACGGGCAGGCGTTCGGCCCCCCGCTCGGTGACCAGCAGCTCCCGCGTGCCCTCCTGGCGGCGGACCAGGTCGTCGGCCACGAACGCGTCCAGCACGAGCCGGCCGAGGACGCCGCCCAGGTGCGGCACCCGGTGCGTGCGGTCCAGGCAGGCGGTGGCCAGGCGGCGGCGCGGTTCGACGGCGCCCGGGTCGACGCCGAGGCGGTGGAACGCGGACGGGTCGTCGCCGAGCGCCAGCTCGCCGGCGCGGCCGTCGGGCGGCTTGAGCGCGCCCGCGTCGACCAGGGTGGCGAACACCGAGGTCCCCAGCCGGCCGGCGGCGTGGTCGTAGCAGGTGTGGGCCACGTCCACCGGTGTGGACGAGCGCTCCGGCGTGGTGAGGTCGCCGCGGTGGGCGTAGCGGGCCAGTGCGGTGAGCACGTCGGCGATGTCGCCGCGGGCCACCCGGTAGACGGCGTGCCGCCCGGTGTGCTCGACCGTGACGAGACCGGCGGCGCGCAGCCGGGCGAGGTGGTTGCCCAGGCGCGGCGCGGAGACGCCGATGGCGTCGGCCAGCTGCACCATCGTGTGCGGCCCCTCGGCGGCGAGCATCTGCAGCGCGGTGAGCCGGACCGGGTCGGCCAGCTCGCGCGCCAGCGCCACGGCCGCCGCCTGGACGGCGTTGCCCGAGTCGACCCAACCCACCACGCGGCCGACCGTATCACCATTCACGACTTCCTGAACGTTGATTGCGGGCGCGATCGTGCCGCGTTACCGTCCACTCACCATTCAGGACATCGTGAAGGGTGAGTGCGATGAGACTGGGCGCGACAGGTCTGGGCGTGCTGCTGTGGGGCCGTGGCGTCTCCGCGCTCGGCGACGGCCTGTGGTTCACCACGTGGGCGTTGTTCTTCACCCGCGTGCTGGAGCTGCCGCTGGTCGTGGTCGGTGTCGGGATGGCGGTGGCGGGCGCGGCGGGGCTGCTCGCGGCGGTGCCGCTCGGCGGGTTGGCCGACCGGGTCGACGCGCGGGTGGTGCTGGCGGCCGTCACCGCCACCCGCGGCCTCGCCATGGCCTCCTACCTGGTGGTGGACGGCACGTGGTCGTTCCTCGCGGCCACCGTCCTGTTCACCGCGCCGGCCAACGGCGGCAACGCGGTGCGCACGGCGTTGATCGCGGCCCTGGTCCCGGACACCGCCGCGCGGGTGCGGGCGCTGGCCCGGCAGCGGGTGGCGCAGCACGTCGGCTACGCGATCGGGGCCGGGCTGGGCGCGCTGGTGCTGACCGCCGACAGCCCGTCCGCCTACGCCCTGGCGATCACCGGCAACGCGGTCACGTTCGGGGTCCTGGCGGTGACGTCGCTGCTCGTGCGGACACCGCCGGGGCCGCGGCGCGGGACGTCCCGGCCGGTGTTCCGCGACCGCCCCTACCTGGCCGTGGTCGGCGTGACCTCGGTCCTCTCGCTGTGCTGGGCGATGCTGTCGACCGGCCTGCCGCTGTGGCTGTCCCGCTCGACGGACCTGCCGCTCGCGCTCGGCGGCGTCGTGGTGGTCGTCAGCTCGGTGGGCATCGCCGTGTTCCAGGTGCCGTTCTCGCGCTTCGCCCGCACCCCCGACCAGGCCGCGCGCACCGCCGTGCGGTCCGGCCTCGTCCTCGCCGCGAGCTGTGTGCTGCTGGCCACCACCTCGGGCGGCGCGGGGGCGGTCGGCACGGCGGTCGTGGTCGCCGCGGCGGCGCTGCACGTGGTCGGCGAGCTGGGTTACGTGGCGGCGAACTGGGGTCTGTCGGTGACGCTCATGCGCGAGGACGCCCGCGGCGCGTACCAAGGGGTCAACGAGGCCGCGACCGCCACCGTGCAGCTGTTCGGGCCCGCCGTCTTCACCTTCGCCCTGGGCGGCTTCGGCGCCGGCGGCTGGCTCGCCGCGGCCGCCGTCTTCGCCGCCGCCGTCGCGCCCGTCCCGGCGCTCACCCGGTGGGCGGTGCGCACCAGGGAACCCGCCACCTCCGGGTCCAACAGCCCACCGTAGGGGTTCCGGGCAGGCACAATGGGCCAATGCGGCTCGCATCGGCTCAGCTGGTCATGGTGGCAACCGTCCTGCTCACGGCCACCGCCTGCACCCAGGTGGTGACGGGCGAACCGGTGGCGGGCGAGGCGGTCACCAGGGGCACGGTCGACCCGGGCTTCATCCGCGGCACCGACGGCGGCGCCATCGACCAGCTCGCGGCCACCGCCATCACCGACATCGACGCGTTCTGGGAGCAGGCGTTCCCGGCGACGTTCGACAAGCCCTGGCAGCCGATCGAGGGCGGCATCTACTCGGTCGACACCTCCGACCCGTCGGCCAAGCCGCCGCCGTGCACCGAGAAGGCCAGTGACGTCGAGGGCAACGCGTTCTACTGCCCCAGCGCCGACGCCATCGCCTGGGACCGGGCCGCGCTGCTGCCCGTGCTCCAGGACGGCTTCGGCGACGCCGCCGTGGTGATCGTGCTGGCCCACGAGATGGGCCACGCGGTGCAGAACCGGATGGGCATCACGCCGGAGGCCGAGCGGCGCGACCCGGGTCGCTACCCCACCATCCTCACCGAGGCCATGGCCGACTGCTTCGCGGGCGCGTTCGTGAAGTGGGTCAACGACGGCGAGTCCGAGCACCTGGACATCGGGTCGGACACGCTGGACTCGGCGCTCGGCGCGCTGATCACGTTCCGCGACCCGGTCGGCACCTCGCCGACCGACCGGTCCGCGCACGGCAACGCGTTCGACCGGGTGTCCGCGTTCCAGGACGGCTACCAGCAGGGCACCGGGTTCTGCGCGGCCATGACGGTGGAGAACCGGCCGTTCACCCAGCAGGCGTTCACCTCCGCGGACGACCGCGACCGCAACGGCAACCTGCCGTTCGACGAGATGCTGGAGAGCATCACGCCCGACCTGAACGCCTACTACAAGGCGCTGGTCACCCAGTCCGGCGGCACGTGGACCGACCCGAAGGCCACGCCGACCCAGGAGGAGCCGGACTGCTCCGGCGACCAGGGCCCGGTGGCCTACTGCCCGGCGGACCAGGCGGTCGAGGTCGAGGTCGAGTCCGAGCTGCCCGAGCTGCACGCCGAGATCGGCGACTACGCCACCGGCGTGCTGCTGGCCAGCCGGTACGCGCTGGCCGCGATGGCGGCCGTGGACGTCGACCTCGACGGCGAGCGGGCCGCCACCAGCGCGTTGTGCCTGGCCGGCGCGTACACCAGGGAGGTCTTCACCCGGCAGGAGGGCTTCGGGCTCTCGCCCGGCGACCTGGACGAGGCGGTCCGGGTGCTGCTCGCCTACGACTACGCGGCCCGTGACGCGCGGGGCTCGGCGACCCTCGAACCCGGCTTCAAGCGGGTCGAGGTGTTCCGCGGCGGCGTGCTGGAGGGCACGAAAGCCTGTGGTTTGACCTGATCGGGCGAGCCGGCCAAGTAGGGTTCGGGCTCGGATCGGCACGGACCTGGGATGGGGCTTGGGCATGGCTCGACGGGCTGGGGTGGCCGCGGCGCTGGCCGCGGCGATGGCGTTGACCGGGTGCACCCAGGTCGTGACCGGTCACGGCCGGTCCGAACGACCGGACGTGACGAAGGTCGCCGGGCTGGAGATCACCACCGGGGAGAGCGGCGCGAAACCGGGCGTGCCCGACGCCGACCTCCAGGTGGAGAACGGCGACGGCGGCGAGATGGACCGGCTCGCCATCAACGCGCTGGCCGACGTCGAGGAGTACTGGACCGAGCAGCTGCCCGCCCGGTTGGGCAAGGAGTTCGAGCCGGTGAAGCGGCTGGTGTCCTACGACTCCAACGGCAAGGGCGTCGACATCTGCCGCACCAACACCGCGGGCGTGGCGAACGCGTTCTACTGCTCGCTGGACGACTCGATCGCGTGGGACCGCGGCGAGCTGCTGCCGATGCTGGACGACGCGTTCGGGCCGATGTCGGTGGTGACCGTGCTGGCGCACGAGATGGGCCACGCGATCCAGTACAAGCTGGGCGCGGAGGGCGGGGTCACCCAGGCCACGCCGTCGATCATCAAGGAGCAGCAGGCCGACTGCTACGCGGGCAACTTCTTCCGGTGGGTGGCCGAGGGCAAGTCCAAGCACTTCCGGATCTCCACCGGGCCCGGGTTGAACCAGGTGCTGGCCACCATGTTCTTCATCCGGGACGCGGCGGGCACGTCGGCCGAGAAGCAGGGCGCGCACGGCAGCGCGTTCGACCGGGTGGCGGCGTTCCAGTTCGGGTTCGCGGGCGACCCGCGGCGGTGCGCGCAGATCGACGAGGCCGAGATCAAGTCGCGGATCACGCAGCAGCGGTTCGACTCGCAGGACCGCGACACCGGGCAGGGCAAGGGCAACCTGAAGGTGGACGACGAGCAGTCGCTCGACCTGCTGGAGGAGTCGCTGCGGGAGGCGTACAAGCAGTCCGGCGCGACCCCGCCGTCGCTGTCGACGTCCGGGTCGCGGTGCCAGGACGGCACGCCGACCTCGCCCGCGACGTACTGCGCGTCGACCAACTCGATCTCGATCGACCTGCCGGAGCTGGTGAAGATCGGCACGCCGCCGAAGCGCGGGCAGAAGGGCGGCATCGGCGACTTCGCCGCGTTCGCCGAGGTCGCGTCGCGGTTCGCGCTGTCGATCCAGAAGGCGACCGGGTACGGGCTGGAGGGGCCGGCCGCCGGGCTGCGCACCGCGTGCCTGACCGGGTCGTGGGCCGGGACGACCAACCAGAGCGGCGCGAGGCTGCGGCTGTCGTCCGGCGACCTGGACGAGGCGGTGGCCGAGCTGCTGGCCGACAAGAGCCTCATCGCGGCCGACGTGAACGGCACCGTCGTGCCGTCCGGGTTCGCCCGGGTCGAGGCGTTCCGGGACGGCTTCTACCAGGGTTCGGGCCTCTGCACCCGCAAGTACTCGGGCTGACGGGGTCCCGCGCGGTCGCGATCTCCCCGATCTCCCCGATCCCGCAACAACGCCCCGTGACCGGGGTTATCGTGATGGTGACGGAACTGCGGACACCAGAGCGGAGCCAACGCGTGGCCGACTTGACCCTGCGTGTCGTCGCGGACGGCGCACCCGACCGCGAACTGCACCGGCTGACCACGTCCCTGTTCAACGACATCCGCCGGACCGGCGGGGTGGACGTGGCGCGCGGCCGGGCCGAGGCGCCGGCGGGCAGCAAGTCGGGCGCCGCCGCCCAGCTGGCCGAACTGGTGGTCACCGGCGCGCTCTCCGCCGCGACGCTGACGGCGGTCGGCAAGGTCGTCATCGCGTTCGTCAACCGCCAGAAGGAGCGCAGCGTGAAGATCGAGCGCGGCGACGAGACCTGGGAGTTCACCGGCATCTCCGCCGACGACCAGCGGTTGCTGGCCGAGATGCTGCGCACCGCGGAGGACCGACCGGAACTCGAACGGTGACCGGGTGGGCAAGCGCATCGCACTGCTGATCGCGACGTCCCGCTACCTCGACCCGAAGCTGACCACGCTGGCCGCCACGGTCACCGAGGCGCAGCAGCTGTCCCAGCTGCTCGTCGACCCGACCCTGGGCGGCTTCGAGTCGGCGCCCGTCGTCATCGACGGCAGCAAGAGCGCCGTCGAGCGCGCCGTCGAGGACTTCCTGCGCGGCTGCGGCGCCGACGACGAGGTGCTGCTCTACCTGACCGGCCACGGCATCAAGAACGACCACGACCAGCTGTTCTTCGCCACGAGCGACACCGACACCCGGCGGCCGTACTCGACCGCGATGCCGAGCGCCACGCTGCGCAGCCTCCTGGAGGAGTGCCCGGCCCGCGCCAAGCTGGTGCTGCTGGACTGCTGCTACAGCGGCGCGTTCACCAAGAGCCCGACGCACATGTCGGACGAGTGGACCACCGTCGGCGACCAGTTCGGCCAGGGCACCTACGTGCTGGCGGCCTCCAACGAGCTGGAGTTCGCCTACGTCCAGGAGCAGCTGTTCTACGAGGAGCGCCACCGCTTCTCGGTGTTCACCGACGCGCTGATCAAGGGCATCGCCACCGGCGCGGCGGCGCGCGGCCTGGCCGAGGTGATCACCGCCGACGACCTCTACGCGTTCGCGCACGACGAGGTCCGGCGCATGGGCGTCGAGCAGACCCCGACCAAGAGCGACAAGTCCGAGGGCCAGTTCGTGGTCTCCCGGGTCCGGTCCCGGCAGATGGTGGTGGACAGCGACTCCCAGTCGCCGAAGCTGGCCGACCTGCTGGCCCACGGCGACGCGCACGACCAGGACCTCGTCGCGCCGCTCGGGGTGGCCCAGCACCACGGCGCCTACCGGGACTCGGTGCTCCGCGTCGACCTCGCCGGGCCCGAGGGGCACCTCGCGGTCGTCGGCCGGATCTACTCCGGCAAGTCCTCGCTCCTGCACACCCTGGTCAGCGGCTTGGCGCACGGGAAGACGCCGAAGCAGGTGACCTTCCACCTGCTCGACGGCGGCGGCAGCCTGCGCGCGCTGCACGACCTGCCGCACGTCGACCAGATCATCCCGCCGACGAAACCGCGAGCGGTCGAGGCGCTGCTCGACCGGCTGGCGCGGGTCGTGTCCACCCGCGACCGGATCTTCCGCACCCTGGGCATCCCCCGCGCGGCCACCTACCGCGAGCTGCGCAACCGCGACGCCCTGAAGACCGGCGACCACAGCGACGTCTTCCTGATCATCGACGGCTGGACGCAGTTCGCCGACACCGTCCCGCTGCTGGAGGACGCCGTCCACCAGGTCGCGGGCTCGGGGCTGCGGTTCGGCGTGCACGTCGTCGTCACCGCCCGGCACTGGGGCGAGCTGCCGCCCCGGATCACGCCCCTGCTGCGCGGCCGGGTCGAGCTCCAGCTGGACGACCCGGCCGAGTCCAAGCTGAACCCGGACCTGGCGGGCACCCTGCCGGACCAGCCGGGGTGGGGGCTGTACAACGGCCGCCGGTTCCTCAGCGCGATCGCCTACCAGGACAACGACGACAAGTACGTGTTCGAGGTGCTGCGCCGGTTGGAGGACCCCCGGTTCACGAACTGGATCTCCGGTGAGGACGACGACTCGGACAACTTCGACGCGGCCGGCGCCGCGGCGAGGTTCATGGCGGCGCACGGGCTGCCCAAGGAGCCCGGCTCCTGGGACCCGGACCCGGCCTGGGGCCCCAAGCCCGCGCACGACCGCTACCAGGTCCCCTTCGGGTCCGACGACCTGGGCCGGCCCGTCTCGCTGGGCCTCGGGGACGCCGAGCTGAAGGGCATCGGCTCGCACGGGTTGATCGTCGGCGCGCCCGGCTCGGGCAAGTCGGAGTTGCTGCGGACGATCGTGCTGGGGCTGCTCGCCACCCACTCACCCGACGACCTCAACGTCGTGCTGGTCGACGTCAAGGGCAGGACGACCTTCCACGGGTTCGACCGAGCGCCCCACGTCGCGGCGGCCCTCACCGAACTGGCGACCGACACCGCGCTGCTGGACCGGCTGGGCGACGCGCTCGGCGGCGAGGCGGTCCGCCGCCGGGACCTCCTGGCCGAGGCGGGCGGGTTCAAGGACCGCCGGGAGTACGAGGCCGCCAGGGAGGGCGGCAAGCCGCTGCCGCCGCTGCCCCTGCTGCTGGTGTGCGTCGACGGGTTCTCCGACGTGCTGACCGCGCGGCCCGGGTTCGCCGACGTGCTGCGCCGCGTCCTGCAGGTCGGCCGGAGCGTGGGCGTCCACCTGCTGCTCGCGTCGCAGCAGTTCACCCCCGAGGTGCGCGCGTTCGAGGCGTTCCTGGCCTACCGCATCGTGCTGAAGACGTTCTCCGCCGGCGAGTCGCAGGCCGTCATCGGCGTCCCGGACGCGTTCGAACTCCCGCCGGTGCCCGGATCGGGTTACCTGGCGGTCCAGGGTCGGCCGCTGGTCCGCTTCGACGCCCACTTCGTGTCGGGCCTCAGCGGGACCGACGGCCGGTCGCTGACGCACGTGCTGGTCGACCGGATGGAGGGGCGGGGCTCGCCCGCGCACGAGGTGTGGCCGCCGCCGCTGGACGAGCCACCGCCGCTGGAGGCCCTGTTACCGCCGCTGGAGGTGACCGAGGACCGCGGCCTGACCGCGCCGGGCTCACCCGGCAACGGCGGGCTCCGGGCGCCGGTGGCCGTGGTGGACGTGCCGGCCGAGCAGCGGCGGGGCACCCTGTGGGCGGACTTCTCCGGCGCCGCGGGCCACGGCGCGGTCGTCGGCGGTCCGCAGTCGGGCAAGTCGACCTTGTTGCGGACGTTGATCACGTCGATGGCGTTGACGCACACGCCGGAGGAGGCGCAGTTCTACTGCCTGGACCTGGGTGGCGGCACGCTCGCGTCGTTGCAGGACCTGCCGCACGTGGGCGGCTTCGCCGGCCGGTGGGACGTGGACAAGGCACGTCGGGTGGTGGCCGAGCTGTCGGGCCTGGTCGCGGCGCGGGAGCAGCGGTTCCGGGCGCAGGGGATCGACTCGGTGGTCGAGTTCCGCGACCGCAGGCGGCGCGGTGAGATCCGGGACGACGATTTCGGCGACGCGTTCCTGGTCGTGGACGGTTGGATGAACTTCCGGCAGGAGTTCGAGGCGCTGGAGCCGGCGGTCCACCGGTTGGTGGCGCAGGGCCTGCCGTACGGCGTGCACGTGGTGGTGGCGGCGAACCGGTGGGCGGAGATCCGGCCCGCGATGAAGGACCTGCTGGGCACGCGGTTCGAGCTGCGGTTGGCCGACACCAGCGAGTCCGAGGTGGACCGGAAGGTCGCGGTGAACGTGCCGGCGGACCGGCCGGGCCGTGGTCTGTCGCCGCAGAAGCTGCACTTCCTCACCGCTCTGCCGCGCGGCGATCCCGGGACCGACGCCGCCGACCTGGTGCGGCGGATCGCCCGGGCGTGGTCCGGGGCGTCCGCTCCCGAGATCCGCCTGCTGCCGGACCTCCTGCCGTTCAGCGAGCTGACGTCCCAGGTGGGCGAACCCGCGCCCGGCTCGGGCCACCTGGTGCCGATCGGCGTCGGCGAGGACGGGCTGGCGCCGGTGTACCTGGACTTCGACTCCGACCCGCACTTCATGGCGCTGGCCGACGGCGAGTCGGGCAAGACGAACATGCTGCGCACCATCGTGCGCGGGATCATGACCAGCTACACCTCCAGCGAGGCGCTGATCATGCTGGTCGACTACCGGCGCACGATGCTGGGCTACATCGAGACCGACCACCTGCTGTCCTACGCGGTGTCGTCGGCGCAGCTGACGGACATGATCAAGGACGTCCGCAGCTCGATGGCCAGCCGGCTGCCCGGCCCGGACGTCACCCGGGAGCAGTTGGCGAACCGCTCGTGGTGGCGAGGCCCGGAGCTGTTCGTGGTGGTGGACGACTACGACCTGGTCGCGCCGCAGGGCGGGCTCAACCCGCTGCAGCCGCTGGCGGAGTTCATCCCGCAGGCCAAGGACGTCGGCCTGCACATCGTCGCGGTGCGCCGGATGGGTGGCGCGTCGCGGGCGATGTACGACCCGATCCTGGGCAAGCTGAAGGAGATCGCGGCGCCGGTCCTGATCGGTTCCGGATCGAGGGACGAGGGCGTGATCGTGGGCGACCTCAAACCGGCGCCGGAGCCGCCCGGCCGGGGCACGCTCGTCACCCGCAAGTCCGGCCACCAGCGGGTCCAGGTGGCGTGGATCGACCCGGGCTGACCGGCCGGTCCGGTGCGGGGGCTGTCGACCAGCCCCCGCACGAGGGTCAGTACAGGGCGCTGGCCAGGTTGCGGCGGGCCTTGGCGACCCGGTCGTCCTCCGGCGGGAACAGCTCGAACAGGCCGACCAGGTGCTCGCGGACCCGGTCGCGGTCCTCGCCGTAGACCCGCCGGACGGTGTCGACCAGGCGCTTGAACGCCTGCTCGACGTCGTTGGTCGCCAACTCCAAGTCAGCCGCGGCGAGCTGGGCGGCCACGTCGTCCGGGGCGCCGTCGGCCTTGGCGATGGCGTCCGCCGGCACGGCCTCGGCCCGCGCGGTGAAGCGGACCTGCGCCAGCGCCGCCTTCGCCTCGGCGTTGGCGGGCTCGGCGGCCAGGATGGCCTCGTACGCGGCCTCGGCGGCGGCGAAGTCGCCCTGCTCGAACGCCTCCTCGGCGGCGGTGAAGCGGGGGTCCTCCGGCTCCTCCACGGGCTCGGCCGCGGGCGCGCCGCCGTTGGCCTCGGCCGCCTTGATGCCGGGCAGGCGGTCGCGCAGGGCGTCCAGCAGGCGGGCGATCCACTGGCCGAACTCGGCCTCCGGCAGGGGGCCCGCGAACGCGTCGATGGGCTGGCCGCCGGCGATGGCGACCACGGTCGGCACCGACTGCACGCCGAACACCTGGCCGATCCGCGGGCTGGCGTCCAGGTCGACCCTGGCCAGCAGCCAGGCGCCGCCGCTCGCCCTGGCGGCGCGTTCGAGCACGGGTGAGAGCTGGCCCGCCTCGGGGCTCCACGTCGCGGTCAGCTCGACCACGACCGGGATCTCCAGGGAGCGCTCGACGACCGACTGGAACGTCGCCTCGGTGACGTCCAGCACCCACGGGCTCGGACCGGCGTCCGGAGCTGCGGCCCCGCCCGGCGACGGGGGTGGGGTGGTGGCGCGCTGCCTCGCGGCGTCGGCTCGGGCCTTCAGCGCGCCGAGGTCGACCGCCCCGGACAGCGCGGCGGACAGTGCGGCGGTCTTTCGGGGGTCTGGCCTTGTCACGCCTTCCATCCTGGCACGAGTCCGGCGGTGCGCCGCGCGCGGCTAGCCGGGGAGTTGCGCGACCGGGTCGATCGCCATCGGGTTGGTCCGCATCGCCTCGTTGAGCCGGCCGAGGCGACGGGCGATCGGGGTCATCAGCTCCGCGAACCGGGCGGCGCCCGCCGCGCCCAGGACGTCCCACGGACGGGCGGCGGCCTCGTCGGTGCGGCGTTCGACGTCCTCGCGCAGCGCCCGGCCGGCCGGGGTCAGGCCCAGGTCGCCGTCGAGCAGACCGCGCCCGGCCAACGCCGCTTCGGCTTCCCGCCACTCCCCCTCGGACCACCCGCGGGCCTGCCGCATGTACGCCGGGTCGAGCCCCTTGTCCGCGCTGAACAGCACCAACGCCTCGCACGCGCCGAGGTCGGCGGCCACCAGCGCCGCCACGTGGCCGTCACCGCGGGACTCGCGCAACGTCGTGCACGCCTGCCACAGCGCCAGGTGCGGTTCGGCGGGCACGGGCAGGGCGCGGTTCGCGGCGGCCAGCACCCGGCCCTCCAGCGGCGTCGCCGCGGCGGCCCGGCCGGCCAGCTCCGCGGCCTCGGCGACGTCCAGGGTCTCCAGCATCCGCCGCAGCGCGCCGTCCACGCCCTTCAGCCTGGCCTCCAGGAACCGGGCGGGATCGGCGACGCCCCACGCGTCGGGCAGCGCGCGGGCCACCATGCGGGGGTGGAAGCTGAAGAACGCGGCGGTCACCACCTCGGGCGGCACCGCGCCCAGCGGTGCCGCGCGCTGGCCGAAGTAGCCCATCCAGCCGCCCTTGCAGCCCAGCTCGTCGGTCACCGCGCGTGACTCCGGCGAGAAGTAGGTGACGTCGTGGTAGGTCTCGAAGCGCAGCCACAGGTCCCGGGGCGTCGTCATGCCCACCAATTTAGTAGGACGTCCTACTATTTGTCGCGCTTCACGGCAGGTCGTCGGCGAGGTGCCGCTCGACCCGTTCCACCTTGGCCGTGAGCTGCCCCTCGTAGCCGGGCCGGATGTCCGCCTTGAGCACCAGGCTGACCCGGGGCGCGTGCGCCTGCACGGCCTCCGCCGCCCTCTTCACCACCGCCATCACCTCGTCCCACTCGCCCTCGACCAGGGTGAACATGGCGTTGGTCTCGTTCGGCAGACCGGACTCCCGGACCACCCGGACGGCCTCGGCGACCGCCGCCGCCACCCCGTCGGACTCCCCGCCGAGCGGGCTGACGCTGAACGCGATGAGCACTTGCCACTCCTGCCGTCGGTACCCACTGGTAGCTTCGCGGCATGACGTCCCAGCCGCTGCCGTTCGACCCCATCGCGCGCGCCGCCGAGCTGTGGGAGAAGCGGATCGGACCGTCGACGGCGATGGCGGCGGTCACGAGCGTCATGCGAGTACAGCAGATCATCCAGTCCGCCGTGGACGCTGCCCTCAAACCGCACGGGTTGACGTTCGCGCGGTTCGAGGCGCTGGTGCTGTTGACGTTCGCGCGCACGGGCAGCCTGCCCATGCGGGTGATGGGCGAGCGCCTGCAACTGCACCCGACGAGCGTCACGAACATCGTGGACCGGTTGGAAGCCGACGGGCTCGTGCGCCGCAACCCGCACCCCACCGACCGGCGCACCACGCTGGTGGAGATCACCGAAGCCGGGCACGCCCGGCGCGAGGCCGCCACCGAGGCCGTGACGAGCGTCGAGTTCGGCCTGCGCGGGTTGACCGACCGGCAGACCGGGCAGCTGACCGAGCTGCTGGCGAAGGTCCGCCGCGCGGTCGGCGACTTCGAGGACTGAAATCGGGTCGACACCGCTCGGGGGCGCGGCCATCCTGCGGTGGTGCGGGAGATCAGGGCGCTGGTGACGGTCCGCGGTCGGTACGTCGGCGCGGCCGAGCCGTTCGCGGTGGACAGCCCGTGGTGGAACCACGTCGAGCCGGTGACCGCGCACCTCGACCGCGCGCTGGGCGTGCCGACGAGCGTGCTGCGGCTGGTGGACGTCCGGGGCGGTGCGGTGACGTACCAGGTGGAGGCCGACCGCGTGCCGGAGCGGGGGTTGTCCCGGGTGGGGGACCACGAGTTCCCGGACCACCCGCTGCGGCTGCCGTGGGCGCGTCCCGGCGGGCCGGCGGCGCTGGTGGCGTGGGCCCGGCGGCACGTCGACGTGACCGGACCGCCCGTGCAGGTGAAGACGTGGAACCTGTCGTGCCTGTACCGGCTGCCGACCGCGCGCGGGACCGCGTGGGCGAAGGCCACCCCGCCGTTCCTGGTGGACGAGGCCGGGGTGATCGGGCTGGTGGCGTCGGTCGACCCGGCGCTCGTGCCCGCGGTGATCGCGGCGGAGCCCGGTCGGGTGCTGCTGGAAGACGCGCCCGGCGAGGACTGCCGGCGACCCGCGCCCGACGTCGTCGAGCGGATCGTGCCGCGGTGGGTGGCGGCGCAGGCGGCGTTGGCCGGTCCGCCGCGGGTGCGGGAGTGCGAGGTGCGGGTGCCGGACTTCGGGTTGCCGTCGACGTTGCTGCACGGCGACTTCCACCCGGGCAACTGGCGTTCCGGCGGCGTCGTGCTCGACTGGGGTGGCGCGTACTGGGGGCACCCGGCGCTGGACGCGGGGCGGCTGATCGGGTTCGTGGCGCCGGAGTTCCGGCCGTCGATCGAGCGGGCGTGGGTCGACGCGTGGCTGGAGCACTACCCGTCGAGCGACCCGGTGGGCGCGCTGCGGCACGCCCGGCCGGCGTCGCACCTGCTCGGGGCGCGGATCTACCAGGGGTTCCTGGACAGCATCGAGCCGAGCGAGCAGGTGTACCACCGCGACGACCCAGCGGAGGAGCTGGCGCGCGCTCAGTCCTTCGCGGTCTGAGCCTCGTCCAGCCGACCGGTGCGGTTGGCCCAGCGCTCGAAGATCACCGTGCCGAACGGCGGGATGCTCGCGACCAGGCCGAGGAGCAGCGTCTTGCGGTCCCAGCGGTGCGCCAGCATCAGCGTGACCAGGACGTAGCCGACGAAGATCGCGCCGTGCAGCGGCCCGAACACCTTCACGCCGATCTCGTTCCCGACCACCACGTACTTGAAGAACATGCCGACCAACAGCCCGGCCCACGACACCGCCTCGGCCAGCGCGAGGAGCCTGAACCGACCAACAGCGCTGCTAAACATGCCCCCATTGTGGCCAGTGACCCCCCTCACCCCACCCCCACCCCCACCCCTCGCGAGAGTCCAACACCCAGCTCGCGAGAGTCCAACGTCCAGGACACCTGAATTCAACGCTCAGGACCGGACGGCTGTGCTCTGAGCGTTGAACTCACGTGCTCCGAACGTTGGACTCTCGCGTCGTGAACGTTGGACTCTCGGGGTCAGTCTTCCCAGCGGAAGATCTTGGCGGCGATGAAGCCGACGACCAGGGTGAAGGAGATCAGGACGGCGGACGGGAGCAGCAGGGCCTCCACGCCCTTGCCGCGCACCAGGACGTCCAGCATGCCGTCGTTCATGTGCCGCAACGGGAAGATGTTGGACACGGTCTGCAGCCACGCCGGCGCGTTCTCCACCGGGAAGAACGTCCCGGACAGGAACGCCATCGGCATGATCACGATGTTCGCCGCGCCGGACGCCGCCTCCTCGGTCTTGCAGAACGCGCCGACCAGCATCCCGATCGCGAAGAACGCCGTCGTGCCCAGCACCAGCAGCGGCAGCGCCAGGTACCACTGGTTGGTCAGCTTCAAGCCGAACATCGGCAGCAGCGCCACCGCCACGAACACCACGCCCTGCGCCAGCGCCGTGCCGATGCTCACCAGCACCCGCGACGTCAGCACCGTCCCGGCGCCGACCGGCGCGAGCCGGATGCGCCGCAGCACCTGCTTCTTGCGCCACGACACCATGGTCAGCGCCGCGCCGAACACGCCCGAGATCGAGATGGCCCACGACAGGATGCCCGGCGTCAGGTACTGGATCGGTTTGAGCGAGGCGTCCTCGACCGACTTCGCCTCCAACGTGAACCGCGGCGTCACGTCCGCCGCGCTCAGGTTGATCTTGTCGACCACGCCGGACACGATGCCGAGCACGGTGCCCGCCGCGACCTGGTCACTGGCCGCGTAGAACAGGTCGACCCGGTCCCCGTCCACCACCACGGCGGCGGGCAGGTCGCCGTCGTCCACCTTCCGCCGGGCGTCGTCGGCGGAGTCGTGCTTCTCCAGCTCCAGCGCCCCGGTCTGCTCCAACGTCGTCAGCACGGGCCCGTCGCCCACCGCCGCGATCTTCGTCTTGTCGTCGCCCGAGTCGCCGAGCAGCAGCCCGAACACGACCAGGAACATCAGCGGGAACAGGAAGACGAAGAACAACGTCATCTTGTCCCGCAGGAAACCCTTGACCATGGCGGCCGAGAGGCTCTTGAACGCGTTCACGCGCGGTACTCCCGTCCGGTCAGGTCGAGGAACACGTCCTCCAACGTGGCGGTGCGCACCTGGAGCCCGTCCAGGGTGCCCCGCTCGGCGAGCGCCGACAGCACCGGCGCGGGCCTGCGGGTGGAGATGGTCAGCGAGACCTCGTCCTCCTGGGCGTCCTCGACGCCGGTGATGCCCCGCGCGGCCTCACGCGTCAGCACGCCCTTCTGCAGCACCACGTGCGTGGGCGCGTCGAGACCGCGCACCAACGTCGCGGGCGCGTCCATCGCCAGGACGCGACCCCGGTCCATGATCGCCACCCGGTCGCACAGGATCTCGGCCTCGTCCAGGTAGTGCGTCGTGTAGACGATGGTCTTGCCCCTGGCCTGGATGGCGCGCAGCACGTCCCACAGGTTGCGGCGGGCCTGCGGGTCGAGCGCGGCGGTCGGCTCGTCCAGGAAGACGAGGTCCGGGTCGTGCACGAGGGCGCACGCGATCGACAGCCGCTGCCGCTGGCCGCCGGAGAGCTTGTTCTCCTGCACGTCGGCCTTGTCGGTCAGGCCGACCAGCTCCAGCATCTCGTCGGCCTTGCGCCTGCTGACGCCGTACAGCGAGCCGAACGTCTGCAGCTGCTCGCGGGCGGTCAGCTTCTCGAAGAAGCTCGACGCCTGGAGCTGCACGCCGATGCGCGGCAGCAGTTCGGGGTTGCGCGGCCACGGCTGCTCGCCGAGCAGCGTCACCCGGCCGCCGTCGGGCTTGCGCAGCCCTTCGACGATCTCCAGCGTGGTGGTCTTGCCCGCCCCGTTCGGCCCCAGGATGCCGAAGAACTCCCCCTCGGCGACGGTGAACGAGACCCCGTCCACCGCCTTCAGCTCGCCGTAGCTCTTTCTGATGTCGGCTACCACGACGGCCGGTATGCGTGCCCCAGTCATGACCGGGACGGTAATCCGAGCCGTTCTCGAGCGGTGCCACTTCACCTCCGCCGACGACGGAAGTAGTGGCCGATCGAGACTTTCGGCCCATCGGGCGTCGCGCTGCGCGTGCCCCCGACTACGACACGTGCTCACCGGTGCAGACGGAGGGCGGCGCGGACGACGGACCGGTGGCCCACGTCGCCTCGTCCGGGTCGACGGTGAGGGTGTGGTCGAGGCGGGCGCCCGACCTCAGCAGTTCGAGGTCCACAAAGGCCCGATCCGATGACACGCCGTCCACGTCCAGGGACCGCACGTACTGGAGCACCGCGGGGTCCGCGCCGGCGGCGGTGATCGTGACGTCACGGCCGTCCTCCAGGTGGACCACCGCCCGCTCGAACCTCGGCGCGTTCAGCACGAACTGCCCGGTGCCCGGCGTCACCGGGTACAGGCCGAGCGCGCTGAACACGTACCAGGCCGACATCTGCCCCAGGTCGTCGTTGCCCGTCACACCGCTCGGCCCGGCCACGAACAACGTCTGCGCCGCCCGCACCACCGCCGACGTCTTCCACGGTTGGCCCATGAGCGCGTACATCCACGGCACGTGCAGGTCGGGCTCGTTGTTCGGGTTGTACCGGAACTGGTCGTAGTAGTCGTAGGGCCCGACGACCCAGTGCTCGCGGACCGCGCCGGCCGGGTCCGCGACCAGGTCCGGGTAGGCGAAGAAGTCGTCCAGCCTGGCCCGCGCCGCGTCCGGGCCGCCGAGCAGCCCCACCAGGCCGGCGACGTCCTGCTGCGCCAGCCACTGGTACTGCCACGCCGTGCCCTCGTGGAAGCCGTCCTGGCCCTGCGGGCCGTACGGGTCCAGCCACCGGCCGTCGCCGAGCTTCGGCCGGGGGAAGCCGGTGAACCCGCGGTCGGACACCGCGCGGTCCCACAGCACCCGGTAGTTCAGCGCGCGCCCGCGCAACGCCTCCGCGTCGTCGCCGTGCCCCAGCGCCCGGGCCATGATCGACAGCGAGGCGTCGGCCAGCGCGTACTCCAGGGTCGCCGACGCGCCGTGGTGCGGGTCGACGTCCTGCCCCTTCTTGGGGAAGTGCGGGTCGTGCTGCACGAACCCGTTCGCCAGGTACAGCGGGTTGCCCGCCCGCCCCTCGAACGGCGACGACGCCGGCGGCACGCCGGTCGCGTTCTGCCACAGCGCCTGGTACGCCTGCTCCTCCAAGCCCTCCAGCGCGCCGAACCGCCACAGGTCGACCAGGAACGGGGTGACCGGGTCGCCGGTCATGGTGTTGGTCTCCTGGTTGGCGTACGCCCAGCGGGGCAGCCAGCCGCCCTGCTCGTGCACCGCCAGCACGGACCGCGCGACGTCCCGGGCCCGCCCCGGTCGCAGCAGCGCCAGCAGCTGGTTCTGCGCCCGGTAGGTGTCCCAGAGCGAGAAGTACTCGTAGTACGTCCAGTCGTCGGCGGTGTGCACGCGACCGTCGAACCCGCGGTACCGGCCGTCCACGTCGTTGCCGGTCAGCGGCTGCAGCAGCACGTGGTAGAGCGCGGTGTAGAAGACCGTGCGGTCGGTCCCGCCGGCGGTGACCTCGACGCTCGACAGCTCCCGCCGCCACGCCTCCTGCGCCGCCGCGCGCAGCTCGTCGAACGACCTGCCCCTGGCCTCGCCGAGGTTCTTCGCCGCGCCCTCGGCGTCGACCTGCGAGAGCGCGGTCGCCACCGTCACCGGGCCGCTGTCGAACGTCACCCACTGGCCGCGCAGCCCCGCGCGGCCCGCCTCGCCGCCCCAGTTCCCGGTCGTCCTGAACGGCCGGTCGAACGTCGTGGTGAAGTGCGTCGTGTACGGCTTGCCGCCGCAGAACGCCTGCGCGACCACGGTCCCGGCGAGCGTCCGGTCGTCCACCACCCGCACGCTGCTGGCGGACACCGGTTCCTTGTCGTTGGCCTGCCCCACGTTCACCAGCACGTGCGGCGTCACCCCCGCCGGGAACGAGAACCGCTCGACGCCGGTCCGGGTGGTCGCCGTCGTCTCCACCTCGATGCCGGACCCCAGCCGGACGCGGTAGTAGCCGGGTCGGCCGACCTCGCCCTCGTGGGTGTACGCGGCGCCGTAGCGGCGGTGGTCGAAGCTGCCCGGCAGGCCGGTGGTCGGCAGGATCGACACCAGCCCGCCCTGCTCCCAGCACCCCGCCCCGGACAGGAAGAAGTGGCCGAACCCGCGGATGACCGGGTCGTCGTACCGGTAGCCCGCGTAGTGCGAGCCGATCGGGCTGGAGTGCGCCTTGCCGAACGGCATCGACGCGCCGGGGAACGTGTTCCCCTCGTCCTGGGTGCCGATGAACGTGTCCACCGACTCGACCGGGTCAGGGCTGCTCATCACTTCACGCTACCGCGATCGCGGGGCGTCGACCCCGATGCCGACCGCTGTCCGGTTCGGGACAGGGCCGGACGTTGACAGACGTGACCTCCGGGTGTGTGATTCGCGCACTATGACAACGTTGTCCCCGAACGGCGCGGCAGGCGCCCGCAAGGTGCGGCGTGCCACGATGAACGACGTGGCGCGGCTGGCGGGCGTCAGCATCAAGACCGTCTCGCGCGTGGTGAACGACGAGGCAGGCGTGCACCCGGCCACCGCCGAGCGGGTGCTCGCGGCGATCGACCAGCTCGGCTTCCGGCGCAACCTCAGCGCGCGCAACCTGCGGCGCGGCTCGTCGACCGGCACGGTCGGCCTGGTGCTGGAGGACGTCGGCAACCCGTTCTACTCGGGGGTGACGCGCGCGGTCGAGGAGATAGCGCGGCTGCGCGGCAGGCAGGTCATCACCGGCTCGTCGGACGAGGACCCGGCGCGGGAGCGGGAGCTGTCGCTGGAGTTCTGCTCGCGGCGGGTGGACGGGCTGCTGATCGTGCCCGCCGGGTTGCAGCACGGGTACCTGGTGCCGGAGATGCGGGCGGGCACGCCCGTGGTGTTCCTGGACCGGCCCGCGGGCGACGTGGTGGCCGACACCGTGCTGGTGGACAACATCGGCGGCACCGCCGAGGCGGTCGCGCACCTGGCGTCGTTCGGGCACCGGCGGATCGCGTTCATCGGCGACGCCCCGGACATCTTCACCGCCAACGAGCGCCTGCGCGGCTACCGCGAGGGGTGCGTGCGGGCCGGCATCGGCTACCACGAGTCGCTGGTGGTCATGGGGCCGCACGACGAGGAGTCGGTGCGCGAGGCGTTGCGGGGCCTGGCCGGGGCCGCCGACCCGGCGACCGCCGTGGTGACCGGCAACAACCGGATCACCGTGCACGCGGTGCGCGCGCTGGCGGGCAGCGCGGTCCGGCCCGCCCTGGTGGGCTTCGACGACTTCGAGCTGGCCGACCTGCTGTCGCCACCGGTGAGCGTGATCGCGCACGACGCGAGCGCGCTCGGCAAGGCGGCGGCCGACCTGCTCTTCGCCCGGCTGGACGGCGACGGCTCACCACCGCGCCGCGTCGTCCTGCCGGTTCGCTTGGTGGCCCGTGGATCAGGAGAGGTACGCGCATGAGTTCCGACACCCAGCCCGTCGCGCTGGAGGCCAACCAGCCCCGGCAGTTCTACCTGGGCGGTGCGGCCATCGCGGCGTTCCGGAGGCGGGACGACGCCGACGGCGGGCCGGAGGACTGGGTCGGGTCGACCACCGCGCAGTTCGGCAAGGACGAGGCCGGGCTGTCCCGCTTGCCGGACGGCCGCCTGCTGCGCGACGCGGTGGCGGCGGACCCGGTGACCTGGCTCGGCGAGCGGCACGCGGCGGAGTTCGGCGCGGACACCGCGCTGCTGGTCAAGCTGCTCGACGCCGGGCAGCGGCTGCCGGTGCACTGCCACCCGTCCGACGCGTTCGCGGCCACCCACCTCGGCTGCCGGCACGGCAAGACCGAGGCGTGGATCGTCATCGGCACGTCCGGCCCGGACCCGACGGTGCACATCGGCTTCCGCGAGGACGTGCCCGCCGCCGTGGCCGCCGAGTGGGTGTCCACCCAGGACTCGGCCGCGATGCTCCGGGCGTTGAACCCGGTCCGGGTCTCCCCCGGCGACACGGTGTTCGTGCCCGCGGGCGTGCCGCACGCGATCGGCGAGGGCGTGTTCATCGTGGAGCTGCAGCAGCCGACGGACTTCTCGGTCACGCTGGAGTGGCAGGGGTTCCTGGCCGACGCCGAGGCCGGGCACCTGGGGCTGGGCTACGACAAGGCGCTGGACTGCCTGGAGCGCCGCGCCCAGTCGCCCGACGACCTGGTGCGCCGGACGCAGGCGCTCACCGGCGAGTCGGTGGACCTGTTCGACGCCCAGGCCGACCCGTTCTTCCGCGCCGACCGGCTGCACGTGTCGGGCACGGCGGCGCTGGAGCCCTCGTTCGGCGTCTACGTGGTGCTGGAGGGCGCCGGCACGCTGGGTCCCGTCGCGGTGCACCGGGGCAGCACGGTGGTCGTGCCGCACGCGGCGGGTGAGGTCGTGGTGACCGGCGACGTCGTCGCCATCCGGTGCAGGCCGCCAGTGGTGTAGAGCCCGGGAGCTGATGCGCATGGCGTTACCCCTGCTGGACGCACGGGAGTTGGTCAAGCACTACGGGAACGTGGAGGCGTTGCGAGGCGCCTCCTTCACCGCGCACGCGGGCGAGGTGGTCGCGCTCGTCGGTGACAACGGCGCGGGCAAGTCCACGCTGGTGAAGTGCCTGTCCGGGGTGGCGCGGCCGGACTCGGGCACGATCCTGTTCGACGGGTCGCCGGTCGAGCTGGACTCGCCGGTGGCCGCGCGGTCGCTGGGCATCGAGACCGTGTACCAGGACCTGGCGGTCGCGCCCGACCTCGACCCGGCCGCGAACCTGTTCCTCGGCCGGGAGTTGCGCCGGCGTGGCCTGCTCGGCCGGCTCGGCGTGCTGGACAAGCGGGAGATGCGGCGGCGGGCGGTGGCGTCGTTCCGCGACCTCGGGGTGTCGCTGCCGGACGTGGACGTGCCGATCGGCGCGCTGTCCGGCGGTCAGCGGCAGAGCGTCGCGGTGGCCCGGTCGGTGGTGTGGGCGAGCCGGCTGGTGTTCCTGGACGAGCCGACCGCGGCGCTGGGCGTGGTGCAGCGCGAGCGGGTGCTCGACGTGGTCCGGCGGGTCCGGGACCAGGGCATGGCGGTGGTGCTGATCAGCCACAACATGCCCGAGGTGCTGGCCGTGGCGGACCGGGTCGAGGTGCTGCGGCTCGGTCGGCGGGTGGCCGGGTTCGACGCGGCGTCCACCACGGTCGACGAGCTGGTCGGCGCGATGACCGGCGCGTCGGCGCGGGAGGGGTCGTGACCGCGGCCGGGTCCCGGACGGCCGTGCGGCGGTTGTTCGGCGCGAACACGCTGTGGATCGCGGTGGTGCTGCTGGTGCTGGTCGCGGTGTTCGGCGCGCTGCGGCCGGACGCCGTGCTGACGGTGTTCACGCTGCAGACGACGCTGGTCGAGACGTCGGTGCTGCTGGTGCTGTCGGTCGGCATGACGTACGTGATCGTCACCGCCGGGATCGACCTGTCCGTCGGCTCGGTGCTGGTGTTCTCCGGCGTCACGTCGGCCATGGCGATGAACGCGCTGCACGGCGGCGACGCGACCGGCGCCGGGTGGGGCGTGGTGCTCGTCGGCCTGCTGGTGGCCCTGCTGTCCGGTGCGGCGTGGGGCCTGCTGAACGGCGTGCTCGTCGCCCGCGCCGGCCTGCCGCCGCTGATCGTGACGCTCGGGTCGTTCGGCGCGGCGCTCGGGGCCGGGCAGCTGCTGTCCGACGGGTCGAACGTGGCCGGCGTGCCGGACGTGCTGGGCGACGCGCTGGGCACCGGGACGTGGTTCGGCGTGCCGAACCTGGTGCTGTCGGCCGCCGCCGTGACCGCGGTCGGCGCGCTGGTGCTGGGCACGACGGTGTTCGGGCGGCACACGTACGCCATCGGCTCCAACGAGGAGGCCGCCCGGCGGGCGGGCATCCCGGTGACCGGGCACCTGGTCAAGGTGTACCTGCTCGCGGGCGTGCTGGCGGGGTTGGCCGGGTTCATGGCGCTGGCCTACTTCCGGGTCGCGTCGATCACCGGGCACGACACCGACAACCTCAACGCCGTCGCCGCCGTGGTGCTCGGCGGCACCAGCCTGTTCGGCGGCGCGGGGTCGGTCGTCGGCACGGTGCTCGGGGTGTTCATCCCGGCCGTGCTGCGCAAGGGGTTCGTGATCGTCGGCGTGAACGTGTACTGGCAGCCGATCGCGGTGGCGCTGGTCCTGGTGGCGGCCGTGTGGTTCGACCAGTCGCGGAGAAGGGCTCGCGACAAGCGCTAGAGGAGAGGGAGAACGTGTCAACGAGGACGGTTGCTCTTGTCTCAGCGGCTCTGCTGCTCACCGCGTGCGGCGGCGGGCAGATCGGCGACACCGGTGGCGCGGTCGACGCGAAGAAGCTCGTGCTGATCCCCGGCGTCACCGCCGAGCCGTTCTACACCTCCGTGGAGTGCGGTGTCCGCGAGGCCGCCGCGGCCGCGGGCTACCAGGTCGACGTGCAGGCGCCGGCGAAGTTCGACGCCACGATGCAGACCCCGATCGTCACCGGCGTGCTGGCCGACAAACCGGGCGCGGTGCTCATCGCGCCCACCGACGACAAGGCCATGGCCGGCCCGCTGCGGCAGCTCAAGGACGCCGGGATCAAGGTCGTCGAGGTCGACACCAGGCTGGAGGACACCTCGATCGCGGAGTCCACCGTCTCGTCGGACAACGAGCAGGGCGGGCGGCTGGCCGCGCGGACCCTGGCCGAGCTGGTCGGCGGCAGGTCCGGGTCGGTGCTGGTGCTGAACACCAAGGCGGGCACGTCGACCACGGACGCGCGGGCCGCCGGTTTCGAGGAGGAGGTCCGAGAGCACCCGAACCTGGAGTACATCGGGCAGCAGTACACCGACAACGAGCCGGACCAGGCGGCGTCGAAGGTGACCGCCACGCTGGCCGCCAACCCGGACCTGATCGGCGTGTTCGCCACGAACCTGAACACCGGCGAGGGCGCGGCGACCGGGTTGCGCAACGCGGGCCGGACCGGCGTGGTGAACCTCGTCGGGTTCGACGCCTCGCCCAAGCAGGTGGAGGACCTGCGGGTCGGCGCGGTGCAGGCGCTGATCGCGCAGGACCCGGCGACCATCGGCCGCACCGGCGTCGAGCAGGCCGTGGCGGCGCTGGAGGGCGAACCTGTGCGGCGGGACGTCAAGACCGACCTGGTCGCCCTGACCAAGGCCGGCATGGAGGCCGACTCGGAGTACTTCTACAAGCAGAAGTGCTGACGCGGTGACGGGTGGCCGGGCGCGCGACCCGGCCACCGCCGTCACAGGTACTTGTTCGCCAGCTCCGAGTACTCCTTCTCCAGGTCGTCGGCCAGGTAGGCGACGTAGGCCCAGGGCACCTCGTGCACGTGGTCGCGCATGCCGAGCAGGTGGCGCTTCGCCCGCGGCGCGTCGTCGGCCAGCGCGAACGCCGCCGCGAACAGGTTGTGCGCCTGCAGCGCCCGCGGGTGCGGCTTGGTCGGGGTCGAGTCCCACTTGTCCGCCGCGGTCGCGATCTCCTCCCGGTGCCGGGTGAAGTAGCGCATCTTCAGCGTGGCGATCTTCAACGCCGACCGCGACTGCACGGCGTCCTCGAACTGCTCCAGGAAGATCTCGAAGTGCGCCAGCGGCAGCATCGCCACCACCGGGTCGCCCGGCGGCGCGGCGTCCACGCTGCCCTGCGCGAACGCCATCATCTCCTCGGCCGAACCGCCCCACTTGGCCGCCAGGATCTGCAACCGGGTCCAGTGCGCCGGGTACAGCGTCGCGCACCGCGCCACGATCTCCCGCCACACCTCGTCCTTCTGGTCGCGGTCCACCTGCAGCCCCAGCCCCGCGGTCTGCAGCTGCGCCCACGGCACGGCGTCGCGCGGCAGGAGCTTGGCGGCCTCGTGCAGCGGGCCGACGGCCTTGCGGAGGGTGCCGAAGAAGACCTTGAACCGGTCCTTGCCGACGCTGTCGGCCCGCCCGGAGCCGCGGATCGCCCACGCCTCCCGGATGAACGCCGTGCCGGCCAGCAGCCACAGGTCCGGGTCGGTGTTGTTCTTCGCCAGCTCCAGCAGCTCGTCGGCGTGCCCGATGGCGTGCTCGCCCAGCACCTCCGCCCGCAGCGCCCGCACCTCGGGCTGGTCGCGGCACTCCGCGAGCACGGTCGTCGCCGCCCTCAGGTGGCCCGCGTCCATCTCCTCCGCCGCGATGTCGAGGATCGCGTCGTCGTAGGTGTGGTCCCGCACCACCTCGCGGGCGACCGCGGCAGGCCGCTTCCTCCGGAAAATCCCCACTCCAGCGACCTTACTTCCCTCCGAGCCCGAGTGGCTTCGAGTCTTGCGCGGAACCGGGCCGCGCCGGTCCGCGGTCGTCCTCCAGGGTACGTGCGCGCCCGACCGCGCCGCCGCCGGCTCCCGCCGGTCAGCGCCCCCCGCCACCTGCCTGCCGCCGGCGCGCGGCGTAGACGCCCGCCTCGGTCCGGCGGTCGAAACCGAGCTTGTGCAGCAGCGTCGAGACGTAGTTCTTGACCGTCTTCTCCGCCAGGAACAGCCTGCCCGCGATCTGCCGGTTGGTCAGGCCCTCGGCGATCAGGTCCAGGATGCGCCGCTCCTGCGGGCTCAACGACGCGTAGCGCGGGTCCTCGACCGGACCGCCGCGCAGCCGTTGCAGCACGGTCGCCGTCACGCCGGAGTGCAGCAGCGAACCGCCCGCGGCCAGCGTGCGGATCGCGGACACCAGGTCGTTGCCGGAGACCTGCTTGAGCATGTACCCGGCCGCGCCGGCCATGATCGCGCCGAACAGCGCCTCGTCGTCCGAGTACGACGTCAGCATCAGGCACGCGGGCGGCGGCTGGACCGTCGACCGGATCTCCCGGCACACCGTGACGCCGTCGCCGTCGGGCAGCCGCACGTCGATCACCGCGACGTCGGGCCGGTGGAACGCGGCGGCGGTCACGGCCTCGGCGGCGTTCTCCGCCTCGCCGACCACCTCGATGTCCGACTCGACCGCCAGCAGCTGCTGCAACCCCCTCCGCACGATCTCGTGGTCGTCCACGAGGAGAACCGAGATCGACATGTCACTCCCTATCCCGACCCGAGCGGCACGGACCACGTCACCGTGACGCCACGCCCCCCGGTCGACTCGACCTCGCACGAACCGTCCCACCGCGCGGCCCGTGCCGCCATGTTCACCATCCCGCCGCTGTGCCTGCCGCGACCGGGCGGCAGGCCGTCGCCGTCGTCGCGCACGACCAGCCGCAGGCTCGTCGCCGAGCGGTCCACCTCGACCTCGACGTCCACCCGCTTCGCCGACGCGTGGCGGGCGGCGTTGGCCAGCGCCTCGCGCAGCGTGGCCAGCAGGTCCGGCCGCAGGTGGTCGGGCACCACGGAGTCGAGCGGGCCGTCCATCGCCAGCGCGGGCTCGAAGCCGAGCAGCCTGGTCGACTCCTGCACCACCTTCATCAGCTGGGCGCGCAGGTCGGCCGCGCCCGCGGGCGGCTCCTGGAGCGAGAAGATGGTCCGCCGGATCTCCCGGATGGTCTGGTCGACCTCCTTGACGAAGTCGGCCAGCCGCTGCGCCACCACCGGCTGCTCCACCAGCCCGTTCATGCTCTGCAACCCGAGACCGAGGCCGAACAGCCGCTGCACCACCAGGTCGTGCAGGTCGCGGGCGATCCGGTCGCGGTCCTCCAGCACGGCCAGCCGCCGGTTCGCGCCGGTGACCCGGGTGAACTCCAGGATCAGCGCGGCCTGCCGGGCGAACGACTCCACCAGCGCCACGTCCGAGGCGTCGAACGCCCGCCGGTCCCGGGCGCGGGCCACCATCAGCACGCCGAGCACCCGCTCGCCCGCCGCCAGCGGCGCGAACACCACCGGGCCGGTCGGGTCGTCGAGGCCGGGCAGGCCGTCGAGCACCTTGGCCCGGCCGGTGTCGAACACCTCGTCGACCTCGCCGGACACGTCGACCCCGCGCAGCCCGCCGTCCACCACCCGCACCACCAGCTCGCCCTGCACGTCCGGCAGCGCCAGCAGCGCGTGCGCGCCGTCGGCCGCCAGCCGGGCGCGGACCGCGACCAGGCGCAGCGCGTCCCGGTCCGGCGCGCCGGTGAGCAGCGCGTTCGTCACCTCGTTGGACGCGCGCAGCCACACCTCGCGCTGCCGGGACTGCTCGTAGAGCCGGGCGTTCTCGATCGCGATGCCCGCCGCCGCGGCCACCGCCACCACGACCTCCTGGTCGGCGCGGGTGAAGTCGGCGCCGCCCTCCTTGTCGGTCAGGTAGAGGTTGCCGAACACCTCGCCGCGCACGTGCACCGGCACGCCGAGGAAACCGGGCTCGGACGGGTCGAACGCGGTCGCCGCGCCCCGCTCGGCGGCGGGCTGGTGGCCCTCGCCGTAGGTGAACTCCAGCAGCTGCCGGTTCGGCCCGACCACCGCCAGCGCGCCGTACCGGGCGCCGACCAGGCTGCACGAGGACTCCACGATGCGGCGCAGCACGTCCGGCAGCGACAGGTCGCTGGCCAGCGACACGACCGCGGCCAGCAGCCGGTGCAGCCGCTCCTGCGAGACGACCACCTCGGCGGTCCGGTCGGTCAGCTGCCGCAGCAGGCCGTCCAGCCGCACCGCCGCGTTCGCGTCCGGGGTTCCTGGCACCCGAGTCCACCCTCCGGGTTGGGGTCCCCGAGGTTATCGCCTCCGACTAGGGGATGCGACGACCCGACAGGACCTCCAGGTCGACCAGCAGGTAGCGGTCCCGGTCGCCGTAGCCGCGGGAGGCGAGCGGCAGCCGTTCGAGCCGGGCCAGGTGGTCCGCCTCCTCGACCTCGGTGACGTGCCCGACCGCCATCACCGACCAGCCGCGGGACAGGTCCGGCGCGACGTCGTCGATCTGGAACGCCACGATGGTGTCCCGGGCGACGAGGGCCGCGCTGCCGTCCGGGACGCGCAGCACCACGCACTCGCCGTCGAGCGCGAACACGACGGGGTGCACCACCGGCAACGCCTTGTCGGTGTAGACCAGCCTGCCGACGGCGGTCGCGCCCAGCAGCTTCAGGCACTCGTCGCGGGAGAGGACCTGAAGCCCAACGGAGTCGTACATCGTGCCCCTTATGTCCTCCAAGTCACTGCGATAAACGTTCGGCTCCGTGATCGTCCTTGCCTAGGGTCGGAAGTCCCGGCTTCTCCGAGCCGCCCGGATGGGGGATTTCCGCATGATTGCGCCCGATGTCACCGCGTTCCTGCGCCGGCTCGGCCTGCCCGACGCCGAACCGCCGAGCGCGGCGGCGCTGACCAGGCTGCACCGGGCGTTCGCGGAGCGGGTGCCGTACGAGACGGTGGAGATCCAGCTCGGCAGGCCCACCTCGATCGACCCGCGCGACTCGGTGGCCCGCGTGCTGGCCGGTCGCGGCGGGTACTGCTTCCACCTGAACGGCGCGTTCGCGGAGCTGCTGCACGCGCTCGGCTACCACGTGACCCGGCACGCCGGCGGCGCGCAGATGAAGCGCGAGGACGAGCCCGCCCTCAACCGCAACCACCTGGCGCTCACCGTGCGCGACCTGCCGGACTCGGACGACGTCTGGTTGGTGGACGTCGGACTGGGCGATGGCCTGCACGCGCCGCTGCCGTTGCGCGAGGGCACGCACCGGCAGGGCCCGTTCGCGTTCGGCCTGCGGCCGTCGGTGGTGGCGCCGGGCGGCTGGCGGCTGGAGCACGACCCGCGCGGCAGCTTCTTCGCCATGGACTTCGCGCCGGCCGCGGTCGGCCTCGACCACTTCGCCGACCGGCACGCGCACCTGTCCACGTCGCCCGAGTCGGGGTTCGTGCGCGCGTTCTGCGCGGAGCGGACCGACGCGGAGGGCTGGGACGTGCTGCGCGCGCTGACCCTGTCCCGGATCGGGGAGACCACCGCGAAGACGCTGGTGGACGACCGGGGCGACTGGTTCGCCGCGCTGGCCGACGTCTTCGGGCTGGTCGTCGCCGACGAGGACCGCGAACCGCTGTGGCGCAAGGTCGTGTCGCAGCACGAGGCCCGGCAGACGGCGACCTGACCGGCTACCCGGCGAAGTGCGGCACGTAGCCCCGGTAGAGCTGCGGCGCGTGCCGGGTCAGCGCCAGGTCGAGCAGGTCGGCGCCGATCCCGTCGGACAGCTCGACCCAGTGGCCGTGCGCGTTCCTCGGCACGCTCAGGTACGTGACGGCGAACGCCCGCGGGTCGCGCGGCTCCAGGTACACCCACAGCGACGACTTGGGCCCGCCGCGGGCCAGCGCGATCGCGTTCAGCTCGTACCAGGGCACCGCCCACGAGGCGCCCTTCTCCTCCCAGCGCAGGCCCTGCGGCTCGACCAGCAGCCGGCGCGGCCGCGCCTTGCGCCGCCAGACACCGCCGCCGATCAGGCCGCCGATCACCACCAGCGGGCCGACGAACATCGCCGCCAGGTGGCCGTCGGCGTAGGACATGAACATCAGCACGACGCCGACGACGGCCAGGCCGAGCTGGACCGCGAGCGCCGCCCGCCGCTCGACCGGGCTGCCGAAGGGGATCTCGACCTCTCTCATGACAGCCCCACCTCGAAGCCCTCGTCCAACACCCCGGACGCCGCGCCGCCGATGAGCACCCGACGGGTGTCCCTCGTGCCGATGTCGACCACTACCGGCGTCATGCACCCACCCCCTCGACCAGTCGATCAGCCGCAGCGTAGGGGTCCAGCTCGCCCGCCACGACGCGTTCGGCCAGGGTTCCCAGCGCCGCCGCGCCGCGCAACCCGCCGATCCGGGACCGCAGCCGCGCCAGCGCGATGGCCTCGACCTCGCCCGCCGCCCTGGCCGCGCGGCGTCGTCCCAGCTCACCGCGCTCGACCAGCCAGGCGTGGTGCGCGTCGACCGCGGCCACCACCTCGTCCAGGCCCTCGGCGCGGGCCGCGACCGTCTTGACCACCGGCGGTCGCCACCGACCGCCCTCGCGCTCCCGGCGGCCCATCGAGACCAGGTGCTTGAGGTCGCGGGCGGTCCGGTCGGCGCCGTCGCGGTCGGCCTTGTTCACCACGAACACGTCGGCGATCTCCAGGACGCCCGCCTTGGCGGCCTGGATGCCGTCGCCCATGCCGGGCGCGAGCAGCACCACCGTGGTGTCGGCCAGCGACACCACCTCGACCTCGGACTGGCCGACGCCGACCGTCTCGACCAGCACCACGTCGCAGCCCGCCGCGTCCAGCACCCGCAACGCCTGCGGCGTGGCCCAGGACAGCCCGCCCAGGTGGCCGCGGGTCGCCATGGACCGGATGAACACGCCGGGGTCGGTGGCGTGCTCGCCCATCCGCACCCGGTCGCCGAGCAGGGCGCCGCCGGAGAACGGCGACGACGGGTCCACGGCCAGCACGCCGACCCGCTCGCCGCGGGCGCGGTAGGCCGCGACCAGCGCGGACGTGGACGTGGACTTGCCGACGCCCGGGGCGCCCGTCAGGCCGACGACCCGGGCGTTCCCGCAGAACGGGGCCAGCGCGCCCGCCACCTCGCGCAGCTGCGGGCTGTCGTCCTCGACCAGCGAGATCAGCCTGGCGACCGCGCGCGGTTGTCCCGCACGCGCGCGGTCGACCAGCTCTGCTACGTCAACGGTGCGGGCCACACCTCTAGACCTTCGGCACGCGCACGATCAGCGCGTCGCCCTGACCGCCGCCGCCGCAGAGGGCCGCCGCGCCGATGCCACCGCCGCGGCGCTTCAGCTCCAGCGCGAGGTGCAGCGCGATCCGGGCGCCCGACATGCCGATCGGGTGGCCCAGCGCGATCGCGCCGCCGTTGACGTTGACCTTGTCCTCGGCGATGCCGAGCTCGCGGGTGGCGACGATGCCGACCGCGGCGAACGCCTCGTTGATCTCGACCAGGTCCAGGTCGGCCGGGTCGATGCCCTCCTTGGCGCACGCGGCCTTGATCGCGTTCGACGGCTGCTGGTGCAGGCTCGCGTCCGGACCGGCCACCACGCCGTGCGCGCCGATCTCGGCCAGCCAGGTCAGGCCCAGCTCCTCGGCCTTGGCCTTGCTCATCACGACCACGGCCGCCGCGCCGTCCGAGATCTGCGACGCCGAGCCCGCCGTGATCGTGCCGTCGGGCGCGAACGCCGGGCGCAGCTTGGCCAGGGTCTCCGCGGTGGTGTCGCCGCGCACGCCCTCGTCGGTCGCGACGACGACCGGGTCGCCCTTGCGCTGCGGGATCGAGACCGGCGCGATCTCCTCGTCGAAGACGCCGTTGCCCGCGGCCTTGGCGGCCAGCTGGTGCGAGCGGGCCGAGAACGCGTCCTGCTCCTCGCGGGTCAGGCCGTGGCGCGCGTTGAACTTCTCCGTGGACATGCCCATGGCCACCTGGTCGAACGCGCAGAACAGGCCGTCGTGGGACATGTGGTCGAGCATCGTCACGTCACCGAACTTGAACCCGCCCCGCGACTTCTGCAGCAGGTGCGGCGCCTGCGTCATCGACTCCTGGCCGCCCGCCACCACGACGTCGAACTCGCCCGCCCGGATGAGCTGGTCGGCCAGCGCGATCGCGTCGATGCCGGACAGGCACACCTTGTTGACGGTCAGCGCGGGCACGGTCATCGGGATGCCCGCGTTCACCGCGGCCTGGCGCGCCGGGATCTGGCCCGCGCCCGCGGTCAGCACCTGGCCCATGATCACGTACTGCACCTGCTCGGGCGCGACACCGGCCCGCTCCAGGGCCGCCTTGATCGCGACGCCGCCGAGCTGGGCGCCGGTGAAGTCCTTCAACGACCCGAGCAGTCGCCCCATCGGGGTACGGGCCCCGGCGACGATGACGGAACCGGACACAGCGGCCTCCACAGCGGGTGTAAGCGGTTGTTAACACGCCACGATACCCAGGGTTACCGCGGAGTAGCCCTGTGAGGCGTCGCACAGGGCTACCTGCACCGATTCGGCCACTAGCCTCCCGGCCATGGAACAACTCTCCGGCTTCGTCACCGCCATCGACCACGTCGGCATCGCCGTGCCCGACCTCGACGCCGCGATCGCGTTCCACCGGGAGCACTTCGGCCTGGAGGTCGCGCACCAGGAGGTGAACGAGGAGCAGGGCGTGCGCGAGGCGATGCTGCGCGCGCCGGGCGACGACGGCACGGGCGCCGCCGTGCAGCTGCTCGCGCCGCTCACGCCGGAGTCGACCATCGCGAAGTTCATCGGCCGGTCCGGGCCGGGGCTCCAGCAGCTGGCCTACCGGGTGTCCGATGTGGACGCCGCCGCCGACGCGCTGCGGGCCAAGGGCCTGCGGCTGCTGTACGAGGAGGCGCGCCGCGGCACGTCGGACAGCCGGGTCAACTTCGTGCACCCGAAAGACGCGGGCGGCGTGCTGGTCGAGCTGGTCGAGCCCGCGGCCCGCTGAGGGCGTTCCGACACACCCCACCACGCACCGCCCAAGGACTCGCTTCACCCGGCGCACCTCTAGTGGCGCATTCGGTCGAGGGGGACCGATCGGGGGAAATGCCAGTGCAGTGGCTCACAGCCCGCGTTCTGAATCGGTTACCGATGGGTAACCTCCGGCCACTCGCGTGGACCTCTAGAGCCCGCCACACCCACCATCCCGAAGCCCCCTTGGGAGGGAACGCCGTGCAGAAGATCCTCGACGCGATCCTCGCGGACGAACTGGACGCGATCGGATCGCTGGACGTACCGGAGAGCTACCGGGGCGTGACGGTGCACGCCGACGAGGTCCGGATGTTCGAGGGCCTGGAGACCAAGGACAAGGACCCGCGCAAGTCGCTGCACGTCGACGAGGTCGCCACCCCGGAGCTCGGCCCCGGCGAGGCGCTGGTGGCCGTGATGGCGAGCGCCATCAACTACAACACCGTGTGGACCTCGATCTTCGAGCCGCTGTCGACGTTCGGGTTCCTGAAGAAGTACGGCGGCCGGCACGACCAGCCGTTCCACGTGGTCGGCTCCGACCTGGCGGGCGTGGTGCTGCGCACCGGTCCCGGCGTGAACGCGTGGAAGCCCGGCGACCGCGTCGTCGCCCACTGCCTGGACGTGCAGCTGGAGCACCCGGAAGGGCACGGCGACACCATGCTCGACCCCGAGCAGCGGATCTGGGGCTTCGAGACCAACTACGGCGGCCTGGCCGAGATCGCGCTGGTCAAGGCCAACCAGCTGATGCCGATGCCCGCGCACCTCACGTGGGAGGAGGCGGCGTCACCCGGTCTGGTGAACTCCACCGCCTACCGGCAGCTCGTGTCGACCAACGGCGCGAACATGAAGCAAGGCGACACCGTGCTCATCTGGGGCGCGTCCGGCGGCCTCGGCTCCTACGCCACCCAGTTCGCGCTCAACGGCGGCGCGACCCCGGTGTGCGTGGTGTCGTCGCCGGAGAAGGCCGAGATCTGCCGCCGGATGGGCGCGGAGCTGATCATCGACCGCAGCGCCGAGGGCTACCGGTTCTGGAAGGACGAGCACGAGCAGGACCCGCGCGAGTGGAAGCGGCTCGGCGCGAGGATCCGCGAGCTGACCGGCGGCGACGACCCCGACATCGTCTTCGAGCACCCCGGCCGGGAGACGTTCGGCGCGTCGGTCTACGTCGCCAAGCGCGGCGGCACCGTCGTGACCTGCGCGTCCACCAGCGGTTTCCTGCACCAGTACGACAACCGGTACCTGTGGATGCACCTCAAGCGGATCATCGGCTCGCACTTCGCGAACTACCGCGAGGCGTGGGAGGCCAACCGGTTGGTCGCGAAGGGAAAGATCCACCCGACACTGTCCAAGGTGTACTCCTTGGAGGACACCGGGCAGGCCGCGCACGACGTCCACCGCAACGCTCACCAGGGCAAGGTCGGCGTGCTCGCGCTGGCGCCGTCGGAAGGGCTCGGCGTGCGCGACCACGAGCTGCGCGCCGCGCACCTGACCGGTATCAACCGTTTCCGGGGCGTGTAAAGCGAAATCACTCCCGATGTGCGGCCTCTCGGGTGACCGCCGCACATCGGGAGCGGGTAGCGTGCACGGCATGGGCCTCGCCGACGACCGTGACCTCGTCCCCCTGGGATCCGGCTTCGACATCGTCAAGCGCGGGTACGACCGCGCCCAGGTCGAGGACCACCTGGAACGCCTCGACTCGGACCTGCGCCTGCTCGCCGCCGACCGCGACGCGGCGGTGTCGCAGACCAACGACCTGGCCCGGCAGCTGGAGGCGGCCCGGTCGGAGATCGCCGAGCTGCGCGGCCAGGTGGAGCGGCTGTCCCTGCCGCCGACGACGTTGGAGGGCCTGAGCGAGCGGTTGCAGCGGATGCTGCGGCTCGCGCAGGACGAGGCGAACGAGATCAAGGCGCGGGCCGAGGCCGAGGGCGGGCACATCCGCGCCAAGGCCGAGGCCGACGCGGGGGTGCTGCGCACCCGGTACGAGAAGTTGATCGCCGAGCTGGACCAGCGGCGCGCCGACATGGAGGCCGAGCACCGGGGTGTGCTGGAGCAGGCGCGCGCCGAGGCCGACCGGGTGGTCGGCGAGGCGCGGGCCGAGGCGGCCAGGTTGGACGAGGAATCCCTCCAGCGCCGGACCACGGTCGAGGAGGACTTCGAGATCGCGATGGCGGCCCGGCGGGTCGAGTCGATGAAGACGCTGGCCGAGCAGGAGGCGTCGTCCAAGGGCGAGGCCGAGCGCCGGGTGCGCGAGGCGGCCGAGGAGGCAGCCCGGGTGCGCGCCCAGCTGGCCCAGGAGCAGGCCGCGTCGAACGCCGAGGCGCAGCGGTTGGTGCGCGAGGCGACCGAGGAGGCCAACCGCCGCCGGCACGACTCGGTCAGCGAGGCGACGGCCCGCGTCCAGGAAGCGACCGACGAGGCGAACCGCCGCGTGCGCGAGGCCACCGAGGAAGCCAACCGCCGCGTCGCCCAGGCCACCCAGAAGGTCGACGCCCTCCGCCAACTCCGCAACCGCCTCTCCCAGCAACTGCACGCCGTCAGCTCCGCCCTGCACGACGTCACCCCCCTGCTGGACCCCCTGGACGAGGAACACCCCCAACCCCCCACCCCCACCACTCCTCCCGCACCCTCCGCCACTCCCACCCCCGCCACTGCCGCTCCCACCACCCCCACTGCCGCTCCCACCCCCGCTCCCACCTCGACCAAACCGGCCCCCGACGGCCCAACCCAAAAGATCACGCGCCCGAAACCCCAACCGACCAAGCGCTGACCCCCGCGCGAGTCGAACACCCACGTCCCGCGAGTCGAACGCTCCCGACCCGCGTGTCCTACGTTCCCGTCACGCGTGTCCTACGTTCAGGACCCCCGAGTTCAACGCTCAGGACCCGCTGACCCGGCCCGGCCTGCTCAAACACCGGCACGCCGCCGCCAGTCCAAGACCGCCGAGGCGAACGCGCCCGGCGCCTCCAACGGCGTCAGGTGCCCGACGCCCGGCAGCTCGACGCACTCGCCCCGCCGCAGCACCCCCGCCAGCTCCCTGGCCAACGCGGGCGGCGTGAGGACATCGTGCTCCCCCACCAGCACCAACGCCGGCACGTCCGCCTCCGCCAGCACCCGCGTCGAGTCCGGTCGAGCGGCCATCGCCCGCTGCGCCCACGCCACCTCCGCCGGGTCCTGGGCGAGGACCAGCTCGCGCACCCGCTCGACCACCGCCGCGTCCGGCGCCGGACCGAGCAGCCCGCTCACGACCGTCTCCGGCACCCAGCCGACGCCCTCCGCCTCGACCCGGGCCGCCATCGTGAACCGGTTCGCCCGCGCCTCCTCGGCGTCCGCCCCGGCCCGGGTGTCCGCCAGCACCAGCCCTGCCACCCGCGACGGGTCGCGCCGCAGCAGCGCCATCGCCACGTACCCGCCCATGGAGCACCCGCCGACCACCGCCCGCTCGATCCCGCGCTGGTCGAGCAACCGCAGCACGTCATCCGCAACAGCCACCAGATCGGGTGAACGTCCGCCGCCCCGCTGGTCCGGCGTGATCGGTTTCAGCAGGTCACGGACCCCGTCCCACATCCGCGAGTCGAGCGGGAAGGCGTGCAGCAGGACGAGAGGCACAGGTTTCATGCCCGAAATTGTCGGACCCCCTGACTACCTTCGCCCCCATGACCCCCACCCCGGGACCGGACGAACCGCGGACCGATCGCCTGCTGCTCAGGCGCGTCGGCCCTGGTGATGTGCGGGCGGCGATCGCCGTGCTGTCCGATCCGGAGACCAACCGCTTCAACCCGGCCGGGCCACCGTCCGCGGAGCAGGCGGTGAAGATGCCGGCCGAGTGGCAGGCCCACTGGGCGCACGACGGCATCGGCTACTGGGCGGTGGAGCTGCCGGGGACCGGGGAGGTCGTCGGCTTCGGGGATCTGCGCCACCACGAGCTGGACGGTGAGCGGACGCTCAACCTGTTCTACCGGTTCCGCACCCGGCACTGGGGCCGCGGCTACGCCGGGGAGATGGCGCGCGCGGCCGTCGACTGGGCGGGTCGGGTCCGGCCGGTGGCGATCATCGCCGACCCCGGCAACACGCCCTCCCAGCGCGTCGCGGAGAAGCTGGGCTTCGCGCACGTGGGCGACAGCACCACCGCCGAGGGTCCGGTGCTGGTCTGGCGGCGTCAGGAGGCCACGATGGTCACCTGACGCTGCTCGTGGGGGCCGGACCAGGTGCGCGGCAACGGCGTGGGCACCTCGGGCACGGCCGCGGACACGATCGCGTCCAGCACCTCTTCGGCGTGCCCGACCATGAGGTGCTTGGCGCCGGGGAAGTCGATGACGTCCGCGGTCGGGATGCCCGCGCCGAACCGCCGTCTGGCTTCGGCCGGTGGCAGGTACGTGTCGAACTCGGGCACGAGGCACACCACCGGCTTGCCCGCGGTCGCCCACGTCCGCAGGTGCTCGGCCTTGCTCCACCGAAGGGGAGGTGAGATCAACACGGCGCCCTCGACCACCGGGTCGCACCCGTGCATCAGCGCGAGGTCCGTGCCGAACGACCAGCCGACGAGCCACACCGAGGGCAACCCGCGCTCGGCGACGAACGCCAGGGCGGCGGCCACGTCCAGCCGCTCGCCCACGGCGTGGTCGAACGCGCCCTCACTGCACCCGGCCTCGCTGGCGGTGCCCCGCGTGTTGAACCGCAACACCGCGAGGTCCGCCAACGCGGGCAGCCGCCACGCCGCCTTGCGGTAGAGGTGGGAGTCCATCATCCCGCCGTGCGTGGGCAACGGGTGCAGCAGGACCACCGTGGCCCGCGGTTGCCGGTCGGCGGGGAGGGCCAGCTCGCCGACCAGCGCCAACCCGTCCTCGGTCCGCAACGTCACCGCTTCCCGGCGTGCCGGGAGCACGGTGTTGGCCTTGATCGGGACTTCGCCACGCACGAGCGTCACGACCTCATCGTGCCACCCGCCGACAACGCCGCCGCCGCGCTCGTCGGCCGGCCGCGCTCGGCGGCCAGTTGACGGCGCTCGGCGGCCTCGGCCACCCAGCGCGGGCGGGCTCAGCCAGCACAGAGCGTCACCAACGGCGGGCGGTGGGGCCTCGGCGGCCGCGGGAGTTCCAGCAGCCCTGGTGCCAGTGGCGGCGGTCTTCGACCGAGCCGTAGTCGGCGGCGGGCCACGCCACGACGTGCGGGGTGCCGGGGCGGATCTCGTGGTCGCAACCAGGGCAGCGGTAGGTCTTGGTGGTCGCCGTGCCGGACACGCTGCGCACCAGCCACTCGCCGTCCGGGCCGCTCTCGGCCCGCGCCCAGCCGTGCCCACCGACGGGTGACGGCTCGGGCGGGTGTTGCGGGCGGTTACGGCGGGGCATGAGAAACGAGGGTATCCGGGCTTGCCGTCCGTGATCGCCTACGGTCCACTGGGTGAGCAAATGGCAACGGGTCATATTAACCGTGCTCCTGGTGGCCGAGGTGGCTGTGACGCTGCTCCCGGCCGTGCGGGGGCTGCTGTTCGAGGCGTCACCGACAAACGTCCTGCGTGATGACGCGGCACGACCGGTGTACGCGCAGACCGACGTGCCGGTCGGTCAGCCGCGCGGGCTGCGCCAGGGCGTGCTGCTCGGTACGACGGTGTTGATGCTGGTCACAGCGCTCTCGGCGTTGGCCCCGGTGTGGCTGCGACCGAGGTCGCGGACCTGGGTGGTGACGTTCACCGGCACCCACCTGGCCGCCGCGGGCCTGGGCTGGGTCCACAACCTGCCGCTGATGACGCTGCTGGCCGTCGTGTCAGCCGCTGGGGTGCCCTTGCTGGTGCTCGCCCCACCTCGCCGGGAACAATGAGCGACGTGCCCACCTACGAGTTCCGTTGCAAGGCGTGCGGGTCGACCTTCGACGTGAAGCGGTCGATGAACGACGCCTCCGCCCCCGCGCCGTGCCCGAACGGCCACGACGACACCGTGAAGCTGCTTTCCATGGCCGGCCTCAGCGGCAAGGCCAACGCGCCCGCCGGTGGCGGCGGTGGCGGTGGCTGCTGCGGCGGCGGGTGCTGCGGCTGACCCGACCGAGTCACCAACGCGACGGAGCCGGCCGCCGAGCCGCCAACGCGGCGCGGCCGGCCAAACGCGCCACCGGCCGAACGCGGCTGGCCAACGCGCCGCCGACCGAACGCGGACGGCCAACGCGGTCAGCTGAACGCGGCCGACCGCCGACCAAACGACCGCCAACCACCGACCTCGGCTCCGCCTCCCCGGCCGATCAGCCGGCGGGCTCCTTCTCCAGCAGCACCTCGGCCACCTTCTTGCCCTGGTCGCAGATCGCGCCGTACCGAGCCGAGCCGTCGATCACGATGATCCCGATCCCACCACCGGCGTAGTCCATCACCAGCACGCACGACGGCTGCACCGACGTGTCCGTGGTCCGGTCGAAGTACGTCACCTTCCGGTCACCGAGGTCGAACTGGCCGTTGCTCTGCTCCAACGTGATCGCCCGCCCCTCCCGGAACCGCAGGGTGACGCCGACGTCCAGCGACCCGACCGACGTCTGCCACTTGCACGACTGGTCGAACGTCTCGTCGTACCCGGTGTCGGTCGGCTTCGCGCCCTTGTCCGGCACGTCGTACGGCAGGTCCTTCCACCCGATCAGCGAGCAGATGTCCCCGACGTTCCCGGTCGGCTCGTCGGTCGGCTCGTCGGTGGGGTCGGCGGACGGGTCGGCCGACCCCGTCGGCGTCGGCCTGGACGAGGTGAACGGCGGGTCGACGTCGAGCAGCTGCTCGGCGACCGGGGTGCCGTTGACCGTGTACGCGCAAGCGCTCGTCAGACCGAACGCCGCCACCAGGAGCGAGATCACCACACGCCGCATGCCACCACGATGCCAAACGCCGAATCCCGCCGGTGCATCAGCCCGCGCAACCGACCCCGGTCGACCTCGCACCGAACCCCTCAGGCGGCGTAGTCGCGAAAGCCCTTGCCGGTCTTCCGCCCCAAGCGACCAGCCGTCACCAGGTGCTCCAGCAGCGGCGCGGGGGCGAAGCCGGCCTCGCGGAACTCCAGGTACAGCGTCCGCTCGATGGCCAGCGACACGTCCAGCCCCACCACGTCCAGCAGCTCGAACGGCCCCATCGGCAACGAGCAGCCGACCTTCATCGCGTTGTCGATGTCCTCGGACGACGCGTAGTGCGCCTCCAACATCTTCACCGCGTCGTTCAGGTACGGGAACAGCAGCGCGTTGACGATGAACCCCGCCCGGTCGCCGCAGTGCACCGGCGCCTTGCCGAGGTCCAGGCACACCTGCCGGGCGGTGGCCACGACGTCCGCCGACGTCGAGATGGTCTCCACCACCTCGACCAGCTTCATCACCTGGGCCGGGTTGAAGAAGTGCAGGCCCACGACGTCACCGGGCCGGGACGTCGCCGCCGCGCACTCGATCACCGGCAGCGACGACGTCGTCGTGGCCAGCACCGCGCCGGGCTTGCACACCCCGTCCAACGCCTCGAACACGGCCTTCTTGATCGACAGCTCCTCGGCGACCGCCTCGACCACGAGGTCGCAGTCGGCCAGGTCCGAGAAGTCCACGGCGGGCGTGACGCGACCGAGCGCCGCGTCCCGGTCCTCCGCCGACAGCCTGCCCCGCGACACGGCCTTGTCCAGCGACTTGCGCACCCTGCCCACCGCGCCGTCGGCCTTCTCCGCCGACCGCGCCCGCAGCACCACGTCGTACCCGCGCTTGGCGAACACCTCCACGATGCCGGTGGCCATGGTCCCGGTGCCGATCACGCCGACCCGCTGGACCTCCCGCGCGGGCGCGTCGTCGGACGACGTGACCGGCGTGTGCACGTCCGGCACCACGACCGGCGAGTCCGGGCCGTCGTAGGTGTAGAAGCCGCGCCCGCTCTTGCGGCCCAGCAGCCCGGCCGTGATCATCTGCTTGAGCAGCGGCGCCGGGGCGTGCAGGCGGTTGCGCGACTGGTGGTACATCGTGTCCAGGATCTCGTAGGCGGTGTCCAGCCCGATCAGGTCGAGCAGCGCCAGCGGACCCATGGGGTAGCCGCAGCCGTGGCGCATGGCCGCGTCGAGGTCTTCCCTTGTCGCGTAACGGGTCTCGTACATCCGCACGGCGTGGTTGAGGTAGCCGAACAGCAGCGCGTTCGCGATGAACCCGGCCCGGTCGCCGATGACGACCGGCGACTTGCCCAGCCCTTCGGCGAACGCGACCACGTCGGTCACCACGTCCGGCTCGGTGACGACCGTGCGGATCACCTCGACCAGCTTCAGCACCGGCGCGGGGTTGAAGAAGTGCAGGCCGACGACCTTCCCCGGCCGTCCCGTGTGGACACCGATCTCGGTGATCGACAGCGACGACGTGTTGGACGCGAAGACGACCTCCGGCCCGCAGATCCGGTCCAGCTCGGCGAACACGGCCGCCTTCAGCTCGATCCGCTCCGGCACCGCCTCGATGACCAGGTCCGCCCCGGCCAGCGCGTCCAGCGAGGTCGCGTACGAGATGCGGCCCAACGTCTCGTCCCGCTCCCGCGCCGACAGCTTCCCGCCCGCCACCGCGCGGTCCGTCGAGTGGTCCAGGTGACCGCGACCGCGGGCCAGGCCGGCCTCGTCCACGTCCACCGCCACCACAGTGATGCCGCTCCGGGCGAGGACTTCGGCGATACCGGCGCCCATCGTGCCGAGACCGACGACGCCGACCGTGTTGAACTGGCGCATCACTGCTGACCTCCCACTCACCGGAGTGGCTACCGAACGGTAACTTGATCGCGACTATCCCACGGTCGTGACGCCTCGTATGCGTGAGCTTCACCATCGGTATCGAGCAAGTAATCGGTCCAGCGCTTCACTCGCCGAACTGCCGCGCGGCCAGCTCCTGAACCCTCCGCACGGCCTCCGCGGCGTCGGCGCCGGTCGCCACGACCTCCACCCGCGCACCACCCGGCGCGCCCAACCCCATCAACGCCAGCACGCTCTTGCCGTCCGCTTCGGACTCCCCGAACCGCACCACCACCGACGCGTCCAACGGGTCCAACGCCCGCACTACCAACGCCGCCGGCCGCGCGTGCAGGCCGACCGGGTTGGTCAACTCCACCTCGGCCCGGACCGCGTCCCCCACCACTCCCGGCCCGGCACCGCCTGCCCAGTTCGACGCCGCACCCGCCGCCGCGGCGGCCACCTCCGCCAACCCGGCCCCGCCCTGCGCCCGGACCGCCGCCGCCACCGCACCCTCGACCAGCGGCGCGTCCACGACCACCACCGACGACGACGCCTCCTCGGCGGCCATGTCGGCCACCATCTTCGCGCTGCCCAGGTCGAACAGCACGACCACACCACTCCCGGAATCAGCCGCCGCGATGGCCTCGCCGACCGCCAGGTAGTCCGTGCCCAACCCACCGGACCCGTCACCACCGGATGGCACGATCGCCACCGAGGGCGCCATCTGCCCGGCCAACTCCGCCACACCCGCCGCCAACTGCCGGCTGTGCGACACCACCACGAGCCCGATCACCGCGCGACCCCCGCGAACGTCCGCAACAGCAACGCCGTCGACCGCGAGCCAGGATCGAGGTGCCCGGCACTGCGCTCGCCGAGGTAGGACGCACGCCCCTTCCGCGCCACCAGCGGCACGGTGGAGTCGGCCCCCAACTCGGCCGCACCGGCCGCCGCCTCCAGCACCTCGGCCACCCCACCACCCGTCGCCGCGACGGACTCCGCCGCCGCCACCGCGGGCGTCAGGGCGTCCACCATCGTCTTGTCCCCCACCTCCGCCTTCCCCCGCGCGACCACACCCTCCAACGCCGCCCGCAACGCCGCCGCCACCGCCGTACCGTCCAGCGACGCCACGTCACCCACGGACGTCGCCGCACGCAGGAACGCCGTCCCGAACAGCGGACCCGCCGCACCACCCACCGTGGAGATCAACGTCGTCGCGACCAGCCTCAACACCCCACCGGGCGACGACGGCACCTCCTCCAGCTTCGCCACGACCGCGTTGAACCCCCGCGCCATGTTCTCGCCGTGGTCGCCGTCCCCGATCTCCCGGTCCAGCCGGATCAGCTCGTCCCGGTGCTCCACGACGACACCGGCCGCCGCCCGGATCGCACCCGCCAACGACTCCGCCGTGCACCCCATCAGACGCCCCACCGCAGCGCCGGGGTGTGCACGGGCGCGTCCCACAGCTCGACCATCTCGTCGTCCAGCTTCAACAGGGTCAAGCTCATCCCCTGCATCTCCAGGCTCGTGACGTAGGGCCCGACCAGCCGTCGCTCCACCACGATCCCCCGTTCCGCCAACAACCGCTCCGCGATGCCGTGCGCCAAGTACAGCTCGATCAACGGCGTCCCGCCCATCGAGTTCGTGAACAGCAGCACCCGGTCGCCCTCGCCGAACGGCAGGTCCTCCAACACCGGTTCCAGCAACGCCGCCACCATCTCGTCGGCCGACCCCACCGGCACCCGCCGCCGACCGGGCTCCCCGTGGATGCCGATGCCCAGCTCCATCTCGTCGTCCGCCAACGTGAACGACGGCTCCCCCGCGTGCGGCACCGTGCAGGCCGTCAACGCCAACCCCATCGACCGCACCCGTGCGACGACCTTCCGCGCCAACGCCTCGCACCCGTCGAGGTCGACCCCGCGTTCCGCCGCCGCACCAACGATCTTCTCCAGCAGGACGGTGCCACCGACACCCCGCCGCCCCGCCGTGTACAGCGAGTCCTTCACCGCCACGTCGTCGTCGATGACGACCGTCCGCACGTCGACGCCGTCGACCAACTCGGCCGCCGTCTCGAAGTTCAGCACGTCACCGGTGTAGTTCTTCACCACCAACAACGCCCCCGCGCCACCATCCGTGCGCTCCACCGCCGCCGCCACCTGATCAGGCGTCGGCGAGGTGAACACCGCACCGGGACAGGCCGCGTCCAACATCCCCCGACCGACGAACCCCCCGTGCAACGGCTCGTGCCCCGACCCGCCACCGGAGATCAGGGCGACCTTCCGCGGCACCGGCGCATCCGCCCGAACGATCACCGCCGGGTCGAAGCGCACGTCCAGCAGGTCGCCGTGCGCGAGCGCCATCCCGCGCAACGCGTCGACCACCACGGTCGCCGGATCGTTGATGATCTTCTTCACGGGTGACCTCCCGATCGACGCTGATCACCCCATTACTACTCCACCCGCCGCGCCCCGGAAAGCGGGAGCTACGGTGAGGACAGCCTAAGAACAGCAGGTCAGTGACCTGGAGTAGTGGAGGAACACCGGAGTGTCGTACACCAGGACCGCAGCCCTGCTAGCAGCGGCAGCCCTCATCCTCACCGCGTGCGGCCAGACCGGCACACCCGCCGACAAACCCGCGGTCGCCCAGGGCGGCTCGGAGTTCGGCCAGGCAGGCGAGAAGAGTTCCGCCTTCGGCACCGACGCCCAACCGGGCCAGTTCCCCCGCACGATCAGGCACGCCATGGGCGAGACCGTCATCGAGGAGCGCCCGGAACGCGTCGTCGTCCTCGACGGCGGCGAGCTGGACAACGTCGTCGCGCTCGGCATCGAGCCGGTCGGCGTCGCCTACCCCGACGGCGCGCCGACCATGCCGACCTACGTCGGCGACCGGGCGGGCGCCCCGGAGAACGTCGGCGGCATCACCAGCCTCAACCTGGAGACGATCGCCAAGCTCCAACCGGACCTGATCATCGGCTCCCAACTGCGCGCCGAGCAGCAGTACCCCAAGCTCTCGGAAATCGCCCCGACCGTCTTCGCCGTCCGCCCGGGCTACACGTGGAAGGAGAACTTCCGCCTCAACGCCGCCGCCCTGGACAAGTCCACCGAAGCGGAAGAACTGATCTCCGACTACGAAACCCACGCCAAGCAGGTCGGCGAGAACATCGAGCAGAAGGCCGGGAAGCGCCCCACCGTCACCATGCTCCGCTTCATGCCGGGCAAGACCAGGCTCTACGCCAAGAAGTCGTTCATCGGCACCGTCCTCATCGACGCCGGCATCCCCCAACCCCCGGCCAGCCAGGCCGACGACCTGGCCGTCGAGGTCAGCACCGAACAAATCTCCCAGGCCGACGCCGACTGGATCCTGATCGGCGCCTACGGCGACCAGACCAAGACCGCCCAGGAACAAGTCCTGGCCGGCCCCCTCTGGCAAACCCTCGACGCCGTCAAGACCAACCACGCCAAACCGGTCAGCGACGAGACCTGGTTCCTCGGCCTCGGCGTCCTGGCCGCCGAGGAGGTCCTGACCGATCTGGAACAAACCCTGACCAGCTAACAACCGACCGCACCGACCCACCGAGGCTCGATTTGACATGGGTTCGTCCAGCCTGGGGTGCCCGTAAGGGCCCCATGTCAAATCGAGCCGGACAGCACCACCGCCCTGAACGTTGAACTCAGGACTCCCGAACGTAGGACTCTCGCGTTCCCAACGCAGGACTCTCGCGCCCTGAACGTAGAACTCAGGGGTCCTGAACGTTCGACTCGCGCGACCCGAGTGTTCGACTCGCGCGGCTGGAACGTAGGACGCGCGGGGGTCAGCGGCCGTAGAGGAGGCGGACGAGGCGCAGCACGTGGCGGATGGTGCGCGAGCCCCGGTCGTACGTCATCGGGTTCAGCAGCGCCCCGAACCGCTTCCGGGTCACCGAGTGCGCGTAGGCGAACTCCCGCAGCCCGTCCTCCCCGTGAATCCGCCCGAACCCCGAATCCCCCACCCCGCCGAACGGCAACGCGGGCACCGACGCGTACGCCAGCACCGCGTTCACCGACACCATCCCGCACCGCAACCGGTCCGCCAGCTCCTCACCCCTGTTGCGCGAGAACACCGACGCGCCCAACCCGTAGGCCGACGCGTTCGCCCGCCGAACCGCCTCGTCGGCGTCCGCGACCCGCGTCACCACCAGCGTCGGCCCGAACGTCTCCTCCGTGACCGCCGTCGACTCGTCCGGCACGTCCACCAGCACCACCGGCTCCACGTAGGGCGGCCGGATGGACTCCAGCCCGCCCACCACCGCCCGCCCGCCGCGCTCCAGCGCGTCGGCCACGTGCGACTGGATGACGTCGACCTGCTTCGGCATGGTGATCGGCCCGAAGTGGGCGTCCGCCTCGCCACCGGGCCGCAGCTTCTTCGCCTTCTCCACCACCAGGCCGACGAACTCGTCGTACACCGCTTCGGCCACGTAGATCCGCTCGACCCCGGCGCACGTCTGCCCGGAGTTGAAGATCCCGCCCCAGACCGCGCCCTCCGCCGCCGCGCGGACGTCCGCGTCCTCGGCCACGATCAGCGGGTCCTTGCCGCCGCACTCCACCAGCACCGGCGTCAACGACGTGGCGCACGCCGCCATCACCTTCTTGCCCGTCGCCGTCGACCCGGTGAACGCCAGCTTGTCCACCCCGGACGTGCACAGCGCGGCGCCGGTCTCGCCGAACCCGGTCACCACCTGCAGCACCGGGAACTCGGGGACCACCTCACCCAGCGTCGCGGCCAGGAACCCGCCCACACCGGGCGTGAACTCGGACGGCTTGAACACCACCGCGTTGCCCGCCGCCAGCGCGTACGCGATCGACCCCATCGGGGTGAACGCCGGGTAGTTCCACGGCCCGATCACCCCGACCACGCCCAGCGGCCGGTACTCCAGCGACGCCGCGTGGTTGTACATCAACATCCCCGGCGACACCTTGCGCTTGCCCAGCACCTTCGACGCGTGCTTGGCGGCCCAGTGCAGGTGGTCGATCACCAGCGCCAGCTCGGTCCGCGCGTCGTCGGCCGACTTGCCGGTCTCCGAGCTGATCAGCGCCTGGAACTCGTCCAGCCGCTTCACCAGCACCTTGCGCCACGCGTCCAGCCGGGCGCGCCTGCCGTCGAAGCCGAGCTCCGCCCAGAACGCCGCCGCGCCGCGCGCCACCCGCACGGCCTCCCGGACGTCCTCCTCCGACGCCACGGGGTGGTGCGCGATGACCTCACCCGTGCGCGGGTCCAGCGACGCGAAGCGCTGCTCCTCGTCGGCCCGCGCAGGAGTGGTGGGAGCTGTCTGCGTCATCGGGCCCTCCAAGCACAAGCACGAACGCGGGGGTGTTACCGGACAGTAACGGGTAACAGGGGGTGATGTCAGCCCCCGTTCAGCCCTTGGGGATCTTGGCGACCACCGTCTTGGCGAACGTCACGGCCACCGCGCACCGGTCGAACTCGGACGACTTCGGCCCGGCCGACTTGACGTCGACGACCTCGCCGTCGTTGTCGCTGCCGGCCAGCTGCACCCACTTGACCTCGCACGACGGGAAAGCCGTGTCCGAGACGACCTGGTACCCCGTGACGCCGCCGCCCAGGTCGACCTCCGTCTGACCCTCGTCGAACTCCCGGTCGTCGGGGATGAACGCCTCGCGGAACGCCAGCGACAGCTCCTTCTTGTCGCCGACCCACGCGCAGTTGTGCAGCCCGTACGGGAACACTCGGTAACCGGCGCCCGCACCCGCCTCGACCGCCGCCCGGTCCACGACCGCGCACGGGTCGAGCGTGAGCAGCGAGCCCTTGGCGGCCGTCCGGGCCCCCGTGCCCGCCTTGATCAGCCCGACCACCGACGCCGCGACCTCGCGGCCGGGCGCGCACGCGTCGGCGTCCTCGTAGCCGATCTGCACGGTGATGCCCAGCCCCGGCTCCTCCTGGGTGATCACCGAGACGAAGCACGCGCTGCCCTCCAGCACCTGCTCGTAGCTGCGCAGGCCGGCGAGCTGCTTGTCCGCGTTCTTCAGCTCGGTGGTCATGGTCTGGCCGATCTCGACGGTGACCGCGAGGTCCTTGCCGCCCTGGTCCTTCATGAAGTTCGAGCACCGGCTGAACCCGCTGCGCGACTGGGTGCCGGGCGTGCCGAGCTTCTTCAGCAGCTCCTCGTCCAGCAGCTCGCACGGGTCGAGCAGCCGCAGCTTGTCCGCCGCGAACGCCGGGTCGACCGGCTGCCCGTCGGCGGGCGGCGGCGTGCTCCGGTTGGCGCCGGAGGTGCCGGTCGGGTCGGCGACGTTCTCGGCGTCGGCCGGGATGGTGGTGCGCGGGAAGTTCTGCTTGGCCAGATCCGCCCCGGCGCAGCCGGCCAGCAGCAGGATCGAGCTCAACACGGCGACGAGGCGGGACACGAGGTGCACGGTAGCGACCGACTGCGCCATTCGTGGCACGAACCCGCGCGTCATCCCGCACCAACCCCTGTGTGCCCGGCCTCACCGATTGTTCGGGAACGATTCAGAAGATCGACGCGCTGTACCGGGTGACCCCGACGAGAGGACACCGAATGCGCCACCGCGTCCGACGCGCCGTCCGCTGGCTCGACACCTGGACGGTCGAGGCGTTCAACCCGGTCTACCCCCGGCGCTGAGCGCTCGCCCCACCCGAACCCGACCCGTCGGAGCCGGGACCGGAACCGGAACCCGGACCGGCTCCCGCCTCCGCGCCCGACGTGCCCGACCCATCGGGTTCGGGCACGATCACCGGCCGCAGCGTCGCCCAGGCCCCGAACACCGCCGACAGCGCGAGCATCCCGACCCCGCTCCACAGGTTGATGTTGAGCCCGTCCGCCTTGGCCAGGTCGGCGTCGTCGGTGAAGCCGAGACCGACCACCAGCAGCACCACGCCGTAGATGCCGAACAGCACCGCGATCACGAGTCGCAGGTCGAAAAGACCGGCCTTGTGCGCCATGACGACTTCCCCCTCCCTCAGCCGAAGATGATGTTGAGCACGGCGGTCAGCAGCAGCACGCCGATGCCCAGCAGCAAGGGCGACCGGTACCAGCCGGCGTCGTCACCGGTGGTGGAGTGCCTGCGGTCCTCCTTGGGCGTCAGGCTGTAGACCAGCCCGACCAGCCGCTCCTCCGGCACCGGCCGGGTGAACGTGGTCACCACCACGCTGACCACGATGTCCACCGCGAACGCCGCGCCCGCGCCGATGAAGCTCGCGCCCTGGCCGGGCAGGTCCAGCACGCCGGTCTCGGCGAGCACGAACACCGCCACCGCCGCGAGCGTGCCCGCGACCAGGCCGGACCAGCCCGCCGCCGCCGACATCCGCTTCCAGAACATGGCCAGGATGAACGTGGCGAACAGCGGCGCGTTGAAGAACGAGAACAGCGCCTGGATGTAGTCCATGATGTTGCCGTAGCCGGCGGCGAGGAACGCGGTGCCGATGGCGACCAGCGTGCCGCCGATCGTGGCCAGCCTGCCGACCCGCAGGTAGTACTCGTCCGGCCGGTCCTTCTTCACGTAGTCCTGCCACAGGTCGTACGTGAAGACCGTGTTGAACGAGGACACGTTCGCCGCCACACCGGCCATGAACGACGCCAGCAGACCGGTGATCGCGATGCCGAGCATGCCGTTGGGCAGCAGCTCGCCGATCAGCGCGGGCAGCGCGTTGTTGGGCACCGCGCCGCTGCTGTCGTCACCGGCCTTCAGCGCCGCCATCTCCGGCACGACGAGGGCGGCGATGATGCCCGGGATGATGACCACGAACGGGATCAGCATCTTCGGGTACGCGCCGATGATCGGCGTGCGCCGGGCCGCGGACATGCTCTTGGCCGACAGCGCGCGCTGCACCTCGGCGAAGTTCGTCGTCCAGTAGCCGAACGAGAGCACGAAACCCAGGCCGAAGACGATGCCGATGACGCTGAGCACCGGGTTCTCGATGCCGGTCAGGTTGGTCGCGGGCCACGCGGACAGGTCCTCGGCGCCGCCGGGGCCGGCCGTGACCTTGTCCACCAGGCCCTGCCAGCCGCCGACCTTGTGCAGGCCGACGATGGTCAGCGGCAGCAGCGCGGCGACGATCACGAAGAACTGCAGCACCTCGTTGTAGATGGCCGCGGACAGGCCGCCGAGCGTGGTGTAGGCCAGCACGATCAGCGCGGCGGCGACCACCGAGAGCGGGATCGGCCAGCCGAGCATGAGGTTGAGCAGGAACGCCAGCGCGTACAGGTTGACGCCCGCGATCAGCACCTGGGCCACGGCGAAGCTGATCGCGTTGACCAGGTGGGCGCCCTTGCCGAAGCGGCGGCGCAGGAACTCGGGGACGCTGCGCACCTTCGAGCCGTAGTAGAACGGCATCATCACCAGGCCGAGGAACACCATGGCCGGGATCGCGCCGATCCAGTAGTAGTGCACGGTCGCCATGCCGTACTGGGCGCCGTTGGCCGCCATGCCGAGCAGTTCGATCGCGCCGAGGTTGGCGGAGATGAACGCCAGGCCCGTCACCCACGCGGGCAGCGAGCGGCCGGAGAGCAGGAAGTCGAGGCTGGACGAGACGGATCTGCGGGCCAGGAAGCCGATGCCGAGGACGAACACGAAGTAGATCGCCAGCAGGGTGTAGTCGAGCGGACCGGCGTCCAGCCTGAGGTCCACCTGCGCCAGTACGGGCACTTCCGCCCCACCTCCGATCGAACAACCCCGAACACCATCGCGCACTACCGCACAGCCGATCAGGCCGACGGTAGTGCACCCCGGCGCGCTCCGCCGGTTTGAACTACCCGGGGCTAAACCTCAGGTGAGCGGGGGCGGGCGTCAGCCGGTGAGGACGAACGGCGTCTCGCCGTAGACCGGTCCGGAGGTGGCGCCGATGGTGAACTGCGTGCCAGGCGCGGTGTCGCCGAACGAGTCGGGCACGTGCACCGGGACCGCGCTGAACCGGCCCGCGGCGTCCGCGGTGGTGTCGCCGACCTGGAGGCCGTGGAAGGTGAACACCACCCGACCGTGTGCCGGGTACCCCTCACCGCTGAGCCGGACCTCGCCACCGGCCGAACCGGCGAGCGGCTGAGCCGCGAGGTGCGCGGAGGCCACGGCCACCGCGGTGGAGCTGAGCGCCGGGAGGGAGGGCGGGGTGATCGACGGCGGCGGCGCGCAGCCCGTCAGCACCAGGGAGAGCAGCAGCAGGACAAGTGGACCGGATCTTCGTCTTCGCACCGCACGCCTCCAGGCCCGTTGACGGGGGTCGTCAGCGTATATCGCGGAATCCGGCCTGCCACGCACCCGAACGGCTTACCGGACATAGGCATCACCGATCCGCGGTGCGGGGCAGTTCGGGGCAGTTCGGGGCGCCACACCCGGGTCCACGGCCACTACCCTGACTTCGACGATGCTCCTCGAACCCCGGCGGAAGACACCTTGAGCACCCACGGCACCGAGGGCGGACCCGGCGCCGACGCCTCGCGCGCGTTCCCCGGGCGGGACGCGGCGGGCTGGTCGAGCGACACGTTCCTCGGTCGGCTCCCCGCGAGCGCGCGGTCACGGCTGTTCGCGACAGGGCACGAAGTCCTGTTCCACCCCGGGCACCCCCTCATCCGGGAGGGGGAGGAGACGACCACGGTGTTCGTCCTGGTGGAGGGCATGGCCAAGGTCACCATCACCACCTCGACGGGTTACACGACCCTGCTCGCCATCCGGGTGGCGGGCGACATCGTCGGCGAGCTCGCCCCCATCGACCGCGCGCCCAGGAGCGCGAGCGTGGTGGCCGCGCTGCCCACTCGGGCGCTGGCGCTCACCGGTGAGGCGTTCCTGCGATTCCTGGAGGAGAACGCCACCGCGAGCCTCGAACTGCTGCGCGCGATGTCGCAGAAGCTCCGATCCGCGACCAACGCGCGGTCCATCAGCGGCGGTTACCCGGTGGTGAGCAGGCTGGCGCAGATCCTGCGCGAACTCGGCCGGTCCTACGGCGTGGCGGCCCCCGTCGGCACGGAGATCATCGCGCCCCTGTCGCAGTCGGACCTGGCCGCGTTGATCGGGGCATCCGAACCGGCCATCCACAAGGCGTTGCGAGACCTGCGCGACAGGGGTGCGATCCGCACCGGGTACCGGCGGATCCACATCGCCGACGACGGGATCCTGGCGGAGATCGCCGATCCCGACAGCGCATGACCCGCAGGTGGGAGAAGGCGGCCCGTGGGTTACCAAGCCACAGGCCGCCTGACGATGAACCAGGCTCGGCAAGAGCTGATGACATCGCGTCACGAGGTTAGACCCGCACCACGGCCGCAAACCTTGTAACAGTACGAGTTCGCTCGGGTCAGCCCTAGCACCCCAGTTGGAGTAGTACCTTGTAAAAGTATTACTTCTTGCGAAGAACTTTCTTCTTCGGTCTAGGCACGCCCTCGTGGAGTGGCTACGCTGATCGACACTCGATCAACCCGGGCCGGCCCCTTACCAAGGCCGCCCAAGGCCCGGGACCCCTGGTCGAGCAGGCTCGGCAAAGCTGACGCAGGGAGTGCGGATGGACCAGCGACTCATCACCATCGCAGCAATCGTCCTGATCGTGTCGGTCCTGGCAGGACCGGCCTGGTTCGCCATCGCTCGGGTGGCCGAGGCGGCACCTGCTCGGGTCGGTATCGTCATCATGGCCCCGGCGACGTTCGCGACCGCGAGCGCGGCCGTGATCAGCGCCTTCGGTCAGTGACTTAAGTGAACCGGCGCCGATCCCCGGTCACGGCGGTCGAGTCCGCGGTGCGGAGTCCGGTGTTCGCGAGCCTGCTCAGCCTCGGGCTCCCCCCGCACCAGTTCGTGATAGCGGGGAGCGCCCCGTTGTGGGCACACGGGCTCAAGGAGCGCATCGCCGATCTCGACGTCGTGGCCTGGGGATCGGCCTGGGCCACCGCCCGCCGGCTGGGCGCCGTCGAGGCCGCCCCGTACCAGGGGTGCCGGGCGGTGCACCTGTTCGGTGGCGCGATAGAAGTCCTGGACAGGTGGTTCCCCCACTGGTTCGCCCAGGAGGACCTGTTCGGGCGGACCGAGCTCATCTCCGGCCTGAGCTTCGTCAACGTCGAGGACACCCTGGCGTGGAAGCGCCGCTTGAGGCGCCAGAAGGACCTCGCAGACGTGGCGCTCGCCCTGCGGCGCGATCCGGCCAGGGGCCGGCCCGACGAGGCCCGGCCCCTGGCCGCCTAGAACGGCCAGCCGGCGTTCCGACCGCCCTCCAGCAGCGGGATCATGGTGAAGGCGTGGTCGGTCAGGCCGCCGAACGCGTGCCGGTGACGGCTGCCGCTCGGCGCGTGGCCGTGGCGGTACCCGGCCAGGTTCCACGTGTACAGCGGCACCCGGGCGGGGACCTCGCGGTGCACGTCGCCCTGGTCGGCCTGCTCGTCGGTGACGATCACGACCCGGTCGTGCCGCCCGAGGTGCGACCGCACCGCCCGCGCCGTGGCCGTGCCGCTGCCCAGGAAGTAGCCGTCGGACTTCCAGCGGTCCACCGCCTTCAGCAGCGACTCGCCCCCGCGCAGCGCGAACGGCCGCGTGCCGTCGGAGAACGACACCACGTCCGCCCGCTCGCACCGCAGCCCGAGCGCGATCCCGAACACCGCCGCCGCGTCCCACCGCTTGAGCGTGCCGTCCTCCGAGAACGGCGCGTTCATCGAGTACGACGTGTCGACCAGCACCAGCGTGCGCCCCGGCAGCTCGGGCACGTTGCCGAGCGACAGCGCGATGGCCCGCTCCAACGCCCACGCCCACCGCAACGACGGCGCCGCGCGGTACGCGGACAGGAACCTCATCGGCAGCTGCCGCGACCGCGCCACCTGCTCGGGGTCGGCCAACCGCGCCGCGACCGCCGCCGCCACCTCGTCCCGGACACCGGCCTGGTCGAAGTTGCGGAGGTTGCGCAGGACGGCCATGTACCCCATCGACGGGATCAGGGCCTCCCACACCCGCGCGGTCATCGGGCCCTGCAGCCAGCCGGCCACGGACTCCCACGTCATGCCCGCGCGGCGCAGGGTCGTGGTGACGGTGTCGCTGTCCTCCTCGAACAGCGCGCGCCGCCGCTCCACCGGCCACGCCAGCAGTTCCGCTCGTGCGCGCAGCACGCCCAGCGAGCCGGGCACCTCGGCGTCGCCACCGCCGTGCCTGCGGTCGAGGGCGTGGGTGAACAGGTCGGCCTGCCAGTCGGCGCGCGGCGACGGGTGGGTCAGGTTCAGCACGTCGCCGAACCGGAAGCCGCGCGCCTCCGAGTCCCACTTCACCAGCGCGCGCTCGTCGTAGAGCCGCCGCACCGCGTCCGCGACACCGCGCTTGACGGGCTTCGGCAGCGCGCGGCCGTACCGCGTGGTCCAGTGGGCCAGGAACTCGCCCGGCTCGTCGGGCCGCTGGAGCACCGAGTCGACGACCTGCCGGGACATCCCCCGCGCGCCGGCGTCGAGGCGCGCCTTGACGAAGTGCGCCGCGCCGGCGATCGCCGCCGACCGCAGGTTCGCCTCACCGCGCAGCCACGCCAGGAACCGCGCCGTCCACTCGGGGTCGGCGGTGGTGGTGGCGCGCACCAGCGCGGCGTAGCGGTCGTCCCGCTCGTCGGCGCCCTCGTAGAACGTCCGCTCCCCCACCATGTTGGCCACCGCCAGCAGGAAGAGCTCCGACTTCAGCTCCCGCGCGTACCCCGGACCGCCCTCGTGGGTGCGCCCGCTCGCCACCGCCTCGGACACGACCGGGCTGGACACGGCCGCGCGCAGGCGGCCGAAGTTGAACTTGCTCATTTCCGCCCCTCGACTTCGAGGGGAGCGACGACGACCCCACACGTGCCCGAGATCGATTCGGCGAAGGCACAAAGGCGCTCTCGGCCACTGAGCTACACCGGTCGGACCGGCGACGGGATTCGAACCCGCGACCACCCCGTTATCAGCGGAAGTAGCCCTCGCCCGCGCACCGGGCACGTGTGGAGTCGTGTGCTCCCGAGATCCGGTTCGTCCTGCGGCATGGATTCACCTGAAGAAGTAGCCGCCGGACTTCGCACCGGGAGTGCACGCGTCAGAGTATTCGGCGCGGCCCGGATCTCAACCGAATTAGGGAGCGACCGGGAACCGTCAGAACAGGCGGAACTCGTCGGATTCGATGCCGCGCAGCGCGTCGTAGTCCAGGACGACGCAGCGGATGCCGCGGTCCTCGGCCAGGGTGCGGGCCTGCGGCTTGATCTGCTGGGCGGCGAAGACGCCGCGGACCGGGGCCAGCAGCGGGTCGCGGTTGAGCAGTTCGAGGTAGCGGGTCAGCTGTTCGACGCCGTCGATCTCGCCCCGGCGCTTGATCTCGACCGCCACCGAGGCGCCCTTGGCGTCGCGGCACATCAGGTCGACCGGGCCGATCGGGGTCGGGAACTCACGGCGGACCAGGGTCCAGCCGTCGCCGAGGGTGGTGACGTGCTCGGCCAGCAGCTTCTGCAGGTCCGCCTCGACGCCGTCCTTGACCAGGCCGGGCTCGGGGCCGAGCTCGTGCTTGGAGTCGTGCAGCACCTCGGCCAGCGTGATGATCAGCTTCTCGCCCGCCTTGTTCTGCACCACCCACAGGTCCGGGTCCTCGATCAGCCAGCACGGCGGGCTCATCCAGTTCAGCGGCTTGTACGCGCGGTCGTCGGAGTGGATCGACACGGAGCCGTCCGCCTTGATCAGCAGCAGCCTCTGGGCCATCGGCAGATGGGCGGTGAGGCGTCCGACGTAGTCGACCTGGCAGCGAGCGATGACGAGGCGCACGGCCGACAGGCTACGGGGTGCGGGGGTCCGGCCACCGGCAGGTACCGTCGGCCGACGTGTCACCACTGCGGCAGCTCCTGCGCACCAAGCCCGTCGACCTGATGACCGACGAGAGCGCGCGGACGACGCTGCGCCGCAGCCTCGGGCTGTTGCCGCTGGTCTCCCTTTCGGTGGGCGCGACGCTGGGCACGGGCATCTTCGTCGTGCTCGGCCAGGCGGCGCCGGTGGCCGGGCCCGCGGTCACCGTGTCGTTCGCCGTGGCGGCGCTGGCGGCCTTGTTCTCGGCGCTGTCTTACGCCGAATTGGCGGGTGCGGTGCCGGTGTCCGGGTCGGCCTACTCCTACACCTACGCCACGTTGGGCGAGCTGGTCGCGTGGGTGTGCGGGTGGTGCCTGCTGCTGGAGTACGGCGTGTCGGTGGCGGCGGTCGCGGTGGGGTGGAGCGGCTACCTCAACGCGTTCCTCGACGCCACGGTCGGCTTCCAGCTGCCCGCGGCGCTGTCCGGCGAGGTGGTGAACCTGCCCGCGGCGGTGGTCGTGCTGCTGGCGACGGCCGTGCTGCTCGGCGGGGTGCGGGAGAGCGCGGTGGTGACGACGGTGACCACGCTGCTGAAGGTGGCGGTGCTGGCGTTCTTCGTGGTGGTGGCGGTGTTCGGGTTCCGCAGCGGCAACCTGGCGCCGTTCGCGCCGGCCGGGGTCGCGGGCGTCACGGGCGCGGCGTCGCTGGTGTTCTTCTCGTTCATCGGGTTCGACGCCGCCTCGACGGCGGGCGAGGAGGCCCGCGACCCGCAGCGGGACCTGCCGCGCGCCATCGTGATCTCGCTGGCCGTCGTCACGGTGGTGTACGTGCTGGTGGCGTTCACCGCCGTCGGCGCGGTGGGCGTGGACGCGCTCGCGGGCTCCGACGCGTCGCTGGCCGCGGTCGTCCAGCAGGTCACGGGTTCCGGTTGGCCCGCGACCGTGCTGTCGGCGGGCGCGGTGGTCGCGATCGCGTCGGTGGTGCTGACCGTCCTGTACGGACAGACGCGGGTGCTGGTCGCGATGGCCCGGGACGGCCTGGTGCCCAAGGTGTTCGCGCGGGTCGGCGGGCGGCGGGTGCCGACGGTGAACACGGTGCTGGTCGGCGTGGTCGTCGCGGCACTGGCGGCACTGGTGCCGCTCGGTCAGCTGGCCGAGGCGACGAGCATCGGGACGCTGGTGGCGTTCAGCCTGGTCAACGTCGGCGTGCTGGTGCTGCGGCGGACCCGGCCGGACCTGCCGCGCGGGTTCCGCACGCCGTGGTCGCCGGTGGTGCCGCTGCTGGGCCTGGGCATGTGCGCGCTGCTGGTGACGGGCCTGGCGCCCGCCACGTGGGCGGCCTTCGGCATCTGGTCGGCCGCGGGTCTGGTGGTGTACTTCGGCTACGGGCGGCGGCGGTCGGAACTGGCCCGGTCGCGATCCGGCCCGGGGACAACGGCACAGGGAGAAGACTGATCGTGGAAACCCTCGGATCACGTGAGGTGTACGCGAACCCGTGGATGGTGGTCCGGGAGGACGCCATCGCGCGGGCGGACGGGACCACCGGCATCTACGGCGTGGTGGACAAGCCCGACTTCGCGCTGGTGATCCCCCTGGACGGCGAGCGGCTGCGGCTGGTCGAGCAGTTCCGCTACCCGCTCGGCCTGCGGCGCTGGGAGTTCCCGCAGGGCACCGCGCCGGAGCGGGCGCACGTCGACCCGCTGGCGCTGGCCGAGCGCGAGCTGCGGGAGGAGACCGGGCTGCGGGCGGGCAGGCTGGTGCAGCTGGGCCTGCTCGACGTCGCGCCGGGCATGTCCAGCCAGCGCGGCCGGGTGTTCCTGGCCACCGAGCTGCGGGAGGGCTTCCACGAGCGGGAGCACGAGGAGCAGGACATGCGCTCGGCGTGGTTCCCGCGGGCGGAGTTCGAGGCGATGATCGCCCGCGGCGACGTCACCGACGCCCAGTCGATCGCCGCCTACACGCTCCTCCTGCTGCACGAGAACGCGCAGCCGTAGGTCACCTCCCACGCCGCCCGGACGTCGGGTGAGCAGTCCGCTCACCCACGTCCGGAGGTCCCGTGTCCACCGCGCACGTCGTCGTCATCGCCCTCACCGCCCTGCTCAACGCCGGCATCGCCGTCGCCGACCTGGCGCGGGCGGGGTTCGTCCTGGCCAACTCGGCGGCGGTCGGCGTGCCGCCGTCGTGGCTGCCGGTCCTGGGCGCGGTGAAGGGGGCGGGCGCGGTCGGCCTGCTCCTCGGCCTGCTCGGCGCGCACGCCGTCGGGGTCGCGGCGGCGGCCGGGCTGGTGGCGTTCTTCACCGGCGCGGTCGCCGCCCACGTGCGGGCCCGGGTGTGGCGCACCATCGGGGCGCCCGGCGCGTTCCTCGCCCTCGCCGCCGCCTCCCTGGCGCTCACGGTCGCTCGCTAGCCGCCCGCTAGTCGGTCCAGGCGGCCGGGCGCTTCTCCAGGAACGAGGACATGCCCTCCTTGGCCGCCTCGGTCTGCGACGCCGCCGCCATCACCTCCACCGCGATGGCGTAGGCGTCGGCCTCCGGCCGGTCGAGCTGGGCGTAGATCGTCTGCTTGCCCAGCGCCTTGCTCGCCCGGCTGCCGCGGGTGGCCCGGCGCATCAGGTCGTCCACCGCGTCGTCCAGCCGGTCCGCCGGCACGACCCGGTTCACCAGGCCCCACTGCTCGGCGGTGCGCGCGTCGACCGGGTCACCGGTGAGCGCCATCTCCAGCAAGCGCTTGCGGCCGATCGAGCGGGCCACCGGCACCGCCGGGGTGTGGCAGAACCAGCCGCCCTTGCCGCCGGGCAGGGCGAACGCGGCCTCCTCGGCCGCCACGGCCAGGTCGCACGAGGCCACCAGCTGGCAGCCCGCCGCCGTGGCCAGGCCGTGCACCCTGGCGATCACCACCTGCGGCACCGACTCGATGGTCCGCATCAGGTCCGTGCACAGGGTCAGCAGGTCGCGCACGCCCTCCAGGTCGCGGGCGGCGACGTCGGCGAAGTCGTGCCCGGCGGAGAACACCGGCCCCTCGCCCGCCAGCACGACGCCCACCGCGTCCGTCGCGGCCACCTCGCGGAACGCCGTCAGCAGCTCAGCCAGGTGCTCGGCGGACAGCGAGTTGCGCCGTGCGGCGCGGTCCATGGTGATCCGCACTACGTCATCCGCCCGGTCGACGCGGATGTGCTGGTATTCGGCCATGTCGCGACCGTAACCGGCCGTGCAACCGACCGCTCGGGGACTACCGTCCAGCGGGTATGAGACTTCCGCTGTCAGCCGTGGTGCTGGGCGTCCTGCTGGCGGGCTGCGCCCAGCCGATCGGGCCCGGCGCGCAGGTCCCGCCCGTCTGGACCACCACCGCGACCCCCGGCGAGCCGGTGCGGCCCGCCACCCCGGACCCGGAGGGTTTCCCGGTGGCCGCCGTGCCCCGCCCGATCGTGCTGATCGGGCCGCCGCTGGAGCTGGTGGACCCGGTCGGCAGCGAGCAGGAGAAGGTGGCGGCCGAGAGCGGGACGTACTCGTTCACCGGCGCCGAACCGCCGACGCCGGGGCCGACGTCGGTGCCGCTGCCCGGCGGCGCGGCGACGCTGCCGCTGATCGGCGTGCGCGACGCGCTGGCGGCGATGTCCGCCGGCGGCCGCGGTGGCGAGCCGCTGGAGCTGGTGGACGTGGAGCTCGGCACGGCGCGGTTCCCGACCGACCGGGGTGGGCTGGAACTGCCCGCGTGGCGGTTCCGCAGCGGTTTCGGCAGCGTGTGGGCGTGGCCCGCGGTCGCGCCGACGGCGTTCTGGCACCTCGGCGGCATCCCCCACGCGCTGCACCGGGCCGTCACGTCCGACGGGGTCGAGCTGGAGGTGGAGCTGCCCGCGCCGCCGCTGCCGTGCCCCGGCCAGGAGCCGATCACCACCGAGGTCGTGGTCGTCGAGGGGGCGACGTCGGTGAAGGTCGGCGTGCGGCAGCCGGGCCCTGACGGCGTCGGCTGCGCGCGGGACGCGATGTACCGCAGCGAGAAGCGCACCGTGACGCTGAAGGAGCCCTTGGGCGCCCGGTTGCTGGTGGACGAGCAGAACGGCGTGGTGCCCGTGGAGGTCCGCTGAGGGTGGATGCCAGTATCCGGTGGTGAACAACAGGTTGGTCGTGCTCGTGCTGGGTCTCGCGCTGACGGCGTGCACGGCGCGGGAGGGCGAGGGGGTTCCGCCGACGGCGTCCGTCGCGCCGCTGGTCGGGCACGCCCTGTGCGGCGACCACGTCCTCGTCGACTTCAGGACGGACGACGAGATGCGCGCCGGTGTCACCGCCGTCGGCTCGGACCCTCGGGTGCGGCAGGTGTTCACGGAGACCAGGGAAGAGGCGTTGGCGCACTACAAGGAGATCTTCGAGTCCCGCCCGGAGCTGGTGGAGATCGCCAGGGTGGAGGCCATGCCCGCGAGCCTGAAGCTGCTCCCGGCGCCGGGCGTGGACGTGCGCGGGTTGGCGACCTCCCTGCGCGAGGAGTTCCCGGGTGCGAAGAAGGTCGACAGCTTCACCCGGCCCACCGACGACCCGGACGTGCCGGACTGCCCCGAGAGCGGCTTGTGGCCGCCGAGGTGAACCCGCGGGATCAGGAGCCGCCGGCACCCGGATCGCGCGGTGGCAGGCGACTGGCCCCACCCGCCGCCACCGGCCCGGGAACGGCGTGGTCTACAGGCCGTTCGCCTCGCGCACGACGGTCACGATCTCGTCCATGATCTGGGTCAGCTCGTAGTCCTTCGGCGTGAACACCCGGGCCACCCCCCGCGCGCGCAGCTCGTCGGCGTCGGCGGGCGGGACGATCCCGCCGACGATCACCGGCACGTCGCCGGCGCCCGCCGCGCGCAGGCCGTCGACCACCGCGGGCACGACCTCCAGGTGCGAGCCGGACAGGATCGACAGGCCGACCACGTGCACGTCCTCCTGCACGGCGGCGGCGACGATCTGCGCGGGCGTCAGCCGGATGCCCTGGTACACCACCTCGAAGCCGACGTCGCGGGCCCGCACGGCGACCTGCTCGGCGCCGTTGGAGTGGCCGTCCAGACCGGGCTTGCCGACCAGGACGCGCAGCCGCTCGCCCAGCTCCTCGCCGGTCGCCCGCACCCGCTCGCGCACCCGGCCGATCTCCGCGCCCGCCTCGCCGGACGCCGACGCGGCCGACACGCCGGTCGGGGCGCGGTACTCGCCGAACGTCTCGCGCAGCGCCTGCGACCACTCACCGGTCGTCACGCCCGCGCGGGCGCACGCGATGGTCGCCTCGACCAGGTTCCGGTCCGTCCGCGCCACCGCCCGCAGTTCGTCCAAAGTGGACTTCACCTGCGCGTCGTCGCGGCCGGACCGCCACTCCCGGATCGCCTCGACCGCCTGCCGCTCCACGACGGGGTCGATCTGCTCGATCGCGTTCGCGCCCTCGGCCTGCAGCGGCGACGGCTCGGTGGTGGCGAACCTGTTCACGCCCACCACGACGTCCTCGCCGACCTCCACCCGCCGCCGCCGTTCGGCCAGCGACGACACCAGCGCCGACTTCATGTACCCGGACTCGACCGCCGCGACCGCCCCGCCCATCGCCTGCACGCGGTCGATCTCGGCCCGCGCGCCCTCGACGATCTCGTCCACCTTGGTCTGCACGACGTGCGAGCCGGCGAAGATGTCCTCGTACTCCAGCAGGTCGGTCTCGAAGGCCAGCACCTGCTGCATCCGCAGCGCCCACTGCTGGTCCCACGGCCGGGGCAGGCCGAGCGCCTCGTTCCACGCCGGCAGCTGGATCGCGCGGGCCCGCGCGTCCCGGGACAGCGTCACGGCCAGCATCTCCAGCACGATCCGCTGCACGTTGTTCTCCGGCTGCGCCTCGGTCAGCCCGAGCGAGTTGACCTGCACGCCGTACCGGAAGCGGCGGTGCTTGGGGTCCGCGATGCCGTACCGGTCGCGGGTGACCTCGTCCCACAGCTGGACGAACGCCCGCATCTTGCACATCTCCTCGACGAACCGCACACCGGCGTTGACGAAGAAGGAGATGCGGGCGACCACCTCGCCGCGCCGCTCCTCCGGCACCTGGCCGGAGTCGAACACCGAGTCCAGCACGGCGATCGCGGTGGACAGCGAGTAGGCGATCTCCTGCACCGGCGACGCGCCCGCCTCCTGCAGGTGGTACGAGCAGATGTTGATCGGGTTCCACTTCGGCGCGTTCGTCACGGTCCACGCGACCACGTCGGTGATCAGCCGCAGGCTCGGGCCGGGCGGGAACACGTACGTGCCGCGGGACAGGTACTCCTTGATGATGTCGTTCTGCGTGGTGCCCGCGAGGGTGGCGCGGTCCGCGCCCTGCTCCTCGGCCACGCTCACGTACAGCGCGAGCAGCCACATGGCCGTCGCGTTGATGGTCATCGACGTGTTCGCCCCGGCCAGCGGGATGCGGTCGAACAGCTGCCGCATGTCGCCGATGTGGCCGATCGGCACGCCGACCTTGCCGACCTCGCCCCTGGCCAGCTCGTCGTCCGGGTCGTAGCCGGTCTGGGTGGGCAGGTCGAACGCCACGGACAGGCCCGTCTGCCCCTTGGCCAGGTTGCGGCGGTACAGCTCGTTGGAGGCGGTGGCGCTGGAGTGGCCCGCGTACGTCCGCATCACCCACGGGCGGTCGCGCTCTCGGTCGGCCGGGTACGGCACGGCACCTCCTACGACGTCGTTCCCCGTAGCGTACTGACGGGTAACACGGGTCGCGCGTGCCGTTGCTCACTGAATCGAAGCCGCGGGACGGTGGTCGGCGTGACCGCGCTCACTGCGTTCCCGCCCCCCGGAAGGCGGAGGGCGGGCTCGGTCGCCGGTGGCGGGTCAGGCGCTGATGCGGTCCACGGTCGCGCCCAGCTTGCGCAGGTTCTCCACGAAGCCCGGGTAGCCGCGCTCGATGTGGAAGATCTCGTACACCTCGGTCGCGCCGTCCGCGCACAGCCCGGCCAGCACGAGCCCCGCGCCCGCGCGGATGTCCGACGCCCACACCGGCGCGCTGGACAGCCGCTCCACCCCGCGCACCACCGCGTGGTGGCCGTCGGTGCGCGCGTCGGCGCCCAGCCGCACCATCTCCTCGATGAACCGGAACCGCGCCTCGAACAGGTTCTCGGTGATCATCGACGTGCCGTCGGACACGCTCGACAGCGCGATCGCGAACGGCTGGAGGTCGGTGGCGAAGCCGGGGTACGGCAGGGTCACGAAGTCGACCGAGCCGGGCCGCTCGGTCTGCACCACGCGGAAGCCGTCCTCCAGGGTCGTCACCTCCGCGCCGGCCATCCGCAGCTTCTCCAGCACCAAATCGAGGTGGTGCGGGTCCACGCCGCGCACGGTGATGTCACCGCGGGTCATGGTGGCGGCGAACGCCCAGGTCGCGCCGACGATCCGGTCGCCGATGACCCGGTGCTCGGTCGGCTTCAGCGACTCCACGCCGTGCACGGTGAGCGTGGACGTGCCCGCGCCCTCGATCTTCGCGCCCATCTGCTGGAGCATCACGCAGATGTCCACGATCTCCGGCTCGCGGGCGGCGTTGTCGATGACCGTGGTGCCGTTGGCCAGCACCGCCGCCATCAGGATGTTCTCCGTCGCGCCGACGCTGGGGAAGTCCAGCCAGATCTGCGCGCCGTGCAGGCCCTCGGCCTCGGCGATGACGCAGCCGTGCTCGATCTCGCTGTGCGCGCCGAGCTTGCGCAGGCCGTTCTGGTGCATGTCCAGCGGCCGGTTGCCGATCGCGTCGCCGCCGGGGAGCGCGACCACGGCCCGCTTGCACCGGCCGACCAGGGGGCCCAGCACGCAGACGGACGCCCGCAGCTTGCCCATCGCCTCGGAGTCGGCGCGGTGGTTGAGCTCCGCCGGGGTGGTGATCGTGACGACCTGGCCGTCGAGGTTCACCTCGCAGCCCAGGCTGCGCAGGACGTCCGCCATCAGCGGCACGTCCAGGATCTCCGGGCAGTTGGTGATCGTGGTCGTGCCCTCGGCCAGCAACGCCGCCGCCATCAGCTTGAGCACGCTGTTCTTCGCGCCTACGACGGCGACCTCGCCGACCAGCCGCGCACCGCCCTGAACCCGGAAGTGCTCACTCACGTGGGGAACTCCTCGCTCGTAGTGCCGCAATCCTACGTACGGTCTGAATCGAGCCCGTCCGTGGTGGGGCACTGCGGTGTCTACAGTGCTCGGCATGGCCGTGCACCTGACGAAGATCTACACCCGGGTCGGCGACGACGGGACCACGGGCCTCGGCGACTTCTCCCGGGTGCCCAAGACCTCTCCGCGGATCACCGCCTACGCGGACGTGGACGAGACCAACGCCGCGCTCGGCGTGGCGCTGGCGCTGGGCGCGCTCGAAGCGGACGTCGCCGACGTGGTGCGGCAGGTCCAGAACGACCTGTTCGACGTCGGCGCGGACTTGTGCACGCCGATCGCGCCGGACCCCAAGTACCCGCCGCTGCGGATCACGCAGGCGTACGTGGACCGGCTGGAGGCGTGGTGCGACGAGTTCAACTCCCGGCTGGGCAAGCTGGAGTCGTTCATCCTCAACGGCGGCACGCCGGGCGCGGCGCTGCTGCACCAGGCCCGCACCATCGCCCGCCGGGCGGAGCGCGGCGCGTGGGCGTTGATCGAGGTCGAGGCCGAGCAGACGAACGCGCTCACCGCGAAGTACCTGAACCGGCTGTCCGACCTGCTGTTCATCCTGGCCAGGGTGGCGAACCCGGACGGTGACGTGCTGTGGCGGCCGGGGGCCAACGCCTGACCGGCGCGTGGCACGGCGGCGGGGCCCGGGAGCGGGGTCACGCCGCCGCCGGTCCGACCGGCCCCGGTCTTCTCAGGAGGCCCAGGGGATGGAGCGGCCCGGGGGCGCCGACTCCAACCAGGACAGGAAGCCGGTCAGCGCGTCCGGGCCCATCGCGATCTCGACCTCGCCCTTGGCGCCTCGGCACCGCAGCACCACCGCGCCGGACGGCATGGCGTACGCCTCCGGCGCGGTCGGCTCGCGGCGGTCGTCGATCTCGAAACCCTCGCGGGAGATCACCATGTCCGGGCCGGAGCGCAGGCTCAGCACGCGGAACCAGGTGAACTCGTCACCCCGGTAGTGGCCGACACCCAGGTGCCAGCCCCGGCCGGAGTCCTCGATCCGGGACCTCAGCGCGACGTGCACACCGCCCGCGCGCAACAGCCGGACGCGGCGCCACGCGAGGTACGCGAGGACCACCACCGCGCCGAACAGGACCACCCCGACCAGTTCGGCGATCCCCACGGCGTCGTCCGCTCGTCCGCGTCAGGCCGAGTGCCCCGCGGCGCGGAGCCGCGCGATGGCCCTGGCCCGCTGGACGTCGTCGTCGTTCTTGACGTCCGCCCGGGCCCGTTCGACGTCGATCTCGTCGGCGAGCTCCGCGTCCTCGGCCAGGATGCTCACACCCTCGCCGGTCACGGAGAGGAAGCCACCGTGCACGGCCGCCGTCACCAGCTCGTTGTCCGTGGTCCGGATCTTCACCACGCCGCCCTCGACGAGCTGGCCGAGCACCGGCTCGTGACCGGGCAGGATGCCGATCTCGCCTTCGAGCGTCTGGGCGACCACGGTGGTGGCCGTGCCGGACCACAGGCGGCGTTCCACCGCGACCAGCTGGACGGTCATCTCGGCCACGCGCATCTCCCTGAGTCGACTGGAGTCACCCGCAGTCTAAACGGTGCCCGGAACCCACCGCCGCACCAGCCACCCCCAGCCGCCCCGACCACCCGCCGGCACGGGCGCCGCGAGCGCGCGGGGGCCGTTCGGGCGGGTGGGAGACTGGGCCCGTGCCGACACCGAAGTCGCTGCTCGACCGGGCCTTCTCGCTGCTGTCGGTGTTCACCGTGGACCGACCCGCGGTGACGCTGTCCGAGCTGAGCCGCCACTCCGGCCTGCCGCTGAGCACCACGCACCGGCTGGTGGCGTCCCTGGTGGCCCTGCGCGCCCTCGACCGGGCGCCGGACGGCCGCTACTGCGTCGGCCTGCGGCTGCTGGAGCTGGGCTCGCTGTCGCCCGGCAGCCTGGACCTGCGCGACCGCGCCCTGCCGTTCCTCGAAGACCTCTACGAGGTGACGCGGCACAACGTGCAGCTGGCCGTCCGCGACGGCGTGGAGGTCGTGTACGTGGAGCGGATCTCGGCGCGGGACGCGGTGAACGTGGTGACCCGCGTCGGCAGCCGGATGCCGCTGCACTGCACGGGCGTCGGCCTGGTGCTGCTGGCCGCCGCGCCCGTCGCGGTGCAGGAGGCCGTGCTCGCGGGACCGCTCAAGCGGTTCACGCCGAAGACCATCGGCACGCCCCAGGAGCTGCGGGAGACCCTGGCCAGGGTGCGCCGCGACGACTACGCCACCAGCGACCGGCAGATCGAGCTGATCACCTACTCGGTGGCCGCGCCCGTGCGCGACCAGGACGGCGAGGTGGTGGCCGCCGTGTCCGTCGTGGTGCCCACCGGGACCCGCACGGACACCGTCGTGCCCGCCGTGCGCGCGTGCGGCCTGGCCATCTCCCGCGCGCTGGGCTGGGCGTCCCCCTGACGCCGGCAGGGCCGCCCCCGGTGGGGACGGCCCTGCGGACGAGAGCCCGGCCTACTTGCCGGCGAGCTTCTTGGCGTTGGCCTCGACGTCGTCCAACCCGCCGCAGGAGAAGAACGCCTGCTCCGGGAAGTGGTCGAACTCGCCCTTGCAGACGCGGTCGAACGCCTCGATCGTGTCCTTGATCGACACGAAGGAACCCGGCTGGCCGGTGAACTTCTCGGCCACGATGAAGTTCTGGCCGAGGAAGCGCTCCAGGCGACGGGCGCGACCGACGAGGACCTTGTCCTCCTCGGACAGCTCGTCCATGCCGAGGATGGCGATGATGTCCTGCAGCTCCTTGTACTTCTGCAGGATCCGCTTGACCTCCTGCGCCACCCGGTAGTGCTCCTCGCCGACGATCGACGGCTCCAGGATCCGGGAGGACGAGGACAGCGGGTCCACCGCCGGGTAGATGCCCTTCTGGGAGATCGGACGGGAGAGCTCCGTCGTCGCGTCCAGGTGGGCGAAGGTGGTGGCCGGCGCGGGGTCGGTGTAGTCGTCCGCGGGCACGTAGATGGCCTGCAGCGAGGTGATCGACTTGCCGCGCGTCGAGGTGATGCGCTCCTGCAGCTCGCCCATCTCGTCGGCCAGCGTCGGCTGGTAGCCCACGGCGGACGGCATGCGGCCCAGCAGGGTCGACACCTCCGAGCCCGCCTGGGTGAACCGGAAGATGTTGTCGATGAACAGCAGCACGTCCTGGCCCTGCACGTCGCGGAAGTACTCCGCCATCGTCAGCGCGGACAGCGCGACGCGCATGCGCGTGCCGGGCGGCTCGTCCATCTGGCCGAACACCAGGGCGGTGTCGCTGAGCACGCCCATCTCCTCCATCTCCAGGAGGAGGTCGGTGCCCTCACGGGTGCGCTCGCCGACGCCGGCGAACACCGACGTGCCGGAGAACTCGCGGGCGATACGGGTGATCATCTCCTGGATGAGCACCGTCTTGCCCACGCCCGCGCCGCCGAACAGGCCGATCTTGCCGCCCTTGACGTACGGGGTCAGCAGGTCGATGACCTTGATGCCCGTTTCCAGGATCTCGGTCTTGCCCTCGAGCTGGTCGAACGACGGCGCCTTGCGGTGGATGCCCCACTGCTCGCCGTCCCGGCCGAGGCCGGGCTCGTCCAGGCAGTCGCCCAGCGCGTTGAAGACGTGGCCCTTGACGACGTCGCCGACGGGCACGCTGATCGCCTTGCCGGTGTCGGTCACCGCCGCGCCGCGGACCAGGCCGTCGGTCGGCTGCATCGAGATGGTGCGGACCAGGTTGTCACCCAGGTGCTGGGCGACCTCCAGGGTCAGCGTCTTGGCGACCGCCTCGTAGGTGATCTCCACGTTCAGGGCGTTGAACAGCTCCGGCACCGCGCCGCGCGGGAACTCCACGTCGACGACGGCGCCGATCACCCGGACCACACGGCCGGTGCGGGTGGCGGTAACGGTTGCGGTCATGTCACTCATCACTTCCTGCGCCACCGGTAAGCGCGGAGGCGCCACCGACGATCTCGCTGATCTCCTGGGTGATCTGGGCCTGGCGGGCCGCGTTCGCCTGACGGCTCAGGTTGCGGACCAGCTCGGTGGCGTTGTCCGTCGCCGCCTTCATCGCGGTCCGCCGCGCCGCCGACTCGGAGGCCGCCGCGTCCAGCAGTGCCGAGAAGAGCCGGGTCTTGACGTACTTGGGCAGCAGCGCGCCCAGCAGCGTGTCCGCACCCGGCTCGAACGAGTACACCGACTGGAGCTTCTGCGGCTCCGGGTCGAAGTCGACCACCATCGGCGCGATCCGCTTGGCGACCGGCGTCTGGCTCAGCATCGACTTGAACTCGGTGTAGACCACGTGCAGCTCGTCCACGCCGAGCACGCCGTCCGGGCCGGGCTGGTCGCCCTCGTCGTCGCTGCCCGCGACGAACGCCTTGACCAGCGCCTCGCCCGCCTCGGCGGCGTTGACGTAGTGCGGCAGCTGCGAGAACCCGGTCCACTCGCCGGCGATCGCGCGCCTGCGGAACCGGTAGTAGCCGACGCCCTTGCGGCCGATGACGTAGAGCACGGGCTCCTTGCCCTCGGACCGCAGCAGCGAGAGCAGTTCCTCGGCGGCGCGCAGCACGTTGGCGTTGTAGCCGCCGCACATGCCCTTGTCGCTGGTCACGACCAGCACGCCGGCACGGCGGGGGTTCTTGCGCTCGGTCAGCAGCGGGTGGTCGAGGTTCGTGGACGCCGTCGCCAGCGCGGAGAGCACCGAGGTGATCTCCTCCGCGTAGGGCTTGGACGCCGCGACCCTCGTCTGCGCCTTGGCCAGACGGGACGTGGCGATGAGCTCGTACGCCTTCGTGATCTTCTTGGTCGAGTTGACCGAGCGGATCCGCTGGCGCAGCTCTCGGATCTGTGCCGCCATGCCTACGTCACTTCTCGGCCGGAGCGGGCCGGTTGACCTTCACCGACTCCTGCCCGACCTGGTCGGCGTCCATCGCGTCGGCGGGCACGTCGGCGACCGACGCACCGTTCGAGGCGCTGAACTGCTGCTTGAACGCGTTGACCGCGTCGACGATGCCCTTGGCCGTGTCGTCCGACAGCTTCTTGGACTCGCGGATGTCGGACAGGATCACGTCGTGGCCGCGGCGCACGTGGTTCAGGAACTCCGACTCGAAGCGGCGGACGTCGCCCACCGGGATGTCGTCGTAGTGGCCGTTCGTGCCGAGGTAGATCGAGACGACCTGCTCCTCGACCGGGACCGGCGAGTACTGGCCCTGCTTCAGCAGCTCGACCAGGCGGGCGCCGCGGTCCAGCTGGGCGCGCGAGGCCGCGTCGAGGTCCGAGGCGAAGGCGGAGAACGCCTCCAGCTCGCGGAACTGCGACAGGTCCAGGCGCAGCGAGCCGGCGACCGTCTTCATCGCCTTGGTCTGCGCGGCGCCACCGACGCGGGAGACCGAGATACCCACGTTGACGGCCGGGCGCACACCGGCGTTGAACAGGTCGGACTCCAGGAAGCACTGGCCGTCGGTGATCGAGATGACGTTGGTCGGGATGTACGCCGACACGTCGTTGGCCTTGGTCTCGATGATCGGCAGACCGGTCATCGAGCCGCCGCCCATGTCGTCGGACAGCTTCGCGCAGCGCTCCAGCAGGCGCGAGTGCAAGTAGAAGACGTCGCCGGGGTAGGCCTCGCGGCCCGGCGGGCGGCGCAGCAGCAGCGAGATGGCGCGGTACGCCTCCGCCTGCTTGGTCAGGTCGTCGAAGATGATCAGGACGTGCTTGCCCTGGTACATCCAGTGCTGGCCGATGGCCGAGCCGGTGTAGGGCGCGAGCCACTTGAAGCCGGCCGAGTCGGACGCGGGGGCGGCGACGATGGTGGTGTACTCCAGCGCGCCCGCCTCCTCCAGCGCGGACTTGACGCCCGCGATGGTGGAGCCCTTCTGGCCGATGGCCACGTACACGCAGCGGACCTGCTGCGTCGGGTCGCCCGACTCCCAGGCCTTCTTCTGGTTGATGATCGTGTCGATGCAGACCGCGGTCTTGCCGGTCTTGCGGTCGCCGATGATCAGCTGGCGCTGACCGCGGCCGATCGGGGTCATCGAGTCGATCGCCTTGATGCCGGTCTGCATCGGCTCGCTCACCGGCTGCCGCTGCAGCACGGAGGCGGCCTGCAGCTCCAGGGCGCGGTTGTCGTCGGCCACGATGTCGCCCAGGCCGTCGATCGGCTGGCCGAGCGGGTTGACCACGCGACCGAGGAAGCCGTCCCCAACGGGCACGGAGAGCACCTGGCCGGTCCGCTTGACCTCCTGGCCCTCTTCGATCTTGTCGAAGTCGCCCAGGATGACCGCGCCGATCTGGCGGACTTCCAGGTTCAGGGCCACGCCGAGCACGCCGCCGGGGAACTCCAGCAGCTCGTTGGTCATGGTGCCGGGCAGACCCTCGACGATGGCGATGCCGTCGTAGGTCTCCGCGACGACGCCGACCTCTTCCCGGCTGACTTCCGGGGAGTAGGTCGAGACGTACTTCTCGATCGCACTGCGGATCTCGTCCGACGAGATCGTCAGCTCCGCCATGTCGTTCCTGCTCTCACTTCGTTCTGGGAAAGGGGCTTGTGGGCCGCGGTTCCGATTCGGTCAGCCGGCGAGATCGCGGCGCAGGGACGCCAGCCGACCGGCCACGCTTCCGTCGATGACCTCGTCGCCGATCTTGATCAGCAGACCACCGCGCAGCGTGGGGTCCACCTCCACGTGCAGCGCGATCGGCCTGGAGTAGATCCGGGTCAGCGTGGCTTCGAGGCGGTCCTGCTGCGCCGCGTCCAGCTCGACAGCAGAACGGACGTACGCGACGGAACGTTCCCGGCGCTTGGCCGCGAGCGAGGCCAGCTCGCCCAGGCCGTTGACGACCCCCTGGCCGCGCGGCTCGCGGACGAGCTGCTCGACCAGGGTCTTGGTGGTCTGGTCCACCTTGCCCGCGACGAGGCCGTCGACCAGCGCGACCTTGCCGGCGGGCTCGGCCGCCGGGTCGGACAGCGCCAGCTCCAGCTCGTGGTTGGCCGCGATGATGCGGCCGAGCCGGAACAGCTCGTCCTCGACCGAGTCGAGCCTGCCGTCCCGCTCCGCCCGCACCAGCAGCGTGGTGCGGGCCAGCGACTCGATGCCGTCGACCAGCTCGCGGGGGCTGGACCAGCGGACGGTGACGACCGTGGCCAGCACCTGCAGCGTCTCGTCGGAGACCTTGCCGGCGAGCAGGCCGCGCAGCAGCTGCTCGCGGGACGCGGGCTCCGAGGAGTTGTCGGCCATCGCGCGGCGCAGCGCGGGCTGCGCCGACAGCAGGCTCACGGCCGCGAACAGCTCGCTGCCCAACTTCGCCAAGGACTGGCTGGCGGTGGGGCCGGTCGTGCCGTCGACGACCTCCAGCAGCCGCAGTTCGGCGGCGGCCAGGGCGTCACGGCTGGCGGCGTGCAGCGTCATCGGCGTTCCCTCACTTGGCGGCCGGAGCCGACGTGCCGTCGAGCTCGGAGAGGAAGCGGTCGACGGTGCCCCGACGGCGCACCTCGTCCTCCAGCGACTCGCCGACGACCCGGTCCGCCAGGTCGATGGCCAGCCTGCCCAGCTCGCCGCGCAGCTCCGCGACGATCTGCGCGCGCTGCGTCTCCAGCTGGGTCTGCCCCTGCGCGATGATCCGCGAGGACTCCTCCTGCGCCTTGGCGCGCAGCTCGCTGATGATCTGCTCGCCCTCGATGCGGGCGTCGTCGCGGATGCGGGCCGCCTCGGCGCGAGCCTCGGCCAGCTGCGCCCGGTACTGCTCCAGGGCCTCCTGGGCCTGGGCCTGGGCCTGCTCCGCCTTCTCGATGCCGCCTTCGATCTTCGCCGCACGCTCCGCGTACAGCGCCTCGAACCGCGGGGACACGTACTTCTTCATGACCCACAGCAGGAGGAGGAAGGCGATGAGGCCGATGATGACCTCGGAGAGGTGCGGCACGACCGGGCTCGGCTCGCCCTCGGCCGCGAGGATCATGGTGTTCAGCACGGCGTCTCCCTACGCGCTCAGTCGGTGATCAGGCCGTCGAAGCGAGGAAGTAGAGAACCAGACCGATCAGCGCGAGGACCTCGACGAGCACGAACGTCGTCCACGCGATGCTCATGAGCGGGCCGCGCGCTTCCGGCTGCCGGGCGGTGCCGTTGATGACGGCGGCCCAGATCAGACCCACGCCGATGCCGGGGCCGATCGCGCCCAGGCCGTAGCCGATGAGGGCCAGACCCGGGTTGATGTTCGCGGCTTCCTGCGCAAGAACGATAGCGCTCACTTTGTGCATTCCCTTCAACTTCGGTCCGCGGTAACTGCGGATCGGAGGCTTTTTGTCGTGGTACCGATCAGTGGTCGGACGCGAGCGCCATACCGATGTAGCTGGCGGACAGCAGGGCGAAGATGTACGCCTGGATGACCTGGACCAGCGCCTCGAGGAACGTCATCGCGATGGCGAAGGCGAACGAGACCAGCGAGATCGGCTTGAACAGCGCGGACGCCTCGAGCAGCAGGAACTCCCCCGCCAGGGTGAACACCAGCAGGATGAGGTGACCGGCGAACATGGCCGCGAACACCCGGATCGCCAGCGTGATCGGGTTCATGATGAACTTCGAGAAGAACTCGATCGGCGTCAGCAGCAGGTAGATCGGCTTCGGCGCGCCGGGCGGCATGAGCTGGTTCTTGAGGTAGCCGGCGAAACCGTGCCGCTTGAACCCGACGTAGTGGTAGACCGGGTAGACCACCAGGACCGAGAGCGCCAACGGGAAGCCGATGTGCGACATGGTCGGGAACTGCACCAGCGGGATGATCCCGAAGATGTTGTTCACCAGGATGAACGTGAACAGGCTGAGGATCAGCGGCACGAAGGGCTGGAAGTCCTTGCCACCGATCTGCTCCCGGGCGATCGTGTTCCGGCCGATGTCGTACAGGGACTCGGCCATGAACTGGAACTTGCTGGGAACCAGCTTGAAGCTCCGCGTCGCCAGCAGGAAGAACACTGCGATGATGATGACCGACAGGACGACCAGCACCATCGGCTTGGTGACGCCACCGAAGATCGGCGGCAAGAAGAAGTCCTTCGCGCCGGGGGGGACGAACTCGCCACCCTCGGCCAGCACCAGGTTGGTCACTGTCTTCCTTCCGGTTCTCCCGGCCGGCGTTCACTCCGCCGGGGGAATCGTCACGATCGGGACTAAACGTACCTCACGCGCCACAGCCGCCTGCCGGGAGGCACCACCTGCGTCCATCAGGACGTGGGCGCCTCCCTGTCGCGCGCACCATACCAACCGGTAGGCGGGCGTTCGCGACCGGCCCTAGGGCTGCTGAGCTGCGGGGATCACGTTCGGGAGCCGGGTGCGGCGGGACGCGATCGCCTCGGCGGCGGCGGTGGCCACGATCATCGCGATCATGGTGAAGGCGAGGGCCCGGGGGTGCAGCCCGGGGACGTCCCTCAGCAGCATCATCACACCGAGCAGGATCAGCATCTTGACCACGAAACCGCCCAGCGCGGCGGCCATCACCAGGTGGACGTCGAGCGCCGCCGTGCGGCGCATCGCCCAGAGGGTGGCCAGCGAGGAGGCGCCGACGACGAGGCCGCCGACCAGCGCGCCCAGCGCGCCGTCGAGGCCGTAGAAGAAGGAGGAGACGGCGATCCCCAGCAGCGCGGTCGGGATCGCGGCCCAGAGCGCGCCACGGGACATCGCACGGGCCGTGATCCGCACAACGTCCTCGTGGGTCTTCGGCTCGGGGCTGGCGCTCATTCCGTCGATTGTAGACAGGGGCCTTCCCGGCGCGTCGGCGGCCGTCAGGAGCGCCGGACCTCGCGCAGCCGGGGGATCGCCGAGACCAGCAGCGCCAGCAGCAGGCAGATGCCGAAGCACCACACCACCACGACGACGTCGAACATCGTCAGCGCCACCGCGCCGAACGCCAGCACGCCCGCCCACAAGTAGATGAGCAGCACGGCGCGGCGCTGGGAGTGGCCGATCTCCAGCAGCCGGTGGTGCAGGTGCATCTTGTCCGCGGAGAACGGGCTCTCGCCGCGCCGGGTGCGCCGCACCACGGCCATCAGCAGGTCCAGCAGCGGCACGAACAGCACGGCCGCCACCACGACCAGCGGCGAGAGCAGGCCGAGGACGTCGGTGGCGCGCACCGACTCGTAGTTGATCTTGCCGGAGGCGGAGATGGTGGCCGCGGCGAGCATCAGGCCGATCAGCATCGAGCCGGAGTCGCCCATGAAGATCCGGGCCGGGTTGAAGTTGTGCGGCAGGAAGCCGAGGCACGCGCCGGCCAGCGTGGCGGCGATCAGGGCGGGCGGGTACGCGCCGACGTCACCGCCGTTGTTGGCCAGCAGACCGATGGAGAACACGCAGGTGGCGGCGGCGGCGATGAGGCCGATGCCGGCGGCGAGGCCGTCCAGGCCGTCCACGAAGTTCATCGCGTTGACCATGGTGACGGCCAGCAGCACGCTCAGGATCGCGCCCTGGTTCTGGTCCAGCGACAGCAGCGAGCCGGTGCCCTCGCCGTCGTCGCCCCACGGCACCCAGAACAGCAGCCACTGCAGGCCGAACAGCACCAGGATGCCCGCGGCGGTGACCTGGCCCGCGAGCTTGGTCAGCGAGTCCAGCTCGAACCGGTCGTCCAGCACGCCGACGAGCACGATCACGCCGCCGCCCACGATCACCGCGTACGGGTCGTAGGAGAAGTCGAACGCCGAGCGCAGCACCGGCAGCTGGTGGGCGAGCAGCATGCCGCCCAGCACGCCGCCGTACATGGCGAGCCCGCCCATCCGGGGCATGGGCTTGACGTGCACGTCGCGCTGGCGGGGGTAGGCGACCGCGCCGATCCGGAACGCCAGCACGCGCACCAGGCCGACGAGCAGGAACGTCACGACCGCGGCGGTCAGCGCGACGAGCAGGTACTCCCGGACGGGGAGGACGTTGGACACGGCAGGCAACTGGCCCACGGCAGGCTAGCCCCTCGGCGATGGGGTGTCGGGTGGATCTTGCACGGGTGGTTCGTGCGGCAGGACCACCACGCTACTCCGATCGGGAAGATCCACTAGCGCGCGACCCCGACTTCGACGCCGAGCGCCTTGGACACCTCGGCGACCGGCACCGCGCCCTCGCGCAGCACGACCGGGTCCGGGCCGGTCAGGTCGACGATGGTGGAGGCGACGTTCTCCGCCGCCGGCCCGCCGTCGAGGTAGACGCCGACCTCCTCGCCGAGCTGGTCCCACGCCTCCTGCGCGGTGCCCGCGGGCGGGAAGCCGGACTTGTTCGCGCTGGAGACCGCCATCGGGCCGACGTCGCGCAGCAGTTCGAGGGCGACCGGGTGCAGCGGCATGCGCAGCATCACCGTGCCGCGGGTGTGACCGAGGTCCCACGCCAGCGACGGCGCGTGCGGCAGGACGAGCGACAGGCCGCCCGGCCAGAACGCCTCGATCAGCGCGCGGGCCTGCCGGGGCACGCCGAGGACCAGGCCGTCGATGGTGGTCCAGGAGCCGACCAGCACCGGGACGGGCATGTCCGGGCCGCGGCCCTTGGCCTCCAGCAGCGCGCGGACGGCGGAGGCGTCGAACGCGTCGCAGCCGATGCCGTAGACCGTGTCGGTGGGGAGGACCACGAGGCGCCCGGATCGCACCGCGCCCGCGGCGGCGGCGAGACCTGCCGCCCGGTCGACCTGGACGCTGCAGTCGTAGACCGTGCTCACCCTGCTGATCCAAGCACAGGGCGGTGGAGGGCGGCGGCGGAGGTCGGCGGTGCGAGGAGCGGGGTCAGCGTCGGCGGGCGGTGTCCGCGTCCACCGACCACTGGCGCTTGCGGTGGGTGAGCACGAAGCCGAACACCAGCGCCCCGCCGACCAGCACGCCCGCCGCCGTCACCACCCGGTCCCCGATCGCGCCCCCGACGAACGGCAGCACCAGCACCGCCAGGCCGACCGCGGCCGCCGTCACCACGTCCGGTTCGACCCAGCGCCAGCGCCGGGCCACCGCCAAGCGCTGCCGCAGGTCGGTGGCGAACCCGGTCAGCTCCGGGTGCGGGCTGAGCGCGACGATCTCGTCGGCCAGCGCGCGGCACTCGGCCTCCTGGCGCGCGCCGGTGACGACGAGCCTGCCGTCGGGGGCGACGTCCCGGACCTCGGCGGTGCGGGCGGCCAGGGCGGCGGCCAGGTGGGTGCGCAGCAGGTCGTCCGCGCGCGGGCCGCCGCCGAGGTCGAGCTGGCCGCGGACGGCTTCGACGGCGGGGAGGCTGTCGTCCAGGGCCGTGCCGAGCGCGGTCGCCGAACGGGTGAGGCGGAGGCGGTCGTGCTCGGTGAGGCCGGTCGGGTCGAACGGGCGCGCGAGGTGGCCGGCGAGCCATTCCCTCAGTTCGCTCCACTCGTTCGGGCCATTGACAGCCATCGCGGGTTCTCCGATTTACTCGGCGGAGCGTTGACGTCCAGGATATCCCGATGGTGAGGCGCCCGGTGAGTGCCAGGAACCAGCTCGGCGCCCTCCCGCTGGCGTTGTCGTTCGCGGCTCTGTACGTCGTCGTGGCGGGGGCGGCCGGCTATTCGGCGCTGGACGCGCCCGACCCCACCGCCGTCGCGGCTGCCCCGACGCTCCCGGTGATCACCACGACGACCACGACGACCACCGTCGCGCCCACGACCACCACCACGAGCACTGCCGCGCTCCCCCCGGACCTGCGACGCCTGGAGGCGCCGGGCGGCCTCACCACGGCGATCCCGGCGGACTGGGAGGTCGGTCCCGGCACGGTCGCCACCACCCTGGTCGCCACCGACCCGACGGCACCGCGCCGCGAGGTGCGGCTGGGCGGCGCGCCGGTGACCGATCCGGCGAAACCGCTGCTGGACCGCATCACCGGGGCCGCCGCGGAGCGCGAGCGGGAACCGGGCCACCGCCGGGTGGCGCTGACGGCGACGACGATCCGGAACCACCCGGCGGTCAGCTGGGAGTTCGACGAGAACGCCGCGAACCGGGTGGCGACCGCGTTCTGGGAGGCGAACGGCGTGGAGTACGTCCTGTACTCCGCGGGGCCGCCGGAGGAGTGGGACCTGACGAAGTCGCGGCTGGCCGGGATGGTCGAGCGGGCCACCCCCTGACCCGGCGCCGGACGAACGCCGCCAGACCCTCGGCAGGCACGCCGCCAGACCCGGCGCGCAACCGCTGAACGCCGCCAGACCCGGCGGACAGCCGCCGAACGCCGTCAGACCCGGCGCGCGGTCGCGAAGCGGGGGCGGCCGGCCAGGTCGCGGTGGTCGGCCACGTCGGTCAGCACGCGGCGGGCGGCGAGCAGGGCCGGGACCGTCGAGCCCTGCGTGTCGTCGTGCTCGATCGCCACGTGCCCGCCCGGCTTGAGCAGGCGCGCGGCCAGGGTGACGACGTGCTTGACCACGTCCAGCCCGTCCTCGCCGCCGAACACCGCCTGCCGCGGGTCGTGGTCGGCGACCTCCGGCTGCACCTCGGTCCCGTCCGGCACGTACGGCGGGTTGCACAGCACCAGGTCGACCCGGCCGTCCAGGTCGGACAGCACGTCCGGCGCGGTCACGTCGCCCGCGTGCAGCGTGATCGGGGTGTCGCCGGCGGCGGCGCGGGCGTCGGCGTTGCGCCGCGCCCAGGCCAGCGCGGCCGGGTCGCGCTCGACCGCGTGCACGGACGCGCGGGGCAGCCGGTGCGCCGCCGCGAGCGCCAGCGCGCCGGAACCCGTGCACAGGTCCACCACCACCGACCCCTCCGGTTCCACAGTGGACAGGCCCCACTCCAGCAGCAGCTCGGTCTCCGGGCGCGGCACGAACACCCCCGGGCCCACCTCCAGGTCGACGCCGCCCAGGTGCGACCAGCCGGTGATGTGCTGCAGCGGCACGCGCGTCATGCGCCGCCGCACGACCTTGTGCAGCGCGTCCACCACCGGCGGGTCGACCAGCGGGATCAGGGCGAGCCGCGACCGCTCGACGCCGAGCACGTGCGCCGCCAGCAGCTCGGCGTCCACCCGCGGGCTGTCGACACCCGCCGCGGCCAGCAGGCGTTCCGCTTCGATGATGGCCGGCCGCAGCGGGTGTCGGGTCATGCCGCCCAGGGTAGGCGGATCAGAAGTTGATCATGTGCCCGGCCAGGCCGTGCACCGCTTCCTTGACCGCCTCGCCCAGCGTCGGGTGCGCGTGCACGTTGCGCGCCACCTCGTGCACGGTCAGGTCCCACTGCTGCGCCAGCGTCAGCTCCGGCAGCAGCTCGGTCACGTCCGGCCCGATCAGGTGACCGCCCAGCAGCTCGCCGTACTTCGCGTCGCTGATCAGCTTCACGAAGCCGGCCGAGTCGCCGATGCCGTGCGCCTTGCCGTTCGCGGTGAACGGGAACTTCGCCACCCGGACGTCGAAGCCCTTCTCCCGGGCCTGCGCCTCGGTCCAGCCGAACGACGCGATCTGCGGCTGGCAGTAGGTGGCGCGCGGGATCATCACGTAGTCCAGCTCCATGGTCTCCGCGCCCGCGATGGTCTCCGCGGCGATGATGCCCATGGACTCGGCGGCGTGCGCGAGCATCAGCTTCGCGGTCACGTCGCCGATGGCGAAGATGTTGTCCACGGTCGTGCGGCACCGGCTGTCGACGGCGATCGCGCCGCGCTCGGTGAGCTGCACGCCGGTCTTCTCCAGCCCGTAGCCCTCGACCCGCGGCTGGAAGCCGATGGCCTGCATGACCTTGTCGGCCTCCAGGACCTCCTGCGCGCCGTCCTTGGACACCGTCACGCGCACCTTCGGGCCGGAGTCGTCGATGGACTCGACCCGGGTGGACGTCCGCACGTCGATGCCGAGCTTCTTGTAGCGCTTGGCCAGCTCCGCCGACACCTCGGCGTCCTCCAGCGGCACCACCCGGTCGAGGAATTCGACGATGGTGACCTTCACGCCGTAGTTGTGCAGCACGTAGGCGAACTCGACGCCGATGGCGCCCGCGCCCGCGATGACGATGCTCCCGGGCAGGTCCTCGGACAGGATCTGCTCCTCGTACGTCACCACCCGCTCGGACAGCTCCGTCCCCGGCAGGAGGCGGGTCGTCGCGCCCGCCGCGATGATCGCGTTGGTGAACGTGACGGTCTCGTCACCCACCTGGATGGTGTTCGCGTCGAGGAAGGTCCCCCGACCGTTGTACTCGGTGATGCCGTTCTTCTTCATCAGGAAGTGCACGCCCTTGACGCGCCCGTCCGCGACCTTGCGGCTGCGCTGGTAGGCGGCGCCGTAGTCGAACTTCACCGAGCCGTCGACCTGGATGCCGTAGGCCTTCTGCTCGTGCGTGAACAGGTGCGCGAGCTCCGCGTTGCGCAGGAGCGCCTTCGACGGGATGCAGCCCACGTTCAGGCACACCCCGCCCCAGTAACGCTCCTCGATGACCGCCGTCTTCAGCCCCAGCTGGGCCGCCCGGATCGCGGCGACGTACCCGCCTGGCCCCGCACCGAGGACCACGACGTCAAAGTGTGCGCTCATGAACGACACATTAGGTGCCCAGTTGGTCCGACAAGAACTCAACGGTCCGCCGCCACGCGTCGGCGCGGGCGGCGGCCGTGGCGGCGGGCGTGCCACCCGTGGCGAACCGCACACCGGGCCCCGGGACGACGTCCTCGACGGCCGGTCGGTGCGGCGGGCCCGCGATCAGGTGTCCTGCCTCGGGGTACACCACGCGCTCGTGCCGGTGCGGGTGCCCCGCCTCGGTGAGCCTGCGCCAGGCGACCTCGCTCAGCGCCTCGCACGGCCACAGCCCGTCACGGCCCGATGAGAGGAGCAACACACCGCCGTCGATCCGCTCGACCGGGATCTCGGTGTCCTCCGGGATGCCGTCGGCGAAGTCGTACGCGAGCCGCAGCGGCACCGGTTCGCCGTCCACCACCAGGCGGCGCAGCTCGTCCGGGACCGAGTACGGCAGGTAGGGCAGCGGCCTGCCGCGGAACGTCCAGGACGCGGCTTCGTGCTCCAGCTTCTGCGACAGCCGTCGGCCCGGTCCGACGCACTGCGTCACCACTCCGCTGCCGACCACGCTCACCACGGCCTTGACCTGCGGGAACGTCGCCCCGATCAGCAACGCGGCCTCACCGCCGCGCGAACCGCCGACGATGCCGACGGGACCGGTCCGCGCGCCGAGCCGGTCCAGCGCCGCGCCGAAGTACTCCAGCGGGATCTCGACCAGGTCGTCCGGCACGCCCGGCGCGCCGAAGTAGGCGAGCGCGAGCGCCGCGAACCCGTGCCCGGCGAGCAGCGCGGCGTCGTCCTCGCGCAGCCCGCCCTCGGACCCGCCGAGCACCACCACTCCGGGGTGGGTGGCGTCGTCGTCCGGCTCGAACAGCACGCCGACCAGGCCGTCCTCGGCGACCTCGGTCCGCCGCACCCCTCCGGGCACCGCCGACCGGTGCAGCTCGACCTCGCCGACGCCGACGACCTCGACCAGCGTCGGGCCCGGGTCCTCGCCCGTCCGGGTCATGGACCAGAACAACCCCATCGGGTCCACACCGGTGTAGCTGCCCCCGACCGGCGCGTGCCTGGTCAGGTCCACGACGCCGCGGTCGTCGGCCAGGAAGGCCGCCGCCGCCGCCCGGTCGCCGGTCGACGCGCGGACGGTGACCCGTTCACCCGGTGGGAGGTCGACCACCCGGATGTCGATCGCGGTGTCCAACGGGGCGCTCTGCGGGTTCACCAGGATCTCCGCCATCGCGCGCCCCTCTCGTCGTCACCCTCCGGCGAGCCGTTCCGCGCGGTCCGCCGCCGCCAACGCGTCCAGCACCGCGTCCAGGTCGCCGTCGAGCACCTGGTCCAGGTTATGGGCTTTGTACCCGACCCGGTGGTCGGAGATGCGCGATTCCGGGAAGTTGTAGGTCCGCACCCGCTCCGAGCGGTCCACCGTGCGGATCTGGTTGCGCCGGGCGTCCGACGCCTCCTGCTGCTGCTTCTCCTCGGCCAGCGCGGTCAGCCTGGCCTGGAGCACCTGCATGGCGCGCGCCTTGTTCTGCAGCTGGCTGCGCTCGTTCTGGCAGGACACCACGATGCCGGTCGGCAGGTGCGTGATGCGCACCGCCGAGTCGGTCGTGTTGACGCTCTGCCCGCCCTTGCCCGACGAGCGGAACACGTCCACCCGCAGGTCGTTCTCGTCGATCTCGACCTCGACGTCCTCGGTCTCCGGGAACACCAGGACACCGGCGGCGGAGGTGTGGATGCGGCCCTGCGACTCGGTCACCGGCACCCGCTGCACGCGGTGCACGCCGCCCTCGTACTTCAGCCGCGACCACACGCCGTCCGGGCCGTCGGTGCGGCTCTTGATGGCCACCGTGACGTCCTTGAAGCCGCCCAGGTCGGAGTCGGTGCCGTCGAGCACTTCGGCCTTCCACCCGTGCCGTTCGGCGTACCGCAGGTACATCCGCAGCAGGTCGCCCGCGAACAGGGCCGACTCCTCGCCGCCCTCGCCGGACTTGATCTCCAGCACGACGTCCGCGCCGTCGTGCGGGTCGCGCGGCAGCAGCAGCTCGGTCAGCTTCGACTCCAGCGCCGGGACGGCCGCGGCCAGCTCGTCGGCCTCCTCGGCGAACGCCGGGTCCTCGGCGGCCAGCTCGCGGGCCGTCTCCAGGTCGGACTTCGCCTGCTCCAGCTCGCGGGCGGTCTTCACGATCGGGGTCAGCTCGGCGTAGCGCTTGCCGAGCTTGCGCGCACCCGCCTGGTCGGCGTGCACCGAGGGGTCGGCGAGCCTGGTCTCCAGCTCGGCGTGCTCGGCCAGCAGGGCGTCCAGCGTCACGATCTTGCTCCGGTCCTGGGGGTCTGCGGCATCGGTCTACGGCGTCGGCCTGCGGCGTCGGCTTGGTGCGGAGACGACAACGGCGCCCACCCGCGAACTCGGGGTGGACGCCGTTCTGGCAGCTACTTGGCGCGCTTGCCGTAGCGGGCCTCGAAGCGCGCGACCCGACCACCGGTGTCGAGGATCTTCTGCTTGCCCGTGTAGAACGGGTGGCAGTTCGAGCAGATCTCGACGTGGATGGAGCCGGACGACTTGGTGCTGCGCGTGTGGAAGGTGTTGCCGCAGTTGCAGGTGACCTCGGTCGTCACGTACTCGGGGTGAATGCCGGTCTTCAACGTCTTGTCCCTTTCCCTGGTGGCCGCCGGGTCCTCGCCACCGATCGGGCGAGGTGAACCGGAGCCGGACTCGACCCGACAGTGTGCCAGATCGGCTGTCCCCCTCTGAAACGCCAGGCAGTCGGGCGTTGTTCCCGGTGCCGGCCGTCACAGCCGCTCGCCGATGGTGGTCGACCATTCGGCGCACGAGGTGACCGTTGGACTACGGAGAGCAGCGTCAGTCGTTGCGCGGACGCCACACTTGACGGGTGTTATGCGCTGCCGGGCGACCGCTGACGTTGACCACGTGGCTGGTCCTGCCACTCCTGTTCAGCACCGCCGTCCTCGGCGTCGCCGGGGTGGCCGGCCTGCTCGTCGGCGCGCCGGGCGACCTCGCCCTGTCCAGCCCGGTGTTCGGCGCCGGCGTGGCCGTGGGCGTCGCGGCGTCCGGCTCGGTCCGCTGGACCGCGCCCTGGCAGCGCGTCTGGCTGCGGTGGCCGTACCTGGCGCTCGTGCTGGTCCTGGGCTCGCTGCTGCACGGCGTGCGGGTGCCCGTGCCGGCCGTCGTCGGCCTCGGCGTGCCGGTCACCGGCCTGCTGGTCACCCAGTACTTCCTCGAACGCCGCCGCACGGCCGCGCTGGTGGCGGCGGGGGCGGCGCCCGCCTCGCGCTGCTGACCGCTCCCCCGTGACGCCCGAAGGCCCGCCCGGCTGTGCTGCCGGACGGGCCTTCGGTGGTCTGGCCCGAGGTGGACCGGACCCTGATCAGTCGTTGTCCGCACCCGGGGTGGTCTTGGCGACCTGCATCAGGAACTCGATGTTCGTGCGGCTCTTGCGCAGGCGGTCCAGCAGCAGGTCGATGGCCTGCTGGCTGTCCAGGGCGTGCAGCACCCGGCGCAGCTTGTGCATGACCGCCAGCTCGTCCGGCGAGAGCAGCAGGTCTTCCTTGCGGGTGCCGGACGAGTCGACGTCCACCGCCGGGAAGGTCCGCTTGTCCGCGATCTTCCGGTCGAGCTTGAGCTCGGCGTTGCCGGTGCCCTTGAACTCCTCGAAGATCACGCTGTCACCCGCGGACCCGGTCTCGACCAGGGCCGTCGCGATGACGGTGAGGCTGCCGCCGCCCTCGATGTTGCGGGCCGCGCCGAGGAACCGCTTCGGCGGGTACAGCGCGGTCGAGTCGACACCACCGGACAGGATGCGGCCGCTCGCGGGGGCCGCGAGGTTGTAGGCACGACCCAGCCGGGTGATCGAGTCCAGCAGCACGACCACGTCGTGACCCATCTCGACCAGGCGCTTCGCCCGCTCGATGGCCAGCTCCGAGATCGTGGTGTGGTCCGACGGCGGGCGGTCGAAGGTGGAGGCGATGACCTCGCCCTTCACCGACCGCTGCATGTCGGTGACCTCTTCGGGGCGCTCGTCCACCAGCACCACCATCAGGTGGCACTCGGGGTTGTTCTTCGTGATCGCGTTCGCGATCGACTGGAGCACCGAGGTCTTGCCCGCCTTCGGCGGCGACACGACCAGGGCGCGCTGGCCCTTGCCGATCGGCATCACCAGGTCGATGACGCGCGTGGTGAGGATGTGCGGTTCCGTTTCGAGGCGCAGGCGCTCGTTCGGGTACAGCGGCGTCAGCTTGGTGAAGTCCGGCCGGTTGCGGGACTCCTCCGGGTCGAGGCCGTTGATCTTGTCCACCCGCACCAGGGGGTTGAACTTCTGGCGCTGCTGCTCGCCGTCGCGCGGCTGCCGCACGGCGCCGATCAGGGCGTCGCCGCGGCGCAGCCCGTACTTGCGGACCAGCGACAACGACACGTAGACGTCGTTCGGCCCGGCCAGGTAGCCCGAGGTGCGGACGAACGCGTAGTTCTCCAGCACGTCGAGGATGCCCGCCACGGGCAGCAGGACGTCGTCGTCGCGCACCTCGGTGTCGGTCGACTGGCCGCCGCCGTCCTCGCCGCGGCCACCGCGACGGCGGCGGTCCCGGAAGCGGCGACCGCGACGGCCGCCGTCCTCGTCACCGTCGTCGCCGGGACCGCTCTGCTGGCGGTTGCGGTTCTGGTCGCGGTCACGGTCGCGGTCACGGCCACCGCGGTCGCCGCGGTCGTCCCGACCGCCGCGGTCCTGCCGGTCACCGCGGTTGCCGCGGTCGCCCCGGTCCTGGCGCTGTTCGCGCTGCTCGGAGCGGTCCTGCCGGTCACCGCGGTCCTGCCGGTCGGCACGCTCGCCCCGGTCGGCGCGGTCGGTCCGCTCGGCGCGGTCGATCCGGTCGGCCTGGGCCGGTCGGTCGGCACGCTCGGCGCGCTCGGCCTGGGCGGGCCGGTCGGCCTGCGGCTGGGCCTGCTGGCCGTCCGCGGCCGGCGCCTCGGGGCTGCCCGCGGGGCGGTTGGCGGAACGGCGGCGACGGTTGCCCCGACGGCCGCCCTCCTCCTCGGCGGGCCGCTCGGCCACGTCGAGCTGCTGCTGGGTCGGCTTGTCCACCGGAGCGGGGGCCTCGACGGCCTTCTCCGCCGCGGGCGCCTTCCCGGCGGCCGCCTTGGGCGCCTCGGCCTTCTTCTCGGCCTTGGGCGGCGTCGCGGCACTGCCCCGACCGGAGGTGCCGCCCTGCCGCTCCTTGATGGCGGCGATCAGGTCGCCCTTGCGGAGGCCGGCCGTGCCGGTGATACCCAGCTGACCTGCGAGTTCACGGAGTTCGGCCAGCACCATTCCAGAGAGGCCCGCGCGCTTGCGCGGCGTGGCGCTGCCGTTCGAAGGGGTGGTCAGAGCGTTCTCCTCGGCTCCGGAACTGGCAGCGGTGTCGGGAGCAGCAGGAGCTTGGCTGCTCAGTACGTCGGTGTTGGTCACACATGTCCTTCCTGACCGGGTCGCGCCTCCTACGCGACCCAGCGGACCTGCCGTCCGACGGAATGCGGTGCGGCAGTTTCGCCCCGGTTCAGGCGGACCTCGGACGGCGCGGAACGCGCACGAAAGCGGAGTCCTCCGGTACGGGACTTCGGTCACACGGCGAGCGGGTGCCTTCCAGCGTCGGCCCCGTCCATACGGCACAGAGCCAAGTCACTGGAGGAATGCGATCCGGAGCGAACGTCCGGGCACCACACCGGCGCCCGTGCGCGCGGTGACTGATGGCCCCGAGGGTAGACGCCGGTCCGGCCGGGTGCAACAACCGGGGCGCGGCGCGTCGCACCGCTCAGCCGAGTGGCGCAACCCGGACCCCGGCCAGGTCGACCGGCACCCTGCGGGCCTCGAACCCGGTCCGGTCCACCTCGGCCGGCAGCGCCCCGTCGACCGGCAGGGCCAGGACCGTGGGCCCCGCCCCGGACACCGCGGCCGGCACCCCGGCCTCCCGCAGCGACCGCACCAGGCGCGTCGTCGCAGGCCAGGCGGGCTCCCGGTACGGCTCGTGGAGCCGGTCGTCCAGCGCTTCGAGCAGCAGCGACGGGTCCGAGGTCAGCGCGTGCACGGCCAGCGCGGACCGGCCGGCGGCGAACGCCGCGTCCTCGTGCGGCACCTTCGACGGCAGCAGGCCGCGGGTGGTCTCGGTGGACGACTCCTCCGCCGGCACCAGTACGACGGGCATCACACCCGGGTGCGGGTCGACGCGGACCGCGCGGTACCGGTCACCCCGCGTCCAGGCGATCGCGACGCCGCCGAACATGGCCGCGGCGGCGTTGTCGGCGTGGCCCTCGAACTCCGCGGCGAGTTGCAACGCGCTCGTGTCCAACTCGCGACCGGCCAGGGCGAACCCGGCCGCCACCCCGGCCACGACCGCCGCCGACGACGAGCCGAGGCCGCGGGCGTGCGGGATGGCGTTGCGGCACGTCAGCCGCAGTCCCGGCACGTCGAGTCCGACCAGCCCGCAGGCCGCCCGGAACGCCCGGACGACCAGGTGGCCCTCGTCCACCGGCACCGCGCCCGCGCCCTCGCCGGAGACCTCCACGATCAGCCCGCCGCCGGTCACCTCGAACTCCAGCTCGTCGTGCAGGCCGAGCGCCAGGCCGAGCGCGTCGAACCCCGAGCCTAGGTTGGCAGTGGTGGCGGGCGCGACGACCCGCGCACCGCGGCCGACCAAGGCCGTCACGTCAGTTCCAGCGCGCTCGCCACGGCGCCGGGGTCCACCGGCACCGGCTCGACCTCGGACACGCCCAGCAGGGCGGTGTCGGGGTCCTTCAGGCCGTGCCCGGTGACCGTGCAGACGACCGTGGAGCCCTTCGGCAGCCTGCCGTCGGCGGCGGTGGCCAGCAGGCCCGCCACGCTGGTCGCGGACGCGGGCTCGACGAAGATGCCCTCGGTCGAGGCCAGCAGCCGGTACGCCTCCAGGATCTTCTCGTCCGTCACGGCCTCGAACAGGCCGCCGGACTCCTCCTTGGCCGCCACCGCGCCGGTCCACGACGCCGGGCTGCCCACCCGGATGGCGGTCGCGATCGTCTCCGGTTCCGCCACCGGCGCGCCCAGCACCAGCGGCGCGGAGCCCGCGGCCTGGAAGCCGAACATGCGCGGGGTCGACCTGGTCACGCCGTCACCGGCGTAGTCGGAGTAGCCGCGCCAGTACGCGGTGATGTTGCCCGCGTTGCCCACCGGCAGGCAGTGGACGTCGGGCGCGCGGCCGAGCACGTCGCAGATCTCCCACGCGGCGGTCTTCTGGCCGATCAGCCGCACCGGGTTGACCGAGTTCACCAGCGTGATCGGGTACTCGGCCGACGTCTTGGAGGCCAGCTCCAGGCAGTCGTCGAAGTTGCCGTCGATCTGCAGGATCCGCGCGCCGTGCGCGACCGCCTGGGCCAGCTTGCCCAGCGCGATCTTGCCCCGCGGCACGAGCACCGCGGCGGTCAGGCCCGCCTTGGCCGCGTACGCCGCCGCGCTGGCCGACGTGTTGCCGGTCGACGCGCAGATCACCGCGCGGATGCCGCTGGCCAGGGCGTGCGTCATGGCCACGGTCATGCCGCGGTCCTTGAACGAGCCGGTCGGGTTCGCGCCCTCGACCTTGATGTGGACCTCGCACCCCGTCAGCTCGGACAGGCGCTCGGCGAACACCAGCGGCGTGCCGCCCTCGTGGAGGGTGACGACCTCGGCGCCCTCGGGGAGCTGGATCCGGTCCGCGTAGGCGTGGATGATGCCGGGCCACCCCGGCCGCACCGCAGTCTGATTGTCGGCTCTGCCGACGGTCGCTTGGGCCGCCATCACTCTTCGCCTTCCACCCGCATCACGCTGACCACTTCCCGAACCACGGGCAGACCGCCGATTTTGTCCACGGTCGACCGCAGTGCCGCGTCGGTCGCGGCGTGGGTGACGATCACCAGGCTGGCGTCGTCGACCCGTCCCTCCTGCCGCACGGCCGCGATGCTCACGTCGTGCTCCGCGAACACCGCCGCCACCTGCGACAACACGCCCGCCCGGTCGGCGACGTCGAGGCTGATGTGATACCGCGTGGGCGTCTGGCCCATCGGCCGCACGGGCAGTCCCGCGTAGGCCGACTCGCGCGGGCCACGACCGCGGTGCACCAGGTTGCGGGCCACCGCGACGAGGTCGCCGAGCACCGCGCTGGCGGTCGGGGCGCCACCCGCGCCCTGGCCGTAGAACATCATCTCGCCGGCCGCGTCGGCCTCCACGAACACCGCGTTGAACGCGCCGTGCACGCCGGCCAGCGGGTGGGAGGTCGGGATCATCGCCGGGTGCACGCGCACCGAGATGCCCTCGGCGCCGTCCTGGACGACCCGCTCGCAGATGGCGAGCAGCTTCACCGTGCGGCCGAGCGCCTTGGCGGCGGCGATGTCGGCCGCGCTGACCGACGCGATGCCCTCGCGGTGCACATCGGCGGCCGTCACCCGGCTGTGGAACGCCAGGGACGCCAGGATCGCGGCCTTGGACGCGGCGTCGAAGCCGTCCACGTCGGCCGTCGGGTCCGCCTCGGCGTACCCGAGCCGGGTCGCCTCCTCCAGCGTCTCGGCGTAGCTCGCGCCGGTGGAGTCCATGCCCGAGAGGATGAAGTTCGTGGTGCCGTTGACGATGCCCATCACCCGGGTGATGCGGTCACCGGCCAGCGACTCGCGCAGCGGGCGCAGCAGCGGGATCGCGCCCGCCACGGCCGCCTCGAAGTACAGGTCCGCGCCGGAGCCGTCGGCCGCCTCGGACAGCGCCGCCGAGTGCTCGGCCAGCAGCGCCTTGTTCGCGGTCACCACCGACTTGCCCGAGCGCAGCGCGGCGAGCAGCAGCGTGCGGGTGGGCTCGATGCCGCCGATGACCTCGACCACCACGTCCACGTCGTCGGAGGCGATCAGCGCCTCGGCGTCGGTCGTCAGCAGCTCGGCGGGCACCTCGCGGTGCTTGTTCGGCTTGCGCACGGCGATGCCGACCAGCCGGACCGGCGCCCCGACCCGCGCGGTCAGGTCGGCCGCCTGGTCGGTGAGCAGCCGGACCACCTCGGTGCCGACCGTGCCGCAGCCCAGCAACGCGACCCCGATCGGTTTGCGGTCGCCCTCGTGGCTTGACACTTCTCATACCTCCAGGCGGAACAGGTCTTCCTCGGTCTCCCGGCGCAGCAGCAACCGGGCCTGGCCGTCCACGACCGCGGCGAGCGCGGGCCGGGGAAGTCGGTTGTAGCCGCTGGCCATCGAGTAGCAGTAGGCGCCGGTCGCGGCCACCGCGACCAGGTCGCCCGGCGCGAGGTCGCCGGGCAGCCAGCAGTCGCGCACGACCACGTCGCCGGACTCGCAGTGCTTGCCGACGACGCGGCACAGCACCGGCTCGACGTCCTCCGCCGAGGCCCGCGACACCAGCTTGCAGTCGTAGACCGCGTCGTAGAGGGCGGTGCGGATGTTGTCGCTCATGCCGCCGTCCACGCTCACGTACCGGCGCACCGCGCCCGCGTCGAGCTGGACGTCCTTGATGGTGCCCACCTCGTACAGCGTCACCGTGCCGGGGCCGACGATGGCCCGGCCCGGCTCGACCGCGATCTTGGGCGTCGGCAGCCCGGCGTGCTCGCACTCCTTGGCCACGATGTTGCGCAGCTGCCTGGCCAGCTCGGCGGGCGGCGGCGGGTCGTCGTCCGGGGTGTAGGCGATGCCGAGGCCGCCGCCGAGGTCGACGGTCGACACGTGGTCGAGGATCGCCTCGCCGTGCTCGTCGCGCAGGTCGGCGAGCAGCCCGACGACCCGGCGGGCGGCGACCTCGAAGCCGCTGGCGTCGAAGATCTGCGAGCCGATGTGGCTGTGCAGGCCGATCAGCCGCAGGCCCTCGGACTTGAGCACCCGGCGGGCCGCCTCGGCGGCGTCGCCGGAGGACAGCGAGAAGCCGAACTTCTGGTCCTCGTGCGCGGTGGCGATGAACTCGTGCGTGTGCGCCTCGACGCCCACCGTCACCCGGATCATCACCGGCTGCACCCGGCCGCGCTCGCGGGCCACCTGGTCCAGCCGGGCGATCTCGTGGAACGAGTCGAGCACGACCGCGCCGACACCGGCCTCGACGGCGGCGGTCAGCTCGGCCACCGACTTGTTGTTGCCGTGCAGCGCGATCCGCTCCGGCGGGAACTCCGCGCGCAGCGCGACGGCCAGCTCGCCGCCGCTGGCCACGTCGATGCTCAGGCCCTCCTCGGCGACCCAGCGGGCCACCGCGACGGACAGGAACGCCTTGGACGCGTAGTGGACGCGGGTCGGGTCGCCGAACGCCTCGGCGTGCGCCCGGCAGCGCGCCCGGAAGTCGGCCTCGTCCATCACGAACAGCGGGGTGCCGTGCTCCTCGGCGAGCTGCCGCACGTCCACGCCCGCCAGGCGCACCGCGCCGTCGTCGCCGCGCTCGGCGTTGAGCGGCCAGACCTGCGGGTGCAGCGCGTCCAGGTCGGCGGACCCGGTCGGGCGATTGCCCGCCGTGTTCGCGGGGACCACGACGTCGGCGTGCCGGGGACCGGCCGGGTGCGCGCGCATCACATGCGCTCCGGAGCGGTCACGCCCAGCAGCGCGAGGCCGTTGGCGAACACCTGGCGGGTGGCCGCGCAGAGGCTGAGCCTGGCCCGCTGGACGTCGGTGGCCTCGTCGTCGCCGCGCGGCAGCACGCGGCACTCCGGGGTGTCGTAGAACCGGTGCAAGGCGCCTGCCAACTCCTCCAGGTAACGCGCCACGCGGTGCGGTTCGCGCAGCTCACCGGCGGTGGCGACGACGCGCGGGAACTCGCCGATGGTGCGGATGAGGTCGCCCTCGCGGTCGTGCCGCAGCAGCTCGTAGGACTCGTTCGGAGCCATGCCGAGGTCGGCCGCGTTGCGCAGCACCGAGCAGATCCGCGAGTGCGCGTACTGGACGTAGAACACCGGGTTGTCGTTGCTGCGCTTGCGCAGCAGGTCGAGGTCGATGTCCAGCGACGAGTCCGCCGACGAGCGGGTCATGGCGTACCGGGCGGCGTCCACGCCCACCGCGTCCACCAGGTCCTGCATGGTGATGACGGTGCCCGCGCGCTTGCTCATCCGCACCGGCTTGCCGTCGCTGACCAGGTTCACCAGCTGGCCGATCAGCACCTCGACCGACGCCGGGTCGTCGCCCAGCGCCGCCGCGGCGGCCTTGAGCCTGCCGATGTAGCCGTGGTGGTCCGCGCCGAGCATGTAGATGCACAGGTCGAAGCCGCGCGACCGCTTGTCGACCAGGTACGCGATGTCACCGGCGATGTACGCCGGGTCGCCGTCGCTCTTGATGACCACGCGGTCCTTGTCGTCGCCGAACTCGGTGGACCGCAGCCACCAGGCGCCGTTCTCGAAGTACAGCGCGCCGGAGCCCTTCAGCTGCTCGACGGCCTTGGCGACCGCGCCGGACCGGTGCAGCGAGTCCTCGTGGAAGTAGACGTCGAAGTCCGTGCCGAAGTCGTGCAGGTCCTTCTTGATCTCCTCGAACATGGTGCCGACGCCGATCCGGCGGAACACCTCGTGCGAGTCCTCGGCGGTCAGCGCGCCCGGCTCCTGCCGCAGCACCTCGGCGGCGATGTCGCCGATGTACCCGCCCGCGTAGCCGTCCTCGGGCGCGGGCTCGCCCTTCGCGGCGGCGATCAGGGACCGGACGAACCGGTCGATCTGCGCGCCCGCGTCGTTGAAGTAGTACTCCCGGGTGACGTCGCCGCCGTTGGCGGCCAGGACGCGGCCGAGCGCGTCGCCGACCGCGGCCCAGCGGGTGCCGCCGAGGTGGATCGGGCCGGTCGGGTTCGCCGAGACGAACTCCAGGTTGATCCGGGTGCCGGCGAGCCGGTCGCCGCGACCGAACGCCTCGCCCGCCGCCAGCACGTCGCGCACGATCGCGCCCTGGGCGTCCGCGGCGAGCCGCAGGTTCAGGAAGCCGGGGCCCGCGACCTCGACCGACGAGATCGCGTCGGTGCCGGTCAGCGCGTCGGCCAGCCACCCGGCCAGGTCGCGGGAGGCCACGCCGACCTTCTTGGCGGTCTGGAGGGCGAGGTTCGTGGCGTAGTCGCCGTGCTCGGGGTTGCGGGGGCGCTCGATCGTGACCGCTGTGGGCAGGGCGGCGGGGTCGAGGCCGCGGGCGGACAGCACGTCCACGGCCGTCGCACGGACCAGTTCGGCTAGCGCAGCGGGAGTCACCCGGCAAGTCTAGGGAAGCGTTCCCGCTGGTCTCGCACGGGATGGGCGTCCCGCGAAGTGGGAACGGCAACTGTTGACGACCACCGGCTGTGACGGCCAGTTGACGGTGATCAGACACGATGTCCCTACACTGGCCCACGGCATGGGCGTATGACGAGACTGAGGCGGACATGACCAGCGGCAAGAAGACGAAGGCCGCGCGCTCCAGCGTTGCGGCGGCGCGCTCCTCGGTGGTGGCGAAGAAGCCGAAGCCATGGGGGACCATCCTCGCGGTGGTCGCCGTCCTGGCCCTGGCGGGCACCGTGTTCGGTTACGCGTACGCGCAGATCGCGGAGCGGAACGAGAAAGAGGCCGCCCTCGCCCAGTGGAACCCGTCCGAGGAGAACAAGGACCCCTCGGACCAGATCGCCGGTGTGGTGAAGGTCGAGTACGAGGCGAGCAAGCACGTCGACGCCACCCAGCGGGTCGCCTACGACCAGTCGCCGCCCTTCGGCGGTCCGCACGACAACGTGTGGGCCGACTGCACGGGCACCGTCTACGCGTCCCCGGTGCGCAACGAGAACATGGTCCACCCGCTGGAGCACGGCGCCGTGTGGATCGCCTACAACCCGGACCAGGTCAGCGGTGACGCGCTGGACAAGCTGAAGGCGCGGGCCGACGGCCAGCCGTTCACCATGCTGTCGCCGTACCCGGGCCTGGACAAGCCGATCTCGCTGCAGTCGTGGGGCCACCAGCTGAAGCTGGAGAGCGCCGACGACGAGCGCATCGACCAGTTCATCCAGTCGCTGCGGCGCAACCAGTACGCCTACCCCGAGGTGGGCGCGACCTGCGACAACCCGCAGTTCGACGTGACCAGCCCGCCGCCGTTCGTGGCGGAGGCGCCCGGTGCGGACGCCGTCCCGATGGACGGTGGCGCCGAGGCCGCCGCGGAGGAGTCGGCCGCGCCGACGGCCGCCTCCACGCCCGGTAGCTGACCCGTGGCGGACGCCGAGCAGGAAGAGGTCGCGCCCGCGCCCGCCCGCGCGACGACCGCGACCAGGACGGTCGTGGTCGCGGTGGCGGTCCTGGCCGTCCTCCTGCTCGGCGCCGCCGTCGGGCTGCTGATCAAGCTGCCGGGCGCGGACAACAGCTCCACGCCCGCGCGCGACTCGGTGGACGTCGGCTTCACCCAGGACATGTCGGCGCACCACCTCCAGGGCGTGACGATGTCCAACCTCGCGCGCGACAAGACGGCGGACCCGGCGGTCGAGCAGCTCGCGTTCGACATCTCCTCGACCCAGTTGGAGCAGGTCGGCCGGATGAAGGGCTGGCTGTTCCTGTGGGGCTACCCGGAGCAGTCGGTCGACGGCAGGCACATGTGGTGGATGACGTCCTCCACCCACGGCCACGGCGGGGGCACCGGCTCCGACTCCGGCGCGGGCGCCGACGACCCCGACCTGATGCCCGGCATGGCCACGGCGGAGGAGCTGAACCGGCTGCGCTCGCTGGTCGGCGTCGACTTCGACGTGTACTTCCTCCAGCTGATGCTGCGCCACCACCGGGGCGGCGCGCCGATGGCCGAGTACGCCACCACGCACGCCGGGCAGTCGGTCGTGCGCACGCTGGCCGAGAACATGCTCAAGTCGCAGACCAGCGAGAGCGCCTACCTGGAGCAGCTGCTCACCGAGCGCGGCGCGGCGCCGCTGCCGAGCTGATCCCGGTCCTGAGCGCCCTGAAGGTCCTGAGCGCCCGAACCTCGTCCTGAAAGCCGTTGTGCACGGGGCAGGTGTTTGGCGGGCGCGGCACCTGCCCCGTGGCACGGTCGAAAGGGGACCACGTCCCCCGTACTCCCCTTTCGACTCCCCTTCTAATAACGGAAGGAACAACACCCTCCAGGAGGAGGTACGGTCACGCTACGTCATTACTGGTGAGTTAGCTCCTACATCTTTCGAGTGAATCACCAGGTGAGGGCCACTCGACTACTCTCAGAGAGTCACAGCACCGCGGCGGTCGAACACCAGCTCCCGCGCCGACCGCAACCCGATCTCCACCGCGCCGCTGAGCACCGCGCCGTCACCCAGCTCCCCCGCCGCGATCCGCGGCGCCAACGGCGTCATCCGGCGCAGCGCGGCCTCGATCGGCTCGTGCAGCAGGTCGGCGTTGCTGCCGATGCCACCGGCCAGCACCACCAGCTCCGGGTCGATCACCGCCACCACCGAGGCCACCACGAACGCCAGCCGCTCCGCCTCGTCCCGCACCGCCAGCAGCGCCCGCTCGTCACCGGCCTTCGCCGCCGCGAACACCTCGCGCGCCGACCGCGCCACCAGGCCGCGCTGCTTCGCCAGCGCCACCACGGACTCCGCCGCCGCGGCGGCCTCCACCTGGCCCCGCTGCCGCCCGTCCTCTTCGGACTGACCGGTGTAGGGCAGGTAGCCGACCTCGCCCGCCGCGCCGTGCGCGCCGCGGAACAACCGGCCGTCCAGCACGATCCCCATGCCGATCCCGGTGCCCACGGTGACGCACACGAACACGTCGGCGCCCCGCGCCACCCCGTGCGCCTGCTCGCCCACCGCGGCCAGGTTCGCGTCGTTCTCCACCACCAGGCCCGCGCCCAGCGCGGCCTCCAGGTCGTCCAGCAGGCCGGGCCGCTCCCAGCCGGGCAGGTTCGGCGCGTGGTGCAGGGTCCGGTCGCGCGGGTCCGGCACGCCGGGCGTGCCCACCACCTTCACCACCAGGTCGGCCAGCGACAGGCCCGCGTCGGCCGCGGTCCGCTCGGCCAGCTCCCGCACCGTGCGGACCAGCGCCGTCGCCGAGCGGCACCGGTTGCGCTCGTCCACCCGCGCGATGACCGAGCCGGCCAGGTCGGCCACCGCCACCCGGATGCGCTGCCTGCCGATGTCGACGCCCAGCACGTGCCCGGCCGCCGGGTTCGGCTCGTAGACCATCGCCGACCGGCCCGGACCCGCCGTGGTCCGGCCGATGGGCCGCACCAGGCCGTGCTGCTCCAGGTCGAGCAGCGCCTGGCCCACCGTCGGCTTGGACAGGCCGGTGTCCCGGGCGACCTGCGGCCTGGTCGCCGGGCCGCCCGACCGCAGCCGGTCGAGCACCGCGCGCTGGTTGAGCACGCGCATCCCCGCGGGGGTGCCCACCTGGGGCGTGTTCCGGGCCGTCACAGCGAGTGAGTGTAGATCGGTTGGAGCAGCATTCGGACAGGCTTGCGGACAAGATGGGCGACCGTACTTGACAACGATGTCAGGTGCCCCTTTGCTTCGCTAAGGATCGGGTCGGTATGGGCGAAAGGCGTGCGCAATGGGGCACATGCGGGGCAGGAGATCACTCGTGGTGGTCTCGACCATCGCACTGGCGGTGGGAGGCGTGGGAGGCTGGTCGTCCGCGACCGCCGCACCGGGGGAGCCAACCGTGAGCGATCCGCTCTTCGCCACGTCCTTCGAGGACGGGCAGCCGCAGCCGGACTGGACGAGCACCGTGGAGACGGGCCCGGACGGCACGCCGAGGACGTCGGGCGTCAACGGCTCGGACTCCACCAGCATCCCCGGCAACGTCACCGACCGGGTGGTCGACGTGGTGGCCAACTCGGAGAACTCGGCGGCCGGCGAGGTCGCGGGGAACCTGGTCGACGCCAACGGGTCCTCGAAGTGGCTCACCTTCACGTCCACCGGCTGGGCCCGGTTCACCTTCGCCGAACCGGTCGCGGTCCAGCGCTACGCCATGACGTCGGCCAACGACGCGCCCGAGCGCGACCCGAGGGACTGGGCGCTGCGCGGCTCCAACGACGGCACGACGTGGACCCCGGTCGACGCCCGCGCCGGCGAGGTGTTCGCCGAGCGGTTCCAGACCAAGACCTACGACACCGCCAACACCGCGGCGTTCAAGCACTACCAGCTCGACATCACCGCGAACGCGGGCGGCGTCAACCTCGTCCAGCTCGCCGAGGTGCAGTTCTCCGACGGCTCCACCACCCCGCCGGCGCAGAACATGCGCACGACCGTGGGCAAGGGCGCCAACGGCGGGTACAACGCCAAGGCGGGCGCGGGCTTCACCGGCGTGAAGGCGTTGCGGTACCAGGGGACGCACGTGGCCGACGGCCGCGGGTACTCGTACAACAAGGTCTTCGACGTCGACATCCCGGTCACCGCGACCACCGAGCTGTCCTACTTGATCTTCCCGTCGTTCACCGCGGACGACCTGAACTACCCGGCCACGTTCGTGTCGCTGGACCTCGCGTTCGCCGACGGCACCTACCTCAGCGACCTCGGCGCGCGCGACCAGCACGGGTTCGAGCTGTCGCCGCGCGGCCAGGGCGCGGCGAAGTCGCTGTACACCAACCAGTGGAACCGGGTCGCGTCGGTCGTCGGCGCGGTGGCCGCGGGCAAGACGATCAAGCGCGTCCTGCTCGCCTACGACAACCCCGAGGGACCGGCCGGGTTCAACGGCTGGGTGGACGACATCGCGGTGAAGCCCGCCCCGGCCGTCGTCGAGCGCGCCCGCCCGTCGGACTGGGTGCTGACCACCCGCGGCACGAACTCCAGCGGCTCGTTCTCCCGGGGCAACAACATCCCGGCCACCGCGGTGCCGCACGGCTTCAACTTCTGGTCCCCGATGACCAACGCGGGTTCGATCAGCTGGCTCTACGAGTACGCGAAGAACAACAACCGGGACAACCTGCCCACGCTGCAGGCGTTCACCGCGAGCCACGAGCCCAGCCCGTGGATGGGCGACCGGCAGACGTTCCAGGTGATGCCCGGCACGGGCGCGCCGACGGCCGACCGGGCCGTGCGCGCGCTGCCGTTCAAGCACGAGAACGAGACGGCCCGGGCGCACTACTACGGCGTGCGGTTCGAGAACGGGATGCGCACCGAGATCGCGCCGACCGACCACGCCGCGCTGTTCCGCTTCACGTTCGTGGACGACACGTCGAACCTGGTGTTCGACAACGTCAACAACAGCGGCGGGCTCACGCTGGACCCGGCGTCCGGCGTGGTGACCGGCTTCTCCGACGTCAAGAGCGGCCTGTCGACCGGCGCGACCCGGCTGTTCGTCTACGGCGTGGTGGACAAGCCGGTGACGGCGAGCGGCCGGCTCACCGGCGCGGGCCGGGACGACGTGGCCGGTTACTTCCGGTTCGACACGTCCGCCGACAAGACCGTGACGATGCGGATCGCGACGTCGCTGCTGGGCGTCGACCAGGCGAAGCGGAACCTGGAGCTGGAGGTGTCCGCCTCGGACACGTTCGACTCGGTGCGGGACCGCGCGCAGCGGGCGTGGGACGACGTGCTCGGCATGGTCGAGGTCGAAGGCGCCTCGGAGGACCAGCTGACCACGCTGTACTCCAACCTGTACCGGCTCTACCTGTACCCGAACTCCGGCTTCGAGAACACCGGCACCGCCGACGCGCCGAAGTACCAGTACGCGTCGCCCGTGCAGGCCGCGGGCGCGAGCACGCCGACGCGGACCGGCGCGAAGGTGGTCGACGGCAAGGTCTACGTCAACAACGGGTTCTGGGACACCTACCGGACCACCTGGCCCGCGTACAGCCTGCTGACGCCGGGCAAGGCGGCCGAGCTGGCGGACGGCTTCGTGCAGCAGTACCGCGACGGCGGGTGGATCTCGCGCTGGTCGTCGCCCGGCTACGCGAACCTGATGACCGGCACCAGCTCCGACGTGGCGTTCGCGGACGCGTTCGTCAAGGGCGTCGAGCTGCCCGACGCGAAGGCCGCCTACGAGGCGGCGGTGAAGAACGCGACGGTCGCGCCGCCGAACGCGGGCGTCGGCCGCAAGGGCCTCGACACGTCGATCTTCACCGGCTACACGTCCACCGCCACCGGCGAGGGCATGTCGTGGGCGATCGAGGGCTACGTCAACGACTACGGCATCGCCAACATGGCGCAGGCGCTGTTCGAGAAGACCGGCGACCCGCAGTACCGGGCGTCGTACGAGTACTTCACCAACCGCGCGCAGAACTACGTCCACATGTTCGACCCGTCGACCGGCTTCTTCCAGGGCCGCGACCCGGACGGCACGTGGCGCGCGCCCACCGACGAGTACGACCCGCGCGAGTGGGGTCACGACTACACCGAGACCAACGGCTGGAACATGGCGTTCTCGGTGCCGCACGACGGGCAGGGCCTGGCCAACCTCTACGGCGGCAAGGACGGGCTCGCGTCCAAGCTGGACGAGTTCTTCGCGACGCCGGAGACGGCGAAGTTCGTCGGCTCGTACGGCGGCGTGATCCACGAGATGACCGAGGCGCGCGACGTGCGGATGGGTCAGCTCGGGCACTCCAACCAGGTCTCGCACCACATCGCCTACATGTACGACTACGCCGGTCAGCCGTGGAAGACGCAGGAGAAGGTGCGCGAGATCCTGTCCCGGCTGTACCTGGGCAGCGAGATCGGCCAGGGCTACCCCGGTGACGAGGACAACGGCGAGCAGTCGGCGTGGTGGCTGTTCAGCGCCATGGGCTTCTACCCGCTGCAGATGGGCAACGACTCGTACGCGATCGGGTCGCCGCTGTTCAAGAAGATGACCGTGCACCTGGACAACGGGCGCACGCTGGTGATCAACGCGCCCGGGAACTCGGCGGAGAACGTCTACGTGCAGTCGTTGAAGGTCAACGGCAAGGCGTGGGACAAGTCGCACCTGCCGCACGCGGAGATCGCCGACGGCGGGGTGCTGGACTTCGTGATGGGGTCCGAGCCGTCCCGGTGGGCGACCGGTGCGGACGCCGCGCCGCCGTCGCTGACCACGGGGACGTCGGCTCCCGCGCCGCTGCGCGACGTGACGTCGCTGGGCACGGTGACCGGCGCGCCGGCCGCGCTGGTGGACAACACGTCGCAGACGTCCGGGGCGCTGTCGTGGTTGCAGGTCGACGTGCCGACGAACAAGGAGAGCGCCACGTTCTACACGCTCACGTCCGGCAAGGCGGGTGGCGACCCGGCGTCGTGGGTGCTGAAGGGCTCGTACGACGGGCAGGCGTGGGCGACCGTGGACGAGCGGTCCGGCGAGGCGTTCCCGTGGCGGCAGCAGACCAGGGCGTTCGAGATCGCCCGACCGGGTCACTACCAGCACTACCGGCTGGAGTTCCCCGGTGAGGCGACGCTGGCCGAGTTCGAGCTGCTGGCCAAGCCGTTCGTGACGTGCTCGGCGTCGGTGACCGGCGAGCACGCCGGGCCGTTGCGCGTGCAGTCGGGCGTGACGTGCGTGGACGGCGCTTCGGTGACCGGGCCGGTGACGGTCGCGGCCGGCGCGTCGCTGTACGTGTTCGGCGGGTCGGTGAGCGGTCCGGTGTCGGCGACCGGCGCGGCGGCGGTCGTGCTGGTGGGCACGTCGGTCGGCGGACCGGTGAGCGTCACCGGGACGTCCGGTCAGGTGTCACTGGAGCGGGTGACCGTCGGCGGGCCCGTGCGGCTGGTGGACAACAAGGGCGGCACGGTCGTCGCCGGCAACACCGTCAGCGGGCCGATGTCCTGCTCGGGCAGCGACCCGGCGCCGGTGGACAACGGTTGGGCGAACGAGGTGCGCGGGCCCAGGACGGGTCAGTGCGCCAAGCTGTAGGTGCTGGTCACCAGGAGATTTCGCGGCACCTGCGCGCGGAATCTCCTGGTTCGACCTGCAGCGTCGCGTGCTCGATGTGGTACCGCTGGGCCAGCAGCGCCTGCGCGGCGTGCAGCACCTCGGCCGGGTCGACGTCGTCGCGGGTCGTGAGGTGGGCGGAGGCGACCTCCATGCCCGAGGTGAGCGTCCAGACGTGCAGGTCGTGCGCCTCGGCGACGCCGGGCAGGCGGCTCAGGTCGGCCTGCACGGCGGCGACGTCCAGGCGTTCCGGGGCGTGCTGGAAGAGGATGCGCAGCGCGCTCGCGGCCAGCTTGTAGGTGCGGGGCAGGACGAACAGGCCGATCGCGACACCCATGACGGGGTCGGCGTGGCGCCAGCCGAAGACCAGCGTCACCAGGCCGCTGACGAGCACGCCGACCGAGCCGATCAGGTCGGCCAGGACCTCCAGGTACGCGCCGCGGACGTTGATGTTCTCCTTCGCGCCGTCCCGCAGCACGAAGAACGAGACGACGTTGGCGACCAGGCCCGCGGTGGCGGCCAGGACGACCGGCAGGCCGGGCACCTCCGGCGGGTCGCTGAACCGCCCAATGGCTTCGTGGACGACGTAGCCGGCCACGCCGAACAGCAGCACGGCGTTGGCCAGGGCGGCCAGCACCTCGGCCCGGTAGAGGCCGAACGTGCGGCTGCCGCCCGTCTTCGCGCGGCGGGCGAGCGCGATGGCCGCCAGCGCCATGCCGACGCCCAGGACGTCGGTGAGCATGTGGGCGGCGTCGGAGATCAGGGCCAGCGAGCCGGTGGTGACGCCGACGACGAACTCGACGGCCATGAACGCCGCCCCGATGCCGAAGGCGACCCAGAGCCGACCGAGGTGCTTGGCGCCACCCGTCGCAACGCCGTGGCCGTGTCCGTGACCCATGGGCAGAACATATAGTCACATGCGCATGAGTTCAACTCGACTGTCAGGCGCGCCACAACCGTCCCAACCGGCGGACCAGCCCCGGCGCGAGCCGGTTGAGCAGGTGCACCGCCTTGGCCTCCGCGGTGACGGGCACCACGACCCTGCCCCGGTCCACCGCGTCCAGCACCTCGGCCGCCACCCGCTCGGGCCCGAAGCCGCGTCGACGTGCCGTGCCGGCGGCGCGCCGACGCCGTTCGTCCTGCTCGGCCGCGGTCGCGCCGGAGAACGTGAAGGAGTGGGCGATGTTCGTGCGCACGATGCCGGGGCAGATGGCGGTGACGCGGACGCCGTGCTCGCGCAGCTCGGCGTCCAGGCACTGGGCGAGCATGAGGACGGCGGCCTTCGTCGTGGAGTAGGCCGGCATCGCGGCGTTCGGCAGGTAGCCCGCCGCGGAGGACGTGACGACCAGGTGACCGCCCTCGGCCCGGTCGACCATGTGCGACGCGAAGGCCCTGAAGGTGTGGACGACGCCCCAGAGGTTGACGTCGACCACCCGCCGCCAGTCCTCCTCGGACGTGCGGAGGAACGACCCGACCACCCCGATGCCCGCGTTGGCCACCACGACGTCCGGAACCCCGTGCCGCGCGCCGATCTCCGCCGCGACCCTCTCGACCGCCTGCCCGTCGGCCACGTCGAGCCGGTACGCGTGCCCGCCCACCTCCGCCGCCACCTCCCGGGCCGACGCCGCGTCCACGTCGACCACGACCACTTCGGCGCCCTGCTCCGCGAACTTCCGCGCGGTGGCCCGCCCGATCCCGCTGCCCGCACCCGTGATGACCACCAACCGCTTCCGCCGCCGTCCGTCGATGGCGTCCTCGATGTGCCGCGCGACCTGTTCCGGGTGCGTGCGCGGCGCCCAGTGCCCGGCGTGCAGCGTGCTGCGGGTCAGGTCGTCCACCCACGGCTCGGCCGCCTCCAGGTGCTGCCGGACCACGAAGGGGTCCTTGGCCAGCTCGACCTGGTGAACCCTCACCCGGACCGCCTTCGGCGGACGTCCCCGGCCCACGTTCGCCCGGTACAGCCCCAACCCGTTGACCAACTCCCGCCGCCCCGCGCCCAACCGCTCCCGGATCGCGGGGACGCTCCACACCACCTCCGCCACCCCCGGAACCTTGAACCCGGCGACGTACCACGACCGGCGGAGCACGTTGAGCACCTTCAACGGCCGCAAGCGATTGCGCCTCACCCAATCCGCCAGGTGCCCCAGATCCGGCCCCGAGATGCTGGTGAACGACAGGAACAACTCGGGCCGCTCCACCACCGCCGCCCACCCCTGCACCGACCCCCAGTCGTGCCCGACGAGGTGAACCGGCCCACCCACCTGTCGCACCACGGTGGCCAGGTCCTCGACCAACCGCTCCAGCGCGTACCCCTCGGCACCGCCGGGCTCCCCCGACCTCCCGGCGCCCCTCACGTCGTACCGGACGACCCGGAACCTCTCCCCCAGCCTGCGGACCACCCCGTCCCACAGCTGCGAGGTGTCGGGGAACCCGTGCACCAGCACCACGGTCGCCGCCCCCTCGACTCCCTCCACCTTCCCCCAAATCCGCAGGTCATCCACCCCGGCCCCGCTACGCCACACCGCCTCCATGCTCCGAGGGTAGGCCCGGTGAAACCCCCTCGCCCCCGTGCGCTAAGCTTCTCCCCGTAGCTGCGGCCCCCGTAGCTCAGGGGATAGAGCACCGCCCTCCGGAGGCGGGAGCGCAGGTTCGAATCCTGCCGGGGGCACCACGCAAAAAAGCCCGCTGAGCAGCACGAATGCTGCCCAGCGGGCTTTTTGCTTGTCCGGCTGTGTCCGGCCAAAACCGGCCGTTTGCGGCTGCCTGTGCCGATGGTGTGCCGACGAGATCCCGCCGACCTTGATCAACGGGGCGGATCGGGCCCCGTCGCAGGTGACGTCGATCACGTCACTCTGAGTCGCCCGAAGCCCCCTTCAACCCCGCCTCGACCAGCGCGCGGATGGCGTCGTTGGAGCCGCTGAGCACGTGGGCGTAGATCCGGAACAGCACCTCCAGCGAGTGCCCTGCCCACTCGGCGACCTGCTTCGGCGGCACGCCGGAGCTGAGCCACAGCGACACGCCCGCGTGGCGCAGGTCGTAGGGCGAGGCGGCCAGGTCCGTGGCCGCCAGCTCGGGCGGCAACGCCTTCTCCCTCGCCTTGCGCCACGCCCGCAGGATCGTCAGCTTGGGCAGCTCGTCGTCGTTGCGCTCGCCGCGGAACAGCCGCCCGTCCCTGGCCGTGCCGTAGACCCGCATGTGGCGGTGCAGCAGCTCGGTCAGCTCGGGCGGGCTGGGGACCGGGCGGATCGTGCCCGCGTCCCGCTGTTTGAGCTGGCGCTCGTCCCGGTTCTTCCCGCTGTCGGTCCACTCGCGTCCGGCGTGAGGGCGGGCGGTCTCCAGGTGGATCTCTCCCCAGCCCTCCTCGGGCAGGGAGAGCTGGTGCTTGGACAGCGCGACGGCCTCCTCCGGGCGCATCCCGGCGTAGTAGAGGCAGCCGAAGAACGCCACCAGGCGCGGGCCGCTGCGCTGCTGCACGCGCACAGCGTCCAGGAGGTCGCGCACCTGCGCCGGGTTGGCGACGCGGCGCTGGTCGATCGCCTGGACCGTCTTCCGCGGCGCGATCCACTTCAGGGCCGGGATGGGGTTGGAGTCGAGGAGCTTGCGCTCCACGGCGTACTCCATCGCCGTGCCGAGGATCTTGCGCTGGCGGGACACGACGCTCGGCGCCGCGGGCTTGCCGTCGAGCTTGACCGCGAGCCGGTCGAGCAGGGGCCGGAGCACCTGCGGGTCGCGCAGCGCGGTCACCGGCAGGGTGTTCGCCGCGACCCACTTCAGCGCCCGGCGCACGTCCTCGGGCGCGTCGGCCCGGCGGGCGGTGTTGAACCCCCAGCGGGTCAGCGCGGACCTGATCAGCGCGTCGTCCGGCTTCCCCTTCGTCGAGGAGAACATCGCCGGGGTGGCCCTGGTCAACGCCTCGGCGTGCGTCCGCCGGGTGGTCGCCGCGACGTGCGGCCACTTCATGTCGACGAACGCGCAGGCGAACTCGTACCAGCTCATCTCGTCGGACTGCCGCGCCATCGACACGGGCAGACCGTCGAAGGTCCGGAACGCCTCGCCCTTGCGGGCCGCGGAGAGCAGCTCGGACCGGAACCCTTCCGCGAGCGCCTTGGTCGCGTACTTCTGCTTGAAGCGCTTTTTGATCACCCGCCAGCGGACCCAGTAGGTGACCTTCTTGCTCCCCTTGTGGATGTAGGGGTCGAGCGCGAAAACCTGGACGTCGTAGCTCGTGTCGTCCGTCATGCCGATTCCTCCAGTTCTTCCAGCCACCGTTCGTAATCCGCGACCCGGATTCGCAGCTCGCCATTCGGCAGGCGGATGCACTTCGGGCCGCGCTTCTTCGCGCGCCAGTCGTAGAAGGTGGACCGGGAGATTTCGAGGTCGGCACACACGTCAGCAACGGTGAGGCGGCGAGGGTTCAAGGGGGCAATTCTCCGATTCGATTTCAGGGAATGGGGGCGGGACGCCCCTGAGTGGAGCGCCCCGCCTTCGTTCAGCGCCTCACAGGCTGGAGACGATCCGCGCCACGTTCGACGACTGGGGCAGCACGGCCATGCGGCGGTGGGCCATCACCTGGACTTCGCCGTGCTCCACCCAGACGTCGATGTAGCCGTCGTCCGGGGCGTTCGGCCGGAACCGGACCCGCCGCCCTGTGCCCAGGCCGATCGGGATCTCGGCGTACGGGTCGAGCACGGCGTCCGAGTCCTCGGGCCGGGTGGCGAGCCGCGCCTCGTCCGCGCGCTGGTCGGCCGCCACGACGTCGAGGGCCGCGAGACTGACCGCGCGACGCAGGCCCTCCATCTTGTTGCGTGCCCAGCGCGGGAGCTTCTCCTCGCGCGGGTCGGCCTTGATGAGCTCCGCGAGCTTGGGGTACGTCACGCCTGGAACGCCCGAGCCTGGTTCAGGCCGCGCACCAGCGCCGCGTCCGCCTCGGCCAGCCGCCCGTAGTCCTCGATCGGGGCGATCAGCTCGGCGGTCCCGCGCGCCACCTGGTACTCCAGGGTCGAGCGCGTCTGGGCGAACAGCACGGAGCGCGCGGCGTCCGGCGTGAAGTAGACGCGGCGGAGGTGACGGCCGTGCAGGGACCTGTTCGCCTGCATGGCCCGCACGATCTGGCCGCGCTCGAACTGCGGGTAGTCCGCGGGGTTGTCGCGCTCGCCCGTGATCAGCAGGTCCAGCTCGTGCGCCGGAGCGGCGTGCCGCGCGGCGCGGTCGGCCTCGTCCGCCGCGGTCAGCCGCTCGTAGGCCGAGACGTGCACGATCATGTCCGCCTCGCCCTTCGCCACCCGGTCGTGCAGGGTGTCGGCGAGCCGGTCGAAGCCCTTCATGCGCTGCGCGCCGTCCGTGAAGTAGGCGCGGCGGAAGCGACGCCCGCTCAGCATCATCGTCAGCGGCGCCGAGGCGGCGTAGACCTGCCAGTGCCGGAACTGGGGGTAGGCGCGGCGCTCCTCGGTGAAGCCGACGATCAGGATGTCGGTCTCGGGCGCGAGCTGGGGGGCGATGGCGTTGGTCACTGGGTGGGACCGTCCTTCGGCGACGACGCGGACGAGGGAGTGTCCGCGTGCTGGTTGATCAGGAGGGCGACGGACTGGAGGCGTTCGCGGTCGATGACCGTGACGGCCTCCTGGATGCTCAGCGGCTCGGCGTGCTTCCAGCCGTGCCGCACCAGGGCCATGCGGGCGGCGAACATGCCCGCCATGAAGGGGTTGAGGTACCGGGGATCGTTCTCCGGCAGAGCTACGGGGCACCGCCGGAAGTGGTGGAGGGCTCGCCTGGAGCCCGCCGGGCACGTGCACCGCACGGACGTCGGGGGCTGCACCTCGGCCAGCACCTCGAACTCAGGCTCGGAGCCCACCGGGCAGGTGCACCGGATGGACTCGTACCAGCCGTCTTCGTCGATGCCGGGCGACAGCCAGGCCGCCCGGCACCCCTTGCATCGGTGGACAATCACCAGCCGCGCTCGCCGTACGCGACGCAGGCCGGACGCGGCGCGAAGCCGCCGGGCGGCAGGCCGCGGAGCTGAGCGTTCTGGCGGCGCAGCGCGTCGACCGCGGTCACGACGCGGCGCATGTTCGCCGGGCTCCACACGTTGCCGTCGAGCGGGTCCTTGCCGAGGTCGACGCCGACCAGGCGGCCGATCGCCTGCACGATGCCGCGGGCCTCGCCGCCGCGCTCGTTCTCCTCGTAGACCGCGCCCCGGATCGCCTCCAGGGCGGCTTCGAGAGCGACGCTCACGCGGCCACCTCGCAGTACGCCTCGTGCTGGGTGAGCACGCTCTTGGCGTCCTCGACCTTTGCCTTGGCGGCGATCACGAGCTCGACGTTGCGCCGGGTCTCGTTGCGGGCGGCCATGCGGGCGAGACGGCGGAGGTTGGCGGCCTCGGAGGTCACCACCGCTCGGCGGTTCACGCAGGTCATGCAGCTCACGCGACCGCCCCCCAGCGGCGCGCGGTGTGCTGGTGGTGCACGCGGCGGGACTGCTCCGTGAGGTGGAGCAGGCCCTCCGAGCACTCGTAGTACCTGTTCTCCCGCTTCATCCCTCGCCGCGAGGCGGGGTTGATGCGGTCGGCGTTGCGCTCACGACGGGCGCGGGCCCTCCCCAGAGCCTTCTCCGCGTCGTGTTCGTCTTCGAAGCCGCGCTTGCCGCAGGTGTCGCACCACACGTGGGCGACGGTCTTGATGTTGCTCACAAGGTCACATCCAGGGGGAGAACTGCCAACGTTGCACACGCGGACAGGTGGAGACGTGGGGGATTCACTTGCGGTCTTGCTTGCAGGTACAGCGCCGGATGGCGCACCTACCGCCGAACTTCGGGTGCTCGTGCGCGCCGTGGGGATGGCCGCAATCCGTGCAGTGTTCGGTTGGGGCGATGTTGCCTTCCGCGATGCGGGCGAGAAGGCCGTTGGTGCTGTAGAGCTTCAGGGACATCGACTCGCCGCCCAGGCTCGCCTTCTTGGCGAGCTTCAGCACTTCGGAGTCGCTGGTCAGCGGGCCCCAGGCCAGTTGAAGCTGACCGGGGCCGAAGCGGTGGACCCAGGCGTAGAACTCGCGGTCGCCGAACAGCTCGGCGACCCTCTTGATCACGTCCTTGGCGAGCGCCTCCGCCGAGTCGTAGCCGTCGCTCTCCAGGAGCTGAACGACAGCCGCGACCTCGTCCTTGCGGGGGGTGATCTTCACAGGACGTCACCCCCCGCCTTCGCCAACGTTACACACTCAGCCACGCGAAGTGGGCGGAACGTAGACGACGAGGAGTCCTTCGGCGATCTCCTCCGCGGCCTCGATGCTGTAGGGGCCGGGCCAGCCGGGCTGTCGCCAGGTCCCGGCTCCGTCCTTGACGAAGACCTGGTTGCTGACCTCGTTCACGATCACCGTGCCGGGCCGCAGCGCGGCCAGGTCGGCGAGGTCGGCCACCTTGCGGTACGCGGGCGCGTCGATCAGCGCGACCAACTCCTTGGCGCGGAGGGGGAAGAGAATCCCCGAGTGGTCGAGGCGCACGTAGACGAACCCCTGCTCGACCTCGCGCACCGTGCCGATCGAGCCGCGCGGCGCCGTGCCGGGGACCTCGTTGGTCATCACGCGGACCCGGTCGCCCACGGCGAAGGTCGGATCGGGGTCGACGGGCGCGGCCTTGATCTTGGCCGGGTCCAGCAGCACGGGGGCGCCACCCTCGCCCACGGCGAGGTAGCGGTTGCCGTCGAACGCGGGGTGCTGAACCAGTCCGGTGATCGTGAAGACCTCGGCATCGGGGTGCTCGGCCAGCACGACCGCGTCCCCGCTGTCGAACTCCGTGGGCGCGGTGGATGGCGTCGGCGCCTTGGACAGGACGAGCGTTCCGCCGCCGAGGTCGAGGTCACCGGTCTGCACTGAGGTACCGTGGACCTTGCCGATGAGGGTGTTGTAGACGGTCACTGCCGAGCTCCTTCGTTCCGGTACTGCCAACGTTACACACCACGTCGGGCGTGTGCAACCTTGTCGAACTTGAAAATCACGCCGACCGCTCGGGTGAGTCGAAGCGGTCGTCGGTGCCGATGTCGCGGAGCTGGAAGCTCAGCATCGCCAGACAGTGCCAGGCGGCGTGCGCTACGTGCGGCAGACCGCTCTCGGGATCGAGTTCCTCGCCCGCCCAGAAGGCCAGCAGGTGGCGCTGCGCGGCGTCGAAGCTCAGGCTCCAGGCGTAGCCGCGGAGGAAGTTGTGCTGGTCGTACTTCGCCGCGCCGAAGCCGGACGCCTCAGCCAGCACGAGCAGGGCCTTCGGGTCGAGGCTGCCCAGGGAGGCCAGCTTCTTGCCCTTCGCCCCGCCGGTCTCCGATACCACGCGGACCTCCTCGCCGCGCTTCAGCGGCGTGGGCGTGAGCGGATCGTCGTCCTGACGGACGTGTCCGATCAGCGGCGTGATGAACCTGCCGTCCGGCAGCTCGACGCGCAAGCGCCAGCCGTCCGCACGGTCGATGCGGTACACCTCGGGCGGATCGGCGACCTTGCCGCGGTCACCCTGGAACATGCCACCGATGACCTTGACAGGCTGGCCGACGCTGAAGAGGTTCGGCCACGGCTCGGTCAACTCCATCAGGCGGCCCGCAGCTCGCGCAGCTCGATGTACGGCGCCCACTCGGGGTGACGCTGCACCAGCAGGCGTGCGTAGCGCGAGGTGTAGACGTCGTTCAGGGCGAACGTGCCGGGGGCCGCGAGCTTGCTGCGCTCCCACCGCATCGTCTCCCAGAGCATCTTCACCCCAAGCTTGCGCTTGCCCGCCTCGAACCACTCGGCCGCGAGGCGCTCCAGCGTCTCGTAGACGTCGGGGTTGTCCACGTGGAACTGCTGGAAGCGGTCCTGGATGGTCTGCACTAGGCACTCCTCCTCATGGCAGGCTCGTCAGCGGTGGGATGCCACCCCACCGGACCCGGCTCGCGCCGGGTTTCGCCTCATCTCGTCGACTCGTTGAAGTGGCGGACCCAGAAGTTCGTGATCGTCGAGTCGATCACCAGGTGCGGCACCTCGACGATGCGCGCAACGAGGTCGCGCACAAGCGCTCCGTCCCCCGCCACACGCGCCAGGCGTGCGAAGTCCTGGTACGCGCGCTCCTTGCGCTCCAGCAGGGGCGCCGCGCGCTCGCGCAGCCCTTTGTAGGGCAGCGTGACGACGTGGCGCACGTAGGCGCTCATCGCCTCGTCGTTCACCAGCCGCAGGCGCCATGCCTCCTGCGGAATGGCCGGGATCAGGACGCTGATCGCGTCGAGGCACCCGTTGCACCGGTTGCGGTCGTTGCCCGCGTGGTAGATCGAGGACCCCATCGCGTCGGTCTCCGGGCAGCCCGGCGTGTAGCACAGGCCGCCGAAGTTGCCCCTCGCCTCACTGGCCTTGGTCATCTTGTTCCCCTCGTCTCGGCAGGCTCGTCAGCGCGGGGATGCCAGCCCCGCGGACCCGGCGTCAGCCGGGTTTCGCCTCATCTGCGCTTGCGCTCCCGGATGCGCGTCTCCACCGTCTTCAGGAGGGCGTCGAGCGCGCTGTTCCAGCCGCCCTCCCACGGGCGGGCCGGGGTCTCGTTGCGCATCTCTCGGAGCGTGGCGGCCAGGCGCTCGTCGTCGACCGCGCGCACCGTCTCGGTCACGGTGATGACGACGTCGCCGACCAGCGTCGTCACGTTCCAGTCCGGCTGATCGGAGCTCGTCGCCTCGACGATGTTCTTCAGGTGGCCGGGCCCGGCGACGACGGCCTGCCACACCTTCTCGGGCACCTGCGCCACGCGCGGGCTGGGAGCGTCGCTCTCGTCGTCGCCGCCGTCCTCGGGCTCGGTGGTCAGCGCGTCGATCGCTTGCTGCGCCTCACGTTCGGCCTCGGCCTCGGACTCGTAGCCCCCGTGCTCCTCGACCAGCTCCCACGTCTGCCGGGTGGTGCCCAGTTCGGGGCTGCTCCAGGTGACCAGGCGCTCGATCACGTATTTGAGCACCTCGCCGCGGGCCCACGCGCGGTACTCGGTGCGCTCGGCCTCCAGGATCTTCATCGCGTACGCCTGGAGTCCCTCGGGGGCGTAGGCGAGGTTCACGTCCTCGGGCAGCAGGTACCAGATCGCGCGGGCCCCGTCGTAGTGCGCGGTGTCGAGCAGCACGGTCGCCCCGTGCACGGCCTGCGCGTACCTGACGAAGATCGCCATCGCGCGGCCCCTGGCGTACCGCTCCTCCAGGCTGCGCCACTGGTCGGCCAGCGGGCCGAAGTCCTCGTCGACCGGGATGGACCTGTTGGCGTCGACCGTGATCACGTGCGACGTCTGCTCGAAGGTCAGGCGCGGGTTCTCGGCGTCGTCGTCCCGCTCGATCCGCACCCGGTAGGCCGGGGTGAGCAGCTCTGTGGTCGTCATGGGTCGTTCCCCCTTGCTCACGGCAGGCTCATCAGCGCAGGGATGCCAGCCCTGCGGACCACCCCCAAAGGGGGCGGTTTCGCCTGGTCATAACGGGTGCCACTGGTGCTGCCTGATCGGCTGCATTGCTGGCTCTCCTCTCGCTCGGCGGCAGGCTCGTCGGCGGCGGGATGCCAGCCCGCCGTACCCCTCGCGGGGTTTCGCCGTAGATCAACCGGCCGCGGCGATGCGCCCGTGGATGCGCTGGAAGAAGTCGCGAGTCGCGTTGCGGAGGTTGACCTCCGTCGAGATGCCGTTGAAGTCCTTGCTCCCGAACCAGTAGGTCGGGGTGTCGGCGAACACCGACACGGAACCGGTCGCGTAGTCCAGGCCCAGGCCGCTGGGCTTCGCCAGCAGGAGGATGCGCTCCCCCAGGCCCAGGAAGTCGTAATGCGCGACCACTCGGTACGTGCCGACCCGCTCGGGCACGGGCGCCGCCTTGGCGACCTCGGCCGGGGCGGTCATCGCTGCACCTGGCCGGGCAGGACGCGCTTGCGGACGCTGACCGGCTCGCCGCGCTCGTCGAAGTGCACGAGGATCACGACGCCGGTGTCGTCGGGGTCGGGGAAGCCGCAGTCGTGGTTGCCCATCGTGCGGCAGTTCCAGTTGGGGTCGTCCTCCTGCGGCTCGCCCCACGGGACGGTCGCCACGCTCGCCACGGCCAGGCTCGCCGCGAAGGCGAGGGCCGGGATTCTCCACAGCAGCCGCTTGCGCATGGCCGCTCTCCTCTCGTTCGGCAGGCTCGTCAGCCGAGGGATGCCAGCCCTCGGGACCGCCCCGCGGGGGGCGGTTTCGCCGGGTCATCTGAAGAACCACTGGTCCTGGAGGGTCGGGAGCATCAGCCGTAGACCAGTCGTCCGAAGGCGGCGACCTGCACGATGCAGTCGGCCGCGTCGCTGTCGACGTGGGTCGTGTCGATGCCCTCGCCGTCGCGGTCCCGCCAGGCGGCGAGGAGGTAGCCCTGCACTCTGTCGTTCACGAGCGTCTGCTCGGGCCCGAGGATCTTCAGGAAGGCGTCGCGGATGTGGTCGCGGGTCAGGTAGTGGACCTCGCCGCTCCCGTCCTCCTCGTCCTCCACGATCACGAACGAGGTGTCCTCGGGCGCCTTCGCGAGCTGCCCCTCGGTCGGGCTGGTGGCCCAGTAGGTGATGCCGTATCCGGCCGTGTCCATGATCTCGTCCACGTTCTCGTCGGTGATCACGTTGCGGTCGAACTCGTTGTCCTGCATGGTGTTCCCCTGTTCTCGGCAGGCTCGTCAGCCGGGGGATGCCAGCCCCCAGGACCCCCGACAGGGGGTTTCGCCGTGCGTTCAGCCCTCGTGGCGGTCGTGGACGCGGACCGCGAACCCGCCCGGAAGCAGGGCGTCGAACCGGGAGTCGGTGGTGTCCGCGAAGTTGCCCCCGTGCATCCACCAGCGGGTGTCCGGCTGCCACGTCTCCTGGTCGGCCGGGATGATGAACCGGTCGTTCGGGCCGTGCTTGCCCATCACCAGGTAGACCGCCGGAGCGTCGGGCCTCGGCTCGACGACCTGGCTGAGCTTGGGTAGCGGCTGCGGTGCGGGGGGCTGGCCCGTGAGTCGCGCGCTGGTGTGGTTGATGATGCCGATCAGCACGCACTGGTCGAAGCGCCCGGAGATCCCGCCGAGCGTGTAGTCCCCGCCTCGCGCGGAGCGGTAGAAATCCAGGCCGAGCCCCTTGGGCTTGGGCGTCTCGCTCATGTGGTCCCTCCTCGTTGGCAGGCTCATCAGCCGAGGGATGCCAGCCCTCGGGACCGCCCAGCACGGCGGTTTCGCCAGTCAGCCCCAGTGGCCCTCTGCCTCCAGGCAATCGGCGCAGTTGCCGCAGAACCCGTCGTAGCCCTCGCCGTCGTCCGGGTCGCCGTCGCATCCGTCCGTGCGGCACGTCGCGGTTTCGTCCTCGTAGTCGTCCATGTCGTCCGTCCTCGTTGGCAGGCTCATCAGCCGAGGGATGCCAGCCCTCGGGACCGTCCGGTGTGGACGGTTTCGCCGGATCAGGAGGCGATGGGCAGGGAGGTCTGCTCGGGGTCGACCGCGACCGCGCGCCAGGCGTCGCGGATGGTGTCGATCACGTGGTCGACCGTGTCCTCGTGGGCGTGGTTGGTGACGGTGTTCGAGTCGCTGAACTGCCAGTCGTTGTCCTCGAACCCGAGGTAGATGTCCCGGACCTGGTCGTCGGTGAACCCGAGGTCGTCCGCGTTGTAGCCGGTGAGGTGCTCCAGCTCGTGGGACACCTCACGGGCGTAGAAGTCGCTCCACGCCGCCGCGATCCGGTCCTGGCGGTACTCCTCCAGCGCCTCGTCGTTGAGGCACACGACGTCGCCCTGGGTCAACGCCTCGACCAGCTTGACCAGGGCCTCCAGTCTCTCGATGCCCACGTCGATCGGGTCGTCGGTGACGGTCGGGAGCTCTCCGAGCTGGACCCACGCCGCCCGGTACCCCTTGGACAGCTCGTTCTCGTTCAGGCCGTGCGTGTCGATCAGCTCGCCCACGTTCACGGCGTCGTACTCGTCGCCGTGGTAGTCGGAGTGCGAGGCCACGATCACGGTCACGGCGTCGTAGTCGCGCGTCGCGGCGCCGTCGCTCATGACCAGCGCGTACAGGTGCTCCGGCTCGACCTTCTCCAGGCCGCGGTTGTACCGGTCCTCGGTCAGGCTGATCCGGTGGCTGTCCAGCAGGCGCCCCCACAGCTCCACCGTCTTGGCGTACTGCTCCGGGGAGTAGGCGTGCCAGATCGCAACCTCAGTACTCATGGGGTTCCCCTCGCGGGTGAATTGGCAGGCTCATCAGCGCAGGGATGCCAGCCCTGCGGACCCCCGCCAGGGGGTTTCGCCAGTTAGCTCCGGGCGTTCAGGCGGTCCGCGACCCCCTGCGCTTCGCCGCGCCAGCCGTAGTCCGTGGAGTGCCAGTGCCGGTACTCGGGCGGGGCGTTCTCGTCGTCGGGGAAGACGGGATCGGGGCGGTTGTCGTAGACACCCCACCCGCGCCCCATCGGAACGCGCCCGACCGTGTAGCGCGGTCTTCTCCGCATCTCCGCTTCGAGCCGGACCTCGCGCCGTTCGGCCAGGGTGGCGTCGAGCCAGTCCCGGTAGATCAGCGGTGCGTACCCGCTGGGCCCTTCCCAGACGGTCTGGACGTAGGCCCGGAAGCAGACGCCGCACGTGCAGTCCCACGGGTGGGCGCCCAGGCCGCGACCGGCGATCATCTGGTCGGTCGTCCACTCCTCCAGGAGGGAGATCCGGATCTGGGCTGCGAGTTGCAGCGCGCGGTGAACCCCGTCGCGGATGCCCATCCGGCGGTACTCCCGCGCCCAGTCCACGAGGGCGGCGTGCTGGTCGAGGAGACCTCGCCGCGCCTTGGCCCTTGCGTCCATTCGATTCCCCTCGTCTCGGCAGGCTCATCAGCGCAGGGATGCCAGCCCTGCGGACAGGGGTCTCCCCCTGTTTCGCCGTCAGTCGGTGTCGCCGACGTACTTGCACTGCACGCGGTCGCCGTTGTGCCAACCGCCGCACTCGATTTCGCCCAGGACGCGCTCCGCGACCGCGAGCTTCCGGCGGGATTCCGCCTCCAGGTCGTCGATCTGCGACCCCTTCAGCGCTTCGTAGTGCGGGAGGTCGCTCTCGATCGCGGGGACGAGGTCCGGGAACGCCTTCTGCCACATGCGGAAGTAGAGACCGGCCGCGCTGGTGTTGAGCGGGGTCACCTTGCTTGCGTCCGAGGCGATGCAGCACACCTCCGCAGCAGTCCCCGGTCGGGTGTCCTCCCGGTTGACCACGCGCTGGAGCAACTCGCGGCAGTGGGCCCGGAACACCCTCTCCGAGTCCATTCGGTCGTGCGTCGCCTTCAGGAGCTCGAAGCTGTGGTAGAGCAGGTCCGCTTCCGCCGGGTTCCGGCGCATCGCGCGCTGGATCTCGTCCTCTGCCCACTCGATCCGGTCGAATGCAGTGCCCATCGCCTTGAACAGGTCGCCCCCGAGGATTTCCCGCACCAGGGGGACGTCGGTGATTCCGGGCATGGCAAATACACCTCTCGATTGCTGAATTGGCAGGCATCCTCAGCGCGGGAATGCCAATCCCGCGGACCGTCCGGGCGGACGGTTTCGCCAGTCGCTCAGCGCCGATGCACGCAGGCTGCGTAGCTCCAGCCCTCGGATTCGGTGACGGTCATGCCGCCCTTGCACAGCACTCCCGTTGCGGTCGCTGGGGAGTAGGCGTAGACGACCAGCACCAAGCCGACCGCCACGGCTACCGCGACCAGGAGGGACGCCACGAACGCGCCCACGACTTGCCAGGTCTTCAGCTCCACTGCGATTCCCCCGTAACTCGGCAGGCTCATCAGCGCAGGGATGCCAGCCCTGCGGACAGGGGTCTCCCCCTGTTTCGCCAACGTTTCACACCTGGGCGTCCTCTTGGGCCCACTGCTTCCGCAGCTCGTCCAGCTCGAAGTCGGAGATGTACCAGCGCTTTTCCTGCGCCTCTCTCACGAGCCGGGCCGCCCGGTCGTCGTCGTTGCCGACCAGGGGACGCACCGCGTCCGTGAGCTCTTTCTGGAGGGTGAAGACCAGGAGCTCGTCCGGGTCCGCGCCCCTCTGTGCGTTTTCGAGGGCGATCAGCAGGTCGTCGGCCTTGCGGACGAGCGCCATCTCCTCGCGGAAGGCCCACTCCTTGCGCATCTCGGCCAGGTTGTAGGCGACGTCTTCCCCGTTGTCGCACAGTTGGTAGTCGATCCACTCCGCCTGTTCTTCGTTCCCCCCGCACAGCTCCAGCAGGGAGACCCGGAGCGCGTGCTGCACCGCCGCGTACGGCTTCAGGGCACGCCACCCCTTGGCGTTCGCCTGGTGCGAGTTGTCCGAGGCGTAGAACCCGTTCACCGAGTCGTGCGCCATGTTCAGCTCGCGCAGGGTCTTGCACAGCATCTCCGCCATGCGGACGTGCTCCGCTTCCGCCTCTGCGGACAGTGCGCCATCGGTGGTGCTCATGGATTTCCCTTCGTTCGGCAGGCTCATCAGCCCTGGGATGCCAGCCCAGGGGACGGAGGTCTCCCCCCGTTTCGCCGGTTACCGGGGCAGGGCTCTCGTTCGCTGGGCGCCGAGCGCCGCCTGACGGGGCACGCCGTAGCCCTCGATCGAGCCGTCGAGGCGGTGCACGTAGACGTGCGGTCCCTTGATCTCCCGCCGGGGGCGGTCGGGGACGTAGTCCTCCACGGGCACGCCGTAGACCTCGGGCCGGTCGCGACCGGGAGCGTCGGACCCCAGCTCCCACCACCGGTAGCCGCAGCAGCTCTTGCACTGATCGTCGAAGTTGATCCCGATCGCCAGTGCGCGCCGGTTCGCCTCCACCGCGGAGGCGGCCTGGATGAACACCCGCACGGAGATCCCGCGCTCGGCGTCGAACCAGTACCGACCGCCAGCGTTGTTCTGATCGAACTCGAAGTAGCGCAGAGGAGTCGGACGGATGGCGTCGACAAGCGCCAGGGTCATGGCCGACAGTCCTTTCGGGATGGGCAGGCTCATCGGCACGGGGATGCCAGCCCCGTGGACAGGGGTCACCCCCTGTTTCGCCAACGTTTCACACCAGGGCCATGAAGACGACGTCCGGCTCTCCGGGCGTCCAGTTCGCCTCCCGGTGGGTCTCCCGGAACCCGAAGGTCTCGTAGAACTCCGGCAGGAAGCCGTCGAAGCAGTCGAGGCGCACGGCACCGGCGGTGATCGCTTCGGTCACCAACTCCTTGCCGCGCCCTTTGGTGGTGCTGAACAGGCCGATCAGCTCGGCGTCGGCCGACACACCGAACCCACTGGTCAGGTCGTCGGCGAGGTAGTACACGGCGTCCTCGGGCATCTCCTCCGGCTTGGAGGTAGCCGCCGCGATCCGGTCGGACTGGTCCCGTGCCACGGCAAGCGCGTCGCGGTACAGCTCCGGGGACACCTCGAACAGTCGGAACACGGTTCACTCCTCTGGTCAGTGATCAGGAACCGAGCGCCCGCCGCTGCTTCCGAAGCACGCCGTCCAAATTCGACGGAAGCGACAGGCTGCCAACGTTACACACGCTGGGCTTGAAGTGCGGGCAGAGGTCACCCCCTGCCCGCCATGCGTTCAATTCAGGCCACGATGTCGCTGCGTCACCATTCCTACGGGGGCTCCGCGTGCGATGGTCGTCCGCACACTTCCCCGGCGTTTCGGCTGGCCCTTCCACGTGCCCCCGAAGGGGGCTAACGGGCTGCCCGTATGCAGTGACGCATTCCGGTTACACGCTATTTATTTCTCAAAGAACAGGTTTTTGGGGGCTACTCCGGACTTAGCAGCTATTGCTAGCGACCAGTATCCGGTCCCGCCTTGCCTTGCTCTCTCGCTCTGTGTCAAACCTTAGCAGGTCCGACCCGTCTGCGCAAGTTACACACTCGGCGATTTTGCTTCCGCTCTGTGCTGCCTCCCGCTACCCGTCCGTGCTATCCCGTTCGGTACGCACATCCTTGCAGGACAACCGCCTTTCCCCTTGCGCCCGTTGCGTAGGTAGTCCGGCAGCTTCACAACGGTTGCCCGTTGTGCCGCTTGGGTGCGCGTTCCGATCGTTCCCGCTGGGCGGTCGCTATCGGCTCTTGCTGTGAAGAACCTTAGCAAAGGTTCGCCACGTGTGCAAGTTGCGCATTCGGTTTTCAAAGGACCTGCGCCGGAACTTCGTTCCCCCTGGTGAGGGCCGGTTCGTTCTGACAGCGAGAACACTAGGCCAACGTTGCACACCACGTCAAATCGAACCTGTTTTTGCTGGTCAGCCCTGGTTTTGGGCCCTTTGTGGGCAACGTTGGCAGATATTCCAGCGCATGGCCGTATAGGGCCCTGGTTTGGCCGTAGAGGCGATTTCCGGTCAGTCCGGTACAGCCACACACCCCCGGTCGTGAGAGGCGCTCTCAGACGTTTTGGCTGGTCAAAGGGGGGTTCAAATCGGACATTTCGGGACTTCAAGATCCACACCATGCGGACCTTGCCAGGTGCGCCCGGTGGCCTGCCCTCGCGTTGTGACCTGGCTCACGCTCTGTCGCGTGCTCGCTGCCTGCCTCGCGCTGGTCGCTCGCTCGCTGGTCGCTGCCTGCCGTGCCCGTGCCGCGTGCTCTGCGGTGAAAGGGAACCGCGCAACGGGCGCGCGATCATACACCATGCCGAGCGACCCGCGTACCCCCTGGGGGTATGACCCCTCGCGAGCCAGGAGGGGTACCGCCATGTCTTAGCGGCTGAGATTCCGCCACGGTTCCAAAGTCGTTCGCAAGCTTGCGAGCGGAGCTCGCTCACCGTGTCGCCGCAGCTCAGTGGCGGTCAGCTACGCCTGGCAGCCCGCACCTGGGCGTCGCGAATCTCGTCGTTTGGCACTCCGGCGGCCTCCAGCTCTCGGCGGCGGCGGGAGAGCTCTGCGAGGCGGCTACCTGCGGGGATGTCCTCTGCGGAGGCTAGCTCGGCGCCCAGCACGAGCGCGCCGAATCGAGCGGTTTCGGCCGCCGCGGACTCGCGCTCGTTCGTCATGCCTTCACGGTACAGCAGGTGTGCAACGTTGTCCCACGAGTTGGGCCAGGCCAGTGCCCAGGCGCCAAGCCTCGACGCCGTTGCCCAGGTGGGCCCCGGAGGGGCCCCAGCGCGAAGTCCTCGCGGAGGCCAGCCCTTCGCCGCTGCGGGCCCCGCCAGGGGCCCAAGCCTTCCACCTGGCGCTCAGCCCTTCGCCGCCGCCCAAGCCTGTAGGTGTGACCCAGGTCACAAGCGAGTGTGGTTCTAAGACCATGATCAAAAACCGTATATATAAGTGAAAGCCTGAAACGCCAAGACGAAGCGCTGAAGGCTTAGGCCCCTGTCGGGGCCTACAGACGAAGTCACTTAGGCAAATACAAGCCTCCTGCGCTTGTGCCTTCCAAGTCGCCTCGGGTCGGCAGCGGGCCCTCCTCTCCCCGCCCACGTCGTCGAGGCTCCCTTTTCCACGTCGTGAAGGCGGTTTTTCGCCATGCCCCAGTGGTCCGGTTCTGACCGGCGTAGTCGCCTCCCGGCCGACTGGGTTCGCATCCGCGCTCGCATCTTGAAGCGCGACGGTTACCGCTGCACCCACCTCGACGAGCTCGGGGTGCGGTGCGCGGAACCGGCGAGCGACGTGGACCACGTTCTGCGCGGTGACGACCACCGAGACGCCAACCTCACCTCGCTCTGCGGGTGGCATCACCGACAGAAGTCCTCCAAGGAAGGGGCGGCGGCGAAAGCCGCCAACTGGAGGCGGCAGAACGCGAAATTCCGGCGCACTGAGGAGCACCCCGGCCTCATGTGAATTCCCGCGGACGAGGGCGCCGGTCCCTTGTCTAGCTTCAAGGCGTGTAGCTCAGCGGCCAGAGCAACGGTCTCCAAAACCGTGTGTCGCGGGTTCGAGTCCCGCCGCGCCTGCGCGCGAAAACCCCGTCAGCGAAATCGGCTGGCGGGGTTTTTCGTGCGCCCTGCGATTGGAGATGAGCCTTTGTCCTACCTCCTGGCGCCCGCGCTGGTCACCCTCCGGGCCCAGTTCGACCAGAAGTTCCCCGGCCGGTCCAAGGCCAGCGACGGCTGGATCGGCGACGCGGCACACCGCGCGCAGGGTTCGGCGTCCGACCACAACCCGTGGGTGGTGATCGACGGCCAGGCGTACGTGACCGCGCTGGACATCACGAACCACCCCGAGATCGGCCTGGACCTCAACCGGTTCACGGACCAGCTCCAGGTGGCGTGCCGCGACCAGGGCGAGAACCGCCTGAAGTACGCGATCCACCGGGCGTTGATCATGGACACCCGTCCGCAGTTCCGGCCGTACCAGTGGACGCCGAGCTCGGGGCACTGGTCGCACGCGCACTTCAGCGTGCACAGCGACCGGCGGTTGCTCGACCCGCGGCCGTGGAACATCCCCATGCTGACGGGCACCAGCGCACCGGCTCCGGCCCCCGCGCCGCCCCCGGCACCGCCCAAGCCCGCCGCTCCGGCATGGCCGCTCGCGCACCTGCCGGGCCACTGGTTCGGCGACTGGCGCGGCGACCACCGCCAGCACGGCGGCGCACCCGGCTCCCAGTACGACTGGGAGCGCCCGCACATCCGGGCCATCCAGGTCAAGCTCCAGCAGCTCGGCCTCGCCCCCGGCTACGCCGGTTGGGCTGACGGTCGGTGGGACCCGCCCACGACCGACGCGATGGCGGCCTTCCAGCGGAAGTACCGCCCGAACCAGACGACGATCTGGGGCAAGTGCTACAGCGACGACTGGCAGCACCTGTTCAGCCTCTGATCGACGCGACCACGCCCGCCCCGTCCCCTGTCACGGGGCGGGCGTCCCCCTACTTCACGAGGTGGTGATCGAGATGCCAGGCCCCGTGCCTGACCGCGAGGACAACCTCGCCCGCCCGCGCGAGCGGAAGGGCGGCGACGCCCAGTCGGTCACCCGCGGCACCCTGCGTCCGGTCACCGTCCCGCACCCGGACAAGGAGTGGCACCCGATCGCGCTCCGCCTCTACAGGGCGTTGAGGAGCTCGGGACAAGCCGACTTCTACCAGGACTCGGACTGGGCCTTCGCCTACTCGCTGTGCGAAGACCTCTCGTACTACAAGCGGGCGCCGGGCGGGAAGCGGTCGGGGCAGATGCTCCAGACCATCTACTCGGCGTTCGAGCGGCTCCTCGTCACCGAGGGAGATCGCCGCCGCGTGCGCATCGAGCTGCACGAGCAGGAGGAGGAGAGCACTCCCGCCTCCGTCACGGCCATCGCCGACTACCGCAAGGATCTCGGGCTCGAAGCCTGAGCCCTGACCTTCTCCTCGCGGTCCCCCGCCCGAGGAGGTGTCACCAGTGGCGAACGTGCTGACCGCCGAGGAGATCGACGCCCTGGAGCCGACCTTCCTCGGCCCCACCTGGCGGCGCAACCCGCTCGGCGCCTGGGAGCTCCCGCGTTACACCCTTGGCTGGCAGATCGCCGGGTGGTGCGCGGAGTACCTCCTCGCCGAGGACGGCGGGCCCTGGAAGTTCACGCCGGAGCAGCTCCGCTTCGTGCTGTGGTGGTACGCGGTCGACGAGACCGGCCGCTTCGTGTACCGCAAGGGCGTCCTCCAGCGCATGAAGGGCTGGGGCAAGGACCCCCTGCTCGCGGTGCTGTGCCTGGTCGAGCTGGTCGGCCCGTCGCGGTTCTCCCACTGGGACACCAAGACGATGGAGCCGGTCGGCATCCCGCACCCGCAGGCGTGGGTGCAGGTGACCGCGGTCAACCAGTCGCAGACCACGAACACGATGGCGCTCATCCCGTCGTTGATGAGCGACCGGTTCAAGAAGACCTACCGCGTCAAGGACGGCGCGGAGCTCATCCGGGCCAACGGCGGCAAGTGCCGCCTCGAAGCCGTCACGTCGAGCTACCGCGCCATTGAAGGCAAGCGGACGACGTTCGTGCTGCTCAACGAGACCCACCACTGGGTGAGCGGCAACAACGGCCACAAGATGTACGAGACGATCGACGGCAACGCGACCAAGAAGGACTCGCGCTACCTGGCGATCACCAACGCCTACCTGCCCGGCGAGGACTCCGTAGCCGAGCGGATGCGCGACGCCTTCGAGAAGATGCTCGAAGGCCGCGCGGCCTCGATCGCGTTCCTCTACGACTCGATCGAGGCGCACCCGCGGACCCCGCTGACGCCCGAGTCGCTGAAGATCGTCATCCCCAAAATCCGGGGTGACGCGGTCTGGTTGCGCGTCGAGGCGATCATCGAGTCCGTCCTCGACACCACGATCTCGGCCAGCCGGTCCCGCCGGATGTGGCTCAACCAGATCGTGGCCGAGGAAGACGCGCTGTACGGGCCCGCCGAGTGGTCGGCCTGCCTGCGCGAGGGCGCGGTCCTGCGCCCCGGCGACGAGATCGTGCTCGGGTTCGACGGCGGCAAGAGCGACGACGCGACCGCCCTCGTGGCGATCCGGATCAGCGACTTCACGGCGTTCGTCATCGACGTCTGGGAGAAGCCGGACGGCCCGCAGGGCGAGGGCTGGGAGGTCAACCGCGTGGCCGTGGACAGCACGGTGCACGAGACGTTCCGGCTTTACGAGGTCAAGGCGTTCTACGCCGACGTCGCCCTGTGGGAGAGCTACATCGCCGACTGGGCCGAGGCGTACGGCGAGAGCCTGGCCGTCAAGGCTCCGGGCACCAACGCCATCGCCTGGGACATGCGCGGCTCGCTCCAGCGCTCGACGCTGGCGCACGAGCGGCTCATGCGGTCGATCTTCGACGCGAAGCTGGGCCACAACGGCGACTTGGCCCTGAAGCGACACGCGCTCAACGCGCGCCGCCGCACCAACAACTACGGCCTCTCCTTCGGCAAGGAGAGCGCCGACTCCCCCCGCAAGGTCGACCTCTACGCGGCGCTGATGCTCGCGCACGAGGCGCTCTACGACCTGCGCACGAGGGGCAAGAAGACCAAGAAGCGCACCGGGCGCGGCTACTTCATGTGAGGCGGTGAGACCCCTTGGCGGACACCAGTCCCGCGTCGCTGGCGAAGCAGCTCCTCGGCATCCTCTACAAGGACGGCGACCGGCTGGAGCGCATCGACAACTACCTGCACGGGGAGCACGACGACCCGTACATGCCGGAGACGGCCGACGACGAGTACAAGATGCTCGCCAAGCGAGCGGTGTCCAACTGGATGCCGCTGCTCGTCGGCACCCCGGCACAGGCGCTGTGCGTGGACGGGTTCCGGCGCGGTCGCCCCGGCGAGCTGCCCGTCAGCGGTGCCGCGGTGCTGCCCGAGTGGGACCACTGGGAGCGGTCGGGCCTGGGTGCCCGGCAGACCGCGGTCTACCGCGGCGCGCTGACCTACGGCCACGCCTTCACCCTGACCGAGAAGGTCAAGGGCGGGCGCCGGGTGGTCACCAAGGGCCTGTCGGCGCTGAAGACCGCGGCACTGTTCGAGGACCCGGCTAACGACCTGGTCCCGTTCGCGGCGCTCACCATCGTGACGAAGCCGCTCGGCGAGATCCGCGGCGTGGCCCGGATGTGGGACCGACGCAACGAGTACCGGGTGACGTTCAAGTCGCTGTCGGACCTCGCCTCGGTGGTCGTGCAGAACGGGCGCCGCCACGGCTCCTCGGAGTGCCCGGTCACCCGGTTCGCCGCGATGGTGGACCTGGAGGGCCGCACGGTCGGCGTGATCGAGCCGATGATCGAGCTCCAGAACCGCATCAACCAGACGGTTTTCGACCTGCTGATCGCGCAGACGGGCGGCTCGTTCAAGGTCCGGTACGCCTCGGGCATGGCCCCGCCGGTCTACCGCGACCCGGAGACCGGCGAGCCGATCCTCGACGAGCACGGCAACCCCAAGCCGCTGCCGATCAACCTCAACGCCAAGCGGTTCCTGTTCTCCGACGACTCGGATGTGAAGTTCGGGACGTTGGACGAAACGCCCCTCGGGGGCTACATCGAGTCCATCGACATGAGCATCCGGCACCTGGCCGCGATCTCGCAGACCCCTCCGCATCACTTGCTCGGGCAGATCGCCAACCTGTCGGCGGAAGCCCTGCTGGCCGCGGAGACGGCGCTCTCGCGCAAGATCGAGGAGTTCCGCCGGGTGTTCAGCGAGGCGTGGGAGCGGGTCTTCCGGCTCGCCGCCGAGCTCGCGGGCGAGACCTTGTCGGCCGACGACTGGCACGGCGAGGTGCTCTGGCGCGACATGGAGCAGCGCTCCCTGGCGCAGTCCGCGGACGCGCTGGGCAAGCTGGCCGACCAGCTCAACGTCCCCAAGCGCGGCCTGTGGCGGCGCATCCCCGGCGTCACCCAGAACGAGATCGACGACTGGGAGGAGCTGCGCGAGGAGGAGGACGCCGAGCTCCAGCTCGCGCAGTCCATCCGCCGCGCCACTACCCCGGCGCCCGCGGTGCAGTTCTCCGACGCTGAGCCGGTGGCCGCATGACGGCCGTGGAGATCGACCTGCGCAACGCCGGGCTCGGCCCGGCCACGCCGCGCGTGCTCACGTTCGTGCCGACCCGGCGCCTCACCGCGCCGAGCCACGTCGTGCTGCCCGAGCCGATGCGCGTCGCCCTGGCGAACGGCAAGGCCACGGTGCAGCTCGCGGCGACCAACGGCGGCACCTACGCGGGCCTGTGGGCCTGGCGGGTGACCGAGTACGGCCCGCTGGCCCGCCACGTGCGGACCGTGCTGGTGCCCAACTCGGCGACCCCGCTGGCCTACTCCGCGCTGGTCGACGTCGACCCCGCCACGCTGGCCCCCGAGGTGCCCCCTCCGGCCGCGTGGTGGGGCGAGATCGCCGACCTCCGCGCGCAGCTCGCGGCGCTGGACGGCGTCTCGCCCGAGGAGGTGGAGGCCGCGGTCGAAGCCTGGCTGGCGGCCAACCCGCTGGCGGGCGAGCCCGGTCCCGCCGGTCCCGCCGGTCCTGCCGGTCCGGAAGGCCCCGCCGGTCCGGCCGGTTCGGTGCCGACCAACGCCATGTTGGCCTGGCGCTGGGGCGGAAGTGCCTACGTGGCGTCGACCAGCGCCGGTCACTACGTGGGCCCGGTCGACCCCGGCAACGTGCCGGACGGCTCGATCTGGGACGACACCAGTGCCTAGGCGGGTGCGGGTCGGCGGCTCCTGGGTCGACGTGCGGCGCTCGGTGCGCCTGGGCGGCGCCTGGGTGCCGGTCGACCAGGAGCCGCCGCTCGAAGCGGTGCCCCTGTCGATCATGGACGGACTGACGCCCGCGAACCCGAACGTGGACGACACCGAGTCCTACACCCTCGGCACGGTCTGGATCGCCAGCGTGCCGGGTCGGGTGCACGGTGTCCGCCTGTTCTGCCCGTCGACCCTGCCGCTCGGCACGCCCACCGGCCTGCTGTACCGCCTCGACACCGACAGTGCCGGAGTCGAGCTGGCCCGCGCGGACTTCGGCGCGCTCACGCCTGGCGCGTGGTGCGAGGCCCTGTTCGCCGAGCCGATCAGCGTCGCGGCGAACCAGCCCTACGTCGCGGCCTACTGGACCCAGCGCGGCTACGTCGCCACCTCCCGCGGCCTGTCGCAGCCCATCGTCAGCGGTGGGCTCACGGCTGTGCCCAACGAGTGGGCCTACCCCGGCGTCGACCTGCTGCGCAACGGGCGCTACGGCCAGGGCTCCGCGCCCGCCTTCCCGGTCAACGCCTTCAACGCCACGAACTACTTCGCGGACGTCCTCTGGACGCCCGCCTGATCGAGCAGGGGGTGATCAACTGACCGCCCCCGCTCCGCAGTCCGAGACCGACGCCGCGTCGGTCGCCTACCACCTGGCCTTGACTCAGCTCGGCGTCGCCACGATCCAGGACGCCCTGAAGCTGTGGGCCAGCGTCCCGCCCGCCAGGACCACCGCGCTCAGCGCGGCCTGGCTGGCGCGGGCCGTCCGGCAGGTGCTGACCCGCAGGCGGCAGTCCCGCGACCTGGCGATGGCCTACTACCGCCTCGCCCGCGCGCTGCACACCGGAACCACCATCGCCGACCCCCGGCGGCCCAATCCGCCCTACGTCACCCTCTCCATGCTGCGCGCCGAGTTCGCCGAGCTGGCAAGCCCCGAAGCGCCCCAGGAGGGCGTCGTCGAGCCTGCCGGTACGACGAGCCGGCCCACCCCGGAGAGGCCCGCAGAGAGCGAACCAGGGCCCGAGAGCCGGCCCTCCGACACACCTGCGGAAACGCCCGCAGAACCCCCCGAGGACGACCGCATCCCCGTCGAGACGATCGACGGTCTCGACCGCGAGCTGGAGCGCCTGGAGCGCGAGGCGGAGGCCGAGGCCCGGCTCGTGCTCGAAGCCCTGGGGCTGGACAACCTCGACAGCAAGCTGAACGAGATCGACGAGGAGCTGCCTGCGTCCGAAGTGGACGTGCTGCGCGCCGAGGCCCACCGCAAGGCCGGAGCACGCCAGGCCGCCGCCGCCGAGCGCGTCGCCATGAACGGTGCCAGGAGCACCACGTGGTCGACGGGCCAGCGCGACCGGCGCGTCCTGGGCTACGTCCGGCTGTCCCGCACCGGGACGCCCTGCGGCTGGTGCGCCATGTTGATCTCGCGCGGGGCGGTCTACCGCTCCGAGAAGTCCGCCACCTACGCGGACGGCGACAAGTACCACGACGGCTGCCACTGCTACGCCGAGCTCATTTACAGCGACGAGCAGTTCGACAACTCCGCGTTGACCGAGCTGAACCGCAAGTACGCGGTCGAGTGGCCCCGCGTCACCCGAGGTCTGAGCGGCAAGGCCGCCGTCTCGGCGTGGCGCCGATTCATCCGCCAGGAGCAGCGCAACGCGCGCCTGGCAGCCCGCTCGCGTCCAGGTGACGCGGCGTGATCCCCGAGAACGTCCAGGAGGCGTCCCGTGCCCGAGCCCACCCAGCCCGACCCGACCACCGAGGAGCCGACGACCGATGACCAGCAGGCCACGGGGAGCGCAACGGCCCCCGAGGGCGGCGAGGTACCCGGCGACGGTGCAACGCCCCCCGAGGTGAAGCCCGAGGACGAGCTCCCGGAGTGGGCCCGCAAGGAGCTGACGAAGGTCCGCGGCGAGGCCGCGAACTACCGCACGCAGCTCCGCGAGGCACAGAAGAACCTGGAGTCGGCGAAGACCCCCGAGGAGTTCGCCGCGGCGACCACGTCGCTGACGGAGAAGGTCGCCGAGCTGGAGCGCCAGCTCGTGCGCGAGCAGGTCGCCCGCAAGTACGAGCTGCCCGACGAGCTTGCCGCTCTGCTCACCGGCAAGACGCCCGAGGAGCTGGAGGCGGTCGCCAAGACACTCCAGAGGTACGCCCCGGCCACCGAGCCCACCGTGCTGGGCGGGGGCCTGACCCCCGACGACGGCGACGACGGCGAGATGGACCCCCGCAAGCTCGCCCGCCGCACCCGCCGCTAACCGAGCACACCCCCGCCCACCACAAGCCCCTGAGCCGATCCGGCCAGGGGCTTTGTCATGCCCTGGAGGAGCCACACAGTGCCCACCCCTCAGCACCAGGTCGTCAAGCCGGAGAAGTTGGTCGCGACCGCCATCGGGATGCTGGAGCAGGAGCTCGTCGTCCCGAACCTGTTCAAGAAGGAGTCCGTGGACGCCTTCAAGGGCGCCAAGGACGACACGATCTCGGTCAAGGTCGAGGGCGTCCTGCCGTTCCACGAGTACGCCTGGCGGAACGACCGCTCCAGCGGCATCGTCTTCGACGAGTACGCGGAGCGGAAGATCCCCGTCACCTTCGGCGGGAACTTCTACTCGGCGGTCAAGCTGACCGACGAGCAGAACGACTTCGACATCGACCAGTGGGGCAAGCTGCTGCGCCCGCAGGTCAAGGCCGTCGCCCGCGGCCTGGCGCGCAAGTGCGTCACCACGCTGACCGGCGCGGCCTACAACGTCGTGATCGGCAACGTCGAGCAGGGCCTGCGCGGCGCGCTGATCGAGGCCCGGCGCGTGCTCAACGCCTTCCGCGTGCCGGAGGGCCAGCGGTTCATGCTGGTCGGCTCCGACTTCGAGGCGGCGCTGCTCAACGACGACAAGCTCAACCTCGCGCAGTACGTCGGCGACAACGAGGCCGAGAGCGCGCTGCGCCTGGCGAGCCTGGGCCAGAAGTTCGGCTTCAACTTCGTGGTCGACCAGACCATCGGCGCCAGCGACGCCTACGCCTTCGCCGACACGGCGTTCATCATGGCGACCGCGGCCCCGAGCGTCCCGCAGTCGGTGCCCTACGGCGCGACCACCTCGTTCGAGGGCCTCGCGCTGCGCTGGGTCCGCGACTACGACTCCGAGCACATGCAGGACCGCTCGGTCGTGAACTGCTACGCGGGCGTGCGGGACGTCAAGGACGTCCTGGTCGGCTGGGACGAGGTCGAGAAGACCGAGATCGTCTCGGCGAGCGAATACTTCGTGCGCGGCATCAAGCTGACGCTCGACGGCTCCTCGAACTACCCGGCCGCGTCCTCGGAGCTGGCCCAGATCACCGGCGTCAGCGACGCCCGCGTGTGGACCCCGACCGGCCGCAAGGCCGAGACGGACCCGGCCAACGCCTGACCCCCCTGAGCACGGCGGCACGTCCACCTCGGGCGTGCCGCCTGCTCGCGTGCGCAAGGAGGCACGATGGAGCCCTTCGCCACGCTGGACCAGCTCAAAGACCGCCTGGACTGGGTGCTCGACGACGACGAGGAGCGCCTCGGCGCTGCCGCGCTGGACGACCTGTCGGGCTGGGCCCGGCACTACGGCCGCCCCTGGCCCGACCCCTCGACCGCCCCGCAGCTCGTCCGCACGCTGGTGTTGGGCGCCGCGGTGCGCTACATGCGCAACCCGGACGGCTACGTCACCAGCCGCGCGGGCGACGAGACGCTCACCTGGGCCGAACAGGGCGACCGCGCAGGGTCGGCGCACTTCAACCGCGACGAGCTGGCCGCGCTGGTCAGCCTGTCCGGCAAGACGGCGCTGCTGTCCGCGCCCGTGTCCACGTGGGGCCCGCAGCGCAAGCGCGACGCCTCGTACGTGCCGGTCGTCGGCGGCGGCAAGCCGTTCCCGATGTTCTCCGACCCGGAGAGCCCCTGGTGAGCTACCAGCGACGCCGCGGGCAGCCCGCCCGCATCTGGAAGACCGTCAAGACCACCGACCGGCGCGGCAACCACGTGACGCGCGCCGAGCCGGACGGCCCGCACGAGGTGCGCGCGGCGTTCATCCCGCAGCGCTCCGCGCGGGCCGAGGTGCCCGGCCAGCAGCAGATCAACGTGACTCGCATGATCGTGGACGCCGACCTGCCCGACGTGAACCTCTGGTCCCGCGTCGAGTGGAAGGGCAAGCAGTGGGACATCGTCTCGCCGCCGCAGTACCACCACGGCACGCGCCGCACCCGGCACTGGTCACTCGACATCAGGGAGCGGCCGTAGTGGCTGAGGTGTACCGGCGCGTAGGGCGCCTGAAGATCGAGAAGCTGATCGCGCTGCACCGGACCGTGCACGACAGCCTGGACGACATCGCACTGGATCGCGCGGAGAACGCCGAGGCCCGGCTCGCGGCCCACCGACACGACGGCCACGCCCAGATCACTGTCGAGGTCGGCGACATCGACCGCTACGTGGTGCTCGACGACGAGCGCGGCCTCATGGCCGCCCTGTCGATCGAGTTCGGCCGCGCTCCCGTCCCGCCGACCGAGGACGACCCGGACGGCCGCGCGGGCATGGAGGGCCTCGGGGTCCTCCGCGACGCGATGGGTGTCCAGCGCAAGCCTCGCAGGGGCAGGCGGTGATCGACCTCCCTGCCAGCGTGCTGGCCCTGGTCGAGCTGACGCCGATCGAGGACATCTGCCTGCGCATCCTGCGCGACGGCCTGCCGGACGTGCCGGTCAACTCGCTGATTGCCGACGACGCGCCCGGCCTGTTCATCCTCGTGCGCCGCCTCCCCGCGCTGGGCGACTGGCGCGGCGACCCGCGGTTCACCGACGCCGCGCGGTTCAGCGTCAACGTGTTCACGCGAGACCCGGACGGCGACGAGAAGGGCGCGATCGTCTCCGAGGCCGTGCGCGTGGTCATGCGCAACGCCTGGCTGGCGCACGTCAACTACCCCGGCCTGGGGTCGGTCATCTCGATCCGGATGCGCGGCGAGCCGACGCGCAAACCCGACTGGGCCACCAGTTCGGGCCCGGTGCAGTACGCCGACCTGCCCACCGGCATGTGGCGCTACGAGAGCACTTACGACCTGGAGATCCGCAAGCCGCGCAGGCGCTGATCCCCCTTCCCCCTCACCCCGCCCTCGTCGAGGCGCGGGGTCTTCGCCGACCCCTGATTCCCTTGGGAGGGAACGACTTTGGCACTCGACGACGGCGCCACTCTCGTCATCGACACCGGCAACTACCTGCTGGCCCCGACCGGCACGGAGATGCCGTCCGACCTGACCTCGCCCACGGCCCCGTGGGAGAACGTCGGCCACACCTCGCTGGAGGAGCTGCTCAGCATCACCTCCGAGGGCGGCGAGGCCACGGTGCTCGCGACGCTCCAGAACAAGACGCTGCGCACCCGCTACAGCGCGCGGACCGAGCGGATGACCTTCATCCTCCAGCAGTTCGACATCAAGGGGCTGCGCCTGTTCTACGGCGCGAACGCGCCCCTGCTGGCGAACGGCACGCTCGGCGTCCCGACCGACCCGAAGCCGACCGTCTGCGCGATCCTCATCGTCTTCGTGGACGGCGACAACACCTTCGCCTTCTACGCCCCGAAGGCCGAAATCTACCGCGCGGACGACCTGTCGCTGTCGGACACGGAGTCGCTCGCGGGTATGCCGATCGGCATCACCCCGCTGGTCCACGGCACCAACAACTGGACCTACGCCGTGACGCCGCTCACGAGCACCCCGGCCAGCGTGGTCGCCACGGGCGCCACCGCGGGCTCGCCGGGCGCCTTCACCCCGACCGGCGCGGCGCTCCCGGCCAGCCTGGCGGCGCTCCAGTCCGGCTCGATCACCGCCTCCCCGGCCACCGCGTGGACCACCGGCCAGCACGTCGTGCTCGGCAACTCCACGCAGGCCCACTGGGACGGCGACTCCTGGGAGTCCGGCGCGGCGGCCTGACCCGCGTCCTCCCCCTGACACCCGGCGCGCACGTGCCTTGCGGACCCGCGTGCGCGCCGGGCCACCCCTCACGGTGGCCCTCTCGGTCCGCTTCCCCTTGTCCCGCAACACACTGGAGGTCCGCAAACCGTGTCCAGCTTCTCCCTCGACGACATCCGCGCCGCCGCCGACCGCAAGTACGGCTCGACCGACATCCAGGTCGGCGACACCACCGTCCGCCTGCTCAACCCCTTGCGGATGCCCAAGGCGCAGCGGGACAAGCTCGTCGGCATCCAGAAGGAGATGGAGGGCGAGGGCGACGAGGTGGACCAGGTCGCCGTCTTCCAGAACGCCATCAAGACCATCGCCGAGTCCGCCTCCCAGGCCAAGGTGCTGATCAGCGCCATCGGTGACGACCTGGGTGTGCTGGCCGAGGTCTTCGAGCGCTACACGGAGGGCCAGCAGGTGGGGGAAGCCTCGTCCTCTGCCGCCTGATCGACGACTACGGGCGGGGCCTGTACGCGGACTTGCGCTTCCACTACGGCATCGACCTGGTGGACGTCATCGAGTGCCGCGGACCGGCCCCGTCCCTCGTCCTCGCTCTGGTGCAGAGGCTGCCCGACACCTCCCTGACCGTCGCCCTCGCCAGCGGCGGCGCCCACCACTTCGGCTGGGGCATCGACCGGCACCTGCGCGCCGACCTGTTCGACGCGCTCAACCAGAACACCCGCGCCACCGGCAACTGGGGCAAGAAGCCCCCGACCTTCCCGGAGTGGCCGCGCCCCAGCGACAAGCCCAAGACCCCCGCGCCGCCCGGCAAGAAGCGGGTCTCCGTGGCGGATCTGCACGCCCGTATCTCCAGGAGGTAGCCCATGTCTGGCACCCAGATCATCGGCCGCGTCGCGGTCAAGGTGCTGCCGGACACCGACGAGTTCCGCCCGGAGACCGAGCGCAAGCTCAACATCGTCGAGAAGGCCCTGCGGGACGTCAAGATCGTCGTCAAGCCGAACCTCGACATGAGCGGCGTGGCGGCCCAGACGCGGAAGTTGCGCGAGACCGCGGCCAAGCAGCTCGACGCGATCACGCTGCGCGTGAGGCTGGACGACCAGGGCTCGGTGCAGCGCGGCATCGCGCGCCTGCGCGCCGAGCTGGACAAGCTCGACGAGAAGGAAATCCAGGTCAAGCTCAACCGAGCCGACCTGACCGCCAAGCTGAACGCACTGGAGGCGCAGCTCCAGCAGATCGCCACCCTCGACCTGAAGGTCAATAAGAGCAGCACGAGCTCCCTTCAGCGCGCCGTCGCCAAGATCGAAGCGGAGCTGGAGAAGCTCGCCGAAGTCGACCTGAAGATCAAGATGGACAAGGCGTCACTGGAGAAGGCCCGCAAGGAGCTCCAGGACCAGATCGACGCCGCGGCCACCGTCGACCTGAAGGTCAACAAGGGCAGCGCCGCCTCGTTGACCTCGGCTATCGCCAAGCTCGACGCCGAGCTGGAGAAGATCCGCGAGGTCGAGATCAAGGTCAAGCCCGACCGCGCCTCGCTGGAGAAGGCCAAGGCCGAGCTGACGCAGAAGCTCCAGTTCCAGCACAACCTGGAGCTGGTCGCCAACTACGCCAAGGCGGACCTGATCCGCCAGAACGTGCAGGCGCGACTCGACGGCATCAAGATCGCACCCACGCTGGACCAGGCCGTCGTCGCCAAGACGATGCGCCAGATCGAGGCGCACGCCGAGAAGATCGAGCAGCTCCGGGCGCAGATCAAGCCCGAGTTGGACCCGGTCGCCCGGCGCAAGCTGGAACGCGAGATCGAGGACATCGAGGACCGCATCAGCGGCCTGACCGCCGAGATCCACACCGACGTCAACGCGGTGGCGCAGAAGGCGACCCAGGCGAAGCTGGCGGCTTTGACCCGCGCTCGGCGCGTGGAGATCATCGTCGACCTGAACAAGGCCGCGGCGGCGCGCGTGAGCGCCGCCCTGGCCGCTCTGTCCGGCGCCCGCGTCGCGGGCAACTGGATTCGCCGCCTGGGCGAGTCGCTGTCCAGCCTCGACAAGAGCGTCCCGATCATCGGCTCGATCGCCCTGGCGGTCGCCGGGCTGGCCGGATGGGCGATCACCGCAGGCTCGAACCTGTTCGCCCTGTCGGCGAGCCTGGCGCAGATCGGCGGAGCAGCGCTCGCGCTGCCCGGCATCATCGGCGGCCTCGCCATCGGCTTGGGCGTGACCGTCGCGGTCCTGCGGGACTTCAACGAGGTCATCCCCGAGGTCAAAGAGCGGCTCGCCGACCTCCAGGACCAGCTCTCCGAGCGGTTCTGGAGGGTGGCCGAGGCCCCGATCCGCCGCCTGACGGACAAGCTGCTCCCCTCCCTGGAGAAGGGGCTCGGACGCACGGCCGACGCCCTGGGCGGGTTCTTCGGCCGCTTGGCCGACTCGCTCGCGCGGGCCCTGCCCGCGGACGTCCTCGACGGGATGTTCGCCGGGCTGATCGCCTCGATCCGCATCGCCAGCACGGGCACCGACGCCTACGCCGGAATCCTGGCGAAGCTCGGCACGGTCGGCGCCGCCTACCTGCCGCGCCTGGCGAAGTGGTTCGTCGACATCTCCCGCCGCCTGGACGACTTCCTCGGGCAGGCCGCGGCGGACGGTCGACTCCAGACCTGGATCGACAACGGCATCCAGGCGCTGGCCGACCTCGGCACGGTCATCCTCCAGATCGGCCGGATCTTCAACGGGATGTTCAACGCGGCCGAGGCCGCGGGCGGCTCCACCCTGGGCACGCTGGCCGACGCGCTGACCCGCATCGCGGACATCGTCAACGGCGACCGCTTCCAGCACGGGATGACCGAGGTCTTCCGCGCCGCGCACGAGGCGATGGACCTCATCTCCTCGCAGTCGGGCCCGGCGGTCGCACGCCTGCTGGAGGCCCTCGGGCAGACGCTGACGTTCATCCTGCCGTTGGTCGGCAGCGCCATCGGCACGCTGCTTGACAGCGTTGCCACGGCCCTGAGCCAGCCTGCCTTCCAGGGCGGGCTGGTCCTGATGTTCCAGGGCATCCACGACGCGGTCATCGCGTTGGCCCCGGCCTTCGAGCCGCTCGGCCGAGCGCTGGGCGTGCTGGCCTTCCTGATCGGCGAGGTCGCCCGCGTCCTGGCCCCGCTGCTGTCCAAGGTGCTCTCGACCGTGGCCGAGGTCGTGGTCCGGCTCGCGCCGAGCGTCATCAAGCTGGTCGACGTCCTGGGCGGCGGCCTGCTGCGCGTGGTCGAGGCACTCTCGCCGGTCCTGCTGCGTGTCGCCGAGGCGCTTGCGCAGGCGGCCGACGACGGCTTGATTCCCGCGCTGACCGCAGCGGTCGACGGCTTGGCCCCGGCGCTGGAGCGCGTGCTGCCGCTCATCGGCGAAGCGCTCGTCAAGGCGCTGGAGGGGCTCACCCCGATCCTGCCGAAGCTCGGCGTGATGTTCGCCCGGCTGGCCGACGTCTGGGCTGACTACGTCACCACCGTTGGGCCGAAGCTCATCGAGCTGATCCCGGCCATCGCCGACGCTCTCCTGCGAATTGTGGACGCGGTAACGCCTCTTGTCCCGCAGCTCGCGGAAATGGCCCTCGTGATGGGAACGGTACTCGTTCCCGCATTCGCCCGCTTCGCCGTGGAAGTCCTTCCGGGGCTCGTTGAGTCGATTGTCAGCCTGGTCGGCGTCTTCGCTTCGCTGCTCGGGAGTTTCGGCGAGGTCACCGAAGCGCTTCCGGTCCTGCTCCCTGGGATCGAAATGCTGGCGAAGTACCTCGGCGAGAACCTCGCCACCGCCCTGTCCGGGCTCGGCGACATGTTCAAGGGCACCTTCGAGACCATGAAGGGCGCCTGGGACATCTTCTCCGGGTTCCTCACGGGCGACTGGGACAAGGTCTGGAACGGGATCAAGGAAGTCGGCAAGGGAATCTGGGACGGGATCGGCGGCCTGTTCGACCTGTTCCTCGGCGTCACCATGCTGGCCCCACTGAAGAACAAGCTCGTCGAAATGGGCGAGAAGTGGTCCGAATCCTGGGACGCGAAGAAGCGGAAGCTCAGCGAGGCCGCCAGCGAGATGGGCCGACGCTGGGACGAGTTCTGGTCGAACCTGGGCTCCACGCTGCGCTCGAAGGCCGAAGAGGTCAAGAGCAACATGGCCGAAGCCTGGGAGAACATCAAGCAGAAGGCGTCCGACGCCTGGCGCAACATCCAGGACACCGTCCGGGATGGCGTGCAGGGCGTCATCGACTGGGTCAAGGGCATTCCCGGCCGGATCGTCGAATCCCTCGGCGACCCCGGACGCATCCTCGTCGAAGCGGGCAAGAAGGTGATCGACGGATTCCTTCAGGGAATTCAGAGTGCCTTCCAGAGCGTGAAGAACAAGCTCTCCGAGCTGACCTCCATGCTGCCCGACTGGAAAGGACCGGCCTCTCGTGACCGGACCATCCTGTTCGACGCTGGACGCCTTGTTGTCGACGGCTTCATCGACGGACTCGAATCGCGTTACGACGCAGTTCGCCGTTCACTGAAGGGGCTCACCGACGACGTGGCCGGAACCGAATTCTCCTCCCCTGAAATGCGCGCCCCCGGCGTCGCACGACGGATCGCGGGAATCGCGGACGGTGCACTCGGAAACGGTGATACCGGCACTCAAAAGGTTCTCAACTACTACGCGGCACCCGGTAGCAGCATCTCCTCCGAGGAGGATCTGTTTGCAGCCGCAGGTCGCGCGAGGATGGGCTGGTAAGTGCCACGACTGCAACTCGAATCAGCGACGGACGTCTTCGACCTCGACGACGCCCTGCGCAAGGGAAGGGGGGTGCAGGCCCTGTCCGGCGTAACCGGGCTGGGCCTGCCCCCCGTCTCCGTGCAGTGGCTCAGCGGCGCGGGCGACGGCGCCATCTACCGCGGCAAGCGCGTCCTGCCGCGCGACGTCGATCTGCCCCTGCTGCTCGAAGCCCCCGACCGCGCCGAGCTCCAGCGCCTGGTGAACCGACTGGCGGTCATGCTGTCCGGCCCGTGCACGCTGCGCTGGGTCGAGGACGACGGCACCTCGTGGACCACCACCGTGGTCCGCGTCGGGGGCGGTGACTACGCCTTCGGCGTGGACACGGTCGGCGAGACCGACCTGCTGATCGTGGTCACCGTGCGCGCCGGGAACCCGTACTTCACCTACAGCGTGCCGACGCGCAAGACCATCGGCGAACAGGCCGTCGTCCGCGGTCTGCTGGTCGGGGGCCTGGCGAACATGAACGTGGCCTCCAGCCAGGCCATCGGCCAGATCCAGTTGGAGAACACCGGCGACGCCCCGTCCTTCCCCGTGTGGGAGGTCATCGGGCCGGGCCGGGACTTCAAGGCCATCTCGCCGACCGGCGAGCTGCTGCACTGGCGCGGCACCCTCGGCGTCGGCGAGAGCCTGGTCTTCGACGCCAGCCTGGGCACGGTCGTCGACCACCTCGGCGCGAACCGCTACGGCGAGCTCGCCGCCGCCCCCCGGTTCTGGTCCATCCCTCCCGGCACGACCACCGCGACGGTCAGCCTGGAGGACGTCATCCCCGAGTCGCGCATCGTGTGCACCTGGCGACCTCGGAAGTGGATGGTGATCTAGCAGTGCAGCTCGCCGACCTCACCGTGGAAGTGCGCGACCGCGACCTGAAGCGCCTGGGCCTGATCCGGCCCGAGGAGCTGAACCTCCGGATCGAGGGCGAGCACAACGGGATCGGCACGTGGAAGCTGGAGCTGGCAGCGGAGCACCCTCTCGCGGGCGCTCTGCGCCAGCCCGGCTCCGGGGTCATCGTCACCGGCCCGCAGGACATCCTGCTGTCCGGGCCGACCGTGAGCCCGGTCGTGGTCACCTCGGCCGACGACCCGGCGGGCATGGTCAGCTTCGAGGGCGTGTCGGACTCCGTCGTGCTCGCCGACATGCTGGCCTGGCCCCAGCCGGGCAACCCGGACCCGACCACGCAGACCGCCTCGCACGACGTCCGCCAGGGCGACGCCGAGAGCGTGATCCACGGCTACGTCAACGCCAACTGCGGGCCCGGCGCCCCGGCCGCACGCCGCAAGGCGAGGCTTCGCATGGGCGCCAACCTCGCCCGCGGCCCGCAGGTCAAGAAGTCCGCCCGCTTCCCCGTGCTGGGCTCGCTGATCGCCGAGATCGCCGTGATGGCGGGCTTGGGCTTCCGCGTGGTGCAGCGCGGCGACGAGCTGGTGTTCGAGACCTACCAGGTGACCGACCGGAGCCTGGACATCCGCCTGGACGTGCTCAACGGCACGTTGGCCTCCCAGTCCGTCGCCATCGCCCCGCCGGGCGTCACGCGCGTGATCGTGGGCGGCCAGGGCGAGCTGGAGAACCGCGACTTCCTCGCGGCCACCACCGACGAAGCCGTTGCGGCGGAAGTCGAGTGGGGTCGCCGGATCGAGCGGTTCGTGGACCAGCGGCAGACCGACGACCCGGCCGAGTACCAGCAGGCCGCGGACGAGGTGCTCGCCGAGGAGGGCTTCACGGGCGTCGCCATGCGCGCGGTGCCCACCGACGACACCACCATGCGCTTCGGCGTCGACTGGTACCTGGGCGACCGCGTCTCGGCCGTCGTCGGCTCCGGCGAGCTCACGGCCGTGGCGACCGGCTTCGTGCTCGCGGTCGGCGCGACCGGCGTGCAGCTCGGCGCAATCCTGGGCGACCCGAGGCAGTTCGACCGCAACGAGACGCTGAACCGCCGCCTGGAGGACGCGCGCAGGCGCATCAGTGCGCTGGAGCGCAACGCAGAGATCGGAACCACCGCCGCAGACGACGTGGCGGTCATGAACCTGATGGGGGTGTGGTAGCGCATGGCGAACACGCCCAAGGCGCTGCACCGCGGACTGCTCAGCGCCACGACGAACGAGGTCGTCGGCACGGTGCCCGGCGGCAAGCGATGGATCATGACGAATCTGATCCTCACGAACTACGGCACTGCGGCGGTTAACGTCTACGTGCAGCTCAACGCGACCCCCGTGGTGCACGCGATGCTGCTAACCCCGGCCGCGACCTTCACCCTCGACTGCGCCCAGGTGCTCGAATCCGGCGGCGTGATCCGTGCCTGGGCTAGCGCCGCGAGCAGCGTCGCCATGCACGCCTGCGGAGTGGAGATGGACGTCTGATGGGCATCCACATCATCAACGGCCCCCGCGAGATCGACGCGGTCCGCTCGCAGGTCATGCTCTCGGGTGGCGGCATCAAGTCGTCCACAGTGGACGGCGTGAAGTGGTCTCAGCGCCTGCTGGTCATCAGCCTCGGTCGCAACACCCGCTGGAGCAGGGATGGTCTGTGGGAGATCGACATGCCGCCGGACGGCACGGTGATCCCCAGCATCTCCGGTGGGGCGTCGGTGACGGTCGCCAACGGTCGCGTGCCCATCCCCAGCGCGTACGGGGCGCTGTGGTACATCCCGCCCATCAGCCGCGGCCAGGCGTCGGTGCCGGGCAACTTCCGCGTGTCGCGCTACATCGACAGCTCGAACTGGGAGATCCCCGAGCACTGGGTGCTCATCGTCAGCCGCAATGACGACGGCCAGGCGAGCCTGTTCAAGTGGGGCGACGGCAGCACCACGGACTACTGGCGCCCTCTCAGCCTGCTGAACAACTGGGTCAACTACGGCTCCGGTTACGCACCCGCCTGGTTCCGCAAGGGCGTCGGAGACCTGGTCGAGGTACGCGGCCTCGTCGCCAACGGCACGTCCAACCACATCGCGACGCTGCCCGCAGGCTTCCGTCCGGGTTCGATCCTGCTCACCTCCCAGCACGCCCAGGACAGCTTCGCCCGCGTGGACCTGCACCCGAATGGCGAGCTGCACCGCAACATCGGCGGGACGAGCTTCCTGTCGATCAACATCGTCTTCCACGCCGAGCAGTAGGAGCGCCCGTGTCCACCGACCCGAGCACGGCCGCCGCCCCCGGCGTTCCGCTGCGCCCGCTGAGCTGGGCTTACGACGAAGCCGCGGGCATGATCCTCGGCACGTTCACGGACGGCCCTCTGGACGACGACCCGGACCCCGTCGCGTTCCGGCCGTCGCTGCGCTACGTCGTTGCGCTGGAAGTCATCGCCAGCGAGACCCACCCGCTCGACGAGCCGCCGGTAGACCCGGCGCCCGAGCCGGACCCCGCCTAGCTTCCCGTCCCCGAAGCCCCCTGCGCCACGCCGCGCGGGGGGCTTCCCCATGCCCGCAGGAGGCCGCCCTCGTGGCAGTCAGCTCGTACCCCTTCGACAACCAGGCCACCACCGAGTCGCAGTACAGCGCGCTGTTCCGTGAGCTCCAGGACTCCGGTGTCGTGGACACCGCGACCGGCACAGGCTTCGCGGTCAGCGCGGACGCAGGCGGCATGTACGTCAACGTCCAGCCCGGCATGGCGATCGTCCGCGGACACGTCGTGGTGTCCACCGCCGTGGAGCAGATCCCGATCCCCGCGGCCGAGCCGCTCTCGCGCACCGACCGCGTGGCGCTGCGCCTGGACCCGGCGCAGAACAAGATCAGTCTGGAGGTCGTGAAGGGTGAGCAGGGCGCGGGCCTCCCGCCGCTCACCCAGACCGACAGCGGCATCTACGAGCTGGGCCTGAGCCGGGTGCCCGTGCCGACCGGCACGACCAACATCGGCACGACCGTGCCGCAGGACGACCGCCAGTTCGTCGGCGGTCGCGTCCGGGTGTGGCGCACCGAGACCCGCCCGCCCGCGCCGCGCGTCGGCGCGCTGGGGCTCAACCTCTCCACGGGCAGGTGGGAGTGGTTCAACGGCACGGCCTGGGTCGACCTGGCCCCGGTCATCGTGTGGAACACGATCGAGGGCAAGCCAGCGACCTTTGCCCCCTCCGCGCACCGCCACCACTGGAACGACCTCGACGGCGTGCCCGCCTCGTTCACGCCCGCGGCCCACTCCCACACCTGGGACAGCGTCACCGGCAAGCCGAGCTCGTTCCCGCCGTCCGGCCACACGCACGGCAAGGGCGACGTCGTCGGCCTTCAAGGCGACCTGGACTACCTGGTCAACAACAAGGCGTGGGCCGACCACGGCCACGGCCAGTACGCCACGTGGGGTCACCGGCACGGCGGCGGCGACATCGACGGCCACGTCTCCCGCGCCTGGGGCACCGACCGCGTCCACACCAACGGCCCCGGCCCCGGTCCGTGGTACGCGGCGTGGGTCGACGGCAACCGCAACTTCTGCCAGAACACGTCGGCCCGGCGGTTCAAGGAGAACATCCGCGACTACTGGATCGAGCCGGAGCGCGTGCTCGCGCTGCGCCCGCGGGTCTACGACCGCAAGAACACCGACCACAAGGACGAGCTCGGCCTCATCGCCGAGGAGGTCGACGCGACGCTGCCGGAGATCGTCCAGCGCAATGAGGACGGCGTGATCATGTCCCTGCGCTACGACCTGCTCGGCGTCGCCCTCCTCCCGGTCGTCCAGGACCAGCAGAACCGGATCGAGCGCCTGGAGCGACTCGTCCACGACCTCATGGAGCGTGGCGCGTGAGCGACCCCGTCCTCGTCGCCCTGATCACCTCGGGCCTCGGCTTCCTCGGCGTCGTCGCCGGACTCCTCCGGCGGCAGGACCGCAAGCTGTCGGAGGTCAAGGAGAACACCGCCGAGGCGCGCAAGCAGGTGCAGAACTCGCACAGCACGAACTTGCGCGACGACCTGGACCGAGTCATCGCCGGGCTGGACCGGGTGCTCGCCGGGCAGGCCCGCCACGACGAGGCGCTGCGCGAGCACGGCCAGGAGATCAGCGGCCTGGCCCGCGACCTGTCCCACGAGCGCGCCGAGCGCCTGGCCGTGTCCGAGCGCCTCGACCGGCACATCGACAGCGAGCGCTGACCACCCCTCTACCCCCACGAGCCCCCGTCTCCACACGAGACGGGGGCTCGTGGCTTTCGTCACACCAACCTGAAGGAGGCCCCCAGTGGGTTCCACCCCGACCAAGGCCGTCGTGATCCGCGGCGCGATCGTCGCGGCGATCACCGGCCTGATCCACACCCTCGTCGTGCTCGGCGTGCTGCCGATCACCCCGGAGGCCGAGGACGCCATCGCGGGCGCCGTCGACCTGCTCGGAACCGCCGTGCTGGTCATCTGGCTGCGCGGCGCGGTGGCCCCGTCCGGTGACGGCACCGACAAGGGCTGATCCGGATACACAAGAGCGCCCCACCCGCTGACTTGTTTCAGCAGGTGGGGCGCTTTTGGCGTTCTTCGGCTACTGCTTGGCGGCTGCCTTCTCCGCTTCGACCTGTGCCAAAGTCTTGACGACCTTGCGCTTGCGGCCGGACGAGGGGGCGCCCTCCGTGGGCGCCGCGGGCGAGGCCCGCCCTGTGGGCGTCGGAGCGTCGGCCAGGAGCTGGTCGAGCTGCTCGCCGCCGTGCTCGGCGCACAGATCCTTCTGCACCTCCAGGCCAGTCGTGACATCCGTGACCCGGTATGTCTTGGCGGGCACGCTGCGCTCCTGGCATACGTCACAGACAGTCAGGCTGATCTTCACGAATGGGTCCTCCGTCTACCGTGCGTTACGTCTGCGGGTTAGGCTCCCCTCAGAGTGGCAACCCTTGACAAGAACGATCAAGGCGTGCCAATGTTACACACGACAGTGTGTAACATCAACCGCACCTCAGGTTGCACCGCGGAGAGGATCATGCCAGCACCGAAGATCCAGAATAAGCAGGAGGTGATCCGTTGGTTCAAGGAAGGGCTCACCTACGAAGAGATGTGCCAGAAGTACATGGAGCTCTACAACATCGAGACCGTTCCCTCGCTCTGGGGCAACTTCCGCAGGCGTGAGGGGCTACCGAAGCGCCAGGCCCGAGATACCAGCCTCATCCCGTGGAAGGTCAAGCCGGAGCACCGGTTCTCGTACGACCTTGCGATGCTGCGTGTCGAGGCGCGCAAGCGGCAGGAGTTCGAAGTCCGGGAAACCGACCTGAAGCGCCTGGAGAGCTGGCGCAAAGACCTCGACGAGGCCAACGCGGTCGTCCACTACGACCCCGGCCACCCCGAGGGGTTCAACTGGGTTCCCCGCGAACCCACGGACAAGGACATCATCCGCCAGCCTCCCCCTGAACTTCGCACCGGCCGCAGGTCCGCTGACGATGGCGACACTCCCGGTGACACTAAGTGACACTCTGAAACCCCCTTCTTGCGGTTGAATCGTCACATACCGCCCTCATTCGTGTCGAGGCCGAATCGGCATCATCGCAGCGCCCTGGCATCCAGCCGGGGCGCTGTTCGCTTAGGTCGAACGTCTGATCGAAACTTACTGGCGCGTAGGGCGTAACAGGCGTTAGCCCGTTCGCGATGGCCTTGACGCTGCACGCCACGCAACGTAACTATCGGGTTGGTCCAGATCGTTGACACCGCATCGTTCGGACGGGTAAGACTTCCCTATCTCGCCAACGTTACACACCGGAGGTTTTGCCCAGTGCAAAGCGCAAGGCTGCAAGAGCAGCCCCCCACGGAACCGGCAAGGCCCCACCTGCGACTGGTGGTCCCTCCCGCCAGCGAGACAGCCACCGACCCGGCGGCGGTCAGCCTGCTGTCGTTGGTGGCGAAGGATCAGGTCCGCGTGGTGTTCGACGCGGAGAACTTCGACTTCCACGCCGACGTGGCCCCGAACGCCGACCCGCGGTGGACGAAGTTCCTCGTGGGGTACCTGACCTTCCTCGGCTACGAGCTGCTCGACGACGATGAGTGCGAGCCCGAGGTTCTCGACGACGACTGGGTGCGCTGCTACTTCGTGCCCGTCGAGCCCGCCGAGGATGACCAGCACCTGATCTCCCCGCCGCAGGTGAGCGCTTGACCATCGAGCTCCCCCGCAGGCTGTCCTACTCCTCCCTGTCCTCCTACGCCGAGTGCGGCGAGCGCTGGCGCCTGGAGCGAGGCCACAAGCTCAACGCCTCCACCTGGTTCGCCACCGTCGCGGGCTCCGCGGTCCACGAGATCACCGAGGCGCACGACCTGATCGAGGTCGGCCGCCGCGAGGGCGCCGTGCCCTCGTTCAAGGAGGTCTTCGACCGCCTGCTCGCCAAGGAGCGCGAGCTCGGCCGCGAGATCAAGCCCTCGGGCAAGAAGCTGAAGAACATCGGCCCCAGCGGTGGGCCGAACAAGAAGGACTACGACTGGTGGCTGGTCTATGGCCCCCTGTACGTGGAGAAGTGGCTGGCCTGGAAGGAAGCTAGCGACTGGAAGATCGCGATTCTGCCGGACGGCAACGTCGGCATCGAGGTCATGATCAACGACCCGATGGCGGACGACGCCTTCCTGGGGTTCATCGACCGCGTCTATGTCACGCCAGCGGGACAGGTCGTCATCGTCGACCTGAAGACCGGCAGCGTGCCGATGTCCTCGCTCCAGCTCGGCAGCTACTCCGTGGGCCTGTGGCGCAAGTACGGGCTTTTCGCGGAGTGGGGCGCGTACTGGATGGCGAGCGACGGCGAGCTGACCCCGCTGAAGGATCTGACCGCGTACTCCGACGAGTACATCGACGAGCAGTACGCGATGGCCTGGCGCGGCATCCGCAACGGCGTCTTCCTGCCCAACGTGACGTCGTTGTGCAATGGCTGCGGCGTGCGCGACTACTGCCGCGCGGTCGGCGGTCTGCGCGCGAACGAGCTGCCGGTCCGGGACGACCTGATCCTCACGCCCGCTGTGACCCAGACCACAGACGCCAAGGTTGCACACGCAGGTCCCAGTGTGTAATGTTGGCAATGTCAGAGAGAGAGGAGCCCACCTCCCAGTGAGCATCGACACCGCCAAGGCCCGCGGCCTGAGCGTCACCATCAAATACGACAAGGGCCACGACGCCACCTGGGCGGTCTTCACCGGCACGCCGGAGAGCATCCGCCAGGACATCGCCTCCTACTTCGGCGTCGCGAGTGCAACGTTGGCAGACCTGAGCTTGCACGAGATCGTCGTCAACATGACGCAGATCGCGCACGGGGTCACCACCGCGGCCACGCTGCTCGGCGCGACGGTCATCCCCACGCAGGGACAGACGCCGGTCAGCGCCCCACCCAAGCCCGGCCAGGACGTCTGGGCGGACGCGGGCAACACGGCCAGCACGCCGCCCTGGCAAGACCTCCCGGCCGCGCCCGCGGCGCCCGAGCGCAACCCGCTGCTCGACCAGATCGCTGCCGCGCCGACCATCCCGGACCTCCAGCGGCTCTGGGCCGAGAACCAGGCCGCGTTCGCGGACGGCGCCCTGATGGACGCCTACAAGGCGCGCGGTCGCGCGCTGAAGGCCGCCACGGGCGCCTGACCGGCCCGCCCCTCACCGACTTCCCGTTTACCGCAGAGGAGAACCCCACCCCGTGCTGAAGAAGCTGCTGAGCGCCCAGCCCACCGAGACCCCCGAACCCACCCTCGACGAGCGCGCCGCCAGCGCGGCGGCCCGCGCCTCGTCCGCCCGCTCGGTCTTCCAGGTCAGCATCGACGAGCTGGAGGGCGCGGCGCGCGAGCAGGAGCACGTCGCCCAGGACGCCCAGGCGAAGATCGAGGAGCTGGCCGAGGTCGCCGCCTCGGCCGCCTTCCAGGCCGCGGAGAACCGCGCCGCAGCGGACAAGCTCCGCGCCCTCGTCGCCTGACCCTGCACCACCCGGCGAGCAGGCCCGTGACGTAGCCGGGCCCCGTCCCCTTCTCGGCGGTCGCTCCGCGCCGCCTTCCCCTCTTGCGCGACCCTTCGTTTCGGGTCAGGTGTGTAACGTTGGCGAGTTGTGCAACGTTGGCAACCTGCCCCTTCTTGTCCTGCCTCGAAACTCACCTCTCATTAGGAGTAACCCAACAGTGGCTCTCACCTTCGCGGAAATCCCCCAGCAGGGCGGCGGCTGGTTCAAGCCCAAGGAGCACACCGGCGCGGTGGCGATCCTGGTCGAGGTCAAGCAGTTCGACGTCCAGCGGCCGACCCCCAACGGCCCGAAGGACTCCGCGCTGGTCGACCTGTCCATCTTCGACTCGGCCGAGGCGCTCGCCGCGGGCGAGCCGACCATCGTCAAGGGCACGCGGATCGAGCAGACCGTGCTGGCCCGCGACCTGAAGGGGCTCGTCGGCCAGGCCACGGTCGTCACCGTGACCCAGATCCCGGCCTCGAAGCCGGGCGCCCACCCGGCGTGGGTGTGGCGGCAGGTCGACCGCTCGGTGATGCAGAAGGTCGTCGAGTACGCGACGAAGCGCGAGCAGGCCGTCCAGGCGGCCGTGGCGGCGGCGCCGGACTTCGACTGATGCCCGAGGCGCAGCAGGGGACGAGGCGGGCCTCCCGGTCCGCCTCCGCCCCGGTCCCCAGCGTAGGCCGGCTCGTGCACTACTCGACCGACCCGGACGGCGCCGTGCGCGCCGCGCTCATCACCGACGTCCACGACGACGACTCGACCGCGGACCTGCTCGTGTTCAACCAGGTCGCCCCGTACGCGCACCCGCTGCCCGGCGTGCCGTTCGCGATCGAGCCCTCTCCCGGTCACTACAACTGGCCCCCGCGGGCCTAGGAGGAGGCAGCAGTTGCTCACGCCCTCGCGGTCGTTGAGCCTGCACGCCGAGTCCGGCCGTGAGCTTCCTCGGGTGGCGGCATTCCAGTCCCTCTACGACATGGGATGCCGCCCCCGGCACGGGGAAGTCATCATGATCGCCGGGCGGAGCGGCACGCAGAAGTCGGGCCTCGCCCTGTTCTGGGTCGCGCAGATGAACCTGCCGACGCTGTACTTCAGCGCCGACATGAGCGCCTTCACCGCCTCGTCGCGGCTGGCCTCGATGTTCACGGGCGACACCACCGAGATGGTCGAGGCGGGCATGGCCGCTGGCGGGCACCACCGCCAGCGGTACCTGGACGCGCTCGGACCGTCACGCATCACCTTCTCGTTCGGCTCGCCGATCTCCTGGCAGGGGGTCGACGAGGAGATCGAGGCGTACATCGAGCTGTGGAACGCCTATCCGCAGGTCATCGTCTTCGACAACCTCATGGACTTCGACGGCGCGGAGTCCGACTACACCGAGCAGATGGCGGTGATGAGCTCGGCAACCGAGCTCGCCCGCGCCACGGGCGCGACCGTGATCCTGCTCCACCACGCCAGCGACAAGTCCTGGGAAGCCAAGAGCGACCCGTGGGCGCCGCCGTCGCGCGACCAGGTCAAGGGCGGTCTGTCGGAGAAGCCCGAGCTGAGCCTCTCCGTGGCCCTCGACCCCACGTCGATGGTCTACAAGATCGCCGTCATCAAGCAGCGCATGGGGCCCTGCGACCCCACCGCGCGCACGCACGCCACGTTGATGTGCGAGCCGGACAAGACCCGCTTCCACGCCATCAACGCCCAGAACCCCGCATTGGTAGGTGTTTCACTTTGATCTACGACCGCTCCGTGCGGATCGACGGCGAGGACTTCGAGGTCGTCGCCGCGGCAGGCGACTACGGCTACGACTGGAGCGAGGCCGCGCTCCTGCGCTCGGCTTCCGGGGAGCTGTTCTACGACTACGAGAGCGGCTGCTCCTGCAACTCCTTCGGCGACTACACCACCCGCGACGACCTGAAGCCGGTCCAGACCTGGCAGCAGGCCGTCGAGCTGGCGAAGGTCGACCTGGACCCCGGTGACGCGGCCACCTTCGCAGCTCGGCTCAACGAGCTGCGCCCCGCCCGTTCGACCGCGGCGGCGGCGTGATCTTCCGCGAGGGCGAGTACGTCTCGATCGCAGGCGCCGGGCGGTGCGAGGTGCTCGCCGCCTCGGGCGCGGGCATCGGCGAGTACAGCTTCCGCGAGTCCGCGGTCCTGCTGACCCCGACCGGCGAGGTCGTCTACGGCCACGAACGCGGCACCGAGGCCAGCTACTGGGGTCTCGACCTGACCGCCAGCGGCCTGAAGCCGATCGCCAACTGGCGGCAGGTCGCCCAGTGGGCCAGGGCCCATCTCTCCCCGGAGCAAGTCCTCACGTTCGAGGCCCGGCTCGTCGAGCTCGGCTTCCTCCCTTCCACCCCTGGAGGTGCATCCCAGTGACCGACATCGCGAAGCGGAACGCCGCCAATCGGCGGCGCGGCGCGAAGTGGCAGAGCGACCTCCGCAACGGCCTGCGCGAGGCGGGGCTCGACGTCGAGCGCCTCGTGCTCACCGGCAAGGAGGACGAGGGCGACCTCGTCGTCAGGGACTTCGCCCACCCCGGCGAGTTCGTCGTGATCGAGGCCAAGGCCGGGCAGCTCCACCCCGCCGAGTTCGTGCGCCAGGCGCTGGTCGAGGGCGGGCACTTCGCGGCACACCGCAACCTCGACCGGGCGCGCGTCGCCAGCATCGCCGTCGTCAAGCGCGCCGGGATGAACTGGAAGGACGCCTACGTCCTGACCACGGTCGGCGACTACTTCGGGCTGACCAGGTGACGGACGAGAACCACCTCGGCCCCTACCTCCACGTCCTCAACGCCGCGGTCGACGTGCTCTCGGACCCCGACTTCCTCGCCGGGGAGGTGCCCGGCCTCAACGAATTCTGCGAGGCCGAGCCCGAGCCCTACCGCACGCCGACGCTGGCCGAGCTCGGCTTCGACCGGACAACCGGGACGCTGCGCGGCCGGAGGCTGGCGTGAGCAACGAGCGCCCGGACCTCGGCGCCCTGCTCGACCACTACGGCGTCCAGCGCTCCGACCGCTCCAAGCAGATGGTCGCGTGCCCGCTGCACGAGGACCGCACCCCCTCGTGCAGCGTCGACCTGGACAAACACCTCTGGAACTGCCACTCGTGCGGCAAGGCGGGCGACAGCTACAACCTGATCGAGATCAAGGAGAACGTCGACTTTGTCGGAGCACGCGCCTTTGCAGCCACTCTCGGACTCGCAACGGGAGGCTCTGGAGGAGGCGGTGAGCAGCTATCAGGCAGCGCTTACGGTGGACGCCGCAAAGTGGCTGGTCGCAAGGGGGCTAAGCCGGGAGGCGGCAGCTACGTTCCGGCTTGGCGTCGTCGGTGAGCCCTTCCCCGGCCACGGCCCGTACCGCGGGTTCCTCGCGATCCCGTACCTCGACCACCAGGCCAAGCCGCTGACGGTCCGCTTCCGGTGCCTCCAGGAGCACGACCACCGCGTCTACGGGCACGGCAAGTACATGACCGTGTCGGAGGACATCCCGCGGATGTTCAACGTGCGCGCGGTGCACGAGGCGGGCGACGAAATCCACGTCTGCGAGGGCGAGCTCGACGCGGTGATCCTGTCGATGCTCGGCCTGCACGCCGTGGCGATCCCCGGCGCGAAGCTGTGGTTCGGCCGCCACCGCCGGATGCTCGCGGGCTTCTCGCGGGTGTGGGTGTGGGGCGACCCGGACGACGCGGGCGCCGAGTTCGTCGCCAAGGTGACCCGCTCCCTGCGCAGCGCCAAGGGCGTGCGCCTGCGGGTCGGCGACGTCACCGAGACCTACCTCGCGGGTGGCCGCGAGGCCATCTTCGACCTGATCAAGCCCAAGGAGCTGACCGCCGCGTGACCCTGACCTTCGCCGAGCTGACCGCGATGAACGAGCGCGTCCGGCTGACCAACAACACCCTGTCCCTCGTCCGCAGCGAACGCATCGCCCAGGACGCCCAGTGGGGCGTGCAGGACCACCCGGACGGCACCGGCCCCGCGTTCCACGAGATGCTCCGCGACGTCCGGTCGAACATGCGCCTCGCCGAGCGGATGGGCGTCGTCTCCTGGCGCGACGTGCTCCTGGAGGAGGTGGCCGAGGCCCTCGTCGAGCAGGACCCCGTGCGCCTGGCCGAGGAGCTCGTGCAGATCGCCGCCGTGGCCGTCGCCTGGCGTGAGAGCCTGCACCGCCGCGGGGTCGCGGCCGTCGTGGCAGTCGCGTGATCGCAGGCTTCACGCACGGCGAGCTGGCCTACGTCGTCCTCTACGGCGAGACGGAGCCCCGGCTCGCGGAGTACAACTTCCTGCTCGGCGGTGGCTACTGGGCCTTCTTCGGCACCGAGCAGACCGCGCACCCGGCAGAAGTGACCGTGCTGCGCCGCGCGGTGGTGATGCCCGAGTGACCGCCGAGACGATCACCATCCGCGTGCCGGTCTACCCGGCCACCCCGATGGACTTCGGCAGCCACCCGGAGCACGGCGGGCGCGTGGACCGGCTGTGTCGCCTGTGCGGCACCAAGACGCGGTCCTTCGACACGGGCGACTGGCCTCGGCCCGAGGACGACGAAGTCCCCGACCAGGTGGTGCTGTCCGACCTGTTCGGCACGGTGCACGCGACCTGCTACGTGCGGGTCGTCGAGCGCCAGCAGGGCGCCGGGGCGTGGACGATTCTCGCCGCCGACATCGCCAAGGCCCCGAGCAAGTACCGCGCCGCGGACATCCGCGCGGTACTCGGGCAGCTCCTCCGCATCGTCAGCACCAAAGCACTCAGGAAGGCGGTGAGCCCGTGACCGAGTCCCCCAAGGACTGGCGCGGCACTCCGATCGAAGTCGGCTCGGCCGTCCTCTACGCGACCAGCCCCGGCCGTGCGACGGCGATCGTCGAGGGCGTCGTGTCCGGCTTCCACCCGTCCGGCCTCGTGAAGGTGGACGTGATCCGGCGCTCGCGTTACGGCGGCTCCAAGCCGACCGTGGACGTCGGCACGACCTCCCTCACCGTCGTGAGCGCGCTGCCCGCCAGCGACGTGCCCACGCAGGCCGAGGCGAACGAGTCCACGCGGGTCAAGCTGCTCGCCTCGTACGAGAGGGACCTCGCCAACCTCCGCGCTGGCGAGGTCGAGGGGCAGCCCTCCTGGTACACGGAGGAGTACCTCCTGCGACAGATCGCGCGGTACTCGTGAGCGAGCCTCTCCCCGGAACACCAGGGCCCACGCTCCAGGCCCTCTGGGACGAGCTCAACGCCGACCAGAGGGCCGCGTTGCGGCCCCACCTGCTGGGCGACACGTCGGCCGACTGGCTGACCGCCCTGCTGCGCGAGCACGGCTTCTCCGTGTCCGCGTCCACTGTCCGTACCTACCGACGAGCGATTCGTCAGAAGGGGGTGTGTAACGTTGGCTGACAGCCTGACAGAGCAGCTCCTCGCCAAGCCGGTCGGCCCCGCCATCCCCGCGAAGGCACCCAGCCCCGAGAAGGACTTCACTCGCCAGGTCGAGGTGTCCGGCGACGTCGCCGAGGTCACCGTTCGCGGTGAGGTCCAGGTCGACGAGAGTGCGGCAGCCGCCTACCTCCGCGCGCAGGGCGAGGACCCGGCGTTGTGGGAGGTGACCGGCTTCCGCTCCTCGGAGTGGACGATGGCGAACGGCTCGACCGGCGTCTCCACCCGCTACAGCTTCGCCCGGCGCGGTTCGGCCGTCAGCGCGGAGCGCCCGCCGCTCGACGAGCTGTTCGCGCAGATCGAGCGGCACGAGCCGGTCGCGAAGCGGGCCGAGGGCGACCACGGGTTCATCGTCGCGCTGGGCGACACCCAGTTCGGCAAGATCGACGGCGACGGCGTCGAGGGCACCCTCAACCGCGCGATCCACTACCTCAACGAGGCGCGCGACCTGCTGGAGGTCTACCGCCTGCGGGCCGACATCGGCCACGTGCACGTGGCGTGGCTCGGTGACCACGTCGAGGGCTTCGTCTCGCAGGGCGGCGCCAACACCTGGCGCACGCAGCTCACGCTCAACGAGCAGATCCGGCTGACCCGCCGGGTGATGCTGCACGCGCTGAAGCTGTTCGCCGACAGCGCCTCGCAGGTGTCGATGGCCGCGGTGCCCGGCAACCACGGCGAGGCCGTGCGCTTCGCCGGGAAGGGCGTCACCCGCTACGACGACAGCCACGACACCGAGTCGCTGATCGCCGTCGCCGACGCCGCGGCGCTCAACCCGGAGGCGTTCGGGCACGTGCGGTTCTACGTCCCGGAGACCGACGAACTGACCGTCGTGCTCCCGGTGGCTGGGACCGTCGTGGCGCACGCCCACGGCCACCAGTGGCGGCCCGGCAAGCACTTCGAGTGGTGGAAGGGCCAGGCGTTCAACCAGGACTCGGCGATGCACCAGGCCGACCTCCTGCTGGCCGGGCACCTGCACCACGAGCACGTCGACAGCGACGGACGTCGCCTGTTCATCCAGCCGCCCGCGATGGAGAGCGAATCCACGTGGTGGCGGCACGCCAAGGGCACGACCGGCCACCCCGGTCTGGTCGTCGCCATCACGAAGGACGGGGCCACAGGGCCCCTGGAGGTGGTTCGTTGATCGACCTGATGGACTGGGACCTGCTCCGCGTTGACGCGGTTCTGTCGGCCCGTGAGAGCGCGGTGTCCCGCCTGGTGCGCGACCTCGGCCACCTGGTCGAGGCCGACGACCTGTTCCAGGAGTCGTCGATCATCATCGCCAGCCACCCGGAGAAGGTGCGCGCCTACCTGGCGGACGCCGAGAACCCCGGCCACCTCACGCGGTGGATCTGGTCGCGGCTGAGGGACAAGATTCGGCCCGAGCTGCGCCGGGCCAACCAGACCGTGTCGCTGACCCGCGTGGAGGCGACGCACCAGTGACCTACACCCCGGAGCAGGTCGAGCGGCTACTGCCGACCGTCTGGGGCGGGACGTGGGCCTGGGGGATGCAGAACCCCCAGGCCCCGGACCCCGACATGCCCCGAGCGACGAGCGTGGCCTCCCAGAGCGGCACCTACTGGGCCCACCTGGCGGACATCCGCACGGCCTGGCAGAAGACCTTCCTGACCCGCGAGCTGCGGGCCGCGCTCCTGCTGGCCTACGGCTGGGGCTGGACCCAGGAGGAGATCGCCGAGCACGAGCACGTCAGCCAGCGGGCGATCAGCAAGCGCTGCACCCGCGGCCTGGAGCTGCTGACCAACTACCTGAACGGGACCGCCCACGAGGAGGCTGCCGCGTGACCTGGCACAACACGTCCATCGACCGGCGCCCGCCGGGCAGCACGCCTCCGATCGACCCCACCGCGTACGCCAGCCGCGTACCGGACCGCTCGCCGAACTGGAAGGTGCACACCACCCTCGGCCGGGCCCGCGCCGCGGTCGGCTGGAGCGGCTACGGCGGGCCCCGTGGCGGCGAGGTGTGGAAGCTGGTCGACGGCGAGTGGAAGCTGCTCGACACGGTCGTCGCCGAGTCCTGAGTCCCGGCGAGGCTAGGCCGAACGCACGAAAGCCCCCTACCCTGAATCGGGTAGGGGGCTTTTCGTCGTTGGAGGAGGTGCAGCCGGATGTCCCCTGGTGGCGACTTGCAAGAGCGCCTCGGCTTGGACGACCTCGACCCCGAGCTGCGCCGGGTGGCGCTCCTGCTGGCCGATGGCGACGCCCGTCGCATCGAGGTCGTGTCCGCGGACGAGGTCCGCATCTGGCACCAGCCCGGCGGCGGGACGCTACCGCTGTTCGAGCTCTGACGCCTCCTGCATCTCGCGCTGAAGCGCGACGAGCAGCTCCAGCAGCGCGTCCGCGTGCTGGTACTCCAGCTCGACCGTGCGCACCGCCCAGTCCTGCTCCAGGCCGTAGGCGTGTGCCGGGCCGTCGAGGTAGACCAGCCCGTCGCGCCGCTCCAGCAGTGTCCAGGAGCCCGCCTGCGTGATGCCGCCCTCGGCCCGCCAGCGGCTGTAGTTCACGTGGTTGAGCACCTGGCGCACCGCGGCCTCGACGCGCGGCAAGTCCTCCTCGGGGAAGGCCAGGCCGCCGTCCTTGCGCGCCCGCGGGGCGTGCACCGTGGCCGGGGCGTCGCCCTCGGCGAAGACGTCGTGCCCGTTGAGGTACCAGCTCTCGCGCCGGACCTCGACGCGCCACGGCGTCATCTCGGTCGTGGGGTCCAGGAGTGCACCCATCTACCTCACCTCTCCGTACTCGGACGCTCCAGGGGAGCCTGTCATGGTGGCGACGGCCACGACCGGGTGACCGGCGGGACCGCTGGTCCCGAAACGCAGAAAGCCCCCCTCGCCGGTCAGGGAGGAGGGCTTTCCACAGGAACTCACATGTGCACGAAAAAGGTACCTGCCAAGCGGTCTCCCTTCGGTTGACGTGGGGCGCGTTCCGCGTATCGGACGCGGTCTGTGGGCGTCAGGCGCTCGCGGGTGGGGGTCCGGTGAGCCAGGGCAGGGGGACCTCAGCAGGAGGCACAGAACCGCCTCCGTCTGACTGCGCAGGCTTGCAGTCCGCGCACCCCGCACACTGCCGACTGATCGCGGCGGCCGGTCCGCTCGCGGTGTCGCGCACGATCTGGACGACGCCTGATCCTCCGCACGTGTTCGCCAAGGTCGCCCCCCTCGTCCGTTCGCCATGCTGCGGGGAGCGCGAGGTGGGCGGCTGCACCAGGCCGTCGCGGTACGGCAGTCGGGCGCTCAACCCACCTCGCGCTCATGGCGAACCCTCGTGGGAGGGTTCGGGCTTCGGGCGCAGCATGAAGCGCGGCAGCGGCTGCCTCAGCCCGGCTGGCCGGAGCGTGCGGCGCGATCCGAGCCGCTCGAAGTACGGGCTGACGCCGGGCGGCGTCGGGATGACCACGTTCGGCGCGGCGGGGTGGCCGGGCTGCGGCAACGTGAGGATCGACCGGACGATGTGCACGGGCTTGGCGCCCTCGTTGACGTACAGGACGTGCCCTGGGTGAAGGAAATCCACCCCCTGCGGAGTGAGGGCGCGGTAACCGAACGCGAACTCCTCGTGCACCAGCGAGATGACGTCGGTGATGCCGAGCCCGCGCCACTCGCGGTAGGCAACCACCGCGTCGGGAGTCTTCCAGTTCGGCCAGTAGAGGAAGGCGTAGCCGTCCCTCGCGACGAACTCCAGCCAGTCGCCAAGCAGGTTCGTGTCCGCGCGCTCCGTCTCCACGGCGGTCATCGCGTCAGGCCCAGCAGTCGCCGAACGGACTGCGGGACCGCCCGTGCGCAGTCCTGGCATCCGGTGACCCAGTAGTGGGCCAGAGCGCCCACGCCGAACACGGCCACCACGAGCAGGACTCCACCTATCGCACCTAGAACCGCTCCTAGCTGTTCCATGCCGTTCACCTCCGAGTGGGCTGGCGAGGCGGGGGCCTCCAGCGGCGCCCGGCTCGGGCAGCACGCCGCGGGGGATGAAGCCCCCGCCTCGCGTTGTGCGGGCGGGCAGGGGCGCCGCTGGGACAGCGCGCCGGGCGCGAGGGACACCTGACGGCGCTTTGCCAGACGCGCTACGGTTGCCCCTGCCCGCAGATGCAGACGCTACCATTTGCGGAACCGCAATTACAGGGTCTGCGTTCGGGTGACGTCGATGCGTAAAGCGCTACGCACGGTGGTTAAGGTGCAGGTATGGCGACAGGGAGCACGCGAGCGAAGCGGCGACTCGGGCGACACGTACGCCCGATCATGGAGCGCGCCGGGCTCAAAGCCGGGGACGTCGCGAGGATGTCCAAGACGTCGCGCGACACGGTGGACCGGATGCTCGCTGGCGCGCACCTGCCGCGCTACACGACGCTCGTCGCGATCCTGACCCTGCTTCGAGCCACGGAATCCGAGATCGCGGAAGCGACCGTCTTGTGGGAACGCGCCAACAAGACGGCCGTGAAGATCGAGAACGCCGACGTGCTTGCGCCGTCCTACCTGCGCTTTAGGATGGACGAGGGTGAAGCCAAGCTGGAGCGCACGCTCGACCAGCAGCTCATCCCTGGCCCGTTCCAGCTCGGCGGCTACGCCGAGGAGCTCGGCGAGCGCGCGAAGCCGCTGACCGCCGGGTCGGGCTGGACGTCAGCGGCGGCGGCCGAACGCGACGACCGGCGCGGCCTCCTCGACCGGGAGGAAGACCCACTCCTGGTCGACTCCCTGATCGACGAGTCCGCGCTCTATCGGATCATCGGCAGTCGCGAGCTGATGGCCGACCAGCTCGACGTCCTCGCCGAGAGGGCGAAGAAGCCGAACGTGACGATCAGGATCGTCCCGTTCGAGCGGGGCAGCTACGGACTGCACTACGGCGCACTGACGCTGCTCCAGTTCCCGGAGGCCGACGAGCCGATCTCGGCCTACGTCGAGGAGCACACCGGGGTCCGGGCAGTAGAAGATGCGGAGGAAGTGGACAGGCTCGTCGCGACTTGGGACGCCGCGGCGGAGCTCGCGCTCGACCCCGAGCGGTCCGCGGAGCGCATCATTGAGGTGAGGGACACCAGATATGCAACACGATGACGAGCTGAGCTGGAGGAAGTCCCGGCGCAGCACAAGCAACGCCAACTGCGTGGAGGTGGCGTTCGCCTCCGACGACGAGGCGCGCGTCAGGGACACGAAGCGACGAGACGGGGGCACGCTGGGGTTCACCCCCAGGGCCTGGCAGGCGTTCCTGGAGGCCCAGAGGACCGAGTAGCGTGTAACCGGAGAGTGACGAACGTGCGGGGCGCCTCGATTGCGGGGTGCCCCGTCGTCGTGCCGGGGGCTGTCGCGCCTTCGGCTGCGTGCGAGCCCTCCCTGTGCCGACGAGAACGCGGTGCCCGTCGTGTGCCGACGGGAAGATCGTCTTCTGAATACGTGCAGGTCGGAGCAGGTGTGTATACCGCCCTCCGGAGGCGGGTGCGCAGGTTCGAATCCTGCCGGGGGCACCATTGCGAAAGGCCCTTGACCAGCACGAACGTGGTCAAGGGTCTTTTTCGTGCGTCCGGCTGTGTCCGGTGAAATCCGGCCGTCTACGGCTGGCTGTGCCGAACACGTGCCAAAGTTCAGGCCGTCGACGCGTCTCTGACGGCCACTCCAGCAGCAGGCCCTGCGAGCCGACAGCGGCAGGCGAAGGCAGCAGGACTCCCGACCCTCCGGCAAGCATCGTTCGTCACATCCCGATCAAACTGCCGCAGCCTCTCACCGCATCAAGCTATAGAGGACACGCAACCCTCCTTACGCGTCGCGGTGGTGCTTTTGACAGCCGTGACAGCGGTCTGTGCCGTGATTCTGACGATCGCCCTGATCTCAGGGAATGCATCCGTGCGCGTGGAACAACTGCGGACGTTCGACCGCGTGGAGTTGTCCAACGCTGTGCTCGACCTGGTGGTCGAGCAACATCCCGACTCGGGTATCAGCAGCTTCAGCCACAGCTCCCTGCCGTGTCCTGCCTCTGTGGCCGTCAAGAGTGGCGTGAAGTTCACCTGCGCCTTCGCAGGAGAGGGTGGCTTGAAGAAGAAGGTGCCGGTGACCGTCAAGGACACCTACAGCGCCGAACTGGAGATAGGCGCTCCGACCGAGTGACTTCACCGCCCGGCCGGCAATGCACCGCATTCACCAGGCAGGTCGATGGGGATCAGTCGCCAGTAGATTCAGAAGTCGGGTCGTCAGGCGGGTTGGGTCCGGCGTCAACAGTCAGAATGCGGTGCCAGGTTCCCTCGCGACCTTCGATGGCCGTGTGGTCGGATGAGAGCCGCCATCCGGGTGGCCACGACGAGAAGGTCGACGTGCCCAGAGAGTGACGGAACGTCGCTTCGTAGAAATTGGCTTTCTCGGTGAACGTAGCTCCGTTGAACCGGGTGTACCCGGTGAACGTCGCCTCGTGGAACAGCACGTGCCCTGCGAATGTCGCTCCATCGAACCAGGCGGGCCCGGTGAACGTCGCTCCGCCGAACTGAGCGCCCCCGATAAACGTGGTCTGGTAGAACGTCGCGTGGCGTACCAGGCACCCTCTCATATTCCAGCCGATGAGGACTGCGGCGGTGAGATCGAGGTCAATATCCGTCCAGAAGGTTTTCGTGGAGTGGTCGGCATCAACACCGGGGTTGAGGTGTGCGGTGAGGATGCGTTGAGCGGTTAGCCGGACCTCGCGTTCCTGCACTTGTTCGCGGTGCTCGTCGCGGGCGGCTCGGTCGGCATCGTCGCCGGGCGGGTCGCCGGGGAGGTCGAACGGGGCGCGGAGGTAGGCGCAGAGCACGTTGACCACGGTCTGGCGCAGGGCGGGGTTGTCGGGGTGGTCCTGTGCGAGGCGTTCCAGGGCGTACAAGCCACCGTGACGTACCGGGGCCTTGTCCGAGCCGAGCTGCTCCACCGACTTCGCGTACAGGTCGGTGATCCGGCGGGCCTCGGCGTCGCGTTCGGTCGTGGCCGCGACGCGTTCGGCGTGAAGGCGGGTGTGCTCGGCGGTCTCGCGTTGCAGTTCGTAGGCGCGGGCGACGTCGGCCTGGTCGCGTTCCTTCTGCACCAGCCCGATCTCGGTGGCGTGCTGGCGTCGCCACGCCAGGTACAGCGCGAAGATCCCACCACCACCTACTCCGATGCTCAGCCCAGTGCGTAATGCGTTGAACCGCGCGTTCACAAGCTCCGCACCGGACAGGCCCGCGGTGCCTGCCCACCACAGCGCCACCACCAGGCCGATCGTCGCCGTGGCGATCACAGCCGCCACGGTCGCGATCACCTTGCGCGGTATCGGCTCCAGCGGCGTGCGTGACGTGGGTGGCGTCGGCAGCGGCGCATGGGTGGTGCCCTGCTCGCCGGGGGAAGGTCGGGGTAACGGCGCAGGAGTGGGGCGGTCCTCGGGCATGTCCGGATCATCGTTGGTCGACGTGACCGTGTTCCGAAGGCACGCCAGTCGGGCCGGATGGCTTGCTGACGCTGCCCCACCTGTCTCGCTCCTCCACGCTGACCTCGGAACGCTGTAACAGCAGGGCGTGTTGAGGCTCCCCTTGGCTCTACACGCTTGGCTGTGCTCGATTTCGCCGTTCACTGCGGCGGGCGGACCGATTTCTGCACAGGGCCCTGCACGTAGCGCTGAGACGGCCGCAGAGCAGTGCGCGAGCCGTGGTTGACGGGTTGGCTACCCGGCGCCCAGCAGTCGACACGATATCCACCTGCGCCAAATACGGCGTACCCACCAATGAGAACCGAATCCAGTGGATGCGCAAAAAGCGCGGTGGGCGGTGTCCGGTTCCGGGATTGAGCGGGCCAGGCAGATCTCGTCCAAGGGGCGGATGAGCGCACGTAGTTCGCACGCTGCCTTCGTCGGCAACACGTGCAAGGCGGTGTGCAGCGCTTGGCGGCGCACGATTGGATCGTGCCACTGGCACTCTGGGCAGGAGCACGGCTCGGGCGCGTGGTCGTAGAGATCGCGGATGGGACCGCGGACGAATCGACCTCAGCCGTCGGATTGCGGTCGCTCCCGGTGGCCGGTAGTGGTCTTGGCGGGGCTCGACGGCATGCTATTCCAGCGCGGTGATCGTTGCTGAGGCTGCTGGATGCGGGTGGAACCGCGCGGACCCGGAGCTTTGCGTGGTTCAGGGTTTTCGTGCTCGGGCGGCGGCTTCGGAGCACATTAGGAAGCTCACGGTCCGCACTGCGTCATCGACGAGATGTGGGTAGGCGAGGCGGATCGCGCGGTCTACCGCCTCCTCGATCAGCGTCCACTCGCGGTGTTTCGGGGAGGGTTGCAGTCCGGCGCACGCCCGCTCAGCGGTGGCGATCACCCGCATGACCTCGGGCAGCAGGGCCGGGTCGACGGCCTCGGGCTCCCGGGTCGGGCGACGACCGCCGTGCAGGTAGCGGCCCGTGTACTGGAGGAGGGCGGCGTCGAGCGGGGTGAGGTGGACGCCGCGGCGGGCGCGGTCGCGGTTGGCGTCGTAGTGGTGGACGCGTTGCCAGTCGGACTGGGCGGTTGCGGGGTGGAGGGCGGTGAAGAGTTTGCCCTGGTCGAGTGGTTCGAGGGCGGCGCCTTGGGCGATGAGCCGGCGCTTGTCCCAGGGAATGCCTTCGAACAACAGCTCGATGTCGTCGGGCTCACCGAAGAGGATCGGGTCCAGCAGGGCGACCGCCGCGCGTTCGTCAAGAGGACCCCTGATCCCGGCAGCCGCGCACAAGGGCAGGATCGCGCTCCACAGCAGCAGGTGCCGGGTCAGGTCGTCCCTGATCACCTGGAAGTGCTCCTCGGTGATCGGGACGGTGAACGTGCGGGGGTCGTGGTTGGCGTCGGCTCCGGCGCCCAGTTCGAGCCTGAGCTGACCGTCCGCGCGCACCACCCGCGGGATCCAGCTGTTCTCGCGGGTGAAGAGGACTTCGCTCATGTCCCCCAGCCTCCCCGCCTCGCCGGTGACGGCTCCCGGCGGGGCCTGCGAGCAGGTCGCCGGGCCGTCCACCACAGCACGGGGGCCCGCCTCAGCCGGCGGTGCGCTCCTCCACGCCGGTGGCGGGGCCGGGGTTCGGCTGCGACCGCTCGGCGGACTGCGGGGTCCAGTCGGCGCCCAGCTTGGTCCGGCGCGGGTTGGCGACCGCACGGCCCGTGTTCACTTCGTGCATCCTGTCCTCCAGGTAGAGATGTAACGCCACTTAATCATTACCTTTTGTTCGCCTGGGAAAACGATGACGTGCATCACCGACTTCCGATTCCGGACGTCGGCGGACCAGGGTCGGGACGCAGTCGGCGATCCAGGCGACCTGCACCGGCCAACCGGGGAGACCCATGATCAACAGGGTCAAGGTAGCCGATGCGCGGAGCGGGGCGGCGACCAGGAGGCGCGGAGCGCGGAACCCGAGGACGGCTCACCGGGGGCGCACGGCCAGACCGCGCAGCACCACGGCGATCGGGTGGTCCAGGCGGCGCAGGTCGGCTCGGGGGTCTTCGGCGTAGACGACGGCGTCGGCGGGGGCGCCCGGGACCAGGCCGGGCAGTCCCAGGTAGGCGCGGGCGTCCCAGGACGCGGCGGCCAGGGCGTCGTGGGGGCGCATCCCGGCGGCGGCCAGGGCCCGGACCTCGTCGGAGATGCGGCCGTGGGGCAGGGAGTCGGTGCCCGCCAGGATCCGGACGCCCGCTTCGGCGGCGGCGGCGATCAGGGCGGGGTGCGCTTCGGCTCCCCTGGTGTACCAACGCTTCCCGGGACCGTCGGGTCGGCTGCGGACTTCCGGCAGGGTCCGCTCGAAGATGGACAACGTCGGGGTCAGCGCCGTGCCCTGCTCGGCCATGCGGTGGACCAGGTCGGGGTCCAGGAGCATGCCGTGCTCGATCGAGTCGACGCCGGCCGCCACCGCGATCGCGCCGCCCTCCGCCTGCTGGGAGTGCACGGCGACCCGACCGCCCACCGCGTGCACGGCGTCGACCACGGCGGTCAGCACGTCCAGCGGCACGGGGGCGCCGGTCGAGCTCCAGTCGCCGATGACCTTCGCCCAACCGGTGCGGGACGCCTGCGCGGCGGCCAGGGCGGGCAGCTCGGCGTGGTCCGCCCGGCGCCCCCAGTTGTCGAAGAACTGGCCGTGCTGCGCCAGCCACAACCCGGCGTGCCGGGCCCTGGGCGTGTCGGGGTCCGAGCCGAACCACGACGGCGGCTCGCCGGCCAGTCCGGGCGCCCGGATCAGCGTCACGCCGGCGTCCACGTGCTGCCGGAGGTGGCGGCGCAGCACCTCGTCGTCCAGCTCGTCGTCGACCTCCTCGACGCCGGGGTGTGTGTGGGCGTCCACCAGGCCGGGCAGCAGCCAGCCCTCGGCGACCAGCTCGGCGTCGGGCACCGGGTCGGTGGTCCACCGGTCGCCGTCGGCGTAGAGGTCCGTGAACTCGCCGTGCGGCAGCGCGCGGCCTCGGATTCGGATCACCATCGGACATCCCCCCTCGATCACCGTTGAGTCTCCCCCTGCGGGAGGTGTGAAGGTCGGCGCATGGACGACGACGCGGTCTTCGCGATCGGTGAGCCGGCCCGGCGGACCGGGTTGACGGTCGAGGCGGTCCGGTTCTACTCCGATCGCGGCATCGTGCCGCCGACCGGTCGCAGCCCGGCCGGTTACCGGCTCTACGGCCCCGACGCCGCCGCGCGCCTCGACCTCGTGCGGACGTTGCGCGAGGTGGGGCTGGACCTGCCGACGATCCGGCAGGTCCTGGACCGCGAACGCACGCCGGCCGAGGTGGCGGCCACGCACGCGGACGCGCCGGCGGCTCCTGGCCGCCGCCTTCGGCGACCTGGCGGACGACCCGGCGTTCGCCGGGATCATCCGGTCGATGACGCCGGAGCTGCCGGAGCACCCCGGCGTCGAGCAGGTGGAGGCGTGGGTCTCGCCGGCCCGGCTCACGCAGGACCCGGACTTCCGGGCCTGCCTCAAGCGGCTGGTCGAGCACCACGTCGGCACGCGGGGTGAAGGGCTGCGGCCCGACCCGACGGCGGTGGTGCGGGACGAGGTGGGCCCGGCACTGGCCTCTGGGGTCGACCCGGCGTCACCCGAGGCGCGGGACGTGGTCGAGGCGGTCCTGGTCCGGGTGCCGCACGTGTCGCGCGAGCAGTTGGCCGCGCTGCTGGAGAGCGCGAACGACACGCGCCGCGAGCGGCGCCTGCGGCTGCCGGCGGTGGTCAACGGGTGGCGGGCGCCGGAGAGCACGGCGCCCGCGTTCGACTGGTTCCTGCGCGCCCCGGGTCACCGGGCGGTGGCCAGCACCCCGTAGTCGGTGTAGCCGGTCTCGCCGCCCACGTACATCATGTGCTCGTCGCGCACCGGGTTGAGCGGGGCGTCCAGGCGCAGCCGGTCGACCAGGTCCGGGTTGGCCAGGAAGGCCCGGCCCAGCGAGACCAGGTCCGCGCCGGCCGCCAGCAGCCGCTCGCCGTGCCGCTTGCCGCCGTCCGCGGGCAGCGGGCCCGGCCACGGCAGCTTCGGGTTGGCGATCAGCGTGCCCGCCCACCGCTCCCGCAGGACGCGGAACAGCGGCTGGTCGGGGTCGGCGAACCCGACGTGCAGGTAGGCGAGGCCGAGGTCGGCGACGGCCGCGAGCAGCGCCGGGTAGACCGCGTCGGCGTCGTCCTCCCGGATGCCGTTGGAGGTGACGCCGGGCGAGATGCGCAGGCCGACGCGTTCCGCGCCGACCTCGGCGACCACGGCGCGGGTCACCTCGGCCACGAACCGGACGCGGTTGGCCGCCGGGCCGCCGTACTCGTCGGTCCGCCGGTTCGTGCCGCTCGCCAGGAACTGGTGCAGCAGGTAGCCGTTCGCGCTGTGCACCTCCACGCCCTCGAAGCCCGCGTCGACCGCGTTGCGGGCCGCGGCGGCGAAGTCGGCCGCGGTGGACCGGATCTCGTCGGTGGTCATCTCGCTCGGCACGACGGCGGGCACGCGGCCGTCCGGGGTGACGATGGTGTCCGGCAGCGGGATCGGCGACGGCGCGACCGGGTGCAGGCCGCTGTTGGCCGGGTGGCCGATCCGGCCGCCGTGCTGGAGCTGGAGGAACATCCGGCCGCCCGCGTCGCGGACGGCGTCGGTGACGCGGCGCCACCCGGCCGACTGGTCCCGGTCGTGGATGCCGGGGATGTCGGGGTAGGTCTGGCCGACGGCGTTCGGGGTGGTCGCCTCGGCGATGATCAGACCGGCGGACGCGCGCTGCGCGTAGTAGGTCGCCATGATCGGTCGCGGCACGCCGGCGGAGTCGGCGCGGTTGCGCGTCATCGGGGCCATGACGAGGCGGTTGGGCAGGTCCAGGCGGCCGAGCCGGGCGGGGTCGAACAGGGTCTTCGTCATGCCGGTACGGTAGAAGTTGACACCGGTGTCAGGTTCAAGTCGGGAGTGAGGTGGGTCATGCGGATCGGGGAGCTGGCCGAGCTGACCGGCGTGAGCGTGCGCTCGTTGCGCTACTACGAGCAGCAGGGGCTGTTGACCTCGGACCGCACCGCCGGTGGTCACCGGGACTACCCGCGGCGCGCGGTCGACCGGGTCATCCGCATCCAGGAGCTGTTCGCCGCCGGGCTGCACAGCAAGAAGATCGCGCAGGTGCTGCCCTGCATGCGCGACGCCGACGGCGGGCCGTCCGAGGTCGCCACGCCGCTGCTGGTCCGGGACCTGACCGCGGAGCGCGCCCGCATCGACCGGATGATCACCGACCTGGTGCGGTCGCGGGACGTGCTGGACGAGGTGATCGAGACGGCGGCGGGGCGCGCCGCTCAGTCCAGCACGGCGGCCACGGCCTCGATCTCCACCAGCTGATCGTCGTACCCGAGCACGGTGACGCCGAGCAGCGTGCTGGGCACGTCGTGGTCGCCGAACGCGGCCCGCACCACGTCCCACGCCGCCACCAGGTCGGCCTGGTCGGTGGTCGCGACGAGCACGCGGGTGCTGATGACGTCCTCGACGCCCGCGCCCGCGTCTTCCAGCGCGGTGCGCATGTTCTCGAACGCCTTCGCCGCCTGGGCCGCGTAGTCGCCGACGCCCGCGGTCGTGCCGTCCTCGTTCAGCGGGCACGCGCCGGCCAGGAACACCAGGCGCGCGTCGGCGGGCGCGGTGGCGGCGTAGGCGTACTCGGCGACGTCGGACAGCCTGGACGAGCGGATCAGGGTGACGGCCTTGCCCACGGTTCCTCCCCTGGTGGTCGGCGGTCCGACCAGCCTAGGCGGCCAGGGCCTGGTCGATCTTCCGATTTGTCGCGGCGGTCAGGCCGAGCAGCGTCAGCAGCGCCACCACCGACATGACCACGAAGACCGCGCGCAGGCCGAACACCTCGCCCAGCACGCCGCCGAGCGCCGCGCCCAGCGGCATGGTGCCCCAGGCCACCAGTCGGTAGGCGCTGTTCACGCGGCCGAGGAGGCGGTCGGGCGTGATGTGCTGCCGCAACGACACCGCGACCACGTTCAGCAGCGTGATGCCCGCCCCGGCCACCGCGAACGCCGCCGCGACCGCGTAGGGCTCGGTGGTGACGGCGGGCGCCACGACGAGGAGGGTGGCGGTGAAGAACCCGGTGGCGAGGGCCCGCCCCCGGCCCAGCCGGGTGATCACGCGCTCGGCGACGAGCGCGCCGAGCAGGCTGCCGGCCGCCGGGGTGGTGATGAGCAGGCCGAAGAGCTGCGGTGTCAGGCCCATCGCCGAGGACGGGCCGACGGCGTGCAGGACGAGGACGGAGCCCGTCGCGGTGTTGGCGACGTTGAACAGGCCCACCATGAGCGCGAGACCGCGCAGCAGCCGGTGGCGCAGCAGGAAGCGCAGCCCCTCGGCGATGTCGGCGCGCAGGGTGCTCCGGTGTTCGCGCGGGACCTCGAACGTCCCCCGGATCGACCACAGGACGGCGAGGGCGACCAGCCAGAGGGCGGCGGGCGCGGTGAACGCGGCCAGCGCGCCGGCGGCGACCAGGAGACCGGCGAGGGGCGGGCCGACGAACTCGCTCGCGCTCAGCTCCGCGGCTTGCAGGCGGGCGTTGGCGCGCGGCAGCAGGTCGCGGTCGACCAGTTGCGGCAGCAGCGACTGGGCCGACGTGTCGTAGAGCGTTTCGGCGGTGCCGGCCGCGAACGCGATCGCGTACAGGAGCCAGATGTCCACCCGGTCGAGGGCGACGGCCGCCGCGAGGAGCGCCATCAGGCAGGCCCTGGCGGCGTTGGCCCGGAGCATGGTGCGGCGGCGGTCGAGGCGGTCGGTCAGCGCGCCCGCCGGCAGCGCGAAGACCAGCCACGGGAGGGTCACCGCGAAGACCAGGCCGGCGATCAGGGTCGGCTCGCGGGTGGTCTGGATCGCGACCAGCGGGAGGGCCACCTTGAACGTGCCGTCGGCGAGGTTCGACAGGCCGGTGGACGTCCAAAGGCGCCAGAAGCCGGTTCCCGGGGATGCCATTGGTGGAGGGTTGCACATCGGTGGAGTTTTCTCCATCGGTTCACTTGTCCACCGGTGGATTAAGTTGTGCCCCATGGGTGAGCGACAGCGGCGTCCGGCGACGGTCGAGGAGACGAAAGCGCTGGCCCACCCGTTGCGGCTGCGGATACTGCGGTTGTGCGGGCAGCAGGAGCTGACCAACAAGCAGTTGGCCGAGCGGTTGGGCCGCGACCCCGGGACCGTGCTGTACCACGTGCGCCAGTTGGCGGCGGCGGGGTTCCTGGAGCCGGGCGAGGTGCGCACCGGGGCCAGCGGCGCGCTGGAGAAGCCCTACCGGTCGACCGGGGTGTCGTGGTGGCTCGACGGGCCGTTGGCGGACAGCGGCGCGGTGGCGAGCACCGCGCCGCTGGAGGCGTTCCAGGAGGAACTGGCGGAGGCCGGGCCGGAGTCGGTGCGGGTGCACGCGCGGTTCGCCCTGCACCTGTCGGCGGAGGACCTGGTCGAGCTGGACCGCCGCGTCAGCGCCGTGCTGGACGAGTACGTGGCGACCGACCACGAGCGGCGACACCTGCCGGCGCACGGCGGGATCATCGTCGTGCACCGGCTTCGGGAGTGACCCCGCTCAGTCGCTGACGCGCCGCCGGTACAGCACGGTGGCCAGGGCGAACGACGCCAGCAGCAGGCCGACCGACCAGGCTGTCGCGACCCAGCCCCGGTCACCGATCGGCGTGCCGGTGAGCAGGCCGCGCACGGTCTCGATGACCGGGGTGATCGGCTGGTGCTCGCTGATGCCCCGCAGGAACGGCGGCATGGTCCGCGTCGGCACGAACGCGCTGCTCAAGTAGGGCAGGAACAGCATGAAGAAGCTCAACGCGCTGGCCGACTCGACCGACCTGGCCACCGCGCCCAACCCCGCCGCCAGCCACGACAGCGCCAGCACGAACAGCAGGAGCAACCCCACCGCGGCCAGCCACTCCAGCGGTGACGCGGACGGGCGGAAGCCCATCGCGACGGCCGCGCCGACCACGATCGTGGTGGACAGGGCGTTGCGGGCGACGCTGGCGGCCACGTGCCCGGTCAGCACGGCGAAGCTGCTGATGGGCATGGAGCGCAGGCGGTCGATCATGCCGCCGTTCACGTCGTCGGCCACCGACATCGCGGTGGACGCGGCCCCGAAACCGCTGCACAGCAGGATGATCCCGGGCACCACGTAGTTGATGTACGCGGTGCCGGTCTCGATCGCGCCGCCGAAGACGTAGACGAACAGCGCCATCATCAGCAGCGGCAGGACGATGGACATGATCAGCGTGTCGAGGTTGCGCCTGCCCAGGCGGACGCTGCGGTCGATCATCGTCATCGAGTCGGCGAACGCGTGGCTCATGCCGGCACTCCTTCACGGGTGGTCAGGGCGAGGAAGACGTCGTCGAGGGTCGGGCGGTGCGACGAGACCTGCGCGGGCTCGGCGGACGCGGCGCGCAGGTGGTCCAGCACCCGGTGCAGGTGCGCGGCCGTGCCGTCGGACGGGAGGCCGAGCACCAGCCGCTCGCGGTCGGCGGACCCGCCGAGCGACGCGGCGGCGACGTCGAGCGCGGCGACCGAGGTGAAGCGGAGGTCCAGGCGGTCGCCGCCGACCCTGGCCTTGAGGTCGTCGGCGGTGCCCTGGGCGGCGACCTTCCCCCGGTCCAGCACCATGATCCGGTCCGCGAGGCGGTCGGCCTCCTCCAGGTACTGGGTGGTGAGGAAGATCGTGGTGCCGGTGCGGACCAGGTCGCGAATGGCGTCCCACATGGTCGTGCGGCTGGCCGGGTCCAGGCCGGTGGTCGGCTCGTCCAGGAAGATCACCCGCGGCTCGGCGACCAGGCTCATGGCCAGGTCCAGCCGCCGGCGCATGCCCCCGGAGTAGGTCTTGACCCGCCGGTCGCCGGCGTCGACCAGGTCGAACCGCTCCAGCAGCGCGGCGGCCCGCCTCCTCGCCCCCGACCGGCCCAGGTGCATCAGCCTGCCGATCATGACCAGGTTCTCCCGGCCGGTCTGCTCGGCGTCCACGGCCGCGTACTGGCCGGTCAGGCTGATCACGCCGCGCACCTCGGCCGGTTCGCGCACCACGTCGAACCCGGCCACCCGCAGGCGCCCGCCGTCCGGGCGCGAGAGCGTGGACAGGATCCGGATCGTGGTCGTCTTGCCCGCGCCGTTGGGACCGAGCAACGCGAAGATCGACCCCTCGGCGACCTCCAGGTCCAGCCCGTCCAGCACCGCGGTCGAGCCGTACGCCTTGCGCAGGCCGCTCACCTCGATGATCATCACGTCCCCCTTATGTGTATCAGGTACGCCTAAGAGCGTAGCTCATACGCACTTTAAAGAGGAAGCCCTAGACTCGACCCCGGCGGAGACGAGAGGGTGGAGATGACCGACGAGAACGGCCTACCGGCGGACGTCGCCCTGCTCTGGGGCCTGCGCGAGGCGCCGCGACGCGGCCGGAAGCCCTCCCTGACCGTCGACGACATCACCCGGGCCGCGATCGAGGTCGCCGACGCCGAAGGGCTCGGCGCGGTGTCGATGGCCAGGGTGGCCAAGCACCTCGGCAACTCCACGATGGCGCTCTACCGGTACGTGGACAGCAAGGAATCCCTGCTCAAGCTGATGTCCGACGCCGCCCTGGACGACCCGCCGGAGCTGCCGGCGGACGGCGACTGGCGGTCCGGCCTCACGCTGTGGACGCACAGCGTGCTCGCCTCGCTGCGCAAGCACCCCTGGTACACCCGCATCCCGCTGCACGGACCGCCGATCGGACCGCGCAACCTGGCCTGGTTCGACAGCGGGTTGCGCGCGCTCACCGGCACACCGCTGGAGGAGGCCGAGAAGGTCGGCGTCGTGATGGGGCTGATCACGTTCGTGCACGGCCAGCTGCGGTTCAGCGTGGAGCTGGAGGAGGGCTTCCAGGGCAACCCGGACGCGTTCGGGCAGTCGTACGGGCGGGCGCTGCGGGCGGTGGTCGACCCGCGCCGGATGCCCGCGCTGGACCGGGTCGTCGCCGCGGGCGTCTTCGAGCCGGGCGACGTCGCCTACGACCAGAGCGACATCGACGCCGACTTCACGTCCGGCCTGGACTTCTACCTGGACGGCGTGGCCGCCCACCTGGCCCGACGGGGGTGATGGTGCTGCGGGGCCGGTCGGGGCCCCGCAGCACCGGAGGATCACCGCCGACCGGCGTCGACCGGCGTCGCCCGCTGCCGCACGGGCGCGTCGGCCGCCATGACCGCGAGGCCGGCGGTGATCAGGACCAGGTTCTTGACCACGAACTCACCCGTCATGGTCAGCAGCAGCGGGTTGCCCGCCTGGAACGCGACGGACGGCTGCACGACGAGCGTCGAGAACGTGCCGATCAGGTGCAGCACCACCAGCAGCGCCACCCAGCGCAACCGGCGGCCCACCACCAGGGCGAGCCCCAGCACCACCTCGACCACGCCGAGGGCCGGCACGAAGGCGCCCGGGTCCAGCCACGGGACGGTGTGCGCGACCAGCTCCGCGACCGGCGTCGTGCCGGTCACCTTGAGGGCGCCGAACCACACGAAGACAACGCCGAGGGAGCCCCGCAGGAGCGGGGTGCTCAGCGTCCGCAGGGTGTTCGCGGGCGCCTCCGGACGGGACGAGAACTCCGCCATCCACATCACTTCCTTCGTGAGCGGGTCCACGTCGACCCGCTTCCGGAACGGACTGGGAGCGCTCCCAGAACTGTAACGGTAAGGACACGCGTTGTGAAGGATCGATTCCACCCCGTTCCGGATGGAGCCGGCGACCGGCCGTGGCGCTCGCCCGTTCGGGCCGGCTCACCAGGTCCGGCTCACCAGGTCCGGAACTCGCCCGCCCCCACCGGCCCGCCGAACAGCGCGCCCGTGCCCGCCACGGCTCCCGCGGCCCGCCACCACCCGGCCCGCTCCGCCGAGTCCAGCCCGTCGACCAGCACCCGCGCACCGGCGCGGTGGGTCAGCGGCACCAGCCCGGCCAGGAACTCCGCCTCGCCCCTGGCCTGCCGCTCGACCAGCCTGCGCGCCACCCGGACCCACCTGACCGGCAGCTCCGAGGCCGCCGCCAGGTCGTCCGGCCCGAGCCCGAAGTCGTCCAGCGACGTGCCCACGCCCAGCTCGGCCAGCACCGTCAGGTTGTCCACCGCCTCCGGCTCGGACAGCGCCCGGACCGGCATCCCGACCGTCAACCGGGACGCGGGCAGCCCGGTGTCGTCCAACACCCTCCGCACCCGGCGGACCAGATCGCCATCACCCGATTGGTGGCGGGTCAACCCGACGTGCAGCGGTGCGGTGAACCCCGACCGCGCCTGGGCCCACCACCGCAGCTGGCCGCACGCGGTGGCCAGCTGCCACTCGCCCAGCGGCAGGATCAGGCCGGTCCGCTCGGCCAGCCCGGCGCACGCCTCGTGGTCGAGGCTCCCGCCGTCGTCGCGGTCCCAGTGCAGCCGGGCCGCCACGCCGACCAGGGCGCCGTCGGCCAGCCCGACCAGCGGCTGGTAGCGCACGCCCACCTCGCCCTGCTCCCACGCGCCCGGCAGGGCGACGGCGAGCGAGTCCGACCGCCGCTCGGTCTCGTCCTGGCCCGGGTGGTGCAGCTCCCACTGGCCGCGCCGGCCCGACTTCGCCCGCCGCAGCGCCTGCTCCGCGGCCCGCATCACGTCCTCCGGGCCCCAGTCCGGCGGCGGTCGGCGCACCACGCCGACGCTGACCGACACGGCCAGCCCGCGGTCGTCGAAGTACACCGGCTCGGACAGCTCTCGGTTGATCTCGGTGACGGTGGTCGCGACGTCCGGCGTGGTCGCGGTGTTCTCGACCAGGATGGCGAACTCGTCGCCCTCGAACCGCGCCACCATCGCCTTCTCCCGCGCCACCACGGCCTTCAGCCGCTGCGCGACGTGCACCAGCAGCCGTTCGCCGGTCTGCCTGCCGAGGCTGTTGCACACCATGCCGAAGGCGTCGATGTCGAGGTGGAACACCGTCACGCCGCGCACCGGGTCGGCCCGGCGCAGCGCGCTCTCCAGGTGGGTGGTGAAGAACTGCCGGTTCGGCAGCCCGGTCGACACGTCGTGCAGCGCCTGCCGGTTCAGCTCGGACTGCAGCAGCATCAGCTCGGTGCCGTCCTCGATCACGGCCACGAAGTGGCCTGGCTGGTCGCCCGGACCGCGCAGCAGCGACACCGTCAGCGAGATCCGCGCGACGTCGCCGTCCTTGCGCAGCAACCGCTGCGCCTGCCGGACCCGCTCCTGCCCGCCCTCGACCAGGCCGCGCATCGCCTCGTCCAGCACCCGCGCCGAGTCCGGGTGCACCAGGTCGCGCAGCGCCAGGCCGGTCAGCTCCTCGGTCGTGTAGCCGAGGATGTCGCCGATCGCCGCGTTGGCGCGCACCAGCCGACCGTCCGGGTCGACCACCAGGATGCCGCTGGCGGACGAGGTGGCGACCTCCTCGAAGCGCGCCTCGCTCTCCCGCAGGTTCCACTGCGCGTCGCGGACCGCCTTGAGCAGCGACAGCTGCATGGACTCCTGCTGCTCGAACACCGCGCGCCTGCTCGCCGCCAGGAAGCCGGACGACAGCGAGCCGAGCACGGCCACGATCGGCTCGGCGTAGCGCTCGACGGGCTGGAACTCCGGCAGCGCGAGCAGGCCCTTGCCGAGCACGTCCAGGCTGACCCGCAGGCCGTCCTCGACCACGTAGCCCAGCTCGACCAGGCTCCGGCCGATCTGCTCGGCCGACCGGGCGGGCGGTGGCGAGGCGGACGACGCGGCGTGGACGGCCGCGCACACCTCGTCGAGGCGTTCGCCCATTTCGCGGTCGAGTTCGGCCCTGTTCAGCGCGATGACGACGACTTCGCTGAGCAGGTACGACCACTTCCGGGCGAGCAGTTCACGACCCTGTTCGGGTGGTGACGCGCCCTCCGGTCTACGACTGGGGGTGGGCATTCCCGTTGCCTTGCTGTGATATTGAGGATTCGCGGCAGTTTACCCACCCCCCACTGGCCAACGCTCGACCGGAAGTGTGAATCTCGAACACTCAACGTGACTTTCGGCGAACCATTTCACAGTTTCCGTCCGACGCCCGCGTACACCAGCATGTTCATGTCCGGCTGCCCGGCGATGTCGCCGGGTCCGCCCGGTCGCCATTCGCCGCAGCCGACCAGTCCCGGTTCGACCAGGTCGAAACCGTCGAACAACTCGGCCACCTCGGCGTGCGAGCGCAGGTTGACCTGGTCCGGGCTGTTGCTCCGCTTGATGGCGTCGGTCGCCTCGGTCAGGCCGTCCCCCTGGTTGTCCGCGGTGGCGTGGGTGACGGCCAGGTAGCTGCCGGGCGCGAGCGCGTCGCGGTAGCGGGCGACCAGCGAGCGCGGGTCGGCCGAGTCCGGCACCCAGTGCAGCATCAGCAGCATGAGCAGCCCGATCGGCTGGTCGAAGTCCAGCAGCCGGCGGGCCGCTTCGCTGCCCAGGACGGCCTCCGGCTCGCGCATGTCTGCCTGCACGACGGCCGCGCCGTCGTTCGTGACCAGCATCAACTCGCTGTGCGCGACGGCCACGGGGTCGCGGTCGACGTACAGCACGCGGGAGCCGGGCGCCTGCGCCTGGGCGACCTCGTGCACGTTGCCGACGGTCGGGATGCCGGAGCCGATGTCGAGGAACTGGCGCACGCCGCGGTCCACCATGAACCGCACGACGCGGCCGAGGAACGCCCGGTTGACCCGCGCCGCGTGCCGCAGGCCGGGCATGGTGGCCTCGATGTGGTCGCCGAGCGCGCGGTCGACGGCGAAGTTGTGCGCGCCGCCGAGCATGTAGTCGTAGGTCCGGGCAATGCTCGGCACGGAAATGTCCACGCCGGATGGAATCCATTCGCCCTGCGTCATCTGCGAACACCTTCTTCACGTCCGGGAGGCGGACAGTACCGGCTGGACGGCACGCGTACTCAGTCGCCTGTTAGTGTGACACCAACCCACCCGAATGGGCGCTGTCAACCTCCGCCGAACGGGTCCTAGGGTAGGCCGTCCCATTCGGTGGTCGACAGGAGCGGACATGAGTGTCCCGGTGGCTCCCGGCCGCCTGCCATTCCTCGGGCACACCGCGGCGATGTTGCGCCGAAGGCACCGGTTCACCTCATCACTGCGCGATCACGGCGACGTGGTGGGAGTCGACCTGGGCCCGCTGCGGACTTATTTCGTGACCACTCCTCAGCTTGCGCACCAAGTGCTGGTCACCGATGCCGCGCGGTTCCGCAAAGGCGCGATGTTCGACAAGTTCCGCCCCTACCTGGGCAATGGCCTGCTGCTTTCCGACGGACCGTTCCACCTGCGGCAGCGGCGGATGGTCCAGCCCGCCTTCCACCGCGAGCGGATCGCCCGCTACGCCGGGATGATGACGCGCGCCGTCGCCAACCTGACCTCGTCCTGGGCGCCCGGCGAGGTGCGGGTGGTGGAGGACGACATGCAGGGCCTGGCGGTCACCGTCGTCGGCGAGGCGCTGTTCTCCACCGAGCTCGGGCAGCGGGTGATCGCCGAGGTGCGGCGGTCCGTGTTCGTGGTGATCCAGCAGGGCATGGTGCGCGCGCTGTCGCCGTCGTTCGCGGAACGGCTGCCGCTGCCGGGCCACCGCGAGTTCGACCGGGCCATCGCGCGGATGCGCGCCATCGTGCTGGAGGTCATCGCGGGCAGGCGGGCCGAGGGCGCTCGCGACCACGGGGACCTGCTGTCGACGTTGCTGCGCGCGCAGGACGAGTCCGGCGACGGGATGACCGACCAGCAGACCCACGACGAGGTGCTGACCCTGCTCACCGCGGGCATCGAGACCACGGCGCTGGCGCTGGCCTGGTCGTTCCACGAGGTGGCCCGGCACCCGGAGGTCGAGCGGCGGCTGGTCGCCGAGGTGGACGAGGTGCTGGGCGGCCGACCGGTCCGGTTCGACGACGTGCCCCGGCTGACGTACACGGCGGCCGTGGTCAACGAGGTGCTGCGGATGTACCCGGTGTGGATCCTGATGCGCCGGGCCACCGCGCCGGTCGACCTCGGCGGGGTGCGGTTACCCACGGGCGCCGAGGTCGTCGTGAGCCCGCACGCCCTGCACCACGACCCGGCGTCCTTCCCCGAGCCGCACCGGTTCCACCCCGAGCGGTGGTTGACCGGCCCCGACGTGCCGCGCGGCGCGTTCATCCCGTTCGCCGCGGGCGCGCGCCAGTGCGTCGGGAACCTGTTCGCCCAGGTGGAGATCATGATCACCCTCGTCACCGTGCTCGCGCGGTGGCGGCTCGTCCCGGTGCCCGGCAGGCCCGTGCGCACCAGGTTCACGTCCGCCGCCTACCCCAGCGGTCTGCTGATGACGGCGGTCCCCCGTTGACGTTGTGGAGGTTGTCCAGTCGTGCGTAGGTCGCGATCCCGGTTGTCCGCGGTCACGAAGTCGCTCGTCGTGGCGTTGCTGGCCGCGGTCATGGCGCCCGTGCCGCCCGCGAGCGCCGCGGCTGTGGAGTGCGAGGAGCTGCGGGTGCCGGTGAGGGTGCTCGGCGCGCCGCACACCATGCACGGCACGCTGTGCACGCCCGCGGGCGCGTCCACCGTGCAGGTGCTGATCCCCGGTGGCACGTACAACAGCTCTTACTGGGACATCTCGTACTCGCCGGCCACCCGGTCGTACCGGCAGGCCATGAACCGGGCCGGGATCGCGACGCTGGCCGTCGACCGGCTCGGCACCGGGCGCAGCTCGCGGCCGTTGAGCGCGCTGGTGACCGCGACGACCCAGGCGCAGGCCGTGCACCAGGTCGTCCGGGCGGTGCGGCCGCGGTTCGGGAAGGTGGTCGTCGGCGGGCACTCGATCGGCTCGGCGATGGCGATGATCGAGGCCGGGCTGCACCACGACGTGGACGGCGTGCTGGTCACCGGGTTCACCCACCGGATGAACCTCGTCACCGTCGTGCCGGTGCTGGCGGGGATGATCCCGGCGGCGCTCGACCCGCGGCTGGACCGGTTCGGCCTGGACCTGGGCTACCTGACGACCGCGCCCGGCACCCGGTTCGGCGCGTTCCACTCCCCCGGGCCGCGGGTGCCCGGGGCGATCGACGCGGACGAGGCCGCGAAGGACGTGTTCGCCGCGTCCGAGGCGGTGGACACGATCGCGCTGAACAACGTGGTCATCCCGTTCACCCGGCTGATCGACGTGCCGGTGATGGTGGCGGTGGGCCGGGGCGACACCCACTTCTGCGGCAGCCCGCTGGGCAGCGACTGCGCGTCGGCGGAGGCGTTGCGGGCGTCGGAGGCGCCGTTCTTCTCGGGCGCGGCCCGGCTGCACACCTACGTGCTCGACGGCTACGGCCACGCGATCAACTACGCCCCCAACGCCCCCGACCTGCACGCCGCCGTCGTGGCCTGGACCAACACCCTCTAACCCACGAGAGTCCTACGTCCAGAACGCGAGAGTCCTACGTCCAGAGCACGTGAGTTCAACGCTGAGCGTTGAACTCACCGGTGCTGGATGTAGGACTCTCGCACTTGGGGGGTTGGACTCTCGCGCGGGGGGATCACTTGTCGCCCAACGACTCCAGCACCTGCTTCAGGGTGTCCGCCAACGCCGCCCGCTCCCGCTTCGTCAACGCCCCGAGCAGGCGGTCCTCCGTGGCGAGGTGGTCGGGTAGGACTTGATCGACCAGTTCGCGACCGGCGTCGGTGAGCGCCACGACCACGCCCCGGCCGTCGTGCTCGTTCGGCGTCCGGGCGACGAGGCCGCGGGCTTCGAGGCGGTCGAGCCGCTGGGTGACCGCGCCCGAGGTGACCATCGACGCCCGCATCAGCTCGGTCGGCGTCAGCCGGTGCGGCGGCGCGCTGCGGCGCAGGGTGGCCAGCACGTCGAACGACGGCCGGTCGAGGTCGTGCCGGGCGAACGTGCGGCCCAGCTCGCCGTCGACCAGCCGGGCCAGCCTGCTGAGCCTGCCGATCACCGCCATCGGCGAGACGTCGAGGTCGGGCCGCTGCGCCCGCCACTGACCGAGGACCAGGTCGACGTGATCTGCCACCGAACTAGCTTAGCGGTGAGGTAAGTCACCCCGGAGATACCTTAGCGATGAGCTACTTTGTCTTAGTGCTAAGCAAATGGGTGACCGCGCTCGCCCCCGCCGCGTGGGGCACGACGTACTACGTCACCACCGAGCACCTGCCGCCGGACCGGCCGCTGCTGGCGGGCCTGCTGCGGGCGCTGCCCGCCGGGTTGCTGCTGGTCGCGCTCACCCGCAGGCTGCCGCACGGCGACTGGTGGTGGCGTTCGCTGGTGCTCGGCACGCTCAACATCGGCGCGTTCCTGCCGCTGTTGTTCCTGGCCGCGTACCGGCTGCCGGGCGGTGTCGCGGCGACCGTCGGCGCGGTGCAGCCGCTGGTGGTCGCCGGGCTGGCGGTGGCGCTGCTCGGGCAGCGGCTGCGGACGCGCACGGCGCTCGCCGGGATCGCGGGCGTCGTCGGCGTCGCGCTGCTGGTGCTGCGGGCCGACGCCCGGCTGGACGCGGTCGGCGTGGCGGCGGCGCTCGGCGGCGCGGTGGTGATGGCGGTGGGCGTCGTGCTGAGCAAGCGCTGGACCTCGCCCGCGCCGCTGCTGGCCGTGACGGGGTGGCAGCTGGTGGCGGGCGGACTGGTGCTGCTGCCGGTGACGTTGCTGGTCGAGGGCGTGCCGCCGGCGCTCACCGCGTCGAACGTCGGCGGCTTCGCGTACCTGGGCGTCGTCGGCGGCGCGCTGTCCTACGCCCTGTGGTTCCGCGGCATCCGGGTGCTGGCCGCCACCCGGGTCACGTTCCTCGGCCTGCTCAGCCCGGTCGTGGCCACGCTCGTCGGCTGGCTGGTGCTGGACCAGGGGTTGACCGCGTCGCAGGTGCTCGGCGCGGTGGTGGTGCTGGGCGCGCTCGTCGCGGCTCAGGTGAGGACAGCGGACAAGGAGGAGGACAACCGTGCGGATCACCGTGTTCGGAGCCTTCGGTGACGTCGGCCGCCGGGTGGTCGCGGAGGCACGGCCACGCTCCTCACGCCGCACGGGCACGCGGTCGAGGAGGCGCCGGACTTCCCGGAGGCGTTGAAGCCGATCGCGCGGGCGTGCGCCGGGCAGCCGTCGGGTACTGACGCGCAGAGGGGGCGGACCCGTCGCGGGTCCGCCCCCTCCCGTCACGTCACGCCAGTTCGGCGCACGTCTTGGCGTCCGGGTCGGCCGCCGCCTTCGGCACCCACCGCACGTTCGCGAACGACGCCTGGAACGCGCCCTCGGTGTAGACCAGGAACGGCGTGTTGACGTTCTCCAGGTCCAGCCCGCCCTGCCCGAAGCAGGAGATCGGGATCTTCACCGTCGACTTCACGCCGGTCGGCAGGCCGGTGAACACCCCGGTCGCGTTGACCTCGGCGAAGCACGGGTACTGGCAGTGCGTGCTCACCACGGTCCGCGCCGCGGGCGCCTGGTGCACGATCACGTCGAACACCAGCGCCGCGTTCGCGTTGAGGTACCCGCGCAGGTCGGAGCCGCCCGCCGGGTCCTGGAGGTAGAGCTGGCCCGGCCCGGTGCCGGTCCACGTCGTCTTCATCGCGTCGCCCTGCACGTTGACGTCCGCCGGCACGACGTTGATCTCGCCGTGCGCGGCCTCGCCGTCGGGGCCCAGCTCGGTGCCGCCCCAGTTCTCCGGCGAGCCGATGAAGCTCTTGTACGGCGCGACGTCGGTCCGGACGTGCACCTCCAGGTCCTCGGTCGCGGTGCCGCCGCCGCCGTTGCCGGAGCAGCCGAACTCGGGCGAGGACTCGTCCAGCTGCCCGAGGTCGCCGGTCTGCCAGGAGCGCAGGCCGTAACCCGGCTTGAACAGCGGGTCGTACCCCTCCGCGCCCGGGTTCAGCGGGGTCTGGCAGGCGCTGCGCGGCCACGAGAACGACAGCGCGCCGGTGAAGCCGGGGTACGTGTGCCGACCGCGGACCAGCAGGTCGGCCACGCCGCCGCCCTCGGTGCCGGGCAGCCACGCCGCCACGAACGCGTCCGAGCGGTTCAGCTCCTTGTTGACGTGCAGCGGGCGGCCGGACACGTAGACCGTGACGACCGGCGCGCCCTTGCCGCTGACCTTGTCCAGCACGGCCAGGTCGTTCGGGTAGAGCTTCGCCGCCTCCAGCGAGCGCTTGCCGATGTCGCCGACGCCCTCCGCGTACGGGGTCTCGCCGATCACCGCGATCACCGCGTCGAACCCGGCCGGGTCGACGTCGCCGGTCTCGCTGAAGACCACGTTCCGCTCGCCGAGCGCTTCCCTGAGCCCGCCGAGGATGGTGGTGCCGTTGGGGAAGTCGGCGTTGGTGTTGCCGGTGCCCTGCCAGGTCAGCGTCCAGCCGCCGGTCTGGTTCTGCAGGCTGTCCGCGCTCTTGCCGACGACCAGCACCTTCGACCGCGGGCTCAGCGGCAGCACCCGGTCGTCGTTCTTGAGCAGCACCTGGGACTCGCGCACGGCTTCCCGGGCCAGCTTGCGAGCCTCCAGCGCGTCGGCCCTGCCCGCGTGGTCGCGCCGCGACGGCTTCTCGCCGTCCAGCACGCCCGAGCGGAGCTTGACGCGCAGGATGCGGGTCACCGCGTCGTCGATCCGGGCCATCGGGATCTGGCCGCCCTCGACCTGGGCGATCGTGTTGGCGATGAACGCCTTCCAGTCGTTGGGCACCATCACCACGTCGATGCCCGCGTTGATCGCCTGCGGGCAGCTGGCGTTGGTGCAGCCCGCGACCTGGCCGATGCCGTTCCAGTCGGAGACCACCAGGCCGTCGAAGCCCATCTTGCCCTTGAGGATGTCGTCCACCGCGAGCTTGCTGCCGTGCAGCTTGCCCTCGTCGATGCCGTGCTCCTCGTTGGTCCAGCTGTTGAACGAGACCATCACGGTCTGGGCCCCGGCGGCCAGCGCGCCGTAGTAGCCCTGGCCGTGCACGTTGATCATCTCGGCCTCGGAGGACGGGTTGACGCCCTGGTCCTTGCCGCCGAGCGTGCCGCCGTCGCCGATGAAGTGCTTGGCGGTGGCGAGCACGTCGACCCGCCGCTTGCCGTTGCCCTGGAGGCCCCGGACGGCCTCGTAGCCGTAGGCGCGGGTGATCCGCGGGTCCTCGGAGTAGCCCTCGTAGGTGCGGCCCCACCGGTCGTCCAGCGGCACGGCCAGGGTCGGCGCGAACGCCCAGTCCTGGCCGGTGGCGCGGATCTGCTCGGCGGTCGCCTCGCTGATGTCCCGGATCAGGCACGGGTCGTGCGCCGCGCCGAGGCCGATGTTGTGCGGGAAGACCGTCGCGCCGTAGACGTTGTTGTTGCCGTGCACGGCGTCGATGCCCCAGATCACCGGCACCTCGGTGCGGCTGGCCTTGGAGGCGTCCCAGTAGGCGTCGGCCAGCGACAACCACGCCTCGGGCGCGGCGTGCTTGTCGCGGTTCGGCCACGAGCCGCCGCCGTTGAGGACCGAGCCGATGCCGTAGTCGCGCACCTCGTCCGGGGTGATCGCGGCGATCTCCGGCTGGGTCATCTGGCCGACCTTCTCGGCCAGCGTCATGTCGGCGAGGATCTTCTTGACGCGCCGCTCGTCGGCCGGGTTGGACTTGACCCGGCTGTCGACCCTCGGCCACTCGGCCAGCTCGGGGAGGTTCTTCTCGATCCGGGCGCACCCGTGCTCGGTGCGCGGCTCACCGATGACCGGCTGGCGTGGTTTCGACTCCGGGGAGGCACTGGCGGCGCCTCCGGTGATGAGACCGGCGGCGAGCACCGCGGCCAGCGCGGCGCTCAGGTGTCTGCGGGACATCGGCGGTTCCGTTCGTCTTCAGGGGCGACGGCTCTGTCGCGCCCGATCCTCGTTACCCCGCCAGACATGGTCAAGACCTCCGTGGGAGCGCTTCCTCGCAGGTCGGAGTTACGGTCTCGACCTTGGTTCCCGGTTTCCGGAAGTGAAACTCATTCACGTCACGCAGCGTGTCGGACCAACTACTTGACTCCGGAGTAGGTAGTGGGTCAGACTCGGTCGCGGTAAGCAAGGTCCACTCAGGACTCTCCCCGCCAAGTCCTTGCCACGCTGGAAGAGCACACCATGTCCCCGAGGTCTCCCCTGTCCCGTCGCGCCTTGGTCCTCGCCGCGACGGTCGCCCTCACCACGTCCGGCGCGGTCGCCCAAGCCGCCGACAACCCGTACGAACGCGGACCGGCTCCGTCCACTTCGAGCATCGAGGCCACCCGCGGGCCGTTCGCCACCAGCCAGACCACCGTGTCGTCGCTGAGCGCGCGCGGCTTCGGCGGCGGCACCATCCACTACCCCACCAGCACCGCCGAGGGCACGTTCGGCGCGGTCGCCGTGTCGCCCGGCTACACGGCGAGCCAGTCCAGCCTGTCCTGGCTCGGGCCGCGACTGGCCTCGCAGGGCTTCGTCATCTTCATCATCGACACCAACTCCCGCTACGACCAGCCGTCCTCGCGCGGCGACCAGCTGCTGGCCGCGCTGGACTACCTGACCACCAGCAGCAGCGTGCGCAGCCGCATCGACCCGTCCCGCCTCGGCGTGATGGGCCACTCGATGGGCGGCGGCGGCGCGCTGGAAGCCACCGAGGACCGACCCACCCTGCAGGCGTCGATCCCCCTCACCGCGTGGAACACCACCAAGACGTGGTCGACCGTGCGGACGCCGACGCTGGTCGTCGGCGCGCAGGACGACTCGGTCGCGTCGGTGACGTCGCACTCCGAGCCGTTCTACACCGGCCTGCCGTCCACTCTGGACAAGGCGTACCTGGAACTGGCGGGCGCGAGCCACTTCGCGCCGAACTCGGCCAACACGACGATCGCCAAGTACAGCATCGCCTGGCTCAAGCGGTTCATCGACGACGACACCCGGTACGAGCAGTTCCTCTGCCCCGCGCCGCGCGGCACGGCCATCTCGGAGTACCGCGACACCTGCCCGCACTCGTAGCCGGAAAGCGCTTGCCAGAGTGATTACCGGTGCGTTACCTTCGGGATCTGGGAACGCTCCCAGAACCTGATCGGCGAGAGTGCTGAAGTTCCCGTAACGCGCGGCGGGCGTTACGGGCACACGGGCCGCCGTCGGCGTGGTGGGTCTCAACGACGAGACCGCCGCACCGGCGGCGGCCCTCGTCGTGGGCCTAGCCGGCGGACACGCCCCGGTACGGCAGGGTCTGGCTGTAGACGATGTTGGTGGTCGTGCTGCCGAAGCCGGTCAGGTCGTTGACCACCTGCTCCAGGTGCGCCATGGACGTCGCCGCGACCTTGAGCGTGTAGCAGTCGTCACCGGTGGTGCGCAGGCACTCCAGGATCTCCGGGCGCTCGGCGAGGAGCGCGTGCAGCGGCTCGTGCCGGTTGCCGGGGTACTTCAGGCGGACGACGGCGAGCACCGCGTAGCCGACCCGGCCCAGGTCGACCTCGGCCCGGTAGCCGGTGATGACGCCGGTCGACTCCAGCCGGCGGACGCGTTCGGTGGTGGCCGAGGCGCTGAGGTTGACCCGGCGGCCCAGCTCGCTGAGCGCGATCCGGCCGTCGCGCTGCAGCTCGCCGAGGATGGCCCAGTCGGTCGGATCGAGACTTGCGGTCATCGGCCGATATTACCGGGGAATCCACGGCTTTCCAGGCTTCAGACCGGTGGGATTCTCTTCAAGACGGGCGGTCGGCGGCCTAGTGTTGGCGTCGTGCAAATCGGTGTGAACGTGCCGAACTTCGGCCCTGGGACCTCACCGGAGGTGCTGCGGCGGTGGGCGTTGACGGTCGAGGGGCTCGGCTTCGACCTGTTGATGGTGTCCGACCACGTGGCGGTGACGCCGGACGTGGCCGAGCAGTACCCGGCCCCGTTCTACGAGCCGTTCACCGCGCTGGCGTGGCTGGCCGGGGTGACGTCGCGGATCAGGCTCGGGACCACCGTGCTGGTGCTGCCGTACCGGCACCCGCTGCTGGTGGCGCGGATGGCGGCGAACCTGGACGAGCTGTCCGGCGGGCGGTTCGTGCTCGGCGTCGGGGTCGGGTGGGCGCGGCAGGAGTACGAGGCCCTGGGCGTGCGGTTCGCCGACCGGGGCCGGTTGACCGACGAGGGGCTGCGAGTGCTGCGGTCGGCGTGGGCGGACGCGTCCGACTACCGGGCCGGGCGCATCCCGATCTGGGTCGGCGGGCACTCCGACGCGGCGCTGCGGCGGGCCGTCCGGCTCGGGGACGCCTGGCACGGCCTGCGCCTCACGCCTTCGGCGTTCCGGGAGGCGGTGGGGCGGTTGGGGTCCATCGCGGAGGCGGAGGGGAAGCCGTTGCCCGCCTTGACCCCTCGCATCCTCTTGAACATCACGTCCGACGAGGTCGGGCCGGAGCGGCGGTTGGGCGAGGGGACGGTGGACCAGGTCGTCGGCGACCTGGCGGAGCTGCGCTCGCTCGGCGCCGAGGCCGTGGTGCTGGACCCGTTCGTCGGCGATCCGCAGGAGACCGTTCACCCCGAAGTGGCATGGCAGGCGCTGGCCACCGTGCGGAAGGAGTTCCGATGAGCTTGCGCAGGGCGATCGAGCTGGCGACCGAGGCCAGGGAGGCGGGCAACCCGCCGTTCGGCTCGTTGCTGGTGGGGCCGGGCGGCGAGGTGCTGGCGGAGGAGCGCAACACCAGCGTGACCGACGGCGACATCACGGCGCACCCGGAGCTGAAGCTGGCCCGGTGGGCGGCGCGGGAACTGGCGCCGGAGGTGGCGGCCGGCACGACGATGTTCACCAGTTGCCAGCCGTGCGGGATGTGCGTCGGCGCGATCGAGCGGTCCGGGCTGGGCCGGGTGGTGTACGCCCTGTCGACCGAACAGCTCAACGCGTTGAAGCCGGGCGGCGGCTTCGCCCCCGTGCCGCAGGAGGGGCCGTCGTTGCTGGAGGAGGCGAGCGCGGCGGTGGCCGGTTACTACCGCTGACGGGTGTTCCCAGTGCTCAACTCGGGTGTTCCGAACGTTGGACTCTCGCGTTCTGAGCGTTGGACTCTCGCGTTCTGAGGGTTGGACACGCGCGGTTGGGGGTGTGGGCGGGGCCGATCGGGTGACTGTCCGGAACGAAAAAGCTTCGTCCGGACATGGGGTTCACAGATTGTGCCCGGTTCGCTACCTTGGGATCTGGGAGCGCTCCCAGTCCCTGTAGGCGGCACATCCTCAACGTGGAGGACACACACATGACCTTCCGACGCGGTCTCCGCTCGGTAATCGGCGTCTTCAGCTCGGTCCTGGCGGTCCTCGCCGCCGGCCTCGTGGCCCTGGTCGGCACGTCGGGCGTGGCCAGCGCTCACGGCTCGGTCACCGACCCGCCGTCGCGCAACTACGGCTGCTACCAGCGCTGGGGCAGCGACCACCTGAACCCGAACATGGGTCAGACCGACCCGATGTGCGCCCAGGCCTGGAAGGCCGACCCGAACACGATGTGGAACTGGAACGGCCTGTACCGCAACGGCGTCGGCGGCAACCACCAGGGCGCCCTGCCGAACGGCCAGCTCTGCAGCGGTGGCCTGGCCGAGGGTGGCCGGTACCGGTCCCTCGACGCCGTCGGCGCGTGGAACGTCGCCAACAAGCCGCGTCAGTTCACCCTGACGATCACGGACCAGGCGAGGCACGGCGCGGACTACCTCCGCATCTACATCACCCGCCAGGGCGTGAACACGGCCACCACGCCGCTGCGCTGGAGCGACCTGGAGCTGGTCACCTCGACCGGCCGCTACGGCACCACCGGCCTCTACCAGGCCCAGGTGAACGCGGGCAGCCGCACCGGCCGCCACGTGGTGTTCACGATCTGGCAGGCCAGCCACATGGACCAGGCGTACTACCTCTGCAGTGACGTGAACTTCCAGTAGCACCGGGCGGTTCGCGAGGCAGTAGCGGAAGACCGGCGCACGGGTGCGGTGGACCACCAACCACCGCACCCGTGCGCTTTCCCCGGTTCAGCCGGGGAGGTTCGTGGTGGCCCAGAACGCCTCGCCGTCGCCCGCGACCTCGGCCGCGTCCGGGCTGTGCGGCAGGAAGGCCGACTCGCCGCCGGCCAGCGCCACCTCTTCGCCCGCACGGCGGACGGCGATGAAACCCCTGGTGCACAGCAGGAGTTGAGGCCCGTCGCCGGGCAGCAGGGCCCCTGGCCGCACGCGGTGCAGGCGGAACTCCGGGTCCGGCGTCCGGTAAGTCCTCAGTGGACCTTCGCCTTCACCGTCGAGCACGGTGGCGGGGCCACTGCTGTGGTCGACCAGCGCCAGCACGGCGCGCACGTCCACCGGCTTGGTGGTCAGCCCGGCGCGCAGCACGTTGTCGGAGTTCGCCATCAGCTCCACGCCGGTGCCGCGCAGGTGCGCGTGCAGCACGCCCGCGCCGACGTGGACGGCCTGGCCCGGCCGCAGCGTCACCGCGTTGAGCAGCAACGCCGCCACCACGCCCGCGTCCGCCGGGTAGACCTCGGCCAGCGGCGCGATGTGCGCGAGCGCGGGCACGCGGGCCGCCGCGCCGGCCACTTGGACGACCAGGTCGGCGTCGGCCGTGTGCAACGCCCAGCGCAACGCGCCCCCCGTGTCGCCGACCGACAGCGCGGCCCGCAGCGGCGCGAGTGCCGGGAGGTCCAGCACGTCCAGCAGCGCCACCGCGTCGGCGGGGTGGCGGAAGCCCGACAGGGTCTCGAACTCGGTCAGCGCGAGCAGGACCTCCGGCTTGGCCCGGTCGTCGCGGTAGCCGTGCTCGGCGAACCCGACCGCGGCCTGCTCGCGGTCCGGGTGCACCTGCAGCGACAGCGGCGCGTCCACGGCCAGCACCTTCAGCAGGAACGGCAGGCGCGGGCCGAACGCGGCCAGGCTGCGCGGGCCGAGCAGCCCGGCGGGGTTGGCGGCCAGGTGGGCGTCCAGCGGCACGCCGCTGCCGGCCAGCCGGGACGGGTCGTCCGGGTGCGCGCCCACCCACAGCTCGGCCTGCGGCGCGGCGCTCGGCGACGGCTCGCCGAGCAGGTCGGCGAGCGCGGTCCGCGAACCCCAGTGGTACTCGCGGATGACGGTGTCCAGCTTGCGCACGGCGTTCCCTCAGATCCGGGCGGGCACGGACGGGGCCCGTTCGTCGGCGAGCAGGGCCGCCGCGCCGATCAGGCCGGAGTCGACGCCCAACGTCGCCGGGCACACGTCGACCCGGCGCATGAAGTCCAGTCCCGCGTGGTCCGCGAGCGGACCGGTGACGGCGGGTTCGAGCAGGTCCCACGCCTGCGCCACACCGCCGCCGATGACCACGCGGTCGATCTCGCACAGCGCGGCGGCGACCGTGATGACCTGGGCGACGGCCGCGCCGCAGCGGTGGAACGCCGCCCGCGCGGTCGGGTCGCCCGCCCGCGCGGCGGCGGCCAGCGCGACGCCGTCCGCGGCGCCGCCCGGCGGCTGCCAGCCCTGCGCCAACGCCCAGCGCACCATCGACGGCCCGCTGGCGACGGCCTCGGAGCAGCCGTTCGCGCCGCAGCCGCACGGCGGGCCGGCCGGGTCGACCACGAAGTGCCCGACGTGGCCCGCGTTGCCGGTGACGCCGAAGTGCGGCCGGCCGCCGAACACGAACCCGCCGCCGATGCCGGTGGACACGACCATGCCGAGCAGGCACTCGCTGCCCCGGCCGTTGCCGTGGTGGTGCTCGGCCAGCGCCATGCACAGCGCGTCGCCGCCGAGCCGCACCGGCAGGCCGGGCAGCAGGTCGCCGACCCGCGCGGTGATCGGGAAGTCGCGCCAGCCGGGGATGTTGACCGGGCTGATCGTGCCGGTGCGCAGGTCCATCGGGGCGGCCGAGGCGATGCCCGCGCCGAGCACGACGCGACCGGCGGCGAGGGCGAGGAGTTCGCCCAGCACGCCCGCGAGGCCGCGCCAGACGGTCTCGGCGTCACCGGCGGGCGTCGGCGTGGTGCGGCGGGCCACCACGGCGCCGTCCACCCCGACCAGCGCCCCGGCGAGCTTGGTGCCGCCGATGTCGACGGCGACCGCGACCGGGTCGATTGCTTGCCCCATGCGACGTAGTTAAGCGGTTAAGCACAGCCTCGTCAAGGGGTGGCGATACTCTAGCGACTACCTGAACTGAAGCGGTTCACCTGAGGAGTGCGACGACGCCCGTCCACTGTGGACGGGCGTCGTCAGCGGGGAGGTCAGAGGTGCCGCTCGATCTCGGCCAGCTCGTCGGCCTCGAACGCCAGGTTCGCCGTCGCGGCGACGTTGTCCTCCAGCTGCTTCACGCTCGAAGCGCCGATCAGCGCCGACGTGACGTTGCGCAGCACCCACGCGATGGCGAGCTGCGCCAGCGTCTGCCCGCGCCGCTTCGCGACGTCGTTGAGCGCGCGCACCTTCGCCAGCGTCGCCTCGGTCAGGTTCGCCTCGGACAGGAACGGCGACGCGCCCGCCGCCCGCGAGTCGACCGGCACGCCGTCGAGGTAGCGGTCGGTCAGCACCCCCTGCGCCAGGGGCGAGAACGCGATGCTGCCCGCGCCGACCTCGGCCAGCGCGTCCAGCAGCCCGTCCTCGACCCACCGGTTGAGCATCGAGTAGGACGGCTGGTGGATCAGCAGCGGGGTGCCCAGCTCGCGCAGCACCCGCGCGGCTTCCAGCGTCTGCTCCGCCGAGTAGTTCGAGATGCCGACGTACAGCGCCTTGCCCTGCCGCACCACGGCGTCCAGCGCGCCCATCGTCTCCTCGATCGGAGTCTCCGGGTCCGGCCGGTGGTGGTAGAAGATGTCCACGTGGTCCAGGCCCAGCCTGGCCAGCGACTGGTCCAGCGAGCTGATCAGGTGCTTGCGCGAGCCCCACTCGCCGTACGGGCCGTCCCACATGTGGTAGCCGGCCTTCGTGGACACCAGGACCTCGTCCCGGTGCGCCCGGAAGTCCTCGGCGAACAGCCTGCCGAAGTTCTCCTCCGCGCCGCCGGCGGGCGGGCCGTAGTTGTTGGCCAGGTCGAAGTGCGTCACGCCCAGGTCGAACGCGCGGCGCAGGATCGCCCGCTGGCCGTCCAGCGGCTTGTCGTGGCCGAAGTTGTGCCACAGGCCGAGCGACACGGCGGGCAGCTTGAGCCCGCTGCGACCGGACCGGCGGTAGGGCATGGCGTCGTACCGCGCCGAAGCGGCGTCGTAGGTCATCGGTGTCCCTTTAACGAGTGCTTTCCCGCGCGATGAGCGTGGGCCTGGGCGACCAGCGCTCGGCGACCTCGACGCCGTCGACCAGCTCCAGCACCGACTCGGCCACGCTGACGCCGAACTGGTGCACGTCGACGCTCATCGTGGTCAGGGCGGGCGACGCGAGGCGGCACAGCGACGAGTCGTCCCAGGCGACCAGGCTGAGCCGGTCGGGCACGGTGACGCCCAGCTCCTTGGCGGCGTTCAGGCCCGCGACGGCCATCACGTCGTTGTCGTACAGGATCGCGGTGGGCGGCTCGGGCGCGTTGAGCAGCGCCGTGGTGAGCTTGGCGCCGGACTCCTCGGAGTAGTCGCCCTCCAGCACCACGGGCTCGATGCCCGCCTCCGCGCAGCCTTCGAGCAGGGCGGCCGTGCGGGCGCGGGTGTGCAGCAGGGTCTCCGGGCCGCTGACCCGCGCGACGCGGCGGTGCCCGAGGTCGAGCAGGTACGCCAGCGCCTCGCGCACGGGACCGGCGTCGTCGGTGCGGACGGCGGGCACGGCCAGCTCGTCCGGCTCGCCGACGTACAGCGCGGGCAGGCCCATCTCCCGCAGCACGGCCGGGCGGTGGTCGTCCACCGTCCGGTTCACCACCACGACCGCGTCGACCACGCCGCCCGCCGCCCACCGGCGGTAGGCGGCGATCTCGGCGTCCTCGGTGGACACGATGTGCAGCAGCACCGAGCGGTCGCGCTCGGCCAGCCGCTCCTCGATGCCCGCGATGAACTCCATGAAGAACGGCTCCGCGCCCAGCAGCCGCGCGGGGCGGGCCAGGACGAGGCCGACGGAGCCGGTGGTCACGTGCGCACCGCGCACAGGCCGTTGGCCGAGCGCAGCACCAGCGGGCCGGTGAACGCCGACGGGTCGGCCACCTCGGTCGCGGTCCGGACCAGGAACGAGTGCGTCCCGCCGGCGGGGATCGACACCAGGGTGTCGTCCGCGACGGCGTCCGGCGCGACCCGGTCGGCCAGCACGGCGACGTCGCGGGCGAAGGAGGACGCGGTGACGTCCACCCGGTAGCCCTCGGCCACCCGGCGCACCTCGGCGGTCAGCGGCGCGGGGTCGTAGGACAGGTCGACGTCCTCCCGGAACAGGTGCGCGGCGCGCGCGTCGGCCGTGCTCACCACCAGCACCTCCCCCTCCGGGTCGCCCGGCGTGACCAAGTCGGCCGCCAGGTCGAGCCGCGCCACCGAACGGGCCGGCACGTCGAGCGGGAGTTTAACCGCCGCGAGCACGTCACCGGCGAAGGTCTGGCGCTCCAGGACGACTTCGCTGGTCCAGACCTCGTCGGTGTCGTTGACGGCGATCAGCGCGTCCACCCCGTCGCGCGGCTGCACGGTGAGCAGGCGGGGCGCGAAGGCGTGCTTGAGCGCGTAGAACAGCGGCTTGGGCCGCTCGTCGCCGTCGATCGCGGCCCACGAGGTGACCGGCCAGCAGTCGTTGAGCTGCCAGACCAGCGCGCCCGCCGTGCGGGGCCAGTGCGAGCGGAAGTGCTCGACGCCGAACGCGACCGCGCGGGCCTGGTTGAGCTGGGTCGCCCAGTGCCAGTCCTCGAACGCGGTGGGCGCGGGCAGGTGCGGCGCGAGGCCGCGGGCCAGCTTGCCGTTGCCGTCCTCGGCCTTCTGGTGCAGCAGGAACGCGGGCGAGGTCGGCGTCATCGGCTCGTCGTGCACCCACTCGGTGAGCGTCGTCCAGGTCGGCGGCCCCTGGAAGCCGAACTCCGAGCAGAACCGGGGCGTGGCGTCGCGGTAGTGCGCGTAGTCCACCCGGTTCCACACCTCCCACTCGTGCCGCGTGCCGTGGGTGTCCTCGTTCGGGTGCAGGTCGCCGGGGCTGTACGGGCTGCCGGGCGAGTAGTGCCTGGTCGGGTCCAGCTCGGCGACGATCGAGGGCAGCAGCTCGGTGTAGTAGCGCAGGCCCCAGCTGCGGCCCCGCAGCTGCTCCTGCCAGCCCCAGTCGGCGAAGCCCCACAGGTTCTCGTTGTTGCCGTTCCACAGCGCCAGGGAGGCGTGCGAGGTCAGCCGGGCGACGTTCTCGCGCGCCTCGGCCTCGACCTCCTCCCACAGCGGCGACTCCTCGGCGTAGGCGGCGCAGGCGAACAGGAAGTCCTGCCAGACCAGCACGCCGCGCTCGTCGCAGACGTCGTAGAAGTCCTCGGTCTCGTAGATGCCGCCGCCCCAGATCCGGAGCATGTTCATGTTGGCGTCGAGGGCCTGCTCGACCCGGCGGACCAGGCGGTCGCGGGTGACGCGGGTGAGGAAGTGGTCGTCTGGGATCCAGTTCGCGCCCTTGGCGAACACCGGCTTGCCGTTCACGACGAAGGTGAACGGGGCGCCGATCTCGTCCGGCTCGGTGTCCACGGTGATGGTGCGGAAGCCGATGCGGCGCTCGGCGCCGTCCACGTCCTCGCCACCGGACTGGAGGACGACGTGCAGGTCGTAGAGGGGGTGGTCGCCGTAACCCACGGGCCACCAGAGGTCGACCCGCGGCACCTCGACGGTCACCACGGCGGAGTCGCCCTCGACCCGGACGCGCCGCTCGACGCCGTCCACGGTGGCGATCGCGGTCAGGTCGGCGTCGGCGGCGGCGCGGTCGACCGCCACGTGCACCTCGACCCGGCCCGTGCCGTCCTCGTCCACCGTGACCAGCGGGCGGACCTGCGCCAACCGCGCCTCGGTCCAGCGCTCCAGCCGGACCGGCTTCCAGATGCCCGCGGTCTGCAGGTCGGGGCCCCAGTCCCAGCCGAACGAACAGGCCATCTTGCGGACGGCGTTCATCGGGTGCGGGTAGGCGCGGTCCCGCCGGCCCAGCGCCTCCTCCTGCTCCTCGGCGTGGGCGAGGGCGGAGCGGAAGGTGACGACGAGCTCGTTCGCGCCGTCCCGCAGGTGCCCGCGCACGTCGAAGCGGTACGAGCGGAACATGTTCGCGGTGCGGCCGAGCACGTGGCCGTTCAGCTCGACGGTGGCGACGGTGTCCAGGCCGTCGAACGCCAGCTCGACCTTCTCGCCGCCCCCGGCCGCCTCGGCCTCGAAGGTGAGGGCGTAGCGCCAGTCGGCGCGGTGCATCCAGGCCAGCTCGGTCTCGTTCGTGTCCAGGTACGGCTCGGGGATGAGGCCCGCGGCGAGGAGGTCGAGGTGCGTGCTGCCGGGAACGACGGCGGGAACCTCGCGGTCGGCGACGGCCGCCGGGACCGGCCCGCCCACCGCGCTCAGGCGCCACCCGTCGTGCAAGGTCGTGCGGATCATCGTTCCTCTTTTCCCGGCGGCGGTGGGTTTCTGCCGTGCGACCATCAAGGTATGGCGATTCTTACGCCAGCAACTAAAGTAAGTCAACGAGGTTCACCGCCAGAGAGGAAGACCACAAGTGGCAGACCTGAAGCACCTGCGGGCAGCCGGTGTGAGCCTGGTGCTCGACTTCTCCGGGGGCGCCCTGCCGCGAGTCCGCCACTGGGGTGCCGACCTGGGCGAACTCGATCCGGACGAACTGGGCGCGGTGCTCCTGGCGCAGGCGCCGCACCCCATCGGCTTCTCGGTCGACGGCGCGGTCGGCGTGGCCGTGCTGCCCGAGCAGTCGGCCGGGTGGCTCGGCACGCCGGGGGTGGTCGGCAACCGCGCCGGGCGGGACTTCTCGACCGCTTTCCGGGTGGTCTCGGTGGACGGCCCGGTCGTCCGGGCGGTCGACGAGGCGGCCGGGCTCGGGCTGGAGCTGGTCGTCGAGCTGACCCCGTCCGGGCTCGTGCGGCAGCGGGCGGTGCTGACCAACACCGGGTCGTCGGACTTCGCCGTGGACGCGGTGAACCTGACCCTCCCGGCGCCGCCGCAGGCCGTGGAGATCCTGGACTTCACCGGGCGGTGGGCGCGCGAGCGCAGCCCGCAGCGGACCCGGTGGACGCAGGGGCTGCGGGTGCGGGAGAACCGGACCGGGCGGACCGGCTATGACTCGGCGTACCTGCTCGCCGCGGGCACCGCCGGCTTCGGCAACCGGTCCGGCGAGGTCTGGGCCGTGCACACGGCCTGGTCCGGCAACCACCGGACGTTCGCCGAGCGGACCTACCACTCGGTGTCCCTGCTCGGGTCCGGCGAGCTGCTGCTGTCCGGCGAGGTCGTGCTGGGACCGGGCGAGTCGTACGCGTCGCCGTGGCAGTACGCCTCCCACGGGCACGGCCTGGACGAGGTGTCGGCGCGGTTCCACCGGCACCTGCGGTCCCGCCCGTCGCACCCGACGACACCGCGCCCGGTCGTGGTGAACACGTGGGAGGCCGTGTACTTCGACCACGACCTGGACCGGCTGAAGGCGCTGGCGGACGCGGCCGCGGCGGTCGGCGCGGAGCGGTTCGTGCTGGACGACGGCTGGTTCGGGTCGCGGCGCGACGACCGGCGCGGCCTCGGCGACTGGTACGTGTCGGACGAGGTGTGGCCGGACGGGCTGGGGCCGCTGACCGACCACGTCACCGGGCTGGGGATGCAGTTCGGCATCTGGGTCGAGCCGGAGATGGTCAACCCGGACTCCGACCTGGCGCGGGCGCACCCGGACTGGATCATGGCGGCGGGTGACCGGCTGCCCGGTGCGGCGCGGTCCCAGCAGGTGCTCGACCTGGCGCGGCCGGAGGCGTTCGCGCACGTCCTGGAACGGCTGGACGACCTGCTGTCCGGCTACCCGGTGTCGTACCTGAAGTGGGACCACAACCGGGACCTGGTCGACGCGGGCCACCGGCCGACCGGGCGCGCGGGCGTGCACGGGCAGACGCTGGCGGTGTACCGACTGCTGGACGAACTGCGCCGGCGTCACCCGGACGTGGAGATCGAGTCGTGCTCGTCCGGTGGCGGGCGGGTGGACCTGGAGATCCTGGAGCGCACCGACCGGGTGTGGGTGTCGGACTGCATCGACGCGCTGGAGCGGCAGTCGACGCAGCGGTGGACGAACGCGCTGATCCCCTTGGAGCTGATGGGGACGCACGTCGGCGCGGGCACGTCGCACACCACGCACCGGCAGCACCCCATCGACTTCCGCGCCGGCACCGCGCTGTTCGGGCACTTCGGCATCGAGTGGGACCTGACGGCGGCGTCCACCGCGGACGTGGAGCGGCTGGCGTCGTGGGTGGCGCTGTACAAGTCCCTCCGGCCGTTGCTGCACAGCGGGGTGGCGGTGCACGGCGACCACCCCGACCCGGCGATCGAGGTGCACGGCGTGGTGGCGGAGGACGGTTCGGACGCCGTGTTCGCGATCGTCGCCCTGGAGACCTCCCAGTACTACCCGCCGGGCGCGGTGCGGCTGCCGGGCCTGTCCGCCGACCGCCGCTACCACGTGCGGCCGCTGGCGCCGGGTGACGTCCCGGACGGCAACGCGCACGACTGGGGCGTGGCCCTGCCTTGGTGGCGACCGGAGGGCGTGACGCTGCCCGGCCGGGTGCTGGACACGGCCGGCGTGCAGGCGCCGGTGCTGTACCCGGAGCGGTTGGTGCTGGTGCGCGCCACCGCCGTGTAGCGCAGTAGTCGAATGCGAGTGCCGCACACCTGAAGGCGTGCGGCACTCGCGTTTTATCCCCCTTTTGCGCCGCCGAATTGCGGTCCGCCGTCCACTCGCCACTGCCACCATGGGCCTTGTGGATCAAGAGGGGGTACTTCGGGCGTGACGCGGGAGATCGTCTGTTCGTTCGCCGAGCTGGACGCGGTGGGCGACGCGTTGCGGCTGGACGTCCGCCGGTTCCCGTTCACCATCGGGCACCACGGCGTGACCGTCGAGGAACGCATTTCACTGATAACGGCAGTTCACCGCGACCTGGTGGCGCGCGATCTCGTGCGCGGAAACGACTTCGCACCCGAATTGGTCGAGCAATTGCACCTGTTCGCCCAGGCGCCGCTCACCATCGCGGTGGTCGGCGCCATTCGGGACGCGCCACTGGTCGCCCTCGCCGCCACGGATGGTCGCAGCGGCGTGCTCGCGGTCCAGCGGGACGAGGCGGTCGCGTTCCACCGGCACTCCCCGGACACCGTCGTGCGGGCACTGCTGGGACTGCTGCCCGAACTGCGCCCCGGCCCCGGCTCCCCCGTCGTCGTGACGACCCCCGCGCCACGGGCCCCGGATGAGGACTTCTCACAATTCCGCTTCACGTCCGGAATGCGCCCCGCCGCCACCGCCGACTCCCTCGCCGCGGAAATCGTGCGCCGCCCCCGCCTGGGCGCGGGCTACTTCACCGCCACCGCCCGCCACGGACGCCGTGAGGCGGAACTGGGCACCATCAGCTACCTCGACACCGATGCCGGCCGGTACGCGGTACTACCGGGCACCGGCCCGGACGGCCGCCCGACCGCCACTTACACACCCGCGGACCGCTGGTCCCTCGAACGCATGCTGACCCGCCTTACGAGTGAATTCGGAGGCGGAGCCGGAACTGCATGAGCACAACTGCTGTCGGACCCGACATCACTTGGGAGAGGGTGATCGCTGTGGAAGGTCTGATCAGGGGGGTCAGCGGCATGAACGCCGCCGTCTCCGACTTCGGCGCCGCGGTCGCGGCGGGCTTCACCGTCAGCACGACCGGAGGTGAGGCCCTGCTCCGGGCCATCGAGATGATCAACTTCGACCTCGACCGGGCAGCGCAGGCCACCGGGCGGCTGACCCAGGAACCGCCCTTGGGCACCACGCCCGCCGCACAGGTCTACAAGCCGTTCCTGGCCACCATCGCCTCGGACCCGGTCCAGGGGTTGGAGGCCGCGCTGAAGCAGTTCAGGAGCGATCTCGACCGGCTCGGGGAGCAGGTCCAGGAGGCGATGAAGCTCTACGACACCGAAGACCAGGACGTCGCGAAATCCGTCACCGACACCGGTGGATCGACGCTTTCCACCTGAACACCGAGGAAGAACCCGTGAACTTTCGGATGGCCGCAGTCGGGCTGGCTGCCACGTTCCTCGCCGTCACGGCGTGCGGCGGGCCGATCCAGGGCAAGCCGTCGGCGAACGTGGGCGGCTCACCGTCGACCTCGACGGGCAAGACCTCGACCACCACCGGTAGCGCGTCACCGACGTTGGAGGACGCCGACCCGTGCGAGCTGCTGACCGTGGCCGAGGTCGAGCGCGTCGCGGACAAGCTCGCGGACGAGCCGGCCCGCAACGACCTCGGCACCGCGCGCGGCTGTGAGTACAACGTGAACGGACGGCCCTTGTCGGTCGACATCCGCACCAACGTCGGGTTGGCCGGGGTCAACCCGACCGGCCCGGTGACTGACCACACCATCGGTGGGCACGAGGCGAAGGTGTGGGTTTCCCCTTACGGGAGCTGCTTCTTCATCTTGGGGGTCACCGCGTCATCGCGGGTGGACGTCGTGTTCACGGCGAAACCCGGCGAGGACTCGTGCGGCTTCGCCAAGCGGCTCGCCGAACTGGTCGAGCCGAAACTGCCGTAGCCGTCCGGGGAGGGACAACAACGATGAACCAGGGAACACCGGGAAGACCGTCCTCCTACGAAACGGACGGCTCCGAGCACCGCTCGGAGGTCACCACCGGTCGGGAGTTCGACGAACGGGTCACCCAGGAGCCTTCGCAGACCCTCGGACCGTTCAACCCCGTCGTGGCGTCACTGCTCAGCCCCGGCCTGGACGGCGGCCTGCTGGACTCGCGGGTTTCCCAGCAGGGCGGGACCATGCTGAAGCGCTCCGCACCGCCCCAGCCCCGGGTCGACTACCTCAGCATTCCCCATCGGGAGCTGTACGAAAGCGTGAACATCGACGCCAACCCCGGCGTCGTCGGCGAGAACAGCGATGTCTGGACGAAGTTGGGCAACAAGCTGGTCGAGTTCGAGGATGTCATCGCCAGGGCGATCACTGCCAGCGAGTCTTATTGGACGGGAGACGCGGGGGACCGGGGTCGGCAGGCCATGGCCGAGATCGGCCGCAGGTCGGCGGGAATGGGAGCTGCGGCGCAGGTGGCGGGCACCCTGTCCGCACAGCAGTCGGATGCTCTGACAACGGCAAAGTCGAACGTGCCGCTGCCCCCTGCCGAGCCGTTCAACGTGGAGGCGGCGAACCGGCGGCTGATGACCATCACCGACCCGATCGCCTACGCGATGCAGGCGGAGGCGGATCGGGCTGAGTTCACCAAGCAGCGGCGGGAGCACATGGAGGCGGCGCTGGCGGTGGAGGCGTACGACCGGACGGTGGCGCAGACGGCGGCGGCGCAGCCGGCGTTCGCGCCGCCGCCGGTCGTGCCGCCACCGCCACCGCCTCCGCCGCCGCCGATGCCTCCGCCGCCTGACCAGCCGCCCGTCCGGCCGCAGCCGGGTCGGCCCGGGCAGCCGTTCGGGACCGCGCCGGGTGAGCGCGCGGTCGTGCCGCCGGTGGTCGGTGGTACGACCGGTGTCGCTTCGGTGGGTCCGGGGGATGGTGGGAGTGGTGGAACTGGTGGGACGACGGGCACCAGTGGCACTGGGTCGGGTACGTACACGCCCTCCGGGGGGCGGGATGGGCACGTAGGTGGGACTGGGGTCGGTGGTCGGGATGCCTTGGGTGTGCCGGGGCCGGGTGGGCTCGGTGGAACGGGCGCGGGGCGGAACGGGCGGGGTGGGGGCGGCTTCGGCAGAGGGGTCGGAGGTGTTGGCGGTGTAGGTGGCGCTGCGGGAGGTGGCGGTCGGGTGCCCGGTGGTGGGCTGCCCGGTGGCGGGTTGCCGGGGTCCGGGTTGGCCGGAGGGGCTGGGTCGGCGGCGAAGGGGTGGGCTGCGGGTGGCGCCCACGGTGAGGCAGGGGCACGGGGTGGTGGTCGGGCGGGTGTGGGCGCCGGGATGCCTGGCATGGGGCCGATGGGTGGGCCCGCCGCGGGCCGGGGCGAGGAGGACGTTGAGCACCAGTCGCCGTCCTACCTGCTCGAACCCGACGCCGAAGCCCTGTTCGGCAACGACGAGGCGACCGCGCCGCCGGTGATCGGCGACTGGTCCGGCCACTGACGGCGCTGCGCGGCAGGTGCTGGGCCGGTTCGCGGGACAACGGTCTGGTAGCGCTCCCAGAAAGTGGGCTACCGTCGGTCACCCATGCCGGCGGCGTTCTTGCACCGCCCTGACCGATCAGGGAACCCCGTGAACCGTCGAACCACCCTGGCCGCGGTCGCGGTCGTGTTGTCGGTCCTCACCGCCTGCGGGACGGGTGAGCCGGAGTCCGCGCCGGCCACCGGCACGACCACCGCGCCGCAGTTCGGTCCGGTCAAGGGCGGTCCGCTGGACGGCGCCGACCCGTGCGCCCTGCTCACCAAGGCCGAGGCCGAGCAGGTCACCGGCGCGCAGACCGCCGAACCGGCGGTGGAGCAGTTGGGCGCGGCGAAGGTGTGCAACTTCTCCCCCGAGAAGGCGCGGCTCGGCGTCGGCATCCGCACCTCCACCGGGCTGGACGCCGTGCAGTCGAACGGCAACCCGGTCGACGAGATCACCATCGGCCGCCACCGGGCCAAGCAGGCGGTGGGCGCGACCGGCAGCTGCGGGATCTTCATCGGGGTCACCGACTCGTCCCGGGTCGACGTGGTGCTGAACTCGGGCAGCCCCGACGAGGACCCGTGCCCGGCGGCCTTGCGGGTCGCCGAACTGGTCGAGCCGAGGCTGCCCTAGCGGTCAGCCCGCCAGCCGCACGACGACCGCCGCCGGGGCGTCGCCGGAGTGGTGGACGCGCAGCACCCCCCTCTGCGCGTCCCACCCGAAGGCCCACGACGGCGACGCCACCGGGAACACCGGCGACGCCGCCACGTCCCGCCCGCGCAGGTGCGGCACCGGCAGGTCGACCGCCGCGGTGGCGTCGGGCAGCCGCCAGACCGTCACGTAGCTGTTCCCGGCGGCGCGCAGGCCCTGCGCCAGCCAGGGACCGACGTGGTCGGCCAGCCCGAGCGGCCAGAAGGGCGTCGAGGTGGCGATCTCCGGCCGAAGTCCCTTGTGGACGGTCACGGCCTCGCGCACCAGCGCCCGCTGCGCGTCGTCCATCAGGTCGACCCGCCCGGCCAGGTAGAGCCGGCCGAGCACGCCGGTGGCCAACGTGAACGCGGCCTCGTCCGGCGACATCCCCGGCTGCGCGCACGCCCAGTTGCCCGCCTGCTCCGGCAGCACGGAGGCGGGCGCGGCGGCGGCGATCGGCGGGTACAGCAACGGGTTCTGCTGGTCCGAGGTGGACTGCAGGTGCAGCCGGGACAGCATCGCGTAGTCCATCCGCATGGCGCCGGACGCGCAGTTCTCCAGCAGCAGCCCCGGGTGGCGGGCCAGCACCGAGTCCAGCCACGCCAGGTGCGCCCGGTTGTGCCCGAGCAGGCCGTCACCGGGCGCGAGACCGCCGACGTCGGTGCCGGCGCCGGGCATGATGTTGTAGTCCAGCTTGACGTACCCGATGCCGAACTCGCGGACCAGCCGGTCGACCACCTCGTCCACGTGCCGCACCGCGGCGGGGTGGCGCAGGTCGAGGTGGAACCGGCCGTGCTCGCCGACCCGCGCGCCCTGGCGCTGGAAGAACGCGTCGTCGGGCAGCGACCTGGCCGGCGCCGACCGGATGCCGACCACCTCGGGCTCCAGCCAGATGCCGGGCACCATCCCGCGTTCCCGGATGCGGTCGGCGACCTCGCCGAACCCGCCGGGGAACCGGGTCCGCGACGGCTGCCACTCGCCGACGCTGTCCCACCACTCGCCGTCCTCGGCGTACCAGCCGGCGTCGACGCAGAAGTAGTCCGCGCCGACGTCGGCCGCCGCGTCGACGAGCGGGAGCAGCTTCTCCGTGGTCGGGTCTCCCATCAGGGTGTTCATGTAGTCGTTGAAGACCACCGGCAGCTCGGGCGCGCGCCGGTCGCGCAGGGTCGCCCGGCGCTGCCGGGTCAGCGCGCCGAACGCCTCGTCCACCCCGCCGGCGGCGACCGCCACCGACACGGGCACGGTGGTGAAGCCGTGGTCCTCGGTCACCACCCGGCCCCACTGGTGCTCGCCGTCGCTCGGCCCCAGCAGCGCCAGGTACGCGCCGGCGACCGTCTCGCCGACCTCGAAGTGCCACGCGCCGTTGTGCTCGATCTGCCACGCGAGCGCCCAGCTGTCGTCCCGCGCCACCAGCACGCCGGTCGGCAGGTGCTCGCCGGTGGACCACGAGCTGCGCGACGTCAGCGCGAACCGGCTGCGGGACGCGTGGTGGTGCGCGGTCGGGTCCATCGCCACCAGGCCGGCCTCGCGCAGCGGGGTGCGGTGCCAGCGCGACTCGGCGACCCAGTCCGAGTCGGCGTGCACCAGGTCCACCTCGTCCACCGACCGACCGGAGTCGACCAGGAACGCGCCGGTGGACAGCGACGTCACGGCCTGGACGTGCACCGGCCCGCCCTCGACCGCCACCTCCGTCCACGTCCGCACGGCGGGCACGCCGGCCACGCCCTGGAACACCGACGACACCACCAGGCCCGTCACCGGGTCGTGCTGCACGACCCGCAGCTCGTCGGTGGACGCCACGTGGTCGCGGTAGCGCAACCGGGCGCCGATGGTGGTGTCCGCGTAGCGGTGGCTGCCGGGGAACCGGCCGTGCCCGAGGGCCTGCACCTCGACCAGCGGCACGCCGATCCCCTCGACCGGGCCGTCCGGCCGCAGCGAGAGCAGGCTCACCGGCCGGTCCTCACCGCCCGTCAGGACGAGCCGGATCGCGCCCGTCGACCAGGTCACCGTCATGTGGCGACCTCCTCCCACGCACCGGTGTTGTGGTCGTAAGCGGCGGCGGAGCCGGCCCGTTCCACGTCGGCCGGGTCGATCTCGACGGCCCGGCCGCGCGCCTCGGGGTTCGGCGCGGCGGAGGCCAGGATCTTGGTGTACGGGTGCTGCGGGTTGAGGATCACCTCGTCGGCCGGGCCCCGCTCGACCACGCGCCCCTTGTAGAGCACGAGGATGTCGTCGGAGAAGTGCCGTGCCGTGGCCAGGTCGTGGGTGATGTAGAGGACGGCCAGGTCCTCCTCCCGCTGCAGGCGCGCCATCAGGTTCAGCACGCCCAGCCGGATCGAGACGTCGAGCATGGACACCGGCTCGTCGGCCACCACGACCTTGGCGCCCGGCGCGAGCGCCCGCGCGATGGCCACCCGCTGCCGCTGGCCGCCGGACAGCTCGTGCGGGCGGCGGCCGGCGACGTCGCGGCCGGGCAGCGACACGCGGTCCAGCAGCCGCACCACGTCGTCCCAGCCGTGCGGCTTGCCGTGCAGCTTCAGCGGTCGCGCCAGGTGGTGCTCGATGGTGTGGAACGGGTTCAGCGACGCGAACGGGTCCTGGAACACCATCTGCACGTGGTCCCGGTACTGCCGGTCGGGCACGCGGGCGCCGTCCGGGCCGGTCACCGCGATGGAGCCGCCGCTGGGCTTCTCCAGCCGGGCGATCATCCGGGCGATGGTCGACTTGCCCGAGCCGGACTCGCCGACCAGCGCCACCGTGCGGCCGGGGGTGAGGGTGAACGACACGTTGTCCACCGCGCGCAGCCTGACCCGCCGCAGGCCGACCCGGACGTGGAAGTCCTTGACCAGCCCACTCGCTTCCAACGCGGTCATCGGGTGCCTCCGGGCGTGGTGGGCTCGCCGGAGCGGACGAACGAGCCGCGTTCGCCGGTCAGGCTGGGGAACGAGTCGAGCAACTGGCGGGTGTAGGGGTGCTCGGGCCGCTCGAACATCTCCTCGGCGGTGCGGTACTCGACCACCTCGCCCTCCTTCATCACCGCGATCCGGTCGGCGAGTTCGAGCAGCAGCGGCAGGTCGTGGGTGATGAACAGGACGGCGAAGCCGATCTCGTCGCGCAGCCGCAGGATCTCCCGCAGGATGCCGCGCTGCACGACCACGTCCAGCGCGGTCGTCGGCTCGTCCATGATCATGACCTGCGGGTCGAGCAGCAGCGCCATGGCGATCATCACCCGCTGCCGCATGCCGCCGGACAGCTCGTGCGGGAACGAGCCGAGCCGGCGCACGTCCACGCCGACCAGCCTGAGCACTTCCTCGCACTTGGCCCTGCGCTGCGCCTTGGTCATCTCCGGGCGGTGCGTGGTGAGCACGTCCTCCAGCTGCGCCCGGATCGAGATGACCGGGTTCAGCGCGTTCATCGCGCCCTGGAACACCATGGACAGCTTCGACCAGCGGAACTCGCGCAGCTCGCCGGGCGTCAGCGCGAGCACGTCGACGTCGTCGCCCTCGCGGTCGTGGAACGTGACCGAGCCGGTGGTCACCTCCGCCGGGGGCCGGTGCAGCCGGTTGACCGCGTAGGCGAGCGTCGTCTTGCCGCAGCCGGACTCCCCCGCCAGGCCCAGGATCTCGCCGCGCCGCAGCGTGATCGACACGTCCTTGACCGCGTGCACCGGGTTCTCCACCTGGTAGACGACGGACAGGTTCTCGACGGTCAGCACCACGTCGTCGTCCACCCGCGCCGCGGGGTCCGGCGTCCGGGCGGCCTCGGCCTCGCCACGCCGGGGCACGTCGCGCAGCTTGGGGTTGATGATCTCGTCGATGCTGAAGTTGACCAGCGCCAGGCCGCAGCCGAACAGGGCGATGACCAGGCCCGGCGGCACGAACCACCACCACGCCTCGCGTTGCAGCGCGAAGCCGTTCTGCGCGTAGTAGAGCATCGTGCCGAGGGTGGACGAGTTGGACGCGCCGAGGCCCAGGAACGACAGGCCCGCCTCGCTCAGGATCGCGTAGATCACCGAGAAGACGAACTGCGAGGCCAGCAGCGGCAGCAGGTTCGGCAGGATCTCGACCGTGATGACGCGCCACGGCCGCTCGCCGGAGACCCTGGCCGCGGCGACGTAGTCCCGGTTGCGCAGCGACAGCGTCTGGGCCCGCAGCACGCGGGCCGACGCGGCCCAGCCGGTGATCGCCAGCACCACCGCGATCGTCCACGAGCCGCGCTGGTCGGCGGGCACGAACGCGGAGATGACGATCACCAGCGGCAGGCCGGGGATCACCAGCATCACGTTGGAGAACAACGAGAACGCCTCGTCGACGTACCCGCCGATGTAGCTGCCGACGATGCCGAACAGCGCGGACAGGGCGGTCGCCATCACGCCGACCATCAGGCCGATGTAGAGCGAGCCGCGGGTGGCGTGCGCGAGCTGCGCCACGATGTCCTGGCCGGTGAGCGTGGTGCCCAGCCAGAACTCGCCGCCGGGCGCGGTGAGGCTGATGTCGCGGATCGTGTTCGGGTCGCCGACCAGGAACGGGCCGAGCAGGCCGAACAGGCCGATGAGGCCGATCAGGACCAGGCCGACGCCGAGCTTCGGCGACCAGCGCGGCAGCGTGGACCGCCAGCCGGCCCGGCCGCGCGGCGGCTCGACGGCGACGGCACTGAGGTTGGTCACGGTGTCCGTTCTCCTTCTCAGCCGCTGACGCGGGTGCGCGGGTCGATGACGGCGTACAGCAGGTCGACCACGAGGTTCGCGCCGAGCACGGCGACCGTGATCACCAGGAAGATGCCCTGCATGAGGGCGTAGTCGTTGTTCTGCACCGCTTGCAGCAGCTTGGAGCCGATGCCGGGGTAGGAGAACACCTGCTCGGTGATGATGGAGCCCGCCACCACGAAGCCGAGCGAGATCGCGAAGCCCGCGACCGACGGCAGCACCGCGTTGCGGGCCGCGTACTTGATCATGATGCGGGAGTCGCGCAGGCCCTTGGCCTTGGCCGTCAGCACGTAGTCCTCGGCGGTGGCGGACACCATCATGTTGCGCATGCCGAGCAGCCAGCCGCCGACGGACGAGATGACGATCGTCAGCGCGGGCAGCGTGCCGTAGTAGAGGGCGGAACCGATGAAGTCGGCGTTCCAGCCGGGCCACAGGACCACGTCGTAGCCGCCCTGCAGCGGGAACCAGCCCAGGCCGGACGACAGGATCGCGACCAGGATCAGCGCCAGCCAGAAGTACGGCACGGCGGCCAGCACGGTGGTGGCGGGCACCAGGCTGTCCAGCCAGGTGCCGCGCCGCCAGCCGACGAACGTGCCGAGGGCGATGCCGAGGACGAACGACAGGAACGTCGCGATGCCGACGAGCATCAGGGTCCACGGCAGGGCTTCCGCGATGATCTGGGACACCGGCGTCGGGAACGCGCTCACCGAGATGCCCAGATCACCGCGGAACATGTTGCCCAGGTAGGACGTGTACTGCGTGAGGAGCGATTCACCGCTGTTCGTGCCGAGCAGCAGTTCGTACGCTCTGCGGGCCGACGGGTCCACGGTTCCGCCGCGTTGCGCGAGCTTCGCCATGAGGATGTCCACCGGGTTGCCCGGCATGAGCCTCGGGATGAAGAAGTTCAGCGTCAGCGCCGCCCAGAGGGCGACCAGGTAGAACGCGAACTTTCGGGCGTAGTACCTCATCGGTCCGCCTATCGCCTCGATCAGTCGGTCACTGGCCGGCCGGCTTGAGCTTCAGGTAGATCTCCGAGTGCTCCGGTCGTGCCCAGACGGCCGGGAACGAGTAGAGGTCGTCGGTGGTCGGCCACCCGGTGAACTTCTTGGCGTTGAACTCGCTGGTCGTGCCGCCGGTGAGCACCGGGATGTACGGGATCGACTTCTCGATCTCGGTCTGGATCGTGTCGAAGTGCGGCTGCCGGGCGGCGTCGTCCTCCGGGTCGATGCCCTTCAGCGCGGCCAGCGCGGCGTCCACGCCGGGGTTGGAGAAGCGGGCGAAGTTCGGGTTCGCCACCTCGCCGACCTCGGCGGTGGTCGCGGTGCTGAAGAAGTAGGACGCGTTGTAGAACGGGTCGGGCGCCGGGCCCTGGTGCAGCGAGTCGATCAGCAGCTCGAAGTTGCCGCGGCCGCGGGCGTCGGACCACTCGTTCCAGGACACCTGCTGCGCGGTCGCCTTGATGCCGACCTGCTGCAGCTGCTGCGCCATCGTGTCGACGGCGGTGATGTAGTCGGTCCAGCCGGCGACGACCTTGAGGGTCATGGCCAGCGGCTTGCCGTCCTTCTCGTAGATCCCGTCGCCGCCCTTGGCGTAGCCGGCCGCCTCCAGCAACTGCGTGGCCTTGGCCGCGTCGGGCTGCATCGGGGCGGTCTTCTCCTGGAGCTCGCCGGAGATCTGGTCCTTGTCCCGCTCGACCAGCGCGGCGCCCGGCGAGACCTCGCTCGCGGTGTTCTCGAAGGCCAGCGAGTTGATCTGGGTGCGGTTGATCCCGTAGTAGATCGCCTTGCGGACGGCGACGTCGGTCTGCGGGCCCTGGCAGCCCAGCTCGGCGTTCGAGCAGGTGAAGAGGGCGACCTGGTTCATCGGGATGGTGATGGCCTTGTAGCCGGGGTAGTTCTTCTCGACGTTCTTGATGTCCGGGACCGGGCCGGTCTGCCAGTCGATCTGGCCCTGCTTCAGGGCGGCCTCACCGGACTGGTTGCCGGACAGCGCCAGGTAGCGGACCTGCTTCAGCGCGGGCGCGCCCTCGTAGTAGTCGGGGTTCGCCTTGAGGGTGAACGCCTGGGCCTTGAACTCGTCCAGCATGAACGGGCCGGTGCCGACGGGCTCCTTGACGACGTCGGTCGACGGGGTCGCGACGTCCTTCCACTTGTGCTCGGGGACCATCCAGACCCGGCCGAGGACCTGCGGGCCCTCCATGAAGGACGGTTCGGTGAACTTGATCGACACGTGGGTGTCGTCCACGGCGGTGGCGACGCCCTTGTAGCCCGTGCCGTTCATGGCCGGGTTCTTGGTGATCATGTCAAGGGTGAAGACGACGTCCTCGGCGGTGAACTTCTGGCCATCGGTCCACTTCGCGTCGCCGCGCAGCTCGATGTCGAGCTGGGTGCCGTCGGCGTTCCACTCGAAGCTCTTGCCGAGGCGGGGCCGCGGTTCGACGTCGCGGATGTTGTTGAAGAAGAACAGCGGCTCGAAGATGGTGCCCGGGCCTTCGAGCATGGTCGGCGAGAACGGGTTGAAGTTCAGCTGCCAGTCACCGGACTGACCGGTGTACACGATGAGCGTGTCCTTGTTCGCGTCACCGCCCGAGCTGGACCCGCCGCACGCAGTCGCGAGCATGGCGACCGCGGCCAGTCCGGCCGCCGCCATGCGCGCCCGTGAGAAGCGCCTTGCCTTCAGGGACATCGTCGATTCCTCTCGTGGCCCGAGACCGGCCGCGGTCCCGCGTTGAGGCAGATTGTTAAGTCATCGAAGAAACGAAGTCAACACCTCGGCGTCATCTGCCGGTCAAGTTGCTACTCTTCGACCGACGAACGAACTAAGACGGACGCGGGGGACCACGTGAGCGGACCGGCGCGGGCGACGCAACACGCGAGCAGCAAGTCCGCCGTGCTCGACGTGATCCGCGCGGCGGGCACGATCAGCCGGGTCGGCCTCATCAACGCCACCGGCTTCACCGGCGCCACCATCTCGACCGTCGTCCGCAAGCTCATCGACGAGGGGTTGGTCGTGGAGACCGGCCGCGCCGAGTCGACCGGCGGCAAGCGGCGGGTGCTGCTGCAGCTCAACCACTCCTCCCGCTACGCCGTCGGCGTGCACCTCGACCACGCGGGCATCACCTACGTGCTGACCAATCTCGGCGGTTCGGTCGTGGCGCGCATTTCGAGGGCGGGCGCGGGCGCGGCGGAACCGCGGACCGTGGTGGCGCGGATGGCGGCCGAGGTGAAGGGCCTGATCGACGGCGTCGGCGTGGACCACAACCGGGTGCTCGGCCTCGGCCTGGTCTCCCCCGGCCCGCTCAGCTCGGAGACCGGCATGGGCCTGACCCCGCCTTCCATGCGCAAGTGGGAGGACTTCCCGCTCGACCAGGAGCTGGAGCGGGCGACGGGCCTGCCGGTGGTGCTGGACAACGACGCCACCGCGGCGGCGTTGGGCGAGCACTGGTCGGGCGGCATCGGCGGCACGTCCACCTCGGCGGCCCTCTACATGGGCACCGGCATCGGCGCGGGCCTGGTGATCAACGGCATCACCTACCGCGGCACCAGCGGCAACGCCGGGGAGATCGGCCACATCTGCGTCGACGCCGACGGTCCGGAGTGCTGGTGCGGCGCGCGCGGGTGCGTCGAGGCGCTGGGCGGGCCCGCGGCGGTGGTCGCGGCGGCGCGGGCGGACGCGGAGCTGGCCAGGTCGGCCGGGTTGACCGGGCGGGCGCGTTCGGTGTCGTCGGACTTCGCGGCGGTGAGCCGGGCGGCGCGGCGGGGCGAGCCGGCGGCGTCGGCGATCCTGGAGCGCTCGGCGCGGTACGTCGCGGTGGCGGCGCGGACGTTGGCCAACATCATGGACCTGGAGGTCCTGGTGCTGACCGGACCGAGCTTCGCGATCGCCGGGTCGGTGTACCTGCCGGTGGTCCGGGACGAGCTGGAGCGCACCTTCTTCTCGCGCGCGGCGCACGGCGTCGACGTGCGGTTGTCGCGCTCGGCCGCGACGGCGTCGGCGATCGGCGGGGCGGCGCTCGTGCTGCAGTCCGAGCTCGTGCCGCTGCACGAGGGGCTGCGGCTGCCGGAGAACCTGGCCGACTCGGAGCCCGCGGCCCTGCCGGAGCCGGTGGGCGAGCAGACCCGGGGCGCTTGAGCGGGGTCGTGAGCGTTCGGTTCGGGGGTCGTGGGTGTTCGACTCGCCGGTCGTGGGCGTTCGACTCGCCGGTCGTGGGCGTTCGACTCGCGGGGGTCAGTGGCGGGTGGCCCAGAGCAGGCCGCGTTCGACCAGGGTCCGGACCGGCGGGTGGGCCAGGTCGGCCGGGAAGTGGCCGATCGTGCAGGCGAACACGCGGCCGGCGCCCCAGCGGCGGGTCCACACGGCGGGCACGGTGAGCGGCGCGTGCCACGGCGACTCGGCGGCGAAGGTCGTGGTCGCGTGGACGTCGTTGAGGCCGTCGGTCAGCACCCAGTACTGCTCGGTGCGCAGGTCGAAGCCGGACAGCCCCTCCACCACGGGGTGGGTCGACGTGATCTCGACCCGGTGGTCGACGAAGCCGCCCGGGTGGGCGACGAACTGCCCGCCGACCAGCTGGAGGTAACCGCGGGAGTGGCGGAACGAGTCGACCAGGCCGCCGTGCCACCCGGCCAGCCCGGTGCCACCGCGCACCGCCGCCTCCAGGCAGGCGAACTGGTCGTCGGTCAGCACGCCGTCGCTCCAGCACTGGAGGACCAGGTCGTAGGAGCCCAGGTTCGCGTCGTAGACCTCCAGCGAGTCGGAGACGTCCACCGAGAAGCCCGAGGACCGCAGGAACGGCAGGAACGAGTCGGTGGCCTCCACCGGCGAGTGCCCCGGCCAACCACCGCGAACGACGAGTGCCTTCACCCCACCGACCCTAGGTGATCGACCGAGGACGACGCCGTCACGGCGCGGGTGGGACGGGCTCCGGTTCGGGCGCGGGCGTGGGAGGGGGCGGCGGGTCGTTGCGGATCACCACCGGCGGTGGCGGCCGGCGGGTGCCCAGCGTCTCCTCCATCGACGGCCGCGGGGTGGCGACGCGGTTGTTGCGCTCGGCGACGGACAGGCCGTCGGACGGGGTCGTGCCGGTCTGGTCGGTGACCGCCTGGCCGGTGACTCCCTGATCGGTGACGGCCTGGCCCGGAACGGGCTGGTCGACGGGGGCGGCGTTGGGCAGCGACTCGGCGACCGGCTCGGTGGCGGCGGGGTGGGCGGGCGGCGCGGGTCGGTCGGCGTCCGCGCGCAGCGATCCACCTTGGACGGAGAGCGGCGCGGCGGCGGCCGACGGGGTCCGCGCTTCCGGCAGGCGCGCCACGACGGCCGAGGGGACGGCGCCGACCAGCGCCGCGGCCACCAGCACGTGGACAGCACGAACGACCCGCACGACGCCTCCCGCACCCCGGTCGAGGCGACGCGCCTCAAGCAGTCGCCCGCATCCTGCCCGACCGGGCGGGTCCGGGCAAAGCGTGGGATCAGGACCGCGCCACCAGGCCGACCAGCTGGTTGACCAGGCCCTCGGTCAAGCCGTCGCGGACCAGCTCGGCCGCCGGCGGGCCGCCCAGTTCGGCCACCGCCCGCGCGACCGCGTCGGTCGGGTGCGCGTGCGGCCACAGGCCGGCCGTCATCACCAGCACCGCGCGGGCGAAGTGGCGCGCGCCCGCCTCGTCCAGCACCGGCACGCGTGCCCGCACCAGGTCCGCCAGCCGGTCCGTGCGCGCGTGCGCCCGCCGCTTGAACCCGCGCGCGAACTCCACCGTGATGTTGCGCTCCAGCACCCCGGCCATGCCGCTGACCAGCTCGCACAGCAGCGGCCGGCGCAGCAGCGTCGTCGCGACCGCGGTGGCCACCTCGACCGCGTCCGAGGTGGCGCCCAGCGCGTCCTCCACCTCGTCCAGCCAGGCGGCCCACTCCCCGTCCAGCACCTCCAGGAAGATCGCCTCCCGGCTGTCGAAGTACCGCAGCACGTTCGACTTGGCCAGCCCGACCCGGTGGCTCAGCTCGCGCAGGCTGATGTCGGCGACGGACCGCTCCCGCAGCACCGCGCGCGCCGCGTCCAGGATCGCCCGCCGCCGCTGCTCCACCTGCTCGGGCCGCCGGGCGCGCTGGAACTCCACCGCCGCAGGCTAACAGCCCGCCGGTCTCTTGTTCATGCCCAACTTCACCCGCCCGGTCCGCTTGACCCGCCGCCGCACGGGGTAGCTGCCTGGGGTGCAGACGTTCCTGCCGTGCGACACGTTCGGCCGCAGCGCCGCCGCCCTCGACTCCCGCAGGCTCGGCAAGCAGCGCGTGGAGACGTTGCAGATCCTGCGCGCCCTGATCTGGCCCGAGTACGGCTGGAAGAACCACCCGGCGGTGGTGATGTGGCGCGGCTTCACGCCCGCGCTGGTCGCCTACGGCGTCGCGGTGTGCGACGAGTGGCGCCGCCGCGGCCACCGGGACGGGATGCGCGCCGTGCTGCTGGACTACAACGGCGGCCGGGAGGTCAGCTGGTCCTGGTGCTTGAAGGAGGGGCTGCTGCCGCCGTGGCTCGGCGACGAGGACCTGCACCGCAGCCACCAGTCCTCCCTGCTGCGCAAGGACCCCGACTTCTACCGGCCGCTGTTCCCGGGCGTCCCGGACGACCTCGACTACGTCTGGCCGACGCCGGTGTTCCCCCTGGAGGTCCCGGAGACGACCGGCCTGATCGCGTGCCGGCTCGACCTGCCGCCGCTGCCCGACGAGCACCTGCCGCCCGCGCCGCCGCTGGACCACCGGCCCGGCCCGTCCGTCGCCAGGGTGCCGACCGAGGCCGACCTGGACGCCATGCGGGCCGAGGCGGACGACCCGCGGCAGGTCCGCTTCTTCCGCCGCGGCCAACGCCTACCGGCTCCGACCAGCCGGTTCACCCTTCGCTTGAACTTCTCGGAAAAAAGTTCGGCGGCCGTGTCGATCCCGAGGGGTCCCCGTTCGACGCCTTGGTGAGACCACCGAGAAGGGGAGCCCGAGATGACCACGACCGAGATCCGCACCGCCGCCAGCATCGCCACCGCCGCTGCCACCACCAGGCGCAACGACCTGGTGCTCGCCGCCACCCGCGTCGTCGTGTCGTTCCTGTTCGGCTGCCACGGCCTGATGGGCCTGGGTTTCCTCGGCGGCATCGACGGCCAGGGCGCCGCGGTGCCGTTCGGCTCGTGGCCGGGCTGGTACGGCAGCGTGATCGAGCTGGTCGGCGCGGTCCTGGTGCTGGTCGGCGTGGCCGCCCGGCCGGCGGCGTTCGTGCTCTCCGGCGTGATGGCCTACGCCTACTTCACCGTCCACCAGCCCGAGGCGCTGCTCCCGGTGCACAACACGGGCGAGCTGGCCGCCGTCTACAGCTGGGTGTTCCTGCTGCTCGCCGTCCTCGGGCCGGGCGCGTTCACCCTCCAGCGCGCGTTCCGCAAGCAGCAGATCTCGCAGCGGTAAGCCGATCCCGAACGCCTGAAGCGCACCTCACGCCCCGAGGTGCGCTTCAGGCGTGTCAAGGACCCGTCACCGGGCACCCTGCGGTCATGGCCGAGACCTCCATCGAATACCCAGGTTTGACCGACGACGTCCGCCCCACCCCCGACCACGGCGAGGACAGCTACCGCGGCACGGGACGGCTGACCGGGAAGAAGGCCGTGATCACCGGCGGCGACTCCGGCATCGGCCGGGCCGTCGCGCTGGCGTTCGCGCGCGAGGGCGCCGACGTGCTGATCTCGTACCTGCCCGCAGAGGAGAAGGACGCGCGCGACACCGCGCGGCTCATCGAGGACGCCGGGCGCAAGGCGATCACCGTCCCCGGCGACCTGGTCGAGGAGGCGCAGTGCGCGGCCGTCGTGGCCCGCGCGGTCGAGGAGTTCGGCGGCATCGACATCCTGGTCAGCAACGCCGCCTACCAGATGGCCCAGGAGGACGGCCTGCTCGGCATCACCACCGAGCAGTTCGACCGGGTCGTGAAGACCAACGTCTACGCGATGTTCTGGCTGTGCAAGGCGGCCGTGCCGCACATGCCCGAAGGTTCCGCGATCATCACCACGTCCTCGATCCAGGGCTTCCAGCCCTCGTTCCAGCTCCTCGACTACGCGACCACCAAGGCCGCGATCGTCAACTTCACCAAGGGCCTGGCGCAGAACCTGGTCGACCGGAAGATCCGGGTGAACTCGGTGGCCCCCGGTCCGGTGTGGACGCCGCTCATCCCGGCCACCATGCCGCCGGAGAAGGTGGCGGACTTCGGCGAGCAGTCGCCGATGGGTCGCGCCGGGCAGCCCGCCGAGCTGGCGCCGCTGTACGTCTTCCTCGCCTCCGCCGAGTCCAGCTACATCACCGGCGAGGTCGTCGGCGTCACCGGCGGCTCGCCCATCACGTGATCGCCGCAGGTCAGGAGCCTGGCAAAAAATCTCGGAGAAAGTTCGGCGACCGTGTCGATCCGCACCCCCGCCCGATCGTCGCACAGGTGCAGGCCAGGATGGACCGGCCACCGGACCCGACAGGGAGATCGAGATGCGTTTCATGGTGATCGTCAAGGCGACCGAGGAGACCGAGGCCGGGGCGCAGCCGACCGAGGAGCAGCTCAACGAGATGGGCGCGTTCAACGAGGAGCTGGTCAAGGCGGGCGTGCTGCTGGCGGGCGAGGGCCTGCACCCCAGCTCCAAGGGCGCGCGGGTCTACTTCTCCGGTGACCGGCGGACGGTCGTGGACGGCCCGTTCACCGAGACGAAGGAGCTGATCGCGGGTTTCTGGCTGCTGGAGGTCAAGTCGCTGGAAGAGGCGGTCGAGTGGGTGAAGCGGGTGCCGAACCCGACCGGTGAGGAGTCCCAGATCGAGATCCGCCAGGTCTTCGGCGAGGACGACTTCGTCAACGCCTCCGAGGAGCTGAAGTCCCGCGAGCGCGAGCTGCGCGCGCAGCAGGAAGCCCGCGCCGACGGCTGACCGCCCGGTGCCCGCCTCGCTTGCCGACGCGCGTCGGTAGCTGATCTGATCCCCGGTCGTGATGGCTACCGATGCGCGTCGTGCGGTCGAGGCGGTGTGGCGGATCGAGTCCGCCCGCCTGATCGCCGGGCTGGCGCGACTGGTGCGCGACGTCGGGCTGGCCGAGGAGCTGGCGCAGGACGCGCTGGTCAGCGCGCTGGAGCAGTGGCCGGAGCAGGGCGTGCCGCGCAACCCGGGCGCGTGGCTGATGACGGCCGCGAAGAACCGGGCCGTCGACCGGATCCGGCGGGAGCGGAACTACCGGCGCAAGCTGGAGCAGGTCGGGCGGGACACCGAGGCCGACCACGCGCCGGACGCGTCGGCCACCGTCGGCGAGATCGACGACGACCTGCTGCGGCTGGTGTTCACCGCGTGCCACCCGGTGCTGTCGACCGAGGCGCAGGTGGCGCTGACCCTGCGGCTGCTCGGCGGCCTGACCACCGACGAGATCGCCCGCGCGTTCCTGGTGCCCGAGGCGACCGTGGCGCAGCGGATCGTGCGAGCGAAGAAGGCGCTGGCCAAGGCCGGCGTCCCGTTCGAGGTGCCGGCGGAGGACGAGCGGGACGCCCGGCTGGCGTCCGTGCTCGGCGTGATCTACCTGATCTTCAACGAGGGCTACTCGGCCACCGCGGGCGACGACTGGATGCGCCCGGCGCTGTGCGAGGACGCGCTGCGGCTGGCCCGCGTGCTGGCCGGCCTGGTGCCGCGCGAGCCCGAGGTGCACGGCCTGGTGGCGCTGCTGGAGGTGCAGGCGTCCCGGGCCAGGGCGCGGGTCGGCCCGGACGGCGAGCCCGTGCTGCTGCTGGACCAGAACCGGGCGCGCTGGGACCAGTTGCTGATCCGGCGCGGCCTGGCGGCGCTGGCGACGGCCGAGTCGCTGGGCGGCGCGGGCGGCCCGTACGCGTTGCAGGCCGCCATCGCCGCGTGCCACGCGCGGGCCAGGGCGCCGGAGGACACCGACTGGACCCGGATCGCCGGTCTCTACGAGGCGTTGTCGCTGGTCGCGCCGTCGCCGATCGTGGAGCTGAACCACGCGGTGGCGATCGGGATGGCGTTCGGCCCGGAGGTCGGGCTGGAACTGGTGGACGAGCTGCTGGACGAGCCCGCGCTGCGGGACTACCACCTGCTGCCGAGCGTGCGCGGCGACCTGCTGGTCAAGGTGGGCAGGCCCGCCGAGGCGCGGGTGGAGTTCGAGCGGGCGGCCGGGCTGACCCGCAACGAGCGCGAGCGCAGGCTGCTGCTCGACCGGGCCGCCCGCTGCTAGGCGACCGGCGCGTCAGGCGCGGCGCGTCAGGTGCGGCGCGCCCGGTCGAGGCGGATGCGCACGGCGACGCCCGCGCAGAGGACGACGGCCAGCCCGCCGAGGACGGTCGGCCAGGTCAGCTCCTCGCGCAGCAGCAGCGCCGCCCACCCGATGGTCAGCACGGGCTGGACCAGCTGCACCTGGCTGACCCGCGCCATCGGGCCGATCGCCAGCCCTCGGTACCAGGCGAAGAAGCCGAGGAACATGCTCACCGCCGCCAGGTAGCCGAACGCCGCCCACTGCGCGGCCGTCGCCGACGGTGGCTGCCGGACCGCCGAGACGACCGCGAGCACGGCCATCACCGGCGCCGACAGCACGAGCGCCCAGGACACCGTCTGCCAGGAGCCGAGCTCGCGGGCCAGCAGCCCGCCCTCCGCGTAGCCGACCGCGGCGGCGGCGACCGCGCCGAACAGCAGCAGGTCCGACCAGTGCGGCCGGCCGAACCCGCCGCCCTGCGCGGAGGCGAACACCAGCGCGGCGACGGCGCCCACCGCGGCCATGACCCAGAACGACCGAGGTGGCCGCTCCTTGCCGCGGGCCACGGCCATGGCGGCGGTCGCCGCGGGCAGCAGCGCGATCACCACGGCGGCGTGGCCGGCCGAGGCGGTGGTGAGCGCGTAGGACGTCAGGACCGGGAAGCCGACGACAACTCCGCCCGCGACCACGGCCAGCCGCGCCCACTGCCCGCCCCTCGGCCGGGACTGCCCGGTCAGCGCGAGCGCGGCGGCGGCGAGCAGTGCCGCGACGACCGCGCGGCCCGAGCCGATGAACAGCGGCGACAAGCCGCCGACGGCGACGCGGGTGAAGGGGACGGTGAACGAGAACGCCACCACGCCGAGCAGGCCCCACGCCAACCCTGCCCGCTCCGACTCACGCTTTTGCGGTAGCACGGCTGCCGATTCGTCGATAGCGCTATCGTTTGCCGACATGTCCAACGATAGCAGCGCACGCATCATGGCCGGCCTGCGCGAGTGGATCGCGCAGGCGCCGCCGGGTGCGCGGGTGCCGTCCACCCGGGCGCTGATGGCGGAGCACGGCGCCGGCCCCGTCACCGTCCAGAAAGCGGTGCACGCGCTCACCGCGCTCGGGCTGGTCGAGCCGCGACCGGGCGTCGGCACGTTCGTGCGGGCGGCGCGGACCGCGCAACCGCCGGACTACGGCTGGCAGACCGGCGCCCTGCGCGCGCCGAGCGCCCGGCTGCCCGTGCTGGCCACGCCGCTGCGCGGCAACCTGCCGGACGCGATCGGCCTGCACGCCGGCTACCCCGAGCGCGACCTGCTCCCGGAGCGGCTGGTGCGCGCCGCCCTCACCAGGGCCGCCCGCGCCGACGCCGCGCTGACCAGGTCGGACACCGCCGGGCTGCCCGAGCTGCGGGCGTGGTTCGCGACCGAGCTCGCCGCGGCGACCCCGCCCGGGACCACACCGCCCGCGCCGCGCGACGTCGTGGTGCTGCCCGGCAGCCAGAGCGGGCTCAGCTCGGTCTTCCGGTCCCTGGTGGGCGTCGGGCAGCCGCTGCTCATCGAGTCGCCGAGCTACTGGGGCGCGATCCTGGCGGCGACGCAGGCCGGCGCGCGGGTGGTCCCGGTGCCCAGCGGCCCGTCCGGTCCGGACCCGGACGAGCTGGCGCGCGCGTTCGAGGAGACCGGGGCGCGGGCGTTCTACGCCCAGCCGAACTACGCCAACCCCACCGGCGCGCAGTGGTCGCCGGACCTGGTCGACCGGGTGCTGGGCGTCGTCCGCGCGCACGGCGCGTTCCTGGTGGAGGACGACTGGGCGCACGACTTCGGGATCGACACCGGCGCGCGGCCGGTGGCGGCGCACGACGACGCGGACCACGTCGTCTACCTGCGCTCGTTGACCAAGAGCGTGTCACCGGCCATCCGGGTCGCCGCCGTCGTCGCCCGCGGGCCGGCGCGGGACCGGGTGCTGGCCGACCGGGGCGCCGAGTCGGTGTACGTCAGCGGCGTGCTCCAGGCGGCGGCGCTGGACGTCGTCACCCAGCCCGGCTGGCGCACCCACCTGCGCGGCCTGCGCCAGCGGCTGCGCGACCGGCGGGACCTGCTGGTCGACGCCCTGGCCGAGCACGTGCCGGACGCGCACCTGGACCACGTGCCGCCCGGTGGGCTCAACCTGTGGGCGCGGCTGCCCGACGCGACCGACCTGGACCGGCTCGCCCGCGACTGCGAGGCCGGGGGCGTCGTGATCGCGACCGGGGCCGAGTGGTTCCCCGCCGAGCCGTCCGGCAACTTCGTCCGGCTCAACTACTCGGGTCCGGACCCGGACCGCTTCCCCGAGGCGGCACGCGTCATCGGGGAGGCGTTGAGCCGTGCGACCGAGCGGTGACCCCGGCCCCCGTGCCCGTCGCGGTCGGCGATGAGCCGGGACGGGCGCCGGTCGAGCGCGGCGGGTCCGCGGCGCACCGGGGTGGACCTCGGCTGCGGTTGGGACAGCGCGGCCCGGCTGGTGGACGGCCGCTGGGTCGAGCGCCGGCCGCGGCGGCCGGAGGTGGTGGACCAGCTGCGCCGGGAGACCCGGTTGCTGCCGTGGCTCGCCCCGCGCCTGCCGCTGCCCGTGCCGGTGCCGGAGGTGGTGTCGGAGGAGCCGTTCGCGGTGCGGCACCTGCTCGTGCCCGGTGAGCCGATGGCCCGCCCGGAGCGCGGGCGCGAGCTGGGGTTGTTCCTGCGCGCCCTGCACGACTGCCCGACCGGCGAACCGGCCCGCCTCGGCGTTCCGGGCGCCGGGCGGGGCGCGGCCCGGTTCGAGGCCGAAGTCCTGCCGCTGCTGCCGGCCGACCTGCACGAGGACGCGCACGCGGTGCTCGCGGCGGGACGGCGGCCGGTCGACCACGCCCTCGTGCACGGCGACCTCGGACCCGACCACGTGCTGACCGCGGACGGCGAGCTGACCGGCGTGATCGACTTCGGTGACGCGCACCTCGGCGACCCGGCGGTCGACCTGGCCTGGCCCCTGCACGGCGCCACGCCGGAGTTCGCCGACGCGGTGGCCGACGCCTACGGCGCGACCGACGACCAGCGCGAGCGCGCGCTGGTCCGGCACCGGCTCGGCCCCTGGCACCACGTCCTCTTCGGGCTCGACCACGACGACCCGGTGATCGTCCGCGAAGGGCTCGTCGACGTCGTCGCCCGGTTGCGGCGGGACCGGGCGCCGGCAGCGGGCCCCTGGCTTTGACAGGGTGGCCGCGTTTGACAGGGTGGCCACGGGGGGTGGCCGCATGGCGGACGGTGGACTGCTGCGCCGGCCGGGTTTCGCGCGGTTCTGGGCGGCCGACGCGGTGTCGCTGGCCGGGACGCACGTCACCGCGCTGGCGCTCAAGGCCGTGGCGGTGCTGACGCTCGGCGCGTCCGCCACCGCCGTCGGCATGCTCGAAGCCGCGCGCTGGCTGCCCTACCTGCTGTTCGGGTTGGTCGCGGGCGCGCTGGTGGACCGCGGGCGGCGGATGCCGGTGCTGATCGGCGCCGACCTCGCCCGCGCCGCCGTGCTGGCCCTGGTCCCGCTGATGGCGTTCACCGGGACGCTCACCATGCCGCTGCTGATCGCGCTGGTGTTCGTCTTCGGCGCGCTGTCGCTGTTCCACGACGCGGCGCACCAGTCGTTCCTGCCGGTGCTGGTGCCGACCGCGCGGCTCACCGACGCGAACGCGCGGATGGAGCAGACCCGCTCGGCGGCGCAGGGCTTCGGGCCGCTGGTCGGCGGCGCGCTGGTCAAGCTGATCGGCGGGCCGCTCGCGATCCTGGTCGACGCGGTGTCGTACCTGGTGTCGGGCCTGGTGCTGGCCACCCTGCGGAAGCTGGAGCCGCCGGTCGAGCCGCCGCCCGAGCGCGACCTGCGCGCCGAGGTGCGGGAGGGGCTGCGCTGGGTCTACCGGCACGAAGTGCTCCGGCCGCTGGCCTTCGCGACGCACGCGTGGTTCCTGTTCACGTCGATGGTCTCCGCGATCTACACCGTGCTGGTGCTGGACGAGCTGCGCTTCGACGCGTTCCTGTTCGGCGTCACGTTCGCCGTCGGCGGGTTCGGCGGGCTGCTCGGCGCGTCGCTGTCCGGGGCGGCGGGCCGGCGGTTCGGCGTCGGCCCGGTGATCGTGGCCGCCCGCTGGCTGCCGCCGGCGGCCTACGCGCTGGCGCCGTTGGCGACGTCCGGCGGGACGGGGTTCGCGCTGCTGTGCGCGGCGCAGTTCGTGTTCTTCCTGTCGATCGGCCTGGACGGCCCGGTGGAGATGGGCTACCGGCAGTCGATCACGCCGGACCGGCTCCTCGGCCGGATGAACGCCACCATGCGGTCGGTCAACCGGGGCATGGTCGTGTTCGGCGCGCTGGCCGGCGGCCTGCTGGCCGACTGGCTCGGCACCCGGCCCGCGCTGTGGACCGCCGTGGTGGGGCTGGTCGGCCAGGCCGTCTGGATCACCTCGTCCGCCGTCCGCACGGCCCGGCTGTAGCGCCGTGCGACCGGGCGGGCTCGCGCTGTTCGCCCGCGACCGCTAGCAGTAGGTGGCCGCGGGCAGGTCCCCGGCGAGGTAGGCGCCGGGCGGCACGCCCATCGTGGCCCGGAACTCCCGGCTCAGGTGCGACTGGTCGTAGTAGCCGAGCTCGGCCGCCAGCCGCGCCCACCCGCCGCGCCCGCCCCGGGCCACCACCCGCCGCACCCGGTCGACGCGGGCGTACCGCTTGGGCGACAGCCCGACCGCCCGGGTGAACACCGTGCGCAGGTGCCGCTCGCTGGTGCCGAGCGCCCGCGCGGTGTCCGCCACGCCACGCGTGCGCAGCAGCCGCACCGCCGCGTGCACCAGGTCCGACCGCTCGGGGTCGGTCGACGCGAGCCGGTCGAGCAGCGCCGACCGCAGCGCGGCCACGTCGCCCACCGGCCGTCCCCAGACCTCGCTCAGCGGCACCACCCGGTCGACCAGCTCGTCCACCGGCACGTCCAGCACCGCCTGCGCCCGCCCCGGCGCCAGCCGGACCACGGTCCGCCGCGCCGCCGGCCCGGTGGTGTAGCGGGCCCGGTCGCGCGGGCCGACCACGAACGCGCCCTCGGACGCCGTGCAGACGACCAGCGTGGTCGCCGCGTCCGGCGCGTGCACGAACCGCTCGCCGGTGAACGACTGGGTGCCGATCGCGGTGACCCAGGGTCGCAGGCGCTCCTCCACGTCCACGACAACCGCCGAATCGTCCAAGACCTTCCCGGACCCGGTCGGCCAGGCTGTGACCATGTTGCTGATCACGGGTGCCACCGGCACCACCGGCCGTGAGGTCGTCCGCCTCCTCGCCGACCGCGGCGCCCCCTTCCGCGCCATGTCCCGCACGCCGACCGGCGACCAGGTGTTCGGTGACGGCGCCGATCCGGCGTCCCTCGACCGGGCGATGGAGGGGGTGGACGCGGTGTTCCTGCTCGGTCCCGGCACCGCCGACCTGCCCGCCTACGAGCTGGCCGTGCTCGACGCGGCGGAACGCGCGGGCGTGTCGAAGGTGGTGAAGCTGTCCGCGATCCCGCTCGGGCCGGTCGCCCGGTGGCACGGACCCGGCGAGGAGGCGGCTCGCGCGTTCCCGTCGTGGACGTTGTTGCGCCCCAGCGTGTTCGCGTCGAACTCGCTGCAGTGGGCGCCGCGGGTCGCCGCCGGCGAGCCGATCCCGAACCCGATGGGCACGGCCAGGCTCGGCGTCGTGGACCCGCGCGACCTGGCCGAGGTGGCGGTGGCGGCCCTGCTCGGCGACCACCGCGGCCGGACGTACGTGCTCACCGGGCCGGAGCTGCTGAACGTGCCGGAGCAGGTCGCCGTGCTGTCGGAGGTCCTGGGCCATCCGCTGTCCACTGTGGACATCTCGCCGGACTCGCTGCCCGCGCCGTACGCGGAAGGGCTGAAGGCGGTGCGCGCCGGCGGCGGCGCGTTGCTGTCGGACGACGTGGCCGAGGTCCTGGGCCGACCGGCCCGCGACTACGCCACCTGGGCGCGGGAGAACTTCCCGCGGTCCTGACCTACTTCCAGGCGACGTCGCCCGCGACACCGTTGGACACGGCTTCGCGGGCGATGTCGGTGCGGGAGCGCACCCCGAGCTTCGCCAGCACGTGCGACACGTGCGTGGCCACCGTGCGACCGGACAGGAACAGCCGCTCGCCGATCTGCCGGTTCGACAACCCCGCCACCACCAGCTCGGTGACCTTCAGCTCCGTCGGGGTCAGGCTCTCCCAGCCGTGCGTGGCCCGCCGGTGCTTCGCGTGCGGGCCGCGCCGGATGCCGAGCTCCCGCATCCGGGCCAGCAGCCGGGTCGAGTCCCACTCCGCGCCCAGCTCCGCCTGCACGTCCACCGCGTGGCTCAACGCCGCCCGCGCCGACGACCGGTCGCCCGCCGCCGCGAACCGCTCCGCCGCGGCCGCCAGCGCCTTGGCCCGGAACAGCGGCCGGCCCGCCACCCGGTACTCCTCGGCCGCGCGCAGCAGCGCCACCGGGTCGGCCGACACCAGCGCCCGGCAGTAGGCCGCGGACGCCCGCCGGTGCGGCACGTCCAGCTCGGCGGCCAGCGCCTCGGCGTGCACGACCGCGGCGGAGGCGTCCTCGCCCAGCTCCGCGGCCAGCCGCACGAAGTCCGGCAGCAGGTCCTCCACGCAGTCCCACCCGGTCAGCACCGACCACGCCTCGCGCACCCGTCCGGCCTGCTCCAGCTCCAGGCTCACGGCCAGCGCCAGCGGCCCGATCACGTGCCCTTCGAGCCCGGTGCCCGCCGCGTCGAGGTGCCGCCGGGCACCGGCCGCGTCACCCCGGTGCAGGTGGATCAACGCCGCCACGCCGTGGTCGCACCGCGACACCATCGGGTGCTTCAGGTCGTCGGCCAGCAGGTCGACGTCCACCAGCGCCTCGTCCCACCGGCCCGCGTCCAGCAGCAGCTGCCCCAGCGCGCTCTGCGCCTGCCCGAGCCGGACGAGGTTGCCGACCTGGTCGGCGGCGTGCCGGACCACCTGCGCGGACGCGATGGCCTCCGCGCCGCGGTCCAGCTCGCCCAGCGTCACCGCCTGGTTGATCTGGAGCAGCAGCCGCAGGTCCGACGTCGCCGGCTCGCCCATGGCCACCGCCAGCGCCCGGTCGAACAGCGGCAGCGCCTCGGCCATCCGACCGCGCGCCATCGCCACGATCGTGCGCACGTGCAGGCCCCAGCTGGTGGCCCACCGGTCGCCGTCGACCAGCGCCGCGCGGGCCAGCCGCTCGGCGGCGTCCAGGTCGCCCATGTCCCAGTGCGCGCGGGCGGCCAGCACGAGCAGCCGCGCCCGGTCCGCCGAGCAGAGGTCCGGCGCGCCGAGCGCCCGTTCCACCTCGACCAGCGTCTCCGCCGAACGGCCGGTCATGCTGCGGCACTGCGCCAGCGTCCAGTGCAGGTCGACGAGCGTGCCGTGCTCCAGGCCGGCCAGCGCGACGGCTTCCGCGCCGTGGTGGTCGCCCAGCCGGAACCTGGCCTCGGCCAGGTGCGCCAGCAGCACGCCGCGCCTGGTCCCGGCGTTCGGCGCGATCACCACCCGGCCGAACAGGTCCACGGCGGCCTCGGGGGCGTGCGCGACGAGCATCGAGCCGTGCAGCACCAGCCAGTCCGCCACCCAGTCGGGCACCCGGTCGTCGGCGGCGAGCAGCTGCCGGGTGACCCGGTCGACGCCCGCGCCCGTGTCGGCCAGCGCGCGGGCCGCCTCGACGTGCCACGCGCCGCGCGCCGCCTCGGGCACCTCGTCGTACAGGGCGGTGCGCACCAGCGGGTGCCGGAACGACAGGCCGGCCGTGCCGTCCACCAGCACGCCCGCCACGGTCGCCTCCTGCAGCGCGGGCAGCAGCTCCACCACCCGCACGCCGAGCACCGCGGCCAGGTCGGCGACCGGGAAGTCCACGCCGAGCAGCGCGGCGGCCACGAGCACCCGCCGCACGTCCGCGCCGAGGAACCCGATCCGGTCCGCGATGGCGGCCGACAGCGACGGCGGCACACCGGAGTCGACCAGCCGGGCCGTGCCGGTCGCGTCGGTCTCGATCGCGGCGCCGCGGACCAGCGCCTCGACCAGCTCGACCAGGTAGAGGGGGTTGCCGCCGGCGTCCTCGGCCAACCGGGCCAGCGCCTCGTCCGGCGTGCCGCCGACCAGCTGGCCGGTCAGCTCGACCACCGCGGACGGCGCGAGGCGCGGCACCGGTAATCGGAGCACGCCGCTGCGCAGCACCGCCAGGTCGCCGCGGCGCGGCAGCGGTCGCAGCACGCCGATCAGCAGCAGCGGCAGCTGCGGCACCAGACCCGCCAGCCGCCGCCACACCGCGACGCTCGCCTCGTCCGCCCACTGCAGGTCGTCCAGCACCAGAACCACCGGGCCGACGGCGCACAGGTCGTCCACGCGGGCCAGCAGGCGTTCGGCGGTGACCGCGGCGCTCTCCGACCGGGCCACCGCGAGCGCGTCGAGCAGCGGCAGCAGCGGGAGCGGTCGGCCGAGTTCGTCGCCCGCGCCCCGGCACACCCGGAAACCGCGGGCCGCCGCCGCGTCGCACGTCACCCTGACCAGCGCGGTCTTGCCGATCCCCGGCTCACCCTCCACGAGCAGCGCGCTTCCCCGCCCCTGGGACAGGTCGTCCACCAGCGCCAGGAGGCGTCCCAGCTCACGCTCGCGGCCGGCGAGGCGCAGTGTGACGGCGCGCACACCACAAGAATACGTTGCGCTCGCCAGGTTAACAAGGTGTTACATTTTTTCCCAATTAACCTGCCTGCCGCACATTTTGCAGTTTGTTCACGCCGATTACGCTGCACACCGCTCCGGCTACTGCCACGGTAATCGCCGGAATTCCCCGACCCTGTCGACTGGAGAACGCATGCGAATCGGCCGAGTGCTCATCGCCGTCCTGGTGGTCACCCTCTTCACGACTGCCGCGGAGGTAGCCACCAGCCCATTCGGCGGAATGCCCTACAACTGACCGGCACTATTCCAACCCGATCCGAAAGATATTCCAACCGAGTTGCCGGACAGCCGGGAATAGGGGTCGCCAGGACGACGAGGTCCGGCGCGCCCCGCCACCGCCGAAGATTCGCCCTTCATGCCGGGCGATCGCGGCGCTACGCTCCGCAAGCGTGGCACCGGTTCCGACCAGAGGCGTCGCGCGCGTCGTGCGCTGCGGCGCGGTCGGGCTGTCCACCGGTCTGCTGGCCGTGCTCGCCCACGCGAGCGGCGGCGGTCACCTGCCGTCCCTGCCGCACCTGCTGGTCTTCACGCTGGCCATGGCCTGGACGTGCGGGCCCCTGACCGACCGGCAACTCGGGTTCGCCGAACTGCTCGGCCTGGTGGGCGTGGTGCAGGTGGCCGCGCACGTGTTCCTGGCCGTGCTGTCGAGGCACCCGCGCGAGGTGCTCCCCTCGCCGGCGGTGCTGCTGACCCACGTGGCGGCCACGACGATCGTCGTGGCCGCCCTGGCGGGCTTCGAGCGGGCCGTGTTCCGGCTGGCCGCCGTCCTGGCGGCGGTGCTGCCGCGCCGGCTGAGCCCGCCGCCCGCGTTCGCGCCGCTGCGCATCCCGATCGCCGCGCACCCGCGGCACCCGTTGTCGGAAGTGCTGCGCCGCCGCACCGTGCCCCGGCGCGGACCGCCCCGCTCCTAGGTGACGAATCCCCCCACCACCGTCCCGTCATCGGGACCGGTGGCACTCCCCACACCTAGGAGTTCTTCGCCATGACCGAATCCTGGCGCGGCTTAGTGCTGCGCTTCCACTTCTACGCGGGTGTGCTGGTCGGCCCGTTCGTGCTGATCGCCGCGCTCACCGGCGTGCTCTACGCCGCGACACCGCAAGTGGAGTCGTGGCTCTACTCGGACCAGCTCCGAGTGCCCGCCCCCACGTCGACCGTGCCGTTGTCGGAGCAGGTGAAGGCCGCCATGGCCAGCCGGCCAGGCGACGACCTGGTCGCCGTCCGACCGGCGCCCGAACCGGGCGCGACGACCCGCGTGCTGTTCGCCGGCGACGGTGACGCGCGGCCGACCGTGTTCGTCAACCCCGGCGACGGCGCCGTCGTCGGCGACCTGATGACCTACGGCACCAGCGGCGTGCTGCCGCTGCGCACCACGATCGACTCCCTGCACCGCAACCTGCTGCTCGGCGAACCCGGTCGGCTCTACAGCGAGCTGGCCGCGTCCTGGCTGTGGGTGGTGGCGCTGGGCGGCGTGTTCCTGTGGTTCAGCCGCCGCCGCGCGCAGCGGGTCAAGCCGACCACCGAGCGGCACGCCAAGCTGGGCCTGTGGGTGCTGGTCGGCGCGCTGTTCCTGTCCGCGACCGGCCTGACCTGGTCGACCTACGCCGGGGAGAACGTCTCGGACCTGCGCGCGGCGCTCAACTGGAGCACCCCCGCGCTGGCGGGCGGCGGCGACCACGCCGGGCACGACATGACCGACCCGATCCCCGCTCCACCGGGCCAGGTGGACTCCGTGCTCGCCACCGCGCGGGCCGCGGGCATCGACGCGGGCGCCATCGAGATCACCGTGCCGCCGATGGCCGGGATGGCGTGGAACGTCACCGAGATCGATCGCGGCTGGCCGACCCAGGTGGACGCGGTGGCCGTCAACGGCGGCGAGGTCGTGGACGAGGTGCGGTTCGCCGACTACCCGTTCGCCGCCAAGCTCGCCCGGTGGGGCATCGACGTGCACATGGGCGTGCTGTTCGGCTGGCCCAACCAGCTCCTGCTGCTGGCGCTCGGCCTCGGCCTGGTCGGCCTGGTGCTGCTGGGCTACCGGGTGTGGTGGCTGCGCCGCCCGACCCGCGGGTTCGGCCGGCCGGTGCCGCGCGGGCAGTGGCGGAAGGCGCCGCGGGCGCAGCTGTTCGTGGTGCTCGTGGTGGCCGCCGCGGTGGGCTGGTTCATCCCGCTGTTCGGGCTGAGCCTGCTGGCGTTCCTGCTGGTGGACGCCGTGCTGAGCAGGCGGTCGCGGCGGGGCGAGGACGTCGCCGAGCCGGTGGCCGGGTAAACCGCGCGACGGCCGAGCCGGGTCGGGGTCAGCCTGCGCCGTGCGCTTCGGTTGACGCCCCCTACCGCCCCCGGCTCGGCCGCCGGCCCGCCTCGCGGTGGGCTGGGCGGTGCCGGCCGACACCGTGCCGATCTACCCGCTGTACGCGCTGCTGTTCGTGGCCACCGGGTTGTCCGACGCCCAGGTCTCGGCGCTGTTCGCAATCTGGTCCGCGGTCGCGGTCGTCGCGGAGGTGCCCTTCGGCGCGTTCGCCGACCGGTTCTCCCGGAAGTGGTCGGTCGTCGGCGCCGGCGCCGACGAGCACTTCGGGCACGTGTTCGGTCAGGTCACGGCGGTCGGTCTGCCGGCGCAGGCGCCCGCCGCCCTGCCGGCGGTGGCGCTGTTCTCGACGGGCGGGTTCGCGCTCGTCGGGTGGGTGAGCGTGGCGACGTGCCTGGGCGCGGCGCTGGTGGCGACCCGGCTGCCGGAGGCGCCGCGACCGGAACCCGGGAGCTACCTGGCCGTGTTGCGGTCCGGCCTGTCGGAGACCGTGCGGGCGCCCGACGTCCGGCTCCCGGTGCTGGTGGTGGCCGTGCCGGCGGCCGTCGACGCGGTCGAGGAGTACTTCCCGCTGATCGCGGCGGGCTGGCGGGCGCCGATCGGCCTGGCGCCGCCGGCGACGGTGGCGATCCCGTTGGCGGGCGCGGCCGGGGCGGCGTTGGGCGGCACGCGGGCGCCGTCGGGGGTGCGGTGCGGCGGTGCGGCGGTGCTGCTGGGTGGCGCGGGGTTGGTCGGGCACCCGGCGGGGCTGGCGGTCGTCGCGGTGTTCTACGGGGTCTACCGGTTGGTGCTGGTGAGCGCGGAGGCCCGGTTGCAGGCGAGGATCACCGGCGACGCGCGGGCGACCGTGACGTCGGTGGCGGGGCTGGGCAGCGAGGTGTTCTCGTTCGCCGTGCACGGGGCCTGGGTGGTCGGCGGCGTGGTCGCGGTGGCGGTCCTGGTGCTGCCGATCGCGTTCGCGCACGGCTGGGAGCGCACCCGGCCGGAACCGGACGAGCCGGTCGTTTCACCACCGTGAACGGTGTTGACGCTGGTGGTCCAGACCACACAAACTCCGTTGCATGCGTGGGAAATCGGTCTTCTCCGCCGCCCTGGTGGCGGCCAGCCTGGTGGTCGTGGCGCCGTCTTCCTCGACGGCGGCTCCGGCCACGTTCGCCCACCCCGGGGTGTTGGTGAGCAAGTCGCAGCTGGACTTCGTGCGGGCCAAGGTGAACGCGGGCGCGCAGCCGTGGCGCGGGGCGTACGACCAGATGCTGGCGCACCCGTTCGCCTCGCTGTCCCGCGTGCCGAAACCGCGCGCGGTGGTGGAGTGCGGGTCGTACTCCAACCCCAACTACGGGTGCACCGACGAGCGCGAGGACGCGTTGGCGGCGTACACGTTGTCGTTGGCGTGGTACGTGACGCGGGACAACCGCTACGCGGCGAAGGCGATCGAGATCATGGACGCGTGGTCGGCCACGATCCGCGACCACACCAACAGCAACGCGCCGCTGCAGACCGCGTGGGCGGGCTCCTCGTGGCCGCGCGCGGCGGAGATCATCAAGCACGTGCACGGGAACTGGCCGAACGCCGGGCGGTTCGCGACCATGCTGCGCGACGTCTACCTGCCGGAGGTCGTGAACGGCAGGCCGGCGACGAACGGCAACTGGGAACTGTCCATGATGGAGGCGACGATCGGGATCGCGGTGTTCCTGGAGGACCGCGCGGTGTACGACCGGGCGGTGTCGACCTTCCGGACCAGGATGCCCGCGTACGTCTACCTGACCACCGACGGCGCGCTGCCCCGGACACCGCCGGGCAGCGGCATCGACACCCGGGACGAGATCGTCTCGTACTGGCACGGGCAGACGACGTTCGTGAACGGGCTGTCGCAGGAGACGTGCCGGGACTTCACCCACACCGGCTACGGCCTGGCCGCCGCCGCGCACATCGCGGAGACCGCTCGGCACCAGGGCCAGGACCTGTGGGGCGAGGTGCGGGAGCGCCTGCGCCACGCCTACGGGCTGCACGCCAAGTACCAGCTGGGCGTGGAGCCGATGCCGTCCTGGCTGTGCGGCGGCACGCGCGAGCAGGCCCTCGGCCCGACCACCGAGGTCGCGTTCAACGCCCTGCACACCCGCCTGGGCATCGCCATGACCAACACCCAGACCCTCACCGAGCGCCAGCGCCCCGCCGCCACCGACCGCCTCTTCATCGGCTGGGAAACCCTGACCCACGCCACCAACCCCTCCTGACCCCGCGCGAGTCGAACACTCGCGACCCCCGAGTCGAACGTTCGCGTCACCGACGTTCGGCCTGAATGTTGAACTCGGGGGTCCTGAGTGTTCGACTCGCGGGGTGGTGGGGGCGGTCTCCTGGTCGAACGCCGCCAGGGCCGGCACCGCTACGTCCAGCTGGCCGTCACCGACGACGGCCTCGCCCGGCTGCGGGACGAGCTCGCGTTCACCCCGCCGGCCACCCGCCGACCGCCGGCCAAGGCGTGCCTGGACTGGACCGAGCGCCGCTCCCACCTCGCGGGCGCGGCGGGCGCGCACGTGTGCGGCCACCTGCACGACCGGGGCTGGGTACGCCGGATCGGCACGGGCCGCGCCGTCCGCCTCACCCCGACCGGCGAGGCGGCGCTGCGCGACCTGCTCGGCATCTCGCCCTAGCCGACCAACCGACCAACCGGTCAGCCGGTCGGGGTCAGCCGGTCAGCCAGTCCGGCAGCCACGAGGAGTCGCCCGACGGCAGCACGTCGATCACGACGCAGGTGATGTTGTCCGGCCCGCCGCCCGCGTTGGCCGCCTCGATCAGCGACCGCACCGTCGCGTCGCCGTCCGCCGACGCGGTCAGCAGCCCGGCGATCTCCGCCGGGCCCACCACGTCCGACAGCCCGTCCGAGCAGATCAGGTACCGGTCGCCGACCTCGACCTCCTGGAAGAACAGGTCCGGGTCGTGCGCGCTGCCCGCCTGCAGGGCGCGCATCAGCATGGACCGGCCGGGGTGCTCGGCGGCCTGCTCGGCGGCCATCCGCCCGTCGTCCACGAGCGCCTGCACCATCGTGTGGTCCCGGGTGACCTGCGCCAGCTCACCGCCGCGCACGACGTAGCACCGCGAGTCCCCGATGTGCCCGACCGCGAACCGCTCGCCGTCCCAGAGCAGCGCGGTGAGCGTGGTGCCCATGCCGCGCATGTCGAAGTTCTCCTCGGCCAGGTCGGTCAGCCGGATGGCGATCTCCCTGGTCGCGCCGGACAGCTCGCCGAGCGGGTCGTCGGAGTCCACGTCGAGGTCGGCCAGCACCGCGACCGCGATGGAACTCGCCACTTCGCCGTACGCGTGACCGCCCATGCCGTCGGCGACGGCGAACAGGCGTTCGCTGAAGTGCACGGAGTCCTCGTTCGCTTCACGGCGCAGGCCGGGGTCGGTGCCGACGGCGTACCGGAGCGCATACATGCCGCACAGTGAATCACCCGCACGAGTGCCCGTGAGCAGGGCATGTCGAATCCGGCTACCTGGGACGGCCGTAGAACTCGCTCAGGAGGAGCATCGCAGCCCCCGCGGCGACCACGTCATCCCCCAACGGGGTGATCGACACGTCCACCGGCAGCCACTCGTCCTTCGGCATCCGGGCGCGCACGCCTTCGAGGTAGGCGGCGGGTTCGGCGAGCACCGCGCGACCGGCCAGCACCACGTGGTCGATGTCGAGCAGCTGCACGAGGTCGGCCACGGCCACGCCGACGACGGACGTCGCCTCGACCAGGTCGCCGCGCCCGGCGGCGAGGTTGTGCAGCGCCTCGACGCACCCGCTGCGCCCGCACACGCACAGCGGTCCGTCGAGCTGGAGGGTGGTGTGGCCGTACTCGCCCGCGTTGGTGCGCACGCCCCGGTGCACGCGGCCGTCGAGCAGCATGCCGATGCCCAGGCCGGTGCCGACGAGCACGAGCACGGCGTCCCGCAGCTCCTCGCCGCGCCGCCACGCCTCGGCGACGACCGCCGTGTTGGTGTCCTTGTCGAGCACGACCGGCAGGCCGAGCCGCTGCTCGGCCAACGCCCGCAGCGGCACGTCCTGCCACTCGGTCAGCCCGGTCGGGTAGTGCACCACGCCGGTGCGGTGGTCGAGCGGACCGACGAAGCCGATGCCGACGCCGAGGATGCGGTCGCTGCGCAGGTGGTCGACCAGCCGGTTCAGCTCGGCCACGAACGTCGGCGGGTCGAAGTCGCGCGGCAGCGGGGCGACCGCGCGGTCCAGGACGGTGCCGGCGAGGTCGGTGAGCACGACCCGCAGCTCGTCCCGCTCGACCTGGGCGCCGAGCGCCAGCCTGCTGTCGGCGACCAGCTTGAGCAGGGTGCGCGGCTTGCCGACGCCGACGTTGCGGGTGCCGGACTCGACCAGCAGGCCGTCGTCGATGAGCCTGCTGACCACCTTGGACACGGCCTGCGGCGTGAGACCGCTGCGATCGGCCAGCTCGACCCTGGTCACCGCGCCGGACCTGGCCAGCCCGAGCACCACCGCGTCGTTGTACCCCCGCAGGAAGCGCAAGTTGGCCACGGGTCCATCATCGCACCTGGCGCTTAACTACACGGCGTTGCTTTAATCGGAGGACGGCGGTCGCACCCGCCCGGACCGGACAGGTGGTGTCGCCGTGAGCTTGCTGGACACGTTGGTCGAGCAGGAGGCCCGGCTGGTGTTCACGTCGTTCGACAACGACGTGGCGCTGGCGCTGGGCGCGTTCCTGCTCGACGCCGCCCGCGAGCGGTCGCTGCCGGTGACGATCTCGGTGCGGCGCGGGCAGCAGCGGCTGTTCCACGCGGCGCTGCCGGGCACGTCGGCGGACAACGACGAGTGGATCGACCGCAAGAGCCGGGTGGTCGACCGGTACGGGCAGAGCTCCTACCGGGTCGGCGAGAGCTTCCGGGTGAGCGGCAAGTCGTTCGAGGTGGACTCCCGGCTGGACCCGGACCGCTACGCCGCGCACGGCGGCGCGTTCCCGGTGACCGTGGCCGGTGTCGGCGTGGTCGGCACCGTCGGCGTGTCCGGCCTGCCGCAGGCCGACGACCACGCCTTCGTGGTCGAGCAGGTGGCGGAGTTCCTGGCCTCGCGGTGACCACGGGCGCACCGGCTGCCGCCCAGCCGCGGCGCCCCTCCACCCGACGCGTCCTGCCCCCGGACGCACGTCGGGCAGGCGGTGAGGGGCCTCCCGACCACCCCCGGGAAGCCCCTCACCGCCTTAGACCACTCCTCGGGCGGGCGCCGCGATCAGCAGAACACCTCGTTCAGCAGCTCGTCGAAGCCCTGGACGTCGGCGGGGTCGGGGGCGAACGTCAGCGACACGACCAGGCGCGTCTTCGTGTCCGGCGTGCTGAGCATCAGGCTGGCGTAGCCGGGGATGCTGCCCCCGTGCCCCCAGACGGACCCGCCGCACGGCAGGTCGGTCCGCTCGACGCCCAGGCCGTAGCCGTTGGTGGTCGGCAGCGCCGACGTCAGCTCGGCCCGCTGCGCCGGGCGGAGCAGGCGGCCGTCCAGCAGCGCGTCGGCGAACCGGTCCAGGTCCGCCGTCGTGGAGATCATCTCGCCCGCCGCGTACGCGACCGACGGGTTCATCTCGGTGATGTCCACGACCTCGCCGCCGTCCCTGAGGTAGCCGTGCGCGTGCGGGCCGGGGATGTCGCTCCGGGCGCCGGGCACGACCGTCGAGCGCAGCCCGAGCGGCCGCAGGACGCGCTGCGCGACCTCCGCGCCGTACGGCCTGCCGGTGACCGCCTCGACCAGCAGCCCGGCCACCACGTAGTTCGTGTTCGAGTAGTTCCAGCCCGTGCCCGGCTGGAAGTCGAGCGGCCGGGCGGTGGACAGGGCCACCAGCTCGGCGGGCGTCCACGTCCGGAACCGCTCGGACAGGTCCTGCGGCAGCACGAGCGTGTAGTTGTGCAGGCCGCTGGTGTGCTGCAGCAGGTGCCGCACGGTGATCCGGTCGCCGTCCGGCAGCAGGCCGGGCAGGTAGCGCCCCACGGGCGCGTCCAGGTCGACCTCCCCCTCGCCGACCAGCTGGAGCACGACGGTGGACACGAACGTCTTGGTGATGCTGCCGACCCGGAACCGGCCGTCGGTCGGCACGGGCCGCGGCGAGTCGACCCGGGCCGTGCCGGCGCGGGCGGTGAACTCGCGCCGCCCGTCGGTGACCCGGACCTGCACGCCCTGCGCGCCCGTGCGCGCCATGGCGTCCAACGCCCGCTGGACGACCTGCCGGTCGACCCGGCCGGCGGGCTCGGCCACCGCCGTGCCGCCGACGCCCGCGACCGCCAACCCCACGACGGCGGCCAGGGCGATTCCCCTCTTGCCCATCAACGGCTCCTCCCTCTTCCGTCGAGACCCCCTCGACGGCTCCGAGTCTGGCCGTCCCGGCACACGCCCACGTCCGACCCTGGTCTTGGGGTCGACGCGACTTTAGGCTCATCCACCCCTAGTGGTCGCTGTTCTTCGGAACCGGTTCCGAAGGTCCTGCGACTACTCCATTCGAGTGACGAGAATGGTCTAGACCTTGACCGTGAAGTGGTCTGAACCACATGGTGGCGTCAACCCTGCACTCCTTTCCTGACAAGGAGCACGATGTCCAAGATCCGATGGCATGTCACAGCGTTGTTCGTGGCGGTCGCCACGTTGGTGGTGGGACTGGTGGTCGCGCCCGCGGCCAGCGGCGCGGGCGGTGTCTCGGCCACCTTCACCAAGGGCTCGGACTGGGGCACCGGGTACGAGGGCAAGTACACGATCAAGAACGGCGGCACGTCCGCGCTGACGTCGTGGACGGTCGAGTTCGACCTGCCCTCCGGGCACAGGGTCAGCTCCCTGTGGGACGGCTCCCACACCGCCAGCGGCCAGCACGTGACGGTCAAGAACACGTGGAACGGCACCGTGGGCGTGGGCGGGACGGTGAGCTTCGGCTTCAACGTCACCTACTCCGGCGCGTTCAGCGGCCCGCTCAACTGCAAGCTGAACGGCGCGTCGTGCGACGCCGGCGGGACCAACCCGACGACGACCACCACGACCACCACGACGACGACCACGACCACGACGACCACCACGACGGGTCCGACCACGACCACCAGCAACCCGCCGGTCGGCTCGCGGAAGAACCTGGGCTACTTCACCCAGTGGGGCGTCTACGGCCGCCAGTACTTCGTCAAGAACATCCACACCTCCGGCTCGGCCTCGAAGCTGACGCACATCAACTACGCGTTCGGCAACGTGCAGAACGGCCAGTGCACCATCGGTGACGCCTACGCCGACTACGACATGGCGTACACCGCCGCGAACTCCGTCGACGGCGTCGCGGACACCTGGGACACCGGCGCCCTGCGCGGCTCGTTCAACCAGCTGCGCAAGCTGAAGAAGATGTACCCGCACATCAAGGTGCTGTGGTCGTTCGGCGGTTGGACCTGGTCCGGCGGCTTCGGCCAGGCGGCCCAGAACCCGGCGGCGTTCGCCGAGTCCTGCTACAAGCTGGTCGAGGACCCGCGCTGGGCGGACGTGTTCGACGGCATCGACATCGACTGGGAGTACCCGAACGCCTGCGGCCTGACCTGCGACACCTCCGGCTTCAGCTCGATGAAGACGGTCTCCCAGGCCCTGCGCGCCCGCTTCGGCGCCAACTACCTGGTCACCGCCGCCATCACGGCGGACGGCTCCAACGGCGGCAAGATCGACGCGGCCGACTACGGCGGCGCGGCGCAGTACCTCGACTGGTACAACGTCATGACCTACGACTACTTCGGCGCGTTCAACGCCAAGGGCCCGACGGCTCCGCACTCCCCCCTCACCTCCTACCCCGGCATCCCGCAGGCGGGCTTCAACTCCGACGCGGCGATCCAGAAGCTGAAGAGCAAGGGCGTCCCGGCGTCGAAGCTGCTGCTGGGCATCGGCTTCTACGGCCGCGGCTGGACCGGCGTCACCCAGGCCGCCCCGGGCGGCACGGCGACCGGCGCGGCTCCCGGCACCTACGAGGCAGGCATCGAGGACTACAAGGTCCTGAAGAACACCTGCCCGGCCACCGGGACCGTCGCGGGCACCGCGTACGCGTTCTGCGGCAACAACTGGTGGAGCTACGACACCCCGGCCACCATCGGCGGGAAGATGAGCTACACCAAGTCGCAGGGCCTGGGCGGCGCGTTCTTCTGGGCGCTCGACGGTGACACCGCCAACGGCGAGCTGATCACCGCCATGGGCAACGGTCTGAAGTAGCGCGACCGGCACGAGGAAGGGCCCCGCGGGCAGCTGCCCGCGGGGCCCTTCGCCGTTCGGCGTTCGTGACCCGACCTGCCTAGAGGGTCAGGCTCCACGAGTTCAGGTACCCGGTGTCGGCCGAGTACACGTCCTGGACCTTGAGCTTCCACGCCCCGTTGCGCGCCTCGGACGAGACGTTCGCCGTGTACGTGGTGTCGATGTTGTCGCCCGAGTCGTTGTTCGACGCCTTCAACCGGTACGACGAGCCGTCCGGCGCGACGAGGTCGATCACCACGTCACCCCGGTAGGTGTGCACGACGTTCACCCCGACCTGCGTGGACGACGAGGCCGTGCCCTCGCACCCGGTGATGGTGATGGTGCTGGTCACGGCGGCGCCGTTGTCCGGGATCGCGACGTCGGTGTCGTTGGTGGCCTTCGCGCAGCCGACCGGCGGGTTGCCGCCGCCGCCGTACGGGTTGGCCGCCTTCTTCGCCGCGTACATCAGCATCGGCTTCGTCTTCGGCCAGAACGTCGACGCCTGGCACGAGTACGCCGGGAAGAACCCGGAGCAGGCGCCCGACGACGGCCCGATCTCCCACACGAACGACGCCACGCCCAGGTCGTCGTACACCCAGTCGTCGGTCGCGCCGGCCGCGTTGTACAGCACCTCGCCCGGCTGCCCGTACTGCCAGCCGCCGGCCATCGTCGCCATGTCCTTGGCCATCGCGCGCAGCGGCGCGTCGTTGCCCGTCTTGTACGACGTCGTCCAGCCCCACGGGAACAGCACCAGGTTCGAGTAGCTGTGCATGGAGATCACGACGCCGGTGGTGTCGGCGGGCGCGGCGTCGGTGACGCCGGTGCCGCGGCGGTCGCGGTAGAGGTTGCGCCACAGCGCCTGCAACGCCCGCGTCTCCACCTCGGAGTTCGCCGACGGGCCCTTGTAGGTCTGGTCGCACGGGTTGGACGACGTGCCCGAGCCACCCCAGTGCGAGTCGGTGTTGCGGTTGAGGTCGACGCCGACCTGCGACGACGACGTGCCCGAGCAGTTCGACCCGTTCGTGGTGTTGGCGTTCTTGCGCTGGTAGCGCGGCGAGTTGCCGCCCTGCTGCACGATGTTCACGCCGTCCGGGTTGGCGATCGGCACCACCCACACCTCGGTGGTGTCCAGCAGCGCGGTGACCTCGGCGTCGGCGCCGTAGCCGGTGGTCAGGTGGTCGATCCACTTCCACGCCGTGTCACCGGTGGTCAGCTCGCGGGCGTGCAGCTGGCCCATCACGAAGAACCGGGGCTTGGGCGCGGAGGGGTTCAGCGCGCAGTCGCCCGCGTTCTTCTTGGTGATGCAGACGGCGCGCAGGTCGTAGCCGCCCGAGCCCTGGGTCTTGCGCCAGGAGTCGCCGTAGTCGACCAGCGTGGCCAGGCCGGGGTACTGCTGCGCGACCTGGTCCAGGTGCGACCAGTGCGCGTTGATCGTGCGGTAGCCGCCGTAGTACGTCTCGTTGATGTCGGCCGCGTCGAACGTGGGCGACTGGGACTTCTTGGCGGGCGGCTGCCACTCCGGCGCGGGCAGCACCTCGTCGATGACGGCGGTGAATCCGGCTTCCTCGATCCGGCCGCCGGTGCCCGCGTCGCCGAGCACGAACAGGTAGTCGCCGTCCCGGTCCTCCAGCACGTCGAAGCCGCGCCCGAGCAGGGTTTGGGCGGCGGCGCCGAGCGGCGCGTGGACCTTGTAGACGTAGGTCGGTCCGGCGGGTGCGGCGGTGACCTCGGGGGCGGGGCCGGCGGTGCCGGGGACGCCCCCGGTGACCACCGCGGCCGCCGCGACGCCGGCTATGGCCAGCGTGAGCAGTGAACGTCTGGTCGACTTCACGGTCGTTCCTCCTACAGGCAGGGTTCGAGCAGGAGGATGGGGCACCGGGGGCCACCTTGCACACCCGCCGACCGGCCGTTCCTGGCCGTCGGCGGACGGGGTTTTGACAGATGGCGTCGAGGTACCCCGGCTCTTGGTCCGGATGGAGGAGGAATCGTGACGGACGAAGAACTGGTCGCCCGAATCACCCAACTGGTGGAGGAAGAGCACCGGCTGGAGGGCTCGCGCATCGGCGAGGGCCTGGGCGAGGGTGACGTGCGGCGGCTGCGGGACCTCGAAGTGGCCCTGGACCAGACGTGGGACCTGCTGCGCCAGCGCCGGGCGCGGCGGGCCGCCGGCATGGACCCCGACGGCGCGGAGCCGCGCGACCCCGGCACCGTGGAGGGCTACCGGCAGTAGCGGACCGCCGGCCGGGATCGGGCGCCGCGGCGGTCGGGAGCCGGGGGTTGACCCGTCCCCTGGGGCAGGCCGCAGGGTCGTCGCCGTGGAGGATGTGGCGGTGGCACGGCTACTGGGGATCGGCGAGTTCGCCCGCCGGTCGCGGCTGTCGGTGAAGGCGCTGCGGCTGTACGAGCGGCAGGGGCTGCTGTGCCCGGCCGAGGTCGACGCGGGCAACGGCTACCGGCGGTACCGCGAGGACCAGCTGGTCGGCGCCCGCCTGGTGGCGCTGCTGCGCAGGCTGGACATGCCGCTGGTCGACGTGGCCCGGATCGTGGCCGCGCCCGAGGCGGACCGGGCCGACCTGGTCGCCGACTACTGGGCCGACGTCGAGCACCGGGTGGCCGTGCGGCGCGGCCTGGCCGCCCACCTCCGCGTCGTGTTGTCCGGAGGGAAGGGGTTGGCGGAGATGTACGAGGTCAAGCAGCGGGAAGTACCCGAACAGGTGGTCCTGACCGAGCAGCGGCACCTGCTGCAGCCCGAGCTGGACGGGTGGATCGGCGCGGCGGCGGACCGGCTGGCGAAGGCGGCGGAGGCGCACGGCGGGGTGGCCGGACCGATGTTCGTCGTCTACCACGGTGAGGTGAACGAGGACAGCGACGGACCGGTGGAGGCGTGCGTGCCGGTGCGCGCGGACGCGCCGCCGAGCGGGGTGGCGGCCCGGGTCGAGCCGGCGCACCGGGAGGCTTACGCGCGGCTGACGAAGGCGCAGGTGGTGTTCCCGCAGATCCTGTCCGCCTATGACGCCGTCGCCGCATGGATCAAGGAGAACGGCCACTCGATCCACGACGCGCCGCGCGAGGTCTACTTCGCCGACTGGGCCGCCGCCGGTCCGGACGACGGCGTGTGCGACGTCGCCTTCCCGCTGCGCTAGCGGACCGAGCGCAGGAACGCCTCGAAGGCCCGCGCGGGAACGGCCACGTGCCCACCCGCGCGGGACTTCGTGTCCCGGATCGCGGCGAACCCCGGCACCACCGCCACCTCGACGCAGGTGCCGTTGTCCTCGGTGTGGCTCGACGTCTTGAACGCGGCAACCGAGAAGTCCGGAGTCATGGCGGGGACCACCTCTCGCAGTCAGGCGTAGCTCTGGGCGACACCCAGGACGAACCTCCTCGATTCTTCCACCCCGAGCGCGTTGGCGGTGAGGTTGGCCCACAGCTTGGAGTAGTCGGCGACCTCCTTGTCGCCATCGAGGTAGTCGGCATCGTGCAGGTTCTCGACGTAGACCATCTCCAGCGGCGGCGCGGAGGTGGGAGCGGGGATCCGCAGCATGGTGAAGCCGAAGGTGCTCGCCCCACCCGGCGCGTCGAACGGCAGCACCTGGATCCGGACGTTGGGCCGCCGGGCGATGTTCGCCAGGTGCAGCAGTTGCTCGTGCATCACCGCGTTCCCGCCGAAGACCCGCCGCAGGCAGCTCTCGCTCAGCACGAAAGCCGCATCGGTCGGTTGGTCGCGGAACAGGATCTGCTGCCGCTCCAGGCGCATGGTGATCACATCATCGATCTTGTCCCGATCGACCCGGTTCCGAGCGACCAGCAGGGCTCGCATGTAGGACATCGTCTGCAGCACACCGGGCACCAGTTCCGTGCCGTACAAGCGCAACTCGCTGGAATCCAGCTCGAAGTCGTAGTAGGGCCGCAGCTCCATCGGCACCGCTGCCCGGTGCCCGGCCCACCGACCGCGCTGACTCCTGGTCCGCGCCAACTCGACGATCTCGGCCTTCTCCTCCTCGGTGTGGACGTCGTAGTGGTCGAGCAGCATCTTGGCGTCGCCCGGGGTCAGGCCCTCCCGGCCCTTCTCCATCTTGGTGACCCGGGTGGTGTCGCGGCCGAGGAGCTTGGCGACCTCCTTCGGCTCCACACCGGCGCGTGCGCGGGCTTCCCGCATGCAGATCGAGAGGAACTTGAGCCGGACCGTGGGCGTCAACGGCATGGTCATCATCCGATCGGGTCAATTGCTCGCTAGCAGTTGCAAAATCATCTCGGTCAGGATCAGGCTAGCAATCGGGTCGGGGGTCTCGGCCGCAGAAGATCGGGAACCACTCGAAAGGGGTCGCCGTGCAGGTCAAGAGGGAATGGCTGGTCCGGTGCACGGACAACCAGGAGCAGCCGTCTGTCTGCTCGATCGCGGTCAGCGACGGCATCGTGGAGGTCTGGGACACGAACGGCCACGTCATCAAGTTCGGCGGCACCGAGATCGAGGACTTCCGCACGATGTTCGCCGAGGCGGCGGAGCGGGCGGCGGCCGACGAGGGGTTGCGCCGGGCCGGCTGACCGGTCAGACCAGCTGGGCCAGGCGGTGGTCCAGCGCCGTGTGCCGCCGTCCCGCGCCCACGGTGCGGACCGCCTGCCCGATCGCCTTGCGCGACCCGACCAGCACCACCAGCTTCTTCGCTCGCGTCACCGCCGTGTACAGCAGGTTCCGCTGCAACATCATCCACGCGCTCGTCGTGATTGGAATGACCACACATGGGTATTCACTGCCCTGTGAGCGGTGAATCGTCATGGCGTAGGCGTGGGTCAACTCGTCCAGCTCGCCGAACTCGTAGTCCACGTCCTCTTCCTCGTCGGTCCGAACGGTCAGCTTCTGCTCCACCGCGTCAATCGCCGTGACGACGCCCAGCGTGCCGTTGAACACGTTCTTGTCGTAGTTGTTCCGCAGCTGGGTGACCTTGTCGCCGACCCGGAACACCCGGCCGCCGAACCGGCGCTCCGGCAAGTCCTGCCTGGACGGTGTCAAAGCCTCCTGCAGCAACGCGTTCAGCCCGCCCGCGCCCGCCGGTCCCCGGTGCATGGGCGCGAGCACCTGCACGTCGGTGCGCGGCTTGAGGCCGAACTTGCGCGGGATGCGGTTCGCCACGACGTCGACCACCAGCGCCGCCGCGTCCTCGGCTTCCTCCACCGGGAACAGGAAGAAGTCGGGCAGCCCCTGCACGACCGGGTAGTCGCCGTTGTTGATCCGGTGCGCGTTGGTGACCACGCCGGACTGCTGCGCCTGCCGGAAGATGTGCGTCAGCCGGACGTTGGGCACCGGGCTGCGGTCGGCCAGCACGTCGCGCAGCACCTCCCCCGCGCCGACGGACGGCAGCTGGTCGACGTCGCCGACGAGCAGCAGGTGCGCGCCGGGTGCGACGGCCTTCGCCAGCTTGTTCGCCAGCAGCAGGTCCAGCATCGACGCCTCGTCCACGACGACGAGGTCCGCGTCCAGCGGCCGGTCGCGGTCGTAGGCCGCGTCACCGCCGGGCTTCAGCTCCAGCAGCCGGTGCACGGTGCGGGCCTCGTGCCCGGTCAGCTCGGTCAGCCGCTTGGCCGCCCGGCCGGTCGGCGCGGCCAGCACGACCTTCGCGCCCTTGGCCGCCGCCAGCTTCACGATCGACCGCACGGTGAAGCTCTTGCCGCACCCCGGGCCACCGGTCAGCACGGCGACCTTGCTGGTCAGCGCCAACCGGACGGCGTCCCGCTGCTTGTCCTCCAGCGACGCGCCCAGCCACCCGAACGCCCGGTCCCAGTCGACCGACGCGAACGCGGGCAGCCGCTCCTCGTCGGTCCGGAGCAGCCGCAGCAGCTGGTTGGCCAGGGAGATCTCCGCCCGGTGGAACGCGACCAGGTAGACGCCGGGCTCGCCGTCCGGCATGACCTCGCGGACCACGCCCTCCTCGCCGACCAGCTCGGCCAGGCAGTCGATCACCAGGCCCGCGTCCACCTGGAGGATCTTGATCGCGGCGCCGATCAGCTCGTTCTCCGGCAGGTAGCAGTTGCCGTCGCCGGTCGCCTCGGACAGCGTGAACTGCAACCCGGCCTTCACCCGCTGCGGGCTGTCGTGCGGGATGCCGACGGCCTTGGCGATCACGTCCGCGGTGCGGAACCCGATGCCCCACACGTCGTTCGCCAGCCGGTAGGGCTCCTCGCGGACGACGTCGATCGACTTGTCCTGGTACTGCTTGTAGATCCGCACGGCCAACGACGTCGACACGCCGACGCCCTGGAGGAAGACCATCACCTCCTTGATGGCCTTCTGCTCCTCCCACGCCGCCGCGATCAGCTTGGTGCGCTTGGGGCCCAGCTTCGGCACCTCGATCAGCCGCTGCGGCTCGTGCTCGATGACGTCCAGCGCGTCGACGCCGAAGTGGGTGACGATCCGGTCGGCCAGCACCGGCCCGATGCCCTTGATCAGGCCGGAGCCGAGGTAGCGCCGGATGCCCTGGATGGTGGCGGGCAGCACGGTCGTGTAGTCGTCCACGTGGAACTGCTTGCCGTACTGCGGGTGCGAGCCCCAGCGACCGCGCATCCGGATCGACTCGCCCGGCTGCGCGCCGAGCAGCGCGCCGACCACCGTGATCAGGTCGCCGCCGCGGCCGGGGTCGACGCGGGCGACCGTGTAGCCGGTCTCCTCGTTGGCGAACGTGATCCGCTCCAGCACCGCTTCCAGGACCGCGTCAGCCACCGGGTCACCCTAGGACGTGCCACCGACGCGCCGCGGTCAGGGCCAGAGCACCGCCCGCCCGCCGAACTCGCCGACGACCACCCCGCCGGCGTTGACGCCCAGCGCGAACCCGTAGGTCCCGGACGGCACGGGCAGCAGCTGCACCTCGCCCGTCGGCGACCAGCGGATCGGCCTGACCTCCCGGTTCTGCGCCGTGCCGACGGCCACCCCGGCGTCGTTGAGCCGCATCACCTCACCGATGGTGAAGCCGGTCGGCAGCGCCAGGGTCGTGAGCGTGCCGTCCGCCGCCCACCGCGCCGGCTTGCCGCTCACCCGGCCGAACGCGGCGCCGGTCGCGTCGACGGTCTGGAGGGTGCTGGACTGGCCGGGTGACGCGGGCGCCTCGGTCAGCGCCGTGCCGTCCCAGCGCGCGGCGAAGGACGTCCGGTCGCCGCGCTGGAAGTGGGCGATGACGAACGGGCCGCGCACCGCCTTCACCGAGAGCGAGGCGCTGTCGGGCACGGCGCCGAGGTCGGTGAGCGCGCCGCCGTCCCACCGGACGGCTCGTCGGTGGTCGGCGAAGTGGGCGATGCCCGCGATGGCGCCGTCGGCGTCGACCGCGGTGGCCTCCGTCGCGACGCCGAGGTCGGGCAGGGCGGTGGCCCGGCCGTCGCGGTCCCAGCGGATCGCCCGCCGCACGCCGCCCGCGTCGCCGCCGTAACCGACGACCGTGCCGCTCGCGTTCACCTCGACGGCGAAGCTGTAGGTCCCGCCGGGCAGGAGGTCGAGGACGGTGGCGACGCCGTCGGCGCCCCACTTCGTCGCCTGCGCCCAGTGCTCGGGCGTGCTGGTGTTGCCGTGCGCCACGCCGTCCGCGTCGACCCCGAAGACCTTCCCGGGGTTGACGGCCCCGGGAGGCGGGAGCAGTTCGGTGATCGCGCCCGACGCGTCCCAGCGCACCGGCCTGGCCTTCCCGTCCGCGCCGGTCGAGCGACCGACGACCACCCCGGCGTCGTTGATCGCGACCGCCGAGCCCTTCGTCCCGCCGGGCAGCGCGGCCAGTTCCACCACGCCCGGCTCGGCTCGCGCCGCGGGCGCGCCGAAGACCACCGATGCGAGCGCCAACGCGGTGCCTAACGACCGTCGCACGACCAGACCTCCTCGTCGAAGTCCCGCTCGTGCCAGCTAAGCAGGTTGCCTCTGGGAGCGCTCCCAGAATCGGCCGATCGGACGTCTCGGCGCTTCGGGTCCCGGGAACGGCGAACGGCCCCGGGCAGGTGCCCGGGGCCGTTGCCGTCACGCGGGTCAGGCGGCTCGGCGCCGCCGTCCGCCGACCATCGCCGCCGCACCGGCGAGCAGCGCCAGCACGCCGACCGCCATCAGGCCGAGCGGGGCGACGCCGGTGTCCGCCAGGGCCGCTGCCGCCGCGCCGCCACCGGCAGCCGGTGCCACCGGCGCCGCCGGCGCCGCCGGGGCCTGGGCGGGCGGGTTCGGCACGGCCGGGGGCGTCGTCGGCTCCGGGCCCGGGGCGGTGTCCTCCCACGGCACGAGCCGGGGGTACCAACCGCCGCAGTAGTCGCCGCAGTTCGCCTTGAAGTGCATCACGACCCGGTCGACGGGCAGCTCGCCCCAGTCGCTGAACCGCCACGGACCGTCCACCTCGACCCAGTACGGGCCTGCCGGCAGGTCGGTGAAGTCGACCCGGCCGGTGGCGTCGGTGACGCCCCGCGCCGCGGTCTGCCCGGAGAACCAGTCGACCAGCCGCACGGTGAGGCCGGTGACCTGCTCGCCCTCGTCGTGGATCGTGTCCTCGTCCGCGTCGTGGGTGAACCTCATCCACGTGTGCGTGGTCCCGGTCGGCACGCGCGCCAGGTCGTAGGCGTCCGGGAAGCCGCGCTCGTTGTAGAAGTCGTCACCGAAGGTGCACCCGAAGCTCACCGAGCCGAAGTCGGCGGCCTTCGGCGGCACCACGCCGCTGACGGTGACCGTCACGGTCTGCCCGGCGGGCACGTCGACGCCGGACGCGTCCCAGTTCAGCGCACCGAGCCGCAGGTCGACCACGTGCGGCCCCTCGCCGCCGCTGCGGTCGCAGAACGCGGTGATCCGGTGCAGGTCCGTCGTGCCGCTGTTGGTCAGCGCCACCACGGCGTGCGCGGTGTCGCCCACCGAGTACTGGTCCTGCGTGAACGCGATCGACGCGGAGAACCGGTCGGTGAGCGGCCGGACCGCCACGTACTCCACCGACTCGTCGCCGTCGACCTCGACGGCGGCGTTGGACGGCATCACCCAGCCGTCCGGCACCCGGCTGAAGAAGACCGAGTAGCGGACGAGCGGCAGGTCGGCCAGGTGGAACCGGCCGTCGGCGCCCGTCGTGGCGACGGTCTCCCGACCGGCGTGGTTGAGCCGCACCTGGACGCCGGCGATCGGTTCGCGAGCGCCGTTCCGCTCGCCGAGGACCAGGCCGCTCACCGAACCCGCGGCGGCGTCCGGAGCGGTGAGCAGCGGGGCGACCGTCGTCCGGTTGTTGTCCCAGACCATGTCGTTCTGGGAGTAGATGATCACCTCGAAGACCGGCGGGCCCTCCCAGTTGTAGACCTGGCCCTGCCACCGCGCGGTCGCCGACTGACCGGGCGCGAGGGTCTTCGGCAGGTCCGGCAGGGGCCACTGCAGGCTCACGTACGACCCGGACGTCCGGAGCGTGTAGGTGCTCAGGCCGGTCACCTCGGCGGTGCCGTGGTTGGTGACCGTGACGTCGATCGGGAAGGGCTGGCCGACCAGGTACGGGCCGCCGTCGACCTTCGCCGTGACGCCCGGGTCGGCGAAGGGCTCCGCCGCGGGCTCGACCTCCGGGTCCTGCTGCTCCCCCGCAGGCGTGCCGGTGTCGGCTCCGGTCTCGGTGTTGGTGTCGGCGGGGTCTTCGGTCGCCGGCTGGTCGGTGTTCGCCGGGTCCGGCGTCGCCGGTTCGGTGTCCGGTTCGGACACCGGCTCGGACACGGGCTCGGTCACCGGTTCCGCGGCCGGTTCGGTCGCGGGCTGCGTCACCGGCACGGTCACCGGGTCCGCGATCTCGGCCGGCTCCGCGGTGGTGACGGGCTCGGCGGGTGGCGCGTCCTCGGCGTGTGCCGTGGCGCACAGGGTGGTGGTGAGCGTTATCGCGATGGCCGCCGCGGCGGTCCTTCGTGCGAGCAGACGTGCTCTGCGCACGGTCAAGCCGGCCCCCTTTTGCAGGGTGCCCGAACAGGCGACTGGTCCCCCGACCCCCCCGTGACCTGCCGAACACCACTTGGCATGTCCCGTTCACCGTATCCGAAACCGCGTGGTCCTCACAGCGTTATCGGTTCGAAGTCGTCGCCTCGAACGAGTCTCCACAGGACGTTCACAACTCGCGCCGGTCACCTCCACCACCCGCACCTAGAGTCGGTCGCATGACACGCCGCGTTCTGGTGGTCGAGGACGACCTGACCATCGCCGACTCCGTGGCCGCGAGGTTGCGCGCCGAGGGGTTCGAGGTGGAGTTGGCGCACGACGGCCCGACCGCCGTCAACCGGGCGCGCGACGTCCGCCCCGACCTGGTGGTGCTGGACGTGATGCTGCCTGGGTTCGACGGGCTGGAGGTGTGCCGCCGCATCCAGGCCGAGCGGCCGGTCCCGGTGCTCATGCTGACCGCCCGCGGTGACGAGACCGACCTGCTGGTGGGGCTCGCGGTCGGCGCGGACGACTACCTGACCAAGCCGTTCTCGATCCGCGAGCTGGCCGCGCGGGTGCACGCGCTGCTGCGGCGGGTGGAGCGGGCGGCTTCGGCGGCGGCGAACCGGATCGCGGTGGCGGACCTGGAGATCGACCTGGCCGAGCGGCGCGTGGCGCGCGGTGGCGAGGAGGCGCACCTGACGCCGACCGAGTTCGAGCTGCTGGTGCACCTGGCCGAGCGGCCGCGGGCCGTGCAGTCGCGGGAGCGGTTGCTGAACGAGGTGTGGGGGTGGGCCGACGGCACCGGGACGCGGACCGTGGACAGCCACATCAAGGCGTTGCGGCGGAAGCTGGGCACCGACCTGATCCGGACCGTGCACGGCATCGGCTACGCGCTGGAGGTGCCCCGGTGAGCCTGCGGTCGGCGTTCCTGACGGCCGTCGAACTGCTGCCGCGCCCGCTGGACCCGGTGCGGTCGATCAAGCTGAAGCTCGGCATCCTGCTGGTGTCGGCGATGGCGGCGGGGTTCGCGTTCTTCCGGTGGCGGATCGGGTGGTTGGCGCCGGGGACGACGTTCGGCGCGGTGGCGATCGTGCTGGTGACGTCGCAGGTGCTGGCGCACGGGATGACCAGGCCGCTGCGGGAGATGACGGCGGCGGTGCGGGCGATGCGCGCCGGCGACTACAGCCGGCGGGTGCGGGCGACGGCGCGGGACGAGGTCGGCGAGCTGGCCGGCGCGTTCAACCAGATGGCCGCCGCCCTGGGCGCGGCGGACCAGCAGCGGCGCGAGCTGATCGCGAACGTGTCGCACGAGCTGCGGACGCCGATCACCGCGTTGCAGAACGTGCTGGAGAACGTGGTGGACGGTGTCGAGCAGCCGGACGCGGCCACCATGCGGACGGCGTTGGCGCAGACCGAGCGGCTGGGCAGGCTGGTGGCCGAGCTGCTGGACCTGTCGCGGATCGACGCCGGCGCGCACCGGCTGGACAAGGCGGAGTTCGCCCTGGAGCCGCTGCTGGAGGAGGTCGTCGCCGAGGCTTCGGTGGCCGCCCGGGGGGTGCGGTTCACCGTCGCCGTGACGCCGGTGGAGGCGGTGGTCTACGCGGACGAGGCGCGGTTGGCCCAGGTCGTGGCGAACCTGGTCGACAACGCGGTCCGGCACGGGCCGGCGGGCGGCGAGGTCCGGGTGTCGGCGAGCGTGGGCGCGGAGCTGGTGCTGGAGGTCTCGGACGACGGGCCGGGCATCGCGCCGCAGGACCGCGAACGGGTCTTCGAGCGCTTCACCAGGGGCGAGCGGGCCGGCGACGGGGGCACCGGCCTGGGCCTCAACATCGCCCGCTGGGTGGTCGACCTGCACGGCGGCACCATCGCCGTGGTGGACGGACCGGGCTGCCGCATCCGCGCCACCCTGCCGGCCACCGGGCCGACGACGACCTAGTTCGCGCAGAGCGCTGCCCCGCAAGGGTCCCCGCCCAGGGGAACCCTGAATTCGATTCAACCACGGACCACCGACAATTCCGGCGCCTCAAGCCGGCCGTGCCACAACAACCGCGTCCGACAACGCGCCTACAACAACCGCGCCACAACGACGCGACCACGACAACCGCGACCACGACAACCGCGCCCACAACCGCGACCACGACAACCGCGCCCGAAACAACCGCGCCCGACAACCGCCGCGAGTTCGGCGGGCGGTGGCGCACGCCCTGGAGGCGACACCGGATGACACCCAACCGCGTACTGCTCACCGGCGCCGTCGCCGGGACCGGGGCAGCCGTGCTCCTGCCCCTCGACGAACCCGGCCTGGGCTGGGCCCTCACCGCCGTCCTCGTCTTCGCCCTGCTGCGCAAGGTGAAACCGGGTTGGGCGGCCCTCTCCGCCGCCCTCTTCGGCGTCGGCGCGTTCGTCGCCGCCGACTGGCTCTTCACCCTCTGCGCGATCGCCGGGTGCGCCGCCGGGTCGCTCGCGGTCGTCGGGGGGCGGACCGCGCGCGGCCTGGCGCTCGGCGCGGTGGCCGTGCCCGCCGCGACGATCCGCGCGGTCCCGTGGGTGGCCAAGGGCGTCCGCGAGGGCGGCACGCCCGCGCTGGCCCGGCCCGTCCTGGTGACCGCCGCCCTGCTGCTGGTGTTCGTCCCACTGCTCGCCGGGGCCGACGCCGCGTTCGCCGACCTCCTCGGCTCGATCACCCCGGAAGAGGCGTCCGGCCAACCGCTGGTGCTGTTCCCGGCCGTCGGTCTCGGCACGGTCGGCGCGGCCTACCTGCTGGTCGCCCCGCCGAAGCCGGTGGAGGCCGCCGGTCTGCCCCGCCGCCTCGCCCGGCGGGACTGGGTGCTGCCGGTCGGCGCGCTGGTGCTGCTGTTCGCCACCTTCGTCGCCGTCCAGGTCAACACCCTCTTCGCGGGTGACGAGCACGTGATCACCACCGCCGACCTCACCTACGCCGACTACGCCCGCAGCGGCTTCTGGCAGCTGCTCGCCGTCACCGTCCTCACCCTGGGCGTCATCGCGTTCGTCGCGAGCCGGGCGCACCTGGACTCGGTGACCGACCGCCGTTGGCTGCGCGGCCTGCTGGGCGCGCTCAGCGCGCTCACGCTGGTGATCGTCGCCTCGGCCCTGACCCGGATGTGGCTCTACCAGCAGGCGTACGGCTTCACCGTGCCGCGCGTGCTCGTCGCCGCCTGCGAGCTGTGGCTCGGCGTCGTCTACCTGATGGTGCTGGCGGCGGGCGCGCGGCTGCGGGGCGGTTGGCTGGCGCGCGCCGTCGTCGGCACGGGGTTCGCCTCGCTGGTCGCCCTCGCCGCGCTCAACCCGGACCGGTTCACCGCCGAGCGCAACGTCGAGCGCTGGCACGCCACGCAGAAGGTCGACGTGTGGTACCTGGCGACGCTCTCCGACGACGCCGTGCCCGCCCTCGCCTCGCTCCCGGCCGACCTGCGCGGCTGCGCGCTGGAGTTCCGCCGGGTCGGCCCGGACGACTGGCGCTCCTACAACCTGGCCCGGCAGCGGGCCAGGGACGCCCTCGCCGGGCTCAAGCGGGCCGACTGTGCGCGGTGACGTGGTCGGCGACGAGCAGCGCGACCGCGCGGGCGTGCGTGACCGGCGCCCAGTGCCCGGCGTCGATCACCCGCCGCCGCACGTCCGACGCCCACAGCTCCACGTCCTCGTTGATCTCGCCCGTGACGTACTTGTCCCGCAACGGGTGCACGAGCTGCACCGGCACGTCGGTCCGCCGTTCGCGGGGCGAGCGCAGCCGCGGGATGAAGTTGGCCCGGTACAGGGACATGCCCCGCACGCCGTCCCGCACGACGGTCGGCGACACCTGCGGCGACACGCCTTCCACCTTCCGCAGGACCTTCTCCCAGCGCGGCCCGACGACGTGCCGCCAGACCAGGGGCGCGACGAACGGCAGGTGGAACGCGGCGATGTACCAGGAGTGCAGCAACTGCTTGAGCTGCTTGGGCCTCGGCCGGCGCATCCAGTGGCCGACGTGGTCCAGGCACGGCCCGGACATCGACGTGAACGACGCGATCGGCGCGCCGGGCGTCGTCACCGCCTCCCACGACTGCACCGAGCCCCAGTCGTGCGCGGCGACGTGCGCGGGCGCGTCCGGGCTGACCGCCGCGATCACCGCGAGCAGGTCGCGCGCCAGCACCGGCAGCCGGTACGCGGCCAGCCCGCGCGGCGCGGAGGACGCCCCGGCGCCGCGCACGTCGTACGTCACCACGTGGAACTCCTCGGCCAGCAACGGCACGACGCCGTCCCACACCCGGTGCGTGTCCGGGTAGCCGTGCACCAGGACGACGGTCGGCGCGGACCGGTCGCCGTGCTCGAACACGGCGAGCCGCGCACCCTCGGACTCCACGAACACCGCTGCCTCCGAGCCGCCGAACGATTGCTACGCCTGCGTAGCTTTGTGAAAGCTACGACACCGTAGCAATATGGCCCGGTGACGACAACGCGTCGCAGGTACGCCCCGCGCCTGCCACCCGGACAGCGGCGCGACCAGCTGCTGGACGGCGCGCTCGACCTGATCGCCGACGGCGGCTTCGACGCGGTGACGATGGAGGCCGTGGCCAGGCGGTCGGGCGTGACCAAGCCGGTGGTCTACGAGCTGTACGCGAACCGGGCCGAGGTGGTCGCCGCGCTGCTGCGGCGCGAGGCGGAGCGCGCCACCGGACAGGTGCTGTCGGCGATCCCGACCACCGACTTCGGCGACCGCTCGCCGGAGGAGGTCTACACCGACGCGGTGCGCGCGTTCGTCGACGCCGTCGTGGCGTCGCCCGCCCGGTGGCGGCTGGCCCTGCTGCCGCCGGAGGGCACGCCGGTCGAGTTCCGCCGCCAGGTCGAGTCGGTCCGGGCCCAGGTCCTGGCCCAGGTCAGCGCGCTGGCCGAACTCGGGCTGAAGGCGTGGGGCAGCACGGCCCCGGACGCCGAGCTGCTGGGCCACACCGTGCTGGCGCTGGCCGAGATGGCGGGCCGGCTGGTGATCACCGACCCGGAGCGGTTCCCGCCCGAGCGGCTGGTCGCGTTCGTCGGCCGGGTCGCCCGCGCGCTGCCCGGCAGTGGGGAATCTCGCACTTCGCCCGTTCCCGGTTGAAACACGCCTGAACTACTCCGTTCGCGGGTACGGGTCCCCAGACGTACCCGCGCAGAGGAGGTGCCTTCTTCGTGCTCGCAACCGTCATCACGTTCGCCGGATCGCTGCTGGTGGCCCTGCTGGCCGTGACGCTCGTGCACCGGGTGGTCCGCCGCATCGGCCGCCGGTCCGACCTGTTCGCGGGCCTCGCCCGGCACGCGCACCGACCCGCGCTGGCCGTGGCGGTGCTGGTGGCGGTGCAGTTCTCCCTGGGCGTGGTGGCCCACGGCGAGTGGCGGCCCGTCGCGCTGCACGTCACCGGGATAGCGCTCATCCTCGCCGGCGCGTGGCTGCTCGCGTCGCTGCTGGTGGTGATCGAGGACGCCACGCTGGCGCGCATCCGGGTCGACGTGTCCGACAACCGGCACGCGCGCCGCGTGCACACGCAGATCACCCTGGTCCGCCGGGTCACCGTGGTCGTGGTGAGCGTGCTGGCCGCGGCCGGGGTGCTGATGACGTTCCCGGGCGCCCGCGCGGCGGGCACGAGCATCCTGGCGTCCGCCGGTGTGATCGGCGCGATCGCCGCGCTGGCCGCGCAGTCGTTGCTGGGCAACGTGTTCGCGGGCGTGCAGATCGCGTTCAGCGACGCGCTGCGGCTGGACGACGTGGTGGTCGTGGAGAAGCAGTGGGGCCGGATCGAGGACATCACCCTGACCTACGTGGTCGTGCACCTGTGGGACGACCGGCGGCTGATCCTGCCCACCGCGTACTTCCTCAAGTCGCCGTTCGAGAACTGGACGCGGACCCAGTCGGCGCTGCTGGGCACGGTGGAGCTGGACGTCGACTGGACGGTGCCGGTGGAGGAGCTGCGGCAGGAGCTGCGGCACGCCCTGGAGCAGGGCGACCTGTGGGACGGCCGGGTGTGCGTGGTGCAGGTGACCGACGCCGTCGGGTCGTTCGTGCGGGTGCGGGCGCTGGTGAGCGCGTCGGACGCCGGGCGGCTGTGGGACCTGCGGTGCGTGGCCCGGGAGCACCTGGTCGACTGGCTGCGGTCGCGGCACCCCGGCGCGCTGCCGCAGGTGCGGGTGCGCGACCTGCCCCGCACCGCCGGTCGGGCGCCCGCGCAGTCGTCGAACGGGGCGTCGGACAACCGGGTGTTCGGCGAGAGCCAGGACGGCGAGGAGCGGGTGCAGGCGTTCAGCGGCCCCGACCAGTCCGTGCAACCGCGCTGACCCCGCGTTCCGTCCTGGGGACAGGACCGGTTCGGCTGGAGGGCTCATGCGAAGACTCGTGGCACTGGCGCTGGCGGGGTCGGCGCTGACGGCGTCCGCCCTGGCGGGCTGCGCGCAGCAGCAGGGGCACACCGGCTCGGCCGGCACGCCCGCCCCGCTCACCACCGCCCCGGTCAGCACCACCCCGGTCACCACCGCCCCGCTCACCACCCCGGCCGACGCCTCGGAGGTCCCGGTGCCGCCCAAGCTCAGCCCGCACGGCGAGGACGTCCTGGCGCGGGCCAAGCGCTCCGGCGCGCGGGCGGTCGTGCTGACCGTCTCCGCGGACCGGGGCAGCACCGACCAGGTGGCCGACCGGGTCCGCGCGCTCGGCGCGACCGTGGAGGCCACCGACCCGACCATCGGCTACCTGCGCGTCTCCACCCCGGTCGAGCTGGCCGAGCGGGTGGCCGCGGTCGAGGGCGTCAGCCGGGTCGACGTGGACGAGCCGCTGAGCAACGCCGACCCCACCCCCTGATGACACCCCCTGACGAAGTTCCCCGACGAAGCTCCCTGACTGCAGGACCGGTGGAACGGCTCAGGGCCACCCCCGCGGCGAACGCGGGGGTGGCCCTGAGGTCTTCAGCGGGGTGGCGTCAGGCCACGTTCCGCACGATCACCGCGCCGCGACCGACGACCGCGCCCTCGGAGGTCTGCACGGCGAGCTCGCCGCGCAGCACCCGGCCGGGGCCGGCCGGACCGGACACGGTCACCGTGCCGGGGACCGTCCACGTCGACCCGGCGGTGCGGTCGGCGTCGGCGTCGGTCACCGCGACCGAGCCGAGGCCCGGGGCGACGAACAGGTCGATGTAGTCGTACTCCGTGGTGCCCGCGGGCACCTCGTAGCCGTCGACCTGCACCCGCCACGCGCCGGCGGCCGGGTTGGCGATGGTCACCGACTCCTCGGAGTCGCCGTCCGCCGCCTGACCGGCCAGCACGCAGGAGCCGGACGCGCAGTTGTAGACGAACAGGTCGAGGTCGGCCGACAGGTCCGCCGTCTTGCCGATGGTCGCCCGCAGCGACGTCGCGCCGGGGGCCACGGTCAGGTCGTACACCTGGACCGCGGCGTCGGCGATGGTCGGGCGGTCGATCCGCGCGCTGGCCAGCGAACCGCCGACGAGCTTGCCGTTGAACGCGGCCAGCGAGTTCGTCACCACGTACTCGCGGCTGATCGGCGTGCCGATGACGGCAGACTCGATGGTGTCCGGGTTCGGGCTGACCGACGTGCCCAGCACCGACGCGGTCACCGAGAACGGCGCGGCGTCGGCGTCCGAGGTGCGCCGGGACTCGACCACGATCTCCCACACGCCCGGCACCGGGTTGCTCACCGTGCGGCTGGTCGGCGACCCACCGGCACAGCCGGCGCCCGCGTCGGGGTTGTAGCAGTTGGTCGAGGACGTGGTGTCGAACGGCACGCCGTACGGGTCGTAGCGCAGGAACCGGACCTGGCCCTTGCCCTCCGCGCCGCCCGCCGCCATGTCGACCTTCAGCGCGCTCGTGCCCGCGGGCACGTTCACGAACAGCCGCTCCGACTGGTTGCGCGCGACCGTGCCGGTCTTCGTCACCGCGTACTTGCCCGCCGCGGTGAAGTCCTCCGCCGCGAACACCGTGTTCAGCGTGAACACGTCGATGCCGCGGGTGGCCGGGTTGTCCAGCTTGAGCACGGCCGAGTGCGCGCCCGCCTTGGTCGGCTTGACCTTGACGTCGAACGTGACCGGCGTGTTCAGCGGCAGGCTGACCAGGGACTTCGACTTGAACGTGCCGTCGTTGCCCTGCCACTTCACCAGGAACTGCTGGTTGCGGTTCGGGCCCGTGGTGCGGGTGAGGGTGTACGTGCGGGTGTACTCCTCGCCCACGCTCACGCCCTCGCGGTCGTGGATGCCGACACCGGTGTTCGGGGTGGCCAGCGAGCCCGACAGCGCGGTGTTCACCGTCACCGACGTGCTGACCGCCTGCGTCTCCGGGTGCGCGTTGAGCTGCGACCACGCGCGCTTGGTGTCGAACAGGCCCGCGCCCTGCTCGAACGCCTGGAGGGTGGAGACCCACTTGGCGCCGGACTGGATCGCGTTGCGCAGCGCCGCGACGGGCGGGCGCTCGCCGTTGTGCTCGGCCTTGTAGGCGCTGACGAGCAGCGCGGCCGCGCCGGTCGCCTGCGGCGCGGCCATCGACGTGCCGTTGAACATCGCGTAGCCCGCGGGCAGCTCGTAGGTGCCGGCCACCGGGCCGGGCGCCTGCCACTGCGGCGTGGTGGAGATCGCCGAGCCGGGCGCGATGATGTTCGGCTTGAAGCCGCCGTCCTCGCGCGGGCCGCGCGACGAGAAGCCGTGCAGGCTCTCGCGCTGCTGCGTCTTCGAGCCGTAGTTGGACAGCCAGGTGTCCTTGGTGATGTAGGAGCCGACGCTCACCGCGTCCGTGGACACCGACGGGTCGCCGACGGTGTTCGCGCCCGCGCCGCTGTTGCCCGCGGAGATGAACACCTGGACGTTGTACTCGGCGATGGTGCGGTTGTAGAGCTCCGCACGCGCGTTGTTGCCGTCGTTGAGGGCGGGCAGGCCGCCGATGGAGATGTTGACGACGTCCGCGCCGTTGCGCGCCGCGTACAGCAGGCCGTCGATCAGGCCGCTGTTGGTGCACGACGGGGTCGACAGGCAGACCTTGACGCCCATCAGCTTCGCGCCGGGGGCCGCGCCGGTCATCTTGCCGCCGAACATCTTGTTGGCGGCGGTGATGCCCGCGACGTGCGTGCCGTGCGCCGCGGCCGAGATGCCGATGTTGACCCACGCGGCGCCGTTGGCGTCGTAGATCGACTTGTCGGTCTGCACCACGAACGCCACGGTGTCCAGCACCGGGGTGGCCGGGTTGTCGGCGCCGAAGTGGCCGACGTCCTTCTTGTACTTGTAGTCGATCATCGCGGCCTGGTCGGTGAAGTCACCGTCACCGTCGACGTCGACCCGGACTTCCTTGGTGGTGATGTCCTGGAGGACGCCGAACGCGTCCGTGCGGTCGCCGTCGCGGTTGATGTCGCCGCCGGTCTCGCTGTTGGCCAGGCCCAGGTCGCCCGCGGTCTCGCGGAACAGGCCGAAGCTGTACGGGCCGCCGGTAGCCGGCGCCTTGTAGGTCGCGCCGCCGCTGGTGAACGAGCCGTTGTAGCGGCCGGCCACCTGCAACCACGTGCCGTCACCGGAGTTGGTGGCGTTGGCGTTGTACCAGTCGACGATCTTGCGCTCGCCGGTCGTGGTGGTCGCCAGCGCCGGGTGGTCCAGGTCGATGCCGGAGTCCATGACCGCGATCGTCGTGCCGCGGCCGTCCCACTTGGGGTGCGCGTCGGTGAACTGCGCCGCCTGCGTGTCCTGCGTCGGCATGTACGGGTTCTTCTTGGGCGTCTTGGCGCCCGGCGCGGGCTGCGGCAGCGGCGCGGTCGCGCCGTCGGGACGCGGGTCGTCGAGGACGACCAGGCCGTCCACGTCCACCGAGTCCACCGACGCCAGCTCGGCCACCTTCTCGGCCCGGTCGCGCGGCACCGACACCTTGAGGTAGTCGACGTCACGCTCCGTCGACTCGACCACGCCGCCGAGGGCCCGGAGGTCGTTGGTCGCGGAGTCCAGCTCGCCCTCTTCGGCGGCGACCAGGAGCGTGACGTTCGCCTGCCCGGCCTGCTCGGCCTCGGCGATGCGCTCCCGGTCCTGCTTGTCGAGCTGCTTGTCGGCGGGCGCGGGCGCGGTCTGCGCCTCTTGCGCGACTGCCGACCCGGCGGCGAAGCCGAACCCAGTGGTGCCCAGCACGGCGGCCAGCAGGGCCGCACTGGTGCGGTGTCTCCACCGACTTCCTGAGTTGATCACGGCGCAAACCCTTCGTGGGGAAAGATTGGCGCAAGCACATCTCCCCGACCCCCGGGTAACAATCGGACGAACAGCCCAATGGAAGTGTCCTTATTGGACTGAACAGCCTATTGCGCGAACGCGCGAGAAGTGCCGCAGAACACCGGAACGGGTGCGGCACCTCCAGTCAAGAGCCGACCGGCCGGAATGTCAACCACTGTCAACGGTGAACCGCCCGGACCTGCGAGGAATCGGTAACAAATCGCACATCAACGCGATGGCGAGCACACTGGTCGACATCGTGGACCCCGCACCGATCGACCTGGTAGCCGACGAGCTGTACGCCCTGCCGCCGGCTCGGTTCGTCGCGGCCAGGGACGCCCGCGCGCGGGAAGCCGCGGAGCGCGGCGACCAGGCGTTGGCCAAGCAGGTGGCCGCGCTGCGCAAGCCGACGTCGTCCGCGTGGGCGCTGAACCTGCTGGCCCGCGAGGGCGCGTCCGACCTGGCCGAGGCGGTCGCTCTGGGTGACGAGCTGCGGGCCGCGCAGGAGGAGCTGCGCGGCGGGGCGCTGCGGCAGCTGGGCGCCCGTCGCCGGGCCGTGCTGAGCGCCCTCGTGCGGCGGGTGGAGGCGTTGGCCCGGGACGCCGGCCGGCCGCTCGGGCCGGACGCCGTGCAGCAGGTGCGGACCACGTTGACGGCGGCGCTGGCGGACGACGTGCTGGCCGCGCGGATCAAGGCCGGGCGGCTGGTCAAGCCGGTCGAGCAGTCCGGGTTCGGGCCGTTGAGCGGGACCGCGACGCCGGTGCGCGACGACCTGGCGCCCCGCCGCGAGCAGCGGCGGGAGCGGCAGCTGGAGCGGGCCCGGGACGACGTCGGCAGCGCGCGGGCCGACGTGAAGAAGGCGGACGCGGCCGTCACCGAGGCCGAGCGGGCGCTGGCCGAGCGCGAGGAGCACACCGCGACCCTGCGCGCCGAGCTGCGGCGGGCGCAGCGGGCGGAGCAGGAGGCGTCGACCAGGCTGGCGCGGGCCGAGCGCCGGGCCGAGGCGGCGCGGGACAAGCTGGCGGGCGCGGAGGCCCGGATGGGCGAACTGCGCGGCGACGCCTGAGCAGCCGTTCCCGCACCTCTCGCACCACCTCCCACCGGCCACCCTCGCAGCGCCCCTCACCGCCCTCACCGGCCGCCCCGCACCACCTCCCGCCACCCCGCGCGAACACTCGTGGTGATGCCCGACACCCCACCGCCCCCCGGGGAACACCCGCAGGTCACCACCCGTTCTACTGTTGGTCGGCACGTGGACGCCGCACCGGACGTCAGGCCCGCAGGGCACCTCCCCCTCGGCCCGCGCGGCACCTCTCCCCGAGACGTTGCAGGTGCGCCCACGCATGCCCGACCACCGCCGGCCGTTCCGGTTCCCCCCACCGAACGGCCGGCGGCCTGATACCGCTCCCAACCCGACTCACCGATCTCGGCGAGTTCCCGGAAGTACTCCTCGCGCGGCGGCGCGGGGCGAACAGGATCAACATCGACGCGGGGTCGTCGGAGTCGTTGCGGAAAGCGTGCACACCGCCCTCCGGGACGTACAGGAAATCGCCCGCGGTCGCGTTCACCCACGTCTCGCCGTCGTACAACCGGACCGTTCCTGAGATGACGTGGAACGACTCGGAGAACGTCTTGTGGAAGTGCGCCGCCGGACCACCGGCGGGCGGCCGCATCCGATGATCGGCACCTCCGAGACCGGCCGCCACACCGCGCTGACCTCGCCGACGTCCCCCGTGTACGACACCGCCACCACTCCCTAAGGTGAATTTTCTTCAACTATCGTCCAGCGCCGCGCTTCGATCTAGACTCGCCCGATGCCTCATGACGCTGATGTCATCGTCGTCGGCGCCGGCCTGGCGGGCCTGGTCGCCACCGCTGAACTGGTCGACGCCGGTCGCAAGGTCATCCTGCTCGACCAGGAGCCGGAAGCGTCCCTGGGCGGTCAGGCGTTCTGGTCGTTCGGCGGGTTGTTCCTGGTCGACAGCCCGGAGCAGCGGCGGCTGAAGGTCAAGGACTCCGCCGAGCTGGCCCTGCAGGACTGGCTGGGCTCGGCCGCGTTCGACCGGGACGCCGACCTCTGGCCACGCCGGTGGGCCGAGGCGTACGTGAACTTCGCGGCCGGTGAGAAGCGGTCGTGGCTGCACGCGATGGGCGTGCGCTGGTTCCCGCTCGTGCAGTGGGCCGAGCGCGGCGGGTACCTGGCCGACGGCCACGGCAACTCCGTGCCGCGCTTCCACGTGACGTGGGGCACCGGCCCCGGCATCGTCGCGCCGTTCGAGCGGCGGGTGCGGGAGGGCGTGGCGCGCGGGCTCGTGCAGCTGCGGTTCCGGCACCGGGTCACCGGCCTGACCACCACCGGCGGCGCGGTGGACGGCGTGCGCGGCGAGGTGCTGGAGGTCAGCACGGCCGGTCGGGGCGAGCCGAGCTCGCGGACCGCGTCGGGCGAGTTCGAGCTGCGCGCGCAGGCCGTCATCGTCACGTCCGGGGGCATCGGCGCGAACCACGAGGTGGTGCGGCGGAACTGGCCGTCGCGGATGGGCACGCCGCCCGAGCACATGCTGTCCGGCGTGCCGGACCACGTCGACGGCCGGATGCTGAAGGTCGTCCAGGACACCGGCGGCGAGATCATCAACGAAGACCGCATGTGGCACTACCCCGAGGGCATCGCCAACTACGCGCCGGTGTGGAGCAGGCACGGCATCCGCATCCTGCCCGGACCGTCGTCGCTGTGGCTGGACGCCACCGGGTCGCGGCTGCCGATCCCGCTGTTCCCGGGGTTCGACGCGCTCGGCGCGCTGGAGCACATCGTGAAGACCGGGCACGGGTACTCGTGGTTCGTGCTCAACAGCCGGATCATCGGCAAGGAGTTCGCGCTGTCCGGGTCGGAGCAGAACCCCGACCTGACCGGCAAGGACGTCAAGGCCGTGCTGAAGCGGGCCATGCCGGGCGCGGTCGCGCCGGTCGAGGAGTTCGCGAAGCGGTCGGAGGAGTTCATCTTCGGGCGGACGCCGGAGGAGCTGGCGGCCGGGATGAACGCGCTGACCGGCACGTCGCTGATCGACGCCGGCGCGCTGCGCCGCACCATCGTGCGGCGCGACCGGCAGGTGCTGTCCGGGTTGGGCAAGGACATGCAGGTCAACGCCATGCGCGAGGCGCGGCGGTTCATCACCGACAAGCTGATCCGGGTGGTCGAGCCGCACGCGCTGATGGACCCGAAGGCCGGTCCGCTGATCGCCGTGCGGCTGTCCGTGCTGACGCGCAAGACGTTGGGCGGCCTGCACACCGACCTCTCGGCCCGCGTGCTGAAGTCCGACGGCGCCCCGCTGGAGGGCGTCTACGCCGCCGGTGAGGCGTCCGGCTTCGGCGGGGGCGGCGTCCACGGCTACCGCGCCCTGGAGGGCACCTTCCTGGGCGGCTGCCTGTTCTCCGGCCGAACCGCCGGCCGCGCCGCCGCCGACGCCACCGCCTGACCCCCGAACGCAGAACTCGGGGTACGCGAGCGTTCGACTCGCGGTACCTGAACGTACGACTCGCGCGAGAGTCCTACGTTCAGCCCGCGCGAGTCGAACGCTCGCGTGCCGCGAGTCGAACACTCAGGACCGGCGAGTTCAACGTTCGGGTCAGGGGGAGGAGAGGGTAGCCGGGTCCAGTTTGCGGGCCAGGTCGTCGGCGTCGGCGAGGCGCAGGTCGCGGTAGAGGTGCAGGGCCGCCAGCCAGTGGGGGACGGCGGCGGAGGGGCCTTCGGACTGCTCCAGGACGTCGCCGATCGCGCGGTGGCACAGGGCCTCCTGGTAGCGGTCGCCCAGGCGGGCGGCCAGCGCCAGGCCCGCCCGGTAGGACTCCAGGGCCTCGTCGGCACGGCCCAGCTGCTGCGAAGCGGCGCCGACGGTGTGAAGAGTCGCCGTGTGCGCCTTCGACGGCGCGGACGGGAACAGGCTCAGCGCCTCCCGCGCGTGCCGCAGCGCCTCCTCCGGCTGGTGCTTGCGCAGCAGCACGTTCGCCAAGTTGTTCTGGATGCTCGCCTGCGACCGGTCGTCACCGACCTCCCGCGCCACCTCCAGCGCCTCCAGGATCGTCTCCTGCGCCCGGTCCAGCTGGTCGTCGGCCATCAGGCAGTACCCGAGGTTCGCCAACGCCGCCAGCTCCAGGTGCCGGTCGCCGTCCGCCAGCGACGCCGCCCGCGTGCACGCCCGCACCGCCTCGTCGATCCGCCCCAGGTCGGCCAGCGTCGAACCCAGCCGCAGCAGGAACGTCGCCTCGGCGTGCCGGTCGCCCAGCCCCCGCGCCGCCGCCAGCCCGATGCGGCACAGCGCCAGCCGGTCCAGCCGGTTCCCGCGCCGGAAGTGGAACGCGTCCAGGCACAGCGCCAGCTGCCACGTCCGCTCCCGCTGCCCGCCGTTCACCGCGATGTCCAGCGCCAGCCCGAGGTTCGCCTCCTCCAGCGTGAACCAGTCCAGCGCCGCCGCGTGCGACGACAGCTCGGGGAACGACGAGGGCCGGTGCTCGGCCGGTCCGAACGGCCGCACGTGGTCCGACAGGTGCGCCCGCGCCCGGTCGGCGACGTGCAGGTAGTAGTCCAGCAGCCGGTTGGTCGACACCTGGTTGTCCACTTCGGACTCGGTGGCCGCCAGGTGGTGGGTGAACAGCCGCACCAGGTCGTGCCGCGAGTACCGGTCGGGCGTCGACTCGTGCAGCAGGTTCGCGTACGCCAGCGTGCGCAGGTGGGTGCGCGCGCTGACCACGTTGATGTCCAGCAGCGCCGCCGCCGTGTAGCTGTCCAGGTCCGTCCCGGGGTGCAGCCCGAGCCGCCGGAACAGCCGCGCCGCGCCCTCGGGCAGCTCCCGGTAGCTCACCGCCAGCGCCGCGTGCACCCCGCGCCCGGCCTCCGGCAGCGACAGCGCCGACAGCCTGCCCTGCTCGTCGCGCAGCTCGTCGACCAGCGACTGGATCGTCCACCTCGGCCGGGACGCCAGCCGCGCGCCCGCGATCCGCAGCGCCAGCGGCAGCCGGTCGCACAGCTCCACCAGCTCGGCGACGGCGTCCGGCTCCTGCTCGATCCGCAGCCGGCCGAGCACCGCCGTCAGCAGGTCCTCGGCGCCCGCCTCCGGCAGCGTCGGCACGTGCAGCGACGACGCGCCCTCGGTGACGACCAGGTCGTCCAGCCGGTGCCTGCTGGTCACCAGCACCAGGCACCGCGACGAGCCGGGCAGCAGCGGCCGGACCTGCTCGGCGGACCGGGCGTTGTCCAGGAACACCAGCACCCGCCGCCCGGCCAGCAGCGACCGGTACTGCGCGGCCTGGTCCTCCAGGTCGACCGCGATCTGCGAGTCGGTCAGCCCCAGCGCCCGCAGGAACCCGACCAGCGCCGTGCGCGGATCCAGCGGCTCGGTCTCGTCGAACCCGCGCAGGTTCACGAACAGCTGGCCGTCCGGGAAGTCGCCGGCCACCCCGTGCGCCCAGCGCAGCGCCAGCGCCGTCTTGCCGACCCCGGCCGGGCCGACCAGCAGCCCGATCGCCGAGTCCTGGCCGCTCAGGCTCGCGCCGAGGTCGGACAGCTCCGCCTCGCGCCCGACGAACCCGCGGTGCTCGCGCGGCAACTGGGCGGGGGCGCGGTGCTCGCGAGCGGGCGGCGGCGACGCGGGCGGCGGCACCGGCGGCGGTGTGCGGTCCACCGGCGTGGCGTCGCCCGCCAGCACGGCCTGGTACGCCTCGCGCAGCTCCGGCCCGGGGTCCACGCCCAGCTCCTCGGCCAGCCGCTCCCGCGTCCGGTGGAACAACGCCAGCGCCTCGGCCTGCCGGCCGGTCCGGTGCAGCGCCAGCACCAGCCGGGCCACCAGCGCCTCGCGCAGCGGGTTGGCCTCCACCGCGTCCCGCAGCCCGGCCACCGCCTCGGCCGCCCGGTCCAGCCGCACCAGCCGGGTCGCCAGCTCCTGCACGCCGACCAGCCGCAGCTCCTCCAGCCGCGCGGACACCGCCTCGCGCAGCTGGTCGCCGGGCACGTCGGCGAGCACCGGACCCCGCCACAGCCCCAACGCCTCGCGCAGCACCCCGACCGCCTCGTCGTCGGCCGCCGCGCGGGCCGCCGCCAGCAGGTCCTCGAACCGGAACACGTCCACGGCCGCGCGGTCGCCGGTCAGCGCGTAACCGGGCGCACGCGTGACGAGCGCTACACCGCCGTTGAGGACCTTCCGGAGTTGGGCGATATGTCCCTGCAAGGCCGCTTTGGCCTGCGGCGGTGGTGAGCCGTCCCACACCAGCTCCAGCAGGCGGTCGCCGGACACCACGCGGTTCAGCTCGAGCGCGAGGGCCGCCAACACCGTCCTCCGCTTGGCGGCGCCCAGCCGGACGACCTCGCCACCTGCGGAAACAAGCTCGACGGGGCCAAGCAGGTTCACCCGCATCCGCAAGCCCTTTCGGCGTTGTCACCGTGTAGTCGCAGAGTTTCCCACAGTCGTGACGACCCCTCGGGAGCACGCGTTGGGCGCGCGTTGGCCGGGCGTTGGAGCGCTCCGGGACGGTGGGTTCCGTCCAGCAGGCCGCCTTCGCGAGGGATACCGATGTACGTCGCCGAAACCGGGGGTGAAGTGGCCCCGCCCCAGGAGGTCCCGACCGTCAACGGGCAGGTCGTGGCACTCCAGGAGACCGTGAACTCCGGCCGGGTCTCGCTCGACCCCGCGACCGGCGAGGAACTGCGCAAGATGCTCCTGGAGCAGATCGACCAGGTCGACTCGTGGCTGGAGCGCGCCGGGCGGCTCGCCCGGCCCGCGCCGATCGGGGCGAACCCCGTCGGCGACCGGCTGGCCCGCAAGTTCGAGGCGCGCGCCGACGGCGACCCGAGGTCGTTCGTGGCCGTGATGACCGCCTACCGCGAGGTGCTGCAGCAGACGCACGACTCGGTGCGCAGCGCCATCCGCAACTTCACCGCGGTGGACGAGGAAAGCAGCGTTGCGCTGACCAGGCTGAGCGGGAACTGAGGGAGCGGCGACGATGGCGGACGAGCAGGTGGCCGGGGCCGTGCAGGCCGCGCAGGCCAGGCGGCTGACCCGGGAGGAGCGCGAGGTCGACCTGGTCCTCACCGAGACCCAGAACTGGGCGTCGAGGTCGCACCGCGAGCTGTACGAGGCCGTGCACAACAACAACGACCCCGGTCAGACCGGCGAGATCGGCGCGGAGTGGGGCCAGTTCGGCACCGAGCTGACCGAGGCCGCGCGGCTGATCAACGAGCGGGTGGCGGTCAGCGAGTCCGGCTGGACCGGTGACGCGGCGGACGCGGCGCGGCTCGCGATCAAGGGCCTGGCCGACTGGGTCACGCACACCGCGGAGACCGCGGTCGAGGTCGGCAAGCGGGTGCAGGACGAGAGCCAGATCATGCAGAACGCCCGGGCGAGCATGCCCGCGCCGGTCGAGTTCAACTGGGACCAGGCGACCGGGGCGTTCACCGCGGGCGGCATCTCGGGGCTGGCCAGTTCTGCCGCCGACGTGCAGGCGGCCAACGACCACGCGCGGGCGCTGCACGAGCACGCCATCACGGTCATGACCACGATGGAGCGCGAGTCGCAGGCCGTCGACCAGACGACGCCGCTGTTCAGCGCGCCGTTCAACCCGGTCACCGGCCGCACCGAGGAGCCGCAGGTCGCGACGATGCGGGCGATGTCGACCACGACGCTGGCGGACGCGGCCCTGGCGAGCGGCGGCGGTGGCGCGGGCGGGACCACGTCGGCGTCCTACGCGTCGGCGCAGGCCCAGCCCCACCAGCAGGCGCAGGCGTTGCAGGCGGGGCAGGCGTACCAGCCCTCGGGGACCACGAACGCGTCGTACGCGGCGCCGGCCGCTGCCTCCTACCAGTCGCCGACGGCGCCCGCGGGCGGCGCGTACACCGGCGTCGCGTCCACGACCCCGGCGACCCCGATGACGGCGTACCGGCGGCCCGAGGGCACCACGGCGGCGGCCGCGGCGGCCCAGGTGCCGGTGGCGAACCCGTACACGCCGCCGTCCAACTCGTCCTACACCGGCGGCGGCAACTACCAGTCCGGCGGCGGGTACAACCAGCCCGGCGGCAGCGGTTACGTGCCGCCGTACCAGCCGGCGAACCCGAACACCGTGCCGCGCCAGGGTGGCGGCACCCTGCCGCCCGGCGTGAAGCCGCCGGCCTACGTCCCGGCCGGCAGCCCCGGCACTCCCCCGCTGCCCGGCAACGTCCCCGGCGGCGGCGCCCCCGGTGGTGGCGGCGGTGGCGGTGGCGTTCCCGGCGGCGGTCGGATGCCCGCGGGTGGCATGCCGCCCGGTGGTTTCGGCGGCGGCGCGGGCGGCTTCGGCGGCGGCGGTGGCTTCGGCGGCGGTGGCGGTGGCGGTGGCTTCGGCCCGACCGGGTCCGGCGGGGCCGGTGGCGGTGGCGGTTCGCTGGCCGCGGGCAGCTCCACGGGTGCGGTCGGCGGCCCCGGTCCGCGCGGCCCGATGCCGGTCGGCGGCTTCGGCCCCGGCGGCGCGAGCGCGGCGGGTTCCCCGATGGCCGGCGGCGCGCCGATGGGTGGCGCGCCGGCGGGCGGCCAGCAGGGCGAGGACAAGGAGCACCGGGCCGCCGCGTACATCCGCGGCGAGGACATCTTCGAGGTGCCCGGCGAGAACCTGCCCCCGTCGGTGATCGGCGGCGCGAAGCCGCGCAAGAAGGGCGACCAGCCGTGATCGACCCCGAGTTCGTGCTCACGCCGCGCGAGCTGGACGTGCTGTGGCACCACCTCGACCTCGGCCGGCTGCCCTACCCGCTGGACGTGCCGAGCCACGGCGCCACCGAGGAGGAGCGCAAGCGGGTGCGGGAGGACGTGCTCGCCTCGTACGGCGAGCCCGACCCCCGGCTGGTGGCGCTGCTCCGGCTGCTCGGCGACCACGAGCTGGCCGTGGACGCGGTCGCCAACGTGGACCGCGCGGTGCGGGCGCTGGCCGTGTCCGACGGGTCGCGCGGCGCGCTGGCGGTGATCGACAGCGGTTCGATCGGCGTGCTGGAGATCCGGCCGACGGCGCTGGCCAGGGCGATCGTCGAGGTCCTGCCGGACGGGTCGGCGGGTCCGGGCAGCGCGTTGTCGCTGCGGCTGGAGACGTTGCAGGCGGCCGTGGCGCTGCAGGACGAGCCGCAGGACGACGAGGACGACGACCCGTGGGGTGGCGGCGAGCTGGACGAGCGGGAGGCGCTGCAGAAGGCCGGGTTGTCCCGCGAGGACGCGACGACGGTCAGCGAGCTGGCCGGCAACCGGGTCGCGGGCGGCCAGTTCGGCGTCACCGTCGGCGGCGGCTACCGCCGTGAGCGGGCCGGCGCGCTGATCACCTGGTTCGACACCCACCAGGGCCGGTACCTGATGGTCCACGAGGACGGTTGGCTCAGCCTCGCGCCGACCGACAACGACCGCATCGCGACCAGGATCGCGAAGGTCCTCTCGACGGTCTCCTGACCGCACGTGGGCGTAGGGCTCTCGCGAGAGCCCTACGCCCACCTCGCGCGTGTCCTACGTTCACGTCGCGCGTGTCCTACGTCCAGGACCCCCGAATTCAACGCTCGGAACGCGGCACGCCTTGCCGTGCGCGGACCGGTGGCCAGTAAGCTGAATGGGACCTACGGTCCGCATTACACCATTCGAGTGACAATTGGCCGGAAATGCGCGCGTCGGCGCAACACGATGATCTCCTCGCCCGACACGCCGACGACCGGGTGACCCTCGACGATTGGCCCGCAGAACTGAATGAAGATGGTCGAACAGGCAGGCGCAGCGAGATCCGGTGACGAACCCGGGCAATCCCGGGCCGCGTTCGCACGCCGTTGGGGCGCGGCCGTCACCACACCCGACGACGACCCCGACCCGCGGCTGGACGAACTGCTCACCGGCCTCACGGCCACCCTGCACGACGCCGTCCACAACGACCCCACGTCCGCGCAGCAGGTCGGCCACGGCCTGGTGGAGCACGGCTTAACGGCCACCGACACGCTCGAGCTCACGCTCGCGTTCATCGGCGAGCACCTGCCCGACGACGTCGGCGCCCCCGTCGAGCAGCGCCGGCTGATGGCCGTGCTGGCCGCCGTCGCCGCCGGTTTCACCGAAGCCCTCCGCCGCCGCGCGCTGGACGAGCAGGAACACCACCGCGTCACCGCCCTCAGCACCACCCGATCAGCTGAATCCGCCCTCCGAGCGGGTGAGGCGAAGTTCCGCGCCGTGTTCCAGACCTCCGCACTGGCAATAGCGATCTCCGACGTCGACGGCACGATCCTCGACTGCAACGACGCGATGCTGGCCATGCTGGACCACACCGCCGAGGACCTGGTCGGCTCGTTCGGCCGCGACCTGGTTCACCCGGACGAGAGGGAGTCGGTCTCCCGCGCCGCCCAGCGGCTGCACGCCGGGCAGGAGCACGTGCGGGTGGAGACGAAGCTGGTCCGCGCCGACGGCGACCCCGTCAACGTGCTGATCGCGCTCGCCCTCCTGCGCGACGACGACGGCGAGCCCGCCTACTACGTCTCGATGATCGAGTGCCTGGACGAGGTCCGCGCCCTGCAGTCCCAGCTGGTCCGGCAGAGCCTGCACGACGTGCAGACCGGCCTGGCGAACCGGGCGCAGTTCGTCGGCTGGCTGGAGGGCGCGGTCGGCTCCCGCGGTCCCGACCGGCTCGCGCTGGTCGTGTTCGACCTCGACGGGTTCCGCGTGGTCAACGACGCGTTCGGGCACGAGGTCGGCAACACGATCCTGACCTCGGTCGCCGGGCACCTGCGGTCGGTGTTCGACGGGGTCGGGCAGCTGGCCCGGATCGGGCCGGACGAGTTCGGCGTGCTGGTCCGCGACCCGGCCGACGTGGCGGGCGTCGTGGCGCTCGCCGAGGAGGCCGTGGAGCTGCTGGCCGAACCGGTGTGGGTCGGTGACGACGGGATCGGCGTGACGGCCAGCGTCGGCATCGTGGTCGAGCCCGCCCGCGGCGCCGACGCGGCCGAGCTGCTGCGCCGCGTCGACCTGACCGTGCGGTGGGCCAAGGACGACGGCAAGGCGCAGTGGGCGCTCTACGACAGCGTGCGCGACCAGCGGGAACGCGCCCGGATGCGGTTGGCCGCGTCGATCTCCGGCGGGCTGGAGCAGGGCGAGTTCCGGGTCGACTACGAGCCGGTGCGCTCGCCGGCGGACGGCTCGCTGCTGGCCGTCGAGGCCCGGCTGCGGTGGGACCACCCGACCGAGGGCGTGCTCGACCCGCAGTCGCTGGTGTCGCTGTCGACGTGCACCGGGATGGTGGCGCGGCTCGGCCGGTGGGCGATCGAGCAGGCGTGCGCGGACGCGGGCCGCTGGTACGCGGAGTTCGGCGACGCCGCGCCGGTGGTGAGCATGGACCTGTCCGCCCGGCAGTGCCAGGAGCCGGAGCTGGTGGCGACCGTGCGGCGGGCGCTGCGGGAGAACGGCCTGCCCGCCGGGCTGCTCCAGTTCGAGCTCGGCGAGCAGCTGCCGGGGCTGATCAGCGACGACCAGGCCGAGGAGCTGACGTTCCTGGCCGACCACGGCGTGCGGCTGGTGCTCGACCAGGTCGGCGGCGGCAGCGTGCCGGTGGAGCGGGTGCGGCGCATCCCGCTGACCGCGGTGAAGTTCCAGGGCCCGCCGGTGCACGGGCTGGGCGAGGGCGCGAGCCCGCTGGAGGAGAGCGCGGCCGTGGCGCTGTTCACGTGGTCGCGCACGCTGGGGCTGCCGCTGTACGCGTCGGGCGTGCGCACCGAGGTCGAGGCGCGGCGGCTGGTGGAGCTGGGCGTGGTGGGCGCGCAGGGACCGCTGTACGGGCCGCCGCTGTCGTTCGACGAGGTCGTCGCGATTCTTGGCAAGTCCTGACCGGACCCTCAGCCTGCTCATAGCATCCGGGCCGACCCTGGGTGCATGACCACGACACAGGACTTCCCCGCCGTGCGCGGGTCGTTGGAGGAGCCCCCGCCGTTCTGGCGGCGGCGCACGGGTGCGGTGGTGACCTCTGCGGCGCTGGTCGCCGCGCTGTTCGGCGGTGTCACCGGCGGGGTGGTCGGCGCGCTGAACGCGTCCGGCGGCACGGCGGCGCCGTCGTCGCTGAGCAGCCCGGTCTCGCTGGGCTCGACGTCCGGCGCGGACGTCTCGGCGGTGGCGGCGGAGGTGCTGCCCAGCGTGGTGCAGGTGAACGTCGTGTCGGCGCAGGGCCAGGGCCTCGGTTCGGGCGTGGTGCTGACCTCGGACGGCCGGATCCTGACCAACAACCACGTGGTGGCCGGCGCCCAGCAGGTGAGCGTGACGCTCGGCGACGGGCGGACCGTCGACGCCGAGGTGGTCGGCACGGACCCCGGCAGCGACCTGGCGGTCGTGCGGGCGGCCGGGGTGAGCGGGCTGACGCCGGCGCGGTTCGGCGACTCCGACCAGGTGAGGATCGGTGACGAGGTGGTGGCGATCGGCTCGCCCGAGGGCCTGCAGGGCACCGTGACCTCGGGGATCGTCAGCGCGCTCGACCGGACGGTGACCGTGCCGGGCACGTCGACCGGTCGCCGCGGCTCCTCGTCGGTCAGCTACCAGGCGATCCAGACCGACGCGTCGATCAACCCGGGCAACTCGGGCGGGCCGTTGGTCAACGCGGCGGGCGAGGTCATCGGCATCAACTCGGCGATCTACTCCCCCGCGTCCGACAGCGGTGCGGCGGGCAGCGTCGGCATCGGTTTCGCCATCCCGTCGAACCAGGTCCAGCAGATCGTCGGCGGGTTGTCCTGAGTGCTTGGATCGGGGCGTGGACGTCGAACTCGTGGCAGTCGCGGAAACCGACAAAGCGGTGCTGGCCAACCTGATCCAGCTCTACCAGCACGACTTCTCGGAGATCCGCGACCTGCCGCTGACCCGGCACGGCACCTTCACCTACGCCTACCTCGACCACTACTTCACCGAGCCGGGGCGCGAAGCGCACTTCATCGAGGCGAACGGCGCGCTCGCCGGGTTCGCCCTGGCCCGCGCCCACGTGGACGGGGACGACTCGTGGAACGTCGCCGAGTTCTTCGTGGCCCGCGGCCACCGGCGGCGCGGGGTGGCGCGGCGGGCCGCACGCCTGCTGCTCGCCCGGCGCCCCGGCGAGTGGACGCTGTCCTTCGACCACGCGAACCCGCCCGCGGCGGCGTTCTGGCGGTCGGTCGTCGCCGACGTCGCGACCGGACCGGTCACCGAGGTCGACCGCACCGAGCCGGTCCCGTCGACCCGGCTGCGGTTCCGGGTGGGGTGACCGGCCGGCGTCGTGCGGACGGGGTGCCCGCGCGACGCCGACCGGGACGGGTCAGCCCAGCCAGTCCGGTCGCAGCGGCATGTGGGACGTGACGCCGTCCAGCTTCACGCCGAGCACCTGGTGCAGCTGGATGTTGTTGCGCTCGAACCCGAGCCGCGACGCGGCCAGGTACAGCCGCCACACCCTGGCCTTGCCCAGCCCGACCTCGCTGACCGCGTCGTCCCAGTGCTTCTCCAGGTTCTCGCACCACGCCGCCAGCGTCATGGCGTAGTGCTCGCGCAGGTTCTCCTCGTGCCGCACCTCGAACCCGGTGTCGTGCATCAGCGACACCAGGTGCCCCGGCCCGACCAGCTCGCCGTCCGGGAACACGTACCGGTTGATGAACCCGCCGGTCCGGGCGGGCTGCCGGTTGTCCGGCCGGGTGATGCAGTGGTTGAGCATCCGCCCGCCGGGCTTGAGCTTCGCGTGCAGCGACCGGAAGTACGCGGGCAGCTTGGCCTTGCCGATGTGCTCGGTCAGGCCGATCGAGCTGATCGCGTCGAACCCGTTCTCCCGCACGTCCCGGTAGTCGAGGTAGCGCACCTCGGCCAGGTCGGACAGCCCGGCCTCCAGGATGGCCTTCTGCGCCCACTCGGCCTGGTTGCGCGACAGCGTCACGCCGAGCGCCCGCACGCCGTACTCCCGCGCGGCGTGCATGACCATCCCGCCCCAGCCGCAGCCGACGTCCAGCAGCCGCATCCCCGGCTTGAGGCCGAGCTTGCGCGCCACCAGGTCGTGCTTGGCGAACTGCGCCTCCTCCAGCGTGGCCGCCTCCGTCGGGTACACGGCGCACGTGTACGCCATGGACGGCCCGAGGATCCACTCGTAGAACGTGTTCGAGACGTCGTAGTGGTGCGCGATCGCCTCCCGGTCACGCGCCTTGGAGTGCCGCAGGCCGCGCAACCGGCGCTCCTGCGGCGGCACCTCGACCCGCGTGCCGAGCCGGGTGCGCCCGAGGGTGGCCAGCAGCTCCACCCGCTCGCCCCAGGGCAGCTCCCGGAGCGAGATGTCCGACAGGTGCGCCAACGCCCCGTACACGTCGCCGATGATCTCCAGGTGCCCGGTCACGTACGCCCGCGCCAACCCCAGTTCACCCGGCGCGGACGCCAGGTACGACAACGCCTCCGGCGTGCGCACCTCGATGCTCACGCCCGCGTCGGCCGGCCCCGCCTGGCTGCCGTCGTACGCGCTGAACCGCACGGACGCGCCGCCTCCGACCGCCCGCTGGAACACCTCCGCCAACCGCATGGCCGCGGCTCCCTTCACCTACGGAGAACACACTTGGCGTACAAATCGGGCAGCCGGCCCGCCGGGTCGTACCGCTTCTTCAGGTCCTGGTACGTCGGGCCGTTGTAGTTCTCCCAGAACTCCTCCTCGTCGTAGTAGGAGTCGGAGTACAGGGACTTGTGCCCGCCCAGCTCGGTGACCTTGTCCTCGATCAGCCGGTTCCGGCTGCCCAGCTCCTCGTCGGGCCGCAGCGGCACCGTCGACCAGAAGCCGACGTTGACGTACAGCACGTCCGGGTCCATGGGGTACAGCGGCCAGCTCGCCCGGCTCCCGTCCTGCCGGGCGCGCAGCCGCACCGGGCACAGCCACACCGGGCTGATCCCGATCTCCCGGTGGAAGAACTCCAGGAACTCGGCCAGCCGGTCGACCGGGATCTCCACGTCCTGGATCACCGGCTCCTGCACCGCCTTGCTCAGCCGGTCCGACAGCTTGTGCCGCCGGTCCCAGGCCACGACCTTGCGGTAGACGTCCGACCGCAGGTACCGCTTCGGCACCAGCCGCCGCACCACCGGGTTCTGCACGCCGAACGCGCGCGAGCACCAGAACCAGTCGGTGTCCCACCGCCACAGGTAGTCGCGGACGGTGAGGTAGTCGGCGCTGCGCTCCTGGATGGACCGGTAGTAGACCTGGTTGCCGGTGTAGTCCGACGTCCACGGCGCGCGGTCGGCCCAGTTCGCCAGGGTCAGGTACTGCTCGCGGCCGGAGAACACCGTGCCGTCCACGAAGTCGACCGGTTCGCCCCCGTACGAGCCGTCGGCGCAGACCTCGGCGATCACCCGGGCGCACTCCGCCGCGTCGCTGAACGGCACGTGCCGCAGTCGCACGAACGGCCGCACGGGCTCCAGTTCGATCTCCAGCCGCAGGGTGTAGCCGAGCGTGCCGTAGGAGTTCGGGAACCCGCGGAAGAGATCGTCCCCCGGACCCGCGACGACGACCTCGCCGTCACCGGTCATGATCTCCAGCTCGCGCACGGACTCGTGCGGCAGGCCGTTGCGGAACGAGCTGGACTCGATGCCCAGACCCGCCACCGCGCCGCCGAGGGTGATCGTCTTCAGCTGTGGGACGACCAGTGGCATCAGGCCGTGCGGCAGGGTGGCGTCGACCAGGTCCTCGTAGGTCGTCATGCCCTGGACCTGCGCCGTTCGCGCGTCCGGGTCGACCGAGAGGACCCGGTTGAACCGGGCGACGTCGAGCCCGCCGGCCTGGTCGGCCCGGAAGCGGAAGAGGTTGGAGGTCGACTTGGCCAGGCGCACGGGTGCGCCCGGCGGGATCGCCGCGTACTGGCCGCGCAGCGCGGCCACCGCCTGACTGTGCTCCGGTGCCCGGCTCGCCCCTGGGTGATCCCTCACCGGATCGACGTTAGGCCGCCGGAGCTTGATCAGCACCCCCAAATTTTCACGGCTGTCCAAGTTACCGACGGGTAGTACGCTGCCAGGTTATGACCCACGCCACTCACGAGGTGACCAACCAGGTCCCGCCGCTGGAAGGGCACGACGTCTCCGCCGACCCGGCGTTGCTCGACGGCCTGCGCCGCGGCGGCGCCGAGTGGGCCGAACCCGAGCTGCGCGCGCTCGGCGTGCTCGCGGGCACACCGCACGTCCAGCAGCTCGGCCGGCAGGCCAACGCGCACCCGCCCGTCCTGCACACCCACGACCGGTACGGGCGCCGGGTGGACGAGGTCGAGTTCCACCCGGCCTGGCACGAGCTGATGGCCACCGCCGTGTCGAACGGCCTGCACGCCGCGCCGTGGCGGGACGACCGGCCCGGCGCGCACGTCGCCCGCGCGGCCAAGTTCCTGGTGTGGAGCCAGGCCGAGGCGGGTCACGGCTGCCCGATCTCGATGACGTACGCGGCCGTGCCCGCGCTGCGCCGGGCGCCCGCGCTGGCCGAGCGGTTCGAACCGCTGCTGGCCTCGACCGAGTACGACTTCGGGCTGCGCGCGCCGCAGACCAAGCGCGGGCTCATCGCGGGCATGTCGATGACCGAGAAGCAGGGCGGCTCGGACGTCCGGTCGAACACCACGCGGGCCGTGCCGCAGGGTGACCACTACGTGCTGACCGGGCACAAGTGGTTCACGTCCGCGCCGATGTCCGACTTGTTCCTGACCCTGGCGCAGGCGCCGGGCGGCCTGTCGTGCTTCGTGCTGCCGCGCGTGCTGCCCGACGGGACGCGCAACGCGATGTTCCTCCAGCGGCTCAAGGACAAGCTGGGCAACAAGTCCAACGCCTCCGCCGAGCTGGAGTACGACGGCGCGGTCGGCTGGCTGGTCGGCGAGGAGGGTCGGGGCGTGCGGACCATCATCGAGATGGTCAACACGACCCGGCTGGACTGCGTGCTCGGCTCGGCGTCCGGCATGCGGCTGGGGCTGACGCAGGCCACGCACCACGCGGCGCACCGCAAGGCGTTCGGCTCCTACCTGGTCGACCAGCCCGCGATGCGCAACGTGCTGGCCGACCTGGCGGTGGAGTCGGAGGCGGCGACCACGGCGGCGCTGTGGCTGGCGGGCAACCGCAGCCGGCTGGGGCTCGCGGTGACCAAGTACTGGGTGTGCAAGCGCGGACCGGCGCACGCCGCCGAGGCGTTGGAGTGCTTGGGCGGCAACGGTTACATCGAGGACTCGGGGATGCCGAGACTGTTCCGCGAGTCGCCGCTGATGTCCATCTGGGAGGGTTCGGGCAACGTCGCCGCGCTGGACGCGTTGCGCGCCCTGACACGTTCGGGTGAGGCGGTGGAGGAGTTCTTCGGCGAGCTGGACGCGGCGCGCGGGGCCGACCGGCGGCTGGACGCGGCGGTCGACGGGATCAGGGACGAGCTGACCGACGTGGCCGACCTGGAGGTGCGGGCGCGCCGGCTGGTGGAGCGGATGGCGCTGGCGCTGCAGGGCTCGCTGCTGGTGCGGTTCGGGCACCCGGCGGTGGCGGACGCGTTCTGCGCGTCCCGGCTGTCCGGTGACTGGGGCGTGGCGTTCGGCACCCTGCCGCGCGGGGTGGACTTCGGCGCGATCGTGGAGCGGGGGTTGCCGAAGCCGTGACCTCCGTGCTGGTGAGCCGGTCCGGGCCGGTGGTCACCGTGTCGTTGAACCGGCCAGGCGTGCGGAACGCGGTGGACGGGCCGACCGCGCACACGTTGACCGAGGTGTTCCGGGAGTTCGACGAGGACCCGACGGCGGCGGTGGCCGTGCTGTGCGGCGAGGGCGGGACGTTCTGCTCGGGGGCGGACCTGAAGGCGATCGGGACCGAGCGCGGCAACGACGCGCGGTCGCCGTCCGGGCCGATGGGGCCGACCCGGCTGCGGCTGTCCAAGCCGGTGGTCGCGGCCGTGTCGGGGCACGCGGTGGCGGGCGGGTTGGAGCTGGCCCTGTGGTGCGACCTGCGGGTGGCCGACGCCGACGCCGTCTTCGGCGTGTTCTCGCGGCGGTGGGGCGTGCCGCTGATCGACGGCGGCACGGTCCGGCTGCCCCGGTTGATCGGCGCGTCGCGGGCGATGGACCTCGTGCTGACGGGCCGTCCGGTCGACGCGGCGGAGGCGTTGGCGATCGGCCTGGTGAACCGCGTCGTGCCGGCGGGCACCGCCCGTTCCGCCGCCGAGGCCCTGGCCCTGCGGCTCGCCTCGTTCCCGCAGCTGTGCCTGCGCGAGGACCGCCTGTCCCTCCTCGAACAGGAGGCCCTGCCCGAACCGGACGCCCTGGCCAACGAACTGGCCCACGGCCTGACCTCCCTGACCGAGGTCGACCCGGGCCTCCGCCGCTACCGCTCCGGCGAAGGCCGCCACGGCACCCCCTGACCCGCGAGAGTCCAACGCCCAGCGGCCGAGAGTCCAACGTTCGCGTGTCCTGAGTTCAACGCTCAGGCATACCGGTCGGTCGGCCGAATGGTGAACTCAGGTGCTCTGAACGTTGGACTCTCGCGGCGTGGACGTTGGACTCTCGCGGGGGGTCAGGAGGGGTGGGGGAGGCCCAGGTCGCGGGCGATCAGCATCTTCTGGACCTCGCTGGTGCCCTCGCCGATCTCCAGGATCTTGGCGTCGCGGTAGAAGCGGCCGACGGGGTACTCGTTCATGAAGCCGTAGCCGCCGAAGATCTGGGTGGCCTCGCGGGCGTTGTCCATCGCGGCTTCGGACGAGACGAGCTTGGCGATCGCCGCCTCGCGCTTGAACGGCTCGCCGCGCAGCATCTTCGCCGCCGCCTGGTAGTACGCCAGCCGCGAGGTGTGCGTGCGCGCCTCCATCTCGGCGATCTTGAACTGGATCGCCTGGTACTCCCCGATCCGGTGCCCGAACGCCTCCCGCTCCCGGACGTACCGCAGGCACTCGTCCACGCACCCCTGCGCCAGCCCGACGCCGATGGCCGCGATCGCCACCCGGCCCTCGTCCAACGTCTGCAGGAACTGCGCGTAACCGCGCCCGCGCTCGCCGACCAGGTTCTCCAGCGGCACGCGGCAGTCCTGGAACGACAGCTCGCGCGTGTCCGACGCGTTCCAGCCCACCTTGGAGTACTTGCGCGACACCGTGAACCCCGGCGTGCCCGACGGCACGATGATCGCCGAGATCTCCGGCTTGCCGTTCTCCCGCCGCCCGGTCACCGCCGCCACCGTCACCAGCCCGGTGATGTCCGTGCCGGAGTTGGTGATGAACGCCTTGGTGCCGTTGAGCACCCACGAGTCGCCGTCGACCTTGGCCGTGGTCCGCAGCGCGCCCGCGTCCGAACCGCCGCCCGGCTCGGTGAGCCCGAACGCGCCCAGCGCCTCACCCGCGCACAGCCGGGGCAGCCAGGTGGCCCGCTGCTCGTCGGACCCGAACCGGAACAGCGGCATCGAGCCGAGCGAGACGCCCGCCTCCAGCGTGATCGCCACCGACGAGTCGACCCGCGCCAGCTCCTCCAGCGCCAGGCACAGCGCGAAGTAGTCGCCGCCCATGCCGCCGTGCTCCTCCGGGAACGGCAGCCCGAACAGGCCCATCCGCCCCATCTTGGCGACGATCCCGTACGGGAACTCCTCGCGCTCGTAGAACTCGCCGATGACCGGCGCGACCTCCTCGCGCGCGAACTCCTCGACGGTCTTGCGCAGCGCCTCGTATTCCTCGTCCAGACGGAAGTCCAACATCGCTCACTCCTGGTGGGGCACGACGACGGCTAGGGGTTCGTCCAGCGCGACCTGTTGGCCCGCCCGGACGTGCACTTCGGTGAGCACGCCGGCCACGGGCGCCGTGACGGTGTGCTCCATCTTCATCGCTTCGACCACGAACAGCGCCTGCCCGGCGACCACCTCGTCGCCCCGCGCGCCGCGCACGACGAGCACCGTGCCGGGCATGGGGCTGGTGACCGGGCCACCACCGGCGGCGGCCGACGCGGCGACCTCGGACGGCCGGGTCTCGGTGAGCGCCCACGCGCAGCCGTCCCGCCCGAGCCACAGCACGTCGCCGTCGCGGCACATCGCGTACAGCCGCCCGTCCACGGACAACCCCGAGCCGTCGACCGAGAACCGGCGTCGCGCCGGCTCGCCGTCCGCGATCGCCACCTCGTCGCCGCGCACCCGGACCTCGACGCCCTCGATCAGCCACCGGGTCCACGCGTGCTCGCCGACCCGCCAGCCGTCGGACCGCGCCCACGGGTCGTCACCGCCCGCCGCCGAGCGCTGCCGCTCCAGCGCGGCGGCGGCCAGCACCTCGTCCGGCCGGTCGACGGCCACCAGCGAGTCGAGCTTGCGCTCCACCAGGCCGGTGTCGAGGTCGCCGGACCGCACGTCCGGGTCGGTCAGCAGCGCCCGCAGGAACGGCACGTTCGTCGTCACGCCCAGGAGCACGAACCGGCCCAGCGCCGCGTGCAGCCGCCGCAGCGCCTCGTCCCGCGTCGCGCCGTGCGCGATCACCTTGGCCAGCATCGGGTCGTAGTCGCTGCCCACGGTCAGCCCGACCCGCAGCGCGGAGTCGACCCGCACGTCGTCCGGCTCGTGCAGCAGCAGCACCCGACCGCCGGTCGGCAGGAACCCGCGCGCCGGGTCCTCGGCGTAGACGCGCGCCTCGACGGCGTGCCCGGTGAGCCGCACCGACGTGAACCCCAGGGGCTCGCCCGCCGCCACCCGCAGCTGCTGCTCGACCAGGTCGACCCCGGTGACCAGCTCGGTCACCGGGTGCTCGACCTGCAGCCGGGTGTTCATCTCCATGAAGAAGTAGTCGCCGGACGCGCCGTCCACGATGAACTCGACGGTGCCCGCGCCGACGTACCCGACGGACCGGGCCGCCTCCACCGCCGCCTGCCCCATCGCCTCGCGCACCTCGGGGGTGAGCAGCGGTGACGGCGCCTCCTCGATGATCTTCTGGTGCCGCCGCTGGAGGCTGCACTCGCGCTCGCCGAGGTGCACCACCCCGCCGTGCGCGTCGGCCAGCACCTGGATCTCGATGTGCCGGGGATTGTCGATGAACCGCTCGATGAGCAGCGCGTCGTCGCCGAACGACCCGCGCGCCTCGCGCCGGGCCGACTCGACGGCGTCCCGCAGCCCGTCGGGCGACGTCACCAGCCGCATGCCCTTGCCGCCACCGCCCGCGGACGGCTTGAGCAGCACCGGGAACCCGATCTCACCCGCCGCCGCGACCAGGTCGTCGTCGGTCATCCCGACCTCGGTCCGCCCCGGCACCACGGGCACGCCGGCCGCCGCGACGGTCAGCTTGGCGCGGATCTTGTCGCCCATCGCCTCGATCGCGTCGGCGGGCGGTCCGATGAACACCAGACCGGCCTTCTCGCACGCCCGCGCGAACTCGGCGTTCTCGGCCAGGAACCCGTACCCGGGGTGCACGGCCCGCGCGCCCGTCGACTGGGCGGCCTCGACGATCCGCTCGATCGACAGGTAGCTGTCCCGCGCCGCCGCGGGCCCGATCCGCACCGCCACGTCGGCCTGCCGCACGTGCAGCGCGTCGGCGTCCGCGTCGCTGTGCACCGCCACCGACCGGATGCCCAGCCGCCTCAACGCGCGGATCACCCGCACCGCGATCTCGCCGCGGTTGGCCACCAGAACGCTGTCGAACATCCCCATCACATCCGGAAGACGCCGTAGGAAACCGGCTGGATCGGGGCGTTGGCCGCCGTGGACAACGCCAGGCCCAGCACCATCCGGGTGTCGAGGGGGTCGATCACACCGTCGTCCCACAGCCGGGCCGTGGAGTAGTACGGGTTGCCCTGGTCCTCGTACTGCTGCCGGATCGGCGCCTTGAACTCCTCTTCGTCCTCGGCCGACCACGCGTCGCCGAGCTGGTCGCGGCGCACCGTCGCCAGCACCGAGGCGGCCTGCTCGCCGCCCATCACCGAGATCCGGGCGTTCGGCCACATCCACAGGAAGCGGGGCGAGTAGGCCCGCCCGCACATCGAGTAGTTGCCCGCGCCGAACGAACCGCCGATGACCACGGTGAACTTCGGCACCCGCGCGCACGCCACCGCCGTCACCATCTTCGCGCCGTGCTTGGCGATGCCCGCCGCCTCGTACTCGCGGCCGACCATGAACCCGCTGATGTTCTGCAGGAACACCAGCGGCACGCGGCGCTGGTCGCACAGCTGGATGAAGTGCGCGCCCTTCAGCGCCGACTCGCCGAACAGCACGCCGTTGTTGGCCACCACGCCGACCGGGTGGCCGTGGATCCGGGCGAACCCGGTGACCAGCGTCGTGCCGTACTCCTTCTTGAACTCCTGGAACCGGCTGCCGTCCACGACCCGGGCGATCACCTCGCGCACGTCGTAGGGCGTGCGGCTGTCGGTCGGCACCACGCCGTACAGCTCGGCCGGGTCCACGACCGGTTCGACGGTCGGCTCGACCTGCCACGGGCGCGGCTCGCGCGGACCCAGCGTGCTGACGATCGAGCGCACGATCCGCAGCGCGTGCGCGTCGTCCTCCGCCAGGTGGTCGGTGACGCCGGACGTGCGCGAGTGCAGCTCGCCGCCGCCCAGCTCCTCGGCCGTCACGACCTCACCGGTGGCGGCCTTCACCAGCGGCGGGCCGCCGAGGAAGATCGTGCCCTGACCGCGCACGATCACCGCTTCGTCGGACATCGCGGGCACGTACGCGCCGCCCGCCGTGCACGAGCCGAGCACGGCGGCGACCTGCGGGATGCCGCGGCCGGACATGGTGGCCTGGTTGTAGAAGATCCGGCCGAAGTGGTCGCGGTCCGGGAACACCTCGTCCTGCCGGGGCAGGAACGCGCCGCCGGAGTCCACCAGGTAGACGCACGGCAGGTTGTTGTGCAGCGCGACCTCCTGGGCGCGCAGGTGCTTCTTCACCGTCATGGGGTAGTACGTGCCGCCCTTGACGGTGGCGTCGTTGGCGACGACCACGACCTCGCGGCCGGACACGCGGCCGACGCCGGTGATGATGCCCGCGGCGGGCGCCTCGTCGCCGTACATGCCGGTCGCGGCCAGCGGTGAGAGCTCCAGGAACGGCGAGCCGGGGTCGAGCAGGGCGTCGACCCGGTCGCGCGGCAGCAGCTTGCCGCGCTCGACGTGCCGGGTGCGGGCCTTGTCCGGGCCGCCGAGGGCGGCTCGGCCGAGCTTGGCGCGCAGGTCGCGCACGAGTCGCGCGTGCTCCTCGTGGTAGCGCCGGAAGGCTTCGGCCGACTTGTCGGCCGTGCTGCGCAGCACCGGGGCGTCCATCGGGCTCCTCGCGGTTAGCCGTCGTTAACCTGAGGAGATGTTAGCGCTTGTTAACGCCAGTTCACAAGCGGGAGGGGGCCGCGGTCGCGACCCCCTCCCGGTGGTGGTCCGCCGGTCAGCCGGTGACGGCGGTGAGCTGCGGCAGGTAGCCGAGGCGCTGGCCGTTGCGGTTGGGGTGGTAGGACTCCTCGACCGGCCAGGACAGGCTGTTCAGCCACCAGTCCGACGAGCAGATCTCGTGCCCGGTGAACGCCGTGCGCACGTCGCGGTAGGTGAACGACCGCGCGCCCGCGCGGGCCGAGATGACCTGGTGCAGGGTGTCGGCGGCGGAGTTGATGGCGGCGCGCTTGGTGTCGCTCAGGCCGACCGAGCAGCTGCCCGGCACCTTGTACAGGCGCGGGTAGCCGAGCACGACGACCGCGGCGGACGGCGCCCGGTTGCGGATCTGGGCGTAGACGTTGTCCAGCAGGCCGGGCAGGGTGCCGGTCGCGTAGGCCTTGGCCTGGTTGACCCGGTTCACGCAGGTCGAGTCCGAGCCGAAGGTGCAGGTGGTGATCACGTCGGTGAAGCCGGCGTCGTTCCCACCGATCGAGATGCTGACCAGCGAGGTGGTCGCGGTGAGGGCGCTGACCTGGTTGGCGAGCACGTCGCCGGTCTTGGCGCCCGAGCAGGCGACGAACTTGAACGACGCGGGCGCGTGCGACGCCGCCCAGAGGGCCGGGTAGCTGTACTGGCTGCGCTTGCAGCTGCCGGAGTCGCTGTAGTACGAGCCGGTGCCGGTCCCGGAGGAGTACGAGTCGCCGAGCGCGACGTAGTTGGCGGCGGCGGCTTCGGCGGGCACGACCAGTGCCAGCGAAGCCAGTAGTGCCAGCGCCGCGCTGGACAGGGTGCGGACAAGGCGCATCGGAGCCTCCCGGAGGGAAACAACGCAGGGTGTGATGCGGAGCACAACAAGAGTTACCAGCAGGTAGGCCCCCGCAAGAAGAGTGGGTCAAGAGTTAACTACGAGATCCACAGCCCGGTGGGCGATCCACGGCGACAGCCTGGTTAACGCCCGTTTACCAGCACTGGGCTGGGCGTTTAAGATGGGCGGCGTGCCAGCCGAGCCAGCGAAGCAGACCCGCCGGGACCAGATCCTGGCCGCCGCCGCCGAGCTGTTCGCCCGGCACGGCTTCCACGGCGTCGGGATCGACGACATCGGCGCCGCGGTGGGCATCTCCGGGCCCGCGCTGTACCGGCACTTCCGCAGCAAGGACGCGATGCTCGGCGAGATGCTGACGTCGATCAGCGAGCGGCTGCTGGAGGGCGGGCAGAACCGGGTGGCGGCGTCCGGCGACCCGGGGCACGCGCTGCGCGAGCTGATCGGGTGGCACGTCGACTTCGCGCTGGACGACCCGGCGCTGATCACCGTGCAGATCCGCAACCTGGCGAACCTGACCGACCCGGACCGGCGGCGGGTGCGGGCGCTGCAGCGGCGGTACGTCGAGGTGTGGGTGGAGACGATCCGCAAGACCTCGCCCGAGGTGGACGAGCCGACCGCCCGCGCCGCCGCGCACGCCGTGTTCGGCCTGATCAACTCGACGCCGCACAGCGCCCACCTGGACCGGGAGCAGATGGCCGGGCTGCTGTCGCAGATGGCGCTGGCCTCGCTTTCGGGCGCGCTGCCCTAACCGCCGCTCCGACATCGCGGGCCGTCCCCCGTCCGCGCGGCCTTGCTGGCGGCCGGGGTGGGTCGTCCGTACGCTGGGTTGCCAATGAGCGACGTGGCGGTGAAGACCACCGGGGGGTGGCCGGGGCTCCGGTTGTTCGCCCGCCTGCCCGCCTGGTTCAGGTTCCTGCTGGTCGCCCTGGCCGTCTTGGTCTGCGGCGTGATCGCGTCCCGCCCGACGGGCGCGACCGACCCCACCCCGCCGACCGGCGACGTCGCCACCGCCGCCAGGGCCGTCCAGGCGATGGCCGACCCGTCCGACGCCAACCCGCTCGCCGCCTTCCCGGACGACTTCGCCGCGGTGGTCAACCGCCGCCCCGCGGTGGTCACCGCCCCGGACGGCACCACGCGGGCCATCGACCCGGGCGGCGGCTGCTCGGGGCCCGCGGGCGACACCGAATGGGACTTCGGGGTCGGCTGCCGGGCCCACGACCTCGGCTACGACCTGCTCCGCTACGCCGAGCACAAGGGCCGCCCGCTGGCGCCGGACGCCCGCAGGTCCCTGGACGACCGCCTGGCCCGCGACATGCACGCCCAGTGCGACCTCAACCCCCGCGGCCACCTCGTCCGCTGCCACGCCACCGCGCAGCTCTACGCGGCCGGCCTGGAGTTCAACTCCTGGCGGCAGCGCTGGGGGCCGCCCGGCCACGAGCCGGTGCTGGCCTGGGGCTTCGGCAGCGCCGTGGTGGTGTTCCTGCTGCTCGCCCGCCTGCCCCGGCCGGCGGGCCGCCGCGACCGGGAGGACGCCGGGCCGGTCGACGCGCCACGGCCGCCGGCGCCGGACGACCGCTACGCCACGTTCCTGCGGCTGGCCGCGCTCGGCCTGGTGGTGATCGGCCAGTCCGCGCTCACGGTCCTGCACTGGGCGGGCGTGAGCCCGAACTGGCTGTGGCTGCTCACCTGGGTGCTGCAGGTCGTCCCGGTGTTCTACTTCGCGGGCGGCCACGCGAACCTCACCAGCTGGCACGCCGTCCAGGCCGACCAGGGCGGCTACGGCCGGTACCTGGCGGGCCGCATCTCCTGGCTGCTGCGGCCGGTGCTGGCGTTCGTGCTGGCCTGGCTCGTGCTACCGCTGCCCCTCGAACTGCTCGACGTGGACAAGTCCAGGGTCGAGGTGTTCGGCAGGCTGATCGCGAACCCGCTGTGGTTCCTCGGCCTGTACCTGGTCGCGGTCGCGGCCACCCCGGTGATGGCCTGGCTGCACCGCAACGCCCGGCTGGTCACGCCGGTGGCGCTGGTCGCCGCCATGATCGTGGTCGACCTCGCCCGCATCGGCCTCGCCTGGCGCACCGGCGGCCACGTCAACCTGGTGCTCGGCGCGCTGCTGCTGCAGCAGCTCGGCTTCCACTACGCCGACGGCAGCCTGCACCGCGTCCCGCGCCGGGTCCTCGGCGTCCTGGCCCTGGCGGCCGTGCCCGCGCTGCTCGCGCTGATCACGTTCGGCGGCTACCCGCGCACCATGCTGCCGCTGCCCGGCGAGGGCGGCTCGAACCTCAGCCCGCCCACCGTGTGCCTGCTGGTGCTCGGCCTGGCCCAGATCTGCCTGGTGCTGCTGGTCAAGCCGAGGATCGCGGCCTGGCTGGAGGGCGGCCGGACGTGGCGGGTGGTCGACTTCGCCCGCTCCGCGCCCATGACGGTCTACCTCGGCTACCTGACCGGGCTCGCCGTCGTGATCGGCCTGCTCGGCCTGCTGGACGCGCCCGCGATCGACTGGGTGATCACCCGCCCCCGCTGGCCCGCCGTGCTGGTGCTGCTGCTCCTGCCGGTCCTGCTGGTGTTCCACCGCTTCGAGCGCAGCGCCGCGGTCGGCCCCTGCCACACCCGCGAGACGCACCGCACCCGGCTCGCCGTCACGCTCGGCGCGGGCTACGGCGTGCTGGGCGTCCTCGGGTTCGTGGTGACCGGCTTCGCGGGCACCGCGGGCACGCTGGTCGTGCTGAAGGTCGACCCGCTGCAGAACCTCATCCACCTGCTGCTCGGCTGGTACCTGCTGCACACCGCGCACGCCGGCGCCTGCCACGGCCGCCGGCCCTGGCTGCTGACCGCGCTGGCCTGCGTGCCGCCGCTGCTGGTGCTGGAGCCGACCGGCGCGGTGGTCGTGCTGCACGGCGCGACGATCGCCGTCGCCCTGCTGGCGGCGATACCGAAGCAGCAGCAGGCACACGCCGGCGAACACCGGCAGCCACGTCCCGCGCTCCAGCACCCATAGCGCGTCCGACGGCGGTGTGTGCAGGCCGCGCAGCGCGCCGAACGCCGACCCGGCCAGCGTCACCACCAGCAGCGCGCTCTGGTGCGTCAGGAAGATCGGCAGCGCCAGCGCGTTCAGCGCCCGCGCCCGGAACGACGGCCGCACCAGCAGCACCAGCCCGACCTGCGCCAACGCCAGCGCCAGCGCGGCGGCCGACGGCGGCGACAGGTTCGACTCGGCCGCACCGGGCACCCCGACCGCGCTGGCCGGGTGACCGGCGCGCAGCAGCAGCACGAACGCCACCCCGCCCGCCACGAGCAGCGCCGCACCCCAGGAGCGGTGCCCGCCGATCCGGGCGTGCCCGCGCCGGGCGACCAGCACGCCCACCTGCCACGGCGCCCACCACACCGCGATCACGTTCACCCAGCCGACGTCCACCGCCACCAGCGCGACCGGGATCGCCACGCCCCACCAGCCCAGCCGCGAGAGCAGCGGCGTGAGCGCCAGGAGCACCACGTGGACGGCCAGGAACCACAGCGGCGTGACGACGAGGTGACCGACGGTCCACACCGTCTGCTGCGGCAGCCCGCGCAGCGACAGTCCGAACAGGACCGCGCCCCACGCGCCGAGCAGCACCGCCACCGGCAGCACGAGCCCGCGCGCCCGGCGCCACCACGGCGTGCCCGACCGCGCCGCGGCGAACCCGCCGGTGAAGAAGAACAGCCCCAGCGTCTGGAGCACCCAGGTCGCCGGGGCCAGCTCGGGCAGCCACCGCAGCGGGCTGTCGACCACCAGGCCGTCGCCGGTCAGCACGACGGCCGTCACCAGCCAGTGCCCCAGCACCACGCCGACGACGGCGATGGCCCTGGTCGCGTCGATTACCGGGTCCCGGCTCACGGCGCCTCCCCCACCGCGATCCGGGTCAGGGCGCGCAGCGACGGCGTGCCCGCCCGGAAGTACCCGTCGTGCTCGACGTCACCGGCGTCGAACACGCGCGCGCCGAACGCCGGGTCGACCGGGTCCGGCCCGTGCCCGAGGTCGCCGAGCCGCACCGCGGGCACCCACCGGGTCCAGTCCCGGCCGCCGCGCGCCGCCCACACCCGCGCGGCCGACCCGACCGAGTCCACCCGCACGCCGGGCGACCCGAGGAGCACCACGTCGTCGACGGGCGGCGCGGCCAGCGCGCACACCACCGAGCCGTAGCTGTGGCAGATCAGGTGCACGTGCCCCGGCAGCGTCCGCACGTACTCGGCCAGCGCGACCGCGCCGGCCCGCGCCAGCCGCCCGCCCGCCGCGTCCACCCCGAGCCCGGACGGCGTCCGGTAGCCGAGCCAGGCGACCACGGCCAGGTCGTCCCGACCGGCGGACGCGTGCAGGTCGCGCGCCATCCGGCCGACCGTCGCGGCGAACCGCCGGTCGTCCACATCGGACCCCGGCACGACGACGGCGACGTGCGCGGCGCGCGCCAGGTCGCCGGTGACCTCGACCCTGGGCCGGAACGGGGGCGGGTCGCCGCCGCCCGGTGTCGCCACGACCAGCAGCGCGGCCAGCAACGCGATCTTCTTCGGCATGGCGACGAAGCTAGGAAGACCACGGCCGCCCGGTCGTCACCCCGCGGCGCCGGTTCCCGCCCCCTACCCCGGTACCACCAGGCCGGACTCGTAGGCCGCGATGACCGCCTGCGCCCGGTCCCGCAGCCCCAGCTTCATCAGCACCCGGCTCACGTGCGTCTTCACCGTCTGCTCGGCCAGCACCAGGTGCGCGGCGATCTGGCCGTTGGACAGACCCCGCGCGATGAGCAGCAGCACCTCGGTCTCCCGGTCGGTCAGCGCGCCCAGCGCGGCCGGCTTGACGGCCCGGACCGGCTGCGCCTTCACGAAGTCCTCGATCAGCCGCTTGGTCACCGAGGGCGCGAGCAGCGCGTCACCGCGCGCCACCACCCGCACCGCGGCCAGCAGCTCGCTGGCCGGCGCGTGCTTGAGCAGGAACCCGCTCGCGCCGGCCCGCAACGCCTCGTACACGTAGTCGTCCAGGTCGAACGTGGTGAGCACGAGCACCTTGACCGGGTCGTCGGCGAGCAGCCGGGTGGCGGTCAGCCCGTCCACCCCCGGCATCCGCACGTCCATGAGGACCACGTCCGGCCGCAGCCGGCGCACCTCGGCGACGCCGGCGGCGCCGTCACCGGCCGACCCGACCACGGTGATGTCGTCCTGGGCGGCCAGCAGCGCGGAGAAGCCCTCGCGCACCATCTCCTGGTCGTCCACGACCAGCACCCGGATCACCGCCGACCCACCGGGATCACCGCACGCACCTCGAAACCCCCGTCCTCGGTGGGCCCGGCGGTCAGCGAACCGCCGTGCACCGCCACCCGTTCCCCCATGCCGCGCAGCCCGTGCCCGCCGCCCCCGCCCCGCGACGGCCCGCCCGCCGTGTTGCGCACGACCACCCGCAGCTCGTCGCGCACCAGCTCCGCGGTGACCGACGTGGTCGCGCCGGGCGCGTGCCGACCGGCGTTGGTCAACGCCTCCTGCACGATCCGGTACGCGGTCAGCCCGACCGCCTCGGGCACCTCGGCGTCGGTGACGGACGCGTCCGCGTGCAGCGAGGTGATGTCGGCCAGCCCCGGCTGCGGGGCCCGGTCGGCGTGCTGGTCCTCGGCCCGCAGCACGCCGAGCAGCTGCTGCATGTCGGTGATCGCGGCCCGCGCCGCCGCGCCCAGCTCGGCGAACTCCCGCTCGGCGGCCCCGGGCAGGTCCGCGATCCGGTAGGGCGCGGTCTCGCACCGCACGACCACCAGCGACATGTGGTGCGCGACCACGTCGTGCATCTCGCGGGCGATCCGGGCGCGTTCGACCAGCGCCGCCTTCTCGTCCCGCTCGGAGTGGAACCGCTGCTCGGCCCGGCCGCGCGCGCCCACCGCGTACCCGAGCAGGAGCAGCAGGAGCAGGAAGCCGGTCGTCGGCAGGGCGTCACCGGGTGTTCCCAGCGCGAACACCACGCCGGACGTGATCAACGCCACGAGCAGCACGACCCGGCCGCGGTGCACGGTGGCGACCGCCAGCAGCACCGCCGGGTACCACCACCACTGCCAGCTGCCCAGGACCGCGGGCTCGGACGTCACCAGCAGCCGCATGACCACCAGGCCGACCGTGGCCAGCCGCCACGCCAGGAGCGCGGAGCGCAGGGTGAGGGCGGTGCTGCCGGCCACGAGGGCGAACAGCAGCGGCCACCAGCCGTCCGGCTCCTCGTCCGCGACGTACCCCGAGCTCACCCCGATCCCGATGACCAGGCCGTGGAGCAGCACCAACGCGCTCAGCGCGTGGTGGAACCGGGAGCCGTCGAAGATCCGCGAGCGGTCGCGGAGCAGCACGACCTGGAGGAGGGTGCGGACCACGGCCCGATGCTATGCGCCGGGACCGGCCCGCCACAGGAGACCAGGGGCTGTCATACCGGGGTAGCACGACCCGCCCATACCGGACGCACGACACCCCGGACAAGCCGTTGCGGCGGGCGAACACCACCAGGTAGGCAATATGCAGAGCTGTGCGCCCCTACTCCGTGTTGGAAGATGGCTGAATGCACCCGCAGCAAGATCCGGATCGCTGGTCGCGGCTCCAGGCCGTGGCCGGCGAGGCCCTGACCGCAGCCAAGGTCGGGGAGGACGCTGTCGCGGTCGACCTGGTCACCGGGTACCTCAGCGGCTCGCCCGAGGGCAACGAGGAGATCCGCGAGCTGGTCCTCCTGCTGTTCTCCGAGTGCAGCGAGATGGTCGCCGCGCTCGGGTCCGGCGGCGCGACGCCGGTGAAGATGCAGGTCTTCGACGAGGACGGGCAGGAGGTGCCGATCGACGACGCCGACCCGCCGGTCCGCACCGCGATCCGCACGCTGCTGGCCGAGGTGCACGGCGACCAGGAGGCCGCCGCCGAGCAGATCGAGATCGCCCTGGCCAACGGGCAGCCGCAGGAGCTGGCCACGGTCGTGCTCCAGGCGCTGCGGTGGACGGTGAAGCTGGCGGGCGAGTGCGAGTCGCGCGACCTGCCGGTGACGCCGTGGATCGCCACCGCGCTGGACGAGTAGTCCGCTCCGCCCCTTTCGCCCGCCACTTCCGCCGGGCGAACCGGTCAGGAGCCTTGCCTTTCGAACTGGTCTAGACCACTCTCCCAGGTGGGCGCGATTCACCCCTGCCGATCCCGCCGAAGAGGAGATCCCTCATGTCAAGACGCACGAGCGCGCTGCTCGCAGCAGGCGCACTGGCCCTCGGTTCCCTGGTGGTGGGCCCGGCCGCGCAAGCGGCGCCGGGCGTCACCGCCACCTTCGCCAAGACCCAGGACTGGGGCAGCGGCTTCGAGGCCAGGTTCACCGTCGCCAACGGCGGGCCCGCCGCCATCACGTCCTGGCGGATCGAGTTCGACCTGCCCGCGGGCACCTCGCTCGGGTCGTACTGGGACGCCTTGGTCACCCGGACGGGTGATCATTACGTGGCGACCAACCGCGAGTACAACGGCTCCGTCGGCGTCGGCGCGTCGGCGAGCTTCGGCTTCGTCGGCGCCGGTCCCGGCGCGCCGCTCAACTGCACCGTCAACGGGGCCCCCTGCACCGGTGGCGGCGGTGGTGACGCGGTCGCGCCGAGCGCACCGGGTTCGCTCCGCGTCACCGGCGCCACCAGCAACTCGGTGTCGCTGTCCTGGACCGCGTCGACCGACAACGTCGGCGTGACCGCCTACGACGTGTACCGGGGCGCCACCGTGGCGACCACGGTCAGCGGCACCACCGCGACCGTCGGCGGCCTCAGCGCCTCCACGGCGTACACGTTCACGGTCCGGGCGCGCGACGCGGCCGCGAACACCTCGGGCCCGTCCAACCAGGTCTCGGCCACCACCCAGCCGGGCACGAACCCGGTCGGCGGGCGCGGCGCGCCGTACCTGTTCATGGGCTGGGGCAACCCGCCGGCCCCGGCGACGATCATGAGCACCACCGGCGTCAAGTGGTTCACCATGGCGTTCGTGCTGGCCTCCGGCGGGTGCAACCCGGCGTGGGACGGCAACCGGCCGCTGACCGGGAGCGTCGACGCGCAGGCCATCCAGCAGATCCGGGCGGCCGGCGGTGACGTGGTGCCGTCGTTCGGCGGGTGGAGCGGCAACAAGCTCGGGCCCAACTGCTCGACGCCGCAAGCGCTTGCGGGGGCCTACCAGAAGGTCATCGACGCCTACGGGCTCAAGGCCATCGACATCGACATCGAGAACACCGACGAGTTCGAGAACGCGACCGTGCAGGACCGCATCCTGGAGGCGTTGAAGATCGTCAAGGCGACCAACCCCGGCATCCAGACGATCGTCACTTTCGGCACCACGACCACCGGCCCCAACTCCTGGGGCAACCGGCTGATCGAGCGGTCCGCGGCGATCGGCGCGGGCGTCGACGTGTTCACGCTCATGCCGTTCGACTTCGGCAGCTCGAACATCGGCGCCGACACGATCAACGCCGCCACCGGGCTGAAGAACAAGCTGAAGGCCACGTTCGGCTGGTCGGACGCGGAGGCGTTCCGGCACGTCGGCATCTCGGGCATGAACGGCCTGTCCGACCAGCGCGAGGTGACCACCACCCAGACGTGGACCCAGCTGCGCGACTGGTCCAAGGCGAACGGCCTGGGCCGGTTCTCGTTCTGGGCGGTCAACCGCGACCGCGGCGGGTGCGATGGCCAGGTGTCGTCGAACTGCAGCGGCATCGCCCAGCCGGACTGGGAGTTCACCCGCATCACGGCCGGCTTCTAGCCCTCCCCGAGCAGTTCGGAGACCAGTTCCGACACCTGCTCGACCTCGATGAGGAACGCGTCGTGGCCGTGCGGCGAGGTCACCACGCGCAGGTCGCCGGCGCCGGGAACGGCGTCGGCGACCTCGGCCTGCTGCCACAGCGGGTACAGCCGGTCGGAGTCGATGCCGGCCACCACCGCGCGGGCCGTGACGCGGCGCAGCGCGGCCCGCGCGCCACCCCGGCCGCGCCCCACGTCGTGGCTGTTCATCGCCTCGGTCAGGGTGGCGTAGCTGACCGGGTCGAACCGGCGGACCAGCTTGGTCGCGTGGTGGTCCAGGTAGGACTCCACCTCGAACCGGCCGTCCGGGCGGACCGCGCGCCCGAACCGGGTGGCCAGCTCCGGCTCGGCGCGGTAGCCGACGAGCGCGATCCGGCGGGCCACGCCGAGGCCGCCGACCGGGTCCAGCCGGATGGCGTGCAGCTGCGCGGACGCCAGCGCGATGTGCTCGGCCGTCGACGCGGCCGGCGCGGCCAGCACCAGCAGCGCCCGCACCCGGTCCGGTTCGGACACCGCCCACTCCAGCGCCCGCATGCCGCCCATGGACCCGCCGAGCACGGCGGCCCACGCGTCGACGCCCAGCGCGTCGGCCAGCAGCACCTCGGCGGCCACCTGGTCGCGCACCGTGACGCGCGGGAACCGCGTGCCCCACGGCCGGCCGTCCGGCGCGGTCGAGGTCGGCCCGGTGGTGCCCTGGCAGCCGCCCAGGACGTTGGGCGCGACCACGAACCAGCGCCGCGGGTCCAGCGCGCGTCCCGGGCCGACCAACCCGTCCCACCAGCCCGGCGTGGGGTGGCCCGGCTCGGCCGGGCCCGCCACGTGGCTGTCGCCGGTCAGCGCGTGCAGCACCAGCACCGCGTTCGACCGGTCCGCGTTCGGCTCGCCCCAGGTCTCGTAGGCGATCGCCAGGTCGGGCAGCCCCGGCAGCGCGCCGCGCACCCACTGCCGTCGCCCGTTCGGGTCACCTTCCCGCCATCCGCCGGCGCCCCCGGGGCTCACAACGCCGACTTGGCGGCGCGGAAGCCGGCCTCCAGGTCGGCCTTGAGGTCCGCCACGCCCTCGATGCCCACCGACAGCCGGACCAGGCCCGGCGTGACGCCCGAGACGACCTGCTCCTCGGGGGTGAGCTGGCGGTGCGTGGTGCCGGCCGGGTGCGCGATGAGGCTGCGCACGTCACCGATGTTGACCAGCCGGCTGAACAGCTCGACGCCGTCGACGAACGCGCGGCCCGCGTCGACGCCGCCGCGCAGCTCGAACGACACCACGCCGCCCGCGCCCGCCGGCAGGTACTTCCGCGCCAGGTCGTGCCACGGGCTGGAGGGCAGGCCCGCGTAGTGCACCCGCGCCACCTCGTCGCGCCCCTCCAGCCACCGCGCCAGCTCCAGCGCGTTCGCCGAGTGCTTCTCGATCCGCAGCGACAGCGTCTCGATGCCCTGCAGCACCAGGAAGCTGTTCAGCGGCGCGATCGCCGCGCCGGTGTCGCGCAGGCCCTGCACCCGCAGCTTGGCCGCGAACGCGCCGGGCCCGAGCGCGGGCCAGTAGCGCAGGCCGTGGTAGCTGGGGTCGGGCTCGGTGAAGTCGGGGAACTTCGCGGCGTCGGAGTACTCGAACGTGCCGCCGTCCACGACCACGCCCGCGACGGCGGTGCCGTGCCCGCCCAGGTACTTCGTGGCCGAGTGGACCACGACGTCCGCGCCGTGCTCGATCGGCCGCAGCAGGTACGGCGTCGGCACGGTGTTGTCCACCACCAGCGGCACGCCGGCCGCGTGCGCCACCTCGGCGACCGCCGCGACGTCCAGCACGTTGCTGCGCGGGTTGGCCAGCGACTCGGCGAAGAACAGCTTGGTGCCCGGCCGCACCGCGGCCCGCCACGCGTCCAGGTCGTCGGGGTCGTCCACGAAGGACACCTCGATGCCGAGCTTGGCCAGGGTGTGGCGGAACAGGTTGTGGGTGCCGCCGTAGAGGGACGCGCTGGACACCAGGTGGTCGCCCGCGCGGGCGAGGTTGAGCACGGTCGCGGTCACGGCGGCCTGGCCCGAGGCGAACGCGACCGCCGCCACCCCGCCCTCCAGCGCGGCGACCCGCTGCTCCAGCACGTCCTGGGTCGGGTTGTTGATGCGGGTGTAGATGTTGCCCGGCTCGGCCAGGCTGAACAGCGCCTCGCCGTGCGCGGAGTCGCGGAACACGAACGACGTGGTCTGGTAGATCGGCGTGGCCCGCGCGCCGGTCGTCGGGTCGGGCGCGGCGCCGGAGTGGACCTGGAGGGTGTCGAAGGACCAGGACATGCTGAAGGCTCCTGTCAGGGCAGGCGGGGGTTTTCGGGCAGGCCGGGGTTTCAGGCAGGCAGAGGGGTTTTCGGGCACGCCGAGGACACCGGGCGCGCGGTGGTGCGGGGCGGATCAGCCGAGTCGACAGGCCGTGCTGGTGACGCGCACGTAGTCCACGTGCCGACGGGTCACGAGCGGGATCATGGTGCTGAAGCTAGCGCCGGGCGGACGCCCGCGACAGGGCGTCCACGCCCTGGGACGCTTAGGGTTGGCCCCCATGCGCACCGCACTCATCGGCTACGGGCTCGGCGGAGCCGCCTTCCACGCGCCGTTCCTGGCCACCACGCCGGGTCTGGAGCTGACCGCCGTCGTCACCGGCAACCCCGAGCGGCGGGCGGAGGTGGCGGCCCGCTACCCCGGCGCCGAGCTGATCGCGTCGGTGGACGAGGTGTGGCCGCGGGCGGACGAGTTCGACCTGGTCGTGGTGACCACGCCGAACCGGTTCCACGCCGCGCACGCCCGCGCCGCGCTGGAGCACGGGCTGAACGCCGTGGTGGACAAGCCGTTCGCGCCGTCCGCCGCCGAGGCGCGGGAGCTGGCCGACCTGGCCGCGGCGCGGGGGCTGCTGCTCGCGCCGTTCCACAACCGGCGCTGGGACGGCGACTTCCGCACGGTGGCGCGGCTGGTCGGCGAGGGCGCGCTGGGGCGGGTGCACCGGTTCGAGTCGCGGTTCGAGCGGTGGCGGCCGGAGGTGAAGGGCAGCTGGAAGGAGTCCGGCGACCCGGCCGACCTGGGCAGCATCGTCTTCGACCTGGGCACGCACCTGGTCGACCAGGCGGTGGCGCTGCTCGGCCGGCCGGCGAGCGTGTACGCGGAGGTGCGAACGCTGCGGCCGGGCGCGCTGGCGCACGACGACGCGTTCCTCGCGCTGACCCACCCGGACGGCGCGGTGTCGCACCTGTGGGCGTCGGCGTTGGCGGCGTCGCTCGGCCCGCGGTTCCGGGTGCTGGGCGACCGGTCGGCGTACGTCAAGCACGGGATGGACCCGCAGGAGGACGCGTTGAAGGCGGGCGCGACGCCCGGCGGTCCGGGTTGGGGCGAGGAGCCGGAGGAGCGGTGGGGCTCGCTCGGCGACCGGCCCGTGCGCACCGAGCCGGGCGCCTACCAGGACTTCTACGCGGCCGTCGCCGCCGGTCAGGCGCCCGTCCCGGTGGCGGACGCGGTGACCGGGCTGGAGGTCGTGGAGGCGGCGTTCGAGTCGGCGCGCACCGGGGAGACCGTCCGACTCGACTAAGACTCTTGCCTGCCAAATCTCTTACTGCCTAAGATTCTTCTTATGGCAGATGAGAACGTGCGGGTTCTGGTGGTGGGCGCGGGGCTCGGCGGGCTGTCCGCCGCGATGTTCCTCGCCCAGCGGGGCGTCGAGGTGCTGTGCGTCTCGAAGCACCGGGGCACGTCACCGCACCCGAAGGCGACCGGGCAGACGCACCGGACGATGGAGCTGCTGCGCCGGGGCGGGGTGGCGGACGAGGTGCCGGCGGCGGGCGCCGGGCTCGACGGCGGCCTGGTGATCAAGGTCGCGGCCAGCCTGCGCGGGGAGGTGTTCACCACCATCGTGCACGAGGACGAGGGCTGGGACACCCCGCTCAGCCCCGAGCGCTCCGGGTTGGCGAGCCAGGACGAGGTCGAGCCGGTGCTGCTGCGGCGAGCGCGCGAGCTGGGCGCGGACGTCCGGTTCGGGACCGAGCTGGTGGCGCTGGAGCAGGACGACGAGGGCGTGACGGCGCGGCTCCGGACGGCCGACGGCGAGCGGACCGCGCGGGCGGACTACGTGATCGGGGCGGACGGCGCGCACAGCGCCGTGCGCGGGATGGCGGGCATCGGGCGGCACGGGCGCGGCGGGCTGTCGCACCACGTCGGGGTGGTGTTCGACGCGGACCTCGCGTCGCACGTCGCGGCCGACAAGGTCACGCTGTACTACCTGCGCAACCCGGCGTTCACCGGCGCGCTCGTGGCGACGAGCACGCCGCGGCGCAACGTGTTCACGGTCGAGTACGACCCGGCGCGCGAGTCGGCGGCCGACTACCCGGTGCGGCGGTGCGTCGAGCTGCTGCGGGTCGCGACGGACGTGCCGGACCTGGAGCCGGAGGTGCTGGAGGTGACGGCGTGGGAGGTGGCGGCGTGGCTGAGCGACCGGTTCCGGGCCGGGAGGGTGTTCCTGGTCGGTGACGCGGCCAAGGTGACGCCGCCGACCGGCGGGCTGGGCGGCAACACGGCGATCGGCGACGGGTTCGACATCGCGTGGAAGCTGGCGGCGGTGCTGCGCGGCGAGGCGGGCGAGGGCCTGCTGGACAGCTACGAGGCCGAACGGCGGCCGTACGCGCAGCTCGTGGTGGACGGCTCGTACGCCAACTACGTGCAGCGGTTCGCGCCGCAGCCGGCCGGCCCGGACGTGCCGGCCGAGGTGGACCCGTTCCGCCTGACCCTCGGCTACCGCTGCCGCTCCGGCGCCGTGCTGGTCGAGGACGACGACCCGGCCCCGATGGAGGACCCGGCCGAGCCGAGCGGCCGACCCGGTTTCCGCGCGCCGCACGTGGTGGTGGAGCACGACGGCGCCCTGAAGTCCACTTTGGACCTCTTCACCGGCTGGACCCTGGTCACCCTCGACCCGGCGTGGGCCGCCGACGTCCCCGGCCTGGAGGTCCCGGCCCTGGCCGACCCCACCGGCGAGCTGGCGGAGCGCTACGGGATCGGCCGCCGGGGCGCGGCCCTGGTCCGCCCCGACGGCGTGATCGCGTGGCGCGCCACCGCTCCCCCGGCCGACGCCGCCCGCGCGCTCACCGACGCGCTGGCCGCCGTCACGTCGCGGTAGCGGGCGCGCGGCGGAGGGTTTCGCCGATGGCGAGCAGGGAGAGGGCGCTGATCAGGGCGCCGACGATCAGGTAGAGGGAGATGGGCCAGGAGTCGCGGGTGGGGGTCACGCCCAACAGCCACGTGGCCACCACCGGCGACAGGCCACCGCCCAGCACCGCGCCGAGCTGGTAGCTCAACGACACGCCGCTGTACCGCACCCGCGCGCCGAACAGCTCCGCGTAGTAGGCGGGCATCGGGCCGAACACCGCCGCCGACCCGGCGAACGCCACCACCATCGCCACCACGGCCAACCCCGCCGACCGCGCCTCCAGCAACCAGAACAGCGGGAACGCGAACACGCCGAGGAACGCCGCGCCGCCGAGCATCACCGGCAGCCGCCCGACCCGGTCGGACAGCCGCGCGAACACCAGGATCGCCACCGCCTGCGCGAACGCCCCGACCAGGGCGGCGGTCAGCAGCGTGCCGCGCGGCATCCCGAGCTGCTTCGTCCAGTACGACAGCGCGAACGTCGCCACCACGAAGATGAACATGTTGAACCCGACGTTCACCCCGGCGCCCAGCAGCACCTGCCGCCACGACCGCCGCAGCACGACGACCACCGGCAGCCGCACCGCGCCCGAGGTCTCCCGGGCCCGGCGGAACACCGGGCTCTCCTCCACCGACAGCCGCACGTACAGCCCCACGCCCACGAGCACCAGGCTGAGCAGGAACGGCACCCGCCAGCCCCAGCTCAGGAACGCGTCGCCGGACACCGCGGTCGACGCCGCCATCGCGCCGTTGGCCAGCAGCAGCCCCACCGGCGAGCCGAGGAACGTCCAGCTGCCGTACCACCCGGTGCGCCCGGCGGGCGCGTGCTCGACCGCCATCAACGTCGCGCCGCCCTGCTCGCCGCCCAGGAAGAACCCCTGCACCAATCGCAGCAGCACCAGGCCCAGCGGCGCGGCCAGCCCCACCGACTCGTACGTCGGCAGCAGCCCGATCGCCGCCGTGCACAGGCCGGTCGCGGTCAGCGTCAGCACCAGCATCGACCGCCGGCCGACGCGGTCGCCGAAGTGGCCGATCACCACCCCGCCGAGCGGCCGGGCCAGGAAGCCCGCGCCGAACGTGGCGAACGCCAGCAGCGTGCCGATCCGCGGGTCGAAGGACGGGAAGAACAGCTTGTCGAACACCAGCGCCGACGCGGTGCCGTAGAGCAGGAAGTCGTACAGCTCCACGGCGTTCCCGGCCGAACTGGCGAGCGCCACCCTGCGCACCTCGGAAGCCATCCACCCACCCTGGCCCGACGACCCGGGTCGGCCACCTCGACGTGACTCACCTCACACCGGCGCGTGGCACCGTCCAGGAAACCACACGATCCGGTGAGCCCCCTGGAGACCGCCGTGCCGGCCGGTCAGGCTGGGGAGCATGGCACCACTCCCCTTGCTCGCGGCCATGACCGCGTTCATCCCCGTCTTCTCCGCACCGGAGTCGGGCTTCCTGCTCACCGTGCGGCACGGCGAGACGTTCCAGCTGGCCAACCTCACCTGCGAGCCGGCGGGCGGCCTGCACCCCAGGGCGGACGAGGCGTGCCTGGCGCTGTCCGATGTGGACGGCCAGATCGGCGGCCTGTCGTCCGGCCAGGCGATGTGCACCATGGAGTACGACCCGGTGCGGGTGAAGGCGTCCGGCAAGTGGCGGGGCGAGACCCGCGTGTTCGAGGCGGAGTTCCCCAACCCGTGCGTGATGCGCGCCGAGACGGGTCCGATCTTCGAGCTGTGAGCCCGGACGAGCGGGCGCACCCGTGGAGGGGCCCGCGACACCGCCGCCGAAGTCGGGGCCCCTCCACGGGTGTTCCTGCGGAGGTCCTCGGACCTCTTCGCCGACCGTAGGGACTGCACGCCCGATTCGTCAACACTCTTCACATGCGTGAAATGAGGAACCTGTACAGCTCCGCGCAGACCATTACCCGTTGAACACCTCGCCTGAGCCATCCGAGTGGTCGGAGGTCTGGGCACGCCACGCACCGTCTCAAGCAGATCGCTCTATCCTCCGCCCGGAACGCTCGGGGGAGGACGTATGGGTGATTTCCTGCTGTACACGGTCGGCGTGCCGGCGACGTTCCTGGCGCTGGTGCTCGGCATGGCGCTGGCCGCGCGCCGCATCCTCGGCCTGCGGGTCGGCCTGATCCGCACCACGCTCGCGTGCCTGCTGGGCCTGTCGATGACCAGGGCCGCGCTCAGCGGCATGCCGGACGCGCAGCAGGCGCCGTCGCTGGGGACCGTGCAGTTCGGCATCTCGCTGCTGCTGGTGATCGCGGTGCTGACGTTCGCCGAGATCGTGGTGCCGACCGGGTCGGTCCCGCCGCCGACCGAGTGGTGGCGGGCGCTGCGCGGCCGGGTCTCCCGCACCCGCCGCTACTCGCGGATCACCGCGATCGCGGTCCGGCACGGCCTCGGCCCGTACCTGCGCGGCCGGGAGCGCACCGACACCCGGCTGGCCCGGTCGCTGCGGCTGGCGCTGGAGGAGGGCGGGGTCACCTTCGTCAAGCTCGGCCAGGTGCTGTCCACGCGGTCGGACCTGCTGCCCGCGGACGTGGTGGACGAGCTGGCGCTGCTGCAGGACAAGGTGCCCGCCGCGCCGTGGCCCGCGGTGCGCGAGGTGCTGGTGGCCGAGCTGGGCCGGGCGCCGGAGGACGTGTTCGCCGAGTTCGACCAGCGGCCGATCGCCGCCGCGTCGGTGGCGCAGGTGCACCGGGCGCGGTTGAAGACCGGCGAGGACGTCGTGGTGAAGGTGCAGCGGCCGGGCGTGCGGCGGGTCGCCGAGGCCGACCTGGACATCGTGGACCGGCTCGCCTCGACGTTGCACGACCGGACCAGGTGGGGCAAGGCGATCGGGGTGCGCGACCTGGCGGCCGGGTTCTCCGCGGCGTTGCGCGAGGAGCTGGACTTCCGGGTCGAGGCGCGCAACCTGGCCGCCGTGCGCGCGGCGTCCGCCGGTACCGACGTGGTGCTGCCGACCGCGCACGAAGAGCTCTGCACGGCCCGCGTGCTGGTGATGGAGCGGCTGGACGGCGTGCCGGTGCGGTCGGCGTCGCTGGACTCGGTCGACCGGGACGCGCTGGCCCGGACGCTGCTGGCCGCGCTGCTGCGCCAGGTGCTGGTCAACGGCGTCTTCCACGCCGACCCGCACCCCGGCAACATCATGCTGCTGCACGACGGTCGGCTCGGCCTGCTCGACTTCGGGTCGGTCGGCCGGATCGACGCGCAGCTGCGGGCGGCGCTCGGCAAGCTGCTGCTGTCGGTCGACCACGGCGACCCGGCCGGGCTGCGCGACGCGCTGCTGGAACTCGTGACCAGGCCGGACGAGATCGACGAGCAGCACTTGGAGCGCGCGCTCGGGCAGTTCATGGCGCGGCACCTGAGCACCGGGATGCGACCGGACGCGCAGATGTTCGGCGACCTGTTCACGCTGGTCTACCGGCACGGGCTGAGCATCCCGCCGGAGATCGCGGCGGTGTTCCGGGCGCTGGCCACGGTGGAGGGGACGCTGGCCGCGCTGTCGCCCGGGTTCAACCTCGTGGTCGAGTCGCGGACGTTCGCGGACCGGGAGTTCAACGCCCGCCTGACGCCGGAGTCGCTGCGGCGGACGGTGACCGAGGAGCTGCACGCGATGCTGCCGATGCTGCGCCGGCTGCCCCGGCGGGCCGATCGGATCTCCGCCGCCCTGGAGCAGGGGCGGCTGGGCGTGGGCGTGCGGCTGTTCGCCGACGACCGGGACCGGCAGTTCGTCGTCTCGCTGCTGCACCAGGTGATGCTGACCGTGCTGGGCGCGACGGCGGGCGTGATGGCGGTGATGCTGCTCGGCGCGGACGGCGGGCCGGAGGTCGGTCCGAACGTCTCGCTGTTCCAGCTCTTCGGCTACAACCTGCTGGTGATCAGCGTGCTGCTCGGGCTGCGGGTGGTGGTGACCATCTTCCGGCCGCGTGCTTGACCCATCCGGTTTGCGGTGCAAACCTGATTGGGTGGCAGACCTGCTGCGCGACCTGGAGGCGCTGCGCCGGCGGGCGCGGGAGGACCGGCACGCCTACCCGTTCCCGCTGCTGTTCTTCGGGATCGCGTCGTTCCTGGCGGTGCCGCTGCACGAGCCCGCCGCCGGGTCGCCCGAGCCGGGCGCGTGGTCGCCGCTGACGGTGCTCGGCGCGCTGCCCGACGTGCGGCACCCGGTGCTGCTCGGCCTGTACTGGCTGGTGGTGCTGGTGACCGGTGGCCTGGCGACCGTGTGGTGGTACCGCAGGCGCGGCGCGCGGGTCGGCATCGAGACGTCCACCAGGGGTTACCTCGGGGCGTTGGCGATCGGCCTGAGCGGGCCCGTGGTCGGTTTGGCGCTGGCCCACCTGCCGTTCCGCTTCCAGTCGGGCACGGGCGTCGGGCTGATCGTGCTCGCCGCGGCCACCGTGCTGTGGCACTGGAAGGCGCCCCGCCTGCCGACGGCGGCCGCGGCGGTGCTCGGCACGGCCGTGCTGCAGCAGGACCAGCCGGCGATCGGGCAGTTCATCGCGATCGGCCTCGGCCTGGTGGTGCTGGCGGCGTTGGAGCGCAGCACCCGGTTCACCACGACCACCGCGGCCTACCTGGTCGTGCTCTGCGCGTCCGCCACGATCACGCCGCTGACCGTCGCGCACCCGACCACGTGGTCGACGGCCGCCGTGGTCGTGCTGCCCGGCCTGGCCCTCGTCGTCGGCGGCCTGGTGGGCCTGCGGCGTGGCTGAGCACCCGACCGCGTCGCTGGACGACGTGGTGCACCAGAAGCACCGGCTGGGCATCCTGACCGTCGCGGCGGAGGCGAAGCGGGTCGAGTTCGGCTACCTGCGGTCCACCCTGGAGCTGACGGCGGGCAACCTGTCGCGGCACATCGCGGTGCTGGAGCGGGCCGGGCTGGTGGCCGTGGAGAAGGGCTACGACGGCAGGCGGCCCCGGACGTGGGTCGGCGTGACGGCGGCGGGCCGGGCCGCCCTGGCCGCCGAGATGGTGGCGCTGCGGGCGCTGGTCGAGCGGCACGTAGCCTCGCGGGCATGAGCATCCACGACATCCCGCTGCACACCCTGGACGGCGAGCCGTCGAGCCTGGGCGCGTTGGCGGGCAAGGCGTTGCTGGTGGTGAACGTCGCTTCCAAGTGCGGGCTGACGCCGCAGTACCAGGGCTTGGAGCGGTTGCAGGAGCGGTACGCCGAGCAGGGGTTCTCGGTGGTCGGGTTCCCGTGCAACCAGTTCGCCGGCCAGGAGCCGGGCACGGCGGAGGAGATCGCCGAGTTCTGCTCGACCACCTACGGCGTCACGTTCCCGCTGTTCGAGAAGATCGAGGTCAACGGCCCGTCCCGGCACCCGGTGTACGCGGAGCTGACCGCGTTCGCCGACAACGACGGCGCGGCGGGCGACGTGCAGTGGAACTTCGAGAAGTTCCTGCTCTCCCCCACCGGCGACGTCGTCGCCCGCTTCCGGCCGACCACCCAGCCGGAGGACGAGGCGGTCGTCAAGGCGATCGAGTCCGTCCTGCCGTGACCCGCGGGCCGGGGGCCGTCACCGACCCCCGGCCACGCTCAGCACTCGATGACGTTCACGGCCAGGCCGCCGCGTGCCGTCTCCTTGTACTTGACCTTCATGTCCTTGCCGGTCTCGCGCATGGTCTTGATGACCTTGTCCAGCGACACGAAGTGCGAGCCGTCGCCGCGCAACGCCATCCGCGCCGCCGTGATCGCCTTGATCGACGCCAGCGCGTTGCGCTCGATGCACGGGATCTGCACCAGTCCGCCGATCGGGTCGCACGTCAGCCCGAGGTTGTGCTCCATGGCGATCTCGGCCGCGTTCTCGACCTGCTCCGGCGTGCCGCCGAGCACTTCGGCCAGCCCGCCGGCCGCCATCGAGCACGCCGAGCCGACCTCGCCCTGGCACCCGACCTCGGCGCCGGAGATGGACGCGTTCTCCTTGAACAGCACGCCGACCGCGCCCGCCGTCAGCAGGAACCGCACCACCCCGTCGTCGGACGCGCCGGGCACGAACCGCGTGTAGTAGTGCAGCACCGCGGGCACGATGCCGGCCGCGCCGTTGGTCGGCGCGGTCACCACCCGGCCGCCGGCCGCGTTCTCCTCGTTCACCGCCAGCGCGAACAACGTCACCCAGTCCATCACCCGCAGCGGGTCGGTGGCGTAGTGCTCGGCGGTCATCCGCTGCCGCATCTCCGCCGCCCGCCGCCGGACCTTCAGCCCGCCCGGCAGCACGCCGTCGATCGTGCAGCCGCGCTCGACGCACTCCTGCATGACCGCCCAGATGTGCAGCAGGCCGGAGCGCACCGACGCCTCGTCCCGCCACGACAGCTCGTTGGCCAGCATCACCTCGCTGATCGACAGCCCGGTCTCCCGGCACCGCGCCAGCAGCTCGTCCCCGGTGCGGAACGGGTGGGCGAGCGGGGTCTCGTCGGCTTTGATCCGGTCGGCCCCGGTGGCCGTCTCGTCCACCACGAACCCGCCGCCGACCGAGTAGTACACCGCCGAGTCGACCTCGGTGTCACCCGAGTGGGCGGTGAAGCTCATGCCGTTGGGGTGCAGCGGCAACGACTTGCGCCGGTGCATCACCAGGTCGGGGTCCTCGGTGAACGCGATCTCCCGCTCACCGCCGAGCCGCAGCCGCCCGGTGGCCCGGATCTCGGCCACCCGCCGGTCGGCCTCGGCCGGGTCGACCTCCTCCGGCCGGTGGCCCTCCAGCCCGAGCAGCACCGCCTTCGGACTCCCGTGCCCGTGCCCGGTCGCGCCCAACGACCCGAACAGCTCCACGTGCACCCGGTCGACGGTCCCCAGCACCGGCCGCAGCCGGTCGACGAACATCACCGCCGCCCGCATCGGGCCGACGGTGTGCGAGCTGGACGGCCCGATGCCCACCGAGAACAGGTCGAACACGCTGATGGCCACGGCGTCAGTCCCCGGTCAGTTCCGCGTACTTCGCCGCGGTCAGCAGCCCGGTGGCGTCGGTCACCGCCACCTTGAACAGCCAACCCCGGCCGTACGGGTCGTTGTTGATCAATGACGGGTCGTTCACGGCCTCGTCGTTGACCGCCACCACCTCGCCGCTGACCGGCGCGTACAGGTCGCTGACCGACTTGGTCGACTCCAGCTCGCCGCACACGTCGCCGGACTTGACGACGGCGCCGACCTGGGGCAGCTCGACGAACACGATGTCGCCGAGCGACCCGGCCGCGTAGGAGGTGATGCCGACCGCCACGGGGTCCTGGGTACCCGGCGCCCAGTCCACCCACTCGTGCTCGGGCGTGTACAGCAGGTTGTCCGGAAATGTCACGACAGCTCTCCTCAAGGCAAGGTCCGGATCCCCTGCTCTGTCCTGGGACCTGAGAGCTTCACCGCGGCGTCGCGGCTTGCACCGTGGGTGCGCGTCGAGCGCGCTTTCCAGAGTCGCCTCACCCGAGCGGTTCTCGCTGCCTGAGAGTGTGCGGGGGTGCTTGCTCCTTCGGCGCCCCGGCACGTTCACCGAGGTCTCTCCCGCGCGGGTTCCGGCGCTGTCGTCGCGCCGCGGCCGATGTTCAGTTGGTTGGACGCACGCTAGGTGCCACACCAACGGGTGTCAACGCGACCACCGGCTTGTGCGATCGGCACAACCCGACCCCGGCCCGTTGGTGCCCGCCGCACGATGACACCGAAATCGCGTTACCGGACCTTGGGTGTAACACCGGCCGAAGGAGCCCACCGTGCGGATCGCCGTCCCCCGCGAGATCAAGAACCACGAGTACCGCGTCGCGCTGACACCGGCGGGCGCCCACGAGCTGGCGCAGCGCGGTCACGACGTGGTCGTCGAGACCGGCGCGGGCCTCGGTTCGGCGATCACCGACGAGGAGTACCTGGCCGCCGGCGCGAAGGTCCTGGCCACCGCGGACGACGTGTGGGCCGAGGGCGACCTGGTGCTCAAGGTCAAGGAGCCGATCGCCGAGGAGTACCCGCGGCTGCGCAAGGGGCAGGTCCTGTTCACCTACCTGCACCTGGCGGCCGACCAGCCGCTGACGCGGGCGCTGCTGGACTCCGGGACCACCGCCATCGCCTACGAGACCGTGCAGACGTCGAACGGCGCGCTGCCGCTGCTGGCCCCGATGTCCGAGGTCGCGGGCCGGCTGGCGCCGCAGGTGGGCGCGTTCGCGCTGATGAAGCCCTCCGGCGGGCGCGGCGTGCTGCCCGGCGGCGTGCCCGGCGTGCACCCGGCGCGGGTGGTCGTCATCGGCGGCGGCGTGGCGGGCCTGAACGCGGCGGCGATCGCCGTCGGCATGGGCGCGGACGTGCAGATCCTGGACACCAACGTGGACCGGCTGCGCCACATCGACGCCCTCTACCAGGGCCGCCTGCGCACGGTGACGTCCAACCGCTACTCGGTCGAGCAGGCCGTCCGCGAGGCCGACCTGGTCATCGGCGCGGTGCTGGTGCCCGGCGCGAAGGCGCCGAAGCTGGTGAGCAACGAGCTGGTGGCCGACATGAAGCCCGGCGCGGTGCTGGTGGACATCGCGATCGACCAGGGGGGCTGCTTCGCCGACTCGCGGCCGACCACGCACGCCGACCCGACGTACCAGGTGCACGACGCGGTCTTCTACTGCGTCGCCAACATGCCCGGCGCGGTGCCGCGCACGTCGACCTACGCGCTGACCAACGTGACGCTGCCGCACGCCGTGGCGCTGGCCGACCGGGGCTGGGAGGCGGCGCTGCGGTCGGACCCGGCGCTGGCGCTCGGCCTGAACGCGCACGACGGCCTGCTGACCAACCTGCCGGTCGCGCAGGCGCACGGGCTGGCCCACACGCCCCTGGAGCTCTGAGCGCCGGAACCGCGAAGGGCCCCGCTCACCAGGTGTGAGCGGGGCCCTTCGGCGTTGAGACGGCCCGCTCAACCAGCCTGGGGGTCACTGGGAGCGGGCCGCGTCACCAATCCTAGCCGGGATCGGGGGTCCGTGCCCAGCGGGCCCACCGAACCGGGGCGCATTTCGCCCCCCGGTGGCCAACGGACCGTGCGCGACCTCAAGCAAACGAGTGAATTCGGGGCGTAACGGGTAAGTCACGACGCCCTCACGGCCGATGCACAGGGCGGGAACCCCGCAGCTACGCAGCGGGGTCGTCCGCCCGCGTGGCGCGCTCGCCGCGCCACTCCCCGATCGGAGCGCAGATGGCTGAACCCGAGGGTTGGATCGACTGCCACGACCCGTTCGGACGAGACCGGTCGATGACCGTGCTCGTCGAGGACGACCGAGTTCTCCTGGTCGCACCGCCCGGCGAGTCCGCTGTGATGTCCGTCACGCAGACCCGTCGGCTGCACCGCCTGCTCGACCAAGTCGCCGACAGGATGTGAGCCGGCGTGGACGAGGCACTGCGGGCCGCCGTGCTGCGCCGGCTGGCGCTGCTGGACGAGGCCGCGGAGCGCGGTGAGGCGGACGCCCTCGTGCCGCTCGCGCGGTCCGAGATCCACCGCCTGGCCGACGGTTGGCGGCTGCTGCTGACCCTGCACCAACCGGACCCGGACGGCCGCTGCGGCGCCTGCCCGGGCATCCTGCGGCACAAGAAGTGGCCGTGCCAGGTGTGGACGATGGCCCACCAGCACCTCATCGGCGAGGGCGTGCCGCACCGCGAGCGCCGCCGCCCGCTGCGACCGCTGCGCCGCGCGGCCGACACCGAGACGACCACCGAGATACCGAGAGTGGCGTCGAAACCGCGACACGCACTACCCGAGTGAACCTCCTAGGGCAGGATGACGCCCGGTAGGAGTACTCGGGAGGGACGCGTGCACGACGGCACTGGCCGCATCGTGGTGCAGAACTTGACCAAGCAGTTCGGTCCGGTCGCAGCGGTGCAGAATCTGAGCTTCACGGTGGAACCCGGTTCGGTGACCGGCTTCCTCGGCCCCAACGGGGCGGGCAAGACCACGACGCTGCGCATGCTGCTCGGCCTGGTGACCCCGACCGCGGGCATCGGGCTGATCAACGGCAGGCCGTTCGACCAGCTCGGCAACCCGGCCCGGGTCGTCGGCGCGGTGCTGGAGGCGCAGGGCTTCCACCCCAAGCGCACGGCCCGCAACCACCTGCGGGTCTACGCCGCCGCGATCGGCATGCCCGACTCGCGCGCGGAGCAGGTGCTCCAGCTCGTCGGCCTCGGCGCGGCGGGCGACCGCCGGGCGGGCGGCTTCTCGCTGGGCATGAAGCAGCGGCTGGCCCTGGCCACCGCGCTGATCGGCGACCCGCAGATCCTGGTGCTCGACGAGCCGGCCAACGGGCTGGACCCGGAGGGCATCGCGTGGCTGCGGACGTTCCTGCAGTCCTACGCGCGCAGCGGGCGGACCGTGCTGATCTCCAGCCACCTGCTGGCCGAGGTCGAGCAGACGGTGGACCAGGTGGTCATCATCAGCCGCGGGCAGACCATGTACTACGGGCCGCTGGACCACCTGCGCGCCCAGCAGCAGGGCCGGGTGCTCGTGCAGCCGTCCGACGTCGGCGCGCTGGTCACGGCGCTGCGCGAGGACGGGATCGCCGCGGTCGAGCAGCTGCCGGACGGCCGCATCGCGGTCACCGGCGTCGAGGCCAAGCAGGTCGCGGACACCGCGCTGAAGGCGGGCGTGTCGATCTACGGCATCCAGGAGGAGAAGGCCGACCTGGAGCGGCTGTTCTTCCAGCTCACCAACGGCCAGTACGCGGCGCCGGGCCTGGGCCAGCAGCAGTACCAGCAACCACCGCCCGGTTACCAGCAGCAGTACCAGCAGCCCCCGCAGGGCTATCAGCAGCAGCAGTACCAGCAGGGCTACCAACAGCAGTACCAACAGCCCCCTCAGGGCTACCAACCACCACCGCCGGGACACCAGCCGCCGCCGCAGGACAACCCGTACGGTCAGCACGGTCAGGGCGGCCTCGGGGGCGGTGCGTGATGGGCAACCTGATCAAGTCGGAGTTCCGCAAGACGACCACCACGGGCCTGTGGTGGGGCCTGATGATCCCGACCGTGCTGATCGCCCTGGGCTGGGCGCTCGGCACCGGCGCCATCGGCAAGGGCCTGATGGACCTGATCAACAGCTCGGAGGCCGAGGAGCTGACCGAACTGCTCGGCGTCGACCCGTCGCAGTGGCAGGTGGCGCTGTTCGGCATGGCGCGCAGCATCAACGTGGCCACGATCTTCCCGATGATCTTCGGCGGCCTGGCGGTCGCGAACGAGATCAACCGCAAGACGATCACCACCACGTTCCTCACCGCGCCGAACAGGGTCGCCGCGATGACCGCGAAGATGGTCGTCTACATCGCCTGGGGCGCGATCTACGGCCTCGCGATCGTGGCCGCGGTGAGCATCGGCACCGTGATCACCTCGGACTCCGGCGCGCTGCCGGACGCCACCGGGTGGCTGGCGCTGGCCGGTGTCGGCATCCTGTCGTCGATCCTGATGACGATGTTCGGCGTCGGCGTCGGAGCGCTGATGACCAGCGTCGTCGGCACCACCGTCGTGCTGCTGCTCTACATGCTGCTGGTGGAGAACGGCATCCAGCTGGTGCTGGCCTCGCAGGGCCTGCCGGAGATCATCGGCTTCCTGCCCAACGGCGCGGTGAACGGCCTGACCGGCTCGGTGGCGTCGTCGCTGTTCCTGTCGAACGCGGGCGTCGTGCCGGACGACCTGGTCGAGGTGATGCGGACCATCGCGGGCGCGCTCGGCGCGTTCGACTGGTGGTTGAGCGGCCTGGTGTTCCTGGTCTGGACGGCCCTGTTCTTCCTCGGCGGCTGGGCCGCGACCCAGCGCAAGGACATCACCTGATCCAGTGATCCAGCACTGCTGACGAGGCCGTCCCGAAGTCCGGGGCGGCCTTCGTCGCACCGGGGTTCGCGAAACTGTCGGCGCCGCGACCTATGTTGGACCCGTGACTCGTTCCGACGGCTGGATCCGCAGGCTCGCCTCCGCGTGCTGGCAGCACCGCTCCCTGGTGGTGTGGTCGGTGCTGGCCGCCGTCGTCGGCGTCGGCCTGCAGGCCGTCGGGCCCCTGCTGATCAAGGTCGCGGTGGACGACGCCGTGGCCGGCCGCACGGACCGGCTCGCGTGGCTGGCCGTCGTCCTGGTCGCCCTGGAGCTGCTGACCTTCGGCACCGCGTTCGTGCGCCGCTACCTGGGCGGCCGGCTGGCCGTCGACGTGCAGCACGACCTGCGCCAAGCCGTGTTCGGCGCCGTGCAGCGGCTGGACGGGCCCAAGCAGGACGCGCTGCGCACCGGCCAGGTCGTGTCCCGCTCGATCACCGACCTGCAACTGGTCAACAGCCTGCTGTCGATGACGCCGCTGGCCTTCGGCACGGTGGTGTTCGCGCTGGCGGCCCTGGTGGCGATGTTCTGGCTGTCACCGCTGCTGACCGTGATCGCGCTGGTGATCGTGCCCGCCGTCGGGGTGGTCGCGGCGCGCAGCAGGCTGACGCTGTTCCCGGCCACCTGGTCGGCGCAGCAGCGCGCGGCGGACGTGGCGCAGCACGTCGAGGAGACCGTCACCGGCGTGCGGGTGGTGAAGGGCTTCGGGCAGGAGGCGCGCGAGGTCGCCCGGCTGGAGTCGCGGGCCAGGCTGCTGTTCGCCGAGCGGATGCGCGCGGCCCGGCTGACCGCGCGCCCGTCGGCCACGTTGAACGCGCTGCCCTACCTGGGGCAGGTCGCGGTGCTCGCCCTCGGCGGGTGGATGGCGATGCGCGGCGAGGTCACGCTGGGCACGTTCCTGGCGTTCGCGACCTACGTGGCGACCCTGGTCGGCCCGTCCAGGCTGCTGGCGAGCCTGATGGTGACCGCCCAGCTGGCCCGCGCGGGCGTCGAGCGGGTGTACGAGCTGGTCGACTCCCAGCCGGACGTGGTGGACGGCGACCGCGACGTCCCGGCCGGTCCGGTGGCGGTCGAGCTGCGGGACGTGGTGTTCGGGTACGCGCGCAGCGAGCCGGTGCTGTCCGGGGTGTCGCTGCGGGTCGAGCCGGGCGAGACGCTGGCGGTCGTCGGCACGGCGGGTTCGGGCAAGTCGACGGTGTCGCTGCTGCTGCCCCGGTTCTACGACGTGCACGAGGGCTCGGTGTCGGTCGGCGGGGTCGACGTGCGGGAGCTGCGGCTGTCGTCGCTGCGGCGGACCGTGGGCACGGTGTTCGAGGAGGCTTTCCTGTTCTCCGACACCGTGCGGGCCAACATCGCCTACGGCCTGCCGGACGCGTCCGACGAGCAGGTGCGCGCGGCGGCGCGGGCGGCCGAGGCGCACGAGTTCATCGAGGCCCTGCCGAAGGGCTACGACACCGTCGTCGGCGAACGCGGCCTCACCCTCTCCGGCGGCCAGCGCCAACGGGTGGCGCTGGCCAGGGCGCTCCTCTCCGACCCCCGCGTCCTCGTCCTGGACGACGCCACGTCAGCCGTGGACAACGCCACCGAGGCCGCCATCCACCGCACGCTGGCCGCCGTCACCGCCGAGCGCACCACCGTCCTGATCGCGCACCGGCGGTCGTCGCTGTCCCTGGCCGACCGCATCGCCGTCCTGGACGCGGGCCGCGTGGTCGACATCGGCACCCACGCCGAACTGCACCGCCGCTGCCGCCTCTACCGCGACCTGCTCGCCGGGCCCGGCGAGGCGATCGAGCAGGTCGACCCGAGGGCCGACGCCCACCTGGAACCGGGCCCCGACGGCACCACCCCGGCCCTGTGGCCCGACTCCGACGACGACGAACTGGCCGTGCGGGCCGCGAACAGGACCCCCACCGGCAAGCTCTCCCGAGGTGGCGGCGGCACGTCCGCGCTGCTCGGCGGCACCCCGCCGACCCCGGACCTGATGGCCCGCGTGCACGCCCTCCCGCCGGCCGAGGACGAGCCGACCCTGGCGGGCGAGGATCCCCGCGCCCCCGACCCCGGCTTCCGCCTGCGCACCCTGCTCCGCCCGGTCCGCTGGGCGATGCTCGCCGTCGCCGGCGTGCTGCTGGTCGACACGGCCCTGGCCGTCGCCTCGCCCAACCTGGTCCGCCTGGGCGTCGACCAGGGCGTCGTCGGCGGCCGGGCGGGCTGGCTCTGGACGGCCGTGGCCATCAGCTTCGCCCTGGTCGTCGCGGGTTGGGCAGCCGCCGCGATCGGCGCCGTGGTCACGTCCCGGGTCGGCGAGCGCCTGCTCTACCTGTTGCGCGTGCGCAGCTACGCCCACCTGCAAAGACTGGGGCTGGACTACTACGAGCGCGAGATGGCCGGCCGGATCATGACCCGGATGACCACCGACGTCGACGCCCTGTCCAGCTTCCTGCAGACGGGCCTGACCACCTTCGTCATCAGCGTGCTGACCGTGTTCGGCATCGCCGTCGCCCTGGTCCTCACCGACCCCGGCCTGGCCCTGGTCGCGCTCGCCGTGCTGCCGATCCTGCTGATCGCCACGGCCATCTTCCAACGCCTCTCCTCCGCCGCCTACGCCGAGGCCCGCGAACGCGTCAGCGCCGTCAACGCCGACCTCCAGGAGAACGTCTCGGGCCTGCGCGTCTCCCAGGCGTACACCCGGGAAGCCCGCTCCGCCGAGGCCTTCGCCGAGCGCAGCGACGCCTACCGCAAGTCCCGCATCCGGGCCCAGCGCTACATCGCCACCTACTTCCCGTTCCTCTCGCTCCTGTCCGGCGTCGCCCAGGCCGCGATCCTCGTGGTCGGCGCCTACCGGGTGGCCGACGGCACCCTGTCCCCCGGCGTCCTGCTGGCGTTCGTGCTGTACCTGGGCCTGTTCTTCTCGCCGCTGTACCAGCTGTCCGGCGTCTTCGACGGCTACCAGCAGGCCAGGGTCGGCCTGAGCCGGATCGGCGACCTGCTCCGCACCCCGACCACCGTGCCGCCCGCCGAGCACCCGGTCCCCGTCACCGCGCTGCGCGGCGAGGTCGAGCTGCGCAACGTCACGTTCGCCTACCAGGACACCACCACCCCCGCTGTGCGGGACATCTCCCTGCACGTGCGGCCGGGCGAAACCGTCGCCCTGGTCGGCGCCACCGGCGCCGGCAAGTCCACCCTGGTCAAGCTCGTCGCCAGGTTCTACGACGCCACCGAGGGCCAGGTCCTGGTCGACGGCGTGGACCTGCGCGACTACGACCTGCCCGCCCTGCGCCAACGCCTGGGCATCGTCCCCCAGGAGGCCCACCTCTTCGGCGGCGACATCGCCGAGAACGTCGCCTACGGCAACCCCGACGCCACCCGTGCCGACATCGAGGCAGCGGTCCGCGCGGTGGGCGCCCTCCCCGTCATCGCCTCCCTGCCCAACGCCTTCCACCAACAAGTGGGCGAACGCGGCCAAGCCCTCTCCGCCGGCCAACGCCAACTGGTCGCCCTGGCCCGCGCCGAACTGGTCCAACCGACGATCCTCCTGCTGGACGAAGCCACTGCCGCCCTGGACCCGTCCACCGAAGCCACCGTCCTCGCCGCCAACGACCACCTGTCCGGCTCCCGAACCACCTTCGTCGTCGCCCACCGCCTAGCCACCGCCGCCCGCGCCGACCGGATCGTCGTCCTCGCCGAAGGCCGAATCGTCGAACAGGGCACCCACGACGACCTGCTCCAGGCCAACGGCCCCTACGCCACCCTCTGGTCCCACGGCGCCAACCACGAACCAACCGAACTAACCCCCACCCACTAACCACAACCCCACCACCAACAACTCCCACCCACTAACCACATCCCCACCACATCGGACCCGCCGCCAACCCGCAGAGGTTCGATTTGACATGGGTTCGGGTGCCATAGGCTGGACGAAGCCGGCAGGCCTGGCGGGACGCTCTTCCCCGCCGGGCCTGCCGGCTTTGGCCTGCATAGGGTGCCCGTAAGGGCCCCATGTCAAATCGAACCGGACCCAACCACCGCCCTGAACGTTGAACTCGCGGTACGGGAACGTAGGACTCTCGCACCCTGAACGTAGGACTCTCGCGTCCCGAACGTAGGACACGCGCGGTCGGAACGTAGGACACGCGGGACGGGAGTGTTCGACTCGCGGGCGGTCAGGGGGTGGTGAGGAGGTCGTCCAGCTGTTCGTAGCCCTCGACCACGCCGGTCTCCATGCCGCTGGCCATGGCCATGTCCCGCACCTCCGTCGTCTCGAACACGCTGACCGCGTGCAACCGGCTCCGCCCACCGCCCAGGTCCTCGAACGTCACCGTCTCCAGCGACACCCCGTCCGGAAATCCCTCGAACGTGAACGTCTGCACGATCCGCTCACCGGGCCGCACCTCGTGGAACGAGCCGTAGAACCGGTACTCCTCCTCACCCCGGGTGTGCGCGTACCGGTACGCCCCGCCGGTCGTCGCGTCCCACCGGTCCACCCGCATGGTCACCGAGCGCGGCCCCAGCCACCGCACCACCAGCTCCGGGTCGACGTGCGCTCGGAACACCGCGTCCACCGGCGCGTCGAACTCGCGCGTGATGTGGATGGTCGGCGCCTCCGGGTCGGCGCTGATGCTGGTCTCGGGGTGCGCGGTCGTCGTGCTCATGATGCTTCTCCTCCAACTCGGTCCGGGTCGGACCCCTCGGTCGCCAGCTCGGCGAGCACGGTGTCCAGCCGCTGGTAGCGCTGCTCCGCTTCCCGCCGGTAGCGCTCGATCCACTTCGTCATCAGGTCGAACACCTCCGCCTCCAGGTGGACGGGCCGCCGCTGCGCCTGCTTGCTGCGGCTGACGAGCCCGGCGTCCTCAAGGACCTTGAGGTGCTTCGACACGGCCTGCACGGTCACGGAGTACGGCCCGGCCAGCTCGTTCACCGTCGCGTCGCCCACCGCCAACCGCGCCACCATGTCGCGCCGGATCGGGTCGGCCAGGGCCGAGAAGACCCGCGACAACTGATCGTCCACCGCCATCTCCTTACTCAACCGTCCGGTTGAACACAACGATACGAACGCACCCGAAACATGTCAACCACAAGGTTGAACAAGCAGCTCAGACCATGATCTTCAGCCCGCTGAACGCCTCACGCCCACCGGTCGGCCGCAGTGCGCACAAGTACTCCGACTCGAAGCACCGCCGACGGTGTGACGGGCTTAACCTCAAGTGATGCTCAAGCACCCCTAACGCCGACCCACCACCGGATCGATCCTGTGAGGGAACACTCGTTGCCCGCCCCCTCCTGTGTGTGAAGTGCACCAGACGGGGGACTAGCCTGACCATGAGTGAGTCATTGCCAAGAGCGAGATGGATAGAGGCGAGCGCCAGCCGTGTCCAGCAGCAGTCCTGCTTCTCAGTTCGGCCCCAATGAGTGGCTGGTCGAGGAGATGTACGAGCAGTTCCTCGCCGACCCGTCGTCGGTAGACCCGGCCTGGCACGACTTCTTCGCCGACTACAAGTCGACGCAGCGGTCGGGCAACGGCGCCGCGTCGACCACCTCGACGGCCGCGGAGAACGGCACCACGACCGCCACCAAGCCCGCTCCGGCCCAGTCCGCGCCCGCCGCCGCGCAGACGCAGGCCACGCAGCCGGCCGCCGCGCAGAAGCCGGCGCAGGCACAGCCGCCCGCGCAGGAGCAGGCCGCGCAGAAGCCCGCACCCGCCCAGAAGCCCGCGAGCAAGCCCGCCGACAAGCCGGCCGACAAGCCCGCGAGCAAGCCCGCACCCGCCCAGGCCGCCAAGGCCGCGCCGGTGCAGCCGGCCCAGGGCCAGGAGCAGAAGCAGCTGCGCGGGGCCGCCGCCGCCATCGCGAAGAACATGGAGCTCTCGCTCACCGTTCCGACCGCGACGAGCGTGCGCGCCGTGCCGGCCAAGCTGCTGGCCGACAACCGCATCGTGATCAACAACCACCTCAAGCGCACCCGCGGTGGGAAGGTCTCCTTCACCCACCTGATCGGGTACGCCGTGGTGCGGGCGCTCAAGGCGTACCCGAACCTGAACCGGCACTTCGCCGAGGTCGACGGCAAGCCGTTCGTGGTGACCCCGGAGCACGTGAACTTCGGCCTGGCGATCGACCTGCCCGGCAAGGACGGCTCCCGCACGCTGGTCGTGGCCTCGGTCAAGGGCTGCGAGAACATGACGTTCACGCAGTTCTGGCAGGCCTACGAGGACCTGATCCGCAAGGCGCGGTCGGGCTCGCTGACCACCGAGGACTTCTCCGGCACCACCATCTCGCTGACCAACCCCGGCACGATCGGCACCAACCACTCGGTGCCGCGCCTCACCGCGGGTCAGGGCGCGATCATCGGCGTCGGCGCGATGGAGTACCCGGCGCACTTCCAGGGCACCAGCGAGCAGGCCCTGACCGACATGGGCGTCAGCAAGATCATCACGCTGACCTCCACCTACGACCACCGCATCATCCAGGGCGCGGAGTCGGGCGAGTTCCTCAAGCGCATCCACCAGCTGCTGCTCGGCGAGGACGGCTTCTACGACGACGTCTTCACGTCGCTGCGGCTGCCGTACGAGCCGATCCGCTGGGTCGCCGACATCCCCGAGGGCGCGGTCGACAAGACCGCCCGCGTCATCGAGCTGATCGACGCCTACCGCACCCGCGGCCACCTGATGGCCGACACGGACCCGCTGAACTACCGCCAGCGCAGCCACGGCGACCTGGACGTCCTGTCGCACGGCCTGACCCTGTGGGACCTGGACCGGGAGTTCCCGGTCGGCGGGTTCGCGGGCCAGGAGCGGATGAAGCTGCGCGACATCCTGGGCGTGCTGCGCAACTCGTACTGCCGCACCGTCGGCGTCGAGTACATGCACATCCTCGACCCGGAGGAACGCCTCTGGATCCAGGAGCGCGTCGAGGTCCCGCACGAGAAGCCCCCGGCCACCGTGCAGAAGTACATCCTGTCGAAGCTCAACGCCGCCGAGGCGTTCGAGACCTTCCTGCAGACCAAGTACGTCGGCCAGAAGCGGTTCTCGCTGGAGGGCGGCGAGACCGTCATCCCGCTGCTGGACGCGGTGCTGGACAAGGCCGCCGAGCACGAGATCGACGAGGTCGTCATCGGCATGCCGCACCGCGGCCGGCTGAACGTGCTGGCCAACATCGTCGGCAAGCCGATCTCGCAGATCTTCCGCGAGTTCGAGGGCAACCTCGACCCGGGCCAGGCGCACGGCTCCGGCGACGTGAAGTACCACCTGGGCGCGGAGGGCAAGTACTTCCGCATGTTCGGCGACGGCGAGACCAAGGTGTCGCTGACCGCGAACCCGTCGCACCTGGAGGCCGTGGACCCGGTGCTGGAGGGCATCGTCCGGGCCAAGCAGGACATGCTCGACAAGGGCGGCGAGGGCTTCACCGTGCTGCCGGTCGCGCTGCACGGCGACGCCGCGTTCGCGGGCCAGGGCGTGGTCGCCGAGACGCTGAACCTGGCGCTGGTGCGCGGCTACCGCACCGGCGGCACGGTGCACGTCGTGGTCAACAACCAGGTCGGCTTCACCACCGCGCCCGAGCACTCGCGCTCGTCGAAGTACTCGACCGACGTGGCGAAGATGATCGGCTCGCCGGTGTTCCACGTGAACGGCGACGACCCCGAGGCGTGCTACTGGGTCGCGAAGCTGGCTGTGGACTACCGGCAGACGTTCAACAAGGACGTCGTCATCGACATGGTGTGCTACCGCCGCCGCGGCCACAACGAGGGCGACGACCCCTCGATGACGCAGCCGGCCATGTACGACGTGATCGACACGAAGCGCTCGGTGCGCAAGACCTACACCGAGTCCCTGATCGGCCGCGGCGACATCTCCGTGGAGGAGGCCGAGAAGGCGCTCCAGGACTTCTCCTCGCAGCTGGAGCACGTGTTCAACGAGGTCCGGGAGCTGGAGAAGCACCCGATCAAGACCTCGCCGTCGATCGAGCAGGAGCAGCAGGTCCCGACCAAGCTGCCCACCGGCGTCGAGCGGTCGATCATCGAGCGGATCGCCGACGCGCACGTGAACCTGCCCGACGGCTTCACCCCGCACCCGCGGGTCAAGCCGGTGCTGGAGCGGCGCGCCAAGATGGCCCGCGAGGGCGGCATCGACTGGGCGTTCGCCGAGCTGCTGGCGTTCGGCTCGCTGGTGATCGAGGGCCGCACGGTTCGGCTGGCCGGCCAGGACTCGCGGCGCGGCACGTTCGTGCAGCGGCACGCCACGCTGGTGGACCGCAAGCGGTCCGAGGAGTACACCCCGCTGCAGAACCTGGCCGAGACCCAGGGCAAGTTCATGGTGTACGACTCGGTGCTGTCGGAGTTCGCGGCGCTCGGCTTCGAGTACGGCTACTCGGTGGCCAACCCGGACGCGCTGGTGCTGTGGGAGGCGCAGTTCGGCGACTTCGTCAACGGCGCGCAGCCGATCATCGACGAGTTCATCTCGTCCGGTGAGGCGAAGTGGGGCCAGGTCTCCGACGTCGTGCTGCTGCTGCCGCACGGCCACGAGGGCCAGGGCCCGGACCACACGTCCGGCCGCATCGAGCGGTTCCTCCAGCTGTGCGCGGAGGGCTCGATGACGATCGCGGTGCCGTCCACGCCGGCGAACTACTTCCACCTGCTGCGCCGGCACGCGCTGGACGGCGTGAACCGCCCGCTGGTGGTGTTCACCCCCAAGTCGATGCTGCGCCTGAAGACCGCGGTCAGCCCGGTCGAGGCGTTCGTGGAGGAGAAGTTCCAGTCGGTGATCGACGACCCGACCGGCGTCGACCCGAGCGCGGTGCGCAAGGTCCTGCTGTGCAGCGGCAAGATCTACTACGAGCTGCTGGCCGAGCAGGAGAAGCGGGGCGACAAGGACGTCGCGGTGGTCCGCGTCGAGCAGCTGTACCCGGTGCCCGCGCGCAAGCTGACCGCGGCCCTGGACCGCTACCCGAACGCCACCGAGGTCCGCTGGGTCCAGGAGGAGCCGGCGAACCAGGGCGCGTGGCCGTTCTTCGGCCTGGCGCTGCCCGAGCTGCTGCCCGAGCGGTTCGCCGTGAAGCGCGTCTCGCGCCGCCCGATGGCCGCCCCGTCCGCGGGGTCGTCGAAGGTGCACGAGGTCGAGCAGCGCGAGCTGATCGCGAAGGCGTTCGAGTAGGGACCGTTCGACCGCCGAGCCGCCGAGACCCAGACCCCTGGGTTTCGGCGGCTCGGCCCGTTACCGGAGGAAAGACCGTGTACTTCACCGACCGCGGGATCGAGGAGCTGGAGTCCCGGCGCGGCGAGGAGGAGGTCACGTTCGCGTGGCTGGCCGACAAGCTGCGGGCGTTCGTGGACGCGAACCCGGACTTCGAGACGGCCGTCGAGCGCCTGGCGACCTACCTCGCGCGGGACGACGAGGACCTGGACGACTGAACCGGTCGCGCCGGGAACCACGCTCCAGCACCTCCGCCCCGGCCGGCAGCGCGCCGTGCACGACCTCCGCCTCACCGCTCTCGGGGAGGAGTGCGCAGACCTCTGCGGTGCTGCCGTCCGGGGCGGTGGTCACCGTCCCCTGCTACCAGGCGTACGCCTCGGGCGCGGGCTTGCTGCCGTTCGGGCCGGGGGCGGGGAAGAGGTCGTCCAGCTTCGCCAGCACGTCGGCGTCCAGCTCGATCTCCGTCGACCGCAGCGAGCCGTCCAGCTGGTCCAGCGTCCGCGGCCCGATGATCGGCGCCGTCACGCCCTCCTGGTGCAGGAGCCACGCCAGGCCGACGTGCGCCGGGTCCTCGCCCAGGTCCGCGGCCAGCCTCTCGTAAGCCTCGATCGCGTCCCGGTGCTTCTCCAGCGCCTCCAGGCCGCGCCCGGTCGTGCCGCGCGACCCGCCGCCCTCGCGCTGCTTGCGCAGCACGCCGCCGAGCAACCCGCCGCCCAGCGGTGACCACGGGATGACGCCGAGGCCGTAGTGCCGCGCCGCGGGCAGCACCTCCAGCTCCACGAACCGGTTCACCAGGTTGTAGATGGACTGCTCGCTGACCAGCCCGAGGAAGCGCCGCTCACGTGCCGCCTCCTGCGCCTGCGCGATGTGCCACCCGGCGAAGTTGGACGACCCGAAGTAGATCACCTTCCCCTGCTGCCGCAGCACCGAGAACGCCTCCCAGATCTCGTCCCACGGCGTGTCGCGGTCGACGTGGTGCATCTGGAGCAGGTCGATGTGGTCGGTCCGCATCCGCCGCAGCGACTCGTCCGCCGCGCGCCGGATGTGCAGCGCGGACAGCTTCCGCTCGTTCGGCCAGTCACCCATGTCGCCGTACAGCTTGGTGGCCAGCACGGTCTTCTCCCGCCGGCCGCCGCCCTGCGCGAACCACCGGCCGATGATGTTCTCGGTGATCCCCTCGCCCCGCTGCCACCCGTAGACGTCGGCGGTGTCGAAGAAGTTGATGCCGTGCTCGTGGGCCCGGTCCATGATCGTGTGGCTGTCGGCCTCGGAGGTCTCCGGCCCGAAGTTCATCGTGCCGAGGCACAGGCGGGACACGGACAAGCCGGAACGGCCGAGCTGGGTGTACTCCATGCGGTCAAGCCTGCCCCAACTCGCCCGGGGCGACCACCGCTCGCGACCTCCCTCGGGCACCCGGGCGTTCGACGCGGGTCCGGACGGTCGCGGTGATCACGCCGAAGTCTCCTGGCCCGGCGAGGCGGGCATCCGCGCGACGGCGTTGACCTCGCCTTACGCCTCTCTCCCCAGAGCGAGGTACGCGGCGGTCGAGGTCTCCAGCGCGGTGACGCAGGCGGCGATGGCGGGGTGGTCGCCCGCACCCCGGCGGTAGGCGATGCGGGTGCGGCGGTGGACGTCCAGCGGGATCAGCCGGACGCCGGTCGGTGGGCGGATCGCGCCGAGTTCCGGCACCAGGGCGACGCCCTGACCGGCGGCGACCAGGGCGAGCACGGCGGTGAAGTCGTCGGCGTGGTGGCGCACCCCGGCGGTGAAGCCGGTCGCCTGGCACACCCGGATCGCCACCGTGTGGCAGAGCGTGCCGGGGCTGCCCACGATCCACGCCGACTCGCGGGCTTGCCCGATCGGGTCGTCCTCGCCGAACCCCGCCGACGCCGGCACGGCGAGGAACACGGTCTCGGCCAGCAGCGGCACCGAGTCCACGCCGGGGTCGGGCTCGACCGGCGCGATGTCGTAGTCGTGCCACAGCGCCACGTCGAGCCGGCCGTCGCGCAGGGCGTCCGGCATGTCGACCGGGTCGAGTTCGGTGACCATGAGGTCGAGCGCCGGGTGGTCGCGGCCCAGCGCCACCAGCGCGGCGGGCAGCAGGGTCGGCACGGCGCTGGGGAACGCGCCGATGCGCACGGCGCCGGACAGGCCGGTGCGCGCGGCGGCCAGCGTGGCGGTGGCGGCTTCCAGGGCGGCGAGGATCGTCTCGGCGTGCCGGACGAGCGCCGTGCCGGCCGGGGTGAGGCTGACGCTGCGGCCGGTGTGCTGCAGCAGCGGGACGCCCGCCTCCCGCTGCAACGCCGCGAGCTGCTGCGACACGGCCGACGGCGTGTAGGCGTGCGCCTGCGCGACGGCGGCGATCGTGCCGAGGTGGGCGAGGTCGCGCAGCAGGCGCAGGCGGCGGACGTCGAGCATCAGTTCAGCTTACGGTTCTGTTGAGGAAAGCGAACTGGTGCTTCACGGTCGCGCCGGGCAGGCTGCGGCTCATGACGTTCACCGGCTTGTTCGTCCCGCTGATCACGCCGTTCGACCGGTCCGGCGAGGTGGCCCTCGACGCGCTGGAAGCCCTCGCCACCGAGTCCTTGGACGCCGGCGCGCGCGGCCTGGTCGCGCTGGGCACGACGGGCGAGCCCTCGGCGCTCGGCACGACCGAGCAGCGATCGGTGGTCGAGGTGGTCGCCCGGGTCTGCCGCGAGCGCCACGCGCCGCTGGTCGTCGGCGCGAACACCGCGCAGGCCCTCCAAGAGCTGACCGTTCACCCGGAAGTGGTGGCCGCGCTGACCACGACGCCCTCGTTCGTGCGACCGGGCGAGGCGGGCGCGCTGGCGCACCTCACCCGGCTGGCCGCCGACAGCCCGGTGCCGCTGATCGTCTACGACATCCCGTACCGGACCGGCCAGTACCTGTCCGCCGCCACCCTGCGCCGACTGGCGGACGTGCCCGGCGTGGTGGGGCTGAAGTACGCGGCGGGCGGGATCAACGCCGACACCGTCGAACTGCTCGCCGACCCGACCGACCTGGCCGTCCTGGGCGGCGACGACACGTTCATCTCGCCGCTGCTCGCGCTCGGCGCGCACGGCGGCATCCTCGCCTCGGCGCACCTGGCCACCGCCGAGTTCGTCCGGCTGATCGACGCCTGGACCACCGGCGACGTGGTCCGCGCCCGCGCCCTGGGCGGGCGGCTCGCGGCCCTGTCCACCGCGCTGTTCGCCGAGCCGAACCCGACCGTGATCAAGGCCGTGCTGCACGCCCAGGGCCGCATCCCGACCCCGGACGTCCGCCTCCCGCTGCTGGCGGCCCACCCCGACAGCGCGGCGGCGGCCCTCCGGGCGCTGGACGCGGTGATCTCGCGGGACGCGGCGACCGCGGGCCGGTGAAGCACTTCCGGCACGGGCGCGTTCGGGCCATGCTGGTGCGATGCAGGGGGATCACTCGGAAGTGTTAGGCGCCGTGGCGCACCGCGGCGGCTCGCTGGTGCAGCGGCCGGAGCTGACGATCGGCGTCAAGCAGGCGATCTCCCGGTCGACCGGTCTGGACCTCGACCTGGTCACCCGTCAGCCGCTGGACCGGCGCGACGCGACCCGGCGGCAGCACGACACCCGCGTCGCCGAACCCGTCGCGCCCGCGCCCCGCCGGCTGCTGCCCGCGTTCGACGAGGGCGTCGACCTCCGCGTCGGCACGCTGGACGACGAGGGCCGCGCGCACTGGCACTTCCCGACCTCCTGGTCGAGCGGCAGCGGGGACCACTTCGAGGGGCGCTCCGGCCCGGTGCACGACTTCGCCTTCCGACTGCCGCCCGCGTTCGACGAGATCACGCTGGTGCTCGCGTGGCCGGAGATCGGCTTCCCGGAGACCACGGTCACCCTGCCGCTGCCCGACCGCGCCACCGCCGACCGGGCCACCAGGTCGGTCTGGGACGCGCCCGTCAGCGCGGTCGCCACGGCCGAGCGGTTCGAGCACCACGTCGCGGCCTCGTGCCCGGAGGTCGACGTCGAGACGGGCACGAGCGCGGCGGCCCCGCAGGTCCTGCACCGCAGCGACCACGCCGCGATCGTGCTGACCCGCTTGACCGTCGTGGACCGGACCACGCTGTCGGTCGGCCTGGCGAGCAGCGCCCGGGGCGACGCCGCGCAGGCGATCCGGGCCGACACGTCCCGGGGGACGGACAGCGCCCCGGCCATCGCGGTGGTCGCGGACGGCAAGGCGTTCTGGGTCCGCTCGCACTCCGGTTCGGCCTCGGGAGGGGCCCACGGGCACTCCGGCAGCCAGGACTTCCTCCTGCCGCGCCCGCACGACGACGTCCTGGACCTGCTCGTCGCCTGGCCGCGGGCGGGTCTGGGCGAAGCCCGCGCCCGCATCCCGCTCGACTCCCCCTGACCCCGTCAGGTCACCGGGCGCGCCTGCCCGCCCGCCACACGGCGTGGGTGAGCGGGACGCCCGGCCGGTACGCGAGGTGCGTGGTCGAGGGCGCGTCGAGGACGTGGACGTCGGCGCGCGCGCCCGGCGCGAGGTGGCCGACGTCCGTGCGGCGCAGGGCCTTCGCGCCGTTGAGGGTGGCGGCGGTGACGGCTTCCTCGACGGTCATGCGCAGCTGGAGGACCGCCGTCGTGACGCAGTACGCCATCGAGGTCGTGTAGGAGCTGCCCGGGTTGCAGTTGCTGGCCAGGGCGACCGTCGCGCCGGCGTCGAGGAGCCGCCGGGCGGGCGGGAGCGACTGGCGGGTGGACAGGTCGCACGCCGGGAGCAGGGTGGCGACGGTGGACGAGTTCGCCAGCGCGTCGACGTCGGCGGCGGAGAGGTACGTGCAGTGGTCGACGCTGGCCGCGCCCAGCTCCACCGCCAGCCGGACGCCCGGACCCTCGCCGAGCTGGTTGCCGTGCACGCGCAGCCCCAGGCCCCTGGCCCGCGCGGCTTCGAGGACGGCGCGCGACTGGTCGGCGTCGAACGCGCCCTGCTCGCAGAACACGTCCGCCCAGCGCACGTGCGGCGCGACGGCGTCCAGCATCCCGCCGACCACCAGGGCCACGTACTCGTCCGCGTCGGCGCCCGGCGGCACCAGGTGGGCGCCCAGGAAGGTGACTTCATCGACCTCGTCGGCCGCGATCCGTGCCGATCGCACCTCGTCCGCGACGGTCAGGCCGTAACCGGTCTTGGTCTCGACCGTGGTGGTGCCCTGCGCGACGGCCTCGGCGACGTGCCGCCTCAGGTTGTCGGCCAGCTCCCGGTCGGACGCCGCGCGGGTGGCGTCCACGGTCACCGCGATGCCGCCCGCCGTGTACGGCAGACCGGCCATCCGGGCTTCGAACTCGGCCGTGCGGTCGCCCGCGAACAGCAGGTGCGTGTGGCTGTCCACCCAGCCGGGCAGCACTGCCCTGCCTCCCACGTCGACCCGCACGTCGGCGGCGGGGGCGGAGGCGGCGGGGCCGACCCACTCCACCCGGTCGCCGGCGAGGACGAGCGCGGCGCCGGCGAGGCGGCCCAGCTCGGGGTCGTTGGTGGTCAGCTCGCCGATGCCGGTGACCAGGGTGCTGGTCACGGGCGCACGAACCGCTGCCAGGCGGACGCCGGGAACGCCAACCGGCCCGCATCGCGGTTCTTCGAGTCCCGGACCGCCACCGAGGGGCCGGGGAAGGCGACTTCGACGCAGTTGTCCTGACCACCGGCGCCGCTGCGACTGCTCTTGCGCCACACCGCGTCGGTGGATTTCCCGGTAGACAAGGGATGACTCCTCATTCGTCCTCGGCGATGATCTGCTCGATCAGGGAAACCGAGTCCTCCGGACCGAGCGCTCGGTCAAGCAGGTGGTCGAACAGAATCCTAGCCCGCCACACCTCACCGGGTTCCTCGATGTGGATGGACCCGATGCCGTACCCCACGTACAGCATGGTCCGGTCCTCGGGATCGGGGAAGTCCAGCAGGGTGAAGGCGCCGCCCTGTCCGCCGTGCGCGCCGATGCTCCTCGGCAGGACCCGCAGGGTGACGGTGCTCAGCTCCGCCACCATGACCAGGTGTTCGAGTTGTTCGCGCATGACCTCCGGGCCCCCGATCGTCTGCCGGAGCGCGGACTCGTCAACCAGGGCGACCAGGTGCAGCGGCTCAGCGTCGTCGGTGAGGCGGCGTTGTCGGATCAGTCGGACCTCGGTCTCGGTGCCCTGCTCGGCCCGCTTCAAGGTGCCTGATTCGAAGATCGCCCTCATGTACGCCTGGGTTTGCAGCAGACCGGGTATGTAGATGAGCGCGAGTTCGCGAACCTCCTCGGCCTCGGTTTCCAGGTCGACGTAACCCATGGCGCGAATGCCGAACTTCATCCACCACCGGGGCTTCAGGGTGTCGCGGACGTCGTCGATGAGCGTCGGGTCGTAGTGGTCGTAGACGTCCATCATCGAGCGGGCGAGGTGGACGTCCACCCTGGTCTCGCCCGCCTCCAGGCGGTAGAGGCTGTTGCGGTGCTTGTCGAGCGCGACGGCGGCGTCCTCGATGGTCATGCCCGCCGCCTCGCGCATCCGGCGCAAGCGGCGGGCCAACTTCCGGCGGCGAAAGGTCGGACGTGGCGGTGACATGGGGCCATGATCCTGAGCGGGACCGACAAAACCGGGAATCCCGTCACCCGATCAGGTAAGTACGTCGACCAGCAGCCGCGACACGTCGCCCAACCGCTCGTGCACGCCGTCACGTGCCACGACCTTCCCGCCGACCACGACCACGGCCACGTCCGACGCCGTCGCGGTCAGGACCAGCTGCTCGGGAGCGGTCCCGGCGGTCCGGACCGAGTCCACCCGCACGGCCACCAGGTCGGCGGGCGCGCCGACCTCGATCCGGCCCGCCTCCGGCCACCCGATCGAGGCGTGGTTCGTCAGCGCCTCGACCAGTTCCGCCGGCGCGAACCGGCCCCGCTCCCCCGTCCGCAACCGCTCGTTGTGCTCCAACGCCCGCGCCTCGCCCAGCGGGTCGATCACCGCGTGCTGGTCGCTGCCCAGCGACAACGGCGACCCGGCCGAGGCCAGCTCGCGCGCCGGACCGATCCCGTCCGCCAGGTCGGCCTCCGTCGTCGGGCAGAAGCACACGCCCGTCCGCGCCGCCCCGAGCAGGCCGATGTCCTTCGCGGACAGGTGCGTCCCGTGCACGGCCGTCGTCCGCGCCGTCAGCGCACCGGCCTCGGCCAGCAGCTCGGTCGGCGTCAGGCCGTACGCCGCCAGGCACGCCTCGTTCTCCGCCGGCTGCTCCGACAGGTGCACGTGCAGCGGCCGATCCGGGAACGCGCCCGCTACCAGGGACAACGTCTCACGCGGCACCGCGCGGACCGAGTGGATCGCCGCGCCGATCCGGGTGTTGTCGTCGCTGCGCAGCTCGGCGACCCGGTCGAGCCACCGGTCACCGGTCCCGTCGGAGAACCGCTCCTGCACGCCGCGCACGGGCCGGCCGATCCCGCCCGCCAGGTAGCAGGCGTCCAACAGGGTGAGGCGGATGCCGGCGTCGAGCGCCGCCTGCCGAAGCGCCTCGGCCATCTCGTTCCCGCCGCCGTGCAGGTAGTGGAACTCGCCCACCGCCGTCACCCCGGCCACGGCCATCTCCGCGTACACCGCCGTGGCCAGCTCCAGGTACGACTCGGGCGTCAACCGCTCCGCCACCGCGTACATCCGGTCGCGCCACGTCCAGAACGTGCCGCCGCCGTCGTGCGTGCGACCGCGCAGCGCCCGGTGGAACGCGTGCGAGTGCGCGTTGGCGAACCCCGGGAACACCAAGCCGCGCAACCGCTCGACACCCAGCGGGATCGTGTCCACTGTGGACACGTCGGAGATGGTCCCGCGGTCCACCCGCACCAGCACCCGGGACGCGATCCCGTCCGGCAACCACGCCCGCTCGCACCAGAAGCTCTTCATCGCGCCAGGTGCTCCAAGGTCGACGCCAGCGCCACCACGCCCGCCTCGCAGTCGTCCGCCTCGGCGAACTCCTCCGGCGCGTGGCTGATCCCGGTCGGGTTGCGCACGAACAGCATCGCGGTCGGCACGTGCGCGGCCAGGATGCCGGCGTCGTGACCGGCGCCGGTCGGCAGCGCGGGGGTGTCCTCGCCGAGGGCCTCCCGGACGCGGGCCGCCAGCCCCGCGTCGAAGGTCACCGTCCCGCCCCAGCTCTCCTCGGTCACCCGCACCTCGCACCCCTCGGCGGACGCCGCCTCGCGCGCCGCCGACGTGATCTCCGCGACCACCTCGCGGGTGCGCGGCTCGTCGTCGGCCCGCGCGTCCAACCACACGTCCACCGACGACGCGATCACGTTGGTGCCGCCGGGGTTCGGCACGATCCGGCCCACCGTCGCACGCGCGCCCGAGGTGGCCGCGCGCCGGGCCGCCAGGACGAGGGAGGCCGCCGGGACCATCGGGTCGCGCCGGTCCTCGATCAGGGTCGCGCCGGCGTGGTTGCCCTCGCCGGTGAACGTGAACCGCCACCGGCCGTGCGCCAGGATCGAGCCGGCCAGCCCCACCGGCACCGCCAGCCCGCGCCCCTGCTCGACGTGCAGCTCCACGAACGCGCCGATGGACGCCAGAGCCCGGTCGTCCCGCCCCATCCGCAACGGGTCGAACCCGGTCGCGAGGGCGGCCTCGCCGAACGTCACGCCGTCCGCGTCGACCAGCGCGCACGCCGCCTCCGCCGAGATCGCGCCGGTCATCAGCCGCGACCCGAGGCACGCCACGCCGAAGCGCCCGCCCTCCTCCTCCACGAACACGACGACCGCCAGCGGCTTGGTCGGCGTGAACCCGCGCGCCCGCAGCAGGTCCACCGCCCGCAACGCCGACACCACGCCCAGCGGTCCGTCGAACGCGCCGCCGCCCGGCACCGAGTCCAGGTGGCTGCCGGTGACCACGGCGCCCGGTCCCGGCTCGCCCCACCACGCCCAGATGTTGCCGTTGCGGTCGGGCCGCACGTCGAGCCCCCGCCGCTCGGCCTCCTCCACGAACCACGCGCGCAGCTCGCGCTCGACGTGGTCGAAGCCGTGCCGCGAGTAGCCGCCGCGCCTGCGGTCGCGCCCGACGTCGGCGATGTCGGCGAGGTCAGTCATCGGAGCCCGCCCTCATCGGGATCGGCACCTGCTTCTCGGCGGCGACGTCGACCGCCCGCTGGTAGCCGGCGTCCACGTGCCGGATGACGCCCATGGCCGGGTCGTTGGTCAGCACCCGCTCGATCTTCCGCGCGGCCAGCGGCGTGCCGTCGGCGACCGTCACCTGGCCCGCGTGGATCGACCGGCCGATGCCGACGCCGCCGCCGTGGTGCAGCGACACCCAGGTCGCGCCGGACGCGGTGTTGACCAGGGCGTTCAGCAGCGGCCAGTCGGCGATGGCGTCCGAGCCGTCGGCCATCGCCTCGGTCTCCCGGTACGGCGAGGCGACCGAGCCGCAGTCCAGGTGGTCGCGGCCGATGACGATCGGCGCGGACAGCTCGCCCGAGGCGACCATCTCGTTGAACTTCAACCCGGCCAGGTGGCGCTCGCCGTAGCCGAGCCAGCAGATGCGGGCGGGCAGGCCCTGGAACTCGACGCGCTCGCCGGCCATCCTGATCCACCGCGCCAGCTGCTCGTTCTCCGGGAACAGCTCCAGGATCGCCCGGTCGGTCTTGGCGATGTCGGCCGGGTCGCCGGACAGCGCGGCCCAGCGGAACGGGCCCTTGCCCTCGCAGAACAGCGGCCGGATGTAGGCGGGGACGAAGCCGGGGAAGTCGAACGCCCGCTCGTAACCGCCCAGCTGGGCCTCGCCCCGGATCGAGTTGCCGTAGTCGAAGACCTCGGCGCCCCGGTCCTGGAAGCCGACCATCGCCTCGACGTGGTCGGCCATCGACTCGCGGGCGCGGTCGGTGAACTCGTCCGGCTTGGCGGCGGCGTAGTCCGCCCAGTCCTCGACCGGGACGCCCTTCGGGCAGTACGCCAGCGGGTCGTGCGCGGAGGTCTGGTCGGTGACGACGTCCACCGGCACGTCGCGGCGCAGCAGCTCGGGCAGCACCTCGGCGGCGTTGCCGATCAGGCCGACCGACAGCGCCCGGCCCTCGGCCTTCGCGGCCAGCACGCGGGCGATCGCGTCGTCGATGTCGTCGGCGATCTCGTCCAGGTAGCGGGTCTCGACGCGGCGGCGGGCGCGCTGCGGGTCGACCTCGACGCAGAGCGCGACGCCCTCGTTCATGGTGACCGCGAGCGGTTGCGCGCCGCCCATGCCGCCCAGGCCCGCCGTGACGGTCAACGTGCCGCGCAGGGTGCCGTTGAAGCGCTTGTTGGCCACGGCGGCGAACGTCTCGAACGTGCCCTGGAGGATGCCCTGGGTGCCGATGTAGATCCACGACCCGGCCGTCATCTGGCCGTACATGGTCAGGCCCTCGGCCTCCAGCCGGCGGAACTCGGGCCAGTTCGCCCAGTCCGGCACGAGGTTGGAGTTCGCGATGAGCACCCGCGGCGCCCACTCGTGCGTGCGCATGACGCCGACCGGGCGGCCGGACTGCACGAGCAGCGTCTCGTCGTCGGCCAGCGCGGCCAGCTCCCGGCTGATGGCGTGGAAGCTCGGCCAGTCCCGGGCGGCCTTGCCGGTGCCGCCGTAGACGACCAGGTCGTCGGGGCGCTCGGCCACGTCGGGGTCGAGGTTGTTGTGGAACATCCGCAGGGCGGCCTCGGTCGGCCAGCTGCGGGCGGTGAGGTCGGTGCCTCGGGCGGCGCGCACCATCAGAGTGCTCCCTTCCGGATCAGGTCTTCGGCGGCGGCGATCTCGGGCGCGAGGTGGCGGTCCGGGCCGGGGCCCTCGACGTGCTCGCGCAGCTTCGCGACGGCCGCCGCGGTCGCGGGGGCCGGCTTGAGCGGCTTGCGCAGGTCCAGGGCCCGGGCGGCGGTCAGCAGCTCGATCGCCAGCACCCGGCGCAGGCCGTCGACGGACTGGCGCAGCTTGCGCGCGGCCGACCAGCCCATGGAGACGTGGTCCTCCTGCATCGCGCTGCTCGGGATCGAGTCGACCGAGGCGGGCACGGCCAGCCGCTTCAGCTCGCTGACGATCGCCGCCTGCGTGTACTGGGCGATCATGTGGCCGGAGTCGACACCGGGGTCGTGCGCCAGGAACGGCGGCAGGCCGTGCGAGCGGTTCACGTCGAGCATCCGGTCCGTGCGGCGCTCGGCGATGCTCGCCACGTCGGCCGTCGGGATGGCGAGGAAGTCCAGCACGTAGGCGATCGGCGCGCCGTGGAAGTTGCCGTTGGACTCGACCCGGCCGTCGGCCAGCACCACCGGGTTGTCGATGGACGACGCCAGCTCGCGGTCCGCGACGGCCTCCGCGTAGGCGACGGTGTCCCGCGCCGCGCCGTGCACCTGCGGCGAGCAGCGCAGCGAGTAGGCGTCCTGGACCCGGGTGCAGTCCGGGCCGCGGTGGCTGTCCATGATCTCGGAGCCGCGCAGGATCTCCGCCATCCGCCGCGCGGACCGCCCCTGGCCGGGGTGCGGGCGCAGCGCCTGGAGGTCCGCGGCGAACACGCGGTCCGTGCCCAGGAGGGCTTCCACGCTCATCGCGGCGGTCAGGTCGGCGACGTCGAGCAGGTGGTTCAGGTCCCGGACGGCCAGCACCAGCATCCCCAGCATGCCGTCGGTGCCGTTGATCAGCGCCAGGCCCTCCTTCTCGGCCAGCCGCACGGGCTCGATGCCCGCCTTGGCGAGCGCGACGGCGGCCGGCAGCAGTTCGCCGTCCGCGTCGCGGACCTCGCCCTCGCCGGTCAGCGCCAGGGCGGCGGCGGACAGCGGCGCGAGGTCGCCGGAGCAGCCGAGCGAGCCGAACTCGTGCACCACCGGCGTGATGCCCGCGTTGAGCATCGCGGCCATCGCCTCGGCGGTCTCCAGCCGGACGCCGGTGTGGCCACTGGCCAGGGTCTTGAGCCGGAGCAGGACGAGGGCCCGGACGACCTCGCGCTCCACCTCGGGCCCCGAGCCGGCCGCGTGCGAGCGGACCAGCGATTGCTGGAGGGCGGCGCGGCGGTCCGGCGGGATGTGCCGGACGGCGAGCGCGCCGAACCCGGTCGAGACGCCGTAGGTGGGCTGCTCGGCGGTGGCCAGGCGCTCGATGTGGGCCCGCGCGGTGGTGACCGCCTCGCGGGCCGCTTCCGTGATCTCCACGCGCGCGTCGGCGCGGGCGACGGCGTGGACGTCCTCGCGGGTCAGGGGCTTCGGACCCAGCTGCACGGGTGGCTGCATGCACCCATCTCAACCCGGCGGCGCGGCGCGCACGACCCGGCGCCCACCGATCGTGTCTGGTATCCGGGACGGTTCGCCCCGCCGAAATCGCTCGCCGCGCGTCCTCACCGTCGGTAGCTTCGCCGAAACCACCAGGGGGGACCATGAGCGTTCGCGTCCACGACCTGACCAGGACGTTCCGCAAGGGCAAGGGGTGGCGGCCCAAGGGCGAGGAGGTGACCGCGCTCGCCGGGCTGACGCTGGACGTGCCGACCAACGAGGTGCACGGCCTGCTCGGCCCGAACGGCGCGGGCAAGACCACGCTGTGCAAGATCCTGTCCACCATCCTGCTGCCGACCTCGGGCGTCGCCGAAGTGCTCGGCCACGACGTGGTGACCGGCGCGGCCGAGGTCCGGCGGCGCATCGGCATCGTGTTCGGCGGCGAGCGCGGCCTGTACGGCAAGCTGACGGCGCGGCAGACCCTGCGCTACTGGGCCGCGCTGCACAAGATCCCGGACGCGGTGGCCAAGGCCCGCGCCGACGAGCTGCTGGCCCGGCTCGGCCTGGCCGACAAGGCCGACGACCTCGTGGAGACGTTCTCCCGGGGCATGAAGCAGCGCGTGCACCTGGCCCGCGGCCTGATCGGCGACCCGGAGCTGATCCTGTTCGACGAGCCCACCACCGGCATGGACCCGGTGGCCGCCCGCGACTTCCGCGACCTCATCGCCGAGCTGCGCGACGAGGGCCGCACGATCCTCATCACCACCCACGACATGGACGAGGCCGAAGCGGTCTGCGACCGCGTCACGCTGATCGACAAGGGGCGCGTGCTCGCCACCGAGACGCCGCGCGGCCTGGCCGAGATGTCCGGCCTGCACCGCTGGGTCGAGGCGGAGACCTCGCTCGACGTCACCGGCATCCCCGGCGTCCTGGGCACCGAGACCCGCAACGGCAGGCTCCGGGTCAAGACCGCCGACGACCGCGCGGCGCGGGCCGTGCTGGACTTCCTGCTGGACAGCGGCGTGCGCTCGGTGCACGCCGTCCCGCCCCGCCTGGAGGACGTCTACCTGGACCTCATCGGCCGGCGCGGGATGGGGGTCTGACCGTGCGCCCGTTCCTGACCGCGCGCCTGTTCCTGACCGGGGTGCGCACCCAGTTCTGGCTGGTCCGCAGGGAGCCCGACGCCCTGCTGACGCTGTGCACGATCCCGTTCACCGTCGTGATGGTGCTGTCGATCGTGGTGCACGCGGCCCGCCCCGACCTGATCGCCACCGCGTTCCTCGCGCCCGCGCTGATGGGGCTGTGGGGCTTCTCCGTCGGCCTGGCCTCGGAGGTGGTCGTCGGCGAGCGGTGGAACCGCACGCTCGACCTCGGCATGGCCTCGCCCAGCTCGCTGCAACCCGTGTACCTGGGCCGGATCTCGGCGGTGATGGTGCTGGGCGTCGTCCCGCTCGGCGAGACGTGGTTGCTGGGCAGGCTGCTGTTCGGCGTCACGCCGGAGGTGCACCACCCGTGGGTGTTCTGGGCGGCGATGGCCGTCTCGGTGTTCGCGATGACCGGGACCAGCCTGCTGCTGGCCGCCGGCCTCCTGCTGTCGAACAACGGCCACGTCTACGTGAACTTCCTCAGCTACCCGATCTACCTGCTGTCCGGCGTGCTGGTGCCGGTGCACCACCTGCCGGAGTTCCTGCGACCGCTGTCCCACGCGGTCTTCCTGTCCTGGTCGGCCGACCTGATGCGGGACGCCATGGCGCCCGCGCCGGTCGCGGGCCCCGGCTGGCGGCTGCTGGTGATCGGCGGCCTCGCCGTCGCCGCGCTGGTCGGCGGCCGGGTCCTGCTGGCGCTGACGCTGCGCCGGGCGCGCGAGCTGGGGACGGTGACGTATGCGTGACCAGCTGCGGGTGCTCAAGCACGGCCTGATCGCCTCGTGGACCATGTACTCGGCGTACCACACGTGGAAGACGTGGACGTTCACCTGGCTGTCCCGCCTGCTGGTCCAGGCGGCCTTCTTCGCGCTGATCGGCCGGGTGCTCGGGTCGCAGGAGCAGGTCGACTACCTGCTGATCGGCAACCTGGTCGCGATCATGGCCATCGACGCGACCGTGGTCATCCTGCTGGCCGTCGGCGAGCGGCAGTCCGGCACGCTGGCGCTGATGGTCGCCGCGCCGTCCACCCACCTCGCGGTGTACCTGGGCCGCGGGCTGGTGAACCTCGGCTCGGGGGTGGCCGCGTCCACCACGGCGTTCCTGGTGCTGCCGCCGCTGTTCGACGTGCGGCTGCCGTGGCCGGCGGCGGCCCTCGTGCCGTTGATGATCTTCGTGGTCGGCCTGTCGTGCTACTGCTACGGGACGTGCGTGGCGTCGTTCGTGCTCGGCTTCCCGTCGGCGCGGTGGCTGGCGCTGAACGTCAGCTAACTGGTGCTGATGACGTTCAGCGGGGTGAACGTGCCGACGTCGTTCTGGCCGGGCTGGCTGCGCGCGGTCACGTCCGCGCTGCCGATGACGCACGGGCTGAGCGCGATCCGGGTGTTCGTCGCGGAAGGGCCGGTGTCGGCGGTGCTGGCGCAGCTCGCGCTGGAGGTGTGCGTCGGGGCGGCGTGGTTCGCCGTGGCGGCGGTGAGCTTCAACCGGATGGTCCGCCGGGGCCGGCGTGACGGCACGATCGAGTTCGGCGGCTAGCGCGGCGGTGGGCGCTCCCCGTTCGGGAGCGCCCACCGCGTCGCGTCAGGGGGTCGCCCAGGGCAGGCCGGGGTCCGGGTCGAGCACGACCGCCTCCGCCACCGCGACCAGGTCCTGCGCCGACGTCGTGCCCGGCCCGGGGCCGAAGACCAGCAGGTGCAGGTCCGGGCCGAGGTCGACGCGCAGGTAGCCGCCCCGCTCCCCCAGGTACTCGGCGGACGCGCCGCGGGCCGTGACGGCGACCGGCGCGACGCCGGGGTTCCCGATCGGCTCGTCGACGTAGCTGCTCAGGTTCGCGCCGTAGGTGACGCCGCCGACCACGCCGGTCGTGGACACGTGCCAGCCCAGGCCGTTCACCCCGGCCTGGTGGGCGACCTCGCCGCCGACGGACACCGGGCCGCGCAGCGACGTCGGGTCCGGCCTCATCGACTCGGCGATCCGGATCGCCTCGGCGCGGGCGTCCGCCGTGTTCGAGAGGGTGAACTGGAGGTAGCGGCCCGGCTCGGGGTTGAGCACGACCCGCGTGTCCGGCGGCGTGCCGTCCGGCGCGCCCGGCTCCCGGGTGTCGCCCGGCAGGGGCGTCACCAGCGTCGCCGGGTCCGCGACCAGGGCGGTCCTGCCGTTGATCACGACCTGGTCGGCCGCCGCGGCGTCGCGGACCTGCCGGTGCAGCAGCTCCTGCGCCTCGGCGTCCTTGGGGACCACCAGCTCCAGCGACGGCGCCACCACCTGCCCGCCGTCGTGCTTCCAGACGCGCTGGACGCCCCCGGTCGCGTCCACGAACCGGTTCCGCTCGGTCAGCCCGTCGGGCAGCCACGACGGGCTGTAGCCCAGGGTGAACGGGTCGAACGACGCGGCGGTGGTCGGGGACGCATCCGGCGAGGTGGTCGGCAGCACGCTGCCCGGACCCGCGGGCGGCGCCCCGGCGGAGGGCCTGCCGATCGTGGTGGCCACGACGGCGACCGCCACCGCCGCGGTGGCCGCCGCGACGGCCAGGAACACCGGCTTGCGGCTCTTGCGCGGCCGGTGCAGCGCGGCCAGCACGGCGCCCTCGGGCGGCGCCTGGTCGGCACGCAGCCGCAGGGCGTCCTCGATCAGGTCTTCGGTGTCCATCACAGTGCCTCCTTGACGCGTTCGTCCGCGCGCAACGTGGACAGCGCGCGGGAGATGTGGCTGCGGACCGTGCCCTGCGAGCAGTTCAGGACCTCGGCGATCTCGGCGTCGTCGCAGCCCTCGTAGTAGCGCAGGACCACGGCGGCCTTCTGCTTGCGCGGCAGCTTGTCGATGCGCTGGAGCATCGCCTCGCGCTCGTCGTAGTGGTGGGACGGGTCCGGGGTGGACGGGTCCACCCCGTGCAGCGGCACGTGGGTCCTGCGGCGGCGGCGCCGGCTCAGGAACTCGTTGGTGACCATCCGCTTCACGTACGCGGAGGGGACGTCGACCGCGGCGATGCGCGCCCAGCGCTGCTGGGCCCTGAGCAGGCACTCCTGGACGACGTCCTGGGCGAGGTGCGGGTCGCCGGTCAGCACCGTGGCGTAGCGCAGCAGCGGGGTGACCTGCCGGGTGGCGAAGTCCTCGAAGCTGGTCGTCATGCCCCTCCAATGCGCCGGACCGGCGTTTTGTTGAGAATGGGTCCCGTGGGAGGCAGCAGCGACGTGCCGGCGTTGCGCCGCGGGCTGGCCGTGCTGCGGCTGCTGGCGAGCAGACCGGGCCCGCTGTCGGCGGCGGCGGTGGCCCGGGAGCTGTCCCTGCCCAGGTCGACGACCTACCACCTGCTGGCGGAGCTGGCCGCGGCCGGGTTCGCCACCCACTTCCCCGAGGAGCGGCGCTACGGGTTGGGCGTGGCCGCGTTCGAGCTCGGGTCCGCCTACCTGCGGCACGACCCGCTGGAACGGCTCGCGCGGCCCGTGCTGCGGCGGTTGGTCGACTCGGTCGAGCGGACCGCGCACCTCGGCGTGCTGCACGGCGCGGAGGCGCTGTACCTGGTGCGGGAGCAGCCGCGGCAGCCGACCACGATCGTGTCGGACGTCGGCGTGCGGCTGCCCGCCCACCTGACCGCGTCCGGGCGGGCGGTGCTGGGCCGGCTGCCCGCGGCGCAGGTCCGGGCGCTGTTCCCGGGGCCGTTCGTGGACCGGACCGGGCGGGGGCCGCGCGACCTGCCCGCGCTGCGCAGGCTGCTGGCCGTCGAGCGGCGGCGCGGGTGGTCGGTCGAGGACGGTTACGTCACGGCGGGGTTCGCGTCGGTCGCCGCGCCGGTGTTCGACCACGGCGAGCGGCCGATCGCCGCCGTCACGCTGACGTTCCGGCACGTGTGCGAGGCGGAGTGCGGCGAGACGTGGCCTGACCTGGCGGCGGCGGCGCGCCGGGCGGCGGACGAGCTGACCGGCCGCATCGGCGGCCGGGCCCGAACGCACGACGGCCCGGCCACCCCCTCGGGGTGACCGGGCCGCGATCACCGCAGCGCGATCACTGCGGTGCCGGTGCTACAGGGTGACGTCCTTCAGGAAGTCGGCCGCCACGTTCGCGACCGTCTCCTTGTCCACGTCGACCCGCTTGACCAGGTCGGCCAGCTTCTCGGTGGTCAGCGCCGCGGACACCTTGTTCAGCGCGTCCTTGCCCTTGGCGTCGACCGCGTCCGACCGCAGCAGCGGCACGATGTTCTGCGCCGGGTACATCGTCTTCGGGTCTTCCAGCTCCACGAAGTCGTTGGCCTTGATGTCGGCGGACGTCGTGTAGAGGTTGATCACCTGCACGGTGCCGTTCTTCAGCGCGTCCACCGTGATCGGGCCACCCGCGTCGGTGGTCTTGATCTCGGTGAAGGAAACCCCGTACAGCTCCTTGATCTTGGTCTCCCAGCGCTGCGCCCACTCGCCCGCCGCGCCGAGCACGTACTTGCCCGCGCCGAGGTCGGCGATCGACTTCACGCCGCCGTCCGCGGTGGCCTTGGTGACCACCAGGACGTCCTTGTCCTCGGCGTCGGCCTTCTCCAGCACCTCCAGGCCGGACGGCGTCTTCGACTTCAGCGCCGTGTAGACCTCTTCGGCCTCGGTGGTGGCGTTGGTCTTGTCGAAGTAGTTGAGCAGGTTGCCGGTGTACTCCGGCACCACCCCGAGGGACTTGTCCTGCAACGCCTTCACGACCAGCTCACGGGCGCCGATGCCGGACTTCACCGTCACCTTCGCGCCGGTCGCCTTCAACGCGCCGGCGTAGATCTCGGCCAGGATCTTGTTCTCGGTGAAGTCGGCCGAACCGACCACGACCTCACCGCCCGACGCGGGTTCCTGCCCGCTCCCGCTCAGGTCCTCCTTGGACCCGCACGCGGACACGACCAGGGCGGCCGCGGTGACGACGACGGCCAACGTGCGCTTCATGCCGTGCTTCCTCCAGATTCGACGGGCGCCGGCTCTTCCCGGCGCCTCGGCTGTGTCCTGCTCGACTGCGCCTTACCACGCCGTGCGCCCCGATCGCGGGCCGACAGCCGCAACCCCGCGGGCACGACCAGCCTGCCGACGCCCGCGAGCACCACGTCCAGCACCACCGCCAGCAGCGCGATCAGGATCGCGCCGCCGACGAACTGCCCGTAGTCCAGCACCCGCAGGCCGTCCAGCAGCGGACGTCCCAACGTCTCGATTCCCACGTACGCCGCCACCGACGCGGTCGCGACCACCTGCAGCATCGCGTTGCGCAGACCGCCGACGAGCAGCGGCAGCGCGTTGGGCACCTCGACCTGCCACAGCCGCTGCGCGCCGGTCATGCCCATGCCGCGCGCCGCGTCCACCACGCCGCGGTCCACGTCCTGGATGCCCGCGTAGGCGCCCGCCAGGATCGGCGGCACGGCGAGCACGACCAACCCGATCAGCACGCCGGTCGTCCCACCGCCCGCGACCAGGTACAGGAACGTGACCAGGCCCAGCGTCGGCAGCGCGCGCAACGCGTTGCTGCCGCCGACCAGCACGACACCGCCGCGCCCGGTGTGCCCGACGTACAGCCCGAGCGGCACCGCGATCACCGCCGCGCCGAGCACCGCGCCGAGGCAGTAGAGCAGGTGGACGCCGACCCGCACCGGGATCGACTTGCCGCCGGACCAGTTGACCGGGTCCAGCAGCCAGGAGAGGGCGTCGGAGAAGATCACGGCTTGCCACCGACCCTCGCCCACGGCGTCAACCGGTTGCGCAGCAGCACCAGCAGCAGGTCGACCACCAGCGCGAGCACCAGGGTCAGCACGATGCCGATGATGATCGGCGCCAGGTAGCGCTGGCGGAACCCGTCGGTGAACAGCGTGCCGAGGCCGCCGGTGCCGATCAGCGCGCCGACGCTGACCAGGCTGATGTTGCTGACCGAACCGACCCGCACCCCCGCCGCGAGGACCGGCACGGACAGCGGCAGCTCGACGGTCAGGAACCGGCGCAGCGGCCGGAAGCCCATCGCGGTGGCGGCGGCGGTGATGTGCGCGGGCACCGCGGCCAGCGCCTCGGCGACCGGCCGGACCAGCAGCGCCGTCGTGTAGACGGTCAGCGCGATGATCACGTTCAGCGGGTCGAGCACCTGGGTGCCGATGACCGCCGGGATGATCGCGAACAGGGCCAGCGACGGCACCGTGTAGATGACGTTCGACAGCGCGATCAGCGTGGCGTTGACCCGCCGGAACCGGTGGCACAGCAGGCCGAGCACGATCGCCAGCAGCACCGAGACGACCAGCGGCGCCAGCGACAGGTAGACGTGGGCGAGCAGCATGTCCAGCAGCGCCGCCCTGGTGCCCGCGTCGCTGAGGTACTTCGGGATGTCACCCACGGCGGCTCTCGATCACGTCCAGCACCTGCCGCGCGGTCACGACGCCGGCCAGCCTGCCCTCGGCGTCCACCGCGACGCCCAACCCGGACGGGGAGGACAGCGCGGCGTCCAGCGCGCCCCGGATCGACGCGCCCACCTCGTACAGCGAGCCGCCCGGCACCACCGACGAGTCCGGCGCGACCCAGCCCTGCGGCCGCCGGTCCGCGTCCACCACCAGCCGCCAGTCCGAAGAAGACCCGGCCCCGGCGGAGGACCCGCCCTCGGCGACCGTCGGCGCCTCCGCCACCTCGACGCCCGATGAGTCCACAAAGGACAGACTGCGGTAGCCGCGGTCCTTGCCGACGAAGCCCGCCACGAAGTCGTCCGCGGGCCGGGTCAGCAGCTCGGCGGGCGGCGCGTACTGGGCGAGGTGGCCGCCGGTGCGCATCACCGCGACCTTCTCGCCGATCCGGATGGCCTCGTCGATGTCGTGCGTGACGAACACGATGGTCTTGTCCAGCTCGGCCTGGAGCCGCAGCAGCTCGTCCTGGAGCCCTTCGCGCACCACCGGGTCGACCGCGCTGAACGGCTCGTCCATCAGCAGCACCGGCGGGTCCGCGGCCAGCGCGCGCGCCACGCCGACGCGCTGCTGCTGGCCGCCGGAGAGCTGCGCCGGGTAGCGGCGGCCGAGTTCGGCGGGCAGGCCGACCAGCTCCAGCAGCTCGGCGGCCCGCTCCCTGGCCCTGCGGCGCGTCCAGCCGGTGAGCAGCGGCACGGTGGCGACGTTGTCCAGCACGGTCCGGTGCGGGAACAGGCCCGCCTGCTGGATGACGTACCCGATGCCGCGCCGCAGCGTGGGCGGGTCCACCCCGAGCACGTCGCGACCGTCCACCAGGACGGTGCCCGACGTCGGGTCGATCATCCGGTTCACCATGCGCAGCGACGTGGTCTTGCCGCACCCGGACGGTCCGACGAAGACGGTGATCGTGCCTGCCTCGACCACCAGGTCCAGGCTGTTCACCGCGGTGGTCCCGTCGTCGAACCGCTTGGTGACGTCGCGGAACTCGATCACCCGTGGTCCTCCTGCCGATGGGTTATCAAGTGTCGAACGACCCTAGCCCGTTAGCCCGACCGTGGCACGGCGTTTCAGGATGCGGTCAGTAGGCTGCACCGTTTGTGGCAACCGAAATGGTGCGAGCACTCCTCGCCGAACGGGGTCCGCACGCCCGCGAGCTGCGGCGCGTGCTCGACCTGCTGGCCGGCGACTGGCACGCGTTGGCCGAATTGGTTCGGCTTCCCGCTGTGCCGCGGCGAACGGTGCAGGAGCTGTTGACAGCGGTCGGTGACGACCTGGAGACCAGCGGCGACCGGCACCGGCTCGCGCCGGGCAAGGCCGCCGACTACGCGGAGTTCCGCGTGCGCGGCGACCTGGCCGACCCGCTGGCCGAGCCGGTGTCGCGGCACGCCGAGCAGCTGCGGTCGATCTCGGCGGACATCGCGGCCGTGCCACCGCCGCTGGCCGCGCTGGACCACGTGCAGGCGACGGCGGAAACGGCGTTGAAGCGCGCGCTGTGGCTCGACGCGACCTACGACCTGGACGGGCGCACGCTGCTGTGCCTGGGCGACCACGACCTCACGTCGCTCGCGGTGTGCGCGGTGAACCCGGCCGTCGACGTCGTCGTGGTCGACGTGGACGACCGGTTGCTGGAGTACGTCTCGAACCGCGCGGCGGAGCGCGGGTGGCCGGTGCGGACGGTGCACGCGGACTTCCGGTTCGGCCTGCCGCCCGCCGTGCTGGAGTCGGCGGACCTCGTGTTCAGCGACCCGCCGTACACGCCGGAGGGCATGGCGCTGTTCGCCGGCCGGGCCATCGAGTGCCTGGCGGACCCCGGCCGGGGCCGGGTGCTGCTCGCGCACGGGTTCAGCGACCGGACGCCCGCGCTGGGGTTGAAGGTGCAGCAGGAGCTGCAGCGCCTCGGGCTGGTGTTCGAGGCGATCCTGCCCGCGTTCCACCGGTTCGACGGCGCGCAGGCCATCGGCAGCGCGGCCGACCTGTACGTGTGCCGGCCGACGTCCCGGCGCTCGGCCTCGCCCTCGTCGGCGGCCAGGACCGCCATCTACACGCACGGCCCGCAGTCCGTCGAGGCGTCCGGTCCGGGCTCGACGGCGTTGGCCGCCCTGGTCGACCTCGCCCCGCGACCGGAGTCCTCACCGCCGCCGAAGCCGCGCGCGCCGGGGTGGGCCGACCCGATCGGCAAGGGCGCGGCGTCGCTGGCGGTCGACCTGTCGGGCGACCCCGGGCCGTGGCTGCTGCGGACGCTGCTGGCGTGCTCGCCCGGCCGGATGGCGGCCCTGGTGCCCAACAACCACCCGAACGTGTCGTCGGCGGCGGGTCAGCGGGAGCTGACGTCGTTGGTGGACACCAGGTTCGCGCTGCGGTTCCTGCGGTCCACTCCGGACGGCAAGCACTGCGTGGTGGTGGCCGACCAGGTGCTGGCGGGCACGCTGGACGTCGGCGGGTTGGCGGTGCGGGAGGTGTTGATGCGCGCGCACGGCAAGCTGGGCAACGTGTGGCGCGAGGCGCTGGTCACCGCCACGCACGGCGCGTTGACCAAGCGGGAGGCCAGGGAGCGGATCGGCGAGCACGACGACCTGGAGCTGCGGCTGATCGACCTGCCCCGGCACCGGATCGCCGCGCTGCTGCCGCTGATCCGCGCGTCGGCTTCCTGACGGCGGCGTTCCTCGCGGTCCCGGTCGGGGTGGGCCGACCGACCGGTTCACCCACCTAGCCGCGTGATGACCCCGAGCACGTCGCGCGCCCTGCCGAACAGCACCCGCAACGCCGCCAGCACCCGCGCCAGCACGCGCAGCAGGTCCGCCAACCGCCGACCGATCCGCTCCAGCACGACCGCGCCCCGACCGACCGCCCACACCGCGAAGTCCGACACCGACGCGCCCGCCGTCATCTCCGACGCCGCGAGCGCGACGGCGGCGTTGTCGAGCACCTCCGCCACGTACACCGCGAGCACGTCCCGGAGCACGCCCTGGACCGCGGCGGTGATCGCCCGCGCCTCGGCGACGTGGCCCGCGACGCGCGAGCACACCCGCGCCGTCGCCGCGATCTCGTCGGTCAGCCACCCGCCCGCGCGCCGCCGCGCGATCCCGCTCAACGTGGTCGCGACCTGCTCCCAGGTGGCGACGGCCTCCTCGAACCGGTCACCGTGGTCCGCCGGCCGGCCCAGCGGCTCGCGGAGGAAGTCGACGTGCTCCGCCAACCACCCGAGCCCGGACTCCGCCAGCAGTCGCAACGGGTCGGCCTCCGAGGCGCAGGTCGCCGGGGCCGACCGCAGCACGGGGGCGCGGGTCACCGAGGGGCCGTCCCGGCCTCGGGGTCGTCAGCGGGCGCCCACAGGCTGCGCGGCAGGGGCAGCTCGGGTTCCGCCGCCGCCGGCGGCGCCGAGCCCACCAGGAACCGCATCGCGGCGGTGCCGGCGAACTGCGGCTCCACGCTCGCCACGACCTGCCGCGCGGCCTGCGCCTGCGCCTGCCGCACCGTCTCCAGCACGACCTCGCCGAGCCGGGCGGGCGAGCACCCGGTCACGTCCGGCGAGAACTCGATGTGCCGCAGCGACCCGTTCGGCGCGACCGTCACCGTCACCACGCCGTCCGCCGACCGCTGGGTGGCCTCGACGCGCCGGAGCCGGTCCCGCAGCCCGCGCGACCGGTCGGACAGGTCACGCGCAGTAGCTTCGAGGTCAGCAATCACACGTTCCGGGTTCACTCGCCAGAGTATCTAGGATCACCCTGCGCGAGGGATGTGCAACGGGCCAAGAGCGAGCACCGCGCGGAACTCCTTGGGCGGCACCGGCCGGGAGAACAGCCAGCCCTGGTAGGTGTCCACGCCCATCGCGCGCAGCACGTGGAACTGGGTCGCCGTCTCCACGCCCTCGGCCACGCACTTGCGGTCCATCGCCCGCGCCATGTCGACCACCGCCTTGGCCACGGCCAGGTCCGACGGGTCGTTGCCGACACCGGAGACGAACCGGCGGTCGACCTTGATGATCTGCGCGGGCAGGTCCTTGAGCCTGGCCAGCGACGAGTAGCCGGTGCCGAAGTCGTCCACCGCGAACCGGACGCCCCGCTCCACCAGCGCGCCCATCGCCTGCCGGACCCGCGACGGCAGGTCGACCAGCGCGGTCTCGACCAGCTCCAGCACCACCCGGTCCCACGGGATGCCGGCCTCGGCGATCGCGTTCGCCACGATGTCCACGAACTCCGGGTCGCCCGGCACCAGGCCGGCCAGGTTCACCGCCACCGACACCGGCCGCCCGCCCGGCTCCGGCCACGTCGAGGCTTCCTTCAACGCGGTCCGCAGCACCCACCGGTCCAGCTCGCGCAGCAGGTCGCCCTGCTCGGCCACCGGCAGGAAGACGTCCGGCGGCAGCAGCCCGCGGTCCGGGTGCGGCCACCGCACCAGCGCCTCCGCGGTCTGCACCACGCCGTCCACGCCGACCACCGGCTGGAAGTGCAGCGCCAGCCCGTCGTTCTGCAACGCCTCGCGCAGCTGGCCCTCCAGGTGCACCTGGCGGTCGGCCGACGCGATCAGCGCCGCGCTGGCCAGCGACACCCGGCCCGCGCCGGCCCGCTTGGCCTCGAACATCGCCGCGTCGGCGAACCGCAGCAGGTCGTTGCCGGTCGCGCGGGACCCGTTCGGCACGGCCGCGCCGATCGACGCCGACACCCGGACCAGCTGCCCGTGCACCGGGACCGCCGTGCGCAGCAACCCGGCCACCTTCGTGGCCAGCGCGTCGACGCCGCCGACGTGGTCGATGTTCTCGCAGATGATCACGTACTCGTCACCGGACAGCCTGGCCGCCGTGCAGCCCTCGGGCAGCCCGCCCTCCAGCCGCCGCGCCAGCGCCACCAGCAGCTCGTCGCCCGCGTCGTGGCCGAGCGAGTCGTTGACCCGCTTGAAGTTGTCGATGTCGCAGAACAGCACGGCCACCTTCGACCGGTCCGGCGACTCCAGCAGCCCGCCCAGCAGCTCCTTGACCAGCGCCCGGTTCGGCAACCCGGTCAGCTCGTCGTGCGTGGCCTGGTGCCGCAGCGCCTCGGCCGTGCGGCGGCGCTCGGTGATGTCCTGGAACACGATCAGCCAGAACCGGCGGCCGTCGTCCTGCACGGACAGCGCGATGTGCAGCTCGCAGTACACCTGCACGCCGTCGCGGCGGACCAGGATGCGCTGCGGGATCTTGTGCGTGCGCTCGGCGTCCGGCGCGGACATCTCGTCGATGGACGGGAAGGCCGTGCCGTTGTCGTCCGGGTGGGTGAGCTGGCCCGCGGTCATCCCGCGCAGCTGCTCCAGGTCCATGCCGAGCAGGTCGCACAGCGCGTCGTTCGCGTCGACCAGGCGCTCACCCTCGTCGAACAGGCCGATGCCGACCGGCGTGAGCGACACCAGGTCCGCGAAGCGCTGGCTGGACCGTTTCATCCGGGTCTCGGTGGCGCGCTGCTCGGTGATGTCCTGCGCGGTGCCGACCGCGAGCGGCAGGCCGTCCGAGCCCTTGACCACCACGCCGTAGCAGCGGAACACGCGCTGCCTGCCGTCGCGGCGCACGATCCGGTGCTCCAGCTGGATCGGCACCTCCTCGGTGGCGAGCTGCTGCCACAGGTCGTCCACCCAGGCGCGGTCCTCGGGGTGCACCAGGTCGAGGTAGGTCTGGTAGCGGGTGTGCTCGTCGTGCGGCACGCCGAACAGGTCGGTCATCATGTCCGACCACAGCACGTCGCCGGTCTGCAGGTTCCACTCCCAGACGCCGAGCTGCGCGGCCTTCTGCGCGTCGGCGAGCCGGCGGCGGTCGTCGCGCATCTGCCGTTCCAGCGCGCGGGCCTCGGTGACGTCCTGGATGGTGCCGTGCAGCCTGCTGACCTTGCCGCCCTCGAACTCGGCCCGCGCCCGGCACACGTAGACGCGGTCGCCGACGTCGCTGCGCACCTCGGCCTCGACCGTGCTGCCGTCCTCCGCGCGGGAGAGCAGGTCCTCCAGCGCGCCCCGGTCGTCCGGGTGCACGCCGAGCAGCAGGTCGTCGGTCGGGTCGATGCCCAGCTCGGCGTAGAGCTCCTGCAGCACCTCGCTGCGGTGCACGGCGCCGGACGCGACGTCGAAGCTCCAGCTGCCCATCCGCGCGATGCGCTGCGCCTCCAGCAGCCTGGCCCGCTCGGTCTCCAGCGCGCGGTCGGAGAGCTGCTGGTCGGTGATGTCGCGGATGTAGCCGGTGATGAACTGGGTCCGGCCGTCCGACCGCACCTTCGCCTCGGCCACGCCGCGGATCCAGCGCAGCTGCCCGTCCGGCAGGACGATCCGGTAGACGATGTCGATCGGGTTGCCGTCCAGCGCCCGGTTGGCCCAGTAGCTGGCGACCATCTCGTGGTCGTCGGGGTGCACGACGTCCAGCACCGCCTGCGCGCCGGGCACCACCTCGCCGGGCCGCACGCCCATCATCTCGTAGTGCGACTCGGACCAGACCGTGACGCCGGTGTCCGGGTCGTACTCCCACGAGCCGATCCGCGCGACCCGCTGCACGGTGCGCAGCCGCCGCTGCTCGTCGCGCAGGTCCTCGGCGGCCTGGGCCAGGTCGGAGACGTCGACCAGCAGCACGGCGTGCAGCCCGGTGCCCGGCACCTGGGTGCGCACCACGCGGACCGCCACCAGCGTGCCGTCGGCCCGGTGCAGCCGCAGGTCGTCCGGGGCGCCGAGCAGCAGCTCGCCGAGCGGCCGGCCGACCAGGTCGTCGGCGGAGCGGGCCTTGGTCAGCTCCACCGCGGCCGGGGTCACCCGCATGACGACGCCCTTGGCGTCGCAGAGCAGGGTGGGCGCCTCGGGCAGCCCGATACCGGCCGGTGTCACGTCGCCGTTCTGCGGACGCGCAGGGTCGAGCACCACCGGAGCGCGTCCAACCCGCTTGGGCACGGTCCCACCTTCCCGTGTCTACGGCAGGGATGACCGGCCCGACCGCACCCAAAGACGGCGTCCCTCTCCACGGGCAATATTCACCCGAGGAGAGGGACGGTAGCGCTTCAGGGCGTCATCGCCCACCCCTCAACGGGCTAACGAAACAACACGTTAGCGGTTTCGTTGCCTGCCGACGGGTACGGACGGATGCGGCCGGAGCTCTCCCAACTCCGACTTGGGGTCAGGCTACTCCGTCCTGCCGGGCTGCCAAGGCCACGGCGGCGGCGACTTCCGGCCCGACCCGCGGGTCGAGGGCGCTGGGCACGATCCGGTCGACCGCGAGGTCGTCCGCGGCGACCGCCGCGATGGCGTCGGCGGCGGCCAGCTTCATCCCCTCGGTGATCTTCCGGGCGCCCGCGTCCAGCGCGCCGCGGAAGATGCCGGGGAACGCGAGGACGTTGTTGATCTGGTTCGGGAAGTCGCTGCGACCGGTCGCGACGACGGCGGCGTGCCGCCCGGCGACGTCGGGGTGCACCTCGGGGTCGGGGTTGGAGAGGGCGAACACGACGGCGTCGTCGGCCATGCTCGCGATCAGCTCCTCGGGCACCTTGGACGACGAGACGCCGACGAACACGTCCGCGCCGCGCAGCGCCTCGGCGATCCCGCCGCGCAGGCCGCTGCCGTTGGTGACCTCGGCCAGCTGCGCCTTCACCGGGTTGAGCGCGTCCCGGCCGACGTGCACGATGCCGCGCGAGTCGACCACGGTCACCTCGCCGACGCCCGCGGCCAGCAGGATCTTCGCGCACGCCACACCGGCCGCGCCCGCGCCGGAGATGACCACGCGCTGGTTCGCCGCGTCCTTGCCGAGCACGGTGTTCGCGCCGCGCAGGGCCGCCAGCACGACGACCGCGGTGCCGTGCTGGTCGTCGTGCATGACCGGCACGTCCAGGGCCTCGATCAGCCGGGCCTCCAGCTCGAAGCAGCGCGGCGCGGCGACGTCCTCCAGGTTGACCGCGCCGAACGACGGGCGCAGCCGGACCAGGGTCTCCACGATCTCGTCCACGTCCGTGGTGTTCAGCACCAGCGGGATGGAGTCGAGGCCGCCGAAGGTCTTGAACAGCGCCGCCTTGCCCTCCATCACGGGCAGCGACGCGCTCGGGCCGATGTCGCCGAGGCCGAGCACGGCGGTGCCGTCGCTGACCACGGCGACCAGGCGGTGCGCCCAGGTGTACTTGGCGGCCAGCGCGGCGTCCTCGGCGATGGCCCGGCTGACCCTGGCGACGCCGGGGGTGTAGGCGATGGAGAGGGCGCGCGGGTCGGCCAGGGACGCGGTCGCGCCGATGGCCAGCTTTCCGCCTTCGTGAGCGCGGAAGATTTCCTCGTCGCTCAATTCGGTGGTCATCGGGGGCTGGTCGTTCAATGCGGTCACGAAGTCCTCCTGCGGTGCGCGATAACCTGCGGCGCACCGGGACCGGCGTTGTCACGCGGGCCGACGGGGCCTGTCTGGGGGGTCGTCCACTCGGTCTGGCGGACGGCTCCGGGGGCGGTGTGCGGGCAAGCATGGCAGCGTCAACGGCCGCTGTCTGCGGCGCGGATCACACTTTTTCCGCAGGTCAGAGGTAGTGCCACAGAACGTACGTCCGGTTTTCTGAACCGACCGGTCAGTTTCCGCAGGCAGGATCGGTCAAGAGCGGCCGGGCCATAGGGTGTGGGCCATGCAGGCACGTGAGTTGAAAATTTCCGGCGCTTTCGAGTTCACCCCTTCGGTGTTCCCCGATGACCGCGGATTGTTCGTCGCGCCATACCAGGAAGCGGTGTTCGCCGAAGCCGTCGGCCACCCGTTGAAGGTCGCCCAGACCAACCACAGCGAGTCCAAGCGCGGCGTGATCCGCGGGCTGCACTACGCCGACACCCCGCCGGGGCAGGCGAAGTACGTGCACTGCCCGCGCGGGCGGTTCCTGGACGTGGTGGTGGACCTGCGCGTCGGTTCGCCGACGTTCGGCGAGTGGGAGGCGGTGGAGGTGTCGGCGGAGGCGTTCAACTCCGTGTACCTGCCCGAGGGGATGGGCCACGCGCTGATGGCGCTGGAGGACGGCACGGTCGCGTCGTACCTGTGCTCGGTCGGCTTCAACCCGAAGGCCGAGCACGCGGTCCACCCGCTGTCGATGGACCTGCCGTGGCCGACCGGCGTGACGCCGCTGCTGTCGCCGAAGGACGCCGCCGCGCCGACGTTCGAGGAGGCCCGCGACGGCGGGCTGCTGCCGTCGTACGACGAGTGCGTGTCCTGGTACGCGAAGCTGCGCGGGTAGGTCGCCCGGGTTCGCCGGCGGCCCGCGGGCTCAGCTCCCGGGTGCGGGCCGCCGGCGCAGCAGGCGGGGGCGCGGCCAGAGCCGGGCGCGGACCACCCCGACCACCTCCGCCGCTCCCAGCGTGCGCGAGTCGGTGGAGGCGAACGGGTTGTCACCCTCCACGTGCCAACCACCGCCGTCCGACCGGACCGCCCGCTTCACCGACAGCTGCCCCGGCCGCGCCGGCCACCTGACCAGCACGAGATCGCGCGGGCGGGGCGGTTTCCCGAAGTGGACCAGCACCACGTCCCCCGTCCTGAGGGTGGGGGACATCGAGGGCCCCACCACCCGAACCAGCGGCAACGGGTTGCCTCCCGGTCGTGCCAACGATCACCTCCGACTGCTCGCGACGAGGTCCCGGAGTAGGGTTCGTCACGTCGGAGCATCCACTGTCAGGGAGGAAAGATGCGACTTCTGTCGCGCATCCGTTCACTCCGCCGCCCGCTCCTGGAGGCCACCGCGCACTGCGACCTCCCGTGCGGTGTTTACGACCCGGCCCAGGCCCGGATCGAGGCCGAGTCGGTCAAGGCGATTCAGGAGAAGTACCAGGCGAACGAGGACCCCGAGTTCCGCTCCCGCGCCATCCTGATCAAGGAGCAGCGGTCGGAACTCGTGAAGCACCACCTGTGGGTGCTGTGGACCGACTACTTCAAGCCGCCGCACTTCGAGAAGTACCCGGAGCTGCACGACTTGTTCAACCGGGCCACCAAGGCGGCCGGCGCGTCCGGCGCCAAGGGTTCCATGGACCCCGCCAAGGGCCAGGAACTGCTCGACCTGATCGCCCAGATCGACAAGATCTTCTGGGAGACCAAGGCCGCGGCCTGATCCACCCGCACCACCACGGCGCTGACCAGCGGAAAGCATTTCACTGGTCAGCGTCGTCCCATTTCCGGTGCGAGGTCTCCCCGGCCTTCCCGGCGCCGTCCGCAAATGCGCTGCGGCAGTTTCGATTTCACCCGGGGAGAGGGTTTCGGGTCGAATCATCGCCCCGGCGACAACCCTGCCGCCGACACCGGGTCCCGTGACACCCGCGTCCCGCCTCCGAAGGTGATCCGCGCCCTGGCCCGCCCCGAGGACGCCGGCTACGTAAGCTCGCCCCTGTGACCTCACACGTCTACCTGCTCCGGCACGGGCAAACCGAGTGGTCCGAGAGCGGGCGGCACACGGGGACGACCGATGTGCCGCTGACCGGGACCGGTGTGCAGCAGGCCCGCCGCGCGGGCGCCGTGCTGGCCCGCCTGCGCGCCACCGACCTGCCGCCCGCGCTGGTGCTGTCGAGCCCGCGCCAACGCGCCTGGCGCACGGCCGAGCTGGCCGGGCTGCACGACGTCGAGCGCACCGAGCAGCTGGCCGAGTGGGACTACGGCGACTACGACGGCCTGACCACGCCGCAGATCCGCGAGACCGTTCCGGGCTGGACGGTCTGGACCCACCCGGTGCCGCACGGCGAGTTGGCGGACCAGGTGCACGCGCGCGCCGTCGCGGTGCTGGAGCGGGCGCGGCAGGCGTTGCCGGGCGGGGACGTGGTGCTGGTCGGGCACGGGCACTTCAGCCGCGTGCTGATCGCCACCTGGCTGGGCCTGCCGCCGAGCGAGGGTGTCCACTTCGGACTGGACCCGGCCGGCACGACGGTGCTCGGCGAGGAGCGCGGCGACCCGCAGGTCCGCCGGCTGAACGTCCCGGCCTGGGAGGTCGACGTTGACTGACGCCCGCGTCCGCCGCGTCCGCGAGGAGGACGTGCCCGCGATCGTCGGGCTGGTCGAGGAGCTGGCCGAGTACGAGCGCGCCCGGCACGAGTGCCACCTGACCGCCGAGCAGCTGCACGACGCCCTGTTCCGCCCCTCGCCCGCGCTGTTCGGCCACGTGGCCGAAGTGGACGGTCGGGTCGTCGGGACGGCCTTGTGGTTCCTCAACTTCTCCACCTGGCGCGGCACGCACGGCATCTACCTCGAAGACCTGTACGTCCAGCCGGCGCACCGCGGCGACGGCTTGGGCCGGGCGCTCCTCCAAGCCCTCGCGCGGGAGTGCGTCGAGCGCGGCTACGCCCGGCTGGAGTGGTGGGTGCTCGACTGGAACGCGCCGGCGATCGGCTTCTACAAGTCGCTCGGCGCGATCCCGATGGACGAGTGGACCGTGTTCCGGCTCACCGACGGCCCGCTCACCCGACTGGGGCAGGACGGCTGACGGCGACCTGCCGGACCAGCCCCACCCACCAGACGAACGTGAACGCGATGACGGTCGGGTTCTTCGCGAACAGCAGCACGGCCAGGTAGACCTGCCGGGCCGACTCGGGCAGCAGGCCGCCGAGCACCTGCTCGGTCCCGACGTCGAACACGAGGAACGCGACCGCCAGCAGCACGCCCTGCCACACCAGGCTCGGCCAGTGCCGCGTCGTGAACGCGCGCGCGTCGGCCCACGTCAGCCGCTCCCCCCTGGTCGCCAACCGCCAGATCACCACGACCAGCAGCACTCGCGCGGCCACCACGACGACCTCGGACGCGAACGCCACCGCGCCGGGCACGTGCTCGCCCCAGTTCACCACCACGAGCCGCTGCACGGACGCGACCAGCGACAACCCGACGACCACCGCCCAGTGCCGCCGGTAGAACCGCCCGGCCCACCGCACCACCTCGAACGCCAACCGCAGCTCCGCCACCACAACCCCCTCAGTAACCGAATATTTTAGTTCAGTGTACTGAAATATCAGTCCGGCTAAAGTGAGCTGCATGGACGCGCGGGACTACGGACGCGAGCTGAGCACGGCGGTGGTCGCGTTCCACGAGGCCGTCGGTGCCCGCCTGGGCGTGACGGCGGTCGACCAGCGCGCGCTCGCGCTCATCGCCGGCAAGGGCCCGCTGTCCGCGGGCGAGTTGGCCAAGGAGATCAACCTGACGCCCGGCGCGGTCACCGGCGTCGCCGACCGGCTCGAACGCGCGGGCCTGGTGCGGCGCGAACCCGACCCCGGCGACCGCAGGCGGGTGGTGATCAGCGCGATCCCCGGCGCGTTCGGGCAGGTCTTCGCCGGGCTGGGCGCGGCGATGGACGAGGTGGCCGCGAGCTACAGCCCGGACCAGCGGCAGGTGATCGCGGACTGGGTGGTGCGCACGGTGGAGGTCCTGAAGGAGCAGACGAGGCTGCTCACCGAGCCGCGCTGAGGCGTCAGCCGGTCGGCCGCTTCACGCCCACGGCGCCGTAGGACACCGCCTCCGCGCCGCTCTCCGGCTCGTCCTCGGCCCGCCACGACGTCGACAGCACCAACCCCGGCTCCAGCAGGTCGAACCCGTCGAGCATGGCCTCGACGTCGGCCTTGGACCGCGCCACGATCGGCGTGCCGGCCGCGGCCGTGACCTCCAGCAGCTTGCCCACCACGTCCGGCTGCTCGTCGGCGGTCAGGTGGCTGATCACCAGGTAGCTGCCGTCGGCGATCGCGTCCCGGTAGCGGCCGACGACCTCGGCCGGGCGGTCGGCGTCGGGCAGGTACGGCAGGATCGCGACCATCAGCAGGGCCACCGGCTCGGCCAGGTCGAGCAGGCCGCGCACCTCCGGCGTGCCCAGCACCGCGCCCACGTCCCGGACGTCGGCCTCGGCGATGGCCGCGCCCGCGTTGTCGCGCAGCATGGTCCGGCTGTGCGCCACGGTGGCGGGCTCGTTGTCCACGTACACCACGCGGCACGTCGGGTCGGCGCGTTGGGCGACCTCGTGCACGTTGCCCGCGGTGGGGATGCCGGAACCGAGGTCGAGGAACTGGCGGATGCCGCGCTCGACGCACAGGCGCACGGCCCGGCGCAGGAACGCGCGGCTGTGCTGCACCATCGCGGCGGTCGGCACCAGCCTCATGGACCGGTCGGCGAACTCGCGGTCGACCGCGAAGTTGTGCGCTCCACCGAGGTAGTAGTCGTACAGCCGGGCCACGTTGGGGCGCTCGACATCACCGCTGGTCGACACCCACCTCGGGGGGTTCTGCACTGCACACCTCACCCTGACTGCACCCGGAGCGGCGTGGACGCCTGCCAGACCGTATCTGGCTACTCCGTTCGTGTCCATCCACCAATGGTGAACACGCAGGGTGATTGGAACTGGTGAGTGACGGCGGTGCGGGCCGTGGTGCCCCGGCCGAGGGGGCGGCGCAGGGGAGAGGTCCAGCCCCCTCGGCCGGGGAATTCGGTCACACGCCGGCGTAGGAGCGGATCCAGTCGCGGTAGCGCGTGACGGCGGTGTAGTTCGACCGGCTGGAGCGGTCGCTGGTCGAGGCGACGCCGACCTGGTAGCGGCGGCCGTCCACCGGGCTGGTGGCGAACATCGGGCCGCCCGAGTCGCCGCCGGCCGCGATGCCGTCGATCCGGGACACCGAGATCGCGATGCCGCCCCGGTAGTCACGCCCGTTGACCGAGGTCACCCGGGTGTTGGCGTACTTGAGGTAGCGGGCCTGGCAGTTGATCTCGGGCTGGTTGGTGCAGGTCGCGCCCCAGCCGTAGAGCTGCACGGTCTGGTTGACCGCGACGGCGGTGGTGGTGCCGAGCGGCGCGTAGGTGCCCGCGACCGACCGGTCCAGCCGCGCCAGCGCGAGGTCGACCGACGGGTGCTGGATGATCTGCGTGGCGGTGGCCATCGTGCCGCCCGTGGTCTGGTCCAGGCTGCCGATGCGGAACGTGTAGGTGCCCGAGCTGGCCACGCAGTGCTGCGCGGTCAGGACCCACGTGGGGGCGATGATGGTGGCCGAGCAGTTCTGCTGGCCGTTGCGGAACAGGCGGGCCGCCCAGGGGGCGTTGGTGGCCGTGCCACCGCCGATGATGTACGGCTGCACGTCCGCCTCTTCAGCGGAGGCAGTCGGCGCCAGCGTGGTCAGCGCGAAGGCGGACAGCAGTGCGGTAGTGGCTCCGACCACCGCGGACAGGGCGCGAGTGAATCGCATGGAGTTGTCACCTCAACGAACGCAGGGAGTGGTGAATTCACCACGCACAGCGTCACCTGTCCGAGTGACGCTGGCCACCCGCCGTTAGTCGGCGGGCAGCCAGACGATGGTCGGCGTCCGAATGCCCTACCCGGGTCCCGGCCCGGCCGGCCCGGTCAGGAGCCCCCGCTGGTAGCCGGCGGCCACGGCGGCGGCCCGGTCCGGGACTTCGAGCTTGGCGTAGATGTGCAGCAGGTGGGTCTTCACCGTCGCCTCGCTGATGAACAGCAGGGCCGCCGCCTCGCGGTTCGTCCGGCCCTCGGCGACCAGTTCGAGCACTTCCCGCTCACGCGCGCTCAGCCGGGCCCGCGGCAGCGGCTGCTGCGGGCGAACGCGGCCGAGCAGCATCGTGGCGACCGACGGCGACAGCACGGTCTCACCCCGGCCGGCAGCCCGGACCGCCCGGAACAGCTCCTCCCGGGGCGCGTCCTTCAGCAGGTAGCCGATCGCGCCCGCCTCGACCGCGGGCAGCACGTCGGAGTCGGTGTCGTGGGTGGTGAGCACCAGGACCGCGACCCCCGGCACGCGCTCCCGGAGGAGCCTGATCAGCGCGCCGCCGCTGGGTTCGGGCAACCGCAGGTCGGTGACGACGACGTCCGGCCGGGTGGCGGCGACGACGGTCAGCGCCTCCGCGCCGCCCGCGGCCTCGCCGACGACCTCGAAGTCGGGCTGGGTGCCGAGCATGCCGCGCAGGCCGTCGCGGACCACGGGGTGGTCGTCCACGACCACCAGGCGCAACATCGTCACCCGGCCACCCCGATCACCGGCACGGCCCGGCCACCATCCGCGAATCGGCGCTTCGACCGACCCCGACCGTCCACCGCCGTCGTGCGGTATCAACCGATCGGTGGATACCGCACCGGGTGGTCTAAGAGTCCTCGTCCACGCCGAGCGCCCATCGGCGCACCGGGTTGGTGAACAGCAGCACGAGCGTGCCCACGACGTACGCGCCGAGCAGCGCGCCCCACAGCTGGCGGCCGGACGGCCCGTACATGTACCAGGCGACACCCAGGAGGAGCAGCTGCACGACGACCGCGGGCGTGCGGCCCCAGTGGTTGCCGAACACCAGGCCGACGCCCGCCGCGAACACGCCCGTCGACACCACCGTGAAGTAGGCGGCCTCGCCCAGCACCGCGCCCGCGTCCTCCGCGCTGAACGACCGCACCACCAGCGCGACCGCGCCGGCCAGCCCGACCAGGCCCTGCAACGCGGTCAGCGCGCCGGCCACCCGAACAGCCGGTGGAACCTTGCCCGTGGTCGCCACTCCGTGCCCCTTCAACTGGGCCTTTCCTCACCGTGAGTACTCGTCACGCATCGTAGGCCACCCGGTTGGCGAGTCCCGCTCGACCGCCCCAGGAGCGATGATCACAGCAGTCTCTTCGGCGAGCCGGCGGTCGGGCCGGGGTGCACTTGTCGCGAGGCGCAGGACGACGCGGATCCACGGGATCGCGACACGGAAAGGAGACGTCGGCCACTTTCGTGCGCGAATGCCCCTCCTACCGGGTGACACGCAACCTGTCCGAGGTCACGCGCTGTCCTACCCTTCAGGAGTGCGCGCACTTCTGGTGGTCAACCCGCAGGCAACGGCAACCACGCCTGCCGGTCGGGACGTGCTCGCGCACGCACTGGCCAGCGACGTGAAGCTCGACGTCGTCGAGACGGACTACCGCGGCCACGCGGCGAACGCCGCCGCGCAGGCCGTCGTGGACGGGTACGACCTGGTCGTGGCCCACGGCGGCGACGGCACGGTCAACGAGGTGGTCAACGGCGTGCTGCGCGGCGGCGCGCAGCCCGGCCTGCCGATGCTGGGCGTGGTGCCCGGCGGGTCCGCGAACGTGTTCGCGGGAGCCCTCGGCCTGCCCCGCGACCCGGTCGAGGCCACCTACCGCCTGCTGCAGGCGATCGAGCACGGCACCAGCCGCCGGGTCAGCCTCGGGCACGTCGCCGCCACCGGCGCGGGCCTGGACCACGACCGCTGGTTCACCTTCAACGCGGGCGTCGGCTGGGACGCCGACGTGGTCGAGGGCGTCGAGCAGCAGCGCGCCAGGGGCCGCCAAGCCTCGCCGACCCTCTACGCGCGCACGGCGCTGACCAGCTACTTCACCCAGCGCAAGCAGCCACCGGCGCTCACCGTGCAGATCCCGGACGAACCGCAGTTCGAGGACGTGCGGCTGGCGTTCATCTCGAACACCGACCCGTGGACCTACCTCGGCGACAAGGCGATCCGGTTGAACCCGAGCACGTCGTTCGACGGCGGATTGGGCCTGTTCGCGCTGCACGGGATGGGATTGCCGACAGTTCTTCGCTATGTCGCGCATCTCTTGGCCACGGATGGGAACCCCAAAGGGGGGAACCTGCTCCGGCGCGACGACGTCGAGTACGTCCGGGTGACGAGCCCGCAACCCGTCAACCTCCAGGTCGACGGAGACCTGCTCGGCGCGTGCACCGAAGTGGAGTTCACCGGAGTGCGAGGGGCGCTCACGGTCGCTGTGTGATCGGTGCGTGACCGGCTCGGTACCGATCCGCGATGTTGTGACCTGCTGTGATGCCAGAGCGTGAAACGGCGGATGAACTCAGTCGATCTTTCGGGTGAGTTCACTCACCGGGTTGGTGCTAAACCCTTGACATCCCCGCCGTTCGTGAAAGCATTCACAAGCACCCCAAAACCGACCGCTGACGAGTGGCGCGCCTTCACGCGCGCCTAGCTGAGGAGTAGTTCCAATGGACTGGCGCCACCGCGCGATCTGCCGCGACGAGGACCCCGAGCTGTTCTTCCCCGTGGGGAACAGCGGTCCTGCGCTCCTGCAGATCGCCGAGGCGAAGACCGTCTGCCGCCGCTGCCCCGTCGTCTCCGACTGCCTCGCGTGGGCGCTCGAGAGCGGCCAGGACGCCGGCGTGTGGGGCGGGATGAGCGAAGACGAGCGTCGCGCCCTCAAGCGCCGCAACGCCCGCACCCGGGCCCGCAGCAACGCCTGAGTGCCACACCGCGAGCACACGAAAGGCCCGACACCGTGCCAGGTGTCGGGCCTTTCGCTTGTGTTGCACACCCTCCCGCATGACCACGTGACCCCGCTGAGGCAGGTCGTCACGTGTGCACGGGAGCAGTCTAACGCCGCGCCCGGAGCGGTACGCGCAGGACCGCCTCTGTACCGCCTCGGGGCCGCCTCCGCAAGCTCAACGAGCCCCTGAGTTCGGACTCCACCAGCGTCCTGACGATCTGCAGGCCGAGCCGGTCGGTGCGCTCCAGCGAGAAGCCCTGCGGCAGGCCGCGGCCGTCGTCCGAGATCACCACGTCCAGCCACTTCGCCGAGCGCTCGGCGTGCACCACGACCTCGCCGCGCTGGCCCGCCGCGTACGCGTGCTCGAACGCGTTCTGCACGAGTTCGGTCAGCACCATCACCAGCGGCGTCGCCAGCTCCGCCTGCACGATCCCGAACGGCCCCTCGCGGCGCACCACCACCTGCGACTCGGTGGCGGCCACGTCCGACATCATCGGGATGACCTTGTCCACCACGTCGTCCAGGTCGACCCGCTCGTCCACCGACATGGACAGCGTCTCGTGCACCAGCGCGATCGACGTGACCCGGCGCACCGACTCGGCCAGCGCCTCGCGCGCCTCCTCGCTGCTGGTCCGCCTGCTCTGCAGGCGCAGCAGCGCGGCCACGGTCTGGAGGTTGTTCTTCACCCGGTGGTGGATCTCGCGGATCGTCGCGTCCTTCGACATCAGGGCGCGGTCGCGGCGGCGGACCTCGGTCACGTCCCGGCACAGCACCAGCGCGCCCGCCGCGCTGCCCCTCGGCCGCAGCGGCAGCGCGCGGAACAGCACCGCGGCGCCCCGGCGCGACTCGGCCTCGATGCGCATGCCCGGCTGGCCGTCCAGGGCCGCCCGGATGCGCTGCGCGACCTCGGTGGCGTCGAACGGGTCGCCGATCAGGGACCTGGTCAGCGGGGCCAGGTGCACCCCGACCAGGTCGGACGCGTGCCCCATGCGGTGGTAGGCGCTCAGCGCGTTGGGGCTCGCGAACACCACCGCGCCCGAGGCGTCCAGCCGGATCAGGCCGTCACCGACGCGCGGGCTGGTGTGCACGTCCGGCGACGGCTCGGTGGTCGGGAACGTCCCGTCCGAGATCATCTGGCACAGGTCGGCCGCGCTGCCCAGGTAGGAGATCTCCAGCGGGCTCGGCACCCGCGGCACGGCCAGGTTGGTGTTGCGGCTGAGCACCGCGATGACCTCGGCGTCCCGCTTCACCGGGATCGCCTCGCGCCGGACCGGCACGCCCAGGTGCCAGCGCGGGTCCTCCTCGCGGCAGATCCGGGCCTCGGCCATCGCCCGGCGCAGCTGGGGGTGCTCCTCGACGTCGACCGTGCTGCCGACGACGTCCTCGGGGTGCGCCGTCGGCGCGGTCGTCGGCCGGGCCTGGGCGACGCACAGGAACGTGGTGTCGTCCAGCGGCACCCACATCAGGAAGTCGGCGAAGCTGAGGTCCGACAGCAGCTGCCACTCGGCCACCACCAGCTGCAGGTGGTCGACGGCGCCGCCGGAGAACTTGGTGTGCTCCGCCAGGAGGTCGGTGAGCGTGGACAGCTACTCCACCACCGCGATGAGGTCGCCCTCCTGGACCACGTCACCGGTGGACACGGCGATGCGGGTGATCCTGCCCGCGCCCTCGGGCAGGACCGGGATCTCCATCTTCATGCTCTCCAGCACCACGACGGTGGTCTCGTGCGTGACCTCGTCGCCCTCCTTGACGGCGATCTGGGCCACGTTCGCCACGATCTCGGCCCGGATTTCCTCGGCCATGGTCCTCCCTCGGTCCGGGGTTCATCCAACCACGATCGGGGCAGGTGCGGTGGCCGGTCGAGCGCGTGACACACTGTCGTGAGGTAGTTCGAGCACTAGGAGAACCCCATGTCGAAGCGTGCCCGCAAGCGCCGCGACCGCAAGAAGGGCGGCGCCAACCACGGGAAGCGCCCCAACGCCTGACCGAGCGTCACGGTGCGCGAAGGCCCCGGGGCAACCGCCCCGGGGCCTTCGCCTTCCCGTCGTCAGCTACCGGACGTCTCGGTCGTGCGGATGTCGACCTCGACCGTCAGCGTCGCCTCGTCGCTCACCTCGTAGAGCCGGGCGCGCACCCGCCGCCGCAGCTCCTCCGGCGCGAGCTCGCCGCCGCACTTGCGCGCCAGCAGCGCCTTCAGGTGCTCCTCGATGCCGTACTGCTCGAGGCACGGGTGGCACTCCTCCAAGTGGGTCTGGAGGAGGTTCTGGCGCTTCTCGTCGCACTCGTGGTCGAGGAAGAGGTAGACCTCGGCCAGCACCTCGGAGCAGTCCGTCTCGTGCGGTTCGCCGCAGCTCATCAGCCCGCCACCTCCTGGTGACCGTCGCGGATGATGCCGCGCTCGCGGGCGGTGTCCGCCAGCTGGTCGCGAAGCTGCCTGCGGCCCCGGTGCAACCGGGACATCACGGTGCCGATGGGGGTGCCCATGATGTCTGCGATCTCCTTGTAGGCGAAGCCCTCCACGTCCGCGAGGTAGACCGCGATCCGGAACTCCTCGGGCAGTCGCTGCAAGGCTTCCTTGACGTCTGAGTCCGGCAGCCGGTCCATCGCCTCGACCTCGGCCGACCGCAGCCCGGTCGACGTGTGGCTCTCCGCCTGGGCCAGCTGCCAGTCGGTGATCTCGTCCGTCGGCTGCTGGATCGGCTGGCGCTGCTTCTTGCGGTAGCCGTTGATGTAGGTGTTGGTGAGGATGCGGTACAGCCAGGCCTTGAGGTTCGTGCCCTGGGAGAAGGACGCGAAAGCCGCGTACGCCTTCAGGTAGGTCTCCTGGACCAGGTCCTCGGCGTCGGCGGGGTTGCGGGTCATCCGCAGGGCCGCCGAGTACAACTGGTCGAGCATCGGCATCGCGTCGCGCTCGAACCTGGCTGCGCGCTCGGCCGTCGTCTCGTCAGTCGGCGTGTCCTGCGTTCGCGTGGCTGGCACCGCGCTCCCTTCCCACCGGCTGGTCAGCGCGGTGGCCGGTACTGTCTGGGACGCAGTCGAGGATACGCGGCGGTCGCCTGGACGGCAGTGAGCCGAGCCACGCGGCGGGCGAGCTCTGACCTGCCTGCCGACCTGCTGATCCATCACCTCGGTAGCCACGTTGGCACCAACGCGACGGCCCCGCCGGGCATTCCCTGCGTTATCGTGCGCGATCATGGCCGGACGTGGGACGCCCGCCACCGCGTTGCTGGACAAGCAGAAGGTGGCCTACGCGCTGCACGCGTACGAGCACGACCCCCGCCACGACTCGTACGGGTTGGAGGCGGCCGAGGCGTTGGGAATCCCACCCGAACGGGTGTTCAAGACGCTGGTCGCGGACGTGGACGGCAGGCTGGCCGTCGGCGTGGTCCCGGTCACCGGGCAGCTGGACCTGAAGGCGCTGGCCGCCGCCGTCGGCGGGAAGAAGGCGAAGATGGCCGACGTGGCGGCGGCCGAGCGGGCCACCGGGTACGTGGCGGGAGGCATCTCGCCGCTGGGGCAGAAGAAGCGGCTGCCGGTCGCGCTGGACGCCTCGGCCGAGGGCTTCGCGACCGTCTACTGCTCGGCCGGGCGGCGCGGGCTGGAGGTCGAGATCGCGCCGGCCGACCTGGTCCGGCTGACCCAGGCGGTGGTCGCGCCGATCTCGGCCTGACCGGAACCCCGGCCCCGGCCTGACCTGACCGCCGATCCCGGGCCCGGTCGGACCGCCGGGTTCCGGCCCGCTCAGACCGCCGGACCGGGCCTGACCTGACCGCCGGTCCCGGGCCTGGTCGGACTCCGGACCGGGCCCGGTCGGACCGCCGGTTCCGGCGTGGTCAGACCTCCAGCGGTCGCAGCACGCGGTCCAGCCACTCGCCGACGGCCCGGCCGACCGCGGCCACGTCCGCCTTCAGGTTGTGGTCGCCGGGCAGCAGCACGACCTCCCGGTGGTGCGCCGACTCCGGCCGGCCGAACGGGTCGTTCTCGCCCTGCACGACCAGGGTGGCGACCTCGACGCCGGCCAGCTCCGCCGTCCGCGACTTCTCCGGCTTGCCCGGCGGGTGCACCGGGAACGCCAGGCACAGCACCGCCACCGCCTGGCCCTCCACCGACGTCCGGCACGCCACCCGCGCGCCGGACGACCGGCCGCCGAACACCAGCGGCACGTCGTCGAACCAGCTCGTGCCCAGCTCGTCGGCCACCGCGAGCCACGCCGCGTCCAGCTGCTTGGCGGGCGCGGGCGCGCGGCGGCCCGCCACCCGGTACGGCTGCTCGACCAGCGCCACGTGCACGCCGACGCCCACCGCCGCCCGAGCGGCCGCGACCAGGTCCGGTGCGGTGATCCCGCCGCCGGCGCCGTGCCCGAGCAGCAGCGCGGCCCGCCCCTCCGGCGCGCAGTGCAGCTCGGCCCGCGCGGGTCCGTGGGGCGTGTCGACCAGCCGGGACGTCATGTCAGCTCGAACAAGGTGGGCTCCGGTTTCTCGGACTCCCCCAGCGCGACCGCGTCCATCAGCGACGGGTCGTTGTTCTTGATGCTGTTGACCTTCATCGACACCGGCCGCAGCTCCAGCGCGTTCACCAGGTCGAGGTCGGGCGCCAGCAGGTCCTTCGGGTCGGCGTCGTCCGGGTCGAGCCAGGCCGCCCAGCGGTCCCGCGGCAGCACCAGCGGCATCCGGTGGTGCACCGAGGCCATCTCGCCGATCGCGTCGGTGGTGAGCACCGCGCAGGTGATGACCGGCTTGCGCTCGTCGCCCTCCTGCTGCCACCACACCGACCAGATGCCGGCCAGGGCGAGGCTGGAGCCGTCGCCGGGGTTGATGAAGTACGGCTGCTTGCGGCCCTCGCCGGGCTGCCACTCGTACCAGCCCGCGGCCGGGACGATGCACCGGCGCTTGGCTGCCGAGTCGCGGTAGGCGGGCTTCTCCAGCACGCTCTCCGCCCGCGCGTTGATCATCTTCGCGGCGCCGGACAGGTCCTTCGCCCAGTGCGGCACCAGGCCCCAGCGCATCGTCCGGACGCTGCGCTCGGTGGTGTCCGGGTCGGGGTTGCCCTCGTCGTCGCGCGGGTGCCGCTCCACGACGGCGAGCACCTGCTTGGTCGGCGCGACGTTGTAGTCCGGGCCGGGCGCGCCGCCCTCGGTGCCGTCGACCGCGTCGAACTCCGCCGCGAGCAGCGCGGGGTTCTTGGTGGACGCGTACCTGCCGCACACACCGATCACCTCTCCAGGGTCACCCTCGGGCACGCCATCGTCGCACGTGGGAAAGCCCGGTGCGAGCTGTCGACCACCCGATGCGGAATCATCAGGCCATGACTCAGCAGTGGTCCGCTCCCACCGCCGACGGCCCGGTCCACGCGACGGTACCCGTCCCCGGCTCCAAGTCGATCACCAACCGGGCACTGGTGCTGGCCGCGCTGGCCGACCGCCCGTCCACCCTGCACGCGCCGCTGCGCAGCCGCGACACCACCCTGATGGTCGCCGCGCTGCGGTCGCTCGGCGTCGACGTGGCCGACGGGCCGGACGGGTCGTGGCTGGTCACGCCCGGCGCGCTGCGGGGGCCGGCGCAGGTCGACTGCGGGCTCGCGGGCACCGTGATGCGGTTCCTGCCGCCCGCCGCGGCGCTCGCGGTCGGCGACGTGACGTTCGACGGCGACCCGCACGCGCGCAACCGGCCGATGGCCACGATCCTGGACGCGCTGCGCGGCCTCGGCGCCGACCTGGAGGGCGACGCGCTGCCGTTCACGCTGCACGGCAAGGGCGGCGTGCCCGGCGGCGAGGTCACCATCGACGCGTCGGCGTCGTCCCAGTTCGTGTCCGGGCTGCTGCTGTCGGGCGCGCGGTTCGAGAGCGGCGTGACCGTGCGGCACTCGGGCAAGCCGGTGCCGTCGCTGCCGCACATCGAGATGACGCTGGCCATGCTGCGCGAGGCCGGTGTCGCGGTGGACGGCTCGACGCCGGACGTGTGGCGGGTCGAGCCGGGCGCCATCACCGGTCAGGACCGGCACGTGGAGCCGGACCTGTCCAACGCGACGCCGTTCCTGGCGGCGGCGGCCGTCACCGGTGGCGAGGTGACCATCCCGGGCTGGCCCTCGCGGACCACCCAGCCGGGCGGCGCGGTGCGCGGGCTGTTCGAGCGGATGGGGTGCGCGGTGGAGCTGACCGAAGCGGGTCTGGTGCTGCGCGGCCCGGACCGGCTGACCGGGGTCGACGTCGACCTGCGGGACGAGAGCGAGCTGACGCCGACGGTCGCGGCGCTGGCGGCCCTGGCCGACGGCCCGACCCGCATCCGCGGCGTCGCGCACATCCGCGGCCACGAGACGGACCGGATCACCGCGCTCGCCACCGAGATCAACCGGCTGGGCGGCGCGGCGGAGGAGACCGAGGACGGCCTGGTCATCACGCCGCGGCCGTTGCGCGGCGAGGTGTGGCGCGCCTACGCCGACCACCGGATGGCCACCGCGGGCGCGATCATCGGCCTGGTGGTCGCAGGCGTGTCGGTCGACGACATCGGGTCGACGTCCAAGACGATCCCGGACTTCCCGGGGATGTGGGCGTCGATGCTGGGTGCGCGCTGACGTGGCCCGCGGCGACTGGCGGAAGCTGGACGAGTCGGACGTGCGGGTGCGGCCGGGCAAGGGGACCCGGCCGCGCAGCAAGCGCCGTCCCGAGCACGCGGACGCGGTGCCCGCCATGGTCGTCGGGGTGGACCGCGGGCGGTGGACGTGCGCGGTGGGCGACGACCCGGAGCGGTTGGTCGTCGCCATGCGGGCGCGGGAGCTCGGCCGCACGCCGGTCGTCGTCGGCGACCAGGTGGGCCTGGTCGGCGACACCTCCGGGCAGGCGGACACGCTGGCCCGGATCGTGCGGGTCGAGGAGCGGCGCAGCGTGCTGCGGCGGACGGCCGACGACACCGACCCGTTCGAGCGGGTGGTGGTGGCCAACGCCGAGCAGCTGGTGATCGTGTCGGCGCTGGCCGACCCGCAGCCGCGCCGCGGGTTCATCGACCGCTGCCTGGTGGCGGCGTGGGCGGGCGGCCTGGAGCCGCTGCTGTGCCTGACCAAGTCGGACCTGGCGTCGCCGGACGAGCTGCTGGCCGCGTACGCCGAGCTGGACCTGCCGGTGGTGGTGACGCGGTCCGACCAGGACCCGGCCGAGCTGCGCGCGCGGCTGGCGGACCGGCTGTCGGCGCTGATCGGGCACTCGGGCGTCGGCAAGTCGACGCTGGTGAACAAGCTGGTGCCGGACGCGCACCGGGCGGTGGGCGTGGTGAGCGGCGTGGGCAAGGGGCGGCACACGTCCACCCAGACCGTCGCCCTGCCGCTGCCCGAGGGCGGGTGGGCGGTCGACACGCCGGGCATCCGGTCGTTCGGCCTGGCGCACATCACGCCGGACGACATCGTCGGCGCGTTCCCGGACATGAAGGCGATGGCCGAGGAGTGCCCGTCCGGCTGCGGCCACCTGGGCGAGCCGGACGACCCCGACTGCATGCTGGACGAGCTGGTCCGCACCGGCGAGGCGTCCCCGGGCCGCCTCGCCTCCCTGCGCCGCCTCCTCGCCTCCCGCGCCAAGCTGGAGGAGTACGACTGACCCCCGGACCGCGCGTGTCCTACGTTCGCGACCACCGTGTCCTACGTTCAGGACCCCTGAGTTCAACGCTCAGGAGCACGACCGGGGCTCGGGTGGCGGCGTGCACCGGCCGTGGCGCGCGGTAGTACGGTGCGCAGCCGTGGCGAAGGTGACTGGGATCGGCGGCGTGTTCCTGCGCGCCCGCAACCCCGAGCGCATGGCCGAGTGGTACCGCCGGCACCTCGGGGTGCCGATGAGCCCCGGCGGCGCGATCACGTTCCACTGGCTGGAGTCGGAGACGACGACCTTCGCGCTGTTCGCCGACGACACCGACTACTTCGGCGAACCCGGTCAGCGGGCCATGCTGAACCTGCGGGTGGACGACCTGCCGGCGCTGCTGGCCGAGCTGCGCGGGCAGGGCGTCGAGGTGCTGCCGCAGACCGAGGACTCGGAGTTCGGCCGGTTCGGCTGGTGCGTCGACCCCGAGGGCAACCGCATCGAGCTCTGGCAGCCCGCCCCCGGCATGTAGCTACATCAGCTCCAGCAGGAACGGCAGCTCCTGCGGCGCGTACCAGGCCAGCTCGTGGTCCTCCGCACCGCCCAGCGCGAACTCCGCGTCCGGGTCGCCCAGGTCGGCCGCGTCGATCACGTCCGCCGCCGCGCGCACGTCGTCCTCGGCCTCCAGCGTGTCCAGGTGGATCGCGGCGACCAGCCGCAGCGGCACCGGGCCGGACAGCTTCACCACCGAGAAGTCCAGGTCCGGCCGCAGCTTCACGTCCGGCACGTCCGCCGACACCACCGCCCGCCGCGGCACGGCCTTCTCGTCGCCCGCGATCAACCGCAGCGAGCCGCGGGCGGCGTCGAGCATGGCCGAGTACTCCAGCTCCTCCGTGTCGCCGGTCGCGTAGGACTCGCGCAACGCGGGCGTCAGGGCGAACCCCGTCCCGCCCACCGCGACGAACTCGCCGTGCTCCACCAGGTCGCGCAACATCGCGACGGTCGCCGGGAGGTACACCCTCATGCGGACACCGTTCCCATCAGTTCCTCCACCGACTCCTCGACCATCGCCGCCAGCACGTCCACATCGGACATCGCGTCGCGGTCGGCGTTCAGGCCGAAGTACACACCACCGTCATAGGACGTCACACCGATCGACAGCGCCTGGTTCTTCGCCAGCGGCACGACCGGGAACATCTCGATCATCCTCGCCCCCGCCGCGTACAGCGGCACCTGGGGCCCCGGCACGTTCGTCACCACGACGTTGAACAGCCGCCGCGAGAACGACGACGCGGCCCGCGCGCCCAGCGCGTGCAGCGTCGGCGGCGCGAACCCGGAGAACCTGACCAGCGTCTGCGCCGCCACCGACTGCCCGGACTCCTGGTGCGCGCGCATCGCGTGCGACACGTGGTGCAGCCGCACGACCGGGTTCGGCTCCCCCACCGGCAGGTCGACCAGGTACGCCGACACCCGCGCCTCGTCGTCGCGCACCGACATGGGCGCCATCGCCCGGATCGTGGTGCCCGCCGTGACGATCTCGCCGCGCGAGAGCAGCCAGTTCCGCAGCGCGCCGGACAGCACCGCGAGCACGACGTCGTTCACCGTGCCGCCGTGCGCCCGCCGGACCTCGCGCAGCACGTCCAACCGGGTGCGCCCCACCGCGAACCGCCGCTGCGGCGAGATCCGCACGTTCAGCGGGCTGCCGGGCGCGGGCGTCGCGGCGGTCCGCACCGCCGACGCCAGCCCGCCGAACACCCCGGCGACCTTGCGCACCGTCGCCACCGTGTCCGCGGTCGCCGAGCGGACGTTCTCCACCAGCTCGCCGGGCCGCTGCACGGTCTCCGCCACCGCGTCGGCCACCAGCTGCAACCCGCTCGGCGCGGGCGACGGCATCCACAGCGACTCGACCGGCGGCCGGGGCGTGGCGGAGGCGTCCAGCATCACCTGCCCGATCTCCGGCGCGCCGATGCCGTCCACCATCGCCTGGTGCGTCTTGGTGATGACCGCGGTCCGGTTCCGGGCCAGCCCCTCGACCAGGTAGACCTCCCACAGCGGCCGGGTCTGGTCCAGCGGGCGGGACATCAGCCGCGCCACCAGGTCGTGCAGCTGCCGGTCGCTGCCCGGCTTCGGCAACGCCGACCGCCGCACGTGGTAGGTGACGTCGAAGTCCGCGTCGTCCACCCACACCGGCCGGGCCAGCCGACCCGGCACGTGCACGACCTTCTGCCGGTACCGGGGCACCAGCGACAGCCGCTGCTCGATCAGGTCGACCAGGCGGTCGTAGTCGAAGCCCGTGCGCGGTCGTCGGAACACCGCCACCCCACCGACGTGCATCGGCGTCGTGGAGTCCTCCAGGTACAGGAACGAGGCGTCCAGCGCGGACAGGCGGTCGGGCATGCGGTCCAGGCTAGTCGCTGCAGTCGCGCACCAGCCGCCGCACGGCGCTGACCTCGGCCTCGTCCCGCTCGTGCCGGGCCAGCCTGATCGCCGCCGCGGCCGGCATGGCCCGCCTGGCCTCCACCCGGACCGACACGTCGACCGAGGACAGGAACCCGCGCACCAGCCGGGAGCGGGCGAGCCGCTTGAACGGCCGCAGCGGCGCCACCGCGATCGCCAGCCAGCTCAGCGCGACGTCGACCTTCCGGTCGCCCTTGCTCGCGCTGCCCCAGTCGACCACCACCGCGCCCTCCGGGCCCATCACCACGTTGCCGGGGTGCAGGTCGAGGTGCAGCAGGCCGCCGTCGCCGCTGAGGAACGGCGGCGCGGGCACGGCGTCCAGCCTGCGGTGCAGGTCGGCCAGCTCGCGGCCGAGCCCACCTGCCCGCCACGGCTTGGCGTCCAACTCCTGCGACATGCGCGGGCCGGGGACGTACTCCATGACCAGGTCGGAGCCCGAGGCGTCGGCCACCCGGGGCACCGGCACGCCGTGCCGGCGCAGGTAGCGCATCAGCTCGGCCTCGGGCGCCAGGTCGCGACCCGTGCGGCTGCGCTTGACCAGCAGACCGTCGGGACGCAGGTAGACGTCCGCCTCCCGGCCGCTGGCCAGCAGGCGGTGCGCCTCGTCGCGCGTTGCCATGTGACGATCATCATGGTTGACAGCTCGAAAGCAAGCCCCAAACGGGTAGAGGACACTTGCTCCGTGGATGTGTCACCCAAGGACAAGTTCGTCACCGTGTACGGCCGCAAGCCCGTGCTGGAAGCGCTGGACGACCCGCGGCTGGAGGTCGACAAGGTCGTGCTCGCCGACACGGCGCGCGGCCAGGCCGCCCGGGAGATCCTGGACGCGGCCGGCCGCCGGGGCGTCCCGGTCCAGCGGGCGACGGCGCAGCGGGTCAAGGTGCTGGCCGGGAACGGCAAGCAGGACCAGGGCGTGCTGGCCGACGTCGTCGCGCCGCGCATGCGACCGCTCTCGGCCGCGTTGCCGGACCGGCCGCGGGTCGTGCTGGTGCTCGACGGGATCACCACGCCGGCCAACGTCGGGATGATCCTGCGCACCGCCACGGCGGCCGGGGTGGACGGGATCGTGGTGCCGCGGCGCGGGGTCGCGTCGATCGACCCGATGGTGGTCAAGGCTTCGGCGGGGGTGGCGTTCCGGGCGCCGGTGCTGCGGTGCGCGACGGCCGGGGAGGCGGTGGCGGAGCTGCGCGCCGCCGGGTACCCGGTGTTCGCGCTGGACGCCGGCGCGCGGGAGTCGGTGTACTCGGCCGACCTGCCGAAGCGGGCGGCGTTCGTGCTGGGCAGCGAGACGGCGGGGGTCTCGGACGACGTGCGGGCGCAGGTGACCGGCTGGCTGTCGATCCCGATGGCGGGCGGGGTGGAGTCGCTGAACGTGGCGAGCGCGGCGGCCGTGCTGTGCTTCGAGGTGGTCCGCAGGGGGTTGGCCTGACGCCGAGCCCCGATGCCGAGCCCTGACGCTGTGAACCGACCGCCGTGAGAGGCGCAGCGCGGGCGCCGGAGGGCCGCTCCGGCGCCCGCGCTGCCCAACCGGCTGATCGGTGGCTCACCACAGCCGTCCGACGTGGTACCCGCCGGACCGTCCCGACCAGCCCTCGACGTCCCGCACCCGCGCCCCTCGTACGGCACCGGGTGCGGAACCGGGGTGCTCACGCGCTGTTCCGCTCATGCACTGTGTACCGGCGCGCTGGGATGACCGGCAATTCACCGGCCAGGTGGCAGCGCGGTGGCCGATCGTCACCGGCTAACCCCGGAGGGGGACTTCCAGCAGGGTTTCCAGTTCCTCGAGGGTGGACAGCACGGACTGGTGGTGCACGCCGACCATCCCGGCCGCCGCGGCTCCCCGGACGTTGACCGCGAGGTCGTCCACGAAGACGCACTCGCCCGCGGGCAGGCCGAGCCGTTCGGCGACGAGCAGGTAGATCCGCCGGTCCGGCTTGGCCAGGCCGACCTCGCCGGACGTGATCACGACGTCGAACAGCCCCTCCCACCCCGCCGGCGGGCGCCACAGGAAGTCGGCGTTGGAGAGCATCGCGGTGCGGATGCCCCGGTCGCGCGCCTTCCGGGTGACCGCGAGCAGGGGTGGCTCGGTGGCGGCGTGGTCGTCGCCCAGGTCCGTCAGGACACCACCGAAGTCCAGGACCAGTCCCCGCACCGTGCCTCCATCGGGTGATCTTGGTACGAACCGGCGTCGTCCGCCCTCGGTTCAGCATGCCACCTCGACTGCGCGCGCTGCCGTCCTCGGCGACCGACTCCGCCACGTCACCTCCGGGCACGCCCGGCGGCCCGCCACCGCTGGACGCCCGCCGCTTCCTGTTCCCGCTGCTGGAAGCCCTCAACGGCCGCCGCCCGCCGAAGCAGCTGTCGACCGCCTTCGCGCCGCACGCCGTGACCACCGTGACCCGGGCCGCGGAACCGGCCCGGACGCGCCTCGGCCGCTACCGGCTGTGCCACGTGACACCGGACGCGGCCGAGCTGGCGGGAACCCTGCACATGCCGACGAAGGTCCGCGCGTTCGCCGCCCGGGTGGAGCGCCGGGGGTCGCGCTGGCACTGCACCGAGTTCCACCTGCTCCCCTGACCCGCCCGCCGCCGGGTGCGACGAGAGCGGGGCCCCGGTCCGGGGCCCCGCTCTCGTCGTGCGGCGTGTGACGGGGTGGTGCTACTGGCGGGGACCCTTGCGCTGGTCCTTGGCCTGGGCGCGGGCGGCGGCGCGGCGCTCCTTGCGGGTGCCGCCCGCCTGCTGACCGCCCTGCTGGGCCTGGTTGCCCGAGGTCTCCGCGTCACCGCTCTCCGACGGGCCGGAGTAGGTCAGGCCCCGCTGGGCCTGGCCGTCCAGGCCCTTGCCGCGCAGGGCGGGCGGGATGGCGCTGCCGCTCTGCAGCTGGGCCAGCGCCGGACCGGCGGGCGCCTGGTTGGCCGCCGCCGCCTCCGGCTGGGCGGCAGCGGCGGCCGCGGCGCGGGCGCGGGCCCGGCTGCCGGTGAGCGGGCCGCCGTTGGCGATGGAGACCTGGACCGGCGGCTCGGCGGCGGGCTCGGGCTCGGCGGCCTCGACCTGGAGGTTGTACAGGAAGCCGACCGTCTCCTCCTTCAGCGCCTCCAACATGCCGTTGAACATGTCGAAGCCCTCCCGCTGGTACTCGATCAGCGGGTCGCGCTGGGCCATCGCCCGCAGGCCGATGCCCTCCTTGAGGTAGTCCATCTCGTACAGGTGCTCGCGCCACTTGCGGTCGAGGACGGAGAGCAGGACGCGGCGCTCCAGCTCGCGCATGGCGCCCGGGCCGACCCGGCCGTCGATGTCCGCCTCACGGGCCTCGTACGCGGCCAGGGCGTCGGCCTGCAGCTTCGCCTTCAGCGACTCGCGGGTGACGTCGTCGTCCTCTTCGAGGACCTTCTTCGGGTCGAGCGTGATCGGGTACAGCGTCTTGAGCGCCGTCCACAGCTGGTCGAGGTCCCAGTCCTCGGCGTAGCCGTCGGAGGTCGCGCCGTCGACGTAGTCGCCGACCACGCTGGTGATCATGTGCTCGACCTGGTCGCGCAGGTCCTCGCCGTCCAGCACGCGGCGGCGCTCGGCGTAGATCACCTTGCGCTGCTCGTTCATGACCTCGTCGTACTTGAGGACGTTCTTGCGGATCTCGAAGTTCTGCTGCTCGACCTGCGTCTGCGCGCTGCGGATGGCCCTGGTGACCATCTTGTGCTCGATCGGCACGTCGTCCGGCACCTTCAGCCGGGTCATGACGGTCTCGACCATCGCCGCGTTGAAGCGGCGCATCAGCTCGTCCTTCAGCGACAGGTAGAACCGCGACTCGCCCGGGTCGCCCTGCCGGCCGGAACGACCGCGCAGCTGGTTGTCGATCCGCCGCGACTCGTGCCGCTCGGTGCCCAGCACGTACAGGCCGCCGGCGTCGCGGACCTCCTCCGCCTCCGACTTGACCTCGGCGGTGATCTCCTCGATCAGCTTCGCCCAGGCGGCCTCGTACTCCTCCGGGTTCTCCACCGGGTCGAGGCCGCGCTCGCGCAGCTCGTGGTCGGTGATGATGTCCGGGTTGCCGCCCAGCACGATGTCCGTGCCGCGGCCCGCCATGTTGGTGGCGACCGTGACGGCGCCCTTGCGGCCGGCCTTCGCGATGATCAGCGCCTCGCGCTCGTGGTGCTTGGCGTTGAGGACCTCGTGCGGGATGCCCTTCTGCACGAGCAGCTTCGACAGGTACTCCGAGCGCTCGACGCTCGTCGTGCCGACCAGCACCGGCTGGCCCTTGTGGTGCCGCTCGGCGATGTCCTCGGCGACGGCCTCGAACTTGGCCTCCTCGGTCTTGTAGACGAGGTCGGCCTGGTCGGCGCGCTGCATCGGGCGGTTCGTCGGGATCGGCACCACGCCGAGCTTGTAGGTCTGGTGGAACTCGGCCGCCTCGGTCTCGGCGGTGCCGGTCATGCCGCCGAGCTTCTGGTACAGCCGGAAGTAGTTCTGGAGGGTGATCGTGGCGAGGGTCTGGTTCTCCGCCTTGATCTCGACGCCCTCCTTCGCCTCGATCGCCTGGTGCATGCCCTCGTTGTAGCGCCGACCCGCCAGCACGCGGCCGGTGAACTCGTCGACGATCATGACCTCGCCGTTGCGGACGATGTAGTCCTTGTCCTTGGCGAACAGCTCCTTGGCCTTGATCGAGTTCTGGAAGTAGCCGACCAGCGGGGTGTTGGTCGAGTCGTACAGGTTGTCGATGCCGAGCTGGTCCTCGACGTACTGCACGCCCGCCTCGGTGACGCCGATCGTGCGCTTGCGCTCGTCCACCTCGTAGTGGGTGTCGCGGCGCATCTTCGTGGCCAGCCGCGCGAACTCGACGTACCAGCGCGACGACTGGTCGGCCGGGCCGGAGATGATCAGCGGCGTGCGGGCCTCGTCGATGAGGATCGAGTCGACCTCGTCCACCAGGGCGAAGAAGTGGCCGCGCTGGACCATCTCCTCACGGCTCCAGGCCATGTTGTCGCGCAGGTAGTCGAAGCCGAACTCGTTGTTCGTGCCGTAGGTGATGTCGGCGTTGTAGGCGACGCGGCGCTGCTCGGGCGTCATCTCCGACAGGATCGCGCCGACCGTGAGGCCGAGGAAGCGGTGGATGCGCCCCATCCACTCCGCGTCCCGCTTGGCCAGGTAGTCGTTGGTCGTGATGACGTGCACGCCCTCGCCCGCGATCGCGTTCAGGTACGTGGGCAGCACGGAAGTCAGCGTCTTGCCCTCACCGGTGCGCATCTCGGCGATCTGCCCGAGGTGCAGCGCCGCGCCGCCCATCAGCTGGACGTCGAACGGTCGCTGGCCGAGGGTGCGCTTGGCGCCCTCGCGGACGACCGCGAACGCCTCCGGCAACAGCTCGTCCAGGGACTCGCCGTCGGCGTAGCGCTTGCGGAACTCCTCGGTCTTCGCGCGCAGCTCCGCATCGGAGAGGTCGACGACGTCGTCTTCGAGGTTGTTGATGTGCGCTGCGATGTTGCGCAGGCGCTTGAGCATCTTGCCCTCGCCGGCGCGGAGCAGTCGGGACAGCACCATCTGGGTCGACCTCATTACCTCATCGCGACGCGCCCGGGGGACGGGCGCCTTCCACAGGGGCTCGCCACGGCCATGGCGAGCCTTCACCACCCGCCATCGTAGGCAAGTCGTGAAGGTGTGTGCACAGACACAGGTAGGAACCGGTGCGGAACCCCACGCGACCGCCCCCCGGAGCACCCCCGCGCACCACTGCCAAGATCACGTTCCGTGGTGGTGGCCGCCCCGTCGCCACCCGGTTGGAGCAAGGCGGCGGGACGCTCCGGCGCCGCCCCGGGAGATCGGCGAATTCACCGGATTTCGAAGACCGTCCAAGCCGTGCCGCGGCGGGTTCGGCGACGGTGATTTCCACGCGGGAACACCAAGACCATTCGTGACTCGTTTTCCGACGATCACGTTTCGACCGGCGGGCGCCCGTCCCGGGAACTCCTCCCCCACGCCCCGACCCCCGGCGCGCAAGGCGCCGGGGGCCGCGAGGGTCGAGTGAGGGGACAGTGTCCAGGTGGCGGTCCAGGTGGCGCTCAGGCCAACCTGATCACGCCGTAGTCGAACCCCTTCCGGCGGTAGACGACGCTCGGCCGGCCGTTGTCGGCATCGGCGAACAGGTAGAAGTCGTGGCCGACCAGTTCCATCTCGTAGAGGGCCTGGTCGACGGTCATCGGCTTGGCCGTGTGCTCTTTCTCGCGCACGATCCGGCCGGGCAGGTTGTCCTCGATGCCGTCTTCCCAGCGCTGCGCGGGCACTTCCGCCATGCCCTCGCGGTCGGGTTCCGGCGCGGCTTCCAGCACGGCGGTGTGACCGAGCCACATGCCCTGCGCCTGGCCGCCGTCGTTGTCGGAGCGGACGGGGATCGCCTCCCCGAGTCCGCTGGTCGCCTCGGCGACCGATGTCGGTCCTCGTCGCCCGTGGTGCACGCGCCTGCGGTCGTGGGACCGGCGCAAACGGCTCTCGAGCTTGCTCACCGCGGAGTCCAGGGCGGCGTAGAAGTCGCCCGCGCACGCTTCGGAGCGGACCACCGGGCCGCGTCCCTTTCCGGTGATCTCGACGCGCTGGCAGTTCTTGGACTGCCGGCGGTTCGGCTCGTGGAAGAGCTCCACGTCGAAGCGGATGACCTTGCGGTCGTAACGCTCAAGCCTGGCCAGCTTTTCGGCGACGTGAACCCTGTAGTGCTCGGGCACCTCGACGTTGCGGCCCTTAACGACGATGTCCATACACACTCCCTCGCTTTGCTGCGAGCAATGGCTTTGGATCGCTCGGGCGCCGGTTCGCGATCATCTTTCGCGACTCGTCGCTGAGGGTTGCCCTCAGGGACTCATCGGCGCCAGGGTCATGGGCTGTTCGCCTCCTCCCCGCGGGCCGGGAACGCTGATAGCGGTGCACGCTAGCCCGGTATTCGCCGCTGCGACAGCCCCCGGGGCGGGGTAACTCCAAGATTTTGTTTTTGTGACGCACAGCGACGAAAACCCGGCGCTCGGCACGCGCCGAACCGACGCGCTGGAGCACCACGCTGACAGTCGCTCACCCGAACGGTCCAACTCGACACGCGCACTCGTCAGCGGAGCGGTTACGTCGAACGGCCTCGGCAAGGGCGTCATATCCGGCCAACGGGCGAGCGTCGCGGGAGGTTCCCGGTCAGGTTCACCCGTGTGGGTGGGTCGGGTGTGCGGTTGTCAGCGTGAGAACGGCGGGTACCCGGAACCCGGCCGCTTTCAACACCGAAACGCAGGCGCGTGCCGTCGATCCCGTCGTCACCACGTCGTCCAGCAGGACGACCGGGGTTTTCGGCGGCGGCAGCCGTTCCGGGACGAGCCGGACGCGACCGGCCAGGTTCGCCCTCCTGGACGCCGCGTCGAGCCCGACGGAATCGCGAACACCTTTCGCAAAAGTCAGCGCGGGCAGCACCGGAATGCCGGACGAGCGTGCCATTCCCAGGACGTGGGAACCGCCGCGGGCTCGGGCGGCCGACGCCCGGGACGGCACGGGCACCAGCCACGGGTCGGGGCCCACGCCGGGCAGCCGGGGCACAGCGGCGGCCACCAGCGCGCCGAACACGGCCGCCAGCTCGCGCCGGCCGCGCTCCTTGAAGGCGAGCACCAGCTCACGCGCCGCGCCCGCGTACGCCGCCAGCGCGAACACCGGCGGCCCGGCGCCGGGCACGCGCCGGGGAGGGCCGAACAGGGCCAGGCAGCGGGCGCAGACGCGCACGCCCCAGGCGCCGCAGCCGGGACAGCGGGGCGGGAACAGCAGGTTGATCAGCACGGTTGCGACCATGCCGGCGGCCCCCGACAGGAACGGGGCCCTGCGCGAGGTGCGCGGAGTTCTCGATCGGGTGAAGATGGACCGGTGGACCCCCGCGACGCAGCCACCGCCCGCAGAGCAGCGGCAACACCGGCCGCAGCGGTGAGACCGGCGACCAGACCGGTGGTGCCCAGGTCCGCAGCACCCGTCAGAGCAGCGGCGGCACCCGCCAGAGCGGCGGCGGAAGCCGGTCAGCCCGGGTAGAACGCCTGGGTGCCCGCGTCGACCTTCGTGGTCGACGCGCGCCACACGTCACCGACGTCGCCCGCGCTCCACAACCCGCTCTGGTCCACCGCCAGCACGTTCCGACCGGGCGCCGCGGTCACCGACGCCACCGGCACGGTCAGGTTCGACGTGTTGTACCGCTCGACCCGCACCCCGTCGATGTTCACCTTCGCGATCGGCCACGCGCTCAACGACGTGCTCACCACCAGCACGTCCTGCGCCAGCCAGTCCAGCGCCAGCGCGCTGCTGCCCAGCTGCGACGGCTGCAGGTGGCGCGGCGACCGCAGCGACACCGCCGAGTCCTGACCCCGCACCACGGCCGCCACCACGAGCTTCCCGCCGACCACGGCGGCCACCCTCGTCCCGTCGCGGGACAGCCGCAGCTCGGTGATGCCGCCCAGCTCGGTCAGCTCGGAGGCGTTGACGGCGTTCGCCGACCACCCGCTGTCGGTCTTCATCACCCGCACCACGTTGGTGCCGTCGGCCACCGTCCACACCTCGGTGCCCGGCTCGCCCTGCCGCCCGCTGAGCAGCCACGTCGGCCTGGTCATGCTGCTCGCCGACAGGTCGACCTGCGCCAACTGCTCCTGGACCGGCCCGACCCGCAGCTTCACCGAGTTCCCGACCCGGCCGACCACGGCCAGCCGGCTGCCGTCCATCGACTGCGCCGCCGTCACCGCCTGGTAGTCGCCCGCGCCCGCGGGCCCCGGCACCGGGTTGCCGTCGACCTGCTTGATCCGGCCGTCGCCGACCAGCAGCCCGGTCAGCTCCGCGCCGGGCGTGGTCAGCGCCTCGCCGGTCTGCACGTCGGCGGGCCGCCACTCGTACTGCTCGGCGCTGATCGGCTGGCCCTCGACCAGCAGTCGGATCCGGCTGCTGGTCACGCCCGCCAGCGACCGCACCACCTGCGCCACGATCTGCTTGCCGACCTGCGCGGTGATGTCGCCGACCTTCGTCAGGTCCACCTCCAGCGCGCCGTCGTTGGCCTCGGAGGTGTTCCGGCGCTGCGTGGCGCCGTTCGGGACGGCCGTGACCAGCGCGCCGCGCATCCCCACGGCCGGACCCTTGAGCAGCAGGCTCGTCACCCGGCTCGGGATCGACGTCGACGGCGCGATGACCACCCACCGCGGGTCGGGCACGAGCACGCTGAAGTCCGGGCTGTAGAAGAACAGCGTCACCCGCCGGTAGTTCTGCTGGAACCCGCCCAGCGGCACGTAGATGCCGTCCGGCGGGGCCGAGATGCGCCACTGGTCCTCGTCGTCGCGCTCGATCCCGATGGGGGTGTCCAGGGGCCCGATGAGCTGGATGAACGAGTTGTCCTCCAGCTGGAGCCGGCCGACGTTGCGACCTTGGAGCAGCACCGTGCGGTTCTTGTCGTCGGCCGCCACGCCCGGCGACGGCACGGTGTTGAACGTGGTGTCGATGATCGTCGGCGTGCCCTTGGTGTTCCACGCCTTCTTGGCGTTCTCGGTCAGGTACGCCTTGGCCGCCGCGTAGTCGCCCTCGGGGTTGGCCGACGCGTTGACGAACTCGCGGACCAGCGTCAGCGGGTCGATGTCCTTGACCGGCTTGGGCGCGGCGGCCTCGCTGGCGTTGCCCGCCGACGGGTTGACCGCGATCGGCGAGGTCTCGGTGGGGATCGCGGCGCAGCCCGCGAGCGCGAACAGGGCCAGGAGCGCCGCGAGCAGCCTCACCGGACCTCCTCCCGCTCGCCGGTGACCGGTTGCGCGGGCTGCCACGTGATCTCCTCCTCGGTCAGCTCGACCTCCTCCACCGCCTCGGGCTCGTCCGGCTCGGGCTCGACCACGGGTGGCAGGTCCGGCGGCTCCAGCGGCAGCGGGCTGGACGTCAGCTCGTGGCCGTGGTGGCACGGCAGGGTCATCCGGAACACCGCGCCGTGGCCGCGCTCGCCCCACGCCTCCAGCCAGCCGCCGTGCAGCCGCGCGTCCTCCAGGCTGATCGACAGGCCGAGGCCGGTGCCGCCGGTGCGGCGGTTGCGGGACGGGTCGGCCCGCCAGAACCGGTTGAACACCAGGTCCGCCTCGCCGGCGCGCAGGCCGACGCCGTGGTCGCGCACGGTCACCGCGACCGCCTCGCCGTCGCCGCGCAGCTTCAGCTCCACCGGCAGGCCCTCGCCGTGGTCGATGGCGTTGGCCAGCAGGTTGCGCAGGATGCGCTCGACCCGGCGGGAGTCCAGCTCGGCGGTGACCTCGTGGTCGGGCAGGTCCATCACGATCGTGGTGCCGCTGCTGTTGGCGATGGCCCGCACGGCGTCGTGGGCGCGCCTGGCCAGCACCCGGATGTCGACCAGCTCGGCGGCCAGCTCCTCGACGCCCGCGTCCAGCCTGCTGATCTCCAGCAGGTCGCCGAGCAGCGACTCGAACCGGTCCAGCTCGTCCACCAGCAGCTCGGTGGACCGGGCCAGGCCGCCGGGGAACTGCTCGCGCGAGGCGTGCAGCACGTCCGCGGCCATCCGCACGGTGGTCAGCGGCGTGCGCAGCTCGTGCGACACGTCGGAGGTGAACCGGCGCTGCAGCTGGCCGAACTCCTCCAGCTGGTGGATCTGCCGCTGGATGCTCGCGGCCATCTCGTTGTAGGACTCGGCCAGCCGCGCCACGTCGTCCTCGCCGACCACCGGCATCCGCTGGTCGAGGCTGCCCTCGGCGAACCGCTCGGCGATTTCGGCGGCCTGCCGCACCGGGCGCACCACCTGCCGGGTGACCAGGTTCGCGATGAGCGCGAGCAGCACGAGCAGCACCACGCCGCCGACGACCAGGGTGCTCTGCACGACGTCGGCCGTGGCCTGCTCGCTGGTCAGCGGGAACAGCAGGTACAGGTGCATGGCGCGGGCGGAGCTGTTCACCGGCTTGCCGACGACCAGCAGCGTGGTCGGCCCCGTCTCCCGGTCGACGGTGGTGATCTGGTAGCCGGTGCTGCCCCGTTCGAGCATCTTGAACAGGCCGTCCGGCACGTCCTCGTACTGGCCGACGGCGACCGGCAGGCCGTCCGAGCCGGAGCCGAAGGGGTCGCGGAGCACGGGCTCGAACGCGCCCGCGCCGGAGCTCGTGGGGTCGAGGTCCGCGCCGGAGCTGTTGATCTTGTTCAGCGCGGTGGTGAACCGGGCCTTGACGCTGTCCGGGCCGGGGTTGAGCCCCGCGAGGTCGGGCTGGATGGCCGCCGCGCTCGCCTCGGCCTGCCGCAGCGCCGCCTCGATCTTGGTCTCCAGCAGCTGGCCGGTGATCTGCACCTGGAGCACCATGCCCAGCACGAACACCACGGCGGACGACAGCGCCAGCGTGCTGACGACCACCCGCAGCTGCAGCGAACGCCGCCACAGCTCGCCGAACGAGACCGCCTGGCGACGCGCGCGCTCGACCACGCGGCGCGCCTCGCGCACCACGCGGTCGAGCACACGACGGGTCATCTCCAGGGCGATCCGATCACGGAGGGCCGGCCTTGTACCCGACGCCGCGCACGGTCAGCACCACCTCGGGGTGCTCCGGGTCGCGCTCGACCTTGGAGCGCAGCCGCTGCACGTGGACGTTCACCAGCCGGGTGTCCGCCGCGTGCCGGTAGCCCCACACCTGCTCCAGCAGCACCTCGCGGGTGAACACCTGGCGCGGCTTGCGGGCCAGCGCCACCAGCAGGTCGAACTCCAGCGGCGTCAGCTGGATCGGCTTGCCCTCGCGCAGCACCTCGTGGCCGGGCACGTCGATGGTCAGGTCGCCGATCTGCAGCACCTCGGCGGGCTCCGCCTCGGTCCGCCGCAGGCGGGCGCGGATGCGCGCCACCAGCTCCTTCGGCTTGAACGGCTTGACCACGTAGTCGTCCGCGCCGGACTCCAGCCCGAGCACCACGTCCACCGTGTCGCTCTTCGCGGTCAGCATCACGATCGGGACGCCGGACTCGGACCTGATCGCCTTGCAGACGTCGATGCCGTTCATGCCGGGCAGCATCAGGTCCAGCAGGACCAGGTCGGGCTTCAGCTCGCGCAGCGCGGGCAGCGCGCGTGCGCCGTCGGCCACCACAGCGGTGTCGAAGCCCTCGCCCCGCAGCACGATGGTCAGCATCTCCGCCAGGGCGGGGTCGTCGTCCACGACGAGCACGCGTGCCTTCATGCCCAACATCGTCCCACTAGCTGTCGGAAGTCCACGCACCGCCCAGCGGTCATCGCTGCTGGTCGCCGTGCGCGCCCACTCCGTAGCCGGTCTCTGTCGCCGATCCACCCAGCCCACCTCGTCTCGCTGAACGGGAATCGTCAGCGACTCATCGGTGAACTGGTGACATTTCGTTACTTCACCACACTAATGGGTGAACCACCGGTCGAGCAGCGCTTCGACGCGCAGGTCAGCGGTGCCGTCCAGGACCTCCCACGGCGAGAGCCACCCGGCGGCGGCCAACCCGTCGTAGACGGCGGCGCAGCGCGCCTGCAGCCCGCCGTCGGACTCGTAGAGGTCCCGCTCCCTGGCTTCCTCCGCCTCGCGGTGCGCCGCGCGGTCCGCCGCGACGCCCACCGGCACCCTCAGCAGCAGGTGCAGGTCCGGGATCGGCAACCCGAAGCGGTCCACCTCCAGCGCCCGCACCCACTCCACGAACTCGCCGTCGGCGCCCTGGTGCAGCCGGGCCGCGCCGTAGGCGGCGTTGGACGCGATGTACCGGTCGAGCAGCACCACGTCGTACTGGGCCAGGTCGGCGCGGATGCCGTCGGCCGCGCCGCGCCGGTCGAGGGCGTAGAGGACCGACATGCCGTGCACCGAGTCGGTCAGGTCGCCGAGCCTGCCGTGCAGCCCGTCGCGCACCAGGTCCGCGTGCACGTCCTCGCCGTACCGGGGGAACGCGCCGGTGGCCACCTTCGCGCCGCGCGCGCCCAGCGCGTCGGTCAACGCCTTCGCCAGGGTGCGCTTGCCGGCGCCGTCCAGGCCCTCGATCACGACGAGTTTTCCCACGAAGCACACCCTAAGGGGCACCCTCCGCTCACGATCGGCCGCACCAGATCGCCCAGTCGGGTGAAGAGAGATCCTTTGCGTCACCAGATTGAGTGACTACGGTGAACCCCATTTCCGGTTGCGCGAAAGGGTGGTGCCGCGGTGACCGCGGATTCCGGGCACGCCAGACCGGTGGACGAGCCGGGGCGCCACCTGCCCGGCGCGCTCGCCGAGACACTGCGCTACGGACCGTTCCACCGGGCCCTGCACGACGCCATCGCGCACCGGGGCCTGTCGCTGGCCAGGCTGCGCGCGCACCTGGAGCAGCTGGGCGTGCAGGTCGGGCAGTCCACCCTCAGCTACTGGCAGCGCGGGCTGCGGCACCCCGAAGTGCCCCGCGCCATCGCCACCGTCCGGGCGTTGGAGGCGGTGCTCGAGCTGCCGCCGGAGTCGCTGGTGGCGCTGGTCGGCAACCGGCCGCCGCCCCGCCCGACCAGGCCGGGCGGCTGGGTGTCGCCCGCGCCGGTGCTGTCGGAGTTCGAGGCGGTGGCCGACGTCGGCGCGAACTCCGACATCGAGGTGCTGTCCGTGCACGACACCGTGCACATCGGTCCGGAGCGCGAGCAGCGGTCGATCAGCACCCGGATGGTGGTCCGGGCGGCGAAGGCCGGGCCGGACCGGTTCCTGGCCGTGCACCAGGGCGACGAGGGCTGCCTGATCGACAACGCGCTCGTGCGGCCGGGCGAGGGCTGCCGGCTCGGGCGGCTGCGCCGGCAGCTGACCACCCGCGGGCTGGCGTTCGAGCTGCTGTTCGACCGCAGGCTCGCCGAGGGCGAGGAGCACGTGTTCAGCTTCACCGTGGTGGACGACACGGGCGGGCCGACCCCCGGTCACCGCCGCGCGTTCCGCGAACCGTGCCGCGGCTACCTGGTGCAGCTGGCGTTCAACCGGCGCGCCCTGCCCGCCCGGTGCACCAAGCAGTTCCGGGTGGACGCCGAACCGGCGCCGATCGACCTGGAGGAGCTGGTGTGCGGGCTGGGCGGGTTCGCCAGCGCCTACTTCGAGGACGTCGGTCCCGGCGTCGCGGGCATCGGCGTCGAGTGGACCTGAGCCGGTGGACCCCCTCCGGCAGGTCGGGAGGACCTGACGGAGGGGGACCCGGTCCTAGTACCGGTAGTGCTCGGGCTTGTAGGGGCCCTCGACGTCGACGTCGATGTACTCGGCCTGGTCCTTGGTCAGCTTGGTGAGCTTGCCGCCGAGCGCGTCGAGGTGGATGCGGGCGACCTTCTCGTCGAGCTTCTTGGGCAGCCGGTAGACCTCGCGGTCGTATTCCCGGTGCTTGGTGAACAGCTCGACCTGGGCGATGACCTGGTTGGAGAAGGAGTTGGACATCACGAAGCTGGGGTGGCCGGTGGCGTTGCCCAGGTTGAGCAGCCGGCCCTCGGAGAGCACCAGGACGGAGTGGCCGTCGGGGAAGACCCACTCGTCGACCTGGGGCTTGATGTTGATCCGGCGGACGCCGGGGAAGCGGGCCAGGCCGGCCATGTCGATCTCGTTGTCGAAGTGGCCGATGTTGCCCACGATCGCCTGGTGCTTCATCGCGGCCATGTGCTCCACCCGCACCACGTCCTTGTTGCCGGTGGTGGTGATCACGATGTCCGCCCGGTCCAGCACGTCCTCCAGGCGTTGGACGTCGTAGCCGTCCATGGCGGCCTGCAACGCGCAGATCGGGTCGATCTCGGTGACCACGATCCGGGCGCCCTGCCCGCGCAGCGACTCCGCCGCGCCCTTGCCGACGTCGCCGTAGCCGCAGATCACGGCGACCTTGCCGCCCATGAGCACGTCGGTGCCGCGGTTGATGCCGTCGATCAGCGAGTGCCGGATGCCGTAGCGGTTGTCGAACTTGGACTTGGTCACCGCGTCGTTGACGTTGATCGCCGGGAACAGCAGCTCACCGGCGGCGGCGAGCTGGTAGAGCCGCATGACGCCGGTGGTGGTCTCCTCGGTCACGCCGCGGATGCCCTCGGCGATCTTGGTCCACTTGCCGCTGTCGGCGGCCAGGGAGTCGCGCAGCCGGCCCAGGAAGACCTGCCACTCCTCGGAGTCGTCGGCCTCGGGCTGCGGGACGACGCCGGCCTTCTCCCACTGCGCGCCCTTGTGGACCATCATCGTGGCGTCGCCGCCGTCGTCGAGGATCATGTTCGGGCCGCCGCCGTCGGGCCAGGTCAGCATCGACTCCGCGGTCCACCAGTACTCCTGCAGCGTCTCGCCCTTCCAGGCGAAGCAGGGGACGCCCCGGGGTTCCTCGGGGGTGCCGTGGGGGCCCACCACGACCGCGGCGGCGGCGTGGTCCTGGGTGGAGAAGATGTTGCACGACGCCCAGCGGACCTCGGCGCCCAACGCGACCAGCGTCTCGATCAGCACCGCGGTCTGCACCGTCATGTGCAGCGACCCGGAGACCCGCGCGCCCTTGAGCGGGTAGACCTCCGAGTACTCGCGGCGCAACGCCATCAAACCGGGCATCTCGTGCTCGGCCAGCCGGATCTCCTTGCGGCCGAACTCGGCCAGGGAGAGGTCCGCCACGGCGAAGTCGATGCCGTTGCGGGTCTGGAGCCTCTCGGCGGTCATCGCGGGTTCCTCCATATCGGGTAGGACGTCCCGACACTACCGCCCGCCACGCCGGGTCACGGAGGTCGGCGGCAACTGCGCACCGATGGACCAGTATGGCGAGGCTGGCGCGAGGTTCGCGGGAGGATCTGTGCTGATTCCCGGCCCGGACACACGGGTGGTCGAACTGCGGGTGCACGGTGTCCAGGGCACCACCCCGCAGTCGCTGGTCGACGCCGTGGCGGCGGTGGACGTGGCGGGCGACGGGCTCGGCCGCGTCGTCCGGCCCGCCGACCGGCTCCGCAGACCCGCGCCCGGCCCGGTGCTCCAGGCCGCGGGCCGCCCGGTGACCAGGGTGGTCGAGGGCTACGTCTGGGGCCGCATGACCTCGGGCGGCTGGGCCAAGGCGACGTGGGCGCTGCTGTTCCCGTTCTCGCTGGCCAACGTGGCGCACTGGATGCTGCCGCCGGTGCCGACCGGGTCGGCGCCCGCGCACCTGCTCGGGATCGCGCTGCGCGCGTTGCTGCGGCTCGCGGCGCTGCTGCTGACCGTGCTGCTGGTCGCCCAGCTGGCCGTGATCAGCCTGGACCTGGTCGCCGCCCAGTGCCTCGCGCCCGGCTCGGCGTGCCTGTGGGGGCCCTCCTGGCTGAACACGACGCCGTGGGTGCGCGCCCTGATCGGCCTCACGCCGATCGCGCTGGCCGTGCTGGTGCTCCAGAGGATGTCCAGTGTGGACTGGCGGATCGAGCGCCAGGAGGCGCCCGCGGCCGAGGGCGGGCGCAGCGGGCTGCCCGGCGCGCACGTGGCCACCGACCCGGACACGCCCGCGTTGCGCGTGCTGCACGTCGTCGCGGCCCTGGGCACGGCGGTGGTGGTCGCGCTGGGCGGACCGCTCAGCCCCCTGGTCGCGCCGGGCTGGCACGGGTTCGCCATCACGGCGTGCTGGGTGCTGGGCGTGGCGCTGGTCGGGGTGGCCGCGCTCGGCGCGATGCTGCTGGACGACCCGACGGGCGGCGCGCCGCACCGGGGCGGGCGGTGGCTGCGGGCGGCGCTGGGGCGCGGGCCGCGGCGGGTGCTGCAGACCACGGCGTGGCTGTCGCTGCCGGTGACCGCCGCGCTGCTGGTCCACCTGCCCGCGCCGCTGCCGGGCGCGGACCTGGCCGTGCAGATGGTGGCCGCGCTGGTGGCGCTGGTGTGCGTGCTGATCGCGGTTCTGCTCGTGCCCGCCGCGCTGCTGGCCCGGCGCACCTGGTCGGCGCAGCCGCGCGACCTGCGGCCGTGGGCCGGCGGCTGGATGGCCGCGCCGGTGGTGGCGCTGGCCGCGCTGCTCGGCGGCGGGTTCGGCGCGGGGGTGGCGCTGACCGCGGAGCAGGTGCTCGGGCACGGCGACCTGCCGGACGGCTACAAGTACCTCGCGCTGCTGTGGGGCGTGGCCGGGGTGCTGGCGTTCCTGGCCGGGGTGGCGATGGCGGCGGCCACCGGGATGGTGCGGTGGAGCTCCCTGCGGCGGGACAAGGACTGGGCCCGCGAGGCGGCCCTGCTGCACGCGGGACGCGCGCGTGACGTGAAGCACGCCGCGCGGGCGTGGTGGTGGGCGCGGTGGCAGCGGCGGCACAGCCACCACGTGGTGCTGGTCGCGTCGTCGGTGCCGGCGGTCGGCGCGGTGCCGGCGGCGTTCCTGCGGCTGCGCGGGGTCGAGCCGCCGACGTGGACGGGCCCGGTCAGCGGGTTCGGGGTGGTCGTGCTGGCCGTGCTGGCGCTGTCCCTGCTGCGGGCGGTGTACCTGGCGGCGCGGCGGCCGGACAAGGCGCGGCAGGTCGGCGTGCTGGCCGACCTGGCCGCGTTCTGGCCGCGCGAGGCGCACCCCGTGGTGCCGCCGTGCTACGCGTTGAAGGTGGTGCCGGAGCTGGTGGCGCGGGTGCGCGAGCACCTGGCCGAGCCCGGCACCAGGGTGGTGCTGGCCGGGCACAGCCAGGGCAGCCTGCTCGCGGCGGTGGCGGCGGCCCGGCTGCTGGAGGAGTTGCCCGAGCACGAGGCCGAGCGGTTGGGCCTGGTCACGGCCGGTTCGCAGTTGCAGTGGGCGTACCCGCGGGCGTTCCCGGCGGTCGTGCCGCACACCTCGCTGGCGACGCTGGCCGGTGGGCTGGCCGGGCGGTGGCGCGCGCTGTGCCGGGGCACGGACGCGTTGGGCGGCGCGGTGACGACGTGGAACCGGCAGGTGTTCGACGGGATGCTGCTCGGCGCGGGCTTCCGGCCGGACGGCACGTCGGGCGCGCTGCCGCCGGCGCTGCGCGGGCCGACCGGCGCCCTGGTGCTCGGCGGCGACCACTGGCTGCCGGACCCGCAGCGCGGCCCGTTCCCGGGGCGGCGGTGGGCGCCGGGCGTGAACCGGCACGCGGACTACACCTCCGACCCCGAGTGGGACCGGGCGGTCGCGATCGCGGCCGGGTTGGAGACGGCGGAGCCGCCGAAGCCGGTGCTGCCTATCGCGCGCCAGGCGCCGTCGTGGTCCCCGTCGCCGCCGTCCCGGCCCCCGGCTCCGTCACCGGCTCCGTTCCCGACGCCGTCGCCGGAGCCAGAACCGAAGTGAGCAGGCGGTCGGCCGCTTCCGGGCGGCCGATCCCGGCGAGCAGGCCGGCCGGGGCCAGCGCGTAGTCGCGGTCGACCGCGATGTCGGCGGTGCGCAGGAACGGGCGCAGCACGGGGTCGGCGAGCAACACCCGTTCCACGTCCGCGGTGGACGCGGCGTGCCGGAACACACCGCCGGACAGCACGAGCAGGCCCGCGCCGCGCGGGCCCAGCCGACCGTCGACCAGCCGGAGGTGGCGGCGGATCGCCAGCACGGCGGCGAGCGCCGCGAGCCTGAGGTCGACCGCCGGGTCGTCGGGCAGCCAGGTCACGTCGGCGGCCCGCGCGTCCGCCTCCGCCCGCAGCACCGCGGCCTCGGCCCGGTCCACCAGCTTCTCGGCGACCGCCTCGGCCACCACGCCGGGCGCGGACCAGCGCATCCCCAGGTCGCCCTCGACCGTGCGGCGGTCCGGCGGCAGCGCCACGGCCCGGCCCGTCCCCTCCACAGTGGACACCGCCGAGTACACGTCCGTGGTCGCGCCGCCGACGTCCACGACCAGCACCGCGCCCTCCCGGTCCCGCATCGCCAGCCGGGACACGCCCCGCAGCACGGCGTCCGGCGTCACCGCGCGCACGAGCCCGCGGAACCGCCGGCCCCGGGACAGGCCCTTGCCGCCGATCACGTGCTCCAGGAACACCTCGCGGATCGCCGCGCGGGCCGGTCCCGGCGCGAGCTCGCCGACGTCCGGCAGCACGTTGGCCGTCCGCACGACCGTCCGGCCGCGGAGGAGTTCCGCCGCCTCCGGCTGGGCGTCGGCGTTGCCCGCGAGCACGACCGGGCAGGCGATCCGGTTCGCGCCGAGCCTGCGGGCGTTGTGCAGCAGCACCGACGCGTCACCGCCGTCCGTGCCGCCGACCAGCAGCACCAGGTCGGGCTTCGCCGCGCGCAGGGCCCGGACGCCCGCGCCGTCGAGCGGGCCGGTCGACACGTGCACCACCTTCGCGCCCGCCGACAGCGCCACCCGGTAGCCGGCCTCGGCGCTGATCAGCCGCTCCTGACCCACCACCGCGAGCCGCAGCCCGCCACCCGCCGACGAGCACGCCAGGACCTGCTCGGCCGGGCCGAGCTCCCCCGCCACGGAATCGATGCCTCGAAGCACCTCCGGCGGGGTAGTCGTGTGCTGTGCGGTGCCGAGCAGGTCGCCGGCGGGCGACACGAGGGAGCCCTTGGTCCACGTCGAGCCGATGTCCAGGCACAGCACGGTCATGCGGGCAAACTACCGGTGCCGCCGAACGTCGGCACCCACCTCTACGCTGAACGGACCAGTCGAGCACAGGAGGCGAAGACCGTGCCGGGGAACGGGTTGTGGCGCACGAAGTCGATCGAGCAGTCGATCGCGGACACCGACGAGCCGGGCACCAGGCTGCGCAAGGACCTCACCGCGTGGGACCTGACGGTGTTCGGCGTCGCGGTGGTGATCGGCGCGGGCATCTTCACGTTGACCGCGTCCACCGCGGGCAACCTGGCCGGGCCGTCGGTGTCGCTGGCGTTCGTGCTGGCGGCGGTGGCGTGCGCGCTGGCCGCGCTGTGCTACGCCGAGTTCGCGTCGACGGTGCCCGTGGCGGGCAGTGCGTACACGTTCTCCTACGCGACGTTCGGCGAGTTCGCGGCCTGGATCATCGGCTGGGACCTGGTGCTGGAGTTCGCGGTCGGCGCGGCGGCGGTGGCCAAGGGCTGGTCGCAGTACCTGCAGGTGGTGCTCGGGCAGCTCGGCGTCGAGGTGCCGACCACCGCGGCGGTCGGCGGGGTGGACGTCGACTGGGGCTCGCTGCTGCTCGTCGCCGCGCTGACGGTGCTGCTGGTGGTCGGCACGAAGCTGTCGTCGCGGGTCAGCGCGGTGATCACGGCGGTGAAGGTGGCCGTGGTGCTGCTCGTGGTCGTGCTCGGCATCGGGTACGTGAAGGCGGCGAACTACAGCCCGTACGTCCCGCCCGCCGAGACCGGTGGCGCCACCGGCTCCGGGCTGGAGCAGTCGCTGTTCTCGCTGGCCACCGGCTTCGAGGGCAGCACGTACGGCGTGCTCGGGCTGCTGGCCGCCGCGTCGCTGGTGTTCTTCGCGTTCATCGGCTTCGACGTGGTCGCCACGACCGCCGAGGAGACCAAGGACCCGCAGCGCGCCGTGCCGCGCGGCATCCTCGGGTCGCTGGCGATCGTGACCGTGCTGTACGTCGCGGTGTCGCTGGTGATCACCGGCATGGTGCCCTACGACCAGCTCAAGACCCAGCCCGACGGCACGCGGGCGACGCTGGCCACGGCGTTCTCGGCCAACGGCGTCGACTGGGCGGCCACGGTCATCTCGGTCGGCGCGCTGGCCGGCCTGACCACCGTCGTGATGGTGCTGATGCTGGGCCAGTCGCGGGTGCTGTTCGCGATGTCGCGCGACGGCCTGCTGCCGCGCGGCCTGGCGCGGACCGGCAAGCACGGCACGCCGGTCCGGATCACCGTGGTCATCGGCGTGCTGGTCGCCGTCGCGGCGGGCTTCTTCCCGGCGGGCAAGCTGGAGGAGATGGTGAACGTCGGCACGCTGTTCGCGTTCATCCTGGTGTCGGCGGGCGTGCTGGTGCTCCGCAAGACCCGCCCCGACCTGCCGCGCGGCTTCCGCGTGCCGTGGGTCCCGGTGGTCCCGGTGCTGGCGATCCTGGCGTGCCTGTGGCTGATGCTGAACCTGACCGCGCTGACGTGGGTGCGGTTCCTGGTGTGGATGGCCCTGGGCGTGGTCGTCTACTTCGCCTACAGCCGACGGCACTCGCTGCTGGGCAAGAAGGGGGCCACCGCCGAGCCCGTGGTGAAGCCCGACGAGGTTCCGTAGCGTTCCGGGCGTGCCGGGCGTGCCCGAACCGGTGCGCGACGAAGGGCGAGCGGGTGCTCGCCGAGGGGTTATGACTTGGCCTGCGACCGGTCCAGGTCGGGCTCCAGGTAGATCAGCCGCGCCGCCGGCACCTTGTTCCGGACCCGCTGCTCCGCGTTGTCGATGGCCTCGGCCACCTCGGTCACCGTCAGCCCCGGGTTCAGCGCGATCTTCGCCGCCACCAGCAGCTCGTCCGGCCCGATGTACTGGGTCCGGATGTGGATGACGCGCTGCACCTTGCCCGCCGCCAGCTCGTCCACGATCACGTCCAGCTCCGCGGCCGCCGCGCCCTCGCCGATCAGCAGCGACTTCATCTCCACGATCAGGATGACCGCGATCACGCCGAGCAGCACGCCGATGCAGATCGTGCCGATGGCGTCCCACACCGGGTCGCCGGTCAACGTCGACAGCCCCACGCCCATCAGCGCCAGGACCAGGCCGAACAGCGCGCCCGCGTCCTCCAGCAGCACGACCGGCAGCTCCGGCACCTTCGACTGCCGGATGAACTGCCACCACGTGGCGTCACCCTTGACCGCCTTCGACTCCACGATCGCGGTGCGGAAGCTGTAGGTCTCCAGGCCGATCGCGACGACCAGGATGATCACCGCGACCATCGGGCTGCTCAGCTTCTCGTGCGCCTCCAGCTTGTGGATGCCCTCGTACAGGGCGAACACCGAGCCGAGGCTGAACAGCATCAGCGCCACGATGAACGAGTAGAAGTACCGGTCCCGACCAAACCCGAACGGGTGGTTCAACGTGGCCTTGCGCCGGGCGGTCTTCTGCCCCAGCAGCAACAGCCCCTGGTTGGACGTGTCCGCCACCGAGTGCACCGACTCGGCGAGCATCGACGACGACCCGGTGATCAGGAAGCCGACGAACTTGGCCACGGCGATCCCGGCGTTGGCCACCAGTGCGGCGATGATCGCCTTGGTCCCGCCCCCTGCTGACACGGTTGCTCCCTACTACACCCAGGTCCGATTTGTCGGTGTGACCCTACTCAACGCCGGGGGTAGCCCGGAAAAGCTGGGTGTCAACCTCCGCGGTGACGAAAACCTCGGGGTCGCGCGCGGGCAGCCACACGGACTGGCCCCGGGTCAGCTCGATCGACTCGCCGCCGGTGGCCAATCGCGCCCGGCCGCGCGTGCAGAGCAGGATCTGCGGGCCGCTGTGGTCCACCCGGACCGACGTCGACGGCCCCACCTCCAGCCGCGACAGCTCGAACTCCGGGCACGGCGTCCGGTACGACCACAGCCCCGGCGACGTCTCCACCCCGGTCTGCACGGGCATGTCGCCGCACTGGAAGTCCAGCACCCGCATCAGCTCGGGCACGTCGACGTGCTTGGGCGTCAGCCCGCAGCGCAGCACGTTGTCCGAGTTCGCCAGGATCTCCACGCCGGTGCCGTGCAGGTACGCGTGCAGGTTGCCGGCGGGCAGGTAGATCGCCTCGCCCGGCCGCAGCACCAGCCGGTTGAGCAGCAGCGCGGCCAGCACGCCCGCGTCACCGGGGTACGCCTCGCCCAGTTCCAGGACCGTCCGGCACTCCAGGTCGAACTCGCCGCGCTCCTTGACGTGCAGCACGCACGCGTCCAGCACCTGCGGCAGGAGCATGTCCAGCGCGGTCTGCGGCAGCGTGATCAGCGTGGTGAACAGCGCGCGCAGGCCGTTGCCGTCCGGCTGGGCGGCCAGCAGCTCGGTGTACGGCGCGAAGTCCGGCGCGTCCAGCGAGCGCAGCAGCGCCACCGAGCGCTCGGGCGCCCGGAACCCCGCCAGCGCGTGGAACTCGGTCAGCGCGCAGACCAGCTCCGGCTTCGCGGAGGGGTCCTTGTAGTTGCGGATCGGCGAGTCCATCGGCACGCCCGCCGCGTCCTCGGCGGCGAACCCGTTCGCGGCCTGCTCGGCCGACGGGTGCGCCTGCAGGCTCAGCGGCTCGTCCGCGGCCAGCACCTTGAGCAGGAACGGGAGCCTGCTGCCCCAGCGGTCGGCGTGCCGGGAGCCCAGCTGGCCGTCCGGGTCGTCGGCGAGCAGTTCGAGCAGCGACCGCGCCCGGCCGTCCGCTCCCACCACCCGCGACGGGTCGCCCGGGTGGGCGCCCATCCACAGCTCGGCCTCGGGGTGCGGCGTCGGCACCTCCTTCCCGAGCAGCTCGGCGATGGCGGTGCGCGATCCCCACGCGTACGCCCGCACCGCGTTGTGCAGCAGGTCCACAGTCATCCCCTCACACGGCCGGCGCGTACAGCCCGGGCCCGCCCAGCGTCCCCGCCGCCAGGCCCAGGTACAGCGCGGCCAGCTCGAACCGCAGGGCGAGCAGCGCGGCGCACACCGCCTCGCCGCCGCTCACCTCCTCGGCCGGTTCGAGCACGTCGGCCCCGGACAAGGTCTCCATCGCGACCCGCCGGTCGAAGTCGGCCTGCGGGCCGCGGCGCGCGGCCACCAGCAGCACCCGGACCAGGCCGTCGACCTCGTCGTCCGGGTCGGCGAACAGGTCGGCGCCGGACGTGCCGAGCACGGCCCGGCGGTGCAGCATCGAGCGGGTCAGGGCCTGAGGATAACCGGCCACGTCGCTCACCACGCCCGCATAAGTCGCGAGCACGCCCGCGCCGTGCCCGGCGACGGCCGTGGCCAGGTCGTCCAGCCCCCACAGCAGCGGGGTCCGCTCGGCGATCCGCAGCGCGAGCGTCTTGGCCGGGTTGACGAACGACTCGTGCATCGGGTGGCACCGCTCGGCTTCGCGGTCCAGCTCGTCCGCGACGGCCTGCACGTCCGCGTCGAGCAGGCCGAGCGCCTTCAGCGCCACCACCCACGCGGCGAAACCGCGGGCGAAGCCGAAGCCCTGCGGCACCGGCACCCGCGGCGGGATGAGCAGCGCGTGCTGGGCGGCGGACGCGGCCACCGGGCCGTCCGGCTCGGCGGTCAGCAGCACCCGCGCGCCGCGCCGGGCCGCCCGGTCCACCGACTCGGCCATCCGCACGTCACCGTGGTCCTCGGTGTGCGCGAGGACCACGTCCAGCGCGCCCACCCACGTCGGCACGTCGTCGGCGACCACGACCGGCACCGGGCAGCGCGGACCGAGCAGGGCGGTCACCACCCCGGCGATGGCGCCACCCACGCCGGGCCGCGTGACCAGCACCAACGCGCGCGGCCGGTCCTCGAACACCCGGCTGACGCCGAGTTCGTCGGCGGCCTCGGCGGTGGCGCGGACCTGCGCGCCGGCGCGGGCGGCGGCGCGCAGCAGGCCCTCCCGGTCAGCGTCGCCGAGCCGGGACTGGTCGTCGAGCAGGCTGTCGTCGAGCACGGATCATCACCCGGCCGTCGGCTCGACAGCCTCGTCGAGCAGCAGCACCGGGATGCCGTCCCGAACCGGGAACGACCGGCCGCACGAGGTGCAGGTCAGGTAGTCCGCCAGCGGGTCGGCCGGGGTGCCGACCCGCAGCGGCGCGTGCTCCGGGCACGGGCAGGCCAGGATCTCCAGCAACTGCGCGTCCAGTTGGACCGCCACGGCGCTCATCCCCTCACGATCTCCAGGACCTCGTCGCGCAGCGCGGCGACGGAGGCCGCGTCGGCGGCTTCGACGTTGAGCCGGAGCAGCGGCTCGGTGTTGGACGCACGGAGGTTGAACCAGGAGCCGTCCGGCAGGTTCACCGTGAGGCCGTCCAGCTCGTCCAGCTCGACGCCCTCGCGCCCGCCGAACTCGGCCTTGATCGCGGCCAGCCTGCCCTGCTGGTCGGCCACCGTGGAGTTGATCTCGCCGGACGCGGCGTACCGGGAGTAGTCGCTGGTCAGCGCGGACAGCGGGCCGTCCTGCTCGCCCAGCGCGGCCAGCACGTGCAGCGCCGCCAGCATGCCGGTGTCGGCACGCCAGAAGTCGCGGAAGTAGTAGTGCGCGGAGTGCTCGCCGCCGAAGATGGCGCCGGTCTTGGCCATCTCCTCCTTGATGAACGAGTGGCCGACGCGGGTGCGCACCGGCACGCCGCCGTGCTCGCGGACGATCTCCGGCACCCCGTGCGAGGTGATCAGGTTGTGGATGATCGTGCCGCCCGGGTCCTTGGCCAGCTCGCGCACCGCGACCAGGGCGGTGATGGCGGACGGGGACACCGGCTCGCCGCGCTCGTCCACCACGAAGCAGCGGTCCGCGTCGCCGTCGAACGCCACGCCGGCGTCCGCGCCCTCGGCCCGCACCCGCTCCTGCAGGTCGACGATGTTGGCCGGGTCCAGCGGGTTGGCCTCGTGGTTCGGGAAGTTGCCGTCCAGCTCGAAGTACATCGGGACGACCTCGATCGGCAGGCCCTCGAAGACCTTCGGCACGGTGTGGCCGCCCATGCCGTTGCCCGCGTCGACCACGACCTTCAACGGCCGGCTGGTGCTCAGGTCGACCAGTTCGCGCAGGTAGGCGGCGTACTCGGTGAGCATGTCCTGCTCGGTGACCTCGCCCTCGGCCACGCCCTCGGCGTCCGGGACGCCCTGCTCGGCGTCCGCGCGGATCTGCCCGAGGCCGCTGTCCTGGCCGACCGGCGCGGCGCCGGGGCGGCACAGCTTGATGCCGTTGTACTTGGCCGGGTTGTGGCTGGCGGTGAACATCGCGCCGGGCAGGTCCAGCTTGCCGGAGGCGAAGTACAGCATGTCGGTGCTGGCCAGGCCGATGCTGACGACGTCGACGCCCTGGGCGGTGACGCCCTCGGCGAACGCCGCGGCCAGGCCGGGCGAGGAGTCGCGCATGTCGTGGCCGATCACCACGGCGGGGCCGCCGACCAGGCGGGCGAACGCCGCGCCGAAGTCGCGGACGACGTCGGCGTCGAGCTGTTCACCGACGACACCGCGGATGTCATAAGCCTTCACGATGCCGGACAGATCGCGCACGGCCACACTCCCAAGTTGGCTCTTGACACTGCCTTGGGAAGCCTACCGGCGCGCGCGTGAGCGTCGTGTCCGGTCGTTGAGTCTTCGTTCAGTCTTCGTTCGGATCGGGCAGAACGCGCAGGTGGCCGCGTCTGATGGTGCCGGCGGGCAGCTCCGGCAGCTCGACCTGCGGTGCGGCCCGGCCGGCCTCGCGGACCGCCTCGGCGAGCGCGGTGAGGTCGTCCACGGTGGGCTCGGGCGCCCGGAACTCGCCCTGGTGCCGGACGACCTCCCAGCCGCGCGGCGCGGTGAGGCGCAGGGCGTGCTCTTCGCAGAGGTCGTAGGAGTGCGGTTCGGAGTACGTCGCCAGGGGGCCGACCACCGCGGTCGAGTCCGCATAGGCGTACGTGAGCGTGGCGACTGCCGGGTTCGCGCACCCGGTTCGCGAGCACCGTCTCACGCTCCGCACGGCGGGGACGATATCGCGTCCCGCGCGACGTGTGTTGGATTACCTCCGGCGCGGCGCTGGCGACCGTGCCCGGGTTCGGCGAGTTGCCTGGTCGCGAAGGCCGCCCGGGAGGGTCCGACGCGGGCCTCGGCACGGGGTCGGCGGGTGGGCAACTACCCTTGTCCCGTGGTGATGGCTCGGGGTTCACGGCGGCAGGGCGCTCCGCGGCGGCGCAACCGCGACCGGCACGGCCGGGGGCTGCGCGGACCGCTGTACCCGGCCACGCTGCCGGCGGCCCGCAGCCGGGCGGAGCGGTTCGACGCGCTGGTGCTGGAGGCGCTGGAGCCGATCGAGGCCCGGTGGCGGACGGAGCTGACCCAGCTGGACGTCGCGGTGGACGACGTGCCGGACGTCCAGTCGGGCGACGACGGCGACGTGGTCGAGGACGGCAACGTGCCCCTGGCGCGGCTGGTGCCCGCGGGCGCGGACCGCCGGGCCCGCATCGTGCTGTACCGGCGGCCCCTCGAAGCGCGGGCCAAGGACGGCGCCGACCTGTCCGACCTGGTGCACGACGTGCTGGTCGAGCAGGTGGCCAACTACCTCGGCCTGGACCCGGACGTCATCGACGGCGACTGACCGGCCCGACCCGAACGGGTGGGGATGGCGGTCAGCACGGTGAACAGGGCAGCCGCCGCCTGGAGCATCAGCAGCAGCTCGCGCAGGGTGGACGACGCCTCCACCCGCACCTCGGACGCCGTGGTGGGCACCGTCACGCCGACCAGGTGACCCCACGCCCGCACGACCGCCACCTCGCGGCCGTCCACCCACGCCCGCCAGCCCGGCTCCTCCTCCGCCGCGAGCACCAGCAGCCGGCCCTCCGGCCCCTCGGACACCCGCACGCCCACGTCGGGCGGCCCGGCCTCGACCGGGGCGGTGCCGGGCGCGCCCAGCTCCACCGGCGGGTCGCCGCCGGTCCTCGCCCGCCGCGCCAGCTCCGGTGACAGCAGCACGGCGTTCCCGGCCGCGAGCTGCACCCGCAGCACCGGCCGGCCGTCCGACATCGACGGCGTGACGCCGACCAGGTCGCCGACCGCGTCCCGCAGCCGCTGCGCGGTGGCCAGGTCCGGCGCCACGACGAACGCCACCCCGGACGCCGCCGCCTGCGCCAGCGCGACCTTCGCCGCCGCCGACGACCCGCCGGTCAGGTCGCGCGACCACCGCTCCAACCGGGTCACGGCCGTCGGCACGGGCACCAGGTCGTCGTCGCCGAACGCGGGCAGCCGCCCGGCCACCAGCCGCGTCGGCGTGCCCAGCACCAGCACCGACCGCCCGGTCCGCGGCAGCTCTTGCTCCACCGTCGACGGCAACCGCGCCGCCTCCGCCGTCAACGGGCCCGACCGCAGCCCGACGAACCCGGCGCAGGCCAGCCCGAGCACCGACACGACCCCGAGCACCGACACCGCCCGCCGCACCGGCGCCGCGGCCACGTCCCGCCGGAACGCCGACAGCACCACCCACAGCAGACCCCACCCGACCAGCACCAACGCCACGCCGGTCCACCCCGGCGACGCGTCGCCGCCGGGCACCGGCGACACCGGCACGGTCCGCAGCACGACCACCGAGAGCCCGCCGAGCACCACCACCGCGAGCCCCGCCGCCATCGACCGCGACGGCCGCAGCACCAGGCCCGCCAGCGCGAACGCCACCACCAGGAACCCGACGAACGGCACCGCGCCCGTCCCACCGGGGCGCAGCGACAGCAGGTCCACCAGGCCGACGGCGGGCGGCTCCACGAACGCGCCGACCCCGTGCAGCACCACGGACGGGTTCTGCAGCACCACCGCGGGCCACGGCAGCAGCAGCGCCACCGGCAGCAGCACGACCATGAACAGCGCCGCCACCCGCCGCCGCCCGTCGCCGTGCCGACCGGGCACCACCACGAACCCCACCAGCGCGGCCAGCGCCACCAGCGCGTGCACCAGCGGCGAGAACGCGCCCACCGCCGCCACCGCCAGCGCCGTCCCCGACGCCACCGGCAGCCACGACGCGCCCGCGCCGCCGCGCAGCACGGACGCCACCCCGGCGAACACCACCGGCGCCAGCACGTGCACCACGACCACGTCCAGCCGGCCCTGGCTCACCGCCGACGTCGCCGCCGGCAGCAACGCGTACGCCGCCGCGACCAGCGCGCGCACCGGCCGCCGCACGGGCAGCCGCCGTGACGCCGCGTACGCCGCCAGCCCGGCCAGCGGCGCGTCGCCGATGAACAGCACGGCCACCAGCGCGGCGGGTGAGGAGAACAGCACGCCGACCGTCCCCAGCACCGCCAGCGCGGCCGGCGCGGGCGCGGTCGTCCCGCCCGCCACCGAGTGCCAGGACGCCAGGTAGGACGACCACGTGCTCGCCAGGTCGCCGACCGGCAGCAGCCTGCCGCCGCTCAGGTCGAGCCCGATCCGCGCCGCGTTGGCCAGCACCCCGAACACCGCCAGCCCCACGACCAGCAGCAACGGCGGTCCGAGCACCAGCGACCGCAGCACCCGCGCCCGGTCGACCTCGACGAACACCACCCCCGGCGCGGTCGAGCCCCGCGGCACCGGCGAGGGCCGCGGCTTCGGCGACGGTCGCGAGGCGGCCGGCGGCTCCACCGGCACGGTCACCGCCGGGCGGCGCAGGCCACCGGTCGACCGCACGGGCCGCCGCCGGGACAGCGCGCCGGCGGGCAGCGCCGACGGGCCCACCGCCGGACGCTCCACTTCGGACGGGAGGGACCAGGCGCCCGGTCGCGCGTCGTCCTCCGGCAACCGGCCGAGCGCCAGGTCGGCCTCGACCCGCCGCCGGACCAGCGCGGCCGACGCGGCCCGGATCGCGTTGCGCAACCGGGTGACCCGGCTGGTGAACAGGCCGCGCACGACACCGTGCGCGGGTCGTTCGGCGCGTCCGGCGAGCAGCCCCGCCCGACCGCTCAGCAGGTAGCGCAGCGCGCCCAGCTCGGCGTGCGCGTCGGAGAACCGGCGCAGCAGCAGGAACCCGAGGGCGCGCAGCAGCGCGAGGACCGCGATCCGCGGCAACCCGAGGACGAACGAGAGCGCGCCGCAGTTGACCAGGAACGTGCGCAACCCGTGCGCCCGGTCCACGCCGCGCAACGCCGGTCCGGGTCGGGCCGCCGCCGCGTCCAACCGCCGCCCGCCGCGGCCCACCGCGCGCGCGTGCCGCATCCGGGCCACCGGGACGGACAGCACCAGGTGGCCGGCGAGGTTGGCCCGCCAGCCGAAGTCGATGTCGTCGCGCAGCAGCGGCATGGTCGGGTCGTAGCCGCCGAGCGCGTCCCAGACCGAGCGGCGGATCAGCGAGCCCGCCGACGGCACCGCCAGCGCCTCGGTGCTCTGCTCGAACGACCCGGCCAGCTCGACCCGGCCCATGCCGGTCTGTCGGTGCCCCGACGCGTCGGTCGACAGCCCCGCCTCCACCACCAGCCGCGGGTCGGTCCAGTCCAGGCCCAGCGGGCCGAGCACGGCCGCCGACGGCGACACCTCGGCCGCGGTCAGCAGGGCGGACAGGCAGTCCGGTTCCGGGGCGCAGTCGTCGTGCAGCAACCACAGCCACGCGCCCGGGTCGCCCCACCGCTGCACGGCGTGCTGCACGGCCGCCCGCACCGCCGCGCCGAACCCGGTGCCGCGGGGCAGCGTCAGCACGCCGTCGATCACCCGATCGGGACCATCGGCCGCGTCGGCGAGCAACGTCGCGGTGCCGTCGACCGAACCCGTGTCGACCGCGATCACGTGCCGCGGGCGCGGCTGCTGGCGGCGCAGCGAGGACAGCGCCGTGCCCAGCCACCGGTCGCCGTCGTGGCAGACCAGCACCGCCAACACCGGCGCGGTGCGCAGCCGCGGAGTGGCCCCGCTCGTCAAGTGCCGCTCCTAGGTCGCTCCGACTACGCCGTGGGACGACCACGGTAAGCCAGAGCGCGCGCGGGAGCGATCACACCGCGCGCTTTTTGAGCTTCCTCCGCTCACGCTCGGACAGCCCGCCCCAAATGCCGAAGCGCTCGTCGTGCTGCAGGGCGTACTCCAGGCATTCGGAGCGCACCTCGCAACCGAGGCAGATGCGCTTGGCCTCCCTGGTCGAGCCGCCCTTCTCCGGGAAGAACGCCTCGGGGTCGGTCTGCGCGCACAGGGCGCGCTCCTGCCAGTCCTGCTCATCGGTCGCGTCGAACAGGTCGAGCACGACCGGCTCCGATGCCGGGACGTCCCCGCCCACGATGCGACCCCCGTCGAATTCCTGCATTCAGTCCGCCTCCTCGCCTTCCGCTCTCCCCGGTTGGCGGACACCACTCGCCGTCCCCACAACGACGAATGACACCGATGTGATTACACCTGTGTCACAACACGCGGTCAAGCGGAGTCCACAGGACGGGGGATATTCGCGCGGATGGCCGGAAAATCCTTGACTAGCAGCACAGACGGTGATTGAGGCGGTGCGCCGAGCAATGCGGGCGGCGCGAACGGCCCAGCGGACGGCCTGTCCGGCACCGGATCGGGGAGGTCACACTGGAGGGGTGAAGCGATCAGCGGTGCGACCGAGTCCACTGTTCCTCAGCCTGCTCGCGGTGACGGTGGCGGGCGCCGTGCTGACCCTGTTCGACGGCCCCCTGCGGACCACCGGCACGGTGCTGCTGGTGCTGGGCGGCTGGGCCGTTTCGCTGTGCCTGCACGAGTTCGGCCACGCGATCGTGGCCTACCGGGGCGGCGACTACGCGGTGCGGGCCAAGGGCTACCTGACCCTCGACATCCGCCGCTACACCGACCCCGTCTTCAGCATCGTGCTGCCGCTCGTGCTGCTCGCGTTCGGCGGCATCCCGCTGCCCGGCGGCGCGGTGTGGATCAACCACCACGCGTTGCGCGACAAGCGGGTGGAATCGCTGGTGTCGCTGGCCGGGCCGTTGAGCAACCTGCTGCTCGGAGTGCTCCTGTCGCTCTCGGTGATACTTTTCACGCCCCCCGTGGGTTTGGCCGCCGGTTTGTCGTACTTGGCGGCCGTGCAGATCCTCGCGTTCGTGCTGAACATCCTGCCGATCCCCGGGCTCGACGGCTGGGGCGCGATCGAGCCGTACATGTCGTACTCGGCCCGCCAGTTCGGCGCGAAGGCGCGGATGTGGGCGCCGTTCGCGCTCTTCGCGGTCCTGATCGGGTTCCCGACCATCGGCCGGATGTTCTTCGAGGCCGGTTACTCCCTGTTCGAGCTGATCGGCGGCTACCGGGGGCTGGCGGCCCAGGGGCAGGGCACCTTCCTGTTCTGGCAGTGACACCTGGTGGGAGGATGGCTGCCCGTGAAGGTCGTCGTACTGGTTGGCGGGGTTGGCGGGGCGCGGTTCCTGGTCGGGCTGAAGAGCCTCCTGGCCGGTCCCGGGCACGAGATCACCGCCGTGGTGAACACGGGTGACGACGTGTGGATGCACGGGTTGCGGATCTGCCCCGACCTGGACACCTGCATGTACACCCTCGGTGGCGGCATCGACGCCGAGCGCGGCTGGGGCCGCGCGGACGAGACGTGGGCGGTCAAGGAGGAGCTGGCGGCCTACGGCGCCGACCCGTCGTGGTTCGGGCTCGGCGACCGCGACGTCGCCACGCACCTGGTGCGGACCCGGATGCTGCGGGCGGGCTACCCGCTGTCGGCCGTGACCGAGGCCCTGTGCCACCGCTGGCAGCCCGGCGTGCGGCTGCTGCCGATGTCGGACGACCGGGTGGAGACGCACGTCGTCGTGACGAGCGACGGGGGCGAGCGGGCGATCCACTTCCAGGAGTGGTGGGTCAAGCACCGGGCCCAGCTGCCCGCGCGCTCGTTCGCGTCGGTCGGCGGGGAGACGGCGACGCCCGCGCCCGGTGTGCTGGACGCGCTGCGCGACGCCGACGCGGTGCTGATCGCGCCGTCCAACCCGGTGGTGAGCGTGAACACGATCCTCGGCGTGCCCGGTGTGCGCGACGCGCTGCGCAAGACGGAGGCGGGCGTGGTGGGGCTGTCGCCGATCATCGGCGGCAAGCCGCTGCGCGGGATGGCGGACGCGTGCCTGTCGGCGATCGGCGTCGACACCTCCGCCGAGGCCGTCGGCCGGTACTACGGGTCGCGCAGGACCACCGACAAGGGCGTGCTGGACGGCTGGCTCGTGCACACCGGCGACCGGTGCGACGTGCCGGGCGTCGCGGTGCGCGCGGTGCCGCTGCTGATGTCCGATGTGGACGCGACCGCGACGATGGCGCGCGCGGCGCTGGAACTGGCCGGTGTCGACGTTGGCTGACCAGGCGGCGCCGGGCGACCACGCGGCGCCGGGCGGGATCACCGTGCTGCCGGTGGCGGGGTTGCCGGAGTTCCGGCCCGGTGACGACTTGGCGGGCGCGCTGGCGGCGGCGGCGCCCTGGCTGGCCGACGGCGACGTGGTCGTGGTGACGTCCAAGGTGCTGTCCAAAGTGGAAGGTCGGCTGGTGCGGGTGCCGGCGGACCCCGAGGCGCGCGACGCCGTGCGGCGGCAGCACGTCGAGGCGGAGTCGGTGCGGGTGCTGGCGCGCCGCGGCCGGACGTTGATCACCGAGAACAAGCTGGGGATCGTGCAGGCGGCGTCCGGAGTGGACGCGTCGAACGTGGCGGGCGACGAGATCGCGCTGCTGCCCGTGGACCCGGACGGGTCGGCGGCGGCGCTGCGGGCGGCGTTGGCGGACCGGTTGGGCGTGTCGGTCGCGGTGGTGGTCACCGACACGATGGGCCGGGCGTGGCGGGTCGGTCAGACGGACGCCGCGATCGGCGCGTCCGGGCTGGCCGTGCTGCACCGGTACGGCGGTTCGGTCGACCGGCACGGCAACCCGCTCGTGGTGACCGAGGTCGCGGTGGCCGACGAGGTCGCGGCGGCGGCCGACCTGGTGAAGGGCAAGCTCGGCGCGGTGCCGGTGGCGGTGGTGCGCGGGCTGCCGGTGTCCGACGACGGTTCGACGGCGCGCGACCTGGCCCGGCCGGTCGAGGACGACCTGTTCCGGCTGGGCACGGCCGAGGCGGTGGCGCGGGGACGGGCCGAGGCGGTGCTGGTGCGCCGGTCGGTGCGGTCGTTCTCCTCCTCTCCGGTCTCCGGGGACGTCGTGCGGCGGGCCGTGGCGGCGGCGTTGACCGCGCCCGCGCCGCACCACACGCGGCCGGTGCGGTTCGTGCGGCTGTCGTCGCGGCGGGAGGTGCTGCTGGACGCGATGCTGGCGCGCTGGCGCGCCGACCTGCGTGGCGACGGGTGGTCGGAGGAGCGGATCGACGCGCGGGTGGCGCGGGGTGACTTCCTGCGCGACGCGCCGGAGGTCGTCCTGCCGTTCCTGGTGCGCGAGGGCGCGCACCCCTACCCGGACGCGCGGCGCTCGGAGGCCGAGCGGACGATGTTCACGATCGCGGGCGGCGCGGCCGTGCAGGGGCTGCTGGTGGCGTTGGCCGCCGAAGGGCTCGGGTCGTGCTGGGTGTCGTCCACGATCTTCTGCGCGGACGTGGTGCGGGAGGTGCTGGAGCTGCCGGCGTCGTGGGAGCCGTTGGGCGCGGTGGCGATCGGGCACCCGGAGGCGGAGCTGGCGCCGCGGGAGCTGCCCGAGTCGGACGAGAGGTACGTGGAGCTGTGAGCCTGCACGCGGACGCGGTGGCGACGTTGGGCGCCTGGCGGCCCGCCGACCGGGCGCAGGAGGCGTTGCGGCAGGCGTACCTGGGGTTCCTGGCGGCTCGGGACGACGCCTGCCGGCGGTCGTGCGAGCCGGGTCACCTCACGGCGTCGGCCGTGGTGGTCGACGCGTCCGGCTCGCGGACGTTGCTGACCCTGCACCCCCGGGTGGGCCGGTGGTTGCAGCTGGGCGGGCACTGCGAGCCGTCGGACACGACGTTGGCGGGGGCGGCGCTGCGCGAGGCGACGGAGGAGTCCGGCATCGCCGACCTGCGGATCTCCCCGGAGCCGGTGCACCTGGACGTGCACCCGATCACGTGCTCGCTGGGCGAGCCGACCCGCCACTTCGACGTCCGCTTCCTGGTCCGCGCCCCGGCCGGCGCCGTCCCGACCCGCAGCGCCGAGTCCACCGACCTCCGCTGGTGGCCCCTGACCGCCCTACCCCCCGACACCGACGACCTGCACCCCCTCCTCACCGCCATCCACCCCCACCTCTGACCCGAGAGTCCTACGTTCAGCCCGCGAGAGTCCTACGTTCGGAACACCTGAGTTCAACGCTCAGGAGCCGGCGGGCCGACGTGAGCGTTGAACTCAGGGTGCGTGAACGTAGGACTCTCGCGAGCTGGAGGTAGGACTCTCGCGGGGGTCAGGTGTCGCCGTTGAGGCGTTGGGAGAGGCCCGGGGGGTGGTGGGGCTGGCCGCCGGAGAGGCGTTGGGAGAGGGTCGGGCGGGAGGTCGGGACCTGCTGCACGGTGGGGACCGGACCCGGGGCCACGCGCAGTTCGGGTTCGGGTTCCAGCGGCGGGGGTGGGGCGGGCTGACCTGCGGCGACGTGGGCGGCCAGGACCATGGTCGAGTCCGGGTCGGAGCGCGGGTCGACCGCGTTCACCAGGGCGCGCGGGATCTGCTGGGTCGCCGACGAGTCCATGGGCGACGTCATGTTGTCCGGCGTCACGACGTGGATGCCACGTGCACGAGCACGGGCCAGCGCCGCGTCGGCCCGAGCGCGGGGGTCCATCCGGATCTCTCCTGCGGGTGCCTTGGGCCGGCTAGCGGAACGCCGGCGTGCCGATCGGTGGCGCTCGCCGACACGGACCACCGCCCGTGCCGCCGGAGTGCTCGTGCCAGAGTATTCGCAAACTACGGGTGGAAGTAAGCGGAGGAGGAAAAACGGCATGTCGGAGCTGAAAGGCGCCGAGGCAGTGGTTCTGGTCGGGGGCAAGGGAACCCGACTCCGACCACTGACCCTGTCCGCGCCCAAGCCCATGCTGCCGACCGCCGGGGTGCCGTTCCTCACCCACTTGCTGTCGCGGATCCGGGAGGCCGGCATGACGCACGTCGTGCTCGGCACGTCCTACAAGGCCGAGGTCTTCCAGGAGCACTTCGGCGACGGCGCGGCGCTCGGCCTGGAGCTGGAGTACGTGGTCGAGGACGTGCCGCTGGACACGGCGGGCGCGATCCGCAACGTCGCGCACAAGCTGCGCGAACGCGACGTGGTGGTGTTCAACGGCGACATCCTGTCGGGTGTCGACCTGCGGGCGGTGGTCGACACGCACCGCGAGGCCGAGGCGGACGTGACGCTGCACCTGGTGCGGGTGGACGACCCGCGCCGGTTCGGCTGCGTGCCCACGGACGCGGACGGCCGGGTCACGGCGTTCCTGGAGAAGACCGACGACCCGCCGACGAACCAGATCAACGCGGGCTGCTACGTGTTCCGCCGCGAGGTGATCGAGGGCATCCCCGCCGGTCGACCGGTGTCGGTGGAGCGCGAGACGTTCCCCGGCCTGCTGGCGGCGGGCGCGCGCGTCCAGGGTTACGTCGACGCGTCGTACTGGCTGGACCTGGGCACGCCGGCGGCGTTCGTGCAGGGGTCGGCGGACCTGGTGCGCGGCATCGCGCCGACGGCCGCGCTGGCGCTCCAGGGTGACGCGGTGATCCTCGAAGGCGCCTCGGTGGACGAGAGCGCGGTGGTGACGGGCGGCGCGACGATCGGCTCCGGCTGCACGGTCGCGGCCGGAGCGGTGGTGGACGGCGCGGTGCTGTTCGACGGCGCGGTGGTCGGCGAGGGCGCACGGGTGGAGCGCAGCGTGCTCGGCGCGAACTCGCTGGTGCAGGCGGGTGCGGTGGTCTCGGACGCGGTGATCGGCGACAACGCGGTGGTCGGCGCGCGGTGCGAGCTGGTCAACGGCGCGCGGGTGTGGCCGGGGGTCGTGCTGCCCGAGGGCGGGGTGCGGTTCTCCGCCGACGTGTGATGTCGACGGCTGATGTCCGATGACTGGTGTGCGGTGTCCGACGACTGGCGTCCGGTGACTGACGTCCGATAGCCGAGGTGTTGTGGTGCGCAGGACGTGGTCGCCGACGTTCCCGCTGGACCTCGCCGCGCTGCTGATGCCGCTGCGGCGGGGACCGGGCGACCCGACGTTCCGCGCGGACGGCGCCGGGGTGCGGCTGGCCGCCAACACCCCGGCCGGGCCGGGCGCGCTGCACGTCCGCCGCACCGACGTGGTGGAGGCGGAGGCGTGGGGTGACGGCGCGGAGTGGCTGCTCGACGGGCTGCCCGCGCTGCTCGGCGCGGGTGACGACGACTCCGCGTTCGAGTGCCACCACCCGCTGGTCGCCGAGACGCGGCGGCGGCGGCCGGGCATCCGGCTCGGCACGACGGGCCGGGTCTGGGACGTGCTGCTGCCCGCGGTCCTGGAGCAGAAGGTCACCGGCACCGAGGCGTTCCGGTCGTACCGGGAGCTGAGCCTGCGGTTCGGCACGCCCGCGCCCGGCGTGCCCGGCCTGCGCGTCCCCCCGACACCGCGGGCGATCCTGGGCATCACGGACTGGGAGTGGCACCGGGCGGGGGTGGACGGCGGGCGTCGCCGCGCCCTGGTCGCCGCCGCCCAGGTCGCGCACCGGCTGGAACGCGCGTGCGAGTTGGGCGGGCGGGAAGGCCGCGACCTGCTGCGCAAGGTGCCGGGCATCGGCGGGTGGACGGCGGCCGAGGTGGCGCAGCGGGCGTGGGGCGACCCGGACGCGGTCAGCTTCGGCGACTACCACCTGGCCGGGATCGTCGGCTGGGCGCTGGCGGGCGGACCGCTGGACGACGACGGCATGGCCGACGTCCTGGCCCCGTACGCGCCCCAACGGCACCGCGCGGTCCGCTACGTCCTCGCGTCGGGTGTCCGGAAACCCCGCTTCGCGCCCCGGTTCTCCCCCAGGGACTACCGCGCGATGTGAGACCCCTCGACCCTGGCCAGCAGCTCGGCGGCGTTGTGGTTGCCCCCGCGGGTGATCTCGACCAGGCGCATCGCGCACCCGACCAGCAGCGGCTGGTGAGCGGCGGAGCTCAGCCCGATCCGGACGGCCTGGTCGAGCAGCTGCTCCGTGGCGACCTCGTCACCGGCCAGTGCCCCGAAGAACAGCCGCCCGTAGTTCCCGATGAGCCCGACACCCCGGAGCGACTGGTCCGACAGGGCGGTCGTGTAGGCCGCGACCCGCTCGTCCGGGTCGTCCGCCGTCAGCACGACCAGGAGCAGGTGGGCGAGGGAGACGAGCCGGCCCCGGTGGGGCACCACCACGTTCATCGACGGCCCGACCCAGTCCATCAGGGGCTCCAGGGCGTGGAGCACGAGCCCGTCGCGCCAGGACGCGCGGAAGGTCCCCCACCGGCGGATCTCGTGGAGGTGGTCCGACACGACCTGGTAGCGGTAGGGCATCTCGGCCGGGTCGGTCCGCAACAACCACGCCAGGTCCACCGGAGCGGGCCGGCGGTCCTCGCGGAGCACGACCACGACTTCCGCCGACACGTCGGCCGGCGGGGGCCTGACCTCCAGCACCTCGGTGACGCTGTCCCACTCCTCCCCGTCGAGCTGCGACTGCCACAGCAGCGTGAGCCCCCGCCACGCGGTCCGGTTGCGCTCGACGCCGTCGAGGTCCGACGCGGCGAACCAGCCGCGCACCAGGACCGCGAGGATGACGAGGTTCGCCGTGTACGCCGCGATGCGACGCGCGACCGGGAGGGCTCGCGGCGCGTAGTCGGGGTGCTCGGCGCCCGGCGCCCGGAACTGGGCCACGCCGACGAGATCGGTGAACAGCTCGTGCATCGCCGACCGGTCGGCCGCCGGGGTGTCGTCGAACAGCTCCCGCAGGAACGAGATCACCGGCGCCCGCGAGGACATCGGCGCGAACGACAGCACCGGCTCCAACCAGCCCGTGTCGGCCCGCTGGCGGCTGTAGGGCGACCGGGCCGCCCGGTCGCGCGCGACGGCCTCGCGGGACACCCGGTGCACCAGCCGGGCGACCAGGTACTCGCCGAACGTCGCGTGCAGGAACTCGTACGTCCGCAGCGTCCGCCCGTCGTGGGCGGCGCGGGCGGCGTGCACGAAGAAGAACCGGCCGACCGCCAGCTGGGCCGAGCTGAGCCGGAGGCGGCGGTCGCCGCGCGGCCCGGTGGGCAGCAGGGCGTTCAGGTCGGCGTCCAGGTCGGTCTCGTCGATCCACTGCACACCGCGGTTGAACATGGCGAACGCGACCACCGAGAGCCGGATCAGCTCCTCCTCCACGGCCCGCTCCACCTCGTGGTCGAGCGCGCCCTGCAGGTTCTTGGCCACCTCGCGCCGGGCGAACCCGGTCAGCAGCCGCTCGTAGAGCCGGGCCCTGGCGAGCCGCACGCCCTCCGAGCGCAGGGCGTCGCCGTCCGCGTTGTACAGCGCCAGCATGAACAGCAGCAGCGGCTGGCCGACCAGGTCCTCGAACCGCAGCGCCACCTCCGGCTCCAGCACCGCGCCGGGGTTCGCCCGGTTCCAGACGTCCAGCCAGTGCCGCACCTGCGCGTCGCCGAACGGCTCCAGCTTCAGCACCACCGTCGCACCGGCGAACCGCGCCCGGTTGGCCACCGCCGTGCGGCTGGTCACCACGACGATCACCGCCCGGCCCTGGTCCGCCTCGCGGTGCTGGAACTCGCGGACCCGGACCAGATAGTCCGACCGGCTGGCGCCGGTGGCCTGCAGCAGCTCGTCGAACCCGTCCAGCAGCACGACGGGGACGGCGGGCGCCGCCGCGCGGGCCAGGTCCGGCCAGTCCAGCCGCTCCCCCGTCGCCCGGGTGATCGCGTCCTCCACCTGCTCCTGGAGGGTGGCGTCGACGGGCACGTCGCGCAGCGCGACCCGGATCGGCAGGAAGTCCTCCGCCGGCAGCTGCCCGGCCAGGACCTTGGTCAGCAGCGACTTGCCCGCGCCCGGTTGCCCCAGCACGACCAGCGGCGCGGTGGTGGCGAACGACGAGGTGAGGTAGCCGGCGAGGTAGTCGTCCAGGTCGGTGCGGACGGGCTGCTGGTCCCACCAGCCCTCCTGGCTGACGTCGTCGCTCCGGTTCGCGGAGACGACCTTGAACCGCGGTGGCACGTACGCCTGCGCGAGCGACGGCAGGACCAGGCCGGGCGGGACGTCGCCGTCCACGATCGGCCGGTTCAGCACGGCCCGGTGGCTCACGGACAGGGCGCGGCGGCGGTCGTCGGGCGGTTGCGAGCCGACGAGCTGCCCGAGCAGGGACCGCAGGTCGGCCAGGGCGGTGCGGACGGTGGCGCGGGTCGCCGCGTGCTCGATCCCGGCCGTCCACACCGAGAACTCCGGGCAGTCGACCGCCAGCTGCCGGTAGTGGGTCTCGTAGTGCGCGACGGCACGGTGCGGCACGTCGGAGGCGGTCCGGGTGGCGAAGTCGTCGCGCTCCGCTTCGGTGAGGCCGTACCAGGCTTCGAAGCCGCTCACGAAGTCGATCAGCACGCCGACCTTGATCGCGTAGAAGTGGCCGAGCTCGTCGGTGACGGCGTCGGGCGGCTGTTCCGCGCTCGGCAGCGGGATCTCGGTGCCCAGCAACGCGCGGACGAGGTCCGGCTTGCGCTTCGACCCGGGCCGGTCGGCGCCCGCCAGCGCCAGCTGCTCGCCGCCGCTGAACCGGAGCTGGAACGGCAGCCCCACCTCGTCCAGGGCCTCGAAGAACGCGGTCATCACGACGACGCCGTGCGCGGCTTCGAGCAGTCGGGTGCGGTCGGTGCGGTGCAGGCCGGTGACCCGCGAGCGGACCGAGGACAGCACCCGCTTGCCCAGCCGCACGACTTCGGCGCGGGCGTCGAGCAGGTCGATGCCGCCGGTGACGAGCACGGCCGCCGCCGAGGCGTGGTCGAGGAGCTTCACGAGAGCGGTGTCGCCGTCGAGCAGCTTGACCGCGTCGCCGTAGGAGAAGGAGCGGCGCATCGGATCATCATCCACCGCGCCGCCCCCTGAGGGGACCGCGGTCAGCGGGTCATCAGCTTCAGCCGCGCGGCCAGGCCCGCGCGCACGGCGAGCCGCACCGGCGCCCAGAGCGGGCCGGGGTGGCGGTCGGCCAGGTAGCGGTAGGCGCTGGAGTGGTGGGCGGCGAGCATCCGCTTGGACGCGCGGCGGGTGGAGTGGCCGCCGATGTGCACGACCTCGGCCTCCGGCACGTAGACGTTCAGCCAGCCCGCGCGGCCGAGCCGGTCGCCCAGGTCGACGTCCTCGAAGTACATGAAGTAGCGCGGGTCGAAGCCGTCGACCGAGTCGAACGCCTCCCGCCGCATCAGCAGGCACGAGCCGGACAGCCACCCGGCGGTGCGCTCCGCGGGCGGCGCGGCGGCCTGCCGGTAGCCCCGCGACCACGGGTTCGCCGGCCAGACGTGCGCGAACAGCGCGTGCCCGAGGCCGCGGCCGAGGGACGGCAGCAGCCGCGCCGACGGGTACACCGCGCCGGACGGCTCCCGGATCAGCGGCCCGAACGCGCCGCCGCGCGGCCACCGCTTGGCGGCCTCCAGCAGCACGTCCAGGCTGCCGACGCCCCAGGACAGGTCGGGGTTGGCGATCGCGACCCACCCGACCGACGGCGGCAGGGACGCGACGCCGCGGTTCACGCCGCCTCCGTACCCGAGGTTGCCCCCGGTGGGCACGAACTCGACATTGGCGTGCTCGGTGGCGGCGCGCTCGGGCACCCCGTCGGTGGACCCGTTGTCCGCGAGCACCACCGACACCGGCCGGGTGGTCGCCGCGGACAGGGTGGACAGGAAGGTGTCCAGGGTCTCGCCGGGCGAGTAGGTGACGGTGACCACCGCCAGCTCGTCTCCGTAACGCGTCACGCCGGTCACCCTAGTGGTGGTGGAGGTGGTGCACGACGGCGTGCCCCTTGCCGCGCGAGATGAGCCACCGGTTCACCGGCACGGTCAGCACGAACGCCACCGCCAACGAGAACGCCAGCGCGCCCCAGAACAGCAGGCTGGCCACACCGGCCTCCATCGCACCCGGCACCACCAGCATGATCGCGTTGTCCACGACCTCCATCACCGCGATGGACGCGGTGTCGGCGGCCAGCGCCACCTTGACCGCCGCGCCGAAGCCGACACCGGACTTCAGCACGCCGCGCAGCGTCAGCGCGTAGCCGAAGAGGAACGCGAGCGCCACGGCCAGCACGACGGTGCCCCAGGCGGGCAGGCCGATCGCGGTGCCGATGACCATGCCGAGCACTTCGCCGATGGCGCAGCCGGTGAGGCAGTGCAGCGTCGCCGAGATCGCCGTTGACCAGGATTCCCTCATGCGGCGAACTATACCCCCTGGGGGTATCCAAGGCGCAAGCCGGAAGGCACCTCGGACGAGGGGTCTTTCAGCGGCGGTGGGAGCGCGCGGCCCGTTCGTAGGCCAACCGGTGCCGGGCCGCCGACGTGGACCAGGAGAAGTCCTTCGCCCGCACGACCGCCGAGGCGGCCAGCTCGTCCCGCCGGGCGGGGTCGTCCAGCAGCTCGGTCAACGCCGCCGCGATGTCACCGGCGCCGACGCCGCAGTACGCCACCGCGTCGCCGCCCACCTCGGGCAGGCTCAACCGCCGGGTGGTCAGCACGGCCGCGCCGCACGCCATCGCCTCCAGCACCGGCAGCCCGAACCCCTCGCCGAGCGACGGGTACGCCACCACCTCCGCGCCGCCGAGGAACCCGGCCAGCGAGGGGAACGGCAGGTAGCCGGCCCGGATCACCCGGACCCGGTGCGGCACGGCGTCCAGCGCGCGTTCCACCTGGCTGTCCCAGCCGGGCTGGCCGGCCAGCACGAGCGCCGGCGGGTTCGGCCGGTCGCGGACCGCCTGCGCGAAGCCGCGGATCAGGGCGGGCACGTTCTTGCGCGGCTCCAGCGCGCCGAGGAACGCCACGTACGGCGCCGAGCCGAGCGACAGCGACCGCCGGACGGCGGTCACCTCCTCGGGCGTCGGCGGGTGGAACCGCTCGGTCTCCACGCCGTGCTGGGCGATGTGCAGCAGCCGCCGGTCCGCGCCCGCGACCCTGGCCAGCTCGTCGGCCGTGGCCCGCGACGGCACCACGCACAGCGCGGCCCGGCGCAGCGAGGCCCTGGTCCAGGCCCGGAAGAAGCGCGCCTTGACCGACGAGTGCAGCACCGGGTCGGTGAAGAACGTCGCGTCGTGCAGCGTCACGACCGACGCCACCCGGTTGGCCAGCGGCACGGTGTAGTGCGGCGAGTGCACGACCGCCACGCCGAGCCGGTTCACCAGCCGGGGCAGGGTGGTCTGCTCCCAGGTCAGCCGGGCGGTCCTGGTCGCCACCGCGTCGGTCGCCGGGATGATCCGCGAGTCGGGGGCCAGCGACGAGTAGAGCTCGGCGTCGCGGGGCTGGCACACCACGCTGATCCGCGCGCCGTCCGCGTCCAGCGCGGCCACCAGGGAATCCACGTACCGACCGACGCCACCTCGGTCGGCTGGAACGGCGGTGGCGTCGATCAGCACGCTGGGCTCGACGGGTGACACGCGGTGAAGGGTACGGCGGCGGAACGCCGGGTTGACCGGGATTGGCGCAAAACGGTTCAGGGCCGGAACAGCCCCAGGTGGACCGCCCACACCGACCGCGCAGCGTTTTCCCAGGTGAACGCTTCGGCCCGCTGTCGACCGGCAGCGACCAACCGGTCACCGAGTGACGAATCGGACAGCACCGACCGCAGTCCTGTGACCAGCGCCGCACGATCGCCGCGGGCCACCCCGACCCCGGCGCCGCCGGCCACCTCGACCAGCGCGGGCGCGTCGGAGTGGACCACCGGCACACCGGCCGCCATCGCCTCCACCACCGGCAGCCCGAAGCCCTCGGCCAGGCTCGGCGCGGCCAGCACGGCGGCGCGGCGCAGCACGAACGCCAGCTGCGCGTCGCTCAGCCGTCCCAGCAGGTGGACGTGCGGCGCACGCAGGTCGACCCCGCCCCAGCCCTGCGGCCCGACCACGACCAGCGGCACGCCCAGCTCGGCCGTCGCGTCCGCCAGCAGGTCGAAGCCCTTGCGCGGCTCGATCGTGCCGATCGCCAGCACGTACCGCGGCGGGACGGGCACCGGCTCCTCGGGCGGGAACGCCGTCACCCCGTTTCCCACCACGTGGATGGGCGCGGGCCCCGGCGCGCACCGCCGCAGCTCCTCGGCGACCACCGACGTCGGCACCACGACCGCGCCCGCCCGCGCCGTCGCCCGGCCGATCACCCGCCGGTGCCAGGCCACACCGCGCCCGGTCAGCGTCGACGGGTGGCTCCACGGCACGGTGTCGTGCACGGTCACCACCACCCGCCCGCGCGGCGGCGCGAACGGCGTGAACGCGTGCACCGAGTCGCCGCCCGGCCAGTACGGCACGCCCCGCTCCCACGCCGCGACCAGCGCACGCCGGGGCAGCGGCAGCACGCGCGGACCGGCCACACCGGGCACCACGGCCGCCGACACGTCCGCGTGCCTGCTCACCGCGCCCGTCACGGTCCACCCGGCGGGCGCGGTGGCGGCCAGCGCGGCGGCCAGCTCGCGGGTGTACCGGCCGGTGCCGCCGGGCACCGGCGCCAGCAACTGCTCGGTCAGCACAACCAGGTTCGGCACGTCGCGTACCGTCTCACGCCGTGTCGAACCACAGCACGACGGTGGTCGTGGTGACGTGGCGTGGCCGCGAGCACATCACCGCCTGCCTCGACGCCCTCGCCCGGCAACGTCCACATCGGACACTCGTGGTGGACAACGCCTCCGACGACGGCACGGCCGACCTGGTCGCCGCGCACCCGAGCCGCCCGCGGACCCTGCGCCTGCCGGTCAACCGCGGTTACGCGGGCGGCCTGGCCGCGGCGCTGCCCGGCGTCACCACCGAGTACGTGGCCTGGCTGAACGACGACGCCGTGCCCGACGACGGCTGGCTCGCCGCCCTGGAGGACGCCCTCGACGCCGACCCCGGCGCCGCCGCCGCGAGCGCGTCCCTGGTGCTGGCCGACGGCTCCACCCAGTCGGTGGGCGTCCGGCTCACCGCCGACGGGCACGGCGCCGACCTGGTGCGGGCCGGTCACGAGGTGTTCGGGTTCTGCGGCGGCGCCGCCCTGCTGCGGCGGGCGGCGCTGGAGCAGGTGGGCGGCGTCCCGGCCGCGTTCTTCTGCTACTACGAGGACACCGACACGGCGTGGCGGCTGCGGCTGGCCGGTCACCGGGTGCTGTCGGTCGGCCCCGCGCGGGCGCGGCACCGGCACGGCGCGAGCACCCGGCCCGGCTCCCGCCGGTTCCACCGCTGGAACGAGCGCAACCGGCTGCTGACCCTCCTGCGCTGCGCCCCGCCGGGCACGGCGCTGCGCGAGCTGGCCAGGTTCGCGGTGATCACCGCCCTGCTGCCGGTGCGGCGCGGCGTGCCCGACGCGGAGAACTTCCGCGTCGGGCTCCGGCTGCGGGTGCTGCTGGAGGTGGTCGGCGGGCTGCCGGCCACCCTGGTCCAGCGATCCGCGATCGGCCGGCGTGCCAAGGTGTCCAGGAGCGCCGTGTGGCGCGAGTGGGCCGGCCGCTGACCGGCCCGGTGGCGCGGACGAGGAGCGGGATGACCGAGTACGTCGAGGTGCGCACCGAGGACGGCGACCTGGTGCCGTTCGAGCTGGACGAGGAGCACGACGGCCTGGTGCGCGCGGGCAAGCGCTGGGACGCGGCCGTCGAGCGGGCCGAGGAGACGCTGGAGAGCGGCATCGAGCGGGCGAAGAAGGTGGCCAGGTCGGTCGCGACCAGGATCGGCAGCATGCCGTCGCCGCGCCCGGACAAGGTGGCCGTCGAGATCGGCCTCAAGGTCAGCTCCAGCGCCGCGCTGGCCATCGCCAAGTCCTCCGCCGAGGCGCACGTCAAGATCACCGTCGAGTGGCACCGCGACAGCCTCCCGACCGCGCCCCCGCCCGAGGACGTCGAGCCGGGGTCGGGCCCCGAGCCGGCCGCGGAGGCGTAAGTCACCGCGACCGCACGCTGCGGAGCGTGATGAGGCAGAGTTAGCGCGTGGAGCAAGGGACCCTGCCTGACGTATCGGTCGTCGTGGTCAACTACCGGGGCGCCGACGACACCATCACCTGCCTGCGCACGTTGTTCGGCGAGCTGGCCTACCCGGCGGACAAACTGCAGGTCATCGTGGTCGACAACGCCTCGGGCGACGGGAGTGCGGAGCGCATCCGCGCCGCCGCGCCGAACGCCGAGGTGGTCGAGGCGCCCGCCAACCTGGGCTTCGCGGGCGGCTGCAACCTGGGGGTGCGCGGCGCGCGCGGGTCGGTGGTCGCGTTCCTCAACAACGACGCCCGTCCTCACCCGCAGTGGTTGCGCGAGGCGGTGCGCGTGCTGCGCGCCGAGCCCGCGGTGGGCGCGGTGGCCAGCAAGGTGCTCGACTGGGACGGCCGCGAGATCGACTTCGTGGACGGCGGCCTCACCTGGTTCGGCATGGGCTACAAGCGGCACGCGGGCCAACCGGACGACGGCTCCCACGACACCCCGCGCGACGTGCTGTTCGGCACCGGTTCGGCGCTGGTCGCGCGGACCGCGGTGTTCCGCGAGCTGGGCGGGTTCGACGAGCGGTTCTTCATGTTCTACGAGGACGTCGACCTCGGCTGGCGGATGAACCTGCGCGGCTGGCGGGTCCGCTACGCGCCCACGTCCCTGACCTACCACAAGCACCACGCGTCGATGTCCGATGTGGACACCAGTCGGGAGCTGTACCTGCTGGAGCGCAACGCGCTCGCCGCGCTCTACAAGAACTTCTCGGACGAGACGCTGGCCAGGGTGCTGCCCGCCGCGCTGGCCCTGGTGGTCCGCCGGGCCACCGCGCGCGGCGAGCTGGACGCCACCCAGCTGGAGATCACCCGCCGCCCCGCCGACCCGGCCGACGACCGGGCGCCGGTGCCGGTGCCGCGGCAGGCGCTGGCCGGGTTCCTCGCGATCGACCAGTTCGTCGAGCTGCTGCCGTCGCTGGCCGAGTCGCGGAAGGCCGAGCAGGCCGCCCGCAGGGTGTCGGACGCCGACCTGGTGCCGCTGATGCGCAAGGCGATGGAGCCCGCCTACCCGCTGCCCCGCTACCTGGCCGCGCACGACGTGCTGGTCGACGTGTTCGGGCTGGACGAGGTGTTCGGCCGGCCGCGCCGGGTGCTGGTGATCACCGGCGACGCCATCTCGGAGAAGATGGCGGGCCCGGCGATCCGGGCGTGGCACATGGCCGACGTGCTGTCCGGCGAGCACGAGGTGCGGCTGGTCACGGTCAACCCGCTGTGCGCGCCGCCCGAGTCGTCGTTCCCGGTGCAGAAGGTCGGCAGGCACGACCTCGGCCCGCAGGTCGACTGGGCCGACGTGGTCGTGCTCCAGGGCCACGTGCTGGAGTTCGTGCCGGAGCTGAAGAAGCCGACGTCGACCAAGGTCGTGGTCTGCGACATCTACGACCCGATGCACCTGGAGCTGCTGGAGCAGGGCAAGGACGCCACCGACGAGCAGCGCGAGCTGGACCTCGTCGGCGTCACCAGGGTGATCAACAACCAGTTGGCGCGCGGTGACTTCTTCCTGTGCGCGTCGCAGCGGCAGCGGCACTTCTGGCTCGGCCACCTGACCGCGCTGGGCAGGCTCACGCCGTCGCTGTACGACAACGACCCGACGGTCCGGTCGCTGCTGGCCGAGGTGCCGTTCGGGCTGCCGGGCAAGCCGCCGCAGCGCACCGGGCCGGGGCTGCGGTCCACGCTGGGCATCGGCGAGTCGGACAAGGTCGTGCTGTGGGCGGGCGGCGTCTACAGCTGGTTCGACCCGCTGACGCTGGTGCGGGCGGTCGACCGGCTGCGGACGCGCCGGCCGGACGCGCGGCTGGTGTTCCTCGGCATGAAGCACCCCAACCCCGAGGTGCCGGACATGGACGTCGCCGGGCAGACCCGCGCGCTGGCCAAGCGGCTCGACCTGGTCGGGACGCACGTGTTCTTCAACGAGACGTGGGTGCCCTACCAGGACCGGCAGAACTGGCTGCTGGACGCGGACGCGGGCGTGACCACGCACTACGAGCACGTGGAGACGACGTTCGCGTTCCGCACCAGGGTGCTGGACTACCTGTGGGCCGGGCTGCCGATCGTCACCACGGACGGCGACTCGTTCGCCGACCTGGTGCGGGCCGAGGGCTTGGGCGTCGTGGTGCCGTCGGAGGACCCCGACGCGCTGGCCGACGCCCTGGAGAGGGCCATGTACGACACCGCGTTCGCGGCCGCCTGCGCGGAGCGGATCGCGGTCGTGCGGGAGCGGTTCACCTGGGAGAACGTGCTCGCGCCGCTCACCGGGTTCTGCCGCAACCCGCGGCCCGCCGCCGACCGGCTGCCCGGGTCGTCGTTCATGGTGCGCAACCGGCCGCTCGGCCCGCGGGAGAAGGTGCAGCGGGACGTGGCGCTGGTCAAGGAGTACCTGGCCGCCGGCGGTCCCGGTGAGCTGGCCCGGCGGGCGACCGGCCGGGTGCTGAAGAAGTTGCGCGGCCGTGGCTAGGCCGCTGCGGGTGCTGATCGACGGCACCCCGCTGCTCGGGCAGCGGACCGGGATCGGCCGGTACACCGCGGCGCTGGCCGAGGAGCTGGCGTCGATGCTGGACGAGGTCGACGTGCGGGCGGTCGCGTTCACCCTGCGCGGGTGGCGCGCGCTGCGGACCGTGCTGCCGCACGACGTCGTCGCCCGCGGCCTGCCGGTGTCGGCGCGCCTGCTGCGGCAGTTCTGGCTGCGCGTGCCGTTCCCGCCGGTGGAGTTCCTGGCCGGGCCGACCGACGTGGTGCACGCGACCAACTTCGTCCTGCCGCCCGCGATCCGCGCCGGCGGCGTGACGACCATCCACGACCTGGCGTTCCTGGACGCGCCCGGCGACCTGCCGCCGTCGGACCGCAGGCTGCCCGAGCTGGTGCGGCAGTCGGCGACCCGGGCGGACGTCGTCTGCACGCCGACCCGCGCCGTGGCCGAGGTGGTCGAGGAGCGGCTGGGCGTGCCCGCGGCGAAGATCGTCGTGACGCCGCTGGGCGTCGACCCGGCGTGGTTCGCCTCGCGCCCGCCGTCGCCCGCGCTGCGCACCCGGCTGGGGCTGCCGTCGGAGTACCTGCTGTTCGTGGGCGCGGGCGGGCCGCGCAAGGGGCTGGGGACGCTGCTGGCGGCCCACGCGGCGCGCCCCTCCCTGCCGCCGCTGGTGCTGGCCGGGCCGCACGCGGTCGGCTCGGACGGCCGGGTGGTGCGGACCGGGTACCTGAACGACGTGGACCTGCGGAGCGTCGTGGCGGGTGCGGCGGCGCTCGTGCTGCCGTCGCGCGACGAGGGGTTCGGGCTGCCGGTGCTGGAGGCGTTGGCGTGCAACGTGCCCGTGGTGTGCACGGACGTCGCGGCGCTGCGCGAGGTGGCCGGCGGGCACGCCGCGCACGTGCCGGTGGGTGACGTGGAGGCGTTGGCCTCGGCCATGGAGGACGCCGTGCAGGCGCCGCCCACAGCCGCCGCGCAGGCCGCCCGGCGGACGCACGCGGCGGAGTTCACGTGGCGCCGGACCGCGCAGGCGACGCTGACGGCCTACCGGCGTGCCGCGGGGCGGTGAGCGGGCGGCGGTGACGTGAGTTCCCGGTCGGGCTCGGGCACGATCGTGGCATGGACGTCTTCCTGCCACTCATCCTCGCGCTCGGCGGCGTGGTCGTCGGGGTCGTCGGCTACCTCGGTCTCACCGAACGGTTGCCGCGCAACCGCTTCGCGGGTCTCCGAACCCCCGCGACCATGAGCAGCGACACGGCGTTCCGGGCCGCCAACAAGGCCGCGGGGCTGCCCACGGTCGTCGGTGGCGGCATCGCGGTGATCGGTGCGGTGGTGGCGTGGTTCGCGCCCACCGACGGCGCGCTGCTCGCCGTGGTCATCGCGACCGGCGTGGGGATGCTGCCGCCGTTGGTCTTGGGCGTGGTGCGGGGTTCCCGCGCGGCGCGGGAGGACCCGCGCTAGGAGTGCCCGGGTTGCCGGTCGACTTGGGCGGGCTTGAGGACACTCCAGGAGATCTGTCGTGATCCCGTCACGGCACAGACGCGACGCAGGAACCGCTGCCGCTCGCCTTCAGGACGAGGCGCGGTTGCTTCAGGGGAACGCCCGATCGCGGACATGGCGGAAAGGTTCTCGCACCGGTGGAGCGCAAAACCAGTGCGACAATCCGACTCCACCCCAACGGCGCAACCGGCCCCTCCGGTGGTCACTCAGCGCGTCCACTGCGATGATTCCGCCATGAGCTTCACGGCTGTCTGGCCGATCACCGACGAGCACGACGCCGCCGCGGCGGACGGGATGACCGTCGCCACGCCGGAGGACGTCGACACCCTCCTGGCCCGCCTGGCCGAACCCGGCGCGGGCCCGGCCGTGATCGAGCACCAGGACCGCGGGTCGATCACCGACACCGAGGGCCTGCTCGGCGCGCCGGGCAGCGCGCAGCTCCCGGACCACGACGTCACCGCCGCCGTGCACCAGGGCTACGGCTACCTCACCCACGCCGACCCGGACCACGACTACTCGACCCTGGCGGGCGACCCGGCGTCACCGGAGCACCGCTCGGAGCACGTCGACTACCCGGCCGGCGCGGGCGTCCCGGTGGAGGTGCTGGCGGCGGCGCTGAAGGACTTCCTCGCCACCGCTCGACGGCCCGGGTCGGTCACCTGGCAGGCCGCCTGACCGCCGGCGCCGGGTGGGAGACCCGGACGTTCGCCTCGACGTACACGGCGACGTTGCGTGACGTCGACACGAGCACCGGGGCCGGCGCGCCGGGCACGACCACCGGCCCGTCCCGGTCGAACGGCAGCCCCGTCCACTCCCGCCACCGCGCCGGCGTCGCCTGCACGGTGGACGAGCACCACGCGATGCCCTCGACCCGTCCCCCGGCCCGCACGCGGGTCCGCAGCCACCGGTCCGCGGGCAGCCCGTCCGCCCGGGTCCGCGCGGCGTGCTCCGCCATCGACACCTCGGGCTCCTCGGCCTCGTCCGGCGGCGGCCTGAGCGGCACCAGGAGCGCCGAGAGGCCGGCCGCCGCCGCGCGCATCGCGGCCAGCACCTCGCCGGACAGCCCGCCGCCCCCGGACCAGCGAGGCCGCGAGGTCGCCCCGCACGAACCGGGGTGAGTCGGCCGGGTAGGGGATGCCGCAGACCGCTTCGGTGAGGTCGGGGCGGGATGCGAGGGGTGACCGCGTGACCCCCGCATCCCGCACCCCCGCGGTTCAGGGCACGGCGTTCGCCGCGACCGCCGCGGTCAACGCCTCCTGCCAGTGCCGCAACGGCGTCAGGCCCGCCTCCGCCCAAGCCTTGCCGGACAGCACGGAGTAAGCCGGGCGCGGCGCGGGGCGGGGGAAGTCGGCCGTCGCGCACGGGCGCACCCGCTCCGGGTCGAGGCCCAGCTCGGCGAAGACCGCGCGGGCGAACCCGCACCACGTGGTCTCACCGCCGCCGGTCGCGTGCAGCACCCGGGACGGCGAGCCGCCGGACGACACCAGCGCCGCCAGCTCCAGCAGGCCGTTCGCCAGGTCGAGCGACCACGTCGGCGAGCCGAGCTGGTCGTCCACAACGGACAGCGTGTCGTGCGTGCCCGCCAAGCGCGCCATGGTCTTCACGAAGTTGTTGCCGTGCTCGCCGTAGACCCACGCCGTGCGCACCACCCACGAGCGGTCCCAAGTGGACAGCACGCGCTCCTCGCCGCCGAGCTTGGTCCGCCCGTAGACCGACTTCGGCCCGGTCTCGTCGGTCGGCTCGTACGGCCGCGCGCCGTCGCCGGGGAACACGTAGTCGGTGGACACGTGCAGCAGCGGCACGTTGTGGTCGCGGCAGCTCCTGGCCAGGTGCTCCGGGCCGAGCGCGTTGACCTCGAACGCCCGGTCGGCGTCGGTCTCGGCCGCGTCCACCGCCGTGTAGGCCGCCGTGTTCACCACCACCGGCCGGACGCCGGCGTCACGGGCGGTGGCGGCGAACACGGCCACCGCGTCCGCCACCGCCGCCGAGTCGGTCAGGTCCAGCTCGGCCGACGACGGCGCGTGCACCAGGCCGTCGGGGTGCGCCGCCGCGACGACGTCCTGCCCGAGCTGGCCGCGGCCGCCGGGCACCAGGAGTGCGAGCGCCATCAGCCGGCCAGCGCGGCGCGCTGCTTCAGGGGCTCCCACCACGCCCGGTTGTCCCGGTACCACCGCACGGTGGCCGCCAGGCCCTCGGCGAAGTCGACCCGCGGCGCGTAGCCCAGCTCGGTGCTGATCTTGGTGATGTCCACCGAGTAGCGCCGGTCGTGGCCCTTGCGGTCGGTGACGGGCTCGACGGAGGAGTCCCAGTCACGCCCGGTGGCGTCCAGCAGGCGCTCGGTGAGCTCCCGGTTGGTCAGCTCGGTGCCGCCGCCGATGTTGTAGATCTCACCACCGCGACCGCCCTCCAGCACGAGCTGGATGCCGCGGCAGTGGTCGTCCACGTGCAGCCAGTCGCGGACGTTGAGCCCGTCGCCGTACAGCGGCACCTTCTTGCCGTCCACCAGGTTGGTGACGAACAGCGGGATGACCTTCTCGGGAAACTGGTACGGACCGTAGTTGTTCGAGCACCGGGTGATGCTCACCGGCAGCCCGTGGGTCCGGAAGAACGACCGCGCCAGCAGGTCGGACGACGCCTTGGACGCCGAGTACGGCGAGTTCGGCTCCAGGATGTGGTCCTCGGTCCACGAGCCCTCTTCGATCGTGCCGTACACCTCGTCGGTGGACACGTGCACGAACTTCGCCACGCCGGCCTCCAGCGCGCCCTGGAGCAGCACCTGGGTGCCGAGCACGTTGGTCAGCACGAAGTCGGCCGAGCCGGAGATCGAACGGTCCACATGGGACTCGGCGGCGAAGTGCACCACCACGTCGGTGCGGCTCATCAGGTCGGCGACCAGCTCGCGGTCGCAGATGTCGCCCCGGACGAAGGTCAGCTTCGGGTCGTCCGCGACGGGTGCCAGGTTCGCCTCGTTGCCCGCGTAGGTGAGCTTGTCCAGCACCACCACCTCGGCGTCGGCGTAGGCCGGGTACGCGCCGCCGACCATCTCCCGCACGTAGTGCGAGCCGATGAACCCGGCCCCACCCGTTACCAGTACGCGCATGCTCTGTGTCCTCCTGCCAGCGGTTGCCCATCGCAGTCTGTCACGGGGGATAACCGTGCAACCCACCTGGTTGTTACAGCGTCTCCCGTATAAGAGGAATGTGCCGCGCGGTCGACCACCGCGCCACTAATCTCGACCAGGCAGCCTGAGCGCACGGGGGAGGCAGGCAGTGGACTCCAGTCCGCCCAGAACAGCCGGTGGATCGGCTGCTCTCCGTGTCCTCTCGCTCACCGGTCGTTCCTTGCTCGCCCTGGTGTCGGCCGCTGTGCTCATCGTCACGTGGTACGGCTGGTACTACCTCGGCGACGTCAACGAGGGCGTGACGACGACCGACGTCATCCCGTCCGCCGTCACCGAGGAGGCGAACGGCGTAGCGCGCAAGCCGCTCGACGGCGCGATCGACATCCTGCTGGTCGGCGTCGACAGCCGCACCGACGCCCAGGGCAACCCGCTGTCGGACGAGGTGCTGGCGCTGCTCAACGGCGGTGTGGCGGACGGCACGCTGAACACCGACACGATGATCCTGGTGCACATCCCGCAGGACGGCACGCGAGCGGTGGCGATCTCGTTCCCCCGCGACGCGTACGTGGAGATCGCGGACGGTTTCGGCAAGCACAAGCTGAACTCGGCGATGGCCAGGCAGAAGAACGACACCGCGCAGCGGTTGCGCGAGGAGGGCGTCACCAGCGAGGCCCGCATCGAGCTGGAGTCGACGCTGGCGGGCCGCAAGACGTTGCGCAAGACGATCGAGGGGCTGACCGGCGGCGCCGTCACCGTCGACCGGTACGCCGAGGTCAACCTGGCCAGCTTCTACGAGGTCACGAAGGCGCTCGGCGGGGTCGAGGTGTGCCTGAACCAGGCGACCAGCGACCGCGACTCCGGCGCCGACTTCCCGGCGGGCAGGCAGACGATCCAGGGCGCGCAGGCGCTGTCGTTCGTGCGCCAGCGCGGTGGGCTGCCCGGTGGCGACCTGGACCGGATCGTGCGGCAGCAGGTGTTCATCGGGGCGCTGGCCCGCAACGTGCTGTCCACCGGCACGCTGACCGACCTCGACAAGCTCGACCAGCTGCTGACGGCGGTGAAGAAGTCCGTCGTGCTCAGCGAGGGGTGGAACCTCACCGAGTTCGCGGCGCAGATGCAGGGCCTGGCGGGCGGCAGCATCCAGTTCCGGACCATCCCGGTCGGCGACCCGGTGGACACCTGGACCGACGGCAACGTGCTGCCGGTCGACCCGGCGCGGGTGCGGGACTTCATCAAGGGCCTGGCGACCGACGGATCGCCGTCGAGGTCGGGGTCGACCAGCACCACGACGACGCCGGCCGGGCCGCCGAACTCGGCGATCACCGTGCACGTCTACAACGCGGCCGGGGTCAGCCGGCTGGCGGCCACCGTGCTGGACACGCTGGTGGGGCAGGGGTTCAACCGCGGTCGGGCGGACTCCGGGCCGTACGCCGGGACGACCACCGTCCGGCACGCGCCGGGCGAGCGGGCGAGCGCCGACAAGGTGATCTCCGCCCTGGGCGGTAACGCCGAGGCGGTCGAGGACGACTCCGTGCCCAGGGGGCAGGTTCTGGTCTACGCCGGCGCGGACCGCGCGGTGCCGGACGGGTCGGACCCCGCGTCGGTCGACGTGCCGGGCACGACGACCACGACCACGACCCCGCCGATCACCGCCGACGGTGTGGTCTGCGTCAACTGAGAGCCCACCTCTCGGTGAACCGGGTCCTCCGACCGGCCGAAGGTGGTTAGCCTGATCGCCACACCCACCACGGAGGAGGAACGCCGGTGAAGGCCGCGGTGATCGCCGGACGCGTGCTCGTCGCGCTGCTGTCCGCGGCTGTCCTGGTGGCCGCCGGGGTCGGCTGGTCGACGTTGAAGCGCGTGCAGGACAGCGTGAACACGACGGACGTGCTGGCCGTGCTGTCGGACGTGCCGAACGCGCCGCCCGCCGACGACGGCGCCACCGACGTCCTGCTGGTCGGCAGCGACAGCCGCACCGACGCCCAGGGCACGCCGCTGCCCGACCACGTGCTGCGCCAGCTGCGCACCGAGGCGACGGACACGCTGAACACGGACACGATCATCGTGATGCGGGTGCCGCACGACGGCAGCAGGGCGCACGCCGTCTCCATCCCGCGCGACACCTACGTGACCATCCCGGACCACGGCGAGGAGAAGATCAACTCGGCGTACGGGGTGACCAAGTTCTTCACCATGGAGCGCTTGGCGGCCGAGGGCGTGTCCGACCTCGCCGAGCGCTCCAAGCGGGGCGACCAGGCCGGGCGGCGGGCGCTGGTGCAGGTGGTGCAGGAGCTGACCGGCGTCCGGGTGGACCACTACGCGGAGATCAACCTGTACGGGTTCTACCTGCTGACCGAGGTGATCGGCGGGGTGGAGGTGTGCCTGAAGCAGGCCACCTCGGACCCGGACTCGGGCGCGGACTTCCGGGCGGGCGTGCAGACGATCGCCGGTGGTGACGCGCTGGCGTTCGTGCGGCAGCGCAAGGGCATCCCGAACGGCGACCTGGGCCGGATCACCCGGCAGCAGGTGTTCATGTCGGCGGCGATGTCGAAGCTGCTGTCCGCGGGCACGCTGGCCGACCAGGCGCGGCTGTCCGGGCTGCTGGACGCGGTGAGCAAGTCGATCGTGGTGGACGAGGGGCTGGACCTGGCGACGTTCGCCGGCCAGGCGCGCGGGCTGGCGGGCGGGAACGTCGAGTTCGCCACCATCCCGGTGACCGGCGTCGGCGCCCGCAACGAGCGCGGCCAGAGCATCGTCACGGTGGACCCGGCGCAGGTGAAGGCGTTCGTGGCCGAACTGCTCGGCGAGAAGACCCCGAGCCAGGCGCCGACCCCGACGCCCACCAGCAGCACGCAGCGCTTCGGCGCCGACCGCCTGCTGACCCTCGACGGCCCCCGCCACCGGGCGGCGGCCCAGGCGGCCCCGACCTGCGTCGACTGACCGGCGGCGGTGGACGGACCCCGGTGGCCGGGGTGTGGCAAGGTTGGCCCATGACCGTCACGGATGCCCTGTTCGCGCCCCTGTTCGCGGCGAACCCCGGCCGTCCCCTGATCACGCACTACGACGACGCGGCGGGCACCCGGGTCGAGCTGTCGCGGGCCACCGTGCGGAACTGGGCGGCCAAGACGGCGAACTGGCTGCGCGACGAGCACGACGTCGAGCCGGGCGACCCGGTGGCCGTGCTGCTGCCCGCGCACTGGCAGACCGCGGGCGTGCTGCTCGGCGCGTGGTGGTGCGGCGCGGCGGTCACCGACGACCCGGCGGGCGCGAAGGTGGCGGTCGTGGCGCCCGGTGGCGAGGCGCCCGGCGCCCTGGTGACGGCGGTGGCGTCGTTGCACCCCATGGGGTTGGGCAGCGGCGCGGCGGTGGACTACAACGACGACGTGCGGGTGTTCGGCGACGACTTCACGCCGTGGGAACCGGTCGCGGGCAGCACGCCCGCCCTGCTCAAGTCCACTGTGGACGAGGTGGTCGAGGAGGCGCACCAGCGGGCGGCGACGCTGGGCATCACCACCGCGTCCCGCGTGCTGTCCACTGTGGAGTGGAGCCTGCCGGACGGCCTGCTGAACGGTTTCCTGGCCGTGCTGGCGGGCGGGGGCTCGCTGGTGCAGTGCGACAACTCCGCGCCGGACCTGCTCGCCACCCGCCGCGCCAGTGAGCGGACGACCCTGGACCTGGTCGGCTGACGGCTACGCCGGCTGCTCGACCCTGCGCCCCTTCACCAGCCGGGTGACGGACAGCGACCCGCCGTTGAACCCCAGCGCGAGCGCCGCCGCGCCCAGCACGAGCACGAGCTCGTAGCCGCCCTGGCCCAGCAGGCCGTTGGGCAGGTGCACGAGCACCAGCGCGCCGAGCATGTCGGCGGCCAGCAGCACGCCGACCACCGGCAGGGCGACGCCGAGGACGAGCAGCGCGCCGCCGGCCAGCTCGACGATCGCGGCGAACCACGCGGACACCGCCGGCAGCGGCACACCCATGCCCGCGAACGCCGTGGCGGTGCCGTCGAGCCCCCACTCGGTCACCTTCTGCCAGCCGTGGGCGATGAACACCACCCCCACAGCGAGGCGGCCGATGAGCGCTGCCACGTCCTTGAGCATCGCGTTCCCCTTCAGTCGACGGTCGGTCACCCTCGAAGTTATATGAAGTTTCAACAAGTTCGGCGGTGGTGGCGACGTCGACAGCGACTCGACAGCCCGGGGACCGCAGTGGCCGACCGCGCCTCCGTTCGGCGGCAACGTCCACCCATCGGGTTTGACGATCACGCTGAGGGGTTAATGAGCGGTTGACCTTCGTCGCGGGACGTGAACCGGATCGGTGGACATGCTGAGCTCCTACCTGGAGTCCGTTCGAACGGGCTTCGCGGCGTTCGTCGGCGTCGGCGCGCTGGTCCTGCTGCCGCTGGTCGCCCTGCACTACCACCGGTTCGGGCGGGTGGAGCCGCGGCGGGCCGTGGTGCTGTACGGGCTGCTGGCGTACGGGCTGGTGGCGCTGGCGCTGATCTTCCTGCCGTTCCCGACGGCGCTGGTGTGCGACGGGCAGCAGATGCTGTCCACCAGGCCGTTCCAGTGGGTCACGGACATGCGCAACAACATGGCGGCCAACGGCCGGTCCGGCCTCGGCGCGATGGCGACGTCGACCGCGTTCCTCCAGCAGGCGTTCAACGTCGCCCTGTTCGTGCCGCTCGGCGTGGTGCTGCGCAAGGCGTACCGCCGCGGCCCGCTCGCGGTGGTCGCGATCGGGCTGGGCATCTCGCTCGCGGTCGAGGTGGTGCAGTACAGCGGGAACCTGGGCGCGTACCCGTGCCCGTACCGCATCTCGGACGTCGACGACCTGATCTCCAACACCGCGGGCTCGCTGCTGGGCTGGATGATCGCGCCGGTCGCGCTGGTGGTCCCGGCGGTGCCGCACCCGGACGCGTCGACCGCCCCACCGGACACCGTCACCGTGCCGCGCAGGCTGATGGCCCTGCTGGTGGACGTGCTGCTGCTGGTGCTGGTCGCGTACGCCACCGGCGCCGGCCGCTGGTGGGTGGTCGGCCTGGCGGTGGGGGTGCGGATCGCGCTGCCCGCCGCGACCGGTGGCCTGACGCCGGGCAGCTGGCTGCTGAGGTACCGGCTGCGCCGCCCGGACGGCGCCCGGGCCAACCCGCTGCGGATCGCGTCGCGCGAGGTGCTGGGCGTGACGGGCCTGATCGCCTACGTGGCGCTGGCGCCGTCCGGCTGGTGGTTCGCGCTGGACCTGGCCGTGCTCGCGCTGGTCGTCCTGGGCGCCTTCGTCATCCCGGTGTTCCGCCGGGACCAGCGGGGCTGGCCGGACCTGGCCGCCGGCACCACCGCCCTGCCGACCGTTCACCCCGCGCGAACCCGCGAACCCGCACCGATCCCGAATTGACGGGGATCAATGCCCGGACGGGCTGCCGGCAGTCCCGATGGCCGAATTGGAGCGTCAGAAACAAGTGCCGGTGTAGGCCAGGGCCGAAGCCAGCATGTACCCGTAACCGAGGTGGGTGTTGTACTGGTCATAAAGGTTGCCCTGGTACCAGACGCCGGACGGGCTGGGCACGTTGAACTTGTCGCCGGTGATGGCGTAGCCGATGACCGACCCGCCGGGGCTGTTGCGCAGCGTCGCGCTGCCGGTCACCACGTACTGCCGGGTGCACTGGATGCCGACGTCGCTGGTCGTGGCCTCGACCGGCGCCGCCACCGCAACCGCGGAGGACATCGCGAACCCGACGCCCGCGGCGAGCGCGACGGCAGCCGTCCTGATGCTTTTCATGAGCCCTGCTTCCATTTCGGCATTCCCCGGTGGCCCGATCAGTCGAACCGAAACGCAACCGTAGGGCCAGTCCACACCGGGCACACTCGACCATCAGGGTAACGAACCGCTACGTTCCGTGATAAAGCACCGAAAATGTGCGGAATTCCGCATCGACGCACACCGGTCGCCATTCACGGGGAGAACAACGAACACGGGGTGGGGACGGCACGACCGAGCGGCCCGCCGTCCCCACCCCGTGGTGAAGATCCTCGATCTAGCCCTTCAGCAGCGACCGCGACATCACGACGCGCTGGATCTGGTTCGTGCCCTCGTAGATCTGGGTGATCTTGGCGTCGCGCATCATGCGCTCCACCGGGAAGTCGCGGGTGTAGCCGGCGCCGCCGAACAGCTGCACGGCGTCCGTCGTCACCTCCATCGCCACGTCGGACGCGAAGCACTTCGCCGCCGCCGTGATGAAACCGATGTCCGGCTCGCCCCGCTCGGCCTTCGCCGCGGCCACGTAGACCATGTGCCGGGCGGCTTCGACCTTCATCGCCATGTCGGCCAGCATGAACTGGACGCCCTGGAACTCGGAGATCGACTTGCCGAACTGCTTGCGGTCCTTCACGTAGGCGATGGCGGCTTCCAGGGCGCCCTGGGCGATGCCCACGGCCTGCGCGCCGATGGTCGGCCGCGTGTGGTCCAGGGTGCGCAGCGCCGTCTTCAGGCCGGTGCCCGGCTCGCCGATGATGCGGTCCGCCGGGATCGTGCAGTTCTCGAAGTGGATCTCACGGGTCGGCGAGCCCTTGATGCCGAGCTTGCGCTCCTTCGACCCGACGACGAAGCCGGGGTCGTCCTTGTGCACGACGAACGCCGAGATGCCCTGCGACTTCTTCGGCGCGTCCGGGTCGGTCACGGCCATCACCGTGTACCAGGTGGACTCGCCCGCGTTGGTGATCCAGCACTTGGTGCCGTTCAGCACCCAGTGGTCGCCGTCGAGCCGGGCCCTGGTGCGCATCGACGCCGTGTCCGAGCCGGCCTCGCGCTCGGACAGCGCGTACGACGCCATCGCTTCGCCCGAAGCGATGGACGGCAGCACCTGCTGCTTCAGCGACTCCGACGCCGACAGCAGGATCGGCATCGTGCCCAGCTTGTTCACCGCCGGGATCAGGGACGACGACGCGCACACGCGCGCCACCTCCTCGATCACGATGCACGTCGCCACCGAGTCGGCGCCCTGGCCGTCGTACTCCTCGGGCACGTGCACGGCGCCGAAACCGGCCTTGACCAGTGCGTTCAGCGCTTCGACCGGGAAGCGCTCCTGCTCGTCGACGTCGGCCGCGTGCGGCGCGATCTCCTTGTCCGCGAGCGACCGGACGGCGTCGCGCAGCGCCTCGTGCTCCTCGGCGAGCTGGTAGGTACCGAAGCTCGGGTCCACGTTAAGTTACCTCCCGGTAGGGCGTCCTACCCGGATGTTAGCGCGCGTTCACTCAGTTGTCCGCTGTGCCGTCCGCTACAGCCCTCAGCGCCGCGTCCTTCGCCAGCACCAGCTCGGCCAGCGACGCCTGGAACTCCGCCATCCGCTTGCGCAGCTCCGGGTCGGACGCCGCCAGCACCCGCACGGCCAGCAGACCGGCGTTGCGCGCGCCGCCCACCGACACCGTCGCCACCGGCACGCCCGCCGGCATCTGCACGATCGACAGCAGCGAGTCCATCCCGTCCAGGTACTTCAGCGGCACGGGCACGCCGATCACCGGCAGCACCGTCGCCGACGCCACCATGCCGGGCAGGTGCGCCGCGCCACCGGCGCCCGCGATGATCACCTGGACCCCGCGCGACGCGGCCGACGACGCGTAGTCCAGCATCCGCTGCGGCGTGCGGTGCGCCGAGTACACGCCCACCTCGTAGCTGACGTCGAACTCCGCCAGCGCCTCGGCCGCGGCCTTCATCACCGGCCAGTCCGAGTCGCTGCCCATGATCACACCGACCTGCGTCACCGCTTCCCCCCGTGGATGTCGTACCCGTCCAGCCACACGCCGTCGGACAGCCAGTGCGCGGCCAGCCCGGCCCGCTCGCGCACCTCGTCCATCCGCTCGCCGAGCAGCGTCACGTGACCGATCTTGCGCCCCGGCCGCTCCGCCTTGCCGTACAGGTGCACGTGGGCGTCGGGGAACCGGGCGAACAGGTGGTGCAACCGCTCGTCCGGCCCCATCTCGGGCGGCGACGACGCGCCCAGGACGTTGGCCATCACGACGGCGGGCGCGACGAGGTCCGTCGCGCCGAGCGGGTAGTCCAGCACGGCCCGCAGGTGCTGCTCGAACTGCGACGTGCGGGCGCCCTCGATGGTCCAGTGGCCGGAGTTGTGCGGGCGCATCGCCAGCTCGTTGACGACCAGCCCGTCCGCCGTCTCGAACAGCTCCACGGCCAGCAGCCCGACCACGCCCAGCTCGTCCGCGATCCGCAGGGCCAGCTCCTGCGCCTGCTCGGCGGGCCCGTCCGGGGCCGGGGCCAGCACCTCGACGCAGATCCCCTCCTGCTGCACGGTCTGCACCAGCGGCCACGCGGCGCCCTGGCCGAACGGCGAGCGCGCGACCAGCGCGGACAGCTCGCGGTGCATCGGCACGCACTGCTCGACCATCAACGGCGTGCCGGCGTCCAGCAGCTCGGGGACGACCCGCTGCGCGCTCTGCGGCGTGTTCAGCATCCACACGCCGCGGCCGTCGTAACCGCCGCGCACCGCCTTGAGCACGCACGGCCACCCGTGCCGCGCGCCGAACTTCAGCACGTCGGCCGTCTCGGCCACGGCGGCGAACGGCGGCACCGGCACGCCCAGCTCGGCCAGCCGCACCCGCATGACCAGCTTGTCCTGCGCGTGCAGCAGGGCGTCGGGGCCGGGGAACACCTTGACGCCCTCGGCGACCAGCGCGCGCAGGTGCTCCTGCGGCACGTGCTCGTGGTCGAACGTGACGACGTCGCACGACTTGGCGAACGCGCGCAGCGCGTCCAGGTCGGTGTGCTTGCCCAGCTCCACGTCGCGCGCGACGAGCGCGGCGGGGTCGGCGTCCGACTCGGCGAGCACCCGCAGCGACTGGCCGAGCGGGATGGCGGCCTGGTGCGTCATGCGGGCGAGCTGGCCGCCGCCGATCATGCCGACGGCGGGGAGGCGGGTTCGGGAGTCCACGGTTTCGTGATCCTACCTGCACAAACGCGATGCTCCGGACCGGCCTCCGGGCAGCGGTGCAGGAAGCCCCGCGCGCCTCCCCGGGCGCGCGGGACCCCCTCGGCAGGGCCACCGCCGGGTGACGGCGGTGAACCCGGTCCCGGTCAGACCCGGCGCGCCCGGCGCACCACGGTGAAGGCCAGGGCGAACAGGGCCGCGGCGAGCACGGCGTAGACGGCGAACTCGAACCACTGGAACGGCACGAGCCGGTCGGCCGGGTGGTAGTCGGTGAAGTACCGGACGTCGTGGTCGGTCATGCACTGCGCGTAGGAGTCGTTGTCCTCGATGCGCGAGCAGGCGGAGGGGTAGGGCGCCTCGTTGCCCGCCGCGTCGACGAAGCCGCTGTCGACCGTCCACGCGCCCCGGCCACCGGGGTCCACGCCCTGGAACGTGGCGTACGGCTCCACGTGGCGCAGCGGCTCCTGGTAGTACGGCCGCCAACCGCCCGCGACCAGGCCGCGCACCACGACGAACACGCCGAGCGTGAGCCCCATCGAGAGCACCGTGCGCCGGGTGAGCGCACTGAGCGCCAGCCCGAGCGCGAAGCCGAACGCCACGAACCCGAACTGCACCTGCGGCGCCACCTCGAACGCGGGCGGGTCGAACGGCCGGAACGGCACGTACTCGGCCGACTCGGCGTTGACGCTGTTGATCAGCTTGATCAGCGCCAGCCCCAGGCCGACGGCGAGCACGACGGCGAGCGCGAAGAGCGGCACGACCTTGCCGGTCAGCCAGCGCAGCGGGCTGACGTCCTGGCTCCACACCACGACGTGCGTGCGCTGCTCGTACTCCCGCGACAGCAGGGGCGCCGCCCAGAACACCGCGACGACCAGGCCGAACGCCATCGGCGCCAGGACGAGCAGCTGGCTGAGGCCGACGACGCCCCACCGGCCGAACAGCTCCAGGCGGCTGCTGCCGGTCGCGTCGACGCGCAGGGCGAGGTACAGCGCCAGGCCGCCGAGCAGGACGGCGACGGCGGCCGTGCCGGCGAGCATCCAGCGGTGCTGCCGCCAGGTCACCCACAGCAGGTCGCCCCAGCCGACGCGGGCGCGGGTGGTCACCGGTGCGGCGGTCGTGACGCCGGTCGTGGTGGTGGTGGTCATGCGCGGGCCCCCTTCCGGGTGGCTTCGAGCTGCGCGAGCACGTAGTCCTCCAACGTCACCGGGCGCTCGACCCACTGGCCCGCCACCACCGGCCGCGGGCGCCCCTCGGGCAGCCGGATGAGGAACGTCGACTGGTGGGCGGTGTGCCTGGCCTCGACGACCTCGCCCAGCGCGGGCGGCACGTCCGAGCGCGGGCCGGTGTAGGCGACGTGGCCGGTGAGCAGGTCGTCCAGGTCGCCGCCCGCCAGCAGCCGGCCGTGCGCGAGGAGCAGCAGGTAGTCGGCCACGCCGGACAGCTCGGCCACGATGTGCGTGGACAGCAGCACGGTCATGCCGGTCTCGGTGACCTCGCTCAGCAGCTCGGCGGACACCTCCCGGCGGGCCAGCGGGTCCAGGTTGGCCAGCGGCTCGTCCAGCATGAGCACGTCCGGCCGCGAGCCGAGGGCCAGCGCGAACGCCACCTGGGCCTGCTGGCCGCCGGACAGCTTGCCGCACGCCCTGTCCAGCGGGACCTCGAAGCGCTCCAGCCAGCGGCGGGCCCGCGGCTCGTCCCACACGACGTTGAGCCGCGCGCCGAGGCGCAGCACGTCGGTCGCCGAGAAGTGCCGGTAGACCGGCTTCTCCTGCGACACGAACGCCACCCGGCCCGTCGCGGTCGCCGACCCCTCGTCGGCGCCGAGGAGCCCGGCCAGGACGCTCATCAACGTGGTCTTGCCCGCGCCGTTCGCGCCGACCAGCGCCGCCACCCGGCCCGCGGGCAGGTCGAACGCGCATTCGCGCAGCGCCCACTTGCTGCGGTAGCGCTTGCCAAGCCCTCGGGCGCGCACCGCGACCGCGGTGTCGCCCACGGCCTCCGCGACGATCGTCATGCGACCGCCACCCCCTCCCCCTCGGCGAGGACGGAACGCACCAGCGCGTCGATGTCCTCGGTGTCCAACCCGGCCTCGCGCGCCTCGCGCACCCACTCGGCCAGCCGCGCCCTGAGCGCCGCCATCACCTCCGGCTCGGTCGAGCCGAGACCGGCCTTGACGAACGTGCCGGAGCCCTGGCGCGCCTCGACCAGGCCGGACAGCTCCAGTTCGCGGTAGGCCTTGAGCACCGTGTTCGCGTTCACACCACTCCTCGCGACGACGTCGCGGACCGTCGGCAGCCGGTCTCCCGGCGCGAGCCAGCCCATGCGCAGCGCCTCCCGCACCTGGCGCACGAGCTGGAGGTACGCGGGGAGGCCACTGGACCGGTCGATGCGGAACTCCACCCGGCGCCTCCAAATTGTTCTACTGGACTAAGACACTAGAACACTGTCCCCGAGCACTCGGAGAGCTGTCAAGTCGTGGGCGTTCACCCTCGTGGGCGACGGTGTGGCGTCCCGTCCTCCGCGTCCGTGACCGGCGGGGCGCCCGATCCGACCGGACCGTGTCATCTGCCGCCACCATGGTTGTTCTCGCCGCTCGCGGTCCCGGCGCAGCGCTTCTACTCGACGGTGCACGTGAACCGACCCCGAAGGAGAAGCGGATGTCATTCGGTCGAATCCTCGCCGCCGTCGCCGTGGCCGCCTCGGCGCTGCTCGTCGCGCCGACCTCGTTCGCCGCCGCGCCCGACGCGCCGCAGGACGAGTGGGTGATCGAGAGCGACACCAGGAAGGGCGACGTCTGGGACCAGACCAACTGGGCGTGGGACCCCGAGTTCCCGGTCATCCCGCACCCGTACCACGGTGGGGACAACCAGAAGTGGCACATCTCCGATGACAACACCATCAAGAGCAAGGCTTACGGGTGGTGCGTGACCTCGATCGGGGGGAAGCTGGCGGGCCGGAACTGCGACGGCTCCCAGGAGCAGCGCTGGGTGGGCAGCTCCTACGACGGCTACCGCTCCTGGCTGTTCGAGTCCGGCGACACCGGTGAGTGCATCACGCACAACGGCGTCTACAAGGAGCTGGTCCTCGCGCCGTGTGAGCCGGGTCGGGCCGACCAGCGCTGGATCATCCACGAGTAACCGCGTGACCCGGTCGGACGCCGGACAGGGGTTCGGCGTCCGGGCCGGGACTCAGCGGCCGTAGCCGGCCACCAACGCCGCCGCGTCCTCGCAGGTCGGCGGGAGCTCCTCCAGCCAGACCCGGGCCGGGCCGGTCGGCGCGACGTGCGGGTCGACCGCCAACCGGTCCGCGGTGAGCACCCGCAGGTTGGCGACGGCCCGCGGCAGCCGGTGGTCGCGGCGCAGCAGCACGCAGGCCACCGACGGCCCGATCGAGGCCACCGTCTCGCCCGCGTCGAACACCTCCTTCAGCGCGTCGGCCAGCAGGGTCATCGCCACCACGCGCGACCACCCGGACGTCCGGGTCAGGTCCAGCGCCACCAGCACCAGCACGTGCTCCTGGCGACCGGCGGCGCGCGCCTCCGCGTACACCTCGCGCAGCCTGGTGCGCAGGTAGGCGGACGTGGCCAGGCCGGTCAGCGGGTTGTCCGCCGAGCAGTTCGCGGCCTGCTTGGTCATCACCTCGCCCCAGCCGAGCGCGGTGCAGCGCAGCAGCCGCGCCGGGATCGCGTCCACGTCCGGCGAGACGATGCCGGTCGACCCGGCGGGCTCGGCCAGCACCGCGTGCAGCGCCGCCAGGTCCAGCAGCGTCTCGGCCAGCCCGGCGCCCGCCTCGGCGCGGGCGCCGCCCAGCCGGTACAGCTCCGGGCTCGGGTCGCCACCGCCCAGCACCGCCCGGCACACGTCGTCCACCTCTTCCAGCGGCCAGTCGGCCGGGAACGCCCAACCCGCGGCCAGCGCGGCGGTGCGCCACCTGGACCGCAGCGCCCGCGACCCGCCGGGCCCAGAGCGCTGTGAGACCGCTTCCCGAACACCCACCCGGATGCCTCCTCGACGTCGGTTTCCGAACACGGGACGTCGCCGGGACTCATCCATGACGGCATTTGCGCCACCCGGTCGAGGGGTTCCGCGTGACGGTGAGCTACCCGGTGCGTCAGACTGGCGCCGCGCGAGGGAGGAAGACACGTGGCGACCGTTCCTGCCGACGTCCAGGGACCGAGCGACGCGGAGCTGATCGACTCCGTGCGCGGTGGGGACATCGACGCCTACGGGCAGCTCTACGAACGGCACGTGTCCGCCGCGCACAACCTGGCCCGCCAGCTCGCCAGGTCGTCCGCCGAGGCCGACGACCTGGTCTCCGACGCGTTCGCCAAGGTGCTCGACGCGCTGCGGGCGGGCCGCGGGCCGGACTCGGCGTTCCGGGCCTACCTGCTCACCGCGCTGCGCCACACCGCGTACGACAAGACCCGGCGGGACCGCAGGCTCGAACTGGCCGACGACGTGGCCGAGGTCGCGCCCGAGGCGACCAGCGTGCCGTTCAAGGACACCGCGGTGGCCGGGCTGGAGCGGTCGCTGGCCGCGAAGGCGTTCGCCCGGCTGCCCGAGCGCTGGCAGACCGTGCTGTGGCACACCGAGATCGAGGGCCAGTCGCCCGCCGAGGTCGCGCCGCTGCTGGGCCTGACCGCCAACGGCGTGTCCGCGCTCGCGTACCGGGCCCGTGAGGGGCTGAAGCAGGCTTACCTGCAGGTGCACCTGGCCGAGACGCAGGCCGAGCGCTGCCGCGCGACCGTCGACAAGCTGGGCGCGTGGACCCGCGGCGGGTTGTCCAAGCGGGAGACCACGCAGGTCGAGGCGCACCTGGACGAGTGCACCAGCGGCTGCCGCGCGCTGGCCGCCGAACTGGCCGACGTCAACGGGGCGCTGCGCGGCATCATCGCGCCGCTGGTGCTGGGAGTCGGCACGACCGGCTACCTGGCCGCCGCCGGCGCGGGCACCGCCAAGGCCGCCGCGGTGGCCGCGGTGGCAGGAGCGGGAGGTGCCGCCGGCGCTGCCTCGTCCGTGCCGCGCCAGTTCCTCGGCGCCGCCGCCTCGGTGGCCGCCCTGGTGGTCGCGGTGGTGATCGGCCTGGCGTCCGGCGACGAGCAGGAGGCGCCCGCCGCGCGGACCGCTCCGATGACGACGGCGCAGGTCGCGCCGAGCCCGTCGAACGCACCCGTGCCGCCGGCCCCGGAGACCACACCGGAACCCACTCCCGCCCCGACCACCGAACCGACTCCCCCGCCGACCGCTGAGCCGGCTGCCGAACCGGCTGCCGAACCGGCTGCCGAACCGGCCGCCGAACCCGAACCCGAACCCGAGCCCGAGCCGGAACCCGAACCCGAACCCCAGCCGATGCCGCCGAACCTGGTGCCGGTGCTGCCCAGCGGGTTCGCGCTGACGCCCGGCGACGAACCGGTCGACCTGCCGGTCACCGTGCGCAACGCGGGCGAGACCGCCTCGGAACCGGCGAGCGCCGCCCTGGTCCTGCCGCCCGGTGTGCGGTCGGTCGGGCCCGCGGTGGCGTTCGCCGGCGACCGACTGGTGGGCCTGGACGGCTCAACCGGTCGGCAGGCGGCAGACAGGCAGGCGGTCGGCGGGCAAGCGGTCGGCGGGCAGGCAGCGGACGGGCGGCAGGCGGGTGGTCGGCTCGGGCAGTTCGACGGCTCGGCCGAGCAGTCCGTGATGTGCCCGGCGGGCGTGGGGGCGGTGACCTGCGTGACCGCTCAGGGCATCGCGCCCGGCGGCACGGCGACGTTCGTGTTCCGGCTCCAGGCCGACCCGCGGGCGATCACCGGCCGGATCACCGGCACCGTCGCGGCGGGCACCTCGCTCAGCGTGTCGATCGGCCTGGACGTCGAGGTCCGGCCGGGTCGCGACGACCTCGACCTGGCGGTCCGCAAGTGGCAGCACGGCTTCTGGGAGCCCCGGCTCGACATCAGGGCCACCAACACCGGCGGCCGGGCGGGCGACCTGCGGCTGGTCGTGGAGACCGACGACCACCTCACGCTGGTCGCGCCCTGGCCCGGTTGCGAGCGGTCCGCGCGCCGGGTGGTGTGCGAGGCGCCGCTGGACCGGGGCGCGTCGTTCCGGCTCGCGGTCTGGGCGTTCGGGTGGCCGCACCGCGAGGGGGTGGTGCGGGTCAGCGCGACCCTCGGCACCGCGTCCGAGAGCGTCGACGTGCCCATCCCCCGCCACGGCCACGGCCACGACCACGACCACCCTGAGGTCCCCCCGACCGGCACGCCCGCGCCACCGCCGTCGACCACCACGACGACACCACCCGGGCCGACCACGTCGACCACGTCGCCGCCGACGAAGACCACCGAGCCGTCCACGCCGGAGCAGCCGTCGACCGAACCGCCGACCGAGCCGCCCACCGAGCCGTCGACCCGGCCACCGGCGCCCGTGACGACGACGACACCGACCACCCCGCCGACCACGACCACGCCCCCCGCCCGGGACGAGCCGTGCCGGCCCCGACCACCGTGGCTGCCCCCGCTGCTGGACATCCTGCTGCCCGATCGCTGCGACACCCCATCGTGATCGTCCGGTCACGCTGTCGGTAACCTGCCCCGGTGCTGCCACTAGTGCGCAGGTTCCTGGGCCTCCTCCCGGAACCGGTCCGGTTCCTGATCAACAAGCACCGCGAGCTGATCCGGTTCGCCGTCGTCGGCGGCACGACGTTCCTGATCGACAACGGGGTCTGGTACGCGCTCAAGCTGACCTTCCTGCAGGACAAGGTGGTCACGGCCAAGGCCATCGCCGTGCTGGTCGCGGTGATCTCGTCCTACGTGCTCAGCCGCGAGTGGTCCTTCCACACCCGGGGCGGACGTGAGCGGCACCACGAGGCGGCGTTGTTCTTCCTGGTGAGCGGCGTCGGCATCGGGGTGAACCTGCTGCCGCTGTACGTCTCGCGGCACGTGTTCGACCTGCACTCCGAGGTCGCCGACTTCGCCTCCGGCTCGGTGATCGGCATGCTGCTCGCCACCGGCTTCAAGTTCTGGGCGATGCGGAAGTTCGTGTTCCCCCAGGCCGACGCGCGGCCGTCGGTACGTCCGCTGCACGTCGTGCCGGAGCGGCGCGAAGTGGCCTGAACAGGCGTTTCACCGACTTTCCGTACACTGCCCGAGTGTCCGTAGTCGAGAACTTCGTCCTCCGCCTGCCCGAACCGCTGCGCTCACTGGCCCTCAAGCACAGAGAGCTGCTGAAGTTCGCCCTGGTCGGCGGCACCTGCTTCGTGATCGACACGGCCATCTTCCTCGGTCTCAAGACGATCGTGCTGACCGAGCACCCGGTCACCGCGAAGATCGTGGCGACGCTGGTCGCCACGATCGTGTCGTACGTGCTCAACCGCGAGTGGTCGTTCAAGACCAGGGGCGGGCGCGAGCGGCACCACGAGGCGGCGTTGTTCTTCCTGGTCAACGGCATCGGCATCGCGCTCAACTCGGCGCCGCTGTGGGTGTCGCGCTACCTGCTGCACCTGCAGGAGCCGAACGTGAGCAGGCTCGGCGAGGAGGTCTCCGACTTCGTCAGCGCCCAGATCGTCGGCACCCTGATCGCGATGGCGTTCCGCTGGTGGGCCTACAAGAAGTGGGTCTTCCCCGAGGCCGACTTCCGACCGCGCCGGGTGACCAGGTCCTACGACCGCAAGGACGACCCGGCCGCCGACGCCTGACCGGGCCCGGTCGGGCGTCGGTGATCCAGCGGCTCAGCGGTTCTCGGCGAGCACCTTCAACGCCGCCTCGTGCACGTGCCCGTTGCTCGTGAGCACGGTGCCGCCGTCGAAGCGCTCGACGCCGGAGAGGTCGCTGAACCGGCCACCGGCCTCGGTCACCAGCACCTGGAACGGCGCCACGTCCCACGGGTTCACGATCGGCTCGGCGGCCACGTCGATCGCGCCCTCGGCGACCAGGCAGTGCTGCCAGAAGTCGCCGTACGCCCGGTTCTCCCAGCACGCGTCGACCAGCGCCAGGTACGCCTCGCGGGAGTGGTGCTCGGCCCACGTGCCCAGGTGCGTGGTGGACAGGTAGGCGTCGGACAGGTCCCGCACGGCCGACGCGGAGATCGCCCGCTCGCCCGACGCGTCGGACATGTGCGCGCCACCGCCCGCCGAGGCCCACCAGCGCCGGCCCAGGGCGGGCGCGCTCACCACCCCGACCACCGGCACGCCGTCCACGACCAGCGCGATCAGCGTCGCCCACACCGGCACGCCGCGCAGGAAGTTCTTCGTGCCGTCGATCGGGTCGACCACCCACGCCCGGCCCGCGCCCGCCGTGCCGCCGCGCTCCTCGCCCGCGACCTGGTCCTGCGGCGCCTCGACGGCCAGCACCGCGCGGATCGCGTCCTCGACCGCCACGTCCGCGTCCGTCACCGGTGTGCGGTCGGGTTTGCGCTCCACCACGAGGTCCCGGGCGCGGAAGCGGGCGGTGGTGATCCCGTCGGCCTCGTCGGCGAGCCGGAGGGCCAGGGACAGATCTGCGCGAAGGTCGGCCACGCGGCCGATCGTGCCACGCCTACCCTGGGTCCTGTGAGCGTGGTCTTGTTGGCCGAGGACGACCCGGCGATCGCCGAACCGCTTTCCCGCGCGCTGCAGCGGGAGGGCTACCAGGTGCAGGTGGTCGCCGACGGACCGGGCGCGTTGGACGCGGCCACGCACAGCGGCGTCGACCTGCTGGTGCTGGACCTCGGCCTGCCCGGGATGGACGGGCTGGAGGTGTGCCGGCGGCTGCGCGCGGACGGTCGCGGGCTGCCGGTGCTGATGCTGACCGCGCGGTCCGACGAGGTCGACTTCGTCGTCGGGCTGGACGCGGGGGCGGACGACTACGTGGCCAAGCCGTTCCGGCTGGCCGAGCTGATGGCCCGCATCCGCGCCCTGCTGCGCCGCCGCGCGCCGGGCACGCTGGAGGTCAACGGCGTCCGGGTGGACCTCGCCGCCCGCCGGGTCACGGTGGACGGCTTGGAGGTGCAGCTGGCGAACAAGGAGTTCGAGCTGCTGCGCGTGCTGATCCAGCGCGCGGGCCAGGTGGTGCACCGGGACGAGATCCTGTCCGAGGTCTGGAACGACCCGGAGCTGAAGAGCAGCAAGACCCTCGACATGCACATGTCCTGGCTGCGGCGGAAGCTCGGTGACGTGCGCTCGGTGGAGCGCCGCATCGCGACCGTGCGCGGCGTCGGCTTCCGGTTCAACACGGCCGACTGATGCGCAGCCGGATACTGCGGGCCATCCTGCTGGCCGTCGCGGTCACCGGGTTCGCCCTGGGGATACCCCTCGGCTACACCGCGCTGCGGCTGGTGGAGGACGGCGCGCGGACCGACCTGGCCGCGCGGGCGCAGCGGATCGCGGCGTCCATCGACGACCAGATCGCGAGCAACCGGCCGATCGACCTGGCCCCGGTCGAGGTGGGCGTGCCCGAGGGCGGCCACCTCGTGGTCACGTCGGGGGGCGTGGTGCGCGAGTTCGGCCGGACACCCGGCCCGGAACCGCTGTCGGTCGAGGTGCCGATCGCGCAGCAGGGCACGGTCCGGCTGGAGCTGTCGTCCGCGCCGATGCACACCGCGCAGTACCAGGTGGCGGCGCTGGTCGTGCTGCTGGTCGTGCTGTCGGTGGGCACCGGGACGGTGGTGGCCACCGTGACGGCGCGCAAGCTGGCCAAGCCGCTGCGGCACGTGGCGGCGCGCGCGGCCCGGCTGGGCGCGGGCGACTTCCGGCGCGACGACCGGCGGCACGGCGTGCCCGAGCTGGACCTCGTCGCCGAGGCGCTGGACCGGTCGGCGGGCGCGCTGGCGCAGCTCGTGCAGCGGGAGCGGGAGCTGGTCGGTGACGTGTCGCACCAGCTGCGCAGCAGGCTGACCGCGTTGCAGCTGCGGCTGGAGGCGTTGTCGCTGCACCCGGAACCGGACACGGCCGCCGAGGCGCGGTCCGCGCTGGAGCAGGCCGAGCGGCTGGCCGAGGTGCTGAACGAGATGCTGGCCGCGGCGCGGGCGGCCCGCGCGGTCGGCGCGGAACCGCTCGACCTCGGCGCGGAGCTGACCGCCATCGCCGAGGAGTGGCGCGAGCCGTTGCGCCGCGTGGGGCGGGTGCTGCGGGTGCGGGTGCCGCACGGACTGCTGGCGCGGGCGACCCCCGCGCGGCTGCGCGAGGCGATCGGCGTGCTGCTGGACAACGCCCTGCGGCACGGCGAGGGTCACGTCGTCGTGTCCGCCCGGCGTGACGACGGCACGGTCGTCGTGGAGGTCGCCGACGGCGGCGCGGGCGTGCCGGACGAGCTGGCGCACCACATCTTCGAGCGCGGTGTGTCCGGTGGTGGGTCCACCGGCGTGGGATTGGCGCTGGCGCGGGCGCTGGTGGACGCCGACGGCGGGCGGCTGGAGCTGTCCGCCGCCCGGCCCGCGACGTTCGCGGTGTTCCTGCCCGTGCCGAAGGCGGAGGACGTGGTGGGCGTGAGCTGGCGGACCGACCTCACGCCTCGCTAGCGGCGCCTTCCGGGCGCGCGGTCTCCTGATGCGCCGTCTCTTGGCGCGCGGCTTCCTGGTGCGCGGCTTCCGGCTGGGGCAGCACGCCGACCGCGCCGCGCACCACCTGCGCCCACACCAGCCGGCCGAACAGGTAGTGGCAGGCGACGTCCTCGCTGGTGAACGCCGCCCAGTCGTACCGGTTGCCCTGCTCGCGCCAGAACACCTCGAAGCCCTCGTCGGTCGGCAGCAGGCACCAGGCGTTGTCGGCCTCCGCCCCGATCGACACCACCTCGGCCGGCACGCCGACGGCCAGCAGCCAGCCCTGGACCGACTCCGCGTTCATGCCATCTCCTCCAGGTAGCCGAGCGCGACCAGGTCGGCCACCGGGTGGGTGGCGCGGTACCGGACACCGCCGCCGGGCTGGCCGAACCACTCGGCGGACAGGGTGAACCACACCGGCAGCACCTTGACCACCCGGTAGCGGTGGTAGCCCGCGTCCACCAGGGCGGGCGGCAGCGAGCGCGCGGCGTAGGACGTCCCCGACTCGGACAGCACCCGGCCCTCGGGCCCGCCGAACCGGTCCAGCTCGACGCCGACCGCGAGGACACCGGGCTGCCCCGCCTCGTAGCCGCCCTCGGGGAACAGCTCACCGGGCGGCCAGGCGTACTCGGGCGGGTCGGCGCGGACCAGGAACCGGCGGTCCCAGTCGCGCTCGTTCATCCCGGCCAGCGGGTCGTAGCCGTCGAGCAGCACCGGGTCCGCCGCGCCGCCGGGCGTGAGGACCAGGCGGGGTCGGTTGCGGGCGGGCGCCGGGTCGGTCGACGCCCCGGCCGGTCCCCCGCCGGAGAGCCGGGACGCGAGCCCTTCCCGACCGGCGAAGCTCAGGTCCAGGCCGATCCGGGCGGAGGTGTCGACCAGGTGGCCGTCGGGGTGGCCCTGCGGTTCGAAGCGCAGGCCCGCCGCGAACGCCTCGTCCTCGGACGGCGGTGGCAGCTGGCGGGCGGGTGCGGCGGCGGGCGGCGGGAGCGTGCCGCCGGGGAACATGTGCAGCAGGAACAGCGCCGCCGCCTCGGTGGTCGGCTCCGCGGTCCGCGCGGCCCGCACCGGGGGTGCGGGCGGGGTGTCGTCGGCTGCGTCGTCGGCTCCGGTCGGCAGGACCGCCGCCGTCGGGCCGGACAGGAGCGGGGAGCGCCCGCCCCCGAGACCGCCGATCGGGACGGGGACGATCGCGAACGCGAGGTCGCCGTCCTTCACCTGGTCGGCGGCGGCGGCCAGGGCTTCCTCGAGGTCCTTCGGGTCGACGTTCTTGAGATCGCCCTTGAGGTCGCCCTTGACGGCGCTCTCGGCCTTGGCCTGGGTTTCCGCCTTCGGCTGGGCTTCCGCCTTGGCCTGGTTCTCGGCCTTGGCCTGAGCGCCCTGGCTCTGACCCTGGTTCTGGCTCTGCCCCTGGCCCGGTCCTTGACCCTGGCTCTGGCCCGGTCCCTGCGCGGGGGCCTGACCCGGCTGGGGCTGGGCGGCCTGGACTGCCTGGGCGGCGCGCGCCTCGGCCTTCGGGGCTGCCTGCTGGCCCGGCGCCTGGGTGTTCGCGACGGCGGCGTTGGCAGCGGCGCCGGCGGCGTTGGCGGCCGGGTTGGGCGCGACGGCCGCTGCGGCGGCTGCGGCGGCCGGACCTGCCGGTGCGGGACCCCCACCGACGTTCGGGCCGTTGAACGCCGGACCCTGTGGCGCGGCCTGGTTCGCGGCCGGAGCGGCGGGTTGCGCGTGCGGGGCTTCGACGTGCGGCACCAGCGGGCGGTCCAGGACCGCCGCCGCCGACTGGGTGACCGTGCCCTCGGGCCTGCTGACGGCGTCCACCACCGGGGCCGCGACGCCGGACGCCGCGCCCAGGACCGGGTTCACCACGCCACCGACCGCGTTGCCGACCAGGTTGCCGACCGCGTTGCCCAAGCCGGGCGCGTTGCCCGGACCGGGCGCGTTGCCCAAGCCGGGCGTGTTGCCGGGGCCGGGTGCGTCGCCGGACCGGCCGGGCGCGTGGTCGGGACCGCGTCCGTGGTCGGGACCGCGCCCGTGATCGGCGCCCTGGACGATGTCCGCCGCGCCCTGGAGCGTGCGGTCGACCGCCGCGTCCACCGCACCGCCCGCGCCCTTGGCGACGTCGCTCGCCTTGTCCACCAACGGGTCGACCACGGCGGCGGCGGGCGGCGCGACCGCGCCGACCAGCTCCACCGCCGGTTCGGTCGCCCGGACCACCACGTCGGTCAGCCCGCCGACCAAGCCACCGACCAGGCCGGGGGGCTGCCCGCCCGGAGCGCTCACCGGAACCGCGCCAGGAGCACCGGAGCCGGAACCCGCCCCGGCGCCCGCCCCGGACCCCTGACCCGGACCGGCCTCACCGGGACCGACGTCGCCGGGACCGTGCGCACCGGGGCCGTGCACGCCGGGGTTGGCGTTGACCGGGAGCTGGTGGCCGCCGACCTGCACGCCGCTGTCCAACCGCACCGCGCTGGTCAACACGTCGGTCAGGTGGGCGACGTTCGCCGCCGCACCGCGCACCGCCACGTCCAACCCGAGCAGCGCCGTCGGGTGCCCGGCGCCGGCCGCCTGCTGCGCCGCGTCGTTGTTCTTCGCCAGGTCCACCAGCTCGCGCACCAGCTCGACCTTGGCCGCGGCGATCTGCTCGGCCGCGTGGTCCAGCCGGTCGGCCGCCGCGTGGCAGCCGCGCACGACGGAGTTCAGCGTGCCGTCCGGCGCGGTGAACGCGTTCCAGTGGCCGCGCGCCGCCTCGCCGGTCGCCCCGGACATGGCGGCCAGCGCCTTGCCCGCCGAACCGTCGGACTCGCCTGCCAGCGCGGACAGCTTGGCGCCCGCGTCCCGCCACGCGGTGGCCGAGGCGCGCATCTTGTCCTCGTCGGCCTGCGGCCACGACACCCCGGCTTTGGCGGCGACGTCGGCCAGCTCGGCCGGCAGCTCGATCCCCATCACGGCCCCCTGAGTCAGATCGCGCCGAGCGCGTTGCGGTTGCCCTCTTCGGTCTCGCGGTAGGTCCGGGCCGTCTCGGCGAAGCGCTCGCCGACCCCGCCGAACCCGGCGCTCAACCCGGTCAACCCGGTGAGCACGTCACCCGACGGCCGCACGTGGCCCGCCGCGAAGCTCTGCCCGATCGCGTCGGCCCCCCAGCACTCGCCGAGCGAGTCGAGCACGCCGCTCAGCTCGCCCGCGATCTTCCCGGCCCGCTCGGCGAACGCGGCGAAGTCGTCGGCGCCCTCGGCGAGCCGGGCGAGGTCGGTGTGGAAGCCGTTCATCTCGTTCTCCTCGCGCGCGTCCTGCCCGGGGCAGGGGCTTCCGCTTCGAGCCATTCGCGCTGCTCGAAGTCCTCGTCGTCGACCGGGCGCGGGCGGGTCGGCTCGGGCGGCCGGACCTCGTCGGGGCGCAGGTCGGCGGTGCCGCGCAACAACGCCTCGGGGTCGGTGCCGGCGGGCAGCACCGGGCTCAGCGCCCGGTACGCGCCCTCGGCGGCCTCGGCCGCCGCCTCCCGCGCGGTCCGCAGGACCAGCTGGGCGAGCTGCGCGGGCCGCAACCGGTACGCGGCGTCGGTCAGCTCCAGGTCGACCAGCGCGCCCTTGGCGTCGACCACCGCGGTCACCGAGCCGTCGGGGCTGGTGGTCACCCCGGAGACCCGGGCCAGGTCGCGCTGCGCGGACGCCAGCTGCTCGCGGCTGCGCCGGTAGTCGGCCAGCAGCTGGTCCACCTGCGCGCGGTGATCGGTCGTCACGGCCACCTCCGGTCTTCGCCGTCGCCGGGCATGGTCGTCGGTCGCGCGTTGGACGTTACGACCCGGGGCCCGGTTCCCGAGCGCTCCAGCGAAATACCGGTGCGGACGGCGCGGTGGACCGTTCGGGCGAGCGCCGAGCCGATCACCGATCGCGGGCCGCCGTAGGGCTCGACCGGACCGTCCAGCGGGCACAGCAGCACGACCGCGTCGGTGACCGTCCCGGTGCCCGGCACGCCCTCCTCGCCCAACGCCTGCGCCTTGGCCTCGGCGACGGTGGCGACCGCGTTCACCATGGCCGCGTCGGCCAGCCGCACCGGCAGCACGCACACCGCGTTGATCGTGCCGACGACGGGCAGCTCCCCGGCCGGCGGCCCGGCCGCCCACGTCGGGTGCGCGCCGATCCCGGTCGTCACCCACGACCGCACGCCGCCGTCGGCCTCCACCACCACGTCCCGCACGTCGACGGCGGTGAGCAGCCCGGTGCCCGCGCCGCGCAGGCCGAGGTCGGCGGCGATCTCCCGGACGTGCGCGTCCGGGTCGCGCCGCGCGTAGTCCCTCGGCACGGTCGCGTTCAACGCCCAGTGCCGGACGCCGAGCCCGCCGCCGTGCGGCCCGGACGAGATCGCCAGCACCGGCGCGGGCAGCCGCCACACCAGGACGCCGGGGTGCCGCTCGATCACGACGCCGGCCCCGAGAACCGCACCGACCTACCCCCGCAGCGCCCGCACCACCCGCGACGGGCTCGGCCGGCCCAGCCGCTGAGCCATCCACGCGCTGGTGTCGGCCAGCTTGTCCAGGTCGACGCCGTGCTCGACGCCCAGCCCGTCGAGCATCCACACCAGGTCCTCGGTGGCGAGGTTGCCGGTCGCGGACTCCGCGTAGGGGCAGCCGCCGAGCCCGCCCGCGGACGCGTCGACGGTGCGCACGCCCGACTGCAGCGCGGCCAGCGTGTTCGCCAGCGCCTGCCCGTACGTGTCGTGGAAGTGCACCGCGAGCCGGTCCACGTCGTCGAAGCCCGCCAGCAGCGCGGTCACCTGACCGGGCGTGGCCACGCCGATCGTGTCGCCGAGCGAGAGCTGGTCGCAGCCCATGTCCAGCAGCCGCTTGCCGACGCCGACGACCTGGTCGCGCGGCACGGCGCCCTCCCACGGGTCGCCGAAGCACATCGAGACGTACCCGCGGACCCGCAGCCCCTCGGCCCTGGCCCGGGACACCACCGGGTCGAACATGGCGAACTGCTCGTCCAGCGACCGGTTCAGGTTGCGCCGCGCGAACGTCTCGGTGGCACTGGCGAAGATCGCGACGTGCTCGACGCCCGCCCGCAGCGCCCGTTCCAGGCCGCGCTCGTTGGGCACCAGCACCGGGTACTCCACGCCGGGGCGCTTGACCAGCCCGGCCAGCAGCTCCTCCGCGTCGGCCAGCTGAGGCACCCACTTGGGGTGCACGAAGCTCGTGGCCTCCAGCACCGTGCCGCCCGCGTCGGCCAGCCGGTCCAGGAACTCCAGCTTGACGTCGACCGGCACCACCTCGGACTCGTTCTGCAGCCCGTCCCGCGGCCCGACCTCCCAGATCGTCACGCGGTCCGGCAGACCGCCCGTGCCGACCGTGTCCGGCAGTCCGACTTCACGCGCGCCCATCTGCGACCCTGTCCTCCGGCCGGTGGTCGTCGGCCGGGTTGTCGTTGATCTCCCGGTACAGCGTGGACCGCACCCGCTCCACGCGAGCGATGTCGTCGAACTCCAACGGCTCGTCGGAGGCCGACTCGACGACCAGCGTGCCGCAGCCGAGCAGCCGGTCGACCAGCCCGTGCTCGAAGCGGACGCTGCTCACCCGGTCCAGCGGGATGGTCAGGCCGGTGCGCTTGAACACCCCGATCCGGTACATCACGCGGTCGCTGGTGATGACGAAGTGCGTGGTGCCCCAGCGCAGCAGCGGCGCGACGGTCAGCCAGGCGACCAGCACCACGACGACCGCGCCCAGCACGACCCAGCCGACCGGTGCCCAGCCGAGGTCCGACACCAGCACGCTCAGGTAGGCGCCGCCGCCGACCGCGACGACGAGCGCCAGCACCGGCCCGAGCAGCACCCTCCAGTGCGGGTGCTGGTGGATCACGACGTGCTCGCCGGGGCTGAGCAGGTCGTCCGGGTAGGCCACGAGGGGTCCCTTCGGTGGGCCCGGGTCCGGGGGCCTCGGTCTGGGCCACCTCACCGTACCCGGAGGTGCACCACGTCCCCGGCGGAAACGGAGTGGTCGACGCCGTCCTCGTCGCGCACCACCAGCGTGCCGTCGGTCTCCAGGTAGCGCGCCGTGCCGAGCAGCGACTCGCCCCTGGCCAGCTCCACCCGCACCCGGCGGCCGAGCGTGACGCAGTGCTCGCGGTACTCCTCGCGCGACGACGGCTCGTCGCCGCCGGCCTCCCGCCACCGCCGCTCCAGCGCGGCCAGCTCCGCCAGCAGGGTGATCGCCACCTGCGTCCGGTCCAACGGCCCGGCGTGGTCTTCGAGGCTGGTCGGCACGAGGCCGCCCGCGCCGGGCTCGACGTCGGCGGGCAGCGCGGCCACGTTGAGCCCGATGCCGACGACCACGGCCGGACCCGGGCCGGCGGCGGCCTGGGCCAGCACGCCCGCCGCCTTGGCGTCACCGACGAGCAGGTCGTTCGGCCACTTGAGGGTCGCGTCCACGCCGACGCCCCTGGCGGTGCGGACCAGCGCCAAGCCCGCGAGCAGCGTCAGCCACGGCAGCCGCGAGGGCGCCACACCGGTCGGGCGGAACAGCGCGCTCAGGTAGAGGCCGCCGGTGGGCGACGTCCAGCCCCGGCCGCGGCGGCCCTGGCCCGCGCTCTGGCGCTCGGCGACCAGGACGGTGCGGTCGTGCGCGCCCCGATCGGCCGCGGCGCTCAGGTCGGCGTTCGTGGAACCGGTCTCGGCGACCACGTCCAGGGCCGCGTAGGGACCGATGAGCTTGTCGCGCAGTGCGGCGGCGTCCAGAGTCACGCCCCGAAGGGTAGGAGCGACCCGCCCCACGCGCTTCGTCGGAGCGGTGTGGAGGTGGGGCGGGCCGCGTGATCAAGCCTGCGACCTCCACCGCGCTGGAGGTCAAGTCGTCGCGCAGTGAGCTGGGCTACGTACACCCCACCGCGCTGAGAAGGGCTGGTTAAGCTGCCGCCTCATGAGCAGTGCGACCGCCCCCATCGGCGAGGAGCCGGACGTCCACACCACCGCCGGGAAGCTGGCCGACCTGCACCGGCGCAACGAGGAGGCCGTGCACGCGGGCTCGGCGCGCATGGTGGAGAAGCAGCACTCCAAGGGCAAGAAGACGGCCCGCGAGCGCATCGGGCTGCTGCTCGACCCCGGTTCGTTCGTCGAGCTGGACGAGCTGGCGCGGCACCGCTCGACCAACTTCGGCCAGGACCGCAACCGGCCCTACGGCGACGGCGTGGTGACCGGCTACGGCACCGTCGACGGCCGCCCGGTGTGCGTGTTCAGCCAGGACGTCACGATCTTCGGCGGCTCGCTCGGCGAGGTGTACGGCGAGAAGATCGTCAAGGTGATGGAGCTGGCCATCAGGACCGGCCGGCCGATCATCGGCATCAACGAGGGCGGCGGCGCGCGCATCCAGGAGGGCGTCGTCTCGCTCGGCCTCTACGGCGAGATCTTCCGCCGCAACGTGGCCGCGTCCGGCGTCGTGCCGCAGATCTCGCTGATCATGGGCGCGGCGGCGGGCGGTCACGTCTACTCGCCCGCGCTGACCGACTTCGTGGTCATGGTCGACCAGACCTCGCACATGTTCATCACCGGCCCGGACGTGATCAAGACCGTCACCGGCGAGGACGTCGGCTTCGAGGAGCTGGGCGGCGGGCGCACCCACAACACCAAGTCGGGCAACGCGCACTACCTCGGTGACAACGAGGAGGACGCCATCTCCTACGTCAAGGAGCTGCTGTCCTACCTGCCCGCGAACAACATGTCCGAGCCGCCCGTCTTCGACGCGCCGGACGACGTGGTGCACGGCTCGGTCGAGGACTCCGTCACCGACTCCGACCGCGAGCTGGACGCGCTGATCCCGGACTCGGCCAACCAGCCGTACGACATGCACGAGGTCATCACCCGGGTGCTGGACGAGGGCGAGTTCCTGGAGGTCCAGCCGCTGTTCGCGCCCAACATCCTGATCGGGTTCGGCCGGGTGGACGGCCACTCGGTCGGCATCGTGGCCAACCAGCCGACCCAGTTCGCGGGCTGCCTGGACATCGACGCCTCGGAGAAGGCCGCCCGGTTCGTGCGGACCTGCGACGCGTTCAACATCCCGGTGCTGACCTTCGTGGACGTGCCCGGCTTCCTGCCCGGCACCGACCAGGAGTGGAACGGCATCATCCGGCGCGGCGCGAAGCTGATCTACGCCTACGCCGAGGCGACCGTGCCGCTGGTCACCGTGATCACCCGGAAGGCGTACGGCGGCGCGTACGACGTGATGGGTTCCAAGCACCTGGGCGCGGACATCAACCTGGCGTGGCCGACGGCGCAGATCGCTGTCATGGGCGCGCAGGGCGCGGCGAACATCGTGCACCGCAAGACGCTGGCAGCCGCTTCGACGGCCGGTGAGGACGTGGACGCGCTGCGGGCGCGGCTGCAGCAGGAGTACGAAGACACCCTCTGCAACCCTTACGTCGCCGCCGAACGCGGTTATGTTGATGGTGTGATCCCTCCCTCTTTCACGCGCGCGCACGTCGCCAGGTCGTTGGCGATGCTGCGCGACAAGCGCGAGGTGCTGCCGCCCAAGAAGCACGGGAACATCCCGCTGTGAACGGCGAACCGCACCTCCGGGTGGTGCGTGGCAACCCGGACGACGTGGAGCTGGCCGCCCTGGCGGCGATCGTGACGGGCTTGGCGGCTGCCGACGGACCGGCGGGCGACGCGCCCCGCGGTTCGGCGTGGTCGGACAGGTCCAGGCAGGTCAGGCGCCCGCTGCCGCACGGCCCGGGCGCGTGGCGCGCCTCCGGCCTGCCCGGCTGAGCACCGCTCGGGCTCCCGGCACCGCTCGGACTCCGACAACCGCCGCCGGCACCGCACCCGGCGGCGGTCTTCGGCGTGTCCTGGCCCGAGCAGCCCTGTGCCTCCGGCGCTCGTCGTGGGCGTCGTGCGCCGCTCGCCCCGGCCTCGTCAGCAGTCGACGCGGCGTGAGTTGACCTGGATGCCGGTGTCCCCGAGCACCGTCACCTCCCGGCACCGGGCGCCGTCCGGCACGTGCAGCCGCACCCGCATCCACATGCTGCCCGCGTCGATCCGCACCTCCAGCACCTCCACCCCCTCGGCCGCCAGCGCCGACGGCACCTCGTCCAGGTGCCCCAGGGCGCGCGCGGTCGTGGTGACGTCGTCCATCACCCGGTGCTCGACGTGGTCGCTGCCGTTCGCGAACGGCCAGAACGGCACGCCGTAGCCGACCGGGTCGGTCGACACCACCCGACCGACCAGGACCAGGGCCAGGACGGCCGGCACGACCAGGAGCCACCGGTACCGGCCTCGACCCCGGTCGGTCCTGCGGACCACCAGAGCCAAACGCTGCACGTCTCCGAGGTTGCCCAACCCCCGCGCAGCGCGCATCGGTAGTTCTACGCAGCGCCCCGGCAGTCCTGCTCGACACGATCGGCTGCCGCCCGTTCGGGTGGTTCACGGCCTGCGCCCTAGGCTGCACGCCGTGCGCTTCGTCCTCGCCTCCCAGTCCCCCGCCCGCCTGGCCGTGCTCCGCGCCGCCGGGGTGGAGCCCGTCGTCCGCGTGTCCGGCGTCGACGAGGACGCGCTGGCCGCCTCGCTCACCGACCCGACGCCGGAGGAGCTGGTCACGGCGCTGGCCGAGGCCAAGGCCGAGGCGATCGCCCGCGACGAGGACGACGCCGTGGTCATCGGCTGCGACTCGATGCTGCGCACCGCCGACGGCGAGGTGCACGGCAAGCCGGGCACGGTCGACGTCGCGCGCGAGCGCTGGAAGAAGATGGCCGGCACCACCGGCGCCCTGCTGACCGGGCACGCCGTGCTGCGGATGCGCGGCGGGCAGGTGGTGGACCGGGCCGTCGGGCACGAGGCGACGCTGGTCCGGTTCGGCCGGCCGACCGAGGACGAGCTGGAGGCGTACCTGTCGACCGGCGAGCCGCTGCGGGTCGCGGGCGCGTTCACGCTCGACGGCCTGGGCGGCTGGTTCGTGGACGGCATCGACGGCGACCCGTCCAGCGTGATCGGCATCAGCCTGCCGCTGACCCGGCGGCTGCTGCGCCAGGTCGGCGTCCCGGTGTCCGCCATCTGGTAGCGGTTGTCACACTTTCCCCGATCCGGGAAGCTCCTTGAAACGCATTCGCGTTGGAGGGGCTGTGGGTGAACTGCTGACGCGCCGCCGTCACATCGACTTCGGGCGCAGGACGAACACGGGTTGTCGCGGCTGACGCCGCCCCCCGTCGTCCCTGCGCACCCAACCCGGAGCACCCGTGTCGTTCGTCCGCAGTTACACCAAGCCGAAGGTCTTCGGCGCCACCGTCCTCGCCGCGCTCGTCCTGGGTGCGCTCGCGGGGTACCTGGCGAAGGCCACCGACCAGGCGTGGCTCACCACCGCCCTGGGGCAGATCGGCGACGTCTTCACCAGCCTGCTGCAGTTCACCGTCATCCCCCTGGTGTTCACCGCCATCGTGGTGGGCATCACCAGCCTCCGCCGCCTGGGCACGAACCGCGCGGCCCGGCTGGGCGGCAAGACGCTGCTGTGGTTCGCCGCCACGTCGCTGATCGCCGTGCTCGTCGGCCTCGCCATCGCGTTGATCTTCAAGCCGGGCTCCGGCGTGCAGGTCGAGCCGTCGCAGGCGGCCGTGGAGAAGCTGGCCGCCCGCGACCAGGGCTCGTGGAGCACGCTGCTGGAGACCCTGATCCCGTCCAACCTGTTCAGCGCGTTCACCGAGGGTGAAGTGCTCCAGGTCGTGTTCATCTCGGTGCTGGTCGGCTTCGCCGCGTACGCGCTCGGCGAGCGGGCCGCGCCGTTCGTCACGCTGACGCGGTCGGCGTTCGACCTGATCCAGAAGATCGTCGGCTGGATCGTGCTGCTGGCCCCGATCGGCGTGTTCGGCCTGATCGGCACCGCGTTCGCCACGTACGGCAACTCGTTCGTCCAGCCGCTGTTCTCGCTGATCGCGTCGGTGTACGGCGGGTCGCTGCTGGTGCTGTTCGTGGTGTACCCGCTGCTGCTGCGGTTCGTCGGCCGGGTGTCGCCGGTGACGTTCTTCAGCAAGGCGTGGACCGCGATCCAGTTCGCCTTCGTGTCCCGCTCGTCGGGCGCGACCCTGCCGCTGAGCAGGCAGACCGCCGCCAACCTCGGCGTGGACGACGACTACGCGTCGTTCGCCGTGCCGCTGGGCACCACCACGAAGATGGACGGTTGCGCCGCCGTGTACCCGGCCATCGCCACGGTGTTCATCGCGAACCTGTTCGGCGTGCAGCTGGGCGTGTGGCAGTACGTGGCGATCGTCGCGGTGGCCGTGTTCGGCGCCCTGGCCACCGCCGGGACCACCGGCTGGTTCACCATGCTGACGCTGACCCTGGGCGCGGTGAACATGCCGCCGGAGGTCATCGCCACCGGTGTCGCCGTGGTCTACGCGATCGACCCGATCCTGGACATGGTCCGCACCGCCACCAACGTGACCGGCCAGATCACCGTCCCGGTCCTGGTCGCCCGCGGCGAGGGCCTGCTGGACGACGAGGTCCTGAACGCCCCCAGCGAACCCCCGCTGCTCTCCGGCCCGACCCCCCGCCCCACCACCGTCCCCGCCTGAACGCAGAACTCGGGGGTCCTGAACGTTCGACACGCCGGCCCTGAGTGTTCGACTCGCGCGAGTCGAACACTGGCGTCCCGCGAGTCGAACGGTCGGGACCCCCGAGTTCTGCGTTCAGGGGCGGAGCGGGTGGTCAGGGGCCGCACGGGCGCAGGTCGGACGGGTCCGGGGTGACGGTCGGCCAGCCGGGCAGCGACTCCGGCTCGCGCACGACCGGCGTGCAGCCCAGCTCGCCGCCACCGCCGGTCAGCGAGAACACCTGCGCGAACCACCGCGAGCAGTCCGCGTCCACCTGGCACGACCGCTGCACGGCCACCACGTCCGCCACCGCGTCCGCGTTCACGTCGACCAGCGCCAGGTACGCCCCGCTGGACACGTACGGCACCTGCGCCCGCGACCACGCCCCCGACCGGCGCACCAGCACCTCGCCCAGCACCTCGCCGCCGACGCCGCCCCGCACCAGGCACACCCCGACCTCGGCGTCGACGCACCGCAGCGAGTCCGAGTCGATCTGCGCGCCCGACGACGCGATGGTCAGCTCGAAGATGTTCGGCCCCGATGCGCCGTTGGTCCGGATGCGGCCCGCGCCCTCGCCGACCAGCAATTCCACTGAATCGACGCCAACCTCCTGCTTCACCACCGAACGGCACGCCGTCGCACCGCACCGCAATTCGTCCTGCGGCACGGTCGTGCTCTGCTCCGGCACGGCGGGAAGACGCAGTGACCAGGCGATGACCAGTCCCGCGATAGTGGTTAGCACAGCTGCGCAAGCTGTCAGAAGCGCGGCAGCAGGCGGGCGTGTCACGATTCCCGATTGTTCCACCCAAGCGTGAGCTGTCTCTCGGTCACCGGGTACTGACGGGTCACTAAACTTCCCGACCATTGCCGACAGAAGTTCGAGCGTTGCCAGGAGGTAGGACGTCGTGTCGCTGCGCAAGGTCCTCGTCGCCAACCGCGGTGAGATCGCCGTCCGGGTCATCCGTGCCTGCCGGGACGCCGGTCTGTCCAGCGTCGCCGTGTACGCCGATCCGGACCGGGACGCCCCGTTCGCCCGGTTGGCGGACGAGGCGTTCGCCCTGGGCGGCAGCACGCCCGGGGACAGCTACCTCTCCATCGACAAGCTCCTGGACGTCGCCAAGCGCGCGGGCGCGGACTCGGTGCACCCCGGCTACGGCTTCCTGTCCGAGAACGCGGACTTCGCGCAGGCCGTGCTGGACGCCGGCCTGACCTGGATCGGACCGACCCCGCAGGCCATCCGCGACCTGGGCGACAAGGTGACCGCGCGGCACATCGCGACGCGCGCGGGCGCGCCGCTGGTCCCCGGCACCAAGGACCCGGTGAACGGCCCGGACGAGGTCGTCGCGTTCGCGCGGGAGCACGGCCTGCCGGTGGCCATCAAGGCGGCGTTCGGCGGCGGCGGCCGCGGCCTGAAGGTCGCCCGCACGCTGGAGGAGATCCCCGAGCTGTTCGACAGCGCGGTGCGCGAGGCCGTCACGGCGTTCGGCCGCGGCGAGTGCTTCGTCGAGCGGTACCTGGACAAGCCGCGGCACGTCGAGGCGCAGGTGCTGGCCGACCAGCACGGCAACGTCATCGTCGTCGGCACCCGCGACTGCTCGTTGCAGCGCCGGCACCAGAAGCTGGTCGAGGAGGCGCCCGCGCCGTTCCTCACCGACGAGCAGCGCGCCGCGATCCACACCTCCGCGCGGGCCATCTGCAAGGAGGCCGGCTACCACGGCGCGGGCACGGTCGAGTACCTGGTCGCGGCGGACGGCACGATCTCGTTCCTGGAGGTCAACACCCGGCTGCAGGTGGAGCACCCGGTCAGCGAGGAGACCGCGGGCCTCGACCTGGTGCGCGAGCAGTTCCGCATCGCCGCCGGCGAGCCGCTGCGGTTCACCGAGGACCCGACCCCGCGCGGTCACTCGATCGAGTTCCGCATCAACGGCGAGGACGCGGGCCGCAACTTCCTGCCCGCCCCCGGCACGGTCACCACGTTCACCGCGCCCGCCGGCCCCGGTGTCCGGGTGGACGCGGGCGTGGAGAGCGGCACGGTCATCGGCGGCCAGTTCGACTCGCTGCTGGCGAAGCTGATCGTCACCGGCGAGGACCGCGCGCAGGCCCTGGAGCGGGCGCGGCGCGCGCTGGACGAGATGGTGGTGGAGGGCATGGCCACCGTGCTGCCGTTCCACCGCGCGATCGTGCGCGACCCGGCGTTCGTCGGCACGGACGAGGGCTTCACCGTGCACACCCGGTGGATCGAGACCGAGTTCGACAACACCATCGCGCCGTTCGCCGGCGGCGCGGAGGCCGAGGACGACGAGCCGCGGCAGACCCTGGTGGTCGAGGTCGGCGGGCGGCGGCTGGAGGTCTCGCTGCCCGGTGACCTGGCGTTCGGCGGCGGTGGCGGTGGCGGCGCGAAGGCGGGCGTGAAGACCAAGCCGCGCAAGCGCGCCGGCGGCAAGGGCGGTGCGGCGGCGTCCGGTGACGCGGTGGCGGCGCCCATGCAGGGCACCATCGTCAAGGTCGCGGTCGAGGACGGTCAGCAGGTCGAGGCGGGCGAGCTGATCGTCGTGCTGGAGGCCATGAAGATGGAGAACCCGGTCACCGCGCACAAGTCGGGCGTGGTCACCGGCCTGGCCGCCGAGCCGGGCGCGGCGGTCACCCAGGGCACGGTCATCTGCGAGATCAAGGAATAGGCTCACCTTTGTGAGCGAGCGGGAGATCCGGATCGGCGACGCGGAGCGCCAGCACGCGCTCGAACTGCTCGGCACGCACCTCGGCGAGGGGCGGTTGACCGTGGACGAGTACGGCGACCGCTCCGCCCGGGTCACCACCGCGAAGACCCGCGGTGACCTGCTCGCGCTGTTCGCCGACCTGCCCGCGCCGCGGCCGCGGTTCACCGCGGTCGACCCGCCGCCGGTCCGCGAGACCCCGGTCCCGGCCGCGCGCCGGGCGTCGGTCCGGCGCGCGGGCGAGTTCGACCCGCGGGTCCGCAACGCCCTGGTGACGGTGGTCGCGCTGGTGAGCGTGGTGCTGTACTTCGCGGCGAAGACGCCGCTGGTGTTCCTGCTGGTGCCTGCGACGATGTTGCTCGTCAGCCGGATCGGTGGTCGTTGAGCGCGCCGTCGTTGCTGCTCCTCGACCTGGACGGCGTGCTGCGGCGGTTCCCGCCGGACGGGCCGGTCGAGGACCGGTTCGGCCTGCCGCGCGGCACGTTGGCGCGGGTGTCGTTCTCCCTGTCCGGTCCCGCGACGGCCGGTCGGGCCACCGACGGGGAGTGGCGCGCGGCGGTGCGGCGGCAGCTGGCCGTCGAGGGTCTGTCGCCGGAACGCGCGGCGGACGCGGTGGCGGCGTGGACCCGGGCCGGCGAGGTGATCCCCGAGGCGTTGGAGCTGGTGCGGCGGGTGCGCGAGCGGTGCCGGGTGGCGTTGCTGTCCAACGCCACCGACCGGCTGCCGGACGACCTGGCGGCGCTGGGGTTGGACCGCGAGGTGGACGCGGTCGTGTCGTCCGCGCGGCTCGGGGTGGCCAAGCCGTCGCCCGAGGCGTTCCGGCGCGCGCTGCGGGTGCTGCAGCACTCCCCCTCCGGGACGTTGTTCTGCGACGACAACGCGACCAACGCGGAGGCGGCGCGGACCGTCGGCATCGACGCCGTGCACACGCCGGACTTCCCCGCGCTGCACGGGGCGCTGTCGTCGCGCGGCCTGCTGGACGAGGCCGGCGGTCCGGGCGCGACCGGTCCCGGCGGGTCGTTGCTGCTGGTGCTGCACGACCGCGGCGACGCCGGGGAAGCCGCGCGCGAGCTGGCCGAGGCCGGTTGGTCGCCGTGCGCGGTGCACAAGGACCTGCTGGCGGGCGAGGACGACGTCGAGGACGCCGACTGGGTGGTGGAGTTGATCACCGGTCCGGACGGGCAGGCCGCCGCCGCGCACCGCGGGCTGCTCGAAGCGCTGGCCCGGCGCTACGACGGCTTCGTCACGGACTAGTCTCCCGGCCCATGGAGGCCGTCGAGATCAACGCGGGTGAGTTCTACCTGCGCCAACTCCGCGCCGACGACCGGATCGACGACCGGGTGGCGCTGGTGGGCGGCGGGCTGCACCCCGACCTGGCCGCGGCGGGCGGGCACATCGCCGAACGCGCGGAGCAGTGGCACAGCGGCGAAGCCTGCTCCTGGGCCGTGTGCGACCAGCTGACCGGGACGGCGGTCGGCGAGGTCGTGCTGACCCGCGCCGGCGAGCTGAGCTGCTGGACCACGCCCGACCTGCGCGGCAGGGGCATCGCGACGCACGCGGCGCAGGCCGTGCTGCGGTTCGGCTTCGGGTTCCTCGACCTGCCGCTGATCACCGCGAGACCACCGGACGACGCGGCTCGGCGGGTGGCCGAGAAGTGCGGCTTCACAGCCGGGGGTCCACTCCGCGTGTGGACCCGGCTACGGTAGGTGTCCATGAGGGCTGCTCAGGTGCTCACCGCCACGCTGTGCGCGATGGCGATGGCCGCCTGCACGCCCGTACCGGAGAAGAAGGCCGACGGCCGGCTGGACGAGCCGCTGCCCGTCACCACGACCACCGCGCTGTCGTTACCCCCCAGGCCGCGGGACGTGCGGCTGGACGACGTGGACCCGTGCGCGGTGCTGTCGCCGGAGCAGCGGGTCCGGCTGAGCCTGGACAACCCGCCGAGCGCCTACGTGGAAACGGGCTTCGGCAACGCGAAGGCGTGCACCATGCGCAGCACGATCAGCGGGAACGTGGTGCGGCTCGCGCTCGTCACAGTGGAGGGCGTTGACGTGTGGCTCAGCGAGAACGCCCAGGTCGACGCCAGGCCGACCGCGGTCGCCGGATTTCCCGGTTTGATCGTGCGGACGCCGGGCATGGACAACGTGTGCAACGTCGAGGTGGACGTCGCGGAGGGGCAGTTCCTCGACGTGATGTTCCGCGACGGCGGTAACGAAACAGCAGCCAAGCAGGACACTCTGTGCCAAGGGGCGCAACGGGCGGCAGAAGCGGCGGTAGCCGGTTTGCTGCAACGGCGCTGACCCACGCGGGGGATGTGCGGTCCCACCTACTCCCCGCTGTCGTACCGGGTGGCTAGAGTGACCATGCGCGACGGAACGAGTGAAGGCGGGAGGTCGTCCATGCCGTTCGAAGACCGAGGCCACGGCGCCGACACGGGATCACCACCGCCGCTGTCGCACACGCTGAACGTGGAGCCCGGCGCCATCCCGGGGCTGCGCAGCGCGTTCGCGGGCGCGCTGTCGAAGCTGGACGAGCAGATCGAGCTGGCCATCACCGAGGTCAGGGTCCGGCCGTGGGCCGGCGACCCGGTGAGCCAGGACGCCGCGGAGCGGTTCAACGAGCGGTCGCTCGAATCGGGCGACTCGGCGCTGATCGCGTTGGAGAACTACCAGCGGCAGCTCAAGTCGGCGATGGACGCGCTCACCCTGGTCGAGCAGCAGTACCAGTCCATCGAAGAAGACAACACCGGGTTGATGGGACAGCAGGGCAGCCGCTGAGCGCCCGGCGCAGGCAAGGGGAGCGTTCATGCCCGATGGGCACCGCTGGAGCGGGTACAGCCACGAAGAGCTGTACGAGCAGATCAACTCCGGGCCGGGGCCGAAGGCCTCGCACGCCTCGATGGAGCGGTGGCAGGGCGTCTCGGCCGCGTTGACCGAGATCAACGCCGAGCTGCACCGGGGCGTGCTGCGCTCCGGCGCCAGCTGGGAGGGCGACGCCGCCGATCGTGCGCGCACGGGCGTGAACCCGCTGGCCTCGTGGGCGGACGACGCCCGCGCCGGCGCCGAGGTCATGCGCATCTCGGCCGAGCTGCAGGCGGACTACATCGCCAAGGCGCGCGCGGACATGCCGCCGCCGGTGAAGGTGACCGCGGAGGAGCCGAACCTGCTCGTCAGCGTGCTGACCAACCTGGTGGGCGGGCAGACGGACTTCGAGCAGCAGGAGAAGGCGCAGAACGCGGCCGAGCAGCGCGCGCGAGAGGTGATGACGACCTACGCGTCCAGCACGTTCTCCAACACCAGCACGCTGGGCCAGTTCCACCAGCCGCCGCAGCTCGTGATCAGCGGGGCCGAGGCGGTGCGCAACGACTCGGCGGGCGTGTCCGGGCCCGGGTGGGGTTACGGCGGTCCGCGCGGCGGTCGCGGCGGTTATCGCGGTGGCAGGCACGGCGGTCGCGGCGGTCGTGGCGGCGCGTTCGCGCAGCGGCCGGTGTCCCAGCCGACGTACGAGGGCCGCGGGTCGACGGGCACGTCGTCCGCGGCGGCGGGCACGGCCGGTTCCGGTTCCGGTTCCACCAGGGCGTCCACCGCGGCGTTGCCGAACGGGCCGGGTTCGGCGACGTTCGGGCCGGGCGGCGTGATCGGTGGCAGCGGCGGGCAGCAGGACCGGCGCAAGTCGGGCTCGTCGGGCTCGTCGTCGGGTTCCTCGACCGGCCCCGACGTGACGACGGAGCAGCAGGTCAACGGCAGCCAGCAGCTGGCGGCGGGCGCCGGTGGCGCCGGTGGTCCGCTCCCGGTCGGCACGACGAGCGTGAGCTCGGCGGAGTTGGGCGCGTTCGCGACGGCCAACGCGCAGCACGCGGCGACGGCGGCGGGTCCGGGCGGTTCGACGGGGTCGCTGATGGGCGCGGGTCAGGGCGGCAACAACGACACCGTGCACAAGCGCAGCACGCCGATGCCGGCGCAGCCCGCGTTCGACCCGTTCGGCGGCCTGGGCGGCGCCCGCGGTGCGGCGGAGGAGGAGGAAGACGCCCTCCACGACGCGGCGGACTACCTCCGGGAGACCGACGACATCTACGGCGTCGGCGGGACCATCTCGCCCCCGGTGATCGGGGAGAGCACGACCCGCTGATGACGACGTTCGGCTTGGACCTGGGCAGCAACGACCTGCGCGAACCGGTGACGATCTCGGCGCTGGAGTTCGACGTGCTGTGGGAGCACCTGCGGCTGGAGACCATGCCGCTGGTGCTGAAGGTGCCGTCACCCGGCAAGACGCACGCCGAGCGCGCCGAGCTGGAGCAGCGGGCGTGGGCGGAGCTGGACCGGCGCGGCCTCGGTCGCCCGGTGTCGTTGGACCCGATGCTGGAGGACCTGCTGCACCTGCTCAACCGGCCGCAGCAGGAGGTGGACGGCCGGTTGTGGCTCGGGCACAGCGTCCGCGTCCTGGCCGCCGCCAAGGGCCAGTCCGGCGTCCTGGCCGTCCTGGCCCACGACCAGCTGACCCTGCGCCCGGCCTCCGCCGAGGGGCTGCCCCGCGAGGCCCTGTCCGTGCTCCCGCCGCTGCCCGCCGGTCCCGGCCACTCGGTCACGCTGCCCAGCGCCGACCTGGACGCCGCCGCGGCCCACGCCAACACCCCGGAGGAGCTGGAGCAGGCCCTCGTGGCCCGCGGCGTCCGGCAGGCGGACGCCCACACGCTGGCCGACATGTTCCGCGACGCCGGCCACCGCGGCCAGTTCGGCGCCGCCAACCGCGACAAGTGGGGCAAGCGCGTCCGCCAGGACCACGTCGTCTCGTTCTTCGACAACCCCCACGGCCGCTACGTCCAACTCCGCCGCGCCACCCCGGGCCAACAACCCTGGAGCACCGTCTCCCCCGTCGACTCCCGCCGCCTCGCCCAACACCTAACCTCCCTCACCCCCTAACCCCCCGCGAGAGTCCAACGCTCAAGCCGCGAGAGTCCAACGCTCAGAGCACCTGAATTCAACGCTCAGACCGGGTGGCCTCCCACGATCAGGTGAACCGTGTACGGAATCGGGGGCCTCGGCACTCGGTTCTACATGATCGAATTTCCTTCCGGCCTCCACGGCGCCTACTCCCGCACCCGTCTGCACGACCGCATCGGCTCGCAAGCGCTGAGCCGTGCCATCCGCGACGGCCACCTGGTCAGCTACTGCCGCACGGTCGTCATCCAGCGGGAGCGCATGACCAGCCTGCGCACCCGGGCCGCCGCCGCGCTGCTCATGGCCGGACCGGACGCGGCGCTGACCGACCACACGGCGGTCTGGCTGCACGGTTGCACGGCCGCCGAGACCAACCGGGTGCACGTCCTCCTGAACTACGACCGCAGGCTCCGCCCACGCCGGGACCTCGCCGTCCACTACCACCAGTTCGACCCAGCGGACGTGGTCGAGGTGGAGGGCCTGCGGTGCATGGTGCTCGACTTCGCCCTCACCGACCTGCTCTGCCGGGGCCGTCACCGCTCCACCGCCCTGGCCTGCGCCGATCAAGCGCTCGGCGCTCTTCCACCGCAGCAGCGAGCCGAGTTCAAGTCCGACCTCGCCGTGCGCATGGCCGCCCGTCGTGACCACCGCGGTCGACGGCGGGGCGCGTTCTTGCTGGACCTCGCCACGGGACTGCCCGAGTCCCCGGCGGAGAGCACGCTGCTCCTGATCATCGCCGACGCGGGGTTCCCGCTCCCCGAACCGCAGTACTCCATCCGCGACCTGGACGACCGCGAGATCTGGCGCTTGGACTTCGCCTGGCCGGACGCGCGCGTGGCGCTGGAGTACGACGGCTACGCGGCGCACGTCGACAAGGCCGCAGCGGACCAGTCCCGTGACGAGGACCTGCGGCGACGCGGGTGGAAGGTGATCAGGGCGGACGTGTCGGACCTGCGGAACCCCGTGCACCTGTTCCGACAGCTGAGTGTTGAACTCGGGAGTCCTGAACGTAGGACTCACGCGTTCTGGGTGTAGGACTCTCGCGCGCTGGAGGTAGGACTCTCGCGGGCTGAGGGTTGGACTCTCGTGGGGGTTAGGGGCCGATGCCTTGGCAGGGGCGGGTGCGGAGGTCGGCGACGTAGTCGTCGGGGGCGCCGGCGGCTTCGGCGGCGTCGGCGACGACGCCGATGTAGCGGGCCGAGGGCAGACCTCCCTCGTAGGCGTCCAGGACGTAGAGCCAGGCGGTCGCCGAGCCTTCCAGGGTCTGGACGCGCAGGCGGATCTTCTTGTAGAGCCCGAGGGCGCCCTCCCAGCGGTCGAGGCGGGACTCGTCGCGCGGGCTCACGTCGTAGAGCACGCAGAACACCTGCGAGTCGGGGTCCTCGACGATGGTGGCGAGCGCGCCCTCCCAGCCGAGGTCCTCGCCACCGAACGTCAGACGCCATCCGGCGAGCCACCCGGTCCCCGCCATGGGGGAGTAGGGGGCTCGCTCCATCATCTGGTTCGGGTCCATGTTGGACCCGTACGCGGCATAGAGCGGCACGACCACAGCCTAGCGACCTTGCGATCACCGCGAGGGACGGAAGACCGGACGACGCGCCCCGACACCCGACCGCGTACGGTTACCAGCGGCCGCCGGCGGCGTGAACAGCGACGCGAGCAGCGGCCTGAGCAGCGGCGCGAGCAGCGCCGAGACCACGAGGAGGACGTGTCGTGACCCGCATCGTCATCATGGGCGGTGGCCCCGCAGGTTACGAGGCGGCACTGGTCGCGGCCCAGCACGGGGCCGACGTGACCATCGTGGAACGCGAGGGCCTGGGCGGCGCCTGCGTGCTCTACGACTGCGTGCCGTCGAAGACGTTCATCGCCTCCGCAGGGGGCCGCAGCGCCTTCCGCAACGCCGGTGAGCTGGGCATTCGCACGAACAACGCGGAAGCGGCGGTCGAACTCCCGGTCGTCCACGGACGGGTGAAGGGCCTCGCGCTGGCCCAGTCGGCCGACGTCCGGGCCCGCCTCCAGCGCGAGGGCGTCCGGATCGTCAACGGCATCGGCAAGTTCTGCGACAACGCCCGCGGCCTCGCCCAGCACGAGGTCGTGGTCATCGCCGAGGACGGCGACAAGGAGGTCCTGCCCGCCGACGTGGTGCTCATCGCGACGGGCGCGACCCCGCGCGTGCTGCCCGGCGCCGAGCCGGACGGCGAGCGGATCCTCACCTGGCGGCAGATCTACGACCTCCCGGAGCTGCCCGAGCACCTGGCCGTCATCGGGTCGGGTGTCACCGGTGTGGAGTTCGCCTCCGCCTACACCGAACTGGGCGTGAAGGTGACCATGGTCTCCAGCCGCGACCGGGTGCTCCCGCACGAGGACGCCGACGCGGCCGTGGTGCTGGAGGACGTCTTCGCCGAACGCGGCACGGCGGTGGTCAAGCACGCCCGCGCGGACCGGGTGGAGAACGTCGGCGACGGCGTCCTGATTCACCTGGAAGACGGTCGCACGATCGAAGCGAGCCACGCCCTGATGACGGTCGGCTCGGTCCCGAACACCGCCGACCTCGGCCTGGACAAGATCGGCATCGAGCTGGGCCGGGGCGGGTACATCCCGGTCGACCGGGTGTCGCGCACGAACGTCGCCGGCGTCTACGCGGCGGGTGACTGCACGGGCCTGCTGCTGCTCGCCAGCGTCGCCGCCATGCAGGGCCGCATCGCGATGTGGCACGCGCTCGGCCAGGGCGTCAGCCCGATCAGGCTCAAGACGGTCGCGGCGAACGTGTTCACCAACCCGGAGATCGCCAGCGTCGGCATCAGCCAGCAGGCCATCGACTCCGGCGAGGTGCCCGCGCGCACGATCATGCTGCCGCTGGCGACCAACCCGCGGGCCAAGATGGAGGGCCTGCGCCGCGGTTTCGTGAAGCTGTTCTGCCGCCCGGCGACGGGCGTGGTGATCGGCGGTGTCGTCGTCGCGCCGAACGCCAGCGAGCTGATCCTGTCGATCACGCTGGCCGTGCAGAACCAGCTCACGGTGGACGACCTGGCCACCACGTTCTCGGTCTACCCGTCGCTGACCGGGTCGATCACCGAGGCCGGCCGCCAGCTCATGCGCCACGACGACCTGGACTGAGCCGGCCGGGAGGAGGGGGCGCCGCCCGGGTGGGACGGCGCCCCGACGACCTCACTCGACCCAGTCGAAGGTCCTGGTGACGGCCTTCTTCCACTGCGCGTAGGTCGCGGCGCGGGTGTCGTCGTCCATCGCCGGCTCCCACTGCTTGTCCCGCGCCCAGTTCTGCCGGATGTCGTCCTCCGACTCCCAGAACCCGACGGCGAGGCCGGCCGCGTAGGCCGCGCCCAGCGCGGTGGTCTCGTTGACCACCGGGCGGATCACCGGCACGCCCAGGACGTCCGCCTGGAACTGCATCAGCAGCTCGTTCACGACCATGCCGCCGTCGACCTTCAACGCCGTCAGCGGCACGCCCGAGTCGGCGTTCATCGCGTCGATCACCTCGCGGGTCTGGAACGCCGTGGCCTCCAGCACCGCGCGGGCCAGGTGGCCCTTGTTCACGAACCGGGTCAGGCCGACGATCGCGCCGCGCGCGTCCGACCGCCAGTACGGCGCGAACAGGCCGGAGAACGCGGGCACGAAGTACGCGCCGCCGTTGTCCTCCACGGTCCGCGCGTGCTCCTCGATCTCGGCGGCCGACGAGATCATGCCGAGGTTGTCGCGCAGCCACTGCACCAGCGAGCCGGTGACCGCGATCGAGCCCTCCAGCGCGTACACGGGCGCCTGCGAGCCGATCTTGTAGCAGACGGTGGTGAGCAGGCCGTTGTCGCTCATCACCTTGTCCGTGCCGGTGTTGAGCAGCACGAAGTTGCCGGTGCCGTAGGTGTTCTTGGCCTCGCCCGGCGACAGGCACGCCTGGCCGAACGTCGCCGCCTGCTGGTCGCCGAGGATGCCCGCGATGGGCACGCCGGCCAGCGCGCCGCGCTCGCGCACCTTGCCGTAGACCTCGGACGACGAGCGGATCTCCGGCAGCATCGACAGCGGGATGCCCATGTCGGCCGCGATGCCCTCGTCCCAGTCCAGGGTGTCGAGGTCCATCAGCAGCGTGCGGGACGCGTTGGTGGGGTCGGTGACGTGCAGGCCGCCGTTCACCCCGCCGGTCATGTTCCACAGCACCCAGGTGTCCATGTTGCCGAACACCAGGTCGCCGGCTTCGGCCTTCTCCCGCGCGCCCTCGACGTTGTCGAGGATCCAGCGGACCTTCGGGCCGGAGAAGTACGTCGCCAGCGGCAGGCCGGTCTTGTCCCGGTACCGCTCCTGGCCGCCGCCGAGGGCCGCGAGGTCCTGGCAGATCCGGTCGGTGCGGGTGTCCTGCCAGACGATCGCGTTGTACACCGGCTGCCCGGTGGTCCGGTCCCAGACCAGGGCGGTCTCGCGCTGGTTGGTGATGCCGACCGCGGCGACGTCGGCGGTGGTCAGGTCGGCCTTGGCCAACGCGCCCGCGGCCACCTGCCTGGTGTTGGTCCAGATCTCGTTGGCGTCGTGCTCGACCCACCCGGCCTTCGGGAAGACCTGCTCGTGCTCCTTCTGGTCGACGGAGACCACGCGGCCCGAGTGGTCGAAGATCATGCACCGGGTCGACGTCGTGCCCTGGTCGATCGCGGCCACGTACTGCGTCATGCGCTGGAGTCCTTTCAGACCGGGAGAACCAGGTACAGGAGTGCGGCGAGCGCGCCGCCGACCAGCGGGCCGACGACCGGCACCCAGGCGTAGCCCCACTCGGCGCTGCCCTTGTCGCGGATGGGCAGGATCGCGTAGGCGATGCGCGGCCCGAGGTCGCGGGCGGGGTTGATGGCGTAGCCGGTGGGACCGCCGAGCGAGGCGCCGATGCCGATGACGACGAACGCGACGCCGGCGTAGCCGAGGGCGGCGTTGCCCAGCTGCGGCACGCCGTCCGCCGCGCCCTTCGCGGCCGGGCTCAGCAGCACCCACGCGACCAGCACGAACGTGCCGATCACCTCGGTGACGACGTTCCAGCCCTTCCGGGGGATGGTCGGGCCGGTGCAGAAGACGCCGCGGGTGCCCGCGGGGTCGTCGTGCGCGTCGAACTGGGCCTTGTAGGCCAGCCACGCGAGCACCGCGCCGAGGAACGCGCCGAGCAGCTGGCCGGCGAAGTAGACGGGGACCTGGCCCCAGGGCGTCTTGTCCGCGATCGCCAGGCCCAGGGTGACCGCGGGGTTGAGGTGAGCGCCGCTCGGGGCGGCGATGCTGGCGCCCGCGAAGACCGCGAAACCCCAGCCGATGTTGATCAGGAGCCAGCCGCCCGCGTTGCCGAGCGTGTCCTTCAGCACGACGTTGGCGACGACACCCGCGCCCAAGAGGATCAGGATCGCGGTGCCCAACAGTTCCCACACGAAGATCGAGCCACTGCTCACTCGCCGACCTCCTCGCCTAGACAGGAGGGCGCACGGTCCGGGTCCGGCGGCGCTGCCCACCCCACGATGCTGGTTGACGCTAGTTCCGACCTGATCAGTTGTCCACGGGTGGCGTACCAGCGGGTAACGTGGTCGAGTCAGCCTGGTCGGACCTGTCCAGCCGAGCATCAGGGAGGCGTTCGTGGCACACCGCAAGCACCCCGCCACCGCAGGCCGGCTCGGACCGCTGGAACGCGCGGAAGCCTGGGACCGCCTCGGCGCGGAGACGTTCGACCTGGTGATCATCGGTGGTGGCGTGGTCGGCGTCGGCACCGCGCTGGACGCCGCGACGCGCGGCCTGCGGGTGGCCCTGGTCGAGGCCCGCGACCTGGCCTCGGGCACGTCCAGCCGGTCGTCCAAGCTGTTCCACGGCGGGCTGCGGTACCTGGAGCAGCTGGAGTTCGGTCTGGTCCGCGAGGCGCTGCGGGAACGCGAACTCATGCTGACCCGCATCGCGCCGCACCTGGTCAAGCCGGTGCCGTTCCTGTACCCGCTGACGCACCGCGGCTGGGAGCGGCCGTACACCGCGGCCGGGCTGCTCATGTACGACACGATGGGCGGCGCGCGGTCCGTGCCCGGCCAGAAGCACCTGACCAGGGCGGGCGCGCTGCGGCTGGCGCCCGCGCTGAAGCCGTCCGCGCTGGTCGGCGGCATCCGGTACTACGACGCGCAGGCCGACGACGCCCGGCACACCATGATGGTCGGGCGGACCGCGGCCCACTACGGCGCCGTCGTGCGGACGTCCACGCAGGTCGTGGGGTTCCTGCGGGAGGCGGACCGGGTGTCCGGCGTGCGGGTGCGGGACGTGGAGGACGGGCGCGAGACGTCCGTGCGGGCGCACGCGGTGATCAACGCGACCGGGGTGTGGACCGACGAGCTGCAGCGGTTGTCCGGCAGCCGCGGGCGGTTCCGGGTGCGGGCGTCGAAGGGCGTGCACATCGTCGTGCCGCGGGACCGGATCGTGTCCGAGTCCGGGTTGATCCTGCGCACCGAGAAGTCGGTGCTGTTCGTGATCCCGTGGCGGAATCACTGGATCGTGGGAACGACCGACACCGACTGGAACCTGGACCTGGCGCACCCGGCGGCGACGCGGGCGGACATCGACTACGTCCTGGAGCACGTGAACGCGGTGCTGGCGACGCCGTTGACGCACGACGACATCGAGGGCGTGTACGCCGGGCTGCGGCCGCTGCTGGCCGGGGAGAGCGAGTCGACGTCGAAGCTGTCGCGGGAGCACGCGGTGGCGCGGGTGGCGCCCGGTCTGGTGGCGATCGCCGGGGGCAAGTACACGACGTACCGGGTGATGGGCGCGGACGCGGTGGACGCGGCGTCGGTCGACCTGCCTGGCCGGTTGCAGCCGTCGATCACCGACAAGGTGCCGCTGGTCGGGGCGGACGGCTACCACGCGCTGGTCAACCAGGCCGACCAGCTGGCCGCGCGGTACGGGCTGCACCCCTACCGGGTGCGGCACCTGCTGGACCGGTACGGGTCGCTGGTGCACGAGGTGCTGGAGTCGGCGGAACCGGAGTTGCTGCGGCCGGTCCCGGGCGCGCCGGACTACCTGCAGGTGGAGGTGGTCTACGCGGCCTCGCACGAGGGCGCGCTGCACCTGGAGGACGTGCTGACCCGGCGGACCCGGATCTCGATCGAGTACCCGCACCGGGGCGTGGAGTGCGCCCTGCCGGTGGCGCGGCTGATCGCCGGGGTGCACGGGTGGGACGAGGCGCGGGTGGCGCACGAGGTGTCGGTCTACACGGCGCGGGTGGAAGCGGAGCGGGCGTCCCAGGCGGAACCGGACGACCAGGCCGCCGACGCCGTCCGCGCGTCCGCGCCGGAGGCCCGTCCGGAGATCACCGAACCGGTGAGCTGAACCACCCGTTCGCGGTGCCCGAGCGGGTCGGGCACCGCGGGTGGGGTCAGGCCAGGGCGGCCAGGGCGGTGTGGACCATGACCCGGATGCCGACCAGCAGGGCGCGCTCGTCCAGGTCGAAGCCGGGCTGGTGGAGGTCCTTCTGCTTGCCGACGCCGTCCCAGACGCCCAGGCGGGCGAACGAGCCCGGCACGTGCTCCAGGTACCAGCCGAAGTCCTCGCCGCCGGACGACTGCTCGGTGCCCGCCAGCGCGTCCTCGCCCAGCGCCGCCTCGACGCCCGCGCGCAGCAGCACCGTGCTCTCCCGGTCGTTCACGACCGGCGGGACGCCGCGGCGGTGGTGCAGGTCGAAGCCGACGCCCGTCGGCGCCAGCAGGGCGCCGACCAGCTCCTTGATCAACGGCTCCAGCTCGGCCCAGATGTCCCGGTCGCCGGTGCGCAGCGTGCCGCGCAGCACGCCGTCCTGCGGCACGGCGTTGGGGGCCTCGCCCGCGTGCACCGCGCCCCACACGAGCACCGTGCCCGAACGGGGGTCCACGCGGCGCGACAGGAGGCCCGGCAGGCCGGTGATCACGGTGCCCAGCGCGTGCACCAGGTCCGCGGTCAGGTGCGGTCGGGAGGTGTGGCCGCCCGGCGAGGTCAGGCGCAGCTCCAGCATGTCGCTGGCCGAGGTGATCGCGCCGATCCGGGTGCCGATCCGGCCGACCTCCAGCCTCGGGTCGCAGTGCAGGCCGAAGATGCGCTCCACCCCGTCGAGGCCGCCCGCCGCCAGCACGTCCAGCGCGCCGCCCGGCATGACCTCCTCGGCCGGCTGGAACACCAGCCGCACCCGGCCGGGCAGCTCGGTCGCCGACGCCAGCGCCAGCGCCGCGCCCAGCAGCACGGTGGTGTGCGCGTCGTGCCCGCACGCGTGCGCCACGCCGTCCACTGTGGACGAGTAGGGCGCGCCCGTGCTCTCCGGCAGCGGCAGGGCGTCGATGTCGGCGCGCAGCGCCACGCACCGCGGCCCGGAGCCGACGTCGCAGACCAGGCCGGTGCCGCCGGGCAGCACCCGCGGCTTGAGGCCGGCCGAGCGCAGCACGTCGGCGATCAGCTCGGTGGTCGCGTACTCGTGGCGGGACAACTCCGGGTGCGCGTGGATGTGCCTGCGCCAGGCGACGACCTCGGAGGCGTTCGCCGCCAGCCAGTCGTCCAGCCACGAGGGTCCGCGACCCTCACCGGGATCATCCACAGGGGCAATGCTGACCCCGCGATCGGTCAACAGCACCTCGGCACCCTCCTCCGGCAGACGCGAGTCCAGGACCGTCATGCCGCACCCGCCAACAGTCGAGAACGCTGCGCACCGTCCGTGGCAGCGGAAATAGTGGTCCAGGCGAGGGCGAGCGCCCCGTCGAGCACAGCTCGGTCGGCGGAGGCCGACGCACAGGCGGTCGCGAACTCGATTTGGTGGTTCACCGCGTCTCCGCAGTCGATGGCGATGGTCGGGTGGATGGCGGGCAGCGCGCGGGTGACGTTGCCCATGTCGGTGCTGCCGATCTTCTCCCTGAGCTCCGCCTCGGGGCTCAACGGGCGCCTGCCCAGCTCGACCGCGGCACGCCGGTAGGCGTCCGCCAGCCAGGGGTCCGGGGTCAGCTCGGCGTAGACCGGCGAGACCTTGACGACCTCGTGGGTGCAGCCGGTGGCCAGCGCGCCCGCCTCGAAGCAGCGGTTCATCCGCTCCTCCAGCCGGGCGAGCGATTCCAGGTCCTCGGCGCGCAGGTCGAACATGGCCGACGTGTGCGCCGGCACGACGTTCGGCACGGTGCCGCCGCGGGTGACGATGCCGCTGACCATCTGGCCGGGCTCCAGGTGCTGGCGGGCGAGCCCGATGGCGACCTGGGCGACGGTGATGGCGTCGGCGGCGTTCACGCCCAGGTGGGGCGCGGCGGCGGCGTGCGACGGCTTGCCGGTGTAGTGGACCTCGACGTCGGTGATGGCCAGGGAACGCGCGGCGACGGCCTCGTAGGGCGCCGGGTGCACCATCATCGAGAGCGACACGTCGTCGAACACCCCGCGTTCGAGCATCAGCACCTTGCCGCCGCCGACCTCCTCGGCCGGCGTGCCGATCACCCGGACGGTGAGGCCCAGCTCGTCGGCGAGGTCGCGCAGCGCCAGGGCCGCGCCGGTGGACGCGGCGGCGATCACGTTGTGCCCGCACGCGTGGCCGACCTCGGGCAGCGCGTCGTACTCCGCGCACAGCCCGAGCACCAGGTCGCCGGAGCCGAACGAGGCGGTGAACGCCGTCTCCAGGTCCGCCACCCCGCGCTCGACCTCGAAGCCCTCGGCGGCCAGCAGGTCGGCGACCTTGGCCGCGCTGCGGTGCTCGGCGAACGCCTGCTCGGGTTCGGCGTGGATGCTGCGCGATAGGTCCACCAGCGCAGTCGAGTACCGCTCGACGGCCGAGCGCGTGCTCATCTTGAAGTCGGTACTCATTTGCGTCCATCCTGCATCACAGCCCGGCGGGGGCGACGCACCCCGGTTGATCAACCGGCAACCGGTCGCGGGGGTGCGCCGAGCGGCGTCCGAGTTTCGGTCAGACCGATCAAGTGTGCGCAGGCCGTGCTAAAAGGCGACCGAATATCACCTTAAGGCTCCCACCAGGTGGGAATCAGCCGGACTTGCGACCCGCCCGCCACTTGGACCACCGCTTCTTGTTCCGCCAGTAAACGAGGGCGAACAACAGCACCGCGATACCGCCGATCCACAACTTCTTGCGGGTTTCGGCGCTGGTCGCGGTCGCGGGCTCCTGCTGCGGTGCGTCGATCTGCGGACCGGGGGCGACGGTGCCGCCCGGCTCGATGGTGCCACCGGGCGCCAGGGTCTCCGTCGGTTGGACCGCGAAGTGCGACGGCGACGACGTCACGGCGATCCCTGTGCCCGACGCGGTGAGAAGACCGGCGAGCACGAACAGGAACACCGCGAACACAGATCGCCACATGGTTGCCAAGCCTAGCTACCACCTTTCGTGGTTACCACTGTCAGTGGTCATCCAAACCGGTATTCGTTCACAGCAAGTGAACGAACGCCCACGGTCAGGCGTCTTCCGCACTTTCGCGGAACGCCGCCAGAATCCGTTCCGCGGCGAGGGTGGCGGTCAGCTCGCCCTCGCGCACCCGGCGTTCCACCTCGGGCACGAGCGAGCGCACCGCCGGCGCCGAGCGCAGGCTCGTCAACAGCTGGTCGTTGACCATGGCCCAGGTCCAGTCGACCTGCTGGCGCCGACGCCGCTCGGCCAGCTCGCCGACGGCCTCCAGCGCCTCGCGGTGCCGGACGACCTGCTGCCACACGACGTCGAGCCCCGAGCCGTCCAGGCCGCTGCACGTCAGCACCGGCGGGTGCCAGGTGGCGTCCGCCGGGCGCAGCAGCCGCAACGCCCCGGCCAGCTCGCGGGCGGCCTTGCGGGCGTCCACCTCGTGCGGCCCGTCGGCCTTGTTCACCGCGATGACGTCGGCCAGCTCCAGCACGCCCTTCTTGATGCCCTGGAGCTGGTCGCCCGTCCGGGCGAGGGTGAGGAACAGCGAGCAGTCGGTCATGTTCGCCACCGCGACCTCGGACTGCCCGACGCCGACCGTCTCGACCAGCACCACGTCGTAGCCGGCCGCCTCGACCAGCACGATCGACTCGCGGGTGGCCCTGGCCACGCCGCCGAGCGTGCCGGACGTCGGCGACGGCCGGATGAACGCGGCCGGGTCGACCGCGAGCCGGGCCATCCGGGTCTTGTCGCCCAGGATCGAACCGCCGGTGCGGGTGGACGACGGGTCGACCGCCAGCACCGCCACCCGGTGGCCCTGGGAGGTCAGCATCGAGCCGAACGCGTCGATGAACGTCGACTTGCCCACGCCGGGCACGCCGGTGATGCCGACCCGGTGCGCGCCGCCCGCGTGCGGCAGCAGCTCGACCAGCAGCTCCTGCGCCGACGCGCGGTGGTCCGGCCGGGTCGACTCGACCAGCGTGATGGCCCGCGCCAACCTGCTCCGGTCGCCCGCGAGCACGCCCTTGGCGTACTCGCCGACGTCGACCTGCCTAGCCATCCCGCCCCGGCAGGTCGTCGTGGCCCAGCTGCTCGGCGAGCCGGCGCAGCAGGTCGCCCGCCGCGTCGGCGATGACGGTGCCGGGCGGGAAGATCGCCGTCGCGCCCGCCTCGCGCAGCGCGTCGAAGTCCTGCGGCGGGATCACGCCGCCGACCACGACCATGATGTCCTCGCGGCCCAGCTCCGCCAACGCCGAGCGCAGCGCGGGCACCAGCGTGAGGTGGCCCGCGGCCAGCGACGACACGCCGACGACGTGCACGTCGGCCTCGACGGCCTGGCGGGCGACCTCGTCGGGGGTCTGGAACAGCGGGCCGACGTCCACGTCGAAGCCGAGGTCGGCGAACGCGGTGGCGATCACCTTCTGGCCGCGGTCGTGCCCGTCCTGGCCCATCTTGGCGACCAGGATGCGCGGGCGGCGGCCCTCGGCCTCGGCGAACGCCTCCACCACCTCGCGGGTCGCCGACACGTTGGACACCGCTCCGGCCTCCTCCCGGTACACGCCGGTGATGGTGCGGATCTGCGCGGAGTGGCGGCCCCACACCTTGCCCAGGGCCTCGGAGATCTCGCCGACCGTCGCCTTGGCGCGGGCGGCCTCGATGGCCAGCTCCAGCAGGTTGCCGCCGCCGCCCGCCGCGGTGGTCAGCGCGGCCAGCGCACCGTCCACAGCGGACTGGTCGCGCTCCTCGCGCAACCGGGCCAGCTTGGCCAGCTGCTGCGCGCGCACGCCCGCGTTGTCGACCTTGAGCACGTCGATCTTCTCGTCGAACTCGACCTGGTACTTGTTCACGCCGATCACCGGCTGCCGACCGGAGTCGATCCGCGCCTGGGTGCGCGCGGCGGCCTCCTCGATGCGCAGCTTCGGGATGCCCGCGTCGATGGCCCGCGCCATCCCGCCCGCGGCCTCGACCTCGGTGATGTGCGACCACGCGCGGTTCGCCAGGTCGTGGGTGAGGCGTTCCACGAACGCGCTGCCGCCCCACGGGTCGATCACCCGGTTGGTGCCGGACTCCTGCTGGAGCAGCAGCTGGGTGTTGCGGGCGATGCGCGCGGAGAAGTCGGTGGGCAGCGCCAGCGCCTCGTCCAGCGCGTTGGTGTGCAACGACTGCGTGTGACCCTGGGTGGCGGCCATCGCCTCGACGCACGTGCGCGCGACGTTGTTGAACACGTCCTGCGCGGTGAGCGACCAGCCCGACGTCTGGCAGTGCGTGCGCAGCGACAGCGACTTCGGCGACTTCGCGTCGAAGCCCTTGACCAGCTTCGCCCACAGCAGCCGGGCGGCGCGCAGCTTGGCGACCTCCATGAAGAAGTTCATCCCGACCGCCCAGAAGAACGACAGCCGCGGCGCGAACGCGTCGATGTCCAACCCGGCGTCACGGCCCGCGCGCAGGTACTCGACGCCGTCCGCGAGCGTGTACGCCAGCTCCAGGTCGGCCGTCGCGCCCGCCTCCTGCATGTGGTAGCCGGAGATGGAGATGGAGTTGAACTTCGGCATCCGCTGCGACGTGAACGCGAAGATGTCGGAGATGATCCGCATCGACGGCTGCGGCGGGTAGATGTAGGTGTTGCGGACCATGAACTCCTTGAGGATGTCGTTCTGGATGGTCCCCGCCAGCTGCTCGGGCGACACCCCCTGCTCCTCGGCCGCCACCACGTACAGCGCCAGGACCGGCAGCACCGCGCCGTTCATGGTCATCGACACGCTCATCCGGTCCAGCGGGATGCCGTCGAACAGCTGCCGCATGTCGTAGATCGAGTCGATGGCCACGCCCGCCATGCCGACGTCGCCGGCGACCCGGGGGTGGTCGGAGTCGTAGCCGCGGTGGGTGGCCAGGTCGAACGCGACCGAGAGGCCCTTCTGGCCGGCCGCCAGGTTGCGCCGGTAGAAGGCGTTGGACTCCTCGGCGGTGGAGAACCCGGCGTACTGCCGGATGGTCCACGGCTGGTTGACGTACATGGTCGGGTACGGGCCGCGCAGGAACGGCGCGATGCCCGGGTAGGTGGCCAGGAAGTCCAGGCCGTCGGTGTCGGCGGCGGTGTAGAGCGGTTTGACGCCGATGCCCTCGGGCGTCTCCCACGTCAGCGCGTCCGCGCCCTTGCCGGTCGCCTCTTGGAGCGCCGCCTGCCACTGCGCGGCGGAGGTCGCGGTGGGCTCGCCCAGCTCGACCTCGGCGAAGTTCGGGATCATCGCTCGACTCCCAGGGTTTCGAACGCGTGCTCCAGCACCTGGAGCGCCGGGCAGCCGGTGAACACGTACTCGTCGACGGTCGCCTCGGACTTCCTGCCCGCCAGCAGGACCCGCTCGGCGCCGGCCGCGCGGAGCGCTTCCGCGACGGGCGCGGCGAGTTCGGCGTAGCTCGTCTCGCTGCCGCACAGGCACGCGATCCGCGCGCCGCTCTCGCGGAACCGCGCGACCACGTCGTCCACGCCCTCGGTGGCGCCGGCGCTCGGCGTCTCGATGCCGCCCGCCTGGAACAGGTTCGCCGCGAACGTGGCGCGCGCGGTGTGCGCGGCGACCGGGCCGAGGGTGGCCAGGAAGACCTTGGGGCGTTCGGCGGCGGCGTCGGCCGCGTCCCGCAGCGCCTCGAAGTCCTGCGCGTAGCGGACCCGCGGCAGGCCGCCGCCGGGCTCCTCGGGGTGCGGCTGCCGGACCACCGGCTGCTCGCCGAGGTTCGGGAACTCGCTGACGCCGGTGATCGCGTCGGACCGGTCGGCCAGGTTGCCCCGCCGCCGCTCCCAGGTGGCCGCGATCCGGTCGGCGACCAGGTCGGACGCCGCCGGCAGCCCGCCCGCCGCCTCGATCTCGCGGAACCAGGCCCACGCGGCGCGGGCGAGGTCGTCGGTGAGCCGTTCCACGTACCAGGAGCCGCCCGCCGGGTCGATCACCCCGGCCAGCTTCGACTCCTCCAGCAGCAGCGACTGGGTGTTGCGGGCGATGCGCCGGGAGAAGTCGTCGGAGAGGCCGATCGCCGCGTCGAACGGCAGCACGGTCACCGCGTCCGCGCCGCCGAGGCCCGCGCCGAACGACGCCACGGTGGTGCGCAGCATGTTCACCCACGGGTCGCGGCGGGTCATCATCGCGGGCGACGTGACGGCGTGCTGCGCCTGCGGGGTCGGCGCGCCGACGACCTCGGTCACCCGCGCCCAGAGCCGCCGGGCGGCCCGGAACTTCGCGATGGTCAGGAACTGGTCGGCGGTCGCGGCGAACCGGAACTCCAGCAGCCGCGCGGCCCGCTCGACGTCCAGCCCGGCGTCGGTGAGGTGCCGCAGGTAGGCGACGCCGGCCGCGAGCGACGCGCCCAGCTCCTGCGCGTCGGAGCCGCCCGCCTCGTGGAACGGCAGGCCGTCCACCACGACCAGGCGCAGCTCGGGGAACTCCAGGGTCTTGGCCAGCAGGTCGGTCAACGCCCCGAGGTCGGCGGGCTGCCCGGTGCGGGCCCGCACGCCCAGCGGGTCCGCGCCGACGTTGCCGCGCACCTGGCTCGGCAGCACCGGCCGCTGGTCCCACACGCGCAGCATCGCGCGGCCCGCTTCGAGGAAGTCCGCGCCCGCGTCGACGACGACGGGGGCCAGGTCCAGGTAGACGTCGGCCAGCACGTCGTCGTAGGTGGCCGGGTCGAGCCCCTTGAGCCACAGCGAGGTGACGCCGTTCTCCAGGTCGGCCGCGACCGCCTCGCGGTCGGCGACCCGGTGCTGCTGGCGGACGTCCCAGCCCTCCGCCGCGCCCTGCGGGCGACCGCCGCGGGTGAACGGGGCCAGACCGGGGAAACCGGCGTCGGGCGCCCGGTCGGCCGCGGTGTAGAGCGGCTGGACCTCGATGCCGTCGTAGGTGGTGGTGATCAGGGACCCGAACTCCGCGCCCGACTTGCGCAGCACGGCCTGGACCAGGTCCAGCCACTGCTCGCGGTCAGGGGTGGGGAACTCGGCGGCCAGCGCCAACTCGCCTGACGGCTCCATCATGCTCCGCAGTGTTACTCAGCAGTAGTGCGGCGGCTATGTGAGGTTCACCGCCGTGAACGATGCAGAGGACAGTCTTCCACGCTGGGGAATGATGGCGCAGTGGAAACCGAGCGCCTGATCGGCGGCCGCTACCGCCTGCGGCACGTCCTGGGGCGCGGCTCGATGGGCACCGTCTGGGCCGCGCACGACGAAGTCCTGCGCCGGGACGTCGCGGTGAAGGAGGTCCTGCGCCCGGCGGGCGCCCCGGACGACGAGGACGAGGTGCTTCGGGAACGCACCCTCCGCGAGGCGCGTTCGGCGGCGGCGCTCGCCCACCCGAACCTCGTGACGCTCTACGACGTCGTGCAGCAGGACGGCGACCCCTACGTGGTGATGGAGCTCGTGCCGTCGTCGTCGCTGGCGGAGGTGGTGCGGCAGCGCGGGCCGCTGACCGACGTGCAGGGCGCGGTGGTGGCCGACGCCGTGGCCGCCGCGCTGGAGGCCGCGCACCGGGCCGGGATCACGCACCGGGACGTGAAGCCGGGCAACGTGCTGGTCGCCGACGACGGCCGGGTGAAGCTGACCGACTTCGGCATCGCCCGCAACGTCGCCGAGGCCACCCTGACCAGTCGCGGGATCACGCTGGGCACGCCCGCGTTCATCGCGCCGGAGGTGGCGGCGGGCGGCGCGGTGTCGTTCGCGGCGGACCAGTGGTCGCTCGGCGCGACGCTGTTCGCGGCGATGACCGGGCAGCAGCCGTACGAGGGCGCGAACGTGCTGCAGACCATCAACCAGGTGGTGCACGGCGACGTGCCGTCGGCCTCGGCGTGCGGCGCGCTGGAGGAGGTCGTCGCCGGGCTGATGGTGAAGGAGCCGGAGGGGCGGATCGCGCTGGCCGACGTGCGGCGGCTGGTCCGGCCGCTGCTGCCCGAGCCGGGCACCGACGTGTTCCCCTCGTCGGGCGACACCCGACCGGTGGTGGCGATCGTGCGGCCACCGCTGGCCAAGGCCCCGATCCCGCCGGACGCGCCGCTGGCCGCCGACCCCGGTCCCCTGCCGTTCGCGGTGACCGCGACGACCCGCGCGCCGGCCAGGCGCCGGCCGGGGCCGACCGCGGCGCTGGCGTTGGCGGCGGTGCTGCTGTTCGCGGTCGGCAGCGCGGCCGGCTTCGCGCTGACCAGGGCGGTCGCGGGCGCGTCCCTGCTGCCGCCGCCCCCGCAGGAGGCCCCGTCGCTGCCGCCGATCACCGAGACGCCGTCGCTGCTGCCGACCACCGCCGCCGCGGCCACCGCGAACGGCGAGCAGGGCGCCGAGTTCACCATCGAGGTCGGGCCGGACTGGACGAGCTTCCTGGAGCAGCGGGCCAACAACGGGCTCGGCGCGAGCACGGTCGTGCACCTCGTCGCGCCGAACGGGCTGTACGAGGTGGCGGTGCAGCGGTTCCCGGACTACTACGAGCGGAACACGATCAAGGACTACCTCCAGCTGGTGCGGTCGCGGTGGGCGGCCGACCAGTACTTCGGCGAGGCCCTGCAACCGACCGACGTCCTGCCGCCCGGCGGGCCGGAACCGGGCGTCCAGTTCAGCTACCGGACCGTCGAGCGGGCCACCGCGCTGCGCGGCAACGCCCTGCCGGGCCCCGACCTGCGCCGCAGCCGCTACTCCCGCGTCCTGCCGCGCGGCGACGACCTGTGGGTGGTCGAGGTCGTCGTGCCGACGGAGCAGGAGGAGACGGGGCGCAACCAGCTGTTCGACACGATCGCGCCGACGTTCAGGGTGCGCGACTAGCGCGCGCTTCGAGCACCCGGTCCAACCCCTGCCTGGAGAGCAGGGTCTGCGGGTGTTCGGCGCCCAGTGCCCTTTCGCAGGTGGAGACGACGTCGCGGAGTTCGGCCTCGGCGCTCTCCAGGTGGCCTCGGCGGGCCGAGTTCATCGCCGCCGACGTCCTCGTGCCCAGCGTTTCCGAGTGCTCGGGCCCGAGCACCCGTGAGCGCACCGGCAGCAGCGCGCGGTACTCCGCGTCGGCGCCGTCGAAGTCACCCTCGATCTGGAGCAGGGTCGCGATGTTCTGCCGCAAGCGCATGACGTCGGGGTGGTCGGCGCCCAGGGTCGCCGACCGGGTCGCGAACAACTCGCGGTACTCGACCAGCGCCTCGGTTAATCGGTTCTGTGCGACCAGTTCCCGGGCCAGGTCGTCCCGGGTGGCCACCGTCTGCCGGTCGCCGGGGCCGAGGGTGTCGGTCTGCGCCGCCAGCAGCTCGCGCAGTTCGGCCACCCTCGCGGCGTCGTGCCTCCCGGTCACCCGGGCCAGCTCGTTCCCGGTGCTCACCGTGTCCGGGTGATCAGGACCCAGCGCGCGCCGTTGCGCGTCGAGCACCGAGCGCAGCTCGGCTTCCGCAGTCGCGCGGTCGCCCCGCCAATCCGCCAGGGTGGCCAGGGTGTGCCTCAACAACAAGGCCTCCCGGTCGTCTTCACCGGACCTCGCGGTGACCACCGACAGCACGCGTCGGTACAGCCGCTCGGCTTCGTGGTGGAGGTCCACGCGCAAGCAGAACGTCGCTGTCGTGACGTGGACGTCGATCGCCTCGTCCGGGAGCTGGACGCAGTGCGGCAGGAGCGCGTGCCACAGCGCCCAGGTGGCCGGGTCGTTCGAGTCGAGGCGCTTGACCAGCCGGTCGAGCACGGCCACCCGCACGTCGTCGTAGCCGGGGCCCGGTCGGAGGTTGGCGTCGCGCACCAGGGGGTGCAGCACCAGCGCGTTCGCCCGGTGGTCGACCAGGCCGAGGGCGCGCAGGCCCTCCACCAGGTCGGCGAGCTGGAACGGGGTGATGCCGACGAAGGTCTCCGAGGTCGCGAGCACGGTGGCGTCCAGCAGCTCGGTCGGGATGGGCGCGGGGGCGAAGGAGGACAGCAGTCGGAGCAGCGGGCGGGCCAGTGGTTGGCCGCGCCTGGCCAGCAGGTCCAGCGACAGCTCCCACGTGCCCGCCAACACCTCGTGCCCACGCAGCTCGGCGCCGTTCGCCAGCGCTCGGCCGTACTCGGCGAAGGTGCGGGGTTGGACGAGGCCCGGCAGGCGGACGGCCTGGCTGGTGGCTCCCAGGTACTGGCCGGCCAACCGCAGGCCCAGCGGCAGGCCGCCCAGGCGTTCGGCCAGGTCGCGGGCATCGGTTTCGCCGCCCGCGCCGGGCGCCAGGTCCAGGAGCACCCTGGCCGCGTCGGCGGCGCCGAGCACGTCGACCGGGACGAACGTGCGGTCGCCCCACTCGTCGCGGCGGCCGTCGCGGCTGGTGATCAGGACGGTGCCGGTGGACCGGGGCGTGCGCAACCAGCCCCGACCGGTGGCGACGCGGACGCCGTCGGGCGCCAGGACCCGGGGGTCGTCGGCGTTGTCCAGGACCAGCAGCCACGGCGTCGCGCGGGCGTCCAGGGCGCGCCACAGGGCCTCGGGCGCGGAACCGGCGCCCGACCAGGCGTTCTGGACGGCCTGCTCGTCGGCGCCGGCGCGCAGCGCCACCTCGCGCAGCCCCTCGGTGACGTTGGTCGAACTGCTCGCGTCGACCCACCAGGTCTCGACTGCGGCCCGGCGCGCGACCTGGACTGCCACCGTTGTCTTGCCGTGCCCGCCGTTGCCGTGCAGGACGACGACCTGGCCACCGAGTTCCAGGGCCGACGACAGCTCGGTCAGGAGGTCGTCGCGACCCCGGACGGGGTGCGCCACCTCCTCCGGCACGACCAGCGTGGCCAGGCCGGGGCTCGCGGCGGGCGAGGTGTTCACGTACAGGTCACGGGCAGCCTGGTGGATCGCCGACCGGTCGGATGCCACGCCCCGCTGCTCCACCCGCCAAGCGTGCCGCACGGCGGTGCGGGCCTGACCGCAGCACTGCGGGCAGGGGTCGGAGGCGGCTATTAGAGTCGCGGCCGTGACCGCCATCAGTGAGAACACCACCCCAGAGGCCCTGGCCACCGACGCGGCGAAGGCGTTGGCCGAGCGGACCGGGGTGGCCAGGCACGACATCGCCGTGGTCCTCGGCTCGGGTTGGCGCCCGGCCGCCGACCTGATCGGCGAACCCGCCGCCGAGGTGCCCATGGCCGAGCTGCCCGGGTTCGCGGCGCCCACCGCCGTCGGGCACGGCGGCACGGTGCGGTCGGTCGCCGTCGGGGACAAGAACGTGCTGGTCATGCTCGGTCGCACGCACGGGTACGAGGGCAAGGGCGTGGCCCGGGTCGTGCACAACGTCCGCACGGCCGCGGCGGCCGGGGTCGGCGCGGTCGTGCTGACCAACGCGGCGGGCGGCCTGCGGCAGGGCATGTCGGTCGGCCAGCCGGTGCTGATCAGCGACCACCTGAACCTGACCGCGTCGTCGCCGCTGGTCGGCGCGCGGTTCGTCGACCTCACCGACCTGTACTCGACGCGGCTGCGCGACCTCGCGCGGGAGATCGACCCGTCGCTGGAGGACGGCGTCTACGCGGGCCTGCCGGGGCCGCACTTCGAGACGCCCGCCGAGATCCGGATGCTGCGCGCGATGGGCGCGGACCTGGTCGGCATGTCCACCGTGCTGGAGGCCATCGCGGCCCGCGCGGAGGGCGTGGAGGTGTTCGGCCTGTCGCTGGTGACGAACCTGGCCGCGGGCATCACCGGCGAACCGCTCAACCACGAAGAGGTGCTGGAGGCCGGTCAGGCCGCGGCCGGCCGGATGGGCGCGCTGCTGCGCGAGCTGGTGACCCGCGCATGAGCCTGGCCCCGGCCCTGCGCGACGCGGCGTTCCGCTGGATCGCCGACGACCCCGACCCCGACGCGCGGCTGGAGCTGCAGACCGTGCTGGCGCGGGCGATGGGCGGTGACGCCGCGGCCGCCGACGAGCTGGCCGACCGGATGGCGGGTCCGCTCGCGTTCGGCACGGCGGGGCTGCGCGGTCCCGTGCGGGCCGGGCCGAACGGGATGAACCGGGCCGTGGTCATCCGCACCACGGCCGGGCTCGCCGCGTGGCTCCGGGCGAACGGGCGCGTCGGCACGGTGTTCGTCGGCCGGGACGCGCGGCGCGGGTCTGAGGACTTCGCCGCGGCGGCGGCCGGTGTGCTGGCCGCCGCGGGCTTCACCGTGCGGGTGCTGCCGGGGCCGTTGCCGACGCCGGTGCTGGCGTTCCTGGTCAAGCGGCACGACGCGGTGGCGGGCGTGCAGATCACCGCGTCGCACAACCCGCCGGCGGACAACGGCTACAAGCTGTACCTGGCGGGCGGCGGGCAGATCGTGCCGCCCGAGGACCGCGAGATCGAGGCGGCGATCCGGGGCGTGCCCGCCGCCGTGTCGGTGCCGCTGTCGGACGACCACCTGCCGGTGTCCGACGCCGAGGTGGACGAGTACCTGGACCGGGTCGCGGAACTGCCCCGCGGCGCGGCGCGCGACCTGCGGGTGGTGTTGACGCCGATGCACGGCGTCGGCGGCGCGACGGCGGTGGAGGCGTTGCGGCGGGCCGGGTTCACCGACGTGCGGGTGGTGCGGGAGCAGGCCGTGCCGGACGCGGACTTCCCGACCGTGGCGTTCCCCAACCCGGAGGAGCCGGGCGCGGCGGACCGGCTGCTGGAGCTGGCGGCGGCCGAGTCGGCCGACCTGGCCGTCGCGCTCGACCCCGACGCGGACCGGTGCGCGCTGGGCGTGCGGGAGCGGGACGGGTCGTGGCGGATGCTGCGCGGCGACGAGACCGGCGTGCTGCTGGGGTCGCTGGTGCTGTCGACCACGGACAGCGCGGACCCGCTGGTGGCCACCACGATCGTGTCGTCGTCGCTGCTGAAGTCGATCGCGGCGGCGCACGGCGCCCGGTACGCGGAGACGTTGACCGGGTTCAAGTGGCTGGTGCGCGCGGGCGACGGGTTGGTGTTCGCCTACGAGGAGGCGCTGGGCAACTGCGTCGACCCGGCGCACGTCAACGACAAGGACGGCATCTCGGCGGCCGTGGTGGCGTGCGACCTGGCGGCCGGGTTGAAGGCGTCCGGGCGGTCGCTGCTGGACGCGCTGGACCAGCTCGCCGTCGACCACGGCCTGCACCTGACCGACCAGGTGTCGCTGCGGTTCACCGACCTGAGCCGGATCGGCGCGCTGATGGCCCGGCTGCGCGCCGAGCCGCCGGCGGGGTTCGCCTTCGAGGACCTGTTGCCGCGGGCCGACGTGGTCCGGCTCACGGCCGACGGCGTGCGGGTGGTCGTGCGGCCGTCCGGGACCGAGCCGAAGCTGAAGGCGTACCTGGAGGTCGTGGAGCCGGTGGCCGACGACCTGCCGGCGGCCCGCGACCGCGCCCGGTCCCGGTTGGCCGGACTGCGGGATCAGGTGTCCGACCTGCTCACGACGCCATAGCGAGCAGCAGGCAGAGCACCGCGACGACGAGTGAGCCGCCGACCACCAGGTAGGGACGCCTGGTCGGCGGGCTCACCCGGCGCGGCCGGTTCTCCGTGACGGCGGCGACCGAGATGCGGCCGGAGATGTAGCTGGTCGTGCAGAGCGCGACGCCGATCGCCAGGATCATCGTGTTGACGTCCCACGGGCTGTGGTCGACCCCCGGCCACAGGGCGATGAACACCAGCGGCAGGCCGATCAGCCCGACCCCGATCGCGACCCCCGCGCCCCAGGTGATCCGCCGGTTCCGCTTCATCGTGGCGATGCTGCGAGTTTCCATGACTCCCTCCCCGTCACTGCACAACTGAAGACGCGCGACGGCCCGATCGGTTCCGTTCCCCGTCAAGCTTGCACGCCGCCCCCGGGCGCGGCAGCCTGACCCCCGTGCCCCGCCTGCTGATCGTGCACCACACGCCGTCACCCGCCATGCAGGAGCTGTTCGAGGCGGTGTTGGCGGGGGCGAACGACCCTGAGATCGGGGGCGTCGAGGTGGTGCGGCGGCCCGCGTTGTCGGCGACCGCCTCCGACGTGCTGGGAGCCGACGGCTACCTGCTCGGCACGCCCGTCAACATCGGGTACATCAGCGGCGCGCTGAAGCACTTCTTCGACACCGTCTACTACCCGTGCCTGGACGCCACGCGCGGGCGGCCGTTCGGGGCGTACGTGCACGGCAACCTGGGTGTCGAGGGCGCGGTGAGGGCGTTGCGGGACATCACGACCGGGCTGGGGTGGCGGGCGGTGGCGGAGACGCTGTCGCTGACGGGCGCGCCGGACGGCGTCGCGCGGGAGCGGTGCCGTGAGCTGGGTGGCGTGGTCGCGGCCACGGTGGCCGGATGACCGCTCCCCGCCTCGCTCCCCGGCCCGCTGCCCGCCCGACCTAGCGGCCGATGGCGGACCGCATCACCTCGGCCGGGTAGCGGTCGCCCGCGACCGCGTCGGCGGGCACGGCGGCGGCCACGCGGGCCAGCTGGTCGTCGGTCAGCCGCAGGTCCGCGGCGGCGGCGTTCTCCTCCAGGTACTTCACCCGCTTGGTGCCCGGGATCGGCACCGCGCCCTGGTGGTGCACCCACGCCAGCGCGACCTGCGCGGGCGTCACGTCCAGCTCTCGCGCCACCGCCCGCAGCGACTCGACCAGGGCCAGGTTGCGGTCGAAGTTGCCGTCGGCGAACCGGGGCTGGCCGACCAGGCGGAAGTCGCCGGGCGCGAACGCGTCCTTCGACGTGTACCGGCCGGTGAGGAAACCCCGCCCGAGCGGCGAGTAGGCCACGACGCCGATGCCCAGCTCGCGGCACGTCGGCACGACCTCCTCCTCGATGTCGCGCGACCACAGCGACCACTCGGTCTGCACGGCGCTGATCGGGTGCACGGCGTGCGCGCGCCGGATCGTCGCCGCGCCCGCCTCGGACAGGCCGATGTGCCGGACCTTGCCCCGCTCGACCAGCTCGGCCATCGCGCCCACGGTGTCCTCGATCGGCACGTTCGGGTCGACGCGGTGCTGGTAGTACAGGTCGACGTGGTCGACGCCGAGCCGCCGCAGCGACGCGTCGGCGGCCTGCTTGACGTACTCCGGGTCGCCGCGCAGGCCCCACGCCGAGCGCGGCGTGCCCGGGTCGCGGACCACGGCGAACTTGGTGGCCAGCACGACCTCGTCGCGCCGGGACCGGATCGCCCGGCCCACCAGCTCCTCGTTGGTGAACGGCCCGTACATGTCGGCCGTGTCCAGGAACGTGACGCCCAGGTCCAGCGCGCGGTGGACGGTGGCGGTGGACTCGGCCTCGTCGCCGGGGCCGTAGAACTCGCTCATGCCCATGCAGCCCAGGCCCTGCGCGCTCACGTCGAGCGCGCCCAACCGGCGGTTCTCCACGGTTTCCCCCTACTTGTCCGAGAGCTTCAGGAACTCCGGCGGGTACCGGTCACCCGCGACGGCGGGCGCGGCGTCCTCGATCGCGCGCAGGTCGTCGGCGCTGAGCCGCAGGTCGGCGGCGGCGACGTTCTCCTCCAGGTACTCCACCCGCTTGGTGCCCGGGATCGGCACGACGTGCTCACCCCGGTGGTGCACCCAGGCCAGCGCCAACTGGCCCGCCGTGACGCCGCGCTCCGCCGCGAGGGCCCTCAGCGCCTCGACGATCGCCGTGTTGCGGGCGAAGTTCCCGTCGGCGAACCGGGGCAGGGTGCGCCGCACGTCGTCCTCGGCCAGGTCGGCGACGGACGTGACGCGGCCGGTGAGGAACCCGCGGCCGAGCGGGGAGAACGGCACGATGCCGATGCCCAGCTCGCGGCACGTCGGCGCGACCTCGGCCTCGATGTCACGCGTCCACAGCGACCACTCGCTCTGCACGGCGCTGATCGGGTGCACGGCGTGCGCGCGCCGGATCGTGGCGGCGCCCGCCTCGGACAGCCCCAAGTAGCGGACCTTGCCCTCGGCGACGAGTTCGGCCATCGCGCCGACCGTCTCCTCGATCGGCACGTCCGGGTCGACCCGGTGCTGGTAGTACAGGTCGACGTGGTCGACGCCGAGCCGGCGCAGCGACGCCTCGGCGGCCCGCCTGACGTAGCCCGCGTCGCCGCGCGGCTTGCGGTCCGGGTCGGCGAGGCCGAACTTGGTGGCCAGCACGACCTCGTCCCGCCGGGACCGGATCGCCCGGCCCACCAGCTCCTCGTTCGCGCCCGCGCCGTAGACGTCGGCGGTGTCGAGCAGCCGGACGCCCAGGTCGAGGGCCCGGTGGACGGTGGCGGTCGACTCGGCCTCGTCACCGGCGCCGTACGACTGGCTCATGCCCATGCAGCCCAGGCCCTGCACGCCCGCCTGGAGTTCGCCCAACAGGGTCACGCGGTGATCCCCTCGCTGAAGGTGTGCTCGATCTGCTCGTAGTGCGTGATCTTGTACTCCAGCACCTCCAGGCACGACTGGAGCTCGGCGATGCGCGCGCGGACCGAGGCGCGGTGCTCGAACAGCATCTGCTTGCGCCGGCCCGCGGTGGCCGCGCCGCGGTGTCGGAGCTGCGCGTACTCGCGCATCATGCGGATGGGCATGCCGGTGGTGCGCAGGCGGGTCAGGAAGACCAGCCAGCCCAGGTCGTCCTCGCTGTAGCTGCGCCGCCCGCCGGAGTCGCGGGCGGGCGGGTCGACCAGGCCGATCCGTTCGTAGTAGCGCAGGGTGTCGATCGACAACCCGCTGCGCTCGGCCGCTTGGGCGATCGAGTAAGTCACGGTGTCGACCGTAGGAGCTGGAGTGCGCTCCAGGTCAACCCGGTTCGGGCACTCGTCGGGATCGCGCCACCCGGCGGCCGGTCAGTCGTCCGGTCGGTCGTCCTTGGGCAGGCCCCACGCCTCCAGGTGGGCGGCCATGCCGGCGACGTCGACCTGCTCCCGGCCCAGCGCGCGGACCAGGTCCAGCGCCTCGTCCTCCTCGGCGTCGATCCACCAGCCGTTGATGTCGCACAACGTCACCGCCGCGACCCAGCCCAACCGCCAGTTCCCCTCGGCCAGCGGGCGCGTGCGGACGATGGAGTCGAGCAACGCGGAAGCTTTCAGCCAGAGCGTGTCGTACGCCTCGACCCCCAGCACTGTGGCCCGTGGGCGGTGGGCTGCGGAGTCGAGGAGACCTAAGTCGCGCACGACCAGGTCCCCGCCGGTGACGGCGGTCGCCAGCACGAGCAAGTCGCCGGCGTCGAGGTAGTTGACCACTGCTTGACGCGCTCCCTGTCCTGAGGGGCGGGAACTCCGACGCGGCCACCCCACATCCGGGACGTCCTCGGCGCCACCACCCACCCCCTCAGGTCCGTCTCGCCTCCCCGCCCGGCCGGCGGCGAGGATGGTGTCGGCCGCGCTGTGCACCGAAGCGCAACCTGGACGCGACCCGATCTTCAACGGCGCACGATACCGGTGCGCTTCGGGCCGTCGTGGCCGTTCACACAGGTAGTCCCGGGAAGGACCGGGCTCGCCGCCGTTGAGCTGCATGGATTGATCGTATCGAACATGTGTTCGAACGGCGAGGGCGTGCGGGGGCGATCACCTGAAGGTGTGGGTCAATTGCGGAAGGTGCGGGATTCCGCACTCTGGGTGACGCTGGATCAGGCGGAACCGAGGCGGTCGAGCAGGCCGCGGTACTTGGGGAGCACGCGTCCGAGGACTTCGGACAGCTGCTCCTCCTTCTGCAGTCTGGCCCAGCGCTCGGCCAGCGCCAGGCGCACGACCTCCTGCTTCGAACGGCCCTCGGCCGCGGCGAGTTCGTCGAGCCGCCGGTTCTCCTCGTCGCTCAGACGCAGAGTCATCGCCATGGGGAATGACGGTACCAACTTGATACCACGTTGACTAGACCACGTTGCATAACACTGTTGCGTTACGATGTCCCGGTGCCACGACCGAAGACACACGACGACGCGCTCCGCGGCCGGCTGCTGGAGCGGGCGGGTGAGGTGCTGTCCACCGAAGGACCCGGCGCTCTGAGCTTGCGCAGGCTCGCGGCGGATGTCAACACCTCGACCACGGCCGTGTACTCGTTGTTCGGCGGCAAGCCCGCGCTGCTGAACTCCGTGTACGAGGAGGCGTTCCGCCGATTCGGTGACCGCATCGCGAGCGTGCCGCAGACCGACGACCCGGTGGAGGACGTCGTCCAGATCGGCCTGGCGTACCGGGAGAGCGCGCTCGCCGACCCGCAGTTCTACCTCGTGATGTTCAGCAAGGTGGTGCCGGACTTCGAGCCGTCCGACGAGACGAAGGAAGCCGCCGTCCGGACGTTCCTGCCGGTGGTGCGGGACGTCGGCCGCGCGGTGGAGTGCGGCGCGTTCCCGGCCGAGCCGCCCGAGCGGATCGCGCTGGCGATGTGGGGCCTGGTGCACGGGCTGGTGAGCCTGGAGCTGAACGGGAACCTGCCGCCGGGCGTCGAGATCGCTCCGGTGTACGAGCGCGCGCTGCGAGCGCAAACGGACGGCTGGCGCCGTTGAGGGCGCAGCCGTCCGCACGTGAAGGTGGGGCCCGAGGAGGTGGCCGCCGCGAAACCTCCCCGGACCCCGTGAACTGCCCCGATCAGGACAGTCCGCTGGTGAGCGCCTTGATCAGCTCGCCGTCGGCGGTGTCGCCGTCGAGCGACCAGATCATCGCGCCGCCAAGGCGCCGTTCGGCCACGTAGCGACCCTTGCGCTTCATCTCGACCGGGTCGTCCCAGGTCCAGAACGTGGTGCCGTCGAACAACCACGCGTGCCCGGCCTTGGCATCCCGGTGCACGGTGAACTCGGAGAGCTGCGCCTTGAGGATCCGGTAGTCCTCGTACCCGGCCTCGTAGGTCGCGGGGGCGGGCCCGGTGGCGGGCTGGAACAGGCCGTTGTTCTCGTTGCGGACCCCGGTCCAGCCGCGGCTGTAGAACGGCACGCCCATGACGACCTTGCTCTTCGGCGCGCCGTTGCGCAGGTAGTGGTCGATCGCGACCTGCGAGCTGAACGGCGACGCGGTCGGGTCGGCCGCGGGCGTGCGCAGCGCGGACTGCTGGTTGGTCAGCGGGTCCCAGGCGCCGTGGTAGTCGTAGCCCTGGATGGTGCCGAACGTCAGCAGGCCGAAGACCTTGGCCACCTCGAAGCCGCGGTCGACCTGGCGCGGGTCGGCGGGCAGGAACGCGGTGAGGTCGTAGCGCTCGCCGGTGCGCCAGGTCAGGTTGCCGAGCTGCTTGCGGTACTCCACGAGCAGCGCGGTGAAGTTCCGCTTGTCCTCGGGGCGCACGACGTTGCCCGGCGCGGCCTCGGACGAGGGCCACTCCCAGTCGAGGTCGATGCCGTCGAACACGCCGGCCGCCGCACCGGGCGCGGCGCCGGGCAGGTTGCCCTTGAGCCACATGTCGATGCACGAGGCCACGTGGGCGGCGCGCGACTCGGGCGTGAGGGCCGCGTTGGAGAAGTACTTGGAGCCGGTCCAGCCGCCCAGCGAGATGTTGATCCGCAGCTTGGGGTAGCGGGCCTTGAGCTGCTTGAGCTGGTTCAGGTTGCCCGACAGCGGCTGGTCGGCGACGTCGGCCTTGCCGCTGACGCTCTGCTCGGCGCCGAAGGGGCGCTGGTAGTCGGCCCACGGGTCGGCGCTGACGCACTTGCCGGACTCGTCGAGGAAGCCGAAGGCGTAGTTGAGGTGGGTGAGCCGCGGGGCGGTGCCGTTGGCGACCAGGTCGCGCACCAGGAAGTTGCGGTCGTAGCCGCTCCACTGGGTGTAGTACCCGACGGTGCGCGTCTTCGGGCCGTGCGCGACGGCCTGCGGAGCCAGCGACACGGTCATCGCGGTGGCCAGGAGGGCGGGGAGCACCCATCTCCTGCTCGACATGCTTCTCCTCGCGGTGTGCGGCCGACTCTGTGTGGTCCAGACCACGGTAGTGATGAGGTCTAGACCACCTCTACGGCCGAACGGCCGAATCCGGTAAAGCGAATGTTCTTCGGGTCCGTTGCAAATCTTTGCATGTGCGCGGGGGTGGGTGGGCGCGCTAGCTTCGGTTACTCAAGTTTGAATACCTTGTTAGGGGGAGATGTGACGATCCTGGTGACCGGGGCGACCGGGACCATCGGCGGCGCGGTGGTCCGGCAGCTGGCGGCGGCGGGCGTGCCGGTGCGGGCGTTGACCCGCAACCCGGCGAAGGCCGTGCTGCCGTCCGGGGTGGAGGTGGTGGGAGGTGACCTGACCCGACCGCGCGAGGTGCCGCTGGCGGGCGTGACGGCGGTGTTCCTGCTCGCGGCGATCGAGTCGGACGACGCGGCGGCGCACGCGGCCGAGCTGCTGGCCGGCGCGCCCGACCTGCGGCGGGTCGTGTTCCTGTCGAGCAGCGCGGTGACCGTGAAGCGGCCGGGCAGCTACGAGCTGCACCACGACGTGGAGCGGGTCGTCGAGGCGTCCGGGGTGGAGTGGACGCACGTGCGGCCGGGCGAGTTCATGGCCAACAAGCTGGTGTGGGCGCGGACCATCAAGGCTTCGGACGTGGTGCGCGCCCCGTTCCCGGAGTCGGTCGGCGCGCCGGTGCACGAGGACGACGTGGCGGAGGTGGCGGTGCACGCGTTGCTGCGGGAGGGGCACGCGGGCAAGGCGTACACGGTGAGCGGGCCGGAGGCGTTGACGCACGTCGAGCAGGCCGCCGCGATCGGCCGGGGCCTGGGTCGTCCGATCCGGTTCGAGCGCCTGACCTACGGCCAGGCGCGGGCGTCGCTGATCCGCGACGAGGGCCTGCCGTACGACGTCGCCGAGTACCTCCTCGGCTACATGGCCCAGCACGCCGAGGAACCGGCCACCGTCACCCCCGACTTCACCACCGTCACCGGCCACCCCGGCCGCACCCTCTCCACCTGGGCCGCCGACCACCACCCCACCCTCACCTGACCCGCGAGAGTCCAACGCCCAGCCCGCGAGAGTCCAACGTTCACGCACCCTGAGTTCAACGCTCACGGCGAACAGCGTTAGGCCCGAGCGTTGAATTCAGGTGTCGCGAACGTTGGACTCTCGCGGCTTGAGCGTTGGACTCTCGCGGGGTTAGTGGACGGAGCCGTATTGACGGTCGCCGGCGTCGCCCAGGCCGGGGACGATGAAGCCCGAGTCGTTCAGGCGTTCGTCGACGCTGGCGGTGATCAGGCGGACGGGGAGGCCGGAGTCCTCCAGGTGCTTGATGCCCTCGGGGGCGGCCAGGGCGCAGATCGCGGTCACGTCGGTGGCGCCGCGGTCGGTCAGCAGGCGGATCGTGTAGGCCATGGAGCCGCCGGTGGCGAGCATCGGGTCCAGCACGAAGACCGGACGGCCGGCCAGGGAGTCGGGCAGGGACTCCATGTACGGGGTCGGCTGGAGGGTTTCCTCGTCGCGCGCCAGGCCCACGAACCCCATCTGCGCGTCCGGGATCAGCTTGTGCGCCTGGTCGGCCATGCCGAGGCCGGCCCGCAGCACGGGGACGAGCAGCGGCGGGTTGGCCAGGCGGTAGCCGGTGGTGCGGGCGACCGGCGTGTGCACGCGCTCCTCGGCCACCGGCAGGTCGCGCGTGGCCTCGTACACCAGCATCACGGTCAGCTCGTGCAGCGCGGCGCGGAACGCCGCGTTGTCGGTGCGGGCGTCGCGCATGGTGGTCAGCCGCGCCCTGGCCAGTGGGTGATCGACAACGAGGACGTCCATGGTCGAACAGTATGTGGTACCTCTAGGCGATGCCCGACGGCTCTTTACCCGGCTCGGTCGTCCGGTTCACCGACGCGGCGGGGCACGTCGTCGGGGTCGGCGTCCTGGTCGGCGAACGCCGGGTGCTCACCTGCGCGCACGTGGTCAACCTGGCCGTCGGGCGGGACGGGCTCAGCGGCGCGCCGCCCGACGACCCCGTGCTGGTCGACTTCCCCGGTCGCGCGGCGATCCGCGCGACCGTGCGGCAGTGGCTGCCACCGCCTCCCCGCGAAGGCGCGCCGGGCCAGGACGTCGCCGGCCTCGAACTGGCCGAGGATGCCCCCGCCGGGGCCACCCCCGCCAAGCTGATCACCACGCTGCCCGGCCCCGGTCACGAGGTCGACGTCTTCGGCTACCCCGACCGCCCGGCCCGCCCGGACGGCGCCTGGGTGCGCGCGGTCGTCCGCGGCCGGGTCGGCAACGGCTACCTGCAGCTCGACTCGACCTCCGCGCTCCAGGTCCAGCCCGGCTACAGCGGCAGCCCGGTGTGGGACCCGGTGACGGGCCGCGTCGTCGGCATCATCGCCACGGCCGGCCGCACGGCGCCGGACTGCTACGCCATCACCGCCGACCTGCTGCGCCTGAGCTGGCCGGACGCCCTGGACCACCACCGCCGCCGCGGCGACGTCCGCGGTCCCGACCGGCTCGACGTCCTGCACCTGGCAGGCACCCGCTTCGGCCGCGACGGCGACCACCGGCTCACCGTGCTGCACCACGACCTGGAGCACCTGGCGGCGCGGGAGGGGCTGCGCCCGGACCTGGTCGTGGTCGCGGGCGACCTCACCGAACGCGGGCTGCGCACCGAGTTCGAGCAGGCGTTCGCGTTCCTGGAGGGGCTGGCCGAGGCGGTCGAGCTGCCGCGCGACCGGGTGGTGGTCGTGCCCGGCCCGCACGACGTGAACCTGGTCGCGTGCCGCGCCTACTTCCTGGACATGGAGGCGGAGCAGCGGGAGCCGGTGCCGCCCTACTGGCGCAAGTGGAAGCAGTACGGCGAGGCGTTCGACCGGTTCTACCGGGACGCGGGCGCCACCTTCACGCCGGACGAGCACTGGACGTTCTTCACCGCGCCGGACCTGCGCGTGGCCGTGGCGGGCCTGAACTCGACCGTCGCCGACAGCCACGTCCACGACGGCACGCCCGAGGTGGACGCGGCCCAGCTGCGGCGGTTCGCCGCGCACCTGGAGGAGCACCGGGCGAAGGGCTGGCTGCGACTGGGCGTCGTGCACCGGTCCACGGCCGGTGTGAAGCACGCGCTGGTCCGGCCCGGCCTGGTGGACCACCTGCTGACCGGCACGCCGGACGCCGGGTCGTACGAGCTGGTGTCGTTCGACGAGCGCGGTTTCACCCGGCACGCCCGGCGGTTCGAACCCGACCAGGGCCGGTGGGTGGGCGACACGCGGGTCAGCCCGGACGGCGCCGACTGGCGCGTCCGGCACGTGCTGAGGCCGACCTCGGCCCACGCCTTCCGCACCACACCGCGCGAGGAGGAGCGGGCACGCCCGCCGCTCGCCGGGGACTCGTTCTTCGAGCGGGTGGCGGAGGCGACGCGGATCAGCCACCCCGGCGCGACCGTGACGCCCTACCTGGAGCACGCCTACCTGCGCGTCACCAAGCCCACCTCTGGTGGCGGCGTCGAGCAGTGGCCGGTGGCCGTGGTCGAGGGCGACGTGACGGCGGACGGCGTCGAGCGGTTCGCGCGGGACGTGCACGTGCGGTTCGCCGAGCACGACCGGTCGGTGCGGTCCGAGCTGGTGCACGGGGGCGCGCCCGCGCCCGCCGAGCTGGTCGCGCGGGCGTTGAGCCTGGGCATCCGGCTGCGCAGCTGGGTCGACTACCAGGGGATGCTCGACCTGCGGGCGCAGGAGCACCGCCAGCAGGCGCGGCTGGCCGACGACCCGATCTACCCGGCCCACCTGTACGTGCCGCAGCGGTTCCACGAGCTGACCAGGCGTGGCCCGGGCGAGGTCCGGGACAACGCGCTGGACCAGGTGCTGGAGTGGCTGTCGCCGGACGCGGCCCGGTTCGTCGTGGTGCTCGGCGACTTCGGCCGCGGCAAGTCGTTCCTGCTGCGGCAGCTGGCCAGGGAGCTGCGGTCGCGGCTGGGCAACGTGTCGCCGGTGCTGGTCGAGCTGCGCAGCCTGGAGAAGGCGCCGACGCTGGACGAGCTGCTGACCCAGCACCTGGTGCGCGAGGGCGTCGAGGTGCTGGACGTGGTGAAGCTCCGGTACATGATCGGCAGCGGTCGGCTGGCGCTGCTGTTCGACGGCTTCGACGAGCTGGAGCTGCGGGTCGGCTACGACAACGCCGCCGAGTACCTGCGCACGCTGCTGGTCGCGGTGAGCGATCGGGCGAAGGTCGTGCTGACGAGCCGCAGCCAGCACTTCCGGTCGCACAACCAGGTGCTCACGGCGTTGGGCGACCAGGTCGCCGCGATGAGCTCCAGCCGGGTGGCGGTGCTGGAGGACTTCACCGACGGGCAGGTCCTCGACTTCCTGACCCGGCACTACCGGGGTGACGCCGGGCAGGCCGAGCGCCGGTTCGACCTGCTGCGCGAGGTGCACGACCTGCTGGGCCTGTCCCGCAACCCGCGGATGCTGGCGTTCATCGCCGACCTGGACGAGCGGCGGCTGCGGCAGGTGCGGCAGGAGCAGGGCCGGATCAGCGCCGCCGAGCTGTACCGGGAGCTGGTCGACTTCTGGCTGCTGCACGAGGCGGAGCGGCAGCGGCACCCGTCCGGGCTGCGGTCGTTCGACGAGCTGGAACGGCTGCGCGTGTGCACGGTGCTCGCGTCGCGGCTGTGGTCGGGCACGGCGGCCGCGGTGCAGGCGTCCGACCTGGGTGAGACGGTCGCGCAGACGTTGACCGAGCTGGTGGAGCGGGGCTACTCGACGGCGCAGGCGGCGCACGCGGTCGGCTCGGGCACGTTGCTGGTCAACACGGAGGACGGCTTCGGGTTCGTGCACCAGTCGGTGATGGAGTGGCTGGTCGCCAACGCGGCGGCCGAGCAGGTCCGCGACGGCGCCGTGCCGAGCGTGATGAGCAGGCCCATGTCGCCGTTGATGGTGGACTTCTTCTGCGACCTCGCCGGCCACGCCGCCGCCCGCGAGTGGGCGGTGCGGGTCGCGACGCGGCCGGGCGCCGACAAGGTCGTGCGGCTGAACGCGGTGGCGGTGTGGGACCGGCTGGGCGGGCCCGCGACCGTGCGGCAGCACCTGGTCGACCTCGACCTGCGCCACCGCGACCTGTCCGGGGTCGACCTGCGCGGCACCGCGGTGACGGGGGCGGACCTGCGCGGGCAGCGGTTGACCGACGCGGACCTCACCGGGGCGGACCTGGCCGGCGCGGACTTCCGGGGCGTCCGGATGACCGGCGGCGACCTGACCGGCGCGCGGTTGACCGGCAGCGACTGGCGCGGCGCGGTGCTGCTCGGCGTGCGCGGGGTGGAGGAGCACCCGGAGCTGGCCGAGGCGACCGTCGTCGGCCGCGACCCGGCCTCGGTGGTGACCGCCGTCGGCGGTGCGCAGTCCCTCGCCTACTCCCCCGACGGCACGGTGCTCGCGGTGGCCAGTGGCTGGGCCGTCACGCTGGTCGAGCGAGCGACGCGGAAGGCGCTCCGGACGCTGACCGGTCACACCGGGCACGTCACCCGGGTCGCCTGGTCCCCGACCGGCGAACACCTCGCCTCGTCGTCCGACGACGGCACCGCGCGGATCTGGACCCGTGACGGCGACCTGGTCACGGTCGTGGGAGGACACCAGGACGGCGTGCGGTGCGTGGCGTTCGCGCCCGGCGGACAGCACATCGTCACCGGTTCGCGCGACCGCACCGCACGGATCTGGACCCTCGGCGGTGATGAGGTCGCGGTGCTCCTCGGGCACGAGGAGAAGATCGAAGCCGTGGCGTTCGCACCGGACCGCCGCCACGTCACCACCGCGTCCGACGACGGGACCGTCCGCATCTGGACCGTCGACGGTGAGCCGGTCTCGACGCTCGCCGGCCACACCAGGGGACTGTGCGGAGTGGCGTTCTCACCGGACGGGGAACACCTCGTCACCGGAGCGCACGACACCACAGCGCGGATCTGGACCATCGGCGGCAGCCCTGTCGCGACGCTGCAGCACTCGTCCCCGGTCTACGACGTCGCCTACTCGCCGGACGGCAAGCACATCGCCACGACGACCACGAGCGACCACACCCTCACCCTCTGGGCCTCGGACGGCACCCGCACAGCCGAGATCGGCCGGGACCCCGGCACCAACGTGCTGGCGTTCTCGCCGGACGGTGAGGAGATCGCGACGGCGAACAACCGGCAGGTGCTGTTCTGCACACCGACCGGTGATCCGCTCGACCACCACGGTGGTCAGGTGCGGCCGGTGACCACGGTGATCTTCTCGCCCGACGGCGCCTCCCTGGCCACCGCGTCGACCCGCGGCGCGCACCTGTGGGCCGGCGCCGGGCCGGCCCTGACCATCCGGCGGGGCGAGGTGGCGGCGATCGCCTTCGCACCGGACGGCAGGTCCCTCGCGGTCGCCTCGTTCACCGACGCGCTGCGGGTCCACTTCCTCGACCAGCGCCTCCCCCTCGTGTACTCGACCTCCGACACCCCGGTGGTCTCGGTCGCCTTCTCCCCTGACGGTCGGCGGGTGCTCGGCGGCACGATCGGTGGGGAGGCGCACATCTGGTCCGTCGACGGCGGTTCGGAGCGCCTGGTCCTGTCAGGTCATGCGCTCTCCGTGGAAGCCGTGGCGTTCAGCCCGGACGGGAAGCGCTTCGCGACCGCTTCGGCGGACGGGACCGCTCACGTGTGGACCACCTCCGGTCGCCTCACGGCCACTTACGCGGACCACAGCGGGTGGCTCACCTCGGTGGTCTTCTCTCCCGACGGCCGGTACATCGCCACCGCGTCGGCGGACGGAACCGCTCGCGTCCGGACCAGGCGGCACAGGACCGCACTGGTGCTGCGCGGGCATGGCGCAGAGGTGTGGGCGGTCGCCTTCGCACCGGACAGCAAGCTCCTCGCCACGTGCTCCGACGACGGGACCGCTCGTGTGTGGAGTCTCCAGGGACGGGAGGTGGCCGTTCTGCGCGGACACCTCGGGCCGGTGAGGTGCGTGGCCTTCTCGCCGGACGGCAAGCACCTCGCCACCACGTCGACGGACGGGACGACGCGGATCTGGAGCGTCGGCGGCACGGAACTGGCCAAGTTGATCAACGCTGATGACGGGTGGGCCGTGCTGCTGGCGGACGGGTCGTACCGGATCGGGGGCGACGTGGGCAACCAGGTGTGGTGGGCGGTGAGGTCGGCGCGGTTCGAGGAGGGCGAGTTGGACCCGTACGTGCCGGAGATCCGGAGGATGCCCGATCACAGGACGATTCCCGGGATCGTGGCGGGGGTAGTGACATGAGCATGGCCGACCACGTGCGGATCGGGGTTCTGGGGGCGGCGCGGATCGTGCCGTCGGCGTTGGTGCGGCCGGCGCGGTCCGTGGCGGCGGTCGAGGTGTCGGCGGTGGCGGCCCGGGAGGTCGGGCGGGCGCAGGCGTTCGCCGACCGGCACGGGATCCCGCGGGTGCACGCGACGTACGAGGAGCTGCTGGACGACCCCAACCTGGACGCCGTCTACATCCCGCTGCCCAACGGGCTGCACGGGAAGTGGACGTTGGCGGCGTTGGCGGCCGGGAAGCACGTGCTGTGCGAGAAGCCGTTCGCGGCCAACGCCGAGGAGGCCGCGGAGGTGGCGGCGGTCGCCAGGAGCAGCGGGTTGGTGGTGATGGAGGCGTTCCACTACCGCTACCACCCGTTGGCGCTGCGGTTGCCGGAGGTGGTCGCGGAACTCGGCGAGTTGCGGCACGTGGAGGCGCGGATGTGCATCCCGCTGCCGCGGTTCGGCGACATCCGGTACTCGCTGGACCTGGCGGGCGGCGCGATGATGGACACCGGCTGCTACCCGGTGAACCTGGTGCGCCACCTCGGTGGCGGCGAGCCGGAGGTGAAGTCGGCGCGGGCGTTGCTGAAGGGCGACGGGATCGACCGGTTCATGCGGGCGGAGCTGAAGTTCCCGGCCGGGCACACCGGGACCGTGGTGACGTCGATGTGGTCGCGCTCGCTGGTGAAGCTGACCGCGAAGGTGTTGGGCGCCAACGGTTCCCTGAAGGTGCTCAACCCCTTCGCGCCGCAGTACGGGCACCGGCTCGCGGTGAAGCTGGACGGGCACCGCCGGGTCGAGCGCTTCGACCGCCGGCCGACGTACGACTACCAGCTGGCGGCGTTCGCGGACGCCGTGCTGCACGGCAAGCCGTTCCCGACGACGGTGGACGACGCGGTGGCCACGATGCGGGTCGTGGACGACATCTACCGGGCGGCCGGCCTGTCGGTCCGCGAGCCGAGCTGACCCGCCGCCGGTCCGGCCGCCGGTTCGCCCCGGTCAGGTCGGCCGCGGTGCGGAAGTGACCGGCAAAGTCGACTGGTCGGTGCTCAGCCGCCGGTTCTGAACCTAGACTCACCCGGGTGAGCGACGAGCTGGTGCCGGACCCCCGTCAGATGCGTGCCTCGGACGCCGACCGCGAGAAGGTCGCCCAAGTGCTCCAGCAGGCGCACGGCGAGGGCAGGCTGGACCTGCACGAGCTGGACGAGCGCCTGGGCGCGGTGTACGCGGCCAAGACCTACGGCGACCTGGTGCCGCTGACCGCCGACCTCGGCGTGCCGGCGCCCAACGTCCTGCCCCAGCCGATGCACCACAACGCCCCCTCGTCGCGCATCGGCGGCACGCCCGGTTCGACGGTCTCGTTCGCGTTCTGGTCGGGCGTGGAGCGGCGCGGGGAGTGGGTCGTGCCGCCGACGCACACCGCGACGGCGTTCATGGGCGGCATCCAGCTGGACCTGACCAGGGCCCGCTTCTCCCAGGCCGAGACGACGATCAACGCCTACGCGCTGATGGGCGGGGTGGAGATCATCGTGCCGGAGGACGTCACGGTCCGGGTCGACGGCATCGGGTTCATGGGCGCGTTCGAGGACACCACGCACAAGGGGGCGCCGACCATCCCCGGTGGTCCCGTGGTGCGCATCACCGGGTTCGCGATGATGGGCGCGGTCGAGGTGAAGCGGCCGAAGAAGAAAAAGATCAAGGGGCGCAAGTACGACGAGCTGGAGGGCTGAGGGCCCGCACCCTCCCGATCGGCTCAACTAGGACGGCCGTCCCACTCCGCCTAGACTCGGCGGCATGGCTGCTCCGACAACTCCACCGCCAGCGCAGCTGCCCCCGGCGCTCGCGGACGCCGTGCGCGACGACGCGTCGCTGCGCCGGTTCCTGCACGGCCTGCCCGGCGTGGACCAGGTCGGCGTCGAACAGCGCGCGGCCGGTCTGGGCACCCGCAGCATCAAGAAGGCCGCCAAGCTGTGGGCCATCGACACCGCCATCGGCATGGTCGACCTGACCACGCTGGAGGGCGCCGACACCCGCGGCAAGGTGCGCTCGCTGGCCGCGAAGGCCCGCAGACCCGACCCCGACAACCCGGACGTGCCGCAGGTCGCCGCCGTGTGCGTGTACCCGGACATGGTCGAGACGGCCGTGGCCGAACTCGCCGGCACGGGCATCGGCGTCGCCAGCGTCGCCACCGCCTTCCCGTCCGGCCGGTCGAGCCTGAAGGTGAAGCTGGAGGACACCGCCTTCGCCGTGGCCGCGGGCGCGACCGAGATCGACATGGTGATCGACCGGGGCGCGTTCCTGTCCGGCCGCTACGGGCAGGTGTTCGACGAGATCGTGCAGGTCAAGCACGCCTGCGGGGACGCGCACCTCAAGGTCATCCTGGAGACGGGCGAGCTCGCGACCTACGACAACGCGCGCCGCGCGTCCTGGCTGGGGCTGCTCGCCGGCGGCGACTTCATCAAGACGTCCACCGGCAAGGTCTCGCCCGCCGCGACGCTGCCGGTCACGCACGTGATGCTCCAGGCCGTCCGCGACTGGCACACCCAGACCGGCGAGCTGCGGGGCGTGAAGCCCGCCGGCGGCATCCGCACGACCAAGGACGCGATCAAGTACCTGGTGGCGGTGCACGAGGTCGCCGGACCCGAATGGCTGACACCCGAGCTGTTCCGCTTCGGCGCCTCCACGCTGCTCAACGACCTGCTGATGCAGCGGCGCACCCAGTTGGCCGGCCACTACAGCGGCCCCGATTACGTGACGGTGGACTGACATGTGGGAATACGCGCCCGCGCCCGAGTCGCGGGACATCGCGAACCTCAAGCCGAACTACCGCATGTTCGTCGACGGTCAGTTCGTCGACGGCGGCGGTGAGCCGCTGAAGACCGTCAACCCCGGCACCGAGGAGGTGCTGGCCGAGGTCTCCACGGCCGCGCCCGAGGACGTCGACAAGGCCGTGAAGGCCGCCCGCCGCGCCTACGACCGCGTCTGGGGCCGGATGCCCGGCTCCGAGCGGGCCAAGTACATCTTCCGCATCGCCCGGCTCATCCAGGAGCGGTCGCGGGAGCTGGCGGTGCTGGAGTCGCTGGACAACGGCAAGCCGATCAAGGAGGCGCGGGACGTCGACGTGCCGACGGCCGCCGCGCACTTCTTCTACCACGCGGGCTGGGCCGACAAGCTCGGCTACGCGGGCTACGGCCCCGACCCGCGCCCGCTGGGCGTCGCGGGCCAGGTCATCCCGTGGAACTTCCCGCTGATGATGGCCGCGTGGAAGATCGCGCCCGCGCTGGCGACCGGCAACACCGTGGTGCTCAAGCCCGCGGAGACGACGCCGCTGACCGCGCTGGTGCTGGCGGAGATCGTCCAGCAGGCCGACCTGCCGCCCGGTGTGGTGAACATCCTCCCCGGAGCGGGTGACGTCGGCGCGGCCCTGGTGTCCCACCCGGACCTCGACAAGGTCGCGTTCACCGGCTCCACCGAGGTCGGCAAGATCATCCAGCGGCAGCTCGCGGGCACCGGCCGCCGGGTCGGCCTGGAGCTGGGCGGCAAGGCGGCGAACATCGTGTTCGACGACGCGCCGCTGGACCAGGCGGTCGAGGGCATCGTCAACGGCATCTTCTTCAACCAGGGCCACGTGTGCTGCGCGGGCTCCCGGCTGCTGGTGCAGGAGTCGGTGGCCGAGGAGCTGCTGGAGAAGCTGCGCGTCCGGGTGTCCACGCTGCGCGTCGGCGACCCGCTGGACAAGAACACCGACGTCGGCGCGATCAACTCGCGCGAGCAGCTGACGAAGATCCAGGAGCTGGTCGAGACCGGCGACGCCGAGGGCGCGCAGCGGTGGACGTCCGCGTGCCCGTTGCCGGACAAGGGCTTCTACTTCGCGCCGACGGTGTTCTCGAACGTGTCGCAGGCGATGCGGATCGCGCGCGAGGAGATCTTCGGGCCGGTGCTGTCGGTGCTCACGTTCCGCACCCCGGACGAGGCGGTGGCCAAGGCGAACAACACGCCGTACGGGCTGTCGGCGGGCATCTGGACCGAGAAGGGCTCCCGCATCCTGTGGGCGGCGCAGAAGATGCGCGCCGGCGTGGTGTGGGCGAACACGTTCAACCGCTTCGACCCGACCGCCCCGTTCGGCGGCTACCAGGAGTCGGGCTTCGGCCGCGAGGGCGGTCGCACCGGGCTGGAGGCGTACCTCGATGTCTGAGAACCGGATCGCGGTCGCGAAGACCTACAAGCTGTACATCGGCGGCGCCTTCCCCCGGTCGGAGTCGGGCCGGTCCTACCCGGTGGTGGACGCCAAGGGCGCGTTCCTGGCCAACGCGGCGCAGGGCTCGCGCAAGGACGCCCGGGACGCGGTCGCGGCGGCGCGCAAGGCGTTCCCCGGCTGGTCCGGCGCGACGGCGTACAACCGGGGGCAGGTGCTGTTCCGGGTGGCCGAGGTGCTGGAGGGCCGCCGGGACCAGTTCACCGCCGAGGTGGCCGCCTGCGAGGGCTTGCCGGTGAAGAAGGCGCAGTCGCTGGTGGACGCGGCGATCGACCGCTGGGTCTGGTACGCGGGGTGGACCGACAAGGTGGCCACCGTGCTGGGCGCGTCGAACCCGGTGGCCGGGCCGTACTTCTCGTTCTCGGTGCCGGAGCCGACGGGCGTGGTCGCCGTGCTCGCGCCGCAGCAGTCGTCGCTGCTGGGGCTGATCAGCGTGGTGGCCCCGGTGATCGCGACCGGGAACGCGGCGGTGGTCGTCAGCTCGCAGGAGCGGCCGCTGCCCGCGGTGACGCTGTCCGAGGTGCTGGCGACGTCCGACCTGCCCGGCGGCGTGGTGAACGTGCTGACCGGCCGCACGGCGGAGATCGCGCCGTGGCTGGCGTCGCACGGCGACGTGAACGCGCTCGACCTGACCGGCGCGCCGAAGTCGGCGCGGGCGGACCTGGAGCGGGCGGCGGCCGGGACCGTGAAGCGCGTGCTGCGGTCCCGGCCGGCCGAGGACTTCACCCGCGAGCCGGACATCGCCCGGCTGCGGGCGTTCCTGGAGACGAAGACGGTCTGGCACCCGATCGGCGTCTAGCGGCGGCAGCCGAACCAGCTGTGGGCCAGCAGGCCGGTGCAGCCCAGCACGACCGCGGTCACGGTGGCCGAGGTGGTGCCGGTCGGTTGCACCGGCCAGGTCAGCAGGCGGTCGAGCCAGTGGTCCGCGCCGGGCGGCACGACGAGCGTGACGCCCGTCCAGCCGACCGGCAGCGCCCACGCGGCGCGCGCGCCGAGCACCAGCGCGCCCAGGGCCGCCAGGCCGCCGAGCCCGACGACGTCGCGCAGCACGAACGCGTCCGGGGCGATCGGGTCGGCGACCCGGCCGGCGGCGAGGAGCAGCGCGGCGACGACCGCGCCGCCGAGCAGCAGGTGCGCGGCCCGGCGGGGCGGCCAGCCGAACGCGGCCGTGCGGTCCAGCGCCAGGTCCTGCCCGCCGAGGCCGGTCGCGACGGCGGCCACCCCGAGCGCCGCGCCGAACGCGGCAAGCTGCGGGCTGCCGTCCGCGCCGGCGAACGCGGCCACCCCCACGACTCCCACCACGACGGTCGCGAAGGACCCGAGGACGCCGCGAGAGCGGACGTAGAGCAGCACCCAGCGGTTCACGTCGTGCCCGCCGTCAGGGTGGTGAGGGCGTCGCCGGAGCAGGCCGCCTGGGTCTCGCGAGCCGCCTGGACCCGGGCGGCCTGGACGGGTTCGGGCAGCGAGCGCAGGTGGGCCAGTGCCTCGGCCGCCAGGCCGTCGGTCTCCCGGCTCAGCCACGACCGGTACATCGGCAGCGGTTCGACGCGGCCGGTCAGCCAGGTCGTCATCGCGGTGCGCGCGGCCAGCTCGCGGGCCGCTCCCCGCGGGACGTGCTCGCCGTAGCAGGTCCGCGTGCCCGCGCCGGCGACCAGGTAGGCCGTCACCTGCTCGGCCGTCGGCGGCGCGGTGCGGAAGTACGTGAACTCGTCCAGGTGCACCCACACGGCGTCCACCGGCTCCGGCCCGCGCGCGTCCCGGGGCCGGACCGGGGCCGCCACCTCGCGCACCGACGTCGGCGGCGACGGCAGCTTCGCCAGCGCCCGCAACGCCTCCCGCGCGGGTCCCGCCAACGCCGCCCGCTCGTCCTCGTGCGCCCGGGTCAGGCACAGCTGCTCCGCGCACACCAGCTCCGCCGCCACCGGGTCGGCCGCCACGGCCCCCTCCGGCGTCGACGGCAGCAGCGGCACGGCCACCGCCAGCGCGACCACCAGCGGCAGCGCGCCGAGCCACGCCCGCCGCAGCGCCACCAGCAGGAACCCGGCCAGCGCCACCCCCGCGAACCACACCGCCTGCCCCAGGCTCACCGAGCCCGCCACCGACGCGTACACCGTCTCCGGCGACGGCACCGAGGGCAGCAGCAGGGTCCAGCGGAACGCCGCACCGCCCGTCGGACCCGAGCCCAGCACCATCAGCGCGAACCCGGCGACCGCCACCAGCGGCGGCGTCAGGGGCGACGGCACGAGCCGGCCCAGCCCCATGCCCAGCCACGCGGCGGCGACCAGCGCCACCACGCCCACCAGCGCGACCGGCGCCCACCCGAGGTGGAAGTGGTCCGTCGCCGACGCGACCCGCACCGCGCCGACCGCGAGCACCACCGCGCACGCCACCACCAGCGCCAGCGCCAGTGCGCCGAGCGTCCAGCCCACGCGCTGGGCCCGCGGCCGCGGCGTGGAGCCGAACAGCTCCTCCACCCCGGACCGCCGGTCGCGCAGCCCCTGCAACGCGCCCGCGCCCAGCGTCAGCGGCCACGCGAACAGCAGCATGAACCGGGCCCACTCGGCCATCGTCGACCACTGCCGGTCCCACGCCGTGCTGTTCTTCGTCGACGGGCCCCAGTCCAGCAGCCCGACCAGCACCACGGCGACCAGCGCGCCGAGCACCGGCGCCGTCGTCCGCCTCAGCTCGATCCCGAGGACCCTCACCACTCGCCCGCCCCGCCGAGCAGGGCCGAGTAGCCGCGTTCCAGCGGGCTGTCGCCGACGTCGTCCGGCCCGCCCGCGGCGGCCAGCCCGTCCGGCGTGCCCTGGAACACCAGCCGACCCGCCTTGACCAGCACCACGTCCGTGCAGGCCGTCGCGACGTCCTCGACCAGGTGGGTCGACACGACGACGCACGAGTCGGCGCCCAGCTCCTGCAGCAGCTCCCGGAACCGGACCCGCTGGCCCGGGTCGAGCCCGGCGGTCGGCTCGTCCAGCAGCAGCACCTCGGGGTCGTTGACGATGGCCTGCGCGATGCCCGCCCGCCGCACCATGCCGCCGGACAGCGTCTTCAGCCGGTCGTCCGCCCGGTCGGCCAGCCCGACCCGCTCCACGGCCCGCTGCACGGCGCCGGGGACGTCCCGCTTCGGCACCTCCTTGAGCCACGCCACGTACTCGACGAACTCGCGCACGGTGAACCGCTTGTAGTAGCCGAAGTCCTGCGGCAGGTAGCCGAGCGCGCGCCGCAGCCGGCGCAGGTCCACCCGCCCCGACACCGACGAGCCCAGCACCTCCAACGTCCCCGACGCGGGCCGCAGCACGGTCGCCAGCGCCCGGATGAGCGTGGTCTTGCCCGCGCCGTTCGGCCCGAGCAGCCCGTGGACGCCGCGGCCCAGCCGCAGGTCGAGCCCGTCCACCGCCGTCCTCCGGCCCGCGCGCACGCGCAGGCCCTCCGCCCGGACCTGCCAGGCGTACCCCGCAGGCGCGACCTCCGCCGCGCTCACCGCACGTGCCATCTCCCGACCTCTCAACGACAACCCCTCCATCACAGGCGCGCGTAGGCCGCGGACCTGAGGACAACGGCGGCGGCGCCCCCGACGAACGCCGCCGCCCACACCGGCGCCGCGCCCGGCGCCAGCACACCGGGCACGGCGCCGACGACCACCGCCGGACCGACCACCAGCACCGCCCACGCGGCGGCGGCGGCGAAGGCGGCCCGGCGCACCCCGATGACGCCGCCGAGCGCGAGCGTCACCGTGGTGACGGCCAGGCACGGCAGCAGCCAGTACGCCGGTGACGCGCCCGCCAGCCAACCGCCGAGCAGCAGGCCCGGCAGCACGACCAGCAGCACCGAGAGCGTGCGGCGCAGCACGAGCTGCAGCCCGGCCCGCGCGGTGGAGACCACCAGCTCGTGCGCCGGGTCCATGCCGCGCGACCAGGCCGCGACCACGCCCAGCACCGGCACGATCGGCGCGACCAGCAGCACCGCGGACGACACCTCGTGCCGGGGCAGCAGCCCGTCCAGCGACAGCGCCGCCAGCACCGCGAACGCCGTCATGGCGAGCCACGGCAGCAGCGACGGCGCGGCCCAGCGGGCGAGGTGGCGACGTCGGCGCACCGGCGTCCCGGTCGGCCCCAGCTGCGCCCACACGGCCGCCGTCAACGCCGTGACCTGCGGCGGAGCCACGTCGGCCAGCCGCAGCCGGCACAGCTCGCAGGTCTCCAGGTGCGCCTCGACCGCCCACAGCAGGTCGGCGGGCAGGTCGTCGCCCGCCGCGTACCCGGCGATCGAGGCGGCCGAGGGGTGCTCGCTCATGACAGTGCCTCCCGCAGCGCGATCCGAGCCCGCCGGGCGCGGGTCTTGACGGTGCCCTCGGGCACCCCGAGCAGCACCGCGGTCTCGCGCACGGTCAACCCGTCCAGCACCATCGCCTGGAGCACCTGCCGCAGCTCCGGGGCCAGGTCGCGCAGCGCGCCGCCGACCTCGTCGCTCCACGTGCCCGCCAGCGCCTCGTCCTCGGCGGCGGGCGCGGCGCCCGCCACCGGGAGGGGCGCCCGCTGGAGGGCACGCCTGCGGAACGCGTCGACCAGCCGGCGGGCCGCGATCGTCCACAGCCAGCCGACCGCCGTGCCGTCGACCGCCGCGCCCGCGAACGACCCGGCCGCCCGCCAGACCGCCAGGTACGTCTCCTGCATGACCTCGGCCACGACCTGCTCGTCGGCGCACCGGCGGCGCAGGCGCACCGCCAGCCACGGCGACGTGCGGCGGTAGAGCTGTTCGAAGGCCGCGCGGTCGCCACGGGCGACCGCGCGCACCAGCTGCTCCTCGTTCACACCCGGCAAGACGACCGGGCGGCGGGAACGGTTCTCACATTGGAGTGACTTGCGTCACATCAGTACCAGGTGTCCTGGTTCTTGGCCGCGCTCACGTCGGCCTCCGAGGTGGCCCGGTGGGAGATGGCCGCCACCGCCTCCGCCAATTCGCGCCGCACGTCACCGGGCTCGTCGGTCTCCACGGTGAGCACGACCTCGCAGAGCCCGGCGTCGTCGTCGGCGACGCTCAGCACGCCCCGGTAGCCGTTCTCCTCCCACGACAGGCTCCGCCGGTCGTGGTCGATGCGCGGGGTCGAGGCGGACAGTCCGGGCAGGTGCTGGGGCAGGCTCTCGGGTCGCGCCAGGAACTCGAACAGCTCCTGGGCGGACATCTCGACGGGCGCCCGGTGCTCGTAGCTGGTCATGGCCACGGGTACCCGGTCAGGCGAGGCTCAAGACGGCGGCGGGCAGCTCGTGCCGCGCGTCGTTCGAACGGGTCACGTCCGACGGCGGTCGCGCCGGCGCGTCAGGGCCAGCGCGGTCCCGCCGGACAGGACCAGCAGGCCGCCCAGCACCACCGCCCCGCGCACCGGCGAACCGGTGGCGGCGAGCTGGCCGCCCCCGCCCGGCCGGACCGCGCCTGGCTCCGTCCCCGACTCCGACTCGGTCGTGGCCGTGGTCGTCACGTCCGCAGTCGTGGTCGTGGTCGTGGTCGTCAGGGCTGTGGACGTGGTCGTCGGGGCCGTGGTGGTCGTCGGGGCCGTGGTGGTCGTCGGGGCCGTGGTGGTCGTCGGGGCCGTGGTGGTCGTCGGGGCCGTGGTGGTGGTCGTGGTCGTCGTGGTGGTCCCGGACTCGCACGTCGTGAGGACGTCGTCGAACGGCGCGTGGTGGATCTCGCCACCGCTGCCGCTCGCGGTTCCACCGTGGACGAGGGACCGCACCACCACCGCGCCCTCGATGTTGGACGAGCTGTTGTCGACCAGGGTCGCGTTCGGCGCGTAGACGGTCCCCCACACGGTGGGCGAGTCCGGCGGCAGCGTGATGGTGCCGGAGGTGGTGAAGTTCCACAGCACGTGGTGCGACGGGCCGTTGCCCTGCCAGCTCACGTTCGGCGCCGGCCAGGTGTAGTCGCCGGTCACGTCGACGTTGACGACCAGCCACGCCTCGTCGCCGGGCTGGAGGGCGCCGTTGAGCGGGTTGACGTTGTCCAGCGCGCTCATCCGCGCGGCGTCCAGGGTGAGCACGTTCTGGCCGGGTCGCAGGCCGATGGTGGCGTTCGGGTCCGTGCCGTTCCACGGCCCCTGCCCGTTCTGGTCCCGCAGCTGCACCGTCGACGCGCACGCGGCCACGTCGGCGTTGATCCCCCGGTACAGCGCGAACAGCGCCGCGAAGTCGAACCCGCTCGGGCCGCCGACCGACCCGGCGGGCTGCGAGGTCTGCACCGCCACCGCGGGCCGGGTGTCCTGGTCACCGCCGCTCGGCACGACGAACGTGACCCCGCCGGACGGCAGCACGCTCGCGCCGCCCAGGTCGCCGATCTTGGCGTAGGACTGGTCGAGCACGCTGAGCCGCGCACCCGGCCCGCTCCCCGCGAAGTCCACCCGGCCGCCGACGACGAGGCTGGTCGGCCGGGCGTCGCCGGGCAGGGCGTAGGAGCCGGGGTTGTTCGCGCCCGCGTTGTACAGCCGGAACCGAAGGTCGCCGCCGACCGCGACCGGCCCCTCGGTCTCGTTCTCGTTCAGCGCGGCGTCGCCCTCGACCAGCACGAGGAACCCGTGGCTGGGATCCGCCACCACGTCACCGGGCGCGACCGGCCGCACCGGGTTCACCGCCGCCGCGGCCACCCCCGCCACCACTCCCGCCCCCGGCGCCCACCCGACCGCCACCACCGCGACGACAACCGCCGCACCGACCGCGCCCGCCCGGCTGATGCCCATGTCCGGCTCCCGTGGAGGTCGACCCGCCTCCTCGCAGCCAACGTCACCGCGCCCCACCCGGCACGCCGGACCGCCCCACTTCACCCGCCGGGGTCACCACCCGGCCCGGGACGTCAGTTGGTGCACCAGCCGAGCCGGCCGTCCGTCGTCACCAGCGGCTCGCAGTGGCCGAGCCGGCTGCGGTGCTCCAGCGCGGTGGCGATCTGGTCCAGCATCTCGTCCAGGCTGGTCCACTCCGGCTTCAGCATCTCGCCCGCCTCGCGGTCCCACTCGACCACGCACCCGGACAGCACGCCCGGCCGCAGGTCGACCGCCAGCGCGTCACCGCACCCGTCGAACGCGATCGGCAGCCACATCGGGTGGAAGCCGGACGTGGGCGTGCCCGCCTCGGTGTCGAGGTCCGCGGGCCAGAACCGCTCCTTCAACCGCCACGACCGCAGGGCGTTGGACGGCCCGAGCGGCGTGTAGAACGGCGGCAGCACCTCCGCGAACGCCAGGTTCTCGGTGCCGCCGCACACCGCCCACCAAGCACGCAGGTCGTCGGGCGGCACGAGGCCGCTCGCGACCGCCAACGACTCGACCGCGGCGCCGTCCTCGGGTGGCACGAACGCCGATGCGGTCAAGGGGGCGTGGTGGTCGAGCCACGCCACGATCCGTTCCCAATGGCGCAAAACACCCACATGCACATGATCAGGTGACGACGACGCCGCCGGTACCGCTCATCGGGGCAGGATCTGGCCGAACGCCGCACGACCGGCGGGTCGATGGGGCAGGATCGCGGTCGCACGGCACCAAGAGGGGGACCAGGGTGGAACGGGGTTTCGGCGTCGACACCGCGGCGCTGTCGGCGTACAGCGGCGCGGCGGCGGGTCTGGCGGGCGAGGTCGGCGCGGTCGGCACGGGCGCGCTGGCGGGCAGCACGTCGTTGGCGGCGGGCAGTTTCGGGAAGATCGGCGACGAGGTCGGCCTCGGCGCGGCGTTCCGGGCCGCGGCACAGGCCCAAGTGGACGGTGTCGCCGCCGCGGCGGCCGGGCTGTCCGGGTTCGCCACCGCCGTCCGGCAGACCGGCGAGGCGTACGTGGAGCAGGAGGCGGCCAACAGCACCGGCCTCGACCGGGCGTACCGGACCTGACGTGGACGTCGGCGGCTTCCTGGCGGCCCTGGTCCGGCCGATGAAGGACCACCTGGCCCAGCTCGACGGCGACACCGGCGGTGCGACGGGCGCGGCGGAGGCGTTCGGGCGGGCGGCCTCGGCGCTCACCGAGGTCGAGGGCAGGCACACCGGCGCGGCGAACGCGGCGCTGGCCGGCTGGTACGGCGAGAAGGCGAACGCCTTCCAGGCCCGCGTCGCGACGTTCTCCGGCGGCGTGGGCACGTTGGCGCGCAACGCGACGACCACGCGGCAGGCGGCCACCACCGCGGTCGACGCGGTGACGTCCGGCAGGACCGCGATCCAGGCCCTGATCGACGAGTTCACCGGTTGGGCGTGGCCCCGGCTGGCGGCGGCCGTGGCGGCCGGCGTGTTCGGCGGGATCGGCGCGGTGCTCGCGGTGGCGGCGGAGGTGACCGCGAAGGCCCGCGAGTACGAGGGCAGGACGGCTCGGGAGCTGGACCGGGTCCGCACCGAGCTGACGAACGTCGTCGCGCAGCTCCGGAGCTTGCAGCACCCGGACTTCGCCGGCCTCGGCGACCCGTTGGGCGTGGAGAGCGGCGGCTCCACGTCGACGTCGTCCGCGGGTGACGGCGGTGGCTCGTCGTCCAGCGGGACCGGCGGCAGCGGCGGCACAGGCGGTAGCGGCGGTGGAGGTGGGGGCGGCAGTGGTGGGGGCGGCGGTGGCGGCGCGATCGGCCCGAACCTGCCCGTGGCCATCCCGCCGCAACCCGGCACCGGCGTCGGCGTGAACCTGCCGGACGGCAGCAGCGCCGAAGCGCCCAACGAGACCGCCGCGCGCGCCGTGCGCAACGCGTTGTCCGCCCTGGGCACCCCGTACGTGTGGGGCGGCGCGAACCCGCCCCAGGGCACGGACTGCAGCGGCCTGACCCAGTGGGCCTACGGCGGCGCCGGGTTCGACATCCCGCGGCCCGCGTCGTCGCAGGCCATGGGCGCGTCGGTGCCGGCCGACCAGCTGCTGCCCGGCGACCTGGTGGTGTGGGACGGGCACGTGGCCATGGTGATCGGCAACGGGCAGATGGTGGAGGCGGGCGACCCGGTGCAGGTCAACCCGATCCGCACGAGCAACAGCGGCATGGGCTTCATGGGCTTCTACCGACCGACGGGCTGAGGGCGTGGACGAGACGCAGCGGGCGGCCGAGCGGGTCGCCGACACCGAGCGGCGGGTTTCCGAGCACGCGGCGCGCACCGGTCCGGTGCTCGGCCGGGCGTCGTCACCCGACGGCGCGGTCACCGTCGTCACCGCGCCCGGCGGACCGCCCCGGGAGGTGCGGGTGTCGCCGGCGGCGCTGAACATGGGACCGCGGGCGCTGGCCGACGAGATCCTGCGCGTCGCCGCACGGGCCTCCAAGGACGCCTCCACCCGGATGCACCGGACCCTGGAGCGGGTGGCCGACCCGGCGACGCTGCGGGCGTTGACCGAGATCGGTTTCGAGCGCGGTCCGGACGACGACGACTTCGGTGGCACGTACCTGAGGGGTTCGCGGTGACGCAGGAACAACGACTCGCGGCGGCCGAGTCCCTGACCGACGTGCTGGCCCGCACCACCGGCTCGGCCGAGCACCCCAGCCGCCTGGCCCGCGCCACGGCGACCGCCACCGGTGAGCTGAAGTCGCTCGACCTGCACCCGGACGCGCTGGCGCGGGGACCGGGCGCGGTGGGCGCGCTGGTGGTGGAGACGGCCCGGCTGGCGACCGACGCGGCCGTGCGGACCAGCTACAACGAGCTGGCCAAGGCGCTGGGCGACGGCCTGGCGATGGCGGTGGAGGCGTTCGCCGGACCGCCGCCGCTGAGGACCGCGGCCGAACCCCCGCCCGCGCCCGCCCCGCCCCCGGGACCGGCCCGACCGCCGTGGGCCGGGCAGCCGCGGAGCCGCCCCGCGCCCCGCCCGGCGCCCGAGGAGCCGGACGACGACGACTACTTCGCGGACCCTTTCCGTGGTCAACGGCAGTAGCGGGTGATCGACCCCGTACTCTTGCCCCCGCATCGCAAAGGGGCATGGCGTGACCGGGAGGTCGGATGGCACAGGACATCGTCCCGATCGAGCTGGGGCTCACCCAGGGTGATGTCGTCACCCTGTGGGCCCCGCGCTGGCGGGAAGAGGGCGAGGAGTGGGAAGCCTTCCTCGGCCACGAGGAGGACCTGTACACGTTCCCCGATGCCGCGCACCTGGCGGCGTTCGTGCGCAAGGCCGAGGAGCACGACCTGACCGACCACCCGGCGTGGCACGTGGTGCCCGCGCTGTCGGTCGGTGAGCTGTCGCCGGACGACAACCACCAGTTCGACCTGGTGGGCGTGCCGGAGCTGGTCGCCGAGGAGCCCGACACCTGGGTCATCGGCGAGCTGGCCGACGTGATCTCGATCGTGCGCTCGCTGGCGGACGTGTGCGACCTGGAGAAGGTGCACGAGATCCTGGACTCGGCGGAGGGCTTCGCGCTGCTGCCGCAGGGCACGCTGCCGTTCACCGGTCGCGAGGGCCACGCGCTGTGGACCGAGCTGGCCGAGGTCGTCTCCGACAAGTGGGACGAGGTGCTGGACGCGATCGACGAGGTCGCGAGCACGCCCGAGGTGGACGCGGTCGAGCTGAAGGCGGCGCAGGAGGAACTGGCCGCGTTCGAGGAGGCCAACGCCGCGGCGGCGGTGGTCTCGGACGACGAGGACGACGAGGACGGCGACGAGCCGGTCGGCTTCTGGGGTGAGGTCGGCATCGACCCCATCAAGATCATCAGTGGCGCGGGCGAGTACTACACGCTGCGCTGCTACCTGGACGACCAGCCGGTGTTCCTCGGCCGCAAGGGCAAGATCGACGTCTTCACGTCGCCGCGCGCGCTGGCCCGGTTCATCGTCGAGGCCGACGACAACGACCTGGCCGAGGTGTCGACCTGGGGCGAGCTGGTCACCAGGGCGACCGGCGGCGACCTCGACGTCGACGTCGACCCGGACAACGTCTACGTGCTCACCGGCCTGGACGAGGACATCGTCGACGGGCCGAACGCGATCGACCCCACGCAGCTCGACCTGGTGGTCGAACTGCTGGAGGACGCGGGCGAGTGGGCGAACGACGACACCGTGAAGGTGGCGCTGAACCAGTCCGAGCGGCTGGGCTGGCTGGTGTCGTACGTGCTCAAGCCGGACCCGACGCGGCTCGCGCCCAGCGCGCCGTTCGACGACGAGCAGGTGGCGTGGCGGGCGCTGGTGGCGGCGTTCGAGGACCGGCTCAAGGTCCACTAGGCAAGGCGTGACCAGAGGAGAGGTCGCGGGCCCCGTCGGAGCCCGCGACCTCTTCCGTCACTTCAGCAGTGCGGCGTACGCGGGCTCGATCACGTCCTGGACCAGGGCGCGGCGCTCGTCCAGCGGCAGGAACGCGGCCTTGGCGGCGTTGGCGGTGAACCGGCGCAGGTCGTCCCAGCCGAACCCGAAGTGCTCGACCACGGTGGCGAACTCGCCGGTCATCGACACCATGCTCATCAGCCGGTTGTCGGTGTTCACGGTGACCCGGAAGCCCAGGTCGGCCATCCGCCGGATCGGGTGCTCGGCCAGCGAGGCCACCGCGCCGGTGTGCACGTTCGACGTCGGGCACATCTCCAGCGCGATGCGCCGGTCCCGCACGTACGCGGCGAGGAGCCCGACCTCGTCGCCGTCGATGTCCTCGGCCAGCCGCACGCCGTGGCCCAGCCGCTCCGCGCCCGCGAGTTGCACGGCCTCCCACGCCGACTCCGCGCCGGACGCCTCGGCGGCGTGGATGGTGAAGTGCGCGTTCTGCTGCCGCAGGTACTCGAACGCGGACAGCTCCTTGCTCGGCGGGAACCCGGCCTCGGGGCCCGCGATGTCGAAGCCGACCACGCCCGCGTCCCGGTAGCGGACCACCAGGTCGGCGATCCGCTGCCAGCCGTCGTTCTGGCGCATCGCGCAGAGCAGCGTGCCCACCCGGATCCGACCGCCGGTGGCGGCCTCGCCCTGCCGGAAGCCCTCCTGCACGGCCTCGACGGCCTGCTCCAGGCTCAGGCCCTTGTCGGTGAACAGCTCGGGGGCGTAGCGGATCTCGGCGTACACGACCCCGTCGTCGGCGAGGTCCTGCACGGCCTCGGAGGCGACGCGGACCAGTGCGGCCTCGTCCTGCATGACGCCGCACGTGTGCGCGAAGCCCTCCAGGTAGCGGACCAGCGAGCCGGAGTTGGCGTTGTCGCGGAACCACTCGCCCAGCGCGACCGGGTCGGTCGTCGGCAGGCCCTGGTGGCCGCAGGCGTCGGCGAGTTCGATCACCGTCTGGGGGCGGAGGCCACCGTCGAGGTGGTCGTGCAGCAGCACCTTCGGCGCGCTGCGAAGGGCCTCCTGGGTAAGCGGGGTCGGCATGGCCGCCACCGTATACCGGTGACACGCCGTGTCGTTGCGCCGAGCGATGATCTTGATCCGGTATCATCACCCCGGCGTCACCGGGTGTGTTCAGAACCACTCTGTCGGGGGCCGCTTTCGCCGTTGTGCAGTCGTGATGCAGAACTTTCCGCTACCTCTACCACGGCTTTAGTCACTCACACGGTGGATGCTCACGCGGCGCAGTCACAGGCCCGCTGGCGGTTACCTTGAGGTAGGGTCGGCCACTGTCACTCCAACGGAGTACACGCAAGGTCGATCCAGGCGGTCCGCGTCGGGGGGCGCTACTGCCCACCGCCCCAACCTGGTTAGGCTCCCGGAGGTCTCCCCTCCCCTGGACGAAGGCACCCGAGCCGTGAACGAGAACAACAACTCCACGATGTCCTTCGATCGGATGCGCAACATGCTCACGCGCGCCGCGGAGATCCGTGAGAGCGAGCAGCAGCAGATCTTCGACGCGCTGGACGAGATCCACGCGCGGATGTCCCCGCTCGAGTCGCTGGGTTCCGTTCGCAAGCGCCTGTCCGAGCTGCCCGACCGGACCGAGGTCAGCGTGCTGGCCGAGCGGCTGGACGAGGCGCTGGCCAGGTTGGAGGCGCAGGACAACGCCGTCCAGGGCATCGGTCGGGCCGTCGAGGGCCTGGTCGACAAGCTGGCCAAGCCGTTCGCGCAGCTCGACGGTCGGCTCGACGGGGTGGCGGGCCGGTTCGAGGGCGTCGCCGGGCGGATGGACGGCCTGGAGGACAAGCTCTCCCACATCCACAAGCGGCTGGACGACCTCGACGGCCACCTGGACAAGCAGGACGGCAAGGTCGACCAGGTGCCGGGCGCGGTGATCGCGCCGCTGCGGGAGCGGATCGAGGCGCTGGAGGCCGCGCTGCGCGGTCGCCTGGACGAGGTGGACGAGGGCGTGCACGAACACCTCGACGGCACCCGCGAGGCGCTGCAGCGGTCGCTGGCGGACTCGACCAACGCCCTGCACGGCAGGCTGGACGAGACCCGCGACAACCTCAACAGCACCCGGGACGGGCTGCACTCGTCGCTGGCCGAGACGCGCGACTCGCTGTCCTCGTCGCTGGCCGACACCCGCAGCACGCTGACGGGCAAGCTGGACGAGGCCCGCGAGGCGCTGCACGCGGCGCTGGACGAGACCCGCGACCAGGTCGACTCGACCGACCGCCTGGAGGCGCTGGCGCAGCGCCTGGAGCAGGTGACGTCGCGGCTGGACACCATGGCGACCCGGCTCGACTCGGTGGAGGACGACTTCGCGTCCCGCCTCGGCGAGCTGTCCGGCGTGGTGGAGCAGGGCATCGCCAAGGTCGAGGGCACGCTGTCGACCCGGCCCGACGCCGAGTCGCTGGCCGGCCTGGTGCGCCGGAGCAACCAGGAGTCGGAGCTGCGCATCGGCGGCCAGCTGGACGAGGCCATGGCGACCTTCGCCGAGCTGATCCTCGGCGGCGGCTCCCCGACCCCGCCGCCCCCGCCGACCGCCCTCCCCCGGCCGCAGCGGCGCACCCGCAAGAACGGCTCGAAGCCGGGCGACAACCGCAACGTGGACGACGACGACCTGGCCGCCGAGGGCGCCTGACCGCCGAGCGACGAAGGCCCGGTCCGCTCCGCGCGGACCGGGCCTCCTCGTTGAGCTGCCTAACCCCGGATGGTGTCGAGGACCAGCGGTCCGCGGGCCGGGGGTTCGTCGCCGATCCCGTAGCCGCCGGCCAGCGACTCCAGAGCGCCCGGCACCGCGTCGGGGGTGTCGGTGTGCAGTTCCAGCAGCGGCTGGCCCGCGGTCACGCGTTCGCCCGGCTTCACCAGGCACAGCACGCCGGCGCCCGCCTGCACCGGGTCCTCCTTGCGAGCCCGCCCGGCGCCCAGCCGCCAGGCCGCGACGCCCACCGCGTAGGCGTCCAACGACGTCAGGTACCCGTCCTCGGCGGCCGTCACCACGTGCTTGTGCCGCCCCACGGGCAGCGGCGCGTCCGGGTCGCCGCCCTGCGCCCGGATCATCCGCGCCCAGACCTCGTAAGCCTCACCGGACGCCAGGACCGACGCCGGCGAAGCGGACACCCCCGCCCGCGACAGCATCTCCTCCGCCAGCGCCACGGTCAGCTCCACGACGTCGGCCGGACCGCCGCCGCGCAGCACGTCGACCGACTCCGCCACCTCGACCGCGTTGCCGACCGCCCGCCCCAGCGGCACCGACATGTCGGTCAGCAGCGCCGACACGCGGAGCCCGTGGTCGACGCCGATCGACACCAGCGCCGCCGCCAGCGCCCGGGCCTGCTCCAGGGACTTCATGAACGCCCCGGACCCGACCTTCACGTCCAGCACCAGCGCCTCGGCGCCTTCGGCGATCTTCTTCGACATGATCGACGACGCGATCAGCGGGATGGACTCCACCGTGCCCGTCACGTCGCGCAGCGCGTACAGCTTCCGGTCCGCCGGCGCGAGCCCGGACGTCGCGGCGCAGATCACCGCGCCCACCGACCGCAGCTGCGCCGCCACCTCGTCCACCGACAGCCGCGCCCGCCAGCCGGGGACGGCCTCCAGCTTGTCCAGCGTCCCCCCGGTGTGCCCGAGGCCGCGCCCGGACAGCTGGGGCACCGCCGCGCCGCAGGCCGCGACCAGCGGCGCCAGCGGCAGCGTGATCTTGTCGCCGACGCCGCCCGTGGAGTGCTTGTCCACGGTGGGCCTGCCGACGTCCAGCGCCAGCCGTTCGCCGGACTCCACCATGGCGCGCGTCCACCGGGCGGTCTCGGCGGCGTCCATCCCGTTCAGGAAGATCGCCATGGCCAGCGCCGACATCTGCTCGTCGGCCACCTCGCCGCGGGTGTAGGCGTCGACCACCCAGTCGATCTGGTCGTCGGTCAACCGGGCGCGGTCGCGCTTGGCGCGGATCACGTCCACGGCGGTGTGCGGTCCCGGTGGCCGGGTCACGGCAGGTCCTCCGGTCCGAACGCGTCCGGCAGCACCGAGGTCATCGGCAGCACGCCGGACGGCGTGTCCACCAGGCAGGTCGCGCCGCCCAGCTCGTAGATCACCTGTCGGCACCGCCCGCACGGCATCAGCAGCTCACCCGTGCCGCTGCGGCAGGCCAGCGCGACCAGCCTGCCGCCACCGGTCAGGAAGAACTGACCGGCCAGCGTGCACTCGGCGCACAGCCCGACGCCGTACGCGGCGTTCTCGACGTTGCACCCGACGACGACGCGGCCGTCGTCGCAGACCGCCGCCGCGCCGACCCGCAGGCCGGAGTACGGGCAGTACGCGGCCTGCGCGGCCTCGACGGCGCGCGCCCGCAGCAGGTCCCAGTCCACCTCAACCACGGCGGTACACCACCCCGTCGGCCGCGGGCATCCGCAATCGCTGCGACGCGACGGCCAGCACGATCAGCGTCACCAGGTGCGGCGCGTAGGTGGTCAGCTCGCTCGGCACCTCGTCCACCGAGTAGTACACGGCGTACAGCGCGCCGGCGGCCACGATCCCGGCCGCGGCGGCGAACCAGCGGCGGCGCACGAGCTGCCAGACCACGATCACGACCAGCAGCAGCACCGCGCCGTAGACCAGCGCCAGGAACGTCTTGCCGCCGGACCGCAGCTGCAACCCGTCGGCGTACCCGAACAGGGCCGCGCCGCCGAGCAGCCCGCCCGGCCGCCAGTTGCCGAAGATCATCGCCGCCAGGCCGATGAACCCGCGCCCGTTGACCTGGCCCTCCAGGTAGCCGGGCTGGCCGGGGTTGAGCACCAGGGCCGCGCCGCCGATGCCCGCCAGCGCGCCGGACGCGATCACCGCGACGTACTTGTACCGGTAGACGTTGACGCCCAGCGACTCGGCGGCCACCGGGTTCTCGCCGCACGAGCGCAGCCGCAGCCCGAACCGGGTCCGCCACAGCACCAGGTAGCTGCCGACCACCAGCAGGACGGCCAGCATCGTCAACGGCGACACGCCGGTGACCAGGCCGCGCAGGATGCCGGCGACGTCGGAGAGCCCGACCCGCTGCTGCGCCTCCAGCTCGCCGAGCCAGTCCGACAGCCCGGCGGCCGAGTACGTGTCGAACTTCGACACCGCGGGCGACTCGCGCGGGTTGTTCGACAGCGGGAAGAAGATCAGCGTGGACAGGTACTTGGTCAGGCCCGCCCCGAGCAGGTTGATCGCCACGCCGGAGACGATGTGGTTCACCCCGAACGTCACGGTCGCGATGGCGTGCAGCAGCCCGCCCAGCGCGCCGAACACGGCCGCCGCCACCAGCGCCGCCCACGGGCCCCACTGGTAGCCGGCCCACGCCGCGCCCCACGTGCCCATGATCATCATGCCTTCGAGGCCGATGTTCACCACGCCCGCGCGCTCGGCCCACAGGCCGCCGAGCGCGGCCAGCAGGATCGGCAGCGCCAACCGCACCGCGGTCTGGATGGTGCCGGTGGACGTCAGCTGCGGCACGCCGGTCAGGTAGGACGTGGTCGACAGCAGCACGACCGCGCCCGCCACCCCCAGCGCGCCGACGGCCCAACCGGGGATCCGGCGCCTCTTGCGCGGCGGCGGCACGGTGGAAGGGGCTTCGGACGGGTTCATCAACGAAGTGCTCATGCCGCATCCACCGTTCCGAGCTGCCGACCGACCTGCCGCTGCTGCGCGGCCAGCTCGAACCGGCGGACCACCTCGTACGCGACGACGACCGACAGCACGATCGCCCCCTGCATGATCGTCACGATCTCGCGCGGCACGCCGACGTTGTCCAGCGCGAGGCCCGACTTGTCCAGGAACGCCCACAGCAGCGCGCCGAACGCGATGCCGCCCGGGTGGTTGCGCCCGAGCAGCGCGATCGCGATGCCGGAGAAGCCGATGCCCGCCGGGAAGTTCAGGTTGTACGTGTGGTCGCGGCCCAGGATCTCGGGCATCGACACCAGGCCGGCGATCGCGCCGGACAGCAGCATCGCGACCAGCACCATCTTCTTGGCGTTCACGCCACCCGCGGCGGCGGCCGTGGACGACTCGCCGGACGCCCGCAGCTCGAAGCCGAACCGGGTGCGGTTCATCATCACCCAGTAGCCGACGCCCAGCAGCACGGCCAGGAACACCAGGCCGAACACCGTGCCGGACGAGCCGAGGGAGATGCCGGGCACCCAGCCGCTCTCCGGGATCTCCGGGGTGCGGATGTTGTTGCCGCGCAGCTCGCCGAACACGTCCGCGCCGATCAGGTACGCGGCCAGGCCCAGCGCCAGGCCGTTCATCATGATCGTGGAGATGACCTCGTTGACGCCGCGCGTCACCTTGAGGATCGCCGGGACCGCCGCCCACAGCGCGCCGGCGACGGCGGCCGTCAGGATGATCACCAGGGCGTGCAGGCCGGGCGGCAGCGCGATGGAGCCGCCGACCACGGCCGCGACGACCGCCGCGACCCGGTACTGGCCCTCGACGCCGATGTTGAACAGGTTCATCTGGAACCCGATCGCCACCGCCAGCGCCGCGATGTAGTAGGTGCCGGTGCTGTTGACGATGTCGACCGCGGTGGTCCCCTCACCGACCTGCGACAGCATCACCCCGAACGCCCGCAGCGGGTTCGCGCCGGACACCACCAGCGCCACACCGCACAGCAGGGCGGAGAACAGGATCGCCAGCACGGGCGGCAGCAGTTTGCCGCGCAAGATTCCCATCACTCGCCTTCCGATTCCGGCGCCCGCACGGCGCCAGGGGCGTGCTCGACGGCGGCGGCGCTCGTGGCGCCCGCGCCGGTCATCGCACTGCCGAGGTCTTCCGGGGTGACCGTGGCCGGGTCGGCGTCCGCGACCAGCCGACCCCGCAGCATCACCCGGATCGTGTCGGACAGGCCGATCAGCTCGTCCAGGTCCGCCGAGATCAGCAGCACGGCCAGCCCGCGCGCGCGGGCGTTGCGGATCTCGTCCCAGATCAGGGCCTGCGCGCCGACGTCGACGCCGCGCGTCGGGTGCGAGGCGATGAGCAGCACCGGGTCACCGGACAGCTCGCGGCCGACCACCAGCTTCTGCTGGTTGCCGCCGGACAGCGCGGCGGCGGCCACGTCGATGCTCGGCGTCCGCACGTCGAAGTCCCGGACGATCCGCTCGGTGTCCTGCTTCGCGCCCGGGAGGTCGAGCCACTGGCCGTTCGACACCGGGCGGCGGGTCTGGTGGCCGAGGACGCGGTTCGCCCACAGCGGCTGGGTGAGCAGCAGGCCCTGGCGGTGCCGGTCCTCGGGCACGTAGCCGATGCCCGCCTCGCGCCGCGCCAGCGTGCCCAGCCTGGTCAGGTCGCGGTCGCCGAGCAGCACGCGGCCGTGGTGCGCCCGGCGCATGCCCATGATCGTCTCGACCAGCTCGGTCTGCCCGTTGCCCTCGACGCCCGCGATGCCGACGACCTCACCCGCGCGCACGACCAGGTCGATGCCGTCCAGCACCGGTCGGGTGCCCTCGGCGGCGACCAGCCCCAGGTCTTCCACCCGGAGCACGACGCGGTCGGTGACGGTGGACTCGCGGGTCTCCGGGCTCGGCAGCTCGCTGCCGACCATCATCTCGGCCAGCTGCCGGGAGCTGACGGCCTTCGGGTCGGCGGTGCCGACCGTGGTGCCGCGCCGGATGACCGTGACGGAGTCGGCGATCGCCCGCACCTCGTCCAGCTTGTGCGAGATGAACAGGAACGTGAAGCCCTGCTCCCGCATGCCGCGCAGGGTGGCGAACAGCTCGTCCACCTCCTGCGGCACGAGCACGGCGGTCGGCTCGTCCAGGATGATCACCTTGGCGCCCCGGTAGAGCACCTTCAGGATCTCGACCCGCTGCCGGTCGGCCACGCCGAGGCGTTCCACCAGCACACCGGGGTCGACGGTCAGGCCGGTGGCGTCGGCCAGCTCCAGGATGCGCTTGCGCGCCTTGCCGCCGATGCCGTGCAGCGACTCCGCGCCGAGCACGACGTTCTCCTGCACGGTCAGGTTGTCGGCCAGCATGAAGTGCTGGTGCACCATGCCGATGCCCGCCTTGATGGCGTCGGCGGGCGTGCGGAACCGGACCTGCTCGCCGGCCACCTCGATGGTGCCCTCGTCGGGCTGCTGCATCCCGTACAGGATCTTCATCAGGGTGGACTTGCCGGCGCCGTTCTCACCGCACAGCGCGTGCACCTCGCCGACCTGGACGCTGAGGTGGACGTCGCTGTTGGCGACGACACCCGGGAAGCGCTTGGTGATGCCCGCCAGGACGACGGCAGGGGTGGTAGTGCTCATGGAAGCTCCGTCTGATCTCCGGCTGCGCCGGGGCTAACCACGCACTGGGCCCCGCGAGGGTGCTCGCAGGGCCCAGTGCGCCGGAGGCCGGATGGGGTTACGGCGTGGACTCGACCTGGATCTTGCCCTCGATGATCTGGGCCTTGTAGCCCTCGAGGACGGCCTGCAGGTCGGCGTCGATCTTGCCGCCCGACGTGGAGTAGCCGACGCCGTCGACGGACAGGTCGAACACCTTCGGCAGGCTCGCCAGGTCGTCCTTGGCGACCGCCTTCACGAAGTCGTACACCGCGACGTCGACCCGCTTGAGCATCGACGAGACGATGACGTCCTTCGACTCCTCGACCGTCTTCTGGTTGTACTGGTCGGAGTCGACGCCGATGGCCAGCGCGCTGCCCGTCTTGGCGGCCGAGAACACGCCCTTGCCGGACGCGCCGGCGGCGTGGTACAGCACGTCGGCGCCGGCCTCGATCTGGCCGGTCGCGGCCTCCTGGCCCTTGGTCGGGTCCTGGAAGCCGGTGAAGTCGCCCGCCGGGGTCAGGTACTTCTTCTCGATCTTGATGTCCGGGGCGGCGGTCTTGGCGCCCTGGGCGTAGCCCGCGTCGAACTTCTGGATCAGCGGGATCTCCACGCCGCCGACGAAGCCGATGTGGCACGACTTCGACTTGTAGGCGGCGATGACGCCGGCCAGGAACGAGCCCTGCTCCTCGGCGAACAGCAGCGGCGTGACGTTCGCCGCGCCCTCCACCGCGCCGTCCACGATGGCGAACTTGACGGCCGGGAACTCCGGCGCGACGACCTTCAGCGACTCGGCGTAGGCGAAGCCGACCCCGATGATCGGGCTGAAGCCCTCGCTCGCGAGCTGGCGCAGGCGGGTCTGCTTGGCGTCCTCGGGCTCGTTCGGGGCCGCGGTCAGCTCCTTGACCTCGGCGATGCCGAAGTCGGCCTTGGCCTTGTCCAGGCCCGCCGCAGCGGAGTCGTTGAACGACGCGTCACCCCGGCCGCCGATGTCGTAGGCCAGGCCGACCTTGAGCGCGCTGCCGTCGACCTTCTCGGTCGACGCGGCGGCGCTGGAGGTCGCGGCGGCGGCCGGCGGCTTGTCAGCCAGCTTGCAGCCCTCGGCGGTGTTGGTCGACCCGGACCCGGTGTTGTTCCCACCGGTGTCCTTGGCACAGGCAGCCATGCCAAGAACGCTGGTCAGCGCGATCGCGGCCACCGCGAGGCCACGCATTCGACGACGCACGGCTCGTCTCCCTCCCTGCTCGGCTAGGAGCAGACACATCCCGACAGCGGTCGTCGGGGCTTCCGAGTGGCGAACCGTACCCCGTAGTAATGACACCCGCGCACGGACCGGTCCGCCGTGACCTAATCGTTGGTGCCACCAGGCGACTCCGCCACTCGGAGTGATCCGCCGACTTCCCGCCGTCGTAGCCGGTTACTCACCGTCAAGGGGCGGATCAGGTGAAGCCGGCGGGCGGGCCGCCGGTCCCGACCGGGGTTCGGAGGACCGCAGGGTTGACCCGTTGGTGGGGCGTTGGGGCCGCGTTGGCGGTTCGGGTTGCACTCCACCCTGCACAGACGTCCCCCCTAGGAGGTTGAGTTGGACCCCCAGCAGTGGCTCGACAACTTCGAGGCCAAGCTGGCCGATCTCCAGCGGAAGTCGGCCGACCTCCAGGAGAACTTCGAGTCGTCGCAGGCCACGGTGTCCAGCCCGGACGGCGCGGTGACCATCACCGTCGGCCCGAACGGCGGCCTGCTCAACCTCCAGCTCGGCCACCGCGCCACCGAACTCGGCTCCGCCCGCCTCACCGCCCTGATCATGCAGACGGCCAGGACCGCGCAGAAGCAGGCCGCGCAGAAGGTGATGGCCGCGTTCGAACCGCTCGGCGAGGGCACCGAGGCCCTGCGCATGGTCAGCGACTCCATCCCGTCCGACGAGGTCGAGGACGACGGCGCCGACTACGCCGCGCCCGAGTACGCCGAGCCGGAACCCGCGCCCGCCCCGGCGCCGGCCCCGCCGCAGCCGGGCTGGCAGACCCAGGCGCAGGCGCAGACGCCGCCCCGACCGGCGCGGCCCGCGCGGCCGAGCGACGACGAAGACGACGACAACCAGCCCTGGTGACGAGGAGACCCTGAGCGATGACCGCCCCCGACACCCCGATCGCCGCGCCGCCCGGCATGGAGATCACCGAGCAGAACAAGTTCAAGGGCTCCCTGTTCATCTCGGCGTGGGACGAGATGATCACCACCATCGGCAAGGACGCCGAGACCGAGACCGAGAAGGCGCTGGACATCACGTTCGCCGCGATCGGCACGGCGTCGTCCATGGCCATGCTCGCGGTGGACCCGTTCGGCACGATCCTCGGCGCGGGCATCGGCTGGCTGATCGAGCACGTGTCGTTCCTCAAGGAACCGCTCGACCAGCTCATGGGCGACCCGGACGAGATCAACGCCAACGTCGAGGCGACCAAGAAGCAGGCCGCCGAGCTGCGGGTGCTGGCCGAGGACCACCGGCGCGAGCTGGCCACGTTCGACGGGTGGAGCGGCGCGTCGTCGGAGGCGTTCGCGAAGAACATGGAGGCCATGGGCCAGGAGCTGGACGCGCTGGCCAACGCCGTCGAGCAGAAGGCGAAGATCGTCGCGATCTGCGGCGTGCTGGTGTCCGTGCTGCGCGACATCGTGCGCGACCTGATCGCCCAGCTGCTCGGGTCGCTGCTGGCGGGCGCGCTGATCGCCGCCGCCACCGCGGTCATCACGTTCGGCGCGTCGATCGCGGCCTACATCGGCTTCGCGGTCGGCAAGGCCGTGGCGCTCGGCGTGAACATCGCGTCCCGGATCGCCCGGCTGACCGCGGCGCTCGGCCGGCAGATGGCCCGGATCAAGAACCTCGACGAGATCACCGAGAAGGTCGGCAAGGGCTGGAACCGGTTCGAGAACGTCGCCGACGTGGCCGAGGTCGGCTACGAGTCGTGGAAGGCGCAGAAGGGCGTCGACCGCGAGATCGACAAGGCGCTGGCCAAGGACGTCCAGGACGACAAGGTCACCGACGCCAACGACAAGGCCGAAGAGGCCAACAAGAAGTACGAGCAGGCCAAGGAAGCCGAGGCCAAGGCCGCCGAGGAGGCCAAGAAGGCCAACGAGGCGCTGAACGCCGCCTCGGAGAAGGCCGCCGCCGCGAACGGCAAGGTCAACTCGGCCATCGAGGAGGCCAACGCCGCCGCCGCGCGCGGCGACCAGGCCGGCTACGACGCCGCGATGGCGAAGTACGAGCAGGCCAAGGGCGAGGCCGACGCGCTGCGCTCGGAAGCGGCGAAGGCCGCCGAGGCGTCCGCGAAGGAGAGCCGCGACGTCGCCGACGCGGCCAAGGCGAGCAACGACGCGCTCAACGCCGCCAAGCCCGCCGACGAGGCCGCGAAGGCCGCGTACGAGGAGTACAAGCGGAACAACCCCGGCCCGGAGGACCCCGGTCGCACGGCCGCCGAGAACGACATGTCGGCCAAGAACGACGCGGCGAAGGCGGCGAACGCCTCCTACGAGCAGGCCAACGTCGACTACGCGGCGGCCAACGCGGCGGCGGCCGAGGCCAACGCCAAGGCGTTCGCGTCCGGCGCCGAGGCCGACATCAAGGCCGCCGAGGAGGCGTCGCGCAAGGCCGAGCAGGCCGGTTCGAAGGTCGAGCAGGCCGCCGGCGACGCCAAGGCGGCGGGCGAGGCGGCGAAGTCGAGCTACGACTCGTACCAGTCGCAGTACTCGCAGCCGACGTCCAGCGGGACGTCGACCAGTTCCGTCCAGGTCTGACCGAACAACCCCGGAGAACCAGCCATGGCACGCGGTGGCGGCGGCGTCAGCCCGAACCCGAACCCCAACTCCTCGGGCAACCCGTCGTCGCCACCGCCCGCCGCGCCACCGGTGGGCGGGCCGACCGGTGGCTCCGGGTTCGGCATGAGCGAGTCGACCATGGACGGCCTCCAGCGGCGCGCCGGTGACTTCCAGTCGCGGCTGGCGGCGATCTCCGGCGGGTTGCAGGGGTTGAAGCTCGCGCCGAACGCGCTCGGTCCGATCGGGATCGTCGCCGTGCCCGCGTTGAACAGCTCGAACGACGCCTCGGTGCAGCAGGCCAACAACGCCTCCACCGCCATGGGCAACGTGCAGTCGGGGATCAAGGCGACGCAGCAGACGCACGTCCAGAACGACCAGTTCAGCCGCGACCAGTTCAGCAAGATCGACCCCAACTCGAACGCCCAGAGGCCGCCGGGCTCCCCCGGCGCCGGGCCGCTCGGGGCGAAGGGGCCCGGCGGGCCGGTGGTGTCGCCGGTGAGCAACATCGCCGGTGGGACGGGGCCGAACGGGTCCGGCGGCCCGAAGGGTCCCGGTGGGCCGGTGGTGTCGCCGGTGAGCAACATCGCCGGTGGGACGGGGCCGAACGGGTCCGGCGGCCCGAAGGGTCCCGGTGGGCCCTCGGTCGCGCCGGTGACCAACGTGCGCGGCGGGTCGGGGCCGAACGGGACCGGTGGCCCGAAGGGGCCCGGTGGGCCCTCGGTCGCGCCGGTCACGAACGTGCGCGGTGGAGCCGGTCCGAACGGGAGCGGCGGCGTGAAGGGGCCCGGCGGGCCGGCGGTCACCCCGGTCACCGACGTGCGCGGCGGGACCGGGCCGACCGGGAGCGGCGGGGTCAGGGGACCGGGCGGGCCGGCGGTGTCGCCGATCACGAACGTGCCCGGTGGGACCGGGCCGACCGGGACCGGCGGCCCGAAGGGGTCCGGTGGACCGGTGGTGTCGCCGGTGACCAACGTGCGCGGCGGGTCGGGGCCGACCGGGACCGGTGGTCCGAAGTCGACCGGTGGTCCCCAGGTCAGCCCGGTGAAGAACGTGCCCGGCGCCACGGGGACGACCCCACCCGGTGGGTCGCGGGGCACCGGTGGGCCTCCGATCGGACCGGTGCCGGGTGTTTCCGGTCCTCCCGGGGCGTCGGGTGGTTCCCGGGGTGGCGGGATGCCCGGCGGCGGGATGCCCGGTGTGCCCGGCGCGCCCGGTTCGGCGTCGAGCGGTGGCCCGTCGGTCAAGGGCGGTCCGACCCCCGGTGCGGGTCCGATGACCGGCGCCACCGGTCCGGGCGCGAGCACGGCGTCCCGCAGCATCTCCGGGGCGCTGTCCGGCACGCCCAGCGCGACCCCGCCCCCGATGGCCGGCGCCCCGATGGCTCCCGGCGGCGCTCCGGGTGCGGCGGGCGGGTCGGACCGGTCGAGCAGGTTCACCGGCGGGCCGGGCAAGGGCGTGTTCGACGCGCCCAAGTCCCCCACCGGCGACGGCACGATCACCAAGGCCCCGGCCTCGGGCACTTCGACGCCGCCACCGGCGCCCAAGCCGACCACCGGCGCGCCCAACGTGCCGAGCACGAGCGCGCCGGTGACCGGCACGAACACCCCCAGCACGTCGACGGTCCCCCCGTCGACCGGCCCGAAGGTCTCCCCCGGCACTCCGCCGCCGGGGGGCGCTCCGGTCATGGGCGGGATGGCCCCACCGGCCGCGAGCGCGCCCGCGACCCCGTCGACGGACCGGTCGAGCAAGTACGCGGGCGGGCCGGGCAAGGGCGTGTTCGACGCGCCCAAGCCACCGACCGGCGACAGCACCATCACCAAGGCCCCGACCACCTCGCCCTCCACACCCCCACCGGCCCCGAAGCCGACCGTGAGCGCGCCCCCGGCCACCCCCGGCGTCCAGGCTCCTCCAGCGGCGAGCAAGCCACCGGCCACCCCGGCGTTCACCCCACCACCGGCCACCCCTCCGGCCACGGTTCTCCCGCCGGCAGCAGTCACCCCACCGCCCGCCACAACCCCCACCCCACCCCGCACCACCACCCCGCCGGTCAGCACCCCGCCGCCTGCCAACACCGCACCACCGACCAGCCCACCACCAACGGCCCCTCCCGCGACCACTGCGCCACCCGCAGCACGCCCCACCCCACCCCCGGCCCCACTCGCCAACACCGCCCCGCCCGCAACACCGCCCACCGCAACACCGCCCACTCAGCCCTCGACCCCGACTCCCACCCCGCCCCCGCCCCCGGCTCCGACCTCGACCCCTGCTCCGGCTCCGGCTCCGGCTCCGACCCCGGCCCCGGCCCCGGCCCCGAAGACCGCACCACCGGTCAACCCGCCGAGTGGCACCGTGCCGCCCCCGGCCCAACCGGCTCCGCCAATCAGCACACCGCCGCCCGCCAACGCACCCACGAGCCCACCCGCGAGCGCCCCGGCCAACCCACTCGCGAGCCCGATCGCGAACCCCACGGCGAATCCTGCCGTCAACCCACCGGCCAACCCGGCGGCGAACCCACCCGCGAGCCCGACCCCCAACCCACCTGCGAACCCGGCAGCGAATCCGACCACCAACTCGCCCGCGAACCCAGCTGCCAACCCACCGGCCAGCCCGCCCGCGAACCCACCGGCCAACTCACCCGCAAGCCCGGCAGCCAACCCACCGGCGAGCCCGCCCGCGAGCCCAACCGCGAACCCGCTGTCCGCCCCGCCCGCCGACTCACGCCCCCCGGCGCCCGCGCCGCGCACCCCCGACGTCCGACCCGCACCGGCAGACGGCCCCAAGACCGAGGTCGGCAACACCCCCGACACCAAGCCGAAGGACGCCCCGCCGACCAATCCCCCCGTCGTGGTGGGACTGGTCACGCCCCCCGGTCGGAAGACGCCGAACTTCCCGTCCTCCACCCCGGACCCGGCCGCCACCCCCAACCCCGCCCCCGCCGCACCGAGCCCCCGCGCCACCCCGGACGCCCCGGCAGCGGTCGTCGGTGGCGGTCGGGACGCGGACGTGCCGAAGAAGCTGCACTTCGTCTGGATGGGTGGTGAGCTGAGCCCGTCGGCGAAGGCGAACATCACCGAGTGGGCGGCCAAGGCCGCCGAGTCCGGCTGGCGCGTCCGGCTGTGGACCGACGCGTCCGCCGCCGCGAAGCCGGGCAACCAACAGCTGCTCGCCGACCTGGAGGCGCAGTTCCCCGGCGTGGTCGCCCAACGCCCGGTCGACCGCTCCCTGCTGAACCCGGTCCCCGGCGGCAGCATCGTGCCCGCGCTCGACAGCAAGGCCAAGAAGCTCAGCGACCTGGCCCTGCAGAAGGGCGCTTACGCCCTCGCCTCCGACATCGCCCGCTACCACATCCTCAACAAGCGCGGCGGGGCCTACGTCGACGTGGACATCGCGCCCGGCCAGGTGCAACTGCCGGCGGACCCGAAGATGTCCACCAAGGGCTCGGCCGTGCCGTTCTTCGCCCCACTGCTGCGCGACCAGGCGGCCTTCGACCGGCTCGTCGCCGAACTGCCTCCCCCGACCGAGGCCGACGCGGGCAAGACGCCGATGCAGCGGGTCATCGACCAGCTCTACGACGGCGGCCAGTTCAACAACAACCTGATCATCTCCCCGCCGAACTCGCCCTTCCTCCAGCGCCTGATCGACAACCTGCCCAAGACCGACGACTACAGCGTCCAGACGGCGCTGGTCGGCAAGGACCTGAGCAAGAACGCCGCCTCCCTCACCGGACCCCGCTACATCGAGTCCCAGCTGGAGAAGCACCTCAAGGCGAACGGCACCTGGCCGCCCGGCACCAGCTGGGCCGACTTCGTCGACACCTCGAACGGCCACCTCCAGGTCGACCCCGAGGCCCGCGCCACCTGGTCCGGCCTGGACTTCATCACCCCCGAGAGCGAAGCCCAGCTCGACCGCGAGACGCCGCCCGCCGGTCCCGAGCCGAGCCAGAAGGCGCCCGACCCGGCCCCGAAGGCACCCGAGACCGACTCGGCGACGCCCGAGACCTCGACGCCCGACCCCGCCCCGGCCACGAAGACGCCCAACTTCCCCACCTCGGACCCGGCAGCCACCCCGAGGGACCTCGACACCACCCCGAGCACGACGCCCGACCCGGTCGCGCCGCCCAAGCAGTCCGACGCCGACAAGCTGATCAACGACGAGAGCTGGCGGCACAGCGGCAAGGACCACGGCGACCCCGACGCGTCCTGGACCAAGCACCCCAACCCGGTCAGCCCGGACCGGGTCGACGCCGTGCGCGCCGACGTCCCGCCCGTCCGGCACTTCGCCGACGTCGGCGGCCTGACCAACGACAGCCGGATCACCATCGGCCCGGACGGCCGCCCGAAGTTCGAGCTGTCCACCTGGGGCAACCAGATCGGCTACGAAGCGCGCCGCATCGAGTTCCCCGGCGTCGACGGCAAGCCGGGCACCGTCGTCCAGGACCGCACCTTCAAGCTGTTCCTGCCCAACGCCGACGCCTACACCCCCGACCAGCTCCAGAACTTCAAGGACAACGCCAAGAAGGGCGCCGACCAGTTCTGGAACCAGGGCTTCGGCCTGCCGCGCGGTGACCAGCTCAACGTCAACATCGAGTTCACCACGAACCCGGACGAGGCGACCGGCAGCGTCACCATCACCCCGCCGGGCAGCCACCCCAACCAGCTCCAGCTGCCGATCGACGCCAAGCCCGTGCACTTCGCGCACGAGATCGGCGGGCACTCCGGCGGCCTGGACGACTCCTACTTCGAGCGCCCCGACCAGAACCCGAGCATCTTCCAGCACTCGCCGGGCAAGACGATCACGCACACCGACGGCACCACCGAGGTCGTCGGCAAGGGCCGCGTCGCCGACGACGGCAGCATCATGGGCCCCCACGCCGACAAGCCGGGCGCCCACGTCATGCCGCGCGACCTGTGGTTGGTCGACAAGCGCGGACCGAGCCCCGAGGTGATGACGCCCTCGCGCGTCGACCCGGAGACCGGCCGGGTGGACAACCCGGTCAACCCGAGCGTCAGCAACCCGGACAGCCGGGCCGACATGCCGGGCCAGGACTCCGACGTCAAGCCGCCGAACATGAAGTTCGGCCGCGACAAGACCCCGCCGTGGGGCTGGGACGACCCGAACGCGCCGGTGGCGGTCGTGGGCGGCGGTCGGGACGCCGACGTGCCGAAGAAGCTCCAGTTCGTCTGGCTGGGCGGTGAGCTGAGCCCGTCGGCGAAGGCGAACCTGGGCGCGTGGGCCGCCGAGGCGCAGAAGTCCGGCTGGCGCATCCGGCTGTGGACCGACGCGTCCGCCGCCGCGAAGCCCGGCAACCAGCAGCTGCTCGCCGACCTGGAGGCGCGGTTCCCCGGTGTCGTGGCGCACCGCCCGGTCGACCGGGCGCTGTTCAACCCCGTGCCCGGCGGCAGCGTCGTGCCCGCCCTGGACACCAGGGCCAAGAAGCTCTACGACCTCGCGATCGAGAAGGGCGCGTACGCGCTCGCCTCGGACGTCTCCCGCTACCACATCCTGAACAAGCGGGGCGGCGTCTACGTCGACGTCGACATCGCGCCCGGCCAGGTGCAACTGCCGGCGGACCTGAAGATGTCGACCACGGGCGCGGCCGTGCCGTTCCTCGCGCCGCTGGTGCGCGACCAGGAGGCCTTCGACCGGATCTCGGCCGAACTGCCTCCCCCGACCGACGCGGACGCGGGCAAGAGCCCCCTGCAGCGGGTCGTGGACCACCAGTACGACGCGGGCCGGTTCAACAACAACCTGATCGTCTCCCCGCCGAACTCGCCCTTCCTCCAGCGCCTGATCGACAACCTGCCGAAGACCGACGACTACAGCGTCCAGATGGCCATGGTCGGCAAGGACCTGAGCCAGAACGCCGCCACGCTCACCGGTCCCCGGTTCATCGAGCTGCAGCTGGAGCAGCACCTCAAGGCCAACGGGAAGTGGCCGGCCGACACGAAGTGGGCCGACTTCGCCGACCCGGCCAACGGCCACCTCCAGGTCGACCCCGGGCTGCGCCAGACCTGGGGCGGCCTGGACTTCCTCACCGACGAGAGCGAGGCGCAGCTCGACCGCAGGACCACGCACGGCGACACGCCGGCGCCCAGTCCGCGCGGCGGGAGCCTCGACATCACCGAGGTCACCGACGCCCGCCCGACCCACAAGACGCCGAACTTCCCCCAAGAGTCCACATCGGACGCCCCGTCGCCGGCGGAGTCCACACCGGACGTCCCGCCGCCGTCCCCGCGCGCGCCGGGCGCGCCGTCACCCGCGCGGTCGCAGGCGCAGGCGACCTACGACACCGCGCGCCAGGACGTGGACCGGGCGACCCAGCGGCGGTTCGAGGCGATCACCGGCGGCGCGGACCCGGAGGTGGTCGCGCGGCACACCGCCGACGTCGAGGCCGCCACGAACCGCGCCGAGCGGGCGGCGGACGCCATCGGCGCGGTCGAGCTGGCCGAGCGGTCGCCGGAGCAGTCCTTCGAGCAGTGGCACGAACGCGCGTTCGGCGCCCCGCCCGAGTCCCAGGCCGACACCGAGTCCCAGGCCGACACCGAAACCCCGGCCGACGCGCCCGCGCCGGCGCGGCAACCGCAGAAGCTGGAGTCCGTGCTGCCGCGCGAGCAGTGGTGGCGGCTCTACCTCGACCCGACGCACCACGCCGAGGCCCAGGCGACGCTCCCGGACAACCCCGGCCACCTCTACGACACCCAGCAGTCACCGGGCTTCCAGGCCGGCATGGAGGCCGCCTACCAGGAGGTCCTGAACCCGTCGGACATGGCGGTGCAGCGGCTCACGTCCGCCGACTACAAGCGGATGCACGAGCTGGCCACGCAGAGCCTGGACAAGCAGTTCGACTGGTCGGCGAAGGTCACCGACCACGGCAAGCTGGTGCCGACGAACTTCCCGCTGCGCGCCGACCAGCCGCACCCCGACGTGCTCAGCGACACCGTCGGCGGCCGACCGCTGATGCTCGACCTGCAGAAGCACTTCGCCACACCGGTCGACCAGCGGCCGGACATCAAGGCGGTGCAGCCGCTCGTGCTGCTCGACTCGATCACCTACCCCAACAAGGTGATCACCACGAACTACGCCCCCGGCGCGGCGCCGGGGCTGATCGACACCGTGCTGGAGACCTACTACCAGGACACCGCGAACGCCAGGACCGACCACGAGAAGCTGCGGGCCATCGCACGGGTGGTGCGCACGTCGCACATCATCCACCCGTTCGCGGACGGCAACCGGCGGCTCAACGTCCACCTGCTGCTGCCCAGGCTGCTGCTGGAGCAGGGCTTCAAGCCGGTGATCCTCCCGGAGATGCCCGCGCTGTTCCAGGGCGGCTACTCGCTGGACCAGATCGCCACCGCCCTGCAACGCGGTCAGGACCAGGACCTCACCGCGGACGTGGTCATCCCGGAGCAGCTGCACGCCGACGCCGTCGCGGCGTACGACAAGGCGGTGGCCGCGCGCCAGGACGCGATGCTCGGCCCGATCACCCCCGAGGAGCAGGCGCGGCTCGACGAGGACGTGGAGCACGCCTTCGACCTGCTGAGCGAGGCGAACAACGCCCTCGCCGCGCGCAACCTCCCGGACGTGGGCGCGCCGCCGCAGCAGCCCGCCGCCAACCCGAGCGCCAACACCGACACCGCACCCGCCGTCCGCCCCGAACCACCGATGCCCACCCCCGGGGACATCGACGCGGGCACGACCTCCCGGTCCGCGCTCCCCCCGGACGCCGAAGCGAGCCCGAAGCCCACCAAGGACGTGCTGAGCGACGAGTCGTGGCGGCACAGCCGCGCCACCACGGCGACGTGGTTCGGCACCGACGGCAAGGTCGCGCCCGCGCAGTGGCAGCACCGCCGCGACCACGCGCACGTCCGCACGGTCGACACCGAGGTCGCCGACGTCCGCACCGACAGCACGGTGCAGGGCCGCGTGCGCGACATCAGGTCCTACAAGGGCCTGGTCAAGTACGACCTGCGCAGCATCCAGGCCGACAACGGCAAGTGGGTCAAGGAGTTCACGCTCAAGGTGCACCTCGAGCCGGGTGACGGCGTCGGCCCCGACGCCCTGGCCAAGGTGCGCGAGAACGCCCTCAAGGGCGTGGACGGAATCCTGAACAAGGGCTACCACCTGCCCGGTGGGGCGCAGTTCCACGCCACCGTCGAGTTCACCGACGACCCGGCGGACGCGCACACCACGATCACCGTCGGCGACGGGCGGACCGACCAGCTGACCTGGAACCCCGACGCGTCGCCCGAGGTGGTCGCGCACGAGGTCGCGCACTACTTCGGCGTGCCCGACGAGTACCAGGACGGGACGCGGGTCTTCCTGGCCAAGCCGGACGACGGCGTCCGCTCCGCGGTCGTGCGCGGCGACGGCGGCCTGATGGGCCAGGACGTGCACGAAGCCGACCCCGCCCTGCGCCCGCGCCACCTGTGGCTGGTCGAGCGCACGGCGAACGGCCAGGTCATGGTGCCGGACACCCCCTACGAGGCCCCGCAGACCACCCGCCCCACCACCAACGGACCAACCGGCGCCAACCCCGCGCCTCCCGAAGGGCCGACCGGCGCCAACCCCGCGCACCCCGAAGGGCCGACCGGCACCAGCACCGGCACCGCGCCCACCGCGCCCACCGACACCAAGCCCACCACCAACGCCAACACCAAGCCCGACACCGACACCGAGCCCGGGGCCACCCCCGACACCCGCCCCGCGCCGTCGTTCCGCAACCCGTTCCGGTCCACGCCCGCCCCGGCGATCCCGCTGGTCACCCTGAACACCGCCCAGGCCGGTCCCCTCCTGCCCTCGCTGCCGACCCTCCCGGACTTCGTGCAGGACGGCCGGGCCCTGGGCTCGGTGGGGGCGCGCGACGTCAACGGCGCGGCGAAGGTCGTCACCGCCATCACCGGCCTGCTGCCCCAGCGAGCGGGGGTGACGCCGGTCGGCTTGGACGGGATCGAGGCGGCCGTCACCGGCGACTTCGAGTCGTTCCTCGGCGGCGGCAGGCACTTCCAGGTCAAGGTGGGCCGGTCCTGGTTCGACGCGCACGTGCAGGCCGCGCTGCGCACGCCGGCCGACGAGGCCGCCGCGACCACCACCCCGCCGACCAAGACCAAGGTGGACGTGGCGGCCAACAGCGCCGTCACCGCGTCCGCCACCAGCACCATCGCCACCGGCAACGACATCGGCGTCGCCGCTTCGGCGGGCATGGCCGTCGGCGTCACCGGCTCGCTCGGCGTGAAGGCGCCGCTGGCCCAGCCGGTCTCGTCCAGCACCACCACGACGACCGCCGCCGACCAGCGGATCATCCGCTCGGGCGACAACTCCACGCAGGTCAAGGTCCCGGTCTCGTACGCGGTCACGCTCACCCCCGCGGACGGCACGCCGCCGACCAGCACCACGGTCACCACCGACGCCGCGGGCGACGTCGACGTGACGCTGCACGTCCCGCACGAGCTGACCACCCTCACGCCGCCGGACCCGGCCCTGACGCGGGTCACGCCCCCGGCCGGCTGGGGCGCGCGGCTGGAGCACCCGGTGCCGGAGGCCGTGACCGGCCTGAACAGCGCGCAGGCGTTCGCCGACATCGCCGCGCACCTGCACCCGTCGATCACCAAGGTCGGCTCGCCGGGCCGGACGGCCCTGCTCGACTTCATCAGCGAGACCACCGTCCGCGACAACCTCGGCCCGATGCTCAGCGGCTGGGTGACGTCACCGGACCTGGTCAGCGAGCACGGTGGACACGCCGACGTGCTCCAGGCTCGGGTGAACCTGGTCAGCGCCGAGCTGGTCGGCACGCACGACGGCTCGCAGCTGCGCGTGCACGAGGTCGCGAGCACCAGCACCGGTGTGACGACGACGACCAAGAGCGGTTTCGACATCAACGCGGGCATCGGCGGCGGCGCGATCGTCCCCGGCCAGGTCGGCGGCAGCGCGGGTTTCGTCGGCGGCATCTCCGCGCGCACCGCGGAGACGTCCTCGGCGGGCGTGAGCAGCAGCACCCGCGCGGGCATCCAGATCAAGAACGGCGTGGGCCTCTACAAGATCACCGCCCATCTCCAGGTCCGCACGACCGACGGCGCCACCGTCGACATCCCGGTCACCACCTACCAGCGCGTCGGTCTGCCCGAGGCGTCCGCGCAGAACCTGCCGGTGCCGCCCGGCACGCGGCCGGACCTGACCAAGCCGGGCACCGCGGGCACGAGGCACGCCCCGCCGTACCTGGCCGCGTCGCTGGCCGCGGGCAACGCCAAGGTCGGCTCGTTCGAGCCGGCCGCCCGGGTGAAGACCCAGGTCGAGGACGCCCTGCGGCGGCTCGGCGGCTTCCTGCCCGACTGGAGCACGCCCAACGCCGACCCGCTGCGCCGGGTCAAGCACGCCGACCTGGCCGAGCTGACCGCCAACCAGCGCAAGATCGACGCGGAGATCTCCCGCGCCGCGCTGGCCGGGAGGATGGACGGCCTGATGGGCTCGGGGGTGGACGTCCAGCTGAAGAAGCGGGGCTTCGCCACCACCGAGTACGTCAACATCAAGATCAAGGCGCGGGTCGCGCCCGGCGTCCACCTGGGCGAGGCCGACGGCCGCAACGTGCGCGGCTCGGCCTCCACCGGTCCGAGGCTGGACAGCTCCACCACGTCCCAGAAGGGCTGGAGCGCGGGCGTCGAGGGCCGGGTCGTCATCCCGGCCGTGTCCGGGAGCACCACCCTCACCCCCGCGCCGCAGGCAGGCGTGAAGTACAACAGCTCCACCTCGACCAAGACCACCGCCGGCCCGACGGTGAACAGCACCTCGCTCAACGTGGGCAGCGCCGACGCCCAGCTGTTCGACCACAACGTGGTGTTCGACGTGGAGATCACCACGTTCAGCCGCAACCGCGCCTGGGTCAAGCGGCTGACGCCCGGTTCGCCGTTCCGGCAGGTGCCGGAGCCCCGGACGGTCGCGAAGACCAACGGCGGCCCCAACGTCGCGGACGACCTGGCGCCGATCGCGGGCCCGGTGAAGCTGTGGGTGTCCGACGGCTCCACCATGACGTCGGACCCGGCGGTGTTCGCGCCCGGCGCGCCCACCACGCGCCCGCTGGCCAACCCGGGCACGATCAAGGACCTGCTCAGCGCCACCCGGCCGCCCGCGCCGGAGATCCTGCACGTCGAGGCGGTGGTGAACACCGACGCCGTGCTCGACGAGGCGATCCGGCTGATGGGCCAGGCCGCCGACGGCGACACGTCGCTGACCGTGCCGGGCACCGAGTCCCGCGGCCGGATCGACAAGGCGTACGCCGCGGAGAGCTTCAAGGCCAACCTGTCGAAGATGGTCCAGACCGGTATGCAGGAGGGCTCGCTCAAGTACGGCCGCCGGGTCACCGACCGCACCGGCGCGCTCGGCACGTCCGTCGCGCTGAGCAACCCGCGCCTGGTGTCCATCTCGGACTCCACGCCGACCGAGAACGCCGCCACCGGCGGTTACAGGGCGGGCAGCAGCAAGACCGACAGCAAGTCGGTGGACGCGACCCTCGGTGTCAACGTGCCGATGAAGCCCACCACCGCCCCGAAGGGCTCGGGGGGCATCGGCCTGCTGGGCAAGTGGACGCCGTGGGCCAAGGCGTCGACCACGGCGAGCGAGGTCGCGGGCAGCGTGGACCGCAACCGGGTCACCGCGCCGAAGACCCGCACCGTGCTGGTGCAGCTGGACGCGGACGTGACGCTGGTCGCGGAGTCGCGGTCGGGCAACAGCGTCTACAAGGGGACGCCGCGGGTCGCCGGTTCGGTGGTGACGCTGCCCGGTGGCGTGTTCGCCCGCGTCAGCGAGGACACCGCGCGCGGCATGGGGCTGCTGCCGCCGCTGCCCGCGCACACCTCGCCGAACTTCGGCTCGATGGAGCCGCCGCGGATGGTGGCGGCGGGCGAGCCGGGCGCGCTGGGCCTGAGCCTGGTCGACGAGATGCCCGACCTGTCCAACCTGGTCACCGACCTGCGGGCGAACATGCGGCAGCTCGGCCCGGACCTGCTGCCGGACTCGGTGCTGAACGACTCGATGAACAACCTCCAGCGGCTGGTCGACCTCACGTCCAAGACCGGGTCGACCGCGCTGGTGGACAGCGCGCTGGACGGCGGCGTGCCGCTGCTGGTGCACAAGCCCGGCGTGTTCGGCAAGCAGGCGTTCCAGGTGATGCTCAGGGCCACGACGGGCACGCCGGTGTTCCGCGACGTCGTCAACGACGGCGTCGACATCGAGCACACGATCTCGTCGTCCCGCAAGGACAGCGACACCCGGGACAGCACCACGGCGTGGGGCCTGGGCGTGCGGGCGCCGGGCCTGGGGCAGCCGGGCAGCGCGAACCCCAACCTGTCGGGTTCGGCGGGCGTGTCCGCGGCCGCGAGCATCGGCGGCGCCAAGACGACGTCCACCACGAACGCGACCACCGACCAGTTCGGCCACCTGCGCGCGGGCTCCGGCCCGGCGGCCCGCTACGGCGTGCCGATCCAGTTCGAGCTGGTGGTGGAGCGGGGCGACACCGTCGTCGGGCGGTCCGACAGCGGTGCGCCGCAGCAGATGGGCGTGCGGCTGCACGCCGACAACCAGCGCGTGGCTCCCCCCGCCGGGGGCAACGCGCACACGCCGTACTCGGCGACGGACGTGCAGCGCAACGCCTCGGAGGCGCGGCCGGCGCAGCTGGCGGCGTGGCGGGCGGCGGGCACCCCCGTGGTGCTGCCGCCCGGCGCGTCGGTGGAGACCCTGCGCGGCGTGGCCGACGTGCGCCGGGTCGCCGTGACGGCGTTGACGGCCGCGGGCGCCCGGGCGGGCATCACCGGCAAGGGCACCGGCGCGCTCAACGCGCTGCTGTCCACGATCAGCTCGGAGCAGTTCCAGCCGGCCCTGCCCGGCATGACGCAGTCGCCCCTGCGAATCCGGCTGGACGAGGCGTCGCTGGCCCCCGGTCAGCACGCGGACCTGGAGGTCTACCCGAAGCTGGTGAACCCGCGGCTCGCGGCGGTCAGCGACGGGGTGAAGCTGGAGAACCCGACCAGCACGGTGACGTCGACCTCCACCGACTTCAAGCAGTCGGAGACCGGGGACGTGTCGCTCGGCGCGGTCGCCGGCGGTTTCAGCCTGAAGCAGCCGGCCGACCCGGCCAACCCGAAGCCGACCGACCCGGCCGTCAACTTCGCCACCAACGGCGTCGAGGTGCGGCACGCCAACGAGGACGCGGAAGCGGTGTCCGGCGGGTCGCAGCACAACAAGACCGGCAACCTGAAGCCGGACGGCCGGACCGGCCTGGTGGCGTTCGACGTCGAGTACCGGGTGGTGGCGCGGCTGGAGGGCGGCGGCGTCGCGGTGTTCGACCTCACCGTGCCGGACTCGGCCGAGGCTCGGGTGCCCGCCACGGACGTGGAGTCGGTGCTGGGCAAGCCGATCGACGGCCCGCTGGCCGACGCGCAGACCGCCGCGAAGGACGCGGCGGCGGCGTGGCGGCTGGCCGAGGAGGCGTCCGACGCGGCCAGGCACGCGGCGGTCGCGAAGATCAACGAGCTGGCGCCGGACATCACGGCGGCGGACAACGCGATCACCACCCGCACCACCGAGCTGGGCACGGCGACCGGTGACGTGACCGCCGCGCGGACCGCGCTGCTCCCGCTGCAGCCCGCGCTGGAGCAGGCGGTGCTGCGGCGCGACCAGGCCAACACCCTGGTCGGCACGCGGCAGCAGGAGCTATCGACCCTCCGCCTGGAGTCGACCACCGCAGACAACGCCCGGTTGAGCGCCGAGCTGCGCGAGCAGATCAGCGCGGACGCCCTGTCCGACGCGCAGGCGCTGAACGGCACGGCCGCCCAGCGCCTGTCCGACGCCGAGGCGGACCTGCGGACGGCCGGGCGGGCGTTGGCCAACCACACCCCGCCCACGCCCCCCGCGCCGGACACGGCGCGACCGCAGCTGGAGACGGGCGTCACGAACGCCAGGGACGCCCGCGACGCCCGGCAGCGCGAGTTCGACCAGGCGCAGCGGGCGCTCGCCGACGCGACCACCGAGCACACCGCCGCCAGGACCGCGGCGACCGACGCCGGGCAGCGCTCCACCGACCTCCAGCAGCAGGTGAGGGACGCGGAGGCGCTGCTGACGACCGCCCTGGACGGCCTGCGGACCGCGCGCGACGACGTCACGCTGGCGCAGACGGACCTGACGAACGGGCAGGACGCCGTGCGGCAGGCCGAGCAGGGCCTGCTGACGGCCCAGCAGCGGCACGACGCGGCGGTGCGGGCGCGGCAGCAGCTCAGCGACCAGATCACCCGGGTCGAGCAGGCGCTGGAGACCGAGCGCACGAACGCCGACAACGCCCAGCTCACCTGGTGGCAGGCCAAGGCGGCGGTCGACCAGCAGGTCGACACCTACAACGCCACCCCGCCACCTCCTCCCCCGGCGCCTCCCGCACCTCCCGCGGCCCCGGCTCCTCCCGTGCCCGGCGGGACCAACCCCACCCCGTCGACCCGGCCCGCACCCCTGGTCCCGACCCCGGCAACGACACCGGCCGGCCCCGTTCCGCGCTCCCGCCCGGCTCCTCCGGCGCCGACCCCGGCCGCTCCCCCGATTCCGACCTCGACCCCGCCCTCGGCACCGGCCCTCACCCCGGCCCCGCCCCCGACCCCCGCTCCGGCTCGGGCGACCCGCGCGCCGTCCGCCGAACTGTCCTTCGACCTCACGCCGGGCTCGACGCTGGACGCCGAGCAGACCGCCAAGCTGAACGCCCTCGCCACCGCCCTGCACGAGACCCGGACGACGCGCGACCTGCTCGGCTACCTGCCCCCGGTGGTCGAGGTGTCCGGCCACCACGCGCCGCTGGTCGCGAACGCCCTCGCCGCCCACCTCGGCGCCGCCTTCGACGTCCGGGTCGCCGAGGGCCGCCCCGACGGCGCGGACATCCGCGTCGACTGGGACCTCAAGCGCCCCACCGGCTGGACCCCACCGCCGCCGCCCACCGCGCCGGCGACCGCCCCGCCGACGACCACCGTGATCACCTCACCGGCGCCCCAACCGCCGCACCCGGTCCTGGCCAACCCGCACTGGCGGCACAGCCCCGCCCTCACCGCGCCCTGGTTCGCGCCGCGGCAACCGGCGTCCACAGCGGACGTCCAGGCCGTGCGCGCCACCACTCCCATCACCACCCACGTGCGCGGCGAGGACAGCGGCGTGATGTCGGACTCCTCGGTCGGCCCCGACGGCGTGCGCCTCAAGCCGTGGCGCGGCCCGATCGCCTACGACACCCGGCTGCTCGACGTGAACGGCGTCCCGGTGCGCGACTTCACCGTCACGCTCCACCTCGACCACGGCAACGCCACCCCCGACCAGGTGCGCGAGCTCCAAGAGCGCGCTCGCCGGGGCGTCGAGGAGCTGTTCAACCGCAACGGCAACCGGCTGCCGGGCGGCGAGCAGTTCCACGTCACCGTGGAGTTCACCACCGACCCCGCCGCGGCCCACGCCACGATCGCCGTCGCGCCGCCGAACGGCCGGGCCGACCAGCTCCGCTGGCCGGTCGACACCGACCACCGCCGGCTGGCCCACGAGATCGGGCACTTCCTCGGCCTGCACGACGAGTACTTCGAGACCAACGCCGCCAAGCCGATCTTCCAGCACCAGCCGGGCCGGGGCCGGGTCGTGGCCGACAACGGCCCGATGACCGCCGGCGTCGACGCCACCGACGCCGCCCTCAAGCCGCGCAACCTGTGGCTGATCGAGAACCGCATGTGGGCGCTGGAGACCAAGCTCCCCACCCCGCACGACCCGACCCCCGACGCCGCGCCGCCGCACGCCCCGCCGACCACTCCGGACTCGCCGTCGGTGTACTCCCAGCCCGAGTACTCGCCGTCGGAGTACTCGGAGTACTCCGCGTCCGTGTACTCCCAGTACGACCCCGACTCCGATGCCAACTCCGACGCCGACCTGTACGACCTCTACGACAACCCGGGCACGGACTCGGCGGCCGGCTCCGACGCGGACATCTACGAGCTGTACGGGGACGGCCCGGACTCCGACGCCCTGTCGTCCTACGTCGACTCGGACGTGAACTCGCTGCTCGGCCTCTACCGCGAGGACGACGCCCAGCCCGTCGTGACCCTGGACTACTCGGTGGAGACCGACGGCGTGGTGCCGCCGTTCACCCGGCACGACCGCCGGCCGACGTTCCAGCGGACCGGCGGCTTCCCCGCCGTGCTGCCGCAGATCGCCCGGCAGCCGGTCGCCAAGCCCGCGATGGTGTTCTCGTCGGACGGCACGATCGGCGTCCCGCTGGGCGACGTCGACGGGCACTTCAAGGAGTTCTACGCCACCCCGGAGGTGCTGGCGGACGCCAGGGCGAGGCTCAAGGAGGTCGGCAGCAAGATCGACCTGGTCGCGGTGCCCGCCAACAAGGTCCACTACGGACGGGGCGACGCGGCCCGGGGCCTGGTGATGGTGCGGCCGACGTTCGACGGGCTGCCGCCCGGCGTGTGCAGCGAGTTCTCCCGCGACATCATCGGCGGCACGCACAGCCAGGCCGTCCTGCGCCCGGCCGACGGGGGCACGCCGCCCGCGCTCGGCCGGATCGGCGACGGCGGCGCGCTGGAGCTGATCGGCATGCACGGGCTGGCCACCGCCCTGGCCATCGAGGCGCACGACCCGCGGGTCACCATCACCCCCGAGTCCGCCGTCGGCGCGATCAACGACCGCCCCGGCGACCCCGCGATGGTCGGCCGCGCCTACGGCTCCGCGCTCCAGCCCGGCACGCCCGCCCGCGCGCGGCTGGACGAGGCGGCCCGCCGGTTCGGCCTCAACCAGCACGCCTGGGCCAAGCCGGGCGAGGCGTACGTGATCCAGTCCATCTCCGTGCCGACCACCGGCCCGGACGGCAGGCCCCAACCGGACTACGGCCTCAACCACGCCCGCCCGAACCCCGACGGCAGCGGCGCGCGCCTGCCGCAGACCTGGGGCTACCACTTCGGGTCGGTGGCGGTGAACAGCGCCGACGACAAGAGCCAGATCACCGTCGAGACGGTCCGCCAGGGCGGTGCGCGGCAGCACCTGCTGACCAAGCTGGTCGAGGCGAACCTCAAGGCGCACGAGGCGGACCTCGACCGCATCGCCGTCGACCTGGAGCTCGACCCGCACGCCGACCCGACGCGCAAGAAGCTCGTCGAGTCGTTGATCGCGATCCGCGACAACCGCGCGATCATCGCCGACCCGGCCACCGACCCGGAGACCGCCCGGGTCACCGAGCGGTACCCGCTGCACAACGCCCTGGCCGCCGCCCGCCAGGCGATCTCCGGCATCGTCGGCAACGACGCGCTGCCCCAGCCCGGCCAGATGTGGTTCATCAACCAGTACAGCAAGGCGGAGGGCCAGACGTTCTTCGACAAGTGGGGCCACGTGGACGACCCGAACACCCAGATGCAGCTGGCGAACCCGCTGGTCGCGCTGACGGTCGGCCACACCGGGCAGGCCACCGCCTCGGTCGACATGACCGACGGCAAGGACCTCGACCCGGACCTGGTCGCCCGGGGCGCCCAGCCGCTGCCGCCGGGCACGCAGAGCATGCTGACCGGTGTCGCGGAGACGACCGTGAAGACGGCGCTGTGGCGGTTCCGCAACGGCCTGCCGCTGCCCGAGGTCCACGTCGTCGGCTACGGCAACTCACCGCTGCACGCCACCCGCACCGGTCAGCTGCGGGCCGACGCGGCGGCGGCGTGGGTCCGCGCCGAGGTCGCCCGCGAGCTGGCCGAGCTGCAGGAGGGGCTGCCGCCCGACCAGCCGCGGCTGACCGGCCACCAGATCCCGGTGCTGCCCATCTCGGGCGGCCGGCAGGTGCCGCCGGGCTCGACGGACCCGCAGGCGGACCGCCGGGTGGTGAGGGCGGACATGGTGTTCAAGTGACCTGCGTCGCACGGCACCCGACCGGTTAACCGATCAAGGTCACCCGGACGTGGAACGTCGTGTCTCGTCGCTCACAGACGGGTCATGCTGTTGGGTCGGCCGGCGCGAGCGGGACTAGCATCCGGAGGTCAAGGTCCGAGTACGCACGTACCGGAGACCAGTCCACCACTGACGCTGGAGGCCGTTGCAAATGGCCGGCACCACCGCACCCGAGCGGGCGGGCACCTCCAAGGGGGGCGGAACGCTCTACCGCGGCGACCTGGGGATGTGGTCCTGGGTCGCCCACCGCATCACCGGTGTGCTGACGTTCTTCTTCCTGTTCGCGCACGTCCTGGACACCGCGCTGGTGCGCGTGTCCCCGGACGCGTACGACAAGGTGATCGAGACCTACAAGAACCCGATCGTCAACCTCTTCGAGGTCGGCCTGGTCGGCGCGGTCCTCTACCACGCGCTCAACGGCATCAGGGTGATGCTGGTCGACTTCTGGGAGAAGGGCGCCCGCTACCAGAAGCAGATGCTGTGGGCGGTGCTCGGCGTCTGGGTGCTGGTGATGATCCCCGGCACCTACTACATGATGGTCCGCACCATCACCGACCTGTTCGGCGGGGGTCACTGATCATGAGCGAAACGACCCTGGCCAAGCCGCGCGCACCGCGCCGCCCCGCCGCCCGCCGCAACAACTTCGAGCTGTACAGCTGGTTGTTCATGCGCATCTCGGGTGTCGCCCTGGTGGTCCTGGTGCTCGGGCACCTGTTCATCATGAACATCCTCGACGGTGGCGTGCACCGCATCAACTTCGGCTTCGTCGCGGGCCGCTGGGCCTCGCCGTTCTGGCAGATGTGGGACCTGGCGATGCTGTGGCTGGCCCAGATCCACGGCGGCAACGGCCTGCGCACCGTGATCAACGACTACGCCCGCAAGGACGCGACCCGGTTCTGGCTCAAGGTGCTGCTCTACGTCTCGATGGTGCTGATCATCGCCCTCGGCACGTACGTGATCTTCACCTTCGACCCGAACATCACCGACTGACCCGCTGCGGGGAGTGCTCAAGCCATGCAGTTCCACAAGTACGACGTCGTGATCATCGGCGCCGGCGGCGCCGGGATGCGCGCGGCGATCGAGTCCGGCCAGCGCGCCCGCACGGCGGTGCTCACCAAGCTCTACCCCACGCGTTCCCACACGGGCGCCGCGCAGGGCGGCATGTGCGCCGCGCTGGCGAACGTGGAGGAGGACAACTGGGAGTGGCACACCTTCGACACGATCAAGGGCGGTGACTACCTGGTCGACCAGGACGCCGCCGAGATCATGGCGAAGGAGGCCATCGACGCGGTCCTCGACCTGGAGAAGATGGGCCTGCCGTTCAACCGCACGCCCGAGGGCAGGATCGACCAGCGGCGGTTCGGCGGCCACACCCGCAACCACGGCGAGGCGGCCGTGCGCCGGGCGTGCTACGCGGCCGACCGCACCGGCCACATGATCCTGCAGACGCTGTACCAGAACTGCGTCAAGCACGGCATCGAGTTCTTCAACGAGTTCTACGTGCTCGACATCTGCCTGACCGAGACCGCCGACGGCCCGGTGTGCACCGGCGCGGTGGCCTACGAGCTGGCGACCGGCGAGATCCACGTGTTCCAGGCCAAGTCCGTGGTGTTCGCCACCGGCGGCTTCGGCAAGGTCTTCAAGACCACGTCCAACGCGCACACGCTGACCGGCGACGGCATGGGCATCGTGTTCCGCAAGGGCCTGCCGCTGGAGGACATGGAGTTCTACCAGTTCCACCCGACCGGCCTCGCGGGCCTCGGCATCCTGCTGACGGAGGGCGCCCGCGGCGAGGGCGCGATCCTGCGCAACGGCTCCGGCGAGCGGTTCATGGAGCGGTACGCGCCGACCATCAAGGACCTCGCGCCGCGCGACATCGTCGCCCGGTCCATGGCGCTGGAGGTGCTGGAGGGCCGCGGCGCCGGTCCGAACAAGGACTACGTGCTGCTGGACTGCACGCACCTCGGCGCCGAGGTGCTGGAGACGAAGCTGCCCGACATCACCGAGTTCGCCCGCACCTACCTCGCGGTCGACCCGGTGCAGGAGCCGGTGCCGGTGTACCCGACCGCGCACTACGCGATGGGTGGCATCCCGACCAACGTGCACGGCGAGGTGCTGCGGGACAACGACAACGTCATCCCCGGCCTGTACGCCGCCGGCGAGTGCGCGTGCGTGTCCGTGCACGGCGCGAACCGGCTCGGCACGAACTCGTTGCTGGACATCAACGTGTTCGGCCGCCGGGCGGGCATCGCCGCCGCCGAGTACGCGCTGGCGCACGAGCACGTCGAGCTGCCCGCCGACCCGGCCGCGGCCGTCGAGGCGCAGGTGGCGCTGGTGCTGTCCGAGCACGGCGAGGAGCGGGTGGCCGACATCCGCACCGAGCTGCAGGCCACGATGGACGCCAACGCGTCGGTGTACCGCACCGAGGACACGCTCAAGCAGGCGCTGCACGACGTGCAGGCGTTGAAGGAGCGGTACCAGCGGATCACCGTGCAGGACAAGGGGAAGCGGTTCAACACCGACCTCCTGGAAGCCGTCGAGCTGGGCTTCCTCCTGGAGCTGGCCGAAGTCCTGGTCGTGGGCGCGCTGGCGCGCAAGGAGTCCCGCGGCGGTCACGCGCGCGAGGACTACCCCAACCGCGACGACACGAACTTCATGCGCCACAGCATGTACTACAAGCAGGGCGACGGCTTGGCGGCCGACATCCGGCTCGACTACAAGCCCGTGACGTTCACCCGGTACCAGCCGATGGAGCGCAAGTACTGATGACCGCTACCGCTGAAGTGTCCACCGGCTCGCGCGGGAACCAGCCCCCCGTGCCGGACGGCGCGATCACCGTCACCCTGAAGGTCCGCCGGTTCAACCCGGAGTTCGACGACGAGCCGCGCTGGGACTCGTTCGAGATCCCGGCCCTGCCGTCGGACCGCGTGCTGAACCTGCTGCACTACGTGAAGTGGTACCTCGACGGGACGCTGACGTTCCGCCGCTCGTGCGCGCACGGCATCTGCGGTTCCGACGCCATGCGCATCAACGGCGTGAACCGGCTGGCGTGCAAGGTGCTGCTGAAGGACCTGCTGGCAGGCGGCGGCAAGCCGACCACGATCACCATCGAGCCCATCAAGGGGCTGCCGGTCCACAAGGACCTGCTGGTCGACATGGAGCCGTTCTTCGAGGCGTTCAAGGCGGTCAAGCCGTACCTCATCACGTACGGCAACGAGCCGACGCGCGAGCGCGTGCAGTCCATCGCCGACCGCGAGCGGTTCGACGACACCACCAAGTGCATCCTGTGCGCGGCGTGCACCACGTCGTGCCCGGTGTACTGGACCGAGGGCTCGTACTTCGGCCCGGCGGCGATCGTGAACGCGCACCGGTTCATCTTCGACAGCCGGGACGAGGGCGCCGAGGAGCGGCTGGACATCCTCAACGACGTCGACGGCGTGTGGCGCTGCCGGACGACCTTCAACTGCACCGACGCGTGCCCCCGCGGCATCCAGGTCACGAAGGCCATCCAGGAAGTCAAGCGCGCCCTCCTCTTCAAGCGCACCTGACCCCTCGCGAGTCGAACACCCACGACCCGCGAGTCGAACACCCACGTACCCCGAGTTCAACATTCAGGACCCCCGGCGACGGCGCGAAGGCCGTCAGCGGGGGTCCTGAATGTTGAACTCGGGGGTCCTGAGCGTTCGACTCGCGGGACCTGGAGGTTCGACTCGCGAGGGGTCAGGAGGGGCGCTGGGTGGAGGTGCGGGCGGCGCGGGCGGCCTTGGCGCGGCGGTTGCGCAGGTACATCAGCAGGCCGAGGACGAGGCCCAGGCCGGCCACGGCGGTGATCGGGCCGCCGACGTTGCCGAACGCGGTCTCCATCGCGGACGGCTGGGAGCCGTCCGGCGTGCTGTTGGCGACCTCGCCGACGCCCGCGCTGGTCGGCGTCGGGCGCGGCTCGGTGGTCTTCTTCTTCACCTGCGGCGCGCCCTCGACCAGGCGGCCCACGGGGTTGTTCGCGGCCGACGGCTCCAGCGCGAAGCCGTAGTCCAGCAGCCGGGCGGCCTGGTCGGTCATCCGGGTCGGCTGCTGCTGACCGCGCAGCAGCACCACGACGAGCCGCTTGCCCTCGCGCTCCGCCGCGCCGACGTAGGTGTGCTGCGCGTCGTCGGTGAACCCCGACTTGCCGCCCAGCGCGCCCCGGTACGTGGTCAGCAGCCGGTTGTCGTTGACGACCGGCGTCGTCCCGCTGCCACTGGCCGCCGGGAAGTCGATCCGCTGCGTCATCACGGCCTTGACGAAGTCCGGGTACTCCATCGCCTCGCGGTAGATCAGCGCCACGTCGTAGGCCGACGTGGACGTGCCCGGCGCGTCCAGCCCGGACGGCGTCACGGCCCGCGTGTCCAGCGCGCCCAGCTCGGCCGCCAGCGCGTTCATCTTCCGGATCGCCGACGGCACCCCGCCCAGCCGGCGGGCCAGCGCGTGCGCCACGTCGTTGCCCGACGCCATCACCAGCGCCTGGAGCATCTGCTCGACGGTGTACTCGGCCCCGGCGCGCAGCCCCACGCAGGTGCACTCCTGCGCGACGTCCTCCGCCGTCGCCGCCACCGCGGCGTCGGGGGGCAGCTCCTTGGCCACCACCATCGCCAGCAGCACCTTGATCACCGACGCGGGCCGCTGCCGACCGTGCGGGTCGACCGCCGCCAGCACGGCGCCGGAGTCCATGTCGGCGAGCAGCCAGCTCGCCGCCGTGATGCCGTCCGGCGGGACCGGGGCGTTCGGCGGCAGCACGAGGCCGCACTCACCGAGCCGCTGTCCCCCGATCGGGCTCTCCGGCACCTCGATCGGCGGCGGCGGCCTCTCGCCGGGCGCCACCTGTTCGGACGTGTCCACCGGCGGGGGCGGTGACACCTTGTTCTCGCAGGCCGGCTGCGCCGCCAGGACCGGTGCGGGCACGAACGCCGCGCCGGCCATCAGCGCGCAGGCAGCCACGACCAGGGCAACGGGCCGTCGGAACGCGGAGGAACGCACCGGACCAGGCTAACCACCCCGGATGAGTGACCTCCACCCGCCACGTCCGATACTGCTCCGGTGAAGCTCTCCCGAGGCGCGTCCGCCTTCCTGCTCGCCTTCGGGGTGTGGTCCTGGGTGATCTGGCCGACCTTCCTGCGCAACATCTGGAAGGACTCCCGCTCGTGGGACGGCGGCCCGACCGCGTTCTTCACCGTCCACCTGCTCCTCGTCGTCGCGTCGCTCACGTTCGGCACGGTCATCGGCGTGCTGGGCGTGCGCGGGTTGCGCGCTGCCCGAAGCGCGAAGCGCGACTGACCCACCACACCTGGAGGCTCCGCCGTGGAGTTCGTGCGCCTACTGCTGGTGTTCCTGCACCTGCTCGGCATGGGCATGCTCGTCGCGATGTTCTTCGTCCAGCGCCGCACCGGGGCCGACGCCCCGCTGAACAAGGGCTGGCTGCACGGCAGCGCGCTGCAGCTGCTGACCGGCGTGGCGCTGATGGGCCTCGCCCCGCTGACCGACCAGGACTACAACCACATCAAGATCGGCGTGAAGCTGCTGGTCCTGGTCGTCATCGCGGCCCTGGTGGCGGTCAACCTGAAGAAGCGGCCCGCCGCCTGGCTCACGCCCGCGCTGGCCGGCCTGGTCGTGCTGAACGTCGGCATCGCCGTCTTCTGGACCTGACCCCCACCGGCCGCCCGGCCCCTCACCGGCGCCGGAACAACGCCCCCAGCAGCAGCCCCGCGCCGACCAGCCCGACGGCGGCGCGGGGGCTGGGGCCCGACCGCACCTCCACCACCGGCTGGATCACCGCGGGCGGCGGCGGCACGGGCGGGTCGCGCAGCAGGTTCTCCCGCGCGGTGGCGGTCCAGGCGGTGATGAACAGCAGCGACTGGGCGACCAGGTTGGCGAAGAACAGCACGCCGATGATCGGCCCGAACGCCACGCCCGCCGGTGACGTCGTGACGGTGCTCAGGTAGAGCGTCCCGCCCTGCTTCAGCACCTCGAACACGACCGCCGCCGCGGCCGCGCCCTTGGCGGCGCTGCGCAGGCTGAACGGCTTGCGCGGCAGCTTGGCCAGCACCCACAGGAACACCAGCCAGTTCGCCACCAGGCCCAGCACGATGGTGCCGATCTTCAGCACGGCCTCGGCCCACCCGACGCCGTCCAGGCCGATCCACCGCAGCACCAGCTCGGCGAGCCCGCTGCCCGCCACCGTCAGGCCGAACGACACCACCAGGGCCGCGCCGAGGCTGATCAGGGCCAGCAGGTCCTTGAGCGCCGTCTTCAGCAGCGGCAGGTCCTGCTTGGGGTGCCCCCACTGCGCGGTCAGCGCGTCGCGCAGGTTGCTCATCCAGCCGAAGCCGGAGTAGACGGCGGCCAGCAGGCCCAGCACGCCGACCGTGCCCTTGGAGTCGATGGCCTGCTGCACCACCTCGTTGATGGTGGTGCCGAGCGTGCCGGGCACGGCGTCGGCGATGCTGCCCTTCAGCTCCTCGATCAGCGAGGGCTGCGAGGCCAGCACGAAACCGGCGACCGCGAAGCCGATCATCAGCATCGGCACGAGCGACAGCACGCTGAAGTACGTCACCGCCGCCGCGTAGTGCGCGCCGTAGCTCTCGGTGTAGCGCTGGGCCGCGCGGAACAGGTGGTCCAGCCACGGGCGCTGCCGGCGCAACCGGTCGATCTTCGCCTCGACGCCAGCATCTTCCGCCACACGGGAACGCTAGTGCGTGCGATGATCAGTCGCCACTCGGCAGGAAACCGATCCGGTCGTAGGTCCGCGCCAACGTCTTCGCGGCCACCGACCGGGCCCGCTCCGCGCCGCGCGCCAGCACCTTGTCCAGCTCGGCGGTGTCGTCCAGGTACTCGGCCACCCGCGCCCGCACGGGCGTGACGAACTCGGTGAACACCTCGCCGAGGTCCTTCTTCAGGTCGCCGTAGCCCTTGCCGTCGTAGTCGGCGACCAGGGACTCGACCGACCGGCCGGTCAGCGCGGAGTAGATCACCAGCAGGTTGCTCACGCCCGCCTTCGCGGCGGGGTCGTAGACGATGTCGCGCCCGGTGTCGGTGACCGCGGAGCGGATCTTCTTGGCCGAGCGCTTCGGGTCCTCCAGCAGCTCGACCACGCCCGCCGGCACCGACTTCGACATCTTCGACGTCGGGTCCTGGAGGTCGTAGATCTTCGCGGTGTCCTTGACGATGTAGGGCTCGGGCAGCCGGAACGTCTTGCCGTAGCGGGTGTTGAACCGCTGCGCCAGGTCGCGGGTCAGCTCCAGGTGCTGCCGCTGGTCCTCGCCGACGGGCACGTGGTGCGCCTGGTAGAGCAGGATGTCCGCGGCCTGCAGGATCGGGTAGGTGAACAGGCCGACGCCGACGCCCGCCGTCGTCTGGTTGCCGGCTCCGCCGTCGGCCTGCCGCGCGGACTTGTCCTTGAACTGGGTCATCCGGCTGGCCTCGCCGAACCCGGTCAGGCACTGCAGGACCCAGGCGAGCTGGGCGTGCTCGGGCACGTGCGACTGGACGAACAGCGCCGAGCGGTCGGGGTCGATGCCGAGCGCCAGCAGCTGCGCGGCGGACACCCTGGTGTTCCGCCGCAGCACCTTGGGGTCCTGCTCGACGGTGATCGCGTGCAGGTCGACGACGCAGTAGAACGCGTCGTGCGTCTCCTGCAGCGCCACCCACTGGCGCAGCGCGCCGAGGTAGTTGCCGAGGTGGAACGAGCCCGCGGTCGGCTGGATGCCGGACAGCACGCGGGGGCGGCTCACCGGGGCAGCGGCGGCCTGGCCGGCCTCGCCCGCGGCGCTGCCGGCGACGTTCTCAGCGGAGTTTTCGACGACCACGGGGTGATCCTCCCAGGTCGATCAGACCCCGGTGGTGGCGGGCCGCACCTCGACCTGGCCGTCCCCGTCGACGGCGACGGGCTGGTTGGCCGCCGTGGGCGCCACCGCGCCCCGGCGGCGCCGGACCAGACCGGCCACCAGGCCGATCGCGCCGAGGGCCACCGCGGCGATGCCGACCGGCGCCTCCAGGGAGACCGGAGCCGCCGCGGCGTCGTCGGCCGCTTCCGCGACACCGCCGACGACCAGCGAAGACGCCGCGCCCAGGACCGAACCCAGGACCGCACCGCGACCGCGCACGTGCCCAGCCTCCTCAACAACACCGTGCCACTCCACGGAGGAGTGATCCTTGTTGACGGACGGCCGCGAACCTACCCAAGGTGGGGAGCGGGTGTGCCCCCTTTCGGGTAAACGCGGCCGGCCGCAGAGTAACCACAGCCGTCGACCGGCCTCCTCGCCGGGGTCTACCCGACGACGTCGACTCGGCCGTACGTCGTAGTGCGCTGCCGGGCCGGGCGGCCGGCCAGCGCTGCCGTGGCGCGCAACTGGTCGGCGGTGCGGGCGGAGCCGTGCTCGGAGCCCGCCATCCGGCTGATGGTCTCCTCCATGAGCGTGCCGCCCAGGTCGTTGGCCCCGCCGCGCAGCACCTCGGCGGTGCCCTCGTCGCCGAGCTTGACCCACGAGCACTGGACGTTGGCCACGCGGCCGTGCAGGGCGAGCCGGGCGAACGCGTGCACGGCCCGGTTGTCCCGCCTGGTCGGACCGGGCCGGGCGACGCCCGCCAGGTAGATGGGCGCGTTGCGGTGCACGAACGGCAGGCCGACGAACTCGGTGAGCCCGCCGGTGCGGTCCTGGAGCGCGGCCAGCGCGCGGAAGTGCCCGAGCCAGTGGCCGGGGTGGTCGACGTGGCCGTACATCATCGTGGACGAGGAGCGGATGCCCAGCTCGTGCGCGGTGGCGACCACGTCCAGCCAGGTCGCGGCGGGCAGCTTGCCCTTGGTCAGCACCCAGCGCACGTCGTCGTCCAGGATCTCGGCGGCGGTGCCGGGGATGGTGCCCAGGCCCGCGTCGCGCAGCTCGGTCAGCCACTCCCGCACGCTCACGCCCGCCTTGGCCGCCGCGCTGACGACCTCCATCGGGCTGAACGCGTGCACGTGCATGCCGGGCACCCTGGCCTTGATCGCGCGCACGACGTCGGCGTAGTAGGTGACCGGCAGCTTCGGGTCGATGCCGCCCTGCATGCAGACCTCGGTGGCGCCCGCGTCCCACGCCTCCTGCGCGCGGTCGGCGACCTCGGCCACGGACAGCCGGAACGCGTCGGCGTCCCGCTCGCGCTGGGCGAACGCGCAGAAGCGGCAGCCGACGTAGCAGACGTTCGAGAAGTTGATGTTGCGGTTGACCACGTAGGTGACGTCGTCGCCGACCACCTCGGCGCGCAGCTCGTCGGCGAGCCGGGCCATGGTCTCCAGGGCGGCGCCGTCGGCGGTGAGCAGCGCCATGGCCGCGTCCGCGTCGTCCAGCAGCTTCCCGGGGTCGTCGGCGGCCAGCTTGAGGGCGCGCGCGGTGTCCTCCGGCAGCCGTTCGACGGGTTGCCGGCCGACGACCGGGGGGACGGTCAGCGACGCCCAGTCGCCGTAGACGCTGTCGAAGTCGCCCCGGCGGTCCCCGGTGCGGCCCTCGGTGTCGACGGCGGTGTGCAGGTCGGCCCGGCCGTAGCTGTCGAGGCCGCCGTCCGGCTCCTGCCACTCCCGGCCGACGACGGGGGCGTCCGGCTCGGCCAGGCCGTCCGGGCGGGCCAGCGCGGCGACGTGCGCGGTCAGCCGGGCGTCGACCCACTGCCCGGCGGGCGCGGTCGCGTACCGCGGGTAGACGGCGAGGCGTTCGCGCAGGTCGAACCCGGCGGCGCGGGTGTGCTCGGCCAGCACGTCCACCTGCGGCCACGGCCGTTCGGGGTTGACGTGGTCCGGCGTCACCGGCGACACGCCGCCCCAGTCGTCCACGCCCGCGCGCAGCATCAGGTCGAACTCGCCGCCGACCAGGTTGGGCGGGGCCTGCACGCTGGTGGACGTCGGCATGACCAGTCGCGCCACCGCGATCGTCGCGGCCAGCTCGCGCAGGTCGGCGTCGGGCATCCCGCGCATGGCGGTGTCCGGCTTGGCCCGGAAGTTCTGGATGATCACCTCCTGGACGTGCCCGTACTGGCGGGCGACGGCGCGCATGGCCAGCAGCGACTCGGCCCGCTCGGTGATCGTCTCGCCGATGCCGATCAGGACGCCGGTGGTGAACGGGACGTTGACCCGGCCCGCGTCGGTCAGCACCCGCAGCCGGACCGCCGGTTCCTTGTCGGGGCTGCCGTAGTGCGGGCCGCCCTTCTCCGACCAGAGCCGCTCGGCCGTGGTCTCCAGCATCATCCCCATGCTGGCCGCGACCGGCCGCAGCCGCTGCAGCTCCTCCCAGCTCAGCACGCCGGGGTTGAGGTGCGGCAGCAGGCCGGTCTCCTCCAGCACGGCGATCGCGCTGGCCCGCACGTAGTCGAGCGTCGACGAGTAGCCGCGCGCCTCCAGCCACTCCCGCGCCTGCGGCCACCGCTCCTCGGGCCGGTCGCCGAGCGTGAAGAGGGCTTCCTTGCAGCCCTGGGCGGCGGCCGCGCGGGCGATGTCCAGCACCTCGTCCCGCTCCAGGAACGCGGCGGGCACCTTGTGCGGGGCCGTCGCGAACGTGCAGTAGTGGCAGCGGTCCCGGCACAGGCGGGTCAGCGGGATGAACGCGTTGCGGCTGTAGGTGACCACGCCCGGCCGGCCCTCCGCCAGCAGGTGCGCGTCACGCGCCCGGCCCGCGGCGCCCAGCAACGCGTCCAGGTCGTCACCGCGGGCGTGCAGCAGCACGGCGGCCTCGGTGACGTCCAGCGCGGCGCCGTCGGCGGCACGGCGCAACGCGCGGCGCATCGCCGACGGGCTCGGCGTCGGTTCCGGCGGGGTGATCGGGATGTGCACGGACACGTCACCGACCTTAGGTGGCCGCAATCGCCGGGCACGGCCGGAGTGACGTCCGGCACGGCCGCGCTACCGGGTCGGGGCCCTCCCCGCGACGACCAGCTCGGTGTTGCGGTCGGTGACCGCGCCGACCGCGCCCGCGCCCGCGTGCGGGTCGTTGAACGCGAACTCGCGGGCCAGCGAGGCCAGGCCGCGCGGTGTGGTGTCGTCGTAGTCGGCCTGGTAGGGCGCGTCACCCTCGACCAGCGTGGTGAACAGGGACAACGTGCCGTCGCCGTTGTCCGCCAGCTCGATGATCCGGGCGTGCTGCGGGTGGTCGACGTGGGCGGCGGTGTTGATCTCCCAGAACGCCCGGTCGCCGACGCCGTGCGGCACGATCCGGTTCTCGTGGGTGTGGCCGTTGACCCAGGCCACCACGTTCGGGAACCGGCCGAGGAGGGAGACCAGCGCGTCGCCGTCCAGGCGGGGGTCGAGCGGGCGGCGGCGGTCCGGCAGGACGTTGCCCATGGTCCAGCTGGTGTGGTGGCTGAACAGGATGAACAGCTCGTCGGTGACGTCCTGGCGGTGCCGGAAGCCGAGCACGTCGTAGTAGCGCGAGCTGCCGCGCTTGAGGGTGCGCTCCAGCCAGAGGTACTGGTGCAGGCCGATCGAGCCGTCGGCGAAGCCCGCGGTGGTCGTGGTGTCGAGGCTGATGCCGGTGACGCCGGGCGCGATCGGGAAGGTGTAGAAGACGTCGACGCCGTCGGCGTTGTCCGGCGTGAAGCCGTGGCCGTGCGGGCCGGGGCCGGTGTGCCGCGGGTCGAGGTGCGCCTGGACGAACTCGGCGGTGGTGAACGGCCGGCGGCGGGGGTCCGGCGTGACGGTGCGGACCAGCCCGCCCTCGGCCACGACGGCCGCCGCGTCGAGGAGGTGCGCCGGGTCGGTCATGGCCCTGGCCAGCCGCCGGGTCCGGTCGTCGGAGAAGCCCATGATCTTGCGGTTCGAGGTGTACAGGCCGTCGATCAGCGGGATGCCGTCGGGCAGGGAGCCGACCACGCTGTCGTCGTGGTTGCCGAACGTGCAGTACCAGGGGACGCGGAGGCCGGGGCTGTCGAACGGGCGGATCGCGGCGTCGAGCAGGCCGGGGACGAGCGGGAAGCCCTTGGCCTTGTAGTCGTCGAGGAGGGTGGAGTGCGGGTTCCAGTAGGCCGTGACGCCGGAGTCCTGCACGCCCTCGTACCGGGTGGGGTCGCCGGTGTTGGCGGTGATCCGGCCGCCGTTGAGGGTGGTGAGGAACCAGTCCAGCTCGACCAGCTCGTGGTTGTCGGTGTTGTCGCCCGTGGTCATCATGAAGTCGATCGGGCGACCGGTGAACGGCCCGGCCCCGATGCCGTTGATCTTGCGCACCAGGGCTGCCGACGTGTGCTGGGCGAGCGTTTCGTGGGGGCGGAAGGCGCCGGAGCCCAGCAGCGGGTGGGTGTACTCGAACCGGGCGGGGCTCTGGGTGTCGATCATGTGCATGTCGGTGAACTGCACGAAGCAGGCCAACGACGTCCGCCGGTCCGCCCGGCCGGGGCTCGGCGCGACCAGGTCCGGCCGCACGACCAGCGGCCACCCCGGCCCGGCCTGGAGCCGTCGGTACCCGGTGCCGCCGACGGCCGTCGCGGCGGCGTCGAGCGTCGTCCCGGTGGTCGCCGCCCAGGCGGGCCCACCCCACAGCAGCACCGCCCCCGCCGCACCCGTCGCCTGGAAGAAACGCCGCCGGCTGATCCCGCCCATCGACCACTCCCCGTGTTCGGTTTGGTGAAAAGTTCTCACGAACCGGGGAGGAGGTCACGAACTCACGGTGAAGTGCGGCCGAACGAGCGAAGTCGATCGTCGTGTTGATCGGTTCCGGGACCGGACAACGGGCCCTCGATCGAGCCGACTCAGTCCTCCGGCCAGTCGTAGCTGACCGTCATCGGCGCGTTGTCGGATCGATCACCCATCCACCTCGTCCAGCAGCCGGCGGAGCGCCTGATCCAACGCGGGCACCTTGTCCACGAGCGTTTGCCAGACCAAAGCGTCGTCAACCGAGGCGTACCCGTGGATCAGGATGTTGCGGAACGCGACTATCCGGTTGACGTCCGGGATGGCCGACGCGAGATCGGCATCGGCCTTGCGCAGCTGGTTCAGGGCTTCACCGATGATCTCGAACTGTCGCTCGACCGCCGACCTCAGCATGGCGTCCGCCTCGTAGTCCGCGAACGACTTGCCGGCGCTGAACCGGCTCAACAGGTCAACGGCCTGTAGCGCGTCCCAGAGGTACGCGCGAGGGTCAGGCCGCATACAGCTGTTCCTTGGTCTCCATCACTCGCTGCCGGAAGTACGGGTTGCGGATGCTGGAACCGCTCACGAGATCGACCGGCCGACCGAAGATCCGCTCCAGCCCTTCCTTCAGGGCGAAGTAGCTGCCGAAGTAGTCGAAGCCCGGACCGGCGTCGAACTCCACGAGGACGTCGACGTCGCTGGACACCACGTCGAACGAGTCACCGACAGCGGACCCGAACACGTCGAGGCGGCGAACGCTCAGCACGCGGCACAGGTCTTCGACCTCGGGCCGCTTGGCCGCGATGATCTCGTGCACAGGCGCCACCTCCTGGCCACGATTGTGCCTGATCTCAGGTCCTCGGCCAGTCGTAACCCACCGTCACCGGCGCGTGGTCGGACCAGCGCTCGCCGTACGCGGCGGCCCGCTCGACCACCGCCGACCGCGCCGTCGCCGCCAGGCCCCGCGTCGCCACCTGGTAGTCGATCCGCCAGCCGGAGTCGTTGTCGAACGCCTTGCCGCGGTACGACCACCACGTGTACGGCCCCGCCACGTCCGGGTGCAGGGAGCGCACCACGTCGACGTACCGGGCCTCGTCGAACACCCGCCCCAGCCACGCCCGCTCCTCCGGCAGGAAGCCGGACGACTTCTGGTTCGCCTTCCACGACTTCAGGTCCTCGGCCCGGTGCGCGATGTTCCAGTCGCCGCACACCAGCACCTCGCGCCCGCCGGCGGCGGCCTTGTCGCGCAGTTCCACCAGGTACGGCAGGAACCCGGCCATGAACCGGTCCTTCTCGTCCTGCCTCGGCGTGCCGACGTCACCGCTCGGCAGGTACAGCGACGCCACCACCACGTCGGCCAGCTCGACCTCGACGTACCGCCCCGAGTGCTCGAACTCCGCCACCCCGAACCCGACCCGGACGGCCCGCGGCGCCTCGCGGGTCAGCACCGCGACGCCGTTGCGGCCCTTGACCTCGGAGTGCGCGTGCGCCACGTGCCAGCCCTCCGGCGCGCGCACCTCGTCCGACAGCTGCCCCGGCTCGGCCCGCACCTCCTGCAGGCAGACCACGTCGGCGGGCGTCGCGGCCAGCCACTCCAGGTAGCCCTTCTTCGCCGCCGCGCGCAGCCCGTTGACGTTGATCGTGGAGACAGTCAGCACCCGGGCAGCCTATCCGCGCTCGGCGACCGCCCAGCCGTGCGGGTAATCGGCGCCGCAGCCCGTGCACGACGCGCGCAGCCCCAGCATCAGCACCAGCGGGCTGCTGCCCTCCGGCGACGGCACGCCGGCCACCTGGCTCCCGTCGACCTCCGCCCGCAGGCCCGGCCACTCGGGCTCGCACGCGCACGTGACCACGTCACGGCGCGACCACCGCCACTTGAAGAACATCCGCCAATCACATCACGAGCACCCGCTGTCCGAGGTCGGTGTCACGAACTCGTCCTTCACCCACCGCCCGTCGGACAGCAGCCGGAACCCGTTCTCGACCCTCGCCTCGGCCCGCACCACCGCGTCCCGCGGCATGGTGGCCACGATCGGCTGGGTGTCGGCGGGCCCGGAGCGGACGTTGAGGACGTCGGCGATCACCGTCACCCGGCACTGCTCGGCGGCGACCTCCTCCACGCCGAGTCTCCTGCCCTCGTTGGCGACGTACATCAACCCCGCCGCCGCGAGCACACCGACGACGACCATCCCGCGCACCGGAATCCCGAACACCACGCCCTCCCGACACCTCTTCCGAAGTGCAGATATAGCGCGCCGGGCGGGGTCGTGCGGCGGTCGGCGGCACAATCCACCCCACCGGGGAACCGGACGGGTGAGGCCGCTGCGGAACGCGACAGGGGACCGCCCGAGAGCGGTCCCCTGGTCACGAACGGGCAGGCGTCAGCCGGCCATCCGCTTCTGCAGGTTCTCGTCCAGCGTGCCGAGGAAGTCCTCGGTGGTCAGCCACTCCTGGTCCTTGCCGACCAGCATGGCCAGGTCCTTGGTCATCCGACCGCTCTCGACGGTCTCCACGATGACCTGCTCCAGCGTCTCCGCGAAGCCGGTGACCTCCGGCGTGCCGTCCAGCTTGCCCCGGTGCTTCAGGCCACCGGTCCACGCGAAGATCGACGCGATCGGGTTGGTGGACGTCGGCTTGCCGGCCTGGTGCTGCCGGTAGTGCCGGGTGACGGTGCCGTGCGCGGCCTCGGCCTCGACGGTCCTGCCGTCCGGCGTCATCAGCACCGACGTCATCAGGCCGAGCGAGCCGAAGCCCTGCGCGACCGTGTCGGACTGCACGTCGCCGTCGTAGTTCTTGCACGCCCAGACGTAGCCGCCCTCCCACTTCATCGCGGCGGCCACCATGTCGTCGATCAGGCGGTGCTCGTAGGTGAGGCCCGCCGCGTCGAACTGCGCCTTGAACTCCTCCTCGAACACCTTCTGGAAGATGTCCTTGAAGGCGCCGTCGTACGCCTTGAGGATGGTGTTCTTGGTCGACATGTACACCGGGTAGTCGCGCTGCAACCCGTACGAGAACGAGGCGCGCGCGAAGTCCTCGATGGACTTGTTGAAGTTGTACATGCCCATGGCCACGCCGCCGTCGGCGCCGTAGTTGGCCACCACGTGCTGGATCGGCTCGGAGCCGTCCTCGGGCGTGAACGTGATCGTCAGCTCGCCCGCGCCGGGGACCTTGAAGTTGGTCGCCTTGTACTGGTCGCCGTGGGCGTGGCGGCCGATGATGATCGGCTTGGTCCAGCCCGGCACCAGCCGGGGGATGTTCGAGATGATGATCGGCTCGCGGAACACCACGCCGCCGAGGATGTTGCGGATCGTGCCGTTCGGCGAGACCCACATCTTCTTCAGGCCGAACTCCTCGACCCGCGCCTCGTCCGGCGTGATCGTGGCGCACTTGACGCCGACGCCGTGCTTCTTGATGGCGTGCGCGGCGTCGATCGTGACCTGGTCGTCGGTGCTGTCCCGGTACTCGATCCCCAGGTCGTAGTACTCGAGGTCGACGTCCAGGTACGGGTGGATCAGCTTGTCCTTGATGAACTGCCAGATGATCCGGGTCATCTCGTCGCCGTCGAGCTCGACGACGGTCCCCTGAACCTTGATCTTGCCCATACTCAGGGCGCTCCTCTCGCGACAATGCAAGCAAGACAAGCGTACTGCTATGTCGGGTTGCTTGCGTCCACCTCGGCGGAAAAAGGGAACGGCGTCACACCTCGCGGACGCCGCGCGACGGGGTGGCACGGGTGTTCTCCGACCCAATACAACCAGCCGGGCCGCCGGACCGCCGCACGGGGACGGCCGACCGCGACACTCGAACACGCGTTCGCGATTGACGGCGCGACGCCCGCCGACACCGCTAACCTCGCACCCGTACGAGTGATCAAGGGGGCAGCGTTGTCGACGGGTCCGACCCACGCCATGAGCGGTCTGCTGGCCTGGGCCGCGGTGACCGCGCTCGCGGAGAACCACCCCATCGGCCAGCTCACGCCGCAGAGCTGGGCGGTCGGCGCGGTGCTCGCCACCGGCGCCGCGCTGCTGCCCGACCTCGACCACCCCTCGTCCACCATCTCGCGGACGTTCGGGCCGGTCAGCGCGGGCGCGTCGGCCCTGATCAACACGATCAGCTCGTTCGTCTACCGCACCACCCGCACCCGCAAGGACTCCAATCGCGACGGCGGGCACCGGGGCCTGACCCACACGCTGGCGTTCGCGCTGGCCGCCGCCGTCGGCACGACCGCCGTGGTGCAGCAGTCGCAGAAGTGGGCGCTGCCCGTGCTGATGTTCGTGTTCGCGGGCCTGGCCGTGCGCGGGATCATGAACGACTGGTGCCCGCAGAAGGACGCCCTGCTCATCACGGGCGTGTCGGCGGCCATCACGGTCGCCTGCGTGGCCTGGACCGCGCAGACGCCCGCCAGCGCGGCGGCGTGCGGGGTGGCCGTCGGCATCGGCTGCGTGGCCCACTACCTGGGCGACGCGATCACCGAGCAGGGCTGCCCGATCCTGTGGCCGGTCCCGCTGATGGGCAAGACGTGGTACCCGGTCGCGCCGCCGAAGATCATGCGGATGAAGACCGGCGGCCGGGTCGAGATGGCGATCGTCGGCCCGCTGATCACGATCCTGAGCGTCTGGCTGTCCGCCGCCGCGCTCCAGCGGGCGGGCGCGCTGCCGTTCCTCGAAACTTTCGACCTGCTCCCCATCTGATTTTCAGATACCGGCCATTCGGCGGCTACCACTGCATCACCCGATCGGACTAGCCTCCACGAAATCCCCGTCCCGCGCAGACCCGCGTCGAGGAGGACTTCGTGCCCCACCCCACGCACGACAACGTTGTCGAGGCCGCCGGATGACCACCTGGCTCGGCGTGAACGCCGGTCATGAGGACCCGGCCGCCGCCGACGCGACCGCGTTGTCGCTGCACGAGTCGCTGCTGTTCCACGCGCAGCTCGTGTGCGTGCACGACGTCGAGGGGCGGCACGCGATGTCGTTCCGGCTCACCGACGGCCCGTCCGGGAACACCCTGTCGACGCTGATCGAGCGCGGCTACGGCGTGGCCGTGCACAACGGCTCGCTGCAACGCCTCGCCGGCCCCGAAGCACTCGCCCGCGGCGCGCTGCGGGCCGTGCTGGCGCACCGCGACCGGCGGGAGGGCCGGGCGCTGCGGTTCCCCGGCCAGCGCACGCTGCGCGGGCGCTACGGGGTGTCGGACATCATCGCGTTCAGCGCGATCGAGGAGGTCCTGCCGCACGGCACCAAGAGCGTGGACGCGCGCGGCGACCTGCAGCCGGCGTTCGCCAACGGCCGGCTGGTGCTGCTGGTCCGCTAACCGGGGTGCGCGCCCACGGTGTCCTTGATCTGCTCGCCGAGGCTGTCCGCGCTGCGCGCGCAGTGGGCGCAGCAGAAGAACCGGCCCCGCACCTCGACGCCGTGGCCCAGGATGCGGCAGTCGCAGTGCTCGCAGCGCGGCGCCAACCGCTGGATCGCGCACTCGAAGCTGTCGAACGTGTGCACGCCGCCGCCGACCGTGCGCACCTCGAAGGCCATCCAGTAGTCGTTGCCGCAGACGTCGCAAGTCGCCATGGCGGAAGCGTGCGCCGGTGGGCGCACCCCGGCAACTCGGGTCACCCACCCCCGTGACACCCCTGCGGACCAGGCCGGACTCGAACCGGCGTCCTCCCTCCCGTGGGGAGGGCGCGTCAACCACTGCGCTACATGGTCCCGAGCCGGGCCGGATTCGAACCGGCGTCCTCCCCCTGAGCAAGAGGGCGCGACAACCACTGCGCTACCGGGCTCCTGCCCCAACACTAACCATGACCACCGGCCCGGAGACAGGGCCGCTAAGGTCTGCCGCGTGCGCGGGGTCGACTACTACGAACTCCTCGGGGTCGGTCGCAACGCGTCCGAGGCGGAGATCAAGTCCGCTTACCGCTCCCTGGCGAAGGTCATGCACCCGGACGCGGGCGGGTCCTCCGGCACGTTCCGGATGCTGCAAGAGGCATATGACACCCTGCGGGATCCCGCACGCCGACGTGACTACGACCGCGGCTGGTCGTTCACCCGGCCGGGCTCGCGGCCGTCGTCGCCGACCCGACCGCCGCGCTCCGGCCGGACCGGTCGGCTGCGCAACTTCGGCGACGACCCCGACTTCGTGCCGCCGAAACCCGCGGTGGACCTCGGCGGGCTCGCTTGGTGGCACCTGGTCGACGTGGCGCAGCGGGTCCGGTACGCGCCGACCGCCGGTCCGGGCCACGCGCCCGCGCTGGCCGCCGTGTGCGGCTGGTTCTTCCTGCTGCTGCCGGTCGTGGTGATCGACTTCTCGCCGCTGGCGCTCGGCGTCTGGCTGGTCCTGGTGGCCGCCGCGGCGGCGGTCGCGTTCCGGTTGGCGCGGCGCTACCTGGCGGCGGTCCGGGCCGACCGGGCGTTCACGCTGGACCACGACACGTCGGTGGTGCACGGGACCACCGACGACCGGGTCTGCGAACAGCTCACCGCCGACCTGCTCAGCCGGTACCTGACCCGGTTGCCCGGCGCGCGGATCTTCCACGGCCTGGCCTGGCCGGGCTCGGTGTTCGCCGACGTCGACCACGCCGTGCTGTGCGGGCGGCGGCTGGTGCTGATCGAGTCGAAGTCCTGGCTGCCCGGCCACTACGAGGCCGAGGACGACGGCACGGTGTGGCGCAACGGCCACCCGTTCCGGGGCGGCGGGATGCGGATGCCGCGCAGCCTCGCGGTGTACCGCAAGCTGCTGCCGTGGCTGGAGATCCGGACCGCGCTGCTGGTGTACCCGAGCCGCGCGGGCGGGGTGACCACCGAGGAACCGGCGGACGCCATCGTGCCGCCGATGACGCCCGCCCAGTTCGTCGAGGAGATCGGCGACTGGCTGGCCGAGGACCCGGCCACGGTGGACCGGGAGGCGCTGCGGCTGCTGATCGGCCAGGTCGTGCCGATCGTCCGGCAGTGACCGCCGGCAGCCGTGCAGCAGCCGTTCCGCTCAGCAGCCGCCGGCAGCCGTGCAGCAGCCGCCGTGCGTCAGTAGACGCCCACCTCCCACAGCGAGTAGCCGTACGGGGTGGCCCGCTGGAACGCGTACAGCTTCACGTAGCGCGCGCTCGTGTTCAGGGTGATCTCGTCGGTGCCGCCGTCGGCCGCGTAGTCCGCGTGCACGGTCGTCCACGTCGTGCCGTCGTCGGACACCTGGAGCTGGTACTGCCGGGCATGTGCGGCCTCCCAGTCGAGCCGCACGCGGCGGACCGGTCGGACCGCGCCGAGGTCCACCCACAGCGAGTGCTGGTCGGTGAACGCGCTGCTCCAGCGGGTGGCGGGGTTGCCGTCGAACGCGTGGGAAGCCGGGTGGCTCGCGCTCTCGGTGGCGCTGGACCAGGACGGGCGGTTGAGCGCGAGGTTGCCGCCGCCACCGGTCAGCTGCCCCTGGTTGACCGCGCGCGGCGACGAGTAGGTGGCGCGGACGGCGCTGTCCGGGTTGAGCTGCTTGTCGTCGAAGAACTCCGGCCACGCCATGAAGTACGACCAGTCGGGCTGGGACGCCAGCTCGGCGGGTGACGGCACCCGGCCGACCTCGGCCAACGCCAGCGGCTTGCCCGGGGCCAGCGCCTTCAGGGTGTCGTAGTAGGTGGCGGAGGGCCAGAAGCTGTTCCAGGCGTCCAGCGACACGACGTCCGCGTAGGCCGGGCCCGGGTAGTAGGCCGCGATGCCCGCCGGGTCGAGGTCCTTGACGTTCCAGACCCACGCCATGCCGGTCAGGCCGCGGGTCCGGACCAGGTGGTCGTGGGTCAGCTGGTAGAGCAGGCGGCTGCCGGTCGCGCCGGGCCGGCCGCCCCACCACGACCAGCCGTCGTTCATCTCGTGCAGCGGGCGGAACAGCGGCTGCACGCCGGCGTCGAGGAGCTGGCGCAGGAACGGCACGACCTCGTCCAGCCGGGCCTTCCAGGCGTTGTTCAGGGCGGTGCCGCTGGTGACGAGCTGGGACCACTGGGCGTCGGTGAGGTCGTCGTTGACACCCGCGTCCCAGCCGCAGGCGGTCGGTCGGGTCGGCGGGCAGACGTGCCAGGTCAGCGTGACGAGCGAGCCGTTGCGCCACTCGGTCTTGGCCTGGTCGACCATGGTCTGGCGGTGGTTCACGTCGTCCTGCGCGAAGAGGAAGTCACCGCCCCAGAGGCCCGGGTAGGCGCCGGTGATGGCGTGGACCTTGGCGGTGTGGCGGGCGGGGTCGGAGTTGGGTTCTTTGTTGTGCATGCCGGTCACCGTGCGGGTGCCGGTCACGCGCTTGAGGTAGTCGACGACGGGAACGGGCGGTGCTGCGGCTTGTGCCGGTGGCGCGAGCGTCACCAGCAGGAGGGCTACCAGCGTCATCGTTGTGCGCACTGCGTCCTGCCTCTCGAAAGGTGGCGGCCTTCGGAGTGCGGCGGCGGGTGGCTGGACGGTAGCGATTAACCGGTTAAGCAGTCAACCGAATGGCTCCTGCTCAGCGGACCGCCGGGGAGCTACGTTCTGCGGACCACGGGAGGAGCGGGGCGCATGAAGATCGACGTTTTCAACGAGGTCCAGGACCCGCGGCCGTGGCAGGAGGGGCACCAGAACGCGCGCATCCGGGAGACGTTGGAGCAGGCCAGGCTGGCCGACGAGCTCGGCTACGGCTGCTGGTGGCAGGTCGAGCACCACGGCGCCGACGAGTTCAGCCTGTCGTCCGCGCCGGAGCTGATGCTGGCCGCGATCTCGCAGCAGACGTCCCGCATCCGCCTCGGCCACGCCGCCGTGCTCGCGCCCGCCAAGTTCAACCACCCGATCAGGGCAGCCGAACGCGCCGCCATGCTCGACCAGCTCAGCGGCGGCAGGCTGGAGTTCGGCCTGACCAGGTCGACCGCGCCGGAGTGGCGGCTGTTCGGCGTCGACCCGGTGGAAGCGCGCAGGCAGACCCAGCAGGCGTTCGAGATGATCCCGCGGATGTGGACCTCGGAGCGCTTCTCGCACTCCAGCGAGGACTTCGAGGTCCACGACGTGCCGATCGTCCCCAAACCACTGCAACAACCCCACCCGCCGCTCTGGCAGGCCGCCGCCACGCCGCCGTCGTTCGAGGAGGCGGGCCGGCGCGGCGTCGGGGTGCTCGGGACGACCATCTGGGAGTCCATCGAACGGGTGCGGCGGATGGTCGCGCTCTACCGCGCCGCCGCCGACGCGTGCACGTCCCCGGTCGGCTCGTACGTCAACAACCAGGTCGCGTTCTTCACGTTCGTGCACTGCGCGGAGACCGACGAGCAGGCCGTCCGCAACGGCGCCGTGGCCGCGGCGGCCTGGTACACGGTCAAGGCGCTGACCTTCTTCGAGGCCGCGGACGCGTTCGTGGACAACGTGCGACGGCAGGAGGCGCTGCTGAACGCGCCGGACGGCGGCGGTCTGACCGGCGACTTCCTGCGGGCGGAAGCAGCGGGGTTCACCGGCCCGAACCGCGCCCAGGTCGTCATCGGACGGGTGCTCCAGGGTGACGACGTGGACCCGGAAGAGATCTTCGAGGCGCTGAACGAGCAGGACTCGCTGATCGTCGGCAGCCCCGAGACGTGCCGGAAGAAGTTGCGCGCCTACGCGGACCTCGGCATCGACCGCCTGATGGCGTTCCACCAGGTCGGCAGCCTGAAGCACGAGGACGTCATGCGCAGCCTCCACCTGATCGGCAACCTGATCCCGGAGTTCGACGCCTGAGGCGGCCATTAACCAGTGCAATAACCCCCTCGGGAACATCTGCTTGAACAATTCACCGGAGTATGCGAAAATCCCAATGGGCATGGCGGTGCATCACTAGCTATATGCACCGCCATGCCTGTTGCACCGGCTAGATCGGCTGAGGGAACTGGTCGTTCGTCAGCACACCGATCGGCAACTTGATGAGCTTGCTCTCATTGCCCTTCCGGTAGTGGTTCCACCCGGTGACCACGAGGTACACCTGCTGCCACTCAGCGGTTTTCGACCGCCCCGAGCGCTCGGCTCGCAGCAATGCCTCACGCAATGCGTAGACGGGTTGCAGCTTCTTCAACCCCTCACCGGTGGAGAGCTGGACGAGGAACCTCTCCGCATCCTCCAGGTCCACTCCGCGCAGCAGCCAGGCGAGGAACGCCGACCTGGCCGCCGTGGTCAGGGTGATGCGCATGAACTCCATGTCGGGCAGCCACGCGAACTCCACCGCGTCGATGATCTCCGGGTGCTCGTCCAACACGGCCTTGGTGTCGACCGGGGTGAACTTGAACCCGCTGAGCTGCATGTACTTGTGGTTCTTCCAGGCGTACACCCGCCGCGCGACAGCAGCCACGGTCACGCTGTGCTCGACCTGGTTCTCGATCGTCAGCAGGTCCGCGATGCTCCTCCCGCGGCCGTAGTCGATCGTCGCCATGGCCTCGTCGGGCACGTTGTAAGCGATCAACATCTCGACCGGCCGGCCGAACTCGCACACCGCGGTGAGGCGGTGCTGCCCGTCGATCAACTGCCGATTGGCGTTGTACTTGATCGCCACCCCGTTGTCGTGCCGCCATTGACCGTCCGCCATGGCGCGGACATAGCTCGCGACGGTCGCCTTGGACACGTTCCGGTTGTTCGGCCTCCTGTTCTGCAGGTCGTGGAGCGCCCGCTCCGGTGTCACCAACTCAGTCGAGAAAACCACTTTATCCTGCTGATGAGGCCAAGTCAGGCCCGTCATTGCCACTCCCTGAACGAGGGACCGGCGGGGAGACAACGCTAGCTATTCGCAGCTCTCCGCCGGCCGTCCATCGGACACCGGGCGTCGACACGCCCGGTCAGCGACGATCTTCGCCGAACAGCGGCAATGAGCACAAGTCGGATAAACGCCCTCCGACAACCCGCCACAGGAGTCACCACCTGCGGTTTCCCTCTCGGGTGTATTAACCCGGCACCGCGACCGCACTCCGCAAGTTCACTCGTTTGCCACAACTGCGGATATATATCCGCAATACTGCGGATCGTTCACGTGCCACATTATTCCAGCTGCGATCGGGACGCTCCCCGCCCCGGTCGACACCGCGGGGTGCGAGGATGACCCCATGCCGAAGAAGCTGCGCCTGACCGGTGACCCGGCCGCCGACAAGCTGCTCAGCGAAGACCCCTTCGCGCTGCTCACCGGGCTGCTGCTGGACCAGCAGTTCCCGATGGAGCACGCGTTCGCCGGACCGCGGAAGATCGCCGACCGGATGGACGGGTTCAGCATCACGAAGATCGCCGAGACCGACGTGGACGAGTTCGTGGAGCTGTGCGTCCAACCACCGGCCATCCACCGCTACGGCGGCTCGATGGCACGCCGGGTCCACGCCCTCGCGTCGCACGTCATCGAGCACTACAAGGGCAAGACGGCGAACATCTGGAAGGCGGGCAAGCCGGACGGCAAGGAGGTGCTGCGCCGGGTGAAGGCGCTGCCCGGCTTCGGCGACCAGAAGGCCCGCATCTTCGTCGCCCTGCTGGGCAAGCAGCTCGGCGTCACGCCGGACGGGTGGCGCGAGGCGGCCGGCGCCTACGGCGAGGAGGGTTCCCGCCGTTCCATCGCCGACGTCACCAGCCCCGAGTCGTTGGCCGAGGTCCGCGCGTTCAAGAAGGCGGCGAAGGCGGCCGCCGCCGGCGGTTAGAGTCCCGGCGTGCAACTGCCGGGACTCGTCGACCTCACGCCGCTGGGCCAGGGCGGCTTCGCCACGGTCTACCGCGCCCGCCAGGTCCAGCTGAACCGCGAGGTCGCGGTGAAGATCGACGACCGCGTGCTGCGCACCGAACGCGACCGGCGGCGGTTCCTGCGCGAGGCGCACGCCGCCGCACGGCTGTCCGGGCACCCGCACGTCGTCTCCGTGCACGACGCGAACTTCACCCCGCAGGGCACGCCCTACCTGGTCATGGAGCTGTGCACGGGCGGCTCGCTGGCGGACGTCGCCCGCCGGGACGGCCCGCTACCCGCGGAACGCGTGCGGCAGCTCGGCGTGCAACTCGCGGACGCGCTGGCCGCCGCCCACGCGGAAGGCGTGCTGCACCGCGACATCAAGCCCGGCAACATCCTGCTCGACCGCTACGGCACGGTGAAGCTCGCCGACTTCGGACTCGCGGCACTGCTGGACGCCGAGGGTTCGAGCACGGTCACACGCGACGCCCTGAGCCCCAGCTACGCGCCGCCCGAGGCGTTCGCCATGGCCGCGCCCACCCCCGCCGCGGACGTCTACGCCCTGGCCGCGACCCTCTACGACCTGCTGGCCGGCAAACCACCGCGCCCGGTGCCCTGGCCGATCGAGTCCTTCGACCACCTGGGCGAGGTGCTGCGCTCCCCCGTGCCGCAGGTCCCCGGCGTCCCCCAGAACCTGCACGACGTGCTGGTGCGAGCGCTGGAACCGGACGCCGCGAAGCGAACCCCCAGCGCCGCCCGGCTGCGCGACGAGCTGAGCCAGGCCGCCACCGCCGAGCCACCGTGGCCGGGCTCCCGGTTCTCCGGCCCGCCACCCGGCTCCGCCTACGTCCGCCCCCCGACCAGGAAACCGTGGCCGCTCGTCATCGGCGCCGCCGTGCTGGCCACGATCGTCGCCATCGGCACGTGGTGGTGGGCGTCGAGGTCGACGGACACCACCCGGCCAGGCGCCCAGTCCACTGCCGCTACCACCACCAGCACGCCCCTCCCCCCGCCCGACATGGCGGCGTGCGCGACCGGCTACTGCGTCGCCGAACCGACCTGCTACCGCGGCATCGTCGCGAGCGGCGGTCAAGCGGCGACCGCCCGCAGGGTCGGCAACTGCTCCGAGGACCACTACTGGGAGGCGTTCGCGGGCGGCTGGCTGTCCGGTCCCGTCCCGGAGGTCGACAACGACGAACTGGTCAAGGCCCCCGAGGTCGCCGACGTCTGCACCGCCGACGTCATGAAGGCCAACACCCGGCCGACCGTGGACACGTCGGACTGGCGCTTCACCGCCGTCGGCTTCACCGATGGCGAGCTCGCCTACTTCCACTGCCTGGCCGCCCCCGCCGAGGGCGGCGAGACCACTACCAGCGCCTTCGGCGGCTCCTGAGGCTTCAGGGCGAAGACCAGGACCACCAACGCCACCAACGCGAGCAGCGCCGCGATGGGCGCCAGCGGCAGCAGGCCCACCCAGCTGATCACCACGCCACCGACCACACCGGACAGCCCGACGCCCAGGTAGATCGCGGACGCGTTCAACGACAGCAGCAGCCCGCTGTTCGCCGGCGCCAGCTCGATCAGCCAGCTCTGGATCGGCGGGTTGGCCGACCACGTCAACGCGCCCCAGACGAACAGCGCGACGGCGGCGGACACCGGTGTCGTCATCGTCAACGGCAACGTCGCCAGCACTGCGGTGAACCCGCTGAACACCACGACGAGCAGCTTGCGCGTGTCGAAGCGGTCCGCGAGGCGCCCGGCCGCCCAGTTCCCGACCACCGAGCCGACCCCGTAGGCCATGAGCAGCGCACCGATCGCCGCACCGCCCACCCCCGCCGTCTCGGTCAGCAGCGGCGCGATGTAGTTGAAGACGCTGAAGACGGCCAGGCACGCGAGCACCGTCAACCCGAGCACCATCAACACCCGCCGATCGGCCGCCGGGGCGAACCGGTCCCGCAACCCGACCACCGGCGGCGCGTCGACACGCGGCAACCAGACCCGAACGGCCACCGCCGCCAGCGCGGAGACCACGGCGATCAACGCGAACACGCCCTGGTAACCGAGGGGCCCGCCCAGCAGGTTGCCCACCGGCACACCGAAGACCAGCGAGAGCGTGAGCCCGCCGAACACCAGGGCCACGGCGCGCCCTCGGCGTTCCGGCGGGCTGAGCACCGTCGCCACCAACGTCGCCCCGGGCGTGTAGACGGCCGCGCCAAGCGCGCTGACAACCCGTGCCACCAGCAACAACGGGTAATTCGGCGCAACGGCCGCGAGCAGGTTGCCGAGCGCCGAGACACCCAGCGCGGTGACCAGCAACTTGCGGCGCTCCCACCGCCCGGTGAGCACGGACAGAAGAGGCGATGACAACGCGTAAGCGACGGCGAACGCCGTCAGCAACTGCCCGGCCGTGGCGTGCGAGACGTGCAGCTCCTCGCTCACCGCCGGCAGCACACCGGAGACGATGTACCCGCTCGTGCCGATGGCGAACGCGCCGGCGGCGAGCAGGTAAGTGCGGGCGGACATGAACGCTCCCCCAGGAGTGGACAGTGTTTCGACGTGCACCGTACTACGAAAGTCATCGAAGTACGATCAGTATCGTAGTATGTCCGCATGAGCGCCACGCCCACCACCACGCTCGCCCACCCGGAACCGGACGAGATCCGGATAGCGACCGTCCTGCACGCCCTCGCCGACCCGGTGCGGCTCCAGATCGTGCGTGCGCTGGCGCAACACCAACAGGGCCTCTCGTGCGGCGTCCTGGACCTCGGCGTCACGGCCTCGACCCTGACCCACCACGTCCGAACCCTGCGCGAAGCCGGCATCGTCCACGTGCGCCCCCAGGGCACCTCCCGCATCAGCACCCTGCGCCGAGCGGACCTGGACGCCCTCTTCCCCGGCCTGCTGGACGGAATCCTGGCGGCCCGCCGGTGAGCGACGCGAACGACTGGGAGTGGGTCCGCGTCCTCGCACAAGGCCGCGTCTACGACGACAACCGCCCCACCACCAACCGCCTCGCCTGGGCCGCCATCGCCCTGGCCGCCTCCCACGGCGGAGAGCGCAACGGCATCCGCCGAACCAGGGCCCTGGCCGACCGCTTCGCCCTGAAAGCCCGCCTGATCCGCTCCCTGGGCCCCTGGACGACCGACCCGGACAACCTCGTCACAGAAGTCCTGGCCGAAACCGAAATCCCCACCAGGCACCAAAAACTGGTCGCACAAGCCATCCAACCAGTCATCCACCACATCAAGAACGACGACCTGCGCCACCAAGCCACCCACTGGCTGACCACCCGAACCCCACCACCAACAACTCCCACCCACTAACCACATCCCCACCACATCGGACCCGCCGCCAACCCGCAGAGGTTCGATTTGACATGGCTTTGGCCTGCATAGGGCACCCGTAAGGGCCCCATGTCAAATCGAACCGGACTTGAGCGTTGAACTCGCGGTACGGGAGTGTTCGACTCGCGGTACTGGAACGTTCGACTCGCGGTACTGGAACGTTCGACTCGCGGAACCTGAGGAAAATCGGTTGCGGGAGTTCCTAGGGTGAACAGACGTGCGCGCCTACGCCCGTCTAGCGCTGGCCGGATTCCGCAGATACTCCACCTACCGACAGGCGATGGTCGCCGGAATGGCGACGAACGTCGCGTTCGGCCTGCTCAGGATGGCCATCCTGCTCGCAGCCGTGACGCAGGGCCCCATCGCCGGCTACGACCTCGCCGCCACCGCCACCTACGTCTGGCTGGGCCAGGGCCTGATGGCCGTCGTCGTCCTCTGGGGCGACAAGGCGCTGGCCGACCGCGTCCGCAACGGCGACGTGGTGGTCGACCTCTACCGCCCCTGGCACCTCCAACTGGCGATGCTCGCCGAAGACCTCGGCCGGGCCGGTTACGCCGTCCTAGTCCGGCTCGCGCCGCCGGTCGTCTTCGGCGCGCTGTTCTTCCCCTTCCGCTGGCCCTCACCCGCCACCGCCCTCACCTTCGCGGTGAGCGTGGTGCTCGCGGTGGCGATCAGCTTCGGCCTCAGGTTCCTGCTCAACGCCAGCACCTTCTGGCTCCTCGACAACCGCGGCGTCAACGCGCTGTACACGACGCTCACCTGGCTGCTGTGCGGCTTGACCGTGCCGCTCGCGTTCTTCCCGGAGTGGGCGCTCCCGGTCCTGTGGTCCCTGCCGTTCGCGGGCATGCTGCAGGCGCCGATCGACGTCTTCCTGGAACGCGGTTCGCCGTGGCCGTTCCTCGCCGGTCAGGCGTTCTGGGCGGTCGCGCTGCTGGCCGCGGGCCACTTCGTGCTGAACCGGGCCGTGCGCAAGGTGGTGGTGCAGGGTGGCTGATCGAGCGCCGGCCTCGACAACCCGCGTCTACGCCAAGCTCGTCGGCGCCCGCCTGCGCGGCCAGCTGTCCTACCGCGCCTCGTTCCTCCTCCAGTGCCTGGCCCAGGCGGTCAACCAGCTGGGCGAGCTGACGATCATCCTGGTGCTGTTCAACCGGGTGACCGCGCTCGGCGGGTTCTCGGTGCACGAGGTCGTGCTGATGTACGCGATAGCGGGCACGGCGTTCGGCTTCGCGGACCTGGTGGCGGGCCAGCTGGACGAGCTGCCGACCTACATCCGCACCGGCACGTTCGACGTCCTGCTCCTGCGCCCCCTGGGCACGCTGGCCCAGATGATGGCCTCGGACCTGCACCTCAGGAAGCTCGGCCGGATCGTCGCGGGGCTCGCCGCGCTCGCCTACGCCCTGGTCGCCAACGACATCGCGTGGTCCCCGCTCGTGGTGGCGCTGGTCGTGGTCACGCCGATCAGCGGCGCGGTGATCTTCTCGTCGGTCTGGGTCGCGGCGAACGCCCTGTGCTTCTGGGTCGTGGACGGCCAGGAGCTGGCCAACACGGTCACCTACGGCAGCAACGCGTTCACCTCCTACCCCGCCACCGTCTACGGCCCGTGGTTGCGACGGTTCTTCGCGTTCGTCATCCCGGGCGCGTTCGTCGCCTACTACCCGGCCCTGGCCCTGCTCGACCGCCCGGACCCGCTGGGCGGCCCGGCGCTGCTGGGCTGGCTCTCACCGCTGGTCGCCGTCGCCACGGCGGTGGTCGCCGGCCTCGTCTGGCGCACCGCCGTCCGCCACTACCGAGGGACTGGATCATGATCGAGGTGCGCGACCTGCGCCGCGAGTTCACGCTCACCACCAAGGTCGGCCGCTTCAAGCGGGAGAAGCGCGTGGTCCGCGCGGTCGACGCGGTCAGCTTCGACGTCGCGGCGGGCGAGGCCGTGGGCTACGTCGGCCCCAACGGGGCGGGCAAGTCGACCACCATCAAGATGCTCACCGGCATCCTCGTGCCGACGTCCGGGCACGTCCGGGTGAACGGCGTCGACCCGTCGCGGGCGAGGCGCGAGCTGGCCCGGCGGATCGGCGTGGTGTTCGGGCAGCGCAGCCAGCTCTGGTGGGACCTGCCGCTGCGGGACAGCTTCGACCTGCTCCGCGCCATCTACCGGGTGCCGGGGGCCGACTACGGGACCCGACTGCGGGAGTGCGTCGACCTGCTCGACCTCGGCCCGTTCCTGGACCGGCCGGTCCGCCAGCTCTCGCTCGGGCAGCGGATGCGCGGCGAGGTCACCGCGGCGCTGCTGCACGGCCCCGAGCTGCTGGTGCTGGACGAGCCGACGATCGGCCTGGACCTGGAGTCGAAGGAGCGGCTGCGCGAGTTCCTGGCCGAGCTGAACAGCCGGCGCGGCACGACGTTGCTGCTCACCACGCACGACCTGGACGACATCGAACGGCTCTGCCCGCGGCTGGTGGTGATCGACCGCGGCACGGTGCTCGCCGACGGGCCGCTGGAGGAGCTGCGGGCCGAGGTCGCGCCGGAACGCGTCCTCGTGGTGGACCTGGAGGAGCCGGCCACCGGGCTGGGCGGGCTGCCCGGCGTCACGTCGGCGCGCGAGGAGCTGAACGGGTTGCGGCACCACCTGACGTTCCGCCGCGCCGACACGACGGCGGCGGCGTTGATCTCCGCGGTCGCCGGCCGGGCCGCGGTGCACGACCTCGTGGTCGTGGAACCGGAAATCGACGACGTGGTGCGGCGCTTGTACGCGCGTCGGTAGAGTCGGACGAAACGGTCACCCAAGAGTCACCTAAGAACGGGAGCACCCCATGCGCGCAGGTCGTCCGGTCGCCACCATCCTGTTGGCGCTGGGACTCATCGGGGCCGTGTCCGGCTGCGAGGCCGTGCAGCAGGCCGGGGACGCCGCCAACCAGGTGAGCGACGCCGCCGACAAGGCGACGCTGTGCATCGAGGCGATCAAGCTCGCGGGCTTCACGCCGGACGCCACCGACCCGCAGAAGGCGCTGGAGGAGACCCAGCAGAAGGCGCAGGAGCTGAACGACCTCGCCGCCAAGGCGGGCGACGCCACGGTCAAGGACGCCATCACCGGCGTGTCCGACACCATGAGCAAGGTGACGCTGGAAGACCTGAACCCGGCCAACATCGCGACTTGGACGCAGGAGAAGCTGGACCGGGCGGCGAAGCTGTCGACGGCCTGCTCCTGAGGCTCGTCGGGGTCCGGGCTCGCAACACCTGCGGTCGAGCGGAAGTGCCAGGCTGTCGGTACCTTCGGTACAGCCCTACGCTGTGACGCACCGGAGGTGTTGCAGATGCACGCGACAGCAGGCGACCGGTTGCACATCCACAGCCGCGCGGTGGGCCTCGACGAGACGATCGGCGAGATCCTCGAGGTGCGCGGCTCGGAAGGTGCGCCCCCGTACCTGGTCCGCTTCTCCGACGGGCACGAGGGGCTGGTCTACCCCGGCCCCGACAGCCTGGTCGAGCCGCGGACCCCTGAATCACCGAGGATCAAGGACTCGACCTCGGCGCGGTAGATCAGCGCCGGGTCGATTCCCATCGGCCCGAACCGACCGGAGACTTCCAGGCTGAGCACGCCGTGCAGCCTGGTGAAGCCGCGCATGCCGGTCAGCAGCACGGCGGGGGACTTCCCCCCTCGCCGCGCGATTCCGCCCACACCAGGAGCCGGTCGTCCAATGTGGACGGTCCGAGCCCGGGTGTGCCGGATGTCGGCAGCACGCTCAGGAAAGCGCTCATAGTGCGGTGCGCGGCCATGATCGTGTCCTCCGGCGCGTGGTAGCCGGGTAGCGGCGAGCCGAGCAGCAGGTACCGGTGCGGCTGCCCGATGGCCCACGACCTGAACGCCTCCACGAACGCACGCACCCGGTCGGGTGGTTCCGCGCCCTTCGACGCGCCGACGGCGGTCGTGCCGGGAGCGGGTCGGGGCATCGGCCGGGAGAGCACCCGGCAGCTGGTGGCCGAGGGGCGGGAGGTCCGGGCCGTCACACGTTCGGGTGGAGTTCCGGAGGGTGCGCAGGACGTGCGCGGCGACCTCGTGGACCGGGCCTCGACGCTCCGGGCGGTCGAGGGCGCGTCGGTGGTCCACCTGGCGGCGAACGTGAAGATCGTCTTCGCGGACGACCTGTATGCGTACGGGCCGGTGTCGGGACCCCTGCGGGAGGACACGCCGGAACGGCCGGCAGGGGCGAAGGAGAAGCTGCGGAGCGCACTGGGCAAACGTTTGCCGCCGGGCCGCCGGGCCGCCGGGCCGCCGGGCCGCCGGGCCGCCGGGCCGCCGGGCCGCCGGGCCGCCGGGCCGCCGGGCCGCCGGGCCGGTGGCCATCGGCCGGTCGTCGGACTACTACGGGCCGGGTGGCACCGCGTCGCTGCCCGGTGAGCTGCTGATCAAGCCGATGGCCGCCGGGAAGGCGAGCACTTACGAGGTGAACGATGGGTGAGCTGCGGGTGGGTTACCGAGGGTGAGTGAAACGGTCAGTCAGCCCAGGATGGTGGCGATCAGGTCGTCGGCCAGGGCGGGGGTCGCGGCGGCGACGCCGGACCAGCGGCGGGACAGGTCGAGGTCGAAGGTCAGCGGGCGGCCGTGCAGGTCGAGCAGCACCCCGCCGGCGGCCGGGACGGTGACCAGGGCGGCGATCAGGTCCATCAGGCGGTGGGTGTCGGAGCCCGGGTCGGCGAACGCGTCCACGGAGCCCTCGGCGACCAGCACCGTTTCCAGGCACGTGGTGGAGAGGATGCGAATCCGGTCGGCCTGGTTCGCCACCCGCGACCAGGCTTCCTCGGTGCCGCGCTTCGGCCGCATCATGCACATGGAGGCGCCCTTGAGGGTGGTGCGGCCGGACGTGCGGAACGGCGTGGGCCTGCCCGCGTGAGCCGACCACGCGCGGCCGGTGTCGAACCAGACGGTCAGGGCTTCGACCGGCTGGTCGTCGATCACCAGGGCGCCGGCGAAGCAGGAGAGCGGAACGCCCATGGCGGCGTTCGCGGACCCGTCCACCGGGTCGATGACGAGGGTGGCGGCGGAGCCGTTGTCGAGGAACCCGGCTTCCTCGGACAGCAGGTTCGCGCCCGCTCCGGCGGCGGCTTCGGCGATCGCGGCCTCCACGATCGCGTCGACCCGCATGGTGGGCGTGCCGTCGGCGCCGTCGGCGACCTCCTCGCGCAGCTGGACGCGGGTGAAGTCGCGGCGCGCCTGGGCGAACGCGCGGGAGGCGGCGGTCGCGGTGGCCGCGAGGGCCGGGTGCACGTCGGCGGGCAGGTCTGGGGTGGGCACGGGCCAGGTGTTCATGCGCCCAACATGCCACGGGGAGGACCACCGGCGGCGGCCCTCCCCGTGGTCGTGGTGCTCTAGATCAGGCCGAGCGCCTTGACCGCGTCGCGCTCCTCGACCAGCTCCGCCACGGAAGCGTCGATGCGGGCGCGGGAGAAGTCGTCGATCTCCAGGCCCTGCACGATCGAGTACTTGCCGTCGGTGACGGTCACCGGGAAGGACGAGATCAGGCCCTCCGGCACGCCGTAGGAGCCGTCGGACGGGATCGCCATCGAGACCCAGTCGCCCTCGGCGGTGCCGTTCACCCAGTCGTGGACGTGGTCGATCGCCGCGTTCGCCGCCGACGCCGCCGAGGACGCGCCGCGCGCCTCGATGATCGCCGCGCCGCGCTTGGCGACGGTCGGGATGAACTCGTTCTCCAGCCACGCCTGGTCGTTCACGGCCTCGGCCGCGACCTGGCCGTTGACCTCGGCGTGGAACAGGTCCGGGTACTGGGTGGCCGAGTGGTTGCCCCAGATCGTCAGCTTCTTGATGTCGGTGACCGACACCCCGAGCTTCTTGGCCAGCTGCGACAGCGCCCGGTTGTGGTCGAGGCGGGTCATCGCGGTGAACCGCTCGGCGGGCACGTCGGGCGCGTGCTGCTGGGCGATCAGGGCGTTGGTGTTGGCCGGGTTGCCGACGACCAGCACGCGCACGTCGTCCGCCGCGCCCGCGTTGATCGCCTCGCCCTGCGGCTTGAAGATGCCGCCGTTGGCCTCCAGCAGGTCGCCGCGCTCCATGCCCTTCGTGCGCGGGCGGGCGCCGACCAGCAGCGCCACGTTGACGCCGTCGAAGGCGGTCTTGGCGTCGTCGGTGATGTCGATGCCGGACAGCAGCGGGAACGCGCAGTCGTCCAGCTCCATCGCGGTGCCCTCGGCGGCCTTGACGGCCTGCGGGATCTCCAGCAGGCGCAGGCGGACCGGGACGTCGGGGCCCAGGAGGTGGCCGGAGGCGATGCGGAACAGCAGTGCGTAGCCGATCTGGCCGGCCGCACCGGTGACGGTGACGTTCACGGGCGTGCGGGTCATGTGCCTTCCCGAATGTTGTGGCTTCAGTCCTCGGGCACGACCACTAGGCAGGCTGACGACCTGTCAGCGGCGGTCTCTACTCCGGGACCGCGCACCGGGCGGGGTTACCCGGTAGGTCGGAGGTTACCAACTGGGGAACGGCGGGACGGGGGATGAGGGTGTGACAGTGGACATCATCAGGGGTCGGGGAGAGTCCGGTTCGATTTGACATGGGGCCCTTACGGGCACCCTGTGCAGGCCAAAGCCGGCAGGCCCGGCGGGGAAGAGCGTCCCGCCAGGCCTGCCGGCTTCGACCAGCCTATGGCACCCGAACCCATGTCAAATCGAACCTCTGCGGGGGCGTTGCGGGTCCGATGTGGTGGGGGTTGGTGGGGGTGAGGGTTGTGGGGGTGGGTTAGTGGGTTGGGGGGTCCTGGTTGGCGACTTCGACGAGGACGCCGTCGGCGATCATGTCGTCGATCGTCTTCGGCATCAGGTAGGCGGTGCCGCCGCCTGGTTGTTCGAACCACGGGACGGCGACGCCGGTCAGGACCTCGATCGGGCGGCGCAGGCGGTAGACGTGGTAGTTGCGGTTGATCCAGGACGGCACGAGGGAGCGTTGCGGGAAGGGGGTGCCCGCCGCGTAGACGAGGTTGCCCTCGCCCTCGCCGAAGCGGTCGACCTCCATGCCGGCGGGCAGCTCGACCATCTTCTTGTGCCGGAAGAGGGTCAGCGGTGGTTCGCCGTTCATCGGGTTGATCGGCCACGTCCGCTGGGGCTTCGGCTCCTGGGTGGACGTGGTGGTGCCGGCCGGTTGAGCGGCGGCCGGGGTGGGTGGTTGCTCCACCGGGGGGCGTGGTGGTGGGGCGGGGCGGCGGGGTTCCTCGCGGAAGCCGTTGTTCATCGGGGGGCGAGGGCGCTGCGGTGGTGGCGGCGGTGGCATGGGGGCCGGGCGGGGGACGCGGCGGTTGGTCAGGACCAGCTTGCCGGTCAGGTACGCGGCGGCGTCTTCGAGGCGGTCGAAGCGGACCGGGTTGGTCGGGCCGTGGTCGTACCACGACACCTCCCAGTCCGGGCCCTCGGTGCGGAGCAGCCAGGTGCGGTCGGCGGGCTCGCCGCCGAAGCGGTAGGCGGCGGGTGGCACGTCGAGGTCGTCCAGGGCGCGGCGGACGGTGGCCAGTTCGCGTTCCTCGTCCGGCGTCACCTGGCGCGGTTCGACCGGTGGCGGGGTCAGGGTCGGCGGTGGTGGCGGCGGCGGGGTCACGTCGTCGAACGGCTGCACCGCCTCGGCGAACTGGGTGGCCTGGTCGGCGAAGGGGGGTGGGACCTGTTCGGCGAACTGGGTCGGTTGGTCCGCGAACGGCGGGGGGACCTGGGTCGGCTGGTCGGCGAACGGGGGTGGGACCTGCTCGGCGAACTGGGTCGGCTGGTCCGGGGCCGGTGAGGGCTGGTGCTCCTCGGGCTCTTCCGGGTGGGTGTCCTCGGCCTCGGTGAAGTGGTCCTCGTCGAAGGCCGTGTCGTCATCGTCGTCGTGCTCGGGGGTGTACAGGTCCGCCTGGTCGACCTCGAACGCGGCGGTGACCTCGGCCTCGTCGGCCTGGCGGTCCGGTTCGGGCTCGGTGGTCGGTTCCTCGGCGGGCCGGGGTTCGGGTTCCTCGGGGACGGCCTCGACCTCGCCGGTCTCCTGGGCGGGCGCGGGGTCCGGTTCCTCGTCGGTGAACGGGTTCCAGGTCTGGGTGTCGTTCAGCTCCCGCTCGTACGCCGCCGGCGCGAAGAGGTCCATGCCCTCCACGTAGGACTCGCGGCGGTACCGGTCGTCGATCACCGGGCCGTCCTCGTCGAAGCGGACGCGGTAGGGCGGGCCCTCCGAGGCGTACTCGATGACTTCCGGCTTCAGGTCGGAGAGGTTCGCGGTCTCCTCGACGTCCGCCGGGGCGGCCGGCTCGTCCGGCCGGTGGGGCTGGTCATCGGCCTGCGGCGCGGGGAGGGGGGCGGCGATGGTCTCGGCGGCCGGCGGTTCGGGCAGCGGGTCGGCGGCGGGGAGTTCGGTGCCCTGGGGCGCGGCCGGCGCGCCGAGGTTGGCGGCGGCGGCGACGCGGGCCTCCTCGGTCACCTCGGGCAGCACGAAGTCCTGGGCCTTGGCCCGTTCGACCAGCTCGGGCTCGGGCGGCACGCCGTAGGCGCGCAGGTAGTAGCCGACGGCGGCGGGCCAGATCCAGTGGCCGTCGGTCTGGAAGGCGACCGGGACGACCGAGGGCGCGTCGGGGTTCAGCACGTCGGCGTCGAAGCCGCGCCCGATCACGGCGACGGGAGCGCGGTCCAAGTAGAGCAGCAGCAGGTCGCGGTCGGTGTCGGGGACCGGTGGGCGGTTCACCGAGGGGCGGCCGTTGGGCCCGGCGCCGTCGAACACCCGGGCCGTGCGGAACGCCCGCGCCGGCTGGGGCTGGTCCGCGGGCGGCTGGAGGCGGCGGCGCAGCCAGTCCGGCACGTTCTCGTCCGTGCGCGGGAAGAACCGCATCTCGTCCAGGTACGCCTGCGGCGGCGGCGGGGTGGTCCAGGTCGGCTCGGCGCGGTCGAAGTCCAGGTTGTAGCTGGACGGGTGGTCCAGCTGGTAGCGGGCGTTGGACCAGCTGCCCCGGCCGTCCCGGTACATGCCCGCGCGCAACCGCGAGAACAGGCCGGCCACCTCCTGGGGCGGTGACCAGGCCCGCATGGCGCCGTCTGCCGTGCGCACCTCGGCGGCCAGCTCGAAGTACCGGCCGGTCGCGCGGTACTCCGCGGTCACGTGCCGCCACTCCTCCGGCGCGGCCCGCATCAGCGTCAGGCCGATCTGCTTGACCAGCGCATCCTGCTCGGTCGGGTTCAGCGGCTTCAGCTCGGACACGTGAACATCTTCCCCCGCGACTCCCCGTGCCCGCACGGGACCCCGCTGCGCCGAACGGACCAATGACGCCGGGCGACGGCCCCCGGACGCTTGGTGCCTAGTGCTGGACCGCCGCCGCGGCCACCTCGACCAGGCTCCCGTCGGCCAGCAGGTCGCGCACGGAAGTGGCCAGGAAGTAGCCCACGCCGCCGCCGACCTGCCCGAACCACGGCACGGCGACGCCCTTCAGCGCGGGCACCGGCTTCTGCACCCGGTACACGTGGTAGCGGCGGTTCAGCCAATCCGGTGGCAGCGAGCGGTGACCGAACATCGTGCCCGAGGCGTAGACGAGGTTGCCGACGTCGGCCCCGAACCGGTCCAGCTCGACGCCGACCGGGATGACCACGTTCTCGCGGTCCCGGAACAGCGACAGCGGCGGCTCGTCGGGCAGCGGCTGGATGTCGGCGACCGGCAGGACCAGGGCGCCGGTGTCGGCCGCGGCACGCGTCCGGTCCGGGTCGACCTGCCACAGCAGCTCGGCGAGCAGCACCTTCGCGGCGTCCACGGCGTGCTCGTAGACGCGCGGCCGGCCGTGCGGGCCGCGGTCGGCGTCCCAGAACTGGACCTGCCAGCCGGACCGGCCGGGTGCGGGCTCGATCACGAACGCGTCCGGCTTCGGCTCGGCGATGCCGTACGCGGACTCCGGCACCCCGAAGTGGTCGAGCAGGGCCTTGAGGCGGTCGAGCGCGCGCTCGTCGGCCTCGGTGACCGTCCGGGGCTGGTGCTCGGGCAGCGGGGCGCTCTCGGCCTTGCCGGTGGCGACGGCCGCCGCCGCGTCCTCGGCCTCGGGCGAGACCGGTGGCACGGTGTAGCCGTTGTCCCGGATGTGCTGCACCAGCTGCGGCACCGGCGGGACGTGGTGCTCGCGCAGGTAGTAGGCCACCCCACCGGGCCACACCCAGGCGCCGTCGGTGTGGAAGGACAGCGGCACGGACGGCGTCGCACCCGGGTCGAGCGCGTCCGGCCCGTAGGAGCGCGCGGCCAGCACGACCGGCGCGTTCTCCAGGTAGGCCAGCACGTCGTCCAGCTCCTGCGGGTGCACGCCCGGCCGGTCGCCCGCCACCGGTTCCGGCCCGTCGAACACCGGCGCGGCGATCACGTCGCCCCCGACCGGGCCGCGCAGCCACGCCGGGACCACGTCGCGCGGGTAGACCTCCAGCTCCTCGGCGTAGTACTCGGGCGAGGGCGGCTGCGTCCAGTCCGGCTCGTTGTCCCGGTCGAACTCCGCCGAGTACGTGTCGGGGTGCACGAGGTGGAACTTCATCGACAGCCACGTGCCCTGGCCGGGTCGCGCCATGCCGTCGCGCAGCTGCACGAAGAACGGCAGCGCCTCCGGCGGCAGCTCCCAGTCGAACGACGAGCCGAACATGGTCAGCCCGGAGACCTGCGTCTCCAGGTAGCGGCCCACCATCCGGAAGTCGACGAACAACTGCTCCCAGTCGCCCGGCAGGCGCTGCACCAGCAGGGTGGTGACGGAGCCGAGGATGGCGTTCTGGTCCTCGACGTCCAACTGCGGCGCGGTCATGCGTTCTGCTCCTCGGTGCTCGCCTCGACCAGCTTGGCCCGCAGCCAGTCGGGGGTGTACGCCTCGTCACGGGGGAAGACCTGGAGGTCGCGGGCGAAGTCCGCGGCGGGCACCGGCGGGTCGAACTGCGGGTCGTGGTCGAAGTTGTAGGTGATGTCGATGCGGACCGGCGCGTTCACCACGCACCGCGCCGAGAACCACGTGCCGCGACCCGGCTGGTACAGCACCTGCCGCATCTCCTGGAACGCCGCGTTCAGCCCCTCCGGCGGCACCACCTCGGGGGTGGCGCCGTCGGGCAGGTAGACCTTCAGCGCCGCGTCCTGCACCGCCACGGTCATCCGCACCAGCAGGTCGATCCGCCGGAAGCCGTCCGGAGCAGCGTCCAGCAGCATGCCGCCGATGTGCTGCAGCAGCTCGTCGTGGCGCTGCTCAGAAGTCGGCCGGCCAGAGGGCTGCGTTGTGCTCATTGGGGTAGCTCCTGACGTAGATCCCGGTGGTGCCGTCGGCGAGCGTCACACGCCACCGCGTCTGGTACGTGTGCGGGTGGCGCTGCAGCGGGTCGCGCAGTGCGAACGTGTCGATCACCTCGACCGTACCGCCCGATTTCATGAAGCTCGCGCGGTCCCGCTCCATCCGGTGCCACGTCTCGGCGGTGACGAACGCCGGGCGCGCGTTGCCCTGGTTCTCGTCGCGCTGCTGGCTCGACTGGTTCGCCGCCTCACCGGGACCGCCGGTCTCGTTGCCCTGGTGGTGACCGCCGTCGGACAGCTTCTTGCCGTCGCCGTCGACCTCGCCGTGGCTGCCGACCTCGAGCTGCGCGCTGCCGTCGCGGCGGATCGCGCCACCGGACCTGAGATCGGGCCTGCCCGTGGTCGCGACCGTCTCGCCGTCGCCGTTCGTGCGACCGCGCCACGCGTCGTTGTCGGCGACCAGCACCGCGTTGGGCAGCGGGTTGTTCAGGTCCGGGCTGAACGGCCGGAACGTGTGCACGTGCGAGGCCGTGCCGTCCCCGCCGGTCTGGAACGTGCCGTAGCCCTGCTTCTTGTGGTCGTCCAGCACGAACCGGGTGTTCGGCGGCAGGTCGGCGCGGGCCGCGAACGGGTCGGCGTTGTTGAACGGGCGGGTCACCGCGGCCCGCTGCTCCGGAGTCCACCCCGACGTGTCGCCGCTGACGACCTTGACCGAGTAGGCGTACCCGTCGTCGGTCTTGGTGCGCTGCACGGCCAGCTGCACCTCGCCGTTGGCGGGGGTCGGCCAGCTCTGCGCCGGGTTCAACGCCTTGCCCAGGCCGTAGAAGCCGTCGGACGTGACCTGCGCGTGCGCCGGGGCCTGGGTGATCTCGGTGTTGACCCGGCTGCGCTGGCCCGAGTGGGTGTCCTCGAACACCACGTGCCCGGACTCGTCGGTGAGGAACCGGCCGCGGTGCTGGCCGTGCTCGTCGGAGACCAGGTACTCGGTGCTCGGGTCGTGCACCTGGCCGGGCCGGCTGAACGGCTCGCCCTGCCCCAGGTCGGTGAACGGGGTCTGCCGGGTGGTGGTCGGCTCGGTGCGCTCGACCGCGGTCTGCGGGTGGCCCTGCGCGTCGGTGGTGAACTCCTGGTGCAGCGGGCCCCGGTCGATGTTGTAGTTCGTGCCCTGCGAGGTGTGCATCACCTCGGGGTTGCGGGCGTCGGTGGACAGGTAGTCGGGGGCGGCCACCCACCTCGGCTTGCCGTCGGCGTCGGTCTGCACCGTGCCGCGGTACGTGCCGTCGGTGTCGTGGACCTCCATCCGCGTGTTCGGCGGCAGGTCGGTGCGGGCGGTGAACGCCTCGCCCGGCCGCGGCGCCAGCGGGTGGTCGCGGTCGATCACCTGCCGGCCGTTCGCGGGCTCCGGGATCGGCTCGATGATCACCGCGCGGTCGATCGGGACGACCCGGTCGCCGATCTTGACGCTGTCCTGCGCGACCTGGCGCGTGCCGTCGGCGTTGGCCACGAACGCGTCCTGCCGGTGCCCGACCTCCACCCGGTAGTGGGCGTTCGGCGCGGGGTGCTTGACCTCGGGGTTGTCGCCGTGGCGGGTGTTCGGCGCGATGGCGTCGACGTGCGCCCGGCCGTCGGCGTCGACGTGCACGACCGTGCGCACGTTGCCGTCCTCGCCGACGATCGTGATCCGGGTGTCCCTCGGCAGCTCCTGGCCCTGGAAGAACGACTGGTCGTCGCGCAGCCGGACGTGCTGCTCGTGCGTCGTCTCCGGGGCCGACCACGGCTGCTGCACCTGCGGCTCGATGTCGAGCCGGCCGCGGTGCGCCTGGTCGTCGACGGCGAGGTCGCCCTTGGGCTCGTGGCCGGGCGGCATGCCGTGCTCGCCGACGGGCGCGTGCGTGCCGTCCGGCTCGAACGCGTGCCAGCCGCCGTCCGGCGGGAGCTTCGGGCCGGTGCCCGCCTCGTTCGGCGAACTGGCGTAGACGTTGCCGTGCCGGTCCGACCAGGCCAGGGTGTCCGGCGCGAAGACCCGCTGACCGGTCTCCCTGGCGACGTGCGCGGCCAGGCTGTTGTCGCCGCCCGCGCCCGCGTCGCAGCCGACCAGCGTGATCGGCCGACCGGCGAGGTCCGGGTGGTTGTTGATCAGCTGGACGAGTTCGTCGCGGGTGTAGCGGGTGTCGCCGACCCGGACGCCGTCGCCGTCGGTGTGGACGTCGAGGACGACCTGGCCGTCGGTGGCCGGGATGCGGCCGGACAGGTCCCGCAGGCGGTCCTCGGTGTGCAGCGCGACACCGGAGTCGGTGACCTGGCTGTTGCGGATCGCCTGGTCGACGCGCTGCGACACCTCGCCGAGCGGGATCGGGCCGTTGGGCGAGACCGGGCCGAGGTCCGGGGTCGGCGTGGCGCCCGGGTGGTCGCTGAACGCGCCGGCCTGCGCGTCGGCCACCGTCGCCACGTCGGGCCGGAGCACGGTGCCGTCGGCGTCGAACGTGCCGAAGTCGGGCGGCAGCACGCGGCCGTCGGCGGGCGGCACGTCGACCTCGTGCAGGACGCCGAGGTCCAGCAGTCGCTGGACGCTCATCTTGCCCGTGGCCGGGTCGGCGAGGGCCGCGTCGAGGACCGGCTGCAGCTGCCGCGCGCCGCCGTTCTGGTCGAACGCGGGCGCGACCTGGGCGAGTTCAACGGTGAGCGGGGCGTCCAGGACGTAGACGTGGTAGCCCTTGCCGAGGCTGTCCGGCATGATCGCGCGCTCGCCGAAGCCGTACGCCTGGCCGTCCGGGCGCAGCGGCGAGAGGAAGTCGCCGTTGGGGCTGCCGAACCGGTCCAGCACGGTGCCCGCGGGCAGTTCCACGACGACGCGCGCGCCGTCCGCGCCCTGGTTCGGCGGCCAGTCGATGCTGCCGTCGGGCTTGGAGTGGGCGTCGCGGAACGACTGGTAGTCGCCGTGCGGGCCGTAGGGCTGGTAGGTCGGTTCGACGAGGGCGGCGGCGCGCTGGTCGTACGTGCCGACGGACTGGTCGGTGGGGCCGGTGCTCTCGTGGACGGCGAAGTAGTCGCCGTTGTGGGAGAAGCCGGGGACGACACCGGCAGGCTGGTTCCAGACGTTCTTCTGGGGGAACGGATCCGCCGCACTGCCGGTGCCGGTGCCGGTTTCGCCCGGTGCTTCGGCGGGCCACTCGTGGCTGGACGCCGGGGTGTGCTGGTCACCGGGCTCGCCGACCAGGTCCGTCGGCCCGTCGGCGGTGTCGGGCGGCGTGCTGTCCGGAGCCGGCCCATCGGCAGGCGGGGTCGTGTCCAGGGGCGAGGTCGTGTCCGGGGACGAGGTCGTGTCCGGGGTCGGGGAAGGGTTGTTGCTGGACGGCGCGGGACCGTCCGTGCCGCCGCGAGCCGCAGGAGCCGGTCCGTCGACGCGGATCGGCGCGGTCGACGGCGCGGTCGACGGCGGGGTAGGACGCGCGGCGGTCTCCGGAGTGCGCGCAGGCGCCGAAGCCTCCGGACGCCCCGGTGCCGCGGGACCACCGGGCTGCGGCCCGAACCCGCCGGGCTGCGGCCCAAATCCACCGGGTTGAGGTCCAAACCCACCAGGCTGCGGCCCGAACCCGCCGGGCTGGGGCGTGGGTGTCGTCGGCGGCGCGGTGGACGCGGGCCCGCGCTGCTCGGGCATGGACACCGGACCGGCGTCCGGCAGCGAGTGGACCGGCATCCCGGTCAACGAACTCGCGTTGACCGCGTCATCACCCCGAACACCCAGGTCCGGCCCGGACGAGGCGGTGCCGGGGTCAGCCGCGAAGCCACTCGCCAACGGCACACCGCCACCACGCCCACCACTACCGCCGCCAGGCGCCCCGCCGGCCGCACCGGCCATCGGAGCTCCCATCGGGGCCCCCATAGGAGTCCCCGCCGGTCCAGTCGCAGGCGTTCCAGCACTCGGGCCGGCAGGCACGTGCGTCCCACTGCCGGTCCCACTGCCGGCGGGCGCGGAACCATTAGGAGCGGAACCAGTAGGCACCGCCCCACCAGGCACCGGACCGCCAGGCACCGAACCACCGGCGGGCACCCCACCAGGCACCGGACCACCGGGGACCGGCCCACCGGGCACGGGTCCCCCGGGCGTCGCACCAGGCAGCGCCCCACCAGGCGTCGCACCAGGGACAGGTCCACCAGGCGTCGCCCCACCAAGCGGCGGACCACCCGGCGTCACACCACCAGGCGTCGAGCTACCGGGCACAGGTCCACCAAGCGGCGGACCACCGGGCGTCACACCACCGGACGCCGGGCCACCAGGCACAGGTCCACCAGGCGTGGAACCACCGAACGGCGAGCCACCCGGCACAGCCCCACCGACAGGAGCACCCCCAACAGCAACGCCACCCGGCATCGCCACACCAGGCCGAACACCGGAAGTCGCACCAGGCGCCGACCCGGGCGTCGACCCAGGAGCCGCCCCGGAAGCCGACCCCGAACCCACCCCGGGAGCAGCACCCGTCCCAACCGGCGAAGCCCCCACCGAACCGGGCGCGAACGCCGACCCACCCGGCACCGGCCCGCCGGCCGGCATCCCACCGGGCATCCGCCCAGCCGTCCCACCCGGAGTCGACCCGGCAGCCGTCCCACCAGGAGCCGTCCCACCAGGAGTCGACCCACCCGGCGCACCACCCGGAACCAACCCACCCGGCAGCCCGACCGGCGCGGAACCGCCGGCCGTGCCCAACCGGCTGCCGATGGAAGGCCCGGACGTCCCACCACCGGGCAACGTCGGCACCGCAGCACCACCGCGCCCGCCGGCCACCCCACCCGGAGCGGCGCTCAACGACGAAGGCGCAGGCGCGGACGCAGGCGACGAGTCACCACCCACCGACGGCGGCGCGCTCACCGGCCGCCCGGGAGCGGGCGGCGCGGCCACCGCAGACGACGTGGTCGTCCCGCTCCCGCCGAGCGGCCGGTCCAACCCGTCACGGCTCACCGCCGGCCCACCGGGCGCAGAACCACCCGGCGCCACTCCACCGGGCGTCGCACCACCAGGAACCGGCCCGCCCGGCATCGCACCACCGGGCGCGGCGCCACCCGGAACCGGCCCACCGGCAGCGGGTCCGGGCGCCGGACCCGGCGCCGGACCGAGGTTCGGCGGCCCGTCCGGTCCACCGGGGTTGATCCGCGGCGGGTCGACCGAGATGCCGTCCTTCGCCCCGCCGATGCCACCGGACACCGCGCCGGCCGACGCGCCCATCAGCACGTCCCGCGCCGAGATGTCCTGTCCCAGCACGGCCGCCGTGCCGACCGTCGACACCGCGCCCTCGACCGCACCGCGCGTCGCGCCGACGACCACCTGCCCGGGCAGCCCGCCGCCCTGGAACTTCAGCCCGCCGGACAGCCCGCCGACCGCGCCGGACACCACGCCGGAGACCGCGGCCTCGGTCGTCTTGCCCCAGTCCCACGACTGCCGGTCGCCGCGCGCCACCTGCACGGCCTGGATGGCCGCGTCGATGCCGACCGAGATCGCGACCTCCTTGAGGATCGCGATGATCAGCTGCCGGAACGTGAACTGCACGATCAGCCGGGTGGCCTGCTGCGCGATCGGAATGCCCGCCGTCGTCGCGCCGAACGTGCCGAACGCCGCGGCGATCAGCGCGGCGATCTCGATCGCCAGCGCGATCAGCGACGCGATGATCGACAGCTTGGTGTACTCCACCTCCAGCGCGGTGTTGTCGCAGCTCTCCGCCAGCTGCTCGCAGATCTTCTGCAGCTTCGGCAGGTAGGAGTCGTCGCCGTCGGCGAACTTCTTCCAGTACTCCTCGAACCGCTGCACGGCCTCGCCGGTCTGGCTGGCGAACACGGTGGACGCCGCGCCGTTGCCCTCGTCGATGACCGACTTCACGCCCTGCGCCGCCGTGCGGTAGGCGTCGGCCATCCGCCGGAGCGCCGTCTCATCACCCTCCGGCCAGCTCTGCCCGACCACGATCGGGAAGAGCCAGGTGACCTCGCTCGGGATCTCGATGCCCACCGCAGTGCCCCTCAGTAAGTCCGGGAGATCCCGGTCGCGTTGCCCTGGTCCGAACCCTCGTACGCGTCGGCGGTCTGCTCCACGCCGGTGCGGATGTCGTCCAGTGCCTGCGCGAGGTTCTGGAACGCCTCTAACGTCGCCTGCGAGTTCGGCACGTACTTCTGGGCGAACGCCTGGCCGGACTCGTCACCACCCCAGCACTGCCCCTCGGCCTGCAGCGCCGAGCTCAACGCCTGCAGCACGCCGCCGAGCGAATCACCCGCCGCCCCGAACTGGCCCGCGCCGCGCCGCAGGCCGGGCACGCTGACATCGAACCCGCTCACCAGTCGCTCCTGTCCATGACGCTGTCTCCGTTGTCATCGTCCGAAGGCGGCGCGGTGCGACGCGGTGGCGCCGACGACTTCGGCATCGCGGGTGGCTGGGGGATGAGGTCGGCCAGCGACGGCACGCCGGGCAGCAGCTCCGACAGGTCGATGCTCGGGCCCTGCTGCGCGGGCGCCAGCACCTCGTTCAGCTCGGTCCGGGCCTTGGCCACGGCCTGCTGCACGGTCTCGGTGACGAGCCTGGCCAGCTTGTCCGGCGTGGTGCGCTCGAAGGCGTTCACGGAGAACTCCAGGGACGTCAGCGCGCCGGCGGAGTCGACGGTGGCGCGCACCGAGCCGTCCCTGGACACCGCGGTCGCCGTGATCGCCATCGCCTGCGCCTGGGTCTCCCGCAGGTCGTCGGTCTTCTTGCGCAGCTCGGTCAGGAGGGAGTCGACCTGCTCGCGCATGGCGGCGTTCCGCGCCTCCAACTCGGCCCGTCGTCCTGTCGGATCGGTCACAGGGGTCCCCTCGGTGAGCGGCGTGCAGAGGTGCAGACGCTAACCGAGGCCGGCGGGTTCCCGCGGATATTCGGCACCGGATTGTCGGGGGGTGCGGGCAGAGTGGCACCGTGCTCCGTCCGTACCGGGAACTCGCCGCGATACCCCACCTGCCCTGGCTGCTGGTGTGGTCGCTGATCGGCCGCATCCACCTGCCCGCCACGCCGCTGGCGGTGTCGTTCCTGATGGCCGGGTGGACCGGCTCGTACGCGCTGGCGGGCGTGGTCGGCGGCGCGTTGACGCTGGGCATGGGCGTGGCGGGGCCGGTGCGCGGTCGGGCCGCGGACCGCAGCCCGGCCGGTCGGCTGCTGCGGGTCACCGCATCCGGTTACGCGGTCGGCATCGCGGTGCTGGGCCTGCTGCCCGCTCTCACGCCGGGTTCGGTGTGGCCGTTGGCGGTGGTGGTGGCGTTCCTGACCGGGCTGTCCATGCCCCCGGTGACGGCGATGAGCCGGGCGAGCATCCCGCGGTTGACGAAGGGGTCGGCGCAGTCGGCGGTGTTCACCGTCGAGGCGTCGATGCAGGAGGTCATGTACATCGCCGGGCCCGCGCTGGCGGCGGTCGTGGTGGCGGTGTGGGACGCCCAGGTCGCGCTGTGGCTGTGCGGCGCGTTGGCGGTGCTCGGGGCGCTCGGCTTCGCCGGTGCGCTGCGGCGGGCCGGGGTGGACCAGCCGGTGGTCCGGGAGACCCCGCGCGGCGGGCGGACGCTGCTGCGCGACGGTTCGCTGGTGCTGGCGCTGGCGTCGGCGCTGTTCATGGTGACGTCGCTGGTCTCGATCGACATGGTGATCATCGCGTGGGCTCGCGACCTGGGCAGACCCGCGATGGCCGGGGTGCTGACGGCGGTGTGGGGCGTCGGGTCGGTGGTCGGTGGGCTGATCGCGGGCGGGTTGGCCGGGCAGGCCAGGTTCCCCCGGCGGATGCTGTTGATGGCGCTGGGCGTCGCGCCGCTGGTGCTGGTGCTGCCGCCGGTGCGGGAACCGTCGTCGGTGTGGTTGGTCGGGCTGGTGCTGGCGGTGGGCGGGCTGGCGATCGCGCCCGCCATCGCGGCCAACAACCAGCGGATCAGCGGGCTCGCGCCGGACGACCGCAAGGCCGAGGCGTTCGGTTGGATGGGCACGTTCACCACGGCGGGATCGGCGTTGGCGCAACCGCTGGCCGGGACGCTGCTGGACCACGTCGGTCCGGCCGCGGCGGCCGGGGCGAGCACGGCGGCGGCGCTGCTCGCCGCGCTGCTGGCGAGTCGGGTGCGCGATCGGAAGGTGGTTGCGGTTGGGTGACCGGGTCCGGCTGGTCGGCGGGCTGCTCGCGTTCGTCGGCGGGGTCTTCCTGGCTGTTCAGGGCAGGTTGAACGGCGAGTTGGGGCACGTGTTCGGCGACGGGTTCCTGGCCGCGCTGGTGTCGTTCGGCGGCGGGTTGGCGCTGATGTTGGCGATCGGGCCGACGACGGCTTCCGGGCGGGCCGGGCTCGTGCGGCTGCGGTCCGCGCTGCGGTCCGGCCGCATCCGCTGGTGGCAGTGCGCCGGTGGGGCGTGCGGCGCGTTCTTCGTGGCCACGCAGGGGTTGACGGTCACGGCGCTCGGCGTGGCGGTGTTCACCGTGGCCGCGGTGGGCGCGCAGGCGGTGAGCAGCCTGCTGGTCGACCGGGCCGGGATCGGGCCGGCCGGTCGGGTGGACCTGACCTGGCCGCGGGTGGCGGGTGCGGCGTTGGCCGTGGCGGCGGTCGCGGTGGCCGTGTCCGACGAGGTCGGCGACCCGTCCGCGCTGTGGCTCGCGCTCCTGCCCGCCGTGGCCGGCATCGGGCTGGGCTGGCAGCAGGCGGTGAACGGGCTGGTGCGCGAGGCGGCGGGGAGCACCCGGGTCACCACGCTGGTCAACTTCGGCACCGGCACCGCCGTGCTGCTCGTCGTGTGCGTGGTGGACGTCGCCCTCCGCGGGTTCCCGACCGACGCGCCCAGCGAGCCGTGGTTCTACGCGGGTGGCGCGCTCGGGATCTGCACGATCGGGTCGGCCGTGCTGGCCGTGCGGTGGCTCGGCGTCCTCCTCGTGGGCCTGTGCCAGGTCGCCGGGCAGCTCGTCGGCGCGCTCGCGGTGGACCTCCTCGCTCCCGCCGCAGGTGGGCAGGTGTCCGCGCTCGCGCTGGTCGGCACGGCGTTGACGCTGCTCGCGGTGGCGGTCGCCGCGTTGCCCGCCCGGCGGTGATGAGAGGATGAGGCACGTGACTGCGACGATCCTCAACGGCAGGGCCACCCGGGACGCGATCTTCGAAGACCTGCGCGCGCGGGTCGCCGCGTTGCGCGCGCGGGGGGTGACGCCGGGTCTGGCCACCGTGCTGGTCGGCGACGACCCGGGCTCGCGCTCGTACGTCCGGGGCAAGCACCTGGCCTGCGAGAAGGTCGGCATCACGTCGATCCGCCGCGACCTGCCGGCGGACACCACGCAGGCGCAGCTCGAAGAGGTCGTCGACGAGCTGAACGCCGACCCGGCGTGCACCGCGTACATCGTGCAGCTGCCGCTGCCCAAGCACCTCGACCCGAACCCGATCCTGGAGCGCATCGACCCGCGCAAGGACGGCGACGGCCTGCACCCGGTCAACCTGGGCAAGCTCGTGCTCGGCGACGAGGCCCCGCTGCCCGCCACCCCGCGCGGCGTGGTGGAGCTGCTGCGCCGCTACGACGTGCCGCTGTCCGGGGCGAACGTGACCGTGGTCGGTCGCGGCGTGACGGTCGGCCGGCCGATCGGGCTGCTGCTGACCAGGCGTTCGGAGAACGCCACCGTGACGCTGTGCCACACCGGCACCAAGGACCTCGCGGCCGAGGTCCGGCGGGCGGACGTCGTGGTCGCGGGCGCGGGCAGCCCCGGCCTGATCACCGCCGACATGATCAAGCCGGGCGCCGCCGTCGTGGACGTCGGCATCACCCGCACCGAGGCCGGCCTGGTGGGCGATGTTCACCCGTCCGTGGCCGAGGTGGCGGGCTTCCTCGCGCCCATCCCCGGTGGCGCGGGTCCGATGACCATTGCGATGCTGCTGACCAACACGGTCGAGGCAGCCGAGCGCACGGCCTGAGGCGGAAGCGGTGGAGTTGTTGCCTGAACAGCGCTGGCGGTCCGCGGCGGGCAAGCACCTGCCGTTCGCGCTGGTGCTGGCCATCGTCGGACTGGGCCTGGTCCGGGTCGTGCAGTACCACTGGCGGCAGGGCGCGGTGCTGATCGGCGCCGCCCTGCTCGTCGCCGCCCTGCTGCGCGTCCTGGTGACCGACGAGCAGGCCGGCCTGATCGCCATCCGCAGCCGCAGCGTGGACGCGCTGCTCTACTCGGGCCTGGGCATCGCCGTGCTCTTCGTGGCGATGACCATCATCGGCGGCCCCCTCGACCGCTAGGCCCGCTCGACCAACGCCTCGATCAACCTCGTCATCTCCTCCTCGGGCAGCACTTCGGGCAGGGTCAGGTGCTCCACCATCAACCCCGTCATGGCCAGGTAGAGCGAGACCACCGTGGTGCGGTCGCCGGGTAGCCCCGCGTCCAGGTGGAAGCGGACGTTCTGCTCCAGGTTGTCGCTGATCGTCCTGGTCAGCGCCGCCTGCAGCTCCGGCCGCCTGGTCGCCTCCAACCGCAGCTCCAACAGCGCCAGGTACCCCGTCCGGTCGACCTGCAGCCGTTGCAGCAACTCGTGCATCAACCGCACCACGAGGCTCTTGTCCGGCGGCCCGGCCATCGTCTCCGCCAACCGCCGCGCATCCGGCGTCAACCGCACGTGGATGTGCTCGCCGACCTGTCGCAGCAGCTCATCCCGGTTCGCGAAGTAGTTCGACGCGGTGCCGCCGGGCACCCCCGCCTCCTGGTCGACGGCCCGGAACGTCAACCCCCGCGCACCCTCCCGCGCCAACACCTCGACGGCCGCATCGACCAACGCCGTACGCCTGGTCGGGTTACTCCCCATGATCCCTCCTTGACAACCACTCCAACCATAGTACTACAGTCACAGTGGTAACCAACCCAAGGAGCCAAAATGCGAACCCTGACCTACTTCGTCGCCACCACCCTCGACGGCTTCATCGCCGACCAGAACGGCGGCTTCAACGACTTCCTCTTCGAAGGCGACCACATGACCGCCCTCTTCGAGGAGTACCCCGACACCCTGCCCGCCCAGGCCCGCCAAGCCCTCGGCATCGACACCCCGAACAAGAACTTCGACACGGTGATCATGGGTCGAGCCACCTACCAAGTCCCAGGCGGCCCACCGAGCCCTTATCCCCACCTACGCCAATACGTGGTCTCGACCAGGCTCGCCACCACCCCACCCGACGTCCACGTCGTACCGGACCCCCTCACCAAGATCCGCGAACTGAAATCCGAGGACGGCCTGGGCATCTGGCTGTGCGGCGGCGGCCGCCTAGCCGCCACCCTCCTCCCCGAAATCGACGAACTAATACTGAAGGTTCACCCCATCGTGCTAGGCAAGGGAATCCCCCTCTTCGCCGCCGACTCCCCCACCACCCACTTCACCAAATCCTCAACCAGAACCTTCGACACCGGCGTCATCTTCACCAACTACACCAAAACCGACCCCACCTAACCCCACCCCATACCCACCACCGCCACACTGACCGCCAAACACACCACCCTCACTCCCACCCCTCACACCACTCGCCACACCACCGCCACAACGGACCCGCCGCCCACCCACCGAGGCTCGATTTGACATGGGTTCGGGTGCCATAGGCTGGTCGAAGCCGGCAGGCCTGGCGGGACGCTTTACCCCGCCGGGCCTGCCGGCTTTGGCCTGCATAGGGCGCCCGTAAGGGCCCCATGTCAAATCGAGCCGGCCCCTCCCCGGCCCCTAACCCCACCGCACCCCTACCCCACCCACCCACCCACACCCACTCACCCACACTCACTCACTCACACTCACTCACCGAAAATCCCGCGACCGAGACGGCACCCTCAACTCCAACCGCTGCAACCGCTCCGCCCGAACACTGATCACCCCTTCCGCCGACTCAACCACCCCTCGCACCAACAACGCCGAACTGCTCCGAGCAACCTTCCGATACCGAGCCCACAACCCCGCAGTGCACACCACGTTGACCATCCCCGTCTCATCCTCAACATTGAGGAACGTGACACCACCAGCAGTCCCGGGCCGCTGCCGGTGCGTCACCGCACCACCGATCAACACCCTGCCCCCATTCGCCACCTCGACCAGATCCGCAACAGCCAGAGCCCCAAGCCCCGCCAACCGCTCCCGCACGAACTGGGTCGGAAAACTGTCCGGCGACAACCCCATCGCCCACACATCGGCAACGGCCAGCTCAACCTCATCCATCCCAGGCAGAACAGGAGCCTCAGCACCAACAACCATTCCCGGCAACCGGTCGGGGCGAACCTTCGCCACCACCCCCGCCGACCACAACGCAGCACGCCGATCAAGCCCGAAACAACCGAACGCACCCGCCGTGGCCATCGCCTCCACCTGCGCAGTGGTCAGCCGAACGCGAGCCCCGAAATCCGCCATATCCACAAAAGAACCACCCCTCCGCGCCTCCACCACACCTTCCGCAGCCACCTCCCCGATACTCCGAATACCGCTCAGGCCGATGCGCACAGCCTGAGCACCGTCCACCACCTCAAGGGTGGCGTGCGGAAGGCTCGCATTGACATCAGGACCAAGCACCCGCACACCGTGCCGACGCACATCGGCGACCAATGACTGAGGGGAGTAGAAACCCATGGGCTGAGCACGAAGCAACGCCGCGCAGAATGCAGCCGGGTGGTACAGCTTGAACCAGGAGCTGACGAAGACCAGGTGCGCAAAGCTGAGCGCGTGACTCTCCGGAAAGCCGAAGTTGGCGAACGCCAACAACTTCGCGTAGATGCTCTCCGCCAACTCCTGGCCGATACCCTTGGCCTTGGCGCCTTCGTAGAAGCGCTCACGGAGGCGTTCCATGCGGTGGGTGGAACGCTTGGCGCCCATGGCGCGGCGCAGTTCGTCGGCCTCGGCGGGGCTGAAGTCGGCCACGTCGACGGCGATCTGCATCAGCTGCTCCTGGAACAGCGGCACGCCAAGGGTCTTCTTGAGGGCGCCCTCCAGCAGGGGGTGGTCGTAGTCCCACTCCTCCTGCCCGTTCCGGCGGCGGATGTAGGGGTGCACCGAGCCGCCTTGGATCGGGCCGGGGCGGATCAGCGCCACTTCGACCACCAGGTCGTAGAACGTCCGCGGCTTGAGCCGGGGCAGGGTGGCCATCTGGGCGCGGCTCTCCACCTGGAACACCCCGACCGAGTCGGCGCGCTGCAGCATCTCGTAGACGCGCTCGTCCTCCAGGTCGAGGTCACCGATGTCGACCTCGACGCCCTCGTGCTCGCGCACCAGGTCGATGGCGTAGTGCAGGGCCGACAACATCCCCAGACCGAGCAGGTCGAACTTCACCAACCCGATGGAGGCGCAATCGTCCTTGTCCCACTGCAACACCGTGCGATCGGCCATCCGGCCCTTCTCGACCGGGCACACCTCGCTGACCGGTCGGTCGCAGATGACCATGCCACCGGAGTGGATCCCGAGGTGGCGGGGGAAGTTCTCCAGCTCGGCGGCCAACTCCAGCACCGGCCGGGGTATGCCTCCTCCCGCCACCCCGCCTTCCTCCACTGTGGACCGGAGTGGGCCCCAGCGCTCGATCTGCTTGCTCCACGCGTCCTGCTGGCCGACCGAGTAGCCGAGTGCCCGCGCCACGTCCCGGACCGCCGACCGGCTGCGGTAGCTGATGACGTTCGCGACCTGGGCGGCGTGCCGTCGGCCGTACTTGCGGTAGACGTACTGGATGGCCTCCTCACGGCGGTCGGACTCGATGTCGAGGTCGATGTCGGGAGGGCCGTCGCGGGCGGGGGCCAGGAATCGTTCGAAGAGGAGGTCGAAGCGGACCGCGTCGACGTTGGTGATGCCCAGGGCGTAGCAGACCGCGGAGTTCGCGGCCGAGCCGCGGCCTTGGCACAGGATGTCGTTGCGGCGGCAGAACGAGACGATGTCGTGCACGACGAGGAAGTAGCCGGGGAAGTCCAGCTCCTCGATGATCTTCAGCTCGTGCTCGACCTGCCGGTACGCCCTGGGGTTCTCGCCGATCGAGCGGTACCGGCGGGCCGCGCCGGCGTAGGTCAGCTCGCGCAGGTAGCTGTTCTCGTCGTGGCCGGGTGGCACGTCGAACGGCGGCAGTCGCGGTGCGATGAGCCTGAGGTCGAACTGGCACTGCACGCCGAGCACCGCCGAGCGGTGCACCGCGCCGGGGAACCGGGCGAACCGGCGGGCCATCTCCTCCCCGGACCGCAGGCACGCGGTGCGGCCGGGTGGCAGCCAGCCGGTCATCTCGTCCAGGCTGCGCCGGGCGCGCACCGCCGCCATCGCCGCCGCCAACCGGCCGCGCGAGGGCACCGCGTAGTGCACGGCGTTCGTCGCCACGGTCGGCAGCCGCAGGTCGTGGGCCATCGCCCACAGCAGGTCGTTGCGCGGGCCGTCCTCGGGGTAGCCGTGGTCGGTCAGCTCCACGAACACCCGGTCCGCGCCGTACAGGTCGACCAGCCGGCGCAACTGCTCGAACGCCGCCTCGGGGCCTTCCCGGGCCAGCGCCCGGCGGACCGCTCCCTTGCGGCAGCCGGTGAGCACGACGCAGTCGTCCCGGGTGTCCGCGACGACTTCCTCCAGCCGGTAGACCGGCCGTCCCTTCTCGCTGCCGTCGGCGAGCTGGCCGGTGGTGATCGTGCGGCACAGGGCGTGGTAGCCGTCGGGGCCGGTGGCCAGCAGGAGCAGGTGCTCGCCCTCCGGGTCGGGCACACCGCTCTGCGGCGCGGTCAGCCCGAGGCTCAGCTCCGTGCCGAACACCGTGCGCACACCCAGCTCCTTGGCCGCCTCGGCGAACCGGACCACGCCGTACATGCCGTCGTGGTCGGTCAACGCCAGCCCGTCGAGGCCGAGCTGCTGCGCCGCCTCCACCAACTCCTCCGGGTGGCTGGCGCCGTCGAGGAAGCTGAAGTTGGAGTGGCAGTGCAGCTCGACGTACGGCACGCGGGCGCGGGTCGAACCGAGGTCGTCCACCTTGACCGCGAAGTCGGGCGGCGCCTCGTAGCGGTCGCGGCGGTGCGACCACACCGGGCCGTCGCCGCCGTCGGGAACCGGCACGTCGTTCGCCGGCCAGGTTCCCGTCAGCGCGCGTTGCAGCTCGGACCAGCGGACCGGTGGGTTGTTCCACCCCATCAGCGCGTGTCGTCGGGCGCCCGGCGGGGCAACGGAACCGACCACACCGGGGCCGGTGGCAGCCGTGCCGGCAGCCAGCCGAAGCTCACCACGTAAGCCGGTCCGCTGCGCTGTTCCGGCACGTCCTGCCGATCCGCGCCGCCGTCCAACGCACCGCCGCCCAGCCCGGAATCCTCCAACCACGCAGCCAACCCACGCCTATCCCTCTCACGCCGGTCCCGCTCATCGCGGTCCGGCTCGAAGAAGTCACCGCTCATCAGTCGTACACCCCTTCAACCGCCCACTTCCCGCCCGCGCGGATCAGCAGGAACGCCTGCTCTTCACCGTCCGGCGCGGTACCCAGCACTTGCAGTCGTGCACCGCGCATCGCGGTCTCCGCGTCCCACCAGCGCTCGTCCACCGGCCAAGGTCCCGACCACGCCACCACCTGCCGCGCCCGACCGGCGTGCACGATCCGGTGTGGTCGCACGACCAGCTCGGCGTAGCCGGTGACCACGACGTCCGCGCCCGACTCGTCCAGCAGCGCCGCCGGTTCGGGCTCGGTGAACACCGTCGCGGGTGACGGCGCGGGCAGCTGTCCGGGCCACGGCTGGTCGGGGTCCGCCGCCGGGGTGCGCTCGTCACCCCACGGCACCAGCCGCACCCGTTCGACCGGCCCACGTCCGCCGCCGAGCACGGGCGTGAGCACGGCGTCCGGTCCGAGCAGGCCCTGGACGTGCACCATCGCGCGCGCCGCGCGTTCCGCCGCCTCGCCCTGGTCCCGCCCGGCGCCCGGCCACAGGCCGAGTTGCAGGGCGGTGGCGTCGACCACCTCTTCGGGGTCGAGCCGGAGCAGGTGGATGCCCGCGGTGAGCCGGGCGCGGGTGAGCCAGCCGTCGAGCTGCCAGCGAACCCGGTCGGCGATGCCCTGCGGGGTGAGAGGTTCGGCGCAGCGCCACACCCGGTGCAGCTCCTCGCCGTTCTCGGTGGTGGCCCGGATGCCCAGGCGGGTGCAGGCCAGGCCGCGGTCGGCGAGGTTCGTGTGCAGGCGGTCGGCGAGGCCCCTGGCCGCGAACGCCGCCGCGTCGACCCGGTCGATCGGCGGGTCGAGGTCACGGGTGACCGACAGCTCGGGTGGCGGTCGGCGGCGGGAGCGGGGGCGTTCCTCCAGGCCGGCGGCCAGCCGGTGGGCCGGCACGGCGGCCCGACCGAAGCGGGTGGCGACGTCGCGCTCGGGCACGGCGGCGAACGCGCCCAGCGTGCGCAGGCCCAACCGGCGCAGCAGGTCGACCAGTGCGGCGCGGTCCTCGCGGCGTTCGGCGGGCTGGTCGAGTTCCCGGATGCCCAGCGGCGCAAGGAACTCCCGCGCCCCGCCGGGCGGCACGATCACCCCGCGGTGCGCGGCCAGGGTGGCGGCGAACAGCCCGTCGGCGACCCCGACCTGCGCCTCGACTCCGGCGTGCGCCGCGACGTGGTCGACCAACCGCTCGGCAGCCGCCTCCGCGGACCGGTAGTACCCGATCGGTCCGCGGGCGGCGACGACCACCAACCCCGGCCGGACCACCTCGATCCCCGGTGTCAACTCCTCCACCGCCGCCGCGACCGGCTCGAAGAGGCGGGCGTCGCGAACCTCGTCGTGCTCGAAGACGACCAGCTCGGGACACCGCCCCTGCGCCGCCCGCCGTCGCATCCGCCGCCCCACCCCTTCCGCTCGTGCGACGGCGGAACAGGCGACGACTTCACCCGCTTTGACGACGGCGGCGGGCACGTGCGGCGGGAGTGACGCCTCCGCTGAGGCCGCCACCACCGGCCAGTCAGGGCACCAGACAGCGAGCGTGTACAGGGAATTCACCTCTTCGAGGGATTTCACGAGCCCGAACCGCACGAGATCACACCGCCTGGGAACTGGTCGGGGACGGCGCAGTGGCCGAGGTGGACGGAACGGGCCAGAGGGGCGGACTGCAAGGTGGTGCGGCCGGAAGCAGTGCGGCTGAGAGCGGCGTGGCAGAAAACGGTGCTGCAGCCAGCCGGAGTGCGACCAGTGCGGCGGCGGCCAGTGGTAGCGCGGCGGCCGGGTGAGGTGTGGCGGCCAGATGAGGTGTGGCGGCCGGGAGCAGGGCGGCGATCGGGGACGAAGCGAGAGCGGCCGGGGATAACGCGGTGGCTGGAGGTGATGCGGGGGCCGGGTGGCATGCGGCGGTCGGGAGCGGCGCGAGGGTGGACGGAAGTGGAGCGGTGGCAGCCGGAAGTGGCCTGGCAGCCGGGAGTGGCGCGGTGTCCGGGAGTGGCGCGGCGGCTGGGCACGACATGGCCGCCGGGAGCGACGCGGCGGCAGGGCGCGACGCGGCAGCCGGAAGTGAGGCGGCGGCTGGGAACGGTGCGGTGATCGGGAGCGGTGCGGTGGCAGCCGGGAGCGACGCGCGGGCCGGAAGTGGCGTGGTGGCTGGGCGCGACGTGGCGGCTGGAGGTGGCGTGGCGGCCGGAGGTGGTGTGGTGGCAGGGCGCGACGCGGCAACCGAGAGCGGTGTGGTGGCAGCCGGAGGTGGTGCGGTGGCAGGAAGTGGTGTGGTGGTTGGGGATGGAGCGGTGGCTGGAAGTGGTGTGGTGGTTGGGGATGGAGCGGTGACTGGAAGTGGTGGGTGGGTTGGGGTTTGGGTCAGGTTGAGAGGTGGAGTGGGGAGGGAGAGGGTGGTGCGCTGGGGGTGGGAGGCGGCGCCGCGACCGGTTGTTTCGATGGTCAGGGTGCGGTTCGACAGCAGGCCGTGGCCGGTGGAGAGGCCGGTCCACCGGGTGGGGGTGGCGGTCAGGGCGATGTCCGAGCCCGGCCACGTGGTGGCGAAGGGCAGCAGGACCGCCTTGCGGTGGCGGGCTCTGGCGGAGAGCTTGCGCGCGGTCGACTGGGGGACCGGGGTGGCGGTGGCGACCAGGTCGAAACCGTCCAGCAGGGCCGCCACGGTCTTCTCGACCTCGCCCTGGTCCCTCCCAGGACGAGGGACCAGGGCAAGTCGATGGACGGCCACTCCGAGCTCGGCCGCCGCGAGTGCCCCACACCGCGGCAGGCCGACCACGGCCGCCCAGCACCCTTCCGCTGTCGCCGCGGCCATCAGCGCGAGCAGCAACGATGTCGACCCGCGCACCGACACCGTGCTGCCCCGCCGCAGGCCGCCCCACGGGAGGAGCCCTGCCAGTTCCCCGCGAACCGGCAGGGCCAGAGCCGGTGCCGTGGCCAGCTCGCTCGCCGCGCCTACCCCGAGCGCGGTCAGCGTCGCCGTTGCCGACCTGGACACCCGCCCTCCTCCCACTGATCCGCGCGCACCCCTGTGCGCGGATCGCCGTGGGAAGTTCGGCGACCTGTCTGTCGAACATCTGTTCGAACGACGTGGTGATCTTATCGTGAGGGAGGCACCTGCTGTCAATGCCGTGGCCGTTCCACGATCGGGTGGCCGGCAGACTGCTGGACGGGCACCGATCGGCGACACGGGGGGACCGTGAACACACCGCAGCACCCGCAGCAGAACCCGCAGGATCCGCAGCACCAGCACAACTGGCAGCAGCAACAGCAACAACCGCACCAGCAGCAGCCGCCGCACCAGTACCAGCAGCAGGGGTTCGGTCAGACCGGACCGCAGCCCGGCTTCCCGCCGCCCGGCTACCCACCGCAGGGCCCGGCCCAAACCGGTCCCGGCCAACAGGGCCAACAAGTCCGACAGGGTCCACAGTTCCAACAGGGCCAACCGGGTTACCACCCGTACGGCCCGCAGCCGCCGAAGAAGAACCGGACCGGGCTGGTCGTCGGCATCGTCATCGCGGTGGTGGTGCTGGCCGTGGGCGGTGTCGGCGCGACGTTCCTGCTGGACTACCTCGACGAGCCGGGCGGCGGTCCCGGCGAGCAGCCGATCGCCGAGTGCGACCTGAGCGCCGACCTGAGGTCACAGGCCCACGTCAGCAGCTTCCGCCTGATCGAGAAGCCCCCGGAGGGCGAGGGCCTGAAGCGCTGGAACTGCCAGTGGAACCAGACCGAGGGCAAGGACGGCCGCGACCCGCGCAACCTCAGCTTCTACATCTACGACTTCAGCCGGCTCCACGCCGACCCGGAGCGGAACGTCGAGCAGGCGGAGAACTCCTACGACGAGTTCAAGTCGTTCGCCAACGGCCTGGCGGGCAAGCCCGTGGACGGCCTCGGCGACGAGGCGATGCTGATCATCGAGCCGACGCCCCGCGACTCGATCGACGTGAAGCTCATCGCCCGCGAGGACAAGGTGGTCTGGAACATCACCTACAGCGGGCGGGACAACGGCTTCTTCGGCGACTCGGCGATGCCGCTGGCCGACGCGGAGGCCGTGGTCCGCAAGACGGCCGAGGAGCTGGTCGCGAAGCAGTGAGACGCCGGGGGCTCCCCGTCCACCGGAACCAGCCGGTCGACGGGGAGCCCCCGTGAAGCGCTCTCAGTGCGCGAAGTGCCGCGTCCCGGTCAGGTACACGGTCACACCGGCAGCCTCGGCCGCCGCGATCACCTCGGCGTCGCGGACCGACCCACCGGGCTGCACGACCGCGCGCACACCGGCCTCCAGCAGCACCTGCAACCCGTCCGGGAACGGGAAGAACGCGTCCGACGCGGCCACCGCGCCCCGCGCCCGGTCACCGGCGCGCGCGACCGCGAGCCGCGCCGCGTCCACCCGGTTGACCTGCCCCATGCCCGCGCCGACGGTCGCGCCGCCGGAGGCGAGCAGGATCGCGTTCGACTTCACCGCCCGGCACGCCCGCCACGCGAACGCGAGGTCGACCAGGCCCTCCTCGTCCAACGGCGTGCCGCACGCCAGCGTCCACTTGGCCGGGTCGTCGCCCTCGGCCTCGATGGTGTCCGAGGTCTGCACCAGCAGCCCGCCGGACACCGCGCGCGTCTCCACGCCACCGCGCACCGGCTCGGGCGCGACCAGGATGCGCACGTTCTTCTTCCGCGTCAGCACGTCCACCGCGCCATCGGCGTACGACGGCGCGATGACGACCTCGGTGAAGATCTCCGAGACCTGCTCGGCCAGCTCCACGGTCACCTCGCGGTTCGCCGCGATCACCCCGCCGAACGCGCTGACCGGGTCGCACGCGTGCGCGTTGCGGTGCGCCTCGGCGATGGCGCCCGGACCGTCCACGCGGGACACCGCGATGCCGCACGGGTTGGCGTGCTTGATGATCGCCACGCACGGCAGCTCGTGGTCCCACGCCGCGCGCCACGCGGCGTCCGCGTCGACGAAGTTGTTGTAGGACATCTCCTTGCCGTGCAGCTGGGAAGCGGTCGCCAGCCCGGCACGCCCGTCGCCCTGCGTGTAGAGCGCGGCCTTCTGGTGCGGGTTCTCGCCGTACCGCAGCACCTGCTTGCGGTCCCACGTCGCGCCGATCCAGCCGGGGAAGCCGGAGCCCTCGTCGTCCGGCGCGACGACGTTGCCCAGCCACGACGCCACGGCCACGTCGTAGGACGCGGTGTGCCGGAACGCGTCCACGGCCAGCCGCTGGCGCTCGGCCAGCGTGAAACCGCCGGCGGCGACCTGCTCCAGCACCCACGAGTACCGCGACGGGTCGACGACCACGGCCACGCTGGCGTGGTTCTTCGCCGACGCCCGCACCATGGCCGGACCGCCGATGTCGATCTGCTCGACGCACTCGTCCGCCGACGCGCCGGAGGCCACCGTCCGGGCGAACGGGTAGAGGTTCACCACGAGCAGGTCGAACGGCTCGATGCCCAGCTCGGCCAGCTTCGCCACGTGCTCCTCGCGCCGGGTGTCGGCCAGCAGGCCCGCGTGCACGCCGGGGTGCAGCGTCTTCACCCGGCCGTCCAGCGCCTCGGGGAACCCGGTCACCCGCTCGACCGGCGTGACGGGCACGCCCGCGTCGGCCAGCGCGCGCGCCGTGCCGCCGGTGGAGACGATCTCGACTCCGGCCGCGTGCAGGCCGGTGGCCAGTTCCAGCAGCCCCGACTTGTCGGAAACCCCGATCAGGGCCCGGCGAACCGGTCGCCTCTCGGCAGGAGTGGTCACGGGATGCTCACCTTTCGTCCGTTCACGGTGCAGCCCTCGCGGGCCAGGCGGGCGACCACGTCGACCAGCAGCCGCCGCTCCACCACCTTGATGCGCTCGTGCAGGCTTTCGACGTCGTCGTCATCGGCGACGACGACCGCCTCCTGGGCCAGGATCGGCCCGGTGTCCACACCGCCGTCCACCAGGTGCACGGTCGCGCCGGTCACCTTCACGCCGTAGTCGACGGCGTCGCGGACGCCGTGCGCGCCCGGGAAGGCGGGCAGCAGCGCGGGGTGGGTGTTGACCATCCGGCCGCCGAAGCGGGCCAGGAAGGCGGGTCCGAGGATCTTCATGAAACCGGCGGAGACCACCAGGTCGGGCTCGTGCGCGGCGACGGCGTCCGCCAGCGCGGTGTCCCACGCGCCGCGGTCGGCGTGGTCGCGCAGCTTCACCGCGAAGCCGGGCACGCCGGCGCGCTCGGCGCGGTCGAGGCCTTCGATGCCGTCGCGGTCCGCGCCGACGGCGACCACCTCGACCGGGTATCCGGGGTCGGCCGCCGCGTCCAGCAACGCCTGCAAGAGGGTGCCGGAACCGGAGACGAGGACGACGACCCTGGCGGGGACGGGAAGCCGGAGTGTGGTCGCGGCGCTCAGCGTGCTCTCCTTGCTGGGGACTGTCACAGCAGCTCAAGAGCAGCCTAGGCGTTGGCTACCGGGGCTTGTCGGCCAGGTCCTCCGGGTCGACGTCGTCGGCCTCGTCGGTGTCGTCGGCCTCGTCCGCTTCGACTTCCCCGTCGTCCTCGGAGAGGTCTTCCCCGGGCTCGTCCCCGGGGTCCTCCTCGAAGTCCTCGGGGTCCTCGGTGTCCTCTTCGGAGTCCTCGGAGTCTTCCTCGACCAACTCCTCCTCGATGTCGTCGTACTCATCGAGCTCGTGGTCGAACTCCTCGTCGTCCTCTCCCTCTTCTGCCTCTTCTTCTTCGTACTCGTCGTCGTCCTCTTCTTCTTCGACGGCGACCACGACCGGTTCCGGCTCGGGCTCGGGTTCGGGCTCCACCACGCGCGGCGGGCGGGGACCGGCGAACCAGGTCACGACACCGCCCGGCACGGCCACCCAGCCGAACGTCAGCACCGCCAGCAGCCCGGCCGGGATGGTGACCGGGTTGAACACCCCGCCGCCCAGCGCGCCACCGGCGACCGCCGCCAGCACCAGCGTGCCGACACCCGCGGTCACCGCCGCGACCAGCACCGCGCGCACCCGCGACCGGGGCGTCCCGGCGGCGTCGCGCAGCGACCACCCGACCAGCACGCCGACCACCGCGGGCAGCGCCAGCACCACCGGCAGGTAGCCGACCTGCTCCTCCGGCAACGCGGCCAGCAGCGGCACGGCGGGCACCGGGCCGCCGGTGAACCCCAGCGGGCCGACGACCACCGCGCCGATCGAGAACCCGGCGCCCACCACGTACGACAGCGCGCCGACCACGGCGTTCGGCAGGTACGCCAGGCACAGCAGCCAGATGCCGAGACCGGTGCCGACGGTGCCGCCGCTCTGGTCGAACAGCCCGGCGGTGGTCGACCACGAGAACACCAGTCCCAGCGCCAGCACCAGCGCGCCCGCCGCCGCCAGCGCGAACAACGCCGACGCGCCCGCGCGCAACCCGCGCCGCGCCACCGGGTCGACCCGCTCGAACACGACCTCCACCAGGCCGCAGCGCTGCGCGACACCCGCCACCGCCGCGACGCCGGACACCGCCGCGCACCCGAAGAACGCCACCGCGGGCGTCGCGCGCACCGGACCGCCGTCACCCATCAGGAACGAGATCAGCCCGCCGACGACGGCGTGCGCGCCGGCGATGCTGAACACCACCGACCGCGCCTGCAGCGGCTCGAACAGCCCCAGCCGGTCCGCCGCGCTCGCCGCCGCCCGGTACACCAGCAGCATCACCAGCGCCGTCGGCAGCAGCGGCAGCAGGCCGAGCTGGCCGCCGTCGAAGCGCAGCGGCACGTGGTGCGCGGCCAGCCAGCCCGGCGCGGCGGCGGTCAGCACGCCGGTGGTGGAGAACGACGCGTGCGCGGCGGTCGAGGAGATCAGCGCGAGCAGCGCGGCGACGGCCGCGTAGCCGACGACCACCGAGCCCGCGGCGGTCATGGTGAGCACCCGCACCCGTTCGGCGCGGGAGAACTCGGGTGGGCGGACGGAGTCCGTCACAACGCCGTGCGAGGTCGTTTGCAGCACCGACATTCCCCCACTGTCTCAGTCGTGATGGGCCGTTCGGGGCAGGCACGCCGGACACGCGAAGAGGGGTGGCACCGGAGCACCGGTGCCACCCCTCCCACGGCTGGGATCAGCCCTGCTGCGGTCCGCCGAACCCGCCGGGCGGCGTGCCCTGGCCCGGCTGCTGGCCGGGCTGCTGGCCGGGCTGCTGACCCGGCTGGCCGAACTGACCGGGCTGCGGCATGTACGACGTCGGCTGCGGCTGGTTGGGCTGCGGCTGGGCCTGCTGCTGCGGCGGCGCCTGCTGGCCGAACTGGCCCGACGGCGGGCCGAACTGCTGCGGCTGCTGGCCCTGCTGCGGGAACGCGCCGGAGTGCGGGCTCCAGCCACCGGGCTGGCCGTAGACGTTGGCCGTCTTCGGCTGGAGCTTCACGATGCCGACCTCCAGCAGCAGCGCCATCACGACCGCCGCCGTCAGCAGCAGCGACACCAGCAGCAGCACGATCTGCATGCCCTCGACGTCGGCCTCGGTGGTGATCAGGCCCTGGAGCAGGCCGAGGGTGGGGATCAGCGCGAACGGGACCGCCGCCCACAGCAGACCCCTGGGCGCCTTCGGCAGCACGGACAGGCCGGCCAGGATGCCCGCGGCGTACAGGTACTCCGACGACGGCACGTCGTCGGCGAACGCCAGGAGGTAGGCGATCAGCGCCAGACCGGCGGCGACCAGCGGAAGGATGAGGTTCAGGTTCACACCCACCGCCGGCTGCGCCGGACCCGGCTGCTGCTGAGGGGCGCCGTACGGCTGGGACATGATGCGGTCTCCTCCACCTGCGAACTTGATTTCGGGTCGACAGAACGCTAGCCGATGCGCACTCTCCGACGGCGACCGGACTCCTGTGGTTCCCCTCAATGTGCGCATCTACTCCGCCGAACACGCGCCGAGGGCCACCTCCGAGCGGAGGCGGCCCTCAGTGCGTGGCACGAACGGGCGAGTGTCAGCCGATCGACTGCATGATCTCCCGCATCAGCCCGGCGGTCTCGCTCGGCGTCTTGCCGACCTTGACGCCGGCGGCCTCCAGGGCCTCCTTCTTCGCCTGCGCGGTGCCGGCCGAGCCGGACACGATCGCGCCCGCGTGGCCCATCGTCTTGCCCTCGGGCGCGGTGAAGCCCGCCACGTAGCCGACGACCGGCTTGGTGACGTTGTCCTTGATGTAGGCCGCGGCCCGCTCCTCGGCGTCGCCGCCGATCTCGCCGATCATCACGATCGCCGCGGTCTCCGGGTCGGCCTCGAAGGCCGCCAGCGCGTCGATGTGGGTGGTGCCGATGATCGGGTCGCCGCCGATGCCGATGGCGGTGGAGAAGCCGAAGTCGCGCAGCTCGAACATCATCTGGTAGGTCAGCGTGCCGGACTTCGACACCAGGCCGATCTTGCCGGCGCCGGAGATGTTGGCCGGGATGATGCCCGCGTTGGACTGCCCGGGGCTGATCAGGCCGGGGCAGTTCGGGCCGATGATCCGGGTCTTGTTGCCGGTCGCGACGGCGTGCGCCCAGAACGCGGCGGTGTCGTGCACCGGGATGCCCTCGGTGATCACGACGGCCAGGCCGATGCCCGCGTCGACCGCCTCGATCACGGCCGCCTTGGCGAACGCCGGGGGCACGAAGATCACGGTGACGTCGGCGCCGGTGGCCTCCATGGCCTCGGCCACGGAGCCGAACACCGGGAGCACGTTGCCGTCGAAGTCGACCTTCTCGCCGGCCTTGCGCGGGTTCACGCCGCCGACGATGGTCGTGCCGGAGGCCAGCATCCGCTTGGTGTGCTTGGTGCCCTCGGCGCCGGTCATGCCCTGGACGATGACCTTGCTGTCCTTGGTGATGAAGATAGCCATCGTCAGACCCCCGCAGCCGCGAGCTCGGCGGCCTTGTCGGCCGCGTTGTCCATAGTGTCCACCACGGTGACCAGCGGGTGGTTGGCCTCGGCGAGGATCCGGCGGCCCTCTTCGACGTTGTTGCCGTCGAGGCGGACCACGAGCGGCTTGGTGGCCTCGTCGCCCAGCATGCCCAGCGCCGCCACGATGCCGTTGGCGACCGCGTCGCACGCGGTGATGCCGCCGAACACGTTCACGAAGACCGAGCGGACGTCGGGGTCGTGCAGGATGATGTCCAGGCCGTTGGCCATGACCTCGGCCGACGCGCCGCCGCCGATGTCGAGGAAGTTCGCGGGCTTGACGCCCTTGTGCTTCTCGCCCGCGTACGCCACCACGTCCAGGGTGGACATGACGAGGCCGGCGCCGTTGCCGATGATGCCGACCTGGCCGTCCAGCTTGACGTAGTTGAGGCCCTTCGCCTTGGCCTTGGCCTCCAGCGGGTCCTCGGCCTGCTTGTCGACCAGCGCCTCGTGGGCGGGGTGGCGGAAGGAGGCGTTCTCGTCCAGCGTGACCTTGCCGTCGAGGGCGACGATCTTCCCCTCGGGGTCGCGGACCAGCGGGTTGACCTCGACCAGCGTGGCGTCCTCGGAGACGAAGGTCTCCCAGAGCTTCACGATGACGTCGGCGACCTGGTCGGCCACCTCGGCCGGGAACTTGGCGGCGGCCACGATCTCGTCGGCCTTCGCGCGGTCCACGCCCGTGATCGCGTCCACCGGCACCTTGGCCAGGGCCTCGGGCTTGGTCGCGGCGACCTCTTCGATGTCCATGCCGCCCTCGACGCTGGCCATGGCCAGGAAGGTGCGGTTGGCGCGGTCGAGGAGGAAGGAGAAGTAGTACTCCTCCGCGATGTCGGAGGCGGGGGTCACCAGCACGCGGTGCACGACGTGACCCTTGATGTCGAGGCCGAGGATGGCCTCGGCCTTGGCCTCGGTCTCGTCCGGGCTCTCGGCGAGCTTGACGCCGCCCGCCTTGCCACGGCCACCGGTCTTGACCTGGGCCTTGACCACGACGGTCTGACCGAAGCGCTCGGCGATGGCCTTGGCCTCGGCGGGGGTGGTCGCCACGTCGCCCGGAAGTACCGGGACGTCGTGGGCGGCGAAGAGGTCCTTCGCCTGGTACTCGTACAGGTCCACTCGGGTCTCCTGCGACGTCGGTGTCGGACACCGCGTCATGTCGTGCGGTCCTCTGGGGTCCGGCGCTCCAGGCTGGGGCCTGGTGCCCACACGTACCAGGCATCACCTGGAACGCCGGCACAGCCGTGGTGGGACCGGCTCGACGCGGCTTCGCAAGACACTATCGACCTGCTCGGACTCAGCCGCACCCCACGCCCGTGAAGTCCGTCATAGAGGTGGTGAGGTCGATCACCACACCGATTCAGCGCGCCGTCCGCAGGGCCGCGGAGACGAGGAGCGCGACGGTGGCGGCAGCGGCCAGCCACAGACCCGGACCAGGGGCCGCCTCGGCAGCGCGGGCGGCGGTGAGCGGGTGCTCCAGCGCCCGGACCCCAGTGACGACGGCCGCGCCGAGCAGCAGCGCCGCGCCCCGGTTCGGCCGGGCCTTGAGCGCCACGACGGCGGCGGCCACCACCGTGACGAGGGCGACCAGCAGGCCGAGCGAGCCGACGCGCAGGCCGAACGCGCCGATCGGCACGAAGCCCGGCGCCCGCAGGACGGGCAGGGCGAACGCGCCGACCGCGAGCAGCGCGGCGATCAGGACGGCGGCGACCAGCGGCAGCGGCGGTTCCGCCTCGGCCACGCCCACCTCGTCCCGCTCGACCGCGCCGGCCAGCCCGGCGGTGACGGCGGCGGCGGCCGCGGCGACGACGGCGGCGATGGTGAGCCAGGCGCCCGGTCCCGGTTCGACGGCGGCGACCTCCGCCGCGGCGAAGACGGTGTCGAGCGCGCCGCCCGCCGCCAGCGGGACGGTGGCGGCGGCGACGGTGAACGCGGGGCGCGCGGCGGCGTTGGCCAGCAGCGCGACGGAGAGGACGGTGAGGGCGATCGCGGCGGGCCAGAGCAGGCGGGCGGCGTAGTCGGTCGGCGAGGGCAGGCCGGCGGGCAGGACCAGCTGGTCGGTGGTCGCGCCGAGGACCGCCGCGCCGGCGGCGACCAGGCCGAGGACGGCGGCGGTGGTGTGCAGCCGGCGTTGACCGGGCAGTGCGACGTCGCGCTCCCCGGTGGCGCGGTCCCCAGTGGTGCGGTCCTCGGTCGCGCGGCGCGGCAGGGCGAGCGCGACGGCGGCGGCGAGGACCAGGAGGGGGCCGACGGCGAGGCCGACGCCGTCGACCGCGAGGGCGGTGACGACCGGCGGCAGGGCGAGCGCGAGCAGGGCGGCGGACAGGCCGAGCAGCCCGCCCCGCCGCGCCTCGTCGGTGGTGGCGCTGGCCGCGAGCACGGCGAGCAGCGGCGCGGCCAGGGTGAGCACGAGGCCGCCCAGCATCGGCAGCGTCGGCGACTCCAGTGTGCCGCGGGCCGGGATCAGCGCGTCGGTCGAGGTGAGAGGCGCGGTGAACAGGCCGATGCCCGCGACGGCGCCGGCCACGGCGGGCAGCACGAAGCTCGCGCGCTCGCTGCGGACGTCCGGCCCCGCGCCGCGCGCGGCCAGGACGCCGGCCGCGATCACCAGGAGGTGGCCGGCGAGGAGCAGCCAGGTGCCGGCGGTGGGGGTGGGCGGGTCGAGGCTCGCCGGGCGGAACAGCTCGGGGCGGAAGGCGTCGAGGGGGTCGACGGCGAGCTGCAGGTCGTTCAGCAGCCGGCCGACCGCGAAGACGGCCGGCGCGACGAGGGTCGCCGCCGCGACCAGCTCCTGGCCGCGGAGGAGGAAGGAGGCGGCGAGGGCGGCGGGCAGCAGCGCGAGCGGCGCCAGCAGCGGCCAGGCCGTGAACGCGGGCGGTGCGGAGGCGTCCACCACGCCGATCACGGGGGCGAGCGCCGAGAGCAGGGAGCCGACCGCGGCCACCCCGACCGCCGCCCGGAGTCGCGTGGGTGTCGCAGAGCCGGGTTCCGCCGTTCGGATCACCGGTCGGACGCTAGCAAAGCGGCGCGGACGACGACGCCCGACCACGTGCGGCGGTGAGGTAGGGGCTGAGGCGGGCGGTGCTACGGCTGGAGGGGGGCGAGGCGGTCGGTGGCGGCGGCACGGCGGCGGCGGAGGTCGCGGTGGTGGTGGTGGCGGCGGAGGTGGTGGCACGGTCGGCGAGGGCGAGGCGGGCGGCGCTGCGGGGGCGGTGGCGGTGCGGTGGGCAGCGGTCGGCAGTTGAAGTCGGCAGTTGTGAGGTCGGCGGGGGCGCTGCGGTGGGCGGCGGCTGTGAGGTGGCCTGCGGTTGTGGGCGGGCGGTGGCGGGTACTGGGCGGGAATGGGGGGATCACTGGCTCTCGGCCCGGTGGGCGGCGCGGTGCGGCGGTTCGTGCGCGGTTGGGTCGGGCGGGTCGGCGCGGGCGTGGACACCGGGTTGGACGTGGCGGGCGAGGCGCTGGAGCTGGCCGGCGGGGTCCTCCGGGCCGCCGCCTCGCCCGGTGGCGTGCGCGGCGTCGCCCTGGAAGCCGCCTGGTTGGCCGCGCACACCGTCCTCTACCCCTGGGGCGTCCTCGAAGAGCGGTTGGAGCCGAACGGGCACTTCCGCGCCTACCGCACCGACCGGTTGTCGCCGCGCCGGCGGGGCCTGGTGGTTTCCGCCATGGAAGCGGCGGGCACCCCGATCGTGCTGGTGCACGGCATCGGGGACAACAGGTCCGCCTTCGCAGTGCTGTCGGGGGCACTGCGAAGGCGTGGCTTCGGGGTGGTCCACGCGGTGAACTACAGCGTGCTGACCGCGTTGACGGGGGACGTCCGGCAGGCCGCGGCGCTGCTCGGGGAGCACGTCGAGCGGATCTGCGAGCAGACCGGGTCCGACCGGGTGCACGTGGTCGGGCACTCCCTGGGCGGTCTCATCGCCCGTTATTACGTGCAACGCCTGGGCGGGGACGCACGCGTGCGCACGCTCGTCACCCTGGGCACCCCGCACGGCGGCACGCTCACGGCCTACCTGCTGCCCACCCCGCTGACCAGGCAACTCCGCCCCGGTTCGGACCTGTTGTCCGAATTGGCCGAACCGTCCGACGCCTGCCGGACCCGGTTCGTGGTGGTGTGGAGCGAGATGGACCAGGTGATCATCCCCCAGTCGAACGCCCGGTTGGAGCACCCGGCGTTGGTCGTGGAGGAGCATCGGATACGTGATTCAGGTCACCTTTCGCTATCGATCGATTCACGCACCCTTCACCTCATTGTGAGCACGATCACACGTCCGGGCGACAACCAGGATCACCCCATCGTGCCTGTACCGGTGGGGTTTGCCGAGCGCTGAGGTGACCGTGAGTCACGACTCATACGCATGGATGTCCCACTGACCGCTAAACGGTCAACCTCGCCATCGGGGATTGCCCTTAAGGGCTCCGCGCCGTTATCTTCCCCCGGTCCGTTGTCACGGTCTGGTCACAAGCAGGACGACGAGCCGGTACCCCGACCGGCTCAACCGGGATCCCCCGCCTGGTAGTCCGACCGGACTCCCCGAAGACGGAAGGCCAGGTTTTGTCTCAACACCGCTCCCCCGGCGGCCATTCGAGTTCTGCCGTGCTCGAAGAAGCGGTCGACCGCGCGTCGACCCGCACGGTGAGCACGCACCGGCTCCCGCCACCGCCCTCGGCGCTGCGCGGCCGGATCGTGGTCGCCGCCGTCGCCGTCGGCGCCTTCGCCGCCGCAGGCGCCGGGCAGACGCTCCACGCGCTCGGCTCCGACTCGCCGTCCTCCGCCGACGAGGTCACCCCGCTGGCCAACGCCGCCGAAGGCGCTGCCGCGTTCGGCGTCGGCGGCTCCGGCCCCGCGTCCCCGCAGGTCCTGCCCGTCGCCAAGACGGTCGACCCGGCGGCCGAGGCGCAGAAGCTCGTCAAGAGCCAGCACATCAGCGAGACCCGCGAGGCCGAGGAAGCCGAGGCCAAGCGGCCGAAGTTCGCCCGCCCCGCCGCCGGCCTGTTCACGTCCGGCTACGGCGGCCGCTGGGGCGAGATGCACTACGGCATCGACATCGCGGGCCCCATCGGCACGCCGATCCTGTCCGCAGCGGATGGTGTCGTGATCGAGGCCGGTCAGGCAAGTGGTTTTGGCCTGTGGGTCAAGGTCGAGCACGACGACGGCTCGGTGACCGTGTACGGCCACGTGGACACCTACTCGGTGCGCAAGGGCCAGCGGGTCCTGGCGGGCGAGCAGATCGCCCGGATGGGCAACCGCGGCTTCTCCACCGGCCCGCACCTGCACTTCGAGGTGTGGAACGCGGAGGGCAAGAAGATCAACCCGCTGGGCTGGCTGAACGCCAAGGGCATCAGCGTCTGACCTGGCGCCTTTAGGGCACAGAGCACGAAGGGGCCGGGCTGCGACGAGCAGCCCGGCCCCTTCCCTGTGCGCAGCCTTCCCCCGAAGGCGATCCCCAGCGGTCGCCGCTCCCCGAAGCGGCCACCGCCCTGCTCCCCCGTCGTCACCGAGCGGCTCCAGCCGGCCGGTTCGCCCCCTCGCGACCCGACCGCACCGCTCGTGACACCCCTAGAGACGCACGACCGCGCCCAGGGTTGCCCGAGAACCGCTCCCGTTCAGGTGAACGCCGACGGGACGCGGAACATTCCGCCGAACGGCGAACCGGGGCTGAGCGGCCCTCAGAGCTTCACGAGCGGCACGCCGCCGATGAGCATCAGCCGCACGGTCCCCGCGCCGCCGAAGTCGATCGTGGCCGTCGCACGGGGCCCCGAGCCGTCCACGGCCACCACGCGGCCGAGCCCGTACTTGTCGTGGCTCACCCGGTCGCCGACGTCCAGCTTCACCGCGGGCGTGTCCTTCCAACCCGCGCCGGCCGGCGCCGGGCGCGACGGACCCGAGCCGCGGCCCCACGACGTCGGCGCGGACGGCGCGGAACGCCTCGGCTCCAGCCGGCGCCAGTCGAGCAGGTCGGCCGGGATCTCGTCGAGGAACCGCGACGCCGGGTTGGCCGACGGCTGGCCCCACGCCGAGCGCACCAGCGCCCGCGACAGGTACAGCCGCTGCCGAGCCCGGGTGATGCCCACGTACGCGAGCCGCCGCTCCTCGGCCAGCTCGGTCGGGTCGCCGAGCGCCCGCAGGTGCGGGAAGACGCCGTCCTCCCAGCCCGTGCAGAACACGACCGGGTACTCCAGGCCCTTGGCGGTGTGCAGGGTCATCAGCGTGACCACGCCGTCGGACTCCGCGTCCGGCACCGAGTCGGCGTCCGCGACCAGCGACACCCGCTCCAGGAACGCCGCCAGCGAGCCCTCGGCGGGCAGCTCCGCGGCGTCGGGGGGCGCCGCCTCGTCCGGGGCGGGCGGCGCCGCGCCCAGGTCGGTGAACTCGCGGGCCACCGTGACCAGCTCGTTCAGGTTCTCCACCCGGGTGTGGTCCTGCGGGTCGTCGCTGGCCTCCAGCTCGGCCCGGTAGGCGGTCTTCTCCAGCACCGCTTCCAGGACGTCGGCCACGTCGTCGCCGCGCTCGACCAGCACCCCCAGCTCGTCCATCAGCTCGACGAACCCGGCGATGGCGTTGCGCGACCGCGGGTTGAGCAGCGGCACCTTGCCGGTCACCGCGTCCCGCAGCGCCGCCGCGAAGCTGATCCGCTCGCGCTCGGCGTACATCGACACGCACGCCTCCGCGCGGTCGCCGATGCCGCGCTTGGGCACGTTGAGGATGCGCCGCAGCGACACCGTGTCGTCCGGGTTGGACAGCGCCCGCAGGTACGCCAGCGCGTCCCGCACCTCGCGCCGCTCGTAGAACCGGACGCCGCCGACCACCCGGTAGGGCAGGCCGAGGCGGATGAAGATCTCCTCGAACACGCGCGACTGGTTGTTGGTCCGGTAGAACACGGCGATCTCGCCGTTGTTCGCCTCGCCGGTGTCGACCAGCCGGTCGATCTCGTTGGCGACGAACTGCGCCTCGTCGTGCTCGTTGTCCGCGACGTAGCCGACGATCTTCTCGCCGTCGCCGAGGTCGCTCCACAGCCGCTTGTCGCGGCGGTCGGGGTTGCGCGAGATGACGGCGTTCGCGGCGCTCAGGATCGTCTGGGTGGACCGGTAGTTCTGCTCCAGCAGGATCGTGGTGGCCTGCGGGTAGTCCCGCTCGAACTCCACGATGTTGCGGATCGTCGCGCCGCGGAAGGCGTAGATCGACTGGTCGGCGTCGCCCACCACGCACAGCTCGCCCGGCGGCACGCCGTCCTTCCCGGAGCCGATCAGCTCGCGGACCAGCGTGTACTGGGCGTGGTTGGTGTCCTGGTACTCGTCGACCAGCACGTGCCGGAACCGGCGGTGGTAGTGCTCGGCCACGTCCGGGTGGTCCTGCAGCAGCTCGACGGTCCGCATGATCAGGTCGTCGAAGTCGAGCGAGTTCGACTCGCCCAACCGGCGCTGGTAGCTCTCGTAGACCTCGGCGACGCGGCGCTCCAGGTCGTTGGTCGCCCGCTCCTTGGCGGTGGCGGCGTCGACCAGCTCGTTCTTCAGGTTCGAGATGTGGATCGCCAGCGTGCGCGCCGGGTAGCGCTTCGGGTCCAGGTCGAGGTCGCGGGCCACCAGCGTGATCAGCCGGCGGGTGTCGTCGGAGTCGTAGATGGAGAAGTTGGACGACATGCCGAGGGTCTTGGCCTCGCGGCGCATGACCCGCACGCACATGGAGTGGAAGGTCGACACCCACATCGAGCGGGCGCGCGCGCCGACCAGGTCGGCCACGCGCTCCTTCATCTCGGCGGCGGCCTTGTTGGTGAAGGTGATCGCCATGACCTCGCCCGGGTGGACGTCGCGCTCGGCGAGCAGGTAGGCGATCCGGCGGGTCAGCACGCGCGTCTTGCCGGAGCCCGCACCCGCGACGACCAGCAGCGGGGCGCCCGAGTGCTCGACGGCCCGGCGCTGGGACGGGTTCAGGTCTTCGAGCAACCGCGCGGACCGGGGGGTGGGGGGACTTGGGGGCAAGTCGAACAAGGCGCTCATCGCCTGTTCACGTTACCGGCTACCCCCGACAGCCCGCGGCTGTGGCATGATGTGCCGGTGCGCACGGCCCACTTCGAGTTTTACTACGGGAACCGGACTCCGGCTCCCGTGGACCGCTAGCGCCGTCAAGCCACCACGAAGCCCCGGAGTCCTCGGACCCCGGGGCTTCGCTGCTGCCAGGGCTTGGGACTCCAACCAGAGTCGAGAGGTCGTCACCGTGAACAGCACCGAAACCGCCCCGGACACCGGAACCGCCCCGGACGTCGACGCCCTGCGCCAGGAGATCGACCACCTGGACGCCGAGCTGCTCCGGCTGGTCAAGCGGCGCATCGAGGTCTCCAAGATCATCGGCGCGGCGCGGATGGCCGCCGGGGGCACCCGGATCGTGCACAACCGCGAGATCGACGTGATCAACAGGTACAAGGACCTGGGTCCGGAGGGCCGGGACCTGGCGATGATCCTGCTCAAGCTCGGCCGCGGCCCGCTCGGCCGCTAGCCGGGCGCCCGCGCGGGTCGGCGGGCGAAGTCCCAGGTGGTGAGCGTGGACTTGGCGCGGGCCAGGTCCACGTCCACCAGCTGCACGTCGTCCGGCACGTAGGCCAGCGGGTCCTCCAGCAGGCGCAGGCCGAGCAGGCCCTCCACCAGGGCGTGCAGGCACAGCGCGGAGTAGCCGCGCAGGTAGCCGCCCTCCTGCGTGAGCACGGTCGGCAGGCCGAGGCCCGACACCGCCCGGCCGATGGCGCGGTAGCCGTCGGCGGTGAGGTTGTGCCTGCCGTTGGGGTCGAACGCGGACCCGTCGAAGCCGGACGCGCAGACCAGGAAGTCCGCGCCGAACTCGGCCAGCGCCGGGAACGCGACCTCCTCCAGCGCGCGCCGGTACGCGCCGTCGCCCGCGCCGAGGGACAGCTCGACGTTGACGTTCGACGGCCCGGACTCGGCGGGCGCGCCGGTCTGCGGGTGGTTCGCGCCCCACGGCCCGTGCCGCATGTGCACCGAGACGGTGAGCACGTCCGGCGTGTCGCGGAACACCTCCTGCGTGCCGTTGCCGTGGTGCACGTCCCAGTCCAGGACGGCGACCCGGCGCCCCGCCCGGCGGGCCGTCTCGGCGACCAGGGCGGCGTTGTTGACCAGGCAGTACCCGTCGGCCGCGGCCGGCTGGGCGTGGTGGCCGGGCGGGCGGACCAGGGCGTAGGCCAACCGCGTGCGGCCGGTCGCGACGGCCTCGTGCGCGGCCAGCGCGGTGCCGGCGGCGGCGCGGACCGCGTCCCACGAGCCGGGGCCGACGACCGTGTTGACCTCGACGGCGGTGCGCCGCTCGCACGCGGCCCGGAGCTCGGCCAGGTACGACGGGGCGTGCACGCGGGCCAGCTCCTCGTCGGTGGCGAACCGGCCGGTCGACCAGGACAGGTGCGGCGCGACCGGGCCGTGCCGCAGCGCGTGCCGGAACGTGCGCAGCCGGTCCGCGTTCTCCGGGTGCGGTTCGGCCGCGTCGAGCCAGTCCCACCGGCCGGGCAGCTCCCACAGCCCGCTGCCGGTGTCGTGCTCCAGGCAGGCGTCGTGCCAGAAGACCTCCATCACCGGTGGATATCAGGGCGATCACGGATGGTCCAGCGGGTTCGGCCGAGGGCACACTGGTGCCATGGTCATCGGTCTCATCACGGGCCTCATCGCGATCCTGGGCGTGCTCGCCGCGCTCGCGCACGACGGCTACCTCGCGATGCTCGGTTCCGCCGCAAAGTCCAAGCGCGCCGCAGGCGCGCCCATCGCCCAGTACGTGCGCAGCCGGTGGGCCCTCGCCGGGGTCACGACGATCATCGCGCTGGTCGGCCTGCTGATCACGTCCGGGGAGAACGTCTCGGGCGACGTCATCGGCGCGCTGATCGCCGGTGGCGCCGGTCTCGCCGCCACCAACGCGCTGCAGGGCACCCGGAAGAAGCTGAACAGCGGGAGCTGAGCAGCGGGAACTGAAGACCCGCAACCCCGATTTCACCCTTACGTGTGTCGCTCGGGTTCACAAGACTGATCTGTCCGGCTGGAGCTCCGACCAGCGCATACGCTCAGGTGGTCGCGGGAGCCTCGGCGTCCCACCCCCACTCCTCGCGGCACGTGAACCCACCAGGTGAGTTCCAGCCCGACAGGTGAAGAACCGGCGAGGGCCGTCAGGCCCGGGGGGCGGGAGGGGTCTGCACAGCATGGACATCGGGGAACCCGAACGGTCGGGTCGACATCGGCTGGACGACGGGGCGGCCCTCTGGCTGCCCATGGGCGGCGAGCTGGAGCACACGCCGCTCCCGGAGCGCCGGCCGCTCGAGCCCGCGCAACCGCTGCTCGCACGGCCACTGCCCGCACGACCGCTGCCCCCGCCGGACCCGCTGGTCGACACCGACGCGATGGGGCTCGGCAAGTTCAACATCGGCCTGGTGCCCGCGTCGGTCACGCCGCCCCGGACGTGGAAGCGGGCCGCCTGGTTCGCCGTGCTGTCGTCGGCGGGCGTCCTGGTCGGCCTGGCCATCGCGGCGGCCAAGCTGGTCGGCACCGTCAACCCGACCGAGCGCATCGGGTTGCCCGGCTACCCGGTGGACGTGCCGCTGCTGACCGGCTTCCCCACCACACCACCGCCGCCGACGACCACGTCCACGTCGAAGCCGCCGGACCGCAAGGCCGCCGCGGCCGCCGGGCACGACCCGCGCGCCGCCGCGGTCGACGCCGCCGGCACCGGTGACGTCCCCGCGACCGCGCGCGTCGGCGGCGACCCGGGCCCTGGGTCGTCCCCGCACGTCACGACCGTGCCCGTCGAGTCGCAACCGGTCGTGGACGCCGAGGCGATCGCGACCAGCACCGAGCTGTTCTACGAAGAGGTGGCGGCGAACTCGGGCGTCGTGCTGAGCCTGGTCACCGACGCGTTCCGGGTGAGCGGCGAGGCGGTGCTGGAGGAGCGGTTCGGCGACGTGTCGCTGATCGAGGTGCGGGAGATCAGCGTGGACCCCACCCGCGGCGTCACGGTCAGCACGCTCCAGGTGACGCGCAAGGACGGGTCGACCTCCACGGAGAAGCGCGAGCTGGTGTTCACCACCACCGGCGTGCCGCTGATCGACGGCGAACGGCCCGCGAACGGCGCCTAGTCCCGCGCCGGTCCGTAGTCCTTCCCCCGTTCGAGCGACGGCTTCTGACCGCTGGTCGCCACGAACGAGTGAAGTCCGGCGCTGAGCTGGCTTCCCGTCCCGCCCCCACGGTACGAGTTCTGGCGACGAACGAAGAGGGAGTCGCCAGTGCAGCGCCTCACGACGAGCGGTCGCAGGCACAACCGCGCGGGTTCGGTCACGGTGGCGGAGCTGATCGGGAAGCAGCCCGCGCCGGTGCGGATCCGGACCCGCGACCAGGCCGCCGGCCACGTCCTGGTGACCGACCCGCCCGCCGACCACACCCCCGCGGTGGCCGGGCGGGCCAACCGGACGGCCAAGCTCGCCGGGGTGGCCACCGGGGCGATCGTGCTGCTGGCGTCCGTCGCCGCGGCCTCGATCCTGGCCCAGGACCGCCCCACCGGTCCCGACCAGCCGCAGGTCACCTCGCCCGCGCCGATCACCGGGTCGACCGCCCTGCGGCCGGACCTGCTGGTGGCCGAGCTGGTCGGCGGACCGGTCGACCGGGCGCCCGAGCCGGTCGGCCGCACCGCACCACTGGCCGCCGACCAGCCGCCGGACGTGCCCGCCGTGGTCTCGCCGGCGGAGCTGGCGCTCGGTTCGCAGCCGGGGGTCGACGTGGTGCGCCGGTTCTTCGAGCTGCTGCCGACCAGGCCGGGTGACGCGTCCCGGCTGCTGTCGCCGGACCTGCTCGGCGGCGACCCGCGCGACTTCGTCGACTCGTGGGGCCAGGTGCAGTCGATCACGATCGAGTCGACCCGGCTGCGGCCGGACGGCGCGGTGCTCGCGGTGGTGTCGATGCAGGAGCGCACCGGTCGGTGGATCCGGGTGGAGCAGGTTTTCCGGTTGACGGACACGACCGTCCCGCGCATCGTCGGCACCGAGGTGGTGTCGGCCCAACGGCGTTGACGCTGAGTAGCGATCAAGCCTGATTGCTTACTCAGCGTGCAAAAAACTCTGTGGGTCGTAGGAAACTTCACTCAAAGGGGTTACGCGAACGGTCACGATTCGGTATCCATGATCCCGGTCAGTAGCGCAATGCACTCCCCGGGAGAGGTGTCCAGCGGTGTCGAACGACGACAAACGCCGTCGGCAGGATGGCTCGACGGCCAAGCTGTCGGTCGCCGAGCTGATCGCCAGGCGCGAGGCGGAGACGCAGCCGATCCCGCGGATCACCGAGCGGGTCGTCGAGCAGCGGGCCACCGGGCACCGGGCCTCCGCCGACGAGGAGACCGTGCGCTTCTCCGCGACCAACCTCTCCGGCCGCGAGCTGCACATCACCGAGCTGCTGCGCCGCGAGGGGCGCGCCGGCGAGGAGGAGCGCGGCGGCGGGCTCTCGGTGCCGAAGCTCGTCGCGATGGCCAGTGGCGGCGTCGTGCTCGCGGGCACCGTGGCGTTCAGCGCGACCAACCTGCTGTCCTCCCCGGACGAGCGGCCGCCGGCGGAGGTGCGCTTCGACGCCCGCCCGGCCGCCCGGGCCACCAACACCCTCACCAAGGACCTCGGCGCCGCCGCCGCCCAGCAGCAGGCCGTGCAGGCGCAGGTCGACACCACCACGGCGACGCCCGACCAGCCGCAGCGGGTCGAGCGGACGACCGAGCAGCGCGCGCAGCGGACCACCGCGCAGCAGCCGACCGCGACGCAGGAGCCGCAGGCCCAGCAGCAGCCGACGACCGGCACGGAGTCGCCGACCACGAGCAGCCCGCAGACGACGACCACGGCGCCGAGCACCAGCACCACGACTCCCCCGCCGCCGAGCAGCAGCTCGCAGCCGCCGTCGGCCACGCCGTCGACCTCCGCGCCGTCGACCTCCACCCCGCCGTCCTCGACGCCGCCGTCCTCGACCACCCCGAGCACGCCGCCGACCGGGGACGACTCCCCCGGCATCGGTTTGGAGCTCGACCTCGGCGAGATCCTGAACCCGATCGGCGGGTTCGACTTCTTCGCCCCGACCGGCTGACCGCCGCGACGACGTCCGCCGAGCACGTCGGAGAACCCGCCGCCGGGCGTGCCCGAGTGGCGGTCCCGCGGCGCCCGGACGCCCGCCGAACCCCCGCTGACCGGCCGACGAGCACCCCCGTGCGGGTGACGCACCAGGCAGTTAGCCCGTTCGGCCGCAAAACTGGCGATCTTCGTGCGAACGGGTGTCCTTACGGCCCGGTATCAGGTATCCCTTCCCGGTCACCCCTCGGCTCACGTGACCTGCGCAACGGCTCGAAAGACGTCGTCACGGCCGGGGTAGGCTCTGCGGGCGAGCGGTGGCCTAGCCTGTTCCGCGCACCGATCCGCACGACGAGGAGCCCGAGCGTGAGACCTGCTGCCCTTGCCGCGGTCACGCAGCGCCCCAGCGAGGTGGTCCGGTGAGCAACGACGGTCGCGTCATCGCCGAGCGCTACCGGTTCCTGGACCGGATCGGCAGCGGTGCGATGGGCGTCGTGTGGCGCGCCCAGGACGAACGCCTCGGCCGGGTCGTGGCGATCAAGCAGCTGCTGCTGGCGCCGAGCCTGGAGGAGCGCGAGCAGGACGAGGCGATCCAGCGCGCCATGCGCGAGGGCCGCATCGCCGCCAAGCTGCACCACCCCAACGCCATCGCGGTGTACGACGTGGTGGAGGAGAACGGCGCTCCGTGCCTGGTCATGGAGTACCTGCCGTCCTACAGCCTGGCCGACACGATGGCCGAGCACGGCCCGCTCGACCCGGTCGAGGTGGCCCAGATCGGCATGCAGGCCGCCGCCGCGCTGGCCGCCGCGCACGCGGCCGGGATCGTGCACCGGGACGTGAAGCCCGGCAACGTGCTGCTCGCCGACAACGGCCTGGTCAAGATCACCGACTTCGGCATCTCGCGGGCCAGCGACGACGTCACGGTCACCAAGACCGGTCTGATCGCGGGCACCCCGGCCTACCTGGCGCCGGAGATCGCCCGCGGCCAGGACCCGACGCCCGCCTCGGACGTGTTTTCGCTCGGCTCGACGCTGTACGCGGCGGCCGAGGGCGAGCCGCCGTTCGGGCTGTCGGAGAACACCCTGGGCGTGCTGCACGCGGTCGCGGCCGGGCGGATCAACCCGCCGACGGTCGACCACCCGCTGACCGACGTGCTGCTGCGGCTGCTCAACTACGACCCCGCCGACCGGCCGACCATGGCGCAGGCCCGCGACATGCTCAGCGCGGTCGCGCACGGCCGCAACCCGAGCCTGACCGGGCTCTCGCCGGCCAGCTCGCCGGGGTTCGCGCCGGTGCCCGCGGGCGCCACCGCGATCCTGGACGCCGACCGCACCCGCGTGGTGCGGCCCGGTCCGCGCTCGACGGGTGGCGCGGCGCCGGTCGCCGCGCCGCCGCAGCGGCCGTCGAACGACAACCGGCCGCTGGTGATCGCCGCGGTGGTGCTCGGCGCGCTGGTGCTGCTGGGCGTCCTGGCGGTGGCGCTGGACTGGTTCGGCAAGGACCCGGTCACGCCGCCCGGTGGCGGGTCCAGCTCGTCCTCGGCCCCGCCGACCACCACGACCACGACGCCCCCGGTGACGACGATCGTGGAGACCGAGACGGTCACGGCCGAGCCGACCACGACGACCGAGCAGCCGACGACGACCACGACCACCACCACGACGACGCCACCGCCCAGGACGACGACCACCACGACCACGACCACGACGACCACCACGACAAGCGCACCGCCGGCCTCTTCAGTGGCACCGAGCACGCAGCAGAATCCGTGAACCTCGTATGGTGGTGCCGAACTCGATCGGGTGACGCAACGTTCTTGTCCGAGTGGCGTCTGATCGTTCGCCACTGATTTGACAGCCCTAGCAGCTACTGGGAGCACGCCGTGAGCGACGATGGCCGCCTGGTTGCCGGCCGCTACCGACTTGGCCGGCGGATCGGCAGCGGTGCTATGGGCATCGTCTGGCAGGCGCACGACGAACGCCTGCACCGGACCGTCGCGGTGAAGCAGCTGTTGCTCCAGCCGGGGCTGGCCGAGTCCGACACGGACGAGGCCAAGCGCCGCGCCATGCGCGAGGGCCGCATCGCGGCCCGGCTGCAGCACCCGCACGCGATCGCGGTGTACGACGTCGCCGAGGACGACGGCCAGCCGTGGCTGGTGATGGAGTACCTGCCGTCCAAGAGCCTGTCCACGGCCCTCTCGGAGCGCGGCACGCTGCCGCCCCGCGACGTGGCGTCGATCGGCTCGCAGGTCGCCTCGGCGCTCGCCGCCGCGCACAACGCGGGCATCGTGCACCGCGACATCAAGCCGGGCAACATCCTGCTCGGCAACGACGGCACGGTGAAGATCACCGACTTCGGCATCTCCCGCGCCACCGGCGACGTCACGGTCACCGCGACCGGGATGCTGGCCGGCACGCCCGCCTACCTCGCGCCCGAGGTGGCCAAGGGCTACGACCCCGGCCCGCCCTCGGACGTGTTCTCGCTCGGCTCGACGCTGTACGCGGCGATCGAGGGCACGCCGCCGTTCGGCTTGAACGAGAACACCATCGCGCTGCTGCACCGGGTCGCGTCGGGCAACGTGGTGCCGCCCAAGCAGGCCGGTCCGCTGACCGCGCTGCTGATGCGGCTGCTGCGCGCCGAGCCGGAGGACCGGCCGACCATGGCCGAGGCCCGCGAGGCGCTGGCGGCGGTGGCCGCGGGTCGGGCCGCGCCGGAGTTCCCGGTGGCGCTGCCGCAGAGCCACCCGCCGTCGTGGCAGGGCGCGCCGGTGCAGGCCCAGCAGGTCGCCCCGCAGCACAGCCCGCCCGCCGCGACCCGGGTCGCCCCCGTGCAGCAGCAGCGCCAAGTCGGCCACAACCCGCCGCCGGCCCGCCCGGCCGGCGGTTCGAGACCGGGCGCCGGTCCGATGAGGAGCAAGCGGTCCACGGTGGTCACCGCGCTGGCCGTCGCGGGCGCCGCGGTCGTCGGCATCGTGCTGGCGAGCCTGTGGTCGGACAAGGGCGGAGCGGACGACCTGGCCGGTCCCACCACGGCGACCACGGCGGTGGAGGCGGGCGGCGAGGCGTCGGTGACGCCGTCGAAGAAGCCGATCAACCCGCCGGTCAAGATCACCAGCAACCCGACGCCCGAGCAGCAGGAGCAGGCGGTCCGGGACTACTTCGACCTGCTGCCGGACCACATCGACCAGGGCTTCAGCCGGTTGACCCCGAAGATGCAGGCTTCGGCCGGCGGCGCGGCCGCCTACCAGGACCTGTGGAACTCGGTGGAGTCGATCGAGCTCAAGGCCGTGCGGTTGAACTCGGAGTACGCGTACGAGGTCGACATCGCCTACAAGATGAAGGACGACTCGACCAGCGTCGAGCGCAAGCTGATCATCCTGAAGTGGGAGAACCAGGGCCTCTACATCGACGGCGAGCAGAAGCTCAGCCAGTCGTAGCCCGCCCGGTCAGCCCGCTGACGCCTTCAGGGCGTCCAGCAGGCTGGTGACCGCGGGCGAGCCGGCGCCGTCCTCGCGGATCGCGGCGCAGATGGTCCTGGTCGGCTCCGGGTGGCGGAGCTTGCGGACCACCACGCCGGGGTGCACGACGCCCAGGCTGAGCTTGGGCACGATGGTGACGCCGAGCCCGGCCGCGACGAACCCCTGCGCGGTCGGGTAGTCGTCGGCCTCCACCACGAAGTGGGGCGCGAACCCGGCGCCCGCGCACGCGTCGAGCACGATGTCCCGGCACGGTCCGGGCGGCGCGACGGCGTCCACCCACGGCTCGCCGGCCAGGTCGGCCAGGTCGAGCACGCGCTTGCGGGTCAGCTCGTGGCCGCGCCGCAGCACCGCCAGGTACGGGTCGTCCAGCAGGTGCACCAGGTGCACGCCGCGCGGCGGGTCGTTCTCCCGGTGGTGCACGACGATCGCCACGTCCGCGCGGCCCGCCGCGACCTCGACCACCGGGTCGTCGGGCTCGGTGAGCTTGAGGTCGAGCTGGACGTCGGCGTGCCTGGTCCGGAACACGGCCACGGCGGGCGGCACGAGGGCGGCGCCCGCGGTGGCGAAGTAGCGCACCCGCAGCCGACCGGTGCGGCCCGCCCGCAGGTCGGCCAGCGCCGCCTCGGCCTCGACCAGCCGATCGGTGATGCGCGCGGCGTGCTCGGTGAGCAGCCGGCCCGCCGCGGTGGGCCGCACGCCGCGCCCGACCCGGTCCAGCAGCGGCAGCCCGGCCTGCTTCTCCAGCGCCGAGACCTGCTGGCTGACCGCCGACGGCGTGTACCCGAGGTTGACCGCCGCGGCGGTGATGGAGCCGGTGGTGACCACGGCCCGGAGCACCTGCATGCGTCGCACGTCCAGCATGACCCAACCGTACAGACTTGCTTAAGCGTCGTGCAGAACTATTCACTTGTGCTGATGCTTGACCGGACGGAAGGTGTGCTGGTGAACAAGCCTGGCACGCTGATCAGGATGGGTGTCCTGGCCCTGCTCTGGGGTTCCAGCTTCCTGTGGATCAAGATCGCCCTGACCGGCCTCTCGCCGGTCCAGATCACCCTCACCCGCACCGCGCTGGGCGCGTTGGTGCTGGTCGCGCTCCTGCGCTGGAACAGGCAGCGGCTGCCGCGCGACCGGACGACGTGGCTGCACCTGGGCTTCGCCGCGGTGTTCGGCAGCGCGCTCCCGTTCGCGCTGTTCGCGTTCGGCGAGCAGACGGTGGACTCGGGCGTGGCGGGTGTGTTGAACGCCACCACGCCGCTGTGGGCGCTGGGCATCGGCTTCGCGCTCGGCACGGAGCGGCGGCGCAACCCGGCCCGGGTCGCGGGCCTGGCGCTCGGGTTCGCCGGCGTCCTGCTCATCTTCGCGCCGTGGCAGCAGGCCGGGCTGGCGAGCTGGGGCGCGATCGCGTGCCTGGCCGCCGCGGCCTCCTACGCGGTCGCCTACGCCTACATCGGCCGCACGGTGTCCGGGCGCGGCCTGACGCCGATCCAGATCTCCTCGTCCCAGCTGGTGGCCGCGACGGGCATGACGGCGGTCGTGGCGCCGGTGGCCGGGCTCCAGCCGGTGCACCTGTCCTGGCAGCCCCTGGTGGCGGTGGCGATCCTGGGCGTGTTCGGGACCGGCGTCGCGTTCGTGCTGAACTACCGGATCATCGAGGACGAGGGCGCGACCAACGCCACCACGGTCGGCTACCTGCTGCCGGTCGTCTCGGTGCTCCTGGGCGCGCTGTTCCTCGGCGAAGCGCTCAACCTGAGGGTCGTGCTGGGCATGGCGGTGGTCCTCGTGGGGGTCGCGCTGACCCGCAAGCAGCCCGCGACGGCGATCGTGCCGCTGCCGGCGCAACCGGTGACTACGCTCAAGTGACCTGCGATAACGCGCTGTTACCCACGAGTACGACAGGGCGTCGGGCCATCTGAGACACCTCTCCTGGGCAAACGGGTGTACTTGAGACGCAGGTCTCCCCCGATCGCGTGGTGTTCAGGCGAACCACGTCCCGATTCGCCCTGTCGGACGTCTCCTCACATGAGAGGGACGACTCCGGAAGGGAACCCACAGGACATGAGCAACGAGAGCATCACCATCAACACGACGTTCCACCTCCTCGTCCCGGGCGTGGCCCCGGCGCCGGTCGAGGCCGAGCTGCACTACGAGCCGGAGGACCCGTACGCGGTCGCCGTGCTGTTCCACACCGGGCAGGGCAAGGTCGAGTGGATCTTCGCCCGGGACCTGCTGGCCGACGGCCTGCTGACCTCGTCCGGCGAGGGCGACATCCTGGTCCGCCCGGCCGCCGACGACCCGGAGCGGGTCCTGGTCGAGCTGAACGCGCCGACGGGCTTCGCGATCCTGTCCGCCGACGCCGAGGACATCGCCGAGTTCCTGGACCTCACCTACGACGTGGTCCAGCCCGGCGAGGAGGACCTGTGGATCGACTTCGACCGCGAGCTGGCCAAGTTGGTCTCGACCAACTGAGCCATCGCCTAACCTGCTTGGCGTGGCGGAGTCCGGGGGGACGGTAGGCGGTCGGTACTCGCTGGTCGAGCGGGTCGGCAGCGGCGCGATGGGCGTCGTCTGGCGGGCGCGGGACGGGCTGCTGGACCGCGAGGTGGCGGTCAAGCAGCTCAGGTGGCCCGACCTGACCGCCGACGAGGTCGACGTGGCCAGGGCGCGGGCGATGCGCGAGGCGCGCAACGCGGCCCGGCTGCAGCACCCCGACGCGATCTCGGTGTTCGACGTGGTGGTGGAGGACGACCGGCCCTGGCTGGTCATGGAGTACCTGCCCTCGCGCAGCCTGGCCGGGCTGCTGGCCGAGGAGGGCGGGCTGGAGCCGGCCGAGGCGGCCCGGATCGGCCGGCGGGTGGCCACCGCGCTGGCCGCGGCGCACGCGGCGGGCATCGTGCACCGGGACGTGAAGCCGTCGAACGTGCTGATCGGGCACGACGGGGCGGTCAAGCTCACCGATTTCGGCATTTCGCGTGCCGCCGGCGACGGCACGCTCACGGACAGCGGGATGATCACGGGCACACCGGCGTACCTCGCGCCCGAGGTGGCCCGGGGTGAGCAGCCGGGACGGGCTTCGGACGTGTTCTCGCTCGGCGCGACGCTGTACGCGGCGGTCGAGGGGCGGTCGCCGCACGGGGTGAGCGACAACAACTTCGGGCTGCTCTACCGGGCGGCGGCGGGGCGGATCGAGCCGCCGACGCGGTCCGGGGCGCTCACCGGGGTGCTGACCCGGTTGCTGGCCGCGGACCCGGCGGAGCGGCCCACGGCGGCGGAGGCGGCGCAGCTGCTGGCCGGCCCGGTCGAAGCGGAAGCCGCGGCGGTCAGGGCGGCGACAGTCAGGACGTCGGCGGTCAGGGCCGGAACAGCCAGGGCCGGCGCAGGCCGGACCGCAGCAGACAGGGCCGGAGTGAGCAAGGCTGGAGCGGGTAGGACCGGAGCAGACAGGACCGGAGCAGGCAAAACCGAGGCGGGCAGGACCGGAGCGGCCAGGGCCGAAGGGGTCAAGGCGGCGGCGGTCGAGGCCGGAGCGGGCAGGGCCGGGGCGGTCGAAGCCGGGGCGGTCGAGCCGGGGGCCGGCACGGCGGCGGAGGACCCGGGGTCGGCGGCCGGGAGGCGGTGGCCGGCGCCCGTGGTCGCGACGGTCGTGCTGCTCGTGGTCACGAGCGCCGTGGTGCTGGGCGCGCTGCGGCCGGACTTCTTCGGCGGCGACTCGGCCGGTGGCCTCCAGGGCGGCAGCGGTCCCACCGCGCCCGCCTACACGACCGAAGACGCCGCCGAGCTGATCCGCTCCCACTACGACCTGCTGCCGGAGAGCACCGAGGCGGCCTGGGACAACCTGGCGGCGGGCTACCGGCAGCCGTTCCCCGAGTACCAGGCGTTCTGGGGCCAGTACGACGAGGTGCGCACCGACCTGTTCGAGGCCGTCCAGGACGGTGCGTCCACGAGGTTCGTCGTCCGGGTGCGGGTGACATTCATCCAGGCGGGCGTCGAGACGGCCGGGCGCTACCAGCTCCTCGTCGAGCCGTCGGACGGCCGGCTGCGCATCACCTGGTCGGAGCTGCTGATCTAGACGAGCCTGCGGTCCGAGGCCCACCGCGACAGCTCGTAGCGGTTGGACAGCTGCGTCTTGCGCAGCACGCTCGACACGTGCGTCTCGACCGTCTTCACCGAGATGAACAGCTCCGAGGCGATCTCCTTGTACGCGTAACCGCGCGCCAGCAGCCGCAGCACGTCCCGCTCGCGCGGGGTCAGCAGGTCCAGCTCGGGGTCGCTGATCGGAGCCGCGCCCGGCCGGTCGGCGAACGCGTCCAGCACGAACCCGGCCAGCCGCGGGCTGAACACCGCGTCGCCCTCGGAGACCCGCACCACCGCGCGCACCAGCTCCTGGCTGGAGATCGTCTTCGTCACGTACCCGCGGGCGCCGGCGCGGATGACCGCGATGACGTCCTCGGCCGCGTCGGACACCGACAGCGCCAGGAACACCACCTCCGGCAGCGCCGTGCGCACCTGCCGCAGCACCTCCGCGCCACCGCCGTCGGGCATGTGGACGTCGAGCAGCACCACGTCCGGGCGGTGGTGCCCGATCCCCGCCACCGCCTCCCCGACCGAGCCGGCCTCGCCCACGACCTCGACCTCGTCGGTGATCGAGTCCAGCTCGGCCCGCACCCCGGCGCGGAACAACGCGTGGTCGTCCACCAGGAACACCCGAACGGTCATGTCCTGGCCCCCGTTTCTCGCTTGTCTGCGGATTTCCTCGGCATCATCAGCTGCACCTCCGTGCCCTCACCCAGCCGGGTGCGGATCCGGACTTCGCCGCCGTGCCGGTCCATCCTCCCCCCGACGGAGTCCGCCAGGCCATGCCGGTCCTCCGGGACGGTCTCCGGGTCGAACCCCTTGCCCCGGTCGCGGACGAAGACGGTGACGCGCTCGGGCTCGACCTCGCCGTACACGCTGATCTCGGCGACGCCCGCGTGCTTGGCCGCGTTCACCATCGCCTCGCGGGCCGCCTGCACCAGCGCGTACAGGTTCGGGTCCAGCACGCAGTCGCCGACCACGACCTGCTGCACGGCCAGCGCGAAGGTGTCCTCCACCTCGCCGGACGCCTTGGCGATGGCGGCGGACATGGTGGTCGGCTCGTTGTTGTCCCCGACGACCCGCCCGTACAGCCACTCGCGCAGCTGCCGCTCCTGGCCGCGGGCCAGCCGCTTGACCTCGCGCGGCTGCTCCGCCTGCTTCTGGATCAGGGCGAGCGTCTGCAGCACGGAGTCGTGCAGGTGGGCGGCGATCTCGGCGCGCTCCTCGGTGCGGATGCGCACCCGGCGCTCCTCGCCGAGGTCGTTGATCAGCTTGATCCACAGCGGCACGGTCAGCACCGCGACACCGCCGAGCGTGGCGACCACGGCCAGCAGCGCGAACCGGAGCTGGTCGATGCCGTAGCTGTTCACCAGCAGCACGCCGATGCCGATGGCGACGAGGGCGACGCCCGCCAGCACGCGCACGAACGTGGTGCGCCCGGAGCCGCCGAGGAGGCCGGACTTCGCGCCGTCCCGCCACCGGCGGCGCTGCGCCTCGTCCGCCTCCCGCCACACCACGGCCGCGCCGACCAGCGCCACCGCGAGCGGTCCGGCGATCCAGCCGCTGACCGGGCCGGAGAAGAGGCCGGCGAGGACGGCCGCGGCGATGCCCAGGGCGACCAGGCCGAGGGCCTGCTGGCGCTCCCGCGGGTTCGACGGCTGCTCCGGCGCGTCGGCCGCGCGTTGCGGCACGAACATCCACAGCAGGCCGTAGGCGATCACGCCGACGCCGTTGAGCGCGGTCAGCGCGGCGAACGCCGCCCGCACCCAGAACACCTCGATGCCGAGGTGGTCGGCGACACCGCCCGCCACGCCCGCGACCACCCGGCCGGTCCGCCTGCGACGCACCGGCTCGACGGCCTTCGTCTCCACGCTCACCCCTCGATGGTCACACGCTGGTCGGGGCGGGTCATCAGGGTTCCACCCGATGCGCGGTTCAGGGTGGGTCCCCGATGTGCGGGAGCGGCGGGTTCAGCAAGCTGGTCACCGTGAGCGGGAACATCAGCGCAGCCAGCGTCGAAGAGACGTTGAAGGACTTCTGGGCCACCAGGCCCAGGCGGCCCCACGACGGTCGCAAGATCGCCGGTGTCGCCGCCGGTATCGCCGAGCGGTACCAGATCGACCCGGTGATCGTCCGGGTGGCGTTCGTGGCCATGGCGCTGTGCAACGGCGCCGGGGTGCTCATCTACCTGCTGGGCTGGCTGTTGCTGGCGCAGGCCGACGACGAGGTGTCGGCGGCCGAGGCGCTGCTCGGCAGGGGGCGCAGCTCGACGCCGACCGCGTTGACGGTGGTGCTCGGGATCGCGGTGATCCCGTCGACCGGTTTCTTCGTCGACGGCGGTTTCACCATGGTCGGCGGTGTGCTGCTGTCCGTCGGCGCGATCTACCTGCTGCACCGCGGACGCGGGCAGCTCAACCGGCCGGAGAGCGCGACGACGGCATTCGAGGTGGGGGACGGCGTGGATTCGGGTGCGGGTGCGGGTCCGGGTGGGACCGCGGAGGTCAAGCCGCCGGCGTGGGACCCGCTGGGTGCGGCGCCGTTCGCCTGGGACCTGCCGGAGCCCGCGTCCGCGCCCGCGCCGGTGGTGACGTCGGCGGCGCCGGTGCGGCCCCGGTCGCGGGTCGGCGCGGCGACGTTCGGGGCGTCGCTGGTGGTGCTGGCCGGGTCGCTGGTGGCGTCGGCGTACTCGGACTGGTTCGACACCCGGCACGTGCTGGGGCTGCTGGTCGCGGTGCTGGGCGCGGGGATGGTGCTCGGCGCGCTGCGCGGCGGCGGTGGGCGCGGGCTGATCTGGCTCGTCGTGCCGCTGTCGGTGGTCGGGGTGGCGATCACCTCGATCGACTTCGAGGGGTCCGGCTCGGAGCGGATGGGCAACTACTCCGCGCAGCCGAAGTCGGTGGAGCAGGTCGAGTCCCGGTACGCGGTGAGCATGGGCGAGGTCGACCTCGACCTGACCGGGCTGCCGAGCACCGGGACGGTGACCACGGACGTCGAGGTCGGTGTCGGCGTGGCGCGGGTCAGGGTCCCCGCCGACGCGGACGTGACGGTGACGTGCCGGTCCGACATGGGGACGGTCACCTGCCTCGACGAGCAGGGCGACGGCGACCAGCGGTTCGAGGTCACCAGCGACGGCGCCGACGGACCGGGCGGGTTGAAGATCGTGCTCGACGTGCGCACGGATCTCGGAGAGGTGGAGGTGAGTCGTGGCTGACCAGGATTCGGTCGAGAAGCGCGGGGTCGACGTGGTGGGGCTGGTGTTCGGGGTCGCGGCCATGGTCGCCGCCGCCTACATGCTCTCCGACGGCGCTTCGTGGCCCGCGTTCCTCGACCTGAGGTGGGCGTTGGCCGGGGGGGCGATGGTGATCGGGTTGGGGTTGCTGGCGGGGGCGGCGCGACGGCGTCGGTGAGGGGAACGAGGAAGGGCCCGTCCGGTGGACGGGCCCTTTCCGCTACTCCCACTCGATGGTGCCCGGCGGCTTGCTCGTCACGTCCAGGACCACCCGGTTGACCTCGTTGACCTCGTTGGTGATGCGCGTCGAGATGCGCTCCAGCACGTCGTAGGGCAACCGGGTCCAGTCGGCGGTCATGGCGTCCTCGCTGGACACCGGCCGCAGCACGACCGGGTGGCCGTACGTGCGGCCGTCGCCCTGCACGCCCACGCTGCGCACGTCGGCCAGCAGCACGACCGGGCACTGCCAGATCTGACGGTCGAGACCGGCGCTGGTCAGCTCCTCGCGGGCGATGGCGTCGGCCTTGCGCAGGACGTCCAGGCGCTCCTGGGTGACCTCGCCGATGATCCGGATGCCCAGGCCGGGACCGGGGAACGGCTGGCGCTGCACGATCGTCTCCGGCAGGCCCAGCTCGGCGCCGACCCGGCGCACCTCGTCCTTGAACAGGGCGCGCAGGGGCTCGACCAGGGTGAACTGGAGGTCGTCCGGCAGGCCGCCGACGTTGTGGTGGCTCTTGATGTTCGCGGTGCCCGCGCCGCCGCCGGACTCGACCACGTCGGGGTAGAGCGTGCCCTGGACGAGGAACCGGTAGTCGCCCTCGGCCTTCAGGTCCCGCTCGGCCTGCTCGAAGACCCGGATGAACTCACGGCCGATGATCTTGCGCTTCTGCTCCGGGTCGGTGACGCCGGCGAGGGCGTCCAGGAAGCGCTCGCGGGCGTCGACGGTGACGAGGTTGACGCCGGTCGCGGCCACGAAGTCGCGCTCGACCTGCGCCCGCTCACCCGCGCGCAGCAGGCCGTGGTCGACGAACACGCAGGTCAAGCGGTCGCCGATGGCCCGCTGGACGAGCGCGGCGGCGACCGCCGAGTCGACGCCGCCGGACAGGCCGCAGATGGCCTTGCCGTCGCCGACCTGCGCCTTGATCCGCGCGACCTGCTCGTCCACGATCGAGGACGTCGTCCACTGCGGCCGGATGCCCGCGATCTCGTGCAGGAAGCGGCGCAGCACCTCCTGGCCGTGCGGCGAGTGCCCGACCTCGGGGTGGTACTGGACGCCCGCGAACCGGCGCTCGGTGTCCTCGAACGCGGCCACCGGGGCGCCCTCGCTGGTCGCGGTGACCGTGAAGCCCTCGGGCGCCTTGGTGACGCAGTCGCCGTGGCTCATCCACACCGGGTGCTTCGCGGGCAGCTCCTCGTGCAGGAGGCCGCCGGTCTGCTGCACGCCCAGGTCGGTGCGGCCGTACTCGCGGGTGCCGGTGTGCTCGACCGTGCCGCCCAGGGCGCCCGCCATGGCCTGGAAGCCGTAGCAGATGCCGAACACCGGGACGTTCACGTCGAACAGCTTCGGGTCGACCTGGGGCGCGCCGGGCTCGTAGACGCTCGACGGCCCGCCGGACAGCACGATGGCGGCGGGGTCGCGTTCCAGCAGCTCCGCCACGGGTGTGGTGTGCGGGACGACTTCGGAGTAGACCTGCGCCTCCCGGACGCGCCGGGCGATCAGCTGCGCGTACTGCGCACCGAAGTCGATTACCAGCACAGGGCGGTTGCTGCTCTCGGCCACTGGGGGAAAACCTCTCGTCTGGCGGATCCGCGCAGGTGAAGGATGTCATGCGTGGAAGAGGAAGTGCTCACCGGAGGCGGGCTCAACGAGGTCGTCCGGGTCGGGTCGACGGTCCGCAGGCCGACCGGGCCCTGGACGCCCACCGTGCACCGCCTGCTGGAACACCTTGCGCCGCTTGGCATCTCACCGGCGGTGCACGGGGTGGAGGTGGTGGGCGGGCGGGAGCGGGAGGTGCTGTCGTACCTGGTGGGTGAGGTCGGCCACCCGCCGCTGGGCGCGGAGCTGCGCACCGACGAGGCGCTGGTGGCGGTGGGCCGGATGGTGCGGCGGCTGCACGACGCGACGACGGGTCTGGTGGGCGCCGCCGGGTTCGAGGAGGGGTGGCAGTTCCCGGCTGTTTCACCCGTTGAGGTGATCTGCCACAACGACCTCGCGCCGTACAACATGGTCTTCCGCGACGGGCTGCCGGTCGGGGTGTTCGACTTCGACGGGGCCCGGCCCGGCCCGCGGTGGTGGGACGTGGCGTACACGGCGTACTGCCTGGTGCCGTTCTCGCCGGAGTTCGGCGCGGTCGAGGAGCAGCGGCGGCGGGCCCGGTTGTTCTGCGACGCGTACGGGATGCCGGTGGCCGGGCTGGGGCGCCGGGTGCTGGCCCGGTTGGCCGACATGGTGGCGATGATCCGCGAGCGGCCGGAGTTCCGGCGCCAGCGGGAGGAGGGCCACGACTCCTACTACCTGGGCCACATGGCGTACGTGGAGGAGAACCTGCTCGGGCTGTGAGCGCGGGGGTGCGTCAAAGATCAATGAGTCGGACCGGGGCCGGCGGGAATACGGTGTTGGTCATGGACGCGTTCACGCCTCAGCCACGACCCTGTTGGGTTGCCGGACACGCCGAGCAGGGTGTTTCGGCCATCGCGGTGCACCACCCGTTCGACGGGACGGAGGTGGCGTCGGTGGCGGTGCCCGGCCCGGAGCAGGTCGAGCGGGCGGTGGCGGCGGCGGCCGGGGTGGCGAAGCGGTTCCGGCGGACGCCGGCGCACGTGCGGGCGGCGGCGCTGCTGCAGGTGTCGCGGGCGCTGGAGGAGCGGGGCGAGGAGATCGCCGAGACGATCACGGCGGAGAACGGCAAGCCGCTGAAGTGGGCCGAGGTCGAGGTGCGGCGGGCGGTGAGCACGTTCCGGTTCGCGGCCGAGGAGGCGCGGCGGTTCAGCGGCGAGCTGCAGCGGCTGGACACGGACGCCGGCGGCGAGGGGCGGATGGCCGTGGTCCGGCGGGTGCCGCGCGGGCCGGTGCTGGCGGTGGCGCCGTTCAACTTCCCGCTGAACCTGGTGGCGCACAAGGTGGCGCCGGCGTTGGCGGTGGGCGCCCCGGTGATCGTGAAGCCCGCGTCGGCGACGCCGCTGTCGGCGTTGCTGCTGGGTGAGCTGCTGGCCGAGACGGACCTGCCGGAGGGGGCGTTCTCCGTGCTGCCGGTGCGGGGGGCGGACATGAAGTCCCTGGTGACCGACGAGCGGTTGCCGGTCATCTCGTTCACCGGGTCGACGTCGGTGGGGTGGTCGCTGATGGACTCGGCCCCGCGCAAGCACGTGGTGATGGAGCTGGGGTCCAACTCGGCGGCGATCGTGTGCGCCGACTGGCCGGACCTGGACCTCGCGGCGGAGCGGATCGCGACGTTCGGCAACTACCAGGCCGGGCAGTCGTGCATCGCGGTGCAGCGGGTGCTGGTGCACCGGGACGTGGCGGAGGAGTTCGTGCCGAAGCTGGTCGAGGCGGTGCGCGCCCTGAGGACCGGCGACCCGCACGACCCGGAGGTCGAGGTGGGCCCGCTGATCGACGAGGACAACGCGCGGCGGGTCGAGGAGTGGGTGGAGGAGGCCGTGGCGGGCGGCGGTGTGCTGCACGTCGGCGGCGGGCGGACCGGGACGACGGTGGAGCCCGCGGTGGTGCAGGACGTGCCCGCCGACGCGCGGCTGTGGCGCGAGGAGGTGTTCGGGCCGGTGCTGGCGGTGTCGGTGGTCGGGTCGGTGGCGGAGGCGTTCGAGCTGGCCAACGCGACCGAGTACGGGTTGCAGGCGGGCGTCTTCACCCGGGACGTCGGGGTGGCGTTCGAGGCCGCGGCGGAGCTGGAGGTGGGCGGCGTGATCATCGGGGACGTGCCGTCCTACCGGGCCGACCAGATGCCCTACGGCGGGGTGAAGGGGTCCGGGACCGGGCGCGAGGGCGTCCGGTCGGCGATGGAGGACTTCACCGAGGAGCGCACGCTGGTGCTCACCGGCATCACTCTTTGAGCGCGCCCCTGGCGAGCATGAGCAGGCCGTTGACCAGGTCCTCGGAGCCGGAACCGGTGGCCAGGGCGCGCAGCTTGAGGCCCATGACCAGGCCGACGACGGCGCCGGCGACCTGGTCGGCGTCCTTGACGCCGATGGAGGCGAGGACGGTCTCGGCGAGCTTGTCGTAGGCGGCGAAGCACTCGGCGGCGGCGGCCCGGAGCTCCGGGTCGCGGCCGGCGTGCAGGTACAGCTCGTACGGCGCGATGCGCTCGCTGTCGGCGCCGGTGGCCTCGGCCACCTGGCCGACCACCTCGACCACCTGGCCGAGGTCGGCGCACCTGGTGTCGTCCCGCGTCGCCAGTTCGCCGAAGCGCTTCGTCTCCTCGGTGACGAAGTGCCGCAGGCTCTCCCGCAGCAGGTCCTGCTGGGTGGCGAAGTGGTAGGTCACCGAGCCGAGCGAGACGCCCGCCTCCTGGGCGATGCGCCGGTTGGTCACGCCCGCGACACCGTCGTCACCGATGATCCGCAGCACGGCCCCGATGATCCGCTGCCTGGTCGTCATGCGGCCATTGTGCCCCGCTGGGTGTCGGCGTCGATCCGCGATACTGTTCGTTCGAACGAACAGTATCGGGAGGGTTCATGCGGGTGCGGGGAACGACCGTGCTGTTGACCGGCGCGACGGGCGGGATCGGGCACGCCGTCGCGCGCGAGTTCGCCCGGCGCGGGGCGCGGCTCGTGCTGACCGGGCGGCGGGTGGCGGAGCTGGACGGCCTCGCCGCCGAGGTCGGCGGGCGGGCCGTGGTGGCCGACCTGGCCTCGGCGGACGGCGTCCGGCGGCTGGCCGAGGAGGTCGGGCCGGTGGACGTGCTGGTCGCCAACGCGGCCCTGCCCGCGAGCGGCGCCCTGCTGGACCTGGCGGAGGAGCAGGTCAGGCGGGCCCTGGCGGTGAACCTGGAGGCGCCGATCGCGCTGGCGCACGCCCTGGCGCCGTCGATGGTGGCGGCGCGGCGCGGGCACGTGGTGTTCGTCGGGTCGTTGGCGGGGAAGGTGGCCTCGCCCTACTCGTCCCTCTACAACGCGACGAAGTTCGGGCTGCGGGGGTTCGCGCTGGGGCTGCGGGAGGACCTGCGCGGCAGCGGGGTGGGCGTGTCGATCGTGCAGCCGGGGTTCGTGCGGGACGCCGGGATGTTCGCCGGGACGGGCGCCCGGCCGCCGGCCGGGATGCGGACCGTGTCGCCGGAGCAGGTGGCGGTGGGGGTGGTCGGCGCGATCGAGGGCGACCGGGCGGAGGTGAACGTGGCGCCGCCGGAGCTGCGGGTGGCGAGCGCGCTCGGCGGGGCGTTCCCGGCGTTCTCCTCGGGGTTGCAGCGGCGGCTGGCCAACGAGGACTTGATGCGACGGCTGAGCGCGGCGAACCGGGACAAGAGGTGAGGACCGCCGAGCTGCCCCACCCGCGGTGGCGGGTGCCGGTCCTGGGCGACGTCCTGGGCGCCGACCGGCGCACGCCGGTGCAGGGCACGATGCGGCTGGGCCGGGAGCTGGGCCCGATCTTCACCCGGCGGTTCCTCGACCAGGAGGTCGTGTTCGTCGGCGGCGCGGACCTGGCCGCCGACCTGGCCGACGAGTCGCGGTTCGCCAAGCACCTGGCGCTGGGCGTGGAGGCGTTGCGGGACGTCGGCGGGGACGGGCTGTTCACCGCCTACAACGACGAGCCGAACTGGAGGGCGGCGCACGAGGTGCTGCTGCCCGCGTTCACGCAGAGCGCCATGCGCGCCTACCACCGGACGATGGTGGACGTGACCGCCGAGCTGGTGTCCAAGTGGGACGCGGGCGGGGTGGTCGACGTGTCCGCCGACATGACGAAGCTGACGTTGGAGACGATCGGGCGGGTCGGGTTCGGGTACTCGTTCGAGTCGTTCTCGCGCGGCGATGTTCACCCGTTCGTGCGAGCGATGATCGGGTCGTTGCGGTACGCGCAGCGGAAGAGCTTCAGCCCCCCGCTGGTGCGCAAGGTCTTCGGGCGGGCCGCGGAGCGGCGGTACCAGGGCGACCTGCGGTACCTGGCGGAGGTCGTGGACGAGGTCGTCCGGGTGCGGCGCGGGACGGGCGGGTCGGACCTGCTCGGGTTGATGCTGTCCTCGGGCGAGCTGGACGACGTGAACGTCCGCAACCAGGTGATCACGTTCCTGGTCGCCGGGCACGAGACGACGTCGGGCGCGCTGTCGTTCGCCCTGTACTACCTGTCGCGGCACCCGGAGGTGGCCGAGCGGGCGCGGGCCGAGGTCGACGCGGTGTGGGGTTCGGCGGAGGCGCCGGAGTTCGAGCAGGTGGCGAAGCTGCGGTACGTGCGGCGGGTGCTGGACGAGGCGCTGCGGCTGTGGCCGACCGCGCCCGGGTTCGCGCGGGAGGCGCGGGCGGACACGGTGCTGGGCGGGCGGTACCCGCTGCGGGCGGGCCAGTGGGCGCTGGTGCTGCTGCCGCTGGTGCACCGGGACCCGTCGGTGTGGGACTCGCCGGAGTCGTTCTCGCCGGACCGGTTCGAGCCGGCGGCCGTCCGGGCCCGGCCGCCGCACGTCTACAAGCCGTTCGGCACCGGGGAGCGGGCGTGCATCGGGCGGCAGTTCGCGGTGCACGAGGCGACGCTGGCGCTGGGCGCGGTGCTGCGGCGGTACGACTTCACCGCGCCCGCCGACTACCGCCTGCGGGTGGCGGAGATGCTGACGCTGAAGCCGGAGGGGTTCACGCTGGCGCCCCGCCGGCGGTAGGCCGGGTCAGGACGACCTGACCTCCACGATCGGCAGTCGCAGGGCGCCGGGCGCGCCGGCCGGGACGGCGGGGGCGCGCGGCGTCACCGGCGCGATCCGCCGGTAGCCCGCGCCCTGGTCGGGGCGCTGGTCCGGCTCCCCCTTGTTCGGCCACACCGAGAACGCCCGCTCGGCCTGCGCGGTGATGGTGAGCGACGGGTTCACGCCCAGGTTCGCCGAGATCGCCGCGCCGTCCACCACGGACAGTCCCGGGTAGCCGTAGACCCGGTGGTAGGGGTCGATGACGCCGGAGGCCGGGTCCGAGCCGATCGGGCAGCCGCCGATGAAGTGCGCGGTCAGCGGGATGTTGAACAGCTCGCCCCAGGTGCCGCCCGGGATGCCGCCGATGTGCTCGGCGGCTCGCAGGTTGGCCCGGTGGCCCGCCTCGATGAACGTCGGGTTCGGCTCGCCGTGCCCCTGCTTCGAGGTGAGCTTGCGGCCGAACAGCCCCTTCTTGGTGAACGTGGTGATGGAGTTGTCCAGGCTCTGCATCACCAGCAGGATCACCGTCCGCTCGCTCCACCGGTGCACCGACATCACCCTGGCCAGCCGCAGCGGGTGCCGGATCGCCTGGGCGAGGAACTGCAGCAGGCGCGGCGTCGACTTGGCGCCGTCGGTGGCCAGGGTCTGGAGCAGGCCCATGGCGTTGCTGCCCTTGCCGTAGCGCACCGGCTCGATGTGGGTCTGCTCGTCCGGGTGGATGGACGACGTGATCGCCACGCCCCGGCTGAAGTCGCGGTCCTCGTCCACGGTGAAGCGGGCCGCGCCGATGATCGCCTCGGAGTTGGTCCTGGTCAGCTCGCCGAGCCGGGGCGAGAGCCGCGGCAGGGCGCCCTCGGCCGCCATCCGGTGCAGCAGCTGCTGGGTGCCCCACGTGCCCGCGGCCAGCACGACCTGGCCCGCGGTGATCGTGCGCCTGCCCCTGCGGAGCTTGCCGCCGGTCCGCCGGGCGCCGACCGCCCACGTGCCGTCCGGCGCCTGGCGCAGGTCGGTGACGGTGGTCAGCGGCAGCACCCGCGCGCCGTTCCGCTCGGCCAGGTAGAGGTAGTTCTTGACCAGGGTGTTCTTCGCGCCGACGCGGCAGCCGGACATGCACGCGCCGCACTGCGTGCAGCCGGTCCGGCTCGGGCCCGCGCCGCCGAAGTACGGGTCCTCGGCCGGTTGGCCCGGCTCGCCGAAGAACACGCCGACCGGCGTCGGGTGGTAGGTGTCGGCGACGCCCATGTCCTCGGCGACCCGCTGCATCACCACGTCCGACGGCGTGGTGGTCGGGTTCTCCACCACGCCGAGCATCCGGCTCGCCTGGTCGTAGAACGGGGCCAGCTCGGCTTCCCAGTCGGTGATGTGCGCCCACTGCCGGTCCGCGTAGAACGGCTTGAGCGGCCGGTACAGGGTGTTGGCGTACACCAGCGACCCGCCGCCGACGCCCGAGCCGGCCAGCACCATCACGCTGCGCAGGGCGTGGATGCGCTGGATGCCGTAGCAGCCCAGCGCGGGCGCCCACAGGTACCGCCGCAGGTCCCAGGACGTCTTGGCGAACTCGTCGTCGGCGAACCGGCGGCCCGCCTCGACCACTGCCACCCGGTAGCCCTTCTCGGTCAGCCGGAGCGCGGCGACGCTGCCGCCGAAGCCCGAGCCCACCACCACGACGTCGTAGTCGGTGTTGTTACCGGCGAGTTCACCCATGGTTGGAGATTAGGCGTAACTCGCGGTAACAGCTACCTCTGAACCGGTCCAGTCGCGCGAGGTCCCGGCAACCGGGCCGCCGTCCGCCGAGCGATCACCCCCTGATCGTCAGGCCGACCTTCTGGAACTCCTTGAGGTCCGAGTAGCCGGTCTTCGCCATCGCCCGGCGCAGCGAGCCGAACAGGTTCGTCACGCCGCGCGGGTCGACGGACGGCCCGAACAGCAGCTTGCGCAGGTCCACCACCTGGTCCACGCCGGTGGACACGTGGCTGCGCGGCACCGACGGGTGCGCCGACGAGGCGGTCCAGTACAGGCCCTGGCCCGGCGCCTCGGACGCCGACGCCAGCGGCTCGCCCAGCATCACCGCGTCCGCGCCGCAGGCGATCGACTTCGCGATGTCACCGCTGGTCAGCACGCCGCCGTCGGCGATCACGTGCACGTACCGGCCACCGGTCTCGTCCAGGTAGTCGCGCCGCGCCGCGGCCGCGTCGGCGATCGCCGTGGCCATCGGCACGCCGATGCCCAGCACCGAGTCGGTCGTGGTGACGCCCGGCGTGTAGCCGTAGCCGACGATCACGCCCGCCGCGCCCGTGCGCATCAGGTGCATCGCGGTCCGGTAGTCGCCGACGCCGCCCGCGATCACCGGGATGTCCAGGTCGGCGATGAACGACTTCAGGTTCAGCGGCTCGCCGTCGCGCGACACGTGCTCGGCCGAGATGATCGTGCCCTGCACGACCAGGATCTCCACGCCCGCCGCCAGCAGGTCCGGGGTCAGCTCGGCCGCCCGCTGCGGGCTGACCCGCACGGCCACCGTGACGCCCGACTCGCGCACCTGCTTGATCGCCTCGGCGATCAGGTCCATCCGCACCGGCTCGGCGTGCAGCTCCTGCAGCACCTTCACCGGCGCGGCCGGGTCGTCGGTGTCCTCCACCGACTGGACCAGCCGGAACAACGCCTCCTCGACGTCGCCGTGCCGGGCCCACAGGCCCTCCGCGTTGAGGACGCCCAGGCCGCCCAGCTCGCCGACCGCGACCGCCGTGCCCGGCGACACGATCGCGTCCGTCGGGTGGGTGATCAGCGGGATCTCGAACCGGTAGGCGTCGATCTGCCACGCCGTCGAGACGTCCTTGGAGGACCGGGTCCTGCGGGACGGGATGATCTCCAGGTCGTCCAGTTCGTAGGCCCGCCTCGCGGTCCGGCCCATGCCGATCTCGACCAGATCGCGCACCTTGTTCGTCCTTCCGTGGAGCTGGCGGGGCCCGGGAACCCTAGCCCAGGGCGATCCGGTTCAGCGGGTCGTGTAGTTCGGGGCTTCGACGGTCATGGTGATGTCGTGCGGGTGGCTCTCCTTGAGCCCGGCCGCCGTGATCCGCACCAGCTGCTTCTGCTGCAGGTCGGCGATCGTCCTCGACCCGGTGTACCCCATCGCGGCGCGCAGGCCGCCCGCGAGCTGGTGCACCACGGTCGACAGCGGCCCGCGGAACGGCGTGCGGCCCTCGATGCCCTCGGGCACCAGCTTGTCCTCGGACAGCACGTCGTCCTGGAAGTAGCGGTCCTTCGAGTACGACTTGCCCTCGCCGCGGCCCTGCAGCGCCGCCAGCGAGCCCATGCCGCGGTAGGTCTTGAACTGCTTGCCGTTGACCAGCACCAGCTCGCCCGGCGACTCGGCGGTGCCCGCCAGCAGGCTGCCGAGCATGACCGCGCTCGCGCCCGCCGCGATGGCCTTGGCGATGTCGCCGGAGTACTGGATGCCGCCGTCGCCGATGATCGGCACGCCCACCGGCGCGCACGCCAGGCTGGCCTCGTAGATCGCGGTGATCTGCGGCACGCCGACACCGGCGACGACGCGCGTGGTGCAGATCGAGCCGGGGCCGACGCCGACCTTCACGCCGTCCGCGCCCGCGTCCACCAGCGCCTGCGCGCCCGCGCGGGTGGCGACGTTGCCGCCGACCACGTCCACCGCGTCGCCCAGCTCCTTCTTCACCCTGGCGACCATCTCCAGCACGTTGCGCTGGTGGCCGTGCGCCGTGTCGACCATGATCACGTCGACGCCCGCCTCGGCCAGCGCCATCGCCCGCGCGAAGCTGTCCTCGCCGACGCCGATCGCGGCGGCGCACAGCAGCCTGCCGTCCGGGTCCTTCGAGGCGTTCGGGTACTGCTCGGTCTTGACGAAGTCCTTGACCGTGATCAGGCCGCGCAGCTTGCCGTCGCCGTCCACGATCGGCAGCTTCTCGACCTTGTGCCTGCGCAGCAGGCCCAGCGCGGCCTCGGCCGACACGCCGACCTGCGCGGTGACCAGCGGACCGTTGGTCATCACCTCGCTGACCTTGCGCGAGTGGTCGACCTCGAACCGCATGTCGCGGTTGGTGATGATGCCGACCAGCTTGCCCGCGGCGTCGGTCACCGGCACGCCGGAGATCCGGTAGCGGGCGCACAGCTCGTCGACGTGGCGGATCGTGTCGTCCGGGGTGCACGTGACGGGGTCGCTCACCATGCCCGCCTCGGACCGCTTGACCGTCTCGACCTGGCGGGCCTGCTCCTCCAGGGACAGGTTGCGGTGCAGCACGCCGATGCCGCCCTGGCGCGCCATGGAGATGGCCATCCGGCCCTCGGTCACGGTGTCCATCGCGGCCGATGCCAGCGGGACCCGCAGCGTGATGTTGCGCGACAGCCTGGTCGCCGTGTCCACACCGCTCGGGACGATCTCGGACTCGGCGGGCAGCAGCAGTACGTCGTCGAAGGTCAGTCCCAGCATGGCGAACTTGGGCGGGACTCCGTCAGCGTTGAGCTCGCTGGTCATGGCGGCTGGCTTGCCTTCCGTCGTGCGGCGATCCCGCCGCCGCGGATCGGGTTTCCACAGGCGGCGATGGGTTCAGGTCATGGTATCTGGACGGGGTCGGGGGTCGGCCCGGTACCGTGCGGGGTCGTGCCGCACGACGCGTTGCCACCAGACCCGTTCGCGGGCGACCCGGAGGACCCGGCCCGGGCCCTCGGCGAGCCCGACCACGACCACGACCACCCGCCGATGGACGACGCCGAGCGGGCCGAGCTGGTCGGCGACCTCAGCGACCTCGCCGTGTACCAGGCACTGCTGGAACCCCGTGGTGTCCGGGGCATCGTGGTGGACTGCGGCGAGTGCCAGGAGCCGCACTACCACGACTGGGCGCTGCTGCGGTCGAGCCTGGAGCAGCTGCTGTCCGACGGTCGGATGCGCCCGCACGAGCCCGCGTACGACCCGGACCCGACGTCCTACGTCAGCTGGGAGTACTGCCGCGGTTACGCGGACGGGGTCACCGCGACCGAGAGCGCCCGCTGAAGGTGTGACGAAGCCCGCCCCCCGATCGGGAGCGGGCTTCGTCACAGCGGTCAGTTCTCGGTGGTGCTCTGGGTGCCGTCGGTCGAACCCGGCGTCTCCGACCCGACCTTGGTCTGACCCCCGGACGGCACGTCCGACGTGGGCGGCGGCGGCGGCGCCGTGCCGTCCGTGGTCGGGATCGGCTCGGTGGTCGTCGTCGGCGCGATCGTGGTGGTGACCGGCGCGGTCGTGGTCGTCGGGTTGTTCGACGGCTGGGTGGCCAGCGTCGTCGGGAGCTGGGTCGTCGTGGACGGCACGACCGCGGTGGAGGTGCCGCTCGGCGTCGGCGTGGTGCTGGTCAGCGCCTCCAGCAGCGACTCGTGCCGCTGGACCAGGTCGTCCTTGCCGTCGTCCGGCGAGACCGCGGGCAGGCCCTCGCTCGCCTTCAGCAGCGCGTCGCGCGCCTCGCTGTACCGGCCCTCGCGCAGGGCGGCGCCCGCGCTGTCGAGGTCGCTGCGCACGGCGACGGCGGCTTCCACCGACCGCGCGTGCTCGGAGTAGAGGACCCTGGTCAGGCCCCAGAGCGCGTCGCCGGGCTCGGCGTCCCGCGCGACCAGGCTCATCCCGGTGAACGCGATCGCCAGCACGGCGGCGGCGCTCGCCAGCGGGATGAGGAAGCGGTGCCTGCGGGGCTGGGGGCGGGCGGCGGCGATCGTGGCGACCGCCGTGTCGGTGTCGACCAGCTCGCCCATGGGCGGGCTCTCGACCTCGTGCCGCCAGGCCAGCAGCAGCGCGTTCAGCTCGTCGTCGACGAGCGAGTCCGGCACGTCGCCGTCCCGCCCGCCCAGTGCGTCGAGCAGGGCGTCGTCAGCCCGGATGCCCGCGAGGTCGTCCCCAGGTCCGACCGCGGTGTCTTCAGCCAGGGTGTCTTCAGGCTGCGGCGGTCTCTCATCTCGTCCGCGCACGACTTCTCCGTTGCCCTTCTCGTGCTGGTCAGCCACTCAGACCACCTCCTCCGCTGCCAACGTCTTGCGAAGGCGGGCCAGGGCGCGGTGTTGCGCCACCCGTACCGCGCCCGGCGTGGAGCCGACCGCGTCGGCGGTCTCTTCGGCCGACAGGCCGACGACCACTCGGAGCAGCAGGATCTCCCGCTGCTTCTCCGGAAGGACCTTGAGGAGGACCGCCATCCGCTCGGACAGCTCGCCCTGCATGGCGCGCTGCTCGGGCCCGGCTTCCGTCTCGGGGGCGTCGGGGACCTCCGGGACCGGTTCGGACCGGTTCCGGGCTGCGGAGCGATGCGCGTCGGCCACCTTGTGCGCGGCGATCCCGTAGACGAACGCCAAGAACGGCCGACCCTGGTCGCGATAGCTGGGCAGGGCCGTCAGCACCGCGAGACACACCTCCTGGGCCACGTCGTCCGCCGAAGCGAAAGACCTCTCCTGCCTTCCGACTCTGGCGCGGCAGTACCGCACCACGAGGGGCCGGATGGATGCCAGGAGCCGCTCGATCGCGTGGCGGTCGCCATCGACGGCTGCGCCCACTTCGGCGTCCAGTCCGTCCCCCAAGTTGGTCATCGCAGACAACTGCCCTGGTGTTACGCGTAGGCGTACCGACAAAGAACAGCACGGGACGATCGACGTCGCCCGTACTGGTGATGCTCACCGTACCGGTCCGCCGGGCGGAAGTTCGGCAACGGGGTCCAGAAGGGGTCTTTCGACCTCACCCGACCAGCCGACACCCCGTGGACGCGCGGCGGCCCGGTGACGGTGACGTCACCGGGCCGGGCCTGGGGGGATGTGGCGGGGCGACCCGCCGGACGCCTCCGACGGGTTCGAGCCCTCAGTCCCTGCGCTTGGTCCCCGAGTCCTAGGACACCAGACCGCGCCGGAAGCCGTGCGCGACGGCCTGGGCGCGGTCGCGCACGCCGAGCTTGCGGAACAGGCGCCGGGCGTGCGTCTTCACCGTGTCCTCCGACAGGTACAGCTCACGCCCGATCTGCCCGTTGCTCTTGCCCTGGCTCATCCCGCGCAGCACCTGGAGCTCGCGCTCGGTGAGCTGGACGCCCGGGTCCGACGGCTGGCGCGGCGCGGGCACGCTGGTGCTCGCGAGGGTGTGCGCCAGGGCGGCCACCAGCTCGGGACGCGAGGCGTCCCAGCGGAGGTAGCCGCGGGCTCCGCCGGCGATCGCGGCGGCGATGCTGCCCGCGTCGTCCGGTGCGCCGAAGACGATGACGTTTGCCTGCGGGTTGGCCGAGACGAGTCGTCGGGTCGCTTCGACCCCGGTCGGGACGGCGCGCTGGGTGCCAACCAGTACGACGTCGACCGGCTGCCGAGAGAACCGAGCCAACAACTCGTCACCGTGCGCTACGCAGTCGATGCGGCTAACCCCTGGGACAGCCGACATCACGCGGGTGAGACCCTCCCGCACACTGCGCCGGTCGTCGCAAATAAGGACCGTGGTCACGGGGACTCCTTCCTGCAGCCGAGTGACGTTCCACATCCCCTATCGGACGCTAGAGGCCGAACCTTGACACGATCCGGTGCTTAATCCGTCAAGAAGTTCGTCTCAGCTTCTGCGTTCGGGGGTTCCCCGGAACGGAGCAGCGCAGTCGGGATCCACGGCGAGTGGTCCGCCAACCGGCGGCCGAGCGGGTCGGCTCTGCGCAACACGCAGCTCAGAGCGTTTTCGGCGCTTTCCTTCACGTTTTGGCTTTCCGCAATAGTGCGGTCTGCCTGGGCGTTTGCCAGGACGAGCGCCGTCGGCCAGGACAACGAGAAAAGCCCTCGACGGTCAGTGTGATTTAGGTCACAGCGTAGCACTTCGACCCCTCTGGCGACGCTTCCGGGTGTCCCCCACACCACCAGTGCGGCGCCCAGGACCAGGTCGGACTTGAGGGTGTGTCGCGTTGCGCCGGCCTCCCGGGCGGTGGCGGCGGCCACCTCGGCCGGGTGCACCGCCCGCTCCGGGTGACCGCCGGCCAAGGCGATCTCGGCGGCCAGCCACCCGTGCCGGACCCGGCTGCGCCACCCGCGCGACTCGACCCTCGCGTGCAGCCGGCGCGCTTCGGCGAGCCTGCCGAGCCCGACCGCGTCGGCCGCCAACCCGAGCAGCGCGTCGGCCCGCGCGCCGGCCACGTCCACGTCGTCCTCGTCGCGCCGGTCGTCGTCGGCGTCGGCCACCATCTCCAACGCCCGCCCGTCGAGCGCCCGCGCCACCGCGTGCCCACCCAGCTGCCGCCGGTGCGAGGCCAACGTCGACGCCGCCAACGACCCGAACAACCCACCTCCCGCGATCAGCCCACCGAGCACCGCAGCCGCCGCCGCGTAGTGCCCCTGCCCACCGAGCACCACCCCCGCCAACCACCGCTCCTCCACACCCCCGCCCAACGCACCCCACACCTGCTCCTCGGGCCGATCCCCGAACGCCGCCCGCCTCACCCCGACCCGCTCCACAGCCACCGCCCCACTTCGCCGGTTGTCCACAGGCAGCGCTCGGACGCCCCGGATCGTCAGTCCCCTCTGGGAGGGTAGAAGCAGGGGTCCCCTTGCCGGGGACCCCTGCGGAGCGGGAGGGCAACTGAGCACGCCTGCGGAGCAGGGGGAACAAGAGGTCGGAGGCGGTGCTCCGGTCAGCGGGACGGCGCGCTCGACCCCGCCGGCAACCGAAGCCCGCCGAGGTCGGGAGCGACACCCCGCTCAACAGACGGCGCTCGACCACACCGACACCCGAGGCAAACCGAGGTCAAGGCGCTCCGGTCAGCGGGACGGCGCGCTCGGCCACACCGGCAGCCGGAGCAAGCCGAGGTCGGAGGCGGCGCTCCGGTCAGCAGACGGCGCGCTCGATCGCGTCGGCGGCCGAGGGCAGGTCGTCGATCCGCTCCGCCGGCTGCGGCACGATGCCGCGGTGCCAGCCGGGGCCCCCGGTGAACACGCGCACCTGCTGGCGGGTCCTCGGCAGGGCCGCCACGACACCCGGATCGGCGTAGCGCGGCAGCTGAGCCCACAGCACGACCGCCGCCGGCGCGGTCCGCCGCACGGCCGACGCCAGGGCGTCCGCGGGCAGCGCCGCCCCCAGCTGCCGGACGCCGACACCACGCTGCGCGAGCACCGCGGCCAACGCGTGCAGCGGCAGGGCGTGCCGCTCGCCCGGCATGCACGCCAGCAGCACGGGCCGGGGGTTGCGCGGGCTCGTGACGATCGGCGTCGCGCGCGCGAACGCCGCCAGCACGCACTCCTCCACCAGGCGCGACACCTCGACCCCGGCCCCGGAGTGCTCCCCCCTCGCCGCGATCGCGGCCACCACCGGGCGCACCACCTCCCCCCAGGTCGCCGCCACGCCGTCCACCTCGATGGCGTCCGCCAGCAGCGCCTGCACCGCCGCCGAGTCCATCGCCAGCGCCGCCCGCCCGACGCCGCGCGCCCGCCGGTTCGCCGCCGGCAACCTCAACCCGCGCCCACCCGCGGACGCCGGGGCGCCGTCCGGTTCCCCGTCCGCCGACGACGGCGCGCCAGGGGCCGCGACCGGGCTGGAGAGGGCGTACTTGGCGGCCTCAGCGGACGACGCGCCGCGCAGCAGCGCCCGCTGCATCAGCTCCAACCTGGCCACGTCGAGCGGCGCGTACTTGCGGTGTCGCCCGGTTGTGTGATCACTGGGTCCGAGGCCGTAGCGGCGGGCCCATGTGCGGAGAGTGGCCGGCGCCACGCCCAGCCGGCGGGCCACGGCGGCCACCGAGAGAGTCACCGAATGCGCGGGATCACCTTCCGCCGCAACCGCTTCCCGCCCGCCTCCCGGCACGGTTCCGGCGTGGTCGGGGGGCGTGGTCACGCTGACATCGTCCGTTCACCTGACGTCACCGGCAACTCGGGTTTGAACGCCAACCGATCACCCATCGAATGAATTGCCGCCAAAAGACTTCCCGCCCCCTTGAACAAGTATTGGCGCGGTTCTACGGTGGATCATCGTTAAGCCGAATGGAGCAGTTCTCGTCCATGGGCCAAGGAGGCGGTCTCGATGGCGGACACCCGAAGGCTTCCCGGTCCCAACGCGGATCTGTGGGACTGGCAGATGCGCGGCTCGTGCCGCGGGATGGACAGCGCGTTCTTCTTCCACCCGGACGGGGAACGCGGACCGGCGCGGGCGCGACGGGAGGCGCGGGCGAAGGCCGTGTGCCTGTCGTGCCCGGTGCTGGAGATGTGCAGGAGGCACGCCCTGGCGGTGCAGGAGCCGTACGGGATCTGGGGCGGCCTGTCGGAGTCCGAGCGGGACAGCATCATCAAGGCGCGCAAGCGCCAGCTGACGCCCGTCTGACGCCGAACGCGCGGGAGGGGCGGCACCTCGTGGGTGCCGCCCCTCCCGTTCGCCCTACCGGGCCGAGCCGAACTCGGCCGAGCCGAACTCAGCCGGACCGCGCCGAACCGAGCCGGACCGGGTCAGTGGCCGTGGCCGTGGCCGTGCCCGTGACCGCCGGCGGCGGCGGGCTCCTCTTCCTTCTTCTCCACGACGGCGCTCTCCGTGGTGAGCACCATGCGGGCGATGGAAGCGGCGTTGGTGACGGCCGAGCGAGTCACCTTCACCGGGTCGATGATCCCGGCTTCCAGCAGGTCGCCGTAGGCCAGGGTGGCGGCGTTGAGGCCGAAGCCCCAGTCCTGCTCGCGCACCTTGTTCACCACGACCGCGCCTTCGAGGCCCGCGTTCGCGGCGATCCAGAACAGCGCCGAGCCCAGGGCCTCGCGGACGATCGCGACACCGGTCGCCTCGTCGCCGGACAGGTCGAGCCCGCCGTCGAGCACCTTGGCCGCGTGCACCAGGGCGGAACCGCCGCCGGGGACGATGCCCTCCTCGACCGCGGCCTTGGTCGCCGCCACCGCGTCCTCGATGCGGTGCTTGCGCTCCTTCAGCTCGGTCTCGGTGGCCGCGCCGACCTTGATCACGGCGATGCCGCCGGACAGCTTGGCCAGCCGCTCCTGCAGCTTCTCGCGGTCCCAGTCGGAGTCGGTGGCCTCGATCTCGCGGCGCAGCTGCTCCGCGCGACCGGCCACGTCGGCCTTGGCGCCGCCGCCGTCGACGATGGTCGTGTTGTCCTTGGACACGACGACCCGCCGGGCGGAGCCCAGCACGTCGAGGTTGGCCTCGGACAGCTTCAGGCCGACCTCGGCCGCGATGACCTGGGCACCGGTGACGACCGCGAGGTCGTCCAGGAACGCCTTGCGGCGGTCGCCGAAGTACGGCGCCTTGACCGCGACCACGCGCAGCGTCTTGCGCAGGGCGTTGACGACCAGGGTGGACAGCGCCTCGCCCTCGACGTCCTCGGCGATGATCACCAGCGGCTTGCCGGCCTCGGCGACCTTCTCCAGGATCGGCAGCAGGTCGGCCAGCGCCGAGATCTTCTCGCGGTGCAGCAGGATGCGGGCGTCCTCGAACACCGTCTCCTGGGCTTCCAGGTCGGTGGCGAAGTGCGCCGACACGTAGCCCTTGTCGAACTGCACGCCCTCGGTGATCTGCAGCTCGGTGGCCATCGAGGAGGACTCCTCGACGGTGATCACACCGTCCTCGCCGACCTTCTCGATGGCTTCGCCGAGCAGGGCGCCGATGGACTCGTCGCGGGACGAGACGGTGCCGACCTGGGCGATGTTGTCGCGGCCCTTGACCGGGGTGGCCTTGGCCTTGAGGGCGTCCACGACGGCCTCGGCCGCGGCGTGGATGCCGACGCCGAGCGACATCGGGTTCGCGCCGGCGGCGACGTTGCGCAGGCCGACCCGGACCATGGCCTGGGCCAGCACGGTCGCGGTCGTCGTGCCGTCGCCGGCGACGTCGTTGGTCTTGGTGGCGACGCTCTTGGCGAGCTGGGCGCCCAGGTTCTCGAACGCGTCGTCCAGCTCGATCTCGCGGGCGATGGTCACGCCGTCGTTGGTGACGGTCGGGCCGCCGAACTTCTTGTCGAGCACGACGTGCCTGCCGCGCGGACCGAGGGTCACCTTGACCGTGTCCGCGAGCTTGTTCACACCGCGCTCAAGGGCCCGACGAGCGTCCTCGTCGAAGCTGATCTGCTTGGGCATTGCTCACGCCTCTCTTGATGCGAAACGCCCCGGGAAAGCCCCGGTGAGGGGTTCGCCGGGGCGCCTTGCGTGTCAGCCGAGCGTCAGTTGATGACGGCCAGCACGTCGCGGGCGGAGAGGATGAGGTACTCCTCGCCGTTGTACTTGACCTCGGTGCCGCCGTACTTGGAGTAGATGACGACGTCGCCGACAGCCACGTCCACGGGGACGCGGTTGCCCTTGTCGTCGATCCGGCCGGGGCCGACCGCGATGACCTTGCCCTCCTGGGGCTTCTCCTTCGCGGTGTCCGGGATCACGAGGCCGGAAGCGGTCGTGGTCTCGGCCTCGCTGGCCTGGACGACGATCTTGTCCTCGAGCGGCTTGATGTTCACGCTCACCGGGCTGACCTCCACGGTCGTCGAAAGCGTTGGCAGGTTGCGTTTACGGCTCCTGCCACCCCGCCGTCGCGGGGGTCGGGGCGGTTGCTGGCGCCGTGCATCTAGCACTCTACCCATGCGAGTGCCAACGCTTCAACGAGCCCCCCGGAACCTGTCGGGTGAACTGGTCCACTGCTGTCACACCGGAGTTCACCCGGACGCCAACCTGATCGGCAACGGTGTCGCACATGACCACGGTGACCCGACGTTCCCTGCTCATCGGCGGTGTGGCCGGTGCGGCCCTCGCGACCACCGGCGCGGGCTCCGCGAAGCTCGACAACCCCTTCACCCTCGGCGTCGCGTCCGGCGACCCCAGCTCCGACGGCATGGTGCTGTGGACGCGCCTGGCCCCGAGGCCGCTCGACGGGGACGGCCGCGGCGGCATGCCGAACCGGGTCGTCCCGGTGCACTGGGAGCTGGCCGAGAACGAGCGCTTCCGGCGCGTGGTGCGGCGGGGCGTGCGGGTCGCCCGCCCCGAGTCCGCGCACAGCGTGCACGTGGAGACGTTCGGCCTGCGCCCCGGGCGCGAGTACTTCTACCGGTTCAAGGTCGACAACCACCTGTCCGCCGTCGGCCGGACCCGCACGACGCCCGAGCCGTGGGCCGTCGGGCAGGACCTGACCATGTGCTTCGCGTCGTGCGCGCACTACGGCGAGGGCTACTTCACCGCGTACCGGCGGCTCGCCGAGGACCACCCGGACGTCGTCCTGCACCTGGGCGACTACCAGTACGAGTACGCGGCGAAGGCGGCGGACGTGCGGGCGGTGCTCGGCCCGGAGACCCGCACGCTGGCCGACTACCGGCTGCGGCACGCCCAGTACAAGACCGACGAGGACCTGCAGCTCGCGCACTCGGTGGCGCCGTGGCTGGTGGTGTGGGACGACCACGAGACCGAGAACAACTGGGCCGACGAGGTGCCCGAGCAGCCCGACCCGGCGTTCGCCGACCGGCGCGCGGCGGCGTTCCAGGCGTACTACGAGAACATGCCGCTGCGCCGCGGCGCGAAGCCGAACGGCGTCGACATGCAGCTCTACCGGCGGGTCCGGTGGGGCGGCCTGGTCAACTTCCACATGCTCGACACCCGCCAGCACCGCGACGACCAGGCGTGCGGCGACGGCTGGAAGACGTGCGCCGACGCCGGGCTGCCCACCCGCTCCATCACCGGCGCCGAGCAGGAGGCGTGGCTGCTCGACGGGTTCCGCCGCTCGCGGGCGCGCTGGGACGTGCTCGGCCAGCAGGTGTTCTTCGCCGAGCGGGACCGGGAGGACGGGCCGGAGAAGGAGCTGTCGATGGACTCCTGGGACGGCTACCTGGCCTCCCGGGACCGGGTCACGCGCGGTTGGGTGGACGCGAAGGTCCGCAACACCGTCGTGCTGACCGGTGACGTGCACGCGGCCTACGCCGCCGACATCAAGGCCGACTGGAACGACCCGGCGTCGTCGCGCACGGTCGGCACCGAGCTGGTGTGCTCGTCGGTGACGTCCGGCGGCGACGGCAACGACACCGTCGACCAGGTCCAGCTGCGCAACAACCCGCACATCAAGCTGCACAGCAGGCGGCGCGGGTACGTGCGGACGAAGTTCACCGCGCGGGAGGTGCGGGCGGACTTCCGCGCCCTGTCGCACGTGCGGGCGGCCGGGGCCGAGGCGACCACGCTGCGGTCGTTCGTGATCGAGGACCGCAACCCCGGCCTGAACGCCGTGTGATCAGCCGCGCAGGACGTTGACCAGGGCGGTCCAGCTGTCCTTCCCGTGACCCGCCGCGATGGCGCGGTCGTAGAGGGACCGGACCGCCCTGGGCAGCTCCGCGTCGACGCCGGCGGCCTCGCTCGCGCCGACGACGTGCGCCGCCGTCGCGCCCATCATGGCGGTGTTGGCCAGGTCGCCGGGGTGCTCGCCGGAGTCGACGTGCCGCACGGTCTCCGCCACGTACAGGGGCAGGGTGGCGAGGTTGTCGGCGAGGTAGGGGGCGTACCGCTCGGCCGTGAGGCCCGCCGACTTCACCAGCGCGATGCCGTGCAGCATCGCGGCCATCGAGGTGAGGAAGACGTCCAGCTGCGCCTGGTAGAGCAGCTGGGCGAGGCCGTGGTCCGCACCCAGGTAGTCCGGCCTGCCGAGCACCGCGAGGGTGTCGGCGTGCCGGTCGAACACCTCGCGCGGGCCGCTGTAGAACACGTACGCGGCCGGGTCGCCGACCATCTCCGCGTTCGCCATCACGCCGCCGACCAGCAGTTCCGCGCCCCGTTCGGCGAGCTGGGCGGCGGCTTCGAGCGTCCGGCCCGGCGTGTCGGAGCTGAGGTTGACGACCACGCGGCCGGCGAGGTCCACGCCGTCGAGGACGGCGTCCGCGGCGGCGTAGTCGGTGAGGCTGAGGACGAGCAGCCGGTTCGCGGCGACGGCGTCGGCGGCGGTGTCGGCGCGGGTGGCGCCGGCCGCCACGACGGCGTCGGCGCGGGACGGCGTGCGGTTCCAGACGGTGGTCGGGTGCCCGGCGGCCAGGAACCTGGTCACCATGGCCTGGCCCATCGGGCCCAGGCCGATCACGGTCAACGGGGTCTTGTCGGTCATGTGGGGCTCACTCCTTCGTGTGATCATCACGGTGGCCGCGAACACGCACGGTCCGCTGCGGGTCCGCTGGGGGTCGGCCGGTTACCGTCCCGGCGTGAGATTCGGGGTGTTGGGCCCGCTCGGGGTGTGGACGGCGGGCGGCGTCCCGGTGCGGGTGCCGGAGGCCAAGGTCCGGCTGCTGCTGGCGGACCTGCTCGCGCACGAGGGGCGGCCGGTGCCGGCGGACCGGCTGGTGTTCGACCTGTGGGGCGACGAGCCGCCCGGCAACCCGGTGAACACCCTGCAGACCAAGGTCTCGCAGCTGCGGCGGGCGCTGGAGGCGGCGGAGCCGGGTGGGCGCGGGTTGGTGGCGCACGGGCCCGCCGGGTACCGGGTCCGGGTCGACCCGGACTGCCTGGACGTGCTGCGGTTCCGGGAGCTGGTGGCCTGCGGGCGGTTCGGCGAGGCGCTGGCGCTGTGGCGCGGCGAGCCGCTGGCGGAGTTCGCCGACGCGCCGTTCGTCCCGCCGGTGGTGGCCCGGTGGACCGAGGAGCGGTTGCTGGCGCTGGAGGCGCACACGGGCGAGCCGGACCTGGCGGCGTTGACGGCCGAGGTGGCGCGGCACCCGTTGCGGGAACGCCTGCGCGGGCTGCACATGCGCGCCCTGTACCGGGCCGGGCGGCAGGTCGAGGCGCTGGAGAGCTACGCCGCGCTGCGCCGGCTGCTGGCCGAGGAGCAGGGGCTGGAACCCGGTCCGGAGCTGGCCGCGCTGCACCGGGCGGTCCTCGACCACGACCCGGCGCTCGGCGCCGCCGCGGCGGTCCGCACGAACCTGCCGGCGCCGGTCGGCGCGCTGGTCGGCCGGGAGGACGCGGTCCGCGACCTGGGCGACCTGCCCCGCGACGCCCGGCTGGTGACGCTCACCGGTCCCGGCGGTGTCGGCAAGACGAGCCTGGCCCTGGAGGTCGCGCGGCGGGCGTCGGCCGCGGACGGGGTGTGGCTGGTCGAGCTGGCCGGCGTCGGGCGGGACGAGCAGGTGGCCGGCGCCGTGGCCGACGTGCTCGGGGTGCGGGAGGACGCGCTGGTGGAGGCGTTGCGCCCGCGGGAGGCGCTGCTGGTGCTGGACAACTGCGAGCGGCTGGTCGAGCCGGTCGCCGCGCTGGTGGCGCGGCTGCTGCGGGCCGTGCCGGGGCTGCGGGTGCTCACCACCAGCCAGGAACCGCTCGGCCTGTCGTTCGAGACCGTGTGGGCCGTGCCGCCGTTGGACGTGGCGGACGCCGTCCAGCTGTTCGCGGCGCGCGCCGCGCCGGGGTTCGCGCTGACGCCGGACAACGCGCCGCTGGTCGAGGCGATCTGCCGGCGGCTCGACGGGTTGCCGCTGGCGGTGGAGCTGGCGGCGAGGCGGGTGCGCGGGCTGGGCGTGCCCGCGCTGCTGGACCGGCTGGACGACCGGTTCCGGTTGCTGGCGACCGGGCACCGGGACGCGCCCGCCCGGCAGCGCACGCTGCGGGCGATGATCGACTGGAGCTGGGACCTGCTCGGCGACGCCGAACGGGTCGTGCTGCGGCGGTTGGCCGTGCACGTGGACGGGTGCGCGTTGGACGCCGCCGAAGCCGTGTGCGCGGGCGGCGGTGTGGCGGCCGACGAGGTGGTGGACGTGCTGGCCGGGCTGGTGAACCGGTCGCTGGTGGTCGCGCCGGAGCACAGCGGCGAGCCGCGGTTCCGGCTGCTGGAGTCGGTGGCGGACTACGGGCGGGAGCGGCTGCGCGAGGCGGGCGAGTTCGAGCGGGTGCGGCAGCGGCACGCGGCGTTCTACCTGGCGCTGGCCGAGCGGGCGGACCCGGAGCTGCGCGGTGCGGGGCAGCTGCGGTGGCTGGAGCGGCTGGACGCCGACACCGCGAACCTGCGTGCCGCGCACGAGGCGCTGGAGCCGGCCGGCGCGGACCGGTTGAGCACCGCGCTGACCTGGTACTGGTTCCTGCGCGGGCGGTTGCGGGAGGGGCGGCGGCTGCTGACCTCCGCCGATCCGGTGGCGGTGGCGTGGCGGGCCGCGTTCGGGGTGCTGCTGGGCGAGGCGGTGGACCCGGCCGCGGTGTCCGGGACGGCCGGGATCGCCGACCCCCTGTGCCGGGCGCGCGCCCGGTGGTTCCTGGGCTACGTGCTGTCGACCGCGGGCGGCATGCCGGCCGCCGAGGTGCTGACCGGGCAGGCGCTGGCGGCGTTCGAGGAGCTGGGCGACCGGTGGGGCGTGGCCGCCGCGCACAGCGACCGGGTGAGCCAGGCCCTGGCACGCGGTCGGGTCGAGGAGGCGCGGGCGTCGGCGGAGCGGAGCGCGGCGCTGTTCGCGGAGCTGGGTGAGCGGTGGGGGCAGCTGAAGGCGTCGTTCGGGCTGGGGGTGCTGGCGCAGCTGTCCGGTGACAACGCGCGGGCGGAGGCCGTGCACCGGGAGGGGCTGCGGGTGGCGGAGGAGCTGCGGTCGTGGCCGGAGGTGTCGTACAAGCTGTCGTGGCTGGGACGGGTCGCGCTGACCGACGGCGCCTACGCGAAGGCGCGTGACCTGCACGAACAGGCCCGTCAGGTGGCGGCCGAGCACGGGTTCGCGCCCGGCGAGGTGTACGCGGAGACCGGGTTGGCGATGGGCGCGCGGCGGGAGGGGCGGCTGGACGCGGCCGAGGCGCACTGGGAGCGGCTGCGGGCGTGGCACCGGCAGGTCGGGTTCGAGGCGGGCAGCACGTTGCTGCTGGCGGAGCTGGGGTTCGTGGCCGAGCTGCGCGGTGACGCGGCGCGGGCGGCGCGGCTGCAGTCCGAGGGGTTGGCGCTGGCCAGGCAGGTCGGCGACCCACGGGCGGTGGCGCTGGCGCTGGAGGGGCTGGCGGGCGCCCGGCGGCTGGCGGGTGACGCGGCGGAGGCGGCCCGGCTGCTGGGCGCGGCGACGGCCGTGCGGGCGTCCGTCGGCGTGCCGCTGCCCGTCGGGGAGCGCGGCGACGTCGACCGGATCGCCGCCGCGGCCCGGTCGACCCTGGGCGCGGCGGCGTTCACGGTGGCGTTCGACGGCGGTCAGGCCGAAGGGCTCGACGTCCGGGTGTCCTGAGCGTTCAACTCGGGTGTTCCGAACGTAGGACTCTCGCGTTCCGAACGTAGGACTCTCGCGTGCTGGGGGTAGGACACGCGGGGGTCAGAGGATTTGGATGGTGCTCACCGGGAGGCCGGGGGTGGTGGACAGGTCCAGGGCGGACGGCTTCGCGCCGGCGGCGACCAGGTGGGCGCCGAGGGCGGCGATCATCGCGCCGTTGTCGGTGCACAGGCGGGGGCGCGGGACGCGCAGCTCGATGCCCGCCTCGGCGCAGCGCTCCGCCGCCAGGCCGGACAGCCGCGAGTTCGCGGCCACGCCACCGGAGATCACCAGGGTGTCCACGCCGAGGTCCTTGCACGCCCGGATCGCCTTGGCGGTCAGCACGTCGGCCACCGCCTCCTGGAACGACGCGGCCACGTCGGCCAGCGGGATCTCCTCGCCCGCCCGCTCCTGCTTCTCCACCCACCGGGCGACCGACGTCTTCAGGCCGGAGAACGAGAAGTCGTACTTCGAGTCGCGCGGCCCGGTCAGCCCGCGCGGGAACGCGATCGCGCAGCCGTTGCCCTGCTTGGCCAGCTTGTCGATCGGCGGACCGCCCGGGTAGGGCAGGTCGAGCAGCCGGGCCACCTTGTCGTACGCCTCGCCCGCCGCGTCGTCCACGGTGGACCCCAGCTCGGTGATCCGCTCCGCCAGCCCCTCGACCAGCAGCAGCTGCGAGTGGCCGCCGGACACCAGCAGCGCCAGGCACCGCTCGGGCAGCGGACCGTGCTGGAGGGTGTCCGCGGCGACGTGCCCGGCGAGGTGGTTGACGCCGTAGAGCGGCTTGTCCAGCGCCGCCGCGTACGCCTTGGCCGCCGACACGCCGACCAGCAGCGCGCCCGCCAGGCCCGGACCCGCGGTGACCGCGATCGAGTGCACGTCGCGCAGCTCGATCCCGGCCTTCTCCACCGCCCGGCGCATGGTCGGGACCATCGCCTCCAGGTGCGCCCGGGACGCGACCTCGGGCACGACGCCGCCGAAGCGGGCGTGCTCCTCGACGCTGGACGCCACCTCGTCGGCCAGCAGTTCCACCGCCCCGTCCGGGCCGAGCCGGACGATGCCGACGCCGGTCTCGTCGCACGAGCTCTCGATACCGAGGATGAGCCGGTCAGTCACGGTTCGCGGGCCTTCCCATCGTGTACGCGTCGGCGCCCGACGGCTGGTAGTAGCGGCGGCGCACGCCCAGGTGCTCGAAGCCGTGCGCCAGGTAGAGGTCGATGGCCCGCGCGTTGTCCGTGCGGACCTCCAGGAACACCGGGAGGCCGGCCTCGTCGGCCTTGGCGAGCAGCGCCCGCAGCAGCGTCCGGCCGATGCCGGCGCCCTGGTGGTCGGCCACCACGGCGATGGTGTGCACGCTGGCCTCGAAGTCGGTCAGGCCGAGGCCCGCGTACCCGATCAGGGCGCCGTCGGAGTACGCGCCGACGTAGAAGTTGCCGTTGTCCAGCTCGCTGCGGAACGCGTTCTCGCTCCACGGGTCGTCACCGGGGAACAGCGCCTGCTCGATCTCCGCGCACCGGGCCGCGTCCTCGTGGCGCAGCGGCGCGATCGTCGCGGTGCGGGGGCTCACGCCTTGGTCACCCGCTTGCGGCCCACCGGCTCGACGGCGTCGGGTCGGCGCAGGTAGAGGGGGGTGAGCGCGGCCGGTCGCGCCCCGGCCAGCAGCTCGTCGGCCGCCACCGCGACCAGCGACACCGGCGACGGGTAGCGCGCCTGGACCAGCGGCAGGCCGAGCACGTCGGCGTACAGCTCGGCGCCCTCGCCCGTCGCGTCGACGACCGCGGGCAGCTTGGCGAGCAGGTCGGCGGGCCGGTCCACGTGCGGCCCGTCGGTGCGCCGGCCGGCCGCGTCGTAGGCCGCCCAGTACACCTCCTTGCGCCGCGCGTCGGTGGCCACCAGCAGCGGCCGGCCGGTGGCGGCGTCCAGCGCGATCGCGTCCGGGGTCGGCACCGGGTAGACGGGCCGGTTGAGCGCCTGGCCGAGGGCCGCGGCGGTGACCAGGCCGACGCGCAGGCCGGTGAACGGCCCGGGGCCCGAGCCGCAGACGATCGCGTCCAGGTCGGCCAGCCGGTGACCGGCCTCGGCCAGCGCCTCCTGGAGGTGCGGGGTCAGCAGCTCGCCGTGCGCCTTCGAGTTCACCGTCACCCGCTGGGCGAGCAGGCGCGGCGGCGAGTCGGGCGTCAGTTCCACCACACCGGCCGTGACGGCGGGGGTCGCGGTGTCCAAGGCGAGCGCTAGCACAACTGTGAAGGGTATCGGGTGGCGTGAACCACACTTGTGTTGACGTCGACGTCAAGTCGGAGGATCGGCACCGTGCGCATCGGAGAACTGGCACGCCGGGGTGGGACGACGACCCGGGCGCTGCGCTACTACGAGTCCCTGGGGCTGCTGACCGCGCGACGCGGCGCGAACGGGCAGCGGGAGTACGACGAGGCCGACCTGCGCCTGGTGGACGAGATCCGCTCGCTCACCGGCATCGGGTTCGCCCTGGAGGACACCCGCCCGTTCGTCGAGTGCCTGCGCGACGGCCACACCACCGGCGACGCCTGCCCGGCGTCGGTCGAGGTGTACCGGCGCAAGCTCGCCGAGCTGGACGCCTGCGTCACCCGGCTCCAGGCGGTCCGCGACCGGGTGCGCGCGCAACTGGAAGAAGCCGAGCAGAGGAGCAGGCCGTGCGGACGTTGACCGACGACGAGTTCACCGAGGCCGTGGGGACGGGCGCCGTCCTGGTGGAGTTCGGGGCCGACTGGTGCGGGCCGTGCCGGGTGTTGGAGCCGGTGCTGGCCGAGATCGACCGCGAGCGGGACGACCTGACCGTGGTGAAGGTGGACACGGACGCGAGCCCGCGCACGGCGCGCGACCAGCGGATCATGTCCGCGCCGACGCTCCAGCTGTACAAGGACGGCGAACTGGTGGCACAGACCGCGGGCGCGCGGCCGAAGATCCACCTGTTGGCGTGGCTCGAACCACACTTGTGATGCGTGCGGCGGCGGATGAGGCCACTGTTGGTGGATGCTGCTGCCAGCGCTGGCCTCGCCGTCGTCCAAGGTTGCCCTGCGGTTCCCCGAGCGCGAGCTGACGTACGAGCAGCTGGCCCGCGAAGCGCGCCAGGTGGCCTGCGGGCTGGTGGGCAGGCGGCGGGTGGCGGTGTGGGCGCGGTCGACGCCCGAGACGTGCGTGGTCGTCGTCGGGGCGTTGCTGGCCGGCGTGCCGGTGGTGCCGCTCAACCCCAAGGTCGGCGAGCGGGAGCTCGCGCACATCCTCGGCGACAGCGAGCCGGACCTCGTGGTGGACGACGAGCTGCCGTCCGGGCCGCCCGTCGACCTGCCCGAGCCGGACGGCGAGGCGCCCGCGCTGATCGTCTACACGAGCGGCACGACCGGACCGCCCAAGGGCGTGGTGCTGCCCCGGCGCGCGCTCGCGACCAACCTCGACGCGCTGGCCGCGGCCTGGGCGTGGACCGAGGACGACGTGGTGGTGCACGGCCTGCCGCTGTTCCACGTGCACGGCCTGGGCGTCGGGGTGCTCGGGCCGCTGCGGCGCGGCGGGACCGCGCACCACCTCGGGTCGTTCAGCGTGGCAGGCGCCGCCGAGGCGTTGCTGGCCGGCGGCACGATGGTGTTCGGCGTCCCGACCATGTACCACCGGATCGCGGCCGCCCCCGAGCACGCGGCGGCGTTCGGGCGGGCCCGGCTGCTGGTGTCCGGCTCGGCGGCGCTGCCCGCGTCCGTGCACGAGCGCATCGAGCGGCTGACCGGCCAGCGCGTGGTCGAGCGGTACGGGATGACCGAGACGCTGATGAACACCAGCGTCCGCGCCGACGGCGACCGCAGGCCGGGCGCGGTCGGACCGCCGCTGGACGGGGTCGAGCTGCGGGTGGTCGGCGACGAGCCGGGCGAGATCGAGGTGCGCGGGCCGAACCTGTTCCTGGAGTACCTGAACCGGCCGGACGCCACCCGCGAGGCGTTCCGCGACGGCTGGTTCCGCACCGGCGACCTGGCCGTGGTCGAGCCGGACGGGTACGTGCGGATCGTCGGCCGCCGCGCCACGGACCTGATCAAGAGCGGCGGCTACAAGATCGGCGCGGGCGAGATCGAGAACGCCCTGCTGGAGCACCCGGCGGTGGCCGAGGTCGCGGTGACCGGCGAACCGGACGACGACCTGGGCGAACGGGTGGTGGCGTGGGTCGTCGCCGAGGGCGAGCCGCCCGCGCCCGAGGTGCTGAGCGACCACGTGGCCCGGCTGCTGTCCCCGCACAAGCGGCCGCGGGTGGTCCGGTACGTGGACGCGTTGCCGCGCAACGACATGGGCAAGGTGCTCAAGCGGGAACTGCGGTGAACCCGCCGGGCCGGCCGGGCTGCGGGGCGCGGCTCGACCGGGCCCGGACCCGGCCGGGCGTCGTGCGCGGGACCTCAGACCGGTAGCTCGCGGTCGACCCAGGCGCCGTGCGGGTGCAGGTGCGCGACCCGCACGTCGTCGTCCCGCCGCTCCAGCCGGATCAGCAGGTGGTCCTCGGACAGCCGCTCGGCCGCGCCCTCACCCCACTCGACGGCCACCACCGCGTCCACCAGGTCGGTGTCCAGGTCCAGGTCGTCCAGCTCGTCCAGGTGCCCGCCGAGCCGGTACGCGTCCACGTGCACCAGCGGCACGCCGCGGCCGTCCGGCGCGGGGTCGTGCACCCTGGCGATCACGAACGTCGGCGAGCTGACCCGGCCCGCCACGCCCAGGCCCGCGGCCAGCCCGCGCACCAGCGCCGTCTTGCCCGCGCCCAGCGGCCCGGACAGCAGCACCAGGTCACCGCCCCGCACCACGCCACCCAGCCTGCGCCCGAACTCCTCGGTGTCGCGCACCTCGGGGAGCGTCACGCTCACGCTCGTCGCCACCACTGCCGCCCGCTTTCCGACCGTTCGGCGGCACTGCGCCGAACCAGACCGACCAGGTGCCCGGTGACCAGGTCGGGTTGTTCCAACATGAGCATGTGGCCCGCGCCGGGCACGCGGACCAGTTCGCCGTGCGGCATCTCCTCGGCCATCCGCTCGGCGTGCGAGAACGGCGTCAGCCGGTCCGCGTCGCCGCTGATCACCAGCACCTCGCAGTGCCGCAGACCGGCCAGCGCCTTGTAGCGGTTGTGCGTGCCGAGGGTTTCCAGGAACTCGGTGAGCACCTGCACGGTGGTGCTGTTGATCATCTGCTCCATCAGGTCCACCAGCGACGGGCTGACCGGGCCGGAGCCGAACGCCAGCGCCCGGATGCCGCTCCACGTGAGCGTCGACGCCCGCCGCCGGACCCACTCCACCAGACCCGGCTGCAGGCCCGCGAGCCGGCCGATGCCCAGCGTCACCGGGTTGTGCCGGGACAGCACCGACTTCGGCAGGCCCGCGCCGCCGACCGCGCCCGCCGCCGTGCCGACGAGCGCGACGCCGCGCACCCGTTCGGCGAACAGCTCCGGCCGCTGCTCGGCCAGCGCCATGATCGTCATGCCGCCCATGGAGTGGCCGACCAGCACCAGTGGGCCGGAGGGCGCCATCGAGCGGATGACCGCGTCCAGGTCGCCGGCGCACTGGTCGATCGTGCTGCCCTGGGCGGTGGACCGGCCGGAGCGGCCGTGGCTGCGCTGGTCGTAGACCACCTGGCGGACCCGCGGCTCGGTGAGGCGGGCCAGGTCGCGGCGCTGGAAGTGCCAGGAGCGGCGGTCGAGCGCGAAGCCGTGCACGAGGACGACCGTGACCTCGGGCTTCCCGCCGTCCTCCGGGTCGACCTCCTCGACCGACAGCGGCACGCCGTCGTCCGCGGCGACCGTGGACTCGCGGGTCGGGGTGAGGCGGCCCAGGCGTTCGTCGGCGAGCGGGTCGGCCGCTTCGCGGTCGTGCGAGACCTTCTTCTGGTTGGCCGCCAGGCCGACCGCGACACCGGTCGCGGCGGCGCCGAGGACGCCCCCTGCCCAGCCGACGGCCTTCCAGACCGTGTTCACGGACGTGCCCCGACGTACGTCCGGGTGACACGCGGTCGGTACATGCCGGTGACGATCTCGTAGTCGATGGTGCCGGTGGTGTCGGCCCACTCGCGGGCCGTCGGCTCGCCGTGCTCGCCGGCGCCGAACAGCACGACCTCGGCGCCCTCGGCGATCGCGTCGTCGCCGCAGTCCACCACGACCTGGTCCATGCAGACCCGGCCGACGACCGGGCGGCGGCGGCCGGCCAGCAGCACGTGCATCCGGTTCGACAGGCTGCGCGGCACGCCGTCGGCGTAACCGACGGGCACCAGGGCCAGCGTCGTGTCGGTCTTCGCGGTCCAGCTCAGGCCGTAGGAGACGGACTCGCCGGCCGGGATGCGCTTGGTGAGGGCGACCGTCGAGCGGAACGCCATCACCGGGCGCAGGTCGGCGGGCGCCGGGACGGGGTTGAGGCCGTAGATCGCGATGCCCGGCCGGACCAGGTCCAGGTGCAGGTCGGGGCGGGTGAGGAGGGCGGCGGAGTTGGCGATGTGCCTGCGCGGGTCGAGGCCGGCGGCGAGGGCTTCGCGGTAGGCGTCGTCGAAGCGCTCGGCCTGGGCGTCGGTGGCGCGGTGGCCGATCTCGTCGGCGACGGCCAGGTGTGACCAGATCGAGTGAACTTCGACGTTGGGGGTCTTGGCGGCCCGCTCGACCAGCTCGGGCCAGTCCGCGGCGGGGCAGCCGTTGCGGGACAGCCCGGTGTCGATCTTGAGGTGCACCCTGGCCGCCCGGCCCACCCGGGCGGCCGCCGCCGCGATGTCGTCCAGCTGGGCGGGCGAGGAGGCGGACAGGTCGACGCCCTGCTCGACGCCGGGCGCGTAGTCCGTGCCGGGCGGGTCGAGCCAGGCCAGGATCGGCACCGTCAACCCGGCCGCGCGCAGGGTCAGCGCCTCGGCGAGCGAGCAGGAGCCGAGCCAGGTCGCGCCCGCTTCGACGGCCGCCCTGGCCACCTGCACCGCGCCGTGCCCGTACGCGTCGGCCTTGACGACGGCCATCGTGTCGGCGTTCGGCGCCAAGCCGTCCAGGTACGCGACGTTGTGCCGGAGTCTGTCGAGGTCGATCACGACCTCAGCGCGAGGAGCAGCCATAACGCCGTCCATGTTGACACAACCCCACCCACCCCGATCGCCCGAGTCGAACACTCATGTCCCGCGTGTCCTACGCCCAGGACCACCGTGTCCTACGTTCGCGACCCCCGAGTTCAACGCTCAGGGCGGCCAGACATGTCCTGAATGTTGAACTCGGGGGTCCTGAACGTAGGACACGGTGGTCGGGAACGTAGGACACGCGGGACGTGGGGGTTCGACTCGCGGGGGTCAGGGGTGGCGGGTGGTGCGGATGGCGGTGGGGATGGCGGAGAGGAGGGAGGTGGCGGGGATCGGGGCGCCGTCGGCGGCGAGGGTGGCGGCGAGGGCGTGGAGCTTGGCGGCGCAGGCGGCGGCGAGGACCGGGTCCAGGCCGGCGGCGAGGAGGGAGCCCAGGACGCCGGAGAGGACGTCGCCGGAGCCCGCGGTGGCGGCCCACGAGGAGCCGGCGCGGTTGACCAGCACGCGGCCGTCGGGGCCGGCGATGACGGTGGCGTGGCCCTTGAGCAGGACGACGGCGTTGAAGCGCTCGGACAGCCTGCGGGCGGCGGCGACCCGGTCGACGCCCACCGGGCCGGCCAGGCGCTCGTACTCGCGGTCGTGCGGTGTCAGCACGAGCGGGGTGTCGGGGTCGCGGGCGTCCCACAGGTCCGGGTTGTTGGCCAGCATGGTGATCGCGTCGGCGTCCGCGCACACCGGCACGCCCGCCTCCAGCACGGTCCGCAGCACGGCCTCCGACCCCAGGCCCGTGCCCAGGCCGGGACCGACGACCCACGCCTGCACCCGACCGGCGTCGGTGATCGAACCGGTGCAGATCGCCTCCGGCCACCGCGCCCGGACGTCCTCCGCCGCCGCGCCCGCGTACCGGACCAGGCCGGACGTCGACAGCAGCGCCGCACCGGTCGCCAGCACCGCCGCACCGGGGTAGGTCGCCGAACCGGCGGCGACGCCCGTCACGCCCTGGGTGTACTTGTCGTCCCCCGGACCGGGCACCGGCCACGCCGCGCCGACGTCGGCGAGCTCCAGTTCGAGCAGGTCGGGCCCGTGCAGCTCGCCGCCGATCCCGATGTCGACCAGCCGCACGTCGCCGCAGTCGGCCAGCGCGTGCACCGGCTTCAGGCAGCCGAACGTCACGGTGGTGTGCGCCCGCACGGCCGGTCCGGGGACCGCGCCGGTGTCCGGGTCGACGCCGCTGGGCAGGTCCACCGACAGCACGGGCGCGTCCAGGTGCGCCACGTGCTCGGCGGCGTCCGGTCGCAGCGGCCCGCGCGCGGACAGCCCCACGATCCCGTCGATCACCAGGTCGACGTCGCCGAGCCTCGGGACCACCCGCCCGCCGACGCGGCGGAACGCGGCCAGCCCCTCGGCGTGCGCCCGATCAGGTGTCAGCAGAACGGCGGTCACGGTCACGCCGCGCTTGCGCAGGTAGTACCCCGCCCACAGCGCGTCGCCACCGTTGTTCCCCGCCCCGACGAGCAGTCCGACCCGCCGCCGGCCCGTCAGCAGCTCCGCCGCGACGACCGCCACGCCGAACGCCGCCCGGCGCATCAGCGCGCCCGGCGGCACGACCGCCATGACGCGCTCCTCGGCCGCCCTGACCCGATCCGTCGTCCACAGACCCCGCATGGGGCCAAGCCTGCCCTACTCGACCGTGACGGACTTGGCGAGGTTGCGCGGCTTGTCCACGTCGTAGCCGCGGCTGCGGGCGATCTCCGCCGCCAGCACCTGCAGCGGCACCGTGGAGATCAACGGCTGGAGCAGCGTCGGCACCGCCGGGATCTCGATCAGGTGATCCGCGAACGGGCGAACCGTCTCGTCACCCTCCTCGGCGATCACGATCGTGCGCGCGCCCCGGGCCTGGATCTCCGAGATGTTCGACACCAGCTTCGAGTGCAGCACCGCGCGCCCCCTGGGCGACGGCATCACCACGACCACCGGCAGGCCCTCTTCGATCAACGCGATCGGCCCGTGCTTCAGCTCGCCCGCCGCGAAGCCCTCGGCGTGCATGTAGGCCAGTTCCTTGAGCTTCAGCGCGCCTTCGAGCGCCACCGGGTAGCCGACGTGCCGGCCGAGGAACAGCACCGCCTTCGAGTCGGCCAGCTCGCGGCCGAGCGCGCGGACCTGCTCGACCGTGCCGAGCACCTTGCCCACGGCGTCCGCCATGGCCTCCAGCTGGTGGAACTCCTGGGCGACCTCGTCCGGGTACTTCGTGCCGCGCGCCTGCGCCAGGGCCAGCCCGACCAGGTAGTTCGCCGCGATCTGGGCCAGGAACGCCTTGGTCGACGCGACCCCGATCTCCGGTCCGGCGTGCGTGTAGAGCACGGCGTCGGACTCGCGCGGGATCTGCGCGCCGTTGGTGTTGCAGACCGCCAGCACCCGCGCCTTCTGCGCCCGGGCGTGCCGGACGGCTTCCAGCGTGTCGGCCGTCTCACCGGACTGCGACACGGCGACGACCAGCGTGTCGCGGTCCAGCACCGGGTCGCGGTAGCGGAACTCGCTGGCCAGCTCGACCTCGACGGGCAGCCGCGTCCAGTGCTCGATGGCGTACTTGGCGACCAGGCCGGAGTGGTAGGCCGAACCGCAGGCCACCACGAAGACCTTGTCGACGTCGCGCAGGTCCTGGTCGGACAGCCGCTGCTCGTCCAGCACGACCCGGCCGTCGCGGAAGTGCCCGCGCAGCGTGTTGGCCAGCGCCTCCGGCTGCTCCTCGATCTCCTTGAGCATGAAGTACTCGTGGCCGCCCTTCTCGGCGGCCGACAGGTCCCAGTTCACCGTGAACGGCTTGGCCTGGGCGGCGCCGCCGTCGAAGTCGGTGACCCGGTAGCCGTCGCGGTCGATCACCACGACCTGGTCCTGGCCGAGCTCGACGGCCTCGCGGGTGTGCTCGATGAACGCGGACACGTCGCTGGCGAGGAACGTCTCGCCCTCGCCGACGCCCACGACCAGCGGCGACGAGCGGCGGGCGGCCACCACCACGTCCGGGTGGTCGGCGTGCGTGACGACGAGGGTGAACGCGCCTTCGAGGCGGCGGACCACCGCGCGGACGCTCGCCTCCAGGTCGCCCTTGGTGTCGCCCTCGTCGTACGCGCGGGCGATGAGGTGCGCGGCGGACTCGGTGTCGGTGTCGCTGGCCATCTCGACGCCGTCGGCCTCCAGCTCGGCGCGCAGGGCGGCGAAGTTCTCGATGATGCCGTTGTGCACGACGGCGACGCGGCCGGTGGCGTCGCGGTGCGGGTGCGAGTTGCGGTCGACCGGCGCGCCGTGCGTGGCCCACCGGGTGTGGCCCATGCCGGCGGTGCCCGCGAACGCCTCGCGCCCGACCTCGTCCAGCCGGGTCTCCAGGTTGGTCAGGCGACCGGCCTTGCGCTCGACGGCCAGGCCGCCCGCGCCGTCGAGGACGGCGACGCCTGCCGAGTCGTAGCCCCGGTACTCCAGCCGTCGAAGTCCGTCGAGCACGACGTCCAGCGCCGACCTGTGTCCCACATATCCCACGATTCCGCACACGCCGCACAGCGTAACTAGACCAGCGGCATCACCCGACAGGGCCACTTCACCGCGTTTGCCCAGGTGGGTGACGTAATTGGTGTAGACCAATCTAGGCGTGCGCGGCACGACCTCGATCGACTACCGTTCGCGTGGTGAGCGGCTACACGGCGAAGCAGGTCCTCGACCAGCTCAGCAGGCCCGGTGAGCACCCCGTGCTGCGCGGCGACCTGGCGCTGGTCGGCCTTCCGGGCCTGGTCTACACGCCCGCGGCCGGGCTCGGGCTGCCCGCCGTGGCGTTCGGCCACGGCTGGTTGCAGCCGGTCAACCGGTACCGGGCGCTGCTGCGGCACCTGGCGTCGTGGGGCTTCGTGGCGGCGGCGCCGGGCACCCAGCGCGGTCCGCTGATGTCGTCGCGGCTGCTCGCCGGGAACCTGAGGACGACCCTCGACGTGTGCACCGGCGTGCGGCTGGGCGACGGCGGGATCAGCGTCGACCAGTCGCGGCTGGCGGTCGCCGGCCACTCGATGGGCGGCGGTGCGGCGGTGCTCGCGGCGGCGGACGACGCGCGGGTGCGCGCGGTCGTGACGCTGGCCGCGTCGGAGACCCGGCCGTCGGCCCTGGACGCCGCCCGGAGGGTGACCGTGCCCGGGTTGCACCTGGCGGGCGGTGAGGACCGCATCGCGCCGCCGGTCGGGCACGCGGACGCGATCGCGGAGGCGTGGCAGGGACCGGTGCAGCTGCGGTCGCTGCCGAAGACCAGCCACCTGGGGTTCGCCGAGGGGCGGCACTGGAGCGAGCTGCTGCTCGACGGCAAGGGCGAACGGGCGGCGCAGCGGTTGGCGCGGGCGCTGACCACGGCGTTCCTGCTGCGCACGCTCAAGGGCGAGAAGCAGTGGGACGCGCTGCTGAACGAGGACGTGAAGGGCGCCGTGCTGACCTTCCAGCGCGGTCCGCTGAGCACGTCGCCCGCGCTGCCCGCAACGCGATGAGCCCCGCCGAGGCGGGGCTCACGGGTCACGTCAACCAGCTCTGACCGCCGAAGTCGTCGTCGTCCTCGACCTGCTGCGGACGTCGCCTGGGCGGCGGCGCGGGCGGGCGGGCCGGCTGCACCGGCGGCGGCGGTGGCGCCGGCGGACCGCTCGGAGCCCGACCCCACGGGGCGCGCTGCGCGGGCTCGGGACCGCGCAGGAACCCCTCGCCCGCCGGCGCCTGGGCCGCCGCGTTCGCGGCCCGCGCTCGTTCCAGCTCGGCCAGCTCCCGGGCGATCTCGTCCGGCGGCGCGTCGTCGTCGGACGGGCCGAACGCGTACTCCTTCGGATTGTTCCGGTTCTCCGCCGCCTCGCGCTTGGCCTTCGCCATCTCGCGCAGGCGTTCGACGAGCCGCTTCTCCTTCTCCACGAAGTTCTTGTGGCTCTCCGCGGTCGCCTTGTTCGACTCCTCGAACTTGCGCGCGGCCAACTCCATCCGCGCCGAGTGCTCGGACTTGATGCCTTCGAGCCGTCGCTTGACGGCTTCCAGCGAGTCGAGATCAGACACGTGCCCTCCCCCCGTCGGAGCCGATCACCGGCGGTCTTCGCCCAGCAGGCCGCCCAGCCGCTGCATGCTCAGGTCGTCGTCGTCGAACAGCGACCCGGTGGTGCGCCACTGGCCCGAACCGCTGCTGCGCTCGGTGTCACCGCCGCCCTGCTGCTGACCGCCGCCCGCCATGCCGCCGCCCATCATCCCGCCGCCCATCATGCCCCCGCCGGTGCTGGAGCCGGAAGGCTGACCCGCGGTCGCGCCGTCCTGCATGGACGGCAGGGTGGCCGACCCGGCCTGGCCCGCCTGCGAGGCGTTGGTGTCGGCGAGGCCCTGGTCGGAGGACGACGGCGGACTGCTCCACGGGCTGTCCTGGCCGCTGCTCGCGTTCGCGCCGCCGAGCACCGAGTCCGCGCCGTTGAAGCCGCTGCCGCCGCCACCGCCGAAGACGGACGCGCCGGAGGGCGCGGTCGTGCCACCGGTGTCCGCGGCCGCGAACGACCCGAAGCCCTGACCACCGCCGAAGCCCTGACCGCCGTTGAAGCCCTGGCCACCGCCGAAGTTCTGACCGCCGCCACCGCCACCGAAGCCGTGACCGTCGCCACCGCCGCCGCCGCCGAAGCCACCCCCGCCACCGCCACCGAAGCCGCCGCCGCCCTGGCTGAAGCCCTGGTCGAACGACGGGCCGGGCGCGGGCTGCGCCTGGACGGGCTCGGTGAACGCCGGCGCGGCCGACGGCTCGGTGAACCCGGGCTGGGCCGCGACGGGCTCGGTGAAGCCCTGGCCGACGAACGACGCGCCCTCGGTGGGCGCCGGGCCGAAGCTCGCCGCGCCCTCGGACGCACCGGCCAACACCGCGCCCTCGGGCCGGCCCGCCGGGTTGTCGCCGATCAGCGGCTCGAAGTCGGGTCCCGGCCTGCCCAGGTCGCCCGGCAGGTCGGCGGGCGAGGAACCGGCGGGCTCGTCCTCGCCGAACTCGACGCCGTACTCCTCGGGCGTGCCGTCGCCGTTGTCGACGGTCAGGTTGATCTCACCGGTCAGCGGGTCGACCTCGGCCGTGATGGCGAGGCCGTCCAGCTCGATCAGCGCCTTGCCGTCCGCTCCGGCCTGCACCGGGGTCACGTCGCCGGCGGGCGCTCCGGTCGCGACCGGGCCGCCGGACGTCGCGGCCGCGACCGGGGTCGCGCCGCTCAGCGCGCTCGCCAGCGCTGCCCCGCCGTTCTGGCCCATCAGGGCCTTCGCCGCGTCCGGGTTCGCGCTGAAGTCGACCTGGTAGCTCTTGGGCTCGCTGGTCGGGGTGTCGACGGTGATCATCACCTGGCCGTCGGCGTCCGGCTCGGTGATCTTGATCTCGTTGTCGCCGCTCTTGATGGTGACGGTCTCCGGCGCTTCCTCGTCGGACTTGAGGCCGTCGGGCTTGCCATCGGGCTTGCCGTCGCCGTCCTGGTCCGCGCCCGTGTCCGGCTTGCCGTCGCCGTCGAGGTCGCCCGGCACGTCCGGCTTGCCGTCGCCGTCCTTGTCGAGCGGGTTCTCCAGCTTCGGGATCTCCGGCGTGCCGCCACCGCCGCCGCCGGGGGTGCCACCGCCACCACCACCGGGCGGCGTGCCGCCACCACCGCCGGGGGGCGTGCCACCGCCGGTGCCGGGCTGGTCGGACCCGCCCGTGCCCGGCTTGTCGCCCGGCTTGTCCGCGGGCGGCTCCGCCTTGGCCGGTTCGAACGGCTTGGTGTTGAACGCGTCGAGCTGCTTGCCGAGTTCTTCCCAGGCCTTGTCGACCGATTCCTTGGTGGTCTTGCAGATGGTGTCGAACAGCTCCCACTTGCCGTTGACGTCGCTGTGGAAGGTGCCCTGGAGCCATTCGCGCGACTTCTTGCGGACCTCTTCCTTCCACACGTCGTCGTCGCACGCCTCGTCGTCGATCTGGAAGTTCACGAACCCGGCCACGCGGCGCAGCAGCGACTCGTCGTCGCTGGTCGCGCCCTGCACGACCTGCTCGACCTGCGCCGGGCTCACGCCCGCGATGTCGAACGGGCTCTGCACGCCTTCGAGGATCGTCCGCGCCTTGGCGTTGACCAGCCCGGACACCGTGTGGCACGTCGCCCGCGTCACCTCGGCGATGTGGTCGATCGCGTCCGCGTGCGCGCCGGCCTTCTTGGACATCTCGGTGACGAACCGGCGCGAGTTGTCCGCCGCGCCACCGGTCCAGTTCGCCCAGACCTTGCCGATCGACTTCTCGGCGTCCGCCTGCCGGTTGCGCGAGTCCGTCGCGACCTGGCGCAGCTCCACGATGTCGATGTCGATCTTGTGGAAGTCGATGTCGCGCTGCTCGTCGTAGCGCTTGTGCAGGTTGTCGATCGAGGTGTCGACCTTGGTGCCGACGCCGATGATGCTCTTGGCCTTCTCGTAGGCCGGCAGGAAGTTCTCGAAGTACTTCAACCCCGGCTTGCCCGCGTCGAGCAGTTCGTTGGAGTTGGCCACACCCGCGCCGCCGTCGGACGCGCGCTGCTCCGAGGCCGCCAGCGCGTCCGAACCCGCCTGCTTGTCCTCGTCGTGCTGCCGGCTCTCGCGGTTGCCGTCGTCGTACGACTTCTTGGCCTGGTCGTACGCGCTGTTCAGCTTCTCCTCGGAGTTGTCGTTCCACGGCATCGAGTTGGCGAACGACTGGCCGAAGCCGTCGCCCCACGAGATGTCGTAGTCGTCCAGGTACTCCTCGAGCTCGTTGTTGTGCGTGCCACCGAGGACGTTCCCCTCGGCGTCGGCGACGTAGTACGCCTCCAGCAGCGACTTCTTCTGGTCGTGCGGGACCGAGGGGTCGTCGACGATCTTCTTGACGTCTTCCCAGGACGGCGCCATCACTTGTTCCCGGTGTTGTTGAACGTGTCGGCGTTGCCCTGGTCGGACCAGTCGTAGCCGTTGGCGGATTCACGCAGCTTGTCGGCGAGGCCGCGCAGCGCGGTGGCGTGGGCCGTGATCGCCTCGGCGATCTTCGGCAAGCCGGCGAGGTAGCGGGAACCGCCCGCGGTGTGCTCACGGCCGAAGTTCGCGGCGGTGACCGCGCTCGACGTGACCTTGGCCTTGTACTCGTCGATGTCGCCCGCGACGCCTTGGATGGTCGTCGCGGAGGACATCATCTCGCCCGCGTTCGCCTGATAACCCGACATGCGCTGATGCCTCCCCTCGTCCCCGGTCGGACGCGACGGCGGCGTTCCGGGTTCCGCCCAAGGATCGCAGCCCGGAACGGCGGCGTTCCGCCGATCGGCGAAGTCGATTGCCTTCGCGAAGCTGCCCTCAACCCTGCTGGGGAGGGGGTCCGCCGGCCGGTGGGCCGGGCGGGTGGGAGCCCGGGTCCTGCGGCGGCAGGCCCTGGCCGTAGCCCTGCTGACCCTGGTCCGGCCGGCCGTAGCCCGGCTGACCCTGGCCCGGCTGACCGTAGTCCGGCTGCGCTTGGCCTGGTTGGCCGTAGCCCGGCTGAACCTGACCTGGCTGGCCGTAGCCCGGCTGACCCTGGCCCGGCAGGCCCTGCGGCGGCTGGCCGTAGCCGTGACCGGGCGGGCCGTAGCCCGGTTGACCCTGCGGCGGCAGGCCGTGGCCCTGAGGTGGCCCGTAACCCGGGGGCGGGCCGTAGCCCGGCCGGCCCTGGCCGTAGCCGGGAGGCGGGTGGCCCTGCTGCCGGTTGCGCTTCTTCGTCGTCACCACGACCAGCACCACCACCCCTGCCATCAGGAAGAGGAAGATGATGATCAGCTCGATCGGCCCGATGTTCGGCACCCGCACACCCCCGGCGTCAGGATCAGTGCACCGAGGAAACCACACCCGCCAACCGCTGGGCGGCGGACTCGGCCAGCTCGTGCGTGGCCGCCTCGACCATCACGCGCACCAGCTGCTCGGTGCCGGACGGCCGCAGCAGCACCCGACCGGTGTCGCCCAGCTCGGCCGACACGGCGGCCACGGCCTCGTTCACCGCGGCGTCCTCCGCCACCGCCGCCTTGTCCCCGACCACGACGTTGATCAGCACCTGCGGCAGCCGGCGCATCACGCCCGCCAGCTCGGCCAGCGGCTTGCCGGTCTCCGCCATCCGCGACATCAGCCGCAGCGCGGTCAGCAGGCCGTCGCCGGTGGTGGCGTGCGCGGGCAGGATCACGTGCCCGGACTGCTCGCCGCCCAGCGCGAACCCGCCGGCGCGCAGCTCCTCCAGCACGTACCGGTCGCCGACCGCGGTGGTCTTGAGGGCGATGCCGTGCTCGCGCATCGCCAGGTGCAGGCCGAGGTTGCTCATCACGGTGGCGACCAGCGTGTCGTCGGTCAGCTCGCCGGCTTCCTTCATGCCCAGCGCCAGCACCGCCATCACCTGGTCGCCGTCCAGGTCGTTGCCGTCGGCGTCGACCGCGACGCAGCGGTCCGCGTCACCGTCGTGCGCGATGCCCAGGTCGGCGCCGTGCTCGACCACCGCGGCCCGCAGCGGGCCGACGTGGTTGGAGCCGCAGCCGTCGTTGATGTTCAGCCCGTCGGGCGCGGTGTGGATCTCGACGACCTCGGCGCCCGCCCGGCGGTAGGCGTCCGGCGCGGCGGCGGACGCGGCGCCGTTCGCGCAGTCCACCACGACCTTCAGGCCGTCCAGCCGGTGCGGCGTCACCTTCAGCAGGTGCTGCACGTACTGGCCCTCGGGGTCCTCGACGTCGCGGACGCGGCCGATGCCCGCGCCGGTCGGGCGGTGGTCGCGCTCGCCCAGCTTCTGCTCGATCTCGTCCTCGACCGCGTCGGGCAGCTTGTGCCCGCCCGCGGCGAACAGCTTGATGCCGTTGTCGGGCATCGGGTTGTGCGAGGCGGAGATCATCACGCCGACGTCCGCCCCGAGCGCCGCCACCAGGTACGCGACCGCCGGGGTGGGCAGCACGCCCGCCCGCAGCACGTCCGCGCCCGCCGATGTGAGGCCGGCCACCACCGCCGCCTCCAGCATCTCGCCGCTGGCCCGCGGGTCGCGGCCGACCACGGCGACCGGGCGGTGCGAGCGGTCGTGCTCGGCCAGCACCCGTGCCGCCGAGGCGGCGATGGACAGCGCGAGTTCCGGGGTCAGGTCCGCGTTGGCGAGACCGCGTACGCCGTCGGTGCCGAACAGCCGAGCCATGATCGCCGTGACCTCCATGTGCGTGCGGAACCGGGCGGAAAAGCACTGCGGGAGCAGCAGTTCGACGAAGAACTGACTGCTCCCGCAGGATCGTGCTCGCTGGACCTGGAAAAGGTCAGCGCTTGCTGTACTGAGGCGCCTTGCGGGCCTTCTTGAGACCGTACTTCTTCCGCTCCTTGACCCGGGGGTCGCGGGTGAGGAAGCCGGCCTTCTTCAGCACCGGGCGGTCCTCGGAGTCGACGGCGATCAGCGCACGCGCGATCGCGAGGCGCAGCGCACCGGCCTGGCCGGTGGTGCCGCCGCCGCGCAGGTTCGCGATGACGTCGAACGTCTCCGGCTTCTCGGTCGTCACCAGGGGCTCGCGGATGAGCTGCTGGTGCACCTTGTTCGGGAAGTAGTCGTCCATCGACTTCCCGTTCAGGGTGAACTTGCCGGTGCCGGGGAGGAGCCGCACGCGGACGATGGCCTGCTTGCGGCGGCCGACCGTCTGCGCGAGGTGGTGCGCACCCGCGTTCAGGGTGTGCCGCACGACGGGCGCGGCCTCGGCCTCGTCCGCCTCGCCGTCGACGGCCTCGGCCTCGACGGCCTCGGTGTCGTCGGCTTCGGTGGTCTCCGACTCGGTGGCCTCGGTGGCCTCAGCCTCGGTGGTCTCGGCCTCGACGGCGTCGCTCTCGGCCTCAGGGGTCGTCACGTCGGTGTCCTCGGTCTGCTGCTCGGTCACTGGGCGACCTTCTTGATCTCGAACGGCTGCGGCTGCTGCGCAGCGTGCGGGTGGTTCGGGCCCGTGTAGACCTTGAGCTTGCCCGCGATCGCGCGGCCGAGGCGGTTCTTGGGCAGCATGCCCTTGATCGCCTTCTCGACCAGCCGGTCGGCGCGGGTGTCCAGCACCTCGCCGAACGAGCGCTGGCTCAGGCCGCCCGGAAAACCGGAGTGCCGGTACACGAACTCCTGATCACGCTTCTTGCCGGTCAACGCCACCTTGTCCGCGTTGATGACGATGACGAAGTCACCGGTGTCAACGTGTGGGGCGTAAGTCGGCTTGTGCTTGCCGCGCAGCAGCGTCGCGGCCTGGGTGGCGAGCCGACCGAGCACCACGTCCTGGGCGTCGATCACGTGCCAGGTTCGGGTCACCTCGCCGGGCTTCGGGCTGTACGTGCGCACGGGTCTACCTCGTCGTCACTTGCGTCTGGGGTCATTGCGGCGGCTGCTCAGGCCAGAGACCCCAGGTGGGCAGAGGACCAGAACACGAGGCACGCACAGTGCGCACCAGTTACCGCACAACAACGTAGGAAGATACCGGTTGGGGTCGGCACGGGTCAAAACGACCCCTCCGAAACACCTCCGACCCGGCGTGATCCGGCTCCGGCGCGGCCCGATCGGGCCGGGGAACCGGCGGAAAAGCGCCCGCGGGCCCCGGATCCTCGAGGATCCCGGGGCCCGCGGCAGTCACACGGGGGTGACTTGTGTCACCAGCGCTCGGAGTTCTTGCGCTCGGCGGCCTGGTAGGCGTCGGTCGCGGAGGCGACGGCCATGCCGATCTGGGCGAGCACCTGCTGCAGGCCCGCGGCGGACTCGTCCCAGCGGCGCTGCGCGTCCTGGTAGTTGGCCGAAGCGCCACCTTCCCACTGCGCGATGACGGGCGCGAGGCGGGACTTGAGGTTCTCCAGCTCGGACTCGATGCTGTTGGCCTGGCTGCTGATGTCCGACGCGGCGCTGCTCAGCTGCCCGAAGTCGACCTTGATGTCCATGATCTCCCCTTGGAGGTTAAGTCAGAAAAGCGAAGTGCGGAAAGCGGGTGGCGCGGAAACGAATGGTGAATTCCGCAGGATCAGCCGAGGCGGGAGGTGATGTTGGACATCTCCGCCGACTGCTCCTCTTCCTGCTGCATGTAGGTCGCAGCCGTGCTGTCCATCTGCTCCGCGATGTCGAGCAGCGCCTTCTGCAGCTTGTCCGCGTCCTGGTTGAAGCGCTCCATCAGCTTGCGGAACGCGTCGGCGGCGCCACCGGCCCACGCGCCGGACAGGCCGTCGATCGTGCTGCCGAGCTGGCGCAGCACGCCCTGGACGTTGTCGTTCGTGCTGACGATGTCCTTGGCGGCGTTGAGCAGTTCGGGATGTCCGGTGGAGTAACCAGCCATTGGGAGAGACCCCCTAGGTCGAAGAGATCAGGCGTTCTTGCTCGGTACGCCTCTTACGACGCAGACCCTGCCACGGTCGGTTCCACACTGTCGCGAGTTTCCGGGAAGTAGTTGCGGTAGTAAACGCGACGGGTGCCGAAACGCGCTCAGTAGAGGATTCGCGCTTGCGAAAAGTCCTCGTCATCGCCCCTCTCGGGGGGCAGTTGACCACGCGGGCCCGCCACCGCGCGAGAACCCAGGACGGGCGCCGGCGGAACGGGATTTGCATTCGCGTTCGTTTGCTCTCGCGATTTCTCCGGCGCGAGCAGTTCAGCGGCCGGCGGCAGCTCCTCGACGGGCAGGCCGCGGTGGTGGCGGAACCCGGTGGCGACCCGCTGCACGTCCGGCGACGTCGGCGCGTGCCCCTCCGGCCGGACCTGGCGGGCCCTGGCCCGGTCGGCCAGCTCCCGGTTCCGGTCGCGCTGGGCCGCGGTCCTCGCGCCCGCGGCGGCCGCCGCGCGCCTGCCCCTGGTCACCGCGGCGTCGAGGTCGGAGCGGAACCGGGCGAACGCCTCCGGGATGCCGGTCATCACAGTCCCCACAAGTCAGCTGGTCACGGTCAACGTGCGGACGACCTGCTCGCACGCGGGGCGGACCCGGTCGCGGCCGTCCCGCGGGTACTGGCAGCCGACGCTGACCTGGACGTCGTCCTGGAGCAGCACGTACCAGTCGATGGTGGCCGAGCCCGCCTCTTCCCGGTAGTAAACGACACTCTTGGTGGCGAAGTCGGCCGAAGCGTCGAAGTCGGACACGTTCTCGCGCTGGTCGTACTGGCCGCGCAGCTCGGTCTCGGCGCGGGCCCGGTCCTCGGTGGCGTTGTAGTTGAGCAGCCGCTCCTCCACCGCGATGACGTCCAGGTCGGACACCGGCGCCTCGGGCTCCAGCAGCACCTTGCGGGTCTCGACCTGGCCGCCGGTCTGCCGCCAGCCGTCCGGCGCGACGAAGTTGTAGTCGTACTGCGCGATGGTCCGGCCCCCGGCGGCGGTGGTCGGCGAGGTCGGTCCGGACGTGGTCGACCCGCCGGCCGGGGTCTCGTTCCGGGTCAGCGCGTACGCCACCGAAGCGCCCACGGCGGCGACGACCACCACGACCGCGATCACGACCAGCGGCACGCGGCTGCGGCGCGGCGGCGACGGCGGGACCGGCGACGGCGGGACCGGCGACGGGTAGAAGGGCGGCTGCCCGAACCCGCCGGGCGACGACGGCGGCGGCGTGATCCGCCGGGTGATCTTGCGGGTCTGCTCGCCGGTGATCTTCCGGGTGACGTCGCCCCGACCGGTCGAGGCGCCGGGCACGTGGGCGCCGGGCGGCAGCGCTCCGGTGCGCAGCGGGTCGGCGCTCACCGCCCGCAGCGCGCCGCGGGCCACCACGGTCTCCGGCTGGTCGATGCTCGTCGGCACCACGCCGGACTGCTCCAGCACCAGGCGGGCGACCAGCGGGATCCGGCTGGACCCGCCCACCAGGAACACGCCGGCGAGCCCGCGCGGGTCGAGCCCGGCGTCCCGCACCGCCGTCACGACGAGCGCGGCCGCCCGGTTGAGCGGCGTGCTGATCAGGCGTTCCAGGTCGGTGCGGGTGACGTGGGCGTCGGGGAACGGCGGCGGCAGCGGCACGTCGGTGTAGGCGTGGCGGGACAGCGTCTCCTTCGCGCCGCGCACGTCCTGGCGCAGCACCCGGCGCTTGCGCCGGTCGGCCAGCTCCCGGCCCTCCACGAGCTGCCGCCACGCGTCCGGGTCGCCGGGCGAGACCAGCGAGCCGATGTGCTCCAGCAGCACCTGGTCGACGTCCGCGCCGCCGAAGGCCGGGTCGCCCTTGGTCGCCAGCACCCGGAACGCGTCGCCCCGCCTGGCCACCACGCTGGCGTCGACCGTGCCGCCGCCCAGGTCGAGCACGGCCAGCGCCGTGCCGTCGCCGATGGCGTGGGTCGCCGAGTGGAACACCGCCGCCGCGACCGGCTCCGGCACCAGCCGGACCTCCTGGCCGAGGCCGCGGGCGGCCTGCAGGAGCACCCTGGTGCGGATCGCGCCCCAGTCGGCCGGGTGGGTCAGCACCAGCAGGTCGACCCGGGCGCCGCCGGCCACGTGCCGCGCCTCGTCCACCGCCCTGGTCAGCACGGCCCGCACGACGTCGACCACCGGCAGCACGCTGGTGCCGAGCAGCAGCTCGCCCTCGTCGACGCGGCGCTTGGGGTGCGGCTCGTAGCGGGACGGGTCCACGGCGGCCTGGCGCTCCGCCTCCTGCCCGACGAACAGGGTGCCGTCCGCGGCGGCGAACACCGCCGAGGGCACGATCGGCTGGCCGTCGACCACGACGACCTGCGGCTCGCGGCCGTGCCGCGACAGGGCGACGCAGGTGCTGGACGTGCCGAAGTCCACCGCCACGTGCAAGCTCATCGGTCATCCCCTCGTCGGCCGGGGCGGGCCCGCATATGCATACCTCACCGGTCCGACGTCCCGTCGGCTGGTCGCGCGATCGCCGCGGTGGCCCGCGCGAAGGTCCGCTCCATCCGCTCGACCGCCTCCGCCGCGCCGACGTCGCGGTACTCGCGCAGCGCGGGTTCCAGCACCCGCATCGCCTCGTCCGGCCGGCCCAGGTCGAGCCACGACTCGCCGATCGACGCGACGGCGCTCGGCGCGCCCAGGCTCTCGCCGATCTCCTCGAAGATCCGGTAGGCGCGCTCGGCCATGGGCAGCGCGTCCTGCGGCCGGCCCACGGCGAGCCGCACCCTGGACGTCAGGCTGGACACGTAGGCCACCGCGCGCATGTCGTCCACGCCGCGCAGCAGGGCGGCGGCCCGGTCGGTCACCTCGACCGCCCGGGTCAGGTCGTCGTTGTCCATGGCGTAGCGGGCGATCCGGTACAGCACGCCGACCTCGGGCAGCGGGTCGTCGACGGCCCTGGTCAGCGCCAGGGTCTCGGCGAAGTGCGGCAGCGACTCGGCGTACCGGCCGGACGCGGCCAGCATCGAGGCGTACTCGCGCAGCACCGAGCAGTAGACGGTGGGCACGCCGCAGCGCTCGGCCACGTCCGCCGCGTGCCGGGCCAGGTCCACGTCCGGCGCGCCGCTGTGCAGGTAGCGGTAGTGGACGACGGCGGCGAGCGCGATGGCCTCGCCGGGCAGGTCGCCGATCGCGCGGAAGCCCTCGACGCACGCGTCCAGGTCGGCCAGCAGCGACTCGTCCAGGGCCCGCTTCACCACCTGGGTCGTCCGGCCGAGCTCCATCCGCCACTTGAGCCGGCTCTCGCCGGCGGCGGCCGCGGTGTCCCGGACCAGCTCGTACAGCTCGATCACCCGGTCGAGGGGCATGTAGACGTCGAGCTGCGTCATCATCCGCCGGACGAGGGCGACGGCCTCGCCCACCCAGCCGCGGCGCGCGGACAGCTCGACGGCCTGCGCCAGGTGCGACTGCTCGGCCAGGTACCAGCTCGACCCGTCCGCGGTCAGCCGCTCGACCTCGGCGGCGGACAGCAGCGGCGACGGCTCGACCGGGTCCGGCGCCAGCTCGTCCACCACCAGCGGCAGCCGGGAGGACGCCGCGTCGGCCAGCGCGGTCAGCGCGTCGACGTAGTCGCGCAGGGCGGCGTCGTTGCGCTCGCGGCCCTCCGCGCGGGCCAGTTCGGCGGCGTAGACGGCCAGGATGTCGTGCAGCCGGTAGCGCGGCTCGCCGGTCGCGTCCCGGCCCACCTCCTCCAGCAGGTTCGCCCCGATCAGCTGCTCGACCGCGTCCTCCGGGTCGTCCAGCCCGGTCAGCGCGCGCACCACCCACGCCGCCACGTCCGACGCGCCGAGCAGCCCGAGCCTGCGGAACGCCAGCGCCGCGTCCGCGGGCAGCGCCTCGTAGCTCGGCTCCAGGCTGGCCCGGACCTCCATGTCGCTGGTGGCCAGCTCGTCCAGCCTGCGGCGCTCGTCGGCGAGCCGGGCGGCCGGCTTCGCCAGCGGCAGCGACCGCCGGGACGCCAGCCGGGCGCCGACGATCCGCAGCGCCAGCGGCAGGCCGCCGCACGCCTCGACGATCGCGGCGGCGGCCGCGGGCTCGGCGGCGACCCGGTCCGCGCCGAGCATCCGGGTCAGCAGGTCGAGGCCGGAGGTGGCGGCCAGCGGCGGCACCCGCAGGCTGCGCACGCCGGGCAGGCCGCCGAGCTGGTGCCTGCTGCTGATCAGCACGGCGCTGCTCGCGGTGCCCGGCAGCAGGTGCCGCACCTGGTCGACGCCCGCCGCGTCGTCCAGGACCAGCAGCACCGCGCGGTCGGCGACGCGGGAGCGGAACGCGGCGGCCCGCGCCTCCAGCCGGTCCGGCACGGCCGACGGGCTGACGCCGACCGCGGTCAGCAGCTCGGCCAGCACCTCGGCCGGGTCGCGCGGCGCGTTGCCCGCGCCGTCGAGCCGGACGAAGAGCTGGCCGTCCGGGAAGCTGCCGCGCAGCGCGTGCGCGACCCGGATGGTCAGGGTGCTCTTGCCGGTGCCGGGGGCGCCGGTGATCGCCAGCACCGGCACGGCCGTCCTGGACGGGTCCGCGGTGAGCAGCGCGGACGCCTCCGCGTAGAGGTCGTCGCGGCCGATGAAGTCCGCCGTGTCCGGCGGCAGCTGGCACAGCGCGGTCCACGGGGTGAGCGCGGGCTGCGGCTCGGCGTCACCGGCCAGCACGGCCCGGTGCACCGCGCGCAGGTGCTCGCTGGGGTCGACGCCGAGCTCCTCGGCCAGCAGCTCGCGCACCGCGCCGAACGCGGCCAGCGCCTCGGCCTGCTGATCGCTGCCGCGCAGGGCGAGCATCAGCTGGCCCCAGAACCGCTCCCGCAGCGGGTGCGCCCTGGTCAGCGCGCGCAGCTCGGGCACCAGGTCACCGGACCGGCCCGCCGCCAGGTCGGCCTCGATCCGGCGTTCCAGCACGACCAGCCGCTCCTCCAGCAGCGGCTCGACCTCCTCCTGGTGCAGCCGGTCCGACCGCACGTCCGACAGCGGCGCGCCCCGCCACAGCGCCAGCGCCGCGGCGTGCTCGCCGGCCGCCGCCAGCTCGCGGAACCGGTGCAGGTCCAGCGACCGCGGGTCGACCTCGGCGACGTAGCCGTTGGTGGTCGTGCGCACCACGTTGGCGTGCCCCAGCGCCTGGCGCAGCCTGCGCACCACCATCTGCAGCGTGGCCTTCACCCGGTCCGGGTTCGGCGCGCCGCCCTCCCACAACCGGTCGACCAGGACGTCCACCGGGACCGGCTGGTTCGCGCGCAGCAGGAGCGTCGCCAGCAGCACCCGCGCCCGACCGGCGGGGATCGGGACGGGCGCCTCGCCGTGCCACGCCTCCAGGGGGCCGAGCACGTTGAACCGCAGCGCCGTCACGCCACGGGCCTCTCAGCGGACGGCGGGCGGTGGGCCGGAAGTGCGGGTAGCCCCGGGACCGTGCACCGAGTCGCCATACCCCTCCTTGGACCTCTCGCAGTTTACGACTTCCGGACGTGCCGCGAGCGCCGCCGCGAGCCGGGTGGACGGGGTGCGCGGTGGCCGGCGAACCTGCTCGCCCCACCCGCCGCCGTCGTTCTCCGAAGTGCCACCGGCGCCCTACCCGGCCGTCGCGGCGCGGACCAGCCGGACCAGGTTGTCCCACTCGGCGCCGAGCCAGGCCGACGCGTCCTCGGCCGAGGTGAACCCGGCGGGCGGCACGTGCTCGGGCGGTCGCGGCGACGCCCGCTCGCACGCGGCGCGGAGGAACCGGTCCGCCGCGCGGCCGGGCGCCGGCGCGCCCCGGTCGGGCAGCCAGCCGACGGCGTTGCGGGCGGTGTGGACGTACCAGCTCAGCGCGCGTTCGGCGGCCCGCGCCCGGTCGGTGTCGTCGTCCTCGGCGGCGGACAGCTCGGCCGCGTACCGCCGCAGCAGGCCGTGCGCCGAGTACCGGCCGGGCGAGGGCTCGGTCAGCAGCCGCGCGGCGATCAGCTCGCCGATCGCCGCCTCCGCCTCCGGCAGGGGCACCCCGGCCAGCGCCGCCGCGGCGGACGCGGACGCCGGTCCGGGGTGGCGGCCGAGCAGCCGGAACAGCCGGGCGGCGGACGGGCCGAGCAGCCGGTAGGACCAGGAGAACACGTTGCCCAGGCTCGACTCCGGGTCGCCGGTGTCGAACTGGCGCAGCCCGGCCTGCTCGTCGGCCAGCTCCTCGGCGATGAGCGCCAGCGGGAAGTGCGGGTTGACCGCGGCCCGCATCGCCACCACGGCCAGCGCCAGCGGCAGCCCGGCGCAGTGCGCGACCAGCGCGGCGGTCGCGGTGTCCTGCCCCGCCAACCGCTCCGGGCCCAGCCGGCGCACGAGCAGCGCGCGCGACGCGGCGTCGTCCAGCAGGTCGACGTCGACCGGGTGCGCGCCGGCGGCGACCAGGTCGGCGAGGCGGTCCCGGCTGGTGACGACCGTGAAGCAGCCGGCGGTCAGCAGCGGGCGCACCTGGTCGGCGTCCCGCGCGTTGTCCAGCACGACCAGCACCCGCCTGCCCCCGACCACGCGCCGGAACAGCTCGACCCGGGCCGCCAACCCGTCCGGCACCTCCGCCGCGGGCACCTCGAACGCGTCCAGGAAACCCCGGACCACCTCGGCGGGCGGCAAAGGCGAGTCGGCCGTGCCGAAGCCGCGCAGGTCCGCGTACAGCCGGCCGTCCGGGAACGCGTCGGCCGCCAGGTTCGCCCAGTGCACGGCCAGCGCGGTCTTCCCGACGCCCGCCGCGCCGCCCACGACCACGACGCCCGCGCCCGCCTCCGCCCGCGCGGACAGCTCGGCCAGCGCCGCGTCCCGGCAGACGAAGTGCGGGCCGCGGGCGGGCAGCCGGTGCGGCACGACGGGCTTCGCGGGCAGCGGGTCCGGGTCGCCGCCGAGGATGCGCTCGTGCAGCTCGCGCAGCCGCGGCCCCGGCTCGACGCCCAGCTCGTCGACCAGCACCTCGCGGGCCGCGCGGTAGGTGGCCAGCGCCTCGGCCTGCCGGTCGGCCCGGTACAGCGCGAGCATCAGCTGGTCGCGGAACCGCTCGCGCAGCGGGTGCGCGCGGGTCAACGACCGCAGCTCGGCGACCAGCTCCCGCGCCCCGCCGGCCGCCAGGTCGGCGTCGATCCGGCGTTCCAGCACGACGAGGCGCTCCTCCTCCAGCGGCGCGACCTCCAGCCGGTGCAGCGCGTCCGAGCGCACGTCCGACAGCGGCGCGCCGCGCCACAGGCCGAGCGCGTCCGCGTACCGCCCGGCGTCCGCCCACGACCGGAACAGGTGCAGGTCGAGCGCGTCGGCGGGCACGTCGGCGAGGTAGCCGCCGGTCGCGGTGCGGACCACGTTCGCGGGCCCGAGCGAGCGGCGCAGCCTGGCCACCGTCATGTGCAGCGCGGCCCGCGCGCGGGCCGGGTCGGGCGCGCCGCCCTCCCACAGCCGCTCGACCAGCTCGTCGGCGGGCACGACCTCGCCCGCCCGCAGCAGCAACGCGGCCAGCAGCACCCGCGCCTTGCCCGCCGGAACCGCGATCGGCTTGCCCGCCGACCGGACTTCCAGGGGTCCGAGCACCCTGAACTCAGTCGACAAGAGGCCCCCCATGCACCGCCCGTGAGTCTACTCGAACATCACTGGCCGTGACGAGGTGACGACAGCGAGCTGAACTCCTCGCGCAACGCCTCGGCCTCCACCTCGTCCAGCGCGGTGAAGATCTCCAACGCCCTGTCGGCCGCCGCCAACGCCGCGTCGACCGCGCCCCGGTCCCGCTCGGCCCGCGCCAGCCGGCGCAGCGTGCGGGCCTCCTCGTCGGTCGACCCGGTCTCCCGCCGGCGCCGGACCGCCTCGTGGAACCGGAGGACCGCCTCGTCCGGCCGGCCCGAGTGGTGCAGGGCCTGGCCCAGGCCGTCCAGCGCGTCCGCCTCGCCGAAGCGGTCGCCGAGGCCGCGGAACACCTCCAGCGCCTCCCGGCAGTGCTCCAGCGCGGCGTCGTGGTCGCCCAGCAGGCTGTGGAACCAGCCGACCGCGTTCAACGCGCCCGCCACCTCCGACACCGGGCCCGACGCGCGGAACAGCTCCAACGCGCTCACGCACTCGCGCAGCGAGTCCGCGTAACGGCCCTGCCGCTCGAACACCTCCGCCAGGCCGCGGTGCGCGCGGGCCCGGCCGGAGCCGTCACCGAGCCGGGCGGACAGCTCCAGCGCCCGCCGGTAGTGGCGGGCGGCGGCTTCCAGGTCACCGCTCTTGAGGTCGGTCAGGCCGATGTCGCGGTGCACCCGGACCTGCGCGTCGAGGTCGCCGAGCCGTTCGGCGGACGCCAGGGCGGTCCGCTGGGTGGCCAGCTGGTCCCGCCGGTGGCCGCGGCCCTGGAAGTAGGCCGCGCAGGCCCGCGCGAGCCGCCACGCGTGGTCGTCGAAGCCCTGGTCGTGCGCCAGCCCGATCTGCAGGACCAGCACCCGGTGCTCGGCCTCGAACCAGGCCAGCGCCTCCCGGTGGTCGGCGAGCCCGGTCAGCGCCACCGCCTCGTCGGCCGGGTCCAGGTCGAGGGGGTCGCGGTGCGGGTGGAGCAGCCGGTCGGCCCGGTCGGCGGTGTGCAGGTAGTGGTCCAGCGCCCGGCGCACCACGTCGCGCCGCTCGGCCGGGCCGTGGTGCTCGTGCGCCTGGTCGACCGCGTACAGGCAGATCAGGTCGTGGTAGGCGAACCGGTCGGGCGCGGGCTGCCCCAGCAGCCGGGAGCGCACCAGCTCCCGCAGCACCTCGCGGGTCCGGGCCGGCGACAGGCCGGTCATGCTCGCCACCACGGCCGGCGTCCCGTGCGGTCCGGGGTGCAGGCCGAGCAGCCGGAACACCCGCGCCGCCGGAGCGCTCAGGTGCCGGCACGACCACGAGAACACGGCCCTCGCGTTGGTCGTGCCGTCACCGGCGTCCAGCGCGGCCAACCTCGTGCGCTCGTCCACGAGTTCGGCCGCGAGCGCGCTCAGCGGCAACCCGGCGTCCGCCGCCGCTCGGGCGGCCACGATGGCCAGCGCGAGCGGCAACCCGCCGCAGTGCGCCACCAGCGCGGCGAACGCCTCGGGCTCGGCCGCCGACCGCTCGGCGCCGACCTGCCGCTCCAGCAGCGCCCGCGCGGCGGGCTCGGTCAGCAGGCCGAGCGCCAGCGGCGCCGCGCCCTCGCGCACGACCAGGCCGCTCAGGTCGTTGCGGCTGGTGACCAGCACCATCGACCGCGTGCCGCCGGGCAGCAGCGGTCGCACCTGGTCGCTGTCGCGGGCGTTGTCCAGCAGCACCAGCACCCGGCGGTCGGCCAGCAGCGTCCGGTAGAGCGCGGCGCGGGCGTCCAGGTCGGGCGGCACCCGGTCGGGCGGCACGCCAAGCGCCTCCAGGAAGCGGTGGATGGCGTCGCCGGGCGGCATCGGCTCGCCGCCCGGGTCGAAGCCGCGCAGGTCCACGTACAGCTGGCCGTCCGGGAACCGCTCGGCCACCCGGTGCGCCCAGCGCACGGCCAGCGTCGTCTTGCCGATGCCCGCCGTGCCGCCGATCGCGGAGATCACCATCGTGCCCGCGTCGGAGTCGAGCAGGCCGGTCAGCGCGCGCAGCTCGTCGTCACGGCCGACGAAGAACCCGCCCGGCGACGGCAGCTGCCGCGGCACGGGGCGCGCGTCGACCAGTTCCCGGCGCAGCCGCCGGACGTTCGGGCTCGGGTCGACGCCCAGCTCGTCGGCGAGCCTGGACCGCAGCTCCTCGTACGCGGCCAGCGCCTCGTCCCGGCGGCCGGCGCGGGACAGGGCGAGCATCAGCAGGCCCCAGAACCGCTCCCGCAGCGGGTGCTCCGCGGTCAACGCGCGCAGCTCGGGGACCAGGGCGTCGGACCGGCCCGCCGCCAGGTCGGCCTCGATCCGCCGTTCCCGCACCACCAGGTGCTCTTCGAGCAACGGCGTGACGTCCTCGGCGTGCAGCAGCGGCGACGGCACGTCCGACAGCGGCTCGCCGCGCCACAGCGACAGGGCCTCGGCGTACTCGCCGTTCGCCGCCAGCTCGCGGAACCGGTGCAGGTCCAGCGCGCCCGGCGGCACGTCGGCCAGGTAGCCGTTCGCGGCGGTGCGCACCACGTTCGCCTCGCCGAGCGCCTGCCGCAGCCGGGCCACCGCCATGTGCAGCGTCGCCCTGGCCCGGCGCGGGTTCGGCGGGTCCTCGTCCCAGAGCCGCGCGACCAGGTCGTCCACCGGCACCGCCCGGTTCGCGCGCAGCAGCAGCGTCGCCAGCAGCACCCGGGCGCGACCGGCGGGCACCGGCACCGGCCGGTCGTCGAGCCGCACCTCCAGCGGCCCCAGCACCCGCAACCGGACGTCCACCGTCATCCCGACACCCCCTAGCGCCACCGCGAATGTGTACCGGACAGCGGTGTCCCCCGTCCCGCCGATTCCGACCGGGCGCCCGCCACCCGGGTGCGGCCGCCGGCGCGCGGTGGACCCGTTCACCGCAGCTCACGCCCGGTCAGGCGCGGTCACGGCAGGCCGGCCACCTTGGCCCGCAGCACGTCGGCGTTGCCGTGGCCCAGTTCGTCCAGGATGGCCAGCGCCTCCTGCCACACCGCGAGCGCCGCGTCGTGGTCGCCCGCCAGCAGGTGCGTGTCGCCGAGCCGCTGCAGCGTCGCCGCCTCCTCGTACCGGTCACCGCTCTCCCGGTACCGGGGCAGCGCCTCGCGGTAGCAGCGGACCGCCTCGTCCAGGTCCCGCAGGCGGTGGTGGGTGTAGCCGAGGCTGTCCCAGGTCGCCGCCTCCGCCAGCACGTCGTCCACCTCCTGCGACAGCACCAGCGCCCGACCGCAGTCGGCCAGCGCGCGGTCCAGGTCGGCGCCGAGCATGGCGCGGGCCCAGCCGACCGCGTTGAGCGCGCGGGCCACACCGGCGCGGTCGCCCAGCTCCTCGAACACCTCCAGCGCCCGCTCGGCGTGGTGCAGGGCCTCCGGCAGCCGCCGCTGCTCCTCGCACAGGCCGGCGAGGTGGCGGTGGACGTGCGCCACGCCCCGCCGGTCGCCCGACTCGCGCGCCAGCTCCAGCGCCGTGCGCAGGTGCCGCTCGGACTCGGCGAACCGCCGCAGCCCGATCAGCACCCGGCCCAGGTCGCGGTGGGTCGAGGCGAGCGCGACCGGGTCGCCCAGCCGCCCGGCCGCGGCCAGCGCGACCTCCAGGCACCGCGCCTGCTCGGGCCAGTACGACCGCAGCCGGGCGAACGCCGTGGTGGTCCGCGCCAGCTGCCAGGCGTGGGCGTCGAACCCGTGCGCGGCGGCGTGCCCGACGGCGGCCCACAGCGTCTCCCGCTCGATGCCGAACCAGGCCAGCGCGTCCGCCCGGCCGGTCAGCTCCGGCGTCACCGCGCCGGGCTCGGGTTCGGCCAGCGGGACCGCCGCGCGCTGCGCGTACAGCAACCCGTCGGCGGCGTCCGCGGTGTGCAGGTAGTGGTCGAGCAGCCGGCGCAGGGCGGCGCGCAGCTCGTCCTGGTCGTCGTGCGCGGCGGTGAGGTCGCGCGCGCAGGCGTGCACCAGGTCGTGCAGCGAGAACCGGCCCGGCACCGGCTCGGCGATCATGTGCAGCCGGCTCAGCTCGACCAGGGCCTGGCGCGCGGCCCGCGGCGGCACGCCGGCCAGGCTCGCCGCCGCCGGGATCGACACCTCCGGACCGGCGTGCACGCCCAGCAGCAGGAACATCCGGGCGGCCTCCCGGCTCAACCGCTCGTACGACCAGCAGAACACCGTCTTGACGCTGGTCATCGCCTCGCCCGTGTCCAGCGCCGCCAGCCGGGTCCGCTCGTCGGACAGCTCGACCGCCAGCGCCCGCAGCGAGAAGTCCGGGTGCGCCGCCGCTCGCGCCGCCACCACCGACAGCGCCAGCGGCAACCCGGCGCAGTGCCCGATCAGCTCCCCGACCGCGGCCGGCTCCGCGCCGACCCGGTCCGCGCCCAGCTGCCGCTCCAGCAGCGCGGTCGCCTCCTCGTCGGACAGCACGCCGAGCGGCAGCGGCTGCGCGCCCTCGCGCACCACCAGCCCGTCGAGCTGGTTGCGGCTGGTCACCAGCACCAGGCAGCGCCCGCCGCTCGGCAGCAGCGGGCGCACCTGCTCGCTGTCGGCCGCGTTGTCCAGCACCACCAGCACCCGGCGGTCGGCGAGCAGGCTCCGGTACAGCCCGACCTGCTCGTCCAGCCCGGACGGGATCCGCTCCCGCGCCACGCCGAGCGCGCCGAGGAAACCGCGCAGCGCCTCTTCCGGGCTCATCGGCACGCCGGTCGGGTCGAACCCGCGCAGGTTCACGTGGAGCTGCCCGTCCGGGAACCGGTCGCGGTGCCGGCTCGCCCAGTGCAGGGCCAGCGCGGTCTTGCCGACGCCGGCCGTGCCGTTGATCACCGAGATGACCGCCGCGCCGCCCGCCGACACCGGGTCGAGCAGCGCCGACAGCACTCCGAGCTCGCGCTCGCGACCGACGAAGAACCGGGTGTGCATCGGCAGCTGGCGCGGCGCGGGCGTGGCCGACCCGCGCGCGGGGGCCTCCGGGGCGCCGGCCAGGATCCGCCGGTGCAGCTCCTGGAGCCGCGGCCCCGGGTCGACGCCCAGCTGCTCGGCCAGCAGCTCGCCGACCTCCCGGTAGGCGGCCAGCGCCTCGGCCTGCCGGTCGGACCGGGACAGCGCCTCCACCAGCTGGCCCCAGAACCGCTCGCGCAGCGGGTGCTCGCGGGTCGACGCCCGCAGCTCGGCCACCAGCTCCGCGGCCCGCCCCGCCGCCAGGTCCGCGTCGACCCGCCGCTCCAGCACGTCGAGGCGTTCCTCCAGCAGCGGCGCCACGTCCTCGTCGTGCAGCACGTCGGACGGCACGTCCGACAGCGGCGCGCCCCGCCACAGCGCCAGCGCCTCGGCGTACCGGCCGGCCGCCGCCAGCTCGCGGAACCGGTGCAGGTCCAGCGCGCCCGGCGGCACGTCGGCCACGTACCCGCCCGCGGTGGTCCGCACCACGTTCGCCTCGCCGAGCGACTGGCGCAGCCTCGTCACCACCATGTGCAGGGTCGCCCTGGTGCGGGCCGGGTTCAGCGACCGCCCCTCCCAGAGGCGGTCGACCAGGACGTCCACCGGCACCGCCCGGCCGGCGCGGAGCAGCAGGGTCGCCAGCAGCACCCGCGCCTTGCCCGCCGGCAGCACCACCTGGCCGCCGCCCCGCCGGACCTCAAGGGGTCCGAGCACCTTGAACTCGACCTCCACGCGCACCCCCTCACGTGCGGGGCGAAGCATAGGGCAGGGCACCGACGGATCGGCCGCGTGAGCCGAGTGTGAGGACCGCTCGGCACAGTGGGACCCGGTCACCGCGACCCACCGCGCGCACGGCCGTCAGCGACGCCGGGGGGTACAGCCGTTCCCGCCGGTGGGTCGTCGCGGTGACCCGTGGCCCGCGCCGGTTCGGCAGTTCCGTCGAACCGCGCGGGCCTTCCAGCAGCGGCGCCGAACCACGCGACGCCCGACCACGCGACGCCCGAACCACGCGACGCCCGACCACGCAGCGCCCGACCACGCAGCGCCCGACCCATGCGGCACCCGACCCGCGCGACGCGGAAGGGCCCCGCCGGAGCGAGGCCCTTCCACCGCTGTCCGCGCGGACCCGGTCAGTCCGGGTCGATCCACGCCAGCTGGATGCGCTGCTGGCCGAGCTTGCGGGTGACCAGCGTGCCCCGGCCGGGCGGCTGCGGCGAAGCCTTGAGGTTGCCCACGATCGAGCCCTCCTCCTTCGAGCCGGAGCCCACCATGATCGGCGCGGAGATCTCCTTCAGCTTGCCCAGGATCGGGTCGTACATCGCCCGCGACGCGCCACCCATCCGGCGCACCGCGACGATGTGCAGGCCGACGTCCTTGGCCTGCGGGATGAACTCCGCCAGCGGCTGCAGCGGGTTCTGCGCGCCCTGCGGCGCGACCAGGTCGTAGTCGTCCACCACCACGAACAGCTCCGGGCCCTTCCACCAGGAGCGGTTCTTCAGCTGCTCCTGGGTGACGTCCGGGCCGGGCAGCCGGTTGACCATCGAGCCGCGGACGTCCTTGATCATGTCCGTCAGCTGCGCCGACGACACCGCGTAGGACAGCAGGTGGTCGGTCTCGATGTAGCCCAGCATCGTGCGCCGGTAGTCGACCAGCATGATCAGCGCCTCGTTCGAGGTGTAGCTGGTCATGATCCCGCGCACGATGGTGCGCAGCATGTTCGTCTTGCCCGACTCGCCGTCGGCCAGCGCCATGAAGTGCGGGTCGGAGTCGAAGTCCAGGTACACCGGCGCCAGCTCGTCCTCGTTGACGCCGATCGGCACCAGGTGGCCCCGGTTCGGCCGCTGCTGGTGCACCTGGGCCATGAAGTCGTTGTACGGCAGCAGGTCCGGCAGCAGGCGGACCTGCGGCGCGCGCCGGCCGCGCCACGCGCCGGCGACCTTGGCGATCATGTCCTGCACGCCCGCCGCCACGTTCTCCGCGTCCGACGACGCGTCGACCCGCGGCAGCGCGGTGAGGAAGTGCAGCTTCTGCGGCGACAGACCACGGCCCGGCCGACCCGCGGGCACGTTCACCGCGACCTTCCGGTCCACCTCGGACTCGCTGGTGTCACCCAGCCGCAGCTCGAACCGCGTGCCCAGCAGGTCCTTCATCGCGGGCCGGATCTCCGCCCACCGGTTCGCCGCCACCACCACGTGCACGCCGTAGGACAGGCCCTGCGCCGCGAGCGCCTGGACGGCCGGCTCCAGCGCCTCGAACTCCTGCCGGAAGTTCATCCAGCCGTCCACGACCAGGAACGCGTCGCCGAAGTTGTCGTCCCGGATCTCACCGCGCCGCTTGCGGTTGCGGAACTCGACCATCGAGTCGATCCCCTGCGCCCGGAACCGCTGCTCGCGCTCGGTGATCAGGCCCGACAGCTCGGCCACCATCCGGCGCGCCTTGTCCACGTCCAACCGGCTGGCGAACCCACCGACGTGCGGCAGGTTCTCCAGCGACGCGAGCGTGCCGCCACCGAGGTCGAGGCAGTAGAACTGCGCCTCCTCCGGCGTGTGCGTCAACGCCATCGACGTGATCAACGTCCGCAGCATCATCGACTTGCCCGACTGCGGACCGCCGACGATCGCGCCGTGGCCCGCGGCGCCGGAGAAGTCCGCCCACAGCAGGTCGCGCCGCTGCTCGAACGGCTTGTCCACCACGCCCAGCGGCACCTGGAGCTTGCCGTTGGAGAAGAAGCCCGGCGCGGTCAGGCCGCGGTCCTCGGTCGGCTGCAGGGGCGGCAGCAGGGTGTCCAGCGACGGCGGCTCGTTGAGCGGCGGCAGCCACACCTCGTGCGCGGGCGGGCCCTGGCCCACCAGCCGCTCGACGATGACCTCCAGCTCGGACGGCTCGTTGCTGTCCTCCTCCTTCTTCTCCTGCTTGACCGGCTCGATCGGCCTGATCGGCTCCTTGGGGATCTCGATGTAGTCCGGCACGAAGTAGCGCGGCCGCTTGTCGCTGGTCACCGGCGCGGACGGGCCCGCGACCTGCAACCCGGCGGGCCGGTACGGGCCGGACACGTACAGCGCCTTGAACCGGGTCAGCGGCGAGCCCTGCACGCCCAGGTAGCCCGAGCCCGGGATGGGCGGCAGCTCGTAGGCGTCCGGCACGCCGATCGCGGCGCGCGACTCGGCGGCGGAGAACGTCTTCAGACCGATCCGGTAGGACAGGAACGTGTCCAGACCGCGCAGCTTGCCCTCTTCAAGCCGCTGCGACGCGAGCAGCATGTGCATCTGCAGCGACCGGCCGACGCGGCCGATCTGGAGGAAGATGTCGATGAAGTCCGGCTTCGCCGTCAGCATCTCGGAGAACTCGTCGATGCAGATGAACAGCGCGGGCAGCGGGTCGAGGTCGGCGCCGTTCTCGCGCGCCTTCTCGTAGTCCCAGACGTTCTTGTAGTTGCCCTTGGCCAGCACTTCCTGCCGCCGGGAGACCTCACCGGCGATGGCGTCCTTCATCCGGTCGACCAGGGTCAGGTCGCCCGCCAGGTTGGTGATCGTCGCGGCCACGTGCGGCGCCTTGTCCAGGCCGAGGAACGTCGCGCCGCCCTTGAAGTCGACCAGGATCATGTTCAGCGAGGTCGAGGAGTGCGTGGCCAGCATGCCCAGCACCAGCGTGCGCAGGAACTCCGACTTGCCGGAACCGGTCGCGCCGATGCACAGGCCGTGCGGGCCCATGCCCTCCATGGCCGCTTCCTTGATGTCCAGCTCGACCTGCTGCCCGAACTCGCCGATGCCGAACGGCACCCGGTAGCGGTCGCGCACCGGCCGCGGCCGCCAGGCCGCCTGCACGTCGAACGTCATCGGGTCGCCGGGGATGCCCAGGAACTCCAGCAGCGGCGGGTTGTTGCTCATCGACAGCGGGTCCTCGTCGCTGCCGCCCGCGTCCACGCCGCCGATCCGGTACGGCGACAGCCTGCGGGCCAGCGCCTCGGCCTCGACCACGCTCAGCCAGTCCGGCGAGCCGAACCACTCGACGCCGCTGGCGCTGCGCGCGCCGAGCTTGCCGTCCTCGATCACCAGCCGCAGGCCGCGGCGGGCGGTCAGGTTGCCCAGGGACTCGGACAGGTCGAACAGCGTGACGCCGACCAGGCCCTCCTCCAGGATGATCTGCTCTTCCCGGGTGACGTCGCCGTCGTCGATCAGGATCACGATGTGCGGCTGGTCGGCGGGCGGTGGCGCGTTGCGGGTGAACCGCTGCCGGTCGCGCAGCTGCTCGTCCAGCATCTGCTCGACCTCGGTCAGCGAGCCGGCCATCATCCGCATCTGCCCGATGCCGTCGATGATCGACGGGTGCTGCACGTGCGGCAGCCACTTCATCCACTCCCACTCGGCCTTGGTGCGGCCGGTGGTGACGACCGCGACGAGCAGGTCGTCCGGCGAGTGGAAGGTCACCATCTGGGCGAGCAGGGCGCGGGCCAGGCCGCGCTTGTGCTCGATGTCGCCGAGCAGGCCGACTGCGGCGAAGCCGCGCAGCGCGATGGAGATGGGCAGGTCGGGCACCAGCGAGTGGGCGCGCACGAACCGGCGCAGCGCCAGCGTCGCGATCGGCTCCAGCTCCTCGACCGGACCGGTCTGCGGCGGCACGAGCCGGGTGGCCAGCCGCTGCGAGCCGCGGCCCGCGCGCAGGTGGCAGAAGTCGGGGTCGTTCTGCCGGCGCTCCCACATGCGCCGGGTCGTGGCCAGGGACCACAGCATCTGGGGGTCGGGGTGGACCCACTCGCGCTCGGCGCGCTGCTCGTTGGCGGCTTCGCGGGCGCGGTCGCGCATCTGGCCGAGGTAGCGCAGGTAGTCCTTGCGGTCCTCGTTCATCTCGGCCTTCTTCTGGCCCTTGCCGCTGCCCATGCCGCCGGCCATCATGCCGATGGTCGACACCAGCATCATGCCCGGCATGATCATCGCCGCCGGGCTGCGGTTGCTGTACGTGAACATCAGCGCCATCATCCCGACGGACGACACGATCATCACGACCGGCAGCGCCTTCATCATGATGTTGCCGGGGATGACCCGGGGCACCTCGGGCGGCGGTTCGAGGTGGACCTCACCGCCCGGGGGGCGGGGAGCGGCGAGGCGTGCCGTGCGCTTGAACTGCAGCGTGCTCACCTGACAGGCACCTCTTCAGCGTCGATCCACCAACGAACACCCCGGCCGAGCCGGAGTCCGCGCCGGGCGTGCGGGCACGCCACAGTCGCACCGACACTATGGCGCATCGGGCCCGCGCCCGACGGGGGGTCGGTGAAATCCGCGGCCGACGTGTTGCGCGGAACGGCCCTGTACCGAGACCCGCTGCCCCCATACTGGGTCCGCTCCTCAGGGGCGGGCCCGAGCACGTCCGACCGGACCAATAAGGTCGGGGCGGAACCACAGCACACACTGATCAGGACCTTAGGGGGCGCTGGTGGCGACCGGTACGACGGTGTTCAGCCGGGTGACGGTGGTTGCGCCGCGAACGCGTATCGACGTCGCGCTGCCCGCCGACGTCGCGGTGGCCGACCTGCTGCCGATGCTGCTCGACATGGCCAAGGAGGCCACTCCGGACGGTGGCGTGCGCCACGGCGGTTGGGCGTTGGCCAAGCTGGGCGACAACCCGCTCGACCCGAGCCGCACGCTGGCCTCGCTGGGCGTGGTCGACGGCGAACTGCTCCAGCTCCGCAAGCGCAACGAGAACCCGCCGCCCCCGCTGTACGACGACGTGGTCGACGCGATCGCCGAGTCCGACCCGGACAGCTTCCGCCCGTGGACCAAGGACACGGCGCGGCGCTACGGCCACCTGGCGGGCGCGCTGGCGCTCATCACGGCCGCCATCGCGGTGCTGATGGCCGGTCCGCTGGCGGGCGGCGGCAACCTCGGCCCGGCGATCTGCGCGGGCGTGGTCGCCATCGCCTCGCTGGCCGCGGGCGCGGTCGTGGCGCGGTCCTACAACGCCACCGGCACGGGCGTGCTGATCGCCGCGGCGGGCGGCCTGCCGATGGCCTACGTCGCGGGCCTGTACATCGTGCCCGGCCCGATCGGCCGGGCCAGCCTGCTGCTGGCCAGCGTGCTGGTGCTGATCTTCGCCTCGGCCGCGATCATGCTGATCGGCCGCGGCATCACGGTGTTCATCGCCGCCGCCACGGCCGGCGCGCTGAGCGGCCTGGCGTTCCTGGTCGGCCTCTTCGTGGACCACCCCCTGGAGGGCATCGCGGCGGCCACCGCGGCCGTCTCGCTGGCGATGCTGTCCGCGCTGCCGCGGTTGACGATCCAGCTGGCCAAGCTGCCGCTGCCGACCGTGCCGGGCAGCGCCGAGGACCTGAAGGAGGACACCGGCTTCCCGGAGTACTCCGTCATCGAGCGGCGCACGGCCAACGCGCACGAGTACCTGACCGGCATGATCATCGGCTGTGGCGGCATCGCCGCGCTGTTCGCCGTGATCGCGGCGGGCGACGGCACCATCTGGGGCCCGCTGCTGGCGATCGTGGTGACGCTGGTGCTGCTGCTGCGCGGCCGGGCCTACGCCAACGGCGCGCAGGCGGTGGCGCTGCTGGCCAGCGGCATGGCCGCGGGCGCGGGCGTGCTGCTCGGCTGGCTGGTGCAGTCCTCGGCCGGCGACCGGCTGCTGTTCGTGTTCGGCACCCTCGTGGTGGTCGGCGCGGGCGCGCTGGTGCTCGGCGTGATCTTCCCCAACCAGAAGTTCTCCCCGGTGCTGCGCCGCACGGTCGACGTGCTGGAGGCCATCCTGATCGCCGCGGTGCTGCCGCTGGCGCTGGCGGTGATGGACCTGTACGTCGCCATGCGCCAGCTCATCCCCGCGTGAGGCCCTGATGCGCATCCGCAAGTTCGCCGCCCTGACCGCGGCGGCGGTCACCCTGGTCACCGCGCCCGGCGCGCACGCCCAGCCGACGACCCCGGCCGACCGGCCGAACTCGCAGCCGCCGGCGGTGGACCGGTCGTTCCTGCGCGCGCCCGAGCCGCCGCAGGAGGACGTCAACTACCAGAAGGCCGTGGAGTGCGTCACGTCCGGCACGGACGAGCGCCCCATCCCGAACAAGCCGTGGGGCCAGATGCAGCTCCGGCTGGAGGAGGCGCACCGCTTCGCCACCGGCAAGGGCGTCAAGCTCGCCGTCATCGACACCGGCGTCAACGCCGAGCACCCGCGGCTGGCCGGCCGGGTCCGGCCGGGCGGTGACTACGTGGAGACCGCGGAGCAGGGCGTCAAGGACTGCGACGGCCACGGCACCGAGGTCGCGGGCGTGGCGGCGGCCAGCCGGGACGACGAGACCGGCTTCGTCGGCGCCGCGCCGGACGTGGAGGTGCTGGCGTTCCGGCAGACCAGCCAGAACTACAAGTTCGACGACCCGGCGAAGAAGGACAGCCGGCCGACCGCGGGCAAGGTCGGCACGCTGGCCAAGGCCATCGTGTCCGCCGTGGACCAGGGCGCGAACGTCATCAACATCTCGCTGACCGCGTGCGACGCGCCGCGCGAGCCCAGCGCTCAGGAGCGCGAGCTGCAGGCCGCGATCAACTGGGCGGTCAACGACAAGAACGTGGTCATCGTGACCGCCGCGGGCAACATCGACTCCAAGAGCGGCTGCCAGAGCCAGAACGACAAGCAGAACCCGAGCAACGTCAACGTGGTCGCGTCGCCGCCGTGGTACTCCGACGACGTGCTGTCGGTGGCGTCGATGAACATGGAGGGCGAGGTCTCGTCGTTCTCGGTGTGGGGCCCGTGGATCAGCGTGGCCGCGCCGGGCGAGAACATCGTCAGCCTCGACCCGGCGGGCAAGGGCCTGACCGACGCGAACCGGGACAGCAACGGCAGGCTCACCGCGATCCAGGGCACCAGCTTCGCCGCGCCGTACGTGTCGGGCGTGGTCGCGCTGGTGCGCCAGCGGTTCCCCGACCTGACCGCGCGGCAGGTCATGGACCGGGTCAAGGCGACCGCGCAGCACCCCGGCAACCCGCTGGGCCGCGACCACAAGGTCGGCTACGGGATGATCAACCCGGTGGCCGCGCTGACCGCCGAGCTGCCGTCCGAGCGACCGGGCGCGAAGCCGGTCACCCCGGCGCCGCTGATGACCGACCTGGGTCCGCTGAACCCGCCGAGCGACACGCCGATGATCGTGGCGCTGTCCGGCACGGGCGCGGGCGTCGGCCTGCTGCTGCTGACGCTGTTCATCGTGCACACGGTGAACCGCAACCGCGCCAGGCGACCGGCCCCGCCCAAGCGCTCGACGATCTGACGCCGGGAGGGCCGCTCCCGAGGGGGCGGCCCTCCCGACGTCCCGCTCTCAGTCCTCGCCCAGGACCGGCGGGGCGGACTTCTTGGGCTTGCCGAAGACCTGCTCGGTCGAGCCGGCCAGCTGGACCTTCGACTTGTGCTCCTTGTCGCCGCCCTGCTGACCGCCGGCGCCCATGCCGCCCATCATCCCGCCGCCCACCACCCCGGCGCCGCCCGCGCCCGCCGGAGCGCCGGACGGCCCGGCCGCCGCGGCCGCCGGACGGGGACCGGGCTCCGCGGGGTGCGGCTCGGACACACCGGTCGACCCACCCGGCTGCATCTGCGGCGCAGAGCCTCCACCGGGCAGCCCACCACCACCACCGGGGACGCCACCACCACCGCCACCGGGCGCACCGCCACCGGAACCGCCGGAGCCCGAACCGCCACCGCCGGTCGCGGCGGGCTTGGTCCCGGTCGGCTCGGCCTCGGCCGGCGGCGTCACGGCGGGCTCGGGGGCGGTCGGCTTCGCGGGCGCGGTGAAGGTCCAGTCCTTCTCGGGGTACTCGTGCTCCATCCGCACGTCGGCGAAGCCCGCCGAACCGGACACGCCGTCGCACAGCCGCAGGAACGCCTCCAGCACGTCCCGCACCGACTCGTGCAGCTCCTTGGCCGGGTCGTGCAGCTCGTCCAGCACCTCCACCACGCGCCGGTCGCCGTCCACCGGCAGCGCCGCCGCGCCGGACACCGCGTCGGCCGCCTCGGCGAACACCCGGGACATGTCCTGCACGATGTCGCGGATGCCCTCGGCGGTCTGGTCCAGCGCCTCGCCCATGGCGTGCATCGCGTCGGACATGTCGTGCCCGGCCAGCCCGACCTGCCGCATGTGGTCGACGAACGCGTCCGCGTCCTTGCCCTGCCACGCCGAGTCCAGCCTGCCCAGCGGCTTGGTCAGGTCGCGCGTCACGTGCTCGGCGACGAGCCCGGCCCGGCGCCAGCGCTCCGCCTCGTCGTGCAGGTCGTTCCAGTCGCCGACCACCGGCGTGAAGTAGTCCGCCACGAGGTCGCGCACGCCGAGCCGCCGGCTGATCCCGGTCAGGTAGTCCAGCTCCGGCCCGACCTCGGCGGCGATCTGCCTGCCGTCCCTGCCGCGCATCAGCCCAACCCCGCCCGGCGGTCGACCGCCTTGATCAACGCGATCGCGTCGTCGTCCTGGGAGCCGTAGTGGTCGGCCACCTCGTGCAGGCCCGACGCCGCGGACGCCAGCACCGCGCACGCCCGGTCGAGCTGCCGGTCCAGCATCCCGGCGGCCCGGCCGTACGCCTCGGCGTTGCGCAGCGCCCGCCCCAGCTCGCCGAAGCTCTTCGCGCGCACCGGCTCCTCCCGGAGCTCGTCGCGAGCGCGGGTCAGCTCCTCGGCGGCCTCTTCGACCCGCTTCGCGTACAGCTCCAGCCAGCGGGCGTCGACCTCGACGCGACCACCGCCCGTCGCCGCGACCGCGGGCCCGCGTGTGACCTCGTTCACCCCGACACCTCCTGCACCCTCTGACGGGAACCGGACCACGCCGGTTCCGCCGAAGGGCTCAGCTCCCCTGCTTCGCCCGCTCCTCGGGCAGCAGGCTGTTGCTCTTGGGCACCGGGATGGAGTCCCAGCTGCGGGCGGCGTCGTTGCGGTTGAGCTGCGGCCCGTTGGGCAGCAGCCGCAGGATCGACTCCGGTCCGGGCGAGAACCCGTCCGCGCCCAGCCCCAGCGCACCGCTGGTCAGCACGTCGGGGATGCCGTACTTCACGCCGCGACCGGTGATCAGGTGGATCGGGCCGCTGGCGAAGTCCTGGGTGGACGTCGCGCTGCGCACCACGGCCGCCTTGCCCGGCGCCATCACGAACTGGCTGACGACCTCGCCGGTCGCGCCGACCTGGTTGATCTCCACCGGCGGCACGTCGGACGGGATCGGCAGCGACGGCGCGATGGTGACCTTGGTGTGCTGCGACTTGTTGGCCGAGTTGACGTTCTGCGCCTGCCAGCCCAGGCAGATCACCCGGTTGTTCTGGTTGGGCTCCAGCGTCTCCGGCACCTCGGTCGGGTAGTCGGCGAAGTCGAGGTCGCTGACCGTCGGCGCGTTGTTGATCCGCGCGATGTCGACCAGCCTCGGCTTGGCGCCCTGCGCGTAGGTGGCCCGGATGAGGTCGCCCGCGGCCTTGCTGACCTCCTGCAGGCCGTCCTTGAGCGCGACGTAGAACTTGGAGTCCGCGCCGGTGCGCGAGACCTCGATCACGTCGCCGATCCGCAGGTTCTCGCCCTGCACGTAGGTCACGCCCTGGCCGCGGCCCTCGATCTCCGGCGCCACCAGCGGCTTGGCCTCGGGGATGGCGTTGAGCAGGCCGGAGCTGACCGCGCGCGGCTTCTTCTGGCTCAGGTTGAGCGCGGTGCGCACCTCGGCGTTGGTCAGGTCGACCTTCGCCCGCACCGTCGACGTCGAGGTGACCTTGGAGTTCACCGGCGCCTTGTAGATCAGGTACGCCTGCTTGTCGTCGGTGCCCGCGCGCACCAGCAGGGCGCGGTTGCCGTCCAGCAGCTCGCCGCCGCCGCTGTAGCCGGCCAGCACCGTGGTGGTGAACTTGCCCTGGGCCGACGGGTCGTTCAGCGACTCGTCCAGCGTCAGCGTGTCGCACACCGACCAGTCCGCGCCGATCCGGTCCTCGGGCTTGGGCAGCATGTCCGGGCCGTCCGGGATGCCGGTCAGCCGGCCCTTGGCCAGCTTCGCCAACGCCTTCTCGGTGACCAGCTTCGGCTCGCCGCCCGCGACCTGCGGACCCGCGTTCACCTGGCCCGCCGCCGCGTCACCGCCCGCGACCTCGGCCTTGCCCGTGTCCGGGTTGGACCGCTGCAGCAGCAGCAACCGCGCGGACGCCAGGTTCGTCATCGGGATCAGCGTCTTGGTCTTGCCCGACGCCTGCACGACGTAGACCTGGCCGGTCTCCTTGGAGATGGCGATCTGGGTCTGGTCGTCGACCTGCGGGTCCGGCGAGAAGAAGCCGAAGATCAAGAACCCGATCATGCCGATGATGCCGAGCAGGACGCCCACCGCGGTGGCGCGCGAGTGCGTGCGCATCGGGTCGTGCAGCATCACCGCGTCCCTGCGCACCAGGGCGGACTGCATCCTGCGCAGCACGAAGCGGTAAGCCTGGACCTGTGACTTGGTGGTGGGTGTTGATGCCATTCTCGGCTCGCTGCTCTCCCAGTCGCGGTACGGTCTGCACGATAGCCGGACGGCGGGTGGTCCGTGTGCGGGTTGGTGAGACCCGGTCGGTCCGCCCGGCGCACGCCGACGGGAAAGAGAACCAGAGCGGATGTCCGTGACCACCCAACATCCGGGCCAGCCCAACCCCGCCGCGGCACGCGCGCAGGCGGCAGGCGGCGCCGTGCGCGCCGCGCTGCTCCGGGCGCGCCGCCGCACCGCAGGCGCGAGCCTGGGCGCGCTGCCGGTCGCCAACCTGGTTGTGCTGGAGGTCGGCGTCGCCATCGGCCTGGTCCTGCTCGCCGTCGGCGCGACCGGTGACAGCGTCGAGCCGGCGCCCATGTACGTCGCGGGCGGCATCGTGCTGATCGCGCTGGTCCTCGCGTTCACCAAGTCCCGCGGCCGGTGGCTGACCCAGTGGATCAACCTGGTGGTGCGCTACAGCTTCCGCTCGCACGGCCGCACGGCCAAGCGCAGCGGCCCGGTCGAGATGAAGCCGCCGTCGGAGGAGGAGTCCTCGGTCATCGGCCCGGACGACCCGCGGGTGGCGCTGCTGCGCCTCGCGGTGCCGGACCTGGTGGTGGCCAGGGGCGTCGACCACGAGCGCCGGCCGCTCGGCATGGCGTGGCACCAGGGCGCGTGGACCGCCGTGCTGCTGGTCGACCCGGCGCCGGGGCTGATCACCGCGGTGGGCAGCGCGCCGTCGCTGCCGCTGGGCGCGCTCGCGCCGACGCTGGAGGACCGCGGCGTGGTCCTGGACGCGATCTCGGTGATCTGGCACTGCTACCCGGGCAGCGCGGCGCTGCCCGCGAACTCCCCCGCGCTGAACTCGTACATGGAAGTGCTCGGCCCGCTGCCCGCCGCGGCGCGCCGGACCACGTGGATCGCCGTGCGGCTGGACCCGAAGCGGTGCGCGGCGGCGATCCGGGAGCGCGGCGGCGGCGTCGTGGGCGCGCACCGCGCGTTGATCGGCGCGCTCTCGCGGGTCCGCAACGCGCTGGAGTCGACGGGCGTGTCGATCCGCCCGCTCGACCCGGACGAGCTGATCCGGGCGGGCATCTCGGCGGCCGAGCTGACCTCGGTGGCCGGGTCGAACAACCCGGTGTCGCTGCGCGAGAAGTGGTCCGGCGTGACGGCGGGCGGCGTCGGCCACGCCAGCTACGCGATCACCGGCTGGCCGTCCAAGGGCGTGCGCAACAACCTCAACGCGCTGACCGGCGTGCGGGCGCTGTCCTCGACGCTGTCGATGACGATCTCACCGAGCAGCGAGCAGGGCCAGGTCGGCCTGCGCGGCATGGTGCGGGTGAGCGCGCGGACGCCGTCCGAGCTGGACCGCGCGGACGACCGGCTCAAGGCGCTGTCCGACAAGCTGGACATCACGCTGACCCCGTTGAACGGCCTCCAGGTCGCCGGCCTGGCCGCGACGCTGCCGCTCGGAGGTGTGGCGTGAGCAGTTCCCGCTTGATGGACTCGCAGGGCCGGGGCGTGGCGCCGGAGTTCCTGGTGTCGCCCCAGATGCTGGACGTGGTGAGCCCGTCGGGCGACCGCGGCGGCATGGTGCTCGGCTCCGGCCTCCAGGGCGAGCCGCTGACGATCTCGGTGCTGCGGTCCGCGCCGACCCGCATGGTGGTGGTCGGCGGGCTGTACCTGGCCAGGCAGATCGCGCTGCGGGCGATGGCGACGGGCGCGTGGATCACCATCGCGACGGGTCGCCCGGCGGCCTGGCAGCCCGTGGTGCGCGCCGCGGGCGCGGGACCGGACGGCCGCCCCTCGCCGCTGGTGCAGCTGCGCCGGCTGAGCCCGGTCGAGCTGCCGCGGCCGTCCGAGGACAGCCCGCTGCTGGTCGTGCACGACGGCGGCCACGTGCCGCAGGAACTGTTCCCGCCGCGCTCGCCGTGGCAGACCACTATGTACGTGTTGCCCTATTTGCACCCCCAGGCGGCGACGACGGCGAATTCCGCGGACCTGGTGCTGCTGCAACGGCTACCGGTCGGGCAGGCGCAGTTGGCGAGTCAGATCTGGCGGTTGCCGCCGCAGATGGCGCACCAGCTCACCACGCTCAAGGACGACCAGGTGATCGCGCTCGGGACGAACCTGTGGCGGCCGTTGCGCCTGGTCACCACCCCCGGTGAGCAGCAGATCCTCGGTGCGGTCCGGCGCGGCGACTGACCGCCGCCCCGCTGTTGCCCGTGCCCCCGGACCTCGTCCGGGGGCATATTTTTTCGCCCGGGTCCAGTGACTCTCCGCAGCAATTCGTTCACAGTCCGAATAAAACTGTGGAGGAGCCGTTCGTCGGTTGATCCGCCGAAATTCTTGCTTCACCCCCGCGGGGCGAACTAGGAACAACTCAACGTGCTCGACCGGTTTCAGGGCGACACCGGTCGGACACCACCCCTGCGAAGAGGAGAACCCCTGCCATGGCAGACGTGCGCGCGTCCTGGATGAGACGGGCAGCCGGTGTGGGACTGGCCACCGGCACGGCGTTCGCGGTCACGGCCGCGCTGACCAGCTTCACCTCGACCGCGGCGGAGGGTCGGATCCTCGGGTCGGACGCGCCGAACGCGGTCAAGGACAGCTACATCGTCGTGCTCAAGGACATGAGCACGAGCAGCGTCGGCACGCTGAGCGGCAAGTACCAGGCGAACGTCAAGCACACGTACACCAGCGCGCTGCGCGGCTTCTCGGCCACCATGACCGAGGCGCAGGCCCGCAAGCTGGCCGCCGACCCGTCGGTGTCCTACGTGCAGCAGGACGGCGAGGTGAAGATCTCCGGCACGCAGACGCCGACCCCGTCGTGGGGCCTGGACCGGATCGACCAGGCCGCGCTGCCGCTGGACAACTCCTACACCTACCCGAACGAGGGTGAGGGCGTCACCGCCTACATCATCGACACGGGCATCCGGTTCTCGCACAGCGACTTCGGCGGTCGCGCCGTGAGCGGTCGCGACACCGTCGACAACGACAACGACGCCGCCGACTGCAACGGCCACGGCACGCACGTCGCGGGCACCGTCGGCGGCACGAAGCACGGCGTGGCGAAGAAGGCCAAGCTGGTCGGCGTGCGGGTGCTGAACTGCGCGGGCTCCGGCACCTACGCGGGCGTCATCGCGGGCATCGACTGGGTCACCGCGAACGCGGCCAAGCCGGCCGTCGCGAACATGTCGCTCGGCGGCGGCGCGGACGCCACGGTCGACCAGGCCGTGCGCAACTCCATCGCGGCGGGCGTGACCTACGGCCTCGCGGCGGGCAACGACAGCGGCGCCAACGCGTGCAACACGACGCCGGCGCGCACGCTGGAGGCGATCACGGTCGGTTCCACGACCAACACCGACGCCCGGTCGTCGTTCTCCAACATCGGCACCTGCCTGGACATCTTCGCGCCGGGCTCCAGCATCACCTCGGCCTGGCACACCAACGACACCGCCACCAACACGATCAGCGGCACGTCCATGGCCACGCCGCACGTGGTCGGCGCGGCGGCGGTCTACCTGTCCGCCAACCCCGCCGCCACGCCGCAGCAGGTGCGCGACGCCCTGGTGAACGCCGCGACGAACGGCGTGGTCGGCAACGCGGGCACCGGTTCGCCGAACAAGCTGCTCAGGCTCGTCGGCGGCACCACCCCGCCCACCGGCTGCCCGGCCAAGACCAACGCGACCGACGTGGCCGTGCCGGACCTGGGCACCGCGTCCAGCCCGATCCCGGTGACCGACTGCGCCGGCAAGGCGGGCACGGCCGCCACCGTCGAGGTGCACGTCAAGCACACCTACCGGGGCGACCTGGCGATCGACCTGATCACGCCGAGCGGCGCGGTCAAGCAGCTCAAGGTGCAGTCGGGCTCGGACGGCGCGGACAACGTGGACGCGACCTACACGCTGAACCTGTCGGCGGAGAACGCCAACGGCACCTGGCAGCTGCGCGTGCGCGACTCGTACAGCCAGGACACCGGCTACATCGACACCTGGACCCTCGACCTGTAGTCGCCGACGGCCCGACCGCACGACAGCGGCCCCGCACCCTCCCCGGTGCGGGGCCGCTCCGCATTTCACCTGATCAGGGCCGGTGTCGCCCCAGTGGGACTGTGGCAGGGTCATAATCAAGTCGATCGCGGAGGTTGTAGTCGTGTCCACAGCCCTGAAGGAAGAAGCCCTGCCGAACCCGATGATCGGCCCGCACACCGTCGAGGAATGGCTCGACCTGCCCCCTGCGGAGGACGGGTCGCGCATCGAGCTGATCTTTGGACACTTCCACGTGACTCCCCCACCTTCCGGCGAACACCAACTCACCGCCTACTGGCTGGGCAGGTGGATCGACGACACGATCCGGGCCACCGGGCGATCCGACCTGTTCTTCGCCCCACCGGTGGGGGTGAAGATCTCATCGGCCCTGCGCACGGCCCTGATCCCCGACGCCGTGATCCTGGACCGGAAGCCGACGGGGGCGAGCTTTCCCGCGGAAGCGCTGCTGCTGGCGGTGGAGGTCTGGTCACCCGGCAACACGCGTTCGGAGCGGGAGGCGAAGATGGCCGCCTACGCCTCGGCGGGGGTGCCGTTCGTGTGGACGATCGAGCAGACGAACAGGTTCAGCGGCCTGAAGCCCACCGCCCACCGCCTCGGCGCGGGCGAGTACGAGGTCGAGAACACCATCGACTCCGGCGGACCGACGACCATCACGGCCTCCCCGATCCCCGTAACGGTCGATCTGGACGAACTCGGCTTCTGAGCCGGCGCAAACGATTGCGGGCCCGTCGGACTACCCGGCGGGCGCGACGCGCACGTTCCGGGTGACGGCCGCCCGCGCGGCCAGTTCGCCGTCCGCCGGGTAGTCGACCCGCACCAGCGACAGCCCGTGCGCCGGGGCCACCGCGACCTCGCTGGACCGCCCGCTCGACGACAGCAGCGACGCGGGCCACCCCACCGGCTTGCGCCCCTCCCCGACGGCCAGCAGCGCGCCGACCAGGCTGCGCACCATCGAGTGGCAGAACGCGTCCGCGGACACGTGCGCGGTCAGCACGTCACCCGCGCGCACCCACTCCAGGCGCTGCAGCTCGCGGATCGTGGTCGCGCCCTCCCGCCGCTTGCAGAACGCGCAGAAGTCCCGTTCGCCCAGCAGCGCCCGGGACGCCTCGTTCAACGCGTCCAGGTCCAGCGGGCGGGGCCAGGCCAGGGTGTCCAGGCGCCGCAGCGGGTGCGCGCCGAACGCGGCGTCGGTGACCCGGTACTCGTAGTGCCGCCGCAACGCGGCGAACCGCGCGTCGAACGCCCCCGGCACGACCCGCGCCGAGAACACCCGCACGTCCGCCGGCAACGCCCTGGCCAGGCGCTTCGGCAGCCCCGCGACGTCCACCCCGGCCCGCAGGTCGACGTGCGCCACCTGGCCGGACGCGTGCACGCCCGCGTCCGTGCGGCCCGCCACGGTGAGCTGCACGTCCTCGCGCAGCACCGTGGACATGGTGTCCTCCAGCACCCCGCACACCGTGCGGCGGTCGGGCTGCCGCGCCCAGCCGGAGAACGCCGTGCCGTCGTAGGCCAGGTCGAGTCGCACACGAACGAGCCCGTCGTCCCCAGCGGGGGCGACGGGCTCGTCGGTGAAGTTCGCGTCCGTCAGGACTCGTCCTTCTTGTTCTCGGTCTTCGCCGCGTCGTCGGCGCCCTCGGCGGGCTCCTCGGCGGCGTCCTTCGTGGCGGACTCGGGCGCCTCGGCGTCCTGGTCCTGCACGTCCGCGGTGTCCGCGGTCCCCTCGGTCGAGTCGGCCGCCGTCTCGTTCTTGGCGGGAGCCTCGTCCTTGGCGAACTTGGTCTTGCGGGCGCGCTCCGCCTCGGAGGTGACGGTCTGCTCCGCGACCAGCTCGATCACGGCCATGGGGGCGTTGTCGCCCTTGCGCGGCAGCGTCTTGGTGATGCGGGTGTAGCCACCGGGGCGGTCGGCGAACTGCGGGCCGATCTCGGCGAACAGCTTGTGCACGATGTCCTTGTCGCGGATGACCTTCAGGATCTCGCGACGGTTGTGCAGGTCGCCGACCTTCGCCTTGCTGATCAGCTTCTCGGCGTACGGGCGCAGCCGCTTCGCCTTGGCCTCAGTGGTCGTGATCCGACCGTGGGTGAACAGGGACGTGGCCAGGTTGGCCAGCATCAGCCGCTCGTGGGCCGGCGAGCCCCCGAGACGGGGTCCCTTGGTGGGGGTGGGCATCGAATTGCTCCTCGGATTTCTTTCTGATCCTCTGCTCCGGCCCGGCCGCTAAGCGACCTCAGAGCTGCTCGGTCTCCGCGTAGTCCTGGCCGTCGTCGTGGGAGTCCACGGCGGTGTCCGTGCCCCAGCCTTCGGCCGGGTAGTCGGACGCGGCGGCCGACGGGTCGAACCCAGGAGGGCTGTCCTTCAGCGCGAGGCCGAGGCCGACGAGCTTCATCTTGACCTCGTCGATCGACTTCGCGCCGAAGTTGCGGATGTCCAGCAGGTCCGCCTCGCTGCGCGAGACCAGCTCGCCCACGGTGTGGATGCCCTCGCGCTTGAGGCAGTTGTAGGACCGGACGGTGAGGTCCAGGTCCTCGATCGGCATCGCGAACGCCGCGATGGTGTCCGCCTCGGCGGGCGAGGGGCCGATCTCGATGCCCTCGGCGTCGACGTTCAGCTCGCGAGCGAGGCCGAACAGCTCGACCAGCGTCTTGCCCGCCGACGCGACGGCGTCGCGCGGCGTGATGGACGGCTTGGTCTCGACGTCGAGGATCAGCTTGTCGAAGTCGGTCCGCTGCTCGACACGGGTGGCCTCGACCTTGTAGGTCACCTTCATGACGGGCGAGTAGATCGAGTCGACCGGAATGCGGCCGATCTCGGCGCCGGCCTGCTTGTTCTGCACGGCGGGGACGTAGCCGCGACCGCGCTCGACCACGAGCTCGATCTCCAGCTTGCCCTTGCCGTTCAGGGTGGCGATGTGCAGGTCGGGGTTGTGCACGGTGACACCGGCCGGAGGCACGATGTCGCCCGCGGTCACCGCGCCCGGCCCCTGCTTGCGCAGGTACATGGTCACCGGCTCGTCCTCCTCGGAGCTGACGACCAGCTCCTTGAGGTTGAGGATGATGTCGGTGACGTCTTCCTTCACACCGGGGACGGTCGTGAACTCGTGCAGCACGCCGTCGATGCGGATGCTGGTCACGGCCGCGCCGGGGATGGACGACAGCAGGGTGCGGCGAATCGAGTTGCCGAGGGTGTAGCCGAAGCCCGGCTCCAGCGGCTCGATGACGAACCGGGAGCGGGTCTCGTTGACCGCTTCCTCGCTGAGCGAGGGGCGCTGGGAAATCAGCACTGGGTTCTTCCTCTCTAACCCCGACGCCCGCTATTTGACGTCGTGGGACCGGTCGCGGAGACCGGCAAACGCATGCGGCACACCATTCCGTGCCGCCGCGGGACCCGACTGGGAGGACCACCGGTGGCGGCCCTCCCAGGAGGATCACTTCGAGTAGAGCTCGACGATGAGCTGTTCGGTGACGGGCGTGTCGATCTGCGCCCGCTCCGGGAGCTGGTGCACCAGGATCCGCAGGGTCGAGGGGACGACCTGCAGCCACGCCGGGATCGGCCGGTCGCCGAAGGAAGCGCGCGCGGCCTCGAAGGGCAGCGTGGGCAGCGACTTCGGCTTCACGTCGATGATGTCGAACTTCGACACCCGGAAGCTCGGGATGTTGACCTTCTGGCCGTTCACGATGAAGTGACCGTGGCTGACCAGCTGGCGGGCCTGACGACGGGTGCGCGCGAGACCCGCGCGGTACACCACGTTGTCCAGCCGGGACTCCAGGATCTGCAGCAGGTTCTCACCGGTCTTGCCGGTGCGGCGAACCGCTTCCTCGTAGTAGCGCCGGAACTGCTTCTCCAGGACGCCGTACGTGTAGCGGGCCTTCTGCTTCTCCTGCAGCTGCAGCAGGTACTCGGACTCCTTGATCCGACCGCGGCCGTGCTGGCCGGGCGGGTAAGGACGACGCTCGAACGCCTGGTCCCCGCCGACGAGGTCGACCTTGAGACGGCGCGAGATGCGAGTGGCCGGTCCGGTGTAGCGTGCCATGTTGTCTTACTCCTCCCCGTGCCTCAGACCCGGCGCCGCTTGGGCGGGCGGCAGCCGTTGTGGGGCTGCGGGGTCACGTCCTGGATGGTGCCGACCTCGAGACCGGCGGCCTGCAGCGAGCGGATCGCGGTCTCCCGGCCGGAGCCGGGGCCCTTCACGAACACGTCGACCTTGCGCATGCCGTGCTCGGCGGCCTTGCGTGCGGCGTTCTCGGCGGCCATCTGCGCCGCGAACGGCGTGGACTTGCGCGAGCCCTTGAAGCCGACGTGGCCGGCGGACGCCCAGCTGATCACGTTGCCCATCGGGTCCGTGATGGACACGATGGTGTTGTTGAACGTGCTCTTGATGTGCGCCTGGCCGTGCGAGACGTTCTTCTTTTCCTTGCGCCGGACCTTCTTGACCCCGGCGCCCGTGCGGGACTTGGGTGGCATGTCTGGGTGAACTCCTACTTGCTAGAGACGCGAGGTCTTACTTCTTTCCGGCCTTCTTCTTGCCGGCGACGGTCTTCTTCGGACCCTTGCGAGTGCGCGCGTTCGTCTTGGTGCGCTGCCCGCGGACGGGCAGGTTGCGACGGTGGCGCAGCCCCTCGTAGCAGCCGATTTCCATCTTCCGGCGGATGTCGGCCTGAACCTCGCGGCGGAGGTCACCCTCGACCTTGAAGTGGTTCTCGATGTAGTCCCGCAGCTTCGCCAGGTCGTCGTCACCGAGGTCCTTCACCCGGATGTCCGGGGAGATCCCGGTGGCGGTCAGCAGCTCCTTCGAGCGCGTCCGACCGATGCCGAAGATGTAGGTGAGCGCGATCTCCAACCGCTTCTCGCGGGGGAGGTCGACGCCAGCGAGTCGTGCCATACGGCGCTTGCTCCTAACAGTGGTGTCGCTCCAGGTCTGCTCCTCGCCCGATCCCGGGACTGACTCGCTGTGTCAGTGTCCGGTCGCTCTCGCGCCCGGTGTCCCGGCCCCGGCCTGGAGTCCGGGGGTGTGCCACCCGGGGTGCCCGGTGTGGCAGGTGCGAGGAGGCTTACTCGTTGTCGCGTCCGGTGAAGACTCGACTCGTGCCGGTCGTGCTCCGCTCAGCCCTGGCGCTGCTTGTGGCGCAGGTTCTCGCAGATCACCATGACCCGGCCGTGGCGGCGGATCACCTTGCACTTGTCGCAGATCTTCTTGACGCTCGGCTGGACCTTCACGCCTGAGCTCTCCTGCGTCAGCCGGCGCACCCGTGCTCGGGCGCGCCGGAGGTCACTTGTAGCGGTAGACGATGCGCCCGCGGGACAGGTCGTAGGGCGAGAGCTCCACGACAACCCGGTCCTCGGGGAGGATGCGGATGTAGTGCTGACGCATCTTGCCGCTGATGTGTGCCAGGACCTTGTGACCGTTCTCCAACTCGACGCGGAACATCGCGTTGGGAAGCGGCTCGACTACGCGGCCCTCGACCTCAATGGCCCCGTCCTTCTTGCCCATGTCCTCCGCGTTTCGTGACGGTGGGTGTTGCTTCCGGAGTGCGGGCACGCGGCGCCCCGACTCCTCCAGGCCCTTGCGAACCCTGCCAGCCTCGGGGAGCTGATCCCCGGGCATGGCGGAACCGGCGCGACGTGTGCGCCACCCGTCCATACTACGCGGGTCGGCGCGAACACCCAAATCGGCCCAGGTGGCCGCCCGCGGGAGCAGGTCCCGCGGCCCCTGCGGCGCACGGGCTCGACCGGCGGCGCGTCGGCCACCGGACCACACCCGGCGCCCGTCCGAGGAATCACCACTCGACGGAAAGGCGAAGTACTCGCCATTTCCCTTTGATCGCACAAATGCGCTGTCGGCCGATGGGGAAATGCGACCGAGGGGCCGCGGCGTCGAGCCGCGACCCCTCACCCGACCACCGGTCGGATCAGCCGATCGACACGCAGGGGTCACCCCAGTTCGAGTAGTTCCCACCGCCGTCGTGCCGCCACAGCTGCGAGCACATGTTGCTGCCCGCCGGGAACGACATGTTCACCGGGTTCGAGCCGTACAGGTTGCCGCCGCCGTAGTAGAAGTTGCCGAAGTTGTGGTCGAAGCCCGGCGCGAACAGGCGGATGTGGTACGTGCCCGGCGTGCCGCAGCTCTGGGTCGAGGACACGTTGCCGACGTAGCTGCTGCTGCCGCTGTTGATCCACAGGCAGCGGTTGCCGCCGGTGCCGGCACTGGCCGGCGTCGTCGTGCCGAACACCAGGGCGAGCATTCCGACAAAGGCGAAAACGGCCTTGAAGAGGGTACGTTTCATCGACACTCCAAACATTGCACTCAACTGGTGAATGATGTGGATCGCGGCGTTGAATTCAATCGCATTGTCGACGCTACTGAGGCCGCGCCGAGGGCGTCAAGAAACCTGCCCGCCGGTGGGCGGGAAAGAAAAACGCCACCCCCTTGCCGGGGGTGGCGCGTGCGTGGGGCGGTGTTCGTCAGTCCGGCAGGGCCGTCAACACCCAGGGACCGTCGTCGGTGATGGCCACCGAGTGCTCCCAGTGCGCGGCGCGCGAGCCGTCGGCGGTGATGACCGTCCAGCCGTCGTCCAGCTCGACCGTCCGCTCGGTGCCCAGGGTCAGCATGGGCTCGATCGCGATCGCCATGCCGACCTTGAGCCGCGGGCCCTTGCCCGGCTTGCCGTGGTTGGGCAGGAACGGGTCCATGTGCATCTTCGTGCCGATGCCGTGGCCGCCGTAGCCCTCCACGATCCCGTACTCGACGCCGTGCTCCTCGCCCGCCCGGATGGTGGCCGACTCGATCGCGAACGAGATGTCGCTCAGCCGCCCGCCGGGCACCGCCGCCTCGATGCCCGCGAGCATCGACGCGCGGGTCGCCTCGGACAGCTTCAGCTCCGCGCCGGTGACCTCGCCGACCGGCAGGGTGACCGCCGAGTCGCCGTGCCAGCCGTCCAGGATGGCGCCGCAGTCGATCGAGATCAGGTCGCCCTCGGCCAGCACCTGGGTGCGGCTGGGGATGCCGTGGACCACCTGCTCGTTCACCGACGCGCAGATCGACGCCGGGAACCCGTGGTAGCCCTTGAACGACGGGATCGCGCCGGCGTCGCGGATGCTCTGCTCCGCCAGCTCGTCCAGCTCGGCGGTGCTGACGCCCGCCTTCGCGTGCGCGGACACCAGCGCCAGCGTGCGCGCGACGACCAGCCCGGCCGCCCTCATGGCGTCGAGCTGGTCGCGGCTCTTGATCTCGATCATGCGGTCCCGACCGGGGACGACCCGACGCAGCGCATCGACCAGTCCACCGCTCACTTCAGGTCGCGCAGCGCGCTCAGGGCGCGCCCGCTGATCTCGTCGACGTCGCCGACGGCGTCGATGCTCACGACGATGTCGGCGTAGTAGTCGAGCAGCGGCGCGGTCTCCGTCCGGTACACCTGCTGGCGGTGCCGGATCACGTCTTCCTTGTCGTCCGTGCGGCCGCGGGCGAGCAGCCGCTCGACCACGACGTCCTCGTCGACCCGGAACTCCAGCACCGCGTCGAGGGTGTGACCGCCGGCCGCCAGCATCCCGCTCAGCACGTCCGCCTGCGCGGTGTTGCGCGGGAAGCCGTCGAGCAGGAAGCCGTTGGCGGCGTCCGGCTCCAGGAGCCGGACGCGCATCATCTCGTTGGTCACCTCGTCCGGCACCAACTCGCCCGAGTCCAGGTACTCCTGGACCTCCTTGCCCAGATCGGTCTGCTCGCTGATGTGGGCGCGGAACAGGTCCCCGGTGGAGATGTGCGGCACGCCGAGCTCGGTGCTGAGCGTCTTTGCCTGGGTGCCCTTGCCCGCACCGGGCGGGCCGACGAGAACGAGTCGCACTAGCGGAGGAACCCTTCGTAGTTGCGCTGCATGAGCTGGCTCTCGATCTGCTTCACGGTGTCGAGGCCGACACCGACCATGATCAGCACCGCCGTGCCGCCGAACGGGAAGTTCTGGTTCTGACCCTGGTCGGTCACTTCCAGGAAGAAGTTCGGCAGGATGGCGACGATGCCCAGGTAGATCGAGCCGGGCAGCGTGATCCGCCCCAGGACGAAGCGGAGGTACTCGGCGGTGGGCCTGCCCGGACGGATACCCGGGATGAACCCACCGAACTTCTTCATCTCATCGGCACGCTCGTCCGGGTTGAACGTGATGCCGACGTAGAAGTAGGTGAAGAAGACGATCAGCAGGAAGTAGAGCGAGATGTGCACCGGGCTCGACTGGCTGACCAGGTGCGTCGCGACGAAGGTCTCGAACCAGCCGGGCGCCGAGCCGTCGTTCGAGGCCGTCAGCCGGGAGATCAGGTCCGGCAGGTACAGCAGCGACGAGGCGAAGATGACCGGGATGACACCGGCCTGGTTCACCTTCAGCGGCAGGTAGGTCGACGTGCCGCCGTACATCCGGCGGCCGATCATGCGCTTGGCGTACTGGACCGGGATGCGGCGCTGGGCCTGCTCCACGTAGACGACGCTGGCGATGATCACGAGGGCCGCGACGCAGACGAGGAAGAACGTCAGGCCACCGCGGTCGAAGATGATCTTGCCCTCGATCGGGATGCGGGCCGCGATGCCGGTGAAGATCAGCAGCGACATGCCGTTGCCGATCCCCTTCTCGGTGATGATCTCGCCGAGCCACATGATCACGCTGGTGCCCGCGGTCATGACGACCACGAGGACGACCAGGTTGAAGATGCTCTGGTCGGGGATGACCGGGACGTCGCAGTTCGCGAACAGCTGGTCGCGCACGGCCAGGGCGATGATGCCCGTGGACTGCAGGACCGCGAGGGCGATGGTCAGGTAGCGGGTGTACTGGGTCAGCTTGCCCTGACCCGCCTGCCCTTCCTTCTTCAGCTGCTCGAACCGGGGAATCACCACGGTGAGGAGCTGGATGATGATGCTCGCCGTGATGTACGGCATGATGCCGAGCGCGAAGATCGACAAGTTCAGCAGCGCACCACCGCTGAACAGGTTGATCAGCTGGTAGATCCCCTGCTGGTCGACCTGCTCGACGCACTGTTTGACGTTCTTGAAGGAGACGCCCGGCGCGGGCATGGTGGCGCCCAACCGGTACACCACGACGATCCCCAGTGTGAAGAGGATCTTCTTGCGTAGGTCCGGCGTCGCGAGAGCCGAGCGGAATGCGCCGAGCACGCGAACCTCCATCAGCGTTGCCGCCCCGCTGGGGTCGGCATCCTGCGGTGCCGGCTGTGTTGCCGACACAGTCTTGCGGACATCCCGTCGACCATCGCCGACGGTGGCGGAAGCGACGGATAGCCGCGACCGACCCGGAGGGCATCCGGGTTCAGCCCGCGACTTTAACAGTCGCCTGGCCGATGGCCGTAGGCAGTCTTCCTTCACACTTAGTACCCGATCGACCACAGTCCCGGGCAAGCCCCCGAATGGATCAAGTCCCGGCGGGCGGGCCGGACCGGGCGGAGCGGTCGACGCGCCCGGCGCCGGGCGACCGCGCCGCGCGCCGCCGTCCTGGCGGACTCAGCAGCGGTGGAGTTGACGGGCCGGCGGCGACCTGGTCGCGGCGAAGTGGCCGCAAGGTGGCCCAGGAGGGCCGTAGGGGCTCGGAAGGGCCCGGGGTGGGCCGGCTTGACCGGGGAAGCCCGTGCCGTGCTCAGAGCGACCAGGGCCGGGACGCCGAAGGGGCGGTCGAACCCGGCGAACCGGCCGCCACCCGGCGTTACGCCCTGCGCGAACGGGCGTCTCGACAGCCCCCGCACCGCGTCCCGGCGGCGGGACGGACGACCCGTCGATCGCCGGCAACCGTTGAAAAGATTCGCGATCGATCTTTCCCACCGGTTGGCGCGCGCACGCGAACGGCCCCGGAGCGGGAGGCTCCGGGGCCGTTCGGCGGTGTGCTTCGGATCAGAGCACGGTGGTGGTGCCACCGGCGGCGGCGATCTTGTCGACCGCGCTGCCGGAGAACTTGTTCGCCACGACGTCGAGCTTGACGCCGTCCAGGTCACCGTTGCCGAGGACCTTCACGAGCTCGTTCTTGCGCACCAGGCCCGCGTGGACCAGCGCGTCCACGTCCACCCGACCGCCGTCCGGGAACACCCGGGCGAGGTCGCCCACGTTCACCACCTGGTACTCGGTGCGGAACGGGTTGCGGAAGCCCTTGAGCTTCGGCAGGCGCATGTGCAGCGGCATCTGGCCACCCTCGAAGCGCGGGGAGACGTTCTTCCGCGCGCCGGTGCCCTTCGTGCCGCGACCGGCCGTCTTGCCCTTGGAGCCCTCACCGCGACCGACACGGGTCTTCGCGGTCTTGGCGCCGGGGGCCGGACGCAGGTCATGGATCTTGATGGTCACGACTGGACCTCCTCGACGACCACCAGGTGGCGAACGGCGTGGATCAGGCCGCGCACCTGCGGCGTGTCCTCGCGGACCACCGACTGGCGGATCTTGCGCAACCCCAGGGTCCGGAGGGACTCACGGTGGTTGTGCTTGGTACCGATGCTGCTCTTGACCTGGGTCACCTTGAGCTGCGCCATGGTCACACCGCCCCTGCACGGGCACGGAGCATGCCGGCGGGAGCCACATCCTCGATCGGCAGACCGCGACGGGCGGCCACCTCCTCGGGACGCTGGAGGCCCTTCAGGGCCGCCACCGTGGCGTGCACGATGTTGATGGCGTTGTCGGAGCCCAGCGACTTGCTCAGCACGTCGTGGACGCCCGCGCACTCCAGCACCGCGCGGACCGCGCCACCGGCGATGACACCGGTACCGGCCGAGGCCGGGCGCAGCATGACGACGCCGGCGGCCTTCTCGCCCTGGATCGGGTGAGGGATCGTGCCCGCGATGCGGGGGACGCGGAAGAAGTTCTTCTTCGCCTCCTCCACACCCTTGGCGATCGCCGCGGGGACTTCCTTGGCCTTGCCGTAGCCGACACCGACCATGCCGTCGCCGTCACCGACGACGACCAGGGCGGTGAAGCTGAAGCGACGACCACCCTTGACGACCTTGGAGACGCGGTTGATCGCGACCACGCGCTCCAGGTGCGGGGTCTTCTCCTGGGCCGCTCCGCCGCGGCCACCGTCACGGCGGTCGCGGCGCTCTCCGCGCTCGCCCCCGCCGCCTTCGCGACGCGTGCGTCCTGGCATCAGGCGTCCCTCTCAATTCGGTTCATGTGCATTGTCAGAACTCCAGCCCCGCCTCGCGGGCGGCATCGGCCAGAGCGGCGATCCGACCGTGGTAGGCGTTGCCGCCCCGGTCGAAGACCACCTTGGTGATCCCGGCGTCCTTGGCGCGGGCGGCGGCCAGCTGGCCGACCTTCGCCGCACGGGCCTTCTTGTCGCCGTCGATCGCCCGGACGTCCGCCTCCACGGAGGAGGCCGCGGCCAGGGTGCGGCCGGTCAGGTCGTCGATCACCTGCACGGTGATGTGCTTCGACGAGCGGTGCACCGCCAGGCGCGGGCGCTCGGCCGTGCCGCTGACCTTCTTGCGGAGGCGGAAGTGACGGCGGGTCTTGGCGACGCGGCGGGTGGTCGAGATGTCCTTGCCAACCGGCTTCCGCCCCGAAGAAACGGACTTCGTTGCAGTCTCGCTCATGTCACTTACCCGTCTTTCCGACCTTGCGGCGGATCTTCTCACCCGAGTAGCGCACGCCCTTGCCCTTGTACGGGTCGGGCTTGCGCAGCTTGCGGATGTTGGCGGCGACCTCGCCGACGAGCTGCTTGTCGATGCCGGCCACGGAGAAGCGGGTCGGGGTCTCCACCGCGAAGGTGATGCCCTCGGGGGCCTCCACCTTCACCGGGTGGCTGAAGCCCAGCGCGAACTCCAGGTCGGAACCCTTCAGCGCCACGCGGTAACCGACGCCGTGGATCTCCATCTTCTTCTCGTAGCCCTGCGTCACGCCGACGACCATGTTCTGCACCAGGGTGCGCGACAGGCCGTGGAGCGAGCGGCTGCGACGCTCGTCGTTCGGGCGCTTCACCTCGAGGGTGCCGTCGTCGGCCTTCTCGATGATGATCGGCTCGGCGATGTTCAGCGACAGGGTGCCCTTCGGGCCCTTCACGCTCACAGCCTGGCCGTCGATGTTCACGTCGACCCCGGAGGGGACGGTGATCGGCAGTTTTCCGATGCGCGACATTGCCTAGTCCCCCTTCCTCACCAGACGTAGGCGAGGACTTCTCCGCCCACGCCCGACTTGTTGGCCTGGCGGTCGGTCATCAGACCGCCAGAGGTCGAAATGATCGCGACGCCCAGACCGCCCAGCACCTTCGGCAGGTTGGTCGACTTCGCGTACACGCGCAGACCGGGCTTCGACACGCGGCGGAGGCCGGCGATGCTGCGCTCCCGGTTCGGGCCGTACTTCAGCTCGATAACCAGGTTCTTGGCCACGTCGCCCTGCTCGTCGCGGTAGCTAGCGATGTAGCCCTCGCGCTTGAGGATCTCGGCGATGTTGGCCTTCAACTTCGAGTGCGGCATCACGACCTTGTCGTGGTAAGCCGAGTTCGCGTTCCGCAGACGCGTCAACATGTCTGCGATCGGGTCGGTCATCGTCATGGTGACCTGGTCAACCTTTCTCGCTGCGGTTCCCCAGCCAGGGTCCGAGCCGGCCGCGGTGCGGCCGGCTGGTCGTGGACGGGCCTACAGCGAAGTGATGATTCTCGAAAAACCTGCCGCCGAGCCGGACTTACCAGCTGGACTTGTTGACACCGGGCAGCTCGCCCCGGTGCGCCATCTCGCGGAGGCAGATCCGGCACAGGCCGAACTTGCGGAACACCGAGTGCGGGCGACCGCAACGCTGGCAGCGGGTGTAACCCCGCACCTTGAACTTCGGCTTGGCCGCGGCCTTGTTGATCAGCGCCTTCTTGGCCATCTGTCAGTTCTCCTTGAACGGGAAGCCCAGGTGCTTCAGCAGCGCCCGGCCCTCGTCGTCGTTGGTCGCGGTCGTCACCACGGTGATGTCCATGCCGCGGGGACGGTCGATCGCGTCCGGGTCGATCTCGTGGAACATCGACTGCTCGTTGAGGCCGAACGTGTAGTTCCCGTTGCCGTCGAACTGCTTGCCCGACAGGCCGCGGAAGTCGCGGATGCGGGGCAGCGCGATCGTCAGCAGGCGGTCCAGGAACTCCCACATGCGGTCGCCGCGCAGCGTGACGCGCGCGCCGATCGGCATGCCCTCGCGCAGCTTGAACTGCGCGATGGACTTGCGGGCCCGGCGGACCTCGGGGCGCTGGCCGGTGATGATCGACAGGTCCTTGACGGCGCCCTCGATCAGCTTGCCGTCGCGGGCGGCGTCGCCGACGCCCATGTTGACGACGACCTTCACCACGCCCGGGATCTGCATGACGTTGGCGTACTCGAACTGCTCGCGCAGCGCGGCGATGATCTCCTCGCGGTAGCGGGTCTTCAGCCGCGGCGTGGTCTTCTCAACGGTGGTCATCAGATGTCCTTCCCGTTACGACGGGAAATGCGGACCCGCTTGCCCTCGTCGTTCGTCCGGTAGCCCACACGGGTCGGCTTGCCGTCCGAGTCGACCACCATCACGTTGGACACGTGGATGGGGGCCTCCTGGGTCACGATGCCGCCCGACTGCGCGCCGCGCTGGGTCTGCGTGATCCGGGTGTGCTTCTTGATGCGGTTGACGCCCTCGACCAGGACGCGGTTCTCAGCGGGGTAGGCCATGATGACCTTGCCGCGAGCACCCTTGTCCTTGCCGGCGATAACGACGACGGTGTCGCCCTTCTTCACCTTCATGTCAGAGCACCTCCGGCGCCAACGAGATGATCTTCATGAACTTCTTGTCGCGCAGCTCTCGACCGACCGGGCCGAAGATGCGGGTGCCCCGCGGCTCGTTGTCGTTCTTGATGAGCACCGCGGCGTTCTCGTCGAACCGGATGTAAGAGCCGTCGGGACGGCGCTTCTCCTTGACGGTGCGGACGATGACCGCCTTGACGACGTCGCCCTTCTTGACGCCGGCGCCGGGGATGGCCTGCTTCACCGTCGCGACGATGATGTCCCCGATGCCCGCGTAGCGGCGGCCCGAGCCACCGAGAACACGGATGCAGAGGATTTCCTTCGCACCGGTGTTGTCGGCGACGCGCAGCCGCGACTCCTGCTGGATCACTTACCTGCTCCTTGACCATTCCTGGCCCGCCAGATTTCCGACCTGACGGGCTCGGTCGTACGACTGGCTACTTGGCCTTCTCGAGGACCTCGACGAGGCGCCAGCGCTTGGTGGCCGACAGCGGCCGCGTCTCCATCAGCAGGACGCGGTCGCCGACGCCGGCGGTGTTCTGCTCGTCGTGCGCCTTCACCTTGGTGGTGGAGCGCATGACCTTCGAGTACCGGCGGTGCTTCTTGCGGTCCTCGACCGCCACCACGATCGTCTTGTCCATCTTGTCGGACACGACGTAGCCCTCGCGGACCTTGCGGTCGTTGCGAGCCTCGGTGGTCACTTCGTTGTTCTCGCTCATGCCGCACCCTCACCAGTGGAAACCGCGTCGGGAGAGGCCGAGAGGCCCAGCTCCCGCTCCCGCATCACGGTGTAGACCCGGGCGATCTCGTGCCGGACCGTGCGCAGGCGGCGGTTGTTGTCGAGCTGCCCGGTGGCCATCTGGAAGCGGAGGTTGAACAGCTCCTCCTTCGCCTCCCTCAGGCGCAGCACGAGCTCTTCCTCGGTGAGCTCACGCAGCTCGGAAGCGGTGGTACCCGCTGCCATCAGAACTCACCACCCTCACGCGTAACGATGCGGCACTTCATCGGGAGCTTGTGGATCGCGCGGCGCAGCGCCTCGCGGGCCACGGTCTCGTTCGGGAAGCTCATCTCGAAGAGCACCCGACCCGGCTTGATGTTCGCCACCCACCACTCCGGCGAGCCCTTGCCGGAACCCATGCGGGTCTCGGCGGGCTTCTTGGTCAGCGGGCGGTCCGGGAAGATGTTGATCCAGACCTTGCCACCGCGGCGGATGTGCCGGGTGATCGCGATACGAGCCGACTCGATCTGCCGGTTGGTCACGTAGGCGGGCTCCAGAGCCTGGATGCCGTACTCGCCGAAGGTGACCCTCGTGCCGCCCTTGGCAGCACCGGACCGTCCGGGGTGGTGCTGCTTGCGGTGCTTAACCCTGCGCGGGATGAGCACGACTCAGCCCTCCGTCTTCTCTTCGGTCGGCGCGGCGGCCTGGTCGCCCGCAGCGGCCCGGCCGGCCTCGGTGCTCGTCGCGGTGGTGCCGCTGGCGCCGGAACGGCGCGCCCGGTTCGGGCGCTCGTTGCGGTCGCGACGCGGAGCGCGGTCGGCCGCCGGGGCGGCGTCACGCTCGCGCTTGGCGCTGATGCCACCGACGATGTCGCCCTTGTAGATCCACACCTTCACGCCGATCCGGCCGAACGTGGTGCGGGCCTCGAAGAAGCCGTAGTCGATGTCGGCGCGCAGCGTGTGCAGCGGCACGCGGCCGTCGCGGTAGTGCTCGGAGCGGGACATCTCGGCGCCGCCGAGACGACCGCCGCACTGCACGCGAATGCCCTTGACCTGCGGCGAGCGCATGGCCGACTGGATGGCCTTGCGCATCGCGCGGCGGAAGGCCACGCGGTTGGACAGCTGCTCCGCCACGCCCTGCGCGACGAGCTGCGCGTCCGACTCCGGGCTCTTCACCTCGAGGATGTTGAGCTGCACCTGCTTCTTGGTGAGCTTCTCCAGCTCACCGCGGATGCGGTCGGCCTCGGCGCCGCGGCGGCCGATGACGATGCCCGGCCGGGCGGTGTGGATGTCGACGCGGACCCGGTCCCGGGTGCGCTCGATCTCCACCTTGGAGATGCCGGCCCGCTCCATGCCCTTCGAGAGCAGCTTGCGGATCTTGACGTCCTCGGCCACGTACTCGGCGTACTGCTTGTCGGCGTACCAGCGGGACTTCCAGTCCGTGGTGATACCAAGTCGGAAGCCGTGCGGGTTGATTTTCTGGCCCACTACCGAGCCCCCTTCCTGTCAGCGCCGGCCTTCGCGCTGGTCTTCTTCGGACGGCTCTCCACCTCGACGGTGATGTGGCTCGTCCGCTTGCGGATCCGGTAGGCGCGGCCCTGGGCGCGCGGGCGGAACCGCTTGAGGGTCGGACCCTCGTCCACGTAGACCTTCGACACCCAGAGGGTGTCGGGGTCCAGGGACAGGTTGTTCTCGGCGTTGGCCACGGCGCTCTGCAGCACCTTGCGGACCGGCTCAGATGCCGCCTGCGGCGCGAACTGGAGCACGGCCAGGGCCTCGCTGGCGCTACGACCCCTGATGAGCTCGACGACGCGACGCACCTTCATGGGCGTGTCACGGACGTAGCGAGCCCGAGCCACGGCGCGCGGGAACTCCGGCGCTTCGGCTTCGTTACGGGCGTTCATCGCTGCTTCCCCTTGCTCTTCCTCTGGTTCGTCGCCTAGCGACGGCGCGACTTCCGGTCGTCCTTGATGTGGCCCTTGAACGTGCGGGTCGGGGCGAACTCGCCGAGCTTGTGCCCGACCATCGCCTCCGAGACGAACACCGGCACGTGCTTGCGACCGTCGTGCACCGCGATCGTGTGGCCCAACATGTCGGGGATGATCGTCGACCGGCGGGACCAGGTCTTGATGACGGTCTTCTTGCCCGATTCGTTGAGGGCGTCCACCTTCTTGAGCAGGTGGTCGTCCACGAAGGGGCCCTTCTTAAGGCTGCGAGGCATCCTTCACTCCCTCCCTGCTCAGCGCTTCTTACCGGTGCGACGACGCCGGACGATGAGCTTGTCGCTTGGCTTGCGGCGGCGGGTGCGACCCTCGGGCTTGCCGGCCGGGTTCACCGGGTGGCGACCACCGGAGGTCTTGCCCTCACCACCACCGTGCGGGTGGTCCACCGGGTTCATGGCGACACCGCGGACGGTGGGCTTCTTGCCCTTCCACCGCATGCGGCCGGCCTTGCCCCAGTTGATGTTCTGGTGCTCGGCGTTGCCGACCTCGCCGACCGTGGCGCGGCACCGGACGTCCACGTTGCGGATCTCGCCCGAGGGCATCCGCAGCTGGGCGTAGGGGCCGTCCTTGGCGACGAGCTGCACGCTGGCACCGGCCGAGCGGGCGATCTTCGCGCCGCCGCCGGGGCGGAGCTCGATCGCGTGGATCACCGTGCCGACGGGGATGTTGCGCAGCGGCAGGTTGTTGCCCGGCTTGATGTCGGCCTTGGGGCCGTTCTCCACGACGTCGCCCTGCTGCAGCTTGGACGGCGCGATGATGTAGCGCTTCTCGCCGTCGAAGTAGTGCAGCAGCGCGATGCGCGCGGTGCGGTTGGGGTCGTACTCGATGTGAGCGACCTTGGCCGGCACGCCGTCCTTGTCGGTGCGGCGGAAGTCGATGAGGCGGTACGCCCGCTTGTGGCCACCACCCTTGTGCCGCGTCGTGATCTTGCCCGACGCGTTGCGGCCACCGCGGCCGTGCAGCGGGCGGATCAGCGACTTCTCCGGCGTCGTCCGAGTGATCTCGGCGAAGTCGGAGACGCTCGCACCGCGACGACCGGGGGTCGTCGGCTTGTACTTGCGAATGCCCATCTCTACGCAGTCCTCGTCGTCATCAGGCGGCCGGGCCGCCGAAGATCTCGATCGGCTTGCTCTCGGCGGACAGCGTCACGATGGCGCGCTTGGTGTCCTTGCGCTTGCCATAACCGGTCCGGGTCCGCTTGCGCTTGCCCTGGCGGTTGAGCGTGTTGACGCTGACGACCTTGACGCCGAAGACCTTCTCCACGGCAATCTTGATCTGGGTCTTGTTCGCGCCGGGGGACACCACGAAGGTGTACTTGTTCTCCTCGAGCAGCCCGTAGGACTTCTCGGAGATGACCGGCGCGAGCAGGATGTCCCGGTGGTCGGGGATCACTTCGCGGCCTCCTCGTCGGTCTCGGACGACGACGCGGTGGCCTCGGCGGAACCCTGCCCGTGCTGGGACTTGCTCGCCAGGAACACGTCGAGCGCGTCCTTGGTGAACACCACGTCGTCGTTGACCAGCACGTCGTAGGTGTTCAGCTGGTCCGGCGCGATGATGTGCACGTGCGGCAGGTTGCGCAGGCTGACCCACGAAACCTCGTCGGTGCGCAGCAGCACGGCCAGCACGCGGCGGGCCTCGGTCACCGTCTCCAGCACCTTGCGGGCCGACTTGGTCGACGGCGCGTCGCCCTCGACGAAGCCGCTCACCACGTGCACCTGGCCGGCGCGCGCCCGGTCGGAGAGGGCGCCGCGCAGGGCGGCGGCCTTCATCTTCTTGGGGGTGCGCTGCGAGTAGTCGCGCGGCTGCGGGCCGTGGACGACGCCACCACCGGCGAACTGCGGCGCGCGGGTCGAGCCCTGACGGGCGCGGCCGGTGCCCTTCTGCCGGTACGGCTTCTTGCCACCGCCGCGGACGTCGCCGCGGGTCTTGGTGGCGTGCGTGCCCTGGCGGGCCGCGGCCAGCTGGGCCACGACGACCTGGTGCAGCAGCGCCACGTTCGCCTGCGCGTCGAAGATCGCCGCGGGCAGCTCGACGGAGCCGTCGGCCTTGCCCGCCGGGGTGCGGATCTCAACGGAAGTCATGATCAGGCACCACCCTTCGCTGCGGTCTTGATGAACACGGTGCCGCCCTTGGGGCCGGGAACGGCGCCCTTGATGAGCAGCAGACCGGACTCGGCGTCCACGCGGTGCACCTTGAGGTTCTGGGTGGTCACCCGCACGTGGCCCATCCGGCCGGCCATCCGCAGGCCCTTGAACACGCGGCCGGGCGTGGCGCAGCCGCCGATGGAGCCGGGCGAGCGGTGCTTGCGCTGGGTGCCGTGGCTGGCGCCGAGGCCCTTGAAGCCGTGGCGCTTCATGACACCCGCGGTGCCCTTGCCCTTGCTGGTGCCGACCACGTCGACCACCACGCCGGCCTCGAAGACCTCGGCGGTGATTTCCTGGCCGACCGTGTACTCGGACGCGTCCGTGGTGCGCAGCTCCGCCAGGTGGCGGCGGGGCGTGACGCCCGCCTTGGCGTAGTGGCCCGCGACGGGCTTGTTGACCTTGCGCGGGTCGATCGCGCCGAAGGCCAGCTGCACGGCCGAGTAGCCGTCGTTCTCCTGGGTCCGAACCTGGGTGACCACGTTCGGCTCGGCCTTGACGACGGTCACCGGAACGATCCGGTTGTTCTCGTCGAAGACCTGAGTCATGCCGAGCTTGGTGCCCAGGAGGCCCTTAACCTGCCTGTCAGACATGGGTCTCGTTACTCTCCGCCCCAAATGGGATCAACACTGCCGCGTCCAACGCTTACTGGATGTTGACGTCGACGCTCGCCGGCAGGTCGATGCGCATGAGCGCGTCCACCGTCTTCGGCGTCGGGTCGAGGATGTCGATCAGACGCTTGTGCGTGCGCATCTCGAAGTGCTCGCGCGAGTCCTTGTACTTGTGCGGCGAGCGGATGACGCAGTAAACGTTCTTCTCAGTGGGCAGCGGCACAGGCCCGACGACCCGAGCGCCGGTGCGCGTCACGGTCTCGACGATCTTGCGCGCGGACGCGTCGATCGCCTCGTGGTCGTAGGCCTTGAGCCGGATGCGGATCTTCTGTCCCGCCATGATGGCTTGCCGTTCCTCTGCTTCTAGTACCGCTGCGGTGCGGGCACCTTGCACGAGGTCACGGGACCTCCGGCGCGCTCCGCCCCCTATTCAGGACTGACACCGAGCGGTGTCACGGTGCCCGGTCCACGCGGTCGGGCGTGTCGCGCCCCAGCACATAGACCGGTCCCACTGATACAGCCTGTGGGATTGTCTGACCAGATCAAACCCCGCTCGTGACGGGGCGGCCGAGTCCAGAACTCGAACCGGCCGCCCCGACGAGCAACCCGTCAATGGTCGCACACCGGGGTGCGCAGACCAAATCGGGGGGTGAGATTTAGAGCCAGGTCACTTGATGATCTTGGTGACCGAGCCCGCGCCGACGGTGCGGCCACCCTCGCGGATGGCGAACCGCAGGCCCTCGTCCATGGCGATCGGCTGGATCAGCTTCACGGCCATGGTCGTGGTGTCGCCCGGCATGACCATCTCGGTGCCCTCGGGGAGGGTCACGACGCCGGTCACGTCCGTGGTGCGGAAGTAGAACTGCGGGCGGTAGTTGTTGAAGAACGGCGTGTGGCGGCCGCCCTCGTCCTTCGACAGGATGTAGACCTGCGCGTCGAACTCGGTGTGCGGGGTGGTGGTGCCCGGCTTGATGATCACCATGCCGCGCTCCACCTCCTCGCGCTTCACGCCACGCAGCAGCAGCGCGGCGTTGTCGCCCGCGCGGCCCTCGTCGAGGAACTTCTTGAACATCTCGATCGAGGTGACCGTCGTCTTCTTCGAGGTCTCCTTGATGCCGACGATCTCGACCTCTTCGTTGACCTTGACGATGCCGCGCTCGATGCGGCCGGTCACCACGGTGCCACGACCGGTGATCGTGAACACGTCCTCGACCGGCATCAGGAACGGGCGGTCGACCTCGCGCTCGGGCTCCGGGATGTTCTCGTCCACGGCGTCCATGAGGCCGATCAGCTTCTCGCCCCACTCGGCGTCGCCCTCCAGCGCCTTCAGCGCGGAGACGCGGACGACCGGCAGGTCGTCACCGGGGAACTCGTACTCGGAGAGCAGTTCGCGGACCTCGAGCTCGACGAGCTCCAGGATCTCCTCGTCGTCCACCATGTCGGCCTTGTTCAGGGCCACCACGATGTAGGGCACACCGACCTGGCGGGCCAGGAGCACGTGCTCCTTGGTCTGCGGCATCGGGCCGTCGGTCGCCGCGACCACCAGGATGGCGCCGTCCATCTGCGCCGCACCGGTGATCATGTTCTTGATGTAGTCGGCGTGACCGGGGCAGTCGACGTGCGCGTAGTGGCGCTTGTCGGTCTGGTACTCGATGTGGGCGATCGAGATGGTGATGCCGCGCTGCTTCTCCTCCGGCGCCTTGTCGATCTGGTCGAACGGCGTGAAGGGGTTCAGGTCCGGGTACTTGTCGTGCAGGACCTTGGAGATCGCCGCGGTCAGCGTCGTCTTGCCGTGGTCGATGTGACCGATGGTGCCGATGTTGACGTGCGGCTTCGTCCGCTCGAACTTCGCCTTCGCCACTGGATTGTCCTCCTGGACTTCTATTGCTTAGCCCGGCGGGCGGCTTTCACCCGCCGGGCGTCACGTCAGGGTCGGTTGTGCGGACCCCGGGGCATCCCCCCGGAGAGCCCGCGTGGTGCTGCGGTGCTCCGGTTGGGGTTACTCGCCCGTCGCCTTCGCGATGATCTCCTTCGCGACGTTCGCGGGAACCTCGGCGTAGGAGTCAAAGGTCATCGAGTAGTTCGCGCGACCCTGGGTCCTGGACCGCAGGTCGCCGACATACCCGAACATCTCCGACAGCGGGACCAGCGCCTTGACGATGCGGGCACCACTGCGCTCTTCCATGGCCTGGATCTGGCCACGGCGGGAGTTCAAGTCGCCGATCACGTCGCCCATGTAGTCCTCGGGCGTGGTGACCTCGACGGCCATCAACGGCTCGAGGATGGCCGGGCTCGCCTGGCGAGCGGCTTCCTTGAGCGCCATCGAGCCCGCGATCTTGAACGCCATCTCCGACGAGTCGACCTCGTGGTAGGCGCCGTCGATCAGGGTCAGCTTGACGCCCACCAGCGGGTAGCCCGCCAGCACGCCGTACTGCATCGCGTCCTGGGCGCCCGCGTCCACCGACGGGATGTACTCCCGCGGGATGCGACCGCCGGTGACCGCGTTGACGAACTCGTAGAGAACGCCGTCCTCGGTCTTCTCCAGCGGCTCCAGGTCGATGAGGACCTTCGCGAACTGGCCGGAGCCACCGGTCTGCTTCTTGTGGGTGTAGGAGTACTTCTCCACCTTGCGGCGGATCGTCTCCCGGTACGCCACCTGCGGCTTGCCGATGTTGGCCTCGACCTTGAACTCGCGGCGCATGCGGTCCACCAGGATGTCCAGGTGGAGCTCGCCCATGCCGGCGATGATCGTCTGGCCGGTCTCCTGGTCCAGGTTGACCCGGAACGTCGGGTCCTCCTCGGCCAGCTTCTGGATCGCGGTGCCCAGCTTCTCCTGGTCGGCCTTCGTCTTCGGCTCGATCGCCACCTGGATGACCGGCTCGGGGAAGGTCATGGACTCCAGCACGATGGGCGACTGCGGGTCGCACAGCGTCTCACCGGTGGTGGTGTCCTTCAGGCCGATCACGGCGTAGATGTGACCGGCGATGGCCTCGTCGACCGGGTTCTCCTTGTTGGCGTGCATCTGGAAGATCTTCCCGATGCGCTCCTTGCGGTCCTTGGTCGAGTTGATGACCTGGGTGCCGGAGGCGACCTTGCCGGAGTAGACCCGGATGTAGGTCAGCTTGCCGAAGAACGGGTGCGCCGCGATCTTGAACGCCAGGGCCGAGAACGGCTCGTCCGTCGCCGGCTTGCGGAAGGCCGGCGTCTCGCCGTCCTGCAGCGTGCCCTCGACCGGGGGGAGGTCCAGCGGAGCGGGCAGGAAGTCGATCACCGCGTCGAGCATGGGCTGGACGCCCTTGTTCTTGAACGCCGAGCCGCACAGCACCGGGTAGGCGGAGCGGTTCTTGACGATCGCGCGGATGCCCGTCTTGATCTGCTCGACGGTCAGCTCCTCGCCGCCGAGGTAGGACTCCATGAGGGCGTCGTCGGTCTCGGCGACGGCCTCGACCAGCGCCTCGCGGTACTCGGCGGCCTTCTCGGCGAGGTCGGCCGGGATCTCCTCGACCGTGTAGTCCTCACCCTTCTGGACCTCGCCGCGCCAGGTCAGCGCGCGCATCTCGACCAGGTCGACGACGCCGATGAAGTCGCTCTCCGAACCGATCGGGATCTGGATCGGCAGCGGCTTCGCGCCCAGGCGCTCCTGGATGGTGCGGACGGTGAAGTAGAAGTCCGCGCCGAGCTTGTCCATCTTGTTGACGAAGCAGATGCGCGGGACGTCGTACTTGGTCGCCTGGCGCCAGACCTGCTCGGACTGGGGCTCGACGCCTTCCTTGCCGTCGAACACGGCAACGGCACCGTCGAGGACGCGGAGGTTGCGCTCCACCTCGACGGTGAAGTCGACGTGGCCCGGCGTGTCGATGATGTTGATCTGGTGGTTCTTCCAGAAGCAGGTCGTCGCGGCCGACGTGATCGTGATGCCGCGCTCCTGCTCCTGCTCCATCCAGTCCATCACCGCGGCGCCGTCGTGGACCTCGCCGATCTTGTAGCTGATCCCGGTGTAGAACAGGATCCGCTCGGTCGTCGTGGTCTTGCCCGCGTCGATGTGGGCCATGATCCCGATGTTGCGGACCTTGGCCAGGTCGGTGAGCACGTCCTGTGCCACGGGTGTCTTCCCCTGTCTTGAGCTAGCTGGTAGCAGGCTCACTAGGGCCGGGAGGCGCCGAGCGGGCGCGGTGGGGCGCCCGCTCGGCGGCACGTCACCAGCGGTAGTGGGCGAAGGCCTTGTTCGACTCGGCCATCTTGTGCGTGTCCTCGCGGCGCTTGACGCTCGCGCCCAGGCCGTTGCTCGCGTCGAGCAGCTCGTTCATCAGGCGCTCGATCATGGTCTTCTCGCGGCGCTGCCGGGAGAAGGTGATCAGCCAGCGCAGCGCGAGCGTGGTCGAGCGGCCCGGCTTCACCTCGACGGGCACCTGGTAGGTGGCGCCACCGACGCGGCGGGACTTCACCTCGAGCGCGGGCTTGACGTTGTCCAGGGCGCGCTTCAGCGTCACGACCGGGTCGGTGCCGGTCTTGTCGCGGGCGCCTTCGAGGGCGCCGTACACGATCCGCTCGGCCACGGAGCGCTTGCCGTCGACCAGCACCTTGTTGATGAGCTGGGTCACCAGCGGAGAGCTGTAGACCGGGTCGGAGATCAGCGGCCGCTTCGGGGCCGGTCCCTTGCGGGGCATCAGCTCTTCTCCTTCTTCGCGCCGTACCGGCTGCGAGCCTGCTTGCGGTTCTTCACGCCCTGCGTGTCGAGCGAACCGCGAATGATCTTGTAGCGGACACCGGGGAGGTCCTTCACACGACCGCCGCGCACGAGCACCATCGAGTGCTCCTGCAGGTTGTGGCCCTCACCGGGGATGTAAGCCGTGACCTCGATACCGCTCGTCAGCTTCACGCGGGCGACCTTGCGCAGCGCCGAGTTCGGCTTCTTGGGCGTGGTCGTGTAGACGCGGGTGCACACACCGCGCCGCTGCGGGCTGCCCTTGAGCGCCGCGGTCTTCTGCTTGGCGACCTTGTCCTGCCGGCCCTTGCGGACCAGCTGCTGGATCGTTGGCATACGCCGGCTGCTTCTTCCCTTTACGTGCCCGCCGCGTGGGCGACGAGCCCTGTTTACTTGGTCCCTCTCTGCACCCGAGGTCGGGCGTGTCGCGGCGATCGGCTGGACCGAACGCTCGACACATCGCCCCAGGTCCGCAGGCGACATCCCAGGATGCCCCTACGCGTGGAGGTCACCGCGGCCGGCTTTCCAGCACCACTGGCGCGTAGGCACGCGGAGCGGCCCGACATGGGTCGGGCACGAGTACCAAAGATACCCCGCTTGGTTCCCACCGGTCAAAACGGATCCGCGTCCGCGCCTGATCGAGTAGACAGGGCGGGCACGCAGACGAACTACCGGGGGGTGATCCGTGACGGACCCACGTGCCCGCGCGCTCGAGGAGGCCGGCCGCAAGGCCGAAGCACGACTCGCGGGTTATCAGAACATGAAAGACCGGATGACGCAGCTCAGGGTGACCGCGGTTTCACCGGATCGGGTGGTCACCGTGGTCGCTGGACCGGGTGGTTCCATCCTGGACGTCCAGCTCCAGCCCGACGCGCAGCGGATACCGGCGCACGCGCTGTCCCGCTCGATCATGAGCACCCTCCAGCAGGCCGTCGCCGACTCGGCGCGCCGGTCGGCCGAGGTGGTGCAGGAGTTCGCGGGTGACCAGGTCGACATCGTGGCGCGGGTCAACAGGGTGCAGGAGGAGGTCTTCGGGGTCGACCCGGCCGGGCAGGCGCCGCCGCCCCCTCCCCCGAACGCGCCCGCGCCCGGCGCGTCGTTCCTCCAGCAGGCCAACGCGCGGCCGACCGCGCCGGTGCCACCACCACCGCCGCCGCCACGGGCCCAACCGCCCGGCCGGCCTCCGCTCCAGCCGCCGCCCCCGCCACCCGGCCGGCCGCCGCTGCAACCACCGCCCGCGCCGCCGCGCCGTCCCGCGCCACCTCGCGACGACGACCCGGACGAGGGCTTCGGCTCGATCCTGCGCTGAGGGGGAGGACGTGGCATTCGGGGTGGACGCCGAGGCGGTCATCGCCTGCGGCAAGCGGGTGGACGGCCTCGCCGCGGAGGCGGGGAAGATCAAGGAGGCGGCCGCGGCCGCGATCGTGCCGGAGGTCTCGTGGGGCCTGCTCGGGCAGGCCCTGACCTACGGCGACTACGTGGAACTGACGAACGCCTTCATGGACCACATGGGGAAGATGACCGAGAAGCTGGGCGAGCTGGGTGGCCGGCTGTCGCTGACCGGTGAGCACTACCGCGACGTCAACCAGGCCGTCGCGGACGCGCTGGACGGCATCGGCGCGCAGCTCGGCGACGTGCCGCGCGCACCGTCCGTCGGGGCGGGTGGCTGAGGTGGCGGAGGAGCTGGAGGCGGTCGCCACCGAGCAGGAGGCCCGCGACGACAACTACTGGACCAGCGAGGAAGGCGACTTCCTCAAACCGGTCGGCGAGAGCGGGCTGGTCGAGTCCGGCGCCACCGCCTGGAACGCGCTGGGCGGCCTGACCAGCGGGAACCCCGTCGAGGTCCAGGCGGCCGTCGGCGACATCCAGTCGTTCCTCGGCGAGTTCCCGAGCGCCGCGGAGGTCATCGCCGACCCGCTGCACTCGCTGCTCACGTTCGGGCTCGGCTTCCTGGTCGACCTGATCAAGCCGCTGGACGACGCGCTGAAGCTGGTCACCGGCGACGAGGAGCAGCTGACGCTGGCGGCGCGGCACTTCGAGAAGGTCGCCGCCGACCTCAAGGCGTTGTCGGAGACGTTCGCCGGGACGGTCGAGGGCGGGCTGGCGAGCTGGCGGGGCGAGGCCGCCGAGGCGAGCCGGGAGCGGCTGGGCGAGTTCGCCGTCGGCATCGCCGAGACCGGTGGTGAGGCGGAGAGCATCGTGACGTTGCTCACCGGCAGCGCGGCGCTGATGAAGACCGCGCACGACCTGGTGATGGACCTGATCGCCAGCCTCGTCGAGTGGCTGATCATCACGTGGCTGGCCGCGCAGGCGGCGGCCGTGCCCACGCTCGGCGCGTCCGAGGTCGCGGCGGCGGGCGCCACGGCCGTGCAGGTCGGCGTCACGGTCAGCCGGGTGTCGCGGATCGTGCAGCGGGTCACGGCGGTGCTGCAGAAGATCGGCAGGGTCTTCAAGGTCCTGACCGGGCGGCTGGCCGGGCCGAAGTGGTGGCGGGGCACGGCGGAGAAGTTCGCCGGCAAGGACGCCATGCAGACGTTCCTCGGCGAGGACGGCGCCGGGAACGTCATCGGGCCGGGTGGCTGGAAGGGCTCCGCGCAGCAGTTCGGCAAGGACGCGCTGGGCAACGCCGGCGCCACGCTCGCCGGGGCGGCCCAGGAGAGCGGCAAGGACGTCCACGACATGGTCACCGACGAGCCGCCGAACGCCGCCGACATCGACCAGAAGCTCTCCATCTGAGGGGTACGACCAAGTGAGCGCCTTCATCTCGCAGGACCCGTCGTTCCAGGAGCAGCTGCGGACGCCGCCGGACCGCAAGCGCGGGGTCACCAGGATCGGCCTGGTGGTCGGCGTGGTGGTCCTGCTGGTGGTCGGCGGGCTGTTCTTCTTCGTCTCCCGGACGACGACCAGGACGGGCGACTGCGCCCGGCCCGGGAGCATGTCCCGCGACCGCGTGGAGATGACCAAGGTCGACTGCGCGTCGCCGCAGGCGTCCTACGTGCAGGCGCACTACTTGGGCGGCGTCGGCGCGGAGTGCCCCGACGGCGACTACTACGCGGTGCGCAACAGCGGTACGCGGAAGAACAAGCGGATCTCGTACCAGTGCTTCATGTTGAACGTCCGGGAGGGCGACTGCTTGGAGCTGACGCCGTTCGGCGAGGCCAGCCTGTACGAGAAGGTGGCGTGCGGCGGCGGTGCGGTGAAGGTGGCCGGGGTGGTCCAGGGCAGGGCCGAGCCGGGGCTGTGCGCCGAGGGCGCCGAGCCGCGGGTGTACAGCGTGCCCGCGACCACGATCTGCCTGGGCGGGGCCTGACCGCCGGTCACACTGGTGGGGTGAACTCCGATCTCATCGCGGGCATGGCGGCCCTGGTCCCCGCCGGGGCCGCGCCCGAGGTGCTGGCGGTGCGCGGCGACGTGGTCGTGGTCCGGGTCGCGGACGTGGTGCTCAAGGCCCACGAACGCGGCACGGACCCGGCCACCCTCACCGCCCGCCTCCGACTGGCCGCCGACCCGCGCCTGGCCGACCTCCTGCTCGCGCCGCTGGACCTGACCGGCGGCCACCCGCGACCGGCGGTCGTGCTCGGGCGGGTGGTCACGGCGTGGCCGGTGGGCGAGCCCGTTCCGCAGGGCGAGCCCGAGGACCTGCCGATGGAGGCCGCCGGGCGAATGCTGGCCGCGCTGCACCGGTTCACCGCCGCCGACTTCGACCCGCCCCCGACCCCGGCCGGCGCCGTTCCCCGGATGCGGCGGGCGGTGCGCGACCTGGTGCTCGACACGCCCGCGGCGGACCTCGTGCGGCGGGCCGGTGGGACGTTGCCGGCGTTCGACCGGGCCGCGACCACGCTGATCCACGGTGACTGGCACCTGGGCCAGCTGGTGCGGCGGGACGGGTACCGGTTGATCGACGTGGACGACCTCGGTTTCGGCGACCCCGCCTGGGACCTGGCCCGGCCGGCGGCGCTGCACGCGGCGGGCGTGCTCGACGCCGAGGCGTGGGGGCGGCTGCTCGGGTCCTACCTGGACGCGGGCGGCTCCGGGGTGCCGCGGGAGGACCCGTGGTCGGTGCTGGAAGCCCCGGCTCGCGCGCTCGTCGTCCAGATGGCGGCGCGTGCGCTGTCCGCTGCGGAGCGCGACGGCACGGAGCTGAACGACGCCCAGGAGGCCCTGATCGACGCTTGTGCCCGGATCGTGTCGGCACACGAACCCATTCCGCGCGGCTAATATCGGGATCATCGCGTCAAGAGCAGGAGGCTCACACGATGCAGTGTCCCAAGTGTCATGCGAACATGCGCACCTTCGACCGCATGGGCGTGCACATCGAGCAGTGCGATGGCTGCCGCGGGGTCTTCCTCGACTACGGCGAGCTGGAGGCCATCACCCGGCTCGAGCAGCAGATGGCCCCGCCGCCCCCGCCTCCGCCGGTCGCGCCCCCCGCGCAGGTGCACTACGTGCAGCAGCCGGTGCAGCAGCCGGGTTGGGGCTACGGCGGCGGCGGCCACTACGGCCACCGGAAGCACCGCGGCCTGGGCGGGCTGTTCTTCTCGTCCTGATCTGCGAATCGGTGGCCCCGCACCCTCGGTGCGGGGCCACCGCTGTGCGACGACCTGGTGGACGACCCACCTGACCCCCGTCGCACGCGGAAGACCCCCGGAGCGGGAGGCTCCGGGGGTCTTCCGCGCTACTGGCTACTGCTTCAGCGGTAGTCGCGGCCGAAGTCGTAGTCGTCCAGCGGGACCGCGGCGCCGGTGCCCGTGCCGAAGACGTCCGGCGTGTAGTAGCCGTCGTCGTAGCTCGGGATCGCGTACGCCGCCGCACGCGCTTCCTCGGTCGGCTGCACCTGGATGTTCCGGTACCGGTTGATGCCGGTGCCGGCCGGGATCAGCTTGCCGATGATCACGTTCTCCTTCAGGCCGATGAGCTTGTCCGACCGGCCGTTGATCGCGGCGTCGGTCAGGACCCTCGTCGTCTCCTGGAAGGAGGCCGCCGACAGCCACGAGTCCGTGGCCAGCGACGCCTTCGTGATGCCCATCAGCACCGGACGACCGGCGGCGGGCTCGCCGCCCTCGGCCACCACGGCCCGGTTGCCCGACTCGAACTCCGCGCGCTCGACCAGCGAGCCCGGCAGGAACTCGGTGGCGCCCGAGTCGATGATCGTCACCCGGCGCAGCATCTGCCGGACGATGACCTCGATGTGCTTGTCGTGGATCGCCACGCCCTGGGCCCGGTAGACCTTCTGGACCTCCTGCACCAGGTGCAGCTGGGCCTCGCGGGGACCCATCACGCGCAGCACCTCGTGCGGGTCGGGCGTGCCCTCCAGCAGCTGCTGGCCCACGTGCACGTGGTCGCCGTCCTGGAGCGGACCGGTGACCGTGTTCGCCAGCCGCTGGCGCTTGGACAGCTTCTCGAAGATGATCTCCTCGGACCCGTCGTCCGGGATGAGGGTGATCTTCCAGAACCGGTCGCCGTCCTCGATGCGCACCCGGCCGTCGACGTCCGCGATGGGCGCCTTGCCCTTCGGCACCCGGGCCTCGAACAGCTCCTGCACGCGGGGCAGACCGGTGGTGATGTCGTCACCGGCCACACCACCCTGGTGGAACGTGCGCATGGTCAGCTGCGTGCCGGGCTCACCGATGGACTGCGCGGCCACGATGCCGACGGCCTCGCCGACGTCGACCAGCTTGCCGGTCGCCATCGAACGGCCGTAGCAGGACGCGCACACGCCGACCGCGGACTCGCAGGTCAGCACCGAGCGGACCTTGACCCTGGTCACGCCCGCCTCGACGAGCGTCGCCAGCGCCGGGTCGCCCAGGTCGTCACCGCGGTTGAGCACGGTGTTGCCACCGGCGTCGGTGATGTCCTCGGCGATGGTCCGCGCGTACACGCTGGTCTGCGCGAACTCGGCCAGCACGACCTTGTCGCCCTGCCGCTCGCCGACCGTCATGTTCACGCCGCGCGTGGTGCCGCAGTCGATCTCGCGGATGATGACGTCCTGCGAGACGTCCACCAGACGACGGGTCAGGTAACCCGAGTCGGCGGTCCGCAGCGCGGTGTCGGCCAGGCCCTTGCGGGCGCCGTGCGTGGCGATGAAGTACTCCAGCACCGACAAGCCCTCGCGGAACGAGTTCTTGATCGGGCGCGGGATGTACTCGCCCTTCGGGTTGGTCACCAGACCGCGCATGCCGGCCAGGGAGCGGACCTGGGTCATGTTGCCCGCCGCCCCGGACGCCACGATCATGCGGATCGAGTTGTCCTCGGGGAAGTTGGCCTCCATGACCTCGGCGACCTCTTCGGTGGCCTTGGTCCACACCTTGACGAGCTCGTTGTTGCGCTCGGTGTGGGAGAGCTGACCGCGCTGGTAGCGCTTCTCCACCGCGTCGGCGAGCTTCTCGTACTCGTCCAGGATGCCCTGCTTGGCCTCCGGCACGAGCACGTCGGAGATCGCGACCGTGACGCCCGACCGGGTGGCCCAGTAGAAACCGGCGTCCTTCAGCTTGTCCAGCGTCCGGGCGACGGTGACCATCGGGTACCGCTCGGCCAGGTCGTTGATGATCGTGGCCTGCCGCTTCTTGGGCATGACCTCGTTGATGAACGGGTAGTCCTGCGGCAGGACCTCGTTGAACAGCACCCGGCCGAGGGTGGTCTCGGCCAGCCACGGCTGACCGGGCTCCCAGCCCTCGGGCTCGGCGCCCTTCGGCGGGTTCTTGTCCGTGATCCGGATCTTGACCATGGACTGCAGGCCGAGGACCTTGCGGTCGAACGCCATCAGCGCCTCGGCCGGGGACGAGTACGCCTGGCCCTGGCCGAGGTCGTTCTCCTTCAGCCGCGTCAGGTGGTACAGGCCGGTCACCATGTCCAGTCGGGGCATGGCCAGCGGCTTGCCCGACGCGGGCGAGAGGATGTTGTTCGACGACAGCATCAGCACGCGCGCCTCGGCCTGCGCCTCGGCGGACAGCGGCAGGTGGACCGCCATCTGGTCACCGTCGAAGTCGGCGTTGAACGCCTCGCAGACGAGCGGGTGCAGCTGGATCGCCTTGCCCTCGACCAGCTGCGGCTCGAACGCCTGGATGCCCAGCCGGTGCAGCGTGGGCGCGCGGTTCAGCAGCACGGGGTGCTCGGTGATGACCTCTTCCAGCACGTCCCACACGGCGGGGCGCGCGCGCTCCACCATCCGCTTGGCGGACTTGATGTTCTGCGCGTGGTTGAGGTCGACCAGCCGCTTCATCACGAACGGCTTGAACAGCTCCAGCGCCATCTGCTTGGGCAGGCCGCACTGGTGCAGCTTCAGCTGCGGGCCGACCACGATGACCGAACGGCCGGAGTAGTCGACGCGCTTGCCGAGCAGGTTCTGGCGGAACCGGCCCTGCTTGCCCTTGAGCAGGTCGGACAGCGACTTGAGCGGCCGGTTGCCCGGGCCCGTCACCGGCCGGCCGCGGCGGCCGTTGTCGAACAGCGCGTCGACGGCCTCCTGCAGCATCCGCTTCTCGTTGTTGACGATGATCTCGGGCGCGCCGAGGTCGATCAGCCGCTTGAGGCGGTTGTTGCGGTTGATGACGCGGCGGTACAGGTCGTTCAGGTCGGACGTGGCGAAGCGGCCACCGTCGAGCTGCACCATCGGGCGCAGGTCCGGCGGGATGACCGGGACGCAGTCCAGCACCATGCCCTGCGGGTTGTTGCGGGTCGCCTGGAAGGCGGCGACCACCTTGAGCCGCTTGAGGGCGCGCAGCTTCTTCTGGCCCTTGCCGCTGCGGATGGTCTCGCGCAGCACGTCGGCCTCGGCGTCGACGTCGTAGTCACCCAGGAGCTTCTGGATGGCCTCCGCGCCCATGGCGCCGGTGAAGTAGTCGCCGTAGCGGTCGTACAGCTCGCGGTACAGCAGCTCGTCCGCGATCAGCTGGGCGCGCTCCAGCTTGGTGAACGTGGACCAGATCTCGTCGAGCCGGTCCAGCTCGCGCTGGGCCCGGTCGCGGAGCTGGCGCATCTCGCGCTCGCCGCCCTCCTTGACCTTGCGGCGGACGTCGGACTTGGCGCCCTCCGCCTCCAGCTCGGCCAGGTCGGCTTCCAGCTTCTGGGCCCGCGCCTCGACGTCGGCGTCGCGGCGGTTCTCGACGCGCTTGCGCTCGACCTGCATCTCGTTCTCGAGCGTGGGCAGGTCGTTGTGGCGCAGCTCGGCGTTCACGCCCACGATCACGTAGGCCGCGAAGTAGATGATCTTCTCGAGGTCCTTCGGGGCCAGGTCGAGCAGGTAGCCCAACCGGCTGGGGACGCCCTTGAAGTACCAGATGTGCGTGACGGGCGCGGCCAGTTCGATGTGGCCCATCCGCTCGCGGCGCACCTTGGCGCGGGTCACCTCGACGCCGCAGCGCTCGCAGATGATGCCCTTGAAGCGGACGCGCTTGTACTTGCCGCAGTAGCACTCCCAGTCCCGGGTGGGACCGAAGATCTTCTCGCAGAACAAGCCGTCCTTCTCCGGCTTGAGCGTGCGGTAGTTGATGGTCTCGGGCTTCTTGACCTCGCCGTAGGACCACTGGCGGATGTCGTCCGCGGTCGCGAGACCGATGCGAAGCTCATCGAAGAAGTTGACGTCGAGCACGTCTACTCTCTTCCCCTTTTTGGTTCGGTGCTGCTTGGGGTGCTGGTGGCTGGGTCACCGGGGACGCGGGAGGCGTCCCCGGTGACCGGCGGGCGTCAGTTGACGACGTCGTCCACGGACGGCGACTCGGACCGCGACAGGTTGATGCCGAGGTTCGCGGCCGCGCGCTCGAGGTCTTCGTCGTCGCCGTCGCGCATCTCGATCGCGGCGCCGTCCGAGGACAGCACCTCGACGTTGAGGCACAGCGACTGCAGCTCCTTGAGCAGCACCTTGAAGGACTCCGGGATACCCGGTTCCGGGATGTTCTCGCCCTTGACGATGGCCTCGTAGACCTTCACGCGGCCGAGCACGTCGTCGGACTTGATCGTGAGCAGTTCCTGGAGCGTGTAGGCGGCGCCGTACGCCTGCATCGCCCAGCACTCCATCTCACCGAACCGCTGGCCACCGAACTGCGCCTTACCACCCAGCGGCTGCTGCGTGATCATCGAGTACGGGCCGGTCGACCGGGCGTGGATCTTGTCGTCGACCAGGTGCAGCAGCTTCAGGATGTACATGTAGCCGACCGACACCGGGAAGGGGTACGGCTCGCCGCTGCGCCCGTCGAGGAGCACCGCCTTGCCGTTCTCCTTGACCATCCGCTCGCCGTCGCGGTTCGGGACCGTCGAGCCGAGCAGACCGGTGATCTCGTCCTCGCGGGCGCCGTCGAACACCGGGGTCGCGGTCTTCGTGCCGGGCTCGACGTCGTACAGCTCCGCCGGCAGGTTCTTCGCCCAGTCCGGGTCGCCGTTGATGCTCCAGCCCTGCTTGGCGATCCACCCGAGGTGGGTCTCCAGCACCTGGCCGATGTTCATACGACGCGGCACGCCGTGCGTGTTCAGCACGATGTCGACCGGGGTGCCGTCCTCCAGGAACGGCATGTCCTCGACCGGGAGGATCTTGCCGATGACGCCCTTGTTGCCGTGCCGGCCGGCGAGCTTGTCGCCGTCCTGGATCTTGCGCTTCTGGGCGACGTAGACCCGGACCAGCTCGTTCACGCCGGGGGGCAGCTCGTCGTCGTCCTCGCGGCTGAACACGCGGATGCCGATGACCTTGCCGTACTCGCCGTGCGGCACCTTCAGCGACGTGTCGCGCACCTCGCGCGCCTTCTCGCCGAAGATCGCGCGGAGCAGGCGCTCCTCCGGGGTCAGCTCGGTCTCGCCCTTGGGCGTGACCTTGCCGACCAGGATGTCGCCGGGCTGGACCTCGGCGCCGATCCGGATGATGCCGCGCTCGTCCAGGTCCGCCAGGACCTCCTCGGAGACGTTCGGGATGTCCCGGGTGATCTCCTCGGCGCCCAGCTTGGTGTCCCGCGCGTCGATCTCGTGCTCCTCGATGTGGATCGAGGTCAGGACGTCGTCCTGGACGAGGCGCTGCGACAGGATGATCGCGTCCTCGTAGTTGTGGCCCTCCCACGGCATGATCGCGACGAGCAGGTTCTTGCCCAGCGCCATCTCGCCGTTCTCGGTGCACGGGCCGTCGGCCAGCACCTGGGTCGCCTGCACCCGGTCGCCCTCGTTCACGATGGGCTTCTGGTTGATGCAGGTGCCCTGGTTCGACCGGCGGAACTTGTGCAGGCCGTAGGTCTGCCGCGAGCCGTCGTCGGCCATGACCGTGACGTAGTCGGCGGAGATCTCCTCGACCACACCGGTCTTCTTGGCCACCACGACGTCGCCGGCGTCGACCGCGGCGCGCAGCTCCATGCCGGTGCCGACCAGCGGGGACTCGCTGCGCAGCAGCGGCACCGCCTGGCGCTGCATGTTCGCGCCCATCAGGGCGCGGTTCGCGTCGTCGTGCTCCAGGAACGGGATCATCGCGGTCGCGGCCGACACCATCTGCCGCGGCGAGACGTCCATGTAGTCCACGTCGGACGGGTCGATCATCTCGACCTCGCCGCCCTTCTTGCGGACCAGCACCTTCTCCTCGAGGAAGTTGCCCTCGTCGTCGATGCTGGCGTTCGCCTGGGCCTTGACGTAGCGGTCCTCTTCGTCCGCCGTCAGGTAGTCGATCTGGTCGGTGACCCGGCCGTCGACGACCTTGCGGTACGGCGTCTCGATGAAGCCGAACGGGTTGACCCGCCCGTAGGAGGACAGCGAGCCGATCAGGCCGATGTTCGGGCCTTCCGGCGTCTCGATCGGGCACATGCGGCCGTAGTGCGACGGGTGGACGTCGCGGACCTCCATGCCGGCCCGCTCACGGGACAGACCACCGGGGCCCAGCGCCGACAGGCGGCGCTTGTGGGTCAGGCCCGCGAGCGGGTTCGTCTGGTCCATGAACTGCGACAGCTGGGAGGTGCCGAAGAACTCCTTGATCGCCGCCACCACCGGGCGGATGTTGATCAGGGTCTGCGGCGTGATGGCCTCGACGTCCTGGGTCGTCATGCGCTCGCGGACGACGCGCTCCATGCGGGACAGGCCGACCCGGATCTGGTTCTGGATCAGCTCGCCGACGGTGCGCAGGCGGCGGTTGCCGAAGTGGTCGATGTCGTCGACCTCGACGGGCACCTCGGTCTCGCCCGGCTGCATCGACGTCTCACCGGCGTGCAGGCGGACCAGGTACTCGATCGTCGTGACGATGTCGTCCTCGGTCAGCACGCCGGTGGTGATCGGCGTGGCCAGGCCCAGCTTCTTGTTGACCTTGTACCGGCCGACCTTGGCCAGGTCGTAGCGCTTGTCCTTGAAGAACAGGTTCTCCAGCAGCGCCTGCGCGGACTCCTTCGTCGGCGGCTCGCCCGGACGCAGCTTGCGGTAGATGTCGAGCAACGCCTCGTCGGTGCCCGCGGTGTGGTCCTTCTCCAGCGTCGTCAGCAGCGTCTCGCTGAAGGAGAAGCGCTCGCGGATCTGCTCGGTGGTCCAACCCAGGGCCTTCAGCAGCACGGTCACCGGCTGGCGGCGCTTGCGGTCGATGCGGACGCCGACGGTGTCGCGCTTGTCGACGTCGAACTCCAGCCAGGCACCCCGGGACGGGATGATCTTGACGCTGAAGACGTCCTTGTCGGTCGTCTTGTCGATCGCGGTGTCGTAGTAGACACCCGGCGAGCGGACGAGCTGGGAAACCACGACCCGCTCGGTGCCGTTGATGATGAACGTGCCCTTGTCGGTCATCATCGGGAAGTCACCCATGAACACCGTCTGGCTCTTGATCTCGCCGGTGGTGTGGTTGGTGAACTCCGCCGTGACGAACAACGGGGCGGCGTACGTCATGTCCTTGTCCTTGCACTCCTCGGTCGAGGCCTTGACCTCGTCGAAGCGCGGGTCGGAGAAGGAGAGCGACATCGAGCCGGAGAAGTCCTCGATCGGGGAGATCTCGTTCAAGACCTCCTCGAGGCCGCCCGTCGGCGCCTCGTCACCCTCGTCGACGCGGCGCTGGAACCACGCCTCGTCGCCGGTGAGCCATTCGAACGACTGGATCTGCAGGTCGAGCAGGTTGGGCGTCTGAAGCGGTTCGTGGATCTTCGCGAAAGAGACTCGCTTCGGCGCTCCGGGAATCCCCGACGTGGAGTTGGTCGCAGCAGTGGCCTTGGTCGCGCGAGAGATCGCCAAGATGCGTCCTTCCAGGGACAGGTAGCTGGCTAGTCAGCGGAACTAGCACGGCTGTCAAGGGTGCGGCGATGCCCGGCAATCCAGCTCTCGGCGAAGGGCAAACGGAAAGAGGGCAGCGCAAAGGAGCAGTCTAGCCACGCGCGCGGCAACTGTCGAGAGGCACCTGGAAGGACCTTTCTCGTGCTCACCGACAGAGTGACCCCGCTGACGCTCACAGTCAAGATGCCACGCGGCGATCACTCCACTGGCGCAAGCCGTGTTAACACGCAGTTATCGCCGTGACCTGCGAAAATACATGGGCGTGAGCCGGCGTGAACCTTTGGCGGGTGTTCAGACCCCGAAGGGAGATGGTTGCGATTTCGTTCGGTCACCAGGGTTGAAGTGTGGCGCAGATCACGTTGTGCTGAGGGTTGAAACCGGGTCCGGAGTCCTGAGTGGACTCCCTGGTCAGCACTTCGAGGTCCCGGCCGCCTGGTCGGCGCTCTGGCCGAACATCTCCATGTTGTCGACCTTCCACCGGCCGTTGACCCTCTGCGCGCTCGCCCGCATCATCGCGATCCCGCCGCCGCTCTGGTTGTCGGTCGTGCGGGTGGTGACCTGGTCGAGGAAGAGGAGCACGGTGGCGCGGTCCCCGTCGAGCGAGGTCACGCCGCTGGAGACGGCCTTCACGGTGACCACGAGCTTCTGCTCGGGGGCGAGCGTGCGGACCGGGCCGAAGATCGCGTCGTACTGGCACTTGGCCTTGCCGACCAGCAGCTCGTCGGCCGCTTCCTCGGTGGCGGCGACGTCGGCGAAGTTGTAGGAGAACGCCTTCTCGACGGCCTCGCGGGCCTGGCCCGCGACCTCGGTGGTGCCGGCGCTGTCGACCAGGGCCTGGTTGTAGTCGACGTCGTCCGCGCGGCCCTGGAACCACAGGCCGAGGCCGAGCAGCAGGCCGGCCAGGACGACCAGGGCGGTGGTCAGGACCAGGGTGGACTTGGCGGAGCGGGTCGGGGTCTCGTTGTGCCGGGCCGCCCAGTCGGCCGCGTCGGTGTCGGTGTCGCTGGTGTCGGTGTCGGCCGGGTCGGTGTGGACGGTGTCGGCTGCGTCGGTCGGGTCGGTCGGGTCGTCCAGCACGCTCGGCGCGACGGCCTCGCCGGCGCGCTTGCGGCGGCCGGTCGGGCGCGGGCGTGGGCGCGGACGGGGCGAGGGTTCGGCGGTGGGCTCGGCGGTGGGCTCGGCGATGGGCTCGGCGGCGGACCCGCCCGGCTCGATCAGGCCGAGGTGCGACGAGTCCGCTGACGGGGCGCCTTCGGCGGCCGGTTCGGCGGTGTCGGCAACCGGCTCGGCGGTCGGCGAGGCGGCGTTCTGGTCGGCAGCGGCCGGCTTGGCGGCGGATGGCTCGGCGGCAGTCGGCTCGGCGGCGGTGTCGGTGGGTGGGGAGGTGGCGGGTGTGCGGGCGGCGGTGGTCGCGGACGGGGGGTTCCCGGCGGGTTCGGCTGCGGTGTCAGGTCCCGGCGTGGGGCCTTGCTCGGAGCCTTGCTCGGGACGGTGCTCGGGGCGTTTGCGCAGGCCGGCGACGCGAGGTCGGGTGGTCGGGGTGCTCGGGACGGGGCGGCGGCGGGGCGGTGGCACGGACGTCATCTCCTCGGGTCACGCGCCGCCGGCCGCGACCGGCCCCAGCGCGCTGAGCTTCCAACCGTCATCGGTGCGGGTCAGGTCCGCCTGGTAGCGGTTGACCTTCTTCACCGCCTGCCCGCCCTCGGGCGTCACCGTGGTCTCCACGACCGCGATCAGGTGCGCCTTGCCGGCCCGCGCGTCGAGTTCCGTCACGGCCGCGTCGAGCACCCGGCTCGCGGTCACCGTCTTCGCGTCCTCGATCTGCTTCCTGCGGCTGTCCCGACCGGTCTCGATCTCCTCGCGCAGCTCGCCGGTCGACGACTCCAGCCACCGGTCCAGGTCCTGGTCGACCTTGGTGTGGTCGAGGGTGGTGAAGTTCGCGATCCCGACCTGCCCGACCCGCAGCACCTCCTCGCGCTCGCGCGAGAACGCCACCGAGTCGTTCGAGGACGCGCTCCACCACGACACACCCGCCCACAGCGCGTAGCCGAGGGCCAGCACCGCGAGCACGGCCGCGACCGGCAGCGCCCAACGACGAACGTCCATCCGCACCCCTCCTCAGCCCGGCAGACCGAGCAACTGCCCCAGGCTGGTCAGCAGCGGCGCCTCGGGGACGGCCTCGCCGGAGGTCGGCTCCCGACCCGGCTGCGACGTCGCGTCACCCGTCGGCGTCGTGGCCGGGGTGCCACCGTAAGGCGCGTTCTGGGCGCCTCGCACGCCGGTGGCGCTGCCCTTGGCCAGCGCGCAGTATGCCTGCGTGTTGAACTCGGCCGGCGTGGTGTCGGTCCCCTGCCGGATCGCGGTGCCGTCGTAGCCGACCGTGCACGGCGGCGGGTCGAACACGTTCAGGGCCAGCCCGAAGTGCGCGCCCGTGCCGTCGCCCTTGGCCACGCTGAACCCGCCACCGACGATGATCGGGTACGTCACGGCGATCTGCTCCAGCCCGTCCAACCTGGTCACCAGGATGTTCCCGGTGGTCAGCAGGTTGGCCAGCACCACGCCCAGGTTGGGCCCGGTCTCCCGCAGCAGCGCCGACACCTGCTCGGCGGCCTGCGGCGACACCCCGATGAGCCGGCGCAGGTCGGCGTCGGAGTTCTTCAGCTGGTCGGCCAGCGCCCGCAGGTCGGTGGAGAACGACCGGATCGCGCTGCCCTGCGACGCCTGCGTGTTCAGCACGACCAGCCCGTCGTCCAGCAGCGCCTTCGTCTGCGGCAGGTGCTCGGTCGCCGCCTGGGTGAACGCCCTGGTGTTGTCCAGCAGCACCTGCAGGTCGGGTCCGGCGCCGTTGAACGCCAGGTCCAGCTCGTCCACCACGGTCCGCAGCGAGTCCGTCGGCACCGACTTGGCGAACTCGTCCAGGTTGGTCAGCAGGCCGTCCACCGGCGGCGGGGTCCTGGTGGCCGACCGCGGGATGACCGAGCCGTCCTCCAGGTACGGCCCGTCCTCGCCGCGCGGGCGCAGGTCGACGAACTGCTCGCCGACCGCGGACCGGTTGGCGACCACGGCCTCCAGGTCGGCGGGGATGGCGGGCGCGTCCGGGTCGATGTCGAGGTCGACCTCCAGCCCGTCGGCGGTCAGCCGCAGCTGCCCGACCCGGCCGACGGCCACGCCGCGGTAGGTCACCTCGCCGTTGGTGAACACGCCGCCGGAGTCGGCGAGCTGCACCGTCACCACGTACCCGGACGCGCCGAACACCCGGCCCAGCCCGACGTACCGGGCGCCGACGTAGCTGACGCCGACCAGGGCGATCAGCACGAACGCGCCGATCTGGAGCTTGATCCGACCGGGGATCACCGCCCACCCCCGAGCAGTCCGCCGAGCAGGTCGCCCAGCCCCGACGACCCCGCGCCCGGCAGCGCGGGCAGCGGCAGGGGCAGGTTGGGCAGGGGCAGCGGCAGGGACGGCGCGGTGCCGTCGACGCCGGGCAGCCCCGGCAGGCTCGGCAGCGGCGACTGCCGCGACCGGCCCAGGTTGTCCACGACGTTGCCCAGGTCCAGGTCGATGTCGGCGTACAGGTTCGTGTAGTCGCCCTTGATGGCGTCCACCGCCGAGTCCGGGAACGGGTAGGTCAGCAGCAGCTCGAAGGCGTTGGGCAGGTTCGTGCCCGCCTCGACCAGCTTCTGCAGCGTGGGCGTCAACGCCCTGAGGTCGGCCACGACGTCCTCCTTGGACCTGTTCACCGTGTCGACCGCGACGTCGGACAGCGCGTCCAGCGACTGGAGCAGCGTGACGAGCTGGGTGCGCTGCTCGCTGAGCACCTTCAGGCCGGGCTCCAGGCCGTCCAGCACACCGGTGATCCGGTCGCGCTGGGCGTTCAGCGTGCCGCCGAGCCGGTTGAGGCCGTCCAGCGCGCGGGTGATCTCGCCCTTGTGCGCGTCGAGGTCGCCGACCAGCGCGTTCAGGTTGTGCAGCAGCGACCGGACCTGCGGCTCGTTGCCCTCCAGGGCCGCGCTCAGCTCCCGGCTGATGTCCTGGAGCTGGGCGATGCCACCGCCGTTGAGCAGCATGGACAGCGCGCCGAAGACCTCTTCGACCTCGGGGTTGCGGTTGGTCCGGTCGACCGGGATGACCGAGCCGTCGCCCAGGGAGCCCTCTTCGCGCCCCTCGGCGGGTCCGGCCAGCTCCACGTACTTCTCGCCGAGCAGCGCGGACTGGCGCAGCCTGGCGACCGAGTTGCCCGGCAGCTCCACGTCGCCGTTGACCAGCACGGTCACCTCGGCGGTCCAGCCGTCGGCGCCGAGGTCGATCCGGTCGACCCGGCCCACCGGCACGTCGTTGACCTTCACGCCGGCCTGCGGCACGAGGTCCAGCACGTCCTTGAAGTGCACCTTCACCGAGTACGGCCGGTCGCCGACGTCCGCGCCGCCGGGCAGCGGCATGGTGTAGACGCCGTCGAAGCCGCCCGAGCCGCAGCCGGTCAGCACGAGCGCGAGCGCCGCGACACCCCACCGCCGCCTCACTGGGGCACCCCCGCGAGCGGCAGGGGCAGCGGCAGCTTGCCCTGGGACAGGTCGCCCAGCACCTCGGCCGGCGTCTTCAACGGCACCGCGCCGGTGAGCAGCGGCTCCAGTTGGCGGCACGTCTCGGCCAGCACGCCGGGCACCCGGCCGGGCTCGACGCCCTGGACGAGCTTGCAGACCAGCACGATCGGCGGCTGGTTCAGCTCGTTCAGGTCGGCCCGCGTGTCGAGCGTGCCGGAGGCCGCGTTGTAGGCGTTCTGGAGGTTGCCCAGGGCCAGCGGGCCGACGTCCAGCGCCTCGGCGAGCGACGCGCGCTGGTCGACCAGGACCTGGGTGATGCCGGCCAGCTTGTCCACGTTGGACTTGAGCGCGGCCCGGTTGTCCTGGATGAACCCCTGGACCTGGCCGAGCGCGGTGGCCAGCTCGTTCAGCGCGCCGCCCAGGTTCTCCCGCTCGTCCGCGAGGAACCCGGCGACCTCGGCCAGCTGCCGGTTGAAGTCGCGCACCTGGCTGTCGTTCGCGGCCAGCATGCCGGTGAACTTCTGCAGGTTGTCCACGGTGCCGAACAGGTCGTCCTTCGAGCCGGACAGCGTGCGGGTGGCGTCGCCGAGCTGCTTGACGGTGTCGCCGAGCGCCTGGCCGTTGCCCCGGAGGTTGGCCGCCGCCGAGTCGAGCAGCCGCGACAGCGCGCCGTCCTGGTTGGCGCCGTTCGGCCCGAGGGCGGTGGTCAGCTCGTTCAGGCTCGCGTACAGCTCGTCCAGCTCGACCGGGGTGGCGGTGCGCTCGCGCGGGATGGTGGCGTTGTCGCCCAGCACCTCGCCGCCGGTGTAGGCGGGCGCGAGCTGCACGTACCGGTCGCTGACCACGCTGGGCGCGACCACGACCGCCTGCGCGTCCGCGGGCACCCGCACCGAGCGGTCCAGCGACATCACCACCCGGACCGTCTCGCCCCGCGGCTCGACCTCCTCGATGCCGCCGACCCGCACGCCGAGCACCCGCACGTCCGAGCCGGGGTAGACGCCGACGGCCGCGCCGAACACGGCGGTCACGCGGCGGCTGTTCGCGCCGTCGAAGACCCACCACACCGCGGCCGCGGTCACGAGCGCGAGCACGCACGCGATCGCCACGACGCGGGCCAGGTCACGGCCTGCCCTGGTGGTCGTCATCGGTTACCACCCCCCGCGGGAGCAGAGCGCTGCACGCCGGGGGGCAGGCAGCCCTCTTCGTTGAAGCCGACCAGGCCGAGGTTCACCGACGGCGGCAGCAGGCCGCAGATGTAGACGTCGAACCAGCGGCCGTTGCCGAGGGTGTTCGCGAACACCCGGAAGAACGGGCCCATCAGCGCCAGGCTCCGGTCCAGCGAGTCCTGGTTGCGCTGCAGCACGGTGGTGACCCGGTCCAGCTGCTCCAGCGCGGGCCGCAGCTGGGCCGAGTTGTCGGCGACCAGGCCGGACAGCTCCGCCGACAGCAGGCGGGTGCCCCGCAGCAGCGCGCCGATCGCGTCCCGCCGGACGCGCAGCTCCTCCAGCAGCAGGTTGCCGTCCGCGAGCAGCTTCTCGAACTGCTCGTTGCGGTCGGCCAGGGTCTTGGTGACCTGGTTGGTGTTGGCCAGCAGCCGCGCCAGCTGCTCGTCGCGCGAGGAGATCGTCCTCGACAGCGCCGACAGGCCGTCCAACGCGCCGCGCACGCTCTCCGCCGAGCCCTGGAACGTCTCCGACAGCACCTGGAAGCTGGTCGCCAGCTGGTCGGTGTCGATCTCCTCGACCGTGGTCGCCAGGCCGTTGAACGCCTCCTGCACGTCGTACGGCGACAGCGTGCGCTCGCGCGGGATCGGCTCGCCCGGGTCCAGCGGCCGCGAGCCCTGCGGGTCCAGCGCCAGGAACTTCTGCCCGAGCAGGGTCTTGATCCGGATCACCGCGGTGGTGCGGTCGCCGATCCAGGCGTCCTTCACCCGGAACGACACCCGCACCTTGTCGCCGTCCAGCTCGACGTCGGTCACCTTGCCGACCTTGACCCCGGCCACCCGCACCTCGTTGGCCGGGACCAGGCCCGCCGCCTCGGTGAACTCGGCCGAGTACGCGGTGCCGCCGCCGATGATCGGCAGGTCGTCGGAGTTGAACGCGGCGAGCAGCAGCAGGGCGATCACGGTGAGGCTCACCGCGCCGACCACCACCGGGTTGCGCTGCCGGTCCTGGTTCTGGGGCGGTTTCATCGGCGGCACCTCGGCTGGGTGACGGGCAGGGCCGTGATCGGGACGGGGTCGTTGATGATCGGCGGCACGGCGACCTGACCGGTGCCCTCGCACAGGAAGAAGTTGAACCAGGAGCCGTAGGACGCGGTCCGCGACATCGCCTCGATCTTGGTCGGCAGGCGCTGGATGACGCCCTCCACGACCGCCTCGTGGTCGCCCAGCGTCCGGGCTACCAGGCCGAGGTTGGCGATGTCGTCCTTCAACGGCTGCCGCGCCTGGTCGAGCAGGTCGGCCGTGGTCGTGGTCAGCTCGCCCATGGCGCTGATCGCGTCGCCGATCGGCTGCCGGTCGCCCGCCAGGCCCGTCGTCAGCTCCTGGAGCGTGGTGACCAGCGCGGCCACCTGCTCGGTGCGCGAGTTGACGGTGTCCAGCACGGCGTTGAGGTTGTCGATCACCTCGCCGATCACCTGGTCGCGGCTCGCCAGCGTGGACGTCAGCGACGCGGTGTGGCGCAGCAGGCTGTCGATCGTGCCGCCCTCGCCCTGGAGCACCTTGATGATCTCGCTCGACAGCCGGTTCACGTCGTCCGGGTTCAGCGCCTGGAACAGCGGCTTGAAGCCGTTGAACAGCACGGTCAGGTCGAGCGCCGGCTTGGTGCGCTCCAGCGGGATGACGCCGCCCGGTTCGAGCGCGGACGCGTCGCCGACGCCGTGGTCCAGCGCGATGTACCGCTGGCCGACGAGGTTGCGGTACTTGATCGTCGCGGTGACCGAGCGGGGCAGCGCGCGGTCGCCCACCAGCGAGAACTCGACCTCGGCCAGCCGCCGGTCGACCACCCGGATGCCGTCCACCTGGCCGACCCGGACGCCCGCGATGCGGATGTCGTCGCCCTCGTTGAGCGCCGTCACGTCGGTGAACCGGGCGGTGTAGCCGGTGGCGCCGGAGAAGCCGACGTTGGAGATGGTCACCGCGAGCAGCGCGGTCGCCATGATCGTGACCAGGGCGAACACCCCGAGCTTGAGCAGCGGCGCGGCCAGGGACCTCACGCGGTCACCTCCGCTCCCCGGTACAGGGGGCCGAGCAGCAGCGCGGTGAAGCTCGGCATCTCGTCCTCCCCCACCCCGAACTGGGGCGCGAGCAGCGCGGCCAGGAAGTCCTGCTCCTCCGGCGAGTTCGCCAGCGACGGCACGCCGCCGAACGACGACACGACCGTGCCGTCCTCCCGGATCGTCCCGGTGTTCGGCGGCAGCACGCCGTCGGTGGCCGAGCGCGCGGGCGGCGGTGACGACGAGCCGTCCTTCACCGGGCCCTCCGGCGGGTACTGCGGGAACGGGTCGGGCCGCGGCACGATGTCGTAGCAGCGCGGGCCGCGCTTGTCGGCGTACTCCGGGTCGTCCTCGCCCGGCTCGTACTTGCCGCGGCTCGCGGTGACCTCCAGCGTGATGTGCAGGCCCGGCTCGTCGGTGCCCTTGCCGAACACCTCGTCCATGATCGGCTTGAACTCGGAGAGGCCCTTGAGCAGGCACGGGTACTCGGGCGCGTACTTGGCCAGCAGGTCCAGCGTCGGCCGGCTGACGTCGGCGAGCTGGATCAGGTTGTTCCGGTTCACCGCGAGGAAGCTGTTCAGGTCGAGCGCGGTGGTGGTCAGCGTGCCGTACATGGTGAGCAGGTCCTCCCGCTGCTCCACCAGCGTGCGGCTGGTGACGGTGGCGTCGGACAGCGCCTGCACCAGGTCGGGCGCGGCGTCGGCGTAGACGTCCGAGACGTCGGCCAGCCGGCTGATGCCGTCCTTCAGCTCCGGCAGCTGCGGGTTGAACTCGCCCAGGTAGGAGTCGAGCTGGACCAGCGTCTCGCCGAGCGGCCTGCCCCGGTTCTCCAGCGCCTGCGACATCGCGGTCAGCGTGGTGGCCAGCTTCTCCGGCTGCACGGCCTGGAGCACCGGCAGCAGGTCGTCGAGCACGCGTTCCAGCTCGACGGCGGAGCTGGACCGGTCCTGCTCGATGACGTCGCCCTCGGCCAGCGGTTCCGCGCGCCGCTCGGGCAGCACCAGGTTCACGTACCGCTCGCCGAACAGCGTCTTCGGCAGCAGCCGCGCGGAGACGTTGCCGGGGATGTGCTCGACCTGCTCCGGGTCCAGGGCCAGGCCGAGCTCGGCGCCGTCACCGGAGGTCCGGATGTCCTCCACCTGGCCGACGACCATGCCGCGCACCTTGACGTCCGAGTCGACCAGCAGCTGGTTGCCGACCCGGTCCGTCTTCACCGTCACCCGCACGACCTCGGTGAACGCGTCGTTGTACAGCGCCACTGTGACGCTCAGGAAGAGGGCGATGACCGCGATGAACGCGACACCCAGGAGCCGCCGCTTCAGCATGTCGCCACCTCCGCGGGGAAGAGCACGTCGGCGGTCATCCGGCGATCCTCACCGTCGTCGTGGTGCCCCAGATGGCCATGCTCAGGAAGAAGTCCAGCAGGCTGGTCGTGACGATCGCCGTGCGCACCGCGCGGCCCACCGCGATGCCGACGCCCGCCGGGCCGCCGCTGGCGCGGTAGCCGTAGTAGCAGTGCGTCAGGATGATCACGACGGCGAACACGAGCACCTTGCCGAACGACCAGAGCACGTCCACCGGGGGCAGGAACAGGTTGAAGTAGTGGTCGTAGGTGCCCGCCGACTGCCCGTAGAACTGGACCGTGATGAACCTGGCCGCGAGGTACGAGGTGAGCAGGCCGATCACGTACAGCGGGATGATCGCCACGAAGCCCGCGATGATCCGGGTGGTGACCAGGTACGGCATGCTGGGGATGCCCATGACCTCCAGCGCGTCGATCTCCTCGGAGATCCGCATCGCGCCGAGCTGCGCGGTGAAGCCGGAGCCGACCGTCGCGCTCAGCGCCAGGCCCGCGACCAGCGGCGCGATCTCGCGGGTGTTGAAGTAGGCCGACACGAAGCCCGCGAACGCCGACGTGCCGATCTGGTTCAGCGCGGTGAAGCCCTGCAGGCCCACGACCGTGCCGGTGAACACCGACAGGCCGACCATCACGCCGATCGTGCCGCCGATGACGGCCAGCGCGCCGGAGCCGAAGCTCACCTCGGCCAGCAGCCGCAGCGTCTCCCGCAGGTAGCGGGTCAGCGTGCGCGGCGTCCAGCACAGCGCTCGGATGTAGAACCACAGCTGGTCACCGAAGGTGTCCAGCACGGACAGCGGCGCGTTCGCCGCCTTGCGGAACCGGTCGTTCATCGCGGCCACCTCAGCTCCCCTTCGCCGGGACGACCTGGAGGTAGATCGTGGTGAGCACGAAGTTCACGAAGAACAGCAGCAGGAACGTGATGACCACGGCCTGGTTGACCGCGTCGCCGACGCCCTTCGGCCCGCCCGCCGGGTTCAGGCCGCGGTAGGCGGCCACGATGCCCGCCAGGAAGCCGAAGATCAACGCCTTGATCTCGGAGATCCACAGGTCCGGCAGCTGCGCCAGGGCGCTGAAGCTCGCCAGGTACGCGCCGGGCGTGCCGTCCTGGAGGATCACGTTGAAGAAGTAGCCGCCCATCACGCCGACCACGCTGACCATGCCGTTGAGCAGCACGCTGACCAGCATCGCGGCCAGCACCCGCGGCACGACCAGGCGCTGGATCGGCGAGACGCCCAGCACCTCCATCGCGTCGATCTCCTCGCGGATCTTGCGCGAGCCGAGGTCCGCGCAGATCGCCGACCCGCCCGCGCCCGCGATCAGCAGGGCCGTCACGATCGGGCTGGCCTGCTGGATGATCGCCAGCACGCTCGCCGCGCCGGTGAACGACTGCGCGCCGATCTGCCGGGTCAGCGAGCCGATCTGGAGCGCGATGACCGCGCCGAACGGGATCGACACCAGCGCCGTGGGCAGCACCGTCACGCTCACCACGAACCAGCACTGCTGGATGAACTCGCGCAGCTGGAACGGGCGGCGGAACGTGTTGCGGACGACGTCGATGCCCAGGGCGAACATCCGGCCGGTCTCGCGCAGCGCGCCGACGCCCGGGAACGACGCCGGTGCGCTCACAGCACGCCCCCCTGCCGCGGCCACGGGCTGGGCGTGGTCGGAACCGCGCCCGCCGGCACTCGGTAGTGGCGCTGCTCGTCGGGCGTGAGGCTCGCGATGATGCCCTGCTGCGCGTCGGGCGGCAGCGTGTGCAGGATGCTCATCACCCGGTCCTTGCGCCGGCGGACCGCGCCGCGCGGCGGCAGGCCGGGCGTCGGCTCCAGCTGCGGCACCACGCCGCGCACGTCCTGGTCCGGCGAGCCGTCCGAGTGGCCCGCGTCGCGGTGCGCCAGCTCGGCGGCCATCGTCGCCTGGTCCTTCTCCTCGGACATGCCGATCGGACCGATGCGGCGGCCGTTGAGGAACTGCTCGACCACCGGTTCGTCGCTGGTCAGCAGCACCTCCCGGGGGCCGAACATGACCAGCTCGCGGCGGAACAGCATGCCCAGGTTGTCCGGGACCGTGCGGGCCACGGTGATGTTGTGCGTGACGATCAGGATCGTGGCGTCGATCTGCGCGTTCAGGTCGATCAGCAGCTGGCTCAGGTAGGCCGTGCGGACCGGGTCGAGGCCGGAGTCCGGCTCGTCGCACAGGATGATCTCGGGGTCCAGCACCAGGGCGCGGGCCAGGCCGGCGCGCTTGCGCATGCCGCCGGAGATCTCGCCGGGGAGCTTGCGCTCCGCACCGACGAGGCCGACCATCTCCATCTTCTCCAGCACGATCCGCCGGACCTCGGCCTCGGTCTTGCGGGTGTGCTCGCGCAGCGGGAAGGCGACGTTGTCGAAGAGGTTCATCGAGCCGAACAGGGCGCCGTCCTGGAACAGCACGCCGAACAGCTTCCGGGTCTCGTAGAGCTTGTGCTCGGAGCAGCGGACCAGGTCGACGCCGTTGATGACGATCCGGCCCCGCTCCGGTTTCAGCAGCCCGACCAGGGACTTCAGGAAGACCGACTTGCCGGTGCCCGACGGGCCGAGCATGACGCTGACCTCACCCGGCGGGAGGGTGAGCGTGACGTCCCGCCAGATGGTCTGCTTGCCGAAGGACTTGGTCAGGCCCTCGACGACCACCTCGACGCCCATCGCACCTCCAGCTCACCGGCACCAACGCCGACGCCGGGCAGACCGGCGTCATACCGGTGCAACGAGGCCGCACCGTCGCGGTTACTCACCAGTTGGGTTTGGGGTGGTCTCGGATGGGTAACACTGTGAGCAGCGTCTCCTCCACGCGGATAGCGCGAAGGCGGGGCACCCGACCGGGTGCCCCGCCTTCGCGGCAGCGTGGAGCGCTAGATCACTTGAGCGAGATCTTGGCGCCGGCGGCCTCGAGCTTCTCCTTGGCGGCGTCGGCGACGTCCTTCGCCACGTTCTCCAGCAGCGGCTTCGGAGCGGACTCGACCAGCTCCTTGGCCTCCTTCAGGCCCAGGCCCGAGACGACCTCGCGGACGACCTTGATGACCTGGATCTTCTTGTCGCCGGCGCCCTCGAGGACGACGGTGAACTCGTCCTTCTCCTCCTCGACGGGGCCCGCGGCGGCGGCCGGGCCGGCAGCGGCAACGGCGACCGGAGCGGCGGCGGTGACCTCGAAGGTGGTCTCGAACTCCTTCACGAAGGCCGAGAGCTCCAGGAGGGTCATCTCCTTGAACGCGTCGAGCAGCTCGTCGGTGCTGAGCTTCGCCATGATGGCGGTCCTTTCTCTTTCAACGCCCGAACTGCGGCCGGGACGCGAGTGTCTGGGGTGGAATCAGCTTTCGGCCGGAGCGTCGGCCTCGGCGGCGGCAGGCGCCTCCGCGGCCTTCTTCTCCTGGAGGGCAGCAGCCAGGCGAGCGACCTGGGAAGCCGGGGCGTTGAACAGACCCGCGGCCTTGGCCAGGTTGCCCTTCATCGCGCCCGCCAGCTTGGCGAGCAGCACCTCACGGGTCTCGAGGTCCGCGATCGCGGAGACCTCGTCGACCGAGAGGGGGCGGCCGTCCATGTAGCCGCCCTTGATGACCAGGGCCTTGTTGTCCTTCGCGAAGTCACGCAGGGCCTTCGCCGCGTCGACCGGCTCGCCTTCGACGAAGGCGATCGCGGTCGGACCGACGAGCAGGGCCTCGAGGCCCTCGACGCCCGCGTCCTCGGCGGCACGCTTGACCAGCGTGTTCTTCGCAACGGTGTACGTGGTGCCCGCGCCGAGAGCGCGACGCAGCGTGGTGAGCTGCGCCATGGAGAGGCCGCGGTACTCGGTCACGACAGCGGCCGAGCTTCCACGGAACTTGTCCGTGAGCTCGGCGACGGCCGAAACCTTGCTGGGCTTCGCCATGATCGCCTCCTCTCTGGGCTTGGTGACGCGCCGGTCGAGAGGTCCGCGCAAACAAAAACGCCCCGGCGCAGCAGCACGGGGCGTGACGGGCGCGCGAGCGCGCCGGTGTCTTCCTCGTTCTCCTGCGCGGGCCGCCCGCTACGCGGGACCTTCGCTCCGAGTCAGCCGACCCGGACGACCAGCGGTCTTTGGTGAACCGCTGTCGAGAGTACGGGACGTGTCCCGACGGCTCCAAATCGGCATGATGTGACCCGTGACCGAAGAGCCACCGAGGAACCCGCCGCCACCGGACGTCGACCCGGAACAGCTACGGCAGTTCCAGGAGTTCCAACGGTTCCAGGAGTTCCAGCGCTTCCAGCAGTCCCAGGGCGCCCCACCGAGCCTCCCGCCGGGCTCCGCTCCCCCGGGCCTCCCACCGGGCTCCACCCCACCGGGCCTGCCCCCGGCTCCCCCACCACCACCGCGCAAGCCGCTCTGGAAGATCCTGCTGCAGAGCAAGCTGGTCCGCCGCCTGGTGTACCTGGCGATCGTGCTGCTCGTGCTGTCGTACTTCTACGACAGGTACTTCGGCGGTGACGACCCCGGCAGCGTGGCGGTCGACAGCGGCGGCGTGGAGAACAACGTCATCGCGCCGCCGACCCCGTACGGCAGCACCGGCACGGTCGGCATGTTCTACAAGCACGTCGGCACCGGTGACGGCAACCAGGCGTGCCTGTACTTCAAGGGCGACGAGCCGAGGAAGGCGTTCGCGGACGCCTTCGGCGCGGCCGACTGCCCGGCCGCGGTGGCGAAGCTGAAGCCCCAGGTCGCCGACGTGACCACCTACCGCCAGCTCGGCTTCCCCGACACCATGGTCACGCCGCCCGCGTCCGGCTCGGTCGAGGTCAGCTCCTGCGCCCTGGTCGTGCGCAACGGCCCCAAGCTGGGCAAGTTCGTGCTCACCAAGCAGCCGGGTGGCGCGTGGGCGATCACCGACTACCGGGCCGAGCCCACCTGCCCCTGACCGGCCGAACGCGAAGCGCCCCCCGGCGGGAGGCCGGGGGGCGCTTCGGGTCTTGCGGACGAGGCGTCGTCAGACGGTGGCCTCGTCGACCAGCAGGTTGCGGGTCCGGTTCGGGTCGACCGGGATGCCCGGGCCCATCGTGGTCGAGACGGTGATCTTCTTCAGGTACCGGCCCTTGGCCGCGGACGGCTTGGCGCGGAGGATCTCGTCCAGCGCGGCGGCGTAGTTCTCGACCAGCTTCTCCGGGTCGAACGACACCTTGCCGATCACGAGGTGCAGGTTGGCCTGCTTGTCGACGCGGAAGTTGATCTTGCCGCCCTTGATGTCCGCGACGGCCTTGGTGACGTCGGGCGTCACGGTGCCGGTCTTCGGGTTCGGCATCAGGCCGCGCGGGCCGAGGATGCGGGCGATGCGACCGACCTTCGCCATCTGGTCGGGGGTGGCGATCGCGGCGTCGAAGTCGAGCCAACCACCCTGGATGCGCTCGATCAGGTCCTCGGAGCCGACCGCGTCGGCGCCGGCGGCCTCGGCCTCGGCGGCCTTGTCACCGGTGGCGAAGACGATCACGCGGGCGGTCTTGCCCGTACCGTGCGGCAGGTTCACGGTGCCGCGGACCATCTGGTCGGCCTTGCGCGGGTCGACGCCGAGCCGGATGGCGACCTCGACGGTCGCGTCCAGCTTCACCTTGGAGGTCTCCTTGGCGAGCTTGGCTGCCTCCAGCGGCGAGTAGAGCCGCTCCCGGTCAACCAGCTCAGCAGCGTTCTTGTACGCCTTGCTGCGCTTCATGCTTCTGTCCTTAAAGTGGATCAGTTGTGGTGACGAGCCGGCGCTCGGCTCTCCCACTGACTACGAGAAAGAGGAGGGTCAGCCTTCGACCGTGATGCCCATGGAGCGCGCGGTGCCGGCGATGATCTTCGCCGCCTGCTCCACGTCGTTGGCGTTGAGGTCGACCATCTTGTTCTGCGCGATCTCGCGCACCTGGTCCATGGTCACCTTGGCGACCTTGAGGCGGTGCGGCTCGCCCGAGCCCTTTTCCACACCGGCGGCCTTGAGCAGCAGCTTCGCGGCCGGCGGGGTCTTGAGCTTGAAGTCGAACGAGCGGTCTTCGTACACGGAGATCTCGACCGGCACGACGGTGCCGCGCTGCGACTCGGTCGCGGCGTTGTACTGCTTGCAGAACTCCATGATGTTGACGCCGTGCTGGCCCAGCGCGGGACCCACGGGCGGCGCGGGGTTCGCGGCCCCGGCCTTGATCTGCAGCTTGATGATCGCTGCGAGCTTCTTCTTCTTGGGAGGCATCTCGGTTCCTTTATTGCGGTGTCCGCGCGCGGCCCTGCCAGCCGCAGCGTGGCTGCCGGCGCCCGTCCGTCGGGAGGGGCGCCGGAGTCTGTGTTGTCCTGGCTAGATCTTGGAGACCTGGCTGAACGACAGCTCGACCGGGGTCTCGCGACCGAAGATCGACACCAGGACCTTCAGCTTCTGGCCGTCCGCGTTGACCTCGCTGATCGTGGCGGGCAGCGTGGCGAACGGGCCGTCCATGACGGTGACCGACTCGCCGACCTCGAAGTCCACCTCGACGGTCGACTTCACGGGCGCGGTGGCGCTCTTCTTGCCGGCGGCGGGCTTCTGCTCGACCTGCGGCAGCAGGAACTTCAGCACCTCGTCGATGGTCAGCGGCGACGGCTTCGACGTCGCGCCGACGAAGCCCGTCACGCCCGGCGTGTTGCGCACGGCGCTCCACGACGCGTCGTTCAGCTCCATCCGGACCAGGATGTAGCCGGGCAGCACCTTGCGCTGCACCTGCTTGCGCTGGCCGTTCTTGATCTCGGTGACTTCCTCGGTCGGCACCTCGACCTGGAAGATGAAGTCCTCCATGTCGAGGGTCTGGATGCGCGTCTCGAGGTTGGTCTTGACCTTGTTCTCGTAGCCCGCGTACGAGTGCACGACGTACCAGTCGCCGGGGGCGCGCCGCAGTGCTTCGCGCATCTCCTCGGCGGGGTCCGCGGGCTCGGCGTCGATGTCGACCGCACCGGCGGTCTCGATGTCGCCGCCGGACTCCACGTCGCCACCCGACTCGACGTCCTCGTCGGACTCGTCGTCGGATTCGACGTCGCCGCCGGACCCGGCCTCGACGGGGGCGGACTCCTCGGTGTCCTCCGACGCCTCCGCCTGCTCGACGTCCTCGACGCCACCGTCGAAGTCCCGCTCGTCGGACAGGTCGTTCAGCTCCCGGGCGTCAACGCCGTTCTCGGAGGTCACTGTGGGTCTCGCTTCCTCTCATGCATCACATGTCCGCCGCCACCGGGGGCGGCAGGTGCTCGGCTCAGCCGAACACCCTGAACATGCCCCAGGCGAAGGCCGAATCCAGGCCGAACACCAACGCCACCATGAAGGCCACGAAGACCAACACGACTCCGGTGTAGGTGACCAGCTGCTTGCGGGTCGGCCAGATGACCTTCCGCAGCTCGCTGACCACCTCGCGGACGTACCGGACGATGCGGGCGAAGAAACCGGCCCGCTTCTCCGAGTCCGCCCGCGAGCGCGTGGGACGGCCCTTCCTGGCCTCCTCGGCGTCGGAGTCGGCCTCGGCCGCCTTCTTCGCCTCGGCGGAGTCCTTGCGGCCCGCCGGACGCGCGGAACCACGGCGCTCGCGCCGCGCTGCGGCGGTAACCGGCCGGGATGCGCTCTCGCGCTCGTCCGGCTGGTCCTGCTCGCGGCCCTCGCTCATGCCGTCCTCCGCTCACCATCGCGCTTCGACGCAGGGGCGACAGGACTTGAACCTGCAACCTGCGGTTTTGGAGACCGCTGCTCTGCCAGTTGAGCTACACCCCTTTGGGATCCTGGACCCAGGACCCCCTGGCGGAGACGCCCCGCACCCTCCTCACGTGGCCCGTGAGGCAGCGACTGGACGTTCCAAGACCGGAAGCATACGGCACCAAGTGCCCCTCCTTCCAACTGGCCCGGTCAGAGGGGGTGCCGGGGGCCGTGCCGGTTGTGCGATCTGCCACGATTGGCCCCATGGGCACGCCTGAGACGACCACCGGGACCAGTACCTCCGAGCACCCGCGGATCTCCGAGCGGATCGGTGGCATCGCCGAGTCCGCCACCCTCGCCGTCGACGCGAAGGCGAAGGCGCTCAAGGCCGCGGGCCGCCCGGTGATCGGCTTCGGCGCGGGCGAGCCCGACTTCCCCACCCCGGAGGCCGTCGTCGCCGCCGCCCAGGCGGCCTGCGCCGACCCGCGCAACCACCGCTACACGCCCGCCGCCGGCCTGCCGGAGCTGCGGGAAGCCGTAGCCGCGAAGACCAAGCGCGACTCGGGCTACGAGGTGACCGCCGCGCAGGTGCTGATCACCAACGGCGGCAAGCAGGCCGTCTACCAGGCGTTCGCCACGGTCGTGGACCCGGGCGACGAGGTGCTGCTGCCCGCGCCGTACTGGACCACCTACCCCGAGGCGATCACGCTCGCGGGCGGCGTCCCGGTGCAGGTCACGGCGGACGAGTCGACCGACTACCTGGTGACGGTGGAGCAGCTGGAGGCGGCGCGCACCCCGAGGACCAAGGTGCTGCTGCTGTGCTCGCCGTCCAACCCGACCGGCTCGGTCTACACCCGCGAGCAGATCACCGCGATCGGCGAGTGGGCGCTGGAGCACGGGCTGTGGGTGATCAGCGACGAGATCTACGAGCACCTGGTCTACGACGGCGCGGAGGCCGTGTCGCTGCCGGTGGCCGTGCCGGGCATGGCCGACCGCACGATCGTGCTCAACGGCGTGGCGAAGACGTACGCGATGACGGGGTGGCGGGTGGGCTGGCTGATCGGCCCGGCGGACGTGGTGAAGGCCGCCGCGAACCTCCAGTCGCACCTCACGTCGAACGTGGCCAACGTGTCGCAGCGGGCCGCGCTGGAGGCCGTGTCCGGGCCGCTGGACGCCGCGCACGAGATGCGCGAGGCGTTCGACCGGCGGCGGCGCACGATCGTGGACATGCTGTCCGCGATCCCCGGCGTGCGGTGCCCGACCCCGAAGGGCGCGTTCTACGTGTACCCGTCGGTCAAGGCGCTGATCGGCAAGCGGCTGCGCGGCACGACGATCACCGACACGGTGCAGCTCGCGGCGCTGATCCTGGAGCACGTCGAGGTGGCCGTGGTGCCCGGTGAGGCGTTCGGCACCCCCGGCTACCTGCGGCTGTCGTACGCGCTCGGCGACGACGACCTGAAGACCGGCGTGACGCGGATGGCCGAGCTGCTGGGCGAGGTCGAGTAGCACTTTCCGTCACGAAGGGCACCCCGGCCGGGGTGCCCTTCGGCGTTTCCGGGCTCTGCCGGTCACAGTACAGTGCTGTGATTTCGCTTACACCTACCGTCCGTAATCCCTTCGGGTGACCGCTGTAACCGCCACCAGAAACACACCGATGGTCTATTCAGCGGAACCGATCTTCACCCGAGGAGCCCAGCCATGACGGAGTCCGTCCCGCCCGAGCGACCGGGCCGCACGTGGTTGGTGGTCGTGGCGTCGGCGGTGCTCGTGGTCGGCGCGGTCGCGCTCGTGCGGTGGACGACGGCCCCGGAACCACCGGTCCGCGTCGTCTACCACGTCAGCGGGACCGCGGAGCGCGCCACGGTCACCTACTCGACCTTCCAGGGCGGTGAGACGCGCGTGGAGGAGCTGACGTCCCTGCCCTGGCACGTGGAGCTGGTCACCGCGGGAGAGCCGGAGCACGGCGTCCTCACCGTCACCATCGGGCCGGCCGGCGGCGACGTCGCGTGCGAGGTGAGCGTGGCCGACGTCGAACGGCGGTCGGCCACGGCCACCGGCGCCCGCACCAGCGCGCTGTGCGGGTTCTGAGGACGTGCGGCCCGGTCCGGACCTGTGAAGGCGGGCCTACGGGCGCAGCCGGACGCGGGCCGACGCGCCGCCGAGCACGGACCTGCCCTCGTACGAGGCCGTCACGGTGACCTTGAACGTCCCGTCCTCCAGGACCTTCGCCACCTTGCCGGTGACCTCCACCAGGGCGCCCTCGTCGTCGTCGGGCACCGGCACGGGCCTGCCGAACCGCACGCCGTACTCCACGACGGCGCCGGGGTCGCCGGTCCACTGGCTGACGATCCGGCCGGCCAGGCCCATGGTCAGCATCCCGTGCGCGATCACGCCGGGCAGGCCGACCTCGCGGGCGAACCGGTCGTTCCAGTGGATCGGGTTGAAGTCGCCGGACGCGCCCGCGTAGCGGACCAGGTCGGCGCGGGTGATGCGGACCGACAGCGGCGGCAGCTGGTCGCCGACGGAGACCTCCGATGCGCGGATCACGCGTCCTCCCCCCGGACCACCAGCGTCGACTTCGCGGTGGTGACCGGCTCACCCTGCTCGGTGGTGATCTCGGCGCGCAGCGCCAGCATGTCGTTGCCCATCCGGGACGTGATGCCGTCCACGTGCAGCTCGACCCGCAGCCGGTCGCCCGCCGTGATGGGGCGGTGGTGCAGGAACGCCTGGTCGCCGTGCACCACCCGGCTGTAGTCCAGGCCGAGTTCGGGGTCGTCGATCAGGACGTCGTTGACGCCCAGCGACAGCACGATGGCGAACGTGGGCGGCGCGATGACGTCCGGGTGCCCGGCCGCGCGCGCGGCTTCGGGGTCCCGGTGCACCGGGCTCGTCTCGCCGACCGCGTCGGCGAACTCGCGGATCTTCTCGCGGCCGACCTCGTAGGGCGGCGACGGCGGGTAGGAACGTCCGACGAACGACTGGTCGAGTGGCACCCGAGGAGGTTATACGCGGGCAGGTCGCACGCGACGAGGCCCGCCCCGGATACCGGGACGGGCCTCGTCGGAAGTGCTACCGCTCAGCGGGTTTCCTTGTGCGCGCGGTGCGTCTTGCAGTTCGGGCAGAACTTCTTGATCTCCAGGCGGTCCGGGTCGTTGCGCCGGTTCTTCCTGGTGATGTAGTTCCGGTGCTTGCACTCCTCGCACGCGAGGGTGATCTTGGGGCGTACGTCGGTTGCAGCCACGGTCCTTGCCTTTCTAGAGCTCGCTTACCCCGACTCCCCAGTGCGGGCTTACCGCCTGGCGGGGATCGATCCTGCTGAGTAGCGGTGGCCGGACTTGAACCGGCGACACAGCGATTATGAGCCGCTTGCTCTACCAACTGAGCTACACCGCTTTACACAACACGGCCGCGATGCACGAGCACCGCGGCCAGTTGTGGAGCCCCTTTACGGAATCGAACCGTAGACCTTCTCCTTACCATGGAGACGCTCTGCCGACTGAGCTAAAGGGGCTTGCTGTTGCTCTTGCAGCGAGGAGAACTCTACAACAGGGCCGCCTCAGGATGGAAATCGGGGGTCCCCCTCAGTGGACCAAGGTGAGCACCGTCTCATCCCGGGCACCCCTGACCTGCACGGTCCGCGCCCGCAGCCACGCCTCGAAGCGGTCCTCCGACAGCGGCCGGGAGATCAGGTAGCCCTGCGCCACGTCGCAGCCCATGCCGACGAGCTGGTCGCGCGCGGCGTCGTCCTCGACGCCCTCGGCGACCACGGTGAGCCCCAGCGAGTGGCCCAGCTCGACGATCGAGCGGACCACGGCCATGTCGCCGAGGTCGGTGCCCATGCCCAGGACGAAGCTCTTGTCGATCTTCACCTCGTCCACCGGCAGCTGCCGCAGGTAGGCCAGCGACGAGTAGCCGGTGCCGAAGTCGTCCACGGCCAGCACGACGCCCAGCGCGTGCAGCCGCCGCAGCACCGGCAGCGCGCGTTCCGGGTCGGCCATCACGCCCGACTCGGTCAGCTCGAACGTCAGCAGCTCCGGCGGCACCTCGTGCCGCTTCAACGCCGCCGCCACCCGGTCCGGGAACTCCTCGTCGGCCAGCGTGCGCACGGACAGGTTCACCGCGATGGACATCCGCAGCCCGCGGTCGATCCAGCGGCGCACCCGCTCCAGCGCCTTGTCCATGACGAAGTCGGTGAGCACGTCGACCAAGCCGGTCGCCTCGACGGCGGGCACGAACTCGTCCGGGTCCACCCGGCCGAACTCGGGGTGCTTCCAGCGCACCAGCGCCTCCGCGCCGATCACCTGGCGGCTCGGCAGCGCCACCTTGGGCTGGTAGTGCACCGAGACCTGGCCGTTCTCCAGCGCCGACCGGAACTGGGTGACCAGCTGGAAGCGGCGCAGGAAGATCTGGCCCATGCTCGGCGCGTACTGGCGCAGCGGCTCGTTGTCGGTGGTCGCCCGGACCGCCACGTCGGCGCGCTGCAGCAGCGCGTCCGGGTCCGGCTGCTCGACCTCGCAGTCGGCGGTGGTCGCCCAGCCGACGACCGCGCCCGCCTCGACGGTGAGCCGGTCGACCGGGTACGGCACGGACAGCGCGGCGCGCAGCCGCTCGGCCAGCTCCTGGATGCACTCGGCCTGCCGGTCCAGCAGCAGCGCGGCGAACGCGCCGCCCTCCAGCCGGGCCAGCGGCACCTCGGGGCCGAGCTCGTCGCGCAGCCTGCGGCCGGCGGCGACGACCATCCGGTTGCCCCACGCCTGGCCGAGCGCGTCGGAGACGGCGGACAGCACGTCGAGGTCGATGCGGACCACGACGGCCGTGTCGGCCTCGCGCATCGGCTCGGCGGCGGCCTCGCGGAAGCCCGGCCGGTTGAGCAGGCCGGTCAGCGGGTCGTGGTAGGCGTCGTGGCGCAGCCGGGCGAGCAGCCGCCGGTTGTCCACCGCGGTGGACAGGTGGCTCGCCAGCGTGCGCAGGAGCTGGAGGTCGGCCTTGCCGAAACCGCGCCACCGGCTGAGCCGGTCGTGCACCTCGATCGCGCCGAGCAGCTGGGTGGCGCCGCGCAGCGGCACGACCAGCGCTTCCTGCGCCTCGCGGCGGGTCAGCGCCTCGGAGACCTCTTCGCCCGCCTCCACGATGCGGAAGTACCGCACCTGGGCGCCGGGCAGCTGGAGCATGGCGTCCTCGCGCAGCACGCGCGGGTCGTCGCGGCGCATGCCGGGCGGCAGCGGCTCGCCCGCGACCAGCGTGCGCATCGGCGCCTGCGGGTCGGTGCGCAGCCGCAGCACCACGCGGTTGGCGTTCAGCTGCTCGCGGATGCGCTCGGCGATGAGCTGCCACTCGTCGTCCTCGACGCAGTCGTCGTCCTCCTCCGGGGCGCCGCGCGGTCCGGTGGCGTGCCGGCCGGAGCGGGCCACCCGCAGCGAGACCTCGCTCAGCGCCTCCAGGTCGCGCTGCTCGCGCAGCAGGCCGGAGTAGGCCAGGTAGATCGCGGTGATGCCGAGGAAGACCAGGCCGATCAGCAGGCCGCCCCACGGCGCCTTGTCGGCGATCTCGTAGCCGGCCAGGCCCGCGGAGGTGTTCAGCAGGGCCACCACGAGGGTCTGCAGCACCAGCCGCAGGCTCGGCGCGACCCGCATGCCCTTGCCCATGAGCCGCAGCGCGGTCAGACCGAGCACGCTGGCCAGCAGCGGCACCGCGATGGTGCCGACGAACGCGCCGGCCCAGAACGGGCCCTCCGCGCCGAGGAACCGCTTGACCAGCTCGGCGACCGCGAACGCCACCGAGATCTCCATGAACATCAGGCCCGCGTTGTAGACCGCGCGGTCGATCACCCGGCGGCCGAGCAGCGTGCCGACGCCCGCGACGACGTGCGCGGCGAGCACGATCTCGAACGGCGCGACCAGCAGGCCGAGCACGAGCGGGATCTCGGTGAACGAGATGGTCCAGGCCACCCCGCTGCGCACGTCGACGTTGATCGCCAGCTGCTCGGCGAGCAGGAAGCCGATCACCAGCAGCGGCCCGGTCCAGTACAGCCGGACGTCGGGCTCGGTGTCGGGCAGCCAGTTGCCGACGACGAACGCGGACAGCGCCCCCGCGACGAGGAGCAGGACCGCGAACACGCTGAACGCGCGGTTCGTGGACCGGGTCGGCGCGCTGGGCGCCGTGGCCGACGCGTGGTCGGACATCCAGCCTCCTCGTCGGCCGTCGTCGCGGTGGGCCGGGTCGCGGCCTACGGGCTCCGGGCGTGACTGAGGGGTCCCGAACACCGACCAGGACCCCTCCAAGGCTGCCAATGTACCCCGGTCGGGCGATGAAATGGCAGGTCGTGTAGCGGATTGCCACCAGAAGGCAGAGATCGGTTCACACGAACAGTCGGCCCCGGATCACCGTGACGGCCTGACCGGCGAGCCGCACCCGATCTTGGTCCAGAGTGGTCCGGACCAGCCCGCCGCGGGCTGACGCCTGCTCGGCCAGCAGGTTCGCCCGACCGAGCCGGGGCGCCCACCAGGAGGCGAGCGTGCAGTGCGCGGAACCGGTTACGGGATCCTCCGGGACTCCGTAGGAGGGGTAGAAGCACCGGCTCACCACGTCGAGGTCCGCACGATCACCGGGTGCGGTGACGATCACACCCCGGCCGGGCACCTCGGCGAGCGCGGCGAGGTTGGGGCGCAGCGCGCGGACCTCGGCGGCGGACGCGACCTCCACCAAGACGTCGGACACGGCCCGCGCGGACGCCAGCACCGTCACGCCCGGCAGGGCGGCGCGCAGCGCCCCGGTCACCTCGACCGGTTCCGCCGGGTCGGCCGGGAAGTCCATCTCCACCCAGCCGTCCTCGGCCGTGCAGGTGAGCACGCCGCTGCGGGTGCCGAAGCTCCGGCTGCCGCCCAGCACGTGCGCGGTGGCCAGGGTGGCGTGGCCGCACAGGTCGACCTCGGCCACCGGCGTGAACCAGCGCAGCGGCAGCACGCCGTCACCGTTGCCACCGCCGTCACCCTTGCCACCGCCATCACCGCCGTCGACCCGCACGAAGGCGGTCTCGGCGTGCTTCATCTCGGCGGCCACGGACTGCATCCAGGCGTCCTCCACCGGCCCGTCCAGCAGCACGACCCCGGCCGGGTTGCCCGCGAACGCGCGGTCGGTGAACGCGTCTACGACGTAGATCTCCACGCACCGGAACCTACGTGCGCGAACCGTTGGCTTCGAGTCGTGGACCCCTTGTTGCCCGCCATCGAGGCCCCGACCGACCCGTGCTCGTTCTCCGAGCTGCCGGAGGACTCGCTGCTCGCCACGTGGGGCGCGCTGCGCACGCACTCGCTGCACTGGCGCCCCGGCGCCGACCTGGCCGACCTGCTCCGCCGCCGGCCGCTGACCGGCGCGGGCGACCACGACACGGCCGCGCTGGTGACCGTGCCCAGCCGGGCGGTGGAGGCCGCGGGCGTGCCGGCCCGGCACGGCTACGCGCCGCTGCTGGCGACCGCCGCCCGGCTGCCCGGCCGCGGCCTCGGCGGCGGGTCGTCGGTGGAGGTCCGACCGCTGACGGCGGCCGACCTGGACGTCGCGGTCGAGCTGAACCTGGAGACCGTGCGGTTCGACGGCCGGTTCGGCGTGGTCGACGCCCGCGCGTCGAGCGCCGACCGGCTGCGCGAGCACATCGCGGAACTGCTGGGGCGCCCGGAGCCGTGCGGCTGGCTCGCGGTCAGCGGGGGCGAGGTCGTCGGTTCACCTACTACGACCTGCCGGGGCACTCGGACCGGATCGCCGGGCGGACGTCCGTGCGACCGGTGGCGCACCTCGGGCTGATGGGCGTCCGGGAGGACGCGCGCGGCGGCGTCGGCGCGGCCCCGGCCGACCACGTGCACGGGCTGCTGGACAGCGCCGACCGGCGCGGTAGGCGTTCAGACGCCCGCCAGCTCCACCACCGACGCCACCCGGCCGTTCGGCCCCAGCCCGTCGCGGATCCCGTCCAGCACCCGGCGGGCGTGCGTGGCGGCGACGTGCTGCGCCGCGCCGCTGCCGACGGCGTCGCGCAGGGCCAGCCAGACCGCGGCCTCGTCCTCCCCGACGGCGGTCAGCAGGTCGCGCTGCTCGGGGTAGGGGTGCAGGGCGATCTTCTCGGTGTGCGCCTTGAGCGCGGCCAGGGTGGCCCGCGGCACCCCGCCGGTCGCCGCGACCCGGTCCAGCTTCGCCGGCAGGTCGACCGCGGCCAGCTCGGACAGCGACAGGGGGCCGAAGTTGAGCACGGTGTTCAGGCCGTACTCCAGGTCGTCGGCGGCGAGCCGGAGTTCGCGCGCGTCGGCGGGCCTTGCCCGGTCGGGCGAGCGACGTCGCCCCGAGGACCGGACGACCAGGCCGAGGGCGACACCGGTCGCGAGGGCTGCGAGGGCGATGAGGATTTCGCTCATGTGTTCCAGTCTCGGCCCCGGACCGGGCGGGTCCGGACCACCGGGCGACAACGGGTCGATCGGAGCGCCGACCGGTCGGCCGCAGTTCGGCTGGGCTGATCAGGTTAACCGGTCGGCGTGGCAGTGCCGTCCGAACGGCTCAGCGACGTCCACCGGCGCCCCTCGTCCACCTGAGTGAACTTGGTGGAGCGGGGTACTCGAAGCACAGGTCCAGACCTCCTACAAGACGAAGGAAGCGGGTATGAGAAGGACGGGCGAGGGGGTCGCCATGAGCGTTGCGAGGGAGCTGTCCGGGAGGGCCAAGTCCATGCTCCGCGCCGTTGCCGCCGGGAGGGCGCAACTGACCGGGGGACGTGAGCCGGACCTGTACGTGGACGGGTTGCCGTGCTGCGACCAGATGGTCACGCACGACCTGGTGCGCGCGGGGCTGTTGCGGGCGCGTCGAGTCGTGGGCTTGGACGAACGCGCGGACGCCGAGCTGACCGAAGCCGGCAGAGCCGCGATCGCGTAGCCCTCGAACAGGCGTTCGATATGGGTTATGCTGCACACGAGGCCGGCACGCAAGCGAGAGGAAGCGCTTGCGCGTCGGCCTCGCCTACGTCGGGAACCTCGGGGACGACCGGCCGGTCACGGGCACTGCCCGGACGTGCGACAGCTGCTGTGACCTACGCCACCGTCAGGTGCGCGGCCGAGTCGGAAAGACGCGAAACCCCCTGCTCGCAGAATGTGCGAGCAGGGGGTTTCGTTTCGCGTGGCGGGTAGAGGATTCGAACCTCTGTAGCTTTCGCGACGGATTTACAGAGTCCCGCCCGAACCACACCTGACCAGTGCTTACAGCTCTCGGCACAGCCACTTCGGCACGTCCTCGGCACAGCATCCACTGCGACCCCGTCCACAGCAAGCCGTCCGGCCCGACTGGCATGCCTTCGGAACACAGTCACGTCAACCAGCGATGATCCGAACATGGCCGAGGACCGCCCTGCTCCCGCATCGCTCTCCCGTCCCAAACCCGGTGAGCATTCCGCCAACCACCTGCCTGTGCCACTGCCGACACCATCCGCGCCGCGCACGCCGCTAGAGCCGATGCCACGCAGGGTGATCGCGACCGTGGCAGCTGTGATCGCCGTCGCGACGATCGGCCTGGTAATAGCGCTGTGGTGGGCAGGAACCGCAGGACTGTCCGGTGCGGAGTTGGTGAGCGCACGGTTCAACGCACTGCGCACAGGGTTGAGCATCGGAGTAGGCGGAGGGGGCATCTTCGCGCTGTACCTCGCGTGGCGACGCCAACACGCCACCGAGATCGGACTGGTGCAGAAGGAACAAGACCAGGCCGATGTCGCCCGCGCGTACGAGTTGCAGCGCGAGACCGCCGAGCACACCCGCCTGCACGCCGAACGCGTCGCAGCCACGACCGAACGCGACGCCGAAGCCCGCCGGATCACCGACCTGTACGCCAAGTCAGTGGAGCAGCTCGGGTCAGACAAGGCTCCAGTACGTCACGGCGGCCTGTACGCCCTGGAACGGCTCGCGCAGGACCACCCCGCCTTGCGCCAGACCGTGGTCAACGTGCTCTGCGCCTACCTCCGCGCCCCATTCGACCTCCCCACGGCCTCGCCCGACGCCGATGCCGACCGGGCCGCACGCGACGAGCACCGTGAACGGGTCCAGGAAGGGGAAGTCCGACTAACCGCTCAACGCATTCTCACTACCCACTTAAGGTTCGGCAATGATGCAGATAACCCCGAAGCGACCCTATGGGCCGATATTGATCTCGATCTCACTGCCGCAATCCTGATCGAATGGGACATGAATAGCAGCACGCTACGCAACGGAACTTTCCGGAAAGTTATCTTTGTCGGAGCCGCGCAGTTCAATTACGCAAGCTTCACCGGGAACACCTCGTTCGACGGCGCGAAATTCACCGCAACCGCCTCATTTAATGACGCAAAGTTTTCCGCAGAAGTTCGGTTCGACGGTGCGACTTTCACCGATACGGCCATGTTCGACAACGCGACTTTCGCTGGGGCGACCCGGTTCAGCTACGCAACATTTACAGAGGACTCGTCCTTCGTTAAAGCCTCATTCGCCGGAGATACCGCGTTCTTCCAGGCTTCATTCAAGGGGCAGAGCTGGTTTATCGAAGCGACATTCGACGGACACACTATCTTCGAAGAGGCAACATTCTCCTGCGGAGCGCAGTTCGAATACGCAACATTCTCCGATGTTTCTCGATTCTGGAACGTAACTTTCGCCAAGCATGCCTGGTTCAACGATGCAAAGTTCAGTGAATCCGCCGAGTTTCAAAACGCCAAGTTCGACGAAAGTTTCTCGTTCATGGAGATCAAATCCGTCTGGGTTGCCGAACTGGAAGTCAAGCTCACCCCTTTCATCGGCCAGGCAACATTCACCGAGGCTATAGATTTCGGCCGAGCGGAACTGGTTGACACCGGCCTGCCTGAACAAATAAAAATCACCCAAGGCGTCAGGTTCGATGGGGCAACCTTCTCCAAATATGCCCAGCTCGATGGAGCAACTCTCTTGCACTCTCCCGTCGAACAAGCTATCAACTATTCCTCATGGCCAGACGGGTGGAATCCCACGCCCGACCACGTCGTCATCGAAGGCCGCGAGGGCACTTGGCACCACCTTATGAACACGAGCCAGACTCCAGCAAACAATCAAGCTTAACTTCAACCGGTCACTCGGTGTCCGACGAGCCCTGACCTCAACCGGCCCACCTTCTCCGACTACGTGCCAACCGCTGACGACTGATCCCCAGACTCCCGTATGAACCATACTGACCAGCGCTTACGGCTCACAGCGTCGTCACCTCGGTACGCATCCGGCACAGGCACTGGGAGCGAGCGCGGCAGCTTTCACACCACGTCCCGAGTGCCCGACAGATCCGTTGGAAGCCCGCTGCCGCAGCCCGCACGTCGCCGTCTTCAGGATCGGCAACCTCGGTAACCTCGGTAACCGCGCAGGTCAGAGCCTTGCCAGAAGGTAACCAACCAAGATCAGGTTACCGATCGAACGGTAACCACGCGCCGGAGCGGGCTCCACAGCGCTTCAACGGGCCGCAAGAGCAAGCCCGGCCTTCACCACCCGCCATTACAGCAGCACTGGTTACCGTTCGATCGGTAACACGATCTTGGTCGGTTACTCCTAGGCAAGTCTCTGACCTGCACGGTTACCTAAGTTACCGAGGTTACCGATCCTAGAGACGGCGCGAGCTGGGCACCCGAAGTCCGTCTCGCGCCAGCGTCATCGCGTCACGGCGTTGGAAGGCACACCACCGGCCGCCAAGGTCTGAATCTGCTCCACAGCGACCGAGTAGCACAGGCTGTTTGTACCCGGAACCGTACGTGCGGAGTGAGGGCTAATGATGAGCCCTGGGCAGGTCCACAGTGGATGACCTGTCGGCAGCGGCTCCGGATCTGTGACGTCCAGGGCAGCACGCAGTCTGCCGTCTCGGAGTTCGGTGACCAAGGCGTCGGTATCCACGATTTGGCCACGCGCGACGTTCACCAATAGCGCGCCATCATCCATCGCCGACAGGAAGGCATCGTTCACCAGTCCGCGCGTCGCATCGGTCAAAGGCGCGGTAATGACGACGATGTCGTGACCTTTGATCAGGCTCGGAAGTTCGGAGGCAGCGTGAACGCCCTCACGCGCAGCGCTGGCCACGAGGGTTGATATCGCGTTGAACGCCGCGAGGCGCTTGGACACCGCAAGGCCGATATGTCCAGCACCCACGATAAGGACGCGTTTGCCGTCGAGCGTGTCCGCCTGGAATCGACGGTGCGCCCACTCCCCCGCGTCTTGGAATCTCACAAGAGCCGGCCATTGGCGCAACTGCGTGAGGATTGCCGAAAGAACCCACTCGGACACCGGGCCAGCGTGAGCACCACGGGCACTTGAGAGAGTCACGTGCGCCGGAACATGATCAGCCCATTCATCCACTCCTGCCGACAGGAGTTGGACCATACGCAGGTTCGGCAACTGTTCGAGCAGCGGGATCGGACGGTGGCTGCTCCGGTACGGGGGCATCAGAATCTCGGATTCGCGCTGCCTGTCCGTCAACTCGGAGACGCCCGGGTCATAAGTGCATACCTCGATGCTGTCCAGGCCCGACAGCTTCTCCACACCCACTTCGTCGTCAGGTTCGTTGCTGACGAGCACTCGCATCGTCTCTCCCACTACAGCGCGTCGGTCCACTTGAGCAAGCTACTTCGGGTTAAGCACTGCCGGTCAAGGCCTTGACCAACTCACGCGCTTGATCCTGTAGCGGCGCACCTGATGCACTGTTGTCGATAACGGAGTGCTCAACTGGCGGACGAAAGTCTACGTCGATTGCTGACAGGTAATCCGTCCAGTTGCTCAACTTGGCCGCATCGCGCGCTGCTCCACGATGCCGGATGTAGGTATGCATGGTGTCCGCGTCGCAGTAGACCCACACAACGGACACTTTTGCGCCCGCCTCACGGCAGGTCGCTTCGATCCGGTTCAGCCAAGCCAGGTCTTTGAACTCCTTGATGAACGGCGCTGTCACGATGGCACTGTTGCCGCACTGGACGTTCTCCGTCAACGCGTTGATGAGCGCTTCGTACTCACGCGGCCGGATACGGGACAGGTACTCCGCCGACTCTCGATCGTGTGGCGAGCACCCGAGGATCTCAAGAGCCGCCTCGACAACCGGGCGTGTCAGCGTGTCCTTGTCGAGCATCGGCCACCCGGTCTCACGTGCCAGCACGCGCCCCAGCTCGGTCTTGCCGCTCCCCGCGTACCCGCCGACCAGCAGGACATGAGGAGCGGTCGTCCGCACCTCGGTCTGCCCGGCCTGGTCCGGTGCGTTGACGACCCGGCCTGCCCGCGGCTTGCTGGTGATGACGTTCTCGCTGGCGAGAACCTTCATGGCTTCGTTGATCGTGAAGACGCTGACGCCCCACTGCTGAGCCAGCTCGCGCGTGGACGGCAGTGGCTGACCGTCGCGGAGCAGGCCAGCCGCTATCTGGTTCCGGATGTTCCGCGCCACTTGGTGATGCAGGGACTCGCCCCGCGCGACGCGTGGGCTCTGGCCAGGCATGGCACCTCCGGATCGGTTGACTTAGAACGGCAGCATACCAGCGACCTAACAGTGGTCCGCTTAACGTTTGCGCAGGTAGAGAGGGTACATCCGGACCAGATGGACCTAACAGTTGACCTGCTTACCATTCAACTGTTAGCTTCCTTCCTGTCGCGCTGTGGCGACGCCCACACAGGAGGAAGCCCGATGTACCTCGACCAGTTCAGCCCAGACGGACTGACGGAAGACACGATCGACGCGCTGATCAGGGACGTTGCCGACGAGCTGGCCAACGAGTCGGCGGAGCTGGCTGCGGCCATGTTGGCGCTCGTGAACGGTCCGATGCACAAGCGCGCCGTGCGGCGGACCACGGAACGCAGGCTCGGCGGCATCGTGCGGGTTCTCCGCGTGCACGGCTCGGTCGTGAGCGCGGCCCGGACGGAGGCGGCGTGATGCGCTGGTTCGGCAGCTCCAAGACCGCCGCGTCAACCGGCGGCAGCTTCGGCAAGTTCACCCGAGACGTCGAAGTCACCGGCACCTGCCCATGCGGTGACGCGCTGACCGGCGTGGCCACGGTGACCACCGTGCTCGGCGAGTCCGGCACGGCCGTCGCCACCACCACCCACAACTGCGGCGCGATCGCCACGCTCACCGGCTCCTACTGACACACCACCGGACTCCCCTTGTGAGGCACCCGATGAACACGAACTCGTCCTCGCCCGAGCGGATCACGATGGATTGGTGCACGCGGTGCGGCCACAAGCTCGCCGAGCCACAGAGGTCGTGCATCTGCCCGAGCTGCCGTTGCGGCCGCACCCGCTGAGCAATCACCAGTTCGTCCGGACCGGCGGCCACTCCCGCCAAGAAGACGCCGCCGGTCCGGCTCGTCACCTCATCCCGCATTTTCGCGAGACAGGAACCCCAAGCATGTCGAACAACACCCACCAGCGCGACCTCGTGGACGTCGCCACCGGCGACCTCTTCGACCAGCCGACCCCGTTCGGCCTGGTCATCCCGGTCATGTGCGCCGACGGGTCGGCCCCGTCCTCGCAGCGTGGCCGTACCTGGGACGACCTGGCCGCGTCCGGTCGCGTGCTGCGCCCCGCCGGCGGTGCCCGATGAGCGCCCTTCCCTTTCCCGAGATCACCGCGGCGAACTTCCCCACGCCGCACCTGGCGCTGCGCGGCACCGCCGACGACGCGCAGGTGCGGGCGTTCGCCGGGGAGCAGGCCCGTGCGGCGCGGCGGGTGCACACCCACCTCGCCCCCGGCCTGGTCCTCGTGCCCACCGCCGGTCGGGTCGACATCCTCACCGCGGCCTACGACGCGGTGGTGCTGTGGCGGCAGGCGCTGGCCGCCTCCGCCGCCGACGCCCGCTACGACGCCACCGGCCGTCCCGCGGTGTCGCGGTACTCAGTGACGATCGACCAGGACGGGCCGAACTGCGACCGGGTGGGCGAGGTGGGCCGGCTGCGTGCCGGTGCCCGCTGGGACGCCGCCACCGGTCGGTGGACCGGCGGTGACGAGACCCCGGCCAGTCGGATCGTGGCCGCCTACGGGCACGCAGTGCAGCGGCGGTTCGCGATGGAGCGCCCGCACTCCGCCGACACGCTGATCAACGACGTCTGGTTGCCGATTACCGGCCGCCGGATTCAGGGCAACATGCTGGTCCGCGGCGAGGCTGCCCGCGACCTGGCCGTCAGGTTGGCCGCGCGGTTGGCTGAGCGGCGCGGTGTCGCCGAGGTCGAGACCACCGGAGACCTGCTCTACGCGGTCACCGCCAGTCCCAAGCCCCGCCGGGCAGCGTTCCGCGAGGCCATGATGGTGCTCGCGTCCGCCGAGCCCGGCGACTGGTCGGCATGGTGGACCGCCGCCTACCTGCTCTACCAGGGCCCGCAGTACAAGAAGGGCAGCGACGCCTGCAACCGGGTGTTCCTGGCGGCGGTCGGCGCGGCCCTGCTGGGACAGGTGCCGGTCATCCCCCAGGACATCGACCTGCGCTGCATGGTCCTGGGACAGGCCGCAGTCACGGCCACCCCGCTGCTGTGCGGGCAGGTGGCGGCATGACCGTGCCCCCGCCCGTGCTGCTGCTGGTCGCTGTGCTCGCCCTGGCCGCAGTGATCACATTCTGGAAGCTGTTCGCGACCGCCGGGCTGATCGGCCTGGCGCAGTGGGCCGTGATCACCCAGACCGAGAGCACGACGGCCGTCCTGGTCGCGGTCGGTGTGCCCGCCATCGCGCTGACGGTGCTGCTCCGCCATGCCGCCGGCACGCGCCGCAACCATTCCTTCTCACGTTCCCCGCTGTACCTGTGCCGTCAGGAGGCGACTCGATGAGCACCTACGCCGAGAACCGCCGAGCCGACCGAGTAGCCGCTGCCGAACAGCGTCGTGCGGACCAGGCGTTGTTGTTCGAGCAGCGTCGCGCCGACCGAGAGGCTGCCGCCAAGTTCGCGGAGACCCGGAAGAACGCCGCTCGTGCCCGCCGTGCCGCACTGTGGGCGGCGCTGACTGCGTGGCTGCGTGGCCACACCCTCGACCTGCTGTTCGTGCCGGTGATCGTGGTCCCGGCGGTGCTGGCCTGGACTGCGATGGCCGCCTACGGCCAGGAGGTGTTCGGGCCGGTCGGGACGCTGCTGCCGCTGTTCTCCGAGGGCGCGATGTGGACGTTCGCGTTCGCCGTGCCGATGGCGCAGCGCGCGGGCCGTTCGACCGGGTGGCTGCACCTGGGCACGTGGGTGTTCGCCGCGGTGGCCGCGGTCCTGAACTACGTGCACGGCTCGACCGTCGCGCACGGCATCGTCATGGCGTTGGTGTCGGTCGGTGGCGTCGTCGTCCACCAGCTCGTCACCGCGTCCCCGGCCGGCAAGCGTCGGAGCCGCGCTGAGCGGGACGCCCAGCGGCTCGAACGGCAGGCGGCTCGCCGGGTGCTGGCGGTGCGCCGCGCGGCGCTGGACCAGGCGGTGGCCGAGCTTGCCGCGGACGGCACCGCCACGCTCGTGCACCGTCCCGGCCTGGTGGCCTACCGGCGCCGGTTCGGCCGCGCCCGGCTGGTGCCCGCCACCGTTCCCGGTCTGCCCGTTCCCGACTCCGACGACGTGCTCGGCGACGACCTGGCCGCCGAGATCAGCGAATACCTGACCGCCCTGCCCGCGCCCCGACCGTCCGTCGAGCGGAACGCCCGGAACACGGCCGGTAGTGCGGAAACGGCTCCGGCGGAGATCACGGACAAGGTCGCTGGGTACGTGGCGAAGGTTCGTGCCGCGATCGACGCCCAGCAGCTCCCGGCGCGTCCGTCGCAGACCCAGGTGCGCAAGTTCCTGCGCATCCGGGGCGCGGTCGCGGTGGAGGTGCACCGCGTGCTGTTCCCGACCGACACCGACCCCGGTGACGACGACCCCCGTCAGGCGGTGTCCGCATGAGCGCCCCCAACTCCGCCGACGACATGACCAACGTGGTGCCGCTGCGCCGCGCCGAGTCCACCCGCGCCGCGCTGCCCGCTGCGGCCGTGGAGACGGACACGGCGGTGGCCGGTGAGCTGCTGACCGCCGAGCGGGAAGCCGAGCTGGCCAACCGGCGGACCGCCGAGGGCGACGAGCGGACGCGCGCCGACGTGGTGCGCGCCGCGACGACGACGCTCGGCAAGGCCGCGCTGCGCGCCGGGTACCGGGTGTACCGCGGGCACGAGCAGTGGCTGACGCACGCGGTGCAGGCCGCGACGTACGCCCACTACCGCGAGCGCATCGCGGCGGCACGGGCGCAGGGTGACGCGGCCGGCATCGCCGAGTGGCAGGACCGGTTGCGGCAGGCCAAGGCCGACCGGCGCGACCGGATCACCGGCGCTCCCCGGACGGTGCTGGCGTTGGTGCGCACGGTGCTGCTGGCCGTGATCGTGCTGTTCGCGGTGCTGCTCATGGTCGGGGTGGCCGTGCACCTGTGGGCCGGTGGCTGGACCTGGTCGGAGTGGTGGGGCTTCGTCACCGCCACCGGCGACGTGCTGGGCACCGTGGTCATGCTCGGCGTCCAGGCCGCCATCCTCGGTGTGCCGGCGGTGTGGCTGCTGGCCGCGCACCGCGCCGGTTCGTCCGCCGCCGACGTGCCCGCATGGGCCATGTCGCCGACCCAGCGGGAGGAGACCCACCGCGTGGTCACCCCCGGCGGCATCGGTGAGGCCCTGGTGCACCTGGGCATCCCGGCGCTGAACAAGGCCATCAAGTCGGGGTGGACGGTGGAGTTCGCCACCCCGCCGGTGCGGGTCAACCAGCGCGGCTACCAGGCCACGTTCTCCCTGCCGCTCGGCGTGACCCCGGACATGATCAGCGACAAGCGCGACGTGTTGGCCCGCAACCTGCACCGCGACCCGATGGAAGTGTGGCCCAACGCCGCCGAGCGCGCCGGGTTCGTGGACCTGTGGGTGGCCGACCCCGGTCTGTCCACCAAGGCCGCGCCGCCCTACCCGCTGCTGTCCGCCGGCACGGCCGACGTGTTCACCGGCGTGCCGCTGGGCGTCTCCCAGCGCGGGGACGTCGTCGCGCCCGCGCTGGTCTCGGCGAACGTCGTGTTCGGCGGGATGATGGGGCAGGGCAAGTCCAACGCCGCCCGCGTGCTCATGCTCGGCGCGGCCCTGGACCCGCTCGCCGAGCTGTGGGTGTTCGTGTTCGCGGGCAACGGCGACTTCGACGCCTACCGGCCCCGTCTGGCCCGCTACGAGCGCGGCACCGATGCCGCCGTGGTGGACTCGGCGGTGGAGTCGCTGCGGGAGCTGTACAACGAGGTAGGGCGTCGTGAGGCGCGGTTGGCCGAGCTGGGCGCGAAGAAGGTCACGCGCGGGCTCGCCGAGAAGCACCCGGACCTGCGGCCGATCGTGGCGCTGTTCAGCGAGTGCCACGAGCTGTTCGGCAGCGCCCAGGGCGAGGAAGCCGCGGAACTGGCGGTGCAGACCCTGCGCCGTGCCCGCAAGACCGGCATCATCCTGGGCTTCGACACCCAGTCGTCGCGGGCCGACGCCATCCCGCCGAAGATCGTGGAGCTGGTGCAGCTCAACGCGTGCTTCGCGGTGAAGTCGTGGCGCTCCAACGACGGCTTCCTGGGCGACGGGTCGTTCCAGGCCGGTATCCGCGCGACCGAGCTGCGTCCGGGCAAGGACCGGGGCACGTCGATCCTCACCGGCGCGACCGCCGAGCGGTTCGAGGTGCTGAAGTGGTTCTTCATCCAGGTCAACGACGACACCGGGTGGGACGCGGCCACCGAGGTCATCGAGCGTGCCATGACCAAGGTCCACCCGGCCGTGGTCACCGGCACCCCGGAGCGCGCCGCGCCGCCGGCTCCCCGCGACCTGCTGGAGGACGTGTCCGAGGTGCTGGGCCACGACACCGTGCCCGCGGCCGACGTGCCCGCGCTGCTGGCCAAGCACGCGCCCGACTGGAGCCCGTACCGCAAGCTCACTGGCAAGCAACTGCGGGAGCTGCTGGCCGCCGAGGGCGTCAAGGTGCCCTCGACCGGCAACCGCTACCCGGTCGATCCGGTCACGGTGCGTGAAGCGCTGGCCAAGCGCGCCACCCGCGACCTGGACGACGAGGACTAGCGCCACCGGCACCGGGTTAGGTCCCGCACTTCGCTCCACAGCCCTCGGAACGGCCCTTGACCAGGGCTTCCACGGCGGGACCTAACCCGGCTCACCGGCTAACTAACTCCAGCTCACGCACATGATCACGCCAGCGGGCACCGCGAGTTAGGAACCTAACTCGGTTCCGGTGACCTAACTCCGCCCGCCACCGCTCGCGCGTCCGACGCGACAACGCCTCCCGGTTGTCGTGTCGACCCCACGCACCCACACATCGTCACGCACAGTGACAGAAGGGGTTGTCATGAGCGACGACAACCTGATCCACCTTGAAGTCCGGCACTCCTGGTGGGACGGCAGCTCCACCGCCGCGTGCGGCCTCCGCGTCGAGAAGCCCGAAGCCGTCTGGACCTGGTTCACCGACCTCAAGTGGTGCCCGACGTGCAAGGCCGCCGACAAGGCGAGGCGCACGTGACCACGCACCACGTCCCGGACGCCCACCACTCGAACACCGCCCCGAGGAGCCTGGTCATGAGCACCCGCGCCCGACGCCCGTTCTGCGACCCGGACGCCGTGCGCCCGTGGAACCGCGCGCCGGAGTTCGACGTCGATGCCGTGCGCCGGTGGGCCGACCCGCTGCTGCGCCGCGCCTACGCCGCCGCACCGCGCCGCCCGCTCACCGGCCCGCACAGCCTCATCCCGCGCGCCGGTAGCCCGGAGTGGGTCGCGCTGGCCGACTCCGACCCGCGCAAGCCCGCCGCCGTGGTGCTGGCCGCGCTGGCGCGGCTGGAGGAGTCCACGGCGCACGCCATCGCTCGGCAGGTGGCCGCGGACTGGGCCGACGCCCAGGTGGGTTACCGCGAGCGGGTCCGGGACACCGTCACCGCACCGGACCGGCTCGCGCACATCGTCGGACACCTGCCGTTCTGCCTGTCCGCCAAGCGGAAGCTCGTCAGCGACCTCCCGTGTGGACACCCCGGCTGCGGCATCACCGTGCGGTTCGTCCACCCGCTGGCCGACGAGCTGGCCGCGCGCCTGCCGGACATGTCATGGGTGCGCTGCGCCCGTCACGACGGCACCACGGCGTTGGCGGTGGCCGCGTGACCGACGAAGCGCACACCACCGCCCCAGGGCCGCCGCTCGTCACCTGGGAGACCGTCGAGCACCAGGCCCGGAAGGGGCACGGCATGAGCACCGCCACCGGCACGACGGTGACGCACCACGGCGAGGCCGACCGGCCGGGGCTGCGGCTGCTGCCCACCGACTCGACTGAGGGCGCCGGTCGGCAGCTCGACGGCGCGCGGGTGCTGGACGACGTCCGGGAGTTCCTGGCCCGCTTCTCGGCGTTCCCGCACGAGCACTGCGCCCCGATGCTGGCGCTCTGGTACGCCCACACGTGGGCGGTGGAGCACTTCTACGTCACGCCGCGGCTCGTGCTGTCCTCCGCCGAACCCGGATCGGGCAAGACCCGCGTTTTGGAGGTCGGTCAGTACCTGGTCAAGTCGCCGGAGATGACGTTCTCGGCGAGTCCGGCCGCGCTGTTCCGCATGGTCAGCTACGCGCCGATCACGATCCTGTTCGACGAGGTCGACGCCATCTTCGCCAAGAACGGCAGCGGCAACGAGGACCTCCGCGCGCTGCTCAACGCCGGGTACAAGCGGTCCGCCACCGTCGCCCGGTGCAAGGGCGACGCGAACAACATGGTGGTGGAGCGGTTCGCCGTCTACGCCCCGGCCGCGCTCGCCGGGATCGCCGGCGGGATGCCCGCCACCATCACCACCCGCGCCATCACGGTCAATCTCCGTCGCCGACGCCGTGACGAACAGGTGGAGGCATTCCGCGAACGCCTGGTGGCCATCGAGTCGGCACCGATCCGGGAAGCGCTCGCCGAGTGGATGGCGGGTGTCGGTGAGGAGGTCGGCGCGGCCACGCCGGTGATGCCCGAGGGCGTCACCGACCGACCGGCCGAAATCTGGGAACCACTACTGGCGATTGCCGACGCGGCCGGCGGGCACTGGCCGGACACCGCGCGGGCCGCGTGCCGCTACTTCGTGGAGGAAGCCACCAAGGTCCCCGTGTCGGACGGCATCCGGTTGCTGGCCGACCTGCGGACGCTGTTCTCCGAACGGCGCACCGACCGGATGAGCACTGCCGAAATCCTGCTGGCGCTCCACGCGCTGGACGAATCGCCGTGGTCCGACTTCCACGGTAAGCCGCTCAACGCGCACGGGTTGGCCGCCGAGCTGCGGACCTACGGCGTGCGGGTCAAGACGTTCAAGCACAACGGCGCTTCTGCCAAGGGCTACACGGTCACCGGGGAGAACGGGCTCGCCGACGCGTGGTCGCGCTACCTGCCCGCCGTGCACGAGGGGGCGAACTAGACATGGCACGACGAGAGCTGCTGACGGTCGCCGAGTTCTGCGCCGAGTTCAAGGTGGCGCGCTCGACCTTCTACGACTGGTTGGCCAAGGGCACCGCCCCGAAGGTCCGGAAGCTGCCGAACGGGCAATTGCGGATCGACCGGCGCGACGTCGACACGTGGTTCGACGCCCAGGAGGTGGCCGCGTGACCGACACGAGCTTCGACGTCCGCTTCTACAAGACCGACGTCTATCGGGGCACCAAGACCACGACCTACTGGGTTCGCTGGTCAGTGGCCGGTAATCGCTTCAAAGAGCCGTTCAAGACCGCCGCTCTCGCGGAGAGCTTCCGATCCAAGCTCAACACCGCGGCTCGCGAGGGAGAGGCGTTCGACCGGGAGAGCGGTCTTCCGCTGTCGCTGACGCGCAAGACGAACACCACGTCGTCGTGGTTCGCGTTCGCGTGCTCGTTCGTGGACATGAAGTGGCGCGACTCGTCGCCGGGGCAGCGCCGGACGATTGCCGACGCGTTGACGCCCATCACCGCGGCGCTGCTCACGGGCACGCGGGGCAGGCCGGACGGCGCTGTTCTCCGCAGGGCTATGCGGGTGGCGTTCAACACCAGCCGCCGCGACGCCCGGCAGCCGGCGGAGGTAGCCGCGGCGCTGGCGTGGCTGTCGCAGAACACCCGGCCGGTGGCCGAGCTGGCGAAACCGGACGTGCTCCGGGCGCTGCTGGCCGACGTCGAACGCAAGTTGGACGGCACGCGCGCCGCGCCGGACACGATCCGGCTGCGCCGGATCACGCTCGGGAACGCGCTGAACTACGCAGTGGAGAGGGAGCTGCTGTCCGCGAACCCGATGAAGGAGGTGACGACGAAGAAGCGCAAGAACGTCGCCCACCAGGTCGACCGGCGGTCGGTGGCCAACCCCGTCCAGGCCCGGACGCTGCTCAACGCCGTGGGCGGCATCGGACGGACCGGCGGCAAGCTCGTGGCGTTCTTCGGGCTGATGTACTTCGCGGCCCTGCGCCCCGAGGAAGCCTCCGTGGTGCGTCGCAGTGACCTGGTCATGCCCCCGCGCGTGTGGGACGACCAGGCGGGCCGCTGGCGGGTCACTCAGTGGGGTGACATCCACCTGGCCAAGGCGGCCCCCGAGATCGGCGCTGAGTGGACCGACAGCGGCCGGCGGAGCGAGGAACGGGGGCTGAAGCACCGGGAGGACGGTGAGGGCCGCACGGTGCCGCTCTCGCCCGAACTGGCGGTGCTGCTCTACGAACACTTCGACCGGTTCGGCACCGCGCCGGGCGGGCTGCTGTTCGTCGCCGAGCGCGGCGGCCGGATCGGCAGCTCCACCTACGGGCGGGTGTGGGCGCTGGCGCGTGAAGCGGTCTTCACGCCCGACGTGGTGGCCTCTCCGCTCGCCAAGCGGCCCTATGACCTCCGTCACGCCTGCGTCTCGACGTGGCTCAACCTGGGTGTCGAGGCCCCACGGGTCGCCGAGTGGGCCGGACACAGCCTCAACGTCCTCATGCGGGTCTACGCGAAGTGCCTCGACGGCGGAGAGGAGCGCGCCCGGCAGCTCGTCCAAGCGGGGCTGGGAGCGGCCTAGCTCAACTTCGGCACGTATTCGGCACAGCCACCCGTAGAACGCCGGTTGCGGCCGGACACAGCCGGACAAGACGAGAAGACCCCCGTGACCTGTTCTCACAGGTCACGGGGGTCTTCTGGCTCGCGTGGCGGGTAGAGGATTCGAACCTCTGTAGCTTTCGCGACGGATTTACAGTCCGCTCCCATTGGCCGCTCGGGCAACCCGCCCCGCTCCCGGTGGTGCCGGGTGCGGTGGAGACAATACATAAGCCCGTGGGGGCCTGCGCAACCGGGTAACCCCGGTAGGCTTCCGGGCGGTTCCAGACCCACCTAAGCGGAGGTAGCGAGCACGTGGCAGACCCGTCGTTCGACGTGGTGAGCAAGGTCGACCGCCAAGAGGTCGACAACGCGCTCAACCAGGCCGCCAAGGAGCTGAGCACGCGGTTCGACTTCCGCGGCACGGGGACGCAGGTGTCCTGGGCGGGCGAGGAGGCGATCACCTTCCAGTCCGAGACCGAGGAGCGCTGCCGGGCGGCGATCGACGTCTTCCAGGAGAAGCTGGTCAAGCGCGGCATCTCGATGAAGGCCTTCGAGATCGGCGACCCGGCCCTGTCCGGCAAGGTGTTCAAGGTGACCGGCAACGTGGTCCAGGGCATCTCCGGCGAGAAGGCCAAGGAGATCGCGAAGAAGGTCCGCGACGAGGGCCCCAAGGGCGTCCAGGCGCAGATCCAGGGCGACCAGCTGCGCGTGTCCGGCAAGAAGAAGGACCACCTGCAGGACGTGATCTCGCTGCTCAAGAGCAGCGACTTCGGCATCGCCCTCCAGTTCACCAACTACCGGTGAAGGGCATCATCCTGGCGGGTGGCAGCGGCACGCGGCTGCACCCCATCACCCAGGCGGTGTCGAAGCAGCTGCTGCCGGTCTACGACAAGCCGATGGTGTACTACCCGCTCTCGGTGCTGATGCTGGCGGGCGTGCGCGAGGTGCTGCTCATCTCGACGCCGGTCGACCTGCCGCTGTTCCGCAGGCTGCTCGGCGACGGCTCGCAGTTCGGCCTGGAGATCTCCTACGCCGAGCAGGCCGAGCCGAACGGGCTGGCCGAGGCGTTCGTCATCGGCGCGGACTTCATCGGCGACGACGCCGTGTCGCTGGTGCTCGGCGACAACATCTTCTACGGCCAGGGCTTCTCCCGGCTGCTCCAGCGCAACGCCACCGGGCTGGACGGCTGCGTGCTGTTCGGCTACCCGGTGAAGGACCCGGAGCGGTACGGCGTCGGCGAGGTCGACGCGAGCGGCAAGCTGATCAGCATCGAGGAGAAGCCCGCCCGGCCGAAGTCGAACAAGGCCATCACCGGCCTGTACTTCTACGACAACGCCGTGGTGGACATCGCCAGGTCGCTCAAGCCGTCGCCGCGCGGCGAGCTGGAGATCACCGACGTCAACCTGACCTACCTGCGGGAGGGCCGGGCGGACCTGGTCGACCTCGGGCGCGGGTTCGCGTGGCTGGACACCGGCACGCACGACTCGATGCTGGAGGCGGGCCAGTTCGTGCAGGTGCTGGAGCACCGGCAGGGCGTGCGCATCGCGTGCCTGGAGGAGATCGCGCTGCGGATGGGCTTCATCACCGCCGAGCAGTGCTACTCGCTGGGCGAGAAGCTGGCGAAGTCCGGCTACGGCCAGTACGTGATGAGCGTCGCGATGGAAGCCCGCTAGGACCGGCGGGCCAGCTCCTCCAGCCGGCGCACCCGGTCCGCGATCGGCGGGTGGGTGGAGAACAGCCTGGCCAGGTTCTCCCCCGCCCGGAACGGGCTGGCGATCATCAGGTGCGACTGCGCGACCACGGCGGGCTCGGGCGCCAGCGGCGCGAGCCGGGTGCCGTCGTCGATCTTGCGCAGCGCCGAGGCCAGCGCCAGCGGGTCGCCGGTCAGCTCCGCGCCGGACTCGTCGGCCTGGTACTCCCGGGACCGGCTGACGGCCATCCGCACGATGCCCGCCGCGATCGGGCCGAGCACGGCGACGAGCAGGACCTCGAACGGGTTGGGCCGGTCCTCGCCGCCGTCGCCGCCGAACACGCCGGCGAAGACGGCCAGGTTCGCCAGCGTGCTCACCGCGCCGGCCAGCGCGCCCGCCACGCACGAGATGAGGATGTCGCGGTTGTGGACGTGCGACAGCTCGTGCCCCAGCACCGCGCGCAGCTCGCGCTCGTCCAGCAGGTCGAGGATGCCGGTCGTGCAGCAGACGGCGGCGTTGCGCGGGTTGCGGCCGGTCGCGAACGCGTTCGGCGCGACCGTGGGGCTGAGGTAGAGCCGCGGCATGGGTTGGCGGGCGGTCATGGCCAGCTCGCGGACGATCCGGTACAGCGCGGGCTGCTCCACCTCGGACACCGGTCGGGCGCGCATGGCGCGCAGCGCGAGCCGGTCGGAGTTGAAGTAGGCGTAGGCGTTCACGCCCAGCGCCAGCGCCAGGCCGACGAGCAGGGCGGTGCGGCCGAACAGCGAGCTGGTCGCCACGATCAACCCGCTCAGGCCGGCGAGCAGCAACGCGGTCTTCAACGCGTTGTAGTGCTTGTGCACGTCGCCTCGCCTCCGGCCGTCTAGGTCCCCTCCCTCAACGCGCCCGGTCGGCGCGCAGTTCCGGTACCAGGGCGTCCCGGGCGTGTGGCGGTGGTCTCCGGCGCCGGTTCGGCGGCCGCGTCGAGCGGCGGCGGTGGCGGCACGTGCGCGACCCAGGTGGCCAGCACGTCGCGCTCCTGGACGAGTTCGGCGACCGCGCCGTCGCCGTCCGGGCCGCCCGTGCCGGGGTAGGAGAAGTCCGGCGCCCAGTGCAGGGCGTCGAACGGGCACGCCTCGACGCAGATGCCGCAGTACAGGCACTGGCCGTAGTCGATGGCGAACCGGTCGAGCACGTTGCGCGCCCGCGGCCGGGCCGAGCCGGGCTGCTGCTCGACCTCGGTGTGCGAGTCGATGTGGATGCACCAGTCGGGGCACTCGCGGGCGCAGATCATGCACACCGTGCAGTTGGCCTCCAGCAGCGCGATGACGCCGCGGGTGCGCGGGGGCAGGTCAGCCACGGGTGTCCTCCTCGTACCTGGGACCCCACGACGGGTCGGGGACGCCGGGCGGCGCGGCGCGCCTCCGGCTCGGCGCGGACGTGCCGTCCTCGCCGGGTTCGAGCCGCCCCGGCCACGGGCGCACCACGCGGGAGGCGAGCACGAAGTCCTTGCGCAGCGGGTGGCCGCTGAAGCTGTCCGGGAGCAGCAGGCGGGCGGGCTCGCCGTCGGCGAGGGCGATGCCGAACATCTCCGCCGCCTCCCGCTCGTGCCACCCGGCGCCCGCCCAGAGCCCGGCCACGCTCGGCAGCGCGTCGTCCGGGCCGAGTTCGGTGCGCAGCAGCACGCCGTCCCCGGTGCCCGGGTCGATCACGTGCAGCAGCACGGCGTGCCGCTGACCGACCGCGCCCGGCCGACCGGCGTCCTCGACGCCGAGCCAGTCGAACTGCGCGCAGCCGAGCTCGTCGCGGACGTGGCGGGCGGCCTCCAGCCACGCGTGCGCGGGCACGTGCGCGGTCGTCTGGCCGAAGGCGGTCTTGACCTGCGCGCCGGGGACGCGGGCGGCGAGGTGTTCGGACGCGGCGCTCACGAGACCAGCCGGTGCAGCGCGGCGAGGCCGTCCAGCAGCGCCTCGGGGCGTGGCGGGCAGCCCGGCACGGCGACGTGCACCGGCAGCACCTGGTCGATGCCCTTGGTGACGCTGTAGGAGTCCCAGTACGGGCCGCCGGTGTTGCTGCACGCGCCGACGGACAGCACGTAACGCGGTTCCGGCATCTCCTGGTAGGTCGCGATCACGGCGGGCAGCATGGCATCGGTGACCGTGCCGGAGACGACGAGCACGTGCGCCTCGCCCGCCGAGCGCACCGGGTCGACCCCCAGTGCTTCGAGGTGTTCCGGGCGGTGACCCCCGAGCGCGGCCATCACCTCGACGCCGCAGCAGGCCAGACCGAGGTCGAGCACGGTGATCCGGTAGGTCGTGCCCCAGTCCAAGGTGGAAACCGTCACGCGGGTGAGGTTAATACGTGGGGGCCCGCCGGGCTGCTGCCCGGCGGGCCCCCAACCCCCCAATACCCCCCGTGATTGCTCCCACGCGAACAAGCACCTGGTTGCGGGGAAAGTCTCTTACGGATCGCGTATACCTGTCCAGAGAAATCATCAAGATCTTCGGATAATTTCACCACGAACTGCGGTCAAGTTCAGTACAACTAATCGGTAGGACATCGCACACCGACCCGAGAGGCCCTGCATGTCGACCTCGGCCCAACTGCTGCTGCCCGCCGGCAACCAGCTCAGCAGGCTCCTGCACACCTCACCACTGCTGCTGGACACCACGTTGGACCAGCTCAGGACGTTGATCGCGGTGTACGAGACGCGGTCGGCGCTGCGCGCGGCGCGGGTGCTGGGACGCGAGCAGTCCAGCGTGCAGAAGCAGATCGACACGCTGAACCGCAACTTCAAGTCGTTGTGCGGCGAGCCGCTGGTCGTCAAGCAGGGACGCGGCCGGGACGTGCTCATCACGCCGACCGGCGAGGCGTTGGTCGAATTGGCGCGCACCACGCTGACCGAGTGGCTGGATTCGATTCACGATTGCCGGCGCAAGCTCGGCACCACGCTCACCGTCGGCACGACGCGGTTCATGCTCGACGCGCTGGCCAAGGCGTGGCACCACGTCGCGGACGACTTCCGCCGGCGGGACGTGGAGCTGAAGGTCGTGCACATCCGCACGAAGGACATCTGGACGAGCCTGGAGTCCAAGGAGGTCGACATCGTGTGCGGGAGCGTCGTGACGCCCGCCGGTCGCGACACCGGGTTCGACGAGTTCGACGTGATCGAGTGGCGGCGGGGCGGGTTGGCGCTGCTCACGAACCTGCCGGAGAGCAGGCTGGGCGCCAGCGTCGGCACCGGGGAGTTGCCGAAGCTGCCGCTGGTCGTGCCCGGCGACGGGCTGATCGCCGAATTCCTGCGCGGCTGGTTCGGACCGGACTACCAGAACGAATTGGACATAACGGCAGAAATCGACGAAATCCAGTACGGCATGTCGCTGCTGCGGTCGGGGTTGGTCGAGGGCTGCATGATCGTCACGTCGGGGCTGGGCGTGGTGGCCGCGAACAACGAGCTGCGCGAGGGGTCGGGCCTGCGGGTGGTCGAGCTGACCAACGACCGGAAGCCGCAGCTGGAGCGCTTGGTCGGGGTCTTCGCCCGCAAGGAGGAGCGGGCGAAGTTCCCGGCCGACCACCCGTTGAACCTGCTGTGGGCGGCGTTCCAGCGCGAGGTGTCGGACTAGCGCGAGGTGTCGGACTAGCGCGCCGGGTCCGCCGGGCGGCGCCGTTGGGCCTGGCGCACCAGCCACTCCAGGCCGGTGAGCGGCTTCGGGTCCTCGGTGTTCTGCCGTTCCACGGGCTCCTCCTGCTCCTGCTGGGGGTGGGGCGACGGACGCTGGGCGTCCAGGTCGTTCATGGCGCGCTCCCTACCTCGGTCGACAGCGGGTGCCGTCGATCGGAGCACCGACGGGGGTCGCGACGCTAGGGCGATCAGCCCTACGGGTGACGTGCGGCGGACGCGTAGCGCTCGGCGTAGCGGGTGGAGGTCTCGCCGAACGCGGCGGTGCAGTCGCGGACGAAGTGGGGCTGGTCGGCGTAGCCGAGGTCGGCCGCCGGCGCCGCCCGGTCGATCCGGCCGCCCGCCTCCATCCGCTCGGCCACCTCGCGCAGGCGGTAGCGGCGGATCACCCGCTTCGGGCCGACGCCGACGTGCTCGGCGAACAGCCGCTGCGACCGGCGGACGCTGCCGCCGACGTCGCGGGCCAGGGCGTCGACCCTGGTCATCCCGTTCCTGCGGTGGCCGCCATGTTCCGTGAACACCTGATCGACCGGGCCGTGGCGACCGCGCTGGAGTTCGTGCGCGACATCGAGCCGGACCAGCTGGGCGCGCCGACGCCGTGCGCCGGGTTCGACGTCCGCAATCTCGTCGACCACCTGCTGTTCCGGGGCCCGTCCACGACCGCCGCCGCGCGCGAGGAGCGGGTGCCGCCGCCGGCCGCCGCCGGGGACGACGTCGACCTGACCCCGGGCGACTGGGCCGCCGACCTGACCGCCCGGCTGCTCGACCACGCCGCCGCGTGGGGCGAGGCGTCGGCGTGGGAGGCCGAGCTGCTGGAGTTCGTCCGCGCCGACCTCGTGCGCACCGCGCCCGTCGGGAGGGGGATGGGCCTGTTCGGCCCAGAGGCGCCGGCGCCGCCGGACGCACCGCTGATCGACCAGGTCGTCGCACTGACCGGGCGTACGCCGCAATCTCATTCCGATTGCCAATAACGCCATTATGCGACCGTTTGCCTTTGCCGTGACGTGCGGCAGCATGGCAGTTCGTCGGGGAGGCGCCAGCGACCAGCACCCATCCCACCTTAGGACGGCACCGTGTCAGATACCGAGACCGCCCAGCTGGATCCCGGGACACCCAACATCTCCCGCATCTACGACTACTACCTGGGCGGCGCCTACAACCTGCCCGCGGACCGCGAGCGCGCGGACCGGATCAAGTCGGTGCTGCCCAGCATGGAGATGCTGGCCCGGTTCAACCGCGGCTTCCTGCGCCGCGCGGTGGCGTTCATGGTCGGGCAGGGCATCGACCAGTTCATCGACCTGGGTTCCGGCCTGCCCACCGCCGGCAACACGCACGAGGTCGCACAGGCCCTCAACCCCGCGGCGAAGGTCGTGTACGTCGACTACGAGCCGGTCGCCGCCGCACTCGGCACGCGGATCCTGCGGAACAACCCCAACGCGGTGATGGTCGGCGCCGACGCCCGTCGGGTGGAGGAGCTGTTCGCCCACCCCGACGTGCGGTCCATGCTCGACCTGGACCGGCCGCTGGGCGTCCTGATGACCGGGGTGATGGTGTTCGTGGGCGACCACGAAGATCCCCTGGGGATGATGAAGGCGTACCGCGACACGTGCGCGTCCGGTAGCTACATCGCGTTGACGCACCTGACCGACGAGCGGGCGGACCCGGAGGCGAAGGTCCAGATCCACGCCATGGTCGAGGCGTACAAGGGCGTGATCGAACAGCTGTACGTCCGCGACCAGGCGTCCATCGAGGCCCTGTTCGAGGGCATGACCCTGGTCGAACCGGGAGTCACCCTGATGCCCGACTGGCACCCGCGCGCGGACACCGACATCCCCACCCTGAGCCCGGCCCACTCGCTCGGCTACGGCGCCGTGGCCCGGGTGGACTGACCGGGTGGACTGACCTGGTGGAACTCGCGCTGGTCAGCGGTCTCAGGCTGACCAGCGCGAAGTCGACGCGGAAATCAGTCCCGGATCTCCATCGTGCAGCACTTCGGGCCGCCGCCGGACTTGCGCAGTTCCGAGATGTCCACGAAGACGGGCTCGAAGCCGCGCTGGGACACCTGCTCGGCCAGCGCCGTGGCCTCCACCGGCAGGACCACGTGCCGCCCGTCGGAGACGGCGTTCAGGCCCAGGCAGGCGGCGTCCTCGGCGGTCGCGATGACGGCGTCGGGGAACAGCCTGCGCAGGACCTCGCGGCTGCCCGGTGAGAACGCCTCCGGGTAGTACGCGATCAGGTCGTCGGCCAGGACGAACAGGGCCACGTCGAGGTGGTAGTAGCGGGGGTCGGTCAGCTGCAGCGAGATGACCGGGACGCCCAGCACCTCCTGCGCCTCCGAGTGGGCCAGGGGGTCCGTGCGGAAGCCCGTGCCGGCGAGCAGGTACTTCCCGGTCCACGTGAAGTCGCCCTCGGCCTCGTTCGTGCGCTCGGGCATCACGACGTCGCGGTAGCCGTTGGCGAGGAACCAGCGGCGGAAGTGGTCGGCTTCGGCGGCGCGCTGGGGGGCGCGGAAGCGGGAGCCCAGGACCCGGCCGTCGATCACGGTGCCGGAGTTGGCCGAGAAGACCATGTCCGGCAGGCCCGGCGCGGGCTCGATCAGGTCGACCCGGTGGCCGAGGCGCTCGTAGGTCTCCTTCAGGGCCGTCCACTGCTCCATGGCCAGCGGCGTGCTGATCGGTTGCGTGGGGTCCATCCACGGGTTGATCGCGTACTCCACCGTGAAGTGCGCGGGCGGGCACATGAGGTACCGACGGGTGGTCGGCACGCGCATCTGCTCGGCAGGCGTGGGAACGGCCAGCAAGATCGGCTCGTCGCCGGGGCCCGCAAAGGAAACCGAGGTCATGGATCGAAATCTAGATGGCCACTTGACCATCGAACAACGCCGCGATATTGCGTCTTCTAGGGCAGAATGTTGCGTGTGGACTCGATCGACCAGCGAATCATTTCGCGCCTGATGGCCAACGCCCGCTCCAGCTACGCCGACATCGGCAAGGAGGTGGGCCTGTCCGCTCCCGCGGTGAAGCGGCGGGTGGACAAACTGCTGGACACGGGCGTGCTGCGCGGCTTCACGGCCGTGGTGGACCCGGAGCAGCTCGGCTGGGGCACGGAGGCGTTCGTGGAGGTGCACTGCCGCGGCAACGTGGCGCCGCACGACATCCAGCAGCGCCTGGAGACGATGGCCGAGGTCCGGGCCGCCTACACCGTCTCCGGGGCGGCGGACGCGATAGTGCACCTGCGCGCGGCCAACATCCACCACCTGGAGACTGCGCTGGAACGGCTGCGCGCCGTCGAGATCATCGACCGCACCGTGTCCACCGTCGTCCTGTCCCGCCTCTTGGACCGTCCACCGGCCCCCTAGAGTCGCGCGCATGGCCGAAGTGCTCCTGGACCGCTCCGACCGCGTGGCGGTCATCACCGTGCACGACCCCGAACGCCGCAACGCGCTCACGTTCGACCTCTCCGACCAGCTCGTGGCGGCCGTGCGGACCTGCGAGGACGACCCGGGCGTGCACGCCGTCGTGGTCACCGGCGCGCCACCGGCGTTCTGCGCGGGCGCGGACCTGACGGCCCTCGGCGAGGCCAGGGCGGAGGGCCTGCGACGCATCTACGCCGGGTTCCTCGCGGTGGCGGGCTGCACCCTGCCCACGATCGCGGCGGTCGGCGGCGCGGCGGTCGGCGCGGGGCTCAACCTGGCCCTGGCCTGCGACGTGCGGCTGGTCGGCGGCAGGGCGCGGTTCGACGCGCGGTTCCTGCAGCTCGGCATCCACCCCGGCGGTGGCATGACGTGGATGCTGCAACGCCTCGTCGGACCCCAGACTGCGACCGCGATGACGCTGTTCGGGCAGGTCCTGGACGCCGACGCGGCGGTGGCCGCCGGGCTGGCCCTGACCCGCGTCGACGGCGGGCACGACGACCTGGTCGCCGCCGCGGTCGACCTCGCCCGGCCGACCACCGAAGCGTCGCGCGACCTGGTCCGAACCATCAAGGCGTCCATGCGCGCGACCGCCGCGCTGACCGACCACGCCGAGGCCGTGGACGTCGAGCTGGCGCCGCAGGTGGCCTCGATCGGGACGCCGGAGTTCCAAGCCCGGCTGGCCGCGATGAAGGCCAGGATCAGCGGCCGGGCGTGACCTGGACACCGGCCTCGTACTACCTGTAACTTCAAGTAACAGTTACCCGCCAGTACTACTCGATTACTGCCCAGTTCTCCGCGCGAACACCAGGTGGGACGAAGTGTCCCGCAGAGTGGTACACGAGAAACCGGCCCGTGGTCGGGCACGACTACCCTCGCGGAGGGGCGAGGGGCACCAGCCCCACGGCGGTTGTGAGGAAAGGGATCGGCGTAGGACATGACTACCGACGTTGGTAACGGCGCCGCGCCAGGTGGGGGCACGCCCGAGCGGGCCGGCGCGGTCCGCAAGCTCGACCGCGTGGTGATCCGGTTCGCCGGCGACTCCGGCGACGGCATGCAGCTCACGGGCGACCGGTTCACCTCGGAGGCGGCCGCGTTCGGCAACGACCTCGCGACCCAGCCGAACTTCCCCGCCGAGATCCGGGCGCCACAGGGCACGCTTCCCGGCGTCTCCAGCTTCCAGCTGCACTTCGCCGACTACGACATCCTCACCCCCGGCGACCGCCCCGACGTGCTCGTGGCGATGAACCCGGCGGCGCTCAAGGCGAACATCGGCGACCTGCCCAAGGGCGGGATCCTGATCGTCAACACCGACGAGTTCACCAAGCGCAACCTGGTGAAGGTCGGCTACGCCGCCGACCCGCTGGAGGACAACTCCCTCACCGAGACCTACCAGGTGCACAAGGTCGCGATGGCCACGCTGACCATCGGCGCCCTGGAGAACACCGGCCTGGGCAAGAAGGACGCGGAACGGGCGAAGAACATGTTCGCCCTCGGCCTGCTGTCCTGGATGTACCACCGGCCGACCGAGGGCACCGAGCGGTTCCTGCGGGAGAAGTTCGCCAAGAAGCCCGACATCGCCGAGGCCAACGTGCTGGCGTTCCGGGCGGGCTGGAACTACGGCGAGACCACCGAGTCATTCGCGGTCACCTACGAGGTCGCGCCCGCCAAGCTCAACCAGGGCACCTACCGGCAGATCACCGGCAACACCGCGCTCGCGTACGGCATCGTCGCGGCTGGTCAGCAGTCCGGGCTGCCCGTGGTGCTCGGCACCTACCCGATCACCCCGGCGTCGGACATCCTGCACGAGCTGTCCAAGCACAAGAACTTCGGCATCACGACGCTGCAGGCCGAGGACGAGATCGCGGGCATCGGCGCGGCGCTCGGCGCCTCGTACGGCGGCGCGCTCGGCGTGACGTCGACGTCCGGCCCCGGTGTGGCGCTGAAGTCGGAGACCATCGGCCTGGCCGTGATGACCGAGCTGCCGCTGATCGTCGTCGACGTGCAGCGCGGCGGCCCGTCCACCGGTCTGCCTACCAAGACCGAGCAGGCCGACCTGCTCCAGGCGATGTTCGGCCGCAACGGCGAGTCGCCGGTCGCGATCGTCGCGCCGCAGTCGCCCGCCGACTGCTTCGACGCCGCGATGGAGGCCGCCCGGATCGCGCTGGTCTACCGCACCCCGGTGCTGCTGCTGTCCGACGGCGCGATCGCCAACGGCTCCGAGCCGTGGCTGATCCCGGACCTGGCCGAGCTGCCCGACCTGTCGGTCGACTTCGCCACCGAGCCCAACGCGCCCGACGGCACGTTCCACCCGTACCTGCGCGACCCGGAGACGCTGGCCCGGCCGTGGGCGGTGCCCGGCACGGCGGGCCTCCAGCACCGCATCGGCGGCCTGGAGAAGGCCGACGGCTCCGGCAACATCTCCTACGACCCGGCCAACCACGACCACATGGTGCGGCTGCGGCAGCGCAAGATCGACGGCATCGAGGTGCCCGACGTCGTGGTGGACGACCCGTCCGGCGAGGCGCGCGTCCTCGTCGTCGGCTGGGGCTCGTCCTACGGCCCGATCGGCGCCGCCGCGCGCCGCGTGCGCAAGCTGGGGATGCCGGTGGCGCACGCCCACCTGCGGCACCTCAACCCGTTCCCGCGCAACCTCGGCGAGGTGCTGTCCCGCTACGACAAGGTCGTGGTGCCCGAGATGAACCTGGGCCAGCTGGCGCTGCTGCTGAGGGCGAAGTACCTGGTCGACGCGATCAGCTACACGAAGGTGCAGGGCCTGCCGTTCAAGGCCGAGGAGCTGCAGGACGTGCTCGCCGATGTGATCAAGGGAGTGTCCTCATGACCGCGACCGAGCTGGGGCTGCCCACCGTGGGTGGACTGGTCGGCGTGCCCACGGCGGACGAGCCGCAGAAGGCCAAGGACTACAAGTCGGACCAGGAGGTCCGCTGGTGCCCCGGCTGCGGCGATTACGTGGTGCTCAACGCCGTGCAGTCCTTCCTGCCCACGCTGGGGCTCAAGCGCGAGAACATCGTGTTCGTCTCGGGGATCGGCTGCTCGTCGCGGTTCCCGTACTACATGAACACCTACGGCATGCACTCGATCCACGGGCGCGCGCCGGCCATCGCGACCGGCCTGGCCGTGGCCCGGCCGGACCTGTCGGTGTGGGTCGTCACCGGTGACGGCGACGCGCTGTCCATCGGCGGCAACCACCTGATCCACACGCTGCGCCGCAACGTCAACCTGAAGATCCTGCTGTTCAACAACCGGATCTACGGCCTGACCAAGGGCCAGTACTCGCCCACCTCCGAGGAGGGCAAGGTCACCAAGTCGACCCCGCTCGGCTCGCTGGACCACCCGTTCAACCCGGTGTCGCTGGCGCTGGGCGCGGAGGCCACGTTCGTCGGGCGCGCGGTCGACTCGGACCGGGCGGGCCTGACCGAGGTGCTGCGGCAGGCCGCCGAGCACCGCGGGTCGGCGCTGGTGGAGATCTACCAGAACTGCCCGATCTTCAACGACGGCGCGTTCGACGTGCTCAAGGACTCCGACGAGGCCGCCCGCCGGATCATCGACGTGGTCGACGGGCAGCCGATCACGTTCGGCAACGGCGAGTACGCCGTGGTCCGGGAGGGCTTCGGCCTGGCCGTGGCCAAGACCGCGGACGTCGCGCCGCAGGACGTCGTGGTGCACGACGCGTCGGACCTGAACCTGGCGTTCGCGCTGTCGCGGCTGTCGACGCAGGACCTCCAGCACACCGTCACCGGCGTGTTCCGCAACGTCGCGCGCACCACGTACGACGACGCGGCGCGGGCGCAGGTGGAGCAGGCCAAGGCGGCCAAGCCCGCCGACCTGCGCGCGCTGCTGCACGGCAAGGACACCTGGACCGTGACCGGCTGAGCGACCGGTGATGACGGAGGACCCCCTGTTCCGCCTCCCGGAACAGGGGGTCCTCCGCTTTCCCTCCCCAGGGAAAAGCCTGGTCACGGCGCCGGGCGGAACCCCGCCTTCTCGGCGTCCGAGGTGGTGCGGAACCACACGTCGGCGCGGGTCTCGCGGAAGTTCGCCGACTCGTCGGTGAAGTAGCGACGGCCGGTCAGGGTGGCCTTGACCTGGAACTCCGGCGCGGGGGCGTGGCCGTCGGACTTCGGCAGCACCGAACCGGGGCCGAACGGCGAGCGCGGGTTGAAGCCCTCCTGCTGGCCCTGGAAGCGGGTGCTGCCGGGCGCGGGCTGCCGGCCGCCGGTGCTGGGGCTGAACCCGACCGGGCGCGGGCGCACCGGGCGGGGTGGCGGCGGCGTGATGGGCTTCGGGGCGAGCGGTGCGGGCGGTGGGGTGCGCTGGGCGCCCGCAGGGCGGGTGGGGCGTTGGGGCAGGCCGCTCGGGGTCATCGGCACCGGGTTGCCGGCCAGCAGCTCGGGGGCGAGCGTCGGCACGAACGGCTGGTCGTTGCCGGAGGACGGCGGCGGGGTCGGGCGCGGCTGCTCGGGTTCCGGCTCCAGCTCGGAGTCGGGCAGCGGCTCGAACAGGCTGCGCGGGCGGGCGGGCTCGGCCTTCTTCGGCTCCGGCTTGGGCTCGGCCTTGACCTCGGGCTTCGGCTCGGGCTTCGGCTCGACCTCGGCTTCGGGCTGCTCGTGCCGCTGCTCGTCCGTCGACTCGTGCTGCTGCTCTTGCTGCTGATCGGGCTGCGGCTCGGAGTGCTGCCCGTGCCGCTGCTCGTGCTGCGGCCGGGAGTCGGACTCGGGCTGGACGAACGTGGGCTCGAACGCCGGTGGCTCGACCGGCTCGGCGGGGGCGTCCGGCGTGATCGCGAACGTGGTGGTCCGCTCGGGCTCGGCGACCGGCGGCTCGGGCTCGGCGGCGTGCGCCCCGCCCCGTGACCCGGTGACCTCGGCGCGGTCCTCCACGACCTCGGGCTCCGGCTCCGGCGCCCTGGAGTCGACCACGGCGCGGATGACGTCGGTCTGCGGCCCCTCGTGGCGGGCGTCGTCCTGGCCGGCTTCCGGCTGCGTCTCCTGCCGGCGGCCCCGGGTGCGCGACAGCTCGTCGAAGAACGCCTCGTCGCTCGGGGTGTGCTCGACCAGCGGCTCGGCCAGCTCACCGCGTGCCGACTCGACGTCGACCGGCGCGAAGTGGCCGGTCAGGTCGTGCTCGGGCCAGACCTGCGGCTCGGGCTCGTCCGCGCGCCGCTGCTCGCCGTCCACCTCGGCGATGGCCTGCGCCAGCGCGGTGGCCGGGATGAACGCCGTCTCCTCGGCGGGGGCGGGCCTGCGCTCCGGCTCGTCCTCCTCCTCGCGCCCGGCGGTGTCCACGTCCTCGTCGTAGACCTCCTGGACGGGCTCCTCGCGCCACACCTCGCGCGGCTGGAAGAACTCGACCTCCGGCGGGGCGGTCGGCTCCTCCTGCCGCGGCGCGACCTCGGCGACGGCGGGCATCAGGTGCGTCGTCTCCTCGACCGGCAGGTCGGGCGCGCCCTCCGACGGGTGCGGTCGGCGTGGCTTGGGCTCCAACGTCTCGTGCGTGTCCTGGCCGCCCTCCGGCGCCGGCCGCTCGAACAGGCTGCGCGGCGGCTCGTCGAACTCGGGGAAGTCGTGCTGCTCCTCGAAGTCGGACAGCGGCCGGTGCTCGTCGTCCAGCTCCTCCAGCAGCGAGTCGCGCTCGTCCAGCTTCATGGTCGACACGTCGTAGCGCGGCGCCTCGGCGGCGGCCTCGTAGCGGGGGCGTTCGGCGGCGGTCTCGTAGCGCGCGGGCGCGGGGGCCGGCGCGTCGTCCGCCAGCGACCGGGACGCCTCGACGTGCCAGTTGTCGAACTCGTCGGCCGTCTCGGCCTTCGGCGCGACGACCGGGCCGCCGGGCGCGGCGTCCGGGCGCGGCGAGGTGAGGAGGCGTTCCTCCAGGTCTTCCAGCTCCCGCTTGGCCGGGCGCACCAGGACCAGCCAGGTGAGGGCGACGCCTGCCACGAAGGACAGCAGGCTCCACAGCCACACCTGCCCGAAGAGCGAACTCACGGGAAGCCCTCCCACTGCTGCTCGTCACACCCCGACGCGCTCCGCTTCCGCACCTTCACCCGGTCGGGGAGCGCTGCAAAACTACCCTGACCACCTCGTCCGGTGCGTGCGGCCGGCCGGACCTGTGACCAGAGTCGGACAACAGGGCCGGCCAGAGCGACTGACCAGCCAAAACGGCGGGGGTAGAGTAGGTCCTCGTGCCACCGCTGACCAACTCCTCCGCTGTTCCGACGGATGTCGACAGCACGAATCGGGGGATGGCCCTCGGCGTCGGCGCCTACTTCCTCTGGGGCATCGTGCCCGCCTACTGGCCGCTGCTCCAGCCGGCCGGGTCGGTGGAGATCCTGGCTCACCGGATCGCGTGGTCACTGGTGGTGATGGCCGTCATCACGGCCGTGCTGGGGCGCTGGGCGGGCATCCGCGGGCTGTCCGGTCGCGGGTGGGCGATGGTGACCGCCGCGTCCCTGCTCATCGCGGTGAACTGGGGCGTGTACATCCACGCGGTCAACACCGGGCACGTCGTGGAGGCCGCCCTCGGCTACTTCATCAACCCGCTGGTGAGCGTGCTGCTCGGGGTGTTCGTGCTGCGCGAGCGCTTGCGGCTGCCGCAGTACGCGGCGCTGGCCATCGCGGTGGCGGCCGTCGTGGTGCTGGCCGTCGACTACGGCAGGCTGCCGTGGATCTCGCTGGCGCTGGCCTGCTCGTTCGGCCTGTACGGGCTGCTGAAGAAGACCGTGCCGCTGGACGCGACGGCCAGCCTGACCGCGGAGAGCCTGGTGCTCGCCCCGGTCGCGGTGGGCTACCTGCTCTGGCTGGGGTCGACCGGGACGTTCCACTCGGGCGGCTGGGGGCACGCGCTGCTGCTGGCGTCGTCCGGCCTGGTCACCGCGATCCCGTTGATCATGTTCGGCGCCGGCGCCCGCCTCGTGCCGCTGGTGACCATGGGGATGCTGCAGTACCTGGCGCCCGTGCTGCAGTTCGCGTGGGGCGTGTTCGTGATGCACGAGCCGATGCCCGCGTCCCGCTGGTTCGGCTTCGCCCTGGTCTGGACCGCGCTGCTGGTCTTCACCGTCGACGCCATCCGCACCCGCCGCCGCCTCCCCCTCCCCACCATCCCCTGACCGCGAGAGTCCAACGCTCACGCGTCGAGAGTCCAACGTTCAGCACACCCGAGTTCAACGCTCAGCGCACCCGCCCGCCGACCTGAGCGTTGAATTCAGGTGCGCTGAGCGTTGGACTCTCGCGGGCTGGAGGTAGGACTCTCGGGGGTTAGTGGGAGCGGGTGACGACGTAGTCGCTCACGGATTCGAGGGCGTCGCGGGCGGTGCCCGGCGGGAGGACGTGGAGGGTGGCGCGGGCGCGGGCGGCGTAGTCGTCCAGGGTCCGGCGGGCGCGCCGCAGGCCGCTGGACGAGCGCAGCAGGGCCAGGGCCTCGTCGACCTCGGCGTCGTCGGTGATGGGCGCGGCCAGGAGCTTGGCCAGGCGCGACTCGGGCTCGTCCTCCAGCGCGTACAGCATGGGCAGCGTCTTCACGCCCTCGCGCAGGTCCGTGCCCGGCGTCTTGCCCGACTCCTCCGACGGCGACGCGATGTCGATGACGTCGTCGGAGATCTGGAACGCCGCCCCGATGACCTCGCCGTACGCCCGCAGCGCCTCCACCTGCTCCGGCGTGACGTCGGAGAACATGGCGCCGAACCGGGCGGCGGTGGCGATCAGCGACCCGGTCTTCTCGGCGATCGTGGTCAGGTAGTGCGCGACCGCGTCCTCACCGGCCCGCGGCCCCATCGTCTCCCGCATCTGACCGGTCACCAGCTCGGAGAACGTCTCCGCGATGATCCGCGCCGCACCCGTGCCCAGGTCCGCGACCAGTGCCGACGCGTGCGCGAACAGGTAGTCGCCGGTCAGGATCGCGATGCTGTTGTCCCACTTCGCGTTGGCCGACTCCGCGCCGCGGCGCATGGTGGCCTCGTCCATCACGTCGTCGTGGTACAGCGTGGCCAGGTGGGTCAGCTCGACGACCGCCGCCGCCTTGATCACGCTCTCCCGGTCCCAGGAGCCGCCGAACTGGGCGGACAGGATCGTGAACAGCGGTCGGATGCGCTTGCCGCCCGCGGACACCAGGTGCAGGGACGTCTCCATCACCGGGTGGAAGTCGCTCTGCACGACCTTGTGCAGCAGCTCCTCCACCTCGGCCAGCCCGTCCTGAACCACCTCCGCGAGCACGGGGTCCTCAAACCGGAACCCCGTCCCCGCCCGCTCGCTACTGGTCACGGCTACAGAGCCTACGTACCACTAGAAGATGAACGCGCCGGCACCCGCCCAATCGAGGGCGAACGACGGGTACACGCCGAGCACGAGCGTGATCGCGGCGCCGAGGGTGATGGCCACCGTGGTGAACGCGCCGGGCACGCTCACCGTCGGGCCGTCGGCCGCGGGCTCGCTGAAGTACATCAGCACGATCACCCGCAGGTAGAAGAACGCCGCCACCGCGCTCGCGACCAGGGCGATCACCACCAGCGGCACCATCTCGGCCTCCACGGCCGCCGCGAACACCACGAACTTGCCGACGAAACCGCTGGTCAGCGGCAGGCCGGCGAGCGCGAGCAGCAGGAACGTGAACACGCCCGCCACCACCGGCGACCGCTTGGCCAGACCCGCCCATTGGGACAGGTGGGTGGCCTCGCCGTCGCCGTTGCGGACCAGGCTGACGATGCCGAACGCGGCGATCGTGGTGAAGCCGTACGCCATGAGGTAGAACATCGTGCCGGACAGGCCCTGGTCGTTCAGCGAGATCGCGCCGATCAGCAGGAAGCCCGCGTGCGCGACCGACGAGTACGCGATCATCCGCTTCACGTCGGTCTGGGTGAGGCCGAGCACCGCGCCGATCACCATGGACGCGATGGCCACGCCCCACAGGACGCCGTTCCACTCCCAGCTCGAACCCTCGAACGCGCCGTGGAGCACGCGCAGGATGCCGCCGAACGCCGCCACCTTCGTGCAAGCCGCCATGAACGCCGTCACCGGCGTCGGCGAGCCCTGGTAGACGTCCGGCGTCCAGGCGTGGAACGGGCCGACCGAGGCCTTGAACAGCAGGCCGACGACGAGCAGGCCGAAGCCCGCGTAGAGCAGCGTGTCGGACCGGTCGGTGGCCGTGGTGGCGGCGGCGATGTCGGCCAGCTTCACCGAGCCCGCGAAGCCGTACAGCAGGGCGACGCCGTACAGGAAGAACGCCGACGCGAACGCGCCGAGCAGGAAGTACTTCACCGCGGCCTCCTGCGACAGCAGGCGGCGACGGCGGGCCAGGCCGCACATCAGGTACAGCGGCAGCGACAGCACTTCCAGCGCGATGAACATGGTGAGCAGGTCGTTCGCCGCGACGAAGGTCATCATGCCGCCGAGCGCGAACAGCGTCAGCGGGAAGACCTCGGTCTGCATCTCCCGCCGGCGCAGCTGCTCGCGCACGCCGACCGCCGCACCGGGCAGGATCGAGGCGTCCGCGACGAACGCGCCGCCCGGCTCGACCGACCGGTCCGCGATGAGCAGCACCGAGCCGAGGCCGAGCAGCAGCAGCGTGCCCCACAGGAACAGCACCGGCTGGTCGACCCCGATGGCGCCCGAGAAGGTCAGCTTGCCCTGGTCCGGGGTGCTCTCCGCGGACGCGTAGAGCACCAGCAGGCCACCGGCGGCGGCCAGCGCGACCAGGGTCAGCCCGACCTGGCTCGCCCACCGCTGCGACTTGGGCAGGAACGCCTCGAACAGCACGCTGAGGCAGGCCGCGCCGAGCACGATCAGCAACGGTGCGACGGCCGCGTAGTCGATCTCCGGGGCCTGCAGCCGCTCCACTTGCGAGAGGAACGTCGTCACGTCACTTGCCTTCCTGCGCGACCGGGTCGGCCACCCCGACCTCGCTGAGCGTCGCCCCGACGGACGGGGTGATCACGTCCAACACCGGCTTCGGGTAGAAGCCGAGCACCAAGATCAACGCCACCAGCGGCGCGAGCACGGCCAGTTCGCGCTTGTTCAGGTCGGGCACCGGGGCCTTCTCCGGGTCGACCGCCGCACCGGGACCGCCGGCGAGGCCGACCAGCGCGTTGCCGCGCACCGGGCCCTGGAACACCCGCTGGTACAGCCACAGGACGTACAGCGCGGCCAGCACCATGCCGATGGTGGCCAGCACGGTGTAGACCGGCTCGTTCGGGTAGGACCCGACGAGCACCAGGAACTCGCTCACGAACGAGTTGGTGCCGGGCAGCGCCAGCGACGACAGGCCGGCCACGAAGAACAGCCCGCCGAGCACCGGGGTCAGCTTGGCCATGCCGCCGTAGTCCTCGATCAGGCGGGAGCCGCCGCGGGCCATCACCATGCCGACGACCAGGAACAGCATGCCGGTCGAGATGCCGTGGTTGACCATGTAGAGCACCGCGCCCGTGCCGGCCTGCGAGCTGAACGCGAAGATGCCCAGCGCGATGAAGCCGAAGTGCGCGATCGAGGTGTAGGCCACGAACCGCTTCATGTCGGACTGGCCGACGGCGAGCAGCGAGCCGTACAGGATGCCGATCACGGCCAGGACCAGCACCAGCGGCGCGAGCTCCTTGCTGGCCGCCGGGAACAGCGGCAGGCAGTAGCGCAGGAAGCCGAACGTGCCGATCTTGTCCAGGATGCCGACCAGCAGCACGCCCGCGCCGACCGGCGCTTCGGCGCCGGCGTCCGGCAGCCACGTGTGCAGCGGCACCAGCGGCGCCTTGATCGCGAACGCGACGAAGAAGCCGAGGAACAGCCAGATCTGGGTGGACAGCGGCAGGTCGCGGGTGACCGTGACCAGCGTGGCCCAGTCGAGCGTGCCCTGGCCGAGCTTGTCCGCGCTGACCACGTACAGGCCGACCACCGAGGCCAGCATGATCAGGCCGCCGAGCAGCGAGTACAGGAAGAACTTCATCGCCGCGTACTGCCGGTTCGGCCCGCCGAACCGGCCGATCAGGAAGTACATCGGGACCAGCACGGCCTCGAAGAACACGTAGAACACGAACACGTCGGTGGCCGCGAAGACGCCGACCATGCCGGTCTGCATGGCCAGCAGCAGCGCGAAGAACCCGCCGGCGCTGCGGCCCTCGGGCAGCTTGTCCGCCCACGAGCCCCCGATGACGATCGGCACCAGGAACGCGATCAGCGCGATCATCACCAGCGAGATGCCGTCCACGCCGAACGACAGGTGCACGCCGAAGGCCGGGATCCACTCGGCCGAGCTGGTCAGCTGCAGCCGGTCGCCGCCCGGGTCGAACGCCGTCCACGCCAGCACCGCCAGCACCAGCTCCGCCAGCGAGAACGCCAGCGCGACCGTCTTGGCCAACCGGTCGTTGCCCCGCAGGAACGCCACCACCAGGCTGCCGACGAGCGGCAGCAGGAGCAGCGCGATCAGCGTCCAGCTCACGAGAACCTCACCATCAGCAGCGCGCCCAGGACGAAGACCGCACCCAGGAGCATGGAGAGCGCGTACGAGCGCACGAACCCGGTCTGCAGCCTGCGCAGCCGGCCCGAGCTACCGCCGAGCAGCGCCGCCGACCCGTTGACCAGGCCGTCGACGCCCTTGTTGTCCACGAACACCAGCGCGCGGGTGAGCCAGGTGCCCGGCCGCGCGAACAGCGCCTCGTTCAGCGCGTTGCCGTACAGGTCGGCGCGCGCGGCGCGGACCGGGAACGACACCCGCGCCGGCCGCTCGACCGGCTGCTCACCGCGCAGGAAGAGCAGGAAGCCGAGCGCGGCGCCGAGCGCCGACAGGCCGAGCACCAGGAAGTTGACCGCGGTGTGGCCCAGCACGCCGTGCTGCTCCTGCAGCTCGCCGAGCGACGGGGTGAGCCAGCCGGCCAGGTTGTGGCCGGAGGAGAAGAACCAGCCCGCGCCGACCGAGCCGACCGCCAGCACGACCATCGGCAGCGTCATGCTCACCGGCGACTCGTGCGGGTGGTACTCGCGGCCGTCCGCCGTGCGCAGCTCGGTGTACCGGGGCTTGCCCAGGAACACCAGGACGAACAGGCGGGTCATGTAGAACGCGGTGAGGCCCGCGCCCAGGGCGGCCACGCCGCCGAAGACCCAGCCGCGCCACCCCTCCATGCTGAACGCCGCCGCGATGATGGCGTCCTTGGAGAAGTAGCCGGACAGGAACGGGAAGCCGATGAGGGCCAGGTAGCCGAGCGTCCAGGTGACGAAGGTGATCGGCATCTTCTTCATCAGCCCGCCCATCCGGCGGATGTTGCCCTCGTCGTTCATGCCGTGCATGACCGAGCCGGCGCCGAGGAACAGCCCGGCCTTGAAGAAGCCGTGCGTGAGCAGGTGCATGATGCCCAGCGCGTAGCCGATCGGGCCGAGGCCGACGGCCAGGACCATGTAGCCGATCTGGCTGACCGTCGAGTAGGCCAGCACCTTCTTGAAGTCGTCGTAGGCGCAGCCGATGACGCACCCGATCAGCAGCGTCAGCCCACCGATGATCATCACGACCAACCGGCCGTCGGGGCTGAGGTTGTAGATCGGGTTCGAGCGGGCGATCAGGTACACGCCCGCGGTGACCATCGTCGCCGCGTGGATCAGGGCGGACACCGGCGTCGGGCCCGCCATCGCGTCCGGCAACCACGCCTGGAGCGGGAACTGGCCGGACTTGCCGCACGCGCCGAGCAGCAGCAGCAACGTGATGGCCAGGACCTCGGCCGAGGAGAACTCGCCGACGCGGGCGAACACCTCGCTGTACTGCGTGGTGCCGAGGGTCTTGAACATCAGGAAGATGGCGATCGCCAGGCCCAGGTCGCCGACCCGGTTCATCAGGAACGCCTTCTTCGCGGCCGACGCCGCTTCCGGCTTGTGCTGGTACCAGCCGATGAGCAGGTACGACGCCAGGCCGACGCCCTCCCAGCCGAAGTACAGCGTCACGAAGCCGTTGCCGAGCACCAGCAGCAGCATCGCGGCGACGAAGAGGTTGAGGTAGGCGAAGAACTTCCGCCGCCCGGCCTCGTGCGCCATGTAGCCGATCGAGTAGATGTGGATCAGCGAGCCGACACCGGTGATCAGCAGCACGAACGTCAGCGACAGCGGGTCCAGCCGCAGCCCGAACTCCACGTCCAGCGCGCCGACCGGGATCCAGTCGAACAGGTGCAGCTCGCTGCTGCGCGACTCGGGCGCGAGCGCGACCGTGTCGAGGAACAGCGCGACGCCGTACGCGAACGCGGCGATCACGGTGGCGCTGCCCAGCAGGTGGCCCCACTTGTCGGTGCGCTTGCCGCCGACCAGCAGGACGAGCGCGCCGAACGCCGGGAGGGCGAGCAACAGCCAGGCGAGACTCCCGATCCCGCTGGCGGCAATAGGTTCCGTCACCGGTGACCCCTCAGTACTTCAGCAGGTTGGAATCGTCGACCGAGGCCGAGCGACGCGTCTTGAAGATCGCCATGATGATCGTCAGACCGACCACGACCTCGGCCGCGGCGACGACCATCACGAAGAACGCCATCACCTGGCCGTCCAGCCCGCCGTTGATCCGGGCGAACGTGACCAGGCTGAGGTTCACCGCGTTGAGCATCAGCTCCACGCACATGAACACCACGATGGCGTTGCGCCGCACCAGGACACCGACCGCGCCGAGGCTGAACAGCAGCGCGGACAGCAGCAGGTAGTACGTGGGTGTCACGACGACTCTCCCTTGAGCGCGTGCGCGTCGGGCTGGTGCCCGGCGCCGGACACCTCCGCGACGTCGTCCTCGAGAGTTTCCCTGGCGGTCGTCTCGATCAGCTCGGACAGCGACTCGGCGGCGACCGAGCCGTCCGGCAGCAGCGCGGGCGTGGCCACCGAGTTGGCGGTGGCGAAGACGCCGGGGCCGGGCAGCGAGCCGGGGCGGTCGCCGCGGAAGCGCTCCTCGACCAGCTGGCGCTGGGTCTTCTTGGCGTCCTGGCCGGTGCGCGAGGTGAACGCGAGCACCATCGCGCCGACCGCCGCGGTGATCAGCAGCGCCGACGTCAGCTCGAACGGGAACAGGTAGTCGGTGAACAGCGCCTCGCCGATGTTGGCGACGTTGCCGCCGTTCTGCGTGTTCTCCTCGACCAGGCCGACCGGCTGCACGTCGGTCAGCGCGCGGGCGACCGAGGCGACCACGAGGCCCGCGAAGCCGACGCCGATGACCGCCGCGGCGAGCCGCTGGCCGCGCAGCACCTCGACCACCGAGTCCGAGCTGTCCCGGCCGACCAGCATCAGCACGAACAGGAACAGCATCATGATCGCGCCGGTGTAGACGATGATCTGCACGAAGCCGAGGAACGGCGCCTGCTGGACCATGTACAGCACGCCGAGGCTGAGCATGGTGAGCACCAGCCACAGCGCGGAGTGCACGGCGTTGCGCGCGAAGAGCATGCCCAGCGCGCCGGCGAGGGCGAGCGGGCCGAGGACCCAGAACGCGACGGCCTCACCGGTGGTGATCGTGTCGACCGCGCGCTGGACCTCTTCCGGCTGCTGCGCCAGGAGGGAAAGCGTCGTCATTGCCCTGCTCCCTGTCCCTGGTCCTGCCGGGAGGCGAGCTGCGGCCCGTTCACGTAGTAGTCCTGCTCGTTCTCGCCCAACCGCATGGGGTGCGGCGGCTGCTCCATGCCGGACAGCAGGGGCGCGAGCAGGTCCTCCTTGGTGAAGATCAGCTTCTGCCGGTCGTCGTCGGCCAGCTCGTACTCGTTGGTCATGGTGAGCGAGCGGGTCGGGCACGCCTCGATGCACAGGCCGCAGCCGATGCACCGCAGGTAGTTGATCTGGTAGTCGGCGCCGTAGCGCTCACCCGGGGAGTAGCGCTCCTCCTCGGTGTTGTCGCCGCCCTCGACGAAGATCGCGTCCGCCGGGCAGGCCCACGCGCACAGCTCGCAGCCCACGCACTTCTCCAGCCCGTCCGGGTGCCGGTTGAGCTGGTGGCGGCCGTGGAACCGCGGCGCGGTGACCTTCTTGACCTCGGGGTACTCCTCGGTGACGACCTTCTTGAACATCGTGCCGAAGGTGACGCCGAAGCCCTTGACGGGATCAAACACGCCCATCGCTGGCCTCCTTGTGTGAAGCTGCGGGTACCGCTGCCGGTTCCTGCGTCTGGTTGTCGCCGGTCGGCAGCTCGGCGACCCGCACCTGCCTGCGCGGCGGTGGCTTGGGCACCTTCAGGTCGAGCGGCGGCACCGGGTAGCCGCCGCCGGTGACCGGCACGGCGTCGGGGTCGTGCGGCTCCCGCTTGTCCGGGAGCAGGAAAGCGATCAGCAGGACCACCACGAGGAACGCGCCGATGACGATCAGCGCGGTGCTGGTGTCCAGGCCGCTGCCGGACTCCCACTCCTGGCGCAGGTAGCGGGCGAACGCCACCGCGACGAACCAGACCAGCGCGATCGGGACCAGGAACTTCCAGCCCAGCCGCATGAACTGGTCGTAGCGCAGGCGGGGCAGCGTGCCGCGCAGCCAGATGAACAGGAACAGGAAGCCCAGCGTCTTGACCACGAACCAGAGCAGGCCGAACCAGCCGCTGTTGAGCACGTGGTCGTCGCCGACGAACGGGAACCGCCAGCCGCCGAGGAACAGCGTGGTGGCCAGCGCCGAGACGGTCACCATGTTGACGTACTCGGCGAGGAAGAACAGCGCGAACTTCAGCGAGCTGTACTCGGTGTGGAACCCGCCGACCAGCTCCGACTCGGCCTCGGGGAGGTCGAACGGGGCCCGGTTGGTCTCGCCGACCATCGAGACGACGTAGATGATGAAGCTGACCGGCAGCAGGTAGAAGTACCAGCCGCCGCTCTGCGAGTCGACGATGTCCGAGGTGGACAGCGAGTGCGAGTGCATGACGACCGCGACGATCGACAGGCCCATCGCGATCTCGTAGGAGATCACCTGCGCGGCCGAGCGCAGCGCGCCCAGCAGCGGGTAGGGCGAGCCGGAGGCCCAGCCGGACAGCACGATGCCGTAGACGCCGAGCGAGGAGCAGGCCAGCACCACCAGCACGCCGACCGGCAGGTCGACCAGCTGCAGCGCGGTCCGCTCGCCGAAGAGCGAGACCTCGCCGCCGAGCGGGATCACCGAGAAGGCGACGAACGCGGGGATGCAGGAGATCACCGGGGCCAGGAAGAACACCCACTTGTCCGCCAGGACCGGGCGGATGTCCTCCTTGAACGCGAGCTTCAGGCCGTCGGCGAGCGACTGGAGCCACCCGCCGGGGCCGACCCGGTTGGGCCCGGGGCGCTGCTGCATCCGGGCCACGACCTTGCGCTCCCAGTTGATCATGAACAGGGTCATGACCACGAGGAACGCGAAGATCCCGACGACCTTGACGAGGATCAGCCAGAGCGGATCGTCGGCGAGGAGTTCTGCGGTGCTCATGCAATGCCTCCGCTAGAGACGGCCACCACTGAGCCGTGGCCGGCGACGAGGTTGCGCCGCACGGTGACCGCGCCCGAGTTGCCGGGCAGCCACACGACGCCGTCGGGCAGGTCGGCCGCCTCGACCGGCAGCACCACCTCGCCCCGATCGGTGGAGACGGTGATCTCGCCACCGAGTTCGACACCCAGGTGCGCGGCGGTGGCGGCGGACAGCTTGGCCACCACCGGGCGCGCGGTGCCCGCCAGGTTCGGCTCGTCGTCCTGCAGCGAGCCGTTGTCCAGCAGCCGGCGCCAGGTCGCGAGGACCGCCTGGCCGGTCCTGGGCTGGGTCAGCAGCGGGGCGGGCACGGTCGGCGCCGCGGCCCGGACGACACCGGCGCCGAGGCGGGCCAGGTCGGCCGCGGCCGCCGCCGGGGTCTGGGTGAACAGGTCCGCGTCCATCTCCACGGCCAGCGTGTCCAGCACCCGGCCGTCCGACAGCGCGCCGGTGCCCTCCAGCGTGGTGGCGAACGGGCGGGAGCGGCCCTCCCAGTTGAGGTAGCTGCCCGCCTTCTCCACCGCCGGGGCGACCGGGAGCACGACGTCGGCGTGCGCGGTGACCGCGCTGTGCCGCAGCTCCAGGCTGACCACGAAGCCGGCGAAGTCGAGCGCGCGCTCGGCCAGCGCCGGGTCCGGCAGGTCGAACGGGTCGACGCCGCCGACCACCAGCGCGTCCAGCCCGCCGCTCGCGGCGGCGGTCAGGATGCCCGCGGTGTCGCGACCGGCGGACGTCGGCAGCGCGCCGGGCTCCAGGCCCCACGCCCGCTCGACCTCGGCGCGGGCGGCCTCGTCGCCCACCAGGCGACCGCCCGGCAGCAACGTCGGCAGCAGGCCGGCCTCCAGCGCGCCGCGCTCACCGGCGCGCCGCGGGATCCAGGCGACCTTCGCGCCGGTCCGCTCGGCCAGCGCGGCGACCGCCGAGAACAGGCCGGGGACCTCGGCGGCGCGCTCGCCGACCAGGATCACCGAACCCGGCTTCGCCAGCTCCTCGACCACGTCGGCGGCGTGCTCGGGCAGCGCGTTGAGCGCCGACGGCTCCTGGCCGGGCACGCACGCGAGCAGCACGCCGTTCGTCTTCTCCACCGCGGGCGTCGTGAACTGGCCCAGGTGGTAGACCTTCGTCCGGTTCGTGCGGGCCGCCTTGCGCAGCCGCAGGAACACGATCGGCGACTCCTCCTCCGGCTCGAACGCCACCAGCAGCGCGGCCGGGGCGGACTCGATGCCGGCGTACGTCACGCCGCCGTTGTCCGGGTTCGCGCCGAGCACCGCGCTGGTCAGGAACTCCAGCTCCTCGGCCGAGTGGGCGCGGGCGCGGAAGTCGACGTCGTTGGTGCGCAACGCGATCCGGGCGAACTTCGAGTACGCGTAGGCGTCCTCGACGGTGAGCCGGCCGCCGGCCAGCACGCCGACGCCCTTGCCGGCCCGCGCCTTCGCCAGGCCCTCGGCCGCGTGCTGCAGCGCTTCGGTCCACGACGACTCGCGCAGCTCGCCGGTGGCCCGGTCGCGCACCAGCGGGCGGCGGATGCGGTCGGCGGCGGTGGCGTAGTTGAACGCGAAGCGGCCCTTGTCGCAGGTCCACTCCTCGTTGACCTGCGGCTCGTCACCGGCCAGCCGGCGCTGCACCTTGCCGCGCCGCCAGTCGGAGCGGGTCGAGCAGCCCGACGAGCAGTGCTCGCACACGCCGGGCGTCGACACCAGGTCGAACGGCCGGGCGCGGAACCGGTACGCGGCGCTGGTCAGCGCGCCGACCGGGCAGATCTGGATGGTGTTGCCGGAGAAGTACGACTGGAACGGCTTCGACTCCGCGACACCGATCTGCTGCTGGGAACCGCGCTCCAGCAGCTCGATGAACGGGTCGCCGGCGATCTGCGCGGAGAACCGCGTGCAGCGCTGGCACAGCACGCACCGCTCGCGGTCCAGCAGCACCTGGGTCGAGATCGGGATCGGCTTCGGGAACGTCCGCTTGTGCTCGTGGAAGCGGGAGTCCGCCCGGCCGTGCGCCAGCGCCTGGTTCTGCAGCGGGCACTCGCCGCCCTTGTCGCAGATCGGGCAGTCCAGCGGGTGGTTGATGAGCAGCAGCTCCATCACGCCCTGCTGCGCCTTGTCCGCCACCGGCGAGGACAGCTGGGTCTTGACCACCATGCCGTCGGCGACCGTCATGGTGCAGGACGCCTGCGGCTTCGGCATCGGCCGGCCGCCCATCTCCACCTCGACCAGGCACTGCCGGCAGGCGCCCGCGGGCTCCAGCAGCGGGTGGTCGCAGAAGCGCGGGATCACCGTGCCGAGCCGTTCCGCGGTGCGGATCAGCAGCTCGCCCTTGGGCGCGACGACCTCGACGCCGTCGATGACGAGCTTCACGTGGCCCTCGGGGACCACCAGCTCGGTCTTCTGCTCGGGCGCGGTTGCTTCGATGGTCATGCGCTTGCCCCCGCCAACACCTGGGAGTTCTGGTCGCACAAAGCCAGGAACTCGTGCTTGAAGTACTTGATGCCGCTGGTGATCGGGCTGACCGCGCCGTCACCCAGGGCGCAGAACGAGCGGCCCAGGATGTTGTCGCAGACGTCCAGCAGCGTGTCGATGTCCGACGCCGTGCCGTTGCCCGCGACCATCCGCTGCAGGATCTGCACGAGCCAGTAGGTGCCCTCGCGGCACGGCGTGCACTTGCCGCACGACTCGTGCTTGTAGAACTCGGTCCACTTCATGACCGCCCACGGCACGGACACCGTCTCGTTGAAGACCTGCAGCGCGGTGGTGCCCAGCATCGAGCCCGCCTCGGCCGCGCCCTCGAAGTCCAGCGGGACGTCCAGGTGCTCGGCGGTGAACAGCGGGGTGGACGAGCCGCCCGGCGTCCAGAACTTCAGCGGGATGCCGTCCTTCATGCCGCCCGCCAGGTCCAGCAGCTCGCGCAGCGTGATGCCCATCGGGGCCTCGTACTGGCCGGGGCGCTCGACGTGGCCGGACAGCGAGAAGATCTTCGGGCCCGGTGAGCGCTCGCGGCCCATGGTGCGGAACCAGTCCGCGCCGCCGTTGACGATGTAGGGCACGCTGGCGATCGTCTCGACGTTGTTCACCACGGTCGGCGAGGCGTACAGGCCGGAGGTCGCCGGGAACGGCGGCTTGAGCCGCGGCTGGCCGCGCCTGCCCTCCAGCGAGTCCAGCAGCGCCGTCTCCTCGCCGCAGATGTAGGCGCCCGCGCCCGCGTGCACGACCAGGTCGAGGTCGAAGCCCGAGCCGAGGATGTCCTTGCCCAGGTAGCCCGCCTCGTACGCCTCGCGCACCGCCGCGTGCAGCCGGCGGATCACGTGCAGCACCTCGCCGCGCACGTAGATCGCGGCGAAGTTCGCCCGGATCGCGTACGAGGTGATGATGATGCCCTCGATCAGCGAGTGCGGGTCCGCCATCATCAGCGGGATGTCCTTGCAGGTGCCCGGCTCGCCCTCGTCGGCGTTGATGACGAGGTAGTGCGGCTTGCCGTCGTTCTGCGGGATGAAGCCCCACTTCAGGCCGGTGGGGAAGCCCGCGCCGCCGCGGCCGCGCAGCCCGGAGTCCTTGCACTGCTGGATCAGCTGGTCCGGGTGGGCCGTGAGCGCCTTGCGCAGCGCCGTGTAGCCCTCCAGCTGCTCGTAGGTCTTCAGCGTCCACGAGCGCGGCGACAGCCAGCGCTTCGTCAGGACGGGAGTCAGGTTGTCGACCACGTCAGCTCCCCCTACCTACTTCTTCTCCGGCAGCGGCGGGAACTCCGCGTTGTCCGGCATGGCCGGCGCGGTCCACCCGCGTTCCGCGGCGATCCTGGCCCCGCGCACGGTCTCCGGCGCGGCCGACGGGCCGTCCAGGTCCGCGTCGCGGCCCTCGAAGAACCCGGCCAGCTGCAACTCGGCCTGGCGGAAGTCGGTCAGCGGCGCGCCGCGCGTCGGGTGCGGCTTCTCCCCCGCCTGCAACGACTTCACCAGCTCCAGCGCGCCGTCGGGCGTCTGGTTGTCGAAGTACTCGTAGTTCACCTGCAGCACCGGGCCGAGGTCGCAGGCCGCCAGGCACTCGGCGTGCTCCAGCGTGATCGAGCCCGGCGCGCCCGGCTCGCCCGAGGTCTCCTCGTGGCCGACGCCCAGGTGCTCCTTGAGCTCGGTGTAGATGGCGTCACCGCCGAGCGCCGCGCACAGCGTGTTCGTGCAGACGCTCACCAGGTGCTCGCCGCACGGGCGGCGCTTGTACATGGTGTAGAACGTCGCGACCGCGCTGACCTCGGCGTTGGTGAGGTCGAGCTGGTCGGCGCAGAACGCGATGCCCGCCTGGCTGACGTGGCCCTCGACCGACTGCACGAGGTGCAGCATCGGCAGCAGCGCCGAGCGCGCCACCGGGTAGCGCGCGATGATCGCCCGCGCCCGGTCCGCCGTCGACTGGTCGAACACGCTCGTGTCGGCCGGGGTCTCGGTCACCAGGCGCTGCGTCTGGACGGGGTCCAGCGGCGAGGCCGCGTAGACCTCTTCGGAAGTGCTCATCGGTCACAACCACCCATCACCGGGTCGATAGAGGCCACCGACGCGATGACGTCGGCGACCATGCCGCCCTCGCACATCGCGGGCATCGACTGGAGGTTCACGAAGCTGGGTTCGCGCACGTGCACGCGCATCGGCCGGGTGCCGCCGTCGGAGACGACGTGGTAGCCCAGCTCGCCGCGCGGCGACTCGATCGGCACGTACACCTGGCCCGCGGGCACCGCGAAGCCCTCGGTCACCAGCTTGAAGTGGTGGATCAGGGACTCCATCGACTGGCCCATGATCTTGCGGACGTGCTCCAGCGAGTTGCCCATGCCGTCCGCGCCGATGGTCAGCTGGGCGGGCCAGGCGATCTTGGCGTCCTCCACCATGACCGGGCCCGGCGCCAGGTTGTCCACGGCCTGCCGGATGATCCGCAGCGACTGGTGGATTTCCTCCACCCGCAGCAGGTAGCGGGCGTACGAGTCGGCGGCGTTCGACGTCGGCACGTCGAACTCGTAGTTCTCGTAACCGCTGTAGGGCTCGATCTTGCGCAGGTCCCACGGCAGGCCCGCGGAGCGCAGGATCGGGCCGGTGATGCCGAGCGCGAGGCACGCGTCCACCGGCAGGTAGCCGACGCCCGCGAGCCGGTTGCGCCAGATCGGCTGGCCGGACAGCAGCTTGTCGTAGTCGGGCAGCCGGGAGTCCATCACCTTGATGAAGTCCCTGATCCGCTGCTCCGCGCCCTCGGGCAGGTCCTGGGCCAGGCCGCCGGGCCGGATGAACGCGTGGTTCATCCGCAGGCCGGTCAGGAACTCCAGCAGGTGCAGGACCTCTTCGCGCTCGCGGAAGCCCGCGGTCATGCCGGTCAGCGCGCCCAGCTCCATGCCGCCGGTGGCCAGCGCCACCAGGTGCGAGCTGATCCGGTTCAGCTCCATGAGCAGCACCCGGATCGTCTGCGCCCGCTGCGGCACGGTGGCGCCGAGCAGCTTCTCGACCGCCATGCAGTACGCGGCCTCGTTGTGCAGCGGCGCCAGGTAGTCCATCCGCGTCACGAACGTGACGCCCTGGGTCCAGTTGCGGTACTCGACGTTCTTCTCGATGCCGGTGTGCAGGTAGCCGATGACGCTGCGGGCCTGGGTGACGGTCTCGCCCTCCAGCTCCAGCACCAGGCGCAGCACGCCGTGCGTGGAGGGGTGCTGCGGACCCAGGTTCATGACGATGCGCTCGTCGCCCGAGGCTTCGGCCAGGACCTCGTCCCAGTCGCCGCCGGTCACCGTGTAGACGGTGCCCTCGGTCGTCTCGCGCGAGCCCGCGTACGCGTCGGGGTTCGACGTCTCGCGGTTGGCCTCGTAGGAGTCGCTGTCGCGGCCCTCGGCACTGGTGTCGGTGCCGGTGGTCACGTCGGAAAGTCGCTCGGTCATGAGTAGGACCGCCTCTGGTCTGGCGGGGGGATCTCCGCGCCCTTGTACTCCACCGGGATGCCGCCGAGCGGGTAGTCCTTGCGCTGCGGGTGGCCGTCCCAGTCGTCCGGCATGAGGATCCGGGTGAGCCCCGGGTGGCCGTCGTAGACGATGCCGAACATGTCCCAGGCCTCGCGCTCCTGCCAGTCCGCGGTCGGGTAGACCGAGACCACGCTGGGGACGTGCGCGTCGTCCACGTCGACCGCGACCTCCAGCCGGATGCGCCGGCGGTAGGTCATCGACGTCAGGTGGTACACCGAGTGCAGCCGCTGCGGCGCGTCGATGCCGTAGTCCACACCGGACACCGAGCTGCACAGCTCGAAGCGCAGCGCCGGGTCGTCGCGCAGCACGCGGGCCACCTCGACCAGGTTCTCCCGGCGCAGGAAGAAGGTGATCTCGCCGCGGTCGACGGTGATCTGCTGGACCGTGTCGGCGGGCAGGCCCCGCTCCCGGATCGCGGCCAGCAGCTCGTCGGCGACCTCGTCGAACCAGCCGCCGTAGGGCCGCTCGGACGGCGCGGCGACGTGGGCGGGCAGCCGCAGGCCGCCGAAGCCGGAGGTGTCGCCGGAGCCGGAGATGCCGAACATGCCCTGCCGGGCCCTGCCCGCCACCAGGCCGCCGCGCGCCAGGTACTCCTCGTGCTCGGCCTCGCTCATGCTCGACGAGCTGAGCGCCTCGTCGTTGCCCGGGGTGTCGGCGCCGGAGGTCTCGGCGACCTCGCCCTCGGTGTTGCTGTCTTCGGCGCTCACGTCTTCAGGGCTGGTGTCTTCAGGCATGCCGCTCACTTCTTCGCAAAGCGCTCGGAGGACGGGATCAGGTCCGTCGTGCGGCCCTGCTCGGCCAGCAGCGCGGCCCGGTTCGGCCCGAGCGGTTCGTCCATGATCTTCGCGTGGATCTTGAGGATCGCGTCGATCAGCATCTCCGGCCGCGGCGGGCAGCCGGGCAGGTACATGTCGACCGGCACGACGTGGTCCACGCCCTGCACGACCGCGTAGTTGTTGAACATCCCGCCGCTGGAGGCGCAGACGCCCATGGCCAGCACCCAGCGCGGCTCGGGCATCTGGTCGTAGATCTGCCGCAGCACCGGCGCCATCTTGTTGGTCACCCGGCCCGCGACGATCATCAGGTCGGCCTGGCGCGGCGAGGCGCGGAAGACCTCCATGCCGAACCGCGCGAGGTCGTAGCGCGGGCCGCCGGTGGTCATCATCTCGATCGCGCAGCAGGCCAGGCCGAAGGTGGCGGGCCACAGCGAGGACTTGCGGGTCCAGTTGACCAGCTTCTCCACGCTGGCGAGCAGGATGCCGTTCGGGAGCTTCTCTTCGAGACCCACGGGTCTTCCCCCTCAGTTCCAGTCGAGGCCGCCGCGACGCCACACGTAGGCGTACGCGAAGCCGACCGTCGCGACGAACAGTGCGATCTCCACCAGGCCGAACAGGCCGAGCCGGTCCGCGGAGACCGCGAAGGGGTAGAGGAACACCATTTCGATGTCGAACAGGATGAACAGCATCGCCGTGAGGTAGTAGGCGACCGGCATGCGGCCACCGCCCACCACCGGTTGCGGCGACGGCTCGATGCCGCACTCGTAGGCGTCGAGCTTCGCGCGGTTGTAGCGGCGGGGTCCGATGTACGGCGCGGCCGTCACCGAGAACAGCGCGAAGGCCGCGGCGAGGGCGAACATCAATACGAGGGGGAGGTAAGGGTCCAGCACTCTCCGTCGTCCTTTCCTCGCTGTCGCGGTGGTGGTGCACCGCCGACCGTTGCGCACCCTAAAGGGTGTTCTTGCGGCCTCCGGAGGTTAGGCGGGCCTAACAATCCGCAGGTCGCTTGTGAAACACTTCACAAGGCATCTCAGCCGGTTGTGAACTGATTCACAAGACCTGAGGGTCAGTGTAGAACGTCACACAGAGGCGTGACGGCCACCCCCTACATGTGTCCTGACCTGGACTTTCACGGTCTAGATCAACAGTTGGGGAGCCTGCCAGTGAACGGGAACACACCGAAAACGAAACAGCACCGTCCCGGAGGGCGGTGCTGCGTCGTTCAGTCGAGCGCGTTTAGGCCGTTGGGGCGAGCTTTGTGGCGGCGGTGATGATGCGGTCGAACGAGTCGCCGTCCTTGGGGTCGTACAGGCCCGCCAGCAGCTTCAGCACCAGCTTCATCAGCGTCTTGCGCGGCAGGCCGTACTTGGTCGCGGTGCGCATGATCGTCGGGTTGCCGATGAGCTTGCTGAACACGTTGCCGAGCCGGTAGTAGCTGCCCAGCGCCTGCTCGATGCGCACCGGGTAGCCGTGCAGCGCCCGCTCCCGGCTCGCGCCCTGGCGGGCCAGGGCCTGCACCGCGCTCTCGGCGGCGATCCGCGCCGACTCCATGGCGTAGCCGATGCCCTCGCCGTTGAACGGGTTGACCATGCCGCCCGCGTCGCCGACCAGCAGCAGTCCGTCCCGGTAGTGCGGCTTGCGGTTCAGGCCCATCGGCAGCGCCGCGCCGCCGATCTTGCCGGTGGCGTTCTCCTCGCGGAAACCCCACTCCTCCGGGGTGCCGTCGAGCCAGCTCTTGAGCAGCGCGCGGTAGTCCGTGGTGCCGTAGGCCTTCGAGGTGCTGAGGATGCCGAGACCGACGTTCACAGTTCCGTCGCCCATGCCGAAGATCCAGCCGTAGCCGGGCAGCAGCACGTCGTTGGCGCGGTCCCACAGCTCCAGGTGCGACTCCAGGTAGTCGTCCTTGGTGCGGGGGCTGGCGTAGTAGCGGCGGACCGCGACGCCCATCGGCTTGGCGTCGTCCTTCTGGATGCCGACGCTGAGGGCGAGGCGGGCGCTGACGCCGTCGCAGGCGAGGACGAGGGGGGCGCGGTAGGTCACCGGCTCCTTGCCCGGCCCCTGCTTGGCCTGCACGCCGACCACGCGGCCGTGCTCCACGAGCGCGCCCGTGACGGTGGTCTGCTGGTGCATCCGGGCGCCCGCCGCGACGGCCGTGTTCGCCAGCATCTCGTCGAAGTCCTGCCGCGGGCGCACCAGGCCGTAGGGCGGGAACGTGGCCAGCTCGGGCCAGTCCAGCTCCAGCGTGACACCGCCGCCGACCACGCGCAGGCCGCGGTTGTGCAGCCAGCCGGCCTCCTCGCGGGTGTCGACGCCCAGGTCGATGAGCTGCTTCACACCGCGCGGGGTCAGGCCGTCACCGCACACCTTCTCGCGGGGGAAGGTGCTCTTCTCCAGCAGCACCACGTCCAGGCCCGCGCGTGCCAGGTAGGTGGCCGCGGTGGAGCCCGCGGGCCCCGCGCCGACCACGATCACCTCGGCGTCCTCGCCTGCCTTGCGGCGGCTGGGAGTCGTCATCCCCGCTCCTTGTGCCTGTGTTCACAAAGTCCAGGGCGAGTCTACTTGCGGGTTGCTGAGGGTTCCGCCGGCTGCTCTACGCGGGCTTGGTGCCCCGGTGCAGCGCGACCATGCCGCCGGTGAGGTTCATCCAGGCGACGTCGTCCCAGCCGGCGCGGGCCACGATCTCGCCGAGCGCGCGCTGGTCGGGCCACGTGCGCATGGACTCGGCGAGGTACTGGTAGGCGACCGGGTTGGACGACACGAACCGCGCGATCACCGGCAGGACGCGCAGCAGGTAGCGCATGTAGACGAAGCGGAACGGGCGGAACGTCGGCGTGGAGACCTCGCACACCACGAGCCGGCCGCCGGGGCGCACCACCCGGGCCATCTCGCGCAGGGCGGCCTCGGTGTCGTTGAAGTTGCGCAGGCCGAACGAGACGGTGACCGCGTCGAAGGAGTTGTCGGCGAACGGCAGGCGCAGGGCGTCGGCGGCGACCTTGGGCACCGGCCGGTGCGCGCCGCCCAGCAGCATGCCCAGCGAGAAGTCGGCCGCCACGCACCACGCGCCGGAGGCCGCGTACTCCACCGTGGACACCGCCGTGCCGGCGGCGAGGTCGAGCACCTTCTCGCCGGGCTTGGCGTCCAGCACCCGCCTGCTCCACTCCCGCCAGCGCCGGTCGAACCCGAGCGTCATGACGGAGTTCGTGCGGTCGTAGCCCTTGGCCACGCCGTCGAACATCTCGGCGACCTCGCGGGGGTTCTTGTCCAGACCTGCACGCGACATGCCGAAAGCCTAACGCCCACCCCACCCCCACCCCCCACGCGTGTCGAACCTCCACGTCCCGCGAGTCGAACGCTCACGACCCCCGAGTTCAACGCTCAGGACCCCAGGCGGCGGTACGTGAATGTCGAACTCGGGGGTCGTGGAGGTTCGACACGCGGGACGTGGGTGTTCGACTCGCGCGGGGTGGTCAGGTGGCGTGGTGGGCGGTCAGCATGCCGGTCACGGCGGTGTGCCAGGGGTACTCCTCGGCCCGGGCGCGGGCGGCTGAGCGGCGGGTCGGTTCGGGGTGGTCCAGGAGGGCGTGGACGGCGGTGGCGAACGCCGGGGCGTGGTCGGGCACGGCGGCGCCGCACGCCGGGCGGACGATCTCGCGGAGGGCGGACGACGCGGAGACGACCACGGGGGTGCCGGAGGCCAGCGACTCCAGCGCCGCCAGGCCGAACGTCTCGTGCGGGCCGGGGGCCAGGGCCACGTCGGCGGTGGCCAGGAGGGTGGCGACGTCGGCGCGCCGCCCGACGTGACCGAGGAACGTCACCGGCAGGCCCGCCGCGCGCCGCTCCAGGGCCTCGCGACGCGGCCCGTCGCCGACGACCACCAGCCGCACGTCGTGCCCGGCGGCGCGCAGCTCGGCCGCCGTGTCCACGCTGCGCTCGACGTGCTTCTCCGGCGACAACCGCCCGCAGTGCACGAGCAGCGCGTCGGCGCCCCGCGCCAGGTCCGCCCGCAGCGACCGGTCGTGCCGGGAGGGGCTGAACGTGCGCAGGTCGACCCCGAGCGGCACGCGCACGACGTTGCGCGCCCCGATCCGGTCGAACTCCTCCCGCGCGAACGCGGTCGTGCACACCACCGTGTCGTACGAGGCCGCCATCCGGGCGTTCGCCCAGTCCGCACCCCGCCGCGCCGACGCCGCCGGCAGCAGGAACTGCTCCAGCAGCCGGTCCAGCCGCTCGTGCGAGATCACCACGCTCGGCACGCCGCGAGCCGCCGCCCACCGGCCCATGCCGCGCAGCGTGAGCCGGTCCGACACCTCCAGCCGGTCGGGCGACAGCTCGTCCAGCAGCGCCCGCACCCGCCACGGGTCCACCGCCCGGTACCCGCCGGTGCCGGGGATGCGCGGCGCGGGCAGCGTGATCCGCCGCACGCCCGGCGACAGCTCCTCGTCGGCACGCGCCGCGCCCGGCACGACCAGCACGACCTGGTGGCCACGCGCTGCATAACCGCTGCCCAGGTGGTCCAGCGCCGTGCGCAGGCCACCGGAGCGCGGGCCGTAGAAGTTGGCCAGCTGGACGATCCTCATGCGGCACGCCGCTCCGGCACGTCCAGCACCGCCGCGTAGTGGCCGAGCAGTTCGTCGCACACGGCCGACCACGTGCGCCCCCGCACCCGGCGCCGCGCCTCCCGGCCGAACCGGCGCCGGCGCAGCGGGTCGGCCAACGCCACCACGGCCCGCCTGAGCTGCGCGTCGTCGTCGAACAGGTACCCGGTGCCGGGCAGCACCAGGTCGCGCGGCCCGCCCGCGTCCGGCACGACCACCGGCACACCGCTGGCCAACGCCTCCTGCACGGCCTGGCAGAACGTCTCGTGCGGACCGGTGTGCACGAACACGTCCAGGCTCGCGTAGGCGGCGGCCAGCTCCACGCCGCTCCTGAACCCGAGGAACGCGGCGCCGGGCAGGTCCCGGCGCAGCCGCTCCTCCTCCGGACCCCCGCCGACCACGACCAGCCGCACGCCGGGCAGGTCGGCGAGCGCGGCGAGCCGGTCGACCCGCTTCTCCGGCGACAGCCTGCCGACGTACCCGACCAGCAGCTCGCCGCCGGGCGCCAGCTCGGCGCGCAGCGCGTCGTCCCGCCGTCCGGGGTGGAACAGCTCGACGTCCACGCCACGCCCCCACCGGTGCACGCGCGGCACGCCGTGGTCCTCCAGCGCCGCCACGGCCCACGTCGACGGCGCGAGCGTGCGGTCGGCCTGGGCGTGCAGCCGCCGCGTCCACCGCCAGGCGGCGCGGGCGGTCAGGCCGAGCCCGTAGTGACCGGCGAACCCGGCGACGTCGGTCTGGTAGACGGCGACCGTCGGGACGCCCAGCCTGCGGGCGGCGGACAGGCCGCGCGCGCCCATCACGAACGGGCTGGCCAGGTGGACGACGTCCGGCCGGAAGTCGGCCAGCGCGGTCAGCACCCGGCGGGTGGGCACCCCGACGGGCAGCGAGCTGAACTTCGGCAGGTCCACCGCCGGCACGCGGACGACCGGCGTGCCGAGGTGGTGGTCCGCACCCGCGCCCGGCGCCACGACCAGCGCCTGGTGACCGCGCGCCCGCAGGTGCTCCAGGACTCGCAGAACCGAGTTGGTCACCCCGTTGACCTGGGGCAGGAAGCTTTCGGTGACGATCGCTACGCGCACGACGGTCACCCTCCGGTGCGCGGGACACGGCGGCGTGACAACTCGGCGAACGCCCGCCGAACACCTCGCGTCGCGGTTGACGTTGGCCGCGCGTTCACCTTGAGTACGTGGAGCGGTCACCGTCTGCGGTGACACTAGGTCGGCATGACCGTCTTGTCGTCCCGGCCCGCCCAGCCCGTCGATCCCGGCCTGGTGTCGATCGCGCTGGAGGTGGCGGGCCGACTCGCCAACGACGCGTCCGACGTGATCATGGCCACCGCCGGGCGCGGCGCCCGACCGGACGACGACGCGTCGCCGTTCGACTGGGTGACCGACACGGACCGCACGCTGGAGCGGCACACGCGGCGGGTGCTGGCGGCCGAGTTCCCGGACATCCCGGTGTTCTGCGAGGACAGCGACGCCGACGTGACGGGCGACGTGGCGTTCCGGTGGGTGGTGGACCCGGTGGACGGGACGGCGAACTACGTGGCCGGCGTGCCGTGGTGCGCGTACAGCCTCGCGCTGATCGACCGGTGGGGGCCGGTCGTGGGCGTGGTCGCGGACCCGTACCGGGCCCAGATCTACGCGGCCGCGCGGGGGCGCGGGATGCGGGCGAACGGGACGCCCGTGCGGCTGGGGGGTCAGGCGGCGAGTTCGATCGTGTGCACGGAGATGACGCGGACGGGCCCGTGGCCGGGGATGGGCGGCTTCATCTCCCGCGCCGCAGTGGCCGGGACGGGAGTGCGGGTGCTGGGGTCCAAGGCCCTGGCCGTGGCCCAGGTCGCTCTGGGCCACGCCGCCGCCGCCGTGCTGGACAGCTACCACGAGTGGGACGTGGCCGGCGCGGTCGCCCTGGCCGTCGAATCGGGCGCCGCCGTGCTGGACCGCCGCGGCGACGACGACCCGCTGCCGGTGGACGGCCTGCTCGTCGCCCTGCCGGAGGTGGCGGAGGAGGTCCTGGGCTGGTGGCAGTCGTCAACCACCCGTTAGGCCGTTTGCCGCAGTGAGGCGCTCTGTGTATAGTTGGTCACGCCAGGCCCAATAGGGCCTGGAAGTGAACCCGGTTCACCTTCCGGACGGTGGGTTGCCGGGTTTCGCGCTGTCTAGGGCACTTGCAGCTGGTGCACCTTCTCCACCAAGCCCGTCACCCGCCGCCGCCACTCCCCGCCGGCGCCGTAGCTCCAGGCGATGGCATCACTGGCCCACAGCATCGGGTCCTCGTGCGCCCGGAAGTGCTCGTAGGTCAACTCGAAGATCTTGCGCTTCACCAGGGCCAGCGTGTGCCGGTCTTCGGCATCCTGGTGCGCACAGCTCTCGAGCACCAGCCTGGCCGCGTTGATGTTGATCAAGTAGTGACCGGCGGCCGCGACGCAGAGGCGTCGAGCCGACCGGTCGTCCGGGTGTTCGCACGCGAAGATCCGGGCGCGCACGCCGAGGTCGTGCAGCAGGGCGATGATCTCCCTGCGCCGGGACTCCCCCTCCTTGTAGAAGTGCAGGCGGCGCTGACCCCGTTTCACCTTGGCGCGCAAGGCGGTTCGAACGGGGTCGAGGTCTCGCGGCTGCGCGATGACCACGGCGACCAGGTAGGTCGAGCCACGGCGGGACTCGTCGAGGAAGGCGTGCCACATGGCGGGATGATCTCAAAGGGCTATCCCGCTAGGCCATTTGGTCTAACCATTGCCCAGGTGCGGGAGTTGTTGTTCCAGCAGTTCCAGGTGGGCGCGGACGGCGTCGAGGGAGCGGTGGTTCAGGGTTTGCAGGGCGACGCGGCCCACTTCGTCCTCGAACGCGGTGAAGTCGCGGACCGCGGCGGACAGGCGCTCGGTCACCGGGTGCTTCTGGTCGGCGCCGAGGGCGCGGCCCAGGTCGGCGATCCGGCGCACGTCCGACAGCTCACCGGCGAACTGGGCGGCGATCCGCTCCAGCCACTCCCGGGCGGGGGACGCGGGGACGGTGGCCACGGCCGCACCGACCCGGCGCACGGCCAGCTCGCACCGCGCCACCATCGCGGACCAGCGGTCGTTCGGGGCGGGGGGCGGGGGTAGCGGCGCCATCATCGGGGCAGGTGGGAGCAGGGCCGGGCGACGGCGGCGGACGGAGCCGACGATCAGGCCCACCAGGGTGCCCGGGACGCCGCCCAGCATCACGCCCAGGATGCCCGACGCGACGAAGGTCGCCGCCAGTGGCGGCGCGGCCTCGTCCTCCGATGCCGAGGGCAGGGCGATGCCCAGCATGATCAGTGCCGTCATCAGCGCCGTGCCGATGATCAGTCCCCACAGCGCCGACCGTCCCATGTGCCCCAATGTGCCAGATCAGGCGTCGTAATCCACGGTGATCGCCGCAGTCACCGCCACCGACTGGCACGTCAGCACGAACCCGGCCTCCACCTCGCGCGGCTCCAGGGCGTAGTTCCGGCGCATCTCCACCTCACCGGACACGACCAGCGCCCGGCACGTCCCGCACACGCCGCCCTTGCACGCGAACGGCAGGTCGGCGCGCACCCGCTGGGCCGCGTCGAGCACCGGCACGTCGGCGGGCAGCGGCACCTCGGTGGTGCGGCCGTCCAGGATCACGGTCGCCACGGCGGCGGCCACCGACGACTCGGCGCGGCGCGGCGGTGGCGGCGGTTCGTCCACGTAGAACAGCTCGTGGTGCACGGACGACGCCGGCACGCCCAGGGACGTCAGTACGTCCTGCGCGTCCCGCACCATCCCGTAGGGCCCGCACAGCCACCAAGCCTCGACGTCGGCCCACGGCACCACGGTCGAGAACAACGCCCGCAGCTTCGCCGCGTCCAACCGCCCGGTGAACAGCTCGACGTCGCGCGGCTCCCGCGACAGCACGTGCACCAGCTGGAACCGGGCCGGGTACCGGTCCTTGAGGTCCGCCAGCTCCTCGGCGAACATCACCGTGTCGGCCCGCCGGTTCCCGTACAGCATGGTCACCCGCGCGCCGCCGGCCAGCACGGACGCGGCGATCGACAGCGCGGGCGTGATCCCGGACCCGGCGACCACCAGCCCGTGGTGCGCGCCGCCGGACGGGGTGAAGCCGCCCAGCGGTGGCAGCACCTCCAGCACGTCGCCGCGCTGCAGGCGGTCGACCAGCAGGGTGGAGAACAGCCCGCCGTCCACCCGCCGCACGCCGATCCGCAGCGGACCGCCGGCGGGGGCGCAGATCGAGTACGACCGCCGCTCGTCGCCGTTGCGCAGGGTCAGGTACTGCCCCGGCGCGAACGCGAACTCGGCGGCCAGCGCGGGCGGCACGTCGAACGTCACCGCGACCGCGTCCGCGCACAGCTGCTCGACCGACGCGACGGTCAGCTTGTGGAACACCGGCCGCGCCATCAGATCTCCTTCACGTGCTCGAACGGCTCGGCGCAGTCCGCGCACCGGCGCAGCGCCTTGCACGCGGTCGACCCGAACCGCGACAGCTCCGAGGTCCGCAGCGACCCGCAGCGCGGGCACGCCACCCGCCGCGACGGCGGGGTCAGGTTCAGCGGCACCGGGCCGACCGCGCGCGGGCCGACCCGGGACGGCGGCGCGATGCCCGCCTCCCGCAGCTTGCGCAGCCCGTCCTCGCTGATCCAGTCCGTGGTCCACGCGGGCGACAGCGACAGCCGCACGTCCACCTCCGCGTACCCGGCCGCGAGCAGCGTCCGCCGCAGGTCGGCGGCCATCTCGTCGAGCGCCGGGCAGCCCGAGTAGGTGGGGGTGATCGTGACCGACACCCGTCCGTCGGACTCGGTCACCTCGCGCAGCACGCCGAGGTCGGCCAGCGTCAGCACCGGCAGCTCCGGGTCCCGGACCCGGGCCGCGACCTCGGCCGCGGTGGGCGTCCCGGTCACGGCTACCACCTCGCACCCGGCAGCGACCGGTGCAGGTGCTGCATCTCGGCCAGCAGGTAGCCGAACGACTCGGTGTGCACGCCGTCCCGCCCGGCCAGCCCGTTGACCCGCGCGGCGGGCGCGTCCGCCGGCCGCGCCAGCCCGGCCGCGCCCAGCACCGCGTCCAGCACGCCGTCCACCTCGGCGCGCAGCTCGGCCGGGTCGACCGCGACCCCGGTGAGCCGCAGCTCCACCGCGTGCGCGGTGAACAGCTCGTCCACGAACGGCCACACGCGTTCCAGCCCGGCCCGCATGCGCCGGTGCGACTCCTCGGTGCCGTCGCCGAGCCGCACGACCCACTGCGCCGCGTGGTCGCGGTGGTAGGCCAGCTCCTTGACCGCCTTGGCCGCGACCGCCGCCAGCACCGGGTCGGCGCTGCCGCGCAACCGCGAGCACTGGGCGAGCTTCCACGACGAGAACACCAGCAGCCTGGCCACGGTGGTGGCGAAGTCGCCGCCCGCGAACGGCCCGCACTCGACCTCGGCCAGGTGCACGTTGCGGAACTCGCGCTCGTCGCGCAGGTACGCCAGCGCGTCCTCGTCCCGGCCCGCGCCCTCGACCTCGCCCGCCCGGGTCAGCAGCAGCCTGGCCTGGCCGAGCAGGTCGAGCGCGATGTTGGCCAGCGCGACGTCCTCCTCCAGCTCCGGCGCGCGCGAGCACCACTCGGCCAGCCGCTGGGACAGCACCAGCGCGTCGTCGCCGAGCATCAGGCAGTACGCGGCCAGGTCGGCGCGGTCGACGTCGGGCACCTCGCGGTCGACGCCGGCCAGCGCCTCGGAGAACCCGGTGCCGAACGCCCAGTGCGCGTCCTCGTGGTCGACCAAGGAGTCGTACGGGTTGTCGGCGCTCATAGGTGCGGCACGTCCTCGGGGATCTCGTAGAACGTCGGGTGCCGGTAGACCTTGTCCCCGCTCGGCTCGAAGAACGGGTCCTTCTCGTCCGGCGACGACGCGGTGATCGCCGCCGCGGGCACCACCCAGATCGACACGCCCTCGTTGCGCCGGGTGTAGACGTCACGGGCGTTGCGCAGCGCCATCTCGGCGTCCGGCGCGTGCAGCGAACCGACGTGCACGTGGTTCAAGCCGCGCTTGCCGCGCACGAAGACCTCCCAGAGCGGCCACGACGAACTCATGCCACACCCTCCCGCGCCACGTGCTTGGCGGCGTGCGCCGCCGCGGCGGCGCGCACCCACTCGCCGTCCTCGTGCGCCTTGCGCCGGTGCTCGACGCGCTGCGCGTTCGTCGGCCCGTTGCCGCCGACGACCTGCCAGAACTCGTCCCAGTCGGGCTGCCCGAAGTCGTGGTGCCCGCGCTCGGCGTTCCACCTCAGCTCCGGGTCGGGCAGCGTCACGCCGAGCTCGCGCGCCTGCGGCACGGTCATGTCGACGAACTTCTGCCGCAGCTCGTCGTTGGTGTTGCGCTTGATCCGCCACTTCATCGACTGCTCGGTGTTGGACGACTCCGCGTCCGGCGGGCCGAACATCATCAGCGACGGCCACCACCAGCGGTCCACCGACTCCTGCACCATGGCGCGCTGGGCGTCGGTGCCGGACATCATCGTCAGCAGCAGCTCGTAGCCCTGCCGCTGGTGGAAGGACTCCTCCTTGCAGATGCGGATCATGGCCCGCGCGTACGGCCCGTAGGACGTGCGGCACAGCGGCACCTGGTTGCAGATCGCGGCGCCGTCGACCAGCCAGCCGATCACGCCGACGTCGGCGTAGGACAGCGTCGGGTAGTTGAAGATCGAGGAGTACTTCTGCCTGCCCGAGATCAGCTTCTCGGTCAGCTCGCCCCGGTCCGCGCCCAGCGTCTCGGTCGCGGCGTACAGGTAGAGGCCGTGCCCGGCCTCGTCCTGGACCTTGGCCAGCAGGATCGCCTTGCGGCGCAACGAGGGCGCGCGGCTGATCCAGTTGCCCTCCGGCTGCATGCCGATGATCTCGGAGTGCGCGTGCTGCGCGATCTGCCGGATCAACGTCTTGCGGTAGCCGTCGGGCATCCAGTCACGCGGCTCGACGCGCTGCTCGGCCGCGACGGTGCGCTCGAACCGGTCCTCCAGGTCCATGCGCCTGATGTTACACCTGAAGGCCGGTTTTGAGGAGAACTGTCACAAGCGAGGTTTGAGCCCCCGGCGCAGCCACCAGACCAGCGGCGACAGCACCGCCCACACGGCGAGCAGGAACGTGCCGATCGGCAGCAGCGCGAGCACCGCCGTGCGGCCGGCCACCCTGGCCACCTCGGGGTCGGCGGTGTCGTACTCGATGCGCACCAGCTGGCCCGGCTCCAGCCCGTCCGGGTACAGCACGCCCTGCGACGGGCTGTGCACCGCGCCGTCCTCGGTGGCGAAGCGCACCACCGTGCGCTGGAACGAGACGGACACCACCTCGGCGGTCGCCTTGCCCAGCCTCTTGCCGATCATCAGGTCGTCCCGCCAGCACGCCGCGAGCAGGATCACGCCGATCAGCGTCACGACCGCGCCGAACACCAGCAACGACCGGCTGACCAGGAGTCGAACCCTCGGGCGGGCGCCCGTCCGCACTGCGTCGTCCACCACACCTGAGGAGTCTAGGGCGGCCTCCGGGCCGGATCTCAGCGACGAGTACCTACCCTCGACGCCGTGACCTCAGCCCCTGCCCCGCGCACCAGGCAACGGCTCCGCGTGCACACCAGGCGCGTCCCCGGTGACGACCTCCTCGGCAGGCTCCCGTCGCCGACCGGCGCGCTGAGCTGGGTCCAGGACGGCACGGGCCTGGTCGGCTGGGGCGAGGCGGCCAGGTTCGAGGTGTCGGGGCCGGACCGGTTCGCCGCCGCCGACCGGTGGTGGCGCGGGTTCACCGCCGACCTCGACGTGGACGACGCGCTCGGCGTGCCGGGCACCGGCCCGGTCGCGTTCGTCAGCATGGCGTTCGCCGACCGGCCCGGCCACTCGGTGGTCGTGGTGCCCGAGGTCGTGGTGGGCAGCCGGGACGGGCAGAGCTGGCTGACCACGATCGGCGACAGCGGCAAGCGGCGGGTCGAGCCGGTGCGCAGGCCGGACGAGGTGCGCTACGCCGACGGGCGGCTGTCCGCCACCGGCTACCGGGGGGCCGTGCGCGCGGCGGTCGAGCGGATGCGCGCCGGCGAGCTGGACAAGGTCGTGCTGGCCCACGACCTGCTGGCGGTCGCGGACACCGGGATCGACCACCGGTTCGTGCTGGCAGGGCTGGCCCGCCGGTACCCGGAGTGCTGGGTGTACGCGGTCGACGGCCTGATCGGCGCCACGCCCGAGCTGCTGCTGCGCCGGCGCGGGTCGGTGGTCGACTCGCGGGTGCTCGCGGGCACGACCTGGCCGCACGACGGCATCCCGGACGACGAGCTGGCCGCCGCGCTGCTGTCGTCCGGCAAGGACCGCGACGAGCACGGGTACGCGGTGGCGTCGCTGGTGCAGGCACTGCGGCCGTTCTGCTCGACGATGTCGGTGGACGGCCCGTCGGTGCTGCGGCTGCCGAACGTCTCGCACCTGTCCAGCGACGTCATCGGCACGTTGAGCGGCACGTTGAGCGGCACGCCGTCGTTGCTCGCGCTGGGCGCGGCGCTGCACCCCACGGCGGCCGTCGGCGGCACGCCGCGCGCGGACGCCGTCGCGGTGATCGAGGAGCTGGAGGGCATGGACCGGGGCCGCTACGCCGGTCCGGTCGGCTGGATCGACGGCAACGGCGACGGCGAGCTGGGCATCGCGCTGCGCTGCGCGCAGGTGGACGGCCGCACGGCCCGCCTGTTCGCCGGCTGCGGCCTGGTCGCCGGGTCCGACCCGGACTCCGAGGTCCGCGAGGCGCACGCCAAGATGCTGCCCTTCCGGGAAGCCCTCGAAGGCATGTGACGCACGTCACCGGGACGCCGGAGGGCGCTCCGGCCAACCGGTGTGTGACCACAGCACTGGACAAACCACCCGACCTGCGCGGGCCGGACGTCACGGCCGCGTTCGCCGAGCTGTTCGACGCGCACGCCCGGCAGCTGCGCGGTTACCTGGCGGGCCGGGTCGGCGACGCGACGGCCGACGACCTGGTCGCCGAGACGTTCCTGGTGGCGTTGCGGCGGCGGCACAGCTACGACCCGGGACAGGCCCCGGTGAAGGGCTGGCTCTACGGGATCGCCACCAACCTGGTGCGCGAGCACGTCCGCCGCGAGGTGCGCGGCAGGCGTGCGGTCCTGCGGGCGGTCGGCCGACCCGAACCCGACCACGGCGCCGCCGTCGCCGAGCGGGTGGACGCCCAGCGCCACGCCGAAGTGCTCACCCGCGCCCTGGCCGAGCTGCGCGACGAGGACCGGGACGCGCTCCTGCTCACGTCGTGGGCCGGGCTCACCCCGGCCGAGGTCGCCGCCGCGCTCGGCGAACCGGCCAGCACCGTCCGCTCCCGGCTGCACCGGGTCCGCACCAGGCTCCAAGCCCTGCTCACCGAGGAGGACCGCGATGCGTGAGCTCGACGACGCGCTCGACCGGCTGCACCACGACGCCCGCACCGCCGACGCCCCGCTGGACGCCGTGCGCGCCCGCGTCCTGGCCGCCGCCGCGGCCGACGCCCCGCGCCGCCACCGCCGGTCCTGGTGGCTCGTGCCCGTCGCCGTCGCCGCGGCGGCCGCCCTGATCGCCGGGGTCGTCGCGGTGGACGACCGCGCCGAGGAGCAGCCGCAGGCCGCCGTCGGCACGTCCGACGCGCCGGCGCCGGACGTCGAACTGCTGTCCGCGCGGGAGTACCTGACGCGGGCCGCCGACGCGATCACCGCCGTCGACCAGCCGCTCGCGCCCGGCCAGTACCGCTACATCGCGGCGCACGAGTGGAACTCGCGCGGTGTGGCGGTGGCGCCGCCCGCCGACCAGCCCGACGCCGCGACCACCGGTTACACCTACCTGGTCGAGTCCCGCACCGAGACGTGGATCCCGCAGGACGTGACCCAGGAGTGGCTGAACCGGCGCACGCCGCTGGAAGGCGCGAAGTGGCTCGGCGGCACCGTGCCGCAGTCCGAGGCGCCGCTGCCGGAGCCGGACGTCACCGCCGAGGGCGAGCGGCGCGGCAGGTGCGGCGACTTCTTCCCGAACTCCCAGCCGAAGAAGGTGTGCGGCGACCCGGAGGACTGGGACAACCCGGACTTCTACGCGCAGCTCCCCCGCGACCCTCAGGCGCTGCTCCAGTGGCTGCGCGACCGCACCGCGCACCGCGGCGGCACGCCGGGCGTGGTGTTCCACTGGGCCTTGCAGCTGCTGCACACCGGCCTCGTGCCCGCCGACCTGCGCGCCTCGCTCTACCGGGCGCTCGCGCTGCTGGACGGCGTGGCGGTGGTCGACGGCGCGGCCAACCTGGACGGGCGGGTCGGGGTCGCCGTGACCATCGAGGACGAGCACGAGCGGCGTGACCTGATCGTGGACCCGGCGACCGGGGACTTCATCGGCGAGCGCACCGTCACCGGCCCGCGGCCGCACGAGCCCTACATCGAGCCGGGGACCGTGACGGGCTACAGCGCCATCACGACGAAGGTCGTGGACGGGATCGGCCAGACCGGCTGATCCGGGGCCGCTGACGCGCGAAGGGCCGCCCCCCGGTGGTGCGCGGGGGCGGCCCTTCAGCGTTCTTCCCTTATTGCTGGTGACCTGCGAGGTCCTTGCCTCAGTGCTGGTGACCTGCGAGCAGTTCGTGCGTCTCCCGCATCTTCTTGAACGACTTCGGCTCGGCCACCGCGGTCGCGGCGGTCGTCGCGGCCTTGGCGGACACGCCCGCGGCGCCCGGAGCGGACGCCGGCTTCTCCGGGGTGAACAGCCAGGTCTGGAACAGCGCGTCGAGCTGCTGGCCGGACACCTTCTCGGCCAGCGCGATGAAGTCCTCGACCGCCGCGTCGCCGTTGCGGTGCTTGGTGACCCACTTCTTCAGCAGCGTGAAGAACGCCTCGTCGCCGATCTCCGCGCGCAGGGCGTGCACGGCGAGCGCGCCGCGGTCGTACACGGCCGCGTCGAACTGGTTCGCCGCGCCCGGGTCACCGGGCAGGACCTGCCAGAACGGGTCGTCGGCCGGGTACAGCGAGTAGAGGTAGTCGGCGTTCTCCTGGGCCGTGCCCTCGCCCTGGTGCTCCGACCACAGGAACTCGGCGTAGCTGGCGAAGCCCTCGTTCAGCCAGATGTCCTTCCAGCCGTTGACCGACACCGAGTCGCCGAACCACTGGTGCGCGACCTCGTGCGCCACCACGTAGGTGTTCGCGCCGCGGCGGAAGAACGCGGCGTCGTAGGTCGAGCGGGTCTGGTTCTCCAGCGCGAAGCCGATGCCCGGCGTGGCCACGCCGCCCTGCGCCTCGAACGGGTAGGGCCCGAAGCTCTGCTCCAGGAACTCGGTCACCTCGGGCGTGCGCTCGATGCTGGCCACCGACGCGCCGTAGTCCGCGCCCAGGCGCTCCGAGTAGGCGTTCAGCACCGGCTGGCCGTTGGGCGCGGTCGACTGGCGGATCTCGAACTGGCCGATCGCGATGAACGCCAGGTACGTCGCCTGCGGCTGGGCGCTGCGGTAGCGCCACCGGGTCAGGCCGTTGGGCTGCTGGGCCGTGCCGCCGAACGTGCCGTTGGAGATCACCTCGACACCGGCGGGCACCGCCACCGACACGTCGAACTTCGCCTTGTCGGTGGGGTGGTTGTTGCTCGGGAACCACCACGGCGCGATGTCGGGCTGGTCGATCGCCAGCGCGCCGTCCGGGGTCCGCTTCCACGCCGTGTAGCCGTCCACGGCGTGCGTGGACGGCACGCCGGAGTAGGTGACCACGATCGTCGCGTCCGTGCCCCCGCGCAGCGTGCCCCGCGGGTCGACCACGAGTTCGCCGCCCGACTGCGAGAACCCGGCGACCTTGTTGTTCACCCGGACCGAACTGACCTCCAGCAGGAAGTCGAGGTTGAACCGGCTCAGGTCCTGGGTCGTCCTGGCCAGGATCGTCGTGGTGCCGGAAAGCACGTCGTCCGCCGGCCGGTAGCTCAACCTGATGTCGTAATGGGAAACGTCGTAACCGCCGTTGCCCGCATTCGGGTAGTAGGGGTCTCCGATGCCCGGTGCTCCCGGTTGAGCCGCCGTCGCCGTGCCGGCGAGCAGCAGCAGGGACGCCGCGGTGGCGGTACCGAGGGTCAGCTTCGCTCTCAGGGACATGCGGCGAAGCTAGTCGCGCGCCCTGATCGCCTGTACCCCCGTCGGTAGGATTCCCACTAGTGGAACGCGGTTGACACGGCGGTCTTCAACCGGTTGTGCAAATCGCGCAATTCCTGGCGTTCCGCCCGGATTTCCACCACTCGGATTCCGCTCGGCCGGTCCAGCGCGCGGCGCAACTCGTCCGGTGCGCGCACTTCGACGTGCGGCACGTGGTGCGCCGCGCACAGGGCGGCCAGGTCGACGCCGTGCGGCGTGCCGAAAACCCGCTCGAAGGTGCGTTCGTGCTCCTTCGCCCCCTGCTCCAGCAGCGCGAAGATGCCGCCGCCGTCGTCGTTGAGGACGACGACGGTCAGGTCGGGGCGCGGCTCGCCCGGACCGATGAGCAGGCCGTTCGCGTCGTGCAGGAACGTCAGGTCGCCGATCAGGGCGTAGGTCGGGCCTTGGGTGAGCGCGATGCCCGCGGCGGTCGAGATGCTGCCGTCGATGCCCGCCACGCCCCGGTTGGCGTAGGTGCGCACGTCGCGGCGCGGCGCGGCGACCAGGTCGACGTCGCGGACCGGGTTGGACGAGCCGAGGAACAGGTTCGCGCCCGCGGGCAGCGCGGCGACCAGGTCGCGGGCCACGTGCAGGCCGGTCGGCCACGCCTGCTTGGCCAGCAGGTCGTCCACCACGTCGGCGACCGCCTTGTCGGCGTGCTGCCAGCCGGTGAGCCAGTCGTGGTCCACCTCGTGCTCGCCCAGCACCAGGTCGGTGGACGTGTGCGTGGCGGCGAACTGCGGGTCCGGCCACTCGGGCTCGTCGGACAGCACGTGCACGACCGGCGTCCGGGCGATGAGCCGGAGCACGCCCCGGGAGAGCGTGGCGCGGCCGACGACCACGACGGCCTGCGGGACGAGGTTGTCCGGCAGCTCGCCCGCGTTGAGCAGCAGGGCGCCGTGCCGCAGGCCGTGCCCGGTCGGCTCGGCGACCACCGGCCAGCCCGCGCGCTCGGCCAGCTCGGCGAGGTCGTGCTCGGTGTCGCCGACGACCACCAGGGTGCGCGGGCCGAGGTGGTCGGCCGCGTGCGCGGAGGTGGTGGTGCGCCGGGCGACGCGCGTCCACGGCATGTCGAACGGGCGGCCGTCCAGGCTCTCCGGCCAGTCGTCGTTCCCGTCCGGCACCAAGGGCTCGCGGAAGGGCACGTTGACGTGCACCGGGCCCTGGTCGCGGGCGGTGGCGACGGCGCGGCAGACCAGGGACCGCCACAGGCCGTTCTGGCCGTCCCGGTGCTCGGCGATCGGGAACTGGAGCGTGTCCAGGCCGAAGATGCGCTGCTGGTCGACGGTCTGGCTGGCGCCGGTGCGGTACAGCTCGACCGGGCGGTCCGCGGTGAGCGCGATCACCGGCACGCCGGAGTGCGCCGCTTCGAGCATCGCCGGGTGCAGGTTCGCCACGGCGGTGCCCGAGGTGCAGGTCACGGCGGTGACCTCGCCGCTGCCCCTGGCCAGCCCGAGGGCGAGGAAGCCCGCGGTGCGCTCGTCCACGCGGACGTGCAGGGTGATGCGTCCGGCCGCGGCGGCCTCGTGCAGGGCGAACGACAGCGGTGCGTTGCGCGATCCGGGGCTCAGCACGACGTGCCGGACGTCGTTGCGGATCAGCTCGTCGACAAGCACCCTGGCCTGCGCGGTGGACGGGTTCACCCGGACATTGTCGCTCAGCTCGCGACCTGCCGATTCCCGACGCTGAGCAGGACCCGGCCCGCTCTCAGCTCCGGTGCGGCATATTGTCCCTGGCGTGGCAGATCAGGACGTTTCCGAGCTGTTCGACCCCACCCGCTGGCGGCTGGTCGAGGGCTTCGACTTCACCGACATCACCTACCACCGCGCGGTCGACCAGGGCACGGTGCGCATCGCGTTCAACCGGCCCGAGGTGCGCAACGCGTTCCGCCCGCACACGGTGGACGAGCTGTACCGCGCGCTGGACCACGCCCGGATGAGCCCGGACGTCGGCTGCGTCCTGCTCACCGGCAACGGCCCGTCGCCGCGGGACGGCGGGTGGGCGTTCTGCTCGGGCGGCGACCAGCGGATCCGCGGCCGCAGCGGCTACCAGTACGCGTCGGGCGAGACGGCCGAGACCGTCGACCCGGCGCGGGCGGGCCGGCTGCACATCCTGGAGTGCCAGCGGCTGATCCGGTTCATGCCGAAGGTGGTGATCGCGGTCGTGCCCGGCTGGGCCGCGGGCGGCGGCCACAGCCTGCACGTGGTGTGCGACCTCACGCTGGCCAGCGCGGAGCAGGCCAGGTTCAAGCAGACCGACGCCGACGTCGGCAGCTTCGACGGCGGCTACGGCTCGGCGTACCTGGCCAGGCAGGTCGGCCAGAAGTTCGCCCGGGAGATCTTCTTCCTCGGCCGGACCTACTCCGCCGAGGACATGCACCGGATGGGCGCGGTCAACGCCGTCGTGCCGCACGCCGAGCTGGAGTCGACGGCGCTGGAGTGGGCGGCGGAGATCAACGGCAAGTCGCCGACCGCGCAGCGGATGCTGAAGTACGCGTTCAACCTGATCGACGACGGCCTGGTCGGGCAGCAGCTCTTCGCCGGTGAGACCACGCGGCTGGCCTACATGACCGACGAGGCGGTGGAGGGGCGGGACGCGTTCCTGGAGAAGCGCCCGCCGAACTGGTCCGACTACCCCTACCACTACTGATGATCACCTTCGACCGGTTGAGGGCGAGCCTGAGCGGCTCCGGTGAGCTGCTGGTGGCCGGTGCGGGCGAGCTGCCGGTGTCCACCTCGTGTGAGGCGCGGCCCCTGCGGGGGTGGGAGGCCGAAGCCGTGCTCGCGGTGCCGACCTCGGGTTCGACCGGCGAGCCGAAGGCGGTCCTGCTCGGCGCGGACGCGCTGACCACGTCCGCCGAGCTGACGCACGCCCGGCTGGGCGGCCCCGGCCGGTGGCTGCTCGCCCTGCCGACCACCCACATCGCCGGCATCCAGGTGCTGGTGCGGTCGGTGGTGGCCGGCGTCGAGCCGGGTGCGATGGACCTCGCCACCGGTTTCCGCGCCTCCGGCTTCGCCGTCGCGGCCCGCCCGGTGCTGGACTCGCCCGGCCGCCACTACACCGCCCTCGTGCCGACCCAGCTGGCCCGGCTGGTCGCGACGGAGGGACCGGGGTTGGCGGCGGTCCGGGAGTTCGACGCGGTGCTGATCGGCGGCGCGGCCACCCCGCCCTCGCTGCTGGAGCGGTCCCGGCGGCTCGGCGTCCGGGTGGTCACCACGTACGGCATGAGCGAGACGGCCGGCGGTTGCGTCTACGACGGGCTGCCGCTGGACGGCGTGCGGGTGCGGTTGGCGGGGGGCCGGGTCGAGATCGGCGGCCCGGTGCTGGCGCTGGGCTACCGGGGCGGCGAGCGGTTCGGTGAGTGGTTCCGGACCGGTGACCTGGGGCGCGTCGGCGCGGACGGCCTGCTGGAGGTGCTGGGGCGCGCCGACGACGTGATCATCAGCGGCGGCGAGAACGTCGTGCCCGGCCGGGTGGAGCGGGTGCTCGTGGCGCAGGCGGGCGTGCGCGAGGCGTGCGTGGTCGGCCTGGCCGACCCGGAGTGGGGTCAAGTGGTGGCCGCGGCCGTGGTGCCGGAGGATTCGGGTGACCCGCCCGACGCGGACGAGCTGTGCGCGGCGGTCGGCGAGGTGGTGGGGCGGTTCGCCGTGCCGAAGCGGGTCGCCTTCGTGTCGGAGCTGCCCCTGCGAGGCCCGGGCAAGGTGGACCGGAGGGCGGTCGCTCGGTCGTTTGGGTGAGTTTCTGTCGGGTTACCGAGCTTGTTGGTTGACAGCTAACCACGCCAGGCGATTGGCTCGACAGCGCCGAGACGCGCGGCCCTGCCGCGGTCACCCCCGCACCGCGCGCCCGGATGAGGAGTGCTGCGATGACCAGGCGCTACCTGCTACCGCTCGCCGTCGCCACCGCCCTGACCACCGGTCTCGCCGCACCCGCGGCGGCCTCGGGCGACGTCGGGTGGAGAGCCGACCTGACCACCGTGAACGCCGACGACAACGGCGTCACCACCCGGGGCGGCACGGTCCGGCTCGACCGTGCCGCACCCACGCCCGCCAGCGCGCGGGCCGCCATCCGGACCGGGTTCCTGCTGCTCGACCCGCGCTCGCTCGACGCGCCGGTCAACGCGGTCTCGGCGGAGGTCCGCAGCGCCGTCCCGGCCGGCGCGGAAGTCGCCGTCGACGTGCGCGGGGCGGTGGGCGAGGACCAGTGGACCGAGTGGGTCGAGGCGCGGCCCGACGCGCCGGCCGTGCTGCCGACGGCGGTCACGACCGTGCAGGTCCGGTTGGCGCTGACGGCCGAGGGCGCGTCGCCCGAGGTGAGCCGGCTCGACCTGCGGGCGTTCACCACGACGGCGCCGCTGGGCGTCGGCGCGCAGGCCGCGGGGTTGTCCTACCGGGTGTACGCGACCCGGGAGGGCCTGGTGGGCGGCACCACCGCCAACGGCCACGTGATCGTCAGCCGCGACCACTTCGTCGCGCTGCCGTCGCGGCGCGGGCTGTCCGCCAAGGGCACCGGCACCTACAGCGTGCGGGTGTGCGCCGCGAACGGCCGCTGCGAGTGGGCGCCGGTGTGGGACGTCGGCCCGTGGAACACCAAGGACGACTACTGGAACCCGTCCGCCACCCGTGAGATGTGGAAGGACCTGCCCCAGGGCAAGCCGGAGGCGCAGGCCGCGTACCAGGACGGCTACAACGGCGGCAAGGACCAGTTCGGCCGCCAGGTCGCCAACCCGGCGGGCATCGACCTGGCCGACGGCACGTTCTGGGACGGCCTGAAGCTGACCGACAACTCGTGGGTCACCGTCACCTACCAGTGGACCGGCTCGGGCCCGGCCGGGTTCATCCGCACCGCCGCCGACCCGCTCAACGTGCGCAGCGCGGCCACGTCCACGGCCTCGCAGGTCGGCCTGGCCGCGAACTACGCGCAGGTGCGGGTCGAGTGCCAGGTCACCGGGCAGTCGGTGACGGGCACCCAGGGCACGTCGAACATCTGGTACCGGATCGCGGCGGGCAAGTTCGTCGCGAAGGCGTACGTGTCCGGCGTGTCGGGCGCCACCGCCTGCTGATCGCGCACCGCTCACCCGCACCACCCGCGCACCACCCGAAGGCGGGTCCCCGTTCACCATGTCGGAGGATGTCGGCATGGCCACAGTCGCCCAGTGGGTATCGGGGACCCGCCCCCGCACGCTGCCGAACTCGATCGCGCCGGTGCTGGTCGGCGCGGGCGCCGCGCACCACATCGAGGGCTTCAACGCGCTGTGGTCGCTGCTCGCGCTCGTGGTGTCGGTCGCGCTCCAGATCGGCGTGAACTACGCCAACGACTACTCCGACGGCATCCGCGGCACCGACGCCAACCGCGTCGGCCCGTTCCGGCTGGTCGGGTCGGGTGCGGCCGACCCGAAGGCGGTGCGCGCGGCGGCGTTCGCGGCGTTGGGCGTCGGCGCGCTGGCCGGCTTGGTGCTGGTCGTGCTGAGCGGCCGGTACTGGATGGTGCTGTTCGGCGCGGTCTGCGTCGCGGCGGCGTGGTTCTACACCGGCGGTCGCAAGCCGTACGGGTACGCGGGCCTCGGCGAGCTGGCCGTGTTCGTGTTCTTCGGGCCGGCGGCGGTGCTGGGCACGCTGTACGTGCAGACCGGTGAGGTGACCGGGATCGGCATCGGCGGCGCGGTCGCGATGGGCGCGTTCTCGACCGGCGTGATGATCGCCAACAGCCTGCGGGACATCCCGACCGACATCCAGGCGGGCAAGCGCACGCTGGCGTCCACCCTGGGCGACCGGGACTCCCGCCGGCTGTACCTGGCGCTGGTGTCGATCCCGTTCCTGATCACGCTGGTGATCGGGTTGCGGGTGCCGCTGGCGTTGATGGGCTTCCTGGCGTTGCCGCTGGTCGTCCTGGGGGTGCGGCGGGTGCTGGGCGGTAGCAAGGGGCGTGACCTGATCCCGGTGCTGCGGGACACGGGGTTCGCGATGCTGGTGTGGGGTGTGGCGGTGCCGGTCGCGTTGGTGCTGGGCTGACGGTCGGTGAGGGCGCGAGGGTGCGGGACTACCAGGCGTCCTCGGTGAAGGACATCGGCTCGTCGTCGTCCGAGGGCTTGGGCTTGGGCGGCTGCGGGCGCGGGTCCTCGCCGCGGCACAGCGCCGACAGGGTGGCGCGGTCCGCCTCCAAGGCCGCCTTCACGCCCCGGTCGTCGGCGGCCTCCCCCATCAGCACCTGCCGCCAGCTCAGGTAGCCGCCCGCGACCCGGCGCTGCAGCGCCCGCAGCTCCGGCGAGGCGTCGTTCGACTTGGCGAACTGCATCACCCGCCGGACGTCCTCGGCCGAGGGCTCCTTCTGCGGGTGGCGCAGCTTGGCCGCCTCGCGCATCGCCTTGTCGGCGTCGGCGACCGACCTGGCCAGCACGTCCTCGGCTGTCAGCACCTCCGCCGTCCGCCACGCGCCCACCGCGAACCCCTCTCCACGCGCCGATCCCGCTGCGACGCACGGCGCGCGCCGTCAGTTCCACTCAGGGGGAAGATTCATTCACCCGGCCCACCGGCCGGATTCGCGGAACCCGGTCAGCGCGGTCAGGTGCGGTTCCAGGTCCATGCCCTGGGCAGCCACCCACTCGTCGTCGTAGTAGGTGTTCGCGTAGCGCTCGCCGCCGTCGCACAGCAGCGTCACGACGCTCCCCCGCTGCCGAGACGCCCGCATCTCGGCGATCAGCTGGAAAGCGCCCCACAGGTTCGTGCCGGTCGACCCGCCGACCCGCCGCCCGAGGACGTCCTCGACGTGCCGGATCGTCGCCACCGACGCCGCGTCCGGCACCTTGATCATCCGGTCGATGACCGCGCCGATGAACGACGGCTCCACCCGCGGCCTGCCGATGCCCTCGATCCGCGACCCGCGCGTCCCGATCAGCGACGAGTCGCCGTCGCACCAGGCGTCGAAGAAGACGGAGTGCTCGGGGTCCACCACGGCGAGGCGGGTCCGCAGCTTGCGGTAGTGGATGAACCGGCCGATGGTGGCGCTGGTGCCCCCGGTGCCCGCGCCGACCACCACCCACTCCGGTTCGGGCGCGGCCTCCATCTCCATCTGCTGGAACACCGACTCGGCGATGTTGTTGTTGCCGCGCCAGTCGGTCGCCCGCTCGGCGTGCGTGAACTGGTCCATGAAGTGCCCGTCCAGCTCGGCGGCGAGCCGCCGGGACTCGTCGTAGATCGCGCCCGGCTCGTCGACGAAGTGGCACTGGCCGCCCTGGCGCTCGATCAGCGCCACCTTCTCCGAGCTGGTCGAACGCGGCATCACGGCGATGAACGGCAGCCCGAGCAGCCGCGCGAAGTACGCCTCCGACACCGCCGTCGAGCCGGACGACGCCTCGATCACCGGCGTGCCGCCGACGACCCAGCCGTTGCAGATCGCGTAGAGGAAGAGGGATCGGGCCAGGCGGTGCTTGAGCGAGCCGGTGGGGTGGGTCGACTCGTCCTTGAGGTACAGGTCGATGCCCCACTCCGGTGGGAGCGGGAAGCGCAGCAGGTGCGTGTCGGCGCTGCGGTTGGCGTCCGCCTCGATGATGCGGACGGCCTCGCACACCCATTCCCTGGTCCGGGAGCTGCAACGGTCTACCGAAGAGGTCACGCCGGCACGATAACTTCTGCGACGTGAACTCACTTCTGAGCGGTTCAATCCGCGGCAGCCTCCTCGCCGGCGCCGTCGGCGACGCGCTCGGCGGTTCGATCGAGTTCGACCGGATCGACCGCATCCGGGGCCGCTTCGGCCCGTCGGGGCTGACCGACTACGCACCCGCCTACGGCAGGCTCGGCGCGATCACCGATGACACCCAGATGACCCTGTTCACGCTGGAAGGGCTGCTGCTGGCGCGCAAGCGCGGCAGCGACCCGGTGCACGAGGTGCGGGTGGCGTACGCGCGGTGGCTGCGCACGCAGGGCGGGCCGGAGGTGCGGGCCGACGGGTGGCTGCTGGACGTGCCCGAGCTGCACGACCTGCGCGCACCCGGCACCACGTGCCTGACCGCGCTCCGGTCCGGGGTGCTGGGGACGGTGGAGCACCCCATCAACGACTCCAAGGGGTGCGGCGCGGTGATGCGCGCGGCGCCGGTGGCGCTGTGGTCCGACGACGTGCGCGAGGTGTTCGACCTGGCCGCCGCGACCGGGGCGCTGACGCACGGGCACCCGAGCGGTTACCTGTCGGCGGGGGTGCTGGCGGTGCTGGTGCAGCAGGTGCTGGCGGGCGCCGAGCTGCCGGAGGCGATCGAGGTCGGGCGGGCGGAGCTGATCAGGTGGGAGGGGCACCAGGAGCAGTTGGCGCTGCTGGACCTGGCGGTGGAGCTGGGTGTGGGCGGCGTGCGGCCGACGCCCGAGGTGATCGAGACGACGTTGGGCGGGGGGTGGGTCGGCGAGGAGGCGTTGGCGATCTCGGTGCTGACGGCGTTGGGGGCGCGGGACCTGGAGGACGGGTTGCTGCTGGCGGTGAACCACTCGGGGGACAGCGACTCGACGGGTGCGTTGTGCGGGAACCTGCTGGGGGCGAGGGACGGGGTGGAGGCGATTCCGGCGCGGTGGTTGGAGGCGTTGGAGTTGCGGGAGGTGGTGGAGAGGTTGGCGGATGACGCGGTGAGGACGTTGGTGGGGCGTAAGGGTGGGAGTGAGGGTGAGGGTGGGGGTCGACATGCTTAATCTACATAGGTAGAGTTGGGGTGTGGAACCGCTTGGGCGTGTCGGAGGAGCCACGGTCGACGTGCTGGGAGTGCTGCTTGCGAGCGACCAGCCGCGTTGGGGCCTGGAGATCATCAAGCTGACCGGACGGCCGTCCGGCAGCGTCTACCCGCTGCTCGACCGCTTGGAGCGGGCGGGGTGGGTGACGTCGTCGTGGGATGACGACAGCGAGCGCCGCGGGCCTCGGCGGCGGATGTACGTGCTCACGGCCGGAGGTGCGGTGGAGGCGACCAAGGTGTGCGCGAAGAGGGGCAGAGCCGGGTCGGCGAGGTCCGCGGGGATCGGGAGGGGGGAGGTGGCGCGATGACTCGGGTTGCGTTGTTGCTGGTGAGGGTGGCAGCGGTGTGGCTGGCAAGTGCGGAGAGGGAGAGGTACCTGGAGCAGTGGCGCGCCGATGTGGTCGGGGCGCGGGAGCTCGGGTTGAGTCCGCTGGGCGTGGCGGTGGGGGCGATGCGCATTGCGCAGCGTGAGCGGAGGCCGGTGGTGTTGCCGGTGGGGGTTTTGGCGTTGGCCCTGAGGTTGCGCGGGAGCACGAATGTCGGGGCGGTGTTGGCGGTGATGTTGTTGGCCAATTTGGGTGGGGCGATCGTGTTGGTGATGTGAGGGTCGTGGTGGTCTTTTCCGGTTCGATGTGACATGGGGCCCTTACGGGTGCCCCATGCAGGCCGAAGCCATGTCACATCGAACCTCTGCGGGTTGGCGGCGGGCCCGATGTGGTGGGGGTGGGGGGTGTTGGGGTTAGGCGGTGTCGCCGCGGAGTTGGGCGCGGAGTTTTTCGCGTTCGGCGCGGCGGAGGGATTGTTTTTCGTCCAGGGCTTGGGCGACTCGTGTTCGCAGGCCGCTGAAGACGAAGAGGGACAGCGGGAGGGCCACCACCACGCCCACGGCGATGGCGACCAGCAGTGGCACGTTGACGAGCACGAGCAGCGCGGTGACCGCGGCGACCATGCCCAGGCGCGCGCAGATGTAGAGCGTCACATCACGACCCAGGTGCACGGTTACCCAGGTTACGCGTCGCTCCCCGAGCCGGCCGCCGCGGTGTTGGGGCGGCCCTCGAACCTGGTCGACAGGACGACCGTGGTGCGGGTGCGCGCCACGCCCTGGATGCGGCGCAGCCTGCCGAGGGAGCGCTCCAGGTCGTCGACCGTGGCCACCCGGACCTTGACGATGAACGACTCGTCGCCGGCCACCCGGTAGCAGGACTCGACCTCGATCAGCTCGGCCAGGGAGAGGGCCAGCTCGTCGTCGTCCGCCGTGTCGGTGGGGTGGATGCTGACCAGGGCGGTCACCCCCAGGCCCACGGCGCTGGGGTCGACCACGGCGTGGTAGCCGACGATGACGCCGGTGGCCTCCAGCTTGCCCACCCGTTCGTGCACGGCCGAGGCGGAGAGGCCCACTTTCCGGCCCAGGTCGGCGTAGGTGGCCCGACCGTTCTCCCGCAGGGCGGCGATGATCTGGCGATCAAGAGCGTCCACCGGTCACAGGGTAGGCCCACGGGTGGTGATGTCCGAACCGCACGCTTCGTCCCTTACTACCTCTTTACCATCACCCAAGCGTTCGAGTACCCGATGGGTGGGGTGCCACGATGCGTCCGGTACGTCTGTTCACCATCGGGGAGGATGCCGTGACCGTGATGCAGGGACACCAGGGGGAACGTCTGCTCACGCCGGGCGAGGTGGCGAACCTCTTCCGGGTCGACCCGAAGACGGTGACCCGCTGGGCCACCGCAGGTCGGATCGGTTCGATCCGCACGCCGGGCGGCCACCGCAGGTTCCGGGAGTCCGAGGTCCAGCACCTGCTCTCCCAGCTGACCACGGAGGCGACCGAACCCGTTCGGCACTGATGACGTGCACCTCCGGGACACGGGTAATCTCGTGGCAAAGGAGGTGGCGACCATGCTGTACCTGCTCGCGGTGGTCGGTGCTCTGACCATCGCCGTGCTGCTCTGGCGTGCGTTCGGACCGGACCGGGTCGATACCGCCCCCAGCCGTCGTTTCGTGGCTCCGGACGACGATCCGGACTTCCTGCGCAAGCTCGGTGAGCAGCGCAAGAAGAAGCCGGACGACGAGGAGTGACGGCGGGAGGGGCCTCGCGACCGAGGCCCCCCGTCCTGGGCTAGTTGTTCGGGAAGTCGTCCGCCACGGTGGCGGCCAGCTCCAGCAGCGCCAGCCTGGTGTCCGGGGCGAGCTTGTCCAGCTCGATCTCGGCGCCCTCTTCCAGGTGGGTGTCGAACGGGATGCGGACGACGGCGCGGCAGCGCTGCGCGAAGTGCGCGGCCAGCTTGTCCAGGTCGACCTTGCCCGAGCCCGGCCGCACCGAGTTGATCACGGCGACGGACTTCGCGACCAGGTCGCGGTAGCCGTGGGCGTCCAGCCAGTCCAGGGTGGCCGCCGACGTCTGCGCGCCGTCCACCGAGCCGGACGAGACCAGCACCAGCGAGTCGGCCTGGTCGAGCACGCCCTTCATGGCCGAGTGCATCAGGCCGGTGCCGCAGTCGGTCAGCACGATGTTGTAGAACAGCTCCAGCAGCGCGACCGTGCGCAGGTAGTCCTGGTCGCTGAACGCCTCCGACACCGCCGGGTCCTGCTCGGACGCGAGCACTTCGAGGCGGCTGGGCGACTGCGACGTGTAGGCGCGCACGTCGCTGTACCGGGTGATCTTCGAGGCGTCGCGCAGCAGGTGCCGCACGGTGGCCGTGGTCTCCCTCGGCACCTTCAGCGCCAGCGTGCCCCGGTCGGGGTTGGCGTCCACGGCGATGACCCGGTCGCCGCGCAGCGACGAGAACGTCGAGCCCAGCGTGGTCGTCGTGGTGGTCTTGCCGACGCCGCCCTTGAGGCTCAGCATCGCGATCTTGTAGCAGCCGCGCAGCGGTTGGTTGATCCGGCCGATCAGCTCGCGCCGGCGGATGTCGGCGGGGCTCTCGCCCAGGTTCACCAGGCCACCGGTGACCGAGTGGACGGTCTTGCGCCAGCCGGACTGCGGTGGGCGCTTGGCGCGCTTGATCAGCTGCTGCGAGGAGACGTCGCTGGCGTTGGCCCGCTGCGGTGAGGACTGCGGGTGCTGTTGCTGCTGGGGCTGGACGCTCTGCGGGAAGTTGTTGGGGAAGCCGCCGGGGTACTGGTGCCGGCCCGACTGGTTGGGGCCGGGGTACGGGCCGGACTGGCCGCCGGAGACCTGGTAGGAGCCGGACTGGTTGCCGGAGACCTGGTAGGGGCCCGACTGCTGGCCCTGGACCGGGTAGGAGCCGGACTGGTGGCCTTGGACCGGGTAGGAGCCGGATTGGTGGCCGGGGGGCTGCGCGGGGAAGCCGCCCGAGGGCGGGCCGGTCACCGGGCCGGACGTCGACGGGTCCAGGTAGACGGTCGGGGGTTCTGCGTAGTGGGCACCCGATCCCGGCTCGACCTGGTAGCCGCCCGACTGGTTCGGGTTGGGCGGCTGCTGCCCCTCCGCTCCGGTCGGCTGCTGCCACGACGGCTCAGGATTCTCGTAGCGACCGGTCACCGCTGGGGTCCTCCCTGAGCGAAGCGGATCGAGACCTCCCCGACCCCACGCGTCCGACGGTAGTCGGCGACCAGTGGTTCCACGACACTGGGTGTGAGCTCACCCGAGCGTTGGAACAGGTCGGGAACACCGCGTGACCTCTGTGGTCTACGGGATCAGCCGACGCCCGCGTACGAGTGCAACCCAGTCGTTACGAGGTTGATGAAGAACAGGTTGAACACCGTCAGCGCGAAGCCGAGCGAGTTGATCCACGCGGCCGGCCTGCCGCGCCAGCCGGCGGTCGCCCGCGCGTGCAGGTACGCCGCGTAGACGACCCACGAGACGAACGCCACGGTCTCCTTCGGGTCCCAGCCCCAGAACCGGCCCCACGCCGCCTCGGCCCAGATCGCGCCGCAGATGATGCCGATGGTGAACAGCGGGAACGCGAACACCGTGCTGCGGTAGGCGAGCCGGTCCAGCACGTCGGCATCGGGCAGCTTGCGGAACCGGGCGCGGTCCGAGGACTTCAGCAGGTAGAGGACGCTGGCCACGCCGGGCACCAGGAGCACGCCGCTGGACACCGAGATCACCGAGACGTGCACGACGAGCCAGTACGACTGGAGCGCGGGCTGCACGGGCGCGGCGTCGGCGTAGAGGACCGTGCCGCCGAGGAACATCAGGATGACGATCGGCACGAGCACGAAACCACCGAGCTTGCGCACCGGGAACGTGCGCGACAGCACCAGCCAGGTCACCACGGCGGCGAGCGTCAGCAGCGAGCCGTACTCGTACATGTTGCCCCACGGCGCGCGCTCGGTCGCGATCCCCCGCAGCACCAGCGAGGCGGTCTGCAGCAGCGCGCCGAGCACGGCCAGCGCCGCGCCCATCCGGCCGAGGCGTTCGGCGCGGGACCGCTCCGGCCTGGTGACCAGGCCCGGTGTCCACGTGCCGTCGGCCCGGGTGCCGCCGGTGACGGCGGCCAGCTCCTGCTGCTCGACCTTCGCGGGCCGGGCGAAAGCCGCCTCGCACAGGTACAGCACCGCGGCGAAGAAGTAGATCGCCACGGCGGCGCCGTAGGTCCAGTCGCTGTAGGTCGACAGGGTCGCGTTGACCGGCATCAGCCCTCCTCCTTGTCCGCGAGCAGGTCCCGGGACGTGGTCAGGTCACGGGCGAGCACCGTGAACTCCTCGCCGTACCCGGCCTGATCGGTGCGTGCGAGGCCGCCGACCTCGACAACGGTACGCCCGTCCTCCTGGGGTGTCGCCCGCACCCAGACGCGGCGGCGCTTGATGCTCAGCGAGACGCCGAGACCCAGGATGACCAGCACCGAGAACGCCAGCACCCACACCTGGGTCGGGTCGTGGGACACCTGGAGCGACACCCAGTCGCGGACGCCGTCGAAGCGGATGACGGTGCCGTCGTCCAGCGTCAGCTCCTCGCCCTGCTTCAGGTTCTCGCGGGCGACCTTGTTGAGCTTGCCGTCCTCGACCATCCGCCGGTCGATGGAGAAGATCGACTGGCCGCGCCCGGAGTCGGTGCCCAGGTCGCCGCGGTAGACGTCGATCGCCACCGCCGGGTCGTTCGCCGCCGGGAAGGCCGAGTCCAGCAGCTCGCCCTGGAAGACGGCGGTCGGCGCGAGCAGGCCGGTGATGGCGAGCTGGCTCTTGCGGCGCTGCTCGGCGTCCGGCACGTCCGGCGGGTCGAACTTGGTCGCGCCCTCGGAGGCCAGCGTGAGCTGGTCGACCGGCCGCCACTGGGTCGAGCCGGTGCGCGTCTCGCCGTTGGGGAAGGTGACGGTGAACAGCGGGGTGTAGCCGTGGCCGAGCAGGTAGAGCCGGTCGCCCGCGGTGCGCAGCGGGTTGTTGACCTCCAGCGGGAACGGCCGCCAGGAGCCGGTCCGCAGGTCCGCGCCGGACTGGTACTCGATGGCGGCGTGGAAGCTCTCGGCCTGGCCGTTGTGCAGGTAGGTGGCGTCGAAGTCGTTGACCCGCACGCAGAACTGGTTGAGCTGCGTGCCGTCGACCCGCAGGCCCGGCCGGAAGGTGTCGTAGTTGTAGACGCCGGAGTTGCAGAACTGGCCGCCGGCGGCGGGCACGATGACCTGGCCCTCGTAGCTGAACATCTTGCCCAGCGCGAACGCGACCAGCAGGCCGAGCAGGGAGAAGTGGAACACCAGGTTGCCGGTCTCGCGCAGGAACCCGCGCTCGGCGCTGATCGTGCGGGCGCCGTCGGCCTCCTCGCGGACGACCGTGCGCCAGCCCTTGAGCCGCTGTTCGGCGTGCTCGATGACCGCTCGCGGTGACGCGGTCGTGCCGGCTGACGCGTGGTGCGGCATCCGGGCCAGGTTGCGCGGGGTCAGCACGGGCTTGGCCCGCATCTGCTTGAAGTACTCCCAGGTGCGCGGCAGCAGGCAGCCGACCAGGGACACGAACAGCAGCACGTAGACCGCGGAGAACCAGTAGCTGGCGTAGACGTCGTAGAACTGCAGCTCGTCCAGCAGCCGACCCCACCAACCGTGCTCGGCGATGTACTCGTCGACCTTCAGCGAGTTCAGCGAACGCTGCGGCAGCAGCGCGCCCGGCATCGCGCCGAGCGCGAGCAGGAACAGCAGGGTCAGCGCGGTGCGCATGGCGGTCAGGCCGCGCCACGTGTTGCGCAGGAAGGCGAGGACGTCGCGCACTACAACGGCAGTTCTAGGTCGTTGATGACGGCGTCGCGCAGCCAGCCGACGAACTCGCCCCACAGGCCGGTGACCAGGGCGACGCCGACGCCGATCAGCAGCACGCCGCCGAACACCTGCACCTGGCGGACGTGCGAGCGCAGCCAGCCGGTCGTGCGGACCGCCCAGCGCGCGCCGAGCGCGATGAGGATGAACGGCACGCCGAGGCCGAGGCAGTAGGCGAGCACCAGCACCGCGCCGCGGGCGGTGACCGAGCCGACCTCGGTGCTGCGGGCCAGCGCCATCACGCCCATCAGCGTCGGGCCGAGGCACGGCGTCCAGCCGAGCGCGAACACGCCGCCGAGCAGGGGCGCGCCGAGCAGGCCGGCGTTGGGCGTGCGGTGCACGCGGACGTCGCGCTGGAGGGCGGGCACCAGGCCGATGAACACCAGCCCCATGGCGATCGTGATGACGCCGCCGATGCGCTGGAGCAGGTCGCCCTGGAACCAGAACAGGTCGGTCAGCCCGAGCACCACGAACGAGGTCAGCGCGAACACGACCGTGAAGCCGAGGACGAACAGCAGCGCCGCGCCGGCGACCCGCCAGCGGCCGGTCTTGCGGGCCTCGCCCTCCTGGACCGCGGGCGCCTCCGCGCCGACCAGCCCCGCGAGGTACGCCAGGTAGCCGGGCACCAGCGGGACCACGCACGGCGAGGCGAAGGAGATCGCCCCGGCCAGCACCGCCACCCCGGTCGCGAGCAGGATCGGGCCGGAGGTGGCCAGATCGGTCGGGTTCACGGGTCCAGGGTAGGTATCCGCCACTTGACGCCGTGCACCGGTATCCCTTATGGGCGATCCAGGTCACACCTTCGCCGGGGCCGTGCCACCGAGGTCGGGCGCAGGTGGTGTAGTACCCGATCCAGTGAATGTTTAAACGCGACCATCAACCCTTGTGGGTCAGCGGGCAACTTCATAGCGTGACGTCATGCGCGCACACCGGTTCACCTTGACCGTGCTGGCCGTTGCCTTCGCCGTCGTCGCCGCTCCCCTGCCCGGCGGCGCCGCGGAACCCGCCGCCCCGGACGTGGAGCTGATGGAGGTCTTCTCGCCCGACGGGACGATCTCCCGGACGGAGGTCCCGGTCGCCGCGCAGACCAGGGCCGCGGCCGCCGAGGTCGTCGCCGAGGTGGTGCCCATCCAGGAGACGGGCGCGCCGGACCAGCGGTTCGACCTGGTCTTCGTCGGTGACGGCTACACGGCGGCCGAGCTGGGCGCCTACCACTCGCACGTGGTCAGCAAGTGGACCGAGCTGTCCAACGTGGAGCCGTTCAGGTCCTACCGCCAGTACTTCAACGTCTGGCAGGTCGACGTGGTGTCGAACCAGTCCGGTGTGGACAACGACCCGAGCCTGGGCACCGACCGCGACACCGCCCTGGACATGGGCTTCTGGTGCCAGGGCCGGGACACCCAGACCGAGCGGCTGCTGTGCGTGAACCAGACCAAGGCCGGCCAGTTCGGCGCGCTCGCGCCGCAGGCCGACCAGGTCATCGCGCTCGGCAACACGGCCAAGTACGGCGGCGCGGGCGGTGGCGTGGCGACCGCCGCGGGCGCGAACGACCAGGCCGGGCAGATCGCGGTGCACGAGCTGGGCCACTCGATCGGCAAGCTGGCCGACGAGTACGACTACCCGTACGACCGGTACAGCGGCCAGGAGCCGACCGAGGTCAACGTCACCGCGGACCCGACCGGGGCCAAGTGGGCGGCCTACCTGGGGCAGCCGTCGCCGGACGGCGGCGTGGTCGGCGCGTTCGAGGGCGCCCGGTACCACCGGTACGGCCTCTACCGGCCCACCTCGGACTCGATCATGCGCACGCTGGGCCGGGAGTTCAACCTGGTCGGGCGGGACGCGATGGTCGAGGCGTTCAAGGCGAAGGTGCCCGAGCTGCGGTGAGTCGTCAGGACTCGGCGGCCAGCTCCCTGACCAGCGGGACCAGGTCGGTGGCGATCACCGCGCCGAGGAACGCCGCCGCCACCCGGTGCTGCTTGTCCAGCACGAACGTGGACGGCACGGCGTTGGGCGGCACGCCGCGGAACGCCAGCATCGCCCGCCCGGACTCGTCGTAGATCGACGGGTAGGACAGGTCCCGGTTGGCCATGAAGTCGCGCGGCGACTCGGTGGACGTCTCCTTGACGTTGACGCCCAGCACCTGCACGCCGAGCGGACCGGTCTCGTCCTGCACCTTCTGCAGCTCGGGGGCCTCGGTCCGGCACGGACCGCACCACGCGCCCCAGATGTTGACGATCACGACCTTGCCCGCGTAGTCGTCCAGGGAGACGGTCTTGCCGTCCTCCATCAGGCTCGGCCCGGACAGCCCCTCGACGCTCTTGCGCTCGTCCCCGTCGTAGCGCAGCCGCGTCTCGCCGTTGGGCGCGACGAGCTGGAACTCGGACCCGGCCACCACCGCGTCGTCACCGGACGTGCACGCCGTGACCCCCGCGACCAGCAGCGACGTCGTCAGGGCGACCAGCGCCCGCCGGACCCTCATGCCCCGGTCACCCGCGGGTTCGTCGCGCCGACCGGCTCGGTGTAGACCACCCGCACCAGCCGCTCCCCCTCGAACACCAGGCTCGTCAACGAGGCCAGCGAGCACTCGCGGCGACGCGGGTCGTGCCACATCCGCTTGCCCTCCAGGAACCGCCGCAGCGTCCAGATCGGCAGCTGGTGGGACACGCACACGGCCTCGTGGCCCTCGGCCTCGGTCCGGGCCCGCTGCACCGCGCCGAGCATCCGGTGCGCGATCGCCAGGTACGGCTCGCCCCAGGACGGCCGGAACGGGTTGACCAGCTTCGGCCAGTGCTTGGGCGAGCGCAGCGCGCCGTCGCCGACGGCCACCTTCAGGCCCTCGAACTGGTTGTCCGCCTCGATCAGCCGCTCGTCGGTGGCCAGCTCCAGCCGGTGCGAGTCGGCGATCGGCGACGCGGTCTGCTGCGCCCGGTCCAGCGGTGACGCGACGACGTGCGCGATGTCGTGGTCGGCCAGGTGCTCGGCCACGGTCAGCGCCTGCTTCTGGCCGCGCTCGGACAGCTTGAACCCCGGCAGCCTGCCGTAGAGGATGCCCGTCGGGTTGTGCACCTCACCGTGCCGCAGCAGGTGGACGACCGTGCGGCTCACTTGGCGCCCCCCTCGGTGGCGGCCGCGGCGGCGCGGGCGGCGTGCGGGAGGGCGTCGGCGATGACCTGGAAGTCGTCGTCGGTCATGGCGGCGTTGACGAACCACGCCTCGTAGGCGCTCGGCGGCGCGTACACGCCGCGTTCGAGCAGCGCGTGGAAGAACGGCGGGAAGCGCCACGTCAGCGCGGCCTGCGCCCCCGCGTAGTCGGTGACCTCGCTGTCGGTGAAGAACACGCTGACCAGGTTGCCCGCGAACTGGACCCGGTGCTCCACGCCCGCCTCGGTGAGCGCGGCGGTGAACAGCGCGCCCAGGCGGGTGGCGTTGGCGTCGAGGGTGCGGTAGACGTCGTCGGTCGCGGCGCGCAGCGTGGCCAGGCCCGCGGCCACCGCGACCGGGTTCCCGGACAGCGTGCCGGCCTGGTAGACCGGGCCGGACGGGGCGAGCTTCGACATCACGTCGGTCCGGCCGCCGAACGCCGCCGCGGGCAGGCCGCCGGACATGACCTTGCCGAACGTGTACAGGTCGCCCTCGACGTTCTCCAGGCCGTACCAGCCGGCGCGGGAGACCCGGAAGCCGGTCATCACCTCGTCCATGACCAGCAGCGCGCCGTCGGCCCGGCAGAGCTCCTTCAGCTCGGCGTTGTGCTTGGGCGGCACCGCGCCCATGTTGCCCGCCGCGGCCTCGGTGATCACGCAGGCGATCTCGCCCGGGTTCTCGGCGAAGGCCCGCTTGACGGCTTCGACGTCGTTGTACGGCAGCACCAGGGTGTCGGCCGCCTGCGCGCCGGTGACCCCGGGCGAGGTGGGCAGGCCCAGCGTGGCGACGCCGGAGCCCGCCTGCGCGAGCAGCGCGTCCACGTGGCCGTGGTAGCAGCCGGCGAACTTGACGACCTTGCGGCGACCGGTGAAGCCGCGGGCCAGCCGGATCGCGCTCATCGTGGCCTCGGTGCCGGAGTTGACCAGGCGGACCTGGTGCACCGGCGCGACCCGGTCGATGATCTCCTCGGCCAGTTCGACCTCGCCCTCGGTGGGCGTGCCGAAGGACAGGCCGCGCACGGCCGCCGCGCGGACGGCCTCGACCACGTCGGGGTGCGCGTGCCCGAGGATCATCGGGCCCCACGACGACACCAGGTCGACGTAGCGGTTGCCGTCGGCGTCCCACAGGTGCGGACCCTCGCCGCGGACCATGAACCTGGGCGTGCCGCCGACCGAGTGGAAGGCCCGGACCGGGGAGTTCACGCCACCGGGGATCACCGCCGCCGCGCGCTCGAACAGTGCCTGGGATCGCGTCGCTGTCACGGGGTCCAGTCTCACACGTCGGGTTCTCCGACCTGCTCCCGACCACGGGTGCGCACCGCGAGCAGGGTCTGGCGCAGCGCGTCGAGCAGCAGGACGCCCGCGATCGTGACGAGGCCGACGGACGCGCCGATCCAGTTGCCCTTGAACCGGGTCGACTCCAGGGGCGGGCGGTCGGGCACGGGGTAGCTGTAGTGCAGGACGCCCCGGTTCCAGCACCAGACGGCGGCCGGGACGAGGAGCGCGATGAGCACCACCTCGCCGATCGCGATGAGCGCGCGTTTCGGCTGGTGGAGCTGGGGGGCGTCGGGTTCCGGCTCGGGGTCCGGGACGGTTCCGGCGTCGGCGGTGGCCGCAGTCACGCCGGTCAGCTTCTCATGCCGGGGGCGGGTGGGGCCCGGAGCGGCGGGCGGCCAGCAGCTTCGCCACCTCGGCCCGGAGGGCGTCGGCGTCGTGCGCCCAGCCCAGCACCACCGTGCCGTCGGTGAGGCGGAGGGGCAGCGGCTCCGTGCCGCGGGGCAGCGACCAGCCGCCGCCCAGCACCTTGGCACCGGACCGCGGCTCGACGCCCTCGACGTCCCCGACGTCCCGGATCGGCAGCTCCTCCCGGCCCTGGTGCAGGGCGACGGGGGTCAGGCGCACGGCGTAGAGGCGGCGGCGGCCCTGCACCCAGAGCACCGTGGGCAGGAGCAGGACGACGGCGACGACGAGCCACAGCAGCGGCCGGGTGGAGCCGGTCACCACCTCGACCAGCAGGCCGAGCGCGGCGAACACCGGGCCCCAGAGCAGCGGCCACCAGGACGCGCCGGGCTCGGCGTAGAGGGTGGGCTGGTCCACTAGCCGTGGTTCCCGGAGAAGAACTGCCGCGTGCCCGGCAGGAAGCAGGCGACGGTCGCGGCGGCGGGCAGCGCCAGTCGCAGCACGATCACCACCCACGACAGCGGCTCGGTGTCGCCGTCCCGGGCCGCGACGATCGCGGCGGCCAGGGCGAGCACGCCGATGACCAGCGAGCCGCCGCACAGGCCGAGGCGTGCGTGGTAGCTGCCGCCCAGGAGGAGGAACGCGGCCCAGGTGCCGCCGATGGCCAGGCACGTGCCGGCGAACAGGGCCATGATCGTGCCGAAGCCGATCAGCGGGTCGCCCTCGGCCAGCGACCGCACCAGGGTGCCGACCGGCCACGACAGCGCGGCGAGCACCCAGAGGGCGAACGAGACGACGACGGTGGTCGGGCGGACGAGTGCGGTGGTGAACTGGTCGACGTTGCGCATCTGGCCGGGGTAGGGGCCGAGGTGGGGCGGAGGGTAGGAGTGAGGCGGAGGGTAGGGAGAAGGAGGGGGGTAGGAGTGAGGAGGGGGGTAGGAGTGAGGCGGGGGGTAGGAGTGAGGCGGGGGGTTCGGGGTGGGGTCTCTGTCCTCGGTCATGCCATCGACCTCACCCAGCGCGCGGTGGCGGGCAGCCACGTGAGCGACAAGCCCACGGCGATCAGCAGGAGGGTGACCACGTTCACCGCACTGGCGCCCGGCAGCACGATCCACAGCACGTGCAGCACGCTCACCCCGGTGAGCACGCCGCGCGCCCACCGCGTCCCGCGCCGCAGCAACCAGCCGAACAGGCCGTAACCGATCGCGAACCCGACCGCGACGACGGTCAGCTGCGTCAGCAGGCTGACGACCGCAGCCGGGTCGTCACCCGCACGGGCGGCGGCTTGCTCGAACTCGTCCCGGCGCAGCCACCGCACCACGTTCTCCAGCACGAGGAACGCGCTGAGGGCGAACCACACGCTGACCGCGCCGCGCACCACGGGAGGCGGCTGCACGGTCATCCGGCGCGCTTGACCGAGTCGAAGTACTGCTTCGAGGCGGGCAGGTACAGCGTCACGACGGCGGCGGCCACGGCCAGCATGATCAGCAGGCCTAGCTGCGACACCGCGAGCATCTGGAAGAGGAAGATCAACGCGCCGAGCACCGTCAGCGAGACCCGCGCCCAGTTGCGACCAGCGCGCGCCTTGAACGCGAAGAACGCCATCAGGGCGGCCAGGACGACGCCGATGGTCACGAGCACCGCGAGCGTCGCGGTCACCGTGGTGACGAACTGCTCCTCGGTGAGGCCCTGGGTGCCGCCGGCGTCGCGAGCGGCCTTGATGGCCTCCTCGCGCTCGGTGAGGATCAGCACGGAGGACAGCACGAGCAGGGCCGCGCCCGCGATCCACAGCCAGAAGGAGATCTGGAGCTGCTTCGGCGCCGGTCCGACGGGCTGGGCGTACCCGCCCTGGTTGCCGAAGTTCAGCTCGGACTCGCTGAGCGGGGGCGGTGGCGGGACGTACGGCGGCCGGTTGTCCGGATCATGTGGGGTTGTCACGATTGAGAACGCTAGGGCCGCCCGAGGCGTGCTGTCCACCGCGACAGGCAGCGGACAGCACACCTGTGACCTCGTGGTCAGCTGGCCTTGAAGTAGCGGTTCGAGTCGGACTTGAACATGAACACGATCGCGGCGATGGTGATCGCGAGCTGCACCAGGCCCAGCAGGGCCTGGATCGCGCCCAGGAAGCCGATGGAGAACATCACGCCGAGGGCCAGCAGGCCGAGCAGGCCGGCGATGACGGAGAGGGCGCCCAGCACGGTCAGCAGGATGCGGGCCCAGTTGGCGCCCTTGCGCATCTGCATGACGACCAGGATCCACACCACGGACAGGACGAGGCTGAAGATCAGGGAGCCGTAGCTCGGCTGGACCGACGCCGCCGCCGACGTGTCGAGGTTCATCGCCTCCAGCGTCTCCCGCGCCACGGCCTCGGCGGTGGCGAAGCCGATGAGGTTCGCCACGATGCTGACGCCCGCCGAGATCAGCCACAGCAGGTACGCGGTGTCGACCGACTTCGGCCGGTCGGGGCGGCGCAGCTCGCTGTCGCTCAGCGGCGGGGCCTGCGGCGGGTAGCCGGGCTGCTGGGGGTGGTTGTAAGGGTCGTTCGGATTGGTCATGTGACGGACCGTAGGAGGGCGGTGGCTTCCGGTCGACCGGAAATCACAATCCGTTAGCTACCTGCCGTGGCGTTCCCCTGACCGGCTGCACTGATCTGAAGTACCCGGAAACCGAACGCTGGTACATCAGCGCGACGGCCACCCCGTCGATCAGCATCGTGACCGAGCCGAAGGCCAGGTCGACGCCGCTCACGGCGAAGCCGAACGCGGCCGCGAAGCCGGAGCCGGCGGCGATCAGCCGCACCAGGCCGAGGAAGATGCCGCCGACCGCGAGCACGGTCAGCACGACCCGCGCCCAGTTCCGACCGGCCGCCATCCGGTTCGCCAGCAGGGCGTAGACCAGGACCAGGCCGGACGCCAGGACCAGGCCGAACACGATGCCGCCGGTCGCGGCGGCGTCCAGGTCGTCCTGGCCGAGGGTCGGCTGCCGGGTCCGCAGCTCGCGGATCAGCATCTCGCGGTCGGACAGCTGCACCAGGAACCTGGCCACGCCTACCAGGGCGCTGACGATGAACAGCCAGCGGGCCAGGTCGACCAGCTTGGGCGGGGTGGGCTTGGGGGTCTTGGTGGTCTTGGGTGGGGTCGGTCCCGGGGTGGTCATTCGCGGTCCAACCAGGAGGCGGCTTCGACGGCCCAGTAGGTCAGGACGACGTCCGCGCCGGCGCGGCGGATCGACGTGAGCATTTCCAGGACGGTCCGCTCGCGGTCGATCCAGCCGTTGCGGGCGGCGGCCTCGACCATCGCGTACTCGCCGGAGATCTGGTACGCCGCGACCGGGACGTCGGACATCTCGGCGACGGCCTTGACGACGTCCAGGTAGGGCAGGGCGGGCTTGACCATCACCATGTCGGCGCCCTCGGCGAGGTCGAGGGCGACCTCGCGGAGCGCTTCGCGGGCGTTGGCCGGGTCCTGCTGGTAGGTCTTGCGGTCGCCCTGGAGCTGCGACTCGACCGCCTCGCGGAACGGGCCGTAGAGGGCGGAGCTGTACTTGGCGCTGTAGGCGAGGACGCCGGTGTCGGTGTGCCCGGCCTCGTCCAGGGCGGCGCGGATGAACCCGATCTGGCCGTCCATCATGCCGCTGGGGCCGACGACGTGCGCGCCGGCCTGCGCCTGGGCGACGGCCATCTCGCCGTAGACCTCCAGCGTGGCGTCGTTGTCCACGGTGCCGTCGGGGGTGAGCACGCCGCAGTGCCCGTGGTCGGTGAACTCGTCCAGGCAGCAGTCCGACATGAGGACGGTGGCGTCGCCCAGTTCCTGGCGCAGGTCGCGCAGGGCGGCGTTGAGGATGCCGTCCGGGTCCGTCGCGCCGGAGCCGACCGCGTCCCGCTCGGCGGGAACGCCGAACAGCATGATCCCGCCGACGCCCGCCTGGACCGCCTCCACGGCGGCTTTGCGCAGCGACTCGCGGGTGTGCTGGAGGACGCCCGGCATGCTCTTGATCTCGGTCGGCGCCTCGGCGCCCTCCTTGACGAACATGGGCAGCACCAGTTGGCGGGGGCGCACGGTGGTTTCGCTGACCAGGCGGCGCATGGCCGGGGTGGTGCGCAGGCGGCGGGGGCGGTGGGTTGGGAACACTGCGGGGTACTCCCTGTTGGTGCTGGTGTTCGGGTCTGGTGCCGGTGTTCGGGGTTGGTGCTGGTGTTCAGGGTTGGTGTTCGGGGTTGGGGCAGGTCCGGCTTGATTTGACATGGGGCCCTTACGAGCACCCCAGGCAGGCCAAAGCCGGCAGGCCCGGCGGGGAAGAGCGTCCCGCCAAGCCTGCCGGCTTCGACCAGCCTATGGCACTCGAACCCATGTCAAATCAAGCCTCGTCGGCCGCCGGCTGTTCCGCCGAGGGCCTGTCGGTCGTCAAGACCGGCGGAGGCGCTTGGTCTTGCGCGGGGGTGGGAGGGCGCCTTCCGCGCGCAGGCGGGCGGCGTGCTGGGCCAGGGCGTCGACCAGGGCGGGGACGTTGGCGTCCTCCGGCTGGACGTCGACGCGCAGGCCGAACTCGCGGGCGGTTTCGGCGGTCTGCGGGCCGATGCACGCGACCAGGGTGCGGGCGTGGGGCTTGCCCGCGATGCCCACCAGGTTGCGGACGGTGGAGGAGGAGGTGAAGCAGACGGCGTCGAAGCCGCCCGACTTGATCATCTCCCGGGTGTCGGCGGGCGGCGGGGCGGCGCGGACGGTGCGGTAGGCGGTGACGTCGTCGATCTCCCAGCCGCGTTCCCGGAGGCCGGCCGCCAGGGTCTCGGTGGCGATGTCGGCCCGTGGGAGCAGGACGCGGTCCACCGGGTCGAGGATGTCGTCGTAGGGCGGGAAGTCGGCGAGGAGGCCCTCGGACGACTGCTCGCCGGACGGCACCAGTTCCGGGATGATGCCGAAGCTGCGGACCTTGGCGGCGGTGGACTCGCCGACGCAGGCGATCTTCACGCCGGAGAACGCGCGGGCGTCCAGGCCGAACTCGCGGAACTTCTCCCAGACCGCGCGGACGGCGTTGGTGGAGGTGAAGACGACCCACTGGTAGCGGCCGTCGACCAGGCCCTTCACCGAGCGCTCCATCTGGGCGGGGCTGCGCGGCGGCTCGACCGAGATGGTCGGGACCTCGACCGGGATCGCGCCGTGGGAGTGCAGGCGGTCGCTCATCGCGCCGGCCTGCTCCTTGGTGCGGGGGACGAGGACGCGCCAGCCGTACAGGGCGCGCGACTCCCACCAGGAGAGCTTGGTGCGGCCGGCCACCGACTGGCCGACGGTGACGACCAGGGGGCCGCCCAGGTCGCCGGCGTCGGCGGCGAGGGAGGCCAGGGTGGTGTCGACGGTGCGCTGGCCGAAGCCGGTCCCGTCGCAGGTCACGGCCACCGGGGTCTGCGGCGCGACGCCGTTCTCCACCAGGGAGGAGGCGGCTTCGGCCAGGTGGCCGCCGGTGGCGTGCAGGACGAGGGTCCCCGGTGCGGCGGCGAGGCCGGACCAGTCGACCGCGCCCCGGACGTCGGCTTCGGTGTGGACGGCGCCCAGGGCGACGCCCGCGTAGGCGGGCACGGCGGTGCCGGCGGGGACGCCGGGCACCACGTCGAAGGCGATCGTGGTCTTGGAGACCGCTTGGGCCTCCTTGACCACGGAGTCCAGGGTCAGCGGGTCGCCCGCCACCAGGCGGACCACGGCGTGGCCGTTCTTCGCCTCGGCGACCAGGTCCTTCGCCACGTCGGCGGGGTCGCCCACGGCGGGTCGCACCTCGACGCCGTCGGGCACCAGCGCCACCACCTCGGCCGGGACGTCGGGGTCCGTGACCACGAGCTCCGCCTTGTGGAGCAGGTCGCGGGCCCGGACCGTGAGCAGCCCGGTGTCGCCCGGACCTGAGCCGACGAACGCGACTCGGCCGGGGGTCTTGCGTGCGCGGGTCATCAGGGCACTCCCCATCAACTACGCCCCGCCGGCGACGCGGTGGCGTGGCCGGAGAGGTCGAGCAACTCGGCGGCCAGCGCGCGGCCGAGTTCCTCTGCTGCGGTCAAGTCACCGGTGGCGGACGCACGGAGGAGGTCGCCGTCCTCCGTCGCCATGACCCCGCGCAGGGACAGGCGGAGAACGACTTGCGTCGACCCGTCGGCTGCGTCTTCGGCGAGGTCTTCCACCACATCGGCCAGTGCGCCGACCGGCGCGCTGCAACCTGCTTCGAGCGCGGCCAGGAGGGCGCGCTCGGCGGTGACAGCGGCCCTGCTGGCCGAGTCGTCCAGAGTGGACTGGAGGAGGTGTTCGGCGTCGACGTCGTCGACCCGGCACTCCACTGCGAGGGCGCCCTGCGCGGGCGCGGGGAGCATCTGGATCGGCTCCAAGGTCTCGGTGATCTCGGCGGCACGGCCGAGGCGGCTGATGCCCGCGCGGGCCAGCACGACGGCGTCCAGCTCACCGTCGGCGACCTTGCGGATGCGGGTGTCGACGTTGCCCCGCAGGGGGACGACCTCGATGCCCAGGCCGAGGGCTTCGAGCTGCGCGGCGCGGCGCGGTGAGCCGGTGCCCACCTTCGAGCCGGTCGGCAGCTCGCCCAGGGTCAGCCCGTCGCGGGCGACGAGCGCGTCGCGCGGGTCCTCGCGGGGCGGGACGGCGGCCAGCGACAGGCGCGGGTCGCGCGCCGTCGGCAGGTCCTTGTACGAGTGCACGGCGACGTCGATCTCGTTGTTCGCGAGCGCGTCGCGCAGCGCCGAGGTGAACACCCCGATGCCGATCTCGGCGATGGGTGCGGACGAGCGGTCACCGGGGGTGGAGATCGTGACGATCTCCACGTCCGCGCCTGCCGCGCGCAGCGCGTCGGCCACGTGGCCGGTCTGCGCGAGCGCGAGGGCGCTGCCGCGGGTGCCGATCCTCAGGGTGCGGTTCACCGCTTCTCACCTTTGGGTTGCGTCGAATGGGGGGTGCTGACGGCGGTCGGCGCCTGCGGGTCGAGCCCGAACAGCTCGCGCAGCGCCTCGGCGTAGCCCGCGCCGCCCGGCGCCGCGGCCAGCTCCTTCACCCGCACGGTGGGGGTGTGCAGGAGCTTGTCCACCACCCGGCGCACGGTCTTGGCCAGCTCGTCGCGGACCGCGCCGTCCAGCTCGGGCAGCCGCGAGTCCAGCCGCAGCAGCTCGGCGTCCACCACTTCGGCGGCGCGCTTGCGCAGCGCCGTCACCGTGGGGGTGACCTCGGCCGAGCGCTGCCCGGCCAGGTAGGCGCGGACCTCCTCGGCCACGATCTCCGCCGCGCGCAGCGTGCCCTGCCCGGTCGGGGCGTCGGACAGCCTGCGCTGAAGGGTCTCCAGGTCGACCACGCGGACGCCGTCGAGCAGCGTCGCGGCCGGGTCGACGTCCTTGGGCAGGCCGAGGTCGCAGACGACCAGCGGCCGGTCCGGGGCGCGGTCGCCGATGTGCTCGGCGCCGACGACGGTGCCGACCGAGCCGGTGCAGGCGAACAGCACGTCCGCCCCGGCGATCTCGGCGGTCAGCGCGTCGAGGCCGGTGGAGGTGGCCTCGACGCCGTCCGCGCGCAGGGCCGTGGCCAGGCGCTCGCCGTTGGCCGGGGTGCGGTTGGCGATGACGACCTCGCCGATGCCCGCGCGGCGCAGGTGGGCGGCGGCCAGGCCGCCCATGGAGCCCGCGCCGACGATCACGGCCTTGCGGCCGTCGAGGCCGCCGAGCGCGGTGGCCGCGTCGCCGAGGGCTTCGGAGACGACGGACGCGCCGGCGTGGTCGATGTCGGTCTCGGTGTGCACGCGCTTGCCGACCCGCAGGGCGTGCTGGACCAGCTCGTGCAGCGAGCGGCCGACGACGCCCCGGTCGTCGGCGGCGTTGTAGGCGTTGCGCAGCTGGCCGAGGATCTGGGCCTCGCCGACCACCATCGAGTCCAGGCCGCCCGCGACGGAGAACAGGTGCTCGACCGCGGCGCCCGCGTAGTGGACGTACAGGTGTTCGAACAGGTCGGCGGGCTCGGCCCCGGCCTGGCGGGCCAGCACCTCGACGACCTCGTTCACGCCGCCGTGGAACGTCTCGACGACCGCGTACACCTCGACCCGGTTGCAGGTCGACAGCAGCACGGCCTCGGACACGCTCGGCGCCGTCAGCAGCTGGTCGAGGACCTTGCCGCGGTCGGCGTCGGCGACCGCGACGCGCTCCAGCACGGGGACGGGGGTGGTCCGGTGGGACAGGCCGACGACGAGCACGCTCATGCGCGCACCACCGACCGACGCACTACCCGCACGATCACGGGCGAATCACCACCCCGTCCACACCGATGCCGTTGACGACGTCACCGGCGGCCTCGTCAGCCCGTCGCGCGACGTGGAACGACAGGATCTGCATCTCGACCGCCAGGTCGACCTTGCGCACCTCGACGTAGTCCGGCACTTGGAGCACGACGGGTGCGAAGTTCAGGATGCACTGGACTCCGGCGGATACCAAACGGTCGCAGACGGCCTGAGCTGCCTGCGGCGGTGTCGCGATGACGCCGATCGAGACCTCGCGCTCGGCGCAGACGGTCGTGATGTCGTCGATGTGGTTGACCGGGATGCCGCCTACCGGCACTCCCGTCAGGTCGTCGTCGATGTCGAACAGCGCGGCGACCGGGAAGCCCCGGCTGGGGAAGCCGCCGTAGTTGGCCAGCGCGTGACCAAGATTACCGATCCCGACGACCGCCACCGAGTGCTTGCGGGTGAGGCCGAGGATGCGCTCGATGTGGCTCACCAGCACCTCGACGTCGTAGCCGACGCCCCTGGTGCCGTACGAGCCGATGTAGGACAGGTCCTTGCGGAGCTTGGCCGAGTTGACGCCCGCGGCGCCGGCCAGCTCCTCGCTGGAGATGGTCGTCACGCCCTGCTCGGCCATGCCCGAGAGCACCCGGAGGTAGACCGCCAGCCGCGCGACCGCCGCCTCGGGGATCGCGCGCGCCCGCTCCCGGACGTCGGCGGGGGCGGTGTCTCCTGGGCGGGTCACGACACCGTCACCCTCGCCCCGCTGAGCCGCCACGCTGGAACTCCTCGACATCCGTCGCACTGACCCGCCGGGTACCGCCACCAGCGGAGTGATGCGTCCACCGTACCGCTTGTGAACGCATGCACAAAGTTGACGAACGCGTGGGCGCGGGGACGCCGCCCACCATCGGGTGATGGGCGGTGGGAGTGGCGCGATCCGCCGCGCCACTCCCACCACGTCGGGGTCCGCCTCAGGCGGCGGGCGGGGTGAGGACCTTGCCGATCACGAACACGGTGGCGTTGGCGGTGGGGATGTTGCCGCACAGGACCGGGGCGCCGTTGACGGTCATCGAGTCGCCGGAACCCGCGATGGTCAGCTCCTCGCCGAGCAGGGTGTCGACCGTGCCGGCGGACTCCAGGGCCGCGGCGTCGTAGCGCTCGCCGACCACGTGGTACTTCAGGATGTCGCCGAGGACGGCGGGCTGCCCTGCGAGTTCGTTGAACTTCGCGTCGCCCAGCTCGGCGAACGCGCCGTCGTAGGGCGCGAACACCGTGATCGCCTTCTGGGTGTTCAGCGTGTCGCCGAGCCCGGCCGCGCCGACCGCCGCGACGAGCTTGGTCAGCAGCGGGTTGTTGGACGCGGCGGTGGCGACCGGGTCGGTGGCCATCCCCTCCAGCGAGCCCTTGTCCGACGGGTCGGTGGGCACCTGGGCGCAGCCGGGGCCGAACACGTCGGCCGTCGTCGTCATGCCGTCGGACGCGGCCATCGACTCGGTGGTGGTGGCGGCGGTCGTGGTGCTGGTGCTGCCGGACCCGGAGGACGCGGGGTCCATCCCACCGCAGGCGGCGAGGGAGAGCGTGGCGGCAGCGATGGCGGCAGCGGTGGCGAGCTTGCGGTTCCGCACTGGGATCACTCCTCGGTGGACTTGGTGGTCACTGAGGCGTTCGAAGTGGCCCCGGATCCGGTTCGCCCTTTTTCGAGTGATCTAGGCAACGGTGAAGAAGATGGAGTGCCAGCCGGTCGCGCCGTCCGGGACGGGGGCCAGCCGGGCCTGCGGCTGGGTGGAGCCGGCCTTGTCGGTGGCGCGTGACTCGATCGTGTGACCGCCGGACGGGAGGTCCAGCTCGATCCGCCACATCCGCCACGTCGAGCCGTTCACGTCCTCGGCGAGCGTCGCGGTCCGCCACGGGCCGTTGTCGACCCGGACCTCCACCTTCGCGATGCCGGTCGGCTGGGCCCACGCCACACCGGTGGCGACGACCTTGCCGGGCACCGTGGACAGGCCCTCGGGGCGGTCGATCCGGGACATCACCTTCACCGGCGCCCGCCGCGCCCAGCCGCGGTCCAGCCAGTAGCCGCGCTTCGCCTCGAACGTGGTCAGCTCCAGGTCGACCACCCACTTCGTGGCCGAGACGTAGCCGTAGAGGCCGGGCACCACCAGGCGGGCCGGGAAGCCGTGCTCCAGCGGCAGCGGCTCGCCGTTCATCGCGAGCGCGATCAGCGCGCCCCGGTCCTCCTCCAGCACGACGTCGACCGGCGAGCCGGCGGTCCAGCCGTCGGCGCTGGTGGAGAACAGCTGGTCCGCGCCCTCCCGGACGCCCGCCTCCAGCAGGACCTCCCGCAGCGGCACGCCGACGAAGTTGGCGGTGGAGATGTACGGCCCGCCCACCTCGTTGGACACGCAGACCATCGTCACGGTCCGCTCCACCAGGTCACGCCGCCGCAGGTCGTCGTAGCGGAGGTTCAGCTCGCGGTCGACCATGCCGTGCACCCGCAGCACCCAGTCCTCGGCCCGGACCCGCGGCACGCTCAGCGCCGTGTCGATCCGGTAGAAGTCCTCGTTCGGCGTGATGAAGGCGGGCGTGCCCTCGGCGGCGAAGTCCGCGCCCGGCGGGACGGCCGGGGCCGGGGTCGTCGGCTTGAGCTCGCCGACAGCCCGGCGGGACGCCTCGACGTCCACGCGGCCGCCCGCGAACTGGCCGACCAGTCCCGCGAGCCCCGCGCCGACCGCCGTCGCGCCGGAGGCGATGAGGAACGCGCGGCGGCCGTCGGCGGTCTCGGCGGGCCGGGACGCCTCGGCGTGCAGCCGGCGGAACACCACCACGCCCACGACCAGGCTCGCGACCGGCGCGAGGACGCCCAGCTGACCCAGGTCGGGCCGGTACAGCACGGCGGCGACGCCCAAGAGGCCCAGCACGGTCGCGAGCACCGTGCCGGGCAGCGGTGAACGCCGGGACAGCAGGCCCGCGACCACCGCCGCGACCAGCAGCACCACCGCCATGCCGAGCAGCAGCACGAGCTTGTCGTAGGTGCCGAACGTGCGGACCGCGAAGTCCTTCAAGGGGCTCGGCGTGAAGTCGATCGCGGTGTTGCCCACCGCGAGGAACGGCGAGGCCGACGGCCCCACCACCCCCGCGACGAGGTGACCGGCCGCGAGCGCGGCGGCCACGCCGAGGGTGCCGACGAGGGCGGCGGTCGAGCGCTTCATGGTGTTGATTCGACACCAGGAGCCATCCGGTTCGCCGAAACCGTAAGCGCGCGGTAATCGGCCCTCAGCGCAGGGCCGCGCGCAACCGGTCCTCCTCGACCGACCAGTAGCCGTGCTCCTCGCCGTCGACCAGGATCACCGGCACCCGGTCCCCGTACTCGGCGCGCAGCTCGCGGTCGGCGTCGACGTCCCGCACGTCCCAGGGGACGCCCAGCTCGCCGCAGATCCGCTCCAGGTCGGCGCGGGCCTGCTCGCAGGCGTGGCAGTCGACCCGGCTCATCAAGGTGACGTGGTGGCTCACGGTGCTCAGGCTAGGGGCAGCCGCAGCCGGGCCCGCGCCAGCTTGCCGGTCGGCGAGTGCGGCAGGGTCGTGGCGAACTCGACCACGGTCGGCACCTTGAACTTCGCCAGCCGGGCCGCGCAGTGGTCCTTCACCGCGTCCTCGGTCAGGCGGGCGCCCTCGTCCGCCACGATCACCACCTTGACCGACTCGCCGGTCCGCTCGTCCGGCACGCCGACCGCCGCCGCCTCGGCCACCCCGGCCAGCTCGGCCACCACGTGCTCGACCTCGTGCGGGTAGACGTTGAAGCCGTTGACGATGATCAGGTCGCCCGCCCGGTCGACCAGGTGCAGGTCGCCGTCGGCGTCGAGGTAGCCGACGTCGCCGGTGCGGAACCAGCCCTCGGCGTCCGGGCCGTGCGCGCCGTCCGGCCAGTAGCCGTCGAACAGGTTGTCGCCCCTGGCCGCGACCAGGCCGGTGCCCGGCTCGTCCTCGTCCTGGTCCAGCGGCCGGCCGTCGGTGTCGACCAGCCGCACCTCCACGCCCGGCAGCGCGCGGCCGACCGAACCGGCCTTGGGCGCGCCGCCCGCCAGCGTCGTGGTCAGCACCGGGCCGGTCTCGGTCAGCCCGTAGCCCTCGTAGACCGGCAGGCCGACGGCGTCGCGCATGGCGTCGAGCAGGCCGGGCGCGAGCGGCGCGGCGCCGGAGGTGAACAGGCGGACCGTGGCCAGGTCGTCGCGGAGCCGGTCGACCGGCTGGGCCAGGATCGCCGCGTACATCGGCGGCACGCCGACCAGCGTGGTCACCCGGTGCTCGCGGATCGCGGTCAGCGCCTGGTCCGGGTCGAACCGCTCCAGCAGCACGGCCGTCGCGCCCGCGCCCGCCACCTGGAACAGGCCGGGGCCGAGGCCGTAGACGTGGAACAGCGGCAGCGCCAGCAGCACCCGGTCCCCCGCGGTGACCGGCGCGGGCCGCAGGGACGCGCACTGCGCGACGTTGGCCAGCAGCGCCCGGTGCGACAGCATCGCGCCGCGCGGCGAGCCGGACGTGCCGGAGGTGTAGCCGAGCACGGCCAGGTCCTCGCCGGAGCCGATGGCGGTGAACTCCTCGCCCGGCTCCAGGCCCGGCGCGGGCAGCGCCTCGACGTCCACGTCGCCGCGGTCGCCGACGAGCAGCTTCGCGCCGCTGTCCGAGACCAGCTTCCGGAGCTCGCGGCCCGGCTGGCCGGGACCGGCGGGCACCAGCACGCCGCCCGCGCGCAGCACCCCGAACACGGCGACGCAGAACGGGAGGCCGGTGGGCAGCCGCACGACGACCCGGTCGCCCGGTCGCACGCCCGCGGCGACCAGCCGGTGCGCCTCGCCGTCCACGGCGGCGTCGAACTCGGCCCAGGTGCAGTCGGCCCCGGCTGCACCGGGGGCAGTGACATCCACCAGTGCGACGTGCTTGGGTCCACGGTGCGCGGAGGCGCGAACCAGGTCGGAGATGTTGCTTGCGGAAGCGGTCAACGTCGACCTCCTGGTGAACCACAGCGGACCTCAGCGCAGTCTGTCACGCGCGGGTGGCGTCACGCAGTGCCTCCGCCCGCGTGGCAGGTTCGAGACCACTTGCCGCTACCTACTACGGAGTAACAACACGTATGCTGCCGGCACGGCGACCCTGTGGAGGTGCCGCGAGCCGATGACCGCACGGGCACGCGAGAACTCCGTCCGAACCGTCCGGACGCTCCGGTCCAGGTGGAGCGCGGGAGGGCAGTCCAGCACGATCGAGAACGTGGAGAGCAACGCGGCCGAGGAGCCGTGGAACCTGGTCCGCGCCGCTCAGGGCGGCGACACGGACGCGTTCGGCGCGCTTTACGACCGGTACGTCGACGTGGTGTACCGGTACGTGCTCTTCCGGGTCGGCGACCGCACGCTGGCCGAGGACGTCACCAGCGAGACGTTCCTGCGCGCGCTGCGCAGCATCGGGTCGATCAGCTACCAGGGCCGCGACGTCGGCGCCTGGTTCGTCACGATCGCGCGCAACATCGTCTTCGACCACGTGAAGTCCAGCCGCTACCGGCTGGAGGTCACGACGGCCGAGCTGGCCGACAACCGCGAGGTCGCGGACGGTCCCGAGCAGGAGGTGCTGACCGACGCGACCAACGCCGAGCTGCTGCGATGCGTCGCCCAGCTGGGTGAAGACCAGCGCGAATGCATCACCCTGAGGTTCATCCAGGGGTTGTCCGTGGCGGAGACGGCCGCGAGGATGGGGCGCAACGAGGGCGCGATCAAGGCCCTGCAGCACCGAGCGGTGCGCCGGTTGGCCCAGCTGCTGCCCACGTGGTTGCGGTGAGATCACCGTTGCACCACGCGCCCCGCGCGTAACCCCGGGACCACCCGGTTCGTTGTTCGGGGCAGGGACGCTCCAGACAGTGCGGGATGGTTGGCCACGCGGGATGGTAGGCAAGGGGATCACGCCGCTATGGCGGCACAGGCAGCGCGAGCAGTTCGCCCGCGCGGTCGACGCGCACCCCGAACCCGTCGGTGACGGCCCCGACGACTTCGCGGACCTCGCCGACGAGCTGGCGGTGGTGGCGCTGCTGCGGGAAGCCGCAGTCACGTCGGGCCCCGACGAGGCCGCCCGCGCGCGGATGCGGGCCAGGGTGCTGGGCGCGGTGGCCGAACCGCCGCCGACCGGGCTCGACCTCGACCGGCCCGGGCGGGAGCGCCGCAGCGGCGCCCGGGCGCGATTAGCGGTCGCGCTCGCCGCCGCGCTGTGCCTGCTGTTCTCGCTGACCGGGATGAGCCTGCTGCTCAGCCGGGACGCCCTGCCGGGTGACGCGCTGTACGGCGTCAAGCGCACCGCCGAGACCGCCTCGCTCGGCCTCACCTTCGACGAGGAGTCGAAGGGCCAGAAGCGGCTGGAGTTCGCCGCCGCGCGCGTCGCCGAGCTGGAGACCATGGTCGACCGGTACCGCGAGTCCGGCGGCGGGCCGCTCGGTGGCTACCTGACCGCGCTGGCCGACTTCGACGCGGACGCCGCCGCCGGTTCCCGCGTGCTGACCGCCGTCGGGTCGAACTCCGACCGGCGCGCCCTCGAAGACCTCCGCGACTGGGCCACCGCGCACGCCGCCCGGCTGACCGGGCTGCGGGCGGCGCTGCCCGCCGAGGCCGCCGAGCGGGCGGGCACGTCGCTGGACCTGCTGGAGCGGATCGCCGACCGCGCGTCGGCGCTGCACGGACGGATGAACTGCGGGACCGTGACGTCGGGGCAGGTCGACCAGGTCGGGCCGCTGCCCGCCGAGGACGGGTGCGCGGCGCAGCCGGTCGTCCCGAACCCCGCGCCGGAGAGCGGTCAACCGCCGCTCCCGGCGCCCACGACCACCGCCGTCGCGCCCACCACCACCCGTGAGGTCCCGGGCGCCACCAGCGCGCCGGCCGGCGTGCCGACGTCGGCGCAGCCCACGACCCCGCCACCCGCGCCGACCACCACGACGACGAGCCCGCTGCTGCCGCTGCCCACGTTGACCCTGCCCCCGTTGCCGCTGCCCGGCCTCGGCGGCTGATCGCTACCCTGTCCCCATCGGACCTCGGGAGGCGCTGACGTGGTGAGAAGGCGTGTGGTGGAGGGTTCGGCCGAACGGGAGAGGCTCGCCGCGCTGGCCGGTGAGGCGTCGGCCGAGGCCGCGCTGACGGTCGGGCCGGTCGGGAGCGTGGCCACCGACCTCACCGCCGCCGCCTTCTTCGACGTCGACAACACCATGATGATGGGCGCGTCCATCTTCCACTTCGCCCGCGGGCTCGCGGCCCGCAAGTACTTCAAGAACTCCGACCTCGCCGGGTTCGCCTGGCAGCAGCTCAAGTTCCGGGTCGGCGGCCGGGAGGACCCGCAGAGCGTGGCGGCGTCGCGCGAGCAGGCGCTGTCGTTCGTGGCCGGTCGGACGGTGGCCGAGCTGATCTCGCTCGGCGAGGAGATCTACGACGAGCTGATGGCCGACCGGATCTGGGCGGGCACCCAGGCGCTGGCGCAGATGCACCTGGACGCCGGTCAGCGGGTGTGGCTGGTGACCGCGACGCCGGTGGAGCTGGCGCAGATCATCGCCCGGCGGTTGGGCCTGACCGGCGCGCTCGGCACGGTGTCGGAGCACACGGACGGCGTCTACACGGGTCGGCTGGTCGGCGACCTGCTGCACGGCCGGGCCAAGGCGCACGCGGTGCGCGCCCTGGCCGCCAAGGAGGGCCTGGACCTGCGGCGGTGCACGGCCTACTCGGACTCGGTGAACGACGTGCCGATGCTGTCGGTCGTCGGCACGGCGGTCGCGGTGAACCCGGACTCGGGCCTGCGCGAGACCGCCCGCAAGCGCGGCTGGGAGATCCGCGACTTCCGCACCGGCCGCAAGGCCGCCAAGATCGGCGTCCCGTCGGTCCTCGGCGCCGGCGCCCTGGCGGGCGTCGTGGCCGCCACCCTGGCCTACCGCCGCCGCGACCGCTGACGCCGGTCAGCCCAGGAACACGTTCCGGCGCTGGGTGAGCAGCCGGTAGAGGGTCTGCTGGATCGTCTCGCGCACCTGGTCGGTCAGGTTGAACACCAGCATCGGGTCGTCCGCCGCGTGCTCGCCGTAGCCGTCGGTCCGGATCGGCTCGCCGAACTCGATGTACCACTTCGACGGCAGCGGGATCGCGCCCAGCGGCCCCAGCAGCGGGAAGAACGGCGTCACCGGGAAGTAGGGGAAGCCGAACAGCCTGGCCAGCGCCTTGATGTCGCCGATCTTGGGGTAGATCTCCTCGGCGCCCACGATCGAGCACGGGATGATCGGCACGCCGGTGTTCAGCGCCGCCGAGACGAACCCGCCCCGGCCGAACCGCTGCAGCTTGTACCGGTCCTTGAACGGCTTGCCGATGCCCTTGAACCCCTCGGGCCACACGCCGACCAGCTCGCCCGACGTCAGCAGCCGCTCCGCGTCCGGGTTGCACGCCAGCGTCTGCCCCGACTTGCGGGCGATCGCGCCCAGCACCGGCGTCTTGAACACCAGGTCCGCGCCCAGCATCCGCAGGTGCCGGTGCTTCGGGTGGTCCGCGCGCATCGCGAACGCCGTCATCGTCGCGTCCAGCGGCAGGGTGCCGGAGTGGTTGGCGACGATCAGCGCGCCGCCCTCGCCCGGCACGTTGTGCATGCCGATCGCCTCGACCCGGAACCACTTCTCGTACAGCGGCCTGAGCGGCGGCATCAGCAGGTTGTCGGTGAGGTCCGGGTCGAAGCCGAACTCGTCCACCTCGTAGTCGCCCTGGACGCGCCGGCGGGCGAACGCCAGCAGCTCCGCCAGGCGCCGCTCCCACCCCTCGGACGCCGCCTCCTCGACGGGCCGGACCGGGGGCTCGGGCGGCGGAGCCGGCGCCTCGGCCCTCGCCCGTGCCGCGCCGTGCCGTCGGTCCGCACCGTGCAGCGGGATCACCCGCGCCTCCGCCACGTGTCCACCTCCTCCGTTGGGTCGCCCGGTCCGCCGGCGCGCGGCTAGCGGAACCTGGCCGCCAGGTCGAGCACGCCCCGCTCGACCGACGTCACCAGCTCCGGGTCGATGAGCGGACGCAGCGCGCGCCCGCTCACGTAGTCGTCGAACGCCTGCTGGGTGGTCCACCGCGGGGTGAAGCCGAACTCGCGCTTCAGCAGCGTCGTGTCCACCACGCGGCCCCAGTTCAGGAACCTCATCTGGTCCGGCGAGAAGTCCACCAGCCGGGCGCCGCGGAAGAACCGGCCCATCAGGGGCGCGGCGCCGCTCGGCACCGGCAGGCTGATCCGGCCGGCCCGGCGGATGGCCTGCGACAGCATGAGCACGCCGTCGCCGCCCACGTTGTACACGCCGGGCAGGTCGTGCAGCGTCGCCCGCTCCAGCACCGCCAGCGCGTCCTCGGAGTGCAGCAGCTGCACCCTGGCGTCGTAACCCAGCACCGTCGGCACCACGGGCAGGGCGAAGTACCTGGTCAGGACCGTGTCGATGCGCGGCCCGATGAAGTTGGTGAACCGCAGCGCGGTGACGTCCACGTCGGGCCTGCGCCGGGCGAAGCCGCGCACGTAGCCCTCGACCTCGACCGCGTCCTTGGCGTAACCGCTGGACGGCAGGTCCTTCGGGCCCATGTCCTCGGTGAACACCGCCGGGTCGCGCGAGCTGGACCCGTACACCGCGCTGGTCGACTTCACCACCAGCTTGCGCACGTGCGGCGACTTCTGGCACGCGGCCAGCAGCTGCATCGTGCCGATGACGTTCATCTCCTTCATCGCCGTGCGACCGGCCGGCCCGGCCGGGTTCGCGGTCAGCGACGCGTGCACGACCGTGTCGACCTGCGCGGTGGCGATGACCTTGGCGATGAGCGGGTTGCGGATGTCCGCGCGGACGAACTCGGCGCGGCCCATCCGGCGCCGCAGGTCCCGCGACGGCGGCTCGGTGTCCACCCCGAGCACCCGTTCGACGTCCGGGTTCGCCGCGAAGCGCGCGGCGAGGTGGCCGCCGAGGTAGCGGCTGGAACCGGTGACGAGGACGACCTTGGGCGCCATGCGACTCCCTGGTGCGGGTGGGGCGACCCGCCCGATGCTAGTCGGAACCGGACCCGCACCGCCCCGCAGACGAGGGCACCGCCAGCCCCGCGGCTGTCGCCGGGGACTGGCGGTGCGCGAACCCGCTGGGGTTACTTGCCGCGCTTCCTGCGCTGGACCCGCGTCTTGCGCAGCAGCTTGCGGTGCTTCTTCTTCGACATGCGCTTGCGGCGCTTCTTGATGACCGAGCCCATGCGGGTTCCTTCACTACTAGACGTCGGGTGGTCTCCACGCGCCGGTGGAGACACCCGTCAAGTGGGCGCGCCGACACCAGGCACGAACGGCCTATGAGTTTACCCGCCCGCCCGCACCGACCCTCACCCGGCGTCGAAGTAGGCGTTGCGCAGGTACTCGTGCACCGCCTTCTCCGGCACCCTGAACGACTTGCCCACGCGCACCGCCGTCAGCTCACCGGAGTGGACCAGGCGGTACACCGTCATCTTCGACACGCGCATCATCAGCGCGACCTCGGCAACCGTCATGAACCTGACTTGACCGAGCGACTTCTCCTCCGCTGGCATGGATCACCGCGTCCTTCGACACGCGTCGTGCCGTCGGCTTCCCCACCGACGGTTCGACACGCACGTGCTGCTCTGAGGGTAACGGGACGGGTGGGACTGGTGCGACGGCCAATGGCGGTATCAGTCCGCCTGGTGGTCCCGTCCCAGTTCCACCGAACGGTCGCGAGCCGCCTCGATGGCCGCCAGCAGGGCCGCGCGCACGCCGTGCTTCTCCAGCTCGCGGATGGCCATGATGGTGGTGCCCGCGGGCGACGTGACGGCCTCGCGCAGGATGACCGGGTGCTGGTCGCCCTCGTTCAGCATGGTGGCCGCGCCGACCGCCGACTGGATGATGAGCCGGCCGGCCAGGTCGCGCGGGATGCCGAGCAGGATGCCCGCGTCGATCATGGCCTCGACCAGGTAGAAGAAGTAGGCGGGGCCGGAGCCGGACAGCGCGGTGACGGCGTCCTGCTGGCTCTCCGGGACGCGGGCCACCTGGCCGACGGTGGTCAGCAGCTCCTCGACCAGGTTCAGGTGCTCGTCGGTGGCGTACCGGCCCGCCGAGATGGCGCTCATGGCCTCGCCGACGAGCATCGGGGTGTTCGGCATCACCCGGACGACGGGGGTGTGGTCGGGCAGCCTGCGCTCGTACAGCGACGTCGGCAGGCCCGCGCACAGCGAGACGACCAGCGTGCCGGGCTTGAGCACCGGCGCCAGCTCGTCCAGCAGCGGTTCGATGTCCTGCGGCTTGACCGCGACCACGAGCACGTCGGCCCGCTGCGCGGCGTCCGGCACGTCCAGGCCGCGCACCCCGTACCGCTCGGTCAGCGCGGCGGCCCGGTCCGGGTGCTTCTCGGTGAACACCAGCTCGTCGGCCCGGCGCCCGCCCTGCAACAACCCGGACAGCAGCGCCTCACCGATCTTGCCCGCTCCCAGCACGGCGATCGTCGTCATGGCCACCAGCCTGCCACGCGCCCCCTCACGAGAGCCCAACGCCCAGAACCCGAGAGTCCAACCTTCGGAACGCGAGAGTCCAACGTTCAGGACCCCTGAGTTCAACGCTCAGGTCACGTCGCGGGCGTCAGCGCGAGCTGCCGCGCCTGGCACACCAGCCGCCCGGCGGAGTCGATCACCACGGCGTCCTCGTCGAACCACTGCCCGTGCACCGCGCTGCACGACACCCGCACGCGCAGCCACCCCGGCGCCGGGTTCGCCCGCAGCAACGCCGTCAGCTGCACGGTCGGCGACCACCCGAACCGGCCCAGGTTGAACGTCACCGGCATCGAGACGTCCCCGGCGACCAGCGCGAAGTACGGGTCCGGCCGCTCGCCGAGCGGGCGCACCCACAGCCGCAGCACCAGCGGATCGCCCACCCGCCCGGTCAGGAACCCGGCGCCCCGCTGGTCCAGCCGCACGTCGCACACCGCGCCGAGCTTGTACACGCCGCCGGAACCCGTGGTCGCCAGGTCGATCGCGTCCGCGGGCGGCGCGGCGGGCATCTCCGGCAGGTCGGCGTAGTCCGGCGCGGCGGTGGGCATCCGGCCGACCGTCACCACCGCCTCGACGCAGCTGCGCCCGCGCTGCTCCAGCGTCGACGTCACCACGGTCGCCGTCCGGCCGGCCTTGCGCACGTGCGTCCGCACCAGCACCGGACCGACCTCCGGCGCGCGCAGGAACTGCGTGCTGACGGCCAGCGGCGCGAGGTCGTCGGCGCCGGGCACGGCCGCCCGCGCGCTGTCCACCGCCGCCCGCGCCACCAGGGCCAGCAGGAACCCGCCGTGCGGCTTGGGACCGATGGTCCACTCGGCGGGCAGGGACGCGGTGTACGTGCCGTCGCCCAGGGGGCGGACCGCACTGGCTACCGAGAAGGACACGGGGCTCCTCACGAGCGGGTGACCAGCGAGCGCAGGACGAACGCGACGTCGGCCGGCCGTTCGGCGAGCCGGCGCGCCAGGTACCCGTGCCACTGCCGGCCGAACGGCACGTGGACGCGCACCACGTGGCCCTCCGCCGCGAGGTGCCGCTGCTCGGCGGTCCGGACGCCGTGCGGCAGCTGGAACTCGAAGTCCTCGACCGACCGGCCGTGCCAGCGGGCGCGTTCCCCGATGATCTCGATCAGGCGCGGGTCGTGGGTGGCGAACACGGGGTGGCCGGAGCCGGCCAGCAGGGCGTTGGCGCAGCGCACGTAGTCGAGGTCGGCCTCGTGCCGGTCGGCGGGCGGTGGCGCGGCGCCCTCGTGCAGCAGGACGCGGGTGTCCCCGAGGGCGCGGCAGTCGTCCAGAGTGCGGCGCAGGCGCGCTTGGAGCACCACGCCCACCTCCGGCCAGTGGCGGCGCAGTTCGGCGAGCAGGCGCAGGGTGGCGTCGGTGGCGGCGTGGTCCTCGACGTCGAGGACGGCGGTGGTGCCCGCCTGCTCGGCGGCGGCGCAGATGCGGGAGGCGTTGTCCAGCGCCAGCGTCTCGTCCACGGCCAGGCCGATGGTGGACGGCCGCACGCTGACCTGCGTGTCCGGCGTGAGGCCGACGTCGTGCAGCTGGTCGAGCAGCGCCAGGTGGGTGCGCACGGCCCGTTCGGCGGCGGGGCGGTCGGCGGGGCCCTCGGGGAGGTGGTCGAGGGTGACGCGCAGGCCGTCGCCGATCAGCCGGCCGGCCGCGTCGACCGCGTCGGCGGCGGTCTCGCCGGCCACGAAGCGGCGCACCACGTCACGGCTGACGGGCGCCGTCGCGACGACCCGGCGCACCGCGTCGTTGCCCGCGGCGGCGAGGATCAACGAGCGCACCGGGTTCACGATCAAGACCCTAGCCGCTGAGCGTTGAATTCAGGGGTCCTGGACGTAGGACTCTCGCGTCCCGAACGTAGGACTCTCGCGTTCGAGGGGTGGGACGTGCGCGCGGGGTCAGAGGTGGAGGCGGGCGAAGAGGAGGGATTCGGCCAGCAGCTCGGAGCGCTCGGCGGCGGTGCGGGCGCGGCGGGTGTTGACCTCCAGCACGACCTGGCCGGTGAAGCCGGTGCGGGTCAGGTGGTGCAGCAGCTCGCCGCACGGCTGCGTGCCGCGACCGGGCACCAGGTGCTCGTCCTTCGGCAGCCCGGACCCGTCCGCCAGGTGCACGTGGGTCAGCCCGTCGCCCATGCGCTTGGCCAGCTCCATCACGTCCTGGTGCGCGGCCGACGCGTGCGACAGGTCCAGCGTGTAGTTGCGGTGCCCGACGTCGGTCGGGTCGATCGACGGTCGGAACGCCGTCACCTGCACCGACCGCCCCCGGCCCAGCGGCCGCCGCACCGGGAACATGTTCTCCACCGCGATCGCCACCCCGCTCTCGTCCTCCAGCGACGAGACCAGCTCGGCGAACCCCTCCGCGTACCGCTTCTGCCACAGGAACGGCGGGTGCAGCACGACCGTCCGCGCGCCCAGGTCACCGGCCGCGCCGACGCTGCGCCGCAGCCGTTCCGCCGGGTCCGGCGACCACACCCGCTGGCTGATCAGCAGGCACGGCGCGTGCACGGCCAGCACCGGCATCGAGTGCCGCTCGGACAGCCGGCCCAGCGCCGGCACGTCCTGGCTGACCGGGTCGGCCCACACCATGACCTCGACGCCGTCGTAACCCAGCCGGGCCGCCGCCTCGAACGCCGCGCCGGCGGGTTGCGGCCAGACGGCCGCGGTGGACAGGCCGACCGGGATCAAGACTTCACCAGCAGCATCGCCGCCGGCGACACCGTCACGATCAACCCGACCAGCACGGCCAGCACGGTGGTCTGGAGGTCGTCCGCGCGGCGGATCTTGCGGACCATCATCACCAGGCCGACGGTCACGGCCAGCGCCACCACCAGCGCCGCGGGCGCGGCGGTGCGCCACAGGAAGTTGAAGCCGAGCCACAGCGCCGCGCCGCCGACCACGCCGACGGCGAGCTGGCCGATCATGACCAGCCACTCCTTGCCCGCGGACCGGTCGACGGGCTCCTCGTCGTCGTCCTCGACGTCGGCCAGCCCGGCGGGCTCGTCGTCGTCCAAGTCGCGGCGCTTGAAGTCGCGCCCCGGGTAGTCGTCCTCGTCCTCCTCGTCGAGGTCGACGTACGGGTGGAACTGGGTGCTCTCCTGCTCGGCGGCCTCTTCCGGCTCGTCGTCGTCGCCGAACCAGTCCTCGGCGGTCTGGTCCGGCAGCGGGTCGGGCAGCCTGCGCGGCGCGGGCGGCACGATCAGCACCGACTCGGTCGGCAACGACTCCAGCGGCACGTTCGGCTTGAGCTTGTCGGTGATCCGCGGCATCACCTCGGTCACCGGCTCGCGCACCGGCGGCGGCACCGGCGGCGCGCCGGGCGGCGGCGCGGGCCGGACCAGGTTGGAGCGCGCCGGCTCCGGCGGTTTCGGCGGGGCGGACCGGGCCGGTTCGCCCTGGTAGTCGGCCACGATCGGCGGGACGACCCTGGTCTCCTCAGCCGGGTCGACCTCGGGCGCGCGCCTGCGGCCGGTCTCGACCTTCTTCGGCGGTTCGAGCCGCGAGGCGGGTGGCTCCAGCCGGGACGCCGGCGGTTCCAACCGGGAGGCGGGCGGTTCCAACCGGGAGGCGGGCGGTTCCAACCGCGAGGCCGGCGGTTCCAGTCGGGAGGCGGGCGGCTCCGGGCGGGCCGGCGGCGGGGACGGCGGCAGCGGCGGCGCGACCGGCGGTTGGTAGGCGGTGCGCTCGGCCTCCACGGGCCGACCGCGCTGCGGCAGCGGCGGCGCGGGTGGCAGCGGCGCGGCGGGCGGCTCCGGCTCGTCCTGGATCGCCCTCAGCCGGCCGCTGTCGGAGTTGACCCGGTCGATGATGGCCTGCGGAGCCGTGTCCGAGGTCTCTTCGGCCCGGCGCCGTCGCCGACGCGGCGACACCTCGCCGGAGCCCGCGCCGTACTGGGCGAGCAACTCCGCGACGGTGCGCTGGGTCTGCTCCGACTCGCTCTCTCGACTCATCAACTCCACCGTGCCCCGTGGCGGCCAGTCCGTCCAGTGTCACCCGTCCGGCGGGTGCGGCCCGGCGGGGTGTCCAGGTCCGAGCCATTAGTGTGGTCCAGTCGGCGCAGGATGACACCTTCCCGCAGCGCCCAGGGGCAAATCTCCAGTTCGCCGAGTGACAGCGCTCTCATGGTGGCCTCCGCCACCAGGGCGCCCGCCACCAGCTGGTGCGCCCGGCTCGCGCTCACGCCCTCCAGCTCGGCGAGGTCGGCCGCGGACATCCGGGAGACGAACGCGATGAGTTGCCGCAGGCCGGAGTCGGTGAGCACGCGCCGCGCCCGCGGTCCGGCCGACGACGGCGCGGCGCCGGTCAGCCGGGCCAGCGTCCGGAACGTCTTCGAGGTCGCGACCACCCGGTCGGGTGCCCCCACTCGGCGGATCTTCTTCGCGACCGGTGACAACTGCTCGGCCAGCCACTCGGCCGTTTCGCGCACCTCGGCCCGGCTCGGCGGGTCGTTGCGGAACCGGGTGCGGGTCAACCGGCCCGCGCCGAGCGGCACCGAGAACGCCTCCTCCGGCTCCTCGTCGACGCCGACCGCCAGCTCCAGCGACCCGCCGCCGATGTCCAGGCACAGCAACCGGCCCGCGGACCAGCCGTACCAGCGGCGCACCGCGAGGAACGTGTACCGCGCCTCGTCCTCGCCGCTGAGCACCTGGAGGTCCACGCCGGTCTCGGCGCGCACCCGCTCCAGCACGTCGGCCGAGTTGCCCGCCTCGCGCACCGCGGACGTCGCGAACGCCAGCAGGTCCTCGCAGCCGAGCCGCGTCGCCGCCGCCTTGGCCGCGGCGACGGCGCGGACCAGCTGGTCCGCGCCTTCCCGCCCGAGCGTGCCGGAGCCGTCCAGCTGCTCCGCGAGGCGCAGCACGGACTTCTCCGAACTCATCGGCGTCGGGTGGGCACCACGATGAGCGTCCACCACCAAGAGGTGGACGGTGTTCGACCCGACATCAAGCACCCCTAGGCGCACGCGGTGCACCGTACCTGGTCGGGATGATCAGGATTCGAACTTGTATCCCAGTCCGCGCACGGTCACCAGGTAGCGGGGCGCCGCCGGGTCGGGCTCGATCTTCGAGCGCAGGCGTTTGACGTGCACGTCCAGGGTTTTGGTGTCCCCGACGTAGTCCGCGCCCCACACCCGGTCGATCAGTTGGCCGCGGGTCAACACCCGGCCGACGTTGCGCAGCAGGTACTCCAGGAGGTCGAACTCCTTGAGCGGGAGGCTCACCTCGGCCCCGGCCACCGTCACGACGTGCCGCTCGACGTCCATCCGGACCGGCCCCGCCTCCAGGACCTGCGGCAACAGCTCCTCGGCCTCGCCGCCGCGGCGCAGCACCGCGCGGATGCGGGCGATCAGCTCCCGCGCCGAGTACGGCTTGGTGACGTAGTCGTCCGCGCCCAGCTCCAGGCCGACGACCTTGTCGATCTCGCTGTCCCGCGCGGTCACCATGATCACCGGCACGGCGGAGCGGGCGCGCAGCTGCTTGCACACGTCGGTGCCGCTCATGCCGGGCAGCATCAGGTCGAGCAGCACGATGTCGGCGCCGTTGCGGTCGAACTCCTCCAGCGCCTCCTGGCCGGTGGCCGCGAGCGCCGCGGTGAAGCCCTCCTTGCGCAGCAGGAAGGCGAGCGGATCGGCGAAGGACTCCTCGTCCTCCACGATGAGCACCCTGGTCACAGCTCTCCTCCGTGGTTGCCGCCCGCGCCGCTCGGCACGGGTCTGGCCAGCTCCTGCTTGGACAGGTCGGTGGTGTCGTCCTGGTCCGGGTGGGCCGGGACGCGCAGGGTGAAGGTGGAGCCGGTGCCCGGCAGGCTCCACAGCTTCACCTCGCCGCCGTGGTTGTTGGCGACGTGCTTGACGATGGCCAGGCCGAGGCCGGTGCCGCCGGTGGCGCGGGACCTGGCCTTGTCCACCCGGTAGAAGCGCTCGAACACGCGGGTCTGCTGGTCCTCGGCGATGCCGATGCCGCGGTCGGTGACGGCGATCTCCACGAACCCGTCGACCAGCTTGCGGCTGACCGACACCGGGCTGCCGGGCGGCGAGTACGCGACCGCGTTCTCCAGCAGGTTGCTCAACGCGGTGACCAGCAGCGTCCGGTCGCCCTCGACCTCCAGCCCGCTGGGCTCGTCGGTGGTGACCTGGATGTCGGCCGACTCGGCGACCAGCCTGGACCGGCCCATGGCCTCGTCCACCACCACGTCGACCTCGACCCGGCTCAGCTCCGGCAGCTTCTCCGCGCCCTGCAACCGGGACAGCGCGATCAGCTCGGTGACCAGCGTGCCCAGCCGGGTCGCCTCCTGCATGATCTTGGCGCTGAACCGGCGGACCTCCACCTGGTCGTCCGCCGCGTCCAGCACCGCCTCGGCCAGCAGCGCGAGCGCGCCGACCGGCGTCTTCAGCTCGTGGCTGACGTTGGCCACGAAGTCGCGCCGGGTCGCCTCCAGCCGGACGGACTCGGACTCGTCGGTGGCGTCGACCACGACGAAGCCCTCGACCAGCACCTTGACCGACGCGTGCACGGCCTGCGGCTGGCGGCCCTTGATGACCTCCAGCGAGGACAGGTCCACCGACACCACCCCGCCGCCGCGGCGGGCCATCTCGGCGGCCTGCCTGGCCCGGTCGTCCACCCGGTTGTTGCGCACCACCCCCAGCTCCTCGGCGCGGGCGTTGTGCAGCACCACGTCGCCGAAGCCGTTGAGGACGACGATGCCGTCCGGCGACGAGTGGACGACCATCGCCATCAGGTCGGCGACGGTGAGGCCCTTGGGGCGCGTCTCGCGGGCACGGGCGGTGGTCCGCCCGGCGAGGAACGCGCCGCCGCCGATCAGCAGAGCGGCGATCGTCAGGACGAGGTAACCCGTTGCGGTCACGAACGCATCGTAAGCAGGTCAGGGCGGGTGCGGCCTAGTCCTCGGGCGTGGTTCGTGACACCTGCGACACCCTCCTGGGTGGATGTTTTCCCAGCGGACGACCGGAGTTCACCCAATCGTGTCCAATTGAGTCGGGTCCTGTTCGGACAGGTGCAGAGCGGGGGAAGCCGGGTCCTCCCCCGGGTGACGGGCAGAGGACGAAACGGCGGCACGCGCGCCGGGTATCCCCTGCGCACGTGCCGCCGTCCGGTGGTGGAGCCGACCGCTGTGCCCGGTCTAGCGGCCCTGGTTGGCCACGGCCTTGATCGCGTCGGCCGCCGCGTCCGGGTCCAGGTACTCGCCGCCCGGCTTGACCGGGCGCAGCTCGTCGTCCAGGTCGTAGCGCAGCGGGATGCCGGTGGGGATGTTCAGGCCCGCGATGGCCTCGTCCGACACGCCGTCGAGGTGCTTGACCAGGGCGCGCAGCGAGTTGCCGTGCGCGGCGACGAGGACCGTCCGGCCCGTGCGCAGGTCCGGCACGATCGCCGACTCCCAGTACGGGACCATCCGCTTGACCACGTCGAGCAGGCACTCGGTGAGCGGCAGGTCGGGACCGAGGTCGGCGTAGCGCGGGTCGCCGTCCTGGCTGAACTCGGCGCCGGGCGCGATCGGCGGCGGCGGGGTGTCGTAGGAGCGGCGCCAGAGCATGAACTGCTCCTCGCCGAACTCCTCCAGCGTCTGCTTCTTGTTCTTGCCCTGGAGCGCGCCGTAGTGCCGCTCGTTGAGCCGCCAGTCCCGGCGCACCGGGATCCAGTGCCGGTCGGCGGCGTCGAGGGCGAGGTTGGCCGTGCCGATGGCCCGCCGCAGCAACGACGTGTGCACCACGTCGGGCAGCACACCCGCTTCGCGCAGCAGCGTGCCGCCGCGCTTCGCCTCGTTCACACCCTTCTCCGAGAGGGGGACGTCCACCCAACCGGTGAACAGGTTCTCCGCGTTCCAGACGCTCTCGCCGTGGCGGAGCAGCACCAGGGTTCCGACAGCCATGGGCGTCAGCCTGCCAGATGCGCCCGACGGCCTCACGCCCGTGGTCACTGTGATCTTTATCGGTGCAGCCCGACCGGCCGGGCCGGGCCCTCCAGCGGGGCCCGGCCCGAAGCCGGGTCAGCCGCCCAGGTTGCCCAGGCCGCCGCCGCCACCCAGACCGCTGCCGCCGCCCAGGCCGCCCGTGAGGCCGCCGAGGACCTGGCTCACGATGCCCTGCACCGGGCCGAGGCCGGGCAGCGCCTTCGCGTCGACCGGCGCGGCGTTGGCGGCCGGTGAGGCGAGCAGGATGACGGCGGTGACGCCGGCCGCGGCGGCCAGCTTTCCGAGGATGCGCATGCGCGTGTTCTCCGATGTGTGATCCAGATTTGTACCCGACATGGTTGTGGAGCGTGACCGGTCCGGCTCGGTCAGTAGCCGAGGTCAACACCATCGGGTGGTAGTGCGGTCCGGTGGGGGAACGATGGGATCGGGAGCACGTGCGGCGAGGGGGTGACCGGTGGCGGAGTGGGACTTCTTCGTCTCCCACAGCGAGGCCGACCGGGCGTGGGCCGAGTGGGTGGCCTGGGAGCTGGAGGCGGGCGGCCACCGGGTGCTGGTGCGGGCGTGGGACGCGGTGCCCGGCGCGAACTGGGTCGGTCAGGCGCAGGACGGCGTGCGCGGCGCGCGGCGGACCGTCGCGCTGCTGTCGACGGCCTACCTCGGCTCCGCGCACCGCGCCGCCGAGTGGCAGGCGGCGTGGCGCGACGACCCGGCGGGCGCGGACCGCGGGCTGGTCGTGCTGCGGCTGGACGAGTGCGAGCGGCCCGGGTTGCTGGGCTCGGTGGTGTCGGCGGACCTGTTCGGCGTGGACGAGGCGATCGCGCGGGAACGGCTGCGGCGCGTCGTGCGCGGCGCGGTGGGCGGGCGGCTCAAGCCCGCCGACCCGCCCGGCTTCCCCGGCCGCCCGCCGCGGTTCCCCGGCGCGCTGCCCGCGGTGTGGAACGTGCCGCCGCGCAACCCGAACTTCACCGGTCGGGCCGAGTCGCTGACCCGGCTGCGCGCGGCGGTGCGCGGGTCCGGGGCGGTGACCGTGCACTCGCTGCACGGGCTCGGCGGCGTCGGCAAGTCCGAGCTGGTGATCGAGTACGCGCACCGGTTCGCGCACGACTTCGACGTCGTCTGGTGGGTGCCGGCGGAGCAGCCCGCGCTGGTCCCCGACCACCTGGCCCGGCTCGGGCACGAGCTGGGGATCGGCGGCGCCGACCAGACCGCGCTGGTGGCGGCCGTGCTGGCGGACCTGCGGGCGCGCCGGCGCTGGCTGCTGGTGTTCGACAACGCCGAGGACCCCGCCCGGTTGCGCGAGCACGTGCCCGCCGGTGACGGCCGCGTGCTCGTCACCACCCGGCGCAGCGGCTTCCGGGCGTTGGGCGCGGTGCTGGACGTGGACGTGCTGGACCGGGCGGAGAGCGTGGCGCTGCTGCGCCGCCGCGTGCCGCCGATCACCGACGACCGGGCCGACGAGCTGGCCGGGCTGCTCGGCGACCTGCCGCTGGCGATCGAGCAGGCGTCGGCGTACCTGGACACCACCGGCCTGCCGATCACGGCGTACCTGGACCTGGTCCGCACCCGGATCGCCGAGGTGATCGGCCGCGGCCGGGTGGCCGGCCGGGACGAGACCCTGGCGACGCTGTGGGACCTGTCGCTGGCCGCCGCCGCGGAGCGGGACCCGGCGGCGACCCGGGTGCTCCACCTGCTGGCGTGGCTGGCCCCCGAACCGGTGCCGCTGGACCTGCTCACCGGGAACCCCACCCGGTTGCCGCCGCCGCTGGCGGACGTCGTCACCGACCCGCTGGCGCTGGCCGACACCGTCGGCGTGCTGGTCGACCGGTTCCTGGTGCGGCGCGCCGACGACGAGATCACCATCGCCCACCGGCTGCTCCGGGAGTCGCTGCGCGCCCGGCACGTCGACCGGGCGGCGGCGACGTCGGCGCACGAACTGCTCGCGGCCGACCTGCCCGCCCGGATCGCGGGCGCGCCGGAGAACTGGCCGCGGTGGCGGACCCTGCTCGCCCACGTGCTGGCGGTGTGCGACGACGTCACCGCCGCCGTGATCGGCGCGCCGGACCGCACCGCGTGGCTGCTCGACCGCGCCGCCACCTACCTGCAGACCCAGGGCCGCCTGGACGAGGCGCTGCCGCTGTTCCGGCGGGCGCTGGCCATGACCGAGGCGGAGCACGGCCCCGACCACGCGAGCGTCGCGGTCGAGCTGAACAACCTCGGTCTCGTGCTGCGCCGGCTGGGTCGGCACGGCGAGGCCAGGGAACTGCTCGAACGCGCGCTGGCCACCAACGAGCGGCTGTACGGCCCGGACCACCCGGACGTGGCGAACGTGCTGAACATCCTGGGCCTGGCGCTGATCGACTCCGACCGCGCCGCCGACGCCCTGCCGCTGCTGGAACGCGCCCTGACCATCGACCGGGCGCACTACCCCGCCGACCACCCGGCCGTCGCCACCAGCCTGAACAACCTGGGCCTGGCCCTGCACGGCGTCGGCCGGACCGAGGAGGCCAAGGTCGTGCTGGAACGAGCCGTGGCCGCCCAGGAAGCCACGTCCGGCCCGGACCACCCCGAGGTGGCGATCCGGCTGAGCAACCTCGGCCTGACCACCCTGGCCCTGGGCGACCCGACCGGGGCCCGCGCCCTGCTGGAACGCGCACTGGCCATCGACACCGCCACCTACGGCCCCGCCCACCCCGTCGTCGCCGCCCGCCTGAACAACCTCGGCTCCCTGCTGGGCGACCTGGGGCAGCACGCCGAGGCCCGCGACCTCCTCGAACGCGCGGTGGCTGTCACCGAAGCCGTCCACGGCCCCGACCACCCCGCTGTCGCCACCCGCCTGCGCACCCTCGCCGCCGTCCTGCGCGACATGGGCCTGCCCGCCGAAGCCGCGCCGCTGTCCGAACGCGCCGACCGGCTGACACCGCGATCGGGGCCGTAACCGGGGGTCGGGCGGGCACGATGTGACGGGGTACGCGGTGCGAGGGGTGGTGTCCGTGGCGGACGGGTGGGACTTCTTCGTCTCCTACGCGCAGGACGACCGGCAGTGGGCCGAGTGGGTCGCGTGGGAGTTGGAGGAGGCCGGTCACCGGGTGCTGGTCCAGGCGTGGGACATCGTGCCGGGCAGCAACTGGGTCGCCACCATGCAGGAGGGCGTGCGGAAGGCGGAACGCACCATCGCGGTCCTGTCGACGGCTTACGCGGGGTCGACTTACGGTGCGGCCGAGTGGCAGGCCGCGTGGCGCGACGACCCGCTGGGCGCCGAGCGCAAGCTGCTGGTGCTGCGGGTGGAGGACTGCGACCGACCGGGCCTGTTGGGGTCGGTGGTGTCGGAGGACCTGTTCGACCTTCCGCCGGAAGACGCCCGTGCCCGGCTGCTGCGGGTGGTGAAGGGCGCCGTCGAGGGCCGGTTGAAGCCCGCCACCGCCCCCGGCTTCCCGGGCCGCACGCGGGCGGTGGCGCGGGCGCCCCGGTTCCCCGGCTCGTTGCCGGACGTGTGGAACGTGCCGGCGCGGAACCCGAACTTCACCGGTCGTGTCGGGTCGCTGTCGCGGCTGAGGGAGGCGATGCGGTCACCGGGCACGGTGGCGGTGCACTCGCTGCGGGGCCTGGGCGGGGTGGGCAAGTCGCAACTCGCGATCGAGCACGTCCACCGCTGCGCCGCCGACTTCGACGTGGTGTGGTGGATCCCCGCCGAGCAGCCCTCCCTGATCCCGGACCACCTGGCCGAGCTGGGTGCCGCGCTGGGCGTGGACGGCGCCGCCGACCCGACCGCGAGGGTCTTGGCGGAACTGCGGGGACGTCAGCGCTGGCTGCTGGTGTTCGACAACGCCGAGGACGTCGACGCCCTGCGGCCCTACGTGCCGTCCAGGGGCGGGTGGGTGCTGGTCACCACCAGGCGCAACGGGTTCCGGTCGCTCGGTCCGGTGCTCGACGTGGACGTGCTGGACCGCGCGGAGAGCGTGGCACTGCTGCAACGCCGCGTCCCCGAGGTGGCCGACGACGTGGCGAACGCGCTGGCCGAGTGGCTGGGTGACCTGCCCCTGGCACTGGAGCAGGCGTCGGCCTACCTGGAGGCCACCGAACTCCCGGCCGACGCCTACCTGGACCTGCTGCGCACGCGCACCGCCGAGATGATCGGCCGAGGTCGGGTCGCCGGCCGTGAGGAAACGCTGGCGACCCTGTGGGACCTGTCGCTGACCGCCGTGGTCGAGCAGGACCGGGCGGCGGCACAACTGCTCGACCTGCTGGCCTGGCTGGCCCCCGAACCCGTCCCCCTGGACCTGTTCACCACCCACCCGGAGGTCCTGCCCGAACCGCTGGCCGAGGTCGCCGCAGATCCAGTGCGGTTCGCCGAGACGGTCGGCGCACTGGTCGGCTGGTTCCTGGTCCGGCGCTCCGGCGACGAGGTGACCACCGCCCACCGACTGCTCCAACAATCCCTGCGCGCCCGCACCACCACGGTGACACCGGCTCTCACGTCCCCGGCGCCGGTGGTCCAGCGACTGCTCGCTGCCGATCTGCCCGGCAACATCATCGCCGCACCGGAGAACTGGCCGCGCTGGCGAGCACTCCTACCCCACGTCTTGACCGTGCACGAGGACAGCACGGCCACCCCACCTATCACCACCGAGCACACCGCGTGGCTCCTCGACCGCGCCGCCACCTACCTCCAAACCCACGGCCGCCCCGCCGACGCCCAACCCCTGTACCAGCGCGCGCTGGCCATCGCCGAAGCCACCTACGGACCCGACCACCCCGAAGTCGCCACCGTCCTGAACAACCTCGGCCTCGCATTGCGCGACCTCGGCCGCCCCGGCGATGCCCAGCCCCTGCTCGAACGCGCGCTGGCCATCGCCGAAGCCGCCTACGGACCCGACCACCCCGAAGTCGCCATCGACCTGAGCAGCCTCGGCCTCACATTGCGCGACCTCGGCCGCCCCGAAGACGCCCAACCCCTGCTCGAACGCGCGCTGACCATCACCGAAGCCACCTACGGACCCGACCACCCCGAAGTCGCCATCGACCTGAACAACCTCGGCCTCGCGTTGAGCGACCTCGGCCACCCCGGCGATGCCCAACCCCTCTACGAACGCGCACTGACCATCGCCGAAACCGCCTACGGGCCCAACCACCCCGAAGTCGCCACCAGCCTGAACAACCTCGGCTTCACGTTGAGTGCCCTCGGCCGCCCCGAAGACGCCCAACCCCTGCTCGAACGAGCACTAGCCATCACCGAAACCACCTACGAACCCGACCACCCCATCATCGCCATCCGCCTGAACAACCTCGCGGTGACACTGCAAAGCCTTGGGCGCGGTGAAGAGGCACAACAGCTCATCGAGCGCGCAGACCGCATTCGATCTTCCGAATAGCCGGCATCGAACGGCACGCCACTCCACACGTGCCTGCGAGCTGACCGAGCACCGGAACCAGCCGATCACACCGACCACCACAGTGGCGCAGGTCAGCCGTGGTCCGGCTCACCTGCGCCAACCGGTCACCCGATCACCGAACCTCCCGCGCCCGCAGGTCCTTCCGCAGGATCTGACGGCACCACCACATCAGGCCCCTGACCTGCGCTTCAACCGTCGCCCGATGTGGAACGCGACATGTTGTTCCGTACAGGTTCCGTGGGTGCGGCATGACGTCTCCTTCCGGAGCCGCCAGCAGCAACGTCACCCACGGTCCACGTGCCGCAGCATCCATCGCGGAGCCGATCAGGAGAAGATCGGAAGGTTCCGCGCGGCGGCTTTGTGCTGTGCGCGGAGTGCCTTGAGCGTTGGGTAGTACGGGTTGTGGGCGTTGTCCATGAGGTTCAGAGGAAGCACTTCGCCGTTGATAAGGCTGTGCTCCAGCTTCCACGGCTCGTCCTCGGCGATGAAGGCCACACGGGCGTGGACACCCATCCACTCGCTCAGCTTCGCTTCCCCGGCGGGGGTGAAGGTCAACCGCTTGCCGCTGCCTACCCGACGAAGCTGGATGCCCAGCCGTTCGGCGAGGTGGCAACCCAGCGTCAACCGCAGGGTGGACCCTTCGGCGTTGCTGCGGAAGTGCTCGCGCACCCGTGCATACAGGCCCCGCTGACTGGCAGCCTTTCCGTTCGCCGGCGGCGCCTTAGGGGCAATGCCGACGTAGAGCAGCGTCCCGGCATCGGTGACACGGCACCCGTCGGTCGGCACCCCGGGCGGAACCTCCTCGAAGTACCAGGCGTAGACACCGGGCCGCTTCGGGATCGGGGAGTCCCGCACGAGCACCTCATTACGCGAGTACACCCGAGCAGGGTTCAGCAACCCCTCTGCCCGCTCGACGTACAGACCACTCCCCATGACACCACTCCCCTGAGCCGATCACCACATCCGCTGGAGGCAAGCTAGCGAACACCTCCGACAAGCAGGCTCCGAACTGGATCACGTCGGTTCAGGCCGGGTACCGACGCACGGTCGTCGGGCATCGTCATGACGGCGTCCCCAACCCAAGAGCCTGACTTCTGAACCCGAAGTTCGTGGATCTTGCCTGCCTGTCGTCTGCCGACACCTTTCAGAGTCTGCCGCCACCTGCATTATTTCCGAATGCGAACCACCACTGTGGACTGGTCGATGTGGACCTCTATCGTCATTAATCGGGGGTAACTGAGGGCTCGATTGCCGGTCGTTGTGCTATCGCTGCCCGCTGTGCTCGCTCGACGATGCCTTAGGGACAGCAAAAGATCATGCACAGAAATTTTCGGGTAACTGCCTAGGCGACCTTTTACAACCTAGGTTACTACCCGAGCCTGGTCACGCTAGGGCGTTCTAGGTATGCCGTAGGCAAGCCTGTGGGCTGGTCGACGCCGTCAAGGCGTCGACCAGCCCACAGGCGCGGCAGCCGAGCGCCGTGCCCAGCCCAATCTGGCTGCGTCGCACGCGCTCGTTCCGACTTAAGGTGGTCGATATCAGACAAGGCCTTCTGCAGATACATAACCTCGCTCGGTGATCGAGTGCTGCGGTCATCCATTCACCCGTTGTAAGAAAACAGTATCATTGTTTTCACAACGGTTAGCTCGAGATGCGTAATCAATGCATGGCACGTGCGACCTCTATTCAGCTCTCACCGTCCAAGTCGTACCAGTCACCTTTGGCGGCCACTGACGCCAGCGAGGGGGTACGCCGACCCAAATCCGCTGTAAGGGATTCACTGGCTGACATGACTACGCCGGGAGGCAATTCTCGGGCACGCTGCAAGATCGCTCGAGCGATGACTAGATTGAGCCGTTGATCCGTAGTGAAGAGAGAAAAATGGGTTGTACTACGCCTGACAATCGTATACGCCTCGGCAAGATCATTGACAGATTCTTCCGACCAACTTCCCCTTGTGAATGCCATTCTTTGCAACCAGGCTATCGCAGCAAGGCCAGCCAGCTCCCTGTCCCGCCTTTGCCGAGCAACTTTCGCTAGCACAACCATTGCATCCTCGCTCGCCAATTTTGCGGATGCAAGATAAAGCATGGGAGCGCTCGCCCTGCTAGAATTCCAATTGCTTTGAGTAATCGCGTGTACCATGTATGGACTCCGCAGCGAGTGCAGCGTACGAAGTGAATAGACGTCCATCTGGTTGACCCATGGAGCAAGTACGCTTCGATTATCCCACAGAACACTATTCGGAGCCCACTGCAAAATGCAAGATAGCGCAAAGAATGCATCATCGACGCTGGTGATACTGCGCAGTTGCTCGCTCCACCATTCGACACTGTTACGGCGTTGTCGCGCATATCTTGCTCGCTGCACTGGCGATATAGACTGGTCTAAAAGGTCGCAAAACTGACTGCGAGGCAGGTTTCCACTTCGCACCTCGCCCGCAACAGCGGCCATTGCTAGACTACGTTTACACCTACCGCCAAGAGCTTCTTCAACCAGTGCGTTAAGCCCTATCCACGACCCTATAGAATTCCGGGCATCCGATGCGTTAAATGCCTGATATGCGTCCGAAATCCGATAGATCAGGCGCACCACTTCGGTATCTGGACGCTTTTCTGACCATCTACGTGAATTAATTCTGTGCCTGCCATTCTGCACATAGTAGCTCACGTATGAGAGCGAGGTCATGGACAGTAGACCGATAGTGGGAGTTATGGAATTATAGGATACTGGTGCGTCCAGTGACACTCCAGACCTGAACGCATTCAAGAATGACGGAAAACTGTTGTCGTCAATGGTGATTCGCGTTACGTTAACCTGATTGAGGAGGAGATGCCAGGAGAGCACATCATCACCGATGTGCTCAATCACTTGAGAGACCTGCTCAGCAGGGAGTACGCGGATCACGCGCATAGTATTGCCGAGTGCTAGCCATCTCCGTCGAACAAGAGGGCTTGAGGCTGACGACCATCTTTGATACCACCAAGAGGCCAGCTCGGCCGAACCTAAGTTAGCAGACAACATCTGCGCGGAAGCGTACTCAGCAATTCCAGAGGAAGCTTGGCGCTCAATACGCGCGATCATTTTCTCAACGACTTCATCACCACCTGAGTCCGCTGAGATTGATAGGTTCTCATTCGCGACAGCTAGGAGGCTAACCGCGTCCTCAGAGCATATTAACTCGACTACACGAGCTTGTGCGCGTGGCTTCTGAGAGAAGACCTGATCACGAAGAAGAGAGAGCGCAGCTTGCCGTGAGTACGAAATCAGCGAAAAGTCTTGCCCTGGCTGCACGAGGTCTTCGAGAAGGTCGGCGATATTAGACAGTTCGCCAACGTCTGAGAACCCGGCATAGAAACGTGCAACGTTCCACCAATAAGGGTTTCGAATCAGGGCGTCGAACCGATCTGACCTATTGCCGCTCCTCTCGGCACCTTGCGTAGAATTTCTAGCCGTCGAGTACAGGTACTTGGCTGCAAAGTACTCACGTAAAGGCTGCACTTCGAACTCGAACGTGTTTTCAACCCTACTGGTCAAAACCATCACACGGTCGGTCATTCCCGTGAACAACTGGTCGACCAGGTCGATCTTCTTTTTCTTATATCCGTGGGTTTGTAGGTAGCCTTTAAGCATACCCTTGAGCTTGATTTCGGAGATGCTTCCGTTTGATTCCCCTGATTCCGCAAGGCAATGTAATTCCCATGCCACGTATCCGTGGAGATCCAAGATGAGTTCTCGCTCATCCCGAACAATAGGACTTTTTTCCGCCTCTCGATCAAGGAATGTTTCCATGTAGTCCCTATATAGAGCTGTTCGCTTATCTGGCAGCGACAGACCTTTCTTCCTCACTAGCCATAGAAGAATCGCAAGCTGCATCGGGTTTCGAGCGAGATCGATAATGTGTGGCTGTCCAAGGCGCTGACCAAGCACTTGCCGGATTTCATAGGCGGCCTGGTGGGCCACATTTCGAGACTTCAGCCAACCATCCGTGTACTCCAGTACCGAGGCGAGAGGTAGATCGCCTAGCGTCAGGTAGACGTATTCCTTCTTAGAGAACCCGGGAGTCTTGGCGAATGAGCTTGGCCTACTAGTCGCAATCGTACGAAAGGATGGACTGAACGGCTCGATTCGCGCAAGCGCTTCATTCACACACGAAACTACTGCGCGGCGGTCATTAAGATCGGGCACCTCGTCTAGACCGTCCAGAACGAGTAGAGCCGGTGTTGCACGCAGAATGCTGTCGAGGTCAGTTACCGTAAAAAGCATTCCGCCGGATTGGCGTCGAACTTGCGCTGCAAGAAATGATTCTAGCGTGTTCGACCAGTCTGGCGGCGTGCCTTTAAATGTTATGTCAAATGGATCTTGCTTACGTAGCCAGGCAGCTAGATCGCGTAGATCGACATGGAGTGGCAAGAAGATGGGACTAGAACGGTGTTCTGGAGGGAAGCGCTTTACCTCGGGCGTGTTCAAGAGGCGAGCTCGATGTACCTGACACAGATATTGCCCGATGGTTGATTTACCTTGGCCAGGAGCGCCCTCTAGGACAAACTTCAAAAACTCGGCGCCGCTGTCAGATCTGAAACCCTCTGCCAGTAAGCACGTCGCCGCAAGCGGTCCTTCCGCCCTGTTGGTCGCAATAAACGTTTCCGTCACATCTCTTCCCAAGATGCCGGACCATCGCTCAAGGGTATCGTTAAGTGAGCGAGCCGTGTGCCAGTCGGAGTTAAGAATATTGCGGACGGCGGGGTCGTCAATTTTACTTTGCGGTGGAACGACTAGCGGGACGTCGATAAATACATCTAAAAGTTGCGGCTCCAATTCCGCCTGCTTAAATTTGACAACTCGATCGCGGCGGTATTGGTGTGCTAGATACTTGGTTAGTGCGTTAACCCGAGGATCGGATCGCGCAATCTTCAGAAATTCATCGTCGTCAATGTTCGGTTGCCTAAGGTCAAGCAACTCGGCTAGACCGACGGTATCGCGAAGGAAGCCATACGTGCGTTTTATCTCACGTTCCGAGTCTAGACGCCTGTCAATATCGTCTCGCCACCAGACTTGAGCTGAAACGGGCATATTCTCATTCAACCACTTCTGCACGCGGTCGCGTGTTCCTTCATCTTGATGCGAAGAACATTGCGCGTTAGTAAGAAGGATGTACTTGTTGGTACCACGGGATGCGAGTACGCGGACTTTCTCCAGTTCGCCATTGAGTGCGTTTATAACCCACTTCTCAATCTCATTGGCAGTGGCAAGCCTATTTGGGGTGGGCTTCCGATACTTTACTTGATACACGACGGAATCGCTTGTGGGGGCCGCGGGAAGTGCAGCGTCTCGGCCTCCATCCGGCATCCCGACAGGGAAGCACTGGATGTCAGGAAGTTTAGCGGCAAGGAGGGCCTGACATAGTTGTTGGAAGCGGTCCGCCCCTAGTGACTCATAGTCATACTGCACTGTCACGCTCGCCTCCATGCTGAGGGTGCCACGATAACTTGACGGATATAGTATCCGAGTTCACAGCACAGTAGTACGGCATCCCCGTCGAACGGTGACACGCCGTGTACGCATAACCCCAACCCATCGAGGTAGGTCAGGTGGGGCTGCTGACCGTGCCTCCAGGTCGTCGCGGACGGGCTTCGGTGCCTTGGGTGTCGCGCCCGTGGGCCGCAAGGCCCACGTTGGCGCGACATAGAACACTGCCGAAGTCTGTCCGCGACGACCTTTACGAACTCTGAACGGTCAGCGGCCCCCGGAGGGGGCCGCCTTGAAGAAGAGAAGAAACTCTGAACACTGCGGTCCAACACGTGTCGGCCCACGCTTAGGGTGGTTGTCACTGAGCCCTTTCCAACCTTGCCGCGTGGACGGTGACCGTGGTGGAGATGTGGCGAAGCCCCTACAACGCCTGGCTGGCTCGCCTGCGGAGCGCGGCTGCGTGAGCCTTACTTACAAGGTCAACATCTGGGAACTGAAGACTCTCAAGCCGGACAGGAACGGCGAGAAGCGACCGAAGCCCTACGGCGTTCGCTGGGTCACCGCAGGTAGAGAGCACTCCGAGTGGTACCGGACTAAGGCGCTGGCCAGCAACCGGCGTAACGATCTTGTACAGGCGGCCCGTGAGGGGCAGGCGTTCGACATCGGAACCGGTCTCCCGGAGTCGGAAATCAAGGCGAAATCGGTGCGGTCGTTGTTGCAGCTCGCGCAGGAGTTCATCGAGCACGAGTGGAATGAGGTCGCACCCAACACGCGGAAACGGTACGTGGATGCCTGTGCGATTCCGGTCGCCGCATTCGTCACCTCGCAGCATGGAGCACCTACTCCCATGACGCTGAGGCGCACGTTGACCACGTGTCTGCTGCTTCCGCCTGAACTGAGACCGCACCAGCTCACCGATGAGCAGCAGGAGGCGGCGCAGTGGCTTGGAACTGCCTCCCGTCCGGCCCGCGAGTTGGCGGATGGCGTGGAGCTGGACAAGGTGCTGCGGACGTTGGCGCGCAAGCTCGACGGGAAGGCCACCACCGCGTGGACGGCGAAGTCCCGACGTGCTGTGGTCAGCTTGCTGCTCGGCTACGCGGTCAAGGTCGGTGAGCTGGCGGCGAACCCGCTGGCGGGACTGCGGGTAACCGGCCAGGACACGATCAACGAAGTCGATCCTCGGTCGGTCGTGAACCCGAAGCAGGCACGGCAGCTCCTGGCGGCTGTGACCTACGCCGGGAGACGACCGGGGAGTTAAGACTACCTGTTCGGTTTCTTCGCGACCATGTACTACGCGGGTCTGCGGCCCGGCGAGGTCAACAGGCTCCGTGAGACGGACTGCGAACTGCCTGAAACCGGCTGGGGTGAACTTCTGCTGGAGAAGTCGGCGACCCGCGCCGTGGCGCGCTACACGGACTCGGGGACGGGCTGGGAGGAGCGCAACTTGAAGCGGCGGCCTGACGGCGCGACTCGGCCGGTGCCCATCCCGCCCGCTCTGGTCGCCATCCTCCGGTGGCACCTCGACCGGTTCGGCACCACGCCGGACGGCCGTCTTTTCCGGGGCCTGAAGAGCACTGAGCCGATTAACTCGTCGGTCTACACGGCAGCGTGGCGGAAGGTGCGACTGGTCGGCCTGTCGCCCTCTCAGGCCGCTTCGCCGTTGGCGGACGAGCCGTACGCCCTGCGGCACGCGGCCGTCTCGACCTGGCTGGCGGCCGGGGTGCCCGCGGTTGAGGTGGCGGAACGGGCGGGGCACTCGGTGGCCGTTCTGCTCAAGGTCTACGCCAAGGTGCTCGACGGTCAACGCGAGAAGTCGAACCAGCGGATCAACGACCTTCTCGGCGAGGACGGCTAGATGAACCAGATCGAACCTAGCTGCACGAGCTATGCACACCGCCGCGCATAAGGTGCAGGTAGTCTCATTTCATCCGCCCCGGACGGCGTGCAGAGGAGGACCGGTTGTTCGACCAGCGAAAGTCAGCACCGGAGAGCATCCTCCATGCACAGCATGGCTCTGCATCAGGTGCTAGCACCGTCATCCAAGCCGGACGTGATGCGAACTGCACACACATCCACATCCATGTGCACGTTCAAAAAAAGCCTAGTAGAAACGGATTGGTCTGTAGCAGAAGCTACACTCCGATACCCCAAACGACCCGGATGGACCTGCAGGGACGTTAGCGGTCGCTGCTGTGAGGCCAAGTAAAAGGGGATTGGCCTAGTTCGGTGCAGCAGTTCCAGCGCCGGTCGAGGCGACGGAAGCCAGGGCGGCCCAGTGTCTGCTTCCTCATCAGGCACGTGCCGGTGCCGACGCCGAACAGTCGGCTGCATTCTGCGAGACGACAGAAAGTTTGCCCAGGTGAAGTGCATGACGAAGCCCCCGGCAGCGATCACCGCCGGGGGCTTCCGTTGTTCCGTGCATGTTCCGTGAGAAGCGGCAAGAAGCCACCACGACCGACAGAACATGACAGGTGCTCAACTTATTCGTGATCCTGTTGGCGCAGGTCAGGTATGGTTCAAGCGCCTCACCTGCGCCAACCGGTCACCCGATCAACTGGCCTCACGGGCGCGGAGATCCTTCCGCAGGATCTTGCCCGCCGCCGACTTCGGGATCGCTTCGATGAACTCCACGACCCGCACCTTCTTGTGCGGCGCGACCTGGGACGCGACGAACTCCATCACCGCCGCCGCGTCGAGGGTGGTGTTCGGCTGCCGCACGATGAACGCCTTCGGCACCTCCTCGCCCTCCGCGTCGCGCACGCCCACGACCGCCGCGTCGGCGATCTCCGGGTGCGTCAGCAGCAACGCCTCCAGCTCGGCGGGCGGCACCTGGTAGCCCTTGTACTTGATCAGCTCCTTGACCCGGTCCACGATGCTGACCAGGCCGCGCTCGTCGATCACGGCGACGTCGCCGGTGTGCAGCCAGCCCTCGTCGTCAAGGGTGGCGGCGGTCGCCTCGGGGTTGTTCAGGTAGCCCTTCATCACGTTCGGGCCGCGGCACCAGAGTTCGCCGCGTTCGCCGACGCCCACGTCCTCGCCGGTCGCCGGGTCCACGAAGCGGCACTCCATGTTCGGGGCGATCACGCCGACCGTGCCGACCGAGATGTCGTCGCGCCCGTCCGGGATGGCGTGGCTGACCGGGCTCATCTCGGTCATCCCGTACCCCTGCGAGACGCGGCACCCCAGGCGCTTGGCCACGGCCGCCGCGAGGTCGACGTCCAGCGGCGCGGCGCCGGAGAAGATGCCGTCGAGGCCGGACAGGTCGTACTGGTCGACCAGGGGGTGCTTGGCCAGCGCCACGGCGACCGGCGGGGCGATGTAGACGCGGTCGGTGCGGTGGTCCTGGATGACCCGCAGGAACTCGGGCAGGTCGAACTTCGGCAGCGTCACCACCGTCGCGCCGACGTGCAGGCCGTTGTTCATCAGCACCTGCATGCCGTAGATGTGGAAGAACGGCAGCACGGCGAGGACCTTCGTCTGCCCGCTGACCTTCAACAGCGGTCCGCACTGGACGATGTTGGCGACCAGGTTGCGGTGCGTCAGCATCACGCCCTTGGCCCGGCCGGTCGTGCCCGACGAGTACGGCAGCACGGCCACGTCCTCGGCCGGGTCGACGGTCACCTCCGGCACCGGTTCGGTGTTCGCCAGCAGCGACGACAGGCTCGGGTAGCCCTCGGCGGCGTCCAGCACGACCACGTCGGAGATGCCGGCCTTCTCGGCGCCCGGCGCCGCGTTCGGCAGCAGCGCGGACACCGTGAACAGCATCTTCGCGCCCGCGTCGGTCAGCTGGTGCGCGACCTCGTCCGCCGTGTACAGGGCGTTGATGGTGGTCGCGGTGGCGCCCGCCCGCAGGATGCCGTGGAACACGACCGCGTAGTACGGCGTGTTCGGGCTGAGGATGCCGACCACGTCGCCCTTGCCGATCCCCTTGGCGGCCAGCGCAGCGGCCAGGCGGTCGATCGCGCCGGCGAGCTGGGTGTAGGTCAGGGACGCGCCCGAGGTGCCGTCGACCAGCGCGACGCGGTCGGCGCGCTCACCGAGGTCGGCGAACAGCAACTCGTGCAGCGAGACGTCCGGGACCTCGACGTCGGGGAACGGACTGCGGAAGACCATGCGGCTGCCTCATTCATCCTGGGGGCCGTGATCCCGCCATCGTGAGTCAAGCCACAGGGATGGTCAAGGCAGTCGGCGGTCGCGCTACAGCGTTACTTAACTCGGCTAAGAAGACCCGAATGGAGTAGTGCGCCCCCTTGTGGTGATCACCGGCCATCTGCCAAGTTGGCAGGGTCCCGCGGGTCGGCTCCCACGCACTCCGAACGGCCCGCGCGGCACCTCCGCGGTTCGCAATCCCCCCGTCGAACCGCGGCCCGCTTGGAATCCCGGGCTCCCCCCGCCCGGATCCACTTTCAGCGGGGACTGACGCGGGGCGGCTTGACTCGCGACTCCCCCTCTCTCCCAAGCCGCCCCGCGCTCCCGCGCGATGTTGCTCTGAGTAGAGTTTTCGTCAGGATTCACCGCGCAACAGGGTGGTCCCGGCCCGCCGCCGACGGCGCCACCAGAGGTAGCCGAACGCGGGCAGGCCGAGCACCACCGCGAACGGCAGCACGGCGCCCACCACGACCAGCAGCCAGCCGAACGCCCCCAGCAGCGCCTTCCAGCCACCGGTGAACGCGGCCAGGAACCCGTTCTCCTCCTCGGCCACCACCGCGGGCGCGTCGCTCGTCGTGATGACGACGGTCAACGTCGACAGGGCCACCTGCCCCTTCAACGTCTCGTACCGGCGTTGCAGCGACTCCAGCTCGGACTGCCGCTCGGTCAGCTCGGCCTCGATGTCGGTGATCTCCGCGGTCGTGGTGGCCCGGTCCAGCAGCCCCCGCACCCGCTCCACGCTGGCCCGCTGGTTGGCGATCCGCGCCTCGACGTCCACGACCTGCTCGGTCACGTCCTCGGTCTGCAGCTCGCGCCGGGTGACGCTGACGCCCTCCAGCCGTCCGACGGACTCCAGCACCGGGTCCAGCCGGTCACCGGGCACCTTGAACGTCACGGACGCCCGGTGGGGCTGCGACTTCTCCTGCGCCGAGTACCCGCCCTCGGCGATGACCAGGTCCTTGACCCGGCCCAGCACCGCGGCGGCGTCCGCCGCGCCCAGCTCGATCGTCGCGGTGCGCACCAGCAGGCGATCCTGCTGGGCCGACGTCCCGGCCTGCTGGGCCTGCCCCTGGTCCGCGGCCTCCTGCTTCGGCGTGCCGCCCGGTTGCGCCCGCTCCGGCGCCACCGCCGGCTGACCGGCCGCCGAGTCCGACGACGACCCGGCCGAGCACCCCGCCAGCGCCAGCACCGCGAACGCGGCCAGCGCCAGTCCCACCCGTCTGCCCATGGTCCCCTCCCAGGTTTGCGGTCACCGCTGGGACGGGGCGCGGGCTCAGGGCCGTTGCGCGGGGGTGATCACGATTCGGACACCAGGTGCCGGAACGCCTGGAGGTTGGCCAGCGACTCGCCGCGCGAGACCCGCCAGTCCCACTCGCGCTGGATCGCGCCGGCGAAGCCGAGTTCCAGCAGCGTGTTGAAGTCGCCGTCGGCCGCCTCCACCACCTGCCCGAGCACGCGGTCCAGCTCGTCCGGCGTCACGGCGTGCAGCGCGACCCGACCGACCAGGTAGATGTCGCCGGTCGTGTCGATCGTGTAGTGCACGCCGTACAGCTTCGCGTTGCGGCGCAACAGGAACCGGTAAACGTCCTCGTGCGACTCGTCCGGCTTGCGGCAGACGAACGCCTCGACCACCAGCGCGTGCCTGCCGAGCACCAGCCAGCAGTTCGTCTGCAGCTTCTTCGTGCCGGGCAGGGTCACGAAGAACCGACCGGGTCCCTTGCGGTCGTAGCGCAGCTCGCGTTCGTCCAACGTGGAGCTGATGACCTCGTCCAGGCTCAAGCGATGACCTCCTCGCGGAACACGTCCCGTGCTTCGGCGTACCCCGCGAGCAGTGAATCAGTCGTCCTGTCCCACGAGAACCGGCGGGCGTGCCCGACCGCGTTGCTGGCCAGCTCCTCCCGGTACGCCCGGTTCAACCCGATGCCGGACAGCACCCGCGCCCACGACTGCGCGTCGTGACCGTCCACCAGCACCCCGGACACCCCGTCCCGGACCGCCACCGGCAACCCGCCCACCGCGGCCGCGACCACCGGCGTCCCGCACGCCTGCGCCTCCAGCGCGACCAGCCCGAACGACTCGTTGTGACTGGGCACCGCGACCACGTCCGCGGCCCGGTAGACCCGCGCCAACGCCTCGCCCTCCTGCGGTGGCAGGAACCGCACCACGTCCGAGATCCGCAGCTCCGAGGCCAGCCGGACCAACTCCTCCGGCGTCTTCATCCCCGACCCCGACGGCCCGCCGACGACCAGCACCACCAGCCGCGACCGCAACCCGGGATCGCGCGCCACCATCTCGGCCGCCGCGCGCAACAGCACGTCCGGCGCCTTCAACGGCTGGATCCGCCCCACGAACGCCAGCACGACGGACTCGGGCCGCAACCCCAGGGACGACCGTGCCGCGTCCCGGTCACCCGGCGTGAACCGCTCCAGGTCCACCCCCGGCGGCACGACCAGCACCTTCCCGGGGTCCGCGTCGTACAGCTTGACCAGCTCGGCGGCCTCGACGTCGGTGTTCGCCACCAACCGGTCCGCCTCCGCGACCACCTGCTCCTCGCCGATCACCCGCATCCGGGGCTCCGGCGTGTCGTCCACCGCCAGCGCCAGGTTCTTCACCTTGGCCAACGTGTGCGCCGTGTGCACCAACGGCACCGCCCACCGCTCCCGCGCCAACCACCCGACCTGCCCGGACAGCCAGTAGTGCGAGTGCACCACGTCGTAGTGCCCCGGCTCGTGCCGCGCCTCGGCCCTCAGCACGCCCGCCGTGAACGCGCACAGCTGACCAGGCAGTTCTTCCTTCCCCAGGCCCTCGAACGGCCCCGCCACCACGTGCCGGACCTTCACCCCGGGCGCCAGTTCGGCCACCGGCGGCAAGTCGGACGACGTGGCCCGCGTGAAGATCTCCACCGCGATCCCCCGCTGCGCCATCCGCCTGGCCGTCTGCACGATGTAGACGTTCATCCCGCCCGCGTCACCCGTCCCGGGCTGCTCCAGCGGCGAGGTGTGCACGGAGAGCACCGCGACCCGCTTCACCGCGAGACCTCTGCCACGAAGCCCGCCAGGTCGGCGGCGAAGCGCTCGGGCCGTTCCAGGAAGGGCGCGTGTCCGGTGCGTTCGTAGCGGCGCAAGTCGGCTCCGGGGATCAGGGCCGCCGCGTACTCCCCGGCGGCCGGGTCGACCACCTCGTCGGCGGTGCCGTGCACCACCAGTGTCGGCCTGTCCACCGCCTTCAGCACTGCGGCGCTGTCCACGTCCCGCTTGAACAACTCCCGCCGCACCCGCGGCGGGACGCGCAGCGAGGTGCCCAGCAGCCGTTGCACCAGCTCACCGCCCACGACACCCTGCGCCTGCCAGAACGACGCCAACGCGGGCACCGCCACCGCCGGGTCGTCCGACAACGCCCCCGGCAACGCCGCCCGCATCACCCCACCGACCGCACCACCGGGCCGACCACGCCCCAACTCGGTGATCGCGCCGACCAGCACCACCCCGCTGACCTGCGCCGTCCCGTGGAACCGCAGGTAGTCGGCTATCACCACACCGCCGTACGACCACCCGACCACCACCGCCGGCCGCCCGACGTGATCCAGGACGGCCTTCAGATCAGCCGCCCAGCACGCCGAATCCCGGTACCCGCCCTCCGCGACCTGCGAGTCCCCGTGCCCCCGCAGGTCCACCGCGTACGAGCGGAAGGACGGATCCGGCGACCACACCTCCCCGGACTGCGCCCAGCCGTGCACCAGCACGACCGCCGGACCGTCCTGCGGACCCGACTCGCGAACCGCCAGCCGGACGCCCTCGGCGTCGAGGAGAGTGTTCTGCACGATCTACGACAACGCCCAGGTCAACCCACCACTTCCCACCACCGGCGTTTTTCCGCCGTGTACCTCACCACAACCCAACCGCACCCAACCGCACCAACCCACCGAGGCTCGATTTGACATGGGTTCGGGTGCCATAGGCTGGACGAAGCCGGCAGGCCCGGCGGGACGCTTTACCCCGCCGGGCCTGCCGGCTTTGGCCTGCCTGGGGTGCCCGTAAGGGCCCCATGTCAAATCGAGCCGGACAGCACCACCGCCCTGAACGTAGAACTCAGGACTCCCGAACGTAGGACTCTCGCGCCCTGACCGTAGGACTCTCGCGCCCTGACCGTAGGACTCTCGCGCTCCCAACGCAGGACTCTCGCGCCCTGAACGTAGGACACGCGGGACGCGAACGTTCGACACGCGGGACGCGAACGTTCGACACGCGGGACGTGGGGGTTCGACTCGCGGGGGTTAGAGGGCGGACATGGTTTGCCACTGGGACCAGGGGATCTGCCAGTCGTACCAGTCGAACTGGGCGGGCAGGGTGGTGATCGAGCCCGTCACCTCCACCGGGTCACCCACCAGCGCGCTGTCGTAGTACGCCTTGGCGTCGGCCTCCAGCAGGTTCGCGCACCCGTGCGACGTGTTCGCCTTGCCGATGTTGGCCGCGTTGTCGTTGTTCTCGTGGATGAACTCGCCGTGGTTGGAGAACCGCACCGCCCACTTCTTGACCACGTTGGTGTAGCCGTAACGCGGGTTGTCGAAGCTGAACGTGTCGTTCTTCTGCATCACCACGAACGTGCCGTTCGGCGTGGTCAGCTCCGGGTCTGCGTCCCTGCCGAACGACGCCGGGTAGGTCGCCACCGTCTGCCCGTCGCGCTGCACCACCAGCTGGTGCGTCGGCGTGTCGATCTTCACGACCTGGTTGCGGCCGATGGTGAAGTCGCTGGTCACGTCCGCGCGGCCGTACGCGCCGCCGCCGTAGGGCACGCCGTACAGCTTCGCCTCGACGTGGACCTGGGTGTTCGCGGGCCAGTACTTCTCCGGCCGGTAGTGCACCTCGCGGGCGTTCAGCCACGCCCAGCTGCCCACCACGCCGGCCGAGTTGGTGACGGTCAGCGCCTTCTCCACGCTCGCCCGGTCGGTCACGTCCACGTCGAACTCGACCTTGATCGGGACCGCGACGCCCATCGTCTGGTTGTCGCCGGGGAACAGCGTGGCGCGCACCTGCGACGCCGGGGTGAGGGTGGTGAACGCGCCCTGGAGGTCGACCGGCCTGCCGTCGGCGCCGATCGCCCGGCCCGAGTAGGTGTAGCTCTTGCCGTACCCCAGCGGCTCGGTGCTGGTCCAGGTTTTCTTGTCCTCGGTGAGCGCGCCCGCGACGGGCTGCCCCTCGGGGTTGGTCAGGGCGACCTGGTCGATCGTGCCCTCGGCCACCGTCACCTGCACCGGCACGTTCACCGGCACGTCCTTGGCGCCGTCGGCGGGCGCGGTGGTGATCTTGGCCACCGGCGGGCCGTCACCGCCGACCGGTGTGGCCGCGCCCTGTTCCACCTTCGCCGAGCAGCCGGCCAGCAACGCCAAGCCGAGCAGCAGAGCCGCCAATCTCCTGTGCACGTTCGACCTCCTGATCGAAGGACGTCTCACGGGACCTCCGGTGCGAGTGATCTCGATCACATGAATCGCACACCTAGGATCATCACCGTGAACCGTCCTATCGCAGTCGTGACCGGAGCCAGTGCGGGTATCGGTGAGGCCACCGCCCGCAGGCTCGCCGCCGAGGGCTTCCACGTGGTGCTGGGCGCCCGGCGGGTCGACCGCCTCAAGGTTATCGCGGATGAGATCGGGGGCGCCGCCGTCGAGCTCGACGTCACCTCGGCGCCGTCGGTCGAGGCGTTCCTGGACGCCGTCCCCGCCGCCCGGGTCCTGGTCAACAACGCCGGCGGCGCGCGCGGCCTGGCCACCGTCGCCGAGGCCGACGAGGAGCACTGGCGGTGGATGTGGGAGACGAACGTCCTGGGCACGCTGCGGGTCACCAAGGGCCTGCTGCCCAAGCTGATCGCCTCCGGTGACGGTCACGTCGTCTCCGTCACCTCGGTCGCCGCTTACGAGGCGTACGACAACGGTTCCGGCTACACGTCGGCCAAGCACGCACAGTCCGCGCTGCACCGGACGTTGCGCGGCGAACTGCTCGGGCAGCCGGTGCGCGTCACCGAGGTCCTGCCGGGCATGGTGGAGACCGACTTCTCGTTGAACCGCTTCGACGGCGACGCCGACCGTGCCGCCGCCGTCTACCAGGGCGTGACGCCGCTGACCGCGGACGACGTCGCGGACGTGATCGCGTTCGCGGTGACCAGGCCGTCGCACGTGAACCTGGACCAGATCGTGCTCAAGCCCCGCGCGCAGGCGTCGGCGACACGCGTGCACCGGGCGTGAGCAGCAGGTCCACGTCCAGCTGGTCCAGCACCGCGCCGACCGGGTTGGCGAACCCGCGCGTCGGGCTGCCGGCGCAGTAGAGCCCGACCACGCGGTTGCCGTCGTCCAGCAGCACCGCGCCGGAGTCGCCGTGGTCGGCGAACCCCCGCGTCTCGATCCGGATCTGGTCGCGCAGGGTGCGCACGCCGATGCCCGCCCCGAAGTCCAGCGTGATCGCGGCGTCCGTCGACGCCACCACGCCCTCGGTGACGGCGGTCGTGCGGCCCCGCTTGCGGACCCGCAGGCTGACCCGCGCGTCGGCTGCCCCGGTGACCGCGCCCAGCCCCACCACCTCGGCCCGCACCCGCGGCGTGGTCAGCACGATCGCGGCGGCGTCCACCCGGCCGGACAGCGCGGCCCGCGCCAGCGCGCCGACCCGGTCGTGCACCGGGTGGCCACCGTCGATCCGGGACGGGTGCACCATCGGGTCGCCGACCGCCCAGGCGTCGTCGACGCAGGCGACGTGGAAGGACGTCAGCGCCATCACCACGTGCCTGCGGCGCGGCGTGACCAGCGCGCCGAGCGTCCCGGCCACCACGTAGTCGTCCACTTCGGGCACGTCCGGCGGCACGAACCGGATCGCCCGGCTCGGCCCGATCCCGATGCCGCCCGCCAGCACCTCGTGCCGCTCCGCGCCGCCCACGCCCTCCGGCGAGGCGATGGTGTGGTGCGGGTGGAACGTGTCCTCGACCACGTCGGTCGGCACGCCGAGGACGTCCGGCGGGATGGCGAACTGGGCGGCGGGTCCCTTGCGCCGGACGAACACCACGATCGCCAGCTCACCGGTCGCCCGGCCGCCGACGGTCTTCTCGCCGAGGTCGACACCCACCACACCGGGCCGGCTCAGGAAGTCGTCCTCAACCAGCTTCTTGATCGGCCTGACGGCCGCGCGATCGTCGTCGGGGTAGGCCATGACGACCTCCAACAGGTGCCCCTGCCTCCATGAAACGCGCGGAGTGAGGATTCGTCACACGTGGTCACCCGTTCGGCCTCGCCACCGCCGGCCCCTGGAACACCACAACCACCGCACCCACGACCGCCGCACCCCACGACCACGCACCCGACAACCCCAGGGCGTCAGAGCTCGCAGCCCACCAGCACGGGTTCCGGCCGCAGCTCCACCCCGAACGCCGTCCGCACCCCGTCGCGCACCTCGCGCGCCAGGTCCAACAGGTCCTCCGTGGAGGCCCCGCCGCGGTTGGTCAGCGCCAGCGTGTGCTTGCCCGACAACGCCACTCGACCGCCGGCGCCCCGGTACCCGCGCTGGAACCCGGCCCGCTCGATCAGCCAGGCCGCCGACAGCTTCGCGAACCCGGCCCCCGCCGGGTAGGTCGGCACGTCCACGTGCGACCCCAGCCGCTCGGCGATCCGGATCAGCACACCGGCCAGCGTGGAGTCGTCCAGCAGCGGGTTGGTGAAGAACGAGCCCGCGCTCCACGTGTCGTGGTCGGCCGCGTCCAGCACCATGCCCTTGCCGCGCCGCAGCTCCAGCACCGCCTTGCGGGCCGCGTCGGCGGGCACCCGGTCGCCCGGCGCGACGCCGAGCACCCTGGCCAGCTCGCCGTACCGGATGGGCGCCGACTGGCCGCCCGCCGTCAGCGCGAACCGCGCCCGCAGCACCACCGCCTGGTCCGTGCCCTTCAGCACGCTCGTGCGGTACGCCAGCCCCAGCCCCTCCGCGGGCACCTGGTGCACCCGGCCGGTCCGCCGGTCGAGCAGGTCCACCGACGTCAGCACCTGCGCGACCTCGACGCCGTACGCGCCGACGTTCTGCACCGGCGTCGCCCCGACCAGCCCGGGGATGCCGGACAGGCACTCCAGCCCGCCCAGCCCCTGCGCCACGGCCTCGGCCACCACCGAGTCCCAGTCCTCGCCCGCCTCGACGGTGAGCTGCACCAGGCCGTCGCCCAGCGGGTCCAGCCGCCGGCCCGCCGTGCCGACCTGCACCACGGTGCCGGCGAACCCGGTGTCGGAGACCACGAGGTTCGACCCGCCGCCGAGCAGCAGCAGCGGTTCGCCGGCCGCGTCCAACGCGCGCACGGTCTCGACCAGCTCGGCGGCTGTGGCGGCGCGCGCGAACCTCGTCGCAGGGCCACCGAGCCGCAGCGTGGTGCACTCGGCCAGCGGCACACGGGCACTGGAGGGCGGGGTGGTCACGACAGAGAACGGTAGCCTCCGCGACATGGCACGCCGCATCGAGCACCGAACCACGTCCCGCCGGCCCGCGCGGGACGTGTACGCAGCGCTGGTGGACGAGACCTACCTGCGGGACCGGTTGGCCGTGCTGGGCGGCGCGGACCCCGAGCTGATCACCTTCACCTCGACCGGCGGCACCACGTCCTACCAGCTCAAGCAGGGTGTGTCCGCCGAGCACCTGCCGCCGTTCGCGCGCGGTGTGCTGGGCGGTGACCTGGTCATCACGCGCACCGAGACGTGGACCGAGGCGGGTCTGACCGGCACCATCGAGGGCCTGCTCAAGGGCGTGCCGGGCCGCTTGGAGGGCACGATCACGCTCAGCGACACCCCGACCGGCAGCGAGTTGCTGCTCGTCGGCCAGACCAAGGTGGGCATCCCGCTGGTCGGCGGCAAGGTCGAGTCGTTGATCGCCGAGCAGGTGGCCCTGCTGCTGGACAAGGAAACCGAGTTCACCTCCGAATGGCTCGCACGCCACGCCTAGCCGCGGGTCGGGCCCGCGCGCTCGGCCTGCCCACCAGGGGCACCACGAACCCGAACCGCCTGCGCCGGGTGGACCGGTGGGTCGCGCACACCCACCGCGACCTGCTCGACCGGCCCGAGCCGCTGGTGGTCGACCTCGGCTACGGCTCGTCCCCGGTCACCACCGTGGAGCTGGCCGCACGGCTGCGCGCGGTCAACCCGGACGTCCGCGTGCTCGGCCTGGAGCTGGACGCGGACCGGGTCGCCGCGGGCAAGGAGGTCGCCGACCCGCCGCGGCTGGACTTCCGGCGCGGCGGGTTCGAGCTGGCCGGGGCCCGCCCGGTGCTGCTGCGCGCGTTCAACGTGCTGCGCCAGTACACCGAGGAGCAGGCCGCCGAGGCGTGGGGCGCCATGGTCGGCCGGCTCGCGCCGGGCGGTGTGCTGGTGGAGGGCACGTGCGACGAGATCGGCCGCCGCTGCTGCTGGGTCGCGCTGACCGCCGACGGGCCGCGGACGTTCACCCTGTCCTGCCTGCCCGCCGACCTGGAGACCCCGGGCGACCTGGCCGAACGGCTGCCGAAGGCGTTGATCCACCACAACGTGCCCGGCGAGAAGGTGCACGCGCTGCTGAGCGAGCTGGACGCGTGCTGGGCGACGTCCGCGCCGTTCGCGCCCTACGGCCCGCGGGCCCGCTGGGTGCGGGCCGTGGAGCTGCTGGCCGAGCGCGGCTGGCCGGTGCTGGACGACCGGAAGCGGTGGCGGCTCGGCGAGGTGACCCTGCCCTGGGACGTCGTCGGTCCCTAGGCTGTGCGGGGTGGACCACGCGGATCTCGTGCAGCAGCTGAGGACCCACTACGCCGCGGCGCGCGCCGCCGCCCTGGCCGCCGGGCCGGACGCGCAGGCGCCGACCTGTCCGGGCTGGGCGGTGCGGGACCTGGTCGACCACCTGGCGCTCACGCACTCCTGGGCGTCGACCGCCTTGCGCACCCCGCCGGACGGCGAGCGGCCGCGACCGCAGGACCGGCCCGCCGACTGGGACGAACTGCTCGATTGGTGGGACAAGAGGTTCACCGAGCTGGCCGATGCGCTCGCCGGCACCACGTCGAACACGCCCGCGTGGTCGTTCACCGGCCCGAAGACCCACGCCTTCTGGGCCCGGCGGCAGGCGCACGAGACGGCGATCCACCGGCTGGACGCCGAGCACGCGCTGCACGGCCCGGAGGTGCCGTCGCTGCTGTTCGACGCCGGGTTCGCGGCCGACGGCGTCGACGAGTACCTGGACCGGATGCTGCCCCACGTCGCCCGGCGCGAGCCGGTCGGGCGGGCGGGCCGCGTGCTGTTCCACGCCGCCGACGCGGGCCGGGCGTGGGAGCTGCGGCTCACGCCGGGCGAGCCGCCGGAGGTCGGCCGCCCCACCGGCTCGGCCACCGATGCGGACGCGATCGTCGCGGGCACCGCGGACGCGCTGTACCGGGCGGTGTGGGGCCGGCCGAGCGGCGCCATCACATCGGGGGACAGGTCACTGCTGGACGGGCTGCCGCGACCGTAGATACTTCGCGTCGTGCCCCTGCCTGAACGACGCTACGTGATCACCTTCGGCTGCCCGGACCGGACCGGCATCGTGGCCAGGATCTCCTCGTTCCTGGCCGAGCACGGTGGCTGGATCGTGGAGGCGGCCTACCACACCGACCCGGCCACCAACTGGTTCTTCACCCGCCAGGAGGTGCGGGCCGACTCGCTGCCGTTCGACGTCGAGGAGCTGCGGTCGCGGTTCGCCGAGGTGGCCCGCGAGCTGGGCGCGCACCCCGGCGCGTGGCGGGTGACCGACTCCGGCGAGCGGCGGCGCGTGGTGATCCTGGTGTCCAGGGAGGGGCACTGCCTGTACGACCTGCTGGGCCGGGTGGCCTCGCGCGAGCTGGACGTGGACGTGTCGGCGGTGATCGGCAACCACGCCGACCTGGCCGGGATCACCAGGGCGCACGGCATCCCGTTCCACCACCTGCCGTTCCCGGTGAACGACCCGGAGGGCAAGTCGGCGGCGTTCGCGCAGCTGCGCCAGCTGGTCGACGCGCAGCGGCCGCACGCGGTGGTGCTGGCGCGGTTCATGCAGATCCTGCCCGCCGAGCTGTGCGCGGACTGGGCCGGGCGGGCGCTGAACATCCACCACAGCTTCCTGCCGTCGTTCATCGGGGCGCGGCCGTACCACCAGGCGCACAGCCGCGGCGTGAAGCTGGTCGGCGCGACCTGCCACTACGTCACCGCGGAACTCGACCAGGGCCCCATCGTGGAGCAGGACGTGATCCGGGTGGACCACACCGACTCGATCAACGACATGGTGCGCAAGGGTCGTGACATCGAGAAGGTGGTGCTGGCGCGCGGTCTGCGGTGGCACCTGGAGGACCGGGTCCTCGTGCACGGGAACCAGACCGTCATCTTCTGACCGGCCGGGGTCGTAGGCTGCGCCGGTGCGCACGGAGTACACCGACATCCACCAGGTGCGAGCGGCGACGGACCTGCGGGACGCCGTGCTCGTCGGGCTCGACCTGAGCGACGAGGAGCTGCGCGTGCCGGTGGACGGCGCGCTGTTCCTCGGCTGCGCGCTCTCCCCCGTCGGCCAGCGGCGGGCGGCGGCGGCCGGGGCGCTGGTGTTCCCGGCGATCCCCGACCTGCCCTACGACGTGTACCGGTCGCGGCTGTACACGCCGGGCGAGCTGTTCGCCGGGTTCGACCCGGCCGACCCGGTCACCTACGCCGACACCCCGGACGCCCTGATCTACCGGCACAGCCGGGCGCGGGGCCACAACCCGGACCCGCTGCACGCCCTGGCCGAGCGGCTGCACGACCACGCGATCACCGAGGCGCTGGCGGACGCGCTGGCCGAGCGGCCGGTCGCGGTGATGGGCGGGCACGCGCTGGGCCGGGACACCGACGGCTACCGGCGGGCGGTGGGGCTGGGCGCGGCGCTCGGCGAGGCCGGGTTCACCGTGCTGACCGGCGGCGGGCCGGGCGTGATGGAGGCCGTGCCGCTGGGCGTGCGGATCGGCGTGGACGAGCCGACGCTGAAGGACCTGGCCAGGGCCCCGGGGTTCGGCCACGACGCGGAGTCCATCGGGCGCTGGATCGCCGCCTGCCCCACCGACCTGCCGACGCACGACCGGGTGCGCACGATCGGCATCCCGACCTGGTTCTACGGCCACGAGCCGCCGAACCCGGCGTGCGAGCTGCACGCCAAGTACTTCGCCAACTCGGTCCGCGAGGAGGGTCTGCTGACCGTCGCCACCGGCGGCGTCATCTACACGCCCGGCAGCGCGGGCACCGTCCAGGAGGTCTTCCAGGACTACTGCCAGAACCACTACGGCTCGGTCGGCCCGGCCGCGCCGATGGTGTTCCTGGGCGAGGACTTCTGGGTGAACGAGGTGCCGGCCGCTCCCCTGGTGCGCACGCTCGCCCGCGGTCGGGAGGCCGAGCGCTGGATCCTGGTCACCGACGACACCGACGAGGCGGTCGGCTTCCTGCGGGGCTACGCGGGGTGAGCGCCCGCCGCTAGCGGGCCAGGGCCAGGCCCTCCACGACCTCGGCGCCGGGCAGCTTCGCCAGCACCTCGCCGGGCACCAGCAGCTTGCTGCCCCGGACGCCGCTGCCGATCACCAGTTCCGGCGCGGTCGCGACCTCGGGCGACAGCAGCACGGGCCAGTCCTCGGGCAGGCCGACGGGCGTGATGCCGCCGTACTCCATGCCGCTGAGCGCCACCGCGTCGTCCATCGGCGCGAACGACGCCTTGCGCGAGTCCAGCCGCCGCCGCACCACGCCGTTCACGTCCGCCCGCGTGGTCGCCAGCACCAGGCACGCGGCGTAGCGGACCACGTCACCGCGCTTGCCCGCGACCACGACGCAGTTCGCCGACGCCTCCAGCGGCGAGCCGTAGTGCGCGCAGAACTCGGCCGTGTCCGCCAGCGCGGGGTCGATCTCCGCCACCGCGAACCGCGCGCCGTCCGGGGACGACCGGAGCGCGGCGGCGACCGGTTCCGCCACCAGGTCCAGCCGGTCGAGCGCGGGCACGGGGTTCAGCGTTCCTGCGATGGTCCACACGCCGACCATCCTGCCGGCACGCTTGACGTTGACGCTGCGTCAACCTCTACCGTCGTGAGCACGGGAGGGAGGACGGTCATGGCCTGGTCGATCGCGCAGGTCGCGCGGATGTCGGGGGTGACGTCGCGGACGCTGCGGCACTACGACGCCATCGGCCTGCTCGCACCGGCGTGGATCGGCGGCAACGGCTACCGGCACTACGAGCGCGAGCAGCTGCTGCGGCTCCAGCGCATCCTGCTGCTGCGCGAGCTGGGGCTCGGCCTGGACACCGTCGCCGAGGTCCTGGACGGCCGGCACCGGGAGGTCGACGTGCTGCGCAACCACGCGCGGTGGCTGGCCGCCGAGCAGGAGCGGCTGGCGACGCTGGCCCGGACCGTCTCCCGCACGATCGAGGAGCTGGAAGGAGGTGATCACGTGAAGATGGAAGAGCTGTTCGAGGGCTTCGACGCCGACCGCCAGGCCCGCTACGAGGCGGAACTGGTGGAGCGCTACGGCGAGGGGGCGCGGGAGCGCATCGACGAGGGCAAGCGCCGGATGCGGGGCTGGACCAAGGCCGACGCCGACGGGTTCCTCGCCGAGTGGCAGGCGGTCGTCCGGGCTTACGCCGACGTGTTCCGCGCCGGTGTCGCGGCCGACTCGCCGCAGGCGCTGGAGGTGACCGACCGGCACCACACCTGGCTGACCCGGAGCTGGACCCCCGACCGGGAGTCCTACACCGGCCTGGGTGAGCTGTACGCCGACTCGCCCGAGTTCCGCGTCCAGTTGGAGGAGCACGCCGAGGGCCTGGCCGAGTACGTCCGCGACGCCATCGCGGCCTACGCCCTGGCCCGCCTGTAGCCAGGTCCACGGGGAGGTGCACCTCCCCGTGGACCCGGTGGCTCAGAGTTCCTGCAGCCCGAACGCCTTCAGCGCCTCGCGGTTGAACGCGGGCAGGTCGTCGGGGTTGCGGCTGGTGACCAGGGTCCACCCGGCCATGTCGCAGACCCGGACCTCCTGGTCCGCCCAGTCGCCGCCCGCGTTGCGGATGTCGGTGGCCAGGCTCGGGAACGAGGTCAGCATCTTCCCGCGCACCACGTCGGCCTCGACCAGCAGCCACGGCCCGTGGCAGATCGCCGCGACCGGCTTGCCCGCGGCCACGTGCTGCTGGACGAACCGCACGGCGTCGCGGTCCATCCGCAGGAAGTCGGAGTTCGCCACCCCGCCGGGGATGACGATGCCGTCGTAGTCCATCGGGTCCGCGTGCGCGAACGGCACGTCGACGTCGAACTTGTCGGCCGGGGTCAGGTGCTCGAACGCCTGCACCTGCCCGAGCTTGGGCGCGAGCAGCCTGGGCAGCGCACCGGCCTTCTCCACGTGCTGCCAGGGCTCGGTCAGCTCGACCTGCTCGATGCCCTCCGTGTCGACCAGGAATGCGATCTTCTTCTGTTCGGCCATGCCCTCCGGCTACCCGCGCAGGAAGTCGGACAACCACCCGCGCACGTCACCGCGGTGGGTCGCCCACGACGGGACCAGCTCCAGCCTGCCGTTCGGGAAGGCCGCCGCCACCTGCTTGGCCACGTCCTCGGGGTGCAGCGGGTCCCGGGTCGCGCCGATCACCAGCACCGGCGCGGTGACGCGGGCCAGTGCCGCGCGGTCGGGCACCGCGACCTGGCCGGGCAGCTCGGCCAGCGCGCCGTCGAGGCGGGCGAACGCGCGCCGCCGTTCGGCCCGGTAGTCGGGCGGGCCGCCGACGGCGGTGATCGCCTCTTCGCGGTCGAGCACCCGCCGCGGCTCGTCCAGCACGGCGGGCAGCAGCAGGGCGACGCGGTCGAACGCGTCGGGTTCGTCGGCCAGCAGGGCGAGCAGCGCGCCCGCGGTCAGCGACACGCCGATCGCCCGGGTCGCGCCGGTCTCGCGGGCGACGGCGCGCAGGTCGGCGGCGATCCGCCGGTAGTTCCAGTAGCCCTCGGGCGCGTCCGGGGCGTCGCCGTGCGAGGGGAGGGTGACCACGACCCGCGTGCCCGGCAGGCCGGACGTGGGCAGCCGTGCCTCACCGGGTGTCGCGCCCAGGCCGTGGCCGACGAGCGTGACGGGTGCGCCGGAGCCGAAGCCCCGGTGCGTCACCACCTGGGGCCGCGCTGGACCTCGATCAGCCGCGGCCGGACGTCGACCACGTACACCGTGACCGCGACCAGTGCGGCGAGCCAGAAGATCCCGCCCGCGGAGAACGGGTGGAACAGCAGCAGCGCGAACGCGCCACCGCCGGTGATGCCGAGCCACGCGGGCTTGGTCATGCGCTCGGCCGCCGTGTAGGCGTCCGCGCGCTGGGAGAGCGCGTGCGCGAACGCGAACACGCCCATGACCAGCGCGGCGTAGTACGCCACGAACATGACCCAGGCGTCCAGGTAGAGCGGACTGAAGGGCGGGAATGGGGACAGCACACCACCAGCGTACGTGCGTCGCGCGGTCCCGGTACAGCCGAAACGGGGCGCCCCTCGTGGGACGCCCCGTGCCGGTCAGGTCACTTGCCGCTGTCGGCGGGCTTCTTCGGCGTGACGGCGCGAGCGCCGGTGGCGCTCTTCGGGGCGCCCGCCGGCTTGGTCTCCGCCACCGGCTTGGTCGCGGCGGTCTTGCGCGGCGCGGCGGCCTTGCGGGTGGTGCTGCGCACCTCGGCGGCGACGTCGCCACCGACCTCGACCAGGGTCTCGGCCAGCCGCTCGGTCGCGTCGTCCACGTCGTCGGCGACCTTCTCGCCGACCGCGCGGGTGCGGCGGGACACCTTGCCGAGCACGTCGTCGGCCAGCACGCGGGCGTCGGCGGCGGCGGTCTCGGTGCGCTTCTGCGCGGTCTCGACGGCCTCCTCGACCTGGTGCAGCGCCTTCTGCAGCTGCGGCTGGGTCTTCAACTTCTCCAGCGCCTCCTCGCCGTGCTGGGCGAGGAACTGGTAGAGGTTCAGCGCGGACTGCGTGTAGGCGTCGACCACCTTGCGCAGCTCGGCGGGGTCCAGCTTGTCCCGCAGGTCCTTCTTGAGGTCGGCCGACTCGGCCGCGGTCCGCGCCGACTCGGCGCGCTCGCGGGCCTTGCCCAGCGCCTCGACGACGGCCTTGGCGGCCAGGTCGCCGGCGCCGAGGGCGGCGAGCAGCGGCGTGCGAGCGGCGGCGACGGCCTGTTCGCCCGCCTTGCGCAGTTCCTCGGTGGTGGGCAGGTTCGGCATGGAGCTCACTCCTCCGGCTCGGTGTGGTGGGTGGTCTGGTTGCCGGCTCGGCCGGCGGCGGTCGTGTTCTCCCGCCGGAAGGACTCGTAGACGTCGAGCAGCACCTGCTTCTGCCGCTCGGTCAGGTCGGGTGCGGTGACGATGGCGTCGGCGAGGGCGCCGCCCTCGCGCTGCTCCAGGATCCCGGCCTCGACGTACAGCGCCTCGGCCGAGATGCGCAGGCCCTTGGCGATCTGCTGCAGCACCTCGGCGCTCGGCTTGCGCAGCCCGCGCTCGATCTGGCTCAGGTACGGGTTGGAGACCCCGGCCAGCTTGGAGAGCTGGCGCAGCGAGATCTTCGCCGTGTTGCGCTGCCTGCGGATGTAGTCGCCGATGTCGCGGCCGAGGTCGGCCACCGCCTCGTCGATGGACTTGTCCAACTTTGCGGCACCTCCTCGATCCGTATTCGACGGTACGCGGAGGTGCTAGCAGTTGCAAGCGCTCTGCTAGCGATCGGCACGTGTGCTCGACCACAGCGCTACGGTGGGTCGCGTGGACGACCCCGCGGACCTGCGCAGCCGGCTGACCGAGTCGCTGCTGACCGCGGGCGTGCTGCGCGACCCGCGGTGGGCCGAGGCGTTTCGCCAGGTCCCGCGGCACGCGTTCCTGCCGGGGTTCTTCGTCCAGCGGCCCGACGGCGACTGGCGGCCGATCACCGCCGCGCACCCGGACCACCTCGCGCTGGCGTACCGCGACGACGTCTGCGTGACCCAGCTCGGCGGTGACGACCGGGCGTGGCAGCAAGCGCTCGCCACCGGTGCCGCGTCCGGGGTACCCACCAGCTCGTCGAGCATGCCGACGATCATGGCGATCATGCTGGAGGCCCTGGCCGTCGCGCCGGGCCACCGGGTGCTGGAGGTCGGCACCGGCACCGGCTACAACGCCGCCCTGCTCTGCCACGTGCTCGGCGACCGGCTGGTGACCTCGATCGACGTCGACCCCGGCGTGCTGGCGCGGGCGCGGGACCGGCTGGCCGCCGCCGGGTACCACCCGACGTGCGTGGCCGGCGACGGTGAGCGGGGTCACCCGCCGCGCGCGCCTTACGACCGCGTCCTCGGCACGTGCGCCGTGTCGCGCGTGCCCGTCGCGTGGCTGGAGCAGACCGCGCCCGGCGGGGTGGTCGTGACGACGTTCAACCGGGCCATCGGCGCCGGCCTGGTGCGGTTGACCGTGCGGGACGGCGTGGCGACCGGGCGGGTGCTGCCGGAGGACGGCCGGTTCATGCCGCTGCGCGCGCACCGGCAGGCGTGGGCCGACCGGGCGCTGGCGGCGGCGCTGACCGCCGAGGCGGGGACGTCGCGCACGACGCTGCTGTCGTCACGGGCGGTGCTGGACCCGGCCGGCCCGTTCGAGTTCTTCGCCGGGCTGGCGCTGGCCGAGGTGGCGGTGGCGGCCGACCCGATCCGCCTGGCGCACCCGGACGGCTCGTGGGTGCGGCACCGCGGCGCGGTCGTGGACCAGGGCGGACCTCGCCCGCTCTGGGACCTCGCCGAAGCCGCCCACCGCCGGTGGCGCGCGCTGGGCCGGCCTCGGCGGCACCAGTTCTCCTTCACCGCCACGCCCACCGGGCAGCACTTCGCGCTGGACGGCACGGACCTGACGTGGCCGCTGCCGTGAGCGCTCAGTCGAGCAGTTCCTCCAGGAAGCTGCGCCTGCGGGGCGGGTAGTGCGGGTTGTGGTAGCCGGGCGGGTAGGCGGCCGGCGGTGGGGGCGCGGTGCCGGGCGGCGGCTGGTACGGCGGCGGCGCGCCGTGGGTCGGGGGCGCCTGGGCGCCGGGCGGCGGCTGGTAGGGCGGCGGTGGCTGGTACGGCGGCGGCGGACCCGGCTGGTCGCCGCCGGTCGGCACCGGCTCCCCTGCCCGCGGAGCGCCTTCACCCGACGAAGCACTCTCGCCCGGCGCGGCAGCCTCGCCCGACGCGGCAGCCTCGCCCGACGAAGCACTCTCGCCCGGCACAACACCCTCACCCGGCAGAGCGTCCCCGCCCGGCGCAGCACCCTCGACCGGCGTCGCTCCTTCCACCGGCCGCGAGCCTTCGACCGGAACTGCCATCGTCGGAGCTGCCATCGTCGGGGCGGCCGTCGGCGGTGCGGCCATTGGCGGCGGAGTCATCGGCGGGGCCGCCATCGGCGGTGGAGCCGGCGGGATCATCATCGGCGTGGCCAGGGGCACGCCCTCCGGGCGGTACGGCTGCGCGTAGTGCGCCCGCTCGGCGGCGATGATCTGTTCCAGCTCGCCGCCGTCGAGGAAGACGCCGTGGCAGTTCTCGCACTGCTCGATGTGCACGGAACCCCGGCTGATGGTCCGCATCAGGTCCTGGCATTTCGGACAGATCACGTCACCGAGCGTACGCAACGACACAGGGGTGGCCGCGTCACCACCAAACGTGACCGGTCAGTCATGATGCGTTGGTGTCCAGATTCCGCCAGCGGGCCGTGCTCACGGGGTGCGTGCTGGCCGCCGTGCTCACCGCGGCCGGCCTCTTCGTCACCGACTACGGCATCGACCCCACCCTGTGGCTGTCCGGCCTCGCCCTCGGCTTCCTGGCGCTGCTCGCCGCGCTGGACCCGTGGCTGCACCGCCGCAAGGCCGCCGGGCTGGCCACCGACGACAACCTCACCGCCGCCGCGACCGCCCTCGCCCGCGCCCTGCACGCCCAGTGGAACGAGGAGTGCCGGGCCCGCGGCCTGCACGACGACACCATCCTCGACCTGCACTGGAGCGCCGTCCACGGCGAACCGGGGCACAGCGACGGCGTCCTGCGCGCGTTCCAGCGCAACCCGCGCGTGGTGTTCCTCGGCGAACCCGGCGCGGGCAAGAGCACGACGGCGATGCTGCTCACCATCGGCCTGCTCAGCCGGCCCGGCGACGGCCCGGTGCCGTTCCTGCTCCCGCTGTCCACCTGGGACCCGGAGGCCGAGGACGTCCGCACCTGGATGACCCGCAGGCTCTACGAGGACCACCCGGCGCTGCGCAACACCGAGCTGTACGGCAGCTACGCGGGCGACCTGCTGGTCGAGCAGCGCCGGGTGTTCCCGGTGCTGGACGGGCTGGACCAGATCCCGGCCGAGCGGCGCGCCGACGCGCTGGACCGGATCAACCGCGCGTTCCCCGGCGGCCACCCGCTGGTGCTGACCAGCCGCACGGACGAGTTCGCCGAGGCGGGCACCCCGGTGGCGGGCGCCCAGGTGGTGCAGCTGCAGCCGCTGGACCACGAGGAGATCGCGGGCTACCTGCGCTCGGTCTCGGACCCGGTGACGGCGGCCCGCTGGGAGCCGATCTTCCTGCACCTGCGCGCCGAGCCGGAGGGGCGGCTGGCCGAGGCGCTGTCCACGCCGCTCGCGGTGTGGCTGGCGGGGGTCGTCTACGGCTACGGCGAGCCGAGCGAGCTGCTGGACCGGGTCCGGTTCCCGGACCGCGTCGCCGTCGAGGACCACCTGGTGGACATGCTGGTCAACGGCGCGTTCGGCGACCGGGGCGTGGCGCACCAGGCCGGTGCGAGCCAGGTCTGGCCGCGGGAGCGGGCGGCGCGCTGGCTGGCGTTCCTGGCGACCGAGATGCGTGCCCGGGGCGTGCGCGAGATGGGCTGGTGGGAGCTGCGCCGCGCGGTCGGCAGCACGTGGTTGGCGCTGCTCGGCGCGGTGGTGCTGGGCGCGATCGGCGGGTTCGGCGTCGCCTGGCTGATGGCGTACGCGAGCACGCCGAGGTGGGCCCCGATCACCGGCCTGGCCGCCGGGCTCGCGGTCGCCGTGGCCGCGCTGCACGCGTCCGGCCACCGCGTGCCGAAGCCGCGACTGGGCGTGTGGCGCAGCCTCGTCGTGGTCAGCGGCGTCCTCGGCACGGCGGCGGGCCTGGTGTTCGGCGCGCTGTACGGGCTGGACGCGGGCCTGGTCGTCGGCCTGGGCATCGCGGTGGCGGTGGCGCTGCGGTTCGGGCTGGCGGGCAGCGCCGAGCTGACCCACCCGTCCAGTCCGAAGTGGACCATGGCGCGGGACCGGATCGCGGTGTGGACCGGGTCGCTGGTGCTGGCCGTGGTGTTCGGCGCGGCCGCGGGCCTGGTGTTCGGGCCGACCCAGTCGGGCATGGTCGGGCTCGGCCTGGCCTGCGGGCTGCTGCTCGGCTTCACGCTGTCCGTGCTGCACCTGCGCTGGTGGTGGTTCACCGTGGCGCGGATCTGGCTGGCCGCGCGCGGCAAGCTGCCGTGGGAGCTGATGGTGTTCCTGGAGGACGCGCGCAAGCTCGGCGTGCTGCGCCAGGCGGGCTCCGCCTACCAGTTCCGGCACGCGCTGGTGCAGGACCGGCTGGCGGGTGAGCGCCCGACCCGGGTGACGTCAGACGCTTAGCCGGCGCAGCCGGTGGATCGCCTCGTCCAGCACCTCGTCGCGCTTGCAGAACGCGAACCGCACCAGGTGCCGCCACCGGTCGGGGTGGTCGGTGAACACCTGCACCGGCACCCCGGCCACGCCGATCCGCTCGGGCAGCTCCCGGCACAGCTGGAGGCCGTCGGTGAAGCCGAGCGGGCGGACGTCCGCGGTGATGAAGTAGGTGCCCTCGCTCGGCCGCACCGCGAAGCCCGCGTCGGCCAGCCCGTCGGCCAGCCGCGAGCGCTTGTCCTGCAGCGACGCGCGCAGGCCGGCCACCCACTCCTGCTCGTCGCGCAGCGCGTGCGCCACGGCGGGCTGGAACGGCGCGCCGCCGACGAAGGTCAGGAACTGCTTGGCCGCGCGCACCGCGCCGACCAGCTCGGCCGGGCCGCACGCCCAGCCGATCTTCCAGCCCGTGCAGTTGAACGACTTGCCCGCGCCGGAGATCGTGACGGTCCGCTCGGCCATGCCGGGGAACGTCGCCAGCGGCACGTGCTCCAGGCCGTCGAACACCAGGTGCTCGTACACCTCGTCGGTGATCGCCAGGACGTCGTGCTCGACGCACAGGGCGGCGACGGCGGCCAGCTCGTCGCGGGTGAGCACCGTGCCGGTCGGGTTGTGCGGCGAGTTGAGCAGCAGCGCCCTGGTCCGCGACCCGAAGGCGGCGCGCAGCGCGTCGACGTCCAGCCCGAGCCGCCCGGTGCCCGGCTCCTCGACCAGCCCCACGGTCCGCCGGGTCGCGCCGGCCAGCGCCACCGACGCGGCGTACGAGTCGTAGTAGGGCTCGATGAGCACGACCTCGTCACCGGGCTCGACCAGGGCCAGCAGGGCCGCCGCGATGGCCTCGGTGGCGCCGACCGTGACCAGGACCTCGGTGTCGGGGTTGTAGTGCGTGCCGTAGCGCGCGCGGTGCTCGCTGATCGCCTGGCGCAGCTCCGGCGTGCCCGGGCCGGGCGGGTACTGGTTGAGGCCGCCGTCGATGGCCGCCTTGGCGACCTCCAGCATCCCGGGCGGGCCGTCGGTGTCCGGGAAGCCCTGGCCGAGGTTGACCGCCCCCGTCCGGGTGGCCAACGCGGTCATCTCCGCGAAGATCGTCGAGGTGAACGGCCTCATCCTGGGTACTAGCGCTGGTGCCCGCACGACTCCGATTCTTCACGGACAATGGCCACGTGGAGCAACTGACCCCCGCTGACCAGCTCAAGCGCCAGGGCCTGCGCCGGATGAAGCTCGTGGCGACCGGCTTCTTCCTGGCCGCGACCCTGATCTTCGTCATCGCGCTGCTGTTCGAGGACGGCGGCCCGGCGTGGGTCGGGTACGTCCGCGCGGCGGCCGAGGCGGGCATGGTCGGCGCGATCGCCGACTGGTTCGCCGTGACCGCGCTGTTCCGCAGGCCGCTGGGCCTGCCGATCCCGCACACGGCGATCATCCCGACCCGCAAGGACACCTTCGGCGACGCGCTCGGGTCGTTCGTCGGGACGAACTTCCTGTCCGAGGCGGTGGTGCGGGACAAGCTGCGCCGGGCCGGCATCGGGCGGCGGCTCGGCGAGTGGGTCTCCGAGCCGGAGCACGCCGAGCGGGTGACGTCCGAGGTGGCCAACGTGGTCAAGGGCGCGGTCACCGTGCTGCGGGACGACGACGTGCAGGCCGTGGTCGAGCAGGCGATCGTGCGGCGGCTGGTGGACCAGCCGTGGGGCCCGCCGCTGGGCAAGCTGCTCGGGCAGGTGCTCACCGACGGCGCGCACCACAAGCTCGTCGACCTGATGTGCGACCGGGCCTACGACTGGGTGCGGGACAACTACGAGCGGGTGATGGGCGTGGTGTCGGACCGCGCGCCGTCGTGGTCGCCGAAGTTCGTGGACTCGATGCTCGGCGACAAGGTCTACAACGAGCTGCTGAACTTCGCGTGGGCGGTCAAGACCGACGGCAACCACCCGATGCGGCTGGCGGTGGACCAGTTCCTGATCGAGTTCTCCGAGGACCTGCGCACCGACCCGGCGACCATGCAGCGGGCCGACCAGGTCAAGCAGCAGATCGTGACGCACCCGGACGTGCAGCGGCTCATCGGGTCGGCGTGGGGCACGGCGAAGAAGATGCTGCTCGACGCGGCCGAGGACCCGTCGTCGGAGCTGCGCAGGCGGGTCCGCGAGGGGCTGGTGTCGTTCGGCAGGCGGCTGGTCGAGGACGAGTCGATGCGCGCGAAGGTCGACGGGTGGCTGGAGGGCGCGGCGGGGTACGTGGTGACCAACTACCGCGACGAGATCACCACGCTGATCACCGACACCGTCGAGCGCTGGGACGCCGAGGAGACCTCGCGCAAGATCGAGCTGCAGGTCGGCCGCGACCTGCAGTTCATCCGCATCAACGGCACGGTGGTGGGCGCGCTCGCGGGCCTGGTGATCTACACCGTCGGCCAGGTGCTGACCTGAGCCGGGCGGCGCTCAGGACACGCTGAGGGCGCGGCGCTCCCGCCAGTTGCGCGCCTTCTCCCGGTTGCCGCACGTCTGCATCGAGCACCAGGTGCGCGAGCGGTTGCGCGAGCGGTCGAAGAAGGCCCAGCGGCAGTCGTCCGCCTGGCAGATCTTGAACCGCTCCCACGACCCGAGCACCGCCAGCCGGGCCGCCGCGCCGAGCACCGCGCCGAGCGCGTCGGTGCTGGACATCGTCGGCACGCCGTGGCTGAGGTCGACGCGGACCAGGCCCGCCGCGGCGGGGGTGGGATCGGGTCCGTCGTGCCGTTCACCCAGCGAGGCCCGCAGCGACGCGCGGGCGGCGCGGACCTCTTCCGGGTCACCCGCCCGGCCTAGGCCGCGCTCGGTCACCCACGCGCGCCAGGCGGCGGCGCTGTCCAGGACGTCCGTGCCGAGTTCGAGGTCTCGGGTGTTCAGGAAAGCGAGCAGCAGCTCCACATCGTGTTCCGCATCGCCGGCTCGACCCTGCGTGAAAGCCGCGTGGTCCCAGCCGGCCGCCAGACCAGTCACCCCTCCACTGTAGGCGTCGGAGGGTCGCGATGTGGCGAAGTAACCGTCAATCCGTCGTGACCGGTTAGCCCACCTGCCCGTTCGGACGAGTGCCCGCGCTAGCCCGATCGGTCTATGAACTGTGTGTATACCTCGTGTGTATAGTCGCTCGCATGTCGATCGGACACACCCTGCTGGGCCTGCTCGAAAGAGGTCCACGGCACGGTTACGACCTCAAGAGGGCCTACGACGAGCGCTTCGGCCACGACCGGCCGCTGCACTACGGGCAGGTCTACACCACGCTCTCGCGCCTGCTCCGCAACGGCCTCGTGGAGGAGGCGGGCGTGGAGGCGGGCGACGGCCCGGAGCGCAAGCGCTACGCGATCACCGACGCGGGCGTGACGGACGTGGAGGGGTGGCTGGGCACGGCGGAGAAGCCGGAGCCCTACCTGCAGAACACCCTCTACGCGAAGGTCGTGCTGGCCCTGCTGTCCGGTCGCAGCGCCGACGACGTGCTGGACGTCCAGCGCGCCGCCCACCTGGCCACGATGCGCGAGCTGACCAAGCGCAAGGCCGGTGGCGACCTCGCCGACCAGCTCATCTGCGACCACGCCCTGTTCCACCTCGAAGCCGACCTGCGCTGGCTGGAGCTCACCGCCGCGCGCCTCGGCCAGCTGAAGACGGCGGTGACCCGATGAACGACCAGCAACCGGCCCGGCCCCTGCTGGAGGCCGTCGACCTGCACAAGTCGTTCGGCCCGACGCCCGCCCTGGACGGCGCGGGCCTGGCCGTGCGCGCGGGCGAGGTGGTGGCCGTGATGGGGCCGTCCGGCTCCGGCAAGTCCACCCTGCTGCACTGCCTGGCGGGCATCCTCACGCCGGACCGGGGCGCCGTGCGCTACCGGGACGTCGAGCTGAGCGCGATGGGCGACGGCCCGCGCAGCGAGCTGCGGCGCACCGACTTCGGGTTCGTGTTCCAGTTCGGCCAGCTGGTGCCCGAGCTGAGCTGCCTGGAGAACGTCGCCCTGCCGCTGCGCCTGGGCTCGGTCAAGCGCAAGGCCGCCGAGTCCCGCGCCCGCGAGTGGCTGGAGCGGCTGGAGGTGGCCGACGTCGCGGACAAGCGGCCCGGCGAGACCTCCGGCGGCCAGGGCCAGCGGGTCGCCGTGGCCCGCGCCCTGGTCACCGGGCCGCGGGTGGTGTTCGCCGACGAGCCGACGGGCGCGCTGGACTCGCTCAACGGCGAGCGGGTGATGCAGCTGCTGGTCACCGCGGCGAAGGAGACCAACGCGGCCGTGGTGCTGGTGACGCACGAGGCGCGGGTGGCCGCCTACTCCGACCGCGAGGTCGTGGTCCGCGACGGCCGGTCCCGCGAGATGGAGCCGGTCACGTGACGCGGTGGTTCTCCGACCTCGCCCTCGGCGTCCGGCTGGCGATCGGCGGCGGTCGCACCTCGTGGGTCCGGCTCGCGCTGACCGGCGCGGGCATCGGCATCGGGGTGGCCGTGCTGCTGGCCGCGTCCTCGATGCCGACGGTGCTGTCCGAGCGCGCTGAGCGGCAGGCCGCCGGCCAGCCGGTGCTGGGCGACCGGGACTCCGACAACGCGCTGCACCGGATCGACTGGACCTCGGACTACCGCGGCCACACGGTCTCCGGCTACTTCGTCAACCCCACCGGGGTGAACCCGCCGGTGCCGCCGGGCCTGTCGAGGGTGCCCGGCGACGGCGAGATCTTCCTCTCGCCCGCGCTGGCGGAGCTGCTGGCGTCGCCGGAGGGCGAGCTGCTGCGGGCCCGGTTCCCGCAGGAGGTGGTCGGCGCCATCACCCGGGCCGGTCAGAACGCGCCGAACGACCTGCAGTTCTACGCCGGCGACGCCTCCGTGCGCGGCGAGAGCGGCGACGTGGTCATCGGGTTCGGTGGCGCGGTGCAGGACCGCTCGATCGACCCGCTGCTGTCGCTGCTGATCATCGTCGGCGTGGTCGCGCTGCTGTTCCCGGTGCTGGTGTTCGTCGGCATCAGCACGAGGCTGGCGGGCGCCGAGCGGGACCGCAGGCTGGCGGCGCTGCGGCTGGTCGGCGCGGGCGCGCAGCGGGTGCGGCGGATCGCCGCGGGCGAGGCGCTGCTCGGCGCGTTCGTCGGGCTGGCCGTCGGCGGGGCGGTGTTCTTCGTCGCCCGGCTGTTCGTGGAGGAGGTCCAGCTCCTGCGGCTCAGCGTGTTCGCCGCCGACCTGACGCCGTCGCCGCCGCTGGCCGTGGTGATCGTCGTGCTGGTGCCGGTCCTGGCGGTGCTGACGTCGCTGGTCGCGATGCGGCGCACGGTGGTCGAGCCGCTGGGCGTGGTGCGCCGGACCAAGCCGGTGCGGCGGGTGCTGTGGTGGCGGATGGTGCCGATCGTGCTCGGCGGGGCGGCCCTGCTGACCCAGGCGGGCGCGTTCGGCGGTGACGAGGTCCGCGGGTCGGACGAGGTCGTCATCGGCGGGATCATCCTGCTGCTGCTCGGCATCCCGGTGCTGCTGCCGTGGGTGGTGGAGCGGTCGGTCGGCCGGCTGCGCGGCGGCCCGCCGTCGTGGCAGCTGGCGATCCGCAGGCTCCAGCTGGAGAGCGGCACCGCCGCCCGCGTGGTCGGTGGCGTGGCCGTGGTGCTGGCGGGCGGGATCGCGCTGCAGTCGGTGATGGCCAGCGCGGCGAGCCAGGTCATGGACCGGCCGACGTCGGAGGTCGACCGGGACCGGGTCATGATCAGCGTGCAGGACGCGTCGCCCGAGGCGACCGAGCGCACCATGGGCCTGCTGGCGCGGACTCCCGGCGTGGAGGGGGTGCACTCGACGCGGAGCCTGTCGTTCATGGTCGGCCCGCAGGAGTACCACTCGGCGACGATCGGCGACTGCGACGCGCTGCGGACGCGGGTGGCGCTGCCGAGCTGCCAGGACGGCGACTCGTTCTACGTCGCGCCCGACCCCGCGCAGGGCGGCGAGGCGAAGGATCTGCGACCGGGTCAGCAGGTCGTGGTGTTCGCGAACCAGTCCGACGAGGAGCCGAGTCTCAAGTGGACGGTTCCCGGGTTCACCGCGCTCGGCGCCGCCGACTCGTCACCGGGCTCGCGACCCGGCCTGCTGGTGACGCCGTCGGTGGTGCGGGACCTGCCGGTCCAGCCGGACCACGCCTCGGTGCTGGTGGAGGTCGACCGGGGCGTGCCGGACATCACCGAGCACGTCCGCAACGCGGTGGCGCCGATGACCTGGCGCACCTACACGTACTACTACGGCGCGATCGACCTCTCCGAGCGGGCCAAGGAGTTCCAGAGCATCCGCCAGGCGCTCATGGCGGGCTCGCTCATCACGCTGCTGCTGGCCGGCGCGAGCCTGCTGGTGCTGGCGCTGGAACAGGTCCGCGAGCGCAGGCGGCCGTTCGCGGTGCTCGCGGCGAGCGGTGTGCCGCGCGGCGCGCTGAGCCGGTCGCTGCTGTGGCAGAACGCGGTTCCGCTGCTCCTGGCGCTCGTGGTGGCGCTGGCCGTCGGCACCGCGCTGGCGGCCCTGCTGCTGCGGATCATCTCCGAGTCGATCGTGCTGGACTGGCAGGGCATCGCGGTGCTCAGCGGCGCGGCGGCCCTGATGGTCGTCGTGGTGACCGCCCTGTCGCTGCCGTCCCTGCGACGGGCGACGGGCGCGCTCGGCCTGCGTTCCGAGTAGCCGCGACGCCGGCGTCGCCGTCCCACCGCGGCGCCGGCGTCGCCGTCCGATCACGGGTCGGCGACGCCGGACCGGACCACCGAAGCCACGTCACCGGCCCTCAGGGCGTCTGAAGAGGTGTGACCCCATTTCCGCACCAGTGCCACCACCCGCACGGCCGGGGCGCTCGGGGAGCGCTCCGATGAGGTGGGCCGCCGACCTGGTCCTCGGCATCCGGCTGGCCGTCGGGGGCAGCCGGACGTCGTGGACCAGGTTGGCGCTCACCGCCGCCGGCGTGGGCCTCGGCGTCACCGTGCTGCTGCTGGCCGCGTCCGTCGGCCCGGCCCGGGAGGCCAAGACCCAGCGCGTCCAGGCCGCTGCCCCGCACTCGACCGAGGAGGGCGCGACCCTCAAGGCCCGCAACGTCAGCGTGTCCTGGCAGGGGCGGCTCATCACCGGCGTGGAGCTGGCCGCCACCGGCGACGACGCGCCCGCGCCGCCCGGCGTCGGCCGCCTGCCCCGCCCCGGCGAGCTGGTCGTCTCGCCCGAACTGCTCGACCTGATGCGCACCGACGACTCCGTCCGCGCCCGCTTCCCGGAGCGGGTCGTCGGCGTGATCGCCGACGCCGGCCTGCCCCGGCCGAAGTCGCTGATCTTCTACGCCGGGCTGGCCGACGCCCACCTGGACAGCGCCTACCCGGCCGCCGGGTTCGGCAGCGACCGGTCGCCCGTCACCCTGTCGCCGATCTACCGGCTGCTGGTGGTCACCGCGATCACCGCGCTGCTCGTGCCGCTCGGCATCTTCATCCTGGTCGCCACCCGCCTCGGCGCGACCGGTCGCGGTCAGCGGCTGGCCGCGATCCGGCTGGTCGGCGCGTCCCGCGCGCAGCTGCGCTGGATCGCCAGCGGCGAGACGCTGACCGGCGCCGTGCTCGGGCTGCTCGTCGGCGTGGCGCTGTTCTTCGCGGCCCGGCCGCTGGCCCGGTTCATCGAGGTCGAGGGCGTCGGCTTCTTCCCCACCGACCTGCTGCCCGACCCGCTCCTCGGCGCCCTGATCGCCGTCGGCGTGCCGGTGGTCGCCGTGGTGTCGGCCCTGCTCGCCCTGCGGACCGAGGACGTCGGCCCGCTCGGCCTCGACCGCGCCGTCGTGCTGCCGCGCCGCCGGGTGTGGTGGCGGTTCGGGCTGATCGGCGTCGGCGGCGCGCTGGTCGTGGCCGTCTCGGCGATCGGCGGCTACTGGCAGCTCACCGCCGACACCGGTCTCGCGGTCGGCCTCGGGCTGGGCATCGCGCTGGTCCTCGCGGGCACCGGCGCGGTGCTGCCGTGGCTGGTCGGCGAGGTCGCGCACCGCCTCGAACCGGACGGCGTCGCGCCGCTGCTCGCCCTGCGCACCCTGCGCTTCGACGCGGGCACGCCACGCGTGCTGTCCGGCGTGGTCGTGGTGCTGACCGGTTCGCTGACGCTCCAGGTGCTGCTCGGCGTCGCGGCCCAGTTCACCGCCGCGCCGCCGTCGGACACGCCGGACCGCTGGGTGCTCGACCTGCCCGCCCGCACCGGGGTGCGGGCGCTGGAGGAGGCGATCGCGCTGGTCGGCGGGGTGCGGCAGGTCAGCGAGGTGCGCTCGCAGTTCGCCGGCGGCACGGCCATCACCAGCACCGACTGCGCGGAGATCGCCGAACGCCTCGACGTCGACGACTGCGTGAACGGCTCCGCCTACCTGCTCGGCCCCGGGCCGGAGCCGGGGACGGCGCTGACCCTGGACGGGCAGCGGTGGGTCGTGCCGCCGTACCGGGAGCTGGCGGCGGGCTCGGTGCCCGAGTCGACCGGGCTGACCGGGCTGGTCGTGGCCGGCGGGGCCGACCCGGTGCTGGCCGCCGCGCAGCCGCACGAGCTGGTCGTGCGCGGCGACCCGGACGAGTCGTTCGGCGACCGCCTGCTGGCCGCCACCGGGCGGGCCGACCGCGGCGTCACGCTGCGCCGGGGGGTCGAGGCCGGGCAGGTGGAGCTGTTCACGTCGTTGCGCAGCGGCGTCATCGGCGGATCGGTGCTGCTCACCCTGCTGGCCGTGATCGGGCTGGCGGCGGCGGCCGTCGACCAGGTCTTCGAACGCCGCCGGCCGACCGCCGTGCTCGCCGCCAACGGCGTGCCGCCCAAGGTCCTCGCGGCGTCGGCGGTGTGGCAGTCGGCGATCCCCGCGGCGCTCGGCGTCGGCCTGGCCATCCCGATCGGGCTGGGCACGGCGTGGTTGGTCGCGCCGTCCGGCCGGTTCCGGGTCGACTGGGCCGAGGTCGGCACCACGGTCGCCGCCGCGGCGGTCGTCGTGCTCGCGGTGTCGCTGTGCACGCTGCCCGCGTTGCGCTCGGCGATCCACCCGACCGGTCTGCGAACCGAGTAGGGACGCACGGCGGTGACCGCCGGTTCCACCGGCCACACCATCGAGCGGCGACGGTATCCCCAGGTCAGAGCGGTGGCTCTGATGGAGCATGCAACACCTGGACAACGCTGAACTGCTCACCCTCGCCGGCCTGGGCGACCGGACCGCGTGGCACGAGGTCGTGCGCCGGTACGCGCGCCTGGTCTGGGCCGTGCCGCGGTCGCACCGGCTCGGCTCGGACGACGCGGCCGACGTCTGCCAGGCCACCTGGCTCGCGCTCGCCGAGAACCTGGCCCGCATCCGACGGCCCGACCGGCTGGGCGCGTGGCTGGTCACCACCACCCGGCGGGAAACGCTCACCGTGCTGCGCCTGCGCGGCCGGGAGGAGTCGCTGGCGGAGTGGGACGCGCCCGCCGACGGACCGACGCCGGAGGAGGTGGCGCTGGCCGGCGACACCCGGCTGTGGGACGCCTACGCGACGTTGACCGACCGGTGCCGGGAGATCCTGCGGCTGACCGCGTTCGCGCCGGAGCTGTCGTTCCGGCAGGTCGCCGAGGCGGTCGGGGTGCCGGTCAACAGCCTGGGCGCCACCCGCGGCCGGTGCCTGGCCGTGCTGCGCCGCAGGCTCGGCGCGGAGGTGGACCGGTGACGACGGACCGCGAAGTGCTCGACGCCATCGCGCGCCTGGTGGACGAGCTGGACCCGGCGCCCGCGACGCTGGCCGACCGGGCGCGCGCCGCGCTGGCCGAGCGCACCGGCGCGGCCCCGCTGCGGCTGCTGTCGGACTCGGCCGAGGGCGAGGAGCCGGGGATGCGCGGGTGCGGCGGTGGGCGGCGGTTGCGGTTCACCGGCCTGCACCTGCGGCTGGACCACGTCGCGGGCGGTCTCCAGGTCACCGGGCTGGCAGTCGGCGCGTCCCTCGTCGTGGCTCGCCGGCCCGGTGGCGAAGTCGCCGTGGAGGTCGACGAGGCGGGCTGGTTCCACCTCGACCGGGTGCCGTCCGGGCCGGTGCGGTTCGTGCTGCGCGGCGCGGGCTGTGAGCACGCGACGCGGTGGTTCGTCGCATGACGCCGGACCGCTTCCCGGCGCTGGTCAGCCGGGCGGAGGCGTTGCTCGCCACCGGCCTGGTGGAGGAGGCGGGTGTGCTGCTGCGACCGGCGGTCGGTGCGGGGCTGCCCGAAGCGCTGCTGCTCGCCGCGCGGTGCGCGTTGCGGGACGACGACCTCCCCGCCGCGCACGACCTGGCGGTCGAGGCCGAAGCCCTGTTCCGCCGGCAGGACCGGCTGTCGTCCGTGCCGGCGGCGCGGGCCGTGGCGTTGCGCGCGGGCGGGCGCGGTTCACCCGGCGCGGTGGCCGAGGCGTGCGATTCCCACGGGCACCACGAGGACGCGGCCGAGCTGCGACTCCGGCACGCGCCGGAGGAGGCGGCCACGCGCAGGGGTCGGGGCACATCCCGGTCCCGGGCCATCGGCTGGCTGGCGCGGGCCCGGCTGGCGGACACCCGGCGTGCCGCCGTGGCCGCGTGCCGGGCCGGGTTGGCGCTGCGCGACCCCGAGCTCTCGGCGGACCTGGTGGACATCGCCCTCGACCACGCGTTGACCAGCGGTGACGCCCGTTCGGCGTGGCGCTGGAGCGAACGGCGGCCGGGTGGTCCCCCGGCGGAGGTGGCGCGGGCGCGGGCCGAACTGCGCCTCGCCCGCGTGCGGGGTGACCGGGACCGGGTCGTGCGGCTGGAGCGCGAGCTGGTCCGGGTGTCGCGGTCGTCCGCCGGTCGTCCCGGTGTGCCGCTGGACGACGTCGTGGACGCGTTGGGCGACCGGGCCCTGCTGGTGTTCATCAGCCACCGGGGCGGGCTGGTCGGGGTGTCGGTGGCGCGGCGGCGGGTCCGGCTGCACGACTTCGGCGCGGCCGGGACCGCGGCGCGGCACGTCCGCTCGCTGTCGTTGGCGGACGCGCCGCACCGCGCCGCCGAGCTGGACCGGCTGCTGCGGCCCGCCGGTGACCGGGCGGTGGTCGTGGTGCCGAGCCCGGAGCTGGCCGGGCTGCCGTGGGCGGCACTGCCGTCCGCCCGGGGGCGGGCGGTGTCGGTGGCGCCGTCGACTGGGTGTTGGCACCGGGCGAACAGCCGGACGCCGGCGTTGGGCGAGCGCCTGTGGGCCGCCGGGCCGTCCCTCGTGCACGCGCGTCGTGAGGTCGAGGTGCTGCGCGGGGCGCACGGCGGGTCGGTCCGGTCCACGGTGGGGGGTGTGGTGCGCGGAATGGGTGAGGCGGACGTCGTGCACATCGCGGCTCACGGCGTGCGGCAAGACGAATTGTTTTCGTATCTGCAATTGGAAGACGGGCCCCTGCACGGGCACCGCTTCGAATTCCTTGATCGCGTGCCATCGGTCGTGGTGCTCTCGGCGTGCGAATCGGGATTGGCGCGCGTGCTGCTCCGGCGTGGCGCGCGGGTGGTCGTGGAAAGCGTCAGGGCCGTGCCGGACGACCGGGTGGTCGACGTGATGGTCGACCTGCACGCCGGCCTGGCGCACCCGGCGCAAGCGCTTGCGGACGCGCAGGCCCGGCACGGCGACCTCGGCTTCGTCTGCATGGGCGCAGGGTGACCACCCTTCGCTCGCCCGAGGGACACCCGATTGGCGGAATGGGGCTGGCGGGGTCGAAGCCGCCGGTCAGGTGCCCACCGGGGGCGGAATCACCACGTTCACAACGGACATTGCCGACCATCACACCATCAGGGGTACACGACGGACTGTATTCACCGCGCGATGTGACAACCCGGACAGCCGCACCGGACCGCCCTTCCGAGTGGGTTCCGGCGGAGAACGTTCGAAATCGCGGTGGCCAGTGCTAGACATAGCAGAACGTCGACCTCGAACGGTCCGTCCCGTTCGCCGTACCCGGAACGGTGGTGATCCACGGTGGCAGTCCCCTTCGCGGTGCGCCGCAGCGGGTCGTTGCTGCTCCGGGCACTCGCCGTCGGTGGTTTCGCGACGGCGGCGTGGTTCGTGTGCGCCGGGGTGGCGGCCGCGGGCGGAGACCACTCGGACGAGGTGGCGAAGACGCCCGACCTGGTGAACCTGGCGCTCGGCGAGCCGTCGGCAGGGGCCGACCTGCTCGCCGGCGCCGTGCCGGAGGACGTGGCGCCGTGCCTGGAGCACCACGCCGCGGGGCAGCCGTTCGGGCTCCCGCTGGTCGAGCCGTCCACGTTCGACGTCGCGGCGTTCGAGGCCGCGACCTTCGACGTGGCCGCGTTCGACGTCGCCGGTTACGCCTTCGAGCACTCCGCGGTGGCGGACCAACCTTTCGGGGCCGGCTACGCGCCCGTCCAGGGCATGGCAGCCGCCGTGCACGAGGAGGCGTCGTACGCCGACCCGGACTACGCGGAGTCCACCACCCACAGTTACTCAGGCGGCTACAGCCACTCGGCCGTGGCCGCCAACACCATGCCCGCGCCGCTGTACGAGGCGAAGGTGGCCGCCAAGGCCGCCGCCCGTGCCGCGACCCGGGTCGAGGTGGCCGCGCCCGAGCCGGCCGCCGTCGAGGTGAGCACCCCTCCGCGCACCGCCGCGTCGCCGTTCGCCGTGGACGTCCCGTCCGCGCCGACCGCCGAAGTCGAAGTGGACGCCTCCGTGACGTGGGAGGCTCCGGTGCCGAGCGCGCCGGCCCCGGCCCCGAAGCAGGCGCCGAGCGCGCCGACGGCGTCGTCCTCGTCCAGCGGGGCGGACAGCGGCGGCGGCCACCGGGGTGGCATCATCGCGTCGTTCACCGGCCAGTCGAACCCCAAGCCGCCGACCGCGTGGTCGACCGAGCGGCGTGATGACGACCGGTCACCGGGCAGCGTCCAAGGGCTGCCCAGCACATCACCCGACTGAGTTCGACAGGACCCGTGTGCCCTGAGCACGCGCGCCGTCACGACATCTCGACCAGTCACTTCACGCACTGTCACCGCATCGGTGACGTCTTCGCGCACGACCACCACAGGCCCCCGTCCTGCCAACCGCGCCCTGGCAGGACGGGCAAGGTCCCGTCGCCGCGCTGCCCCCGCAGCGAGGGGACCGAACGGGAACCTGCGGCAGGGGACGCCAATCCCTGGAGCGTCCCCGCCGCAGGTCCACGAACCGCCGTCGGGTTCCGGCTCATCGAGGGGCTGCGCCGGAGCCCGACGGGATCGGTTACACGATCGAGTGATCATCGCCCGAATATGTACGGAAACACTGTTACCGAACCTCGGTTAAAACCATGAGGAGCCCCTTCCAACCACGAACCACCTCAACCCCCCGACCCACCACCCCGACACCCTGCCGAGCAAGCCACAACCACCAACCCCACCCCTCACCCCGAGGCCCACCCCCACCCGCCCCGCTCGCCGGGGCCCACCCACCCAACTGCTGGACCACTCGCCCCGAACCCACCACACCGCCGACCCCCGCACCGCTCCCCAACACCAGCCCGCCAGCCGATCAACGGCCCGCCGACACTCACCACCAGCCCGGCCACCGCCAACCTGATCACCACCAACTCGGCTACCGCCGGCCCAGCCAGCGGACCACCGCCGGCCCAGCCAACCCGGCCACCGCTGGCTCAGTCACCGCCAACCCGGTCACCGCCAGCCCAACCAGCCAGCAGGCCACCACGCCGCCACCAACCCGGCCGCCCGCTGCCAGTCGCCACCAGCTGCCACCGCCAGCCGAAAGGCTGTCGCCAGCCACCAGCCGCCGGCCGCCAGCCGCCAGCCGGCCACCAGCCGCCGGCACGCCGCCACCGCCAACCGGCAGCTGGCAGCTGCCACCGCCAGCTGCCATTGCCAGCCGAACACCGGACCGGCGACAAGCCGCCACCAGCCCAGTCGCCGCAAGTCCGATCAGCACCAGCCTGGCCGCCGCCCACCCGGCCGCCGCCCACTCGGCCATCGCAGGCGCCGGCCGCCAGTCGCCGTGGATCTCGCGCGCGGAACCGACCGCTCCCCTCAGCTCACGCGACCGGCACGGCCAGGTCTGTGTCGTCGGCCATCCCGGTGCCCGACACGGAGGCGGCGACCAGGCCCAGGCGGCGGGCGGCGTCGTGGAGGACGTCCGGTGGTTGCACGAAGGGCAGGCGGAGCCAGCGCTCGAAGCCGCCGTGGGCTCCGAAGCGCGAGCCCGGGGCGAGGCGGATGCCGTGGTTCTGGGCGACGACCGCGATCCGGGTGCTGACCGGGGCGTCCAGTTCGCACCACACGCTCAGGCCACCGGCCGGGCGGCGGAAGCGCCAGGTCGGGCAGTGCTCGCGCAGGCCGTCCATCAGCACGTCGCGCTGGGCCGCCAGTTGGGCGCGCCGTTCGCGCAGCGCGGGCTCGGGGTCGGCCAGCAGCTCGGCCAGCACCAGTTGCTCGACCACGGCCGACCCGAGGTCGAGCGCGGTCCGGGTGGAGATCAGGCGGTGCACCACTTCGGGGGATGCACGGATCCAGCCGACCCTCAGCCCACCCCAGTGGCTCTTGCTGGCCGAGCCCAGGGTGACCACCAGGTCGTCCGCGAAGGCCGCCATCGGGGGCGGGCCGTCCAGCGGGTCGCCGTCGAGGTCCAGTTCCACGACTGTCTCGTCCACGACCAGCGGCGTGCGGGCGCGGCGGGCGGTGTCGGCCAGTTCGGCGCGGCCCTCGGCGTCGAGGCGGTGGGCGGTGGGGTTGTGGAAGTCCACGACGACGTAGGCCATCCGCGGTGCGGCCTGGCGGAGGGCGGCGGCCATGCCGGGCAGGTCCCAGCCGGTGTCGGTCATCGCCACCGGCACCGGGATGGCGGAGACGGCCTTGATCGCGTCCAGCGCGTTCGGGTAACTGGGCTGCTCCACCAGCACTCGATCACCCGGACCGGTGAACAGGCGCAGGGTGAGCGCGAGGGCGTGCTGCGCGCCGCTGGTGATCACGATCTGGTCCGGTGACGTCGGCAGCCCCCGCGCCGCGTACCGCTCCGCGATGCGCTTGCGCAGCTCGGGCAGCCCGTGCTCGTAGTAGCCGTGGTCGGCCAGGTGCTCCGGCAGGTACCGCCGCACCTGGTCGAACGCGGCCAGCACGCCGGGCAGCGCCGGCGGCGCGGCGCGGGCGAAGTCGACCATGCTGTGCCCGACCAGCGGCGTGTCCGGGGTGATCCCCAACGTCCCGGTGGGCAGGCTGATCCACGACCCCGCACCCCGCCGGCTGGCGACCAGCCCCTCCGAGCGCAGCTGGTCGAGCGCCGCGGTGATCATCGTGCGGCTCACCGGCAGCACCTCGGCAAGCTCGCGCTCGGCGGGCAGCCTGGTGCCCGCGGGCAGCCGGCCGTCGAGCACCAGCAGCCGGATCGCGGCGGCCAGGTCGGCCGACCCCTGACGTGCGCCGCGGCGGCGCCACTCGCCGAGCAGCCGGGCCAGGCGGAAACCGGATATGCGTCCACCTGGTGGGACGTCAGCGTTCATAAGGCCAATTATTGCTGATTGGCTCTGGAATACAAGGCCAATCAGCGCCAAGGATGGCCACATGCTCGCCGCACTCACCCAGGTCCCGGTCTCCGTGTCACCGTTGCGCCGCATCCCCCAACTCCTCGCGGGGCTGTGGCTGTACGGCGCGAGCATGGCCCTGCAGATCCGCGCCACCCTCGGCCTCGACCCGTGGGACGTGCTGCACGAGGGCCTGACCAAGATCACCGGCCTGTCGTTCGGCCTGGTCACGGCCCTCGTCGGCGCACTGGTCCTGCTCTGCTGGATTCCGCTCCGGCAGAAGCCCGGCGTCGGCACGGTCAGCAACGTGGTCGTGATCGGCCTTGCCGTGGACGTCACCCTGTGGCTGCTGCCGAACCCGACCGAACTCCTGCCGCGCGTCCTCTTCCTCACCGCCGGCATCGTGCTGAACGGCCTGGCCGCCGCCGTCTACATCGGCGCGCGCCTCGGCCCCGGTCCGCGCGACGGCCTGACGACCGGTTTCTGCGCGCGGACCGGGACCTCGCTGCGCCTGGTCCGGACGGTGGTCGAGCTGGTCGTGCTGGGCGTGGGCTGGCTGCTCGGCGGCACGATCGGCGTCGGCACCCTCCTGTACGCCGTCACCATCGGCCCGCTGACCCAGGCGTTCCTGCCGCTGGTCACCTGGGTGAGCGAGCGACCCGCTTCCTGACCTCGACGTAGCTCACGCCGTGCGCGCCCAGCACCTCGGCCACGAGGCCGCGCTCGGCCAGCAGCGCCAGCACCAGGTGCTCCTGGTCGAGCCGGCCGTGGCCGAGGTCGCGCGCCTCGACCAGGCTGCGCTCCAACGTCTTCTTCGCCGACGCCGTGAACGGCAGGTGGTTGCCGAAGAACCGCCGCTTGCGCCGGACCGGGCCCTCGGCCAGCGCGCCTTCGCCGTGCGAGCGCTCGACCGAGGCGACGATCCGGTCGACGTCGATGCCGAGCCGGCGCAGCGCCTCGGTGTCGGCGTCGCTGAGCCCGCCCTTGCGCCGGGCGGCGGCGAACGCGTCGACCACCTCGTCGCGGGACAGGTCGAAGTCGGCCAGCACGGGCGCGTCGAGCAGCGCCAGTGCCAGGTGCTCCGGCCCGATCTCGGGCGCGTCGAGGCGTTCGGCCTGCGTCACGGCGTCGTGGACGGCCTGGCGCGCGGCCCTGGTGAACCGTTCCGCGATCATCGGTCTCCCCCGTGCTTCTTGTGGACGGCCTGCCGGGTGACCCCGAGCTCGGCCGCGATCTCCTGCCATGACCAACCGCGGGCGCGGGCGTTGCGCACCTGCACGGTTTCGAGCGTTTCGAGCAGTCGGCGCAGGGCGCTCACCGCCCGCAGACCGACCCTGGGGTCCTGGTCGCCCGCCGCCGAGGCGAGTTCGGTCGCTTCCGTCATGCCGTCAACCTTGGTTGACAAATGCCGACTTGTCAACCCAGGTTGACGCACTAGGCTCGACCGCGATGCCCGAGATCACCACCGCCGAACGGGCCGGGGTGGGCCGCGACGGCCTGCCGCGCCCCACCGAGGACCGCGTCGTCCGCCTGCCGAACGCCGTGGTGCTGCTGGACGGCGCCACCTCGCCGACCCCGCGCGAACGCGACGGCGGCTGGCACTCCCGGCACCTCGCCGCGGAGCTGGTCGACCTCACCGGCGACCTCGCGGACGACCTGGCCCGCGCCATCGGGCGCCTGGCCGACCAGCACGGCCTCACCCCCGGCGACTCGCCGTCGAGCACGGTCGCCATCACCCGCTGGACCGACACCTCCGTCGACGTGCTGGTGCTGGCCGACAGCCCGGTCGTGGTGTTCACCGACGACGGCGCCGAGGTCGTCGCCGACAACCGGCTGCGCGACCTGCGCGGCCGGGTGGACCGGATCACCGACTGGCGCAACCGCGAGCACGGCTGGTGGGTGGCCGAGGCGGACCCGGCCGCCGCGCACCGCGCCGTCCGCGCGACGTGGCCGCGTGACCAGGTCCACGCGGTGGTGATGGCGACCGACGGCGTGTCCTGCGGCGTGGACGACTACGGCTTGTTCCCCGACTGGCGAACCGTGTTGGACATCACGTCGGAAAAAGGCCCGGAAGCGGTGCTGGACGAGATCCGCGCGGCCGAAGCCGGTGATCCTGATCGGGTGAAGTGGCGACGCGCGAAAGTGCACGACGACCAAGCGCTGGCAGTCATCCGATTTCGGGCGGGAAAATGAGAAAAGCCCCTCGCCGGAGCGGAGGGGCTTTCTCGAACGTTCTGGTGGCCAGGGGCGGGGTCGAACCGCCGACCTACCGCTTTTCAGGCGGTCGCTCGTACCAACTGAGCTACCTGGCCAGGTAGCGGCTCGACCAACCTGGCCGAACTGCCTTGCGACCCAGACGGGACTCGAACCCGCGACCTTCGCCGTGACAGGGCGACGCGCTAACCAACTGCGCCACTGGGCCTTGCTGCACTGCAGTATTGCACATCGGTACTACGTGCCCCCAACGGGATTCGAACCCGCGCTACCGCCTTGAAAGGGCGGGGTCCTAGGCCGCTAGACGATGGGGACCCAGTTCCGCCGGCAGCCCTTGGGCCACCTTCTTTCCCAGGCCCTCCACGCTGTCCGGTGGAAGCATCGTAAGCATAGAACACGAGTACCCACACCTCCAAAACGGGGGTGGCACAACTTGTTGACCTGCGATTCCACCCCTGTTCGCGGCGGTTCGCCCGCCCGTCGGCGACCGCGGGGCGGGCGGTGGCGGGCCGCCGGCGCCGGGCGGGCAAAGCCGCGGCCCCCTCGGAACACGTCCGAGGGGGCCGCGGGTCGTGCGGGTCCTACCGCTGCACCGGCGGCACGCCCCCGTCCTCACCCGGGGTCAACCCGAGCATGTCGAGCAGCAACCGGCAGTCCTCGGCGCTGGTGGCGCCGCGCGCCACCGACAACCGAGCCCGGTGCACCTGCTCGTCCGAGATCCGCGACGGCTCACCGGTTCGCTGGGCGGGCACCCCACCGCCGCCCGGCCTGGAGATCGATTCGTCCTGGTTCCACAGGAACTGACGCACTTCAAGGGACCCGCTCATGACGCCTCCCCGACTTGAGGTTGGCGCGAGGCTAAGCGAGCCTGTCGAACCACCGCAGCCCCCCGGAGAGTGATTCACAGACAACGGAGCGTCACTTTCCGTGTAGGCCACTTGGTGTCAAGCGCCGCGTGATGTGCTTGTCGCGAACGAGGAGGGTGCAACCCATGACCGAACCGGTACCGGGGCAGACGCCGGAACCGCCCGAGGCCGCCGACCCGCCGAAGGCCGGAACCGACCCCGCCGAACCCGCAGTCGCAGCGGAGCCCGCAACCCAGCCCGAGCCCGCAGCCGAAACCGCAGCCGAGCCCGAGCCCGCAGCCGAAACCGGGCCCGCGGCCGAGCCAGGGCCCGAGACCGCGGCCCACCCGACGGCGGCGAACCCGCACGAGTTGTTCGGCAGCCTCTCGCTGGCCGACATCGAGGCGGACATCGACCGGCTGATGAACGACAAGATGAGCGAGCTGGACGGGATGCTCGCCGGCCTGGAGGAACTGGTGCAGCGGCTGGAGGGCGAGATCACCAACCTGGAACCGCCGCCCGACGACGCGAACACCCCCTAGGGAGCGCCGCCACAGGCGCGCGCCGACGTGCTCCGCGGACCGCGGCCGGGGTTCCAGTCACCACCCACCTGAAGATTTCGGGCCAACCCACTCCCCAGGTCCGCGTGCGCGTGCAACAATCCGAATTGCTGACACACCCCCGGTCAGCACCTGTGGAGATCCCCTCCGGCCCCCGCGTTCCTCCCCCTGGCGCGGGGGCCTCTCCATGCACACATCTGTGACCCAGGCCACACTTTGGCCGGCACCGCAATCCAACCGTTATCGTGTCCGCCGTGCCTCTTGGATCCCTTGGACGGTCGAAGTCAGGCCGGCACCGCCCGCCCGCTGCCGAACTGGACGAAGCCCAGCCGGACGACGACCTGACGTCGTACCTGGCGGCCCTCGCCCCGGAGACCGCGGACCCGGAGACGACCGCCGGGACCAGCTTCGGCAACGCGCAGGTCTACCAGCTCCGCCTGCAGCTGATGGCGAACGAGCAGCTGAAGGAACTGGCCGCCGAGCGGCAGACGTCCCCCCAGGCGCTGGCCACCGAGTGGGTCATGCAGCGGCTGGAGTGGGAAGCCCGCCAGCGCGGCTACTGACACCCCGACGACGAACGGCGAGGCCCCCGACCATCCCGGTCGGGGGCCTCGCCGCTTGCTGGGAAGAAGTGAGTCGGAACGATCCGCCGCGATCAGACCTTGCGCACGTTCTGGGCCTGCGGCCCCTTGGTGCCCTGGCCGATCTCGAACTCGACCCGCTGGTTCTCGTCCAGGGTGCGGAAACCCTGGCCCTGGATCTCCGAGTAGTGCACGAAGACGTCCGGCCCGCCGTTCTCCTGCGCGATGAAGCCGAAGCCCTTTTCGGAGTTGAACCACTTGACAGTGCCCAGTGCCATGTACCTGCCTCCATCGCAGGAAAGCTTGGGGCTGCACCGTGCAGCCCCGGCCGTCCCGGGGCGTTTCCCCCACTGCTTCGAGTGGGGACGGCACGCCCGCGTGTCGTTCCGCGAGCGTGAGACACGAACACAGAAACCACGGCCTGCGTGGCAGAGCGTATCGGTTGGTGACGCCCAGCACTACACCCCCGAAGTCATTCGTCCACCGGACAGCTACTTCTCGGTCACCTTGGGTGGTTCCGGGAGTTCGACGCCGGCCTGCCCGATGTTGCGCTCCAGCGCGGACCGCCACTCGCCGGAACCGACCATCCTCTCGATCGCCGCGTTGACGTCCGACCTGCCCTCGGCGTCGTCCTTGGCCAGGCCGATGCCGTACCGCTCGGTGGTGAACGGGGCGCCGACCAGCTTCAGCAGCTCGGGGTTCTCGGCCACGTAGCCCGCGAGGATCACCTCATCGGTGGTCACCGCGTCGACGTTGCCCGCCAGCAGGGCGATGACGCAGTCGGAGTACTGGCCGTACTCCACCAGCTGGACGTCCTGGGCGAACTGGTCCTTGACCTTCTGCGCGGACGTCGAGCCGGTGACCGAGCAGAGCCTCTTGCCGTTCAGCGTCTCGGGGCCGGTGATCTCGTCGTCGGTGTAGCGCACCAGCACGCCCTGGCCGGTCTCGAAGTAGGGGCCCGCGAAGGCCACCCGCTCCTTGCGCTTGTCGGTGATCGAGTAGGTGGCGACGACGAAGTCCACCTCGCCGGAGGCGATCAGCTCCTCGCGGTCGGCCGAGCGGGCCTCGCGCCAGGTGATGCCGGACTCGTCGACGCCGAGCTGCGCGGCCACGTACTTGGCCACGTCGACGTCGAAGCCGACGTACTTGCCGTCCAGCCTGCGCTGCCCGAGGCCCGGTTGGTCGAACCGGATGCCGATGGTCAGCCCGCCGTCGTCGGCCTTGCCCGCCAGGGTGTCGTCGCTCGCGCCGCCGCACGCGGCGACCAGGGAAAGGGCCGCCACCAGCGCGGTCGCGGGCAGCAGTCGTCGGAACAGCATGAGCTGCGTCAACCTCTCGGGTGCTTGGGGCGGCGCGGATCGACGCGCCGGACGTTGTTCATGCTAAGCAAACCGAGCGGTCCCACCGGTGCGATAAAGGTCGCAATGGTCCACGCCACTGCGCCGTTCGGCGCAACGGCGGCTGTGAGCCTGCTCCCTAGGACGGCAGCAGCGCGCGCCTCGGCGCGACGCGCAGGCCGAGGCGGCGGATCGCCTTGGTCACGTGGCCCTCGGGGACGCCCCAGCGGATCGACGCCGGGACCAGGAGCGCGGCGGTCCGCGCGGCGCGCAGCAGGGCCGTGGCGACCGGTTCGGGGTACGGGCGGTGGCCGTGCAGGGCGATGGCCCACGGTGGCAGCACTGAGTACGCGAGGTGGCCGAGCAGCGGCCCGTAGGCGTCCAGGCCGAGCCGGAGCAGGCCGTCGACGGGCGGGCGGTGCAGGAACCGGTACACGACCTCGGAGTCCGCCGTGCGCGCCAGCTCGGGCCGCACGGCGGCGAAGTAGTCGGCCATCGCGGCGGCGCTGCCGGGCACCTCGTCCTCGTGCAGGCCGACGAGGGCGGCGGTGCGGCGCTGCTCGTCGTAGTAGCGGTCGACCTGGGCGTCGGTGAGCCGGTAGCCGGCGCGGCGCAGCACGGTCAGGAAGCTGTGCACCTCGGCGCAGTGCACCCAGAGCAGCAGTTCGGGGTCGTCGACGCGGAAGCTCCGGCCGGCGGCGTCCTTCGCGCGCAGGGTCCGGTGCGCGCTTCGCACCCGTGCGGCGGCACGGTTCACCTCTTCGGTGGAGCCGTAGCTGACCATGCCGACGAAGTCCGCGGTCCGCATCAACCTCTGCCCAGCGGGTCCCGCTGGAAGCTGGAGTTCTGCACGACGGCCGCCACCGCGCGCGGGTGCAGCGACTGGAGGTGGAGACCGGCGATGCCGGCGACCCGCATGGCGGGGTCGGCGTGCAGTTGCCACGTGACGCTTCCCGGTCCGGGCAACCCGACGTCCACCACCCGATCGTGTCACGCCATTCGCTCTGCGTCACCCCTGGGACCTGCCGGAACAGACCGGTCGGTAACACCTTTAGCGGCGTGAACGATTCCACGTGACACCGTGGAGCGTCCGGAGCGGGTGCAGGGATGAGCAGTGGCAGGAGTGTCGCCTTCGCCGGAGTGGCGCTGTTACTCGCGACCGGCGCCCTCGTAACGATGGCGATCTCGCTGAACGAGCCGCGTCCGGTGGACGTGCGGCGGGTGGAGCAGGGCCCGGCGGAGCCCGGTGTGCTCAGCGCCACCTACACGACCACGCTCGAAGCCGCCCGGCCGACGACGATCGCGGTGGTCGTGCCCGCACCGGGTCAGCGGCCGAACCCGCCGGTCGTCGTCGCGACGGTGGCCGAGACCACCACGACGACGGTGGAACCGCCGCCACCGCCGTCCAGCACCGCGGAGAGCACGACGTCCTCGCCGCCGCCCCGGGACGAGAACTGCGACCCCTCTTACGCGACCAGCGGCCCGTGCGTGCCGCGGCGCTTCCCGCGTGGCGTGTGGCGGCTGTGCGACTGGCTCCACGACCAGGGCACCACCCGGATCGAGGTGGTCGGCCGGGACCGGCACCACCTCGACCGGGACCGGGACGGCATCGCCTGCGAACCCGTCGACTGAGGCCGTCCCGGTCGGCCGGCGGTCAGCGGTCGGCGATGCGGTCCAGGGCGGCGCCCACGCGGTCGGACAGCAGGGACAGCGCGCCGACCGTCCGGGACGTCGGGTCGTCGTCCGCACCGCCCAACGCCTGCGCGCGCACGTAGGCCGCCTTGACCTCCTGCCAGCGGGCGGCCTGGGCCGGGGTCAGGGCGCCGCGCAGCTCGGCCAGCTTCAGCAGGTTCGCCTCGGCGCCCGAGGTCAGCGTCTGCGCCTCGCCCGCGTAGTGGTCGTCGATCACCGCGGCCAGCTCGGCGTCGTTCATCACCGGCACGACCTTCTCCGCCAGCTTGTTCATGTTCCGGTACGAGCCCTGGAGCTGGAACGGCGGCTCGACGCGCGAGGCGTCGGACTGGGCGGCCGAGGCGATGTACGCCTGGTTGTTCGCCAGAACGACCCGCTGCACGCGCAGCAGCTTGCGCAGCACCGACAGCACCTGCTCCAGCTCCACCGACGTGTAGGGGTGCGCGAGCCGGTCCGCCCGCACCTCCTCGCCGCGGGCCATCCGCACCAGCAGCTCGACGTCGCCCCGGTCGCGGGTGGACAGCGGCGCGAGCACCGGGTTGGACGTCAGCGCGTTCTCGACGTAGCTCAGCGCGAACAGGTCCTCGCGCCCGGACAGCACGTCGCCGAGGTTCCACACGTCGGCGCGGTTGGCGAGCATGTCGGGGATGCGGAACCGCTGCCCCGACTCGGTGTACGGGTTGCCCGCCATGCACACCGCGAACCGCTTCCCGCGCAGGTCGTAGGTCCGCGTGCGGCCGTCCCAGACGCCCTCCATCCGCCGCTGCGCGTCGCACAGCGAGATGAACTTCTGCAGCAGCTCGGGCGACGTGTGCTGGATGTCGTCCAGGTACAGCAGCACGTTGTTGCCCGCCTCCAGCGCGAACGAGATCTTCTCGACCTCCTGCCGCGCGGTGGCGTTCGGCGCCTCCGCCGGGTCGACCGACGTCACGTCGTGGCCCAGCGACGGGCCGTTGACCTTGACGAACACCAGGCCGAGCCGGTTGGCCACGTACTCCATCAGCGTGGTCTTGCCGTAGCCGGGCGGCGAGATGAGCAGCAGCAGGCCCATCTGGTCGGTGCGCTTGGCGTCACCGGCCGCGCCGAGCTGCTTGGCCAGGTTGTCGCCGATCAGCGGCAGGTAGACCTCGTCCAGCAGCCGGTTGCGGACGAACGCGCCCATCACCTCCGGCCGGTACTCGTCCAGCCGCAGCCGGGCCCGCTCGCGGGCCACGACCTCGTTGCGCCGGCGCTGGTAGGCGCGGTAGGCGGGCACGCGCTCGGCCCGGAACGCCCTGGTCCGCGCCAGCAGCTCGTCCAGCCGGAACGCCAGCGACCGGTCGACCACCCGCGGGTGCGTGCCGAGCAGGCCGTCCACGGTGGCCGAGAGCTGCGCCGACGACTCGTGCCGCGGCAGGTCCCGGCACAGCTCCAGCGCCACCGCCTCCGGCAGGTCGGGGTCGGTCGCGCCCGCCAGGAACGCCTCGTACCAGCCCTCGACCAGCCGCCGCCGCACGTCGGGGTCCTCGATCGCGCGCAGGTCGTCGTCGAACTCCTTGCGACCGCCCAGCGCCCGGTGGAACGCGTCCACCAGCGCCCGCGCGCCGGCGCTCGTGGCGAACCCGGACGGCGCGCCGCACAGCTCCTCGAACAGGTACTCGCCCGCCAACGGGTCACCGGCCGCCGCCGCCAGCTCCGCGCACAGCTCGTCGATCGCCGCCGTGTGCCCGAACACCTCCCGCGCCCGGCCCAACGACGTCGCCCGGCGCTCGAACGACGCCCGCACGCCCTCGTCCGCCGACGCCCAGAACAGCTGCGCCGCCGCCCGCGCGGCAGGCGGGTACCGCAGCACGCCCGCGCCCGCGTGCAACCGCAGCAGCACCTCCAGGACCCGTGCCGCGTCGTGGTCGTGCACACCGCGCTCGTAGCCCTCGTCCAGCCGCGACTCGGCGACCTCGCGCACCAGCTCCGGCAGCCGCTCCTCGGTGACGGCGGCGTGCAGCTCGTCCAGCGGGCGCGTGGCCAGGATCGACGCGGCCAGGTGCTCGGCCCGGTAGACCTCGGCCGTCTCCGACACCAGCAGCTGGTCCCAGAACGGCCTGGTGTCGGCGAACCCCGGGTCGCGCACCGGCGAGCGGAAGTCGGTGCCGGTGAGGGCGAATGACAGCTCGCCGTCCTTCGGCACCAGGGTCAGGTCCACCGGCTGGGTGTTCACCGCGAACCGGTGCCTGCCGAGCCGGATCGTCTCGCCGTCGAACAGGTCGAGCCGGTCGCGCAGCGCCCGACCCGCCTCCTGCCGCGCGGCCAGCACCCGGCCGTCCAGCTCCTCGGCCCGCACCTGGTCGCCGATCGACCGCAGCTCGTCGGCCACCGACCGGACCCGGGCCACCATCGGGTCGGACGCGAAGTAGGTGTTCACCTCGTCCAGCGACGCCAGCGACGCCACTCGCCGGGCGACGCTGGTCAGGATGCGGTCGGCCGACGTCGCCAGCCGGTCGGCGCGCCGGGCCCGGTCGTCCAGCAACGCCTGCTTGCGCGAGGAGAACGCCTCGTAGACGTCCGTGCGCTTGTCGCCGAGCCGGGTCAGGAAGTCGTCGAACCCGCCGAACCGCGACTCCAGGTTCTCCAGCTGCAGCAGCAGCCTGCCCAGCTGCTCGTCGCACCGCTGCGGCGTGTCCGCGACCGCCAGCGCGCCGGTGATCGCCTGGCCCAGCAGCGCGAACTCGGCGGCGAACTCGGCCCGGCCCTCGGTGGCCAGCAGTGCCCGCCTGCGACCGTCCACGGTGGCCCGCGCCCGGTTCAGCCCGCCCAGCACCTCGCCGATGCGCTCCAGGATCGACGTGCGCACGGTGGCGTCGGCGATGTCCAGCGAGCCGACGACCTCGGTCAGCACCTCCAGGCCGCGCTGCTGCTCGCCCAGCTCGCCGACCACCGGCTCGGCCTCGGCGACCGTGCGGATCGCCTCCGCCCGGCCCACCAGCGCCTCGACCTGCTCGTGGTAGCCCGTGAACGCGTCGTCGCGGCGCAGGTGCTCGACCGCCCGCCGGGCCGTGCCGCCCAGCTCCTCGTCCAGCGACGCGACCAGCTCGTCGATGCGGGCCACGTCGGCGTACCGCAGCTCCTTCAACGTCACCAGGTGGCCCTGCGCCCGCCGCAGGTCGGCCAGCTGCCGCACCCACGCGTCGGCCGTGGTCGGCGCCTCGCCGCGGGCCCGGCGCACCATCGAGGCGATCCGCTCGCCCGCCTCGGCCACCGCGGACGCCGCCTGCGCGGTCAGCGCCTGCACCGCCTCGAACTCGTCCAGCACCTGCTCGGCGGTCGCCCGCACCTGCGCCAGCGGCGCGCGCAGGTCGCCCAGGTCCGGCTCGCCGAGCCAGTGGTAGGAGTCGAACACCCTGGTGCAGGAGGCGATCAGGTCCTCGAACACCGGCACGGACGGCGCCATCTCGCCGACCATCCGGCTCACCGACAGGCAGTCCGAGATGCCGCGCACCAGGTCGGCGTTCCCGACCCGCTCCAGCGGACCAGTGCCGACCGGCTGCGCGGCGGCGTAGGAGTCGGACAGGTACGGCGTCTGCCACACCTGCATCGGGTGCACGCGGGTCGGCTCGTCGCCGGTGGCCCGGAACACGACCAGCGTGCCGTCGTCGAACAGGGAGAACCCGTGGCACGACAGCGGGTTCGCCACCTCCTTGCGGATCACGTTGTACGGCAGCAGCAGCGACCGGCCGTCGCGGCGGGCGTGGAAGACGAACAGCACGTCCTCGCCGTTGGTGGACCGGATGACCCGCTCGAACTCCAGCTCGTCCACCGGGGTGTCGAACGTCTTGCCGACCCCCGTGGCCAGGTAGTAGCCGCCGGGGAAGATCAGGCCCTGGTCCTCGGGCAGCCGCTGACAAGCCTGGCCGATGCCGTCCAGCCGCACCACGGACCGGGTGCGGGTGTTGAACACCAGGTGCCGCCACGCGGTCTCGTTGTACGGGCGGACGCGCAGCAGGACCAGCGACCCGACCCGCGCGTACTGCACCTCGGCGTCCGCGAGCGACTGCAGCGGCTCGTCCACCGGCTCGGTGTAGACGCCCTCGCCGGTCTCGGTGTTGTTCTCCACCTTGATGGTGAGGTCGCCGCCGATGGTCTCGACGAACACCTCGTCCTCGATCGAGATGTGCGGGTGCCTGCCCAGCACGTGGTGCTCGCGGCCGGTGGTGGTCCACTCGAAGTCGTGCGACGGCGGGAACACGTGGTCGCGCTCGCCCCGGTTGTCCAGGTACTCGACCGAGCCGTCCACGCCGACCCGCCAGCGCAGCACCCGGGTGTCCTCGATCCGCGCGCCGGTCTGGAACACCGCCAGCAGCTTGCCCTCGACCCGGCGCAGCTGCACCAGCCGGGTGTCCCGGTAGTACCGGTACAGCTCGGCGAAGTCGCGCTCGAACCCCGGGTCCCGCAGCAACCCCGGCAGCTCGTCGTCGGCCGCGTCCTCGAACCGGAACGCGTCGCCGTCGCGGGTGAAGCGGAGCAGCGAGAAGACGTCGTCCACCGTCGTCTCCGGCTTGAGGCCGATGAAGACGTTGTAGCCGAACAGCATCAGCCCGGCGACCTGCGACCCCCGCTCGTCGGCGACGGAGACCGAGACGCAGTCCCGCGGCACGCAGTTGTGCTCGGTGCGGATCCGCTCGGTGCCCAGCAGCGCCAGCTCGGCGCCGCCGAACACCTCCAGCCGGCGCGCGTTGAGCGCTTCCGCCCGGCTGGTGAGCCCGGCCGCCTGCTCGGCCAGCCGGGCCCGCAGCACCTCGTAGGTGCCCGCCTCCAGGTCCGCGCCCGGTGACGCGGCGGTCGGGGTCGTGGGAGCGGCGGTCGGGGTGGCGGCGGTCGGGGTGGCGGTCACGACAGCGAGGCCACCGGCCGCTCGGCCACGCCCAGGCGCTGCGCGGCGGCCAGCAGCTCGCGCAGCTTGCCCTCGTCCGGCCCGCCCGAGTTGATCAGCTTGAGCAGCACCGCGGACACCGTTAGGTTCTTCACGTCACCGGTGCTCAGCGAGCCGAGCAGCCTGCCGATGTCGTCGGTGAAGCTCGCCGACCCGTCCAGCCACGGCCCGGCCAGGGTCTGCGCCACCTCGGAGTGCCCGACGAACCCGTCCACCTGCTTGCCGACCGTGATCGCGCCGACGATCCGGTCGAAGAACATGCTGTCGCCACCGACGATGTCGATGTCGGCCTTCTCCAGGCCCGCGGCCAGCACCATCGCCTGCGACTCGGCCACCTGCCGCTGCACGTCGATCCCGGCGAGCCGGACCTCCTTCTCGGTCTCCAACCGCAGCCGGTACTCCTCGTGCTCGCGGGTCGCCTCGTCCAGCGCGGCCATCGCGCCCGCCTTGTCCGCCAGGCCCTCCGCCTCGCCCTTCAGCTTCTCGCGGATCGCGAGCGCGACGACGAGCGCCTTCTCCTTCTCCACCACGGCCTCGGCGCGGCCGACCTTCTCGATCGCCTCGGCGTCCCGCTCGCGCACCTGAACGCCGGCCAGCCCGGTCGCCGCCGCCTCGGCCTGCTTGCCCTCGGCCAGCCGGATCATCGCGCGGGTGTCCAGCTCGGCGGCCTGCTGCCGCGCCTCGGCCAGCAGCAGCTCCTCGCGCGCCCTGAACTTCGCCGCCTGCTCCGCCGCCTCGGCCGCCTTGATGTCCTTGACCAGGCCCTCCTGCGCCTCGGCCTCGGCCCTGATCACCACGGTCTGGCGCTGCCGCTCGGCCTCCTCGACCGCCCGCAGCCGCTTGATGATCTCCTCCTGCTCGGCCACGGTCTTCTCCACCGCGATCCGCTCCCGGACCACCTCGGCGATGGACCGCTTCTCGGCCTCCAGCTCCTTGTCCGCCGAGATCCGGGTCAGCTCGGTCTCCCGCTCGCGGCCGATGACCTCCAGCATCCGGTCCTTCTCGATGCGCTCGGTCTCGATCGCGATCACGCGCTCGCGGTTCTTCTCCGCCACCGCGATCTCGCGCGCCTTGTTCTCGGTCTGGATGCCCAGCTGCTCGTCGGTGCGGATGTGCGCGGTGTCGGCCTTGAGCCGTTCCTCGGCCTGCACCTTCGCGATCTCCGCCTCCTCCCGCGCCCGCATCGTCTCGACCTCGCGCTTCTGCTTGATCTCCGCGTCGGCCTGGCGGCGCTCCAGCTCCAGGATCGCCTCGCGCGCCTCGACGTTCTGGCGGGTGATCTCCTTCTCCTCGTGCCGCGTGAACTCGTTCGTGCGCACGTGCTCGATCGCGGTCAGCTCGGTGATCTTGCGGATGCCCTGGGCGTCGAGGATGTTCGACGGGTTGAGCTGCGCCATCGGCGTCTGCTCCAGGTAGTCGATCGCCGCGTCCTCCAGGCTGTAGCCGTTGAGGTCGGTGCCGATGACCTGGATGATCCGGTCGCGGAACTCGTCGCGCTTGGTGTAGAGGTCGATGAAGTCGAGCTGCTTGCCGACCGTCTTCAACGCCTCGGAGAACTTGGCGTTGAACAGCTCCTGCAGCGTCTGCTCGTCGCTCGCGCGGGCGGTGCCGATGGCCTGGGCCACCTTGATGACGTCCTCGACGGTCTTGTTCACCCGCACGAAGAACGTGATGCGGATGTCGGCCCGGATGTTGTCCTGGCAGATCAGGCCCTCTTGGCCGGCGCGGCGGATCTCGATGGTCTTCACCGAGATGTCCATGATCTCCGCGCGGTGCAGCACGGGCAGCACCACCGCGCCGGTGAACGTGACGTCCACCTTGCGCACCTTGGAGATGATCAGCGCCTTGCCCTGGTCGATCTTGCGGAACAGGCGGCTGATCAGGATCAGCAGCCCGATCACGACGACCAGGACCACGGCGACGAGGATGCCGAACCCGGTGGTGATGACGTCCATCAGCTGTCCCCCAGTGGGTAGGTCGGGCGGTGTCCGAGGTCGAGCGGCGCGACCCAGAAGAACTCGCCGGCGACGTCGTAGTCGAAGATCAGCGCGGTGGCGCCCGCGACCAGCAGCGGGTCCTCGCCGGGTTGGCGCACCTGCACCACGGCCGACGAGCCGTCGGCGGCGGTGACCTCGGCCTGGCCGAACGCCCGCGTCACCCGGCCGGTGCGGATGACGCAGGGCCGGCCGACGAAGTCCAACCGGGACGCGGGCGGGTCCGCCGGGAACAGCCGCCTCAGCGGGCGCATCGCCGGCCTGGTCAGCGCCAGGCCGACGACGAGCGCGCCGCCGAGCACCGCCGCGCCGGCCGGCGTCGACCGCGGCTCGACCAGGACCACGCCGGTGAGGCAGGCGAACCAGGAGAACGCCACTGCCAGGGAGATGCCGATCGTCGCGGGCACGCCGCCGACGTCCAGCTCGACCCAGTCCGCGTCCGCGACGCCGAAGGCGACGAGCAGCCAGTAGGCGACGACGAGCACCAGCAGAACGCTCAGCACCACGACCGGGAAACCCAGCGCCGCCGCGAAGAACCGCCCCATGCACCCCCCTTTTCCGGGACCCTAACCCGGATCCGCCGCCGATCAGGGGCGTTTCGCGCAACGCGGTCGGACCGCCCCGATCAGTGCACGAGCAGACCCGACACCCGGGTCAGCGGGTTGCCCGCGTAGCTGATCACCGCGCCGTCCTCGACCGGCATCGACCGGATGCTCATGCCCGCGAACCCCTGGTCGGTCACGAACCAGCCCCACGTCGTGGTCCACGGCCGGTCGTCGCCCGGCACGAAGTCCGGCGTCGGCCGCACGCGCTCCTGCACCACGAACGCCTGCCCCGCCACCTCGTCCAGCACCTCGGCCCACTCGCGGTCGGTCAGCAGCCAGCCGGGCCGCACGCCGTCACCCGCGAAGCCGCCGGACGCCTTGACGATCAGCTCCTCCCGGTTCTCGCGCAACCAGTCGCGCGGCACGTCGCGCACGTCGCGCGTCCACGGCAGGAGGCGGTCCACCAGCGCCCGCTCGTCGTCGCTCAGCTTCTCGCGGTGGTCGTTCAGCAGGGCGAGCGTGGCCTTGCTGCCGTAGTAGTAGCTGGAGAACGGCGTGTAGACCTCGGTCTTGTGGCCCTTGACGAGGGTGTCGACCTTGCCGACGGCCTGCTTGGCGGAGAAGTAGCGGACGACCACGTCCAGCTTCGTGCCGTTGAGGTAGAGGTAGCCGTCGCGCTCGGTCAGCTCGTGCAGCTCGCCGAGCAGGACGTCCACGCCCAGGCGCTTGCAGGTCTCCTCGATGCTGGCGAACGCCTTCCCGAAGCGGGCCATCATCCCGCCCTCTTCGAGGAACGCGATGGTGCGGTCGCGGCCGACGGCGTCGAGCAGCTTCTCGATCGGGTCGAAGTAGGCCAGGTCGTGCGCCTCGACGAACGGCTGGAACCCCGGTTCCCGGTGGATGGCGCGGGCGAGGGTGCCCAGGTCCGTGCCGCCGAGCTGGGAACCGGCGTTGATCTCCAGCAGCCGCAGGTCGTCGCCGGCCCGGTAGATGTCCGCGCGGCCGTGCACCGGCGGGCGGTCGGTGCCCATGATCGCGACTTCCTCGGGCGGGATGCCCAGGGCCTCGGCGTACCGGGTGAAGCTGCCGCCGAACAGCTTGGTGGGTAAGGAGAAGAGGAGTTCGAAGAAGTCCATCACGTCGGCCGCGACCCGGTGGGCGGTGTGCTCCTCCAGGAAGAACGGCCGGCCGACCAGGCGGTGGCCGTAGGCGGTGGCGAAGTGCGGCGGCAGGTCCAGCCGCCCCATCACCCCGTGCAGGCTCTCGTCGTCCAGGTACGCCTGCGTCACGTGATCGGTCACGGGTGTTCGCTCCTCCGGTGGTGGGTGGGGCCACATGATGGCGGAGCGATCAACTGCCGAGCACCCCCCGAAGCACCGCGCGAACGGCTACCGTCGGGTCGAACCGCGGCGACGGGTTGGCCAGCTGGTTGGCCAGCAGGCCGTCGATCACGGCGAGGAGCAGCGCCAGGTCCGCGGTCGGGTCGGTAGAGCCGAGGCGGGTGATCAGCGGCAGCGCCCAGCCCGCGATCCCGCGGTGCGCCCGGTCCACGTGGGCGCGGAGCTCGGGGCGGTGGGCGACCTCGACGAACAGCGCGTGCCGGGCGAGCGTGAGGACCCGGTCCTCAGCCAGCCGCTCGACCAGGGCTCCGACCGCGCGGGCGAGCGCTTCGGGGGTGCCGACGTCACCGGCCAGGTCGCCCCACAGCGCGGTCTCGCGTTCGAGGAGGCGACCGAGGACCGCGCCGACCAGCGCGTCGCGGGTGCGGAAGTGGTTGGACGTCGACCCCGGCGGCAGGCCGGCCTCGGCGTCGACGGCGCGGTGGGTGAGCTGCCGCGGACCGCCCGTGCCGAGCACCCGGATCGCGGCGTCGAGCACCTGCTGCTGCCTGCTCATCGACCGGCACACTACACCCGTAGTTCTCGGTACTACACCTGTAGTAGGTTGGCCGGCATGGGAGCGCGGCGGGCAGCGGTGATCGGTGGAGGGGTCGGCGGCCTGGCTGCGGCCACCGGGTTGCGACGGCACGGGTGGGAGGTGGTCGTCTTCGAGCGCGAGCCGGCGTTGCCGCGGGTCGGGACCGGGCTCGCGATCTGGCCCGACGCGCTGGCGGCGTTGGACCGGCTCGGGGTCGGCGACGCGGTCTGGCAGGCCGGCCGGCGGCAGGACGACGGGGTGCTGCGCAAACCGGACGGCGCGGTGATCGGGACCCTCGGGGCGGGCGGGGTGCACCTGGTCACCCGGCCGGCGCTGCTCCGCGCGCTCGCCGGCGCGCTGCCGGACGGGGTGGTCCGCTTCGACATGTCCGCGGGCCTGGCCGACGCCGCTGGGTACGACCTGGTCGTGGGCGCCGACGGCATCCACAGCGCGGTGCGCGACGAGGTGTTCGACGGGGTGTCGGACACCCAGGTCCGGCGATCCGGGGCGATCGGGTGGCGCGGCGCCGTGGACGTCCCGGTCGAGGTCGGCGGCGAGACCTGGGGCCGCGGCGGCAAGTTCGGCCTCACCCCGCAGGCCGACGGCCGCACCAACTGGTACGCGATGGCCGAGGACCTTTCGCTGTTCGCCGACTGGCACGACCCGATCCCTCGGGTGCTCGCCGCGGCCACCGACGTGCTGCGGCACGAACTGCTGCACCTGGCGCCGTTGCCGAGCTTCGTCTCCGGCCGGGTGGCGCTCCTCGGCGACGCCGCGCACGCCATGACACCGGACCTCGGGCAGGGCGCATGCCAGGCGATCATCGACGGGGTGGTGCTGGCCGAGTGCCTGACCGGTGACGTCAACGCGGGCCTGCGGGCCTACGACGCGAAGCGCAGGCGGGTGACGCAGCGGCTGGCCGCGCGGTCGCTCCGGCTCAACCGGCTGGCCCGGGCGCGTCGGCTGACCGGTGTCCGCGACGTGGCGCTGCGCGTGGTGCTGGCGCTGGCGTCGGCGTCGCGGCCGAAGTCGCCGGAGGTGCCGTGGAGCGCCGACCTGGAACGCGACGAGCTGGCGGGCTAGGGACCCCTACCGGGGGACCTTGACCGACTTGCGGGCGCGGGGCGCGGACGGCGGCGGCACCACCGGTCCGATGTCGCCGTCCGGGGCTTCGTCCAGGTCGACCACGACGGGCGCGTGGTCGCTCGGGCCGGTGCCCTTGCGGGCCTGCCGGTCGACCCACGCGGCCTTCACCCTGGCCGACACCGGGGTCGAGGCGAGCACCAGGTCGATCCTCATGCCGAGGTCCTGGTGGAACATCCCGGCGCGGTAGTCCCAGTAGCTGAAGACCCGCTCGTCCGGCCACCGGTCGCGGACCACGTCGTGCAGCCCGAGCGCCTGCAGCGCCGCCAGCGCCTCCCGCTCCGGCGCGGTCACGTGCGTGTGGCCGGCGAAGGCCGCCGGGTCGAACACGTCCGCGTCGGCCGGCGCGATGTTGACGTCACCGCAGACCACCGCGTCCTCCGGCCCGTCCGCCACCACGTCCCGCAACGCCGCGAGCCAGGCCAGCTTGTAGCGGTAGTGGTCGGAGTCGGGCTCCCGCCCGTTCGGCACGTACACGGAGTGCACCCGCACCCCACCGCACGTCGCCGCCACCGCCCGCGCCTCCTGGTGCGGGAACCCCGGCCCACCGGCGAGCCCGGTGACCACGTCGTCCAACCCGACCCGGGACAGGACCGCCACCCCGTTCCAGCGCCCCTCCCCGTGCACCGCCACCTCGTACCCGCGCGAGGCCAGCTCGTCCCCGAGCAGCGCTGTGAAGGCGTCGTCGGCGAGCTTCGTCTCCTGCAGGCACACCACATCGGGCCGCCGCTGGTCGAGCCACGGCAAGAACCGCGGCGCCCGCTGCTTGATCGAGTTGACGTTCCAAGTGACCACCCGCACCGGCCCCACGTTAGCCCGCGCGCCGTGATCGCGATCGTTGGAACCCCCTGACCAGCACCGCAGCCCCCACCACCGCCCGGACGTGACGCCACCCACACCCCGGACCCGACCACCTCGCTCACCGACGGGCGCCGCCTCGGTAAGCTGTCGACCAAGGGCTGCTAGCTCAATTGGCAGAGCAGGAGACTTTTAATCTTCGGGTTCAGGGTTCGAGTCCCTGGCGGCCCACCAAACCCGCTGGTCACGACGATGGGTCGGGGACCGAGCAACCTCGAAGCCCTCATCTACCCCTCACTTACGCGGATGACAGCGCCAAGCGCATCCGCCGCCGCCCGACCCGGTGACCTGCGCCCCATGTACACGTCCTGCGTCATCGACGGCCGGGAGTGGCCGAGCAGGTCGGCGATCTGCCTCGCCGTCAGACCCGCTTCGTCCAACAGCGTGGCGACGGTCCTGCGGAAGGTTCGGAAAGTCACCCATTCGTAGCCCGCTCGGGTGATGAACGGCTTCCAGGCGCGATTGCGGACGTTGGTCGCTTCACGAATCGTGCCGGTCGAACTGGGAAAGATCGGACCGTCGAGGTTCGACGCCTTCGAACGCCTTTCCACCAACATGGCGACACACCAGTCCGCCAGCGGGATCGGTCGTTCGGCGTCGGGTGGCGTCTCTCGAAGGGATCGGTGGTCCCGAAGACGGTCGACCTGATCGCTGATCTCCCGGACCTCCTCCGGGAGGAGGCGGAGGCGCAGGAGGATGAATTCCAGCTCACCCGGCGTGTCATGGGAATAGCAAACGCCAGGTCAGCAGGTGTATGGCAGTGTGTTCGCAGGGGTGCACGCGGACACGAGGGGGTGCTTGGGGGGTGCTTGTGAGGGTGCACGCACCCGTGGCCGAGGTGGACCCATAGGGGGTGACGCGCGAGCCGAACCGCCTTCTAGGTGACGTGATGCGGGCGGCGGGAGCAAAGGGCCTGGCCGCACGTGTACGCGAGTTGGCCGCGCGGGACGGGCAGACGATCGCTGCCGATCACGTATCCGTGAAGCGGTGGTTTGACGGCACCAGCCCGAAAGCGGCGACGCAGCAGTACATCGCCTTGGCCCTGGGCTCGAAGCTGGGGCGCCCGGTGTCCCTCGAAGAAATCGGCTTCTCCTCGACGTTGCAGCCGGTCGGACCGGACGCGACAGCGTCGGCGGCCGACTACCCGGCAAGCTCCTCCACAGCCGTCGAACTGCTGGGCCAACTCACTGCGGCCGACCTTGAGGACCAACCGGGGTTGGCTCGTTCCGGGTGGACCAGCGCGGCGACGCCGGGCGTCATCACGGGCTACCTGTTCGGCGACAGCCTCGAAGTCGGCGAGAGCCTTCGTTCAGCCGGTCCCGCAGCCGCAGCGATCCGGGCGACCGCAGCGCACCTGATGGACCTGGACTTCAAGTTCGGCGGCGGTCACGTCAGGCGGATGCTGCTCTTCTACTTCAAGACCGAGATCGCACCGCTACTGCGCCAACCGCACCCAGGACCGGTCAGGCGAGACCTGTTCAGCGCCGCTGCGGAAGTGGCGCAGTTGCTCGGCTGGAGCGCCTACGACGCCGGACGGCACGCGGCGGCTCAACGCTACTTCGTGCAGGGGTTGCGCCTCGCGCGCGAAGCAAGCGACTCGATCATCGGTGGCCGACTGCTGGCCAACCTGAGCCACCAGGCGAACTACCTCGGTCACCACGCTGACGCGGTCCAGTTGGCGCGCGCAGCCCGGACCGCGACCGGCGACAAGGCGACTCCCGCCGTCCGCTCGATGTTCCTGGCGATGGAGGCACGTGCACTCGCCAGCAGCGGCCAGGCCGCGGAGTTCGCCCGTGTGCTCACGCAGGCCGAACGGATCTTCGAGCACTACTCACCAGACAACGAACCCGACTGGATCAAGTACTTCAACGCCGAGGAGCTGTCCGGCGAGGCAGCGCACGGGTTCCGCGACCTGGGTCGAGCGGAGGAGACGCGACTCTTCGCCGCCCAGGCGATCGCACCGGAGGCGACACCACCCAGGACGCGCGCGTTCATCGGGATGGTCACCGCAGCGGGTGCACTCACGAACGGCAGTCCGGACGAGGCTGTCGCGTTGGCGCTCGATGCGGTCGACCTCGCCGGACCGCTCCAGTCCAGCCGCTACGTGAGGTACTTGACGGACTTTTACGACGCGCTGAACAAAACGCACCCCAAGAACCCGCTCGTGACTCACTTCGCCGAGGGTGTGTTGCGCAATTACCCCAACTTTACCCTCGGTTCCGCCGTCATGCTCTCACGCGTCGCGTAAGGGTTAGAAAGCCTGCCAATCCCGCGTGGCTTCACCCGAGCGGAGCGTGTTCATCCGCCGCTCGTACTCACGCGCGATTTCCTCCGACTCGTTCACGTTCTGCATCAGCCAAGTGGTCATTTTGACTTCATTGATCTGTCGCAGAACGTCGAACCCCTCCCACTGCGTGATGTCGTAACCGTAGGCATCGGCGAACAGCCCATACTGCTCGTCAGTCCACCAACCAGCCGTCACGTACTCGGTTGCCGTAACCGCGAGATCCCACTCCGGTTGCCCCCATGCGAATCGCTCGAAGTCGATGAGGGTCGCAGTTCCACCTGTGATCATCAGGTTCTGCACGTGAGCATCACCGTGGACCGCAGTCGCCCGCAACGGGAACTCCAACTCCTTGAGGGACGCGGTGAGCGAGTCCACACGCGAAGTCAGGAAGCTGCGGTCATCGCCCGAGATCCCTGCAGCCTCGATGCGCGGAACGACGCGATCCAAGACCGAAGCCGTTGGCAGCTTGAACGTCGTAGGCGCTGACAGGGCGTGCAGGCGTCGGAGGAGCTTGCCGAGAGCTGCGACGTCGTCAGGGCCGCCGTTCCTGCCGTCGATGTAGAACCAAAAAGTGACAGGATGCCCGAGCACTGAGATTGGCTGCGGGATGTCCAACGCCTTTGCTGCCGGAATCGCCTGACTGCCCAACCAGTCCGATACTTGGACCTCTTTGTACGCATCCGGCCAGTGGTCAGGTCCACGTGCGATGCGAACGACGATGCCAAGGTTCGGCAAGTGGAACAGGGCGTTCTCTCCGAGTCGCAGAGGACGTGCCGACGACACCGGCAATTCGGCCAGTTCGCAAGCCTGCGCCAGGATGTTTTTCGCGCGCTTCAGGCCGAAGGCGGGGGAGTTGACTTCAATGCTCATGCCGTCCGTCACGTCTCAAGGCTAGGTGGTGTGACCGCCGGGTGCCAGCGGTCTGGGCAGTGGTTCGACTCGCCGATCCATGGGGATGCGGCGAGAAAAAGTGTTTCGACTCGTTCATCGCAAGTGCGAGCCACGTTCAATTGCTGATGTTGTACGCCCTCAGCACATCCGCACAGGACATCCACACCAACAGCGGCGCGGTGGTCGGCGTTCCTCCTTACGACGTGCCGATCCATGCGGGACCAACGGGGTCACGGCCGTGCGTTGCTCGCAGGCTGTCCATCCTGCGTCTCCAGGGAGGAGACGTGACCCCATCGGCAAACGTAAGGTACAGAGTGTATCTACACACCGTCGATACACCGAAAGTGTGGATGCTGTCGGGTGATCACCCCGACTAGGGTTCAGCCGTGACAGCAAGGCAGAGCGGCCCCACCAAGCGCAGGAGGCGACTCGGGCAGCTCCTGCGCACGCTCCGGGACGAGCGGTCCGTCAGCGTCGAGGCCGTGATGGAGCGGTTGCACTGCTCGGACGCCACGGTCAGCAGGTTCGAGACCGGCAAGTCGCTGATCAAGCACAGCGACCTTGAGGTGCTGCTGGACTTCCTCTCCGCCGACGACGACACGCGACGCCAGGCGTTCGAGATGTGGGCCGACGCCTCCCAGACCGGCAGACAGCCCGAGTACCTGAACGCACTCCCTCGCAAGTTCCGCGCCTACGTCCGCCTGGAGGCCGAGGCATCCCGCGGCCTGTTCCTCCAACCCCTGCTCGTGCCGGGCCTGCTCCAGACCGAGGACTACGCCCGCGCCATCCACACCGCCGACAAGTTCGTCCCACGCGAGGGCGTCGAGAAGTCCGTCGCCGCGCGAGTGAGCCGTCAGCGCGTCCTCACCGGCCCCGACCCGCTCCAGGTGCATGCAGTGATTGACGAAGCCGTGGTCCGCCGGACCATCGGCGGTCTTGAGGTCATGCTCGGCCAGTTGAAGCGGCTGCTGGAGCTGGGGAAGCAGCCCAACGTGACCATTCAGATCCTGCCGTTCGGTGTCGGTGCCATCGGGACGATGGGCGGCCCGGTGACGATCCTTGAGTTCCCCGACCCCGAGGATCCGCCGAACGTCTACCTCGAACATCCAGCAGGCGGTGAGTGGGTCGAGGCACCGCAGGCAGTGGTGGACTTCATCAACGTGTTCGACGAGGCTGCGTCAGTCGCTCTGAGTGCGTCGGAGTCGGCCGAGTTGATCTCCGCGGTCATCGCAGAGCTTGGTAGCAAGTGAGGAGTGTGGCCACGATGGATCTGTCCGACATCGTCTGGCGCAAGTCAAGCCGCAGCAGCGGCAACAACGAGTGCGTAGAACTGGCCGTCGCCGAGACCAGCACTAGTTTCCGCGACAGCAAGGCACCAGTCGCCGGGGCCTTGGCGTTCCGTGACGCTGGATACCGGCGCTTCTTGTCCGCCATCAAGTCGGGAAGCCTCGACGTCTGACGAGTACCGCTGCTGTCCACGTACAGGACAACGTTCATGGTCCGATAAGGATGAGGGTAGGCGTTAGCCGGGTTGTTCCGTATGCGGGCTGCCCGCCAAGCAGCACCTGTCGGTGTACGCCCTGGTGCGCAGATGTAAGTACGGGAGGACGTGTACAGCAGTGGCCAGAAGCAGGTACGGATCGACGTCAAATTCGTTGAGCTATGGGTTTGAGCTGTGTACGCGCCGGCCCTGGACGAGCAGATATTGTGGTCACGCGTGGTTTCGGTAGCGGTGGGCGGCAGGGCTGCGATCATCGGGTATCGGTCCGTGGGCGCTGCAGCCCTTGTGGGTTGAGGGGGTTGTCGTGGTGGTCGCTCGAAGCCGTACCTGGTGGGTGGCTGGTGGCGCGCTGGTCGGCGGTGGTGTGGTGTGGGCGGTACTGCAATTCGGTGTGCCGGTCTTCCTGACCGACCAGACGCATTGGGCGCGGCCGGTCCTGGAAGCGTTGAGCTGGATCGCCGGCATCGGCGGCGCGGTGGTGGCGTTCGTTGCGTTGCGCCAGGGACGTGACCGCACCGCTGCCCGGGAGGTGGCTCCGCCTGCTGCATCGCAGACAGCCACCGGCGGCGGAGTGGTCTTCACCGGCGACGTGACTGGCGGCTCGGGCTCCGGGACGACCACTGGGGTGCACATCGGCCAGGTTGGTGGCCCTCCGGACCCTCCGCTGCCGACGCGGCCTTAGGCCACGCCACGTCGGCGGCACCAACCACGGCCGCACCGGCAGCCTCGGTCACCGGGAACGTGACTGGTGCCGATGGGACCACGATCGGCGCCCTGCAAGGCACCCTGGTGCAGGGCGATCTGGTAGTCGGCGGACCGGGTGTGCCAGCCATGGAGTCGATCCCCCGCGACGCCGGGACTGGGCAGGATTCCGGCCGACTCGGAGCTGTTCGTGGGGCGGTCGGGTGAGTTGGCGCGTCTGGACGCGGCGGTGGCGGGTTCGGGGCGCGCGGTGGTGGTCACGGTCCACGGGTTGGGTGGGGTCGGCAAGAGCACCCTGGCCGCCCGCTTCGCCCACCTGCACACCGACCGCTACGCGCCGGTCTGGTGGATCACCGCGGACTCCCCGTCCGCGATCGACACCGGCCTGGCCGACCTGGCAACCACCCTCGCCCCTCAGGTTGCGGGTGCGCCGCTGGAGCAGCGCACCGAACTGGCCGTGCGGTGGCTGGCCACCCATGACCGGTGGCTGCTCGTGCTGGACAACCTGACCACGCTTGCCGACGCGGCAGGGCTGCTGGAACGAGTCCGGACCGGCACGATCGTGATCACCTCACGCCAGGGCACCGGCTGGCAGGGCATTGCCACGATCCCGCTGGACGTGCTGCCCGCCGAAGAGGCCGTGGAGCTGCTGACCCGCATCGTGCGCGCGGAGCGGCCCGACGCCGACCGACTGTGCGAAGAGTTGGGGTGGCTGCCGCTGGCGATCGAGCAGGCAGGCGCCTACCTCGCCCAGACCCGTATCACCCCGCTCACCTACCTGGACCTGCTGAAGCGGTACCCGGCGCGGATGTTCACCGCGGCCGCGGAGGGCGGAGACGCCCAACGCACCATGGCCCGCGTCTGGCGCGTCACCCTGGACCGCCTGGACGACACACCCCTGGCCGGGCGGGTGCTGCGGCACCTGGCCTGGTACGCCCCCGACGCCATCCCCCGCACCCTGCTCGCGGGCGTGTTCGACGAGCCGGACCTGTCGGAGGCGTTAGGCCGGCTGGCCGCCTACAGCATGATCACCCTCACCGGCGACACCATCGGCGTACACCGCCTAGTCCAGACCCTCACCCGAACCCCCGACCCCACCGACCCCCACCGCCAACCCACCGACATCGCCCACGCCCGCGACACCACCGCCACCGTCCTCGCCACCGCCCTCACCGGAGCCGACCACCGCCTGCCCGCCGACTGGCCCGTCTTCCAGACGGTCTTGCCCCACGCGCGGGCACTGCTCGAACACACCCACCCCGACACCGATACCGAACCGCTCTGCTACCTCGCCCATCGCCTCGGCGGCTACCTCGGCGACCAGGGCAACACCACCACTGCCATCGCACTGCACACCCGCGCCGCCCATAGCCGCCAGCGCCTCCACGGCCCCGATCACCCGGACACGCTGGCCTCACGCAGTGACCTGGCCTACGCCTACCAGACGGCGGGTGATCTGAAACGGGCAATCCCGCTGCACGAGGCAACACTGGCCGATACCGAACGAGTGCTAGGCCCCGACCACCCGAACACGCTGGTCTCACGCAGCAACCTGGCCAGCGCCTATCGGATGTTGGGTGATCTGGAACGGGCAATCCCGCTGTACAAGGCAATACTGGCCGATGCCGAACGGCTGCTGGGTCCCGACCACCCGAACACGCTGGCCTCACGCAACAACCTGGCCAGCGCCTACGAGACGGCGGGTGATCTGAAACGGGCAATTCCGCTGCACGAGGCAACACTGGCCGATATCAAACGGGTGCTGGGCCCCGACCACCCTGACACGCTGGCCTCACGCAACAACCTCGCCTACGCCTACCAGGCGGCGGGTGATCCGAAACGGGCAATCCCGCTGCACGAGGCAACGCTGGCCGATACCGAACGAGTGCTGGGCCCCGACCACCCTGACACGCTGGTCTTTCGCAATAACCTGGCCACCGCCTACAAGGCTGCGGGTGATCCGAAACGGGCAATTCCGCTGTTCGAAGCAACGCTGTCCGATCGGCAGCAGTTACTGGGCCCCGACCACCCGAACACGCTGGCCACACGCAACAACCTCGCCAGCACCTACCAGGCGGCGGGTGATCTGAAACGGGCAATTCCGCTGCACGAGGCAACACTGGCCGATGCCGAACGAGTGCTGGGCCCCGACCACCCGAACACGCTGGCCACACGCAACAACCTCGCCAGCACCTACCAGGCGGCGGGTGATCTGAAACGGGCAATCCCGCTGCACGAGGCAACACTGGCCGATACCGAACGAGTGCTAGGCCCCGACCACCCTGACACGCTGGCCTCACGCAGCAACCTGGCCAGCGCCTATCGGAGGGCGGGTGATCTGGAACGGGCAATCCCGCTGTACAAGGCGACACTGGCCCATGCCGAACGGGTGTTGGGCCCCGACCACGGCCTGACCAGAACGATCCGCTCGACTCTCGAGACTACGACAAGCGGCCACGACTGACCCGCCACCCCAATCCGGCCATCGGACCGCCCAATGCCCGTCGGTTACTTCAGACTCGCGGTACGGCCCGGTGCCGAACCCGAAGAGGACGTTTGTTCGGTGGGTTGGTGGCGGCAATGCCACACGGCTGAACATCTAGGCAATTGCTGGATGTGTCCGAGCCGTGGGGCGGACTTAGTCGTGCTCGAAGCTGGGATCATCTGGTGCCTGTGTGCACGTTCACTCGTACCAGGCTATGCACATTCACCTGTACGCCGACAGCACCCGAACATGCCAGCTCACATCCTCAGGTCCGCCAAGCCTTGTCGGTGCTTCTGCACACTTATCCCTCGCTCAGCACCGACCTGCTCAGCCTGGCAGCGTGAGCCCTGTGCCCGCTCACCAACAAACGTTTGCCAGCTCACGCGTCCCTAAGCAGCTCCGGCAAGTCGCGCAGAGAGTCGATCACCCAATCGGCATCACGACGCACCAACGGGTCATCGGCCCACAGGTATCCCCACGGGCCACGCCGGATCAACGCCGTACGCAACCCAGCAGCCTTCGCCGCCACAACATCGTTGTCCCGATGATCACCGACGTACAACACATCCCCAGCCACCGCCGCAGGCGTCATCCTCACCACCCGCTCAAAGAACTCCGCCGCAGGCTTGGCCACACCCCACTCACCAGACATCGCCAGCCCATCCACCGGCAACTTCAATCCACGCAGCAACTCAGCCGCCCGAGCCGTCTGGTTCCCCGCAACCCCCACCCACACCCCAAGCTCCCGCAACCGCGCCAACCCAGCCCGCACATCCGGGTAGAGGTCGTCCTCCTCGATGCGCTCCCCGACGCCCGCCTCCTCCCGCAACCGCCGCTCAAGGGCCACATCAAACCCAGGCCGGAAGTACTGGAACGTCTCCGCGTTATCCCGCTCTGCCGCAGTCACCGCCCCGAGCACCGTCGAGAACGTGTGCCGAGACACCCCAACCCAGTCCGCCCAAGCCCCCCACTCCCGCGAGTCGTCCAGCAACGTCTCACCCACGTCAAACACCACCGCCACGACCATGCCCTACTCCTATGCCATCCCTGCCCACCACGCGCCAGTGACACTGGCCCCAGTGTGGACCGAGGCAGCCTGACCACGGTGTTCAGAGTTTCTTTTCTTCATCAAGGCGGCCCCCTGCGGGGACCGCCGGCCGTTCGTACCCTTTGAGGCTGTCGCGGGCGGCCTTCGGCGATGTCCTCGGTCGCACCAACGTGGGCCTGGCGGCCCACGGGCGCGACACGCGAGGTACCGGAGCCCGCCCACAACAGCCGGAGGCCACGGCCAGCGTCCCCGCAGGGAACCGCGTGGTCAGACTGGCGCTGCTCTTGCGGGGTGTTTCCAGCGTTCGGACATGGGACGAGCGCGAGGAGTCGGCTTGGCAGGGCTGTCATGGCGCTCGGCTGCCGCGCCTGTGGACAGCCCGACGCCTTGACGGCATCGACCAGCCCACAGGCTTGCCTTCGCAGTGACTACGCTTGTTGGTCCTACTCGAACGTCATGACGAGCAGTAACACGCAGACGGCTAGGCTTGTCAGTCAGCGCTTCAAGATCATCAGTCGCGAAGGACTGGCGGCTCGGGTGCCGTCATAGCGTCGAACGCCTGCGTGATCTATTGTGCGACCGACGACCAAGACAGTGGCCTAAGCGACCTAGCGACAGAGGTCGCAGCATGGGGAGCCAAGATGCCAAAGTACATGGTCAACCTTGATGCCTTGATTCCTCGCGAGGACTTCGAGGCAGTAAGTCCTGACGTAATCACTCAACCATCAGGTCTCATGACGAACATTGGCGTCACGGATCTTGCGCCTGATAGCCTAATGTATAACGTCCTTCGCAAACCTGACTTCCAAAGGGAAACGGCTAACTGGACACCAGACAAAGTGGCCGCTTTGGTTCAAAGCTTCCTTGAAGGCGATCTCATTCCAGCCATCATTCTATGGCGATCACCCAAGAGTGGTAATATCTTTGCCATCGATGGCGCGCACAGGCTGAGTGCTCTTATTGCGTGGGTTCATGACGACTACGGCGATAAGCATCGATCGCTGCGTTTCTTCGACGGTGTCATTCCAGATGAGCAGAAGAAGGCGGCGAAGGCTACACGTGATGCAATTCAAGGAAGCGTGGGTTCGTTTTCTGACCTTAAACTTGCCCTACAAAATTCGGACACAGCTTCGAAAGATCGTTTGCGCCTAGCCCGGAACCTTAGCGCCTTCGCACTCCAGTTGCAATGGGTTAACGGTGAGTCCGAGAAGGCTGAGACGTCGTTCTATCGAATCAATCAGCAAGCTACTCCCATTGATCCGACCGAGCTTGATATTATCAGAGCTCGTCGTAAGCCGAACGCGCTGGCAGCGCGGGCCTTTATTAGGGCAGGGACGGGACACAAATACTGGTCGTCTTTCGACGAGAGCGTCCAGACCACAATCCAAGAGCTCGCCGAAGACGTATACAACTTGTTGTTCAAGCCCACGCTAGACCTGTCTATCCGATCTTCGGATCTACCCGTGGCCGGTAAGGGTTATTCGGCGGATAGCCTAAGAATGGTATTCGAGTTGGTCAACTTCGTGAATGATCTTCAACCGGAAAGCTGGCGAGACGAAGTTGAACCGAAGAGGCGTTCGAAGGTGGTTCGCGACACGGTTACAATTCTAGAGGACGACCGGGATGGTGTGACTACTATCCGATTCATGCGGACAGTCAAGAAGGCAGCCGAAAGGGTTTCCGGAAACTCTCCGGGCTCGCTGGGGCTTCACCCTGCAGTTTATTTTTACAGTGCGACCGGAAGGTTCCAGCCTGCCGCATTTCTCGCTGCAGTGGCTTTCACTCAAGAACTCAACGAGAAGCGGCGGCTCGCAAAATTTACCGAACACCGCAAGCGGTTTGAGGACTTCATAGTCGAGTACAAGTACTTCGTGAATCAGATCGTGCAAGCGTACGGAAGCCTTCAGCGGTCAGTACCTTCAATCCTTGAGTTCTACAGGATTTCCCTTGATTCTGTCGTTGCAGGTCTAGGTGACGAAGAGGCGGTTAATGCCCTGCGTGCGAGCTCCGCTCCGCGTCTTCCTGTGAAAATTATTACGGACGACGATCGTAAGCATCGCAGGAACTTCACTAGCGACACAAAGAACTCTCTTGCACTCAAGGCGACGCTTGAGGGCTCACCCGCATGTCCGATCTGCGGTGCGCGACTGCACCTGCGCTCGATAACCGTTGATCACATTATTCGTCGTCAAGACGGCGGGACCGGCGACCCCTCGAACGCCCAGTTGACTCACCCGTACTGCAATTCCGGGTTTAAAGAAAGTCGGAGCCTCTAACACAGGAATCGCTTTGCTAATGGTCAGCGAGAATATTGGGGCGGCAAGCGGCTTTTGACAGCGAGATCAACTCCCCCGGTTACCCCCGACTAACGACGACAGAGGACCGCGTCGTTCGATTCACAATGGTGGTTCGCATCTGGAAACTCCGCAGGCCAAGGCGGGTATCGGAAGATGTCGACAGACGACGGGTAAGCAAGATCCACAACCTTCGGGTTCAGGGTTCGAGTCCCTGGCGGCCCACCACTTCGCTCTAGCCACCATTCGAATCGGTGATGCCCTCGAATAGCCGCCGGCCGAGCAGTCCACCGGAAAGGGTGATGGTGGTGGCGGGGGTGGTGGTTGGGCGGATAAGCAGGGGGCATGTACCTCGCTGCGGCCCTCGTGCTCGCTGCCTCGGTCGCGCCGGTGTCCGGGGGCCTGACCAGCTATGACCCGCGTGTTCCGGCTGGAGCGCGGGCTTCGGTGGTGGTTGCGCCCATCGGTGGTGGGACGGTGGTGATGCTGCGGACCACCGGGCTGCTGCCCGATCGCGAGTACGGCGCACATGCGCACGTGAACCCCTGCGGACCCACTGGGGCGGATGCGGGGGCGCACTTCCAGCACGTTCAGGGTGGTGCGACGGATCCGGCGTTCGCGAACCCGCGCAATGAGCTCTGGCTCGACTTCACCACCGACGCGCACGGTCGCGGGTACGCGGTGGCGCGGGTCGACTGGAGGTTCGGTGAGAGGCGGGCGGGGTCGGTGGTGTTGCACGAGGAGCACACGCACACCGAGCCGGGGCACGCGGGGACGGCTGGGGCGCGGTTGGGGTGTCTCAGCGTGCCGTTCTAACGGTCCAGGCCCGCGACCGGTGTGGAGCGGGTGCGGGTGGCCGTGGGTGATTCGCTGATGTGTCGCCCACCACTGCCTGGGCTGGGCGACAATGGACGGCGATGTCCACCGCGCTGCACGCCACCAAGCCCCTGAAGATCGGCCGGTACCCGGTCGACCCCGCCGTCGTGCTCGCACCCATGGCGGGCATCACGAACGTGGCCTTCCGCCAGCTCTGCCGCGAGTTCGGCAGCCCCTCGTCGCTGTACGTCTGCGAGATGATCACCGCACGGGCGATCGTCGAGCGCGACGCGAAGACCATGCAGATGATCACCTTCGGCGAGGGCGAGAGCCCGCGGTCGATGCAGCTCTACGGCGTCGACCCGAAGTCGATGGCGGAAGCCGCCCGGATCATCGTCGGCGAGGACCGGGCCGACCACATCGACATGAACTTCGGCTGCCCCGTCCCCAAGGTCACCCGCAAGGGCGGCGGGGCGGCGCTGCCGTACAAGCGGCAGCTGTTCCGGCAGATCGTGCGGGCCGCGGTGCGCGCGGCGGAGCCGGCCGGGGTGCCGGTGACGGTGAAGTTCCGGATCGGCATCGACGCCGACCACCTCACCTACCTCGACGCCGGGCGCATCGCCGAGGACGAGGGCGCGCAGGCGGTCGCGCTGCACGCCCGCACCGCCGCCCAGCGCTACTCCGGCCAGGCCGACTGGTCCGCCATCGCCCGGCTGAAGGAGGCCGTGACCAGCGTCCCGGTCCTCGGCAACGGCGACATCTTCAGCGCCCGGGACGCCCTGGACATGGTCGCCCGCACCGGCTGCGACGGCGTCGTCGTCGGTCGCGGCTGCCTGGGGCGCCCGTGGCTGTTCGGCGAGCTGCAGGCCGCGTTCCGGGGCGAGCCGATCCCGCCCGGCCCGCGGCTCGGCCAGGTCGCCGACGTCCTGCGCCGCCACGGCGTGCTGCTCGCGGACTTCCTCGGCGAGGACAAGGGCCTGCGCGACCTGCGCAAGCACATGGCCTGGTACCTGAAGGGCTTCCCGGTCGGCGCGGAGCTGCGGCGCAACCTCGCCATGGTCTCGACCCTCGCCGAGCTGGACGACCTGGTCGGCAGGCTGGACCCGGAACTCGACTTCCCGGACAACGCCGACGAGCCGCGCGGCCGGCAGGGTTCACCCGGCAAGGTGGTGCTGCCCGAGGGCTGGTTGGACGACCCGGAGGACGCGACCGTGCCCGTCGGCGCCGACGAGATGCACTCGGGTGGGTGACGTGCTCCTGCGCGCCGTGACCGCGGCGACGTGCGCCCTCGCGCTGTCCGGGTGCGGTTCGACGATCACAGGCGCCGCCCAGCCGCTCAAGGTCACCGACGTGGAGCGCGAGTTGGTGACCGGGTACTTCAACGACCTGAACGAGGCGGGCGGGCAGGGCACGGCCGAGCAGCGCGAACTGCTCCAGGACACCCAGCACCCGGACTTCCGCGACGAGGACTGCGAGCTGCCCTCGGGCACCATCGAGGTGCAGCCGACCATGTCCACGCTGCGCCTGGACCCGGCGTGGGAGCCGCCCGGCGCGGACGAGCACCCGCGCGGCGTGGTGCTGGTCGTCGCGGTCACGTTGACCGTGGTGCAGGAGGGCGCCGAGGTCGGCAGCCAGATCGGCTCGCAGCACGTCGTGCTGCTCAACGGCAAGGCTTACGGCTTCGCCCCGTGCGTCAACTGAGGCCCTTCCGGGACCGTTGAACACGCTCGGCAAGCTTTTGGCTGCCGCTATCACCGAATGTCACCAGTTCGGAGCAGTGCACGGTCAACCAGTCGAGGGAAATCCCTCTATGACGCGTCCCGCCCGCTCAAGCGTCGCCTCGTATCAGACGACACCTTGGCAAGTAGGGAGGTGAGCGTGATGACCGCACTGCGACCCGAAGTCGCCGAGTTCGACAGCGACGGCCAGCCCGGAGGGGGCATGCCCGCGACCGAGAGCGAGGGCACCGGACTGGTGCAGCTGCACGAGTCGATCGCCGCGCTGCTCGCCTCCCGCGGCCAGTGGCGGCAGGCGTACCAGCACCTGCGGTCCGCGTTCGACCTGGTCTACGCCGACCAGGACGAGCAGCCGCAGGTGCCCGAGCAGCTGCGCCGGGAGGTCGACCGGCTGCGCCGCGAGCACGCCGAGGCGCGCGAGCAGAGCCTGCGCGACAGCCTCACCGACAGCTACAACCGCCGTTACCTGGACGAGCGCCTGCTCGACATGGTCGCCCAGCGCGGCTCGACCACGGCCGGGCTCGCCATCGCGTTGATCGACCTGGACTGGTTCAAGCAGGTGAATGACACGTTCGGGCACCTGTTGGGCGACCGGGTGTTGCAGCGCGTGGTCGAGCTGTTGCAGGAGGAGCTGCCGGAGGACGGGTTCTGCGCCCGCTACGGCGGCGAGGAGTTCGTCCTCGTGCTGCCCGGCGTGGAGCCCGGGCCGGCGGTGGAGATCGCCGAGTCGGCCCGGTTGCGTGTCGAGCGTCACGCCTGGGCTTCGCTCGCCCCCGGTTTGCGAGTGACCGTCAGCATCGGGTTGGCTTGCGAGCCGCCCGTCGCGGACTCGCCGGCGCGTCCGCCGGTCGCGCCGGAGCAGCAACTCCTGCGCGCGGACAGCCTGCTCTACACGGCCAAGCAGTCAGGACGCAACGCGGTGGCGTACCGGGAGAACGGACGCGTGCGCCTCGCCGGTGCCGCTTCCGGGCGACGAGGCATAGCCGAATCGCGGGTCGCCGGTTACTGATACCTAACGGCAACTCACCCTTTCGGACGTAGTCTGCTGCGCGCAACCGAGTACTGCCGACCCCTGTATCACCGGGAGTGGTCGTCAGGACTGGCGGTCATCCGTAGTATCGCCAAGGCAAGTGACACGCCGTTGGTGCAACCAATGTGTCCTTGCTGTCGTCAACTCGTGATGACGACCGACTAATGACCGAAGCTGAAGGGAGACCGGGTGCCCGACGAGCCCCGCCGTGGCGGCCCCGGACCCGGCGGTGACCAGGACCCCCAGGAAGACCAGCCGACCGGTCGTCGTCGCAGGTCGTTGGACAGTGGCGGGCTGAGCGTGTCCGACCTGCTGGAGCAGCACAGCCGCACCAACATCCCCCGCCCGGTCCCGCCCGGTCCCTCGGACACCGGCAGGCGCGCCGCGCCCGAACCGGAACCGCCGCGCAGACCGGCGCCGCCCCCGAACGGCAGGCCCGGCCCGGAGGCGACCGGCAGGCGTGCCGCCCCCGAGCCGCCGCGCAGGCAGGCCGAGGACACCGGCGCCCGGCCCAGGCCGGCGAACGGCGCGCCACCGGCGCCCGGCCGCCCCACCGCGCCGCCGCCGAACGACTTCTTCGCCCCGACGGGCGAGGGCACCGGCACCCGGACCCGGCGACCCCAGCCGGAGGACACCGGTACTCGCCGCCGCCCTGAGCCCGAGGGCACCGGAGCCCGCCGTCGTCCTGAGCCCGAGGACACCGGCAGCCGCCGCCGCCCCGAGCCTGAAGACACCGGCACCCGTCGCCGCCCCGAGCCCGAGGACACCGGCAGCCGCCGCCGTCCCGAGGAGCCGGGCCAGGCGCGCCCCTACCCGGGCAGGCCGGACGGGGTCGACCCGAGGCGTCCCGCCGCCCGCCCGCCGGCGCCCGGCGAGGGGGGCGAGCCGAGCAGGCGCTTCCCCGCCAACGGCCGCCCGCGCCCGGAGAACGGCCCGGTCGACGCGCCGCGCGTCCCGCAGGACCCGGCCGGACCGCGCAGGTCCGCCGACCACACCGGTCAACGGCCGCGGCCGGACCTCCCCGGCACGCCGCCGGGTCGACGGTCGGCCGACGCGCCGCGCCAGCACCCCGAGGGGTTGGTCGGTGACGCGCCTCGGCGGATGCCCGACGGCAGCGGACCGCGGCCCCGGCCCGAGGACCTGACGCCCGAGGCGCCCCGGCGGATGGCCGACAGCGGCTCGCGTCAACGTCCTGAGGAGCCAGCGCTCGACGCACCTCGGCGAATGGCCGACAGCGGACCGCGCCAGCGTCCTGAGGACCCGGCCGACGGCCCGCGCAGGCGGCCGGACGAGGTCGGCCCGCCCGGTCGTCGGGCGGCAGAGGGCGCGGCGGCCGACGGCATCGCCCGGCGGCTCGCGGACAGTCCCCGCCCCGGTGAGAACACCGGTCAACGGCCCCGCCCCAGCACCCCCGCCGATGGCCCCCGCCGCCTCGCTGACGGCAGCGGACCGCGCCGGCGGCCGGACAGCCCGGTCGGTGACGGTCCGCGTCGCCTCGCCGACGGAAGTGGCCCGCACGACGTCACCGGTGGACCCCGGACCGCTCAGCGCCCGCGTCCCGAGGGCAGCGGACCGCGTCGGCTCGCCGATGGCCCGCCAGTCCCGCCGGTCGACGGCCCTGTCCAGCCCCGTCGCCTGGCTGATGGCCCGCCGGTGGACGGCCCTGGTCAACCGCGCCGGTTGGCTGATGGCCCGCCGGTTCCCCCGGTCGACGGCCCCGGTCAACCGCGTCGGCTGGCCGATGGTCCGCCAGCGCCTCCGGTGGACGGTCCGGGTCAACCGCGTCGGCTGGCCGATGGTCCGCCGGCGCTTCCTGTGGACGGTCCGCCTCGACGGCTGGCCGATGGTCCGCCGGTCGACAAGCCCGGCCAACCGCGCCGCCTCGCGGACGGTCCGGCCGACGGCAGCGGCCCCCGTCCCGTCGGCGACCCGCCCGGCCGCCGGTTCGCCGACGACGGCGAAGTCGCGCCCGACCAGGCGCACCCCGTCGTCGCCGACCGCCTGAACACCCCCGAACCGCGCGAAGCCATCGACCCGGCCAGCCTCACCACCGAGATGGAGGCCATCAGCGACGAGGTCAAGAAACGTCGCGAGGTCGACCACACCCTGGCCCGCTTCTCCGCCGTCCACGACGAGCTGGCCGAGCAGGAGCGCCTGCGCAAGGAACGCCGCCAGAAGCTCATGCCCTGGAAGGCCGACCACGACGAGGACGCCACCGAGTACGCCGAACCGGTGGACCTCGCCGACGGCGACGGCCCGCACCGCCGCGGTCGCACGGCCAAGCACAGCAAGATCGTCGGCACGATCAAGGTCGTCGCGCTCACCGCCGCCGTGCTGGTGTTCGTCTCCACCGGCCTCGGTTGGGGCGCGATGCTCTACATCGACAGCAAGATCACCGAGATCGACGCGCTGGGCACGAACTCCGCCGCCGTCCACGAGGCGGAGAAGCAGCTCGGCGACGAGAACTTCCTCATCGTCGGCTCGGACACCCGGGCGGGCGCGAAGCCGCAGGACGGCGTCGGCGACGAGGGCGCCGAACCGGGCGCGCGGTCCGACGTGCTGATGCTCGCGCACGTCCCGGCCGACCGCAAGCGCATGGTCATCGTCTCGGTGCCGCGCGACCTGCTGATCACCCGCCCCGACTGCGAGGGCTGGGACCCGACCACCGGCGAGTACACCGGCGAGCAGTTCGCCCGCGAGGCGGACGTGAAGGCGAACGAGCCCTACGCGGTCGGCGGACCCCGGTGCGTCAGCAAGTTCATGACCGAGCTGACCGGCTTGGAGATCAACCACTTCATCAGCGTCGACTTCAACGGCTTCAAGGGCATGGTCGACGCCATCGGCACCGTCCCGGTCTGCGTGCCCAAGCCGATGGAGGACGACGAGCTGGGCGTCATCTTCGACAAGGCCGGCCGCTACGAGATCAACGGCGACAAGGCGCTCGACTTCGTCCGCGCCCGCAAGGTCGAGGGCGAGACGAAGACCGACTTCGACCGCGTCGGCCGGCAGCAGCAGTTCCTGTCCTCCTTGCTGCGCAAGGCGTTGTCGTCGGAGATCCTGCTGAACCCGGGCAAGCTCAACGGCTTCCTCAACGCGTTCGCCGCGTCGACCGTCGGCCAGAACATCGGCGTGAACGACATGCTGACGCTGGCGCAGTCGTTGCAGAGCCTGGAAGCGGGCCGGGTCACGTTCGTGACCATCCCGCACGAGACGTCCGAAGGCCCCACGCTGTCGAACGACGACAACCTGGAGCTGCTGAAGGAAGACGACGTCAAGAAGCTGTTCCAGGCCGTCATCGACGGCACTCCGCTGCCGGAGGAGACCCCGGACGACACGCCCGCCGACCCGGACAAGGCCCAGGCCGACCCGAACAAGGCCGCCGCGCAGACCTCCGCGCCGCCGCCCGGCCCCAAGCAGGGCAAGGTCATCGACCACAATGGCCTGAAGATCCAGGTCCGCAACGGCGACCCGAACAACGACGGCGCGGCGAGGCTGACCACGGAGGCGTTGCGGGAGCTGGGTTACGACGTGGTCATCCCCGGCAGCGCACCGCCCACCGACCGGACCGTCATCAAGTACGGCATCGGCGCGGAGGACGCGGCGGCGACGCTGCAGACGTCGGTGCCCGGCGCGACGCTGCTCTTCGAGCCCAGCATGGGCGGTGCGGTGCAGCTGCTGATCGGGCCAGGCTGGGACGAGGAGATCGTCGCGCCGCAGGCGCCGGGCTCCGACCCCGGCAAGGCCGCGCCGCCCGGGGACCTGACCGTGGTGAACGCGGGCAAGGACCCCTGCGCCTGAGCGAACTGGACGTTTCGGGTTCACCACCGGTTTACCGGGGTGGGTCGCTACCGCGATGACCCCACCGTAGGCTGACGGCCATGCGTGAGGCCTACCACGACCAGCTCGGACAACTCGCCGACCAGCTCGCCGACATGTGCGGGATGGCCGGTGACGCGATGGAGCGGGCGACCACGTCCCTGCTCGGGGCGGACCTCGCCCTCGCCGAGCAGGTGATCGGTGACGACGCCAGGATCGACGACGTGCGCGCCAACATCGAGGAGCAGGCGTACGCGCTGCTGGCGTTGCAGGCGCCGGTCGCCACCGACCTGCGGATCGTGCTCGCGGTGATCCACGCGGCGGAGAGCGTGGAGCGGATGGGCGACCTCGCGCTGCACGTGGCCAAGGCCGCCCGGCGCAGGCACCCGAACCCGGTGCTGCCGGACACGGTCCAGCCGTACTTCGCCGAGATGGGCCGCATCGCGGTCGAGCTGGCGCGCGAGGCGACCGACATCATCCGCACGCAGGACGTGGCGCGGGCGCGGTCGCTGGAGGACGCCGACGACGCGATGGACGACCTGCACCGCCACCTGTTCACGGTGATCATGGACAAGGACTGGGCCCACGGCGTGCCGTCCGCTGTGGACACCACGCTGCTCGGCCGGTTCTACGAGCGCTTCGCCGACCACGCGGTGTCGGTGGCCAAGCGCACGGTCTTCGTGGTGACCGGTCGGATGCCCGGCTACCACGGCGAGACCGCCGACGCGTGACCGCCCGCTAGCGGAGCAGGCCGCTAGCGGAGCAGGCCGTTCAGCTCCTGGGCGAGCTGGCCCGCGATGCGCGCGTTGTCGGCGGGGGCGTGGGTGAGCCACTTGCGGCCGTCCTGCCCCTGCCGCGTCTGCGACATGTAGCGGCCCTGGTCGTTGTCGAACCAGGCGACCTGCGGCGCGCGCTGCTCCCGGCCGTGCCTGCCGCGCACCGTGACGCCGAACTGGCCGGCCCGCAGCCGGGGGCGTTCGAACACCGCTTCCAGCGCGCGGACCTGCGTGGACACCGACGAGCGCGGCGCCATGGCCTGGGTGAACGTGGCGTTGCCGAAGTCGTCGTCCCGGCGCGGCGGCGGTGGCGGGGCGGACGTCGGCACCGGCACCGTGATCGACTGGCCGGGGCCGGGTCGGGTGGGCGGCACCAGGTCCACGATGGCGCGCAGCAGCGCGGGCGCGCGCATCAGGTCGACCTTCAGCTGCCGGTCGTCCATCACCGCTAGGGCCGCTGCCTCACCGGCCGCGCCGCCGCGGGCCAGCAGCTGGCGCTCGACGTTGCGGGCGTCGAGCGAGGCGACCGCGTTCAGGCAGTAGTCGAACCGGACCAGCAGGGTCAGCGCCTCCTCGACCTCGGGCGCGACCCGGCCGCGCCGGACCAGGCCGCGCGACTCCAGGTCGCGGTGCACGGCCTCCCGGATGCCGCGCCGCTCGTCGAAGGTCTGCCCGAGGTAGGGGAACTCGAACGGGTAAGGGCGGCTGCCGAGCTTCAGGTCCTCCCAGAGCACGTCGGCCGCCGCGAACGACAGGGCGAACGAGAACACGCTCACCCGCCGATGACCGGCGGGGCGACCATGGTGCCGTCGCCGAAGACGTCCTCGGTCTCCACCAGGTAGGACGCGGCCTTGTGCTCCTTGTCCTCGTCACCCTGGCCGCGAGCACCACCGGCTCCCGCGCCCATGCCCGCGCCCAGGCCGCCGACGCCACCGCGACCGGCCGCACCGGCGCCGCCGAGGCCACCGGCGCCACCCGGCCCGAAGCCACCCGCGCCGGACCGACCGGCCTCGCCGAGCGTGCCCGCGCTGCCGCCGGGCCCGAAACCGCCGCCCAGGCCGCCCAGGCCACCGCGACCTGCCGCGGCCAGGCCACCGGGTCCACCGATGCCGCGGCCACCACCGGCGCCGCCCCCGCCACCGCCGCCGGCACCACGACCGCCGGGGCCGTTGGGCCCGTTCGGACCGTTGGGCAGCCGTCCGCCGGGCGGGACGGTCGTCCGTCCGTTGGGACCGGTGCCCGGCGGGAAGTACCCGGGCGGGTACGGACCACCGCCACCGCCACCGGGCAGGTTCGTGCTGCCGCCGCCACCGCCACCACCGCCGGGCAGCGTCGTCTGGCCACCACCACCGGGCCCGTTCAACCCGGACTGGTTCGTGCTGCCACCGCCACCGGTGCCACCGCCACCGCTGCCGGGACCACCGAGGTCGCCGAGCCCGCTGCCACTACCGGTCCCCGTCCCGGTGCCGGTGCCGCTGGGGATGGTCGGCCGGGTGCCGATCTGGCTGTCCCCCGTGCCGTTCGGGTCACCGCTGCCGCCGGTGCCCGCCATGGGCGGGGGCGGGGAGAAGGCGGGCATGGTGGAACCCGACTCCTGGAAGTCCTGCGACATGGTCGTCATGACCTCGGCGGCCCGTTCGTGGGCCTGCTGCTTCTCCTCGAACTTCTGCTCGATCTTGTCGATCGTCTCGGCCCACTTGAACGGGTTGGGCTCGGAGAAGAACATCTTGTAGGCGTCGGCGGTGCTGAAGTCGACCGGTTCGGGCATCGCGTTCTTCGCCTGCTCGGCGGCGGTGCTCTGGGTGTAGAGCTTGTTGCCGGTGAGCTGCGCGCCCTGCGCCGCGTTGCCGGACCAGGTGGCGACGTTGGTGAAGTAGCCCTGCGCCGACTCGGCCGCCGCGCCCTGCCAGGCGCCCTTGCTGGCGGCGGTGGCGCTGGTCAGGTTCGTCTGCAGCTCGGCGAGCGTGTTGCCGATCTTGGTCCACGCCTCGCCCTGCTCGTTGGCCGTGCTGGGGGCCATGTTCTGGGTGACCATGTCCTTGAGGGCCTTGTGGTCGTAACCCAGGTAGTGCGAACCGGCGGGGGTCAGCGGCGGGCGGTAGTTCTCCACCACCTGCTCGAGCTGCCGCTCCTGGTCGGCCTGGTTCTGCGCCGACTGCGCCTTGTAGCGCAGGTAGTCGTCGAGGGTGAGGATGCCGCCGAACAACCCCGGGTTGGCATCCCGCTCGCGCTCGTACTCGGCGCGCAGCTCGGCCTCGGTCTGCCCGGCGTAGGTGACCTGGCCGGCCTGGCTGTTGTTCTGCGGCGGCTGCGAGGACGGCGGCTGCGAGTTCGGCGGCGTCACGACGTTCTCCCCTGGTTACTTCGGCAGCTTGGGTTCGATTGCTTCGGCGACAGCTTTCGCCGCGTCGCAGGCTTCGTCCAGCGAGGCGTTCGCACTGCCGACGACGTCAACCCTGGAAGTGGCGGTCACCTCGATGGCGACCAGGCACGACGAGCTCGAGGCGGGTTCCGTCGCCAGCGCGCCCTTGCGCGGTCCGACGTCGATGCTCGACACCTCTTTGCCCACGGCGTCGGCGATCTTCAGCGACGGCTGGGCCTTGACCGTCACCGACGTGGTCGCGGAGAACTCCGCGTCGCAGGACTTGCCGTCGGCTTCGACCTCGGTGAGGTTCAACTGAGCAGCCACCGAGTTCAGCGCTTCGCACGTGTCGAAGTCGGCCAGCGAGTCACCGCCACCGGACGGCTTCGACGTGGTGGTCGCTTCCGAGGTCTCCTCGGCCGAGGTGGAACCCGTGGGCGCGGGCGTCGGATCTCCCTGGGTGGTGCAGCCGGTGGCGACAACGCCGAGCACCGTCAACGCCAGGACGACGCGGATCGACAATCCCTTGATCAACTGACTTCCACCCTCAGTAGCGCTTGTAGGTGCCGGCATTGGAGTCATCGACCTCGCGGTAGTTCTCGATCGCCTTCTGAAGCGCCAGCCGTGCCTCTTCCAGCGCGGACTTCAGCTGTTCGATGGCCGGAACGATGCCGGACGTGCCGGCGCCACCCTCGACCCCTTCCCGGTTGTAGCGGGTCAGGGCGGTCGCGTCCGGACTCGTGCCCAGTTTCACGTCCTGGCGCAGCAGGGCGACGTCGTTGTCCATCTTGCGCAGGTCCTTCTGGGCGTTGTCGATCGCCTTCAGGTACTCCTGGGCGCCGGCCTCGCTGATGGCGAACGAACCCGACTCGGCGGCCTGCTTCAAGCCGACCATGTTGGCCGTCATCGCCTGCATGGACTGTGCGCTCCACGCACCTTCCGCCGCCACGGTTACCCCCTGCGAGTCTGCCGATCCCAACGGTCACGGTACCCCCGGACGGAGCACCGTGTCTCGGCTTTGACGGCGGGCGCGAGCCCCCGGTTCCCCTCGTCACCCGAACGCGCGGAAGCCCTCCCACCAGCGGTGGGAGGGCTTCCGGGTGGGGGTGGGGGTTAGCCGAAGCGGCCGGAGATGTAGTCCTCCGTGGCCTTCTGGCTGGGGTTGGAGAAGATCTTCTCCGTGTCGTCCACCTCGATCAGGCGGCCGGGCTGGCCGACGCCGAGCAGGTTGAAGAACGCGGTCTGGTCGCTGACCCGCGCGGCCTGCTGCATGTTGTGGGTCACGATCACGATCGTGTATTCCTTCTTCAACTCCGTGATCAGGTCCTCGATCGCCAGGGTCGAGATGGGGTCCAGCGCCGAGCACGGCTCGTCCATCAGCAGCACGTCCGGCTGGACGGCGATCGCCCGCGCGATGCACAACCGCTGCTGCTGGCCACCGGACAGCCCGCCGCCCGGCCGGTCGAGGCGGTCCTTCACCTCGTTCCACAGGTTCGCCCCGCGCAGCGACCGCTCGGCCACCTCGTCGAGCTTCTTCTTGTTCCGCTCACCGGCCAGCTTCAGCCCCGCCACCACGTTGTCCCGGATGGACATCGTCGGGAACGGGTTGGGGCGCTGGAACACCATGCCGATGGTCCGGCGCACCTGCACCGGGTCGACGGCGGAGGCGTAGATGTCCTCGCCGTCCAGCAGCACCTTGCCCTCCACCCGGGCGCCCGGCGCGACCTCGTGCATGCGGTTCAACGACCGCAGCACGGTGGACTTGCCGCAACCGGACGGGCCGATGAACGCCGTCACGTTCTTCGGCGGCACGGCGAGCGAAACACCGTCCACGGCGTGGAACTTGCCGTAGAACAGGTTGAGGTCTTTCACGTCGATGCGCTTGGCCATGACCGCCCGCTCACTTCGTCTTCGGAGCCAGCCACCGCGAGATCACGGTCGCCAGCAGGTTGAACAGCGTGATGATGATGACCAGGGTGATCGCCGCACCCCAGATCCGCTCGAAGCCCGCCTGCGTCGGGTTGTTCCGCTCCGACGTCATCAGCAGCGGCAGCGAGGCCATCGGGCCTTCGAACAGGTTGTAGTTGATGTACGGCGCGTACGCGGCCAGCACGAGCACCGGCGCGGTCTCGCCCATGACCCGGGCGAGGGCCAGCATGATGCCGGTGATGATGCCGGACAGGGCCGTCGGGACGACGATCTTCACGATCGTCTTCCACTTCGGCACGCCGAGCGCGTAGGACGCCTCGCGCAGCTCGTCCGGCACGATCTTCAGCATCTCCTCGGTGGTCCGCACGATCACCGGCACCATGAGCAGCACCAGCGCGAGGGACACCGCGAACCCGCTGCGGCCGAAGCCGAAGTACGTGATCCACAGCGTGTAGACGAACAGCGCGGCCACGATGGACGGCACGCCGGTCAGGATGTCGACCATGAACGTGGTGGCGCGGGACAGCTTGGACCGGCCGCCGTACTCCACCAGGTACACGCCGACGAACAGGCCGATCGGCACCGAGATCAGGCCGCACACCAGGCCCTGCACCAGGGTGCCGTAGATCGCGTGGTAGACGCCGCCGCCCTGCTGCCGGCCGAGCAGGCCGGACAGCGACTTCTGCCACCAGTCGCCGTCGAGGACCACCGGGAACCCGCGCTCGACGACCACGTACAGCACCCAGATGAGCGGCACGATCGCGATCAGGAACGCCCCGTACACCAGGGCGGTGGCGACGCCGTTCTTGAACCTGCGGGCCGGGCTGACGCTCTGGAACGTCGGCGGCGTGGCGAGGCGGTTCAGGTCCGCCGTGTCGGTCGTCATTCGTACTCCTTGTGACCGGCGACGATGGTCCGGGCGATGGCGTTGACGCCGAAGGTGAGCACGAACAGGACCAGGCCGGCGGCGATGTACGCGCCCGCCGTGCGCGGGTCGTTGAACTCGGGCGCGGCCAGCGCGATCTTGGACGCGAACGTCGCGCCGCCGTCGAACAGGCTCCACGCGAACGCCGCGCCGGTGCCGCTGAGGATGATCGTCAGCGCGATGGTCTCGCCGAGGGCGCGACCGAGGCCGAGCATGGACGCGCTGACGTAGCCCGCCTTGCCGAACGGCAGCACGGTCGTCCGCACGACCTCCCACTTGGTGGCGCCGAGCGCGATCGCACCCTCGACGTGGGTGACCGGCGTGCGGTCGAACACCTCGCGGCTGACCGCGGTGATGATCGGCAGGATCATCACCGCCAGCACGATCCCGGCGGTGAAGATGGTGCCGCCCAGCTCGATGCTGACGTTGCCCTCGGCGAACAGCGGGATCCAGCCGAGGGTGGACGTCAGCCACTCGCCGACCGGGGTGAGCACCGGGCCGAGCACCAGCAGGCCCCACAGGCCGAAGATGATCGACGGCACGGCGGCCAGCAGGTCGATGACGTAGGCGAACGGCCGGGCGAGCCTGCGCGGCGCGTACTGGGTGAGGAACAGCGCGATGCCCAGGGCGATGGGCATCGCGATGGCCAGGGCGAACGCCGAGGACACGACGGTCACCAGGAGCAGGTCCAGGATGCCGTAGCGCATGTTGGCGACGTCGCCGGTGGACCACTCGCGGCTGGTCAGGAAGTTGACCTGGTCCAGCGCAAGCGACGGGATGGCCTGGAGCAGCAGGAAGACGCCGATCGCCGCGATCAGGACCACGATGAAGATGCCCGACCCGGTGGCCAGGCCTGCGAAGATCCGGTCACCCGGCCGGACGTGGGTCTTCTGGTCGGCTTCCGTGGTCGGGGGAATCGGAGCCTCCGAGTCGGGTCGGGCGGCCGGGACGCCCGACCGGGCACCGGTCGGACCGGTGCCCGGCGGGCGGGGGGCCACTGTGCGGTCACTCATCGCGATGGCGTTCCCGGGAAGTGTGCCGGCCTGATCAGGCGATGGCCTTGATGGCGGTCAGCAGCTTGTCCTGGAAGGCCTTGGGCAGCGGAGCGTAACCCGCCTCCGCGAGCCCTTCCTGGCCGCTGGTCGCCGCGACCGTGAGGAACGCCTTGACGGCCTTCGCGGTGTCGGCGTCGTAGCCCTTCGAGCAGACGATCTCGTAGGTGGCCAGCAGCAGCGGGTAGGCGCCCGCGGTGGTGGAGGCGTAGATCGAGTCCAGGTCGAGCACCAGGTCGTTGCCCGTGCCCTTGATGGTGGCGCCGTCGATGGCCTTGCCGACCGTCTCGTCGGTCAGCTCGACCGCGCCGGAGCCGTTGTCGATCTTGGCGATGGACAGCTTGTTGTCCTGCGCGAACGACAGCTCGACGTAGGTGATGGCGCCGTCGACCGAACCGGCGGCCTGCGCGACGCCGGCGGACTTCTCCTTGGCCTCGCCGACACCGCCCTTGAACTGCTTGCCGTCGCCCTGGGTCCACGCGCCCTTCGAGGCGGCGGTCAGGTACTTCTGGAAGTTGTCCGTGGTGCCGGACTCGTCGGACCGGTAGACGACCTTGATGTCCTTGTCCGGCAGCGACGCGCTGCTGTTCACGGCCTTGATGGCCGGGTCGTTCCACTTCGTGATGGCGCCGTTGAAGATCTTGGCGGCCAGCTCGCCGGTCAGGGTCAGGTCGGTGACGCCCTCCAGCTTGTAGCCGAGCGCGACCGGGCCGAACACCATCGGCAGGTTCCACGCCGGGTTGCCCTCGCAGCGCTCGGCCGCCGCGGCGACCTCGCCCTTGCTCTCGGACAGCGGCGAGTCGGAGCCGCCGAAGTCGACCTGGGCCGCGTTGAACTGCTTGACGCCCGCGCCGGAGCCGGAGGCGTTGTAGGCGAGGTCGGAGCCGGGGCACGCGGCCTGGTACGCCTGGACGAACGAGGCCATCGCGTTCTGCTGCGCCGAAGAGCCCTCTGCGCTCAGCCTCGACTTGCCGCCGCACTCGACGGGGACCGTCGCGGCGCCCGCCGCCGACGTCGGACCCGTGCCGGCGGTGTTGTTGTCGCTGCCACACGCGGTGAGCAGAAGCGCACCGGCCGCGATCAGGCCGAGTACGGCGCCGTGTCGCTTGGTCTTCACCTGAGGTCCTCCAGCTGCGGAAGCGGATTCGCGGCAGACCTCCGCCGCTCGACACGGACGGTAGGTAGCGAGGGTGGACGGCCCCCCAGGAGAAGGTGAACGGCGGGTGAACACCACACGGGAAGTGACGGAGTACACCGCCTTTTGGGTGTCCCGTGACCTGCGCGTTTGCAGGGCGTGACAGGTTTGTCACTACCGGGAGTACTGGACGTCGGAATCCCACCGGGTGAAGCCCAACCGCTCGTACACGGCCAGTGCCGCGGCGTTGTCGGACTCGACGTAGAGCATCACCTCGGTGAGCCCGGTGGCGCGCAGGTGCGCGAGCCCGGCGAGGGTGATCGCCTTGCCGAGGCCGCCGCCCTGCGCGTCCGGGTCGACGCCGACGACGTAGACCTCGCCCAGCTCGGCGGTGTGCGCCTTGGTCCAGTGGAAGCCGAGCAGCCGCTCGTCCCGGTCGACCGCGAGCAGGAAGCCGGCCGGGTCGAACCAGGGCTGCTCCTCCTTCTGCCGCACGTCCTCGATGCTCATCGCGCTCTGCTCGGGGTGCCAGGCGAACGCGCGGTGGTTGACGTAGACCACGGCGGCCTCGTCCCGGCCGGGCACGAACGGGCGCAGCGCGACGCCGTCGGGCAGGACGGGCTCGGGCAGGTCGGCGTCGAGCGGGCGGCGCAGCCGCAGCAGCTCGCGGACCTCGCGGTAGCCGAGCCGCGCGGCCAGCGCCCCGGCGCCGGGGTGGCCGCCGTGCGACCAGACCCGGACCGGCTTGGGGCGGTCGGCCAGCGCCCCGACCAGGGCGGCGCCGACGCCGCGGCGGCGGTGGTCGGGGTGCACGGCCAGCTCGGCCACCTCGTTGCCGTCGGAGTCGCCGAACACGTCCAGGTGCAGGTAGCCGGCCAGGGTCTCGCCCGCGCGGGCGAGCAGGTGCCTGCTGCCCCGCGCGCCGGGGCGGAGGCGGAGCACCACGGCTTCGCCGACGGGTGCGACGCCGTCGACGGTCTGGGCGGCGTCGAGCAGGCCGGAGATCTCGGCGGCCTGCTCGGGGGACAGCTCCTCGAACCAGCTCAGTTCCACGCCGGAAACCTACTCGGGGACCGCCGCCTCCGGGTGGCTCAGGCCCGGAAGATCAGCTCGGCCTCGTCGACGTTGGTCTCCGCCGCGTCCACCACGTGGTCCACGCGGCGGGCGCCACCGGGGCGCGGGGGGCGGACGAACTTGTAGCCCACGTTGCGCACGGTGCCGATCAGGGACTCGTGCTCGGGGCCGAGCTTGGCGCGCAGGCGCCGGACGTGCACGTCCACCGTCCGGGTGCCGCCGAAGAAGTCGTAGCCCCACACCTCCTGGAGCAGCTGCGCGCGGGTGAAGACCCGGCCCGCGTGCTGGGCCAGGTACTTCAGCAGCTCGAACTCCTTGTAGGTGAGGTCGAGCGGGCGGCCGCGGAGGCGGGCGGTGTAGGTGGCCTCGTCGATGACCAGCTCGCCGAGCTGCAGCGAGCCGTCGCCGCCGGGCTGGGTGGCGCCGCGGCGGGAGCGCACCAGGCGCAGGCGGGCGTCCACCTCGGCCGGGCCGGAGGTGGGCAGCAGGATCTCGTCCACGCTCCAGTCGGAGTTGACCGCGACCAGGCCGCCCTCGGTGACGACGGCCACCACGGGCACGTCGACGCCGCTGGAGTCGAGCAGCCGGCACAGGCCGCGGGCGGCGGCCAGGTCTGTCCTGGCGTCGACCAGGACGATGTCGTGGGGACCGGCTTCCAGCAGCGCGGAGACCTCCGGCCGGAGCGGCCGGACCTCGTGCGGGAGGAGCGACAGCGCGGGCAGCACCGCCTCCGGATCGGGGTCGGTGGTCAGCAGCAGCACGTCGATGCTCATCGCGGCGCCCTCTCGTTCGGCCGGTGCGTGGTCACCGACCAAGCACAGGCGAAGTACGGTGACCGGGCCCCGTTGCCTGCGGATGACGGAGACGATACCGGTGCACGGCACGAAAGACCCAGGTCAGCAGGTCAGGGTCACAGTTGTTTCCACAAGCGTCACGCGTGTTACACGCATGTCACACGACGCTGTCCTCCTGCACGGCGTGCACGTGAGGTCGGCGCCGGCCACGACGGACCTCGCGTTCGTCGTGGGCCACGGCTTCACCAACCACGTCCGCAAGCCGTTCGTCGCACGGGTGCTGCGGCGGTTCGCGCGGCACGGCGGGGTGGTCGCGCTGGACTTCCGCGGCCACGGCCGCTCCGGCGGGCGGTCGTCGGTCGGCGGCGACGAGGTGCACGACCTGGCGGCCGGTGTTTCGCTCGCCCGCGACCTCGGGTACCGCCGGGTGGTGACGGTCGGGTTCTCCATGGGCGCCTCCATCGCGCTGCGCCACGCGGGCCTGCACGAGGACCGGCCGGACGCGGTGGCGGCGGTCAGCGCGCCCTCGCGCTGGTGGGTGCGCGACACGGTCGCGATGCGCCGGGTCCACTGGCTGCTCGAACAGCCGCACGGCAGGCTCGCCGCCCGCGCGCTCGGCGTCCGCCTGGGACCGCCGTGGCGGATCGCGCCGGAGAGCCCGCTGGAGGTGGTGCACCGCATCGCGCCGACCCCGCTGCTCATCGTGCACGGCGAGCAGGACCACTACTTCGGGCCCGCGCACGCCGTCGCGCTGCACCGGGCCGCCGGCGGCGACGCCCGGCTGTGGCTGGAGCCGGGCTTCCGGCACGCCGAGTCGGCGATGACGCCCGCTCTGGTAGACCGGATCGCGACGTGGCTGGACGAGCACTCCCGGCAGGACGGGCGCTCCCGGCAGGCGGGCGCCGAGCACCGCACCACCCACCGGACAGGGGACAGGCGATGACCGCCACCGAGACCAAGCGCCGCCGACCGGCCCGCGGCCGCAAGCTGATCATCGCCGCGCTCGTGCTGCTCGCGCTGCTGGTCGCGGCCGACTTCGGGCTGGCCGCCGCGGGCGAGTACCAGGTGGCGCAGAAGATGCGCGAGAAGTTCATGCTGAACGAGGACCCGTCGGTCCGGATCAACGGCTTCCCGTTCATCACCCAGGCCGTCGGCGGCGACTACCGGGACATCGAGATCAGCGCCACCGGCGTGCCCGTCCGCGACCAGCTGCGCGACCTGGAGATCCGGGCGAACCTGCGGCACACCCGGATCGGCCTGTCGGACCTGCTGGCCGGCAACACCCGCGGCGCGAAGATCGACGAGGTGCAGGGCAGCGTCAAGATCAAGGCGAACGACCTGAACCGGGTGGTCAACCAGGTCACGCCGTTCACCGACATGGCGATCGAGCCGGACACCCGCGCCGAGCCCGCCGCGGGCCAGGCCGCCGACCCGACCGTCGCCGCGGTGAAGCTGTCCGGCAACACGAAGGTCGCCGGCCGCAGCATCCGGATCACCGCGTACGGCACGGTGTCGCTGGTCGACGGCCAGGTGGTGATCGCGATGAACGACGTCGAGCTGGACGACCTGTCGCTGGACGGGCTGGACGCGGTGCTCGGCGTGGTGCGCGAGGCGCTGAGCGTGACCATCGACCCCGGCACGCTGCCGTTCACCGTGACGCCGACGGCGGTCCGGGTGGAGAGCGGCGCGTTCACCGTGGAGGGCGCCGTCCACGACATCCCCCTGGACGGCAACTAGATGACCGGCGTGTGGGCGCTGCTCGGCGCGGTGGCGGTGGTCGCCGCGATCGGCCTGGTGCTGCGCGCGCGGAACGGCCGGGTGCGCGCCGCCAGGCCGCGCGGCGCCCTGCCCGCGCCGGTGCGCGACCTGCTCGACCCGGACGCGCCGGTGACGCTGGTGCAGGTGTCCACGGCGTTCTGCGCGACCTGCCGGCAGACCAGGTCGCTGCTCGCGGACCTCGCCGCCCGCACCGACGGGCTGCGGCACGTCGAGCTGGACGTGACCGACCTGCCGGGGGTGGCGGCCGACCTCGGGGTGCTGCGGGCGCCGACGACGCTGGCGTTCGACCGGTCCGGCGGCGAGCTGCTGCGGGTCGGCGGCGTCCCCAGGGCGGACACGCTTATTGCGGCTTTGCGCGCACACCTGCCTAACCCGATCGGGTGAAGCTGGGAACTCCCACCAATTGGACACCACTCCCGGCACCAGGGACGACCGGCTACCCTCGAACGCATGACCACGGTGCTGACCAAGCGACTCGCGGTGGACCTGTGCCGCGTGCGCAGCAGCCTGTGTCGCGCGGCGCGCTGACCGGGCGGTCCCCGGCGGCCCGCGCACCCTTGACGGGTGCGTGCGCCTGCCCCTAGACCGCCTGATACGGACTGCCAGTCTTGTCCACCGTCAGGAGGTCGCCGTGCCGAGAGATGCCCCCGTGGACCCGCGCGGTCCCCGGTTCAGCGCCTGGATCACCACCAGCATCCTGGCGGTCGTCCTGCTGACCGGGTCGTGGCGGCTGCTGGCCGCGCAGACGGTGCTGTTCGGGATGTGCGCGTTCATCTCGCTCAAGCTCAACCCGTGGGGTCACGTCTACCGGTTCGCCGTGCAGCCGAGGATCAGGCCGACCGCCGAGCGCGAGGAAGCCGCCCCGCTGCGGTTCGCGCAGGGCGTCGGGTTCGTCTTCGCCCTGGTCGGCACGATCGGGTACGCCACCGGCCTCACCGCGCTCGGGGTCGTCGCCACGTCCGCCGCGCTGGTCGCCGCGCTGCTCAACGCCGCGCTCGGCCTGTGCGTCGGCTGCGAGGTGTTCCTGCTCCTGCGCCGCTACGCGCCCGCCCTCGCCCGACCACAGTGACACCGTCGCAGTACGAACGAAGAATTGGGAGCAGCTCGATGAGCCGTGAAGACGTCCTGGTCTCGGCCGCTTGGTCCGAGGAGAACCTGACCGCGCCCGGCGTGGTCTTCGTGGAGGTGGACGAGGACACCACCGCCTACGAAGGGGGTCACATCCCGGGCGCGGTGAGGATCGACTGGAGGACCGAGCTCCAGGACCCGGTGCGGCGCGACTTCGTGGACCGCGCGGGCTTCGAGAAGCTGCTGTCCGCCAAGGGCATCGCCAACGACGACACGGTCATCCTCTACGGCGGCAACAACAACTGGTTCGCCGCCTACGCCTACTGGTACTTCAAGCTGTACGGCCACCACGCCGTCAAGCTGCTCGACGGCGGCCGCAAGAAGTGGGAGCTGGACGGCCGCCCGCTGGACAAGGAGCAGGTCGACCGCCCGACCACGACCTACACCGCGCAGGAGCAGGACCTGGCGATCCGGGCGTTCCGCGACGAGGTGGTCGACGCGATCGGCAACAAGAACCTGGTCGACGTGCGCTCGCCCGACGAGTTCTCCGGCAAGCTGCTGGCGCCCGCGCACCTCCCGCAGGAGCAGGCGCAGCGCGGCGGCCACATCCCGAGCGCGATCAACGTGCCGTGGAGCAAGGCGGCCAACGAGGACGGCACGTTCAAGTCGAACGAGGAGCTGGCCGAGATCTACGGCGCGGCCGGGTTCGACGGCTCGCGCAAGACGATCGCCTACTGCCGCATCGGCGAGCGCTCGTCGCACACGTGGTTCGCGCTGCACGAGCTGCTGGGCCACGAGGACGTGAAGAACTACGACGGTTCCTGGACCGAGTACGGCTCGCTGATCGGCGTGCCGATCGAGCTCGGCAGCGGCAAGGAGGGCTGATCATGAGCTTGGACGGTTGCGGCGCGCCCCAGCAGGGCGTGGACGTCCAGGTCGGTGCGAACGAGGTCGTGCTGACCGGCAAGGTGCGCTCGGCGGGCGCCCCGGTGGGCGGCGCGTTCGTCCGCCTGCTGGACGCCTCGGGCGAGTTCACCGCCGAGGTCGTCTCGTCGGTCGACGGTGACTTCCGGTTCTACGCCGCGCCGGGCACGTGGACGATCCGCGCGCTGCACCGGTCCGGCAACGGGCAGGCGTCGGTCAGCGCGGAGGGCCCGGGCGTGCACCCGGTCGAGGTCGCGGTGGCCTGAGCGGCCCTAGGACACGGGGGCGCACGGGCTCGACCCGGCGCCACCCCCTCGCCGACCCCGGTGGCGTTCGCCACCGGGGTCGGCGACTTCCCGGGTCGAGTGCCTAAACTGGCCGGGTGGAACACTTCTTCACAGGACTGCTGGTCCTCGTGTCCCTGCTGGTCGTGTGGTTCGCCGGGTACGTGGTGTACCGCCTGTTCTCCGACCAGCGGTGAGCGACAACGAGCCCGTTCCGGGCAGTGGTGACGCGGCCGTGCAGGCCGCCGCTTCGCGCGCCTCGGTGACCGGTGCGCGCAACCTGCCGCAGTTCGACGACCTGCCGATCCCGGCGGACACCGCGAACCTGCGCTCCGGCCCGTCGCTGCACGACGCGTGCCTGGCGCTGCTGCCGCTGGTCGGCGTGTGGCGCGGCGAGGGCGAGGTCGTGTACCCGACGATCGACGGCCCGTTCCGCTACGGGCAGCAGATCACGTTCGCGCACGACGGCAGGCCGTTCCTCTACTACGAGGCCCGCGCGTGGCTGCTGGACGAGGACGGCGGCGTGATCCGGCAGGCGGCGCGCGAGACCGGTTTCTGGCGCCCGCAGGCCGACGACACGATCGAGGTGCTGCTCACGCACAACACCGGGATCGTGGAGCTGTACTACGGCAAGCCGCGCACCCAGACGTCGTGGGAGATCTCCACGGACGCGGTGGTGCGCACGGCGACCGCCAAGGAGGTCACCGGGGCGCAGCGGCTGTACGGCATCGTCAACAACGGCGACCTGGCGTACGTCGAGGAGCGGGCCATGGTCGGCCAACCGCTCCAGCCGCACACCTCGGCCCACCTCAAGCGCGTCGTCGGGTGACCTGAGCGTCGTCGCTCCACGACGAGCGCCGGCGCTCAGTTGGATTGTTCAACAATCCTCCTCTACCCTGGTCCCATGCAGCTGCGGCGTTGCGGCACCGACGCGGTCCTGGTCGAGGTGGGCTCGCTCGGCGAGGTGGAGGCCGTGCGCGCCGCCCTCGCCGACCTGCCGGACGTGGTCGAGCTGGTCCCGGCCGCCCGCACGGTCCTGGTCGTCGCGCCGGGCGGGCTGACCGCCGTCCGCGCGGCCCTGGCCACCGCCGACCTGGCGCACCGGCCCGGCGCGGACGGCGCCGAGGTGGTCGTCCCGGTCCGCTACGACGGCCCGGACCTGGACCTGGTCGCCGAGACCGCCGGCCTGACCGCCGCCGAGGTGGTCGAGCTGCACACCGGGGCCGACTACCGGGTCGCGTTCTGCGGGTTCGCCCCCGGCTTCGCCTACCTGACCGGCCTGCCGGAGCCGCTGCGCCAGCCGCGCCTGGACTCGCCGCGCACGAAGGTCCCCACCGGCTCGGTCGGCGTGGCGGGCGAGTACACCGCCGCCTACCCCAGGTCGACCCCCGGCGGCTGGCGGCTGATCGGCCGCACCGACGCGCCGCTGTTCGACCCGCGCCGCCCGACCCCCGCCCTGCTCGCCCCCGGCGACCGCGTCCGCTTCGAGGCCACCCGATGACCCTGCAACGCGAGAGTCCGACGTCCGGCGCGCGAGAGTCCAACGCTCGGCGCACCCGGGTTCAACGCTCGCTGACCGTGCTGCGCACCGGCCCGCAGGCCCTGGTGCAGGACCTGGGCCGGCCCGGCAACGCCCACCTCGGCGTCCCGCCCTCGGGCGCCCTGGACGTGCCGTCGCTGCGGCTCGCCAACCGCCTGGTCGGCAACCCCGAGGACGCCGCCTGCCTCGAAGTGCTCCTCGGCGGCCTGGCCCTGCGCGCCAACGCCTCCTGCACCGCCGCCGTCACCGGCCCGTCGACCCCGGCGCTGGTCAACGGCGTGCCGCGGGACTCGCCGCTGCACCTGGCGCCCGGCGACACCCTCACCCTGGGCACGCCCTCCGGCGGCCTGCGGTGCTACGTCGCGGTGTCCGGCGGCATCGCCGTCCCGGCCGACCTGGGCAGCCGGTCCACCGACCTGCTCTCCGGCCTGGGCCCGCCGCCGCTGCGGCCGGACGACGAACTGCCCCTCGGCGAGCCCACCGGTGTGCCGGTCGGCGCGGACGTGCTGGTGCCGGTGCGGGTGCCGGGCGAGCTGGTGGTGCCCGTCGTCCTCGGACCGCGCGACGACTGGTTCGACGACCCGGCGGGCCGGCTGCGCGCGGGCCGCTGGACGGTGTCCGACCGGAGCAACCGGGTCGGCCTGCGCCTCACCGGCGCGGTCCTCGACCGGGCCGCGCACCGGGTCGGCCGGGAGCTGCCGAGCGAGGGCCTGGTGACCGGCGCGGTGCAGGTGCCCGCCGACGGCCGGCCCGTCGTCTTCCTCGCCGACCACCCCACGACCGGCGGTTACCCGGTGATCGGCGTGGTCGGCGCGGACGTGCTCCCGCTGCTCGGGCAGGCCGCGCCGGGCACCCGGCTGCGGTTCGCGCCGGTGGCCTGAGCACCGCCGGGCCGCAGGGCTGAACGGACGCAATTGGTCTAGACCCATTGTCAACGAGGTCCGCAAGACTTACGTTCAGAAGCGTTCAGAAAGCGCAAGACCGGGCCGCCGTGGTTCTCGACTGTTCCCTGTCAATCGAGAGGCACACCCCTGATGCGCCGACCAGCCATCGCGCTCCTGGCCGTCTTACTGGCCACCGCAGCGCTGCCCACCCCGGCCACCGCCGCCACCGGCCTGACCGCCGCCTTCAGCCGAACCGGCGCCACCGGCAAGTTCGTGGTCGCCAACCCGACGACCGCCGCCGTCGCCGGCTGGTCGATCAAGTTCGACCTGCCCGCCGGCGTCACGGTCAGCGGCGCGCAGCACGCCACGACCACCCAGAACGGCACCCGGGTGACCCTGACGCCCGCGTTCTACATCAACACCCTCCAAGCCGGTCGCGACACCGAGCCGTACAGCCCGACGTTCACCCTCAGCCAGGCCGCCGACCCGACGACCTGCACCGTCAACGGCGCGAACTGCGACGGCAGCGGCCCGCCCGCCCCGCCGCCCGCGCCGACCACGGCCGACTTCACCCTGACCGGCTCGACCGGCAAGTTCGTCGTCACCAACAACACCGACGCGGTGCTGGCCGACTGGTCGATCACCTTCACCCTGCCCGCCGGCGTCACGGCGAGCGGCGCGCAGCACGCCACGATCAGCCAGACCGGCAACGCCGTCACGCTGAACCCCGTGCACTACAACCGGAGCGTGGGCGCACGGCGGTCCACCGAGCCGTACAGCCCGACGTTCACGCTGAGCTCGGCGGCCGAGCCGGTCACCTGCCGGGTCAACAACGCCAACTGCGACGGCACCCCGGACACGCCGCCGACCCCGCCGGCCAACCTGCACTCGCCGGTGAAGACGACGAAGACCGCCTCGCTGGCGTGGACCGCCTCGACCCCCGGCTCGCTGCCCATCGCCGGGTACGAGGTCTACAACGGCACGACCCTCGCCACCACCGTCACGTCGACCAGCGCCACCGTCACCGGCCTCAGCCCGAACACCGCGTACCGCTTCACGGTGAAGGCCAAGGACACCAAGGGCGCGCTGTCGACCGCTTCCAACGCGCTCGACGTGACCACCAACAACCCGGCCGACGACACCCAGCCGCCGACCGCGCCCGCGAACCTGCGCAGCACCGCCAAGGACGCCGGCAGCATCACGCTGAGCTGGGACGCCGCCACCGACAACCGGGGCGTGGCCAACTACGACGTCTACCAGGGCGCCACCGTGAAGGCGACGGTCACCGGCACCACGGCCAAGGTCGACGGCCTCTCGCCGTCCACCGCCTACACCTTCACCGTCAAGGCCCGCGACCTGCACGACAACACCTCGGCCGCGAGCAACGCCACCACCGCGTCCACTTCGGACATCGTCGGCGGGTACGCGCGGATCGGCTACTTCGTCCAGTGGGGCATCTACGGCCGCCAGTACTTCGTGAAGAACCTGGACACCAGCGGCGCCGCGGCCAGGCTGACGCACCTCAACTACGCGTTCGGCAACGTCGACCCGGTCAACCTGACCTGCCTGCACGGCGTCACCAAGGGCACCTCGCCCGACCCGCAGGACCCGAACCAGGGCGACGGCGCGGGTGACGCGGAAGCCGACTACAGCAGGCCGTTCAGCGCGGCGCAGTCCGTGGACGGCGTCGCCGACACCGGCTGGGAGCCGCTGCGCGGCAACTACAACCAGCTGCGCAAGCTCAAGGCCAAGCACCCGCACCTGAAGGTCCTGATCTCGCTCGGCGGGTGGACCTACTCGAAGTACTTCTCCGACGTCGCGGCCACGGACGCGTCCCGCAAGAAGTTCGTCAAGTCCTGCCTGGACGTCTACATCAGGGGCAACCTGCCGGTGTACAACGCGGCGGGCGGGCCCGGCACGGCGGCGGGCGTCTTCGACGGCATCGACCTCGACTGGGAGTGGCCGGGCGCGGAGGGGCACCCGGGCAACCACGTCGGGCCGGACGACAAGCGGAACAACACCCTGCTGATCGACGAGTTCCGCCGCCAGCTGGACGAGCTGGGCGGGCAGACCGGCAAGCGCTACGACCTGACCGCGTTCACCCCGGCCGACCCGGCGAAGATCGAGGCCGGGTGGGACCTGCCGCAGGTGGCGAAGTCCCTGGACATCTTCAACGTGCAGGGCTACGACTTCCACGGCGCGGGCAGCGACAACTCGTGGGAGCCCAACCGGACCGGCCACCAGGGCAACCTGCACGCCGACGTGGACGACCCGTACCCGTTCCACTTCAGCGTGGAGGAGGCGGTGGACGCCTACACCTCGGTCGGGGTGAACCCGCGCAAGATCACCATCGGGCTCGCCTTCTACGGCCGCGGCTGGCAGGGCGTGCAGGCGGGCGGGAAGAACGGCGAGTGGCAGTCGGCGACCGGGGCCGCACCGGGCCAGTTCGCCGAGGAGGCGGGCACCCGCGGCTACTCGAACCTGCTGGCGAGCGTGCCGGGCTGCACCGTGCACCACGACGAGGCGGCGGTGGCGACGTCCTGCTTCACCGGCAACGGCGGGCAGTGGTGGACGTTCGACGACGCGTGGGCGATCCAGAAGAAGACCGCGTGGCTCAAGCAGCGCGGCCTGCTCGGGGCGATGATCTGGGAGATGTCCGGTGACACCGCCAACGGCGCCCTGATCAACGCCGTGGACGCCGGCCTGAAGTAGGCGGGACGCGCGGCCCCGGGCGCGGAGGAGGCGCCCGGGGCCGCGGTCCTAGTACTCCGACTCGTACAGCGCGGCCAGCCGCGCGTGCAGCTCGGTCGAGTCCGGCAGCGCCTTGCCGTCCAACGTGTGCACCCGGGTGACCTTGCGGACGCTCGACGCCAGGAAGACGCCGTCCGCCGCGTACAGCTCCTCGACCTCGATCGGCCGCACCTCGACCGCCCAGCCCTCGCGACCGGCGGCCCGGAACAGCGCGGCCTGCGTCGTGCCGGGCAGGATGCCCAGCTCGGCGGGCGGCGTCACCAGGGTCCGGCCGCGGGCCATGATCAGCGTGGACGTGGGTCCTTCCAGCACCGAGCCGGACGACGTGGTGAACACGACCTCGGCCGCGCCGCGCCGCTCGGCCTCGCGGATCGCCGCCATGTTGACCGCGTACGACAGCGACTTGGCGCCGAGCAGCAGCCACGGCGCGCGCTCCATCAGGCCCGGCTCGATGCCCCGGTCCAGGGTGACCGCGGCGATGCCGTCGACCCGCTGGGCCAGCACCTTGGGCGCGATGTCCAGGCCGAGGGCGAACCCGGTCGGCGTGCCGTCCCCGCCCTCGACCCCACGCGTGTAGACGAGCTTCAGCGCGATCTCCGCGCCGCCCGTCCAGTTGTCCAGCACGAGGTCGACGGCGCGCTCGAACGCGGCCCGGTCGGGTTCGGGCAGGTCGAGCATGGCGGCCGAGCGGGCCAGGCGGTCCAGGTGCGGACCCAGCTCCCGGGGCTTGCCGTCGACGACGAGGATCGTCTCGAAGATCCCGTCGCCGCGCATCAGGCCGTAGTCGTCGACGCGGATCAGCGGGGCGTCGGGATCGGCGAGCGTTCCGTCCAGTAGTGCGAGCACGCGCATACCGTGAGACTACTCACGGCCTACCATCGGCTCCGTGGACACCGCCGGCGCTCCGAAAGCCCTGCGCAAGACGCTGCACGAACGCGGCTTGCGGATGACACCCCAGCGCCAGCTGGTGCTCGACGCGGTGCGCGAGCTGGGGCACGCGACGCCGGAGCGGATCTGCCAGCGCGTCCAGGTCACCGCGCCCACGGTCAACATCACCACGGTCTACCGCACGCTCGACCTGCTGGACCGGCTCGGCCTGGTCCGGCACACCCACCTCGGGCACGGCGCGCCGAACTACTCGGTGGACGAGCACGAGCACGTGCACCTGGTGTGCCACCGGTGCGGCCGGGTGGACGAGGTGCCGTGCGACCTGCTCGCGCCGCTCGGGGGAACACTGCGGGAGCGGCACGGGTTCGAACTTGATGCGAGCCACCTCGCGCTGTCCGGCACCTGCCGCGAGTGCCTGAGCCAGAGCGCACCGAAGGAGTCCGAGTGAACTCACCGCTGTTGACCGCCCCCGGCGCGGTCGCCCCGTTCGAGGGCGCCCCCGACCAGGGCGTGCCGTGGCACTTCGGCGACCCGTTCGCCGAGCAGCGCTCGGCCGCGCGGTCGGTCGCGGTGTTCGACCGGTCGCACCGGGCCGTCATCGCGATCCCCGGCGACGACCGGCTGACCTGGCTGCACTCGCTGACCAGCCAGCACTTCACCGCGCTCGGCGAGGGCCGGGGCACCGAGGCGCTGATCCTGGACGTGCAGGGCCGGGTCGAGCACCACGCCGTGGTGGCGAACGTCGGCGGCGTCGCCTACCTCGACACCGAGGCGTCCCGGGCGGGCGAGCTGCTGGCGTACCTGACCAGGATGGTGTTCTGGTCGAAGGTCGAGCCGCGGGACGCGACCGCCGAGCTGGCGGTGCTGACCGTCGTCGGCCCGGAGGTCGCCGGGCTGTTCGACAGGCTGGCCGTGCCGCTGCCGGAGGGCCCGAACGGCGTGGTCGCGCTGGAGGGCGGTTTCGCCCGCCGCATGACGTGGCCGGGCCAGGACGCGGTCGACCTGGTCGTCCCGCGCGGCGAGCTGGCGGCGTGGTGGGCCAGGCTCACCGACGCGGGCGCGCGCCCGGCGGGCAGCTGGGCGTTCGAGGCGCTGCGGGTGGAGTCGCTGCACGCCCGGCTCGGCGTGGACACCGACGAGAAGACCATCCCGCACGAGGTGAACTGGATCGGCGGCGCCGTGCACCTCGACAAGGGCTGCTACCGGGGCCAGGAGACGGTCTCGAAGGTGCACAACGTCGGCCGGCCGCCGCGCCGGATGCTGCTGCTGCACCTGGACGGCTCGCGCGAGGTGCAGCCGGAGACCGGCGACCCGGTGCTGGTGGACGACCGCGTGGTCGGCCGGGTCGGCAGCGTCGCGCTGCACCACGAGCTGGGCACGATCGTGCTGGCGCTGGTCAAGCGCTCGGTCCCGCCGGAGACCGAGCTGCTGGTCGGCGCGGAGGACCGCCGCGTCCAGGCGTCGGTCGACCCCGACTCGGTGCCGCCGGACACGCCGGGCCTCGGCCGGGAGGCGGCCCGCAACCTCGGCCGCTGATCGTCCGGACCGGAAAACCGGCGACCTCGCCCACCTGCGGTTCCGGGCCGGTCGGGCACCGCTGACCCGTTGGACCGAACGGGTTCTGTGCCAGGATCACGACATGTCCCGACCCGGATCCCACGGCACGCTGCTCACCGTCGCCCCCACCGGGGCCGAGCACGCGAAGGCCGACGTCCCCCAGCTGCCGGTCACGCTGGCGGAACTGGTCAGCACCGCCCAGGCGTGCGAGCAGGTCGGCGCGGCCATGGTCCACGTGCACATCAGGGGCGCGGACACCAGGCCGACGCTGGACCTCGGGCTGCTCAAGGAGGCGGTGGCCGCGCTGCGCGAGCACACCGACCTGGTCGTGCAGCTGTCCACGGGTGGCGCGGTGACCGACCCGGAGGCCGACCGGCTGAAGGTGCTCGACGCGCTGCCCGACTCGGCGTCCTGCACCATGGGCACGGTGAACTTCGGCGACGACGTCTTCCTGAACCGCTGGGAGTTCGTCGTCGCCCTGCACAAGGGGATGCAGGAGCGGGGCATCGTCCCGGAGTACGAGATCTTCGACATCGGCCAGCTGGCGTCGCTGCGGCGGTTGCTGGACCAGCACGGCCTGCCCGCGGGCGGCAAGGTGCACGTCGACCTGGTGATGGGCGTGCCGGGCGGCATGCCCGGTGACGCGGAGACGCTGGTGGCGGCGTTGCGGCTGCTGCCGGAGGGCGCGTCCTTCTCGGCGACGGGCATCGGGCGGACCACGCTGCCGGTGATGTTGACGGCGTTGGCCGCGGGCGGGCACCTGCGGGTGGGCATGGAGGACACCACCTCGTACGCGAAGGGCCAACCGGTCCGGGACAACGCGCAACTGGTCGCGCGCGCCGCGGGGTTGGCCAAGATCGCCCAGCGCCCGCCGCTGTCGCCCGCGGAAGCACGCGCGCTCTTGGGCGTGCGCAGTCCGGTACAGGTTTGAGACAACTTTGGAAGCAGGTTTGTGTTGGCGGGTGGACACGAACTACCTCAGGATGAGTACGTGATCGAGGTGCGTCCTGGCGGGCGCCGCCGTATCGACCGGGTGCTCGCCCCCGACTACGCGGAGGGTGTCGAGCGGCTTCCGCTCGCCGAGGTGCGCGCGCTGCGCGACGAGGCGGCGCAGGAGGAGACGGACCTGTCGTACCTGCGGCGGCTGCTGCACGCGCGGATCGACATCGTGCGGGCCGAGCAGGAGCGGCGGACGTCCGGCGGTTCGGCGGTGGTCGACCAGCTGGCGACCATCCTGGCCTCGAACGCGGTGGGGCCGGCGACCGGCCTCGGCCGGTACCAGACCCAGGAGCCGTCCCGGGCCGAGGCGCACCGGCGGCACGTCGAGGCGCTGGTCTCCGACGTCGACCTCTCGGACGTGAGCGCGCTCTCGGACGACAAGCTGGACCTGGCGCTGCGGGTGTTCGTCGGCGAGGAGGCATCGGTCTCGTCCCGGCGGCGCGAGGTGCAGGCCGTAGTCGACGCGCTGAACGCCGAGATCGCCGGGCGGTACCAGAACGGCACCGCCTCGGTGGACGAGCTGCTGGCCGCGGAACGGGGTTGGCCGACCAACCCGGGGCGTTCCAAGGAATAGGATCACACTCCCACTCCATGGACCAGCCACCTAACGTGGCTGGTTGATGGCACAACAACGGTCCACGCGCCCCGGTTACCGCTGGGTGGTGCTCGCGATCGGGGCGGTGGCCCAGGGCGCCAACGCCGCGGTGTTCCTCGGCCTGCCGGCGATCACGCCGCAGCTGCGCGAGCACTTCGGGCTGTCGCTGCCGCAGGTCGGGCTGCTGCTCGGCGCGGTCAACCTGGGCACCATGCTCACCCTCGTGCTCTGGGGCGCGGCGGCCGACCGGCGCGGCGAGCGGCTGGTGATGGCGGTCGGCGGCTTCGGCGCCGCCGGGTGCCTGGCCCTGGCCGCGTTCGACGGGCCGGTGGTGGCCGGGCTGGCGCTGGTCGGCGTCGGCCTGTTCGGCGCGAGCGTGAACGCGGCGAGCGGCCGGGCGGTGCTGACCTGGTTCCCCGCCGAGCGGCGGGGGTTCGCGATGGGGTTGCGGCAGACCGCCACCCCGCTCGGCGCGGCGCTGACCGCCGCGGTGCTGCCGGTCGTCGCGCTGCGGGCCGGGGTGCCGGCGGCGTTCCTGGCGCTGGCGGGCTGCACCGCGTTCGTCGCGGTGGCCGTGGCGCTGTGGGTCCGGGAGCCGCCGTGGGCGGTGCGGTCCGGTCGGGGCCGGCACGGCGTCGTGCTCAAGGACCCGGGCCTGATCCGGCTCAGCGCGGCCAGCGGCCTGCTGGTCGTCCCCCAGTTCACCGCCGCGGCGCTGATGGTGGAGCTGCTGCACGACCACCGCGGCGTGGCCGTGGGCGTGGCCGCGGGCCTGTTCGCCGCCGCCCAGGTGGCGGGCGGCGTGGGCCGCCTGGTCGTCGGCGCGTGGTCGGACCGGTCGCCGACCAGGGTCGGGCCGCTGAAGGCGCTGAGCGTGCTGATCGCCGCCGGGTTCGTCCTGTGCGCGGCCCTCGACCGGGCCCCGGTGTGGGTGCTCGCGGCGGCCCTGGTCCCGACCGCCGCGCTGGCGCTGTGCTGGAACGGCGTGGCGATCACCGCCGCCGGCGAGCTGGCGCCACCCGGCCGGACCGGGATCGCGCTCGGGATGCAGAACACCGCCAACTACCTGAGCGCCACCGTGACGCCGCCGCTGGCCGGCTGGGTCGCGGTGACCGCCGGCTGGCCCGCCGCCCTGCTCCTGGCCGCGGCGGCGGCGCTGGGGGCGCGCGTGCTGCTAGCCGTGCCGCTCGCGGCGGGCCGGCTCGCTCCAGAACTCCCGTAGCTGCTCGTACCGCAGCGCGACCTCCTCGGCGTCACCCGCCTCCAGCGCGTCCACGATCGCGTTCACGTCGGTGGCCGAGCTGTCCTCCAGCAGGTCCTGGTCGTCGATGAGCTGCACCAGGCCGCCGTAGTCCAGCTCGACCGCGGAGTCCGGCGCGAAGTGGTCGAGCCACCGCCCGGTGTCCGCGAGCACCTTGGCCGGGCCCGCGTCGCCCAGCGAGCTGGACACCACCTGGTGCGCCCGTGCCACCCGCGCCCTGGCGTCCGGCATGGACACCCGCCACGACACCTGCCGCTCCGGGTCGTCCTTCGGCGCGAGCACGATCCGCCGCGTCCCCGGGTCGACCAGGGCGAACCACGGCAGCGGCACGGTCCAGGTGGTGGAGATGACGTGCACCGCCCCGCCGGTCAGCTCGGCCATCACCGCCGACGCCCTGGCCCGGATCGCCTCCGGCTCGACCTCGACGGCCGCCTCCCGCAGCGGCCCGGTGGCCGTGGCCAGGAAGCCGACCAGCGCGGCGGCCGACCTGGCCCGCAGGTCGAGCGGGCAGACCAGCGGTCCGGGCCCGACCTGGCCGGGCACCTCGGCCGGGCTGATGGTCATCACGTCGAACGGCGCGTCGGGCGCGACGCTGCCGTCCGACCGCTCACCGGGCAGGAGGCGACGCGGGCGGGCCAGCTGTGATCGCAACCACAGCTCCTGTTCCCGCGCGCCGACGTCCGCTCGGCTCAAAGGCCCGTCTTCCAGGGCTTTCCGCACCTGGTCCGCCAACGGTGCGTCAAGAGCCGACAGCGGTTCGTACACCCTGAGGTAGGCGACGAACGGTCGAGGCACCCGCGCATCCTCCCATGGGGAGATTTGGCGGTACGTGTCACGCCTACCGCGTCGCGGGGAACCCCTTCGACACGGTACGGTAGTTACCAGGAACTAGTTGTCGAGACGAGTGGGGCCGCCGTTCCCCCGGCCGCCCCCGTCCCTGTGCGAGGGGGTCGAGCCATGGGGCGCGGCCGAGCGAAGGCCAAGCAGACCAAGGTGGCGCGGGAGCTCAAATACAGCTCTCACAACATCGACGTCGACGCCTTGCAACGCGAGCTGTCCGGCGGCGAGTCCGCTGGGGTCCGTCGAAGCGAAGAACGCTTCGACGACCCGTCGGAAGACGATTACGACGACTACCGTCGCTGACACAACAACACCCGCTGCTGAGGTTGGGCTGCCGGTTTCGACGACCGGCAGCCCAACCTTTGCGGCGGGCCCCTAGAACGCCCTGGCGTACTGCCTCGGCGGGTTGACCTGCACCCCCAACCGCTGTGCCGCGTGCAACGGCCAGTACGGGTCGCGCAGGGATTCCCGGCCGAGCAGCACCAGGTCGGCCGAGCCGTCGGCGAGGACCTGTTCGGCCTGCCGGGCGTCGGTGATCATGCCGACCGCCCCGGTGGGCACGTCGGCCTTCCGCCGCACGGCCTCGGCGAACGGCACCTGGTAGCCGGGGCCGGTCGGGATGTCCGCCGACGGCACGTTGCCGCCGGTGGACACGTCGACCAGGTCGGCGCCCAGGGCCGCGAGGCCGCGCGCCAGCTCGACGCTGTCCTCCGCGGTCCAGCCGCCCTCGACCCAGTCGGTGGCGGAGATGCGCACGAACACCGGCACGTCCGCGCCGACGGCGTCCCGGACGGCGGCGGTGACCTCGCGCGTCAACCTGGCGCGGTTCTCCGGGGACCCGCCGTAGGCGTCGGTGCGGTGGTTGCTGAGCGGCGACAGGAACTCGTGCAGGAGGTAGCCGTGGGCGGCGTGCACCTCGACCACCCGGAAGCCGGCCGCCAGCGCGCGCCGGGCCGCGGCGGCGAAGTCGGCGACCACCCGCGCGATGCCCGCCCCGTCCAGCTCGACCGGCGACCGGTAGCTCTCGTGGAACGGCTCGGCGCTCGGCGCGACGGGCGCCCAGCCGCCGTCGGCGTCCGCGACCCCGCCCCGCCGCTCGGCGAACGGCGGGTACGTGGACGCCTTGCGGCCGGCGTGGGCGAGCTGCACGCCCGCGACGGCGCCGTTGGCGTGGATGAAGTCCACCACCGGCCGCCACGAGTCGACGTGCGCGTCGTCCCAGAGGCCCGTGTCGTCGGGCGAGATGCGGCCGGCGGCCTGCACCGCGGTCGCCTCGGTGAGCACCAGGCCCGCGCCGCCGACGGCGCGCGAGCCGAGGTGCACGAGGTGCCACTCGTTCGGGTGGCCGTCCTTCGCCGAGTACTGGCACATGGGGCTGACCGCGATCCGGTTGGGCAGCGTCACGGCGCGGACGGTCAGCGGGCTGAACAGCAGGCTCACGTGCGGCTCCTGGAGGGGTCCCGGTACGACGACGGCCCTTCGGCGCGTCACCCGGTCCAAGTTCACCGGATCGGCCCCTTGTTCCCCGGTGTGGTGACCGTCCCACCTCGCGGGAGCTGCGGAATTCCATTCGATTCGGTATTGCGCGCGCATTCGCACGTGATCTTCAATGGGAGGTCGACTGGCAAAACGCCGAACAGAAGGCCACCAGTTACGCCCATTCGGGTGTACTGTCCGCAGCACGTTCGGGGAGACCATCACTTGCCGCCCGACGCAGGTCGGTCCTTTGGAAGTTCCCGCCGGTCACGACAGTAACAGGATCCACATGCTGCCCATGCCGACCACGATGACGCAGGATCCAGGGTGGCCCAGCAACAGCCTCCTGGGTCGCCTCCGAGACAACACCCGACAAGAACTGCTGAACATCGGCACGGTCGTGCGCTACACGGCCGACCGCGAGGTCATCGAGCAGGACGCGAAGGACACTCATGTCCTACTGCTGCTCGACGGCGTCGTCAAGGTGCAGACCACGGACGAGACGGGCGACACGGCGCTGCTCGCGATCAGGGTCGCGGGCGACCTGGTCGGTGAAATGGCCGCGCTGGACCAGAAGCCGCGTTCCGCCACCGTCGTCACGTGCGGTGACGTGGTGGCGAAGCTGATCACCAGCGGTGAGCTGATGGGCTTCCTGCACCGGCGCAACGACGTCTTCGTCGAATTGATCGGGATGATCAACGACCGGCTGCGCTGGGCGAACCAGCGGCGGCGCGATTTCCTGTCCCACCCGGCCGCCGAACGGGTGGCGCGGGTGCTCGCCGAATTGGTGCAGACCTACGGGCGCGAAGAGGCGCACGGGTGGACGTTGGGAATTCCGCTGACGAAGGTGGAACTCGCCTCGATCGCCGGGATGAAGCCCCGAACGGCCGAGAAGGCGTTCTCCGATCTGCGAAAAGCGGGGGTGGTGGTCAGTCACCTGAGGCGTGACGTGCTGGTGCCCGATCTGGCCGGACTGCGGAAATACGCGGGGTTCTGACCCGGGACCGCACGACTGCGGAATTGCTGCCGATGCAGTAGTCCACAGTTACTCTGCGCAGTCGGACAACCGCCGTGCGCCAGCACCCGTCGAGAGGTCGTGCCCATGAGCTTCCAGCGCAGTCTGCTGGTGTGTTGTGACCTGAGGAGCTACGGGTCGGCCGACGACCTGCTCCAGCGCGAGCTGCAGGAACTGCTCGTGCGCAGCCTGGACCGGGCGGGGGTGGCCGCCGGCCTGGACCGCTCGACGTGGCGGCGGCAGGCCAAGGGCGACGAGGAGTGGGCCGTGCTGCCCGCCGGGACGCCCGAGGGCGACGTCGTCGACCGGTATGTGCGCGCGCTGGACGCCGAGCTGGCCGCGACCAACCGGTACCGGCTGCCCGAGGGCAGGCTGCGGCTGCGCCTGGCGATCCACTTCGGCGCCGCCGTCGAGGGCGCCAACGGCTACCCCGGCCAGGACGCGGTGCTGGTCAGCAGGCTGATGAACGCCGAACCGGCGCACGCGGCGCTGGACCGGTCGCCGGACGCGCCGCTGGTGGTGGTGCTGTCCGACACGCTGTTCACCTCGCTGGTCGCGGCCGGGCACACCACGCTGCGGCCGGCGGACTTCCGCCGGGTGCCGGTGCGGGTGAAGGACTTCAGCGGCCACGGGTGGATGTGGCTGCCGAGCGGTGACGTGCACGCCCTGGTGCTGGACGAAGCCGCGCCGACCGGGGCCGAACCGGCGGGGGCCGCGCCGACCGGGGCCGCGACCCCGGTCCCGCCGCCCGTCGCGTCGGTGAACCAGAGCGCGGTGGCGACCGGCGGCTCGACGGTCGTCCAGGCGGGTCGCGACGCGCACGCGCCGGTGCAGAGGGCCGACGTGATCCAGCACTTCCAGGGCAACGACCAGCGGAACTCGTCCTTCGGCCCGGACTACCGCGGCCGGGACGCCGACAAGGGGGCGTGAGGATGCGCGAGGAACCGCTCAGACTCCTCGCCGGCGCGACCGCGGGCGCGCTGGCGACGGTCGTGGACACCGAGCAGTGGCCCGACCTGCGGACCAGGGTGGCGGCGGTCCTCGCGCCCGAGCTGGCCGACCTGGTCAGCGCCCGGATGGACGAGGCCAGGAGCAGGCTCGTCGCCGTGCCGCGGGTCCGGCTGGAGCCGGCCCGGGCCGAGTTCACCACCGAGTGGCGCGGCTGCATCCACACCATGCTGTGGGAACGGCCCGAGGCCGCCGGACCGCTGCGCGCCGTGCTGCGCGACGTGAGCCCCGCCCTGCCGCGGTCGGGCGACTTCCCGCGGCGGTGAGCGGCGGGGCCGGTCAGAGGTAGCGGAGCTGCCGGGACTTGCCGGCGGCGGCGTCCTCGCGCGCCGCGGCGACGTCCGGGCGGTGGGCCACCTCCGGCACGCCGACCTCCCACCACGCGCCCGCCTCGGTCCACGCGGACGGGTGGGTGCGGAGCACGACGACGGCCGGGCGGCGCTCGGTCCTCGCGACCTCCCTGGCCCGGCGGTAGGCGTCGCGCAGGCCGTCGAGGTCGGCCACCGGGAACGTCGCGCAGCCCATCGAGGCGGCGTGGGCGGCGAAGTCGACGCGCGGCGGGTGGGCGTGCGCGGTGCGGACGTCGGCGTAGAGGTTGTTGAAGGCCGCGCCGCCCTGGCCGGTCTGGAGCCGGTCGATGACCGCGTAGCCGTCGTTGTCGCAGACCACGGCCACGAAGCCGTGCCCGGCGAACGCCGCCGAGAACAGCTCCGAGTTGAGCATCAGGTACGAGCCGTCGCCGACGAGCGCGGTGACCACGCCGCCGGGCCGGGCGATCGCCGCGCCCCACGCGCCGGCCAGCTCGTAGCCCATGCAGGAGAACCCGTACTCGACGTCCATGGTCGCCTCGCCGAGGGCGCGCCAGCCGCCGACCAGCTCGCCGGGCAGGCCGCCGGACGCCGTCAGCACGTAGTCCTCGGCCGTGGACAGGTCGTTGACCACGCCCACCACCTGCGCGTACGTCGGGACCCCGCCGGGCGCGCGCAGCCCGTCGACGTGCGCGTCCCACTTCGACCGCTCCTCCGCCGCCCGCGCCGCCCACGCCGGGTCGGCCCGCCAGTCGCCGAGCGCGTCGGTCAGCTCGCGCAGGCCCTCGTCGGCGTCGGCCACCACGGCCAGCGCGCCGTGCTTGACCGCGTCGAACCGCGCCGCGTTCAGCGAGACGACCCGGACGTCGGGCGCGAACACCGTCCACGACGCGGTGGTGAAGTCCTGCAGCCGGGTGCCGGCGGCCAGGACCACGTCGGCGCCCGCGGCCAGGGCGTTGGCCGAGGTGGAGCCGGTGACGCCGAGCGGCCCGGCGTGCAGCGGGTGGTCGTGCGGGACGAGCGTGCGGCCGGCGGTGGTCTCGGCGACCGGGACGGCGTGCCGCTCGGCGAAGCGGATCGCCCGGCCCGCGGCCCGCGAGTAGCGGACGCCGCCGCCCAGGACCAGCAGCGGCCTGCGGGCCCGGCGGAGGGCGTCGGCGGCGTCGGCGAGGGCGCGGGTGTCCGGGCGGGGGCGCGGCGGGCGGTGCAGGACCGGGGCGAACAGGGCGTCCGGGAAGTCGAACGACTCGGCCTGCACGTCCTGCGGCAGGGCGAGCACGACCGGGCCGCAGTCGGCCGGGTCGGTGAGCACCCGGGCCACCTGCGGCAGGGTGCTCAGCAGCTGCTCGGGGCGGGTGATCCGGTCGAACAGCCTGCTGACCGCGCGGAACGCGTCGTTGACCGTGGTGGTCGGGTCGCCGAAGTGCTCGACCTGCTGCAGCACCGGGTCGGGCGCGCGGCTGGTGAACGCGTCGCCGGGCAGCAGGAGCAGCGGCAGGCGGTTGGCGTGCGCGACGCCGGCGGCGGTGACCATGTTCAGCGCGCCCGGCCCGATGGACGAGGTGGCGACGCCGACCTGGCGGCGGTGGGTGGCCTTGGCGACGCCGACCGCGGCCAGCGCCATGCCCTGCTCGTTGTGGCCGCGCCAGACCGGCAGCTCGGCGCGGACCTCCTCCAGGGCGTTGCCGAGGCCGAGGACGTTGCCGTGGCCGAAGATCGCGAACACGCCGGGGAACAGCGGCGCGCGGGCGCCGTCGGGCAGCTCGGTGCGCTGGGCGAGCAGCCAGCGGACCAGCGCCTGGGCCGTGGTGAGCCTCATCCGACCCGCCCTCCCGCGCTCGTCACGGGGCAGCGGGGGTCGGTCGCCAGGGCCGGCCAGGTGTCGCGGACCCAGGCGTGCGCGGGGTCGTCGCAGAACGCCGTGGACCGCTCGGCGCCCGGTCCGGCCAGCACGTTCAGGTAGTACATGGGGTAGCCGGGGGCGGCGACGCACGGGCCGTGGTAGCCGCGCGGTACCAGGAAGACGTCGCCGTCGCGGACCACGACGTCCTCGTCGATCCCGCCGTCGTCGGTGTAGGTGCGGTGGAAGCCGAACCCCTCGCGCGACGGGGTGACCTGGTCCCGGCCGGCGATGCGGAAGTAGTAGACCTCCTCGTTGACGACCTCGCAGGTGTGGTCGTGCTTGTGCGGCGGGTAGGACGACCAGTTGCCGTCCGGGGTGATCAGCTCGCACGCCACCAGCCGGTCGGCGTGGTCCCAGGCGCCGGGCACGCCGAAGTTGGTGACCTGGCGGGTGGCGCTGCCCGCGCCCCTGACCTCGACCGGGACGTCCTCGGCCGGCCCGTACCTCGGCGTGAGCCTGCGCTCGCAGCGGGCCATCGGCAGCGCGACCTCGACACCGCCACCGGTGTGCAACCGCACCTCCGCGTCCCGCGGCACGTAGGCGAAGTCCGTGACGCGGCTGAACACCGAATCGCGGCCGCGCAGCTCGAAGCGCTCGCCGTCGACCTCGACCACGCAGCCGCCGGACAGCGGCAGCACGAACGCCTCGCAGTCACCGGTCTCGAAAGTGGTCGTCCCACCGGGGTGCAGCAACAACACCCGCAACCCGGTGTAGTTCCACCCGGCGGCGTCGGGGGTGAGTTCGACGGCGTTCTCCCCTTCGGACAACGTGCCGAGCGGGCGGTGCAGGCTCATGTTCCGGCTCCCCTTCTCACGTCCCGGCCCTCGTGCGCCGTGCGCAGCACCCGGGCAGCGGCTTCGACGGCGGCGGGCACGTCGCCGTCCGGTGGGTAGAGCAGGGCCCGCCCGACGACCAGCCCGCGCACGGTCGGGTGGCGCAGGGACCGGCCCCACGACGCCAGGTCGTCGTCCAGGCGCGCGGACGGCACGCCACCCAGCACGAGGGCGGGCAGCGTGGTCGCGCCCAGCACCTCGTCCGGCGACGGCGGCAGCTTGAGCCAGGTGAACGCCGACGTCGCGCCCAACCCGGCGGCCACGCTCGCGGCCCGCGCCAGCGCGGCGGCGTCCCGCTGCAGCACCAGCTCGCCCGCCGCGTCCCGCACGTGCGGCAGCGGCTCGACCAGCGCCACCAGGCCGCGCTCGGCGAGCGCCGACACCGCCGCCGCGCAGCTCTCCAGCGTCGGCGCGGTGCCGGGGTCGGCGTCGACCAGCCGCAGCAGCATCTTGCCGCCGTCCAGGCCGCTGCCCGCGATGGACGCGGGGTCGTAGGCGGTGAACCGGTCGTCGATCTCCCAGTCCGCGCCCGCCAGGCCGCCGCGGTTCATCGAGCCGATGACGACCTTGTCGTGCAGGCCGTCGAGCAGCAGCAGCTCCTCGATCACGTCCGGTGTGCCGAGCACGCCGTCCACCGCCGGGTTCGCCAGCGCGGTGAGCAGCCGGTCCAGCAGCGACCGCCGGTCGGCCATCGCCAGCGGGTCGCCGCCGACGCCGAGCGCGCCGCGGGCCGGGTGGTCGGCCGCCACCAGGAACAGCGTGCCCCGCTCGGACAGCAGCCGGGCGCGCCGCCGACGTGCCTGGTAGGCGCGGCGGATGGCGGTCGGGTCGGTCGCCCTGGTGACCAGCAGGTCCGACCACCGCTCGTCGGTGATCAGCCCGGACCGGGTCACAGCAGGTCCTCGATCTCGGCCGGGGTGGGCATGGCGTCGGCGCAGGCCAGCCGGCCCGCCACCAGGGCGCCCGCGACGTTCGCGTAGCGGGCGATCCGGGCCGGCTCCCACCCCGCCAGCAGGCCGTGGGCCAGCGCGCCGCCGAACGCGTCACCGGCGCCCAGCCCGCAGACCACGTCCACCGGGTGCGGCGGCACGGTCCACGAACCGGCGGCGGTCGCGACCAGCACGCCGTCACCGCCCTGCTTCACGACCGCGAGCTCGACGCCCCGGTCCAGCAGCCGCGCGGCGGCCTCCGCCGGGTCGGACGTGCCCACCGCGACCTCCACCTCGGCCCGGTTGCCGACGGCCACCGTCACGTGGTCGAGCATCCAGCCGATCTCCCGCCGCGCGGTCGGCACGTCCGGCCAGAACACCGGCCGGTGGTCGAGGTCCAGCACGGTGTGCGCGCGCCGGCCGCGGCGCTCCAGGACCAGCCGCTGCGTCTCCCGGGCGGGCGACGCGGAGACGCCCGTCCCGGTCACCCACAGCAGCGGCACGGAGGCCACCAGGTCCCACGGCACGTCGTCCGGCACGAGCGCCAGGTCCGGCGCGAGGGGCGAGCGGTAGAACAGCAGCGGCGGGTCCTCCGGCGGGTCCAGCGCGCAGAACACCACGGGCGTCCGCAGGCCCGGCGCGGTGCCGACGAACTCCGCCGACACGCCGAACGACTCCAGCGCCGACCGCACGTAGGGCCCGAACCCGTCCGGGCCCACCTTGGTCAGCACCGCCGCCCGCCGGCCCAGCCGCGCCGCCGCGACCGCCACGTTCGTCGCCGTCCCGCCCAGCGACTTGGCGAACGTGCGCACCTCCGCCAGCGGCACGCCGCTCTGCTCCGGGTAGAGGTCGACCCCGACCCGGCCGACGGTCAGCACCTCGACCGTCACCCGTCGCCCCCGCGCAGCTCGTGCTCCAGCGCCTCCAGCTCGGCGCCGCCCGCCATCTGCCGGGTCAGCTCGTCCAGGCTGATCCGCGACTTCTCGTGCGCGCCCAGCACGCGCCCCCGCTTCAGCAGCAGGAACCGGTCGCCGACCGGGTACGCGTGGTGCGGGTTGTGGGTGATCAGCACGACGCCGAGCCCGCGGTCCCGGGCCCGCGCCACCTGCTTGAGCACGATCCCCGCCTGCTTCACCCCGAGCGCCGCCGTCGGCTCGTCCAGGATCAGCACCTTCGCCCCGAAGTGCACGGCCCGCGCGATCGCCACGCACTGCCGCTCGCCGCCGGACAGCGTGCCCACCGGCTGCTCCACGTCCCGCAGGTCGATGCCGAGCCCGGCCAGCGCCTCCCGCGTCACGGCCCTGGCCCGCCGGCGGTCCAGCACCCGGAACGGGCCGAACCCGGTGGTCGGCTCCGACCCGAGGAAGAAGTTGCGCCACACGCTCATCAGCGGCACCACCGCGAGGTCCTGGTGGACGGTGGCGATGCCCCGGTCGAGCGCGTCGCGCGGCGAGGCGAACCGGACCGGCTCGCCACCGACCAGGAACTCGCCCTCGTCGTGCCGGTGCACGCCCGACAGCACCTTGATCAGCGTCGACTTGCCCGCGCCGTTGTCGCCGAGCACGCACGTCACCTCGCCCGCGCCGACCGAGGTCGAGACGTCCCGCAGCGCGATCACGCTGCCGTAGGTCTTGCCGATGCCGCGCACCTCCAGCAGTGCCCGTCCGGTCGGGGAACTCATCGCCGCACCCTCTCCGCCCGCCGCCGCAGGGCGTTGTTGACCAGCACGGCCGCCAGCAGCATCACGCCGAGGAACAGCTGGAACCAGTCCGAGTTCCAGTTCGCGTAGACGATGCCCTGCCGGGCCATGCCGAAGATCAGCGCGCCGATCGCCGCGCCGACGGCCGAGCCGAACCCGCCGGTCAGCAGGCACCCTCCGATCACCGCGGCGATGATGAACTGGAACTCCAGCCCGATGCCCTGGTTGGCCTGCACGCTGGTGAACCGCAGGATGTTGATCGACCCGACCAGCCACGCCGCGCCCGCCGTGGTCATGAACAGCAGCACCTTGGTGCGCGCGACGGGCACGCCGACCGCCCGCGCCGACACCGCGGACCCGCCGACCGCGAAGACCCAGTTGCCGAACCGGGTGCGCAGCAGCACGACCGCCGCGACGACCGTGACCAGCGCCCACCACGCGATCGACACGTAGAACGCCGAGCCGCCGAACGTGACCGTCGAGGCGAACAGGAACCCGGCCGACGCGTAGCCGTCGGCCGACCTCATGCCGGACACCTGCACGGTGCCGGTCACCAGCCGGGTCACGCCGAGGTTCAGGCCCTGCAGCGCCAGGAACGTGCCCAGCGTGACGATGAAGCTGGGCAGCCCGGTGCGCACCACCAGCCAGCCGTTCAGCGCGCCGACGGCCAGCGCGAACACCAGCGACGCGAGCAGCGCGAGCCACGTGTTCCAGCCGAGCCGGGTCGCCAGCACCGCCGTGACCAGCGCCGTCGACGCGGTCAGCACGCCGGCCGACAGGTCGAACTCGCCACCGACCATCAGCAGCGCCACCGCGACCGCCATGATGCCGAGCGTGGACGCGTCGTCCAGCCACGTCGCCACCCCGCCCGCGCTGAGGAACCGCTCGGTCACCAGCGAGAAGAACGTGAAGACCAGCAGCGCGCCGAGCAGCGAGCCGATCTCCGGCCGGACCACCAGCCGGTCGAGCAGCCGGGGCGGGCGGACGCGCTCGTCCGGTGGTGCGGGAGTCACGGGCGTCCTCCTCAGCGGGTGCCGCGCTCGGCGTACTCGGCCACTTCGTCCACGTTGGACCCGTCGACGAAACCGGGTCCGGTGAGGACCGGCTTGCCGCCGCCGACGGTGTTGGCGTTGTCGCGGTAGAGCTTGAGCATCACGATCGGCAGGTAGCCCTGCTCGTACTGCTGCTGGTCGACCGCGAACAGCACGTCACCGGCCTTGATCGCGGTGGTGACGTCGGCGTTCAGGTCGAACGTGGCGACCGCGGCCGTCGAGGACGCGCCCTTGACCGCGCTCACCGACGACACCGCGACCTGCGGGTTCAGCGCGAGCACCGCGTCCACCGAGGGGTCGGTCTGCAGCGCGCCCCTGATCCGCGACTCCACGTCGGTCGGGTTGTTGATGTCCACCTGGAGGTTGGTCACCGCACCGCCGAAGCCGGCGCGCGCGCCGTCGCAGCGCTGGTTGAGGCCGATGTTGCCCGCCTCGTGGATCACGCACAGCAGCTTCGCCTTGCCCGCCTCCTTCAGCTTCCGCCCGGCCTGCTCGCCGGCGATGCCCTCCTCCTGGCCGACGTGCGCCAGCGCGCCGAACGACGCGCTCTTGTCCGAGCCGGAGTTGATGGTGACGACCGGGATGCCCGCGGCGACCGCCTTCTCGATCGACGTGCGCAGCGCGTCCGGGTTGGCCATCGACACCACGATGCCGCCGACCTGCTGCGACACCGCGTTGTCGATCAGCGTGGACTGCCGGCCGGGGTCGCCGTCGGAGTTGTAGTCGACGGTGACGCCGAGCTGCTCGCCCGCGTCGGTCGCGCCGTTCTTCACCACGTTCCAGAACGCGTCGCCCGCCGTGCCGTGGGTCACGACCGCGACCTTCAGGTCACCGGCAGGCGCCTGGGCCGCGCCGGTCCCGGTGCTCCGGGTGTCCTGCGCGGCGGGACCGCTGCACGCGGCCAGCAGCGCGAGCCCGGTCAGCGCCAGTCCGATCCGGACCGGTCCCGTTCGCGGTGGCTTTCGAGCGGACGTCATCGTCTCTCCTCGCTGTGGCGGTTCAGTTGTCGGTGAGCCGGGTGAGGTGCGCGAGGCTGCGCGCGGTGTCGCGCACCGGGGTGTCGGGCGGGCTGTCGTCGCCGAGGGCGGTGTCCTGCTCCAGGACGCACCAGCCGGTGTAGCCCGTTTCGCGCAGGAGCGCCACCAGGGCGGCCACGTCCACGTCGCCGTCGCCCAGCGGCACGTACATGCGCTGCTGCACGGCGGACATGTAGCCGACGTCCCCTTCGCGCACGGTCGCCGCGATGTCCGCCCGCACGTCCTTGAGGTGCACGTGCCCGATCCGGCGGGGGTGGCGGCGGGCCAGGTCGACCGGGTCCGTGCCGCCGATCAGGAGGTGGCCGGTGTCCAGGCAGAGGTCCAGGTCCGAGTCGGCGAGGAACCGCTCCACCTCGGCGGCCCGCTCGACGTGCGTGCCGACGTGCGGGTGCAGCACGGTGCGCAAACCGTGCTGCCGCGCCCGGTCGCGGATGGCGGCGGCGGTGGCGATCAGGGTGCGCCACTCGTCGTCGGTGAGCGCCGGGCGCTCGTCGTAGCCGTCGAGCCCGGTGGCGGCGGCCAGCACCAGGACTTCCGCGCCGGCGGCGGCCAGCAGCGCGATGGTCTGGTCCACTGTGGACTGCTCGCCGGTGTGGAGGGGCACGGCGAGGAAACCGCCGACCAGTGCCAGGTCGTGCTCGGCCAGCAGGGCGGTCAGCTCGGCGGGGTCGGTGGGCAGGTAGTCGGGTGGACCGAGTTCGGTGGCCCGCAGTCCCAGCGACGCCATCTGGTCCAGCACGGTCGCGGGTTCGAGCACCCTGCCCCAACCCGGTACCTCGCAGACACCCCAGGAGATCGGCGCACCAGCGATCTTCACGCGATCACCTCCGCCTGCACTCGGACCGGGGCGCCCGAACGCCGTGACTGCTCGCACGCCTCGGCGAGCCGGAGGCTGATCAGACTCTCCCGCGCGGGCGACGGGTTCGCCACCGTGCCCGCCACGACCTGCGCGAACGTGGCCACCTCGGTGAGGTAGGCGCGGTGGAAGCGCTCCGGGAAGCCCGGGTAGGCGTCGGCCGCGACCCGCGGTCCCCCCGGCTCCAGCGACGTCAGCGGCGTGCGCGGGTCGAGGCCGACGGCCAGCGAGTCCCGGCTGCCCAGCACCTCGATCCGGTGGTCGTAGCCGAGCGGGTCGTGCCTGCCGCCGGCGAGGGTGGCGTGCGCGCCGCCCGCGAACTTCAGCAGCACCACGGCGTTGTCCACGTCGTCGGCGTCCGCGAAGGCCCGGTCGACCAGCACCGACCCCGACGCGTACACCTCCACCACCGGCTCGCCGACCAGCCACGGCACCGCGTCCAGGTCGTGGATCAGCAGGTCGCGGAAGATGCCGCCGGAGTTCGGCAGGTAGCCGAGGTCGGGCGGCCGGGCGTCGTTGCCCAGCGCGCGGACCAGGTAGACGTCGCCGACCTCGCCCGCCCGGACGCGCCGGTGCAGCTCGGACACCGCCGGGTCGAACCGGCGCTGGAACCCGACCAGCACCTCCACCCCGGACGCCTCCACCTCGTCCACCAGCGCGCGCATCTCGTCCAGGTCGCTCGCGATCGGCTTCTCGCACAGCGCCGGCACGCCCGCCGCGATCGCCGCGCGCAGCAGCGCCGGGTGCGTCGTCGTGGGCGTGGCCAGCAGGACGCCGTCACTGGCGGTGAGCAGCGCGTCGAGGTCGGCCACGCTCCGGGTGCCGGGCAAACCGGCCGACGCCCGCGCCGCTCGGCCGGGCACCGGGTCGAACAGCAGCACCTCGTCCACCTCGTCGAGGGCGGCCAGGTTGGTGGCGTGCATGGTGCCGATCCGACCGACTCCGGCAACTCCGATGCGCATCCTGCTGGTCTCCGTCCTGGTAGAGGCGGTCTCGCGTTAGAGCGCTCTATTCGTTGGAGCGCTCCAATGCTGTAACCTCCGTCACACGGGTGTCAAGGTGCGGGACGCGCTCGTGAGGGGACGCCGGTGGTCAGACCCACGATGGAAGACGTGGCGGCGCGCGCCGGGGTGTCCCGCGCGCTGGTGTCACTGGTCATGCGGGGATCACCCAAGGTGAGCGATCAGCGCCGGGCCGCGGTGCTCAGGGCCGCCGAGGAGCTGGGGTACTCGCCGCACGCCATGGCGCGGTCGTTGGCCAGCCGCACGTCGCACGTGCTCGGCGTGATGGTGTCGGACCTGCACAACGCGTTCTTCGCCGAGGTGGTGGACGGGCTCGACGCGGTGGCGACCGGGCACGGCTTCGACCTGATCGTCAACACCGGCGGTCGCAGCCCGGCGCGGGAGCGGCGGGCGCTGCGCAGCCTGCTGTCGTTCCGACCGGCGGGGCTGGCCCTGCTGTCGCCGGTGGTGCCGACCGCGGACATCGGCCGGGCGGCGGACCAGGCGCCGGTGGTGCTGGTGGCGCGCTCGTCCCGACTGGCCACTGTGGACACCGTCAACGACGACGGCGGGCGCGGCATCGCGCTGGCCGTCGACCACCTGGTGTCGTTGGGGCACAAGAGGATCGCGCACCTGGACGGCGGCGGCGGCACGCAGGCCGGGCCGCGCCGGCGCGGTTACCTGGCCGCGATGGCGGCCCACGGCCTCGCGCCGCGGGTGGTGGCCAGCGAGTACACCGACGCGGCCGGCGCGCGGGCGGTGGCGGGCCTGCTGGGCGACGTGCCCACGGCGATCGTCTCGTGCAACGACTTCAACGCCGTCGGGGCGATCTCCGCGTTGGAGGAGGCCGGTTTCCGCGTGCCGCGGGACGTCTCGGTGGTCGGTTACGACAACACCTCGCTGGCCGCCCTGCGGCACGTCTCGCTGACCACGGTCGACCAGCCGCGCAACGAGTTCGGCCGGCTCGCCGCCGAAGCGCTGCTGCAACGGGTGCGGGGCGAGCGCGAGGAGCCGGTGCGCCACCTGCTGCGCCCGTCGCTGGTGGTCCGCTCGACCACCGCGCCGCCCCGGGTCAGGTCAGCTTGAGGCCCACGACCCCGAGGACGATCAGCGCCAGGCACGCCAGCCGCAGCGGTGACGCGCCCTCACCCGAGGCGACTACGCCCACCAGCACCACCCCGACCGCGCCGAGCCCGACCCACACCGCGTAGGCCGTGCCGACGGGCAGCTGCCGCATCGCGATCGCGAGCAGGGCGAAGCTCGTCACGGCCGCCGCGACGCCGACCACCGTCGGCCACGGCCAGGTGAACCCCTCGGACCGACCCAGCGCCGTGGCCCACACGACCTCCAGCAGCGCCGCCCCGACCAGCAGCAACCAGGCCACGGCTAGGCCACCGCCCCCGCGTCCACGACGAACGCCGCACCGGTGGTGCTGCGCCCGCCGTCGCCGACGAGGTGCGCGACCGTCGCGGCGACGTCCTCGGGGTCGCAGTACCGGCCGAGCGCGGTGTGGCGGCGCTCGGCGTCGGCGTCCGGGCCGTCGGCGGGTTCATCTCGGTGTCGGTCGAGCCGGGGTGCACCAGGTTGACCGTGATGCCGCGCGGTCCGAGGTCGCGGGCCAGCCCCCTGGTCAGCCCGACCAGCGCCGACTTGCTCATCGCGTAGAGCGCCCAGCCGGGGTCGGGCACCCGCTCGACGAGGCTGCTGCCGATGCCGACGATCCGCCCGCCCGCGCCCATGTGCGGCGCCACGGCCTGCGCCAGCACGAACGCCGCCCGCGCGTGGATCGCCAGGACGCGGTCGACCTCCTCGGCGGTGACGTCCTCGAACGGCCCGAACGGGGCGACGCCCGCGTTGTTCACCAGGACGTCCACCCCGCCGAACGCCGCCACGACCCGGTCCACCGCCGCGCGCAGGGCGGCGACGTCGGTCGCTTCGGCCCGCACGGCCAGCGCCCGCACCCCCGTGGCCGCCATCTCCTCGACCACGGCCCGAGCCCGGTCCTCGGACTTCTCGTACGTGATGGCCACGTTCGCGCCGTCGCGGGCCAACCGCTTGGCGATGGCCGCCCCGATCCCTCGGCTGCCGCCCGTGACCAGCGCTGATCTGCCTTCGAGCACGGTGCCCCCTATAACCGGAACTGGTTCCGGTTCAGGGTAAGCGGAACCAGTTCCGGTTGTCCAGGTACGGGTTAGGGTGCTCCGGTGACGCGGGAGCGGGCCGACGCCGCCAAGAACCGGGCGAAGATCCTGGCCGCCGCCACCGACCTGGTGGCCGAACGCGGCATCGAGGGCCTGGCCATGGCCGACGTCGCCGCCGCGTCCGGGGTGGGCGTCGGCACCCTCTACCGGCGCTTCGGCGACCGCTCCGGCCTGGCCCACGCGTTGATCGACGCCTCCGAGCGCGAGTTCCAGGCCGCGTTCCTGACCGGTCCGCCCCCGCTCGGCCCCGGCGCGCCGGCCGCGGACCGGGTCCGGGCGTTCCTGCACGCGCTGGTGGACCGCACCCTCGCCCAGCTCGACCTGCTCCTGCTGGCCGAGACCGCCGGGCCGTTCGCCCGGTTCGGCGGCGCGTACGACGCGCACCACCGCCACCTGACCCTGCTGATCGCCCAGGCCAGGCCGGGCGTGGACGCGGCGGTCACTGCGGACGCCCTGCTCGCGCCGCTGGCGGCGAACCTGGTGGCGCACCGGGGCGTCGGGGCCGCGACCCTCAAGGCCGGTCTCGACACCCTGCTCGACGGGCTGCTGCGCTAGCCGTCAGTCCAGGCAGAACTCGTTGCCCTCGGGGTCGGTCAGCACGATGTGCCCGGCCGCGAGCGGTGGCGCGGGCTCGAAGCGCCGGAGCCGGGTCGCGCCGAGTGAGACCAGCCGCTCGGCCTCCTCCTCCAGCGCCGCCATCCGCTCGTCGCCCTGGAGCCCCGGCGCGGCCCGCACGTCCAGGTGCACGCGGTTCTTGGCCTGCTTGCCCTCCGGCACCTTCTGGAAGAACAGCCGCGGCCCGGAACCGGCGGGGTCGAGCAGCGCCGAGGCGTCGTTGCGGCGCTCCGGCGGCACGCCCATCGCCTCCAGCGCCTGCTCCCACGACCCGAAGCCCCGCGGCGGGTCCTGGAGCCGGTAGCCGAGGACTTCGGCCCAGAAGGCGGCCAGGCCCGCCGGGTCGGCGGCGTCGAAGGTGATCTGGACTTCACGGGTTCGGTCGGTCATGGCACGAGTCTGACGTGGATAGCGGACAGGGTCGTTCCGCGATCCGTGGCACGATCGGGCGCGTGACGGTCGAGGCCACCACCGAACGGGTGCTGCGGTTGCTGGCGCTGCTCCAGCGGCGGGCGACGTGGACCGCCGCCGAGCTGGCCGCCGAGCTGGGCGTCACCGACCGCTCGGTGCGCCGGGACGTGGAGCGGCTGCGGGCGATCGGCTACCCGGTGCACGCGACGGCGGGCGTCGGTGGCGGCTACCAGCTGGGCGCGGGCGCCCGGCTGCCGCCGCTGCTGCTCGACGACGAGGAGGCCATCGCGACGGCGGTGTCCCTGCGGGTGGCGTCCGGCGGCACGGTGGCCGGCGCGGCCGAGGCGGCGCTGCGGGCGCTCGCGAAGCTGGACCAGGTGATGCCGCCCCGGCTGCGCGCCGAGGTGCGGGCGGTGCACGACGCCACCGAGGTGCTGACCGGCGCGGGGGTGGAGATCGACGCGGAGCTGCTGGTCGCGCTGGCGCGCGCGTGCCGCGACTCGGTGCGGGTGCGGTTCCGGTACCCGGGTCGCGCCGGCGGTGAGCGGGAGCGGACGGTCGAGCCGGTGCGGGTGGTGTCCACCGGCCGCCGCTGGTACCTGATGGCGTGGGACGTCGACCGGGACGACTGGCGCACGTTCCGGCTGGACCGGGTGCTCGACCTGGTCGCGACGACCTGGCGGTTCCGGCCGCGGGAGCACCCGGACCCGGCGGCCCACGTGCAGCGGTCGGTCACCGCCGCGCCGTACCGGCACCTGGCCAGGGTCCGGGTGCGCGCCCGGCCCGAGCAGGTGCGGGAACAGGTGCCGCCGCAGGTCGGGCGGGTCGAGGAGGACCGGGACGGGTGGTGCGTGCTGGTCGTCGGCGGCGACGACCTGGAGTGGCTGGCCGTGCACGTCGCCCGGCTGCGCTTCGACGTGCAGGTGCTGGACCCGCCGGAACTGCGGACCGCCGCCGCCGCGCTCGCCCGCCGCGCGGCGGCGATGGCCCGGGACCCCGGCTAGGCGCCCACCGCCCCGGCGCCGCTACGCCCCGGCCTTGCGCACGATCAGGTAGCCCTGCGGCGTCTTCTCCCACTGGGGGTCGACCGGCTGCCGCTCCAGGCGGGTGTGCGGCTCGAACCCGGCGTCCGCGAGCTGCCCGAGCAGCTTGTCGGGGTCGAGCCGGTACAGGTCGAGCTGGATGTCGTGCCCGTAGCCGTGGTCGAAGTGCCTGAGCTCGTCGCCGATCTGGAACGCCATCAGCAGCAGGCCGCCGGGCGCGAGGACGCGGTGGAACTCGGCGAACACCGCCGGGTGCCGGTCCCACGGCACGTGGATCGCCGAGTACCAGGCCAGCGCGCCGCCCAGCGAGCCGTCCGGCAGGTCGAGGTCGAGCATCGAACCGACCTCGAACCGCAGGTCCGGGTGGTCGCGGCGGGCCACGGCGACCATCTCCGGCGACAGGTCGACGCCGAACACGTCCACGCCCAGGTGCTTGAGGTGCGCGGAGATCCGCCCGGGTCCGCACCCGACGTCCGCGACCCGGCCGGTCACCAGCTCGGCGAACAGCCCGAGGACCGCCCGGTCCGCCGGGTTCTCGGCGAGCAGGCCGCGCACGAGGTCGGCGTAGCTGCGGGCGACGGTGTCGTAGGCGGTGCGGGCCGTGGTCAGGAACTCGGGCTCGGTCACGCCGGGGACCCTAGCCCGGGGCGCCGACAACCGACCCGGTCCACCCGGACGCGGGAGTCCCGCTCAGTCCCAGCCACCGCCGGCGCGCCGACCCTGCTTCGTCTGCGCCCGGCGCTTCTTCTCCGCGATCCGGCGCTCCTTCGACCCCTTGGTCGGCTTCGTCGCCCGGCGCACCGGCGCGGGCGCGGCGGCCGCGTCCCGCAGCAGCCGGGCCAACCGCTCCCGGGCCGCCTGCCGGTTCTGCAGCTGCGCCCGGTGCTCGCTCGCGGCGACCGTGAGCACGCCGTCCACCAGCCGCTTCGCCAGCCGGTCGAGCATCCGCGCGCGCAACCAGCCCGGCACGGACGGCGAGGCAGCCAGGTCGAAGCTCAGCTCGACCCGGCTGTCCGCCGTGTTCACGCCCTGGCCACCGGGTCCGGACGACCGGGAGAACCGCTCGCTCAACTCGGCCGCCGGCACCACCAGCGTCCGCGTCACGACCAAGTCCTCAGCCACCCCCACAGGTTAGAAGGTGAAGCCCGGTGAAGTCGCGATCTTTGTCAGCTGCTCGGGGGTGAGCGGCGGCGGGGTCCCGTTGCCGGTGGCCTTGTCGCTGCTGTTCGACGTCTGCGCCGACATCACCGCGCCGTCGGGCGTGGCCGTCCGGACCGTGATCAGGGTGACGCCGTCGTGCTCCTGCGTGGACACCGCCACGGTCCTGCCGTCGTGCGGCACCTCCTGGCACGTGGTGTCCAGGACGTCGCACCTCGCGTCACCCGGGTACAGGTGCAGCAGCAGCGACCCCCGGCCCACCGACGTGGTGACGTTCATGAACGACAGGTACGCGTTGGAGTTGCTGATGCGGAACGTCCACGGGTCCATCGGGTCCTGCGGCACCGCCTCGGCCCGCGCGTCCGCCGGGATCGCCCCCGACGCGGCGAGCAGCGCGCCCAGCTGGCTCGCCCGCTCGGGGGTCACCGGCTTGGGGGGCTTCGGCATCTCGAACGACGACGGGGGGTTCGACGAGCCGGGCCTGGTGGTGGACGAGACCGCGGGTTGCCCGGTGGTGGTGACCGGCGCGGAACCGGTGGTCAGCGGTGGCGCCGTGGTCGAGGCCCCCTCGGTCGCCGCTTGAACCCCGCCGCTGCCACCCCCGGCTCCGGACCAGAGCACCGCGGGGACGGCCACCGCGGTCACGGTGGCGAGCACGGCGACGGCCGCGTAGCCGCGGCGGAAGGTCGCCTTGCGCCGGCCGTCGCGCAGGATCGCCGCCTTGTCGATGGTCAGCGGCGGCTCGTCCTCGAACGCCGCGGCCAGGGATCGCTTGATGTCGGTCATCGCTGCTCCTCGAAGACGTGGCGACCGAGAAGTTCGCGCAGCGCGGCAAGCCCCTTGGCCGCCTGGCTCTTCACGGTGCCTTCGGATCGACCGAGCAGACGGGCGGTTTCGGTGACGCTCAGGTCCTCCCAGTAGCGGAGCACCACGACGGTGCGCTGCCCCGACGGCAGCGCGGCCAGCGCCCGGCGCATGTCCAGGTCGGCGGGCGCGGCGCCGGGGGCCGAGGTCTCCGGCACCGCGTCGACCACCGTCTCCCGGCTCCGGAACCCGCGCCGGCGCTCGTCGATCGCCACCCGCACCAGCACCTTGCGGGCGTAGGCGTCGACGCTGTGCCGACGCACCCGCGGCCAGGCGACGTACAGCTTGGTCAGCGCCGTCTGGACCAGGTCCTCGGCGCGGTGCCAGTCGCCGCACAGCAGGTACGCGGTCCTCCGCATCACCAGCGCGCGGGCGTCGACGAACTCACCGAACTCGCGATCGCGTTCCACTCACCCTCCTCGGTCGCCGCTTAGTACGGGCGACGACCGCCGGGGGTTGCCGGGATCAGAAACGCGGGTGGTCGCCCACCAGGGCGGCGCCCGGCTGGTCGGAGCGGACCACGTCGCCGAGCACCCACGCGGGCACGTGGCGGGCGGTGAGCACGGCCAGCGACCGGTCGACGTCCTCGGGCGCGACCACGGCGACCATGCCGACGCCCATGTTGAACGTCTTCTCCATCTCCTCGCGCTCGACCCGGCCGCGCTGGGCGATCAGGGCGAACACGGGCGCGGGCGTCCAGGTGCCGCGGTTCAGCTCGGCGCGCAGGCCCTCGGGCAGCACGCGGGCCAGGTTCGCGGCCAGGCCACCGCCGGTGACGTGCGCGAACGTCCGGACCTCCGCCTCGGCGGCCAGCGCCAGGCAGTCCTTGGCGTAGATCCGGGTCGGCTCCAGCATCTCCTCGCCGAGGGTGCGGCCGAACTCCTCGACGTGGCCCTCCAGCGGCATCCGGGCGATGTCCAGCAGCACGTGCCGCGCCAAGGAGTACCCGTTCGAGTGCAGGCCGGACGAGCCCATGGCGATCACCACGTCACCCGCGCGCACCCGGTCCGGGCCGAGCATGGCGGACGCCTCGACCACGCCGACGCCCGTGCCGGAGATGTCGTAGTCGTTCGCGCCCATCAGGCCGGGGTGCTCGGCGGTCTCGCCGCCCAGCAGCGCGCAGCCCGCCTGCACGCAGCCCTCGGAGATGCCCTTGACCAGGGCGGCCACCTTGTCCGGCACGACCTGGCCGATCGCGATGTAGTCCTGCATGAACAGCGGCTCCGCGCCGCACACCACCAGGTCGTCGACGACCATCGCGACCAGGTCGATGCCGACCGTGTCGTGCTTGTCCATCGCCTGCGCGACCGCGATCTTGGTGCCGACGCCGTCGGTCGAGGACGCGAGCACCGGCTCCTTCCAGCGGTCGAGCTTGAGCTGGAACAACCCCGCGAAGCCGCCGATGCCGCCGAGCACTTCGGGACGCTGCGCCTTCGCCGCCCACGGCTTGAGCTTCTCCACCGCCTCGTCGCCGGCTTCGATGCTTACTCCAGCTGCGGCGTAGGTCGCCTTGGCGCTGTCCGTCACGTCTCTGTGCTCCACTTTCAGGGCAACTGTTCATCCGGGCGCGCGCCCGGCTTGCCGTCACTCAGGGCCGTTGCAGGGCGTCCTCGGCACCGTACCCGTTCGTCAGAACGGGAGCGGCCGAGCCCGAGACGCCCCTGATCCCCTCCAGCAGGTGCTTGCCGATCAACGCGTCCTCGGGCAGCGGGATCGGGTAGTCGCCGTCGAAGCACGCGCAGCACAGCCGCGACTTGGGCTGCTCGCTGGCCGAGATCAGCTCCTCCAGCGACACGTAGCCCAGCGAGTCGGCGCCGACCGAGCGGCGGATGCCGTCGGTGTCCAGGCCGTTGGCGATCAGCTCGGCCCGCGAGGCGAAGTCGATGCCGTAGAAGCACGGCCACTTGACCGGCGGCGACGCGATCCGCACGTGCACCTCCAGCGCACCCGCCTCGCGCAGCATCCGCACCAGGGCGCGCTGCGTGTTGCCGCGGACGATCGAGTCGTCCACCACGACCAGGCGCTTGCCGCGGATCACGTCGCGCAGCGGGTTGAGCTTCAGCCGGATGCCCAGCTGGCGGATCGTCTGCGACGGCTGGATGAACGTGCGGCCGACGTAGGCGTTCTTGACCAGGCCCGAGCCGTAGGGGATGCCGCTGGCCTGGGCGTAGCCGATGGCGGCGGGGGTGCCGGACTCGGGCACCGGGATGACCAGGTCGGCCTCCACCGGGTGCTCGACCGCGAGCCGGCGGCCGATCTCGACCCTGGTGGCGTGCACCGAGCGGCCGGCGATCGTGGTGTCCGGGCGGGCCAGGTAGACGTACTCGAAGATGCAGCCCTTGGGCTCGGGGTTGGCGAACCGGCTGGACCGCAGGCCGTTCTCGTCGATCGCGATCAGCTCGCCCGGCTCGACCTCGCGGACGAACGACGCGCCGACGATGTCCAGGGCGGCGGTCTCGCTGGCGACGACCCAGCCGCGCTCCAGCCGGCCGAGCACCAGCGGGCGGACGCCCTGCGGGTCGCGGGCCGCGTAGAGGGTGGACTCGTCGGAGAACACGAGGCAGAACGCGCCGCGCAGCGTCGGCAGCAGCCGCATGGCCGCCTGCTCGATGCCGATGTCGGCGGCCTGCGCGGCCAGCAGGCCGCACACCAGGTCGGAGTCGGTGGTCGCGCCGTGGCCGGTGTCGACGCCGACCTCGCGGGCCTTCGCCAGCAGCTCGGCGGTGTTCACCAGGTTGCCGTTGTGGCCGAGGGACAGGCCGGAGCCGGTGGCCGTGGTGCGGAACGTGGGCTGCGCGTTCTCCCACGTCGTGGAGCCGGTGGTGGAGTAGCGGCAGTGGCCGACCGCGACGTGGCCGCGCAGCGACTGCAGCACCTGCTCGTCGAACACCTGGCTGACCAGACCGAGGTCCTTGAAGACCACCACCTGGCTGCCGTCGCCCACCGAGATGCCCGCGGCTTCCTGGCCGCGGTGCTGGAGGGCGTACAGGCCGTAGTAGGTGAGCTTCGAGACGTCTTCTCCGGGTGCCCAGACGCCGAACACACCGCATTCTTCGCGGGGTTCTCGCTCTTCCTGGGTTTCGGGGTCGGTGCGGCCGGTTGCTGAATGGTCAGAGACCACCGGGTTGCTCCCTAGCGACGAGGGCGGGCTGCACCACCGAGTGTAAGGCTGATGGGGGTGCTACCACCCCCATCAGGACCCCCGTGACGTGACCAAACGCACGCTCAGTCCAGCTTCAGCGCGTACCAGACCCGCTCGTCGCCGGTGTGCTTGAGCGGGAGGCGGCCCCACAGGCCGTAGTGCACGAGCTGCGCCTCACCGCTGACCACCAGGTCCGCCTCCTCACCCGGCCAGGCCGCCCGCACCTCCGGCACGACGCCGGGGGTGAAGGTCACCACCCAGGACTCGGGCACGTCGGTGAGCTGGACCAGGGCGCTGCCCCTGGTGGTCAGGGGCACGTCGGTGGCGTACTTGGCGGCGAGGAGGGTGGTCAACGCCTCCTCGATGCCGTCGACGGCGAAGTCCGCGTCACCGACCACCAGTTCGCGCAGCGCGGCCTGGGCGTCCCAGCGGCGCAGGTCCAGCTCGTGCGCGATGCGGCGGTGCCACACCCAGGCCAGGTCGGGCGCGGCGGGCGAGAACGTCCAGGCCGTCCGGTTGCCGGGGGTGGTCGGCAGCAGCTCGGCGGCCTTGGCCAGCTGCTCGTCCAGGTAGGCCAGCGGCTCCACCTCGGCGGGGGGCCGGGGGAGGCGGAGCTGGACGGTGCTGCCGGTGCGGAGGTAGTCGAGGGAGGTTTCGAGGAACCTGCCGACGTGCAGGGTCAGGTCGGTGAACGTCCAGCCGGGGCAGCTGGGCACCTTGGCGGTGGGGTCGGCCTTCCCGACCGCCGCCCGGAACATCTCCGCCTGCGCGGTGAAGACCTCGGTCCACCGCTGGGTGGTCCAACCTCCTGGCACGGTCCAGCCTCCAGTCGAGTCGATCGGTGCGCGGCCATCGTGCCGCACGGGCCCGTCGGGTTGGTGGCCGATGGGCGGCGTTCCCACCTACCGACGCAGGGACGGCCCCGCCGGTGCCCTCCGACCACCGACAACCTGACCGCTCACCTAGACGGCCGCCGACTCGCGCCCCGGACCGCTACCACCGGGCAGTGGCGGGCGCACCACACACCGCCGCGTTCGCCCTCGCCGGCCAAGGCCCACGGACACCGGACTTTCACCACCGGCGCCAGCAGGCTCGATCCACGCCGCCGCGACCAGGCGCGCAGGACGGGCTGAGCGGTGCCAGACGTCGCCGCTGGCACTGGCGGGTTCGGCCACGGGGCACTGCGGCCGGTGCGCAGGACAAGCCGAGGTTGCCGCACATCAACCACCGGCGCTCACGGCCTCGGGCATAGGCGGACTCGGGCACAGGCCGCTGCGACCGGGTGGGCTAAGGAGATCGGGCTGCCGGCCACCGGCACTGGAGGGCTCGGGTGCGGGAGGACTCGGGTGCGGGTTGTTGCGGCCGGGCGGGCAGGACCGGCCGAGGAGGGTCGGGCTGTCGGCCACCGGCAGTGGCGGGCTCGGTTATGGGGTGCTGCGGCCGGTGCGCAGGGCAGGCTGCGAGGTGCCGGGGTGCAACAACCGGTACTCACGGGCTTGGGTGCAGGCCGGGCGGCTGGGCGGGCTGAGGAGTGCCGGGCTGCGGGTCACTGGTACTGGTGGGTTGGGTGCAGGTGAGCTTGGGCACGGGCCGCTGCGGCTAGGTGAGCTGAGGCGGACCGAGATATCGACCAGCGGCATCCGCAGGCCGGGCGCAGGACGTTGCGGCAGGGCAGGGCAGGGTGGGCCGGAGAGGACCGGGCCGTCGACCAGCGGCACTCGCAGGCTTGGGGGCAGGCTGCGAGGTGCCGGAACGTCACCACCAACGCTCGCGGGATTGGGGGCAGGCCGCTATGGCAGGGCTGGCCGGGGAGGGCCGGGGGGTCGACCAGCGGCACTCGCGGGCCGCTGCGGCTGGGCGGGGAGAGGAGGGCCGAGGTGTCGGACACCGGCACTCGCGGGCCGGGCGCGGGCCGTTGCGGCTGGGTGGCCGGGCGGGCTGGCCGGGGAGGGCTGGGATGTCGGACACCGGCACTCGCGGGCTTGGGTACGGCCGCTGCGGCTGGGCGGCCGGGCGGGCAGGCGGGAGGCCGACGCCGAACACCGGCACTCGTGGGGTTGGGCGCGGGCCGTTGCGGCTGGGTGGGCAGGGCGGGGTGAGAAGGGCGGGGTGGGCAGGGCGGGGTGAGGAGGGCGAGGTGAGGAGGGCGAGGTGAGGAGGGCGAGGTGAGGAGGGTGGGGGGCGATCAGCGGTGGGGGCGGGGTTGGTTAGGAGTGTTGTGGTTGGTGTGCAGGGTGGGGTGGGGGTGCCAGGAGGTCACCGCTGGTGTTGGTGGGCTTGGGTGCGGGCGGCGGCGTCGAGTCTTGCTGCGGCTTCTTCCCACCAGCGGGCGAGGTCGCCGATTTGGAATTCCCAGGGGTCGGGGTCGGGGTCGGGGTCGGGGGTGTCGGGGTGGTGGGGGGTTGGGGTGGGTAGGTCGAGTTCGGCTGGGTCGAGTTCCTCGGTGGCGAATTGGGTTGGGCCGGGCCACGCCTCGCACTCCTCTGGCCACCTGATGGGCGGCGAGGGGACGGGGTTCGGGGGTGGGGGGTGGATGGTGGGGCGGTGGTGGGGGTGGGTTGGGGATTGGGCCGTTCGGGGTGGTGGGTGCGGTGGGCTCCACGTCGGGGTGGCCGGTGCGGTGGTGTGGGGTGGGGACGATCGGGTGGGGTGCGGTGCGAGGGGGGCGCGCAGGGCGGTGGCCACGTGGGCGGCCAGGGCGGACTTCCAGCGCTGCCAACGGATCTCCCTCGGTGAGAGGGCGCGGTGGCGGGCGCGAGGTGGTGCCGGGGACAGGAAGGCGAGCAGGAGCGCGCTCATCCTGGTGGCCACCTCCCGCACGAGGTGGAGAGTGATCGTCCTGGGTGTGGTGAGCAAAACTGTCATGTGTTAATCATCGAACTGCTGTTCGAGGTAGGCAAGATCACCTTCGGGTGATCACTTCCGGGGGTCTTCTTTCACCTCCTTGGCCCACGGGGCCGAGGGAACCGAAGATGGTGACGCCGCGTCGCACCTCCAGCGGCTGGCGGCACGAAGGGTGGGCGATCGTGTTCGGTGTGCGACCAGAGACGTTGCGCGCGGCGTCCAAGGAGTTCCACGAGGGCGCGGACGCGACCGGGGACGGCGCGGAGATGATCTCGATGCTCAGGTTGGACGCCGACGCGCTGGGGCAGGTGCCCGCGGCGGCGGAGTTCGTCGACGCGCTGGCCAGGTGGTCCGGCGAGCAGTCGGACGACCTGCGCCGCGGCAGCGCCTGGTACCGCGACGCCGGTGACGGCCTGAACGAGAACGCCGACTCCTACCAGCGCGCGGACGACGATTCGCACACCTCGTTCCGCGGCATCGAAGGGGGCATGGCGTGAGCTTCACCGACCCCGAGGTCCTGTACGGGCAGCTGGCCACCGGTGACGCCGGCCGCGTCGCGGCCGCCGCCGACCCCATCACCGGCGCGATGAGCGCCGTCGGCCGCGCGGGTCAGGCCGTCTCCAGCGGCGGCAGCACCGCGACCTCCGGCTGGCGGGGCGACTCGGCGGCGAAGTTCGGCGCCCGCGCCGAGCTGTCCACGAGGTCCGCGACCGTGGCCGGCGAACGGCTCGGCGCGGGCGCGGACATCGTCCAGGCCGCCTCGCGCGCGTACGCGCAGATGCGCGGCAGCGCCGACCAGCTGATCGACTTCTGGCGCGGTCGCTCACCCGCGCTGGACGAGGCGCAGACCCGCGAGCTGGCCAACCGCGTCAACGAGCAGCTGAACAACGTCAAGACCGGCTACGAGCGCGTCCTGCGCTCCTACGCCGACGCCCTCGGCAAGGTCCGCCCCGGTTTCGAGGAGACGGCGGGCAGGGACGCCGGTTGGGCCACCACCGTCGCGGCCGTGCGCACGACCGCCACCGTCCCCGGGCCGGGCGCCGACCCCAGGCAGGTCGCCGCCTGGTGGAAGTCGCTGTCCAAGGAGCAGCAGGACGAGCTGCTGCGCACCAGGTTCCAGGAGCTGGGCCAGCTCCGCGGTCTGCCGTCGGGGGTCCTGGACGAGGCCAACCGCTTGCGCATCGCGGACGACGCCCAGCGCTTCGGCGCGCAGCGCGACCAGCTCGACGCGCAGCTGGCCGCGCGGGCGGAGGAGCTGGGGCTGGACCCGGCCGACTCCGAGGACATGACCGCGCTGCTGAACGACGAGCAGTACGCGTCGCTCAACGAGCAGCGCCAGGAGGCCGCCACCAAGGCCGAGAACGCCGAGCGGGTGCGGCAGAGCATCGACCAGGCCGAAGAGCTCGCCGAGCGCAACGGCTGGCTGAACGCCGAGGGCAGGCCGGACGTCCGGGTCCTGGCCTGGGACCCGTACGGCCCGCGTGGTGACGGCGCGACCGCCATCGCCTACGGCGACCCCGACACCGCCCGGAACGTCGCGGTGAGCGTGCCCGGCACCGGCTCCGCGCTGGACGCCTTCTCCGTCGACCAGGCCGGGAACCTGCGTGCCGCCATGGGCGCGGAGGGCAACGCCACCATCCAGTGGCTCGGCTACGACGCGCCCGGCTGGGCGCCCGGCGAGGTGGACAACCCGGCGCAGGCCCGCGAGGGCGGCGCGAACCTCGTCGCCGACGTCGCCGGCTACCGCGCGGCCGCCGAGGCGGCGGGCAACCACCAGCACCTGACCGTGATCGGCCACTCCTACGGCTCCACCACGGTCGGCTACGCGGGCATGAACGGCCTGGCGGCGGACGACATCGCGTTCGTCGGCTCGCCGGGCGTCGGCGCGTCCAACGTCGACCAGCTCTCGGCCGGTCCCGGTCACGTGTACGTCGGCGCGACCGAGCACGACCCGGTCGTGCAGGGCACCAGCCAGACCTGGTTCACCGAGGACGGCTCCTCGATCGGCCCGTACGACGAGCGGTTCGGCGCCAGGACGTTCGGCACGACCGACGGCGCCTCGGCGTTGGGCGCGCACTCGCAGTACTACGCGCCCGGCTCGGAGTCGGTGCAGAACCTGGCCCGCATCGCGACCGGCGACGGCGGTTCGGTGACCTCGCAGGACTGGGACGAGAACCCGCTCGGCCCGTCGCTGCCCGGCTCGCACCTCCCCGGCGTCGGGCCGGTGGTGGACTTCGTCGGCGGCACGGCCGTCGGCGCGGCGGACCTGGTGGCCGACGCCGGGACCGGTCTCTACAACGCCGGTCGCGACGCGTGGAACGGCAACTGGTCCGACGCGGGCAACGGTCTGCTCAACACCGGCAAGGAAGCCCTCAACGACACCGTGGACGTGGTCGTCGGCGGTGTCGGCGACGTGGTGGAACTGGGCCGCGACGCGGTGGAGGGCGTCGGCTGGGCGTGGGACAGGACGGTCGGGTCCTGGTTCTGATCAGCGCAGGCGGCAGGGCCCGATCCCGCTCTGCACGCCCTCCTGGTCGAACCCGCTCTCGTCGGACTGCCGCACCGCGCACACCACGAGGTCGCCGACCGCGATCCCCTCGGGGAACTGGTCGAGGTCGGCGGCCGTCCTGGTGATCTGCTCGATCCCGTCCGGCTGCTCCTGGTCGATCTCCAGGTTCACGAACGAGGGCTTGGTCTCGCCCATCGACTCGTACCCGGGGTTGATCTTGACGACCTTGAAGTCCACGTCGCCCGACCACTCGCCGGCGCCGCAACCGACGAGGAGAGCCCCTGCCGCGAGGACGGCGACACACGCCTTGAGCGCCTTCACGCGACCGAGCTTAGCTAGAACCGCAGCACCGGGAGCAGGGTTGAGAGATCGGCCCTGCTGCCGGACGCGGTGACCCTGCCGCCGTCCACCGCCGCCGCCCAGCCCAGCCGGCCGACGGCCAGTTCCAGCCACGTCCGCGGGTCGGTCTCGACCACGTTGGGCGGCGTGCCGCGGGTGTGCCGGGGCCCGGCCACGCACTGGACGGCGGCGAACGGCGGGACGCGCACCTCGACGCTGCGGCCCGGCGCGACCTGCTCCAGCGTCCTCAGGCTCAGCCGCACCGCGGCGGCGAGCTGCGGGCGCTCGGGCTGCTCGGCGGCGCCGGTCAGCCAGGGCAGCACGGCCTCGACCGCGGCGCGCACCTCGTGGGGGTCAACGGGCTTGGACGGCACGCGCCCAGGTTAACGCCGCCCGCGCGGCCACCGCCGGGACCGCCCCGCCGGGACCGTCCACAACGGACCGCCGGTCAGAGCCGGGCGGCGCGCACCGCTTCGGCGAGCAGTTCCTCCACCTGGTGCGCGAGTCGCCGCGAATCGGTCGGGCTGAACGTGCTCCACGGCGCCGAACCGCCCGACGCCCGCCGTTGCTGCAGGTAGCGGCCGTCCTCGGTGTCGAAGAACGCGACCACCCGGTCCGGTCGGCAGCGCTTGCCGTACTTGTCCCTGGCGGCGGCGCCGAAGTTGCCGGTGTGCACGAGCCCGGTGAACATCTTCACCAGCGCGACCGCGTCCTCCTGCCGGACGCCGTGCTCGCGCAGCGAGTTCTCCAGGCTCTTGGGCGAGCCGTCGGACCGCTTGACCGCGGCCTCCAGGTCGGCGCTCGGCATGGTCACCGAGTGCCCGCTGCCCGTTGGGTGCGCGGGCAGCGCGGCCAGCACCGCCGACGCCAGGCCGCTGCCCGCCGCGCGCCGGAAGGTGAGCCGGCCGTCGGTCAACGTCGCCACCGCGCCGTCGTCGCCGTTGGCCACGGCCAGCACCCGCACGCTCTTGCCCAGCCACACCCGGCCGTCGACCTCGCGCTCGGGCCGGTTGAACAGCCGCAGCAGGTGGTCCAGCTCCGGGTGCAGCCCGGTGGGGCCGCCGAGGCCGCGCGCCCCGATGCCGTGCCAGACGCGCCGCTCCAGCTCGGCGCGCTCCTGGTGGGTCCGGCCCGGCGAGGGCACCTTGATCACCAGCGGCATCTGGCCGAGGTCCAGGCGCTCCCAGAGCACGTCGAACTCCTCGGCGGAGAGCTCGATCGGCTCCCGCTCGGCGGGCCCCCCGAAATACGTCACCGACATCCCCGTCCCTGAAACACCGGGCACGGGCCCGCGCCGAGTCGACGCGGGCCCGTGCACCGGAGGATCCCGCTTGCTAGGGCATTTCCCCGATCACCGGCGGCGCGACGAGCCGGTCGTCGCCGAACACGTCGTTCGTCTCGACCAGGTAGTCGGCTGCCTTGTGCTCGATGTCGTCCTCGCCGTCGCCGCCGTGCGCTCCCGCCGCACCGCCGGCCATTCCCGCGCCGGGCGCGCCCGGACGACCCGCGGCGCCCGGACCACCCGCGCCGGGGCCGAAGCCACCGGCGCCGGGGACGCCGCCACGACCGGCCAGGCCGGCCGGGTTGTTGCCACCGGGCAGGCCGGAGCCGGGCAGGCCGGAACCGGGCACGCCGCCCGCGCCGGGCATGCCGGGCATCCCCGGACGCACGTTGGCGGGGTTGCCGGGACCACCGGGACCACCCGGGCCACCGGGCATCCCCGGCATGCCGGGCGCGCGCCCCGTCGGCACGTTCGGGCGCTGCGCGCCCGGACCGCCGGGACCGGTCTTCGGCGGGACCGGCTGACCGTTGCCCGGGGGCTGCGGCCGGGTCCAGCCCGGCGGCAGCGGCGGCACGCCGATGGGCGGCCGGACCGGCGTCGGCTGGTTCACCGGCGGCGTGAACGTCGGCGGGGTCGGCGTGGGCGTGCCGGTCGGCGGCGGCGCCCACGACGGGTTGGTGTTGCCACCGGTCGTGCCGGGCAGCGTGGTCACCTGCGGCACCGGCGTGCCGGTCGGCGGCGGCGCCCACGACGGCCGCGTGCTGCCGCCGCTGTCGCTCGGCGGCGTCCACGTCGACGTCGACGTGTAGTTCGCGCTGGTGCTGTTGAACTCACCCGCGCCCGCCGGGGGCGGGGTGTCGATGACGACCTTCGGCGGCGGGACGAACTTGCCCAGCGTGTCGGCGTTCCACTCGCTGCTGGACTGGTAGTTGTTCATCACCTCGACGGCCTTGGCCTCGGCGTTGTCCTGCGCCGCTTCCTGCCGCTCGTGGTCCTGCTGCTGCTGGATGACGTGCATCATGCCGATGGGACCGGTCAGCCCGCCGACGATCTTGTCGCCGAGCGAGGGCGCCTCGGTGGTCACCGGCACCGGCTCGGGCATCTCCTTGCGCGCGGTCGAGATGTAGTCCGCCTGCAACTGGGCGGAGGTCTCCATCGTGCTCGAACCCTGCTGGGCGTCCGACGCCCAGGCGGAGAGCGGCGACAGCGAGGCGACCGTCGTGTCCGCGGTCTCGCCCTCCCAGCTCGCGCCGAGCCTGCCCAGGCCCTCCCGGATCGAGGTGTCGATGTCGCCGAGGGATTCGGACAGCGCCTTCCAGGAGTCCTCGAGCGGCCGGGACGCGGCGACGCCCGGTCCCTCGTTGATCATGCGGTGGAGATCGGGGTGGGCATACCCGCGCCAGCGGTGGTCACCCATCGTGCTCGCCCCCCTCGGGTGCGTAGGTCAGCAGGTCAGCCGTTGTTGATGCGTCCCCAGGACGCGGTGTTGTCGCCTTCGACGCGCCGGTAGTCGGCCTCGATGGCGGTGAGCTGGTCGACCACGCCCTTGAGCTGGTCGCGGTAGGCCTTGATGGCCGTCAGGCCGGCCGAGTCACCCGCCTCGAACGTGTCCTGGTTGAACCGCTCGGCGGTCTCGTTGCTCACCGGGTCACCCGCCCAGGGCTTCGCCTCCAGCTCGGCCATGGCCCGCTCCAGCTTGGCCTGGAGCTGGTCCAGCGCGTCCGAGAACACCTTGCGCGCGGCCGGGATCGCCGACGGCTCGATGCTCAGCTTCCGCTGTGCCCCGGCGTAGTCGGGAAGCGTCGCAGGCGTCGAACCCCCGCCACCACCATCCGCGATGAACACGGCACACCCCTCCTCAGTGCTGCACAAACCCCAGCGTGTGCATTCGGGACGACTCTAGCTCTGATGCGTGACGCGGGTGAGCGGTTCCCAGTGCGAAGAAAGTAGTCGTGCTCGCCTTCACCCGTTCATGAGGTTGGCCACGACGGCGCCCGCGACCGGCTGGACGAGTCGGCAGAGCGTCGGCACGTCCGTGTCGCCGAGGCTGTACGCCTGCACGTCGGCCGACTGCCCGTCCGAGACGTCGACGTGGATCGCGCAGGCGAGGCCGAGCGAGTTGGTCGACTCGACCATCACCGCCGGGAAGCCGCCGACCTGCAACGCCGTCGAACCGGGCCGGGGCGGCTCGGTGTACGCCTCGACGCCCCGGGTGCTGTCGAGGTAGATCGCGATGGAGTGCTCGCGGTCCTCGCGGCTCATGCTGCACCCCGGCTTGCCCGGCGCGTCGTCCTGCTGCGGCGGCCGGTCCAGGCCGAACTCGGCGCGCTGGGCGTCGGTCAGCAGGCCGCAGGGCTCCAGGCCCGAGATGTCGATCGCCTTCGGCCGGTCGGCCGGCGCGGAGGTCGAGGTCGGCCCGGCCGATGCCGTGGTGGTGGTCGTGGCCGTCCCGCCCGGGTTCGCGGACCCGTCCGTGGACTGCGAGCAGCCCGCGAGCAGGGCCAGGGCGGCGAGGAGCGGCACGGCACGGCGCATGTGGACCAACGTATCGGATGGACGTCGCCCTCAAGGGGCGTTGCGGCCAACGCGACCGGGCCGGTCAGCAGCCGGTGTAGCGGCAGGCCACCACGGTGGGCAGCTCCACCGGCCGGCCCGCGTCGATCGACTGCGCCAGCCGCACGTACTGGGCGTGCGTCCAGGCCAGCGGCGTCGCCGACGTGGTGCCGCGGCCGTTCCAGACCTGCTCGGGCAGCATCCGGCCCTCGTTCGCGGTGGAGGCGATGTCGGCCAGCCGGCGGCGGGCGGCGGCGGTGTCGCCCGCCAGCAGCTCGTACTCGCCGCGCTCGCCGGCGAAGATCGGCCAGAGCCTGCCGTAGGTGCGGCCGTGGCCGATGTTCCACGGGCCGCCGTCCGCGCGCTCGCCGTAGCCGTCGCCGTTGTAGCGGTGCCAGAACCGGCCCACGCCCAGCTGCTCGTCCACGACGCGCACGGTGTTGCGCACGACCGGGTCGTCGTGCGACCGGACGCCGAGCCGCACCAGCTCCAGGAAGCTCGGGTCGACGGCCGCGCGCTGGTCGATCGCAGTGGGGTGGTTGTCGCCGGGGTTGTAGGTGGTGCCGGCGTCGGGCCGGCCGTCCTTGGTGAGCCGCAGGTAGTACGGGTCGGGCGAGAACGGGCCGGTGCTCGTGGCGGTCCAGCCCTCCAGCCCGCCCTCCCACTCGTCGGCGATGGCGAGGTACTTCGCGGCCCGCGGGTCGCCGGACCGCTGGAGCAGGTCTGCCAGGCACACCAGGCCGGCGATCTCGGCGGCGATCGTGCCCGGCGAGTAGCCGCCCTGGTTCTCCCACCGCTCCTGCTCGGTGGCCGGCGCGCCCGGCTGGGCGATCATGAACTCGGCGGCCGCGACCAGCGAGTCCACTGTGGACTTGTCGGCGCGGCCGAGCAGCCAGGCCAGCAGCATCGGCGCGGCCTGCTCGTCCTGCTGCACGTTGGTCCAGTACGGCTCGCCGTCCACCCTGGTGTTCTGCGGCAGGTGGCCGTCGGGCTGCTGCTGCACGTCGAGCATGAAGTCCAGCGCGCGCTCCGCCGCCGCGCGGTCGCCGGCCGCCAGCATCGCGCTCGCCACCTGGTACTGGTCGCGCGGCCAGACCAGGGCGTACGAGCCGAACTCCGGCGCGATCGTGCGGTCGAAGCCGAACGCCCACGGGAAGCTCGGCGAGGCGATGAACGCGCCGGGGTGGCGCTTGTCCTCGGTCGCCGCCATCACCATCATCGACGTGTCGTACAGGTCCCGGTCGGCGCTCCTCGGCCGTTCCAGGCCCTTCAGGTACTGGTCCCAGCCCTGGTCGTAGCGGCGGGCGTGCCGCGGGAAGCCCTCGACCAGGGACGTCCTCGCCGTGGTCAGCGCCTCCTCGGCCCGGCCGCCGAAGCCGATCGCCAGCGTGGCGCTCCGGTCGCGCACGCCGTCCAGGCCCAGCGCGCCGGTCTGGACGACGTTGCCCTCCGTGGAGCCGCGCCCCGTGATCGGCTCGTCGGCCACCAGGGCGCTCGCCGACCGCGCGTCCTGGGCCAGCAGCGCCCCGGGGTGGTCCACGGCCGAGTCGTCGTCGCCGTCCCGGGACAGGTTCGGGTCGAACACCACCTGCACGTCCACCGGCCGTTCGGCGCGCAGCCGCACGTCGGCCAGCACGGTCGGCCGCGCCGGGTCGGTGGTGTAGGTGATGTCGGCGCGCCAGCCGTCGCCCCGGAACTCCTGCCGGTAGCGCAGCCTGCCGACCGGCTCGGTGCGGCCCTCGGCGGTGCGGCCGTCGACGACCAACCGCAGGTCACGGGTCGCCGGCGTGCTCAGGTCCGGGTAGAAGACCTCGGTGAGGCCGGTGCGGCCGAGGGTGAACCAGACCGGGCTCGTCGCCTGGCGGGCCGTGCCGAACCCCTGCTTGTCCGCCGGTGCGTACGTGACGGGGGGACCGGGGACGGTCAACGCGCTCGCCAGCAGCACCGCGACTAAGGAGGTCATGCCTGTTGGGTGCGCAACGACGCGCGCGGTCAAACGCGGGTACGTAGGGTCGGCGGTGTGGGAGACACGGGACCTGGACGGATCGAGGACTACGCGCTGCTGTCGGACCTGAGGACGGCGGCACTGGTGGGGCGGGACGGGTCGATCGACTGGCTGTGCATGCCGCGGTTCGACTCGCCGTCCTGCTTCTCCCGGCTGCTCGGCACCGAGGACGACGGGCACTGGCGGATCGCGCCGACCGGCGAGGTGGTGTCGGTCCGCCGGTCCTACCGGGACGGCAGCCTGGTGCTGGAGACGGAGTTCGAGACCGTCGACGGCGTGGTGCGGCTGATCGACACGATGCCGCCCGAGGAGGACGACTGGGACGCCGACACGCGCGTGGTGCGGGTGCTGGAGGGCGTGTCGGGGCAGGTCGAGATGTCGCTGCGGTGGGTGCTGCGGTTCGCCTACGCCGACTCGGTGCCGTGGGTGCGGCGCGGTGAGCGGGACGGGCAGGAGTGCATCGTCGCGCTCGCCGGGCCGTCCGCCGTCGCGCTGTACGGCGACCGGCTGCCGTACCGGGTGCACGGCCAACGCGCGCACGAGGCGGAGTTCACCGTCTCCGCGGGCGAGCGGCTGACGTGGGTGATGGAGTTCGCCTACTCGCCGGACGAGCCGCCCGCGCCGGTGGACGCGCTGGGCGAGGTGGCGCGGGCCGAGGCGTTCTGGCTCGCCTGGTCGTCCAGGATCGGGTACGACGGGCCGCACGCGGACGTCGTGCGCCGGTCGCTGATCACGTTGAAGGGCCTGTCGTACGCGCCGACCGGCGGGATCGTGGCCGCGCCGACGACGTCGCTGCCGGAGACGTTCGGCGGCACGCGCAACTGGGACTACCGGTACTGCTGGCTGCGCGACGCCACGTTCACGCTGCTGGCCCTGGACAACTTCGGCTGCGTCGACGAGGCGGTGGCGTGGCGCAAGTGGCTGCTGCGCGCCGTCGCGGGCGACCCCGCCGACCTGCAGATCATGTACGGCATCGGCGGCGAGCGGCACCTGGTCGAGTGGGAGGTCGACTGGCTGCCCGGCTACCGGGGCGCGCGGCCGGTGCGGGTCGGCAACGCGGCCTACCGGCAGTTGCAGCTCGACGTGTACGGCGAGGTCATGGACGCGCTGCACCTGGCGCGGGAGCGCGGGCTCGGCGAGACCCCGGACTCGTGGGCGATGCAGCGCGGGATGCTGCGGCACCTGGAGAAGGTGTGGGAGCAGCCGGACAAGGGGCTGTGGGAGGTGCGCGGGCCGGACCGGCACTTCACCCACTCCCGGGTGATGCTGTGGGTGGCGTTCGACCGGGCGGTGCGGGCGGTGGAGGAGTTCGACCTGCCCGGACCGGTCGAGCGGTGGCGCGAGCTGCGGGAGACCGTGCGCGAGGAGGTGCTGGAGAAGGGCTGGAACGCGTCCCTGGGCACGTTCACCCAGTACTACGGCGGCACCGAGCTGGACGCGGCCACGTTGCTGATCCCGGCCGTCGGCTTCCTGCCCGGCGACGACCCGCGCGTGCTGGGCACGCTGGACGCGGTCTCCCGGGTGCTCAAGCGGGGCGACCTGGTCGACCGGTACGAGACCGGGCACGGCGAGTCCGAAGTGGACGGCCTGGCCGGTGTCGAGGGCAGCTTCCTGGCGTGCTCGTTCTGGTTCGTCGACGCGCTGGCGCTGGCCGGGCGGCGGGAGGAGGCGCTGGCGATGTACGACCGGCTGGTCGACCTGTGCAACGACGTGGGGCTGATGGCCGAGGAGTACGACGCGCGGACCGGTCGGATGTGCGGCAACTTCCCGCAGGCGTTCAGCCACCTGGCGCTGGTCAACAGCGCGGCGGTGCTGTTCGGCGGCCACACCCGCGACGAGCGCGACCGCGGCGGTGCGCGGTGAGGGCGGCGGAGGTCGTCCCCGGCGACCCGTCGGCGTCGCGCGTGGTGGACCGCGAGGTCGTCGAGGCGCCCGGCGAGCTGGTGGTCCAGGGCCTGGTGGCCGGCCTGTGCGGCACCGACCTGGAGATCATCCGCGACGGCTTCGGCTCGCTGCCGCCCGGTCGGGACCACATCGTGCCGTTCCACGAGTCGCTGGGCCGGGTGCTCAGCGCGCCCGAGGACTCGGGGTTCTACGAGGGCGACCTGGTCGCCGGCGTGGTGCGCAGGCCGGACCCCGAGCCGTGTCCGGCGTGCGCGGTGGACGCGTGGGACTTCTGCCGCAACGGCAAGTACACCGAGCGCGGCATCAAGGAGCTCGACGGGTACGGCATGCAGCGCTGGACCGTGCCGCCGAAGTTCGCGGTGAAGCTCGACCCGACGCTGGGTGACGCGGGCGTGCTGACCGAGCCCGCGTCGGTGGTGGCCAAGGCGTGGGCGCAGGTCTCGGCGGCGGCCGAGCGGGCGCACCTGCCGGTGCGGTCGGTGCTGGTCACCGGCGCCGGGCCGATCGGCCTGCTGGCGGCGCTGCTGGGCGTGCAGCGCGGCTTGGAGGTGCACGTGGTCGACCGCGTCACCAGGGGCCCGAAGCCGGACCTGGTGACCGCGCTGGGGGCGACCTACCACCCGGACCTGGCCGGGGTCACCGCCGAGGTGGACGTGGCCGTCGAGTGCACCGGCGTCGCACCCGTGATCTGGGAGTGCGCGCGCCGGGCGTCGGTCACGGTGCTGGCGGGCATCTCCGGCGACCACGACCCCGTGCCGCTGGACCCGGGCGTGTTCGACGGGATGGTGATGGGGAACAAGTCGGTCGTCGGCACGGTGAACGCGGGCCTGCTGGACTACGTCGCGGCCGCCGAGGCCCTGTCCGAGGCCAGCAGGCCGTGGCTGGACGGCCTGCTCACCCGCCGCGTGCCGCTGGACCGGTTCATGGACGCGCTGGAGAAGGAGGAGGACGACGTGAAGGTGGTCGTCGACCTGGCCTGATCCGCGAACCCGCTCACCGGCGCAGCAGCTCGTCGATCTCCTCCGGCTTCATCGGCTTGGCGAAGAACCAGCCCTGGCCGGTGTCGCAGCCGATCCGGTGCAGCCGCTTGGCCTGCGCCGGCGTCTCCACGCCCTCGGCGGTGACGCCGAGCTGCAACGCGTGCGCCAGCTGGACCAGGGTGGACACGATCTGGGCGTCCACCGCGTCCTCCTCGTCCGCCGCCCGCAGCCCCTCCATGAACGAGCCCGCGATCTTCAGCTCGTGCACCGGCAGGTGCTTGAGGTAGGCGAGGTTCGAGTAGCCGGTGCCGAAGTCGTCGATCGCGATCCGCACGCCCATGTCGGACAGGGCCCGCAACGCCTCCAGCGGCTCGTCGGCGGTGCCCATGATGGCGCTCTCGGTCAGCTCCAGCTGGAGGTGGTGCGGCGGCAGGGCGCACTCGTCCAGGATGTGCTTCACGTCCCGCACCAGCTCCGGGTCGCGGGACTGGCGGACCGCCAGGTTCACCGACACGAACGGCGCGGAGTCGCCGAACTCCTCCAGCCACCGCCGCGCCTGCTCGCACGCCCGGCGCAGCACCCAGCGGCCGAGCGGGACGATCAGGCCGGTCTCCTCGGCCAGCTCGATGAACCGGTCCGGCGCCAGCCGGCCGAACTCGGGGTGCTGCCAGCGCACCAGCGCCTCGACCCCGACCACGGTGCTGTCCTCCAGCCGCACGAGCGGCTGGTAGTCGACGTAGAACTCGTCGCGCTCCAACGCCGCCGGCATGGTCGCCGACAGCGTGAACCGGGCGACCTCCTTGGCGTTGCGCTCCGGGTTGTACAGCGCCCAGCGCGACTTGCCGTCCGCCTTCGCCCAGTACAGCGTGATGTCCGCGTCGCGCATCAGGTCGGCGGCCGTGGTGCCGGACAGCGCCCGCTCCACGATGCCGATCGACGCCGACACGGTCAGCTCGTGCCCGCCGATCCGGATCGGCGACTCCAGCTCCCGCAGCACCCGGTCGGCGACGTCGACGATGTCCTGGGTGTCCTGCGAGCCCTCCACCAGGATGACGAACTCGTCGCCACCCATCCGGGCGACCAGCTTGCCCGCGCCGGACACCGAGAGGTCCAGCCGCCTGCCGACCTCGACCAGCAGCTGGTCGCCGATGTCGTGGCCGAGGCTGTCGTTGATCACCTTGAACCCGTCGAGGTCCAGGTAGCACAGGCCGGCGCGGTGGCGGGCCCGGTTGTTGAACACCCGGCCGAGGCGTTCCAGGAACAGCGCCCGGTTCGGCAGGCCGGTCAGCGGGTCGTGCAGCGCCTGGTAGCGCAGCCGGTTCTGCAGCAGGTGCCGGTCGGTGACGTCCTCGATCATCGCCACCTGGTACTGCGGGTCGCCGTGGTCGTCGCGCACCAGCGACAGCGTCAGGTGCGTCCACACCTGCTCGCCGTCGGCCCGGCGGAACCGCTTCTCCGCCCGGTAGTGGTCGCACTCGCCCGCGGTGAGCTGGTCGTACAGCCGCCAGACGCTGCCGCCGTCCTCCGGGTGCATCAGGTCGCGGATGTTGTACTGCCGCATCTCCTCGACGCTGAACCCGAGCATGTCCTGCAACGCCTGGTTCACGTCCAGGATGCGGCCCTCGATGTCGGCGATGCCGATGCCGATCGCGGCCTCGGTGAACATCGCCCGGAACCGCGCCTCGGACGCGCGCAGCGCGGCTTCGGCCTGGTCGCGGGCGTCCAGCACGGCCGCGCGGATCGCCTCCTGCTCGGCCAGGGTCCGCTCGCGCAGCGCCCGCGCGTACCCGGCGGCCAGCGCGCCCTGCAGCGCCGCCAGCCGGGACCGCATCAGCTCGTCGGGCTGGATGCCCAGCTCGCCGAGCAGGTCGTCGCCGAGCAGCTGCACGGTCCGGCCGAGCGTGTCGGTGCCGGTGAAGTGCGCCTCGACCAGCCGCGCGCCGATCTCGTAGCCGGGAGCGGTGCGGAACGGGCTGGCGTGCAGCGCGTGCACCAGGACCTCGGTCAGCGCCTGGAGGTGTTCGGCGACCTCGGCCCGCGTCATGGGCACGTAGCTGCTGCCGATGACGGCGGTGGCCCACGTCCGGGCGAACGACTCGGCCCCGGCCAGTACGGCGGGGTCGAGGTTCGATCGGCCCGGTGCTGCCACCCGATGGTCAACCTGTTCCGTCATGTCCGCCGGCCTACCGCCACAACCGAGAGGATACGGCCGGTCGCCGCGCGCGGTCGACAGCACGACCGGCGCCGTGGCCGCTCATCAGCCCTTCCGCCCGACGCCGCCGAAGCTGACCATGGTCGCGGCGGACTCGTCCACGTCGTCGGGCGACTCCGGCCGCCACAGCGGCAGCCGCGCCACACCCGGCTCGACCAGCTCGAACCCGTCGAACAGCGCCTGCACCGCGCGCTTGGGCCGGAAGTTCATCTCGCTGACCCCGCGGTTGTAGACCTGCCGCGCGTCGTCCCACGCCGGGTTCCAGTCGCTCTCCTCGAAGCCCGCGTGCGAGATGGCCAGGTAGCTGCCGCCGGGGAGCGCGTCGCGGTAGTCGGCCACGATGCCGCCCGGGTCCTCGGAGTCGGGCACGAAGTGCAGCAGGGCGATCATCAGCACGCCGATCGGCCGGTCGAAGTCCAGCAGGTCGCGCACCTCGGGCGACTTCAGCACCTGGTCGGCGTCGCGCACGTCGGTCTGCAGCACGCTGACCAGCTCGTTGCCGGTCAGGATGGCCCGGCTGTGCGCGACCGCGACGGCGTCCATGTCGACGTACACCACGCGGGCGGACGGGTCGGCGGCCTGCGCGATCTCGTGCACGTTGCCGACCGTCGGGATGCCCGAGCCCAGGTCGAGGAACTGGCGGATGCCCTGCGAGAGCATGAACCGCACCGCGCGGCGCAGGAACGCCCGGTGGTTGAGCACGATGCTCTTGATCACCGGGACGTCGTTGAGCACCTTGTCGGCGACCGCCCGGTCGACGGCGAAGTTGTGCGCGCCGCCCAGCCAGTAGTCGTAGACCCGCGCGATGCTCGGGCGGGCCAGGTCGATGTCGCCCGGCGCCCAGGTTGGCCGCTCCACGCTGTCCACCGTCTTCTCCTCGGAAACTTGCTCGTGTCCCACCGTTGCGGTGACACCCACATCATGGGCCAATCCGGTGAGTTAGCACACCGTTGGGCGGCGGGGAGTTCCGAATCCGTCACCCCGCGAGCCGATCACCGGGAAGAATGACCTCCTTGTGAGGCACCTGTGGATCGCGGGCGCGGTCGTCGTGCTGGCCGCGGCCGTGCTGCTGGTCGTCCAGCAGCGGCGCGGGCGCACCCTGCTGGTCCCGACGCTGACCGGGTCGATCGGGGCGTTCCTGCTGGTCGCGGGCTGGTTGTTCGTGGTCGACCCCGGTGTGCCGCGCAACGAGGCGATCAAGACCGGCGGGCTGGCGGGCGGCGCGCTGGTGGCGTTGTACGCGCTGTGGCTCAACGACCGGCGCCGGCGCACGGACGAGGCGCGGCAGCGGATCGAGGACGCCCGGCACGAGTTGGAGAGCGCGCGGGCCGAGCACGACCGGTCGCGGGTCGCCGACGAGCGGTTCGCCCGATCGGTCGAACTGCTCGGTCACGACGCGGAGCAGGTGCGGGTCGGCGCGATGCACAGCCTGGCCGGGCTGGCGCGGTCGCGCGCCGAGTACACCCAGACCGTGCTGGACGTGCTGTGCGCGTACCTGCGGCGGCCGTTCCACCTGGCGGACCGCGGCGGCGAGGGCGTCCGGGACGAGCGCGAGCTGGAGGTCCGGCTCACCGCGCAGCGGCTGATCGCCGACCTGCTGCCCCGCGACGGCGTCGAGGGCGCGCCGCACTACAACCTCGACCTGACCAGGGCGTACCTGGAGTACTTCGACGTCTCGCACCGCCAGGTCGGCGACCTGGTCCTGCGGGCCGCGCACCTGCAGGAGTCCAACTCCTTCCACCACACGGTCGTGCACGGCAACGCGTGGTTCACCGACACCCGGAGCCAGGGCCGGCTCTACCTGCACGACATGGTCTTCCACGCCAAGGCGTGGTTCAGCCGGTTCGGCTGCTCGCAGCCGACCGACTACCGCGCCACCCGGTTCCTCGGGCCGAACAAGTTCGCCGAGGTCGTGTTCACCGGTCCGGTGACGTTCGCGGGCTGCGAGTTCGCCGAGCCGATCGACTTCGAGCACGCGAAGTTCGCCGGGGGCGTGGACCTGGAGCTGGCCAGGCCGACGGTGGCGCGCACGCACGGCATGCACGTCTCGCTGGAGCACGAGAACGCGCTGCCCGAGGGCTGGGTGGTGGAGCGCCGCGACGGCGGCGTCGGACTGGTCAGGAGCTGACGTGCGAGGACGTGCCCTGTTCACGGCGAGCGTGCTGGCCGCGCTGCTGGTCACCGTGGCGACGACGGCGGTCCTGCTGTGGGTCGACCCGAAGCAGCCGAAGGCGGAGGCGGTCAAGACCGGCGGGCTGGCGGGCGGCGCGGTCGTCGCGCTGTACGCGCTGTGGCTCAACGACCGGCGCCGGCGGACCGAGGAGGCGCGGCACGAGCTGGAGGGTCAGAAGGTCGCCGACGAGAAGTTCGCGCGGGCCGTCGAGCTGCTGGGCAACGAGGCCGACCAGGTCCGGGTCGGCGCGATGCACGTGCTGGCCGAGCTGACCCGGACCTCGCCGGGGTACAAGCAGACCGTGCTGAGCGTGCTGTGCGCCTACCTGCGCCGCCCGTTCTCGCACCCGGCGCTCGGCGCGAAGGCGGAGGACCCGGACCAGGCGTACTTCGGCGAGCCCGAGCGGCCCGTCACGGAGGAGGAGGACCGGGAGATGACCGTGCGGATGACCGCGCAGCGGCTCATCACCGACATGCTGCCCTGGGGCTCGGACCGGGACGAGACCCCCTACAGCCTGGACCTGACCGGGGCGAAGCTCGTGCACTTCCGGCTGGAGGGCCGCCGGCTGGCCCGGTTGGTCGCCCGCCGGGCCGACTTCTACGGGATCACGCAGTTCGCCGAGGTCGAGCTCGGCAAGCCCGCGCTGTTCTCCGGCGCCACGTTCCACGGTCGGGTGAACTTCCGGGACGGGAAGTTCGACGGCGGCATCTCGTTCCAGGACACGACGTTCAAGCGCGAGCTGAACGTCACCGACGCGCGGGTCGGCACCTTCCTGCACGTCGCGCCGACACCGCCGGAGCACCAGGTCGGCGCGCTGGAGGTGCTGCCGGGCACCGCGTTCCGCAACGACCCGGCCGGCTGGCGGCTAACCGGCGACGGGCAGTCGCCCGCCCGCCTCCAGGGCCATGTCGAGCAGGACTGACGCGGCCGCGCTCACCGCCGGCGCGGTGACCACGGCGGTCTCCGCCAGCGGCGCGTCGACCAGGTCCACGAACCGCGCGCGGGTCTGCTTGACCGCGAACGACTTCGGCACCAGGGCGACGCCGAGGCCGAAGCCGACGAAGTCCAGCAGCGAGTGCACGTCGTTGACCTCGACCGCGACCCGGCGGTCCACCCCGGCGGTGGCCAGCGCGCGGTCCACCTCGTCCCGCGTGCCCCAGTCCGGGTTGAAGTCGACGAACGGCTGACCGGCCAGCTCCGCCAGCCGCACCGACTCGCGCTCGGCGAACGGCAGCTCGGGCGCGCACGCCAGCACCAGCGGCTCGCTGGACAGCGTGGACACCCGCAGGTCGTCGCCGACGCGGCCGGCCGTGACGAACGCGAGGTCGAGCCGGCCCGCGCGGACCAGGTCGACCAGCTCGCCGGAACCCGCCTGGCGCAGCCGCAGCTCGACGCCGGGGTGCAGCTCGTGGAACCGGGCCAGCACCGCGGGCAGGTGCACGGCGTGCAGGCACTGGATGCTGCCGACGGCCAGCTCACCGCGCAGCAGCCCCTGCACGGCGGCCACCGCGTCCCGCGCCGCGTCGATCGTGCCCAGCGCGCGCCGCGCCTCGACCAGCAGCGCGCGGCCGGCCTGGGTCAGCTCGACCTGGCGGGTGCTGCGCACGAACAGCGGCGCGCCCAGTTCGACCTCCAGCGCGCGGATCGACGCGGACAGCCCCGACTGGGCGACGTGCATGCGCCGGGCGGCCCGGGTGAAGTGGCACTCCTCGGCCACGGCGACGAAGTACTCGAGCTGGCGGAGTTCCACGATTCATCACCCGTACTGCTGAATTGCATCAGCTTCTTCTGTTGGACAGCTCAATGAGCACCGCCCAAGCTGGGTAGGCACACGACGACAAGCGGAGGTATTACCAGATGTTGACCCGCCGAATCGGAGGAGTCGAGGTCAGCGCCATCGGCCTGGGCGCGATGCCGATGTCGCTGGAGGGCCGCCCCGACCGGGCGCGGTCGATCGAGACCATCCGCACCGCGCTGGACAGGGGCGTGACGCTGATCGACACGGCCGACGCGTACTCGGCCGACGACAGCGACTTCGGGCACAACGAGGAGCTGATCGCCGAGGCGCTGAAGGGCGTCGACGGCGTCATGGTGGCCACCAAGGGCGGCCACACCCGGGTCCCCGGCGGCGGCTGGGAGCTCGACGGGCGGCCGGAGTACCTGAAGGCGGCGTGCGAGGCGTCGCTGCGCCGGCTCGGCGTGGACGCGATCGACCTCTACCAGTTCCACCGGCCGGACCCGTCGGTGCCGACCGCCGAGTCGGTCGGCGCGCTGGCCGAGCTGCTGGACGAGGGCAAGATCAAGCTCGCGGGCGTCTCCAACTTCGATCCGGCGCAGATCCGGGAGGCCAACGACGTGCTCGGCGGCCGGCTGGCGAGCGTGCAGAACCAGTTCTCGCCCGCGTTCCGGTCCAGCGAGCCGGAGCTGGAGCTGTGCGCCGAGCTGGGCATCGCGTTCCTGCCGTGGAGCCCGCTCGGCGGCATCAGCGCGGCCGGCGAGCTGGGCGAGCGGTTCGCCGCGTTCGCCGAGGTCGGCCGGGCGCACGGGGTCAGCCCGCAGCAGGTGTGCCTGGCGTGGATGCTCGCGAAGGCGCCTCAGGTGGTGCCGATCCCGGGCTCCTCGCGACCGGCGAGCATCGCCGACTCGGCCGACGCGGTGCACCTGCGGCTCACGGACGAGGAGCTGCGACGCCTGGACGGGTGACGCCTGCGGATGCGGGCGCGGGCGGATGGCCGGACGATCAACGCCGGACGCACCGGCACACGACCGAACGGGGGGCGTCAGTGGCGACCCGCACCCGCCCGCGCACCGGCCGCACCGCTCGGCCGTCCTGTCACCGGATGACCGGAACCCGTTCGGGGACAACGACGTGCAGTTGCTCGGGGTCGCACTCGGGTAGTGCCACTGCTCCGTTTTCGTGACTAATTCACATGAACCCTGGTCTAGTGGTTAGACGTGCAGCACACTGCCCAACGAGTCAACCCCCTGCATGGCTCGAGGAGTCCCCGATGAACAACTTCGCACGCTCCGCCACCGCACTGCTGACCACCCTCGGCCTGGTCGTGCTCGGCCTGACGGGCGCCGCGCAGGCCGCGCCGGTGGTCGAGGACCACGCCATGGGCTCGCAGATCGCCAAGCACGAAGGGCGCGGTGACCAGCGCATCGTCATCCCGACCGACCCGAACGCCCAGGCCGTCGTGTACGGCATCGACGTCAGCGGCCACCAGGGCAACGTCGACTGGGCGTACTGGTGGAACCAGGGCAAGCGGTTCGCCTACGTCAAGGCCACCGAGAGCACCGGCTACCGCAACCCGTACTTCGCGCAGCAGTACAACGGGTCCTACAACATCGGCATGATCCGCGGCGCGTACCACTTCGCGCTGCCGGACCGGTCCGCCGGCGCCACCCAGGCCGACTACTTCGTCAACAACGGCGGCGGCTGGTCCCGGGACGGCAAGACCCTGCCCGGCGCGCTCGACATGGAGTACAACCCGTACGGCTCGACCTGCTACGGGCTGTCCAAGGCGGGCATGACCTCGTGGATCCTGTCGTTCAGCGACCGCTACCACGCCCGCACCGGCCGCTGGCCGGTCATCTACACGTCCACCAGCTGGTGGAACCAGTGCGTGAGCGGCGACTTCAGCTCCACCAACCCGCTGTGGGTCGCCCGCTACTCGTCCACCGTCGGCACCCTGCCCTACGCGTGGCCGATCTACACGATCTGGCAGTACTCGTCCTCGCCCATCGACCAGAACCAGTTCAACGGCGCCTACGACCGGCTCCAGGCACTGGCCAACGGCTGACGCCGGGTGGTCGGCCGGGGTGCGGGCGCACCCCGGCCGACCACGCCGGGCTCAGTCGAACAGCGCCGGGAGGGTGCCCTCCCACGCCTCGCGCAGCTCGTCCAGCGGCAGCGAGCCGAGGTCCTGGACCTCCAGCGCCGCCGACTCCGGGTCGACCACGCCGACCTTGCGCCACGGCAGGCCGCGCGCGGTGCACATGTCGGTGAACCGCAGCTCCTCCGTGCGCGGCACGGCGACCAGGACGCGGCCGGCCGACTCGCTGAACAGCGCGGTGAACTTGTCGCCCTCGAGGAACACCCGCGCGCCGACCTCGCCGATCAGGCACGTCTCCACCAGCGCCTGCGCCAGGCCGCCGTCGGACAGGTCGTGCGCGGCGGACAGCATGCCGTCGCGCGAACCCGCCACCAGCACCTCGCCGAGCAGCTTCTCCCGGGCCAGGTCCACCTCCGGCGGCAAGCCGCCCAGGTGGCCGTGCACGACGTGCGCCCACTCCGAGCCGCCGAACTCCGCCCGCGTCTCGCCGAGCAGCAGCAGCGTCTCGCCCGCCTCCGCGCCGATCCCGGTCGGGGTGCGGCGGCGGACGTCGTCGATCACGCCGAGCACGCCCACCACCGGCGTCGGCAGGATCGCCGTCGCGCCGGTCTGGTTGTAGAAGCTGACGTTGCCGCCGGTGACCGGGATGCCCAGCTCGGCGCAGCCGTCCGCGAGGCCCTTCACGGCCCGCTCGAACTGCCACATCACCGCCGGGTCCTCCGGCGAGCCGAAGTTCAGGCAGTTCGTCACGGCGACCGGCGTCGCGCCCGTCGTCGCCACGTTCCGGTACGCCTCGGCCAGCGCCAGCTTCGCGCCCGCGTACGGGTCCAGCTTGGCGTAGCGGCCGTTGCAGTCCGTGGCCAGCGCCACGCCCCGGTTGGTCGACTCGTCGATCCGGATCATGCCCGAGTCGGCGGGCTGCGCGAGCACCGTGCCGCCGCGCACGTACCGGTCGTACTGCTGGGTGACCCACCGCTTCGACGCCAGGTTCGGCGACGCCGCCATGGTCTTGACCAGGTCGAGCAGGTCCTCGTCGGCGGGCCTGGGCAGCCGGTCCGGCGTGTCGGCCTGCAGCTCGTCCTGGTCCGCGGGCCGCTCGATCGGCCGGTCGTACACCGGGCCCTCGTGCGCCACCGTGCGCGGCGGCACGTCCAGCACGACCTCGTCGTGCCAGGTGATCACCAGCCGGTCGCCCTCGGTGACCTCGCCGATCTCGGTCGCGATGACGTCCCACTTCGCGCAGACCGCCATGAACGCGTCCATGTCCTCCGGCCGCACGACCGCGCACATGCGCTCCTGCGACTCGCTGGACAGGATCTCCGCCGGCGTCATGCCCGACGCGCGCAGCGGCACCCGCTCCAGGTGCACGCGCATGCCGCCGTCACCGGCGCTGGCCAGCTCCGACGTCGCGCACGCCAGGCCCGCGCCGCCCAGGTCCTGGATGCCGACGACGATGCGCTCGGCGAACAGCTCCAGGCAGCACTCGATTAGCACCTTCTCGGTGAACGGGTCGCCCACCTGCACGCTCGGCAGCTTCTTGCGCTTGCCGGCGGTGTCGTCGAACGTCTCGCTGGCCAGCACGGACACGCCGCCGATGCCGTCCAGACCGGTGCGCGCGCCGAACAGGACCACCTTGTTGCCGGTGCCCGAGGCGTGCGCCAGGTGCAGGTCCTCGACCCGCATCGCGCCCACGCACAGGGCGTTGACCAGCGGGTTGCCCGCGTACGTCGCGTCGAACACGACCTCGCCGCCGATGTTCGGCAGGCCGAGGCAGTTGCCGTAGCCGCCGACGCCCGCGACGATCCCGGGCAGCACGCGCCGGGTGTCCGGCGCGTCGGCCGGGCCGAACCGCAGCGGGTCCATCACGGCCAGCGGGCGCGCGCCCATCGCCAGGATGTCGCGCACGATGCCGCCGACGCCCGTCGCCGCGCCCTGGTAGGGCTCGACGTAGGACGGGTGGTTGTGGCTCTCGGCCTTGAACGTGATCGCCCAGCCGTCGCCGATGTCGACCACGCCCGCGTTCTCGCCGATGCCCGCGAGCATCTTCGCGCGCATCTCGTCGGTGGTCGTGTCGCTGAAGTACTTCAGGTGCACCTTGGACGACTTGTAGGAGCAGTGCTCGCTCCACATCACCGAGTACATGGCCAGCTCGGCGTCCGTGGGGCGGCGGCCCAGGATGTCCTTGATGCGGGCGTACTCGTCGTCCTTCAGGCCCAGCTCCTTGTAGGGCTGCTCCTGGTCGGGCGTGTTCTCCGCGTTCTCGACGGTGTCGACGGCCATCACGCGCTCACCACCGAGTCGACGAGGGAGAGGAACATGCCCAGGCCGTCGTCGGTCGGTCCGGTGAGCGCGTCGATCGCGTGCTCCGGGTGCGGCATGAGGCCGACGACCCGGCCGTTGGCGCTGGTGATGCCCGCGATGTTGTTGCGCGAGCCGTTCGGGTTGTCGCCGACGTAGCGCAGCACCACCCGGCCCTCGCCCTCCAGTTCGTCCACAGTGGACTGGTCGGCCTGGTAGCCGCCCTCGCCGGACTTGAGCGGCACCAGGATCTCGGCGCCCCGGTCGTAGCGGGTCGTCCAGGCGGTGGAGTTGTTCTCCACCTTCAGCCACTGGTCGCGGCACACGAAGTGCAGCTTGTGGTTGCGGATGAGCGCGCCGGGCAGCAGGTGCGCCTCGCAGAGGATCTGGAAGCCGTTGCAGATGCCGAGGACCGGCATGCCCTTGCGGGCCGCGTCGACGACCTCCTGCATGACCGGGGCGAACCGGGCGATCGCGCCGCAGCGCAGGTAGTCGCCGTAGGAGAAGCCGCCGGGCACGATCACCGCGTCGACGTCCTTCAGGTCGTGATCGGCGTGCCAGAGCTTGACCGCCTCCCCGCCCGCGTACCGGACCGCGCGCTCGGCGTCGACGTCGTCCAGCGTGCCGGGGAACGTGATGACGCCGACCCTCATGCCTCCACCCGCCTCACGACCCAGTCCTCGATCACGGGGTTGGCGAGGAACGTCTCGGCGATCTTGGCGAGCGTGGCGTCGTCGACGTCGTCGGCGACCTCCAGCTCGAAGTGCTTGCCCTGGCGGACACTGGTGATTCCGTCGAACCCGAGGCGGGGCAGCGCGTTGGCCACCGCCTGTCCTTGCGGGTCGAGGATTTCGGGCTTCGGCATGACGTCGACGACGACTCGGGCCACGACAGGCTGCTCCAAGCTAGGAGGGCTGGCGGTACTGCCAAAGCCTACCTGACCAGGGTGTTCATCATCTTCACAGGTGGTGGGCGGCACATGTTCACCTCGAATCACCCGATCGTGATGCGGTGTTCCCGATGGCCGTTCTGATAATCTGGCCACAGCTTCGGCCCGTAAGCCGAGGAAGTGAGCGCGGTCCCCCTCCGGACGGTCGGCGGCCGCGCTTCGCGCTGTCTACGGCCAGTCGAGCCTGATCACCGATCCCACCATGGGCGCCACCCGCCGCGCCCAATCGCCACCCGCGCCGTGGCACCAGCCGGCGATGTCCGCCAGCCACAGCAGCGGTTCGCCGGTGCCGTTGAAGTGCTCGTAGACGAGTCCGGTGTCGCGAGCGCGCTTGCCCAGGGCGAGGCGGATGGTCGACTCATCGTGGGCGTCGCGCTCCTCACGGCTGTCCAGGACCAACCGGCGTCCGCCGACGTCGAGCAGGTCTTCCGTCAACCTCGCCAGGCACTCCTGCCGAGCGCTTTCCTCGCTCCACCGGCAGCTCGCCCGGTAGATGTCGACCCGGGCGCCGAACTCGACCACCCTCGAGAGCAGCAGCCGGCGGCGCGCCTGCTTCTCCTTGTAGAAGTGCAGTTCCCTCTGCCCCGGGAACAGCAGGCCGCGCAACTGCGTTCGCAGGCGCTTGAGGTCTTCCGGCTGGACGATGGCCGCCACCAGGTAGTACGTGTCTTTCCGCCGGGACTCGTCCACGAACGCGTGCACACTCACGGTCGGGTATCGGCTTCGGACCGGGCTCTCCGAAGCGAATCCGCCCGAACGTGCGTTCGCCCGCACCGGCGGTCCCGAGGGGGCGTGCCGTTCGCTGTGGGCGGACGTGGTGGCGGGGTGGGGCTCAGCGCCGCAGGGTGGGGGCATGCGCATCCTGGTGCTCGGCGGAACGGTGTTCCTCAGCAAGGCGACGGCCGCCGAGGCGGTCCGGCGCGGGCACGAGGTGGTCTGCGCGGCGCGCGGGGAGTCCGGGCGGGTGCCCGACGGGGCGACGCACGTCGCCGTCGACCGGGACGTCGACCTCGGTCCGCTGGAGGGCGCGCACTTCGACGCCGTGGTGGACGTGGCGAAGATGTCGGTCACCTGGGTCCGCCGGGCGCTGCGCTCGCTCACCGCCGACCACTGGACGTTCATCTCCAGCTGCTCCGTCTACGCCGACCACGCCACCCCCGGCGGCACGGCGACGCTCGACCCGCTGGAGGACGACCCCGACGCGCCGATGTCGCCCGACCGCTACGGCGGCGTCAAGGTGGCCGGTGAGCACGCCGTCCTCGACGCCGCCGGCGACCGGGCCTTCATCGTCCGCGCGGGCCTCATCACCGGCCCCGGCGATCCGAGCGACCGGTTCGGCTACTGGCCCAACCGGCTGTCCCGGGGCGGCCGGGTCGTGGTGCCCGACGCGCCCGACCAGCCGGCCCAGCACGTCGACGTGCGCGACCTCGCCGCCTGGGTGGTGGACGCCGCCGAGCGGCGCACCACCGGCACCTACGACGCGATCGGCCCGGCCAACCCGCTGTCGCTGGTCCTGGGCGAGGTCGCGGGCGCGGTGGCGCCGCCCGGCACCGAGCTGGTCCGCATCCCCGAACCGGTCCTCCAGCAGCACGAGGTCGCGCCGTGGGTCGGCCCCCGGTCGCTCCCCCTGTGGCTGCCGCCGACGCACCGGGCGATGATGTTCCGCGACGCCGGTCCCGCGCTGGCCGCCGGCCTCCGGGTCCGACCCACGGCGGAGACGGCGCTGGACTCGTTGGAGCACGAACGCGCCCTCGGCCTGGACCGCACCCGCCGCGCGGGGCTGCCGCCGGACGTGGAGGACGCGCTGCTGCGCGCGGCGGACGGCGGCGAACAGGGGTAGAACACCGGGCGGAGAGAGGAGCACCCCTTGCTGATCGTCCACTTCGGACACTCCTGCCTGCTGGTCGACACCGGCGCGGCGCGGCTGCTGTTCGACCCCGGCGCGTACTCGGCCGGCTTCGAGCAGGTCGAGGACCTGGACGCGATCCTGATCACGCACGAGCACCCCGACCACCTGGACCCGGCCAGGCTGCCCGCCCTGCGCGCGGCCAACCCGCGGGCGCGGCTGGTCGCGCCGTTCGAGCTGGCCGGCGCGGAGCTGGTCCGGGGCGGTGACGCCCTCGACCTCGGCGGCGCGGCGGTGGACGTCGTCGACGCGCCGCACGAGGTCATCCACCCGCGGCTGCCCGTGCCGGTGAACGTCGGCTACCTGGTCGACCGCGGCGCGTTCTACCACCCCGGCGACTCGCTCACCGCGCCCGCGCAGCGGGTGGACGTCCTCGGCCTGCCGACGGCCGCGCCCTGGATGAAGGTCTCCGACGCCGCCGACTTCCTGGCGCGGGTCGGCCCGCGCAAGGCGGTGCCGATCCACGAGGCGATCCTGGCCCAGACGGGGATCTACCACCGCGTCCTGGTCGGCACCGCGCCCGAGGGCACCGAGGTGGTCGTGCTGCCCCGCGGCGAGGCGGTCGAGCTGTAGGTGGTCGAGCCGTAGGTGGTGGGCGACGCGCCGTGGCGCAGGGCCAGGTCGACGGCCTCCAGCAGCGGCCCGAGCCGGTCCAGGTCCGCCGCGTCCACGCCGAGCCGCACCAGCTCGCCGCGCCGGGCCGCCCGGCCGACGCCGGACAGGTGGCCCCGGTGCTCGCCGACCACCCGGACCCGACCGGTCCGCACCTGGCCGGTGCGCAGCTGCCGCACGCCCGTCACGTCCGCGCACACCTCGAACCGGTGCCGCCGCAGGGCGACGACCGTGCCCGGTGACGCGACCCAGCCCGGCGGCGCGAACAGGTCGGTGGCCAGCCCCAGCCGCTCCAGCGCGGCACGGGCGGCGACCAGCCGGAGGCCGGCCTCGTGCGCGGGCAGCGCGGCGAACTCGGCCCGCCTGCGCGGCGACACGGACCGGCGCGCCGGGTCCGGCTGGTGGTCGAAGCCGTGCAGGACCAGCGCGTCACCGGCGGCGACCCGGCCGCGCACCCAGTCCAGCGCCGGGCCGGGCACGGCCTTGCGCGGCGCCAGCAGCAGCGACAGCGGCACCCGCCGCCGGTCCAGCTCGTCGGCGAGGTCGGCGCACCGGGCGATCGTGCTCGGCCCGGCGCCGGACAGCGAAACCACGAGGTCGGCGGCCATGCCACCAGTGCGCCGCACCGGTGTGTCGCCCGCCCGAAGACCAGGTGACGGCCGGGTGCGGGCTCGGCGAACTATTCCGGGCTGGGCCAGTCCGCGAACGACCGCCCGGTGATCCGCTCGTACGCCTCCACGTACCGCGCGCGGGTGGCGGTCACGACGTCGTCGGGCAGCGGTGGCGGCGGGGTGTCGGACGCGCGGTCCCAGCCGGAGGCGGGCGAGGTCAGCCAGTCGCGCACGTACTGCTTGTCGAACGACGGCTGCACGCGGCCCGGCCGGTAGCCGTCCAGCGGCCAGTACCGCGACGAGTCCGGCGTCAGCACCTCGTCGCCGAGCACCAGCGCGCCGGACCGGTCCAGCCCGAACTCGAACTTCGTGTCGGCCAGGACGACCCCCCGCGACCGGGCGAACTCCCGCGCCGCGCCGTAGACCTCCAGCGTGGCGTCGCGCAGCCGCGCCGCCAGCGGGGCGCCCACCTGCGCCTCGACGTGCTCGAACGACACGTTCTCGTCGTGCGCCCCCAGCTCGGCCTTGGTGGCCGGCGTGAAGATCGGCGGCGCCAGCTCGGACGCCTCGACCAGCCCCGGCGGCAGCTCCACGCCGCACACCGACCCGGTCTGCCGGTACTCGGCCATGCCCGACCCGGTCAGGTAGCCGCGCGCCACGCACTCGACCTGGACCATCTCCAACCGGCGCACCAGCAGCGCCCGGCCACGCACCTCGGCGGGGATGCGCGGGTCGTCCCACGCCACCAGGTGGTTGGGCGCGAGGTCGGCGAACCGCTCGAACCAGAACACGCTCATGGCGGTCAGGACCCGGCCCTTGTCCGGGATCTCCGTGGTCAGCACGTGGTCGTAGGCGGAGATCCGGTCGGACGCCACGAACAGCAGCAGCTCGTCGTCCACCTCGTGGACCTGACGGACCTTGCCTGCGGCGACCTGTCGGTAGTCAGCGAGCTTGGGCACGCCCGAAGAGTACTTGTCCCAGGTCATGGGCGGGTCTTCCCTCCTGGGGCAAGATTCACCCCATGCGCGTACCCGGACTGATACTCGCCGTGACCGCCGGCCTCGCGGTCGCCTGCGCCCCCGCGGACCAGGCCACGCCACCGACCAACCAGGTGGACGGCGTGGCGTGCACGAAGGACAAGCTGCCCACCCTCACGCCGGGCAAGATCACCTTCGGCACGGACCAGCCGGTGTACGCGCCGTGGTTCGTCGACGACGACCCGACCAACGGCAAGGGCTTCGAGTCGGCGGTCGCCTACGCCCTGGCCGACGAGCTCGGCTACGCCAAGGGCGACGTCGTGTGGACGCGGGTGCCGTTCAACGCCGCCATCCAGCCCGGCAAGAAGACCTACGACATGGACCTGAACGAGTTCTCCATCACCGAGGAGCGCAGGAAGGTCGTCGACTTCTCCGCGCCGTACTACGACGTGGACCAGGCCGTGATCACGCTCAGCTCCTCCAAGGCGGCCTCGGTGAAGACGCTCGCGGAGCTGAAGCAGGTCAAGATCGGCGCCCAGGTCGGCACCACCAGCTTCGACGCCGCCCAGCGCCTCCAGCCCGAGCAGGACGTCGCGGTCTACAACACCAACGACGACGCCAAGGCCGCGCTGCGGGCCGGGCAGGTCGACGCGGTCGTCGTCGACCTGCCGACCGCGTTCTACATCACCAACGCCGAGCTGGAGGAGGGCCTGATCATCGGTCAGATCCCGGCGGGCGACGGCAAGCCCGAGCAGTTCGGCATCGTGCTGGACAAGGGCAGCCCGCTCACCCCGTGCGTGTCGACGGCGGTGGAGAACCTGCGCGCCGACGGCACGCTGGCCGCGATCGAGCAGGAGTGGCTGTCGGTCGCGGGCACCGCACCCGAGCTGAAGTGACGAGCGAGCTGCAGCGGGAGCGCTTGGCGTACAAGCGCTCCCGCTCGCGGCGGTCCACCCTGGTCGCCTTGCTGTCGACCGCCGCGTTCGCCGTCGCGGTCGGGGTCACCATCGCCCGCGCGCCGGGCTGGCCGCGCGTGCGGCAGTCGTTCTTCGACCCGGGTATCGCGTGGCGCTCGCTGCCCGCGATCCTGGAGGGGCTCTGGCTGAACCTGCGCGTGCTGGCCGTGTGCGGCGTGCTGATCCTGGTGCTCGCGCTGGGCGTGGCGGCGCTGCGCACCCTGCGCGGACCGGTGTGGTTCCCGCTGCGCGTGCTGGCCACGGCGTACGTGGACCTGTTCCGCGGCCTGCCGCTGATCATCCTGCTGTACCTGGTCGGGTTCGGCCTGCCCGCGCTGCGGCTGACCGGCGTGCCGAACGACGCCGTCGTGCTCGGCGGGGCGGCGCTCGTGCTGGCGTACACCGCGTACGTGGCCGAGGTGTTCCGCGCCGGGATCGAGTCGGTGCACCCGTCGCAGGTCGCGGCGGCGCGGTCGCTGGGCCTCGGTCCGCGCAAGACGCTGCGGCTGGTGGTGCTGCCGCAGGCCGTGCGGCGGGTGATGCCCGCGCTGCTGAACGACTTCGTCGCGCTGCAGAAGGACTGCGGGCTGATCTCCGTGCTCGGCGCGGTGGACGCGGTGCGGGCCGCGCAGATCGAGCAGTCCCGGGCGTTCAACTTCACCCCGTACGTGGTGGCCGGGCTGCTGTTCGTGTTGCTCGCGGTGCCGACGGCGCGGCTCGCCGACGCCCTGGGCCGCCGCCTGGAACGCCGCCAGGGGGGCCGATGACCGAGCCGGTGCTGAGCGTGCGCGGTCTGGTCAAGCGCTACGGCGACGCCACCGTGCTGGACGGGATCAGCCTCGACGTGCGCGAGCACGAGGTGGTCACCGTCATCGGGTCGTCGGGTTCGGGCAAGTCGACCCTGCTGCGCTGCGTGAACCTGCTGGAGGAGCTGGACGACGGCCAGGTGCTGCTCGACGGCGTCGACGTGTCCGACCCGCGGGTGGACGCCGACCGGGCCCGCCGCGGCATGGGCATCGTGTTCCAGGCGTTCAACCTGTTCCCGCACATGAGCGTGCTGGACAACATCACCCTCGCGCCGCGGGTGGTGCACGGCGTGCCGCGGGCCGAGGCCGAGCGCAACGCCCTCGACCTGCTGGACCGGGTCGGTCTCGCGGACCGGTCGGGCAGCTACCCGGAGCAGCTGTCCGGCGGGCAGCAGCAGCGGGTGGCGATCGCCAGGGCGCTGGCCTACGCGCCGCGGTTGCTGCTGCTGGACGAGATCACCAGCGCGCTGGACCCCGAGCTGGTCGGCGAGGTGCTGGCGCTGGTCCGGGAGCTGGCGGCGGCGGGCCGGACCATCCTGATGGCCACCCACGAGATGGGGTTCGCCCGCCAGGTCGCGGACCGGGTGGTGTTCCTCGACGGCGGCAGGCTGGTCGAGTCCGGTCCGCCCGAGCAGGTGCTGGGCGACCCGGTGCACCCGCGGACCCGGCAGTTCCTGCGCCGGATCGTCGACGCGGGCCGCCTCTGAGAGGTCCCACCATCAGGCCGCCAAGAGGACGCCACTTGGGGTATCGGACGAGTGCCCCCTACGCTGCATGCCGTGGTCCATCGGAAGGCATTCGCAGTGCCCGTCGCGGCGAGCGGTGGGTTGTTCCTGCTGCTCCTCACGGGTGCGTGCGCCAAGCCGTCGGCGAGCCCGGAGCCGGTGGTGCTCCCGACGACCTCCAGCTCGGCGCCGGTGACCTCGATCCCGGCGGTGGCGAACATCTTCGTGCAGCCGGTGGCGACCACCCCGCCACCGCCGCCGCCGACGGTCGCGGCCACCACCGAACCGCCGCCGCCACCACCGCCGCCACCGGCGCAGGTCGAGCCGGAGCCCGAGCCCACGGCGGCGCCGACCACGACGCCGCCCCGGTTCGACGAGGTGGCCCTGGAGGGCTTCCCGTGCCAGGAGGAGGGCGCGCGGGCGATCGACCCGGCGGGCCGCGACCTGGTGTGCACGCCGACCCGGCGGGGCCGCCTGACCTGGAAGCGGGGCTAGCCCGCCGGCCCTAGAGGATCGGCTCGGGCACGTAGCCCGCCGCGGCGGGGTAGTTCGCCAGCACGTCCTCGACCTGCCGCACGACGTCCTCGACCTGCTGCTCCGCCACGCCGGTGAACGACAGCCGGTCGGCCAGCAGCCCGTCCAGCGCGGCCCGGTCCAGCGGCAGCCGGTCGTCCCCGGCCAGCCGGTCGAGCAGGTCGTTCTCCGCCAGGCCCCGCTCGCGCATGGCCAGCGCCACCGCGACGGCGTGCTCCTTGATGGCCTCGTGCGCGGTCTCCCGGCCGACACCCGCGCGGACCGCCGCCATCAGCACCTTCGTGGTGGCCAGGAACGGCAGGTAGCGGTCCAGCTCGCGGGCGACGACCGCCGGGTACGCGCCGAACTCGTCCAGCACCGTGAGGAACGTCTCCAGCAGGCCGTCGAAGGCGAAGAACGCGTCCGGCAGCGCGACCCGGCGCACCACCGAGCACGACACGTCGCCCTCGTTCCACTGGTCGCCCGACAGCTCGCCGACCATGGACAGGTAGCCGCGCAGGACGACCGCGAAGCCGTTGACCCGCTCGCACGACCGGGTGTTCATCTTGTGCGGCATCGCGCTGGAGCCGACCTGGCCCGCCTTGAAGCCCTCGGTGACCAGTTCGTGGCCCGCCATCAGCCGGATCGTCTTGGCCAGCGACGACGGCCCGGCGGCCAGCTGCACCAGGGCGGACACGACGTCGAAGTCCAGCGACCGCGGGTAGACCTGGCCGACGCTGGTCAGCACGGTGGCGAAGCCGAGGTGGCCCGCGACCCGCCGCTCCAGGTCGACCAGCCGGTCCCGGTCGCCGCCGAGCAGGTCCAGCATGTCCTGGGCGGTGCCGACCGGGCCCTTGACGCCGCGCAGCGGGTAGCGGGCGATCAGCTCGTCCAGCCGGCGGAACGCCACCAGCAGCTCGTCCGCGGCGGTGGCGAAGCGCTTGCCGAGCGTGGTGGCCTGGGCGGCGACGTTGTGCGAGCGGCCCGCGAGCACCAGGTCGGTGTGCTCGGCGGCCCGGCGGGCGAGCCGGGCCAGCACGGCGGCGGTCTTGCCGCGCACGTGCTCCAGGGACCGCAGCACCTGCAGCTGCTCGACGTTCTCGGTGAGGTCGCGCGAGGTCATGCCCTTGTGCACGTGCTCGTGCCCGGCGAGCGCGTTGAACTCCTCGATGCGCGCCTTCACGTCGTGCCGGGTGACCCGCTCGCGCTCGGCGATGGACGCCAGGTCGACCCGCTCCACCACCCGCTCGTAGTCGGCGACGGCCTCGGCGGGCACGTCGACGCCCAGTTCGGCCTGCGCCCGCAGGACCGCGAGCCACAACCGCCGCTCCAGCACGACCTTGTGCTCGGCTGACCACAGCGTGGCCAGCTCGGTGGAGGCGTAGCGACCGGCGAGGACATTGGCGATGCGGGGCTTGACCGTCACGTGACCAGCATATTTCGCCCGGACGGGCGAGCCGACGCCGGGGAGCTCAGGGCGCGGTCAGCTGTCAGGGCGCGATCAGCTTCGGGTCGGTGGCCAGCTCGACCAGCTGGTCGATGGTCAGCGCCACCTCGGTCCGCAGCCTGCCGTCCCCGCCGGGGTCGCGGTCGTAGGCGGTGAACTGCACCACCGAGCCGTCCTGGCGGAAGTGCACGGCGGTGCGCGACCGGAGCTTCGCGCCGAGGTCGGTGGTCGCGGAGGTCGTGAGCCGACTGCCGTCCGGCCGGGGCTGCGGCTCACCGCACACGACGTCGGCGCAGAACGCCTCGACGGTCATCCCCACCGCCGGCGCGACCAGCCGCACCGCCACGTCCGCCACCCCCTCGCCGTCGATGAACCGCACCGTGCCGGTGAAGAAGCCGGGCGCCCCGTCGCGCGCCTGGTCGAACCCGGTGGTCAGCACCTTCGCGTGCGGCACGACCTGGCCGAACCGCAGGCGCAGGTACTCCGAGAGGAGCGCCGTGGAGCCGTCCTCGGCCCGCGTCGGCGCCGGGGTCACCACCACCGGTGGCCGCGGCGCGGAGGCCGCGGGTGACGCCGTGGTCGTCAGCACCGGCCCGGCCGCCGCGTCGACCGCGTCCCGCCGGTCGAGCACGCCGGGCAGGGACAGCACGGTCCCGGTGAGGGCGAGCGTCGCCACCGCCACCGCCACCAGCGCGCGACGCCGCCGCCGCGCGTCCTGCGCCCGCCGGATCAGCGCGTCCGCGTCGAAGTCGAGCGGCGGCTCGTCGCCGACCGCGGCCCGCAGCCCGTCACGCAGGTCCGCCTCGCTCATGACGCCACCACCGCACCCCGCTCCAACCGCTCGACCGCCGCGCGCAGCGCCACCAGCCCGCGCGCCGTCTGGCTCTTGACCGTGCCCTCGGTGCAGCCCATCACCACGGCGACCTCCTGCACCGGCAGGTCCTCGAAGTACCGCAGCACCAGCACCGCCCGCTGCCTCGGCGGCACCCGCAGCAGCGCCGCGTGCACGAGGTCCCGCGCCCACAGCTGCTCACCCGCCCGCTCCGGGTCGGCGGCCGAGTCGGCCACGTCCGGCACCTCGCCGTCGCGCTGCTCGGCCCGCCGCCACGGCCTGCGCTTCTCGTCCAGCCACGTGCGCAGCAGCACCTTGCGGGCGTACCCCGAGGCGTTGTCGCGCCACTCGATCCGGTGCCACGCCTGGTACAGCTTGAGCAGGCTGGCCTGCATCAGGTCCTCGGCCGTGTGCCAGTCGCCGCAGAACAGGTAGGCGGTGCGCCGCAGGGAGGCGGCGTGGCCCACCGCGAACTCACGGAAGCCCTGCTCGTCCGCCTCGCGCATGCCAACGGTCCCCTTCCAGCCCCCCACCCTCCTTCACGCGGTGGGGGTCAGCGGGGTTGCATCGACTTGCGCAGCATCCGCCGGGCCGCCGCCCTGGGGTCCGGGCTGATCTCGATCAGCGCGTTCACCACGGCGCCGTCGACCAGCGCGATCAGCTCCTCCACGCGCTCCCGGGTGACCGGCTGGCCCGCGCGGGTGAAGATGTCGAACAGCAGGGAGTGCAGCTCGCCGGACAGCTCGCGCATCAGCGGTCGCAGGTAGGGCCGCCGACCGGTGGCGACCAGGCGTTCGTAGCGCAGCAGCACGGCCTCCGCGTCGCCCTCGCCGGACGGGCCGAGCAGCAGGTCCAGCACGAGCTCGACGAACGCGTCGCCGCCGCACTCGCGCGGGTCCAGCTCGTCCAGCCGGGCCTTGCCGTAGGCCAGCTCGGCGGTGCCGTGGAACTCCAGCGCGGCGGTGACCAGGTCGTCCAGCGAGTCGAAGTAGTACGTGGTCGAGGCCAGCGGCAGGCCCGCGCGCTCGGCGACGGCGCGGTGCCGGATCGCGTCGAAGCCGCCGTCGACCAGGAGGCCGGCGGCCGCTTCGACCAGCGCCTGGCGCCGGCGCTCACCCTTCGGCGTTGCGGCTGTCATTGCAGGAAAGGTACTAGTGCCCGCGACCGGTCACGGCGACGCTCGCCCGCACGGCTCAGAGCCGGGCCGCGAGCCGTTCGGCCAGCGCCGGCAGCCGGTCCTCGAACGGGCCGCCGGCCGAGCCGCCGTCGGACCGGCTGATCACGTGCAGCTCCTCGCCGCCGGGCGTCTTCGCCGACGCGGACGCGGAGCCGGGGTCCGGCGCCAACCCGGTCGTGCCGACCGGCGCGATCACCGCCGACACCGTGCCGCGGGCATCGCCGTCGCGCACCGGGAAGCTCGCCCCGCGCGCGCCGTCCGGGCAGTTCGCCACCGGCGGCGCGGCCTGGTCGGAGTTGGCGACCGAGAGCTCGTCGGCGAGGGCGACGGCGAGCTCCCGGTCCACCTCAACGCACCCGCGTTGGGCGCTGCCGACCGACGTGCGGTCGGCGCTCCCCGATGGCTCGTCCCCCTGCGTAGACGGGTCTTCGGGGATGTTCATGGGCGGTGTTCCACCGCTGCGGTCCGGTGCCGCGTCCTTCGGCGCCAACTCCGGCTCGCCCGCGCTGAAAGGTGTGACGTTAAGGGACGAGGCGTCCTGAGCGGAACCCGCGACGGACGTGTTGTCCGAGTTGTCCAGGAGGCCGGCGGTGACGGCCACGCCGCCGAGCACGAGCACGAGGGCCATCGCCGAGCCGAACGCGACCGCCGAACGCCGCCGCGCCGTCGCCCGGACCGACGCCGACCGCACGCTCGCCACGTCGAAGGACGGTGGCGGCGCGTCCCCGGCCGCGTCGCGGAACAGCTCCGCGAGCTTGTGCTCGTCCACCTACCTCCCCCTCCCGCTCACGACGCCGGCCGCAAGTCGTCGATCGTGTCGCCCAACGCCTCGCGCAGGGCTTCCAGGCCCCGTGAGGTCTGGCTCTTCACCGTGCCCTCGGAGCACCCCAGCGCCTCGGCCGCCGCCGCCACGTCCAGGCCCTCCAGGAACCTCAGCACGAGCACCGCCCGCTGCCTGGGCGGCACCCGCCGCAAGCCCGCGACCAGCGCCTCGCGCGTCGCCACCGAGTCCGCGACCTCGCCGTCGTTCGAGGGCGTCTCCGGGACCTCGTCCACGAAGCGCTCCCGCCGCCACGGCCGCCGTGACTCGTCGATCACCGCGCGCACCAGGCTGCGGCGGACGTAGGCGTCCAGGGCCTGCTTGTCCCGGACCTTGCGCCACCTGCGGTGCAACGCGACGAACGCGGTCTGCGCGAAGTCGTCCGCCCGGTGCCAGTCACCACAGAGCAGGAACGCCGTTCGGCGCACGGCCTCCCGGCGAGCTGCGAAGTACTCCGCGAACTCCTGCTCGTCGCGCTGATCCACGCGGACTCTCTCCGCTCCTCGTGCTTGCACCTACCGGACGGAACCGACGGGGTCCACGGTTGCACGCCGGTCCTCGGAGACCTGCGTCACCCCCATCGTGGTACCGCCGACGCGGCTGGGTCAGGGCTTGCCCGGTGTGATGTGATCCATTCGTGACCCAGCTCTCGCCGCTCGACTTCCGCTCCGACACCGTCACCCAGCCGGATGAGGCCATGAGACTGGCCATGTCCAGGGCCGAGGTCGCCGACGACGTGCTCGACCACGACCCCACGATGCGGCTGCTCGAAGAGCGGGTCGCGGAGGCGCTGGGCGTCGAGGCGGCGCTGTGGGTGCCGTCGGGGTCGATGGGCAACCTCATCGCGCTGACCGTGCACCTGCGGCCCGGCGACCGGTTCCTGGCGCCGCGCGGCGCCCACGTGCTCGACAACGAGCTGGGCACGGCGGCGTGGATCGCGGGCGGCATGCCGCACCCGCTGGAGTGCGACGCGGGCCCCGGCCGGGCGTCACCCGACGCGATCCGCGCGGCGGCGGGCGCGGCCGGGCCGTACTACGCGCTGCGCACGACGCTGTTGTGCCTGGAGAACACGCACAACGCGGCCGGTGGGGCCGTGACGCAGCCCGACGAGCACGCGCTGCTGGTGTCGGCGGCGAAGGAGACCGGCCTCCGGGTGCACCTGGACGGCGCGCGGCTGTGGAACGCGGCCGTGGCGCTCGGGCTGCCGCCCGCGGCCCTGACCGTCGGGGTGGACACGGTGCAGGTGTGCCTGTCCAAGGGCCTCGGCGCGCCGGTCGGGTCGGTGGTGGCCGGGTCGACGTCGTTCGTGGCCGAGGCGCGGCGGGTGCGCAAGATGCTCGGCGGCGGCGTGCGGCAGGGCGGTGTGCTGGCGGCGGCGGGCCTGGTCGGGCTGGGTCGCGTCGACGACCTGGCGCGGGACCACCAGAACGCGCGGGCGCTGGCGCGCGGCCTGGCGGAGCTGGACTGGCAGGTGGACGAGCCGGAGACCAACATCGTGCTGGCCGGCGTGCCGGACCTGGAGGTGACGCTGACCGGGCTGCGGCACCTCGGCGTGTTCGCCGGGCCGATGTCGGGCAAGGTGCGGTTCGTGCTGCACCGCGACGTGGGCGCGGAGGACGTGGCGGAGGCGTTGCGCCGGATCGGGTCGGTGAGCTGACGTGCGCTGGGTGGTGTTCGACTGCGGCGAGGTGGTCAGCGAGCCGACGGCGGAGCTGCCGGTGCCGGCCGAGCGGCTGACCGGGGTGGTGTGGGAGGGTCCCGCGCACGCGCGGCGGGTGCTCTCGGCTTAGCGGCCCCTGGGGTCGGCGGGTCAGGTGGCCGGTGGGTCCCCGGGTCAGCCGCTCAGCGGGTCTTCGCCGCGCGCAGCTCCTCGCGCAGCTCGGCCAGCTCCGCCCGGACCAGGCGCAGCTCGGCCGCGGTGACCTGCTCGGCCTCGGTCACCGACTCCTCGACCCCGCTCAGCCGGTCGACCAACCAGGACGCGATCGTGCCGGTGATGACGCCCAGCAGGGCGATGCCGCCGATCATCAGCAGCGCGGCGACCAGCCGGCCCTCCCAGGTGACGGGGTAGCGGTCGCCGTAACCGACGGTGGAGATGGTGGTCAGCGTCCACCACGTGGCGTCGCCGAACGTGGTGATGGTGGCGTCCGGGTGGTGGCGCTCCGCGTCCAGCACGGCCAGCGAGGCGCACAGGCCGACCAGGAGGGTGACGCCCGCGGCGTACACGCCCACGCGCTGCCGGAACCTGCCCGCGAACCGCTTGTTGAGCACCTTGAGCGCGGTGATCAGCCGCAGCACGCGCAGCTGGCGCATCATCGGCAGCAGGACCGCCAGCAGGTCGAGCAGGTGGCTCGACAGGAACCTGCGCTTGTCGGCGGCCAGGGCGAGGCGGGCGGCGTAGTCCACCGCGAAGATCAGCCAGATCAGCCAGAGGACGACCTCCAGCACGCCGTGCAGACCGGCGGTGGCGCGGTCGTCGAGGACCTGCCAGGCGTAGGCCACCACGAAGAGGACGGCCAGGCCCGTCATCGGCCACTCGGCGCGGCGCTCCCACCGGTCCAGGCGGCGCTCATCGGTCGCGGACACCGACCCATGGTGCGGGCCGGTTCGACGTTTTTCCAGCTCGCGAGAAATATTTGAAGAGTTTTCAGGGGCCCTTGATGCCCTTGGGCCGCTTGCCGCTCTTGATCGCGCCGTACGCGGCCGTGCCCAGGAAGAGCACGCCACCGATGATCGCGAGCCAGAAGGCCCCCTTGATCACGGCGCCGAGCACCGAGATCACGAGCCAGGCCGCGAGCAGCCACAGGATTATTCGGACCATGCCCCTCGAACGACCGGCCGGCGCGATCAGTTCCCCGGCAGCCAGGCGCCCATCCGCCGCAGCGCCTCCTCCACGTCCCGGCCGGACCCGGCGAAGGAGAGCCGGATGAACTCGTGCCCGCGCACCGGGTCGAAGTCGATGCCCGGCACGATCGCGACGCCCGTGTCGTCCAGCAGCCGGCGGCAGAAGTCCGTCGAGTCGTCGGTCAGGTGCGAGACGTCGGCGTAGGCGTAGAACGCGCCGTCGGCCGGGGCCACCCTGTCGATGCCGAGGTCGGCCAGGCCCTTGAGCAGCACGTCCCGGTTGAGGCGGTACCCCTCGACCAGGTGCTCGGTCCGCGCGTAGGACTCGGGCTCGAACGCCGCGACGGCCGCGTGCTGGGCCAGCGCGGGCGGGCAGAGGGTGAAGTTGCCCGTCAGCCGGTCCACCGCGCGGCGCAGGTCGGGCGGCAGCAGCAGCCACCCCAGCCGCCAGCCGGTCATCGCGAACGCCTTGGAGAAGGAGTTGACCACGACGGAGTCGCGCGAGGTCTGCCAGGCGGACGCGAGCGGCGTGCCGTAGCTGATGCCGTGGTAGATCTCGTCGCTGACCAGCCGCACGCCGCGCTCCGCGCACCAGCCGGTCAGCCCGGCCAGCTCGTCGGGGGCCAGCGCGGCGCCGGTCGGGTTCGCCGGGCTGGCGACCACCAACCCGGCCAGCGGACCGGCGTCCTCCAGCATCGCCACCGTCGGCTGGAACCGGGTCTCCGGCCCGCAGGCCAGCTCGACCACCTCGCAGCCCAGCGCCCGGAGGATGTTGCGGTAGGCGGGGTAGCCGGGCCGGGCCAGCGCGACCCGGTCGCCCGCCTCGAAGGCGGCGAGGAACGCCAGCAGGAACCCACCGGAGGAGCCGGTGGTCACCACGACGTCGTCCGCCGAGACGTCGAGGCCGTACTGCCGGTGGTAGTGCCCGGCCAGGGCTTCGCGCAGCTCCACGATGCCCAGCTGCTCGGTGTAGCCCAGGGTCTGCTCGCGCAGCGCGCGGTGGGCCGCTTCCAGCACGGGCGCGGGCGCCGGGCTGGACGGCTGCCCGGCCGCCAGCGACACCACGTCCCCCACCAGCCGCTGCCGCCGTGCCGCGGCGGACAGCACCTCCATCACGTGGAAGGGGGGCACGTCGGCACGAGCGGAGACACCCAGCATGCCGGCCAGGCTAATCGACCGGACGGCGAATATCGCTGGTCACCGGCATGGTCCGGGTCACGTGGTCAGCCGGGGAACCCGCTCAGCAACCCGGCGATCCCGGCCCGCAGCCCGGCCGGGTCGGTCGGACCGTGGAAGTCGACCACGTCCGCCGCCCGCGTGCGCCGCCCGCTCCGGTCGATCGCGGCCGCGCCGAACCGGCCGCTCAGGTCCGGCCCGCCGACCCGGCCGCCCGGCAGTTCCGGCAGGAGCCCGATCAGCGCGTCGGCGAGGTCGGCCGCCACCTCCCGCACGGTGAGCACGTCCCGGGTCAGCACGGCGAGCACCGACCCGGAACCGGTGGGCGCGGCCAGCGCGCGCACCGCGGTGGTGCCGAGGCCGAGCCGCAGGTCCGCCGAGCGCGGTGGGTGGGCGATGAGCTTGAACACCGCGCCCAGCCACGGGTCCAGCTCACCGCCGCGGGCCAGGCCCTGGTCGGCGAGGTGGTCCCACGGGGCGGGTTCGTCCTGGACGTGCAGGACGTACGGCATCGCGCCGAGGTCGAGGTGTTCCCAGGCGGTGCGGAACGCGGTCGCGCTCAGTGTCGCAGTGGTCACCAGACGTCACTCCCGAATGACGGCGGGCATCGCTCCGGCTCCCCGGGCCCGCAGGGAACTGACGTCGGTGGACACGTCCGGGTTCCGCTCCGCCGTGCCGGAACTCAGACCTCTTGCAGCAGCTCCCAGACGCACGCGGCGAGGCGGGCGTTGTCGATGGGGGTGATGGTGCTCCAGCTGCGGCCGTCCGAACTGGGCCGGACCTGGTGCAGGTAGCGGCCGGACGGCGTGTCGTGCCAGGCGACGACGCGGTCGGCGCGCACCGGCGGCCCGCCCTGCCGGGCGCGTTCGACGCCGAACTGGCCGCGGGTGCCCATCCCGTCGCACATGCCGGCCAGCTCCTGCGCCTCGTGCAGCGGCAACCCGTGCCGCTCCAGCGCCAGCACCAGCCTCTCCGCGTCCCGCCCGGCCTCCTCCGACGCCACGCGCAGCAGGTCGTTCGGCAGGCTGATCGACCGCCCGTACCCGGCGCGCGCCTCACCGGCGACCGACACGGCCGACTCGGCCAGGGCACTGGCCCGCGACTCGATCAGCCACACCTCGTCGCCGTCCACCACGGCGAGCACCCCGTCGTCACCGGCCGCCGCCGCCAGGCCCTTGATCTTGCGGCGGTCGACCCAGATCCAGAGGTCGATCGACACCTGCGGGTTGGCCAGCAGCGCGAACGCGTCGGCCAGCTCGGGCGTCACCCGCCGGTTCCCCGCCAGCCCGCGGTCGGCCATCGACTGCCACGCCTGCTCGACCAGCACGGCGCGCTCGGTGTGCGTGGTGCCCGGGCTCGGCACGTCCAGCGCGACGTTGCGCCTGGCCAGTCGCTCACCTTCCCACGCGACGTCGAACTCCAGCGTGGACAGGACAACCGTGCCGCTCACTTCACTTCTTCTCGGGCTCGTCGTCGCCGATGACCGACTGCACGACCATCCGCTCGTCGCCGAAGACGTCGTCGGAGTCGACGCCGTACTTGCGGACGTGCTCGCCGTCCTCCTCGCCGGGACCGCCCTTGGCGCTGGCCGCCGGCTGCAGCATCGAGGCGCCGGCGCCCGCCTTGCCCGCCGCGCCACCCGCCGCACCGCGACCGGGGGCGCGCTCGTCGGGGTCGATGGCGCCGATCGTCGCGGAGATGCCGGGCTTCCCGGTCAGCGCGCCGGGCATGCCGGGCACACCGCCCTTGCCCGCCGCGCCGCCGCCGCCCGCGCCCTTGGCGCCGGCCGGCCCCTCGGGCGCCTTGCCACCGGCCGTGGCCGGGCCGGCGTTCCGGACGACCTGCCCACCGCGCGCCTGCGTCGCCGCGAGCCCCAGCCCGAGCCCACCGGCGATGCCGAGCCCGAGCCCCAGCCCGAAGTTCGACCCGCCGACCTTCCCCAGCGCGGCCGGCGGCAGGACCGTCGGCGCACCGGGGGTGTTGGGCAGCAACCCGGTCGACCCACCGGGCAACTGGCCGGGCAGCTGACCCGGCAACTGCGGCGGCAACCCGATCGAACCGCCGCCGGGCAGCTGACCGGCCCCACCGGGCAGCCCGCCGGGCAGGCCACCACCCGGCACACCACCGGGAACCCCGGGCACCGGCCCACCGAACTGCCCCACCGCCGCCACCGGCGTGCCGACGCTGGACACCGCCGTCACCTCGAACTGCGGCGGCTTGTTCATACCCTGGTACTGGTTCAGCGCGTCCCGGCTGGCCTCGGTGTACTGGTCGAGCCCCCGGATCGTCTGCTCGCGCGCCGCCTGCGTCGCCTTGACCTCTTTGGCGTGGTCGGTCTCGTACCCGAAGAACCCACCGACCTTGTCGCCGAAGTTGGTCTCGGTGTCCCCGCGCAACTGCTGGGGCTCGGGCATGGCGTGGCGCGTCTGGCTGTAGGTGGCGCTCTGCGTCGCGGTGGCCTTGGAGTTCTGCTGGGCGGCGTCGGTGCCGGAGGTCGCCACGTCGGCGGACACGGTCGTCGCCTTGCCCGCGTTGTCACCGGCCGCGCCCTGCCACGCGATGCCGAGCTTCTTCAGCTCTTCCCGCAGCACGTGGTCGGTCTCGTCCAGCGTGGAGGCGAGCTGGCGCAACGCGTGCGACGCGTCGCTGAACCGCTGGGCCGCGTCACCCTGCTGGAACTGCCCGACCAGCTCGGCCAGCCCGGAGTTGGTGTACCCCTCGAAGCGGTGGTCGGTGATCTGCCTGAAGCCGCCCATACCTCCCCCTCACTTCACAGTCTTCAACGTCGTCAGCGCCATCTCCGCGCCCTTGGCCGCGTTCTGGCACATCTCGTCCTGGGTGAAGTTGTCGCCGATCGGCAGGAAGGAGACGAACAACTGCTGCCCGTCCGCAACGTCCACCGCGAGCGAGCAATCACCCTTGGTCGTTCCCGCCAGCGTCACCTGGAGCGCGCCGTACCCCGCCACCGTCTTCTGGACGACGTCGAGGTTGCCGCCGCTCTGCCAGTAACCGGCCCCCTCGTCCGAGATCAGCGCGACCTCGTAGCTGTAGAGCGGGCGCGAGTTCTTCCGGAAGCTGCACCCCGGCATCTCCCGGTCCTCGATGACGTCCATCGGCTGGCTGTGCGCCGCGTCGATGCCCAACTCGCGCTGCTGGTCCTCGGTCAGCGTCGTGCAGGCGTCGGCGATGCCGTCGACCTTGATCTCCGCCGGCCGTCGGGGGAACTCGACCGTCGGCTCGGACGTGCCCGTCGTCGCCGTGGTCTTCTCGACCGGGGTCGTGGAGGAGGTGGCGGCACCGGGCTCCTTCTGCGTGCAGCCGGCCACCACCGCGCCGACCGCCAGGGCGAGCACGATGAGCGCTTTACTGCTGCGAAGCACCCGCTGCCCCCATGGCCGCCGTGACGTCTTCATCGGTGTGCCCGTACTGCTTGGCCGCGGCACGCAGCTGCTCGACGAGGCCCACCAGGCTCTCGATGTACTGCTCGACCCTCTTGGAGTACGAGTCGTCGTGGTCGACCAGCCGTTCGTTCCACGCCTCGGCGATGTCCTTGTTCACGGTGTCGAGACCACCGAGGTTGACCTTGAGGTCCCGCACCGCCGCGCCGTAACTCGTCCACAGCGCGTCGATCTGGGTCTGGATGACCCTGCCGGCGTCGAGGACCGTCTCCTTGGAAACGCTGAACTGCTGCCCCGACACCGGCCCGGTGGCCATGGTGCTGTTCAGCCGCTTCTCCGCCGCGAACATCTCGCCGACCGCCTTGCCGACGGCTCCCCCCGCGGCGGCGACGGCGCCCAGTAGGCCGCTCTCCTGGTCCACGACGTCCTACCCCCGTACGGTCGGTGACGGATTGATCCCGGTCCGAGGCTACCAACGACCACGTGAGCCGGGTCTGAGGTTGGACGAAGAAACCCGCGCACCGGTTCCGGTGGACGGCGCGCGGCCGATCGGGGGTCCGATCGGCCGCGCGGTCGCGAGCGGGTCAGGGGAGGGTGATCGAGCCGTTCGCCGCGCGCAGCGCGATGTCGGTGCGGTGGTGGGAGCCCGTCAGGTGGACGCCCTCCACGCGGCGGTACGCGTCGGAACGCGCGTCGTCCAGGGTGTCCCCGGTGCCGACGACGGACAGCACCCGCCCGCCCGTGGACACGACGGCGCCGTCCTCGCGGCGGCGGGTGCCCGCGTGCAGGACGCCGTCGGCCTCCGCGCCGGCGATCACGTCACCCGTGCGGGGGCGGCCGGGGTAACCCTCGGCGGCGATGACGACGGTCACGGCGTAGCCGTCGGCCCACTCCAGCGGCGGCAGGCCGCCCAGGCCGCCGGTGGCGGCGGCGTGGAAGACGGCGGCCAACGGGGTGCGCAGCAGGGCCAGGACGGCCTGGGTCTCCGGGTCGCCGAACCGGCAGTTGAACTCGATGACCTGCGGGCCGGTGGACGTCAGCGCCAGGCCCGCGTACAGCAGGCCGGTGAACGGGGTGCCGCGGCGGGCCAGTTCGTCCACGACCGGCTGGACGCAGGTGGCCACGATCGTGTCCACCAGGTCGGGCGGCGCCCAGGGCAGCGGTGAGTAGGCGCCCATGCCGCCGGTGTTCGGGCCCGAGTCGCCGTCGCCGACCCGCTTGAAGTCCTGCGCGGGCAGCAGCGGCACCACGGTGGAGCCGTCCACCAGGCAGAACAGCGACACCTCCGGGCCGTCGAGGAACGACTCCAGCAGCACCGGGTGGCCGTGGTCGAGCAGCGTCATGGCGTGCGCGCGGGCCACGGCGCGGTCGTTGGTGACGACCACGCCCTTGCCGGCGGCCAGGCCGTCGTCCTTGACCACCCAGCGCGGGCCGAAGCGGGTCAGCGCCGAGTCGAGCCGGGCCGGGTTGTCGACGGTCTCCGCGACGGCCGTCGGCACGCCCGCGGCGGCCATGACGTCCTTCGCGAACGCCTTGGAGCCCTCGATCCGGGCCGCCTCGGCCGACGGGCCGAAGCAGGGGATCCCGATGGCGCGCACGGCGTCCGCCGCACCCGCCACCAGGGGCTGCTCCGGCCCGACCACGACCAGGTCGGCGTTCCACTCCTTGGCCAGCGCCGCGACCGCCGCGCCGTCGGTGACGTCGACCCCGTAGGTCTCCGCCGCGCCGGCGATGCCGGCGTTGCCCGGCGCGCACGCCAGCGCGATCACCGAGGGGTCCCGCGACAAGGCGAGGACTAGGGCATGTTCACGGGCGCCAGACCCGATGACCAGGACACGCACGGTGCGGAAGCCTAGATGACCCGGCCGGTCATCCGCCCAGTGCGTCCAGCGAGCCGGGGTGCAGCGGCACCGGGTCGGTCATCCCGGCCTTCTCCTTGGCGATGTCCTTGGCCGCCGGGTGCACGGCTTCCAGCTCCGTCTTCTTGTCGTAGATGAGCTTGGTCACGGCGCACGCGTCGCCCTCGGGGAAGTCCGACCGCACCAGCAGCACGTTGGGCACCGCCACGGTCGGCACGTCGGCGGGCTGGCCGTAGGTCGCGGCCGGGATGACGCCCCGGTCGTAGACCTCGTTGACCTCCTTCAACGCGTCCAGCTGCGGTGTGATGTCGATGAACTTGACGTCGTCCTTCAGCGACGTGGTGATGTCGGTGATCTGCGCCGTCGGCAGGCCGCCGGACCACACCAGCCCGTCGATGCTGCCGTCCTTCATCCCGTCCGCGGTCTTGGCCAGGTCGAGCCGCTGGGCCTGCACGTCGGTCTCCGGGTTCAGCCCGGCGGCGGTGAGCAGCCGGTTGGCGATCACCTCGGTGCCGGACTTGGGCGACCCGGTGGAGATCCGCTTGCCGCGCATGTCGGCGATGGAGTCGATCCCGGAGTCGGCCCGCACCAGCACCTGCGTGTAGTTCGGGTAGAGCCTGGTCAACGCCTGCACCTGCTGCGGCTCGCCGTCGAACGCGCCCTTGCCCGCGACCGCGTCGGCCGCCGTGTCGGCCAGCGAGAACGCCACGTCGTAGTCGCCCGCGACGAGCTGCTGGATGTTCTGCACGGACGCGCCGGTCTCGGCGGCGGTGGCCTTGAGCCCGGTGTTGTCGCTGATCAGCTTCGCCAGCCCGCCGCCGATGACGTAGTACACGCCGCCGGAGTTGCCGGTGGCGATGGTGATCCGGCCGTCGCCCGCCTCGCAGGCGGCCCCGCCCGCGGTGCCGCTCGGCGACGCGGCCGGGGTCTGCTTGCCCCCGCACCCGGCGGCGACGAGACCGACGGCGAGCACGCCCGTGGCGGCCCTAAGCGTCCAGCTGCGCATGCTGATCCTTCCTCCTCAGGAGAACGTGCACCACGACCGCGGCCAGCAGGAAGCCGACGCCGACGGCGATGGTGACGGGTTGCAGGTAGAGCAGGGCGACGGCGGCGGGCGCGCACAGCACGCGTTCCGGCCACCGGGCCCGACCGATCAGCCAGCCCCCGGTGAGCACGGCCAGCGCGGCCACGCCCAGCGCGGAGACGGCGAACGCCCAGAGGCCGCCGAGGAACGACGTGCGCAGCAGCAGCCCGGCGCCGTTGTCGGTCAGCACGAACGCCAGCGGCACGAGGAACGCGGGCAGCGTGTACTTCCACGTGCGCCACATCGTCTTCATCACGTCGCCGCCGGTGATGGCCGCGGCGGCCACGGCGGCCAGCGCCGTCGGCGGCGTCACCTCGGACAGCACCGCGTAGTAGAAGATGAACATGGCCGCTTCCTCGCGCGCCACGCCCAGCTCGATCAGCGCGGGCCCGATGACGACCCACGCGATGATGAACGACGCGGTCACCGGCACGGCCAGGCCGAGCAGGCTCACCGCGACCGCCGCGAGCACCACGGTCACGAACAGCACCGCGGTCGGGTTGGACGAGATCGCGCCGGCGATGTCCACCAGCGCCGACGCCAGCTCCTGCCCCAGCCCGGTCTTGGTGATGGTGGACGTGATCACGCCCGCCGCCGCGCACACCGCGATCACCGGCAGCGCCGACCGCACGCCGCTGGACAGCGAGTCCGCCATCGCCCGCAGCCACTCCCGCACGTCACCGCGCTTGGCGACCAGCGCGAACAGCGCCGCGACGCCGGTCGCGTAGACCACGGCCGAGAACACCGGGATGTCCAGGGCGAGGAACACGACGATCACCGCGAGCGACAGGAAGTGGTAGCCGCCCTGCTTGAGCAGCGCCCACGGGCTCGGCGAGTCGATGTCGACCGCCTTCGCGCCGAACTTGCGGGCGTCGATCTCGACGGCCAGCGCGATGCCCAGGTAGTACAGCAGCGTCGGCAGGATCGCCCAGACCAGCACCTGCAGGTACGAGGTCTCCAGGTACTCGGCGATGATGAACGCCGCCGCGCCCAGGGTCGGCGGCGACAGGATCGCCCCGATGCCGGAGGCGGCGAGCAGCCCGCCCGCGCTCTCCTTGGGGTAGCCGGCCTTCTTCAGCATCGGCCACGTCACCGCGCCCAGCGACACGGTCGTCGCGGTGCCCGAGCCGGACACGGTGCCGAGCAGGAACCCGGCGGTGGCGGCGGTGCGGCCGGGCGCGGTGCGGGACCTGCGGAACGCGGAGAAGCTGATGTCGACGAAGAACGTGCCCGCGCCGGACGCGTTGAGCACCGAGCCGTAGATCGTGAACAGCACGATGTACGTGGCGGCGACGTCCAGCGGCGTCCCGTAGAACCCGGTCGCGTCGTTGTAGAAGCCGTTGATGATCTGCGAGAAGTCCACGCCGGCGTGCGAGATCGCCCAGGACGGCGGCAGGAACCCGCCGTAGTAGGCGAACGCGACGAACGCGACGCAGACGACCGGCAGCACCCAGCCGGTGGTCCGCCGGCACGCCTCCAGCACCAGCACCAGCAGCAGGGTCCCGGCGACCACGTCCAGCGCGGTCAGCTGCCCCTGGCGGTCGAGGAACGCGTCGAACCCGCCGAACAGGGGGTAGGCGCCGACCACGAACGCCAGCAGCGCCGCCGCCCAGTCGAGGACGCCGGGGTCGTCGGTGTCGCCGCGCCTGCCGCGCGGCCGGTAGCAGAGGAAGACCAGCGGCAGCGTGACCGCCAGGAAGATCACCAGGTAGTACTGGCCGCCCTTGCTGAAGGGCCAGAACACCTGTTTGAGCACGAGCAGCGCGATGGCGAGGCCCGCCACCCACACGCCCAGCTCCCAGCGCCGGGACAAGGCGCGCGAGGGGCGCTCCTCGTCGTACTCGGCGAGCAGTTCATCGACTTCGACCTGCGACTTGGTCGGCACGCGCACCCCTTCGTGTCGCGCTTGATCCAGCGCTCACGAAGCTAGCTGTGTCGACCGTCACAGCCATAGACCGACCGTCTAAAGGGACTGTAAAGACGGTCGGAGGGTCACACGACCCGGGCGTCCAGGTAGCACCAGCGCCAGTCCTCGCCCGGCTCGAACGAGCGCATCACGGGGTGCTCGGAGGCGTTGAAGTGCGCGGTCGCGTGCCGGCGCGGGCTGGAGTCGCAGCACGCGACGTGCCCGCAGGACAGGCAGATCCGCAGGTGCGCCCAGTTGTGCTCGCCGACGGCGAGGCAGTCCGCGCAGCCCTCGGGGTGGTCCGGGGCGACCGACGGCGGCAGGTCCGCGACGTGAGGACAGGTCATACCGGCCATCATCACGCAAGATTGCGCCATGCACGGACCGGAACTGCTCCTGCTGCTCGTCGGCGCGCTGCTCGTCACGGCCGCGGCCAAGCGCCTCAACTGGTCGGCGCCGCTGGTCCTGGTCGGCGTCGGGCTGGCGGTGTCGTTCATCCCGGGCCTGCCCGAGTTCGGCCTGGACCCGGAGCTGATCCTGGTCCTGGTGCTGCCGCCGCTGCTGTACTCGGCGGCGCTGGACAGCTCGTACCACAACATCCGGGCCAACCTCAGGCCGATCGGGCTGCTCGCGGTGGGCCTGGTGCTGGCCACCACGATCGGCGTCGGCTGGGTCGCGCACCTGGTGCTGCCCGGCCTGTCGCTGCCGGCGGCCCTGGTGCTGGGCGCGGTGGTCGCGCCGCCGGACGCGGTCGCCGCGGTCGCCATCGGCCGCAGGCTCAACCTGCCGCGCCGGACGATGACGCTGCTCACCGGCGAGAGCCTGATCAACGACGCGACCGCGTTGACGGCCTACAAGGTGGCCGTCGCGGCGGCCGCCGGCGTCACCGCCACGTGGGTCGACGGCACCCGCACGTTCGTGATCAGCGCGGGTGGCGGTGTGCTCGTCGGCCTGGCCATCGGCTGGGCCGTGCGGCGGGTGCGGGCCCGGCTGGACGACGGCGTGCTGGAGAGCGCGCTCGGCATGCTGGTGCCGTTCGGCGCGTACATCTTCGCCGAGGAGCTGCACGCCTCCGGTGTGCTCGCGGTGGTGATCGCCGGGCTCTACATCGGGCACAACGCGCCGCGCAGCTCGTACTACACCCGCCTGCAGGACGGCGCGGTGTGGCGGTCGGTGGACGCGCTGCTGGAGTCGTTCGTGTTCGCGTTGATCGGCCTGCAGCTGAACAGCGCGGTGCGCGACGTGGACGTCACCGCCGGGTTGGTGTGGGCGGCGGTGGTCGTGCTGCTGGCGACGATCCTGGTGCGGTTCCTGTGGATGTACCCGGCGGCGTACCTGCCCCGGCTGCTGTCGAAGCGGGTCCGGGAGCGGGAGGGCTCGCCGGGGTGGCGCGGCGTGACCGTGCTGTCGTGGGCGGGGATGCGGGGCGTGGTGTCGCTGGCCGCGGCGAGCGCGCTGCCGCTCGACCTGCCCGGCCGCGAGGTGATCGTGTTCTGCGCGTTCGTGGTCACCGTCGGCACGCTGCTGATCCAGGGCCTGACGCTGCCGCTGGTGATCCGCGAGCTCGGGTTCCGCGGTGACGAGGAGCGGACCGACGCGCTGGCTGAGGCGCAGGTGCAGCACGCCGCCGCGCAGGCCGCCGTGCGCAGGCTGGACGAGGTCATCGGCGACGACGAGGACACGCCGGGCGACGTCGTGGACCGGTTGCGGATCATGGCCGAGCACCGGGGCAACGCGGCGTGGGAGCGGCTGGGCAGGCAGGAGGACGAGAGCCCCGCGGCGGCGTACCGGCGGTTGCGGCGCACGATGCTGGAGGCCGAGCGGCAGGTGTTCGTCCAGGCGCGCGACGAGGGGCGGATCGACGACGAGGTGCTGTTCCGGGTGCTGCGCGAACTCGACCTGGAGGAAGCGGCCATCGCCAGGGAGTGACGACCACCGAACCTCCCACCACGCGTTCACTGGGACGTTGCCCCCGATTCGCCCTAACGTGACCGGGACGTCGCGGTGCGCGACGAGGCTGCCGCGCGTCGGGAATCTCTGAGCGGGAACCCTTTCGGGAGGTCGGCGATGGTGCGGACGAGGATCGTCGGGGTGGCGCTGGCGGCGCTCGCGGTGGCGGGGGCGGTGGTGCTGCCGGCGGCGTCGGCGAGCGGCGGCCCGGAGCAGGCGGCGTCCCGCAAGGGCCCGCTGGTGATCGGCCACCGGGGCGCGTCGGGCTACCGGCCGGAGCACACGCTGGCGGCGTACGAGCTGGCCGCGCGGATGGGCGCCGACTACGTCGAGCCCGACCTGGTCGTCACCAAGGACGGCAGGCTGGTCACCCGGCACGAGAACGAGATCGGCGGCACCACGGACGTGGCGGCGCACCCGGAGTTCGCCGCGCGCCGGACCACCAAGGTCATCGACGGCACGGCGATCACCGGCTGGTTCACCGAGGACTTCACGCTCGCCGAGCTGAAGACCCTGCGGGCCACCGAGCGCATCCCGGACGTCCGGCCGCGCAACACGCTCTACAACGGGCGGTTCGAGGTGCCCACGCTGGAGGAGGTCGTCGACCTGACCCGGCGGCTGTCGCGGGAGCTGGGTCGCGACATCGGCCTGTACCCGGAGACCAAGCACCCGACCTACTTCCAGGACATCGGCCTGCCGCTGGAGCCGCGCCTGGTCGACGTGCTGACCAGGGCGGGCCTGAACCGGCACGGCGCGAAGGTGTACGTGCAGTCGTTCGAGGTGGCCAACCTCAAGCAGCTGAAGCCGAAGCTGCGCGTGCCGCTGGTGCAGCTGGTCAACGCGTCCGGCGCGCCGTACGACTTCGTCAAGGCGGGCGACAAGCGCACGTACCGCGACCTGGTGACGCCGGCGGGGCTGCGCGAGATCCGCACCTACGCGTCCGGTGTCGGCGCGGCGAAGGACCTGGTCATCCCGCGCGACGCGGCGGGCTTCCTGAGCGAGCCGACCAGCCTGGTGCGCGACGCGCACACGCGCGGCCTGGTCGTGCACGCCTGGACGTTCCGCAACGAGAACGCGTTCCTGCCGGCGGACTTCCGCACGTCCACCGACCCGGCCGCGTACGGCGACGCGTTCGGCGAGTACGCGAGGTTCTTCGCGACCGGCCTGGACGGCGTCTTCGCCGACAACCCCGACACCGCCGTGGAAGCCCGCCGGGGCTGACCGCCGAACCCGGGGGCGCCCGCACCCGCGCGGGTGCGGGCGCCCCCGGTGGTCAGGACCCCCCGACGGGCACGACGCCGGAGGGGACCGACAGCTCCGGTCCAGTGCGCGGATCGCCTGTCGCGGAGGTGTGCGCGAGCAGGCCGCGGGCCGCCAGGATCGGGCGGACGCCCTCGCCGAACCAGAACGCCTCTTCCAGGTGCGGGTAACCGGAGAGGACGAACTCCTCCACGCCGATCGCGTGGTACTCCTCGATGAGGTCCGCGACCTCGGCGTGGCTGCCGACCAGCGCCGTGCCCGCGCCGCCGCGCACCAGCCCGATGCCCGCCCACAGCCCGGGGTGGACCTCCAGGCCGCGCACCCCGCGGCTCAGGTCGCCACCGTGCAGGGCCACCATCCGCTGCTGACCCACGGACTGCGACGCGCGCAGCTGCTCCTGCGCCCTGGCCACCTGCTCCGGGTCCAGGGCCTCCAGCAGCTTCTCCGCCTCGCGCCACGCCTCGGCCGACGTGTCGCGGCTGATCGTGTGCAGCCGCACGCCGAACCGGATCGGCCGGTCACCGGCCAGCGCCCGCACCCGGCCGATCTTCTCCGCCACCTGCGCCGGCGGCTCGCCCCAGGTCAGGTACACGTCCGCCCGCCGGGCCGCGACCGGCAGCGCCGCATCCGACGAGCCGCCGAAGTAGATCGGCGGCACCGGGTCCGGCGCGGCGAGCAGCGTCGCGCCCGAGACGCGGTAGTGCTCGCCCTCGAAGTCCACCGGCCGGCCGGACCACACCGCCCGCACCACGTGCAGGAACTCGTCGGTCCGCGCGTACCGCCGGTCGTGGTCCAGCCAGTCGCCGAACCGGCGCTGCTCGACCTCGTCCCCGCCGGTCACCACGTTGAGCAGCAGCCGGCCGCGGGAGATCCGCTGGTAGGTCGACGCCATCTGGGCGGCCAACGTCGGCGAGATGACGCCCGGCCGGAACGCCACCAGGAACTTCAGCGCGGACGTCCGCTCGATCAGCGCCGCCGTCGTCAGCCACGCGTCCTCGCACCACGTCCCGGTCGGCGTCAGCACGCCGGTGAACCCGTTGTGCTCGGCCGCCCGCGCGACCTGCGCCAGGTAGTCGAGGTCCGGCTCGCGCAGCGCCGCCGCGCCGAGCGACCGGTTGGCGTGGAACCGCTCGACCACCGTCCGGCCGTCACCGGAAGTGGGCAGGAACCAGTGCAGGACCACGCTCATGACAGCTCCCCCTGGAAACGCGCGTCCACGAAGTCCTTGAACTCCACCCGACCGGGCAACGTGCCGTCCGCGGTGAACGCGTCGGCCAGCTCCTGCTCCGACGCGACCACGGCGTCGTCCAGCTCCACCGGCAGGTCGCCGCCCCGCTCCACGGCGGCCAGCGCGACCTCCGGCTTCAACCCGGTCTCGGACGCCCACACCCGCGCCCACTCCGCGCGGTTCGCGTCGGCCCACCGCTGGGCCTGCCCGATCCGCTTCACGAACTCCCTGATCGCGGATTCCTTGCCCGGGTCGCCCAGCGCGGCCCGCCCGGCGACCTGGAACGTGTAGCCGTTGGACTTGCCGCGCCCGTCGGTGAGCACCCGCGCGCCCGCCTCCAGCTGGGCCTGCGCGGTGTAGGGGTCCCAGACCGCCCACGCGTCCACCCGCTTCTGGGTGAACGCCGAGTACGCGTCGGACGGCTGCAGGAAGTTCAGCGTCACGTCCTTCGTCGTCAGCCCGGCCGAGGCGAGCGTCAGCAGCACCTGCCCGTGCGCCGAGCTGCCCTTGGCCACGGCGATGCTGCGCCCCCTCAGCTCCGGCACGGACTTCAGCGGCGAGTCGGCGGGCACCAGCAGGGCGTCGCCCTCCACGCTGCCCTTCGCGGAGTACACCGCGGCGATCTTCGCCTTCGCCGCGGCCGCGAAGATCGGGGGCGTGTTGCCGACGCCGCCGATGTCGATCGCCCCGGCGGACGCCGCCTCCAGCAGCGGTGGTCCGGACGTGAACGTGGACCACTCGATCCGGTGCGGGAAGCCGTCCAGCAACCCGGCCGCGGTGAGCAGCGCCTTCGAGCCGCCCTTCTGGTCGCCCACCCTGAGCACGACCTCGCCGTCGCCGGACGACTGCGCCGTGCCGCAGCCCGCCAGCGCCAGGACCGCGACCGCCAGGGCGCTAAGCAGCTTCGACATCGTCCACCCCCAGGTTCGACAGCACTCCCACCCGCAGGTCCGCGAAGGACGCGCGGCGCCGCGGTCGCGGCAGGTCGACGCGGTGCTCGGCCACGATCCGACCCTCGTCCAGCACCACGACGCGGTCGGCCAGCAGCAGGGCCTCGTCCACGTCGTGCGTCACGAACAGCACGGCGGGCCGGTGCTCGCGCCACAGCTGCTCCACCAGGTGGTGCATGGCGAGCCTGGTCAGCGCGTCCAGCGCGCCGAACGGCTCGTCCAGCAGCAGCAGCTCCGGCTCGCGCACCAGCGCCCGCGCCAACGACACGCGCTGCGCCTCGCCGCCGGACAGCGTCAACGGCCAGGCGTCGGCGTGACCGGCCAACCGCACCTCGGCCAGCGCCCGGTCCGCGACCGCACGCCCATCAACGCCGCGCAGCCCCAGCGAGACGTTGCGCCACACCTTCCGCCACGGCAGCAGCCGGGGCTGCTGGAAGGCCACCGACACCCGGTCCGGCACCGAGAACGTGCCGCCGACCGCGGGGTCGAGCCCGGCCAGGACCCGCAGCAGCGTCGACTTGCCGCACCCGCTGCGGCCCAGCAGCGCCACGAACTCACCGGCCGCGACGTCGAGGTCCAACCCGTCCAGCACCCGGCGCGGCCCGAAGTCCTTGACCAGCCCCCTGATCGTCACCGCGCCTGCCACCGCAGCACCCTCCTCTCCAGCGCGCGCACCAGCGCGTCCGTGGTCAGGCCGAGCAGCGCGTAGACGAGCAGGCCGACCACGACGACGTCGGTGCGCAGGAACTCGCGCGCGTTGTTGATCAGGTAGCCGATGCCCGCGTCCGCGTTGACCTGCTCGCCGACGATCAGCGACAGCCACGCCGTGCCGAGCGCGATCCGCAGGCCGACGAGGGTCTGCGGCACCGCGGCGGGCAGCACGACGTGCCGGACCCGTTCGACGCGGGAGTAGCCGAGCACCCGCGCGGCCTCCAGCAGCGCCGGGTCGGCCTGCCGGATGCCCGCGTGCAGGTTGAGGTAGAGCGGGAACGCCACCCCCGCCGCGACCAGCGCGAGCTTCGGCTCCTCCCCGATGCCGAACCACAGGATGAACAGCGGGACCAGGCCCAGGTGCGGCAGCGTGCGCAGCATCTGCACCGGCGGGTCGAGCACCCGCTCGCCCCAGCGGGACAGCCCGGACACCAGGCCCAGCGCGCCGCCGACGACCGAGCCGATGGCGAACCCGACCGCGACCCGGCTCAGCGACACCAGGAAGGCGTCGACCAGCTGCCCGTCCACGACCAGCTCGTAGCCGGACCGGAACACGGTGACCGGCGACGCGAGCTTGTCCTCGGGGAGCAGGCCGGTGCTGCTCGCGACCTGCCACAGCAGGACCAGGCCGAGCGGGCTCAGCCACCGGCGCAGGTCGGGCGACTTGCGTTTCTTCAGGGCGGGCGGGCGCGCCGGGATTGCGGGTTCCGGGCGCGCGACAAGACCCGCGGTGGAAATCGACACGGATTTCTCCCAGCGGAGGGGAACATCGGACGCGCTGATCAGCGAGTCAGAGTCTCGATATCCGGCTGGGGCAAGTCAACGGCTCCCGAATTGTGAAAATGCCTCCGGGACCGATTGCGTCGGCCCCGGAGGCATTTCTTCCGAGCGCGGTGTCAGCCGAGCATGTCGTGGCGGACGATCGTCTGGTCGCGACCCGGGCCGACGCCGATCGCGGACATGCGGGCGCCCGAGATCCGCTCCAGGTGCTCGACGTACGCCCGCGCGTTGGCGGGCAGCTCCTCGAACTCGCGGCAGTGGCTGATGTCCTCGAACCAGCCCGGCAGCTCCTCGTAGACCGGCACGGCGTGGTGCACGTCGGTCTGGGTCATCGGCATCTCGTCGACCCGCTCGCCGTCGATCGTGTAGCCGACGCAGACCGGCACCTTCTCCAGGCCGGACAGCACGTCCAGCTTGGTCAGGAAGTAGTCGGTGATGCCGTTCACCCGCGCCGCGTACCGGGCGATCACCGCGTCGAACCAGCCGGTGCGCCGGGACCGCCCGGTGGTCACGCCGAACTCGCCGCCGGTCTTGCGCAGGTGCTCGCCCATGTCGTCGTTCAGCTCGGTCGGGAACGGGCCCGAGCCGACCCGGGTGGTGTAGGCCTTCAGGATGCCGATCACCGTGGTGATCCGCGTCGGCCCGATGCCGGAACCGGCGCTGGCGCCGCCGGAGGTCGGGTTGGACGACGTGACGAACGGGTAGGTGCCGTGGTCGACGTCGAGCAGGGTGCCCTGCGAGCCCTCCAGCAGCACGGTCTCGCCGCGCTCCAGCGCCTGGTTGAGCAGCAGCCGGGTGTCGGCGATCCGGGAGGTGAACTTCGTGCCGTGCTCCAGCACGCTGTCGACCACCTGCTCCGGGTCGAGCGCCTTGCGGTTGTAGACCTTGACCAGCACCTGGTTCTTGAAGTCCAGCGCGGCCTCGACCTTCTGCCGCAGGATCTTCTCGTCCAGCAGGTCCTGGGCGCGCACGCCGACCCGGGCGATCTTGTCCTGGTAGCACGGGCCGATGCCGCGACCGGTGGTGCCGATCTTGGCCTTGCCCAGGTAGCGCTCGGTGACCTTATCGATCGCCACGTGGTACGGCATGATCAAGTGCGCGTCCGCGGAGATGAGCAGCTTGCTGGTGTCGACGCCCTGCTCGTCCAGGCCGGCCAGCTCGTCGAGCAGCACGCCGGGGTCGACCACGACCCCGTTGCCGATGACGCTGGTGACGCCGGGGGTCAGGATGCCGGAGGGGATCAGGTGCAGGGCGAACTTCTGGCCGTCGGGCAGCACCACGGTGTGCCCGGCGTTGTTGCCGCCCTGGTACCGGACCACCCACTGCACCCGGTCACCGAGCAGGTCGGTTGCCTTGCCCTTGCCCTCATCGCCCCACTGGGCACCGATCAGCACGACGGCCGGCATGTGAAACTCCAAGCGGTTGGACGGGTAGAGAGCCGAATGCCTGCGACGGCCGAGCCGTCAGTGGACGGCTGTTGAGGGTAGACCAGGAGATGAAGGTGCGCGGAATCGTGCTGGCCTGCGGAAACTCGCAGTCGCCAAAGATCACGGACGGTGACCGGTTCGAGGTGCGCCAGGTGGCCGCACGGCCCGGAAAGGCCGAGGTGGACGCCGTTCTGGCGGAATCGGGTGACAAACGTCTCGTCGTCCAGGGGACGGACGCCGACCTGAACGCCGTGGTGCTGCGGCTGCTGAGGTCCGAGCGGCTGGCCGACGTGCCGGTCGGGTACGTGCCCACCGACCCCCGCTCCGGGGTGGCCAAGCTCTGGGGCCTGCCCACCGATCCCGGCCGCGCGCTCGACCTCGCCCTGGCCGGTGAACCCGATCGGGTGCCACTCGTCCGGGACGACGTGGGCGGCGTGCTCGTCGGGCTCGGCTCGCTCGGGCCGGTGCGCGGCGTCGGCTACGGCGACGACACGGTCGTGCTGCGCGGCCAGGCGACCCGGATCGAGGTGACGCCGGACCCGGAGGGCGGGCTCGGGCTGGTCGTGCACGTCATCCACAAGCGGCTGCTCGGCCGGAAGGTGACCAGCACGGCGGCGCGCGCGTTCCAGCTCGGCTGCCTGCCGGTGCAGGTCGACTCGGACGGGGTCGCGCACCCGCGGCCGATGGGGAAGTGGACCTGGTACCGCCACACGGTCGACCTGCGGCTGGTCCGCGGGTTGCAGTGACGGAGGAATTCTTCCGCCCGCCATTCAGGCGTCACTCGAAAGCATTGTCACGAAAGGAGAATTGACCCAAGGTAATTCCGACAGCTTCCAACTAGGAAGGTCGGAATTATGTCAACGGTCAACAGAACCGCGCGATTCACCGCTTCCCTGCGACTTCCGGCTCTTTCCCTGCTCCTGGCTGGTGGGCTGGCAGTCGGTCTGGTCTCCCCTGCCCGGGCGACGCCGCCGAACATCCCCAGCACCAGCACCGCGCTCGCGGAGCTGGCCGCGCTGAGGGTGGCTGCCGAGGGGTCCACGAGCGGCTACTCGCGGGACCTGTTCCCGCACTGGAGCACCGTCTCGGGCGCCTGCAACACCCGCGAGACCGTGCTCAAGCGGGACGGCGCGAACGTGGTCACCGATTCGAGCTGCGCGGCCACCTCCGGCCGCTGGCACAGCCCCTACGACGGCGCGACCTGGACCGCCGCCTCCGACGTCGACATCGACCACGTCGTGCCGCTGGCGGAGGCGTGGCGCTCCGGCGCGTCGTCCTGGACCACGGCCCGGCGGCAGTCGTTCGCCAACGACCTCAGCGCTCCGCAGCTCATCGCCGTCACCGACAACGTCAACCAGGCCAAGGGCGACCAGGACCCGGCCCGGTGGAAGCCGCCGCTGTCCTCGTACTGGTGCACCTACGCCAAGATGTGGACGCGCTCCAAGCACAAGTGGGGTTTGGCGGTGGACTCCTCGGAGAAGTCTGCACTGCAAAGCATGCTGGGGAGGTGCTGACGACCGATGGCTGAGCTCTCTTCGCCCTTCGTGGCCGGACCGGGCGGCGTGATGACCGACGAGGTCGGCGTGGTGACCGGCGACCTGGAGCTGCGCACCACGCTCGACAAGGGCGAGCTGCGCGCGACCGTGCGCTACGAGGGCGCGGAGGAGTGGTACGCCGTCACCGGTGCGTCCTGCCGGCTCACCGACCCGAAGGACCACGAGGCGGTGCACGCCGTCCTGCTCGGCGTGCTGAACCGGCCCCAGGGCTAGGTCTTCGACGAGTCGTTGCCGCCCTTGCGGGTCAGCGGCGGCAACGACCCGACCGCGTCCGCCCGGGACAACCCCGTCGCCTGGAGCAGGTCCACCGCCACCGACCTGACCTGGGCCAGCACCACCCTGGTCGAGAAGCCCTCGCCGCCGAGCCGGTGCGTGGTCGCCGACGCCGCCGCGCAGACCGCCGACCGCGCCCGCTCCGGCACCTCGCCGCGCCCCAGCTCGCCCCGCAGCACGTCCACCGCGTCCGCGTACTGCCGCAGCACGTCGGGCAGCACGTCCGGCATCCGCTCGCCGTCCCGCAGCGCCGCCAGCGCCCGCCGGGCCAGCACCCTGGTGTTGCGCAGGGCGTAGTCCACCGGCGTGGCGGCCGTCTCGTACCGGCCCAGCTCGTGCCGACGGCGCCGGCGGATCGGCGCGATGGTGGCGATCTCACCGCCGGTCTTCAACGCCGACGCGAACTCGTCCACCGCCTCCTGGCTGTCGCGCAGCCGGGCCAGCACCCCGGCGGCCCGCACGGCGTCGTGGTCGGACACCGCCGCCGCCACCCCGCGCAGCGCCTCGCTGAGCTCGCCGAACACCACCTTCGCCTGCCGGTGCGCCACGGTCAGCGGGTTCGCGGGCAGCAGCGCCGTCACGGCGAGCCCCACCAGGCCGCCGACCAGCGCGTCCACCATCCGGTCCAGCCCGCCGCCCGCGCTCGGCGGCAGCAGCGTGGCGACCAGCACCGCCGACGAGCCGGACTGCAGCGCGATCACCGCGCCACCGTCGAGCAGCACGGCCGCGGACATCGCCAGCGCCACGACCAGCGCGATCTGCCACGTCCCCGAGCCGATCAACGAGATCAGCACGTCGCCGACGCCGACGCCGACGGACACGCCGACGACCAGCTCCACCACCCGCCGCAGCCGCTGCCCCAGCGACACGCCGAGGCAGACGACGGCGGCGATCGGCGCGAAGAACGGGTGGGCGTGGCCGACCACCTCGGTGGCGACCAGCCAGGACAGCCCGGCGGCGAGCGCGGCCTGGCCGATCGGCAAGGCCGTGCTCTGCCACCGCTTCAGCCTGCGCGCCACCTCGTCGCGCACGGCTCCCACGCGGCTCAGCTCAGGCCGAGGGCGGACGGGGCCGCGGGGTCGCTGTCGGCGAGGAACTTCCGGCAGCGCTCGTGCTCCTCGGTCTCGCCGATCTCGTCGGCGGCCCTGGCCAGGGCGGCCAGCGCGCGCAGGAAGCCCTGGTTGCCGCGGTGCGACCAGGGCACCGGGCCGTGGCCCTTCCAGCCCGCGCGGCGCAGCTGGTCCAGGCCGCGGTGGTAGCCGGTGCGGGCGAACGCGTAGCCGGCGACGGGGTCGCCGGTCTGCAGCGCCCGCTCGGCGAGCAGCGCCCACGCCTCGCTGAAGTCGGGGTAGGCGCGAACGATCTTGGCTGGGTCGGTGCCCGCCTCGGCGGCGGCCTGCGCCTCCGGGCGGTCGGGCAGCAACGTGGGTCCGGGACCGAGCAGGTTGTCCATGCGATCAGCTTAGGAACACCCGCGCCACGGCAGCGACCAGTGCCAGCACCAACGCGGTGACGATCAGGCCGGCCACAACCCTCTGGCCCATGGAAGCGCTCCTCGGTGTGCTCAGTGCGGTGTGCTCAGTGCGGTGTTCTCAGCGGACTCTCAGTGCGGCACCCTTCCCGTTAGAGCCATTCAGAGCAACGAGACTCATCCGTTAGCATGAACGAAACAGGGGAAAGTGCTGGTCATCGCCGCCCCCTAAGGGACAACCCCGGAAAAACCAGGGCAGGGCACCCTTCCTGCCACCCCTGGTGGGACGCATCATGGGCGGGTGAACATGGGGGTTACCAATCGCGTGGCGCGCTTCCGGGACGAGCACTGGGAGCGGGGCGAGCCCGGCCGCGACACGCCGCCTGCCCTCGTCACGGCGCTCTACAAGCTCTGGCTGGCCGGTCTGCTGCTCAAGCTGATCGGCTCGTCCTGGGACGTCGCCTGGCACTTCAAGTGGCTGCGCGACGAGCTGGCGCCGCCGCACCTGATCAACACCCTGGGCACGGTGATCGTGGTCGGGCTGACCCTGTTCCACACCTACACCGGCTACGGCGCGGACCGGACGTCGCTGCGGCTGATGCAGGTCGGCACCGGTGTCTTCCTGATCGCGCTGCCCATCGACCTGATCAACCACCGGATCAACGGCCTGGACATCACGTCGTGGAGCGGGTCGCACGCCCTGCTGTACCTGGGCACCGCGATCATGCTGGCCGGCGCGATCCGGGGGTGGGTCGGGCACTTCCCGGCGGGCGGCCGGTGGCCGGTGCTCGGCCTGGCGGGCCTGTGGTTCTTCTTCCTGGAGAACACGTGGTTCCCCAACCAGCACCAGGAGTACGGCGTGCTGGAGATCGCCTCGTGGGACCGCGGCGAGCCGTACGCCGAGCCGAGCCTGCTCCAGTTCGCCGCCGACCAGATCGGCCGCCCGGTCGACCGCGAGTCGATCGTGCAGTTCTCGCTGCCCATCCCGGACTGGGTGTACCCGGTGTGGGGCCTGGTGGCGGCGGCGGTCGTGCTGGTCGTCGCCCGGCGCACGATCGGCGTGCGGTGGGCCGCGACCGCGGTGGCGGGCGCCTACGTCGCCTACCGCCTGCTGATCTGGCCGCTGCTCGGGATCGCCGACTTCCCGCTGTCGGCGGTGCCGGTGTTCCTGCTGCTCACCGGCCTGGCGGTGGACGCGGCGCACCTGGGCCGGGTGCCCGCGCCGGTGGCCGCGGTCCTCGGGTCGGCGGCCGTCACCGGGCTCGGCTACGGCGGCATCTGGGTGCAGCGGGCGCTGGACGCCGCGCCCCCGGTCCTCTACCCGTCGGCCGCCGTGGCGTTCGGCGTGCTCGCGGTGCTGTGGCTGGCCGTCGACCGGTTCGCGGTGGGGCTGTCCCCCCGGCGATCACTGGTGCCCGCCTGATCCCGCTCGACCCCGCTCCCCCCGGAGGATCGACCACGTCGATCCGATCCTCCAGGGGGAGTTCTCATGCGCCGACTTCTGCGCGCGACCGCGGCAGCCGCCTCGGTGGTGTCGCTGACCGCGGTGTCGCTGACCGCGGCCACCGCCGGCCTCGCGACCGCCGGCCCCGACCGGCTGACCGACGTGGTCGAGCGGGCCGTGGCGGCCGGCGTGCCCGGTGTCGTCGTGCGGGTGGACGACGGGCGCGGCCGACCGGTGGAGGTCGTCCGGCAGGCCCGCTGGACGGTCCCCGACCACCGGCTGCGAGTGGACGACGAGTTCAAGATGGCGTCCAACACCAAGACGGTGTCCGCTGCGCTGGTCCTGCAGCTCGTCGCCGAGGGCCGGCTGGACCTGGCCGACCCGGTCGAGCGGTGGCTGCCCGGCGTGGTGCCGAACGGCTCGGCGATCACGCTGGAGATGCTGCTCCGGCAGACCAGCGGGCTGTTCGACTACCTGGACGACCCGCGCCTGCTCGGCCTGCTCACCGGGCAGCGGCCCGCGCCCTGGCCGCCCGCCGACCTGGTCGCCGTCGCCGTGTCGCACCCGCCGCTCTTCGCGCCGGGCGAGCGGTGGGACTACAGCAACACCAACTACACGCTCACCGGCATGGTGCTGGAGGCCGCGACCGGCCGGTCGTACGCCGACCTGGTCGAGCGCCGGGTGATCCGGCCGCTGGGCCTGCGGGACACCTACCTCGCCACCGGCGCCGGGTTCCGGGGCAGGCACGCGCACGGGTACGAGCCCGACGCCGAGCACCTGGGCCCGCTGCTCCCGCCCGGCACGCCCGTCGGCGACGGCTTCGCCGGTCCGCGGCTGCACGAGCACGTCGACGTCACCGGGATCGACCTCAGCCCGGCGTGGGCCGCGGGCGGGCTGGTGTCCACCGCGGAGGACTGGAACCGGTTCCTGACCGCGTTGATGTCGGGCCGGCTCGTCCCCCGGCGCCTGCTGGACGAGATGCGCGACCCGGTGCCCCAGGGCGGGGGCAGCGCCAACGGCTACGGCCTGGGCGTCATGGAGGTCAGGACGTCCTGCGGGACGGTCTGGGGCCACTCCGGCGGCTTCCCCGGCTACCGCAGCCACAACTACACCGACGCCGCCGGGACCCGCACCGCCACCGTGCTGATGACGACCACCTTCGAGCTCGCCGACCCCGACCTGGCGGCCGCCCAGACCGCCCTCGTGGACGCCGCCGTCTGCCGCATGAACCGCCGTTAGGACGCGGAACGGCCCCCTCCGCCGAACCGCGGAGGGGGCCGTTCGCCGTGCGGGGCGCCTCAGCCGGCGATCATGCGGCCGGACGACTTCAGGTGCTCGCACGCCTGCGCGATGCGGGCGGCCATGCCCTGCTCGGCGGCCTTGAGGTAGGAGCGCGGGTCGTAGGCCTTCTTGTTGCCGACCTCGCCGTCCACCTTGAGCACGCCGTCGTAGTTCTGGAAGAAGTGACCCACGATCGGCCGGGTGAACGCGTACTGCGTGTCCGTGTCGATGTTCATCTTGATGACGCCGTAGGTCAGCGCCTCGTGGATCTCCTCCAGCAGCGAGCCGGAGCCGCCGTGGAAGACCAGGTCGAACGGCTTGGAGCCGGCCGGCAGGCCCAGCTTCTCGGCCACCACGTCCTGACCCTGCTTCAGGATCTCCGGGCGCAGCTTCACGTTGCCCGGCTTGTACACGCCGTGCACGTTGCCGAACGTCGCCGCGACCAGGTAGCGGCCCTTCTCACCGGCGCCGAGGGCGTCCACCGTCTTCAGGTAGTCCTCGGGCGAGGTGTACAGCTTCTCGTTGATCTCGTGCGCGACGCCGTCCTCCTCGCCGCCGACGACGCCGACCTCGATCTCGAGGATGATCTTCGCCTTGGCGGTGAGGTCCAGCAGCTCGGACGCGATCTTCAGGTTCTCGTCCAGCGGCACGGCCGAGCCGTCCCACATGTGGGACTGGAACAGCGGGTTCAGCCCGCGGTCCACCCGCTCCTGGCTGATCGCGACGAGCGGGCGGACGTAGCCGTCCAGCTTGTCCTTGGGGCAGTGGTCGGTGTGCAGCGCGATGTTCACCGGGTACTTCTCGGCGACCACGTGCGCGAACTCCGCCAGCGCAACCGCGCCGGTCACCATGTCCTTGACCTTGGTGCCCGAGGCGAACTCGGCACCACCGGTCGAGACCTGGATGATCCCGTCGCTCTCGGCTTCTGCGAAACCACGCAGGGCCGCGTTGAGGGTCTCGGACGAGGTGACGTTGATCGCGGGGTAGGCGAACTCGTTCGCCTTCGCGCGGTCGAGCATCTCGGCGTAGACCTCGGGGGTTGCGATGGGCATCGGTGGGTCCTCCTCGGGTGCCCGGAACGCGGTGTCGGCAGCATCCTACGGGCACCGCCCGGCGCGGAAAGATGATCAACGGCATAGTGGTGTCATGGCGATCGCACGGTGGAACGGCGAGATCATCGCCGAGAGTGACAAGACCGAGGTGGTGGAGGGGAACCACTACTTCCCCCTGGAGTCGGTGAAGGCCGAGTACCTGAAGCCCTCCGACACCACCACGACCTGCGCCTGGAAGGGCCAGGCCAGCTACTACACGCTGCACGTCAACGGCAAGGACAACCCGGACGCCGCCTGGTACTACTCGGCGCCCAAGTCGGCCGCGACCAACATCAAGGACCACGTCGCGTTCTGGAACGGCGTCGAGGTCTCGGACAACTAGTCGGCGGCGGGGTCGCGGCCGGCCCGCCACGGCGGCCGCGACCCCGCGCGACGCCTGCCGATCGCGCGGCACGTCCAGGTGGTGGGCCGGCTTCCGGTAGCGACTGTGACGCACCTCACCTGCGCATTCGTGGCGCCCGACGCTGATGTCGACCGGGAACCGGTCGGGTCACGCCGATGACCGGCGACCGCGCCGGACCACGATTTAGCCCTGGCTGCTCCATTCGGCGCGAATGGAGCACCGGCCGTAGCTTCGCGACATGACGAAACTGGGAACCAGCGACCTGGACGTGTCGCGGCTGTGCCTGGGCGGCAACGTGTTCGGCTGGACCGCCGACGAGCGGACCTCGTTCGCCGTGCTGGACGCCTTCGTGGCGGCGGGCGGCAACTTCGTGGACACCGCCGACGCGTACTCCGCGTGGGCCGAGGGCCACACCGGCGGCGAGTCGGAGACGATCATCGGCCGGTGGCTGCGCGCCCGCGGCAACCGGGACCGGGTCGTGGTCGCGACCAAGGTCGGGATGCTGGGCGGGCTGGACGACCTGCGGGCGGGCACCGTCGAGCGGGCCGCCGAGGACTCGCTGCGCCGCCTCGGCGTCGACCACATCGACCTGTACTACGCGCACCAGGACGACCCGGACACGCCGCAGGAGGAGACGCTGGCCGCCTTCGACCGGCTGGTGACCAGCGGCAAGGTCCGGCACGTCGCGGCGTCCAACTACACCGCCGACCGGCTCGCGTCCGCGCTCGCGGTGTCCGAGCGGGAGGGCTTCGCCCGGTTCGTCGCGCTGCAGCAGGCGTACAACCTGGTCGACCGGTCCTACGAGGGCGAGCTGTCCCGGGCGGTGGCCGACCACGGGCTGTCCTCCGCGCCGTACTGGGGCCTGGCGAAGGGCTTCCTGACCGGCAAGTACCGGCCGGGCGTCGCGGTCGAGAGCGCGCGGGCCGCCGCCGCGTCGAAGTACCTGGACGAGCGCGGGCTGCGGGTCCTCGCCGCGCTGGACGAGGTCGCCGAGGCCCGCGGCGCCACCCAGTCGGCGGTCGCCCTGGCGTGGCTGGCGCAGCAGCCGACCGTGGCCGCGCCGATCGCGTCGGCCCGCACCACCGAGCAGCTCGCGGACCTGCTGCCCGCGTTGGAGCTGGAGCTGGGCGCGGACGAGGTGGAGGCGCTGACCACCGCGAGCCGAGTTTAACTCTCCAGTAGCTTACTGGCGGTAAGTTGCGTTACGGTGGCCTCCCGGCACAGCGGCTGAGGAGGTCACCGTGGACGTTGCGGGCAAGGTCGTCCTGATCACGGGTGCGGCGAGGGGCATCGGCGCGGAGGTGGCGCGGCGCCTGGCGGCGAAGGGCGCGAAGCTCGCGCTGGTCGGGCTGGAGGGCGAGCAGCTGCGGCAGGTGGCCGAGCGGTGCGGCGGCCGAGCGTGGGAGGCCGACGTCACCGACTGGGAGGCGCTGGGCGCCGCGGTGGACGGCGTGGTCGACCACTACGGGGGCATCGACGTCGTGGTGGCGAACGCGGGCGTCGCCGCCACCGGGTTCATCCGGTCGATGGACCCGGCCGCGTTCGAGCGGGTCATCGAGGTCAACCTGCTCGGCGTGTGGCGCACGGTCCGGACCTGCCTGCCGCACCTGGTCGCGAGCCGCGGCTACTGCCTGGTCGTGTCGTCGCTGGCGGCGATCGTGCACATCCCGGGCAACGCGGCGTACTCGGCGGCGAAGGCGGGCTGCGAGGCGTTCGCCGACAGCCTGCGGGCCGAGGTGCGGCACCTGGGCGTCGACGTCGGCGTGGCGTACTTCTCGTGGATCTCCACCGACATGGTCGAGAGCGCCGACGAGCACCCGGTCTTCGGCCCGCTGCGCAGCGGCATGCCCGGCCTGGCGAGCAAGAAGTACCCGGTCGCCGACGTCGGCAAGGCGGTGGTGCGCGGCATCACCCGGCGGTCCAGGGCGGTGCACGTTCCGGGCTGGGTCGGCGGTCTGAAGCTGTTCCGCGCGCTCACCCCGAGGGTGGTCGACCGCCAGGCGCCCAGGTCGGTGCCCGCGGCCGACCGCGAGATGGCGGCCAACGACCTGTCCGGCCTGGTGGGACCGGGCGGGCAGGCGGCCCGAAAGGGTTAGAGCACCGGAGGGTCAGAGCGCCGGGGGCCTAGAGCCAGGAGCCCATCAACGTCGCCCACTCGTGCACGCGCGTCTCGGCCACCACGCCGGCGGGCGTGTACGGGTCGGCGGCGAGGACGTCGCGCAGCTCGGCCTCGTCGGCGACCTCGTAGACCAGCAGGGCGCCGGACTGGTCGGTCCAGGGACCGGACACCAGCAGCACACCGCGCTCGACCAGCTCCGCCAGGTACTCGCGGTGCGCGGGCCGGACCGCCATCCGCGCGTCCTGGTCGTCCCCGAACACCAACTCGACCGCGTACCGAGCCATCGAAAGCCCACCTCCGTTGTGCAGCGCCGCGCCGAAGCTACCCCGTGAGGAGGTAACGTCTTTTCCGTGGTCGGTCCTGATCGGAACAGCGGCGGCATCGCGCGTGTGCAGGACACGCTGACGAACCTGCGGATCCAGGACGGCGCGGCACCGGCCCCGACCGGCCCGCTGACCCTGGAAGACCTCTACCGCCAGCACCGGATGCGGCTGGTGCGGCTGGCCCTGCTGCTGGTGGACGAGCCGGCCACGGCGGAGGACGTGGTGCAGGAGGCGTTCACCGGCCTGCACCGCAACTGGTCCAACCTGCGCGACGCCCAGGCGGCCGTCGGCTACCTGCGGACCGCCGTCGTCAACGGCTCCCGCAGCGTCCTGCGCCGCCGCAAGACCGCCCGCGACTACACCCCGCCGCACGTGGCGAACGCCCGGTCGGCGGAGAGCCTGGCCATGCTGACCGCCGAGCACCAGGCGGTCGTGGCGGCGCTGTCCCAACTGCCGCCGCGGCAGCGCGAGGTGCTGGTGCTGCGGTACTACGGCGACCTGTCGGAAGCCGAGATCGCCGAGGCCACCGGCATCAGCAAGGGCACGGTGAAGAGCACGGCGAGCCGCGCGCTGGACGCGCTGCAGAAGATCATGGCCGGCAAGTAGCGGCCTGAACACCCGGTCGCGGCGTGGAATCGACCACCGCCCGCACGGCTTCGCAGGGGTCCCCGCCCAGGGACCCCTGTCTTGATTCTCCCGGAGGGGACCGACGTCCCCGGTCCGGCGATCCCGACCTGTGGACAACCGTCTTCCGAACGTCACCGGACTGACCCAATCGGACACTTGGTATAGACCAATGGCGGTCGGATGCCGCAGTATCGGTCCTCGTGGCGCGCACCAGACACGTGATAGCCGTCGACGTCGGCGGAACGGGGACCAAGGCGGCCCTGGTCAGCGGCACCCCTGATGGGGTGCGGCCGGTCAAGCAGCAGCGCCGGCCCACCCGGCGCGGCGGGGAGGCCGTGGTCGAGGACGTGACCTCCCTGGTCGACGAGCTGCGCGCGGCCTGCGAGCACCCCGTCGACGCGATCGGGCTGGTCGTGCCCGGCATCGTGGACGAGGCGGGCGGCACCGGGGTGTACTCGGCCAACCTCGGCTGGGAGCGCTTCCCGTTCCGCGAGCGGGTGGCGGCGGCCACCGGGTTGCGCACCGCCTTCGGGCACGACGTGCGGGCCGGCGGGCTCGCCGAGCTGCGCCAGGGCAACGCGCGCGACCTCGCCAACGCGGTGATCATGCCCATCGGCACCGGCATCGCCGCCGCCCTCGTCCTGGACGGCCGGGTCTCGCCGGCGCCGGGCGAGGTCGGGCACGTGGACGTCGGGCACGGCGACCCGTGCGGTTGCGGCCAGACGGGTTGCGTCGAGGCGCGGGCGAGCAGCGCCGCGATCGCCCGCCGCTACACCGAGCGGACGGATCGCCAGGTGGACGGCGCGGCGGAGGTGGCGAGGCTGCTCGGCGCGGGCGACGCCGACGCGGCGGTGGTGTGGCGGGAGGCGGTCGACGCGCTCGCGAGGGGCATCCTGCTGGTGGCCGCCCTGCTGGGGCCGGAGGCCGTGGTGCTGGGCGGCGGCCTGGCGCTGGCGGGTCCGCAGCTGACGGATCCGCTGGGTGGACGACTGGACGAGCTGATCACGTTCCAGCGACGCCCGGAACTGCGGTTGGCGGCGTTGGGCGACGAGGCCGGGTGCCTCGGGGCCGCGCTGCTGGCCATCGACATGCTGGAGGAGAGATGAGCACGTGGGGTGGACCCGTGGACGTGACCCTGACCGGTGGTCGGGTCGTCACGCCCGACGGGGTGCTCGACCAGGGGTGGGTCGCGGTCCGGGACGGCCTGATCGCCGCCGTCGGCGAGGGGGCGCCGCCGGACGGGCCGACCGAGGACGTGGCCGGGAGCTGGCTGGTGCCGGGCTTCGTGGACATCCACTGCCACGGTGGCGGCGGTGAGGCGTTCACCAGCGCCGACCCGGCCCGGGTGCGCAAGGCGGCGAACGCGCACCGCAGGCACGGCACGACCACGCTGCTGGCCAGCCTGGTGTCCAGGCCGATCCCGGAGCTCGCCGACCAGGTCAAGGCGCTGACCGAGCTCGTGCACGACGGCGTGGTCGCGGGCATCCACCTGGAGGGCCCGTTCCTGTCCGCCGCGCGCTGCGGCGCGCACGACCCGGCCATCCTGTGCCCGCCCGACCGGGCGTCGATCGACCGGCTGCTGGACGCGGGCGGCGGCGCGGTCCGGATGATCACCGTCGCCCCGGAGCTGGAGCACGGCGTGGACGCGGTGCGCCACCTCGTGGACAACGATGTCCTGGCCGCGATCGGCCACACCGACGCGACCGAGGCGCAGATCCGGCCGGCCGTCGAGGCGGGCGCGACCGTCGCCACCCACCTGTTCAACGGGATGCGCCCGCTGCACCACCGCGAACCGGGTCCGATCGGCGCGCTGCTGGACGACGAGCGGGTCACCGTGGAGCTGATCTGCGACCTGGTGCACCTGCACCCGACCGCCGTGCGCCTCGCCGCCCGGCACGCGGGCGCGCGGCGGACCGTGCTGGTCACCGACGCGATCGCGGCGGCGGGCGTCGGCGACGGCGTGTACGACGTCGGCGGCCTGGAGGTCCGGGTGGTGGACGGGGTGCCGACGCTCGCCGGCGGCGCGGCGCTGGCCGGCAGCACGCTGACCATGGACGCCGCGTTCCGCAACGCGGTCCAGTCGTGCGGGCTCACCGTCGAGGAGGCCGTGCGCGCCACCTCCACCCACCCGGCCGCGCTGCTGGGCCTGCGGGGCCGCACGGGTGAGCTGCGCGCGGGTCTCGCGGCCGACGTCGTGGTCCTGGACACCGAGCTGAAGCCGCGCGAGGTGATGAGCCGGGGCGAGTGGGTGAAAGACTGACCCGGTGCCCGAAGACCACGAGAAACTGGTGGCCGACGCGTTGCGCGCGCAGGCCGCCGGCACCGGCGCGCACCCGCGCGTGCCGGTGCGGCAGGTCCGGCCGCCGCTCGGCGCGGGGTGGGTGCTGCTGCTCGCGGTGCTGCTCGGCCTGGCCGCCGGCACGGTCGTGGCGGTCATGACGCTCAGTTGATGCCTGTACCGTGGTCGCCGTGACGGTCGCGCTCACCTCCACGGTTGCCCTCGGTCCGGACTGGCTCGACCCGCAGGTCCTGCTCCAGGGGCTCGGACCGTACATGCTGGTCGGCCTGTGCTTCATCGTCTTCGCGGAGTGCGGGCTGCTGGTCGGCTTCTTCCTGCCCGGCGACTCGCTGCTGTTCACCGCGGGCCTGTTCGTGGCCTCGGGGCTGCTGGATTACCCGCTGTGGCTGGTGTGCCTGCTGCTCACGGCGTGCGCGCTGGTGGGCAACGTGGTCGGGTACTGGATCGGGTACCGGGCCGGGCCCGCGCTGTTCAGCAAGCCCGAGTCGAAGATCTTCAAGAAGGAGTACGTCGACAAGACGCACGAGTTCTTCGACAAGTACGGCGCCCGCGCGATCGTGATGGCGCGGTTCGTGCCGATCGTGCGCACGTTCATCACCGCGATGGCGGGCGTGGGCCGGATGGACGCGCGCAAGTACTTCACGTACTCGCTGATCGGCGGCATCGCGTGGGCCGCGGGCCTGACCGTGCTCGGCTACTTCCTCGGCCAGATCCAGTTCGTGCGCGACAACCTCGAGATGATGTTGATCCTGATCGTGCTGCTCTCGGTCGTCCCGATCATCATCGAGGTGGTCAAGGCGCGGCGGGAGAAGAAGTCGCTGCTCGCCCAGGAGGCGGCCGACATCACCGAGGTCATCGACATGGTGGACGACCGGATGGACGAGACCCAGCGGATCCGCCGCGTCGACTGAGCCGGCGCCGCCGCGCTAGCCGGGGGCGTCGAACATCGAGCCCGGGTTGAACAGGTTGCCCGGGTCGAGCGCCCGCTTGATCTCCCGGTGCACCCGCAGGCCGACCGGCCCGATCTCGCGGGCCAGCCAGTCGCGCTTGATCTTGCCGACGCCGTGCTCGCCGGTGATCGTGCCGCCCAGCGCGAGCCCCAGCCCCAGGATCTCGTCGAACGCCCGCCGCGCCCGCGCGAACTCGTCCTCCGACGCCGGGTCGTAGACGATCGTCGGGTGCATGTTGCCGTCGCCCGCGTGGCCGACCACGGCGATCCGCAGCCCGGCCGACTCGCTGATCCGCTCGCACCCGGCGATCAGGTCGGCGATCCGCGTCCGCGGCACGCACACGTCGTCGGTCAGCCAGGCGCCGTAGACCTCCAGCGCGGTCAGCACCGCCCGCCGCGCCGCGAGCAGGTCACGGCCCTCGCCCAGGTCCTCGGTCGCGTAGACCAGCTCGGCGCCCGCGGCCACGCACGCCTGCTCGATCGCGGCCAGCTCGCGCCGACCCGCCTCGCCGCCCGAGTCGGACTGGCAGAGCAGCAGGGCCGCCTCGGCGCTCAGGTCGGTCTTCAGGTACTGCTCGACCGCGCGGATCGAGGTGCGGTCCATGATCTCCATCAACGAGGGCACGACGCCCTCGGTCACCACCCGGCTCACCGCCGCGCCCGCGTCCGCCGTGCTGCCGAACGAGGCCACCAGCGTCGCCGGGGACTGGGGCAGCGGGCGCAGCGCCAGGGTGGCGCGGGTGATCACGCCGAGCGTGCCCTCGCTGCCGACGAACAGCTTGGTCAGGTCGTAGCCCGCGACGCCCTTGACGGTCCGCCGGCCGGTGCGCAGCAGCTCGCCGTCGGCGAGCACCACGTCCAGCCCGAGCACGGAGTCCGTGGTGACGCCGTACTTCACGCAGCACAGCCCGCCCGCGTTGGTGGACAGGTTCCCGCCGATCGTGCACCAGTCGTAGCTCGACGGGTCCGGCGGGTAGAACAGCCCGTGCTTCTCCACGGCGGCGCGCAGGTCGAGGTTCACCACCCCGGGTTCGACCACGGCCAGCCGGTTGTCCGGGTCGATCTCCAGGATGGCGTTCATCTTCGTGGTCACCAGCACCACGCAGCCCTCGACGGCGTTCGCCGCGCCGGACAGGCCGCTGCCCGCGCCGCGCGGCACGATCGGCGTCCGCGCCGCCGCGCACGCCCGGACCACCGCCCGCACCTGCTCGGCGGACGTCGGCAGCACCACGGCCAGCGGCCGGCCGTGGGGCGCCAGCGGCATCATGTCCCGCCGGTAGCTCGCGGTGACGTCGGGATCGGTCAGCACCGCGTCGACGCCGACGGCGGAGCGGAGCTCGGCGAGCAGGGACTCCATCCGTCCACGCTAACCGCTGACCGGCCCGGTGAGCAGGGGGTCGCATCGGACTGCGGAATGCCGTAGGGACCTCTCTTGGAGGTCGCCCGAGAGGGCAGCAGCCGCTCCAGCGCGTGTTCGGGCGCGCACTGCCCGCCACGAAACCCGGGCTTCGGCAAGCTGTTATCCCCATGTGGCCCAGAAGTCCGCGCGGTCCCACGTAGTCTGGGCCACGTGGAGTTGTCCGCAACGTCCGAAGCTGTCGCGTTCATCCAGCTCGATTCCGCAGGCCCGCTGGCCGTGTGGCTGATCACGCTGAGCTTCATCTTCTTCGAGTGCGCGTTCGTCTTCGGCCTCTTCCTCCCCGGCGACTCGCTGCTGTTCGCCGCCGGTGTGGTGCTGGCGTCGCACGACGGCGAGCTGTCCGCGTGGCTGCTGTCGCTGGCCGCGCTCCTGGTGGCCGTCGTCGGCAACCAGATCGGCTACTACATCGGCAGGCACACCGGCACGCGCCTGCTGGCCCGCCGCGGCGGCCGGGTGCTCAACAAGGAGAACCTGGCCAAGGCCCGGGACTTCCTCGACCGGCGGGGCTTCTGGGCGATCGTGCTCGCCCGGTGGATCCCGTGGGTGCGCACGCTGGCCCCGATGATCGCGGGCGCGGCGAGGATGGACCCGAAGCGGTTCATGCTGGCCACGACCATCGGCGCGATCGCGTGGGTGCCGACGCTGGTGCTGGCCGGCTACTACGGCGCGGGCCTGCTGGCCGCCGTGCCGTGGCTGGAGACGGTCGCGGTGGTCGTCAGCATCGCGTTCTTCGTCGGCGGCACCGCCTACGGCCTGTACCGCTACCGGCAGGAGATGCGCAAGCCGGTGGACGAAGAGGTCAGCACCGCCTCGTAGCGGTCACAGCCACTCGTAGCGGTCACAGCACTTCGGTGATGACCAGGTCGGCGGTGGCCTTGGAGGCGTTCACCATGAGCGCGTTCACGTGGTCGGTGCCGTGCAACACCCGTTCGCGGGCTTCCTCGACGGACCGCCCGTAGCGGACGTGGCGGTCGATCAGGCGGGCCACCCGCAGGTCCTCGTCGACCTCCAGGAACCACGCCTCGTCCAGCACCACCCGCACGCGCTTCCACTTGTCGTACTGCATCAGCAGGTAGTTGCCCTCGGTGACGACCAGCGGCACGGAGGGGTCGACCGGGACGGCGCAGGCGATCGGCTCCTCGACCTCGCGGCGGAACTCCGGCGCGTAGACGACGTCCGGGCCGCACGCCTTGAGCCTGCCGAGCAGGTCGACGTAGCCGGGGACGTCGAACGTGTCCGGCGCGCCCTTGCGGTCGGCGGCGCCGAGCCGTTCCAGCTCCTGCTGGGCCAGGTGGAAGCCGTCCATCCCGACCAGGGCGGCGTCGTCGCCCAGGGCGTCGACCAGCCGGCGCGCCAGCGTCGACTTGCCCGAGCCCGGCGCGCCGCCGATGCCGAGGATGCGGCGCTCGCCCGCGTCCACCAGCAGCCGCGCCCGGTCGACCAGCTCGTCGAACCTCACCCGCTGTTCCGCCACCGTCCCAGCTCCTCCACCCAGTCCCGCGCGGTGTGGCGCACGCGCACCGCGGCGACCTCGTTCGCCCACCGGACGGCCTCGTGCACCGCCAGCCCTTCGGCGACCGCGATCGCCAGCGCACCGTGCCACACGTCGCCGGCGCCGTTGGTGTCGCGCGCCTCGACAACAGGTACCGGTTGGGAGCCGGTGGCACCACCGCTCGACCACGTGACGGGACGCGGGCCGTGCGTGCGGATCACCAGCGGCACCCCGCGGGCGTGCAGCTCGGCCTCCGGCAGCTCGAACGCGGCCGAGCACGCGGCGACGTCCACGAGCGGCAGCAGGTCGGCCAGCACGGGTTTCCAGCTGCCCGCGTCCAGCACCACCGGCACGCCCGCCCGCCTGGCCAGGCGCGCCGCCCGGAGCGCCAGCGGCCCGAGGTGGCCGTCCACCAGCACCACGTCCGCCGCCGCCACCAGCTCCGGGTCCACCTCGACGTCGGCGTCGAACCCCACCGCGTTGCGCGAGATCACGGTCCGCTCGCCGTCGCGCTCGCGCACCGCGACCGCGCTCAGCGCCGGACCGCCCGCGCCGACCGAGCGCACCTCCACCGGGTGCAGCCGGGACCGGGCGAACGCGCCCAGCTCGCCGTCCACCGCGGTCAGCAGCACGGCCCGGCGCCCCAGCGCCGCCACCGCGCGCGCCGCGTTGGCGGCCGGACCACCGGGCGACAGGTCCACGCCGAGCGACTGGACCTTCTGCCCCGGCGCCGGGAACTCCGCGACGCGCTGGCTCACGTCGACGGTCGTCAGCCCGACACACAGCACGGACACCACGCGCGTGCCTCCTGGCAGGTAAAGTCCCCACGCAATCGCTTGCGCAAGCCCGAACGGGGACGAGTCCATGGTCACCATGCGGGAGGTCGCCCAGCTCGCGGGCGTCTCCATCACCACGGTCTCACACGTGATCAACGAGACCAGGTCGGTCGCCGCCGACACCCGGGAGCGGGTGCTCAAGGCGGTCGAGGAGACGGGGTACACCGGGGACGCCATCGCGCGGTCGCTGGTCACCGGCGGCACGAAGTCGCTCGGCCTGGCCGTGTCGCTGGTGTCGCACCCGTACTTCGCCGAGCTGATCGCGGCGATCGAGGGCGAGGCGACCAGGGCCGGCTACACGCTGGTGCTGATCGACACCCGCGACACCGCCGAGTCCGAGCGGGCCGCGGTGCGGATGCTGCGGTCGCGTCGGGTGGACGGGGTGCTGCTCACGCCGACGTCCGGCTCGGCCGCGCTGCCCGAGCTGCGCCGGCTGGGCGTGCCGACGGTGCTGGTGGACCGGCTGACCGTGGCGCAGGACACCGACCAGGTCGGCCCGGAGAACGTGCAGGCGACGTCCGCGCTGGTGCGGCACCTGGCGGAGCTGGGGCACCGGCGGATCGGCCTGGTGTCGGGCCGACCCGGCCTGGCGACCACGGACGAGCGGGTGCTCGGCTACCGGCTGGGCCTGGGCCGGGCCGGGCTGGCGTGGGACGAGGACCTGGTGCGGCCGGCGCTGGAGCCGCTGCTCGGGCAGGTCACCGGCGTGGTGGTGAACGACCACCAGGCGCTGATCGAGGTGCTGCGCGCGGCCCGGTCGCGCGGCGTGCGGATCGGCTCGGACCTGGCGCTGGTGACCTACGACGAGGTGGAGTGGGCCGAGCTGGTCGACCCGCCGCTGACCGCGATGGCGCAGCCGGTGGAGGAGATCGGGCGCACGGCGGTGCGGCTGCTGCTGGCCCGGATCGAGGACCCGGACCGGGCGCCGGAGACGATCCGGCTGCCGCCGGTGCTGCGGCACCGCCGGTCCTGCGGCTGCCGCTGAGCGGCGTGGCGACGTGCTGACACCCGGCCTGGCCTCGGTCACGTTCCGCGCGCTGCCGGTGCCGGAGGTGGTGGCCCTCGCGCACGAGTGCGGCCTGTCGGCCGTCGAGTGGGGCGGTGACGCGCACGTGCCGCTGAACGACCTGGCGGCGGCCCGGGACGCGCGGCGGCGGTGCGCGGACGCCGGGCTGGTCGTCTCCGCCTACGGCTCCTACCACCGGGCGGGCGTCTCCGACCCGGCGGAGTGGGACGCCGTGCTGGCGACGGCGGTGGAGCTGGGCGCGCCGCGGGTGCGGGTGTGGGCGGGCACGACCGGGTCGGCCGACGCGTCGGCCGGGCAGCGGGCGGCGGTGGTCGACGCGCTGCGCGCGGCGGCCGTGGCGGCGGAGGCGGCGGGCGTCGTGGTGGCGGTGGAGTACCACCCGAACACGCTGACCGACGCGCTCCCGTCCGCGACCCGGTTGTTCGCCGAGGTGGGGCACCCGTCGCCGGCGCCCTACTGGCAGCCCGGCGGCGCGCAGGACGTGCCGGCCGCGCTCGGCGAGGTGCGGGCGCTGCTGCCGGCGCTGACCACCGCCCACGTGTTCTCCTGGGGCCCGGGCGGCTGGTCGGACCGGCTGCCGCTGGCCGCGCGCGAGGACCTGTGGCTGCCGGTGCTGCGGGAGGTGGGCCGCGACGGCGTCGACCGGCACGTGCTGCTGGAGTTCGTCGCCGACGACTCGCCGGCGGCGTTCCGGGCGGACGCGGCGACGCTGCTCGGGTGGCTCAGGTCCGGGTGAGCCCCTTGCGCTCCAGCAGCGCGGCGGCCTCCAGCGCCATCCACCCGCCCAGCTGGACGGACAGGTCCCGACCGGACTCCGCGGTCGCGGGCTCGGTCCACTCCGGACCGAACAGCGGCCCGCTCACCACCGCGGTCCGGTTGGCCCACACCGCTTCCGCCGAGTCGAGCACCAGATCCGCGGCGCGGGCCGCCTCGGGCCGGTCGAGCCGCAGCGCGGCCTGGGCCAGGTACCGGGTCAGGATGCCGCCGAACAGGCCGCCGTCGCCGGCGCCGTGCCCGCGCGGCACGCCGTCGGTGGTGAGGTGCTTGTCGACGGCGGTGATGATCCGCGCCGCCTTGTCCTCGTAGCGCGCGGAGCCGAGTTCCACGCACGCGCCGAGCAGCACGCCCTGGCAGTAGGTGTAGAAGTTCTTCTCCACCTCGCGGACCGTGCCGTCCGGGTGGACGTGCAGCCCGTCCCACGCCAGCCCGGTCTCCGGGTCGACCAGGTGCTCCTCGACCCAGTCCACCGTGGACCGCGCGCGGCCGAGGTCGCCGCGCTCGCCGAGCCGGGCGAAGAAGATCGCCGCCGGGCCGTTGGCGGGCACGTTCTTGAAGTCGTCGTCGCGCTTCCACCAGATCCCGCCGCCGCCGTGGTCGGTCCACCCGGAGCGCAACCGGTCGGCGATGGCGGCGACGGCCTTCGGCCGGGCGACGCCGACCTCCCGCTCGGCCCGCAGCAGCGCCAGCCCCAGCCACGCGACGTCGTCGTAGAAGTCGTTGGTCCAGCCGACCAGGTTGCGCAGCCGGATGCCGCGCACGAGCCGCCGCACCAGGGCCACCCGGGCGTCGCGCGGGGAGCGGAGCTGGGCGTCGAGGACGCAGTCCAGCAGGTGCGCCTGCCACCAGTAGCCGAACCGGGCGTGCACCCGGCCGGGCCAGTCGACCGGCCACGCGGCCGCGCCGAGGGCCGTGCCCGGCACGCCCCAGACCCGGCGCAGGTGCCGGGACTCGACCGCCCGTTCGGCGACGCCGGCCCGCGCGGCGGACAGCTGTGGTGTCGTCACCGCACCAGGGTGCCCACTGAACCGTTCAAGAAGCGCGGCGGAGCAGTTCCCAGTGGTACAGGCCCATGGCGACGCTGGTGGTCAGGTTGTAGCTGGAGACCAGCGGTCGCATCGGCAGCGAGACGACCAGGTCGGCCCGCGCCCGCACCTCGGCCGACAGCCCGTGCCGCTCCGAGCCGAACGCCAGCACGGCGTCGTCGGCGATCCGCACGTCCCGCAGGTCCGCGCCGCCCGCGTCGAACGCGACCACCGGGCCCTCGACCTCGCCGGCGCCGGCCAGCCGCGCGACCGGCACCGCGAAGTGCAGCCCCGCGCTGCCGCGCAGCACGGTCGGGTGCCACGGGTCCACGTCGCCGAGCGACACCACGCCGCTCGCGCCCAGCCCGGCGGCCACCCGGATCACCGCGCCGAGGTTGCCCGGGTTGCGCGGGTTGTCCAGCAGCACGAGCGGCGAGGTGCGCGCAGCCGCCACCGCCGAGGGCGCCGCCGCGGGCCGTTCGGCCAGCCCGCCGACGCCGGTCGGGTGCGACCGCCCCACGACCCGCTCGAACTCCGCGGGCGCCACCACCTCGGCCCGCTCCTCGAACACCCCGACCAGGTCCGGCGCGTGCGACCGGGCCAGCGCGACCGCCTTGCCCCGGTCGAGCACCACCACCCGGCCGACCGCGGCCCCGAACCGGACCGCGTGCTTGACCGCGTGAAAACCTTCGAGGACCACTCGCCCGACCACGTCGCTCCCGGTGTCAGCAGACCGGGCGATCGTAGTCGCGGCGACGTCAGCGGCAGGCCTCGGCGCCGGCCGGCTCGGACCGCCGCCTGAGGTAGTAGCCGGTCCACGAGCCGACCACCACGACCGCCACCAGCACCTGCACCAGCCCGGCCGCCGAGTCCGGGTACAGCACGCCGTCGATGTGGGTGTCGATGAAGCCGGTCGTCATCCGCGGTTGACCGGCGGCGGCGCGGAACTCGTTCTCCAGCCAGGTCAGCGGGCAGGAGATCGGGAACAGCACGACCAGCAGGCCCCAGGTGGCCATCGCCAGGTGGAAGTACAGCACCCGCGGCCACCGCCAGGCCAGGAAACCGCCGACCAGCAGGAAGACCAGGACGGCGTAGTGCACCACCATGACGAGCTCCGCCAAAGCGCGCGCGACCATAGCGACCTCCCTGGTACCCCAGAGTAGGCCGCCCGGCGATCAAGTGCGCGGCGAATATCAGCCCCTGGGCAGGGACTGCCAGGGCACCCGGCCCGCCACGTCCAGCAGCAGGTCGGCCAAGTGCGCCAGCGGCGCCTGCAGCAGCGGGCCGGGCACGGCGGCGGCGAGGTTGTGCTCGTCGAACGCGATCGCGACCCCGGCCGCCCGCGGGTCCTGCAGCAACGCCTGCGCCAGACCCGAGCCGAGCAGCGCCGAGGCGAACGCCGGGTTGCGCCGGCGCACCTCGTAGCGGCCGTCGAACACCGGGTCGCCGGTCTCCGCGAACTGCTCGAACAGGCCCCACACCGAGTCGTTGCGCGGGCTGATCAGCACCCACGGCCCCGGCATCGGGCGCGGCACGACCACGACGGTGTAGGTGCGGTACTCGGACGTGACCACGTTGTCCGCCCGGAACACCACCTCGACCGCCAGCACGGGCACGCCGCGCCAGTGGCCGACGAGCTGGAACTTCACCCGGCTCCGGTCGGCCTCCAGCATCCGGCCGACCTGCGGCACCCGCTCCTGGAAGCCCTGGTCCTCGGCGACGAACCGCCAGCCGAGCGCGGCCTCCAGGGCCCGCATCCGCTGCTCCCACTGGCTCACGAACGCCTGGTTCGCGAACGGGTTCCGCTTCCGGCGCGACAACCCCACGGCGACCCCGACACCGAGGATCGCCACGATCACCACCAGCAGGACCAGCGAGACCACGTCAGGCCAGGCCCAGGTCGGCGAGGTCCAGCAGGTGCCGGTACGGCAGCCCGGCCTCCTCGATCACCTCGCGCGCGCCCGTGCCCCGGTCCACGACCGTCGCGACGCCGACGACCGTCGCGCCCGCCTCGCGCAGCGCCTCGACCGCGGTCAGCACGCTGCCGCCGGTGGTGGAGGTGTCCTCGACCGCGAGCACCCGCTGCCCGGCGACCTCGATGCCCTCGATCCGGCGCTGCATGCCGTGCTGCTTGGCCGCCTTGCGCACCACGAACGCGTCCAGCACCTCGCCCGCGCCCGCCGCGGCGTGCATCATCGCGCACGCCACCGGGTCCGCGCCCAGCGTGAGGCCGCCCGCGGCGACGTAGCCCCAGTCGGCGGTGAGCTGCCGCAGCAACCGGCCGATCAGCGGGGCGGCGGCGTGGTGCAGGGTCGCCCGCCGCAGGTCGATGTAGTAGTCGGCCTCGGCGCCCGAGGACAGCGTCACCTTGCCGTGCACCACGGCCAACTCGCTCACCAACCGCGCCAGCTCGGCCTTCGCCGCGGCGTCCAGGACCACATCAGTTCGCACGGGTCCCAAGAGTGTCATACCGCGCCGTACGCTGGCACACCGTGACCCTCCCCGGCGTCGACACGCTGATCATCGAGCAGCCCTGGGGCGCGCTGCGCCACCTGCTGGGCACCGCGTACCGGAACGACGTCCACGACGGGCACGGCGCGCTGGTCGCGTCGGTCGCCGAACGGGGGTTCGTCGGGCCGCTGCGGAAGCTGCTGCGGGTCACGGCGTTCGCCGGGCGCACCAGGTTCGACCTGGCGCTGACGAGCCGCGGGCAGCAGGTGCTGCTGATCCGCAAGGGCGCCGGCAAGCCGCCGACCCTGGTGACCCGGCCGGACGGCGGGGCGATCGGGTCGGTGCGGCACGAGGGGCACGGCGCGTACGGCCTGCTCGACCCGGCCGGGCAGCGGCTGTGCCTGCTGCACGAGGTGGCGTCGTTCAGCCCGGGCGCCCTCGCCAAGCGGGACGGCCGGCGGGTGCGGCGGGACGTGCTGACCCTGCGGCCGGGCACGCCGGAGCCGGTCCGCTCGCTGGCGATCGCCGCCGCGGTGGCCTACGACGTGGTGCGCGGTGTCGGGACGAACCACACCGGCGGCGGGTCGTTCGACTTCCCCACGCTGACCTGAGCGCGGGACCGGGCGCGGGGACGTCCCCGCGCCCGGCGACCACGCCTACCAGGCGTCCTCGGTGAACCTGCCCGGCTCGTCGTCGTCATCGCCGCGCCGGCCGCCCGGCCGGGGCGAGCCCGCCGAGACGACGTCCTCGGGGTCGTTGCCCTCCTGGATCGCCGTGTACGCGCGCTGCAGGTCCGGCACACCGGTCCGCAGCGCCGCCTGCACGCCCTCGTCGTCCACCGCCCGCCCGGACGCGACGTCCTCCCAGGACATCTCGCCCGCGTCGACCCGCCGCGCGAGCTCCTTCAGCTCGCGCGGCGCGCCGGGGCTGTTGGCGAACCGGGAGATCTCGGCGAAGTCGGCCTGCGACAGCCCGCGCGAGCGCAGTTGCACCCGGCTCGCCTCGCGCGCCGTCCGGTCGACGGCCGCCACGCGCTGCTCGACGTCGGCGACCAGCGCGTCCAGCCGCGCCTTGTCGTACGGGAACGTCATTCCCCGCCACCCCCGCCGGAACCCGCACCGGAGCCGGAGCCCGAACCGGAGCCCGCGGCGGCCGGGGCGGGTGCGGGTGTCGCCGGCGGCGGCTGGTTGTAGCGGCCGTGCGCCGCGTGCCCCGCCTTGCCCAGGCCGTACGCGCCGAGGCCGACGCCGATCGCGCCGGACTTCGCCGCCGCCAGGCCGTTGTCGAACTTCTCCCGGCCGTCCTGGTACCCGTCGACCACGTCCAGCAGGTCGCTGACGTCGCGCACGTCCTTGAGCTTGGCCAGCGCGGTGCCCATCGCGACGATGCCGTCGACCATGCCCTGGACGCCCTCGATCAGCGTCTGGATGGCGATGATGATCTTGCGGATGGCGTCCACGATCTGGATCGCGTCGTAGACCATCCACACCGCGCGGCCCCAGCCGACGACCGGGATCCACGCCGTCATCGCGGCTTCCATCAGCTTGCCGACCAGCATGTCCAGCAGCGTCAGCGCCAGCCCGCACGCGGTGCGGCAGGTGCTCGCCGTCGACCGGAACTGGTTGCCGATGATCCGCGCGACCTGCGAGTCCGCCTCGATGGCGATCACCCACATGGTGCCCATGCGCGTCTCGAACGCCTTGGCCGCGTCACCGTCCCAGTGCGACGACAGCTGCTCGGCGCCCGCGTCGACGTTGTGCCGCACCGAGTCCAGCGCCTTGGCCACCCGGTCCCACGCGTTGGCGTTCTCGTCGATCTTCTCGAAGTCGCCGAGCAGGGGGTTGATCAGCGCTTCGACCAGGTTCTCGCCGGTGACCTTCTCGTAGATCCAGTTGACGCCCTGGATCTTCCAGCCGGCCTTCTCGATCAGCTCCCTGGTCGACTGCCGGCCGGGCCGGTCCTCCGCCGCCGCGCCGAGCGCGACCGACGGGTCCTCGACGTCCGCGTAGGCGGTCACCGCCCGCCACCCCCGAGCGACGGCGCCTCGGCGACCGCGTGCAGCTGCGACAGCACCTGGTCGAGGAGGGTCAGCACCAGCTCCTCGCCCTGCTCGTAGAGGTCCGCGGTCTTGTTCAGCGCCTCGGCCTCCTTGACCATCATCTGGTTGGCGAAGTCGAGGGTTTCGCCGTACAGCGACGCCACGCCGGTGACGACGGGCTGCAGCAGCGAGAGCAGACCGGTGAAACCGGAGGTGTCGCCGCCCTTGGCAACCGCGTGTTCCTTGATCGTCATGAAGTGCTGCGCGTTGCGCGTCAGCAACTCCCCGTACCCGCGGAGCTCCGGCGGCTCCACTCTGAACTGCTCGCCCATGGGCGGTCCCTCCCTGTTCCAACTAGTGGAGTGGGACGGACCGGACGGGGTCCGGGTTCCCGGGAGTTAGGTGCGCCCCCGCCCGCCCGCCGCGCGGGAGGCGATCCGCCGCACCAGGGCCCGCGGGACCAGGCGCGCGAGCAGCGTGATGGCCTTGTACTGCGCGCCCGGGACGGACAGCGCCTTGCCCGCGCGCAGGTCGGCCAGGCAGTCGTGCACCACCCGGTCGGCGTCGAGGTAGAGCAGGTCGGGCGTCTTCGACATGTCGATCCGCGCCCGCTGGTGGAACTCGGTGCGCACGAAACCGGGGCACAGCGCCAGCACCCGCACGCCGGTGCCCTCCGTGGCCATCGCCATGCCCTCGGAGAACGCCGTCACCCACGCCTTGTCGGCGCTGTAGGTGGTGCCGCGGCCGGGCAGGAAGCCCGCCACGCTGGACACGTTGACCACCGCGCCGCGACCGCGCGCCACCATGCCGGGCAGCACCGCGCGGGTCAGCCGCAGCACGCTCGTCACGTTCACGTCCAGCTGGGACCGCAGTTCGAGCGGGTCGGCGGCCATGAACTCCGCGGAGATGGCGAAGCCCGCGTTGTTGACCAGCAGGTCCACCTCGCGCTCGGCCAGCAGGTCGGCCACCAGCGACCGACCGGCGTCGGTGGCCAGGTCGGCGGGCAGCACCTCGGCGGCGATGCCGTGCGCGGCCCGCAGCTTGGCCGCGGTCTCCTCCAGCCGCCGCTCGTCCCGGGCGACCAGCACCAGGTCGTGGCCCTCGGCGGCGAGCCGGCGGGCGAACGCGGCCCCGATGCCCGACGACGCGCCGGTGACCAGGGCGGTCGGCGGCGTCACGGCTTGCGCCCGAACTGCGGGCGGTGGACCTCGCCACCGGCGTCGGCCTCGGGGTCGGCCTCGAACGGGTCGATCACGTCGGCCAGCTCGCCGAGGTCGCGCAGCAGCCGCTCCAGCCGGGCGGGTGACGAGTTCGGCGGCGCGGCGGCCAGCACCCAGTCGTCCTCCAGCCAGACCACGGTGACGTCCGCGCCGATCTCCTCGGCGGCGTCGACCAGGTCGGGGGTGATGAGCTTGCGCGCGGCGGGCAGCTCGCTGACGAACGCGTACCGCGAGCCGACCGGGCCGAGCAGGTCGGGCATCTGGTCGCGCTGGAACGGCACGCTCGGCAGCCACAGCTCGACGACCACGGACAGCGCCCGCCGGCAGCGCACGCCGACCAGCACCGAGTTGACCTTGCCGCCGGTCTCGTGGTCGAGCACGTAGACCTGCCGGCGGCCGTCCGCGGTGAAGGTCGAGCCCGCGACCACGTCCTTGGCGACGCCGGCGCCGTAGTAGGCGATCGCGCCGCTCTCCCAGCGGGTGGGCAGCACGTGGTCGGTCTCCTCGAACTGCCAGCCGCGCAGCGCCGCCCAGCGGCGGCGTTCGCGGTTACGCGCGGTTCGCTGCGCCCGGTCGGTCGCGAGCAGGGCGAACCCCGCGACGCCCGCGACCGCGGCGACGGTGAACCAGACCCACGCCGGTATGCCCACGGTGCGAGAGTAGCGGTCGGCGGGGAACAAACGAAGATCACTTGGCGCGTGGGTCGCGCGAACGGATCAAGCTGTTACCCGGATCGCTGGTCACAGCGGGTGGCGATCACGGTCGCACCCCGACGCGGGGTCCCCCGGTCGGGGAAGGGCCCGACGGTCGTCGAGCCCGTCCCGGCCGGGGGTGGGCCTCAGGCCGAGCGGCCGACGACCAGGCCGGAGCTGTCGCCCAGGACGTCGACCCGCACCGTGTCGCCGTCGCGGACCTCGCCCGCCAGCAGCTCCCGGGCCAGCTGGTCGCCGATGGACGACTGCACGAGCCGGCGCAGCGGCCGGGCGCCGTACAGCGGGTCGAAGCCGTTCAGCGCCAGCCACTCGCGCGCCGCCGGCGTGACGTCCAGCGCCAGCCGCCGCTGCCCGAGCCGCCTGGCCAGCCGGTCGACCTGGATGTCCACGATCGACGTCAGCTCCTCGGTGGCCAGCGAGCGGAACACCACGACGTCGTCCAGCCGGTTCAGGAACTCCGGCTTGAAGTGCGAGCGGACCACGGCCATGACCGCGTCCTCGCGCTGCCGCTCGTCCAGGGTGGCGTCGGCGATGAGGTGCGAGCCGAGGTTCGACGTCAGCACCAGGATGGTGTTGCGGAAGTCGACCGTCCGGCCCTGGCCGTCGGTGAGCCTGCCGTCGTCCAGCACCTGGAGCAGCACGTCGAACACGTCCGGGTGGGCCTTCTCGACCTCGTCCAGCAGCACGACGGAGTACGGCCGGCGGCGGACCGACTCGGTGAGCTGGCCGCCCTGGTCGTAGCCGACGTAGCCGGGGGGCGCGCCGACGAGCCTGGCCACCGAGTGCTTCTCGGAGTACTCGCTCATGTCGATCCGGATCATCGCCCGCTCGTCGTCGAACAGGAACTCGGCCAGCGCCTTGGCCAGCTCGGTCTTGCCGACGCCGGTCGGGCCGAGGAACAGGAACGAGCCGGTCGGCCGGTCCGGGTCCGCCACGCCCGCGCGCGTGCGCCGCACCGCGTCGGACACGACCCGGACCGCCTCGCCCTGGCCGACGACGCGCTTGGCCAGCTCGTCCTCCATGCGCAGCAGCTTGGCCGTCTCGCCCTCCAGCAGCCGGCCGGCCGGGATGCCCGTCCACGCGGAGACCACGTCGGCCACGTCGTCCGGCCCGACCTCCTCCTTCAGCATCACGGCGGCGTCCTGGGTGCTGCGGGTGGCCTCCTCCAGCTCCTTCTCCAACGCCGGGATGCGCCCGTACCGCAGCTCGGCGGCCCGGCCCAGGTCGCCGTCGCGCTCGGCCCGCTCCGACTCGCCGCGCAGCTGCTCCAGCTGCTCCTTGAGGTCGCGGACCTTCTCGATCGAGCCCTTCTCGTTCTGCCAGCGCGCGGTCAGCCCGGCCAGGTCCTCGCGCTGCTCGGCCAGCTCGGCGCGCAGCGCGGCGAGGCGTTCGACCGAGGCCGCGTCCGACTCCTTGGCCAGCGCCATCTCCTCGATCTCCAGCCGGCGCACCGCGCGCTCGACCTCGTCGATCTCGACCGGCCGGGAGTCGATCTCCATCCGCAGCCGGGACGCGGACTCGTCCACCAGGTCGATGGCCTTGTCCGGGAGGAAGCGGGCGGTGATGTACCGGTCGGACAGGGTGGCGGCGGCGACCAGGGCGGCGTCGGTGATGCGCACGCCGTGGTGCACCTCGTAGCGGTCCTTGAGGCCGCGCAGGATGCCGATCGTGTCCTCGACCGACGGCTCGCCGACGAAGACCTGCTGGAAGCGGCGCTCCAGGGCCGGGTCCTTCTCCACGTGCTCGCGGTACTCGTCCAGCGTGGTCGCGCCGACCATCCGCAGCTCGCCGCGGGCCAGCATGGGCTTGATCATGTTGCCCGCGTCCATGGCGGACTCGCCGGTGGCGCCCGCGCCGACGATCGTGTGCAGCTCGTCGATGAACGTGATGACCTGGCCCGCGGAGTCGGTGATCTCCTTCAGCACGGCCTTCAGCCGCTCCTCGAACTCGCCGCGGTACTTCGCGCCCGCCACCATCGCGCCGAGGTCGAGCGCGACGACCTTCTTGCCGCGCAGGCTCTCGGGCACGTCACCGGCCACGATGCGCTGGGCCAGGCCCTCGACGATCGCGGTCTTGCCCACGCCGGGCTCGCCGATCAGCACCGGGTTGTTCTTCGTGCGCCGGGACAGCACCTGCACGACCCGGCGGATCTCGGTGTTGCGGCCGATGACCGGGTCCAGCTCGCCCTTGCGGGCGCGCTCGGTGAGGTCGACGCCGTACTTCTCCAGCGCCTGGTAGGTGCCCTCCGGGTCGGGGCTGGTGACCCGCGCCGAGCCGCGGACCCGGACGAACGCCTCCTTCAGCGCCTCGGGGTTCGCGCCGTGGCGGCGCAGCAGGTCGGCGACCTGGCCGCCGTGCTGGGCCACGCCGACCAGCAGGTGCTCGGTGGACACGTACTCGTCGCCCATCTCGGTGGCGAGCTCCTGCGCCCTGGTGAGCACGCGGACCGCGTCGCGGGAGAACTGGGGCGCGGACACGGACGACCCGCTGGCCGCGGGCAGCGCCCTGGTCAGCTGCTCCAGCTCCTTGTGCACCTGCTTCGGGTCCGCGCCGACGGCGGAGAGCAGGGGCGCGGTCAGGCCGTCGCCCTGGGCGAGCAGCGCGCCGAGGAGGTGGACCGGGCCGACGTCGGGGTTGCCCGCGATGGTCGCGGCCTGCACGGCGGCGGAGACGGCCTGTTGCGTCTTCGTGGTCGGGTTGAAAGCGTCCATTCCTCACCTCGGTCGGGTGTTCGTGCGCAGGGGCCGGGCGTCGCGCACCAGCCGTCATCCACCTCAACGTCAGAAAAGTTGAGTCCGTTCCGCTCAACCTAGTCGAAGTGTGTGGCGTGGGCCACGGCGGGAAAACTCAAGTGCACCCGATCGGCCGTCACCGCCACGATCTGCCGATGACCTCTCTCGTGCAGCACATCACGATCGACTGCCAGGACCCCTACGCGCTCGCCGGCTTCTGGAGCCTGGTGACCGGCCGGCCGCTGACCGACGAGGACTCCCCGGGCGACCCGGAGGTGCTGGTCGACCTCGGCGGCGGTCCGGCCCTGCTGTTCATCCGGGTCCCCGAAGCCAAGAGCGGGAAGAACCGCGTGCACCTCGACCTGCGACCGGACACCACCCGGGACGCCGAGGTCGAGCGGCTGGTCGGGCTCGGGGCCGCGCTGGTGTCCGACATGCGCCGGCCGGACGGCACCGGGTGGGTCGTCCTGGCCGACCCGGAGGGCAACGAGTTCTGCGTCGAGCGCAGCGCGGCGGAGCGGGGCGCCGGGGCCTGAGGCCCGTCACCCACATGTCGCAGCCGGTTGTCCACACCGGCGGCCGAGTTGTCCACAATCCGCAGGTGGGAATCCACAGGCCCCTGCGGTCCACCGCACCAGCCCGCCCGGCCGGCCGCCACCGGGGTGAACGTCCCCGGTGGTCCGACGGCGGTGCGTGATGATCTTCCGGAGCCGGAAGTGCCGCACATCTTGTGAGAGATGTTCACCCGGCAGTGGGCCACAGGCCCTGAGTTCGGTATATGTGGTGGGGAATGTCCACCCGTTCGCGGGAGCTGTGCGCGACCGTCCGTAATCGCACTGCACTCGAAGGTGGCATCAAGGAGTCGACCGGCCAGTTGGCGGGTTAGTGTCCCCTCGTCGGGGATGGAAGCTTGACGAGGACGTAGCGCCCTTGCTGGCGCCGCCAGAAACGTGGAGACTGCGCCCGGACCATGACTGCGAACGCCGTGTTGAGCCCCATCCCGAGCCCACCACACCGCGAACCTCCTCCTGGTGTCACCGCCATGGTGCGGATGATCCGGGAGAGCTTCGCGGTGGTGGAGCCGCGCCAGGACGAAGTCGCGAAGTTCTTCTACGGCATGCTCTTCAGCCTCGCGCCGGCGACCCGTGAGATGTTCCCCGCGAACATGGAGGTCCAGCGCAGCCGACTGCTGCGCGCCCTGGTCCACGTCGTGCAGATGGTGGACCGCCCCGACGACCTGATCCCGTTCCTGCGCCAGCTGGGGCGGGACCACCGCAAGTTCGGCGTCGTCAACGCGCACTACGAGTCCGTCGGCACGGCGCTGCTGGCGGCGGTGAAGAAGTTCGCCGGGCCCGCGTGGACGCCCAAGGTCGAGATGGCCTGGGCCGAGGCGTACACGATCATGGCCCGGGCGATGCAGGAGGCGGCGGCGGCCGACGACGGCCCGGCCTACTGGCACGCCACCGTGCTGGAGCACCAGCGGGTGAGCTGGGACCTGGCGGTCGTGCGGCTGCAGCCGGACCACCCGGTCGGCTACCGCTCGGGGCAGTACGTCAGCGTCGAGACGCCCCAGCGGGCCCGGATGTGGCGGTACTACTCGCCCGCCAACGCGCCGCGCGAGGACGGCATCATCGAGTTCCACATCCGCTCGGTCGAGGGCGGGTGGGTCAGCCGGTCGATCGTCGGCCACACCCAGCGCGGCGACGTCTGGCGCCTCGGACCGCCCATGGGCCGGCTCACCGTCGACCGCAAGTCGGGCCGGGACGTGCTGATGGTCGCCGGCGGGACCGGTGTCGCCCCGATGCACGCGATCATCGACGAGATGGCGCAGTGGGGCGAGAACCCTCGGGTGCACCTGTTCCTGGGCGGGCGGACCCGCGAGGACCTGTACGACCTGGACAACCTGCAGCGGTTCGCCATGACCAACCCGTGGCTGACCGTCGTCCCGGTGCTGGAGTCCGACCCGGGCGCGCGCGGCGTCGAGCAGGGCACGCTCGCCGACGTGGTCACGCGCTACGGGGCGTGGGAGGACCGGGACGTGCTGGTCTGCGGCTCGCCGTCGATGATCCGGGCGACCGTGTCGCGGATGCTGGTCGCCGGCACCCCGCTGGACCGGATCAAGTACGACCCGTTCACGCTGGACTGAGCAGGCTCCGGAGCCGGGCGTGGCGCCGCGGTCGTGCGACCGCGGCGCGTCAGCGCCTCGGCTTCCAGACGACCAGGGCCGTCTCGTGCCGCACCGGCACCAGGTCGCGGCGGTACGATGCGTGCACCGACGCGGCGGCGTGCTCGGCGGCGGCCATCGCGGACGCCAGCTCCTCGGTCAGCTCCTGCACCCTGGCGCGCAGCGCGCCGACCTCGTTCTCCAGCTCGATGATCCGCTTGACGCCGGCGAGGTTCACGCCCTCCTCCTGGGAGAGGCGCTGCACCTCCCGCAGCAGCACGATGTCGCGCATCGAGTACCGCCGCCCGCCGCCGGACGTGCGGCCGGGCGAGACGAGGCCCAACCGGTCGTAGGCGCGCAGCGTCTGGGCGTGCAGACCGGACAACTGGGCCGCCACGGAGATGACGAAGAACGGGGTGTCCTCGTCGGTGCCGGGCGGGAACGGGAAGCTCACACCGACCTCTTCTCCAAAAGGGCGTTGAGCTCGGCGCGCGGGTCGTGCTCCGCCGTCACCGACGCGTAGTGCTCCAACGCCTCGCGAGCCGCGGCGTCCATGTTGTTCGGCACCGCCACGACCAGCGTGATCAGCAGGTCGCCGACCTGGCCGTCGCGCTTGGCGATGCCCTTGCCCTTCGCCCGCAGCACCCGGCCACCGGCCGTGCCCGCGGGCACCTTCAACGTCACCTTGCCCTCCAGCGTCGGCACGGTCAACGTCGTGCCGAGCGCCAGCTCGGGGAAGGTCACCGGAACGGTCACGGTCAGGTCGTTGCCGGTCCGGCCGAAGATCGGGTGCGGGTTGACGTGCACGCGCACGAACAGGTCGCCCGCGGGACCGCCGTTGCGCCCCGGCTCGCCCTGCCCGGCCAGCCTGATCCGCTGGCCGTCGTCCACGCCGGGCGGGATGCGGATGGTGAGCGTCCTGGTCCTCGTGCTGACGCCGTCGCCGCCGCACTCCGGGCACGGGTCGTCCACGATCCGCCCGGTGCCGCGGCAGTCGGCGCACGGCTCGGAGAACGCGAACGCGCCCTGGTTGCGGGTCACCAGGCCGGCGCCGTCGCAGTTCGGGCACGTCCGCGGCGACGTGCCGGGACGCGCGCCGGAACCCGCGCAGGTGCCGCAGGACGCCGGGCTGGACAGCCGCATGGGCACGGTCGCGCCCTTGACGGCCTCGGTGAAGTCGATCCGGACGTCGGTCTCCACGTCCTCGCCGCGCCGCGGCCTGGTCGCGGACGCCGACGCGCCGCCGCGGCGGTTGAACAACCCGCCGAGCAGGTCGCCGAGCCCGCCCATGCCGCCGGCCTGCGCCCCGCCCTGGCGGCCGAACAGGTCGCCGACGTCGAACCCGCCGCCGCCACCCGTGCCGAACCCGCCCGGGAACCCGCCGCCCCCGGCGAAGAGGCGGCGGGCCTCGTCGTACTGCTTGCGCTTCGAGGCGTCGGAGAGCACCCCGTACGCCTCGGAGACCGCCTTGAAGCGCGCCTCGGCCTTGGCGTCACCGGGGTTGGCGTCGGGGTGCAGCTCCCGCGCCAACTTCCGGTACGCCTTCTTGATCTCGTCGGCCGAGGCGTCGGAGGAGACGCCCAGCTCGCGGTAGAAGTCCTTCTCGATCCAGTCGCGAGCGCTCAACGGACGCCGCCCCCCTTCTCAGTCCTGCTGCTCTTCGGCAGGCTTCTCGGCTGCCTGGTCGACCGGCTCGGCCGCCGGCTCGTGGTCGGTCACCGCGACCAGCGCGGGCCGCAGCACGCGCTCGCCGTACCGGTAGCCGCGGCGCAGCACGGCGGTGACGGTCGGCCCGCTGACGTCCGGGGACGTGCTGTGCTGCACGGCCTCGTGGACGGACGGGTCGAACTCCTCGCCCTCGTGCCCGAACGGCTCCAGCCCGGTGCCGTGCAGCGCGCCGACCAGCTTGTCGGCCACCGCCTTGAACGCGCCGGTCAGGTCGCCGTGCGCGCCGGCCCGCTCGATGTCGTCGAGCACGCCGAGCAGTTCGCCCGCCACCTGCGCCTTGGCCGTGGTGATCACCAGTTCCCGGTCGCGCTCGACGCGCTTGCGGTAGTTGGCGTACTCCGCGGTCAACCGCTGGAGGTCGGCGGTCCGCTCCTCCAGCTGCGCCTTGAGCTGGACCGACGGGTCGTCGGCCACGGCGTGGGACTCGTCGGGCAGGTCGGGGGCGGCGTGCTTGCCGCCGCCCTCCGCACCCGCGACGACCTCGGGCTCGACCGGCGCGTCGTCCCGGTCCTCGACCCGGACGTCGCCACGGTCCTCGACCGGGGCGCCCTCGTCCGAGGGCCGGACCTGGCCCGTCTCGGCGTCGACGCGCCTGCGGTCGCGCACCACCACGTGGGGCTGTTCCTCGTGCTGGGTCACTTCTTCTCGTCCTCGTCGACGATCTCCGCGTCCACGACGTCGTCGGCCTTGGGCGCGTCACCGGTGGGCGCGCCACCGGGGGCGCCCGCGGCGTCGGCCGTGGGTGCGTTGGCGTACAGGGACTGGCCGATGGCCTGGGACTCGGTGGCCAGCTTCTCCACCGCGGTGCGGATCTGGGCGATGTCCTCGCCCTTCAGCGCCTCGGTGGTCTCGGCGATGGCCGCGCCGACCTTCTCCTTGACCTCGGCCGGGATCTTGTCCTCGTTCTCCTTGAGGACCTTCTCCGTCTGGTAGACCAGCGTCTCGGCCTGGTTGCGGACCTCGGCCTCGTCGCGGCGGCGCTTGTCCTCCTCGGCGTGCGCCTCGGCGTCCTTGATCATCCGCTCGATGTCGTCCTTCGGCAGCGCGGAGCCGCCGGTGATCGTCATCCGCTGCTCCTTGCCCGTGCCCATGTCCTTCGCGGACACGTGCACGATGCCGTTCGCGTCGATGTCGAAGGTGACCTCGATCTGCGGGACGCCGCGCGGCGCGGGCGGCAGGCCGGTCAGCTCGAACATGCCGAGCTTCTTGTTGTCCCGGGCGAACTCGCGCTCGCCCTGGAAGACCTGGATCTGCACGGACGGCTGGTTGTCGTCGGCGGTGGTGAAGATCTCCGAGCGCTTGGTCGGGATCGTCGTGTTCCGCTCGATGAGCTTGGTCATCACGCCGCCCTTGGTCTCGATGCCCAGGGACAGCGGGGTGACGTCGAGCAGCAGGACGTCCTTGACCTCGCCCTTCAGCACACCGGCCTGCAGGGCCGCGCCGACCGCGACGACCTCGTCCGGGTTCACGCCCTTGTTCGGCTCGCGGCCGCCGGTCAGCTCCTTGACCAGCTCGGCCACCGCGGGCATGCGGGTGGAGCCGCCGACCAGCACCACGTGGTCGATGTCGCCGACGCTGATGCCGGCGTCCTTGATCACGTTGTTGAACGGCGAGCGGGTGCGCTCCAGCAGGTCGTTGGTGATGCGCTGGAACTCGGCGCGCGACAGCGTCTCGTCCATGAACAGCGGGTTCTTGTCCGAGTCCACGGTGATGTAGGGCAGGTTGATGGAGGCGTTGTTCGAGCTGGACAGCTCGATCTTGGCCTTCTCCGCCGCCTCGCGGATGCGCTGCAGGGCCATCTTGTCCTTGGTCAGGTCGATGCCGTTGCCCTGCTTGAACCGCTCGACCAGCCAGTCGACGATGCGCTGGTCCCAGTCGTCGCCGCCGAGGTGGTTGTCACCGGAGGTCGCCTTGACCTCGACCACGCCCTCGGCCAGCTCCAGCAGCGAGACGTCGAACGTGCCGCCACCGAGGTCGAAGACCAGGATGGTCTGCTCCTTGTCGCCCTTGTCCAGGCCGTAGGCCAGGGCGGCGGAGGTGGGCTCGTTGACGATGCGCAGCACGTTGAGGCCCGCGATCTGGCCGGCCTCCTTGGTGGCCTGGCGCTGGGCGTCCTCGAAGTAGGCGGGGACGGTGATGACCGCGTCGGTGATCTCCTCGCCCAGGTACGCCTCGGCGTCGCGCTTGAGCTTCATCAGCACGCGCGCGCTGATCTCCTGCGGCGTGTACTTCTTGCCGTCGACGTCGTCGGTCCGCCAGTCCGTGCCGATGTGGCGCTTGACGGACCGGATCGTCCGGTCGACGTTGGTCACCGCCTGGTTCTTGGCGGGCTGACCGGTGAGCACCTCGCCGTTCTTGGCGAAGGCCACGATGGACGGGGTGGTGCGCGACCCCTCGGAGTTGGCGATGACCGTCGGCTCGCCACCCTCGAGAACCGCGACGACGGAGTTGGTCGTCCCCAGGTCGATGCCGACCGCTCGCGCCATTGGATTCCTCCTGGTAGTGCGTCTGTGAGAGCCCCGCGTTGAGCGGTACCGGCTCAAGTTTAACCGGCTCCGACGGACTTGAGTCCACCCGGCTCAATCTTCCTGCCTGTCCAACGGCCGGGAGCGCTCGGGTGTTCCCGCCGCGGGGTGATCCGGGACACTCGCGGGCCGGTGACGCCGGACGGCCCCGGCCGGCGACCCACGAGGGGCGCCGGCCGGGGCCGGAGGGTGCTCGCCTAGGCGTTGCGGACGGTCACGTCGCCGCTGCTGGTGTGCAGCAGCAGCTCGGCGTCGGCGTTCGGGTCGTCCTCGACGTCGACGTTCCGGTCACCGCTGCCGGTCTCGACCTGGACCCGGTAGGCGCCCTGCGGCACGTCCACGGTGAGGGCGCCGCTGCCCACGTCGGCGCGCACCGAGTTGACGGCGTCGAGCCGCACGGTCACGTCGCCGGAGCTGCTGTCGATGACGACGTCGCCGCGCATGCCGGACAGCCGGGCGGCGCCGGAGCCGATCCGGCCGGTGAAGTCGCCCGCCACGCCGGCCACCTCCACGTCGCCCGAGGAGTTGATGACGCGGACCACGCCGGACACGTCGAGGACCGTCGTGTCGCCGGAGCCGACCTCGACCTCGACGCTCGCCACGCCTTCGAGGCGGACGTCGCCGGAGCCGTTCTCACCGACGATCCGGACGTCCTTGGTGGGGACGGTGACCTCGTAGTCGACCGTGCAGTTGTTGCCGCAGTCGGCGAGGACCAGGGTCGAGCCCTCCACCCGGTGCGACGCGCCGGGCTTGTCGTCGCTCTTGGGGAACCGCACGCGGCGGCGGACCTCGGTCCCGGTCGCGCCCTCGCGGCCGCGGACGGTGACGCCGCCCGAGCCGTTCTGCAGCCGGACCTCGGTCACCCGCTCGGACACCGAGTGCTGGTCGTCGAAGCCGTTCTGCACCAGCCGCACGCACGACGTGAGCGCCAGCGCCGCGGCGACCGCCACCCCCACCGCCACCGTGATCCGCTTAGCCACCGCTGCCCCCTCAGGCGTTGATGTTGTCGCGACCAACGGTAGGGGGGCTGGGCCGACCGGCCCACCGGGGAAGCCCCCGAGCCGGTACGGGGGTTGTCCCTACCCAAGGGGCCGGCGGGGTCAGGCCAGGGACTCGACGACGGCGCGCAGGGCGGGCGCGGAGCGGTACTGGTCGGCCAGGAAGCGCTGCGAGGCGATCACGTGGGTGTCGGTCATCCGCTCCCAGACCAGCCCCCGCACCGGCACCTCGGTGATCACCAGGCGGAACGGCCGCACGTGCCGCCCGAGCCGGCCCTCGACCCCGCGCACCACCTCGCCGATGGGCAGCGCGCTGTGCGGCGTCACGTGCTGCTGCCCGTACTCCGCCGCCGCGGCGCGGAGCGCCAGCGCCGCCGCCCGCAGCGCGGGCCGGAACTGCAGCGACCGCCCGCCCGGGTCGTCCGGCGGGGAGCTCGCCGGTTCGGCGCGGGCGTGGTCCAGCACGTCGGCCCACCAGCCCAGCCACTCCTCGGCCGCCGCCGCGCGGTCGACGCCGGGCGGCACCACGACCGGCACCGACGGGTCCAGGCCGGGCAGCTCGGGCACGGTCTCGACCGAGAGCGCGAGCGTGTCGCGGAGGAACAGGGCGGCGTTGACCGTCCGATTCCTCCCGTGCGACACCTGCCACGACTCCCGACCGGCGAACCTCATGCCACCAGTGTCCCGCGCGAAGGTCATCCGCCGGGCATCAGAAGGGACACGACCGGCTCCAAATCCTCCGCCATTGGGGGGAAATCCGCGATCAGCGCCTGGATCAGCAGCCCGTCGAGGGCCGCGAGGACCACCCGCAGCGCCACCGGGTCCCGCGGCCCGGCGACCTCGGCCACGAGCGACGTCCACCGGCGCGCGGCCGCGCGCAGCTCCGGTCGGCGGGCCGCGAGCAGGTACAGCTCGTACTCGGCGAGCGTCCGCCCCCGGTGCGGTCCGGCGGCGTCGGCGATGAACCGCGCCACCGACGCCGGGGTCGGCGCCACCTCGCGGAAGCTCGCCGCCATCCGGTCGGCCGACCAGGTGAGCGTCGCGACCAGCAGGTCGTCCAGCGTCGCGAAGTAGTAGGTGGTCGACGTCGTCGGCACGCCCGCCTCGCGCGCCACGGCCCGGTGGCTCACCCCGGCCACGCCGTCGCGCTCCACCACCCGCAGCGCCGCCTCCAGGACGGCCCGCCGGCGCCGGTCGCCGCGGGCCCGGCGGCCGTCAGGCGGCGGCACCGCTGCCCAGCTCGATGGTCACCACGCCGGCGATCACGAGCAGCAGCCCGACGACCATCGTGGCGTTCAGCGGCTCGCCGAACAGCACCACCCCGAGGCCCGCGACCGCAGCGATCCCGAAGGCGCACCAGATCGCGTACGCCACGCCGATCGGCATGCCCAGCTGCAGCACCCGGCTCAACGCGCCGAACGCGACCAGGTACCCGACGATGACGACCACGGACGGGAGCGGCTTGCTGAAACCGTCGGACAGCTTCAGGAACACGGTCGCGGTGATCTCACCGATGATCGCCACCGCCAAGGTGAGGTACACAAGCACGGTCCGCCCCCAACAAGTTGAACGTTTGTTCCACTAGTCTACGGCCTATGCGATCGACCACGTCCCAGTGGTTACCGGCGAGTAATCGGGCGTAGGCTGCCCAGCCAGGAGAACGGACGAGAAAGGCCACCACCACAATGGGAGCCCTCCAGCTCACCCTCGGCGCCATCGGCGTCGCCGTCAGCGTGTTCGCCTGGGGTCTGTTCGTCGCCGGTGTGCTGCGGATGATCAGGATCATCCGCCTCGGGCAGCCCGACGCGACCCGCAACGGGCCGTTCGGACCACGCCTGCGCACGCTGGTCGTGGAGTTCGCCGCGCACACCAGGATGGCCAAGTTCCGCAAGGTCGCCCCCTGGCACTGGATGGTGATGTGGGGCTTCCTGATCGGCTCCGCGGTGCTGTTCGAGGCCTACGGCGAGGTCTTCTACCCCGGCTTCCACTGGCCGGTCATCGGCACCTGGTCGCTGTGGTCGCTGCTGGTCGAACTGCTCGGCATCGGCACGGTGGCCGGCGGCGTCGCGCTGGCCGTCATCCGCCAGCTCAACCACCCGCGCCGCGCCGACCGGCTCTCCCGGTTCGCGGGCTCCAGCTTCAAGTCCGCGTACTTCGTCGAAGCGGTCGTGATCATCGAGGGCCTGGGCATCCTCGGCGTGAAGGCGTTCAAGCAGGCGTCCGGCCTGGAGGACCCGCCGCTGTGGTCGTCGTTCGTGACCGCGCCGCTGTCGACCCTCCTGCCCGCGAGCCCCGACTGGGTCTCGATCATGGCGATCACCAAGCTGCTGTCCGGCATGATCTGGCTGATCGTGGTGGCCAAGAACCTCACCATGGGCATCGCCTGGCACCGGTTCAGCGCGTTCTTCAACATCTACTTCAAGCGCGAGGACGACGGCGGCGTCGCGCTCGGCGCGCTCAAGCCGATGATGAGCGGCGGCCAGGTGCTCGACCTGGAGGAGGCCGACCCCGACAAGGACGTCTTCGGCGTCGGCAAGGTCGAGGACTTCTCCTGGAAGGGCTGGCTGGACTTCAGCACCTGCACCGAGTGCGGCCGCTGCCAGTCCCAGTGCCCCGCGTGGAACACCGGCAAGCCGCTGTCGCCGAAGCTCGTCATCACCCAGCTGCGCGACCACGCGTTCGCCAAGGCCCCCTACCTGCTGGCCGGCGGTTCCCGCGACATGGCCGGTGACGAGGTCGGGCTGACCGAGGACAAGTACGAGGACTACAAGAAGCGCCTGGAGTCCGTCGACGTGCTGGCGATGGCCGAGTCCGAGCGGCCGCTGGTCGGCGGGCCGGACGAGCTGGGCGTGATCGACCCCGAGGTGCTGTGGTCGTGCACCACGTGCGGCGCGTGCGTCGAGCAGTGCCCGGTGGACATCGAGCACGTCGACCACATCGTCGACATGCGCCGCTACCAGGTGCTGATCGAGTCGAACTTCCCGTCCGAGCTGGGCGGCATGTTCAAGAACCTGGAGAACAAGGGCAACCCCTGGGGCCAGAACGCCAAGGACCGCCTGGCGTGGGCCGACGGCCTCGACTTCGACGTGCCGGTGTTCGACGGCGAGCTGGGCGACGCCGAGTACCTGTTCTGGGTCGGCTGCGCGGGCGCGTTCGAGGACCGGGCGAAGAAGACCACGCGGGCGGTGGCCGAGCTGCTGCACACCGCGGACGTCAAGTACACGGTGCTGGGCCCGGAGGAGAGCTGCACCGGCGACCCGGCGCGGCGCGCGGGCAACGAGTTCCTGTTCCAGATGCTGGCGCAGCAGAACGTCGAGGTGCTGAACACCGTGTTCGACGGCCGGCCCGCCGGTCAGCGCAAGATCGTCGTGACGTGCGCGCACTGCTTCAACACGCTGGCCAACGAGTACCCGCAGGTCGGCGGCCAGTTCGAGGTCGTGCACCACACGCAGCTGCTCAACCGGCTGGTGCGCGAGCGGCGGCTGGTGCCGGTGGCCGAGGTCGCGGAGGACGTCACCTACCACGACCCGTGCTACCTGGGGCGGCACAACAAGGTCTACGAGGCGCCGCGCGAGCTGGTCGGCGCGTCCGGCGCCACGCTGCGCGAGATGCCGCGCCACGAGGAGCGCTCCATGTGCTGCGGCGCCGGTGGCGCCCGCATGTGGATGGAGGAGCGGATCGGCAAGCGGATCAACCTCGACCGGGTCGACGAGGCGCTGGGCACCGCGCCGTCGAAGATCGCGACGGGCTGCCCGTTCTGCCGCGTGATGCTGACCGACGGCGTGACCGCCCGGCAGAACGAGGGCGTCGCGGGCTCGCACGTCGAGGTCGTGGACGTGGCGCAACTGCTGCTGACGTCCGTGCGCCGGGGCCTGGCCCTGGAACGCGGCGACGTCCCGACGGACGAGTCCCCGACCGGCACCCCCCTGCCGGACGAGGACAAGGCTTCGTCCAACTAACCGGCTGCGCAGGCGCCCCCGGTCCACTTCGGACCGGGGGCGTCCGCGTCCCGTGGGCCGCGTCCGGGCGTCAGTCGCGGTCGGTGACGCGGTCGTAGGCGAGGTTCAGCGCCCAGCTCGCCAGGGCCACGATGATCGCGCCCCAGAACGCGGGCCAGAAGCCGGTGACGTCGAACGGCAGGCCCAGCTCGCCCGCCAGCCAGCCGGTGAGCCAGAACAGCAGGGCGTTCACGACCAGGCCGATCAGGCCGAGCGTGACCACGTAGAACAGGCAGCCGAAGAACTTCACCAGCGGCTTGACGACGGCGTTGACCAGGCCGAAGAGCAGCGCGACGCCGATCAGCGTGCCGATCTTCGCGGGCGTCGACGCGCCCGCCTCCAGGTCGATGCCCGGGATGAGCGTGGCGACCCAGACCGCCACCGCCGTCAGCAGTACGTGCACCAAAATGCCCATGCCGCAGGCTAGCGGTGGCAGTGGGCCGAACGGGTCAGGCGCGACGACGCCGGCGTGCCACCAACCGGTCGTCCCGCGGTGGCGGCCACACGACGAGCGGGGCGCGGTGGTCCGGCCTAACGTCGGGGCATGGCAGCTGAGCGGACCGGTGACGAGCGGCCGGGCGGCGGCGAGAGCACGGTCACCGTCCTGGTCGCGTTGGCGGTGAACCTCGCCATCGCGGTGATGAAGACGATCGCCGGGGTGATCACCGGGTCGGCGGCGATGATGTCGGAGGCCGCGCACTCGGTCGCGGACACGTTCACCGAGGGCCTGCTGCTGACGGCGCTGCGCCGGTCGGCCCGGCCCGCGGACCGCAGGCACCCGTTCGGGTACGGCAAGGACCGCTACTTCTGGTCGCTGCTCGCAGCCGTGTCGATCTTCGTGTCCGGTGCGGTGTTCGCGTTCTACGAGGGCTTCCGGACCGTGTTCGGCGCGCCGGAGGAGCAGGGCAACCCGGTGGTCGGGTACGTCGTGCTGGCGATCGCGTTCGCGCTGGAGTCGGTGTCGTGGGGCCAGGCCGTACGGCAGGTGCGCAAGGAGTCGCGGGCCGAGGGCCGGTCCGTCCTCGCGTTCCTGCGGGTGTCGGACGACCCGACGGTGAAGACGGTGTTCCTGGAGGACTCGGCCGCGCTGGTCGGGTTGCTGCTGGCGTTCGGCGGGCTGGGGCTGCACCACCTGACCGGGTCGTCGGTGTGGGACGGGGTGGCGTCGCTGGCGATCGGCGTGCTGCTGGCGTTCGCCGCGTACACGCTGGCGTCGACCAACCGGGGGCTGCTGATCGGCAGGCAGGCCGACCCGGTGCTGGTGCGGGCGGTGTGGTCGGAGCTGAAGGCCGCGCCGGAGGTCGAGCAGGTGGTGGACCTGCTGACGATGGCGGTCGGCACCGATCGGGTGCTGGTGTGCGCGCGGCTGGACTTCGACGACTCGCTCGGCGCGGCCGACCTGGAGCACGCGTGCGTCCGGATCGACGCCGAGCTGCGCGCCGCGCACCCCGAGCTGGACGAGGTCTTCCTGGAGCCGGTGCCGCGGACCGACCCGGAACTGCGGTCGCGCGTGCTGGCCAGGTACGGGGACCTGCGGCTCTAGCGCTTGGTGTCGGTGCGGTGGAAGTTCAGGTACGCGCGCGACGGCGTGGGGCCGCGCTGGCCCTGGTAGCGGGAGCCGGCCTGGGTCGAGCCGTACGGGTGCTCGGCCGAGCTGCTGAGCCGGAACAGGCACAGCTGGCCGATCTTCATGCCCGGCCAGAGGGTGATGGGCAGGTTGGCGACGTTCGACAGCTCCAGCGTGATGTGGCCGGAGAAGCCGGGGTCGATGAAGCCCGCCGTGGAGTGCGTGAGCAGGCCGAGGCGGCCGAGCGAGGACTTGCCCTCCAACCGGCCCGCCAGGTCGTCGGGGAGGGTGACGAGCTCGTAGGTCGAGCCGAGCACGAACTCGCCGGGGTGCAGCACGAACGGCTCGTCGTCGGCCGGCTCGACCAGCGAGGTGAGGTCGTCCTGCTGCACCGCGGGGTCGATGTGCGTGTAGCGGGTGTTGTTGAAGACCCGGAAGAAGCGGTCCAACCGCACGTCGATGCTGGACGGCTGCACCATGACGTCGTCGAAGGGCTCCAGCACCAACCGGCCGGAGTCGACCTCTTTGCGCAGATCGCGGTCACTGAGCAGCACGGGCACAGCCTAGGCGGCACAGCCCGGGTGACCACACCGCCCCACCCGCCCACCGGCTGTGTGTATGATCGGGCACGCACCACGCGGGTGTAGTTCATTGGTAGAACGACAGCTTCCCAAGCTGTAGAGGCGGGTTCGATTCCCGTCACCCGCTCTTGATCGAAAGGCCCAGGTCAGCGCCGGTTCAGCCGGATGACCTGGGCCTTCGTCATGAGCGCAGGCGCTGCACCCAGTCGTCCAGGCGGGCCAGGGAGGTGCGCAGGTCGGCCAGCAGTTCCAGCGCGTGGGGCTCGGCGGCGGTGCGTTCGGCGGGGGTGACGGGGCGGTGGCCCAGGGCGCGCCACACCATCCAGGCGGCGCCGCCCAGGTAGGTGCGGAGCAGGCCGGCGAACGCGGTGGGGGACGCGGGTGGGCGGGGGCCGCCGGCTTCCCGGTAGGAGGCGATCACGGTGTCGAACGCGGGGCGGTTCTCGCCCAGGGCGCTGAAGTGCAGGGCGGCGCGGGTCAGTTCCCACTCCGCGTAGTCCGGGCCGGCGCCGTCCCAGTCCACCAGGAGGGGGCCGTCGGGGGTCTCCAGGACGTTGTCCGGCTTCACGTCGCGGTGGGTCCGCACCAACGTCAAATCACCCGTGGCCAGGGCGATCGACCTGGCCTCGGCGATGTCGGGCAGGTACGCCCGCACGGCGTCGGTGAAGTCGTTCGGAGCCTCGTCCAGCCACTCCCGCCACTCCTCGACGGGGTGCGGCGGGTACGCGGGTTCGCCGCCCGGCTGGAGGCGGTGCAGGGATGCCAGCGTGCCGCCGACCCACGCGGAGACGTCGGACGTCAGCGGGTGGCCTTCGTGCCACTCGTGGACCAGGTAGCCGGCCACCTCGTCACCGACCCGGACGTCCGCCAGCAGCGGCGCGGCCGGGTTCAGCGGGTGGATCGGGCGGGGCATGGGGAAGCCGCGGGTGTGCGCTTCGAGCTGGATCTCCGCCGACACGAGGTAGTCGCGCAGCCACCAGTCCTCGCGGGAGCGGTTCAGCCGTTTGACCGCCCACGTGCCGCGGGACGTGCGCAGGCGCCACATCAGGTGCGCACGCCCACCCGTCACCGGCGTCCACGGCTCGACCACGTCACCGAGGCCGAACGCCGCCGCCACCGCTCGCTGCCACTCCACCGGCGCACCTCGGGGTTCAGGACTCGGTCGAACGCCACACCTGCTCGTAGCGCTCCTGGTCACGTCGCGTCCGCTCCTTGCGCACCGCCGCCGCCGCGCCCGTCGGGTAGCCGTACTTCGTCATCCGGTGGTCGGTGCTCTCGATCGCGTACGACACCCCGAAGTACACACCCACCACCAGTCCCAGCGACCCGCAGGCGATCGCCAACGGCCACGGCGAGCCCAGGCCGAGCACCAGCGCCAGCGCGATCACCACCGTCAGCGGCAGCACCTGCAGGAACATCCGGACGCCGAACCAGAACAGCCACGTCGGCTTGGTGGCCTGCTGGAACACCCACTCCCGGTGCCGCTGGGGCAGCCTGCCGCCGAGCAGGTACCACGCCCGCAGCGGCAGCGACGGCCTGTTCACGACCGCTCCGTCGCGGCGATCACCCTGGTCAGCACGGTGTGCAGGTCGCGCAACTCGTCCAGCGACATGCCCAGCCGCTCGACCACCGCGGGCGGGATGGCCAGGGCGCGTTCGCGCAGCGCCGCACCGGCCCCGGTCAGCGCCACGGCGAGCAGCCGCTCGTCCGCCGCGTCCCGCGACCGCGTCACGTACCCGATCGCCTCCAGCCGCTTGAGCAGCGGTGACAGCGTCGCGGGCTCCAGCGCCAGCAGCCTGCTCAGCTCCTTCACCGACAGCGGCGCGCGGCCCCAGAGGGCGAGCATCACCAGGTACTGCGGGTGGGTGAGCCCCATGGGCTCCAACAGCGGCCGGTAGAGCGCGACCACGTTCCTGGAGGCGATGGACAACGCGAAGCAGACCTGCCGTTCCAGGGCCAGCGGGTCCTCAACGTTTTGTGCACTAATCATTTGTACACACACTAACACGCGCCTCGTGCGGCCGTTCTCCCCGCGCGCCACCACCACCGGCGCGGTGCGGGCGCCACGAGGGCGCCCGCACCGGCACGGGTCAGGCGCGCGTGGGCACCTTCTCCTCGTCCGGGTCGGACCGCAGCGACTCGACCAGCGCGTCGCGATCCGGCGACGGCTCCGGCTTGATCACCAGGCCGATGACCAGGTACAGCACCAGCGACACCAGCAGCGGCCAGGACACGATCACCGCCTGGGTGACGAACTCGACCTTGTTCTGCTGCAGCACGTACAGCACGGCCCACGTGCCGAGGCCGCCGACCACCGAGCTGGTCGCGGCGGTCGGGCCGACCTTCTTGAACCACGGCAGCATGCCGAGCATCAGCGGGATCGCGATCGGGCCCATGGTGGCCGCCACCAGGGCGATCACGACCTTGAGCACGAACCCCTTGGTGTCCGCCGTCAGCGCGATCGTCATGCTCAGCCCGATGAACGCGAACGTGGTGATCCGCGCCAGCCGCAGCTGCGCCGCCTCGCTGAGCCGCCGCACGCCCTTCCACAGCTTGGGCAGCATGTCCCGGGTGATGACGGCGGAGATCACGTTGGCGTCCGAGGACACCATCGCCATGGTGTGCGAGAAGAAGCCCGCCAGCACCAGGCCGACCATGCCCGCGGGCAGCATGGCCTTGCCCATCTCGACGTAGGCCTGCTCGGCGTTGGCCTCCATGCCGGGCACGATCAGCGGCGCGGCCCACATCGGGAAGAACAGGATCAGCGGCCAGAGCAGCCACAGCGCGCTGGACAGCAGCGCGGACCGCTTGGCGGCGGCGCCGGACGGCGCGGCCATGTAGCGCTGCGCCAGGTTCCACATGCCGCCGTTGTACTCCAGCGTCTTGATCAGGAACAGCGCCATGAAGAAGATCAGCGTGTACTGGCCGGACAGCGGGTCGGAGTGCGACTCGGGCAGCCGGTCCCAGATGGTCCACATGAAGTCGATGCCGCCGAAGTGCGCCGCGACCGCGACGAACATGGCGATGCCCGCCAGGCCCTGGATGATGAACTGGCCGAAGTCGGTCAGCGCGTCCGCCCACAGGCCGCCCATCACCGAGTAGACCATGGTGACCGCGCCGACGATCGTGATGCCGAGCCAGATCGGGACGCCCGCGAAGCCCTGGAGCAGCAGCGAGACGGCGACCCACTTGGCCGCGATGTCCACGACCTTCAGCGCCGCGCCCGCCCACGCCATGATCTGCTGGGTCGGCACGTTGTAGCGCCGGGCCAGGTACTCCAGCGGCGACTTGACGCCGTGCTTGGAGCGCAGCCGGTTCCAGGCGCCCGCCCAGAGGAAGGCGCCGATGCCGACGCCGACGCCGATCGTCAGCGCCCACCAGATGTAGACGGTCAGGCCGAGGCGGTAGGCCTCGGCGGCGAAGGCCACGAACATGACGGCGCTGTAGCCGGACATGTGGTGCGAGATGCCGGACAGCCACCACGGCATCCGGCCGCCGGCGGTGAAGAAGTCGGCGATGTTCTTGATCCGCCCACGTGACCAGTAGCCGATCGCCACCATCACGAAGAAGTACCCACCGACGACGATCCAGTCGAGGGTTTCCATGAGGCCTCCACGAGTCTTCGGCCCACGGGTGGCAGCGCGGGTACGGGCGGCGGCGGTGCGCGGCGTCCCACATGGGTGTGTGACGTACGTCTTACGAGGCTGTTGCGCCGCGCGGAAGGCCGCGCAGGGTCATTGAGTCACATTCGTGATTCTTGTTCACATATCTGACCCGGGTCAGTGCGCTGAACCCGTGAAAGAAATTCGGAAGAACCGCGTCATGGCTGGTCACCGACGTGGTCGCATGGTCATGCGAACCGGTGTCGACGTGCGCCCGCCCGCTCGGGGCGACGACCTGCGGGCCCCTGGGCCGGGGGTGGCCCTGGTGGACCCCCTGCCCCTGTTCCGCGAGGGACTGGCGGCCGTCGTCCGGCGCACGCCCGCCATGCACTGGCTGGGCTCCACCGGGCAGCTGCACACGGCGGTGCGGCTGCACGAGCGGCTGCGGCCCGACGTGCTGCTGGTGGACTCCCTGCTCGACCCGCAGGGCCACCTGACGACCCTGCTGACCGGCAACGACCCGGCCCTGGTGATCGTGTCGCTGGTCCGCGACCCGCACCGGACGGCGAAGTACGTGCGCACGGCGTTGGCGGCGGGCGCGCGCGGGCTGGTGCCGAGGGCGGCCGAGATCGGCGAGGTGCTGCAGGCCATCTCCCGCGCCCACGCCGACCGGTCCTACCTGGACCCGACGCTGGCGCCGCTGGCCGTCGGGTTCACGCCGACCGCGGAGGCGGGCACGCGCCGCTCGCTGTCCCGCCGGGAGTACGAGGTGCTGCAGCTCATCGCGGGCGGGATGGAGAACCAGGCGGTCGCGAACGAGCTGTACGTCTCGGTGGAGACCGTGCGCACGCACGTGAAGAACATCCTGCGCAAGCTCCGCGCTCGCGACCGGACCCACGCCGTGTCCCTCGCGTACCAGGCCGGGCTGCTCTCCGGTGGTCCGGTCGGGCCGGCCTGAACAGGTCCGATCCGGTCTGATTCGCCACAACCGCAGCGGACGGCCTTGCCGGGGTTACTGACAGGTAATACCCTGTTGTTACCGGTCAGTAGGGGACCGCCCCGACCAGCATGGAGTGAGCGACGAGATGGGTCACTACAAGAGCAACGTCCGGGACCTCGAGTTCAACCTGTTCGAGGTCTTCAACGTGCAGGACCACCTCGGCACGGGGCCGTTCGAGCAGTCCGACGAGGACACCGCGCGCGGCGTGCTTGCCGAGCTCAACAACCTGGCGGTCGGGCCGCTGGCGGAGTCCTTCGCCGACGCCGACCGCAACCCGCCGGTCTTCGACCCGAAGACCCACTCGGCAACGCTGCCGGAGTCGTTCAAGAGGTCCTACCAGGCCATCTGGGACGGCGAGTGGTACCGCTTGTCGCTGCCGAACGAGCTGGGCGGCTTCGGCATCCCGCCCTCGGTCCAGTGGGCCGCGTCCGAGCTGATCCTCGGCGCGAACCCGGCCGTCTACATGTACCTCGCCGGTCCGAACTTCGCCTCGGTCGTCTACAAGAACGGCACCGGGCAGCAGAAGCGCTGGGCCGAGATCATGATCGAGCGCGGCTGGGGCGCCACCATGGTGCTGACCGAGCCGGACGCGGGTTCCGACGTCGGCGCGGGCCGCGCCAAGGCCACGCTCCAGGACGACGGCACCTGGCACATCGACGGCGTGAAGCGGTTCATCACGTCCGCCGACCAGGACATGACCGAGAACATCATGCACCTGGTGCTGGCCCGCCCCGAGGGTCCCGGCATCGAGGCCAGGCCCGGCACCAAGGGCCTGTCGCTGTTCCTGGTGCCGAAGTGGCACTTCGACCCGGAGACCGGCGAGTCGACCGGGGAGCGCAACGGCGCCTTCGTCACCAACGTCGAGCACAAGATGGGCCTCAAGGTCTCCACCACGTGCGAGCTGGCGTTCGGCCAGCACGGCGTCCCGGCCAAGGGCTGGCTGCTCGGCGAGGTGCACGACGGCATCGCGCAGATGTTCCAGGTCATCGAGTACGCCCGGATGATGGTCGGCACGAAGGCCATCGGCACCCTGTCGACCGGCTACCTCAACGCCCTGGCGTACGCCAAGGAGCGGGTGCAGAGCGCCGACCTGACCCGGATGACGGACAAGACCGCGCCGCGCGTCACCATCACCAACCACCCGGACGTGCGCCGCAGCCTGATGCTGCAGAAGGCGTACGCCGAGGGCCTGCGCGCGGTCTACCTGTACACGGCGACGCAGCAGGACAAGATCGCCATGGGCGGCGCGGACAAGGAGCTGGCCGAGAAGGTCAACGACCTGCTGCTGCCGATCGTCAAGGGCGTCGGCTCCGAGCGCGCGTACGAGCAGCTGGCGCAGTCGCTGCAGACGCTGGGCGGTTCCGGCTTCCTGCAGGAGTACCCGATCGAGCAGTACATCCGGGACTCGAAGATCGATTCGCTGTACGAGGGCACCACGGCCATCCAGTCGCTGGACTTCTTCTTCCGGAAGATCATCCGCGACAAGGGGCAGGCGCTCGGCTTCCTCAACGGCGAGATCCAGGGGTTCCTGGACAACGAGGGCGGCAACGGTCGCCTGAAGGAGGAGCGGGCGCTGCTCAAGCAGGCGCTCGAAGACCTCCAGGGCATGCTCGGCGCGCTGGTCGGCTTCCTGACCAGCTCGCAGGAGGACGTGCGCAACCTGTACAAGGTCGGCCAGAACACCGTGCGCCTGCTGATGACCGCGGGTGACGTGCTGGTGGGCTGGCTGCTGCTGCGCCAGGCCGACGTGGCGCTGGGCAAGCTGGGCGGCGAGGCGCCGGTGTCGGCGAGGGACAAGGCGTTCTACGAGGGCAAGGTCGCGGTGGCGTCGTTCTTCGCCAAGTCCGTCCTGCCCGAGCTGACCGCCCGCCGCAAGATCACCGAGAACACCGACAACGCCCTGATGGACGTCGACGAGGCGTCCTTCTGACCTCCGGCCTCGGCCGGAATTGTCAGACCCCTCGGGCAAGATAAAAGCAGGGGTCCCCTTGGCGGGGACCCCTGCTTTTGCTTTGGCGGGGGTGGGGGTGGCGGCCTGGTAGTGGAGGGCGAGCTGCAGCGGGGCCGCCGCCGGTGTTGCCGGAGCAGGTCGGCTTAGCGGTGGGCGGCTCGGTCCGTTGCCGGTCGGGCCCGGTGCTTGGACGGCTGCCCCCGGATACCCGGCTCTGCTCGATCACCACCGTGACCTGCGGGTTGTCGCCTCGCTGACCGGCGGCCACCGCGATCGGTGCGCGTGACCAGCGGCCGGGCTCAGCGGTAGCCGCCGCCGGTGTTGCCGGTGCCGGTCCCACCACGGGACGTGTCAGGAGCCGGCGGCCCTGGCGGCGCGTTCGACCTCCGCACGGCGGTTCGCCCAGAAGGTCGCGTCCTGCCCGCGCCGGGCCAGGGCCTCCGCGTCCATCTCCACCGCGCCGTCCAGCTTTTCGCGCAGGATGTCGGCGTGTCCGGCGTGCCGGTTGGTCTCGGTGAGCACGTGGACCAGGACGTTGAACAGCAGCACGTCGGGGCGCGGCCACCACGGCACGTGGCCGGGTGAGTCGATGGCGAGGGCGGCGATCGAGGGGGCGGCGGACGTCGTACTCGGGCAGTCCGTCGAGCTTCCGCAGCACCGCCTCGCGGACCTCCTTCAGGTCGCCGTGCAGGTACTCCTTCGCGAATTCGTCGATCATGCGGCCAAGGGTGCCCGACCCGTCAGCGGTCCCGGCGGGTGTTGAGCCGGGCGGCCTGGCGCGTCAGGTGCTCGCGCTCGGCCAGGTTGGACGCCTTGCCGGCCGCCTCCACGTACAGCCGGGCCGCCCCGGCCACGTCGCCGTCCCGCTCGTGCAGGTACGCCGCCACCGCCGCGTGCCGGGGCAGGGACGGGTCCAGCGACGAGAGCGCGGCCAGCCCGGCCCGCGGCCCGTCGGCCTCGCCCACGGCCACCGCGCGGTTCAGCCGGACGACCGGGCTGTCGGTGAGGCGGGCCAGCTCGTCGTACCACTCCACGATCTGCACCCAGTCGGTCTCCGCCGCGACGGGCGCGTCGGCGTGCAGCGCGGCGATGGCGGCCTGGGCCTGGAACTCGCCCAGCCGGTCGCGGGACAGGGCGGTGTGCAGGATGCGCACGCCCTCGGCGATCGCCGAGGTGTCCCAGCGGCCGCGGTCCTGGTCGGCGAGGGGGACGAGGCTGCCGTCCGGCGCGGTGCGGGTGGCGCGGCGGGCGTGGTGGAGCAGCATGAGGGCGAGCAGGCCGGCCACCTCCGGGTGGTCGATCGCGGCGGCGAGCCGGCGGGTCAGCCGGATCGCCTCGGCGGCCAGGTCGACGTCGCCGGAGTAGCCCTCGTTGAACACCAGGTACAGCACCCGCAGCACGGTGGCGACGTCGCCGGGCCGGTCGAACCGCGTCTCGGACACCGTGCGCTTGGCGCGGCTGATGCGCTGCGCCATGGTCGCCTCGGGCACCAGGTACGCCTCGGCGATCTGGCGGGTGGTCAGCCCGCCGACGGCCCGCAGCGTGAGCGCCACCGCGGACGACGGCGTCAGCGACGGGTGGGCGCACAGGAAGTACAGCTGCAGCGTGTCGTCCACCGCGACCGCGGGGCCGGGCGCGGGCTCCTCGTCCACCAGGTCCTCGCGCCGGCGGCGGGCGGCGTCCGACCTGGTCGCGTCGAGGAACCGGCGCCACGCGACGGTGACCAGCCAGCCCTTCGGGTCCCGCGGCGGGTCGGCGGGCCAGGTGCGGACCGCCTCGACCAGCGCGTCCTGCACGGCGTCCTCGGCCGCCGCGAAGTCGGCTCCGCGGCGGCCGAGGATCGCGAGCACTTCGGGCGTGAGGCCGCGGAACGTCGCCTCGTCCATCCCAGGGGTCACTCGGTGATGGTGGGCGGCGTGGACAGGAACGGGCGCAGTTCCAGCCACTCGTGGATCGGCTCCCCGCCCGCGCCGGGCGCGGCCGACAGCTCGCCGGCCAGCTCGACGGCGCGGTCGTAGCTGTCGACGTCGATGACCATCCAGCCGGCGATGACGTCCTTGGTCTCGGCGAACGGCCCGTCGGTCATCGGCGGCCGGCCCTCGCCGTCGTACCGGACGAACGTCCCCTCGGGGGCGAGCGCCTGGCCGTCGACGTACTCGCCGGTCTCCTCCAGCCGGGCCGCGAAGTCCCTCATGTACCGCACGTGCGCCGAGATCTCCTCCGGCGTCCACCGGTCCATCGGCACGTCGTTGACCGCCGCCGGCGCGCCGCGGTAGTGCTTGAGCAGCAGGTACTTGGCCATCGTGGTTCTCCTCGGTGTGGTGCGACCCCATTCTGGTCGCTCTCGCACCGGGGACGGAGCGGGCGCGGGGTTCTCGACATCGTCGCCGAAAAAAGTTCGAGGACGGTGCACGCCCGTGGCGCGCACCGTCCTCGAAGGCGACTCCGCTCAGCCCTTGTGCGCCTTGGCCGCGGCGAAGCAGTACGCGCCGAAGCCCAGGAAGCCGACCGCGATCAGGGCCAGCGCGACCAGCCCGTACGGCTGCGCGGCCAGCGTGTGCAGCGCCTTGTCCATCCCGCCGGACTCGGACGGGTCGGCGTTGATCGCCGCGAAGGCGACCAGGACGCCGATGAGGAAGTACGCCGCGCCCTTGCCGATCCAGCCGATCCGGCCGAGCCGCTCGACCCACAGCCGGGTCGCGGGGGGCAGCTCTGACATGTCCAGGTCGTCCTCGAACGACTTCTTCACGCCCTTGCGCGCCACCATCACGCCGAGACCGAGCACGAACAGCGCCACCGCGCCCACCAGGACCTGGCCGAACGGCAGGGCCAGCAGCCGCGCGGTCCACGTCTGGGACTGCTCGGTCGAACTGCTCTGCGACGAACCGGTCGCGTAGCCGATCGCCGCGATGCCGATCACCGTGCCGGTGATGGCGCGGCCGACCGAGCCGCACTTGCGGTAGACGCGCTTGCGCTTCTTGGTCACCCAGCCGTAGCCGGACGCGGCCATGGTGAGCTGCCAGACCGCGAACGCGAACAGCCCGATCGCGAGCACCCACAGCAGGACCGGCCCGAGGGAGGTCTGGGCCAGCGTGGAGACCGCGCCCTTCTGGTCGGTCCGCTCCCCGGTGTCACCGAGGACCACTTGCGCCGTCAAAGCGGCCAGGAGCACGTGGACGAGCCCGTAACAGACCATCCCGGCCCGCCCGAGGACCTGCACGGCGGGATGTCTTCGCACCTCTTGCCCGGTGGTAGCCACGATCGGGTGATACCCGTTCGTGGCTACCGCGAACCGCGGTGGTCAGCCGCTGGGCGGCGGCTCGCAGATGATCTTGAACTGCGGGTCGTACCGGACCGTCCGGCTCTCCTGCCTGGTCTGGCCGGTGCGGCGGTCGGTGATGGTGCGCGTGTCGGTCACCGAGAACCCGGGCGCGCCGCCGCTCGCCTGGCAGTCCGGCTTGTCGACCTTGCGCTCCTGCGGCGGGGTGGGGTTGAACTCGGCGCTGGTGGACCCGGTGACGTCGTAGTTCTTGGTGCCCCACAGCACGATCTTGATCGAGGACGGGGTCCAGATCGTCTGGATCGCCACCCCGGTCTCGTCCGGGTTGGTGAACTTGATGTCGATCAGGCTGTTGCCCGCGGAGTCCATGAACACGGTGGCCTCGCGCCCCTTCGGGTACCGCGAGATCCAGTAGCTGTGCTCCTTGTGGCCCGCGTCCTTCATGCCCGCGTGGTAGGCGGCGTTGTAGAGCGTGGTGGCGAACTGCGAGATGCCGCCGCCGACCGCCTTGCCCGGGACGCCGTTCTCGATGATGCCCGCCTCGACGTAGCCCTGCGCGACGCCGCGCGGACCGGTGTGGCCGTTCAGGCTGAACGTCTCGCCCGGCTTCACGATCGCGCCGTTGACCTTCTCGGCCACCACGCGGATGTTCGTGCCGGACGCGGCCACGAAGCCACCGGTCTGGAACTCGCCGATGACCTCCTTGATGCCCATCTTGTTCGCCTGCTCGGTGGTCACCTTGGCGGGCGTGTGCTTGTACTCGGCCTTGATCGCCCGGTCGTTGTCGCGCTTGAGCACGTCCAGCGCCGTGGCCAGGGACTTCTCCCAGTCGATGCCGAGGCCGTCGACCGACTCCTTGACCACCGGCCGGCCGCCCTCGAACACGATCTCGGCGTCCTTGCCCTCTTTCTCGGTCTCCTTGAGCTGCGGGCCGGCGTGCTCGACCACCTTGGCGACGTCGACCTTCGCGGTCAGGCTGCCGTCCTCGGCCGGCTCGAACACCAGCACGGTGGCCAGCTGCTCGGGCGCGAGGGTGGCGTCCTTGCCCTCGCCCTGGATGATCAGCGGCGCGGCGGTGGCGGGCTTGGCGACCTCGTCCAGCGCCTTCTGCACGCTCTCCTTGGTCGTCTTGACCGGGGTGGTGGCCACCGGCAGGTCGACCGTGCCGCCGTCCGCCCAGTGCGCGAGCAGCTGCTCGGACGCGCCGGGCACGTCCAGCTTCTGCCCCTGCTTCGGGTCGACCGCGACCGGGGTCGCGCCCTCGAACCGGATGGCGCCCTCGGCGGGCTCGTGGTCGGTCTGCGCGCGCAGGGCCTCCAGCGCGGTGGACAGCTTGGCGTCGTCGCTGCGGGTGGCGAAGCCGACCTCGCGGGAGGTGAAGAACGAGGTGACGCGGGTGATCGGGGACAGCGGCTGGCTGCCCGCGCGGTCCAGCGTGGCGGTCCAGTCCAGCTCCAGGCCCGCCGCCTGCGGGTCCACCTCGGTCTCGACGTCGCCCGCGCGCGCCTTCACCGGCGCGGCCAGGCGGGGACCGATCTCGTCGCGCAGCCTCTGCTCGGCCTCGGGGTGGCTCAGGCCGCCGACGTCCACGCCCGCGACGGTCACGCCGCGCGGCACGTTGCCGCCGGAGACGACCAGGTCCAGGCCGTAGAGGACGACCAGCACGCCGAGCACGGCGGCGGCGATCAGGCCGCCCTTGCGCAGGCGCTTGCGACGGGCCTCGGCGTCGTCGGCCCCGGTGTCCTGGTCGACCATGACCGGGCCGTGGACGGTGGCGCCCGGCTCGGGCTCGGGCGGGGACACCGGCGTGGCGAACACGGTGGTGGCGTCCGCCGACGACGGGGGCCGGCCGAAGCCGCCGGGCGGGGTGTTGATCATCTGGGTGCGCTCGGCCGAGGCCGGCGGCGTGAGGGCGCGCGTCTGCTCGCCGGGTGGCGTGATCGCCTGAGTGGGTGGCGTGATCGCCTGAGTGGGTGGCGTGATCGCCTGGGTGGCGTCCGCGCCCCCCGCCGGCGGGTTCTGCTGCGCGTTGCGCGTCGGGTGCTGCTGCGTCACGTGGGGAGAGACGCTCGTCGGGGCGTTCGCGTTGTCGGGCGCGCCGGGCGGCGGCGCCGCGGTGCGGACGGTCGCCGCCGCGTCGGGCTCGTTGCCCGGCTCGTTGTCCGGCTCGTCCTGGGGCCACGCGGCCTCCTGGACCGACCCCGCGTTGAACTTCGCCGTGCGCTCCGATGCGGTGCCCGACGGGCGGACCGGCTCCATGGCCTTGGTCCGCTCAGCGTCGTACTCCGGTCGCTGGTTCTCCGGCACCGCTCCCCCTCTTGCCTCTCCGCAAGGTCCTGGGACTGCTTACCCGACCGTCGTCACGCGATGATCACAGTCGGGTGGTTCACAGGTCTCACCGCAGTTCTCACAGGTAGAGCCCGGTCCCGTGGTCCGTCCGCTCGGTGGCGGTCGCGTGCACGTCCCGTTCTCGCATGACGAGGTAGGCGTGGCCCTGCACCTCGACCTCGAACTGGTCCTCCGGGTTGAACAGCACCCGGTCGCCGACCTTGATGTGCCGCACGTTCGTGCCGACGCCCAGCACGTCCCCCCAGGCCAGCCGCTTGGCCATCTGGGCGGTCGCCGGGATCACGATGCCGCCGCTGCTGCGGCGTTCGCCGTCCTCCGGCGAGATCCGCACCATCACGCGGTCGTGCAGCATCTGGATCTCGAGCTTGACATCGGGCACCAGCAGAGTCTAGATGCCCTCGTCGAGGCCACCCATCATGAGGGGTAGCCGGTGCGGCCCGCCCCGCACCACCCGGATGGGCACACCCCAGTCCTGGCGGGCCAGCTTGCACACCGGGTGTTCGACCGCCGGGTCGTCCGTGCAGCTCGCGGCCTGCGCGACGACGTGCAGGACACCCTCCGTGACGCCCTCGGCGACCCGCAGCACGCGCACCAGGTCGGCGCCGACGCCCGCGCCCGCCTCCAGCAGCCCCGGCGGTGAGCTGGTGACCTCCAGCCGGGTGGACGGGCCGAACCGGTCGTCCAGCTTCTGGCCGGTCGGCGGGGTGAAGACGACCGCCAGCTCCACCTCGCCGGGCGCGATCACCGACGGCGGCCGGCGCACCTGGTGCGCGTCGCCGCTGACCAGCCGCGCGCCGGGGGCGACGGGGCGTTCCAGGCGGTGCGCGGCGGAGGCGACGACGACCAGCTCGCCGTCGACCAGGACCGCGTCGGACGGCTCGGCGACGTCGGTGGCCAGCGTGGACACCTCGCCGGTCGACGGGTCGTAGCGGCGGATCGCGCCGTTGTAGGTGTCGGCGACGGCGACCTGGCCGCCGGGCAGGACCGCCACGCCGAGCGGGTGCTGGAACAGCGCCTGGTCGGCCGGGCCGTCGCGGTGGCCGAAGTCGAACAGGCCCTTGCCGACGACGGTGCGCACGGTGCGGTCGGCGTCCAGCCGGCGCAGCGCGGAGGTCTCCGAGTCGACCAGCCACAGCCGGTCGCCGTCGGCGGCCAGGCCCGAGGTCTGGGCGAAGTGCGCTTCCGGCGCCGGGCCGTCGTGCAGGCCCTCGACGGTGGTGCCGGCGAGGCGTTCGACGCGGCGTTCCAGCGGCTTGAACAGGCCCAGCGTGTGGTTGCCCGCCATGGCGATGGCGACGCCGCCCGCCGGCTCCCACCAGGCCACGTCCCACGGGCTGGTGAGGTCGATCGCGTCGGCCGGGCCGTCGGTGTCGCCGGCGCGCCACTGCTCGCCGGTGCCCGCGACGGTGGTGACCTCGCCGGTGCCCAGGTCGAGGCCGCGCAGGAGGTGGTTGACCGTGTCGGCGACGACGACGTGGTAGCCGACCTCCGCGGCGACGTGGTCGGGCAGCAGCGCGATGCCCGCCGGTTCGGAGAAGGTGGGGTTCAGGCCGTCGCGGCGACCGCGCTCGCCGGTGCCGATGCGCCGGATCACGGTCTCGCCGTCGAGTTCCAGCTCGACCAGGCCGTGGTGCGCGGAGTCGCTGACCAGGAGGGTGTTGTTCCCGGTGAGGACGGCCTTGGCGGGGAACCGGAGCTCGGTCTCGCGGGGTGGCGGGGCGACGTACGGGCCCGTGCCGCGGTGCAGGGTGCCCTTGGCGTCGTGCTCGGCGACGATCTCGGACACCACCTGCCGCAGGGCGTCGAGGTGGCCCTCGCCGGCGGCGACGTGCACGACGTAGCCCTCCGGGTCGACCAGGACGAGCGTGGGCCACGCCTTCACCGCGTAGTTCTGCCACGTCGTCAGCTCGGGGTCGTCCAGCACCGCGTGCTCCACCTCGTACCGCTCGACGGCGGCTTCGAGGGCGGCGGGCTCGGCCTCGTGGACGAACTTGGGCGAGTGCACGCCGACGGTGACCAGGACGTCGGCGAACTCGGCTTCGAGGGGGCGCAGCTCGTCCAGCACGTGCAGGCAGTTGATGCAGCAGAAGGACCAGAAGTCGAGCAGCACGATCTTGCCGCGCAGGTCGGCCAGCTTGATGTCCCGGCCACCGGTGTTGAGCCAGCCGCGGCCCACCAGCTCGGGGGCGCGGACGCGGGCGCGGCGGCGTTGTGCGGTCGTCACGACCGGAGTCAACACGACTCGGACACCGACGTATTTCGGTGTCCACCAGCTGGGACGGCAGGTCGGTCAGCGGACGGTGCGCGGGCCCAGGACGGTGGCGTTCAGGGCTTCCACGCGGTGGCGCAGGGCGCGGTCGGCGGTGATCACCAGGCAGGGGCGGTCCGGTGGGTTGGCGCGGACCACGTCCACGATCGTGTCGTCACCCGATCCGGGGGCGGAGACCACGTGGACACCGGGGACCGACTCGACGTGCCGCGCCTTGCCCTCGACCACGAGGACCACTTCCAGCGGGCCTGGGAGGTTGGGCAAACCGCGTTCGGCCACCTCGACCAGGTCGTCCCGGAGCCGGGCGGCGGCGCCGGCGCGGTCGCGCCACCAGCCGTCGGGGACGGAGCCGACCACGTTGGCCGCGTCCACCACCAGGAGGGGGATGGTCATCGGACCATGCTCTCAGCAAACACCTGAACATTTGTCATACCCCGATGGCACCATGGAGTAGTCCATTGGGGGACAGACATGAACACGCAGGGGGAGATAGTGATGATCAGGCGCGCCCGCACGACGACGGACGACACCTGGAACGGTTCGGCCACCGTCAGGTAGCCGGACACAGGAAACCCCGCGGTGCTGCCAGGTCGGGGGTCCGACAGCACCGCGGGGTCACCTACATCATCGAGACACGATCGTGGACCGTTACATCCACTTACACGTGTGATGCAGATCACTTTCTGTGATGACAAAGCCCTGCCGCGCGGGAGGTGCGGCAGGGCTTCGTCATTTCCCCCTTCGCCGGCACGCGGACGACGGGGCGTGCACCCGGTGTCGATCGGGTGGTCGTCACGCGCGCCGGAGGAAGGACGTTCAGCGCAGGCCGCTCACCTGGGCCTGGGCGATCGCCATCAGCTCGTGCCGCATGGCCGGGGTGGGCGCCATGTCGATCGCGCGGGCGACGGCCTTGCGGTTGCGAGCCTCGACACGACGAGCGCGGAGCTTCGCAGTGAAGTTCATCGGGGGTTCATCCCTCTCAAAGGTGTTCCTCGGTGGTGTGCCTCAAGTATGCACCCAAGACGGGGTCGAGCGCACCCGATTATCCGGTGAGGTGCCGCACATGCCGATGAATCATCGGCAGTAACGCTCCGCTTCCCGACGATTCGCCTGAAGGACACCCTCTGGACCGGACGTGATGGGCGCAACGCGCGGGCTCGGCCGGCGTCGGCGCGGGCGGTAGCGTCGTGCCATGGCTGAGGTGGTGACGAAGGGCGTCGGCAAGGTCGAGCGGACCGCCGACCGCGCCGAGGTGCAGGTGAGCTTCGAGACCAAGGGCCCGACGCGCAACGAGGCGGTGGACGCGCTGACCGCGCGGGTCGCCGAGGTGGAGCCCGCGCTCGGGCAGCCCGGCGTCGAGGTGCGGTCGCGGCAGCTCAGCGTGCACGACGACTGGAACGGCAAGCGCCGGCACGGCAGCCGCGCGACGCAGAACTACGTGGTGCGGGTCAACGACGTCGCCGCGCTGGACGACCTGCTGGCCGCGCTCGTGCTCGCCGAGCCGACGTGGCTGAGCGGGCCGACGTGGCAGCTCGGCGACGACGCGGAGGCCGTCCGCGAGGCGCAGCGCGAGGCCGTGCTGGACGCGCGCCGGCGTGCCGAGGGGTACACGGCCGCGCTCGGCGCGCGGCTCGGCCCGCTCCAGCTGCTGACCGACGGCGACGCCGAGCTCTGGGCGACCGAGGCGCGCGGCATGCGGGCGGCCGGCTACGGCGGCGGCGCGCCCGGCGTGCCGCCGCAGGTGGACCAGCTGAACCTGGAGGCGCAGCAGATCGTGGTCACGGTCCGCTGCACGGCCTCGTGGACGCTCCTCGACTGACCTCCCCCGCGCTCAGCTGCTGGTCCTCGGCCCCGCCAGCTCCACCACGACCGAGCGGTTGCGGGCGGCGGCGGCGGGGATCAGGTCGCCCGCGCCGTCCAGGTCGACGGCCAGGGGCGAGGTGAAGCCCGCGCCGACGACCTCGGTGAACGCCGCCCGGCTCACGCCGAGGTCGACCAGCTCCGCCACCACGCGCTCGCCGCGCCGCTGGGTCAGGTTGGCCGACGCCTCGGCCGACGCCGAGCTGGCCGTGCGGGCGATGACCCGCGCGGTGGTGCGCCCGTCGAACTTCTCGGCCACTTGGCGCAGCAGCTCGCGCGCGCCCGGCGCCGGCTCGTCGCTGCCCGCCTTGAACAGCAGCGAGTTGGGCAGGTGCGACAACGCGTCCTGGTGCACGACCTCGCCGACGTCCACGGTCGGCACCTCGGCGCGCCCGATCGACGCGCCGCCGGGCACCGGCTCGGTGTCGTTCACGCAGCTCCTCGCGCCGAACTTCGCGCAGATGCCCAGCCACAGCGCGACCAGCGCCTCCTGCGCCGCGGGCGGCAGCGGCGGCTGGTCGCCGACCACCTGGCCGAGCCCGGAGAAGACCACGTCCTTGCCGGTCAGCTCGGGCAGCGCGTCGTCCGGCACGGACGCCACCACGGCGGCGACGTCGATGTCGAGCCCGATCCGGGTCAGGTCGACCGGGTCGGTGGTCTGCAGCCCGCTGCTCTGCAGCACGAGCACCGCGGGTCCCGCCGCCGACGCCATGTCCGCGAGCACGGACAGCGGGTCGAGGTCTTCGCTGGCGCCGCCGATCTGGGTGAGCTGCCCGGTCAGCCGGGTCATGTTCTGCTCGAAGCCCTGTTCGCGCAGCGCCGAGTCGCCCTCCAGGTCGTTGCCGTCCCGGACGGTGAAGTCCTCGTCGTAGTACGCGCCGCCGGACGCCTCGCCCTGGCGGTAGACCACGACGCGGGTGACGCCGTTGTCCACCGCCTGCGCCAGGCGGTCGACAACGCTCCTGGTCAGCGCGACGCGGGGCTCGTTGGCCGAGGCGGTGACACCGATGCGGACGGTGGTGGCCTCGCGGGACTGCTCCCCGCAGGCAGCACAGGACGCCGCCACCAGCACGACCGCGGCGAAGAGCCGTGAGTGGTTCATGCCATGGAGAGCGGAATCGGACAGCTTTGTGTTACCGCTAACACCCGTTCGGAGCAGCGATCAGCCCTCGCGCTCCACGATCGCCGTAACGCCCTGGCCACCCGCCGCGCAGATCGAGATGAAGCCCCGACCCGATCCCCGCTCCGCGAGCAGCTTCGCCAGGGTGGCCACGATCCGCCCGCCGGTGGCCGCGAACGGGTGACCGGCGGCCAGCGACGAGCCGTTGACGTTGAGCTTCGCCCGGTCGACCGGGCCGAGCGGCCCGTCCAGCCCGAGCCGGTCCCTGCAGAAGTCCGCGTCCTCCCAAGCCTTCAGCGTCGCCAGCACCTGGGACGCGAACGCCTCGTGGATCTCGTAGAAGTCGAAGTCCTGGAGCGACAGCCCGGCGCGCGCGAGCATCCGCGGCACCGCGTACGTGGGCGCCATCAGCAGGCCCTCGCCGCCGTGCACGTAGTCGACCGCGGCCGTCTCGGTGAACGTGAGGTGGGCCAGCACGGGCAGGCTCCGCGCCGCCGCCCACTCCTCGGACGCCAGCAGCACGGCCGACGCGCCGTCGCTGAGCGGCGTGGAGTTGCCCGCGGTCATCGTCGCGCCCTCGCCGCGGCCGAACACCGGCTTGAGCCGGGCCAGCGCTTCCACCGACGAGTCCGGCCGCAGGTTCTGGTCGCGGGTCAGCCCCCGGTAGGGCGTGACCAGGTCGTCGAAGAAGCCGCGCTCGTAGGCGGCGGCGAGGTTGTGGTGGCTGGCGGCGGCCAGCTCGTCCTGCTCCTCGCGGCCGATGCCCCACTCGCGGGCGGTGATCGCCGCGTGCTCGCCCATGGACAGGCCGGTGCGCGGTTCGCCGTTGCGCGGGACGTCCGGCACCACGTGCTTGGGCCGCAGCTTCAGCGCCGCCTTGAGCTTCGCGCCGGCGCCGCGCGCCCGGTTGAACTCCAGCAGCACGCCGCGCAGGTCCTCGTTCACGCCGATCGGCGCGTCGCTGGTGGTGTCCACGCCACCCGCGATGCCGACCTCGATCTGGCCGAGCGCGATCTTGTTCGCCACCGCGATCACGGCCTGGAGGCCGGTGCCGCACGCCTGCTGCAGGTCGTGGGCGGGGGTGGCGGCGGACAGCCCGCTGCCCAGCACGGCCTCGCGGACCAGGTTGAAGTCGCGGCTGTGCTTGAGCACCGCGCCCGCGACGACCTCGCCGAGCCGTTCGCCCCGCAGGCCGAACCTGCTGACCAGGCCGTCCAGGGTGGTGGTCAGCATGTCCTGGTTCGACGCCGTGGCGTAGGGGCCGTTCGAGCGGGCGAACGGGATGCGGTTGCCGCCGAGGATGGCTACTCGGGCCATGTCGTCCTCCAGGGTGGTGGGCGGGGTCGTGGTCGATTCTACCTACTGACCAGTAGACTTACTATCGAGTAGGGAGTGTGATGTGCGCATGGATCGTTACCAGTCGTTCGCCAGGTCCGGTCTCGGGCGGTTCGTCGTCGGCAAGCTGGGCCTGCCGGACCCGTACCCGCTGCGCCGCCACTCACCCGGACAACCCGCCCTGGACGGGCCCGTGCTGCTCGGTGGCGGCGACCGGCTGCTGGAACCGGTCCGCTCGGTGGCGCGGTCGACGGGCCTGGACGTGGTCGACACGGCGGTCGACGGCGTCCGGCACGGCGCGCTGGTGTTCGACGCGTCCGGCATCGACTCGGTCGAGCGGCTGCGCGAGCTGCACGCGTTCTTCCACCCGGTGATCCGCTCGCTCGCGCCGTCCGGTCGGGTGGTCGTGCTCGGCACGCCGCCCGAGCTGGCCGAGTCGCAGGTCGCGCAGCGCGCGCTGGAGGGGTTCACGCGCAGCGTCGGCAAGGAGCTGAAGCGGGGCGGCACGGCCCAGCTGGTGCACGTCGAGCCCGGCGCCGAGGACGCGGTCGGGTCGACCCTGCGGTTCCTGCTGTCCGGCCGGTCGGCGTACGTGTCCGGCCAGGTGGTGCGGGTCGGGCCGGCCGACGTCGAGGAGCCCGCGGACCGGGACCGGCCGCTGGCCGGGAAGGTCGCGCTGGTCACCGGCGCGGCGCGGGGCATCGGCGCGGCGATCGCCGACGTGCTCGGCCGCGACGGCGCGCACGTGGTGTGCCTGGACGTGCCCGCGCAGGGCGAAGAGCTGTCCGCGGTGGCCAACCGGGTCGGCGGCGCCTCGGTCCAGCTCGACATCACCGCGCCGGACGCGCCCGCGCGGCTCGTCGACCACCTCACCGGGCGGCACGGCGGCGTGGACGTCGTGGTGCACAACGCGGGCATCACCCGCGACCGCACGCTCGGCCGGATGGACGCCGACCGGTGGGACGCGGTGGTCCAGGTCAACCTGGCCTCGCCGGAACGGGTCAACGAGGCGTTGCTCGCCGCCGGCGCGCTGCGGCCCAACGGCCGGATCATCGGCGTCTCGTCCATCGCGGGCATCGCGGGCAACGTCGGCCAGACCAACTACGCCGCCACCAAGGCGGGCGTGATCGGCATGGTCGACGCGCGGTCGCGGCAGCTCGCGGGCCGGGCCGCGGTGAACGCGGTCGCGCCCGGGTTCATCGAGACGAAGATGACCGCGGCGGTGCCGCTGTTCATCCGCGAGGCGGGGCGGCGGATGAACAGCGTGTCGCAGGGCGGCCTGCCGGTGGACGTCGCCGAGGCCGTCGCGTGGTTCGCGCACCCCGCGTCGGCCGGCGTGACCGGCAACGTCGTGCGGGTCTGCGGGCAGAGCCTGCTGGGCGCGTGATGGCGAACCTGGTGCTGCTCTACGCCAAGGCCGCGCTGACCGCGTTCACCCGGCGCGGGGGCGAGCTGCCGGAGTCCTCTTCGGACGCCGAGCTGACCGTGGACCCGGCGCACCTGGCCCGGTACAACGAGGTCTGCGGGTTCGGCGCGCGCGACCACCTGCCGATCACCTACCCGCACGTGCTGGGGTTCGGGCTCCAGGTCCGGCTGATGACCGTGCCGGACTTCCCGTTCCCGCTGCCCGGCCTGGTGCACGTGGCGAACCGGATCGCGCAGCGCCGGCCGCTGTCGGCGGCCGAACCGCTGTCGCTGCGCGTGGCGCTGGCGAACCTGCGTCCGCACGAGCGCGGGCAGCAGTTCGACGTGGTGACCACGGTGTCCGTGGCCGGCGAGGAGGTGTGGGTCGATGTGTCGACATATCTCCGTCGCGACGGCGACGGCGACGGCGGCAGCGGCGAGGCGGGGAAGTCGACCCGGCAGGCCCCGCCGGAGCCGACGGCCCGGTGGCGGCTGCCCCGCGACCTCGGCCGCCGGTACGCCGCCGCGTCCGGCGACCGCAACCCGATCCACCTGCACCCGTTGGCCGCCAGGGCGTTCGGCTTCCCCCGCGCCATCGCGCACGGGATGTGGTCGAAGGCGCGCTGCGTGGCCGCGTTCGAGGGCAGGCTGCCGGACGCGCACGAGGTCGACGTGCGGTTCAGGGCCCCGGTCCCGCTGCCCGGCCAGGTCGACTTCTCCTCCTCGCGCGCCGGTGACGGGTGGCGGTTCGCGCTGTGGTCGGACCGGCCGCACCTGGAGGGCGTGATCAGCGGCTGACGTTGTCGGCCAGCGTGCGCAGGAGGTCGCGCAGCCGTGCCGTGTCCTCGGCGCCCAGGTCCATCGCCTCGCCCATCGCGGGCGGCACGTCCTTGGCGCGCTCGCGCAGCTCGTCGCCGAGCGCGGTGAGCACGAGCCGGACCGAGCGCTCGTCGTCCGGCCGGCGTTCGCGGCGGATCAGGCCCGCCGCCTCCAGTCGCTTGAGCAGCGGTGACAGCGTGCCGTAGTCGAGCTGGAGCGCGGCGGCGACGTCCTTGACGGGGACCGGACCGCGTTCCCACAGCACCAGCAGCACCAGGTACTGCGGGTAGGTCAGGCCCAGGTCGTCCAGCAGCGGCCGGTACCGCGCGGTGACGGCGCGCGAGGCGGCATAGAGCGCGAAGCAGAGCTGGTCGTCCAGCTCCAGGCTGAAGTCCCGCACGGCGGCCTCCTCTTGTGAGCGAGCCCACGATACACCCGCCCCCATTTAGATTGTGCACGATGGAATCGTGCACTAGCTTTTGGCGTTGTGAGGGTCAGCCGCACCACGCAGAGGAGCCAGAGATGACCGTCCTGGAACCGGCCGCCGCCGAGTTCGCCGCCGCGACCGCCAACCCGCCCTACCTGTTCGACCTCGGCCCGGTCGACGGCCGCCAGGCGGTGGACGCCGTCCAGTCCGGCGAGGTGGCCCGGCCCGAGGTCGCCGAGGAGTGGGTGACCGTCGGCGAGGTGCCCGTCCGGATCGTCCGACCCGTCGGCGCGACCGGCGCCCTGCCCGTCGTGCTCTACGTCCACGGCGCGGGCTGGGTGTTCGGCAACGCCCGCACGCACGACCGGCTGGTCCGCGAACTGGCCGTCGGCGTCGGCGCGGCCGTGGTGTTCCCCGACTACAGCCTCTCGCCCGAGGCGCACTACCCGGTCGCGCTGGAGGAGAGCTACGCCGTCGCGCGGTGGGTCGTCGCCGAGGGCGCTTCCCGCGGGCTCGACGCGTCGCGGCTGGCCGTGGCGGGCGACTCGGTCGGCGGCAACCTGTCCGCGGCGCTGACGCTGCTGGCCAAGCGGCGCGGTGACGTGGTGTTCCGGCAGCAGGTGCTGTTCTACCCGGTGACCGACGCGTCGTTCGACACGCCGTCGTACCGCGAGTTCGCCGAGGGCTACTTCCTGCGGCGCGACGCGATGCGGTGGTTCTGGGACCAGTACACGACGTCCGAGGAGCAGCGCGCGGAGATCACCGCCTCACCGCTGCGCGCGACGGTGGAGCAGCTGACCGGCCTGCCGCCGGCGCTGGTGATCACCGCCGAGGCCGACGTGCTGCGCGACGAGGGCGAGGCGTACGCGAACAAGCTGCGCGAGGCGGGCGTGCCCGTCACGGCGGTGCGCTACCAGGGCGTGATCCACGACTTCGTGATGCTCAACGCCCTGCGCGGGACGCACGCCGCCGAGGCCGCGATCAACCAGGCGGTGGCCGTGCTGAAGGGCGCGCTCGCCTAATCCCCGGGAGCGGCTTCCGCCCGGCGTGACGGCGGGCGCCAGACGTCGCCCGCCACGAGGTCGCCGAACCCCATCCACACCAGGTTCATCAGCCGGGCGGCGACGACGCCGGCCGGCTCCTCGGGGTTGTCGAGCCACCAGTCGGCCAGCGACTCGCCCGCCCCGACCAGCGCCGCGGCCAGCGACTCGGCCTCCTTGTCGCCCGCCCGCGGCACGGTGGTGAAGTCCGACGAGTGCACCAGCAGCGCCGCCACCAGGCTGATCGCCCGGCCGCGCATGTCGGCCAGCTCCGCGGCGAACGGCCCGCCCTGCGAGGACGCCTGCCGGTGCAGCACCTGCCAGCTCGCGCGGTTCTCGCCGACGAAGCCGAAGAACGCCCGCAGCCCGCTCCACAGCTGCACGTCCGGCGGCTCCTCGGCCTCGACGCCGGTCGCGATGGCCTCCATCATCCGGGTCGCCTCGCGGCGGATGCAGGTGGCGAACAGCTCCTCCTTCGAGCCGAGGTAGGCGTACAGCATCGGCTTGGAGATGCCCGCGACGTCGGAGATCTCGTCCATCGACGCCGCGTGGAACCCCAAGCGCGAGAAGACGTCCACCGCGGCGTCCATGATCTGCCGCTCGCGCACCGCGCGCGGCAGCCTCTTGGCCCGGCCCGAGCGGACCGGTTGCTCTGCGTGCATCGCACCCCCTGGATGGCTGGGACAAGATTACTCCGAGCCCCTTGCCGCCTTACCTACTCGCCAGTAGATTTACCAACGAGTAGGTAGCGGAGGTGCCACATGACCATCGACCTCACCACCGAGGCGATCGCGAAGCTCGGCCCGCAGGAGCTCATCTCGGCGCTCCGGCAGGTCGACCCGGGCGACCCGGCGCTGAAGGACGTCGACATCGACGTGATCGCGCGCGGCATCGACCCGAAGCGGCTCGGGCGGGACGAGTTCGCCGACCTGCTGGACGCGCTCGGCGCGCTGGCCGACGGCGGGGCCGACCTCGACCTGGCGAAGATGGACGCGCAGAACTTCGCGCGGATCATCTCGCGCGCGTCCAAGGAGCAGGTCGAAGCCGTCACGTCGCGGCGCGGGCTGCGCGAACGCGTGCTGGACGAGGTGTTCCGGCGCATGGAGGCGCACTTCCGCAGCGAGCGCGCGGGCGCCACGCGCGCCGTCGTGCACTTCCGGCTGACCGGCGGGTTCGACGGCGACGACGTGTACGAGGCGGTCATCGAGGACGCCGGTTGCACGATCAACAAGGGCACGACCCGTGACCCCCGGGCCGTTGTGGCGTTGGGACCGGTGGAGTTCCTGAAGCTCGCGACCGGCAACGCGTCGGCGCCGGTGCTGTTCATGACCGGCAAGCTGAAGGTCAAGGGAGACCTCGGCTTCGCGGCCGGGTTCATGAGCCTGTTCGACATTCCGAAGGCGTGAGGGGATCATGGGCGGTTTTTCGCTGGAGCTGAACGAGGACCAGGTCGACCTGCGCGAGTGGGTGCACGGCTTCGCGAAGGACGTGATCCGACCCGCGGCGTCCGAGTGGGACGAGCGGGAGGAGACGCCGTGGCCGGTGATCCAGGAGGCGGCGAAGATCGGCCTGTACGGGTTCGAGTCGCTGGCCACCTGGTTCGCCGACCCCATCGGGCTGTCGCTGCCGATCGCCACCGAGGAGCTGTTCTGGGGTGACGCGGGCATCGCGCTGGCCCTGATGGGCACCGGGTTGGCGGCGGCCGGCATCTTCGCCTCCGGCGAGCCGGAGCAGCTGGCCGAGTGGGTGCCGGAGTGCTTCGGCACCGAGGACGAGCCGAAGCTGGCCGCGTTCTGCGCCTCCGAGCCGCAGGCGGGCTCCGACGTGGCGGGGTACCGGACGCGGGCGGTGTACGACGAGGCCACCGACGAGTGGGTGCTCAACGGGCAGAAGGCGTGGGCGACCAACGGCGGCATCGCGAACGTCCACGTCGTCACGGCCGTCGTGGACCCGGCCCTGGGTGCGCGCGGCCAGGCCGGCTTCGTCGTGCCGCCCGGCACGCCGGGGCTGTCGTCGCCGGGGAAGATCCGCAAGCACGGGATGCGGGCGTCGCACACGGCGGACGTGTTCCTCGACGACGTGCGCGTGCCCGGCCGGTGCCTGCTGGGCGGCAAGGAGCGGCTGGACGCCCGGCTGGCACGGGCCCGCGAGGGGCAGAAGGCCGGCGGGCAGGCCGCGATGGCGACGTTCGAGACGACCCGCCCGGTCGTCGGCGCGATGGCGGTGGGCGTGGCGCGGGCGGCTTACGAGTACTCGCTGGAGTACGCGAAGGACCGCGAGGCGTTCGGCCGGAAGATCATCGAGAACCAGTCGATCGCGTTCGACCTGGCGAACATGAAGATGGAGATCGACGCGGCCCGGCTGCTCGTGTGGCGGGCGGCCTGGATGGGCCGCAACAACGTCCCGTTCACGGCGGGCGAGGGCTCGATGTCCAAGCTCAAGGCCGGTGAGGTGTCGGTGTGGGCGACGGAACGCGCGATCCACATCCTGGGTGGGGCCGGGTACACGCGGGAGCACCCGGTGGAGCGCATGCACCGGGACGCCAAGATCTTCACCATCTTCGAGGGGACGTCGGAGATCCAGCGGTTGGTGGTGGCCAGGGCCATTTCTGGCATGTACATCAAGTGAGTCGATCTTCCCAGGCCGTCATCAGGCCGTCTGGGAGGTGGGCGGGGTCTCTCGGGACGCGGGGGACCCCGTCCGGCGCTTCGGGCGTGTCACAGGTCGTCGGGTTAGTTCGTCCTTGGTCCGCAACCACTGACGACGGCTAGGAGCGCACTGTGGACGCACGCCTGAACGTGTTCGCCGAGTCGGTCTCGGCGAAGGTCATGAGGCACTTCATCGCCGCCAACAAGGCGGTGCACGACTCGGCGCTGCCGACGGCGACGCAGGAGCTGGTCAAGATCCGCGCCAGCCAGGTCAACGGCTGCGGGTACTGCGTGGACATGCACACCAAGGACGCCGCGGCGGCGGGTGAGGTGGTGGGGCGGCTCAACCTCGTGGCGGTTTGGCGGGAGGCCACGGTGTTCACCGAGGCCGAGCGGGCCGCGTTGGAGTTGGCGGAGCAGGGGACGCGGATCGCGGACGCGGCCGGTGGGGTGTCCGACGACGTGTGGGCGAACGCGGCGGAGCACTACGACGAAGAGCAGTTGGCGGCGCTCGTCAGCGTCATCGCCGTGATCAACGCCTTCAACCGGGTGAACGTCCTGGTGCGGCAGCCCGCCGGGGACTACCGGCCGGGGCAGTTCGGGTGATCGCCGCCGGTGGGCGAAGACCTCCGTCGAGGTCTTCGCCCGCCGGTGGTCAGCGGCCGGCTTCGGCCAGCCAGCCGCGTTCGGCGGTGGTGTCGGGGACCGGGGTCTCCCAGCCGTTGACCTTGCCGATCAGCTGCCAGTAGCGCTCCGCCCTCGGGTCGCCGAACTCGACCAGCCGCTGCGACAGCTCCGGGCCGACCGGCACGTCCAGGACCGTCGACCACTTCTCGTTGATCGCGGCGATGATCCCGGCCGCTTCCGGTGAGCGCGGCTCGATGCCCGCGTCCAACGCCTCGCGCACCCGCGCGAACGCGTACTGGAACGCCTCCATCTGCTGCGGCGAGTTCGGCGTCATGTCCGCGCCCTCGGCCCGCATCTCCTCGTGCCGCGCCGACATCCGCCGGATCGACGCCCGGAAGTCCGGGTCGCGCACCAGGTTCGCCAGTTCGATCCACGCCTCCAGCTGCTCGGTCGTCGGGTCGTCCGGCAGCTCGACCCGGACCGACCGCATGTGCTGCTCGAAGGCCGGGTCCAGGTCGAAGCCGCCGAACACCTCGTCGAAGAACTCGTCCAGGATCGCCTGCCGCTCTTCCTCCGACAGCCGCGCCAACTCGTGCACCATCTCCACCTCCCCGTTCCGCGCCACGACCCGCAGCACGGCCCGGCGCAACCGGAGCGTGCGCAGTTGCGCGTCGATGGCCTCCGCGTGCGTCCGGGCCACCTCGGCCACGGACACCTCCCGCGCCAGCACCTGCTGCGCCGTGGGCAGGTCCACGCCCAGGGCGCGCAGGGTCCGCACGAGCTTGAGCCGCGCCAACCCGTCGACGTCGTAGGTGCGGAACCCGCCCGCGGTGCGCCCCGCGACGGGGATCACCCCGGAGTCGGAGTAGAACCGGATCGTCCGCGTGGACAGCCCGGTCATCCGCGCCAGTTCGCCGATCGAGTAGTGCGTCACGGTGACCACCCTGAACTCTCCAGTCACTGGAACTTCAACCGATTAACGCGATCCCCCGGTCGGAGGTCGCGCACGCGGTGCTCGGCCGCGGCCGAAGTGGCTGGAGGTGCGGGTGGACGGGCGGGGGGAAGTCGCCCGGGAACGGGAGCGCCGGGAGCCCGCGCAGGACTCCCGGCGCCTCCGGTGATCAGTAGGTCATCGCCACGCCGGGGTCGGCGAGCAGCGCGCCCACGTCGGCCAGGAACTGCGAGCCCTGCTGGCCGTCGACCACGCGGTGGTCGAAGCTGAGCGCCAGCTGGCACACCTTGCGCGGCACGACCTGGCCGCCCACCACCCACGGCATGTCCCGGATCGCGCCCAGGGCCAGGATGGCCGACTCGCCGGGGTTGATGATCGGGGTGCCGGTGTCGACGCCGAAGACGCCGACGTTGGTGATGGTGAACGTGCCGCCCATCATGTCGGCCGGCGACGTCCTGCCGTCGCGGGCGGTCGTGGCCAGGGCTTCCAGGGCCGCGGCCAGTTCCTTGAGCGACATGCGGTCGGCGTCGCGGACCTTCGGGACCACCAGGCCCCTCGGCGTCGCGGCGGCGATGCCCAGGTGCACGTAGTCCTTGTAGACGATCTCCTGGGCCGCCTCGTCCCACGTCGCGTTGACGTCGGGCGTGCGGCGGGCGGCCAAGACGACGGCCTTGGCGGCGAACGCCAGCGGCGTCAGCTTCACGCCGCGGAACTCCGGCGCGTCCTTCAGGCGCGCCCGCAGCTCCATCATCGGCGTCACGTCGACGGTCAGGAACTCCGTGACGTGCGGCGCGGTGAACGCGCTGTCCACCATCGCCTGCGCGGTCGCCTTGCGGACGCCCTTGATCGGGACTCGACGCTCCCGGGTGCCGCTGTCCACTGTGGACGGCGCGGCGGGTGCGGGGGCGACGGCCTGCTCGACGTCCTCCCTGGTGATCACGCCGCCCGGACCGGAGCCCGCCAGCGCGAACAGGTCGACGCCCAGGTCCTTGGCCAGCTTGCGCACCGGCGGCTTGGCCAGCGGCACGTAGCCGCCGGGGGTGGCCACCGGTTCCGCGACGACCGGGACCGGAGCCGGTGCGGGCGCCGGAGCCGGGGCGACGACCGCCGCCGGAGCCGGAGCGGCGGCGACGGGCGCCGGGGCGTCCTTGCGGGCACGGCGCTTCGCCGCACCCGCCCGGGGCCCGTAGCCGACCAGGGTGGCGATCCGGCCGCCCGGCATCTCCTCGCCGATCTTGCCGTTCGACTCGGCCGGCGGAGCGGACGCGGCGGACGCGGGAGCCGGGGTCGGCGCCGGGGCGGCCGAGCCGGACGGGTCCACGTCGATGGTGATGATCGGGACGCCGACCTCGACCGTCCGGCCGACCTCGGCCAGCAGCTCGGTCACCACGCCGTCCCACGGGCACGGCAGCTCGACGGCGGCCTTGGCGGTCTCGATCTCGACGATGATCTGGTTGACCTTCACCGGGTCGCCCGGCTTGACGTGCCAGGTCAGGATCTCGGCCTCGGTCAGCCCCTCTGCCGTGTCGGGCATGGGGAACTGCTTGAACTGCGGCACAGCTATCCCCTTACCAGGCCAGCGAGCGGTCGACGGCGTGCAGCACCCGGTCGAGGTCGGGGAGGAACTCCTCCTCCAACTTCGACGGCGGGTACGGGGTGTCGAAACCGGTCACCCGCAGCACCGGCGCCTGCAGCGAGTAGAAGCACTCCTGCTGCACCTTGGCCGCGATCTCGCTGGAGATGGAGGACTCGCTGGGCGCCTCGGTCACCACGACCAGCCGGCCGGTGCGCCGCACCGACTCGTACACCGGCGCGAGGTCGAGCGGGGACAGCGAGCGCAGGTCGATCACCTCCAGCGAGCGGCCCTCCTCCTCGGCCGCCGCCGCGGCGTCCAGGGACGTGCGCACCATCGGCCCGTACGTCACGAGCGTGACGTCGCGGCCGGTGCGCAGCGTGCGCGAGGCGAACAGCGGTCCGGGCGAGGCGGTCGTGTCGACCTGGCCCTTCTCGTAGTAGCGCCGCTTGGGCTCGAAGAACAGCACCGGGTCGTCGCAGTCGATCGCCTGCTGGATCATCCAGTAGGCGTCGGCCGGGTTCGAGCACGAGACGACCTTGAGGCCGGCGGTGTGCGCGAAGTACGACTCGGGCGACTCGGAGTGGTGCTCGACCGCGCCGATGCCGCCGCCGAACGGCACCCGGATCACCATGGGCACCTTGAGCCGGCCCTGGGTGCGGAAGTGCAGCTTGGCGACCTGCGACACGATCTGGTCGAAGCCGGGGAAGATGAAGCCGTCGAACTGGATCTCGCACACCGGCCGGTAGCCGCGGATCGCGAGGCCGACGGCGGTGCCGATGATGCCGGACTCGGCCAGCGGGGTGTCCAGCACGCGCTGCTCGCCGAAGTCCTTCTGCAGGCCGTCGGTGATCCGGAAGACGCCGCCGAGCTTGCCGACGTCCTCGCCCATCACGATGACCTTGGGGTTGGCCTCCATCGACGCGCGCAGGCCGTTGTTCAGCGCCTTCGCGATGGTCAGCGTCTGCACCGCGGGCACGCCGGCGTCGTCGGTCGCGGGGCGGTCCATGGTCGGAGCAGCCATCAGTGCTCACCTCCCGCGAACCCGGCGTGGTAGGCCAGGAACTCGTCGCGTTGCGCCTCCAGGACGGGGTTGCCCTCGGCGTAGACCTCGCTGAAGATCCGCCCGGCCGGTGGGTCGGGCAGGGTGACGCAGTACTCCCGCAGCTCGATCGCGATCTGCTCGGCCTCGGCCTCGACGGACTCGAAGAACTCCTGGTCGGCCCACTGCTGCTTGACCAGGTGCACCTTGACCCGCTCGATGGGGTCCTTGAGCTTCCACAGCTCCAGCTCGTCGGACAGCCGGTAGCGCGACGGGTCGTCGGAGGTGGTGTGCGCGTCCATCCGGTAGGTGAACGCCTCGATCAGGATCGGGCCGTTGCCCTGGCGGCACTCCTCCAGCGCCCAGCGGGTGACCGCGAGGGTGGCCAGCACGTCGTTGCCGTCGACCCGGATGCCGGGGAAGCCGTAGCCGCGGGCCCGCTGGTAGAGCGGGAGGCGGGACTGGCGCTCGGTCGGCTCGGAGATGGCCCACTGGTTGTTCTGGCAGAAGAACACCAGCGGCGCGTCGTAGACCGCGGCCCACACGAAGCCCTCGTGCACGTCGCCCTGGCTGGTCGCGCCGTCGCCGAAGAAGCAGATGGTGGCCTCGCCGTCGGCGTCGCCCACCTTGCCGTCGAACTTCTGGCCCATGGCGTAGCCGGCGGCGTTGAGCACCTGGTTGCCGATGACGATCGTGTACGGGTGGAAGCGGTGCTCGACCGGGTCCCACGTGCCCATGTCGGTGCCCCGGAAGATGCCGAGCAGGTCGGTCGGCTTGATCCCGCGGGTCCAGGCGATGCCGTGCTCGCGGTAGCTGGGGAACGCCATGTCCTCCGGCCGCATCGCGCGGCCCGCGCCGATCTGCGCGGCCTCCTGGCCGAGCAGCGGCACCCAGATGCCCAGCTCGCCCTTGCGCTGCAGCGCGTTCGCCTCGCGGTCGACCCGCCGGACCAGGACCATGTCGCGGTACAGCCCGCGCAGCTCCTCGCCGGTGATGTCGATGTCGAAGTCCGGGTGCTGGACGCGCTCGCCCTCGGGGGTGAGCAGCTGCACCAGGTCGGCGCCGCCCTCGTCTGTCGCTCGCAAGCCTGCGATCACCTGTTCCGCTGTCGGTGTGGCAGCAGTGGCCGGCGCGGCATCCGGCCCTGGGTGCGTCCATTCTTCGGGGGACGACATGCGCCTTGTCTCCTCGTCTACGAGGCCGCCCGGTCGCTTGTGACGACACTGCGCGGCTGCACCGCCAGTCGCCGTCGACCCCTGGGTGTCGGGGTTCGGGCAACCGTCGGCGCTGACGGTGTTCTCATCCACATCCTGACATGGCCTCACCCGTCTTGGTGAGCCCCATCCCAGTTCGTAATCTCCGGTACAACGGCCTGACGTGCGGTAACGGTTGGACGGCCTATCTTCGGCCGTCCGAGTAGGGCGTTCGATCACCGAACGCCGTTGTCCCGGTTACCGATCGTTAACCTCCGTTCGTGGTGAATCGGACACGCTGGGTCGACCGGAACTGCCCACGTCGGCCCCGTTGCGTTGGATGGACTACCGACCATCGGCCCGACTGGGCATTTCCACCACGCGAAACCACGGGGTACCCACTCCGCGGGCCCGTTCCGCCTCGCGCCGCGTGACAGGATTCGGGGCGTGGACCGTTCAGCGCTGACCCGTACCGTTCGCGGGCTCTGGGACGACGACATCCTCCCGAGCCTGTCCGCCTTGGTCGCGGTACCCGCGATCTCACCCGTCTTCGACCCCGAGTGGGCCGCGCACGGCCACCTCGCCGACGCCGTGGAGCACGTGCGCGCCTGGCTGGCCGACCGCGACCTGCCCGGCGCCGCCGTCGAGGTGGTCCGACTGCCCGACCGCACGCCGGTGCTGCTGGTCGACGTGCCCGGCACCGAGCCGGGCTCCGGTGCTCGACCCGCTTCCGACACGGTGCTGCTGTACGGCCACCTGGACAAGCAGCCGCCGGTCGGCGGCTGGGGCGACGGGCTCGGGCCGTGGACGCCGGTCGTGCGCGACGGGCGGCTCTACGGCCGCGGCGCGGCGGACGACGGCTACTCGGGTTACGCGGCGATCGCCGCGATCGAGGGCGTCCGGCGGGCGGGCGGCGCGCACGCGCGGTGCGTCGTGCTGCTGGAGACCGGCGAGGAGTCCGGGAGCCCGGACCTGCCCGCGTACCTGGAGCACCTGCGCCCGCGGCTGGGCGACGTGTCGCTGGTGGTGTGCCTGGACTCGGGCGGCAACGACTACGACCGGATGTGGCTGACCACGTCGCTGCGCGGGTTGGCGCAGGTCACGGTCACCGTGCGGGTGCTGGAGAGCGGGCTGCACTCGGGCATGGCGAGCGGGATCGTGCCGTCGTCGTTCCGGATCGCCCGGCAGCTGCTCGACCGGCTGGAGGACTCCGCGACCGGCGAGGTGCTGCTGCGCGAGATGCACGTCGACATCCCGGAGGATCGGGTGGCCGAGGTGCGGGACGCGGTGTCCAGCGCGCCCGGCGTGCTGGTCGGCAGCGTGCCGTGGGCGGCCGGGACCCGGCCGATGGGCGACGACGAGGTCGAGCTGGCGCTCAACGCCGGGTGGCGGCCGACGCTGTCGGTCACCGGCGCGGCCGGGCTGCCGCTGCCGGCGGACGCGGGCAACGTGCTGCGGCCGGCCACGTCGCTGGTGCTGAGCTTCCGGCTGCCGCCGACGGCCGACGCCGAGGTGGCGATGGACGCGGTCCGCGGCGCGTTGACGACCGACGTGCCGTACGGGGCCGTGGTGGAGCTGTCCCGGATCGAGTTCGCGGACGGGTGGAGCGCGCCGGACCTCGCGCCGTGGCTGCGGGAGACGTTGGACCGGGTCGGCGAGGAGGTGTTCGACGCGCCGTGGCGGACCGTGGCGCTCGGCGGCTCGATCCCGTTCATGGGGCTGCTGCACGAGGCGTACCCGGAGGCGCAGTTCCTGGTCACGGGCGCGGTCGGGCCGGACTCGAACTGCCACGTGCCGGACGAGTGGCTGCACCTGGCGCACGCCACCCGGATCACCGAGGCGGTCGCCGTGGTGCTGGACGCGCACTCGCGGCGGTGACCGGCGGACGGCCCGCGCCCGGTCGGCGCCGACACACCGGCGCACCGGCGGACGCGGGCCGTCCACGGAGAGTGACGATCGCGGCCCACTGACAGGGTTTGCAAACACCGGGAAGAGCTGTGACCTAACCGACGGGTAACCGCTTTACTGAACCGATGCCGCACACTGGCCGAGTGAACGAGCACAGCCGGCAAGCCGAGCGGACGCGGTTGGCGGAGTCCGACTCGCCCACCGCACCGTGGCGCCTCTGGGGCCCCTACCTGGCCGGACGCCAGTGGGGGACGGTTCGCGAGGACTACTCGGCCGCCGGAGACGCGTGGACGTCCTTCCCGTTCGACCACGCCCGCTCGCGCGCCTACCGCTGGGGCGAGGACGGCATCGCGGGCATCTGCGACGTGCACGGCTTCCTCAACCTCGGCGTCGCGCTCTGGAACGGCCGGGATCCGATCCTCAAGGAGCGCTACTTCGGGCTCACCAACAACGAGGGCAACCACGGCGAGGACGTCAAAGAGCACTGGTGGGTGACCGACGGCACGCCGACGCACTCGTGGATGCAGGTCGTCTACCGGTACCCGCAGTGCGAGTTCCCCTACGCCGAGCTGCGCGGGATGGCCGAGCGCGCCGGTCGCAACGAGCGCGAGCCCGAGCTGTCCGACACCGGGGCGCTGGACGACAACCGGTTCTTCGACGTGCGGATCAGCTACGCCAAGGCCGGTCCGAAGGACGTCTGCGTCGAGCTGACCGCCACCAACCACGGCCCGGACCCGGCGCCGCTGCACCTGCTGCCCCAGTTCTGGTTCCGCAACACGTGGGCCTGGGGCCGGGACGACCGCCGGCCCGCGCTCACCGCCCGCACGCGGGACGGCTGGCGGCGGGTCACCGCCGAGCACGGCGCGCTGGGCCGCTACACGCTGCACGTCGAGGGCACGCCGACCTTGCTGGTCACCGACAACGAGACCAACGAGGTGGCGCTGTTCGGCGCCGCGCGCAACCCGACCCGGCACACCAAGGACGGCATCGACCGGTACGTCATCGGCCGGGACGCGACGGCGTGCCAGGTCGTCGGCCCGGACGACGCCAGCGAGCCCGGCACGAAGGTCGCCGCCTGGTACTCGTTCGACCCGGTCGAGCCGGGCGAGTCGGTCACCGTCCGGCTGCGGCTGGTGGAGGGCGACGGGCACCTCGACGCGTTCGGCCCGAGCTTCCAGGACACCGTCGACCAGCGCCGGGCCGAGGCCGACGAGTTCCACCACACCGACCTGGACCCCAAGCGGGCCGCCGTGGTGCGGCGGGCGCTGGCGGGCCTGATGTGGACCAAGCAGCACTACCGCTTCCGCACCCGGGACTGGCTGGACGGCGACCCGGCGCAGCCCGCCGCCCCCACGTCGCGCCGGGGCATGCACGCCCGCAACACGCACTGGCGGCACTTCGACGTGGCCGACGTGATCTCCATGCCGGACGAGTGGGAGTACCCCTGGTTCGCCGCGTGGGACCTCGCGTTCCACACCGTGCCGTTCGCGAAGGTCGACCCGGCGTTCGCCAAGGAGCAGCTGCTCCTGCTGTGCCGCGAGTGGCTGATGCACCCGAACGGCCAGCTGCCCGCCTACGAGTGGGAGTTCGGCGACGTCAACCCGCCGGTGCACGCCTGGGCGGCGTTGCAGGTGTACCGGTCCGAGGAGGTCAAGGACCGCAGGTTCCTGGCCAAGGTCTTCCACAAGCTGCTGCTGAACTTCTCCTGGTGGGTCAACCGCAAGGACGCCGACGGCAGCTACCTGTTCGAGGGCGGCTTCCTCGGCATGGACAACATCGGCCCGGTGAACCGGTCGGAGCCGATGCTCGGCCAGTGGCGGCTGGAGCAGTCCGACGCCACGTCGTGGATGGCGGCCTACAGCCTGCACCTGATGCAGATCGCGCTGGAGCTGGCCCGGCACGACGAGTCGTACGAGGACGTGGCCACGAAGTTCGTGGAGCACTTCCTGAGCATCGCCGAGGCGTCCACCCAGTTCGGTTCCGGCGGGCGCGGCATCTGGGACGAGACGGACGGCTTCTGCTACGACGTGGTGTCGCGGCGGCTGCCGGACGGGCACGTGGAGTCGAAGCCGGTCCGGGTGCGCTCGATGGTGGGCCTGATCCCGGTGCTGGCGTGCGCGGTGCTGGAGCCGTGGGTGTTCGAGGAGCTGCCGGAGTTCTCCCGGCGGCTGGAGCACCTGCTGTCCCGGCGGCCGGAGCTGCAGCGGTTCCTCAGCCGCAGCGGCGGCGGGGCGCTGCTCAGCCTGCTGGACGAGCGCAAGCTGCGGCGGGTGCTGAGCCGGATGCTGGACGAGGGCGAGTTCCTGTCGCCGCACGGCATCCGCAGCCTGTCGGCGGCCCACCGCGAGGGCCTGGAGGTGCAGGTCGCCGACCAGGAGCACCGGATGGGCTACGAGCCGGGCGAGTCGCGGACGCCGATGTTCGGCGGCAACTCGAACTGGCGCGGACCGGTCTGGTTCCCGACGAACGCGCTGCTCGTGGAGGCCCTGCGGACGATCGAGGAGTTCCACGGCGGGAGGTTCCACGTGGAACTTCCCACTCGCAGCCAGCGCCACGTGACGGCCGGCCGGGCGGCGGACGAGCTGGTCAGGCGGCTGGTCTCGCTGTTCATGCCCGACCACGACGGCCGCAGGCCGGCGGACGGCAAGCGGATCGAGTCGACCGACTCGCCGCTGTGGCGCGAGCACGTCACCTTCAGCGAGTACTTCGACGGCGACACCGGCGAGGGCCTGGGCGCGACGCACCAGACCGGGTGGACGGCGCTGGTGGCGAGCTTGCTGACGGATCGTCGCCAAACCGGCGCTCTCGGTGAATCAATTGTGTGATTAAAGCCAACCGGCTGAATAATTTGCCGCCGCCCAGGTCCTGTGACGCAAGATTCATGCGCTCCGAAGCTCTGTAACACCCGCGTGCTGTGCACCGCGTCACCCAAGTGGCAGTATGCCGTGCACTCGACCGACACAGTTACGAGGAGTGACACCGTGGCCCGTCGTACCAGGCACGCTGCGCTCGCCCTGTTCCCCGTGCTCGCCTTGGCGGCCACGATGACGGCGTGCGCGACCAAGGTCAACACCGGCTCGCAGGACAACGGGTCGGGCATCTCCCTGGTCCAGAGCGGCAAGCTGGTCACCTGCACCCACCTGTCCTACAAGCCCTTCCAGTTCTCCGAGGGCGACAAGACCGTCGGCTTCGACGTCGACCTGGTCGACCTGGTGGCGGCCGAGCTGGGTGTCACCCAGGAAATCTTCGACACGCCGTTCGAGACCATCACCTCCGGTGAGGTCTTCAACACCGGCAAGTGCGACCTGGCCGCGGCCGGCATGACGATCAAGCCCGACCGCGCCGAGGTCATCGACTTCTCCGAGCCCTACTTCGACGCGTCGCAGGCGCTGCTGGTGAAGAAGGACTCGCCGGTCAAGTCCCTGGACGACCTGAAGGACAAGCGGATCGGCGTCCAGCTGGAGACCACCGGCGAGATCTACGCCAACGAGAACGCGGCGAAGCACGGCTACACCGTCGTGCAGTTCGAGGACCTGCCGCTGATGGAGACCGCCGTGCGCACCGGCGCGGTGGACGCGGCCATCAACGACAACGGCGTGCTGCTGGACTACGTCAAGGAGTTCCCGGACACCGCCGTGGTCGCGGAGTTCGACACGCAGGAGAAGTACGGCATCGGCATGAAGAAGGGCAACACCGCCCTCAAGGCCAAGGTCGACGAGGTCCTGAAGAAGGCCAAGGACAGCGGCAAGTACGACGAGGTCTACGAGAAGTGGTTCGGCAAGAAGCCCGAGTCGAAGTAAGCGGCTGACCACGGGGCCGGTGCTCTGGCACCGGCCCCGTGCCTCGTCCACCCCACCCACGAGGTAATCCACATGGCACTCTCCAAGCGACAGCGGGCCAAGGCGTTCCGCGTCGGCCAGTACGCGCTGCTGGTCGTGGTCGCCGTCGTCCTGGCGTTCGTCGCCGACTGGGCCGAGATCCAGCGCAGCTTCTTCAACCTGGAGATCGCCGCGGAGATGTTCCCCGCCGCCATCACCGTGGCGCTGAAGAACACCCTGGTCTACACCGCGCTCGGCTTCGCGTTCGGACTGGCGCTGGGCCTGGTGCTGGCGCTGATGAAGCTGTCCTCGGTCGCGCCGTACCGGTGGCTGGCCACCATCTACATCGAGTTCTTCCGCGGTGTGCCGGCGCTGCTGGTGTTCATCGCGCTGAGCTTCGGCGTGCCGCTGGCGTTCGGCCTGCAGTTCGACATCTACTCGACGGTGATGCTGGCGCTGGGCATCGTCGGCGCGGCCTACATGGCCGAGACGATCCGCGCGGGCATCCAGGCGGTGCCGAAGGGCCAGATCGAGGCGGCCCGGTCGCTGGGCATGTCGCAGGGGCGCACGCTGCTGACCGTGGTGATCCCGCAGGCGTTCCGGATCATCCTGCCGCCGTTGACCAACGAGCTGATCCTGCTCACCAAGGACTCGTCGCTGATCTACATCATCGGCCTGGCGCGCGACCAGTACGAGCTGACCAAGTTCGGCCGCGAGACGCTGAGCCGGTCGCCGTCGCTGACCCCGATCCTGGTGGTCGGCCTGTGCTACTTGATCATCACGTTGCCGCTCGGCCAGCTGTCGAGGCACCTGGAGCGGCGCACCGGCGGCAAGAAGATCAGCACGCCGGAATCGACCGGGGTGGGGGTGTCGGCGTGAGCGACGTCGTGGTGGAGGTCACCGGGCTGAAGAAGTCGTTCGGCCCCCTGGAGGTGCTGAAGGGCATCGACCTGTCGGTCAACCGCGGTGACGTGGTGTGCATCATCGGGCCGTCCGGCTCGGGCAAGTCCACGATGCTGCGCTGCGTGAACCTGCTGGAGGAGCCGAGTGGCGGCAGGATCGTGGTGCACGGCGTCGAGCTGACCGACCCGGACGTCGACATCGACCGGGCCCGCGCCAAGATCGGCATGGTGTTCCAGTCGTTCAACCTGTTCTCGCACCTCAGCGTGCTGAACAACCTGACCGTCGCGCAGCGCAAGGTGCTCAAGCGGGACGCGAACCAGGCGCAGGAGGTCGCGCTGCGCAACCTGGAGCGGGTCGGGCTGTCGGACAAGGTGAACGCCATGCCCTCGCAGCTCTCCGGCGGCCAGCAGCAGCGCGTGGCGATCGCCAGGGCGCTGTCGATGGACCCGGACGTGATGCTGTTCGACGAGCCGACGTCCGCGCTCGACCCGGAGCTGGTCGGCGACGTGCTCGGGGTGATGCGGCAGCTGGCCGACGAGGGCATGACGATGCTCGTGGTGACGCACGAGATGCAGTTCGCCCGCGAGGTGGCCGACCGGGTGCTGTTCATGGACGGCGGCTACGTGGTCGAGGAGGGGCCCGCCGAGCAGGTCATCGGCGCGCCGCGGCACGAGCGCACGCAGTCGTTCCTGGCCCGCGTGCTCGACCCGACGCACCAGGGGCCCGCCGGGGGCTGATCCCGTCGGGGTCCGCTTGCCAAGGCGCCGGTCGAGCCAGCATTGTCGATCACATGACGGAGGCGGGGGCGCGCGGGCTGGACGTGTTCGACCCCAGCCCGCCGCGCTCCGCCCGGATGGCCGCGGCCGAGGTGCTGCGCGGTGTCGGCGAGCCGGACGGGACGTGGCGGTTGCCGCGGCGGCGGGCCGGGATGCCGCCGGTGGTGCGGGTGGCGGACCGGTTCCTGACCGGCGTGCTCGACCTGCGCGCGGTGGAGTTCCCCTACCTGCTGGAGTTCGTGCGCTGCCGGTTCGAGGAGCCACCGGACCTGCGGCAGGGCAAGCTGGCCGGGATCGAGTTCGCCGACTGCTGGTTGCCCGGCCTGTCGGCGCGGAACCTGAGCAGCGCCAACGAGGTCTCGCTGGCGGGCAGCGCGGTCGAGGGCCTGGTGGACCTGGTCGACGCGGACGTGGCCGGGTCGCTGTCGCTGCGGGACAGCTCGTTGCGGGTGCCGGACGGCATCGCGCTGCACGCCGACCGGTTGAAGGTGGCGGGCGGGTTGCTCGCGCAGCGGGTCCGGGTCGCCGGTGAGCTGCGGATGGCGGGCGCGCACGTCGGCGGGTACTGCAACTTCACCGGCGGGCTGCTGGACAACCCGGGCGGCCACTCGGTCAACGGCACCGGTCTGCACGTGGGCGGCAACCTGCTGATGACCGGCTGCGCGCTGCGCGGCACCGTGCTGCTCGCGGGCGCGCGGGTCGACTCGGCGCTGACCCTGCGCGGCGCGACCGCGTCCGACGGCCGGCCGGACGACGACGCGCTCGACCCGCACTCGGACCCGAACGCCACCCTCGTGCTCGACCGCATCGCGGTGGACGGCGACGTGCAGCTGGACCGGGGCTTCCGCAGCGCGGGCGCGGTCCGGATGGTCAACGCCACGCTCGGCGGCACGCTGTCGCTGTCCGGCGGCGAGTTCGACGCGCTGGGCGAGCCGGACGGCGAGCCGACGGGCTACGGGCGCGCGTTGGCGACCGACACCGCCGAGCCCACGGGGTTCGGGCGCGCGCTGCACCTGGACGGCACGAGCGTCGGCGGGGACATCATCGGCCGCCAGGCGACCGTGCGCGGCCAACTGCGGATGGTGGACCTGCAGGTCAGGGGCAGCCTCATCCTGGACGGGTCCGCGCTGGAGAACCCGCGGGCGGACGCCGTGCTGGGCAACCGGTCCCGGATCGGCAGCAACCTGGCCGCCCGCGAGGTGGAGGTGACCGGCGGGCTGGAGCTGCGCGGCGTGCACGTCGGCGCGAACCTGGACCTGCGCGGCAGCCGGATCACCCGGCCCGGCCGGTACCGGCACCAGCCGGCGGGCAAGCCGTCGCTGGACGTCGGCGGCGCGGTCATCGGGCGCGACCTCATCTGCGCGCGCGGCGCGAAGGAGTTCGTCGCGCACGGCGGCGTGCGGGCCAGGCGGGCGCAGGTCGGCCGGATGGCCACGTTCGCGGGCGCGGTGCTCGGCGACAAGCTGGACGCGCACGCGCTGAACCTGCTCGGCATGCAGGTGCAGGAGCTGGTGGTGACCGCGATCAGCCCGCCGCGCGGTGACGTGACGCTGCGGCAGGTGCGCTGCACGGTGCTGGACGACAACGAGCACTTCTGGGGCGCCACCGGCCGGATCGACCTGGAGGAGTTCCGCTACGACTCGCTGCGCCACCCCATCGACCTGCGCGACGACGGCGAGGTCGAGCGGCGGCTGCGCTGGCTGCGGCAGGCGATGCGGCGCTCGTACCGGCCCGGGCCGTACGACCAGTTCGCGGCGATGCTGCGGGCGGGCGGCAACGACGAGCACGCGGCGACCGTGCTGGTGGAGAAGCAGCGGCTGCGGTACCGGGCGGTCGCCGAGGGCAGGCGCTGGCTCGGGCCGCTGGTGCTGGTGTGGAGCTGGCTGCAGCGGGCGATGGTGGGCTACGGCTACCGCCCGGCCCGCGCGCTGGCGTGGCTGGTGGTGACGTGGCTGCTGGGCAGCGCGTACTTCGCCGCCGGGCCGGAGCTGTCGGAGATCAACGAGCAGGACCGGCTGACCTGGAACCCGTGGCTGTTCACCATCGACCTGGTGGTGCCGATCGTCGACTTCGGCAACAAGAACCGCTGGCACACGCCGGGCGGCGCGCAGTGGATCGCGTCCGGGCTGATCGTGATGGGCTGGATCCTGGCGACCACGGTCGCGGCGGGCGTGACGCGGACGTTGAAGAGGTGACCATCCCCGGTCGTTGCGGTTGCCGCGGGAGCCGGGCGGGGGTGACCTAGGGTGGCCGGCGTGACGGATCTGGTGCTGGCACTGGACGTCGGCGGCACCAAGGTCGCCGGCGCGCTGGTGGAACGGGGTGGCGCGGTGCGCCGGGCGGTGCGGGCGCCGACGCCGCTCGGGTCCGCCGAGGAGACGTGGGGCGCGGTGGCGTCCGTGGTCGAGCAGGTGCTGCGGGGCGAGGGCGTGGCCGGGGTCGGCATCGCGTCGGCCGGGCCGGTCGACCTGGGCGCGGGGACGGTGAGCCCGATCAACGTGCCGGGGTGGCGCGGTTTCCCGCTCCGGGACCGGGTGTCCGAGCTGTTGCCGGGCGTGCCGGTGGAGCTGGCGGGCGACGGGGCGTGCATGGCGCTCGGCGAGCACTGGCTCGGCGCGGGGCGTGGCAGCCGGTTCATGCTCGGGCTCGTGGTGAGCACCGGGGTCGGCGGCGGGCTGGTCCTCGGCGGGCGGCCGTTCGGCGGGCGGACCGGGAACGCCGGGCACGTCGGGCACGTGGTGGTCGAGCCGGACGGCGAGCCGTGCGCGTGCGGCGGGCGCGGGTGCGCGGAGGCGGTGGCGGGCGGGCCGCGGCTGGTGGCGTGGGCGCGGCGGCACGGCTGGCAGGCGCCGGACGACGCCGACGCGGCGCTGCTCGCGGCGGCGGCCGGCGCGGGTGAGGAGATCCCGAGGGCCGCGTTCGAGCGGGCCGGGCGGGCGGTCGGGCTGGCCATCGCGGCGACGGCCGCGGTGGTGGACCTGGACCTCGCGGTGGTCGGCGGCGGGGTGGCGCAGGCGGGGGACCTGCTGCTCGACCCGATCCGCCGGACCGTCGCCGACCACTGCGGACTGTCCTACCTGGACACCTTGCGGGTCGAGCCCGCCCGGCTGGGCGGCCGGGCGGGGCTCGTCGGTGCGGCGCGGTTGGCCCTGGGCTGACCGCGCCCGGGGCTGACCGCGCCCGCCCGCTAGTGCGCGGAGGCGATCGGCTTGACCCGGTCGCTGTCCTCGTCCACGTGGTAGTCGTCGGCCTGCGTCTGGTCGGTCCCGTTGAACACCCGGGCCTTCTTCAGGATCAGCGTCACGATGACGGCGACCAGCAGGTTCACCACGATGGCGAGCGCGCCCGCGTAGATCTGCACGGTGGAGCCCTCGAACGGGTGCCAGCCGAACACCGACAGCTTGCCCAGCGGCAGCGCGGAACCGGCGAAGTGCGCCTTGCCGATGGCCGGGTTGCCGATGTTGTACAGCAGCCACATGCCGTAGCCCATGCCGGCGACCCAGCCCGCGATGAGGCCGTACACGTGGAACCAGCGCGTGTACAGCGCGATGGCCACCGCGGGCAGCGTCTGCAGGATCATCACACCGCCCATGAGCTGGAGGTCGATGGAGAACTGCGGGTCGATGAACACGATGAACGCGACCGCGCCGAACTTCACCACCAGCGACGCCAGCTTGGCCTGCTTGGCCTCCTGCGCCGGCGTGGCGTCCTTCTTCATGTACTCCTTGTAGATGTTGCGCGTCCACAGGTTGGCCGCCGCGATCGACATGATCGCCGCGGGCACCAGGGCGCCGATCGCGATGGCCGCGTACGCGACGCCGGCGAACCAGCTCGGGAACTCCTGGCCGAACAGCACCGGCACGATGGTGTTGGTGTCCGGGCGGCCGGTGGCCTGGTTGGTGATCGGCTTGACGCCCGCGCTGATGGCGACGAAGCCCAGCATCGCCAGCAGGCCGAGCAGCAGCGAGTACGCGGGCAGCGCGACCATGTTCCGCTTGATCACGTTGCGGCCGCGCGAGGCCAGGATGCCGGTCAGCGAGTGCGGGTAGAGGAACAGCGCCAGCGCCGAGCCCAGCGCGAGCGTCGCGTACTGGAGCTGGTTGTTGGCGTTGAGGAGGATGCCGTCGGCCTTGTTCTCCGACGCGGTGTACTTCGCCTGGGCGGTGTCGAAGATCGCGCCCCAGCCGCCGAACTTCGACGGCAGGTAGATCACCGCGACCAGGATGACGATGTAGATCAGCGTGTCCTTGACGAACGCGATCAGCGCGGGCGCGCGCAGGCCCGACTGGTAGGTGTAGAGCGCGAGGATCACGAACGCGATGAACAGCGGCAGGTGGCCGAGGATGCCGGAGCCGTTGAGGCCCATCGTGCGCAGCACGGCCTCCAGGCCGACCAGCTGCAGCGCGATGTAGGGCATCGTGGCGACGATGCCGGTGACCGCCACCAGCAGCGCGAGCCAGTGCGAGCCGTACCGGCCGCGGACGAAGTCCGCCGGCGTCACGTAGCCGTGCACGCGGGACACCGACCACATGCGCACCAGCGGCAGGAACACGATCGGGTACAACACGATCGTGTAGGGCAGCGCGTAGAAGCCGAGCGCGCCCGCGCCGAACACCAGTGCGGGCACCGCCACGAACGTGTAGGCGGTGTACAGGTCACCGCCGACCAGGAACCAGGTGATCCAGGAGCCGAACTTGCGGCCGCCGAGGCCCCACTCGTCCAGGTGGTCGAGGGTGTCGCCCGCCTTCCACTTCGCCGCGACGAAGCCCAGCACGGTGACCAGCAGGAACAGCGCGCTGAACACCACCAACTCGGTCCACTGCATTACTTGGCCCCCTCGTCCAGGTCATCGACGCCCAGCAGGTCCGGCTTGCCCTTGACGACGGGTTCGTCCTTGGTCTTGACGTAGACCAGGCCGACGCACAGCACCCCGACCGGGACCCAGGCGAACTGGTACCAGTAGAAGAACGGCAGCCCCAGGACCCTCGGCTCGTCGAAGTTGAACCAGGTCGTGATGAGCATGAGCAGCGGAACCAGCAGGAGCAGGTTCCAGTTGCTCCAGCGGAGGCTGGATTTTCGAGCAGACGACATGTGCCCCTCCGTACGGCGGCCCGGTGACGCAGTGACGCGGTGTCGCGCGATGCTAGGCCGGAGGAAGGACAGTAGTCACCATTTCAGGTGGGTTATGGACGGATGACGTAGTTGGATCGTGACCAACCACCAGTCACCGCAGGCCGGTGACCAGGTGCTGCTCGGCGCGGTCGAAGTAGGTCAGCAAAGCTTCTTCGGCCTGCCGAACCTCGCCCGCGTCCAGGCGGTCCACGATGGACTGGTTCAGGGCCAGGTAGTCGCGGTAGAACTCCTCGTGGTCGCCCATCACGTGGAAGGCCAGCCGGAGCTCGGCGAGCAGGCGCTCGACCTCCTCGTCCAGCCGGGCGCTGCCGGCCAGCGCGGTGATGGCCCGGTGGAACTTGACGTTCGCGGTGCCGACGCCGGTCCAGTCGTCCCGCTCCCGGCAGGACAGTCCGAGCGCGACGGCGTCGCGGACGGCCTGGCGCGCGTCCTCGTCCACGTCCGGCCAGCGGCGGATCGCGCCGCACTCGATGACGCGGCGGGCGGCGTAGAGGTCGACCACGTCGGGCACGTCGGGGCGGCGGACGAAGACGCCCTTGCTGTACTCGTGCACCAACAGGCGTTCGTGGGTGAGCAGCCGGAACGCCTCGCGCAGGGTGTTGCGGGAGACCCGGAGCGCTTCGCCGAGGGCCTTCTCGTTGAGCTGCTGGCCGGGCTTGATGCCGCCGTCGAGGACGCCGGCCCGCAGCTTGTCCGCGACCCGCTCGGCGGTGCTGGAGCGGTCGAGGTCGCCGCGCTCCTTCGCCAGGGCGTTGAGCCAGCCGTCCGCCTGAGCCGTCGTCATGTTGAACGAGTCTAGTGCCGTACGAGACAAATGAAGTATTGCAGGATCGTTCAACAACAGGTCGGGATCACTGCGTCCGATCGGCGGCCGTTCGGCGGGTTCTGGATCCAGCCGTGGTCGGGGAGCATCGTCGAGTGACCAGACGACTCCGCGCAGTGATCACGCTCACCCTCGGTCTGTCCCTCCTCTCCCTGCCCGGCATCGCGCACGCGCAGCCCGCGCCGTGCTTCGACCCCACTGCGCCCACCACCGTGGAAGAGCAGCGGTTGGACGACCGGCTCGTGCCGGACGGGCCGGCGGTCGGGCCCGAGCTGGTCCGGCTGGGCGGTTTCGACGACGACGTCAGCCGGTTCACCACGCGCCTGTGCGAGCCGATGTCGCACAGCCAGGCCCTCTACCACGTGGCGGCCGGCGGGACGCAGCTGTGGCAGGCGGCCGTGCGGCGGGCGCAGGCGCCGCAGACCTGGGACTCCTACGACGACCGGCCGCTGTACTGGGCGCGGCTGCTCGCGACCAAGGCGCTGCGGCAGTGGCAGCCCCGCCCCTGGCAGCCCACCGCCGCGGACCGGGCGAAGCTGGTCGAGGTCTTCGACCGCGCCTCGCGGGGCGTCTTCGACGTGCGGTTCGCCGGCGGGGTGCGGCGGATCGCGGTGACCGGGTTCGACCCGTTCCAGCTCAGCGGCACGTCGGTGCGGCGCAGCAACCCGGCCGGGGCGGCGGCGTTGCGGCTGGACGGCAAGGTGGTCGACACGCCGTCCGGGCCCGCCGTGGTGGAGGCGGCCGTGCTGCCGGTGCTGTGGGGTTCGTTCGACCAGGGGATCGTGGAGCGGTTCTACGGCACGGCGCTGGCCTCCGGGCCGACCGCGCTGGTCACGATCAGCCAGGGCAGGCCCGGTCGGTTCGACGTCGAGCGCTGGGCCGGGCGGTGGCGGGGCGGGTTCCCGGACAACGACGACGTGTCGGCCCTCGGCGTCGTGCCGGACGCGGCCGGGTGGCCGCAGCCCGCGCACGAGTTCATCGAGACGACGCTGCCGCACCAGCGCATGGTCGACGCCGGGACCACGCCGTTCCCGGTGTTCTACAACCGGGAGTTCTGCGAGTGGCCGGTGGGCGCGGTCCCCGGCACGGGCGCGCCGGACTGCCGCACCGACGAGCCGACGCCCGGCGCGGCGGCGGCGAGCGGCAGCGGTGGCGACTACCTGTCCAACGAGTCGATGTACCGGGCGAACCGGCTGCGGCTGGGGCTGTCGGCCACCGCGACCGCGGGCGGCCACCTGCACACGCCGGTGCTCGGCCAGCCCGCCGACCCGGCCGCGCTCACCGACCCGGCGTTCGAGCGGGACCGCCGGGCGATCGCCGACCAGGTGGTCGCGCTGGTGTCGGTAACCTGACCGTCGTGGAGGGCTGGCGGGCGGCGGTCGTGGCACTGTCCGCGCTGGTGCTCGCCGCCTGCACGACCCCGGTCGCGGGCGTCCCGGACGCCGCGGTCGTCCGGCCGTCCCTCACCCCGACCCCCGACCTGCTGCCGAAGGCGGGCCAGTGCACGGACACCGGCCTGGAGGTGCTGGACTGCGCGACCGGGCACGAGGCCGAGGTGACCGAGGTCGGCGTGCTGGAAGGGCTCGGCGACGCGTACCCGGACGACCGCGACCTGCGCCGGGCCGTCCTGCCCGCGTGCCGGGCGGCGCTCACCGCGTACCTCGGCAGCCCCGACCACGACGCCACCCGCCTGCGGGCGCACGCGTTCTGGCCGAGCCGGGACGGGTGGGCCAGGGGCGACCGCTGGCGGGTGTGCGCGGTGGTGGAGCTGAAGCCGGACGGCGGCCGGGTGCGGCGCGAGAGCAGCGCCAGGGACCTGCTCAAGGCGGCCGGGTTCGGCACCGTGCAGCTGTGCGCGACCGCGTCGCCGGGGGCGGCCGAGGACCCCGGGATCACCGCCTGCGACCAGCCGCACCGGGCCGAGGCCGTGCCGGGTGTGCTCGCGCTCGGTGGTCACCGCGACCCCGCGCCGTCGGTCGAGCAGGTGAACGCCGCGGCGGCCGAGCACTGCGGCAGGGCCGTGACGAACTACGTCGGCGCGCGGCGCGAGGACGTCTTCGCGTCGTGGCGCGCGTTCGGCAGCCAGGCGTGGTCCGAGGGCTACACGTCGGCGATCTGCTACGCCGAGGCGGTCCGCCCGTTCACCGGCAGGCTGTGGGGGCTGGGCGCCAACCCGCTGCCGGGCTGACCCACAGGCTGTGCACAGCTCCATCCACAGGCTGTGGACAACTGGTCCCGACACCTCGCCGGCGGCAGCGGCACCAGGTCCCCACGACCGGTTCGACCAGCGCCGGACCGGTGTGCACAGCCGGTCCTGTGGACAACGGCACGGCTGGGGACAGCTCCCCCACCGGCACCAGCAGTCCCACGACTCATCGGGTGTCACACGAAAGAGACCCGGTGGACGCCGTTGGCCACCGGGTCTCCCGCTGAGGGGTTGACGAAACGCCGGCGCGGCTCAGCCGAGCCGCAGGCGCAGCGCCTCCAGCTCGTCGCGCAGCGAGGTCGGCACCTTCTCGCCGATCTTGGCGAACCACTCCTCGATCATCGGGAGCTCGGCCCGCCACTCGTCCGCGTCGAACGCGAGCGCCGCCTCGACGTCCTCGCGCGACGCGTCCAGCCCGTCCAGGTCCAGCTCGCCCGCGGTCGGCACGTGGCCGATCGGCGTCTCGACCGCGGCGGCCTTGCCCTCCAGGCGCTCGACGGCCCACTTCAGCACGCGCGAGTTCTCGCCGAACCCGGGCCACAGGAACCGCTTGTCCTCGCCGCGGCGGAACCAGTTGACGTAGAAGACCTTCGGCAGCTTGTCGGCGTCGGCCGACTTGCCGGTGTCGATCCAGTGCTGGAAGTAGTCACCGGCGTGGTACCCGATGAACGGCAGCATCGCCATCGGGTCGCGGCGCACCACGCCGGTCTTGCCGACGGCGGCGGCGGTCGTCTCGCTGGACAGCGTCGCGCCCATGAACACGCCGTGCTGCCAGTCGCGGGACTCGGTGATCAGCGGGATCGTGGTGGCGCGGCGACCGCCGAAGAAGATGGCCGAGATCGGCACGCCCTTCGGGTCCTCCCACTCCGGCGCCTTGATGTCGCACTGCGAGATCGGCGTGCAGTAGCGGGAGTTCGGGTGCGACGACAGCTCCTCGCCGCCCGGCGCCCAGTCCTGCTTCTTCCACGAGGTCAGGTGCGCGGGCGGCTCGCCCATGCCCTCCCACCACACGTCGCCGTCGTCGGTCAGCGCGACGTTCGTGAACAGCGAGTTCCCCTTCTCGATGGTGCGCATCGCGTTGGGGTTGGTGTGGTAGTCGGTGCCCGGCGCGACGCCGAAGAAGCCGTTCTCCGGGTTGACCGCGTACAGCCGGCCGTCCTCGCCGAACCGCATCCAGGCGATGTCGTCGCCCAGGGTCTCGACCTTCCAGCCGGGGATGGTCGGCTCCAGCATGGCGAGGTTGGTCTTGCCGCAGGCGCTGGGGAACGCCGCCGCGATGTAGTACGCCTTCTGCTCCGGCGAGGTCAGCTTGAGGATCAGCATGTGCTCGGCCAGCCAGCCCTCGTCGCGCGCCATCACCGAGGCGATGCGCAGCGAGTAGCACTTCTTGCCCAGCAGCGCGTTGCCGCCGTAACCCGAGCCGAACGACCAGATCATCCGCTCCTCGGGGAACTGCGTGATGTACTTCGTCTCGTTGCAGGGCCACGGCACGTCGTCCTGGCCCGGCTCCAGCGGCGCGCCGATCGAGTGCAGCGCCTGGACGAACTCGGCGTCGTCGCCGAATCGCTTCAGCGCCTTCGTGCCCATGCGGGTCATGATGTGCATCGAGACGACGACGTACTCGGAGTCGGTGATCTCGACGCCCAGCATCGGCTTCTCCGCGTCCAGCGGGCCCATGCAGAACGGGATCACGTACATCGTCCGACCGCGCATGCACCCGCGGTACAGCTCGGTCATGATCCCCTTCATCTCGGCGGGATCCATCCAGTTGTTCGTCGGGCCCGCGTCCTGCGGGTCCACCGAGCAGATGAAGGTGCGCTCCTCGACCCGCGCCACGTCGGTCGGGTCGGACGCCGCCCAGAACGAGTTGGGTTTCTTCTTCAGCGGGACGAAGGTGCCCGCGTCCACCAGTTTGGCGGTGAGCCGGTCCCACTCGTCCTGGGAACCATCGGCCCACACCACCTCATCGGGGCAGGTCAGCTCGGCGACCTCGCGCACCCAGGAGAGCAGGCGCGGGTGGTCGGTGGGTGCCTGGTCGAGACCGGGAATGGTCACTGCCGTCATCTCGTCTCGTCTCCTAGCTGAGCGCCAAGCCCACGGTGGACGTCGTCGTCCTGGTGGGACGTCCTCGGGAATGGCTCCGCCCGCCCGGTGGAGGGCGTGCCGTTTAAGGGGATAGACGGAGGTTAGCCGGGTTAATCCCCGGCAACGCACATTCGACCTGTCGGCTGGCTCACAAAACCGATTCTGGAATCGATTCAGCACCCGATCACCCCAAATTCGGCTGTGACCTGGGCTTTAGTCGGCGGAATGCAAGGGCGTCCCGGTGCGTCGATCACCACATCGGCAGGTGTCGACACGGTAACGCGTGAGAGCGCTCTCATGTTCACCCGGAGGAATTCGCGCGACGAATTGCCCGGATTTCTCGACCGTTTCAGAAAGCCTGTTCGGAGGCGCTTTCAGTTGTGCCGCAACGGATTCGGCCCGTCCAGCCGCCGGTAGTACTGGACCTGGGGGAACGGCGTGAAGCCCGCGCGTTCGTAGGTGCGGCGGGCCGCCGCGTGCCCGGGGTCGCCACCGGTCCCCACGACCGCCAGCGTGACACCGGCCTCGCGCAGGTGGTCGACGGCGCGCTCGGTGAGCGCCGACCCGATCCCCCGTCGCTGGTGGTCGGGGTCGACGGCCAGCATGTGGATCTCGCCGTCACCCACGCGGACCGCCACGAACCCGACGGCGCGGCCCCGCAGGTCGGCCACCCACACGGCTGTCGCGTCGTCCCGGCAGACGTCCTCGACGGCCTTCGCCTGGCTCGACACCCAGTCCGGGAACAGCGCCTCGTAGATCGGCTTGCCCAGGACGGCGCGGAACGAGTCGAACACAGGAGCCCAAGCGCGCAGCGAGAACTCCACGACGGTGGCGACGTCGTCGGCCGTCAGCGGGCGGATGACCATCCGGTCATCATCGCGACAGGCGCACCACCCCCGCACCCGATTTCCCGGCCAGGTCCGCCTCCGCGCGGGCGATGGCCGCGTCGAAGGCCGCCCGGAAATCGGCGATCGAGGTGTCTTCGAGCTGGAAGCAGAACTCGTCGTCCGGACCGAGGAGTTCGAGCACGCCGTCGTTCACGTTGATCGTGCAGACGGCCGCCTCACCCCGGTCGGTCTGGCACCTCAACAGCCACTCCCGCCGCTCCCGGTCCTTGCGGATCACCCTCCGCGCCACGCTTGCCTCCTACCTGGTTGTATGTGCTCGGATACACGGTGTAACCCCTATAGATTAGGGTTTCGATAGCCTGATAGCGATAACCCGATGGAGTGGACACATGGCGCTGGCGCGGCAGACCATCGAGCGCCTTCAGCTCGGGCTCGAACTCACGCGGCTGCGCAACCAGGCGAAGAAGTCCCAGGGCGAGGCCGGCGCGGCGATCGGCCGCACTCCCGGCCGGGTCAGCCAGGTCGAGAACGGCCGAGGCGGGCTGGGTGCGGAGGAGCTGACCAAGCTGCTCGACTTCTACGGCGCGCGGGGTCGGGAGCGGGAGACCATCCTCGCCCTCGGGGCCGCTGCCCGGCGCCGGGCTCCGCGTCGGGGTTACGTCGACAACCTGCCGGAACCCTTCCAACGGCTGGCCGAGCTGCAGGCCGCCGCCGACAGCATCCACTGGTACGAGTGCGGGGTGATCCCCGGCTTGGTCCAGTCGAAGGACTACGTCCGGGCGATCATGGCCCTGTCCAACTCGATCTACTGGCCCGACTCCGAGGCGGAGACCGCCGAGCGCATCGCGTTCCGCCTGGACCACCAGCGACGGGTGCTCGAAACCGGCGAGCCCAAGCGGATCGGGATCGTCTTCACCGAGGACTCGCTGGACAACGTGGTCGGTGACGCCTCGGTGATGCGCGGGCAGGTCCTGCACCTGCTCCAACTCCTGGAGCGGCGGGTGGACATCCGGATCGTGCCGAAGGGGACCGCCAACAACCCGGCACTCGGCGGTGGGCTGGTGGTGCTGGACTTCCCCCAGGCCACACCGGTGGGCTTCGCGTCGGTTCTGCACGGCCCCGCCACCTACTACGATCAAGCCGAGGACGTCGAGCCGATCCAGCGGATCTTCAGCCGGGTCGAGGAGCTGGCGCTGAGTCGAGCGGACACCCGAGCACTGCTGATCGAACGGATCAAGGAGGGCACGTGACCACGCGCGACACGGGCTGGTTCAAGAGCACTCACAGCTCTGGCGGCAGCAACGCTTGCGTCGAGGTGCGGTTGGCCCCGACCACCGTGGGCGTGCGGGACTCCAAGAACCCCGACGGGCCGCGCTTCTCGTTCACGTCCCGCGCCTGGTCCTCGTTCCTCGCCCGCCTCGCCGACCGTCAGTAGACGGCCGACACGTCCCACTCGACGCACGTCGGGCGCCGGCCGGTACGCATGAACTCGTGCAACGCCTCCCGCCAGAGGTCCAGCGGCAGCACGGCGTGCCTCGGGAACTCGGTCATCACCGCTTTGTCGATGTACAAGGGCGGCGCGTCGGCAGGCGGTTCCCAGCTCTCGCACCGGGCTACCCACACCCCGCCGGCATCGTCGGAATCGATCTTCACCTGGTGATCGGGCCGTCCCCGACGACCGACCCCCGGCCGCTCCCGTGCCACGAGAACGAGCGGGTTTGGCTGGTGGTTGACGAGCACGTACGCCAGGACATCGGCCGGCGACTTCGGCCGGGCTCGTGGGCGCGTGCGGGCTCAGTTCGGGCTGATCCACTGGCCGGTGACGGAGTCGATCCGCACCACGCCCGAGACGGTCACCTTCTCGCCCGACCACAACTCGTCGCTGTCCGGCGTGTACTTGCCGTCCTCGCCGATCCGCCCGTGCTCGACCTCGGTCCACTCGTCGTCACCGGTGTGCTTGGAGACCGTGACCTCGCCGTCCTGGGTGATCTCGGTGGCCAGGTCGGCGGTGCCGTCGCCGTCGGCGTCGGTGAACAGCCAGGTGTCGCCGTCCTCGTCCTTGACCACGGCGGTGTCGGCGCGGCCGTCGCCGTCGGTGTCCTCGGTCGCGGGGCCGACGTCCTGGTCCGCGCCGTCCTCCATGTCGACCACGATCGACTTGCCGGCGTTCGTGTTCGCCTGCCGGCCGGGGTCGTCGTCCGGGTCGACGGCGACCCACTCGCCGGAGTCCTCGTCGAACTCGGCCTGGCTCGTCAGCTCGCCGTCGGCGTCGAACGTGCTCATCAGGTCGGCTTCGCCGTCGCCGTCGGTGTCGCTGAACGCAAGGTGCCCGCCGTCGCCGGTCTCCACGACCGCGCTCTCCTCGACACCGTCCTGGTCGAGGTCGTAGGTCGCCTCGGCGGTGTACTCCTCGTCGCCGACCGTGACCTTCAGCTCGCCGTCGGTCGCGCCTGTCTCGTCGATGTACACCGTGTCCCACCCTCCTGCGTCCTGTACCGGGTAAGACTCACGTTATGCCTGTTCGGTTCCCCTAGGAAGCTCCGACACGCAAGCCCCCAGGCGGCCGGCGGTCAGAGATCACTCGTGGTGGTCGCGGTTTCCAGGGAGTGGAGCGACACGTACCGCTGCCTCTGCACGAAAGCGGACCCCCTGCCGGAGCCGTCGTGCGGCAGGGCCGCAGCGAGGCGTCGGCGGGAGGGGTGCCCGGAACCGGTCAACAGGAAAACCTGATAACGACCGTCCTTCCAGACCGCGCTTGACGCGTCGATGACGTTGCCGATCTTCCGGTCGTATCGATCGGTCGACGCCCGCAACCGGTCGGCTTCTTCCGCTGTCCACTCCACGTTGTCACGTCGGTGCAAAACTGCCGGGACGTCCTGCTTGATCTCACGATCAGCGTAGAAAGCGATGCGCTCGACCGGGCGGAAACCACGGCCGGCTTGGCACACGTACGCGTGGCACTGTTCGTAGAGCGCCCAGGCGGACTTGGCCGGGACTACGACGGTGTCCTCCACCTTGGCTGGGCGCTGGGCGTACACATCCATCACGTTGCTGCACCGCTGAAGCCACTTCGCCGCATCCTGGTCTACGAACGCGGCCAATTCGATGACCTGCCTGACCTCGAACGGGACGTCGACGTTGATCGTCGAGTCGTGGTGTGCCAGGCGGTTCCGGAACTTCCGAACCCGCTCGATGGCCACCGCGACCTGCTTTCGCCTGCCGGACGAGTTCGGGAACGCCCGGTGGAGGCAATCGCGCCACAGGTCTTCGTACTTCGGACCGAGGATGCCGGACCAGAACCCGAAGCTGAGCCCCGCGACGATCTGGTGTCGCGATTCCTTGTGCAGTGGCCGCAGCCGCTCACGAACCACGTTCACCGCTTCCGCGACGTGCTCGCCACCCGGCGTCGGCAACAGGAACCACGGAATTCCACAATTCTCCTCGTCGAAGTGATCGCGCAGGCAGCGGTCGATGGCGTTCCGCAGCAACACCTCGAAGTGTCCTACGAGTTCGAAGGCAGCCGACGACGTACGAGCACTCCACTCGTACAGCGCGAGCGCCTTCGTCTTGTCACCACCGGCACTGCGAAGATAGGGAGCCATCCGCGGTTCCGAGAGCATGTTCCACACCACGGATGAATCAACCTCGACGGGCGACATGGCGAGATGGCGAGATGCTACCGTTGGCGGTGAACGCCCCAGTGCCGCCTCTGCTCGCACGCGCCTGGGGCTTCCTCACGACCACGGGCGGGAAGCTCACACGCGGTCGCGGTCGCGGACGGCGCGGATGCGGGCCAGGAGTTCGTCCACCTTCAGCCGGCCGGCGGTCAGCTCGGCCACCCGGCGCGTGACGGCCTGCAGCGCGCGGGTGCGTTCGCCCGCTTCCATGCGCAGCGCCTTGTCGACCTCGCGCAGCTCCGCCTCGATCGCGTCGACCCGCTTGCCGAGCGCGTCGTCCAGCGCCAGCGACAGCTGCTGCTCGGCCTCGATCAGCTGCTCGGCCACCAGCTGGTCCACAGTGGACCTGGCGTCCGCGATGGCGTCCGACAGCCACTGCTTGAGGTGCTGCTTGTCGGCCGAGTGCTTCCTGGTCCGCGCCATCCACCAGCCCGCGCCCAGGCCGAGCACGATGGTCACCGGCAGCACGACCGGGTTCAGCGCCGCCACCCCGAGCCCGGCCAGCGGCAGCGCGGCCAGCCGGCCCGCGCCCAGGCCGCCGGACACGCCCATGAACACCAGCAGCTTGTCCTCGGCGGTCGGCGCCCGCTTCTCTGGTGGCCGCAGCACGACCGGCGGGGTCGCGCCGCGCGCGAACTGGCCCCGGATCACCGCCAGCTCCTCCGCCGAGAACAGGTCGGCCAGCGCCGAGTCGGCGACCTTGGTCAGCCGCACGGCCAACCCGGCGCTGATCCGGCCGGACACCACCTGCAGCGCCGCGTCCACCTCCTGCGGCAACGTCGCCAGCCGCTCGCGCGACGCCGAGTCGATGGCCGTGCGGAACCACGCCTGCACGTCCCGCATCTGCCTGCTGACCTCGTGCGAGCCCTCCACCCTGGCCCGCTGCACCTCGCCGCGCAGCCGCACCTGCCAGCTGCGCGTCGACGAGCGGCGCTGCGAGTTCAGCTCGTCGCGCCGGTCGCGCAGCGTCTCCGCTTCCTCCTCGCCGGACGACAGCGCGCGCTTGTCCGCCTCGCTGCGCGCGATCAGCTCGTCCAGCACGGTCGCCAGCGCGCGCAGCCCGTTGGCCTCGCCGAGCATCGCCGCCCGGCCGACCACCAGCTCCTGCAACGCCTCCTGCAGCGCGCCGATCCCGGACCGCTCGCGCAGCATCGCCGCCGCGTCCGGGTTCGGCGCCTTGGCCGCCAGCTCGAACACCCTTGACGACACCGGGTGGAACACCGCGCCCCGGAACCGCGGCGCGTGCTCGGCCAGCAGCGCCTGGTCGGCCTCCAGCACCTGCCGCCAGCCGCGGTACTGGTCGACCTTGGTCAGCGCGAACACCACGGTCTCGACGCGCTCGCCGACCGTGCGCAGGAAGTCCAGCTCACCGCGGGTGAACGGGGCCGAGGCGTCCACCACGAACAGCAGCGCGGTCGCGGTGGCGGCGGCCTCGGCGGCCAGCTCGCCGTGCGCCGAGTCGAGCCCGCCGACGCCCGGCGTGTCCACCACGGACAGCCGTTCGAGCAGCGGGATCGGCGCGTCGACCTCGACGTGGCGCGGCGGCAGCATGCCCTCGGGCAGCTCGTGCGCCGCCGACACCCAGTTCACGATCTCGGACCGGTCGAACGGCACCGGCGACATCGACCCGGCGTAGCAGGCGCGGGCCGACCACTCCTCGCCGTGCCGGAACACCAGGTACGTCGCGGTCGCCACCTCGGCGTCGACCGGTGACAGGCCCGGTGTCGCCAGCAGGGCGTTGACCAGCGAGCTCTTGCCGCGGTTCGTCTCGCCGACGACCACCACCGACGCCGGGCCGGCCCGCCGCCCCTCCACGAACGACGCGGCGGACGGGTCGAGCGAGCGGACCAGGTTCGTCAGCTTCTCCCTGGTCTGCCGGACCACCTGCGGGAGGGTGCTCATCAGGCCCGACCCCTCAACGCGTCGTGTACACGGTGACGACCGGCGCGCGCAGCGTCCGGCCGCGATCGGCGAAGCCGACCACCTCGGTCTCGGCGACCAGGCCGTCCAGCGACGCGTCGCCCGTCGGCACCGTGCCGCCCGCCTCGTGCCGCGACGGGTCGAACCGCTCGCCGTCCGGCCGCAGCGCGATCACGCCGATCGCCGCCAGGCCCTCTTCGAGCCGTTCCACGACGCCGGCGCTGCGGGCCCGGTCCAGCGCGTACAGGCACAGCTGCACCAGGGCGCGCCGCTCGGCCAGCGCCTGGTCGAGCAGTTCGTCGGCGATGGTGGTCTCCAGCACACTCTCCACAGCGTGGTCGGACGCCCCGCCGACCGGTTCCGTTCCGCTCATCGCCGTCCCCGCAGTTGTTGCCAGATCAGGAAGTACGCCCGGTGCACCACGTGCGCCACCCGGCTCTGCGCGGGTGTCGCGCCGAACGACGCGAAGGAGCGCCACCAGCCCGCCCGCTCCAGGGCGTAGGCCATCAGCTCCCGCGGCGGCCTGCCGCGCAGGCCCAGCTGCTCGGACACGTCCGGCGAGCTGCCGAACCGCAGCACCTCTTCCACCAGGTCGTTCGGCATCGCCACGGCGCCGGACGCGACCAGCGTCAACGCCTCCAGCAGCCGCAGCTGGTGCGCCTCGGGCTTGGCCAGCAGCACCTCGATGGCGTCGTGCACGCGCTGCCGCTCGTTCGGGTCGCCGGAGGCGGCGGCCAGCGACGTCACCGACGCCAGCGCGGCGGCGGCCTTGATGCCGTCGGCCCGCGACCGGAACACCGCGTTGAGCTTGGCCCGCACGCCGTCCAGGCCGGAGGCGTCGAGCAGCTTGCGGCGCAGCGCGCCCGCGGTGATGCCCGGCTCGGCGTCGACGGCTTCGAGCGCCTTGCGGACGCCGTACAGGTCCAGCTTCTCCAGCAGCCGGGTGCGGGTGCCGACCGGCACGTCGCACTCCCAGCCCACGAACAGGTCCGCCGAGATCAGCATGGTCTCGCGGGTGGCGTCGTCCAGCTCGGCCAGCTTGCGCAGCGCGTCCGCGTCGGCGGAGGTGAAGCCGCCGGTCTCGGTCGACTCGGCGACCAGGCCGATCACCGGCAGCACGTCCGCGACCCGCGGCTTGAGGGTGAGCGCCTGCCGCTCGGCGAGCAGCACGGCGGCCCGCCAGGTGTCGCCGTCCGAGCCCTCGACGGTCTCCGCGGCGATGGTGTCGGCCTTGTTCAGCACCGCGATCGCGTTCACCGGTCCCGCCTCGCGGCTCGCGGTGGCGGCGGTGAACGCGGCCAGCGCCTGCTGGTCGTCCGCGCGCACGCCCTGCGTGACGACGTAGAGCACGGCCTCCGCGCCGGCCACCGCGTTGCGCGACACGGGGTCCAGCTCACCGCCGAGCAGCGCCTCGGTGCGGGCCACCGACGCCGCGTCGAGCGAGCCGAGGCCGGGGGTGTCGATCACGGTCAGGTCCCGCAGCACCGCGTTGGTCAGGTACGCCTCGACGTGCGACACCCGGTCGATGTCGACACCGAGGTCCGGCGGGATCGAGCCGTTCGGCTCGAACGGCAGCACCTGCTTGCGGCCGTCGGTGAACACGACCTCGATCCGGTCCACCGTGCCGTACTGGAAGCGGGTCACCAGCCGGGTGCACTCGCCGACGTCCGTCGGTGCGACGCGACGCCCGATCAGCGCGTTGACCAGCGTCGACTTGCCGGACTTGATCCGGCCCGCGACGGCGACCTGCAGCGGGGCGGACAGCCGGCGCAGCACCTCGCGGAACCCCGCCGCGGTGGCGGGCGAGACCTGCGGCTGGAGGCCGACGCAGAGGTTCGCCACCGCCGCCGAGAGCGGACCGGCGAGCTGCTTGGCCTGCGTCGTCACGCCGGAGATCGTGCCACGAGCGGGTGGCGCGCGGTTTGCGAACACGGCGACCGGGGTATTTCCGCGACCGACGAGGGAGGTCCGCCATGGAACAGGGATATGCGGTGTTCCTGCTGCTCGGCGTGGTGCTGGTGCTCATCGACGGGCAGCTGATCTACCGCAGCGGCAAGGGGTACATGAGCCGCGCGTACGGCGATCCGGAGGCGGCCCGTTCGATGACCCGCCTCGCGACGGTGCTCTTCCACCTCGTGGTGCTGGGCCTGCTCGCCATCGTGTCGATCATCACGGTCGAGACCGGCGACCCGGTCAAGGACGTCGTGGTGAAGCTCGGCGTGATGCTCCTGGTCCTGGCCCTGGTGCACGCGGTGACGATGATGATCCTCGGCCGCATCCGCGACCGGCAGCTCCAGCAGCAGCTGGCCGACGAGATGTCCGAGGAGCACCGCCAGTACGAGCAGCAGCGCGCCGTCCCGCCGCAGACGCGGGTGGAACCGGTGCACGGCGCGCCCGCGCCGCGGGTCGGCGAGACCGTCGACCCGACGCAGATCAAGACCGTCCGGTAGGCGGGCGGAGCGGGACCTCCGCTCATCCGCCTGGAGGACTAGGACCGGGTCAGCCCGTGGCGCGACGCGCCCGGGTTCGACCGGTGCCTAACCTGGTGACGTGCGGCGACTGAGCCTGTGGATGCGAGCGCACCCGGTCTTCGGGGACTCCCTGATGGCCGGGTTGCTGCTCGTCTTCGACCTGGGCACGCTGACCGTCGAGCGCATGCCGGTGCCCGGCTCGACGCTGCTGTTCGTCGGCGCGGTGATGATCGTCCCGGTGGTGTTCCGCCGGAAGTACCCGCTCGGCTCGTCCTACGTGATCCTGTTCGGCGGGGCGGTCCAGCTCCTCACCCACGGCGACCTGGAGACCGGGCTGCCGTTCCGGTTGTCGGACTTCGCGCTGGCCATCGCGCTCTACACGGTGGTGGCGTACGTCGGCAGGCGGCAGGGGCTGCTGTACGCGACCTGGCTGGCCACCGGCACGTTCGTGTGGGCGCTGTGGCCGATGGGCGCGACCACCGAGGCCGCGTTCATGGTGTTCGTGATCGCCGTCGTGTTCGGGTTCAGCTGGGCGATGGGCGAGTTCGTCGGCGCCCGCCGCGCCTACAACCGGGAGCTGGAGCAGCGGCTCAAGCTGCTGGAGACCGAGCGCGACCAGCAGGCCAGGATCGCCGTCGGCGAGGAGCGGTCGCGGATCGCGCGCGAGCTGCACGACGTGGTGGCGCACGCGGTGAGCGTGATGGTGGTGCAGGCCGACGGCGCGAGCTACGCGATCAAGTCCAACCCGGACCTGGCCGAGGCCGCGGTGCGGACCATCGCCGACACCGGCAGGCAGGCGTTGACCGAGCTGCGGCGGCTGCTGGGCGTGCTGCGGTCGGAGGACCGGTCCGGCACCCAGTGGACGCCCCAGCCGGACGCGGGCGACCTGCGCGAGCTGGCCGAGAACTGCCGGGCCGCCGGGCTGCCGGTGCGGCTGGAGACGGCCGGCGACCTCGACGCGCTGCCCGCCGGCCTCGGCCTCGGCGTCTACCGGATCGTGCAGGAGGCGCTGACCAACACGCTGAAGCACGCGGGTTCCGGCGCCTCGGCGACCGTCCGCGTCGAGCGGGACGACGACCGGGTGGCGGTGGAGGTGGCCGACGACGGGTTCGGCACGCCCCACGACCTGGTCGCGGTGTCCGGCGGGAACGGGCTGATCGGCATGCGCGAGCGGGCCGGCGTGCTCGGCGGCACGCTGGAGGCGGGCCCCAACCCCGGCGGCGGCTGGCGGGTCCGCGCCGTGCTGCCGCTGGCGCCGTCATAAGGTGCCCGTCGTCGATGGAAGGTGATCCGTGATCCGAGTGCTGCTCGTGGACGACCAGGAACTCATGCGCATGGGGTTCCGGATGGTGCTCGGCGCGCAAGAGGACGTCGACGTGGTCGGTGAGGCCGCGAACGGGCTCGACGCCGTGCAGCTGGCCGACCGGATGCGGCCCGACGTGGTGCTGATGGACGTGCGCATGCCGGTGCTCGACGGGGTCGAGGCGACCAAGCGGATCGCCGAGGCGGGCACCGCGAAGGTGCTCGTGATGACCACGTTCGACATGGACGAGTACGCGTTGTCGGCGTTGCGCAACGGCGCGTCGGGGTTCCTGCTGAAGGACACGCCGCCGGGCGACCTGGTGTCCGCGCTGCGCGCGGTGGCCAGCGGTGACGCCGTGGTGTCGCCCTCGGTGACCAAGCGGCTGCTGAGCCGGTTCCTCGGCGACGGCGGCGGCGAGCTGCGGGACGCGGCGGTGCTGGAGGCGCTGACCGAGCGGGAGCGGGAGGTGCTGGTGCTGATCGCCAAGGGCCTGTCGAACACCGAGATCGCGCGCAAGCTGTTCCTGTCCGAGGCGACGGTGAAGACGCACGTCGGGCGCATCCTGGCGAAGCTGGAGCTGCGGGACCGGGTGCAGGCCGTGGTGCTGGCCTACGAGACGGGGCTGGTCCGGCCCGGCGACGTCTGACCGGGCGAACGCCCGACCGGTCGAACACCTGGCCGGACCGGACCGGCGGCGCGTCACCGGTAGCGCGACGCGTCCACCGTCGTCGGGTCGACGCCCGCCTTGAAGACCTCCTCGTACCAGCGGCCCCAGTCCGGCTGCGAGCCGTCCAGGTCGGTGAAGCCGTACTCGCGCATCAGGGTCCACGACGCGAGCGCCTTGCCGGTGAACCGGTTGCGGTCCGGGTCGGCGGCCAGCGCCGCCACGCCGCGCCCCACGTAGTGCGGCGACTCGGCCATCGCGTAGTGCGGCTCCTTGGCGATCGCGTCGCGCCAGTTCCGCTCGGTCACGCCGAAGTGCTCCAGCATCTGCTCCGACCGCAGGAACCCCGGCGTGACCGCGACCGACGTGCCGCCGAACGCCTCCAGCTCCTTCGCCAGCACGGTGCCGAAGCGCCGGATCGCGACCTTCACCGAGTCGTAGGCCAGCGACCCGCTGTAGAACTCGTCGCTGTCGCCGTCGGTGACCTCGACCAGCAGCCCGCCCGGCCTGCGGACCAGCAGCGGCAGCAGCCGGTGCAGGGTGACCAGGTGCGCCTGCACGCTGTTGCGCCACAGCCCGAGCTGCTTGTCCAGGTCCTGCTCCCAGAAGACCTCGAACTCGGTGTCCGCCTCACCGCCCCACACGTCGTCCACCAGGACGTCCAGCCGTCCGTCCACCTCGGACTCGATCCGGGCGCGGAACGCGTCCACGTCCTCGGGCACGGTGAAGTCGCACCGCACCGGGACGCCCCGGCCGCCGGCCGCCGTGACCAGCTCCGCCGTCTCCTCGATCGTCTCGTCCCGCCCGATCGGCGACTTCCGCCCGCGCGTCGAGCGACCGCCGACGAACACCGTCGCGCCCGCCGCGCCCAGCTCGACCGCGATGGCGCGCCCCGCGCCCCGCGTCGCCCCCGTGACCGCCGCGACCTTGCCGTCCAGCGCCTTGCCGTCCACTCATCTCCCCTTCCACGCGTCCAGCACCGCGTCCACGTCCTGCGCCAGCCGGTCGGCCAGCTCGCCGCGCGGCCGGACCGACCAGTCCATCGACACGCCGTGGAGCAACCCGGTGAGCACGCGCGCCGCGCGTTCCGGCGCCGGGCCGTGCGGCAGGTCCACCCGTCGGGTGAGCTCCAGCACGGTCCGCTCGGTCGCCTCGTACAGCTCGGCGAGCAGCGCGCGCAGCTCCGGGTCGATCAGGTCGACCCCGAGCTGGGCCAGGTGGTTCTGCGCCTCGACGGGGTCCGTCATGCCCTCGAACCACGTCAGCAGCGCCGCCCGCAGCCCGTCGACCGGGTCCGCCGCGCCGGCCGCCGCCGCCCGCATCCGCTCCACGTTCCCGGCCATGACCTGCTTGGTCAGGGCTTGGAGCAGGCCGCTCTTGGAGCCGAACCGCCCGGCCACCGTGCCCACCGAGACGCCGGCCAGCTCCGCCACGTCGGCCACGGTGAACCCCGGGCCCTTGCGCCCGATCACCAATGCCACGGCGGTCAGCAGCCGCTCGTCCGTGATCGTCCTCGGTCGTGCCACCCGGTTATTGAACCATGGTTCAGTAACCATCGCCCAGTAGGGTGACGTCAGTGACTTGGAGACCCCGCCTCATCGCCCTGGACATCGACGGCACGATCACGCCAGTCGGCCGCGAGGACGTCGCGCCCGCCGTGCGCGCGGCCATCGACCGGGCGGTCGGCCACGGCTCGCACGTCGTGCTCTCCACCGGCCGCAGCCTCGTCGGGACCAGGCCGATCATCGACGACCTGGGGCTGCGCGGCACCACCGCGATCTGCTCCAACGGCGCGGTCTGGTGGGACACCGACACCCGCGAGGTGGTCCGGAAGGTCGAGTTCGAACCGGGCCCGTCGGTCGAGCGCCTGCGCGCCCAGCTGCCGGACTCGGTGTTCGCGGTCGAGCTGACCGGCGTCGGCAACCTGTCGCTCGGCCGGTTCCCGGACGGCGACCTGTGGGGCGAGGTGCGGGAGGTGTCGTTCGCCGAGCTGGCGGCCACGCCGACGTCCCGGCTGGTGATGCGCTGGCTCGGCGGCACGCCCGCGGAGCTGGCGCTGCGGCTGCTGGACGTGGAGCTGCCGGGCGTGACGGCGTCGTGCGACCACAACGAGCCGTGGCTGACGCTGTCGCCCCCCGGCGTGACGAAGGGCGCGGCGCTGGAGGTCCTGCGGACCGCGCTCGGGGTGTCCGAGCAGGACACGCTGGCCATCGGCGACGGCTCCAACGACGTGGAGATGCTGCGGTGGGCCGCGCACGGCGTCGCCATGGGCCAGGCGCCGGCGACCGTCCAGGAGGTCGCCGACTCGGTCACCGGGACGATCCTGGACGACGGCGCGGCGACCGTGCTGGACCGGTACTTCGCCGCCTGAGGACGCCCCTCCCTGAGAGTCACCCGGTGAATCCCCGGGGAACAACTCAGGGTGAACACGGATTACTACAACCGAGGTAGCGGGGACGATAAGACGGAAGTCGCACCGACGAGTCAACTACAGACCGATGTGCGAGCCGCCGGAACCGGGCAGGGTTGAGCCCAGTTCGGGGGATGTGCCTTCCAGGGGAGAAACCATGATCGAGGCTATCGGCCTCACCAAGCGCTACGGGAAGACGGTCGCGGTGGACGACCTGTCGTTCACCGTCGAACCCGGTCGGGTCACCGGCTTCCTCGGCCCCAACGGCGCGGGCAAGTCCACCACCATGCGGATGATCCTCGGCCTCGACCGGCCGAGCGCGGGCCGGGTGCTGATCGACGGCAAGCAGTACGCGCAGCTCGACCGGCCGCTGCGCACGGTGGGCGCGCTGCTCGACGCCAAGTGGGTGCACCCCAACCGGTCCGCGCGGGCGCACCTGCAGTGGCTGGCCAAGTCCAACGGCCTGTCCGACCGGCGGGTGGACGAGGTGCTGGACATGGTCGGCCTGACCAAGGTCGCCAAGCGCCGCGCCGGTGGTTTCTCGCTGGGCATGTCGCAGCGCCTCGGCATCGCGGGCGCCCTGCTGGGCGACCCGAGGGTGCTGCTGTTCGACGAGCCGGTCAACGGCCTGGACCCGGAGGGCATCCTCTGGATCCGCCGGTTCATGCAGGGCCTGGCCGCCGAGGGCCGGACCGTGCTGGTGTCGAGCCACCTGCTGTCGGAGATGGCGCTGACCGCCCAGGACCTGGTGGTCATCGGCCGCGGCAAGCTCATCTCGCAGTCCAGCACCGCGGACTTCGTGGAGCGGTCGAGCGAGAACACCGTCCGGGTGCGCAGCCCGCACGCGGACAAGCTGGGCGCGATGCTGGTGGACAAGGGCTTCACCGTGCGTGAGGACTCGGACGGGTCGCTCACCGTTTCGGGCGCCACCAGTGACGAGATCGGGGACATCGCGGCGGCGAGCGGCGTGGTGCTGCACGAGCTGAGCCCGCAACGCGGTTCGCTCGAACAGGCATTCATGCAGCTCACCGGCGATTCCGTCGAGTACCACGCCGAACTCGCCGAGACGGGGAAGTGACCACCGATGACTCTGCTCGCCGTTGAACGGATCAAGCTCTTCTCCACCCGCTCGCCGTGGTGGTGCATGCTGCTGGCGCTCGGGTTGACCGTCGGCCTCACCGCGCTCATCTCGGCCAACTGGACCGGACCGCTGCCGGTGATCGGCGCGGTGTTCACGCACACGTTCGGCCTGTACGTGGTGATGGTGATGGCCGCGCTGGCGGTCACCACCGAGTACCGCTTCGGCACGATCAAGTCGACGTTCCAGGCCGTGCCGGACCGCACGTCGCCGCTGGTCGCCAAGGCCGTCGTGGTGATGCTGCTGTCCGCGCTGGTCGGCGAGGCCGCCGCGTTCGGGTCGTGGGGGTTGAGCTGGCTGCTCGCCGACGACACCTCGCAGCTCGCGCTGACCTCGGCCAACGACTGGCGGCACGTCGCGGGCGTCGGCCTCGTCTACGCGGCGGGCGCGCTGCTCGCCCTGGGCGTCGGCGCGCTGGTGCGGCAGACCGCGGGCGCCGTGTCGATCATCCTGGTGTTCGCGCTGGTCATCGAGAGCGTGATCGGGTTCATCCCGAACATCGGCGACGACATCCAGAAGTGGATGCCGTTCACCGTGGTCGGGAAGTTCATCTTCGGCGACCCGGACGCGAGCGACATCCCGAACGGCGCCGGGCCGCCCGCGATCGGCGAGCTGAGCCCGTGGGGTTCGTTCGCCTACTTCGCCGCCATCGCGCTGGCGGTGTACGTCATCTCGCTCGTCGTGGTGAAGCGGCGGGACGCGTGAGGGGGACCGCGCGCCCGCCATCGGGGGTCGGCGCGCGGTCGGCTGGAAGGGGGAGCTCGGGTCACCTTCGGGGGGTGGCCCGGGCTCTCCTGCTCTAGGTTCGCCACGAGCGTTAGATCGGACGGGAGAAGTCATGATCGAAGCGACCGGCCTCACCAAGCACTACGGCAGGACCGTCGCCGTGGACGACCTGTCGTTCACCGTCGAGTCGGGCCGGGTCACCGGCTTCCTCGGCCCCAACGGCGCGGGCAAGTCCACCACCATGCGGATGATCCTCGGCCTGGACGACCCGACCAGGGGCCGGGTCACCGTCAACGGCCGGGACTACCGGTCGCTGCGCCAACCGCTGCGCGTCGTCGGCGCGCTGCTGGACGCCAAGTGGGTGCACCCCAACCGGTCGGCGCGGGCGCACCTGCAGTGGCTGGCCCGCTCCAACCGCATCCCGGTGGCGCGGGTGGACGAGGTGCTGGAGATGGTCGGCCTCACCCAGGTCGCCAAGCGCCGCGCCGGCGGCTTCTCCCTCGGCATGTCCCAGCGCCTGGGCATCGCGGGCGCGCTGCTCGGCGACCCCGAGGTGCTGATGTTCGACGAGCCGGTCAACGGCCTGGACCCGGAGGGCATCCTCTGGATCCGCCGGTTCATGCACCGGCTCGCCGACGACGGGCGCACCGTGTTCGTGTCCAGCCACCTGCTGTCGGAGATGGCGCAGACCGCGCAGGACCTGATCGTGATCGGTCGCGGCAGGCTCATCGCGCAGACCAGCACCGAGCAGTTCATCAAGGACGCCACCGAGGACACGGTCCGCGTCCGCTCGCCGCAGCTCGACCGGCTCCGGCAGCTGCTGGACGGCCGGGCCCGCGTCGCCGACGCCGCGTCCGACGGCGCGCTCGTCGTGCACGGCGTCGAGCCCTCGGCCATCGGCGAGCTGGCCGCGGCGAACGGCATCACGCTGCACGAGCTGAGCCCGCAGCTCGGCTCTTTGGAGGAAGCCTTCATGCAACTCACGAAGGAATCCGTGGAATACCACGCGCCCGAATGACTGACGCCCCGTCACCGGGTCGGGTAAACGGCCCGGATTTCGCCGGGAGCGCTCAGAACCGGTCGCTGCGCCAGAAGTCGTCGGACGGCGGCGGGATTTCGGTCACGACCGGAACGGGCGCCCGGCGGATTCGCCTGCGGCGGACCACCAGCAGGGTCGCCGCGGCCACCACGACGACGGCCGCGGCGATGCCGGCGACCACCGGCAGCAGCCCCGTCCCGCCGCTCGGACCGGGCTCGGGGAGCGCGTTCCCGGCCGACGTCGGCAGCGGGGCCGTCGCGGTCGAGGACGGTCGCGGCGGCGGCGCCAGCGGGTTGCGCTCCACCGGCGGCACGTCGGCGGTCAGCGCCGCGACCGGGTCGACCTGGCCGAACCCGGTCGCGTTGTCCCGACCGGGTGTCAGCAGGTCGGTGGCGGTGGTGACGAGCCGGTTCACCACGTTGCCCGCGTCCAGCCCCGGGTGGCGGGCGCGGACCAGCGCGGCCACGCCGGAGACCAGCGCCGTCGCCGCGCTCGTGCCGTCGACCTCGGCGTAGCCGGTGTCGGACACCCCCAGCGGCAGGGCGGTGACGATCCGCTGCGCGGGCGCGGCGAGCACGGTCTCCGGCCCGGTGTTCGACTCCGGCCACGGCCCGTTGCCCTCGACCGTGCCCGAGACCGCGATGACGCCCTTGATGTTGGCGGGCGCGCCGACGTGCTCCTCACCGGCGTTGCCGGTGCCCGCGACCACCACGGCGTCGTGGTCGAACGCGTAGTTGACCGCCCGCAGCAGGTCCGGGGTGAGGGTCGCGAGCGAGGTCAGGGACAGGTTCACCACGTCGGCGCCGTGGTCGACGGCCCAGGTCACGCCCTCGGCGACGGACGAGGTGGTGAACTTGTCGCCGTCCGCGCCGACCGAGACCGGCAGGATCATCGCGCCGGGCGCCACGCCGAGCGCGCCGCCGTCCACGCCCCGGCCGGCGATCAACGTCGCCATCGCGGTGCCGTGGCCGTCGTTGTCCGCCGTGCCGTCCGTGCCGCTCGCCGAGCCGAACCCGGAGCCGGGCAGCAGCGCGCCCGCGAGGTCCGGGCGGGTCGCGTCCACGCCCGAGTCCACCACCGCGACGACCACCCCCTCGCCGCGCGAGGTGGCGTGCGCGGTGCGGACGTCCAGGGCGGCCAGGTGCCACTGCTGCTCCTGGATCGTCTGCGCCGCGGCCGTGCCGGGCGCGCTCAGCGCGATCAGGACCGCGACGACAACCGCTCTCCCGGTCACCCGATTCCCCCTGTGGTCGGCATCACAGATATTCCAGCTGAATGATGTTTCACAGTTCCGGGTTCGGGCAAGCGGAGTAATCGGCTCGTTAAGACGTCGTGAACTCGCGCACAGCCCCATGACAAGAGCTTCTGAACCGGGTCAGATGGAAAGCGCGAATCGTGAGGTGGGCGCCTGCCCGCACGCGAATTCGGCTGTCCCCCGTCAAGGAACCCACCGGAGGTGAACCCGTGACGGTGCTCGATCCAGATCTGAACGCCGACCGCTCGGCAACCGGGTCGAAGGAGTTGCCACGGCAACGCGACCACGCCCTTCGCGTCGAACCGATGTTGGCACTGGAATGGTCGCACGCCATCGAAGCCGCGGGACCGGTCGGTGTCGCCGACTCACCCGCGCAGACCCGTCGCGCCTGGATCCACCGGGCCGACGAGCAACAAGTGCTCTCGCTGTTCCGCGCGGTCGGTCCGGACGCGCCGGCGCCCTGGTGGCTCCGGGCCCTGGACCGGGGCCGGATCGCCTCCCGCGCGGCGGCGTTCGCCGTCGAGGACGAGGTGACCCGGTTGCTGGGCGCCCGACCGGGTTGGGTGTTCGTCCCGTGGGCGAACGAGGGTGAGGTCGGTTACTGGGAGTTCGTGCCGTCGGAGAGCGGCGTGTACGGGCCCGCGGAGCCGACCACCGTGCAGTTCACGGACCGGCACACCGGTTTCGTCGACCTGCTCCCGGCGCACCGGGGCCCCGGTCAGCGCCAAGCCATCGAGTTCACCACCGCCGAGCTGCGCGAGCAGATCGAGGACCTGGAGAACATCGCCTAGCGCACCACCTAGGCTGTACGCCCGTGACGTCCAGCCACCAGCGACCGCCCCACCACCGTTCCGTCGTCAGCTACGTGCAGCGCGGCGAGCGGATGACCGTGGGGCAGCAGCGCGCATGGGACCGCCACTGGGAGCGCTTGGGCCAAGAGGTCAAGGCGCTCCCGGCCGGTCCCGTGCGGTTCACCGAGTGGTTCGGGCGCGAGGCGCCCGTGGTGCTGGAGATCGGCTCCGGGATGGGCGAGACCACCTCGCGGCTGGTGGCCGCCGCGCCCGACGTCAACTACGTGGCCGTCGAGGTCTACAAGCCCGGCCTGGCGCAGCTCCTGCTGCGCGCCGAGGCGCTCGACGTGACCAACCTGCGGGTCCTGCGCGGTGACGCGGTCGACCTGCTCACCGAGCACGTCGAGCCGGGCGCGCTGGCCGAGGTGCGGATCTACTTCCCCGACCCGTGGCCCAAGAAGAAGCACCACAAGCGGCGGCTCGTGCAGCCGGAGTTCGTGCGCCTGCTCGCCGGCCGGCTGGCCGTCGGCGGCACGCTGCACCTGGCCACCGACTGGGAGGAGTACGCCGAGCAGATGCTCGACGTGTGCTCGGCCGAGCCGCTGCTGCGCAACCGGTTCGACGGGTGGGCGCCCCGGCCGGGGTGGCGGCCGGTGACCAAGTTCGAGCAGCGGGCGGTCGAGGAGGACCGGATCAGCCACGACTTGATGTTCGAACGGGTCGAACTCACCTGACCGAGGCATGAAGTCACGGGGCTGACCCGCCGAAGCTACGACGGCCAGTGGTTTCGTCACCACATCGAGTGGGATTTGTTGATCACCCGATGTGCCCCGTCTGGCAGTGACGCGTGACAGCGGAACGCAACTACGGTTGCCGCCCGTGACCGTAGTCGACAACGAACCGATAACGTTCGACCTGGACGCGGCGGAGGGCTTCCTCCGCATGTTCCACATCGCCCACCCCGAGGCCGGGCCCGTCGGGCCGCGGCTGGCGCAGGTCCGCGACGAGGTCGCCGCGACCGGCGCCTACCGGCACACCGGCGAGGAGCTGGCCTACGGCGCGAGGATCGCGCTGCGCGACTCCGGCTGGTGCACCAGCGGCGTGCCGTGGCGCCGGCTCAAGGTCCGCGACCTGCGGGGGTTGCGCAACGCCGCCGCCGTGGCCGCCGAGTGCGTCGAGCACCTGCGGCTGGCCACCAACGGCGGCGAGATCCGGCCGCTGGTGACGGTGTTCGCGCCGGACACCCCGACCGCGCCGGGGCCGTGCGTCTGGAACGAGCAGCTGGTCCGGTACGCGGGCCACGGCGACGGCGCCGGCGACCGCCGCTACCGGGCGTTCACCGATGCCGTGCGGGGCATGGGCTGGCGACCACCGGCCGCGCCCGGCCGCTTCGACCTGCTGCCGCTGGTGGTGGAGACCGCGCACGAGGGCGTGCGGCTGTTCCCGGTGCCGCCGGACGTGGTGCAGGAGGTGCCGATCTCGCACCCGGAGCTGCCCTGGTTCGACCAGCTGGGCCTGCGCTGGCACGCCGTGCCGGTGATCACCAACATGCGGCTGGTCATCGGCGGCGTCACCTACCCCGCCGCGCCGTTCAACTCGTGGTTCGTCGGCGCCGAGATCGGCGCCCGCAGCCTGGCCGACGAGAACGCCTACGGCGCGGCCAGGCCCGTCGCCGAAGCCCTCGGCCTGGACACGTCCACCGAGCGCTCGCTGTGGCGCGACCGCGCCGTGGTGGAGCTGAACCGGGCCGTGCTGCACTCGTTCGACCTCGCCGAGGTCACCATCACCGACCACCACGCCGAGGCGCTGCACCGGCTGTCGTGGCTGCGCTCGCGGCAGCGCCACTCCGGCAACCGCCCCGCGTTCCGGCTCGACCCGGCGGCCGCCCGCCGTGCCCGCGCGGGCGGCCCCACCCGCTTCGCCCCCGCACCCGCGGAGACGACCCGACCCCACTCACCCGGACGGCTCGTCGAACTGCTCCGGCAGCGCGTCGGGGGCTGACCGCTCAGCGCTGGGAGTCGACGAGCACACCCGCCAACGCCATCAGGACCAGCACCAGCAGGCCCAGCAACGCTCCCGCCCAAGTTGCCACCACTCCGAACATGGTTCCTCCGTTCCCCGACTCGCAGTTCAAGAGTCACCCCGGCCCTCGTCATCCGACATCGGCCACTGGTGTGTTTCGGCGGGCGTTCGGGTCAGCCTCCCGGTGGATGCCCCGCCCGACCGGGGTCGGACGCGCAGGGGGACGCGACCACCTACCGTGAGGACCCGTGGACAGCACTCACCTCGGGTGGCGGACCCTGCTCCGCCGCCAGTGGCCGTTGGGCTGCGCCCTGCTCTTCTTCTTCGGCGGCGAACTGCTCGGCCACCCGAACTGGTGGCAGCTGCCCGGCTCGGCCGTGGTGTGCGTGCTGGCCGTGCTCGCGCCGCGGCGCCCGTTCGACGCCGCGCTGGCCGCCGCCACCGCGGTGGCCGCGAACTCCGTCGTGCTGCGGGTGGCCGACTCCGCGCCCGTGGTGCCCGCGATCAGCGGCCTGGTGATCTCCGAGACCGCGGCGGTGATGGCGATCGTCGCGGTGGTGGTGCGGCAGGCGCCGCTGGTGCGCGCCGCGGTGGGCGTGGCGCTGCTCGTCGCGGTGGCGGCGGCCACCCAGGCCGTGCGGCCGGACTACTGGTCGCGGCACTGGCCGGAGGAGTACGCCGGGCCCGGCGCCTGGCAGCAGGTGGTCGGCGGCGCGGTGCTGCTGGCCCTGTCGGTCGGCACCGGCCTGTACTTCCGCGCCCGCGACCGGGAGCGCGCGACCGCCGTCCGGGCCGAGGTCGCCGCCGCGCAGCACGCCGAGCGGATGGCGCTGGCGCGCGAGCTGCACGACGTGATCGCGCACTACGTGACCGGGATGGTGGTGCACGCGCAGGCCGCGCAGGCCGTGCCCAGCGCCGCGCCGGAGGCGTTGCCGATCATCGTGCGCAGCGGCAACGAGGCGTTGACCGAGATGCGCCGCCTGGTCGGCACGCTGCGCGGCACGGACGCCGACGCGCCGGAGGCGACCAACGACCTCGCCGACGACGTGCGCGGCGTCGTGGAGCGGTCCGGCCAGCCCGTGCGGCTGCACGTCGACCTGCCGACGCCGGTGCCGCCGTCGTTGGGGCGCTCGGTGCTGCGGCTGGTGCAGGAGTCGCTGACCAACGCGCGCAAGCACGCCGGCGGGCTGTCCACCGTGGACGTCTCGGTGTCCGTTTCGGACGACCTGGTGCACGTGGTGGTCGCGGACGACGGTCGGACCCAGAGCGCGAGCCCCGCCGGCGGGACCGGCGGGTACGGGCTGGTCGGCATGCGGGAGCGGGTCGAGCTGCTGGGCGGCACGTTCAGCGCGGGCAAGCGGGCGGGCGGCGGCTGGGAGGTCCGGGCGGCGCTGCCCGTCGCGGGCGGCCGGTGAAGCCCGCCGCCCGCCGCCGCTCAGCGCGCGCCGGGCCGCGACTCCGGCAGCCCCGCCGGGAGCGGGTAGGTGAACGCGCCCGCCGGGTCCGACAGGGCCAGGTGCCGGTCGGCGACCGGCCGGCGGGACCGCGGCCCCCGGGCCTGGCCGGGGATGCTCGGCTGGTAGTCGCCCAGCCAGCTGGTGACGTCACCGGACAGCCGGGCGTTCTCCTCGTGCAGCTTGCGCAGCTCGTGCTCCAGCTCGGCGATCCGCGCCAGCGCCTCGCGGTGCACCCGCACCACCGTCCACAGCAGCTCGTACGCGCTGCCCTCCGGCCGCGGCGGGCTGTCGACCTCCAGCCGCGCGGGCCCGGCGTCCGGGGTCGGCAGCTCGGGGACGGGCAGGCCGTGGTCGCGGGCCCAGGCGGGGCCGCCGATCATCGCCGTGGTGACGTCCCGCACCGACGGGTCCAGCCAGTGCGGGTGGCGGGCCGGGTCGACCCCGGTCGCGCCCGTGGCCAGCTCGTGCAGGTAGCGGGCGGTCGCCAGCACGTCGGCCGCGAGCGCGGGGTGCACGGCGTCGCGGAGCAGGTCCACGACCCGCTCCCACGGCGGCGGGCTGTCCGGCCGCGCGTGCAGGCCGATCCAGCGGGTCACCTCGGCCCGCACCGCGCCGAGCGACCGGCCGTGCGCCCAGTGCTCCGGTTCCCGCGCCGCGTGCCGGAGCACCCGGCGGTACGCGGTGCCCATCCGACCGTTCTGGTCGACCAGGTGCACGAGCAGGAACAGGCCGAGCCACCGGCGTTCCCGGGACAGCCCCGGGTCGGTGAAGTCGGCCTCCGACCTCAGCACCTCCACCGCGGGCTGCCCCTTGCCGCGCCGTTCGCCGGATCGGACACTCCCAACACCACGAGCCACAGTCACTCCTTCGCCGGATCAGCGGGACGACCACCTCTCCCAACGACCCGGAGATTACGTCCACCTGGCGGGTGAACACCCGCCCCAGGAGGTCAAACCCTCTTTTCGGGTTACCGCGCGACGCGGCGCCTCCACGTCGGGTGTAGCTCGATCGAGTGGGGCAGGATCAGGGCCATGTCGCTGCGCCTGCACGCCCCCGTCGTCCTGCCCTGCGATCCCGAGTGCACCGTCCTGCGCGACGCCGTCGTCGACGTCGTCGACGGCCGGGTCGCGCACGTCGGCCCGGCGGCCGACGCGCCGGAGTTCACCGGCGAGGTGCGCCGGTTGACCGGCATCCTGCTGCCCGGCCTGGTGAACACCCACGCGCACAGCCCCATGGTGCTGCTGCGCGGCATGGGCGGCGACCTGCCGCTGCTGCGCTGGCTGCGCGAGGCGATGTGGCCCGCCGAGGCGCGGATGAAGCCCGAGGACATCCGGGTCGGCATGCTGCTGGGCGCGGTCGAGATGCTGCGCAACGGCGTGACCACGAGCGCCGAGATGTACTTCCACGGCGAGCAGCTGGCGGACGCCGTGCTGGCGGCCGGGTCGCGGGTGCTGTTCGGCGCGGCGATCATGGACCTGCCGGGGATGCCGTGGCGGCCGATGACCGACGAGATCACCCGGTGGATCGACGCCGACGGGCTGCGGTTCGGGCCGGACGAGCGGGTCGAGCTGAGCTACGGGCCGCACTCGGCGTACATCCTGTCGCCCGAGGCGCTGGGCGAGGTCGCCGGCGAGGCGCGCGAGCGCGGCGCGCTGCTGCAGGTGCACGTCGCCGAGTCGGTCCAGGAGGACCTGGCGCAGCGGGCGTCGCACGGCTCGGTGCCGCGGTTGCTGGAGCGGGCGGGCGTGCTCGGCGGGCGGGTGCTGTCCGCGCACTCCGTGCACCTGTCGCCGGAGGACGTCGCGATCTACGCGCGGCACCGGGTCGGGATCGCGCACTGCCCCGGTTCGAACACCAAGCTGGCGTCCGGCATCGCGCCGCTGCGGTCCTACCTGGACGCGGGCCTGCCGGTCGGGCTCGGCACCGACGGGCCGGCGTCCAACGACGACCTGGACCTGTTCGAGGAGGCCAGGCTGGCGGCGCTGCTGGCGCGCGTGACGTCGGGCGACGCCACGGCGATGCGCGCGGCGGACGCGTTGCTGCTGGCGACGCGGGGCGGTGCGGCGGCGCTGGGCCGGGACGACCTCGGCGCGCTGGAACCCGGCCGGTGGGGCGACGTGGTGCACGTGGACGTGGACGACCCGGCGTTCGCCACCGGGTTGGACGCGCCGGACGAGCAGGTGCTGGCGAACCTGGTGTGGGCGTCGGGCACCCGGCGGGTCAAGGACGTGTGGGTGGCGGGCAGGCAGGTCGTGGCCGACGGCGAGACCACGAACGTGGACCGGCGCGCGGCGCAGGCGGGCGTGCGCGAGGTGGCGGCCCGGCTGCGCGGCTGACCGCTCACCCGTCGGCGCGCGGCCTCGGCCGGACGACGACCTCGGTGAAGTGGGCGTCGTCGCCGGCGAGCACGGCGGTGGCGACGGCCCGCGCGACGGAGTCCGCGTGCAGGTAGAGGTGCGGCTGGTAGTCGCCGCTCTCCTGCGCGCGGACGCCGCGCTGCATGTCGGTGTCGACGCGGCCGGGGTGGACGGACGTGACGCGGAGGTCCGGCTCCTCGGCGCGCAGGGCGTCGCCGAAGGCCCGCAGGGCGAACTTGCTGGCCGCGTAGACGCCCCAGTCCGGGTTGGCCCGCAGCCCCGCGCCGGAGTTGACCAGCACCACGTGGCCGCGGGTGGCGCGCAGCAGCGGCAGCACCAGCCGGGTCAGCTCGGCGACCGCGACGACGTTCACGTCGAGGGTGCGGCGCCAGACGTCGGCGGTGGCGTCGGCCAGCGGGCCGAGCTCGGCGATGCCGGCGCTGTGCACCAGGACGTCCAGGCGGGTGAGGTCGGCGGTGGCGGCGGCCAGGGCGTCGGCGTCGGTCAGCTCGACCGGCCAGGGCCGGGCGGACCCCAGCGAGCCGGCCAGCTCGGCGAGCGCGCCCTCGTCCCGACCGCCCAGCAGCAGGTCGTGCGTCGGCGCGAGGACGCGGGCCACCGCCGCGCCGATACCGCGCGACGCACCGGTGATCAGGGCGACTGGTCGACTCATGCGACGACCCTAACCGGTGCTCTGAGCGTTCAACTCAGGTGTTCCGAGCGTAGGACTCTCGCGTCCTGAACGTAGGACTCTCGCGTTCCGAGCGTAGGACACGCGAGGGTGTGGAGGGCTCGGCGGTGAGCGCGAGCCCTCCACCTCGGGTCAGCCGCAGATGCGGCCCTTGTCCTTCTTCCACACGGCGACCACGGACGGGCGGGGCTGGCTGGCGCCGCCGTCCGGCCAGTGCGACAGCGGGTTGGCCGCCGAGGCGCCGTCGATCTCACCGGGGTGCTGCACGGCCACCAGCACGAAGTCGTCCTCGATGACCGGGCCGCACGTCTCCGCGCCCCTCGGCACGGTCAGGAACTGCTTCACCCGACCGCGGTACTTCCCCTCGACCGGCACGGCGAACAGGCCGTCGTTGGACTTCAGGGCGTTGCCGTCGGTGGAGATCCACAGGTTGCCCCGGGCGTCGAACGCGACGTTGTCCGGGCACGAGATCGGCGACACCTGGGTCTTGTCGTAGCCGCCGAAGTACGTGTCGGGCGACGACGGGTCGCCGCACACCAGCAGCAGCTTCCAGCTGAACGCCGTCGCGGTGTTGTCGCCGCGGCGCTCCTCCAGCTCCAGCACGTGCCCGTGCCGGTTGTTCGGCCGCGGGTTGGGCTCGGTCGGGCCCTCCTTGCCCGCCTTGCCGCGGTCGGTGTTGTTGGTCAGCGCCGCGTACACCCGGCGGTTGCGCGGGTTCGGCTCGACGTCCTCCGGCCGGTCCATCCGGGTCGCGCCGACCTGGTCCGCGGCGAGCCGGGTGAACACGTAGACCTCTTCGGCGGTGAAGCCGGGCACGAACGACCGGTTGCCCGACGCCAGCCGGATCCACTCGCCGGCGCCGTCGAACTCGCCGTCGGCGGGCAGCTCGCCGGAACCGTCGATCTCGACGACCGGGCTGTCGCCGGTGAACTTCGCGACGTACAGCGTGCCGTTGTCGAGCAGCTTCTTGTTGTGCTCGCGGGCGTGCTTGCTGTTGCCCGGCTTGTACCGCTCGTCGGAGACGAACTTGTACATGTAGTCGAAGCGCTCGTCGTCACCCATGTACGCGACCACGCGGCCGTCGCGGGCGATGATCACGTTCGCGCCCTCGTGCTTGAACCGGCCCAGCGCGGTGTGCTTGACCGGGGTCGAGTCCGGGTCGAGCGGGTCGATCTCGACGACCCAGCCGAACCGGTTGACCTCGTTGGGCTCCTGCGCCACGTCGAACCGCTTGTCGAACCGCTCCCACTTGCGGGTCGACGCCGCGCCGGACAGGCCGTACCGGGCCAGCCGCGCCTTCGCCGCCGGGTCGGTGACCGAACCCGCGTTGGCGAAGTACTGGTTGAAGTTCTCCTCGCCGGACAGGATCGTGCCCCACGGCGTCACGCCGCCGGCGCAGTTGTTCAGCGTCCCCAACACCTTCGTGCCGGTCGGGTCGGCCGACGTCTTCAGGTGCGCCGAGCCCGCGGCCGGGCCGGTGACCCTGAACTCCGACTTCGCGGTGATGCGGCGGTTGTAGTGCCGGTCGAGCCTGGGCTCCAGCTTCCCGCTGCGCCGGTCGCGCTCGACCCGCACCACGGACAGGCCGTGCGCGGCCCACGCGATCTCGGTCTGCTCGCGGGTGGGGTTGTCGGCGTTCCAGTCCTTGAACAGGAACTCCTCGGTGGTGTACTCGTGGTTGGCCACCAGCAGCCACTCGTCGTGCCCGCCGATCGGCACCAGGCCGAGGAAGTCGCAGTTGTAGCCGAACTGCTTCGCCTGCGCCGCCGCCGTCTGCCGGTCGAAGTCGAACGCGGGCGCGCCGGGCAGCACCGGGTCGCCCCACCGCAGCACGACGCCCTGCTCGTAGCCCTCGGGCGCGACCAGGCGGTCCTCGGTGTTGGGCGCGACGGCGGTGAAGTTCAGGCCGTCCTTGCGCCGCCCGCCACCCAGGTCCACGTCGACGTCGACGTCGCGGCCGGGCTTCGCGGCGGCGGAGCCGGCACCGAGCAGCCCGACACCCGCGCCCGCGACGGCGAGCACCGCGCCCGCCTTGAGCAGGCCGCGCCGACGCACCACTTCGCCGACGACGTCACCGAAGTAGGCGTTGCCGGACGTGTTGGGGGCCTCGTGCGCGCAGGCGTCGCCGCAGCGGTACTTGCAGGTGATCGCCGAACGCCCGAGGGGGTGGTTGGGCAGCAGGGGCAGCAGTCGCCGCCCCAGGTCGGTGGACGAGGGCACGCGGACCTCCGAGATCGCTCAGTGGGAACCGGGCGAACCTAAGAGGGCAATTCCTCCTCCAGTGGGCTGCGAGGTGAACGCGGCGCGAACACCTCGCGCGACAACCGTTGCACGGCACCGGATCCCACCGCGCGTGGTCGCCCGGTCGCACCGGGCGACCACACGGGACCTCATTCGCCGATGCGACGCCCTTCGCGCCACACCGCGACGACCGACGGGCGCGGTTGCGAGTCGCCGCCGTCGGGCCAGTGCGAGGCGGGGTTGTCCGCGCTCGCGCCGTCCACCTCGCCGGGGTGCTGCACGCACACCGTCACCACGCGTTCGCCGATCACCGGCCCGCACGTCTCCGCGCCGCGCGGCACGGTCAGGAACGCCTTGAGGTGGCCGCGCCGCGCCCCGGACACCGGCACCGCGTACAGGCCGTCGTTGTTGCCGTCGAGCGCGCCGGCGGAGTCGCTGGAGATCCACAGGTTGCCGTGCCGGTCGAACGCCACGTTGTCCGGGCTGGAGATCGGCGACACGCGGCTCTTGTCGTAGCCCGCGAAGTACGTGTCCGGTGACGCCGGGTCGCCGCACACGAGCATGAGGCCCCACGCGAACGAGAGCGAGAGCGGGTTGCCGCCGCGCTCGGTCAGCTCCAGCACCTGGCCGTGCTTGTTGTTCACCCGCGGGTTCGGCTCGGTCGCGCCCTCCTTGCCCGCCTTGCCGCGGTCGACGTTGTTGCTCAGGGCGCAGTAGACGACGCCGGTGTGCGGGTGGGTCTGGATGTCCTCGGGGCGGTCCATCCTCGTCGCGCCGACCTTGTCCGCCGCGAGCCGGGTGAACACGTAGACCTCTTCGGCGGTCATGCCCGGCACGAACGACCTGTCGCCGGCGGCCAGCGGCACCCACTCGCCGCGGCCGTCGAACCGGCCGTCGGACGGCAGCCGGCCCGAGCCGTCGACCTCGGCGGGCGGGCTGTCGCCGGTGAAGCGGGCGACGTAGAGGGCGCCGTCGTCCAGCAGGGTCATGTTGTGCCTGCGGGCGGCCTTGCTGCCGCCCCGGCGCACCCGGCCGGTGGAGATGAACTTGTAGATGTACTCGAACCGCTCGTCATCGCCCGAGTAGGCGACCACCCGCCCGTCGGCGGCGACGCGGACGTTGGCGCACTCGTGCTTGAACCGGCCCAGCGCGGTGTGCTTGACCGGGGTGGAGTCGGGGTCGTTCGGGTCGAGCTCCACGACCCAGCCGAACCGGTTGACCTCGTTGGGCTCCTGCGCCACGTCGAACCGCTTGTCGAACCGCTCCCACTTGCGGGTCGACGCCCCGCCGGTCACGCCGTAGCGGGCCAGCCGCGGGTCGGCGAGCGCGTCGGCGTTGCCGAAGTAGCCGTGGAAGTTCTCTTCGCCGGACAGGATCGTGCCCCACGGCGTCACGCCGCCGGCGCAGTTGTTCAACGTGCCTAACACCGTCGTGCCGGTCGGGTCGGCTGAGGTCTTGAGCAGGTCCGAGCCCGCGGCCGGACCGGTGACGCGGAACGGCGTGGTGGCCGTGATGCGGCGGTTGTAGCGGGAGAACCGGGTGCGCAGGCGGCCGTTGCGGGCCTGCTCGACCTGCACGACGGACAGGCCGTGCGCGGCCCACGCGATCTCGACCTGCTCGCGGGTGGGGTTCTCCTCGTCGTAGCCGCGGAACATGAACAGCTCGCCGGTGTACTCGTGGTTGGTCACCAGCAGGTTCGTCCGGCCCGCCGCGTCCTGCGGCAGCAGCGCGGCGAAGTCGCAGTTGTAGCCGAACTGGCGGGCCTGCGCGGCGGCGGTCTGGTGGTCGAAGTCGAACGGCGGCGCGTCCGGGAAGAGCGGGTCGCCCCAGCGGATGACGACCTCCTGGTCGAACCCCTCGGGCACGACGACGGCGTCGAGGGTGTTCGGCGCGACGGGTTCGAAGTCCAGGCCGAGCGGGTGCCGACCGGCCGCGCCGGCCTTCCCGGCGACGTCGGCCACGTCGGCTTCATCGGCGCTCGCGCTGCCGGTGACGCCGGCGAGGGCGCCGACGACGACTGCGGCTTTGATCGCCGTGCGCCGGTCGACCAGGTCGTTGAAGTACGGGTTGCCCGAGGTGTTGGGCACGTCGTGGAAGCACGCGTCACCGCAGCGGTACTTGCAGGTGACGGCTGCGCGCTTGGGGGAGTGGTTGGTCAGCAGGGGCAGGTGTTTCACCACTCGGACGCCTCCTACGATCGGTGGGGGACCAACGGACCGTAGGCCGGCGTTCACCTCTTGTTAACCCACTCGTTCCTCTCCGACGAGAATCGCTTCGGCCGGGCGGAGGGGGCGGGGCGACCTGCGCCGCTGAGCGGGTGCGCTCGCACTACGGTCTGGGGTGTGGATGCGGTGGTGTTCGACCTCGACGGCGTGCTGGTGGACTCCGAGCGGATGTGGGACGAGGTGCGGCAGGCGTTCGCGGCCCGGCACGGCGGCGCGTGGCGGCCCGAGGCGACCCGGGCGATGCAGGGCATGAGCACGCCCGAGTGGGCGGCCTACCTGGTCGGCGAGGTCGGCGTCCGGCTGACCCCGGCCGAGGCGGCGGCGGGCGTGATCGGCGAGATGGCCGAGCGCTACGCCGAGGGCCCGCCCGTGCTGCCGGGCGCGGTGCGGGTGGTGCGCGAGGTGGCGTCCCGCTACCCGGTGGCCATCGCCAGCTCCTCGCCGCCGGTGCTGATCAAGTCGTTCCTCGCGGCGACCGACCTGACCGACGTCGTGCCGGTGGCGCTGTCCAGCGAGCAGGCGGGCGCCGGCAAGCCCGCGCCCGACGTCTACCTGCTGGCCGCCGCGAAGCTGGGCGTCGAACCGCCGCACTGCGCCGCCGTGGAGGACTCGACCAACGGCCTGCGCGCCGCCCTGGCCGCCGGGATGACCGTCTACGCCGTCCCCAACCCGCACTTCCCCCCGGACCCGGCGGTGTTGGAGCAGGTCACGGTGTTGCACGACCTCTCGGACCTGCCCGCCGCCCTGCCCTAGCCTCGCGCTCATGCAACGACGAGTAGCGGTGGTCACGGGCGCGGCGCGGGGGATCGGGGCGCGGGTGGCCGAGGTGTTGCGCGCGGACGGGTACGAGGTGGTCGGGTTCGACCTCGTGGAGACGCCGGGCGGGGTGGTCGGGGACGTGTCGTCGCCCGAGGACGTGGCGCGGGTGGCCGAGCGGGTCGCGGGGCGGGTGGACGTGCTGGTCAACAACGCCGGGATCAGCGGGATCGCGGCGTTCGAGGAGACGTCCCTGGAGCAGTGGCAGCGGCTGCTGGCGGTCAACCTGACCGGGCCGTTCCTGCTCACGCAGGCGCTCGGGCGGGTGATGCTCGGCGCGGGCGCGGGGTCGGTGGTGAACATCGCGTCCGTGGCCGGGCTGCGCGGCGTGGCGGACCGGGCCGCCTACAACACCAGCAAGCACGGGCTGATCGGGATGACCCGCACGCTCGCGGTGGAGTGGGGCGGGCGCGGGGTCCGGGTCAACGCGGTGTGCCCCGGCTGGGTGAAGACGGGGATGGACGTCGAGGACCAGGCCGGCGGGAACTACGACGACGCCGACATCGCCGACCACGTGCCGATGGGCCGGTTCGCCGCGCCCGACGACATCGCCCAGGCCGTCGCCTTCCTGGCCGACCCCGCCCGCAGCGGCTTCGTCAACGGGGTCGCGCTGCCGGTGGACGGCGGGTGGACGGCCGACGGCTCGTGGCAGTCGCTGCGGCTGTCGAAGCGCTGAACCGCGACACCCCCGCACCCGGCGGCACGAGCCGGGTGCGGGGGCACGTCACCTGAACGGGGTCAGCGCTCCACGTCGCCGCGGATGAACGCCTCGACCGCCTCGTGCGCCGCGGAGTCCGAGTACTGCTCCGGCGGGGACTTCATGAAGTACGAGGACGCGGACAGGATCGGGCCGCCGATGCCCCGGTCCAGCGCGATCTTCGCGGCGCGCACCGCGTCGATGATGATGCCCGCCGAGTTCGGCGAGTCCCACACCTCCAGCTTGTACTCCAGGTTCAGCGGCACGTCGCCGAACGCCCGGCCCTCCAGCCGCACGTACGCCCACTTGCGGTCGTCCAGCCACGGCACGTAGTCGGACGGGCCGATGTGCACGTTGCGCTTGCCGAGGTCGCGGTCGACCTGAGAGGTCACCGCCTGCGTCTTGGAGACCTTCTTGGACTCCAGCCGCTCCAGCTCCTTCATGTTCAGGAAGTCCATGTTCCCGCCCACGTTGAGCTGCATGGTCCGGTCGAGCTGGACGCCGCGGTCCTCGAACAGCTTGGCCAGCACGCGGTGCGTGATGGTGGCGCCGACCTGCGACTTGATGTCGTCGCCGACGATCGGCACGCCGGCCGCGCGGAACTTCTCCGCCCACACCGGGTCGGAGGCGATGAACACCGGCAGCGCGTTGACGAACGCCACACCGGCGTCGATGGCGGCCTGCGCGTAGAAGCGGTCGGCCTCCTCCGAGCCGACGGGCAGGTACGACACCAGCACGTCGACCTCGGCGTCGCGCAGCGCCTGCGCCACGTCGACCGGCTGCTCGTCGGACTCCTCGACGGTCTCCCGGTAGAACCGGCCGAGCCCGTCGAGGGTGTGCCCGCGCTGCACGACGACGCCGAGCGGCGGCACGTCGGCGATCTTGATCGTGTTGTTCTCGCTCGCCCCGATGGCCTCGGACAGGTCCGTGCCGACCTTCTTGGCGTCGACGTCGAACGCGGCGACGAACTCGACGTCGCGGACGTGGTAGTCGCCGAACCGGACGTGCATCAGACCGGGCACGCGGGTGCTCGGGTCGGCGTCGCGGTAGTAGTGGACGCCCTGCACCAGCGACGCCGCGCAGTTGCCGACCCCGACAATGGCCACTCGAACGGTGCGGCGGTTGTCGCCCATGCCGAGTCCTCCTTGGTTTCTTTCCGTGCTGATTCGGGGGTTATTGGTCCCGCTCGCGCTGCTCGGCCTGCTCGTGGGCGATCAGCTCGTTCAACCACCGCACCTCGCGCTCGGTGCTCTCCAACCCGAGCCGGTGCAGCTCCCGGGTGTACCGGTCGATGCGCTCGCTGGTGGCCGATAACGAGGTGCGCAGCCCTTCACGGCGCTCCTCGACGCGGCGCCTGCGGCCTTCGAGGATGCGCATCCTGATCTCGGCGGGGGTGCGGGAGAAGAACGCCAGGTGGACGCCGAACGAGTCGTCGTCCCACGTCTGGGGGCCGGCGTTGGCCAGCAGTTCGGCGAACCTCTCCTTGCCCTCGGCGGTGAGCTTGTAGACCTTGCGCGCCCGTCGGCCCCAGCGGGCCGAGTCGTCCTCGGGCACTTCCTCGACGATGAGGCCACCGCGTTGCAACTTGCGCAACGTGGGGTACAGCGTCCCGTACGAGAACGCGCGGAACGCCCCCAACAACTCGTGCAAGCGCTTGCGCAGCTCATAGCCGTGCATGGGCGCTTCGTGCAGCAGGCCGAGCACTGCGAACTCCAGCACGGAGCACCTCCTCGCTCAGGTGAGCCGATGGGTGTGGTGAGTATATCGGCCCGATACATCCACGCGGGCCCTCACGGTGTCGCGTGGCCCACAGCCGCGCCTGCCTTCGGCCTACTGCCCTGAACGGCCCATCACCGGGGTTGGGGCGGCACGTACTCTGGTCGTCGTGTCGACCCAACGCCAGGTCGTGGACTACGCCTTGCAGCGCCGTGCGCTGCTGGCGGAGGTCTACGCGGGCCGCGTGGGCACGATGGAGGTCTGCGACGCCGGCCCGTACCTGCTGCGGGCCGCGAAGTTCCACGGCCGTCCGAGCGAGGTGACCTGCCCGGTCTGCCGGAAGGAACCGCTCACCCTCGTGTCCTGGGTCTACGGCGACGAGCTCAAGCACGCGGCCGGGTCCGCGCGCACCGCCGACGAGCTGGCCCGCATGGCGACCCTCTTCGAGGAGTTCACCGTGCACGTGGTCGAAGTTTGCCGCACATGTAGTTGGAACCACCTGGTGCAGTCATACGTCCTGGGAACGCGTGGCCTGAACTCTCGGAAGCCACGCAGGAGGACCGCGGCGGAGTGAACCGCTCCGACCACGGGCGCCGCTCCGGCGAGGAGCAGCGGCGTACGACCACCGAACCGCGTGCGACTGCACGCCGGTCTGGGAGGCCATTTCGTGAACGACCAGCATGACGACAGGCATCGTGGCGCGGAGCCGCAGTGGCCGACCGGGGAGGACCCGGACGGCGGCGGTCACCCACCTCGCCACGGCGCCGGGGATCAGCCGGAGCGTCCGAACACCCCGCCAGGTGGCTTCGGGCGTGCTCCCATCGACGGCCCCGGAGCCAGGCACGGCACCCCGCCGGGCGGTTTCGCCCGGCCGGGCACGCCCCCGGGCGGCTTCCCCCAGGCCGGGGGACCCCCTCCCGGCGGCGTCCCCCGCGGCGGCCCGCCCCCGCGCCGGATGGTCGGCCCCAACGGCCCCGTCCCGCCCGGACCCCAAGGCGGTCCCGTCCCCGGCAGGCCGGGTCCGAACGGTCCCGGCGCGCGCCCGGACGGCCTCGGCGGCCCGGCGGCGGCGGGCAGCGCTCCCGGCGGTCCGCCCCAGCGACCCGGCACCCCGCCCGGCGGCGTGCGCCGTCCGGGCGCGCCCGGCGGCCCGGTGCCGCCCGGCGGACGCCCACCCGCGGCGGGCCCCGGCGGTCCGCGCAGGCCGGCGGGCCAGGGTCCCCAGCGGCAGCCCGGCGAGGAGCCGACGGACCTGCTGCAACCCGTCTACCAGACCACGCCGCGCGAGCCGGAACTGCTCACCCACCGCGAGGACGAGGTCGAGCTGGAGCCGTTCTACGACGACGAGTACGACGAGGAGCTGACCGAACAGGAGGCCCGCGTCGTGCGCAAGAAGAAGGTCTGGCGCCGCGTGCGCCGCTCGACCTACGTCGCCTTCGGCGCCATGCTGCTGGCCCCCGTCGTCGCGTTCGCCGTCGCCTACCAGGTGGTGGAGGTGCCGAACCCCGAGGTCGTCGCGGCCGAGCAGGGCAAGGCCATCACCATCCTCTACGCCGACGGCTCGGAGATGACCAAGATCGCCTCCGGCGACGCGAACCGCACCCTGGTCAAGTACGAGGACCTGCCGGAGTCCATCAAGCACGCCGTGATGGCCGCCGAGGACCCGACGTTCGAGACCAACGTCGGCTTCGACCTGACCGCCATCGCCCGAGCCGCGTACTACCAGCTCAAGGGCGAGCAGAGCGGTGGCTCCGGGCTGACGCAGCAGTACGTCAAGGAGGCCACCGACCAGGCCGACATGACGTTGACGCGCAAGTTCACCGAGGCCGTCACCGCCTACAAGATGTCCCAGCAGCAGGACAAGAAGGACATCCTGACCGCGTACCTGAACACGATCTACTTCGGCAAGGGCGCCTACGGCATCAAGACCGCGGTCAAGGCGTACTTCGGGCTGGACGACCTGAAGGCGCTGACGTACTCGCAGGCCGCCCTGCTGGCCGGCATGGCCCAGAACCCGGGCCGGTCCGAGCAGCCCGCGTACCTGCAAGAGCGCTGGAACTACGTGATGGACCAGATGCTCGAGTACAAGTGGATCGACCAGGCGTACCGCACCGCCGAGCCGTTCCCGGCGCCGATCGAGCAGGTGGACCAGTCCGGCCTCAGCGGCGGTCGCCTGCACATCAAGCAGCAGGTCATGCAGGAGATGGCCCGGCTGGAGTGGGACGTGGAGCGGCTGCAGAAGATCGGCGGCACCGTCTACACCACCATCGACCCGGTGATGCAGACGGCGGCCGAGGAGTCGGTGGCCGAGGTGCTGAAGGGCCAGCCGGAGGGGCTGAAGTCCTCGCTCACCGCGATCGACCCGAACAGCGGCGCGGTCAAGGTGTACTACGCCGGTGACGAGGGGACGGGCCTGGACTACGCGCGCGGCACGCTCCAGGAGGCGGGCTCGTCGTTCAAGCCGTTCGACCTGGTGGCCGCCCTCAAGGCGGGCAAGGGCCTCGGCTCGACCTACGACGGCCGGTCGCCCAAGACGTTCAACAACGTCGGCGACCAGCCCATCACCATCCGCAACGCGTCGGACCCCCGCAACGAGTGCGGCGAGGAGTGCCCGATCCGCGACGCCATGGAGATGTCGCTGAACACCGTGTTCTACGAGCTGGTCCTGGAGATCGGCACCCAGCCGGTCGCGGACGCGGCGTTCGCGGCGGGCATCCCGAGGACCGTCGAGCTGGACGGCGTCGAGAAGAAGCTGCTGGTCAACCCCGACACGGGTGGCCCGCCGAACGCCGGTATCGCGATCGGCGGCGGTGAGGCGCAGGTGCGGCCGTTCGACATGGCCTCCGCCTACGCCTCGTTCGCCGCGCGCGGCGTCTACCACGAGCCGTTCTTCATCTCGAAGATCACCAACACCGAGGGCAAGGCGATCCACCAGCACGTCGACCAGACGCGCCCCGCCTTCGACCCGGACCCGACGACGAGCCGGAACATCGCCGACAACGTCACCGAGTCGCTGAAGCCGGTCCTGACGTACTCCAAGATCCCGTGCACGGGCCGCGAGTGCGCCGGCAAGACCGGCACGCACGAGCTCCCGGGCAGCACCGGGCAGAACTCGAAGGCGTGGATGGTCGGCTACACGCCGTCGCTGTCGGCCTCGGTGTGGATGGGTCGCAACGCGGGCAACGAGCCGCTGCAGGACGCCAAGGGCAACCCGATCTTCGGTGGTGGCCTGCCGGGCCAGATCTGGAAGAGGTTCATGGACCGGGCGCTGGCCGGCACCCCCGCGGAGACCTTCCCCAAGGCCGTCCCGATGGGCCAGTACAACAAGCCGGTCAAGACGACGACCGCGACGACCACCACGACCACGACCAAGCGGGACGAGGAAGACCGCCCGACCACCACGGAGCAGCGCGAGACGACGACCGCGACGACCACCACGACGCGCCCCACGCGGCCGTGCCAGGGTCCGCTCTGCCCGACCAACCCGAGCACCACCACCGAGGACAAGCCCGACCCGATCGGCGGCGGCAACGGCGGTCCGCCGACCGGCTAGCACCGGTCGCCCCCGAAGGGCCCGGCTCCGGCGTCGCGCCGGGGCCGGGCCCTTCGGTGTTCCGGGCCGGGGTCGACCGGACCTCACAGCTGCTGTTGACCGGTGCCCGTAGCATCCGTGCCCGTGGCCAGCCCTTCGCAGCACCCGCAGGCGAACGCCGACGACGTGGACTCGCTCGGTCCGGACGAGCGGGTCAACCCGACCTGGACCGAACCGCTGGCGCGGGGTGCCAGCAAGCCCATCGGCGGCCCCGTCGGCAGGCACGCGTCGGTCGGTCGGCACTGGTTCTGGACGCCGCTGCGCGTGGTGCTGCTGTTCGCGGTCGTGACGCTGGCGCTGTCGTGGTTCCAGAAGTCGCCGTGCATCCAGCAGTACACCGACTCCAACGGCGTGCTGCAGCTGGACTGGCGGGGCAGCAAGCAGTTCACCGCGATGTGCTACTCCGACACCGTGCCGCTGTACACGGCGGAGCGGTTGGACAAGCCGGACACGTTCCCCTACAAGACGTCGTGGGTGGACGACGAGGGCAAGCCGACGGCGCACGTGCGGTACATGGAGTACCCGGTGCTGACGGGCATGTTCCAGCTGCTCAACGCGCGCATGGCGCAGGGCTGGTCGGCGATCGCCGCGTCCGGGTGGCTGCCGAACCCGATGACGGTGATCGTGTACTTCAACATCACCGCGCTGTGGCTGGCGCTGGCGTGGCTGGTGACCGCGTACGCGGTGGCGCAGCTGGCCAGGCGGCGGCCGTACGACGCGGTGCTGGTGGCGGTGTCGCCGCTGGTCGTCGTGCACGCGTTCACCAACTTCGACACGCTGGCCACGGCGTTCGCGACGGCGGGGATGCTCGCGTGGGCGCGCAAGAAGCCGGTGCTGGCGGGCGTGCTGCTGGGGTTGGGCGGCGCGGCCAAGCTGTACCCCCTGTTCCTGCTCGGGCCGTTGCTGCTGCTGTGCTGGCGGTCGGACCGCATCCGGGCCGGGTTGACCACGCTGGGCGCGACGCTGGCGACGTGGGCGCTGGTGAACGCGCCGATCGCGCTGCTGTACCCGGACGGCTGGCGCGAGTTCTTCCGGTTGAACACCGAGCGCGGCGTCGACCCGGACTCGCTGTACAACGTGGTCGCGCAGTGGACCGGCTGGCCCGGCTTCGACCCGGGGCTGGCCCACGGCGAGGCGCCTGAGGTGTTGAACGCGGTCAGCGCCGTGCTGTTCCTGGTGTGCTGCGCGGCGATCGGGTTCGTCGCCATGTCCGCGCCGCGCCGGCCGAGGTTCGCGCAGCTGGCGTTCCTCGTGGTGGCCGCGTTCCTGCTGACCAACAAGGTGTGGAGCCCGCAGTACTCGCTGTGGCTGGTGCCGCTGGCGGTGCTGGCGCTGCCGCGGTGGAAGCTGCTGCTGGCGTGGATGACGGTGGACGCGCTGGTCTGGGCGCCGCGGATGTTCTTCTACCTGGGCGAGGAGAACAAGGGCCTGCCGATCGACTGGTTCCTGGGCGCGGTGGTGGCCCGGGACATCGCGGTGGTCGTGCTGTGCGTGCTCATCGTCCGCGAGATCTACCGGCCGGAGCTGGACAAGGTGCGGCAGGCGGGCGACGACGACCCGTGCGGCGGCTTCATCGACGGCGCGCCGGACCGGTACGTGCTGCGGTTCGGCCGGCGGGAGAAGCCGGTCGCCGCCGCCGCCCCGGCGGACTGACGGCGAGCGGCGCCCTCGCCCCGGGTCGAGCCACGCGCGCTCGACCCGGCGGGGTCAGGACGCCTCGGCGGGCGCCGGCCGGCGGGTGGGCTCGCGGTCGGTGAAGGTGACCTCGGAGCGCAGGAAGACCAGGAACAGGGCCACCAGCAGCGCCGCCCGGCCCCACACGCCGATCACCACGGCCTGCGCCGAGAACCCGTCGTAGATGCCGGACGGCTCGCCGAACTCGATCGCGTAGTACCAGCGGAAGATGCCGACGCCCATGGCGAAGTCGGCCGCGAAGTACGCCGCCACCCAGCCCCAGTTCACCCGCAGCAGCACGAACATCGGCACCAGCCACAGCGTGTACTGCGGCGAGTGCACCTTGTGCAGCAGCAGGAAGCCGCACAGCATCGCCGCCGACACCGGCACCCACGGGTAGCTGCCCTCGCGCAGGTACCGCCGCCACCCGATCCAGCACGCCAGCCCGAACGACGCCAGCATGCCGACCGGCGACAGCACGCCGACCAGCGACTGCATCGCGCCGTCCGCCATGAACGGCCGCATCGACCAGAACCAGATCGAGTTCGTGGTGATGTCCACCCGGCGCAGGCCCTGGAACGCGAACGACGCCTTCCAGCCCTCCGCCCCGGCGATCACGAACGGCAGGTTGACCAGCACCACCGTGACCACGGACGCCACCGCGACCTTCACCGCGCCCGCGAAGTCGTACCGCACCCCGCGCGGCAGCCACCGGCCGCCCGGACCGCCGGTCAGCACGTACAGGCACAGCGGCAGCACGAAGATCGCCGGGTAGATCTTGAACGCGAACCCCAGGCCGAGCAGCACCGACGCGGCCACCGCGCGGTGCGCCAGAGGCCGCTCGCGCCGTCCCCAGCCGCGGTGCACCACGTACACCGCCGCCACCGCGCAGAACACGACCGGCAGGTCCCAGTTGTGGAACGCGTAGAGCACCATCGGCGGGCCGAGCGCCCAGATCAGCGCCCGCCACCGGCTCAGCTTGCCCAGCAGCCACCCGGTGGCCAGCCCGAACGGCGCCATCAGCAGCGCCGAGAACAGCAGGAACGCGGCGTCGGTGTGGGCGAAGATCGCGCCCGCCCAGATCAGCAGGCCGGTCAGCACCGGGTACTCGACCACGCCGCCGATCAGCACGCCCTTGCTGTTGATGCTGCCGTGCACGTACGGGAACACGTGCCGGTCCACGTCCCGGCCGATCCACAGGTGCTGGATGTCCGAGTAGCAGACCTCGGCCTTGTTGCGCTCCTCGTAGTCCGGCGCGCTGCGGCCCCACTGGTCGAACTCGGGACCGGTGCACCGGTCCTTGTTCAGGAAGCCGGCGAACATCGTCAGCCCGCACAGGAGGACGACCGCGGCGAGCGCGACCCGACCGAACCGCGGCAGCCGCGACCCGGCGTCCGCGCGCTCCGGCACGGTCACCACCTCCCGTGTCGCCCTCATCGGCCCAGGTGCTCGCGGAGGAACGCGATGTCCTCCGCTTGCCCTTCGTCCGGTGTCTCGACCAGCACCGGGCAGCCCGCCGCGGCGGCGACCGCGACCAGCTGCCCCGGGTCGATCGTGCCGGACGCGATGTTGGCGTGCCGATCGCGCGCGGAGCCGAACGGGTCGCGCGAGCTGTTCAGGTGGACCAGGTCGATCCGGCCGGTGATGGCCCTGACCCGGTCCACGATGCCGACCAGGTCCTCGCCGGAGGCGAACGCGTGGCAGGTGTCCAGGCAGAACCCGGCGTCGAACTCGCCGACCGCGTCCCACAGCCTGCCGAGCATGTCGAACGTCCGGGCCATGGCGTTCTCGCCGCCCGCGGTGTTCTCGATCAGGATCGGGACCGCGAAACCGCCGCTCCCGGCCTGCCGCTCGAACATCTTCCGCCAGTTCGCGATGCCGTCGCCCGGGTCCTCGCCCTTGGCGACGTGCCCGCCGTGCACGATCAGGCCCTTGGCGCCGACCTTCGCCGCCGCGTCGGCGTGCTGGAGCACGATCTTGCGGGACGGGATGCGGATGCGGTTGTTGAGCGACGCGACGTTGGCCAGGTAGGGCGCGTGGACGAAGACGTCCAGGTCGGAGGCCAGCAACCCGTCGGTCTGCGGGTGCGGCTTCGGCGCCTTCCAGCCCTGCGGGTCGGCCAGGAAGAACTGCACCACGTCGGCGCCGCGTTCGACGGCGGCGCCGAGCGGGTCTTCGTCGCGGACGTGGGCCCCGATGCGCATGACTGTGGAGGGTAGTCGGGCGCTGCAACGGTCCGCCGACCGCCGCCGATACCAAATTTGTCAGCGAGGAGGGTGGTCGGCGTCACCGCCACGACCTACGCTCGTTACTTGTAAGTAGGAAACCGGCGATCGACCGCGGCGCAGGAGGCCAGACATGCGGATCCGGCTCACTCGGCTGGTGGGTGCGGCGGCCGTCGTGCTCGCGGTCGGCACGGCCGGCGCCGCCGCTGGTTCCGGGTCGGCCGCGGCCGCCGAACCCGTCGTGGTCGGCGACTGCGCGGCGACCGTGCGGGGCGCGCCCGGCACGCCGGTGTCGCTGAGCCCGTCCGCCGTGCTCGACCCGGTGGTGCAGCTCATCCGGGCGGTCCCGCTGCTCGGCCCGCCGCTCGCCGCGCCGTTCCGGCAGGCGTTCTCGGCCCTGCCGCCCATCCCGGTCGGCGCGATCCCCACCGGGTCCGGCGTCATCACCGGCGGCGAGATCGCGAACAAGGTCAACGCCGAGCTGGCCAAACTGCCGCTGCTCGGACCGATCATCGTCACCCTCTCCAACGGCGTGCGCACGACGCTGACCGGCCTGTGCGGCATCACCGTGCAGGGCGTCAACGCCGTCGCCGCGCCCGTCCAGGACGGGTCGAAGGCGCTCGCGGAGGCCTCGGAGAAGGCCACCGAGCAGTTGCCTGGCCTGCCGGCCGGCACCCCGGCCCCCAACAAGCCGCCGCAGACCGGTCAGCCGGGCGGCACCCCCGGCACCCCCGGCACCCCCAACCCCGGCGGCACGCCCGGCGCCCAGCCCCCGGCAGGCTCGGCCGACGCGCCCGTCGGCGGCGTCGGCGCCATCGACCTGCGGCTCTACGGCCCGAACCCGTGGGGCGGCAACTTCGGCCGCGTGCCGCTGTTCAGCTACGGGTCCCTGCCGTTCGCCGTGCCCGGCCAGTACGCGCCGTCACCCGGCGTGCGCTACGGCGGCGGCGTGAGCGGCTACCGGCCCGGCTACGGCGTGCCCGGCGCGGAGGACTCGGACGGCGTGCAGACCGCGGGCCGGGCCCAGGCGCTGCCCGGCGTCGGCCGGATGGGCGGCGGCGTGGCGGCCCCCGTGCTGCTGGCGGTGCTGCTGCTGTCCTGCGTGACGGGCGCGCTGGTGCGCACCTGGGTGCTGCGCCGGGCGGTCGCCTGAACCCGGCCGCGGGACCCGCGCGCACGGCCTGTTACGCTCCTTCGGTTGCTGACGCGACGACCCTCCTGCCACGGAACGTCCGTGGCCGCCGAGTCCACAGGAGGTGAGTGGTCTTCATGCGTCATTACGAAGTGATGGTCATCCTCGACCCCAGTCTCGACGAGCGCACGATCGCGCCGTCCCTTGACACGTTCCTCAACGTCATCCGCACCACGGGTGGCAACGTGGAGAAGGTCGAGGTGTGGGGCAAGCGCCGGCTGAGCTTCGAGATCAGCAAGAACGCCGAGGGCATCTACGCCGTCCTCGACCTGATCTCGACCCCCGACGCGGTGAAGGAGCTGGACCGCCAGCTCGGCCTGCAGGAGACGGTGCTGCGCACCAAGGTCATCCGCCGCGAGCCCGCCAAGGCCGCGAAGACCGCAGCGCGGATCGCCGCCAAGGCGGCGGTCAAGGCCGCCAAGAAGGCTTAAGGGGCGTCTCACACCATGGCAGGCGAGACGACGATCACGGTGGTCGGGAACCTGACCGCCGATCCCGAGCTCCGCTTCACCCAGTCTGGCGCCGCGGTGGCGAGCTTCACCGTGGCCTCCACCCCCCGCACGTTCGACAAGGCGAGCGGTGAGTGGAAGGACGGCGAAGCGCTGTTCCTGCGGTGCAACGTGTGGCGGCAGGTCGCGGAGAACGTGGCCGAGTCGCTCACCCGCGGTTCGCGCGTCCTCGTGACCGGGCGGCTGCGCCAGCGCTCCTTCGAGACGAAGGAAGGCGAGAAGCGCACCGTCATCGAGCTGGAGGTCGACGAGATCGGCCCCTCGCTGCGCTACGCGACCGCGAAGGTCAACAAGGTGAGCCGCGGGGACGGCGGCGGCGGCTTCGGCGGCGGCGGTCAGTCCCGTGGTGGCGGCGGTGGCGCCCCGGCCGACGACCCGTGGGGCTCCGCGCCCCCGGCCGGCTCCGGTGGCTTCGCCGACGAGCCCCCCTTCTAGACCGGCACCGGTCCACTCCACACTTCACTGCGTAATACCAGGAGTCCACACATGGCCAAGCCGCCTGTGCGCAAGCCCAAGAAGAAGGTCTGCGCGTTCTGCAAGGACAAGAACGCCAACCTCATCGACTACAAGGACACCACCCTGCTCCGGAAGTACATCTCGGACCGGGGCAAGATCCGCGCCCGCCGGGTGACCGGCAACTGCTCCCAGCACCAGCGCGACGTCGCGGTCGCCGTCAAGAACGCCCGCGAGATGGCGCTGCTGCCCTACACCTCGACCGCTCGCTGAGAAAGGGGACGGCATCGTGAAGCTCATCCTCACCGCTGACGTGACCGGCCTCGGCGGCCCCGGCGACATCGTCGAGGTCAAGGACGGCTACGGCCGCAACTACCTGCTGCCCCGCGGCCTGGCGATCGTCGCCACCAAGGGCGCGGCCAAGCAGGTCGAGGTCATCCGCCGGGCGCAGGACACCCGCCGGATCCGCGACCTGGACCACGCCAAGGAGGTCAAGGCCTCGCTGGAGGGCCTGGGCTCCGTGACGCTGAAGGCCAAGGCCGCGGCCGGCTCGAAGAAGCTGTTCGGCTCCGTCACCTCGTCCGACGTCGTGTCGGCCGTGCGTGCGGCCGGCGGCCCCACGCTGGACAAGCGGGCCGTCGAGATCGCGGGTCACATCAAGACCCTCGGCAAGCACTCGGTGAACGTCCGGCTCCACCCGGAGGTCACCGTGTCGCTGTCCGTCGAGGTCGCGAACGCGAGCTGAGTTCCCGGGAGCGCCGTTCGACCAGGTGTTCTGGTCGGGCGGCGCTTTCGCACGTCCGGCTGTGGACAACTCGTGTGACACGTCGGCCGCGACACGCCGAGCCGGCGGTCACACGCGACACGCCGGGGTTGTGACGAAGGAGTTTTCCACAAACTTATCCACAGGGTCTGAGCTGGCAAAACTTTTGTCTTGACCCGAGTTGTACCCAGGTTGTCCACAGGTTTCCCCAGCCCTGTGGTCAGCTCGGCGCACCCATCCCCAAGCTGTCCACCGAGTTGTCCACAGGTGCGTTTGCCTACGCCATCCAGGTGGCTCTAGCGTCGCTGGACCACGAGCGTGGCGTGGCGTGAAATGTCGGACCCACGAGGTACAACATCCGCACGGCAGCAGATTGGGGTGAGCTCACGGTGGCGCTGGTGGACGACCGGGGCATGGCAGAGCCCGGCTTCGAACGGCAGCCGCCGCAGGACCTCGCCGCCGAGCAGTCGGTGCTGGGCGGGATGCTGCTGAGCAAGGACGCGATCGCCGACGTGGTCGAGGTCCTGGCCCCCAACGACTTCTACCGGCCCGCGCACCAGGCCGTGTACGACTGCGTCCTCGACCTGTACGGGCGCGGCGAGCCGGCCGACCCGATCACGGTGTCCGCCGAGCTGGAGCGCCGGGGCGAGCTGCTGCGCGTCGGCGGCGCGCCGTACCTGCACACCCTCATCGCCACCGTGCCGACGGCGGCCAACGCGTCCTACTACGCCGAGATCGTGGCGGAGAAGGCCGTGCTGCGGCGGTTGGTGGAGGCGGGCACGAGGATCGTGCAGCTCGGCTACAACGGCGCCGAGGGCGCCGACGTCGACGAGGTGGTCGACCGCGCGCAGGCGGCGATCTACGAGGTCACCGAGCGCCGGACCACCGAGGACTACGTGGTGCTGGAGGAACTGCTCCAGCCGACCATGGACGAGATCGACGCCATCGCCTCGCGCGGCGGCTCGTCGCTCGGCATCCCCACCGGCTTCGCCGACCTGGACGAGCTGACCAACGGCCTGCACCCCGGCCAGATGATCATCGTCGCGGCCAGGCCGGGTGTCGGCAAGGCACTGGCGCTCGACACCCCGCTTCCCACTCCCACCGGGTGGACGACCATGGGCGAGGTCGCCGTCGGCGACCGGCTCATCGGCGCGGACGGCCGGCCGACGACCGTCGTGGCCGCGACCGACGTGCTGCGCGGCCGACCGTGCTACGAGGTCGAGTTCTCCGACGGCTCGGTGCTGGTGGCCGACGCCGAGCACCAGTGGCTCACCGAGACGCGTGCCTCGCGCCGGTCGGCGAAGGAGTCCGCGGCCGGGTCACGCCGGCGCGCGTTCCCCGCCGTCCGCACCACGCGGGAGATCGCCGCGAGCCTCCGCTGCGAGACCGCCGACCGCCGCCTCAACCACTCGGTGATCAACGCCGAACCGCTCGACCTGCCCGACGCCGACCTCCCGCTCGGTCCCTACACGCTCGGCGTGTGGCTGGGCGACGGTCACTCCGCGAGCGCCCGGTTCACCACGGCGGACCCGGAGGTCGCGTGGCACGTCGAGGCCGAGGGCTACGACGTGGTGCGGCAGAGCGGTGAACTGCTCTACGGCATCAAGCTGCCGGCGCCGGAGCCCGTCGCGGTGCGCGGCTGCGTGGTCTGCGGCACGCCCTTCACGCCCAAGACCTCCCAGGTCAAGACCTGCGGGCGCAGCTGCGGCGGTCGTTCGAGGTTCGTCTCGGCCCCGGTCCCGGCTCCGACGTGCCCGGACTGCGGTGGACCGTCGTCCGGCCTGCGCCTGTGCCAGGACTGCCACGACGACCACGGCACCGTGCCGGCGATCCTGCGCCGGCTCGGGGTGCTCGGTGACAAGCACGTCCCGACGGCCTACCTCCGCGCGTCCACCGCGCAGCGGCGCGCGCTGTTGGCCGGGTTGCTCGACACCGACGGCACCGTGACGGTAGGCGGGTCCGTGCAGTTCTCGGTGACCAACCAGCGCCTGGCCGAGGGCGTGCGCGAGCTGGTCGTGAGCCTGGGCTACCGGTGCTCGACCACCACCAAGCGGGTCGCCGGTCGCAGTGAACGGACCTCCACCGCCTACACCCTGACGTTCGGCACCGACGACGACGTGTTCCGGTTGGAGCGCAAGCGCCTGGCGCTGAAGGAGCGGCGACGCGCGCAGGGCACCGCTCGGACGGGATCGCGGTTCATCGTGGACGTGCGCCCGATCCCGAGCGTGCCGGTGCGCTGCGTGGAAGTGGACAACCACGACCACCTGTACCTGGCGGGTCGGTCGATGATCCCCACCCACAACTCGACGCTGGGACTGGACTTCGCCAGGTCGTGCTCGGTGAAGCACGGGTTGACCAGCGCGATCTTCTCGCTGGAGATGTCGCGCACCGAGATCGTCATGCGCATGCTGTCGGCCGAGGCGCGGATCAGGCTCGGGGACATGCGCGGTGGGCGGATGAGCGACGACGACTGGACCAGGCTCGCGCGGCGGATGAGCGAGATCAGCGAGGCGCCGCTGTTCGTGGACGACTCGCCGAACCTGACGATGATGGAGATCCGGGCCAAGGCGAGGCGGTTGAAGCAGCGGCACGACCTGCGCCTGGTGGTGGTCGACTACCTCCAGCTGATGTCGTCGGGCAAGCGGTCCGAGTCGCGGCAGCAGGAGGTCTCGGAGTTCTCCCGGAACCTGAAGCTCATCGCCAAGGAGCTGGAGGTGCCGGTGATCGCGATCAGCCAGCTGAACCGCGGTCCGGAGCAGCGCACCGACAAGCGCCCGCAGCTGTCCGACCTGCGTGAATCCGGCTCGCTGGAGCAGGACGCCGACATGGTCATCCTGATCAACCGCCCGGACGCGTGGGAGCGCGACGACCCGCGCGCGGGCGAGGCGGACCTGATCATCGCCAAGCACCGCGCCGGCCCGACGGCCACCATCACCGTGGCCCACCAGCTGCACTACAGCCGGTTCGCCGACCTCGCCCAGGGCTGATCCGCCGACGCGCGCGAGGTGTCCGGGCCGTGTCAGCCCGGTGTCAGGCGCGTCGGTGATCGTGGTCGTAGTACCGCCACGAGAGGAAGTCCGATGAGTCGCACGGTTCCCGTACCGCACGGCCTGCCCATGGAGCGCGACGCCGGCCCCTTCGACCCGCCCCGCGCGATCACGCGGTTGCGGGCGGTGCGGCCGGTCAGTCCGATGATCTTCCCGGACGGGCACGAGGGCTGGTTGGTGACCGGGTACGACGCGGTCCGCCGGCTGCTGGCCGACACCCGGTTCAGCTCGCGGCAGGACCTCGGTGTCCTGCACGTGCCGTACGAGACGCCCGGCATGCCCGTGGCCACCGAGCCGTCGCCGCAGGTGCCGGGCCTGTTCATCGCCATGGACCCGCCGGACCACGCCCGGCTGCGGCGCAAGCTCACCGGGGCCTTCACCGTGAGGCGGATGAAGGCGCTCGAAGAGCACGTGGTGGAGGTCGTGGAGCGGCAGCTGGACCAGCTGGCCCGGTTGACGCCGCCGGTGGACCTGGTCCGGGAGTTCGCGCTGCCGGTGCCGTCGCTGGTGATCTGCGAACTGCTCGGCGTCCCGTACGAGGACCGCGACGCGTTCCAGGGCAACTCCGCCAAGTTCATGGAGAAGGACGTGGAGCTGGACGAGAAGGTGGCGGCGTACGGCGCGATCACCTCGTACCTGGCCGAGCTGGTCACCCGCAAGCGCGCCGACCCGGGCGAGGACGTCCTGTCCGACCTGGCCCGGCACGACGACCTCACGGTCGAGGAGCTGACCGGCATCGCCTTCCTGCTGCTGCTCGCGGGGCACGAGACGACCGCGAACGTGCTGGGGCTGGGCGCCTTCGCGCTGCTGGAGCACCCGGAGCAGCTCGCCGCGCTGCGCGCCGACCCGGACCTGCTCCCCGGCGCCGTCGAGGAGCTGATGCGCTACCTGTCGGTCGCCGACGTCTTCTACCGCTACGCCACCGAGGACGTCGAGCTCGGCGGTGAGACGATCGCCGCGGGTTCGACCGTGGTGGTCTCGCTGCTGGCCGCCAACCGCGACCCCGAGCGCTTCGAGGACCCCGACGCCCTGGACCTGCGGCGCACGGCCCGCGGTCACCTGTCCTTCGGGCACGGCGTCCACCAGTGCCTCGGCCAGCAGCTGGCCCGCGTCGAGCTGCGCGCCGGCTTCGAGGCGCTGCTGCGCCGCTTCCCGACCCTCGAACTCGCCGTGCCCGCCGGCGACGTGCGGCTCAGGACGGACATGAACATCTACGGCGTGCACGCGCTGCCGGTCACCTGGTCGGGAGCAGCCGGGTAGATCCCGTGCCCGGCGGTCGTGTCAGCGTTCGTGTCAGGCGGGGAGCAGGTCCGTGTCAGGGCCGCGGGCGACGGTGGTCGCATGACGAGTTCCGCGATCGTGGCCTCGGGGCTGCGCAAGGCGTACGGCGGCAGGACCGTGCTCGACGGCATCGACCTCGACGTCCGGGCCGGCACGGTGTTCGCCCTGCTCGGCCCGAACGGGGCGGGCAAGACGACGACGGTGAACGTGCTGACCACGTTGGCCCGGGCGGACGCCGGGGAGGTGCGGGTCGCCGGGCACGACGTCGCCACCGACGTGAAGGCGGTGCGCGCGGCGATCGGGGTGACCGGGCAGTTCGCGGCGGTGGACGACCTGCTGACCGGGCAGGAGAACCTGCGGCTGGTGGTGGACCTGAGCCGCCGCCCGGCCGCCGACGGCAGGCGGGTGGTCGCCGAGCTGCTGGAGCGGTTCGAGCTGGTGGAGGCGGCGCGGCGGCCCGTGTCGACCTACTCGGGCGGGATGCGCCGCAAGCTGGACCTGGCGATGACGCTGGTCGGCGACCCGCGGGTGATCTTCCTGGACGAGCCGACGACCGGCCTGGACCCGCGCAGCAGGCGCGCGGTGTGGTCGATCGTCCGCGACCTGGTGGCCGACGGCGTGACCGTCTTCCTCACCACCCAGTACCTGGAGGAGGCCGATCAGCTCGCCGGTCGGGTCGCGGTGCTCGACCAGGGCCGCCTGGTCGCCCAGGGCACCCCGGACGAGCTCAAGCGCCAGGTGCCCGGCGCGCACGTGCGGCTCCGGTTCACCACCGCCGCCGAGCTCGACGCGGCCGCGCGGGTGTTCGCCGACGCCTCCCGGGACGACGAGGCGCTGGCGCTGCGGGTCCCCGGCGACGGCGGCACGAGGTCGTTGCGCGCCCTGCTGGACCGGCTGGACCGGCACTCGATCAACGCCGAGGAGTTCTCGGTGCACACGCCCGACCTGGACGACGTCTTCCTCGCCCTGACGGGCCGCACCGCGGAGGTGGCCTCGAAGTGAGCGCCAAGAAGTCCCACTGGGCCGTGATGCTGCGGCGCAACTTCAAGCACATCGCCCGGAACCCGACCTCGGTGTTCAACGCGGTCCTGATGCCGATCGTGGTGATGCTGATGTTCGTCTACATGCTCGGCGACGCCTTCAGCGTGGGCGTCGACTACGTCGACTACGCGACGCCGGGGCTGATGCTGCTGGCCGTCTGCTACGGCTTGGGCGCCGTCGCGACGACGGTGAACTCGGACATGACGAAGGGGATCATCAACCGGTTCAAGGTCATGGACGTCTCCCGCGGCGCGGTGCTGACCGGTCACGTCGTGGCCAGCGTGCTGACCAACCTGGTCGCGATCACGGCCCTGGTCGGGGTGGCGTTCCTGCTGGGCTTCCGCCCGGCGGCGGGTCTGCTGGACTGGCTCGGGGTGGTCGGCCTGGTCGTCCTGCTCGGTTTCGCGGCCGGCTGGTTCACCGTCGCCCTCGGGTTGGCGGCGAAGTCGCCGGAGACGGCGGGGCTGGCCGCCGTGCCGCTGGTGATGCTGCCGTTCTTCAGCAGCGCGATCGTGCCCGCCGAGAAGATGGGCCCCGGCCTGCGGCAGTTCGCCGAGCACCAGCCCTTCACCCCGGTGATCGAGACGCTGCGCGGGCTGCTCGACGGCGCGCCGTCGGCGGGTGACGCGGTCGTCGCGGTGGCCTGGTGCGTCGGGATCGCCGTCGTCGGCCACACGTGGGCGCGGGCGAGGTTCAACCGGCGAGCGTGACGGCGGCCAGGTCCTGCCAGTCCGTCCGCGCGCCCTCCAGCGCCGCCTCGGTGAACCCCTGGTCGCCGAGGTGGCGCCGCGCGGCCCGCTCGACCCGGGCCACGTCCGGTTGGAAGCGGTCCGGCTGCCCGCGCACGACGTCGGCCGCCGCGAGCAGCCGCGCGGCCTGCTCGTGCCGGCCCTGGCGCAGCGCCAGGTCCGCGATGCCGACGACGGTCTGCGCGACCAGGGGCGCGTACCCGGCCCGGGTGGCCGCGCGGAGGGCGGCGGCGCGGTGTTCGCGGGCTTCTTCGAGCCCTTCGGCGAGGTAGCCGAGCAGGTCGTGCGCCACGGCCCGGATGTTCGACCGCTCGCCGTCGTCGTCCAGCACCGCGGTGACGGCGTCGAGCTGCCGGCGCACCTGCCCGTCGTCGCCGCTCCAGTGCGCGAGCACCGCTCTCGCCACGGTCAGCTCGACCTGTGCTTCCGGCCAGGCGGCCCGTTCCGCGAGCCGCCTGGCCTCGGCCATGGCGGCCGCGCTCGCCTCCCGGTCGCCCGCCAGCCAGTGCAGCTGGGCCTGGCGCGACCGCATCCGCACGACGTCCTCGATGGCGCCGACCTCGGTGATGACCGCGATCGCGTGCTCGTAGTGCTCGCACGCCTCGGCGAACCCGCCGCGCCGGGCGACCAGGTCGGCCAGCTCGGTCTGGGCGAACGAGGTGCCCCACCGCTCGCCGAGCGCGCGGAACTCGGCGAGCGCCAGCTCCAGGTGCGCCTCCGCCTCCCGGCCGTCGTGGCCGAGCACGATCCGCATCTTGCCGAGGTGCAGCCTGGCCATCGCCCGCACCCAGGGGTCGTCGTCGGAGAGCAGGGGTTCGAGGCCGTGCAGGAACGCCTCCTGGGCGCTCAGCATGCGGGCCAGCGGCGGGATGAACCGCAGCGCCGGGTGCCCGTCGACGACCCGCCGGCCGAACTCGTCCGCCTTGCGGATCCACTCCTCGGCCCGGTGCTGGTCGCCGAGCCCGGTGACGACGAACTGCACGACGGCCGAGTACACCACGGCCCGGACCTCGTCGGTCACCTCGCCCGGCACGGCGGTGGCCGCCACGACCAGCTCGTAGCCCTCGGCCTTGCGCCCGCCGAGCCACCAGTACGAGGCGGCCGACGCCGCGAGCCGCATCGCGCCCTGCGCGTCACCGGCCGCGATCGCGCCGCGCACCGCCGCGGTGAGGTTGTCGTGCTCGACCGCGAGCACGGCGAGCCAGTCCAGCTGCTCGGCGCGGCGGAGGTGCGGTTCCGCGGTCTCGGCGAGGTCGGTGAAGTGCGCGAGGTGCGCCCGGCGCGCCGAGTCCGACTCGCCCGCCTCGGCGAGCCGGTCGCCCGCGTACTCCCGGACGGTGCTCAGCATCCGGTAGCGCGGCGTCCCGTCGGCGGCGGTGACCACCAGCGACTTCTCGGTCAGCGCGGTCAGCAGTTCGAGCACCTGCCCCGGTTCGACGCCGTCGCCCGCGCAGACCCGTTCGGCCGCGTCCAGGCTCGCGCCGCCGGAGAACACCGAGAGCCTGCGCAGGACCACGCGCTCGGCGGCGTTGAGCAGGTCCCAGCTCCAGTCGATCACCGCGCGCAACGTCCGGTGCCGGGGCAGCGCGGTCCGGCTGCCACCGGTCAGCAGGCGGAACCGGTCGTCCAGCCGGTCGGCGACCTGCTCCAGGGACATGGTGCGCAGCCTGGCCGCGGCGAGTTCGATGGCCAGCGGCATCCCGTCCAGGGCCTGGCAGACGCGCGCCATGGTGGACAGCGCGGCGGCGTCGACCACGAGGTCCCGGCGCACCGCGGCGGCCCGGTCCCGCAGCAGCCGGACGGCGGGCGAGCCCTCGATCCGATCGGGGTCGGCGTCCGGCGCGGGCAGGGCCAGCGGCTCGACCTGCCACAGCGCCTCGCCGGTGATGCCGAGCGGTTCCCGGCTGGTGGCGAGGACCCGCAGCCGGCGGCACTCCCCGAGCACCCGGTGCGCGAACGCCGCCGCCGACTCGATCACGTGCTCGCAGTTGTCCAGGACCAGCAGCGCCTCCCGCTCGCGGAGCGCGGCGACGACCCGGTCCACCGGGTCGGTGTCGGGCGCGCCGAGCAGCGGGTCCCGCTGCCCGAGCACGGCGAGCGCCGTCTGCGCCACGTCGCCGCCCGCGCCGATGGGCGCCAGCTCGACCAGCCACGTGCCGTCCGGCACGGCGTCGAGGAGCGTGCGCGCGGTTTCCGCGGCCAGCCGGGTCTTCCCCGAGCCGCCGGGCCCGATGAGGGTGGTGAGCCGGTGCCCGGTGACCAGCTCGCGGACCGCGGCGACGTCGTCGTCCTTGCCGACGAAGCTGGTCAGCTCGGCGCGCAGGTTCGTCCGCCGGGCCCGCGCCGGTCGTCCCAGCTCGCCGCGCAGCAGCGCGACGTGCAGCGCGGACAGCTCCGGCGAGGGGTCGACGCCGAGCGCGTCGGCGAGCGCTTCCCGGGCCCGCTGGAACACCACCAGCGCCTCGGTGCTCCGGCCGGCCGCGCCGAGGGCGCGCATCAGCGCGCCGACCAGCCGCTCCCGCACCGGGTGCGCGGCCACCAGCCCGGTCAGCTCCGCGACCAGCTCCGCGCCGCGGCCCAGGCGCAGCTCCGCCTCGACCCGGTCCTCCAGCGCGACCAGGCGCAGCCCGTCGAGCCGGGTGACCGCCGCGTCGAACGCCGAGCTGCCCTCCAGGCCGACGTCCTGCATGGCCGTGCCGCGCCACAGGTCCAGTGCCTCGCCGAGCAGTCGCGCCCGCCGCGGCTCCTCCGCGCCGCGGGCCAGGCCGACGAGGCGTTCGAACCGCACGGCGTCGACGGCGTCGGGCCCCACCGCCAGCCGGTAGCCGCCCGCCTGCCCGTCCACCACCCCGTCCGGCAGCACCCGCCGCAGCCGGGAGGCCAGGCGCTGCAGGGCGTTCGCCGCGTCGGACGGCGGGTGCTCGCCCCAGATCCAGTCGACCAGCGCCGCCTTCGGCACCACCCGGCCGGGTTCGAGCGCGAGGGCGACCAGCAGCGCCCGCAACCGGGCCCCCGGCACGCCCGCCGGGGCGCCGTCGTCCAGGTGGACCTCGAACGGCCCGAGCACCCCGATCTGCACGACGGTGATTCTGCCCGCGCGCCGGAACACCGCGGCACCCAGCGCTCCCGGGGCCGCCCCCTGAGGTGGACGGCACCGCGTCGACCGGGGAGTTCCACCGCGCCGACGACCGGCGCGGTCACCGGTTCGGCCGGTTGCGAGTCATTCCCGGACCGCAGTACTGCGCCTTACGATCGGAAGATGCCACCCGACGCGGCGCGGCGCAGCGACCGTTCGAGGCGGGCGATCCTCCTGGCCGCGCTGGAGTTGGTCGAGGCGCTCGGCTACTCCCGGTTGACCATCGAGGCGGTCGCCGCCCGGGCCGGGGTCGGCAAGCAGACGATCTACCGGTGGTGGCCGTCGAAGGGGCCGCTGCTGTTCGACGCGTTCGTGGAGTTCGGCCCGACCGAGGCGGACGTGCTGCCCAGCGGTGTGCTGGCGCTCGACCTCCAGCGCGAGCTGCGGGGCGCGGCGGAGGAGCTGGCCGAGCGGCGGTTCGACCAGGTGTGCCGGGTGCTGGTGCACGAGTCGCGCACGGACCTGGTGACGCTGCTGCTGATGCCGCGCCGGGTGGCGCTGGAGGAGCGGCTGCGGTCGGCCCAGCGGTTGGGCGAGGTGCGGGCCGACGTGGACGTGCCGGCGGCGGTGGAGTTGTTGCTGGGCCCCGTCTACCAGCGCTGGTTCCTGCGCTCGGCGCCGTTGACCGGCGAGCACGCCGACGCGGTGGTGGACCTGGTGCTCCGCGCGCTGTGCCCGTGAGCCCGGTCGGTAGGGTCCGTCGATCATGGGGTACGCCGTGGTCGACGTGGAGACGACCGGGTTCGCCGCGCGCGGTTCCGACCGGGTGGTCGAGGTGGCCGTCATCGGGTTGGACGACGCGGGCCGGGTGACCGACGAGTGGTGCACCCTGCTGAACCCCGGCCGCGACCTCGGACCGCAGCACGTGCACCGGATCAGGGCGGCCGACGTGTGGCACGCGCCGACGTTCGCGCAGGCCGCGGGCGCGCTGGCGGCGCGGCTGGCCGACCGGGTCGCCGTCGCCCACAACCTGTCGTTCGACGCCCGGTTCCTGACCGCCGAGTTCGCCCGGATCGGGGTGGACCTGCCGGTGACCGGGCTGTGCACGATGCGGCTCGCCGACCGGTACCTGCCGCACCGGGTCGGGCGGTCGCTGCGGGCGTGCTGCGAGGCGGCCGGGGTGGTGCTGGACTCGGCGCACTCCGCGTTGCACGACGCCCGCGCCACGGCCCGGTTGTTCGCCCACTACCTGGGGTTCGGCGCGCCGGAGGCCGACCCGCTGCCGCGGGTGCCGCTGGCCGACGACGTGGTCGAGGTGCGCCGGGGCGTCGCCGCGCCGGAGTCGCAGCGGCCCCGGTTGGTCACCCTCGTGCGCGGTGACCGGGTGGTGTTCACCGGGCAGATGGGCGCGCCGCGCGAGGTCTGGGTCGACCGGGCCGCGTCGGCGGGCCTGGTCAGCCAGGGGTACGTCACCAGGCAGACCCGCCTGGTCGTCGCCGCCGACCCGTTCACGCTGTCGACCAAGGCGCGGCGGGCGCGGGCGTACCGGGTGCCGATCGTGTCCGAAGAGGACTTCGCCGGGATGCTCGACCGGCTGGGCCGCTGACCGCGCGCAGAAACCGGGCCCCTGGCGTGGAGTGCCAGGGGCCCGGTCGCGGGGGGTGGATCAGATGCGCGGCATCACGGTGGTGGTCTCCAGCGCGTTGAACATGCTGCGCGCGTCCATGTCGGCCAGCGCGGGAGCGCCCTCGGCGAACCGGGTCGGGCCGACGTCACCCTGCACCGGGTTGACGTTCAGACCGCTCAGCGACAGCGGCGGCACCATCGGCACGTCGGTGCGCGGCTGCGCCACACCGGGGACCGGCACCACGAACGGCAGCGGCGCCGGGGAGGCGATGGGCAGCGACGACAGGTGACGGCCACCGGCGGGCACGCCGGCCACCGGCAGGCCGTCCACGGCCGGGATCACCTGGGTGGCGTCGAGGTCGCCGGCCACCGGCAGGGTGCCGCCGAACGAGCGCTCCTCGTCGCCGTGCCGCACCGAGCGGTACATGCCGGGCACCGCGGACAGCGCGGTGGCGGCGGTGCGGGCCACGTCGGCGACCTCGGGCAGGCCGTGCTTGGCCTGCTTGGCCTGGCGGACCTGGCCCAGGCCGCCGAAGCGCGGCAGCTGGTCGCTGACGTAGGGCAGCGCGGTCACGGCGGGCACGACCGGCAGCTGCTCGGTCGGCAGCTCGGCCTTCGGCAGCAGCGTCCGCGGCGCGTCGAGGCGCGGCGCGTCCGGCTTGGGCAGCTCGGGCTTCGGCATGTCGGGCAGGTTCACGTCCGGCATGTCCGGCAGGTCGACGTCGGGCGCGTCCGGCAGGTCCGGCTTCGGCGCGTCGGGCAGCACGCGCTGGATCGGCGTGCCGCGCAGCTCGTCGAGGCCGGGCGTGCTCAGCGGCGCGCGGTGCGCCGGCAGCTGGCGCAGGATGCCCCAGCTCGGCAGCTCGGTGACCCGCAGCAGGCTGTCGATCCCGGCCGGGAGCTGGATGCCCCTGGTCGCGTCGGTGGCCCGCTGGTCATCGCCCTGGTCGTCGCCGGTCCGCACGTCGTTGCGGTCGTGCGCGTTCGCGGTGGCGGTGCCGACCACGTCCAGCGGGATGCCGAACACCCGGGCGAACGCCTCGGTGGGCGCCTCGAAGTCGTGCGCGGAGACCGCGCCCCGACCGGAGGTGGTGGTGACGCCGCCGGACTGGCTCTGCGACCGGCTGGCGGTCGCGGCGTCCGCGAGGCCGCCGACGGTCACGGCGTCGCCGTGCACCGACGGGGTGACGCCCGCGGGCGCGGTGAGCAGGTTGCCCGACCAGGAGCCGTCCTCGGCCGAGGTCAGGTGCTCGCCACCGGCGACCAGGCCGGTCTTGTTGTCGGTCTGCGACTGGCCGTTGCCCGCGGCGGTGACGGCGTCGCCGAACACCTGCAGCGGGACCGCCGGCTGCGCGCCGATGCCGTTGCCGGAGAACGAGGCGTCGTCGCCGGAGGTCTGCACGTCGCCGCCGGAGTGCGAGCCGAACTGGTTGCGGCTCTCCGACTCGACGTTGCTGCCCGCGCCGACCGCGCTGCCGAACACCTGCGGCGAGGACGCCTGGGGCAGCGAGAGCACGTTGCCCGAGAGCGAGCCCTCGTCACCGGTGGTGGTGGCCGTGCCGCCGGACTTGGAGTCCAGCTTGCTGTCGGTCCGCGACGAGCCGTTGCCGACGCCGACCACGGAGTCGCCGAACACCTGGGCCGGGTTCGAGGTGGGCACGTGCACGATGTTGCCCGACGCGGAACCGTGCTTGCCGTTGGCGTGCGGCGGGTTGCCGAGGTCGATTCGGGTGTCGCTGTCGGTCTCGGACGTCGGGTTGGCGACCACGCCGCCCGAGTTGCCGAACACCTGGCCGCCGAGGGCGGTCGGGGCGGACACCACGTTGCTGGACACCGTGCCGTTGTCGTCGACGCTGGTCGCGACCCGGCCCGAGTTGATGACCTTGTCCTCGGTGGCCCGGCCGGTGGGGGTGCCCGCCGCGCCGACGCCGTTGCCGAACGCCTCGGCGGGCAGGCCCACCGGCACCTGGCCGACGTTGCCCGAGCCGACCGCGTCGTTGCCGGTCGTGCCGTTGTAGCCGCCGGCGTCCGCGGTGACCGCGTTGCCGCAGTCCGCCTCGGCGATGCCGCCGCCGGTCAGGCCGTTGCCGCAGACGTCGGCCGCGCCGGCGGGCGGCAGGTTCGCCGAGTTCGCCGACAGCACGGACCGGTCGCCGTTGGTGTAGGTGTCGCCGCCCGCGACCGCGGAGGCCGCGTTGGTGTGCCGGGCGCTGGTGTTGCCCAGGCCGGACGTCGCGTTGCCCGCGCCGGAGACCGGCAGCGCGATCGGGGTGTCGGCGTAGTTGCCGGACAGCACGGCGTCCTGGCCCGCGGTGTAGCTGTCGCCGCCGGCTTCGGCGTCGTGGGCCATCGAGTTGTCGACCCGCGCGTTGCCGACGCCCGCCAGCGTGTTGTCGCCGGCCGAGATCGGACCGGCCAGCGCGGGCTGGACCACGTTGCCCGCGACCGTGCCGTCGTTGCCGGAGGTGGCGGTGTCCATCCACGTCGGGCCCTCGTCACGGCCGGCGCGGTGGCCGCCCGCGACCGAGGAGGCCCGGTTCTCGGTGACCGCGTCCGCGTTGCCCACCGCGCCGACGCCGTTGCCGGTGACCGCGACGACCGGGGCGAGGGGCGCGCCGACGACGTTGCCACCGCCGGTGCTGCGGTTGCCGGTGGTGGTCAGCGAACCGGACGCCTCGGCGTCGTTGGACGACCTGGCCTCGCTGTAGGAGTTGCCGCCCGCGGCGACCGCGTTGTTGGTCACCTGCGCGGGCAGCGCGCCCTGCACGGCGGCGATGTTGCCGGACAGCGAGCCGTCCTGGCCCGAGGTCCTGATGTTGTCGCCCGCGAGCGCGCTCTGCTCGGAGGTGGTGCGGGTCTCGGCGTTGGCCAGCGCGGCGACCGCGTTGCCGTTGACCTGGGGCGAGATCGCGGCGGCGCCGTGCGCCACGTTGCCCGCCAGGGGGCCGTACGAGCCGTCGGTCCTGATGTCGCCGGCGCTGGTGGCCGACTGCGTGCACAGGCCCTCGCTGTAGGCGTCGCCGGTCGCGGCGATCGCGTTGCCGCAGGCGCTGACCGGCACGACCACGTCGGCGTCGGCGGTGTTGCCGCGGGACACGCCCGTGGTGTCCACACCGGTCAGCCGCTCCTGCGCGGTGCGGACCAGCGGGTTGGCCGGGACGTCGAGGTCGCGGACCGGCATGTCCGCCGCGCTCGGCGTGGCGATCTCCTGGTGGATCGCGGGCAGGTCGTGGTTGCCCGCCAGGGTGCCCAGGTTGTTGTGGTCGACGTCGACCGGAACGCGGACCTTCGCGTCGAGCGGGTTCGGTTTCGCGTCGGGGTTGACGTTCTCCTGGGCTGAAGCGATGCCCGTGCCGAGCATCAGCAAACCACCCGTGACAAGTGCGGTCTGGAGACCGCGCTTGGCCCAGGTTTGCATGGGTTCTCCTTCTTCCGGTTTCCCTTGCGGGAGGTGAAGGGTGGTCGGACGCGGCGACCGCGTCGGAGATGACGACCACCCGGATCAGAGGGGGTGGGAAGCGCGGCATCTCGACCGGAGGGGGAGCGCACGCGAAGCGGCGCGACGGTCGATTACCGGGTCAGCTCGACGTTGAGCTGCCGCGGACCGCGCGCTGTGGTCAGTCGGGCGTGATGCCGGGCTGCTTGCCGGGCATCACGACGTTCCGCTCGGTGGCGGGCAGCAGGGCCCGGGCCACCGCGGGGTCGGTCTGGCCGGCGGAGCCGGCCGTGAACGGGCCGCCGCCGCCGGAGGAGGAGCCGGAACCGTCGCCACCGCAGGAGCAGTGGGCGGGCGCGCCGAGGGGCGCGACCGGCATCGACGGCAGCCCGGACGGGTCTCCCGGCAGGGAGGGGGCGCCGGTGTCGGACAGCGCGGTCACCGGCTGCCGCGGCGCGGCCTGCCAGGTGCGGCTGAACTTGTCGAACACCCCTTGCACCACCGGGGTACCGGCGGAAACCGGTACGGCGGTGGCGGCCGGGGTGGTCTCGGTGGCGCGCCGCGCCGCGGCCACGCCGACGACGTCCGCGCCCACCGGCTCGGGCGAGCGCGGCTGGAGCACCACGCCCACGTGCCCGACGGTGTCGCGGAGGTCGTCCGCGACCCGGCGCAGGTCCGGCCGGCTCGGCTCGGGCACCCGCGGCGCGCCCAGCGCCGCGTCGAGGCCCTGCACGGCCCGGCCGACCGGGGTCTCGCCGACCGGGGTCCCGCGGACCCCGGACAGCACCTCGACCGGGACGTCCACCGCACGGCCGGCGAGCGCGACGTCGGTGACCGCGTCGTGCTCGACCGGCGCCTGCGCGGAGGCCGCCGAGGTGGACAGCGCCCAGGCCGCGGCGGTGCCGGCCACGGTGCCGCCGACGACCAGCAGGGCCCGGGAGAGCAGCCGCCGAACGCGGCTCGCCCCCGTTCCCACTCGCTGGTCACCGCGCGACATCGCTGCTACCTCCGCCTAGAGCTCCGGGTTTCGCCGGCACCGTGATCGTGGTGATCAAGCCGACGACGAGAGAGTGCCAGTCGGTGCGGTCGGCGCGCACTCCTTCGACCGCTGGTTCGCCGGATCGTGTGACGGTGGCCCGGTGTCGCCCCGCACGGTTGCGGGTAGTCAGACCCGCTTGAGCACCCGGGCCGCGCCCGCGGCGGCCGTCGAGGCCAGGATCCAGCCGACCGCGATCAGCGTGCTGGAGATCCACTGCGAGGCGCCGGCGAACCGCCACTTGCCGTCCTGGCCCAGGTCGACGATCGGGATGAGCAGGTCCATCGACAGCAGCCACGCGTTCCACGACGGCGACTCGTCGTCGTTCAGCTTGGGCATCTCGTGGCCGAGGAACCAGAGCGCGCCGAACAGCCAGAACGCGGTCAGCCAGGCGATCGCGAGCCACGGCCGGTAGCCGTAGCCGACCGTCCAGCGCTGGAGGGCGCCCCACACCCGGCCCGCCACGCCCAGCTCCGAGTAGCGCCGGTGCTGCTTCTCCAGCTGCACGCGCTGCGCCAGCTCCTCCTCGCCGCCGTCGCGGTAGACCGCGGCCAGCTGCTCGTAGGGCCCCGGCGCGAAGTCCGGCTGCACCTCGCGCAGCCAGCGCAGCCGGGTGCGCACGTCGACGTGCGGCGCGGACGCGATCGAGCGGAACGTGAAGTCCTCCACGTCCACGCCGCCGGTCGCCGCCCACAGGCCGGGCCCGTCCAGCACGGTCGCCGCGGCGACCCTGGTCAGCACCACCCGGCCGACCGGGACCCGGTCCTCGGACAGCCGCAGCACGAGCTGGCCCACCGCGAGCCCGTAGGCGTTCAGCGCGATGTCGCTGCCCGGGCCGCCCAGCCGGGCGCCGGCGAACGTGGCCATCTTGCCGACCTCGGCCAGCCTGAGGCGCACGCCGCCCGAGGCGGTGAAGCCGTGGCTGCACAGCAGGTCCTTGCCGATGGTGGCCACCCGCGCGTCCAGCGACGGCTTGACCGTGCCGTCCGGCCGGCGGCGCGGCGCGAGCAGGGACGCGCCGGAGCAGTCGAGGGTGGAGCCGATCTCGGCGTTCTGCAGGCGCAGCGAGCCCCGGGCGCGCAGGTCGCGGAGGAACAGCGTGCCGCCGACCCGCAGCCGGTCGGCGAACAGCACGTCGATGCCGGGTCCGTGCAGCTCGACGCCGGACAGGGACGCGCTGCCGCGCACGTGCGCGTCGACCAGGCGCACCTGGCCGTAGGCCCGGAACGCGCCCTCGCGCTCGCCGGCGCTGTTGCGCGTGCCGCGCGCTTCGAGGTCGCCGCGGACCTGGATGCCGTCCGCGTGCAGGGCCACCGGGATGCGCTGGACCACCTCGCCGGTGTGGCCGGCCAACTCCTCCACCACGTCGCGGCGGCCGATCTCGGCGCCGGACAGCCGCAGGTAGCCGCCGATGTCGGCGTTGGGCAGCCGGACCGTGCCGGAGGAGGTGAAGCCGTCGTCCAGCTCGACGTTGCCCTCCACCCGGACGCGGTCGGCGACCAGCGCGGCGGCCTCGTCGGCGGTGCCGCGCGGGAGCACCAGGACCGGGTGGTCGACCACGCTGGCGCGCAGCCGGGCGCCGGAGAGCACGACGCTGCCGCCGACCCGCGCGCCGTCGAGCAGGATGCGGCCCTCGGCGGTGAACCGGCCGCCCTCGGCGTCGCAGAACAGGGTGCCCGCGATGGTGACGCCGGTGGCGTCGAGGGCGTTGCGGCCCGCGTTGAGCAGGCGCGCGCCGCCGAGGTGCACGTTGCCGCCGACGTTCGCGCCGCGCAGCCGCACCTCGCCGCCCGCGCGCAGCGCGACGGCCTGGAGCGAGCCGGACAGCCGGATGCGGGCGGCGAGCAGGGCGTGGTCGCCCGCCCGGCTCCGCAGCACCGCGCCAGCCAGCCGGAACGTGCCGTCGACCGAGGCGTCGGTCAGGTCGACCACGCCGTCGCTGGTGAAACCGGCCTCCAGCGCCAGGTCGCTGCCGATGCGGGCGTTGCGGCCCCACAGGCCGGGTACCCGGCAGCCGCGCATCCGCAGGCCGACCAGGCGGGCCATCCGGAAGTCCGGCGGCCGTTCGAACGCGCAGTCCAGGAAGTCGACCACCCGCTCGACGCGCGCGCCTTCGAGCGAGAACGAGCCGACGACGTTCGCGCCGACCAGCCGCAGGGCGCCCGCCCGCGAGCCGTCGGTGAGCAGGGACGCCAGCAGCTCGCCGCGGACCGTGCGCTCCCGCGCGGGCTTCCTCGGGTCGAACCGCAGCACGCGCCCGGCGGCGAACGCGGCGCGCACGGCGTCCTCGACGGTCCCCTCGGCGCTCACGTGCCGATCCGATCACCCGCGGCGCGGGTTCCGCCAGGGTTCCCGGAAATCCGAAACGTGGTGTCCGCCATGCGCCGCCGGCCGATCGCGCCGCTCGACCGGCCCACCGGGGGCGGTCCGGCGGGCTACCGTGATCGGCGTGATGGGGACGGAACGGAAGATCGCTGACAACGTGCCGGGGTTGCTGCGCGTGTCGGCGGCGCTGAGCTGGCGGTTCGTGGCCGTCGTGGCCGCTCTTTACGTGGTGTTCCACGTGGTCGGGTTCCTGGCCACCATCGTCATCCCGACCGGGATCGCCCTGCTGCTGGCCGCGCTGCTGTCGCCCGCGGTGTCCCAGCTGACCAGGGCGGGCATCCCGCGCGGGCTGGCCACCGGCGTGGTGCTGGTCGGCGGCATCGCGGTCGTCGGCGGCGTGCTGACGTTCGTCATCAACGAGTTCTCCAAGGGCCTGCCGCAGCTCCAGCAGCAGGTCGGGGCGAGCCTGGAGCAGATCCGGGACTGGCTGCGCGACGGACCGCTGCACCTGAGCGACGTCCAGCTCCAGCAGTACCTGGACGAGATCGTGAAGACCATCCAGGACAACCAGGCCGACATCACGTCGGGCGCGCTGACCACGGCGGCGACCCTGGGCGAGATCCTGACCGGGCTGATCCTGGCGCTGTTCACGCTCATCTTCTTCCTGCACGACGGCGACGGGATCTGGCGGTTCCTGGTCCGGATCGTGCCGCGCGACGTGCGCGACCGGGCGGACGTGGCCGGGCGGCGCGGGTTCGCCTCGCTCGTGTCGTACGTGCGGGCCACCGCGCTGGTGGCGGTGGTGGACGCGGTCGGCGTCGGCATCGGCCTGTGGATCGTGGACGTGCCGCTGGTCGTGCCGCTGTCGGCGCTGGTGTTCCTCGGCGCGTTCATCCCGATCGTCGGCGCGGTGATCACCGGCGCGGTGGCGGTGCTGGTGGCGCTGGTGGCGGTGAGCCCGGTGGCGGCGCTGGTCGTGCTGGCCATCCTGATCGGCGTGATGCAGCTGGAGAGCCACGTGCTCCAGCCGCTGCTGCTGGGCCGCGCGGTGAAGCTGCACCCGCTGGCCGTGGTGCTGGCGATCACCACCGGGTTGGTGGTCAGCGGCATCGCGGGCGCGCTGCTGGCGGTGCCGCTGCTGGCGGTGCTGAACTCCGGGATCAGGTCGCTGCTGTCGCAGTCGGACAAGGGTGTGGAGCCGGCCCGGGTCGACGTGCTGGAGCCGCAGGAGAGCGGGCCGGTGGACACCGGCGGCGACCGCGTCGAGGACGTGGACGACACCGAGGAGCCGACCGCGGACCACAGCGGGCGGCAGTAGGGCTCGGGCCGTCTCGACCGGGCCGCGGGGCCGCGGCCCTTCCGCAGGTGTCGGTATCGGAACAGACGTGCGCCCGGGGGTCGGTCGGGCCGCTCCGACACGGCAAGATGGCCGTGAAAGGAGCACACCGTGCGCACAAAGCCATCCGACCGGGGGACGTCGGTGCTGGAGGACCCGGTCGCCCACCTCTGGCGCGGAACCGTCGCGCTGCGCGTGGTGACGTTCCTGTTCGCCCTCGGCAACGCGGTCGTCAACCACGGCGGGTACGAGCGGCCCTGGCTGGCGTGGGCGGTGATCGCGGCGATGGCGCTGTGGTCGGTGTTCACCATCCAGGCGTACAGCCGGGAGGACGGGCGGCGGCCGTGGGTCGTGGTGGCCGACCTGGTGGTGGCGTGCGGCCTGATGTCCCTCTCGCCGCTGATCATGACGGACGCCCAGTTCCTGTACGACGTCCCGCTGATCACCACCATCTGGGCGTGCGGGCCGGCGGTGGCGGCGGGCGCGCTCGGCGGTCAGGTCGCGGGCGCGGCGGCCGGGTTCGCCGTCGGGCTGAGCACCTACCTCAACCGCGTCGAGCTGACCGTGGACCTGGTGCGCGACGTGGTCCTGCTGACCGGCGCGGGCTTCGTGGTCGGCATGGCGTCGACCACCGCGCGCCGCTCGGCGGTGCGGCTGGCGCAGGCGTTGCGGACCGAGGCGGCCACGGCGGAGCGGGAGCGGCTGGCGCGCTCGATCCACGACGGCGTGCTCCAGGTGCTGGCCAGGGTGCGCAAGCGCGGCCTGGAGCTGGGCGGCGAGGCGGCCGAGCTGGCCGAGCTGGCCGGTGAGCAGGAGGTCGCGCTGCGGTCGCTGGTGGCCGCCGCGCCCACCGAGTCCACCCCGGGCGGTGACGCGGACCTGCGGCCGGCGCTGCAGCTGCTCGCGTCGTCCCGGTTCCAGGTGTCCACCCCGGCCACCAGGGTGATGCTGCCCGCCTCGACGGTGTCCGAGCTGACCGCCGTGGTGCGCGAGGCGCTGTCCAACGTGGACAAGCACGCGGGCGGCGAGGCGCGGGGTTGGGTGCTGCTCGAAGACCTCGGCGAGGAGGTCGTGCTCAGCGTCCGCGACGACGGTCCGGGCATCCCCGAGGGCAGGCTGGCCTCCGCCGAGGCCGAGGGCCGGATGGGGGTGGCCCAGTCCATCCGGGGCCGGGTCGAGGCGCTGCGTGGGACGCTTGAGCTGCAAACGGGGCCGGGGGAGGGCACCGAGTGGGAGGTTCGAGTCTTCAGATGAGCGTTTCCGTGATGGTGGTGGACGACCACCCGCTGTGGCGCGACGGTGTCGCGCGCGACCTGGCCGAACGCGGCTTCGAGGTGGTCGCGACCGCCGGCGACGCCGCGTCGGCGGTGCGGATCGCCCGCGCGGTGCGGCCGGACGTGGTGCTGATGGACCTCAACCTGGGCGAGACGACGGGGGTGGAGGCGACCACGGTGATCACCGGGTCGCTGGAGGGGACCAGGGTGCTGGTGCTGTCGGCCAGCGGCGAGCACAGCGACGTGCTGGAGGCGGTGAAGGCGGGCGCGTCCGGCTACCTGGTGAAGTCGGCCTCGGCCGAGGAGCTGGTGGAGGCGGTCAACCGGACCGCGGCGGGCGACGCGGTGTTCACCGCGGGCCTGGCCGGGCTGGTGCTCGGCGAGTACCGGCGGATGGCCGCCACGCCGGACGAGGACAAGCCGCAGCTCACCGAGCGGGAGACCGAGGTGCTGCGGCTGGTGGCCAAGGGGCTGACGGCGCGGCAGATCGCGAACCGGCTGGTCATCTCGCACCGCACGGTGGAGAACCACGTGCAGTCCACGTTGCGCAAGCTGCAGCTGCACAACCGCGTCGAGCTGGCGCGGTACGCGATCGAGCACGGGCTCGACGTCGAACCGGAGGGCTGAGCCATGACCGACCCCAGGGACTTCCGGGTGTCCGACGCGGAGCGCGAGCACGTCGTCGGGCTGCTGCAGAAGGCGATCGGCCGCGGGTTGATCACGCTGGACGAGTTCACCGAGCGGACCGACACCGCCCTGGCCGCGCGCACCCGGGGCCAGTTGAACGCGGTGCTGCTGGACCTGCCGGGCATGGTGCACGACGAGCAGGTCCTGGCCGCCGCGCAGGACCGCCAGGAGCTCAGGTCGACCATGTCGACGGTCAACCGCAAGGGCAACTGGACGGTGCCGCGGCAGCTGGTCGTGCGCAACCGGATGGGCACGACGGACCTGGACTTCCGCGAGGCGTCCATCCCGCACGCGGTGGTGGACATCGAGCTGGACGTGACCGCGGGCTCGGTGAAGCTGCTGCTGCCGGACGGCGCCACGGTCAACGCCGAGGGGGTCGAGCTGGCCGCGAGCAACCTGAAGGACAAGGTCGGCACGGGGCTGAACGGCCGCCCGCACTTCGTCGTGCGCGGTCAGGTGCGCGCGGGCAACGTGGAGATCAAGAAGAAGAAGCCCCGCTGGTTCCGGCACGCGTGACGGCCGAGGGCCGGGCGGCCACCGCCGCGTGACGTCGTCCTGCGCGTCGGCGCGCGGCCGACGATGATCGTGCTGTGCACTGCCTCGTCACCGGAGCGACCGGCTACCTCGGCGGACGGCTCGTGCCCCGGCTGGTCGCGGCGGGCCACCGGGTCAGGTGCCTGGTCCGCGACCCCGGCAAGCTGCGCGACGTGCCGTGGGTCGACCGGGTCGAGGTGGTCCGCGGCGACGTGCTCGACCCGGCGACGCTGGGCGCGGCGATGCGCGACGTCGACGTCGTGCACTACCTGGTCCACTCGCTGGGCGACCCGGACTTCACCGACGCGGACCGCCGCGCGGCCGAGAACACCGCCCGCGCCGCGGAGGACGCGGGCGTGCAGCGGATCGTCTACCTGGGCGGGCTGCACCCGCCCGGTGTGCCGCTGTCGCCCCACCTGGCCTCGCGCAAGGAGGTCGGCGACGTGTTCCTGCGCGGCTCGGTGCCCGCGGTGGTGCTGCAGGCGGCGGTGATCATCGGGTCCGGGTCGGCCAGCTTCGAGATGCTGCGCTACCTGACCGAGCGGCTGCCGGTCATGGTCGCGCCGCGCTGGGTGCGCAACCGCGTCCAGCCGATCGCCGTGCGGGACGTGCTGCGCTACCTGGTCGACGCGGTGCGGCTGCCCCCCGACGTGAACCGCGCGTTCGACATCGGCGGGCCGGACGTGCTGACCTACCTGGAGATGATGCTCCGGTACGCGCGGGTGGCCGGGCTGCGGCCGCGGCGCGTGCTGCCGGTGCCGCTGCTGACCCCGCACCTGTCCGCGCACTGGGTCAACCTGGTCACGCCCGTGCCGCGCTCGATCGCCGCGCCGCTGATCGAGTCGCTGGTGCACGAGGTGGTGTGCCGGGAGCACGACGTCCGGGAGCTGCTGCCGGGCGAGAACACCGGCTACGACCGGGCGGTCGGGCTGGCGCTGGCGAAGGTCCGCGACGCCGACGTGGAGACCCGCTGGTCCGGCGCGTCGGTGCCGGGCGCGCCCGCCGACCCGCTGCCCACCGACCCGGACTGGTCCGGCGGCTCGTCCTACGTGGACGTCCGGGAGCGGCGGACCGCGGCCACGCCGGACCGGCTGTGGCAGGTCGTGGAGGGCATCGGCGGTGAGCACGGCTGGTACTCGTTCCCGCTGCTCTGGGCGGTGCGCGGGTGGCTGGACCGGCTGGTCGGCGGGGTCGGCCTGCGCCGCGGGCGGCGCGACCCGAGGCGGTTGCAGGTCGGCGAGGCGCTGGACTTCTGGCGAGTGGAGGAGATCGACCGGGGCCGGCTGCTGCGGTTGCGCGCGGAGATGCGGGTTCCCGGACTGGCGTGGTTGGAGCTGCGGGTCGCGGCGGAGGACGGCGGCGGGTCGACCTACCGGCAGCGGGCGGTGTTCGTGCCGCGCGGGTTGGCCGGGCACGTCTACTGGTGGCTGGTCTGGCCGTTCCACGGGCTGGTGTTCGGCGGCATGGCGCGCAACATCGCCTGTGAAGCTGAACTTACGAGTGAATTCAGAAAGTCCTGATGGACTGCACAAGGGGGTGAGGGCACACTCGCCCGCATGAAGGCACTGGTCAAGGCCGCCGCCGGGCCGGGTCTGTCGCTGACCGACGTCCCGGACCCCGCCCCCGGACCGACCGACGTCGTGGTCCGGGTGCTGCGCACCGGCATCTGCGGCACGGACCTGCACATCGACTCGTGGGACGAGTGGGCCGCGCACAACGTCCACGCGCCCCTGGTGCTCGGGCACGAGTTCGTCGGCGAGGTGGTGGAGACCGGCGCCTCGGTGACCGGCGTCCGGGTCGGCGACCTGGTCAGCGGCGAGGGCCACCTGGTCTGCGGCACGTGCCGCAACTGCAAGGCGGGCCGGCGGCACCTGTGCGCCAACACCCGCGGCCTGGGCGTGCACAGCGACGGCGCGTTCGCGCAGTACGTGGTGCTGCCCGAGCAGAACGCCTGGGTGCACCGCGCGCCCGTCGACCTGGACGTCGCGGCGATCTTCGACCCGTTCGGCAACGCCGTGCACACCGCGCTGTCGTTCCCGGTCATCGGCGAGGACGTGCTGATCACCGGCGCGGGCCCGATCGGGATCATGGCGGCGGCCGTCGCCAAGCACGCGGGCGCGCGCAACGTCGTCATCACCGACGTCAGCGAGCACCGGCTGGAGCTGGCCCGCAAGATCGGCGTCGACCTGGCGCTGAACGTCGCCGAGCGGACGATCTCCGAGGCGCAGTCCGAGCTGGGCATGACCGAGGGCTTCGACGTCGGCATGGAGATGTCCGGCAGGCCGATCGCGCTGCAGGAGATGATCGGCAACATGGCCCACGGCGGCCGGATCGCCATGCTGGGGCTGCCGGCCGAGGAGTTCGCCGTCGACTGGAGCAGCGTCGTGCTGAAGATGCTGCACGTCAAGGGCATCTACGGCCGCGAGATGTTCGAGACCTGGTACTCGATGTCGGTGCTGCTGCAACGCGGCCTCGACCTGTCCCCGGTGATCACGCACCGGTTCGACCACGCGGAGTTCGCCGAGGCGTTCGCGACGGCTCGCGAGGGCAAGTGCGGCAAGGTCATCCTCGACTGGACGGGAGCTCACTGATGTACGGCGCGATGCGCGAGGACCTGCGGGCCGGCCTGGACGAGATCCGCGCGGCCGGGCTCTACAAGGCGGAGCGGGTGATCGGCACCCCGCAGAACGCCGCCGTCCGGGTCGGCTCGGGCGACGAGGTGCTGAACTTCTGCGCCAACAACTACCTGGGCCTGGCCGACCACCCCGAGCTGGTCCGCGCGGCGCACGAGGCGCTGGACCGGTGGGGCTTCGGCATGGCGTCGGTGCGGTTCATCTGCGGCACGCAGGAGCCGCACAAGGAGCTGGAGCAGCGGCTCTCGCAGTTCCTCGGCACCGAGGACACCATCCTGTACAGCTCGTGCTTCGACGCCAACGGCGGCCTGTTCGAGACCCTGCTCGGCGCGGAGGACGCGATCATCTCCGACGCGCTGAACCACGCGTCGATCATCGACGGCGTCCGGCTGTCGAAGGCGCGCCGCTACCGGTACGAGAACCGGAACATGGCCGACCTGGAGAAGCAGCTCGAGGACGCCGCCGACGCGCGCTACCGGCTGATCGCGACCGACGGCGTGTTCTCCATGGACGGCTACCTCGCGCCGCTGGACGAGATCTGCGACCTGGCCGAGCGGCACGACGCGCTGGTCATGGTGGACGACTCGCACGCCGTCGGCTTCACCGGCCCGAACGGCCGCGGCACGCCCGAGCTGTTCGGCGTGCAGGACCGGGTGGACGTCGTCACCGGCACGCTCGGCAAGGCGCTGGGCGGCGCTTCCGGCGGCTACACGTCCGGGCGGGCGGAGATCGTGGAGATGCTGCGGCAGCGGTCGCGGCCCTACCTGTTCTCCAACTCGCTGGCGCCGTCGATCACCGCCGCCGCCATCGCCGCGCTCGACCTGCTCAGCTCGTCCGGCGAGCTGCTGACCAGGCTGCGCGAGAACACCGCCCTGTTCCGCTCGCGGATGACCGAGGCGGGCTTCGACCTGCTGCCGGGCGAGCACCCGATCATCCCGGTGATGATCGGCGACGCGGCGGAGGCGTCCCGGATGGCCGACCTGCTGCTGGAGCAGGGCGTCTACGTGATCGGCTTCTCGTACCCGGTGGTGCCGCACGGCAAGGCCCGGATCCGGACCCAGATGTCGGCGGCCCACTCGACCGACGACGTGAACCGGGCGGTGGACGCGTTCATCGCGGCCCGCGAGCGGATGGCGGACTGAACTCCGCGTTGGTGGGCACACGCGTGCCCACCAACGCTTGTTCGAGTTCTACGCGGACAGGTTCAACAACTCGTCGGGGACACGGAAAGCAGTAGCCTGGACCCCGCCGTTGTAGACCGGGGCGAGCAGATCGACGGCGGTGGCGGGAATGGTGCCCTTGGCACGCATGCGGCTCACCACGCGGTTGACCGGCCTTGTGAATCCACGCAGCATTCTGGTGGACTCGTACTGACCAATGGCGTAGACCTGCTCGCGGGAGACCGTGCCGCCGTTGTCGATCGCCGCACGGATGACTCCGGCCTGCACCCACCCGTTGTCGCGCTCGAGCGCGAGGAGCGCTTCTTGCACGGTCTCCTGTGTCCAGCCCGCCGCGGAAGCCTCTTCGGTCCCCTGGCCATCGAGGTACTTGCCGAGCAGGTCGGTGACCTCTTCGGTGAAGCGCAGTCGGTCGGCGTCACTGAGGTCAGTGACATCGACGGACAGGGTCAGCCGCGGGTTGGCCATGTCGTCTCTGTTCATGCACACTCCTGATGTCGGGGGCTCGGCCGTCCTGCTTGCCGGCTGCGCGGTCGAGCCTCGGCTTATTTCTATATAAAGAGTACATGAACCCCGCCCGGCCGTCAACCGATCATGCTCGTACCAGCAAGCTGATAGTGCCTCAACTATATAAATGAGGCTACTGTAATACTTAACATTCACCTGGCGGCAGCTGCGGAGAGATGCGGCGGTCAGCCCTTCTTCTCGGACCGCTTGCCCCAGATGCCGAGGAACACCAGCAGGATGGCGGGCACGATGATCGAGAGCAGCACGGCCGTGCCGTCCACCTGGAACCCGCCCGCCCGCGCGCTCGGCAGGACGAAGCCGAGGACGACCAGGGCGAGCAGGCCGAGGCCCGAGATGACCAGTTCCGCCGTGCGGTGGGAGCGCATGACACTTGGTACCGCACGGGCGGATCGGCCGCAGGGCGGTCCGGTGGTCGGCCGGTGATCGACCCGAGGCGGTTGCGGGTGCTGCGCGCGCTCGCCGACCACAGCACGGTGACGGCGGCGGCCCGGGCGCTGCACCTCACGCCGTCCGCCGTGTCGCAGCAGCTGGCCGCGCTGGAGTCCGAGGTGGGGCAGGAGCTGCTGCGGCGGCGGGGGCGGCGGGTGTCGCTGACGGCGGCGGGCGAGCTGCTGGTCCGGCACGCCAACGCGGTGGCGGCGGAGCTGGAGCGGGCGCAGGCGACGCTGGCCGCGTTCGCCGCGGGGGCCACCGGCCTGGTCGAGGTCGGCAGCTTCGCGTCGGCGATCACGCAGGTCGTCGCGCCCGCGCTGGCCGCGCTGCGGTCGTCCGCGCCGGGCGTGACGCTGCGGGTGCGCGACGTGGAGGGGCACGCCAGCGTGCCGCTGCTGCTGGACGGCGAGATCGACGTGGCGATCACCGAGGAGTACCGGCTGCGCACCGACGACCGGCGGCTGACCCGGTTCCCGCTCTACACCGAGCCGTTCGACGTGGTGCTGCCGCCGGGGCACCGGCTGGCGGGCCGGGCCGAGGTGGGCCTGGCCGACCTGGCGGACGACGACTGGGTGGCGCCGCTGCCCGGCAACCCGGTGCGGGACGTGGTGGAGCTGGCCTGCGAGCAGGCCGGGTTCGCGCCGCGGATCACGCACACGTCCGACGACTTCCGGGCCGTGGGCGCGCTGGTGCGCGCGAGCGCGGCCGTGGCGCTGGTGCCGCGCAACGCCGAGCCCGGTCTGCCGGTGCGCGGCACGGCGCCCCTGCGGCGGGTGGTCGCGGCGGTGCGCCGCGGCAGCGAGCGGCACCCGTTGGTCGTCCTGGTCCGCGACGCCCTGCTGGCCGCCGTGGTCTAGTGCGGGGCGCGGGCGGCGAGCTTGGCCGAGGCCGGGTCGGCGGCGGCCACCGCGCCGCGGGCCGCCAACTGGCACAGGTCGAAGCTGGTCGTCGCGAGCTTCGCGCCGACGCCCGCCAGCGCGGTGTGGTTCATCGACAGGCTCGTCACGCCCAGCCCGGTCAGCACGCACGCCAGCAGCGGGTCGGCGGCGGCCTCGCCGCACACGCCGACCGGCTTGCCCAGGGCGGCCCCCGCGTCGCCGACCAGCCGCACCAGCCGGAGCAGGGCGGGCTGCCACGGGTCGTTGAGCGCGGCCACCGCGCCGACCTGCCGGTCCGCCGCGAACACGTACTGGGCCAGGTCGTTCGTGCCGATGGACACGAAGTCGACCACGGCCAGGACCTCGTGCGCGACCAGCGCCGCCGCCGGGATCTCGATCATCACGCCGGCCCGCCGCAGACCGGCGGCGCGCGCCCGTTCCACGAACCAGGCGGCCTCGGCGGCGGTGGCCACCATCGGCGCCATCACCGACACCTCGGCGCCGGTGTCGGCGGCGGCCAGGGCGATCGCCTCCAGCTGGCGGTCCAGCACGTCCGGGCGGTCGAAGGCGACCCGCAGGCCGCGCACGCCCAGCGCCGGGTTCGGCTCCGGCTCGGGCGCCAGGAACGGCAGCGGCTTGTCCGCGCCCGCGTCCAGGGTCCGCACCACCACGGGCTTGCCCGCGAACGGCGCGAGCACCGCCGCGTAGGCCGCGCGCTGCTCGTCGACGGACGGCTCCGACGACGCCGACAGGAAGCAGAACTCGGTCCGGAACAGGCCCACGCCCTCCGCGCCACCGGCCGCGGCGGCCACCGCGTCGGCGGGCGAGCCGACGTTGCCGAGCACCTTCACCCGGTGCCCGTCGCGCAGCGCGCCGACGCCGTTCCACTCCGCCCGGCCCTCGGCGCGCGCCGCGCGGACCGTGCCGTCGGACGCCCGCACCTCGCCGGTGTCGCCGTCCACGAGCAGCGACGGCACGTCGAGGTCGAGCACGCCGCGGCACGCGACCACGGCCGGGATGCCGAGCGCGCGGGCCAGGATCGCGGTGTGCGAGGTGGGCCCGCCCTCCTCGGTGACCAGGGCCAGCACCTTGGCCGGGTCGAGCCCGGCGGTGTCGGCGGGCGCGAGGTCGCGGGCCACCAGCACCGACGGCGCGGCCAGCGCGGGCACGCCGGGCGCGGGCACGCCGAGCAGTTCGGCGACCAGGCGGTCGCGCACGTCGCGGACGTCGCGCGCGCGTTCGGCCATGTACCCGCCGGCCGCCTCCAGCGCGGAGATGAACCCGGCGGCGGCCTGGTGCACGGCCCGCGCGGCGGGCAGCGAGTCGGTGGTGACCAGCTTCTCGGACTGGGACAGCAGCGCCGGGTCGGCCGCCATCGCGGCGGTCGTCTCCAGCACGTCCTTGGCGTCGCCGCTCGCCGCGGCGGCCCGGTCCCGCAACCGGGTCGCGACCACGTCGGCGGCGGGCCGGATGCGCGCGGCCTCGGCCGCCGGGTCGGCGGGCGCGGGTCCGGCGTCCGGCTCGCCGAGCGGTTCCGCCACCCGGACCACCGGCCCGGAGGCCCGACCGGAACTGACCCCGACACCACTCAGGCGCGCGCTCGACATGGTCTAGACCATACCCTTCGGATCGTGGGGCCGTGAAGGACGAGACGCGTCCCGGACCCGCTCCGACGTCGGGTAGGACGGTTGCGCGCCGGCCGACGTCACCGACAGCGCGGCCACCCGGGCGGCGAACCCGGCCGCGTCCACCAGCGACGAGCCGGACGACAGGCCGGCCGCCAGCGCGCCCGCGAACGCGTCGCCCGCGCCCGTCGTGTCCACGACGGACACCTCGGGCGCGCCGACCTCGACCACACCGGACGGCGTGACCACGGCCGCGCCGCGCGCGCCCAGCGTGACCACGGCGGACTTCGGGCCGAGCGCCAGGAGCCCGGCGAACGACGGCGCCAGCGCCGCCGCCTCGTGCTCGTTCACGATCAGCGGGTCCAGCGGGGCCAGCGCCGAGGCGGGCACCTCGACCACCGGGGACAGGTTCAGCACCGGCCGCACCCCGTGATCGGCCGCCACCCGGATCGCGTGCGCGACCGTCGCCGCCGGGACCTCCAGCGAGCACACCAGGACCGACACGCCGTCCCAGGTGAGGGCGTCCACATCGGACGGGCCGACGTCCGAGTTCGCGCCGGGCGCGACGACGATCGAGTTCTCGCCGTCCGGGGTGACGGTGATGTAGGCCAGGCCGGTCGGCCGCGCGGACGTGCGGACGAAGTCGGTGCGCACGCCCGAGGACGACAGCGAGTCCAGCAGCAGCTCGCCGTACTGGTCCGCGCCGACCGCGCCGACCAGCGCGACGGTCGCGCCGAGCCGGGCGGCGGCCACCGCCGTGTTCGCGCCCTTGCCGCCGGGCAGCACGGCGGTGTCGCCGCCGAGCACCGTCTCGCCGGCCGCGGGGCGGTGCGGCACCGGGACGACGAGGTCCGCGTTGGCCGAGCCGAGCACCAGGACAGTCACGCCGACGACTCTGCCAGGTCCCGGCGCGACCGGTTCGGCACGCGGCCGGGCACGCGACTGAGTAGAGGTACGGATTCCGGATACCACCCGACCGGGCGATGCTGGTCACATGACCGGGACTGGGCAGGAACCCCTGATGAGGTTGGCAGACGAACTCGGCCACCTGGGCCGCCGCCTGGAGGCGGTGGGGCAGGAGCTGCACCGGGTCGGCAGCACCCAGGCAGTGGCGACGCTGCCGGCCCCCGCTGCTCCTGTGACCAGCACGGATGCCACAGCCCAGCCACCCACACCAGCACCACAGGCCGCACCGCACCCCGCGCCACAGCCGGCCGCCCCGGCCACGCCACAGCCGGCCGCGCAGGCCGCTCAAGCAGCACAGGCCCCGCAGGTGCCGCAGGCCCCGGCCCAGCCGACCACCCCGGCGCCACAAGCCGTGCCCCACCAGACCGGCCACCCGGCCGGTCACCGGCCCTTCCCGCCGAACCCGCACACCCCGCCGCACGCCCCACCCCCACCTCCCTCGGCCTGGGGTCCGACGCCGGGACCGCACTGGACCCCCACCCCGCCGCCGCCACCGGGCCCGACCCTCTTCGACCGCCTCGCCAAGGACGGCGCGGGCAGCAAGCTGCTGGCCTGGGTCGGCGGCGCGGTCACGCTGCTCGGCGTCGTGCTCCTGCTCGTCCTCGCCGTCCAGCGCGGCTACCTCGGCCCGCTGCCCCGCGTCCTCGGCGGCGCGGCGCTGGGCGGGGTGCTCGTCGGCCTCGGCCTGTGGCTGCACCGCACCCCGACCGGCCGGACCGGCGCGTTCGCCCTGGCCGCCACCGGCATCGCGGTGCTCTACCTGGACGTCGTCGCGGCCACCTCGATCTACGCGTACCTGCCCGAGGGCGGCGGCCTGGCGGCGGGCCTGCTGGTCGCGGCCGGCGGGCTGCTGCTGGCGCTGCGCTGGGACTCCGCCACCCTCGCCATCGGCGTGGTCGCCGCCTGCGTGGTGTGCGCGCCGGTCCTGACCCAGGGCTTCACGCCGCTGCTCGTCGCGTTCCTCCTGGTCCTCAAGATCGCCGCCGGCCCGGTGCACCTCAAGCGCGACTGGCCGTGGCTCGCCGTCACCGCGGGCGTCCCGCCGCTGCTGGCCGCGGTCCTGGTGATCGGTCGCACGGACGGGCGCGCGCTGGCCGGGATCGCCCTGCTGGCCGCCGCGGTCGGCGTGGCGTCGGCGGTGCTCACGATCAGGGTCCGGCCCGGTGACCGGACCGCGCTCGCGCTGGCGGTCGGCTCGCCGGTGCCCGCCCTGCTCACCACCGCCGTCCTCGACCGGCTGCTCGGCGCGGGTGTCGCGGGCGTGGTCGCGGTGGTGATGCTCGCGCTGTGGGCGGCCGGTCGGCGGTCGTTGCCGCGCGACTTCACCGCGGCGGTCGGCGGGGTGGGCGTGTTCGCCCTGTTCCAGGCGACCGCCCTCGCCCTGGACGGCAGCACGCGCGCCGCCGTGGTGCTGGCCGAGGCGTTGTTGCTGGCGTTCCTGGCGAAGGTCCTGTCGTCCCGCGGTCCGCTGATCGGCTCGGCGGTGTTCGGCGCGATCGGCTTCCTGCTCACCGTCGACGACGCGGTGCCGCCCCGCCTGCTGCTGGAGGAGCCGTGGCGGGTGGACAGCAGCGGCTACCTGGTGTCCGGCACGCTGACCTCGCTGGTCCTCGGCGCCCTGATGGTGGTGCTGCCGTGGGTCGCGTCGAGCCTGCGCGTCCTCGGCAGGCACCCGCTCCCGTGGGTCGCCTCGGGTGTCGTCCTGCTGTACGCGGCGGCCGGCGTGGTGCTGTGCGGTGCGCTGCTGGTGTCGCAGGACGTGACCGGATTCCTCTTCGGTCACTCGATCGTGACGGTGTCGTGGACGGTCGCCGCGCTGGTGCTGCTGGTGCGCGGCATCGACCGGAAGCCCTTGCGGGTGGCCGGGTTGGTGCTGGTCGGAGCGGCGGTGGCGAAGCTGCTGCTGTTCGACCTGGCCGCTCTGGACGGCATCGCGAGGGTCCTCGCGTTCATCGGCGCGGGCCTCGTCCTCCTGACGGCGGGCACCCGTTACGCCAAGCTGGTGGCAACTCGAAGAATTTCGGCTGATTCGTAGCTCTCGGGATCCAAAACGGCCCGGACTGCGTCAACCTGGTGGTAGTCCTACGTCGTCGGGGTCATGACCACCGGTGCCCAGCACCGGCAGGGGCCCGGCGTCGGTCGTTTCGCCCCCCGAGCGACCGGCGCCGGGCGCACAGGCCCCCGCGCTGCCGCCCGTCCCGCCGTCGCGGGCGGCAGTCGGCTCACCCGGTCCGGCACAAAAGGAACTCGTCCGTGGGACGAGGGTGGAAGCCGGCGGGCCGGCGGTGTTCCCATCCCAGCCATGTGGGGACGTCGACGCACCGCAGCCCTGGGCACCGCCGCTCTCCTCGTCACCGCCGCGCTGTCCGCCGCGGGCGGCGGGAAGTCGCACGTCGTCGCCGCCGCCGGCACACCCGCGCCCAGGGCGTACGTGGTCGCGCACAACGGTCGCGTGCAGGTCCTCGACACCTCCGACGGCGAGGTCGTGGCCAGTGCCAACACCGGCGCGTGGACCACCGGCGCGGTGGTCGGACCGGGCGGCGACCGGGTCTACGTGGTCAACGGCTGGGCGGGCGTGATCACCGCGGTCGACCCGGGTTCGGGCGAGGTGGTCGGCCGCATCCACGCCGGCGCGCAGCTGGCCCAGGCCGTGCTGCGGCCGGACGGCAAGCGCCTCTACGTCACCGGCAGCGGCGCGGTGGCGGTGGTGGACCCGGAGCGGTTCCGGCTGGTCGCGGCGATCAAGGCGGGCGGTCAGCCGCAGGGCATCGCGATCACGCCGGACGGCCGCAAGCTGTACGTGGCCAACGCGCAGGACGGCACGGTGAGCGTGATCGACACCGCCACCGCGAGCCCCCTGACGACGGTCGACGTCGCCGACATGCCGCAGCACGTCGCGGTGAGCCCGGACGGCGACGCGGTGTACGTCAGCTCGCTCGACGTCGGCGAGGGCGTCGGCTCCGTCTCCGCGATCGACCCGCGCACCGACGAGGTGCGCTGGTCCGCGTCCACCGGCAAGGGCGCGGCGGGCGCCATCGCGGTCTCGTCGGACGGCCGGCGGGTCTACGTCGCCCAGGACCGCCGGGTCGCGTTCGTCGACACCGCGACGCGCACCACCAAGGCGTTGCGGTTCAAGGCGAAGACCCTGGCCGTCGCACCCGGCGACCGCCGCCTGTTCCTGTCCAGCGGCAGCACCGCGACCGTGCTGGACAGCGCGGACCACCGGGTGCTGACCACGTTCCAGCTCAGCGGCCTGGACGACGACGGCCGCGGCTTCGCGGCCACGGCCATCGCGTTCGAGCCACCGGACCCGTCCTAGACGGTCTGCCCTAAACGGTCTGGGCGACCTTCGGCCCGTCCTCCGCCGGGGCCTCGTCGTGGATCGCCATCCGCTCCTGGATCCGCCGCAGCGGCCCGGGCGCCCACCACACGGCGTCGCCGAGCAGCTTCATCACGGCGGGCACCAGCAGCATCCGCACCACGGTGGCGTCCAGCGCGAGGGCGAGGATCATGCCGACGCCGACGAACCGCATCATCGTGATCTGCGAGAACGCGAACGCGCCGGTCACCACGATCAGCAGCAGCGCCGCCGCGGTGATCACCCGGCCGGTCTTGGCCAGGCCCGCGGTCACCGCCTCCTCGGTCGACGCGCCGCGACCGCGCGCCTCGACCATCCGGGACAGCAGGAACACCTCGTAGTCGGTGGACAGCCCGAAGACCACGGCCGCCATCAGCACCACGATCCCGGACTCCAGCGGCGCGGGCGTGACGCCGAGCAGCGACGCGCCGTGCCCGTCCTGGAACACCCAGACCAGCACGCCGAACGTGGCGGACAGGCTCAGCGCGCTCATCACCACGGCCTTGATCGGCAGCAGCACCGAGCCGAACGCCAGGAACATCAGCACGAACGTCGCGCCGACCAGCAGCGCGACCATCAGCGGCAGCTTGTCGCCGATGGCGTCGAGGCTGTCGGACACCATCGCCGTGCTGCCGCCGACCAGCACCTCGTCGCCGGGGCCCGGCAGGGCGCGCACGTCGCGCAGCGCCTGCTTGGACTCGTCGCTGAGCGCGTCCTGGTCCAGCCCGGCGTTGATCAGCCACACGCCGTCGGCCGGTTCGGCGGCCACCTGCGCCTCGCCGACGCCGGGCACCGCGCCGACGTCGGCGACGAACGCCTGCACGTCGGCGGGCGCGGGGTCGCCGGTGACCACGATCTTGAAGCCCGCGTTGGACAGCGCGGCGAAGTCGGTGTTGATCGACTCGGCGGCGACCCGCGCCGGGTTGCCCTCGGGCAGCACCTTCTCGGTGACCTCGCCGAACTTCACGCCCAGGAACGGCGAGCCGAGGGCGAGCAGCACCAGCACGATCGGCAGCGCGACCAGCACCGGCCGCTTCATCACGCGGCCGGCCAGCCGGCGCCAGCCGTCCTCGGTCGGGGCCTTCTTCTTCCGCCACGGCAGGGCGAGCTTGTCCACGCGGGGGCCGAGGACGGCGAGCAGCGCGGGGAGCAGGGTCAGCGACACGACGGCGGCGATCGCCACCGCGGACATGCCGCCGTAGCTGAGGGACTTCAGGAAGCCCTGCGGGAACAGCAGCAGGCCGGCGAGCGCGATGACCAGCAGCGTCGCGGAGAACAGCACGGTGCGTCCCGCGGACATGACCGTCCGGCGCACGGCGTCCGGCGTGCTGCGGCCGTCGGCCAGCTCCTCGCGGAACCGGCCGACCATGAACAGGCCGTAGTCGATCGCCATGCCGAGGCCGAGCAGGCTGGCGACGTTGACCGCGAACGAGTTCACGTCGGCGACCAGCGAGACGGCGTGCAGCACGCCCAGCGAGCCCATGATCGCCAGGCCGCCGACCAGCACCGGCAGCGACGCCGCGACCAGGCCGCCGAAGATGACCACCAGCAGGAGGAGGACGATCGGCAGCGAGACGGCCTCGGCCTTGGTGAGGTCGGAGGCGGACATGTCGCTGATCGCCTTCTGGGTCGGCACCAGGCCGCCGACCTGCGCCTGCAGCCCGTCGACCGGCAGCTGGTCGGCGATCTGCTCGTACTGCTTGAGCTGCGTGTTCGAGTCACCCGAGCGCAGCGTGATCACGACGAGCGACTTGCCGCCCTCCGGGGAGGGGAACGGCGGCTGCACCTTCAGCACGGCGTCGGCGGGCAGGTCGGCCAGCTGGTCGGCGATCTTCGCCAGCTGCGCGGGGTCGGCGGTGTCGTAGACGACGAGCACGTCGCCGCCCTGCCTGCCGAACGCGTCCTGCGCGACCTCGTTGGCCCGCGCCGCCTCGCTCGTGGGCGCTTCGTAGCCGCCCTGGCTCAGCCGGTCGAACACGCCGAGGCCCCAGATGCCGCCGACCACCGCCAGGACCGCGGTCGTGATCAGCACCGCCCACCTGCGGCGGTGCGCCAACGACCCCCACTTCGCGAACACGCGTCCTCCCAGGCAGATGGGTTACCGTTGCGTGAATGGCGTCAACTCCGTAAACACCGTTCACTAGACCTATCGGGAAGTTATACCCGGTGAACACTGTTTACAACCTGATTGGGTGACATATGACCGAGGCCACCCGCCGAGAACGGCTGCGCGCTGAGACCGAGCGTGAAATTCGGCGACAGGCCCGTGCCCTGCTCGTGCAGCACGGCCGGGACGCCGTCACCCTGCGTGCCATCGCCCGCGAGGTCGGCATCACCGCCCCGGCCCTGTACCGGTACTACGACTCCCGCGAGGACCTGCTGCGCAGGCTCGCCGAGGACATCTGCACCGACCTCGCCGCCGAGCTGAACGCCGGCCTGGCCGCCGTCGACCAGGGCGACACCAGCGCGCAGGTCTACGCGGTGTGCCGGGGCTTCCGGCGCTGGGCGCTCGCGCACCCGCAGGAGTTCACGCTCGTGTTCGCCTCCGCCGAGGACGCCCTCGGCACGTGCGGCCCCGACGCCGGCCGCGGCCAGGTCGGCGACCAGTTCGGCCGGGTGTTCCTGGAGGTCGCGGGCAGGTTGATCGCCGACCACCGGCTGCCCGAGGACGTCGGCGACGACGTGCCGGAGGAGCTGCGGGCCGACCTGGCGGCGTTCCAGCAGGTGCTGCTCGCCACCGTCAACGACCGCGGCGTCGTGGTCGGCGAGGACGTGCTGACGCTGGGCGCGGTGCACCACGTGACGCAGTCGTGGGTGCGCATCTACGGGCACGTGGCCCTGGAGGTCTTCGGCCGCTTCCCGTTCGCGGTGACCAACCCCGAGCCCATGTTCGACTCGATGCTGGCGCAGATCCTCGGCGAGCTGGGTCTCCCTCCGCAACCGTGAAGTGCGCCTTCCAGGCATACCTGCTGGTCCGTTCGAGCGCTTTTCACCTCCGCACCGCAACCGGGGTCACCCGGACGGGGTTGCATGGGTGGGCCGCACGGCGAGGGCTTCGCGGGGAGGGGGGACGGTGGCGGGTAAGGGTTCCGACAAGGGTTCCGGCGGCGTCGCGCTGATCGCCGCGGTGCTCGTCGTCCTCGCGGGCGCGGGCGGCGCCGGTGGCGCGGCGCTGAACTCGGGCGCGGGCGGCGCGGGTGGCGCGGCCCCGGTGGAGAGCATCGGCGTGCGCAAGTGGGACGCCAAGCGCGCGGCCCGCGGTGGTGACGCCGAGGGCGCGATGAGCCACCTCGGGGTCGGGATCAGCAAGCAGGCGCTCCGGCAGGAGCTCGACTGCCTGGCCAACTCGTTCGGCCAGGTCCAGGACTTCTTCACCCGGACGCCGTGCACGTCCCTCAACCGCCTGCTGCTGGCCGTCGGCGACCAAGCGGGCAACGCCGCGTTGGTCTCCGTCGTCTGGGTCACCTTCCCCGGCCGCAACCAGGCCAGGCAGTTCGACCGGGTCATCGACACCGCGGGCTCGGGCGACGTCCGACCGCTGGCGGGCGGCGTGGTGGGCCTGCCGGAGGTCGAGTTCACCGCCCGGCACTACTGGTCGGAGACCAGGGACACGACGATCACGATCGCCGAGTCGGAAGCGGCAACCGGGCACGTCGAGCCGGACCTGCTCGACGCGATGACCGAGGTGGCCGCCCAGTTGCCGCGTCCCTGACGCCCCCTACAGCACCACGTTGACCAGGCGGCCCGGCACGACGATCACCTTGCGCGGTTCGCCGCCGGTCAGCAGCTCGGCCACCTTGGCGTCGCCCAGCGCCGCCGCCTTCACCTCGTCCGCCGACGCCGACGCGGGCACGACGACCCGCGCCTTCACCTTGCCGTTGACCTGGATCGGGTACTCGACCGTGTCCTCCACCAGGTACTTCTCGTCCGCCGCCGGGAACGGGCCGTGGGCCAGCGACTCGGCGTGGCCCAGCCGCGACCACAGCTCCTCGGCGACGTGCGGGCTCAGCGGAGCCAGCATCAGCGCCATCGGCTCGGCCAGCGCGCGCGGCGCGCCGGCGGGGAAGTGCTTGGTGACGTGGTTGTTCAGCTCGATCAGCTTCGCGCCCGCCGTGTTGTAGCGCAGGTTCGCGAAGTCGTCGTGCACGCCCGCGATGGTCCTGTGCAGCAGCCGCAGCGCGTCCTCGCCCGGGTCCTCGTCGGTGACCCGCAGCTCGCCGGTGGTCTCGTCCACCAGGTTGCGCCACAGCCGCTGCAGGAACCGCTGCGCGCCGACGACGTCCTTGGTCGCCCACGGCCGCGAGACGTCCATCGGGCCCATCGACATCTCGTACAGCCGGAACGTGTCGGCGCCGTACTTCTCGCACATCTCGTCCGGCGTGACGACGTTCCGCAGGCTCTTGCCCATCTTGCCGTACTCGCGGCGCACCTCCTCGCCCTCGAAGAAGTACTTGCCGTCGCGCTCCTCGACCTGCTCGGCGGGCACGGGCGTGCCGCGCGAGTCGCGGTACGCGTACGCCTCGATGTAGCCCTGGTTGAACAGCCGCCGGTACGGCTCGTCGCCGGACACGTGGCCCAGGTCGAACAGCACCTTCTGCCAGAACCGCGCGTACAGCAGGTGCAGCACCGCGTGCTCCACGCCGCCGATGTACAGGTCCACACCGCCCGGGTCGGACGCGCCGTGCTCGGCCGTGCGCGGGCCCAGCCAGTACCGCTCGTTCTCGGCGTCGACGAACCGGTCCGGCTCGGTCGGGTCCACGTACCGCAGCTGGTACCAGCACGAACCCGCCCAGTTGGGCATGGTGTTGGTCTCGCGCCGGTACCGCTTCGGCCCGTCGCCCAGGTCCAGCTCGACGGTGACCCAGTCCTCGGCCCGCGACAGCGGCGGCGACGGCTCGGAGTCCGCGTCCTCCGGGTCGAACGTCCGCGGCGAGTAGTCGTCCACGTCGGGCAGCTCGATCGGCAGCATCGACTCGGGCACCGCGATCGGCGTGCCGTCCTCGTCGTAGACGACCGGGAACGGCTCGCCCCAGTACCGCTGCCGGGAGAACAGCCAGTCGCGCAGCTTGAACTGCACGGTGCCCTCGCCCCGGCCCCGCTCCTCCAGCCAGGCGATGATCTTCTTCTTGGCCTGGTCGACGTCCAGCCCGTCCAGGCTGGTGCTGCTCTCGTGGCTGGAGTTCACCGCCGGGCCGGCGCCGGTGTACGCCTCGCCGTCGAAGTCGGCGGGCGGCTGCACGGTCCGCACGACCGGCAGGTCGAACGCCTTGGCGAAGTCCCAGTCGCGCTGGTCCTGGCCGGGCACCGCCATGATCGCGCCCGTGCCGTAGCCCATCAGCACGTAGTCGGCCACGTACACCGGGATCGGCTCGCCGTTGACCGGGTTCGTGGCGTGCGCGCCGGTGAAGACGCCGGTCTTCTCCTTGTTCTCCTGCCGGTCCAGCTCGGACTTGCGGGACACCTCGGCGCGGTACGCGGCGATCGCGTCGGCCTGCTCGGCGGACGAGATCACGTCCACCAGCGGGTGCTCGGGCGCCAGCACCATGTACGTGGCGCCGAACAGCGTGTCCGGCCGGGTGGTGAACACCTCGACGTCGACGCCGTCGTGCCCGACCACGGCGAACTTGACCCGGGCGCCGGACGAGCGCCCGATCCAGTTGCGCTGCATCGCCTTGATCTTGTCCGGCCAGTCCAGCCGGTCCAGGTCGTCGATCAGCCGGTCGGAGTAGGCGGTGATCCGCATCATCCACTGCCGCAGCGACCGCCGGAACACCGGGAAGTTGCCGCGCTCGCTGCGGCCGTCCGCGGTGACCTCCTCGTTCGCCAGCACGGTGCCCAGGCCGGGGCACCAGTTCACCGGCGCCTCGGACAGGTACACCAGGCGGTGCTGCCCCAGCAGCCGCTCCCGCTCGGGGCGGGTCAGCTCGGCCCACGGCGCGCCCGGCGTCGCCCGCTCACCCGACGCGAACTGCGCCTCCAGCTCGGCGATCGGCCGCGCCCGGCCCGCCGCCGGGTCGTACCAGGAGTTGAAGATCTGCAGGAAGATCCACTGGGTCCACTTGTAGTAGTCCGGGTCGATGGTGGAGATGCGCCGGCGCTCGTCGTGGCCCAGGCCCAGCCTGCGGATCTGCCGCAGGTAGGTCTGGATGTTGTCCTCGGTGGTCTTGCGCGGGTGCTGCCCGGTCTGCACGGCGTACTGCTCGGCGGGCAGGCCGAACGCGTCGAAGCCCATCGTGTGCAGCACGTTGCGGCCGTTCATCCGGTGGTACCGGGCGAACACGTCGGTGCCGATGAACCCCAGCGGGTGCCCGACGTGCAGGCCGGCGCCCGACGGGTACGGGAACATGTCCTGCACGAACAGCTTGTCGGCGGGGACGTCGCCCTTGAGCGGTCCGACCGGGTTCGGCGCGTGGAAGGTGCCCTGCTCCTCCCAGTGCAGCTGCCAGCGCCGCTCGATCTCGCCAGCCAGCTCGGCGGTGTAGCGGTAGGCGGGCGTCGCGTCCGCGTCGGTGCTCATCGGGATGTCCCTCTCCATCGGTACCTGCCCCTGACATGACGAAACCCCCCAGCCCGGAAGGGCATGAGGGGTTGCCGCGCGGACCCGGCTGACGTGGTCTGCGCGGCTAGCTAAGGAGCAGGCGGGCCTTGCTCATGCCGTCAACGGTATCAGCGCAGCGCAAGCGGGGAGCACGGGGTGAACGCGGCGGCGGGCGGTCGGGGCTGGTTCGACCGGGGTCGAAGGAGCCGCCTACCCTCGTCAGGGTGAACATCGTGCTGCCTGTTGTGCTGGGTCTGATCGGCGTCGCGTTCGCGGCGGTCGGCTTCCTCGGCGTGCGGGGCCTGCTGCACCGCAACCGCTTCTTCGGCGTGCGCACCAAGGCCACGCTGCGCGACGACGAGACGTTCGCACTGGCCAACAAGGTCGCGGGCGTGCCCAACGCGGCCGCGGGCGCGATCGCGCTGGTGGCGGCCGCCGCGACCGCGGTGAACCCGGCGTCCGCGCTGGTCGTCGGGCTGGTCGGGCTGGTCGGCAGCGTGGTGGTCGCGAGCGCGGGCGGCGTGCTGGGCCACCGGGCCGCCGAGGCGCTGCCCGAGCAGGCGCCCGCCGGGTGCGGCGGGTGCGCGTGCTCCGGCGCGGGCGGCGGCTGCGGCGTCCTGCAGCGCGCCTGATCAGTTCCGGCGGATGTCCGCCGGGAACGTGGCGAGCAGCGCCGTCGGCATGCCCTGGCGGCGCAGCACCCGACCCCACAGGTCGACGTTCGGCGGCGTGAGCACGTCGTCGGGCAGGCCCTTCACCACGATCCAGTCGCCGCGCGAGACCTCGCCGTCCAGCTGGCCCTCGCCCCAGCCCGAGTAGCCCGCGAACACGCGCATCCCGCGCACCTTCGCCACCAGCACGTCCGGGTCGGCGTCCAGGTCGACCAGCGCCACCGGACCGTGCACGCCGACCACACCTTCGAGTGACGACAGGTCCTCGCCGGTGCGCAGCGCGGCCAGGCACAGCGCCGTCTTCTGCTCCACCGGGCCGCCGATGTAGACGGCCTGCGGGCGGCTGACGTGCGGGCCCCACGCGGGCAGCACGTCGTGGACCGCGACCTCGCTCGGCCGGTTGAGCACCACGCCGAGGCTGCCCTCGTGCCGGTGGTCGATGACGTAGACCACCGTCCGGCGGAAGTTGGAGTCGGTCAGGCTCGGTGCCGCGACCAGCAGGGAACCCGGTTCGACCTCGGCATCAGGGCGCACACCGAGCATGATCCCAGACAACACCGGTGGGACGTCCGACACAGCACTTCACCGCGCGGTGGAACATCCGGGCTACGGTGTTCGTTGCAGTGACTGTCAGGCGCCATCGAGTCCCCCGGGCCCACTTGACAGCCTGCGCGGAATACCGTTCGGCTGGAGCCGCGCAGTGCCACCCGCCGAGAGGCGACCGGGCGCCTGGCACCAGGGAGGCCGGACCCCACGCGGGGTCCGGCCTTCGTGGTCCGGCCCGCCGGAAGGCTTAGGCTCTGCACGTGACCACTGCCGGCACCACCGCGGCGAAGCACCACCTCGGTGTCCGGAAGCTCCTCGCGGTGGCGGACTTCCGCAGGCTGCTCGCCTCCCGGCTGGCGGCCCAGTGGGGTGACGGCCTGTTCCAGGCCGGCCTCGCGGGCGCGGTCCTGTTCAACCCGGAGCGCCAGGCCGACCCGCTCGCCGTCGCGGCCGGGTTCGCCGTGCTGCTGCTCCCGTACTCCGTGGTCGGCCCGTTCGCGGGCGCCCTGCTGGACCGGTGGGACCGCCGCCGGGTGCTGGTGGTGGCGAACCTCACGCGCGCCGTCTTCATCCTGCTGACCGCGGCGGCCGTCGGGCTCGGGCTGAGCGGCGTGCCGCTGTACGCGGCGGCGCTGTTCGTCACCGGGGTGAGCCGGTTCGTCGGCTCCGGCCTGTCCGCCTCGCTGCCGCACGTGGTCGGCAGCGACCACCTGGTGGAGGCGAACGCGTTCGTCACCACGCTCGGCGCGCTGACGTCCGTGCTCGGCGCGGGGTGCGCGGTGGGGTTGCGGTCGGTGCTCGGCTCCGGCGACGACGGGTCGGCGGGCACCACCGCGTTCGCCGTCGTGGGCTCGCTGGGCGCCGCGTTCCTGGCCGCCCGCTTCGCGCGTGGAGCCCTCGGACCCGATGCGGTGGACGAGCCCAGTCGGACGCTCACCGCGGTCGCCATGGGCCTGCTGGACGGCGCGCGGGCCGCGTGGCGCGCGCCCGCCGTGGCCGCCGCGCTGCTGGCGCTGCTCGCGCACCGGGCCGCGTTCGGGGCGTCGCTGCTGCTCACGCTGCTGCTGATGCGCAACGCGTTCACCGACTACGGGCCGTTCAAGGCGGGGATGGCGGGGCTCGGCGAGGTCGCGCTGGCCGGTGGCGCGGGCATCCTGCTCGCGGGGCTGGTGACCGACCGGATCGTGGACGTGCTCGGCCGGCGCGGCACGGTGTGCGGCGCGCTGCTGCTGGCGGCGGCGACCCAGCTCGGCCTCGGCCTGCCCATGCTGCTGCCGACCGTCCTGGCCGCGTCGTTCGTGCTGACGTTCGCGGGCCAGGTGGTCAAGCTGTGCGTGGACGCGGCCGTGCAGGGCGACATCGGCGACGAGGTCCGCGGCCGGGTGTTCGCCCTCTACGACACGCTGTTCAACGTCACGCAGGTCGCAGCCGTCACCGCCGCCGCCGCGGTCGTGCCCCTGGACGGCCGCTCACCGGCCCTCGTCCTCGCCGCCACCGCCGCCTACCTCTTCGGCCTCCTGGGCTACCTGCTCCTCAACAAACGCTCCACCCCCTGACCCCCTTAACCCCCTGCCCCTCTACCCACTCACCGCTGACCCCTTGACCCGCGAGGTCGCGTCGACCGTTCACGCCCGTTTTCCCGACGATCACGCCCTTCGATCGTCGGGAAAACGGGCGTGAACGGTCGACTTCCCAGCGACCGAGCCGCCGCCTGCGAAGCAGCGGCCATGTCACCGCGGCAGCGGCAGCCGGATCACGCCCGTCTCGTGGGCGTAGACCACCGCCGCCATCCGGTCACGCAGGTTCAGGGCCCGGAGGATCTCCGAGACCACCGCCCCCACCTGGTGCTGGCTCAGCGCCAGCACCCGCGCTATCTCGTGGTCGGCGAGCCCCCTGGCCAGGCAGCGGAGCACGGCCCGCTGCCGGTCCGACAGCTCTGCCAACCCCGGTGCCCGGGTGCCCCCCTCGGACAGTCCCCAAGCGTTCATGCGACACCACCCCCAGTGCGCGTCCGGCGCACACAGTCATGGTCCCGCAACTGGCTGTCACTGGCCAACCCAAAAGTACGAGATTGGTCACTCGGTGTCAGTCGCCCGGCGGCTGGACGCCTTCCGCGCGCGCCCACGCCAGCAGCTCGGCGACCGCCTCGTCGTGGTCCAGCGGACCGCGGTCGAGCCGCAGCTCCTTCAGGAACTTCCACGCCCGGCCGACCAGCGGCCCCGGTGGCAGGCCCAGCAGCCGCATGATCTCGTTGCCGTCGAGGTCCGGCCGGACCCGGTTCAGGTCCTCCTCGGCGGCGATGCGCTCGATGCGCCGCTCCAGGTCGTCGTAGGTGCGCTGCAGCGCGTTGGCCTTGCGCCGGTTGCGCGTGGTGCAGTCGGCCCGGACCAGCTTGTGCAGGCGGGGCAGCAGGTGGTCCGCGTCGGTGACGTACCGGCGCACCGCCGAGTCGGTCCACTCGCCGCCGCCGTAGCCGTGGAAGCGCAGGTGGAGGTACACGAGCTGGGCGACGTCCTCGATGATCTCCTTGGAGAACTTGAGGGCGCGCAAGCGCTTGCGGACCATCTTCGCCCCGACCACCTCGTGGTGGTGGAACGACACCCCGCCGCCCTCCTCGAACCGCCGGGTGTCCGGCTTGCCGATGTCGTGCAGCAGCGCCGCCAGCCGCAGCACGAGGTCCGGCTCCGGCCCGTCCTCCAGGTCGACGGCCTGGTCCAGGACGACCAGCGAGTGGTGGAACACGTCCTTGTGCTGGTGGTGCTCGTCGATCTCCAGCTTCATCGCGGGCAGCTCGGGCAGCACCACGTCGGCGAGCTTGGCCTCGACCACCAGCTCCACGCCGGCCCGCGGGTGCGCGCCGGTCAGCAGCTTGGACAGCTCGACCTGCACGCGCTCGGCGGTGATGCGGGTCAGCTCGCCCGACATGGCCGTCATGGCGTCCAGGACGCGCGGCGCGACGGTGAAGCCGAGCTGGGAGACGAACCGGGCCGCGCGCAGCATCCGCAGCGGGTCGTCGGAGAACGACTCCTGCGGGGTCGCGGGGGTGTCCAGGACCTTCGCCCGCAGCGCCGCGCGCCCGCCGGTCGGGTCGATGAGCCGCCGGTCGACCACGTCGTAGGCCATCGCGTTGACGGTGAAGTCCCGGCGGACCAGGTCGCCCTCGATGGAGTCGCCGAAGGTCACCTCGGGGTTGCGGGTCACGCCGTCGTAGCTGTCGGCGCGGAACGTGGTGATCTCGACCGTCCGCCCGTGCTTGGTCGCGCCGACCGTGCCGAAGGCGATGCCGGTGTCCCAGATCGCGTCCGCCCAGTCCTTGACCAGCGCCACGATCCGCGGCGGCCGGGCGTCGGTGGTGAAGTCCAGGTCACCGGACAGCCTGCCGAGCACGGCGTCGCGCACGCTGCCGCCGACCAGGTACAGCCGGTGGCCCGCGGCGGCGAAGCGGGCGGCCAGGTCGTCGGCGAGGGGGAGGGCGCTCAGCAGTTCCACCGCGGCGTCGTCCTGCCCGGCAGGAGCAGCGGTGGAGGGGTCGGGTCCGGACACGAGGAGCCAGCCTACTGGTCGCCGGCGCGCGGCCCGAACGACTTGCGCTGACGGGGCGCCGGAAGTTGATCACCACTCGCTACCTGCCGGTCACGTCCCGTAATCGCTGGTCGCCACTACCATCAGGGCCATGCCCCAGTCGTCCGGTCGCTCCGGCGGTCCCAAGCCGAGGCGCCGGAACCGGCGTCGCGGTCGCCGGCTGAAGACCGTCGACGAGACGTCGGCGGGCGGGTTGGTGCTGGACTTCGAGCGGCGCGCCGCCGCGGTCATCGGGCGGCTGGACCGCCGCGGCCGGCTGCTGTGGTCGCTGCCCAAGGGCCACATCGAGGCCGGTGAGACCGCTGAGCAGACCGCGGTGCGCGAGGTCGCCGAGGAGACCGGTATTCATAGCAGGGTGCTGCGCCCGCTCGGCTCGATCGACTACTGGTTCGTCGCCGAGGACCGGCGGGTGCACAAGACCGTCCACCACTTCCTGCTGGAGGCGCTGGGCGGCGAGCTTTCCGACGAAGACGTGGAGGTCACCGAGGTGGCGTGGGTGCCCCTTGGCGAACTGGACGACCGGCTCGCCTACGCGGACGAGCGTCGACTGGTGCGCCGCGCCGCCGAACTGCTCTCCGAGTACCAGACGGACGGAGCGGAGTCGGCGTGAAACGGCTGCTGTCCGCACTAGCGGCGGCGGGGATCCTCCTCGTGACGACGGCGTCCGCGGCGCCCGCGGCCCCGGCCGACGGCGGCAGGCTGCCCGTCCGCCCGGCGCCCGCGACGCAGGTGTGGTCCACCAGGGCGCTGTCCGGCCAGCCCGGCCAGCAGTCGCAGGTCTGGCTGCGCCTGGACGTCGAGGAGATGACGCCCCGGGTCGTCACGTCGGACGTGCCCGACGAGATCACCATCTCCGGCAAGGTCGTCAACATCGGCGACCGGCGGCTCGACGACATCGAGCTGCGCCTGGAGCGCGGCGACCCCATGACCAGCGAGGAAGAGGTCCGCAAGGCGCTGCGCGAGCCGACCGACGCCGAGGTCGTGCAGCCGAGCTTCACCCCCGTCGCCGAGCGCCTGGAGCGGGGCGAGTCGAAGCCGTTCCGGCTCACCGTCCCCCTGCGCGGCGCCGGGCCCACGTCGCTGCAGATCACCGAACCGGGCATCTACCCGATCCTGGCCAACATCAACGGCGTGCCGGAGTACGGCGGCCGGGCCAGGCTGGCCGCGCTGAGCACCCTGCTGCCGGTGCTCGCGGTGCCCGGCGGGCAGGCGGCGACGCCACCCGCGAACCCGGCCAAGCTCACCGTGCTGTGGCCGCTGGCCGACCGGCCGCGGCTGGTCGGCGTCGGCCCGACCGTGCTCACCGACGACGAGCTGGCCGGTTCGGTGGCCATGGGCGGGCGGCTGTACGGCCTGCTGACGGCCTACTCGTCGGCGTTGGAGGGCCCGCTGTCGACCAGCGTGTGCCTCGCCGTCGACCCGGACCTGCTGCGCACGGTCGCCGCGATGAGCGAGGGCTACGAGGTGCGCGGCCAGGGCGAGGGCAAGGGCCGCAGCGGCGCCGAGCTGTGGCTGGCCCGGCTGCGCCTGCTGACCGCCGGGCGGTGCGTGATCGCGCTGCCGGACGCGGACGCCGACCTCGTCGCGCTGTCCCGCGCCGACCTGACCGGGCTCCGCGAGATCGCGCTCGACGGCGCCGCCGTCGTCCGCGAAGTGCTCGGCGTCCAGCCCACCCAGGGCCTGACCTGGCCCGAGGACGGCGTCCTCGACCAGCGGACGCTGACCGGCCTGACCGGGCAGGGCGTCACGTCCCTGGTGATCGACCAGGCGGCGGTCGCCGGCACCCCCGGCACCGGGCCGGTCCGGTTCGACGTGGCCGAGAGCGCGCCGGTCACCGCCGTGCGCATCGACGGCATGGTGTCCGACGCGCTGGGCGGCGCGGCCGAGGCGCGGCCGGTCGCGGGCGTGAGCACGCCGAGCGAGACGCGACCGGTGTCGGTGCAGAACGCGCTGGCCGCGCTCACCTTCCGGGCCGGGTTCCAGAGCACCGGCCAGCACGTGGTCGTCGCGCCACCGCGCCGGTGGAACGCGCCGACCGGTGAGGTCGACAAGCTGCTGCGCACGACGGAGTCCCTGGTCGCGAACGGGTTCGTGAGCGCCGTCGGCCTCGGGTCGCTGCTGACGGCTCCCCCGGAGCAGGCGGCGACGTTGAGCTACCCGATCGAGGCGGGCGCGCGCGAGGTGCCGCCGCCGATCACCGCCGCGGTCTCCGACGCGTGGTTGCGGTTGCACCACCTGTCCGAGGCGATGAGCCAGCCGGACGCGGCGTCCGCCGAGCCGGGCGACCTGGTCGACCCGCTGCGGATGAGCCTGCTGCGGTCGGTGTCCGGCGCGTGGCGCGGCGACGAGGACGGCGCGCAGGCCGCGCTGTCGATCGGCCGCGAGCAGATCGCCGCGCTCCAGGGCCAGGTCACGGTGACCGAGCCGAACAGCCCGATCCTGCTCGGCTCCGGCGACAGCCCGATCCCGCTGTCCATCAAGAACCGGCTGGACGTGCGGGTCACGGTCCGGATCGTGATCGAGGACACGCCCGGCATCGTGACCAAGGAGCTGTCCGACATCGAGCTGCCCGCGCGCGGCGACCGCCTGGTGCGGGTGCCGGTCGAGGTGCTGCGGTCCGGCCGGTTCCCGGTGCACGTCCGGCTGGTCACCACCAACGGGGTCGAACTGGGTGAACGGGCCCGGCTGGAGGTGTCGTCCTCGGCGTACGGGACGATCACCGTCGTCATCACCTGCCTGGCCGGCGCCGCGCTGGTGCTGCTGTCCGCCCGGCGGATCTACCGCCGGGTGAAGGCGGCGCGCGCCACCGTCCAGGTGCCGAACGACGCGAGTGGGGTCACGCCGCCGGAGAGGTCGAGCACGAGTTGAGCGGAACAACCACGGTGACGCAGGAGCAGCAGCCGCAGGGCCCGTCGCTGGCGCGGGCCAGCGGCTCGATGGCCGTCGCCACGATCGTCAGCCGCGCTTCCGGACTGCTGTCCAAGCTGCTGCTGATCACGATCATCGGCGTCGACGTGCTCAACGACTCCTACCAGGTCGCCACCACGCTGCCGACGATGATCAACGAGCTGCTGCTCGGCGGGGTGCTGACCAGCGTGGCCATCCCGCTGCTGGTGCGCGCCGAGAAGGAGGACGGCGACGGCGGCGAGGCGTACGCGCAGTGGATGATCACGATGTCCGCGGTGGTGCTCGGCATCGGCACGGTCATCGCGGTCGCCTGCGCGCCGCTGCTGACGGCGCTGTTCATCGACTCCTCGAACGCCAAGCCCGAGCTGGTCACCGCGTTCGCGTACCTGGTGCTGCCGGGCATCGTCTTCTACGGGCTGTCCGCGCTGATCAGCGCGGTGCTCAACACCCGGCACGTGTTCGGCCTGCCCACCTGGGCGCCGGTGCTGAACAACCTCGTGGTGATCGTCACGCTGGTCGTGTACTGGCTGGTGCCGGGCGAGATCTCGATCGACCCGGTGCGGATGGGCGAGCCGAAGCTGCTGGTCCTCGGCCTCGGCACGATGCTCGGCGTGGCGCTGCAGGCGTCCGTGCTGGTGCCCGCGCTGCGCCGGACCGGCTTCCGGTTCCGCTGGCGGTGGGGCTGGGACCGGCGGCTGTCGGAGTTCGGCGGCCTGGCGTTCTGGGTGCTGCTGTACGTGGCGCTCGGCTTCGTCAGCATGGTGGTGCTGACCAAGGTCGCCACCCACGACCGGGGCGCGATCACGGTCTACAACATGCAGTGGCTGATCGCCCAGGTGCCCTACGGGGTGCTCGGCGTGTCGCTGCTGACGGCGCTGATGCCGAAGATGAGCCGCGCGGCGGCGGCCGACGACAAGGACGGGCTGGTCGGCGACCTGTCGCTGGGCAACCGGATGTCGTCGATCCTGCTGATGCCGTTCAGCGCGCTGATGACGGTCGCGGGCATCCCGATCGGCCTCGCGCTGTTCTCGTTCGGCAACTCGGGCGTCGAGGGCGGCGAGAAGATCGGCACGGCGCTCGCGCTGTCCGCGTTCGGCCTGGTGCCCTACGCGATCACGCTGCTGCAGCTGCGGGTGTTCTACGCGTTGAAGGACGCCCGGACGCCGACGATCATCCAGGCGATCATCGTGGTGGTGCGGATCGGCCTGCTGTACGGGTTCCTGGCCGTCTCGCCGCCGGACAAGCTCGCGGTCGGCGTGTCGATCGCGATGTCGCTGAGCTTCGTGGTCGGCGCGCTGGTCGGCCAGCTGTGGCTGCGGTTCCGGCTCGGCCGGCTGCGCACCGGCTACACCGCGTGGACGATCTGCCTGACCGTGGTGGCGTCCGCGATCGCGTTCGGCGCGGCGACCGGCCTGGCGTGGCTCGCCGTCCGCCTGTTGGGAATCGAGTCCCGCGTGGTGGGCGCTTGGGTCGAGGTCGTGATCCAGGCGGTCGTCGGGTTGCCGCTGAGCTTCCTGCTGCTGGCCCTGTTCCGGGTGCCGGAAGTGAAGCCCGCGATCGCCAAGATCAGTCGTTTGGTGGGTCGTCGGTGACGCATGTGGCGCGGCGCGGTCACGTACCCTCGGCCCCGTGAGCAGTGGCCCGATCCACAACACCTCGCTGGTCCCCGGCGGGGTGATCGGCGACGGCCGGTACCGGCTGCTCGCGCAGTCCGGTGTGGACCGCAGGTGCGACGCGCACCTGTGGCGGGCCAGGGACGGCCAGCTGAACCGGGACGTGGCGCTGACCGTGCTGGTGGGCAACCCGGCCGACCACACCGCCGCCGCGCGCGCCAAGCGGACCGCGGAACGCGCGATGCACGCGTCCAGCTTCACCCACCCGGGTGTTTCCCGGGTGATCGACGTGCTGACCCCCGGGGCCGGGATCAAGCCGGACGAGGGCATCCTCGCGGTGATCGTGGCCGAGTGGACCCAGGGCACCGACCTGATGGACCTGATCGCCGAGGGCCCGCTGCCCGCGGGCGCGGCGACGCGCCTGCTGGAACCGCTCGGCGCGGCGATCGAGGGCGCGCACCACGCCGGCCTGGTGCTCGGCGCGGACCACCCGCAGCGCATCCGGGTGACGTCCGACGGCCGGCTGCGGCTGGCGTTCCCCGGCCCGCGGCCGGAGGCCATCGCCCGGGACGACGTCAAGGGCCTCGGCGCGATCCTGTACCTGCTGCTCACCGGCAAGTGGGCGCTGCCGAACGGCCCGGACGGCGTGCCCGTCGCGCCGACGGCGCCGGACGGCTCGGTGCTCGCGCCGAGCGCGCTGCACCCGCACGTGCCGCACGAGCTGTCGTCGGTCGCGGTGCGCAGCCTGGAGGACACCAGCGTCGGCGGCATCCGCACCAGCGCCGCGATCCTGCAGGTGCTGGACCAGATCTCCCAGTCCGAGGCGCAGACCGCGCTGATCCGCCCGGTGCCCGACGACCAGGCGGACGACGGCGCGGTGTGGACCACCCAGCGCCCGGTCCGCGACAAGGGCCGCAAGCGCAAGCTGCTGATCAGCGTGGCGGTGCTCGCGGTGGCGACGCTGGCCGTGATCATCTGGCTGGGCGTGCAGATCGTCAGCTTCTTCAGCGACGAGCCCTCGCGCGGTGGCGGTCCGACGGTGGTGATCGGCCAGTCGAACGCGCCGGGGGAGAGCGGCCAGCCCGCGCCGCCCGCGCCGCAGCCCGCCGGTCCCGTGCAGCCCGCGTCGGTCGGCGTGTACGACGTGACCAACCAGCCGGACAACGCGAACCGGGCCAGCCGGGCGGCGGACAACAACCCGACCACGGTGTGGCAGACCGAGAACTACTTCGAGCCGTTCCCGGCGCTGAAGCCGGGCATCGGTCTGATGGCGGGCTTCGCCGAGCCGGTGAAGCTGTCGTCGGTGACCATCACCTCGCCGAGCGAGGGCACGGTGGTGGAGATCCGGGTGGCCGGGGCGCCGGGCTCGCCGCTGCCGGAGACGAAGGTCATCGCGACCGCGACCCTGTCGCCGGGGCAGACCCAGATCCAGCTCGGCGACCACGAGCCGACCCAGCACGTGCTGGTGTGGATCACCAAGCTGGCGGGCGGCGGCAAGAACAACCGCTCCGAGATCGCGGAGCTCGTCTACACCCGCGCGCAGTAGCCCTCAGGTCCCGGTCCGGGCCTCGGCGCGCGCCCGCTAGGCTCCCGGCGTGACCGCCGCAGCCAGCTCGGACGCAGACCTCATCGCGGCGCACGCCGCGGGTGACCCGCACGCCTTCGCCGAGCTGGTGCGCCGGCACCGGGACCGCCTGTGGGCCGTCGCGCTGCGCACGCTGCGAGACCCGGAGGAGGCCGCGGACGCGCTCCAGGAGGCGTTCATCTCGGCCTTCCGGGCGGCGGCCGGCTTCCGCGCCGAGTCCCAGGTCACCACCTGGCTGCACCGAATAGTGGTGAACGCCTGCCTGGACCGGATGCGCAGACGACAAACCAGGCCGACGGTGCCGCTGCCCGAGGCGGGCCCCGGCGAGCCGGTGGCGCCCCGGGACGCGATGGCCGAGCGGGAGACCCGCCTGGTGGTCCAGGCGGCCCTCAACGAGCTGCCGGAGGAGCAGCGCGCGCCGATCGTGCTGGTCGACGTGGAGGGCTACTCGGTGGCCGAAACGGCGCAGATGCTGGGCATCGCGGAGGGCACGGTCAAGTCGCGGTGCGCCCGCGGGCGGGCCAAGCTCGCCAAAGTTCTGGGGCACCTCCGGAACCAGGGTGCAGATGCGAACGTCCCACTGAACGATGTGCAGGTGCAACAGGGACGTCAGTTGGAGGAACGATGACCGGCAATGCGCGGCGTTCGGGGCCGCCGTGGTCCGTCGACCTGCTGGCTGACCTGCACGCCGGGGCGTTGGACCCGCGGACCGAGGCCGAGCTGCGGCCGCTGGTCGAGAACGACCCGGAGGCCAGGGAGGTCCTGGCCGCCCTCGACGCGACCCTCGCCGACCTGCACGACCTGCCGCCGATCCCCATGCCCCGCCACGTCGCCGACCGGATCGACGCCGCCCTCGCCGAGGAGGCGCGCCCGACCGCGCCGGTGGTCGACTTCGCGCGGGCCAAGGCCCGTCGCGCCAAGCGCCTCGGCTGGGGCGCCGGGCTGCTCGCGGCGGCCGCGGTCGCCGTCGGCGTCGCCGTGGTGGCGATCCCGCGGGACGACGCGGCCGACGACGGCGGCATGGCGCAGCCCGACCAGACCTCGACGCCCGCCACCGGCAGCGCCGCGCCGCCCGGGATGCCCGCGGTGCGCGGCGAGAACTACGGCCCGGTGTTCGGCGACGTGCTCAAGGCCCAGAACTACGGGCCGCTGGAGAACCAGGACAAGCTGGCCGACTGCCTGCGCGGCGCCAACATCTCCGCGGGCAAGCCGCTCGGGGTCAGCCCCATCACGCTGGACGACAAGCCGGCCGTGATGGCGATCCTGCCCGCGGGCGCGCCCGGGGCGTACCGGATCGTGGTGGTCGACCCCCGGACCTGCGGTCCGGACAACCCGGACGGGGTGCTGGCGAACAGCACGATCGAGCCCTAGCACGGCCGGGTAGCCCAACTCACCGCGGCGGTGCGGAATTACCGCACCCTACGATCCGTTGTGCGAAGAGCCGGGCCGGGTGATCCGGGCCCGGGAGCGACTAACGGAGGTCGAGGGTGTCGGACGTTCGGAACCTGATCGTCGTGGGATCGGGGCCCGCCGGGTACACCGCGGCGGTCTACGCGGCACGTGCCCAGCTCGAACCGCTGGTGTTCGAGGGCTCGCAGTACGGCGGCGCGCTGATGACCACGACCGAAGTCGAGAACTACCCCGGTTTCCGGGACGGCGTCATGGGCCCCGACCTCATGGAGCAGATGCGCGAGCAGGCCAAGCGCTTCGGCGCCGAGCTGCGCGCCGAGGACGTCGACGGCCTGGAGCTGGACGGCCCGGTGAAGTACGTCACCGCCAACGGCCGGCGGTACGCCGCTCGTGCGGTGGTGCTGGCCATGGGCGCGGCGGCGCGCTACCTGCACGTCCCCGGTGAGCAGGAACTGCTCGGCCGCGGCGTGTCGTCCTGCGCGACCTGCGACGGCTTCTTCTTCCGCGACCACGACATCGCGGTGATCGGCGGCGGCGACTCGGCGATGGAGGAGGCGACGTTCCTGACCAAGTTCGCCCGGTCCGTCACGATCATCCACCGCCGCGAGGAGTTCCGCGCCTCCAAGATCATGCTGGAGCGCGCGCGGGGCAACGAGAAGATCAAGTGGCTGCTCAACGCCGAGGTGGTCGAAGTCCTCGGCGAGGGCTCGGTGTCCGGCGTGAAGACCCGCGACACCCGCACCGGCGAGGTGACCGAGCACCCGTTCACCGGCTTCTTCGTCGCCATCGGCCACGACCCGCGCAGCGAGCTGGTCAAGGGCCAGGTCGAGGTGGACGGCGAGGGCTACGTCCAGGTCGTCGGCCGGACCACCCACACGAACGTGGACGGCGTGTTCGCCGCGGGCGACCTCGTCGACCACACCTACCGCCAGGCGATCACCGCCGCCGGCTCGGGCTGCGCCGCCGCGATCGACGCGGAGCGCTGGCTCGCCGAGCACGGGACCACGGAGGCCGCCGTCACCGCCGAGCACGTCGGCGGCGGCTACGGCGAGCCCGTCACCACCAGCTGAACCCACTTTTTCGCGAGGAGAACACGACATGGCAGGCTCCACCGTGGTCACGTCCGCCAAGACGTTCACCGATGACGTCCTGACCAGCGACAAGCCCGTGCTGGTCGACTTCTGGGCCACCTGGTGCGGCCCGTGCAAGATGGTCGCCCCGGTGCTTGAGGAGATCGCCGCCGAGCACTCCGAGAAGATCACCGTCGCGAAGCTCGACATCGACGCCAACCCGTCCATCGCCCGGGACTACCAGATCATGTCGGTGCCGACCATGATCCTGTTCCAGGGCGGCAAGCCGGTGAAGCAGATCGTGGGCGCCAAGCCGAAGGCCGCGCTGCTCAACGACCTCTCCGACGTGCTCTGAGCACACCCACCCGAGTGACCCGTCCGTCTGCAGAAGAGACGGGCGGGTCACTCGTTCGTGGAATAACGACCACTCCGAGTAGCCCCGTCCGTGGCACCGGCGCGAGCAAGGCACAATAGGGCCGTCAAGTTCGCGTCGATGGATGTCGACGCCTTAGTGAGCGAGGGGTGCATGCTGCTACTCCGCCGCGGGGATTTCGGTCCGGACGTCGCCGAGGTCAGGGCAACGCTGACGAAGCTCGGTCTGCTGTCCGATCCGCAGCCGTCCCAGGTGTTCGACCTGCCGGTCGAGCACGCGGTGCGCGCGTTCCAGCAGCAGCGGGGGCTCATCACCGACGGGATCGTCGGCCCCGCCACCTACCGCGCGCTGCGCGACGCCACCTTCCGGCTCGGCGACCGCCCGCTCGCGTTCCTGATGGCGCAGCCGGTGACCGGTGACGACGTGTCCGCGCTGCAGGAGCGGCTGCTGGAGCTCGGCTACGACGCCGGGCGGGCCAACGGCGAGTTCGGCCAGCAGACCGAGCAGGCGCTGCGCAGCTTCCAGCGCGACTACGGCCTGATCGTGGACGGCATGTGCGGTCCCGACACGGTGCGCGCGCTGCGCCAGCTCCAGCCCAAGGTGCGCGGCGGCCGACCGGTGTTCCTGCGCGAGCAGGAACGCGTCCGGCGGGCCGGGCCGAGGCTGTCCGGCAAGCGGATCATCATCGACCCGGGCCACGGCGGCGACGACCGCGGCGTGGTGGTCGACGGCGTGGCCGAGGCCGACGTGATGCTGGACCTGGCCAGGCTGCTGGAGGGCAAGATGGCCGCCACCGGCATGGAGGCCCTGCTCACCCGCGGGCCCAACCACAACCCGGACGAGGGGGAGCGGGCGCGGTTCGCCAACGAGGCGGGCGCCGACCTGATCCTCTCGCTGCACGCCGACGGCAACTCCTCGCCGCTGGCGTCCGGGGTGGCGACGTTCCACTTCGGGACGGGCAACGGCACGTCGTCCACGGTCGGCGAGGCGCTGGCCGGGTTCATCCAGCGCGAGATCGCGGCGCGGACCGGGATGCTGGACTGCCGCACCCACCCGAAGACCTGGGACATGCTGCGGATGACCCGCTGCACGGCGGTCCGGGTGGAGGTCGGCTACCTGACCAACGCGGGGGACCGGCAGCGGCTGGCGAACCCGTCGTTCCGCGACGTCGTGGCCGAGGGCATCCTGGTCGCGGTGAAGCGCCTGTACCTGCTGGGCAAGGACGACCAGCCGACCGGCACGTTCACCATGGACGACCTGCTGCGGCACGAGGTGGCCACCGGCAAGCTCCGCTGACCGCCGGTCGGCTACCAGTCCGCGACCACGTCCAGCACGTCCAGCAGCGCGTCCTCGTCGTCCGCGCGGTTCTGGGCACGCAGGTCGAGCGCCAGGTCCGTCAGCTCGTCGACCAGGCGCTCGGCCGGGACGCCCTGGGCCTGCCAGCCGTCGAGCAGTGTGCGAATCTTCTCGAAGTCGCGCGATCCCTCGATGATCGCGAGTACCTCGCGCTGGATCTCCACCCCCACGTCCACGAGTCGATCTTATTGGCCGGCCGAGCCGGTGAGGAGCAAGATGGAGTTCTACCGCCTCGAACCCGAGGTCGCCGGTGCGCTGGGCGAGGGAACCGTCATCGACGCGGCCGCGCACCCGCCGCGCATCGAGGCCGTGCACTACGAGATCACCGACTGGGCCGGTGACGACCTGGTCGAAGCCTTCCCGGTCTACCTGGTGACCGACGACCTGGCCGACACGCTGGTCGACAGCGGCCTGGACGCGTTCCGGGTGCGCCGGGCCACCATCACCCTCTCCGACGAGGCCACGGAGATGCTGGAGGGCCGGGAGCTGCCGACGTTCCACTGGCTGGAGGTCACCGGTCAGGCGGGCGTGGACGACCTCGGCGTCACCGACCAGGGGCAGCTCGTGGTCAGCGAGCAGGCGCTGGACCTCATGCAGGGCGGCACGCTGGAGAACTGCGAGATCGACCGCTTCTAGCCCGTCAGACGGGCTTGAAGCTCGGCTCCGCGGTCGACACCGTCACCGAGTTGAGCAGCTGCTCCAGCGCCGCCTCCACGTCTTCCTTCCAGGAGGACGCGCTGCGCAGCTCGAGTCGCAGCCGCGGCCACCGCGGGTGCGGTCGCACGGTCTTGAAGCCGACCTGGAGCAGGAAGTCGGCCGGCGTGACGCAGCTCGGCCCGTCGTCGGGCGACCGGTTGTCGCCGAACGCCTCGATCGCCTTCACGCCGCGCCGGGTGAGGTCCTTGGCCACGGTCTGCACCAGCACCCGCGCCAGCCCGCCACCGCGGAACTCGGGCAGCACCTCAAGGCCCGTCATCAGCACCGCGTCGGCGCTGACCGGAGACGTGGGGAAGGCCAGCGACCTGGGCACGGCCGCGGGCGGCGCGTAGAACACGGACCCGGCGGGAATGCCGTCGGCGTAGACGATCCGGCCGCAGGAGCCCCACTCCAGCAGCACGCTGGAGACCCAGGCCTCCTTCTCGAACTCGGTGTCGCCGAACTCCTCGGCCTGCTCCTTCAGGTGCGGAGCGAGCTCCCAGAACACGCACGTCCGGCTGTGCTTGGAGAGGTGTTCCAGGTTGTCCAAGGTGACGCCCACGGCACGACGCGACACCCGAACCTCCAAGCCCCCGACACATCCTCCTCCGAGGATAGGCGGATGTGACCCCCGCCCGGAAGGCAGATGCCCCGAACGGGACGGCCGTTACACTCGGGCGGGAACAAACCCGCCGGTAAACAGCCCACCTACGGAGTTTCCCGTGAACCTACCCGGACAGCCCCCGAAGCAGGGAGCCAGAAGCCTCGACCCCCACCTGCGCAGGTACGCGGCGCGCACGGCGGGCATGACGGCGTCGGAGATCCGGGCGCTCTTCGCGGTGGCGAGCCGGCCTGAGGTGGTGTCCCTGGCGGGAGGGATGCCCCACCTGGCAGCACTGCCGCTGGACTCCCTCAGCGCCGAGGTGGCCGACGTCGTGGCCACGGAGGGCCTGGTCGCCCTCCAGTACGGCAGCGCGCACGGCGTCCCCGAGCTGCGCGAGCAGATCTGCGACGTGATGGCGCTGGAGGGCATCAACGCCCACCCGGACGACGTCGTGGTGACCGTCGGCTCCCAGATGGGCCTGGACATGGTCACCCGGATCTTCTGCGACCCCGGTGACGTCGTGCTGGCCGAGGGCCCGTCGTACGTGGGCGCGCTCGGCTCGTTCGCCGCCTACCAGGCCCAGGTCGTGCACGTCGGCATGGACGCCGACGGCCTGGTGCCGGAAGCCCTCCGCGAGGCCATCGCCTCCGTCGAGCGGTCCGGCGGGCGGATCAAGTTCCTCTACACGATCCCGAACTTCCACAACCCGGCCGGCGTGACGCTCGCCGTCCAGCGCCGCGCCGAGGTGCTGGACATCTGCCGCGCGCACGGCATCCTCGTGGTCGAGGACAACCCGTACGGCCTCCTGGGCTTCGACGGCGCCACCTACCCGGCGCTGCGGTCGACCGACCCGGACAACGTCGTCTACCTGGGCTCGTTCTCCAAGACCTTCGCCGCCGGCCTCCGCGTCGGCTGGGTCCTCGCGCCCCACGCCGTCCGCGAGAAGCTGGTGCTGGCCGCCGAGTCGGCCACCTTGTGCCCGCCGACGCTCAACCAGCTGATCGTGTCGCGCTACCTGTCGACGCACGACTGGAAGGGCCAGATCAAGACCTACCGCGAGGCCTACCGGGACCGGCGCGACGCCGCGATCTCCGCCCTCGAACAGCACATGCCGGTTGGTTCCACGTGGAACAAGCCGACCGGCGGGTTCTACGTCTGGGTGACCGCCCCGGAGGGCGTCGACACCAAGGCCATGCTGCCGCGCGCGATCACCCAGCGGGTGGCCTACGCGTCCGGCACCGGTTTCTACGCCGACGGCCTCGGCAGCCGCCAGCTCCGGATCTCGTACTGCTACCCGACGCCCGAGCGCATCCGCGAAGGGGTGCGGCGGCTCGCCAACGTCATCAAGGACGAGATGGAGCTGCACGAGACGTTCGGCCCCACGGTCGGCCGCGCCGTCTCCGGTCCGCACAGCCCATCGCCCGACACCGCTTGATTCAGGAGCACAAGTTGTCCAACCGCTGGGTCGCAGTCCTGTCCGGGGGCCTTTCGCACGAGCGGGAGGTGTCCCTGCGATCCGGCCGCAGGCTCTCCGCCGCCCTCCGCTCGGTCGGCCTGGTCGTGGAGGAGTGGGACGCCGACGGCAACCTGCTCACCAAGCTCAAGGAGCACCGCCCCGACGCCGTCGTCGTCGCCCTGCACGGCGGCGAGGGCGAGAACGGCTCGGTGCAGACCGTCCTGGAGCTGGTGGGCGTGCCGTTCGTCGGCACGGACTCCCGGGCGTGCCGACGCGCGTGGGACAAGCCGACCGCCAAGGCCGAACTGGCGAGGGCGGGCCTGTCCACCCCGGAGTGGGCCGTCCTGCCCCACGCGACCTTCCGCGAACTGGGCGCCCAACCGGTCCTGGACGCCATGGTCGACCGCCTGGGCCTGCCCCTGATGCTCAAGCCCGACCAGGGCGGCTCCGCACTGGGCGCCCAGGTGGTCCGCGACGCCGCCCAACTACCGGCCGCCATGGTCGGTTGCCTGGCCTACGGCGACACCGTCCTCGCGGAGCGGTTCGTGGAGGGCGTCGAAGTCGCCGTAGCCGTCGTGGACGGTCCCGACGGCCCCTACGCCCTACCCCCGGTGGAAATCGTCCCGGAGAACGGCATCTACGACTACACCGCCCGCTACACCGCCGGCCTGACCGACTTCCACGCCCCCGCGCGCCTGGACGAGAAGTCGGCCCAGGCCGTCGGCGAACTCGCCGTCTCCGCCCACCGCCTGCTGGGCCTGCGCGACGTCTCCCGAACCGACGCCATCGTGGCCACCGACGGCACCGTCCACTTCCTCGAAGTGAACTCGTCCCCGGGCCTGACCGAAACCTCACTCCTGCCCATGGCCGTCGAGGCAGCAGGCAAATCCCTAGGCGAAATCTACGCGGCTCTGATCGAACGCGCCGTCTCCCGCTAACCCTCAACACCACTGACGGCCCGTGTCCGCTAGGACACGGGCCGTAATCATCACCGTGACATAAGACCCTGGGGTGATCCCTTGCAGCCCCAACGAGTCCGTTTTGCCCGTTTCAACAACCCACCCCCATCGGACCCGCAACCACCCCTCCGAGGCTCGATTTGACATGGGTTCGGGTGCCTTGGGCCTGCCGGCTTTGGCCAGCCTGGGGTGCCCGTAAGGGCCCCATGTCAAATCGAGCCGGAATCTCTTCCTTGACCTCTGAATGTTGAACTCGCGGTACCTGAACGTTCGACTCGCGAGGGGGAGGGGTCAGCTGGGGTTGCGGGTGCGCTGAACCGCCTCCGGGGACATGAGCTGGATGATGCGCTCCAAGTCGTCCACCGACCCGAACTCCACCACGATCCGCCCCTTCCGCTGCCCCAACTCGACCTTCACCCGCGTGTCGAAGTTGTCCGACAACTTCTCCGCCAACTCCTGCAACCCGGGCGCCTGCATCGGCTTGCGCCGCACCTGCTTCGCCTTCGCCGGTTCCGCGCCCTTCGCCAGCGTCACCGCTTCCTCGGTCGCCCGGACCGACATCCCCTCCGCGACGATCCGGGTCGCCAGCTCCTCCTGCACGCCGGGGTCCTCGATCCCCAGCAGCGCCCGCGCGTGCCCGGCCGACAGCACCCCCGCCGCCACCCGCCGCTGCACGGGCAGCGGCAGCTTCAGCAGTCGGATCGTGTTCGTCACGACCGGCCGGCTGCGGCCGATCCGGTCGGCCAGCTCCTCGTGCGTCACGCCGAACTCCTCCAGCAGCTGCTGGTAGGCCGACGCCTCTTCCAACGGGTTCAGCTGCACGCGGTGGATGTTCTCCAGCAGCGCGTCGCGCAGCATCACGTCGTCGGCGGTGTGCCGGACGATCGCCGGGATCGTCTTCAGCCCGGCCAGCTGGGTGGCCCGCCACCGCCGCTCGCCCATGACGAGCTCGTAGTGGTCCGGGCCGATCGCCCGGACCACGATCGGCTGCATCAGGCCGAACTCGCGGATCGAGTGCTCCAGCTCGCGCAGCGCCTCCTCGTCGAAGACCTGGCGCGGCTGCTTCGGGTTGGTGCGGATCGACGTGACCGGCAGCTCCTGGTACACCGCACCGGCCACCTCGCCGGACGGCGCCGAGGTGTCCACGCCGGAACGGTGGAGCACAGGGGCGGACGACGAGCCGCCGCCCACCCGGACCGGCGTGGGCGCCGGTGTGCCCGGGGGAGGGCCGCTCGGGATCAGGGCCGCGAGCCCGCGGCCGAGGCCACCCTTGCGCTGTTCCGTCATGCCGACCCCATCCTCGCGCCGAACTCGGCGATCTCCCGTGCCGCGTCGAGGTAGCTCATCGCGCCTCGTGAGCCGGGATCGTAGGCGAGCACCGTCTGGCCGTACCCCGGAGCCTCGGAGACCTTCACGCTGCGCGGGATGACCGTCCTGAGGACCGTGTCGCCGAAGTGGCCGCGCACCTCGCTGGTCACCTGGTCGGCCAGCTTCGTGCGGCCGTCGTACATCGTCAGCAGGATCGTCGACACGTTCAGCGTCGGGTTCAGGTGCGCCTGCACCAGCTCGATGTTGCGCAGCAGCTGCCCCAGCCCCTCCAGCGCGTAGTACTCGCACTGGATCGGGATGAGCACCTCCTGCGCGGCGACCATCGCGTTGACGGTCAGCAGGCCGAGCGACGGCGGGCAGTCGATGAACACGTAGTCCGGCTTGATCGGGTCCAGCGCCTCGGGGCTCAGCGCCTCCTTCAGCCGCGACTCGCGGGCCACCATCGAGACGAGTTCGATCTCGGCGCCCGCCAGGTCGATCGTGGCGGGCACGCAGTAGAGGTTCGGGGACGCCGTGCTCACCTGGGCGGCCTCGGCGACCGACATCTCACCGATCAGCACCTCGTACACCGACGGCGTGCCGGAGCGGTGCTCGACGGCCAGCGCGGTGCTCGCGTTCCCCTGCGGGTCGAGGTCGATGACGAGGACCTTGAGCCCGTGGATGGCGAGTGCGGCGGCCAGGTTCACCGTGCTCGTGGTCTTGCCGACGCCACCCTTCTGGTTGGCGACGACCATGACGCGGCGACGGTCGGGGCGGGGGAGTTGGAGGGAGTCGGGGTGCAGGACGCGGGTGGCGCGTGCCGCTTCTTCCGCGATGGGGGTCCACACGGTGCTGTCTCCTGCCGGTTCCACGTTGTTGGCCAGGGTCGACTCAGGTGCCGGGCGGCGCACTTCGCCTGCGCCCACCGCACCGCCAAGCTCGGTTTCACGTGAAACACCGGCCGCTTGGAACACCGGTTGCAGGGGGTCGGGGTACACGTTCACCGATCCTTCCTCTTGCGACGCGCGCCTTCACGGCGGGTCGCCTGCTCATCGCGCTCCACCAGCACGACCGTCGTCGGCAGTTCGAGCACTTCGGCGCCGCAGGTGGTGACGCGCGGTCGGATACCTCCGGCCCGGCGCACCGCCTCGGCGTCGCGTTCCAGTTCTTCCGCGGCGCTCTCGCCCTTGAGGGCGACCAGCCGCCCACCGGGCCGCAGCAGCGGCAGGCACCACCGCGTCAGCCGCTCCAACGGGGCCACCGCACGAGCCGTCACGACGTCGCTGCCGGACAGCTGCTCGCGCACCGGCCCCTCCTCGGCCCGTCCCCGGATGACCGCGACCTCCAGACCGAGCACCCCGACGCACTCGGTCAGCCACGCCACCCGGCGAGCCATCGGCTCCAGGAGCGTGAGGTCCAGGTCGGGCCGGGCGATCGCCAGGGGGATGCCCGGCAGTCCCGCGCCCGAGCCCACGTCCACGACCTTCGCGCCCTCGGGAAGCAACTCCGCGACGACGGCCGAGTTGAGCACGTGCCGCTCCCAGAGCCGGTCGACCTCCCGCGGACCGATCAGGCCGCGTTCGACGCCGTGCTGCGCGAGCAACTGCGTGAAGGCGACCGCCTTGTCGTAGTGGTCACCGAAGACCTTCTTCGCGCGGTCTTCCACCTCTGCGGCCATGTCTCCGTCCGGGACGTTTCACGTGAAACCACACCAGACGCGGCGGCGACCGGGTGTGGGCGATGGGGGTGGGCGCCTCGTTGGAGGAGGCGGTGAGCCCCACGAGATGTACCGGTCCCCACTATGACGGATCACCCCGGCGACACGCCAAATCCGAGTGGCGCGTTTCGCGTGTTTCACGTGAAACTGGCGATCCGACCGTCCTTGGGCGAGGTCCGCAGGAGTTCCAGCGCGTAGTCCACCGACTCCACGTGATCCAGCGCGGGCACCTCCGAGACCGGGAACCACGCCGCCTGGTCCGTGCTGCCGCCGACCTCGAACGTCAACTCCCCGCCCACCACCCGCGCCTCGTACATGATCCGGATGCGGTGGTAGTCGACCTCCACCCCATCGCGGACCATCGGGCCGTGGACGTTCTGGATGCCCAGCAGCCGATCGACCTCGGCGCGGTAGCCGGTCTCCTCGAACACCTCCCGGACCACCGCGTCGTACGGGTCCTCGCCGTGGTCGAGCCCACCGCCGGGCAGGATCCACCGCGGCCGGTCCGACCCCAGCCAACGGGACAGCAGCATCCGGTCGTCCTGGATGATCACGGCGTAGGCGGCGACGCGGAGGTTGCGGATGATCTCAGCCATGCCACGACCGTTTCACGTGAAACACGACGAAGGGAAGAGACTCGCGATGTACGCGATCCGGCCGGGCGCGTTGAGCACCATGGGGCACCCGCACGGCCTAGCGCACATCGACCGGCTCGCCGCCGCCGGCGTGGACGTGATCGTGTGCGCGCTGACCGAGGCCGAACTGGCCGAGCTGGACCTCGCCGACGAAGCCGAAGCCGCCCGGAACGCCGGCATCGCGTTCCACTGGCTGCCCATCCCGGACTTCGGCGTACCGCCCACCCACACCCCGGACCTGACCCCGGCACTGGCCGACCTGCGCGCCGGCCGGCACGTCCTCGTGCACTGCTGGGCGGGCATCGGCCGGTCCTCGCTGATCGCCGGCGCGCTCCTGGTGCTGGACGGCGCGTCACCCGAAGCCGCGTGGCAGGCGATCGCCGCGGCACGCGGGCGCGACGTGCCCGAGACCGCCGAGCAGCGCGCGTGGCTGACCGCGTTCGCGCAGGCGCGGTTCTGGGACGACCGGGCGGCGACGTTCGACGAGGACGCCGACCACGGCCTGCGCGACCCGGACGTCCGGCGCGCGTGGGCCGACCTCCTGCTGCCCGTGCTGCCGCCCGCGCCGGCCGCCGTGGTCGACCTCGGCTGCGGCACCGGCAGCCTCACCGCGCTGCTCGCCGGAGCCGGTTATGACGTGCGCGGGCTGGACGTGTCCGAGCGGATGATCGCCGCCGCCAGGGCGAAGGTCCCGACCGCCGAGTTCCGGCAGGGCGACGCCGCCCACCCGCCGTACGCGCCGGGCTCGTTCGACGTGGTGCTGGCGCGGCACGTGCTGTGGGCGCTGCCCGACCCGGCCGCCGTGCTCGACCGGTGGCGCGCGCTGCTCAAGCCGGGCGGCCGACTCGTCCTGGTCGAGGGCCGCTGGTCGACCGGCGCCGGCCTGACCGCCGCCGAGTGCGTGGCGCTGCTGGGGGAGGGGGACGTCCGGCCGCTGACCGACCCGGCGCTGTGGGGCCGCGAGATCGACGACGAGCGCTACCTCGTCCTGGCTCGCTGACAGCACCCGGGCTTTGCCCCGCCCCCGACCCCGACCCCCCGGAACGACGAACGGCCCCGACTCCCTCACGGGAACCGGGGCCGTTCGGTGAAACCGCTCAGGGCTTCGGCAGCACCACCACGCGGCGCTGCGGCTCCTCGCCCTCGCTCTCGCTGTGCACGCCCGCCACGGCGGCGACCGCGTCGTGCACGACCTTCCGCTCGAACGGCGTCATCGGGTGCAGCCGCACCCGCTCACCGGACGCCAGCACCTTCTCCGCCGTCGTCCGGCCGAGGTCGGCCAGCTCGGCCCGCCGCCCGGCGCGCCACCCGGCGATGTCCAGCATGAGCCGGCTGCGCACGCCCGTCTCCTGCTGGACGGCGAGCCGGGTCAGCTCCTGCAACGACTCCAGGACCGTCCCGCGGGGACCGACCAGCTTCTCCAGGTCGTCACCGCCGTCGATGCTCACGATCGCCCGACCCGCCTCGACGTCGAGGTCGATGTCGCCGTCGTAGTCGAGCAGGTCCAACAGCCGCTCGAGGTAGTCCCCGGCGATGTCGCCCTCCTGGACGAGCAGGTCCTCCGAACTCCCCGACCGCGCCGGGGGGACCTGGTCGGCCTCCGGTGCGTCAACGTCGGCCGCCTGCAACGTCTCCGACACGATGTCTCCTCTCCAGGGTCAACGACGCTTCTTGTTGCCCTGCTTCTTGCTTGGGGATCGGTCTGGGCTCAGACCGGGAACCTCGGTGGACGGCTTGGCGGTCCCGTTGGACCCGCTCGCGTCCGGCGCCGGCTTCTCGTCGGCGGGCTTCGCGGGGGAGGCGCCTGCGGCCGACCCGGCCGCCGTGCCCGACGCCGACGCACCCGGCGACGACGTGCCCGCGGGCTTGCGCACCTGCGGCTTCTGGCCGGGCTTCGGCTTGGTCGCGGGCTTCACGCCGGGCTTGGGCGCGAGCGCCTGCCGCTGCGTGGTCACCTCGACCTTCTTCGCCTCTTCCTCGCGGTCGATGCGGTGGTACACGACGTACTGCTGGCCCAGCGTCCACGCGTTGTTGCTCAGCCAGTAGAGCAGGATCGCGATGGGGAAGAACAGACCACCGACCAGCACGCCCACCGGGAAGATGTAGAGCGTCAGCTTGTTCATGATCGCGGTCTGCGGGTTGTCGGTCGCGGCCTGCGTCTGCCGGGCGACCGAGTGGCGCGCGGTGAAGTGCGTCGCGATCGAGGCGATGATCATCAGCGGGATGGCCACCAGCAGCACCGCGCTGCGGTCCGTGCCGAAGTCGCTCAGCGAGGGCGTGCTCGGGTCGTCCCACGGCATCGTGATGAACGTCGACAGGTTCGCGCCGAACAGCTTCGCGTTGACGAACGACTCGACGCCCTGGGCGTCGAAGAAGTAGACCTCGCCCCAGCCGGGCTTGAACGAGCGCAGCACGTGGAACAGGCCGATGAACACCGGGATCTGCACCAGCATCGGCAGGCAGCCGCCCAGCGGGTTGACGCCGTGCTCCGACTGGAGCTTCTGCATCTCCTGCGCCTGGCGCTGCTTGTCGTTCGGGTACTTCTTCTTGATCTTCTGCAGCTCGGGCGCGAACTCCTGCATCTTGCGCATCGAGCGGACCTGGCCGACGAACGGCTTGAACAGGATCGCGCGCAGCGTGAAGACGAGGAAGACCACCGCCAGGGCCCACGCGAACCCGCTCGCCTCGCCGAAGACGTGGCCGAACACCCAGTGCCAACACCACAGGATGAAGGACACCGGGTAGTAGATGAAGTTGAGCACTGGCTACTCCTCGGCAGGAAGGTCGGGGACCGCGTTTCGCCTCGGCGGAACCGGGTCCAGGCCACCAGGGTGCCAGGGTCCGCAGCGACCCAGCCGGCGCAGGGTCAGCCACGTGCCCCGCAGCGCACCGTGGACGGTCAACGCCTCCACCGCGTACGCGCTGCAGCTCGGGTGGAAACGGCAGGTCGGGGGCAACGCCGGCGAGATGAACTTCCGGTAGAAGCGCACCGGCAGCAGCAGAGCCCGGACGACGGGGCTCACCTGGGCGGTCGTCATCGCAGCACCTTGTGCAGCGCCGCGTCGAGGTCCCGGCCGAGCTCGGCGCTGTTCGCATCGGCTGACGGTGCCAACGCGCGCACGACCAGGGAAGTTCCGGGCGGCAGGACGCCGAGGCGGTCCCGCGCCACGTGGCGGAGCTTGCGGCTCACCCGGTGCCGGACCACGGAGTTGCCCACGGCCTTGCTCACGACGAAGCCCACCTTGGACGGGTCCAAGGTGGGCTGCGCCGACGTCAGGACGTGCACGACGAGCCGCGACCGGCCGGCCCGGCGGCCTCGGCGGACCACCAGGCCGAAGTCCTGGCTGCGGGTCAGCCGGTTGGCCGCGGGTAGCACGGCGCTGCGGCGATCAGGCGGACAGCTGCTTGCGACCCTTGCCACGGCGCGCGGCCAGGATGGCGCGACCGGCGCGGGTGCGCATGCGCAGCCGGAACCCGTGCGTCTTGGCACGGCGACGGTTGTTGGGCTGGAAGGTGCGCTTACCCTTGCTCACGGTCGGACTCCCGGTGCTTAACTGCCAAGCAGGTCTGTGGTTGTCCCCAGCGAACTAGCCTTAAGGCGCGCGAAAAGCACCCCACGCAAGCGGGAGACGGTTACGAGGGTACGCAGCCCCGGGGGCGCGGTCCAAATCGGGGTGGCGCCCCGGGGCGGGACGGGGCGTCGCGGGCGTGGAAACCACTTGCGCGCCGGAACGCCTTGTGGCAGGGCCCCCGCCTTGTTAGCGTGCGGCGTTCACGGGTGGCGCGGTGCGCGCGGGCCGGGTCCGGTCGAGTGCCGGGGGCCTGGTCACACCCGGCGGCGCGGGCCGCAGGTGCTCGGGGCGCGGCCGGGGGGATCCGGTGCGACCCCGTGCCCCGTTCGTGCACAGTTGTGGATAACTCTGTGGATGCCTCTATTCTCCGTGTCCACGTCGTGGAAGTTCCCCCGGGGACTGACCGCGGAGTCGTCACGAGGGGAGGGGAGCGCGGAGGTGTCCGACCACCAGGCCGATCTGGGTCTCGTGTGGGAGCAGGTCGTGCAGGAGTTGGCTGCCAGCACGTTGTCTCCCCAGCAGCGCGCGTGGATGCGCGTGACCCGGCCCATCGGGCTGCTCGACGGGACCGCGCTGCTCGCCGCGCCGAGCGACTTCGCGAAGGAAGCCATCGAGCGCGCGCTGCGCGAGCCCATCACCGCGGCCCTGTCCCGCCGGCTCGGCCGAGCGGTGTCACTGGCGGTGAAGGTCGATTCACCCGATCCCGTGACGGCGCCCATCCCGGTGCCGACCGCCGTGCCCGGATCCGTCCCCGGTCCCATGCCGGGTCTCGGCGTGGTCCCCGTGCCGGTGCCCGGCCCCGGCCCCGGCCCCGGCCCCGGCCCCGGCCCCGGCCCCGGCCCCGGCCCCGGCCCCGGCCCCGGCCCCGGCCCCGGCCCCGGCCCCGGCCCCGGCCCCGGCCCCGGCCCCGTTCCCGTCAACGGCGGGTGGGCGGTCGAGGTCGAGACCGAGGGCGACACCGAGGACGAGGTGGACGAGGAGGGCGAAGCGCTCGCCGCCGTCACCGAGATCTGGCCGACCTACGGCGGCGGCCACGCCGCGCCGAGCGGCACGCCGTACACCCGGCCCGCCAACCCGGCGTCCTCGCAGACCAGGCTGAACGAGAAGTACAACTTCGACACGTTCGTCATCGGCGCGTCCAACCGCTTCGCGCACGCCGCCGCGGTGGCCGTCGCCGAGGCGCCGGCCCGCGCGTACAACCCGCTGTTCATCTGGGGTGAGTCCGGGCTCGGCAAGACCCACCTGCTGCACGCCGTCGGGCACTACGCCCAGCGGCTGTTCCCCGGGATGCGCGTGCGGTACGTGTCGACCGAGGAGTTCACCAACGACTTCATCAACTCCCTGCGCGACGACCGCAAGGTCGCCTTCCAACGCCGGTACCGGGACATCGACGTGCTGCTCGTCGACGACATCCAGTTCCTGGAGGGCAAGGAAGGCACGCAGGAGGAGTTCTTCCACACCTTCAACACCCTGCACAACTCGAACAAGCAGATCGTCGTGTCGTCCGACCGGCCGCCCAAGCGGCTGGAGACGCTGGAGGACCGGCTGCGGACGCGGTTCGAGTGGGGCCTGATCACCGACATCCAGCCGCCCGAGCTGGAGACCCGGATCGCGATCCTGCGGAAGAAGGCGGCGCAGGACCGCCTGGCCGCGCCGGCCGAGGTGCTGGAGTTCATCGCGGCCAGGATCGAGCGCAACATCCGGGAGCTGGAGGGCGCGCTGATCCGCGTGACGGCGTTCGCGTCGCTCAACCGGCAGCCGGTCGACGTCCAGCTGGCCGAGATAGTGCTGCGCGACCTCATCCCGGACTCGCACGCGCCGGAGATCACCGCGCCGACGATCATGGCCGTGACGGCGGAGTTCTTCAGCGTGTCGATAGACGACCTGTGCGGGCCGGGCAAGACGAAGGTGCTGGCGCAGGCGCGGCAGATCTCCATGTACCTGTGCCGCGAGCTGACGGACCTCTCGCTGCCGAAGATCGGCCAGACGTTCGGCGGGCGCGACCACACGACCGTCATGCACGCGGACAAGAAGATCCGCAAGGAGATGGCCGAGCGCCGCCGGGTGTACGAGCAGGTCCAGGAGCTGACGTCGCGCATCAAGCAGCGCGCCCGCCACACCCCCTGACCTCGCAAACGCTTGCGCCTTCCCGCTCGGCCCCCGAGCAGCCGCTCGCACTGAACTACCGGCCAGGCGCCTGAGCCCGCCGCACTCTTCGCACCGAGCAGTCGCCCGCGCGCTCACCGGCCGCTCCCGCCCACCGCCGACCCCATCGGCTGCTCGCCGACCCATCGGCCGATCCACCGGCGACAGGTCGCCGACCCGTCTGCAGACCGCCGGCAGACCTGTCGCCGCCCCACCGACAGACTCGCCTCCAGCCCGCCGGCAGACCCACCGCCGACGCACCGCCGACGCACCGCCCGGCCCGCTGCCGACCCGCCTGCGGACCTACCGCCAGCTCACCGCCGGCCCACCGGCATACCCACTGCCGGCCTACCGCTCGACCCGCCGGCCGACCCACCGCCCGACCGGCCGGCCCACCGCCAGCCCGCCGCCCGGTCCGCCGTCGACCCACCGCCGACCCGCCGGCAGCCCCTCGCGCGGACCCCCGCCTCGAACCGCTCCGCACCCGGGTGCGACCCCTCCCGTCCCCGGGTGCCGCCGCCGCACCCGGGTGCGACCCGGACCCCACCCCGACCGCACCCGGGTGCGACCGCCACCCACCCCCCGACCGCCGCCCACCGCACCGCCGTCACCCGGGCGCCACCCACCGCACCCCTCCCCACCGGGACCGGGCCCCCACCTCCCCACCGCCCGAAAAGTCCTCTTCGCCCGTGGGGCCAACGGGGGTTGTTTCGAGTCGCCCGTGTGAGGTACCCCCGCCCCACCCGGGAGCGGTCGAACGCCTCGTCACCACGCCCCGACCTCCCGGACGCCCGCCGGAGCGCAGGTGAACGCCCGGCCGCGAGTTGTCCACAGCCTCAGAAAAGTGCCCCGTCGGGGGAGATCCGGCCCACCATCACCCTGTGCAGCACCCGGGTACAACTCGGCCCACACCCGGGGATTAACCCGGGGACAACTCGGCCTTCCTGTGGACCGAACGGAGCACCGCCGGAGTTCTCCCCGGGTGCGCCGAGTTGTCCCCGGGTGACACCCCCCGTTCATCCACACCTCCGCGCGGCCCGCGAACTGCGACAACCGGGGTTGTCCACACAATCCACAGCCCTTACTGCTGTTGCTGTTGTCTTCCCTTGAAGAGAAGAACAAAGAAAAAACAGGCGGGGGCCGGCCCCGGGGACGAGCGCTCGGCAGCGCTCCGCCCCGGGTGTGCCCCGAGGTGACGAGGACGGCCTCGACGCTCTACGGTGGGGAGCCTCCGCGCCGAGGGTCGGAAGATCCGGCGAGGGCCGCGGCTCCCCAACCCCCACCGCAACGCATGCTGTTGTTGGTCATGCCGACTTGAGGAAGGACGCCCCATGAAGATCCGCGTCGAGCGCGACGGCTTGGCCGACGCCGTCGCCTGGGTCGCCCGCAGCCTGCCGTCCAGGCCGCCCGTGGCGGTGCTCGGCGGGATCCTGCTCGACGCCGGGGCGGAGGACGGCTCCGGCGAGGCGCTGACCGTCTCCGGCTTCGACTACGAGGTGTCCGCCCAGTGCGGCGTGCCGGCCACCATCGCCGACGGCGGCAAGGCGCTCGTCAGCGGTCGGCTGCTGGCCGACATCACCAAGGCGCTGCCCAACCACCCGGTCGAGATCGCGGTCGACGGCTCCCGGATGACGATCTCCTGCGGCAGCGCCCGGTTCAGCCTGCCGACCATGCCGGTCGAGGACTACCCGCAGCTGCCGTCCATGCCGCAGCTCGCCGGCGAGCTGCCCGGCGAGGTCTTCGGCGAGGCCGTCGCCCAGGTCGCCGTCGCGGCGGGCAAGGACGACACGCTCCCGATGCTGACCGGCGTCCGGCTGGAGATCGGCGAGGGCAAGGTGACCCTGGTCGCCACCGACCGCTTCCGGCTCGCGATGCGCGAGTTCGCGTGGGAGCCGAACGAGTCCCTGGGCGAGGTCGCGGTGCTCGTCCCGGCCAAGACCCTGAACGACTCGGCGAAGACGCTCGGCGCGTCCGGCGCGAAGGTCGAGCTGTCCCTCGCCGCGAACGACGGCCTGCTCGGCCTGTCCGGCACCGGCCGCCGCACGACCACCCGGCTGCTCGACGCCGACTTCCCGAAGTACCGCCAGCTGCTGCCCTCCGAGCACTCCTCGGCCGCGATCATCGAGGTCGACGCGCTGGTGCAGGCGATCAAGCGGGTCTCGCTGGTCGCCGAGCGCGGCACGCAGGTACGGCTGGAGTTCGTGGACAGCGGCCTGCGCCTGTCGGCGGGCGGCGACGACGAGGGCAGCGCCGAGGAGGAGCTGCCGGTCGAGTACACCGGCGACCCGGTCACCATCGCGTTCAACCCGGCCTACCTGCAGGAGGGCCTGCAGGCCGTCCGCACGCCGCGGGCGCACTTGTCCTTCACCACACCCAGCCGGCCCGCGCTGCTCAAGCCGGTGGACGAGGATGGGAACGTGGCGCCGGGCTACCTCTACCTGCTGATGCCCGTGCGCCTGCCCGGCTGATCGACCAGGATCACGACCACAGACGCCAGGAAAGAGGAAACGACCGTGCAGCTCGGACTCGTCGGCCTCGGCAAGATGGGCTTCAACATGCGCGAGCGGATCCGCCGCGCGGGGCACGAGGTGGTCGGCTACGACCGCAACCCCGAAGTCTCGGACGCCGACTCGCTCGCCGACATGGTCGGCAAGCTCGCCGCACCGCGCGTGGTGTGGGTGATGGTGCCCGCCGGCGACATCACCCGCCAGACGATCGCCGACCTCGGCGACCTGCTGGAGCCGGGCGACGTGGTGATCGACGGCGGCAACTCGCGCTTCACCGACGACGAGCTGAACGCCAAGGCGCTCGGCGAGAAGGGCGTCGGGTACATGGACGCCGGCGTGTCCGGCGGCGTGTGGGGCCTGGAGAACGGCTACGGCCTGATGGTCGGCGGCGACGCCGAGCACGTCGAGCGCGCCATGCCGATCTTCGACGCGCTGCGCCCGGAGGGCCCGCGCGAGGAGGGCTTCGCGCACGCGGGCGGCATCGGCGCGGGCCACTTCGCGAAGATGGTGCACAACGGCATCGAGTACGGCCTGATGCAGGCCTACGCCGAGGGCTTCGAACTGCTGGAGGCCTCGGAGCTGGTGCAGGACGTGCCGGCCACGATCAAGGCGTGGCAGCGCGGCACCGTGGTCCGCTCGTGGCTGCTGGACCTGCTGGTCCGCGCGCTGGAGTCGGACCCGGAGCTGGACGACCTGCGCGGCCACGTCGAGGACTCCGGCGAGGGCCGGTGGACGGTCGAGGAGGCCATCAAGCACGCGGTGCCCGCGCCGGTGATCTCCGCCGCGCTGTTCGCCCGGTTCGCGTCCCGCCAGGACGACTCCCCGGCCATGCGGGCGGTCGCGGCGCTGCGCAACCAGTTCGGCGGCCACGCGGTGCAGACCGCGGGTCCCTCGTCCGGTTCCGGCAGCACCCAGAGCTGACCCGTTGTACGTCCGGCACCTGCAGGTCACCGACTTCAGGTCGTGGGAGCACGCGGACCTGGCGTTCGAGCCGGGCGTGAGCGTGCTGGTCGGGCGCAACGGCCAGGGCAAGACGAACCTGGTCGAGGCGCTGGGGTACGTGGCCACCCTGGGTTCGCACCGGGTGGCCACGGACGCGCCGCTGGTCCGGCACGGCGCCCCGCGCGCCGTGGTCCGGACGGCGGTGGTCAACGAGGGGCGCGAGCTGCTGGTCGAGCTGGAGATCACGCCGGGCCGGGCGAACCGGGCGCGGATCAACCGCGGCCCGGTGCCGCGCCCGCGCGACGTGCTCGGCATCCTGCGCACGGTGCTGTTCGCGCCGGAGGACCTGGCGCTGGTGCGCGGCGACCCCGGCGAGCGGCGGCGGTTCCTGGACGAGCTGCTGACCACGCGCGCGCCGCGGTACGCCGGGGTGCGCAGCGACTACGAGCGGGTGCTCAAGCAGCGCGGCGCGTTGCTCAAGAGCGTCCGCGCGTCGCGCAACGCCGACATCAGCACCCTCGACGTGTGGGACGGCCACCTGGCCCGGCACGGCGCGGAGCTGCTGGCCGCCCGGCTGGACCTGGTCGCCGACATCGCGCCGCACGTGACCGCGGCGTACGCGGAGGTGGCGCCGGAGTCGCGGCCCGCCCGGATCGCGTACCGGTCGAGCCTGGGGGAGGCGTTCCCCGACCCGGTCGCCGGCGGTCCGCACGACCGGGAGGCGCTGGAGGACGCGCTGCTGGCCGAGCTGCACCGGGTGCGCGGGCAGGAGGTCGAGCGGGGCGTGTGCCTGGTCGGCCCGCACCGCGACGACCTGGAGCTGGCGCTCGGCGAGCTGCCCGCGAAGGGCTACGCCAGTCACGGGGAGTCGTGGTCCTTCGCGCTGGCGCTGCGGCTCGGCGGGTACGAGCTGCTGCGCGCCGAGGGCGCCGAACCGGTGCTCGTGCTGGACGACGTGTTCGCCGAGCTGGACCGCGGCAGGCGTCGCCAGCTGGCGAAGGTGGCCGCCGGCGCGGAGCAGGTGTTCATCACGGCGGCGGTCGCGGAGGACGTGCCCGAGGAGCTGGACGGGTTGCGGTTCGACGTCCGCCACGGGGAGGTGCGCCGTGTCTGACGAATTGCCCCGAACGGGTGTGACGCCTGGCACATCTGGGGACAACCCTGTGGATGGTGTGGATAACTCGTCCCACGAACCGGACATATCCACAGCCGAGGTCACTCAAGAGAGTGGATTGCGCGGAGCGGACCTCGCCCGCGCCGCCCTGGAGGCCGCCCGCGCGTCGGCCAAGGAGCGCGGTGTGCGGGGTGTCCGCAAGGGCGCCGCGGGCGCGACCGGTCGCCGTCGGCGTCGCCGCTGGTCGGGTCCCGGGCCGGACGACCGCGACCCCCAGCCCCTCGGCAGGCTCGCCTCCCGGATCGCCGCCGACCGCGGCTGGGCCGAGCGGCTGGCCGGCGGCCAGGTGTTCGCCCGGTGGCCGAAGCTGGTGGGGGAGGACGTGGCCGAGCACGCCCAGCCGATAGCGCTCAACGACGGCGAGTTGACCGTCCAGGCCGACTCGACCGCGTGGGCCACGCAGCTGCGGCTGCTCCAGCGCGACCTGCTCAAGCGGATCGCGGCGGGGGTCGGCAACGACGTCGTGCGGACGTTGAAGGTGCAGGGCCCGGCGGCGCCCAGCTGGCGCTACGGCCCCAGGCACGTCCCGGGCCGCGGCCCACGTGACACCTACGGGTGACCGGCGTCAGGGCCGCAGCGGCGATCCTGTGGCGCGGTGAGCGCTCACCAGCCGATTCCGACCCCGCGACCAGCCGTCGGCACCCGTGCGCGTTCACTTCGGGCCGCCTGTGAGCGAACCAGGGGTGTCCTCAACGCGTTTCTGTCGGTCTGCCCCGGTAGAATCGTGGGGTAGCGCAACCCAGCGTCGCCCGGCGACGGTCCCAGTCGCGTGAAGTCCGAGGAGACACCAGGCCCGTGGCAGCCAAGAAGAATGAGTACAACGCGTCCTCGATCACCGTCCTGGAGGGCCTGGAAGCGGTCCGCAAGCGCCCAGGCATGTACATCGGTTCCACCGGCGAGCGCGGTCTGCACCACCTGATCCAGGAGGTCGTGGACAACTCGGTCGACGAGGCCATGGCGGGCTACGCGACGCTCGTGGACGTGACGCTGCTGGCCAACGGCGGCGTCCGGGTCGTCGACGACGGCCGCGGCATCCCGGTCGGCATGCACCCGGTCGAGAACAAGCCGACCCTGGAAGTGGTGCTCACCAAGCTGCACGCGGGCGGCAAGTTCGACAGCGACTCCTACGCAGTGTCCGGCGGCCTGCACGGCGTCGGCATCTCCGTGGTCAACGCGCTGTCCACCGCCGTCGACGTCGAGGTCAAGACCGACGGTTTCACGTGGAACCAGCGCTTCGAGAACACCAAGCCCGCGCACGAGCTGGCCAAGGGCGAGCCGACCGACGAGACCGGCACGACAATCACGTTCTGGGCCGACCCGGAGATCTTCGAGACCACCGAGTACAACATCGAGACGATCTCCCGCCGGCTGCAGGAGATGGCGTTCCTCAACAAGGGCCTGACCATCGTCCTGCGCGACGAGCGCGTGCAGGACGCCGACGCCGAGGCCGACGCCGAGGGTCACGTGGCCGCCGTGCGCGAGCGGCGCTTCCACTACCCCGGTGGCCTGGAGGACTTCGTCCGCCACATCAACCACACCCGCGAGGCCGTGCACCAGAAGGTCGTCTCGTTCGAGGCGAAGGGCGAAGACCTCGAGGTCGAGGTGGCGATGCAGTGGAACACCGGCTACACGCCGTCGGTGTACACGTTCGCCAACACGATCAACACGCACGAGGGCGGCACGCACGAAGAGGGCTTCCGCGCCGCGCTGACCCGCGTGGTCAACGAGTACGCGCGCGACAAGAAGCTGCTCAAGGAGAAGGACAGCAACCTCACCGGGGACGACATCCGCGAGGGCCTGGCCGCGATCATCTCGGTCAAGCTCAAGGAGCCCCAGTTCGAGGGCCAGACGAAGACCAAGCTGGGCAACAGCGAGGCCAAGTCGTTCGTCCAGAAGTCGACCAACGAGCACCTGGCCGACTGGTTCGAGCGCCACCCCAACGAGGCGAAGACGATCGTCACCAAGTCGGTGTCGTCGGCGCAGGCCCGCATCGCCGCCCGCAAGGCCCGCGAGCTGGTCCGCCGCAAGGGCGCGCTGGACATCGGCGGCCTGCCCGGCAAGCTCAAGGACTGCCGCTCCACCAACCCGGAGGAGTGCGAGATCTACGTCGTGGAGGGCGACTCCGCGGGCGGCTCGGCCAAGGAGGGCCGCGACTCCATGTTCCAGGCGATCCTGCCGATCCGCGGCAAGATCATCAACGTGGAGAAGGCGCGCATCGACCGCGTGCTGAAGAACAACGAGGTCCAGTCGCTGATCACCGCGTTCGGCACGGGCATCCACGAGGACTTCGACATCGCCAAGCTGCGGTACCACAAGATCGTGCTGATGGCCGACGCCGACGTCGACGGCCAGCACATCCGCACCCTGCTGCTGACCCTGCTGTTCCGCTTCATGCGCCCGCTGATCGAGCACGGCCACGTCTACCTGGCCAACCCGCCGCTGTACAAGGTCAAGTGGCAGCGCGCCGAGCCGGAGTACGCCTACTCCGACCGCGAGCGCGACGGCATCATCAAGGCCGGTCTCGCCGCGGGCAAGAAGATCGGCAAGGACGACAACATCCAGCGCTACAAGGGCCTCGGCGAGATGAACGCCGCCGAGCTGTGGGAGACGACGATGGACCCGGCCAACCGGGTGCTGTCCCAGGTGACGATGGACGACGCCGCGACGGCCGACGAGCTGTTCAGCGTGCTGATGGGCGAGGACGTGGAAGCCCGCCGCGCGTTCATCACCCGCAACGCCAAGGGCGTGCGGTTCCTCGACGTCTGACCCGCACCCGCCCGAGCCCGCCGGCGTGCCCGTGTGCCTGTTTTAAGGAAGTAGAACTGTGAGCGAGACGACGCTGCCCCCGGCCGGTGGAGACCGCACCGAGCCGCGCGACATCCAGCAGGAGATGCAGAACTCGTACATCGACTACGCGATGAGCGTGATCGTCGGACGAGCCCTGCCCGACGTGCGCGACGGCCTGAAGCCCGTGCACGTGCGCGTGCTGTACTCGATGTTCGACTCGGGCTTCCGCCCGGACCGCAGCTACAACAAGTGCGCCCGCGTGGTCGGCGACGTGATGGGCAACTACCACCCCCACGGCGACTCCGCGATCTACGACGCCCTGGTCCGCCTCGCCCAGCCGTGGTCGATGCGCTACCCGATGATCGACGGCCAGGGCAACTTCGGCTCCCAGGGCAACGACCCGGCAGCCGCGATGCGCTACACCGAGTGCCGGCTCACGCCGCTGGCCATGCAGATGCTGGCCGACATCGAGGAAGACACGGTCGACTTCCGCGACAACTACGACGGCCGCATCCAGGAGCCGACGGTCCTGCCGTCGCGCGTGCCCAACCTGCTCATCAACGGCAGCTCGGGCATCGCGGTCGGGATGGCGACGAACATCCCGCCGCACAACCTGCGCGAGGTCGCGGACGGGGTGTTCTGGGCGCTGGACAACCCCGACGCCCCCGACGAGGAGACGCTGGAAGCGGTCATCCAGCGGGTCAAGGGGCCCGACTTCCCGACCTACGGGCAGATCCTGGGCACCGCCGGCATCGAGGACGCCTACCGCACCGGTCGCGGCTCGGTGAAGATGCGCGCGGTCGTGGAGATCGACGAGGACGCCAAGGGCCGCACGATCCTGGTCGTCACCGAGCTGCCCTACCAGGTGAACCCGGACAACCTGGTGGAGAACATCGCCACCCTGGTCCGGGACCAGAAGCTGGTCGGCATCGCGAACATCGCCGACGAGTCCAACCGCCGCTCGGGCATGCGCATCGTGGTCACGCTCAAGCGCGACGCGGTGGCCAAGGTGGTGCTGAACAACCTCTACAAGCACACCCAGCTGCAGTACTCGTTCGGCGTGAACATGCTGTCGCTGGTCGACGGCGTGCCGCGCACGTTGCGCCTGGACCAGATGATCCGGCACTACGTGAAGCACCAGATCGAGGTCATCGTCCGGCGCACCCGCTTCCGGCTGCGCAAGGCCGAGGAGCGAGCGCACGTCCTGCGCGGCCTGGTCAAGGCGCTCGACCACCTGGACGAGGTGATCGCGCTGATCCGCCGGTCGCAGACGCCGGAGGTGGCGCGCACCGGCCTGATGGAGCTGCTGGACGTCGACGACGTCCAGGCCAACGCGGTCCTGGAGATGCAGCTGCGCCGGCTGGCCGCCCTGGAGCGGCAGAAGATCGTCGACCAGCTGGCCGAGATCGAGCTGGAGATCGCCGACTACCAGGACATCCTGGCCAAGCCGGAGCGGCAGCGCGCGATCGTGCGCGAGGAGCTGGCGGCGATCGTGGACAAGCACGGCGACGACCGGCGGACGAAGATCGTGCCGTTCGACGGCGACGTGTCGATGGAAGACCTGATCGCGGTCGAGGACGTCGTCGTCACGATCACGCGGACGGGTTACGCGAAGCGCACGAAGACCGACCTGTACCGGTCGCAGAAGCGCGGCGGCAAGGGCGTCCAGGGCGCCCAGCTCAAGCAGGACGACATCGTGCAGCACTTCTTCGTGTGCTCCACGCACGACTGGATCCTGTTCTTCACCAACAAGGGCCGGGTGTACCGGGCGAAGGCGTACGAGCTGCCCGAGGCCAACCGCAACGCGCGCGGCCAGCACGTGGCGAACCTCCTGGCGTTCCAGCCGGAGGAGGAGATCGCCCAGGTCATCCAGATCAAGAACTACGACGTGGCGCCGTACCTGGTGCTGGCCACCAAGAAGGGCCTGGTCAAGAAGTCGAAGCTGTCCGACTTCGACTCGAACCGGTCCGGCGGCCTGATCGGCATCAACCTGCGCGACGACGACGAGCTGGTGGGCGCGGTGCTGTGCTCGGCGCAGGACGACCTGCAGCTGATCTCCGCCGACGGCCAGTCGATCCGGTTCCACGCCAGCGACGAGGCGCTGCGCCCGATGGGCCGGGCCACGTCCGGCGTGCTGGGCATGCGGTTCAACACCGGTGACGAGCTGCTGTCGATGGGTGTCGTCCAAGAGGGTCTGTTTGTTTTGGTCGCCACCGACGGCGGGTACGCCAAGCGCACGCCGATCGAGGACTACCCCGTCCAGGGTCGTGGTGGCAAGGGTGTGCTCACCATCCAGCACGACCGCAGGCGTGGCAGGCTGGTCGGCGCGCTCATCGTCGACGTAGACGACGAGCTGTACGCGATCACCTCTTCGGGCGGGGTCATCAGGACCAGCGCCAAGGAGGTGCGCAAGGCAGGGCGGCAGACGAAGGGCGTCCGGTTGATGAACCTCGGTGAGGGGACCACCCTGATCGCGGTGGCGCGCAACGCCGACGAGCCCGCGGACGTCACCAGTGGTGACGGGGATCGGCTCGTCGACTCCGCCGACGGGGACCAGGCCGAGCCTGCCAACTAGCGCGAACGAGAGGTTGAGGACTGCTCGTGACTCCACCCGAGAAGCAAGAGGACAAGACCGCGGTGATCACCCGGCCCGGCAAGGAGCCGAAACCGGCGGCCGACGCCGCGCCGAGCGGCGCCGAGAAGCCGGCGGTCGACGCCTCGGGGGCGTCCGAGCAGCCCGAGACGCCCGCGGCCGGCGCGACGGCGGCCGACGCCGCGACCCAGAAGGTCGACCGGTCGGCCGTCGACGGCGAGCACGCTGCCGCCGCGCCGCCGCCGTGGCAGCGCGTGACGAGCGACACCCGGTACGGCGAGGTGCAGGAGGTCGGCCCGGCCGACCTCGTGTCGTCGCCGGACCAGCCGGCGGCGGACGAGCCGCAGCCCGCGTACCCGGCCAGCGACCCGGACACGGTGGCGGTGCCCCGGTCCGCGCTGGCCGGTCAGGGCTCGGCCCGGACGCAGGTGAACCTGGGCGGGCCGAACGGCCGGCCGGCGGCCTCGGCGCCGACGTCGCGCCGCCCGGGTCGCGGGCCGCGGCGGGCGAGCCTGCAGGTGAAGCGGGTCGACCCGTGGTCGGTGCTGAAGCTGGCGCTGGTGCTGAGCGTGGCGCTGTTCTTCGTGTGGCTGGTGGCGGTCGGCGTGCTGTACGGCGTGCTGAACGGCATGGGCGTCTGGGACAAGATCAACAACACCGCGAACGACCTGCTCCAGGGCAACGAGCCCAGCGGTGACCCGCTGATCAGCGCCGGTCGCGTGTTCGGCGTGGCGGCGATCGTGGGCGCGGTGAACATCGTGCTGTTCACCGCGCTGGCGACGGTCGGCTCGTTCGTCTACAACGTCTCGGCCGACCTCGCGGGCGGTCTGGAAGTGACCTTGTCCGAGCGGGAGTGATCTACGACCAGCCGATTTGGGGCGGCGACGGGAGGTGCTGTAGTCTTGCCGTCGTTGCCCCGAGGGCCTATAGCTCAGACGGTTAGAGCGCTTCGCTGATAACGAAGAGGTCGGAGGTTCGAGTCCTCCTAGGCCCACCGGAAGTTCACAGGTGTTGCAGAGGGGAATCGCCGTGAAGAAGATCATCGCACTTGTCGCAGTCGCTGGTGCGGTTCTGTTCTTCGTCAAGCGCAACCGCTCGGCGAAGGCCGACGCGGACCTGTGGCGCGAGGCCACCGCTCCCACCGACTGACCCGCGAGGGCGGTTCGCCTGCCGCCCCCGTGAGGGGACGTAGCTCAATTGGCAGAGCACCGCCTTTGCAAGGCGGGGGTTAGGGGTTCGATTCCCCTCGTCTCCACTCGCTGCGAGCGAGGTGTGCCGACGGAAAGCGTCGGCCGCCTCGCTCGTCGTGTTTGCGGGGTGCGACCCCCAGGCCCCGCCCGGAGGGGCGTGCCCCTCGGACCCCCCAGCGCGGTGGTCGGGTTGAGCGGTTCAGGGGCGTAAGAGTTTCGACGGCGTGTTTTACTGGGCGGGCGGGCCGAAGGCGAGTGAGCTTCGGGTCGCGTTCGCGGATCGGCAACAAGTGAGGGCCCGCACCCAATGCCGCTGGGTGCGGGCCCTCGTTGTGCCGCTGCTATGCGTTGACCAGCACGGGTTCCCGCTTGCGGGAGGCGATCACCTTGTCGACGGCCCAAGCGCCGGGACCGGTGAACGCCAGCAGCAGGAACACCCACGCGTACACCGCGGCCAGTTCGCCCTTGTTCTGGATGGGCAGGAGCCCGGCGGGCTGGTGGACGACGAAGTACGCGTAGGCCATCGCACCGGATGAGATCAGCGCGGCGGTCCGGGTGCCGAGACCGATGGCGATCAGCGCGCCACCGACGAACTCGATCAGACCGGCCGGGCCGGACGGCCAGTCGGTGATCGACACGGCACCCTTGGACCCCAGCACGCCGAAGAGCTTCTGCGCGCCGTGGCACATGAAGAACACGCCCACGACGATCCGGAACACAGCGATGGCATGGTCTCGACCGCGGTCAAAGATGTTCATCTTGACTCTGTCCTCACATTGCAGGGGCGGCCGGCAGGGTGAGGACAAAGCTAACGGGGATGACGTTACGTGCCTAGATGGTCACCGTGTCGATTCGCTGTCACTCATCTGATTGACTGGCGCCCCTATGAACCGAGTGCTGCTCACCGCCCTGCCATCCCTGCTGGTCGTCGGCGCGCTGACCGCCTGCGGCGGCGCCGAACCCCTGGCGGGACCCACGACCGGTCCCACCAGCGCGGTTGTGACGACGACAACGACGACGGCGCCCGCCGGGCCGCCCGCCGCGCCGGAGCCCGCCACCGACGGCCAGTGCCCCTACCTCGCCTCCACCGCGGTGCAGGAGGCGAACGGGCAGCTGGTGCGGAAGGTGCGGTTGTCCGCGGACCAACCCGACCCGGCGTGCTTCTTCTACGCCGACGCCACTGACGTGCAGCTGTCCGTCTGGGTGTTCACCGGCGAGCCCGCCACCGCGAAGGCCGTGGTCGACCGGGCCGCGCCGGTCTCCGGGTCGAGCCCGGCGACGGCGCCCGCGGGGTGGGCCGGCGGGTCGCTCACCACCGACGCCGGCGCGGTCTACGCGGTCGCCAAGGACGGCAAGGCGGTGGTCGTGACCAGCAACCAGAAGCAGACGATCAAGGCCCGCCGGATCGCCGAGACCGTGGTCGGCAACCTGGGCCTGTAGGAGGGCGAGACTTCGCGCCCGTCACCGGTGCGGGACGGGCGCGAAGTGCTGCGTTCCGGTCAGCTGCGGCTGTGCTGGTCGGAGACCTGGCCGTTGCGGGCCGCGTGCGGGCGCACCGGGTCGGTGGTCGAGCCGGTGGCCGCGTCGGTCGTCCCGGTGGAGTCGGGCGTGGGCCGCACGTCCTCCTCCTCCAGCCGGACCTCCTGCGGGCGCTTGGTCAGCGCGAGGTAGCCCGCCACCGCGGCGGCGGCGAACACGCCGAGCACCCACGGCCAGCGACGGCTCTTGGGGTGCTTGGCCGCCGCCAGCTCCTTGCGCGCCTGCTTGGCCCGCACCTTGGCCTCCTTGCGCGCCCGCTCGGCGGCCTTGGCGAGGTCCTTGCGGACCCCCTTGGCCCGCTTCGCGAGCTGCTTGCGACCGCGCCGGGTGGACTTCTCGTACTCCTCGGCCCTCTCCACCAGCGCACCCGCCTTGTCGGCGACGACACCGCGGACGTAGTCCCTGGTGACGCCACGCTCGGCGAGCTTGCCCTCGGCGCGCTCCGCGAGTTGAACAGCCGCGTCCGCACCGACGTGACCAGCGCGGACGGCGCTGCGGCGCACTGCCCGCACCGCCTTGCCGACCGACTCCCCGGCCCGGGTCATGGCGTCTACCTCATCCATATCGCGCTCCAGAAGCTGTCGGTCAGTCACGCACAGGCAATACCCATCGTGCCCCTTCCCCAACCACGTCGCCCGGTGATGGCACGATGGGTGTGTGGCAGACAGCAACGAATCGTTCGTCGGGACCAAGGTGACGGCGACCCTGCACACCTCGCAGGGCGACATCCGCATCACCCTCTTCCCCGACCACGCCCCCAAGACGGTGGCCAACTTCGTCGGCCTGGCCGAGGGCACGAAGGGCTACACCGAGTCCAACGCCAAGGGCGAGTCGTCCGGTCCGTTCTACGACGGTGCGATCTTCCACCGGGTGATCGCGGGCTTCATGCTCCAGGGCGGCGACCCCACCGGCACCGGCCGAGGCGGCCCGGGTTACAAGTTCGCCGACGAGTTCCACCCCGAGCTGCAGTTCAACAAGCCCTACCTGCTGGCGATGGCGAACGCCGGGCCCAACAGCAACGGCTCGCAGTTCTTCATCACGGTCGCGCCGACCACGTGGCTGAACTTCAAGCACACGATCTTCGGCGAGGTCGCGGACCAGGAGTCGCGCAACGTCGTCGACGCGATCGGCAAGGCGCCGACCGGCGCCAACGACCGCCCGGTCACCGACGTGGTGATCCAGAAGGTCTCGGTGGAGCGGGCCTGAGTGGCCGACTCGCCGATCTCCCCGCCGCCCGGTGAGCCGATCGGAGCGCGGCCAGACCTGCCGGTCTGCGCGCGCCACCCCGATCGGGCCACCGGGCTGCGGTGCGTCCGCTGCGACCGGCCGGCGTGCCCGGAGTGCCTGCGCGAGGCGTCCGTCGGCTACCAGTGCGTCGACTGCGTGAACGAGGGCCGGGCCACCGTGCGCCGGCCGCGCACGTTCGTCGGCGCCGAGGTCAACCAGCGCATGGTGGTCACTCCGGTGCTGCTGGCGCTGAACGTGCTGGTGTTCGCGATCACCGCGGCGCAGGCGGGCAGCCTGTCGCGCAACCAGGCGTCGCCGCTGTTCGGCGAGTTGGTGCTGTACACGCCCTACATCGCGGTCGACGGCGAGTGGTGGCGGCTGCTGACGTCCGGGTTCCTGCACTTCGGGCCGCTGCACCTGGCGTTGAACATGATCGCGCTGTACGTGCTGGGCCGTGACCTGGAACCGGTGTTCGGCAGGCTGCGGTTCGCCGCGATCTACCTGGTGTCGCTGCTGGGCGGCGGGGTCGCGGTGTACCTGTTCGGCGGGGTGCACACGGTGGTGGCCGGCGCGTCCGGCGCGGTGTACGGCCTGATGGGCGCGATGCTGGTGGCCGTGCTGCGGCTCAAGCTCAACCCCGGGCCGGCGCTGGGCGTGATCGGGTTGAACGTCGTGCTCAGCTTCACCCTGCCGGGCATCTCGCTGCTCGGGCACCTCGGCGGCCTGGTGATCGGCGCGGCGCTGACCGCCGGGCTGGTCTACGCGCCCGCCGCGAAGCGGAACAACTGGCAGGCGGCGGCCGTGGTGGTCGCGGTCGTGCTGCTGGTCGTGCTGGCGATCGTGCGGACCGGGCAGCTGCTCTGACGGGCGCTTCGGGCCCGGCCGCCCGCGACTTCGGCCGGGCCGGGTCCGGGTGCGCCGGGATCAGGGGCGCAGGGCGTGCAGGACGTCGGCCACGTCCCGCGGGTCGGTGCCCAGGTCCATGGGGGTGAGGACGAACAGCGCCTCGTCCTCGCCGCGCCGCCAGTCCAGCTCCAGGGTGACCGTCTCGCGGCCGAGGCGGCGGGTGCGGGCCAGTCGCACGTTCACCTCGTGCCACGGCAGCAGCCGCGCCCCGGACAGGGTGCGCACGGTCAGGCCCGAGTCGTCCACCAGCAGCCTGGGGCGTACGAGGGCGCCGTAAGCACCCAGCGCGAGCAGCATGAGCGTGGCGAGGCCGAGGAACACCCGACTGGTCGTCGCCGAGCTGAGGATGGTGACCAGCAGGAACACGGCGGCCAGGCCCCAGGCGAGGCCGACCATGCCCGGTTGCGGTGACCAGGTGCGCGGTGGGTTCACGCTTTCGAGTCTGCCGTACTTGTGGACAACTGGAGCCCTCCACCGGGGCTTGTGCAAATTGGCGCAAAGTTGTCCACAGGAGTTGTCCCCATTGGGGATGACTTACAGCTGTGTGCTTCGGTGACTGCGAGGTGAACCCGGTGAACTACGGGGTAACGCGGAACGGCCCGGACGTGGTGCACGTCCGGGCCGTCCGCCACTTGGCGTAGTGAGTGGTCAGCGCCACTTCATCGTCATCAGAAGGCCGACGATCATCAGGGCGAACCCGATGCCGAAGTTCCAGGACCCGAGGTCCATCATCACCGGGATCTTGTCACCCGCGATGTAGTTGACCACCAGCCACGCCAGCCCCAACAGCATCATGCCGAGCATCACGGCGATGTAGACGGGGTGCGACGGCCCCGCTGCCTTGACCTTCACCGGGGTGCGGCGATCGGCAGGCGCCGTGTAGACGGCCTTCTTGCGGACCTTGGACTTGGGCATGCTGTCCTCGCCTGACGGGTGGATAGGCCTCCAGTGGCCGTGAGTTCACGTCCACTGCTGGATGAACACGTTAACGTAACCGAGCAGGTCCCTGAAGCACCGTGTAGTTCTGGAACGTTCGGCTTGGGAGGTTTTCCGGTGAGCTACGACCCGCCCCCGCCGCAAGGCGGCCCGCCGGGCCGGCCGCCTCGCCCCAGGCCCCAGCCACCCCGGACACCCGGCGAGCCACCGGTCCCGGGCCACCGGCCGCCGACGCCCCCGGGCGGTTTCAGCAGGCCAACGACCCCGCCGGGTGGTTTCGACCCGGCCGCGGGCCGCCCCGGCGGTCCGGAGCGACCGCCCGCGGCACCCGCCGGTTCCGGCCGCCCGCCCACCCCTCCGGGCGGTGTCGACCGACCGGTGGGGCGTCCCGCCGACTCGGACCGGCCGGCGACGCCTCCCGGCGGTTTCAGCCGTCCGGGGGAGTACCCCGGGCCCCGCGCCGAGCCGCCGGCGGGTGGTCGACGTGCCCGCCGGGACGATGTGGCGCCGCCCACGGAGGCGGTCGCCGAGCCGCCCGCCGGCCGCCGGGCGAGGCGGGACGACGTGCCGGTCGAGCCTCCGGCCGGGCGTCGCGCGCGCAGGGACGACGTGCCGCCGGCCACGTCGCCTGCCGAGCCGCCGGCGGGTCGCCGTGCCCGGCGCGACGACGTGCCGCCGGTCGAGCCACAGGTCGAGCCACCGGCAGGTCGCCGCATTCGGCATGACGACGTCCCGCCGGCCGAACCGCCGGTGGCTCGTCGTGCTCGACGTGATGACTCGCCGCCGGTCGAGCCGCCGTACGCGGAGCCGGTCCGGAGCGAGCCCCCGGCAGCCCGCCGGGCGCGCCGGGCCGACCTGCCGGTCGAGTCGGCTGCCGGGACCGTGCACGCCGAGACCCTGCACGCCGAGACCGTGTACGTCGAGCCGGTCCGGGTCGACCCGCCCCCCGGCCGTCGTGCGCTGCGCGACGACTCCGCCCCGCGCGAGCCCGTCCCGCCGGCCGGAGCCCGTCGCCACCCCTCCGAGGACCCGGCGAACCGGCCCGCGCCCGTCGACGTGGCCGCACGGCTCGGTGGCGCGCCACTCCCGCAGCCACCCCAGCAGCCACCCCCGTCGCCCGGTCCCCACGGCCGGCCCGGGCCGCGCCCCCACCCCGGCGCACCCCTGGACGCCGACGCCACCCGCTACACCAACGCCTTCTCCGGCAGCCTCCCGCCGCCGCCCGGCGCACGTCCACCCGCCCCACCCCGCCGCCCCCGACCCGTCGACCCGCCCACCGAGGTCATCGCACCCGTGGCCGACGACGAGCACGACGAGCACGACGACTACGAAGACGAGTACTACGAGGACGACGACTACTACGACGACGAGGACGACCAGCCGCCACCGCCACCACCGGACAGCACCGCCCGCAAGGCCGTCCGGACCGTCGGCGAGCTGCTGATCACGATGGGCCTGGTCATCCTGCTCTTCGTGGTCTACGAGGTGTACGTCACCGACCTCATCTCGGCCGGCAAGCAGGACGACGCCACCCAGGCGCTGGACGACCAGTGGAGCTCGAACACCGTCGAGGTCGACCAGGAGCGCCAGGCCCAGTACGACCTGCTGGACGGCCAGGCGTTCGCCAAGATGTACATCCCGGTGTTCGGCCCGGACTACAAGTTCTCCGTCGTCGAGGGCACCACGGACAAGGACCTGGAGATCGGTCCCGGCCACTACAAGGGCACCGCGCTGCCGGGCGACCCGGGCAACTTCTCGGTGGCGGGACACCGGGTCGGCAAGGGCGCGCCGTTCAACGACCTCGACCTGCTCAACTCGTGCGACGCGATCGTGGTCGAGACGCAGACCCAGTGGTTCGTCTACCGGGTGCTGCCGAAGGCGGGCGAGGTGGCGGGCTGGGCGCAGAAGCAGGCCACGCCCCAGTGCGAGAAGGTCTCGCCGCTCGGCGCCCCCTACGACAGGACGGTCGGCCAGGAGATCGTGCTGCCCACCCAGGGCGAGGTGATCGACCCCGTGCCGCACTTCGCCGGCGAGGTGCCGGTGGCGCAGCAGGCGGCGTTGATGACGCTGACCACCTGCCACCCGCGGTTCTCCGACAAGCAGCGGCTGATCGTGCACTCGGTGCTGACGATGAGCTACCCGAAGGCGCCCGGTTTCGTGCCCGAAGAGATGAAGGAGCAGTGATGTACGGGTGGATCTGGCGGCACCTCCCCGGCCCGCTGCCCGTGCGCGTCCTGGAAGCGCTGGTGCTCGTGGCCGGGGTGGTGGCGCTGCTGATGTTCGTGGTGTTCCCGTGGGCGGAGCCGAAGCTGCCGTTCAACAACGTGACGACGCCCCAGTGAGCCGGGCGCCCGGTGGCCGGGCGCCCGGCAGCGGGGACTAGGACCGGCAGATGCCGGTCATCTCCGCCCGGTCCACGACCTTGACCCGGTCGCGGCCGCGGGCGGCGCCGAGGGCGATCTCGTGCGCGTCCAGCTTCCGCCACCCGTCGACGGTGGTGAACGGCACCGCGCGCTGCTCCAGGAACCGGACCACCGAGTCCGGCTCGCGGCTCGGCGCGGTCGGCAGCAGCGGCGCGTCGGCGAGCAGGCTGGTCACGGTCTCCAGCGCGTCGCCCTTGGTGTGGCCGATCAGGCCGACCGGGCCGCGCTTGACCCACCCGGTCACGTAGACACCGGGCACGGCCCGCTCGTCCAGGTCGAGCACCCGGCCCGCCAGGTGCGGCACGGTGCCCGAGGCGTGGTCGAACGGCAGGTCGACCAGGGGCGTGGACAGGTAGCCGACGGCCCGGTACACGGCCTGCACGGGCCAGTCGGTGAACTCGCCGGTGCCGCGCACGCCGCCGTCGCCGGTCAGCTCCATCCGCTCGGTGCGCAGCCCGCTCACCGAGCCGGAGCCGGACCCGAGCACTTCGACGGGCGCTTGGAGGAAGTGCAGGTGCAGCCGGCGCGGCCGGTCGCCGACGTCGCGGATCGCCCACTCCTGCAGCGTCCGGACCACCATCTCGACCTGCTTGTTGGACCGGATCGCGGCCAGGCTCGCGGCGTCGAAGTCGATGCCCTCGGGGTGCACGACGACCTCGACGTTGGGCGAGTGGTCGAGTTCGCGCAGCTCCAGCGGGGTGAACTTGGCCTGCGCCGGGCCGCGGCGGCCGAACACGTGCACGTCGGTGACCGGGCTCGACCTCAACCCCTCGTGCACGTTGTCGGGGATGTCGGTGCTCAGCAGCTCGTCGGCGGTCTTGGCCAGCACGCGGGCGACGTCGAGCGCGACGTTGCCGACGCCGAGCACGGCGACCTCGCGGGCCCGCAGCGGCCAGGTGCGCGGCACGTCCGGGTGGCCGTCGTACCAGGAGACGAAGTCGGCCGCGCCGTACGAGCCGTCGAGGTCGATGCCCGGCACGTCCAGCGGCCGGTCCTTCTCCGCGCCGGTCGAGAAGACGACGGCGTCGTAGAAGTGCCGCAGGTCGTCCAGCTTGAGGTCCACGCCGTACTCGACGTTGCCGAAGAACCTGATCCCCGGCCGGTCCAGCACCCGCTGGAGGGCGTTGACGATGCCCTTGATGCGCGGGTGGTCCGGCGCCACGCCGTACCTGATCAGGCCGTACGGCGCGGGCATCCGCTCGAAGAGGTCGATGCCGACGTCGATCCCCGTCTCGGTCGCGGACTTGGTGAGGATGTCGGCGGCGTAGATGCCGGCGGGGCCGGCGCCGACGACGGCGACGCGCAGGGATCGGGTCATACCTCAAGGTTAGGTGAGGCTCACCTCACTTCTGGCGAGAGGTTCGTCACGGCTACGCTGGCGGCATGCGCGTGCTCGTGGTCGACAACTACGACAGCTTCGTCTACAACCTCGTCCAGTACCTGGCCCAGCTCGGGGTCGAGTGCGTGGTCCGGCGCAACGACGCCGTCGAGCTGGACGAGATCGGCGAGGTCGGCGGCGTCCTCGTCAGCCCCGGCCCCAGCACGCCGGACCGGGCGGGCCGGAGCATGGACGTCATCCGCCACTGCGCGGACAACGGCGTCCCGGTGTTCGGCGTGTGCCTCGGCCACCAGGCCATCGGCGCGGTGTGGGGCGGCACGGTCGACCTCGCGCCGGAGCTGCTGCACGGCAAGACCAGCGTGGTGCACCACAACGGCGGGGGCGTGCTCAAGGGCGTGCCGAGCCCGTTCACCGCGACCCGCTACCACTCGCTGACCGTGCTGCCGGACACCATCCCGGCCGAGTTCGAGGTGACCGGCCGCACCGAGTCCGGCGTGGTGATGGCCATGCGGCACCGCGAGCTGCCGGTCGAGGGCGTCCAGTTCCACCCGGAGTCCGTGCTCACCGAGGGCGGCCACCGGATGCTGGCGAACTGGCTCGCCGGGTGCGGGTTCGAGGTGCCCGAGGCGACCGTCGCCCAGCTGGAGAACGGGATGCGCCGGCTCGCCGCGGCGGCCCTCGCGAAGTAGCCCGGGACGACGAAGGCCCCCTCCGCGCGATCGTGGAGGGGGCCTTCCGCCGTTGCGCTACCTGGTGGTCGTCGGCCCGCCGCCGCCCACCTTGAACTCGCCGACGATCACGTTGATCCGCGCGTTCTTGGCCACCGGGGCGTCGGCCTTGATCTCCTGGTCCTGGATCTTGCCGTTCTGGCTGATGTCGTTGACCGCTTCCCGGTCGCTGACGGTCAGGTCGTTGCCGGTCCACCCGGCCTGGCTGAGCTTGCTGCGGGCCTGGTTCTCGGTGAGCCCGCGCAGGTCCGGCATCTTGAACTGGTTGTTCTTCGACACGCTCAGCGTGACCAGCGCGCCCTTCTCGAACCGGCCCGGCTGCGGGTTCTGGGCGATGACCTCGTTCAGCGGCTCGGCGCTGTCGACGTCCTTGGTCTGCACCTTGAACCCGTTGCCCTCCAGGGTCGCCCTGGCGTTCTCGACCGTCTGGCCGGTCACGTCCGGCAGCTGCACGGTGTCCGGCGCCCGGCCCAGCGTCACCGTGATGGCGCTGCCCTTGGGCGCGGTGATGCCGGCGTTCGGCGACTGCGCGACGACCTTGTTGACCAGGTTCGGGTCGTCGACCTCGGTGGTCTCGGTGGCCTGCTGGTAGATCCAGCTCTCGGCCTCCAGCCGCTTCTGCGCGTCGGTCGCGCTCAGGCCCTTGACGTCGGGCACCGGCGCGGGCTCGGGGGCGGCGCCGATCACCAGCCTGACCGTGCTGCGCTTGTCCACTTCCTTGTTCGCCGGCGGGTCGGTCGAGATCACCTTGCCGATCTGGTCGGCGGTGCAGGTGGGCGTCGTCCCCGGCTGGCACGGCAGCGTCTCGACCACGCCGGTGAGCTCCTTGGCCTGCAGCTCGGCGTTCGCCGCCGACTGCTCCTTGCCGACCAGCACCGGCACCTTCACCTTGTCCGGGACGGCGGTGGTGTCGTCGCCGCCCATCAGCGAGGTGGTGATCCACGTGGCCAGCGCCAGCACGGCGACGCACAGCAGGACGACCAGGGCGATCATGATCGTCTTCTTGCGCCGGGCGCGCCGCTCCTCTTCCTCCTCGGTGAGGGGGTCGTACTCGTCCGGGTCGTCGCGCTGCGCCGCGGGCCGGTGCCTGCCGCCGCCGGTCGAGGCGACCTCGGTGCGCGGCGAGGAGGTCTGGTTGAGCACCGCGGTGCGGTCCTCGGCGGTCATCACGGCGGGCGCCGACGGGCGCTGGCCGGACAGCACGCGCACCAGGTCCGCGCGCATCTCGGCGGCCGACTGGTACCGGTTGGCCGGCCCCTTCGCCATCGCCTTCAGCACGATCGAGTCCAGCGCGGGCGTCACCTTCGGGTTCAGCGACGACGGCGGCTTCGGCTCCTCGCGCACGTGCTGGTAGGCCACCGCCACGGGCGAGTCGCCGGTGAACGGCGGCTCGCCGGTCAGCAGCTCGAACAGCACGCAGCCCGACGCGTACACGTCGGACCGGCCATCCACCGCCTCGCCGCGGGCCTGCTCCGGCGACAGGTACTGCGCGGTCCCTATCACGGCGGCGGTCTGGGTCACCGCGGCCTGCCCGTCGTGCACGGCGCGCGCGATGCCGAAGTCCATCACCTTGACCGCGCCCGACCGGGTGATCATGACGTTCGCGGGCTTCACGTCCCGGTGCACGATGCCGTGCCGGTGGCTGAAGTCCAGCGCGGCCGACACGTCGGCCATGACCTCCATCGCCCGCTTGCCCGACAGCGGCCCCTGCGTCTTGACGATGTCGCGCAGCGTGCGGCCGTCGACGAACTCCATCACGATGTAGGGCAGCGGGCCGTACTCGGTCTGGGTCTCACCGGTGTCGTAGACCGCGACGATGGCCGGGTGGTTCAGCGCCGCCGAGTTCTGGGCCTCGCGACGGAACCGCTCCTGGAACTGGGCGTCCCGGGCGAGGTCGGCGCGCAGCACCTTGATGGCCACGTCGCGGCCGAGCCGGACGTCCCGGCCCTTGTGCACCTCCGACATACCGCCGTAGCCGAGCGTCTCACCCAGTTCGTAGCGGTTGGAGAGCAGTCGCGGAGTGCTCATCAGTGCTTCGTCCCGCTCCTCGTCAACGGTCTCACCATCAAGCCTTGCGTTCGCGTTCGTACCGTTTCGGCGTTAAGTCGGCACACACGTCACCGTGACCCGTGAGCCGATCGCAACCTCACCGGCCGGCGCCAGGTCCGACACCAGGCACCGCTCCGGATCCCGCGGCGCGCCCCCGTCCTCGGAGCGCACCTCGGGTTCCAGGCCGTGCCCGGAGAGCTCCTTCGCGACCTCGTCCACCGGCAGGTCGACGTAGTCGGACTTCATGATCGTCACCTTCGGCTTGCCGGGCAGCCGGTCGGTCGAGTCGTCCAGCGGGCGGGCGCTCGTGGTGCCCTGCTGGTTCGCCCCACCGGGCACCTCGTCATCCTTGACCACCCAGCGCAGCACGACCACGCCGAGCACCAGCAGCGCGACCACCAGCACAGCGACCATAACCCACAGCACGGCGCGATTGCGCCCCGGTTGCCCGCCTCCCGGCGGCAACGGACGGAAAGCGCCCGTGTGCGGAGTGTTCATGCCTGGTGGGACGGGTTGCATCCCCGGACGGGACCCGGGGTGGGTCACCGGGACGCCGGGATGGGCGCGCTGGGTGGGCGGCGGCGTCATCGGACCCATCGGCGCGCCGACCGCCATCGCGAGCCCGGACGGCGCCGGCAGCGGCTGCCCCGCGCGCACCGCGCCCACCGCGGACGCGAACTCGCCGCCGTTGCGGTACCGCTGCCGGGGGTCCTTCACCAGGGTCGCCTCGATCAGCGCCCGCGGGCCGGGCGGCACGTCCGGCGGCAGCGGCGGCGCGATGTCGCGGATGTGCATCATCGCGACCGTCACCGCGTTCTCGGACAGGAACGGCCGGTGCCCGGTCAGGCACTCGTAGCCGCACACCGCCAGCGCGTACACGTCCGACGCGGGCTCGGCGGCGTGCCCGAGGGCCTGCTCCGGCGCGATGTAGTGGGCCGTGCCCATCACCATGCCGCTGTGCGTGACCGGCGCGGCGTCGGCGGCCTTCGCGATGCCGAAGTCGGTGATCTTCACCGTGCCGGTCGGGGTCACCAGGATGTTGCCCGGCTTCACGTCCCGGTGCACGAGCCCGCGCTCGTGCGCGGCCTGCAGCGCGTTGCCCGCCTGCTCCAGCAGGTCGAGCGTGCGGTCCGGGCCGAGCCTGCCGCGCGCGATGATCGCCGCCAGCGGCTCGCCCTCGACCAGCTCCATCACCAGGTAGGCGGTGTCCTCCGGCCCGTCCGGGATCGACGCGGTCTCGCCGTAGTCGTGCACGGCGGCGATGCCCGGGTGGTTGAGCGAGGCGGTGGTCCGCGCCTCGATCCGGAACCGGTTCAGGAACTCGGCGTCGCCGCTCAGCTCCGCCTTCAGCACCTTCACCGCGACCTTGCGGTCCAACCGGGTGTCGTCCGCCTCCCAGACCTCGCCCATGCCCCCGACCGCGATCCGCTTGCTGAGGCGGTACCGCTCGGCGAGCAACTGGCCGGAGGTCAGCATCAGCGTCCCCCGAGGTAGGCGCCGATGACCGCGCGGCCGATCGGGGCGGCGACCCGGCCGCCGGTGGCCGACAGGCCCTGCTGGCCGCCGTTCTCCACGATGACCGCGATCGCGATCTCCGGTTCCTCGGCCGGCGCGAACGCCACGTACCAGGCGTGCGGGTTGGTCGAGCGGACGTCGTCACCGTGCTCGGCGGTGCCCGTCTTGGACGCGATGGTCACGCCGCTGAGCTTGCCGCCGCCGCCGGTGTTGTTCTCCGAGGCGATCATCATGTCCCGCAGCGCGGTGGCGTGGTCGGGCTCCATCGCCTCGCCCGCCTCGTCCGGCTTGGTCTCGCTGATCACCTGGAGGTCGGGCGCCAGGATCTTGCCGACCAGGTGCGGCTCCATCCGCACGCCGCCGTTGGCGATGGTCGCCGCCATCATCGCGTTGACCAGCGGCGTCACCCGGACGTCCTTCTGGCCGATGCCCGTCTGGTAGATCGACGGCTTGTCCGGGATCGGGCCCAGCCCGGAGGGCACCACGGACAGCGGGATCGTCAGGTCCTGCTCGCCGATGCCGAACTGCGCCGCCTGGTCGCGCAGCTTGTCCACGCCCAGCTCGGCGGCCAGCACCGCGAACGCCGTGTTGCACGACTTCGCCAGCGCTTCCTGCAGCGACGCGGTGACGCCGTTGCCGCAGTTGGTGTCGTTGAAGTTCGGCAGCGGGGTGTTCGTGCCCGGCAGCGTGATCACCGGCCGGCCGTCGACCTCGCTGTCCTTGGTCTTGCCCTCGGCCAGCGCCGCCGCCGTCACCACCAGCTTGAACGTCGAGCCGGGCGGGTAGTTCTCGTGGATCGCGCGGTTGAGCATCGGCTTGGACGCGTCCGCGTCGAAGCCGACCCACGCCTCCTCCTGCACGTCCACGTCGTGGCTGGCCAGCACGTTCGGGTCGTAGGACGGGGTGCTCGCCATGGCCAGGATCTCGCCGGTCTGCGGCCTGATCGCGACCACCGTGCCGGTCACGCCCTGCAGCTGCGCGAACGCCGCCTCCTGCAGCTTGGCGTTGATGGTCAGCTGGAGGCTGCCGCCCTTGGGGTCGCGGCCGGTGATCAGGTCCGACAACCGGCGCGCGAACAGCCGGTCGTCCGAGCCGTTGAGCAGGTCGTCCTCGACGCGCTCCAGGCCGCCCGCGCCGTACAGCGTGGAGAAGTAGCCGGTCACCGGCGCGAACGCGGGCCCGTTGGCGTAGGTGCGCAGGTACCGCAGCCGGTCGTCCACCCGCTGCACGCCCGCCAGCGGCACGTCGTCGGCGGAGATGATCTGGCCGCGCTCGCGCGAGTACTGGTCCAGGATCACCCGCCGGTTCAGCGGGTTCTTGCGGTAGTCGTCGGCCTTGATGACCTGCACGTACGTGGCGTTGCCCAACAGCAGGAGGATCATCGCCATCATGGCGAGGCCGACCCGGCGGAGCGGTGTGTTCATTTCGGACGCTCCACCATCACTGTGAACTGGTCGGCGATGGCCGGCTGCTGCGGTCGCGGCTTCGGCGTCGTCTTCGGCGCGCGGGCCGCGTCCGAGATGCGCAGCAGCAGCGCGACCAGGATGTAGTTGGCCAGCAGCGACGAGCCGCCGTAGGACAGGAACGGCGCCGTGATGCCGGTCATCGGGATCAGCTTCGTCACGCCGCCGACCACGATGAAGATCTGGAACGCCACCGCGAACGCCAGGCCGCCGCCGAGCAGCTTGCCGAACGTGTCCCGCACCGCGAGGGCGTTGCGCAGGCCGCGCAGGGCGAACACGGTGTAGATCACCAGCACCGCGGCCAGGCCGACGAAGCCCAGCTCCTCGCCGATCACCGCGGTGATGAAGTCGGTGTTGGCCTCCGGGATCTGGTCCGGCCGGCCGCCGCCCAGGCCCGCGCCGAACAGCGCGCCGGTGCCGAGGCCGAACAGCGACTGCACGATCTGGTAGCCGGAGCCGGACGGGTCGGCGAACGGGTCCAGCCAGTTCTGCACCCGGATCTGCACGTGCCCGAACAGCTTCCACGCCACGAACGCGCCGACGCAGAACATCAGCACGCCGAGCACCACCCACGCGGCCCGCTCGGTCGCCACGTACAGCAGCACCAGCACGATGCCGAAGAACAGCAGCGAGCTGCCCAGGTCCTTCTGCAGGACCATGATGCTCACGCCGACCGCCCACGCCGCGATCAGCGGGCCGAGGTCGCGGGCGCGCGGCAGGTCCAGGCCGAGCACCCGGCGGCCCGCGATGGTGAACAGGTCCCGCTTCGACACCAGGAACGCCGCGAAGAACACCATCAGCAGGATCTTCGCGAACTCGCCCGGCTGGATGGAGAACGCGCCGAAGCTCAGCCAGATCTTCGCGCCGTTGATCTCCGGCGCGATGAAGCTCGGCAGCACGCCCGGCAGCACCAGCGCGACCAGGCCGAGCAGACCCGCCGTGTAGCCGTAGCGGGCCAGCGTGCGGTGGTCGGACAGCACCTTCAGCACGGTGCAGAACAGCACCAGCGCTATCGCCGTCCACAGCACCTGCTTGGGCGCGGCGGACGACCACACCTGGTTGTTCGGCAGCTTCACGTCCGCCATGGCCAGGTCGATCCGGTGGATCATGACCAGGCCGAGGCCGTTGAGCAGCGCGACGCACGGCAGGATCACCGGGTCGGCGTAGGGGGCCCAGGCGCGCACCGCGAGGTGCGCCACGGTCAGCAGCCCCAGGTACGCCAGCCCGAGCCAGAGGATGCGCAGGCTCAGCTCCTGCTCCTGGTTGGCCTCCACCAGGATCAGCGCGCCGGTCACCAGGACGGCGGCGAACGCGAGCATGAACAGCTCGGTGGTGCGTCGCGTGGGCGGCTTCAACCCGGGCGACGTGCTGCTCGCCGCCGCGAGCGGTGTGCCCTCAGCGCCGGTGACCGGCGAACCCATGCGACTACTGGCCCTTTCGACAATCCGTGCCCGGCTTCTGCACGGGCGTGGGGAGGGGTGTTCCCTCCACCGTGGTGGACGTCGGCGCCTCGGTCGAGGCTGCCGACGGGTCAACGGCCGTGGTGGGCGACCCGGTGGTGGTCGTGCCCGCGGTGGACGTGCCCGAAGTGGACGTGCCCGGGGTGGTCCCGGTGTCGTCCTTCGGGCAGAGCTGCAACGTCTGCTCGGTGCGCAGCCTGCGGATCGCCTCCCGGGCGCCCTCCAGGCCGTTCACGTCGGTGATGCCGTTGCGCACCACGTCCCGGGTGGCGACCTTCAGGTCGTCCACCGTGATCGCCTCGCACGCCTGCGCGCCCGGCGGGCACGAGCCCTCGACCCAGCGGTGCAGGTCGAAGCCGAACACGCTGCCGGTGACGCCCCGGAACACCGAGATCTCGCCGTTGTCCGCCGTGCCGACGTAGTACTGGCGCAGCACGTACCAGCGGGTGCCCAGCCCGGCCGCGACCACCAGCAGGAGCAGGAACACCACCAGGGCGAGCGCCTTGAGCCGGTTGCCGCGACCGCGCCGGGGGTTCGGCGGCGGCGCCTGCTCGACCCGCGGCGGGAGCGGCCGGGGCCCGGTGATGGAACTCGCCCGCGAGGCGGGCGAGTCGGGGGGTGGTGGGTCTTCGCTGCCGTCGCCGGCCGCGCCGCCCACTATCGGGGCGTCGTCCCCGAAGTCGATGTCGACCACGTCGGCGATGACGACGGTGACGTTGTCCGGGCCGCCGCCCTTGAGCGCCAGCTCGATCATCCGGTCCGCGCACGCCTGCGGGTCCGGGATGCGGATCGCCTCTTCCAGCGTCTCCATGCTGACCACGCCGGACAGGCCGTCCGAGCACAGCAGGTAGCGGTCGCCCGGCCGGGCCTCCCGCACCATCAGCCTCGGCTCCACCTCGTGGCCGGTCAACGCGCGCAGCAGCAGTGAGCGCTGCGGGTGCGTGGCCGCTTCCTCCTCGGTGATCCGCCCCTCGTCGATCAACGACTGGACGAACGTGTCGTCGTGCGTGATCTGCGTGAACGTGCCGTTGCGCAGCATGTAGGCGCGGGAGTCGCCGATGTGCACCATGCCCAGCCGCGTGCCCGCGAACAGCACGGCGGTGAGCGTGGTGCCCATGCCGTCCAGGTCGGGGTCGCTCTGCACCAGCTCGGAGATGGCGCCGTTGCCGGCGATCACCGCGTCGCGCAGCTGACCGAGCAGGTCGTCGCCCGGCTCGTCGTCGTCCAGCGGGGCCAGGGCGGCGATGACGACCTTGCTGGCGACCTCGCCCGCGGCGTGGCCGCCCATGCCGTCGGCGAGCGCGAGCAGGCGTGGGCCCGCGTACACGGAGTCCTGGTTGTTGGAACGGACCAGACCCCGGTCGCTGCGGGCCGCGTATCGGAGGACGAGGGTCATGAGCGCAGCTCGATCACCGTTTTGCCAATTCGGATCGGGGAGCCGAGCGGGACCCGGATGGGGGCCGTGACCTTCGCCCGGTCGAGATAAGTGCCGTTGGTGGAGCCCAAGTCCTCCACGTACCAGTCCGTGCCGCGCATCGACAGCCGCGCGTGCCTGGTCGACGCGAAGTCGTCGTCCAGCACGAGCGTGGAGTCGTCCGCGCGGCCGATCATGATCGGCCTGCCGTCCAGGGAGATGCGCGTGCCCGCCAGCGCGCCGTGCGTCACGACGAGCTGCCGGGCAGCCTTGTTGCCCCGGGCGGCCTTGGCGGCGCCCCTGCCGAACTTCGGCGTCGGGACGCGCAGCCCCGACGCCGCGTACAGGTCGGAGCGGACCACTCGAAGCGCAGCCAACACGAACAACCAGAGCAGGACGAGGAAACCCGCTCTGGTCAGCTGCATCACCAGCTCTGGCACCGGTTGTAACCGCTCCTGACTTGAGTGCCGTAACGCCTACGCCCGAATCGACGCGCCCAGAATGTACTGGTCAGCCCTGGGTGCGGTAGACCAGCGAGGAGTGGCCGATGCGGACGACGTCGCCTTCCGCGAGCTGCCAAGTCTGCACTGGTGTGCCGTTCACCGTGGTGCCGTTTGTCGAACCGAGATCAGCGAGCATGGCACTGTGCCCGTCCCAGGTGATCTCCAGGTGCCTCCTGGAGACCCCGGTGTCGGGGAGCCGGAAGTCCGCTTCCTGGCCGCGGCCGACCACGTTGCCGCCCTGCTTGAGGTTGTAGGTGCGGTTCGAGCCGTCGTCCAGGTGCAGCGTCGCGTTCAGCTGGCGCGGGCCGGACTGGACCGCGGGCGGGGCGTAGCCCTGGGCCGGGTCGCCGTAGCCCTGCTGGCCGTAGCCCTGGTCGTAGCCGGGCTGCTGCCCGTAGCCCTGCTGGCCGTAGCCCTGGTCGTAACCGGGCTGCTGGCCGTAACCCTGGTCGTAGCCCTGCTGGCCGTACCCGGGCTGCTGCTGGCCGTAGCCCTGGTCGTAACCGGGCTGCTGGCCGTAACCCTGGTCGTAGCCTTGCTGCTGCTGCTGGCCGTAACCCTGGTCGTAGCCCTGCTGGCCGTAACCCTGGTCGTAACCGGGCTGCTGCTGCTGCTGCTGCTGTTGGCCGTAGCCCTGCTGGTCGTAGCCGGGCTGCTGGCCGTAGCCCTGCTGGTCGTAGCCCTGCTGCTGCTGGCCGTAGCCGCCCTGCGCATAGGGGTCGTAGGCGGGCTGGCCCTGTCCTTGTCCGTAGCCGGGAGGCTGGCTCATGGATCCGTCTCCTGCAGTGCGAGGTGGTGCTGACCGTCGGCTGGCAACTTTCACGTCGGGGTCGACGGACGAGCTGGTTCGGAACTGTCCCGTGTGCAGCGCGTCGGAGCGCTCCAGGGAGACTACGACGTCACCATAGGTATCCCATCCGCTCTCTTCGAGGTGCTCCCGGATGGAGTCGCCCAGAAGCTGGGTGATGCGTAGTTCATCCTGACCGTCCCCGGCAAGCCGATCGTGGTCCTGCGGACCCAGCAGGACCTGGAAGTGGTTCGGAGCGAGCAGCCTGCCACCCGCCAACTCGCGGATGTTGCCCTCCGCCTCCCGCTGCAGTGCCTGGGCCACTTCCTGCGGGACGACGTTGCCGCCGAACACACGCGCGAAGGTGTTGCCGACGATGCCTTCGAGACGGCGCTCGAAGCGCTGTACGAGGCCCACGGCAACCCTCCGACCCGGTCGACTTCTACTACCGATCGTATCCGGGCCGACGTGGCGGTACACGGGGCAATTGGTAACTCGGACGGGGACCGTGCTAGTGTTCTCCACGTCGCTCCGGGCGAGTGGCGGAATGGCAGACGCGCACGGTTCAGGTCCGTGTGTCCGAAAGGACGTGGGGGTTCAACTCCCCCCTCGCCCACCAGCAAGATGCGAGGCCCCGCAATCGCGGGGCCTCGTTGCTGTTTCCGGCCCTTTTCCGACCGGCCTGGATGATCTTGCGAGATCACTCGTTCGGCGCACCGCCGGGACCGGCGGGGTTGGGCCGTTCGTGAGGTGGTCGCCGGTGTCGCGGCCAGGGCCGTTCCAGGGCCTTCGGGCGTGGATGTGCGATGTGTGATTAGCGTTACTCCGCTTCGGGGTCGCGCAGGCGCCGCTCGGCCGATCACCCCCACCGGCACCGTGAGCACCGTCACGCTTCGTCATCGGTCGATCGCGGGCGGTCGGTCGGGTTCCCGTTTCCGGAGTCGGCGGAATTCGCGCTTTCGCGGAAAGCGCCGGAACGCCGCGCGCGCGGCCGGATGGCGTTTCCACTCGGCGTGACGGCCGTCACGTGGTTGGGTCGGTCGGTCGATTTCACGCGGCGAGCGGTCGGCGATGCGGTCGGCGGTGTCGCCTTGTGTGTGGTTTGGGGTCCTTCCCAGGCGGGGGAGGCACACGCTGAGCATCATCGGCGGGCCGGGAGCACCGGTGGGTCACCCAGACGGCAGCACCGCCGGACCGAACTTCCCCGCGCGGTCCGCGACCGGTTACCGACCGCTCGACGCCGTCGATCGCAGGACGCCCGGTGACCTGGGGGTGCGACCGTTCCCACCTGGTACGCCTTACCCAGAGCACGAGTCGAAACGCGGCGGACAGCCCGCCGTGGTTCCCGAGGAGGCCCTGGCGTGAGCAGCACACCAGCACGGATCGCGGACACCGACGACGCCAGGGCGTTGCCGACGACCGCGGTTCCGGTTCCCGAACTGCCCGGTTCCGTCGAGGAGCTGGCTGCCGCGGCGGCTGTCCGCCTCGGTTGGCACGGCGTGGTGCTGCCCGAGATGGTCCTCATGGGTCGCAAGGTGATCGTGGTCGCCGAGCTGATGGCCGACGCGCACGCCGAGCGGCTGTGCCTGGGCGCCGGTCCCGAGACGGACCGCACCACGGTGTCCACCTGGGTGTGGCCGGAGATGGACGGCCGGGTGCCGCCCACCGCGGTGCGGATCGTCGGCGTGCTGGCGGTCGCCCGCCACTGGCGGACCGCGCTGGCGTCCGCGGTGCCGTTCGCCCGCTTCGGCAACGCCGCCGCCGTGCTGCCCGACTCGGTCGTGTTCACCCACGACTACCTCGCCAACTGCCTGCCGCGGGTGCGCCGCTACGGCGTCTCGGTGCTGCTGGCCGACGAGGAGCTGCAGCTGAGCACGGACGTCGCCGGCCGCAACGAGACGGTGCCGGTCGAGGACACCGCGACCACCCGCTGGGTGAACGAACTGGTCTACGAGCGGGTGCTGGCGACCGCGTCCTGACCTACGGTCGGACCATGCGGGTAGTGATCGCGGGTGGGCACGGCAAGATCGCGTTGCGGGTGGGGCGGCTGCTGGCCGCGAGGGGTGACGGCGCCACGGCGCTGGTGCGCAACCCCGACCACCACGCCGACGTGCTGGACGTGGGCGGGGTACCCGTCCACTGCGACCTGGAGGCGACCGACGTCGCTTCGGTCGCGGACTTCCTGAACGGAGCGGACGCGGCCCTCTTCGCCGCGGGCGCCGGGCCCGGCAGCGGGGTGGCGCGCAAGGACACCGTGGACCGGGCCGCGGCGGCGCTGTTCGCGCAGGCCGCCGAGCTGGCGGGGGTGCGGCGGTTCGTCCAGATCAGCACCGGCGGCATCGGTCGCACGACCGGTGACGAGGTGTTCGACGCGTACCTGGCGGCCAAGGGCGCGGCCGAGGACGACCTGAGGGCGCGTGACCTGGACTGGACGATCCTGCGGCCCGGTCGGCTGACCGACGACGAGCCGACCGGCCTGGTGGAGCTGGCCGAGGCGCCGCTGCGCGGCTCCGTGCCGCGGGCCGACGTGGCGGCGGTCGTGGTGGCCCTGCTGGACCGCCCCGGCACCGCCCGGCGGACCTACGAACTGGTCAGCGGCGGCACGCCGATCGCCGACGCCTTCTGAGCGCGCTGCCCGGACCGGGTGGCGATCCGGCAGGTCAGCCGAGCACGCGCGCCAGGTAGTCGTTGCCGAACTTGCCGGTCGGGTCGACCTCGGCCCGGACCCGGCGGAAGTCGTCGAAGCGGGGGTAGAGGCCGCGCAGGTCGTCGGCGGCCAGGCTGTGCACCTTGCCCCAGTGCGGGCGTCCGCCGACCGCGCCCGCGATCCGCTCGAACGCGTCGAAGTACCGCCGGTACGGCATCCCCAGGTACTGGTGCACGGCGATGTACGCGGTGTCGCGGCCGTGCGCGGTGGACAGCCAGAGGTCGTCGCCCTGCGCCACCCGCACCTCGACCGGCACGATGACGCCGTGGTCCAGCCGGTCGACGGCCGCCCGCAGCTCCCGCAGCACGTCGTGCAGCGCCTCCCGCGGCACCGCGTACTCGGACTCCACGAACCGCACCCGCCGGGGCGTGACGAAGACGCGGTGCGACGCGTCCCGGTAGTCGCGCTCCGAGATCAGCGAACCGCACACCCGGTTCAACGTCCTGGTGGTGGCGGGCACGGCCTTCGCCAGCCGGCACACCAGCCCGAACGCGCCGTTCTCCACCACCTCGTACTCGTAGAACCGGCGCGCCCGCGACAGGGGCTTGGCGGGCAGGTCCACCCGGTTGTTCCGCTTCACGATCACCCGGTCGGAGTGCGGGAACCAGTGGAACTCCACGTGGTCCTCCACCGCGGTGAGGTGGTCGAACTCCTCCAGCACCGCGTCCAGCCGGCCGGGGGACTCGCGCGCGTGCAGCACGAACGCGGGCACGCACCGCAGGGTGACGGTGCTGATCACGCCCAGCGCGCCGAGCCCGACCCCGGCCGCGTGGAACAGCTCGGGCCGCTCCTCGGCCGAGCACCGGACCAGCGACCCGTCGGCTCGCACGAGTTCCAGCGCGGCCACCTGGGTGGCCAGGCCGCCGAGCTTCGCGCCGGTGCCGTGCGTGCCGGTGGAGATGGCGCCCGCCACGGTCTGCGCGTCGATGTCGCCGAGGTTCGCCAGGGCCAGCCCGAGGACGTCGAGCAGGGCGTTGAGCTGCCGCAACGTCGTGCCGGAGCGGACCGTGACGAGCGTGCCGGACACGTCGACCACCCCGGTCCACGCGTCGAGGTCGATGGCCACGCCGGGCGCGACCGCGATGCCGGTGAACGAGTGGCCGCTGCCGCGCGGGCGGACGGTGGACGCTCCCGCGACCGCGGCGGCGAGTTCGTCGACGCTCGCCGGGTGCTCGACGCGGTGCGGGTTCGCGGACTCCGTCCGCGCCCAGTTGGTCCACGGGGTCCCCATGCCCACCTCCGGTGTGACGCGTTCCACGAACCGTAGGTGAAAGCTATTCACCTTTCAAGTACCGTGAGGCCATGCCACCCCGCACGCGCCTGGACGCCGCGACGAAGGAGCACGACCCGCCGTTCGCGATCGTCGACCTGGACGCCTTCGACAGCAACGCGGACGACCTCGTGCGCCGCGCGGGCGGCCGGCCGATCCGGGTGGCGAGCAAGTCCGTCCGGGTCCGCGCGCTGCTGGAACGGGTGCTCGCCCGGCCCGGCTTCGCGGGCGTCATGTGCTACTCGCTGGCCGAGGCGCTGTGGCTGTCCTCGGTGGACCTCGCCGAGGACCTGCTGGTCGCGTACCCGACGGTGGACCGCGCCGCGCTCAAGCGGCTCGCCGCCGACGACCTGGCGCGGTCCCGGATCACGGTCGTGGTCGACTCGACCGCGCACCTCGACCTGGTCCGCGCCGCGCTCGGGCCCGACCACCCGGAGATCCGGGTGTGCCTGGAGCTGGACGTGTCGTGGCGCCCGGCGCCCGGCCTGCACGTCGGCCCGCGGCGTTCCCCCGTGCACACGGCGCGGGAAGCGCGCGCCCTGGCCGAGGCCATCGCGCGCCGGCCGGGGTTCCGGCTGGTCGGCGTGATGGCGTACGAGGGCCAGATCGCGGGTCTGGGCGACCAGCCGCCCGGCCGGCCGGTGCGCGGCGCGCTGCTGCGCTGGATGCAGCGCCGCTCCGCCGCCGAACTGGTCGAGCGCCGCGCGGCCGCGGTGTCCGCCGTGCGCGGGGTCGCCGACCTGGAGTTCGTCAACGGCGGCGGCACGGGCAGCCTGGAGGTCACCGGGGCCGACCCGTCGGTCACCGAGCTGGCGGCCGGCTCCGGGCTGATCGGGCCGACCCTGTTCGACGGCTACCGCGGCTTCCGGCCCAGGCCCGCGGTGCTGTTCGCGCTGCCCGTGGTGCGCCGGCCGAAGCGGCACGTGGCCACGCTGTTCTCCGGCGGCTACATCGCCTCGGGCACCGCGACCGCCGACCGGCAGCCGACCCCGTACCTGCCGACCGGGTTGAAGCTGCTGCCGCTGGAGGGCGCGGGCGAGGTGCAGACCCCGGTGGTGGGCCGGGCCGCCGACCCGCTGCGCCTCGGCGACCGCGTGTGGCTGCGGCACGCCAAGGCGGGCGAGCCGGCCGAGCGGTTCACCCACTACCACGTCGTCCGGGGGGACGTGGTGGAGCGGACCGTGCCCACCTACCGGGGCGAGGGTCACTCGTTCGGCTGACCTCGGCCCGGCTGACCCCGACCCGGCCGGCCGCTAGTTCGGCAGCCTGGTCGACAGGTAGCCGCGGACCAGCGCCTTGGCCTCGTCCAGGATGCGCTGGTCGCCCGCCGGGTCGCGGCGGAACGCCAGGTTCAGCACGCCGTCCGCCGCCTCGACCGCGATCGAGATCGGCAGCTGCAGCTCGTCGAACGGGATGTCGAACTTGGTCGAGATCATCTCCGCGATGCGGTCGGAGATGACCGTGTTGTTGTCGCGCCGGTCGTCCAGCAGGCGCAGGTCGACCACGTCGCCGAAGTGCAGCTTGGAGAACGCGGGCACCTCGCGGTGCATGGTGACGTACACGTCGAAGATCGAGTCCACGGCGTCCCACCAGTGCTCCAGGGTGGTCGACGTGAACCGGCCGTCCACGGTCTGGATGAACTTCTCCAGGTTGCGCAGGGTCAACGCCTGCACGACGGCCCGCTTGTCCGGGAAGAACTGGTACAGCGAGCCGACCGCGACGCCCGCCCGCTCGGCGATCAACGTCGTTGTGACTCCGTCGTAGCCGACCGCCTCGATGAGCTGTGCGCAGGCTTCGAGCATCCGCTCGACGCGCTTGGCACTGCGCTGCTGCACCGGCTGCCGGCGCAGTGGGGTCGTACTGGTCACGGTGACTCCTGCTGGGTGGATGGCGGGACTCCATAGTGCCCGGTGATGGGCGTCTCCACTTCACTTCGCGGTGCAACACGCCTACGATCCGAATCACTTTCATGTTCTGGAGGCTCGCGTGACCTCTTCCGACGACGTCCTGGGCGCCGACTTCCTCTGGGGTGTGTCGACCTCGGCCTTCCAGGTCGAGGGCTCCTTCACCGCCGCCGGCAGGCGACCGTCCGTGTGGGACGCGTTCCCGGCGTTCGAGGGGCACGACGCCTCCGTGGCGTGCGACCACTACCGCCGCTACCGGGACGACGTCGCGCTGATGCGCTCCCTCGGCGTCGGCGCCTACCGGTTCTCGGTGTCCTGGCCCCGGGTCCTCGCGGGCGACCTGGTGTTCTACGACCGGCTGGTGGACGAGCTGCTGGAGTCCGGCATCGCGCCCGTCGTCACGCTGTACCACTGGGACACGCCGCTGACCGTGGAGGAGGGCGGCGGCTGGCTCGCCAGGGACACCGCCCACCGGTTCGCCGACCACGCCGCCGAGGTCGCCGCCCGGCTGGCCGACCGGGTCGCGCTGTGGATCCCGATCAACGAGCCCGCCATGGTGACCCTGCTCGGGTACGCCACCGGGCAGCACGCGCCGGGGCGCGCGCTGCTGTACGACGCGCTGCCGACCGCGCACCACCTCAACCTCGCCCACGGGCTCGCGGTGCAGGCGCTGCGCGCGGCCGGGGCGCGCGCCGTGGGCACGGCCAACAACCACACGCCCGCGTGGCCCGCCGGCCCGGACGACGGTCCGGCCGCCGCGGCGTACTCGGACCTGCACAACTGGCTCTACGCCGACGCGCAGCTGGCCGGGCGCTACCCGGACTCGCTGGCCGACCGCTTGCCGATCGTGGACGGCGACCTGGCGATCACCTCGGCCCCGCTCGACTTCTACGGTGTGAACTACTACAACCCCACCCGGCTGCGGCTCCCGTCCGAGGGGAACCCGCTGCCGTTCGAGCTCGTGGACATCGACGAGCACCCCAAGACCGGCTTCGGCTGGCCGGTCGTGCCGTCCGGCCTGTCCGAGATGATCTCCCTGCTGCGGGACCGCCACCCCGACCTGCCCCCGGTGTACGTGACGGAGAGCGGGTGCAGCTACCCGCACTCGCTGCGGGACACCGAGCGGATCGACTACCTCGACCGGCACATCGAGGAGGCCCTGAAGGCCGACGTGCGCGGGTACTTCGTGTGGTCCCTGATGGACAACTTCGAGTGGGACTCGGGCTACTCGCAGCGGTTCGGCCTGGTCCACGTCGACTACGCGACGCAGGAACGCACACCGCGCGCCTCCTACGAGTGGTACCGCGATCGGATCAGGCGGTGACCGCGGAGGCGCTGGCCGAACCGGTCGTCCCCGTCCGCCGGTCCTGGATGACGTGGCTGTTCCTGGCCAACCTCGGCCTGTGGCTCGCCGTCTACGCGCCCATCCAGGTGCTGCTGCCGCAGCAGGCCGAACTGCTCGACGCGGCCGGCAAGGAAGCGGTGTTCGGACTGGTCACGGGCATCGGCGCGGTGGTGGCGCTGGTGGCGAACCCGCTGATCGGGCTGTCCTCGGACCGCACCACCTCCCGGTTCGGCCGCCGCCACCCGTGGACGCTGGCCGGCGCCCTGGTCGGCGCGGCCGGGCTCGCGGTGCTGTCGTCCGCGTCCTCCGTCGGCGTGATGGTGCTCGGGTGGTGCCTGGTGCAGGCAGGGCTGAACGGGATGCTCGCGAGCCTCACCTCCGCCGTGCCCGACCGGGTGCCCGTCCGGCAGCGGGCCACGGTCGGCGGGCTGGTCGGGATCTCCCAGATGCTCGGCACCGTGCTCGGCGCGGTCGTGGTGACGGTGCTGGTCAGCGGCCTGCGCGCGGGTTACCTGGCGTGCGCGGCGCTGGTCGTGGTCGGCGCCCTCGCGTTCGTGCTGACCACCCCGGACACCCGGCTGCCGCCCGCCGCCCGCCCCGCGCTGCGGTGGCGCGAGCTGTGGGTGTCGCCCCGCAGGCACCCGGACTTCGCCTGGGCCTGGGCCACCCACTTCACGATCAACCTGGGCAACGCGTTCGGCACGCTCTACCTGCTGTACTTCCTCGGCGACGTGGTCGGGCACCCGTCACCCGAGGACGGCCTGCTGGTGCTGATGCTGCTCTACGGCGTGGCGCTGGCGATCGGCGCGTTCGCCGTCGGCGCCCGCTCCGACCGGACCGGCCGGCGCAAGCCGTACGTGCTGCTGTCGGCCGCCGTGATGGCCGCCGCCGCGCTGCTCCTCGTCGCCTGGCCGACCTGGCCCGCGGCGCTGGTCGCGGCGCCGCTGCTCGGCGTCGGCTTCGGCGGGTACTGGGCGGTCGCGCTGGCCCTGTTGACCCAGGTCCTGCCCGCCGCGTCGGACCGCGCCAAGGACCTCGGCGTGCTCAACGTCGCCAACTCGCTGCCCCAGGTGGTCGCGCCGCTGCTGACGACGTTCGTGCTGGCGTCGCTCGGCGGGTACCGGGGTCTGTTCGCGGTGTCCGCGACCGCCACGCTGTGCGCGGCGGCGCTGGTGACCAGGGTCCGATCGGTGACGTGAGGGGAGACCGGGTGAGGTTGGCGGGGAAGGTGGTCGTGGTGACCGGCGCGTCGCAGGGCATCGGCGCGGCGACGGCGCGGGCGCTCGCGGCCCGCGGCGCGGTCGTCGTGCTCGTGGCCCGCGGCGCCGAAGCGCTGGCCGAGCACGTCGAGCGGATCACGGCGACCGGTGGGCGCGCGCTCGCCGTGCCCGCCGACCTCGCGGACGTCGACCAGGTGCACGCGCTCGCCGCACGGGTGGTCGCCGAGGTCGGCGTGCCGGACGTGCTGGTCAACAACGCGGGCGTCGGCCGCTGGCTGTTCCTGGACGACACCCCGGCGCCCGAGCTGGCCGGGATGATCGCCCTGCCGTTCACCGCCGCCCTGCACCTGACCAGGGAGTTCCTGCCCGGCATGCGGGCCCGCGGCTCCGGCCGGGTGGTCAACGTCAACTCGCCGGTGTCCCGGCTGCCGATCCCCGGCGCGACCGGGTACGCGGCGGCCCGCTACGCGCTGCGCGGGCTGACCGCGGCGCTGCGGCTGGACCTGCGCGGCACCGGCGTCGGGGTGAGCGAGGTCGTGCCCGGCAAGGTGAGCAGCCGGTACTTCGTCAACAACCCCGGCGCGGAGGAGCGGATACCGGCGCTGGCCAGGGTCATCCCCACCGTGACGCCGGACGACGTGGCGGCGCGCATCGCGGTCGCGGTCGAGCGGGAGCGGGACGAGGTGGTGTTCCCGTGGCAGCTCAAGGCGTTCGAGGTGGCCGGGCGGCTGTTCCCCGGGCTGACCGGCTACCTGACCTGGCGCACCGGCACGCACCGCTGAAACGGCCCCGGGTGTCCGCGCGGGAGGGGCGGACACCCGGGGCCGGGTTGGTGCCCGCGGACCGATGTCGGTCGGGGAGGGAAGGTGTGCACAACACCGGCCCGCGGATGTCTGTGTAGTTGTGGTGCTGGCTGTAGCCGTGGTGCTAGCTGGCCGGCGATCCGATCGTCGCGGTCGGGGGTTCGCACGTCCCGGACCGCCGGCCAGTAGGCGGGTGCTCGACCTGGTCGCGTCGGGGGAACGACAGGTCGGGACCGCCCGTTAGTGGGCTCGAACCATTCCCCGGCGCGACCGGGTGACAGGAGGCGTCACCGGCGCCGATCGGAGGTGTCGAGCCGGGCGCGGGGCCAAACCGCCCGCGACCAGGTGCTCGTACGCGGCGCGCCACACCGAGCAGGGGCTCTTCTGCTGCCGCCACCGACCGGAGCACTCGGGGCAGTTGCCCTTCTCGTCCGGTTCGTGCGCGGCGAGCAGGGCCCGCCACCCCTCGGTCAGCCGGGGGAGCTCGGAACGCGCCACCGAGAGCAGGGACGGGGCGTCGGCCTCGTTGGCCAGCTCCGTGAGCAGGTCCAACCTCTCCCACACCGCGTTGCGAAGAACTTGTCCGAGGATCTCGTCCACCGAAACGTCACCGTCACCTTTCCGCCTGCTCGGCGGCTTCGCGTAGCGCGGCCCTGAGCTGTACGAGCTGGTCGGCCGAGAGGACCGCGGTCTCGCCGGGCGGGCCGACCAGGACCACGCGGCCCCGGTCCACCAGCACGGTGAGGCAGCGCTCCCGGTCGACCACGTCGCTGCAGCGGATCCGCCACCAGCGACGCTTGCCGGTCGTGCCGCGCCATCCGGAGCCGAGGTCGGTCGACTCCCGGACTGCCAGGGTTGCCGGGGAGGGGGCCGTGGTGACCGCACGCGCCGCCGAGCCACCCGTGGTGGTCGTCACCGCCCGCTCGATCAGGTCCACTGCCGTGTCCTCTCCGTGCTCACTCGCTTACCGGACCCCAGATTGCGATGATTCAACCCGGATCGGGACGTCGCAGCGCTGGCCGGTGGTCGTTCCACGGTAAGCGGTCAGCGGAGTTCGGCAGGGCCGATCAGCCTCGCCGATCGGTACTTCTCGCAGTCGGGGGAGTGCCCCTACTCTGCCGTTGACGCCCAAAGGACTGTGAGGGGGCGCAATTGAACACCATCGGTTCGCCGAGTTCTCCTGTTACACCAGACGTCTGGGACCAGCAGGAGATGCGTGACGCTCTGGCCAGACGGGAGATCAGCGCGGTCTACCGCCTGCTCCGACGGCACGGCGTCTCGCAACGCCAGATCGCGGCGCTCACGGGCCAGTCGCAGTCCGAAGTCTCGGAAATCCTCAAGGGACGCCAGGTCATGGCCTACGACGTCCTCGCGCGGATCGCCGCCGGCTTGGGTGTCCCAAGGGGGTACATGGGTCTCGCTTACGACGAGGCCACGGCAGTGCGGGTGGCCGCCACGGCGGAGTCACCCCATTCTGAGGAGGACGAGTCGGTGAAGCGAAGGAAGTTCCTCGCGCACGCCGCCGCCATCACCGTCGGCGCGGCCGTGTTCGGTACGGACTCCGGGTCTTGGGCTTCGTCGCCCGCGCAGACTCCGGCCCCAGGCCGGATCGGCATGACCGACGTCCGCCAGGTCGAGGCGGCCACCAGGGCGTTGCGCACGCTCGACTACCAGTACGGCGGCGGCTCCTGCCGCGACGCGGTCGTGGCACAGCTGTCGTGGGGGCAGCAGATGCTCGGCGCCAACGCCACCGACCTGGTCAAGGAACGCCTCTACGTCGCGCTCGCCGACCTGCACAACCTGGCCGGCTGGACCTCGTTCGACACCGGCCTGTACGACTCGGCCCGCAACCACTTCGGCCAGGCGCTCGGGCTCGCGAAGCAGGGCCGCAAGGAAGAGCTGGTGGCCAACATCCTGTACCGGATGGGCCGCGTGTACCTGCACCAGGACGCGCCGGACGACGCGCTGAAGGTGTTCCAGCTGGGCCAGCTGGCCGCGCAGAACTCCGGTTCGGAGCTGGCGGTCGGCATCCTGTGCGCCAACGAGGCGTGGGCCTACGCGAAGATGGGTTCCGACGACCAGGCGCTCAAGCTGCTCGGCCGGGCGCGCGACGAGTTCGCCCGCGCCAACATCGCCGAGGCGCCCGCGTGGGCGAAGTTCTTCGACTCCAACGACCTGTCGGCGATGATCGGCACGGTGCACACCGAGCTGGCGCAGACGGTCGACGCGAAGTACACCCGCACCGCCGTGCCCGCGCTGACCAAGGCCATCGGCGGCTACGGCGACGAGATGAGCCGCAGCCGGTCGTTCAACCTGACCTCGCTGTCGATCAACCACCTGCTGGACGGCGACATCGACCACGGCGCCCGCCTCGGCCGCCAGGCGATCGACCTGTCCGAGGGCCTGAAGTCGGTGCGCACCAAGGACCGGATGAAGCCGCTGCAGAAGGAAGCCGAGAAGCGCCGCAACAACCCGGACGCCCGCGAGCTGGCCGAACGCCTGGCCAAGTTCACCGGCAACGACAGCGCGGCCTGACGTTGCGGGGAGTCGGGGTCCTGGACGGCAGGTTCACCCCGGCCGCGTTGACCGCCGTGCTGGAGCGGTTGTGCGTCGAGCTGGGGTTGGCGCACCGCGGCGCGCGGCTCGTGAAGTTCACCAGCAACGCCGTGTTCGACCTGCCCGCGGACCGGGTCGTGGTGCGGATCGTCGGGTCGATGAACCTGCGGCACCGGGCGCGGAAGGTGGTCGACGTCGCGCGGTGGCTGGCCGCGCACGACGTGCCCGCGGTGCGGTTGGTGGAGGACGTGCCCCAGCCGCTGGTCGTGGGCGACCACCTGGCCACCGTGTGGCACACGGTGCCCTCCGGCGGCCGGCCGGTCGACGGCCGCGACCTGGGCCGGGTGCTGCGGCAGGTGCACGGGCTGCCCGCGCCGGACTTCGAGCTGCCGCGCTGGGCGCCGCTGGACGACGTGCGCCGGCGCATCGCGGACGCCGAGGAGCTGTCCGCGCCGGACCGCCGGTTCCTGGAGGACCGGTGCGCCGAGGCCGACCACCGGCTGGCGGGGCTGCGGACCGTGCTGCCGCCCGGCGTGCTGCACGGCGACGCGCACCTGGGCAACCTGATCCCCAGCCCGGACGGCCCGGTGATCTGCGACTTCGACTCCACCAGCGTCGGGCCCCGGGAGTGGGACCTGAGCACGCTGCCGGTCGGCGTCGCCCGCTTCGGCCACCCCGCCCGGTGGTACTCGCAGCTGGCCGCCGAGTACGGCTTCGACGTCACCCGGTGGGCCGGGTTCCCGGTGCTGCGGGAGGTCAGGGAGCTGAAGCTGACCACGAGCGTGCTGCCGATCATGCGCAGCCACCCCGGTGTGCGCGACGAGCTGCGCCGCCGGCTGCGGGCGTTGCGCGAAGGCGACACCGCGACCCACTGGACCCCTTACCGCTGAGCGCGGGGTCGTGGGGGAACGAACCGGTAACGCTCGCCGCTCGGCGGACGACTCAGGCATCGACGGGATGGGCGACTGGGCGGCGAGGTGGGCGTGGTCGGGAATCTGCCGGTTCTGAGGCGTCGGCGCGCCAGGCGCGCCCTGCGGGCCGCCCACGTGCTGGACCGGGTGGTCGACACCCAGCTGCCGCTGCTGGCGGCGTTCGACGAGCAGCGCCGCCGCCGCTCGGCGGACTACCTGGCCGAGCTGGTGAAGCTGGCCCAGGACTACCGGTGCTTCGCCAACGGCTGGATCGACGCCAAGGAGCTCGAACGGCGTGGTCAGGACACCGTGGCCGAGCTGACCAGGCTCCGCCAGGACCCTTCCGCGCGACTGGTCACCGACTAGGGCGTTCGGCGCAGCTCGTCGCACCGGACGGACCACTCGCCGACGATCACCTCCCGCGCCGCGCGGTCAGGCGACCGGCGCGCGGGACAGCACGACCGCCAGGCCGAACGCGATGCCCATGATGGCCAGCTCGACCGCCGCCCAGCCGACGATCGCGGTCGCCTTGTGCTGCGCGACGTGCGGCAGGAACCGCCACCGGATGTTCGCGCCCAGCGCGGCCAGCAGCCCGGCGCAGACGACCTTGCCGACCAGGACCAGGCCGTACGAGGTGGTGAACAGCGAGCCGGGCAGCCCCACGACCGGGTTCAGCGCGAGTTCGAGCACCCCGTTGAACAGCCCCGTCACCGACACCAGGACCAGCGCCGCGGTGGCGAGCTTGGAGAACTTCGGCAGCGCCTCGGCCAGCAGCCCGCGCCGGTGCGCGACCAGGACCACCAGGGCCGCCAGCCCGCCGGTCCACGCCGTCGCGCCGAGGACGTGCAGCTCCATCGAGATCATCGAGTAGTCGTGGTACTTCCAGTTCGACGCGTGCCCGGTCACCGGCAGCGGCAGCAGGCCGAACATCGAGATCAGGATGCGCAGCTCGGCGGGCACGGTCTCGCCGCGGCGCACCGCGAGGACGCCGATCCACAGGTACACCAGCGCGCACGCGGCGCTGAACAGCAACCCCTGCCCGGCGCCGACGCGCTGCACGTAGTCGACGACCATCGGCATGGTCAGCTCGGCGTCCGGGCGCGTCTCGTAGGCGCGGATCACGATCGACAGCAGCGCGGTGAACGCCCACACGGCGGCGGCGACCACGGCGGCCGGCCGGGCGACGCGCAGCACCGGCTCGGTGAGGGCGGGCCGGGTGAAGCCGAGCAGCTTGGGCAGCAGCGAGAGGCCGACGACGATCGTCGCGGCCAGGTCGAGCAGGGTCCGCACCAGCGGGTGCAGGAACCGGACCACCACCCCCGGCTCGGCCACGCCCACCGCTTCCGGTGTGGTGGACAGGCCCAGGCCCAGGAACACGCCGAGGGCGCCGCCCGCCAGCAGGCCGCCGACGACCCAGTACCTGTTCGAGGTGGTGGTGGTCCGGTTCACGGTCATCGCCCGGTGTTCTCCTTGGCGCCCGCGCCGCCCGCGCCGCCCGCGCCGCCGCGCAGCGCGAGGAACGCGCCACCGGCCAGCAGCACGGCCGCGCCGGCGATCCACACCCAGATGGGCACGCCGCCGCTGCCGCCCGGCGCCGCCGGGTCGGACTCGGCCACCTCGGCCGCCGGGGCGGGCGTGCCGCTGCCCGCCTTGGTGAGGGTGAACTTGAGCGAACCCGTCACCGGGTGCCCGTCCGCCGACAGGACCCGGTAGCCGACCGCGTACTCGGCGGCCGGGCCGAGCGGGCGGACCTGGAAGACGACGCTGTTGTTCTTGACGGTCGGCTCACCGCCCGCTTCCCAGCGCGTGCCCTCGGGGCCGGTGACGGTGATCGTGTTGAACTTCTCCCCGGCCTGCACCGGCTGGTCGAAGGTCAGCGTGATCGCCGCCGGTCCGGCCTCCAGCTGCGACCCGTCCTTCGGATCGCTGCTGACCAGCACGTTGTGCGCGAGCGCCGGTGTGGCCGTGCCGAGCACGACCGCGCCCGCGACCAGGCCGGTCAGCAGCAGCGAGACGACGCGCCTCATGCCGTCGGCTTGCCCGCGCGGCGGGACCGCAGCACGGCGCCCGCACCCAACCCGAGGCCGAGCGCGCCGACCGCCAGGCCGATGCCGCCGAGCCAGCGGGCGGTGCTGTCGGTCGCGGGAGCCGCGGCCGCGTCGTGGTCGGCGTCGGCGACCGCCGTGGCGGTGGCGGCCTCGTGCCCGTCGCCGCCGGTCTTCGGCACCAGGTTCAGCACGGGCGCGGGGCGCTCCGGCTCGTCCGCGCCCTCGGCGGGCGGCGGCGCGTTCCAGTCGACGACCTCGCCGCTGTCGTAGGTCTGCTTGGTGGCCATGATCAGCTTGTCGGTGTTGTCCGGCAGCGGTCCGACGGACAGGTCGAACTCGTTGAACTGGCCGGGCTCGATCCGGGTGCCGGGGTCGGCGGTCCAGGTGACCGTGCGGATCGCCTCGGTGACCTCGCGGCCGTGGCTCTTGACCGGGGTGGCCAGCTTCTCCTTGACCGCCTCGACCTTCCAGCCCGGCGTCGGCTTGGTGCTGACCGACGCCAGCGGGTACTCGGCGGGCAGGGTCACCTCCAGCTTCACCGTGCCCGCGTCGGGCCGCTCGTTGGGCACGCGGAACGTGACCTTGGTGTACCCGCCCTGCACGGCGTCCTTCGGCGTGGACGCGGTGACGTGGGCGGAGGCCGGGCCGGCGGTGCCCAGCGCGAGGACGGCGGCGGTGGCCAGCACGGCCCCGCCCCTGGCGAGCGTGCGCGCGCCAAATCCATATGTCGACATGAAGTCGTGACTCCTGAGACCAGAGGTGTGTTCGGGGACTCGGGTGATCAGGGGCGAGGGGGTCCGCGGCGGCCGTGCACCCGCCGCAGCAGCACGTCGACCGGCGTGTCCGCCGACGGCGCGGGCGTGAGCACCCACAGCGCGCCGACGGGCGTCACGGGCGTGAGCGGCGGCGGCGCCAGGCGGGTGACCACGCCGACCAGCGCGTGCAGCGCGGCGTCGGCCCTGGCCAGCAGCAGGCCGGTGAGCAGCGCGGCGACCACGTGCGCGGCGGTCATCGCGGTCGGGTCGAACCCGAGGCCGGGACCGTCGGCGGTGTGGTGGCCGAGGTTGAGCAGCGCGTGCTGCCCGACCTGCGCGACACCCAGCGTGGCCAGGGTCGTCCACGGTCGCCGGCCGCGCTCGGCGACCGCCGTGCCCGCGAACGCGACGAGCAGCGTCAACGGCAGCGCGGGCGCGAACTCGGTGATCGAACCGCCCGCCGCGCCGTGCGCCGCGACGCTGAGCGCCGCCGAGGTGACGGCCAACAGCGCGGCCCGCGCGAGGCGGGTCGGGGCAGGCCGACTGGTCACAGCACCAAAGAGTAGGAGGTCGCGGCTCGCCGGCGTCAGTGCCGGGGGCGAAGTATGATTTCGCTCTACTCCGGATGGGGGTAAGGGTTACTCGTGACGACCCAGGGCGAACCCGTCGAAGAGCCCCTGCCCGGCGCGCCGGAAGCCGACCGGCCGGGGCGCACGGACCGCGTGGTGTTCGGCGTGGCCGCCGCCGTCACGCTCGGGTTCGTGGCCTGGGGAGCGTTCGGCACGGCGTCCCTCGCCGCCTCCTCCCGCACCGCCCTGGACTGGGTCATCGGCAACCTGGGCTGGGCGTTCGTGCTCAGCGCGTCGGGGTTCGTGCTGTTCGCCCTGTGGTTGGCGGCGAGCCGGTACGGCCGCGTCCCGCTCGGCCGCGACGACGAGGCGCCGGAGTTCCGCACGATCTCGTGGGTCGCGATGATGTTCAGCGCCGGCATGGGCATCGGGTTGATGTTCTACGGGGTGAACGAGCCGCTGTCGCACTTCGTCGCACCGCCGCCCGGCACCGTCGAGGGCGGCACCGACGAGGCGCTGCAGACCGCGATGGCCACCACCCTCTTCCACTGGACGCTGCACCCGTGGGCGATCTACGCGGTCGTCGGCCTGGCCATCGCCTACGGCAGCTTCCGCCGCGGCCGCAGCCAGCTGATCAGCGCGGCGTTCGAACCCCTGCTCGGACGCCGCCGCGCCGCCGGTCCGGCCGGCCGGGTCATCGACGTGCTGGCCATCTTCGCGACGCTGTTCGGCTCGGCCACCTCGCTCGGGCTCGGCGCGCTGCAGATCGGCAGCGGCCTGGAGGTCGCCGGGTGGCTCGGCGAGGTCGGCAACGGGGTCGTCGTCGGCGTGATCGCCGTGCTGACCGCGGCGTTCGTCGTGTCGGCCGTGTCCGGCGTCGCCAAGGGCGTCCAGTGGCTGTCGAACACCAACATGGTGCTGGCCGTGGTGCTGGCGGCGTTCGTGTTCGTGGTCGGGCCGACGGTGTTCGTGCTGAACCTCGTGCCCACCGCCATCGGCGACTACTTCCGCGACCTGGCGGACATGGCGGGCCGCACCGCCGCGTCCGGCGGCGACGCGACCGAGGCGTGGCTGTCCGGCTGGACGATCTTCTACTGGGCGTGGTGGATCTCGTGGACGCCGTTCGTCGGCACGTTCATCGCCCGCATCAGCCGCGGCCGGACGATCCGGCAGTTCGTGGCGGGCGTGATCGGCGTGCCCGGCCTGGTCAGCCTGGCCTGGTTCTGCGTGTTCGGCGGCACCGCGATCTCCGCCCAGCGGTCCGGCGCGGACCTCGCCGGCACGGCCTCCGCCGAGGGGCAGCTGTTCGCGCTGCTCGACCGGTTCCCGCTGGCCGCCGTCGCCGGGGTGCTGGTCGTGGTGCTGGTGGCGATCTTCTTCGTGTCCGGCGCGGACGCCGCGTCGGTGGTCATGGGCACCCTGTCCCAGCGCGGCTCGATCCGGCCCGCCAAGGGCGTGGTGGTGTTCTGGGGCGTGCTCACCGGGCTGGTCGCGGCGGTGATGCTGCTGGTCGGCGGCTCCCGCGGGCTCACCGGGCTGCAGAACCTGACGGTCATCGCCGCGCTGCCGTTCGCGGTGGTCATGGTCGGGCTGTGCGCCTCGCTGGCCCGCGACCTGCGCAGCGACCCGCTGGTCCGGCGCGAGGAACGGGTCGCCGAGGTGGCGCGCGGGGTCACCGCGCGGCACGACCCCGAGGAGACCGCCTACCGGGCGGTCGAACGGCTCACACGCCGAGGCGTTTGAGCAGGGCCGCCTCCACCGCGTCCAGGTCGGCCGCCACCGCCCGGTGCGCGGCCCGGCGCCGGGCCGCCGGCATCCGCTCCGACGCCCGCACCGCCGCCAGCAGCTGCGACAGGCGCCTCTCGGTGTCCTCGACGTACGACGGCTCGGTGTCGCCCACCTGCCGCAGCGCCTCGCCGACCCCCACGATCCGGGCGTGCAGGCCCGCGCCCCGACCCGAGTACAGGGTCAGCTGGTCGACCGGCACGCCGAGCCGCGAGGCGCGGTAGCGGTCGTAGCGGTCGCCCAGCAGCGCGGCGGCCCTGGCCGCGACCGGCGCCACCACCGGGATCAACGCCGGCGCCAGCACCTTGGCCAAGCCGACGAGGTTCTTCGCCCGGCCGGGGGTGAACCCCTTGCCCTTCGCACGCGCCACGGCGGCACCTCCTCACCCGAACCCTAGAGCCGTTCCGGAAAAAGATCGACTCGACTCCACGAGGTTGCCGGCACGACCGGCCGCCCGGCGTCCTACGCTGCACGCGTGACTTCCCAGGTGCAGCTCGACGCCGGCGTGGTCACTCGTTGCCGGCGGCGGGTGCACCTCGAACACGATCCGACCATGCGCGACGTGCCCAAACCGCCGCCCGACCCCACCGGCCTGCAGCGGCGGGACGACGCCAACAAGCACCGCCGCGCGGTCGCCGCCGCCCTCGGCCGGATCGTCGGGTCCGACCTGATGGAGGTGCCGCAGGACGTCCCGTCGGCCGACCGCGAGCGCGTCACCGCCGCCGCCATGCAGGCGGGCATCCCGTACATCTGGGGCGCCGCCCTGCCGCGCGACCCGCTCGGCGGCCGGCGCGGCGGCATCGACCTGCTGGTCAAGGAGAAGACCGGGTACGTGCCGGTGCTCGTGGTCCGGCACAAGGTCAGCGACCCCGGCCAGGGCGCCCGCACGTCGCCGCTGTCCCACCCGCTGCCCGGCGGCGCGCGGGTCGACCCGCTGCGCAAGGTCCGCCCGCAACCGCGCGACCAGCTCCGGCTCGCGCACGCCCAGCGGCAGCTCCAGGCGTCCGGCTTCGCCGCGCACGGCCGCGCCACCGGCGGCGTGATCGGCATGGACGCCGACGTCGTCGTGTGGCACGACCTGGAAGCGCCGACCTGGCCCGGCGGCAGGCACGCGCTCGCCGAGTACGACAACCGGTTCTCCGACCGGCTGGCCGTGGCCGCGGCCGCCGCCACCGGCGCCGACCCGCTGGCCCGCCCCTCCCGCATCGTCGAGTGCCGCAGCTGCCCGTGGTGGCCGGTGTGCGAGACCGACCTCAAGGCCGAGCGCGACGTCAGCCTCGTCGTGCGCGGCGAGGACGCCGCGGCGCTGCGCAAGGTCGGCGTCCACACGGTCGACCAGCTCGCCGCCCTCGACCCGGCCGAGCAGGTCGTCCCCCTGGTCGGCATGCTGCACGCGGACGCGGTCGTCCTCGCCCGCGCCTGGCTGCGCGACCTCACCGTGGTCCGCCGGGTCTCCCGGATGGACGTGCCGCGCGCCGACGTCGAGGTCGACGTCGACATGGAGAGCTTCGGCGACCTCGGCGCCTACATGTGGGGCTGCTGGCTGTCCGGGCAGGACGTCGGCGAGGAGCACGGCTACCGCGCGTTCGCCACCTGGGACCCCCTGCCGTGCGCCGACGAGGCCCGGTCGTTCGCCGAGTTCTGGGGCTGGCTCACCGGCGTCCGCCTGCGCGCCCGCGCCCGCGGCCTGTCGTTCAAGGCGTACTGCTACAACGAGCTCGCCGAGAACCGCTGGCTGCTCGGGTCCGCCGAGCGGTTCAAGGGGCAGCCCGGCATCCCCACCGCGGCCCAGGTGCGCGAGTTCATCTCGTCCGACTCGTGGGTCGACCTGTTCGGCATCGTGCAGGAGCAGTTCCTGTGCGCCCACGGCAAGGGCCTGAAGACCATCGCCCCGGTCGCCGGCTTCCGCTGGCGCGACCCCGAGGCGGGCGGCGAGAACTCGATGCGCTGGTACCGCGACGCCGTCGGCCTGGACGGCCGACCGGCCGACCCCGCCCAGCGCCGCCGGCTGCTGGAGTACAACGAGGACGACGTCCGCGCCACCCACACCCTGCGGCTGTGGATGACGTCGGACGCCATGGACGACCTGCCGTTCGCCGGAGATCTGTGACTCTGTGACATTGGCCGCCGCTTCGCGGGTGGTTCTGCGGGCAGCCGTTACCGCGGCGCCATCCTGAGGGCGCCGTCCATGCGGATGACCTCGCCGTTCAGGTAGTCGTGCTCCACGATCGCCACGGCCAGCCGCGCGTACTCCTCCGGCAGCGCCAGCCGCTTCGGGAAGGGGACGCCGGCCGCCAGGCCCGCCCGGAACTCGTCCGACACGGTCGCCAGCATCGGCGTGTCCACGATGCCCGGCGCGATCGTCATCACCCGCACGCCCACCGACGACAGGTCGCGCGCCGCCGGCAGCGTCATCCCGACCACCGCCGCCTTCGACGACGCGTAGGCCACCTGCCCGATCTGCCCGTCGTACGCCGCGATCGACGCCGTGTTGATCACCACGCCGCGCTGCCCGTGCTCCAGCGGCTCGGTCGTGCCCATCGCCGCCGCCGCCAGCCGCAGCACGTTGAACGTGCCCACCAGGTTGACGTCGATGACCTTCCGGTACAGGTCGAGGGGGTGCGGGCCGGACTTGCCGACCGTCCGCGTCGACGGACCGATCCCCGCGCAGTTCACCACGACCCGCAGCGGCGACCCCGAACCGGCAGCCGCATCGACAGCGGCCTGGACGTCGTCCTCCGAGGTCACGTCCGCCGCCAGGTAGGTCACGCCCTCCACCTCGGGGGCGCCGTCGATCGAGAGGTCCAGCGCGAACACCGCCGCGCCGCGCGCCGCCAACGCGCGCGCCGTCGCGTGACCAAGGCCGGACGCGCCGCCGGTGACGATCGCCGCGGTACCCGAGATCTCCATACATCCTCCTGTCCTGGGGACAGGAGGTTAACGGTCGTTCAGCCCCCGGCGCGCGGAGAAGTGCAGCATTGCGACCAACGGCACGGCCGCCAGCGCCGCCAACCCCACGAAGAGCAGCAAGAAGAGGACGAGTTCCATACCCAAGACCTTGCCTTCGTGCGGACGAAACCGCGTCCGCCGCGAGGGGTGTTTCCCCGTACACCCAGGGGACTACCCACCTCACTCTCCGCATACGCCTGGTGTTTGACCCACGGCCAACTCCGGGTGGGACCGTCACGGCATGTTCGTCCGGCGGATCGCGGTCGTGGGAACGGGTTACGTGGGCCTGACGACGGGGGCGTGCCTCGCCTCCCTCGGACACCGGGTCGTGTGCGCGGACGTGGACGCGCTGAAAGTCGCCCGGCTGCGCGCCGGGCAGGTCGACATCCTCGAACCCGACCTCGCCGACCTGGTCGCGGCCGGCCAGGCGGCGGGCAGGCTCCGGTTCGTGGAAGGCGCGCGCGACGCCGTCACCGACGCCGAAGTCGTGTTCCTGTGCCTGCCGACACCCATGGGCGCGGGCGGCGCGGCCGACCTCGGCGCGGTCGAAGCGGTCGCCCGGGAGATCCGCGACGTCCTCCCGTACGGCGCGGTCGTCGTGTGCAAGTCCACCGTCCCGGTCGGCACGTCGGTCCGGGTCGCGGCGCTGCTCGGCCGCGAGGACGTCGCCGTCGTCTCCAACCCCGAGTTCCTGCGCGAGGGCAGCGCCGTCCGCGACTTCCTGCACCCCGACCGGATCGTCGTCGGCTCCGACTCGCCGCAGGCCGCCGAACGCGTCGGAGCCCTGTTCACCAGGCTCGGCGCGCCCACCGTGCTCATGGACGCCGCCAGCGCCGAGATGGTCAAGTACGCCGCCAACTGCTTCCTGGCGATGAAGCTGTCCTACGTCAACGCGGTCGCCGAGCTGTGCGAACTCGTCGGCGCCGACGTCACCTCCGTCACCGAGGGCATGGGCTACGACAAGCGCATCGGCCAGTCGTTCCTCCGGCCCGGACCCGGCTGGGGCGGGTCGTGCCTGCCCAAGGACACCCACGCCATGGTCCGCATCGCCGACGCCGTCGGAGTCGACTTCTCGCTGGTCAGGGCCACCATCGAGACCAACGCGCGGCAGCAGCGGCGGGTGGTGGGCAAGGTGCGCGCGGCCGTCGGCGCACTGGCCGGCGCGCGCATCGGCGTGCTCGGGCTCGCGTTCAAGGCGGGCACCAACGACCTGCGCGACTCGCCCGCGCTGGCGGTCGCGGAACTGCTGGCGTTCGAGGGCGCCGAACTCGTGGCGCACGACCCGGAGGTCAGCCGGCCGCTCGTCGGCATGACCGTGGTCGACTCGCCGTACCAGGCGGTGCGCGACGCCGACGCGGTCGTGCTGCTGACCGACTGGCCCCAGTTCCGCGCGCTGGACTGGTCGCTGGTCGCGTCGGCGATGGCCGGCTCGACCGTGGTGGACACCCGCAACCACCTCGACCCCGACGCGCTGGCACGAGCCGGGCTCGTCCTCCACGGCATCGGGCGTGACCTGCGCGTTCCCGACCAGGCCAGGTGAGCGGACGTCGGGTTCAGCGGATCTTCAGGACACTATCTCGTTAGCGGGGGTAACAAAAACGGGTGGTGCGACGTAGGTTGTCGCAGTGTTCACCACCCGCCCTGAACTAGTCGGCACGCACGGCATGGTCGCGTCGACGCACTGGCTCGCCTCCAGCGCGGGCATGGCCGTCCTGGAGGACGGCGGCAACGCCTTCGACGCCGCCGTCACCGCAGGCTTCGTGCTGCAAGTGGTGGAACCGCACCTCAACGGACCCGGCGGCGAGGTCCCCGTGGTCTTCGCCGCCGCCGGCGAGACCGCGCCCCGCGTGCTGTGCGGCCAGGGCGTGGCCCCCGCCGGCGCCACCACCGACCACTACCGGTCGCTGGGCCTGGACCTGATCCCCGGCAGCGGCCTGCTCGCCGCCACCGTGCCCGGCGCCTGGGACGGCTGGCTCACCCTGCTGCGCGACTACGGCACCAAGACGCTGCGCGAAGTGCTCGGCTACGCGATCGGCTACGCCCGCGACGGCTTCCCGCTGCTGGAGCGCTCGGCGTTCACCATCTCGACGGTGGCCGACCTGTTCAAGGACCACTGGACGTCGTCGGCGGCGCTGTGGCTGCCCGGCGGGAGGCCGCCGGTCGCGGGGGAGCGGTTCCGCAACCCCAAGCTGGCCGACACGTGGGAGTGGCTGCTGGCCGCCGCCGAGGCCGCCGGGTCCGACCGCGACGCGCAGATCGAGGCGGCGCGGCGGGCGTGGTCGCAGGGGTTCGTCGCGGCGCAGGTGGACGAGTTCTCCCGGATCGCGCACCGGGACGACTCGGGTGGCGACCACGCCGGCGTGCTGACCGGTGAGGACATGGCGACGTGGGAGGCGGGGTACGAGGACGCCGTCTCGGTGGACTTCGGGTCGTGGAGCGTCGTGAAGCCGGGGGCGTGGACGCAGGGACCCGTGCTGCTGCAGCAGTTGCTGCTGCTGGAGGGCTTCGCCGACCGGCTGGGCTACGTGGGCGGGGTGCCGACGGCGGAGACCGTGCACCTGGCGGTGGAGTGCGCGAAACTGGCGTTCGCCGACCGTGAGGCCTGGTACGGGGACAGCGGCGACGTGCCGCTCGATCTACTTCTTTCGAGGGAGTACGCGGCCGAACGCCGGCAACTCGTCGGTGATCATGCTTCACTCGATCTGCGACCCGGATCACCTGGGCGAGTGGATGCACGGCTCCCCGGGCACATTTCGCGCGGTCCGCGCGTTGCCAGCCAAAGAGACAGCGGCGGGGCGCTCGGCGAGCCAACCGTGTCGCGAGCGGGCACGGTCAAGGGTGACACGGTCCACGTCGACGTCGTCGACCGCTGGGGCAACATCGTGTCGGCCACCCCGTCGGGCGGTTGGCTGCAGTCCTCGCCGACCATCCCGTCCCTGGGCTTCTGCCTCGGCAGCCGCGCCCAGATGTTCTGGCTGGACGAGGGGCTGCCGAACTCCCTGGCCCCCGGCAAGCGCCCCCGGATCACCCTGTCCCCGAGCCTGGCCCTGCACGACGGCCTGCCCGCGATGGCCTTCGGCACACCGGGCGGCGACCAGCAGGACCAGTGGCAGCTCGGGTTCTGGCTCGCGCACACCGTCGGCGGGATGAACCTGCAGGAGGCCATCGACTCGCCGATGTGGCACACCAACGCGTTCCCCAGCTCCTTCTACCCGCGGACCTGGACGCCCGACGAGGTCGTGGTCGAGTCCCGCGTCGGCGAGGCCGCGCTGGCCGAACTCCGCGACCGCGGCCACGCCGTCGTGGACGCGGGCCCGTGGGCGCTGGGTCGGATGTCGGCCGTGGCCCGGGACTCCCGGGACGGCCTCCTGCGCGCCGCCGCCAACCCGCGCGGCGCCCAGGGCTACGCCGTCGGCCGGTGACGCTCCGGTCGGTGCTCCGCTCGGTGATCCGGTCGGTCGGTGACCCGCTCGGCCGGTGAGGTCCGGCCGATGGCGCCCAGACGGCCAGGCGGGGGACCTGCTCGGGCAGTGATCCGCTCGGCTGGTGCCGCTCGGCGGTGCCGCTCGGGCGGTGACCCGCTCGGCCGGTGCCGCTCGGGCGGTGACCTGCTCGGTCAGCGATGCTCGGCCGGTGACGCGCTCGGGCGGTGTGCTCGGGCGGTGGCGTGCGGCTGGTGACCCGCTTGGCCGGTGACGTTCGGCCGGTAGTGCTCGGGCGGTGAGGTTCGGGCGGGGAACTGCCTGGCAGGCGACCTGCTCGACCCTGCGGCGGGCGGGAGGTTGGAACGGCCCCGGCCCGAGGGGGAGGGGGCCGGGACCGTTCCGGCTCGAGGTGTGCGGGCGGACCTGGTGGGGTCAGTCGCGCGGGGTGGAGCCGAGGGCCAGGCGCAGGTCCAGGGGGGCGTCCCCGACCACGTTGCCGGGGCCGCTGCCGTCGCCCAGGACGACCGGGCCGGCCGGGTGGGCGGTGTCCACGCGGACGACGTCGGCGATGTTGGCGAGCTTGCCCAGCTCGCTGTCCACGCTGGGCGTGGTGTGCGCGCCCGCGTCGACGGCCTGAGCGGTGCCGCCCAGGCCGAGCATGACGGCCGTGCCGCCGAGGGTGACCGCGGCACCCGCGATGGTCTTCCTGAGGTTCATGGGCCGGAAAGTTTCGCAACCGGCCCCTCCGGATCAAGCTCGCTACTCCCGCCGAGTGGAATAGTTCACCCCCTCCGGTGGAGTCCGGCCCCGACGACTACGTCGGCTGACGTACGGCCCCGGGCCGCCCGTCGACCGACGCCACCGCCGACCCGCCTCCCGTACCGTCACCCCGTGGCCTGGTTGGCGTGGCTCTGGTTCGCGGCGACGTTCGCGCCGCTCGCCTGGCGCAGGCGCTTCCCCGTGGCCGTCATCGCGCTGACCGGCGCCTCCACGTGGCTCTACTACCTCACCGGCCACTGGGGCCCGCTGATCGCGGCGCCCGCCATCGCCGTGCTCTCCCTGCGCCGCACCCGCATCGCCGAGCAGCGCAGCCGCCAGGTGGAGGAAGAACGGCTGCGGATCGCGCGTGAGGTGCACGACGTCGTCGCGCACAGCCTCGCCATGATCAACGTCCAGGCCGGGGTGGCCGCGCACGTCGCCGACCGCCGCCCCGAAGAGGCAGTCAAGGCGCTCCGGGCGATCAAGCGGGCCAGCGGCCACGCGCTGGACGACCTGCGGGCCACCCTCGGCGTCCTGCGCACCGGCGAGGGCGCCACCCCGGCGCCCGGCCTCGCCCGGTTGGACGAGCTGGTCCGACCGGTGCCGACGGCCAGGGTCGTCGGCACGCCGGGCGCGTTGCCCGCGCCGGTCGACGCCGCCGCCTACCGGGTCGTGCAGGAAGCCCTCACCAACGCGGTGCGGTACGCGCCGGACGCGTCCGAGATCGTCATCTCGTTCGAGCGCGCCGACGACGCCCTGGTCCTCACCGTCACCGACGACGGCGGGGGCGCCGAGCACCAGCCGCAGGGCGCGGGCGCCGGCCTCCGGGGCATGGCGGAACGCCTCGAAGCGCTCGGCGGCACGTTGGAAGCCGGGCCGTCGGCGCACGGCTTCACCGTCAGGGCAGTCCTACCGCAGGGGGTTCGTGGTGATCAGGGTGGTGCTGGCCGACGACCAGGCGCTGGTGCGCGCGGGGTTCCGACTGCTGCTGGACACCGAGGACGGGTTCGAGGTCGTCGGCGAGGCCGGTGACGGCGAGGAGGCCGTCCGGCAGGCGCACGAGCACCGGCCGGACGTCGTGGTGATGGACGTCCGGATGCCCGGCGTGGACGGCCTGGTCGCCACCCGGCGCGTCTGCGCCGAGCTGCCGGGCGTGAAGGTCCTCATCCTCACCACCTTCGACGTGGACGAGTACGTGTTCGAGGCGCTGCGCGCCGGCGCGTCCGGCTTCCTGCTCAAGGACACCGAGCCGGTGGAGCTGCTGCACGCCCTCCGGGTGGTCGCGGAGGGTGAAGCGCTCCTCGCACCGAGTGTCACCCGGAAGTTGATCGAAGAATTCGCGAGCCGACCGGAGCACCGGCGGCCGGAGCCCGGCGCGCTGCGCGAGCTGACCGCCCGGGAACGCGAGGTGCTGGCGCTCGTGGCCGCCGGCCTGTCGAACGAGGAGATCGCCGAGCACTTGGTGATCAGCCCGGCCACGTCGCGCACCCACGTCAGCCGGGTCATGACCAAAGTGGGCGCGAGGGACCGCGCGCAACTCGTCGTGCTCGCCTACGAATCAGGTTTGGTGGCACCGCGCCGAGGGTGAATATTCATTGTTGGCGGGCGCGGTGAGCGCCGGCGAAACTTCTTCGAATAGCCACTAAAATTACGGACAGTGACCGTAACGCCGATACCCGCCGCATTGTGTGTGCGGCGGGTGACGTTAACGGGGGATGGCTAGGCGATGGCGCCCGGCGGCAGCTTCAGCTTGAACGGCAGCGTGGTCACGACCGCGAGGTCCGACGCCGTCCGCTTCATCAACGTCGGCGCGTTGCGCGAACCGGGCTCCGGCAGGTCGAGCAACCGGTCGACGGCCTCGACCAGCGGCCCCTCGTAAATCCACACCGCCTGGGCGGCCCGCTGGCTGTCCCGCACGGCGGGCAGCCTGCCGGCGCGCGCCTCGGTCTCCGACCAGAACAGGATCGAGTCGATGAACCCTCTGCGCTGCTTGAACGCCATGATGCGGTCGAGCTGTCCGTCCTCGTCCCGGAGGTGGAGGAACTGGAAGCCGCTTTCGCGCAGCTCGATGACTTTGCTCAGTGCGAGATCCATGGCGCACCTACCTCTGTTCTGAGGTCCCCTAGCAGGCACAGGTCGTACGACCCGAAAATGATCGTACGGCAAGCGGACAAGCCGCCATAGGGGCTAGACCGGCGGGGCGGCCTCAATACGGGGTTCAGCACCGCCGGATTTCGATGCGGATCGCAGTACGCGAACGGTTCGCACTAAAAACGCCAGTGCTCCTGTGGTGACCAGCATCACAGTGGGCCACATGCCGTTCCTCCGCTGGGTGGGGACTGCTGTCACCGGTGAGACGCCCGTCATGGGTGCTGGGTTGCACTGGTTCACGTTCTTGAATCCACACCTTGTGCTGATCCTCGAACGGGCGACGACATCGCCAACTACCCTGATCGGCGTGAGCGTCGACCCGCCCAAGAGCCTCCCGGCGGTGCCCGAGTCGCTGCTACCCCGCGAGCACGCCTTCTACCGACCGCGCCACAGCGAGCGCCAGCGCGGCGCCCTGGTGGCCGCCGTCGTCTTCTTCTGCACGCCGCTCCTGCTGCTGGTCGTCGGCGTGCGGCCGGGCGAGTTCGAGAACCGCAAGCTGGCCGAGTTCCCGGCGATCACCCAGGGGTGGGACTTCTTCGTCGGCCTCGACCGCTGGGCCACCGACCACCTGCCGCTGCGGCAGCAGGCGGTGATCGCGGCCGACGGGATCAGCCGGGGCGTGTTCGGCGAGCCGCCCAAGCTCAAGCGCGAGACCAAGGTCGACGGCCCGGTGCAGCTGCCCGCGCCGCCGCCGACGACCACGTCGGCGCCGCAGGACCGGGACGCGCCCATGCCGTCGGACTTCCCCGACGTGATCGAGGGCAGGCGCGGCTGGCTCTACCTCGGCCAGGACGTGCGCGGCGCGTGCGAACCCGCCATGGCGCTGGACGACGTGTTCGCCCGGCTGCGCGCGCTGCGCACCGCGGTCGAGTCGTCCGGCCGGAAGTTCGTGCTGGTGGTCGCGCCGAACAAGTCCACGATGGTCCCGGAGAACCTGCCCACCCGGTACTACGGCGCGGACTGCGCCGCGCCCCGGCGCGAGGAGTTCTGGAACCGGCTCTCCGCCGAGACCGGCGCGCTCGACCTGCGGCCGGGGCTGCGCGCCGCCGCCCAGAAGGCGGGCGGCCCGGTGTACTCCCGGCTCGACACGCACTGGAACCACGACGGCGGCCTGGTCTACACCCGCGCGCTGGTCGAGCAGATCCGGCCGGGCGCCACCGCCGGCTGGAAGGTCGAGAAGGGCGACGTCGTCGACGTGCCCGCCGACCTGCCGAGGCTGCTCGGCCGCACGGAGAGCGAGCGGGTGCAGACCTACACCGTCGCGCCGGACGGCAAGCGGTCGCGGTCGCGCGCGGTGGACCGGCCGCTGGAGGAGCCGAAGCGGTTCGTCCAGCTGCCCGGCACCGGCATGGTGAACACGCAGGTCGGGATGCTCGGCGACTCGTTCAGCATGCACGTGCTGCGCGACCTGGTCGCGCCGTTCTCCGACCTGACCCTGCAGGACTCCGACCAGCTCCCGAAGGACCCGCGACGGGTCGCCGACATGCTGGCCGGCAAGGACGTGGTGGTGGTCGAGGCGTCCGAGCGCAGCCTGGTCGCGGGCGTGCACCCGCTGCTGGACCAGGACGTCCTGGGCACGATCACCGCCGAGCTGGCCGCCCGGCCGAAGTGAGAGCGGGGTGGGCGCCGTGGTGAGTAACGACATGGCGGATCCCCCCACCCCGCCGGAACGGCGTCATTACAGTCTCGGGCTGTGAGCAACAGCCAGGACACGACCCGGCCGGTCGGCACCGTCGCGGTGTGGGGGACGTTCGACCTCGACAACTTCGGCGACCACCTGTTCCCCAGGGTGACCGAGCGGGAGATCCTCCGCCGCTTGGACGGGTGGCAGGTCCGCCCCTACTCGCCGTACGGGCAGGAGCACCCGTGCCGGATGGACGGCGGCTTCGTCGCCGACGCGCTCGGCGAGTGGAGCCCGCCGCGGGTGGCGGAGCTGGCGGCCGAGGCGGACCTCACCCTCATCGGCGGCGGCGAGATCATCCACTTCAAGGACGAACTGCTCGCCGGCGCGTACCACACGACCCCCGAGGCGCTGGCCGCCCGGGCGCCCGGCCGCTTCTTCGTGGACGGGCTCGGCGAGTACGAGGCCGACCACCCGGTGGTCTGGAACGCCGTCGGCATCCCGTTCGTGCCGACGCCCGAGCAGGCCGGCATGGTCAAGGACGCGACCGAGCGCCGCGAGTACGTGGCGGTGCGCGACGAGCTGTCGCTGGAGCGGCTGCGCGCGTGCGGCGTGGAGACCGACGTCGCGGTCGTGCCCGACCTCGGCTTCCTGCTGGACCGCCTGGTCGAGCCCGAGGTGCTGGCCGAGCGGCTGCGGTACTTCAAGTTCATGGGCTGGTACCCGGAGGACCGCCCGGCGCTGATCGTGCAGGCCAACCGGTCCGCCGTGCACCGCGCCGCGGAGCTGGCCAAGGTGCTGGAGTGGGCGCTGGACGAGGCGGTGCCGGCGGACGTCGTGCTGCTGGAGACCGGCCCGTGCCACGGCGACGACCTGTTCGCCGACGCGCTGACCGCCCGCCTGCCCGGCCGCGACGTGTACCGGCTGCCCGGCGGCATGCCGCCCGAGGACGTGCTGGCCGCGATCCACGGCTCGATGGGCGTCGTGGCGATGAGCTTCCACGCCAACATCGCCGCGTTCGTCTACGGCAAGCCGTGGGTGGTGCTCGACCTGTCCGACCAGAGCAAGCTGCGCGCGCTGGCCGAGACCATGGGCGCGCCGGACCAGCGCGGCGTCGACGGCGACACGCTGGCCAACGCCATCCGCGCCGCCTTCGGCCGCCGTCCCGACCCGGAGCGGCTGCGCGGGCTCCAGGCCGCCGTGGACGCGCACTTCGACCGCGTCGCCGAGCTGGCGCTCAAGTCGTGGCAGCAGCGCGGTGGTGACGCCGCCGCCCGGATCGCCGAGCTGACCCGGCAGAACGAGCTGCTGCGCCGCGCCTACCAGCAGCTGCGCAAGCGCCAGGTGGTGGAGCGCACCGCGCTCGTCACGCGGTTGGAAGAGGCGACCGAGGAGCGCGACGAGGTGCGCGCGCAGTGGCGCGCGGCGGTGGACGAGATCAACCAGAAGCTCGCGCACGACAGCCGCGAGCTGGCCGCGCTGCGCAACACCAAGCTGATGCGGTGGTCCGACCCGCTGCGCAACGTGTACGGGCGCATCCGGAAGGCGGGATCGTGACCGACACCGCGTACGACGCCGAGACCCCTCCGCTGGTCTCGATCGTGCTGGTCTCCTACGGCGGTCGCGCCATGCTCAACCACTGCCTGTACCTGGTGGCCAAGCACACCGCGGTCCCGCACGAGGTGATCGTGGTGGACAGCGGCTCGACCGACGGCACCGACCAGTGGGTCGGCCGGAACATGCGCGGCGCGCGCGGCCACGTCATGGGCCGCAACATCGGCTTCGGCGCGGGCTCCAACCGCGGTGTCCTCGACGCGCGCGCGCCGTACGTGTGCTTCCTCAACGCCGACGTCGAGGTCGGCCCGCACTGGCTGGAACCGCTGGTCGAGGTGCTGGACGGGCAGCCGTCGGTCGGCGCGGTCGCGCCGGTGCTGCGCGATCAGAGCGGTGACATCCAGGAGTTCGGCTCGGTCGTCGGCGCCGACGGCTGGTGCCGGGCGTGGGGCGACGGCGCGCCGGTGGGCCCGGAGAACGCGCTGTTCCCGCACGCGGTCGACTACGCCTCCGCGGCCTGCCTGCTGGTCCGCCGGCGGGCGTTCAACCAGGTCGGCGGCTTCTCCAACGACTACGACACGGCGTACTTCGAGGACGTCGACCTGTGCTTCGCGCTGCGCGCCGCCGGGTGGTCCACCGTGGTCGACCCGCGGACGACCGTCGTGCACCAGCGGCACGGGTCGTCCAACAGCGACGTCGCCACCGACCTGATGAAGGTCAACCACAGCACGTTCCTGCGCCGCTGGGCCGACGAGCTGGAGGGGCGTCCCGCGCTGCCCGCGCCGGACCGGAAGTCGCCGCTGTTCTACCTGGCCCGCGACGTGCTGGTGGACGAGCGGGTGCTGGTCGTGGACGACCGGGTGCCCAACGCCGACCGCGGCAGCGGCGACCCGCGCACCCACCGGCTGCTGGAGGCGCTGGCCGCGCCCAACCGGCGGATCACGTTCCTGGCCCGCGACATCCTGCGCGCCGAGGCGTACGCGCCCGCGCTGCTGGAGCTCGGCGTCGAGGTGGTGTGGGTGCACTCGAACCCGTTCCAGGTGCTCAGCGAGCGCGCCGGGCTCTACGACGTGGTCATCGCGATGCGCCCGCACAACTACCAGTGGATCGCCGACGCGGTGGCGCAGAGCCAGCCGCAGGCGGTGAAGGTCTACGACTCCGAGTCGCTGTTCCACCGGCGCGTGGAGCAGTACGTGGACGACGCCACGTCCCCGGCGCAGCGGGCCAGGCTGTCCGCCGAGGCCACCCGCCAGCGCGAGGTGGAGGAAGCCGCGTTCCGCTGGGCCGACGTGGGCGTGTGCGTCACCGACCTGGAGGCCGAGTGGGCCCGCCGGGTCGCGCCGGACGCCTCGATCAAGGTGGTCGGCTACCCGGTGGAGAGCCCCGCGGCGGTGCCGGGCGTGGCCGACCGGTCGGGCATCGCCTACTTCGGCGGCTTCATGGCCGGGCCGGGCAGCCCGAACGAGGTCGCGGTGCTGGAGCTGGTGCGCGACGTGCTGCCGCCGCTGCTGGCCCACCACCCCGAGCTGCGACTGGGCGTGGTGGGCGCGGACCCGACGCCCGCGGTGAAGGCGCTGGCGTCGGCGAGCGTCGAGGTGGTCGGGCGGGTGCCGAACCCGTCCTGGGCGCTGGGCCGCTACCGCGTGCAGGTGGTGCCGATGCGCCTGGGCGCGGGCATCAAGCTGAAGTTCCTCGACTCGATGGCCGCCGGCCTGCCGTTCGTGACGACCCCGGTCGGCGCGGAGGGGCTGCGGCTGGAGGGGCTGACCAAGCACCTGGTGGCCGAGTCGGCCGCGGAGATGGTGGAGCTGGTCGACGCGCTGCTGTCCGACGACGTGCTGTGGCAGGACGTGCAGCACGCGCTGCTCGACATCTCCCGGACCTGGTTCTCGTGGACCGCGTTCCGCCGCGAGGTGGACGACGTGCTGGCCGAGTGCGGGGTGTCGCCCCGGCGGTGAGCGGGTGGGGGGCGTGCGGTCACGCCCCCCACCTCCGCGTCACGTGGTCGGCGGGAACTCCTCCAGCTGCCGGGTGAGCAGCGCGTCGAACGCGGCCTTGGCGGTCGGCTCGTCCGGCGAGTACGCCTCGACCCGCACCACGAACCCGTCGCTGAGGTAGTGCGCCCGGTAGGTCGCCATGGTGTTCACCGAGGTCAGCGGCAGGTGCCTGGCCTGGACGCCGGTCGGCGAGTCGGGCAGCAGCTGGAAGCTCGCCGCCTGGTACAGCGCGTCGACCTGCTCCAGCGCGGTGGTCGCGGCCGCCGGGCTGTCGGCGTTGAACGCCCAGATGCCCTGGGACAGCGAGGTCGCGTCGTCCGTGCTCACCGCGAAGCGCACGTCCTTCACGCCGACGCTCTCCAGCAGCTGCGCCTCCTCCAGGGTGGGCACCTTGGCGGCCAGCGCCTCCTCGATGGTCAGCGTCTTGAACTGCCGGACGCTGCCCTTGACCTCGACGAACGGGCCGTCCGGCACCGTCTTCGGCTTGACCGTGGTGGTCGTGGTGGGCGTGCTCGACGTGGGCGTGCCGCCGCCCGCGTTCGGGTCGGAGCCGCCACGGCCCCAGATGAAGTAGGCGCCGACGCCGAGCCCGGCCACCAGCAGCACCACGACCGCGATCAGCGCGATCTTGCGGCCCGAGCCGGACGGCTTGTCGTCGAAGACCTCGGGACCCTGGGCGCCGCCCCACACGTCGGTGCCGCCACCGCCCCACGGCGGGGCCGCGTCACCGCTGCCCGTGCTCCAGTTCGGCTGCGGGAACTGCTGCGCCGGGAAACCGCCGCTGCCGGGGCCCGCCTGCTGCTGACCGGGCGGCACCACCTGGGTGCGGTCCGCGTCCGGCGGTGGGACCGGGCGGATGTGCTGGGTGCGCTCCGCGTCGACCGGGCGCGCGCCGCCGGGCACCACCTGGGTGGCGTCCGCGCCGGGCTGCCTGCCCTGGTTCGGGGTGGCGTCCCAGCTGAACGGGGGCGGGAACGGCCCGCGGTTGTCCGGCTCCGCCGACGCCGACTGCGCGGCGCTGAGGACTTCGTCCCGGCGGCGGCGGTAGTCGTCCGCGGAGATCTGCCCCGTGGCCAGCGCGGAGTCCAGCTCGCGCAAATCGTCTTGCCACGCCATCTGGCGGTTCCCTCCCCTGTTGCTTGAGCACTGGACATTGTGGCCCCACCCGGTGGGGCGGTCCGCACCGGTGGACGACATCGCAACCATCTTGAGTCGCCACGACGACCGCCGGGGGCGTCCGGCCGGGTCACTCCACGTCGATGACCAGCGTCGTCCGGTAGAGCTTCCCGCCGGAGGAGACGAGCACCACACCGCCCTGCGTGCCCGGCTCCGCGACCACCTGCCAGCCGGCCCGGCCGGTCGCGTGGATCGTGTCGACCACGTCCTTGCGCGGCAGGCCGACGGCGCCGCCGCCGACCACCTCGCTGCCGCTGTCGACCACGAGCACGCAGTCCGCCGCGTGGCCGTCGACGGCGGCCCAGCCGTACACCTTCGCGTCGCCCTCGACCGGCCCGGTCTCCACCGCGCCCGCGGTCTTCGCCGAGCCCTTCGGGCCGGGCAGCTCGCCGACCTGGCTCATGTCGATCACCGAGCCCAGCTCGTGCGGGCCGCAGCCGAGCGAGAAGTCCTCGGTGAACGGGTACGCCCGCAACGACTTCAGCACCGGGATGACGTTCGGCGTGGAGTTCATCGACTCGATCACGGACAGCGCGCCGACCCGCATCGCGACCGCCAGCACCGGCTGCTTCGGGTAGTTCGCCCGCACCGCCGCGGCGTTCGCGCTGCCCACGGCGTACGCGGTCACGCCGAACACCAGCGCGATCGGCACCGCGTGCCTGCGCGCCAACACCGGGCCGCGGACCACCAGCAGCACCAGCAGCGCCGCCGCGCCCAGCAGCGCGACCATCGCGTACCGCGGGCCGAGCGCTTCGCCGTTGCCGAACCGCGCGCGGCTCGCGCCGACCATGCCCGCGACCAGCACGACGTGCACGGCCAGGCCGAACCAGCCGGAGTCGGTCACCGGCGCGTCGCCCAGCCGGGCGCGGACCAGCGCGGTCAGCGCGAACACGACCGTGACGGCGCCCGCGACGGCGGCGACCTCCACGTCCCGCGCGGCCCACACCTGGCCGAGCATCGCCAGCGCGGTGCTCAGCAGGCTGTCCGCGCCGAGCAGCGTCGGCGCCGGGTACTCCGGCGGACGGCTGGGCAGCAGCCACAGCACCACCGTGACGACGCCGAGCGCGATCGGCAGCAGCACCTGCCAGAGGCGGTCGCGGCGCAGCCAGGCGACGACCGCCAGGGCGGCCCACACCGGGAACGCGCTGCCGTGGCCGAAGCAGCCCACGACCGCGAGCACCGCGGCGACGGCCGTCTGCCCGCGTTGCGCGAAGCCGATCGCCAGCACCGCGGGCACCAGGCCGACCAGCCAGTGCAGGCCGCTCATGCCCATGCCGAAGTACTCCAGCGCGGCGGACGAGAACAGCAGCGTGGACAGCGCCACGACGACCGCGAGCCGGGTCCGTCCGGTCAGCGCGGGTGGCAGCATCCGCACCAGCCCGGCGAGCATCACCGCGACCAGCACGACGTTGCCGACGCCGAGGACCCAGTTGTAGGCGCTGAAGAACTTGGCGTCGAGCCAGAACAGCGGGCCCGCCAGCGTGATCGGGTGCTCGTTGTAGAGGTCGAGCAGCACGTCCGCGCGCAGGCTGCCGTCCTCGTTCGCGACCTTGGCCAGGACGGCCCAGTAGTCGTTGAAGTTCATCCGGGGCGAGCGGACGGCCTCGGCCAGCGCGATCAGCGCGGGCACCGGCACGAGGGCGAGCAGCAACCAGCGCAACGGGTCGCGGGCGGGCGCGGGCGCGCTCCCGCCCGCGCTCTCGCCGCTGCCGTCGACCGGTGTGCGCTCCACCGTGGTCATCAGCTCGGTTTCACCGATTCGGCGACCTTGGCGACGTACGCCTGGAACGCCTCCCGGACGGTCTTGTCCGGCACGGACGCGGGCGCCGCGGTGGCGATCCGGATCGTGACGTCGCCGGAGGTGTAGACCGCGCGGTACAGCGACTGCTGGGCGGTCGCCAGGGTCATCACCGAGACCGACTCGGGCAGCGAGGTGCCGGTGACCGGTGTCATGCCCGCGGCGGCCTGGTTCTGCACCAGGGTGTCGGCCAACTCGACCGCCGCGGTGGCGTCCTTGGCGACGAACGCGGAGCCCGCGAAGCTCATCCCGTTCCTGCCGGCGACCTTGTCCACCAGGCGCTCCACGCCCGCGGTCTCCAGGGCCTTGACGTCCTTCTCGCTGACGACCTTGGCGGACTTGGCGTCGGCCAGGGAGTACTCGCCGTTCTTCGGGCCGGGCTTGCCCTCCGGGTCGGGCAGCTTGTCGGCGGTGAACCCGCTCTCCGCCGCGGTCGGGGCGGCGGAGGACGTGCCGCCGGTGCCGGTGGCGGTGTCGTCGGAGGGCTTGAAGCCGAACCACCAGACCGCGCCGCCGATCAGGGCGACCACCAGGACGCCGACCACGACGCCGACCCACTTCTTCGAGCCGGAACCGGTGTCGGAGAACACCTCCGGGCCCTGCATGCCCTGCATCTGCCAGGACGGCGCGCTGTCCGCCCACGGCGGGGCGGGGAAGCCGCCCGACTGCGGGCCCTGCTGCTGGTGGGGGTGCGGCGGCTGCTGCTGGGGCGGCCACGGGCGCTGCTGCTGCGGCGCCGGCGGTTGCTGCTGGGGGAACCCGCCGGTCACCGGCCGCACGACCTGGGTCTTGTTGGGGTCGACCGGGCCGGGGCTCGGGACCACCTGGGTGCGCTCGGCCTCCTGGCCCTGGTTCTGGCCCTGGTTCTGGCCCTGGTCACCGGCCGGGTTCGTCGCCGACCACCGGGGGCTCGCGGGCCCGCCGCCGGACACGGCCGCGAGCAGTTCGTCGCGCTGAGAGCGGTGCTGGTCCGGGGTGATCTTCCCGGACGCCAGCGCGTCGTCGAGAGCCTTGAGTTCTTCCTGCCAGCCCATCCCAGTCCCTCTCACCGCGCCCGATCGGGCGGAGCCTAACCGCACCGACCCGCCGGACGTGCCGGATCACACCAGCTTGTGACGTTCCGCCCAGCCGACGGCGATGGGCACTCCTGGCGTGGCTCGGGCGCACCGCCCGCCGGTCCACTCGCACCGGCTGTCACGCTGCCGGGTCGCCGGGAACACATGGTAGTTGCGCCCCTCCGACGAGCGTCCCCCGACCGGGTCGATGCCGCCGCCATCGTGGCAAAAGCGGTGGATCGGCCGACCTGGGATGCGGGAGCGCTCCTCACACGGCGCGGGGGCGTTCGTCGACCGGCTGCCGGCCGGGCTGGACACCGTGGTCGGCGAGCGCGGAGCGCGGCTGTCCGGCGGGCAGGAGCAGCGCCTGGCCATCGCCAGGGCGCTGACCCGCGACCCGCGCGTGCCGGTGCTGGACGAGGCGACCTCCGCGCTGGACAACAACTCCGAGGCGCTGGTGCAGCAGGCGCCGGCCCGGCTGGTGCGCGGCCGGACCGCGTTCGTGGTGGCGCACCGGCTGTCCACGATCCGCAACGCCGACCGCATCGTGGTGATGGACGACGGGCGGATCGCGGAGATCGGCTCGCACGACGAGCTGCTGCGGTCCGGTGGCCTCTACGCGCGGGCGCAGACCGCGTGAGACCGGTGGCCCCCGGCCGCCTCAGCCCTTCTTGGTGAGCAGGTTGGGCCCGACGATGCGCCGCGCGATCCGCCGGAACCGGCTGCGCGGCTTGGCCGGTGGGTTCGGCTTGGCGGCGGCGGCTGCGGTCGGTGCGGGGTTCGGGGGAGCGGGGTTCGGGGAGGAGGGGGCGGAGAGGACTTCGGTCGGCTCGGCGACGGGCGCGCCCGACCCGGTGACCGGTGCGGGCGCGGCGACCGGCGCGGCCGGAGCCGGGACGGCGGTGTGCGGTGCGCCGGCGGGGGCATGCGGCGCGGAGGCGGCGTTGTGCGGCGCGGCCGGTGCCGGTGCTGCGGCGAGCGGCGCGGCCGGTGCCGGGGCGGCGGCCTGCGGTGCGGGGGTGGGGGGTGCGGTGAGAGGGGTGGCGGGCGCGCCGTTGGCGTAAGCGTTCGGGGTGCCGTTCGGGGCGCCGTTCAGCCGGCCGTTGAGCGAGCCGTTCGGGAAACCGTTCGCAGAACCGTTCGGGAAACCGCTGCCCGGCGCCACCGGTTCGAACTTCGTGGTCACCGCCGTCATCGGCACGACCGGGGGGAGGTTGGTCGCGGTCATCGGCTCGGCGGTGGGCCAAGCGGGTTCGGCGGTGGCGGCGGGCTGGATGCGGATCGTGGGAGTGTCGTTGCTTCGCTGGGGCTGGGTGGGCACCTGGCTTGACGTCACCCCTCGATCTTGCCAAAACACGCTCGGTGATCCGGTGCCGGGCGATCAGCAGAACAGGATTCCGCACGGTCTGCGCGTCGTCGTGGTGGTCGTGGTCGTCGTCGTGGTGGGCCGCCGGGTGGTGGTCGTCGTCGGCCGCTTCGTGGTCGTCGTCGTCACGTTCGTGGTGGTGGTGGCGCTGGTGGGCTCGGTCGTCGTGGTGGTCGTGCCGGACGACGACGTCGTCGTGGTGGTCGTGGTGGTGGTGACCGTGGTCAGCGTCACCGTGGCGTCGGTCACGGTGGCCGTCCGGCTCGGCTGCTCGTTGCGCTTGACCACGACGATCTCACCGCCGTCGGACGGCGGCAGGCCGCGCGGCGTCCTGTTCACGGCGGCGTGCGTCGCCAGCAGGGCGGCGACCGCCGCGCCGATCAGGGCGCCGAAGGCGAGCCGACCCGGACCACTCAACGCCGTGAGCATCCCCAACGACTACCGGCCTCACCCGTTGGGGTCAAATCCTCCGGGACATCCGGTACCGGCCTGACACTTCGGGTATCGGGCCGGTACCAGAGGTCATCCGAACACCCCGGTCACGCCTGGAGCGTGGCCGTCAGCGTGATCTCGGTGCCGGCGAGCGCCTTGCTGACCGGGCAGTTCTGCTTGGCGTTCTCGGCGGCGGCCGCGAAGCCGTCGGCGTCCAGGCCGGGCACGACCGCGGTGACGGTCAGGTGGATGCCGGTGATGCCCGTGCCGGGCTGGAACGTCACCTCGGCCGAGGTGTCGACCTGCTGCGGCGGGGTGCCCGCCTGCGCGAGGCCGTGCGACAGCGCCATCGAGTAGCAGGACGAGTGCGCGGCGGCGATCAGCTCTTCCGGGCTGGTCTTGCCATTAGCCGCCTCGGCCCGGGACGGCCAGCTCACGGCGTAACTGCCGACGCCCGAGGACTCCAGGGCAACGGTGCCGTTGCCCTCCATCAGGTTGCCTTCCCAGTGCGTGGTCGCCTTGCGGGTGGTGGCCATATTTCTGCAACTCCGTCTTCGACGAGGAACCTTCGACGCCAACCTAATGGGGAACGCCGGGGCGCGCCTTGACCGGTGCACGAGAAAGGCCCCGGTGCGAACACCGGGGCCTTTCGCAGAGCGGATGACGAGACTCGAACTCGCGACCCTCACCTTGGCAAGGTGATGCGCTACCAACTGCGCTACATCCGCCTGTTGGAGATAACTATAGCCCACCTTCCGACCGGGTTTCGACGGGGGGTCCCTTCCGGTCGAGCAGCTGGTCGACCTCGGTCAACCGCTCCTTCGGCCAGCGCCACTCCCACAGCGGCCGGACCCGGTCGACGACCTCGGCGGGCAGCCACGGCGCCACGTCGTCGCGCAGCTCCCACTCGTCGAACACGTGCTCGTAGAAGCTGACCACCGACGCGTCGGCCAGGAACCGCTCGGGCTGCCGGAAGCACCAGTGGGCGAAGCCGTACACCCGGCCGAGGACCTCGCGGTCGCCGTCGCGGTGCGCCTCCAGCGCGAGGTGCACCAGCTCGGACAGGAACACGTGGCAGGACCACGACTCGCGCTCGACAACGGCGCTCAGCTCGGGGAGGAGGGCGGAAGCCCTTGTGCGCCAATCGACCACGCGGCAGGAGACTACTCGTCGCCGCCGCGTTCGCAGCGCCGTCGCCCACCACCTGACGCCCACCCGTGACCGGTCCGTCACCGACCGCGAGCGCGCTTGATCCGGTGGGCAGCCGCCGCCGGTACCCCGAACGGCCCACTCCAACCGTCGGTTGTTCGGTATCGGCTCGCTATCACTTCGGGCCGACCGGGGCCGGTTGTGGCATCTTGACCCTGGAGCACAGGCATGGCGGGAGGTGCCGGGGCGGGATGGCCGGAGAAGCCGATTTCGACCGGGAACTGCTCGCCAGGGTCAGGGCGGGCGACGACGGCGCGTTCGGCGAGCTGTTCACCCGTCACGCCGACGCCGTTCGCCGGTTCGCCCTCCGGCACGTGCGTGAACACGCCGAGGCCGACGACCTGACCGCGGAGGCGTTCTTCCGGGTGCTCCAGGCGATCCGCCGGGGCACCGGCCCGACCGACCACGTGCGCACCTACCTGCTGACCGTCGCGCGCCGGGTGGCGTGGGAGTGGAGCGGTCGCCGGCGGGACGTGCCGGTGGAGGACGAGGAGCTGAGCCGCCGGGTCGAGCCGTTCCCGGACGTCACCGCGCGGCGGCCGGAGCACGCGCTGATCTCCCGCGCGTTCACCAGCCTGCCCGAGCGGTGGCGCGCGGTGCTGTGGCAGGTCGAGGTGGAGGGCGAGCGGCCGGCCGCGGTCGCGCCGAGCTACGGCCTGAGCCCGAACGCGATGGCGGCGCTGGCCCGGCGGGCCCGCGAGGGGCTGCGGGCGGCGTACCTCCAGGCGCACCTGGCCGAGGACACCGGGCCGCGGGCGTGCAGCTCGGTGCTGGCCAAGCTCGGCGCGTACACGGCGGGCGGCGCGCAGGGCGCCGAGCAGAAGCGCATCCGCAAGCACCTGCGGGTCTGCTCGTCCTGCAACGCGCTGCACGCCGAGCTGGTCGAGGTGTGCTCGACGCTGCGCGCGCACGCCGCGAGCATCGCGGTGCCGGTGCTGGCGACCGCGCTGGTGGGTCCGGCGGCGCTCGGCACGGGGGCGCTCGGCCCGGTGGTGCTGGGCAAGGCCGCGTGGCTCACCGGCCGGGTGAAGCTGGCGCTGGCGGCCACCGCGTCGGCCGCGGCCGTCGGGCTGTTCGGGGTGGTGGCCGGCACGTTCACCGGTGCGCCCGGCCCGGCGCTGCTCCAGCCGGGGCCGGACGGCGCGCCCGGCGACAACGTGCTGGCGCTGTGCTCGACCGAGCCGACCACGACCGCGACCGGCGCGGCGACCAGCGAGCCGTCACCGGCGCCGCCCGCCGACGCGCGCGACGCCGGGCGCGCCGAGGTGGTGCAGGTGGTGCGGACGGCGCCGCCGGTGACCACGTTCGTCACCGTCACCGCGCCCGCGCCGCCGCCGGTGGAGCCGACCGGGGCGACCGCGTCGGCCGAGGCCCGCTCCCTGGTCGTGAGCACCACGTCGGAGCCGGTCACCACGTCGCACCCCGGTTCGGTGCTGGTGGTCACGACCACCACGACCACCACCGGGGCGCCCAAGGTGGCCGTGACGACCACCGGCCGGCCCAGGCCCGTCACGACGACGACGGTGACGCTGCACCCGACGCCGACCTCCCTCGACCCCGCGTGAGCGCGTGGTTCACCCACGAGGTGCAAGACTTCACCGGTAGCGTGGGAAGCGCTGAGTGATCGCTCGACGTCTGAGGAGACGGTGATGACGCGGCTGGTGCGCGGCGCTGACGGCCGGATGTGGACGGTGCGCAGCCAGATCGAGTGGCGCAACCCGTCCCGGGACGCCGACTTCGAGCACGACGTGAGCGGCGGTTACGGCCCGGGGGTGCTGCTGCTGGGCATCGTCATCGCCATGGGCGTCATCCTGGTGGCGTGGACGCCCGCCGAGGTGGTCGTGCCCGCGTGGCTGCTCGTGGCGCTGGTCCTGGTGTTCCTGTTCTTCCCGGTGCGCTGGGCGGTGCGCAGGCCGTGGCTGGTGGCGGCCGAGTCGAAGAAGACCGAGGAGCTGCCGCCGGAGCGGTGGGTCGGCTCCGTGCGCGGCTTCCTGACCGTGCGCAACGAGGTGGCCAACGTGGCCCGCAAGATCGAGATGTACTCGCTGCCCGACCTGGACGGCCCGCTGCAGCCGGTCGACTGATCGCCGTTCGCGGGTGACACTGGTCGGGTGCCGGAGCTGCCCGAGGTCGAGGCCCTTGCCCACCACCTGCGCGAGCACGCCGTCGGACGCCGCGTGCACCGGGTGGACGTCGCGTCGTTGCAGGTGCTGAAGACGTTCACGCCGCCGTGGACCGATCTCCAGGGCCGCGAGGTGACCGGCGCGGGCCGGTTCGGCAAGCACCTGGACCTGGACTGCGACGGCCTGCACCTGGTGGTGCACCTGGCGCGGGCCGGGTGGCTGCGCTGGTCGGAGCACCTGGCGGTGGCGCCGCCCAAGCCGGGCCGCGGTCCGCTGGCGCTGCGCGCGCACCTGGGTCCGCCCGGCGAGGGCCCCGGGTTCGACCTGACCGAGGCGGGCACCAAGAAGGGCCTGGCCGCGTGGGTGGTGCGCGACCCGGCGGAGGTGCCGGGCATCGCCCGGCTGGGGCCGGACGCGCTGTCGCTGACCCGCACCCAGCTGGAAGACCTGTTCTCGGGCCGCACCGAGCGGCTGAAGACCGCGTTGACCGACCAGACCGTCATGGCGGGCGTGGGCAACGCCTACTCCGACGAGGTCATGCACACCGCCCGGCTCTCGCCGTACGCGACGGCGGGGAAGCTGGACGCCGAGGCGCTGGACCGGCTGCACGAGGCGTTGATCACCGTGCTCACCGACGCGGTCGCCCGGTCCGTGGGCCAGTCCGCGGCGACCCTGAAGGGTGAGAAGCGGTCCGGGCTGCGGGTGCACGCGCGGACCGGCCTGCCGTGCCCGGTGTGCGGTGACGTGGTGCGCGAGGTCTCCTTCGCGGACAAGGCGTTCCAGTACTGCCCGACCTGCCAGACGGGCGGCCGGCCGCTGGCCGACCGGCGGATGTCGCGGTTGCTCAAGTAGGTCACACGGTCGAGTGGCTTGCTCCGTTCGTCGGCTGATCAGGGCCGGCTGGGGAATGCCTCCAGGTGTCCGCCCGACCACCTGGAGGAGCCATGAACCAGCGCATCGCCGCCGCGCTGCTCGGAGTCACCATGGGACTGGCCACGTTCGCCGGTTCGCACATCGCCGTCTCGGCCGCCGCGCCTGAGCGGGACGAACCGCACCTGACGCAGGACCAGGTCTCGAAGACGATCTGCCGCGTGCTGGAGGAGCTGGACCTCCTGGACCACCCCGACCTGGCAGACCTGGTGGAGAGGCTGGAGTGCGAGAAGTCGGGCGACCCGACGGAGACCACGACGTCCACGACCGGCGCCCGTTGAGCGACCGGGCGCCTGGTGAGCGGTCGGCGCTGACGCGGGGTGAGCGCCGGAGCCGTCGGTGCGGCCCGAGTGATCGGGTCGCACCTACTCTCAGTGATCCTTTGACCCGTTGATCACCCGTTCGGGTAGCCGATCTGCCACGGTTGCCCCCAATTCATCCGATGTGCACGTCTCCCCACGGCGATCCCCTTGCCTTGACCGCCCCCACGGCACAGCATGGACGCCGTGCGGGACCTCCTGACCGAGCGCGCTGTGCTCGGACTCATCGCGACCTTGGCCGTCCTCGGCCTCTTCGTGATGCTGTGCCGCGCCCGCCGCGTGAGCACGTCGGTCGAGGACGCCGTGATGGACATGCTGCACCGCATGTCCAAGGCGTCGGCCGACCTGCGCGAGGGCTTGACCGAGGAGGCGGCGAACAAGGCGACGCCGCACCTGCGGGAGATGCTGCGGTGCGTCGCGGTCGGCATCACCGACCACGAGGGCACGCTGCTGTCCTGGGACGGCGGCGCCAACGACCACTACGAGTTCCTGCGCGGCCACGTCGAGAGCGCCATCGGCGAGGGCCACAAGGAGCACGTCGAGCACCGCAAGCTGGACTGCGAGCTGCCCGGTCCGTGCGCGCTGCACAGCGCCGTGATCGTGCCGCTGGTGGTGGAGGACGACGTCGCCGGCACGTTGATCGTGATCAGCGGGGTGGCGAACAAGCGGCAGATCCGGATGGCCGAGGAGACGGCGCGGTTCGTCTCCACCCAGCTGGAGCTGGAGGTGCTGCAGAAGTCCCGGCAGGCGCTGGCGCAGGCCGAGGTCCGGGCGCTGCGGGCGCAGATCTCGCCGCACTTCGTCTACAACGCGCTGAACACCATCTCGTCGCTGATCCGCACCGACCCGGCGCACGCGCGGGAGCTGCTGCAGGAGTTCGCCGAGTTCACCCGCTACTCGTTCCGCACCGACGGCTTCTTCACCACGCTGGCCGACGAGCTGACCAACATCCACCGCTACCTGACCATCGAGCAGGCGCGGTACGGCGCCCGGCTGAACGTGCGGCTCAAGATCGCGCCCGAAGTCCTCCAGGTCGTGCTGCCGTTCCTGGTGCTGCAACCGCTGGTGGAGAACGCCGTCCGGCACGGCCTGGCCAAGAAGCCCGGCGGCGGGCTGCTCACGATCATCGCCGAGGACAACGGCGCGGAGGCGTTGATCTCGGTCGAGGACGACGGCGTCGGGATGGACCCGGACCGGCTGTTCGAGGACCTGAAGGACGCCCACCAGACCGGCGCCCACGTCGGCCTCGGCAACATCAACCACCGGATGCGGGCGGTCTTCGGCGACGACTACGCGCTGGTCGTCGAGACCGCGCCGGAAGCGGGCATGAAGATCATCCTGAAGATCCCGAAGTACAGCCGGGGCGTGCGGACGAACCTGCCGCTGGTGCCGCCGCGGCTGGAGGACACCACCGAGCAGCCCGTCGTCCGCGCGTGACCCGACCGGGTCACCTCGCGGCGACCGCCAGGACGGTGACGACCATGACCGCGCACACGCCCCAGGTGATCCACATCCAGTAGACGTGCATCGCGGGCGGGCCGTCCGGGTTCTGCCTGCCCCGGTCGTCCCACCACTCGACGTAGCGTTCGAGCCACCGGATCGGGTTGAACGTCACCGCTCGATATTAGCCGCGCCGGCCGCGCTTCCCGGGCGCGCTCACCGCGCGGGCACACGTAAGGTCGAGGGCATGAGCGTCACGGACAAGATCGCCGCCCGGCTGCCCAAGATCGTCGGCGAGCGGACCGAGCGCGGGCCCGTCGTGGCCGCCGTCCGCCTGCACGGCGTCATCACCCCGACGCCGACGCCGATGGCCCGCAACGCCATCAGCCTGCAGACCGTGGAGAGCGCGCTGACCCGCGCGTTCGAGCACGACCGGCTGGTCGCGGTCGCCCTGCTGATCAACTCGCCCGGCGGCGCGCCGACCCAGTCCGCCCTGGTCGCCGAGCGCATCCGCGAGCTGGCCGCGAAGAAGAAGGTGCCGGTCCTGGCGTTCTGCGAGGACCTGGCCGCCTCCGGCGGCTACTGGCTGGCCTGCGCGGGCGACGAGGTCTACGCGCACGGCACGTCGCTGGTCGGCTCGATCGGCGTGGTCAGCGCCGGGTTCGGCCTCAACGGCCTGATCGAGCGCTACGGCGTCGAGCGCCGCGTGCACACGGCCGGGGACAACAAGGTCCGGCTCGACCCGTTCAGCCCGGAGAAGCCCGAGGACGTCGAGTGGCTCAAGGGCCTGCAGGTCCAGCTGCACGAGCAGTTCGTGGAGTGGGTCAGGGAGCGCCGGGGCGTGAAGCTCAAGGCGACCGACGACGAGCTGTTCAACGGCGAGGTGTGGACCGGCGCGCGGGCGGTCGAGCTCGGGCTGGTCGACGGCATCGGCACGCTGCGCGGCGTCGTCGCCAAGCGCTACCCGGACGCCGAGATCGCCGTCGCCGAGCCGCGCCGACCCCTGCTCGCCCGCCTCGGGTTCGCCGGCGCGACCACCCGATCGGGCGATCTCCTGCTGGAGGGGTTGGCGGCGCTGGAGGAGCGGGCGCGCTGGTCGCGATTCGGCTTGTGAGGTCACAGCCTCGCGGCCGTCCGGCAACCGGCGTAGACAGCGACCCCGCCGGGTCGGCAAGATGCGCGGCACAGTGAGTACCCCAGTGAACAGTCGCGCGGACGGCACCGGCCTCCTCGTCCTGGCGGTGGACGACGAGGCGCCCGGTCTGAGCGAGATCAAGTACCTGCTCGAGAGCAGCCCGCACATCCGACGCGTGCTCACGGCCTTCGACGCGGCCGAGGCGCTGCGCATCCTCCGGGGTGACTACGACGTCGAGGTGATGGACCGCACCCGGGCCGGGCTGCCGCCGGTCGACGCCGTGTTCGCCGACATCAACATGCCCGGCCTGAGCGGCACGGACCTCGCGCGCGTGCTCGGCGCGTTCCGCGCGCCACCGGCGCTGGTGTTCGTGACGGGCGTCGAGCACTCGGAGGCCGTGGTGGCGTTCGAGGTGGGCGCGCTCGACTTCGTGACCAAGCCGATCAACGAGGACCGGGTCAACAAGGCGATCTCGCGCGTGGTCGACCGGGTCGCCGCGACACCGGCGGTCAACCCCGAGCCCGCCGCGGCGGAGCCGCAGGACGACGAGGTGATCCCGGTCGAGCTGGGTGGCACCATCAAGCTCGTGCCGAGGGCCACCGTCCGCTACGTCGAAGCGCAGGGCGACTACGCGCGCCTGCACACCAGCGACGGCGGGAGCCACCTGGTGCGCATCCCGCTGGCGCAGCTGGAGGAGCGCTGGGAGAACGCGGGCTTCGTCCGCATCCACCGCTCCTTCCTGGTGGCGCTGCCGCTGGTGACCGAGCTGCGGATGACGTCGAACGGGTACGCGGTGGTGATCGGCTCGGGCGAGGGCGCGAAGGAGCTGCCGGTCAGCAGGCGGCACACCCGCGAGCTGAAGGAGAGGATCGTGCGGCCCCCCAAGAGCAGTTGGGGATGACCAAGCACTCCGGCCCACCCGGCCAACCGGACCAACCGCAGCCGGCCGAACGCGACGCCTGGCTGTCGGTGTCGGCGCGCAAGAACCGCCGCCGGCGGGTGGTGCTGGCCGACCCGCGCGGGCGCGGGCGGGTGCTGCGCACGATCATCGAGCTGGAGGAGCAGACCAGCGTCGGCGAGAAGCTGATCCGCGACCTGATCCGGACCCAGTTCCGCACCGGCATGGCGCTGGGCGGCAGCACGCTGCTGCTGCTGGCGCTGCTGCCGCTGGTGTTCTACCTGCTGCCGGCGCTGTCGGAGGTGCAGCTGCTCGGCGTGCGGCTGCCGTGGCTGCTGCTCGGGCTGCTGCCGTTCCCGCTCTGCTACGGCGTCGGCTTCGCCTACCGGAGACTGGCCGAGAGGCACGAGCAGGACTTCGTGAGCTCGGTGGACCGGTGATCCAGAACCCCTGGAGCCTCGTGCTCGTCGGCGTGATGGCGGTGCTGACGTTCCTGCTGGGCTACGTGGGCTCCCGCCGGGCGAACACGACACCGGACTTCCTGGTGGCCCGCCGCGGCGTCCCGGCCACCCGCAACGCCGCCGCGATCTCCGGCGAGTACCTGTCCGCCGCGTCGTTCCTCGGCGTGGCCGGGCTCGTGCTGAAGGACGGCGTCGACGCGCTGTGGTACCCGATCGGCTTCACCGCCGGGTACCTGGCGGTGATGCTGTTCGTGGCCGCGCCGCTGCGGCGGTCCGGCGCCTACACCCTGCCGGACTTCGCCGAGGCGCGGCTCGGGCCGTCGAAGCTGCGGAAGTACTGCACGTTCTTCGTGATCTGCATCGGCGTGCTGTACCTGGTGCCGCAGCTGCAGTCGGCCGGGCTGACGCTGCACACGATCACCGGGCTGCCCGCGTGGCTGGGGCTCGTGGTGGTGGCGGTGATCGTCGCGGTGAACGTCCTCGGCGGCGGGATGCGGGCGATCACGCTGGTGCAGGCGTTCCAGTACTGGGGCAAGCTGTTCGCCATCGCCGCGCCGACGTTCGTGATCTTCGCGCTGTTCCTGACCGGTCCGGGCAACGGGGCGCAGCCGGTGGACTCCGCGGGCGTGCTGCGGTTCCCCGAGGACGTCGCGGTGACGACGGTCGACCCGGTGCGGGTGCGGGTCGACGTGGCCGTGCGGCTGTCCGCGACCGGTTCGGTGAACGGCGCGCCCGCGGCCGGGCCGGTGTACTGGACGCCCGGCCTGCACGAGGTCGGCGCGGACACCGAGCTGCGGTTCACCGCGGGGTCGCCGGTGCCGGTGGTCGAGGGCGCGCCGACGTCGAACCACGACTGGCTGCGACCGCAGACCGAGGGGCTGTCCGGGCTGTTCGAGACGTACTCGCTGATCTTCGCGACGTTCCTCGGCACGATGGGCCTGCCGCACGTGCTGGTGCGGTTCTACACCAACCCGGACGGGCGGGCGGCGCGGCGCACGGCGCTGCACGTGCTGTACCTGCTGGGGCTGTTCTACCTCTTCCCGACCGTGCTGGGCGTGATCTCGCGCCAGTACCTGCCGCAGCTGCTGGTGACGGGGAAGACCGACGCGGCGGTGCTGCTGCTGCCGACCACCATGCAGCCCAACGTGCTGGGCCAGGTGCTGGGCGCGGTCGTCGCGGCGGGCGCGTTCGCGGCGTTCCTGTCCACCTCGTCGGGGCTGCTCGTGTCGGTGGCCGGGGTGGTGTCGACGGACATCCTGCCGGGCAAGGTGCGCGACTTCCGCTGGGCGACGGTGCTGACCGGCGCGGTGGCGATCGGGCTGGCGCTCGTGCTGCCGCGGTCGGACGCGTCGTTGACGGTGGCGATGTCGTTCGCGCTGGCCGCGTCGACGTTCTGCCCCCTGTTGCTGCTGGGCATCTGGTGGCGCGGGCTGACGTGGGTCGGCGCGGTGGCCGGGCTGGTGGTCGGCGGCGGCATGGTGATCCTGGCGCAGGCGGTGACGGTGGTCAGCTCCTACACCGGGCAGTGGGCGCCGTCGGTGCTCTCCCAGCCGGCGCTGGTGACGGTGCCGGCCGCGTTCCTGACCATGGTGATGATCAGCAAGCTGACCGCGCGCCGCAGGCCCGACGACGTGAACCAGATCCTGCTGCGGCTGCACGCGCCGGACCCGCTCGGCTTCATGCGCGACCGCGACGTGCAGCGGTTCGGGACGGCCGAGGAGAAGGCCCGGCTGACGGACGGGAAGCACCGCGGCGGAACGGCGCCGTCGACCTCTTGATCGTGAGCTGACTCACATCCCGGCGTCGGTTCCCGGCGTGGGTCTGGACCACTTCGCCGCGTTGCCACCAGGGGTCGCCACCCGATGACCTGCGGTGACCCCGCTCGGCCTCCTCAGTGGTAGCTAAGAGTGGGAGCAGGTCTCGAACGGGTGAAGAAATGCGCACCGATCCGGTTACCGGTGATATCGATCACCTGAGTGGCTGTTCGTCTCAGCATTACTACCGCTCATCGCATCACTCGACTGTTGAGCGCAGGACCACCCGAAAGGTCTTTCAGGCGTGAGCCAGGTCTCCCTACGGTGCACGGCGTATCAGGAACGCACCAGGAGGACTTACGTGCCGTTCACACCGTCGTCAAGAACGCGAGGAGGGGACCGTGAGCACCTCTGAGCAGCACACCCCAGCCGACGCCCCGGGCAATCACAACTGGGTGGAAGTGCAGGAGAGCCCGGACTTCCGCGAGCTGCGCCGGCGGCTGCGGAGCTTCGTCTTCCCCATGGCCGGCCTCTTCCTGGCCTGGTACCTGCTGTACGTGCTCCTCGCCGATTACGCACACGGGTTCATGTCGACGAAGGTCATCGGCAACATCAACTGGGGCCTGATCCTCGGCCTGCTGCAGTTCGTCTCGACGTTCGCCATCACCACGCTGTACGTGCGGCACGCGAACAAGAACCTCGACCCCAAGGCGGAGAAGCTCCGCAACGAGCTCGAAGGGGGTCACGCGTGAACGGCAGCGCCCTGCTCAACATCGGGATCTTCGCACTCTTCGTCGCGGCCACCCTGGTCGTCGTCATCCGGGCCAGCCGCAACACCAAGACGGCGGCCGACTACCTGGCCGCCGGCCGCGCGTTCACCGGCCCGCAGAACGGCGTCGCCATCGCGGGCGACTACCTGTCCGCCGCGTCGTTCCTCGGCATCGCGGGCGCCATCGCGCTCAACGGCTACGACGGCTTCCTGTACTCCATCGGCTTCCTGGTCGCGTGGCTGGTCGCGCTGCTGCTGGTGGCCGAGCTGCTGCGCAACACCGGCAAGTACACGATGGGCGACGTGCTCAGCTTCCGGATGAGGCAGCGCCCGGTGCGCGCCGCGGCGGCGACGTCCACCATGGCCGTGTCGTTCTTCTACCTGCTGGCGCAGATGGCGGGCGCAGGCGGCCTGGTCGCCCTGCTGCTCGGCATCACCGGCAAGTTCGGCCAGGCCGTCGTGATCGCGGTGGTCGGCGCCCTGATGATCGCCTACGTGCTCATCGGCGGCATGAAGGGCACCACCTGGGTCCAGATCATCAAGGCCGTGCTGCTCATCGTCGGCGCCGGCGTGATGACGGTGTGGGTGCTGGCCAAGTTCGGCTTCAACCTGTCCTCGCTGCTCGGCGCGGCCGTGGACGCCGCGCCGAAGGCCGGCGAGAAGCTGCTCGGCCCCGGCCTGCAGTACGGCGCGACCGGCACGTCGAAGCTGGACTTCCTGTCGCTGGCCCTCGCGCTGGTGCTGGGCACGGCCGGCCTGCCGCACATCCTGATGCGCTTCTACACCGTGCCGACCGCCAAGGAAGCCCGCCGCTCGGTGGTCTGGGCGATCTGGCTGATCGGCCTGTTCTACCTGTTCACGCTGGTCCTGGGCTACGGCGCGGGCGCGCTGGTCGGCGCGGACAAGATCCGGGCGGCCCCGGGTGGCGCCAACTCGGCGGCCCCGCTGCTCGCCGAGGCGCTGGGCGGCCCGCTGCTGCTCGGCCTGATCGCGGCGGTCGCGTTCGCCACGATCCTCGCCGTGGTGGCCGGTCTGACGATCACCGCGTCGGCGTCGTTCGCGCACGACATCTACGCCAACATCATCAAGAAGGGCGAGGTGGAGGACAAGGACGCGGAGGTCAAGGTCGCGCGCCGGACGGCGATCGTGATCGGCATCGTGTCCATCCTCGGCGGCATCGCGGCCAACGGCCAGAACATCGCGTTCCTGGTGGCCCTGGCGTTCGCGGTGGCGGCGTCGGCGAACCTGCCGACCATCCTGTACTCGCTGTTCTGGAAGCGGTTCAACACCTCCGGCGCGCTGTGGAGCATCTACGGCGGCCTCGCCGTCACGATCACGCTGATCGTGCTGTCGCCCGCGGTGTCCGGCAAGCCGACCTCGATGTTCAAGGACGTCGACTTCGCGCTGTTCCCGCTGTCCAACCCGGGCATCGTGTCGATCCCGGTCGCGTTCCTCCTCGGCTACATCGGCACCGTGATGTCGAAGGAGAACGACAAGGAGAAGTACGCGGAGATGGAGGTGCGCGCCCTCACCGGCGTCGGCGCCGAGAAGGCGGTGGCCCACTAGCCGCGCTCCCCGCTCCTGCCGCGCGCCGGCCGTCACCCCGTCCCGGGGAGGCGGCCGGCGTGCTCCTTATCCCCCGTTTATGACCCCCGTGGCAGCATGGGCACCGTGACCGTTCCCAGCGTTGAAGTGTCCGAGGTGCCGGCGGAGCTGCCGGCGGGCAAGGTGCTGCTCGACGTCCGCGAGGCCGACGAGTGGGCGGCGGGCCATGCCCCGGGCGCAGTGCACATCCCGATGAGCGAGCTGGCCGGTCGGCTGGCCGACCTGCCCGGCGACTCCGAGTTCTACGTCGTGTGCCGCGCCGGCGGCCGTTCCGCGCGGGTCACGCAGTACCTGAACGCCAACGGCTGGGAGGCGACCAACGTCGACGGCGGCATGCAGGTGTGGGCCGCGTCCGGCCGCCCGCTGGTCGGCGAGGTCGACGGCGCGGAGCCCGAGGTCATCTGACATGGCGCTGCGACCGCTGCGGGTGGACTGGGTGGCGACCCCGCCACCCGGCGCCTACCCGCACCGTCGCCAGGGCGCGCCGCGCCGGCCGTACACCGGCCCGCCGTCGTACCCGGTGCCACCGCGCTGGGGCTTCCCGCTGCTGGCGTGGCGCTGGCCCACGTCCGTGGCCACGGACGACGACCGGCCGGTGGACGGCGTCGACCAGGTGCAGCGCCTGGCGCGCACGGCGTCCCACGCCCTCGGGCTGGCCGGGCTGACCGCCGTCTGGGCGGCGGGCAGCGAGGTGTGGCGGTACGTGCTGCTGCTGCTCAGCCGGTACGGGGCGATGTCGGGCACCACGGTCGGCGTGTCGGACGCGATGGTCGTGGCGTCGTCGGTGGTGATGTTCGTGGCGTCCGCGACAGCCCTGGTCTTCACCCTGCTCTGGCTGCGCCGCGCCCGCAACGCCGCCGCCGCCGAAGCGGGCTACGGGCCGTCCAGGACCGACCGGGAGGTGCTGGTCGGCCTGGTGGTCCCCGGCGTCAACCTGGTCGTGCCCGGCTCGGTGCTGGCCGAGCTGGAGCACGCCGCCCTGCGCGAACCGGCCACCACCCGCCCGACCCCGTCCAAGCTCGTCCGCTGGTGGTGGGGCCTGTGGGCGGCGGCCGGCCTGTTCTCGGCCTTCACCCTGGCCTGGGGCTTCCGCGCCGGTGTCCAGGCGCTGGCGGACGGCGTGCTGCTGCACGCCGTGGCCGACCTCCTGGCCGCCGCCGTGGCCATCCTGACGGCCGCCGTGGTCCGCCACGTCACCACCCTCCTGCTGCCGGTCGACGTGGCCGCCATCCGCCGGATGCGGGTGGTCGACGTCAGGGACGCCCCGGAGCCGACCCTGCGCCCGGTCCGGTCGTCGGGCTCGCCCCGCTGACCTCGCCGATCCCGAACGCCTCCAGGACGTCCTCGTACTCCCAGACGAGCGCGAGGGGCACGCGCCTGCCGTAGCGACCGAGGGCCGACTCGGCCGAGGCGTGCTGCCCGATGAACGTCCTGCCGGTGTCCGGATCGCGCCGGTAGACGATCGCGCTCGTCGCGTCCCCCTCGATGACCTCCATCCCCCAGGCGAAGATCCGGTTCCGGTCGGTCGCGTCCACCAGGCTGAACAAGTTCGCTTCCACGGGACCGACTGTCCCGCCGGGAGATCCACCGGATGCGGTGAAGCGGGGCGGGATTCCCGCATCCGCGCGTCCCGCCGGACCATGCTGCCCTGTGCCCACTCCGCCACCGTTCCGCCGCCGTCGGCTGGGGCGCAAGCTCGCCCGGATGCGGACCAGCGCCAAGCTGACCCTGGACGAGGCGGCCCGTGCCCTCTACCGCACCAAGTCCACCCTGCACCGGTTGGAGAGGGGCGAGACGATCCTGGACGTCCACCTCGCCAAGTCGATGATGGACCTCTACGACCAGTACGACCCCGACCTCCTCGACCAGGCGCTGAGGGCCCGCGAGCCCGGCTGGTGGACCACCTACGGCATCGAGAACCAGGGCTACATCGACGTCGAGACCGAGGCGTCCGACGTGCGCGACCTGTCGCCGTCGATCATCCCCGGCCTGCTCCAGACCTCCGGCTACATGCGTGCGGTGTTCGAGGCGCACCGGCTGAAGCGGACCAAGCGCTGGCTGGAGAACGACATCCGGGTCCGGCAGATCCGCCAGGAGCGCCTGACCGACCGGGAAGATCCGCTGCGGCTGCACGCGATCATCGAGGAAGCCGCGCTGCGCAAGATGGTCGGTGGCCGGGAGGTCATGCACGAGCAGCTGGCGCACCTCCTCGACATGGCCGAACAGCCCAACGTGACGATCCAACTGGTGTCCGCCGAACAGGGCGTGGTCGACGGCATGGTGACCGCGTTCACGCTGCTGGGCTTCCCCGGATCGGACGAACCCGAGGTGCTGTACATCGAGTACCTGACCGGAGCGCTGCACATCGAGGAGGAGCGGGAGCTGCAAGAGGCTAGACTGACGTTCGATTTCGTGGCCTCCCGGGCGCTGGGCACGGAGCTTTCGGTGGCCTTGATCGAACGGGTTCTGGCCGAGGGGGAAAGGTGATGGCTGTGTCCACAGTGGACTTCCCCGGTGCGTCGTGGCGGAAGAGCAGCCGGAGCAACGGCGCCAGCAACGCCAACTGCGTCGAAGTGGCGTTCACGGGACCGGCGGTGGCCGTGCGGGACTCGAAGAACCCCGACGCGGCGACGCTCGCGTTCCCCGCTGTCCAGTGGTCGTCCTTCCTGCGGCACTGGGGCTCCTGACCGACTGGCGGAAGGGCGCCCGGTCGGGGTCAGCGCCCAGCCAGCGGCAGGTCGTGCAGGCCGCGCATGACGAACTCGGCCCGCCGCCGCGGTTCGGCGGCCAGCTCGGCGGTCGGCAGCTTGCGGACCAGGGCGGACAGGGCGGCCTGGACCTCGATGCGGGCCAGGGGCGCGCCCAGGCAGTAGTGGATGCCCATGCCGAACCCGAGGTGCGGGTTGGGGTCGCGGGTGATGTCGAAGGTGTCCGGGTCGGTGAAGACCTCCGGGTCGCGGGCCGCCGCGCCGAGCAGCGCGGCGATCCTGCGGCCCGGCTCCACCTCGTACCCGGCGATGGTGACGGGCTCGGTCGCGGTGCGCTCGAACAGCTGCAGCGGCGAGTCGTAGCGGATCAGCTCCTCGACCGCCGTCGGCAGCAGGGAGTGGTCGGCCACCAGCCGCCGCCACTGGTCCTGGTGCAGCATCAACGCCCGCACGCCGTTGCCGATGACGTTGACGGTGGCCTCGTGACCGGCCATGAGCAGCAGCACGGCGGTCGCCACCAGCTCGTCCTCGGTCAGCTTCGCGCCGTCCGCGCCGGTCACCGCCACCAGGTCGGACACCAGGTCGGCGCCGGGCGACGCGCGCCGCAGCGCGACCAGTTCCCGCAGGTAGGCGACGAACTCGGTGGCCGCGTGCTCGGCTGCCGCCCGCCGGTCCCCGGGCAGGCCGTACTCGTACATCTTCACGATGGCGTTCGACCACGGCTGGAGCAGCGGCCGGTCGCTCGCGGGCACGCCGAGCAGTTCGGCGATCACCTCGACCGGCAGCGGGGCGGCGACGTGGGACAGCAGGTCGGCCTGGCCCTCGGAGCCGATCTTGGCCACCAGCTCGTCCACCAGCCGGTCGGCCAGGTCGGCGATCCACGGCCGCAGCCGCTCGACGTGACCGCGGCCGAACGCGGCGGCGACCAGCCTGCGCAGCCTGCTGTGCGTCGGCGGCTCGTTCTCCAGCATGGAGTTGCGGTGCAGCAGGTTGAACGAGGCGAACCGGTCGACGGGCTCCGCGTCGGTCCAGATCCGGCCGAGCGACCGGTGCCGGAGCACGGCCGACGCCGCGCCGTGCGACACCGCCACCGCGATGCCCATCCCCTCGTGCCAGTGCACCCCGCCCTGCGCGCGCATCGCGGCGAACGCCGGGTACGGGTCCGCGATGAAGGCGGCGTCGTGCTGGTCGAAGGAGGCCACGGTTGCGGACGGTAGGTGGTGAGCGCCGCTCGCGTCCATCCGAGACTGGTTGTCCGTTCAAACATTCAGGTGGCCGTGACATGGTGTGGTCGAGTTGACCGCGTCGGCGGTCCACCAGGAGCATTGCCAGGCGTGCCACCTGAAGTCGTCGCCCACCGCGGCGCGTCCACCCGACGCCCGGAGCACACCCTCGCCGCCTACGAACTGGCCCTGCGGCAGGGCGCCGACGGGCTGGAGTGCGACGTGCGGCTCACCAAGGACGGTCACCTGGTGTGCGTGCACGACCGCACGATCGACCGCACCAGCGGCGGGTCGGGCGCGGTCGGCGCGATGACGCTGGCGGAGCTGCGGCGGCACGACTTCGGCAGCTGGCACGGCGGCGAACCGGCCGAGGTGCTGACCCTGGAGGTGCTGCTCGGGCTGGCGGCCGACCACGGCAAGCGGCTGTTCGTCGAGACCAAGCACCCCGTCCGGCAGGGCGGCGGGGTCGAGCGCAGGTTGGCCGAGGCGCTGGCCGGGCACCGGGTCGACGCGGTGATGATGTCGTTCTCCGTCTTCGCCGTGCGCCGGTTCAAGCTGCTCCGGCCCGAGGTGCCGACGGTGCTGCTGTACGACCGGCTGTGGCCGAAGGTGACACCGTACTTCGTCGACTTCCCCGGTCCGGGAGTTCACCTGCTCAGGCGTCACCCGGACCGGGGAGAGGGCGCCTACGTGTGGACGGTGGACGACCCGGCCGACATCGCGCTGTGCCGCGCCCGCGGCGTCCGGTTCCTCGCCACCAACAACCCGGAGGAGACGCGGGAGCGGCTTGCGGATAACTTGACGCCCGACCAGCCCTGAGACCGAGGAGGCGCGCGGTGGCGAAGCGGACGGCCGTGAAGAACAAGCCGGCGGACGGCGTCAACCCGCGGCAGCCGTGCCCGTGCGGGTCCGGCAAGCGCTACAAGGCGTGCCACGGCGCGGCCGGCGGCGCGGCGGACGTGATCGTCTCCCGCCCGTTCCAGGGGCTGGCCGCCGAGGCCGAGCTGATCGCGCTGCGCGAGTTCGTGCCGTCGGCGACGGTGGAGCTGCCGCTCAAGGACGACTCCGGGCGCGCCATCGTGCTGGCCACCGTGCTGCCGATGGCCGCCGCCGGCCTGGTCCGCGCGGACGGCACCGCGTTCGTCGGCCTGCAGGTGCAGACCCGGTCCGGCGACCTGAGCCGCGACCTGGCGCGGGCCGTGCAGTGGGCGCTGACCGCCGAGACCGGCGACGCCCTCTCGGTCGTCGGCCCGGACGACGGCGCCAACCCCGGCCGGTTGCAGGACCTGCTCGACCCCGAGGCCGCGCTGAGCCCCGAGCTGCACACCGACTTCGCGTGGTGGCTGCCGCCGGACAACGAGCCGACCGGCGAGGTCGCCCTGTCCCTGGAGCGCGCCAACGCCGCCATCCTGCCCACCGAGCGCCTGAACGCGCCCGGCGTCGAGGCCGCCTACTGGGTCGACGCGGGCGACAAGGCGCACCTGCGCTGGGTCCGCCCCGAGTCGGAGGAGACGCTGCTCGCGGCGCTCGCCCGGCTGTCCGTGCGCGGCGAGCTGGACCTGGGCGAGGGCTCCCGGTACGCGGGCTCGTTCCGCGCGCACGGCCTGCTCGTCCCGGTGTGGGACCTGGACCGCGAGCTGCACTCCAGCGAGTGGGCGCCGGGCGCGGAGGCGTTGGGCAAGCGCTTGCAGGACGCCCTGACCAGCCTCGACGACGAGCCGCTGACCGAGGCGGAACGGCGTTCGCGGGACGGTCTGCGCGGTCGGCAGATCACCCTGCGCTGAACCTGTCCACAGGTATCCCCAGCTTTGTCCACAGGGACCTGTGGACAACCAGGAGGCGGAGTGATCCTGCGGATCAGCCCCAAGGCCGACTGGAGGCGCGCCCGCGAGGACGGCGCGATCCCGCTCGACCCGGACGGGTTCGTGCACTGCTCGGACCCCGGCACCGTGCACCTGCCGGCCAACCGCCTGTACCCGGCCCGGCACGACCTCGTGCTGCTGGTGATCGACCCGGAGGGCCTGCCGGTGCTGTGGGAGCCGGGCGAGACCGAGGACGGCCCGTGGTTCCCGCACGTCTACGGGCCGATCCCGGCCGACGCGGTGGTGGCCGTGCACGAGTTCACCCCGGACGCCGACGGCGCGTTCCGGCCGTTGCCCGTGCTCTGAGGGAGGTGGGCCGGGTGCGGCTGCTCGTCGTCGCCGGGGTCCTGCTGCTGGCCGCCTGCGAGTCGGCCACCCCGCCGGCCGCCCCGTCCTCCACCGCGCCCGCCACCGCGGCGGGGGAGGCGGGCGTGCTCGACTCCGGCGGGATCGGCGCGGTGCGGCTGGGGATGACGGTGGAGCGGCTGCGGGCCACCGGCGAGGTCGGCGACGACGTGACCACGCTGGAGTTCTCCTGCCCGGTGCACGAGCTGGTGGCCGTGCGGGGCTGGGTCGGCGTGCAGGACGGCGTGGCGGTGGACATCCGGGTCGAGTCCGCCGCCCGCACCCCCGAGGGCCTGCGGATCGGCGACTCGCGGGACCGGATGCGCGAGGTCTACCCGGACGTGGAGCAGACGCCGCACAGCTTCGTCCGGGTGCTCGACGCCGCGACCCGCTACCAGTTCTTCTTCCGGGACGCGGGCGACACCCTCACCGGCATGGGCCTGACCAAGGAGGGCCACGGCTGCCTGAACTGACGACGCCCCCCTCGGCGGGAGGGGGGCGTCGCCGGTTCCACCGGCTGGTTACAGCGCGCCGCCCGCGGCCCGCGGGGCGCCGCCGTCGACGTCCTCGCCCACGCTCTCGCGGGTCAGGAAGTTCTCCACGTGGAACAGGTTGCCGTCGGCCCGGTCGATCACGGTGAGCAGCGTGCTCATCGACGCGACCTCCTCCACCTGCTCCTTGAGGAACCACTGGAGGAACTGCTCGCCGATGTAGTCGCCCTCGTCGCGGGCCGTCTTGGCCAGTGCCACGATCTGCTCGGTGACCGTCTTCTCCTGCTCCAGCGCGAGCGCGACCGGCTCCCGCGGCGCGGTGAAGTCGTTGCGCACCGCGTCCACCCCGGGAATGGTGACCGGCAGGCCGTTGTCCATCAGGTACTGCACGATCATCATGGCGTGGTTGCGCTCTTCCAGCGCCTGCTTGTAGAAGTGCGAGGCGAGCCTGGGCAGGTCGCCGGCGTCGAACCAGACCGCGATGGCCACGTACTGCTGCGAGGCCGTGAACTCGTTGCGCACCTGCTCCTGAAGCAGGTCGTGGAACTTGGAGGCACGCGAGGAGGCGATTTTCTTCAGGTTGACAGCCATGCCGCAAGAATAACCGAAAGTGCGATTAAATGCATTCAGGTAAGGCTTGCGAACATTAGGTGAGGGTTCCCGAAGAAAGCTTAGGCAAACCTGCTCTCACACCAGTGGCGCGCGGTCGATCGGGCACGACATGCAGCGCGGCCCGCCCCGGCCGGAGCCCAGTTCCGAGCCGCTGATCCGGATCACCTCGACGCCCGCGTCCTCCAGCCGCGCGTTCGTCTCCACGTTCCGCTCGTAGGCCACCACCAGGCCGGGCCCGACGGCCAGCGTGTTGTTGCCGTCGTCCCACTGCTCCCGCTCGGCGGTCACCGCGTCCAGCCCGGTGTCGATCACCCGCAGCCGCTCGATGCCCATCGCCTCGGCCGCGGCCGCCAGGAACGGCCGCCGGTCCTCGACCACGACGCCGCCGTCGCCGTCGGACCGGACGGGGTAGGCGTCCAGGTTGTCCCGCACCGCCGGGTACATCACCACGGCGTCCCGGTCGACCATCGTGCACACCGTGTCCAGGTGCATGGTGGCCCGCTCCTGGGTGATCGGCACCGCCAGCACGGTGTGCGCCAGGCCGTCGGCCAGCGCGGACCGGGCGAACGACTCCGCGCCCGCCGGCGTGGTCCGCTCGCCGACGCCGATCGCCAGCACGCCCGGCGCGAGCAGCAGCACGTCGCCGCCCTCGACCGGCGCGGAGTGCGCCCCGTACGCGCGGCCGGTGCGGCGGAACCGCGGGTGGTAGGCGTAGATCAGGTCGGTCAGCGCGGTCTCCCGGTCGCGGGCGGGCAGCGCCAGCGACGTGATCGCGACCCGGTCGCCCACCCACACCGACGAGTCGCGGGTGAACAGCAGGTTCGGCAGCGGGTCGACCGCGAAGTCGATCGGGTGGTGCATCTTGCGCACCAGCGACGCGCCCTCGGCCGCCGGCAGCTCCTCGAACGTCATGCCGGTCATCAGCGCGGCGGCCAGCTGCGCCGGGCCGATCGACGCCAGGTGCGAGCGCAGCGCGTCGGCCAGGTCGATGCCCAGCCGCCGCTCGTTGACCGCGCTGTGGATGCCCGCGATCCGGGCCCGGTCGTCGTGCAGCGCGGCGACCAGCAGGTCCGCCAGCAGCAGCACCTCGACGCCGCGCCCGCGCAGCAGCTCGGCGAACGCGTCGTGCTCCTCCTGGGCCCGGTCGACCCACGGCACGCCGTCGAACAGCAGCTGGTCGTTGTTGCGCGGGGTGAGCCGCTTCAGCTCGGCCCCCGGCCGGTGCAGCAGCACCGTGCGCAGCGGGCCGACCTCGCTGTCGACCCTGGGGGCCGGAGCCGGCTCGTCGTCGGTGGACGCGGTCTGGGCGATGTGCGCAGTCACGCTTCCGAGGGTAACTCCAGAACGGTCGGATCAGCAGCTCTGAGTGATCCATTCCAGCGAAACTCGATCGTATGACCCCTCAGGAATGACGATTCATTGCGCACTTCGCAGGTGGAGCTGCTGAAACGTTGCGTTGTGCTGCGCTTGGGCGGTTCGTTGCCGTGGTTGCGGGATGATCGTGTTCTACCGGGGGAGGATCAGTGGCGGACTTCCACTTGTTCATCGACGCGCCGGGCCAGGCCGCTCCGGCGACCGGCCGGCTGCTCCAAGAGCTGGTCAGGGGCGCCAGGGTGGACGCGCGGCCCGCGCCGGCCGAGTCGCCGGAGGGCTCCAAGAGCGGCACGGCCGCGAGCGTCGCCGAACTCGTCGTGAACGGCGCGCTGCCCGCCGCGGTGGCCGCCGCCGTCGCGTCGGTGATCACGTCGTTCGTGCAGCGCGGCGGCGCCCGCAAGGTGACGATCAAGAACGGCGACGACGAGATCACCGTCGAGGGCGTGGACGCCCGGTCGCAGAAGGCGCTGCTGGAGTCGTGGCTGCGCGAGCACGAGGGCGAGGGGTGACGTGGGGCGGCACGCCCTGCTGGTCGCGACCGGCGAGTACGAGGACGTCCGGCTGAGCCGGCTGCGCGCCCCCGAGCAGGACGTGGAACGCCTCGCCGCCGTGCTGGAGGACCCCGACGTCGGCGGCTTCACGACGGTCGAGGTGCTGCGGGACAAGGCCGACCACGAGATCCGCCGCGCGGTCGCGGACGTGCTCGACGCGCGGGAGGCCGACGACCTGGTGCTGCTGTACTTCTCGTGCCACGGCCTCACCACCCCGGCCGGGAGGTTGTACTTCGCCGCGTCGAACACCGTGCAGGACCGGCCCGCGGGCACCGCGATCCCGCGCTCGTTCCTCAACGAGCAGCTGGAGGACTGCCGGGCGTCCGGCCGGGTCCTGCTGCTGGACTGCTGCTTCAGCGGCGCGTTCGTCGAGGGGTTCAAGTCGGGCGGGACGACCGTGCTGGACGACGTGGACTCGGACGGCGTCGGCTCCGGCTACGTGGTGATGACGGCGTCCAACGCCTACGAGTACGCGTTCGAGCAGGACTCGCTGTCCCTGGACGCGCCGCTGGCGTCGCTGTTCACCGACGTGCTGATCGAGGGCCTGGCGGGCGGCGGCGCCGATCTCGACGGCGACGGGTGGATCGACGTCGACGAGCTGTTCAAGTACACCCGGGCCGAGGTGCGCGTCCGGCGCCCCGACCAGACGCCGCAGTACTTCGCGCACGGCTCGTCGCAGCCGCTGCGGATCGCGCGGGCCGGCGGCTCACCGGGTCGCAAGCCGCGGCGCACGGCGTCCTACACGTCCGGGCAGCTGCTGGTGGCGCGCGGTTTCCGGGCCGCCGCCGAACCCGTCTGCCGGACGCTGGGCCCGATGGGCCGGCGGGCCGTGGTGTTCGTGGACCGGCGGCCGGTCGAGCTGGCGGACGCCTCCGGGATCGTCGCCGCGTTCCAGCCGGACGACCCGCGCGACTCGCTCGGCGCCGGGTACGTCCGCGACCTGGTGCGCGAGGTGCGGCGGGACGCCGGTGACGGCGCGGCGTCGGCGGTGGCCGTGGCGCGCGGTGCGATCGACGGGCTGGTCGAGGCGATGCGCGACGGGCACGACCCGGTGCGGCTGATGCGCGGCGTCACGGCCGCCGCCACCCGCGCGGTGGAGCTGATCGGCGAGCTCGCCGTGCCGCTGGAGCCGTCGGACGTGCCCGCGCTGGCCGCCGCCGCGGCCGGTGACGTCGGGGTCGGCAGGCTGGTGGGGAACGTCGTCGCGGTGACCGGGCGGCGCGGGACGGTCCTGGTGGAGGAGGGCGTGGGGTTCGGGCTGGAGTACGAGATCGGCCGCGGCCTGTGGTTCGACAGCGGGTACGCGTCCAGCCTGTTCGTCACCGACCCGACCCGGCGCGAGGCGGTGCTGGTGAACGCGCGGGTGCTGCTGCTGAGCGGGCACCTGCCGCGCGCCGTCGACAAGGTGGTCGACTCGTTGGGCGTCGCCGAACAGCTGCTGGTGGTGTGCGAGGAGATCTCGCACGCGGCGCTCACGGCGTTGCTGAAGCTCGGGGAGCGGCTGCCGGTCGTCGCGGTCGTGACCGACCACGACCGGCTGAACCGGCTCCAGGCCGTCGTCGGCGGCACGATCCTCGACGTCGACCTGCTGGAGGCGGTGACGGCGCGGTCGTTCGGCCAGGCGGAGAAGGTCGTGGTCACCGCGTCGGAGACGCTGGTCTACGGCGGCCGGTCGCAGACCGGCAACCCGGCCGGCCTGATCCGCGCCGCCGCCTCCGAGGTGGGCAAGGTGGAGCGCGCCGTCCGCGCCGTGCGCAGCGCCGCCTTCGAGGGCGTGCTGCCCGGCGGCGGGCTCGGCCTGGCCGAGGTCGGCTCCCGGCTGGCCGCGTCCGCCACCGGCGCCGTCGAGGAGGTCGCGGGGTGGCGGGCGTTCGCCGCCGCGCTCGCCGAACCGGCGCGCCGCGTCGCCGAGAACGCCGCGGTCACCGTCGCCGACCTGGACCGCGGCCTGCTGGACTCGGCGGGGGTGGCGCGCGTCGTGGTGACCGCGGCCGTCCGCACCACCTCCCGCTTCCTCCTGGTCGGCTGACCCGTCACCGGATGAATCGCACGTCCGGGTGTCGTGGCGGGTCGCCCCGGAACAGCCGGGTGTCGCGCCCCTTCAGGTGCAGGTCGAAGAACGCGGCGAAGTAGTCGTGCTGCGCCGCCAGCGACCGGGTCGGGTCGATCGCGCCCACCGCCTCCCGCCGCTCCTCCGGGCTGAGCAGGTCGCCCACCTGCGGCACCGCGAACTGCAGGTCGGTGAAGCTGTAGTGGGTGGACCGGTCCAGGTGCAGGTCGCGCTTCCACCCGCGCTGGTTCGGCCAGAAGTCCGCCCACGTCCGGTCGAACTCGGGCGTCCGGTGCGAGTGCTCGACCACCAGGCCGGTGTCCGGGTCCACGAAATCCGCGCCCACCAGCATGAACGGCCGGTCCAGGCCCCGCGTCACGACCTCGCCCGGTCGGCCTTCACCGTGCCCCATGGCGCCGTCCACGTTGATCCCGGCGTCGACGCGCCGGTCGTGCACCATCGTCTCGCCCGCCGTGTAGCCGCCGTAGGAGTGGCCGAACGCGCCGACCCGCGACAGGTCCAGCGCCCGGTCGAGCCCGCGCGGCAACGGGTCCCGCTCGGCGTCCGGGTTCTGACCGCGGGCGATCAGCGCGAGCTGGTCGAGCACGAACCGGGTGTCGCCCACCCGCACGTCGATCGCGGTCTTGAGGGTCGTGGGCTCGGCCGGATCGGCCAGCGGCGGCTCGACCCGACCGCCCGGGAACTCGACCGCGAGCGATTCGTGGGTGTGCGACACGGACACGACCACGTACCCGCGGGAGGCGAGGTCGTCCACGAGGCCCGCGTTCAGCTCCCGCGCCGACCCGAAGCCGGGCGAGAACAGCACCACCGGCCAGTGGCCGCGAGCGGGCGCGCCCGTCCGCGCGTGCCGCCGGGTCGAACCCCAGTCGACCGAGCCGGGCGGCAGGCCGAGGCTGTCCGGGCTCGCCGCGACGGCGTCCACCGCCGCCGCCACGCCCGGCGTCATCCACGGCGCGCGGTCGGCGGCGGCGCGGTGGTCGTTGGCGCGGTGGTCGGTCGGGTAGGAGACGGTGGCCATCACCTCGCGGGCCCGCGCCGGCTGCCACGGGTCGGGGCGCCGGTCGACCAGGTGCAGCTCCACCGTGCCGACGGCGTGGCTCCCGCTCAGCTCCGGCATGGTGATCCGCACGCCCGTGGCGGCCGAGGCTGGAACGGCGGTGGACAAGGCGGCGGTGGCTAGTGCGGCGGTGGCGATTGCCGCCACGCCCCGTGCTGCGATGCGCATCAGGTTCCCCTCTGTCAGGTGACCCGATGCTTCCGGGCGCGACGTGGCGCACGCGTCAGTCTCGGGGCTGAACAGCGGGTACTCCGCGCGGAGGACCCCCTACGGCAGCCACGACACGTGACCGCGCAACGCCGCGTAACCGACGAACGCGACCACGTCCAACAGCGCGTGCGCGATGACCAGCACCCACAGCCGGTTCGTGCGCTGCCACACCTTGCCGAACACCAGGCCCATCACCACGTTCCCGATGAACCCGCCGAACCCCTGGTACAGGTGGTACGACCCGCGCAGCACCGCGCTCGCCAGCAACGCCGTGTTGTCCCGCCAGCCGAGCTGCCGGAGCCGGGTGATGAAGTACCCGACGACCAGCACCTCCTCCGCCCACGCGTTGCCCGCGGCCGACAGCACCAGCACCGCGCTGCGCCACCACGACTGGTCCAGGGTGGACGGCAGCACGGCCAGGTTCAGCCCCAGGTTCCACGCGACCAGGTAGAAGACCAGGCCGGGGATGCCGATCACGGCCGCCAGGCCGAGGCTGCCCAGCGCGTCCGGCCCGATCCGGGTGCGGTCCAGGCCCAGCGCCCCCAGCTTGATGCCGCCCTGCCACAGCAGGTACAGCCCGAGCCCGCCCCACGCGGCCAGCTGCACCACGCCCAGCAGCTGCGCGACCAGGTCCAGCAGGTCGAACCGCGCCTGCGGGACGTTGATCGCGACCTTCTGCTCGTTGAGCGGCACCGGGTCCAGCAGGCTGTCCAGCAACCGCACCAGGCTCCGCACCCCGGACAGGCCGAGCGTCACGGCGAAGACGAGCAGCAGTTCAACCTGGTAGCCGCGGCGCGTCCGGGCGTCCTCGATCACGCGCCTACGGTAACCGCGCGGCCCTCACCGGCGTTGCGCCAGGAACGGGCAGCCCATCAGCCGGCGCAGCTCGCCCGCCAGCTCCTGCGACGTGGCCACCGGCTGCGAGAACGCGATCCGCACGTCGTGGTCCACGTCCGCCATCTCCACCCGCAGCCGCAGGCCGAAGCGGTCCAGCCCGAGCGGCCGGACGTGGCCGCCCCTCAGGTCGTCCGGCAGGTGCTTCGCCAGCAGGCCGACCACGTCCCGGTGCGACAGCTCCAGGTGCCGCAGCCAGTGGTCCTCGTAGGCCGCGAACGGGTCCGGCTCGGCCTGCGCGAACAGCTCCGGCCGCAACGACGTCGTGCTCTCGGCGTCGGCCACCACCAGCGACGCGGGGGTCAACCGCAGCACCGACGCGCCGTGCCCGACGTCGAGCAACCTCGGGTCCGGGCGCGCCTCGGCGACCTGGAGCGCCGCCTCCCGCGCCTCGTCCGGGCCGAGCGCGCGCAGCCAACCGGTGATCCACAGCAGGCCGCGGACCGGCTCCCGCAACTGCACGGGCGCCTGGTCGGCCACCTCCAGCATCGCGGTCACCTCGGCCGCGCGGGCCGCCTCGACCAGCGGGTGCCCGTCGGGCAGCACGATCGTCGCCTCACCCCGCGGGTGGACGTGGTGCAGCACCGGCGTGACCCGGTTCTCCGTGCCGCCGGACGGCAGCAGGGCCGCCCGCCCACCGCGGGCGGCGATCGTGCGGGCCCGCTCCGCGGGGTGCGGCGCCGGCGGTCGACGTGTCTCGCTCAACCGCTCACCTCCTGAACTTAGGTGAGCCTAACTTGGTGGGGGTCGGCGGCGGAAGTCCCACGACCGGCGGAACGGTCCGGTTGGGCGATTCGGCGGCCCGCGCGCCCGTCGTAACCTGGGCTCGCCTGGCGGAGGTGGCTCGTGGTCGTGCCGAACAAGCCGTCCACCGGGGGCGCGGCCCTCGACGACCGGTGGACCCGGTACTGCCTGGAGATCGCCGGCCGACGCGCGTTCGGCCGGGTGGTCCTCGGCGCGCTCGCGTTCGTGCTCCAGCTCGCGCTCACCTTCGTGTTCCCGGTGCCGGCCACCTGGCCGTTCGCGCTCCTGCTGTTCTCCGCGCTGGTCCTCGGGCTGGGGCTCACCCGGCGGCGGTCGTCCACCGACGTCCTCGGCGACCGCGAGTGGGTCCACGTGCGCGTCCACTGGCGCGGCGGCCGGCTCGTCGTCCACGGCCCCCGACCCCTCGTGCTCGACGTGAGCGCCGGGCCTGTCGTCCGCGGTCGGATCACCCGGCACCGGCGGGCGTGGGTCGTGGAACCCGACCGCGCGGGCAACACGGTGGTCACGTTCCGCGGCGTGCCCAGGCTGTTCACGGCGAAAGTCGTGCGCGGATGAGTTTGCTGATCATCTATTCGGTTACCCAGGGGGCGTACTTCTGGTTGGCTGGGAGCAGTGGTGGGTGAGACGTGGGTGCACAAGTGCCTGGCCAGCGCGGATCGCCGCGCCGTCGGGTTCATCGGGCTGTCGTTGTTCGCCCTGCTGACGCTGTGGGTCGTCTCGGAGTGGATCGGCTCGCGCTGGGTGTTCCTGCTCACACCGCTGTGCGTCGAGTTCGCCGTGCCCGGCCTGCGGCACTTCTTCTCCCGGCGCTCCCTGCGCCGCCTGCTCGCCACCTACCCGCGGCACCAGGTGTCGGTGCACTTCGTGCCGGGCCGGACCCGCGTCGGGCGGCAGACCTACCTGGAGACCGCCGGGTCGGACCGCACCTTCCTCCGACTGGCCGAGATCCCCGAACGCGCCCGCGAGAACATCCGCCGCGGCGGCCGCGTCTGGTTGGCCGGACCCGACCCGCGCGGCCGGGCCGCCGTGCTGACCCGCGGCGCGCCGTTCATGACCCTCGGCAGGGTCGTCATCCGCTGAGCTAGCGCCCCACCGGGATGCCGCTCTGCTCGGCCCACGCCCCGACGTCCTCCCGCCGCAGCGCGGTCGCCAGCAGGTCCGGGAACAGGTCCGGCGTGCAGGCGAACGCCGGCGCGCCCAACTCCGACAGCTTCGCCGCCAGCTCGTGGTCGTACGCGGGCGTGCCGCTGTCGGACAGCGCGAGCAGCACCACCACCGTCACCCCGCTCTGCACCAGCTCCCGCACCCGCCGCTGCAACTCCCGCGCCACACCACCCTCGTAGAGGTCGCTGATCAGGACCATCACGGTGTCCGTCGGGCGGCGCACCAGCGACTGGCCGTAGGCGACGGCCCGGTTGATGTCCGTGCCGCCACCCAGCTGGGTGGAGAACAGCAGGTCGACCGGGTCCTTCAGCTGCTCGGTCAGGTCGACCACCTCGGTGTCGAACACGACCAGCTTGGTGTCCACGGCCTTCAACGAGGCCAGGGAGGCCCCCAGCACGGCGGAGTAGACGACCGACTCGGCCATCGAACCGGACTGGTCCACCAGCAGGACGACGTCGCGCAGGGACGCCTGGCGGCTGCGCCGGCTGTTGCCGACCAGGTCCTGGACGATCACCGTGCCCTGGTCGGGCTGGTAGTGGCGGAGGTTCTTGCGGATCGTGCGGTTCCAGTCCACGTCGGACAGCCGGGGGCGGCTGGTGCGGCGGGAGCGGTCGATCGCGCCGTGGACGGCGGCGAGGAGGCGGTCGGCGAGCTTGCGCTCGATGTCCTCGACCACCTTGCGGACCACGGCCCGCGCGGTCTCTCGGGTGCGCTCGGGAATGGCGCGGGAAAGGGACACCAGCGTGCCGACCAGGTTGACGTCGGGTTCGACGCTGGAAAGCAATTCGGGTTCGAGCAGCAATTGCCGGAGACCGAGCCGTTCCACGGCGTCCTTCTGCATCACCTGGACGACCGAGGTCGGGAAGTAAGTGCGGACATCCCCCAACCACCGGTGCAGGACGGGCGACGAACCACCCAACCCCGCACCGCGCTTTCCCCCGGCCTCCACCGGGTCCCCACCACCCCCGTACAACCCGGTCAACGCCCCATCCCGCCGCAGGTCATCCTCCCCAAGCCCCCCAAGATCCCCCGCCGCCGCCCCCAACAACAACCGCCACCGCCGCTGCCTCTCAACCGCGTTATCCTGCGTCACAGGAACACCCACCAATCCCGGCCACCCGGCCTGCTCTAACACGATCGGGTGATCATCGCCCGAATATGTACGGAAACGCTGTTACCAGACCTCGGTTAAAACGAGAGGCCGCCCCGACCAACCACCCCACGTACCCCTCGACCCCGCCGCCCACCAATCCGCCACCCCTCGACCCGCCACTCATCGACCCGCCACTCATCGACCCGCCACCCACCGGCCCACGCCACTCGTCGGCACCCGCCGAGCCGGCGAGCCGCCTGCGCCGGGCATCGCGCGGAAATTGCGCGAACACCTGCGGAAGATCGCGCGAGGCTGATGCGGGCAGGGCGCGGACACCAGCGGACATCTGCGGCAGATCGCGCGCGGAGCCGACGCGGGCAGCGCGGGGCTGGCGCGGCGCAGCGTGGAGCTGGTGCGGGCAGCGCGAGGGGATGACGCGAGGCAGCGGGGGCTGGGGCGAGACAGCGCGGGGGCCGGCGCGGTGTAGGGCTGATGCGGGCAGCGCGGGGGCTGGTGCGCGGCAGGGTGTGGGCAGGGCGGGGTGTCATGCGGTGGCGCCCAGGAGGTTGCGCACGTGCCCGGCGAGCCGGGCGGCCAGGTCCTCGTCCCAGTCGCCCGACCCCGACCCGCCGCCGCCCGCCGCCGTGCCCTTGACGCGGTCGCCGAGCATCCGGCGCTCGGCCGGGTTGAAGTCGACCACGGCGCGCCGCAGCAGCGGCAGGGCGGCGGCGAAGTCGGTGGGGGAGAGGCCCGTCAGCCACTCGTCCACGACGGCGAACAAGCGCGGGTCGGCGGTCAGCAGCGCGGCCGAGCCGCGCAGGAAACCTGCGACGAAGGCGGTCGCGCCGGCGGCCAGGGACACGGCCCGGTGGAGGCGGGCGGCGACGTCGTCGGAGTCCAGGGCGCCCGTCTCCCACAGCAGCCGGGTGGCGCGGCCGGTGGGCAGGCCGTGGGCGTCGGGCATGGCGACCAGCGCCGCCAGCGCCCGCTGCCAGGTGTCCCGGTGCTCCTCGTCGGCGGCCAGGCGGACCGCCTCGTCGGCGCCCTCGACGGCCCGCACGGCGCGTTCCGCGGTGTCCTCGTCCACGCCCCGGCACGCCAGGGGCAGGCCGACGGCGCCGCGCGCCAGCAAGCCGTGGAGGGCGACGCGCAGCAGCTCGGGGTCGGTGCCCCGAACGGAGCCGTAGCGGACGGTGGTGGCCAGGTCCGGGAGGGCGGCCAGCAGTTCCAGCGCGTCCGTCGCGGCGGCGGCGCAGCGGTCCAGGGCTCGGCGGGCGGCGGTCACCGCGGCCGGGATCTCGCAGCCGACCGACTGGCTCAGCACCTCGGCGGCGTCGACCACGCGGGTGGCGTCGGCGGCGCGGGCGGCCAGGACGGCGCCGGCCGCCGCCTCGACCGTCGTGCCGTGCCGGGCGGCCACGGCGAGGGCCACCGCGAACTCCGGCTTCCAGTGCAGCTGCCACGCCTCGGCGAACGTGCCCAGCGTCCGGGTCGTGTCCGGCGTGCCCCACGGGACGCCCAGGACCTCCAGCCGCCGCAACAGCTTCGAGCGCTCGCGGTCGGTGTCCTTGCGCAGGTCCAGCCGGATCGGCTTGATCGCCGCACTGGCCGGCAGGCGCAGCCTGCGCTGCGACCGCGCCAGGTCGGCGGCCAGCGGCGAGGTCGGGACGTCGTCGCCCACCTCGCCCAACCGCTCGCCGACCACCAGCTGCTCGTGCACCAGGCGCAACGGGGTCGCGTCGCCGCCGCACAGCACCGCCAGCGACGCCTCCATCACCTCCGACAGGCCCGGCGACGGCCGCCCGCGCAGCGCGGCCAACGCGTCCGCCAGCCGCACGGCCTCCACGGCGCTCGCCGTCGACGCGGGCAGGTCCTCCGCCCGCAGCACCGCGCACGCCTTCGCGAACCAGCGCGGCACGGCGTCGCCGCGCTCGGCGCAGTCCCACAGGTGCGCGTACCAGCCGGGCGAGGCGACGCCCGCGCCGTAACCCGACGACGCGGCCAGCCTGCCGTGGCTCCACGGCACCCACGTGCCGGACACCTTCCGGCGCGGCAAGCCCTTCAGCGCCGCGGCGTCGACCGACGCGGGCGGCAGCGCGCGCAGCGCGGGCACGTGCCACGCACCGGCCACCACCGCGATCGGGCCCTCGACGTCCTTCAACGCCTGCCGGACGTTCTGCCGCATCGCGGCTTCCCGGCGCAGCGTGCGCGCGTCCACCTGGTCGGCGAACTCCTCGCGCAACGCGCCCATCGCCTCCGCGACCGCCTCGGCCAGGTCCCGCGGGTCGGTGTGGTGCTCGACCACGTCCTCCCACCAGCGCTCCGGGTCGTCGAAACCGGCCGCCTCGGCCAACGTGCCCAACGGGTCCAGCGCCGCGCGCGGGGCCCCGTCGTCCGGCTCGGTCCCAGCCCCGGTCCCCGGCTCGTCGCCCAGCGAAGCGGCGGCCGGCAGGTCGAAGAACCGCACCGGGACGTCGTTGGCGTGCGCCCACCTCATCGCGCGCCACTCCGGCGAGAACTCGGCGAACGGCCAGAACGCGGCCCGCGCCGGCTCCGCCTCGTCGTGCAGCAGCAACGCCACCGGCGGCGTCAGGTGCGGCACGTGGGTCAGCAGCGCGTCGGCCTCCGGCGGACCCTCGATCAGCACCACCTCCGGCCGCACGGCCGCCAGCGCCGACGCGACCATGCGCGCCGAGCCCGGACCGTGGTGCCGGATGCCGAGCAGCACCACCCGCTCCGGCAACGGCTGTTCCCGCGCCATCAGCCCACCATGTCCTGGCACGCCCGGTACAGGTCGCGCCACTCGGCGCGCTCCTTCACCACCGCCTCCAGGTACTCCTGCCACGCCGCCGTGTCCGACACGCGGTCCTTCACCACCGCGCCGAGCAGGCCGGCCGCCAGCTCGTCGGCGGTGATCGTGCCGTCGCCGAAGTGCCCGGCCAGCGCCATGCCGCTGGTCACCACCGAGATCGCCTCGGCCGTGGACAGGCTGCCGCTCGGCTTCTTCAGCTGCGTGCGACCGTCCACGGTGGACCCGTTGCGCAGCTCGCGGAAGATCCGCACGACCCGGCGCACCTCTTCCAGCGCCGGCGGCTCGGCGGGCAGCTGCAGCGCCCGGCCGAGCTGGGCGGCCCGGGCCGAGACGATCTCCACCTCGTCGTCCTCGGTCGCGGGCGGCGGCAGCACGACGGTGTTGAAGCGGCGGGCGAGCGCCGACGACATCTGGTTCACGCCCCGGTCGCGGTCGTTCGCGGTGGCGATCACGGTGAACCCGGGCACGGCCTGCACCTGGGTGCCCAGCTCCGGCACCGGCAGCGTCTTCTCGGACAGCACCGTGATGAACGAGTCCTGCACCTCGGCGGGCATCCGGGTCAGCTCCTCGACCCGCACCACCGCGCCCTCGCGCATCCCCGTCATGACCGGGCTCGGCACCAGCGCCGCCTCGGACGGGCCCTCGGCGATCAGCCGGGCGTAGTTCCAGCCGTAGCGGACCTGGTCCTCGCCGGTGCCCGCGGTGCCCTGGACGACCAGCGTCGAGTCGCCGCTCACCGCCGCCGCGATGTGCTCCGACAGCCAGGACTTCGCCGTGCCCGGCACGCCGACCAGCAGCAGCGCCCGGTCGGTGACGAGCGTGCCGACGGCGACCTCGACCAACCGCCGGTCGCCGACGTACTTCGGCGTGATCACGGCGCCGTCCGGCAGCCTGCCGCCCAGCACGTAGGTGACCACCGCCTGCGGCGACATCCGCCAGCGCGGCGGGCGCGGCCGGTCGTCCGCCGCGGCCAGGGCCGCCAGTTCGGCTGCGTACTGCTGCTCGGCGGCCGGCCGCAGCACGGATTCGGTGGTCACTGGCTTTCCTCCCGGGTAGCGGACGGGGCGGTGTGGTTGGCGAACGCCTCGCGCAACTGCATGCGCAGCCGCAGGACGTCCAGCTCGACGGTGTGCTCCGGCCAGCGCTCGGTGATGCGGGCCCAGTTCGCGCCGAGGACCTCCGCGTCACCCCTGGCCAGCAGCACGGCGGGCGGCCGGCCGGCGCGCCACCTCGGGTCGCGCATCCCGGAGTAGCGGTCGAGCAGGTCGGCCGTCGCCCGCGCGCCCCACGGCGCGGGCAGCTGCGAGCAGGCGTGGTCGAGCAGGTCGTAGTTCCACTGCCGGGACACCTCGACCACGGTGCGCGCGGCCAGGTCGGCGGGCAGCCCGCCCAGCATCTCCAGCTGCTCCATGCCGGTCAGCGAACGGGTCGCGGCGACCGCCCACGGGCGGGCGTCGTCGGCCAGCTTCAGGTTCTGCGCGACGCCGCGCAGCAGCGAACTCGCCCACGGGCCGCGCGCCAGTTCGGCCGCCGCGCCCTCGTCGTCGGTGTCCAGGCGGCTGGTCCAGTGCCGCGGCGGCACGCTCGCCGCCGCGCCGCGCAGCCGACCGGCCACGCCCGCCTCGGAACCGTCCCGCATCAGGTCGCGGGCCTCGTCCGGCTCGGGGGACAGTTCCGCCCACAGCTCGTCGGTCTGCACGTCGAAGCCGTCGGCGGTGAGCCACAGGCCGCGGTGCAGGCGTTCGGCGGCGCGGGCGGCCAGGTCGGACGTGGGCACGCCGCGCAGCAGGCGCAGCGCCTCGTCGTGCACGCCGATCGCCCGGTCGTCCAGGGCGCGTTCGAGCAGCGGCTCGTCCTCCGGGCCGAGGTTCGCCTCCAGCGCGCTGATCAGCACCTGCCGGTCGGTGGCCCGCCGCTGCACCTCGAACTGGGCGGCCAGGAACGCGCGCGCCCGCGCCGGGTCCTGGTTGCGGGCGCGGCGCAGGGCCGCCAGGCGGGACGTGCCGGGCAGGTCGAGCGCCTGGTCGAGGTCGACCTCGTCCACCACCACGCCGGTCGCCGCCCACGACCAGGCGGGGCGGATCGCCGCCAGCCACCGGCCGCGGGCGCCGAGGACGGCGGTCACGGCCGGGCGCAGGCCGGGGTGCGCGGTGCCCAGGCCCAGCAACGCGGGCAGCTCGCGGTGGTCGGCGACCACGCCCGCCGCCCGCGCCATGCCGCACCACTCGGTGAGCAGCACCTGGTCGTCCAGCGCCAGCACCTGCACCAGCACCGACCTGGCGGCCGGGTGGGCCCGCACGTCGTCGGACGGCGGCGCGGCGGGCAGCAGCGGCGCGTCGACCGCCGGCGGCAACTGCGCGCCGTGGGCCGCCACCCCCAGGGCCGCCACGCGGTCCAGCAGCTCGGTCGACGTGACGCCGGCCCGGTGCGCGCCCACCAGCGCCGCCTGCACGGCCTCGTCCCACTCGGCCTGGAGGGTCATCGCCGACCACCCCGGGCGCACGTCGGGCAACCGGTGCTCATCCCACCACCTCCGGCGCGCCGCCGGGCTCCGCCACCGCGCCCAGGCGCAGCTCGCGGCCGTTCCACAACCCCCACGCGTCGAACGGCTCACCGCCCGACAGCGCCAGCGCCTGGTCCAGCGCCAGGTCCGGGCGGACCCGCACCCCGCGGCCCGTCGCGTCGACCAACCGGCCCGTGTCCCCGGTGACCCGCACCGACCCGCACCCCAACGGGTGCAGGCGCTGCCACGGGTCGGCCGTCAGGTACTCCTCCAACCCGGCCAGGGCCGCCCGCCACGACTCCGGGGCGGGCACGGCCCCGGGAGGCCGCTCCGCCAGCAGCTCGCCGACCGCCACCCGGTGCGGCGGCACGCCGGGGTACGGGTGCAGCACCCCCTGGACCTGCACCCCGTGCGTCAACGGCGGCACGGGCCGGGCGCCACCGCCGGCGTGCCGCACCGCCACCACCCACCCGTGCGAACGCCCCCACGCCCACTGCCGCACGGTCCGCACCAGGCCCTCGTCGGACTCCACCTTGAGCAGCGGCACCCAGTGGTCCGACCAGCCCGGACCGCCGCGCACCTCCTCCTCGGCCACGGCGAACCCCAGCCGCCGGCGCACCACGGGGTCGGGCGACTCCGCCAACCGCGCCAGCAGGTGCAGCCCGCCCAACCGGTCGGCCGCGTCGTGCGCCCAGTGCGGCCCGCCCGCCGCGACGACGCCGCGCACACCGGCCACCGCCGACGCCAGCCCCTTGGCCTGCGCGTCGACCATCCGCGCCTCGATCGAGTGCCACCAGGCCGCGTCCCGCGCGGGCAGCCCCGCGATGCCCGCGCCCGCCACGTCGGCCAGCCAGTCGGTCATCCCGGCGACCCCGGCGCGCACCGCGCCCTGCCGGGCCAGGGCCGTCTTCTCCTTGGCCCTCGCGCGCCGCAGCACCGCCTCCGGCGAGTCGTCGGAGGACCCGGCCGGAGCGGCGGCGCGGGTGCGGCGGGTCAGCCACTCGTCCACCCAGTCGGGGGTCTCGGCGACCGGGAACGGCTCCCGCGCGTCGCGCAGCTGCAACGCCAGCGCGTGCTTGCACGGGAACTTGCGCGACGGGCACGAGCACTTCGTCGCGCGGTCGCCGAGGTCGACGCACACCTGGTACGGGTTCTTGCCGCTGCCCTTGCACAGCCCCCACAGGGCCGTGTCGCTGCGACCCGTCCCCTGCCAGCCGGAGGACCCCGCCAGCCGGGTGGCGCTGCTCGCCACCTGGCCGTCCGGGGCCTGCTCCAGCAGTGCTCGTGCGTCCATGCCGGCAGACGTTAGAGGCACCCACCGACAAAGAGGTGATCAACCCAGGTCAGGCCCCCGGCGCGCCCACGACCAGGCGTACTTCGGGTCCTCGGACGCCAGCGCCGCCTCGCCCAGCTCCAGCGGCCGGAAGGTGTCCACCATGACCGCGGTCTCGTCGAAGTGGTCCGCGCCCAGGGATGCCTCGACCGCGCCCGGCTGCGGCCCGTGGGTGCAGCCCGACGGGTGCAGCGACAGCGAACCGATGCCGATGCCCGAGCCCTTGCGGGCCTCGTAGTTGCCGCCCACGTAGAACATCAGCTCGTCGGAGTCGACGTTGGCGTGGTTGTAGGGCACCGGGATCGCCAACGGGTGGTAGTCGACCTTGCGCGGCATGAACGAGCACACCACGAAGTTGGGGCCCTCGAACGTCTGGTGCACGGGCGGCGGCTGGTGCACGCGGCCCGTGATCGGCTCGAAGTCGCGGATGTTGAACACCCACGGGTACAGGCAGCCGTCCCAGCCGACTACGTCGAACGGGTGGTTGGCATAGGTGAACCGGGTGAGGCCGGCGCGGTGCCGCACGAGCACGTCCACGTCCTCGCCGTCCACCAGCAACGGCTCCGCGGGCCCCCGGACGTCGCGCTCGCAGTACGGCGAGTGCTCCAGGAACTGCCCCTTGGCCGACAGGTACCGCTTCGGCGGTCCGATGTGTCCGGTGGCCTCCAGCACGAGGATGTTCATCGGCTGGGACGGCACCACGCGGTAGGTGCACGACGTCGGCAGCACCACGTAGTCGCCCTCGGAGACGGCCAGCGCGCCGTACACGGTCTCGACCACGCCCTCGCCGGTCTGCACGTACAGCAGCTCGTCGCCGGCCGCGTTGCGGTACAGCGGGCTGGGCGCGGTGGCGGTCACGAAGCCGATCACCACGTCGGCGTTGCCGAACAGCGTGCGGCGCCCGGTGACCGCGTCCACCTCGGAGCCGTCCCAGGTCAGAGCCGGTGTCTTGAAGTGCCGCGGCTTGAGCGGGAGGTTCGGCGCGAGCGCGCCGCGCGACTCCTCGACGGTGACCGCGTCGACGATCGCGGTCGGCAGGTGGCGGTGGTAGAGCAGGGCCGAGTCGGCCGAGAAGCCCTCGACGCCCATCAGCTCCTCCGCGTACAGGCCGCCCTCCGGCGTGCGGAACTGCGTGTGGCGCTTTCGGGGGATCTCACCCACCTGGCGGTAGTACGCCATGGTTCACTCCGGGCGTTCGATAGTCGGACATCTTTGTTCATTGACCGGTACGCCACTAGCGTGTCAGCCGTGTCAAGCGCCTTCGAACTCCGTGCGCCCGGTCCACGCGGCACTCCGCCCCTGCTCGCGAGGCTTGTCGATGACGCCGCACTGTTCCCGCCGGGCAACGCAGCCATGCCCGACGCGGTCCGCGGCCACCTCGAAGCACGTGCCGGGGACTGGGCCGGCGCGGTCGGCCTCTTCCTGTGCCCCGCGTCCCGGCTGGCCGAGCTGATCACCGAGCTGATCAAGGTCAAGCCGGTGAAGCCCGTCGCCCTGTCGCTGGTCATCGACACGGGCCTGGGGGGTGTGCCCAAAGCCGTGTCGATCGTGGAGTCCCGCAGCGAGCTGCTGGCGCTGCGGATGGTCGAGATGCCCGCGCCGTCCGACGTGGACGAGGTGTGGCTGGAACGCGTCTCGGAGTTCGTGCCCGAGGACGTCATCAGGGTGGTCGAACCCCGGCGCGGCGGCGCGGAGTGGCTGGACGGCGTCCGCCGCGTCATCGAGCACGGCAGCTGGCCCAAGCTGCGCTGCGGCGGGGTCAGCCGGGAGAACTTCCCCAGCGTCGACGAGGTCGCCGACTTCCTCGCCGTGGTGAGCAGCGGCGGGGTGGCCTTCAAGGCGACCGCCGGCCTGCACCACGCCGTCCGGCACACCGACGACGCCACCGGGTTCACCCACCACGGCTTCCTCAACCTGCTCGTCGCGACCGCGCGGTCGCTGTCCGGCGGCGACGTGCGCGGCGCGCTGTCCAGCACGGACGCCGTCGCGCTCGGCGAGGAGGCGGCCGGGCTGTCCGACCAGGCGGCGCACGCCGTGCGCGGCGTGTTCGCCTCCTACGGGTCGTGCTCGCTGGACGAGCCGATCACCGACCTGGAGGAGCTGGGTCTGCTGTGAGCTGGATCGAGGACCCCGCGTTCACCGCCGACGCGCCGTTCGGGCCGCAGACGCTGCCCTACGGCGTCGTGCCCGGCGGTGTCGCGGTGCGGGTCGGCGACCGGGCGCTGCTGCTGCGCGGGCTGCGCCTGGGCGAGCGGCTGGAGCCGCTGGTGGCCACCGGCTCCCTGGACGCCCTGCTGGCGGCCGGGCGGCCGGTGTGGAGCGAGCTGCGGGCGCGGCTGGTCGAGATCGTCTCGGCCGCCTCCGCGCCGCGCGGTGTCGAACTGGTCGGGCTCGACGGCGCCGTGCTGCCGTTCGCCGTGGCCGACTACGTCGACTTCTACTCGTCCCGGCACCACGCGGAGAACGTCGGCCGGATCTTCCGGCCCGACGGCGACGCGCTGCTGCCGAACTGGACGCACCTGCCCATCGGCTACCACGGCCGGGCCGGGACGGTCGTCGTGTCCGGCACGCCGGTCGTGCGGCCGCACGGGCAGCGGCGGTCGTCGTCCGGGCCGGTGTTCGGGCCGACGGGCCGGCTGGACATCGAGGCCGAGGTCGGGTTCGTCTGCGGCGGGCCGGTCGCGTCCCGGCTGACGCCCGCGCAGGCGGTGGACCACGTGTTCGGCGTGGCGCTGGTCAACGACTGGTCCGCGCGCGACGTCCAGGCGTGGGAGTACCAGCCGCTCGGGCCGTTCCTCGGCAAGTCGTTCGCCACGTCGGTGGCCGCGTGGATCACGCCGCTGGAGGCGTTCGCGGTGGCCAGGGTGACCCCGCCGCCGCTGGGCAACGACGTGCTGCCGTACCTGGTCGAGGACCAGGCGTGGGGGCTCGACATCGACATCGAGGTCGAGTGGAACGGCGCCGTGGTGTCGCGGCCGCCGTTCCGCGAGATGTCGTGGACGTTCGCGCAACAACTCGCGCACCTGTCGGTGAACGGCGCTACGGTTCGGCCGGGCGACCTGATCGCGTCGGGCACCGTGTCCGGTCCGAACCGCGACGAGCGCGGCTCCTTCCTGGAGCTGAGCTGGGGCGGGAAGGAGCCGGTGGTGCTCGACGGCGGCGAGCGGACGTTCCTGGAGGACGGCGACACGGTGCGGATCACCGCGACGGCTCCGGGGGAGGGTGGTTCGGTCGTCGGGCTGGCCGAGGTGGTCGGCACGATCGCGCCCGCCGACGAGAGGTAGAGCGTGGTCAGACCTGATCCGCGCGGCCGGGTGCCCGCGCCCGCGTCCAAGGAGAGCTCGCTGACCCTGGAGCGGGGCCTGGCCCTGCTCCAGGCGGTGGCCGACGCCGAGTCGGAGGCGCCGTCGATCAGCGAGCTGGCGGCCGCCATCGGCGCGTCGCGGGCCGCGGTGTACCGGCTGCTGGTGCCGCTGCAGTCCCGCGGGCTGGTGCGGCGCGAGGGGTCGAAGGTGCGGCTCGGGCTGGGGGTGCTGCGGCTGGCGTCCAACGTGCTGCCGCAGCTGCGGATGGCCGCCCAGCCCGCGCTGCGGACGCTGGCCGAGCAGGTCGGCGCCACCGCGCACCTGACCGTGGCCGACGGGAGCGAGGCGCAGGCGGTGGCCGTGGTCGAGCCGTCGTGGACGGCGTACCACGTGGCGTACCGGGTCGGGTCGCGCCACCCGGTGCACCGCGGCGCGGCCGGCAAGGCGATCGGGCTGTCGCCGGAGGGCCGGCAGTGGGTGCCGTCGACGGGTGAGCTGCAGCCGGGCGCGTTCGGGGTGGCGGCGCCGGTGCGCGGCGTGCCCGGATTGCGGGCCAGCGTGGGCGTGGTGGCGTTGGAGAAGCTGGACGGTGAGGTCGTGGGGCCCCAGGTGGTGAGGGCGGCTCAGGAGGTCGCTGAGGCGTTGCGCTGACGCACACCCCCCTGGTGCGACACTCGGAGTCGGATCTAAGGAGAACGAAGTGACCGCTCTGCCAGAGGACGTCGAGAACTCGGCCGGCGAGCCGCACTTGTTCACGGTCGCCGAGTACTCCGAACTCGGAGAATTCGAATCCGGTTACTCCGAGCTGCAAGAGGGTCGCATTTTGATGTCGCCGAGCCCCGGCCCGCGCCACATGATGGCTTCAGGTGAGTTGTTCGTGCAGTTGCGGGACCGGTTGTCCGAGGAACTGGTCGCGATCCAGGACGTCGACGTCGACCTCGAACTCGTGCCCTACGGGGATCCCGGGTTCTCCCGGCGGCCCGACCTGGTCGTCGTGCCCCGCGTGGTGGCTGAGAGCGGGCGGATGCTGCGGGCGTCCGAGTTGCTGCTCGTGATCGAGATCGTCTCGCCGGGTTCGAAGCGTCTCGACCGGGTGATCAAGCGTGGTGAATACGCGGACGCGGGTATTCCGCACTACTGGATCGTGGACCTGAGCCCGCCGGTCTCGCTGGTCGCCTGCCACCTCGCCGGCGAATTCGGCTATCAGGACGCCGGCGACGTGACAGGCGAGTTCACGACCTCAGTGCCGTTCCCGGTGACCCTGAAGCTCGACGGGCTCGTCTGACGGGTGGACTTCGAGGGCGCCGTCCTCGGTGAGGACCACCCGGCGGCCGGGGTAGGTGCGCTCGGCGATCTCCACGTCACGCTGGTCGAAGTCGCCGTAGAACACCGGGACCCCGCCCGTCAGCTCGCACTTCTCGGTGCCCGTCGGCCACCGGTACGCCCCGGCGTCGATGGTGAACCCGTCGTGCGGGACCGCGGGTACGGCCTACCCGGAGATCACCTGCCACAGCGCGAACAGCGCGAACGCGGCGAACAGGAAGCCGCTCACCCGCTGGATCAGGTGCGTCGGGATGCGGGTGGCGATCCTGCGGCCCACGAGCACGGCGATGGCGGCCACGGTGGTCAGGGCCAGGAACGCGCCCAGGCCGACGAACACCGGGCTGGCGTAGCGGGCGGACAGGGCGGCGGTGGCCAGCTGCGAGGCGTCGCCCCACTCGGCGGCGAACAGGACGCCGAACGACGTGAGCGCGGCGCGCAGGAACGTCACCTGACCGGCGCCGGAGGCGTCCGCGCCCGACTCGTCGTCGTCCTGGGAGAACCCCTCCTTGAGCAGCAGGAACGCGCCGACGCCGAACAGCGCCGCGACCACCCCGGCGACCACCCGGTCGGGCAGCAGGGTCAGCACGCCGCCGAACGTGGCGGCCACCACGCACTGGATCGCGAACGCCGCGGTGACGCCCGCGAACACCGGCCACGGCCGGTAGCGGGTGGTGAGCACGAGCGTGGCCACCATCGTCTTGTCCGGCAGCTCGGCCAGGAAGATGATGGCGAAAGCCGTCGCCAGGGCGATGAGTTCGGGTGCCACGGGTACCTCCGACGTCCGATGTGAACCCGGACGGAGGCAGCACGACCCCGACCGGGCGTGGTGCGCTGCCCGGCCGGAGGTCTCGTTCGCCCGCTCGTGGAGCTGGAGCGGGTGAGGGGCCGGGTCCGCGCGCGGCGGACCAGTGTGTCGACCCTCTCGCCCCGGTCGTGGAGACCCGGGGGAACTACTCCCCTCTGGCGCCCACAGCGTACCGGGCGGGGGCGCTCCCGCCGGACGTGACGGTGGACACCGGGACCTTGGTCCCGCCCCGGAGGGGACCCTCGTACCTGAGGCGGGACCCCCTCGCGGACCTACGTTCGTCCCGTGGACGTCCTCGACCTGGCGCGGTGGCAGTTCGGCATCACCACCGTCTACCACTTCCTGATGGTGCCGCTGACCATCGGGCTCTCCCTGCTGGTGGCCGGGATGCAGACCGCGTGGGTGCGCACGGGCGACCGCAAGTACCTGGCCATGACCAAGTTCTGGGGCAAGCTGCTGCTGATCAACTTCGCCATGGGCGTGGTGACCGGCATCGTGCAGGAGTTCCAGTTCGGCATGACCTGGAGCGCCTACTCGCGCTTCGTCGGCGACGTGTTCGGCGCGCCGCTGGCGATGGAGGGCCTGGTCGCGTTCTTCGTCGAGTCGACGTTCCTCGGCCTGTGGATCTTCGGCTGGGACCGGCTGCCGAAGAAGGCGCACCTGGCCTGCGCGTGGGCGTTCTCGCTGGCCACGATCGCGTCGGCGTACTTCATCCTGGCCGCGAACTCGTGGATGCAGCACCCGGTGGGCGTGGAGCTGGTCGACGGCCGGCCCCGGCTGACGTCGATCTGGGCCGTGCTGGGCAACAGCACCGTGCTGGCCGCGTTCCCGCACACGATCTTCGGCGCGTTCGCCGTCGCCGGGTCGTTCCTGGTCGGCATCGCGGCCTGGCACCTGTGGCGGCGCACCGACGAGGGCCCCGTGTGGCGCGCCTCGGTGAAGCTCGGCACGTGGGTGGGCGTGGTGGCGTTCACCGGCCTGGCGATCAGCGGCGACCTCCAGGGCAAGCTGATGTTCGAGCAGCAGCCGATGAAGATGGCGGCGGCCGAGGCGCTGTGCCACACCGAGTCGCCGGCGGCGTTCTCGGTGTTCGCGATCGGCGACGTGTCGCGGCCCGACTGCGAGAACGTCAAGAGCGTCACGGTGCCCGCGCTGCTGTCGTTCCTGGCGCACAACGACTTCACCACCGAGGTGAAGGGCATCGAGGAGCTGGTGCCCCTCTACCAGGAGAAGTACGGCGCGAACTACCCCGTCGACCCGAAGCTGGGCGAGCTGTCGGGTCAGCCGATCGACTACGTGCCGAACCTGCCCGTCACCTACTGGGGCTTCCGGCTGATGATCGGGTTCGGGGCGGTCGCGGTCGGCGCCGGGCTGCTCGTCCAGTGGCTGACGCGCGGTGGGCGGGCGCCGCGCGGCCGGTGGTTCAAGTGGCTCGCGCTGGGCAGCGTCGCGACGCCGTTCCTGGCCAACAGCTTCGGCTGGATCTTCACCGAGATGGGTCGGCAGCCGTTCGTGGTGGTGCCGAACCCGAGCGGGGTGGACGGGGTGTGGATGTTCACCGCGCGAGCTGTGTCGTCGTCGACACCGGGGGAGGTGTTGACGTCGCTGGTCGCCTTGACGCTGGTCTACGGGGTGCTGGCCTGCGTCGAGGTGTTCCTGGTCCGGCGGTACGTCCGCGCTGGGGTCGCGGGCGTGCTGCCGGCGCGACCACCCGGTGACGCCGGGCCCGGCGCCAAGACCGACGACGACGTCCTGTCGTTCGCGTACTGAGAGGGGGAGCCGTGGAGACGTTCTGGTTCTGCGTGATCGCCCTGCTGTGGCTGGGCTACCTGTTCCTGGAGGGCTTCGACTTCGGCGTCGGGATGCTGCTGCCGGTGCTCGGGCGCTCGGAGCGCGAGCGGCGGGTGCTGATCAACACCATCGGGCCGGTGTGGGACGGCAACGAGGTGTGGCTGCTGGTCGCGGCCGGCGCGACGTTCGCCGCGTTCCCCGACTGGTACGCCTCGCTGTTCAGCTCGGCCTACCTGCCGCTGCTGCTGCTCCTGCTGGCGCTGATCGGGCGCGGGGTGGCGTTCGAGTACCGGGGCAAGGTCGACTCGGCCCGGTGGCGGCGGGTGTGGGACGCGGTGATCGTGACCGGGTCGTGGGTCGCCGCCCTCGGCGTCGGGCTGGTGCTGTCGGCCACCGTGTTCGGCATGCCGCTGGACGCCCTCGGCGACCGGGACGGCTCGCCGTTCGCGGCGTTCCGGCTGGAGACGCTGCTCGGCGCGGTGGCGGTGGCCGGGTACGCGCTGGTGCACGGCGCGGTGTTCCTGTCCCTGAAGACCGAGGGCGACGTGCGGGAACGGGCGCGCGCGCTGGCGCTGAAGGTCGCGCCGTTCGCCCTGCTGCCGCTGCTGGTGCTGCTGCTGACCGCGCAGCTGCGGTTCGGGTCGACCTGGACGTGGGGCGCTTCGATCGTGGTCGCGGTGGCCGCCCTGGGCGCGTACGGGCGGCTGGCGCTGCGGCGCGAGGGGCAGGCGTTCGCGCTGATGGGGGTCGCGGTGGCGGCGTCGGTGGCGGCGCTGTTCGGCGCGCTGTACCCGAACGTGCTGCCGTCCACCCTGGACCCGGCGTGGTCGCTGACGGTGGCGGGCGCCGCGTCGAGCCCCTACACGTTGACCGTGATGACCTGGGTGGCCGCGTTCGGCACACCCGCGGTGCTCGTCTACCAGGGGTGGACGTACTGGGTGTTCCGCAAGCGGATCGGCGCCCGGCACATCCCCGAGGTGCACGTGCCGTGAACTTCCCCGGAGCCCCTTCCGCCAAGAAGCCGGGGAACGGCCCGCTCGGCGCGCTGCCGGCGCTCTCGCGCTCGGCGCGCCGAGCGCTGGCCTGGTGCGCGGCGCTGGCCGCGCTGACGTCCGCCGCGCTGGTGTGGCAGGCCGTGGCGCTGGCGTCGGCGCTGGTGACCGGCGGGTCGTTGTGGGTGCTGGCGTGCGCGGTGGTGGCGCGGGCGCTGCTGGCGTGGGCGACCGAGACGGTGGCGGCGCGGGCTGCGGCGGGCGCGAAGGAGGAGCTGCGGGCCGCGGTGCTGGACCGCGCGGTGGGGCTGGGGCCGTCGTGGATCGTGGACCGGGGCCCCGCGTCGCTGGCGGTGCTCGCGACCAAGGGGCTGGACGCGCTGGACGCGTACTTCACCCGCTACCTGCCCGCCCTGGTGACGACGGCCGTGGTGCCGTTGGCGGTCGGCGGGTGGATCTTCTTCACCGACCCGACCTCGGCCGTGCTGATCGCCGTGACGCTGCCGCTGATCCCGGTGTTCGCGATCCTGATCGGCCGGTTCACGTCGGCGCGGGTGGCCGCGGCGGCGTCGGCGCTGGAGCGGTTGTCGGGCCGGCTGGCGGAGCTGGTGCGCGCGCTGCCGGTGCTGACGGCGTTCGGGCGGGCGGCGGCGCAGGCGGAGGCGGTGCGGGAGGTCGGCGAGCGGTACCGCCGGGCGACCATGGGGACGCTGCGGGTGGCGTTCCTGTCGGCGCTGGTGCTGGAGGTCGTGGCCTCGCTGTCGGTGGCGCTGATCGCGGTGGGGATCGGGCTGCGGCTGGTGTCGGGGGAGTTCGCCCTGGTCACGGGCCTGGTCGTGCTGATCCTCGCGCCGGAGTGCTACCTGCCGCTGCGGGCGGCCGGCGCGGCGCACCACGCTTCGGAGGACGGTGTCGAAGCGGTCCGCCGCGTCGCCGAGATCCCGGAGCCGGACGCCCGGGAGGTCGGCGACGCGGACGTCGAGGGGATCGAGGTCCGCGACCTCCGCGTCCGGCGTCGGGGGCGGTTCGCGCCCGACGGGGTCGGGTTCCGGGTGCGGCCGGGCGAGGTGCACCGGCTGGACGCGCCCAGCGGCGGCGGCAAGTCCACGATCTTCGGGGTGCTGCTGGGGTTCGTCCCGGCGGACGGCGGGTCGGTGTCGGTCGACCGGTCGGCCGTCGCGTGGGTGCCGCAGCGGCCCGCGTTCGCCGGCCGGACGGTCGCCGACGAGCTGGAGCTGACCACCGGGCGGGTCGACCACGACGTGCTGGCGTCGGTCGCGGCCGGGCACCTGGTGGCGCGGCCGATCGCCGAGCTGTCGACCGGTGAGCGGCAGCGGGTCGCGGTGGCGCGCGCGCTCACCAAGGTCCGGGACGGCGCGAAGGTGCTGCTGCTGGACGAGCCCACCGCCCACCTCGACCCGGCCACCGCGGCGAAGGTGATGGCCGCCGTGCGGCGGGCCGCCGAGGAGGGCGCGGCGGTGCTGCTGGCCACGCACCGGGTGGTCGGCGAGACCGCCGACGAGGTCGCGGTGGGCCACGCGGTCGAGCGGGCGGCCGACCGGCCCGCCAGGCCGCGCTCGCCCCGGCCCACCCGGCGGCTGCTGGCCGGCGCGGCGCTGGGCGTGGCGGCTTCGCTGAGCGGGGTGGCGCTGACCGCCCTGGCCGCCCACCTGATCGCCAGGGCCGCCACCCAGCCGCCGATCCTGACGTTGTCGGTGCTGGTGGTGGGCGTGCGGACGTTCGCGCTGGCCAAGGGCGTGCTGCGGTACCTGGAGCGGCTGGTGTCGCACGACGCCGCGTTCCGGCACGCCGAGGCGTTGCGGGTGCGGCTGTGGCGCGGCCTGCGCCCCGGCCGGGTCGAGCTGACCAGGCTGGTGGACGACGTCGACACCGTCCGCGACCTGGTGCCGCGCGTCCTGCAGCCGCCGCTGGTCGCGTTCGGCGTGTCGGTCGCGGCGGTGGTGCTGTTCGCGGTCATCCAGCCGGTGGCCGGGCTCGCGCTGGCGGTGGCGCTGCTGGTCGGCGGCACGCTGGCGCCGGTGGTCGCGGTGCTGACCGAGCGGCGTGCCACGGCGGTGCTCGCCAGGGGGCGGCGGCAGGTCTCGGAGCAGGTGCTGACGCTGCTCACCGCCGCGCCGGACCTGATCGCGTTCGGCGCGGCCGGCGCGGTGCGGGCCGAGCTGGCCCGCCACGACGCCGAGCTGGCCCGGCTGGCCCGCAGGCAGGCCCTCGGCGCGGGCGCGGCGATCGGCATCGTGCACCTGACGACCGGGCTGGCGGCGGCCGTCTGCACCGGCCTGGCCGGCGGCGTGGACCCGCTGCTCGTGCCGGTCCTCGGCCTGGTGCCGCTGGCGCTGGCCGAGGTGCTGGGCACGCTGCCCGCCGCCGCCCAGCACCGGGCCGCGCTGCGCGAGTCGTACGGCCGGATCGCCGAGCAGTCCGGCGGCGGGGCCGGGTCGACGCGCGTGGAGCGGGGGGCGGTCGGCGGCGCGGTGGGGCTCGAAGGCGTCACGGTCCGGTGGCCGGGCAGCGCCGAACCGGTGCTCGACCGGGTCGCGGTCGACCTGCCCGCCGGGACGAAGGCGGCCGTGGTCGGACCGTCGGGCGCGGGCAAGTCGAGCCTGTTCGCGGTGCTGCTCGGGTTCGTCGAACCCGAGCGCGGGCTGGTCTGGCGGCCCGACCGGGTGGCCTGGTGCCCGCAGGAACCGATGCTGGTCTCGACCACGGTCCGCGAAAACCTCCGGTTGGGCGACCCCCGGGCAGCTGACGAACGGCTGCGGTGGGCGCTGGACGTCGCCGGCGTCCGGCTCGACCTCGACACCGTCATCGGACCGACCCTGCTGTCGGGCGGCGAGGCGCAGCGGGTCGCGCTGGCCCGCGCCCTGCTCCACGACGCCGACCTCGTGCTGCTGGACGAGCCGACCGCCCACCTGGACGAGCCGACCGCGAGCGCGCTGCTGGCCCGCCTGGACGACGTGCTGCGGGACAAGACGGTCATCCACATCACCCACCGGCCGGCCGAGGCCGACCGCGCCGACCTGGTGCTGGACGTCAGCGGGGGGCGGCTGCGGACCAGGGCCTACCGTTGACCACCGTGGACCCCGCCCGCGTGCTCGCCGCGTCGACCGAGATCACCTCGGCCGCCCTGGCGGGCGATGACCCCGACGCCGTGCTGCCGCTCGTGGTGCGCAGCGCCGTCGACCTCGCCGGCGCCGACCTCGGCCTGGCCATGGTCACCGCGACCGACGGCACGCTGACCGTCGAGGCGTCCTCCGGCGACGACGACCCGGTCGGCGTCGTGCTGTCGAGCCGTTCGTCGGCGGCGCGGGCGGCGCGGACCGGCGTGCCGGTGGTCGCCGACGACTTCACCACCGACCCGCGCACCGCGCCGTTCGTGCCCAAGGCGCTGCGCGGCTACGGGCCGTTCGCGGTCGCGCCGTTCGGCACGAAGGAGCGCCGGATCGGGGCGCTGGCCGTGTACCGGCGCAAGGGCGCGCAGCCGTTCAGCCCGGACACCGTCGACGTGCTCACCGCGTTCGCCGCGCAGGCCGGGCTGGCGGTGGTGCTGGCCGAGGGCTCCACCGCGCGCCAGCGGGTGGCGGTCTACCAGGAGCGCGAGCGGATCGCCCGCGACCTGCACGACGTGATCATCCAGCGGCTGTACGCGACGGGCGTGCAGCTGGACCTGCTCGACCGGCGGCTCAAGCTGGAGGGGCGGGAGGCCAAGCGGCTCGCCGACGCGGTCGACCAGCTCGACCAGACGATGGCCGAGGTGCGCGCGACCGTCCGCGCCCTGCGCAGCGCCGACCCCGGCAAGCCCGCCGACGTCGACCTGAGGGGCTCGGTGCTGGCCGAGGCGCGGACGGCGGGCGAGCTGCTGGGGTTCGAGCCGGAGGTGCGGACCGAGGGCGACGTGGCCGACGTGCCCGCCGACCTGGCCGACCACGCGCGGGCGGCGTTGCGGGAGGCGTTGTCCAACGTGGTGCGGCACTCGGGCGCGCGGCACGTCGGCATCGCCCTGCGCCGCACGCCCGACCGGCTGGACCTGGAGGTCGCCGACGACGGCTGCGGCATCCCGCGCGGCGTCGCCAAGCGCGGGCTGCGGCACCTGGAGGAACGCGCGCTGGCCGCCGGCGGCGGGTGCGAGATCACCTCGTCGCCGCGCACCGGCACGACGATCACCTGGCACGTCCCGCTGCCGCGCTGACCGCGACCGCGCCCGGCCGGCCGGGTCAGCGGGACCGGCGGGCGACCCACGCGGCGGCCTGGGTGCGGCGTTCCATGCCGAGCTTCGACAGCACCGCCGTGACGTAGTTCTTCACCGTCTTCTCCGCCAGGAACAGCCGTTCGGCGATCTGCCGGTTCGTCAGCCCCTCGCCGATCAGGTCCAGCACCCGCCGCTCCTGCTCGGTCAGCGCGTCCAGCACGTCCACCTCGACCGGCCGGCGCATCCGGTCCAGGACGCGGGCCGTGGTCTGCGGGTCCAGCAGCGACCGGCCGGCCGCCACCTCGCGCACCGCGACCACCAGGTCCTGGCCGCGCACCTGCTTGAGCAGGTACCCGGACGCGCCCGCCATGATCGCGCCGACCAGCGCCTCCTCGTCGTCGAACGCGGTCAGCACCAGGCACCGCGGCCCGTCCGGCAGCGCGCGCAGCCGGCGGCACAGCTCGACCCCGCCCCCGTCGGGCAGCCGCACGTCCACCACGGCCACGTCGGGCCGCGCCGCACCCGCCCGGACCAGGGCCTCGCCCACCCCGCCCGCCTCGGCGACCACCGAGATGTCGTCCTCGTCCTCCAGCAGTTCGCGCAGCCCCCTGCGCACCACCTCGTGGTCGTCTACGAGCAACACTCGCACCGGCACGAACCAACCATAGGTCGAATGCCGGTACCCACCGCGCCCGGCCGCCAAGACAGTGCAGGAATGCTCCTTCGCGCGATCGAGGAAGCCGACCGGATCGTGGTCGGCAGGCTGGTGCTGGAGCTGTGGGGCGCGCACACCGCGGTCGCCCACGGCCACGTGTTCTTCCCGGCGAGCCTGCCCGGCTTCCTGGTGGAACAGCAGGACCAGGTCGTCGGCCTGCTCACCTACGCGACCGGCGACGGCCTCCTGGAGATCGTCACCATGGACGCGCTGCGCCGGGGCAGGGGCGTCGGCAGCTCCCTGGTCGACGCCGCCGTCCGGCGCGCCCGCGGCCTCGGCTGCTCACGCGTCCGGATCACCACCACCAACGACAACCTGGACACCCTGCGCTTCTGCCAGCGCCGCGGCTTCCGGCTCACCGCGCTGCGCCCGGACGCGGTGCGCGAGGCGCGCCGGCTCAAGCCGGAGATCCCCAACATCGGCGAGTACGGCATCCCCATCACCGACGAGCTCGACCTGGAGCGCTGGGTCGCGCCGCGCTAGTTGTCCACAGGTCCCAAGCGGGTTGTCCACAAGTTGTGCACAACTCAGCGGCTGGGCAGCGGGCTGAACACCTCGTCCCACGCCGCCGCGACCTGGCGGGCGCAGGTGGCGGGCGCGACACCGCCGACACCGGTGCCGAGACCGGGCATGGCGATCGTGCGGATCACGTCGCGCAGCGGCCTGCCGTCGTCCAGCCGGCCCGCCAGCCACAGCCGCAGCACGGCGCGCGCGGCCAGGTACGGGTGCACGGTGTCCCCGGGCAGCAGCTCGCCGGGCCGCCGCATGGTCGGCGCGCTGATCAGCCACTCGGGCTCGACCTCGCCGGTCGGCACGACCAGCGCCTCGCCGACCGGCACCTCGCCGCCGTGCAGCCCGAGCACCGCGCTGCGCACGTTGTTCTCCACCAGCGGGAACGCCCTGGCGTAGACCGCGTCGATGCCGCCGCGCATCCAGCCGGACGAGTTGGCCGGGCTCACCACGGCCTCGGCGACGATGTCGAGCACCGAGCCCCGGTGCACCTCGACCCCGTCCCGGCCGTCGGCCACCGCGAGCCAGGCGCGGGCCAGCGGTTCGTCGACGGCGCACAGCACCAGGCGGGGAACTGCTACCGGAGCGTTGATCTCACCCTCCGTATCGGCGGCGGACACAGCTCCAGCATTCCAGGCGAACCCGTTGCCGCGGAACGGGGGAAGGCGCTTGCCGGCCGGGTGATCCTCGCCTCAACACCGCCGCCGACCGCGCTGCTCGTATCGTTGCGCCCGTGCTCGCCTACTTCGGACCGCAGGGAACCTTCACCGAGCAGGCCGCACGCGGCTTCGCCTCTCCGCAGCAGGAGCTGGTGCCGTTCGACACGGTGCCCGCCGCGCTCGCGGCCACCCGCGGGGGTGAGACCCGGGCGGCGTGCGTGCCGGTGGAGAACTCGGTCGAGGGCGCGGTGCCCGCGACGATGGACGCGCTGACCGAGGGCGCGCCGCTGGTGGCGGTGGCCGAGGCGGTGCTGCCGGTGCGGTTCAGCGTGCTGGTCCGGCCCGGCGGCGAGCCGGTGCGCACGGTCGCCAGCCACCCGCACGCGCTCGCGCAGGTGCGCAACTGGCTCGGCGAGCACCTGCCGGGCGTCACGGTGGTCGCCACGACGTCCACCGCCGCCGCCGCCCGCTCCGTGCTGAACGGCGAGTTCGACGCCGCCGTGAGCGCGCCGGTGGCGGTGCGGCACTACCCGCTGGAGGTGCTGGCCACCGACGTCGCCGACGTGCGGGACGCCAAGACCCGGTTCCTGCTGGTCCGCCCGCCCGGGGCGCTGCCCGAGCCGACCGGCCACGACCGCACGTCGCTGGTCTGCACGGTGTCCGACCGGGTCGGCGCGCTGTCCGAGCTGCTGACCGAGCTGGCGCTGCGCGGCATCAACCTGACCCGCATCGAGTCGCGGCCGACCAAGGACAGGCTGGGCGAGTACCGCTTCTACATCGACTTCGACGGCCACGTGACCGAGCCGCGGGTCGGCGACGCGCTGGCCGCGCTGCACCGGCACTGCCCGAACACCCGGTTCCTCGGCTCGTACCCGAAGGCCGAGCCGGGCGGCCCGGTGGCGGGCAACGAGGCGTTCGTGGTGGCGAACGACTGGGTGGAGACGATCCGGAGGGGGCAGGGCGCGTGAGGTTGATCCTGGTCAGGCACGGGGAGACGGCGTCGAACCTGAAGATGGCGCTGGACTCGCTGCCACCGGGGCCGCCGCTGACCGAGGCGGGCGTGGCGCAGGCCGCCGCGCTGGCCGAGGCGCTGGCCGACGAGCCGGTGACGGCCGTGTACGCCAGCACGGCGGTGCGCGCGCAGCAGACCGCCGCGCCCGTGGCGGCGGCGCACGGCCTGGACGTCCGGGTCGTGGAGGGCGTGCAGGAGATCTTCTGCGGCGATCTCGAAGGGCGGCACGACCGCGAGGCGTTCGAGATCTTCATCGCCACCGTGAAGCAGTGGGCCGAGGGCGACCTGGACGTCCCGCTGCCCGGCGGCGAGAGCGGCCGCCAGGTCCTCGACCGCTACCTGGCCGCGGTGGCGGAGGTGACCGCCGGGCACGTCGACGGCGACACGGTCGTGCTGGTCAGCCACGGCGCCTCGCTGCGGCTGGCGGCCCTGGCCCTGGCCCGCAACGTCGGCCCGGCCCTGGCCGAGGCGGGCCTGCTGCCCAACACCGGCCGCGTGGTGCTGCACCGCACCGCCGACGGCTGGCGCTGCACGTCGTGGACGGGCGTGGACGTGGTCGAGGGCTGACCGGCTGACCGGCCGCTCGGCGTTCGCGTTCGGCGGAGATCACCCGGGCGCGGATCGGCGCACAATGGGTGGTGTGGAGATGACGCGCCGTGAGTTCGAGGAGCACGTTGCCGACGCCCTCGACCTCATCCCGCCGGAGCTGACGCAGGCCATGAGCAACGTCGTGGTGCTGGTGGAGGACGAGCCGCCACCGGGCAGCCCGGAGCTCCTGGGGCTCTACCAGGGGGTCTCCCTGACCCGCCGCACCACCGACTACGCGGGCGGCCTGCCCGACCACATCTTCATCTACCGGGGGCCGCTGCTGCGGTACTGCCGCAGCACCGACGAGCTGGTCGAGCAGATCGCCGTCACCGTCGTCCACGAGGTCGGGCACCACTTCGGCATCTCCGACCACCGGCTGCACGAGCTCGGCTGGGGCTGACCCGTCACCTCGTCGTGGTGGTCGGCGTGGTCGTGGCGGTCGTCGTCTCGCCCGACTTCGGCGGGGTCGACTCCGACGAGGCCGGCGTGGAGGAGGCGCTGCTCGACTGCGAGTGCAGCGGCGCGCCGGTCGGCTCGTCCTGCTGCACGGCGGTCGTCTGCGGCGGGTTCGACGTGGTCAGCGGCGGCGCGTCGGGGTTGCGCACGCTGCCCTCCCACGCGATCAGCACGTTGTCCACCGGCAGCGCGCCGACCTTGCAGTTCGCCAGCCGGGAGCCCGCGGCCCAGCTCTCCGCCACCCTGGTGTCCCACGTCACGATGAGCCCGCGGGCCTTCAGGTCGGCGCCGCCGGTGTACTCGGCGGTGATCCGGTCGCACTCGGTGGCCAGCAGGTCGTCCTGCGCCTCCACCGCCGGGAACTCGCCCGGCGGCATCGGCACCACGCCGGTGATCTCGAACGTGTGCGGCTTCGCGCACTCCACCGGGTCGGCCACCGACCCCGTCTCCGTGATGCCCAGGCACACGCCCGGGTCGTAGACGTCGGACTGGTCCTGGGTGCGCGCGGTGCCGTAGGACGGCAGCAGCCCGCCCGCGGGCCCGGCCACCTGGAGGCCGCAGCGCAGCGTGCGCTGCCCCTCGCCCCACAGCCGCTCGCCCGGGTTGAGGGGGCCGACGGTGTACTTGCCGAACGGGTCGAACTTGCCGCCGAGGTAGTCCAGCGACACCGCCGAGCACTGCTCCTGGCTGATCTCCTGCCACTGCGCGTCGTCCGGGAACGGCGCCTGCGGGCCGTGCGCGGATGAGATGTCCGCCACCCCGGTCACCTCGAACAGGTGCTGCGCGGCGCAGTCGACCTTCGTGACGTCGGTCAGGTCGCGCTTGGTCCAGTTCAGGCAGTCGCCCGCCTGCGCGGCCATGACGGGGTTAACTGGAGTGGTGCCGGCACTGCCGAGCCCGCCCGCGCCCACCGGCCACGACGTGAACGTGCTCAGCGTGAGCAGCAAGAACGCGCCCGCGAACGCGCCGAGCATGACCATGTGGTCACCACGACGGAACCAGCCTGTGGTCGCGGACATCTGCTCAATGATGCCTGTGCACGCCGAGGAACCGTTCGGCTGGGTGGCGTGTGTTGCTTTTGGGACACTCGTCACCCATTCGGCGGCCGATCTCTGTACCGTCCCCGCCGGGAGTGGCTGATGACTGAGAACGACAACACCGGTAACGCCTCGACGCCGGGTCAGAGCGGACCGAACGGACCGGCAGGGCCGGGACCGCGCGGTGGTGGCGCGTCGCCGCCGCCGTACGCGCCCCCGGCTGCTCAGGAACCGCAGGGGCCGACGTCCGGCGGGCGCGGCCAGATCCGCAGCCAGGAGCCGGGGCGGACCAAGCCCCGGCCGCCGACGCTGGCCGAGCAGCGCGCGCGGGCCGCGGCGATCGAGGAGCAGCGCGAGCAGCAGCTCGCCGTCGAGGCCGAGGCCGCACGCCGCAAGAAGCTGCGCAAGCGGCTGCTCATCGGCGGTGGCGTGGGCGTCGGCGTGGCCGGCGTGGTGGCCATCTGGTACGCCGCGTCCAGCCCCGACGACGTCGAGGCGCAGTGCACCCGTGACGACGTGGTCGTCGAGGACCAGTACTGCGACGAGAACTACGCGCGCACGCACGGCGGGTACGTCAGCGGCGGGTTCATCTACATCGGGGGCAGCTCCTACCGCTACCACTACGGCGGCTCCAGCACGCCGGTCGGTTCCAAGGTCAGCGGTGGCAGCTACACCCTGCCCAAGGGCGCGAACGTCACCACGAAGTCCGGCACCGTGGTCCAGCGCGGCGGGTTCGGCGTGTCCGGCGGCAGCAAGAGCGGGGGCAGCTGAGTGCGTCGGGAGACCTCCGCGCCCAGGCCGAACTGGCAGCGCACCGTCTCCGAGCAGGGGCTGGTGTTCGGCGCCCCGGCCCGGGCCGCGGACGGCAGCCCCCGCCCCTACTGGGACGAGTCGGCGCACTACGTGTTCGACATGAGCGACGTGCTGTCCCTGGAGGCGGACGTCGAGCTGCTGCACAACATGTGCCTGGAAGCCGTCGACAACGTGGTGCTCACCGAGCGCTACCGGGACTTCGGCATCAACGAGTGGCTGTGGCCCGCCATCGCCGAGTCGTGGAAGCGCCGCGACCCGCACGTGTACGGGCGGTTCGACCTGCGCTACGACGGCAGCGGGCCCGCCAAGCTGCTGGAGTACAACGCCGACACGCCCACGTCGCTGCTGGAGGCGTCGGTCGTCCAGTGGAACTGGAAGACCGACGTGTTCCCCGACGACGACCAGTGGAACTCGATCCACGAGAAGCTGGTCGAGCGCTGGGCCGAGATCGGCGGCCGGCTGCCGTCCAACGAGCTGCACTTCACGTGGTCGGGCGCGGACCCCTCCGGCGAGGACCACGTCACCGTGGCCTACCTGCAGGAGACCGCGGCCGAGGCGGGGATGGACACCGTCGGCCTGGCCATCGAGGAGATCGGCTGGGACTCGCTGCTCAAGCGGTTCGTCGACCTCGAGGACGCGCCGATGGGCACGGTCGTGAAGCTCTACCCGTGGGAGTGGGTGGTGGACGAGCAGTTCGGCCGCTACGCGGTCGAGAGCCTGCCCGGCACCCTGTGGGTCGAGCCGCTGTGGAAGATGCTGCTGTCCAACAAGGCGCTGCTGGCCGTGCTGTGGGAGATGTACCCCGGCCACCCGAACCTGCTGCCCGCGTTCCTGGACGACCCCGGCCTGCTCACCGAGTACGTGCGCAAGCCGCGGCTGGGCCGGGAGGGCCAGAACATCCAGATCGTCGCCCCCGGCTACGAGACCCAGACCGGCGGGGTCTACGGCAAGGAGGGCTTCGTCTACCAGCTGTTCGACCCGCTGCCCGAGTTCGACGGCTACCGGCCGGCGCTCGGCGCGTGGGTCGTCGGCGACGCCTCGGCGGGCCTCGGCATCCGCGAGACCGTCGGCCTGGTCACCGACGACGGCGCGGCGTTCGTCCCGCACAGGATCGTCGAGTGACCTCCCCGAACCCCGGAAGCGCACCACACCCGTCGTCACCGGCTCCTTCACCGGCGGCACAACCGATCAACAGGCACACCATGGAGGGTCAGTGATCACCCCACTCGCGTTGGACGCCGGTTTCGGCAGCGCCATCGGCCAAGGCGTCGGCGCCATCGCGCTCTACGCGATCGTCGGCCTCGTGCTGATGGTCGTCGGCTTCTACGCCATCGACTGGACCACCCCCGGCAAGCTGAGCGCGCTCGTCCGCGGCGGCGCGCCGAACGCGGTCATCGTGACCGCGGCGGGCCTGGTCAGCATGGCGCTGATCATCGTCGTGGCGATCTACAGCTCGGGGGGCAAGCTGGCCGAGGGCCTGCTGTCGGCCCTGATCTTCGGCTTCGTCGGGATCATCGTCCAGGTGCTCGCGGTCCGGCTGCTGGAGTGGGTGACCAGGCTCGACATCGGCTCGCTGATCGAGTCCGACCGGTTCGCCCCGGCCAGCGTCGTGGTGGCGGCGGCGCACTTCGCGCTCGGCCTCGTGGTCGCCGTCGCGATCTCGTAGTCCCGGTGGCGGAGGGGGTGCGCGCCGACCGGCACGCACCCCCTCTGCGCTGCTCAGGCCACCGGCAGGCGCTTCTGCCAGGCCATCGGCCCGACCCTGATCCGGGTGCGCACCGACCCGTCCCACTCCACCGGCAGCCCGGTCGCGGTGAGCGCGGTGACGACGTCGCGCGCCACGGCCACGTCGGCCGCCGCCGCGTCGGCCGCCTCCCCGAACGAGCCGAAGGCGAGGTACACCCCGCCGCCGTCCACCGCGCCCTCGGTGTCCTGCCGGTGGAAGAACACGTACCCCCGCGCCGCGCCCTCGACCTCGTCCCCGATCTCGGCGTGCCCGCAGGTCTGGCAGCAGGTGAAGTCGGCCCGCGCCACGATCCCGTCGTCACCGAGCGCGTCGAACACGGCCAGCAACCGGTCCACGTCGGTGCTCGCCGGCCACCCGTCCTGCTCCGCGACCCGCTCCCGCCACACCCTCTCCACCACCGCTCGCGCCGCCTCGGGCGTGACCCGGCCCTCGTCCTCGAAGTAGTCGGTCACGGCCTCCACGGCGTCGTCCAACGCCGTGAACCCACCGTGCACCACGCCGCGCGCGTGCTCCTCGACCTCCTCCAGGACGTCGGGGAGCAGGTCGGGACCAGTGTTCGCTCGTTCAACCACGGGCGCATCCTGCCGGCGGGGTCCGACAAAGCCGGCTACCGGAACGGCGTGGGGTACCACGGGGGTGGGGTGTGCCAGTCAGGGCCGGTCGGGAGCTGCCCACCGGCGGTCATGAACTCGTGCGCTGCCCGACGCACCACACCCGCCGGAATCTCCGAATCCGGCGGGTACTCGGTGTCCGAGGACATGAAGTAGTACAAGATCCGCTCGGCCTCGACCCACTCCGGACCAGGCGTGGCCTTGCTGAACCACATCCCGTCGGACGAGGAGTAGATCAAGGTCCCCTGGTCCGCGTCGCCGTGCAGACCGACGCTCAGCGAGTACCGGTGCGTGAGCCCGTCCGCCGGATCGGCCGGCCTGAGCTCGACCAGGGCGCGGTGCCCCCACTCGGCCACCCGGTCCAGCACGGTGTCCAACTCGGCCGCCGTGGTGATCACCTCCGGTCCTTCGCCCTCGGGGTCGTACGCCGCGATCAACGCCACCACGGTTCTGCTCCTCCGGTGTATCGCTTCTGAAAACGGGTGCCGTTGGGGGACTGCCCGTGGATCGTGAGCGTGGACCCCTCCGGCAGCAGGATCGGTATGAGGGTGTCGCAGCTGTCGGGAAAGTTGCGGCACGGCGTGTTGTTGATGACCACCTCGGCGTGCGTGATCCCACTGGCAGCCATGTGCGCGGCCACTTTCATCTCCACGTCGCCGGATCGCCGGGTGCCCGTGGGCAGTCCCATGCGCGCGAGTCGGCTCTGCACCAGTGCCGAACGCGGGTCGAACCCGCTCATGACCGGCTCGGTCGTGCCGTCCGCCGAGTTGATCCACCGACCTGCGGTCTTCTGCCCGCTCCCGATGACGACAGGCGGAGGCAGGGTACGACGTATGGCTTCCACCTGCTCGCGCGGTAGCGCGACCGGCTCGGTTCGGCGGACCGAGGGCCGCTGCGGCTGTGTCGGGGGTCGTTGTGGGACTGGCCGAGCAGCCGGAGCGGTCGGGGCGCGCCCTCGACCGCCAGGCGGTCCGCGTAGCGCTCAGCGGCTTTGACGGCCTCGTTGAGCAACGGCCACAGGTAGCCCTTGCACCCGTCCGCCACCTGGTTGAACGCGGACAGGACTTGTGCCGCGTCGGTTTCCAGGTGATGTGCGCCTTCCAGTGCTCCGGCGGCGCGGACCCGGACGGCCACGTCGGCTGTCGACGCCACTCCGCCCTCCCAGTGCCGGCGAGCTACCGGAAACTGACAGTAATGGAATGAAAGCGAAGAGTCTCAGAGTCGGCCTCCCCATGACCTGTGCGGTCGACCGCAGTGCGGTTCCCGGCTGTGCCGGGGGTCCGCAGAAGGCGTTCGAAAGGGTTTCCCGTCGGGTACTACGCTGCCCGTGTGATTGACCTCAAGGCAGTGCGCGAGAACCCGGAAGCCGTCCGTGCGTCGCAACGCGCGCGTGGCGAGGACGAGACCGTGGTCGACGCGCTGCTGTCCGCCGACGAGCGCCGGCGGGCGGCCATCGCCCGGGCCGACGCGCTGCGCGGCGAGCAGAAGGCGTTCGGCAAGCAGGTCGGCCGGGCCAGGGGTGAGGAGCGCGACGCGCTGCTGGCCAAGGGCAAGGAGCTGGCCGCCGAGGTCAAGGCCGCCGAGGCCGAGCAGTCCGCCACCGAGGCCGAGCTGGCCGAGCTGCACCGGGCCGTGCCGAACGTGGTCCACCCCGACGCGCCCGAGGGCGGCGAGGACGACTACGTCGTGCTCAAGCACGTCGGCGAGAAGCGGGAGTTCGACTTCGAGCCCGCGGACCACCTGGACCTGGGCCTCAAGCTCGGCGCGATCGACATGGAGCGCGGCGCGAAGGTGTCCGGCTCACGCTTCTACTTCCTGACCGGCGTGGGCGCGCAGCTGGAGCTGGCGCTGCTGAACATGGCGGTCGCCCAGGCCACGGCGGCCGGGTTCAAGCTGATGATCACGCCGACGCTGGTCCGGCCGGAGATCATGGCGGGCACCGGGTTCCTCGGCGCGCACGCGAGCGAGATCTACCGGCTCGAAGCCGACGACCTGTACCTGGTCGGCACGTCGGAGGTGCCGCTCGCGGGCTACCACGCCGACGAGATCCTGGACGGCCCGAAGCGGTACGCGGGCTGGTCGTCGTGCTACCGGCGCGAGGCCGGCTCGTACGGCAAGGACACCCGCGGCATCATCCGGGTGCACCAGTTCAACAAGGTCGAGATGTTCTCCTACGTCAAGCCGGAGGACGCCGAGGCCGAGCACGCCGCGCTGCTGGCGTACGAGGAGGAGATGCTGGCCAGGATCGAGGTCCCGTACCGGGTCATCGACACGGCCGCCGGCGACCTCGGCACGTCGGCCGCGCGCAAGTTCGACTGCGAGGCGTGGATCCCGACCCAGCAGGCGTACCGGGAGCTGACCTCGACGTCGAACTGCACCACGTTCCAGGCGCGCCGGCTGAACGTCCGCTACCGCGACGAGAACGGCAAGCCGCAGATCGCCGCCACGCTCAACGGCACGCTGGCCACCACCCGCTGGATCGTCGCCATCCTGGAGAACCACCAGCAGGCGGACGGCTCGGTCGTGGTGCCGCAGGCGCTGCGGCCGTTCCTGGGCATGGACGTCATCGAGCCCAGCTAGGAGCAGCGGCCGGGAGCGGCGTTCAGAGGCGGTAGAAGTTCCGGTAGTGGTCGCCGGTGTACCAGGTCTCCCCGGTCTCGTGGTGGACCACGATCCGGTGCGCGTCCCGGCCCTGCCCGCAGGGCCGGGCGTAGACGTCGAACTCGCGGTAGGCGCCGTGCTCCTCCTCCGGCAACTGCTCTTCCCGGTTGCCGAAGGTCCCGCCGCCGGTGAAGCACCGGTCACCCGGCAGGTGGTTGGTGACGCGGCGCGCGGGCAGCCCCTCGCCCTCCCAGTACTCGAACGCCCCCCGGGCGTCCGCGCAGGCGGGCACGGCGCAGAAGTCGTACACGGCCGCGGACGCCGGGGTGGCGCCGGCGCCGGTCATCAGGGCGAAGGTCAAGGCCAGCGCGGACAGCACGCGCCGACGTGAACGAGCGAGCATGGGACGCCTCCGGGCGAGGACGGGCGGTGGTCCCCACCATCGTCCGATCCGCCACCCCCGGCCGCGGCCCCGGCCGCGCTGATTCACCCCGACGGGTCTCCGGTGGCTCACACCCAGCTGAGCTGCCCGAACTCACCACCGAGGGGCACCGACTCCGGCAGGTCGTCGCCGGAGTCGAGTGCTTCCAGCAGGCGCAGCACGTCCACCGCCGCGTCGTCGTCCCGGAACTCGGCCAACGCCGCTTCCAGCAGCTCCCGGGCCTCCGCCGGCCGGTTCTGAGCCCACCGGACGCACGCCAGCAGCACCCGGCACTCGCCGCACGCCGACCGCATGGCCGGGTCGTCGGGCTGTTCGCGGTACAGCGACGCGGCGCGGGTGAGCCGGGTGACGGCCCGGTCGAGGTCGCCGGCCCCGATGGCGAGCACCGCCAGTTCCCGCAACGCCCACGCCACCCCGGCCCGGTCGCCGTGGTCGTACTGCCACTCGACCACCTCGGCCAGGAACGCGGCGGCGGTGTCCTCCTCGCCGAGGGCGCGTTGGACGCTCGCCAGCACGTCCAGGGCGGCGACGTGCCCGGACAGCGACTCGGGCGTCGGGTCGGCCTGGCACCGGGCCCGCCGGACGCCCACCTCCCGCTTGGCCAGCTCCACGGCCGCCGGCAGCCAATCGCGTTCGGCGCTGGTCACGGTCGCGCAGCGCAGCACCTCGGCCGCCGATTCGGACAGCGGGAACCGGTCCGCCAGTTCCACGCTCGTCTCGCGGAGCCCCGGCGTGGCCGGTTCCTCCGACCACAGGTGGAGCAGCAACGTCGCCGCGTCGTCCACCGCGCCCCGAGCCATGCAGGTCCGCACACCCTTCAACACCCTGTTCATCGGTACACAGTACCGTTTGCGTGACGCGAAACTGCGTTTACCAATTGGGTGAAACCGAACTAGGTTTGATTACAGAGAGTCGCTAAGGTGATCGAATGGCGGTAGGCACCACGCGCGGCAAGCGGAAGCTCGGCGCCCTCATGGAGGGCTACCTCGCGCAATCCGGGATCAAGGCAGACAAGGTCATCAAGGAAGTGCGCACCTCGCGCTCGACCTGGAACCGCATGATCGCCGGCGAGGCCCGGCCGAGGTGGGCGACCTTCATCGCGATACTCGCAGTGATGAAGGTGGGCGACGAGGAGCGCGACCGCGCCCTGGCGCTCTGGGAGGTGGCCGACGACGAGGCCGCGCCCATCGAGCACGCCGCCCTGCTGCCCAAGAGCTACCTGCGCTTCCGCCGCGACGAGGCGGAAGCCGTCACCGAGCGGTCGGTGGATGTCGTGCTGATCCCCGGGATGCTCCAGACCGCCGATTACGCGGCGGCCTTGGCGCTCGGCAACCAGGTGTTGCTGCCTGGTGAGAACTGGGAGGAGCGGGCCGCGCCGGAACGCCGCAACCGGCAGGAGCTGCTGCGCCGGCAACCCCGCCCGCTCACGCTGCACGCGCTGGTGGACGAAGCGGCGCTGCGGCGGGAGATCGGTGGCCCGGGGGTCATGCGGGCCCAGTGGGACCACCTGCTCGACGCGGCCCGGTTGCCGAACGTCACCATCCAGGTCATCCCGAACGGCATCGGCGCCTACGGCGCGCTTTCCGGCAACATGATCATCCTCGACTTCGCCGACGACCTCGGATCGGTCTACGTGGAGAACCTGATCGGCGGCAACTCGGTGGAAGATGAAGAGGGCGTCGCGAAACTGCGCGCCGTGTGGGACGACACCGCCGCCCGCGCACTCCCGGCCGGCGAGTCGGTCGAGTTCATCCGAGCGATGAGGGGATCATGAAGAAGCGACTGGTCCGTGACGGACGGGTGTTCGTCACTTCGAGTGCCAGCAACACCGCCAACGCCTGCGTCGGGGTGGCGGTCGGGGAGCGGGCCGGGGTCTTGGACACCAAGAACCCCGGCGGCGACGTGCTGGACTTCAGCAGGACCGCGTTCACCGCGTTCCTGCACGTCCTCAGGTCCAGCTGAGCTCGACCTCGCCGGCCACGTGCCGGCCGATCTCCAACGCCGACGTCGCGGCGGGTGAGGGTGCGTTGAGCACGTGCACCTGCCGCGGCGCGGTGTCGATCAGGAAGTCGTCCACCAGCGAGCCGTCGGCCCGCATGGCCTGCGCCCGCACGCCCGCCCCGGCCTTCACCAGGTCGTCCTCCCGGATCGCGGGCACCAGCCGCGCCAGGCTCGCCGCGAACCGCTTGCGCGACAGCGACCGCAGCACCTCCTCGGCCCCCGTCCGGGCGAACCGCCGCGCCAGCCGCCACGTGCCCGGGAACCGGGCCACGTCGAGCACGTCCGCCGCCGAGAAGTCACGCCACCGGTACCCCTCGCGCCGCAGCGCGAGCACGGCGTTCGGCCCCGCGTGCACGCTCCCGTCCAGCATCCGGGTCAGGTGCACCCCGAGGAACGGCAGCTCCGGGTCCGGCACCGGGTAGATCAGCCCGCGCACCAGGTGCCGCCGGTCGTCCCGCAGCTCGTAGTACTCCCCGCGGAACGGCACGATCGTCGCCGACGGCGCCACGCCCGCCAGCCGCGCCACCCGGTCGCTGTGCAGGCCCGCGCAGTTCACCAGCGCGTCCGCCCGCACCACCCCGCCCTCGGTGGCCACCTCGACCCCGCCGCCGCTCAACGCCCGCCGGATCGCCAGCGCGGACGTGCCCAGCCGCAGGTCGTGGCCGTCCAGGTCGCGCACCAGCGCCTCGCACACGGCCGGGAAGTCGATGATGCCGGTGCTCTCCACCCGCAGCGCCGCCACCGTCGCGACCTCGGGCTCGTACTCGCGGGCCTCGTCCACGCCGATCCGGCGCGCCGGCACCCCGTTCGCCTCGGCCCGCGCGGCCAGCGCCTCCAGGCGCGGCACCTCCTCGGCCGAGGTGGCGACGACGAGCTTGCCGCACACCTCCACCGGCACGCCGTTGTCCTTGGCGTAGGCGACGATCGAGGCGTTGCCCGCCACCGACATCCGCGCCTTCAGCGAGCCCGGCTTGTAGTACAGCCCCGCGTGCACGACGTTGCTGTTGTGCCCGGTCTGGTGGGCCGCCCAGCGCGGCTCCTTCTCCAGCACAACCACGTCGTGCCCGCGCCGCGCCAGCTCGCGCGCGGTCGCCAGGCCCACGATCCCGCCACCGATCACCACAACTCGTCGCACGGCGGGAACGCTAGCTGCCGACCAACTCCGGCAGCACGTCGGCCGCCACCTGCTCCAGCACCGCCTCGCTGCCCGCGTACACGCCGTCGGCGCGCGGCCAGTGCACGACCAGGTCGGTGAACCCGAGCGCCCGCGCCCGGCCGGCCACGTCCCGGAAGTGCTCGACGCTGGTCAGCGAGTACACCGGGCACGAGTCGGCGTTGAGGTGGAAGTCGATCGACCCCTTGGCCCGGCCGATGCCCTCCAGCACCTCGCGGAACCGCGCGGTCATCCGGGCGACGCCCTCCCACCAGGCCGCCTCGTCGTCGGTCTCCGGCCCGGTGGTGACCCAGCCGGTGCCGTACCGGGCCGCGACCGCCATCGCCTTCGGCCCGTTCGCCGCCACCACGAACGGCAGCCTGGGCCGCTGCACGCAGCCGGGCGCGCTGCGGGCGTCCCTGACCTGGTAGTACTCGCCGTCGAACGTGGTGCGCTCCTGCGCCAGCAGCATGTCCAGCGCGGCCACGAACTCCTCGAACCGCCGCTGCCTGCTGCGCGGGGGAGTGGTGCCCATCACCTCTGTGTCGTATCCCATACCGCCGGCGCCGACACCGAGCGTGAAGCGGCCGTCGGAGACGTCGTCCAGGGCGAGCAGGTCGCGGGCGAACGGCACCGGGTGGCGGAAGTTCGGCGACGCGACCAGCGTGCCGAGCCGGATCTTGGTGGTCGCCGAAGCCGCTGCTGCCAGCGTGGGAACGGCCCCGAACCACGGCCCGTCGACCAGCGACCGCCAGCCCATGTGGTCGTAGGTCCAGGCGTGGTGGAAGCCGTACTCCTCGGCGGCCTTCCACTTGTGTTCAGCCATCCACCAGCGGTGTTCGGGCAGGATCACAATCCCAGTGCGCACCCCGGCGACGTTAGCCGAGAACGTCCCCGGGGAGTGCACGATGGGGGTGTGCAGAGACCAACCCTGGTGGCATCCGACGTCGACGGCACCCTGCTCACACCCCTGGGGCGGGTGAGCCCGCGCACGGCGGGCATGGTCGGCCGGGTGCTGGCCGCCGACGTCCCGTTCGTGCTGGCCACCGGCCGCCCGCCGCGCTGGGTGCCGGACGTGGCCGAGGCCGCGGGCCTGTCCGGTTACGCCGTGTGCTCCAACGGGGCGGTGCTCTACGACATCGGCGCGGACCGGATCGTCTCGGCCGAACTGCTCTCGCCCCGGCAGCTGACCGACCTGGCCTCGGTGCTGGACGAGGCGCTGCCCGGCTGCGCGATGGCGTCCGAGCGGGTCGGCGAGTCCGGCCGCGACCCGGACGAGGCCGAGTTCATCGCCGACGAGCACTACCTGCACCCGTGGGACGAGGGCGCGCAGCCGCTGCCCGGCCACCAGCGGGCCCAGCTGCTGGGCAGGCCGGCGGTGAAGCTGCTGGTCCGGCACCCCGGCATGACCTCGGACGAGATGGCGCGGGCGGCCGGGCCGCTGGTCGGCGACTCGGTGGCGCTGACCTGGTCGACCAACGAGGGCCTGCTGGAGTTCGCCGCCCCCGGCGTGACCAAGGCGTCCGGCCTGGCCGCCGTCGCCGACCTGCTCGGCGTGCCCGCGAGCGGCGTGCTGGCGTTCGGCGACATGCCCAACGACGTGCCCATGCTCACCTGGGCGGGTCACGGCGTGGCGATGGCCAACGCCCACCAGGACGCCCTGGACGCGGCCGACGAGGTCACCGCGGCCAACGCCGACGACGGGGTGGCGCTGGTCCTGGAACGCTGGTTCTGAGCCGGGTTCTAGGCTGGCGGTGACCGATCGTGGTCGTCGCGTCCCGGTTCGTCCCGAATTTCCGCAGGTTGAGGAGAAGGCTCTCGTGCGCGCACTTGTGACCGGCGGCGCCGGTTTCATCGGTTCCACCCTGGTCGACCGCCTGCTGGGCGACGGGCACGAGGTGCACGTCGTGGACGACCTGAGCCGCGGCGCCCGGACCGCGCCCGCCGACCCGGCCCACGCCGACCGGTTCTCGTTCTCCCGGGTGGACATCACCTCGCCGGAGCTGGCCGACGTGGTCGCCGGGTTCGCCCCCGAGGTCGTCTACCACCTGGCCGCGCAGATCGACGTGCGGGTGTCGGTGGCCGAGCCGCTGCTGGACGCCACCAAGAACGTGCTGGGCACGGTCAACGTGGCCGAGGCGGCCCGCCGCGCGGGCGTGCGCAAGGTGCTGTTCGCGTCGTCGGGCGGCTCGATCTACGGCACCCCCGACGAGCTGCCGGTGGCCGAGACGACCCCCATCAACCCCAAGTCGCCGTACGCGGCGTCCAAGGTGTCCGGCGAGGTGTACCTGAACACCTACCGGCAGCTGTACGGCGTGGAGTGCACCCACCTGGCGCTGGCCAACGTCTACGGGCCGCGGCAGGACCCGCACGGCGAGGCGGGCGTGGTGGCCATCTTCGCGTCCGCGCTGCTCGCGGGCCGCCCGACGAAGGTGTTCGGCGACGGCGGCAACACCCGCGACTACGTGTTCGTCGAGGACGTCGTGTCGGCGTTCGTCGCGGCCTCCGGCGAGGCGGGCGGCGGGCGGCGCTACAACATCGGCACCGGGCACCAGGTGTCCGACCGCGAGCTGCACGCCCTGGTCGCCAAGGCGGCGGGCGCGGCGGACGCGCCCGAGCTCGCGCCCGCCCGGCTCGGCGACCTGCGCGCCTCCGCGCTCGACCCCGGCGCCGCCCGGCGCGACCTCGGCTGGGAGCCGCGGGTGGACATCGAGACCGGTGTCGCGCGCACCGTCGAGTACTTCCGCGGTCTCTGAGACAAGACGTCCGAGAGGGGAACCCCGGAAGTGGGTCCCCCGGTATGGTGATGCGGCCATCACGGCCGCGGAGCGGGAAAGAAGACTAATGACTGAGGTCGCGGACACGGGTCGTCACCCACTGCTCGAAGACGTCCACCGGATGCTGGCGGACCGGTCGTGCGCGGTGCTGTCCCTCGACATCTTCGACACCGTCCTCTGGCGCCGGGTGCCCCGCCCCGCGGACGTGTTCGGCATCCTCGGCGCCCGCCTGCGCGCGGCCGGGATGGCGCCCGGGTGGGTCACCGACGCCACCTTCCGGCGGATGCGGATCACCGCGGAGGACAAGGCGCGGCGCGGGCGCGACGCGCTGGGCACCGAGGTCTCGCTGTTCGACATCTGGCGGGCCATGCCCGCGAAGGTGTTCGACCCCTCCCGGCTGGAGGAGTTCGTCAAGGCCGAGATCGACGTCGAGCGCGAGTTCCTGGTGGTCGACCTCGACATCGCCGAGCTGATCCGGATGGCCCACAAGCACGACGTGCCGGTGGTGCTGGTGTCGGACACCTACTTCACCGAGGAGCACCTGGCGCACCTGCTGGACCGCCCCGAGCTGGGCTCCATGCGGGACGTGCGGGTGTTCCGCTCGCACCAGCACGGCCTGGACAAGGCCAACGGCCTGTTCGAGATCGTGCTGCGCGACCTCGGCCGCAGCCCCGAGCAGGTCGTGCACGTCGGCGACAACCTCGTCGCCGACCACGAGACGCCGTCCGAGCTGGGCGTGCGGACCGTGCACTACGTGCGGCTGGACGACTGGTACACCGAGGTGCTGGAGCGCGAGGACGACACCCCGGAGCCGTTCGCGGCGTACGCGCCGAACCTGGACGACGCCCAGGGCGACTTCGGCCTCACCAGCCTGCGCGCCAAGGCGCTCCAGTCGGCCAAGCCGCGCAAGGTCGCGAGCCAGGACACCGCGTGGCGCTACGGCGTCGCGGTGCTCGGCCCGGTGCTGACCGGCTTCGCCGAGTGGGTGGCCCGCAAGGCGCACGACGCCGGCACCAAGGTGCTGTGGTGCCCGATGCGCGAGGGCGAGCTGCTGTCCGCCCTGGTCAACAACGCCGCCCGGGCCCGCGGCTGGGACGTCACGGCCAAGCCGGTCTGGCTGTCCCGGCACGTCACCTCGCTGGCCGGGCTGACCGACTTCGACACCGACTCGGTGCACGAGTTCATCCGCCGCGGCTACCGGCTCAGCGTCCGCGAGCTGCTGTCCGTGCTGCACCTGCGCGCGGGCGACGTGCCGAGCCTGGCCGCCGAGCTGAACACGGTGATCGACAACGGCGGCATCGCCGAGCGGGTCGCGCTCGCGCTGACCGAGACGCCGCACCTGCGCAACCGGCTCAAGGTGACCGTCACCGCGGCCCGCGAGCGGCTGATCAAGTCGCTGACCGACGCGGGCGCGCTGAAGGGCCCCGACCTGACCCTGGTCGACCTCGGCTGGGGCGGCACCATCCAGTACCAGCTGGCGAAGGTGCTGGAGATCGTCGGCGTCGACCTGACCCCGTCGGGCCTGTACCTGGCCACCGACGACCGCACCGCCCGCGCCTACCTGGCCGGGTTGCGCTGCGAGGGCTACCTGGCGCAGGCCGGGCACCCGCGGGACATCGCCGCGACGCTCGTGCGCAGCCCCGAGGTGATCGAGCAGTGCGTGAACGCGCTGTGCGGGTCGCTCGTCGGCTTCGACGCGGACGGCTCGCCGGTGCTCGGCCGGGTGTCGGAGTCGCCGTCGCAGAACGCGGAGCGGCTGGCCGCCCAGGAGGGCGTGCTGGCGTTCCAGAGCACCTGGAACCGGTACGTGGACCACGCCGACGGCGCGTGGGCCGACCTCACCGACTCGCCGGCGGCCATCGCGCGGCTGGCGAACATCGCGGTCAGCGCCCTGAAGGCGCCCACGGCCGACGAGGCGGCGGTGTTCGGCAACTGGGTGCACGAGGACAACTTCGGCTCCACCGTCGTCACCAAGATCGTTCCCGAGGACCTGAGCACCGCGCTGCCGTACCTGTCGCCGGGCGACCTGGACGACCTGTCCATGCGCGACTCGTTCTGGCCCGCGCTGCTGGCCGCGTCCGACACCGGCCTCGGCGCGGCGGCCCGCGCGCTGGCCTCCGGCGCGGTGGACCGGGCCGCGTTCGAGCCCGCGGGCGAGCGGTTCGACACCTGGCTGCGCTACCGCACGGTGGACGACGAGTGGCACGAGGCCGACAACAAGCGGGTCCGGATCAACCACAACGGCCTGTCGTTCGCGCGGCTCACGTTCGAGCACCACGACACGGTCGACCTGACGCTGGCGCTGCCCGGCCGGCCCGCGATCGTGCGGGTCGACTGGATCGAGGCGCGGGTGATCGCGAACGGCAGGCGCCTGGAGCACCCGATCCGCTGGGAGACCGCGGACGACTTCGCGGGCATGACCTACCGGGACTGCCGCTGGCTGGGCGGCAACGTGGTCGAGTTCGACAACACGCACTCGGCCCTGGTGCTGCCCATCGCGCAGCTCGCCGGCGGGCTGGTGTCCTCGGGCCAGGTGACCGTGGCGTTCGCCGTGCTGCCGCAGTCGCTGTCCCACCTCTCCGGCCACCTGCCGCCGGCCCGTAGGATCGCGCGGATCTCGGGCCGCCTGCGGCAGGAGTACAGGACCCGCGGCGCCACGGGTGTCGCCGCGGGTGCGGTCCGGATCGCCATCCGGAAGCTGGGAGGCAACACGTGAACGTCGACGCGGAGATGACGGGCAGCAGGCAGGACCCGCACGCCCAGGCCAGGGCCGCCCGGCAGCAGCCGCTGCTGCTGCACTCGATGTCGGTGTTCCGCGAGATGTTCACGGTCGTGTTCGCGCACCGGCCGATCAAGACCGTGGTCGAGGTCGGCGTCGAGTCCGGCCAGGTCAGCTCGATCTACACCGAGCTCGGCGCGGAGCGGGTCTACTGCGTGGACCCGTACCCGAGCGACGAGCTGCGCGCGACGCTGGCGAAGAACCCGAAGCTGGAGCTGGTCGAGAAGCCCGCGCCCGCGGTGCTCGCCGACCTGCCGCCCGCCGACCTGTACGTGCTCGACGGCGACCACAACTACGCGGTGCTGCACGGCGAGCTGTCCTGGATCACCCGCAACGCGCCGGACGCGGTGATCGCGTTCCACGACGTGCTGTGGCCGTGGTCGCGCCGCGACCTGTACTACGAGCCGTCGCTGCTGGCCGACGACCAGCGCCACCCGCACTCCGACGACGGCCCGACGATCTGGCACGACGAGCTGACCCCGGCCGGCTTCGTCGGCCTCGGCTCGTTCACCGTGGCCGAGGAGGCGGGCGGCGAGCGCAACGGCGTGCTCACCGCGATCGAGGACGTGCTCGCCGAGGCGGGCGACGACTGGCTGTTCGACATCGTGCCCGCGGTGTTCGGCATGGGCGTGATGGCCCGCAAGGGCTCGCCCGGCGCGGCGAAGGTGTTCAACGGCCTCAAGCCGTTCACGTCGTCCAAGCTGCTCGCGAAGCTGGAGAACAACCGCATCGCGCTGTACACGCACGTGCTGCGGATGCAGTACGAGGCGGTCGCGGCGGCCGACAACGCCGACCGGATGGCCGAGGCCATCAGCGGCCAGCGGCACGAGATCGAGGAGCTGCGGGCCGAGCTGGCGCGCCGCGACGAGGCCATCGCCGCGCTGACCCACGAGAAGGAGCAGCTGGCGCGCGAGCTGCGCGACCCGCTGTCGGTGCAGCAGCCGAACATGGGCATCGTGCTGCACCAGCTGGGCCGGGTCGCGGCCAAGCAGCTGCGCAAGGCCAAGAACTAGCGCTGCCGAGAACCAGCGCTGCCCAGAACGCCGACGCGGGCCGTCGACACCACCCGGTGTCGGCGGCCCGCGTCCGTTCGCGGTGCTCAGGCGGCGGTGGTCGCCAGCTCCTGGGGCGCCTGCTCGCGCTCCGGCCCGGCCCCGACCTCGACCCGCGACGCCCGCCAGTACATGACCAGCAGCACGAGGACGCCGAGCGTCGCGGCGACCAGCGGCAGCAGCGGGCCGTAGGGCGGCATCCAGCTGCCGTTGAACGGGTTGACGCTCTGCAGCCCGGACTGCCAGCGGGTCATCGTGTAGGCCAGGCAGACCAGCTGGACCGGCAGCAGCAGCACGGCCAGCATCCTGGTCATCGTGCGCGTCTGAGGGCCGGTGAGCACGTGCTTGCCCATGATCAGCGCGCCCAGCATCGGGATCGCCACCGCGCCGGTGAGGTAGTAGCGGCCCTGGTTGAACCAGCCGGTCGTGTTCACCGTGATCAGCTCCATCGCGGTGAGCGGCACGGCCGTGCCGAGGAACAGGACGAGCGTGCGCCACTTGTCCACCCGGCCGCCGAACGCGAACCCGCCCAGCAGCAGCAGGCCGACGGCCATGAACCACACCACGTAGACCAGCCGCGGCATCAGGGTCTCGGCCCAGCCCATGACGCCGACCATCTGGTTGGCCATGTTCGGCCACGTGTCCAGGAACGCGGCGCGGAGGACGTCCTTGACCGCCCACCCGCGGTCCGCGCCGCTCAGGTCGGCGGTGCCGATCAGCAGCGTCCAGGCGACCGAGGCGACCGCGGCCACCACGACCAGCGCCGACCACCCGCGCACCGCGGGCGACTTCACCAGCTCGCGCAGCCGTGCCCGGGACGAGGGCACGAGCACCACGCCGAGGATGACGAACAGCCACATGATCCCGATGAAGCGCGGCGTGACCATGACGGCCGCGGACACGCCGGCCAGCGCCACGGCGGCCCGGTTCACGCCCTGCCGCTGCTCGTGCACGACCGCCACCAGCGCGGCGAACAGCGAGACGCCGGCCGCGATCTCCACCCCGTTCGGGTTCACCGCGCCGCCGAGGTGGGCGATCATCGGCGTGGCCGCGACCACCACGCCCGCGACCATCGCCCGGTGCCTGGTCCAGCGGGCCGCCACCACCACCGCGCACGCCAGCAGCGCCGCCATGGCCGCGCCGTTGAGCAGCCGGGACAGGACGATGCCGTGCCAGTTCGGCCAGACGCCGACCGGCCACGCGGTGACCAGGTAGTAGACCGGGTTGTAGCGCCCGGCGGTGGTGCCGACCGTCTTCTCGGTGTCCTCGTCACCGCCCGGCTGCCGGGAGCAGTCCGCCGCCACGGTCACCTTCTGCGGGAAGCACAGCCCGGTGTCCAGGCTCAGCGGCACGTCCTGGTAGGCGCCCCGGGGCGCCTCCCTGGCCACGATCTCGCCGTTCATCACGCCGGCGGCGCGGTGCACGTGCGCCTGCTCGTCCGGCGGTCCGTCGTACGGTGCGGCCAGGGCCCAGCCCGCGTGCAGCAGGCAGAACCCGACGAAGGCGAGGAGCCAGAGGCTACGGCTGGACATGGGTGCCATCCCGGGTGGAGGGAGCGGTCTGTGGGGGTGGAGCACGCCGGGGGAGGACGTCGGGGGGAGGACGTCCCCCCGACGCCGCCTAACCGGTGACCGCGGGCTTCGCCGCGAGCCCGGCGCCGTCCGGCTCGTGCTCGGCGCCGCACGCGGGACAGCGCAGGTCGTCGTCCAGCCGGGTCGCGCAGCGGCACACCCAGCCCTTCTGCCTGGCGGGGTTGCCCACCACGAACGCGTGCGCGGGCACGTCCCGCGCGACCACCGAGCCCGCGCCGACGAACGCGTTGCGGCCGATCGTCGTGCCGCACACGACGACCACGCCCGCGCCCAGGGTCGCGCCCTCGCGCACCAGCGTCGGCAGCAGCTGGTCGCCGCCGAGCTTCTGGTGCGCCCGCGGCCGCATGTCGTTGGTGAACACCGCGTTGGGCCCGAGGAAGACGTTGTCCTCGCACGTGACGCCGTTGTACACGAGGACGTTGTTCTTCACCGTGACGTTGTCGCCGAGCACGGCCTCGTTCTCGACGAACGCGCCGTCGCAGATGTTGCAGTCCCGGCCGACCTTCGCGCCCTTGAGCACGTGCGCGAACGCCCAGACGCGGGTGCCCGCGCCGACGGTGTCGCTCTCGCACAGGCCCATCGGGTGGACGAAGACCCCGCTCAACGGACGGCCTCGGCCAGCACCTCGACCACCCGCTCCTGCTGGGCGCGGGTGATGCCGGGGAACATCGGCAGGCTCAGGATCTCGCCCGCGACCCGCTCGGCGTTCGGGAACGAGCCGACGCCGTGCGCGTCCGAGGCGAACGGCGCGGTCAGGTGGATCGGCGTGGGGTAGTGGATCGCGCCGCCGACGCCGTTGTCCTGGAGGTGCTTGAGCACCCGGTCGCGCTCGGCGACCCGCACCACGTACAGGTGCCACACGTGGTCGTTGCCGTCGAGCGTCCTCGGCGCCACCACGCCCTCGACGCCTGCCAGCAGCTCGGCGTAGTGCTCGGCGGCGGCGACGCGCAGCCCGTTCCACGCCTCCAGCCGGCGCAGCTTGGCGTGCAGCACCACGGCCTGCAGCGTGTCCAGCCTGCTGTTGAAGCCCAGCGTGCTGTGCACGTACTTCTGCTGCGAGCCGTGCTGGCTCAGCAGCCGGACCCGGTTGGCCAGCTCCTCGTCCTGCGTGGTCACCGCGCCCGCGTCACCGTAGGCGCCGAGGTTCTTGCCGGGGTAGAAGCTGGTGCCCGCGAGGTGGCCGAGCGAGCCGGACGCCGCGCCGTTGCGCCGCGCGCCCTGCGACTGGGCCGCGTCCTCGACCAGGAACACGCCCTGCTCGTCGCACGCCGCCTTCAGCTCCTCGACCGGCGCCATCTGGCCGTAGAGGTGGACCGGCAGCACGGCCTTGGTGCGCTCGGTGAACGCCGACAGCGCCGCCTTGGTGTCGATCAGGTAGGTGTCCGGGTCGCAGTCCACGAACACCGGCGTCGCGCCCGTGCGGGCCACGGCCTCGGCGGTCGCGATGAACGAGTTCGTCGGCACCACGCACTCGTCGCCGACGCCGACGCCGACCGCGCGCAGCGCCAGCTCCAGCGCGTCGGTGCCGTTCGCGACGCCGACGCAGTGCGCGACGTCGCTGTACTCGGCGTACGCGCGCTCGAACTCGCCGACGGCGGGACCGCCGACGAACGCGGTCCTGGCGAGCACCGCGGCCCAGCCCTCGGCGACCTCGTCGGCCACTTCGGCGTGCTGGAACTTCAGGTCGACGGGCGGGATGGGGGCCGGGATCGTCATCTGCTCATCCTCGTGAGATCGCTTCACCAGCGGTGCTGGTCTCGCTGGGCTTGGTCTGACCGGGCGTGGTCTGGTCGAGCGCCCGCAGGCGCCGGGCGGGGGTGCCCGCCCACACCTCGAAGGGCGGAACGTCGGAGAGCACCACGGCGCCCATGCCGACCAGGGCGCCCGCGCCGATGGCGAGCCCCTCCCGGACCAGCGCGCCGCTGCCCAGGTAGGCGGCTTCGCCCACGGTCACGCCACCGGCCAGGGCGACCCGGGCGGCGAACGTGACGTGATCGGCGACGGAGTCGTCGTGGGTGATGGTCACGTGCGGCATGACCACCACGTGCGACCCGATCACCTGCGGCGCGGTGACCGCGACGAACGCGAGCAGCACCGAGCCGGAGCCGATCTCGACACCGGGCGCGACACTGGCCATCGGGTGCACGACGGTGGCGTAGCGCTCCGCGGGCAGGCCGAGCCGCGCGGCGATCTGCCGGCGGCTGGCCTGGTTGCGGGTGCTGGCCGTGCACAGCACGACCCGCGCGTCCGGGTGGTCGGCGACGGCGGCCGACGGCCCGAGCACGGGCACGCCGTCCACCAGCTCGCCGTGCCGCGCCTCGTTGTCGTCGAGCAGGCCGAGCACGGACCAGCGCGGGCTGACGGCGTTGACCGCGGCGACCGCGGCCAGCACCTCCCTGGCCAGTCCGCCCGCGCCGACGAGCAGCAGTGGCGCAGCGGTCACTTCGACCCTCGGAGCACCGCGCCCAGCGCGCCGACCACGGTGTCCTGCTCCGCCTCGGTCATCTGGTGGAACAGCGGCAGGATCACCGAGCGCCTGGTCAGGTGCTCGGTGACGGGCAGGTCGACGTCGCGCTGGGCGGCGTAGGCCGGTTCCAGGTGCGAGGCCATGATGCCCCGCCGGGCCGACACGCCCCGCTCGGCCAGACCGGCCAGCACGTCCACCGAGGCGCCGGCGAAGTCGTCCGGCAGCACCACCCAGAACGACTGGTAGTTGGTCGTGCCGTGGTCCGGGTCGCCGACGCAGCGCAGGCCGTCCAGCTCGCCCAGCAGCTTGTGGTAACGCCCGGCCAGCTCGCGCCGCTTGGCGATCACGTCGGCCAGCTTGCGCAGCTGGATCAGGCCGACCGCGGCCTGCATGTCGGTCATCCGGAAGTTGAAGCCGACCTCTTCGTACTCCTCCAGCTTCACGCCGCCGGCCGCGTGCCGGTCCGCGGCGGACATGCTCATGCCGTGCTCGCGCAGCTTGCGCAGCCGGGCCGCCCACTCGGCGTTCTCGGTGGTGACCATGCCGCCCTCACCGGTGGTGAGCAGCTTGCGCGGGTGGAACGACCAGGCGGCGAGCCCGGCGCCGGAGCTGACCGGCCGGCCGCGGTAGGTCGAGCCCGCCGCGCACGCCGAGTCGTGCACCAGCGCGATGCCGCGCTTGTCGCACAGCGCCTGCACCGAGTCCACGTCGAACGGCACGCCGCCCTGGTGCACCGCGATGACGGCGGCCGTGCGCGGCGTGACCACCGCGTCCACGGTCTCCGCCGTGACGTTGCCGGTCAGCGGGTCGACGTCGGCGAACACCGGGGTGGCGCCCACGTACTTCACCGCGTTCGCGGTCGCGATGAACGAGAACGACGGCACCACGACCTCGTCGCCGGGGCCGACGCCGAGCAGGTGCATCGACAGGTGCAGGCCGGTGGTGCAGTTCGACACCGCGACGCCGTGCGCGGCGCCCGCCGACTCGGCGAACGCCTGCTCGAACGCGGCGACCCGCGGTCCCTGCGCCACCCAGCCGGAGCGGACGACCTCGGCCGCGGCCAGGGCCTCCTCCTCGCCGAGGAACGGCCGGATCACCGGGATCATCGCTGCGCCTTCCACCACGTGACCAGGTCCGCCAGGCCCTCGTCCAGCGAGATGGTCGGCTTCCAGCCGAGGTCGCGCTCGGCGGCGGAGATGTCGGCCAGCCTGCGGGTGACGGAGTTCACCGACCGGGCCGGGCCGAACTCCAGCGGCACCGTGGAGCCCATCACCCGCTGCAGCGCCTCGGCCAGTTCCAGCAGCGAGGTCTCGGTGGCGGTGGCGATGTTGTAGACGGTGTCGGTGACGTCGGCCTCCGCGGCCAGGATGTTGGCGCGGGCGATGTCGCGCACGTCCACGAAGTCCATGGTCTGCTGGCCGTCGCCCAGGATCAGCGGCGGCTCACCGGCCTCGATCTTCTCCATCCACCGGATCAGCACCTCGGTGTACTTGCCGTGCGCGTCCATCCGCGGGCCGTACACGTTGAAGTAGCGCAGCGCCACGTAGTCGAGGTCGCTCATCGCCTTGAAGCTGCGCAGCATGCCCTCGTTGAACGCCTTGGCCGCGCCGTAGAACGTGTCGTTGTTGTACGGGTGGTGGCGCTCCGTGGTCGGGAACTCCTCGGCCAGCCCGTACACCGACGCCGTGGACGACGCGATGACCTTCTTCACTCCCGCCTCGACCGAGGCTTCGACGATGTTGAAGGTGCCGTCGACCAGCACCTCCAGCGCGACGCGCGGCTCGGCGGCGCAGCGGGTGATGCGCAGCGCGGCGAGGTGGAACACCAGGTCGGCGCCCGCGATCGTCGACTTGACGAGCGGGATGTCGCGGATGTCGCCCTCGACGAGCTTGACCCTGTCCGGCGCCTGCTCCAAGGCGGTGGCCAGGTTCTCCACCCGGCCCCGGCTCAGGTCGTCGATCACGACGACCTCGCGCGCGCCCGCGGCCAACAACTGGTCGACCACGTGCGAGCCGATCGTGCCCGCGCCGCCGGTCACCACGGCCCGCTGGTCGGTCAGGTCCATCAGAGAACTCCTCCGTTCACGTCCGACAGCGGCACGAACGTGCCACCGGCGGCAAGGCTGGCCGACGCGGCCTCCAACTGGGCCAGGACCCGCAGTCCCGAGCGCCCGTCGGTCAGCGGCGCCCGCTTCTCCAGGATCGACGCGGCGAACTCGGCCATTACTCCGCGCAGCGCCTCGCCGCCGGGGAGGGCGGGCGCGACCATGTCGCCGATGCGGTAGGAGACGCGCACGCTCTCGTCGTCGGGCCGCTCGATGCCGCGGTCGTAGACGGCCAGCGGCTGCGTCGGGTCGAGGTCGTTCCACACGGCCGTGCGGTTGGAGCCGCCGACGATCATCGTGCGGATCTTGGTGGGGGACAGCCAGTTCACGTGGGCGTGCGCGATGGAGCCGTTGGACAGCTGCACCGACAGGTACGCCACGCAGGCGCGGCCGACGCCCGCCGGGTCCGAGCCGTGCGCGGCCACGGCCACCGGGCGCACGCCCTCGGGCAGGATCGTGTCCAGGATGGACAGGTCGTGCGGCGCGAGGTCCCACAGCACGTCGATGTCGGGCTGGACCAGGCCGAGGTTGATGCGCACCGAGTCGATGTACTGGATGTCGCCCAGCTCGCCGCCGCGCACCAGCTCGCGCAGCCTGCGCACCACCGGCGTGTAGCAGAACGTGTGGTCGAGCATCAGCGTCAGGCCGCGCTCCTCGGCGGCCGTGACCAGCCGCAGCCCGTCGGCGTAGGACGAGGCCAGCGGCTTCTCCACCAGCACGTGCTTGCCCGCTTCCAGCGCGGCGAGCGCGACCCGGAGGTGGGTCGCCGCGGGGGTGGCCACCGCCACCGCCTCGACCTCGGGGTCGGCCAGCACCTCGTCGAGGGAGGCCGTCACCCGCACGGTGCTGTAGCCGCCCAGGACGCTGCGGGCGCGCTCGACGTCGAGGTCGCACAGCGTGACCAGGCGTAGCTCAGGGGTCGCCTGAACGTTGCGCACCAGGTTCGGGCCCCAGTAACCGGCGCCGATGACGGCCACACCAACCATCGAAATCCTTCCCGAGTTCGAGGATCACCAGCACGACCGCGGTCGGCGAAGACGCCGGGCACCTGTCCGTGCGGCGGCTGGGAGTACCCGAGGCAGTGTAGATGCCCGGCGTTGCAGTACTCTCCGAGCCATCTCGTCCACCCCCCTGCTGCGGTAACTGGAGACCTCTTGTGACCGACTGGTCGGAAGTGTGGCTCGTCGTCCCGGTCTACAACGAGGGACAGGTCATCGAGGACGTCGTCAGGCACGCGCGGCAGACGTTCCCGAACGTGGTGTGCGTGGACGACGGCAGCAAGGACGACTCCGCGGCGGGCATCCGGGCCGGTGGCGCGCACCTCGTGCAGCACCCGGTGAACCTGGGCCAGGGCGCGGCCATCCAGACGGGCGTCGAGTACGCCCGCAAGCAGCCGGGCGCCGAGTACTTCGTCACCTTCGACGCCGACGGCCAGCACCGCGTCGAGGACGTGCTGGCGATGCTGGAGCGCCTGCGCTCGGAGCCGGTCGACATCGTCGTCGGCACCCGGTTCCACGTGGACAGCGAGACCGCGCACATCCCGTGGATCAAGCGGGTGGTGCTGAAGACGGTGGTGATGCTCAGCCGCCGCACGCGCAGGCTCGGGCTGACCGACGCGCACAACGGCCTGCGGGTGTTCAACCGCACGGTCGCCGAGCAGATGAACATCACGCTGAACGGCATGGGCCACGCGTCGGAGATCGTGGAGATGATCGACCACCGCAAGTGGCGCGTGGTCGAGGAGCCGGTGACGATCCTGTACACCGAGTACTCGATGGCCAAGGGCCAGTCGCTCATCAACGGTGTGAACATCCTGTTCGACACCATGCTCAAGAGCAAGGCGCACTGATCATGCTGATCCAGTACATCCTGGTCCTGTTCTCGATCGCCCTCCTGCTGCTGTTCCTGCGCAAGAGGGGCACGTCGAAGTCGGCCGCGGGCGTGAAGCTCGCGTTCATGCTCTTCGTGGTGTTCGGGGTCTACGCGGTGCTGCGCCCCCAGGACGTGACCGTGGTGGCGGGTTGGCTCGGCGTCGGCCGCGGCACCGACCTGCTGCTGTACGCGCTGGTCGTGGTCTTCACCTTCGCCACCCTGAACGCCTACCTGCGGTTCAAGGAGCTGGAGCTGCGGTACGCGCGGCTCGCCCGTGCGATCGCCCTGCGCCAAGCCGAGCCCCCGGTGGCTGTCGGTGACAGCCCTGCGTCCGCGGAGAAGCCGTGAGCGTCCACTTCGTCGTCCCCTACTACCTCGACCCGCGGTTCCTGATCGAGCTGGTCGACAGCGTCCGCGCGCAGACCAGCGACCGGTGGCGGCTGACCATCGCCGACGACCGGTACCCGGACACCACGGCCGAGGAGTACGTGCGCGCGCTGGGTGACGAGCGCATCGAGTACACCCGCAACGAGCGCAACCTCGGCGCCACCGCCAACGTGTCCCGGTGCATGACGCTGGGCCGCGAGGAGTACCTGGTGGTGATGGGCGCGGACGACGCCCTGGAGCCCCGGTACGTCGAGGTGGTGCTGGACACGTTCGAGCGACACCCGAACGCGGTGATGGTGCACCCCGGCGTGATCGTGGTCGACGGCGAGGGCAAGCCGACCGACAGCCTGGCCGACAAGATCAAGCGGGTGGCCGCCCGGTCGGCGTGGAAAGAGGGCGAGCTGGACGGCCCGGCCGCCGCGCAGAGCCTGATGAACGGCAACTGGCTGTACGTGCCCGCCATGGCGTTCCGCAACGACGCCGTGCCGAGGATCAAGCGGCTCGGCGAGTTCGGCTCGATCGCGGACCTGGCGTGGTCCATCGACATGCTGATCGGCGGCGGCACGCTGGCGCTGGACCCGACCCCGGTGTTCCGGTACCGCAGGCACGCGTCCAGCCACTCCTCGATCGGCGCGCACGGCGTGCGGCGGTTCGACGAGGAGCAGCGCTACTACGCGGCGGCGGCCGAGCAGCTGGCCAAGGCGGGCTGGCACAAGGCGGCGCGCGCCGCGCGGCTGCACCTGCTGTGCCGGGGCCACATCACCAAGTCGGCGCTGGACGCCGCGGTGGCGCGGGACCTGAAGCTGGCCAAGTCGCTGGCGGGTCGGGCGATCCGCCGGGTCTGAGCCCGGTTGCGAGGCGCGGACCGGGCCGCTCGCCCGGTCCGCAGCACTTCCCGGTCGACTAGCTGTTCTCCCTGGTCAGCGGGGTCTCCTCGACCCGCTGCGCCGACGCCTGGCGCAGCGCGGACCGCAGGCCGAGCAGCATCACCAGCAGGGTCAGCGACGGGCCGACCGTCTGCGCCAGCGCCGCGATGAACGGCGGGTCGCCCGGCAGCGCCACCATGGCCAGCGTCACCGCCGACCCGACCGCCCAGCCGAGCGTGATGGTCTTGTCCCGGCGCAGCGCCACCAGCGCGGGCTGCGCGGCGAACGCGGCGATCAGGATGACCGTGCTGACCGCCAGCAGCACGGTGACCACGGTGTCCGGGTCGACCCTGGTCCCCATGAACGTGCGCAGCAACCACGGCCCGAGCAGCGTGAACCCCACCGCGTACACCACGCCGAGCCCGCTGAGCACGGCCAGCGCCAGCTTCACCCGGCGCGCCACGAACCCGTAGTCGCCCTTCGTGGCCGCCGCCGTCAGGCTGGGCAGCAGCATGGTCTGGATCGGGAACACCAGCAGCAGCGGGATGCGGGCGACCACCACGGCCTGGCCGAACGCCAGCGCCACCACGCTGTCCAGCGGCAGCCGCGAGCTGACCGCCAGCGGCGCCAGGTTGGGCAGCAGCTGGGCCAGCAGGGTGGCCACGGCCAGCGCCGCCAGGCCCTTGCCCATCGGCGGCACGGCGGCCGTCGCGGTGTCCGGCGCGGACCGCACGCCGCGCAGCCAGACGAGCCCGACCAGCGTCGCGAGCACCGATCCGCCCAGGTAGGCGAGCCCGAACAGCCAGGCGTCGGACACCTGGAGCACGACCAGCAGCCCGCACAGCGCGAGCCGGACGCCGCCCTCGACGGTGAGCGTCATCGCGTAGCCGCTGAACCGCTGCAGGCCCGCGAGCAGGCCGCGCACCACGCTCAGCGCCGCGATCAGCACCGGCGTGGCCAGCACCTCGGCGAACAGCGCCCAGTCGCCGCCCAGCGTCCGGTCCACCAGGAACGGGGCGAGCAGCAGGAGCGCCGCGACGACCACGGCCACCAGGCCGCCGCCCGACGCGCACACCCGGCCGACCACGGTCCGCACGGCCTGCCCGGAGGCGACGGCGCTGCTGGCGGCCCGGCTGGTCACCTGTTCGAGCGCGGCGAAGACGCCCGGCCCGATCACGTTGACCACGAAGTACAGGGTCACCGCGAGGTTGGCCTGGTCGGTGCTCAGCGTGTGACCCGTGAGCGCCACGAACAGGTAGCCGGCCAGGCCGAACACGCCGAGGCCCGCGGCCATCTGGACGGGTGGGCTGAAGAGCCGCCGGAGGCTCATCGACGTCGACACCCGGCACACGTTAAGGGGACGGGCCGGGCCGCCGACCGACCGGGTGCTCTCAGCGGGACGCCACCACGCCACCGGCGTCGCACGCGGCCAACCGGTACAGCTTGATCGAGCCCTGCTCGGCCACCAGTTCGAACGCCGGGTCCGCGGCCGAGACGCGCAGGCCCGGGTACTGCTTGGTGCGCGCGTCCCACGGCCAGAACGTGCGGTTGGCCATGAGCAGGTACTCCACGCCGAGCCGGTCGGCCGCCCGGCACACCTCGGGGTCGCGGCCGGCGTCGTCCAGGTTGTCCGCCAGGTACTTCTGGTCGGCGCTCCAGGCGATGTTGACGTGCGGGAACAGCGACCGGCGGCCCACCTCGGCGAGCATGGTGGCGCTGCCGTCCCACGGGTTGTTCGCCACCAGGGCGCCCTCGGGCAGCTTGTCCCGCAGCTTCGGCGTGAACGCCTGCTCGGCCGGGTCGACCATGGTGCCGGTCTTCGGCACCGGCTCGACCGCGTACGACCCGGCCACCGTGCGCACGTTGTGCCCGACGTAGAAGAACCTGGTCAGCGGCACCAGCGCGAGCAGCACCACCAGGCTCAGCACGGTGGGCGTGCGCAGCAGCGACCGGCGCGGGTCGACACCGGCGGCTTCGAGCTGCGCGGCCCCGGGCACCACCATCCCCGGCGGCACGGTCGCGGCGGGCGCGGGGACCTTGGCCAGCAGCGCGCCCAGGTGGTCGGCCAGCCGGGTGATGCCGAGCACGGCCAGCGGCACGGTGGTCAGCGGCAGCATCGCGGCCAGCCGGTACGAGTCGTTGTACCAGTAGCCGGTGATGAACTGGGTGCTCTGCCGGTTGAGCGAGGCGGTCACCAGGTAGAGGAACGCGGTGCCGGCGAACGCGACCACCAGCCACCGGCTGGTCCGCAGCCGCCACGCCACCACGGCGCCGACGACCGCCACCACGGACAGCGCCCACAGCGCGGGCTTGCCGTTCGGCGCGCTGAGCAGCACCTCGCCGATGGCCTGCGACGGCGTCTCGAACGGCGCCCAGTACTGGCTGCGCACGTCGGCGAAGGCCGCCGCGTTCGCCACGTACCACCAGGCGGCGGCGAAGAGGAGCACGGCGGTCCCGACACCGGCCAGCGCCCGGCCGGTGCGCCCGGCGCGGCGCAGCCTGATCGCCCACCGCAGGGTGCTGGTGGCGATCGGGAACACCGCCACCGCCACGAAGCTGAACACGGCGTTCGGGTGGGAGAAGCCGCAGGCGATGAGCACCAGCGGCGCCAGCGCCATGGCGCGGCGCCTGCCGATGACGTCCTCCCGGGCCAGCGACACGGCGGCGAGCACCATGGCGACGCCGGCGGGCGCGAGGCCGAGGCCGAGCAGGTTCGGCCACAGCACGCCGAAGCCGAGCAGGCCCCACGGGAACGCGGTGAACGCGACGCTGACCGCGCCGGTGACCGCCATCGCGGCGGTGGACCGGCCGATGAGCTGGCGCACCAGCAGCATGCAGCTCAGCGGCCACACCAGCACCGAGATGACGCCCGCGACGACGTTGGCCGCCGCCGTGATCGGCACGCCGGTGCTCAGCACGACCAGCGAGGTCAGCCCGTGCCAGCCCGCCGGGTAGAACGCGGGCGGGGTGGCCGGGTTGCCCAGCGTGCCCATGGTCAGCGACGAGGCGTCACCGGAGTCGAGGATGTACGCGAGCGCGCTGTAGTGGAAGACCGCGTCATAGGTCTGCGACAGCTGCTCGGGCTGGCCGACGCCCTTGACCAGCACGTAAGACCCGATCACGAACGCGGGCAGCAGGCCGAGCGCGGCGGCGGCCAGCACCCGCGGCGGGTCCGTCCGGCGCGGTGGCGCGACCCGCCGCAGCAGCAGCGACACCACCACGGCCAGCGCGACCACCACGGCGGTGGCGACCAGCACCACGAGCACCGACCACCGCACGCCCAGCTTGCCCGCGATCACCGCGGTGAACGACACGACGAGCATGCTCAGCGTCGGCGCCATCCCCCAGGCCGACAGGCCGCGCAGGCCGATCGCGTACGACAGCGCCGCCCCCGGGCCGACCAGCCAGGCCGCGGCGACGAACGCGGCCGGCACCACCTCGAACCAACTCATGTCCCCTGCTGCCCCACCGTCGTCGAGATGCTTGGAGGCATTCCACCGGTGGACGGACGTGCTCGAACACCGGACAGCGCGAAGGTGGCGGTGCACGGCGCTGTGACATGTGGTAAGCCCTCAGCGCGCAGTGTACGGACGCGGGTTCCCGCGCCGCCTCCAGGTCGCGCGGACCGGCGTGCCGCCCGCCCGTCCCGGTGAGGGGTGGGTCACCGCCGGACCGGACATCCGGCGCGACTACCCTCGGGTGGCGTGAGCTTCGCAGGGTATGACCTGATCGTGGTGGGTTCCGGTTTTTACGGCCTGACCGTCGCCGAGCGCGTCGCGAGCCAGTTGGGCAAGCGGGTGCTGGTGCTGGAACGCCGCTCGCACATCGGCGGCAACGCCTACTCGGAACCCGAGCCGGAGACGGGCATCGAGGTGCACCGCTACGGCGCGCACCTGTTCCACACCTCCAACCAGCGCGTGTGGGACTACGTCAACCAGTTCACCGACTTCACCGGCTACCAGCACCGGGTGTTCGCCATGCACGCCGGCCAGGCGTACCAGTTCCCGATGGGGCTCGGCCTGATCTCGCAGTTCGTCGGCCGCTACCTGTCGCCGGACGAGGCGCGGGCGTGGGTCGCCGAGCACGCCGCCGAGATCGACCCGCGCAACGTGCGCAACCTGGAGGAGAAGGCGATCTCGCTGATCGGTCGCCCGCTCTACGAGGCGTTCGTGCGCGACTACACGGCCAAGCAGTGGCAGACCGACCCGAAGGAGCTGCCCGCGGCGGTCATCAGCCGCCTGCCGGTGCGCTACAACTTCGACAACCGGTACTTCAACGACACCTACGAGGGCCTGCCCGTCGACGGGTACACCGCGTGGCTGGAGCGGATGGCCGAGCACCCGGGCGTCGAGGTGCGGTTGGACACCGACTTCTTCGACGTGCGCGACGAGATCCCCGAGGGCACGCCGGTCGTCTACACCGGACCGGTCGACCGCTACTTCGACTACAGCGAGGGCCGGCTCGGCTGGCGCACCCTGGACTTCGAGCAGGAAGTGCTGCCGACCGGTGATTTCCAGGGCACCCCGGTGATGAATTACAACGACGCCGACGTGCCTTTCACCCGCATTCACGAGTTCCGCCACTTCCACCCCGAGCGCGAATACCCGACCGACAAGACGGTCATCGTGCGCGAGTTCTCCCGGTCGGCGGACGCGGACGACGAGCCGTACTACCCGATCAACACCGCCGAGGACCGCGCCAAGCTGGAGCGCTACCGCGAGCTGGCCAAGAAGGAGGCGGCCGGGAACAACGTCCTGTTCGGCGGGCGCCTCGGCACCTACAAGTACCTCGACATGCACATGGCCATCGGGTCCGCGCTGACCGCGTTCGACAACCGGATCGCGCCGCACCTGGTCGACGGCACGCCGCTGGACGGCAGCCTCGACTGATCAACCCGGTCACCGGGCGGCGGGCGGGATCGGCGGGACGCGGTATCGTCGATCCCACCCGTGGCCGCCTCGACCGGTGGTCGGATTCGCCCACAGCTGATTCGAACCGCCGCCCCCGCGCGGTTCGCCGGAGGAAACCCGTGACCGAGCAGAGTGCCGTCGATTCGGCCTCCCCGACCACTGAGCACAGCGGCGGTTTCGCACCGGCGCAGGTCCTCCAGCGGGTGATCCTCCCGCGTGACGAGGACCCGCTGGACGTCCGCCCGCTGTACCTGGACGAGCCGGACAGCGTGCACTCGCACGTGTCCTCGCGCCGGGCGGTGACCGTGCCGCCCTCGGCCAAGGTGTCGTTCGCCTCGTACTTCAACGCGTTCCCGGCCAGCTACTGGAAGCGGTGGACGGTGGTGGAGGAGGTCGTGCTCCGCCTGTCCGTGCGCGGCGCCGGCCGGATCGACGTCTACCGCTCCAAGCCCAACGGCGACAGCATCCACCTCGACGGCAGGCCGGTCCGCGCCGAGGGCGGGCCGAGCACGCTGGAGTTCCGGATCAGCCTCAAGCCGTTCGAGGACGGCGGCTGGATCTGGTTCGACGTCTTCACCGACGACAGCACGCTGGAACTGGTCGAGGGCGCCTGGACGACCGACTCGCCGCTGCCCGCGCAGAAGGTGGCCATCGGCATGACCACCATGCGCCCGGTGGACGCGGTCATCGCGCTGCGGGCGCTGGGCGAGGACCGGGCCGTGCTGGACGTCGTGCAGAAGGTGTTCGTCGCCGACCAGGGCGCGGTCAAGGTGCGCGACACCGAGGGCTACGCCGAGGCGGTGCGCCTGCTCGGCGACAAGCTGGAGGTCATCGAGCAGGAGAACCTGGGCGGCTCGGGCGGCTTCACCCGCGGCCTGTACGAGGCGATCGAGCACACCGACGTCGACCAGATCATGCTGATGGACGACGACATCCGGCTGGAGCCGGACGCCGTGCTGCGGTCCAACGCGTTCGCCCGCGCGGCGGCGCAGCCGGTCATCGTCGGCAGCCACATGCTGAACCTCCAGGCCCGCGCCCGGCTGCACAGCATGGGCGAGGTCGTGGACCTGGCGAGCTGCTTCTGGCGGGCCGCGCCCGGCGCGGTCACCGACCACGACTTCGCCACCGAGTCGCTGCGCGACACCGAGGAACTGCACCTGCGCATCAACTCCACCTACAACGGCTGGTGGATGTGCCTGTTCCCGCGCGAGGTGGTGCAGCGCACCGGCTACCCGCTGCCGCTGTTCATCAAGTGGGACGACGCGGAGTACTCGCTGCGCGCCCTGGAGAACGGCTACCCGACGGTGTCGCTGCCCGGCTCGGCCGTGTGGCACATGCCGTGGACGGACAAGAACGACGCCACCGACTGGCAGGCGTACTTCCACACCCGCAACCGGCTGGTGATGGCCGCGCTGCACAGCCCGTACGACATCCGCTCCACCCTGGTGAAGCAGGGGCTGAAGCTGTCGCTGCGGCACCTGCTGTCGATGGAGTACTCGACCGTCGCGGTGCAGCAGAAGGCGATCGAGGACTTCATCGCCGGGCCGGACAAGCTGTTCGAGTCGCTGCGCACCGCGCTGCCGGAGATCCAGAAGCTGCGCAAGACCTACAGCGACGCCCAGGTGTCGGAGTCGGCCCGGGAGTTCCCGCCGCCCACGTTCGACATGGTGCGCGCGGAGGCGATGCTCAAGCCGCCGCTGGGCACCGCGGCGACCGCCGCCAAGGCGTCCAAGGCGCTGCTGCACAACCTGCGCGCGCCGCAGCAGGAGGCCGGGCACCGGCCGCAGATCAACGTGCCCGCGACCAGCGCCCGCTGGTTCCTGCTCGGCAACCTGGACAGCGCGACGGTGTCCAGCGCCGACGGCAGCGGCGTCGCGTTCCGCAAGCGGGACCCGAAGGAGTTCCGCCAGCTCATGGCCAGGGTGGTGCGCAACTACCGGCGCCTCGGCCAGGAGTGGCCGCGGCTGAAGAAGGTCTACCGGGACGCGCTGCCCGAGCTGACCTCGGTCGAGTCGTGGCGCAAGGTGTTCGAGAACAGCTGAGCCGGAGGGCCGGGCGGTGCGTGCGGTCGACGCGCGCACCGCCCGGCCCGCTCACTCGAAGTGCGCGGCCACGACGTGGCTGAAGTTGACCACGAACTCCTTGCCGTCCGCAGTCTGCACGGCTTGCGTGTGGCCGTTGCGCACGACCTGGATCAACCGCGACCCGAGGTCGGCGGCGGTCTCCTCGGACACCTTGATCGAGATCGGGTTCGGGTTGGCCGCCAGGTGCAGCACCAGCGAGGTCTTACGCGCTTCAGAAGTCATGCCGCACAGCCCACCAGCGCCCGTCTGACCAGGCAAGACGGGTTCGCCATCAGCGATTCCGCGCGGAGCTGAACGCGAGCGGCTACTTGCGGAAGAACCGCTCCCGCTGACCGAGCCGGACCAGCTTCAGCCACTCCGCGAACGCCTTCGGGTCCCGGCGCACGCCGATGAAGTACAGCCCGAACCGGAACGCCTCCAGCAGCCCCAGCTTGCGCATCCCCGGCTGGGACAGCAGGTAGCCGCGGTTGCGGTAGGTGTAGTACCGCTTGACCGCGTTCTCCGGGTCCTGCGCGTGGAACCGCCCGCCGAGCATCGGCTTGAACTCGTCCGAGCCGTCCGGGTGCAGGTAGGTGACCCGCAGCGAGGTGCCGAACGGCAGCCCGGTGCGCACCAGCCGGCGGTGGATCTCCACCTCGTCGCCGCGGAAGAACAGCCGGTAGTCCGGCACGCCGATGACGTCGACCGTGGACGCCCGGAACAGCGCGCCGTTGAACAGCGACGCGATGCCGGGCAGGAAGTCGGAGCCCAGCTCGGCGGCGTTGCGCTTCCAGGTCAGCCCCCGCCGCAGCGGGAACGCCAGCTTCTCCGGCCGCTCGATGTTCGCCACCACCGGCGAGATCGCGGCCAGGTCGCGCCGCTCGGCCTCCTCTAGCAGCACGGCGAGCACGGTCTCGTCCGCGGGCCGCCCGTCGTCGTCGGCCAGCCACAGCCAGTCCGCGCCGAGCGAGAGGGCGTGCAGCATCCCGAGCGCGAACCCGCCCGCGCCACCGAGGTTGCGGTGCGAGGCCAGGTAGGTGGTGGGGATGGGGGACTGCGCGACCAGGTCGTCCACCGGCTGGTCCGGCCCGTTGTCCACGACCACCAGGTGGTCCAGCGGCCGGGTCTGCGACGCCAGCACCTTCAGCGAGTCGGCCAGCAGCTCGCGCCGGTGCCGGGTCACCACGACCCCGACCACGGAGCCCTTCGGCAGTGCGCTCACCAAGCTCACCTACTCGCCACCGTTCCCGCTCAGCACCCTCGGCTGACCGATCCGCTCCAGCGTCTGCGCGCTCAGGTGCTCGAACGGGTCACGGCCCTTGTAGGAGGTGACCACGTCGCGCAGCGAGCCGTGCATCTTGACCTGACCCTCGTCCATCCAGATGGCCGTGCTGCACAGCTCCACCAGGAAGTCGTCGGAGTGCGAGGCGAACACCAGGATGCCCGACCGCTTCACCAGGTCGTTCAGCCGGTCCCGCGCCTTCTCCAGGAACGCCGCGTCGACCGCGCCGATGCCCTCGTCCAGCAGCAGGATCTCCGGGTCGATCGAGGTCACCACGCCCAGCGCCAGCCGCACCCGCATACCGGTCGAGTAGGTGCGCAGCGGCATGGACAGGTAGTCGCCCAGCTCGGTGAACTCGGCGATGTCGTCGACCCGCTTCTCCATCTCCTTGCGGCCCATGCCGAGGAAGAGGCCGCGGATCATGATGTTCTCGTACCCGGAGATCTCCGGGTCCATGCCCACGCCGAGGTCGAACACCGGCGCGACCTTGCCGATGATGCGCGAGCTGCCCCGCGTGGGCTCGTAGATGCCCGCGAGCAGCCGCAGCAGCGTGGACTTGCCCGCGCCGTTGTGGCCGACGAGGCCGACCCGGTCACCGTGCTGCAGCGAGATGTTGATGTCGTGCAGCGCTTCGATTATCGGCACCCGGCCCTCGGAGCCGATCTTGCCGCCGACCTTGCCCAGCGCGAGCTTCTTCAGCGACCTCGACTTGGCGTCGAAGATCGGGAAGTCGACCGAGGCGTTCCAGACGTCGATGCTGACCATGATGTGTTTGCGGCCTCACTCAGACCCAGTAGGAGACGCGGGCACGGTAGTTGCGCATGGCGACCAGCGCCAGCGCCCACCCCACGACGGTGAACGCGCCGACGACGACCCAGTGGTGCCAGTCCTGGGCGTGCCCGAGCAGGGGCGCCCGGACGATCTCCACGAAGTGGAAGATGGGGTTCAGCTCGGCGATCAGCACCCGCCAGTCGTTGCTGCCGCCCTCGCCGCCGGTGACCTTGTTGAGCACGCCGACGTGCCAGACGATCGGCGTCATGAAGAACACCAGGTTGATGAAGCTGTTGATGACCGGCGGGATGTCCCGGAACCGGGTGCTGATGATGCCGAACAGCAGCGCCACCCACACCGAGTTGACCACGACCAGCGCGAAGGCGGGCACGGCCAGGAGCATGGTCCACGACAGGCCGGGCTGGTCGGTCGTGTCGCCCGCCATCCGGTACCCGTCCGCGAGCGTCGGGAAGTAGATGGCCAGCACGATCAGGTAGACCACGAGGTTGTGCGCGAAGAACAGCACCTGGCGCCACACCATGCGCAGCACGTGCACGGTGATCGGGGAGGGCAGGTGCTTGATCAGCCCCTCGTTGGAGATGAACACCTGGGTGCCCTCGGTGACCACGCCCAGGATGAAGTTCCAGATGACGAACCCGGCCGTCACGTACGGCAGGAACGTGGCGATCTCCTGGTTGAACAACTGCGAGTACAGCAGGCCGAGCGCGAGGGCCGTGGTGCCCATGGAGATCGTGATCCACAGCGGGCCGATGACCGACCGGCGGTACCGCTGCTTGATGTCCTGCCAACCGAGGTGACCCCACAGCTCCCGCTGTTGCCACGCGTCCCGCACGTCGCCGAACGCTCGGGCGAAGGTGCGCGAGTTGGGCGCCAGGGGAGCGGTTGGCCGCTCGACCGTACTCGTGGGTTGCACGAGTGATGAGACTACCGGCGGCGGGGTGGTGACCCTGTCGCCGGGCTGTCACGGTGCGGTCACCGCTGCGCGTCGGGGTGCCGTTCCGGTCGCCCCGAGGTGACCCTTTGGTAGTTGGGTGCTCACGCGCGGTAGTCGGTCGGGTCGGCGGGGCTCCCGGCGCGACCCGACCGACCGTCACAGGTACTGGCCGGTGCCCCTGATGTGCGGGGTCTCCGGGCCGTCGGCCGCGCCCGAACCGGCGGGCAGCGCCCGGCCGCGCATCTGCTCCAGCTGGACCCTGGCCGCCATCTGCTGGGCGAACAACGCCGTCTGGATGCCGTGGAACAGGCCCTCCAGCCAGCCGACCAGCTGCGCCTGGGCGATCCGCAGCTCCGCGTCCGAGGGGGTGCCCTCCTCGGTGAACGGCAGCGACAGCCGCTCCAGCTCGTCGCGCAGCTCCGGCGCCAGGCCGTCCTCCAGCTCGTCGATCGACCGCTTGTGGATCTCCTTGAGCCGGTTGCGGCTGGCCTCGTCCAGGGGCGCCGCGCGCACCTCCTCCAGCAACTGCTTGATCATCGTGCCGATCCGCATGACCTTCGCCGGCTGCTCGACCAGGTCGGTCACGTCCTGACCGGGGTCGTCGCCCGCCGGCACCCGCGCGGCGCCGACCGGCGCGCCGTCCGGGCCGACCACGACCACGTGCCGCTCGTCGTCCACCTGATCACCTCGGTGTGCCTCGCTCATGCCCCCCATCCTGGCCCGATCGGGTGGTCCGCGCCGAACCGGGTCGCGGATCGGGTGGTGAACCGCCGGCCCCTGGCTGTCGCGCGCGCCGACGTCCTCCGTACGGTGTGGGGCATGGCGTTCGACGTCGCCCGGGTCCGTGGGCTGTTCCCCGCGCTCGGCGACGGCTGGGTTCACCTGGACGCTCCGGCGGGGATGCAAGTACCCGAACAGGTGGCCACGGCCGTCTCCACCGCGCTGCGCGCACCCGTCTCCGGGCCGGGTGGCATCTTCCCCGCCTCGCAACGCGCCGAGGCCATCGTGGACGCGGCCAGGCGGGCCGTCGCCGACCTGGTCGGCGCCGACCCGGCGGGCGTCGTGCTCGGCCCCAGCTCCGCGGTGCTGCTCCAGCGGCTGGCCGACGCGCTGTCCGAGGGCTGGTTCCTCGGCGACGAGGTCGTGGTGTCCCGGCTGGACCACCCGGCGAACATCGCGCCGTGGCAGCGGGCGGCGCAGCGCACCGGCAGCGTGGTCCGGTGGGCCGAGGTCGACATCGAGACCTGCGAGCTGCCCGCGTGGCAGTACGACGAGCTGGTCACGCCCAAGTGCAAGCTGGTCGCGGTGACCGCCGCGTCCGGCTCCGTCGGCACCCGGCCGGACCTGCGCAAGATCGCCGAGGCCGCGCGCCGCACGGACGCGCTGGTCGTGGTGGACGCCTCGTCGGCCGCGCCGTTCGTGCCGCTGGACATCACCTCCATGGACGCCGACGTGGTGGCCGTGTCGGCGAACAACTGGGGCGGCCCGCCGGTCGGCGCGCTGGTGTTCCGCGACCCGTCGATGCTCGACCTGCTGCCGTCGGTCGCGGTCGAGCCCGGCGCGCGGGGTCCCGAACGCCTCGAACTGGGCCCGCACGCCTACCCGCTGCTGGCCGGTCTGGTGGCATCGGTGGAGTACCTGGCCGGTTTGGACGACGCCGCGGTCGGCCCGCGCCGGGAGCGGGTGCTCACCTCGCTCGGTTCGGTGAAGGCCTACCAGGCCGGACTTCTGGCTAATCTCATCAACGAACTGCGATCGCTCCGTCACGTCATGGTGATCGGCGACGCCATGCGCCGGGTGCCCGCGCTGGCGTTCACGGTGGCCGGCGTGAAGTCGACCGACGGCGTCGAGCACCTGTCCGAGCGCGGCGTGTGCGCGTTCGCCGACTCGGGGCAGCACGGGGTGTTCTCGGTGCTGGGGGTGGGCGAGGTCGGCGGCGCGATCCGCGTCGGCCTGGCGCACTACACGAACGCGGTGGAAGTGGACGAGCTCGTGCGGGCGGTCGCCGAGCTGGGGTGAGACCGGGGGGCTCGGTGGACGACCTGCTGTCACGGGAGCTCGCCGACCTCGCCGCACTGCACCGCCTGGCCCCGCTGATGTCGGAGTACCTGCCCAACACCGCGCACGAGCTGCGCCCGGCCGCGCTGGCGGCCGTGGTCGACGAGGTGCTGCTCGGGTCGCGGACGGTGCTGGTGGAGTGCGGGTGCGGCGCGTCGTCGGTGGTGCTGGCCCGGCTGCTGGCCCGGCGCGGCTTCGGCCACCTGCTGTCGGTCGAGCACGACGAGCGCACGGCCGCGTTCGTGGCCAGCCAGCTGCGCCGGGAGGGGCTCGGCCACGTGGCGCGCGTCGTGCACGCGCCGCTGACCCCGCACCCGGCCGCGCTCGGGAACGCCCAGTGGTACCACCCGCAGCTCGTGCACGACGAGGTGTCGGCCTACGTGGAGCGGTTCGGCCTGGTCGACCTGCTGCTGGTGGACGGCCCGCTGCCGGCCGACGCCCGGTACCCGGCGCTGCCGGTGCTGCGCGGCGTCCTCGCGCCGGGCGCGGCGGTGCTGGTGGACGACGCCGAGCGGCCCGGCGAGCAGACCGTGCTGGTGCGGTGGGCCGAGGAGTTCGCGCTGCGCTTCCGCACCACGCCCCGCACCTTCCTGGCCACCGCGACCGCGTTGGACCCGACGTCGTGACGCCCGGCCCCGACGTGGCGCTCAGACCTTGAGCACGACCTTGCCGAACACCCCGCCGCCCTCCAGCGCGCGGTGGGCGTCGGCGGCCCGCTCGATCGGCAGCACGTCGTGCACGATGGGCTTGACCTGCCCGGACGCGATCAGCGGCCACAGCCGCTCGCGCACCTCGGCGACGATGCGGCCCTTGCCGCTGGGCCCGTCCACCGGCCGGAACCGCAGCCCGGTCGCCGTCACGGTGGCCCGCTTGGACAGCAGCTTGCCGATGTTCAGCTCGCCCTTCACCCCGCCCTGCATGCCGATCACGACCAGCCTGCCGTCCGGCGCGAGCACGTCGACGTTGCGGTCCAGGTAGGCGCCGCCCATGTTGTCCAGCACCACGTCGGCCCGGCCGACCTCGGCCACGAAGTCCTGCTCGCGGTAGTCCACCAGCACGTCCGCGCCCAGCTCGGCGCACCGCCGGAGCCGGTCGGCCGAACCCGCGGTGACCGCGACCCGCGCGCCGAGCGCCTTGGCGACCTGGATGGCGTGCGTGCCGATGCCGCCCGCGCCGCCGTGCACGAGGAACGTCTCACCGCTCTTGAGACCCGCGACCATCACGACGTTCGACCACACGGTGCACGCGACCTCGGGCAGCGACGCCGCCGTCACCAGGTCGACGCCCTCGGGCACCGGCAGCAGCTGGGCGGCCGGGACGACGACCCGCTCCGCGTAACCGCCGCCGGCGAGCAGCGCGCACACCTCGTCGCCGACGCCCCACCCCGTCACGCCCTCGCCGAGCGCGGCGACCGTGCCCGAGCACTCCAGGCCGGGCACCTCCGACGTGCCCCTCGGCGGCGGGTAGTGGCCCTGGCGCTGGAGCAGGTCCGCCCGGTTCACCGCGGTCGCGGCCACGTCCAGCAGCACCTCGCCCGGCCCCGGTTCGGGATCCCGAACCCCGGTCCACGTCAGCACGTCCGGTCCGCCGGGTTCCCGAATGGTGATCGCGCGCATGGCCCCGACGGTAATCCGGTCGCACGACGGCCGCGCGGTCGCCACCATCGACGGGCATGGACCACTGGCCGCTCCGGGACCTGGTGCTGCGGACGCCGCGCCTCGAACTGCGCCCGGACGACGACGAGGGCCTGGCCGAGCTGGCCGACCTGGCCCTCGACGGCGTCCACCCGCCCGACCGGATGCCGTTCGGCGTGGAGTGGACCGACGCGCCGCGCGACCGGCTCGGCGTCAACACCCTCCAGCACCACTGGCAGGCGCGGTCGGCGCTGACCGCGCAGCGGTGGACGGTGAACTTCCTGGTCCGGCTGGCCGGCCGGGTGGTCGGCGTGCAGTCGCTCGGCGCCGACGGCTTCCCGGTGCTGCGCGAGGTCACCAGCGGGTCGTGGCTCGGGCTGCGGCACCAGGGGCGCGGCATCGGCACGGAGATGCGGGCGGCCGTGCTCGCGTTCTCGTTCGACCACCTCGGGGCGGTGCTGGCGCGGTCGAGCGCGTTCGACGACAACCCCGAGTCGCACGGCGTCAGCCGCAAGCTCGGCTACCTGCCGGACGGCACGTTCCGGCAGGTCCGGCGGGGTGAGGCGGCCCAGCAGACCCGGCTGGTGGTGACGCCGGGCACGTTCCGTCGGCCGGGGTGGGAGTTGGCGGTGGAGGGTGTCACGCGGTGCTTGCCCCTGCTCACTGGGTGCGAACCCACCGAGTGACGGATTGCGCTCGTCCGCGTGACTTGTGAGGGTTCGGCATCCGAGTGAAGGGGAACTCGATCATGTCAGCAAGAACCGGGATTCGACGCGCGGCCATCCTCGCGGCGTCCGCATCCCTCGCGCTGGTGGCCGTGCCCACCGTCAACGCCGCACCGGCGAAGTCGCTCGACGGGCCGAAGCTCGCCAAGAACCTCGTCAAGGACGTGACGCTCGAAGGCGTCAACCGGCACCTGATCGCCTTCCAGCGCATCGCCGACCGCAACGACGGCAACCGGGCCGCCGGCACGTCCGGCTACGACGCCAGCGTCGAGTACGTGGCGGGCAAGCTGCGCGGCGCGGGCTTCGAGGTGTCGACGCCGGAGTTCACCTACCCGGTCCAGATCACCGACGCCGCCGTCGCCGAGGTCGGGGCCACCACCTACGAGAACATCCCGCTGGAGTTCTCGCCGCAGACGCCCGCCGGCGGTGTCACCGGCCCGCTGCGCGTGGTGCCCGAGGACGCGACGCCGGGCTGCGAGGCGACCGACTTCGCCGGCCAGGACTTCACCGGCTCGATCGCCCTGATCCGCCGCGGCGCGTGCACGTTCGACATCAAGCACCGCAACGCGGCCGCCGCCGGCGCCATCGCGGTGATCATCTCGAACAACGCCGAGGGCCCGCTGTCCGGCGTCACGCTCGGCTCGCCGGGCGTCGTGCCCACCGGTGGCGTCAGCCGGGCCGACGGCACCGCGCTGGCCCAGCTCGGCGGCCAGCCGGTCACCGTCGACCTGCGGTACCACGAGGAGGACCGGGTCTCGCGCAACGTCATCGCGCAGACCAAGACCGGTCGCAAGGACAACGTCGTGATGGCGGGCGCGCACCTCGACAGCGTCGAGAACGGCGCCGGCATCAACGACAACGGCACCGGCTCGGCCGGCCTGCTGGAGACCGCGCTGCGGCTCGGCGGGTCGCCGAAGGTCAACAACGCGGTCCGGTTCGGCTGGTGGGGCGCGGAGGAGCTGGGTCTCGTCGGCTCCACGAAGTACGTGCAGGCGCTGACGTTCGAGCAGCAGCTCGACATCGCGCTGTACCTGAACTTCGACATGATCGGCTCGCCGAACGCGGCGTACTTCGTCTACGACGGCGACGACTCCGACGCGGTCGGCGCGGGCGCGGGCCCGTACGGCTCGGGCCAGATCGAGCAGGCGTTCACCGACTACCTGACCGTGGCCAAGGGCGTGCAGACCGAGGGCACCGACTTCACCGGTCGCTCGGACTACGGCGAGTTCATCGCGCAGGGCATCCCGGCCGGTGGCCTGTTCACCGGCGCCGAGGGCGTCAAGACCGAGGCGCAGGCGGCGAAGTGGGGCGGCACGGCGGGCGTCGCGTACGACCCCAACTACCACGGCTCGGGTGACAACCTGGGCAACGTGGACCGGACCGCCCTGGACCGCAACTCCGACGCGGTGGCGTGGGTGACGGCGTCCTACGCGATCAGCACGGAGAGCGTGAACGGCGTCCCGTCGCGGGCCAAGCGCGCCGACGCGCGTGCCGCGGCGAAGCGCTCGCTGCACGTGGCGGAGCACCACTCGCACGCCGACGTGGCGTAAGGCACGAGGTCCGGATCGGGGCGGCCCACCACGCGGTGGGCCGCCCCGATCCGCGTCGCGAACCCGGTCGTCGTCCGCCATGCCGTGCCGTGGACGTCCCTACACTGTGAAGATGCTGAACGAGCAGGGGCTGAGCGTCGAGAGCATCATGAAAACGCCCGCTGCTTCGGGCGCTCCCAACGGCTGGGTCGTCATGACCCCCGACGACTTCTCGGACATCACCCCCGACAAGGACCTGACCGGTTTCTTCAACGGCGGCGAACCGCAGTGGGAGGCCGTGGTCCACCCGCGCCTCCGGCGGCTCCAGATCACCGATTCGCTGCTGGACCGGACCCGGCGGAGGATCAGGGAGGGTCGGGCAGGCATCGAGCTGGTGATCGGGCCGACCGGGGAGGGCAAGTCGACGGCCCTCCGCCAGGCCGCCGCCGTGCTGGCCCGGGACGACGGGCGCACGGTCCTGTGGCGGCAGCGGCACGACGCCGTCCTCACCCAGCAGGTGCTGGACGCGGCGAGGGACCACGGCCCGGGCGCCGTCCTGGTCTCGGACCACGCGCAGCTGCTGCTGGAATCGCTGCACAAGCTGGTCAAGGGCGACCACATCCCGGCGTCCAGCGGCCTGCAACTGCTGCTGGCGAGTCGCGACACGGACTGGACCCGGCGGGTCCGCGAACTCGGCTTCAAGATCAACCCCGTCGAGGCGTGGAAGAACAAGGGGCCGCTGATCTCGACCAAGCACCCCTTCGGCCGGGTGTCCGAATCGGATGCCCGACGGATAATCCAGAGCTGGCGCGCTCTCGAACCGGTCGAGCCCGACGTCATCCAGGGCTTATCGGACGGCGACGCGGCCAAGCTGCTCAGCGAGCGGAGCGCTCACGCCTCTTCCCGTTCCGGGGCGCTGCTCGGCGGGCTGCTCGCCGTCCGGTACACGCCCGAAGAACTGCGGGCCCACCTCGTCGACCTGCTGGAGTCCCTGTCCCAGGACGTGACCCCGGGCGACATGACGCTCGCGGACGTGGTCATCGTCCTGTCCCTGGTCGACGTCGCCGGGCTGGACGGCATCCCCAGCAGCGTGATCGCCGGCTTCTGCGACGTCGAGGAGTCGAGCTTCCGCAGCAAGGTGGCCAACCGGCTGGGGCGGGAGGCCGTCGCCAACTACGGCGACGACATCATGCGGCCCCGGCACCCGATGGTGTCGGAGGCGGTCTACGGCATCGCCATGTCGGACGAGAGCGACCTGGCGGTCGAATCCGCGGGGTTCCACCTGCTCGAGGTGATCGAGCGGTTGGGCGGGGGCGGGAACCTGAAGGACGGGGCCGGCCAGGTCTTCGGGATCGGCCGCGAGCTGTACAAGGCCGCGGTCCCGCGAAGCCTCGGCCCCCGGTCGCGCCTGTTCGGCATCGCCCTGGCGCGCCGGGCGTGCGAGCTGAGACCGCAGGCCCTCGCGAACCACATGGCCCTGTCCGAGTGCCTCCGCCTCGACGGCCAGGCCCGGCGGGCGGTCATCGACGTCTGGACCCCGCTGGCCCCGCTGCTGCTCCAGAAGAAGAAGTGGCTGGACTGGAACAAGAACTCGCGGACCGCGCTCAACGAGTTCGCCATCACCGCGAGCCTGGCGGGCGACGAGGTCGAGGCGGCGATCCTGCGGATAGCGGCGCTGTCCGACGAGTTCCGCGGCAACAAGGTGCTGGAGGAAGGTGAAGCCTCGTTCTCGCTGGCCGGGCTCACGCTGCACCTGTCCAGGCTCTACGCGGAGCACCGGGAGCCGTGGCTGGCCGAGGCGCTGGCGAAGGTGCACGGTTGCGTCCTGGCCTGCTTCCCGTACGACGACAGGGCCGTCAAGATGGCGGAGGACAGCCTGCGCGACGCCGGCGTGAGGACGAGGTCCTTCAGCGCTCCCGGCGACTTCCCGGAAACCCTCGACCTCACCATGGCGCGGATGTCCTCGTTCGAAAGCGACTACCTGGACATCCAGGAGTGGAACCTGCACCTGAACTTCACGGACCTCCGCAAGCTCCTGGCGGAGAGCTTCGAGGAAGGCGATGCCTGACCCGTTCGGCGGTCCGGCACTCACCGGCCTGGCCGTGGCCGCGCTGAGCGGCTTCGCCGCCGTCGCGTTCTCCTTCACGGCAGCGACGAGCACGACAGCCCCCACCCCGACCGGCGCCGCTCCGACGCCCGCCGTGCCGATCCAGGTGGTGGTGCCGACAGCGACCACCCCCTCCGGCTCCATCACGCCCAAAGACTTGTTGGTCCCCCTCGGCACCCTCCTCGGCGCGGCCCTGGGCTTCGGCGGAGCCGTCACAGGAGCCCGCTTGAGCGCCAACGCGCAGGACCGGCGCGCGCGCCAGGACGCCGAGGTCAAGCGGCAGGAGGAGGAGCGGGCCCGCACCGTCAAGCGGCTGGAAGCCTTCGCCGAGCAGGCCAACACCCTCATGGGCGACGCCGCCACGCTCGCCAACTCCGAAGCCGAGGAGTGGAACGGTCCCACCACCGCGACCCGGGAGGCCCTGCGACTGCGCGCCGCCCAGATGCTCGGCACCGGCCACCTCCTGGACCCCACCGTCGAGGAGCCCGTCCGGAAGTTCATCGTCTCGGTGCTGGAAATCGGCAACTCCCCCACCGCCGCCCAGGCGAGGCAGGCGGCCCAGCGCTGCGGCGCCAACTTCGAAGCGCTCATGCGCGTCATCGGCGGCGAACTGAAATCCGCAAAGACCCCGACCGGTGCGGTCGAGAAGACCCGGGGGTGAGCCTCCCGCGAGGCGGCGGTGGCTCCCGTGGACCCACCGCCCTCCTCGCGCTCGCGGAAGCGGAGGGATTTGAACCCCCGGACGGTTGCCCGTCTCCCGCTTTCAATGCCGGCCCTCCCCGTCCAGGACCGTTCAGATTCCACCGTTCCCGCAGCTCACGGGGCTAGGACCGTTCATCGTGGTTCATGCCAGTCCAGCCCTGTTGCTACACCGGTAGCTACACCTGGCCGGTACCTCCCGTGCAGCATCGGCAAGGCATCCAGCCTCCCCGGCGAGCCAGCACCCGGTCCCGCACGTGGCTGAAGTGAGCGCGTGCCTCGTTGCGAGCGCTGAGCCCGCGACGAGCCTCGGGATGCGGTGCAGGAGTCTCTTCTCCGTGGCGTAGCGGCGCCGCACTTGCGACCGCCGTGTACGCCCGCTGTGCCGCGTCCCTCCTGGCGGCTGCGTCGGCCAACGCCCTCAGGTCTTCTGCCTCACTCATGTCCAGCCCTCCAGCCCTCCAGCTCGATCGCGCCCAGCCGTTCGACTGAACCCGCGCGTCAAGTGGAGCAAACGGGCAACAGACCGCCCCCTCAAGCGACCAGCCACCACCGCTGGCCGCAGGCGCGAAGCGTCGGCGGGCGTCGATCGCCGCGCCCAGCCACGTCGGCTGTGCGACCACGCGATCGTCACGGAGCCCAGCGGCCGGAAGCAGCTCCGCGGCTCACTTCCCCACCATCAGCGCGCCGCCGTCCCAACCACGTGCACCGACTCCGCGCGCGGCCGACGGGCGGAGCGAAGCGGGAGCCCGGCGTGCCGCGATGCGGGGAGTCGGTGCCAACGTGCACCGGACGGCACCGCGCGCCGCCGTAGGCGGCGCGCCTTGATCCCATAGAGCTAACTTCGGCAACGCATATGAGACGAACTGATTGATTGACTAGTCGGCAGGCGTATGGTGATTTTTGAGGAACGACAATATGTAAGCCTGGCGGTTTTCGCGAGTCCCTACTTGGTCTTCGATGGTTCTCGGAGAAGGCTGATCAACGCGCAATTCGTCCCGCAGGTGGTCCTTAGCGTATTCAATTCCAATCAATCGGTCAATCCGATCAGGATCAACATCGGAAACGCGCCATACATTATCGACTCCTCCATAATAAGTTCGCAAAGGGACCATGAGTGTCAAAACGTCCAGTACTGTCCATGGTCCAGACTCAATCTTTTGATGGAGCCAGGATTTCACCGATACGGCATCCGTCAGTTCTGCCAAGTAGGTTACGAAGTGAAACTCGTCATCACTGACTTCACTCATAGGACGCATAGCAACCGCTTCAACTGCCGACCATAGTCTAGGCACCAGTTCCACAACGAACCTCTGATGCCAGTCTTTCCGGTCTTCTCTTCTACTATTTCGACAGGCCATTCTTGCACTAAGATGCAAGTTCTCTCCCTGTGTAAGAATACTAAAACAGCGAAGAACTTGCACAGTTGGAGCCATATCCAAAAGTCTAATCACCATTCTTTCTATAAGATCATGCGGAGATCCGAACAACTTAGGAACATCTTTGACATTTATATAAATGGAAACAAGCCAGCGGATCAATGCGTCAAGTGTCTGAATGTCGACGCGATCCACGACTTCATCGACCTTTATAAGTACTTCTCTCGGATGCTCCATGGCACGCCGCTTGAGAACCTCAACCTCTGAAACGGGTTCCCGTCCCCCCAATATAGAACAAAGGGCCCGTATCGTCATTACGTCTGAAACGTCGGAATCCGGAACACTGAAGTGAAAGTAACGATCGAAGTAGCTGGAACTGCCCACACGCTGTTTCTCGACAAGTTCATCGACGAACCTACTGCCGTAGGGCATGTTTTCGACAATAGACCTAATAGGCAAGAATATCTGCCCTAGAAACTTTAGGATCGAAGTTGCCCGAACTTCTCCTGCTACTTCACTGAGGCGGTTGAGCCAATCTTGCCTTTCTTTCGCCAGATCATTTCCGTCCATCGAAAACCCGCCAGTATCAACGAGTTTTTCTCGGTGACGAGGAAGCAGATGGTAGATCGGACTTTCAAAGACCCGCATATAAGTCAGAAACAATAGATCCAGGTAGTTAACTTCGCCTCTGAGGGGTGGGAATGTTGCATCTATTTGACCGAAAAGCTTACGGATACTGCGCGGGGTGGTAAGTTTCTCACGCATGAGGTAGTCGAGACACGTCCGCAATCTCGCAAGCTCTGTATTGTCAAGTACTTGAGCATGCTTTACTAGCGAACGATCCAAATGTGCCTGGAAAAATCTATTGATTATTCCAGTATCCAGTGAAGGCAAGTCAAATCTGACTTGTACGATTTTCTCCAGGTAAGCTTGTGCGCGTGCAACATTATTTCGTGCAATCTCTGTACTGGACAGAACGTCGAGCAGAGTTGATTCGTCGTAAGAAAGAACGTAGTATACGTTCGGGAATTTCGCTACGGCACGGACCATTTTGAGTACTAGAAGTAGCTCGTCAGGCTGAAGGCGATCAACATCGTCAATCACCACCAGAAGGCGCGACTCAAATTTCCCGGTCAGGTCTTCGATTACCTTTCCGGTGTGTTCGATCGACTCATTACCGCGGATTGCGTTCGATAGCGCTTCCAGCACCTTGTCCAGCCCTGTGAGAGGCACGGCTTTACCTGCTGGTGAGACATTGCGAAGATGGCGTGCCAGGGAAATCCTAGTTCGCCTACGCCTCTTTCCCGGTAGCTCGTCAGACAGGGTGGTAAAAAATTCTCTGAGTAGCGATTCGGTGTCTACGAACAACCAAGGTCGGAACCAGGAGACCTTCCAGGTAGTTGCCTCTGCACTTCTCAATTCATGACTGATCAAGTTTACGAGAGATGTTTTTCCACTGCCCCATGGACCAACTACTCCGATGACCGCGCTTCCGCTTTGCTCAGCTATATCATTTATAACGGATGCTACGCGTACGGCGAAACTGGAGCGGTGCAATTGGTCCGCGACAGGATCAACGATCGGCTCATCGGAATATAGCTTCGAAACGTCAACAAGCATATTTTTCCTACAGTCAAATAATGGAAGAGTCTAGTGCGCGCTGAACACTTTCGAGCTGTGTGACCACAGCATCGGCACCTGCCTGAAATAGGGTTTGAGCTTTGTGCGGCTTATTCGCGTAACCGAGAGCAAGTGATGACGCTTTTTTGGCAGCCACCATATCCGACGCAGAGTCACCGATGAGTAAGCAACTGTGTGGAAGCCGACCGATATCGTGCATTGCCTTGAGGATTGGTGTAGGTGCGGGCTTCAAGTTCTCTGGGCCGCCTTCGCGCCCCGTAATGCACTTAAATGCTTTAACTAGCCCGTGTCGGTTCATGTAGGAACGGATCGCATCAGCGCTATTGTTGCTAACAATGGCCAAATCGAAATGTCGAGCCGCGAGAGATTCGATCAGCTTTTCAGCTCCGGCAGTCGGCGTCGCTGTCTCGCTAGCGGCTACTTCGCATTCGGTTAGCGCTTGCTCCACTTCATGAAATTCTTCCATGCCCAGTAGTCGCGCATATCGAAGGACATCGAACGGGTCATCACTGGTCGATACTTCTTGAGGTAGAACTTTGTGGCCGCAACGCATCAAGACACTTCTGAGTTGATGGGCGACGTAAGAGGCTGAAAGATTTGCAAATATGGAGCAGATCGGCCCATCGAAGTCAAACAGAAATCCGCGAGTAGTATTCAGTATGCGCTGCAGCATGTCGATGTCATCTACGCGGCCTATGATTTCCTTCATGGTCGGTAGTCCGTCGAAATGGTGTTCCAAAGGCTATTGAACCAAGTGCGGGCTTGAGTGACGTATTGGCTGCCGGTGCTGGTGTCGTCGTCGGTGGTGCTGTGGTGGAAGAGGATGGCGTCTTTGCCCATGAGGTCGTAGATGGCTTGGGGTTGGCCGTCTAGGGATAGGACGTGTTCGCGGACGGGGTAGAAGCCGAAGAAGGCTTCGTCGTTGTTGATCAGGTAGAGCTTGAACAGTGGGGCGGTTCGGTGGACGCGGACTTCGGCGGTGGCGTCCTTGACCAGGCCGAGGGCGCCCAGCTCGGTGACGTTGTCCACGATGGCCAGGGTGTGGCGGCGCATGATCTCGGCGGCGCGTGCGCGGAAGGCCGGGCTGTCGGCCTGGTCCTCGACGGTCACGGGGACTGACCACGGGACGGTGGGATCCGGGACGAGGATGCGGACGTGGATCGCTTCGGGGGTGAGGCGGCCGATGCGGATCTTGTCCAGTGGTTCTTGGAGGATGCCGTGCAGGGTCTCGCCGGAGAAGCCTGAGAAGTCGATGGTGACGCGGTCGGACTCGAAGGCTCGTTCGATGTGGGGGCGCAGGCCGACCGGCCGTTCGGTGCGCTCGCGGACGAAGACGCCGCTGCCCTGTCGGGAGACGATCAAGCCTTCGTCGCGTAGCTCGCGTAGAGCGTTCTGCACGGTCATCGGGGCTACGTCGTACTTCTTCGCCAGTTCGGCGCGCGATGGGAGCTTGTCTCCGGCCTTGAAGACCTTGGTCAGGATAGCGGCGCGCAGAGCGTTGGCCACCTGCATGTACGGCGGTCGTGGATCGTCGGGATCAAGTGCCATGTGGGCCCCAAGCTTGCTTGCGTGACAGCTTGGTTGCTGTCACGGGTGAAGGTCGTTGGGTGCGTCCATCCAACGTTGGGTGTGTTCGCACAATGTTCGCAGCGCATGTTCGCACTTGGCTAGACCGCCTAGGGAGCTAGCTCGATCGGCTGACACAGGCCCCTTACTTGACTTGGCTAGCCAAGCTGTCTTACTGTCAAGTTGTCTAGCTCAGACAGGCGGGCTGGCAAGGTGACGGAGGTGGCTGGTGGCGGTTCCGTACGGGACTCGGTTCGAAGCGGCGTTTGACCAGGTGTTTCCGATGGGAGCGCTGATGGTCGGTGAGGTCGCGCCGGACATGGAGTACATGAGCGTGGAGGACAAGGGGCGCGGTCGGCAGGCGAAGCAGCGGGTGGACGAGCGCACGGGCAAGCGTCAGTGGAGGGTCGTGGTGACCGATCCGTCCGCAGAGAAGGAGCGGGACGCATCGGTGACAGTGACGCTCCTGGCTGACGTGCAGCCGGTGCCGCCGCAGGCTGTGGAGGTGATGCCCGGTGTCGAGGTGTGGCCGGTGGCGTTCGAGGGGCTGACGGTTGAGCCTCGGGTGATGGGGGATCGGTACAAGTACCAGGGGTTCGCGATCCGGGCTACCGGTCTCGTGTCGCCGCAGACGGGTGCTGCTCCCAAGCGGGTGGAGAAGCCCCAGGGTGAGCAGAAGGCGGCCTGAGGTGGCGCGGCCGTCTGGTGAGGCGGTCGCCCGGTGGAACCTCGCGTACGCGGAGCAGGTCACTGCGCTGTTGCTGGCGTCCACTTCGGACGAACCTGCGGTGCTGTTCCGGTTGGCGGTCGGTTATTCCGCTGTGGCGCAGGCGTGGCGGGTACTGGGTGGCGATCTTGCGGTACCGGTCTGGGCTCGCCATGCCTGTGCTGTCGCTGCCGTGGAGTTCGAGCGGCGGGCGGAGATCCAGCGCGCTCGTGTCGGTGTGGTGGGAGCGGCGTGTGAGTGAGGTAGTACGCGTCCCGCGATTGGCGACGGGTACACCGTCAAGCTTCGCCTCGGCTTTTTCGACAAGGCTACGGCGCTGGCGGGGTTCAGGTCTGACTATGCCCTTGCGAAAGGAATGCGCCTGCACCGTTCGACGGTGGTGCGGGTCCGGCGAGGTGAGTTGCAGCCAGGACCCGCATTCATTGCAGGAGCTTTGAAGGCGCTGCATCCTTTGAAGTTTGAGGATTTGTTCGAAATCATTTAGTCCGCTACCTGGATCGGTGCGTGTTTGTGCGTGCTAGAACGGGTCTCTTTGGTGTGGAGAAGATATGAGCCACGGGCGGTATGCGCGGTCGGGTTCGACCGTGAAGAGCAGGGCATTGGGGGCCGAGTTGCGATCGGCCCGAAAACAGTCCGGTACGGACGTCGATGAGATGGCGGAGGTGCTTGGGCTCTCGGCCGGGTGGCTGTCGAAGCTGGAGGCCGGGACGCGAGGCACCGACACGGGCAACATCGCTCGGCTACTGGGCTTCTACCGGTCGGACCAGGCCACGGTGGACCGAGTCATGAGCCTGCACGCCGACCCGCGCGACTGGTTCGTCGGGAGCGGTCACGGGCCTGGTGGGGTGGACGAGTTGCCGGTGTTGCTGCGGCACGAGGCGGCGGCGCGGGAGGTGTTCGCCTATGAGACGGTCGCGGTGCCTGCACTAGCGCAGACCTCGGCATACGCCCGTGCGGTCCTGCAACGTGACCCGCTCGCCACGCCGGAGGAGATCGAGCAGAGGTCGCAGGCGCGTGCGCAGCGGCAGCGGGTACTGAAGGGAGAGGCGAGGTTCGTGTTCGTGGTGCGTGAGATGACCTTGCGCAGCTTGGGCACGGACCGGCGGACGGCGGCTGAGCAGTTGCGTCATCTCGCCACGCTGCCCAACACCGGCAGGATCGGCTTGCGGGTGCTTCCTCGGTTGATGGCTGGGCCCTATTGGGATCGCTACCCGTTCACGTTGATGCGGTCGGACGACTACCGGCCGGTGGTGCACGTCGACGCGATGTACCACAGCATCCTTCTTGATGACCCTGACAGCGTTGGCGCGTACCAGGGTGCGATGGAGTCGATTCTTTCCAACACGCTGAGCGTGGAAGAGTCGCAAGCCATGATCTTGCACCTCGCCAACAACGCCTCTGCGGTTGCGGGCAAGACGAGCTGACAGTTTCGACACTTCGCCGGTTGGTGTGAGTCGCGGGGAAACAGCCCTAAAGTCTTGGCGGGCCTTGGTCTGCTTCTCCGCGACTCACTCGACCGGATTTCTCCTGCACATTCTGCGAGCGCAAGGGATTTCGGTCATGGCAAGGGTATCTGTGGTCGGGGGACGTGCGTCAAGACGTGCGGTTGCCCCGTCAGTGTGGAAGCTGACCAATGGTCGCCCCTGTGGGACATGCGGGCGGTTCGGGGTCTACGCGCCCAACCAGCTCGTTTGCTGTGCCTGCTTGGGCTGGCTGCCGCTGATCTTCGCCCCGGTGGGGCGTGCGCGGTGAACGGCGGCAAGTGGGTCGACCCGGCTCCGTTCGAGGGCGTCCGGCCTCGGGTGCCGTGGTGGGTGTTGGTGCCGGGCAAGGCGAAGTGGATCGCGGCACTGGTGGCCCTGGTGTGGCTGGCGGTCGTCGGGGTCGTGCGCTTGGCGCTCGTCGTGGTCCGGTACCCGGTGGTCATGTTGGTGCCGGTGTCGTCGGCCTGGTCAGGACCCGCGCAAGGAGGTCGTGTCCTTCCTGCACCTGTTCACCGCCCGCGTCGCCCTGCGGCTGGATGAGCCACAGCAGGTGGACATGGTGCTTGGTGACGATGTCCGGCAGTGTGGCGCGGCTGCTCACGAGATCGCGGAGAACACGCCCGGTGTCGCGTGGGTCAAGCAGGACGGGCAACGGGAACCGGAGCGTGCTCGGGCCTTTCACATGACCGATGCGGACCTGGGGAAGCTGCGGGACTACTTCCGGCCTGCCGATGTGCGGCCGTTCCCGATCAAGCTCAGTGGTGCTGAGGGGGTGGCGGCGTGATGAGCGGTACGCGGGCAGAGCGGATGCGTCAGCCGATGGCGCTGGACGTGGCCAAGGCTATTGAAGAAGCTCACGGCCGAACTCGGCTGAGGGCGTTGCTACACCCGTTGCTACACAGAGGGGGTGCGACCCGGCGTCAGAACCGGGTCACACCCCATCCGACCTGCGGAAGCGGAGGGATTTGAACCCCCGGACGGTTGCCCGTCTCCCGCTTTCAAGGCGGGTGCATTCGGCCGCTCTGCCACGCTTCCCGGTGTGCCGGAGCAGGTTACCCGTCCACCTCGCGCAGGTGCGTGATGACCCGCTCGAACACCCGCGCCACCACCTCCTGCTCCTCCCGCGACAGCAGGTCGACCATGTGCTCCCGCACCCCCTCGACGTGCGTCGGCGCGGAGCCCTCCAGCAGCGCCATCCCCTCGTCGGTCAGCTCCGCGAACACCCCGCGCCCGTCCTCCGGGCACTCACGCCGCCGCAGCAGCCCCTCCCGCTCCATCCGCGCCACCTGGTGCGACACCCGGCTCTTCGACGACGCCACCTCGTCCGCCAGCTGCGACATCCGCATCCGCCGCCCCCGCTGCTCGGACAGCCGCACGAGGACCTCGTAGTCGGCGAGCGACACCCCGTGCCCGTCCTGCAGCTCGCGGTGCAAGCGGTCGGCGAGCATGGACGCCCCGACCACGTAGTTGCGCCAGGCGCGCATCTCCCCATCGTCCAGCCAACGCGGCTCGTGCTCAGTCACCTCCCCAGGCTATGCCGCACATCTCCGTTAACGGACGATCCACGAACATGTCTGGTGCCGGACAGCTCCGGAAGGCAAACTCCTGCGCCGTACCGCGCCCTCCTACCGGGGCGCCGCAGGGAGGAACCACCCCATGACCTCGTTCAGACGCACCGCGCAGCGCTCCGCCGCGCTCGCGGTGACCGCGGCGGCAGCGCTGGCGGTCACGCTGGTGCAGAACCCCGCGCAGGCCGACAACAAGCAGCCCTCGCGCACCGTCGACGTCCGCCTGATCGGCATCAACGACCTGCACGGCAACATCGAGCCCCCCACGGGCTCCTCCGGCCGCGTCACGCTGTCCGACGGCACGCAGGTCGAAGCGGGCGGCGCCGCCTACAACGCCACCCACATCCGCAACCTCCAGGCGCAGGCCCGCAACTCGGTGATCGTCGGCCAGGGCGACCTGATCGGCGCGTCCCCGATCGTCTCGGCCCTGTTCCACGACGAGCCGACGATCGACGTCCTCAACCACGTCGGCATGGACACGACGGCGGCGGGCAACCACGAGTTCGACGAGGGCTACCAGGAGCTGCTGCGCGTGCAGCAGGGCGGCTGCCACCCGGTCGACGGCTGCCAGTTCCGCGACTCCTACCGGGGCGCGGACTTCCCGATCCTGGGCGCGAACGTCACCAAGGCCCGCAACGGCCTCCCCGCGCTGCCGCCGTTCTGGGTGGAGTTCCGCGACGGCGTCCCGATCGGCTTCATCGGCATGCCGCTGAAGGACGTGCCGATCCTGGTCGACCCGAACGGCATCAAGGAGCTGAAGTTCGGCGACGAGATCGCGGCCGCCAACCGGTACGCGGACCTGCTGAACTGGCTCGGCGTGAAGTCGATCGTGCTGCTGATCCACCAGGGCGACAACACCGCGGGCGGCGGCCCGGACGACTGCCGCACGGTCGAGGGCGGTCCCGGCCGCAAGATCGCCGAGCAGGTCAGCCCGAAGATCGACGCCGTGTTCTCCGGCCACAGCCACCAGCACTACAACTGCACGGTCACCGACCCGGCGGGCAACCCGCGCCCGTTCATCGAGGGCCTGGCGTTCGGCCGCGAGCTGTCCGTGGTCGACCTCAAGATCGACAAGCGCACCCGCGAGGTCGTCCGCTCCGCCACGGTCGCCCGCAACCACGTGGTGACCAAGGACGTCACCCCGGACCCGGAGGTCCAGGCGATCATCGACCTGGCCAAGTCGAAGTCCGGCCCGATCGCCAACCGCCAGATCGGCACGATCGCGCAGGACGTCCCGCGGGCGCAGAACCCGGCGGGTGAGTCCCCCCTGGGCAACCTGATCGCCGACTCGCAGCTCGCCGCCACCACCGGCAACGGCGCGGTGCTCGCGCTGATGAACCCGGGCGGCGTCCGCGCCGACCTCACCTACGCCTCCTCGCCCGCGGGCGAGGGCGACGGCGTGGTGACCTACGGCGAGGCGTTCACCGTGCAGCCGTTCGGCAACATCCTGCAGACGGTGACGTTGACCGGCGCGCAGCTCAAGGCGGCGCTGGAGCAGCAGTGGCAGGTCGTCAACGGCCAGCAGCGGCAGATCGTCCTGCAGCCGTCCAAGGGCCTGTCCTACTCGTGGTCGGCGTCCGCGCCGATCGGCTCGAAGGTCTCGGCCATCGCGCTGAACGGCGTGCCGCTCGACCCGGCCGCGAGCTACCGCGTCACGATCAACAGCTTCCTGCAGGGCGGCGGTGACGGCTTCAGCGCGTTCACCGGCGGCACGGAGATCACCGGTGGCGGCATCGACCTGGACGGCTTCACGGCCTACCTGACGGCCAACCCGAACACGGTCCCGCCGGCCCTCGGCCGGATCACCACCACCCCGTGATCGAAGCGCTGTGAGCGGGCGCCCCGGGTGCCCGCTCACAGCGCGCTCATCCGCGCCGCGGACGTCCCACCGAGCCGGATGAATTTCGTTTCACCAGTTCAGGGGCTTCCGCTCCGGTTGTGCACCGCGCCGATCAGGCGCATGCTCGATGCAGGACCTGCCACCGGCGGAACCCGAGCCGACCCGCCGCTGGCACGCCCGGAAGGGGTAGGTGGTGCGGTGCAGGTAAGTCCTCGCGGTGACGAATCGCGTTCGAGCCGCAACCCCGCGGGCGGAGCGGTCAGGAGACCGACCCGATCGCGAACGTGAGCGGTTCCGACGAGGTTTCGAGCGCACGGCGCCACCGGCGCCATCGCCGCGCTTGACGATGTTGACCCGGTAGTTGTCAGGGCGCCGTCTCCACCGTCGGCGCCGACCGCGGTCCACGCCGACCCCGTCACGCAGGTTTCGTCACTTCCACATGGGAAATCCCGGGTGCGGTGCCCTGTACGTTCGGGCCCGCACTCGGGGCTTTTCCGGGGCCGGTGCTTCTGCTGCTGGGAGGACGCGCGGTGCAGTTCAACGAGAACGCGGAGCTGGACACGTCACAGGTCTCCGACCAACGCGGTGTCGGTGGTCGGGTAGCGCTGGGCGGCGGTGGGCTCGGCATCGTCGGCCTCATCATCTACTTCGTGCTCTCGCAGCTCGGCGGCGGCGGGCAGCTGCCGTCCGGCGCCGGGTTCGGCGACGTCGGCCAGAACCAGCAGGTCGGCTCCGAGGCGATCAAGGAGAAGTGCCGGACCGGCGCGGACGCCAACCGGGAGTCCGACTGCCGCGCGGTGGCGTTCATCAACTCGATCCAGGCGTACTGGACCGACCAGTTCGCCCGGTCGGGGCGCACCTACCAGGCCGCGCAGACCAACTTCTTCTCCGGCGGCGTGCAGACCCGGTGCGGCAACGCGACGTCCGCGGTCGGGCCGTTCTACTGCCCGGCGGACTCCGAGGTGTACATCGACCTGGGCTTCTTCCAGGAGATGCAGCAGAAGTTCGGCGCCACCGGCGGCCCGTTCGTCGAGGCGTACATCCTGGCGCACGAGTACGGCCACCACATCCAGAACCAGCTCGGCACGTCCGACCGGGTCGGCCAGGGCTCCGGGCCGAAGTCGGACTCGGTGCGGCTGGAGCTGCAGGCCGACTGCTACGCGGGCGCCTGGGCCAACCACGCGCAGACCGTGCCGACGGCGTCCGGCCAGCCGCTGATCACCGGGGTGACGCAGGACGACGTGAACGCGGCGCTGGACGCGGCGTCCCGCATCGGCGACGACTTCATCCAGGGCGAGCTGGGCGGCGGCCACGTCGACACGACCCAGTTCACCCACGGCACGTCGGCGCAGCGGCAGAAGTGGTACACCACCGGCTACGAGACCGGCGACCCGGCGCGCTGCAACACGTTCGACACCGACAACCTGGGCTGACGACCGCGGTCGAGCCGCGCCGGACCGGGCCGGCTGCGGTGTCGCGAGTCCCACACCGCGGCCCGCCCGGCGCAGTGTTAGCGTCGCTAACCAACTGCGAGCTCGGGGAGTGTGGCCGTGACGACGCTGGAAGCGGTCATCGTCGTCCTGGCCGGTGTGTTCGCCGGTGGGATCAACACGGTGGTGGGCTCCGGCACCCTGGTGACGTTCCCGGTGCTGCTGGCCGTCGGCTACCCGCCGGTGGTGGCCAACGTGTCCAACAGCCTCGGCCTGGTGCCCGGCTCGCTCAGCGGCGCGTTCGGCTACCGGCGCGAGCTGACCGGCCAGGCGCCCAGGGTGAAGCGGCTGCTGCCCGCCTCGATGCTCGGCGGCGTGGGCGGCGCGATCCTGCTGGTGGTGCTGCCGGAGGACGCGTTCTCGGCGATCGTGCCGGTGCTGATCGCCATCGCGCTGGTGCTGGTGATCGCCCAGCCGTGGCTGAACAAGAAGCTCGCCGAGCGGGAGCGGCAGGAGCACGGCGGCCTCGCGCTGTGGATCGGCGTGTTCCTCGCGGGCATCTACGGCGGCTACTTCGGCGCGGCCCAGGGCGTGCTGGTGATGGGCCTGATGGGCGTGCTCATGAGCGAGCACATCCAGCGGATGAACGCCCTGAAGAACGTGCTGACCGCGTTCGTGAACCTGGTCGCGGGCGTGCTGTTCATCTTCATCGCCGACGTGGCGTGGCTGGCCGTGCTGCTGCTGGCGATCGGCTCGGTCGTCGGCGGCCAGATCGGCGCGAAGGTCGGCCGCCGACTCCCACCCACCGCGTTGCGCGCGGTGATCGTCGTGGTGGGAGTCGTGGCCATCGTTCAGCTGCTCACCCGCTGAACGACCTGGCAGCGGCCAGGAACGCGTCGTTCTCCTCCGGCTCGCCGATCGTGACGCGCGCGCCGTCGCCGACGAACGCGCGCACGACCACCTTGTGCGCCAGGCAGTGCTCGTTGAACGCCGCCGTCCGCTCACCCAGCGGCAGCCACACGAAGTTCGCCTGCGACTCGGGCACCTCGAACCCGGCCGCCAGCAGCTCGCCGCGCACCCGCGCCCGTTCCGCCACGATCGCCCGGCACCGCGCCATCAGCTCCGCCTCGGCGTCCAGCGACGCCAGCGCCGCCACCTGCGCCAGGGCGTTCACGCTGAACGGCACGTAGACCTTGCGCAGCGTCTCGGCCACCGCGGGCGACGCCACCGCGTACCCGACCCGCAGCCCGGCCAGGCCGTACGCCTTGGAGAACGTCCGCAGCACGGCCACGTTGTCCCGGCCCGCCGCCCACTGCGCCTTCGCCAGCTCCACGCCGTCGGGCACGTCGGGGTCGTCCACGAACTCCTTGTACGCCTCGTCGACCACCACGAGCACGTCGGACGGCACCCGCTCGATGAACCGCTCGACGTCCGCCCGCCGCAACGCCGTCCCGGTCGGGTTGTTCGGGTTGCAGACGAACACCAGGCGCGTCCTCGGCGTGATCGCCGCGGCCATCGCGTCCAGGTCGAGCGCGTGGCCGGGGGTCAGCGGCACCCGGTCCTGGCCCGCGCCGACGACCGCGGTGACGATCGGGTACGCCTCGAAGGAGCGCCACGGGAACACCACCTCGTCGGCCTCGGTGCAGGTCGCCTGCACCAGCTGCTGGCACAACGTCACCGAGCCGCAGCCGACGGCCACCTGCTCGACCGGCACGCCGAGCTTGGCACCCAGGCGCGCCACGAGGTCGGTGGCGGCGGTGTCGGGGTAGCGGTTCACGGCGGTGGCCGCGTCCGCGATCGCCCGGACCACGCTGGGCAGCGGTCCGGCCGACACCTCGTTGCTGGCCAGCTTGATCGCGCCGGGGACGGTCCTGCCGGGCACGTATCCGGGCAGGGCAACGAGGTCGGCTCGGGTTCGCACGGTCATCCAAGGGCTCCCTTCGGGGTTCTGAGCTGGACGTTATCCGGTGAAAGACCCGGATGGGGCATACCTGCCGTACGGATGCTCACGTTGACTGCCGTTCACCCCCACGTGGAAGGGTTGGTCCATGACTCCTACCCGCACCGAGACGATCTCCCTCACCGACGGCCGGGAACTGCGGTTGACCGTCGCCGAGCCGGAGAACGCCGTCCGCGGCGGCTTGGTCGTGCTGCACGAGGCGCGCGGCGTGACCGACACCGTGCGCGGTCTGGTGAGCGGACTGGCCGCCGAGGGGTGGTTGGCCGTCGCCCCGCACCTCTACGACGAGGTGTCCGGCGACGAGGCCCCGGCCATGGTGAGCGGGTTGTCCGGCGAGGCCGTGCTGGCCGACACCGACGTCGCGTTCGTGTGGTTGGGGCAGCGGGGCGTGAGCCAGGACCGGATGGGCGTCATGGGCTTCGACCTGGGCGGATCGGTCGCGATGGTGGTTGCGGGAAGCCGCACCATCGGCGCCGCGGTGACCGTCGGGGGCGGCGGGATCCTGGAACCGCTGGCCGCGGGGCTGCCGTCGCTGGTGGAGGTCGCGGAGGAGCTGACGTGCCCGTGGCTGGGCCTGTACGGCGACGACGACACCGACATCCCGTTCAGCGATGTGGAGAAGTTGCGCGACGCCGCGGCGGCCGCGCCGGTGGCCACCGACGTGGTCCGGTTCTCGCACACCGGGCACCGGTTCGACAGCACGCCGGACGCCGGCGCGGAGGCGTGGCAGCGGGCGTTGAACTGGTTCGACTCACATCTTCGCTAAGCCTCTGCTCGGAGGCTTGGAACCGAACGGGCTTCCCGGTACATCTAAAGAGGGCGTCCGGAACGCCTGATTTCGGTCGTCGCGGGCTAACGCGCGGAGCGCCCGCGGCGAATCGCAGTGCAGGGGGTAGTGATGAGCGACGGGAACACGGTCTCATTCTCGGCGGCTGCGCACACGGTGCAGGTCCCGCCGGGTTTCACGCCGTCCGCGGTGGGCCGGCCCGAGGTCCCGGCCGCGGCCGATCCACCGGTGGTCCCAGCGGTTCCACCGCCCTCACCGGCCCAGGTAGACCCGATGGCCGCGCCTTCACCGGTGCCGATGCCGCCTTCCCCCCTGCCGCCGCCCGCGTCACCGCCGCTCGCACCGGCGCCGCCGCTTTCGTCGGCACCGCTTTCGTCGGCACCGCCGCTTTCGTCAGCACCGGCACCGGCACCGGCACCGGCTTCGCCGACGGCCGACCCGAGCCCCACCGTGACCCTGCCCGCCGGCGCGGTCCCACCGCCACCGGCTGCCGCGGGCCCCACCGCTCCGCCGTCACCGGCTGACGCGGCCCCAGCCGTCCCGCCGCCCGCCGTCGACGCGGGCCCCGCCGTCGTGCCGCCGCCCGCCCCCAACGCGGGTCCGGCCACCGCGCCGCCACCGGCGTCGGCCCCGGCCCCGGACGGCGGCGCCACCGTGACGCTGCCCGCCTCGGCGGTCGCCGACGCCACCGCCGGCGCGCCCGTGCCCACGCCCGTGCCCGCCGAGAGCTTCGCCAAGGCCGCGCAGACCGACCTGGACAAGGCCAACACGGCGCTGGACGCGGTCGACAAGCAGTCCGTCCAGCTCGACCTGGACAAGCAGGGCGTCGAAGACCTGGTCAAGCTGATCGCCCAGGCGCGCAGCCTGGTCGACAACGTGCACAGCCGCGCGGTCAACAACCTCGACGTCGAGCTGAAGTTCGGCAACAACTGGGTCAGCGACGCGATCAGCCGCCGGCTGCGCGAGGTGGCCGTGGGCAACGAGGAGTCGGCGGTCTACGTGATCGGCGACTTCATGCAGGTCCTCTTCGAGGTCGAGGAGACCATCCGCGACGCGGCGCGGAACCTGGAACGGGCCGATGACGATGCGGCGGACGCCTTCGGCGCCGCGGGGGAGGCCAAGGGCTGATGGGCGACAACAAGCACGACGGCGACAAGGGCAACAACGGCGGCGGTCAGGGCAACGACAAGCCCACCGACCTCGGCCAGAAGGTCGACTGGATGACCTACAGCCACCAGCAGCTGTGGGACATGGTCAACACCGGCGTCGACCTCAAGGCCGCGGGCAGCGCCCAGGCCGACTGGGCGACCGTCGGCAAGGCGCTGGCCGAGGTGCAGGAGCTGCTGGCCAAGGCGATCAGCCAGTCCAGCCAGGCGTGGACCGGCGACTCGGCCGAACGCGCCCGCAACGCGCTGGAGTCGGTGGAGAAGTGGGCGCTGAACACCAGCGAGCACGCCGAGAACGTGGCCACCTGCATCGCCACCGAGATCCAGCACGTGCAGACGGCGCGCGAGATGATGCCGCCGCCCGCGCCCGCGCCGCCGGTCGTCACGCCGGTCGCCGACGCGGTCGCGTCCCCGGTCGCCACCCCGACGCCCGTCGCCACGCCCCGCACGTCGTTGATCGCGGACCGCGCGGTCGACCACAGCGGCACGCTGTCCCCGACGCCGGAGGTCGGTTCGGTGGCGAACACCCGGCTGCCGGCCACCCGGCCGCACAACCCGTTCACCGGCATCGACTCCATCGCCGCGCCCGCCGTCGGCTCGGTCGTCGCCGCGGACGCGACGCACCGGCAGGCCGCCGAGGTCATGGCGATGTTCCAGCTGAACTCCTACGAGGTCGACCGGACCGTGCCGTCGTTCAGCCCGCCGACCAACCCGGTCGCGCCGCCGCCACCGCCGGCCCCGGTGATCACGCCGAGCCCGTCCGTCGGCGACGGCCCCGGTGGCGCGGGCAACCAGGTCGTGGTCAACAACAACAACACCGCCGGCGCGGCCAACCCCGCGGCGAACCAGCGTCCCGGCGGCACGTCGGCCCAGTTCGGCCGCGGCGGTTTCGCGGGCGGGCGCGGCGGCGGGTTCGGCGGTCGCGCGGTCATGCCCACCCCGGTCGGCTCGGCCGGTGGTGGTGGTGGTGGTGGTCCGGTGGCCGGTCCCGGCACCGCCACGGGCGCGCTCGGCGACCGCGGCGCGGCCAACCCGGGCAGCGTGACCAGCCAGTTCCAGGCGCCCAAGTCGGTGACGCCGCAGTCCGGCATGATCGGCGCAGCGCCGATCGCCGCGCCGCCGCCCGTCGCCGGTGGTGGCGGTGGTGAGAAGGACCGCAACCGCCCCGGCTACCTGGAGGACGACGACAACGTCTTCGGCCTCGACCGCAAGGCAGCACCCCCGGTGATCGGCCTGTGACCGAACGCGTCTTCCGGCTGAGCGAAGTGGAGTTCTTCCTGCTCTGGCAGGCGGTCCACCGCGACGCCAACCCGGTGCCGCTCGGCGTCCGGCACTTCGGCCACACCCAGCAGGAGCGCGCACGGCTGGTCGAGACCGCGTCCCGCGACCTCGCGGCCCGCGGTCTCGGCACCGTGCAGCGGCCGGACGAGGAGCTGTACGGGCTGCTGCGCGGCCTGGCCGAGTTCGAGGTCGGCCTGGAGGTCTTCTTCACCCTGCGCGGCGAGCAGGCCCGCGGCCTGGCCACCGCCGCGTGGCACGGCGCGTTCGCGGGCCGGCTGGGCGGCCAGGTGCAGGTCGCGGGCTTCCGGCCGACCGCGCTGGCCGCCACCACGGTCAAGACCCTGCCGCCCGCGCCGCCCGGCAGCGGCCGGTCGGTGAACGTGCGCTGGGACGACTACCTGGCCGCCGGCAGGGCGGGCGAGGACGACGGCAGCGAGGGGTTCCTGGACGCGCTGCGCGCCGTCGGCCTGCGCGAACCGGAGGCCAACACCCTGATGCGCGCCGTGACCACCCGCAGCGGCGGCGGCCAGGTCGGCGTGATCGCCCGCAACCGGGCCGGCTACCTGCACCCCACCGGCGAGGTGCTGTCGTGGCTGGACACGGCCGACGGCCGGTACCTGGTCCGGCGGGACGGCGGGTGGCTCGTGGTGGCGCCCACGGACGCGCCGCGGCTGATCACCGCGGTCGAGGCACTGGTGGCGAACGCCTCCCGGAACTGACCCGGTGTGTGGTTGCCGACTGTGGTTACCGGCCGTCCGATCGGCTAGGAACTTCAGGTATGACCGAGATGCGTGCCGGCACCGCCGCCGGCGAGGCGGAAGTCCTGTGGCGCCCGGACCCCGATCGGGTCGGCGACAGCCGGATGGCCGCGTTCCGCTCCTGGCTGGCCTCGTCGAAGGGTTTGGACCTCCCCGACTACCCGTCGCTGTGGGAGTGGTCCACGTCCGACCTGGAGGGGTTCTGGGGCGCTGTCGCCGAGTTCTTCGGGGTGGTGTTCCACAGCGCGCCCACGCGGGTCCTGGAGGCCCCGGTGATGCCGGGGGCGTCCTGGTTCCCCGGCGCCACGCTGAACTACGCGGAGCACGCGCTGAGGGGCGCGGACGGCGACCTGGCGGTGGTGTTCCACCGCGAGGACGGGCTGGCGTCCCAGCTGACCTACGGCGAGCTGCGCCGCCGGGTGGCCGCCGTGCGCGCCGGCTTCGCCGCGCTGGGCGTGCGGCCCGGTGACCGCGTGGTGGCGCTCGTGCCGAACTCGCCGGAGGCGCTGATCGCGTTCCTGGCGGCGGCGTCGCTCGGCGCGACCTGGTCGTCGTGCTCGCCGGACTTCGGCGCGCGGGCCGTCGCGGACCGGTTCGCCCAGATCGCGCCGACCGTGCTGGTGACCGTCGACGGCTACCGGTACAACGGCCGGGCGTTCGACGTGCGGCCGGCGGTGGAGGAGCTGAGGGCGCGCATCCCGTCCCTGCGCGCCACCGTGATGATCGACTACGTCGGCGGGACCCCGCTGCCGGGAGCGGTCACCTGGGACGCCCTGCTGGCCGAGCACGCCGACGCCGACCTGGCCTTCGAACCAGTGCCGTTCGACCACCCGCTGTGGGTGCTCTACTCGTCCGGCACCACGGGGCTGCCGAAGGGCATCGTGCAGGGGCACGGGGGGATCGTCCTCGAACACCTGAAGATGCTGGCGCTGCACAGCGACCTCGGCCCCGGCGACCGGTTCTTCTGGTTCACCACCACCGGCTGGATGATGTGGAACTTCCTCGTCTCCGGCCTGCTGGTCGGCTCGACCGTCGTGCTGTTCGACGGCAGCCCCGCCCACCCCGACCTGAACGTGCTGTGGCACCTGGCCGAGCAGCACCGCGTGACCTACTTCGGCACGTCCGCGCCGTACATCCAGTCGTGCCTGAAGGAGGACGTCCACCCGGCCGCCCGGTACGACCTGTCGGCGTTGCGGGTGGTCGGGTCCACCGGCGCGCCCCTGACCCCCGAGGGCTTCCGCTGGATCGCGGCGGAGGTCGGCGCGGGCGTCCAGATCGCCTCGGTGTCCGGCGGGACCGACCTGTGCACGGCGTTCGTCGGGGCGGCCCCCGACCTGCCGGTCTGGCTGGGCGAGCTGTCGTGCCGCGCCCTGGGCGCCGCCGTCGCGGCGTACTCCGAGGACGGGCAGCCGGTGGTCGAGCAGGTGGGCGAACTGGTGATCACCGAACCGATGCCGTCCATGCCGGTGTTCTTCTGGGGTGACGAGGACGGCTCGAAGCTGCGTGAGGCGTACTTCAGCACGTTCGAGGGCGTCTGGCGGCACGGCGACTGGATCCGCCTCACGGACCGCGGCTCGGCCGTCATCTACGGCCGGAGCGACTCCACCCTCAACCGCGGCGGGGTGCGGATGGGCACCAGCGAGTTCTACCGCGTGGTCGAGGGATTGGAGGGCGTCGCGGACTCCCTCGTCATCGACACGTCCGGAGCGGGGCAGGCGGACGGCGAGCTGCTGTGCTTCCTGGTCCTGGACCAGGGCGTCACCCTGGCCGACCTCGAACCGACCCTGCGCTCGGAGCTGAGGACCAACCTGTCCCCGCGGCACGTGCCGAACCGCTTCGTGGCCGTTCAGGAGATCCCCAGGACCCTGAACGGCAAGAAGTGCGAGGTGCCGGTGAAGAAGATCCTGGCCGGCACCCCGCCGGAGCGCGCCGTCAGCCTGGACGCCCTCCGCAACCCGGCCGCCCTGACGCCATTCCTCGACCTGGCACGAGACGAACCTCACGTCTCGCCCTCCTGACCCCCCTCAAGACGCCCCCCTGCCCCAACTGCACCCCCCTTGACCAGGCCGGATGCAGTTAGGAGGGGGGCGTTTTGCTTGACCGGCGGGGGCATGTGTAATCTATGCGTCGTAGCCGAGGGCTCCGGGAGGCTTCGCCTAGTCTGGTCTATGGCGCCGCACTGCTAATGCGGTTTGGGTTTATCGCCCATCCCGGGTTCAAATCCCGGAGCCTCCGCAACACCCGGTCTCGGCCGGGTGACAACTGAAGAACGATGCGCTCGTAGCTCAACGGATAGAGCATCTGACTACGGATCAGAAGGTTGCAGGTTCGAATCCTGCCGAGCGCACCAGGGCAGTACGGATCAGGGCCTCCTTCCAGGAATGGAACGAGGCCCTGATTGCGTGTGCCGGTCTGGTGGAGTCGTTGTTGCCCGGCGAATGGCTGCCGTCCTGAGCGACTAGGCCGCGCCCGTGTCCCTCCGGGCGGTGGGCAGGGTTGCCGAACCGAGGGCGCTCTCCAGTTGCTCCCACCGCGTGACCAGGTCCGACATCATGAGCATCAGCACCTCGGGGAAGGCGTACAGGAAGCTCTGGTACCGGTAGTGGTCCAGGTAGAGCACCACGACGTCGTCGCTGAGCGCCGTGACGGACGTGGTGCGGGCCTTGAAGAACAGGTCGTGGTGGCCGAGCAGGGCGCCCCGGCCCAGCACCGCGCGTTCGTAGATGCCGCCGAAGTCCACCTCCACCTCACCGCTCGCGACGAGGAACACGCCGTGCGCGGCCTCGTCCTCCCGGCAGAGGGAGTCACCCGTCGCGAAGGGGATCTCGTCGAACATCGAGGCGAGCGTTTCCAGCTCCGGGTCGCCCAGCGACGCGAACAGCCGCACGCCGTGGGGGTCGACGCCCTGCCGCAGGCACGCAACCCGCTCGGCCAGCTCGCGCTCGGCGATGTGCGTCATCCGCATCCGCGCGAAGCGCAGCACCCGGTCGTTGTCGCGCGACCGGCGGCGGGACGTGCCGGCGCTCGGCGGGGTGTAGACGGTGGAGTCCCCGCTGATCCGCGCGGCTTCGCGGCGGCCGGTCTCGTAGGCGCTGTGCACGCAGCCCCAGTGGTAGGGGTTGGTGCCCTCGCCGGCGAAGAACAGCCGGTCGCCGACCGGTTCGGCGAGCGTGGCGATGTCCTTGGCCGACGCGTCGACGCCGATGCAGGTGTAGGAGCCGAAGGAGAACGGGTCGCCGGCCCACGCGGTGCGCGAGATGCGCTCGGGCTCGGGCGCGCCGGCGCCGAAGATGTCCTTGACGACGGTGGTCGCGTAGGCGGTGACGTCCTCGTCGGACCAGGTCTCCGCCTCACGGCCGAGCGACGCGCCGAGCAGCATCACCAGCACCGGCTTGCCGTGGGACTTCCACATGCTGATGACGACCGTCGGGTAGCGGTCCGTGTCGCGGCACAGGTAGCCGAAGACGTACTGGTCCCTCGGCCAGAACGGCTCGCGGTAGTGCAGGGCGATCTTGTTGAGGGTGCCGAAGCCCAGCCGGGCGATCGCCGACCGCTTCGCCTCGGGCAGCGGGGGCTCGAAGCGCACCACGTCGGCCTTGAGCACCCCGAGCGGCACGGTCACCAGCACCTTGTCCGCCTCGAAGTCGCCCCGGTCGGTGGTGACGCGCACCGGCCCGGCGGTGGTGTCGACCCCGGTGACGACGTGGCCCGTCCTGACGTCCAGCCCCTCGGCCAGGGCGTCGACCACCGACTGGTAGCCCTGGTGCAGGGTGCTGTCGCCGTAGCCGTAGACCAGGTAGCCGTCCTCCCAGAACTTCAGGGACAGCTTGTCCGGGTCCTCGGCGACGTCCTCGCGCAGGATCACGTTGAGGTGGTAGCGGACCGCCTGCTCGTCCTCGGGCGTCAGCCGGCGCTCGGCGAGCACCTGCCGGACGGCCTCGCCGAGCGGGGTGTCCGGGTGCTGCTCCTTGCGCGCCACGGCGGCCCGCCGCTCCAGCTCGTGCAGCACGTCGTCGGCCAGCCGCAGGGTGCGGCTCTTGTGCCGGTGGTTCGCCAGGCGGTGGTCCGCGCCGAACAGGTCCAGGCTGTCGAAGCCGCCGGTGTAGGAGCTGTCGCCGCCCACGTAGCTGTAGGGGATGCCCAGGTCCTCGACCAGCTCGGTGATCGGGTTGCCGTCCGTGCCGTGGATCCAGTGCGCGCCGAGGTCGACCCCGTCCTCGTCGGTCCAGATCCGCCCGCCGACGCGGTCGCGCGCCTCCAGGACGGTGACGGGGTGGCCGAGCTCGCGCAACGCCCGCGCCGCGACGAGCCCGGCCATCCCGGCGCCCACGACCAGGACGCCGGCCGCGACGTCCGCGTCGGATCTTCCTGCCATGGGCAGAATTGTCAGCCCGTCACCGCGAGCCCGGACAGTCCCGGATCGTGTGTCTGAAATTCACCCGTCCTGTTGAAACAGTGCGGGAATCGATCATCGGTGCATGGTCCAGTGCTTGGCGATCCAGCCCGCTTGGCGCTCCGTCAGGTCCACGTGCAGCTCCTCGTCCTGGAGCCTGCGGTACTCCGGGTAGTCGGCGACGGTCCCGGAGACGTCGATGGTGTGCCGCTGCGGGTGCACGGCGAGGTGGCCGAGGTCGAAGAGGCGGTGCACGTCGCGCCGGAGCAGGAGCCCGCCCTGGTCGTGGTGCCGACCGTCGGCGGCGAAGCTGGTCAGGTGGGCTCCTTCGAGCGCGGCGTGCGGCGTGGGGCCGGTGAACGCGCACGTGTCGCCGTACTCCGCCAGCAGCCGGTTGCGGAACGCGGCCTGCCCTCGCCGGACCCGCACGACGGCCGTGGTGTGGCCGCCCACCAGCTTGGTGGCCAGGGCCGCCTCGACCGGCGAAAGGCTCGGTCGGCCGGGCGCCGCCCGCACGGCGTCCCGGAACCTCGGGTAGTCGAGCTGGCGGATGCTGAGCTGCGACTTCGGCAGCGTGCACAGCCCGCGCAGCCGGTCACCGGTCAGCTCTCCCGCGAGGTCCACCCAGGCGACGTCGTGGTGGGACCGGTAGGTGGTGACGACCCCCTTGGTGGTCTCCACCTCCTCGAACGTGCCGGTGCACTTGTAGCACCGGTAGGCCGGGTCCTCGGTCTTGCGGAACTTGATGCTCGCCCTGCCGCAGTGCGGGCAGCGGTGGAGGGCCTTCTCCTCCTCGCCGGTGACGATCTTCTCGATCACCGAGGCGCCCAGCAGGACCTCCTTGTCCCACAGCACGATCACGTCGCCCACCCGCGGCAGCTTGTGGTTGGGGACCGAGCTGTCCCAGCTGTAGTGCGCCGCCTGCACGTCGTCCCCCTCACGATGACGGAACCGCTTACGCGGAGGTCATCGTGACGCGCCCGCACCGTGTTCCGCACCCTGTTTGCACGGCGGAGGGGTCTCGTCGCACTCGGGGGTATGGATGAGCAGCTTCCTTCTCCTCAGCCGCCTGCCGCCGACCACGTGCCCGGACGTCCCTCGGGTGCCGTTTCCACAGTTTCGATCTTGGTGAACGTGATCAGCGTCGGGTTCGGGGGCCTCTACCTCAGCACCAGGTCCCTCACCGTGACGGTGGTCGGAGCGGTGGTCGTCGTCCTGCTGGCGGTCGCGGTGCTCCGCGGTGAGCGGAAGGGCTTGTAGGCGGAGGGGTTTGTAGCTCGATCGGGTGAGTCCCTGCACGTCGGCCGTCCCCCGCCGCTCTTCCTCCCTGTCGGGAGAGAGGCGGGGGACGTGGGGAGCAGCGGGGAATTCGACGAGTTCTTCCGTCGGCAGCTGGCGCCGCTCGTGGCGTTCGTGAGGCGGGCGGGGTTCGGGGTGGAGCAGAGCAAGGACGCGGCGCAGGAAGCGATGACCAGGGCGTACCAGGAGTGGAGCGGGCTGCGGTCGCCGCGGGCGTGGGTGCGCACGGTGGCGTACCGCGCGGCGATCGTGGAGAGCGCACGTGCTCAGGAGGGGGTGTTGCGGGCTGTTTCGGGTGGCTGGACGGTGTCCACCCACCACGACCCGGACGTCGTCACCCTGGGGGAGGAGCACGAGCGGTTGCTGGAGGCGTTGGCGTCGTTGCCGGACCGGCAGCGGCTGGTGCTGGCGTGGCACCTCGACGGGTTCGACTACCTGGAGATCGCCGACCACCTCGACACGTCCCCCACGACGGTGCGGTCCAACCTGCGCCACGCGCGCAACGCGCTCAAAGCCCGATTCGCGACCAGGACGCGGTGAGAGGAGGACTGCGGTGAACGGCAAGACCGATCGGTCGGACGGCGAGGACGGGTTCGACAGCTGGCTGGCCGCGGCCAGCGGGGACCTGACCCTGGCGACCGGCCGGGTCCTCGACGTCGAGGGGATGTTGACCACCGTCAAGCGGCGGGCGGTGGTCGACCTCCGGTCCGCCCGGCGCGAGCGGGACCTGGCGCGGGGGGCGGCGAGCGCGGTCACGGGGGCGTTGGCGCTCAAACCCCTGCCGGCGCCCAAGTCCCCGCTGGCGCCCAGGCCTCCGGAATGGCGGGCGGAGGTCCTGCGGATGCCCGGCAGCGGAGACCCGCCCGAGGGGGCGCGCGCCGATCCGCGGCACGGTCTGGAGCACTACGTGGAACGGGCCGTGGCCGGTGATCGCCGCGCGGTCGAGGACCTGCTCCGGGAGGTCCGGCCCCTGGTCCTGCGGTACGTCCGCGTCCGCGTCGAACGCGGTGGCGCGACCGGCGTCTGCGCGGACGACCTGGCGCAGGACGTGTGCCTGGCCCTGCTGGAAGCCCTGCCCGGCTACCACGGGCAGGGCAGGCCCTTCCTCGCCTTCGTCCACGGGATCGCGGCGCGCCGGGTCGCGAGCGCCCGTCGGGCCGCGGCCCGCGATCCGGAGACGCCCGTGCCCGTCGTGCCGGACGAAGCGGCCGGCGAGGACCCGGGGGAGCGGGTGCTGCGGGGTGGGGTGGCCGCCCTGCTGGAGGCCCTGCCGGAGAAGCAGCGCGAGGTGGTCCTGCTCCGGGTGGTGTCCGGCCTGTCGACCGAGGAGACCGCCGCTGCGGTCGGGTCGACGCCGGGCGCGGTGCGGGTCGCGCAACGGCGGGCGCTGGCCAGGCTGCGGTCCGCGGGGAGGGAGCGCTGAGGGCGAAGGTCCTTGACACGATGCCGAGGTCAGCGCGCTGACCTGCCTCGGGCACGTCGTGGTGCTCCTGGCGCGAGCCGGGAACGGTCCGTAGCGGTGCCGGCGGTGGGCGCCCACCGCCGGCACCGCGGGTTCACCAGGGCGACGGGGCCGGCGGCGGGACGGCGGTCGGGCGGTCGTCGCACGTGATCGTGTTCGGCAGCAGCCACGGTGCGAGCCAGCCGTCGTTGCCGCCGAGGTCGGTCAGCGCGAACTCCGAGCCGGTGGCCGGGAAGTTGAACGAGCCGCAGTTGTTCACCGGCACCGCGCCGACGTTGCGGGCGTCCACGTCCTCGAACGTCGCCGAGCCGGACGCCCGCGCGCTCACCACCGACGTGCCGGTCCCGTCCACCCGGACGCCCTTGAAGTGCACGTTCTCGATGGAGTGCTGGTCCTTCACCGACCACTCGCTGACCAGCACGACCGCGTTGTAGGTGCTGTCCAGGAAGTGCGCGCCGACCACCCGCACGTCGGCGTCGATGTCCCGCTCCAGCGCGTAGAACCAGATCGCGCCGAGCCCGATCCGCCAGTTCAGCTCGAACGTCCCGGCCCGCACGGTGGTGTTGTCGGTGATCAGCACCTGCCCGGTGAACGGCTGCGCGCCGAACCGCGACCCGAGCTGGATGCCGCTGCCCTCGCGCACCGGGTCGGCGACCAGGTTGCCGACCAGCGCGTTGTCCGTGCCGCCGTACAGCGCGATCCCGTTGGCCAGCACGGGCGACTGCACGGTGTTGCGCTCGAACCGGTTGCCGACGTCCTGCTGGTGCTCCGACCACATGGCCAGCCCGTCGTCACCGGTGTTGCGGACGAAGTTGTTGCGCACCACCGACCCGGTGACTCCGGTGTGGAGGTTCAGCGCGTCGGCGACCTGGTCCACCACGACGTTGTCGGTGACGGACAGGTTCGACATGGGCCCGTCCAGCCACAGCCCGACCTTGGTGTGCTGGATGTGCAGGCCGCTGACGGTCGAGTCGCTGAGCGCGCCGCCGATCCCGTTGACCTGGTCGGTGTCCACGCGCTCCCGCACGTCGCCCTGGATGGCGAACCCGCGCAGGTGGACGTTGCGGCTGCCGCCCTCGGCCGCCGGCTTGCCGTAGAAGCCGACGCCGGTGCGCGTGGAGCCGTCCGGCGCGGGCGCGGGCAGGACGACCTCGCGGCCCCTGACCACGGTGTGCCAATTGCCCGCGCCCTCGATGGTCACGTCGTCCACGACGATGTGCCGGTTGACCTGGAACGTCCCCGGCGGCAGGTACACCGGCAGCCGGTGCCGCTTGGCGAACGCGATGGCGCGGTCGAACGCGGCGGCCGAGTCGCGCCGGCCGGTCGGGTCGGCGCCGAACAGCAGCACGTTGGCCGCGACCGGGGTGACGCGCGGCGGGGCCACCAGCTCGGAGTCCAGCAGGTCGATCACGGTCCACGCGGCGTTCGTGCCGGTCGGCGCGGTGAGCCGGACGCGGTCGCCCGCGCGGTGCGTGCGCCCGAGCTTCAGGCGCTGCTCGTCGTAGAAGTGGTGCGGCCGGAACGGCTTGGCGACGACCGGCGTCGGCGTGGTCTGCGACGGCACGCAGGCGCACTCGGTGATCCACCAGTCCGGGTGCAGCAGGTCGGCGTTCGGGTCGTTGGTGAACGGGTACTGGTTGTACAGCCACGCGTACTGCGAGGTGAGCGTCATCGTCCTGCGGTGCCCGCCGTTCACCGTGACGTCCAGCGGCGCGGTGATGCCGCCGCCGTTCGGCGCGTCCGGGATGCTGTAGCGGACGGTGATCGCGTTGGCGGCCTTCGGCAGGGTGAACTCGACGTGCTGGCCGGGCGCGAGCCGGACCGCCTTCCGGCCGGACGCCTCGGACGGCAGCGTGTAGGCCGTGCGGTCGGGCCCGATGACCGTGCCGGTCGTGGTGGCGTTCTCCGCTTCCTGCTCCACGAAGGCGACGTCCGCGCCCCGGCCGGCGACCAGCGCCGGGTCCAGCGCGGCCCGCGTGACGACGGGCGCGGGTGCGGGCGTGCGCGCGGGCTCGGCGTCGGCCGCCGCCGGCACGCCGAGGCCCACGGCCGCCGCCAGCACGACTGTGAACCACCGTCTGACACCGCTGCGCACCATGGGGACTCGTTTCTCTCGCGTCGGCAGGGCGAGGAGACCCTAGGCGGGCTGTGGGCCGAGTCACAAGAGCTTGTCAGGTAATTACATGCTTCTGTCGTCTGCTTGCGTTGACGGATGAACTGCTTGCAGTGACTTGCGCAAGTTCGGACTGGCGCGTTCTTCAGGGTTGTCGGTGGGTGTTCGGCGTATGCTCGACGCGGGGTCGCGAGGAGTCGCCGTCGATTCTCACACGGATCACGTTGCTCCTCGCGTGCAGCTCGGGCGCATTTCGTTGCAGTTCCGAGTCACTACGTTTCATCGTCCGTCCCTGGTTGCGCGCCCGGCATCGGCTGCACATGATGGTTGCAGTCACGCGGGATTCGGCGGCACTGCGCTGCACGGCACAGAGGGGGAGAAGACGTGGATCTCGTATTCGAGCCGTTCTTCTTCGACTGCTCGCCCGACAGGCGATCGCGCCCGTCGGCCGGCGCGCGGTGGCTGCTGTCGGTATTCGTCGACGCCGCCCGCCACCACTGCCCGCACCTGCTCGCCAAGCCCGCCGCGTCACGCCGGTGCACCCGTGACCGGATCGGTGCGGAAAGCGTGATCACCGGACCCGGACGGATGGCGCCCGCCGCGTACCTGCTGCCGTTGGCCGGTGACGCCCGGCGGTGCGGTTATTGCGCCGAAGAGCTTTCCAGCCGGGCGGGCGCGGTGTTCGCGGACCTGGTCGATAGAATTTTCTCACCGATGTCGGCGATTGCTTTCGTCGTGCACGGGCGCGGGGTTCGGCGCGGGGTGCGCGCGTCGCTGCCGTCAGCCGTACGCCTGCTGCTGTTGCTCGATGAGGTCGACTGGTGCGACCGGTGGGGTGCGGGTGGTTCCGGCGGATGGGGCGCCTTGAGCGCGCACCCGGTCGGAACGGTGCTCTCGCCGGTGTCGATGAGTCCTTCGCGGGTCGACCCGGGTGTGGCCGGAAGTCTGGTGCCGGACGAGTTCGCGCGGCGGTCCGCGGCCCGGCGGTCCTCACCGGAGACCTCTGCCGATCGTGGTCGAACGTCGCTGCCTGGTGCGGTCCGGAGCGGAGCGGTGTTACCCGACTCGGAGTTCGATCCGGCCGTGGAGCCGCCCGCTGCTCGAAGGTTGTTCGCGTTCGATGACGACGCCCCGCGTGCCGATCCCGGGACGGGCGCACGTCCGCGTCGCCGGGTCCGAACCGCCGTTTCCCGAGCCCGTTCCGGCGCGGCGTCCGCGCCGCCGTCCTACCGCCGTCCGGCCGGAGCACCGCGGCCGGGCGGTGCTGGTGCGCCGGCGAAACCCTTGAGCGCGGGTCGGTGGTCGACCACCCCGCCGCTCGGGCGCGTGCCGGCCGTCCTCACCGCCCCGTCGGGCTCGGGCGTTCGCCGCGGCACCCCACCCAGCGGACGTGACCGCTGACCCAGAACTCCCGCGCACCGGTGGCGCGCGGGTTCCGGTCGCTCCGGTTCTGTTGGTCCAGGCGGGCGTCGGGCAGGCAAGTTGAACATTCTCCGACAGCATCAGGCGGGGATATCAACGGAAAGGCCCTCTGTTGCAGCAGGGGGCCTTTCGCGTTGCCCCGTCCGATGGGGCGCAATATTGCGGTTTTCGACCTTCCGGTTCCGTCATGGTGGTTGCCCGGCCCGAGCAGCGGCTAAACCTGTTGTTCCCGCTGCACCAACCGATCGTTGTATCCGTTGGTAATGCACGTCGCCCGGTGTCGCGATCCGGCGTCAATCCGTTTCATAAGCTGTTCGGTTCTTTTCGCGGCTGCCTCCTTCGTTGCCACTGTCCGGTCCTCTCGGGCATCCTGGCCGGACAACCGGTATTCGTCTCTGCAAAGACGGGGTTGAGGGCGCCGCAGGCGCCCGAGCAGACGGAGGGCGCTTGTCGCCGGCAGTCCCGCCTGGACCGACAATTTCACAGTGGAACGGAGCGAACATGGAAAGAAGGGTGTCGGCCGCCGCGCTGACGCTGCTCTTCTACCTCTCCTTGTTGGTGGCGTTGATCGCGCTGCACCACGACCTCGACACCGCGCTGACCGCAGCCAGCGCCGCGGCCGTGGTGGCCGCGGAAGTGGTTCACCGCCTCCTCGGTGGGACGGACGGCCCTCCGTCCGGCGGGCTGCCCGCCCGGCTGGACCCGGTGCGGTAACCGGCGTCGGCATCCCCGCCACCCCGCGGACGCCCTCCCCGAGGGCGTCTGCGGTTCCCCCGGTCAAGGAGAAGTCGATGAGCAGCACGCACCCCAACGCGGTCGCCGCGCACGGCGACGACCAAGACGAAGAGCTCCCCACCGGGCTGAGCGCCGAGCAAGCCGTGGCCGATTTCGCCGTCGGGCTGCAGCGGGTGAAGCGCCGGGCCGGTGATCCGCCCTACCGGGTGCTGTCCAAGAGCATCGGGTGCTCGGCGGCGACCATCACAAGAGCGCTGCACGGGCAGACGCAACCCACGTGGGAGTTCACCGAGAAGTTCCTCCTCGCGTGCGGCGCCACCGCGGAGGTGTTGCCGCAGTGGCGGGCCCGCTGGGCCGGGGTGCGCGACCTGGCCCGGCCACTGGCCGCCGGCGCCGAGGAGCCGGAGCCCGACCGGGAGGTCGCGCAGCACTGCTCCACCTGCGGCGCCGTGGTGGGCGACCAGGTCAAGCACCGGCGTTGGCACGAGGAGTACCGACCCGGTCCGCCGGACGACGGCGGGGCCACGGTCCGCCGGTTGTTCGGCTAGGACGGCGGCGGGGTTCGACCGGGTCCGTCCCCGCGACGGGACCCCGGTCGGACCCCGCTCAGCCGACCTCGGCCAGCACGCCGTCGGTGAACGCGGGCCACGCCGCCACGGCCCAGTCGCCGAACTTCCGGTCGGTCAGCGCCACGCACGCCACGCCGGCGTCCGGGTCGACCCACAGGAACGTGCCGCTCTGCCCGAAGTGCCCGACCGTGCGCGGCGAGCTGGTCGAACCCGTCCAGTGCGGCGACTTCCCGGCCCGGACCTCGAACCCGAGCCCCCAGTCGTTCTCCTTCTGCACCCCGTAACCCGGCAGCACGCCGCGCAACCCCGGGAACACCACCGCCGTCGCCTCCGCCACCAGCCCGGCGGACACCAGCCGCGGCGCCTGCAGCTCGGCGGCGAACCGGACCAGGTCGGCCACCGTCGACGTGCCGCCCGCGCCCGCCGAGCCGTCCAGCGTGGACGACGTCATGCCCAGGGGCTCGAACACCGCCTCCGCCAGGTACCGGTCGAACGGGATGTCGGTCGCCTCCCGCACGACGTCCGCGAGCACGCCGAACCCGGTGTTGGAGTAGATCCGCTTCGCCCCCGGCGCGGCCTGGACGTCGTCCGAGTCGAACGCCAGCCCGGACGCGTGCGCGATCAGGTGCCGCACCGTCGAGCCCTCCGGCCCGGCGGGCCGGTCCCACTCGACCGCGCCCTCCTCCACCGCCACCAGCACCGCGTACGACGTCAGCAGCTTGGTCACCGACGCCAGCGGGAAGCGGTGGTCGACCGGTCCGCACGTGCCGAGCACGTCACCCCGCGCGTCGACCACGGCCGCCGCCGCAGTCTCCACCGGCCACGACGACACCGCCTGCAAGCTCTCCATGCCGCAGACTCTGCCACGTGTCCCCCAGAGAGCTGGTCGTGCTCGGCACCGCGAGCCAGGTGCCGACGCGCACCCGCAACCACAACGGCTACCTGCTGCGCTGGGACGCCGAGGGCTTCCTGTTCGACCCCGGTGACGGCACCCAGCGGCAGATGGTCCGGGCCGGCGTCGCGGCCACCGACGTGACCAGGCTGTTCATCACGCACTTCCACGGCGACCACTGCCTCGGCGTGCCGGGCGTGGTGCAGCGCCTGTCGCTGGACCGCGTGCCGCACACCGTGCACGCGCACTTCCCGGCCGAGGGCGAGCGGTTCTTCGAGCACCTGCGGCACGCCAGCTCGTTCCACGAGGTCGCCGACGTCAGCGCCCACCCGATCACCGGGCCGGGCACGATCGCCGAGGGGCGGTTCGGCCGGCTGGAGGCGCGCCGGCTCGACCACTCGCTGCCCGCCTACGGCTACCGACTGGTCGAGCCGGACGGCCGCACGATGGTCCCGGAGCGGCTGGCCGCCCGCGGCATCCGGGGCGCGGCCGTCCGCGACCTGCGACCGCCGCTGCTGGACGAGGTCAGCGTGCCGCGCCGGGGCCAGCGGTTCGCGTTCGTCATGGACACCCGGCTGTGCGACGGCGTGTTCGAGCTGGCCGACGGCGCCGACATGCTGGTCATCGAGTCGACCTACCTGCACGCCGACGAAGCGCTCGCGGTCGAGCACGGGCACCTCACCGCCCGCCAGGCGGCCGGGGTCGCGGCCGAGTGCGGTGTGCGCAAGCTCGTCCTCACCCACTTCTCGCAGCGCTACACCGACCCGCGCGCGTTCCACGACGAGGCCGCCGAGGTGTTCGGCGGCGACGTCGTGGTCGCCGCCGACCTCGACCGGGTGCCGCTGCCGAAGCGGCGGGCGACCCCGACGACCTGAGCCGGTCGAAGCGGCGGACGAAACCGCGGTCGAAGCGGCGGACGGCCCCGGTCAGGTCCGGTGCGGGCCCTCGGTCGCCCACTGGTCGCGGACCAGCGCGTCCAGGCCCGACGACGTCGGCTCCCAGCCCCACGCGCGCAGCCGGGTCGTGTCCGCGCGCAGCTCGCGCACCTCGCCGGGGTGCGCGGGCCGCCGCACGACCGGCACCTCCCGGCCCGCCGCCCGGCCGACCTCGGCCAGCACGTCGGCCACGCTGGCGGGCGTCGCGCCGACGTTGACCGCCGCGTACCCCTCCTCCGCGCGCTCCACCGCCGCCACGAACGCCCGCGCCACGTCCCGCACGTGCACGAAGTCCCGCACCGCCGACCCGTCGCCGAACACCTCCATCGACGGCAGCCGCCCGGCCGCCGCCCCGCACGCCCTGGTGATCACGCGCGTGTCGTCCCGGTCGCCGCCGCCGGCGACGTTGAACAGCCGCAGCGCCACCCCGCTCACCCGGCCCGCGGCGGCGGCCCACGACAGCACGTCCTCGGCGGCGGCCTTGGAGGCCGCGTAGGGGTTGGCCGGCGCGCGCGGGCAGTCCTCGTCGATCACCGGGACCCCGGCCGCCCCGTACACCGCGGCCGTGGACGCGAGCACGAACCGGGGCGGTGGCGAGCGGAGCAGGTTCACCGTCCCGCCGACGTTCACGTCGTAGTACCGCACCGGGTCCTCGAACGACTCGCGCACCCGCGCGAGGGCCGCCAGGTGCACGACGGCGTCGTGCCCGGCGAGCCCTCCGGGCGACCGGACGTCACCTGAAAAGGGGATGGGGGTGTGCCCGGCGGCGGCCAGTTCCGCCAAGACCACCCGTCCGACGTACCCGGTGGACCCGGTGACCAGAACGCGCATGGCGACATCCCAGCACGTGACGGGTCCGGAACCCGCTCGAAACTCCACGCAAATTCACCCTAAAGGTGGGGACCAGCGGGGCCGATACAACCCAAGTGAGTTACCCGCATCCAGCGACGCACACGAGCATCGAGGGCGTTCTCGCCGAGCACGCCGTGCACGAGGCCAAGCGGCAGCGGTTCCTGGAGACCGCCGCCGCCATCGTGGCCGCCGCGCCCCCGTCGGTCGACGACACGCTGCTGGGCCTGCTGCTCCCGTTCCCCCGGGCCAAGGGTCCACGCGCCTTCCTCAACCGGGTTGACCAGGTCCTTCGCGACGCCGCTCGATGATCTCGCGCGGTCGTCCCTGATCCCATCGGCAAGTTTCATCCGGTCGTTGCCGGACCGTGCTGGGCCGATCCCATCGCCTGCCTCTACAGTGCGTGGCACCCGGCGCTCGCCGGTTGTCTCGTCTGCTTCTCATAAAGCGAGTTCTCGGCGATGGATCACGTCCTTTCCGCGCTCCAAGCGCGCCTCGGAAACCTGTTCGGCGACCGGTTGGTCGTGCTCGCGGGCGGCACCCGGTTGAGCAGTCGCGCCGGCGAGCTGCACCAGCTCGGCGCCCGCCACACGCTCGTGCTGTCGACGGACGACCACGCACCGCTGCACGACTCGGGCGTGGCCCGCTGGGTGCCGCTCGGCATCGCGGGCGGGTTCGTCGCGGTCGAGCAGAACCGGCTCACCAGGCTGCTCACCTCGCCCGGCCGCCGGGTCCGCGAGGTGCTGGCCGACTTCGACCCGCTCGGCGAGGCGCTGGTGATCAGCACCCCGTACGTGCACACGGCCGAGTTCGCCGGTCGACCGGTGATCAACGCCCGCCGCCCCGAGTGGGTCGAGCTGGAGAACAAGACCACGATCGACGGGCTGTGGGACGAGCTGTCCGCGCCGCGCGCGCCCGCCGTCGTGCTCGGCCTCGACTTCGAGGGCCTGTGGGCGGCCACCCGGCAGCTGGACCGCGGCGCGGGCGTCGTCTGGTCCGGCGACGGCCCGGCGATCAACGGCGGCGCGAACTTCGTCCGCCGCGTCCGCGACCGGCAGGAGGCGCAGGAAGCCTTCGACGTGCTCGCGGCCAAGTGCGACTTCGTCCGGGTGATGCCGTTCCTGGAGGGCATCCCGGTCAGCGTGCACGGGATCGTCTTCCCGGACGGCACCGCCGTGCTGCGGCCGATCGAGATGGTCGTGCCGCGCCGCGCCGGCCAGGCCCGGTTCCTGTACGCGGGCTGCGCCTCGTACTACGACCCGCCCGGCTGGATCCGCGAGGAGATGCGCAACCTGGCCCGCCGGGTCGGCGAGCGGCTGCGCGAGTCGGTCGACTACCGCGGCACGTTCACCCTGGACGGCATCGCGACCGCCGACGGCTTCCTGCCCACCGAGATCAACACCCGGTACGGCGGCGCGATGGTGTGCTTCGAGGACGCCCTCCCGCAGCTGCCGCTGGCCCTGGTCCAGGTGGCCCTGGTCGCCGGGCACGACCTCGGCGTGTCGTCCATCGAGTTCGAGGAGCTGCTGGTCTCGGCCGCGGACGACTACCGGCACGGCTCGGTCGGCGCGAACGTGCGCGCGGTCCAGCCGACCGAGGTGGTCGAGCGGTCGATCGTGTTCACCGAGTGGTCGTGCCGGTTCGCCCACCCGGACGAGTCGCCGCACGGCGTGCTGCGCCTGCGCCCGTCGCCGCTGGGCGCGCGGCTGGAGCTGGACTTCTACGCCGACCAGCTGCCGCTCGGCCGCCCGGTGGCGGCGTTGACCGTGGCCGCGTTCGCCCTGGCCGACCAGGAGTGGGGCACCGCCCTCGGCCCGCTGGAACCGGCCGTGCCGGTCACCGACGACGAGGTCGCCGCCCCGGTCGTGGAGCCGGCCGCCGTCACGGCGTGATCGTCGCGCCTTCCTGGTCGTCGCCGTACGCGGCCAGGAAGGCGTACCGGTAGCCCATCAGCTGCAGGGTCACCGCGTTCGGCTGGTGGGGCGGGTAGGCCCGGTCCCGGTGCGCGCGCAGCAGGTCGGGGTGGCACTGCGCCACCGCGCGCAGCACCGCGGGCGTCACCGGCATGTCGGTGACCAGGTGCAGCGCCACCCGGGCGGCCAGCGCCAGCAGCCGCGGCGAGCGCTCGGCCGAGGCGATGGCCTCCGCCACGTCCGCCACGTGCCGCGGCACGACCTCGGGCACCGCGATGGCCAGCGCCATCGAGCACGCGACCTCCGCGCCCGCCAGCGCGTCGAAGATCTTCGGCGCGCGCTTGGCCACCTCGTACCGCGTCTGCGTCAGCCAGTCCGGCGGCCGGCGGGGCAGCTCGCGCCCCAGCGCGTTCCAGCGGCGGCGGGTGCGCTTGCCCTCGTCGGTGAAACCCGCGCCGGCCAACGCCATCGCGGCGAGCATGAAGATCACCCGATCGCGGCTGTCCGCGGGCACCCGGTAGCTCGCGCCCAGCTCCACCAGGAACGGCACGGCCCACACGCTCGCCTCGGACACGGTGTCGTCGACCAGCAGCCGGTCCGCGAGGGCTTGGCAGGCGGTCTCGCGCGCCGCCCTCTCACCCTCCACGACGCGGCGCAGCAGCTCGTCCACGCCCGCCCCGTGGGCGAGCACCGACCACGGCATGTCCTCCAGTCCCCGCAACGGGTCCGGCCGCTGCCAAGCAGGTGGGAGCTCCATGGCGGGAAACCTACGGGATCCGGCGCGCCGGTACCGGCGGGATCACTCGCCGGTGGGGCGGGTGACCACCGTACGATCACGCGGTGCGCGGAGCTGCCTTCAAAGTCGTCGACCTGTTCTCCGGGGCCGGTGGCATGAGCCTCGGCTTCCAGGCGCACCGGGACTTCACCATCGTCGGCGCGGCCGACGCGCAGATCGGCAAGCCGTCGTCCCGGCTCGGGTCGTTGCGCTGCAACGGGATCTACCGCGACAACATCGGCGTCGACCCGTTGCAGGTGGACCTCGGCCGGCTCGACCCGGCCGTGCTGCGGCAGGTGTGGAACCTCCAGCGCGGCGAGCTGGACGTGCTGGTGGCGTGCCCGCCGTGCTCCGGCTTCACCAGGATCGCGCCGGCCAACCACCTGCGCGACGACCCGCGCAACTCGCTGGTCGGCCGGGTCGCCGCCTACGTGGCCGAGTTCCGGCCGCGGGTGCTGGTGCTGGAGAACGCGCGCGAGCTGGTCAAGGGCAAGCAGCGGCACCACCTGGACGGGCTGGCCGAGCAGCTGCTCGAACTCGGGTACGAAGTGGACGCGAGCACGCACATGCTGTCCCGCTTCGGCTTGCCGCAGCTGCGCGAGCGGGCGATGGTCGTGGCGGTGGACTCGGGCGTGCCGCTGCGCACGCTGGAGGACCTGTGGCAGGGCTGGGAGGTCCGGCCGGGCGCGGTGACCGTGCGGCGCGCGATCGGCAAGCTGCCGACCGTGGCGGCGGGCGAGGCGCACCCCGAGGACGCGATGCACGTGTCGCCGTCGTTCCGCCGGGACCGGTCGCTGGACCGGATGCGGGCCATCCCGGCCGACGGCGGCTCGTGGGGCGACCTGGTCGGCTCGCCGGCCGAGCTGCTGCTGAACCCGGCCCAGCGCAAGATCATCGAAGAGGGCAAGTGGGGTTCGCACCCCGACGTGTACGGGCGGATGTGGTGGGACGAGCCCGCGCGCACGATCAAGCGCGAGTGCGGGCACGTCGGCAACGGCCGGTACGCGCACCCGGAGCAGCACCGGCTGTGCACGGTCCGGGAGATGGCGCTGCTCCAGGGGTTCCCGCGGCGGTTCCGGTTCGACGTGTCGGTGATCGGCAACGCGTACCGGCACCTGGGCGACGCCGTGCCGCCGTTGATCTCGTTCCAGCTCGCGTCGCTGGTGAAGTGGATGCTGACCGGCCAGGCGCCGACCGCGCGGGACCTGTGCCTGCCGGGCACGTCGCTGCGGCCGGGCGACGTCCGCCCGGTCACGCCGTCCGCTTTGGTGGCGTAGATCACCGTTTGGCAACGGTGTGGCGTCGAAACCGGGTCGGCACGTATTACGTGCAATCCACTGTGGACCGTCTGAGCTGCGCAAACGTCGGCGTGTTCGGGGTTCCGAGGCTGTTTCGAACGCTGTCGAAGCCGGTCGCGCGACTCCATTCCCGACGGCGCGTCGAGTTCGAGGATCATCCACAGTGGACCTGTCGGGGGTGTTTCCGCTGCTGGCCGCCGGTGTCCATTCCCGTGTGGGCCTCACTCGATTGAGTGAACACGATCGGCTACTGTTCGCCTGATTCCTGTCGTCTCGGTGTCGGAGCGCTCTGCCAAGTAGCTCCCCGGACGGCACGGACCGCCGCCTTGAACCACACCAACGGGCTACCCTCGCGAGCCTCAAGGAGACAAATGGCATCCCGGTCGACTGTCAAGCGCCTCGGCGCTGCGATCCTCGGCGCCTCGCTCGTGCTGATGTCCGCCCTCCCGGCCTCCGCCGACGAGGTCAAGGTGCAGCCGTACGACGGCGCCAACGAGCCCGGCATGGGTCTCTACCTCGAACGTGACGGCAAGGTCCTCGACAACGACGAGGACAAGGAGGGCGTGCAGGCGTTCAACGCCAGCCTGATCGGCCTGCGCCTCCAGGACGGCGACGACAGCCAGACCGCCAAGGCATACTGCGTCGAGCTGCCGACCCCGCTGCAGGACGGCACGCCGCTGGCCGAGGTGCCGTGGGGCGAGCACCCCAACCCCGACACCAAGTTCAAGGAGAACGCGGCCAAGGTCAACTGGGTGCTGCAGAACAGCTACCCGGCGCTCTCGGTCGAGGACGCGTACAAGCTCTACGGGCTCGACCCGAAGAACAAGCGCAGCATCCTGATCGCCGCCACGCAGGCGGCCGTGTGGCACTTCAGCGACGGCGTGGACCTGCGTGAGAACGACTCCACCACCGAGGACGAGAACGTCCACGGCGGTTCCGTCGACGACCTGGTCTTCAAGGTCTACGACTACCTCACCAGCAAGGCCGAGGACCTGGCCGAGCCCAAGCCGACCCTGTCCATCGAGCCGGGCGAGCTGAGCGGCAAGGCGGGCGAGAAGATCGGCCCGTTCACCGTCGCGACCACGGCCTCCGAGGCCGTGCTGACCGCGGAGCTGCCCGAGGGCGTCACCATCGTGGACGCCGAGGGCAACGAGCTGCCGACCGCCGACCCGAACGCCCGCAGCGCCGCGCAGGCCACGAACGTGGCCGAGGTGTGGGTGAAGGTCGACGCGGGCGTCGAGCCCGGCGAGGTCGAGTTCACCGTCTCGGCCGAGGCCAAGCTGCGCAGCGGCCGGCTGTTCGTGTCGAGCGACAGCCGGCAGAAGACCCAGTCGCTGATCATCGCCAAGTCCGAGAACTTCCCGGTCAAGGCGAAGGCCAAGGCGAAGTGGGTCGAGGGCACGGTCGTGACCACGACCACCGAGGCCACCCCCACCACCACGACCACGACGACGACCACCACCACGTCCGAGGCGCCGGTCACCAGCACCACGGTCCCGGCCGGTGGCGGCGGTGACGACGACCTGGCCAACACCGGTGCGTCCATCTTCGTGCCGCTGCTGATCGGCCTCGGCCTGCTCGGCGCCGGCGCGGCCGCGCTGGTGCTCGTGCGTCGCAAGCGCACCGCCTGATCGCTCCGGAAGACCGCGACGGCCCCCCGGGACTGACCCGGGGGGCCGTTCCGCGTCCGCCGCGGGACTGGGGGCGGGCGGTCGATTCGGGTAGCCTGCCCCAGGAGTGCGAAGGAGCACGATGAACTTCGACGAGATCAAGAGCAAGGCGTCCGAACTGCACGAATCGGCTGCCGAGGCGGCCAAGGACCTCTCCCCGGGTGATGCGTGAACTCGTTCAACACAGCTGAGCGCGCCACCCCGGCCGGGGAGGCCCGCGCCGCGTCCGCGCAGATGGTGACCTGGCAGGGCTACGACGTGCCCAGGCTGGAGCAGGTGCGCTTCCTGCTCTCGGAGCGCAAGCTCCGCGCCTCGGGCCGCCTGGTGACCGCGGGTCCCGCCGAGCAGTTCAGCGGGTCGTTCGAGGTGTCGGTCGGCGAGACCGGCGCCGTCACCCGCCTGCTGCTGCGGACCGCCACGGTGTCGGAGGAGCGGCAGATCTCGGTCAGCCGCTCGTCGGAGGGCATCTGGCTGGTCGACTCGGGGCAGGGCGCCGAGCGCGCGGACTTCGACGGCGCGGTGGACGTGGACGTGCAGTTCGCCGTCCTGTTCAACGCCATCCCGATCCGCAGGCTCAACCTGCAGCAGGAGGAGGGCGACCACGAGATCCCGGTGGTCTACGTGACCCTGCCCGACCTGTCGGTGCAACTGGTCCGCCAGCGCTACCGCACGGTGTCGATCGGCGAGGACCGCTCGGTCGTCTCGTTCACGCACGGCGAGTTCGAGCAGGACATCACCGTCGACCGGACCGGCCTGGTGGTCGACTACCCCCGCATCGCCTACCGGATCTGACGCCCCGCCGGTCGCACCGCCCCCCGGCGACGCGACCGGCGGTCCCGCTCCCGGCGTCCGGTGACGACATCGGGTGAGCAATCGTTTGCCCGCCGTGCGAGCGCGCAACGATCGTCGGGTGAGCGCACACGTCTTCGTCGATGAGTCCCGTCGTTCCAGCTACCTGCTGGTGGCGGCCTACGTGCCGACCAGGCAACTCCTGCCCATCCGCGCGGTCATGCGCGGCCTGTGCCTCTCCGGCGAGCGGCGCGTGCACTTCCAGGCCGAGAACGACAGCCGGCGGCGCAGGGTCGTGGCCCGGCTGGTCGAGCAGTCGCTCCGGGTGCGTATCTACACCGGACGGGGCCGCCAGGACGCGGTCCGCGCCGCGCTGCTGCGCGAGCTGGTCGCCGAGGTGCTGGACGCGGGGGCCCGCAGGTTGGTGATCGAATCGCGCGGCGTCGCCCGCGATCGCGACGACCGCCGCGAGATCGTCGGAACGCTCCAGCGGCTCCGCGCGCCCGGCGACGCCCTGTCCTACGAGCACTTCCGACCGCACGAGGACCCGGCGCTGTGGATCCCGGACGCCGTGGCGTGGTGCTTCGGCGCCGGGGGCGACTGGCGTCGTCGGGTCGAACCGCTGGTCGACAAGGTCGTCGACTGCGGCGAGGTGTCGCGCGGGAGGGTCTGAACAACGCGAAACCCGGGCGCCCGTCGTCCGGCGGGATCCTGCCCGGGTTCACTTCCTCGGCCTAGCGACCTCGGCTGCGGTCCACTCTACCAACCGGGACCGCGACCGCGCTGTCGCTCGATCAGGCGATCACACCCGCACGGCGATCGCCATGCCCTGACCCACCCCGACGCACGCCGTCGCCACGCCCAGGCCACCGCCCCGCGCCCGCAGGTGCCGGCACAGGTCGACCACCACGCGCGGGAACGAGGCGCCCAGCGGGTGGCCGTACGCGATGGCGCCGCCGTGCACGTTCACCTTCTCCCGGTCCACCTCCGGCAGGTGGTGCAGCACCGACAGCGCCATCGCCGCGAACGCCTCGTTGACCTCCCACAGGTCGACCTGCCCGACGTCGATCCGCAACCGCCCGAGCAGCTTGCGCACCGCCGACACCGGGGCCAGGGTGAACCGCTGCGGGTCCTCCGCCGTCACCGCCGACCCCAGGAACTCGCCCAGCGGCGTCACCCCCAACGACGACGCCACGTCCTCCGACCCCATCAGCAACGCCGCCGCGCCGTCGCTCAACGGCGACGAGTTGCCCGCCGTCACCGGCCCGCTGTCGGAGAACGCCGGCTTCAGCTTCGCCAGCTTGTCCGCCGACGTCTCCGGCCGCACGGACTCGTCCCGCCGCACCGGCGCGCCGTCCCGCAGCTGCACGGGGAACGCGAACCCGTCGTGCACCCCCGCGTCCCAGGCCGCCGACGCCCGCCGGTGCGACCGCAGCGCGAACTGGTCCATCTGCTCCCGGCCGATCCCCAGCCCCACCGCGACGTCCTCCGCCGCGCGCCCCAGCGGCACGGTCCACTCGGCCTTCATCCGGGGGTTCACCAGCCGCCACCCGAGCGCCGTGGACACCGACTCCAACCGGTCGGCGAACGGCCGGTCCGGTCGCGGCACCACGAACGGCGCCCGCGTCATGCCCTCCACGCCACCGGCGACCAGCAGCGAGGCGTCACCCAGCGCCAACGCCCGCGCCGCCTGCACGATCGCCTCGCCGCCCGACGCGCACAGCCGGTTCAGCGCCACCCCCGGCACCGACGTCGGCAGCCCGGCCAGCAGCGCGGCCATCCGCCCGACGTTGCGGTTCTCCTCGCCCGCGCCGTTGGTGTTGCCCAGCAGCACGTCGTCGACCGACGCCGGGTCGAGCCCGGGGTGCCGCCGCAGCAGCTCCACGATCGGCAGCGCGGCCAGGTCGTCCACCCGAACGCCGGCCAGCCCGCCGCGATAACGGCCGAACGGGGTGCGGGCGGCGTCGAGGATCAAGGGGCGCGGCATGCGCCCCATCCTCTCACCGGCCGACGAAGAAGGGGACGTAGGCCGAGGTCGGGCGGGTCTCGCCGGACGTGCCGAACAGCCGCACCTCGATCAGGTGCGGCCCGACCGACAGCCCGCCGGTGTTCAGCGCGAACCGGTACCGCCCGGCGATCCCGGGCCCGCCGGCGTCGGTCGGCACCACGGCCACCCGGTCGTCGTCCACCCTCAGGGTGAACCCGGCCAACCCGGCCAGCGCCTCGCCGGGCCGCCCCTCCAGGGCCAGGTCGAACACCATCCGCCCGCGCTGCACCGCGCCGCCCTCGGGCACGGGCCGGCCGCTCGCGTCGAGCACGGCGCCGGTGACCCGCGCCAGCTCCCGCTCCTGCCCGTGCAGCGGCGTCCTCGCGGTGTTCGGCGGCGGACCGGTGGACGACCCGGTCAGCTCCAGGTCCACGTGCGTCGCCTGCACCCGCAGCCCGGTCACCAGCGTGACGGCCAGCTTCCCGGCCGACGTGGTCCGCACCGCCTCCGCCGGCAGGTCGGCCACCACGGGGTAGGCCACGCCGGCCCGCCACGGCGCACCGGCCACCCCGGCCCTCAGCGGCACCACGACCCCGGCCGCGGACACCGCGAACGGCGGCGCCTCCGGTGACGCGTCGGAGTGCAGCAACGCCATCCGCAACTGCCCGCCGGTCACCCCGGGCAACGCCGTCAGCGGCCCGTCGGCGGCGGGCGTGACCGCCACCAGGACCTCGACCTCCGGCCCCGGCACCCACGCCGGCGGGGTGGCCCGCTCCGCGTCGAACGCGACCAGGCTGACCGCCGCCCGCTGCCCGGTCGGCCCGGCGACGGACACCAGCGCGGTCGCCTCCCTCCAGGCAGGTGTCGCCGGGCTGGTCGCGACCACGTCGCCGTCGAGCAGCACCCGCGTGCCGTCGCGCCGCAGCACCAGCTCCCACCGGTGGCTGATCCCGGTCTCCAACCCGGGCGTCGCGCGCACCTCGGTGGTCGGCGCCCCGTCGGGCGCCAGGACCCGCACGGACGTCTTCCCGGCGCCGGTCGCCACCCGCAGCCGCACCGCGCCCGGCGGCAGCGCGTCGCCGCTGACCAGCGACACCGGTCCCGGCACCAGGTCGAGCACCAGCTCGCCGTCGGCGCCGGGCGCGTCGGTCTCCACCACGAACCGGCCCAGCTCGTCGCCGTCGTGCAGCACGAACGGCGTCCGCGACCGCAACGTCGCCGGAGCGGCCGCGCAGTTGCTGCTGAGCACCAACCGCCGCCCGTCGTCGCCCTGCCCGGGCGTGGCGCGCGCGCAGTTGCCCCGGGACGCCAGCCGCCACCGCGTCGGGTCGGGCGCGTCCGGCTGGTCGAACCGGTCCTCCAGGGCGTAGTCGCCGGACCGGGGCGCGGGCGGCGTCGTCCGGTACGCCTTCGCGGGCTCGGACCGCTGGCCGAACGCGTCGACGGCGGACACCTCCAGCGAGTAGCCCCGGTCGTCCTCCAGCCCGTCGACCTGCGCCACGGTCCCCGTGACCAACCGGCTGTGGTCGAGCCGGTCGACGCCCCACCGCACCTCGTAGCCGGGCGCGTCGCCGGTCCACCGCAGTTGCAGCCGCCGCGGTCCGGGCGACACGGTCAGCCCGCCGGGGGCCGCCGGCGGCGGTCCGGCGACCGGCGCCAGCACGCCCTCGGCGGCGTAGGGCGCGAGCGACGTCGGCGGCGGTGCGGACGTGCTCGTGGCGGTGGCCGGTTCGCCGAGGCCGGCGGTCCGCATCACCGCGACGCCGCCGGCGAACAGCACCGCACCGGCGGCGATCAGGGCGATGCGGCGACGGTCCATTGAGTCAAGCTAGGTGCCGGGGTGACCGGGGTCACCCCGTCGTTGCGGACCCGAGACCAAGAAGGCCCTACAGCGGCCGGACCTCGAACGTCTGCTGGTGCGATCGCACGCCCCACCGCTCGTCCACCGGGACCACCCGCACGTCCAGCGAGTGCCGCCCGGTGGGCACGTCGGCCAACCGCAGCGTGAAGCCGTGCCGCCCGCCGGCCGAGCCGTTGGTCGGCAGCACGACGACCGGCTCGCCGTCGAGGTCGATCTCGACGCCCTTGACCGCGGCGACCTCCTGCGCCCGGTCCGCCTCCAGCTCGACCACCAGCTCCAGCTCGCCCTCGTGCGGGAACTGCCGGGACGGCGGGAGCGGGGACCGGTGCTGCACGAACACGGCCGGGGCGGGCACCTGCGGGTCGGGGAGCGGGCGGTCGGTGAGCCGGGGCGCCGGGCGGCGCGCGTCCTGCCCGTCGGCGATGACGAGGTGCGCGTGGTAAGCGGTGAGCGTGGCATCCGAGCGCAGCCTGACTTTGGGGTTCCGCTCCGGCTCCGGCAGTGGCAGCGGGAAGTCGGCGTAGACGACGGACGGGCGGAAGCGGCCGATCGCCTGGTCGGGCGGCATCACCACGGCCGGCGCGGACCGAGTGCCCAGCTCCACGGTGATCGGCGCGGTCCCCTCCGCCACCACGGACGCGACCACGCGCACCGAGGACGCGTCGGCCAGCGCCGGGTTGTAGGCGTTGCCGAACTCGACCGAGCCGTCGGCCTGCTCCAAGCCGAACCCGAACTGCACCAGGGACGCTGGTACCGGCGTGGTCGGCCGGCCGCCGATGCCGAACATGTCCACCCTGGTGCCTTCAGCCTTCCGGAACGACAGGCGCGGTCGCGCGGTCGTCCACGGCACGTTCACCGGAGCGGTCGCCACCTCCACCCCATCGCGCAACGCCACCACCGAGCCGGGCAGCACGCGCAGCTCCCAGCGGTGCCGGACGCCCGGGGTCGGCGGCGGGTGGGCGCCGGGGGTCTCGTCGGTGGACGTCGTGCCGCCGAGGTCGAAGCGCGCGCCGAACGGCGTGACGCGCAGGACCACCGCGCCCGGCGGGAACGGCTTGTCCAGCCGACCCGTGTCGTGGAACGGCTCGGGCAGCAGGGCGATCACCAGCTCGCTGTCCTCCGGCCGGTGGCCCGCCGGGCCGTCGGTGACGAGCACGACCCGGCCGATCGCGCCGTCCGCGCCGGGCGCGCCCAGCTGGAGCGGGACGTTCGACTGCAGGTCGACGGCGTCGCAGTTGACCTCCAGGCGCTTGCCGTTGAGCGGGCGCAGGCCGAGGCAGTGGGCGTTGCCGCCGTCGAAGACCCGCCACCGGCGCGAGGTGAGCGCTTCCGGGCCGTCGAACACGTCGATCGGCGCCACCAGGTCGTCCAGCGACGCCTCGTCGTAGGCCAGCCGCGGCACGGCGGTGGCGGTGGCGGGTTCGGACCGGTTGCCCATCTCGTCCAGGGCGCGGACCTCGACGGCGGTGTCGGCGTTCGCGTCCAGGTCGGTCAGCTCGGTCTCCAGGCCGTGCACCAGGCGGGTCCGGCCGTTCCAGCGGACCTCGAAGCCGCCGAAGCCGCCGGCGGAGGTCCAGCTCGCGCGCAGGCTGGTGCGGTCCAACGCGGCCAGCTCCAGCCCGGACGGCGCGGTCGGGCCCCCGGTGTCGGGGACGTGCTCGACCCGTTCGTCCAGGAACCGCTCGTACGCCCGGGGCTTCGGTGGAGCGGCCTCGTCGCGCAGCACCGCGACCACGCCGCCGAGCAGCGCCAGGCCCCCTACCAGGGCGATGAGTCTGCGACGCTCCACCGTTGCACTCTATGGGGTGAGCGCGAGCGCGGTGACGCCGTTCAGCCCCACGACCCGGCCGCCGCGTGCGCCGAGGTCGCGCAGCGCCCGACGGGCGTCGGGCGCGCTGAGGTCGATGGTCAGGTCGGTGAGCACGGGCCGGTTCACCAGTTCGGCGCGGGCGGCGTGCCCGGCCTCGATGGTCTTGGCCAGGCCGCCGGTGGAGGCGAGCGAGCCGCGGGCCGCGCCGAGCCTGCCCAGCGCGTCGTCCACGGCGTCGAGCAGCGCGCCGCGGTTGCCCTCGCACATGGCGCGGACCAGTTCGGGGCGGCTGCCCGCGACCCGCGTGCCGTCGCCGAACGAGCCCGCGGCCAGCGACAGGGCCAGCGGGCCGCCGTCCGCGCCGACGCTGGCCAGCACGGCGGCGAGCAGGTGCGGCAGGTGCGAGATGCGGGCGACGGCGGCGTCGTGCGCCGGCGCGGTGGTGGGGACGACGTGCGCCTTCGCGGCCAGCGCGAGTTCGACGACGTCGACGAGGACGTCCTGGTCGGCGTCGTCCTCGGCGGTGACGACCCAGGCGGCGTCGTGGAAGAGGTCGGCGCGGCCGACCCGCCAGCCGGACGCGGAGGTGCCCGCCATGGGGTGGCCGCCGACGTACCTGGCGTGCGGCGCGACCCGCCGGACCAGGTCGGCGACCGGGCCCTTCACGCTGACCACGTCGGTGAGCCGGACGCCTTCGGGGAGCGCGCGCAGCACCTCTTCCACAGCCGGCAGCGGGACGGCCACGACGACGAGCGCGTCGTGCTCCCGCGCGCGGTCGAGGGCCGCGGGCAGGTCGACCACGTCGAAGCCGTCCGCGCGGGCGGCCTCCGCGTCCGCTGTCGAAGCGGTCGCGCCCCAGGTCACCCGCCCCGCGGCGGCCGCCGCGCGCAACACCGAACCACCGATCAGACCCAGCCCGACCACGCAGACGCTTCGCACGGCGCTCATCCTGCCGGCGCGCGACCTGTCCACAAGGACGGGAGTTGTCCACAGTTCGGCAACCGCCCCTCGCCCCACCCCGTCCGCCGGGGCAAGGTCGGAGCCGTGAACACCACCACAGCCCCGACCCTCCCCGGCCGACCGCGGGTCACCGCAGGGCGTCCAGCGCGAACGCCGCGTGGACGACGACCCCGTGCTCCATGGCGGCCTCGTCGAAGAGCACCCGGTTCGAGTGGTTCGGCTCGGCCCGGTCCAGCTCCACCCCGCGCGGGCAGGCGCCCAGGAAGGCCATCGCGCCCGGCACCCGTTGCAGCACGTAGGAGAAGTCCTCCGCGCCCATCAGCGGGTCCTCCATGTGCGCCGCCCAGCGCGGGCCCAGGGCCGCCGCGGTGAGGTCGACGACGTGCGGGCCGACCTCGTCGTCGTTCACCGTGACCGGGTAGCCGGGCACGAGGTCGACCTCGGCCGTGCAGCCGTGCGCGGCGGCCACGTGCGTGACGACCTGCCGCAGTTCGCGGTGCACCAGGGCCCTGGTGTCCTCGGACAGCGCCCGGATCGTGCCCTCGACCACGGCGGTCTCCGGGATGATGTTGGTCGTCGTGCCCGCGGCGATCCGGCCGACGGTGACCACGGCCGGTTGGTGCACGCTGACCCGCCTGGCGACCATCGTCTGCAGCGCGCCGACCATGGCGGCGGCGGGCGGCACCGGGTCGATCGCGTCGTGCGGCATGCCGCCGTGCCCGCCGCGGCCCTTGACCGTGATGTGGAAGGTGTCCGCCGAGGCCATCGTCGGCCCGGGGCGGCAGACGACGACCCCGGACTGCAGCGTGGAGGTGATGTGCAGGGCGAACGCCTTCTCCACCGGCGTGCCCGCGGCGTCGAGCACGCCCTCGTCCAGCATGTGCCGCGCGCCGTGCTGGCCCTCCTCGCCGGGTTGGAACATGAACACGACCTGCCCGGCCAGCGCCTCCCGGCGCGAGGAGAGCAGCCGTGCGGCGGAGGCGAGCATCGCGACGTGCGTGTCGTGGCCGCAGGCGTGCATGGCGCCGTCGACCTCGGAGGCGTAGGCCAGGCCGGTCTCCTCCTGCAGCGGCAGCGCGTCCATGTCGCCGCGCAGCAGGACCGTCGGTCCCGGCTTGCCGCCGCGCAGCACGGCGGTGACCGAGCTGCTGGACCCGCCGGTGGTCACCTCGACCGGCAGGCCGGACAGCGCGTGCTGGATCGCGGCCTGGGTCGCGGGCAGGTCCAAGCCCTGCTCCGGGTGCCGGTGCACCTGCCGTCGCAACGCCACCGTCCTGGGCTGGAGGGCTCGGGCCGCCTCCACCAGACCGGTGAACCGGGGCTCGGGCGCGGTCGTCGAGGCGTTCGGCAGAGTTGTGCTCATCCTCCGATAGTGGCATCGCGCGGCCCCGCATGCCCGTGGCCGAGGCCCCCGTGCTACCGGGTGCGCCGGTGTGGCCCTACGGTGTGCACATGGCACACCAGGAGCCGGTCAACGGCTTCGCTGTCGCGGTGGTTCGTGAGGACGGCCGCTGGCGGTGCAGCAGGATGGACAGCTCGGCGCTGTCGGAGCTCGACGCCGCGATCACGGAACTGCGCCAACTGCGCTCGACGGGTGCCGCCTTCGGGTTGCTGGCGGTGGACGACGAGTTCTTCATCGTCCTGCGCCCGGTGCCCGGCGGTGTGTCGCTGCTGCTGTCCGACGCCGCCGCCGCGCTCGACTACGACATCGCCGCCGACGTGCTCGACCTGCTCCGGGTCGACCCGCCGGACGAGGAGGACGACGAGCTGTGGCCGGAGGGCGACCTGGCCGTGCTGGCCGACCTCGGCATGCCGCAGCACGAGCTGCAGGTGATCGTGGACGAGGTCGACCTGTACCCGGACGAGCAGCTGCAGATGATCGCCCAGCGCTGCGGCTTCGGCGACGAGTTCACCAAGCTGCTGGACAGCCTCCAGGTGTGATGGCGTGATCAGCCGGGCGTCCGACGAGGCCATGGTCGAGGCCGCCCTGGCGGTCGCCGCCGAGGCTCCCGCGACCGGTGACGTCCCGATCGGCGCCGTCGTCTACGGGCCGGGCGGCGAGGAGCTGTCGAGGGCGTGCAACGCCCGCGAAGCCCTCGGCGACCCGACCGCCCACGCCGAGGTCCTGGCCCTGCGCGCCGCCGCCGCCGTCCACAGCGACGGCTGGCGCCTGACCGGCTGCACCCTGGCGGTGACCGTGGAGCCGTGCACGATGTGCGCCGGCGCCCTGGTCCTGGCCAGGGTCGACCGCGTCGTCTTCGGCTGCTGGGAACCCCGCACCGGCGCCGCGGGCTCCCTCTGGGACGTGGTCCGCGACCGCCGCCTCAACCACCGCCCGGAAGTGGTCGGCGGCGTCCTGGAGCAGCGGTGCGCCGCCCTCCTGGAGTCGTTCTTCGCCGATCTCTGACCCCCGGTTAGGTGCCCGGCCGGCGGTCTTGTATTGTTCTCGGCGGTGGCGTGTCCGAGCGGCCGAAGGAGCACGCCTCGAAAGCGTGTGAGGTGAAAGCCTCCGTGGGTTCAAATCCCACCGCCACCGCTGCTCAGAGCCCCGCTCACCATCAGGTGAGCGGGGCTCTTTCGCATCCAGTCTCCATTGTCGTCCCGAGAGTAGGCCTTCCCGCCGCGGATTTCGTCCCGGACGTCTCGCTGCGCAGCGGCACCCGCTGCGGGCACAGGCCGCGGATGACTGCGACCACCCGTCGCGGGCCGGCAGCCGGGCGTTGCGTTGACGGTGGCGCGCACGGGCGCCGAGCCGGGCCTCGTCAGGTCCGGGTCGGCGCCCCTGTCGTGCGCGTCGCACCGCACCGGCGCTGGGAGGGCCACCGGCGGGGTGCGGGCATGACCCTACCCTACGTTCGAACACACGTTCGAGAGCAGTGAAGGTCAACCGTTAGTGATGGCGTCTTCCGTCGTTCACTCGATCCGGGGAGGATGCGCGCACCCGCCAATTACCGGAGGACCCGTTGAGACCTACCCCGCTCCGCGTCGGACTGGCGGTCACCGCCGCCTCGGCCGCGACGTTCGCCCTCGCGTCGCCGATCCACGCGGTCCCGAGCCAGGACGCCCTGATCGCCGAGGTCTACGGCGGCGGCGGCAACTCCGGCGCGACGTTGACGCAGGACTTCGTCGAGCTGGCCAACGCGGGCGCCGCGCCGCTCTCCGTCGACGGCTGGAGCGTGCAGTACCTGCCGGCGAGCGCGAGCGCGGCCAGCCAGTGGCAGGTGACGCCGCTGACCGGCTCGATCCCGGCCGGCGGTCGGTTCCTGGTCGCGCAGGCCAAGGGCTCCGGCGGCACGGTGGAGCTGCCCGCGCCGGACGTCACCGGCACGACCGCCATGAGCGGTTCCGGCGCCACGGTCGCGCTGGTCGCCGGGGCCACGGCGCTGACCTGCAAGACCGCCGCCGACTGCGCGGCCGACGCGCGCGTGCGCGACCTGGTCGGCTACGGCGCGGCCACCGTCGTCCGGGAGGGCGCCCCGACCGCCAACCTGGGCAACACCACCTCCGCCGCCCGCACCGCGCTGGTCGACACCGACGACAACTCGGCCGACTTCGCCACCGGCGCGCCGACCCCGGTCAACTCCAAGGGCCAGGGCGCCGGCGACCCCGATCCCGACCCGGAACCCGAGCCCGGCGACAAGCGCATCCGCGACATCCAGGGCACCACCCGGATCTCGCCGCTGCTCGGCCAGAAGGTCAGCGGAGTGCCCGGCGTCGTCACCGCGACCCGCGACACCGGCGACCGCGGCTTCTGGATCCAGGACACCGCGCCGGACTCCGACCCGCGCACCAGCGAGGGCGTGTTCGTCTACACCGCGGGCCTGAGCCCGACCACCGAGCCGGGCGACGAGGTGCTGGTCTCCGGCACCGTCGCCGAGTACCGGCCGGGCGGTGACGCGGCGAGCAACTCCAACCAGACGCTCACCGAGATCACCGGCGCGACGGTCACCGTGAAGTCCAAGGGCAACGCCCTGCCGACGCCCGAGGTGCTGACCCCGCCCGCCGGCTACCTGCCCACCGCGGGCGGCGGCAGCATCGAAGCCCTGCCGCTGGACCCGGCGACCTACGGCCAGGACTACTACGAGTCCCGCGAGGGCATGTACGTCCAGGTGGACGACGCCCGCGTGGTCGGGCCCACGAACAGCTTCGGCGAGACGTGGATCACCACGAACCCGACCCAGAACCCGACCAGCCGCGGCGGCACGATCTACCTCGGCTACGACCAGCCGAACAGCGGCCGGATCAAGGTCAAGCCGGGCTCGGCGACGCCGCCGGTCAGCAACGTCGGCGACGTGTGGCGCGGCGCGACGGTCGGCAACGTCGAGTACACCAACTTCGGCGGCTACACGCTGGCCGCGAAGACCGCGGGCGAGCACGTGCCCGGCGGCATCACGCCGGAGGTCACGAACGCGCAGCGCGAGCACGAGCTGTCCGTGGCGACCTACAACGTGGAGAACCTGGCCGCCACCAACGACCAGGCCAAGTTCGACCGCCTCGCCGCGGCCGTGGTGACCAACCTCAAGAGCCCGGACGTCGTGGTGCTGGAGGAGATCCAGGACGACAACGGCGCGACCGACGACGGCACGGTGGCGGCGGACGCGACGTTCACCAGGTTCACCGACGCCATCGCGGCCGCGGGCGGTCCGCGCTACCGGTGGCGGCAGATCAACCCGGTGGACAAGGCCGACGGCGGCCAGCCGGGCGGCAACATCCGGGTGGCGTTCCTGTTCAACCCGGCCCGGGTGTCCTTCGTGGACCGCGCGGGCGGCGACGCCACCACCGCGGTGTCGGTCGTGAGGCAGCACGGCCGGGCCGCGCTGTCGGTCTCGCCGGGCCGCATCGCGCCCGCCGACCCGGCCTGGGAGAGCAGCCGCAAGCCGCTGGCCGGCGAGTTCAAGTTCCGCGGCCGCACGGTGTTCGTGGTCGCGAACCACTTCAACTCCAAGGGCGGCGACCAGGCCATGCACGGCCGCTACCAGGAGCCGGTGCGCAGCTCCGAGGCGCAGCGGGCGCAGCAGGCCGCCCTGCTGCGCGGGTTCGTGGACCAGGTCAAGGCGGTCGACCGGGGCGCCAACGTGGTCCTCGCGGGTGACATCAACGACTACCAGTTCTCCCCGGCGGTCCGGACCCTGACCGGTTCGGGCGACGTGGTGGCGCTGATGGACACGCTGCCCGCGAACGAGCGGTACAGCTACGTGTTCGAGGGCAACTCGCAGACCCTCGACCACATCCTGATCAGCTCGAACATCACCCGGTACCGCTACGACGTGGTGCACATCAACGCCGAGTTCGCCGACCAGGCCAGCGACCACGACCCGCAGGTCGTGAAGCTGCGGCCGAGCACCGGCAACGCGCACGTCGACCAGCTGCTGTTCCTGCTGGAGGACATCGCGGCGCACCTGCCGAGGTCGTAGTTCGCAACGGTGCGGAGGCCCCCTCGGACACGTGGTCCGAGGGGGTCTTTCCCGTCAGCCCCGGGTGGGTTCGGGCGTGGCGGTCATGGTGACGGTGGGTTGCGGCGACGTGGTGGCCGTGGGCTGCGGCGTGGTGAACGTCGGCTGCGGTGAGGTGGTGGCGGTCGGGCGCGGCGTGGCGGTGACGGTGGGCTCCGGTCGAGCGGTGGTGGTCGGCGCGGGCCGGGTGGTGGTGGGCGGCTGCGGGACGTCGGCGCACTCCGCGTCCTGAGGCAGGTTGCCGTACTCGTCACCGACGAAGTAGATGGCGCTGGACCACTGGCTGCCGCCGTCCTGCCTGCCGACGTTCAACCAGACGTCGTTGGTGTAGCCGAAATCGGTGACCGACTCGCCATGCGCCCAGCAGTGGACGCCGGTGGTGGCGCCGGCGGGGATCGGGCCACCGGCCGCGGGCAGGCACGCGGTCGACGGGCAGATGCGGACGTTGACCGCGGCCCAGGTCGTGGCTCGGTACGACGGCGCGCCGCTCACCCCGACCTCGGTCGGAGCCGGACCCGGACCCGGACCTTGGGCCAGTGCCACCGCGCCGCCCGCGAACAGCCCGGAAGCGGCCAGTGCCGCCGTGACGGCCGTGTTGACCATCTTCATGTGCGCGTCCTCCCAGTAATCGGTCGATCACTGTCTAGAACGCTGCCGGAGCCCCGGAACGTTGCACCGGACGTGACAGGGCCCCGGTCACCTGGTGGTGACCGGGGCCCTGGTCTGCGGAGGATACGGGATTTGAACCCGTGAGGGGGTTAACCCAACACGATTTCCAGTCGTGCGCACTAGGCCACTATGCGAATCCTCCGCCGGAGAGCCTACCGGAGGGTGTGCGCGTCGCCCAAAACGGGTCCGTTCACGATCGCGGGCCGGTTGCATCGACTGCCGATGTGTTCGGTTAGGCTTCCCTAATGAACCGTGGTCTGGTGGTCGTCCTGTCCGCTCTGCTGTTGGCAGCTTGCGGTGGCGGTGGTGGTGGCGAGGAGGCCGAGCGGGGCTCGGCGGGGGTCACGGTCGACACCCGGTTCGGTCCGGTGACGATCGACGAGCCGCCGACCCGGGTGGTGGCGCTGGGCTGGTCGGACGCGGAGACCGCGCTGGCGCTCGGGGTGCAGCCGGTCGGCGCGAGCGACTGGCTGGCGTTCGGCGGCAAGGGCGTCGGGCCGTGGGCGGAGGACCGCTACCAGCAGGCGCCGCAGCTGCTCGGCACCACCGAGATCGACTACGAGGCCGTCGCCGCGCTGCAGCCCGACCTCATCCTCAACACCCGGTCGGACAACGACGAGCAGAAGCACGAGACGCTGTCCAAGATCGCGCCCACGATCGGCGCGCCGAAGGACGTCATCCCCTACGGCACGTCGTGGCGGCAGCAGGTCGAGCTGGTCGCCAAGGCCCTGGGCAAGGCGCCCGAGGGCGAGAAGATCATCGCCGACCTGGACGCGAAGTTCGCCGCCAACAAGAAGTTCGACGGCAAGACCACCGTGGTCGGCGCGTACTTCGACGGCAAGTTCGGCGCGTACGTCTCCGGTGACGCCCGCACCGACTTCATGAAGGCCATCGGCTTCACCCCGCGCGAGGACGTCGAGGACCTGGCGTCGGGCACGTTCTACGTCGACATCTCCGCCGAGCGGCTGGACCTGCTGGCCGCCGACCTGACCGTGCTGTTCCCGATCGGCGGCGACGCGGCCGCGCTGCGGGCCAACCCGCTGGTGCCGGAGAAGGCGCTGGTCCTGGACGACCAGGCCCTGGTCAACGCCTTCTCCAGCGGCTCGTCGCTCGGCATGGCCTACGCGCTGGACCACGCCGTCCCGCTGTTCGCCACCGCGCTCGGCCAGTAGGTCAGCAGAACCAGCCGTCGGCCACCCAGCCGTGCGCGTTGATGTGCCCGTAGGCGAAGCCGTAGACGTAGTTGCCGGACTTGGGCCCCTTCACCAGGAACGTCTGACCCCGGTAGAGGGTGCCCATCCACGGGCCGTCGTTGGGCGCCGTGCGGACGTAGAGGTCGTTGGCGCACACGGTCTCGCGTTCGCCGATCGTGCCGTTGGCGGCCTGCGCGGGCGCCGCGGTGGTCGCGGTGGCCGCCAGGGCGACCGCGGCGACCAGGAATGCCCTCACCACGAGTCGTACCCCCCGATGCACTCGGCCCGCAGGTAGCCCCAGTCGTTGGGGCCGAAGTCCATGCTCGCCGCCCACCCGTTGTAGACCGGGTGGGCGCCGGGCGTGTGACCGATCTTGTTGCCGTAGGTCAGGGTCCGCTTGAACTCGACCGGCCCGACCGAGTGGTTGTAGTTGCCGTAGAAGCTCGCGGTCTGGCAGACGACGATGGCGTGCCTGGGCGGGACCGGGTCGGCCGCCGCGGTGGTGGCTCCGAGCAGCAGGGCGGTGCACGCGAGGACTAGAGCCCTCATCTGGTTCCTCCTTCACCGGGTAGTGCCACTAATCGGTGAAAGTCTCCCGTGACCGGGGCGGGTGCCGACAGAGCCAGTGGGGCGACCGGCTACACTTGCCTCGGACCTCGTGCGGCACACATCTCGCGAACCTCCCCAGGGCCGGAAGGCAGCAAGGATAAGCGGGCTCTGGTGGGTGCACGGGGTCCCCTTTTTCTGTCGGACCCTCCCGGTAAGGTCCCCGACGTGGCGCTCGCCCTCTACCGCAAGTACCGTCCGGCCACCTTCGGCGAGGTGGTCGGGCAGGAGCACGTCACCGATCCGCTGCGCACGGCGCTGTCGGCCGGTCGGGTCAACCACGCCTACCTGTTCTCGGGGCCGCGCGGCTGCGGCAAGACGTCCAGCGCCCGGATCATGGCGCGCTCGCTGAACTGCGCGCAGGGCCCTACCCCCGACCCGTGCGGCGAGTGCAACTCGTGCGTCGGGCTCGCGCCCAACGGGCCGGGCAGCGTGGACGTGGTCGAGCTGGACGCGGCCAGCCACGGTGGCGTGGACGACGCCCGCGAGCTGCGCGACAAGGCGTTCTACGCGCCGGCCGAGTCGAAGTACCGGGTGTTCATCATCGACGAGGCGCACATGGTCACGACGCAGGGCTTCAACGCCCTGCTGAAGATCGTGGAGGAGCCGCCGGAGCACCTGATCTTCATCTTCGCCACCACCGAGCCGGACAAGGTGCTGCCCACCATCCGCTCGCGCACGCACCACTACCCGTTCCGGCTGATCCCGCCCAGCTCGATGCGCGCGCTGCTGGAGCGCAACTGCGCCGCCGAGGGCGTGGCGGTGGAGTCGTCGGTGTTCCCGCTGGTGATCCGGGCCGGCGGTGGGTCGGCCCGTGACACGCAGTCGGTGATGGACCAGCTGCTGTCCGGCGCGGGCCCCGAAGGGGTGCGCTACGACCGGGCGATCGCGTTGCTCGGCGTGACCGACGTGGCGTTGATCGACGACGTGGTGGACGGCCTGGCGGCGGGCGACGGGTCGAGGGTGTTCGGCACCGTCGACCGCCTGGTGGACGCCGGGCACGACCCGCGCCGGTTCGCGTCCGACCTGCTCGACCGGCTGCGCGACCTGGTGCTGCTGCACGCGGTGCCGGACGCGGCGCAGCGCGGCCTGGTGTCCGCGCCGGACGACGAGCTGGCCAGGATGATCGGCCAGCGCGACGCGACCAGGCCGGCGACCGTCACCCGGTGGGCGGAGATCCTGCACCAGGGGCTGACCGAGATGCGCGGCTCGACCGCGCCACGGCTGCTGCTCGAACTCGTCGCGGCGCGGATGCTGCTGCCGTCGGTCGGCGACGTCGAGTCGGGCCTGCTGCAGCGCGTCGAGCAGCTGGAGCGCCACGGACCGCCCGCCGGCGGCGCCCCGGCCGGGCCCGCGCCGGAGCAGAGGTTCCAGCGCCCCTCGCAGCGCGCCGCCGACCCCGCGCCCGCCACGCCACCGACCCCGCAAGCCGCCGCCCCGGCCCCGGCCGCACCGACCGCGCCCGCCACGCCGCAGGCCCCGCAAGCCGCCGCACCGGTCGCACCCGCGCCGGTCGCGCCGCCGCCCACCGCGCCGGCGGCTGCCGCGTCCGCGCCCACCGCGCCTGTCCCACCCGGTGCCGCCGCGCCTGTCGCGTCCGGCGCCGCCGGGCCGGTGGTCGCCGGCCCGCCGCCCCCGCCCCCGGTGCTCAGCTCGGCGGCGATGCAGCCCAGGTCGCCGCAGACCAGGCCGGCCGGCGGCCCGGTGCGGCCCGAGCAGGCGCCCGGCGCGCGCCCCACCGAGAACCCGGTGGCCCCGCCCCCGGCCGCCGCGCCCGTCGAGGAAGTCCCGACGCCTCCCTCGGGCGGCGCCAGGGCGGGCGGGGTGGACGCGGTCGAGGTGCGCCGCCGGTGGTCGGAGCTGCTGGGCGTGGTCCGCAGCACGAGCCGCAGCACCGAGGCGATGCTCACCAACGCCACCGTCGCCGACGTCGACGGCTCCACGGTCACCCTCGCCCACACCTCCGCCCCGCTGGCCCGCAGGCTCGCCGAACCGCGCAACGCCGACGCCATCGCCGCCGCGTTCGCGCAGGTCCTGGGCGGCACGTGGCAGGTCCGCTGCATCCACGGCGACGCGAGCGCGGCGGCCCCGGCCCGGCAGGCGCCGCAGAAGCCGCAGCGCCCCGCGCCGACCCGGCCCAGCCAGGCGCAGGCCCGTCAGCCCGAACCCCGGCAGGCGCCGTCCGGTCGGCCGCCCGCCGACGACGTGCCGCTGCCCCCCGAGCCGCCGGAGCCCGATGAGCCCCTGCCGCCGGAACCGGTGGACGAGGAGGAGATGCTGGCCGAGGCCGCCCTGCCGGGCGACGCGGACGACCAGCGGCTCGACCCGGAGGCCGTGGTGCTCAAGCTCCTCGCCGACGAGCTTGGCGCTCGGCCGTTGAAGGGCTGATCCACGCGACTACGCTGGTGAACGGCGGCAGACCCCGAAGAGAGGAACCCGCGGTGCAACCCGGTGGGCCCAACATGCAGCAAATCCTCCAGCAGGCGCAGATGATGCAGCAGCAGCTCGCCGCTGCCCAGCAAGAGCTGGCCGAGGCCGAGGTCACCGGCACCGCCGGTGGCGGGCTGGTCACCGCCGTGGTGTCGGGCGGTGGCGAGCTGAAGAGCCTGAACATCGACCCGAAGGCGGTCGACCCGGACGACGTCGAGACGCTGTCCGACCTGGTGGTCGCGGCCGTGCGCGACGCCAACCGCGCCGCCCAGGAGCTGGCGGCCCAGAAGATGGGCCCGCTGGCCAGCGGCATGGGCGGGATGGACGACCTGGGCGGTCTCGGGAAGCTGTTCGGCTGATGTACGAGGGGCCGGTCCAGGACTTGATCGACGAACTCGGCAGGCTGCCGGGCGTCGGTCCGAAGAGCGCGCAGCGCATCGCCTTCCACCTGCTCGCCGCGGACCCGGCCGACATCGGCCGGCTCCAGGACGCGCTGCAGAAGGTCAAGGACGGCGTGGTGTTCTGCGACGTGTGCGGCAACGTCTCGGCCGAGACGACCTGCCGCATCTGTCGCGACCCGCGCCGCGACCTGACGCTGATCTGCGTGGTGGAGGAGCCGAAGGACGTGCTCGCGGTCGAGCGGACCCGTGAGTTCAAGGGCCGCTACCACGTCCTGGGGGGCGCGCTCGACCCGCTGTCGGGGGTCGGGCCGGACCAGTTGCGGATCAGGCAGCTGCTCACCCGCATCGGCGCCGACGTGTCCGAGATCATCATCGCCACGGACCCGAACACCGAGGGCGAGGCGACCGCGACCTACCTGGTGCGGATGCTGCGCGACTTCCCCGGCCTCACCGTGACCAGGCTCGCGTCGGGCCTGCCGATGGGTGGCGACCTGGAGTTCGCCGACGAGCTGACCCTCGGCCGGGCGCTGTCCGGCCGGCGCAGCATGTGAGGCTCGTCGCGGTCGACGGGCCGTCGGGCTCGGGCAAGTCGACCTACGCGGCGCGCCTGGCCGAGGAGCTGGGCGCGGCCGTGGTGCCGACCGACCACTTCGCCACCTGGGACGACCCGGTGTCGTGGTGGCCGCGCCTGCTGGCCGACGTCCTCGAACCGCTGTGGCACGGCCGCGAAGCCCGCTACCGGCGGATGGACTGGACGGGCGGTCGGCCGAGCCCCGGCGAGCGGGTGGTGGTCCCGGTGCCGGACGTCCTGGTGGTCGAGGGCGTCTCGGCGGCCCGCCGCAGCATCGCGCACCGGCTGGACGAGGCGATCTGGGTCGAGGTGGAGGACCCGGACGAGCGGCTGCGCCGGGCCGTCGCCCGGGACGGCGAGGCGAGCCGCGAGCACCTGCGGCGCTGGCAGGCGTTCGAGCGCGGCTGGTTCGCGGTGGACGGCACGAAGGCCCGCGCCGACCGGATCGTCACCCTGGACTGACCAGGGCGACCACGCCGACCGGCCCGGCCCGCCGACCTGGTCCGGCCCGCTGGTCCGCCGACCCGTCCGGTCCGGTCACCCCGCCTCGCCCAGCGCCGCCCGCACGTCCTCCGCCTCCGGCGACCCGACCGCGCCGAACAGCTCCAGCGCCAACCGCCAGTGCCGCCGCGCCCCGACCGGGTCCCCGCCCGCGACCAGGGCGTCACCGGCCAGGTGCGCGGCCCGCGCCTGCACGAACCGCTGCCCCGTGGTCCGGCTCAGCTCCAGGCAGCGCAGCGCCAGGTCGAGCGCCTGCGACACGTCACCCTGGTCGAGCCGGACCCGCCCGAGCACGGCCAGCACGTCCACCTCGGCGATCCGCAACCGGTACCGCACGGCGCTGTCCAGCGCCTGGCTGGCCGAGTAGCGCGCCTCGTCCAACCGCCCGGCCGCCCGGTGGGTCAGCGCCAGGCCGCGCCGCGCGGCGCAGATCCCGAGCGGGTAGCCGGTCTCCTCGGCGATCCGCAGCGCCTCGGTGGTGCGCTCGACCGACTCCTCCAGCCGACCCAACCCGCACAGCGCCTCGCCCAGGGCGTTCTTGGCGTCGCACAACCCCTTCAGGTTGCCCAGCTCGTGCGCGATCTCCGCCGCGCGCCCGGCCTCCCGCGCCGCCTCGGCCCACCGGCCCCGCATCACGCAGGTCAGCGCCAGGCCCTCGTGCGAGAAGTGCGCGAACCTCCGCGCGCCGGCCCGTTCGTACAGCTCACCGCACCGCTCGTAGAGCTGCGCCGCCCGCTGCGGCTGGCCCAGGAACAGGTGCACCTCGGCCAGCGCCCGGTGGCTGTCGGCCTGCGTCATCCACGCCCCGAGCCGGTTGCCGACGTCCAGCGCGCCCTCGAACGACGACACGGCCCGGTCCAGCTGCCCCAGCTGCATGTACACGCCGCCGAGGTTGAGCTGGGCGATGCCCTCCTGCTGCAGCGCCCCGATGGCCCGGGTGATCACGAGCGCGCGTTCCAGGTGGTCGGCGGCCTGCTCCAGCTCGCCGACGTCGATGTAGACCGCGCCGAGGTTCGCCAGCACGGCCGCCTCGACGGCGGGCGCGGCGCCGGTGCGCTGCTGGATCGGGATCGCCCGGCGGAAGTAGTCGACGGCGACCCGGTGCTGCCCGATCGCCCAGTACAGGATGCCGAGCGAGGACAGCATCGCCACCTCGCCGACCGGGTCCTGGGCGGCCTGCGCCACGGCCAGCCCGGCCTTCGCGGTCGCCAGCCACTCCACCGGCAACCCGATCGTGTAGAAGTAGCGCCGCAGGGCGTCCGCGAGCTGCCAGACGTCCCGGTCCGGGTGACGATCGGCCGCGTGCACCACGAGCCCGACCAGGTTGCCGCGCTCGGCGTCCAGCCAGGCCAGCGCCTCCGCGGAGGTGGAGAACAGGCGCGGCGTCACGCCCGGCACGACGTCGGTGCGCGGCAGCCGCAGCAGGGTGCTCTTGAACGCGTCGGTGGCGTTGTCCACCGACCGGATCGACCAGTCCAGCAGCCGCCGCGACGCCTGCGCGCTCTCCGCCGGGTCGTCCTCGAACGACCGCCGCTCGGCCGCGTAGTCCCGCAGCAGGTCGTGGAACTGGTAGCGGCCGGGCGCGTGGTTGTCGACCAGGTTGGCGGTGGCCAGCCGGTCGAGCCTGCGCCGGGCGTTCTGGGTGGTCAGCCCGCCCAGCGCCGCCGCCACGTCCGGGGTGATGTCGCCCGGCGCCAGCGACAGCAGCCGGAACAGCGACGCCAGCTCCGGCTTCAGCGCCGTGTAGGACAGGTCGAACGCCGCGTGCACGGCGGCCCGCTCGTCGCCCTCGACGGCCAGCGCCGCCAGCCGGTTGCCCGCCCGCAGCTCCTCGACGTACGACGCGATGGTGATCTCCGGCCGGGACAGCAGGTTGGCCGCCGCGATCCGCAGCGCCAGCGGCAGGTGGGCGCACAGCTCGGCCAGCTCCTCGGCCGCCTCCGCCTGCGACGCCACCACCTCCTCGCCGAGCATCCCGGCCAGCAGCGCCCGGGTCTCGGCCCGGTCGAGCACGTCCAGCCGCACGTTGGACGCGGCGTGGCTCACGGCCAGCCCGCGCAGGGTGTCGCGGCTGGTCACGAGCACCGCGCAGCCGGGGGAGCCGGGCAGCAGCGGCCGGATCTGCTCGGCGTTGGCCGCGTTGTCCAGCACCAGCAGCACCTGCTGGTCGGTCAGCCGCGACCGGAACATCGCCTCCTGCTCGTCCTGGTCCAGCGGGACCGACTCGGGCGGCACGCCCTGCGCCCGCAGGAACCGCGGCAGCACGTCGACCGCGCTCAGCGGCGAGCCCTGGGCGTAACCGCGCAGGTTCACGTAGAGCTGCCCGTCGGGGAAGAAGTGCCGTAGCTTGTGCGCGGCGTGCACGGCCAGCGCCGTCTTGCCGACACCGGGCGGCCCGGCCAGCGTCACCACCGGCACGCCCTGCGCGGTCCGCAGCAACGCCTCGATCAGCTGCACGGCCTGCTCGCGGCCGACGAAGTCGCCGATGTCGGCGGGCAGCTGGGACGGCACCACCCGGTCCCGCCGCGCCGCCGCGCCGTTCTGCCCGAGGTCGAGCGACGGCGAGCCGCCGAGCACCTGCTGGTGCACGCGCCGCAGCTCGTCGCCGGGGTCGATGCCCAGCTGCTCGGCCAGCAGCCCGCCGACCCGGCGGTACGCGCCCAGCGCGTCGGCCTGCCGCCCCGACCGGTACAGCGCGACCATCAGCTGCGCCCACAGCCGCTCCCGCAGCGGGTGCTCGCTGGTCAGCCTGGACAGCTCGGGGATCAGCTCGGCGTGCCTGCCCAGCTCCAGGTCCACCTCGACCCGGCGCTCCTCGACGTGCAGCCGGCGCTCGCCGAGGCGGGGCACCTCGTCGCGGTGCAGCACCTCCGACGGCACGTCCACCATCGCCGGACCGCGCCACAGCGCCAGCGCCGCGGTGAAGATCGCCGACGCCGACTCCAGCCTGCCCGCGGCCCGCTCCCGCTCGCCCTCCTCGACCAGCTGCTCGAACCGCATCACGTCGATGGTGCGCTCGTCCACGTCGATCAGGTAGCCGTCCGGCACGGTCCGGATCGGCACCGCCGGCCCGAGCACCTGCCGCAACCGCATCACGTAGGTCTGCAGCGTGCCGCGGGCCCGCGCGGGAGGGTCGGCGCCCCAGATGTGCTCCGCCAGCTCGTCGACCGAGACACCGGCTCCGGCGCGCATGAGCAGCGACACCAGCAGCGAGCGCTGCCGACCCGCCCGCACCACGACCTGCTCGCCGTCGACCAGCACCTGCAACGGGCCGAGGACGCGGAACTCGACCACAGGGCTCACCGGCGACCTCCCTCCGCACGTGTGCAGGTTTATGTTGTCCGTTGTACAGCGTAGGAGGGCGTTCGCCCGATCAGCCGTGGTCACGTTGGGTCAGCGGAAGAGAGCCGGACGTATGAGAATGCTCATCCGCGTGGCCTGATCGTGACCTGTGTTACGTCAGAAGGGTTGCGGGGACCGGTTAGGGTCCCTGACCACACCGTGAGATCCCGGATTTCCCTAGGGGTGTTTGATGGCTCTTTCCCGAACGGCACGACGCCGATGGACGGCCGCGATCGGCCTGACCGGCGTCGCCGTGCTCGCACTGTCCGCCTGCGCGCAATCCGAGCGGGGAGACGACGCGTCCGGCAAGACGGGCGGCACGCTCATCTTCGGCGCGGCCGGCAAGCCGAAGAACTTCGACCCGGTCTTCAACGACGACGGTGAGACGTTCCGCCCGATCCGGCAGATGTACGAGACGCTCATCACCTACAAGCGGGGCACCGCCGATCTGGAGGCGGGCCTGGCGGAGAAGTGGGATCTCTCCGAAGACGGCAAATCCGTCACCTTCAACCTGCGCAAGGGTGTGAAGTTCCACGACGGCACGCCGTTCAACGCCGCCGCCGTCTGCTTCAACTTCGACCGCTGGTTCAACATGAAGGGCTCCGCGGCCCAGAGCCAGATGATCTACTACGCCGACATCTTCAAGGGTTTCGCCCAGAACGAGGGCGACGCCTCCGGCGACCCGCTGTACAAGTCCTGCGAGGCCAAGGACGAGAACACCGCGGTGCTCAACCTGAACGCCTACAGCAGCGCGCTGCCCGCCGCGTTCGGCCTGACATCGTTGTCGATCTCCAGCCCCGAGGCGCTGAAGAAGTACGACGCGGACACCGTCACCCAGTCCGGCGAGTCCTTCAGCTACTCGGCCTACGCCAACGAGCACCCGACGGGCACCGGCCCGTTCAAGTTCGAGAGCTACGACAAGGCCAACAACACGATCACCCTGGTCCGCAACGAGGACTACTACGGTGAGAAGGCCAAGCTCGACAAGATCATCTTCAAGGTCATCGAGGACGAGAACGCGCGCAAGCAGGAGCTGAAGGCCGGCACGATCGACGGGTACGACTACCCGAGCCCGGCCGACTTCAAGTCGCTCAAGAGCGACGGCTTCGACGTGCTGATCCGCCCGGCGTTCAACATCATGTACCTGGGCATCAACCAGGCGAACACGCCGGCCCTGAAGGACCTCCGGGTCCGCCAGGCGCTCGCCTACGCGGTCAACCGCGACCAGCTCGTCAAGACCAAGCTCCCCGAGGGCGCCGAGGTCGCGACGCAGTTCCACCCCAAGACGGTCGCGGGCTACGCCGACGACGTGATGAAGTACGACTACGACCCGGCCAAGGCCAAGGACCTGCTCAAGCAGGCCGGCGCGGAGAACCTGTCGCTGAAGTTCTACGTCCCGACCGAGGTCAGCCGGCCGTACATGCCGAGCCCGGTGGACTACGCCGCCGCGCTGACCGAGGACCTGAAGGCCGTCGGCATCACCGTCGAGACCGTGGCCCGCCCGTGGAACGGCGGCTACAAGGACGACGTGCAGAAGCTCGGCAAGCACGACCTGCACCTGCTCGGCTGGACCGGTGACTACAACGACGCCGGCAACTTCACCGGCACGTTCTTCGGCCGCGAGAAGCCCGAGTTCGGCTTCAACGACAAGGCGCTGTTCGACCAGATCGCGGCGGCCGACTCCGTCGTCGACCGGGACAAGCACGCCGAGGCGTGGGAGCAGGTCAACCGCGACGTCATGAGCAAGTTCCTGCCGGCCGTGCCGATCTCGCACTCCCCGCCCGGCATCGTGGTGAACAAGAACGTCAAGGGCCTGACCCCCAGCCCGCTGACCGACGAGCGCTTCGACACGGTGACCAAGGACTGACCCGTCCAAGCCCATGAGTGGTGGCGCTCGGACCCCGGGCGCCACCACTCGTGCTGTTCCGAGGATCACGACCATGCTGCGATTCACCATTCGCCGCCTGCTGCAAGCGATACCCACGCTCTTCGTCCTGTCGGTGTTGGTGTTCGCCTGGCTGCGCTCGCTGCCGGGTGGTCCGGCGACCGCGCTCCTGGGTGACAAGGCCACCCCGGAGAAGATCGCCGACCTGGAGAGGGTCATGGGGCTCGACCAGCCCCTCTACCTCCAGTACTTCAACTTCCTCGGCCGGATGCTGTCCGGCGACATGGGCAACTCGATCATCTCCGCGGACCCCGTGCTGGAGGAGATCGGTCGCGCCCTGCCGGCCACCATCGAGCTGTCGGTCGTCGCGCTGCTCATCGCGGTGCTGCTCGGCATCCCGCTCGGCTACCTGTCCGCGAGCTACCGCGGCCGGTTCTTCGACAACGCCACCATCATGGGCACGCTCGCGGGCGTGGCCGTGCCGGTGTTCTTCCTGGGCATCGTGCTCAAGTACATCTTCGCCCAGGAGCTCGGCCTGCTGCCGCCGTCCAGCCGCCAGGACGCGGACATCGACGCGACGCGGGTCACCGGCTTCGCCACGCTCGACGGGATGCTCACCGGCGAGTGGGACGCCACGGTGAACGCGCTCTGGCACCTCGTGCTGCCCGCGCTCGCGCTGAGCAGCATCCCGCTGGCGGTGATCGTGCGGATCACCCGCGCGTCCGTGCTGGACGTCCTCAACGAGGACTTCATCCGCACCGCCAACGCCAAGGGCCTCCAGGCCGTCGTCGTGCGCACCCGGCACGTGCTGCGCAACGCGCTGCTGCCGGTGTCGACCACCATCGGCCTGCAGACCGGGTTGCTGCTCGGCGGCGCGGTGCTGACCGAGAAGGTGTTCGTCTGGGGCGGCCTCGGCTCGCTGCTGAGCGAGGGCATCCAGCGCCGGGACTACCCGCGGCTGCAGGCGCTGATCCTGCTGGCCGCCGGGGTGTACGTCCTGGTCAACCTCCTGGTCGACATCTCCTACGCCATCATCGACCCGAGGGTGCGTACGTCATGACCTCCTTGCTGGACCGCAAGAAGAAGAAGGTCGACGAGCTGGCGGAGTCGGCGGGCACCAGCCTCGCGGCGGACGCGTTCCGCCGGATGGCGCGCAACCCGGTCGCGATCACCGGCGCGGTCATCGTGCTGGCGTTCGTGCTGCTGTCCGTCTTCGCGCCGGCGCTGGCGCCCAAGGACCCGTTCGTCCGGTACCCGGAGCTGCTGGAGAACCTGCGGGCCGACTCGATCCCCGGCCCGCAGCCGGGCTTCCTGCTCGGCAGCGACGAGTTCGGCCGCGACTTCTTCAGCCGGCTGCTGGTCGCCTCGCAGCAGTCGCTCATCGTCGGCGTGGTGGCGACGCTGGTCGGCGGCGCGATCGGGATGCTGATCGGCGGCCTGGCGGGCGCCCTCGGCGGCTGGGTGGACACGCTGCTGATGCGGGTCACCGACATCCTGCTGTCCGTGCCGAGCCTGCTGCTGGCGATCTCGATCGCCGCGCTGGCCAGCCGGGGCAGCCAGACCACGGTGATCATCGCGGTGGCCGTGGTCAGCGTGCCGATCTTCGCCCGGCTGCTGCGCGGCTCGATGCTCGCGCAGCGGCACAGCGACCACGTGCTGGCGGCCACCGCGCTGGGCGTGAAGCGGCGCACCATCGTGTTCCGGCACATGCTGCCGAACTCGCTGGGCCCGGTGATCGTGCAGGCCACGCTCACCCTGGCGACGTCGATCATCGAGGCCGCGTCGCTGTCGTTCCTGGGGCTCGGCGACCCCGACCCCAACCGCGCGGAGTGGGGCCTGATGCTCAGCAAGTCGCAGGCCTACATCGACGTGAAGTTCGAGCTGGCGCTGTACCCGGCGCTCGCCATCATCGTCGTCGCGCTGGGCTTCACGCTGCTCGGCGAATCGCTGCGCGAAGCCCTCGACCCGAAGAACCGGAGGTAGCCGCGGTGGCGCTACTGGAAGTGCGTGACCTCACCGTGGTCTTCGAACGCAAGGGCTCCAAGCCCTTCACCGCCGTCGACCACGTGAGCTTCGACGTGGAGCCGGGGCAGACGGTCGGCCTGGTCGGCGAGTCCGGCTGCGGCAAGTCGGTGACCTCGCTCGCGGTCATGGGCCTGCTGCCCAAGCGCGGTGCCCGGGTCACCGGCTCGGTCCGGTACGAGGGCGTCGACCTGCTGACGCTGCCGGACCGGGAGATGCGCGACCGGCGCGGCCGCGACCTGGCGATGGTGTTCCAGGACCCGCTGTCGTCGCTGAACCCGGTGATCCCGATCGGCATCCAGGTGACCGAGGTGCTGGAGCGGCACCAGGGCATGCCGCGCAAGAAGGCGATGGTGGAGGCGGCCGGGCTGCTGGACAAGGTCGGCATCCCCGACCCGAAGCGGCGGCTCACCGAGTACCCGCACCAGCTGTCCGGCGGCATGCGGCAGCGCGCGTTGATCGCGATCGCGCTGGCGTGCCGGCCCCGGCTGCTGATCGCGGACGAGCCGACGACGGCGCTGGACGTGACGATCCAGGCGCAGATCCTGGCGCTGCTGAAGGAGCTGGTGCACGACCTGGGCACCGCGCTGGTCATGATCACGCACGACCTGGGCGTGGTCGCGGGCCTGTGCGACGAGGTCAACGTGCTCTACGGCGGGCGCGTGGTGGAGAAGGCGTACCGGCACGAGCTGTTCGCCGCGCCGCGCCACCCGTACACGCACGGCCTGCTGGCCTCCATCCCGCGGCTCGACGCGCCGCGCGGCGAGAAGCTGAACCCGATCCGGGGTTCGGTGTCGGACAACATCCCGTGGACCGAGGGCTGCGCGTTCGCGCCCCGGTGCCCCAACAAGCTGGACGTGTGCGTGCGGGTGACGCCGGAGCAGGAGGACATCGGCGGCGGCCGGTTGCTGCGCTGCCACAACCCGGTCCAGCCGCCCGTCGCCGAGGAGGTGTCGGTGTGAGCACCGCGATCACCCCCGGGCCGGAGGCGCCCGGGACGCGGCCGCAGGCCGAGACGCTGGTGTCGGTCGAGGGCATCAAGGTCCACTTCCCGATCAAGCGGGGCGTGGTCCTCGACCGCACGGTCGGCCACGTCTACGCGGTGGACGGCATCGACCTGTCGGTGCGCCGCGGCGAGACGTACGGCCTGGTCGGCGAGTCCGGCTGCGGCAAGTCCACCCTCGGGCGGGCGGTGCTGCGGCTGACCGAGCCGACGGCCGGGCGGGTCGTGTTCGACGGCACGGACCTGTCGACGCTGAAGGGCGAGGGGCTGCGCCGGATGCGGCGCCGGATGCAGATGGTGTTCCAGGACCCCATGTCGTCCCTGGACCCGCGGCAGTCGGTGGAGTCGATCCTGGTCGAGGGCCTGCGGGCGCACGGGCTGGACAAGGGCCGCGACGCGACCGCCAAGCGCTTGCGGTCGCTGCTGTCCGCGGTCGGGTTGCCGAGCACGTCGCTGCGCAAGTACCCGCACGAGTTCTCCGGCGGTCAGCGGCAGCGCATCGGCATCGCGCGGGCGCTGGCGGTCGAGCCGGACCTGATCATCGCCGACGAGCCGGTGTCCGCGCTGGACGTGTCGGTGCAGGCGCAGGTGGTCAACCTGCTGGAGGAGCTGCAGGACGAGTTCGGGCTCACCTACCTGGTGATCGCGCACGACCTCGCCGTGGTGCGGCACATCTCCGACCGGGTCGGCGTGATGTACCTGGGCGGCCTGGTGGAGGAGGCGACCTCGGACGACCTGTACGCCGAGCCGCTGCACCCGTACACCAAGGCGCTGCTGTCGGCGATCCCGGTGCCGGACCCGCTGGTGGAGGACCGCCGGGAGCGGATCCTGCTGACCGGTGACCTGCCCTCGCCCGCGAACCCGCCGTCGGGCTGCCGCTTCCACACGCGGTGCCCGTGGAAGCAGGCGACCCGGTGCGACACCGAGCGGCCCGAGCTGCGCGAGGTGCTGCCGGGGCACAAGGTGGCCTGCCACTGGGCGGAGGACATCCGGGCCGGGGCGATCCGGCCGCACGAGGTGGAGACCGTGCTGGTGGAGGAGGACGGCGTGTCGCCGGACGTCCCGCTGGTCGGCCCCGCCTCGGTGACGGAGGCGTTGAACCCGTGAGCCCCGGTCCCGGGGGCGGCGGTCGACGCCCCCGGGACCGCGCTCAGACGACGTTCGGGTAGAGGACGCGCGGGTCGGCGGCCAGCGCGGCCTTGAGGTCGACCACGCCCTGGTCGGCCAGCACCTCGACCAGGTCGGCCTCGACGCCGTCCAGGGCGGCGCGGACCACGTCGGCGGGGTCGTTCTTCGGCACGTCGAGGCCCGCGGTCATGTCGGTGTCCGTCGGGCCCAGGTGCAGGCCGGTGACCAGGGTGCCCTGACCCGCGAGCTCGACCCGGACGCCGTTGGTGAGGCTCCACAGCGCCGCCTTGGCCGCGCTGTAGGCGGTGGCGCGGTCGTAGGACACCCAGGACATCGAGGACAGCACGTTCAGGATCGCGCCGCCGCCGTTGGCCGCGAGGACCGGCGCGAAGGCGCGGACCACCTCCAGCGTGCCGAAGAAGTTCGTGTCCAGCTCCGCCCTGATCGCGGCCGGGTCGCCGGTGACCAGGTTCGCCCCGGTGATGATGCCCGCGTTGTTGACCAGCAGGCTCACGTCGCCGGCGGCGGCCGCGGTCGCGGCGACGGCGGCCGGGTCGGTGATGTCCAGCGGCAGCACCTCGACGCCGTCCAGGTCGACCGACCGGGGGTCGCGCGCGGTGGCGTAGACCCTGGCCGCGCCCCGGTCCAGCAGCTGCCGCGCGAAGTGCCTGCCCAGGCCGCGGTTCGCGCCGGTGACCAGGGCGACCGAGTTGGCGATCTTCATGGTTGCCTCCCCCGTGAGTTGAGTTGGATTTGCCAACTTAGCCGGGCTGGCTCGGGCTGCACAACCGGGCGATACTGGGGCCGTGGCCGCCCCGGACGACCCCGCCTGCTCCCTGGCCAAGGCCGTGGAGCTCGTCGGCGAGCGCTGGACGATCTTCGTGCTGCACGAGGCGCTGATGGGCGCGACCCGGTTCTCCGAGTTCCGCTCCCGGCTCGGCATCGCCTCCGACGTGCTCACCGCCCGGCTCGCGAAGCTGGTCGACAGCGGCCTGCTGGCCCGGCACGGCTACCGGGAGCCGGGGCAGCGGGCGCGGGACTGCTACCTGCTCACCGAGTCCGGCCGGCGGGTGAGCGTGGTGCTGTGCGCGTTGCAGCAGTGGGGCGGCGAGCACTTCCCGGACGTCGCGCCGGACGTCGAGTACCGCACGGCCGGCGGGCGGCCGGTGTCGGTGCGGTTCGTGGACGACGAGGGCGCCGTGACGCCGCCGGACGAGGTCCGCGTGCGACGGCCCTAGCGCGTGGTGGTCCCGTGCCGGGGCGCCTCCCCCTGTGGCGACGCCCCGGCACGGCGACCGGCTAGGCGGACCAGGCGGGCGAGCGGCCGAGCAGGCCCACCAGCCGGTCCGTGATCGGCGCGTCCTCGGGCACGGCGACCGGGAGCGCGAACGCCGCTCCCGGACCGCGGACGTCCGGGGTCGTCGGGTAGTGCCGCGCCATCCGGTAGGCGGCGGTGGCCAGCTCGGCGTCCAGCGTGCTGTCGACCCCGATCGCCCGGCACAGGTCCCAGGCGTGCGTCAGGTTGTCCACGAAGTGCGCGGCGACCAGGTGTCGGCCGGGGCGGACGCCGTAGCCGGGGAACTCGGCCTCGCGGTCCAGCACGCCGTCCGCGCGGAACGCCTCGGTGGCCGCGTCGGTCGCCACCCGGTAGGCCGCGACCAGGTCGTCGCCCGCCGGCGCGTCGACGGCGGTGCGGCGGATGCCCGCGGTGAAGCCCAGCGTCGACTCGACCTGGTGGCGCAGCAGCTCGTAGACGGTCCAGCCGGCGCACGGCGTCCGGAGGTCCAGGTGCCGCTCCTCCAAGCCCGCCATCAGCTCGAGGTTGAGGTCGAGCGCCGACCGGTTCAGGTCCAGGAGATCCATGTGTGTCCACCCCTCTAGTTGTACGAACGATCGTACAATTAGTTTGGTGCGGGTCAAGGGCGCTAGCGTGGAGGGCGTGAAGGTCGACGGACGGGTGGAGCGCGGCGAGCAGACGCGGCGGCAGATCCTGCGGCGGGCGGCCGACATCGCGTCGGTCGAGGGGTTGGAGGGCCTATCGATCGGGCGGCTGGCGACCGAGCTGGAGGTCAGCAAGAGCGGGGTGTTCGCGCACTTCGGGTCCAAGGAGGAGCTGCAGCTCGCGACCGTGCGCGCGGCGGCGGCGATCTTCGTGGCGAACGTCGTGGAGCCCGCGCGCGCCGTGCCGCCGGGACCGCGGCGGCTGGAGCTGCTGCTGACCGGGTGGCTGACCTACTCGGAGGACCGCACGTTCCCCGGCGGGTGCTTCTTCTACGCCGTGCAGGCCGAGTTCGACGCGCGGCACGGCCGGGTGCGCGACGCGATCGCCGGGTACGCGCGGGAGTGGAACGCCCACGTCCGCGAGACCATCGCCGCGATCCCGGGCGTCGCCGACCCCGACCAGCTGGCGTTCGAGCTGATCGCGTTCCTGGAGATGGCCAACGCGCAGTCCGTGCTGCACGACGACCCGCACGCCTACGACCGGGCCCGGGTGGCGGTGCGCGCCCGGCTGGCTCAGGCGGGCGCGGCGGCGTCGACGACCCGGCGCTGAGCCGCCTTCACCGCCATCCCGATCGGCACGCTGATCACCGTCGCGACGCCGAACGAGATCAGCGCGGCCACCACCGGGTCGCTGAACAGCTGCCCGCCGAAGTAGCCGAGCGCGGCCGTGTAGGCGCTCCACAGCGCCGCCCCGACCGCGGCGACCGGCGCGAACCTGCGGACCGGCCACCGCAGCGACCCGGCCAGCACCGCGCCGACGACACCCCCGCCGGGCGCGAACCGCACCGCCACCAGGATCGACTCACCGCGGGTGGCCAACTTCGCCGCCGTCCACGCGATCACCGCCCGCGGTCCGGGCCGCCGCCCGACCCGCGACAGCGCCCGCATCCCGGCGGCCCGCCCGATGGCGAAGTTCACCAGGTCGGACAGGGCGCAGCCGACGGCGGCCACGGCGATCACCGCCGGCAGCGACAGCTCGCCGGACGCCGCGAGCACGCCACAGCCGATCAGCACGGCCTCCGTGGGCGCCAGCGGCACGAGGGCGACGAAGAACAGCACCACGAGCGCGGTCATGCCACGTGAACGCCCGGGGGTTCCCGATCATCACCCGGTCGGCCCAGTCTTCAGGGAACCGTCACCTGCGCCGGCCCGGCGACCGCGCGCCGCCCACGTCCGCCCAGGTCGCCCTTCACCCCACCGTGTGACTGGTTCGGAATTCGCTCCGGCGGTACCGTCGCAATGACGACCTATTCCGAAATTGAATTCCGATCAGGTCGCCCGCTTTGCTTCCGGTTGATCGCAGAAATTTCGGGGGGAATTGTGGGAATGAGTCTTCCGCGCACTGCCGCGACCATTCTGGGGCTGTCCACCGCGGTGGCCTTCATCGGCTCCTCGGTCGTGCTCCCCGGCACCGCCGCCGCCCGCTGCGCCGGGTCGACCTCGGTGCGCAGCAGCCTGGTCATCGACCAGAACGGCGGGAAGGTGGAGGTGGCCGCGGAGAAGCCCGTGTCCGGGACGTGCAACGGCAACAACGTCTACCAGGGCACGGCCGTCAGCCAGTGGCCCAGTTGGCGGCCGACGGTGTGGATCTCCGAGTACCCTGGCGCCGAGTGGGTCGCCCACCGCGGCTCCTACGACAACCCCTCGTTCACCTACACCCACCACGACAGCGACAAGAACTCCTCCTCCCGCATGATCCTGTGCATCGACAAGGACGGCCTGGACATCTGCGGGTGGGGCAACGACTGGGGTTGGTCGGACGAGGGCGCCATCTACAACGGCGCTTTCGGCCACAACCACGGCTACTGATCCCGACCGCCCGCGAGTTCTCCGCCGACCGAGCCGAAGGGGTTGTGGTCGCCCCGCCGCCGCTGAACGGCGGGGCGACCACCCGCTACCGGTTGGCCCGGTTGACCGCGGACACCAGGGCGCGCAGCGCCGCCGACACCGTGGAGCTGTCGATCCCGACGCCCCACAGCACCCGGTCGGACACGGCGCACTCCAGGTAGGCCGCCGCGCGGGCGTCGTCGCCGGACGACATCGCGTGCTCGGTGTAGTCCAGCACCCGCACGTCGTAGCCGATGGTGGCCAGGGCGTCGACGAACGCGGCGATCGGGCCGTTGCCGGTGCCGGTGATCTCCTGCGTCTCGCCGTCCACCACGACCACGGCCTTGATCTTCTCGTGGCCGCTGCCGTCGCCGGACACCTTCTGGCGCAGCAGCTTCAGCGGCACGGTCCCGTCCAGGTACTCCTGGGCGAACGAGTCCCACATGTCCTTGGGCCCGATCTCGCCGCCCTTGGTGTCGGTGACCTCCTGGATGACCTTGGAGAACTCGACCTGCAACCGGCGCGGCAGGTTCAGGTGGTGCTCGGTCTTCATCAGGTACGCCACGCCGCCCTTGCCGGACTGCGAGTTGACCCGGATCACGGCCTCGTAGTTGCGGCCGACGTCCTTCGGGTCGATCGGCAGGTACGGGACCTCCCACGGGTACTCGTCCACGTGCTGCCCGGCGTCCTTGGCGTCGTCCTCCAGGGCCTCCAGGCCCTTCTTGATCGCGTCCTGGTGCGAGCCGGAGAACGCGGTGAACACCAGGTCGCCGCCGTACGGGTGCCGCTCGGGCACGGGCAGCTGGTTGCAGTACTCGACCGTGCGCCGGACCTCGTCGATGTCGGAGAAGTCGATCTGCGGGTCGACGCCCTGGCTGAACATGTTCATGCCCAGCGTCACCAGGCACACGTTGCCGGTGCGCTCGCCGTTGCCGAACAGGCAGCCCTCGATCCGGTCGGCGCCCGCCAGGTAGCCCAGCTCGGCCGCCGCCACGCCGGTGCCCCGGTCGTTGTGCGGGTGCAGCGACAGGATGATCGACTCGCGCCGGGCCAGGTTGCGCGACATCCACTCGATCGAGTCGGCGTAGACGTTCGGCGTGGCCATCTCCACCGTCGCCGGCAGGTTGATGATCAGCGGCTTGTCCGGCGTCGGCCGGATGACCGCCGACACCGCGTCGCAGACCTCCAGCGCGTACGACAGCTCGGTGCCGGTGTAGGACTCGGGGGAGTACTCGTAGCGGAACTCGGTCTCCGGGTAGTCCTTCTCCTGCTCCAGCGCGAACGCGGCGGCGTCGGTGGCGATCTTCTTGATGCCCTCGCGGTCGGACTTGAACACCACCCGGCGCTGCAGGACGGACGTCGAGTTGTAGAAGTGCACGATCGCCCTGGCCGCGCCGCGCAGCGACTCGAACGTGCGGGTGATCAGCTCGGGCCGGCACTGGGTCAGCACCTGGATCGTCACGTCGGGCGGGATCGCGCCGTCCTCGATGATCTCGCGGACGAAGTCGAAGTCGGTCTGCGAGGCGGCCGGGAAGCCGACCTCGATCTCCTTGTAGCCCATCCGCACCAGCAGGTCGAACATCTTGCGCTTGCGGGCGGGCGACATCGGGTCGATCAGCGCCTGGTTGCCGTCGCGCAGGTCGACCGCGCACCACAGGGGCGCCTTGGTGATCCGCTTGGCCGGCCACGTGCGGTCCGGCACCTCGACGGTCTCCACCTGCTCGTGGAACGGCCGGTAGCGGTGGACCGGCATCGACGTGCCGAGCTGCGGGTTCCAGGCGGGCTGGCCGGGCACGGGCCGGGCCGGTGGCCGGATGCGGCTGACACCGGAGGTGTAGACGTCGGGGCTGGTGCTCATGTCGGGGTCTCCTGCTGCCGGTGGGGTGACGACCGGCGGCAACGCTCGATCCCGCGACGGGGGGCCGGTCTGATCAGACCCCGTCACGGCGGCGAAGCAGGAGGGCACGTGCCATGCGGGCCAGGCTAACCGGTTTTCGCGTCGAGGTGGAACCGAACGTCCAGATGGTGGAACTTCACCCGGTCGAGTTTCACTCGATCGTGGTCCGGGAATCACCTTGACATGTCCAGATGGCGAACCTCAACGCGCAGCGGCAACTACACCGCTGCCCGAGTGATCCGCGGTGTTGGCGCTGTGTTCGCGGGCATCGAGGTCATCTACATCCTCATGCTCCTCATCGGGGTGAACACGGCCAACGCGTTCTTCCGCTTCATCCAGCAGCTCGCCGAGCCGTTGGCGCTGTTCTTCCCGGGGTTGTTCCAGACGGGCAACCAGAACCTCGACGTCATCCTGAACTACGGCCTCGCGGCGGTCTTCTGGCTCGTCGTGGCAGGTCTGCTGGCGCGAGTCGTAGCGCGCTAGCTCCCCCCGTCCCGGTCCCCGCCGTCCTCCCCCCTGCGGCGGGGACCGGGCGTTCTTCCTAGGCTTGCGGCATGGCTGACCACGCGGACCCCTCGGTGCGCACGAGAGCCGTCTCGGTCGTCGCGGGCGTGCTGAGCTGGGCGGGGCTGCTGGTGGCCGTCGTCCTCGTCGCCCACGTGCTGCTGACGGTGGGCGGCGCGAACCCGGCCAACTCGATCACCACCGAGGTCGCGACCTGGGCCGACCGGTTCGCGCTCGGGTTCCACGACCTGTTCACCCCGCAGGACCCGAAGCTGGCCGTGCTGGTCAACTACGGCCTGGCGGCGCTGTTCTGGCTGGTCGTCCGCTCACTCGTGCTCAGGCTGGTCCGCCGGCTCGGCTGAGAACGCGGGCCGGCCCCACCGACCGGCGAAGACCGTCTCGCTCAGCGGCTTGCGCGCGCGTGGCCGCCGCTCCCGGGCCCGCAGGTCCTCGGGCAGCTCCTCCGCGTCGCCGAGCAGCCCGACCGCGACCACCACGACCGGCCGCACGTCGGCGGGCACCCCGAACGCCTCGCGCACCGCGTCCGGCGAGAACCCGCCGATCTGGTGCGTGACCAGTCCCAGCTCCACGGCCTGGAGCACCAGGTTCTGCACCGCGAGCCCGAGGCCGAACTCGGTGTTCGGCACCGGCCCGCGCTCGTCGGACTCGGCCACCGCGCCCACCAGCAGCACGGACGCCCGCCCGGCCCACGTCCGGTTGCCGGGCCGCAGCGCGGCGAAGATCCCGGCGAACGTGTCGTCGCCCCGGTGCCCGACCAGGAACCGGGCGGGCTGCGTGTTGCCGTGCGACGCCGCCCAGCGGGCCGCCTCCAGCAGCACCCGCACGGTCTCCGGCGGCACCTCGGCCGCGCCGTCGAACGCCCGCGGGCTCCAGCGCTTCGTGATCAACGGGTGGGGTTCCATCAGATCGCATACTGCCAAGCCGTGATGGCGTACGCGCCGAACCACGCGCTGAACACCGAGAGGCCGACCAGCACCGCGACCACCGTGCCCGTCCGCCGCCTCGCCAGCGCCAGCGCGACCGGCACCAGCAGCGTGAACGCGGGCAGCAACAGCCTGGCCTTCGAGTTCATCAGCCCGTTCGACCCGAGGTCCATCACCAGCACGCCGACCCCGTAGGCGATCAGCGGCCACTCCAGCCCGCGCCGGAAGCTCAGCGCAACCAGGGCCAGCGCCACCACCAGCAGCCACACCGTGGCCAGCTCCAGTACCGATCGGGGGTCACCCAGGATGAGCAACGCGAACTTCCCCGTCGCCGCGCCGCCGTCGAACCGGGAGTCCCAGCCGATCTGCTGCACCGCGAACCAGCCGTCCCAACGCCCGGTGCGCACCGCCACGTACCCCAGGTAGCCGAGCAGCCCGAGCGGCGCGACCAGCCCGCCGACCCACGGCCGCCAGCCATCCCGCCGCTGCCACACCGCCACGGCCGCCGCCGCGCACACCGCCAGCACCAGCGCCGCCGCCGTCGGCCGCACCAGCCCCGCCGCCGCGCAGCACGCGCCCGCCGACACCCAGCGCCCCTCCACCACGCCCACCAGCGACCAGACGGCCAGCGCGCAGAACGTCGCCTCGGAGTACGTCATCGACAGCACCACCGCCATCGGCGACGCCGCGAACAGCACCACTAGCACCAGCCCGGCCCGCCGCGACCCGCCGAACACCCGCCTGCCCAGCCGCGCCAGCCCGTACGCGCAGAACACGCCGCTGACCAGGCTCACCGCGAACGCCGCGCCGACCGTCGGCACGCCGGGCAGCCCGTCGACCCACCGCACCAGCGTCGGGTAGCCCGGGAAGAACGCCAGCGGCGTCTGGTCGCTCCGCCGCCCGAACGCGTCCACCAACCACGACGGCACGCCCGCGTAGCCGCCCTCGGCGATGCCCAGGAACCACTGCCCGTCCCACGACGTGAGCGCCCTGGCGACGTCCTTGTCCCAACGCGCCGCCATCAGCTGGAGGGCGAGCAGCCCGAGCTCGCGAACGGCCAGGTAGAGCACGGCGGGCGCGAGCGCGACGGTCACGCGGTGGCCGGCCGCGCGCGCCAACCGCTCACGCGCGCGGGGCACGTCCTCGGGGTCCACGCGAACGGCCTCCAGGGTCGACACGGAGTTGAGGGTAGTGGCCGTCACGGCGACCGCTGTCCACTCCTTGGGCCAGGTAGTCTCCCCGGTGAGCTGGGCTTGAAGCACCTGGGAGGAGTGGGTCTGTGGCGCTCGTCGTCCAGAAGTACGGCGGTTCCTCGGTCGGGAGCGCCGAGCGGATCAAACGCGTGGCCGAGCGCATCGTCGCGACCCGCAAAGCGGGCAACGACGTCGTCGTCGCGGTCTCCGCGATGGGCGACACGACCGACGAGCTGCTCGACCTCGCCCGCCAGGTGTCCCCGGTGCCGCCCGCCCGCGAGATGGACATGCTGCTCACGTCCGGTGAGCGCATCTCCATGTCGCTGCTGGCGATGGCGATCACCTCGCTGGGCGCCGAGGCGCGCTCGTACACCGGCTCGCAGGCCGGCGTGATCACCACGTCCGTGCACGGCAAGGCGCGCATCATCGACGTGACGCCGAGCCGCATCCAGGACGCCCTGGCGGAGGGCGCGATCGCGATCGTCGCCGGTTTCCAGGGCGTCAGCCAGGACAGCAAGGAGATCACCACGCTCGGCCGCGGCGGCACCGACACCACCGCGGTGGCGCTGGCGGCGGCGCTGAAGGCCGACGTCTGCGAGATCTACACCGACGTGGACGGCGTGTTCAGCGCCGACCCGCGCATCGTGCCGAACGCCAAGCGGCTGGAGAGCATCACCTACGAGGAGATGCTGGAGATGGCGGCGAGCGGGGCCAAGGTGCTCATGCTGCGCTGCGTCGAGTACGCCCGCCGGTACGGCGTTCCGGTGCACGTCCGATCTTCGTTCAGCAACAAGCCCGGGACCATCGTGTCCGGGTCAGTGGAGGACCTTCCCGTGGAACAGGCGATGATCACCGGCGTCGCGCACGACCGGTCCGAGGCCAAGGTGACCGTGACCGCGGTGCCCGACCTGCCCGGCATGGCGGCGCGCATCTTCCGCGTCGTGGCCGAGGCGGAGCTCGACATCGACATGGTCGTGCAGAACGTCTCGCAGGCCGTGTCCGGCCGCACCGACGTGACGTTCACCCTGCCGAAGGACGACGGTCCGCGCGCGGTCGCCGTGCTGGAGAAGGCGCGCGAGGAGATCGGCTTCGACCAGGTGCTCTACGACGAGCACGTGGGCAAGGTGTCGCTGGTCGGCGCGGGGATGCGCTCGCACCCCGGCGTGACCGCGCAGTTCTGCGAGGCGCTGGCCTCGGCGGGCGTCAACATCGAGATCATCTCCACCTCGGAGATCCGGATCTCGGTCATCTGCCGCGACACGCAGCTCGACGACGCCGTGCGCGCGCTGCACGACGCGTTCGAGCTGGGCGGCGACGAAGAAGCTGTGGTGTACGCGGGGAGCGGGCGATGAGCGGCGGTCCTGTCCTGGCCCTCGTGGGGGCCACCGGTGCCGTCGGCACCGTCATGATCGACATCATGAACGGCCGCGGGTCCGTGCCGTGGGGCGAGATCCGGCTGATCGCGTCGCCGCGCTCGGCGGGCAAGAAGATCACCGTGCGCGGTGAGGAGCTGACGGTCGTCGCGCTGTCGCCCGAGGCGTTCGACGGCGTCGACATCGCCCTGTTCGACGTGCCGGACGAGGTGTCGGCCGAGTGGGCGCCGATCGCCGCGTCGAAGGGCGCGGTCGCGGTGGACAACTCCGGCGCGTTCCGGATGGACCCCGACGTGCCGCTGGTGGTGCCCGAGGTGAACGCCGACCGGATCGGCGTCCGTCCCAAGGGGATCATCGCGAACCCGAACTGCACGACGCTGTCCATGATGGCCGCGCTGGGCGCCCTGCACCGGGAGTTCGAGCTGCGCGAGCTGGTCGTGGCGTCCTACCAGGCGGCGTCCGGCGGCGGGCAGGCGGCGATCGACCGGCTGTACGCGGAGACCTCGGCGCTGGCGGGCAAGGAGGTCGGCGTCCGCGCGGGCGACGTGCGCGAGGTGCTGGAGTCCGCCGGCCTGCCGGTGTCGGACTCGCCGTTCCCCGCGCCGCTGGCGCTGAACGTCGTGCCGTGGGCCGGGTCCCTGAAGGACGAGGGGTGGACCAGCGAGGAGCTGAAGGTCCGCAACGAGTCCCGCAAGATCCTCGGCATCCCGGACCTGAAGGTGTCCGCGACCTGCGTGCGCGTGCCCGTGGTGACCACGCACTCGCTCGCGGTGCACGCGACGTTCGCCCGCGAGGTGACCGTCGAGCAGGCGCACAAGATCTTCGAGGCGCAGCCGACCGTCGTGCTGGTGGACGACCCGGCGGCGAAGCGGTTCCCGACGCCGGCGGACGTCGTCGGCGGCGACCCGACCTACGTGGGCCGGGTGCGCCAGGCGCTGGACTTCCCGAACACGCTGGACTTCTTCGTGTGCGGTGACAACCTGCGCAAGGGCGCGGCGCTGAACACCTACGAGATCGCCGAGGAGCTGGCGAACCGCCTGTAGGTTTCACGTATGGCGGAGGTAGTGCTCGCGATCGACCTGGGGACCACGTCGACCAAGGTCATCGCGGTGGACCGGGACGCGGGCGTGGTCGCATCGGCGGAGCGGGGTTACCCGATGCGCACCACGCCCGCCGGTGAGGCGACCCACGACCCGGTCGAGGTGTGGGGCGCGGCTCACGAGGCGTTGCTGGAGGTGGCGGCGCAGGGGCACTCGGTGCGGGCGCTGGCGCTGACCGGCGCGATGCACACGCTGGTCGGGCTGGACGCGTCGGGCACACCTGTGACGCCGTCGTTGTCGTGGGCGGACAACCGCGCCCTGGAGCAGACGGCGCGGCTGCGCGGCACCGCGGAGGGCATCGCGCTGCACCGCGCGACGGGTACCCCGATCCACACCATGTCGCCGCTGGTGAAGCTGGCGTGGTTCCACGACCGGGGCTTCACGGCCGCGCGGTGGTGCGGGCTGAAGGACTTCGTCGCGCTGCAGCTGACCGGCGTGCTCGCGACCGAGCACTCGTCGGCCTCCGCGACCGGCCTGATGGACCTGAAGGCGCTCGACTGGCACCCCGACGCGCTGGCCTTCGCGGACGTCCGCCCCGAGCAGCTGCCGTCCCTGCACGCGCCGGTCGACTCCCTGCCGCTGGCGCTGGACGTCCCCGGCCTGCCCGCCGGCCTGCCGGTCGTGCTGGGCGGCGGTGACGGGCCGATGGCGAACCTGGGCGTCGGCGCGGTCGTGCCCGGTGTGGCGGCGGTGTCGCTGGGCACCAGCGGCGCGCTGCGGGTGGTCCGCTCGGAGCCCGCGGTGGACGAGCGCGGGCGGGTGTTCTGCTACGCCGTCGCCGAGGGGCTGTGGGTGCTCGGCGGGGCGGTCAGCAACGGTGGCGTGGTCGCGCAGTGGGCCGCCGAGGCGTTCGGCGTCGACGTGCGGGCGCTGCTGGAGGAGGCGGCGACCGTGCCGGTGGGCGCGGCCGGTGTGACCGCGCTGCCGTACCTGCTGGGCGAGCGCGCGCCGTGGTGGGACGCGGACGCGACGTCGGCGGTGGTCGGGCTGCGGCGCGAGCACGGGCGGGCCGTGGTGGCGCGGGCGCTGGTCGAGGGCGTGGCACAGCAGCTGGCGCTGGTGCTGGACGCCGTGCGGTCGGTGGCCGACGTGCACGCGGTCCGCGTGACCGGCGGGGCGTTCCGCAGCGACCTGTGGGCGACCGTGCTGGCGTCGGCGCTGGGGCTGGAGCTGGAGCTGGCCGACGACAGCGAGGGCTCCGGCGTCGGCGCGGCCCTGGTCGGCTGGCGCGCGCTGGGCGAGATCGACTCCCTGACCGTCGCCGCCGACCTGGTCGAACCGGTGAAGGTGATCGCACCGGACCCCGCCGCCGTCGAGCACTACGCCCGCGCCCGCCCCGCCATCGACCGCCTCTACCAGGCGCTGCGCGACCTGCGGCAGGAGCCGGTCTAGCGCGCGCGGAGCAGGAAACCGTGCTCCACCAGGCCGGTCAGGCCGAACTTCCCGACCATCCGGTGCTCCGGCCTCGGCTCGGCGGCCACGTGCTCGACCTCGAACGCCCGCCCGAAGAGCTCGACGATCTCCCGCGGCCCGACCGAGAACGGCGGTGACGGCAGCCTCGGGTGGTACTCCAGGGTGTTGATGAAGTACCGGGCGCCGGGTCGCAGCAGCCGGGCGATCGTGGTGGCGTAGCGCTGCCGCATGTCGTCCGGGAACGCGATCAGCGCGGCCCGGTCGTACACGAGGTCCACCGGGCCGACGACCTCCGGGCCCAGCTTGAAGACGTCCTGGCGGCGGATCACGAGGTTGCCGCTGCGGAACACGTCGGGCTCCTCCTCGACCGGGTCGAGGCCGTTCTCGGCGAAGAACTCGGCGACCGCCCTCGGCACCAGCTCGACCCCGACGACCTCGGCCGCCGACTCCGCGAAGAACCTCAGGTCGGTGGTCTTGCCGCAGAGCGGCACCAGGACCCGGGCGCCGGCCACCAGGCCGAGCCGGGCCAGCATCCGGGCGTGCTCGTGCACGTCGGGCAGGTGGAAGCTGGTCTTCGTGCCGCCCTGCTCCCAGGAGTCGAACCAGAACTCGGATTCCATGGTGGACAAGAGGCGCGCGGACGGCGGTGGAGACGGGTCCGAACGGGTGATCTCGCGCCCGGTCAGCCGACGGGGGCGGGCGCCGACCGCCGGTCGAGCAGCGCCGTGCCCGCCGCGATCACCACCGCGCCCAGGCCCGCCACCGCGAAGCCCCACGCCGGCGTGGAGTGGTCGATCACGAAGCCCGTCAACGGCTGGCCCGCCGCCACGCCCAGCGTGAGCGCCGAGCTCTGGATGCCCATCGCCACCCCGCGCGCGGACGCCGGGGCGTACTTCGTGATCGCCTCGCCGGTGGAGGTGATCGTCGGCGCGCACAGCAGGTTCGTCGGCACGAGGGCCAGCGCCAGCCACCACGGCGACCAGTCGAGCAGCCCGATCGGCACGGCCAGCAGCCCCATGGCGCCCATCAGCGCCCACAGCGGCGGGACGCGGGTCAGGCCGCCGTAGACGAAACCGCCCGCCAGCGACGCCACGCACATCACCACGATCAGCGCGCCGGTCCACTCGGTCAGCTCCAGCTCGCGCATCGACGCCACCAACGCCACCTCGACGCCCGACAGCACGAACGTCGCCCCGCCCGCACTGATCAGCACGCCGAGCAGCCGGCCGTCCAGCCACTCCCGGACGGGCACCCGCGCGCTGCTGTCGCTCTCGCTGCGGATCGGCGGGTCGATGGCGTACAGGATGCCGCCGACCAGCAGCATCGCCACGCCGATCGTCCACATCGCGGTCCGGCTGGACGCCTGCGTGGTGAGCGCGACGCCGAGCGCCGGCCCGGCCATGAACGACACCTCGACGGCCATCGAGTCCATCGCCAGCGCGGTGCGCCTGCGGTCGTCCGGCACGAGGGCGGTCAGGATCTGCCTGCCCAGCGACATGACCGGCATCACCGTCATGCCGGTGATGAAGCACGTCACCAGCAGCACCTCGTACGACAGCAGCGGCGCGACGAACCAGAAGACCCCCTCGGTGACCATGGACAGCGCGAGCATCGCCCGCAGCCCGCGCCGGTCGACGAGGTGGCCCATCAGCGGCGAGCCCGCCGCGATGCCGATCGTGCTCACCGCTCCCACCAGGCCCGCGGCGCCGTAGCCGCGCTCCAGGCTGAGCAGGACGTGCATGGTGATCGTCATGCCCGCGGCCGTCCCCGGTATCCGCGCCAGCAGCATCAGCAGCATGAAGCCGGGCACGCGCGGCGTCCGGAGGACGGCCAGGTAGGGGGAGACGTTCACCCGCTCATCTTCACTCCCCGGGGCAAGGGGTTTAACGATTCGTTTTCTTGACTGACTCCAGAAAGCGTGGTGCAGTGGTGGGGCCATGACTCCAGGACCACGTGAGCTGCTCAAGGACGCCGGGCTGCGCGTCACCGCGCCCCGGATCGCGGTGCTCGAATGGCTCGCCGACCACCCCCACGCCACGGCCGACTCGGTCGCCGCGGGCGTGCGCGCCAGGCTGGGGTCCGTGTCGACGCAGGCCGTCTACGACGTGCTGCACGCGTGCGCGCGGACCGGGTTGCTGCGCCGGATCGAGCCCGCCGGCCACCCGGCGCGCTACGAGACGCGGATCGGCGACAACCACCACCACCTCGTGTGCCGGGCCTGCGGGCGGACCGAGGACGTCGACTGCGTCCACGGAGCCGCGCCCTGCCTCGAACCCTCCGACGCGGCCGGCTTCGCCGTGGAGGAGGCGGAGGTCCTGTTCTGGGGTCTCTGCCCGGACTGCCACGGGCGTTGACTGCCGCACCCCACCCCGAAGGAGCTACCAGCGTGACCGAAGCGCGTCACACGACCAACAACGCGGGCATCCCGATCGGGAGCGACGACCACTCGCTGACCCTCGGCGCGAACGGCCCGATCCTGCTGCAGGACCACTACCTGATCGAGAAGAACGCCCAGTTCAACCGGGAACGGGTGCCCGAGCGGGTGGTGCACGCCAAGGGCGGCGGCGCGTTCGGCCACTTCGAGGCGACCGAGGACGTCAGCCGCTTCACCAAGGCGGCGCTGTTCCAGCCCGGCGCGCGGACCGAGGTGCTGCTGCGCTTCTCCACGGTCGCCGGCGAGCTGGGCTCACCCGACACGTGGCGCGACCCGCGCGGCTTCGCGCTGAAGTTCTACACCTCGCAGGGCAACTACGACCTGGTCGGCAACAACACGCCGGTGTTCTTCCTGCGCGACCCGATCAAGTTCCCGGACTTCATCCGCTCGCAGAAGCGCCGCGCCGACACCGGCCGCCGCGACCACGACATGCAGTGGGACTTCTGGACGCTGCAGCCGCAGACCGCGCACCAGGTGACGTGGCTGATGGGCGACCGGGGCATCCCCCGGACCTGGCGGCACCAGAACGGCTACGGCTCGCACACCTACCTGTGGGAGAACGCGGCCGGCGAGAAGTTCTGGGTCAAGTACCACTTCAAGACCGACCAGGGCGTCGAGACGCTGACCTCCGAGGAGGCCGCGCGGATCGCCGGTGAGGACGCCGACGCGCACCGCGCCGACCTGTGGCACTCGATCGAGCGCGGCGAGTTCCCGTCGTGGACGCTGTACGTGCAGGTCATGCCGTACGCGGAGGCCGCGGGCTACCGCTTCAACCCGTTCGACCTGACCAAGGTGTGGCCGCAGGGCGACTACCCGCGGATCGAGGTCGGCAGGCTGGTGCTCGACCGGAACCCGGCGGACTACTTCGCCGAGATCGAGCAGGCGGCGTTCGAGCCGACCAACCTGGTGCCCGGCATCGGCGCGTCCCCGGACCGGATGCTCGTCGGCCGGATGTTCGCCTACCCCGACGCGCACCGGTACCGCATCGGCGCGAACTACAACGAGCTGCCGGTGAACCGGCCGAAGTCGCCGGTGAACTCGTACTCCCGGGACGGCGCGATGCGGTTCGCCAACCCGGCCGACCCGGTGTACGCGCCCAACTCGTACGGCGGCCCGCACGCCTCCGCCGCGGCGGCCGGCGAGGTCACCACGACCTACGGCGTCGGGGACGAGGTCGTGCGCTCCGCGTACGAGCTGCACCCGGAGGACGACGACTGGGGCCAGGCGGGCACGCTGGTCCGCGAGGTGTTCGACGCCGCCCAGCGCGAGCTGCTGGTGAAGAACGTCGTCGCGCACGCCTCGAACGGCGTCTCCGAGCCCGTGCTGGAGCGGGTGTTCGAGTACTGGCGCAACATCGACAAGGAGACCGGCGACAAGATCGCCGCCGCCTTCGGCAAGTGACCCCCGGTCAGGGCCGCCCGTGCGCCCGAGGGCGGCCCTGACCGGCGAGGCGCCTCGCGGGCGACCGGTCCGGTGTCACGCGGTCTCGGGGATGTCCTGCCGGGTGTTGGCCAGCGCCAGCCCGGTGCGCAGCGACCCGACCGCCTCGGCCACCGCCTCCCGGAACACGCCGCCGACGCCGAGGATGTTCGCGTACCCGTGGAACAGGCCCTCGTAGCGCCGCAGCACCACCGGCACGCCCTGGCGGGCCAGCTTCTCGGCGAACGCCTCGCCCTCGTCCCGCAGCGGGTCGAACCCGGCCGTCGCCAGGTACGTCGGCGGCAGCCCGCTCAGGTCCTCCGCCAGCAGCACCGACAGCCGCGGGTCGGTGTGCGCGTCGCGGGACGGCGCGTAGTGGTCGAGGAACCAGTCCATCTTCTCGTCGGTGAGGAAGAACCCCCGGCCGAACAGCTCCCGCGACCGCCGCCGCACCGACGCGTCCACCGCCGGGTAGAACAGCAGCAGGAACACCGGCTTCACCTCGCCCGCGTGCAGCGCCGTGACGGCGGCCAGGTTGCCGCCCGCGCTGTCACCGCCCAGCGCGATCCGCCGCGGGTCGACCCCCAGCTCCTCCGCGTGCTCGACGGCGTACTCGAACGCGGTCTGCGCGTCGTCCGCCGCGGCCGGGAACGGGTGCTCGGGCGCGAGCCGGTAGTCCGCCGACAGCACCCGCACCCCGGCCTCGACGGCCAGGAACCGGCACAGGTTGTCGTGGCTGTCCAGGTCGCCGCTGACCCACCCGCCACCGTGGTAGAAGACCAGCAGCGGCGAGCCCCCGGCCAGCCCGGTCGGCTCGTAGAACCGGCCGGGGACGCCGTTCATCGCCAGCGGTCGCACCGCCACGCCGCCGATCACCGGCCCGCACACCAGCGAGCTGCTGCGGTTGAGCGCCGCGCGGTTGGCAGCGGGCGTCGTCGTCCGCCAGTCCTCGCCGCTGAGCTGCTGCAACCGCAGCAGCAACTGGGCCTCGGGGTGCAGGCGCTGGCCGTCCACCGTGATCGGCCGGCCCGCGATGAGCCTGCGCAGCGGTGCGGGCAGCCCGAACGCGAAGCGCAGGGCGCCGGCCAGGACACCGGGTGGGATCGAGTCGCCGAGGTTCGCCATGAGACCTAGGTTACTAGCCGGTAGGGGAGGTGGCGAGTGTTTGGACCTCCAGTTAGGTGCAGGTGGCAGGATCGGGGACCATGACGGTCACCGTGGTGGGCATCGGCGGGTCCCTCCGCCCCAACTCGCAGTCCGAGCGCGCGATGCGGATCGCCCTGGAAGGCGCCGTGGACGCGGGCGCGAAGGTGGTCGAGGTCGCCGGACCCGACCTGGTGCTGCCGTTCTACGACCCCGCGATCCCCGACCGGACCGACGGCGCGCGCCGGCTGGTGGAGGCGCTGCGCGCCGCGGACGGCGTGGTGCTGGTCTCGCCCGGCTACCACGGCACGGTGTCCGGCCTGGTCAAGAACGCCCTGGACTACGTCGAGGACCTGCGCGTCGACGAGCGCCCCTACCTGGACGGCCGGGCGGTCGGCTGCGTGGCCACGGCCCAGGGCTGGCAGGCGTCGGTGACCACGCTGACCGCGTTGCGCTCGATCGTGCACGCCCTGCGCGGCTGGCCGACGCCGCTGGGCGCGGCGGTGAACTCCCGCGAGGTCGAGTTCACCCCGGAGGGCGGCTGCACGGTGCCGTCGGTGGCCGACCAGCTGCGCACGATCGGGCGACAGGTGGCCGAGTTCGCCGTGTCGAGGGCGGGCTGAGCGGGTAGGTGTTGGAGGGCGTGAGCTGCCACACCACCCGGTGTGGATCGGCTCCGGTCGGGCGTTGACCTGATCATCGGCTCGACCACCGGCTCGAAGGGGAGCGTTCACCATGCAGGTGCTCTACACCGCGGAAGCCGTCGCCGTCGGAGACGGCCGCAACGGCGAGGTCCGCTCCTCGGACGGGGTGCTGGACGAGCAGCTGGCCACGCCCAAGGAGCTGGGCGGCACGGGCGGCGACAAGACCAACCCGGAGCAGCTGTTCGCGGCCGGCTACGCGGCGTGCTTCCACAGCGCGCTGAAGGTCGCCGCGCGGCAGGCCAAGGTGTCGACGGGCGAGACGACGGTGACCGCGAAGGTCGACCTGGGCGGCGACAGCAAGGGCGGCTTCCAGCTGGCCGTGCGGCTGGCCGTGCACGTCCCCGGCATCGACCAGGACGTGGCCGACCAGCTGGTCGAGGCCGCGCACCGGATCTGCCCCTACTCCAACGCCACGCGAGGGAACATCGAGGTGGCGCTCTCGACCACCGTCTAGAGCGCACCGCACAGGAGGCGTCAGACCATGAGCAAGACGCAGAAGTCCCCGATCACGAGCCCGCTGTCCGAGGCCGACAAGGCGTCGGTCGGCGCGGTCCTCCAAGCCACCCTGGTCGACCTGGTCGACCTGTCCCTGGTGGCCAAGCAGGCGCACTGGAACGTGGTCGGCAAGAACTTCCGCAGCGTCCACCTCCAGCTCGACGAGCTGGTCACGACCGCCCGCACCTACACCGACGAGGTCGCCGAGCGGGCCGCCGCGCTGGGCATCTCGCCGGACGGCAAGGCCAGGACCGTCGCCGACGGCTCGGGCGTGCCGGACTTCCCCGGCGGCTGGCTGAAGGAGGACCAGGTCGTCACCGCGGTCGTCACAGCCCTGGGCGAGCTGATCGGCCGGCTGCGCGGGCGGATCGACGAGACGGACAAGTCGGACCTGGTCACCCAGGACCTGCTGATCGAGGTCACCAAGAACCTCGAACAGGCGCACTGGATGTGGCAGGCCCAGCAGGCCTGACGGGTTCCGACGACGGGGGGCCACCGGACTTCCGGTGGCCCCCCGAATTGTCGGACCTCGTGGGTAACCTGAAAACAGGGGACCCCTGGGCGGGGACTCCTGCGCAGCTCGGCCCTAGAGCACGCGCCGCACGAACGCGACCTCGGCGGCCGTCTGGCGGATCGTCTCCGCGACCACCAGCGAGCCGTGCCCGGCGTCGTACCGGTACACCTCGTAGTCGGCGCCGCGCTCGGCCAGCCGGTCCAGGTAGTTGTCGATCTGCCGGATCGGGCACCGCGGGTCGTTCTCGCCCGCCAGCACCAGCACGGGCGCGCGCACGGCGTCCACGTAGGTCAGCGGCGAGCACTCGCGGTACCGGTCGGGCAGCTCGTCCGGCGAGCCGCCGAACAACGCCCGGTCGAACGCGCGCAGCGGCTCCATCTCGTCCTCGTACGCGGCCAGGTAGTCGGCCACCGGGACGCCCGCGACGCCGGCCGCCCACCGCTCCGGCTGCGTGCCCAGCGCCAGCAGCGACAGGTACCCGCCCCACGACGCGCCGTTCACCACGCACCGCGCCGGGTCGGCGAAACCGGACCCGACGGCCCAGTCGTGCACCGCCGCCACGTCCTCCAGCTCGGTCAACCCCGGCCGGCCCTCGATCGCGTCGCGCCACTTCGAGCCGTACCCCGTGGACCCCCGGTAGTTCACGTGCACCACGGCGAACCCGGCGTCCAGCCACACCGCGCGGTACGCCGAGAACCGGTCCTCGTCCGATGAGTGCGGGCCGCCGTGCAAGTGGAACACCGTCGGCAGCGGACCGTCCGGCGCGCCCGCCGGACGGGCCACCAGGGCGTGCACCTCGCCCACGAACACGTCCTGCAGGTCGACCGACGGCGGCGCCTCGTGGCCGGGCGGCTCCAGCAGCACCCGCTCGTCACCGCCCGCGTCGAGCACCCGCACCACACCGGGCCGCGCGGCCGACGACCACGAGTACTCCACCGCGCCGTCCGGCCGCACGTTCGCGCTGCCGACCGTCCCGTGCGGGGTGTCCAGGGCGTGCAGCCCGCCGGTGGCCAGGTCGTAGCGGTGCAGGGTGTTCCGGGCCTGGAACGTGTGCACGACCAGCAGCGACCGGGCGTCGGGGTACCAGTCCGCGCTGATCTCGCCGGGCAGGTCGATCACGACCTCGGTCTCGGTGTCCGCCGCGACGTCCCAGACCAGCAGCTCCTCCCGGCCGCGCCGCTCGTGCACGACCAGCAGCCGGTTGTCGCCGCGCACCGGGCTGAACGCGATGGCGTCCAGGCCCTTGCCCGGCCCGTCCCACTTCTCCGCGACCTTTTCACCCGAAGGTGTCACCACGCGCAGTGCCGAGTGCCGGTTGTCGCCGTGCTCCGAGTGCGACAGCACGAGCAGCGACTCGTCCTTGGACAACGCGGACACGCCGCCGTCGTTCTCGTGCGCGTAGACCACCTCGGCCCGCCCGCCGCCACGCGCGACGTACACGGTGGTGCCGTCGTCGGTGGACGTGCCGATCGCCACGACCTCGTGCCCGATCTCCAACCCGGCGGGGTAGCCGGCGGGCACGCCGTCCACGGCGGGCTTCGCGTCACCGCCCGGCAGGAACGGCTCGCTGACCCACGTGCCGAACTCGTCGCCGTCGGTGTCGGCGAACCACCAGATCGCCTCGCCGTCCGGGCTCAGCGCGCCGTGCGACGTGCCGTTCGGGCGGTCGGTGACCTTGCGGTGGGTGTCGGTGGCGCGGTCCCAGGCGTAGATCTCCCACACGCCGCTGGAGTTCGACAGGTACAGGCTGCGGTCCGGCGCGTCGTCGGCCCAGCCGGGCAGGCTCACGCGCGGGGCCGTGAAGCGGGCCCGCCAGCGGTCTTCGGCCTCGGCGTCGGCGAACAGCGGCTCGGGGACCTCGGCGGTCGGGTGCGTCGTCACCCACCCGATCCTGCCGGCTTCCGCGCGGTGACCAGGTAGTAGTCCAGCAGGCCCCGCTCGGCGGCGACCAGCCAGGCGCGGTCCCACGCGTCCGGGCGCGGCCCCAGTTCGAGCCACCGGTCCAGGCCGCGCCACACGTGCTCGCCGATGCCGCGGGCGGTGACGTCGGCGAACCCGGCCGCGCGCAGGTCGCGCAGCACGTCGTCCACCGGGTGCGGCCGGTCCAGGCCGGAGGCGAACGTCTTCAGCAGCTCGGCCAGCAGCGGTCCGGCATCACCCGTGCTGGTGAAGAACGTGGTGACGGCGAACCGGCCGCCCGGCACGAGCACGCGGTGCGCCTCCCGCGCGAAGGCCGCGACGTCCTCGAAGTGCTGGGCCGCCTCCACCGACAGCAGGGCGTCGAAGGACGCGCCGGGGAACGGGAGGTCGTCCGACGAGCCCTGGACGAACGCGACCCGCGGGTCGTCCCAGGCCCGCGCCGCCCGTTGCACCTGCTCCGGCACCAGGTCGACGCCGCGGACCAGGGCGGGGTCGCGGCGCAGCACGCGGTGGACGCCGAGGCCGCGGCCGGAGCCGACTTCGAGCACCCGGTCCCCGGCCCGCGCCGGCAGGGCGTCCAGGACGACGTCGTACAGCGCCTCCTGGGTGGCGACGCGCTGGTCGACGGTGAGGTCGCCGGTCAGGTCGACGCCGCGCCAGTAGCCGAAGTTGATGAAGCCGCCCGCGAACACCGGCAGCGCCGCCAGGTCGCCCGTGCCGTACACCCGCCGCACTTGGTCTGCCACACCGGTGATCATGCCGATCCGGGGGCGGGTGCGGCAGTGCCCGGCGCCGGTTGACCACGGTGAGTGATGCGTCCTCGACGCCGGGTGCCACGGAGGGTGATCCTGCGGTGCGGCTCCCGGCCGGTCGCCGGGTCGGTCAGCGGTCGAGTTCTTCGGCCATGATCCGGTCCAACTTGTGCGACGCGCGGACCAGCGCGCGGCAGACGAGGGCGATCAGGGTGGCCGCCGACCCGACCAGGACGGCCGCGAGGGGCGAGGCCACGACCGCGAGCAGACCGGTCAGACCCAGGGTGACCTGGGTCCACGCCACGATCGGCACCCAGTTCCTGGCTTGGGTGGTGGTGGTCATTGGTACCTCCTGCGAGCGGTGACGAGTCCCGGGGGGCCGGACTCTCGTCTCGACTTCGCACGAGCCCCGGCGGTCGTTACGTTCCGTGAGGTGAATCGTCAACCTTCACTCGATCGGGTTAACAGAACGTGACGAACCTTCGGCTGCGAGGGCTGTTGAGCAATTAAGCAACAGCGAGGAGTAGTTCGTAACGCCGACGTTGGTCCGAACGAATCACGAGGTACACGGTGGTGACGCAGGGGAGGACTGGCCGATGATCGAGAACACGGTTCGGCAGGGCGGTCGGGTCGGGTGCGTCGACGCCCTCGGCCGTCGGAGGACCCTGGAGGTGTCGCTCACCGACGAGGGCAACGTCTGCATCCACACCCCGCCCGGTGAGTCCGCGAAGCTCGACTGGAACGAGGTCGGCGAACTGCTCCGTCGGCTCGCGGAGCTGCGACCGCACGTGAAGTGACGTCCGGTCGGCGCGGCCGGGGCGGTCAGCGGACCTCCCGGCCGCCGCTCCCGGACCCCTGGCCCGCGAGCACCGGGCCCGCACCGAACCCCGCCGGGGCCTCTGGGTGACGCCCGGGTCCGAGGTCCGCGCCCCGTCGGCGTCGACATCTCCGAGCGCCGGCTCGCCACCGCCCGCGCCATGCGGGTCGAGTTCGGCCCGGACTTCCCGCTCGTGCTCGGCGACGCCCACCGGGTCCCGCGCGAGGACGCCGCGTTCGGCCTGGCGATCAGCGAGTACGGCGCGTCCCTCTGGTGCGACCCGCACCGCTGGATCCCGGAAGCCGCGCGCCTGCTCCGGCCGGGCGGGCCGCTCGTCCTCCCGCACCGGTCGCCGCTGTTCGCGCTGTGCGCCGACCCCGGCAGGACGGCGGCTGCTGCGCTCGTCCGGGTTCACCGTCGAGGACCTGGTCGAGATCCAGGCGCCCGACCCCGCGCACCGCGAGTACGCCGAGGTGTCGTCCGCGTGGGCGCGGCAGTGGCCCAGCGGGGAGATCTGGAAGGCGCGGTTGACGTCTGGGCAGGTCAGGTAGCCGATGTCACCCGAAGGAGTAAATCTGTGATCACGGGAGTAGACATTCGCACCCGGCTGTGTGTACTGTTCTCGTCGTAGGAGATGGCAGGTCCGATCAGCACGGGAGATGACGAACTACCCGTGGAGCGCGGCGCAGTCGGCACGTGAAGTACCGGGAACGCAAGTGATTTAAGCGGGACAGCAGTGCGCGGGCCCGGAGCCGCGGTCGTGCGTGAAGTGGCAAGGCGGTCAGGCGCGCTGGAGCCGATCAGTGGAAGGGGTTCCGGCGCGGTGGCCGAGTGGTGACGGACAAGTCGGTGACCAGAGGAGAAGGGACGGGTTGCACACCATCGGATCGCCCGCTCAGGCTTGAGCGAGTCGGGCGAGCACCGCAGTCCAGAAAGATTGGAAGGTGGTATCCGGTTACGCGAATGCGATCTTCGCGGTCCGCGCGCCTCGTGCGGATGACGCGGAAACGGTAAGCCGGCCTCGCGGCCGGTTGGTGGGAACCCAACAACCCTGGGGCCCCGGAGCCAGCAATGGCGCCGGGGCCCCTCATGGCGCGCGCGGAGGTGCGATGACCCCAGAGACGAACGAGCCGCGACCGGCGGCTGACAAGTTCAACGACGACCACTACCCCGCCTACACGATGGGCAGGGCCGCGGAGATGCTCGGCACGAAGCCGGGGTTCCTGCGCAGCCTGGACGAGGCGAAGCTGATCGAGCCGGAGCGCTCGTCGGGCGGCCACCGCCGCTACTCCCGGCACCAGCTCCGGTTGGCCGCCCGGGTCAGGGAACTGGTCGACCAGGGCACGGGCCTCGACGCCGCGTGCCGCATCGTCACCCTGGAGGACCAGCTCCAGGAAGCCAGGGACGAGAACAAGCGCAACGCCCGTCCCGAACCGGAACAGCCCTACCCGCCCCTGCGAGGCGTGTGACCTCCGAGCACGCCGGTGTCGAAGGCCGCCCGGTGGAGGGCGGCCCCCCGGAGTGCCCGCCGTCGCGGCGCGCGTGAGTCCCCGGAACGGGTCAGGGCCCGCCGGGGACGTCCCGCCAGGCCCTGACCACGCGGTGGTTCAGTCGTTCACGATCATCGTGTAGCCGCGCCGGCCGGACAGCGTCCCGTCCGCGCTCCTGGCCCGCACGTGCACGTAGTTGTAGAACGCGCGGGTGGGCGTGATGGTGACCGTCGCCGACCCGTCCGGGCCCGCCGCGACGACCTGCTCGGGGCCCTCGTCCCAGCCGTCGTGGTACGTGTAGACGTACTCGACCACGTCCGGCGTGTTGGCGTTCGGCGTGAAGGTGAACTCACCCGCCACGCCGACACCGCCCGCCCAGCTCCACTCCGGGTAGTCGACCGAGGTCACGGTCGGCGAGGAGTAGACCACCAGCGACGCCCAGTTGCCGTCCGACCGCGCGCCGGTGGCGTTGCGGGCGTGCACGGTGATCGTGTGCTCGCCGTCGTCCGGCGGGGTCCAGGAGAACGCGCCCGTGCCGTCGGGCCCGGCCGCGACCGTCCCGGCGTCCTCCGTCCCGGCGACCTCCCACCGGTACTCGGTGACCTCCGGCATCCGCGACGAGACCGTGAAGGACGCGGGGTCGCCGGGCCGCAGGCCACCGCCGGTGCGGGTGATCGTGGGGGTGGCCATGTCGACGTGCGCCCGGCCCTCGCCGATCGCCGACAGCACGCCGTCCGCCGTCTTCGCGCGCGCCTTCAGCGTGAAGTCGTGCAGGTCCAGCGACGGCACCCAGCGGATCGAGGCCGTGCCGTCGGCCGCCGCGGCGACCGTCCGGTGCTCCGAGTCGTCGTCGTTCCACCAGTACTCGTACTCCACGACGCCCGGCATGCCCGGCTCGAACCGCGCCCCGGCCTCCCGGCCGACGATGTTGCCGCTGTCGAAGACCACCTTCGGCGCGGTGGCCACCGTGAACCGGTACACCCGCGCGGCGCCGAGGGCGCCCGAGGAGTCCTTGCCGCGCACCGTCAACTGGTGCTCGCCGCCGCGCGTCGGCGTGAAGACGACCTTGCCGGTGCTGCCCGCGACCGAGCGCTCCTCCTCGTCGTCGAACCGGTAGACGTGCTCGACGGTGTTCGGCAGCGTCGGGGTGAACGTGAACTCGCCCGGCACGCCGATGCCACCGCCCGCGTAGTAGTCCGGGTAGGTGGTCGAGCTGACGCGCGGCCGGCTCTCCCGCACCTCGAAGTAGTGGTAGGTGGACGGCGACGTGCTGCCCGCCTTGTCGACGCTCACCACGTACAGGCTCTGGTTGCCGCTGTTGGTCGGCGTCCAGGTGACGGTCGCGGACCCACCCGGCCGGTCGGCCGCCACGTAGTTCTCGTACGCCGAGTACCGGCCCCACCAGAAGCCGACCACGTCGTCCACGCCGTTGGCGCCGAACGTGAAGTCGCCCGGCACGCCGACGTCGCCCTGCGGCCCGGACCACGCCGGGTACCGCACCGAGGACGTGGTCGGCGCCTTGTCCGGCGCGACCATGTCCATGGTGAAGTAGCAGGTCTCGGACGTGGGCGAGACGTCGGTGCCGTCCTCGGCCCGGAAGGTGTAGGCGTAGGTGCGCTCGTCCTCGACCACGATGCCGCCGGACGCCAGCGAGAACGACGCGGACCCGTTGTAGAAGTCGGACACCCGCTCGTACCGGGTCGCCGGGTCGTCCACCGGCCACACGGCCAGGCGGGCCCTCAGCGCGTCCCGCGGGCCGTCCGGGTCCTCGGGGATGCGCGCGCCCAAGTCGCTGTACCGGATGCGCAGGTAGTCGCCGGGGGCGGTGGTCGAGCACGCCTCGCGCCAGTCGTTCGTCCAGACGAACGTCGGCGCCTTCGGCGGCGTGTTGTAGCCGATCCGCAGCTCGAAGTCGGCCGCGTACCGCCGCCCGTACCGCTTGTCCCACTCCACCCGGGCGGGGACGCGCAGCTCCAGCGTGAGCCGGTCGTCCCCGTTGGCGACCGCCTTCGCGACCGCGCCCGCCACGTCGAACGCCACGTCCTCGACGCACTCCGCGCCACCGGCCGACGCGAGCCTGGTCAGCTCCTCCGGCGCGTTCCGCCAGGACGACCGCTCGGTGAACGGCCCGGTCTCCCACACCTCCACCGCGTGCCTCGCGCAGTCGTTCGCGTGCGTCTGCCGCCCCGCCAACGTCGCCGAGAGGATGCGCTCCCCACCACCGAACCGCGTGAGGTCGAACGTGAAGTACGACCGCGTCCGGTGGAACCCGTCCCCGGCCACCGTCGTCCCGACCGGCACGTCACCGGCCGGGTTCAGCCGCCCGGTCCACGGCGTCCGCGCGTCGGTGTACCCCCACTGGGCGGCGCCGATCTCGACACTGGGCACGTACGGATCCGCTTCCTGCGCCCAGGCAGCGCCAACGGACCCCGCCAACAACACCGCCGCCACCCCGACCACGACCAGTCTTCGCCCGGTCGACCGGGTGACGCGCGCACGCCGAACACGCGACATGTGCAGAACCCCCACAGCCCTCGTGCGCGGCCCCGACGCACGCGCCCCCTCGCGCCATGCGCGATCGACATGGCTCGGCCCACGATAAGGCCCGCCAGCTCCCGAAGCGCCTCATTTGCCGTGGCCCGGTCGGCGCGGGGTCGTGCCCCGAACGCAGATCAGGCCGGGTCCGTCTCGCGACAGACCCGGCCTGACTTGGTCGGGGTGACAGGATTTGAACCTGCGACCTCTTCGTCCCGAACGAAGCGCGCTACCAAACTGCGCCACACCCCGCCTTGCAGTGGAACGAGGAGAACTCTACCTGACGTTCCCACCCACTCCGAACCGGGTATCCCTTTTCCCTCCGGACACGTCCTGACCTGCGCCGACGGGCCGCGGCACCAGGGTGAGCAGGCTCGCCTCCGGGGGGCACGCGAAGCGGACCGGGGCGTAGGGGGAGGTGCCCAGGCCCGCGGAGACGTTCAGCCACGTGTGCGAGCCCCAGCGGGAGACGCCGCGGGCGCGGGAGCGGTCCAGGTCGCAGTTCGTCACGAGGGCGCCGTAGCCGGGGATGCGCAGCTGGCCGCCGTGGGTGTGGCCCGCCAGCACGAGGTCGTAGCCCTCGGCGGCGAAGGGGTCGAGGACGCGGGGTTCCGGGGAGTGGGTCACGCCCAGGCGCAGCGGGACGTCCGGCAGCGGGCCGCTGATCTCGTCGAACCGGTCGCGCTTCAGGTGCGGGTCGTCCAGGCCGGCGGCGAAGACCTCCAGGCCGTTGACCTCGAAGCGACGGCGGGCGTGGGTCAGGTCCAGCCAGCCGCGCTCGACCATCGCGGCGCGCAGGTCCTTCCACGGCAGCGGGATGCCGTGGATGCGCTTGGTCTTCGCCGACGGCAGGAGGTAGCGGGCCGGGTTCTTCGGGCGCGGCGCGTAGTAGTCGTTGCTGCCGAACACGAAGACGCCCGGACGGCTCAGCAGCGGGCCCAGGGCGCGCACGACGGCGGGCACGGCCTGCTTGTGCGCCAGGTTGTCCCCGGTGTTGACCACCAGGTCGGGCTCCAGCTCGTCCAGCGCGGCGATCCACCGCTGCTTCGACTTCTGGCCCGGCATCATGTGCAGGTCGGAGAGGTGCAGCACCCGCAGCGGCGACGAGCCCGGCGCGAGGACCGGCACCGTCGCCTCGCGCAACGTCCACCGCCTCCGCTCGATGCCCGCCGCGTAGGCGACGGTGGCGGTGCCGAGGGCGGTGGTGGCGAGCAGCGTCCGGCCGAGCGTGTTCACGTGGTCGAGGGTAGGGGGTTGACCGGTTCGGGGCGTGACGGGCCGCCCGGTACCGTTCCGCCCATGGCGGAGCTGAAGGCGCGGTTGCAGGCGGACCTGACGGTGGCGATCAAGGGCCGGGAGACGGTCCGGGCGGGCGCGCTGCGGATGACGCTGGCCGCCCTGACCACCGAAGAGGTCTCCGGCAAGAGCGCGCGCGAGCTGACCGACGACGAGGTGCTGAAGGTCATCACCCGCGAGGTGAAGAAGCGCAAGGAGGCCGCCGAGGCGTTCGCCGGCGCCGGGCGGACCGAGCAGGCCGAATTGGAGCGGGCCGAGTCGACGGTGCTGGAGGCGTACCTGCCCGCGCAGCTCGGCGACGACGAGCTGGCCGCCCTGGTCGACGCCGCCGTCGACCAGGTGGCCGACCAGCTCGGCGAGCGGCCGGGCCAGCGGCAGATGGGGCAGGTCATGAAGGTCGTCAACGCCCAGGTCGCGGGGCGCGCCGAGGGCGGCCGGGTCGCCGCCGCGGTCAAGGCCAAGCTGGCGTAGCCCGACGACTCGCACGATCGGGTGATTCCGACGGCCCGGCGGACCGGGCCGTCGGCGGGATCACCGGCCGGGCGGGTCGGTGGGGATGGTGATCTGCGGCGGGTCGAACGGGCGCCCCGGCTCACCGGGCGTGGTCGGTCGGCCCTGCCCCGGGTCCGGGGCCTCGGTGGCCGGCGGCGGTTCGGTCGGCTGCGGCGGGGGCACGTAACCCGTCGACACCAGCAGGGTCACCACGGTGCCCTTCAGGGCGCTGCCGCGCGGCGTCTGGCCGACGACCTGGCCCTTCGGCTGCTCGGAGTTGCGGTTCTGCGCCGAGACCTTGTACCCGGCCTGCTCCAGGACGCGGGTCGCCTCGTTGACGTTGCGGCCGACCACGTCCGGGATGCGGATCTCGCTGCCGCCCTTGAGGTAGCGCTCCTCCACCGCCGGCAGGCCCTGCACCGGCAGTCCGTCGTGGATCCTCGTCATCGTGTCGAACCACGTCCGCGCGGGCACGGTGCCGCCGTAGATGTCGCCCCTGCCGCACAGGCGGGGCGGGCCCGCGTTCACGCAGATGCCGCGCGGCTCGACGCCGTCGTTGAACGTCTGCACCGCACCGGCGAAGTCCGGGGTCGCGCCGATGAACGCCGCCGACTTGTAGTCCTCCGTGGTGCCGGTCTTGCCGAGCATCGGCCGCGTCCACTTGAACTGGCGGGCCGCCGCCGCCGCGGTGCCGCTGCCCTGGTCGTCCTTGGACATGCCGGCCGCCAGGCCGTTCGCCAGCGGCTCGGCGACGACCTGCTCGCACGGCGCCTCGTTGACCGGCACGGCCTGCCCGTTGCGGTCCAGGACCCGGCCGATCGGGGACGGCGGGCACCACACGCCGCCGCTCATGATCGTCGCGGCCACGTTCGCCAGCTCCAGCGTGCTCACCGGCGCGGGGCTCAGGGTGAACGACGCGTTGCCGCCGTTGGACTTGTAGAACTCCGTCTGCGAGACCCGCAGCTCCCGGTTCTTCGCCTTCGGGTCCGGCCGCACGCCCGCGATGTTGGTCGCCATCGTCTCGCGCATCCCCAACCGGGACGCCATGTCCACCACCGGGTCCATGCCCAGCTGCTCTTCGAGGATCACGAACCCGGTGTTCGGCGACGTCTGCAACGCCGTCTGCAACGACATCTGCGCCGGGTAGTTGGACGTCGCGTTGCCCAGGCAGTACCACCGCGTGTTCGGCTCACCGGTCGGCGGGCACTTGTCCCCGCCGCCCTTGAACACCCGTGACACGTAGGAGTTCGGCGTGGCGATCGAGTTCTCGATCCCCATGCCCTTCTCCAGCGCCGCCGCCGCCGTGAAGACCTTGTAGATGGAGCCCGCGCCGAACTTGTTCTCCACCCCGGACGGCAGGTCGAACTGGGTCTGGAACTGGTCGCCCTTCAACCCGTAGTCCCGGTTGGCCACCAGCGCCACCACCTCGTGCCGCTCCCGGCCCGGCCGCACGACCGCCATCGCGTTCGCGATCCCGTCGGTCGACTTCGCGACCTGGCCCTCGGCCGCGCGCTTGGCGTGGTCGGTGATGGTCTTGTCCAAAGTGGTCTGGATCGTGTAGCCGCCGGTCTTCAGCTGCTCCAGGCTGAAACCGTTGCGCTCCAGGTAGTTCAGCACGTAGGAGCAGAAGAACCCGTGCTCCGGCCCGGCGCCGACGCACCCGTTGGGCGGCGTCCGCACCGGCGTCGCCAGCCCGAGCGGTTCGGCCTTCGCGGCCTCGGCGGCGTCCCGCGACAGCTTGTCGTTCTCGACCATCTTGTCGATCACCTGGTTGCGCCGCTGCAACGCCTTCTCCGGGAACACCTCCGGGTTCAGCGCCGACGGGCTGTTGACCATGCCCGCGAGCATCGCCGACTGCGCCACGGTCAGCTTGTCCGCCGTGGTGTTGAAGTACGCCTGGGACGCCGCCGCGATGCCGTAGATCGTCGAGCCGAACGGCACCACGTTCAGGTAGCGGGCGAGGATTTCCTCCTTGCCCAGTTTGCTTTCCAGTTGCAGCGAGATCCGCGCTTCACGCGCTTTGCGCGCGACCGTCTGCTCCTGAGCCTTTTGCTGCTCCACCTGGTTGTTGCGCGCGAACACGTGCACGAGGTAGTTCTTCACGTATTGCTGCGTGAGCGTGGAGGCACCCTGCGTGACCGCGCCGCTGAACTGGTTGGTCAGCCCGGCCCGGATCGTGCCCTTCCAGTCGACGCCCTGGTGCTCGTAGAACCGGCGGTCCTCCACCGACACCAGCGCGGCCTTCATCGTGGGCGAGATCTTGTCCGGCGGCACCAGCACCCGGTACTGGTCGTACAGGTACGCGATCGGCGCGCCGTCCTTGTCCGTGATCGTGGAGATCAACGGCGGGTCGGTGGTGACGAGGTCGGCCGAGATGCTGTCGACCGTGTCGCTGGCTCTGTTCGACACCAGCCCCAGCGCGCCCACGACGGGGAACATCGTGCCTGCCAGCAGCACCCCCGCCAGCAGACACAGCCCGAGCAGTTTCAGCACGCCGTTCCTGGCTCGCATGCAGGTCAGCGTACGCGGCACCTGAAGAGGTGATCCGGATCGCGCACAGTTGATTACTCAGGATGAGTACTCGTACTCAAGACAGGTAACAGGTGGGCAACCCAGGGTTGGAGGTGGAACCAGAAGGCTCTACAGTCCGTCACTGTTCACGACAACAGCCCACGGCGAAGCCACTCGACGGTGAGCCTACGGCATCCGCGGCAGGGGTGTGGCGGATTTACGAAGTCTGGACACTGTGTGAACTGAGCAGGGGGAGATATGCAGCAGGGGGATTGGCGGATCAAGGCGTCGTGCCGTGATGAGGAGCCGGACCAGCTCTTCGTCCGAGGCGCGGAGCAGCGCAAGGCCAAGGTGGTGTGCCTGGGTTGCCCGGTGCGCACCGAGTGCCTTGCCGAGGCCCTGGACAACCGGATCGAGTTCGGTGTGTGGGGTGGAATGACCGAGCGTGAACGGCGTGCGCTGCTGCGGCGGCGCCCGGACGTCACGTCCTGGCACGAGCTCCTGGACACGGCACGCCAGGAGCACCACGAGGAGTCCAAGGTCGGCTAGCGGGACCCGGCTCCCTACTCGCCCGCCAACCGCCGACCGATCTCGTGCAGGCCGTCCAGGTCGTGCACGTCGGTGGGCAGCGCGGGTACTCCGATCAGCGGAACACCGGGGTGCGCCCGGGTGAACCGCGCGAGCAGTCGCCTCTCCCGATCGGCGACGGCCACGCGGTCCGCGTGCACCCGCAACACCGCGGCGGCCAGCGGGGCGTCACCAGCGCGCTCCAGCCGGTCCGCCGCCGCCAGCGCGCCGGGTGCGGGCAAGGGGGCCAGCACCGGGTGCGTCCGGTTCGCGACCAGGCCGGTCAACGGCATCCGTTCCGCGCTCAACCGCTCCACGAAGTAGCTGGCTTCGCGCAACGCGTCCGGTTCGGCCGCCGCGACCACCAGGAACCCCGTACCGGGTGAGCGCAGCAGGTCGTAAGTGGCCTGGGCGCGTTGCCGGAAGCCACCGAACATGCTGTCGAACGCCTGCACGAACGTCGAGGCGTCCTGCAGGAGTTGGCCGCCGATGATCGTGGACACGGCCTTGGCGAACATGCCGAAGCCCGCGCCCACGATCTTGCGGATGCCGCGCCCGCCCGCCCGGGCGGGCGCCGACAGCATCCGGATCAGCTTGCCGTCCAGCACGGTCGACAGCCGCTGCGGCGCGTCCAGGAAGTCCAGCGCGGACCGGCTCGGCGGCGTGTCCACGATGATCAGGTCCCACTCGTCGCGCTCGACCAGCTGGCCCAGCTTCTCCATCGCCATGTACTCCTGCGTGCCGGAGAACGACGTGGAGATCGTCTGGTAGAACGGGTTCGCCAGGATCTGCTCGGCCCGCTCCCGGCCCGCGTGCTGCCACACCATGTCGTCGAACGTGCGGCGCATGTCCAGCATCATCGCGTGCAGCTCGCCCTCGAACCCGGGCGAGTCGGCCACCTCCACCCGCCGCGGCTGGTTGTCCAGCTCGCGCAGGCCCAGCGACTGCGCCAGCCGACGTGCCGGGTCGATCGTCAGCACGACCGCCCGCCGCCCGCGGGCCGCCGCGCGCACGGCCAGCGCCGCCGCCGTGGTCGTCTTGCCGACGCCACCGGATCCGCAGCACACCAGCACCCTGGTGTCCGGGTTGTCCAGCAACGCGTCCACGTCCAGCCGGTTCACCGCACACCCCGCCCGACCAGAACCTCGGCCAGCTCGTACAGCGCGGCCACGTCCACCCCGTCGGTCAGCTCGGGCAGCTCCACCGTCGGCAGGTCCGACTCCGCCAGCTTCTCCTTCGCCCGCTCCTCCATCCGCACCCGCAACGCGTGCTCCACCGCCTGCTCGACCAGCCCGTCCAGCACGTCGGCGTCGACCTCCAGGCCCGCCGCCGCCAACCCGGCCCGCACCCGCCCGGCGTCGACCCGCCCCTCGGAGGCCGACGCCACCGACCGCGCGGGCAGCCGCGGCTGGTTGACCCGGTTCACGAACACCGCGCCCGGCCGCAGGTCCGCGGCGTCCAGCTCGGCCACCGCGTCCAACGTCTCGCGCACCGGCATCTCCTCCAGCAGCGCCACCAGGTGCACCGCCGTGTCACCGGAGTGCAGCAGCTTCACCACGCCCTCGCTCTGGCCCTTGATCGGCCCGACCTTGGCCAGGTCGGCCATGGCCCTGGTGACGTCCAGGAACCGGACCACCCGACCGGTCGGCGGCGCGTCGAGCACGACGGCGTCGTACTCGTGCCGCCCGGTCTTGCCCGCGCGGCGCACGCACTCCTTGACCTTGCCGGTGAGCAGCACGTCCCGCAGGCCCGGCGCGAGGGTGGTGGCGAACTCGATCGCGCCCATCTTCTTCAACGTCCGGCCGGCGAAGCCGAGGTTGTAGAACATGTCGAGGTATTCGAGCAGCGCCGCCTCGGGGTCCACGGCGAGCGCGCGCACCTCGCCGCCACCGGGCGCGGACGCGATCCGCTCCTCGGAGTACGGCAGCGGCGGCCGGTCGAACAGCCGGGCGATGCCCTGCCGGTTCTCGACCTCCACCAGCAGCACCCGCCGCCCGCCGGTGGCCAGCGCCAGCGCGAGCGCCGCGGCGACCGTCGTCTTGCCGGTCCCGCCCTTGCCCGTCACCACGTGCAGCCGCGCGCGGGTGAGTTCGTCGGTCCAGCCGTTCACCGGATCAGCCTATGCGCGCCGCGCTGAGAACCGCTGGCCAAGCCGCCGACCGACTTCAGTCGAACATCGTGACGAACACCACCGCCAGGGCGGTCGCCGCGACGATCCCCCAGACGATGACCGACGGCAGCACGTAGGCGATGAGCACCGCCACGACCGCGACGACCACCACCCCGACCAGCAGGGCCCGCATCACGTCGGACCGCCTCGACCCCTTGCGATCCCGCGCCAGGGCCATGCCGACGAGGATCATCACCAACCCACCCACCAGGAACGCGCTGGTGGCGACGATCCGCCAAGTCTCCACGTGGTCGAAGCTAGCGCGGGGTGATCGCGCCGTCACGTGCTGACGTCCTGCTTCGTGCAGTCCACCTCCCTTTCCACCCGCACGAGGCGCGCCGGCGCCGTCTTGTCGATCGAGAAGTGCCAGAGCGCCCGCTCCGCGCTCGTGGTCGAGATCCGCAGCCCCGGACCGCCCTCCGGACCCGTGACCTCCGTCGAGCCGTCGCCGAAGTCCAGGCCCCGGGCGGCGACCCACCCATCGCCCCCGGCCTCCTGGACGATCGCGAACAACCTCGGCGCCTCCGCGATCACCTCAACATCGTCCACGCTTTGAGAGTACAGTTTGATTTGTTCAAGCAGGATGAATCGAATGAGTGAAGTTCGGGCGACCGGGCGTCACGCACAGTGGCTAGGGTGATCGAATGGCTATCGGCTCGACGCGGGGCAAGCGCAGGCTCGGACGGCACATCAAGCCGATCCTGGAGAGGTCCGGCCTCAAGGTGGACGAGGTGGTCAAGCTCTCCCGGGTGTCCCGGCCGACGGTCACCCGGATGCTGTCCGGCGACGCCCTGGCCCGCTGGCCGACCCTGTCGATGGTGCTGGACGTCATCGGCGCGACGCCCGAGGAGAAGACGCGCGCCCTCCAGCTCTGGGAGATCGCCGACGTCGACCCGTACGCGATCGAGCACGCCCGGGACCTGCCCACGAACTACAAGCGGCTCCGGATGGACGAGCTGGAGGCGGTGCGGGAGCGCACCATCGACTCGGCCCTCGTCCCCGGCCTGCTCCAGACCGCCGGGTACGCCGAAGCCCTCGCCCGCGCCGCCCGGCGGCGGATCGTCGGCGACAGCTGGGATTCCCGCGCGGCGGCCGAGCGGTTCGACCGGCAGGCGGCGTTGACCAGGGAGAACCCGATCGAGTACCACGCCCTGATCGACGAGACCGCGCTGCGCCGCCTGGTCGGCGGCGCGGAGGTCATGCGGGAGCAGCTGGACCACCTGGTGGCCATGGCGGGCCGGCCGAACGTGACGATCCAGGTCCTCCCGTACTCGGTCGGGGCCTACGGCGCGCAGGCCGGTGGCCTGCAACTGCTGGAGTTCACCGAGTCGGACGAACCGCTGACCGCCTATGTGGAGGCACTGACCGGCCTGGTTCCTGTGGAGGATGAGGACGCCGAGGTGCTGGCGGCGGTCTGGGAGGACGTCGCGCGCCTGGCGCTCACGGCTGAGGACTCCGTGAGCCTCATCGGGGCAGTACGGGACACGCTAGGAGACTCGTGATCAACCAGAGGTGGCGCAAGAGCAGCCGGAGCGCGTCCGACGCGCAGTGCGTCGAGTTGGCGGTGGGTGAGCGGGTCGCCGGGGTGCGGGACACCAAGAACCGGGGTGGCGGGACGCTGGTCTTCGGGGCGCGGGCGTTCGCCGCGTTCCTCACCGACGTGAAGCGTGCTCGGGTCTGAGCACGGTTTGACACGAACGGGGGTACTCGACCGGGTGCCCCTGTTCGGCGTCCCGCTAGGCTGCGCCCCATGCAGAAGTGGGAGTACGCGACCGTCCCGCTGTTGATCCACGCCACCAAGGCGATCCTGGACCAGTGGGGTGCGGACGGCTGGGAGCTGGTCACCGTCCTGCCGAACCCTAGCGGTGAGCAGCACGTCGCCTACCTGAAGCGGCCCAAGGCATGAGCTGGACGGCGCGCCTGGCCGAGCTGGGCATCGAGCTGCCCGAGGTCGCGGCGCCGGTCGCGGCCTACGTGCCCGCCGTGCGCACCGGGCAGCTGGTCTTCACGTCCGGGCAGCTGCCGTTCGTCCAGGGCTCGCTCGCGGCCACCGGCAAGGTCGGCGGCGACGTCAGCCCGGAGGAGGCCAAGGCGCACGCCCGCACCTGCGCGCTGAACGCGTTGGCGGCAGTGCACGCGCTGGTCGGCCTGGACTCGGTCACCCGGGTCGTGAAGGTGACCGGCTTCGTGGCCTCCGCCGACGGCTTCACCGGCCACCCGGCCGTCGTCAACGGCGCGTCCGACCTGCTCGGCGAGGTGTTCGGCGAGGCCGGGCAGCACGCCCGCGCGGCGGTCGGCGTCGCCGAGCTGCCGCTGGGCGCGCCGGTCGAGGTCGAACTGGTCGTCGAGATCGGGGAGTGAGATGTCGGACACGTGCCACGAGCTGCTGCTGAGGCTCGCCGGGCGGCTGCCGGACGACGTGCTGTGGAGGTTCCGCGACTGGGTCTCGACGGACGCCGTCGTGGTGCTCGCCCGCACCCTCCCGCGCACGTTGCTGCACGACAGGATCGGTCTGACCGACCACGAGCAGCGGCTGCTGGCGGACGCCCTCGTGCCGCACGGGGCCGATCGGTCCATCATCAGTTCTGTCAAAGGGCTGGACGAACTGCCCGAATCCGGCTACACCTTCACCCCGGAATCACCCGATCGGGTGTCGATGGGTGATTCCGCGACCGTGGTGCTCGGAGCGACCCTGCGCGGCCGCCTCGGGGTCGGCGAAGTCCGGTCCTCGTGGCGCCTGGGCGGGGCCGGACCCAGGAGGCTCATCCTGGTCACCGCCTCGGCCGGGGAAGCCCGGTTGACCGGCGAGCTCCAGCGCGTGCTGCGGGCGCTCGGCGAGCACGACCCCTGCGTGGAGGTCCTGCCCGCCGGAATGGACCTGCCGCCCTACCACAGGGCGGCGTTGGCGGCATCGGAGCTGGTGTGCGCCGGCGCCGACGCCGATGGGCACTTGGTGCCCGTATAGCGCTCGGCGCTCCCGCGCGGGCCGGAAGGAGAACAGGCGTGACGAACGACGGAGTGGGACTCCCCGTCCGTTTACACGACCTCCTGTTGGCGCTGGCCGGACGCGTTGACGACGACGCGCTGACCCAGGCTCGGGAGCTGCTGGCGGTCGCCGAGCTGGACAGAGCCGTGGAGCTGGTCGTCGGCTGCCTGCTGGCCGGGCGCATCCCGGTGTCGCCGGAGGAGCGCCGCGAGCTCGGCTGGCTGCTCGGCGAGGTCCGCTCGGACCGCTCGCTGGCCGACCGGCTGTTCGCGGTCGAGCACGTGCCCGAGGTGCGGCACCGGTTCAGCGTCGAGTCCGACCCGGCCGACGGCCTCGGCGAGGTGCTGGGCAAGACCGTGTCGGTGCTGCCGGACGTGCGCGGCGTGCGCGCCACGTGGCGGTCCAGCCCGGCCGGCGCGACGCCCGGACCGCTGCCGCAGCGGGTCGTCCTGGTGGACATCGGCCCGGCGGGCTTCGCGCCCGCCACCGCCTACCGGGTGGACACCGTGCTGCGCAAGGCGGGCATCCGGGCGGTGGTCGAGGTGCTGACCGTGGGCAACCAGCTCGGCGAGTACCACGCGGCGGCCGTCACGACGGCGCGCGAGGTGTTCTTCCCGTCCGGGTCGACCAGCCCGCAACCGCCACCGGACCCGGCCACGTGGTTCGACGGTGAGCAGCGGGCCCAGGCACCGGTGGTCGAGCCGGAACCGGTGCCTGCCGAAACCCACAACGGCTCCAAGTCACGTCGTGCGCGCGTCGAGTCCTACGAGGGCGTCCAGCCGTTCCCGCCGAAGCCGGTGAAGCGGCTGCCGGTGCGCGAGCCGGAACCGGTCGAGGACGTCCGGGTCGAGGACTCGCGGGTCGACAGCCCGCGGGTCGAGGACGTGCGCGTCGAGGACTTCCGGGTCGAGAGCACGCGCGTCGAGGACTTCCGGGTCGACGACGTGCGGGTGGACGACGTGCGGCCGGACGACGTGCGGGTCGAGGACGCCCCCGTGGACGAGGTGCGGGTGGAGGAACCCGTGGTCCCCGTCCAGGAGGCGCCCGCCGAGCCGCCGCCCCCGGTCGAGCGGCCGGTGATGCCGGTGTTCGCGTTCCCGGACGACCACCCGCTCTCGCGGGCCGAGGTGACCACGGAGCTGGGTCCGGACGACCTGGCCGCGTTGCAGGCCGCGCTCGCGGAGGGGCAGCCGCCCGCCGCCGTGCACCTGCCGCCGACCGTGGACGCGAAGCTCAGCGACCGGGAGCGGGCGCTGCTCCAGCAGCTGCACGAGGAGCTGGCCCAGCGCGAGCAGCAGACGTGGCCGGACCGGCCCGAGTTCGTCAACGGCGTGCCGAAGCCGAACAACGGCAAGTACCCCGGCTAGCGGTTCGAGGTCAGCGGCTCGGCCCCGTCGTTCGCGGCGGGGCCGAGCCGCTTCCGCGCTACGCCCCGGCCTTCCGGCGGGCCAGGTCGATGATCCGCTGCAGGTGCAGGCCCCGGCGGACGTCCAGCGGGTGCTCGGTGGTCCCGCTGTCGACCATGGCCACGAAGTCGTCCAGCAGGTTCGTGAAGCACTGCTGCGCGGTCGTGCCGCGATCGGCCAGCACCCGGTGGCCGTGCTCGCCGTACACCGTCACCTCGGCGATGCTCGGGTTCAGCGGCAGGTGCATGGTCATCGTGGCCACGCTGGTCGCGCCGCCCTCGTGCTGGAACACGACCTGCCACAGGCCGTGCTCGGACCGGTTCGCCGCGATCACGTCGGTGATCGTGCCCAGGGTCGCGTCCAGCAGGTCGAACGCGTGCGGGCCGATGTCGTCCAGCGGACCGCGCTCGTGCCGCCACGGCGAGTTCGAGAACGGGCCGCCGAGCAGCGCCCCGGTCAGCCAGCGCGCGCTGCCGCCCACCCAGCCGCCCGCCTGCCGGAGCTGGTCCAGCTGCTCGCGGGTCTCGGGGGCGTAGCGCTTGGTCAGCACGACCAGGGAGGCCACGTCGTTGCGCCGCACGGCGTCGACCAGGCGTTCGGCCCGGTCGAGGGTGTCCGCGATCGGCTTCTCCAGGATCAGGTGCTTGCCCTGCTCGGCCGCCCTGGTGGCGATCTCGGCCTGGACCTCCGGCGGCACGGCGAACGCCACCGCGTCCACCTGCTCCAGCAGCTCGTCCGGCGTCTTCGCGGTGGTCGCGCCGTGGGCGTTGGCCAGCTCGGCGGCGGCCTCCTCCCGGCGGGCCCAGATCGTGGTCAGGCGGGTGCCCGGGTGATCGGCGATGCCCGGTGCGTGCACCATGCCCGCCCACGGGCCGGCGCCGATGAGTCCTACGCGCAGCTGTTCGTCCACCCGGCCCATCCTGCCTTTCATCGGCCGCCGACGTAACTCGACTCGGGGACGAAGATCCGGCCGCCGTGGTCGAACCTCAGCTCGACGCCGTCCGGCCGGCGCTCGACCTCGGGCGTGTCGTCCCAGCCGCTCGGGATCGGCACCACGTGGCCGTGGTCGGGCGACGGGCCGAGCCACACCTCGTGGTCCGTGCCGCCGACCAGGCTGCTCCGCTGCTTCACGTAGACGTTCGGCGTGCCCTCGTCCGTGCTGGTCGTGGTCGTGCCGGGGAGGAACAGCAGGACGGCCGCCGTGGCGGTCAGACCGGTGCCGACGATCGCGCCGACGACGAACAGCAGGACGTTGACAAGACAGCCTTTTCGCGTGGTGTCCACGGGGGGATGATCCTCGTAGGCTCGGTGGCGTGCGCGAACTACCCGAGGAACTGGTGCTGCCCGCTGGCGTGATCCCGGCGGACTTCGCCGGACCGCCCGTCGAGCCCCGTGACGCCGCGACCGTGGTGCTGGTGCGGGACGGCGCGTCCGGGCTGGAGGCGTTCCTGCTGCGGCGGGTGGCCGGGATGGCGTTCGCGGGCGGCATGACGGTGTTCCCCGGCGGCGGGGTCGACCAGCGGGACGCGGACACGTCCGTGGCGTGGACCGGGCCGCCGCCGTCGTGGTGGGCCGAGCGGTTCGGGTGCTCGGTGTCGCTGGCGACGGCGCTGGTGTGCGCGGCGGTGCGGGAGACGTTCGAGGAGTCCGGCGTGCTGCTGGCCGGGCCGTCCGCGTCGTCGGTGGTGGCCGACACCTCGCGGTTCGCCGGGGCGCGGGCGGCGCTGGTGGCGCGGGAGCTGTCGCTGGCGCAGTTCCTGGCGGCGGAGGGGCTGGTGCTGCGGGCCGACCTGCTGCGGCCGTGGGCGAACTGGTTGACGCCGGTCGAGGAGCCCCGGCGGTACGACACGTTCTTCTTCGTCGCGGTGCTGCCCGAGGGGCAGATCGCGGACGGGGTGACGACGGAGGCGTCGGACGCGGCCTGGCAGCGGCCGGGTGACGCGTTGGCGGACTGCAAGGCCGGGCGGCGCGGGTTGCTGCCGCCCACCTGGGTGACGTTGGCGGAGTTGGCCGAGGCGGGCTCGGTGGCGGCGGTGCTGTCGTCGTCCCGGACGGTGGAGAAGGTGGTGCCCAAGTTGGTCCGGGAGGGTGGCGTGGTGCGGGTGGTCCTGCCGTGAGCGCGTTGGCGTACGGGGTGTTGCGGCAGGTCACGCCCACGGCGGCGGTGCTGCTGGCGGAGAACCCCGGCGTGATGACGTTGGACGGGACGAACACGTGGGTGCTGCGCGCGCCCGGCTCGTCGTCGTGCGTGGTGGTCGACCCCGGGCCGGCCGACCCGGCGCACCTCGGGCGGATCGCCGAGCAGGCGCCGGTGGAGGTCGTGCTGCTGACGCACGGTCACGCGGACCACTCGGAGGGGGCGCGTTCGTTCGGGCGACAGGTGGACGCGCCGGTGCGGTCGGTCGACCCGGCGTTCCGGCTGGGCGGCCAGGGGCTGGCGGAGGGCGACGTGATCGAGGCCGCCGGGCTGTCGATCCGGGTGCTGCCGACGCCGGGGCACACCGCCGACTCGGTGTGCTTCCAGCTGGACGACGCGGTGCTGACGGGCGACACCGTGCTGGGGCGCGGGACGACCGTGGTCGCGCACCCGGACGGGAGGCTCGGTGACTACCTGGCGTCGTTGCGGCTGCTGACCGCGTTGCCGGCGGGCACGGTCGGACTGCCCGGCCACGGCCCGGAACTGCCGGACCTGGTGGCCGCCGCCGGTGGCTACCTGGTGCACCGGGAACAGCGGTTGGCGCAGGTCAGGGCGGCGGTGGCGGAGCTGGGCGGCGCGCCGACGGCCCGTGCGGTGGTCGAACTGGTGTACGCCGACGTGGACCGCTCGCTGTGGCCCGCGGCGGAGTGGTCCGTGCGGGCGCAGCTGGAGTACCTGCGCGACGCCTGACGGGTTGTCGATCGCGTGCCGCCACCCGCCGTCGGTCCCGCGGCGCGCGACGCCGACCGACCGGGCGGCGCGGCTCGTCGCGTGCGGCGTCGTGGCGCGCGTCCGGGAGACCGGGTGGCCGATCCGGTGCGCTACTCCCGCACCCCGCGCGGTCGGGCGTCGCGCGGAGTGCTCGAAGCCCCGGGGACGGGTCAGGAGACGGTGCGCAGCGGCACCACCAGGTAGGTCAGCTCGACCCCGTCGTCACCGGCCTGGGAGGTCAGGACGGTGGACCGCAGGCCGTCCTGGATGCGGAGCTCCACCCGGCGACCGCTGAACGCGCGCAGCGCGTCGCCCAGGTACCTGGCCTGGAAGGTCTTGGTGACCCGGTTGCCGTCGATCGTCGCCTTGATCGACTCCTCCGACTCGCCGCTCTGCGGGTCGCTGCCGCGCACCCGCAGCTCGCCGTCGTCCACCTGGATGGTGACCGAACCGTGCGGGCCCGAGTAGGGAACGGCCCTCCGCACCGCGCCGGCCAGCACATCGGCCTCCACCACCACCGTGCTGTCGATGACCGCCTCCAGCAGCTTGCGCACTCGATCGTCGGGGAACGGGGCAGCCAGCAGCGCCGTGCTGACGCTGCCACCCGCCCAGGACAGGGCGATCCGGTCGGCGTCGGCGTGCACCGCCACCACGGCGTCGCGGTCCGGCTGCCGGGACGCCTCGGCCAGCACCACGGCGGGGACCAGCACGTCCAGCTCGCCGGTCGGCGCCCACGGCAGCGAGGCGAACGCCATCCGGTACCGGTCCGTGGCGATCAGCTCCAGCCGGCCGCCCGCGCCGTTGACCCGGACCCCGGTGAACACCGGCAGGGCGTCGTCCTTCGACGCCGCGCCGGACACCGGGACCAGGGCGGCGGTCAACGCGCGCGCGGGGACCGAGCCCACCGCGGGCGGCAGCGCGGGGACGCCCGGGTGGGCGGCCAGGTCGAGCAGCGGCAGCGCGAACCGGGCCGTCGACGTGCGCACGGCCAGCCGCGAGCCCTCCACCACCAGCCGCACCTGCGGGGCGTCCAGGCCGCGCAGCGTGTCCGCCAGCGGCTTGGCCGGCACCACGACCGCGCCGTCGGCGTGCACCGTCGCGGGGCGGGTCAGGCGGACGGCGTGCTCCCGGTCGCTGCCCGCCAGCTCGACGCCGCGGGCGTCGGCGCGCAGCACCAGCCCGGCGAGCACCGGGTCGTGCACCCTCGTCGGCAGCAGGCGCGCGACGTCGGTGGCGGCGGTGGCGAGGTCGGCCGTGGTGGCGGTCAGGTCCATGCCGCGGGACGGTAGACCCGCCCACCGACAATTCCCGGTGGGCGCCAGGTCAGCGGGCGACCAGCGCCAGCTCCGACCGGGCGACCGGCGCGCCGGCCGCGACGGTGCCGCGGAAGACCCACACCAGCACGGCGATCACGAAGCCGGCCGCGCCCGCCGCGAGGAACGCCGCGCCGGTGCCGTGCGACTCGACCAGCTGACCGCTGGCGGACTGGCCGATCGCCAACCCGACGGTCACCGCCGTCACCACCCAGCCGAACGCCTCGGTGGCCGTCCCGTCGGGCGCGACCTGCTCGATCGCGGCCGAGTGGGTGGTGGCCTGCGGCGTGATCAGGGTGCCGACCACCAGCAGCGCCGCGCCGAGCCCGATCAACCCGGTCGGCACGGCGAGCAGCAGCGACAGCACCGCGAACCCGCCCAGCAGCACCGGCAGCCGCAGGTGCATGGCCCGCGGGAACGGCTTCATCGCGTACAGGACGCCGAACAGCACCGAGCTGACCGACCACACGCTCAGCAGCAAGCCGCCGACGCCGACGTGACCGGCCCGCGCCGCCGCGGCGGGCACGGCCACCTCGATGAACCCGATCGTGACGCCGAAGCCCAGCGCCGCCAGCGCGACCGTGCGCATCCCCGGCGAGGCCAGCGCGCCGAGCAGGTTCCGCCCCACCGGCGTCGGGCGCACGCCGCGCACCGTCGGGTCCAGCGCGAACCACAGCGCGCCGACCGCCATCGACGCCGCGCCGATCACCACGCCGGTGCCCGCCCACGGCGCGGCGACCAGCAGCCCGGCCAGGCCGGGTCCGAGGATGAAGAACACCTCCATGCTGATCGCCTCGTAGGCGTACCCGGCGTGCCGGGCGGACCCGGCGGGCAGCACGTGCGACCACAGCGCGCGGGACGCGGAGCCGACCATCGGCTCGGTCAGCCCGACCAGGAACGCCAGCGGGGTCAGCACGACCAGGGCCACGCCCGCCTCGACCGCGCCGATGGCCAGCGCCACGAAGACGCCGAACAGGGCCACCGCGCCGAGCAGCGGGCGGGTCGGCCCGAGCCGGTCCATCAACCTGCCCTGCACGATCGACCCGACCGCGACGCCGACCAGCGACGACGCCGACACCAGGCCCGCCGCGGCGAACGAACCGGTCTCGCGCTGCACGTAGAGCAGCAGCGAGAGACCGACCATCGCGATCGGCAGGCGGGCGAGCAGCGAGGCGACCACCGGGCCGCGCATGCCGGGCGTCGTCAGGGCGGTGCGGTAGTCGGAGAGGCGGGCAGAGTGGGACATGCGTACCAGTATGGCGACAGTGGTACGCGCGTACCAGTCATTTACCGGTGCGATCCATCACCACGCCGTCAGCCGGTCGGGCAGCGTCCACCACCTGGGAGGTGGTTGCAGTTCGATCACAACAATGGGATGACCGGGTGAAACCACAGCAAGAAAGCCCTGGACAGGGGGTCCTTGAGGGTGAACGGGCTTGAGTTGCGGGGGAGGTGGCGTGCGATCGTGGAAGCAGCGGCGGCCGATTCGTTTCCACCGAGGTCGCAGCGGGTAACCAAACCTCCTTCCGGCGCTACGAGGGTCGGGGCCTGCGGGCGCCGGATGAGTGGGAGGCACGGTCTGTCGGGGGATGGGCCGTGCGACAACAAGACCGGTGCGCCGCGTCGGGGGCGGCGCCCGGTCTTGTTGTGCTCCTCGCTAGCGCGCCCGGCGGGCCAGCCGCTCCGGGTCGAGGATCAGCACGCTCTTGCCCTCCAGCCGCAGCCAACCGCGGTGGGCGAAGTCGGCCAGGGCCTTGTTCACCGTCTCGCGCGAGGCCCCGACGAACTGGGCGATCTCCTCCTGCGTCAGGTCGTGCGTGACCCGCAGCAGACCGGCCTCCTGGCTGCCGAAGCGCTGCGCGAGCTGCAGCAACGCCTTGGCCACCCGGCCGGGCACGTCGGTGAAGATCAGGTCGGCCAGCATGGAGTTCGTCCGGCGCAGCCTGCGGGCCAGCGCCCGCAGCAGCTGCTCGGCGATCTCCGGCCGGTTGGTGATCCACTGCCGCAGCGCCGGGCGGTCCATGCTGACCGCGCGCACTTCGGTCACCGTGGTCGCGGTGGACGTGCGCGGACCGGGGTCGAAGATCGACAGCTCGCCGAACATGTCGGACGGGCCGAAGATCCCCAGCAGGTTCTCCCGGCCGTCCGGCGACTTGCGGCCGATCTTCACCTTGCCGGACTGGATGATGTAGAGCCGGTCACCCGGCTCGCCCTCCGCGAAGATCACGTGGCCACGCGGGAATTCAACAGACTCCAGCGTCTGCGCCAGCGCCTCCGCTGCGGCCTGTTCAACCCCCTGGAAAATGCCCGCGCGGGCCAGGGTCTCGTCCACCTCGTCCCTCCTGTCGAGACGCGGCGGCATGGTTGAGCGCGTTCCGCCTTCTGGCGGATCAGCGCCTGCCGCCGATCACTGAGTGCAGTCTAAGGGCTGTGGTCTGGATCGCCTTTCGGCGCGCCGCCCAACCAGCCCGGACAGCCCGATGAGGCCCGCAGGGGTTGACCCCGTGGGCCTGCACGGTCCTTGCCCCGCTTAGCGGCGGGTGCGCCGCTGACGCAGGTTCTTGGCACGACCACCCAGCCTGCGCAACCGGAACAGTTCCAGCGCGCGGCCGATGCCGTGCCCGTAGAGCGCCCTGACCTCGTCGGGGCGGGCCGACTCCAGGAACTCCTCGACCTCGTCCTCCTGCACGGCGACGTGCCGGAGACGAGCTTCAACGCGCTCCATGAAGAGCGCGAAGAACATGATCACGATCGGAACGGCGATGACGAACCAGGCAGTCATGATGGCTCCGATCCTTGCGCATCCGGTTCGGCGCGCGGTCAAGGGGGGTCACTCTGGCGTGTCGGTTCGAGGTCGTTCCCAGGACGTCTCCGGGTGGCCTGTGGTTGCTTGCCCGCGATCGTGCCGGTCCAAACGACCTCCCGCGCGGTGATCACCCCCGACCGAGCGACCGTCGACCGGGCACAGGCCAGTAACCTCGGTGCATGGCGAAGAGCGCGGTGAAGCAGCCCGAGACGCGGCTGGGACTGGTCCGCCGGGCACGTCGCGTGGTGCGCGTCCTCGGCCAGGGCTACCCGGACGCGCACTGCGAGCTCGACTTCGCCGACCCGCTGCAGCTCCTGGTCGCCGTGGTGCTGTCCGCGCAGACCACCGACGTCCGGGTGAACCAGGTCACGCCCGCGCTGTTCCAGCGCTACCGCACGGCCGCCGACTACGCCGCCGCCGACCGGACCGAGCTGGAGGAGCTGATCCGGCCGACCGGCTTCTACCGCAACAAGGCGAACTCGCTGCTGGGCCTCGGCTCCGCGCTGGTGGAGCGGTTCGGCGGCGAGGTGCCCGGCGAGCTCGCCGACCTGGTGACGCTGCCGGGCGTCGGCCGCAAGACCGCGAACGTGGTGCTGGGCGACGCCTTCGGTGTGCCGGGCATCACGGTCGACACCCACTTCGGCCGGCTCGTCCGCCGCTGGGGCTGGACCGAGGAGGAGGACCCGGTCAAGGTCGAGCACGCCATCGGCGCGCTGGTCGAGCGCAAGGAGTGGACCCTGCTCTCGCACCGCACGATCTTCCACGGCAGGCGCGTCTGCCACGCCCGCACGCCCGCCTGCGGCGCGTGCCTGCTGGCCCCGCAGTGCCCGTCCTACGGCATCGGCCAGGTCGACCCGGTCAAGGCGCAGAAGCTGGTCAAGGGCGAGGAGGCGCCGCGCCTGATCGAGCTGGCCGAACGCGTGCGCGCGGGGGAGAAGCTGGCGTGAGCGGCGCGGCGCGGTGGTCCGTCGTCGTCCTGGTGCTGGCGGTGGCGGGTGCGGTCGCGCTGTGGCCGCGGTCGTCCGGACCGGCCGACCAGGGCGCGCCCGCGACCCGCTCCCGGCCCGGCCCCGACCTGGCCACCGCGCGCGAGCGGGCCGCGCTGAGGCCGTGCCCGCAGACCCCGGACGCGCCGGGCGCGCCGGCGCAGCTGCGCGGCGTCGTGATCGGGTGCCTCGGCGACGGCCGGCCGGTCGACGTGGCCGCCGCCGCGCCCGGCCGCGCCCTGGTGAACTTCTGGGCCACCTGGTGCGTTCCCTGTCAGGGTGAGCTGAAGGTGCTGGAGGAGTACTCGCGGGAGCCCGGCGCGGCGCCGGTGATCACGGTGCTGGTGGACAGCAAGGAGGCGGACGGTCTGGAGCTGATGGCGAAGCTCGGCGTGCGCCTGCCCTCGGTCGTCGACCCGGACGACGCGGTGCGCAAGGCCGTCCGCGCGCCCCGCACGCTGCCGATGAGCTACGTCGTCGGCGCGGACGGCGCGCTGGCCCAGCTGACCGACCCGACCGTGCTCACCTCGGTGGACCAGGTGCGCGAGGTGGTCGGATGACCGCCCTGGTCGACCCGGGCGACGTCCCGGACTGGATGGCGGGGCTGGTCGAGGCCACCGCCGACATCGACGCCCGCGCGTTCACCCGGATCAGGCCCCCCGCCGACGGCAGCGGGCGGCCCGCCGCCGTGCTCATGCTGTTCGGCGAGGGCCCGGACGGCCCCGACGTGCTGCTCCAGCGCCGGGCCGACACCCTCGGCAAGCACCCCGGCCAGGTCGCCTTCCCCGGCGGCGCGGCCGACCCGACCGACGTCGACCCGGTGGACACCGCGCTGCGCGAGGCGTTCGAGGAGACCGGAGTGCTGCGCGAGGGCGTGCGGCCGGTGGCCACGCTGCCCGAGCTGTACGTGCCGGTGTCCGGCTTCGTCGTCACGCCGGTGCTGGCGCACTGGGACGCGCCGTCGCCGGTCGCGCCGGTCGACCCGGCCGAGACCGCCGCCGTGGCCAGGGTGCCGATCGCGCACCTGGCCGACCCGGCGAACCGGTTCCGGGTCAGCCACCCGGCCGGCTACGTCAGCCCCGCGTTCTCCGCGCCCGGCATGCTGGTGTGGGGCTTCACCGCCGGCCTGCTCGCCGGCCTGCTCGCGCTGGGCGGCTGGGAGCGGCCGTGGGACGCCGCCGACGTGCGCGACCTCGACCTGGCACTGAGAGCGACGGAGGTCTGAGTGAACTGGGTTGACCTGCTCGTGCTGGCCCTGGCCGCCTTCGCCGCGGTCTCCGGTGCCCGGCAGGGCATGGTCGTGGCGCTGCCCGCGTTCGTCGGCGTGCTGATCGGCCTGGTGCTCGGCACGCAGCTCGCGCCGCTGGTGGTGGCCCAGTTCGACAACGTGGTGACCAAGGTCGTGTTCGCGGTCGGCATCGTGGTGCTGCTGGTGGCGCTCGGCGAGACGCTGGGCGTGTACGTCGGCCGCAGCATCAAGCCCCGGGTCAACTCCAGCCCGCTGCGCGGCGCGGACAACGCGCTCGGCGCGATCGTGCAGGGCGCGGTGGTGTTCGTGGTGGCGTGGATGATCGCGCTGCCGCTGACCATGGTCGCGGGCCTGCCGTCGCTGGCGAAGTCGCTCAACCAGTCGGTGATCCTGTCCACGGTGGACGACGCCATGCCGCCCGCGGCCCGGGTGCTCGCCGACGACCTGCAGAACCTGTTCGACGTCTCCGGCTTCCCGGCCGCGATGGACCCGTTCGACCGGACGCCGCTGCGGGACGTCGGCCCGCCGGACCCGGCGCTGGGCGCGAACCCGGTCGTGCGGCAGCTGGAGTCCAGTGTGCTCAAGGTGCGCGGGCGCGCGCCGTCCTGCTCCCGGGCCCTGGAGGGGACGGGCTTCGTCATCGCGCCGGAGCGGGTCATGACGAACGCGCACGTCGTCGCGGGCACCACCGACGTGGCCGTCGAGGTCGGCATCGGCGAGTTCGACGCGACGGTCGTGCACTACGACGCGCAGACCGACATCGCGATCCTGGCCGTGCCGGACCTGGAGGCGACGCCGCTGGAGTTCCGCACCGACGAGATCGAGCCCGGCGAGGACGGCATCGTGCTCGGCTACCCGCTGGACGGGCCGTACAAGGCGTCCGAGGCGCGGGTCCGGGAGCGGATCAAGATGCTGCGCGGCCCGGACATCTACGACGCGCAGACCGTGACGCGGGACGTGTACACGGTGCGGGCGAAGGTGCGCAGCGGCAACTCCGGCGGTCCGCTGGTCGACCCTCGGGGCCGGGTGATGGGCGTGGTGTTCGGCGCGGCCGTGGACGACCAGGAGACCGGGTTCGTGCTGACCGCGGAGGAAGTGGCGGACGAGGTGGCGGAGGCGCCGACGATGGTGCGGCGGGCGTCCACCCAGACCTGCGCGTCCTAGCCGGACCCGCGCGCCCGAGCGTCCTGGTCAGACCTTCGCCAGGAAGTCGACGATCGTCCCGGTCGTCGTGTGCGGGGCCTCCTGGTGCGGGAAGTGCCCCACCTCGGGCAGCACCCGGTACGACGAGCGCGCGCCCGTCCAGCTGCCGGAACCGGCCGCCGTGGACTCCAGCACCACCGGGTCGAGCGCGCCGTGCACCTGGAGCACCGGCACCTCCAGCCGGCGGTCCACCGCCTCGGCGAAGCGGCGGCCGTCGCTGCGCAGCTGCGACCGCACCGCCCACCGGAAGTACTCCATCGAGCTGTGCGCGACACCGGGCACCAGGAACGCCTCCCGGTTGCGCCGCACCACCTCGTCGAACTCGGGCGACACCCTCCACTTCGGACCGCCCCACGCGGTGAGCAGCCCGGCCACCGCCGCGCCCCGGTCGCGGGTCAGCCACCGCTCCGGGTGCACCGGCAGCTGGAAGCGGAACAGGTGCGCGCTGGCCCGGCCCTGGTGGCGCGGGTCGCGGCGGATCGCGCGGCGCAGCGCCAGCGGGTGCGGCGCGGCCACCGCCGTCACCGAGTAGACCAGGCGCGGGTGCATGGCCGCGACCGTCCACGCCAGCAGGCCGCCCCACGCGTGCCCGACCAGGTGCGCCCGCGGTTCGCCGAGCGCCTTGACCAGGCCCGCGACGTCACCGGCCAGCGTGAAGCCGTCGTAGCCGCGCGGCGGCTTGTCCGAGTCGCCGTAGCCGCGCAGGTCCACGGCCACCGCCCGGTAGCCCGCCTCGGCGAACGCCACGAGCTGGTGCCGCCACGTCCACCAGAACTCCGGGAACCCGTGCAGCATCAGCACCAGCGGGCCCTCGCCCAGCTCGGCGACGTGCAGGCGGATGCCGTTCGCGGACACGTCGCGGTGCGTCCACGGTCCGGGCACCCGCGCGGTCGACGGGTCCGGCGGCAGCCGCACGGCGCGGCTCAGCGGTCCTCGCGGTGCCGGAGCGCCGCGACGGTGTCCTTGGCCGAGTCGATGGTCCGCTGCGGTGCTCGCAACTTCTTCACCTTGCGGTAGCCCAGCAGCGCGAACAGCACCGCGGTCAGCAGCATCAGCACGAAGACGATCAGGAACGCCGACCACCGGGGCAGCCACACGTCGAGCAGTTCCGCGCCGAAGAAGAAAAAGAAGAAGGAGCTGAACAGCAGCACCGCCAACGCGACGATGAAGTAGACGCTGCCCTTGACGCCCTTCTTGATCTCGCCCGCGACCTCGGACTTGGCCAGCTCGACCTCGGCCCTGACCAACGTGGACAGGTGGGCCGTGGCGTCGCGGACCAAGCCGCCGATGGATGTCTCCCCCGCGATCTGCACCGCGCTCTCCGCGGTCAACGGGATCGACGGAACAGGGGGCAGTCCGCTGCCGTTGGTGTTCTCCCGAGCGCTGGTCACCGGCTCATCGTGCCATGCACGGCGCGCGGAGGCCGCCCGACCGGCTGATCGACTGCGGTTCAGCTCTCGGCTTGATCGTCTGCCTGGTCGTCTGCCTGGTCGTCCGAGTCGGCGCGCTGGTGCGCCCGGCTGCGCCGCACCAGCAGCACCGCGGCCAGCAGCGACGCCACCAACGACGCCAGCAGCACGGCCGCCTTCGCCTGCTCGGCCGCCTCGCCCGCCAGCGCGAGGTCGGCGATCAGCAGGCTCACGGTGAACCCGACACCGCCGAGCATCGCCACCGCCACGATGTCCCGCGGCCCCGCGCCCTTCGGCCACACGGCCGCCTTGAACAGCACCGCCAACGCCGACGCGCCGACGATGCCGACCACCTTGCCCACCACCAGGCCGAGCATCACGCCCAGCGCCAACCGGTCGGAGAACAACGCGCCCAACGCCTCGCCGTTCACCGGCACGCCGGCCGCGAACAACGCGAACAGCGGCACCGCCGCACCGGCCGACCAGGGCTGCAACCGGTGCTCCAGGCGCAACGCCGGCGCCTCGTCCTCGTCGGGGTCCCGGCGCACCCGGGTCAGCAGCGCCAGCGCGACACCGGCGATGGTGGCGTGGATGCCCGCCTCGTGCACCGCGACCCAGACGCCGATCGCGATCGGCACGTAGAGCCAGGGCGTGGTGACCCGCTTGTGCTGGAGGAACGCGTACAGCGCCAGCAGCACCACCGCCGCGGCCGCCGCGACGAGGTTGAGCGTCGCGGTGAACAGCACCGCGATGATGATGATCGCGCCCAGGTCGTCCACCACGGCCAGGCTGAGCAGGAAGACCCGCAGGCTGCTCGGCAGCCCGGACGCGGTGAGCGCGAGCACACCGAGCGCGAACGCGATGTCCGTCGCCACCGGGATCGCCCACGCCCGTTCGACGCCCGGCTCACCCCAGCCGACGGCCACCGCGACCAGCGCGGGCACGACCATGCCGCCGACCGCCGCGACCACCGGCAGGATCGCGGCCTTCAGGTTGTTCAGCTCGCCGACCACCAGCTCGCGCTTGAGCTCCAGCCCGGCGACGAAGAAGAAGATCGCGAGCAGGCCGTCCTTGGCCCAGTCGCCGACGCTGAGGCTCAGGTGCAGCGACTCCGGCCCGAGGTGGAAGTCGCGCAGGGCCTCGTACGCGCCGGACGCGGGCGAGTTCGCCCAGACGAGCGCGACGGCGGTGGCCGCGAGCAGGATCATCCCGCCGACCGTCTCGGTCCGCAGGTAGCGCGCGAACTCGGCGGCGGCGCCGCGCTGGCTGTTCAAGATCGACTCCGGTGGTTCGGCAACGACTCATCCTCGTGCCGACCAGGCTTCCCGGCTCACCGGGAACGACCCTAACCCGAACGGGCGCCCGCCGGCGAACGGCGGGCGCCCGTTGTGGGGAAGTGCTCAGTCCTCGGACGCCCCGGACTTCAGGCCGTTGGAGATGAGGTCCATCACCGACGAGTCCGCCAGCGTCGTGACGTCGCCGACCTGGCGGTTCTCCGCCACGTCGCGCAGCAGCCGGCGCATGATCTTGCCCGAGCGGGTCTTCGGCAGCTCCGGCACGACCATGATCTGCCGCGGCTTCGCGATCGGGCCGATCTCCCTGGCCACGTGGTCGCGCAGCGCCTTGATCGCCTCCGCGCCGTCGGAGCCCTCGGCCACGCCGCCGCGCAGGATCACGAACGCCACGATGCCCTGGCCCGTGGTCGGGTCGGTCGCGCCGACCACCGCCGCCTCCGCCACCGTCGGGTGCGAGACCAGCGCGGACTCGACCTCGGTGGTGGAGATCCGGTGCCCGGACACGTTCATCACGTCGTCCACCCGGCCGAGCAGCCAGATGTCGCCGTCGGCGTCGTACTTCGCGCCGTCACCGGCGAAGTAGAAGCCCTGCTCGCCGAACCGGGACCAGTACGTGTCGCGGTAGCGCTGGTCGTCGCCCCAGATGCCGCGCAGCATCCCCGGCCACGGCTGGTCGAGCACCAGGTAGCCGCCACCGCCCTTGGCGACCTCGTTGCCCTGGTCATCCACGACCTTCGCGCCGATGCCGGGCAGCGGGCGCTGCGCCGAACCGGGCTTGGTGGACGTCGCGCCGGGCAGCGGCGAGATCATGATCGCGCCGGTCTCGGTCTGCCACCAGGTGTCCACGACGGGCGTCTGACCCGCGCCGATGGTCTCCCGGTACCAGATCCACGCCTCCGGGTTGATCGGCTCGCCGACGCTGCCCAGCACGCGGAGGCTGGACAGGTCGTAGCGGGCCGGGATGTCCGCGCCCCACTTCATGAACGTGCGGATCAGCGTCGGCGCGGTGTAGTAGATCGACACGCCGTACTTCTGCACGATCTCCCAGTGCCTGCCCTCGTGCGGCGTGTTGGGCGTGCCCTCGTAGACGACCTGCGTGACGCGGTTGGACAGCGGGCCGTACACGATGTAGCTGTGGCCGGTGACCCAGCCGATGTCGGCGGTGCACCAGTAGACGTCGGTGTCCGGCTTGAGGTCGAACACGTTGTGGTGCGTGTAGGACGCCTGGGTCAGGTAGCCGCCCGACGTGTGCAGGATGCCCTTGGGGTTCCCCGTGGTGCCCGACGTGTACAGGATGAACAGCGGGTGCTCGGAGTCGAACGCCTCCGGCGCGTGCTGGTCGGACTGGCGGTCGACCAGGTCGTGCCACCAGACGTCGCGGCCCTCGGTCCACTCCACGTCGCTGTTCGTGCGCTTGACGACGAGCACGTGCTCGACGCTCTTGGCCCTGGCGACGGCCTCGTCCACGGCGGGCTTGAGCGCCGCCGGGTTGCCGCGCCGGTACTGGCCGTCGGTGGTGATCACCAGCTTGGCCTGCGAGTCCTCGATGCGGGTGCGCAGCGCCTCGGCGGAGAAGCCGCCGAACACCACGCTGTGCAGCGCGCCGAGGCGGGCGCAGGCCAGCATCGAGAAGATCGCCTCGGGCACCATCGGCATGTAGATGGCGACCCGGTCCTCCGCGCCGACGCCCAGCTCGGCGAGCGCGTTGGCGGCCTTGGAGACCTCGCGCTGCAGCTCGGCGTAGGTGATCGCGCGGCTGTCGCCGGGCTCGCCCTCCCAGTGGATGGCGACCTGGTCGCCGTGCCCGGACTCGACGTGCCGGTCGACGCAGTTGTAGGCGACGTTGAGCTTGCCGCCGACGAACCACTTCGCGTACGGGGCGCCCGACCAGTCGAGGACCCGGTCCCACTTGGTGTCCCAGGACAGCCGCTCGGCCTGCTTCGCCCAGAACGCCTCGCGGTCGGCGTCCGCCTCCTCGTACAGCGCGGCGGTGGCGTTGGCCTGCGCGGCGAAGTCGTCGCTGGGCGGGAACGTCCTGTTCTCCGTCAACAGGTTGTCCAGGGCGGCTTGCGGCTCTGTCATGGCGGGCGGACCTCCTGAATCCGTGGGGGTGCGCACTGACCGTAGTGCGATTCAGCTCACTGCGCACCCAAAAGGTTCAGACCAATTTCGGCCGAATTCGAAACGCGTGGGTAACTGTGTAACCCGGCCGGGGCCCGCTGACCACCGCGATTCCGCCGAACGACACGTAGGTTGCGACCAGCGGCACCCGTCGTGACTCCCGTCACGTTGTGGTCCTGGTTGCCAGGCCGGCCATCAGACCGGCCTTCAGGTCGGGCCACTCCCTGGCCGTCATCGAGTACACCACCGTGTCGCGCAGCGTGCCGTCCGGCCGGATGCGGTGCACCCGCAGGACGCCCTCGCGGGTCGCGCCGAGGCGTTCGATGGCCCGCTGGGAGCGCTCGTTGCGCAGGTCGGTGTGCCAGCCGACGCGCAGCGCGCCCAGGTCCTCGAAGGCCCGCCGGAGGAGCAGCAGCTTGGCCTCGGTGTTCAGGGCGGTGCGCTGCCACCGGGTGCCGATCCAGGTGTGGCCGATGTAGACACCGCGGTGCTTGGGGTCGATCTCGTAGTACGACGTCGTGCCGGCGACCTCGTCGGTCCGCGGGTCGACCTGCGCCCAGGCGAGCCGGGTGGTGTCGGCCAGGCCCTGCTCGACGTAGGCGCGGGTCTCCTCGACGGTGGCCGGTTGGCGAGTGCTGAGCCAGGTCCAGACGTCGGGGTCGCCGCCCGCCTCGTGCAGGCCCTCGACGTGGTCGGTGCTCAGCGGTTCGAGGCGGACGTGGTCGCCGGTCAGCACGGGGCGGTCGTACCAGTTCATGGGCGTGACGGTAGTTCGGGCCAGTGGCTATGTGAAATAGCCATTTCTGTGGCTGTTCTCCATGCCACTTACCGGCGGGTAGTGTGCTCCGGCGTGACCGATCCGCTTGCCCCGCTGCTGGACCTGCCCGGTGTGCCCGACGCCGTCGCCGCCGCGCGCGACGCCGTGTTCCAGGTGCACCGGCACCGGGTGAACCTGCGCGGCTGGGCGACCACCGCGGCCGAGGCGTCCGTGCGCGCCGCGCGTGCGTCGGCGGCCCTGGACGGCGGACCGACCGCGATCCCGTCCGACGGGACCGTGTCCGACCCCGTGCTGGCCGGCGCGCTGCGGGTGGCGGAGGCGCTGGGGGTGGTGTTCCCGACGTGGCAGCGGGCGCCGTTGCAGGCGCTGGCGCGGTTGCACGTGCTGGCGGGCGCGGACCTCGGCGGCGAACTGGGCCGGCCGCGCCCCGCGCCGGGCGTGTCCTCGCGGCTGGACCTGCTGGCGCAGCTGGTGACCGGCGGCACGTCCGTCCCCGGTCCGCTGCTGGTGGCCGTGGTGCACGGCGAGCTGATGGCGCTGTCGCCGTTCGACACGGCCAACGGCGTGGTGGCGCGGGCGGCGTCCCGGCTGGCGTCCATCGCGACCGGCCTGGACCCGAAGTCCCTCGGCGTGCCCGAGGTGCTGTGCCTGCGCCGCCAGAACGACTACGCCTCCGCCCTGCACGGCTTCTCCACCGGCGACCCCGAGGGCATCACCCGTTGGATCCTCTTCTTCTGCGAAGCCCTGACCGCCGGCGCCCGCGAAGCCCGCAGCATCGCCGACGCCGCCACCCCTTGACCCCCGAGAGTCCTACCTCCGAGCCGCGAGAGTCCTACGTCCAGCACCCGTGAGTTCAACGCTCAGTGTTGAACTCACCGTGCCCGAACGTAGGACTCTCGGAGGCTGAGCGTTGGACTCTCGGGGGTCAGAGGAGTTCTTTCAGGGTGGCGGCGGCGCGTTCGGCCTCGTCGAAGGTGTTGTAGAGCGGGGCGAAGCCGAAGCGGAGGACGTCCGGTGGGCGGTGGTCGCCGATCACCTGGCGTTCGATCAGCTCGTCCATCAGGCGGCCGGCCTCGGGGTGGCGGAGCGAGACCTGGTGGCCGCGCCACTCGTCGGACGGGGTGATGACCTCGATGCCCGGCAGGCCCTCGACCAGCGAGCGGAAGTGGGCGGTCAGGCGCAGGCCCTTGGCCCGGACGGCGGCGAGGTCGACGTGGTCCCAGACGTCCAGGGCGGCGTCCAGCGCGAGCATCGAGATGATGTCCGGCGTGCCGACGCGGGCCCGCGACACGCCCGGGTCCGGTGTGTACTCCGGCGACATCGCGAACGGCACCTCGTGGCCCGTCCACCCGGTCAACGGCTGGTGGAACGCGGCCTGCGCGTGCTTCGGCACGTAGATGAACGCGGGCGACCCCGGCCCGCCGTTGAGGAACTTGTACGTGCACCCCACGGCGAGGTCGACGCCCAGCGCGTCCAGCTCGATCGGCAGCACGCCCGCGCTGTGGCACAGGTCCCAGACGACCTTCGCGCCCACCGCGTGCGCCTGCTCGGTCAGCGCCGCCATGTCCAGCAGCCGACCCGTGCGGTAGTCGACGTGGTTCAGCAGCACGACCGCCGTCGTGTCGCGCAGGTCCAGCTCCTCGGGCGGCGCGGGGCGCAGCGCCAGCCCGGTCAGCTCCGCCACCGACCGCGCGACGTAGCCGTCGGTCGGGAACGTCCCGGCGTCCACCACGATCTCCGTTCGGTCGGTGTTGCGCACCGCCGCCATCAACGCCTTGAACAGGTTCACGCTGGTCGAATCCGCGACCACGACCTGCCCCGGCTTGGCGCCGACGAGCCGCCCGATCCGGTTGCCGATCCGCTCCGGGGCCTCCCACCAGCCCTCGGACCAGCTCCGGATCAGCCGTCTTCCCCACTGGTGGCGCACCACCTCCGCCACCCGCTCGGCGACGACCTTGGGCGGCGCGCCCAGGGAGTTGCCGTCCAGGTACACCACCTCGTCGTCGAGGTCGAACAGTTCACGGACATGCGCCAACGGGTCGTCCACCTGCGTCACACGTAGCTCCTGGCCGTCCAGAGTTCGGGGAAGACCGAGCGTTGCGTGCGCTTCTCCAGCCAGGCAACCCCCGCGGAGCCGCCGGTGCCGGTCTTCGCGCCCATCGCGCGGCGGGTGGCGAGCAGGTGGTCGTAGCGCCAGCGGGCGAACTCCTCGGCGATGTCGGTCAGCGCCTCGCCGAGTTCGAGCAGGTCACGGGACTCGCCGCGGTAGATGTCCGCCCACACGGCCTCCACCTCGGCGTTCGGCTCGTACGGCCCGCTGACGTCACGCGCCAGCACGTCCTCGGGGATCGGCAGGCCGTGCCGGTGCAGGGCGGCGAGCACGTCGTCGTACAGGCTCGGCTCGTGCAGCAGCGCTTCGAGCGCGTCGTGCTGCTGCGGCACGGCCCGGTGCGGCACGAGCATCGACTTGGACTTCTCGCCGAGCAGGAACTCCACCTCGCGGTACCGACCGGACTGGAAGCCGGAGCCCTCGCCGAGGGCGTCGCGGAACGAGTTGAACTCGGCGGGCGTCATCCGGGCGATCGGCCGCCACGCCGCGTTGAGCGCCTGCATGTGCAGTTCGCTGCGGCGCAGGGTGCGGACGGCGGCGCGCAGGTCGTCGGCGCGCAGCTCCTCCTTGGCCTGCCGCCACTCGAAGCACAGCAGGCCGAAGTACAGCTCCATGACCTGGGTGATCACCAGGAACGACATCTCACGCGGGTCCTTGGACCACTGCTGCTGCAGCGAGTGCAGCACGGAGGCGTGCACGTAGTCCTCGTAGGGCGTCGTGCCGCCGAAGTCGAGCTTGGGTGCGACCGGACAAGTCATGCCTTCCATGATGAACGGGCGTTCGAGTGAGTTGAATGGGCAACGAACGGCGTTCACCACCGAACTTCTCACGACCGGAAGGCATTCGGGACGATAGCTTTGCAGTCATGAGCATCGAGCTGGACAGCGTGGACTGGGCCCTGCTGGAAGCCCTCCAGGAGGACGCGCGGCTGTCGTACAACGAGCTGGCGCGGCGCGTGCACGTGTCGCCGCCGACGGTCGCGCAGCGGGTGCGCCGACTGGAGAATGCGGGCGTCATCACCGGCTACCGCGCGACCGTCGACCCGACGGCGGTGGGACGACCGGTGGTCGCCCTGGTGCGGATGAAGTGCTACGGACCTCGGTGCATCACGGTGCACCCGGAGCTGTTGGACGACTGCCCCGAGGTGGTGGAGGTGGTGCGGCTGACCGGCGACATCTGCTCGGTGGTGAAGGTGGTGACCACGTCGATCAGCGAGTTGGAGCGGTTGCTGGTGCGGCTGGGCGGCTACGGCGAGACGTCCAGCGCGATGGTGCTGTCGACGCCTATCCCGTGGCGCCCGGTGCTAGCTGGCTGAGCGCCATCCGGACGTGCCCCTGCGTGCGTTCCAACACCTCCGCAGCGCGCGCTGCGGGCACACCGGCCAACAGGTGCACCAGGGCGACCTTCAGGTCACCGCCCGAATCGGCCAACGCCGTCGTGCACTCCTGCTCGCCCATGCCCGTCGCCTCGCGCAGGATGCGCACGGTCCGGCCGCGCAGCTTGGCGTTGGTCGCGCGCATCGACACCATCAGGTTCGAGTACGTGCGGCCGAGCCGGACCATCACGGCGGTCGAGAACGACGTCAGCACCAGCTTCTGCGAGGAGCCGGCCTTCATCCGGGTCGACCCGGCGATGGCCTCCGGTCCGGTGTCGACCGCGATCAGCACGTCCACCTCGACCGGGGGCGGCGCGGTCGGGTTGTTGGACACCAGCACGGTGTGCGCGCCGATCGTGCGCGCCTGCTCCAGCGCGGCCACCACGAACGGCGTGCGGCCGGACGCCGTGACGCCCAGCACCAGGTCTCCCGCCGCCGCGTGCCTGCGGATCTCGGCGGCGCCGTGCTGCGCCTGGTCCTCGACGTCCTCCACCGCGTTGACCAGGGCTTCCCGCCCGCCCGCGTGGTGGGCGACGAACCAGTCGGGGGGCGCGTTGAACGTCGGCACCAGCTCGGCGGCGTCCAGCGTGGCCAGCCGGCCCGAGGTGCCCGCGCCGACGTAGTGCACCCGGCCACCGCCGCGCAGGGCGCCGACGGCGAGGTCCGCGGCACGGGCCAGTTCGGGCAGCACCGCGGCCACCGCGTCGGGCACCAGGCGGTCCTCGGCGTTGATCAGGCGCAGCAGGTCCAGCGTGGAGAGCCGGTCGATGTCCTCGGTGCGCGGGTTCCTGGCCTCGGTGGGGGAGTCCACGCGGACCGCGACATCGTGCCGGGGCGGCGTCATTTACCGGACTCCCGACGTCGCCTGCCGTCCGGCCGGGCGCCGAGCCGGTGCCCCGACACCGCGTCGTACGTCGCTTCGAGGGCCGTCTTGGCGCTGTCCACGTGCCGCTGCGCGACCCCGATGAACAGGCAGTCGATCACGGTCAGCTGGGCGATGCGGCTGGCCATCGCGCCCGAGCGGAACGTGGTCTCGCGCGCCGCCGTGGTCAGCACGTGGTCGGCGACCTCGCTGATCGGCGAGCGCGGGAAGTTGGTCAGCGCCACCGTGGTCGCGCCGTGCTCCTTGGCCACCCGCAACGCCTCCACGGTCTCCGAGGTGGAACCGGTGTGCGATATCCCCACCGCGACGTCGGCTCCGGTCAGCACGGCGGCGGACGTGAGCGCGATGTGCGTGTCGTTCCAGGCGAAGCAGGTCCGCCCGATCCGGTGCAGCTTCTGCTGGAGGTCGAAGGCGACGAACGCGCTGGCGCCGAAGCCGTAGACGTCCACCCGGCCCGCGCCCGCGACCGCCTCGACCACCGCTTCGAGCGTTTCCACGTTCAGCTGCTCGGCGGTCTCCTCGACCGCCCGCGCGTCCGCGAACGCCACCTTGCCGACCACCTGCCGCAGGTCGTCACCGGGTCCGATGTCCCCGCCCAGGTCGCGGTCGGTGCGCATGGACGTGCGGGCCGTGTCGGCGGCCAGCGCGATGCGCAGCTCGGGGTAGCCGCCGACGCCGATGGCCTTGCAGAACCGGGTCACCGTGGTCTCGCTGGTGCCCGCGGCCTCGGCGACCTCGGTGATGCTGCGGTGGGCGACGGTCGCCGGGTTGTCCAGCACGACCTTGGCCACGCGCTGCTCGGCCCGGGCCAGGCCGGGCAGGAGTGAACGGATCTTGACCAGGGGACTGGAATCGGCGGTACTTTCGGTGGACACGTGGGAAACTTACTAACCGTCCAACGCACGGTCAACGCAGGGTGGGGGTAACTCACCCCAACCGTGACCGAATCGCACCGCATGGCGGGATCGCCCGGTCCGAATGTCACTAACTGTCCGCAGATCGCCACCCTTCGGGGTGCATACCCGCAGGTTCGCGTTCCGCGTCGAGTGCCGTGCCCCGCTGGTCGGTGACGCGCACGGCGTCCACGTACACGCCGCGACCGCCGTAACCCGTGCCGCGGACGTAGCGCCACCGGTACTTGGTCGCGGACTCCACCTCGACCTCGACCTTGGCCCACCGCCGCTGCCCGTAACCGGCCAACACCTGGATATCGCGCCAAGTGGACCCGTCGTTAGTCGCCTCCACCACGACCCGGTCACCGGGGTCGAGGTCGACGAACGCCCAGAACGACAGCCGCTGCCGCTCGGAGCGCTGCGGGAGGTCCCGCGTGGTCAACGTGCCGCCGTTCACCTCCGGCGTCCACGCGGCGCCGTGCCGGGGCTTGACCGCCAGCGCCCGCGCCAGGCCGTCGGCCGCCGCCCGCCGGGCCGGGTTGATCGAGCCCCAGTCGCGGCTCGGGTGCACCCGGTTGGTCAGCAGGATCGCGATCGACCGCGATAGCGGGTCCAGCACCAGCGTGGTGCCCGTGTAGCCGGTGTGCCCGGCGGCCCTCGGCGACGTCAGCGCGCCCATGTACCAGCGCTGGTCCAGCTCGAAGCCGAGGCCGTGCGCGTTGCCGGGGAAGGCCTGGTTGAAGTCCGTGAGCATCAGCTCGACGGTCTCCTCGCGCAGGATCCGGCCGCCCGCGTGCGCGCCGCCGTTGAGGATCGCCTGGCCGAGCACGGCCAGCTCCCGCGCGGTGGAGAACACGCCCGCGTGCCCCGCGACCCCGCCCAGCGACCACGCGTTCTCGTCGTGCACGGTGCCGCGGATGATGCCCCGGCCCGCTTGATACTCGGTGGCGGCGACCCGGTCGAGCTTCGACGCCGGCGGGTTGTAGCCGGTGTCCCGCAGGCCGAGCGGGCGGGTGATGTCGTCGCGGACCAGCTCGTCCAGCCGCTTGCCGGACCACTTCTCGGCCAGCAGGCCCAGGGTGATCAGGTTCAGGTCCGAGTACACGTAGGTGGTGCCGGGCGCGCTGCGCGGCGTGGTGTCCATGACGGCCTTGATCCGGGATGGCACGTCCGGGTGCTGCGACCACAGCGGCAGCCAGGCCACCAGGCCCGAGGTGTGGGTCAGGAGCTGCCGGACGGTGATCGACCCCTTGCCGTTGACCCCGAACTCCGGCAGGTGGCGCGCGACCGGGTCGTCCAGGTCGAACCGGCCCAGCTCGTGCTGCCGCATCACCACGACCGAGGTGAACAGCTTGGAGATCGACGCCAGGTCGAAGATCGTGTCCTGGGCCATCGGCACCCGCTGGTCCTCGGGCAGCTCGGTGCCGGCGGCGTCGGAGTAGCGGACCGCCCAGCCCGTCGGCTCGTGGGTGACCACGACGCCGTCGTGCGCGAACAGCGTGACGGCGCCCGCGAACAGCGGGTGGCCGGTCGCGTCGGGCGCGGTGTAGCGCTCGATCTGCGCCAGCGCGGCGTCCAGCGGAGCCTGGTCGAGTCCCACGCGCTGCGGGGTACCCGTTCGCAGGACGCTGTGCGACCAGCCGTCGTGCGGCTGGTCGAAGCGGGCCTCGCGGCGGTCGGCCTGCGCGGGCAGGGCGACCGCCGTCAGCAGGGTGGTGGCGATCAGCAGGGCAGGGACGCGCATCGCTGTCTCCCTCTACCGGTAGCGCAGGTAAGGCCGGCGGGTGCGGTCGAACGCGGCCAGCTCCTCGGCCCAGGCGCCGACCACCTCGTCGGCGCCGGCGCCCGCGTCGACCATGAGGCGCAGCCGGTCCGAGCCGCTGAGCTTGTCGATGTAGTGGTCCGGGCGCCACGCGAAGACCTCGGGGTAGCGGGCCTTCGCGGCGACGATCATGGTGACCGCGGTGCGCGGCGCGTCGAACCGGTGCGGGTCGGTGAGGTGCAGGGCGACACCGGCGCACGCCTTGTTGGCGAACTTGTTGAAAGTGGGCGTGAAGTAGGCCTCGCGGAACCGGACGCCGGGCAGCTCCAGAGCGTTCAGGTCCTCGGCCCAGCGCCAGTCCAGGCCCGGCGCGCCGATCGTCTCGAACGGGCGGGTGGTGCCGCGGCCCTCGGAGAACACCAGCCCCTCGAACAGGCACGTGCCGGGGTAGACCAGCGCGGTGTCGTGCGTGGGCACGTTCGGGCTCGGCGGGATCCACGGCAGGCCGGAGTGCAGGTCGTCCCGCTTCCAGCCCTTGACGTCCACGACTTCGAGGCTGCTCACCCGGCCGCCGTCGGTCGGCAGGAACTCGCCGTCGAACAGGCGCGCCAGCTCGCCGATCGTCAGGCCGTGCTGCTGGACGATCGGCTTGCGGCCGACGAACGTCGCGTGGGCCGGGTCGAGCTGCGGGCCGCGGGCCGTGCCGCCGACCGGGTTCGGCCGGTCGAGCACGACGAACTTCGCGCCCGTCGCGGCGGCGGCCTGCATGACCGCGTACATGGTCCAGATGTAGGTGTAGAAGCGCGCGCCGATGTCGGCGATGTCGAAGACGAGCGTGTCGACGCCCGCCTTGGTGATCATCCCGGCGATCTTGGCGACGCTCGCGCCGTAGGTGTCGTAGACCGGGATGCCGGTGCGCGGGTCGAGGTAGTCGCCCTCCGAACCGCCCGCCTGCGCCGTGCCGCGGAAACCGTGCTCGGGACCGAACGCGGCCTGCGGCCGGACCCCGGCGGCCACCATCGAGTCGACGATGTGGGTCTGGTCGCGCAGCACGCCGGTCGGGTTGGTGACCACGCCGATCCGCTGGCCCGCGAACCGCCGCCAACCGTCCTCGGCCAGCTGCTCCGCGCCGGTCTTGACGACGCGCGGCCGATCGGGGTGGTGCGACTCGTCGGCGTGCTGCGACCCGTCGGCGTCGAGCGCGCCGAGGGCGGGCACGGCGAGGGCGCCGGCGAGGAAGTGCCTGCGGTCCACCGGGATCACCAGACCAATCCGTGGCCGAGCGGGTACGGGGTCGGGCCGGGCACCGCGACCGGCAGCGTGCCGACCGGGCGCACCTCGCCGGTGATCACCCCGGCCAGCGCCGCCATCGAGACCGGGCTGTAGGAGTACGTCGCCAGCCACGTCGGCGCGGCCGTGTGCGCCACGTCGTACGGGTTCTGCACGGCGACCGCGACGACCGGTTTGCCGGTGGCCAGCAGCCGGGTCAGCAGGGCCTGCTGCGCCGGCTGGCGGGACAGCGCGTTGGTCAGCACGACGACCAGGTCGGCGCTCGCGGCGGCCTGGACGGCGGCGGTGACCTGCGCTTCGGTCGGCGCGGCGCCGGTGGGCAGCGCGGTGCCGCCCAGTGCGCCCGCCAGCGCGCGCGTCGTCGTCTCGCCCCAGCCGGTGACCAGCGCGGCGGTCGGCTTCGCGGCCGGCGGCAGCACGCCCGCGTCGTTGCGCACGGCGGTGACGGTGCGCTCGGTGATCCGCCGGGCGGCGTCCAGGTGCTCGGCCGGGCCGACCGCGGAGTCGACCGCGTCGACGTCCACCGGCGCGCCGGTGAACGCGCCGCGCAGGAACTTCATCCGCAGCACCCGCAGCACGCTGCGGTCGATGCGCTGCTCGGTCAGCTCGCCGCTGCGCACGGCCGCGAGCACGCTGTTCACCGCCAGTTCGAGGTCCACCGGCATGAGGAGCTGGTCGACGCCCGCCTTCAGGGCCAGCACCGGGATCTCGGCGTCGCTGTGCAGCTGCCGCACGCCCGCCATGCCCAGCGCGTCGGTGATGATCACGCCGTCGTAGCCCAAGTTCACCCGCAAGAGGTCGAGGGCAGGCTTGGACAACGTGGCCGGTTCACCCGATGGGTCGATCTTCGGCATCTGGATGTGCGCGGTCATGACCGAGTCGACCCCGGCGGCGATGGCGGCCCGGAACGGCGGCGCGTCCAGCTCGTTCCACTGCGCCTCGGTGCGGTCGACCCGCGGCAGCGTGGTGTGGCTGTCGGTGCCGGTGTCGCCGTGGCCGGGGAAGTGCTTGGCGGTCGCGCTCACCGCGTCCCGGGACAGGAAGCGGCCCTGGTAGCCGCGCACCTGGGCGGCGGTCATCGTGGCCGCGAGGGCCGGGTCGCCGGAGTAGGAGCGCACGCCGATGACCGGGTTGGCCGGGTTGGAGTTGACGTCCGCGTCCGGCGCGAAGTTCTGCGTGATGCCCATGGCGCGCAGCTCGCGGGCGGTGATGCGGGCGGCCTGCTCGGCGTCCGCCGTGCTGCGGCCCGCGCCGAGCGCCATGTTGCCCGGGAACTGGGTGGCCGGCGGGCCGATCCGGGTGACGATCCCCATCTCCTGGTCGATGGCGATGGTCAGCGGCAGGCGGCTCGCCCGTCGCAGGCCGTTGGAGAGGGTCGCGATCTGGCGCGGTGTGTCGATGTTGTCGTAGCTGGAGTTGTTGAAGTAGACGACACCGCCCGGCTGGAACTTCGCCACCACCTCGGCCGGGGTGGCCACGCCGAAGTCGCGCAGGTTGCCGGGGTGCGCCTCGTCCGGCGACTGGCCGTGCACGTAGGTGACGAAGAGCTGGCCGACCTTCTGCTCCAGCGACATGCCGCGCACCGCGGCGGCGAGGTGCTGTGCCTGGTCGGGCGCGGCCCGATCGGGCGCGGCCTGCGCCGGTGCGGTGACCGCGGAAGCCGCGGCCACGGCGACGACGACGAGCGGACGGAGCACTGCGGCCTCCCTTCGGGGAATCCTCCACCACCAAGTGGTGCTTTTGGCAAGTTACCCACGTCACAGAGGTGGGTCAACGGGTTGCGCTGCGTGGCCATTGTGGGGAGGGGGTCCGACAAAACCGGGGGTTTCGGCCGTCACTCGTTCGGGCACTTGTTCGGGGAGTCGCGCTTTCGGGGCAGAAGGCATGGCACGAAAAGACGGTGGGGCCCCTCGCAGAGGGGCCCCACCGTCGACAGCGCGGGCTTCTGAGTTACCAAGCGTGCAACTCGTGTCGTACCGACCTGGCCTCGGCGTCCGGCGTCCCGGTACGCAGGCCCTTGACGACAAGCCTCCCGCGGCGTGCTGCGCGTGGGTGTCTCGAAGTCCGCGCACGGAGCTCTGCCGGGGTGGACGACGCTTCTCTTCCGCTTCGTCCCTGGCCGACCAGAGGTCCGCACTTCCTTTGTAGTGCGTGTCGGCCGTCACAGCAAGGGCTCGATGGGGTGCACCGGTCAAGCGACGTTCAGTAGCGGAAAGTCTTTTGTGACAGCGATTTCGACCCTCCCGCGCCCCCGGTACCGCTGACCGGGGTGACGGCGGGGTGAATCAGCTCCGCCGCCGCCGGCGCAGGCCGTACCAGGCCACGCCGGCCGCCGTCGCGGCGCCGAGCCCGATCGCGGTCACGGCGACCGCGGCGCCCGACGGGCGGGGGATGCGGGCGCGCAGCGACACGGGGTCGGAGAAGGTCAGGACCGGCCAGCCGCGCTGGGTCGCGACCCGGCGCAGCGCCCGGTCCGGGTTCACCGCGGTCGGGTGGCCGACGGCCTCCAGCAGCGGCAGGTCGGAGATGGAGTCCGAGTAGGCGTAGCAGCGGCTCAGGTCGTAGTCGTGCCGGTCGGCGAGCTGCTTGACGGCGATCGCCTTGTTCTCGCCGGCGCAGTAGAAGCCGACCTCGCCGGAGTAGCGGCCCCCGGCGACGACCATCCGGGTGCCGACGCTGTGCGTCGCGCCGATCATGGTGGAGATGGGCGCGACCAGCTCCTCGCCCGAAGCGGACACCACGACCACGTCGTGGCCCTCGCCCTTGTGGTCGGCGATGAGCTGCGTGGCCTCCTTGTAGACGAGGGGGTCGACGATGTCGTGCAGCGTCTCGTCCACGATCGAGCGCACCTGCTCGACGTCCCAGCCCTCGCAGAGCGCGGTGATGTGCGAGCGCATCCGGTCCATCTGGTCGGCGTCGGCGCCGGCCAGCATGAAGACGAACTGCGCGTAGGCGCTCTTGAGCACCGCACGCCGGTTGATCAGGCCCTCTTGGAAGAACGGCCGGCTGAACGCCAGCGTGCTCGACTTGGCGATGACGGTCTTGTCCAGGTCGAAGAACGCGGCGACCCGGCTGCCTTCGGTGGCGTGCTCGGTCACCGCTCAAGCTTAGGCGGGGCGCCTGCGGCCGGCCGCTGCCGGTTGTTCGTCGGTTTACGAAATGGGTGTGCTGTCCATCGAAATTTCGCTTCCCTCTAACGGAAGACACGCAAGACCTTGTCCGGTGGGGATACAGTAGACGGGTCCGGCTCGACCGGACAGGTTCAGTCCGACCCCCCGGGACTGAACCAATGACGACCCCCGTCCCTCCCCCCTGGCGGGGGTCGTCCCATGTCCGGGGTCGGTTCTCCGGGCCGCCGCGTTGGACCTCGGGTCGCCCGCGGCCCTCCTTGCATCGACTCCTGATCTTCCGCTGTCGCGCCGTTGTCGAGGTGTGCTCGCACGGCCGCGGCGCCCCGGGTTGTCCACAGCCCCACCGGTTGTCCACATGTTGATCATGACTCGTTGTGTCCTTCCTCACCGCTCGACACCGTGGAACCCGTACCCCTGAACAGGAGGACGGGATGAAGCGACCGGTGGCGCTGGTGGCCGAAGCGGGTCTGGTGGACGAGGTGCTGCACGCGGCGGCGGTGGTCGGCTGCGAGGTGGAGCGCGTGGCCGACGTGACGGCGTTGCGCGGCAGCTGGCACGCCGCGGCGGTGGTGGTGCTGGACGAGGAGGCCGTCGTCGCGTGCGTGGCCGACGGGTTCCCGCGCAGATCGGGTGTCCACGTCGTCGGCGCCGGGCCGCCGGGTCCGGAGGTGTGGCGGTGCGCGTTGGCGTTGGGCGTGGAGCAGGTGCTGGAGCTGCCCGCGGGGCAGGAACGGCTGCGCGCGGTGCTGGCCGATGCGGCCGAGGGCGGTCCCGTCGCGGACGGCAGGGTGCTGGCGGTGCTGGGCGCCCGTGGCGGCGCGGGCGCGTCGGTGCTGTCGGTGGCGGTGGGGCAGGCCGTGTCCGCCCTGGGAGGTCAGGGGTTGCTGGTCGACTGCGACCCGTTGGGCGGCGGGCTCGACGTGCTGCTGGGCGCGGAGGGGCAGGAAGGCCTGCGCTGGCCCACGTTGCAGCTGACCGGTGGCCGGGTGCCGGTGGCGGCGCTGCGCTCGGCGCTGCCCGGCCGTTCCGGTGGTGGGCGCGGGAGCCTGACCGTGCTGTCGTGCGGCCGGACCGGCCCGGGGCCGGAGCCCGATGCCGTGGTGGCGGTGGTCGAGGCGGGGCGGCGGGCCGGTGGCACGGTCGTGTGCGACCTGCCCCGGCAGCTGACCGCCGCGGCGTGCGCGGCCCTCGACCGGGCCGACCTGGCGGTGCTGGTGGTGCCGGCGGACGTGAAGGCGTGCATGGCGGCCAAGGCGCTGGTCGACCAGGTGGCCGAGCGCGGCGCGCGGCTGAAGGCGGTGGTGCGCGGCCCGGCGCCCGGCGGCCTCACCACGGCGCAGGTCGTGGAAGCCGTGGGCGTGCCGCTGCTGACGACCATGCGGCCCGAACCGGGCCTGGCCGCCGCCCTCGACAACGGCCGCTTCCCGGAGACCCACCGGGGACCGCTGGCGAAGGCGGCCCGGGAAGTCCTGGCGGTGCTCCATGACGGCTGATCGCGCACCCGGTCCGGTGCGACGGCTGCTCGCCGGACCGGCTGTCGGCGGGGGTTCGGGGGTGCTCCGTGAACCGTGATCGCAAGCCGACGGTGAAGCGGCACCCGGGTTTCCGGCCGCCGGTCGCGTTCCGGACCTGTCGGCCGGTGTCGTTGGCGGCGCTCGTGCTGGCCGAGTTGTCGTTGCCGCGCCTTCGGCAGCCGGTCGACCCCGACGTTCTGGCGGAAGCCGTGCGTGAAGTCCTCCCCTTGCGGCACAAGGGGTTGCGGGAGGTGGTGAGTGGTGAGCGACCTCGTTGAACGGGTCCGCAGGCGGTTGGCCAGTGGGCGCACCGAGTTGACCTCCGCCGCGGTCGCCGCGGCGGTGCGGGGTGAGGCCGGTGGGGTGCTGGGCGATGAGGACGTCCAGCGCGCGCTCACCGTGCTGCGCCAGGAGTTCGTCGGCGCCGGGCCGCTCGAACCGCTCCTGCGCGACCCGGGCACGACGGACGTGCTCGTCACCGGGCCGGACCAGGTGTGGGTCGACGGTGTCGCCGGCCTGCGCCGCACGGACGTCGCCTTCCCCGACGAAGCCGCGGTGCGCCGCCTCGCCCAACGGCTCGCGGTGGCGGCGGGGCGGAGGCTGGACGACGCGGCGCCCTGCGTCGACGGGTGGCTGCCGGGTTCCGTGCGGCTGCACGCCGTGCTGCCGCCGATCGCTCCGCTGACGTGCCTGTCGTTGCGCGTCCTCCGCCCCGCCGCGCACGACCTGGCGGCCCTGCGCGCCCGCGGCACGTTCGACGGGGCGACGGCCGACCTGCTCCGCGCGATCGTGCTGGCCAGGCAGGCGTTCCTGGTGGTCGGCGGCACGGGGTCGGGCAAGACGACACTGCTCGCGGCCCTGCTCGGCTGCGTGCCCCACCACGAACGGGTGGTGTGCGTGGAGGACGCGGGTGAGCTGCAGCCCGACCACCCGCAGGTCGTCCGGCTGCTCGCGCGCGGCCCGAACGTCGAGGGCGCGGGCGAGGTGACGGTGCGCGACCTGGTCCGGCAGGCGTTGCGGATGCGGCCGGACCGGATCGTGGTCGGCGAGGTCCGGGGCGCCGAGGTGTGCGAACTGCTGTCGTCGCTGAACACCGGGCACGACGGCGGCGCGGGCACCCTGCACGCCAACTCGCCCGCCGAGGTCCCGGCCCGGTTGGAGGCGCTGGCGGCGCTCGGCGGCCTCGACCGGCACGCGTTGCACAGCCAGCTGGCGGCGGCGGTGAAGGTCGTCCTGCACACCGGCCGGGCGGCCGACGGGACCCGTCACCTCGCCGAGATCGGGGTGCTGCACCGGCGATCAGGTCACCTGGCGGTCCGGCCGGCCTGGCGGCGGGACGGCGGTTGGCAGGAGGCGGGCGCGGCGCTCAAGTCCCTGGTGGGGTGGTCATGAGCTTCTTGCTGCTGGCTGCCGCGCTGCTGGTGCTGCCGTCCGGTCGGGCGCGGCGGCGGTTGGTCGGGGGTCGACGTCTGCCGCGGTGGCGGGCGCCGACGGTGAACCTGCCGCTCGTCGTGCTGGCGGGCACCGCGCTGGGTGCTGCGGCGGGCGTTGGCGGGGCGGTTGCCGGCGGGCTGTTGGCGGGTGCCGTTTGGCGGGCGCACCGGGAGGTGGGTCGGCAACGGGCGCGCTTGGCCGCGGCGGGTGCGCTCGCCGACGGGTTGCAGGCGTTCGTGGCCGAGTTGCGCTCGGGCGCCCACCCGGCCAAGGCCGCTGTCGGCGCGGCCGAGGACGCGGGAGCGCCGGCTGCCGAAGTCCTGCGGGCGATCGCGGCGACGGCGGCGCGCGGGGGTGATGTGGAAGCGGCGCTGGCCGACTTCCCCGACGCCCACCACCTGGCGCGGGCGTGGCGGTTGGCGGCGGTGCACGGCGTGCCGCTGGCCGACGTGCTGGACGCGGTCCGCCGTGATCTTGATCGGCGGACGGCGTTCGCGCGGCAGGTCCACGCCCGGATGTCCGGTCCGCGGGCCGGTGCGGCGGTGTTGGCCGGGTTGCCGCTGTTCGGGGTGGTGCTCGGCGAACTGGCCGGTGCGGGTCCGCTGGCGGTCCTGACCGGCGGCGCGCTGGGGCAGGTGCTGCTGGTGACCGGGGTGGTGCTGATCTGCGCCGGGTTGCTGTGGAGCGGTCGGCTGACCGGGCAGGTGATCGCGTGAGCCTCTTCCTGCTCGCGCTGGCGGTGATCACCTTCCCGGCGCCGTCCAGGGCGGCGCTGCGGTTGAGACCCAGAGCGGGGCCGAGGCGGACGCGCGCGCCGAAGCCGGGACCGCCGGACCCGTTCGCGGCGGCGGCGACCTGGGACCTGCTGGCCGCCGCGCTGCGGGCGGGACTGCCGGTGGCCGGGGCGGTGCGGGCCGTCCTCCCCGGTGTCCCGCCGGGGCCGGCCGAGCGGCTTCGGGAGGTGGTCGACCTGCTGGCGTTGGGCGCCGACCCGGTGCACGCGTGGGCCAGGGCCCTCGACCACCCGGACACCGCGCCGCTGGCGAGGGCGGCACGTCGGACCGCGCGGTCGGGCGCCGCGCTGGCGGGTGCGGCGGCGGACCTGGCGGTGCAGGCGCGGGCGGGGGTGGCCGACCAGGCCGAGGCGCGTGCCCAACGCGCCGCGGTGCTCGTCGCGGGACCGCTGGCGCTCTGCTTCCTGCCCGCGTTCCTGTGCCTCGGCGTCGTGCCGGTGGTGATCGGGCTCGTCGGCAGCGTCGGCCACAGCTGGTAGTTGTCCACAGTAGACGGAGGAGTGGGGATGTCGGTTCGTCGGGTGAAGGTGTTGGGCGACAGCGGGATGTCGTCGGTGGAGTAGTCAAAAGTGTGGCTATGCATCCCCTGGCATGGCCAGTCTACCAGGGGAAACATTGCGTTTCATGATCAACTAACCGTGTGTGTCGCTGTGGGGGTCGACCCACGGAGCGCGGGACTCTGAGCAGGGGAAACGCTAGGGCTGCCCAGCGGCATTCCCGCGCCTTCAGGGCTTCTAGGCGGCGTAGTCGCAAGATCGCTTCACGCGACATCAGTGTTGATCTTGGCCACAGGCGTCGAGGAAGAGCCGGGTGGCTCCAACACGCCGTCCGATGCCTTCTAGCCTCCGTGTGCTTCGATCAACGTCTACGTGCAAACCGGTTCAGCTCATGAGGGTCCGAGCTGTCCAGCTTGTTCGTTTGCCACCTCATCCACCCACACCACATGCACCCGCCGTACTCCCGCCGACCGGGAGCTGATCTCGAACAGCGTCCTTGCACTCTTGGCGCTCTGGGAGTGCAGTTGGAAGTCACCTTCCACGGAGTTGACGTCGGCACGGTTCTCGTAGGCCAGGCCGTAACCCGCCACGCGGGCGTCTTCGGCCTCGCCGTACTCCTCCACCAGGGCGAACAGCCGCGGGGCTTCGTCCACCGCCAACTCCCGCATGAGCCCGGTGAACTGCTCCGCGCTCCACGGCGGCATGGGCCTGGTTGGTGCTGCCTGCTCTACCAGCTCGGTCACGCGCTCTTCCTCTTCTCGAAGCTCTGGATCACGTCGGCCAAGGCGTCACCGGGCATCAGGCGGTTACCCGCCTCTTCGGGCGTGACCAGCCAGATCACCGGCGTCTCCCCGAGGGTGCTCGGCGGCAAGGGCATGGGCATCCCGGCCTCTACCACCTGGGCGTCACTGCTCATGAGCAATGAGGGCACCGGCGGCCGGACCAGGAAGTAGGCCAGCGGCATGTTCGGGAAGGCCAGCACGGGCGTCGGCAACTTGGAGAACCACGGGTCATCCGGGAGCGCCATGACCAGCGACTCGGCCACTGCGAACGCGCCCAGCTCCGCACCGGTCACGGTGAAGACGTTGGGCTCGTGCAGGCCCGGAGCCGACCACCACTCTCGCACCAGGTCGGCGTTGGTGGTCGCTGCCTCGATGGGCTTCAAGCAGGGACTGGTAACCGGCTGCTCGTCGGCGGGGTCAGCGAAGTGGCCCTCGTGCCAGATCGCTCCCGGTATGACCGGCCAACCGAGAGCCGCGTAGCTCAGAGCCGCTTGTGAGGTCGTCGATGGTTTGGTGTTCGGCGTGCTGGTCGGCACTGCCTTACCTTTCTGTCGAGTGATCTTCTGCTGGAGTGAAAGCGGGCATGACCTCGAACAGGTCGTGGAACTGGAGAGGTGCCAGGGCGACCAGCGCACCGCCGATGAACGCCGGGCCGGGCTGCAGCTCACCGCTGAGCACCCGTGCGACCGTGGAGCGGTTGACATCCATCGCCTTGGCGAGGGCGTAGTCCGAGCGGAAGCCCGCGAGCCGCGCGGCCTTGGTGAAGAAGTCAGTCCGAAGTCGAATGGTGCGCGGCATCGTGGTGGTGAAGCCAGTGGGCGATGAGTTGCTGGGAGTCCGCCATGCTCAAAGCCAGGCGGCTGAGCCGGTCCATCTTGTGACGGTAGGAAGCGACGACCTGTGGATCATCGTGGAAGACGGTGGCGGCGTAGGTCTCGACGTAGACCACCGGTCGATGAGGGGCAGCCAGAGTGAGCAGCGTGGCCGGGTGCTGCAGAACCTCGTGCAGACCACGTGCGCGAGGAACAACCCGAACCACGATGTTCGTCGTGTGTGCCAGACGGGTCAGGTACAGCAGTTGATCCCGCATCACCGCTGGAGAGCCGACGACTGAGCCCAGGGCGGCTTCGCTGACGTAGAAGATCACTGGGCGGTTCACCCGCCGAGCCGAGTGTGCTTGACGATCCATGCGCGCGGCGACGGTGTCCGTGTCGCTGAGAGCCAAGGCGTAATCGGCAGTCTGAGCCAGGCTCGGAACTCCGACGGGATCGTAGGTCGTGATCGCGGTGGCTTGCTGTTCATGTACGCGCAGGCCAAAGAGGTCATCGGCTGATGCCTCATGGGGACGGAGGAAGCTGCCCGTGTCGACAGCTTCCACCAAGGCCATGACCCGGTCGCGGACCTCCTGCTCCGCGCCGCACACGCCGAGGAACAGCGCAATCTCGTGTGGCGAAGTGCCGCGAGTACCTGCCTCGAGCTTGGACAGCTTGCCCGCCGACCACCCCAGGACATCGAGAAGATCATCCACCGTCTTCCCTGCCTGCTGCCGAACCATGCGCAGGTAGGCGCCAAGCTCGCGGCTGTGAGCCGAACTTGACCTGCGGGGCTTGCCCTCCGCTCGCGTCATGAACCCTCCAGCCACGAGTGGTTCGCTGCGCTGCGCGTGGCCGTCTGCGTATCGGTGACCAGCAGCAGGCAGTGCTGCAAGCGGAGGTGGCACAGCACACGAGCCACCTCGTCCCGATCGTCTGAGATGTGCCACGTGCTAGGGGTGACGAGACCGCTTGGACGCAGACGCTCCAGCGAACCTTGCAGGCGTCGGAAGCCCCGTCGTTCCAGCGGGGGCAGGGTGGTGACGTCGGAGAACATCGCCCCCAACGTGAGCTTGATGCTCCTGGCCCACTGGTTCAGGTGAGCTTCACCGTGAGGAACGAGTGCGTCCTCACCCGGTACCGCCCGTACATAGCCGAGCGTCAGTTGCCCTGCAGTCAACGGCGGATGTTGTACGGCGGTGCGGATCACTGGTTCGACCTGTCGCCCGGTGCCGTCATCGGTCATCCCTCGTGGTTCCTAGTTGATCTGTCAACGAGTCCCGATGGCAACTGCGCCGAGCACTCACACGCGAGCGGCTGCTGCCCCCTTGATCGACATCGGGAAGACTGACAGCAGAAAACCCCAATAAGTCCACGCGGCGAAGCATTCGAGTGTTGTCTCGATGTAGTCTCTTGCCTCTGGTAGTGCGAAAAACGCTGGTCAGAGCCTTGTGGTGCCCCATAGGGGCGATACAGTCGGTGCTACCAAGGAAGGGATGCCGAGATGGCCAGGCGGCGAGATGAAGACGGGTTCTTCACGCACCCGCTCGCCTACGTGCGCGCCGAACGGAACTGGACGTACCAAGATCTGGTTAACGTCATCGCTCGCCACGTCGGCAACATGGCGTCGCGCCGGGAGAAGGCATGGCGCTGGGAAAACTGGGGCGTCGTACCTGATGAGGACTCTCAGTACGCCCTGGCTCGTGAACTAGGCGTTCCGCACGAACAGGTGCGTCGGCTGGGATGGCCTGCCTGGCTCCCGGCAGGGGACCGCCTGAACGTGGGACTTCCCTGGACTCAAGAAGCAGCGTTGACCTCGCTCGACCACACCGCAGGAGCTGCTGTGCTTGATCGTCGTGCTTTTCTGACCCTGAGTGCCGGGACTGCGGTGACTGTCGCCAACCAGTGGTTGTCGCTGGAACCTCCTCGCGTCGATGTGGCTCTCCGCGGCGGCATGATCGACACGACCTTGGTGGAGGCCCTTGAGCAGCGCCTCCCGACCATCAGGCAGATGCAGTACGCCCTCGGTGGCGGCAGCGTGCGCAACCTGGCTGATGCCGAACTCAGGTTGGTGACTGACCTGCTTTCCCGCAGCAGCTACACCCAGCAGCTCGGTGAGCGCTTGTTCAACGTCGCTGCCGAGCTGGGCCGGGTGGCTGGGTGGTCGAGCTTTGATGCGGGCTTCCACGCCTCGGCGGAGCGCTACTTCATGGCGGCGCTTCGGGCCTCGCACACCGCCAGCGACCGGGCGATCGGGGCCAACATCCTCAAGTGCATGAGCTTGCAGCTCGTCGACGCCAAGCGGCCGGATGAAGCGTTGGCTATCGCGACGGCGGCGCGTGATGGTGCGAAGCAGGCTCCGCCGCGCATCATCGCCATGATGACCGTGCGCGAGGCGCGGGCGCACGCCGTGTTGGGCGAGACCGTCGAGTGCGAGCGGCTCCTCGTGAAGGCCGAAGCCGCCATGAGCCGCGCTGACGACCATGAGTCGCCGGGGTGGGCCAGCTACTTCGACCAAGCTGAGTACTGCGCGCAGGTAGCCGCCTGCTACCTCTTGCTACGCCGCCACCAGGCCACTGACCACTGGCTGAGTCAGTCGCTCAACCTGCAGCCGGCCGAGCGCCCGGTTGACCGCGCGACCTACCTGATGTGGCGCGCCGAGACGGTGCTGGAGCTTGGCGACGTCGACCACGCCTGCACGCTCGTTGGTGAGGCTGTGCCGTCCATCGCGGCGGCGCGGTCGGCTCGAAACCGGCGGCGCCTGGTGAACCTCCAGGGCAAGCTTGATGCGCACCACCAACACCCGGCCGTGGCTCAACTGGACGAGCAGGTTCGGACTCTGATCGCATAGGCGGTATGACCGCTGGCATCACGCGCGTGGCTCTGGTGACCGGTTCCAACCGCGGGCTCGGCCTTGCCATCGTGCGAGGTCTTGCTCAGCAAGGGCTTCACGTCGTGCTGACGGCGAGAAGCGAGCAGGCGGCGGAAGCTGCCACTGCGCCTCTTGTAGCTGAGGGCTTGCCGGTCTCAGCGCATCAGTTGGACGTCACGGATGTGGCGAGTGTCAGCCGGGCGGTCAACGACATCACCTTCGAGCACGGGCGGCTCGACGTGCTCGTGAACAACGCCGCCGTGGCGATCGACCGCGGTCTCGACGCCTCGTCGCTCGACCAGGAGCGGATCAAGGCGACCTTCGAGACCAACGTCTTCGGGGCGTGGCGCTGCGTCTCAGCGGTCGCGCCGGTGATGAAGGAGCAGAAGTACGGGCGCATCCTGAACCTGACGACGCACATGGCCAGCCTCGGCACGATGAAGAGCAGCAGCCCGGCCTACCGCGTCTCCAAGACCGCCGTGAACGCGCTGACCAAGGTGCTCGCCGATGAGCTGCACGAGCACAACATCTTGGTGAACGCGGCGTCCCCAGGACGTGCGGACACCCGCTTGGCCTACGGCAAGGCGGAGCAGACGCCCGATGAAGCAGCCAGCGCGATGCTGTGGTTGGCGACGCTGCCGGATGATGGGCCGACAGGTGGTTTGTTCCATGGGCGTGAGGCGTTGGATTCGTAGGCCACTTGTTAGATCGATGGAAAAGGCTTGCCTTGTAGCTGGAACTGTGTGCCGTACTTTTGTTTTCTGAACTTCATGACAAGAATCCGATCCGACATCTGTCGGTACAGCAAGTTTGCGCGCTCCTTTTGAGGTTGGCTGCTAGAGTGCAAGAAGTTTCGTGCAGCGCGAATTTCGCGTTCAGACCCGCCGTGGTGTACGGCAAGACAGAGTGACGTTATGTGTTTTCGAGGAAGGTGTTCCGCGTGTGATCTAAGTATTAACAGTGCCAGTGTGGAACGCTCATGCGCACCCTGCATGGTGTGGCGCTTCTGCATCAAGTAGTCCGCTTTGGTCAAGCATTTTGCGATTCTCTTGACTGCTTGAGGAGTCGATCGTTTCATGGCTCTACTATTGTATCATTTTTCGATGTTACCTTGAATCCACCTCGCTACTTCTCCCGTGATGTCCAGTCCGGGAACAAACGCCTCTAGCCACATCCATGCACCATGCGGGTTGGACTCCAGGAACACGAGGGTTCCATCTTCTCCGACGATAAAATCACTCGCCGCGAAAGGTAGACTAAAAGCTTCCAGGAGTGAGGTGAGTTTCTGTGCCGTGGATAGGTCCAGTTCGCCCATGCGATATTCGCATGTCGTCGCTGTCGCGCGCCAATCAAACCGATCGGGCTCAGTGTCTGACGAGAATACTTCCACGGCGAAGTGTTGCTCGCCGACTGTGGTAACGCGCAACTCCTTTCGTCCCTTGATCAGCGGCTGGAACTGGCATGGAACCGTAGCCACTTGTGCCAAATGAGCGATATCTTCGCGTGTCAGACGATGAGTGTAAGCGAATGTTCTTCCAAGTTCCGATTTGTCGGTCGTAAGGATTGGGCGGCTGATCGTTTTAGCGACTACCTCGCCCTGGCGCTTGATCCACTCCCGAGCCGAGTTAGCACTGTTGGTTATCAATGTGTCAGGTAGGTTAAGTCCGTGCTCTGTTGCAGTCAGATACTGAAGCGGCTTATTGCCAGCCTTTCTGCATCCCCAGAAGTCGTTGAACCACTTCCCTGGGCGAACGATGGAGAGCAACCCTTCGATAGTTTGTTCCACCTCGCCCGTTGCAAAGTCCAGGTAGGCAGGGTGCAGACCTTTCGATATACCGGGCTTACCTAGCCTGCGGAACCAGGCAACCTTTGGCCTAGTAACGTCCCACTGTACGTTGCCCTCGTGGACAAGTACCCGATAATCCCCGAAGGTGTCGAAGGCAAGGGTCGCCGCTTGTTCTCGTGGAAATCGGTCAACGTCTAGGCGGCAAACAGAAATGTCGCCGCCTAGACGTTGAAGGACTGCCGAGATATGCGGGTCGACCGATGTTCCTATCACTAGGAGGTCAACCGAGTGCATGATCTAGACGTCCGCCTCTTCCGTGTCGTTCCGCCATGTACCGGTATCGTCGTTTCTGCCCATCTCGTTGGAGCTGTACGGCGTGGTGGTGCCATCCGCAGCCCATCGAGCCAAGAAAGGCAACTCGCGGTCCAGATCGATACCTTCTGAGACGGTCGCAAGATGCGTCACCATATTAATTCACCTCCTTCTAGGTGATATCTATGCTTGCCGCGGTCTGTGGCAAGCAGCTTTCCCCCGAGACTATTCGTACTGCTAGTTCGCTAGCGAGACTTGAGAGTCACTGCCACTGCACTCCGTAGCTCAAGTGTGGCTTCAACCCGTGAAACTCGGTGGCCAGTTCGCCAAGTCGGTCTACGGATAGCAGTTCCCCTGTCGGTTTGAAGTCAACTGTCGCGAACCGCGGCACACCATTAAGTCGCCAGATTTTCTCCGGTATGTCCGTTGAGTCGAACTTGACGCGCAGATAAAAGTGCGCACACGGAAGCAATGGCGCCAGTTCGCAGTATGGCAACATCCACTCGCGAGGATACGAAGTCAATTCAACGCCGTACTCGTGCGCATCGCCAAGGTTGAGCGGTCGGGGCAGCTTCATCGTGAATTTGACATAGCCTGGTGCGGTCTGCTCGTCGGCAATGAACTCACCGCCGTATAACGGCCGTACAGCAATACGATCCGACCCGTCGAAGTTCGGAGGGCGTGGAGCGCTAAAGTAGATGTCAAATTCTTTGACGCCATCGGTTGTGGCGATGATGCGGCGCTCTTCACGAAGCAGCGGTACCGCTCGGTCCATGAACAGTACAGAGCGAACAGTGTGGTTGTACCACCCGGTTGGTGTGAACGGACTGGCACCTTCCGCTGTCAGTTCGTCGATCATCTCGGCCAGCATCCGGAACGCCGAGTCCACCCGCCGGATCGCTGTCTTCGGGTCCTTACGCATGAAAGAGGCGAGCCAGGTCATGCGGTCCTCTAGCGTGATGCCGGGTGCTTCCGCCGCCAACCCGAAGGCGACTCGAGCCGCGAGCTTGCGATCTTCGTCCAGCTCCTCGCACAGTTCCGTCATCTTGAGGACGATGGAGCGCCTGACCGACATGGCCGTGTCGGCTTCGGTAACAGCGCACAGGGCACGAAGGCGCGGCCCCACACGGTCACGAAGGTCGTCGGCCGCCAGGCCGCGCCCTTTGCGCAGCTCTTGCAGCTCCTTGACCGTGTCGGAGGTGGAAGCCATACGTACTCCTAGTGGGTGGTCGTGCTCAGGTAGCGCTACAGGGAGCCTGGCAGTTACAGACTTTGATGCAAGACATCCATTCGGACGTGGGGGAAGAATCTGGGACAGGAGGACAAATCCTGGACATTTGATCTTAACTATGTTGCAATAGAGGAGAATGGAACAAGCATCACACGATTATGAGCAATCCCAGGCACGAACACCTGAGGAGTTATTAGCTCTCGGTGATTCGTTACTTGACGACTTCCGTCGAGCGGATAGTGCCATTGCGCGCATTCGGCGTGAAGTCCTTAGGGTCAGGCGCACTCTTGCTCCCGAGGAAGAAATTCTGGACGAACGAGCCGATCACTTAACTCGTGTGCTTGTAGAGCTACCGAGTCGGGATATTGACCTTGCCCGCTATGTCTATAGTGTGCTCACCCACAGTGATGACCCAAGAGATCGATATTGGGCTGCCATCTTTGTGCCGCACATGCTTGCTGTCGACAAGTCGACGGGGCTAGGCATGCTGGAGCGCCTTATAGGCGACGAAGAAACTGAGCAAAAAGTTCAAGACACGGCTTGGGATGTACTGACAACGGATATCGCCTCACAGAACCTAATAACCCTAAGTGAGGCTGTGGAGTACATCGACACGTACCACCATCTGTACAGCTCGCGCTTGGTGCAACGGGCAAAACATGCCAGAGAAAGGCTGCAATCCGGCAACGAATAGTGTTACTCCCATTGCCAAGCGACGCCTGCGCAGAGACCACCATACAGATCGGCGAACTCGACCGATATCCTCCCCTCGTTATCCAAGGTTAGCGGAATCCCTGACTCGGGAGCGCCGGGCCGTTCGATACGATGCAACTTATCGTAGCCCCAGAGAAACTTAGGTCGATCCGTCAAGAAGTGAACCTCTACACGGTAACGCAGCGCTGGGCTCTCAAAACTTTGACCGGAAAAGTCAACATTGACCGTAGGTTCTGGATCACTCTCGGGTACACGTTCGCGAAAGCTAAAGGTATGCGCCCGTCCTCGCCTGAGCGGCACTGGAAATTCGATGGTGTGAACAACACCTCCGTCGGCACCACGAACCGAAGGCGCAAGAATGCCACCTTCGGTGTCGCTTAGTTCAGTGGGCGTATATGTACCGTATCTAAAGTGCGGTGCGCCATCGACGAGCGGAATTACAGTTCGCGTCTGACGTGATTCCACAAATCGTCGGTCTTTATTGATACACACTACGCTGAGTTGCGTCATAAGGTAGCCGCCGCGCGGAATAGGAAAGTCCTTTGGATCTGGTGCGCCTGCGTAGAAGGCGCTTAGCAGCCGAAGTGCCAATTCGTCGATAGCTTCGTCTTCCCAGTCTCGTACCCGACCGGCCGTACGCTTGACGGACTTGGCATAGGCGGCTCGACGCTCCTTAAGTTCGGTCTGCTGATCGCCACCGTCCGCACCGTAGGCCGCCCACAGAGCCCTGCCGCCTGGGAAGTCGTTCATCGAGCGCAACGCAGACAGGAACCGCTCACGGGTCGTCTCCGTCGGCTGCTGCGGGCCACCACATGCTTGGACGACCGCTCCTGCCTTGCTAAGTCGAGCAAGGGTGAGGCCCGGCCCCTTACGCAGCCACTTGAGATCCTTGACCAGCTCGCTGTCCTCGCTGCTGCGATCTTGGCTGTCAGCCACCACGTCTCCTACCTGCGAGATTCCACTTCCGCGCCACTTTTGACCACCAACCCAACTGGGCTGCTGAGATTGACGCAAGCCGCCATCAGGAGGGCGGCCAGGCCCCGGATGGTGGATGGGTCGCGGCTACTGGGCAGGAGGTGAAGCACATGGGTTCGCACTGGATCTGGCTGCTGCTGGGTCTGGTGTGAGGCAGACGGAAGCGGGCACGGGTTCCTAGGCACGTAGTCCGCTTCCGTCGCCGAACACCTACGGGCGCACCCGGAAGGTACGTTCCAGACTAGCCGTCTAGACAAAATCTGGACAGGAGTTGTCTGGCGCAGGCCCGGATGTCCTTGCGACATCCGGGCCTGTTGCTGTGTCCAGGTATTGTCCATCGCCACTTTGCAGACAACTGTCCATTTGTCGCCCATCGGGTGTCTATGCACAAGGCTTACGCCATCGGGGCTAACCTCGTAGGTTTTCATTAACCCGATACTCCTCGGCAAGTACCGGCATGACAAGGAGTTGCTAGATGGCAGACCTTGCGCATCGTCTTAGCAAAGCCGTTGAAACGGGTGATCGCAACTGCCTGTTCGCGTCGAACGGGCATCTGACCAGCAAGAAGGAGAAACCAGTGTCAGGAGAGCTCCAGCGTTTCTCGACGCAGGCCGAGGTGTCACCGCTCATGCGCACGCATGGCGGTCTTGTCCTCTCCAGCGAGGGTCGCCAACTTCAGGCGTCGCTTCGTCAGGAGGCGGCCGACGGCATCCTCAAGAAGGCGCGTGTCGCCATCGCGACCGACGTGGCGATGGACGCCATGGACAGCGTCAAGGCGGTGGATGACTACCGCCGCACGTTGGCGGGCAGCGACGAAGGGCTCAACGCGCTTCTCGCTCAGGTCGAGCTGAACCACGTCAGCCACGTCAGCCGCATCCAGCGCGGCAGTGCCTTCTAGGCAGCGGGCGACCATGAGGAAGATCGTCGCCAAGCTCAGCAGGTTTCGACTGGCCAAGCGGCCCACTGTGATCATCACGGTGGCTCCGGCTGCGGAGACGGCACTGACGGTCAAGGACGACAGCAAGGGGGCGGCGATCGAGGCGTTGGTGGAGATCGATACCTACCGCCAGCGCCTCGCCGCCGACAACCCGACGCTCAACCAGGCCCTCGGCGGCATCGAACTGACGCTCGCTCGTCAGCTCGGCGAGCAGTTCCGTCCAGTAGACCGAAGGAGAAGCTGAGGATGCCTCTCTTTCTTGCGTACATGGCCTTCATTCTGGCCGGGGCTGCCGGGGTGCTCATCATCAGCGGCTTGATCTACGTGGTCGTGAACTTCTGGTGGGCGCTGCTCCTCCTGCTCGTGGGAGGAGCAGGCTGGCTGTACCGCTACCACCCTGGAGTACGAGCCAAGCGCGAGCTGCGAGCCGCGGTTAGCCGCGGCCAAGAGCAGCGTGAGCGCATCCGGAACGCTACGTGGCGAGCCAAGGCCGACATGGACCGCATCGCACGGGACTGGAAGCGCCGCTCGTGAGAAGGCTCCGGGCGTGGATGGTGACCGCGATCCTCTTCGCGGTCACCATCCGCTTGCTCTGGTGGTCGGTAGAGCCGCTGGTGCCCTACATCGTGGCGGGCCTCTTCATCGTCACGATCATCGGCTTCGTCTGGTTCCGCTCGACGCGCTGGTAGGCCGAGATGGTCCTGCGCTTGCCGTTGGGCAGGGCCATCTCCAGCTCGTTGCCGATCGTCTTCGCCATGAGCAGCGCCAGCATCGCCGACTTCACGCTCATCACGCCGTTCTCCTCCAGGACGGAGCCCGTCTCGTGGAACCTCCTGATCAGTACCGCACCTTCGACCTTGCCTTTCCCGACGATCTCAAGCCGCAGCAAGTACAGGCGTGGCTGCGCACGCTCGTCGGCACGGCGCCGAGCGGCCTGCGGCGCATCTTCAACCTGCCGACGACCGTCTTCGAGGTCGTCGTGACCGACCGCATGACGACGTATCGCCTTCGCGTGCAGCCAGCGCAGGCTGACTACGTCGCGGCGCAGCTGCGCACCTTGATTCCCGGCAGCAAGGTTACGCCGGTCGCCGCGCCGCTCCCCGAGCCGTGGAACGAGGTGGTCGAGTTGGGCCTGCGCCGCCTCTCGCGCACCGTGCCGCTGCCCACCGCCGAGGAGTTCGCGGCCAGCCTGCTTGCCAGCCTCCAAGGACTGAAGACCGGCGACATCGTGCTCATCCAGTGGGTGGTGACGCCCGCGGCCGTCGAGACGCCGCCAACCAAGCAGCGGGGCGGGCGGGATGAAGCCGACAGCTTCTGGTGCCGCAACCCTGACGAGGTCAACGATCGCCGCGCCAAGCTGGAGGAGGCCAACTTCCTCGGCGTGCTCCGGGTGGCGTCGCGGGCATCCAGCGACGAGCGGGCTGGCCATCTGCTTGGCCGCATCAAGACGGCGCTCGGCAGCGTCCGCGGTCCTGACAACCAGTTCGTCCGGCGTCCGGTGCTCTCTCGGCGCAGGCTCATCGAGCGCGTCAACCAGGCCAGCGGCTCGTGGCTATATCCGGCGCGGGTGTCGGTGGGCGAGCTGGGCAGCCTGCTCGCCTGGCCGGTGGGCCAGCCGCATGTCGCTGGGTTGCCGAGTGCAGGTGCCCGGCACCTGCCAGCGACCGAGGTCATCCCGCGGACCGGTCGCGTGGTGATGCGCTCCAACTTCCCCGGCGCCGAACGGCCGGTGGCGATCGGGTACAGGGAAGCCGTCCAGCACCTGCACGTGGTCGGTCCGACCGGCGTGGGGAAGACGACCTTGCTCGCTGGCATGGCGCGGCAGGACATGGAGCAGGGCTACGGCCTGGTCGTCATCGAGAGCAAGGGCGACCTGTTCCACGCCGTGCTGGACGCCGTGCCCGAGAAGCGCATGGACGACGTCATCGTCTTGGACGTCACGGATACCAGCTTCCCGGTCGGCTTCAACGTGCTCACCGAGGGCGACGCTCGCTCGGCCGTCGAGGAGCTATGCGCGTTGTTCGAGTACCTCTACCGCGAGACGCGCAGCGTCTACACCCGCGAAGTCCTCTACTTCGGCCTGATGACCTTGATTTCGCAGCCGGGCTATACCTTCGTCGACCTGGCGACGCTCCTGATGCCCAGGCGTCCGGAGCATCAGGCGTGGCGCGACCAGCTCGTCGGCTCGCTCATCGACCGGGAGCTGAAGCACTTCTGGCAGCGCTTCGACGCTCAAGCCAAGGCTCAGCAGGACCGCATCGTCCAGCCGGTGATGGACCGCATCTGGCAGCTGGTCGCCCGGCCGGAGATCCGACGCATCATCGGGCAGAGCACCAGTAGCTTCACCATGCGGGCAGTCTTGGAGAGCAACAAGATCCTGCTCGTCAACCTCGCAGGGCTCGGCAGGGACACGGCGGGCCTGGCCGGCACCCTGCTGGTGAACGCGCTCTGGAGCGCGGCGAAGCGCGTGCGGCCCAAGAAGCCGAACTTCCTGTTCCTCGACGAATTTCAGTCTTTTCTACAGCTTCCCCTGGAACCCGAGGACATGATCGTTAAGGCCAGGAGCTCCGGCCTCGGGATGGTGCTCAGCCACCAGCACCTCGGCCAGTTGCCGGTCGAGTTGCGCGCCGCAGCCATGGCGAACACCAGAAGCAAGATCGTTTTCCAGACAACGACCGACGACGGCCGGGTGTTCGCCCGCGACTTCGGCCGTCGAGTCGACGAACACGACTTCACCGGTCTCGGGCAGTACGAGGTGATCGCCCGGCTGATGACGCCGAGCGGCTTGAGCGATCCGGTCACCGGTACGACGTACCCGCCCATGAAACCGACCGGCACCGCCGCGCAGGTGCGGGCGCTGTCGCGGCGGCGCTTTGGACGTGCCGCCAGTGAGGTGGACGCGGCGATCGAGGCGCGCTGCACCGTCAGCGCCATGCACCCGAAGAAGCCCACGCTCGGTCAGCAGCGGTGGGGGTAAGCATGGCGACCTTCATGGAGCGGGACTACAGCAACGGCAAGGTGACGATCCAGGTTGACGGCCGCCACGTGGAGCTGGTCTTCGTCGGCCAGGACGGCAGGGTCGAAGCGTTCCACTGCGAGGGCACGAGTGCTCGACTTGCTGAGCTGATGACGGCGGTAGACGGCGAAGTCTTTGATCCGGATCTTCTTCATGACTGGGAGCTAGGAAGTCTGGACGACGGCCTTACGGGCCCTGCGAGCTGGTCATGACGACACGAGTCGACGAACTGTCCGAGCGGGACCGCGCGGTGGTCGAGCTAGTGGGTCGGTTCCGGCAACTGACGACCAAACAGGTGCGGGCGCTGAATTTCGCTGACCTGGCTTCACCGACACCGGCGGACCGCACGCTGAAGCGCCTGGTCGAGCGTAAGTACTTGGCGCGGCTTGAACGGCTGCTCGGTGGGCACCGCGGCGGGTCGGCGCAGTACGTCTACCAGCTTGGCCGTGCGGGCTGGAAGCTCGTCGGCAGGGAAGGCGCTTACTGGGCTCCGCGTGCTGTGAACCTCCACGCCTTGGCCGTCGCCGACTGCTTCGTGGCGCTCAAGGACGCGGAGCGTCGTGGCAAGCTGGAAGTCGTCACGTTCACCACCGAGCCGGACTGTCACCAGATCGTCGGCCAGGTGTGCCTGACGCCTGACGCTTACATCGAACTTGCGGTTCACGGCCAGAAGCTGACCTCATGGCTTGAGGTGGACCGTGGTACCGAGCACCTCGGCGTCATCCGGGAGAAGTGCGAACGCTACTGGAAGGCGTTCAACTCAGGGCAGTGGGACGGCGTCTTCCCGTACGTCCTGTTCGTCGTGCCGGACGATCGGCGAACCTCCGCCATCCAACGAGTTTTCCGGGCCGGGCCTGCTGAAGCAGAGCAGCTCTTCAGTGCGTGCACCGTTTCGGAATTTCCGGTGATTCTCTAACGATCATGTGGAGGGAGGATCTTATCCGCTATCAAGCTACTCGATTGGCAAGTGCGCAAAACTGATCACAAGAGGAGGAATGATGCAAAAACTGATGGGCAAGATATTGCCTGCAGTGATCCTCGCTGTCGCGAGCGTTCTAGTGCTGGCCCCACCGGCTTCGGCCGCGACCAAGACAGTGACCATCTCGATGGGTGACTGGAACTGTCGCCTGAACAATGAGTACAAGGGCTGGGTGTCGCGCTCGCTGATCGATGTTGTGCCGGGCAGCAACCCCCCTGCCTCGTGGCAGGGGGGTAGGAGTCGCACTGTCAACGTGATCTACCAGCCGGGTGGCTCAAAGGTCACAATCGCGGCGGTGGTCTTCTGTCAAACCAACTGGTTCGGCGGCGGCTACTACCGCGAGATCGCGTCTGGTCGTTGGGTGGATAATTCCACCGGGACTGACTGGCAGGTCTAGCCTAGAGTACTGTCGGTGTGCATGTGCAGTAGCGGCTGCGGTTCCGTCGGTGGCCGCTACTGCACACCACGCTCCCATTCGATCATTTTCATCCTGAGGTCATGCAGGTCGGTGTAGATACGTTCCTCGCCTTGCTGGATTCGACTGGTTAAGGCAAGGTAAAAACCAAATTGGCAGGCGAGGGCGAGTAGGGCGGCAGCGATGATGACTGCTGTTAGTTTCTTGTTTGAAGTCCGAATTTCTCCGTTGGGCATGGCGTGGTTCTCGTTTATGTTGCTATGTATTCAGTGTAGCAAATTTGCCGTTGGTGCTGCTAGCTAAAAGGGGTCTTGCATCGGTTTATGGCATCCTCTTGCAGGCTCGTCGATCATGAGTTGCGCTAGGGTGAGCCCGCACGTCTCACGTTGGTTTCTTGTTATGCTGCAGTCCCTGACAACGCTGATCGTGAGTGAGGCTTCCCGCATGGCCCAGAAAGTCCTCGTCCAGCTCATCGACGACCTCGACGGCACACCGGCCGAAGACGGTCAGACTGTCAGCTTCGCGCTCGACGGTGTGACCTACGAGATCGACCTCAAGCCAGGTAACGCCGACAAGCTCCGTAGCGCCTTGGCCGACTTCGTCGCAGCAGCCCGCAAGACCGGCGGTCGAACCAAGCGCAACACTGCTGCTCCTGGTGCGCGTCGGCCCGCGCCTGACGCCCGCAACAAGGAGCAGACCAAGGCCATCCGTGAGTGGGCCCGCAGCAACGGCCACGAGCTGGCCGACCGCGGGCGCATCCCGGCCAACGTCATCGAGGCGTTCGAGGCAGCGCACCGCTGATGAGCACTCCCGCCGAGTCCAACCTGGAGGTACACGGCGAGTTCTGGTTGCCCGGCGCCGACGACAAGAAGGTGCCGGGCACCCTGACCTTCAGCGCTGAAGAAGGCGGCTCGCTCAAGCTGATCGGCAGCTTCACCGAGTGGCACCAGTTCTTTGGGAAGGCACAAGCTAAGGACTACAGCCGCATCCTCGGCGAAGACGACAAGACCAAGTACACCCTCGACGGCTGCCTGCGTACCCGCGAGCGGCAGACCCTCGGCGGTGGTGCGCGGCAGAGCTTCTCCGTCGGGCAGGTCGTCAAGGACGCCTGGTTCGACAAGGACGAGGCCATCGAGGCTGAGATGGTCGACGTCGAGATCGACCATCTGCTCGGGTGGATGGGCATCTCCGGTCTCTCCGAGCAGGGAACGTTCAGTGAGGCTGCGGGTGGGGCTGTGACCGAGTGGCGCATCGTCGGCGTGCCTCAGCAGCCTCATGTCGTGGAGCTCCCCTTCGGGAAGCTGGAGCTGCGCCACGTCGTGCGGCCACCAGCAGGGGACATCACTGGCCTGCGCATGGGGCAGGATGTCTACGCCCGCTTCGACTTCGGGTCGTTGCATCTGCTCTCTGAAGCCATCGACTACGCCAGTGACCTCCAGGACCTGGTCAGCATCGCTACCCAGCGATCCGCAGCATTCAGGGGTGTTCTCCTGCACCACGAGGCGTTGAGCCTGCAGACCTCCAGCGGTCGCACAGAGCAGTGGCCCGCCCGGCTCTACAGCGCGTGGCGTGTGAAGGCCGATTCCAAGCCGGCTCGCGCCTGGGAGGATCGTCTCTTCACCTTCGAGGAGTTCGGCGGCATCGAGGGTGTCGGGCGCTGGATGCGTGTTGCCGAGACGTACCGCGAGCTGCTCGGTCGCATGATGATGACCCGGTACGCGAAGGACTCCATCGTCCAGGACGTGGTGGCCAGCAGGATCGCCACGCTTGAGGGCTTCGACCGGCAGCGCTTCGGTGGCAGCCAGACCAAGCTGCTGACCCGGCTCAAGCGGCTCGCCGCTCACGCTGGCGCACCGTTCGAGCAGTTGGTCGACGCTGACAACGTCACCGCCTGGTGCACGAAGGCCAAGGACTACCGCAACGACATCGCGCACCACCTCGCGCGCTACCCAGGTGTCGGTGGAGCGGAGATGCACTACGTCGGGCAGGCTGCCTACTGGTTGTTCGTCCTGTGCCTGCTCCGCGAGGCTGAGGCACCTGCGGCTGTCTACGACCGCCTGGTGCAGTCGCAGCAGTTCCTGTTCGAGGCCGGGGAGATACGAAGCTCCTTGTAGGAGTTGGAGCAGGTCACCGCTGCGCCCCAGCGACCACACCGAGACCTTCGAACAGCTCAAGCGCTCTCTCAGAGGCGCTTCTACCTCGTACGGCAGCCCAGCTACGGAGCTGCCGGTGCCAACTGCGACGCCCACCGCTTCGCCTCGTCACCGAAAACCTTGGTCCGCCACGCGCGGGTGATCAGCTCCTGCCACCCGACGAACGACTCGATGATGTGGCCGTTCATCTCGGCACGAGCCGCGTCGCTCGTGCTCGCTGACGACAACTTGGCCAGCAGCTCGGGCCGAACTGTGGTGAGTTTGTGGTGGAGTCCCTCCCACAGCTCCCGCGGTGACGGGTACGGCTGCGAGGCAGATGCCAGGTGATCAAGGTTGAAGAACCGACCACCTCGGGCGTAGGTACCTAGCGTCTCCAAGATGCTGTCGATGTACGGGTCGGCATCCACAGCGTCAAGCAGCTCGGCCATGTAGCCGGGCACGGTACTGCGGTCCTGCTGCGCCACGATGACGGCTCGCACATGACGCTCCATCCCGACGATGTCATGACTCCAGCCCTGCATGGTGGCCTTAGACGGCCACACCCCTGTCTCGTGCAGCGAGTTCATGCCCGCGCTGAGCTTGAGCAGCTTCTCGGCTCCTCCGGCCAGGCAGACGAAGACGGCATAGGCGTCGCGAGCTGCGAACCGGTACGACTTCAGTACGGCGAGCCCGTGCCGGAGCAGCGACGCGGCGGCATCGACCTCATCGACCAGAGCGCCTAGCTTGTCGAGCGGGATGCCGGAGGAGGTCATGAGGTTAGTCTCAGCTGTGTACGACCTGTTGTCCAACAGCTAGGCAAGCGCTGAACTGGTGAAACTGATTGATCATCTGAGCTAGCTAGAAGTTAGTTAAGGTAAAGCAACATGTAGTGGCGGTTCGAGGTGTTCGGCTACCTGATATCGGGTACCCGGCAGGTGTTTGCTATGCCAGTCGAGAGGTGCAGCAATGAGCGACACCGCAGGAAGAGATCAAGCGCCCGGTGGAGAGGAGTCTGACAGACCTGGCCTTCATGGTCTCTGGTTAGCGATACTGGGGATCGTTATTGGTGTTATCGCCTTAGTGGTCAAGACAAGTTTTTCGCTCTACGTGGATACTTGGTTGGGTGTTGTGTGGCTAGTTGTTGCTGCTATGGGGGTCGCGTACGCGATTGACCTCTTCGTGCTGGTCCATAGGGGACAAAGGCGAGTTGTGAGCCTCTCCTTTGCAGTTCTCGTCACCGTGGTTGCTTCAGCCTTGTTTGCTTACGAGGCCCAGCCACCCTCCCGTGGCGAAGGGAAGATCGACTGCAAGTTCGGCAGTTTCGGCTTTGGTTACGGCAGGAATGACGTGTGGGTCAAGGCCGACGTAGCCAAGGATGAACACTACAAATTTCATGTGATCTGGGGTGCCGTCGAAGCATTCAAAGAGGCGGACCTTTCCCGAGAAGTCTACTTCCTCTACAGAAAGAAGGACTTCTGGTCGAACGGGTACGCGACGAACGCTATTGACCCCGGCGTTACGTTGTCGTGCGGCAACGGTGCACCGCCAACGGAAGCGCAGATAATTCAGATCACTGATGATGACTGGCAGTTGAGAAAAAAGTAAAAAGTGGAACGGTGTTCCTTGTTTAGGGTGCCGGGTGCAGCGCTGGACGCATTTGGCCGCTATGTAACGACTTCGTCCATGCGCGCGACAAGAGGCTATATGGCGTCGTGTATAGCTGGAGGTTGGCGTCCGCATGAGCATCTGCAGTCAGCATGAAGTGTTGGATAAAGTATGCCGGGCGCTAGGCGATGTCACCATCGTGAACCCTGACGGCCGCCACTTCGGACGCCCCTTCATGACGGCCTATCAATTGGCTATCGAGTTCCAGCAGACGTACCCGGAGGTCGCTCGGGCTCTCGGCGTCGACGTAGGCAGCAGCGGCACAGGCAGCCGCACTAGCTCGGCTCAGTACCTCGCGCGTGAGTTATCATGGCGGATCAAGCAGTCAGATGACGACTCCCAGTCGAGGGTGTCTTCATATCGAACGACCACGTGAGTGCGCTCCACCACGCCGCTGCGGACGGAAACGATCTCGCTAGCAGTCTCACGGGCACTAGCTTTGACATCTCGTTGTTTCGGCTTCGCTCTGGAGGTTGAATCATGGCCTGGCAAACGACTGAGCGGCTGACCACCGGAGGGCAAGCTGAAATTTGGCTTGTCACGCACTCGGAGACGAGTGAGCAGGCGGTCATGAAGAAGTTGCTGCGAACTCCTCAGCTTAGTGATCCAGACGCAGAGCTGCGGCGATTTGAGCGCGAGATACGAATGCAAAGTAGGTTGAAGCACGAGGGCATCATGCCAGTGCTCGCGATCGGGACACATTCAGGCGTGCCCGTCTACGTCATGCCGAAGGCAGAGAAGACACTCGCTGACGAGATCGCCCTTCACGCAGGCGGTATGCCGATCGGGGTCACGGCGGCAATATTCTGGGATATTGCTATGGCCGTAGAATATGCCCATCAGCAAGGCGTGTACCATCGAGACCTCAAGCCGCCGAATGTTCTCATGGTCAACGGCAAGTGGAAACTTGGCGATTTCGGTCTATGTCGAGACATCCACAGTAATAGTACGACATTCACGCAGGTGAACTCGATTGTTGGCACTGTCGCCTACATGGCGCCCGAACAGTATGACGACGGGCACGCCGTAGGTCCGCAAGCTGACGTGTACTCTATCGGCAGAATCTTGTATCACATGCTTACCGGTAAATCGCCTTTTCCCTATTCTCGCATCGATCGGCTTCCTGTGGAGTTTCGATATCTCTATGCGAAAGCAGTGGCGGAAGAGCCTAGTGAGCGGTATCCTACTGTTTCTGAGCTGGCTCGTGAGTTTGCGATGATAGTAGTGGGAGACGATTCTCTGACCGTTCCCATCGAGCGGGCGAAGAACCTTCTAACGGCGGTACTAAGGCTTGAGTCTGGCGCTGCTCAAGATTTGCTTGCCTTGATCACGCGAAACGCGGATGATGAAGTATTCTTTAGCCAGTTCGTCTCGCGATTGCCGCCACCTGCTATAGCGATGTTGCAACAAGCGAACTCGCCAGCTTTTGCTAGCGTGGTTCGCACTTTTGATCGGTATACCGACGGTAGTCAGCCATTCAACTACGTGGATGTAGTAGCAGATTTCTTCGCCAATATATTCTCATTGTCGGTGGACCCGATGCTGCGCTCTCTGGCGCTACGGAAGATCATGAAAATAGGGGCTGGACACAATCGCTTCTATGTCGGTGAGGTCTTTGCGCGGCTTATCGCGGGATTGAAAAATCCACAAGACGTACTTTTGGCGCTGAATGTGATGAGAGAGGATCCGGCAGCGCTGGGGTGGTATCGGAACTACCTCGTGCAACACTCGTTGCCGGATGAAGTAAAGCAAATCTTGAATCAGGTAGGTTAGATAAAGTGTGACCATCTGCACGATTTGTGCGCTACCTGTTTGAAGTGTGCCCGCTCGAAAGTGCGCGCATCCCGTCAGTATGCGACTCGCGAGAGTATGTCACGTCGACGCGTGCGCTCTCCCGCCTCGTTGAATTAGACATTCATCGAACGATGTAAGCGAAGCACAGGAGGTCGCCACACCTCGGTCCAATGTGGCGGCTCCTATGTGCGCGCTGGATAAGTATATGTCCACACGGGTTAAGTCGCATGTTGCCGGTACGGAACCTCAAAGTCACTAGTTTACCGCTTTAAGCATCCGGTTCCTTCTGGGTGTGAACTCATTGATAAACTGACTCCGCGGCATGCCGAGAACCCTGGCCAGTTCATCTGAGGTGTACTCGTGCTCATCAAGGTGTACTTGGACAATCTCTGTTAGCACAGTCGGATTTTCCCTCGGGACTGGCAGAGGTTCAATAGGAAGATAGCCGAGCTTATTCATGTAAGCATGAAGGCTCCGGCACCGCCCCGGCGAGATGATGCCCAAGTGCTCGGCGCGAAGGATCAACGACTGCATCGAGACCTTCCAGTACGGCTTCAATGTTGCCGCCTTTTTAAGATCGATCTCTCGCAGATCACTTGCTACATCGGTCGCGGGCATCAAAAATTCTCCAGCAAACCGGTCCGCTTCGCGTTCAGCTTCTTCTCTGGGAGGTTCGCCCTCATGCATCACCATGTGACCAAGCTCGTGTGCCAGTACGAATCGCTGCTGCTCAGGCGTAAGGGTCGAGTTGACAACGAACAGTGGCGGCGAGCCTGGGTGCCAGACGCTGATGGCATTGATCCGGTGCGTCTCGAAGTCGTGCCGCACGATGACGCCACCAGCATTCTCGATGGCGTTGACAACGTTTCCTACGGGGCCAATAGGGAGGCGCCAGGCAGCACGAAGCCGCCTGGCAACTTCCTCCGGCCCTCCTGCTCCGTCCGGGTCAAGATGGGGAATGGTCATCGAAGCATCAATCTCGACGCCTTGCGACAACCGCTGGACACGCATACGCAAAAAGTTGACCTGTGCCTGGATGCGACGCAAGGTCTTCTGGCTCAAGCTTTGCTGCTTACGGTGGAAAAAGCTGGCGCTACCGAACCCGTAGACGTCATCAGGCCAACTCAGGAGGTCGGTCGTGACACCGAGACGCTCGGCAACACGCTTGAGTTCATCCTCAGTTAGAGGACGGGTGCCGTTCTCAGCCTTGCTGATGCTCGACTGAGCAATGCCACACGCGTCCCCCAACTCCTTCTGAGTGAGTCCCTGCGCATCCCGTGCTGCGGTGAGCATGCGCGGGTTCATATCACTCTCCTTCTGTGGCCTTCTTGCGCCGGGTGCTACGCACGCGAGGCTTCGAGACGGTCGGATCCGCGACGTCAGTCACGTGGACAGTTGCAGTGCGCTCGGCAGCTTCGGTAAAAATTTCGATGGGCGGCCAGAAGTGCTGACCTTCAACCGAACAGGTGATGGCAACCTTCTCGATGCCAGCCTCCAGCTCGTTGAGCAGGTAGCCCGCCACCAGGTGCGTGATCGGCTGAAGCTCGTCCTCAGAGAGTTCGAGGTGATGAGCATCGAAGGCTGCGGTCTGCTTGTTCCAGTTGCCCGACGTCTTCAGCGACTTGCCGCTGAACTTCTTGAAGCGGATGACGACCCGGTCGCGGATGCGAACCACGAGGAGTCCCCGCGACTCCTTGATCTGCACGCCGGGCTTGCCGAGGAGTCGCTGCTTCACCTCTGCCCTGATGAAGTCGTGCAACACGCGAGCCCGTGCGTGCGCCGTGAGGTCGGCAGGGGAGCCCTTCACTTGGGGCAGCCAATCGCGCCAGCGTTCCCACGCGCTCTGGAAGCACTCGTTGAGCACGGAGACGTGGTTCGACAGCGTCTCCTCGCACTGGGTGCGCGTCAGCAAGCTCGGCTCTGTCACAAGCGCATCTTGGCAGGTTGCAGAACCCCTGTCAATTATTCACACAGCGATTCCGGATGATCAGTGCCTGTCGGTCTGACCTGGTCAGGCGCTTGCGGTGACCTGTGTGGCCTCATGAGCTCTGCTTGCCTACGTTCGTGCCATGGTGGTCGAGCCGCTCCACCACTGCGGCTAGCGTCGTCCCCAGTGCCTGTGCGACATGTTGTGTCTCGACAACGTCCAGTCGCCGCTCGCCGGACTCGTACTTGCTGACGAAGGACTGCGGCTCGCCCAGGCGCTCGGCCACCTCGACCTGCGTCAACCCAGCTTCCTTGCGCAGTTGCCGCAGCAACTCGCGGAAGCGGCGGTACTCCGCGGCCGTGATGCCCTTGTCCACCGGTACAGATCACGACGACACTTGCCAATATCCCGAAATCGGATATCGTGGCCGTGTCTCGGTCGCAAAAGATCGACAGCGGCCCATGCAGTGATTCGTGAGGGGGTGAGTCATGCGCATCGCGATCAGCGGTGGTGGCGGCGGCATCTGAGCCAGCTACCCATGAAGGCGTGAGGACGGCCCTGGGTGTCTGTAGCACCCAGGGCCGTCGTCTACGTATTCAACACTACGACAAAACTTGGTACAATAAGGCTGCATGGCCACGTCGTTCCGTCAGCTGTATAAGACCAAAGCTCAGCTCGTCGCTGTGCTCCTTGCTGTCGGTGGCCTCGTGATCCTCATCTTCGCCAAGTGGCCACCACTGGCTGATCTCCTCGCGGCACTGCCGATCCCCATCCCGCTGACCGAACTTGGCTCGGGACTCTTCGGCATCGGCGTCGTCGGCTTCTTCTTCGAGCTCTTGGACCGCGAGCTTGGTGAGCAGCACGCCAAGGAAGGACTCCGCGAAGCCGTGCGTGCTGAAGCACCCGCCATCCGCGATGCGGTGCTCGACGCCCTGGCCTTCGACCCCAAGATCCTCGAGGGTGTCGCCTCAGATGACCAGCTCGATCGAGTCGCTACCAACGCCATCGCTCTACGGCTCAAGGACAGCGCCCTCGCGAGCGACCTCTACGCCGATCTCCGTGACCAGGTCATCCATGCGCCCGAGCGGTGGCATGACGTTGATGCCACGGTCGCCCTACACCCATGGAACGGGCGACCGGCGAGTGCCGCCAACTCGATGTTCGTCGCCACCGTCCGCTGGGAGTACAAGGTGCACCCAGCCACCAACATCATGCGCTTCGCCTGTGTCTCCGATCTGGCGGAGTACCGCGAACTGTTGCGCGACCAGGCCGTCACGTCAGTGTGGCACTTCGACCCATCGAGCGGTCTCGATGCCGCGAACCCGGAGGTCTTCGAGCTCACCAGCGTCACGGTCAACGGCAAGCCGCGGAAGGTACGTCGGACTGAGCGCACCGGCGCCCAGCTCTACACCGTCGACCTGGGCAAGGCGGCTCACAGCAGCGAGGAGATCACGGTGGCCTACACCTACCGTGCGCTCGTCCTCCGCCACGGACACCTGCTCTACCTCGACTTACCGAGGCCAACCAAGGGCTTCCACGTGCAGTTCGACTACGGCCAGGCGGGCATCCGGCGGATGAACACGCTGGACTTCTTCGCGAGCAGCCAGGTCTCCCGTGTCGAGCATTCCCGCCGCAGCGACGAGCCAAAAACGGTGAACATCAGCTTCGACGGTTGGATGCTGCCGCGGGCTGGGGTGGCGTTTGTGTGGGTTTTGGACGAAGAGTTGGCGAAAATGAAGTAGTTTGACAAACCGTTCACGCTTGTGTTTACGACGAGATTTGTTACGCTAAGTACGGTGATCGAGCACGTCGGCTCTCGCCATCTCGCATCAAGGTCTTGTAGTGGGTGAGCGTCACGCTTTCCTCGTGAGGCAGCGAGATCCACGCATCAATCGAACTCTCCCATTGGGGGTGAAGGCTATGCGTATCGCGACCAGCGGCGGCGGGGGCGGCACCTGATCTCCGCGCTACTATGCCCTTGAGCGTCTCCGGATGCTCAAGGGCTCTTTCAATATCCAGACAACGTCGCAAGGACATTCAAGGGTTGTTCGGTCCGCGTGTAGTGCAAACAAATTCCATGTAGTCTTATACTTGAGTGTTCTTGTGGGTTCTCCTATAGTAAGGAAAGTCGTGGTCGAACCATCAGGCGAAGCCGATGATGATCGTGGGCGTGTGGCACTAGGGCGACGGTTGATTTCCAATGCTCTCCAGTATTATCCGGCTGCGATCTCACAGCTATCCGGTCTTCGCAACCTGAAGCATGACAAGGATCTCTTGCCTCTAATGCAGCGGCAGCTTCGCATGCTGCTCGATGCGTTTCATCGGGACACGGCGGCTGCGTATGACATCCAAGGGTTTACCGATCAGGGCTGTGATGTACTCATCCGCCTTGAGAGTGCAGCTGGCCCGCAGTTTATCTGCATTCAGGTCAAGAGTCATGACGAATTGGCCAATCCAGAGATGGTTAATAAGTTACTCCTCCAGTACGGTGATGCTGACGATCACTACGCCCCGATGAGTAACTTCTACGTCGCACTTGCGGCCGATCTGAACGATGCGAAAAAGCAGCAGCAAGTGGTTAGGCGAGTTCAACAGAAGTTTGCCAAGAAGTCAAAAGCACGTGTCGTTGACCCCGCTTATCTTGCCACGTTCCTCCGGATGACGCCCTCGACAATGGACAGCATCGTCACTCAGACTCTCCGTAAAGGTGACCCGGTGATGACGGCGGCCCTCGCTGATTTGCAGCGGCACCCGCTCGCCGCAGCGATCATCTTGAGGATGACCGTCGGGTTGATTGAGGGCCGTACGCACTTCTCGCGTGACGAGTTGCTCCACGACCGATGGCTACAAGCTGTCGCTGAGTTGATCCCGTTACCACACCTGGAAGGCATGCAGGATAGTAAGTCGTGGGACAGAGAATTCATTGGTGAAGTCACTCTCAGGAGGCTGTTCGCTGTTCCACCATTTCATGACCCCGAGGCCATAGAAGCGATTGGAGGCGAGGAAGTTGAAGAGTTCTTCTCTGGCGACGTCGATGATCTCCTCGGGAATCTTCCGCCTGAACTAATTCGTCACTACCTCGCTGCGGAAGATACCGGACCAGGCGCGCCGAGTCGACTGCTGGAGATCATGGCAGAAGTGCTCGATGTGATGGAGTTCGACAACTCGGTAGGTACGCTACGATTGGACATCGACGAACACTCCGCACTGTTGTGTCTTGCCGCCGAGGGAAGAGTGCGGCACGGGCTTTCGGGTGGTGAATTGATCGGCTACCTTGTAAACCTGATCCTCACGAGCGAGGCGTGAAGACTAACTCCTATGGCCGCATGCAGATCCGTAGTAGCTGCCATGGATCGCTTCATGGCGCGCAGTTGCTTCCTCACGGGCGACCGTGTCCAACACTTCGTCCGCGAGCACCTGGGCAGCGCGCTTGGCAACGACCAGCATGGTGGCGAAGGGAACGGCCCAGGTTCCGTCACCTTGCGGGATGCTCAGCGGGTCGCTCGTCAGCTCCGTAGCGTCCATGTCGAGCAGCTTGGTCAGGGCAGGCAGGTCGTTGATGAACAGGATGCCGCCGTCCTTGTTGAAGCCAGTCTCGACGCAACTCAGCGCCGCTCGGTCGTCAAGCACCATCTCGGCAGCAACCAGCTCGTGGTCATCGCGAGGCCGCCAGGAGGCGCCGCGGAGGGCGGCCCAACGCTGGTCGTGGGCCAGCCACTCCTCAGCCTGGTCCCATGTCGTCTTGAGCCGAGCAGGCGAGACCCACTCCTCGCGCCCCTCGTACTCGTCTTCCATGAACCGGACCAACACCCGCGGCGGGCGATTGGTGCCGATGCGCCTGATCTGCACACGGGCCACCCGATCGCGCTGGTTGGCACGGTAGGCCCACTCCTCACCGACTTCCACAAGCTGCTCCTGATCAGCGATATCACGGCGTCAGGGAGCTTAGATAGGTCTCGACGTCGAAGCCGTAGTCGATGAGTCGGCGCCGAGCCGCCTCCAACTCCGCATCGCTAAAGAGCGGCCTGTACTCCGGCTTCAACGCCAGAGCCTCGATGCTGTGCTCCAGCATATTTGCCTCCCACAACGTGGTGAAGCCAGCGGAGATATTCGGTGTCTGGAGAAGCAGATGAGCTGCGCCAACCCCGCCGTTCATGGCGACCATGTGCAGGAATGCCTTCGCTTGGTAGTTAATCGTGCGAACCAGGTGCCGGTAGCCTGCCATTGTCTCGTCATGAAACTGTCGTTCGAGACTGATCACCTCAGGGTCGGAAGGTATTGTCACAGCATCTCCTCGCGCATGTCGGTGCTGCGCCATCTTAATTCCATAGAGGCAAGCCGCGCTACCAGATGCGGACCGTCTGTTCTAGGGGCATCCTTGTCATATCTTACGTCATCTAATCGTTCCATAACGCTGCTGGACGTGTTGAACAGGTGCTTGTTCGGCGGGTAGGGCTAAGAGTAGATACTCGACTCGTTGGCCTTCGTTTCTTTGCGCGTTATGGGTCTCTACCTCGCCCGCCTCTAGTGGGTCATCGTGCGAGTCGCTGCGCCCAGCTCATCCGCTATTTTTTTCATAAGCTCCTGCCTTACCGATAGGTCAAGAGGGGTCTTTTCGCGGTTATCGCTCCATGGTGAGTCGTTCGGGAAAGGCTCTTCCAGTGGAAACCTGGGTATAAGATGCGCGTGAACGTGTGGTTCTCTATTGCCCAAGATTGCTACGTTCATCCGATGACACTTCGTGGCGTTACGTATTGCTTCTTCGGCAGACCGAAGGAGCATCATGAAGTCGATATAGAGACCATGGGGCACGCCGGATATCTCCGAGTGATGCTCCTTTAGGGAAAGAATGCATCGTCCGGGGAATCGGCCGTCATCGTACAGGCCGAGCCAGGCCACCCCGAGATCTGCAATCGGCAGCCACAGTTGAAAGCCACACTGGCTACAGGCTGGCGAACCTACAGTATGGGGGTGCTTCCGGAGTACCTTGGCTCTGCTCATTACTCTCGATTCTAAAACAAAAGGTATCGTTCAGTAAAGTGAATGATTTTTGGTGACATGAAGATCTTTTGCAGGTTGACCTGCAGATCCTTACCCCACTGTCGAACGAGACCAAACTCAGGTTCGGTCGTAGGGTCGGACCTCGAGCACTCATCGGCGATTGTTGAGCGCCATTGGGCATCACCTAGTTTTTCGATGAACTTGTCGGCAAGTGTGACCGAGCTTCGCAGGAGTTCGGTAGCTTCATCGTCAAGCCATGGGGCCAAGCGCAGTAGGCGCAGGATTGATGGCTCGGTGTAAGCGGTGGAGAGATGCTGTGCAACGTTATTGTGGTCAACGTTTAGGCATTCCAGTAGCGGAACGAGGGAAGCGGCAAACGTGATTTTTCTCGAGATAAGAAGCTTCAGGTAACGTAGCGAGTACAAGGTTGACCCGAAGCTCTTTGCCTGGTAGTCAACCGCGATGGTGCGCCAGTACCTCACAATATCATTAAGCAGGAACCGCGGTACACTCTCTTTTCCTCGAACGCGTCCGAAGAGGTAGCGGTCGATCATGCTGTCGAGAAGTTGTCGATGCCTTTCGGGCTGGAAGAGTGATACGGATTCTTCTAGGAGCAGGATCCGTCGGGTGTGCGAGTGGTTGGTGTCATCTTCCAGTCCGATGCGTTCCACCATGTCCGAAGCTGAAGTTACTCGACCAAAGACGCCAGTTGCGCCTGGTGGTCGGACTTCATTGTCTTCGAAGAGCGTGAAACGCAAAGAGTCGGTATGTTGCAGCATGCGTCGCGCCGAGCCGGGATGCGGATCGAGCCCGTAAGTAACTACAAGATAGTCGAGATCGGATTCCGACGTGAACTCGCGGCGAGCAAGCGAACCGAATCCGACAACGTCAACGTTAACTTCACTATCTTGCACTGCCGAGTGCAACTGCACGCGAGCACGGTCGATCAGCATGTCGCTGCGGTTGAAAGATGCGTGAAGGGCAGGTACGGAGGCGGACGTGAGACCAACGGCGCGGAGACGCTCGACAAGTACCTTTGTGGTGTCTACTGCTTGCTCAACCATCGTGACCTCCTGACTCCATGGTGACTCTAGTTGGCACCATCGACAAGATCGCTCAGCGGGGCAAGTAGTTACAGGCGTGTCGCGCTTAGCCTCCTTATCGATCATGCCGTTGTCCGTGAGGTACGCGTGTGGGATAGGTAGAGTCGCACTTCTGGGCAAGCCCGGCTACCCCATGGCGGCAACCCTTAGGGCAGTCTCGACACGCAGGTGGCAGACGAGACGTATCAGTTCAGTAACGGCGCCCTGGGTCCTTGTAGCTAGGCTCCTGCCGTGATGCCAGGACGTGACCTCATCAGCCGGGCGACCCGCCGAGCCTTCCGCGACCTGGCCGCAGGGTTCCTGCTCCGTGACATCGATGGTGCCTGGCAAGACGAGGGCTTCGCGCCGACCGGTGAGCCCGACCAGGAGCAGGGAGAACGCCGCAGCAGATTTAAAGAGTACGAGGACAGCGTGCTGTGGGCGGACCATGACCACGTCACCCGTGCCCTCCGCGTCTTCGAGACCATGTTGTCCGGCTTTGAAGAGGAGCTGCCGGTGCTCCTCCGCGCCAAGCTCGAACGAGACGGCTGGACGATCACCGAACAGCGGCGGATCGTGCCCGTTCAAGGTTCACCTGCCGCGCCAGCCTCGCTCGCACACCTGACCGACCCCTCGGTCATCCTGGAGCACTTCGACCGCATCGCCCGATCACTGCCAGATCATCCGCGGGAAGCCATCGGCGCCGCCAAGGAGCTGATCGAGTCGACCGCGAAGGTCGTCCTGGTCGAGCTGGGCGAGCCGGTCGACGAACGTAACGACGACCTACCTGGCCTCATCAGCCGCGCGCAGCGAGCCCTGCATCTCCACCCGGCAAGCGCCGCGCCCGGACCGGATGGTTCGGACGCCGTCAAGAAGATCCTCGGCGGTTTGACGTCAGCCGCTGTCGGCGTGGCCGAGCTACGCAACCGCGGATACGGCACCGGTCACGGCCCGGCGCAGGCACCTGTCGGACTTCGCCCCCGCCACGCCTACCTTGCAGTCGGTGCGGCGCGCACCTGGTGTCAGCTCATCCTCGACACGCTGGCAGATCCTGAAGCACCGTGGCAGCGAGGCAAGCAGCCGTAGGAGATTCCTGGCGTTCAGCGCCCCTCGGCTTCAGCTCGCCAGACTTCCACGATGTTCGATCGCAGTGCCCGTCCCGCCTTCAATTGGAACCGCTTGCCCTGCGCGACGCCCTCGGCGAACTCTCGCAGCCGCTCCACCTCGTTGAAGTTGAAGCCGTTGGCGTACGACCAGATGCACAGGTCGTCGACGTCATACCGGTAGCCGGCCTTGTGCAGCACCTGCAACGTCTCGATGGCGTCGCGCCGGTCGAGGACTCCGGCCAGGCTGTTGCCGTGGTTGACGCTCTGCTCAAGCCAGCTCATGGCCACCTCGACCACCGGGTCGAGCCTGACCTCACTGCGTGGATGCACCTGACCGTCAACCACGCTGCGGGCATGATGTCCGGCCAACCAGTTGATGCAGTCCTGGTCGCTGTCGCCCCACTCCATGACGCACAGCGCCGTGACCTTGGAGCGAAGTTCCTCGGACAGCAGCTCCAGGACGTCGTCGGTCGGCCAGGGCGCAAGTACTGGTCCCGTCGACCAGGACGACGCCCTGCCCAGGTTCCGCGGCCAGGCGACTGCCGCACCGGTAGTCAGCCGGTTCAGGGTGCGATCCCCCTCGCTGCTCGTCTTGCTCGGGAACAGCACCAGCGGCGCACCTGTTTGGTCGCGTAGCCACGCGGCGGCGTACCGCGCCATCGCCTCGCGGTCACCAAGACTCCACGGCACATAGAAGACGTCGTAGGGCACTACGCGCTCGGTCATCTCGCCTCCACCAGGTAAGCCGATGAGCATAACGGCGTTCTGGTGACCGAGCGTGTGAAGCGTTCCCCGGTGGGGCGACAGCGTCCGGCTAGTGAACCCACGATCCTGGCGCCCGCGAACGGTACTGTCTCGGTAAGAAGTGTTGCAGGGTAAGGACATCACCCGACCCCGCATCCCTCAGCCATCAACGATGGCTACGCATCGCTGGAGCGATCTAGTAGGACCGGTGGTCCACAACTTTTCGGCTACAAGACCGCCGATCGGCGGTTCCGCACCGCGTCAGTGTTGGTCCGATGGGATCGATATCTGCTCCTTCACCCTATTGGTGGAGAACGACTACCTGTCCCGGTGCTCGTCGCCAGGCCGCATGTCGTTCGATCAGACTGGTTCATCACCGGTTGGCGGACGTTCACTTCGGTCGGAGCCGACTGAAGCCATCAACCAACAGCGGATTAACTGCCGCTAAGTGTTGACGTAAGGAGCGCGAAGGTACCCCTCTGCCTGCGAGAACGGCGATGACTGCAGTGCGCTGATACGTACATGACGAAGCCGGAACAGGACACCTGTGCGAGCGATGTGCCTACGTTGTATGCAATGTGCTGCATGGTTTTGATGGCTACGTGGCTCGGAGTCGGTCGGACAGGCGAGACACACGAGTCGAACGCAAGCTGTGATGGCGAGGTTCCGCCAAAGCGGTGAATGTCAAGTAGTACAGTGCGAAGTTAGAACACGCAGAGTTTGCTACGATACCTGCCGAACATCACACGAAAGTGTGAATAACCCGGTAGTATGCGTATTGCGACGCTATAACTATGACGCCACTCGCAGAGGTGGTGTTGGGACCCGTTGGGTTCAACGAAAGGCCCGCCGTCCGGGTCCGTCCAAAGCCAAGGCTCGGGCGGTGGGTTCAAAGCTAGACCACGTCCGATGTTGCAGAGCGTTACGGCTCTCCACGGACGAGTGACGCCTTCCCCGAATGGGTACGGTTGCGCTGTCGCGCTTGATAACGACCCCTCACCTCTGTTTTTCTTATGACGTGCTCACCGCAAGGTCCTTGGACGGAGCCGGGCGGCGGGTCTTTCGTTGAACACCAACAACGTAGGGATGCGACTGATGCTATCGCCCTCGTAGAGGGCTACGTCCTACCTTCTTCCAACACCAGCCGTATAAGGAACGCGACTGTGCAGCTTACTTTGCAGGGCGGTACACCCCCTGCCTCCTCCTCGCGTCGTCGCTTGACGAGTTTGATCATGCCGCTCTCCTTCGTCGCAGCCTATTTCATCGACGACACGATGTCCTCACTACAAGTTGACTGGTTGACGACTCCACTAGGAGCGTTGTGCGCTGGGCAGCTCATCCTTCAGACGGTCGCCTACATATTGAGTCGCTTTGAGCTCTACGGCACCTTCTCGTTCGCGCTGACGGTCAACATCGGGCGAAAGCTGTCACAGGAGTAGTCAAAAGCTCGCAGAAGATAGATGGTCAAGCGGCCAAGACGTCGCAAATTAGAGCGGGCCGACGGGTGATCACCCCGTCGGCCGTCGGCCCGTCCGTCTGTGCAAGGTTGAATGAGCCCGTTGCTCCGCAGAAGATGCGGAGCAACGGGCGAGACTCAGTACATCAGCGTCCAGCACTGTTCCTTGGAAGCAGCCAGAAGCCGAGCAATGAGCGAAGCGAACCCGCCTTCCTCGATGAGAGGCTCGAGCGTCATGCTCTCGAAGGCGATGCTGTGCCGGATGGTCAGCCACTCATCACCACCGTTGGACTGATTGATGAAGCACAGGTCCCGGTAGTAGAAGGCTGTCCCGAGCGACCAGTTGCCGTGGCTGATCTGCTCCGCCAGCTCCTCCACGCTGAAGCAGCCGACGAAGCTGTCCCGAGTGAACGGCGGGTCGTCTGCCGCCGTGATCCACATGTTGGCCTGGCCGAGCTGGTACCACGTCTCCCGGAGCTGGTCGTCCAGTTTCGGTACGACTCGCACCTCCCGCACGGCCGGCTGAATCAGCCCGAACCGAGCGGCGTAGCGGTACGCCTCCGTCCAAGCGGTGAAGACCATCTCGTTCTGGCGCCACTGCTGGCTCGTCCCGGCCAACGCCTGCACGCAGAAGCGCTTGGTGGTGAACAGGAGGTCGACCAGGTCGAGGGGAGCAGTGAGGTCGTCACCATGGTGGTCGACCGGTCCGACAACGAACGCCGGGCCGACGATCATGTCCGCCGCTGCGCGCAGGGCGCTGTTGTGCACCCATGCCAGCGCCGTCGCCCGCGGATTGACGGGCAGCCTCTCGAGCTTGCCTTCCTCGTTGAGGTAGAGGCTGGCCGGTGGCCGGTCAAGCGTGACCACCTCGAGGTTGCCGCCGACAATCTGCCGGTAGGCGCTGAGGTCGTGTGGTTCGATCTGTTGCTGACGGATCGGCTGCCGTTCGTCGGCAGGGATCACGATGGCTGTGAGCATGACGAGTGCTCGCTTCTGGACCGATAGGCGTGTGCCTGGCGGGCGGTCCGTTCCGCGCCAGGCCGCGCACCTCGATCGTCTGGCGCGTGGCCTGCTGCGGTCTTTTGATGACCCGTCACTTCCATTTAGTCATCTGTGCTACGGCTTGCATATGGTAGAAAACATAAGTGCCTATCAGGCGGTGGCAGATATTGCGGGTGCCCTGGAGAGGACAAGGTGTGTCTGGCGTAGTCCCCAGCCGTGACCTAAGTGAGTGTTCTCAACGAGCATAAGCGTTGTTCACTCAGCCTGTCACGTACGCCGCGCAGCCGCACTTTGCGGACTTCATGCCAGGTGTCTAATCGTGGCAGTACTTGCTTGATCATTTGCGCCACGTGGCGCATACTAGAAATGTATGAACAGTCAAGAATTTATGGAAGACATGAAGCAGTTACTCCGAGCCGAGATCTCGGGGGCGGTGCAGCACCTAGATAAACGTATCGATGGTCTTGAGCGTCGCATGGATGGCATTGAACAACGCATGGCCACGAAGGAGGATTTGGCGCAGCTTCGGGAGGGGTTTAAAGCTGACCTGAATGAGTCCCATGAAGCCATTGCTGAAACCCTAAACACTGGCCTGGATTCAGTTGCCGCCAAGCCGCAAGTCGATGATCACGAGCGCCGGATCACACGACTTGAGCATCGCTCTGCCTAGTACTATGGCAAACGAGGAACTGTTCAAAAAGCTCAAGATCTTGCTTAGTGAGGCGTTGGATCGCCAGAGGGCGCACTACGTAAAGAGATGCAAGCCTCGCTCGAAATCACTCTCTCGTTTCCTGTGACTTTGACGGCTAAGTTGACGGCTCCGCACCTGACACCACTGTCTTCCGCACGTCTCGGCGACTCTATTACCTCTGTAATCCGGCCGTGCAAGGCGCGATCGACCGTCCTGGCGGCCGCTCCGCCCCTCCCTTGCGTATCGTGAAAAGTACGGTGACGGGATGTTGGGCGTTATTGATCGGCATTGTTATCGTCCGTCGTCTGTCAACGGCGACCAATTCGATCGGTCGATGATACGTTGGCTATAGTAACAGTTGCCCATGTCGTGTCGATCTAGTCAATGTGCGCAGACAAGATGATCCGGCGCCGCTCCAGACGCACGGTGCCGGACGACTAACCGACCAGAGTTCATCTCGACGCCCTAGGCGAGCTGGCCTAGGGAGTAATCCGTGGTTTTTACTGGGCGGAACAGCTATTGCGTTGGTCAGTCTGATCGCTGCTCTGCTCGGCCCTGTACCTGAATTAACTCGTCCCCGGACTAAAGTTTCAAATATCGACGTAAAATCGACTAACACGGATAGTGTGACCCAGTTCATGCTTCCACTTGGTGCGCCGTTCCATGAGGCCCCCGAAGCGTTTATGTTCTGCACTCCTCCAGTGCTAGCCTGGCTCGAAAAAGTTGGCATGGAGGTTCCGCCGAAACAGAATCTGTCGATCAGAAATACAGCGGAAGACGGGGCTATGCTCTCCATGAGCAACATTCGAGCCGTCGATGTACGTAAGTCCGAGCCAGAGCGGATGATCCGGTTCCATTGTCCCAACGCTGGACTGGGTGATTCGGTTTCCCTGGATGTGCGCCTGGATTTCGACTTGCAGGCTAAAGTGCGCGACCGAGAAACCGAGGAATATAAGCCTTTCGCGTTCAATCTTGAACCCGGCGAGCAGGGCTCTATTGAAATCAACTTCAAGCGGGACGAAGTGTATAGCTACTCGGGCAGGATGGTCGCCGACGTCTTAGCTGGTAACAGTGTAGAGACTATTGAACTGCCTCTTGATGGTTCTGGTGATGGATTCAATTTTGTTGGCACTGGTGAATTTACACGTCTTGAGATGGGGCCAGGTGACTATAGGAAAAAAGGGGTTTTTAAGTGCACTTTATATGATCGACTTAAGCGCTGGCGGGAGGATAAGGGAGTATCCAATTTCGATTGCAGTGCAACTCAGGTGCGCTATATTCTTGCTAGCATGAGATAATAAAGTTGCGGACTGTAAAGGCTTTTTGATGACCGGCGAGCCAATGCTGTTTCTAGAACAGGGAAGCGGGATGCGTTAGTTGTATCTTGGCGCGATGGAAGGGTCACCTGGGTCGCAAGGGGGGAGTGACTCTGACGGCTAAGTTGACGGCTACTGTGCCCAATATCCACTGCCTTTCGGCACGTTTCATCCGCCCTCTCACCTCTGTAATCCGGCCCTGCAAGGCGAGCCCGGTCGTCCTGAAGAGCCTTGTGTCCCCAGTTCGAGTCTGGGAGGAGCCACCAAAGAAAGCACTCACCCAACAGAGGTGAGTGTTTTCTTTGGGTTGTGCTTTGCCTGGTACCTGGGCCAAGTTGACGGCTAATTTGTGACTTTGACGGCTAAGTTGACGGCTACGCTCACTGTCGTCGCCGTCCTTCGCGAAAAGCTGGTGCTCGACCTTCTCCAGTGCCACGCGCTTGTTGGTCATATCCACATGCTGGTAGATGGCAGTCGTGCGTGTGTTGCTGTGACCGAGAACGACCTGAACGTCCCGGTCCGGTACTCCGAGGTTCTTCTGAAGGGTGCCATTCGAGTGGCGGAGCCCATGCAGAGTGATAGGGCGAAGATTGTATCTTGCACAGATGCGGCGAAAAGAACGGAAGACGTTGCGTGCCTCGATCGGGCGCCCGGTCTTGGTGGTGAAGACGAGTTCCTTCTCATCGCCGCCACCCTGCCACGAAGCGCCTGCAGCTTCTCGTGCTGCTGTCTGCCTGATCTGCTGCTCCATGAAGACTTGCCTAACGGTTGTGAGCAACGGTTCATCGCGGTGGCTGGAGGAGGTCTTAAGTGGTACTTGCTGGAGTTGGCCAGCGATCCGCTGAACCTGCTGTCTTATGCGGAGTTCGTTGCGTTCAAAGTCGACGTCAGACCACCTGATGCCTCGAACCTCGCCGCTTCGGAGACCGTAAAGCACGAGCACAACAAACAGTGGGTAGAGCGGATCTGATTTTGCGACTTCTAAGAAGAGTTGTACCTCGCCAGCGTTCCAGTACTCGGCCTCATCGGGTTTATAGGTGGGCAGTTCCACGAGCCGTGCGACGTTGCGAAAGATCAGCTCTTGGCGCATAGCCCATGTGAGGGCAGCGCTGAGAACTTTGCGGATCTGGAAGAGGGTCGCTTCTGTGATACCAGCGGCTTGCCGTTGGTCGAGAAAAGTCTGAACGGAGTGGACGGACAACGTCTTAAGGGCATGTGCCCCGAGATGAGGCTTCAAGTGCAGGCGCACCACGCTTTCCGCTCGCTGGTACGTGAGCGGTCTCCGCTTCGTGTGTACTGCCTGTTCGAGCCAGTAATCCAAGTACTCTCCGACGCGCCAGTTCCTGTCTGGACTCGGTATGCCCCGCTGTGTCTGCAGTCGCGCTTCAACGAGCGTGGCGCTCACCTCGGCATGGGTCGTCCCGTAGAAGCGAAGCCGCTTCCGCTTGCCGCTCGTCGTGTCGACGTAGAGCGCTGCCTCGTACCGGCCGTCCTTACGCCGATAGATCGACCCTTCGCCATTAACGCCACGACGAGCCATCTACTGCAAGTCCTCGGCGAGCCGCCGTTTTATATAGTTTGAGACGCTACATACTGGGATTCGGCGGCTACGTCCGATGGTGATCGTCTCGATCGCCCGTGCTCGGATCAAGTCGTAGAGTGTCCACCGGCTGATGCGGAGCACCTGGCAGGCTTCTTTGACCGTTAGGACAATCGGCCGCGGCTTGTCGGCCCGACAGTCATCATCCGGGGCACTGTGATCTAACTGGTTGGTGTTATTCGATACTTCTTCTGGCATAGTGCTTCTCCTCATCTATTTTACTCGTTTGTTGTTCTGTTGTGAATAAAAGACGGTTGCCTTATGGCGGCGGGCGTCCACTTGTATGGTCTGTCGTGTCTGCCAGCTCCGGCGGTGTCATCAGGAGTCGGGGTCCTGTGTTGATGAGGGCGACGTTGAACAGCCCGGACGCCTCGACAGCAAGCGACCCAAGAGCACGCTCGATGTTCTGCAGACGACGCTGGTTCGGGACGAGCCACACCACCTGGGGGAAGACGCCTTCGCGCTGTTGCTCGACGCCGCTACGCCAGTAGGCGACGTAGCGAGCCGACTTGCGCACGATGGTCGGCAGGCTTTCGGTGGCCAAGTCGACCTCGACGAACACGCGGCGTTCGACAGCCTGGAAGCCGATGCGCACGTAGGCGTCAGGCTTGAGGACGACCAGCTCCCCGCCGCTGCCCGTGAAGTGCCGCCAGCAGTTCGGCTCGCTGGCGAACGTGAGCAGTACCGCTTGGCTCTGTCGCTCAGACTCGCGGAGACCGACGTACAGCTCGGCCACCCCCAGCATGTGGTTTTGGAAGTAAGGCGTGGTCTCCCAGACTCGCCGCCGCCTCCCTCCTCCCGCTGGGCCGCTGACGTCCAGGACCGCCTGACCAAGCGCCGACAGGCCATAGATGAAGCCGGAGGAACCTCCTCGGACACCACCGATGCCACGGGACAGGCGAACCACCAGGGCCAAGGCTTGAAGTCGCTTCATGAGGTACTGGGTGCGGCGGATGCGTGAGCCGGGTGCGCCATCAACCAGGTACAGCCGCTGAACTTGAGCATTGGTCAGCAAGCGGAAGCGGTAGAGCGAGTCGAGCACCGCCAGCGCGCGGGTGTCGAGCTGGGCCCGTAGACGGAGCGCCTGGACATGAAGTCGTCGCCCGGTCATGAGGAGGCTCCTGACAGGGAGAGAGTCGTTGGCACCTCCAAGCGATTGACAGAGGCGAGCAGGCTGTTTATGGCAACGCGACACGTCAGGCGAACCGAAGGGGGAAGCGAAGCCATCACGCGGCGCTCCGCGGGCCGATGCCGATCGGTCCATCCGGGCGGGTAGTCCCTCCTCGCCAACGGGAGACGAGCTGAGCATCAAGCTCGTTGCCCGAGACGCCGTAGCGCTGCTGGCTTGCGAGGCGCAACTCAGCCGAGTTGGACGAGGCGGCTCCAAGTGGGCGGCTCTGCACGATGAACGGCTTGGTCATGGTGTTGCCGAGCACCAGGCGGCAGTACGCCTGAAAGCGGCCGAGCCGTTCAAGGTCGGTCGCTGTGGTGCCATCACCGAAGACCTGAGCGAGGTCGCGGGTGTCGTCGGTGCTGGGATGGAAGGCCATACGGGAGCGGGCGTTGGCGAAGAAGGCCGCCTTCAGCGTGGGCGAGAGCTGGCCGAGGTGTTGGTGGGCGGCCGTTAGAGACACGCCGAGCGCCCGCGCCTGGGCCAGGAGTTCGCCGATATCGACCGGCAGCTTCAGGTAGTCCTGGATCTCGTCGATCACCACCATCACCGGATGCCGCTCGGCGAGCGGGACAGTGGCGCGTCGCTGGATGGCCTGCCAGAGCTGAGTGAGGAGAAGGGCGCCAGTCATGCTCGCAGTCTCGGCACCGAGCACACCGGCATTGAGGTTCACCAGCACGATGCGGCGCTGGGTGAACAGGTCGTCCAGTGTGAACCGCGGCGCAGCTTGGCCGAGCAGGTGACGGAGCGCGGAGCGGCTGAGGAAGGCCCGCGTCTTGTTGAGAACCGGTGCGATGGCCTGAGCGCGCTCGGCGTCAGACAGGTTGTCGTACCAAGCAAAGAAGGGCGCGAGCACCAAAGGATCGGTGACCTCGGTGAGCACCTGACGGCGGAAGGTCGCGTTGGTCAGCAGCACCGGCAGGTCCGCCAGTGAACCATCCCGGCTGCGAGCCAAGGCCGTCAACGCGTGCAGCAGGACGTCGGCACTCCGCGGACCGATGCTGGAGCCGAAGACCTGGCGGAACAGATGCATCACTAAGTCCGCCCGTCGTTCGGCTTCCTCGGGAGAGCCAGCCAACGGGTTGACGCCAACGACATGCCCACTCAGACCGGGCTCGATCACGACAACGTCGTCGCGACGCGTGGCCGGAACCGCCTTCAGTACGTCGTCAACAAGATCACCACGCGGTTCGATCAGCAGCACACCGTGGCCTGCGCGCATGTCGGCCCTGACAAAGGAAGCGAGCTGCGTTGACTTGCCAGAGCCGGTCACGCCGGTGACGTGTACATGATGAAGCGCGGTTGCTACAGGCATCGTGACGAGCTGGTGCTCGTCGGCCGGATGCAGACTGCGCCCGAGCACGCGCACGGCAGCCGTGTGGTGAGGCTGGTCAGCCGGGATGAGGAGCGACGGCGGGGCAGGATGTGCCTGTGGTGGCTGGTCGCTGAGTTCATCGAAGGGGTAGCCGAGAAGTGACGCCAGCTCGGCCGCGTTGAGGATGCCCGACCACCGTTGCGAGCGCGGCACACTGGTGATGGTGCGCCCACCACGACGGGATGCGAGCGAGCTGCGGATCTCCGTGTAGCTGGCGCTTGCCAGCGAGACCGCTTGGGCCAACATCTGCACCACCGCAGCGGTTCGCTCGAGCCGGGCGGTTCGTGCGCCCACACGTCCGTGGACAGCGAACAACGGCTCAACCGTCTTGCGCCGCCAGTGCTGCAACTGGTCGCTCCGAGTTGGCGGCGTGCCGCGAAGACCCAGGAGATGGGCTAGGGAGAGCGCCTGAGGTGGTTCGGTGTGTCGTCGTTGGGCAGGCCCTATCACCCACTGCAGGACGGCCGATTCATCGTTTCCCAATGACCGAAGCACGTCATGAAGCCCTGCGCTGACACTTGGTGCCATGTCGAGGCGAAGCGGTTGCGACAAGCCAGTGATACGTAGATCGCTCACGAGGAACGGTGTCGGCCGCTGTGGCGTCGAGGTGGCTGTCAAGACGAGGCGCGGAACCTGTGCGCGCAGTTGGTCCGGAAGCGACGTGGACAAGTTCAGATCCATGCCGAGCAGCCAGTAGGGCTGGCCTGCATAGGCGCGTAGCTCGATCACAACTAGCGGCGTGCGCCCGAGTAAGCCGAGTTGCGGACGATGCGCGAGCGGGCGAATTAAGTTAGTAAGAGTGGCTAGATCAAGCGTCAGGGGGAAATGGATAGTAAACCAGATCAGTCCGCCCGCGTCGACGTGCGACTGATTGGATGACGGCATGACAGGTGTCGTAGTAGTCATATACCTCCTTTCTAGTATACGTTCATCGTTCTGTTTATATATGCGTCGCTGATGCTAGGAGATGACCCGCTCAGTCTCACGCAACTATGCGGAGACTGAGCGGGGCGGAGCGCACGGACTATGAGCCGTTGCGTGAACCGGGCAGGCGTCCGCGAGTACCGCGGGCGCTGCGCAGAACCTGTTCCATGTCAGGTGCGGCCTTGTTGAAGTCGCTCACGCGGACGTAAATCTCGCGAGTGGTGGTGTCCGGCATGCGGACTTCCAAGATCACCAAGTCGCCGATGTCCTTGAATGATCCGAGCTCGGTCACCAAGACATCGAGTGCCTTGGGCTGGTCGATGGTGGGGTGCTGCCTGACGACCACTTGCGCGAAGTCGTCGTCGGACCCTTCCGTGCCAGAAAGATCAGACACCTTTCTACTGACGATGGCCATGCTTACTCCAGATAGTTGTAAATGAGGTGAGCGGTGTTGCCCAAGCCTCTACCTCCATTTACGCATGGAGATAGAGGCTTGCATATGGTAGAAAAATGTGGTGCCTGTAGGTGGCTGGCGCACGTTCGATGGGCTTCACGGTTGCATGTGGTTGATCGTCGGTGCTTGGATTTAGATCCAACACGAAGCCCTTGTAACGCTGCCAGCCCTTACGGCGATATGAGGGCAACCGCTGTGGGTTTTTGATTGGAGCAGATGGCGATGGGGAAATTCTGGGACGATCTGAAGTTAGCGCTCAAGGACCAGATCGCAGGCAGCATGAAGTACGGGGCCTCAACGTCGTACCGGCACAATCGGGCCGCGATCGAGGCCGCAAGAGCCGAGCGTGAGGCCCGCGAAGCCCGTGAGCGTAACCTGGGAAACGAAGAGTTTGGTGCGAACGGCACCTTCGAAGGACATCACGCTTTAATCGAATCCGGCTACACAACTGACGGTCAAGCAAAAGTTGATATCTACTACGGGGGGCGTGGCGGCCCGCTGGGTAAAGGTCACGGACATCTCGTAAAACTTCGCGATGGCGACAGTGTGGTCTACTGGCGTCTTCCGCAATCTGAAGGCGGGCGCGTAATCACAGACAATAGACGAGGGCTCCAGTAGCCCTTGGCGATGGCCTGTTCATTTATCTTCTGTTAATATAAATATTGTATGAACGATTCATTCGAAGACCATTCACCGCTTTCTAACTGGGATATTATATCTTGGGATATCCATCATGATGTGAGCCCGGCTGAAATCTGCGTAAAGATCTTGAATATGTCAAATAGCAACGAGGATTCGGATGAACTTGGCTCAGCCGATTTCGCCGAAGTGGTTTATCTGGCAAGGCTGTATATTAATGGCCAGGGGGACTCGGGACGTATTTGGGGCAGAATAACAGGAGTGATAGCGCAATCCTCCCGCAACGGTGGAGAGCGGTAGATGCGTGGGCCTGGTTCAGCGAATGATGTGGGTCCTGCTTCTTCGGTTCAACACTCCACCCGGGCCAGCGGCGTCCCGCTAAAAGTGCAGGACGCCGCCGTGATCGCCAAGCTTCGGCTGCTCGTCAGTGCAGCCAGACGATCTCAATCAGCTCTGGGTCGAAGTACCAGCCGTTCTTATCCGGCCACCGCTTCGCTCCCGTCCGCCCAGGATGGATTACCACCTTCTCGACCACCAGCCTAATGACACTGGCTCGCCACTCCATGCTGGCGGTCTCCCAAACCTCTCGTAGACCGCCGTCAGTCGGGACGGCGAGGCTCTTGGCTTTGGCACTGAGCAGTTGCTTCTTCTCGGTCTCTGCGAGCGCAAGCTTCTCTTTGATCAGCGCCACCATCACCCGGTAATCGTCTTTATCGTGCTCACCGGCCGCGTACTCCGCCGCAAGCACTTCGCGGCGCGCCTGAAGCTCGGCCAGCTCTTGGATGATCGCTGTCATGCGCTCTTCGTTGTCGGCAGGCGCAAGCGCTCTTGCTACTTCCGGCGAGTCGAAGCGGTACAGAACCTGCTCGCTCACGAACTGCTCGACCGCGTCCGCGATCCGGAAAACGGTGCAGCAGCCGACGCGGAAGCCGTGGCGATCCCACTTCTTGCAGGCATAGCGGCGCTGGCGGACAACGCTGCCGTCACGCTTCGTGTATGTCTTGCCTTGGCCGAACATCTCGCCGCCGCACACATGCCCTTCACGCTCGGTGTCCCGCCACGTACCGCCACAGTAAACGATGCCGGTCAAAAGGTAGGTACGGCTCTTAAGGCGTCCCGGGCTGTACCAGAGCTTATTGCGACCGTTGAACATTGCAGTGAGCGCGTCATGTTCGGCCCGAGTGAAGACATACGGCCACCTCGCGCGGTGGCGTTCGTTGTGGTGAATGCGGGTAGCGCCAGTCTCTGGGTTCTGCAAGCAAGGGCAGTCCGTCGGGTGGCCGATTGGGTCGAATTTAACGTAGCTCTCGTTGAGCAGTGTCCGCTTGAACGGGCCAACGCTCCACGGGCCGCCTAGCGCCCTCGTGATACCGCGCCGGTTCCAGTCCCTAATGATGTCGAACTGGCTTTCTCCGGCCAGCGTCCGGCGCTTGCCTTCCTGAAGCGCAGCGATCTCGTGCTCGCGCACCTGGTACGGGTCGCAGATGTCTTTGCCTGTCGCAGGGTTGTGTCCAATGGTCTTGCCGTACCCGTAGAGGCGTCGCCCGCCGCCCGTCTTACCCTCGCGGGCATCTTGCAACTTTTTACGAAGAACGCGCTCCTGTAGCTCCTCGGCTTCGCCCGCGTCATTGGCGGCTTGATAACGAGCCATGCGCCGATTGGCGGCTACCTGGAGATCAAGGAACTGCCCGCGAACGTAGTAGAACTGAATGCCATGGCGGCGAGCCAGCTTAATTTGCTGTTCACTCTCTTCCGGTTTGCGAGTAAGACGGCTCGTCGTGTAGCTGAGCACGATCTTGATCGGGCCGGTTTCGAGGAGGCCCATCATCTCTTCGTAGTTCGGTCGGTGCTCGTCCGTGTTCGTGCTGGCAGACAGGTCGTTGTCCACGAACTTTCTGACCAGCGTCACGCCGAGATATTCGGCCAGCTTGTCGATGTCTTCATCTTGGCGCTTAACGCCAAGTTCCTTACCCTCGCGGTCATCGCTGATCCGCTCGTAGGCGTAAGCTAGTTGTCCCTTCAATGAGTCTTTCATTACGCTGCGTATCCTTTACATTACTTATTGTAAAGGATGCATAGGAATTTGACGAGTACGCGATCGGCACGCTGGCCGCCGCCGCGCTCGCCCTGGTGCTGCTCTCGCTGTTGAACGGCGACTGGGTGGAAGGGCTGCTGCGAGGGCTGCTGCTGCGGGCTTTCACGGTGGACTGGTGAAGCGGGCCGCGCTCGGTGACGACCGGGGCGGGGTGACGGTCGAGGCGGCGGTGGCGGTGTGCGGGTTGGTCGTCGTCCTGGTGCTCGGCGTGTCGGCCGTGATGGCGGTCGTCGGCCAACTCCGGTGCACCGACGCGGCTCGGGAGGCGGCGCGGTTGGTCGCTCGCGGGGACGAGGGGCGGGTGGCGGGCGTGGTCGAGCAGGTGGCGCCGCGGGGCGCCCGGTGGGCGGTTCGGCGGGAGGGGGACACGGCTCGGGTGGAGGTGACGGTCGAGCGGCTGGGCGTCGAACTGCGGGCACGCGCCTACGCAGTGCTGGAGCCGGGAGTGGCTGACGGGTGATGTGGGTCGGGTCGCGGGCCCGGCACGGGAGTTGGAGCGGGGAGGCGGATTGGAGGCGCGCGCTGCCTGCACGGGGCGGCGGGAGAGGGCGGCAGGTGGAACGAGGGGCGGGTGGGGCGGTCGGCGGACTGCATGCGCACGGCGCGGGCAGCGGGCAGCGGGCAGCGAGAGGCGGGCAGCGGGAGGCGGGAGGCGGGAGGTGAGGCAGGGAGGTGGGAGGCGAAGCAGAGGCGCCGGCAGGGCAGCGGGAGCAGAGCAGAGCAGAGGCGGCGGGGCAGGACAGCGGGAGCGGAGCAGGGAGGCGGAGCAGGGCATGGAAGCGGTGGGGCAGGGCGTGAAGGCGGTGGGACGAGGCTGGGGGCGGGGTGGAGCGGCTGGCGGATTGCATGCGCGCGCTGCCGGCGCGAGCAGCGGGGCAGCGGGAGGCGGGTAGCGGGGCAGGGAGGCGGCGGGGGCGGAGCGGGGCGGTAGGGCGAGGCGGTGGAGTGGAGTGGGTTGGAGGTGTGACGGGAGGCGAACTGGAGGTGGTGCGGGGCGGTGAGCGATGAGGTGGTGCAGGGAGGTGGAGCGAGGAGGTGCGCTGGAGGTGGCGTGGGGAGGCGGGGTGGAGCGGGTGGTCGAGCGGGGCGGTGGAGCGAGGCGGTGGGGTGGCGGAGGAGTGGGAGGTGGGGTGGAGCAGTGGTCGAGTGGGGGAGTGGGAGGTGGCTGATGGGTGGGATGGGTCGGCTGGGTGACCGGGGGTCGGCCTCTGTCGTCGCGGTCGTGGTCGTGGCGGTGTGGTTCGGGCTCGTGGTGGTCGGGGTTCGAGTAGGGGAGGTGGTGGTGGACAGGCACCGGTTGGGTGCGGCGGCGGATTTGGGGGCGTTGGCGGCGGCTGGGCAGTTGAGTGGCGGGGTGTCGGAGGCCTGCGCGCGGGCTGGGTGGGTGGTTGAGCGGATGGGTGGGCGGTTGGCCGCGTGCCTGGTGGAGGGCTGGGAGGTGACCGTGCGGGTCTCCGGCGAGGCGGGGGTGTTCGGCGCGCTCAGCGCGCAGGCGCGTGCCGGTCCGGCCGAACCGTGACCCCTACTCCTCGCGACGAACGGTCGTCCAGTGGCGGTGAGCGGACTCACACGACCGCAGATCCGCGGCTTGGTGGTGGATGGGCGAGCTCGGCGGCGTTCGGTCGGCCGCCCTCGCCCGTCGCGTTGGCCGTGCCACAACGACCAGTTGTCGACTCGCGGTTACCAAAACCACCGGTCATGGCGTTAGTTCAAGTGGTGGCACCGACACGGTGTCGAACACCACGCGACACGCTGTCGTGAACGGCAGCGCAGGAGGCGAACGAAAGATGGAGTGGTCGGATAGCTGGCGCGGGGCCTTCCGCATCGAGCTGCGCGCAGAGGCGGTCAACCTCGCGTGGCACGGGTGGCCTGTGCTGCCGGGCACCTATCCGGCGGGCGACCAGTGGGCCGGGCGCGAGGGCGTCGACGGCGTCGAGGACCACGGCCCGGTGCCGGTCCACGCCGACTGGCAGGAGCGCATCGGCACCAAGGCGGAGCAGGTCGCCACCTGGTGGACCGGCCACTCCTACAGCATCCTGCTGGCCACCGGCCACGGCGTGGACGCCATCGAGGTCGACGCCGAGCTCGGCCGCCGGGCCGCGGTCGCGCTGCGCGCCACCGGCGTGCCCGTCCCGATCGTGGCGACCCCGCAGGGCCGCTGGATGTTCCTGGTCGCCTCCGGCGGCGGGATGGTCGCCGACGCCGAGGTCCGGCACTACGGCAAGGGCGAGTACGTCTCGCTGCCGCCGAGCCCGTGCCAGGTCGGCGTCGTGCACTGGCGGGTCAAGCCGCAGATCTGCGCGTGGCAGCTCCCGCACGCGGACGTGGTGCGCGAAGCCCTGGTGCTCGCCGCCGACCGCACCTCCGACTACGGCCTGGTCGCCGCCGACCGGTCGTGACCGACGTGGCCGTGCCGGACGTCGTGGCGTCTCTCCCCGACCACCCCGAGCACGACGTCCAGCACGGCCACACCGCCCGCCTTGTCCAGCGGATCGTTGCCGTTCCCGCACTTCGGCGACTGCACGCAGGACGGGCACCCGGCCGGACACGCGCAAGCCGCGATGGCCTCCCGAGTAGCGACCAACCAAGGGACGACCGCGTTGAACCCGCGGTCGGCGAACCCGGCTCCCCCGGGATGACCGTCGTGCACGAACACCGTCGCCTCCCCGGTGTCCTGGTGCAGCGCGGTCGAGACGCCGCCGATGTCCCACCGGTCACAGGTCGCGAAGAGCGGTAGCAGGCCGATCGCCGCGTGTTCGGCGGCGTGCAGTGCGCCGGGGACGCGCGCCGGAGCCAGACCGGCGCCCCCCGGCGCACTGCCCAGCAACTCCGCCGACACCGTGTACCAGACCGCCCGCGTCACCAGCGTCTGCGCGGGCATCGACAGCGGCACCGCGTCGACCACCTGCCCGGACGACAGCTTCCGCAGGTAGCCGACGACCTGCGACGTCACCTCGACCTCGCCCAGGCACACCGCCACCCCGTCGAACGCGCGCTGCTCCAGCACCCGCACCACCGAGATGTCCTTGGTGTCCCGCGCGGTCGTCGTCCAGTCCGGCTTCTCCGAGTGCACCAGCGCGAGCCCGCTCTCCAGGTCCAGCTCGTCCACCACGTACGACTCGCCCTGGTGCAGGTAGACCGCTCCGGAGTGGACCTGCCAGCACGCCGACGCGTGGTCCACCGTACCGAGCATCCGCCCCGAGTCGGCCTCCACCACCACGACCTGCTCGCCGCCGGACCTGCGGATGTCCACCTCGCCGTGCGGCCGGTCGTGCGACGTCCAGTACCACCCGTTCGGCCGCCGCCGCAGCACCCGGCGCGCCACCATGTCCTCCACCACCGCCAGCGCCGCGTCACCGCCGAACGACGCCAGCGACTCCGGCGTCAGCGGCAGCTCGGCCGCCGCGCAGGCCAGCTGCGGCTCCAGCACGTACGGGTTCGCCGGGTCCAGCACGGTCGCCTCGACCGGCTTGTCCAGCACCGCCGACGGGTTGTGCACCAGGTAGGTGTCCAACGGGTCGTCCCGCGCCACGAACACCACCAGGGCGTCGGTGTCCCCGGTCCGCCCCGCCCGCCCGGCCTGCTGCCAGAACGACGCCAACGTTCCCGGGAACCCGGCCACCACCACCGCGTCCAGCCCGACGATGTCGACGCCCAGCTCCAGCGCGTTCGTCGTCGCCACGCCCAGCAGCTCGCCCGACGACACCGCCCGCTCCAGCGCCCGCCGCTCCTCCGGCAGGTACCCGCCGCGGTAGGCGGCCACCCGCCCGGCCAGCGCCGGCTCGACCTCCGACAGCACCCGCCGCGCGCCCAGCGCGGTCAGCTCCGCGCCCACCCGCGACCGCACGAACGCCAGCGACCGCGCGCCCTCCACCACCAGGTCGGCCAGGATGCGGGCCGTCTCCGCGCCCGCCGAGCGCCGCACCGGCGCGCCGTTCTCGCCCTCCAGCTCGTCCAGCAGCGGCGGCTCCCACAGCGCCACCGTCCGCCCGGCGCGCGGCGAGCCGTCCTCCGTCACCGCCGCCACGTCCGCGCCGAGCAGCGCCGACGCCGACGCCGCCGGGTCGGCCACCGTCGCCGACGCCAGCACGAACACCGGGTCCGCGCCGTACCGCTGGGCGACCCGCCGCAGCCGCCGCAGCAGCAGCGCCACGTGCGAGCCGAAAACACCCCGGTAGGTGTGGCACTCGTCGACCACCACGTACGACAGCCGGCGCAGGAACCGGATCCACCGGGCGTGGTGGGGCAGCACGCCCCGGTGCAGCATGTCCGGATTGCTGAACACCCAGTTGGCGTGCGCCCGCACCCAATCCCGCTCCGCCACCGGGGTGTCGCCGTCGAACGACGCCGCGCGCACACCGGGCACCGCCAAACCGGTCACCGACCTCAACTGGTCCGCGCCCAGCGCCTTGGTCGGCGAGAGGTACAGAGCTGTTGCCCTCGGATCAACTGTCAACGCGCTCAGGACCGGCAATTGGTACGCCAGCGATTTACCCGAAGCGGTACCCGTAGCCACGACTACGTGTGATCCGGACCACGCCAGCTCCGCCGCTTCGGCCTGGTGCCGCCACGGCTCCGCGACCCCGCGCTCCACCAGCGACGACACCAGCGCGGACGGCGCCCACGACGGCCACGGCACTGGTTGCGCAGGTCGCGGCGGCTGGTTCTCGGTGTGCGTCAACGGGGATTCGCCCGCCGGGACACCGGCGAGGACGCGGTCCAGCAAACGACGTCCCTGGTTCGCCACGTGGCGCAGCTTCGCACACCCGGCCGACTTCCGGACCCTGCCTGTGCGGATAACGGTGTGTGTACGGATCGGGACTCGTCGTTGCCTACTTGCGGACTATGAATAGACTCCGCCGACATCGCATCCAATGAGGGGTGCATCACGTTGTGTCGGGGCTGACAGTCGCGTGAGTGACCCGCCTCACAGCAGCGGGGTGGCCCTGACATTGGGCTTGGAAAACTCACCAGGAGGACGGATGTCCCGGCAATTCCTCGCGGAGGGCCTAGAGCTCTCCGGAGGTGATCGCGGCCTCGTGGCCGTGGTCGCCGTGGTCGCCCTGGCTGCCCTGGCCGTGGGCTACGTGCTGCTCCGGGAGGTGCTGGCCGCGGGCCAGGGCACCTCCAAGATGCAGGACATCGCCAAGGCGGTCCAAGAGGGCGCAGCGGCCTACCTCAACCGGCAGTTCCGAACGCTCGGCATCTTCGTCGTCATCGTGTTCGTGCTGCTGTTCGCGCTGCCCGCCGAGGACATTGGGGAGCGGATCGGCAGGTCGCTGTTCTTCCTCGTCGGCGCCGGCTTCTCCGCCATCATCGGCTACCTCGGCATGTGGCTGTCGACCCGCGCGAACGTGCGCGTCGCCGCCGCGGCCAGGGAGAACGGCGGCCGGGAGAAGGCCATGCGGATCGCGTTCCGCACCGGTGGCGTGGTCGGCATGTTCACCGTCGGCCTCGGCCTGTTCGGCGCGGCCCTGGTCGTGTTCGTCTACGTCGGCCAGGCGCCCAGGGTGCTGGAGGGCTTCGGCTTCGGCGCGGCCCTGCTCGCCATGTTCATGCGGGTCGGCGGCGGCATCTTCACCAAGGCCGCCGACGTCGGCGCGGACCTGGTCGGCAAGGTCGAGCAGGGCATCCCCGAGGACGACCCGCGCAACGCCGCCACCATCGCCGACAACGTGGGCGACAACGTCGGCGACTGCGCCGGCATGGCGGCCGACCTGTTCGAGTCCTACGCCGTCACCCTGGTGGCGTCGCTGATCCTCGGCACCGCCGCGTTCGGCGCGAAGGGCCTGCTGTTCCCGCTGATCGTCCCCGCGATCGGCGTGATCACCGCGGTCATCGGCGTCTACATCACCAGGGCGCGCACCGGCGAGAACGGCCTGTCCGCGATCAACCGCTCGTTCTACATCTCGGCGGTCATCTCGGCGGTGCTGTGCACGATCGCGGCGTTCCTCTTCCTGCCCAGCTCGTTCGCGGGCCTCGCGGGCGTGACCGAGGAGATCGCGGCCACCAGCGGCAACCCGGCCTGGATCGCCGCCATCGCGGTGATCATCGGCATCCTGCTGGCGGGCGTCATCCTGTGGCTGACCGGCTACTACACCGGCACCGAGCACAAGCCCGTCAAGGAGGTCGGCCGCACCTCGCTCACCGGCGCGGCGACCGTCATCCTGTCCGGCATCTCGGTCGGCTTCGAGTCGGCGGTCTACACCGCGCTGGTCATCGGCGGCGCGGTCTACGGCGCGTTCCTGCTGTCCGGCTCGGTCGTCGTGTCGCTGTTCGCGGTCGCGCTGGCCGGCTGCGGCCTGCTGACCACGGTCGGCGTCATCGTGGCCATGGACACCTTCGGCCCGGTCTCCGACAACGCGCAGGGCATCGCCGAGATGTCCGGCGACGTCGACGGCGAGGGCGCGCAGATCCTCACCGAGCTGGACGCGGTGGGCAACACCACCAAGGCCATCACCAAGGGCATCGCGATCGCCACCGCCGTGCTGGCGGCGACCGCGCTGTTCGGCTCCTACAAGGACGCCATCGAACAGGCGCTGCGGGACGTGCAGGTCGGCCTCGCCGACGTGCCGGTGTCGTTCAGCAACGTCGTGTTCAGCCCGAACGTGCTGGTCGGCGTCATCATCGGCGCGGCCGTGGTGTTCATGTTCTCCGGTCTCGCGGTCAACGCGGTGACCCGCGCGGCGGGCGCGATCGTGTTCGAGGTGCGCCGCCAGTTCCGCGAGAACCCCGGGATCATGGACGGCACGGTCAAGCCGGAGTACGGCCGGGTCGTGGACATCTGCACGAAGGACTCGCTGCGCGAGCTGGCCACCCCCGGCCTGCTGGCGGTGCTGGCCCCGATCGCGGTCGGCTTCGGCCTCGGCGTCGGCCCGCTGGCGGGCTACCTGGCCGGCGCGATCGCCACCGGCACCCTGATGGCGGTGTTCCTGGCCAACTCCGGTGGCGCCTGGGACAACGCGAAGAAGCTGGTCGAGGACGGCAACCACGGCGGCAAGGGCTCCGACGCCCACGCCGCGACCGTCATCGGCGACACCGTCGGCGACCCGTTCAAGGACACCGCCGGTCCGGCCATCAACCCGCTGATCAAGGTGATGAACCTGGTCTCGGTGCTGATCGCGCCCGCCATCGTCGGGTTCACCGTCGGCTCGGGCGAGTCGGCGGGCATCCGGTACGCGATCGCGATCGTCGCGGTGATCGCCATCGTGGCGGCCGTGGTCGTGTCCAAGCGGCGCGGCACGGCCATCGCGGACACCCCGGCGGAGGCCACCACCTCCGCCTGATCGACCGCACTAGGGCGGGGCGTCCCGGTCGGGGCGCCCCGCCCTCGCGCGTCCACGGCGCCGCGGATGTGGCGGGGGTCGGGTGGCCTCGCCCGATTGGGGGCACACTGTCCGGTGATGACCAGAACTGTTGGGAGCACCCTGATGAGACTTCTTCCGCTGGTCGCCGCGCTGGCCGTGGCGGTCGCCGGGTGCGGTTCCGGGGACGACGGCGCCGCGCCGACGTCGTCCGCGGAACCGTCCGACGCGGCGGCGGTGGAGTACATGGACAAGGTGTGCACGGCGGCGGCGTCGTTCGCCACGGTGCCCAAGACGCCACCGCAGCTCGACGCGAACGACCCGGCCAAGCTCAAGGCCGACATGGGCGCGTACATGGGCCAGATGGCCGACGCCTTCACCCAGACCGCGACCGGGCTGCGCGGCGTCGGCCCGTCGCCGGTGGCGGGCGGTGACGAGCAGGTGGAGCAGATGGCGGTGACGTTCACCGGGATCGCGAAGAACTTCTCCGACGCCAAGGCCGCCATCGAGGCCGCGGACGCCAACGACCCGGTCGGTGGGCTCCAAGCCGCGGGCGAGGCCATCACTCGACTGGATGATTTCGTCGCGCCGCTGAAGCAGCTGGAGGCGTCGCCGGAGCTGTCCGAGGCGGCCGAGAAGGCCGAGTCCTGCCAGGGCCTGCGGACGCTGAGGCCGTCCGAGTCGGCCGCACCCACGTCGTAGTAGGTTGCCCCCTCACCTTTTTCACCATTGGGGGCATTCGTGAAGCACCGCGTCGCGCTTGCGGGCGTGTTCGCCGCCGTACTGGTCACCTCCGCGTGCGGCGGTGGCGGTTCGTCCTCGTCGGGGTCGTCCACCGCCGCCGCCACCACGACCACGACCGCGGCGGCGAGCGCTGACCCGGTCGAGTGGACCGGCACGTTCTGCGACGGCGTCGGGCCCACGGTCGAGGGCCTGATGACCCCTGCTCAAGACGATGTTCGAAGGCGGCGCCGAGGACACGGCGCTGCAGAAGACCGCGATGCTCGACTACACCGCGAGCGCGGGCAAGGCGTTGACGGAGTCCGGCGAGAAGCTGGCGGACCTGGGCGCGCCCTCGGCGGAGGCGCAGCAGCTGCACGACGAGCTGGTCAAGTTCTTCCAGGACTCCGGCGAGGAGCTGGGCAAGGCCAACACCGAGCTGGCCGCGCTCGACCCGAACGACCCGGAGTTCAGCACCAAGCTCGGCGAGCTGGGCGGCGACCAGGCCGAACCGTCGAAGCTCCAGGAGCAGATCAAGAAGCTCCAGGAGGACCCGAAGCTGGCCGAGGCGTTCCAGAAGGCGCCGCAGTGCGCCAAGATGGCGGAATCGCTGAAGTCCCTGGGCAGCTGACACCGGTGGGACGGCTGAGGCTGATGGGGTACGTGGTTCAGCCCTTCGGAGACTGGCCGTGGTCGAACGTGTGTTCTACGCTGCGTCTTCGTGGGGCAACTGTCCTTCTACTCGGCCGAGGCGCGCCAGCCTTGCGTCGGTGACCTGGCGGGCCTGCTGTGCGGGCCCGGCCAGGCGCTGGGCTTCGCCCGCGGACGTGCGGCCCGGGTGTCGGTGGGAGTCGACACCCGGGACCGGGCCGCCGCCGTGCTGGCCGTGCTGGCCGAGCGCGGGGTGCAGGCGCGCGTCGAGCTGGTCCGGGTGGCGCCGGCCCAGGACGAGCCCGCCGGGGAACCGCCCGCGGCCGAGGTCGCGCACGACCTGGTGGCGGAGGTCGAGGCCGAACCGCCGGACGAGCCGGTCGAGCCGGCCGACGACGAGTCGGACGGGTTCCAGCCGGTGGTGATCGGGTCGGGCCGCAGCGGACCGGCCGCCCCCGAACCAGACCCGACCGAACCAGACCCGACCGAACCAGACCCGACCGAACCAGACCTGGCCGAACCCGACCCGACCGAACCCGACTTGGTCGCGCCCGACCAGGCCGAAGCCGATCCGACCGAGGCCGAAACCCGGGTCGAACCCGAGGCGGAGGCCGAAGCGGAGGCCGAACCCGAGGTCGGGCCCGAAGCGGGACCCGAAGCCGGCGCGGAGCCGGAGGTCACCGAGTCCTGGCAGGTCATGACCCCCTTCCGGGCCGACCTGGCCGGGTTGGCCGGGCAGTGGTTCGACGGCTGCCGCAAGGTCGTCCCACCCGACTTCACCCTCGACGGCGGCGCGCTGCGGCTGTGGGCGCTGGCGGCCGGCCGGTGGGTGGAGTCCGGCTCCGGGTACCTCCTGGGCCTCGACCCGACCGCGCCCGACACGCACGAAACCCTCCGAAAAGCGTTGGCCACGTCGGGCCTGCCCTCGACACTCTTGTCCGACGGAGCCGGGGGACCGGCGCTGCGGGTGGTCGGCAGACGGCGGCTCGAACGGCTGGCGGAGCTGGTCGGACGGGCGCCGCGGGGCGTTGCCGAGCGCACCTGGCCGGCCGCGTAGCGCGTCCTCCTGGCGGAGGATCCGGCACAGTTGTGTCACCCTGTCCCGACCAGGGCTGCCCAGCGGCGACATAGGACAGTGCACACTGGCGGGTCGGGACACAGTGTTCGAAGAGAGCGGGACGGCGTGGCTGGATCGACACGGGCGAGGAAGACAAACGGGGGATCAGCGAGCGGCAACCGGCGGTTGGTGATCGTCGAGTCGCCCACGAAGGCGCGGAAGATCGCGTCCTACCTCGGCAACGACTTCGTCGTGGAGTCATCCAAGGGGCACATCCGGGACCTGCCCCGGGGCGCCGCCGACGTGCCCGCGAAGTACAAGGGCATGCCGTGGGCCCGGCTGGGCGTGGACGTGGACCACGACTTCGAGCCGCTGTACGTCGTCACGCCCGACAAGAAGGCGACCGTCGCCGAGCTGAAAGAGCTGCTGAAGGACGTCGACGAGCTCTACCTCGCGACGGACGGCGACCGCGAGGGCGAGGCCATCGCCTGGCACCTGCTGGACACGCTGAAGCCGAAGGTCCCGGTCCGGCGGATGGTGTTCCACGAGATCACCGAGCCCGCGATCCTCGCCGCCGCCGCGAACCCGCGCGACCTGGACCAGGACCTGGTCGACGCCCAGGAGACCCGCCGCATCCTCGACCGCCTCTACGGCTACGAGGTCAGCCCGGTGCTGTGGAAGAAGGTCATGCCGAAGCTCTCGGCGGGCCGCGTGCAGTCCGTGGCGACCCGGATCGTGGTCGAGCGCGAGCGGGAGCGGATGAAGTTCGTCACCGCCTCGTACTGGGACGTCTCGGCGACCATGGACGCGGGCGCCGACGCCTCGCCGCGCACGTTCGGCGCGCGCCTGGTCGCGGTGGACGGCACGCGCCTGGCCGCCGGTCGCGACTTCGGGCCCGACGGCAGGCTGAAGGCCGGGCCGGGCGGGGCCACCCCCGACGTCCGGGTGCTGGACGAGGCGCAGGCCAGGGCCATCGCCGAGGGCCTGGTCAACGCCACCATGACGGTGTCCTCGGTCGAGGAGAAGCCGTACTCGCGCAAGCCGTACGCGCCGTTCATGACGTCCACGCTCCAGCAGGAGGCGGGCCGCAAGCTGCGCTTCTCGGCGGACCGCGCCATGCGCACCGCGCAGAAGCTGTACGAGAACGGCTACATCACCTACATGCGCACCGACAGCACCACGCTGTCGGAGACCGCGATCGCGGCGGCGCGGGCGCAGGCCACCGAGCTGTACGGCTCGCAGTACGTGTCCAAGGAGCCCCGCCAGTACACCCGCAAGGTCAAGAACGCGCAGGAGGCCCACGAGGCGATCCGCCCGGCGGGCGAGGTGTTCCGCACCCCCGGCCAGGTCGCCCGCGAGCTGGAGTCCGACGAGTTCAAGCTGTACGAGCTGATCTGGCAGCGCACGATCGCCTCCCAGATGGCCGACGCCAGGGGCAACACGACGTCCGTGCGCATCACGGGCGCCACGGCGGCCGGCGAGGAGGTCACGTTCGCCGCGTCCGGTCGCACGATCACCTTCGCGGGCTTCCTCAAGGCGTACGTGGAGACGGTCGACTCCGAGGCCGGCGGCGAGTCCGACGACGTCGAGTCGCGCCTGCCGCAGCTGGCCAAGGACCAGTCGGTGTCGGCGGCCGAGCTGTCCCCGGACGGCCACTCGACCTCGCCGCCGCCGCGCTTCACCGAGCCCAGCCTGATCAAGACGATGGAGGAGCTGGGCATCGGCCGCCCGTCCACCTACGCCTCGATCATCAGCACCATCCAGGACCGCGGCTACGTGTGGAAGAAGGGCTCCGCCCTGGTCCCGTCGTGGGTGGCGTTCGCCGTGGTCGGGCTGCTGGAGCAGCACTTCGGCCGGCTGGTCGACTACGACTTCACCGCCGCGCTGGAGGACGAGCTGGACGGCATCGCCGCCGGTCGCCAGGAGCGCACCACGTGGCTGTCCGGGTTCTACTTCGGCGGCAACGTCGGCCCGGAGTCCTCGGTCGGCCGGTCCGGCGGGCTGAAGAAGCTGGTCGGCTCCAGCGTCGAGGAGATCGACGCGCGCGAGGTCAACTCGATCCCGCTGTTCTCCGACGTGGAGGGCCGCACGGTCTACGTCCGGGTCGGCCGGTACGGGCCGTACCTGGAGCGCGAGGTCGAGGGGCCGGACGGCGCGGCGAGCGCGCAGCGGGCGAACCTGCCCGACGACCTGCCGCCGGACGAGCTGAACCGCGACATCGCGGAGAAGCTGTTCGCCACGCCGCAGGAGGGTCGCTCGCTGGGCAACGACCCGGTCACCGGGCACGAGATCGTGGCCAAGGAGGGCCGGTTCGGCCCGTACGTGACCGAGGTGCTGCCGGAGGCGGCGGAGGGCGCGAAGAAGGCGCCGAAGCCGCGCACCGGCTCGCTGTTCAAGTCGATGTCGCTGGACTCGGTGACGCTGGACGACGCGCTGAGGCTGCTCTCGCTGCCGCGCGTGGTCGGCAAGGACCCGGAGACCGGCGCGGAGATCACCGCGCAGAACGGCCGGTACGGGCCGTACCTGAAGAAGGGCACCGACTCGCGGTCGCTGACCAGCGAGGACCAGCTGTTCACGGTCACCCTGGACGAGGCGCTGAAGATCTACGCCGAGCCGAAGAAGCGGGGTCGGGCGGCGGCCGCGCCACCGCTGAAGGAGCTGGGCGCGGACCCGGTGTCCGGCAAGCCGATGGTGGTCAAGGAGGGCCGGTTCGGCCCGTACGTGACCGACGGCGAGACCAACGCCTCGCTGCGCAAGTCGGACAGCGTCGAGGGCCTGTCCGACGAGCGGGCGGCCGAGCTGCTGGCCGAGAAGCGGGCCAAGGGGCCGACGACCAAGAAGAAGGCCCCGGCGGCCAAGAAGGCGCCCGCGCGGAAGAAGGCCCCGGCGAAGTCCAAGGGCTAGGGGAGGCGACGCGGTGGACGGTGGTCTGTTCGGCCGGGACGGGACGCAGGCCGCCCCGCCACCGCGGGTGTTCCCGGACCCGCTCGCCGGGTTGGTGACGGGCGAGCACCGCTACCGGCCGGCGGGGGCGCCGGTCGCGCCGCCGGTCGTGGCGCCGCCGCCCGCCCCCGTCCCGCCGGCGCCGCCGATCCGCCGCGCACCTGCTCGTCGGGCGGCCCGACCGGCGTCCGGGCACGTGACGGGCACGCCCGCCGCGCACGTCCCGCACGCCGGCCTGGCCCGCCACCAGCCCGACCGGGCCGACCGCCCCGACCCGAAGAAGGGCCGGGGCGCGCTGGTCGGGTGCCTGATCGCGCTGGCCGCCCTCGGGGGACTGCTGTTCACCGTGCTGCGCGAGATCGTCGAGGCAGTGGTCGACCTGGTGCGGTGATCCCGTTCCGGTCACCCGAACGGCCCAGGTGGTCGGTCGCGTGAATCGGTCCGGCTACCCTTACGTCCTGCACCATCGGCGGGGGTGAGCACCATCCAAGACGGCGGCACAGCGGCCTCGACCAGCCACCGGATTCGCAGCGTGTTGGCGATCCGGCCGTTCCGCAGGCTCTGGGGTGTCACCTTTCTGTGCAGCGTCGGTGACTGGTTGTCGTTGCTGGCCCTGACCGGCTTGGTCACCAAGATGATGGACAGCTACCAGTGGCAGAGCTTCTCGCTCAGCCTGGTCGTGCTGACCCAGCTGCTGCCCGGCATCCTGTTCGCGCCGCTCGGCGGCGTGCTGGCGGACCGGTTCGACCGCCGCAAGATCATGGTGGTCTGCGACCTGCTGCGGGGCGGCCTGTTCATCTCGATCGCGCTGGTCGGCACCGCGTGGTGGCTGTTCATCGCGAACTTCCTGGTCGGCTGCTGCGCGATGCTGTGGATCCCGGCCAAGGACTCGGCCGTGCCGAACCTGCTGCGCCGGCCCGACCAGGTGGAGACGGCCAACCAGCTCGGCCTGGTGATGACCTACGGCATCTCGGTCATCTCCGGCGCGGGCCTGTACTCGATCATCTCCGGCATCCCCGGCTACCTGGGCCTGCAGAACAGCGACCTGGAGTTCCGGATCGCGACCATCGCGGTCATGGTGAACGGCGCGCTGTACGTGACGTCGGCGATCATCGTCGCGACCCGCATCCCGGAGCTGTCCGGCCGGATCGCCGCGGTCAAGCGCACCCGGGAGGACGGCGAGGCGCCCGGCTTCTTCGCCATGCTGCGCGACGGCATGAAGTACGCGGCCCGCACGCCGCTGGTCCGCGGCCTGGTCATCGGCATGATCGGCGCGTTCGCCGCGGCCGGCGCGGTGATCGGCACGGCCACCCCCTACTCGCTGTCGCTGCTGGGCGGCGACTCCGCGTTCGGCCTGCTGTTCGTGGCCGTGTTCGCCGGCCTGGCGCTGGGCATGGCGACCGCGCCGCGGATGGCCCGGCGGCTGCCGTACGACCGGCTGTTCGGCGTGACGATCCTGGTCGCGGGCCTGAGCCTGCTGTTCGTGGCGTTCGCGCCGCACCTGTGGGTGGCGCTGATCGCGGTGGCGTTCGTCGGCGCGTCGGCGGGCATGGCGTTCCTGACCGGCCTGACCATCGTCGGCGCGCAGGTCGAGGACGCGATGCGCGGCCGGACCGTGGCGCTGCTCCAGTCGCTGCTCAAGGTGGTGCTGTTCGCCTCGTCGGCCACCGCGCCGCTGCTGGTCACCCTGGTGCAGAAGCGCACGATCACGATCTTCGACCACCCGATGCAGGTGGACGGCACCCGGCCGGTGCTGTTCGGCGCGGGCGTGATCGCCGCGCTGCTCGGGCTGATCGCCTACCGGCAGATGGACAACCGGCGCACCGAGCCGTTCCTGTCCGACGTGCTGGCCGCGCTGCGCGGTCGGGCCCGGCGGACCGGCGGTCTGCTGATCGCCGTCGAGGGCGACACCCGGCAGGACACGTCCGTGCAGGCCAGGAGGCTGGCCGAGGCGTTGCGCGAGACCGGGCGCGAGGTGGTGCTGGCCTCCGACCCGGACCTGGACGAGCAGCGGCTGCGCAACCTGCTGACCACCGCCGACCTGGCCGGGGTGCGGGCGCACGCGCTGGTGTCGGCGGCCGTGCGGGCGGACGTGGTCGAGCGCGAGGTGCGGCCGGCGCTGGACAACGGCGCGCTGGTCGTCATGGAGCGCTACGTCGACAGCCCGCTGGCGCACTTCAGCGCGGCGGGCAGCGTGGAGCCGCGCGAGGTGGAGGGCCTGGTCGACTGGGCCACCGGGCGGCTGCGGCCGGACGTGACCGTGCTGCTGGACCGGACGCCGTCGCAGGTCCGGGCCTCGGGCGGCACGCTGGACACGGTCGAGCACCACTGGCGGGTGCAGAAGCTGCTGACCGACATGGCGTCGGCCGACCCGGAGCGCTACGTCGTGGTCGACGCCGACGGCACCGAGGACGAGGTGGCCGAGCGGGTGCGGACCGCGGTGCTGCCGCTGCTGGCCCGGCGGACCAGGATGCCGGTCAAGCCGGTGGCGGGGACGTCCTGACGGATCGGTACGGTCGCCCGGTGAACCGTGGTGTGTGGGGCGACGTCGTCGGTCAGCCCGAGGCGGTCGCGGTGCTGTCGGCGGCGGCGGAGGCCGCCGCGTCGATCGTGGCGGGCGGCTCGCCCGCGCCCGGCGCGATGACGCACGCGTGGCTGTTCACCGGACCTCCCGGCTCGGGGCGCTCGGCGACGGCCCGGGCGTTCGCCGCGGCGCTGCAGTGCACCGCCGCGGACGACCGGCCCGGCTGCGGCTCGTGCGCGGGCTGCCACACGACGTTGGCCGGCACGCACGCCGACGTGCGGGTCGTCGCGCCCGAGGGGCTGTCGATCCCGGTGGCCGAGATGCGGTCGCTGGTGCAGGTGTCGGCCCGCCGGCCGACGTCCGGGCGGTGGCAGGTGGTGATCATCGCCGACGCCGACCGGCTCACCGAAGGCGCGGCGAACGCGCTGCTCAAGGCCGTCGAGGAGCCGCCGGCGCGGACCGTGTTCCTGCTCTGCGCGCCCTCCGACCACCCCGAGGACGTGTCGGTGACCATCCGGTCCCGGTGCCGGATCGTCTCGCTGGCCACGCCGCGCGCGGCGTCGATCGCGTCGGCGCTGGAGCACGAGGGCGTGGCGCCGGAGGTGGCGGCGTGGGCGGCCTCGGTGTGCGGCGGGCACGTCGGCCGGGCGCGCCGGCTGGCGACCGACGAGCAGTCCCGGGCGCGGCGCGAGGCCGTGCTGCGGATTCCGATGGCGCTGCGCCGACCCGCCGACATCTTCACCTGCGCCGACCAGCTCGTGTCGGCCGCCGAGGGTGACGCGCAGACCGCGAACGAGGGCCGCGACCAGGCCGAGCGCGAGGCGTTGGAGACCGCGATGGGCGGTGGTGGCACCGGCAAGGGCACGGCCGCCGCCACCCGCGGCGCCAAGGGCGCGTTGAAGGACCTGGAGAAGCGGCAGAAGTCGCGGGCCACCCGGACCCAGCGCGACTCGCTGGACCAGGCGCTGGTCGACCTGGCCGCGTTCTACCGGGACGTGCTGGTGACCGCGACCGGCGCGGCGGCCGTGCTCAACCACCCGGACCGGGCCGAGGACGCCAGGTCGGCGGCGGCGTCGTGGACGCCGGAGTCGACGCTGCGCCGGCTGGAGGCCGTGCTCGGCTGCCGGACCGCGCTGGAGCTGAACGTCAAGCCGCGGATCGCCGTCGAGGCGATGCTGACCACGCTCCAGCGGGGCTGAGGTCCGGCCCGCGCGCTAGGCCGAGGGCGGCGGCTCGGGCGACCGGGTCGTGGGGCGGGCGGCCGGGCGGCGGCGGGTCGGCAGGGCGCCGACCACGACGGCGCCGACCAGCAGCAGCGCGGTGCCGGTCCAGAAGATCGGGACGGTCTTGTAGGCGGCGTTGGTGTAGGCCAGCTGCCGGCCCTGCGGAGGTGGGGTGGCCTGGCCGCCACCGCCCGGCGGGGTCTGCGCCGGAGCGCACACCACGCCGCCGTTCGGGGCCGCCGCGCGCACGATCTGCTCACCCAGGGACACCTGCGCCAGCGCCGATGGCAGGTTCGGCAGACCGAGGACGTCGGTCGGCAGCAGCTGGAGGTCGAGCAGGCGCGCGGTGGCCCCGATCATGAACCCGTTGACGGTGGGGCCGCCCTGCTGGAGGGGGCCGTCGATGACCATGTCCTTCTGGTTGAGCTGCGCGACCTGGAGCCGCAGCACGCCGATGTCCAGCTTCGGCAGGCCGTCCGCCACCGCGCCGACGAGCGGCAGCCGCTGACCGGCCGCGACGCCGATCGGGACGTCCAGCTTCGGGTTGGCCGCGTCGATCGTGCCCAGCTCCCTGCCGCCCTGGCTGACCCGGAGGACCGGCGCGGTGTAGGTGACCTTCGAGGTGGCCTGGTCGCCGGTGGACAGCGCGACGAGGGTGGGTTGGCCGACGACGTCGACGCGGATCTCCGCCGGGGTGCCCGCGAGGAGCCGGACACCGGCCGCCTGGAGGGTGGAGGTCGAGCGGATGGCCTTGTTGGCGCTGCCCGGGATCTCGACCAGCTCGACCGTCGAACGGGCGCTGAGGGTGTCCGGCAGGCTGAGCAGCGAGCCCTGCGCGCCGGTGTCGGGGGTGCCGGAGAGCAGGCCGCCGAGGCTGCTCAGCGGCGCGGTCAGCTGCTTGACGTTGTCGATCAGCGACTGGCGCGCGGCGGCGTCGAGCTTCGGGGTGTCCCCGGTGAGCAGGCCGGTGAGGTCCGGGGTGCTCGGCAGGGTGGGGATGGCGTTGAGGACGCTGAGCGAGGCGACGGAGGTCCTGGCGTCCGCGAGCGGCTGCACGCACGGGCCCAGCTCGTCGTCCCAGCGGGCGTGCACGCTGCCGTTCAGCACACCGACCTTGAGCAGGGCGTCCAGCGGCGTGGCGGGCGGCGTGAGGCCGCCGGTGATCGGCTCGGCGTTGTCCGGTGACGCGGTCTGCACCAGCGTGCCCGGTGTCTGCGGCGCCCGGCCCCGCACCGCGAAGCCCAGCGGCGACGCCTGCGCCACCGACCGCTCGTAGGACAGGAACGCCTCGGTGTTGGCCTGCGCGGACGCCAGCCCGACGCCGAGCTCGGCCGCCGACTGCTCGGGCAGCCGCTCGCCGAAACCGGGCAGGATCGTGCCGGTGCCGGTCGAGTCCGGGGCGAGCCGGACCACCGCCAGCCCGGTGCCCGCGTCGCCGATCGCGTGCGCCCGCGGGGTCGGTCCCGCCGACACGGGCGGCTGGTTCGGGTCGCGCGGACCGGGGACCGGCGTCGTCGTCGGCTGGGCGAGGGCGGGCCCGGCGCAGAGCGCGACCAGCACGGCGGCGGCGGGCAGGGCCATCAGGCGCATGTGGGTCGGACCTCCGGTGCCGGCGGCGACGTCGTGCGACGGCACGTGAGCGCCGTCACTCCTGCTCCAACGACCCAACCCCCGTGCGGTGACGGTCCCGGCTTGGGCTATAGTTGTCGCGTCTCGCCGCCTTAGCTCAGTCGGCCAGAGCGGCTCACTCGTAATGAGCAGGTCATCGGTTCGATTCCGATAGGCGGCTCAGGTGAGATGCGGGTCAGGCCCGGTGCGCACCAGCGCACCGGGCCTGATCTGTTCCCGCACGTCCTTGCCGGCTGCGGCCCGTGTCCGTGATGCTGCTCCATCAGGGTGACGTTTTCCCCATTGGCGTCAGGTGTGGGCGACGGTGACGTTGCCACCGTGGAGGTGATGGCGATGGTGACGATGGTCGTGCTGACGGTGCTGGCCCTGCCGTTGGCCGTGCTCGCGGCGCGCGTGGGGCGTCGGTGCTGGGTCCGGCAGCGGGCCGTGGCGCGGGCGCGGGCGGAGCTGTTCCGGCACTGGGTGCGGGACGAGCCGAGCGGTCGGCACCTCATCCGGTCCTGATCACCGGCGCCGCGACCCTGGTGATCACGTCGCCGTAGCGGCGGGTCAGCTCGGCCCTCGCCTCGGCGGGCGTGCCCACGACGGCGAAGGCGGCCAGGACCTCGTCGGTGACGGCGGCGGCCATGTCGTCCCACAGCCGGCGCCGGGACAGCCGGTGCAGCTCCTCGTGCAGCTCGCCCCAGCCGTGCAGGTCGAGCACCTTGCGGTAGGCGGGCGTCGAGCCGTAGAACGCGATCTGCCGCCGCACGTCGGCGACGGCCGCCTCGTCGCACGCCACCAGCGACGGGCCGCTGACCTCCAGCCCGGCCACCGGCTTGCCCGCCCTGGCCCGACCGCGCGCCAGCGCGGGCAGCGTCACCTCGCGCAGGTAGCGCTCGGTGGTGAAGCTGTGGCACAGGAACCCGTCCGCCACCTCGCCCGCGACCTCGGTCATCAGCTCGCCGACGCCCGCCAGCCACACCTTCGGCGGTCCGTGCGGGTTGGGTCCCGGGTCGAAGAACGGCGTCATCAGCGTGTGCGTGTAGAACTCGCCCCGGAACCGCAGCCGCTCGCCGGTGGCCCAGGTGTGCCAGATGGCGCGCACCGCCAGCACGAACTCGCGCATCCGCGCGGCCGGTCGCGACCACGGCATGCCGAACCGCTTGGTGACGTGCGGCTGCACCTGCGAGCCGAGGCCGAGGTTGAACCGACCGCCCGACAGCAGCTGCAGGTCGTTGGCCTGCACCGCGGTGCTCATCGGGTTGCGCGCGAACGCGACCGCGATCGCCGTGCCCAGCTCGACCCGCTCCACCCGCCCGGCCACCTGCCCGAGCGCCAGGAACGGGTCGTGCCGCGTCTCCGCCACCCAGAACCCGTCGCAGCCGCCGGCCTCCGCCTCCCGCGCCGCGTCGAGCGCGGTCCGCGGGTCGAGGTCGATCTCCAGTCGGTCCACCTTCACGGCGGTCGAACCTACCCGGCGCCCGGCCCGCGCGAGGACGGGTCGGGGCGGCGGGGTGCTCAGCGGTTCGGGCGCAGGGTCCACACGACGGTCATCTGCCCGGTCGTCACGCCCGCCGCGTCGGTGATGGTCACGGCGACCGGGAACTCCGGACGGGCGCCCGCCGCCAACTCGGCCACCACCTCGGCCGCCGGGCGGCCCAGCACGGCCTCGGCGCGCAGCACGCCGAGCGCCAGCTTCTTGTAGGCGATCTCCGACCGCGCCACCAGCGGCGTCACCTCGGCCAGGTGCCGCGCGAACGCGGCCATCACCACGGCGCCGGACGCGGTCTCGGCCAGGCCGAACATCATCGCGGCGTGCGGGCCGCCGACGTGGTTGCGCAGTTCCTCGCGGTCGGGCAGCTCGGCGACCACCCGGTCGCCCGCGACCTCGGGGAACTCCACGCCCATCGTCTTGACCCACGGGACTGCCTGCTTCATCGCTTCGGCGACGAACGAGTGGTCAGCGCTCATGCGCCGGATGCTACCGGCCGGTAACCACGAGACGCGAGTCACCGGCAATTCATTTGCCGCGGCGCCGGCCGAGGTGCATGCTTGTACTCAGCAACTAGTTGGTTGATGCAAGCAAACGGAGTGTGCGATGGTGACCCCGGTGGGTGACGAAGTGCGGGTCGAGGAGCTCGCCCTGGCCGACCGGCTGGGCATGGCCCTGGTGCGCATGAACAAGATGCACGCCTGCGTCGCCGCGCACATGAGCAAGTCCGGTCTGGACAAGGCGTCCTTCGTGCTGCTCGCGAACCTCAACCACCTCGGCCCGTCACGGGCGGGCGCGCTGGCGGAGGCGGTGTTCTCCGACCCGTCCACGGTCAGCCGCCAGGTGGCGACGCTGGTCCGGGACGGCCTGGTGGAACGCCGGGCGGACCCGGTCGACGGCCGCGCGAGCGTGCTGGCCGTGACCGAGGCGGGCGCCCGGCTGCTGGCCGAGCGCCGCGCCCGGCGCAACGAGTTGCTGGCCCGGCTGTTCGCGGACTGGCCCGCGGCGGAGTGGGACCGGTTCATCGAGTACTTCGAGCGCTTCGTGGGGGACTACGAGAAGGCGCTACCGGATTTCATCGCTGAGAGCGGACTGGGGCCGCGCTCAGAAGGGGAGAAGTGATGTCGGAGACGACAACCCGAGCGGACGCGCCGCCACCCGGCGCCGCCCTGCTCACCCACCGGCAGATCCTGACGATCCTGTCGGGCCTGCTGCTCGGGCTGTTCCTGGCCGCGCTCGACCAGATGATCGTGGCCACGGCCATGAAGACCATCGCGGACGAGCTGCACGGCCAGACGTTGCAGGCGTGGGCGACCACCGCCTACCTGATCACCGCGACGATCTCCACGCCGCTGTACGGCAAGCTGTCCGACATCTACGGCCGCAAGCCCATGTACCTGACCGCGATCTCGCTGTTCCTCGCGGGCTCGCTGCTGTCCGGCATCGCGAACTCGATGTACGAGCTGGCCGCGTTCCGCGCGGTGCAGGGCCTCGGCGCGGGTGGCCTGATGTCGCTGGCCATGGCGATCCTGGCGGACATCACGTCGCCGCGCGAGCGCAGCCGCTACACCGGCTACTTCATGGCCGTGTTCGGCGTCTCCAGCGTCGCGGGCCCGGTCGTCGGCGGCCTGTTCGCCGGCATGGAGTCCTTCCTCGGCACGGCCGGCTGGCGCTGGGTGTTCCTGGTCAACGTGCCGATCGCGCTGGTCGCGCTGGTCGTGGTCGCCAAGGTGCTCAACATCCCGCACCAGCGGGTGAACCACCGGATCGACTTCGTCGGCGCGGGCCTGCTGACCACCGGCCTGGTGCCGCTGCTGATCGTGGCCGAGCAGGGCCGCGAGTGGGGCTGGGCGTCCGGCACGGCGATCGCCATGTACGTCGTCGGCGTGCTCGGCCTGGTCGGCTTCGTGTTCACCGAGAAGCGGATGGGCGACGAGGCGCTGCTGCCGCTGCGGCTGTTCAAGCGGCAGACGTTCTCGCTGGGCAACACGATCAACTTCGTCCTGGGCGTCGGCATGTTCGGCGCCATGGTGTCGCTGCCGCTGTACCTGCAGATCGTCAAGGGCTACTCGGCCACCCAGTCCGGCCTGATGATGCTCCCGCTGACGCTCGGCATCATGACCGCGGCGGGCACCAGCGGCAACATCACCGCGAAGACCGGCCGCTACAAGGTGTTCCCGGTCATCGGGTTCGGCCTGATGTCGGTCTCGCTGTTCCTGTTCAGCACGGTCGGCACGGACACGGCGATCTACCAGCCGCTGGTGCTGATGTTCTTCACCGGCGCCGGCCTCGGCCTGTGCATGCAGACCCTGCTGGTGGCGATCCAGAACGACGCCGAGCCGCGCGACATGGGCGTGGCGACCTCGTCGGCCACGTTCTTCCGCCAGATCGGCGGCACGGTCGGCACCGCGGTGTTCCTGTCCATCCTCTTCAGCACGGTCGGCGACAAGATCGGCAACGCGCTGCGCGCGGCGTCGGCCACGCCCGACTTCCAGGCCGCGCTGGCCCGGCCGGAGAACCGCGAGTTCGCCGCCGGGCTGCAGAGCGGCAGCGGCTTCGACCTGGACAACACCGAGTTCCTGGCCAAGCTCGACCCGGTGCTGGCCCGGCCGTTCCTGGACGGCTTCTCCAGCTCGATCGACCTGGTGTTCCTGGTCGGCGGCGTGGTGACGCTGATCGGCTTCGTGATCATCTGGTTCCTGCGCGAGATTCCGCTGTCCAGCCGGTCCGGCCTGGAGCGGGTGCAGGACGCGAACTCCGAGGGCGATCAGCCCGCGCCGGTCGCGATGCACTGACCCCGTGAACGCCGAGAGGCCCGCTCCCCGGACGGGGGCGGGCCTCTTCGCACGTCAGCTCAGTGGTCCTCGCCGCGCGCGACGGCGTCCTTGAGTCGCTGGTACGAGCGGATGATCTCGGCCTCGGCCTCGGTGCGGCCGACCCACGTCGCGCCCTCGACGCTCTTGCCCGGCTCCAGGTCCTTGTAGACCTCGAAGAAGTGCTGGATCTCCAGCCGGTAGAACTCGTTGAGGTGGTGGATGTCGCGCAGGTGCTCCGAGCGCGGGTCCTCGGCCGGGACGCACAGCAGTTTGTCGTCCCCGCCCTTCTCGTCGGTCATCCGGAACATGCCGATCGCGCGGGCCTTGATCAGGCAGCCGGGGAACGTCGGCTCCTGCACCAGCACGAGCGCGTCGAGCGGGTCGCCGTCCTCGCCGAGGGTGTCGTCGACGAACCCGTAGTCCGCCGGGTACTGAGTGGCCGTGAACAGGGTGCGGTCCAGCCGGATGCGCCCCGTCTTGTGGTCCATCTCGTACTTGTTGCGGACCCCCTTGGGGATCTCGATCGTGACGTCGAACTCCACTGCGCGGTCCTCGCTCGTCTTAGCCGTTCGTTACGCCACTAGTGTGGACTACGACGTCTCGTCAACCCCTTGCCGAGGGTGTGACGTTGCCCGTACTCGACCGCGGAGGACTGCGTGCCCGACGAGCCATCGTGGCCGACCGTTGACGGCGACGAGGTCGACCGCGAGCCGCCGACGGTGCAGGTCAGACGGCCTGACCCGCCCACGATGCGGATCGCCGTGCCGCCGCCCGCCCAGCCCGCGCGGGTGCGGCCGGAGCGCGTCCCGCCCGCTCCGGCGCCGCGGGCGGAGCCCACGACCGAGATCAAGTCGGAACCTGATCCGGCTCCTGAACCGATCACGGAACGTGAAGAACCGGCCTCTCCGCCACCTGCTCCGCCCACCCCTCCCACCACGTCCGCGACGCCTGCCGCGCCGGCGCGCCGGCGGAAGCGCCCGTTCGTGCTCGCCGCCGTGGCGCTGCTGGTGGTCGCGCTGGCCGGCGCGGCGGTGGCCGGCACCCGGATGGGCTGGTTCGACACGACGCCCGCGGCGACGACGGCCGCCCCGCCGCCGCCCGCGCCGGTGACGCTGTCGGTGCGCGGCATCGGCGTGGAGGGCGCCCCGCCGACGGCCGCCGGCGTGCGGGCCGTGCTGGCCGGCCCGGTGGCGAACGCCGTGCTGGCGCCCGTGTCCGGCTCGGTGGTCGACCCGGCGACCGGCACGCTGCTGTGGAACCAGGGCGAGACGACCCCGCTGACCCCCGCGTCCACGATCAAGGTCCTGACCGCGGCGGCGGCGCTGCTGACCCTCGACCACACCTCCCAGCTGTCGACCAAGGTGGTGCGCGGCGCGCAGCCGGGGTCGATCGTGCTGGTGGGTGGCGGCGACCCGACCCTGTCATCCCTGCCCGCGGGACAGCGGACGGTGTACCCGGGCGCGGCGACGATCGACGACCTGGTCGCGCAGGTGCGCGCGTCGGGCGAGCAGGTGACCCAGGTGCAGTACGACGTGACGCGGTACGCCGGACCGGGCACGGCCCCCGGCTGGGACCCCGGTGACGTGCCGGGCGGGTACGTCGCGCCGATCGAGCCGGTGATGGTGGACGGCGGGCGCGAGGACCCGACCAGGGACGAGGTGCGGCGCACGTCGACCCCCGCCGCCGCGGCCGCCGGTGCGTTGGCGCAGCGGTTGGGCGTGACTGCGGTGGCGGCGGGCGTGGCGTCACCGGGCGCGGCGGTGCTCGGCGAGGTCAAGTCGGCGCCGGTGGACCAGCTGGTCGAGAACCTGATGCAGATCTCGGACAACGTGCTGGCCGAGACGATGGCCCGCGAGGTGGCCAAGGCGCGCGGGCTGGAGCCGTCGTTCGAGGGCGCGGCCAAGGCGGTGCGGGACGTGCTGACCGAGAACGGGTTCGACCTGTCGGCGGTGACGATGGTGGACGCCAGCGGGTTGTCGCCGAACGACAAGGTGCCGACGAAGCTGCTGACGGACGTGCTCGCGGCGGCGGCCAAGCCGGACGCCTCGGACCCGAGGACGGCCAAGCTGCGACCGTTGCTGACCGCCCTGCCGGTGGCGGGCGGCAGCGGCACGCTGGCGGGCCGGTACGAGCAGTGGGGCGCCGACGGCCGCGGTTGGGTGCGGGCCAAGACCGGCACCCTGACCAGCCTGAACTCGCTCGCCGGCGTCGTCGTGGACGTGGACGGCCGGCTGCTCGTGTTCGCGTTCATCTCGACCAGCCCCCACCAGGACGTCCCGGTGGTCCGCGGCGCCCTGGACCAACTGGCCGCCGCCCTCCGCACCTGCGGCTGCTGACCCCCGAACGTAGAACTCGGGGTACGCGGGTGTTCGACTCGCGGGCCCTGAACGTTCGACTCGCGCGCGAGTCGAACGCCCGCGTACCGCGAGTCGAACGTTCGGGGTGCCCGAGTTCTACGTTCGGGCGGGTTGCGCAGGTAGCGTCAGGAGGGTGAACCCGGCGACGCAGGACCGCAGTGCCCCGGTCGATTGGGACCTGGCCGTCACCACGGCGACCAGGCTCGTCCGCCCCGGCCCGATCGTGCCCAGAGCCGAGGCGGACGTCGCCGTGCACCGCCTGCGGGAACTCGCCGTGGACGCCGAGGTGCACGTCCGCGAGCTGACCGGCCTCGGCCACGGCCTGCCGCTCAGGCAGGGCGAGGTGGTCGACCGGCCGGGGTGGGTGCGGGCCGCCGTGCAGGGCCTCGCCGCGCTGACCGACGGCGCGCTGCCCAAGCAGTCCGGCGCGCTCAGCGGCGTCCTCGCGGGCACGGCGGGCGTCCAGGCGGGCGTCGTCGTCGCGTTCCTCAGCGCCCGGGTGCTCGGCCAGTACGACCCGTTCTCCGACGGCGGCCGGCTGCTGCTCGTGGCGCCGAACATCGTCGGCGCGCAGCGGGCGCTGGACGTCTCCGGCGAGGACTTCAGCATGTGGGTCTGCCTGCACGAGGGCACGCACCGGCTGCAGTTCACCGCCGTGCCGTGGCTCGCCGAGCACTTCGAGGGCCTGGTCGCGACCCTGCTCGGCAGCATGGACGAGGGCTCGGCGCCACGCCTGCGCGACCTGCCGAAGCGGCTGCGCGAGGCGGGCGGCCTGATCGAGCTGCTGCAGAGCCCCGGCCAACGCGAGGTGCTGGACCGGCTGATCGCCCTGTCCACCCTGCTCGAAGGCCACGCCGACCACGTGATGGACGCCGTCGGCCCGGACGTCGTGCCGTCGGTCCGCACGATCCGCGAGCGCTTCACCGTCCGCCGCCAGGGCGGTGGCGTGCTGGACCGCGTGCTGCGCACGCTGCTCGGCGTCGAGGCGAAGGTGCGGCAGTACGCGGAGGGTGCGGCGTTCACCGGGCACGTGGTCGACGCGGTCGGCATGGAGCGCTTCAACACCGTCTGGACCAGCGCCGACACGCTGCCCACGCGCGCCGAGATCACCGATCCGGCCGGCTGGCTGCGGCGCGTCCAGCCGTAGGCGGGCGGGCGTGAACGGACCGGTGGCCGAGGTGCGCACGGCGGTCAGGCGGTACCTGGCCGAGCACCGGCCCGAGCGGGTGGCGGTGGCGGTGAGCGGCGGCGCGGACTCGCTCGCCCTCGCCGCCGTCACGGCCGGGCTGACCGACGCGCGCGCCGTCGTGGTCGACCACGGCCTGCAGCCGGGCTCCGCCGACGTCGCCGAACGGGCCGCGCGGACGTGCCGGGAACTGGGCCTGACGGCTGAGGTGCGCCGCGTCGACGTCACCGGATCGGGTGGACCTGAGGCGGCGGCGCGCCGGGCCAGGTACGCCGCGCTGCGACCGGACCGCGGCGTGGTCCTGCTCGGCCACACGCGGGACGACCAGGCCGAGACCGTGCTGCTGGGCCTCGGTCGCGGCTCCGGGCCGCGCAGCATCGCCGGGATGCGCCCGCACGACCCGCCCTGGGGCCGACCGCTCCTGCGCGTCTCCAGGGCCGTGACCAGGGCCGTGTGCGACGAACTCGGCCTGACGCCGTGGGACGACCCGCACAACGGGGACCCCCGCTACACCAGGGTCCGGCTGCGCCGCGAGGTCCTGCCGCTGCTCGAAGAGGTGCTGCAGGGCGGGGTGGCCGACGCCCTCGCCCGCACCGCCGCCCACCTGCGCGAGGACAACGACGCGCTGGACGAGCTGGCCGAGGCGTTCGACGGCGACTGCCGCTCGGTGGCCGACGTCGGCGTGCTGCCGACCGCGCTGCGCCGCCGCGTCCTGCGCCGCTGGCTGCTGCGCGAGAACGTGCCCGAGTTGTCCGACTCGCACCTGCGCCGGGTGGACGCCCTGGTGAGCGAGTGGCGAGGTCAAGGCGGTGTGTGGTTGCCGGGCGGCTTTGTGGCGCGCCGCGCGCATGGCAGGCTGCGAGTGGAACCAGTGCAGTCATGACAAAAGGGGAACCGTCCGTGTACGACGGCGACATCAGTTCCGTGCTCATCACCGAGCAGGAGATCAGCGACAAGGTCACCGAGCTGGCCAACAAGGTCGCGGCTGACTACCCGGCCGACGGTGGGAACGACCTGGTGCTGATCACCGTGCTCAAGGGCGCGGTGATGTTCATGACCGACCTGGCCAGGGCGCTGCCGGTGCCCGTGCAGCTGGAGTTCATGGCGGTCAGCTCCTACGGCTCGTCCACCTCGTCGTCCGGCGTGGTGCGCATCCTCAAGGACCTCGACCGGGACATCGCGGACCGCGACGTGGTCATCGTCGAGGACATCATCGACTCCGGCCTGACGCTGTCGTGGCTGCTCAAGAACCTGGCGTCGCGCAAGCCGCGGTCGCTGGAGGTGTGCACGCTGCTGCGCAAGCCGGACGCGGTGAAGGTCGAGGTGCCGGTCAGGTACGTCGGGTTCGAGATCCCGAACGAGTTCGTGGTCGGCTACGGCCTGGACTACGCCGAGCGCTACCGCGACCTGCCCTACATCGGCACGCTGGACCCGAAGGTCTACTCCAGCTGACGAGGTGGGGGCGGCTCGCGCGAGCCGCCCCCGGATCAGCAGTTCGGCCGGCAGCGGCGCTGGGAGATGCCGTCCAGCAGGACGCCGCGGATGTCCTCGGGCTCCATCGCCTGGTACGCCTTGCCGCCGGTGGCCTCGGCGATCTGCCGCAGCGCGTCCATGTCCGCGTCCGCGCCCAGCCCGACCATGATCATCGGCACCGGGCGGGCCGGGTCGGCCTCGCCGGCCAGCGTGGCCAGCAGGGCGGGCAGGTCGATGCTGGAGATGTCGTCGTTGCTGCCGTCGGTGATCAGCGTGACCGAGTTGATCTTCGACGGGTCGTAGGTCTTCTGGATGTGCCGGAACGCCGCCAGCGCCGTCTCGTTCAACGCCGTGCCGCCGCCGACCAGGGCGGGCAGGTTGCCCGCGCCCTTCTGCAGCTGCACCCGGCGCGGCGCGCCGCCGATCGGCTCGCCCAGCGGGCCGACCGGCACCAGCTCGATCCAGTCGTTCGGCGGCTTCTTGTCCGTCGAGAACGCCCACAGGCCGATCTCTGAGGTGTCGGGCAGCATGCCCAACGCGGTCAGCGCCGCCTCCCGGGCCGCCTCGACCCGGGTCTGGCCGTTGCTCATCTTCTCGGCCATCGAGCCGGACACGTCCAGCACGGCCAGCATCCGGGTGTCCAGGCTGACCGCGCCCCACGTGCGCAGCAGCTCGGAGACCTGGTCCGGGTCGGGCGTCCTCAGCCGGGCGACGTCGTCACCGCGCACGCCGTCCCGCTCGTTGGTCCACCCGCCGGGCGCGACGCCGTCGGCGGTGCGGAAGCCCGCTTCGGCGAACCGCTGGGCGGTCCGCTCGGTGCGCAGCGCCCGCACGAAGCCCTCGGCCGCCTGCGAGGTGCCCGCCTGCTCGCCCGCCCGGTTCACCCGCACCACCGGGTAGTCGAACGAGATGGTGCCCTCCTTGGGGTAGGAGGCGACGACCCGGCGCGAGCCGGCCGCCCGGTTCGCGGCCAGCACGGACTGCTCCGAAGCGGTGAACACCGGCGCGTCCTCGTCGCCCTGCACGACCTTGCCGAACGCGTCGCGCACGGACGGCAGCGCCTCGCGGCCGACCCGCAGCAGCGCGCCGATCAGCTCCGGCTTGGGCGTGCCGTCCGCGTTGCCGAGCTGCGCGCGGATGACCGCGAGCGTGGCCAGGCCCTCGGTGGACGTGGTCGGGTCGCTCAGCGTGACCTGCACCTTCGGGTCGACGACCCGCGCCCAGGTCACCGGCGCGATCGGCCAGCCGAGCGCGGTCATGGACCGCTCCGAGCCCGCGATGACCAGCGGCGAGCTGGCCAGCGAGCCGAGGTCGTCCAGCCTCGGCGCCTCGGCGCCCTGGTCGCCCGCCTGCCGCTGGGTCTCGGCGGCCCACATGGACGAGTCCGGCACCCACAGCGCGGGCGGGTTGATCTGGGCCGTCGGCAGCTCGTTGGCCACGTCCGCCGCGCCGCGCGCCTCCACCTGCACCTGCACGCACTTGCCGTCGACCATCGGCTGGGTGGCCTGGTGGTCGTCGGCCGCGCCGCGCACGACGTCCTCGACCGCCTGGGTGACCGCGATCTTGAGCGGGAGGGTGCCCTGGCACTCGGGGCCGCTGGTGGCCCGCAGCGCCACCACGGTCACGCCGGCGGCGGCGACCACGCCGAGCAGCGCGCCGACGGGCAGGAGTGCGCGGCGGAGGCGACCGGGGCCGTCCGGGTTGCGAGCTGACATGCTTCGTACCTTCGGTCGGTGTTCACCCTTTCGGGTGCGCGAAGAACACACAGTGTCGGCCGAGGATGACACGGCCCCTTCACGTGACAAACTCTCGTGTTCTATGTCACTCGAATGGCCCTCACGTTATCGCTACCTGCTAGTAACAGGACACCCCCAGTGAGCGTTACGGGGCGGAACACCTCCCGGTTCATGATCGAATCAGTCGACCGGTTGAACCCGATTGACCTGCGACGCGTGTTCGCGGTCACCGCGGGAACACCGGAGCCCTCTCACCCGTTGGTCCGGCAAGACGCGACAGGGCCCGCACGCGGAGCGCTCCGCCCGAGCCATGGGCGGTAGTCTGGTCGGACGGGTGTGCCCGTCTGCGCCCGTCGACAAGTCAGGGAGGGTCGAGGCCGCCCGCCGGCCGTAAGTGCATGGACCGCAAGCGCCTGCTTCGCAACCCGCTGCTGTGGATCGTGGCGGTGTTGTTGCTCTTTTACGCCTTCAACGTGCTCTTCGACGACAACCGGGGCTACACCCCGATCAAGACGTCCCAGGCACTGCAATCGATCCGGGACGGCCAGGTCAAGGAAGCCACGATCGAGGACAAGGAGCAGCTGCTCAAGCTCACCCTCAACGACGGGGTGACCGTCGAGGGCAGCAACCGCGTGCGCGCCCAGTTCCCGGCGAGCAGCACCGACGAGGTCTTCACCATCCTCGACCAGGCGGGCAACAAGCCGGTCGTCGAGACCAAGGTCACCCAGGACTCGTTCCTGATGCAGATGCTGCTGTACATGATCCCGCTGGGTCTGCTGCTGCTCCTGCTGATGTGGATGATGAACAACGCCCAGGGTGGCGGGAACCGCGTCCTGAACTTCGGCAAGTCCAAGGCCAAGCAGCTCTCCAAGGACATGCCCAAGACGACGTTCGCCGACGTCGCGGGCGCCGAGGAAGCCGTCGAAGAGCTGTACGAGATCAAGGACTTCCTGCAGAACCCGGGCCGCTACCAGGCCCTCGGCGCGAAGATCCCCAAGGGCGTGCTGCTGTACGGCCCGCCCGGCACCGGCAAGACGCTGCTCGCGCGCGCCGTGGCCGGCGAGGCCGGCGTGCCGTTCTACTCGATCTCCGGCTCGGACTTCGTCGAGATGTTCGTCGGCGTCGGCGCCTCGCGCGTGCGCGACCTGTTCGAGCAGGCCAAGCAGAACGCGCCGTGCATCATCTTCGTCGACGAGATCGACGCGGTCGGCCGCCACCGCGGCGCCGGCATGGGCGGCGGGCACGACGAGCGCGAGCAGACGCTCAACCAGCTCCTGGTCGAGATGGACGGCTTCGACTCGCGCGGCGGGATCATCCTGATCGCGGCCACGAACCGGCCCGACATCCTGGACCCGGCGCTGCTGCGCCCCGGCCGGTTCGACCGGCAGATCCCGGTGTCCGCGCCGGACCTCAAGGGCCGCAAGCAGATCCTGCGCGTGCACGCCAAGGGCAAGCCGCTGGCCCCCGAGACGGACCTGGACGGCCTGGCCAAGCGCACCGTCGGCTTCTCCGGCGCCGACCTGGCCAACGTGGTCAACGAGGCCGCGCTGCTCACCGCCCGCAAGAACGGCACCGTCATCACCGGCGTCGAGCTGGAGGAGTCGGTGGACCGGGTGATCGGCGGTCCGGCCCGCAAGAGCCGGATCATCTCCGAGAAGGAGAAGAAGATCACCGCCTACCACGAGGCCGGGCACGCCCTGGCCGCGTGGGCCATGCCGGACATCGACCCGGTCTACAAGGTCACGATCCTGGCCCGCGGCCGGACGGGTGGTCACACCCTGTCCGTGCCCGAGGAGGACAAGGACCTGATGACCAGGTCGGAGATGATCGCCCGGCTGGTGTTCGCGCTGGGTGGCCGCTCCGCCGAGGAGCTGGTCTTCCACGAGCCGACCACGGGCGCGTCCAACGACATCGAGCAGGCGACCAAGATCGCCCGCGCGATGGTCACCGAGTACGGCATGTCCGCCCGGCTCGGCGCGGTCAAGTACGGCCAGGAGCAGGGCGAGCCGTTCCTCGGCCGCACCGCGGGCCGGCAGGCCGACTACTCGCTGGAAGTCGCGCACGAGATCGACGAGGAAGTCCGCGAGCTGATCGAGGCCGCGCACACCGAGGCGTACGAGGTGCTGAACACCTACCGCGACGTGCTCGACGCGCTGACGCTGGAGCTGATCGAGAAGGAGACCCTGCACCAGAAGGACCTGGAGCGGGTCTTCGCCGGCGTCGAGAAGCGGCCGCGGATCACCAAGTTCAACGACTTCGGCCACCGCACCCCGTCGGACAAGCCGCCGGTCAAGACCCCGGCGGAACTGGCCAAGGAGCGCGGCGAGCCGTGGCCGCCCGCGATCGAGGACACCCTCGACGAGGAGCCGCCCCCGCTCGGGGACCCGACGCCGACGCCGCCCAACGGCACCAACGGCGCGCCGGTCCAGCCCTACCAGCAGCCGCAGCCCTACCAGCAGCCGCAGCAGCCGTACCAGCAGCAGCCGCAGCAGTCCTACCCGCCGCAGCCGCAGCACCCGTCGTCCGGCCCGCCGAACTACGGCGCGCCCCCCGGGTGGACGCCGGCCACCGTGCCCGGCGGCGCACCGCAGCCACCGCAGTGGCAGCCGGAGCCGACGGACGCGGAAGCGGGGAAGCGGTCCTTCGACACGGATCCGGACAACCGCAAGTGACCGAGCACTTCCCGCAGCTCGACCAGACCGGCCTCTCCGCCAACGGGGGGGCCGGTCTCGCGCGCCGGCCCTTCGACCAGAAGCGGGCCGAGGCGGCGGTGCGCGAGCTGCTGCTCGCGTGCGGCGAGGACCCGGAGCGCGAGGGCCTGCGGGACACGCCGGCCCGGGTCGCGCGGGCGTACCGGGAGCTGTTCGCCGGGCTGCACACCGACCCGGACAGCGTGCTGGCCAGGACGTTCGACGAGAGCCACGAGGAGTTGGTGCTGATCACCGACATCCCGATGTTCTCGTTCTGCGAGCACCACCTGCTGCCGTTCCACGGCGTCGCGCACGTCGGGTACATCCCGAACGAGCACGGCCGGGTGACCGGGCTGTCGAAGCTGGCCAGGCTGGTCGACCTGTACGCCAAGCGGCCCCAGGTGCAGGAGCGGCTGACGTCGCAGGTCGCCGACGCGCTGATGCGCCGGCTCGAACCGCGCGGCGTGATCGTCGTGGTCGAGGCCGAGCACCTGTGCATGGCCATGCGCGGCGTGCGCAAGCCCGGCTCGCGGACCACGACGTCGGCGGTGCGCGGGTTGCTGCGCGACTCGCCGCCGTCCCGCGCTGAGGCCATCGAGCTGATCAAGGGACGTTCGAGGTGAGCGTCCCCAGGCCGGGGCACTGCGTGGTGGTGGGGGTGCTGAACGTCACCCCCGACTCGTTCTCCGACGGTGGTCGCTACCTCGGGTTCGACGACGCCGTGGCGCACGGCGTGGCCATGTTCCGGCGCGGCGCGGACTTGGTCGACGTCGGCGGCGAGTCGACCCGCCCGGGCGCGGAGCGGGTGTCGGCGTCGGTCGAGGCGGGCCGGGTGGCGCCGGTGATCCGGGCGCTGGTCGCGGAGGGCGTGCCGGTCAGCGTGGACACCACGCGGGCCGAGGTGGCGCTGGCCGCGCTGGACGCGGGCGCGTCGATCGTCAACGACGTGTCCGGCGGGCTGGCCGACCCGGACATGGCGTCGGTGGTGGCCGAGGCGGGCGTGCCGTACGTGCTGATGCACTGGCGCGGGCACAGCAGGCGGATGGACCGGCTGGCCGTGTACGACGACGTGGTGCGCGACGTGCGCGACGAGCTGTGCAAGCAGGTCGACGCGGCGCTGGCGGCCGGTGTGGCCGCCGACGACGTCATCCTCGACCCCGGTCTGGGCTTCGCCAAGAACGCCACCCACAACTGGCAGTTGCTGCACGGCCTGGGCGCGTTGCTGGAGCTGGGGTTCCCGGTGCTGGTCGGCGCGTCCCGCAAGCGCTTCCTCGGCGCCCTGCTGAGCGACCCCCTGCTGGGTGACCGGGCGCCCGACGGGCGGGAGGACGCCACGGCGGCGGTGTCCGCGCTGGCGGCGTTCACCGGCGCCTGGGGCGTGCGGGTGCACGACGTGGAGCGCACCCTGGACGCGGTGGCCGTGGCGCGGGCTTGGAGGCTGGGACGTGCGTAGCGACGTGGGTGGTTCGGACCGGATCTCGCTGCGCGGCCTGCGGGTGCGCGGCTTCCACGGCGTGTTCGAGCACGAGAAGCGGGACGGCCAGGACTTCCTGGTCGACGTCACCGCGTGGCTCGACCTGTCCCGGGCGGCGGCCACCGACGACCTGCGCGAGACGCTGCACTACGGCGAGCTGGCCGAGCGGGCGGCGGCGATCGTGGCCGGCGGGCCGTACGACCTGATCGAGACGGTGGCGGGCAAGGTCGCCGACGAGGTGATGACCGACCTGCGGGTCCGGGCGACCGAGGTGACGGTGCACAAGCCGGCCGCCCCGATCCCGCTGGCGTTCGGCGACGTCTCGGTGACGATCAGGCGCACGCGTGACTAGGGCGGTGCTGTCGCTCGGCTCCAACCTGGGCGACCGGCTCGGGCACCTGCGGCTGGCGGTGGCCGGGTTCGCCGACGTGCTGGTGGCGGTGTCGCCGGTGTACGAGACGGCGCCGTGGGGCGTGACCGACCAGGACGACTTCCTCAACGCGGTGCTGGTCGTGTCCGGCGACGTGGACGAGTGGGGCTGGCTGCGGCGCGGCCAGGAGCTGGAGCGGGCCGCCGGGCGGGTCCGGGAGCGGCGCTGGGGGCCGCGCACGCTGGACGTGGACGTCGTGACGGTGGACGGCGTGCGGTCCGCGGACCCCGAGCTGCTGCTGCCGCACCCCGGCGCGCACGACCGGGCGTCGGTGCTCGTGCCGTGGCTGGACGTGGAGCCGGGCGCGGTCGTGCCGGGTCACGGCCCGGCGCGCGACCTGCTGGCGGGGCTGGACGTCGCGGGCGTGACGCGGCGGGACGACCTCGGGCTGGTCTGACGCGGCGCTCCCGCGCCGGCCCGGTCGCCGGTGTTCGGCGGGCGCGACTCGGCCCTGGTCGAGCGGATCGGGGACGATGGTGGGGTGAGGTTCACCCGACCCCGTGACCTGCTCGCCGCCGGCCTCGTCGCGGGCGTGCTCGCGCACCTGCTGATCAGGCTCTCCTACGACACGCTGCCGCCGCTGCCGACGTTCGCCGGGTTCACCCTGCTGGTGATCGCGGTGGTCAACCTGTGGCTCGCGGTCACCCTGCGGGCCCGCATCCTGCGCCGACCCGGCTCCCGGGCGGTCGAGCCGCTGACCGCGGCGCGGGCGGTGGCGTTCGCCAAGGCGTCGTCGCTGCTCGGCGCGATCATGCTCGGCGCGTGGGGCGGCGTGCTCGTCTACGTGCTGCCGGCGCGCGACGAGTTCGACGCGGCCGAGCACGACGTGGTCAGCGGCATGGTCGGCGCCGCGTGCTCGGCGCTGCTGATCGCCGCGGCCCTGTGGCTGGAGCGGTGCTGCCGGACGCCCGACGACCCGCACCGCGATCAGTGAATACCGAGGCGGAGGTCTCAATCGGGTAACTGACCGGTACGGTAGACGCCATGACCGGGCGAGGCGCGTCGGACGATGACGAGCAGCAGGACCACGGTCGTGGCTCCGGGCGCCTACTGCTGGTAGCGGCATTGGCGCTCGCGCTCGGCGCCGCGGCGGTGCTGGTGCTGAGCGACAACGCCCGCTGGCTGAGGTTGGCCGTGGTCGCCGCCCTGTGGGCCGCGCTGGTCGGCGCGTTCCTCGCGGCGCGCTACCGCAAGCAGATCGCCGAGCGCGACGACGAGGTGGCCGACCTGCAGTCGGTCTACGAGCTGGAGCTGGAGCGCGAGATCGCCGCGCGGCGCGAGTACGAGCTGGAGGTCGAGGCCGAGACCCGCAAGCGGGTGCAGGACGAGGCCAAGGACGACCTGGACGCGCTGCGCGGCGAGCTGCGGGCGCTGCGGGAGAACCTGGAGGCACTGCTCGGCGGCGAGGTGCTGGTCGAGCGGGTGGCGCTGCGCGCCGAGTCGACCCGGATGCGCGCCCTGTCCGACCAGTCCCGGCTGATGGCGGTGGGCGACAAGCGGATCATCAACGCCGGCCCGGTCGCGCCCGTCACCACGAAGGCCGCGGAGAAGCCGCAGGTCGACCGCACCGAGCTGATCGAGCGGGTCAACGTCGAGACGCCGCGCAAGGAGCAGGTCCGGCGCCCCGAACCCGCGCGCCCCGAGCAGCCCGCGCGGCGCGAGCCGACGCCGCCGGTGCGCCGGGAACCGGCCAGGGCCGCGGCGCAGCCACGCCCGACGCCGCCGGTGGTCGTGCGGCGGGAGGCGGCTCAGGTGGACCCGACGGAGCGGGTGAGCCGGGAAGCGGCGGCGCGGTCGACGCCGCCCGCGCCCGCCGGTCGACCGGCGGAACCCGCCGAGCGGTCCCGGCCGGCCGAGCCGTCGAAGACCGAGCACACCGTGCAGCGGCGCAGCCGGGTGGCCGAGCGGACCGAGATGATCAGCCGGGACGCGCTGGCCGAGGGCGCGGCGCGGCGGCCCGAGGTGACCGGTGGCGCCGTGCGGCGGACGCCCGGTCGGCCGGAAGCGCCCGCCGAACGGGCTGCCGGCGCTGCCGGTGAGGCGCGTCGGCCGTCGACCGCGCGGGCGGAGCTGACCGGCGAGCACCGGCCGGTGGAGGTGCGGCGGCCTGCGACGCGGGCCGAGTTGACCGGTGAGCACCGCCCGGTGGTGCGGGCCGAGCCGGTCGCCGACCAGGCCCGTCGACCCGCGGCACGGGCCGAGTTGACGGGCGAGCACCGCCCGGTCGAAGCGCGTCGGCCCGCGGCACGGGCCGAGTTGACCGGTGAGCACGTGCCGGTGGTCGTGCGGCCGGAACCGGTGGTCGGGCGGCCGGCGGAGCCGGTGCGCCGGACGGGTGGCGAGGACGTCGGCGGGTCGCGCCGGGCGGCCGAACCCGCCGGTGGGCACCGCCCCGTGGCGGGCAAGCCGGAGCCGACCGGTGGGCGGGCGGCCGACGCCGCCGTCGCGTCGAGCCCCGGGGCCGCCGGCGCGGCGTCGTCCGAGGGTCGTCGTCGGGCGGCCGAGGCGGCGGTGGTCGAGCCGGCGGGCGAGTCGGGCGGTCGTCGTCGGGCCGAGGAGCACTGGGACTCGTGGGAGGACGGCGCCAAGCCGGCCGGCAGGCGCAGCGCGCCGGAGCCGGTCGAACCGGCCGGGGCGCACGCGGACGGCAAGTCGGTCAGCGAACTGCTCGCCGCGTTCGGCGGGGCGGACTCACCGCGCCGCCGTCGCCGCCGCGACGACTAGCCCTACTTGTCGATGTCGCCGACGACCACGGCGAACGACCCGAGCACGGCGGGCAGGTCGGCCACCGCCGTGCCGGGCAGCAGGGCGGACAGCGCCTGGACGTTGTTGAACGACGGCGTGCGCAGCTTCAGCCGCCACGGCGTCTTCTCGCCCCGTGACGACAGGTGGACGCCGGACGTGCCCAGCGGGGCCTCGACCCACGTGTAGACCGAGCCCTCCGGCGCCTTGATCGCCTTGGGCAGCCGCAGGTTCACCGGACCGCCCGGCAGCCGGTCCAGGCACTGGCGGGCGAGGGCGACGGACCGGTGGACCTCGTCCACCATGCAGCGGACGCGGGCCAGGGCGTCGCCCTCGGTCCGCACCACGGGCCGGACGTCCAGGTCCCGGTAGCCGGGCAGCGGGTCGTCGCGGCGCAGGTCGAAGTCCACTCCGGACGCCCGCCCGATCGGACCGGTGACGCCGAACGCGAGCGCGGCGTCCCGGGTCAGCACCCCGATGCCCGCCAACGCCTCCGGCGCCACACCGGGGTCCACAGTGGACAGGACGTCGCGCACCCGGTCGGTCCAGCCGGCGGGGACGTCCTCGCGCAGGCCGCCGATCCGGTTGAACATGAAGTGGATGCGACCGCCGGACGCCTCCTCCAGCACGGCCTGCACGGCGTCCCGGTCGCGGGCGCCGGTGAGCGGCGCGAGGAACACCAGGTGCGCCATGATCCGGTTCAGCTCGCACAGCAGCACGCGCAGCGCCTGGGCGCGGGCCGGGACGTCCATGCCGGTCATCCGCTCGACGGCCAGGGCGACGGCCAGCTCGTTGCAGAACGCGGCGAGCCAGTCGTGCCGGTTGGCGAGGGTGAGCACCTGCCGGTAGTCGCGGACCTCGAACAGCTTCTCCGCGCCCCGGTGCAGGTGCCCGACCAGCGGTTCGGCGGCGGTGATCACCTCGTCGTCGCGGACGGTGAGCCGCAGCCGGTACGCGCCGTGCGCCGACGGGTGCAGGGGGCCGAGGTCGACCACCCGGTCGACCCCGAGGTGCCGCGCGCCCGCACCGACGCCAACGGTGATCTCCACCCGGCCATCGTCGCACGGTCGCGCCGTCGTGCCCGGTCAGGGCCGGTCGGCGGTGATGGCGAACAGGAAGCAGCCGTGGGAGGCGCTGCGCACCTGGACCTCGGCCACCTCGGGGTCGTCCAGCAGCGCGGTGACGCGGTCGGCGAGGTCGGCCGGCCGCGCGACCTCGCCGCCGCGGATGCGGCCGTCGGCGGTGTAGGCGCGCAGCGTCCTGGGCGCGTGGCGGAACGCCTCCGGGAACTCCGCCGTGCTCGCCGGCCCCTCGCACGGCTCGGCGTGCGCGAACACCGGACCCACCTCCTCGTACGGGCCGACGCCCGCGGTGGGGGTGTGGCGGAACAGGACGACCGGCTCGCCCGGAGCGGCTTTGCGCAGGCAGCAGCGCAGCGGCGCGCCGGGGGAGTCGGGGTGCAGCTCGTGGTGCTCGTCCGTGCCGGCGAGTCGGCGGGCGCGGTCGAGGACGTCGGCCGGCAGGGCGTGGATTCTCATGCGCTCGACCCTGGTGCGGGACGCGCGACGTCGCCGGCGGTCTTCGGCCGTCGGGGTCACCAGACCGGGCGGATGCCGCCCTCGGCGCCGGCCAGGTAGGTCTCCATGCCCTCGCGCAGGGCGGCCAGCCGCTCGGCGCCGACGAGGTCGGCGAACTCCTGCTCCAGCTCGGCCCACAGCTCGTCGGCGAAGCGGAGGTAGGAGCGGCCCTTGCCGGTCAGCCGCAGGGAGTGCGCGCGGCGGTCGGTCGGGTGCGGGGTGCGGTGGACGTAGCCCCAGTCGACCAGCTCGGCGACGGTCCTGGTCGCGGCCTGCTTGGAGACGCCCAGGTGCGCGGCGAGGTCGACGGCGGTGGCGGAGGGCTGGGCGGCGAGGTAGCGGAAGACGAAGCCGTGCGCGGGGCGCAGCGGTTCGAGGTCGCGCTCGGCCAGCCGGTCGTGGAACCGGTCGGTCATCGCGCGGAACGTCCTGGCCAACAGCATCGACACGGGTTCCACGGTCGCCTAGTCTGCAACTAGACAACCAAGTTGACTAGTTTGGAGAAGGATGTTCGAGCGCCACGGCTTCGTGTTCCACCCGCACGCCACCCCGTCCCGGGGTGGCAGCACGCAGATCGCCCTGTGGACCGTCGAGGTGCCGGCGGGGGCGGTGAGCGAGCGGCACCAGGTCGACAAGGAGGAGGTGTTCCACGTGGTGGCGGGTCGGGTGACCGTCAACGACGTGGAGGCGACCGCCGGTGACACCGTCGTGGTGCCGCCGGGCGTGGAGTTCCAGCTGGTCGGCGGACCGGCCAGGGTGCTGGTCGCCACGTCGGTCGGGATCACCGGGTCGGTGGGGGACCGGCGGATCACCCCGCCCTGGTCGCTGTAGGGCTCACGGCCGCCAGGGCGGCAGGGGCGGGAGCAGGGACGACACGGGCACGCCGACCCCGTGCAGCAACCACCCGAACGACCCCAACCCGCCCTCCGCCCGCAACTCCGCCACCCGTGAAGCCCTCTCCGCCGCCACCAGCCACGCCGCCCCGCCCGCCGGGCTCAACCGCACCCCCGATCCCGCCTCCGCCCCACCCCGAACCCCGACCATCTCTGTCCCGCCCCGAGCCCCGATCACCTCTGTCCCGCCCCGAACCCCGGCCGCCGGACTCGGCCCGCTCGACCTGCCAGGCCCGGCCGCCGGGTTCACCCTCCCGTCCAACCCCAGCGCACCCAGCGCGTCCCGCTGCGACACCAGCACCCACTCGCCACCAACCGCCTCGGCGCACGCGTCCAGCGCCACGTGCGCGGTCAGGTCGCAGCTCCCGTCGAACACCGGCTCCACCCGCCGCCCACCCCGGTAGGCCGCGAACGTCCCCGCCGCGTACCGCCCCGCGACCCGGTCCGCCCGCACGTGCCCGTAGTCCACCGCCAACGCCGCCCCGCGCACCACCCGCGCCACCGCGTCCGCCCAAGCCGCGTCCCGCGGCGAGCCGATCTCCGCCCTCTCCCCCTCCCGCACCGGCCACCACCGATCCAACCAAGGATCGGACAACGGCCCCGTGACCACCGGGCAAGGCACCGCGTCCAGCCACTCGTGCCCCACCAGCAGCCCGCACACCGACGACGGCAGGTCCGACCGCCACCGCACCCCCGCCACCGACCGCGCCGGCCCGACGTCCACCGCCGTCACCACCAGCCGCGCCCCCAGCGACCCCGGCCCCGACGACCCCGGCGCCAGCGACCGCACCGCCGCCGACAGCTCCCCACCGCCCGCCCCGACGTCCACGAAGTCCAGCCGCGCGGGCCGGCCGAGGGCGAAGTCCACCCGATCGAGCAGCACGAGCAGCGCTTCGGCCAGCTCAGGACCGACCAGCGGCGCGGTGCGGAAGTGGTCGGCGGGCACCTCGCCGCGGGTGAAGAAGCCCGACGGCCCGTACAACGCCTCACGCCACAGGGCTTCCGGGTCAACCATCGGTCAAGTGTCCCTTTAGAGTTCCCCTCCGTGACCACTCCCGCCCGCAAGCGCGTCGACCAGCACCGCTGGACGGTCCTGCTCCCGGTCTTCGGCCTGATCGCGCTGGGCGTGTGCGGACTGGTCCTCTTCGGGCTCGGCACGAGCCGGACCGGCCTGCTGCCGATCCTGGTGGGCGCGCTGGCCGCGCTGCTGCCGGTCCTCGCGGTGATCGGCGCCTACCTGTGGATCGACCGCTGGGAGCCGGAACCGGCGAGGATCCTGCTCTTCGCCTTCGCCTGGGGCGCGTGCGGCGCGACGGTCACCTCCCTGGTGTTCAACCAGACCGCGCACGTGCTCGGCCAGCTGATCAACGGCGGCGACGGCAGCACGTTCGCCGCCGTGATCGGCGCGCCGATCACCGAGGAGGCCGCGAAGGCGGCGTTCATCGTGTTCCTGTTCCTGCGCCGCAGGCAGGAGTTCGACGGCGTGGTGGACGGCGTGGTCTACGCGGGCGTGACGGCCGCCGGCTTCGCGTTCACCGAGAACATCTGGTACTTCGCCCGCGTCTTCTCCGACAGCGGCTTCGGCGACCTGAGCAGCGGCGTGATCGCGCTGTTCATCCTGCGCGGCGTGCTCTCGCCGTTCGCGCACCCGCTGTTCACGTCGATGACCGGCATCGGGATCGGCATCGCGGCCATGACCGCGAACCGCGGGCTGCGGGTCGTGGCGCCGGTCCTCGGCTACCTCGGCGCGGCCGGCCTGCACTCGCTGTGGAACTTCTCCACCACGGTCGGCACCGGCTCGACGTTCATCAACCTGTACTTCCTGATCATGGTGCCGATCTTCGCGGGCATGGCGCTGATGGTGGTCTGGCAGCGCCGCCGCGAGCAGCGGATCGTCGCCGGGCAGCTGCCCGCCATGGCCGCCAACAAGTGGATCGCCTCCAGCGAGGTCACCCTGCTGGCGAGCCTGCAGGGCCGCAGCCGGTGGCGCCGCACGGTCAAGCGCAAGGTCGGCGACCAGGCGGCCAAGGCGGTCGCGGGCTACCAGGTGGCCGCCACCGAACTGGCGTTCCTGCGCCACCGGATGGCCAACGGCACCGCGGGCCCCGGTGCGGAGGAACGTCACGCGAAGCTGCTCGCCGCCCTCGTCGCCGCACGTCAGGCCGCCGTCGAGGCGCCGGGCGCGCTGAAGGCCGCGGGTGGCGTTCGTCGCAGTTGACGGTCTGCCACAACGCACCGGATTACGCTCGCGGCCGTCGTCCGGTACCCGAGCATCGGGCCTGGAACGCCGCTCTGAAGGAGTACGTCGCATGGACGCGACCCCCCGCCCCGCGCGGTTGGCCGTGGGAGTGGTCTCGGCCGGCCGGGTGGGTTCGGTGCTCGGCGCCGCGCTGTCCCGGGCCGGACACGTCGTGAGCGCCGTCGCCGCCGTCTCCCGCGACTCGCTGCGCCGCGCCGAGGAACTGCTGCCGGACGTGCCCGTGCTGCCGCCGCCGGACGTCGCCGCCGCCGCCGACCTGGTGCTGCTGGCCGTGCCGGACGACGAGCTGCCGGGCCTGGTCCGCGGCCTGGTCGCCACCGGTTCGCTGCGCGCCGGGCAGATCGTCGTGCACACCAGCGGCGCCCAGGGCGTCGAGGTGCTGCGGCCCGCCGCCGAGCTGGGCGCGCTGTGCGTGGCGCTGCACCCCGTCATGACGTTCACCGGCCGCCCGGAGGACGTGCAGCGGCTGAACGCCTGCTCGGTCGGCATCACCGCGGCCGACGGCGACGAGATCGCCTGGAGCGTAGGCGAGGCGCTGGTGGTGGAGATGTCCGCCGAACCGGTGCGGGTGCCCGAGGCCGCCCGCCCGCTCTACCACGCCGCCCTCGCGCACGGCGCGAACCACCTGATCACGCTGGTCGCCGACTGCGCGGACCTGCTGCGCGACGCGGGCATCGGCGACGCCGAGCGGATGCTCGGCCCGCTGCTGTCCGCCGCCCTGGACAACGCCCTGCGGCACGGCGACCGCGCCCTGACCGGTCCCGTCGCGCGCGGCGACGCCGGCACCGTGGCCAAGCACCTGGCGGTGCTGGCCGACAGCGACACCCTGCCCGCGTACCGGGTCCTCGCGCTGCGCACCGCGGCGCGCGCCCGGGCCGCCGGGCTCCTCAAGCCCGAACTCGCGTCCGAAGTCCGCACCACCCTAGAGGGACAGGCATGACCAAGCCGCTCACCAAGGACGACTACACGCCCGGCGACGTGACGGTGCACCGCGACCCGGACCGGCTGCGCCGCGTCACCAGGGCGTTGAAGGCGGCGGGCCGCAACATCGCCCTGGTGCCGACCATGGGCGCGCTGCACGAGGGCCACCGCAAGCTGATCCGCGAGGCGCAGGTCATGCAGAACACCGTGGTCGTCGTCTCGATCTTCGTGAACCCGACCCAGTTCGGGCCGGACGAGGACTTCGACCGCTACCCGCGCAGCTTCGACTCCGATGTGGACACCTGCCGCGAGGAGCGGGTCGGCCTGGTGTTCGCGCCGTCGGTGGACGACATGTACCTGCCCGGCAGCACGGTCACCGTGCACCCCGGCCCGCTCGGCGACGAGCTGGAGGGCCGGACCAGGCCCGGCCACTTCGCCGGCGTGCTGTCCGTGGTCGCCAAGCTGTTCAACGTCGTCCAGCCCACCTACGCGGTGTTCGGCGAGAAGGACTACCAGCAGCTCACCCTGATCCACCGGATGGCGCGCGACCTGAACTTCCCGCTGGACGTGGTCGGCGTGCCGACCGTGCGCGAGCCGGACGGCCTGGCGCTGTCCTCGCGCAACCGCTACCTGTCCGACGAGGAGCGCGCCGCCGCGACCGCGCTGTCCGCCGCCCTGGTGGCGGGCGCGTACGTCAGCGGCCAGGGTGCGGACGCCGTGCTCGGGGCCGCGCGGGACGTCCTCGCCGCCGCGCCCGGCGTCGACCTCGACTACCTGGAGCTGCGGGCGCCCGACCTGGGCCCGGCCCCGGAGAACGGCGACGCCCGTCTGCTGGTGGCCGCCCGCGTCGGCTCCACCCGACTGATCGACAACGCCGCCGTGCTGCTCGGCGCCGGTGACGAGTAAGGGGACCGCCATGTTCCGCACCATGCTCAAGTCGAAGATCCACCGGGCCACCGTCACCCAGGCCGACCTGCACTACGTCGGCTCGGTCACGGTGGACGAGGACCTGATGGAGGCCGCCGACCTGCTGGCCGGCGAGCAGGTCGCGATCGTGGACGTCACCAACGGCGCCCGGTTGGAGACCTACGTCATCCCCGGCGACCGGGGCACCGGCGTGATCGGCATCAACGGCGCGGCGGCGCACCTGGTCAAGCCGGGCGACCTGGTGATCCTCATCGCCTACGGGCAGATGGACGACGCCGAGGCGCGGGTGTACGAACCGAAGGTGGTCTTCGTCGACGCCGGCAACAAGGTCGTCGAGCTCGGCGCGGACCCGGCCCACGCCCCGGAGGGCTCGGGGCTGGTGAACGGGTCGACGTCCGCGCCGGAAGCGGCGCCGGCGGAGACCGAGGACGCGGCGGCGCTGGACGCGTTGATCCAGGCCGAGGACTAGTAGGGGGACCACGCAGTGCTGCTCGCCATCGACGTCGGCAACACCAACATCGTGCTCGGCCTCTACGACGGCACGGGCGACTCCGCCGCGCTGGTCCGGGACTGGCGGATGCGCACCGACGCCCGGATGACCGCCGACGAGCTGGCGCTGACCATGCGCGGCCTGCTCGGCGAGTACGCCGACGAGATCACCGGCATCTCGGCGCTGTCCACCGTGCCCGCGGTGCTGCGCGAGCTGCGGGTGATGCTCGGCCGGTACTACTCGGCGGTGCCGAAGGTGCTGGTGGAGCCGGGCGTGCGGACCGGCGTGCCGCTGCTGGTGGACAACCCCAAGGAGGTCGGCTCCGACCGGGTGATCAACACGCTGGCGGCGCACCACCTGCACAGCACGGCGTGCGTGGTGGTCGACTTCGGCACGTCCACGAACCTCGACGTGATCTCCGCCAAGGGCGAGTTCCTCGGCGGCGCGCTGGCGCCGGGCATCGAGATCTCGGTGGACGCGCTGGCGGCGCGCGCCGCGCAGCTGCGCAAGGTCGAGCTGGTGCGGCCGCGGTCGGTGATCGGCAAGAACACCGTGGAGTGCCTGCAGTCCGGCATCGTCTACGGGTTCGTCGGCCAGGTGGACGGCCTGGTCCGCCGGATCGTGGACGAGCTGCAGCTCAGCGAGCCGGGCCCGGTCGCGGTGATCGCGACCGGCGGCCTCGCGCCGCTGGTGGTGTCCGAGTCGGCCACCATCCAGTCGCACGTCCCGGACCTGACCCTGCTCGGCCTGCGCCTGGTGTTCGAGCGCAACCGGGCCTGACGGTCAGGCGACGCGCCGGCAGCGCTTCACGTAGGTGGTCAGCGGGAACCCGAACTCGCCCTCGGCGGTCTCGGGGCGCGACTTGAGGAAGCCGAGGACGCGCTCGTTCAGCGCGTCCCGCTCCTCGGCCGGGATCACCAGCAGGTGCGAGTGCGTGTTGATGGTCGCCACCGCGGACTCGGCGGTGCGCCGGTGCACGTGCTTGAAGACGCGGTTCTCGGCGTCGGAGAACAGCTCGTGCTCCGGCACCGGGTCGGTCCGCACGTCGGGCACGGCCACGCTGCCCCGGGCGACCTCGATGAACTCCGCCACCCATGGCACCGACTCGTCGAAGTCGTTCCACAGCGCGGCGAGCACGCCGCCCGGCCGCAGCACCCTGGCGATCTCCGCCATCGCCCGGTCCGCGTCGAACCAGTGGAACGCCTGCCCGACCACGACCGCGTCCACCGTGCCGCCCGGCAGCGGGATCCGCTCCGCGCTGCCGGGCAGCGCGCGTGCCGGGCCGTGGTGGCGCACCAGTTCCGACAGCATCCCCTCGTTCGGCTCCACGGCCGTCACGTGGTGGCCCTCGGCGAGCAGGCCGCCGGTCAGCTTGCCGGTGCCGGCGGCCAGGTCCAGCACGTCGCGCGGGCCGTCGCCCAGCGGTTCGAGCGACCACCGGATGGCCTCGGCCGGGTAGCCCGGCCGGTGTTCCTGGTAGGCGGAGGCGTGCGCGCCGAAGGAGTTCGCGCGCAGGGCCCGCAAGTCGTCTCCCGTCACCGCACCGAGCCTAGTGAGATCCGGTTCGATTTCCCGAGTGGTCTTTCCGTACCCTGCGTCGTGTGAGTGAGCAGCCAGCGACCGGTTCCGCGACCAGCGACGACGATCTCCCCGAGCAGCTGAGGGTGCGCCGGGAGAAGCGGGCGCGACTGCTGGAACGCGGCGTCGATCCCTATCCGGTCGAAGTCCCGCGCACGCACACCCTGCGAGAGGTGCGCGACGCTCATCAGGGGTTGGAGCCGGACACGTCGACCGGCGAAGTGGTCGGGGTGACCGGCCGCGTCATGTTCATCCGCAACACCGGCAAGCTGTGCTTCGCCACGCTGCGCGAGGGCGACGGCACCGAACTCCAGGCCATGCTGAGCCTGAACGGCGTCGGCGAGCGGGCGCTCGCCGATTGGAAGTCCGACGTCGACTTGGGCGACCACGTATTCGTGCACGGCGAGGTCATCACGTCCCGGCGCGGTGAACTCTCCGTGATGGCCGACGCGTGGGCGATCGCGGCGAAGGCGCTGCGGCCGCTGCCGGTCGCGCACAAGGAACTCGCCGAGGAAACCCGCATTCGGCAGCGGTACGTGGATCTGATCCTGCGCGAGCAGGCCAGGAACACGGTCCGCAACCGGGCCGCGGTGGTGCGCTCGTTGCGGGAGTCGTTCCACCGGCGCGGTTTCGTCGAAGTCGAGACGCCGATGTTGCAGACGTTGCAGGGCGGCGCCTCCGCCCGGCCGTTCGTCACCCGCTCGAACGCGCTCGACATCGACCTGTTCCTGCGGATCGCGCCGGAGCTGTACCTGAAGCGGTGCGTGGTCGGCGGTATCGAGAAGGTCTTCGAGATCAACCGCAACTTCCGCAACGAGGGCATGGACTCGTCCCATTCGCCCGAGTTCTCGATGCTGGAGTACTACGAGGCGTACGCCACCTACGACACCAACGCCGTGCTGACCCGGGAGCTGATCCAGGAAGCCGCGCTGGCGGTCGCGGGTTCGCACGTGGTGACGTTGGCCGACGGTTCCGAGTACGACCTCGGCGGCGAGTGGACGACGTTGAGCATGTACGAGTCGTTGTCCGACGCGGCCGGTGAAGAAGTCACGCCCGAAACTTCTTCGGAGCGGCTGCGAGCGCTCGCCGACAAGCACGGCCTGGAGCCGGACCCGAAGCTCGGGCACGGCAAGCTGGTCGAGGAGCTGTGGGAGCACCTGGTCGGTGACGCCCTGCACGCGCCCACGTTTGTCCGCGATTTCCCGGTGGAGACCTCGCCGCTCACCCGTCAGCACCGCAGCCGGCCGGGTGTGGCCGAAAAGTGGGACCTGTACGTGCGCGGTTTCGAGTTGGCCACGGGATACTCGGAACTGGTGGACCCGGTGGTGGAGCGGGAGAGGCTGGAAGCCCAGGCCCGCCTTGGCGCGACCGGTGACGTCGAGGCCATGCCGGTCGACGAAGACTTTCTGCGATCACTGGAGTACGGAATGCCACCGAGCGGCGGTGTCGGAATGGGCATCGACCGGCTGCTGATGGCGCTCACCGGTCTCGGTATCCGGGAGACGATCCTGTTCCCCCTCGTGCGCCCGGAATGAGTAACTTCTCGGACTCCGGGCGGCGCATTCCAGCAGTTGTGCGCTAACCTGCACTCGCCAATGCTTTAGGTCGCGGTCGGGGAGCAACACCGCGCATTCGAGTCCAGGAGGATACGCATGGCGCAGAAGGTCACCGTGACCCTGGTCGATGACCTGGACGGTGGGAAGGCGGAGGAGACGGTCGGCTTCGGATTGGACGGTGTGTCCTACGAGATCGACCTTTCCGCGGGCAATGCGGGCAAGCTCCGCGACGCTCTCGCCGACTTCGTCGCCAGTGCCCGCAAGGCGGGTGGCCGCAAGCGCGGTCCGGGTCGTCCGGCCGGTGTGAAGGCGGCTCGTCCCGCTTCGGCGGATCGTGAGCAGAACCAGGCCATTCGGGAGTGGGCGCGCAAGCAGGGGATGAAGGTCTCCGATCGCGGGCGCATCCCGGCCGAGGTGCTGGAGGCTTACCACCAGCAGGGCTGACGAAGTCATTGACGTGGCGCAGACCACGGCAATTACGTCGATCGACGAAGGGGCGCCGGATTCCTCCGGCGCCCCTTGGTTGTTTTTCGCCACCTTCCAGGGGTGGTCGAAGATCCATTTCGCGGACGCGCCGGGTGATCTCCGGTTCGACCGTTCGGCGGCACGCTCCGTGCCCGGTGGGGACCACACCGTGTTCGGTTAGGCTCACCTCACCAGATGTCGGGTCGCCGTGGGAGGAGCAGCGCCTTGGCCCTCCGCAGCGCCCGGCTGGCCCTGCTCGTCGGGCTCCTCGCCCTGGTAGCGCTCGCCAGCGTGGCCATCGGCGCGAAGGACATCCCGATCGCCGACGTCTGGCACGCGCTGACCGCGCCGACCGGCGCGGAGAACGACCTCGTCGTCCGCGAGCTGCGGGTGCCGCGCACGCTGCTCGGCATCGCGGTCGGCGTCGCGCTGGGCGTCGGCGGCGCGCTGATGCAGGGCCACACCCGCAACCCGCTGGCCGACCCGGGCATCCTCGGCGTCACCCAGGGCGCGGCGTTCGCCGTCGTGCTGTCGATCTTCACGCTGGGCGTGAGCAGCCTCTACGGGTACGTGTGGTTCGCGTTCGCCGGCGCGCTCGTGGCCAGCGTGGTGGTGTTCCTGCTCGGGTCGGGGCGGTCCGGGCCCACGCCGGTGACGCTGGCGCTCGCCGGCGCGGCGGTCAGCGCGCTGATGCAGGGGCTGGTGTCCGCGCTGGTGCTGCTCGACCGGCAGAGCCTGGACGCGTTCCGGTTCTGGCAGGTCGGCGGGCTCGCCGGGCGCGACCTCGCGCTGCTGTGGCAGGTGCTGCCGTTCCTGCTGCTCGGGCTGGTGCTGGCGGCGGCCAACGCGACCGGGCTGAACGCGCTGTCGCTCGGTGACGACGTGGCCAGGTCGCTCGGCCGGCGGGTGGCGCTGACCAGGGTCGTCGGGGTGGTGGCGACGACGTTGCTGGTGGGCGGCGCGGTGGCGGTGTGCGGGCCGATCGGGTTCCTCGGGCTGGTCGTGCCGCACGCGGCGCGGGCGTTGACCGGGCCGGACCACCGGTGGCTGCTGCCGTTCGCCGGGGTGATCGGCGCGATCGTGCTGCTGGTCGCCGACGTCGTCGGCCGGGTGGTGGCCAGGCCGGGTGAGCTGGAGGTCGGGGTGGTGCTGGCGCTGGTCGGCGCGCCGTTCTTCATCGCGCTGGTGCGGCGGCGGAAGCTGGTGCGGCTGTGAGCGCGGGTTTCCGGCTGGGGCCGGTGTCCGGGCCGCTGCGGTGGCGGCCGTTCGCCGTGGTGGTCGTCGGGCTGGCGCTGGTGGTGCTGGCGGGCGCGGTGGGCGTGGCCCGCGGCGACTACCCGATCCCGCTGGGGCAGGTGTTCGACGTGCTGCTCGGCGACGGGGCGCGCGGGCAGCGGTTCATCGTGCTCGACCTGCGCCTGCCCCGGGCGTTGACCGGGGTGTTCGTCGGCGCGGCGCTCGGCGTGGCGGGCGCGGTGTTCCAGTCGATCGCGCGCAACCCGCTGGCCGGCCCGGACATCCTCGGGGTGACGTGGGGGGCGGGCGCCGGCGCGGTCACCGTGATCACGTTCGCCGGGTCGTTGGGCGCGGTCGGCGGGGCGACGGCCTCCGTCGGCGTGCCGCTGGCGGCCCTCGGCGGCGGGCTGCTGGCCGGGCTGCTGGTGTACGGGCTGGCGTGGCGGCGGGGGATCGAGGGGTTCCGGCTGGTGCTGGTCGGCATCGGCATCACGGCGGTGACCGGCAACTTCACCCACTACCTGCTGACCGTCGGCGACGTCACCGACGCGGCGCGGGTGATGGTGTGGATCACCGGGAGCCTGAACGGGCGCGGCTGGGAGCACGTCGTGCCGGTTGGGCTGGCGCTGGCGGTGCTGATCCCGGCGGCCCTGGTCGGGACCCGGCTGCTGGGCGCGCTCCAGTTCGACGACGACACCGTGCGCGGGCTCGGCGTGCGGCTGAACGGCGCCCGGACCGCGATGCTGCTGATCGCGGTCGTGCTGGCGGCCGTGGCGACGGCGTCCGCCGGTCCGGTCGCGTTCGTGGCGCTGGCGTCGCCGCAGATCGCGCTGCGGGTGGCCGGGACCGCCACGCCGCCGCTGCTCGGGTCGGCCGTGGTCGGCGGGCTGCTGGTGGTGGTGTCGGACCTGGTCGCGCGGCTGGCGTTCGGCGGGTTCGAGCTGCCGGTCGGCGTGGTGACCGCGGTGCTCGGCGCGCCGTACCTGATGTACCTGCTCGTCCGCAGTCGCCGGGAGGCACGGGTATGACCGCTGTTCGGCTGCAGGCGCAGTCGCTGTCCGTCGGGTACGGCGAGCGGCTGGTGGTGTCGGAGCTGGACCTGGACGTGCTGTCCGGTTCGGTGACGGCGGTGATCGGGCCCAACGGGTGCGGCAAGTCCACGTTGCTGCGCGCCCTGGGTCGGCTGCTGCCCGCCCGTTCGGGCGCGGTGGTGCTGGACGGCAAGCGGATCGACCGCACGCCGACCCGCGAGGTGGCGAAGGTGCTGGCGACGCTGCCGCAGTCGCCGCAGGCGCCCGAGGGGCTGACGGTCGCCGAGCTGGTCGCGCGCGGGCGGCACCCGCACCAGGCGTGGTACCGGCAGTGGTCGCCGGAGGACGAGGCGGCGGTGGCGTCGGCCCTGGAGATGACGGGGATGGCGGAGCTGGCCGAGCGGACCGTGGACGAGCTGTCCGGCGGGCAGCGGCAGCGGGCCTGGATCTCGATGGCGCTGGCGCAGGGGACCGACCTGCTGCTGCTGGACGAGCCGACGACGTACCTGGACCTGGCGCACCAGGTCGACGTGCTGGACCTCGTGCAGCGGCTGCACCGGGACTTCGGCCGGACCGTGGTGATGGTGCTGCACGACCTGAACCTGGCCGCCCGCTACGCCGAGCGCCTGGTCGCGATGAAGGACGGCCGGATCGTGGTCGCCGGACCGCCCGCCGACGTGCTGACCGAGCCGAACCTGCTGGACGTCTTCGGCCTGGACGCCCGCGTCGTCCCCGACCCGGTCTCCGGCACCCCGCTGGTCATCCCGATCGGCCACCGCCACCGCCACCCCGAACGCTGACCCGCGAGTCGAACGCTCACGTCCCGCGTGTCGAACGCTCAGGACCCCCGAGTTCAACGCTCACGTCCGGGCAGGCGTGGTCCTGAGCGTTGAACTCGGGGGTCCTGGAGGTTCGACTCGCGGGACGTGGAGGTTCGACTCGCGGGTCAGCAGACGCGGGGGCAGGTGGCGCAGGCTTCGGCGTTCGGCAGGACGTAGTGGAAGCAGCAGCTCTCGCGGCGGCGGGTCCAGCCGGTGTCGGTGGCCCTCAGGGTCGAGCCCGAGGTGAACGGGTCGAGCTTGGCGGGCAGCAGCAGCGCCGCGTCCAGCACGCCCGCCGTCTCGTCGCCGCACAGCTGCCCCGCCGTCCACGCCGCGCTGTCCAGCGCGTCCGTGGCCGCCGCCCACAGCATCCGCCGCCCCAGCCGCACGGTCGGCCCGAACGCGCCGACGAACTGCGCGCTGTGCGCCGCGAACCGGGCCCGCAGCAACGCCGCCAGCGCCGTCTCGTCGGCCACCACGCTCGCCGTCGGGTGGTCGGCCTCCGGGTCGTCGGGCAGGCACGCGAAGTCGTCGTTGAGCAGCGCCACGCCGATGACGTGCGGCCGGCCCTCGGCCGGCAGCTTCACGGCCAGGTCGGCGGGCCGCAGCGACGGCACCCGCCGCGCGGCGTGGAACAGCAGCCCGCCCAGCACGCCGACGACGTTGAGGTACCAGCTCATCACGTACCCGGCGGTGGTGCGGTCCGGCGCCTCGCCGTACTGCTCGCGCAGCCACTCGGCCAGCGCCTTGCGCCAGGCGTCGAACCGCTCCGGCTGGCCCATGAAGTCCGCGCACGGCACCCAGTCGCCGCGGTCGGCGGGCAGGCCGAACCTCAGTTCGAAGCCCTCGTACACCGACACGCCGGCCAGGGTCCGCGCGACGGGCGCCGTCACGTCGCCCTCGGTGGCCTGCAGCGGTACGGTCATGTCCAGAAGGTCCTCGTCGGCTCGAACGGGTTGAGGCTTGCCTAACCTTACCCAGGTTCGCCTAACTCGCACCCGGTCGGTGACCCCGGTCACCCCCGATGTCGCCGAACGGTTGAATGTTCGCGTTCAGCGGACAAAGCCCGATTCGTGGAATCTGCCTGGCAGATCACGCGTTGGTACCGATGTCAGAGATCCCCGAAGACGGCTGCCTGCGATCGGGAACTGAGAGTGGCGGGACTGACGACTACAGTGGTCCCACGGTGCCGCGCTCTCCACGGTCAGCCAGACGGTCAGCCAGTGGTGAGCCCGAGGACCGCCGGCGCAGCAGTCAGGGAGTGCGAATGTTCGAAAGGTTCACCGACCGCGCGAGGCGGGTGGTTGTCCTGGCCCAGGAAGAGGCCAGGATGCTCAACCACAACTACATCGGCACCGAGCACATCCTCCTGGGGTTGATCCACGAGGGTGAAGGTGTCGCCGCCAAGGCGCTGGAGTCGTTGGGGATCGCGCTGGAGGGCGTCCGCCAGCAGGTCGAGGAGATCATCGGCCAGGGTCAGCAGGCCCCATCCGGCCACATCCCCTTCACCCCGCGCGCCAAGAAGGTGCTCGAGCTGTCGCTGCGCGAAGCGCTGCAGCTGGGGCACAACTACATCGGCACGGAACACATCCTGCTCGGCCTGATCCGCGAGGGCGAGGGCGTCGCGGCGCAGGTGCTGGTCAAGCTCGGCGCCGACCTCAACCGGGTGCGCCAGCAGGTCCTCCAGCTCCTGTCCGGCTACTCCGGCGGCAAGGAGCCGGCCGAGTCCGGTGGCCGCGGTGAGGGCACCCCGTCCTCGTCCCTGGTCCTCGACCAGTTCGGGCGCAACCTGACCGCCAGCGCGCGGGAGGGCAAGCTCGACCCGGTGATCGGGCGCACCAAGGAGATCGAGCGGGTCATGCAGGTGCTGTCCCGCCGCACCAAGAACAACCCGGTCCTGATCGGCGAGCCCGGCGTGGGCAAGACCGCCGTGGTCGAGGGCTTGGCCCAGATGGTGGTCAAGGGCGAGGTGCCCGAGACGCTGAAGGACAAGCAGCTCTACACGCTGGACCTGGGTTCGCTGGTCGCGGGCTCGCGCTACCGCGGTGACTTCGAGGAGCGCCTGAAGAAGGTGCTCAAGGAGATCCGCACGCGCGGCGACATCATCCTGTTCATCGACGAGATCCACACCCTGGTGGGCGCCGGCGCGGCCGAGGGCGCGATCGACGCCGCGTCGATCCTCAAGCCCATGCTGGCCCGCGGTGAGCTGCAGACCATCGGCGCGACCACCCTCGACGAGTACCGCAAGTACGTCGAGAAGGACCCCGCCCTGGAGCGCCGGTTCCAGCCGATCCAGGTCGGCGAGCCGTCGCTGGAGCACACGATCGAGATCCTGAAGGGTCTGCGGGACCGGTACGAGGCGCACCACCGCGTCTCCATCACCGACTCCGCGCTGGTCGCCGCCGCCACGCTGGCCGACCGGTACATCAACGACCGGTTCCTGCCGGACAAGGCGATCGACCTCATCGACGAGGCGGGCGCGCGGATGCGCATCCGCCGGATGACCGCGCCGCCGGACCTGCGCGAGTTCGACGAGAAGATCGCCGACGTGCGCCGGGACAAGGAGTCCGCGATCGACGCGCAGGACTTCGAGCGCGCCGCCAAGCTCCGCGACCAGGAGAAGACGCTGCTCGGCCAGAAGGCCGAGCGGGAGAAGCAGTGGAAGGACGGCGACCTCGACGTCGTCGCCGAGGTGGACGACGAGCAGATCGCCGAGGTGCTGGCGAACTGGACCGGCATCCCGGTGTTCAAGCTCACCGAGGAGGAGACCACCCGTCTGCTCCGCATGGAGGACGAGCTGCACAAGCGGATCATCGGCCAGACCGATGCCGTCAAGGCCGTCAGCCAGGCGATCCGCCGCACCAGGGCGGGTCTGAAGGACCCGAAGCGCCCGTCGGGCTCGTTCATCTTCGCCGGCCCGTCCGGCGTCGGCAAGACCGAGCTGTCGAAGGCGCTGGCGAACTTCCTGTTCGGCGAGGACGACGCCCTGATCCAGATCGACATGGGCGAGTTCCACGACCGCTACACGGCGTCGCGCCTGTTCGGCGCCCCTCCCGGCTACGTCGGCTACGAAGAGGGCGGCCAGCTCACCGAGAAGGTGCGCCGCAAGCCGTTCTCCGTGGTGCTGTTCGACGAGATCGAGAAGGCGCACCAGGAGGTCTACAACACGCTGCTCCAGGTGTTGGAGGACGGCCGCCTGACCGACGGTCAGGGCCGGACGGTGGACTTCAAGAACACCGTCATCATCTTCACGTCCAACCTGGGCACGTCGGACATCAGCAAGGCCGTCGGCCTCGGCTTCACCTCGGGTCAGGACACCGCGTCCAACTACGAGCGGATGAAGAACAAGGTCAACGACGAGCTGAAGAAGCACTTCCGGCCCGAGTTCCTGAACCGCATCGACGACATCATCGTCTTCCACCAGCTCACGCAGGACCAGATCATCAAGATGGTGGACCTGATGATCGCCCGCGTCGAGCAGCAGCTCAAGAACAAGGACATGGCGATCGAGCTCACGGATCGCGCGAAGATGCTGCTGGCCAAGCGCGGGTTCGACCCCGTGCTGGGCGCCCGGCCGCTGCGTCGCACGATCCAGCGCGAGATCGAGGACCAGCTGTCGGAGAAGATCCTGTTCGGGGAGATCCAGCCCGGCCAGATCATCATCACCGACGTCGAGGGCTGGGACGGCGAGTCCGAGGCCGACGACAAGGCGCACTTCACCTTCCGCGGCGAGACCAAGCCGCTGCGGGTGCCGGACGCCCCGCCGGTCGACCTCGCGGCCTCCGGTGGCGACTCGGGCGGTGACGCGGACTCCGAGTCCGCGTGACGACCGACACCTGACGCGCTGCGCAACGCCGAAGCGCCCCCTGGGACCTCCTGGGGGGCGCTTCGGCGTGTGCGGGCGAAGTCAGTGCAGGGTGCCGGCGGTGGTCCGCAGGTCGGCGGACGTGGTCAGCGACGTGCGGACGATCAGGTCCAGCGCCCGCGCCGTGGTGGCGACCGGCAGGCTCGGCTGGTCGCGCCCCTCGGCCTGCTCCGGCGAGAACGGCACGTGCACGAACCCGGCCCGCACGCCCGGGTGCTCGGTCGCAACTAGGTGCATCAGCCCGTAGAACACGTGGTTGCACACGAACGTGCCCGCCGTGTGCGACACCGACGCCGGGATGCCCGCCGCCTCCACCGCCGCCACGCACGCCTTGACCGGCAGCCCGGTGAAGTACGCCGCCGGCCCGCCGGGCACGACCGGCTCGTCGACGGGCTGCGCGCCCGCGTTGTCCGGTATCCGGGCGTCGTCCAGGTTGACCGCGACGCGCTCCGGCGTGACGCCGACCCGCCCGCCCGCCTGGCCCACGCACACCACCAGGTCGTACCGGCGGGCGGCCAGGGCCTCGCGCAGCGCGGCGAGCGAGTCGCCGAACGCGCACGGCAGGCGCAGGGTCGTCAGCCGGTAACCGTCCGGTTCCACCGCGTCGACCGCGTCCCACGACGGGTTGGCGACCTCGCCGTCGAACGGTTCGAAGCCGGTCAGCAGCACGTCCACTCGGGCAGACTAGATCGCGTGGTCGACATCGAGGAACGCCGCACCAAGCGCAAGGGGACCACCTTCCTGCTGGTGTCGGCGGCCATCGCGTTCCTGCTCGCGGCGTTCACCCGGCTGCTCGGCATCGACGGCACCCGGCACATGCTCGCCACCACCGCCCTGACCCCGTACTTCACGGCGGCCGGCGTGGCGCTGGGCCTGCTCGCGCTGCTGCTGCGCCGGTGGGCGGTCGGCACGGTGGTGCTGCTGGTCGCGGTGGTGCTGGTGGCCGCGGTCGCGCCGCGCGCGTTCCCCGACTCGCGGCCGGTCGGCGTCGGCCGGGAGGTCACCGTGATGGCGTCGAACCTGCTGGTCGGCAAGGCCGAGGCGAAGGCGGTCGTGGCGGCGGTGAGGGCGCACGACGTCGACGTGCTCGCGCTGCAGGAGCTGACGCCGGAGATGGTGCTCGACCTGGACCGCGCCGGCCTGGGGGAGGTGCTGCCCCACCGGCACTTCCTGGACGAGCCGGGCGGCTCCGGGTCCGGCGTCGCGTCCCGCTACCCGCTGTACCCGCGCCTGCTCACGCCGCCGAGCACGCTGCGGCAGGCGGGCGCGCTGGTCGACCTGCCGGGCGAGGACCTGGAGGTGCTGTCCGTGCACCCCATGCCGCCGGTGGTGGATGACGGGCCGGAGGACTGGCAGCGGGACCTGGCGGGCCTGCCGGAGCGGGAGCTGGGCGGTCCGGTGCGGGTGCTGGCGGGCGACTTCAACGCCACCCTGGACCACGTCGGCCTGCGCAGGCTGCTGAACAGCGGTTACGTGGACGCGGCCGACGAGGTCGGCGAGGGCCTGAACCCGACGTGGCCCAGCGGCGCGGTGTGGCCGCCGCCGGTGGCCATCGACCACGTGCTGGTGGACGCCCGGTGCCCGGTGGACGAGTTCACCGTGGTGGACATCCCCGGCTCGGACCACCGGGCGGTGGTCAGCCGATTCGTCGTGCCAGCTCCGTGATGGCGGCGAGCGCGCCCATCGGCAGCGACACCCCGCGCCCGTGCCGCACCTCCGGCTCGCGCGGGTTCACCCTGATCAGCGCGCCCGAGGCGGCCGACGCCAGCTCGGCCTGGCGGCGCACCGCGGGCAGCGCCTGACCCGCGCCGAACTCCAGCACGACCAGGCCGCGCTGGGCCCGCCGCCACTGCGCCAGCGCGTCCAGCGCCTTCTGCGACGGCCCGCCGACCCACGACCAGTCGCCGAACATGAGGATGTTCGGCCGCGCCAGGCCACCGCAGTTGCGGCACGACGGCAGCGGCCCGGTGGCGCGCATCGACGCCGGGTCGACGTCCACCACGACGTCGTCGGCGGGCCACACGTCGTCCGTGCACGGCTCCACGCACTGCAGGTGGTGGATCGACCCGTGCACCTCGGCCACGTCGGCGAACCCGGCCCGCTGGAACTGCCCGTCCACGTTCGACGTGAACACCCGCGCGCCCCACTCCCGCAGCACGCGGAAGCCGTCGTGCGGCACGGTGCGCCGGTACAGGTCGAGCCGGTGCCCGTAGAAGCCCCACGCGAGCGTCGGGTCCGCCGCGAAGTGCGCCGGGTCGGCCAGCTCCTCGAACCGCAGCCCGAGCCGCTCGTAGGGCGGGTACGCCTGCCAGAAGCCGGTCGAGCCGCGGAAGTCGGGCAGGCCGGAGTCCACGCCCATCCCGGCCCCCGCGCACACCAGCAGCGCGTCGGCGGACTCGATCAGCTCCGCCGCGCGGTCCAGCGCCTCGTTCACCCCCGCCGGGTCACTTCTTCGCGTGGGAGCTGAGCACGACCTCGAACTCCAGCAGGTCCGAACCGGTGCCCACGGGCTTGGCGCGCTCGCCGGAGTGCGCCTCCTTGGCCCGGCCGCCCATCCAGTTCTGGAAGTCCTCCTCGGACTCCCACTGGGTCACCACGAAGTACCGGTCGTCGCCCTTGACCGGCCGCAGGAGCTGGAAGCCGAGGAAGCCGGGCTCGGAGTCGACCGCGCCGAGCCGCGCGGCGAACCGCTTCTCCAGCTCGGGGCCGGAGCCGTCGGGCACGTGGATCGCATTGATCTTCACAACCGCCATGACCTCGACGTTACCGCAGGACGCCCGGGTCAACGACGCAGCGGGCCGGGGAACAGGTGCTCGTCGGCGGGAACCTCGTCGCCGCGGAACCAGGCGGCGAAGAAGCCGTCCAGGTCCTGGCCCGAGACCTGCTCCACGTGCGCCTCGAACTCGGGCCACGACGCGTTGCCGTCCCGGTTCGCGGTCGTCCAGTCCTCGAGCACCCGGTCGAACGCCGGGTCGCCGACTTGGCGGCGCAGCGCGTGCAGGGCGAGCTGGCCCTTGTCGTAGACGCCCTTGAACTCGTTGCCGCGGCCCATGTCGTAGAGCTCGCGCCCCCAGTACGAGTCCCGGTCGCCGACCCGCTCGACCTCGGCGAGGTACCGCTCGTCCAGGTCAACCCCCTCCTTCGCCTCGGCCCACAGCCACTGGGCGTAGGAGGCGAAGCACTCGTTCAGGCAGATGTCGGCCCAGTTCTCCACGGTGACCGAGTTGCCGAACCACTGGTGCGCGTTCTCGTGCACGACGGTGTCCAGGTCGGCCCACCCGGCGTAGATCGGCCGGGTCTGGGTCTCCAGCGAGAAGCCGATGTCGTCGGCCAGGAAGATCCCGCCCGTCGCCTCGAACGGGTACGGCCCGAACTTCTCGGCCAGGAACGCCAGCACCTCGGGCAGCCGCTGCTGGTGCCGGCGGGCGTTCTGCGCGCCCGGCGCGTAGGCGTCCACCACGGGCGTGCCGTCGGGCAGGGTGGAGCGCTCGACGGTCCACCTGTCGATCGCGACCGTGGTCAGGTAGGTGGCCATCGGCCGTTCGGCGACCCAGCGGAACGACGTCCAGCCGTCCGCGCTGGTCGAGCCCCGCTCGACGCCGTTGGACACCGCCGACCAGCCGTCCGGCACGCGCGCGGTCACCGCGAACGCCGCCTTGTCGCGCGGGGTGTCGTTGGCCGGGAACCAGGTGGTGGCGGAGTGCGGTTCGCCGGCCGCGAACGCGCCGCCGCCGGCGGAGACCTGCCAGCCGCTGCGGCCCAGCGCGCGGTCCTCCACCACGGTCGGCTCGCCGCCGTAGGTGACGGCGGTGGTGAACTCCTCACCGGCGCGCAAGGGGGTCCGGGGCTCGACGACCAGCTCGTGGTCGCCCTCCTGCCGGAAACCGGCGTCCTGCTCGCCCACGGTCACCCCGGTGACCTCCAGCCGGTGCAGGTCGAGGTTGAACCGGGACAGGTCGGCGGTCGCCCTCGCGGTGATCCGCGCGACGCCGTCCAGCCGCCGGGAGGGCGGGTCGTAGCTGATCGACACGTCGTAGGCGGTGACGTCGTAGCCGCTGTTGCCGTCCTGCGGGTAGTACGCGTCACCGGCGCCGTCGCCGCCCTCGGCGTTCACCACCGACGGCGTGGCGCCGCCGGTCGTGGTCGGCGTCGCGGCCGGTCGGTCCCGGGGCAGCCTGGCCACCACGATCCCGGCGACCACCAGCACCAGGACGAGGACGAGGAGGTACGGGCGCGCCTTGGAGCTGATGGCCATGCCGACATGATGCACGCATGAGCGTTGCGGAGTTCGGGGGATCGGGGCAGGGCATCCTGCTGCTGCACGGGCTGATGAGCAGGGCGAGCACGTGGTGGACGGTGGCGCAGTGGCTCAAGCCGCACGGGAGGGTGGTGGCGCCGGACGCGCGCGGGCACGGCCGCAACCCGGTGCGCGGGCCGTTCCGGACGGAGGACTTCGTCGCCGACGCGGTCGAGGTGATCGAGCGGCACGACCTCGCGCCCGCGGTGGTGATCGGGCACTCCATGGGCGGGCTGCACGCGTGGGCGCTCGCCGCGAGCCGGCCCGACCTGGTGCGCGCGGTGGTGGTCGAGGACGTGGTGCCGGACAACACCGGCCGCACGGTCGAGGACTGGAAGTGGTACTTCGACGCGTGGCCGGCCGCGTTCGAGTCGTTGGCGCACGTGCGGACGGTGGTGGACGTGCCGCGGGTGGAGGAGATGTTCGAGGAGCGCGAGGACGGCTGGCACCTCATCGCGCACCTGCCCGACCTGTACGAGATCGCCTCCGAGTGGGGCGAGCGGTCCTACTGGGACGTGGTGGCGGCGGTCCGCTGCCCGATGCTGGTGGTCGAGGCCGGTCGGGGCGGGCTGCGGGCCGGGCAGATGGCGGAGGTGGCGCGCCGGACCGGCGCGTCCTACGTGTTCGTGCCGGAGTCCGGGCACGTCGTGCACGACGAGGCGCCGGAGGTCTACCGGGGCGCGGTGGAGGCGTTCCTGAGCGGGTCGATCGCGCCGGTCTGAGTGTCCACGACGGCCAGTTCGCGGGTCTTGGCCCGGATCGGGGTGATCGGGTGCAGCTCGGCGAACGCGGCCCGCACGTCCTCGTCCTCGCCGTCGAGGAGCCGGCAGTGCGGCACCCAGTTGCCCGGCAGGTGCTGCGCGGCCGGGTGCTTCACCCGACCGGCGAGGACGTCGTGCACGGTCGAGTGCACCGCCAGCAGCTCGCCGTCCACGACCGCGCCGAGCTGGAGGGCGGTCCCGGTGGCGCTGAGGGTGTGCAGCCAGACGTCGGGCAGCCACAGCCGGGACAGGTCCTCGCGCAGCTCGGCGCGCACCTTGGGCCCGATCGTGCCCGCCGCCGCGTAGGTCAGGTGCGGCGGCAGCTCGGACCGCGCGCCGATCCGCCGCCACAGCGCGCGCACGGCGCTGTCCGCCTCGGCGTCGAAGAACACCACCAGCGCGTGCACGGTCAGTGCTCCCCGGGCAGCGCGAACAGGCCCGCGGCCGTCTGCTCGACCAGGCCGTCGACCAGCAGCGAGTGCAGGCACCGGTCCCGCTGGCCCGCGTCCGACCACACCAGGTCGAGCCGGTCCTTCGCGACCGGCTCGGCCGTGCCGCGCAGCACGTCCAGCAGCAGGCCGCGCACCTGCCGGTCGGTGCCCGCGAACTTCTGCACGGCCTTGGCCGGGCCGTCGTAGGCCGGGCGGCCGTTCAGCTGCCACGCGCACTCGGCGAGCACCGGGCAGTCGGCGCACTTCGGCGCGCGGGCCGTGCAGACCAGCGCGCCCAGCTCCATCAGGGCGGCCGAGTAGCGGGCGGCGTGCTCCTCGGGCAGGAGGGCTTCGACATCGCGGAGGTCCTTCGAGGTCGACGGCGGGCCGGCGTCGCCCGCGCCGTGCACGGCCCGCGCCACGACCCGGCGCACGTTGGTGTCGACCACCGGGCACTTCTGGCCGTAGGCGAACGCCGCCACCGCCCGCGCCGTGTACGCGCCGATGCCCGGCAGGGCGAGCAGCACGTCCACGTCGCTCGGCACGACGTCGCCGTGCTGCCCGGCGATGGCCTGGGCGGCGGCGTGCAGCCGGAGGGCCCGGCGCGGGTAGCCGAGCTTGCCCCAGGCGCGCAGCACCTCGCCCTGGCTCGCCGCCGCCATCGCCGACGGCGTCGGCCAGCGGGCCAGCCACTGGAGCCAGATCGGCTCCACCCGGGCCACCGGGGTCTGCTGCAGCATGATCTCGCTGACCAGCACACCCCAGGCGGTGCACTCCGGCCGGCGCCAGGGCAGGTCGCGGGCGGTGTCGGCGAACCAGTCGAGGAGTAGTTCGGCGTCCAGGCTCATAGCGCCGAACAGTGTCCCACGGCGGTCAGACGACCTCGGTCAGCTCTCCGGTGTGCACGTCGTAGACGAAGCCGCGCACGTTGTCGCGGTGCGGGAGGAAGGCGCTGGCGCGCACCCGGTTCACCGAGCCGCGCACGCTGTCCTTGACCTCGCGGAACGCCTCGACCGACCACGTCGGCCGCAGGCCGGAGTCCTGCTCCAGCTCGTCCTTGAAGTCGTCCTCGGTGACCAGCTGGAGGCCGCAGTTCGTGTGGTGCACCAGCAGCACCTCGCGGGTGCCGAGCTTGCGCTGGCTCAGCGCCAGGGAGCGGATCACGTCGTCGGTGACGACGCCGCCCGCGTTGCGCAGGACGTGCGCCTCGCCCTGCTTGAGGCCGAAGATCTCGAACACCCGGATGCGGGAGTCCATGCAGGTCAGGATGGTCACCTGCATCGAGGGCTTCGGCGACGACCGGTCGCCGGGCACGATGTTGCCCAGTTCGTCGTTGCGGCGGAGCAGCTCGTCGATCGCGGTCATCGCAAACCTCCCGTGTTTCCCTGGGATTGGAACCCGACTCCCGGATGCCGGCAAGCCGATCGGGGCGAACCTCACGTCCACCACATCGGGTGACCGATGCCTGACCGAAGATTCCACCTGACCGGGATAGCTTCACACCCGTGATCGAGCCCGCAGGCCCGCACCCGCGGTCGGTGTACCGGCGACGTCGCGCGCTGGCCGTCGCCGGATCGGTGGTCGCGCTGGTCCTGGCGGTCTGGTTGGTGGGCGCGGTGGTCGGGCGCGAACCGGAGCGCGTCGCGCAGCGGGCCGCGGCCTCCACCCCGCCGCCGCCCCCGCAGCGGCCGGTCGCGCCTCCCCCGTCCTCCTCGTCACCCGCGCCCGCTCCCGAGTCCCCGCAGCCGACGCTGCCGCCGGGACCACCGCCGCCGTGCGAGGACGCGCAGGTGGCCGTGACGGCGGAGGTGGACCAGCAGGACGGCCGGGCGCCGCGCTTCGCCGTCGTGGTCGCCAACACCGGTCCGCTGCCGTGCACCAAGGAGATCGGCCGGCGGGTCCGGGAACTGGTCGTGACCAGCGCCGACGGCGGCACGCGCCTGTGGTCCAGCAACGACTGCTTCGCCACCGAGGGCTCGGAGGTGCGGGTCATGCGACCGGGGGAGAGGTTCACCTACGACCTCCGGTGGCCCGGCAGCACCTCCGCACCCGGCTGCCGCTCGCAGACCCGGCTGGGCGGCGGCGACTACCTGCTGACGGCGGTCGTCGCGGGCCGGGCGAGCAACCCGGTCATCTTCCGCGTGACGTGAAGCAGGGGTCCCCCGGGCGGGGGACCCCTGCGAAGCGTTCGGGGGTGGGGACGGTCAGGGGGTCACGGGCCGAACCAGCGCTCCTCGGCGGTGCCGCGCGGCGCGGCGGCGGTGGTGCCGAGGACCAGTTCGGTGGCCAGGGTGACCGCGCGGGGACGGGTGCGCTCGGCCGAGTCGAGCAGCAGCTTGCCCGCGGCGCGGCCCTTCTCCAGGACCGGCTGGCGGACCGTGGTCAGGCCCGCCTGCTCGGCCTCGCGGATGCCGTCGAAACCGGTGACGGTGATGTCCGCCGGCACCCGCATGCCCCGCCGCCGGACCTCGGTGAGGGCGCCGAGGGCCAGTATGTCCGACGTGCAGATCAGCGCGGTGATCTGCGGGTCGCGCTCCAGCACCTGCGCCGCCGCCGACGCGCCGGACGCCATGGTGTGGTCGAACCGCTCGGCCACCGGCACCGTCGCCCAGTCCACGCCGACCGACGCGAACGCCTGCGCCAGCCCCGCCAACCGGGCCCGCTGCACGTGGAAGTGCGCCGCCTGCTGCCGCTCCGGCACGACGAAGTCGTCGTTGCGGTCGCGCGCCAACCGCATGCACACCACGCCGATCCGCCGGTGCCCCAGCGAGATCAGGTGCTGCGCCAGCGCGTGCATGGCCGCCTGGTCGTCGATGCCGACGCGGTCGACGTTGTCCAGGTCCGGCTGGTCGCACACGACGGTCGGCACGGGCCGCTCCAGCACGGCGGCCAGGTGCGGGTCGTCGTCGGGCACCGAGTAGACGACGAAGCCGTCCACCCCCGCCCGGTGCACGGCCGCCACGTCCTCGCGCTCCGGGTTCGCGGGCACGAGCAGCAGCCCGGTCCCGGCGTCCTCGCAGGCGAGCGCCAGGCCCTCCAGGAACCCGATCGCCGCCGGGTCGCGGAACGCGTAGGACAGGTTCTCGGTGAGCAGCAGGCCGACCGCGCCTGCCTTCCTGGTCCGAAGGGAACGGGCCACCGGGTCGGGCCCCGGGTACCCGAGTCGTCTAGCTGTCTCCAACACCCGGCGTCGCAGCTCCGGCGAGAGCTGGTCGGGACGGTTGTACGCGTTGGACACCGTTGTCCGGGAAACACCCAGCTCCGCCGCCAGTGAAGCGAGCGTCGCGGGGCGTCGCACATGCATCGACCGCGCCATGAAGTGACCGTAACGGTTCAGAACCAATTACAGAAGTGGGGGTGACGGGCGTCCCTCTAAATCTCCATCAGTGCAGCTAGAAATAGGTTACTCCGGAGTACAATGGTCTAAACCAATGCGGGCGCCGCGGACGACTCGCGGATCACCAGCCGAGGCCGGAAAACACGCGTGTAATTGCCCGCCGGACGCCTGCGCCGATCGGGGTCCAGCCGGTGCACCAACTCGTCCACGGCCGCCGCCGCCATCTCCTCGATCGGCTGCGCCAGCGTGGTCAGCGACGGCGAGCAGTACGACGCCAGCGGGATGTCGTCGAAGCCCACCACGGACAGGTCGCCCGGCACGGTCAGCCCGCGCCGGTGCGCCTCCCGCAGCACGCCGATCGCCATGTGGTCGGACGAGCAGATCACCGCCGTCGGCCGCACGGTGTCCAGCAGCGTCGCCACCGCCCCGGCCCCGCCCTCCGGCCCGAACGGCGCGTGCGCGACGAAGTCCGACGTCGCGGGCAGCCCGTCCTCCTCCAGCGCCGCCGCCCACCCGGCCCGCTTGAGCCGCGACGGCAGCGACCGCGCCGGACCCGACACGAACCCGATCCGCCGGTGCCCCAGCTCCACCAGGTGCCTGGTCGCCGCGTACCCCGCGTGCTGCTCGTCCACGGTCACGTCCGGCACGTCCAGCGACGGCGTCGCCCCGTTGAGGAACACCATGTGCACGCCGTCGGCCAGCAGCTTCGCGTAGTACGACGGCCGCGGCGCCTGGCCCAGTGGCACCTCGACGTTGGTGATCTCCGGCGACACGAACACCATGCCCTCGACGCCGCGCGCGAGGAGCATCCGCACGTACTCCTCCTCGCCCATCGCGCCCGCGCCGGTGGCCCGCGTGTTGCACAGCAGCGACGAGTAGCCCAGCCGCGCGGCCCGCACCTCCAGCGCCTCGGCGAACGCCGGGAACACCGGGTTGGACAGCTCCGGCACGAGCAGCCCGATCACCCCGGTCCGCTGGAGGGCCCCGAGCCCGCGCGGCGTGTAAGGCATTTCCGCAAGCACCGCGAGCACGCGCTGGCGCGTCTCGTCGTTCACGCCCGCCCGGCGGTTGAGCACCCGGCTGACCGTGGAGATGCTCACCCCGGCTGCCCTGGCGATCTCGGACAGACCGGACACCGTGCCTCCTCGCAGACTTGTGGGTGACGTGCAGCCTGCCGTCAGCGGCAAATTTTTGCAACGCCAACCTCGGTTTCCGCCGTGGCCGCCGGGCCGTTACGGCTTGGTTACGTCCAGCCCCTTGACCCGGCCCTGGTCGGCGGGATGAAATCCGCGTCAACAATTTCGCAAGTTCTTGCAAGAGCTCTCACCCACGGTGGGGGCGCAGGAGGGACGACAGCAACGATGCGACGTACCACCCTCGTGACCGCAGTGGCGGCAGCTTCCGCCCTCGTCCTCACCGCATGCGGTGGCGGCGACGGTGGCTCGGCGTCCGGCGACTCCGGCGAGATCACCTTCTGGGACACCAGCGGCCCGAACGAGAGCCCGGTGTTCACCGCGATCGCGCAGGACTGCGCGACCAAGGGCGGCTACAAGGTCAAGACCGAGACGGTCGCCTTCGACCAGGCCCTCAACAACTACCGCACCGCGGCCCAGGGCGGCCAGGGCCCGGACGTCTTCCGCGCCGAGGTCGCGTGGGTGTCCCAGCTGGCCAAGCTCGGCTACGTGGTCGACCTGGCGGGCACCGAGCTGGCCAACGACACGTCCGACTTCCTGGACACCCCGCTCGGCTCCACCAAGTACGACGGCAAGACCTACGGCGTGCCCCAGGTGACCGACTCGCTGGCGCTGTTCTACAACAAGAAGCTGCTGGCCGACGCGGGCGTCGAGCCGCCGAAGACGTGGGACGAGGTCAAGACCGCCGCGGCCAAGCTCGGCGGCGAGAAGACCATCTTCATCAACAACGACGCGTACTACGCGCTGCCGTTCATCTACGGCGCGGGCGGCGACCTGGTCGACGCCGACGCGAAGAAGATCGTGGTCAACTCCGCGGACAACGTGAAGGCGCTGGAGACCGCCAAGGGCCTGCTCGACGCCAAGGCCGCCAGCACCGCGCTGGACCCGGCGAACTCGTACAACAACATGCAGGCCGCGTTCACCGCGGGCGAGGTCGCCATGGTCGTCAACGGCCCGTGGTCGGTCGCCGACTACCTCAAGGGCGCCGCGTTCACCGACGCCGCCAACCTGGGCATCGCGCCCGTCCCCGGCGACACCGCCGGCAAGGGCTCCGCGCCGGTCGGCGGCCACGACTACGTGATCCGCCAGGGCACCAAGGCCAAGGACTCCTCGGTCAAGTTCATCGCCTGCATGAGCAGCGTCGAGTCGCAGGTCCGCATCGCCAAGGAGCTGGGCCTGCTGCCCACCCGCAAGTCGGCCTACGAGAACGCCGACGTCAAGGCCAACGCGGTCGTCTCGGCGTTCGAGCCGGTCGTCACCGCCGCCCACCCCCGCGCGTGGATCCCCGAGGGCGGCCAGCTGTTCGACCCGCTGAAGATCGCCTACGCCGACGTGCTGGCGGGCAAGAAGGACGCCAAGGCGGCGCTGGACGAGGTCGCCAAGGCGTACAAGGACACCGTCGTCCCCGAGTACACGGTCGGCTGACCATCCCCCTCGGCGCCCGCCCCGTTCACGGGCGGGCGCCGCGGGGCGGCGAAGGGAGACTTCGGTGCGCAGGTTCCTGGACCGGCACTGGTACGCGTACGCGATGGTGCTGCCGGTCGTGGTGGTCATCGCGGTGTTGGTGCTGTTCCCGCTCGCCCAGGGCGTGTTCTTCACCTTCACCGACATCAACGAGGGCAACATCGCCAACCCGATCCTGGACCGACCGGCGACCTACGTCTCCGTTGGCCTGGACAACTACCTGAACGTCCTGTCGGGTGACGCGAGCTACGGCGCGTTCTGGTCGACGCTGGTGCGCACGCTGATCTGGACGTTCGGCTGCGTGTTCTTCCACTACGCGATCGGCCTGGCGCTGGCGCTGCTGCTCAACCGGGAGGTGCGCGGCCGGGCGGTGTACCGGGTGCTGCTGATCCTGCCGTGGGCGGTGCCCGCGTTCATCAGCGCGTTCGCGTGGAAGTACATGTTCAACGCGCAGTACGGGATCATCAACCAGTTCCTGCGCTTCCTCGGCCTGGACGACCCGCCGGTGTGGCTCGGGCAGTCCGACTGGGCGCTGGTCGCGGTGATCATCGTCAACGTGTGGCTCGGCGTGCCGTTCATGATGGTGGCGCTGCTCGGCGGCCTCCAGTCGATCCCCGGCGACCTCTACGAGGCGGCCGAGGTCGACGGCGCGACGGCGTGGCAGCGGTTCCGCAACGTGACGCTGCCCGGCCTGCGGTCGGTGTCCAGCACGGTGGTGCTGCTGGGCATCATCTGGACGTTCAACATGTTCGCGATCATCTACCTGATCACCGGGCCGAACCCGAACACCCGCATCCTGGTGACCTACGCGTTCGAGCGGTTCTTCTCCGGCGCGTCCCGCGACTTCGCGGTGGCGTCGACCTACGGCGTGCTGATCCTGTCCGTGCTGCTCGTGTTCGCGGGCGTGTACCGGCGCGCGCTGCGCAAGCAAGGCGAGGTGTGGTGATGACGGTCGAAGCCGCTTCGTTGAAGGCGGTCCCGCAGGCCCGCGCGCGGCAGCGCTCGAAGCGGTCGCCGCTGGCCAGCGCCGGGCTGCACGGCGCGCTGGTGGTGGCGTCGCTGATCGCGGTGTTCCCGGTGTTCTGGGTGCTGGTGACGTCGTTCAAACCGGACGCCAAGGCCGTCGAGACCACGCCGCAGCTGGTCAACGACTCCAGCCTGGACAACTACGCGCGCATCCTCGGCGGCGAGAAGGGCGACTTCCTGGCGTGGTTCGGCAACTCGGTGCTGATCGCGCTGCTGACCACGGTGCTGGCGGTGTTCCTGTCCGCGACGACGGGTTACGCGGCGTCGCGGTTCCGGTTCCCGGGCAAGCGGTCGCTGATGCTGTCGTTCCTGGTCGTGCAGATGTTCCCGTTCGCGGTGCTGATCGTGCCGCTGTACAACATCCTGCTGGCGCTGGGGCTGCAGGGCACGTCGCTGGGGCTGGTGCTGGTCTACTGCACCACCGCCGTGCCGTTCTGCACGTACATGCTGAAGGGCTACTTCGACACCATCCCGAACGACATCGACGAGGCCGGGAGGGTGGACGGGCTGTCGCCGTTCGGCGTGTTCTGGCGGCTGGTGCTGCCCCTGGCCCGGCCGGGCCTGGCGGTGACCGCGTTCTACGCGTTCCTGACGGCGTGGGGCGAGGTGGCGTTCGCGTCGGCGTTCCTGTCGGCGGCGGACGAGTCGAAGACGCTGGCGGTCGGGCTGCAGGTGTTCGTGCAGCAGAACCGGACCGAGTGGGGTCACCTGGCGGCGGCGTCGATCCTGGTCGCGATCCCGGCGATCGTGGTGTTCTACCTGGTGCAGCGGTTCCTGGTGACCGGCCTGTCGTCGGGCGCCGTGAAGGGCTGAACCGGCCGGGGGCCTCCGTTCCGGCGGAGGCCCCCGCTCAGACCTCGATCACCTCGACCAACGACTCCAGGCCGACGAAGTCCTTCGCGTTGCGCGTGTAGAGCGGCAACTGGTGGCACGAGGCGGTCGCGGCGATCATCAGGTCGAACTCGCGCGATCGCGGGCTGCGACCCGCCGCGATGGTCAGTCCGACCAGGCTGCCGTACCGCGTGGCCGCCAGTCGGTCGAAGGGCAGCGGCTCGAAGTTCTCGATCGCGATGCCGAGCCGCCCGGTGCGCGCCTCCCGGGTGGCCGCGTCCTTGGCCATCGGCAGGCCCTGGTGCAGCTCCGCCAGGGTGATGACCGACAGTTCGGGGATCTCGGGGAGCAGCGCGGGGTCCAGTTTCGCGAGGTCGATGTAGACGTTGGTGTCGAGCACGCCGAACGGCCGCCGTTCAGTCACGGTCACGCCTCCACGAGCCATCGGCGTGCTGGTCGACGCCGAAGAACTCGTCCGCCTCCGCGCGCATCTCCGCGTAGTCCACCTCCGGCAGGTCCCTGACCAGTTCGACGACCTCGGCGGTGGTCAGGCGGTGCGCGGGCGCCGGCGGGCGCAGTTCGAGGACCTCCTCGCCGTCATGGGTGACCTGATACGTCTCGCCCGCCTCGACGGCTTCCAGCACCTCGGCGGGGTTGTCGTGGAACTCCTGTTGGCTGATGACCTTCACGACGGAGAGGCTAGGGAGTCGGAGAACCGCGCGCCAGGAGCAAGACCGCTGGTCAAAGCCTTGGACCGGACGCCCTGACCGGGTGGCCGCGGGCCACGTGCCGGCTCTGCCGCGCCTCGTCTGAACCGATGCGGAATTAGACCAATTCACCCGTTCCCGTAAGCGCTTGCAATGCCTAGCGTTGCGACAAAGCTTGAGCAGTGAAAGGTGCGTGGCATGGCTGAGGTCGCCTACGTCAAGGCTTCGCGGATCTTCTCCGGCAACCCGCCGGTCCGCGCGGTCGACGAGCTGTCGTTGGACGTCACCGACGGCGAGTTCCTGGTCCTGGTCGGTCCGTCCGGCTCCGGCAAGTCGACCGCGCTGCGCATGCTCGCGGGTCTGGAGGACGTGGACGAGGGCGCCATCCACATCGGCGGCAAGGACGTCACCAACGTCCCGCCGAAGGGCCGCGACATCGCCATGGTGTTCCAGTCCTACGCGCTGTACCCGCACATGACCGTCGCCGAGAACATGGGCTTCGCGCTCAAGCTGCGCGGCGTGAACAAGGCCGAGATCAAGGAGAAGGTCGCCGAGGCGGCCAAGATGCTCGACCTGACCAAGTACCTGGACCGCAAGCCGAAGGCGCTGTCCGGCGGTCAGCGCCAGCGCGTCGCGATGGGCCGCGCGATCGTCCGCGAGCCCTCCGTGTTCCTCATGGACGAGCCGCTGTCCAACCTGGACGCGAAGCTGCGCGTGGAGACCCGCGCGAACATCGCCGCCCTCCAGGCGCGGCTGGGCACCACCACGATCTACGTCACGCACGACCAGGTCGAGGCCATGACCATGGGCCACCGGGTCGCCGTGCTCAAGGACGGCCTGCTCCAGCAGTGCGACACCCCGCGCGCGCTGTACGACAAGCCGGCCAACGCGTTCGTCGCCGGGTTCATGGGCTCGCCCGCGATGAACCTCAAGACCGTGCCGCTGACGTCGGAGGGCGCGAAGCTCGACGGCATCGTGGTGCCGCTGGAGCGCCGCGCGCTGGACAAGGCGGCCGCCGAGGGCCTGTCCGAGGTCACGTTCGGCATCCGGCCCGAGTCGCTGGCGCTGGTCAGCTCCTCCGAGCAGGGCATGGACATGACCGTCGAGCTGGTCGAGGAGCTGGGCGCGGACGCGCTCATGCACGGCTCGGTCCGCATCGGCGACGTGCCCGAGCGGTTCGTGGTCCGCGTCGACGGCCGCACGCCGCCCACCCTGGGCCAGACGGTCAAGGTCGCGGTGCGCGACGCCGGCGAGGTCCACCTGTTCCACCCGGAGTCGGGCCACCGCCTGACCGACTGACGTCCCCACGCCTGAGGGGCCACCTCCCGTTCCGGCGGGGGTGGCCCCTTTCGTGTGCCGAAACACCCTGGTCGGTGGACGGTTCGGTAGCGGAGCGTTCTAAACTGAACTCGACAACGGTTTCCATTCCCTAGTGACCCACCTGTCGAGGAGTTCCTGATGACCGTCCGCAACGCGATGCTCAGCGCGGTGGCCGCCGCGACCGCCGTCGCCCTGACCGCCTGCGGCGCGCAGGACACCCCCGCCGCGACCGACGACGGCAAGATCAAGGTCGTCGCCTCGACCAACGTGTGGGGCAGCGTGGTCCAGGCCGTCGGCGGCGACGCCGTCCAGGTGACGTCGATCATCGACGACCCGTCCGGCGACCCGCACTCCTACGAGAGCACCCCCTCCGACCTGGCCACCGTGCGCGACGCCAAGCTCGTGATCTTCAACGGCGGCGGCTACGACGACTTCTTCGCCACCCTGCTCGGCCCCGAGACCGAGGGCGCCAAGAAGATCGAGGCGTTCCCCGTCTCCGGCAAGGCGAGCGGGCACGAGGAGCCGGAGGGCGAGGAGGCCCACGCCGAGCCGGAGGGCGAGGAGGGCCACGACCACGCCGTCAACGAGCACGTCTGGTACGACTTCGAGACCGTCCGCAAGGTCGCCGACCAGGCCGCCGCCGACCTCGGCGCGATCGCGCCGGACAAGAAGGCGACCTTCGAGGCCAACGCCGACGGCTTCACCGCCGAGCTGACCGCGCTGGAGCAGCGCGTCGAGGGCAAGGGCGCGGGCAAGAAGGTGATCGCGACCGAGCCGGTGGCCCACTACCTGCTCGACACCGCGGGCGTCGAGGACGTCACCCCCGAGTCGTTCGCCGACGCCGTCGAGAACGAGACCGACATCCCCGTCGCCGCCATCGCCGAGGTCACCCGGCTGATCGAGCAGAAGCAGGTCACCGCGCTGGTCAACAACGCGCAGACCGAGAACGCGGGCACCACCCAGGTCGTCGACCTGGCCAAGGGCTCCGGCCTGCCGGTCGCCGAGGTGACCGAGACGCTGCCCGAGGGCGTCACCGGTTACCTTGACTGGATGACGAAGCAGGTGGACTCGCTGGTGGGGGCGCTCGACGCATGACAGCTCAGGTGACGGACAGGTCGACGCGCGCCGCGGTCGCGTTGCGCGGCGCGCGCCTGTCCTACGGCGACCGGGTGCTGTGGGACGGGCTGGACCTCGACGTCGCCCCCGGCGAGTTCGTGGCCGTGCTCGGGCCCAACGGCTCGGGCAAGACCAGCCTCATCCGCGTGCTGCTCGGCCTGCAGCCGCTGTCCGCGGGCACCGTGCGGGTGTCCGGCGGCAACCGGCGCATCGGCTACGTCCCGCAGCAGCGGGCGCTCGACCCCAGCCTGGTGCTGCGCGGCCGCGACCTGGTCGGCTTCGGCCTGGACGGGCACCGCTGGGGCGTCGGTTGGCGCGGCAGGCGCGAGCGCCGGGTCCGGGTGGACGCGGCGCTGGAGTCGGTCGGGGCGACGCGGTACGCCGACGAGCCGGTCGGCCTGCTCTCCGGCGGCGAGCAGCAGCGGCTGCGGGTGGCGCAGGCGCTGGTCGGCGACCCCGAGGTGCTGCTGTGCGACGAGCCGCTGCTCTCGCTCGACCTCGCGCACCAGCGGGTGGTCAGCGACCTGATCGACGCGCGCCGCCGCGGCGCGGGCACCGCCGTGCTGTTCGTGACCCACGAGATCAACCCGATCCTGCCGCTGGTCGACCGGGTGCTGTACCTGGTCGACGGCCGGTTCCGGATCGGCACGCCCGCCGAGGTGATGACCTCGCGGACGTTGAGCGAGCTGTACCGCACGAACGTCGAGGTGGTCCGGGTCCGCGACCAGATCCACGTGGTCGGCGCGCAGCACCTGTGCGAGGACGAGCCGCACCACCTGGCGGATGAGGGTTGATGGAAGACTTCTTCGACGTCGGGCTGACGCTCGACCTGCTCGGCTACGTCCAGCCGATGCTGATCGCGGGCGCCGTGCTCGGCCTGGTCGCCGGGCTGCTCGGCCCGCTCGTGGTGACCCGCAAGATGGCGTTCGCCGTGCACGGCACGAGCGAGCTGGCGTTCACCGGCGGCGCGGCGGCCCTGCTGATCGGGGTCGGCGTCGGGTACGGCGCGCTGGCGGGGTCCGTCCTCGCCGCCCTGCTGCTGGGCCTGCTCAGCAGGCGCGACTCGGACCGCGACTCGGTGATCGGCGCGATCCTCGCCTTCGGCCTCGGCCTCGGCGTGCTGTTCCTGGCCCTCTACAAGGGCCGCTCGGCGAACAAGTTCGGCCTGCTGACCGGTCAGGTGGTCAGCGTCGGCTCGACCGACCTGTGGCTGCTCATCGGCGCGTCGGTCGCGGTGCTGGTGGTGCTGGCGCTCATCTACCGGCCGCTGCACTTCGCCAGCGTGGACGCCGCCGTGGCGACGGCCCGCGGCGTGCCGGTGCGCACGCTGTCCGTGGTGTTCGCGGTCCTGGTCGGCGTGGCGACGGCGCTGAGCGTGCAGCTGGTGGGCGCGCTGCTGGTGCTGTCGCTGATGATCACGCCCGCGGCGGCGGCGACCAGGGTCACCGCCAGCCCGTTGAAGGCCACCGTGCTGGCCGTGGTGTTCGCCGAGGTGTCCGTGCTGGGCGGGATGGTGCTGTCGCTCGCGCCGGGGATGCCGGTCAGCGCGTTCGTCACCGCGGTGTCGTTCCTGATCTACCTAGTCTGCCGGCTGGCGAGCGGTAAGCGGGAAAGAGTGCACTGACACGTTTGGGGCCGGTCGGAAGTGGGTACGCCCGACTGTGAGGGGGCACCGGGAGGTCCGCCGCGGCGGGCCGTGCGGAAGACGGGTGCCATGCGGACCACGACGTGCACGCTCGCGGACCACCGCTCCGGCGGTGGCAGGCCGAGCCGTGCCGCCTGCCGCAGGCCCAGGTCCGCGCGTGGCCGCCGTGCAGCCCCAGGCGCTTTACGCGGTGCGGGTGACTTCGGGGGCTTCCTGCTCGGCGGCGCCGTCCACCGCCTGGTCCACCCGCGGCGCGGGCAGCAGCCGGATCTCGCCGGCGGCGACGCGCACCTGGTTGCGGCCGTTCTCCTTGGCCGCGTAGAGCGCCGCGTCCGCGCAGTGCTGCGCGTCGGTCAGGCACTCGCCGTTGTCCGGCAGCACGGCGACGCCGATGGACGCCGAGATGGCGCGCACCTCCGGGCCGTCCGGCGTCAGCGGCAGGTTCCGGCCCCGCAGGGTCACCGTGTTGCGGTGCTTGTCGGTGGTCACCACGGACATCTGGCCGATCGCCTCGCGCACCCGTTCGGCGATGGCCGTGCCCTGCGCCAGCCCCGTGTCGGCGAGCACCACGACGAACTCCTCGCCGCCGTCGCGCCCGGCCACGTCGCCCGGCCGCAGCTTCTCCCGCAGGATCCGGCCCACCTCGGCCAGCACGGCGTTGCCCGCCGGGTGGCCCCAGGTGTCGTTGATCCGCTTGAAGTGGTCCAGGTCGATGGCCAGCACGGTCACCGGCTGCCCGTCGTGGCGGCAGCGGTCGGTGAGCCTGCCCGCGTACTCGGCCAGGCCGTTGGTGTTGAGCAGCCCGGTCCGGTAGTCGGTGTGCGCGTCCTCGGCCAGCCGCGCCTGCAGCTGCTCCTGCTCGCGCAGCAGCCGTTCGAGGTGCGCCCGCCGCTGCGCCGCGTGGTACAGCAGGGCGTTGACCAGGATCACCGGGAACACCAGCAGCAGCGGGCCCACCCAGTGCGTGGTCATCAGCATGCCGAGCATGGCGCCCGCGCCGAGCGTGCTCAGCTCCAGCATGTTGTCCGCCCGCGAGCCCAGGAACTCCTGGATGCGGGTGTGCGGGGTGACGATCTTCAACGCGATGGCGATGTTCATGCCCTGCGCGCCCCAGTTCACCAGGGCGGCCGCGATGAGCACGAGCACCAGGCCCAGGTCGGTCGGGATGACGCCGGTGGCCAGCAGCGACAGCCCGGACAGGTGCACCACGGCCCAGGCCAGCATGGTGCCGCCGAGGATGCTCGCCGAGCTGAACACGAACCGGTACGGCTGCCGGCGCGCGATCGGCTGGATCAGGATGCGCATCCACACCGTGACGAGCACGGCCAGCGCGCCCGGGAGCGCGATGGCGGCGGCGAACGTCCACACCGACGTCAGGTCGATGTGCGGTCCCGCGGACTCGTTGCGCCGGGATTCCTCCGCGCGGCGCACGATCATCAGGTGAACGGTGAGGGCGAACATGACCGCGCCGAACCGCAGCCAATCCGCGTCCGAGACCGCTCCCAGACCGGTGAGCAGCCAAATGGCGGCAGCCGCTACGGCCGATTCGATGAGGAAGAAGTACACCAGCGCGGCCGGTGGCAACGTCCACACGTCCCAGTTGCGAATCGAGGGCCGGCCGACTGCCACAGAAGCCTTCTGGTCAGTCAAACTGTTCTTCACCACGACCCCCTACCCTCTGCCCGGCGCCGCGTGGCGAACGCCGTTCGCAGCGGCACGTCCGTGCCCGAGACGCGCATCGAGGAGGTGTTCGCCATGCGCAACCGCGACATGTGAGCCCTCCCTCCACCCCGGACCGAATGTTCACCGTACGTGCCCGCGGGCTAGCGGGCCGCAGCCGAGGGGTCCTTCATGTTTGACAATCGCGATATGTGATGAGTCCGTTTCAGATCGCCACCGCCTTCGGATCGTTCCGGGTGCGGGCCCGTCGCCAGGCTACGGTCGCCTGCGTGGCGAGCAACAGCCCGATGCCGCCTGCACCCGCGATCGTCGCCGTCACCGAGCCGATCGAGTGCGCCACGACGCCGGCGAGCGCCATGCCGCCGCCCTGCGACGAGCGCAGCGCGGCACGGCCGATGCCGTACGCCCGACCGCGGTAGGCGTCGGGCAGGATGCGCATCCACGCCGAGCGTGCCGGCGTGTGGTAGGCGCCGGCCATACCGGCGATGACCAGCAGGACGATGGTCCAGGTCAGGTTCGGGTCGAGCGCGAACATGACCAGCGGGGCCAAGGACAGTATGGCGAGCGGACCGATCAGGCGCTCGCGTTTCGCGGGATCGCGCACCAGCCTGAACAGGACGGCCACGCCCAGGACGTTGGCGGCGGGTTCGATGGCCAGGATCAGGCCGACGGACCACACCGCGTCCAGGCTCGCCGCCAGGGGCACCGCGAGTCCTTCCGGGACCATGGCCAGGCCCGCCAGCAGGCGCATGCCCATCAGGCTGCGCAACCGGGGTTCGGTGACCAGCAGCCTGAAAGCGCCCTTGGGGCCTTCGGGATCCCGCTTGGCCCCGCGCGGGTCGGCGGCGGGCCGGTGCTTGACCGACAGCTGCACCAGGATCGCCACCCACACGAACGTGGCGGCGTCGACGGCCAGGGCGACGTTCGCGCCCGCGCCGGTCACCAGGAAGCCCGCTGCGGCCAGGCCGGCCATCTGGGCGACGTCGACCGACGTGCCGAACAGGGCCACGCCGTCGTCGTAGCGCTTCTCGGGCAGCACGTGCGGCAGGCTCGCCTCCTGGGCGGCCAGGAACGGCGACGAGATCATCAGCACCAGGACGAGCAGCACGATCATCAGCCACAGCGGCGCGCCGGGCAGCGCCATCAGGCCGACCAGGGCGGCCTGCAGCCACGCGCACCACACCATCACCGTGCGACGGGGGAACCGGTCCGCGAGCCAGCCCAGCAGCGGGCCGGAGACCAGCGGCGGGAACAGCGTCAACGACCACGTCAGCGCGGTCCAGGCAGGCGATTGGGTGCGCTCGAACACCAATAGCGACAGCGCGACCGCCGCCAGCTGGTCGCCGACGGTGGACACCGTCGAGCCGATCCACATGCCGCGGAACTCGCGGTTGCCCACGAGCGCGCGGACGGTCCCCCCGGAAGTCACGAGTGCCCCAGGTCGGTCGGCCCCGATGAGTGAGTCACGTTACCCCCACCCGAAGTAACAATTCCCTCGGTTAGCACGGTAGAAGCTGCCGGATGTGCGATCTCTGTCCTACCACACTGTGTACCCGAACGGAGCAGGTCGGTTACATAAAGTAGTTACAGAGGCGAAAAATCAACCACTTATTCTTGACAGTTGACGGTAGGTGACCCGCCGTGAGCAATCCTCGCCTACCCTACGTCGACCAGGGCCGCCATTGGGAACGGGGCCGCTGGGCCGACCGGGTCAGCGCGTTCCTGCCGCCGCCGACGGGTGCGCCGCCCGTTCGTGCGTCAATTGTTGAACAACGGCCGCGAGTCGATCTTCAGAACTGGTAGTACAGGAACGGGCTGAAGGTGCCACTGGCCACCAGGACGGCCGCGTAGCCGACGCCGACCGTCATCAGCGAGACCCGTGCGACGGTGGCGATCCGGTCCCGGGAAGACTCCAGGTAAGGACCGCTCACCGGGTGGTCCGGCATTGCGACAATTGCCAGAGCCAGCACCAGCAGAACAATGCGCTGATTGGTCGCCGCGGCCGCGACGGCGTCGGTCAACCCACCGAAATCCGGCAACAACATGTGACCGATGATTGTGAATGCCACGCCGAGGTCGGGGGACCGGAAGAACACCCAGCCGATAACCACGAGCAGCATGGTGCCGACCCGCCGGGCAATTCGGGCGCGGGTGTCGACCGGGGCCGAATCCCAGCCGAATCGGCGTTCCAGGACGAGCAGGCCGCCGTGGAAGGCGCCCCAGACGAGGAACGTCCAGTTGGCCCCGTGCCAGAAACCGGTGAGGATGAAAACGATCGACAGGTTCCGGTAAGTCTGCGACACCCCGCCCCGGTTGCCGCCCAGCGGGATGTAGACGTAGTCGCGGAACCAGCGCGACAGCGACATGTGCCAGCGCCGCCAGAACTCGGTGACGGTGACCGAGGAGTAGGGCCGGGCGAAGTTCTCCGGCAGCCGGAAGCCGAGCATCCGGCCCAGGCCGATGGCCATGTCGGAGTAGCCGGAGAAGTCGAAGTACAGCTGGAGCGCGTAGCCGATCGCGCCCAGCCAGGCGATCGACCAGGTCATCTGGTCGGCCGGGGTGGCGAAGCAGGCGTCGACCACCGGCGCCAGCGAGTCGGCGATGATCACCTTCTTGCACAGGCCGAGGGCGAACCGGGGGAAGCCCGCCGCCACGTCGTCCCAGCGGTGCAGGCGCTCCTGCGGCAGCTGGTCGGCGATCTCCCGGAAGCGCACGATCGGGCCGGCGACGAGCTGCGGGAACATCGCGATGTAGGTGACGAACGCGACCGGCTCGCGCAGCGCCGGCCGTTCGCCGCGGTACACGTCGACCACGTAGGAGATGTGGTGGAACGTGTAGAACGAGATGCCGATGGGCAGCGCCAGCTCCACCACCGGCAGGTCCGCGCCGACGAGCGCGGCGACGTCGTGCAGCTGCTGCGTCGCGAACCCGGCGTACTTCCAGACCAGCAGGACGCCCAGGTTGACCGCGATCGCGCCGACCAGCACCAGCCTGCGGTCGCCCGGCGTGCCCGGCTCCAGCCGCCGCCCGGCCAGGTAGTTGACCAGCATGCAGCCGACCAGCAGCAACGTCGTCCCGCCCGCGCCGGAGACGTAGAACAGCAGGCTCGCCACGGCGACCACGCCGTTGCGCCAGCTCCTGGGCGTGCCGAGGACCGCCGCGAGCACGAGCGGCAGGAAGAACCACAGGAACAACGGGCTGGCGAAGGACATCGCCGCAGACCTTATCGGCCGCTCACGCGCCGGGGAGCCGATCGCCCCACAATCCGCCCCACCTCACACCACCCCGAGAGTCCAACGCTCAGACCGCGAGAGTCCAACGCTCACGGGCGGTGAATTCAACGTTCGCGCGGGCGGCTCCCGGAGCTGAGCGTTGAACTCACGTTGCCTGAGCGTTGGACTCTCGGGCGCTGGAGGTTGGACTCTCGCGGGTGCGAGGGTCAGGGGCGGGCGTCGAGGCGGCGGCGGCGGGCCACTTCGGCCAGGACGACGCCGGCGGCGACGGAGGCGTTCAGCGACTCCACGCCGGCGGACATCGGGATGGACACCGTCTGGTCGCACGTCTCCTTGACCAGGCGCGACAGGCCGCGGCCCTCGGAGCCGACGACGACCACCAGCGGGCCGGTGGCCAGGTCGAGGCCGTCCACGTCCACGTCGCCGTCCGCGTCCAGGCCGATGATCATCAGCCCGGTCTCGGCCCACTCCTTGAGCTGCCTGGTCAGGTTCGTCGCCACGGCGATCGGCATCCGCGCCGCCGTGCCCGCGCTGGTCCGCCACGCCACCGCCGTGATCCCCGCCGAACGGCGCTGCGGCAGCACGATCCCGTGCGCGCCGAACGCCGCCGCCGAGCGCACCACCGCACCCAGGTTGCGCGGGTCGGTCACCCCGTCCAGCGCCACCAGCAACGGCTGCGTGCCGGACTGGTTCGCGATCTTGAGCAGGTCGCGCGGCTCGGCGTACTCGTACGGCGGCACCTGGAGCCCGAGCCCCTGGTGCATCGCGCCACCGGTGATCCGGTCCAGCTCGCCGCGCTGCACCTCCAGCACCGAGATGCCGCGGGTGGCCGCCAGCTGCACCGCCTCGGCGACCCGGTCGTCGGCGTCGATGCCCAGCGCCACGTACAGCGCCGTCGCCGGGATGCCCGCCCGCAGGCACTCGACCACCGGGTTGCGCCCGGCCACGGTCTCCGGCCCGTTCTCCGCGGCCTTGCGCCGCTGCGAGCGGACCTGCTCGGCCTTCGCCGCCGCGTTGGCCCGCTTGAACGCGGGGTGGTTCGGTCGCTCGGTCGCCTTCGGCGTCGGGCCCTTGCCCTGCAGGCCCTTCGACTTCTGCCCGCCGGAACCGACGACCGCGCCCTTCTTGGAGCCCGGGTTGCGCATCGCGCCCCGGCGCTTGGAATTACCAGCCACGAGCTAGTCGTCCTTCAACGTCCACAACGGACCGTCGGGGGTGTCCTCGACGGCGATACCGGCCAGGAGCAGGTGATCGCGCAGCACGTCCGCGCGCGCGAAGTCCCGGTCCTTGCGGGCCTGCGACCGCTCTTCCAGCAGTCGATCAACCAGCACGCCCAGCGCGCGCCTGCCCGCGCCACCCGCCGCGGCGTCGTGCCACCGCGGTGACAGCGGGTCCAACCCGAGCACGGCGGTCATCGCCCGCACCGACTCGGCCGCCGCACGCGCGCCCACGTCGTCACCGGACTCCAGCGCCGTGTTGCCCTCGCGCAGCCGCTTGTGGATCGCGGCCAGCGCCCCCGGCGTGCCCATGTCGTCGTCCATCGAGGCCACGAACGCGGGCGACAGCTCGCCCTCGTCGCCGACGGCCCCGGTGCGCTCGACCACGCGCCGCAGGAACGACTCGATCCGCCGGTACGCCGACACGGACTCGTCCAGCGCCTCGGGCGAGTACTCGATGGTCGACCGGTAGTGCGGCCCCACCAGGTAGTAGCGCAGCTCCGGCGCCCGCACCCGCTCCAGCATCGCCGGGATGGACACCGTGTTGCCCAGCGACTTCGACATCTTCTCGCCGCTGAGCGTCACCCAGGCGTTGTGCATCCAGTACCGGGCGAACCCGTCGCCCGCCGCCCGCGACTGCGCCTGCTCGTTCTCGTGGTGCGGGAAGATCAGGTCGATCCCGCCGCCGTGGACGTCGAACGTGCCGCCCAGGTACTCGGTCGCCATCGCCGAGCACTCCAGGTGCCAGCCCGGCCGGCCGGGGCCCCACGGCGTCGGCCACGACGGCTCGCCCGGCTTCGCGGCCTTCCACAGCGTGAAGTCGCGCGGGTCGCGCTTGCCGGTCGCCGCGGACTCGCCCTGGTGCACCTCGTCCAGCTTCTGCCCGGACAGCGCGCCGTACTCCGGGAACGACCGCACCGAGAAGTACACGTCGCCGTCGGCGGCGTAGGCGTGGCCCTTCCCGATCAGCCGGTCCATCAGCTCGACCATCTGCGTGACGTGGCCCGTCGCGCGCGGCGAGGTGGAGACGGGCAGGCAGCCGAGCGCGTCGTAGGCGTCGTCGAACGCCCGCTCGTGCTGGTAGGCCCACTCCCACCACTCGGCGCCGTGCTCGGCGGCCTTCGCCAGGATCTTGTCGTCGATGTCCGTGACGTTGCGCACCAGCCGGACGGTCGAGCCGTCCCGGCCCAGCCAGCGCCGCAGCACGTCGAAGTTGAGGCCGCTGCGCACGTGCCCGATGTGCGGAACGCCCTGCACGGTGGCCCCGCAGACGTAGATCGACGCCGTTCCGCTGACCTGCGGGACGAACTCCCGCATGGACCGGGTCGCGGTGTCGAACAGGTGGAGGCTCACGTGGGAATGGTACGGGCGTTGACCAGGCGGGGTTGAATCGCCCGGTCAGATGTGCTTGCGCAGCACCTGCAGCAGCGCGTCCGGCCGGCGGTGGGTCGGCAGCGGCTCCACGATCTCCACCGCGCACCCGATCGCCGCCGCGCCGCCGTCGGCCTCCGGGCTGTCGCCGATCATCAGCGCCTCGCTGGGGTGCACGCCCAGCCGGTCGCAGGCGATCCGGAACATCTTCGGGTCCGGCTTGGCGAAGCCCTCCTGGTAGGAGAGCACGAACTCGTCCACCCGGTTCTCGATGCCGTGCCGGGCGAACACCGCGCGGACGTCCCAGGCGATGTTGCTCACCACCGCGGTCGGCACCTCGGTGCCCAGCGCCTGCGCGGTGTCCGGGTACGCCTGCCAGAACGCCGGGCTGATCAGGTCGGCGTAGAACCGCGCCGGGTCCTTCGCGCCCGCCTTCGCCAGCACCGCCAGGTGCAGCTCGCGGTGCGAGTCGGCGTCGAGGTCGCGGCGTTCCCACTGCTCGGGATCGACGTCCAGGCCCTCGGCCACGCCGACCGGCGCGGTGAGCGCCTGTATCAGGTCGGCGTGAGCGTTCAGCGAGTCGTGCTCCAGGCGGAACAGGGTGCCGGAGAAGTCGAACAGCACGGCGCGGATCGTCACATAACGCACGTTACGGGATTAGGACATCGGAGGTCTCGGGAAGGCCGGTAAACCGAGACGGGACTCACCGCGATAGCCGCACCGCCCGTCGTCACACGGCGCTGCCGGTGACCTTCGTCGGCGTCAACCGCAGCACCACGCGCACCTGGTCCGGACCGGGCGCGGGGAAGTCGCGGCCGTAGTACTTCCGCGCCAAGGCGTTCATCACGACGAAGCCCTCGTCCACCTCGACCGTCACGGTGCCGCGGATCTCCGCGTACCGCTCCGGGTCCTCGCTGCTCCACACGCTCACGCTGGCCCGCGGGTCGCGCACCAGGTTCCGCGCCTTGGCCCGGTCGCGCAGCGTCGAGAACAGCAGGTCGTCACCGTCCCGGGTGACCCACAGCACCGATGTCTGAGGGCTGCCGTCCGGGTTCACCGTCGCCATCGCGGCGAAGTTCTTCCCGTCGACCAGGGCGCGCGTCGCCGCGCTGAGGGTGATCGCCATGCCGGTCAGGCTAGTGGCACGAGCAGCGCGGTCGCCACGGCGGCGATGCCCTCGCCGCGCCCGGTCAGCCCCAGGCCGTCCGTGGTCGTGCCGCTGACCGACACCGGTCCGCCGACCGCCTCGGACAGCACCCGCTGCGCCTCGTCCCGGCGCTTGCCGACCTTCGGCGCGTTGCCGATGACCTGCACGGCGGCGTTGCCGACCCGGTAGCCCGCTTCCTCGACCAGCCGGCGGACCTCGGCCAGGAACTCGACGCCGTGCCGACCCGACCACCGCGGGTCGCTCGTGCCGAACACCGCGCCCAGGTCGCCCAGCCCGGCGGCGGACAGCAGCGCGTCGCACAGGGCGTGCGCGGCCACGTCGCCGTCCGAGTGCCCGGCGCAGCCGTCGACGCCGTCCCAGCGCAGCCCGGCCAGCCAGCACTCCCGGCCGCGTTCCACCTGGTGGACGTCCGTGCCGATGCCGACCCTCGGGATCACGTCGCTCCTCCGCCGCCGACCAGCAGCGCCTCGGCGACCGCCAGGTCGAACTTCGTGGTGATCTTCATGGCGTCCGGGTGGCCCGGCACGGTGACGACCGGCACGCCGAGCCGTTCGACCAGGCCCGCGTCGTCCGTCGCGCCCACGCCCGCCTCGTGCGCGGCCTCGTGCGCGCGCAGCAGCACGGCCGCGTCGAACCCCTGGGGCGTCTGCACGACGCGCAGCGCCGAACGGTCCGGTGTGGCGATCACCACGCCGGCCGCGTCCACCTGCTTCACCGTGTCGGCGACCGGCAGCACGGGGATCACAGCGCCGTGACCTGCGGCGACGGCGTCCACCACGGCCCGCACCACGGCCGGTGGGGTGAACGCGCGGGCCGCGTCGTGAACGAGCACGATCGAAGTGTCGGGGATCTCACCCAGCGCGTACGTTAGAGCCAGGCGCACCGAGTCCGACCTCTCGGCGCCGCCGGGCACGACGTGAACCGCCCCGTCGGCTGGGGCCAACGGGGCGGTGACGGTACTCACGATGTCCACATCGGATGGAGGGGCGGCGATCACCACGTGCCGCACGCGACCGGAGTCGAACAGGCCGCGCACCGCACGCACGAGCAGCGGAACGCCGTCGACCGGCACGAGCGCCTTGGGCATGCCGTAGCCCAACCGCTCACCCCGGCCCGCCGCGGGCACGAGCGCGACCACACCCATGTTCGCGGTTTCTTCGTGGGTGGAAACGATCAGGACGCGGTGGCCAGGACCTCGTCGAGGAGCACTTCGGCCTTGTCCTCGTCGGTGCCCTCGGCCAGCGCCAGTTCGCTAACCAGTATCTGTCGAGCCTTCGCCAGCATCCGCTTCTCACCAGCGGACAGTCCGCGATCCTTCTCGCGCCGCCAGAGGTCGCGCACCACTTCGGCCACCTTGTTCACGTCACCGGACGCGAGCTTCTCGAGGTTGGCCTTGTACCGCCGGGACCAGTTGGTCGGCTCCTCCGTGTGGGGAGCACGCAAGACCTCGAAGACCTTGTCGAGACCCTCCTGGCCGACGACGTCGCGCACGCCCACGATCTCGGCGTTGTCGGCGGGGACGCGGACCGTGAGGTCGCCCTGGGCAACCTTGAGGACGAGGTACTTCTTCTCCTCGCCCTTGATCACACGGGTCTCGATCGCTTCGATGAGAGCGGCACCGTGGTGCGGGTAGACGACGGTCTCTCCGACCTTGAAAACCATGTGTCCTCTGCCCCTTTCGCTAACCCCATCCTAACACGCCGAGCAATCCCCTCTTCGGCGTCCGGAGATCGGTTCGCGCTGGTCAGGGCCGCGTGGGGGGTTGACAAATCACCCGGTCGCATGCAACGCCCGAGGTCGATCTTGCTCCACTGTGGACGAGCGGGGCGGTGGCGGGAGGCCCTGTGGGGCACCACGTGCCGCAGGTCCGGGCGTGCCCCGTTAGGCTCCGGCTGGTGGTCGGACCCGTTGCTACCGGGTACGACCCGCCTCGTCAGCACACCGGGAAGGATCCGAGCAGCCGTGGGTCGCGCACTCCAGAAGTCCACAGCGCCGCGCCGTCTGGCCGTCGTGGCCGCCCTGGCGACGGGCCTCGGCTTGGTCGCCGCAGGTTGCAGCGCCGGTCAGGTCACGCAGACGGACACCCAGGTGGCCGCCGTCAACGGGGCGAGCGGGCAGGTGGGGGACGTCGCCGTCCGCGACGCCCAGTTCCCCTTTCCGGTCGCGCACGGGTCCTTCGAGGAGGGCGACGACGCGCCGATCACGCTCGTGATCGCCAACAACGGCTTGACCGCGGACCGGCTGATCGGCGTGACCAGCGACTCCTCCTCGCCCGCCGAGATCACCGGCGACACCGAGCTGGAGCCGACCTCGGCCGTCATCGGTCAGGCGGACGAGGACGCGGGCAGCCACGCGAGCACGACCGGCCGCCCGTCGGGCTCGGCCTCGGCCTCGGTGTCCACCACGACCACGCCGTCGGCGCCCGGCTCGGCCACGTCCGGTTCGGCCGCCACGACGACCGGCTCGGCCTCGACGGCCGGTTCCGCCACCACCACGACGGGCAGCGGCACGTCGATCTCCGCGCCGCCGACCACCGCCACGAAGCTGCCGTCCTCGGTGGACCCCAGTGAGCCGGGCGTGGTGCGGATCGTGCTGAAGAACCTGAAGAAGCCGCTGCGGCCCGGTGAGACGATCCGGGTCACGTTCCTGTTCGAGAAGGCGGGCGAGCTGACCCTCGACCTGCCGATCGGCGCCACCACCGAGCCGCGGCAGGACGCCCCCGCGGAGCACTGAGCGCCACCGAGCACCGCCGAACAGGGGTCCCCGTCCGGGGGCCCCTGTTCTGCTTCCGCTGTCGGGGGTGGCCGCTAGCCTCCCGGACGTGGCGAAGACAGCGCGGGTGGCCAAGCCGACGTACCGCTGTGCCGAGTGCGGGCACGAGGTGGCCAAGTGGGTCGGGCGCTGCCCGGAGTGCCAGGCGTGGGGCACGGTCGAGGAGCGGGGCGCCTCGGCGGCGCCGCGCTTCCTGGCGGGCACGCCCAGCAGCGAGGCGCGCCCCATCGCGCAGGTCGACATCGAGTCCGCCCGCGCCGTCTCGACCGGCGTCCTCGAACTGGACCGCGTGCTCGGCGGCGGGCTGGTGCCGGGCGCGGTGGTGCTGCTGGCGGGTGAGCCGGGCGTCGGCAAGTCGACCCTGCTGCTGGAGGTCGCCCACCAGTGGGCGCTGTCGGTCGGCCGCTGCCTCTACGTCACCGGCGAGGAGTCGGCCGGGCAGGTGCGGCTGCGCGCGGACCGCACCGGCAACCTGCACGACGAGATCTACCTGGCCGCCGAGAGCGACATCTCCGCCGTCCTCGGCCAGGTGGACGCGGTCAAGCCGAGCATGCTGATCGTGGACTCGGTGCAGACCATGTCGTCACCGGCGGTGGACGGCGCGCCCGGCGGGGTCAGCCAGGTCCGCGCCGTCACGGCCGGCCTGATCGCGGTCGCCAAGGAGCGCGGGCTGCCGGTCGTGCTGGTCGGCCACGTCACCAAGGAGGGCTCGGTCGCCGGGCCGCGGGTGCTGGAGCACCTGGTGGACGTGGTGCTGCAGTTCGAGGGCGACCGGCACTCGACGCTGCGGCTGCTGCGCGGGATCAAGAACCGGTTCGGCCCGGCCGACGAGGTCGGCTGCTTCGAGCTGCGCGACGACGGCATCGCGGGCGTGCCCGACCCGTCCGGGCTGTTCCTGCACCGCCGCGAGCAGGCGGTGTCCGGCACCGCCGTCACGGTCGTCGTGGAGGGCAAGCGGCCGATGCTGGGCGAGGTGCAGGCGCTGGTCACGCCGACCGCGCTGCCCGCGCCCCGGCGCGCGGTGAGCGGCCTGGACTCGGCCCGGCTGGCGATGGTCCTGGCGGTGCTGGAGAAGCGCGGCCGGGTCGCGCTGGGCAACAAGGACGTGTTCACCGCCACCGTCGGCGGGATGAGGCTCACCGAGCCCGCGGTGGACCTGGCGGTGGCGCTGGCGGTCGCCTCGGCGGCCACCGACCTGGCCCTGCCGCACGACCTCGTGGTGGTCGGCGAGGTCGGCCTGTCCGGTGAGCTGCGCCGGGTCGGCGGTGTCGGCCGCCGGCTCACCGAAGCCGCCCGGCTCGGCTTCACCAAGGCCCTGGTGCCGCCGGACGCCGGTCCGCTGCCGCAGGGCACGCGGGCGCTCGTCGCGCACGACCTGTTCGACGCGCTGCAACTGCTCAAGCTCACGAAATAGCGAACGGCGCCCAGCGAATGGCTGGACGCCGTTCACGAACAGGCGCTTACCTGCTGGCCGCCAGCAACTGGGCGCAGCGGATCAGCCCCAGGTGGCTGTACGCCTGGGGGTGGTTGCCCAGGGAGCGCTCCGCGATGGGGTCGTACTCCTCGGGCAGCAGGCCGGTGGGGCCGGCGGCGTCGACCATCTGCGCGAACAGCTCCTCGGCCTCGGTGCGGCGGCCGGTGAGCAGGTAGGACTCGATCATCCAGGCGGCGCAGAGGTGGAAGCCGCCCTCGTCGCCGGGCAGGCCGTCGTCGCGCCGGTAGCGGTAGACGGTGGAGCCGGAGCGCAGCTCGGCCTCGATCGCGGTGACGGTGGCCTGGAACCGGTCGTCGGTGGGGTCGATCAGGCCGGACAGGCCGACGTGCAGGGAGGCGGCGTCGAGGTCGTCGCCGTCGTAGGCGGTGGTGAACGACTGCGCGTCGTCGCTCCAGCCGTGCTTGAGCACGTCGGTGGAGATGGTGTCGCGCAGCACCGGCCAGGACGGGTCGATCTCGCGCCCGTAGGTCTCGGCCAGCCGCACCGCCCGGTCCAGGGTCACCCAGCACATGACCTTGGAGTAGACGTGGTGGCGCGGCGCGTGCCGTTCCTCCCAGATGCCGTGGTCGGGCTCGTGCCAGCGGCGGGCGACCGCCTCGGCCATCGCCTGCACCATCAGCCAGTCGGGGTCGGTCAGCGAGCCGCGCGAGGCGGCCAGCTGCACGACCAGGTCCACCACGGGGCCGAACACGTCGAGCTGGACCTGCTGGTTGGCCAGGTTGCCCACGCGCACCGGCCGCGAGCCCGCGTAGCCGGGCAGGGTGTCGATGACGGCCTCGGCGCCCAGCATGGTGCCCTGCAGCGTGTACAGCGGGTGCAGGCGCTCCGGGCCGGGCAGGGTCGACAGCACCCCGTGCACCCAGCCGAGGAACGCCTCGGCCTCGCCGACCGACCCGACCGACACCAGGGCCTGCGCGGTCAGCGCGGCGTCGCGCAGCCAGCAGTAGCGGTAGTCCCAGTTGCGGATGCCGCCCAGCTCCTCGGGCAGCGAGGTGGTGGCGGCGGCCATGATCGCGCCGGTGTCGTGGTGCACCAGGCCCTTGAGCGTCAACGCCGAGCGCAGCACCAGGTCCGGCTCCACGGCGGGCACCTTCAGCGTGGCCGCCCAGTCCGACCAGAACGCCCCGGCCCGCGCGCGCCGCTCCGGCTCGCCCAGGGTGGCCTCGGACAGGTCGTCGGTGCCGCAGCGCAGCTCCAGCAGGATCGGCGCGCCCTCACGGGGCCGCACCACCGCCGTGGCGGTCTCCTGGATGCCGTCGGAGGTGATCTGCCAGTCGACGCCGGGGGAGCGCAGCACCATCGGGTCCGACGTGCCCACGACCCGCAGGCCCTCGCGCTCGCGCAGCAACCTGACCGGGACCTGGCCGAACTCCGGGCGCGGCGCGAAGGTGATCACCGCGTTGGTCGACCCGGAGATCCGCCGGATCAGGTCGGTGCGGTGCGAGGCCAGCTCGTGGTCGAGGTAGTCGGTGACCAGCAGCCGCGACCAGCGGGTCTCCACGATCATCGTGCCCGGCACGTAGCGCTGGCCCAGCGGCAGCGAGCCGTGCTCGGGCTTGATCGAGAAGTGGCCCGCGGCCGGCCCGCCCAGCAGGTCGGCGAACACCGCCGCCGAGTCCGGCTCCGGGTGGCACAGCCAGTTCAACCGGGCGTCCGGCGTCAGCAGCGCCACCGACCGCTCGTTGGCCAGCATGGTCAACCGCTCGATCGGCACGGCCTGGTCGCCGTGCAGCCAGGCGCGGCGCTCCTCCAGCAGGAACGCCAGCACGGTCGCCACGTCCAGCGTGTCGGAGACGGAGTACTGGGCCAGCGACTCGCCGTCACCGACCTTGATGCCGACGTCCGGCCCGGACAGCCGGGCAAACGCTTTCTCGTCGGTCACGTCGTCACCGACGAAGACGGCGGCGGTCGCCGACGCGCGGTGCCGCAGGACGTCCAGGGCGTGGCCCTTGTCCGTCTGCACCACGGCCAGCTCGATCACCGCCTTGCCCTCGGTGACCTGCACCCCGTCCCAGGTGGCCGGACCGGTGCGGACGGCGGTCAGAACCCGCTCCCCCACGGCGGGGTCGGCCCGGCGCACGTGCACCGCGATGCTCGCGGGCTTGACCTCCAGGCCGACGCCCTCGTGGCCGGCGACGACCCCTTCGAGCTCGGTCTCCAGGCGGCGGTGGAGTTGTTTGGCGTCAGCGTCCAGAGCGTGCACGAAACCGACGTCGAACTCGGATCCGTGCGAACCCACCAGGTGCACCTCGGACGGCAGCCGCGACAGCGTCGCCAGGTCGCGCAGGGCGCGCCCGGAGATCACGGCGGTCGTCGTCTCGTGCAGACCGGCCAGGGAGCGCAGCGCGCCCACCGACTCGGGCAGCGGGCGGGCGTCCTCTGGGTTGGCCACGATCGGAGCCAATGTCCCGTCGTAGTCGCAGGCGACCAGCAGGCGCGGTGTGCGCGCCAACTGCACGATCGCACGACGAAGTTCGGCGGGGAGGGCCTCGGCGGTCAACGCCCCTCCTCAATGCTCGGTGGGACAAGGTCAGGAATCATTGATCTGAGCAGATCCAGATCGTGGACTACGCGCCCAAGGCATCAAGGAACGATCGAGCCCAGCGGTCGACGTCGTGCGTGAGGACTTGGCGGCGCAGCGCGCGCATCCTACGGCGGCCCTCGGCCGGATCGAGCGTGAGGGCGGCCTCCAGGGCGTTCTTGACCCCGTCCAAGTCGTGGGGATTGACCAGGAACGCGCTCGTCAACTCGGCCGCCGCGCCCGCGAACTCGGAGAGCACCAGCGCGCCGCCGAGGTCGTAGCGCGTGGCGACGTACTCCTTGCAGACGAGGTTCATGCCGTCGCGCACCGGCGTCACGACCATGACGTCGGCGGCGGTCATGAACGCGGTCAGCTCCCGCCGGTTGACCGATTGGTGCAGGTAGTGGACCACGGGGTGGCCCACGGTGGAGAACTCGCCGTTGATCCGGCCGACGGCCTGCTCGATCTCGCCGCGCATCTGCTTGTAGTGCTCGACGCGCTCGCGGCTCGGCGTGGCGAGCTGGATCATGGTGACCTCGCCGGGGTCCACCCGGCCGTCGGCGAGCAGCTCGTGCAACGCGCGCAAGCGCACGTCGATGCCCTTGGTGTAGTCGAGCCGATCCACCCCGAGCAGGATCCTCTTCGGATTCCCGAGGTCTTCGCGAATTTGTTTCGCGTGCTTTTGGACCTCCTTATCACGGGCGAGCGCATCCAGGCCCGCGGAGTCGATAGAGATCGGAAATGCCCCGACCCGAACCGTGCGGTCGCCGACCTGGACGACACCCGGCCTGGTGCGCACGCCGACCGCGCCGCGGCTGGGCTCCAGGCCGACCAGGCGGCGGGCCAGCCAGAGGAAGTTCTGCGCGCCGCCGGGCCGGTGGAAGCCCACCAGGTCCGCGCCGAGCAGGCCGCGGATGATCTCGGTGCGCCACGGCAGCTGCATGAACAGCTCGACCGGCGGGAACGGGATGTGCAGGAAGAAGCCGATGCGCAGGTCCGGGCGCAGCTCGCGGAGCATCGCGGGCACCAGCTGCAGCTGGTAGTCCTGCACCCACACGGTGGCGCCCTGGGCGGCGACCTTCGCGGTCACGTCGGCGAACCGCTGGTTGACCCGCACGTAGGCGTTCCACCACCGCCGGTGGAAGGCGGGCGGCGCGACCACGTCGTGGTAGAGCGGCCACAGCGTGCCGTTGGAGAAGCCCTCGTAGTAGTCCGCGACCTCGGTGGCGCTCAACGCCACCGGGTGCAGCTGGAGGCCGTCCTCCTCGAACGCCTCGACCTCGGCGTCCGCGATGCCGGGCCAGCCGACCCACGCGCCGCTGTGCGTGCGCAGGAACGGCTCCAGGGCGGTGACCAGGCCGCCGGGGCTGTGCTTCCAGCGCTGCGTGCCGTCGGGCAGGCGCTCCAGGTCAACCGGTAGGCGGTTGGCCACGACCAGGAAGTCCGCGCCGTTCTCGCCAATGCTGCTCACCGGGTAGCGCCTCCTAAGAGATTCGTCTCGCCCACCGTCGAGGTTAGTGGGAACCCGCAGGTTGGATGCCCTGTCGTCGGCCCCGTCACACAGTGTTGACTTGACGAAAGCCGGTCAGGTGGGCGATCTCACGTGGAAAGCCGGTGTTCAGGCGCTCACCTCCGGGAACGGGCCCGCAACCGGCCGAGGCCGGTGCGCACCGGCCGCCCCAGATGTTCACCCAGGACGACGCCGCTCGCCAGCGCGAGGGCCGTCGCGGCGGCCAGCACGAGCGTCGACAGGCCGCCCGCGTCGCCCTCCGCGGTGAGCTGGTAGAGGCCGCGGTAGATGGTCCAGCCGGGCAGCAGCGGCACCATGCCCGCGACCGCGACCAGCAGCGGCGGCGTGCCCAGCCGGCGCGACACGATCGTGCCGCCGAAGCCCACCACCGTGGCCGCGGCGGCGGCGCACGTGATGGGGTTGACGCCGAGCAGCGTGAGAAGGCCGAAGGTGGTCGTGCCGACCGCGCCCGCCGCGACGGCCACCGGCAGCGCCCGCACCGGCGCGTAGTTGGCCAGGGCGAAGAAGCCCGCCGTGGCCGCGCCCGCCGCGAGCTGCACCGGCACGTCCGAGATCAGCGGCGGCAGCGGGTCGGCCAGGCTCGTCCGCACCCCGAACCGCACGCCGGCGCGCAGCGTCAGCACGATGCCCGCGACCAGGCCCGCGGTGAGCAGCGCGATCTCCACCGTGCGGCCGGCGGCGGTGACGTTGTAGCCGGTGATGGCGTCCTGGACGGCGCCGACGAAGGACAGCCCGGACAGCAGCACCACGATGCCGGTGGCGATCAGCAGCGACGGCCGCACGGTCGGCGTGGCGTCGGTCGCGTGCATCACCACGGCGACCGTCGTCGCCAGGGCGCCCCCCACCACCTGCTGGAAGAAGAACGGCAGCTGCCGCCGGTTCAGCACCCGGCCGACGCGGTCGATCAGCGCGGTCACCGCGGCGGCGACGCCCGCCAGCAGCGGGCCGCCGCCGACCAGGAACGCCACCGCGCCCGCCATGCCCGCCCACGCCAGCGTCGCCACCCAGCGCGGGTAGGGGTGGTCGGCGCGGCTGATGCGGTCGATCTCGGCCGACGCGGCCGCGGCGGACAGGCCGCCGTCGGTGATCCGCCGGACCAGCTCCTCCACGGCGGTCAGCCGGGTGTAGTCGACGCTGCGGCCGTGCACCACGCGCAGGGAGGTGACCGGCGCGGCGTCCGTGCCCCGGTGGCAGGCGACGGTGATCGACGTGTAGATCACGTCCACCTCGGTGTGCGGCAGCCCGTACGCGGTGGTCACCGCGACGATGGTGGCGGTGACGTCCGCCGCGCCCGCCCCGCTCGCCATGTGCGTCTCGCCGACGCGCAGCGCCAGGTCGAGCACGAGGTGGACGGTCGAGTCGTCGGGGAGGGCCGGTCCCTCGACGGGGCGTGCCCGACCGGTGTGCTGGAACCGCCGGCGCCACCACCGCACCCGGCGCCACCTCCCCTCGCCACGCCGACCGTGTCGGATTCGAGGCTGTGTCATCCGCCACCCCTGGAAGGGGTACCCGACCCAGGTGACTTGATCACTGTGCGTTCAATACTGTTGATACCGCTGGCCAGGGGTTTTGCCGGTTCCCGGAGCCACCCGGACGGTACCCGCGACCTCCGGATGGACCAACGCGGGCCCACCGCGAGCAGACCGTTCGCCGCAGGTGGCACCCCGTGCCGGCGCTTACGATGTTCCCGGCCTCCGGGCCACGCCGGTGTAGCTCAATTGGCAGAGCACTCGCCTTGTAAGCGAAAGGTTAGGGGTTCAAGTCCCCTCACCGGCTCCGAGTGGATCATCATCGCACGCCCGGCCGGGGCGCGCGGACCGCCGTCGCGCGTGCCAGGGTGGGCCGATGGCCTACCTACCCGACGCCTCGCGGTACGACCGGATGACCTACCGCCGCTGCGGGCGCAGCGGTCTCAAGCTGCCCGCCGTGTCGCTCGGACTGTGGCACAACTTCGGCGACGACCGGCCCCACGAGACGGCCCGCGCGATCGTGCTCCGGGCGTTCGACCTCGGCGTGACGCACTTCGACCTGGCCGACAACTACGGCCCGCCCTACGGCTCGGCCGAGGTCAACTTCGGCCGGGTGCTCGCCGACGACCTGCGCCCGCACCGCGACGAGCTGGTGGTCTCCACCAAGGCCGGCTACGACATGTGGCCCGGCCCGTACGGCGAGTGGGGCTCCCGCAAGCACCTGCTGTCCTCGCTGGACCAGTCCCTGACCCGCCTCGGCCTGGACCACGTCGACATCTTCTACTCGCACCGCTCCGACCCGGACACCCCGCTGGAGGAGACGGTCGGCGCGCTGGTCAGCGCGGTGCAGCAGGGCAAGGCGCTGTACGTCGGCATCTCGTCCTACTCGGCGACCAAGACCCGCGAGGCGGCCGAGCTGCTGCGCTCGGCGGGCGTGCCGCTGCTCATCCACCAGCCGTCCTACTCGATGCTCAACCGCTGGATCGAGGAGGACCTGCTCGACGCGCTCGGCGAGCTGGGCGTGGGCTGCATCGCCTTCTCGCCGCTGGCGCAGGGCATGCTGACCGACAAGTACCTGGACGGCGTGCCGGCGGGCTCCCGCGCCACGCAGGGCAAGTCGCTGTCCGAGGACCTGCTCAGCGACGTCAACCTGGCGCGCGTGCGGGCGCTCAACGACATCGCCGCCGCGCGCGGCCAGTCGTTGGCGCAGCTCGCGCTGACCTGGGCGTTGCGGGACGAGCGGGTCACGTCGGTGCTCATCGGCGCCAGCAGCGTCGCCCAGCTGGAGGCCAACGTGGCCGCGCTGGACGGCCCGCCGCTCACCGACGACGAGCTGGCGCGGGTCGACGTGCACGCCGTCGAGTCGGGCATCGACCTGTGGGCGCGGTCCTCGAACGCCGGCTAGCGCGGCAGCGTCACCGTGAACACGGTCGAGCCCGGCCTGGTGGTCAGCTCGACCGCGCCGCCGTGCGCGGCGACCAGGGAGTGCACCACCGCCAACCCCAGCCCGCTGCCGCCGCGGTGGCGGGTCCGCGAGTCGTCCACCCGGTAGAACCGGTCGAAGATGCGGGACCGGTCGGCCGCCGGGATGCCGGGACCGGCGTCGCCGACCCGCAGCACGGCCGACCCCGGCGGCGTGGCGACCGACAGCGACACCGCCGTGCCCGCGGGCGTGTGCACGGCGGCGTTGGTCAGCAGGTTGTCCACCACCTGCCGCAGCCGCAGCGGGTCCAGCGCCAGCCGCACCGGCCCGTCCGGCACGGTCACCGCCAGCGGGTGCGTCGGGCGGGCCACCCGGAACGCGTCCGCCGCCTCCCGCGCCAACGCCGCCAGGTCGCCGTCGACCAGCCGCAGCGGCGTCTCCACCTCCGCCGAGTCCAGCCGGGCGAGCAGCAGCAGGTCTTCCAGCAGCACGCTCATCCGCGCCGCCTCCGACCGCAGCTTCTCCAGGTGCGCCTCGCGCTCCTCCGGCGCGTTCGCCGCCGCGTACCGGAACAGGTCCGCGTAACCCCGGATCGACGTCAACGGCGTGCGCAGCTCGTGCGACGCGTCCGCGATGAACCGCCGCAGCCGCTGCTCGGCGGCGGTGCGGGCGGCCAGCGACGTGTCGATGTGGTCCAGCATCGTGTTGAACGCCGTCCGCAGCTCCTCGACCTCGACACCGCCGCTGCCGCCCTCCGCGCGCATCGGCAGCCGGGCCGAGTCGGTCAGGTCGTGCGACGTGATGTCGTGCGCGGTCCGGGCCATGTCGCTCAACGGCTGCAACCCGCGCCGCAGCACCGCCCGCCCGATCACCACGAACGCGACCAGCGCGAGCACGAACGCGACCACCTCCACGATCACCAGCTGCCGCACGGTGGTGGCGATGTCGTTCATCGGGGCCGCGCTGACCAGCACCACGCCGTCGGTCACCGCGCACGCGCGCAGCCGGTACGTGCCCTCGCCGCGCAGGTACCCCGTCCGGTAGGCCGGGCTGCGGCCGTTGACCTCCACCGCCAGCGCGGCCAGCTCCGCGTCGTCCTCGGGCAGCTCCTCGCGGGTCCTCGGCGTCGCCTTGCCGTCGCGCACCTCGTAGACGGCCGAGAACCAGTTGTAGGCCGAGCCCTTCAGCTCGCCGCTGCGGACCAGGTTCGTCTCCAGCGAGATCTGGGTGGTCGCCATCTGCTGGTCGAGCCGGTCCTCCAGGTAGACCTGCATGCTGCGCGCCATCACCGTGCCGACGACCGCGAACACCGCCAGCGCCAGCGCGCCCAGGCCCAGCGCCAGGCGCGTGCCCAGCCGCAGCCGGCGGCGCGTCACTCCGCGGCTCGCCGCAGCACGTAGCCGACGCCGCGGACGGTGTGGATCAGCGGCTCGCCGCCGCCGTCGTCCAGCTTGCGCCGCAGGTGCGAGACGACCAGCTCCACCACGTTGGACCGGCCGCCGAAGTCGTACTCCCACACGTGGTCGAGGATCTGCGCCTTCGTCAGCACGGCGGGCGAGCGGCGCATCAGGTAGCGCAGCAGCTCGTACTCGGTCGGCGTGAGCGTGACCAGCCGCCCGCCCCGCCGCACCTCGCGGGTGTCCTCGTCCATCGCCAGGTCGGACACCTTCAGCACCGACCGCTTCCACGCCGGCCCGGTCGACCGCCGCAGCACGGCCCGCAGCCGCGCCATCAGCTCCTCCACCGAGAACGGCTTGACCAGGTAGTCGTCACCGCCGCGGGTCAACCCCGCGACCCGGTCCGCGGTGCCGTCGCGGGCGGTGAGGAACACCACCGGCACCATTGCGCCCTCCGACCGCAACCGGTCCAGCACGGTGAAGCCGTCCAGGTCGGGCAGCATCAGGTCGAGCACCACGATGTCCGGCTGGAAGTCGGCGGCGGTCGTCAGCGCGGCCTCGCCGCTGCCCGCCGTCACCGCCTGCCACCCCTCGTACCGCGCCACCGTCGCCACCAGGTCCGCGATGTGCGGCTCGTCGTCCACCACGAGCAGTCGAACCGATGTGCCCTTGTCCACGTGCCCATGGTGCGGCACCCGCGACCCGGCGGGCGACGAGCCGACCGGCCCGACAGCCGATCAACAGCCAGTCGACAGGTTCCGACGACGTGCCGGGATCCGGTAGACAGTGGTGGGTGACAGGCGTGACTCCCCGGCCCCCTCGCGGTTTCCAGGCGTTGCTGGGGGAGGCGAAGTGGCAGGCGTTGCTCGACCGCGGCTCGACCCGCGTGCACCCACCGGGCGCGTTGCTGCTGCGCCAAGGCGACCCGGGTGCCACTGTGCTGGCGCTGGTGTCCGGCCGGGTGAAGGTGCTCGGGACCGAGCCGGACGGCGGCCAGTTGCTGATCACCCTGCGCGGCCCTGGCGCCCTGCTCGGCGAGATCGCCGTCCGGTCGGCCAGCCCGCGCACCGCGACCGTGCGCGCGATCGACCGCTGCACCACCCGGGTGCTGACCGCATCGGCGTTCGACGCGTTCCTGGACGACCACCGCGCGCACGGCGAGTTGGCCGACTACGTCGTGTCGAAGCTGTCCCAAGCGGTGCCCTACCAGGTCCAGTTGGTGCACTTCGCGCCCGAACGCCGCATCGCCCGGCTGTTGCTGGAGATCGTGTCGCTCGCCGACGACGGCAGCCCGCACGTGCCGTTCTCGCAGCGCGAGGTGGCTGACGCGTTGGGCCTGGCGCGCAGCACCGTGGCGCTGCACCTGCAGCGGTTGAAGGAGACGGGCGCGTTGAAACCTGGCCCGCGTCTGGTGGTCGCCGACCTGGGCACGCTGAAGCAACACGCAGGAGTGTGACCTGAGTCATCTTTGATGTGTCCGGCGGCGGACAACTCACCCGCGGTGAAGTCGGAACCCTCCAAGTCGCGAGTCGAGCGACGAGGAGGGGACCGTGGAGCAGGACCGGGCGGAGCTGCCGCCGTACCGCGCGCTGCTGGTGGTGGACGTCAAGGACTTCAGCGGCCTGAAGAGCAGGCACCACGCAGAGCTGACCGACGCGATCCCGGGCATCCTGCGCGGCGCGTTCGAGCGGTGCGGAGAGGTGGAGGTGTGGCGGGACCGGCGGTTCGGGGAGTCCACCGGTGACGGCCACGCGGTCGGGTTCCCGTCGGCAGTGCTGCCGTTGCTGCTGAACCCGTTCCTGCGGTCCCTGCAGGACGAGCTGGACTACCGCGCCACGGTCGGCGCGCACCCGGCGGAGCTGCGGATGCGGGCCAGCGTGACCGTCGGACCGATCACCGATCCGAACCGCGACGGGGTCAGCACGGGCAGCGGCCGGGCGCGGATCGAGAACCACCGGCTGCTCGATGCCGAGCCGGTCAAAGAGCTGCTGACCCGCTCGGGACCGACCACGCGGGTTGCCGCCATCGTGTCCGAACGGGCGTACGAGGACGCGGTGCTGTCCGGCTACGCAGCCGACCCGCCGGAGCTGTACGTACCGGTGCCGGTGCGGGTGAAGACGTTCGAGGGCACGGCCTACCTGCGGGTTCCGTCGCCCACGGGCGGCCTGCTGCGCGATGGTTTCCTGCCGCGGCCCGCCGCGACGGAGGAACCGCGGCGACCGGAGCCGGAGGAGCGGCCGGACGCGTGGAACAGCGTGGGCACCGTCCACGGCGACGTGCACCAGAGCCGGGACCACGTCCAGCACGGCGGCACCAACTTCCACCTGCGCGGTCAGCGGTGACCGGCTGGAACACCGCCGGGGACGTCCAAGGCGACGTGCACCAGAGCCGCGACCACATCCACCACGGTGACATCACGACCTACACCATCCGCGGCGAGCACGTCACCAACCACATCTACGAGGTGCGCCGCAGGCGGCGTGAGGCCAGGCTCGTCGCCGACGACCTCGTCCGCTGGCTGGCCGAGCGGTTCGTGCCGCCCGGCCGGTTCCCCGTGCACGCCCTCATCGCACCCGGAACGGTCGTGCTGACCGGCCCGGACGGCGCGGGCTTGCGCACCGCGGCCCTCATGCTGCTCACCCGGAACGGTGAGACCGGCCTCACCGAGCTGCGCGAGCTGACCGACCGGGCCGAGGATGACGAGCCCGCGCTCGACCCGGCCGAGATCGCCGAGGACGAGCGGCTGCTGCTCGACCTGACCGGTACCGACTCGGAGCGGCTGGACCGGATGCGACCCGAACTGGAGGCGTACCGGGCGGCGGTGGCGGCCAAGCGCGCGCGGTTCGTCGTCATCGTGCGGCTGGACCAGCGGCACCTGTTGGCCGACTCGCTCACCGCGCTGGTCGCGTCGGTCGACCCGCCGTCGGGCGACCGCGTGCTCAAGGCGCACCTGCGGGTCGGTGAGTTCGAGGTGCCTGCCGACGTCCGGGAGCACCTGGCCACCGCCTCCCCGCGCGAGGTGGCCGAACTCGCGCGGTTGGCGCTGGAGGCGAGGGACGCCGACCCCGGCGGCACGGTGGAGGAGTGGCTCCGGGCCGCGACGTCCGCGCAGGTCCGCCGGGACGCGGAAGCTGCGGAGCTGTTCCAGAAGCACCAGGACGGCGGGACGCGGGCGTTGATAGTGGTCGCGGCGTTCTTGTCCGGAGCGCCGCTGGAAGCGCTGGTCCAGGCCGAGGCCGCGTTCCGCAAGCAGGTGGAGCTGCCCGAAGAGGACTTCCACGCGCTCGACGGCGCCTACCTCGCCGAGCGCATGACGCGAATCGGCCTGCGAACCGGGGGCGCGCGCACGGTCTCGTTCACGTCGCTCGGGCTCGACCGCGCGGTGCGCACCCACTTCTGGACCTACTTCCCCGACCTCCGCGACCGGGTGCCGGACTGGGTGGGGTCCGCCGTCGTGCTGCGCGACGTGGACGACCGGACCGCGACCGACCTCGCGGCGCGGTTGGCCGAGCAGGTCCTGGCCACCGGGCGGCTGGAGCACCTCACCGGTCTGGCCCAGCGCTGGGGTTCGGGTGCGCGGCCGGACCTCGCGCTGCGGCTGCTGACCGCCGGGCTGGAGGACGTGCGGTGGTCCTGGGCCTTCCGCAAACACGTCTACGACCGGTCGCGGGCCACCGACCTGGCGCCGGAGTACGCCCAAGTGCTGATCACCGCCTGTGCGGTGGCGATCGCGCCCAACTGGCCGACGCAGGCCCTGGTGCGCCTGCACAACCTCACTCGACACCGCGACGACGAGGTGCGCGGTGAGGCGCGGCAGGCGTTGCTGGACCTGGTGCACCGCCGGAAGTTCCAGCGCCGCCTGTTGCAGCGGTTCGTCGAGCGCGGCCTGCGGCCCGAGGACCACGCGATCCTCTTCGACCTCGACGTGCCACCGCACCTGCTCCAAGGGCACTTCACCCGCCGGAACCTGGCTACCGCCTGGGGGCAGGTGCTGGCGTCGGGCGCCGAGGCCGTGCCGCCACCCGTGCTGCGCCACTGGCTGGACCGGGACGTCGGGCTGCTGGTGACGGCCTGTGGTGGACGGCCGCGCCTGCTCAACGACCTGTACCTCGCCGCGCGGGCGTCGGGCGACGCCGCCCTGCTGCGACCGCTGATCGACTCGGAGCTGGGCCTGAACCGGCTCGCCGGGGTGACGAACGTGGAGGACCACCGATGACCGATGACACGACCGAAGCCGCGGTGGCAGTCGCCGCGTCGCTGGTGCTGCCGATCACCGTCGGCGTCGCAGCCGGCTGGCCGACGTGGGTGATCGCCCTGGTCGCGGTGGTGCTGTCGGCTGTCTCGGTGGTGGCGGTGGGACAGCGCAGGCAGCGGCGCGAGCAGCGGGAGCTGCGGGCGGCGGAGCTGCGCCACCAAGCGCGGCACGCCGTGCCGCCCGAGCCCGAGCCGGTCCGTGCCCTGGACCGGCCACTGACGGCGGTGAGCCTGCCGAGCGCGCTGTCCGACTACAGGTTCACGTTCGCCTGCACGGTGCACTGGCAGTCCCACCCGAACGCCGTCGACCACGCGGAGCCCGCAGCCGTGGCGACGGATGCCGTGGTGCAGCGCGCCCTGCGGTTCACCGCCGGCCGTCGCCCGGAGGACGAAGGCGCCGCACACGCCTTGGCCGCTGTTCTGGGGCAGCGGGAGAACGACCCGAGTCGGCGGGTCGTGGCCTGGGCGACCGACGTCCGCCTGGAGCTCGAACCGGACGACCGCGATCGACTGCGGCGGGTGGCGGACATGCGCAAGCAGCAGCAGGTGTGGGAGCAGGAGGTCGCCGCCGAGCGGGCCGTCCGCGCCTACCTCGGGCAGGACGTGCTGGCCACCACCGGCAGCACGGTGGTGTGGTGGCTGGCCCGCAACACCGGGCAGGTGCGCGAGGCCGTGGACCTGATCAGCACGTTCGCCCGGCTCTCGGCCGCCGCCGGCGACCGTGAGGTGGACGAGCTGTTCCGGCGGAGCCCGGTCGACGGCCCGCCTGCGGCGTCGTTCACCGTCAACGGGCACGGGATCGTCACCGAGGACGTGCCCGCACCTCACGACGATGTGCTGCTCGACCCCGACGACCACCCGGTGTTCGGCCACCAGCTCGCAGCGTTGCTGGAGCAGCACGAGGCTCCGGACCGCGCCCAGCGAGCACGTGAGCGCTATGGGGTGTCCGAGTGGAACTCCGATGACGAACCGCCCGAGTCGGCGCGGGGTGATGTCTGAGCGGTCGGCGACGTCGCGCCTGTCCGGAGTGGTCAACAGCCGGATCCACCGGTACTGGACCAAGCTGGGCAGACGTGGGCCGCGCGTGTTCGCCCACACGCGCTCTGCTACGGTTCCGCCACGGGTTTTCCCGCTCCACGGCCAGGTCAGCCGAGTTCCGCGCTCGGGGCGTGTCCTCGTGCAGACCGCGTGGAGAGCCGGCCTCGGTCGCACGCTTTCGGGAACGTGCGTGCCGAGGCCGGCTTCACCCGTACCGGGCGAAGTCGAACTCCTGACCCGTCACCGAGCGCCCCAGGTCCGCGCCCAGCTGGGTGAGCAGGTCCACCAGCTCCAGCCCCGCCAGCCAGTCCCGCGGCAGCGCCGCCGTGCCGTGCATCGCGCCCAGGACGTTCCCGGTCAGCGCCGCCGTCGCGTCGCTGCCGCCGGAGTGGTTGGCCGCCGCCCGCAGCGCGTCCACGAACTGCGCCCGCTTCGGGTACACCAGCACCGTGTGCACGGCGATCGCCAGCGCCTCCGGCCCGGTCCAGCCGCTGCCCAGCCGGTCCACCCGCACCGAGTCGAACCCGAGCGCCCGGTGCTCGTCGGCGAACACCACCGCCCGGTTCAACGTGTTCGCGGTGTACGGGTCGTCCCGCAGCACCCGTCCGATGACCTGGTCCACGGCCTCCCGGATCGGCCTGCCGCGCACCGCCAGCAGGTGGATGAGCAGCGAGAACGCCCCACCGGACACCCACCCGCCGGTGCCGCCGTGGGTCAGCGCGGCGAACCGGCACCCCAGGTCGTAGGCGATCTCGGCGCTCGGCGCGAACCCGGCCGGCGCGGTGCGCGTCACGCCGTTGCAGCCGGACGACTCGTTGTGCGGCTCCTCCGGCGTCGGCGGCACGTCGGCGGCCAGCGCGCGCAGGCACGTCAACCCCGGCGACCGGCTGGAGTACAGCCGCTCGTCGCCGATCAGCCCGGCCGACCCCGGCTCGGGCGCGGCCACCTGCTGGGTGACGAGCCACCGCCGGTAGCTCTGCCAGACCACCTCGATGGGGTCCCACTCGCCGGTCGTCCGCCCCCGCACCCACGCCCGCAGGTAGCCGTCCGCGGTGAACAGCGTCAGCTGCGTGTCGTCGGTGACCAGCGCCGGGCGCGGCGGCTCCAGCACGCCCTCGGGGCCGTGGTCCCGCTGGATGTCGGCCCACCCCAGGTACTGGATGGGCGCGCCGAGGGCGTCGCCCAGCGCGCCGCCCAACAGGCAGGCGGCGCCACGGTCGACCACGTCCATCGGCTCGCGCGGCACTCGCCCTCCTGCACTCGCTCCGGGAGGAGAACCCTAGCCGTCGGCCGGCCGTCCGGTCATGGGAGCACGACTAGTTGAGCAAGCAACATCTACTCACAGGTATCCAACGGGCGTCCGGACGTACCTGATCCAGTGACCAGCCGTGGGGGTGCGCGAGCGGGGGAGGGGCATGGCTGACCGGAGCAAGAGCGGGTTGGAGTTCGGCGTCCTCGGACCGTTGCAGGTGCTGGCGGACGGCCGACAACTCGTCATCGGCCGCAAGGGGATGCGCGGCCTGCTCGCGATGCTGGTGCTGCAGGCCAACCGGGTCGTCCCGATCGACGAGATCGTGGACAGCCTGTGGACCGACGAGCCGCCCGCCACGGCCAGGACCATCGTGCACGGCTACGTGTCGCGGCTGCGCCGGATGCTGGAGGAGGCCGACCCGGCGGGCTCGGCGCGCATCCTCACCACCCCGCCGGGCTACCAGCTGTCCGTCGACCCGTGGCGGCTCGACTTCCACCGGGCCAGGCAGCTCGTGTCGAGCGCCAGGGGCAAGCCCGCCCCGATCCGCGCCCAGCTGCTGCGCGAGTCGCTCGGCCTGTGGCGGGGCCAGGTGCTGTCGGACGTGCCGGGCGACCCGGTCACCACCGACCTGGAGGAGCTGCGGCTGGCGGCGCTGGAGGAGCGCATCGAGGCCGAGCTGGAACTGGGCAGGCACCTGGAACTGGTCGGCGAACTGCGCCAGCTGGTCAACGAGTTCCCGTACCGCGAACGGCTCGTCGCGCACATGATGCGCGCGCTGTACCGGTCGGGCCAGCGCGCCGACGCGCTGGAGGCCTACCAGCGCTTCCACCGCCGCGTCGTGGACGAGCTCGGCATCGACCCCGGCCCCGGCCTGCGCGTGCTGCACGAGCAGGTGCTGCGCGACGACCCGGGGCTCAGCTCACCGGGTCTCGCCGAACCAGCCCTCGTGCCGCCGCGCCCCGGCGTCGTCGTGCCCGCGCAGCTCCCCGCCGCCGCGAGCGGCTTCATCGGCCGCGACGAGGAACTGGCCTGGCTGGACCGCCTGTGCGACTCCCGCGACCTGGCCACCACCACCATCGCCGTGGTCAACGGGGCGCCCGGCATCGGCAAGAGCGAGCTGGCCGTCACCTGGGGCCACCGCCGCGCCGAGCAGTTCCCCGACGGCCTGCTGTTCGCGCCCCTCAACGGCTTCGCGCCGGGCCGGGCGCCCCAGGAGCCGACCGAGGTCCTGGCCAGGTTCCTGCTCGCGCTCGGCGTGCCACCCGACGGCCTGCCCCGCGACCTGGACGACCGCGTCGGCCTCTACCGCTCCGTCCTGGCCAAGCGCCGCGTCCTCGTCGTCCTGGACGACGCGTGGGACCCCGAGCACGTCCGGCTGCTGCTGCCGCCCGGGGCGGGCTCGGTGGCCCTGGTGACCAGCCGCCGTCGCCTGGAATCACTGGTCGTCAGCAACGGCGCGAGGATGTTGACCCTCGACACCCTGTCCGACGAGGAAGCCGTGCGGCTGGTGGACGAAGTGGTGGGGAAGCCGCTCTCCGACCAGGAGCCGTCCGCCGTCCGGATGCTGGCGGAGCTGTGCGGCAACCTGCCCCTGGCCCTGCGCATCGCCGCCGCCAAGCTCGTCTTCAGTCCCGAGTGGACGGTCGAGGCCCTGGTGTCCCAGCTCTCCGACGACGCCGCCCGCCTCCGCACGTTGGACCTCGCGGACACCGGCGTCGGCGTCGAACGCGCCCTCGCCGTGTCCTACCGCAACCTCCCACCGGAACTGGCCGAGACCTTCCGCGCCACCGGCCTGGTGCCGGGCCGCTGGGTGAGCCCGCACGCCATCGCCGCCGTCTGCGACATCGACCTGACCACCGCCGCCGCCCGCCTGGCCGACCTCGCCGACGCGCACCTCGTCACCGAGCAGTGGCGGGGCGGCTTCGTCCTGCACGACCTGGTCCGCCTGTACGCGCGTGGCGTCGTCGAACACCACGAACGCGGCCTGCGCCGGCTGATGGGCCACTACCTGTGCGCCTGCGACCACGCCCGCCGCCTGATCCGCCCGGTGTCCGACGGCCTCGACTTCACCGGCGGCCACACCGCGCCCAGGCCCGCCACATCCGACCAGGCGCTGTCCTGGTTCGACAAGGAGTGGTCCAACATCATCGCCCTGGTGCACGCGGGCGCCGAGGCGAGCCTGCACCGGCAGGTCTGGCAACTCGTGCGACTCGTGCACACCTACTGCGTCACCAGGCACGTTCGGCGGGAATGGCGCGGCATCGCCGAATTCGGCCTGGCATCAGCCCGGGTGATCGGCGACAGACGCGGCGAAATGCTCGTGCTGCACGCCATGCACGACATCAACAACCGGGCCGGCGTCCTGCGCGGAACACTGGAACAAGCACAAGTCGCGCACCGCATCGCAATGGACCTGGCCGAACCCCGCTACCTCGTGATGACCCTCGACCAACTGGCACTGGCACTGGTCGCCGAAGGACGCGTGGAAGAAGCCCTGCAACACCACCGCGAAGCCGTCGACCTGGCCCGCCGCGACGGCGACGCCCTCGGCGAAGCCACCGTGCTCAACAACCTCGCCCAGGTCGAACAACGCCTGGGCCAGCCCGAATCGGCCGCCCGGCACCAGTTCCAGGCAATGGAGATCTACCACCGCAGCGGCGACGAACGCGCGTACGCCGTCGCCATGAACAACCTGGCCGAGCTCTACTCCGAACTGGGCCTCCTCCCCGAAGCCGAAGAACACGCGAGGCAGGGCGTCGAACTGACCCGGGGCGGCTCGATGCAGTTCGAAGAGGCGTTCGGCCGCCAAGTGCTCGGATCGGTCCTGGCCAAACGCGGAGAACGAGTCGCCGCACAAGCGGAGCTCGCGGAATCGCTTCGGTTGTTCGAACGCCTCGGCTCACCCCGCGCGATGTTGGTCCGAACGGCTCTTGAAGCCGTGACCACCGGGGTTTAGCCGCTGTTTAGCTCGAACGCACGAAGTCGTGGGAACTTGGAGGCGCGCTGATCAAGCGAGTCGCGGTCAGCGCCGGGTGGCTCTTGGTAGGGGGAACCAGGGGGGAAAGCCACCCAACCCGCTGGGCCGGCGTTCGGGGGAGAGCACCGGCCCAGCGGCCTGTCCACCCAACTCTCGCCACCCAGCCACCCATCCGCAACGCCCCGCAGAGGCTTGATTTGACATGGGTTCGGGTGCCATAGGCTGGTCGAAGCCGGCAGGCCTGGCGGGACGCTCTTCCCCGCCGGGCCTGCCGGCTTTGGCCTGCATAGGGTGCCCGTAAGGGCCCCATGTCAAATCAAGCCGGACCCTCCCCGACCCCTGACCTCGAACCCGAACGTAGAACTCACCGATCCCCAACGTAGGACTCTCGCACTCCCAACGTAGGACTCTCGCGCCCTGAACGTAGGACTCTCACGTCCCGAACGTAGGACACGCGGTACGCGAACGTTCGACTCGCCCGACGTGAGCGTTCGACACGCGGGGCGTGAGGGTTCGACTCGCGCCGGGTCAGTCGCAGACGGGGAGGAGTTCGGGGCGCTTGGGGACGACCCCGTCACCCATGGACTCACCGCGCAGCTGCCGCCCGATCCACGGCACCACGTGCTCCCGCGCCCACTTCAAGTCCTGCCGCCGCTGCGTCATCCAGTGCTCGCCCACCAACGGCGGCCAGGGCGCGTTCCACTCCTCCTCCGTCTCGAACCCCAACACCTGAGCCGCCCGCAGCGCCACCCGCCGGTGCCCCTCCGGCGACAGGTGCAACCGGTCCTCGCTCCACGCCCGCCGGTCGTGCAGCACCGACATCGACCACAGGTCGACCACCTTGCAGTGGTACCGGTCCGCGACCGACCACAGGTGGCTGTTGTAGATCGCGATCTTCCCGCGCAACGACCGCAGCAGCGGCGTGTGCTTCGGGTCGAACCCGGTGAAGATCAGCACCTCCGCGCCGGCCGCCCGCAGGTCGGCCACCGCGATCTCGTACACCTCGGCCAACGCGTCCGCGTCGCTGCCGGGCACCAGGATGTCGTTGCCGCCGCCGCACAGCGTGACCAGCCCCGGCCGCAGCGCCACCGCCAGCGGCACCTGCTCGTCCACGATCTCCTGGAGCATCCTGCCCCGCACCGCCAGGTTGGCGTACCGGAAGCCCTGCTGCCGGGCCGAGATCATCCCCGCCAGCCGGTCGGCCCACCCCACGTAGGTGCCGTCGGGCGCCGGGTCGTCCATGCCCTCGGTGAAGCTGTCCCCCACCGCGACGAAGCTGTCCAATCCCTGCATCGTCCCCTCCGCTCCGCGCGACACCCCCATGACCGCGCAGACCAGAATGCAACGCCACGTCCGTCCGACGCCACCACGGGTTGGCAACGCTGTTACCAAGGTGTCACTCGCCGGTGTGAACGGATGTCGGCAATGGGGTGGTTCACCGCATTTACCCCGACCGAGTGAGTCGCACATCACCCCCAACGCCGTACTCCGTCCGCAGCCGCACCTCGGCCCCCGGCGACGCGCCGAGCGCGTCCAGCCCGAGCAGCGCCGCCCCGACGACCGGTGGCACGTCCACCACCCGCACCCGCGCCGCCGGTGCGGACTCCCGAAGCCTCGTCGCGACCGCGTCGACCACCACCCCGCCCGTCCCGGTGAGCACGCCGCCCCCGAGCACCACGTCGACCGGCTCCGCCAGCAGCCCCAGCCGGGTCAGCGACACCCGCGCCAGCAGCTCGACCTCCTCCACCAGCCGGTCCACCACCGACCGCGCCACCGCGTCACCACCCGCCGCCACCTCGAACAGCAGCGGGCACAGCACGTGCGGGTCGAACTCGACCTCCTCGAAGTGCAGCCGCTGCACCGCCTCGGCGACCGTCGCCGTGCCGTAGTGCGCGACCACCGCGTCCAGCAACGCCGTCGGCTCGCCGCGCCCGTCCTCGGCCCGCGCCGCCAGCCACAACGCCTCCGACCCGATGTGCGCGCCGCCGCCCCAGTCACCCGAGATCCGCCCCAGCGCCGGGAACCGGTGCGTCCGCCCGTCCGGCGCGACCGCCACGCAGTTGATCCCCGCGCCGCACACCACGGCGACCCCGACGCCGTCCGCAGTCCCCGCCCTGAGCAGGGCGAACGTGTCGTTCCCCACCACCGTCGTCGCCGACCACCCCCGCGCCTCGAACGCCGCGCGCAGGTCGTCCTCCTCCTTGGGCAGGTCCGCGCCGGCCAGGTACGCCGCCGTGTGCGCGGCGACCTGGCCACCCCCCACCCCCGCCAGCTCGGCGACCTCCCGCACCAGCTCGCCGAACACCTCCAGGCTCCGCTCCAACCCCACGTTCTGCGGTGACGCGCCGGGCCCGCGCACGTGGGCGAGCACCCGCCCGTCCACGTCCACCAGCGCCATCGCCGTCTTGCTGTTCCCGCCGTCGACGGCGAGCACCCGCTCCGTCACGCCATCCCCTTCGCCCACGGCAGGAAGTCGGCGTTGCGCGCGACCAGCTCGTCGGCCAGCCGCTCGGCCACCGCGTGCTGCCCGATCAACGGGTGCGCGAGCAGCGCGTCCGCCACCCGGTCGCGCCCGCCCCGCACCGCCGCCTCCAGCGCCAGCAGCTCGTAACCGGTCACGTGCGCGATCAACCCCGCCGCCGACGGCGGCACCGGCGGCACGGGCAGCGGCACGGCGCCACCGCCGTCCACCACCGAGGGCACCTCGATCACGGCGTCGTCCGGCAGGAACGGCAGCGTCCCGCCGTTGCGCACGTTCACCACGTGCTGCTCCGCGCCACCGCCGCCGGTCAGCGCGTGCACCAGCTGCACCGCCGCCTCCGAGTAGTAGGCGCCCCCGCGCTGCGACAGCTGCTCGGGCTTGGTCACCACCCCGACGTCGCCGTACACGTCCAGCAGCTCCTTTTCCACCCTGGCCACCACCTCGGCCCTGGGCGGTTCGGTCTTCTGCTTCCGCACGACCTCGTCGTGCTCGTAGAAGTACTTCAGGTAGTAGGACGGCACCATCCCCAGCCGCCGCACGAACGACCCGGGCAGCCCGACGTGCTCGCCGAGCGCGTCGCCGTGCCGGTCCAGCAGCTCGGGCAACCGGTCGACGCCGTCCACGAACACGCCGGTCTCCCAGCTCAGGTGGTTGAGCCCGACGTGCTCCAGCCGCACCGACTCCGGCTCGACGCCCAGCAGCGCCGACGTCCACCGCTGGAACGTGATCGCCACGTTGCACAGCCCCACCGCGCGGTGACCGGCCTGCAGCAGCGCCCGCGTCACGATCCCGACCGGGTTGGTGAAGTTGACGATCCAGGTGTCCTCGCCGGCCACCGCGCGCACCCGTTCGGCGATGTCCAGCACCACCGGCACGGTCCGCAGCGCCTTGGCCAGGCCGCCCGCGCCGGTCGTCTCCTGCCCGACGCAGTCGCACACCAGCGGGAACGTCTCGTCCGACGCCCGTGCCGTCTGGCCACCCACCCTGAGCTGCAACAACACGGCCGACGCGCCCTCGGCGCCCTCCTCCAGGTCCGAGGTGGTCGTCACCCTCGCGGGGTGCCCGGCGTGCTCCAGCAACCGCCGGGAGAACGCCCCCACCACCTCCAGCCGCGAGGCGTCCGGATCGACCAGCGCGATCTCGTCGACCACGAGGCTCGTCCGCCGGCCCGCGATCCCGTCGACCAGTTCCGGCGTGTACGTCGACCCGCCGCCGACAACGGTGAGCTTCACCCCTTGACCCCCGTGAAAGTGATGCCCCGGACGAACGAGCGCTGCGCGAGCACGAACAGCACCACCGCCGGGATCATGATCAGCAACGTGACGGCCATCGCCAGGTTCCACTGCACGTGGTGCATGCCCCTGAACGAGGACAGCGCCAACGACAGCGTCCACCGGTCCGGCCTCTCGCTCGTGTAGAGCAGTGGTCCGAAGTAGTCGTTCCACGTGTACAGGAAGCAGAACAGCGCGGTCGCCGCGATCCCCGGCCGCGCCATCGGCACGACGACCCGCACCAGCGCCTGGAACTCGGTGCAACCGTCCACCCGCGCCGCGTCCACGTAGGACTGCGGGATCGTCAGGATGAACTGCCGCAGCAGGAAGACGCTGAACGCGTCGAACAGGAAGTACGGCACGATGAGCGGCCACAGCGTCCCGGTCAGCCCGAGGCTCGACCACGTGTCGTACAGCGGCACGGCGACGACCTGCGGCGGCAGCATCATCGCGGCCACCACCAGCAGGAAGACCACGTTGCGCCCGCGCCACCGCAACTTCGCCAGCGCGTAGGCCGCCGGCACCGACGACAGCAGCATCCCGGCCGTCGCCAGCAGCGAGTACAACAGGCTGTTGCCCAGGTACCCCAGCAGCGGCGCCTTGTCGAACACCTCCAGGAAGTTCCCCCAGTGCCACTCGCGCGGCCACAGGTCCTTCGTGAACGCCTGGTCGTCCGACATCACCGCGGTCAGGAAGACGAACAGGACCGGCAGCGCGAACATCAGCCCCAGCGCCAACCCGAGGCTGTGCACCGCCACCCACTCCAGCGCCTTGCGCCACCGGACACCCGCCACCACCGAGCCCGCCGAGCCCGCCACACCCGCCGATCCCGTCGAGCCCGCCGTGCCCGCCGTGCCCGCCGTCATGACTCCTCCTGGTGCGACGCCCTGCGCATCCGCTGCACCAGCACCGCCGTGGCCGCGAACGAGATCACGAACAGCACGGTCGCCATCGCCGCCGCGTACCCCATGTCGAAGTACCGGAAGCCCTGCGTGTACAGCCACATCGGGAACGTCAGCGTCGAGTTCTCCGGGAAGCCGAGCACCTTCGTCGACCCGGTCACGTCGGCCGACCCGCTGGCCGCCGACCCGGCCACCACCGCCTGGGTGAACAGCTGCAGCGCCAGGACGATCGAGTTGACCACCCCGAACAGCAGCACCGGCGAGATGGTCGGCAGCGTGATGTGCCACCACCGCCGCACCACGCCCGCGCCGTCCAGCTCCGCGGCCTCGTGCTGCTCCCGCGGCACGTCCAGGATCGCCGCCAGCACGATGATCATCAGGTCGCCGGACACCCACAGCACGACCGCCGCGATGCCCGGCTTGGCCCACGCCGGGTCGGCGAACCACAGCGGCCCCTCGATCCCGAACCACCCGAGGAACGCGTCCAGCGGCCCGCCGTTGGGCCGCATGACCAGGAAGAACACCAGCGTGGCCGCCACCGGTGGCGCCAGCGACGGCAGGTAGCACAGCGTCCGGACCAGCCCGACGCCCGTCTTCAGCCGGGCGATCACCGACGCGACGCCGAGCGCGAAGACGACCCGCGCGACCGTCAGCACCACGACGAACCACAGCGTGTTGTGCACGGCGGTCCGGAACAGCTTGTCGGAGAACATGTAGGCGTAGTTCTCCCAGCCGACCCACTCCGGCGGGTTGATCAGGTCGTACCTGGTGAAGGAGAACCCGATCGTGGCGACCAGCGGGTAGCCGAAGAACAGCAGGAAACCCACCAGCGCGGGCGCCATCAGCGCCAGCACGGTCAAGCGGTGGCGCGCGCGGGAACGGGACCGCCCCTTGGCCGGGGCGGTCCGCGTCGCGCCCACGCGGTCCAGCGTGGCCGTCATCCCTACTTGCCGCTCTTCGCGATCCGGTCGTCGATGTCCCGGTCGACCTCGCGCAGGCCCTCCATCAGGTCGGGCACCTTGCCCGCCTGCCAGGACGTGGCGAAGTCGCCGACCGCCTTGATGTGCGCGTCACCGATCGGCGTGACCGGGTTGCCCTGCAGCTTGCCCGAACCGGCCAGGTCGATGAACGTCCTGAAGTTCTCGTCCACCTCCAGCCGCGGGTCGGCCAGCGCGGCCTTCGTGCTCGGGATGTTCTTGATGCCGTTGGCCAGGTCCACGATGGTGTCGGTGTCGAACGACAGGTGCTTGACCAGCTCCCACGCCGCGCCGGGGTTCTTCGCGCCCTTCGGCACGCCCATGATCGTCCCGGCGGTGAAGCCGGTGCCGTACAGCTCGGGCTTGACCACCGGGAACGGCGCGGTGCCGAACCGCACGTCCGGAGCCTGGTCCTCGAGGAACGCCGTCCGGTACTCGCCGTCGATCATCATGGCGATCTTCTTCCGGTGGAACGCGTGGTCGGACGAGTACTCCTGGCCGAGCCCGGCGCGGAACCGCTCCAGGTTGTCGTAGCCGTAGAAGTCGACCAGCTCCTTCTGGAACTCCAGCATCGCGGCCCACTCCGGCGCCGCCAGGCCCGACTTGCCGTCCGGGGTCTCCCACTTCGCGCCGAAGTTCGGCGCCCAGATCGGCGGGCGGTTGGCGTAGAACAGCATGGTCGGCACGAAGCCCGCGACCTCGATCGAGCCGTCCGCCGCCTTCTTCGTGGTGCGCTTGGCGAAGTCCAGCAGCTCGGCCGTCGTCCTCGGCGGCTCGGTGATGCCCGCCTCGGCCAGCATGTCCTTGTTGTAGTACAGCCCGTAGACGTCGCTGAGCAGGGGCATCGCGCAGCGGTCGCCCTCGTGCTCGGTGTACGAGCGCACGGCGTCCGGGATCTGGCCGAGGTCGACGCCGTCCCGCTCGATGTAGGGCTCGAGGTCCTGGAACGAGCCGCTGGTGCAGAACTGGCCGAGGTTGTCCGTGGTGAACGACATGGCCACGTCCGGCGGGTTGCCGCCGCGGATGCCCGCGGTGATCTTGTCGTCGTCCTGGCTGCCCTCGTGCCTGATCTCGGCGTTGGGGAACTTCTCCTTGAAGCTCTCCAGCGCCTTGGTCACCTCGGCCTGCTCGCGGCCGGAGTAGTTGCTCCAGACGGTCAGGGAGAACGCGTCCTCCCGGCCGGGGGCCGCCGCCGGCCCGGACTGCCCGGTGTTCCCGCCGGAGCCCGCCGCGCAAGCGGTCAGGGACACCGCCGCGGCCACGCACAGCAACGCTGCGCGGTGGAGCTTGCGCATGTGCTCTCCTTCATCTCGACGTGCTCGGTGCGGTCGCGTCCTGCTGGTTCGGACCGCGGAAGGGCTCGGTCGTGGCGGCGGGCAGACCGAACACCTGTTCCCTGACGACCGACAGCGCGGAGTGCAGCGCGCCGGAGCGCACCGGTTTCCCGGTCACCAGGGCGAGTTGGACGGGGGTGCGGGGCACCACCAGGCGGCGCAGCTCGGCCGCGACGAGGTCGGCGAGCGCCGTGCCGCCCGCCTGCGCGATCCCGCCGGAGAGCAGCACCAGTTCGGGGTCGAGCACGGCGACCACGTTCGCCACGCCGGTGGCGATCCGGCGGGCCAGGTCGACCAGGAACTCCCGGCCGGCCGGGCCCTCGCCCAGCGCCTTCGCCACGGCGGCCTGGCCGGTGCGGGCGGAGACGCCGTGCGCGCGGGCCAGGCGGGCGATGGCGGGGCTGTCCAGCAGCTCGCCGTAGCGGCTGCCGGTGCGCGCGGTGCCCGTGTCGGCGTGCGCGTGGTCGGGGACCTGCATGGCGTCGATCTCGCCCGCGCCCCCGGTCGCGCCCCTGATGAGCACGCCGTTGACCACGACGGCCGCGCCGACCGCGTCGGCGGGCCAGAGCAGCACGAAGTCCCGCACCCCGACGGCCCGGCCGGCGATCATCTCCTCCAGCGCGACCAGGTTGACGTCGTTCTCGACGGTGACGGGGGTGTCGAGGAGCGCGGCCAGCTCGCGGGGGATGTCCAGGTCGGCCCAGCCCGGCATGTGCGGCGCGTAGTTCAGCCCGCCGGTCGCCGGGTCCACCGCGCCGGGGCTGCCGACGACGACGTGGTGCAGCGCGTCGGTGGTCAGGCCCGCCTGCGTGACGGCCTTGGTGAACGCGCCGCGGAACGCCTCCAGCACGTCGGTCCGCGGCATCGGGGCGCGGTGCTCGGTGAGCGTGGCGCCGGAGATGTCGGCGATGGCGATGTCGACCGAGTCGGGGGTGAGGTCGACGGCGGCGACGTGGGCCAGCGCGCCGTTGACCGTCCAGAGCTGGGCCCGCGGTCCGCGCCCGCCGCCGCGCAGGCCGTTGCGCAGGACCGTGCCCTCTTCTTCCAGTCGGGTCAGGAGCTGCGCGGTCGCCGGCTTGGACAGGCCGATGATCCCCTCCAGCTCCGCCCTGGTCAGCGGACCGCTGCGGAGCAGCGCCTCGATGGCCGCGCGGTCGTTGATCTCGCGCAGCAGCCTCGGGCTCCCGGCTCGCATCGGCACTCCTGTCTGTTAACTTTCCAGACGATTTCGGGATGACGGTAGTGACGGGCCTCACGGCGGTCAATGGGGCGACACGGGTCCGTTACCTGGGTTAGGCAGGCCTAAGGCACCCTGGAGGCATGACCGACACGCGTCAGGAGTCGCTGGCCTCGTTGCTGGGCGGGCGGGGTGGCGCCCTGGACGCCTCGCTGCCGCCGCTGGCGTTCGTGGTGGGGTGGCTGCTGGGCGGGAACTCGGTGATGGCCGGCGCGCTGGCGGCCGTGGCGTGCGGCGTGGTCGTCGGTGTCGTCCGGCTGGTGCGGGGCAGCCGGCCGCGCGCCCTGCTGGTGTCGGTGTCGCTCGTGGTCGTGGCCGCGTACGTCGCGGTGCAGACCGGCCGGGCCGAGGACTTCTTCCTCGTGCAGATCTTCCTGAACGCCGCTTCGACCCTGGTGTGGGCCGCGTCCATCGTGGTCCGCTGGCCGCTGCTCGGCGTCGTCGTGGGGCTGGTCACCGGCCAGAAGTTCCGCTGGCGCCGCGACCCGGACCTGCTGCGCGCCTACCGCTACGCCTCGTGGCCGTGGGTGGGCCAGTACCTGCTGCGCGTCCTCGTCTTCGGCGCCCTCTGGCTGGCGGGCGAGGTCGTCCTGCTGGGCATCATGCGCGTCGCCCTGACCTGGCCGCTCCAGGTCGCCTGCATCGCCGTGAGCTGGTACGTCCTCCGCCGCACCCTCCCCGCCACCCACCCGGGCCTCCGCCACCCCCGCTCGTGATCTCCGCGCGAGTCGAACCTCCACGTCCCGCGTGTCGAACACTCAGGACCCCCGAGTTCAACACTCAGGTCACCGGCAAACTGCCCTGAATGTTGAACTCGGGGGTCCTGGAGGTTCGACTCGCGGGACGCGAGTGTTCGACTCGCGCGGGTTAGTGGGGGCGGGGGGTGGTGGGGCCGTGGAGGGTGACGGCGGCCAGCCAGGCGGCGCCGGCGGCGCCCTCGGTGGCGACGGTGACGGGGGCGGTGGTGCGGGCGGCCAGCTCCCGCCGCAACCGGGCGCCCAGGGGGTGGGCGTGCACGAGGCTGCCCATCAGCACGACGGGGGTGTCGTCACCGGCGGGCCTGGCCGACTCGGCCAGGTCGGCCAGGACGCGCACGGCGGACGTGATCACGCGGTCGGCGGACGGCGCGGTGTGGTGTGACGTCACGAGGGGCGCGTAGGTCGCGAGGGCGATCGGCGGCGCGTCGTTGGCGGCGGTGATCAACCGGCGCCAGCGGTCGCGCGGCGGCCCGTCCGGCACGCCCGCCCGGGCCAGCACGGCGATCGACAGGTCGTCCAGGGAGCCCCGCTCCACCGCCTCCCGCTCCAACGCGACGAGCGTCGCCCGCACGGCCTCCCGCCCCAGCCAGAACGCCGAACCCTCGTCACCGAGCAGCCAGCCGTACCCGCCCACCGTCGACACCAGCCCGTGGTCCGCGATCCGCGCCGCGATCGACCCCGTCCCCGCCACCAGCACGGTGCCGTCCGGCGCCGCCGAGCCGGACGCGAACGCCGCCTCGCAGTCCGTCACCACCCGCATCGGGCAGCGCAGCCCCGCGCCGCGCCACGCCTGCTCGAACAACGCCGCCACCGCCGGGTCGGTCAGCTTGCTCGACCCGGCCATGCCGAGCACCCCGGCCTCGACCTTCGCCGCGTCCAACCCGTCCAGCGCCGCCGTCAACGCCTGCCGGACGTGCCCGGCGGCCAGCTCCGGCGGGTGCGAGTTCGGGTTGGCGCCACCCGCGACCCCGGTGCCCAGCCGGGTGCCGTCCAGGTCGAGCACCAACGCCCGGGTGCTCGTGCCGCCCGCGTCCAGACCCACCACGAAACCCATTCGCCCGAGTATGCCCAGCGCGCACCGGGGCCGGCACACCCAACCGGGTTGTGCCGGACCCCGTCCGCGTCACGGTGCGCTCGGTGCGATCACCTGCGCCCGGTCGCCCGACGCGTTGTGGTGGTGCAGCAGGAGCAGGCTGTCCGCGCCGTCCGACGCCGACGCCCCGGCGTCACGCCGCACGCGCAGCACCGCGCCCGGCGCCGCGACGAACGACACCGAGCCCTCCACCGCGAGCCCCGGCCGCAGCGGGTCGAACGACATCGGCGCGTCGATCCGGTCCACCAGCCCGTCCAGCACGCCGGGCGGGGTGTACTGCCCGGTCACCACGGCGGTGTACGCCAGCCGCGCGCTCGTCGCCGCCGGGTCGATGCCCAACGCCGCCAGCGTCACCGGCAGCACCACCACGTCGGTGTCCATCACGTTGGTGTCCACGTCGCCGTACCGGCCGTTGAGCGGCTGCTCGTCCACCACCACCCCGTCGGCCACCCGCACGGTCCGCGCCAGCCACACGTCGGCCGTCACGACGTCGGACGTGGTCGGCTTGACCGCGTCCACGGCGTAGTCGGCCACGCCGTCGCCGGTGGTGTCGATCCTGATCCCGGGGCTGTTCGCCACCCCGAGCGTCACCCAGTCGTGCCAGGTCACCACGCCGAACGACAGCACCCCGTCGGCCGCCGCCGCCCCGACGTGCCGCAGGTCGCCGCCGCGCGCCGACTCGTTCACCGCGCAGTCGACCAGCACCTCGCCCCCGCAGTCCGGCAGCCGCGGGCTGGACCCGTGCAGCTCGAACGCGCTCAGCAGCGACCGGTACGCCTCGTCGCCCTCGCCCTGGTCCAGCCCGCGCCCCCGCAGCTCCAGCGCCCCCGCGCCGAGGTCGACCGCCTCCACGTCGGCGACCGGCTCCGGCGCGGCGTACACCGGCACCCGCAGCACGGTGTCGCCGGACCGCACGAGCAGCCGGCCGGACGCCTCGGCCAGGAACTGCCTGGCCACGCCCGCCTGCTCCTTCGCCACCGTCGGGTCGGCCACCTTGCGCAGCTCGTCGGGCTCGACCGACAGCGTCACCCGCGTGGTCCCGGACCCGCCGGGCGGCACGACGAGCGTCGTCGGCCACACGTCGAACCGCGCGCCGGGCACGGTCGTCGCGGCTTCGTAGGACACCGACACCAGGCGCGGCCGGGACGACTTGTTCACCACCTCGACCGTCTTCGCCACCGACATCGGGGCCGCCGCGCCGACGGGTCCGAACGACACGCCGACCGCGCCCCGCTCGTCCCGCACCATGGCCAGCAGGTCGACGTGCACCGCGTCCAGGGCGTCGACCCGGCCCGCGCCGACCCGCATGGGCGCCTCGGGCGTCCCGGTGGTGTGGTCGTCGCCGTCGGTCACGTCGCCGCGCGCGGTGTTCATGATCGCGGCCTTGACCTCCTCGACCGTCCACTCCGGGTGCGCCTCGCGGACCAGCGCGGCGATGCCCGCCACGTGCGGCGCGGCCATCGACGTGCCACCCATGCTGACCGAACCGTCACCGCTGCCGGACGCGGCGGACGTGATCGTGTCGCCGGGCGCGGCCACGTCCGGCTTGGCCGCCGTCGCCCCGCGCGCGCCCCGCGCCGACGACGGCGTCAGCGTGTCGGCCAGCGCGGGCGTCGTGTTCGGCACGGCGTTGCGCAGCGAGCCGAGCATCCGCACCTCCAGCGTCCCGTCGGCCAGCGCGGGCCGCAGCGCCTCGGTGGCAGCCCTGGTGAACTGGAACGCCGGGATGCCCGCGTTGCCCGCGATGGCCGCCTTGAAGTTGTCGGCGGTGGTGGTGAGCAGCACGCCCTCCGCGCCGGCCGCCTCGGCGTTGTCGGTCCGCACGGCCGAGCCGCACGCCCGCGTCGCGTCGTCCTCGTCCCACTCCAGCCAGGCGAACCGGCCGGTCAGGTCCTCGGTGATGGGCGCGCACCCGTCCAGGTTGGTTTGGTCGGACACCGGCGCGACGGGCAGTTCCAGGTCCAGCGAGTCGTAGCCGGTGTAGTCCTTGCCGTACTGGCCGGCCCGCCGCGTCCCGGCCACCTCGACGCCGTCGAGCACCACGTGCGCGTCGCGGGTGTTCGCCACCGCCAACGCCTCGGGCGTGTTCGCGGGCGAGACGCCGACGTCGTAGAAGTCGCCGCCGTTGCCCGCCGACGCGACCACCACCACGCCGTGCTCCACGACCTTGCGGACGAACAGGCTGTCGGGGTCGTCCTGGGCGCCGAAGTCGGTGCCCAGCGACAGGTTCACCACGTCGAGGTGGTCGCCGAAGTCGCCGTCGCCGTCCGGGTCGAGCGACCAGTCCAGCGCCGGCCCGACGAGTTCGGTGGCGCCCGTGCAGCCGAAGACCTTCAACGCGTACAGCGACGCCTTCGGCGCCACGCCGGGGCCGATCCGCATCCCGGCCACCGCCTCGGGCGTCAGCGCCCGGTAGTCGCCGGTGAACGTGGTTCCGTCGGCGTCCTCGCCGTACCCGGCGGCGGTGCCGGCGACGTGCGTACCGTGGCCGTGGCAGTCCAGCGGGTTCGGGTCGGGCGCGGGGACGGCCAGCTCCGGGGTCATCGCGTCGTAGTCGTCGCCCGCGAAGTCGTGGCCGCCGACGACCTTCGCGTTCGGGGTCCACGGCGCGGTGCGGTCGACGGCCTCGTGGGCGGCGGTGGTGCCGGGGCCGCCGAAGTCGGCGTGCGTGTAGTCGATGCCGGTGTCCACGATGCCGATGCGCAGGCCCTCGCCGTGCCGGCCGGTGTCCCGCCACACCTGCGCGGCGCGGGTCAGCTCCACCGCGCCCGCGTTGCGCACGGTCTTGGGCACGGTCCGCCGCACGGCCCGGACCTCAGGCAGCGCGGCCAGCCCGCGCAGGCTCGCGGCGTCGGCGGTGACGACTACGCCGGGCACCGCGTTGCGGGTGGTGGCGACCTCGCGGGTGGCGGAGCCCTTGTGCCGCAACGCTTCCAGCACCCGGTCGACCTGCGCGTCGACGTGCCGCCGGGCCTCGCGCGCCGCGCCGGCCGGGTCGCCGCCCCGGGCCTTCTCGTCGCCGTACGCCCGCGCGGCCGGGGTGCCGGTCAGCTCGACGAACGCGGTGACCGGCCCGGTGGCCCGGTCGAGCGCCGACCCGGCCCGTTCGGACGACCCGCCGCGCACGTGGTCGGCCGACACCGGGGGCAGCGGTTCGGCCTCAGGGCCGGCGCCGGGGCCGACATCGGGGCCGGCGGACGCCGGAGCGCCGACCAGCAGCGAGGCGAGCAGTGCGGCGGCAGGCGCCCACACCGCGCGGTGGAATGTCATCGCAACCCTTCGTGACCGGAATTCATCGGATCAATAATCGGACAACCTCTAGACGGGCCCTGGTCGGAGCGCTATACATCCGATCTGTCGACCGGTTGCTGAGGAGGACCTGCCGTGCAGTTGCTGCGCCTGGGACCGTCGGGTTCGGAACGACCCGCCGTCCGTGCCGACGACGGCGTCACGTACGACCTGACCCCGGTGACCGACGACGTGACCGGGGCGTTCCTGGCCGCCGACGGCATCGCCCGCGCCAGGGCCGCCCTCGCCGCCGGAGAACTCCACCCGATCGTGGACGACGGCGAGCGCGTCGGACCCCCGGTCGCGGACGTCGGCAAGATCGTCTGCATCGGCCTCAACTACCGCGACCACGCGGCGGAGGTCGGCGCCCCGCTGCCGGCCGAGCCGGTGGTGTTCCTCAAGGCCGCCGACACGATCGTCGGCCCGAACGACGAGGTGCTGGTGCCGCGCCGGTCGACCAGGACCGACTGGGAGGTCGAGCTGGCCGTCGTCATCGGCCGCGAGGCCAGGTACCTGGAGTCGACCGAGGAGGCCCTGACCTGCGTCGCCGGGTACGCGGTGTCCCACGACGTCAGCGAGCGCGAGTTCCAGCTCGACCGCGGCGGGCAGTGGGACAAGGGCAAGAACTGCGAGACGTTCAACCCGCTCGGCCCCTTCCTCGTGCCCGCCGACGAGGTCGAGGACCCGCAGGCGCTGAGCGCGCGGCTGTGGGTCAACGGCGTGCTGCGCCAGGACTCCTCGACCAAGAACATGATCTTTCCGGTGGCCGAGCTGGTCCGCTACCTGAGCTGGTTCCTCGTCCTCCGACCGGGGGACGTCATCAACACCGGCACGCCGGCCGGCGTCGCGCTCGGCCAACCGGAGCCGAAGCCGTACCTGCGGGCCGGTGACGTGGTGGAGCTGGAGGTCGAAGGGCTCGGCAGGCAGCGCCAGACGTTCGGGCAGGCGTGATGACCGCCGGCGCGGACCGCGCCGGGGGAGGGCGGATCGTGGCCCTGGACGTGCTGGACGTCCGGTTCCCGACCTCGCGCGAGCTGGACGGCTCGGACGCGATGAACCCCGACCCGGACTACTCCGCCGCCTACGTCGTGCTGCGCACCTCGGCCGGTCCGGACGGGTACGGGCTGGCGTTCACCATCGGGCGCGGCAACGACGTGCAGGCCGCCGCGATCCGGTCGCTGGCCCACCACGTCGTCGGCCGGCCGGTCCCGGAGACCGCCGCCGACCTGGCCGCGCTGTCCGCGGAGCTGGTCGGCGACTCGCAGCTGCGCTGGCTGGGCCCGGAGAAGGGCGTCGCGCACATGGCGCTGGGCGCGGTGGTCAACGCCGCGTGGGACCTGGCGGCCAGGCGGGCGGGGCTGCCGCTGTGGCGGTTCCTGTCCGGGATGACGCCGGAGGAGGTCGTCGGCCTGGTCGACTTCCGGTACCTGTCCGACGCGCTCACGCCGGACGAGGCGCTGGCGATCCTGCGCCGCGCCGAGCCGGGGCGCGCCGAGCGCGCCGCCGCCCTGGTCCGGGACGGCTACCCGGCCTACACGACGTCGCCGGGCTGGCTCGGCTACCCCGACGACAAGCTGGCGGGCCTGGCCGGGCAGGCGCTGGCCGACGGCTTCGACATGATCAAGCTGAAGGTCGGCGCGAGCCTGGACGACGACGTGCGCCGGGTGAAGCTGGCCCGCGAGGTCGTCGGCGACGGCGTGCGCATCGCGGTGGACGCCAACCAGCGGTGGGACGTCGGCACGGCCATCGCGTGGGTGCGCGAGCTGGCGCCGTTCGACCCGTACTGGGTGGAGGAGCCGACGTCGCCGGACGACGTGCTCGGGCACGGCGCGATCGCCAGGGCGGTGAGCCCGGTCAAGGTCGCCACCGGCGAGCACGTGCCGAACCGGGTGGTGTTCAAGCAGCTGCTGCAGGCGGGCGCGGTGGACGTGGTGCAGCTCGACGCGTGCCGGGTCGGCGGGGTCAACGAGAACGTGGCGATCCTGTTGCTGGCGGCCAAGTTCGGCGTCCCGGTGTGCCCGCACGCGGGTGGCGTCGGCCTGTGCGAGCTGGTGCGGCACCTGGCGATGTTCGACTACGTGGCGGTGTCCGGGTCGCTGGAGGGCCGCGTGATCGAGTGGGTGGACCACCTGCACGAGCACTTCACCGACCCGGCCGTGGTGCGGGGCGGCCGGTACGCGGCGCCCACCGAGCCCGGGTTCTCCGCGCGGCTCAAGGACGAGTCGCTGGTGGCGTACAGCTACCCGGACGGTCCGGTGTGGACGGAACTGGAGGCGCGGTGAGCGAGTTCGAGGGGTTGGTCGCGGTGGTGACCGGCGGCGCGTCGGGCATCGGCCTGGCCACCGCGCGGCTGCTGGCCGCCCGCGGCGCGACGGCGGTGGCGCTGGACCTGAACCCCCGGGTCGACCCGCCGCTGCACGGCATCGGGGTGGACGTGTCCGACGACGCGTCGGTGCGCGCGGCGGTCGCCGAGGTGGTCGAGCGGTTCGGCCGGCTCGACGTGGTGGTGAACAACGCGGGCGTCGGCGCGCAGGGCGACGTGGCCGCGAACCCGGACGACGAGTGGTTGCGGGTGCTGGACGTCAACGTGGTCGGCATGGCCCGGGTCGCCCGCGCCGCCCTGCCGCACCTGCGCCGGTCGCCGTCGGCGGCGATCGTGAACACCGGCTCGATCGCGGCCTGGGCCGGTCTGCCGCAGCGCGCGCTGTACTCGGCGAGCAAGGGCGCGGTGCACGCGTTGACGCTGGCCATGGCCGCGGACCACGTGCGCGAGGGCATCCGCGTGAACGCGGTGGCCCCCGGCACGGCGGACACCCCCTGGGTGGGCCGCCTGCTCGACTCGGCGCCGGACCCGGCCGCCGAGCGGGCCGCCCTGGAGGCCAGGCAGCCGCACGGGCGGCTGGTCTCGGCGGACGAGGTCGCGGGCGCGATCGCCTACCTGGCCGGTCCGCTCTCCGGCTCCACCACCGGGACCGTCCTCGCGGTCGACGGCGGCATGCACGGGCTGCGGCTGCGCCCGAAACCCTAGCCGCACCAACGCGCCGCACGGCGCGGTGATCATCGTGGCGCCGGCGGAGGCCGGGCCGCCACGGGGAAGGCGCAGCAGTGATCCCCTTGTCCCGGTGGGGTTTCGGCGGCGGACCGATCGGCAACCTGTACGCGGAGGTGTCCGACGCGGACGCGCTCGGCGCGCTGGAGGCCGCCTGGGACGCCGGGGTCCGGTACTTCGACACCGCGCCGCACTACGGGCTCGGGCTGTCCGAGCGGCGGTTGGGCGAGTTCCTCTCCTCCAAGCCGCGGGACGAGTTCGTGGTGTCCACCAAGGTCGGCCGGGTGCTGGAGCCGTGGTCCGGCGGCGGCGACGACCTGGCGAGCGGGTTCGCGGTGCCCGCGTGGGCGCGGCGGCGGTGGGACTTCAGCGCGGACGGCGTGCGGCGGTCGTTGGAGTCCTCTTTGGACCGGACGGGGCTGGACCGGTTCGACGTGGTGTACGTGCACGACCCGGACGACCACTGGGAGCAGGCGTCCGCCGAGGCGGTGCCCGCGCTGGCGGCGTTGCGCTCGGAGGGGGTCGTCGGGGCGGTCGGGGTCGGGATGAACCAGTGGGAGCTGCCCGCGCGGTTCGTCCGGGAGACCGACGTCGACGTGGTGCTGCTGGCCGGGCGGTACACCGTGCTGGACCGGGCGGGGGAGCCGCTGCTGGACCTGTGCGCGGCGCGGGGCGTGCCGGTGGTGGCGGCCGGGGTGTTCAACTCCGGGCTGCTGGCCCGGCCGGAGGTCGGCGACACCTACGACTACCGGGCCGCGCCCGCCGAGCTGGTGGAGCGGGCCCGGCGGATCGCCGCGGTCTGCGCGCGGCACGGCGTGACGCTGCCGCAGGCGGCGGTGCGGTTCCCGCTCCGGCACCCGGCCGTCGAGTCGGTGCTGCTGGGCGTGCGGACGGCGGAGGAGGTCCGGGCCGATGCGGCGGCGGTGTCCGCCCCGGTGCCGGACGCGCTGTGGGAGGAGCTTCCATGATCGTCGACGCGCACCACCACGTGTGGGACCTGGCCGTGCGGGACCAGGACTGGATCACCGACCCGCCGATGGGCGCGATCCGGCGCTCGTTCTCGCTGGCCGACCTGGCGGCGGCGGCCCCGTCGGTGACGAGTTCGGTGCTGGTGCAGACCGTGCCGGTGGCGGGGGAGACGCCGGAGATGCTGGCGCTGGCCGCGTCGGACCCGCTGGTGGGCGCGGTGGTGGGGTGGACGGACCTGACGTCCGGCGCGGTCGGTGACGCGCTGGCGGGGTTGCGCGCCGGTCCGGGCGGCGAGTGGCTGCGCGGCATCCGGCACGTGGTGCAGGCGGAGCCGGACCCGGAGTGGTTGTGCCGCGCGGACGTCCGGCGCGGGCTGGCGGCCGTCGGGCGGGCGGGGCTGGTGTACGACCTGCTGACGGCGCCGCACCAGCTGCCCGCCGCCACGCGCACCGCCGCGGCGCTGCCGGACGTGCCGTTCGTGCTGGACCACTGCTCCAAGCCGCCGATCCGGTCGGGGGACCTGGGCGCGTGGGCGGCGGACGTGCGGGCGCTGGCGGCGTGCGAGAACGTCACGTGCAAGGTGTCCGGGCTGGTCACGGAGGCGGACTGGCGCGAGTGGGCGGTGGCCGACCTGCGGCCGTGCTTCGAGGTGGTGCTGGAGGCGTTCGGGCCGGAGCGGCTGATGTTCGGGTCGGACTGGCCGGTGTGCCTGCTCGCCGCGTCGCACGCCGAGGTGCTGTCGGCGGCCTCGGCGCTCACGGAGTCGTTGTCCGGGTCGGAGCGCGCGGCGATCTTCGCCGGCACGGCGAGCCGGGTGTACGGGCTGGGCCGTTCGGCCTGACGCCGGTCAGGCCAGGTCGGAGAGCCACTGCTCGACGCCCGCGACGTGCACGGTCGACCAGGAGCGGGCGAGTTCGGGCTGGCGGGCGGCCAGGGCGTCGACGATGGCGCGGTGCTCGGCGACGGTCCGGTCCACCGCGCCGCCCTGCGTGATGCCGCGCCAGGTGCGGACCCGGACCGTGGGCCCGGCCAGCGTGTCGAGCAGTTGGGCCAGGTAGGCGTTGCCGGAGCCCTGCGCGATGGCGCGGTGGAACTCCAGGTCGTGCTCGACCAGCTCCTCCACCGACCGGGCCGACTCGGCCGCGTCGCACAGCGCCCGCAGCGCCGCCACCTCCTCGGGCCCGACCCGCTGCGCCGCCATGGCCGCGGCGGCGGGTTCGAGGATGCGGCGCACCTGGAGGACTTCCAGGACGGAGTCCTCGCCGCGGTGCAGGTCCAGCACGAACGACAGCGCGCCGAGCAGGTCGTCGGCCCGCAGGCTGGACACGTACGTGCCGTCGCCCTGCCGCACGTCCAGCACCCGGACCAGCGACAACGCCTTGACCGCCTCGCGCAGCGAGTTCCGCGACAGGCCGAGCCGCCCGGCCAGGTCCGCCTCGCGGGGCAGCCGGTCGCCGGGCTTCAGCTCGCCCGAGACGATCATCTCCTTGACGCGCAGGATGGCGTCGTCGGTAACTGCCACGGCGGCCCTCGACTCGTCAGCTAGACCTCGGATGTCTGGCGCCAAGTATGGGCCACGCCGAAGCGCCGTGCGGCCGACCTCGCCGCACGGCGAAACATTCACCCATCATTACTCTATTCGGTTATCTTATAACCACACGTGACGGCGTCCGCCACTTCCGGCCATAATGGTCTGGACCATTTGAGGAGGGACCTTGGACACGGTTGTCGCAGCTCCGCGAGCACTGCTCGGTCGGACCATCACCGGTCCCGTCAGCCTGAGGTTGCGGGCGGGCCGGATCGTCGAGGTCGTCGTGGGCTCACCGCCCGACGACGCCGACGTGCTGACCGACGGCCTGCTCACCCCGGGCCTGGTGGACGTGCAGGTCAACGGGGCGGTCGGGGTCGACTTCGCCGAGGTGGACCCCGAAGGCATGGCCGCGGTGGCGAGAGCGCTCCCGCAGACCGGGGTGACCCGGTTCCTGCCGACCCTGATCACCGCGCCGGTGCCGGTGGCGGTGCGCCAGGCGCACGCCGTGGTGGCGGCGTCGGCGACCCTGCCGGTGCACGCGGGCGCCAAGCCGCTCGGCGTGCACCTGGAGGGGCCGTTCCTGTCGCCGAAGCGGGCGGGCGTGCACGACCCGGCGCTGATGGTGCCGCCGGGCGCGGCCGAGATCGACCTGCTCCTGGGCGACGAGGTGCTGCGCCGGGCGTTGCGGATGGTGACGCTGGCGCCCGAGCAGCCGGGCGGCATGGAGGCCGTGCGCAGGCTGGCGGCGGCGGGCGTGCTGGTCGCCGTCGGGCACAGCGACGCCACGGGCGAGCAGACCAGGGCCGCCGCCGAGGCGGGCGCGCGGATGGTGACGCACCTGTTCAACGCGCAGCGCCCGCTGGGCCACCGCGAGCCGGGCGTGCCGGGCGTGGCGCTGGTGGACGACCGGTTCACGCTGGGGCTGATCGCGGACCTGGCGCACGTCGGCCCGGACGTCTGCCGGCTGGTGTTCAACGCCGCCGGGCACCGGGTCGCGCTGGTCACGGACGCCGTGGCCGCCGCCGGCATGCCGCCCGGCCGCTACCAGCTCGGCGGCGCGGACGTGCTGCTGACCGAGGACGGCGTGCCGCGCTCGCCGGAGGGGACCATCGCGGGCAGCGCGCTGACGCTGGACCGCGCCGTGCGCAACATCGTGTCGGTGGGCGTCGACCCGGCGGCGGCGCTGGCGGCGGCGACCGTCGTCCCGGCCGACGCGATCGGCGAGCCCACGCTGGGCCGGTTGGAGGTCGGCGCGGTGGCCGACCTGGTCTGGTGGGACGACGACCTGCGGCCGCGCAAGGTGTGGGTGGACGGCGAGGTCGTGTTCGACAGCACGGCGGTGTACGAGCCGGCGCCGGTGTACGTGGAAGCGCCGGTGTACGAGAACGCGCCGGTCGGCTTGGCCGCGGCGGGCCAGTAGCCGGTCGCGGGACGAGGCCCGGGGGAGCGGTCCCCCCGGGCCTCGTCGTGTTCCGAGCGTTGAATTCAGGGGTCCTGGACGTAGGACACGGTGGTCGCGAACGTAGGACACGCGGGACGTGGAGGTACGACTCGCGCGGCGGGGGTCAGCGGGTGCGGGTGACTTTGTTGAGGCCGCGGGGGTTGTCGGGGTCGCCGCCGCGGGCGAGGGCGAGGCCGTGGGCCAGGCGTTGGATGGGCAGGATTTCGAGGATGGGGGCGATTTCCTCGGCGGTCTCGGCGACGGGGATGCGCAGGGCGGCGGGGGCTTTGTGGGCGGCGGAGCCGATGGCGAGGACGTCGGCGCCGCGTCCGTGGACGATGTCGAGGACGTCGTGCAGGGCGTCGCCGCCTTTGCCGGTGCTGGTGACGGCGAGGACGGCGGTGTCGCCGTCGACGGCGGCCACGGGGCCGTGCAGCAGGTCGGCGCCGCTGTAGGCGCGGGCGGCGAGGTAGGAGGTCTCGGCCAGTTTGAGGGCGGATTCCAGGGCGGTGGGCAGGGAGTAGCCGCGGCCGGTGGTCAGGACGCGGTCGACGAAGCGGTAGCGCTGGACGGCTTCGGCGACCGGGTCGGCGGAGGTGTCCAGGGTGGTCCGGGCGAGGTCGGCGAGGTTGGCGGCGGCGTGGCCGGCGCCGCCGCGGATGGCGTCGACGAGCAGGTAGAGGGCCAGCAGGGTGGCGGAGTAGGTCTTGGTGGCGGCGACGGCGTGCTCGACGCCGGCGCCGACGTCGACGGAGAGTTCGGCGGCGGCGTGCAGGGGGGAGGAGGCGGTGTTGGTGACGGCGACGGTGAGCGCGCCGCGGGCGCGGGCGGAGGCGGTGACCTCCAGCAGGTCGGGTGAGCCGCCGGATTGCGACACCGAGATCAGCAGCACGTCGCGCAGGTCGGGTTCGGCGCCGTAGAGGGTGGTGGTGGAGGGTGAGACCAGCCCGGCGGGCAGTTGGAGCAGGACCTCGGTGAGGTACTTGGCGTACAGGGCGGCGTGGTCGCTGGAGCCGCGTGCGGCCAGCAGCACGAACCGGGGTCGGCGGGCGGCGATCGCCGAGGCGACCCGGGCGATGGCGTCGCGTCGGGCGTGCAGGTCGGCGAAGATCGCGGGCTGCCGGTCGATCTCGGCCGCCATGTGCCTGCCGGGCTGGTCGTCGGTCATCCGGTTCCCCTGTCGGGTCAGGTGGCGGCGGCGATGCGCTCGGCCGCGGCCAGCAGGCACACCCGTGCGCCGCCGTGGGTGTCCACGCGGGCGGTGGCGCCCAGGTCGGGACCCGGAACGCCCGTCTCGACGTGGACAAGGTCTAGACCAATGGTAACGAGTGAGGTGACCAGGTCGCGAGCCCACGGGTACCGGTGCGCCTCCCGCGTCACCACCACGACCGGCCGCCCGGCCGCCGCCGCCGCGATCTCCCCGGCCGAGGTGGCCGACGTGGTCGGCAGCACCGACGTGCCCGGCACCAGCTCCGCCAGGTACGGCCCCAGGCCCCACGGCACGTCGCCGACCGCGATGGACGGCTCCACCGCCAGGTCGACCACCACGGGCGGCCCGGACAGTGCCAGCGACCCGCGCACCGACACCGCCCGCCGCGCCGCGGCCAGCCCCAGCTCCGGGTCGTGCGCGTCCACCGCGCCGGCGGGCGCGCCGAGCGCCGCCGTCCGCCGGGCCGCCTCCTCCAGCCGCTCCACCGGCAGCGCGCCCGACTCGACCGCCGCCACGATGCTGTCGACCAGCCACCGCAGCCCGTCGTCGTCCAGCGGCTCGCCGCCGAGGCACAACGCGTCCACCCCGGCCGCCAACGACCGCACGGAGCCCTCCGCCAGGTCGCCGCCGACGGCCTTCATGTCCAGCCCGTCGGTGATGACCGCGCCGGTGAACCCCAGCTCCTCCCGCAGCACGCGCACCGCGAGCGGGTTCAGCGTGGCGGGCGCGTCGCCCCACTCCGGCACCACCAGGTGCCCGGTCATGATCGACCGGACCCCGGCCGCGACGGCCGCCCGGAACGGCACGAACTCGACCGCCGCCAGCTCGGCCACCGTCCGCGGCAGCACGGGCAGCGCCGCGTGCGAGTCCACCGTGGACGCGCCGTGGCCGGGGAAGTGCTTGGCGCACGCCGCCACCCCGACCGCCTGCATGCCCTCCACGAACGCCGCCACGTGGCCGCCCGCCGCCACCGGGTCGGACCCGAAGGACCGCACCCCGATCACCGGGTCGTCCAGCGTCAGCACGAGGTCGGCCGACGGCGCCAGGTTCAGGCTCACCCCGCACGCCGCCAGCCGCGCCCCGATCGACGCCGCCACCGACCGGGTCAGCCCCGGGTCGTCCGCCGCGCCCAGCGCGTGGTTGCCCGGCACCTCCGACCCGCGGCCCGCGTCGAGCCGGGTGACGTCGCCACCCTCCTCGTCGATCCCGATGACCACGTCCGCCCGAGCGCCGCGCAACTGCGCGTTCAAGGCCGTGACCTGGGCGTCGTCCACGACGTTGCGCCCGAACAGCACGACGCCGCCGAGCCCGTCGGCCACCCGCTCCAACAGCCAGTCCGGCGCGGTGGTCCCGTGGAACCCCGGCAGCAGCACACCCGACGCGAGCCGGTGCAACGACATGCGGTCCTACCCCTTCACCGCACCGGCGGTGACACCGGTGACCATCTTGCGCTGCACGATCAGGAAGAACACCAGCACCGGCAGGGTGAACAGCGCCGAAGCGGCCATCGCGCCACCCCAGTCGGTGCCGAACTGCGTCTGGAACCCCGACAGCCACACCGGCAGGGTCTCCTTGCTCTGGTCGTTCACCAGCGACAGCGCGTACAGGAACTCGTTCCACGCGGTGACGAACGCGAACACCGACGTGGCGACCAGGCCCGGCCCGAGCAGCGGCAGCGTGACCCGGCGGAATGCGCCCCACCGGCTGCAGCCGTCCACCATCGCCGCCTCCTCCAGCTCCAGCGGGATGCCGTTGACGAACCCGCGCAGCGTCCACGCGCAGAACGGCAGCGTCACCGCGAAGTAGATCAGCGCCAGCGCGGGCAGCCGGTCCAGCAGGTCCAGGTCCCGCATCATCAGGAACATCGGGATCAGCAGCGCCTCGAACGGCGCCATCTGCGCCACCAGCAGCATCATCACGAAGCCCTTGCGGCCGCGGAACCGCATCCGGGACAGCGCCAGCGCCGCCAGCAGACCGATCACGACCGCCGCCAGCACCGCGCTCAACGTCACCAGCAGGCTGTTGCCCAGCGCGTCGAGGAAACCGGGCTTGTTCCACGCGGTGCCGAAGTTCGACCCCGTCACCGAGAACGGGATCAGGTCGTAACCGCTGGTCAGCAGGTCCTTGCGCGGCTTCAGCGCGGTCGCGACCATCCAGTAGGTCGGGAATGCGAACAGCAGGGCCACGACCAGCGCGACGACGTTCGCGGAAAGCCTCTTCGCGGTCACAGGTCGCCCTCCTGGGAACGGACCAGCCTGCGCAGGTACTGGAAGGTCAGCAGGGCCAGCAGCGCGACCATCACCACGGACACCGCCGCGGCCACGCCGAAGTGGCTCTTGGAGATGCCCTCCAGGTACTGGTACACGGGCAACGTGGTGCTGCCGCCGTCCGGGCCGCCCTTGCGCATCGCCCAGATCTGGGCGAACACCTTGAAGTCCCACAGCAGCGACAGGAACGTCACCATCAGCAGCAGCGGCCGCAGCTCCGGCCACGTCACCGTGCGGAACGTCTGCCACGCGGACGCCCCGTCGATGCCCGCCGCCTCGTACTGGTCCTTCGGGATCCCGATGACACCGGCGTACAGCGAGAACGCCAGGAACGGGATCGCCTGCCACACGATCAGCAGCCCGATCACGGCCAGCGTCGACGTGCCGGTGGAGAACCACGAGAACCCGGCGAACGAGTCGAACCCGAGCTGGACCAGGGTCTTGTTCAGGATCCCGTACTGCTGGTCGAAGATCCACTGGTAGACCGTGGTGGCCGCGAGCAGCGGCATCGCCCACGCCAGCAGCATCGCGACCTGCAGCGCGATCCGCACGACCGGGCTGGTCTGCCGCATCAGCAGCGCGATCAGCAGGCCGGCGGACACGGACGCGGCCACCACGACGGCGGTGAACACCACCGTGCGCAGCGCGATCGCCCAGAACCCCGGGTCGCCCAGGATCTCGGCGTAGTTGTCCAGGCCGGTCCACACGACCTCGCCGCGGGTCAGCTCGCGCAGGTTCAGCCGGCGGAAGCTGGTGATCACCACGGAGAGGACGGGCCAGCCGATCAACCAGAGGATGGCCACCAGGGCGGGGGCCAGCAGCAGGTAGGGCAGCGCCCGGTCGAAGGCGCTGCCCCGACGGCGCGGCGCGCCGTCCGGTGCGGCACGCCGCGGCGCCGACGAGTTGTCCGTCGGCACCGCGGCGTCGGTCGTGTGCACGGCCGTCATCCGACCGTCAGCCGCCCAGCGTCTTCGACAGCGCCGCGTTGGCGTCGCCCGTCGCCTGGTCCAGCGGCTTCGCGCCGGTCAGGTACGCGGTCAGCATGTCCTTGAGCGGGTTCTGGCCCGCCTCGACCGCGGCCCAGGCCGGCGTGGTCGGGGTGACCTTGCCGTTCGGGGCGGACTCGGCCAGCGCCTTGCCCAGCGGGTTGGTGGACAGCTTCGAGGTGTCGGTCGAGGTGCCGGGCACCGAGCCGCCCTCGGCCAGCATGTCCTGGTACTTCTTCGAGGACAGCAGCTTCAGGTACTCCTTGGCCAGGTCGCTGTTCTTGCTGCCGGCCGGGATGGCGAGGTTCGAGCCGCCGAGGAACACCGGGGCGGTCTTGCCCGCGGTCTTCGACGGGATCGGGAACGCCGCGGTCTTCTCCTTCAGGTCCGGGTTGGCCTTGACCGCGCCCGCCAGCTCCCACGGCAGACCGATCATCATGCCGACCTTGCCCGTGCCGAAGACCTCCATCTGCTGCGGAGTGGCCTCGTCGGCGTCCTTCGGGGCCTTGGTGCCCGAGGTGTCGACCAGCTTCTTGTAGAACTCCAGGCCGGCCTTCGCCTGCGGGGTGTCCAGCGCGCCCGCCCAGGCGGAGCCCTGCGGCTTGGCCACGTCGCCGCCCTCGTCCCAGATGAACGACAGCAGCACGTACCAGGACTGGCCGGGCAGGTAGAGGGGCTGGAAGTCCGGGTCGGCCGCGTTGGCCGTCTTCAGCTTCTCGATCGCGGCGACCCACTCGTCACGCGACGTCGGCGCGGCGGTGATGCCCGCGGCCTCGAACAGGTCGGTCCGGTAGATGACCGTGCGGTTCGCGGCGTAGAACGGCAGGCCGTACTGCTTGCCGTCCCAGGTCAGCGAGTCCTTGAGGCCGCCGAGCCACTGGTCGCCGTTGAGGTCGGCGGCGTCGGCGCTGAGGTCGAGCAGCGTCTCCTCGGCCGCGAACTTCGCCGTCTGGGTGTTGCCCAGCTCGATGACGTCCGGCGGGTTGTTGCTGGTCAGAGCGGTGGTCAGCTTCTCCTGGATGCCGCCCCACTTCTGGATCTCGTACTTGACGGTGACGCCGGGGTGCGAGTCCTGGAACTCCTTGTTCAGCGCGTCGGTGAGGGTGGTCGGCGCCGAGCCGTCCATCAACCACACCGTCAGCGTCTTGGGTTCTCCGGAGTTGCCGCTGCCGCCGCCGTCGGAGCTCGTGCCACATCCGGCCACGGCCACCGCGAGTGCGGCGGCACCTACGGCCAGTCCTCTCCAGCCCTTCACGTTGTGCGCCCTTTCCCCATGCCCCGATCCCACGACCGGAACGCCAAAGTGGTGTAGACCAATGCGGCCTAGAGTGTGCCTCACCACAGGGCATGTCAAGGCTGTTGCTGGACCGTTGCAAAGTCATCGGATCATTTTTCGGCCGTTGTCGGGGGTTCGGGCGCACGATCCGACGAGGACAGGGCATCCTGTGTCTGGGAGCGCTGGCAAGGTCGGCTGGCAAGGGGCGAGGAGGAAGGCATGCTCGAGACGAGCCCTGCGACTGGCGTGGACGCCAGGACTCGCGCGCAGCGCGAGCCGAAGTACTGGGGACTCAAGCGGCATCTGCTCGACCTCCTGCGCGCGTTGCCGCCCGGATCGCCGATCCCGACGGAACGCTCGCTGGCGGCGGAGTTCGACGTGTCGCGCACGACGGTGCGGCAAGCGCTTGCCGAACTGACCGTGGAGGGTCGGTTGCTGCGCGTGCAGGGGAAGGGGACGTTCGCCGCCGAACCCAAGGTGGCGCAACGGCTCCAGCTGTCGTCGTACACAGAGGACATGAAAGCGCAGGGCAGGCAGCCCTCGTCACGGCTGATCGAGGCGTCGGAGATGCCCGCCGAGGCCGAGCTGGCCAGGCTGCTGGGCGTCCGGGCGGGCGCGAAGGTGCTGCGCCTGCACCGGCTGAGGCTGGCCGACGGCGAGCCGATGGCGATCGAGACGACCCACCTGGCCCTGGGCCGGTTCCGCGGCCTGCGCCGCTACCTCGCGCCGGGCGCGTCGCTGTACCAGGTGCTGCGGGAGCGGTTCGGCGTCGAGATGGGACACGCCGAGGAGACCATCGAGACGGCGCTCGCGTCACCGGAGGAGGCCGAGCTGCTGGGCGCGGACATCGGCCTGCCGATGCTGCTGCTGTCGCGGCACTCGTTCGACACGGAGGGCAACCCGGTGGAGTGGGTGCGCTCGGTGTACCGGGGCGACCGGTACAAGTTCGTGGCCACCCTGAACCGCCCGGCGGGCTAGCTCCGCAGGAGTCCCCCGCCCGAGGGGGACCCCTGTTCTCGATTCTGCCGGCGGCCACCGACAGTTGCGGCTGTGGTGGCGCGGCCTGTGGACAAGTCCGGGGGCAGAATGGGTCGGTGACGGAGACCGTTGTCTGGGGCACCGGACGTGCCAAGGCCGTGCTGGCCACGACCATCCTCGGCTCGGGCATGGCGATGCTCGACAGCACGATCGTCAACGTCGCCCTGCCCCGCATCGGCGCCGAGCTGGCGGCCTCCGTCGCCGGCCTGCAGTGGATCCTCGACGGCTACCTCCTGGCCCTCGCCTCGCTGATCCTGGTCGCGGGCTCCCTGGGCGACCGCTACGGCCGCCGCCGGGTGTTCACGTTCGGCGTGCTCTGGTTCGGCGCGGCCTCGTTGTTGTGCGGGCTCGCGCCGACGACGGAGCTGCTGGTCCTCGCCCGCATCCTGCAGGGCGTCGGCGGGGCGCTGCTCACGCCCGGGTCGCTGGCCATCCTCCAGTCGGTGTTCGCCCGCGCCGACCGCGGCCGGGCCATCGGCGCCTGGTCCGGGCTCGCGGGCGTCGCCACGGCGATCGGCCCGCTGCTGGGCGGCCTGCTGGTGCAGGCGTGGTCGTGGCGGCTCGCGTTCCTGATCAACCTGCCGGTCGCGGCGGTCTGCGTGTGGCTGGCCCGCCGGTACGTGCCCGAGTCCCGCGACGAAGCCCTCACCGGCCACCCGAACATCGGCGAGTCGGTCGTCGGCGCGCTCGGCCTGGCGGGCGTCACCGGCGCGCTGGTCGAAGCGCCGGTGCGCGGCGCGGACGCCCTGGTCGTCACGTCGGCCGCGGTCGGTGTCGCGTGCCTGGTGGCGTTCGTCGTGCTGCAGCGCCGCGGCCGCGACCCGCTCGTGCCGCCCGCGCTGTTCGCCGATCGGACGTTCGTGCTGGCCAACGCCCTGACGTTCCTCGTCTACGCCGCCCTCGGCGGGGTCATGGTGCTGATGGTCCTGCAGCTGCAGGTGTCGCTGGGCTACTCGCCGACCGCGTCCGGCCTGGCGAGCGTCCCGATCACGATCATCATGCTGGTCCTGTCGGCGCGCTCCGGGAACCTCGCCCAGCGGATCGGGCCGCGCGCCCAACTCGTCGGAGGACCGGTCCTGATCGGCGTCGGCATGCTCCTGCTGCGCCGGGTCGAGCCGGGCGCCGGCTACTGGACCGGCGTGCTGCCCGGCCTGCTCGTCTTCGGCCTCGGCCTGGCGGCGGTGGTGGCGCCGGTGACGGCGACCGTGCTGGCCGCCGCGCCCGACCGGTACGCGGGGGTCGCCTCGGGCGTCAACAACGCCGTCGCCCGCACCGGCAGCCTGGTCGCGGTGGCCGTGCTGCCCGCCGTGGCGGGCCTGACCGGCGCCCAGTACGCCGACCCGACCGCGCTCACCGAGGGCTGGCGGACGGCCCTGCTGGTGTGCGCGGTGGCGTCGATCGCCGGCGGCCTGCTGGCCATCGGCACGGACAACGACGTGCTCAAGGCCGCGCCGGAGACCCCCGAGCGCCACAGCTGCGGCGTCGACGGCCCGCCGGCGCGGGTGCCCGACTGATCAGAGGTACCGGGCGAGCACCTCGGGGTCGACGTTCCCGCCGGACAGCACGGCGACGGTCCGCCCGGCGGGCCGGGCGAGGTGCGCGGCGAAGGCGACCGCGCCGCTGGGCTCCACCACCAGCCTGGCCCGGCGGGCGAGCAGCCCGACGGCCGCCCCGATCTGTTCCTCGGACACCGTCACGACGTCGTCCACGTGGGCGGTCATGTGCGCGAACGTCAGCTCGGACGGCTCGGCCCGCAGCCCGTCGGCGACGGTCCGGGCCCGGTCCTCGGCGGGCCACCGGACCAGGGCGCCCGCCCGCAGCGACGCGGCCGCGTCACCGGCCAGCTCCGGCTCCACCCCGACCACCCGCGTCGACGGGCTCAGCGCCTTCACCGCGGCCGCCACGCCGGAGATCAGCCCGCCGCCGCTGACCGGCGCCAGCACCGTCTCCACGTCCGGCAGGTCGGCGATCACCTCCAGCCCGATGGTGCCCTGACCGGCGATGACGTCGGGGTGGTCGAACGGCGGGATGAGCGTCGCGCCGCGCTCGGCCACCAGCTCGGCGGCCCGCGACTCCCGCTCGGCCGTCGGCACCTGGACCACCTCGGCGCCGTGCGAGCGGGTCGCCTCGACCTTCACCCGCGGCGTGTCCTCGGGCACCACGATCACCGCGGGCACGCCGAACAGCTTCGCCGAGTACGCGACGGCCTGCGCGTGGTTGCCGCTGGAGTACGCGACGACGCCGCGCGCCCGCACGGCCTCGGGCAGCCGCGCCAGGGCGTTGTGCGCGCCGCGGATCTTGAACGCGCCGACGGGTTGCAGGCTCTCCGGCTTGAGCCACAGCCGGTCGTCGAACCGCAGCAGCGGTGTGCGGGTCGCCGCGCCCGCGATGCGCTCGGCGGCGGCCCGGATGTCGGAGATCGTGACGAGGTCCATGTCCCGATCCTCACCCCAGCGGCGGCTTCGTGACTACACGCCCCGTCACCGGAACTCCTCCTGCGTCGCCCGCCCGGGGCAACAGCATTCACACGTACGAGCCCTTTGAGGCGGAATCACTTACTTCTGGCAAATCCGCCCGAATCGGTGATCGAATCACTACCTTGAGTGAGAGTTAACTGTCAAACGCTACACAGCGCAGTCAACTCGGCGTGTGCTGTGACACACTTCGCCCTCAGATGGCCTGAACCGTAATAGGTAACAGGGTCATAACGTCGCTCGAACGGGCGAGTACTGGTCGGTAGGTACCGGGAGGAGGGGCCGTGCGAGAGCTGCGAGCGCCGGCTTCGACCCGGGATCTGCGACGTGCGACCACGGTCCCGGAACCCCGAGCGACGACGTGGACGAGGAGTAAAGGGGTGGGGCGACCCCTGCCGCCGCCCCACCACCCGTCCCCCTAGAGCCCCCGAGAGCGGTCCCTGCAACCAGGCTCTCGGGTTCCCTGCACCCGAAGATGAGGGAGACGCCTAATGAACCGCACGAGTGCGGTCCGCCTTGCCACGGCCGTCCTGCTGGCCGCCGGCACGGCTACAGCTCTCAGCGTACCGGCCACCGCGGACACCGCCGCGCCCTATGGGTCAACCCCGGCCGACACGGAGAGCTACCCGGCCGAGTTGCTCCAAGCGGCGCAACGCGACCTGGGCCTGAACGCCGAACAGGTCACCGCCCGTTTGGCGAGCGACACCCGCGCGGGTGAGATCGAGGCCGCGGCGCGGTCCGCGGTCGGCGCCGCCTTCGCAGGTTCGTGGATCAACCCGTCGACCGGCAAGCTGGTCGTCGCGGTGGCCGACTCGGCGAAGGTGGCCGCGGCGCGGTCCGCGGGCGCCGACGCCAAGTACGTGGCCTTCTCGCACCGGCAGCTGTCCGGCGCGAAGTCGGCGATCGACGGCATGACGGCGCCGAAGTCGATCACCGGCTGGCGGGTCGACGAGCAGACCAACTCGGTCGTCGTCGAGGTCAACCGCCTCCAGCGCGACGCGGCGGCGGAGTCGTTCCTGGCCACGGCCAAGACGCTCAGCCCGTCGGTGCGGGTGGTCGAGGTCGACCAGAGCCCGACGACGCTGTACGACACCCGCGGCGGCGACGCCTACTACATCGGCAGCGGCCGGTGCTCGGTGGGCTTCGCGGTCTCCGGCGGCTTCGTGACCGCGGGCCACTGCGGCCGCGTGGGCAACGCGACGACCGGCTTCAACCGCGTCTCGCAGGGCTCCTTCGCGGGCTCGTCCTTCCCAGGCAACGACTACGCCTGGGTGCGGACGAACTCCAACTGGACCTCGCGCCCGTGGGTCAACCGCTACAACGGCTCCAACGTCACCGTGACCGGCTCCACGTCGGCGGCGGTCGGCGCGGCGATCTGCCGCTCCGGCTCCACCACCGGCTGGCGCTGCGGCACCGTCCAGGCGAAGAACTCGACGGTGAACTACCCGCAGGGCACGGTGTCCGGCCTGACCCGCACGAACGCCTGCGCCGAGCCCGGCGACTCCGGCGGCTCGTGGGTGGCGGGCTCGGGCTACAGCCAGGCCCAGGGCGTGACCTCCGGCGGTTCGGGCAACTGCTCCTCCGGCGGCACGACCTACTTCCAGCCGGTCGGCGAGATCCTGAGCGCCTACGGGTTGAGCCTGACCCGCGGCTGATCGGGCGCCACTCCGCGTTCGGCTTGCGGAGCACCCCTCGGGCACTGCCCGGGGGGTGCTCCGCTGTCGGCGGTCAGGACAGCCGCGCGGTCAGGACAGCTGCACGGAGCGCTTGGACAGCCCGTACCAGAAGCCGTCGACCGTCGTGGTGGCCTCCTGCGCCGTGCTCGCGCCCAGGGACACGAACAGCGGCGCGAAGTGCTCGGTGCGCGGGTGCGCGATGCCGGCGGCGGGCGCCTTGCGCTGGAAGTCCAGCAGCGCGTCCACGTCGCCGTCGGCCAGCGCCCGCCCCGCCCAGTCGTCGAACTCGGCGGACCACGACGGCGGCTGGTAGTCCGGGCCGACGGACAGGTCCACGCAGCTCAGGTTGTGCGTCATGAACCCGCTGCCGACGATCAGCACGCCCTGGTCGCGCAACGGCGCCAGCGCGCGCCCGACGTCGAACAGCTCGCGCGGGTCGAGGCTGGGCATGGACACCTGCAGCACCGGGACGTCCGCCTCGGGGAACATCTCCTTCAGCGGCACGTACGCGCCGTGGTCCAGCCCGCGCCGCTCGTCGCGCGCCACCGGTCGGTCGAGCAGCCCGGTGACCGCGCGGGCCAGCTCGGGCGCGCCCGGCGCCTCGTAGGTGACCTCGTAGTACCGCCGGGGGAAGCCCCAGAAGTCGTACGTGAGCGGCACGGAGGTGGTCGCGCCCAGCGTCAGCGGGTCGTTCTCCCAGTGCGCGGACACCACGAGGATCGACTCGGGTCGCGGCAGCGTCGCGGACCACGACCTCAGCTCGCCGGTCCACCGCTCGTCGTCGGCCAGCGGGGGCGCCCCGTGGCCCAGGTACAGCACAGGCATCACGGGGACGACTGTACGCCCTTTAGTTGAATTTTCAACCATGCCGCCGCGGCGCGGGGGTCCTCGGCCTCGGTGACGGCCCGCACGACCACCACGCGCTCCGCGCCCGCCGCCAGCACCTCCGGCAGCCGCTCCCGGTCGATGCCGCCGATGGCGAACCACGGCCGCGCGGTCGCGCCCGCGGTGGCGCGCACCAGGTCCAGGCCGGGCGCGGGACGTCCCGGCTTGGTCGGCGTCGGCCAGCACGGCCCGGTGCAGAAGTAGTCCACGCCGTCCTCGACGGCCGCCGCCCGCGCCTGGGCGACGTCGTGCGTCGACCGGCCGATCACCACCTCGTCGCCGACCACGCGACGCGCCGACGGCACCGGCAGGTCGTCCTGCCCCAGGTGCAGCACGTCGGCGTCCACGGCCAGCGCCACGTCCGCCCGGTCGTTCACCGCGAGCAGCGCGCCGTGCCGCGCGCACGCCTCGGCGAGCACTTCCAGCGCGGCGATCTCCTGCCTGGCTTCCAGGCCCTTGTCCCGCAGCTGCACGACGTCCACGCCGCCCGCGAGCGCGGCGTCCGCGAACTCGGCGAGGTCCGGGCGGGCCGGGGTGCAGAGGTAGAGCCGTGCGTCGGCGAGCCGCCGCCTGATCCGCGTTCCGTCGAGTCCTGGCACGGGCCGCACGGTAACCGCCGGGCCGCCGCGTGCGCTACGGTGGAGACGGTCCGCACGGGAGCCCGGAACAGACCGGGCTGAGAGGGAGCGTGGTTCGCTCCGACCGTCGAACCTGATCCGGGTCATGCCGGCGCAGGGAGCGTGAGTGCCTTGGCAGTGCGAGTGACCGTCCTCGGCGGTGGCGTCATCGGCCTGTCCGCCGCCTGGTACGCGGCCCGCGCCGGTTTCCCCGTCGTGGTGGTGGACCACGGCTCGCCGCACGGCGGCTCGTGGGTGGCGGGCGGGATGCTCGCGCCGATCACCGAGGCGTGGCCGGGCGACGAGGACGTGCTGGCGCTCGGCGTCGAGTCGTTGGCGCTGTGGCCGGAGTTCGCCCGCGAGCTGGGCGTGGAGCTGAGCCCGGCCGGGACGCTGGCGGTCGCGGTCGACCGGGCCGACGTCGAGGTGCTGGACCAGCTGCGCGACTACCTGGGGCGCAGGGGCCGGTCCGCGACGAGGTTGACCGGGCGTGAGCTGCGCGCCCTGGAACCCGGCCTCGGGTCCGTCCGAAGTGGACTGTCGGTGCCCGGTGACGTGGCCGTGGACAACCGGGCGCTGCTGCGCGCGTTGCGGGCCGCCTGCGAGGCCCGCGGCGTGGCGTTCACCGACTCGGCCCCTCCCGAGGCCCCCGGGGTCACGGTGATCGCGGCGGGCGCGTGGAGCCGCGACCTGCACCCGGCGCTGAAGGACGTGATCCGGCCGGTGAAGGGCGAGATCCTGCGGCTGTCGGCACGACCGGGCGCGCTGCCGCCACCCCGGCACACGATCCGCGCGCACGTCTCCGGCCGACCCGTGTACCTGGTGCCGCGCGCGGACGGGTTCGTCCTCGGCGCCACCCAGTACGAAGCCGGGTTCGACGGCGGCGTGACCGTCGGCGGCGTGCGGGACCTGCTGCGCGACGCCGAGGTCGTGTGGCCCGGCATCGCCGAGTACGCGCTGACCGAGGCCGCCGCCGGGTTCCGCGCGGGCAGCCCCGACAACGCGCCGGTCGTCGACTGGCTGGAACCCGGCGTGCTGGCCGCCACCGGCCACCACCGCAACGGTCTGCTGCTCGCGCCCGTCACGGCGCGGCGGGTGCTCACCCTGCTCCGCGAAGGAGGGAACAACCGGTGAAGGCGAAGGTCAACGGCGCCGAGCGGGACCTGGCCGACGGCGCCACGGTCGCCGCCGTGCTCGTGCTGCTCGACGCGCCGCCCAGCGGCGTCGCGGTCGCGGTGGACGGCGAGGTCGTGCCGCGCGCGGCGTGGGCCACGACCACCGTGCCCGACGGCGCCGTGGTCGAGGTGCTGACCGCCGTGCAGGGGGGCTGACGTGGACGACCCCCTGGTGATCGCCGGACGGGAGTTCGGCTCGCGCCTGGTCATGGGCACCGGCGGCGCGGCGAACCTGGCGGTGCTGGAACGCGCGCTGGTGGCGTCCGGCACCGAGCTGACCACCGTCGCCATGCGCCGCCTGGACGCCTCGGGCGGCGGCGTGCTCGACCTGCTCGGCCGGCTCGGCATCTCCGCGCTGCCCAACACCGCCGGCTGCCGCACCGCCGCCGAAGCCGTGCTCACCGCCCGGCTCGCCCGCGAAGCGCTGGGCACGGACTGGGTGAAGCTGGAGGTCGTCGCCGACGACCAGACCCTGCTGCCCGACCCGGTCGAACTCCTGGACGCGGCGGAACGGCTGGTCGACGACGGTTTCGTGGTGCTGCCCTACACGTCCGACGACCCGGTGCTGGCGCTGCGCCTGGAACAGGCGGGCTGCGCCGCCGTGATGCCGCTCGGCTCGCCCATCGGCACCGGGCTGGGCATCCGCAACCCGCACAACATCGAGCTGATCGTGGCGCGCGCCTCGGTGCCGGTGGTGCTGGACGCCGGTGTCGGCACGGCGTCCGACGCGGCGCTGGCGATGGAGCTGGGCTGCTCGGCGGTGCTGCTGGCGACGGCCGTCACCAGGGCGCAGGACCCGGAGCGGATGGCCGCGGCCATGCGGGCCGGCGTGGAAGCGGGCAGGTTGGCCCGGCTGGCGGGCCGCATCCCGAAGCGGTTCTGGGCGCACGCGTCGAGTCCGGCGATGGGGTGATTGCCAAGCACGGCATGATGGACGCTCGTTGTGCCCGTCTGCCCGAGGAGGACCGCCGTGACGGCCGACCAGGTCGAGGACGCCACCGCCCGGCTGTACCTCGCGATCGGCAGGCTCTCCCGGCTGCTGCGCCGCACCGGGTCGCCCGGCCTCGGACCGGGCGCGGTGTCGGCGCTGGCGACGCTGGCGCGCTGCGGCCCCATGCGGCTGGGCGACCTGGCCGCCAAGGAGGGCGTCGCGCCACCGACCCTGTCCCGCATCGTGGCCGCGCTGGTGGAAGCCCGGTACGTGCGCCGCGAACCGGACCCGCAGGACGGCCGCGCCTGGCTGGCCACCCCCACGCCGGAGGGCGTGACGATGGTGTCGGGGGTGCGGTCGGCCCGGGTGCGGGAGCTGCAGCGGCGGATCGAAGAGCTGAGCCCCGAGCACCGCGACGCCCTCGTCAACGCCCTGCCCGCGCTGGAGGTGCTGGTCGGCGAGACGGCCTGACCCCCGAACCGCCGGCTACCCCTCCAACCGCCACAGCGGCGACACCGGGCCGACCCCGGCGCCCAACGGGTACGCCGCCGCCACCGACCGGACGACGAAGTCCTTGCCGAACCGCACCGCCGCCGGCACGTCCGCGCCCCGCGCCAGCTGCGACGCGATCGCCGACGCCAGCGTGTCCCCGCTGCCGTGCGTGTGCTTGACGTCGTAACGCGGCCCCAGCAGCTCCACGAACCGCTCGCCGTCGTACAGCACGTCAAGGCACTCCGGGTCGTCCCACAGGTGCCCGCCCTTCACCAGCACCCACCGCGGCCCCATCGCGTGCAACGCCTCCGCCGCCCTGCGCTGGTCCGCCCGGCTGCGCACCTCGATCCCGGTCAGCAGCCGCACCTCGTCCAGGTTCGGCGTCACCAGCGTCGCCCGCGGGAACAGCAGCACCCGCAGCGCGTCCAGCGCGTCGTCGGCCAGCAGCTGGTGCCCGTGCATCGACGCCGCCACCGGGTCGACCACGAACGGCCCGACGTCGACCCGGTCCAGCGCGCCCGCGACCGCCTCGACGATCGCCGCCGACGCCAGCATCCCGGTCTTCGCCGCGTCCACCCCGATGTCCGTCGCCACCGCCTCCACCTGCGCCGCCACCACCTCCGGCGGCAGCTCGGCGTACCCGGACACGCCCAGCGAGTTCTGCACCGTCACCGCCGTCACCGCCGTCATCCCGTGCACGCCGCACGCGAACAACGTCCGCAGGTCGGCCTGCAGGCCCGCACCACCGCCGGAGTCCGACCCGGCGATGGTGAGGACCCGCGGTGGCGTGACCGCCATCAATCCACCACCGGCAGGTACACCTTGCTGCCGCGGTCGCCGAACTCGTGCGACTTCTCCGACATGCCCGCCTCGATCGCCTCCACAGTGGACAGCCCGCGCTCCTCCGCGTACCGCCGCACGTCCTGGGTGATCTTCATCGAGCAGAACTTCGGCCCGCACATCGAGCAGAAGTGCGCCGTCTTCGCGGGCGCCGCCGGCAACGTCTCGTCGTGGAACGACCGCGCCGTGTCCGGGTCCAGCGACAGGTTGAACTGGTCCTCCCAACGGAACTCGAACCGCGCCTTCGACAGCGCGTCGTCCCAGTCCTGCGCCCCCGGGTGCCCCTTCGCCAGGTCGGCGCTGTGCGCCGCGATCTTGTACGTGATCACGCCCGTCTTCACGTCGTCCCGGTTCGGCAGGCCCAGGTGCTCCTTCGGCGTCACGTAGCACAGCATCGCCGTGCCCAACCAGCCGATCTGCGCCGCCCCGATCGCCGACGTGATGTGGTCGTACGCGGGCGCGATGTCCGTGGCCAGCGGCCCGAGGGTGTAGAACGGCGCCTCACCGCACCACTCCTCCTCCAACCGCACGTTCTCCGCGATCTTGTGCATCGGCACGTGACCCGGACCCTCGATCATCACCTGCACGTCGTGCGACCGCGCCACGTGCGTCAACTCGCCCAACGTGCGCAGCTCCGCGAACTGCGCCTCGTCGTTGGCGTCCGCGATCGAACCCGGCCGCAACCCGTCACCCAGGCTGAACGTCACGTCGTACGCGCGCAGGATCTCGCACAGCTCCTCGAAGTGCGTGTACAGGAAGCTCTCCCGGTGGTGCGCCAGGCACCACGCCGCCATGATCGACCCGCCGCGCGACACGATGCCCGTCACCCGCCGCGCCGTCAGCGGCACGTACCGCAGCAGCACCCCCGCGTGCACCGTCATGTAGTCCACGCCCTGCTCGGCCTGCTCCACCACCGTGTCGCGGTACACCTCCCACGACAACTTCGCCGGATCGCCGTCCACCTTCTCCAGCGCCTGGTAGATCGGCACCGTCCCGATCGGCACCGGCGAGTTCCGCACGATCCACTCGCGCGTCTCGTGGATCCGCTTGCCCGTCGACAGGTCCATGATCGTGTCGGCGCCCCAGCGCGACGCCCACACCATCTTCTCCACCTCCTCCTCGATCGAGGAGGACACCGCCGAGTTCCCGATGTTCGCGTTGACCTTCACCAGGAACTTCTTGCCGATGACCATCGGCTCGGCCTCGGGGTGGTTGCGGTTCAGCGGGATCACCGCCCGGCCGATCGCCACCTCGTCCCGGACGAACTCCGGGCTCATGTTCTCCCTGGCCGCCACGAACCGCATCTCCGGCGTGACGATCCCCGCCTTGGCGTACGCCAACTGGGTCACCGCGCCGTTCACCGGCTCGCGACCCGCGACCCAGCCCTCGCGCAGCTTCGGCAGTCCACTGTGGACGTCGATGGTCGCGCTCTCGTCGGTATACGGACCGGAAGTGTCGTACAGGTCGACGTGCTCGCCGTTGGTCAGCTCCACCCTGCGAAAGGGCACCCGCACACCATCGCCCACCTCTCGGTGGACCTTCCGCGAGCCCGAAACGGGCCCGGTGGTGACACTGGGCTTGACCGAGCGGTCGTCAAGTGCCGTCACGACATTCCTCCCTACGCCGGCATTACCCGGTCAGGTTCAGGCGGTCGGCGGCACCGGGACCCCGCAGGTCCCAGCCACCCTCTCAGCCCGCTGTGGCGCGAGCTCCCGCGTGTGTTGAGTTGTCCAGCCCCTCGGGCTGTCGGCCTGACCATAGCCACGGCCCGCCACCGCTGCCAAGGTGCGGGTGCCAAGCCCCACCCTTTGCGCGTACCTTTCACCGCGTGGCTGATCACCAGCCGTTCCCGCCCGGCGCCCGGCGCGTGGCCCGCCCCGCCGCCGTCTCGCCGTGCCCGTCGTGCGGCGACCTCGCGGGCCGCGGCTACCCCGGGTGCCGGTTCTGCGCCGAACTCGTCGACCAGTACTGGCTGCTCGACTGGCAGGAGCTGCTGGCCGCCGAACAACTCGCCGAAGGCGGCGCCGGCGAACGCGAACTCGCCGAACTCGTCCTCGCCGACGAAGTCGGCCTGCACCCCTGGACCTGCACCGACTGGGCCATGACCCTGCTTGCCTGCTCCCAGTGCGGCGAAGAACTCGCCACCGGACCCGTCGACTGCGTCCGCTGCGCCATGGCCGACAACCTGCGCTGGTCCTGGGACCACACCGGCCACCCCGCGGCGATGACCGCGGGCGAACACGCCCTGCGCGTCGCGCGGGCCACCCTGCGCGCACCCCACCGCGGCCGTGCCGCCATCGTCGGCGCGTGGCGGCTGCTGCTGCCGTTCCTGCTGGTGGGAGAGCTGCCGACGGTCGGCCAGGTGCGGCGGATCAGGGCCGCCGTGCTCGCCGGCGCCTACCCCGAACTGGCCCGCTGCGCGGGCTACGTCGAACTGGCGTCACTGCCCGAACTGCCCTGGCGGCGCCCCGAGCGCCCCACCCGCGCCGACCACCAGCCGAAGGCCCAGCGCCACCACGACACCACCGCCGCCGCGGCGCGCGCCACCCCCGGCGAACCGGCCACCGACCCCGCCTGACCAGCGCCCGTCCCGCCCCTGTCCCGCTTGAGCCCGCCCTGGTTGAGCCCGCCCTGCTTGAGCCCGCCCCGGTCAGTCGTCCTCGTCGTCCGCGAACGGGTCCTCCGACGTCGCCGGGTCCCACGACAGGCCCGGCACACCCCACCCGTTGGCCTTCAACATCCTCTTCGACGCCCGCTTGTGCCGACCCACCAGCCGGTCCAGGTAGATGAGCCCGTCCAGGTGATCGGTCTCGTGCTGCAGGCACCGGGCGAAGAACCCCGTGCCCTCCACCTCCACCGGCTTCCCGTCGCCGTCGGACCCGGTCACCTTCGCCCGCGCCGCCCGACCCGTCGGGTACGACTCGCCCGGCGCCGACAGGCACCCCTCGAAGTCGTCGTCCGGGTCCGGCATCCCCAGCGGCACCTCCGACGTCTCCAACACCGGGTTCACCACCACACCCCGGTGCCGGACGCCCTGGTCGTCCGGGCAGTCGTAGACGAACAACCGCAGGTCGACCCCGATCTGGTTGGCCGCGAGACCGACACCGTTCGCCGCCGCCATCGTCTCGTACATGTCGTCGACCAGCGTGCGCAGCGCCTCGTCGAACACCTCGACCGGGCGGGTCGGGGTGTGGAGCACGGGATCTCCGGCGATCCGGATCGGGTGAACTGCCATGACGCGCAGCCTAACGGCGAGCCGATCGGACGCGCCGACCGATGAGCCGACCCGGACCAAGATCACGTGATGTAATGGCACCCACGCACGGGACACGGCTGAGGAGCCAGATGGACGCCGCAGAGGCACTGGCGCCGGCGGAGGGGCCGGACGACGGGTTGACCGACCGGGAGCGCGAGATCCTGGCCTTCGAGCGCCAGTGGTGGAAGTACGCCGGTGCGAAGGAACAGGCCGTCAAGGAGCTGTTCGACATGTCCTCGACGCGCTACTACCAGCTGCTGAACGCGTTGATCGAGAAGGAAGAGGCGTTGGCCGCCGATCCGATGTTGATCAAGAGACTGCGCAGGTCCCGCTCCGGCAGGCAACGCGCCCGCGCGGCCAAGAGGCTGGGCGTCGAGCGCCGATGACGAACCCGGAACAGCCCGCGGGCCCCGCCCACCCGGCCCGCGCCGCGGGCTACGCGCTGATCGGCGTGGCCGTCGTCGCCCTGGTGATCGGGCTGATCAGCCTGTTCACCGGCGGCCCCGGCGACGACCCGTCCACCGCCCAGTCGACCCCGCCGGCCGACACCTCCACCGCCTCCGCCGGCCCGACCACCGCGGTCCCGCCCGGCGAGACCACCACCCCGGCCCCGTCCTCGGACACGCCCCAGCCCACCACCGGCGCACCCACCACCACCGGCGAAACCCCCGGCGGCACCCCGACCGGCACCCCCGGCGCCACCCCGGGCGGCACCAACGCCGAAGTCCCCCCGCCGCCGGTCGACCCCGCCCCCAAGCCCTCGGTGCGCATCTACAACAACAGCACCACCCAGGGCCTGGCGGGCCGCGCGTCCGACGACGTCCTCCGCGCCGGCTGGCAGGTCGCCGAGAAGGGCAACTACTCGCAGGGCACCATCCCGACCACCACCGTCTACTTCCGGCCCGGCACCGACGAGGAAGCCTCCGCCACCGAACTGGCCAGGATCCTCAAGGCCCGCGTCGAACCCCGCTTCAACGGCATCGAGTCCGCCCAACCCGGCATCATCGTCATCGTCACCAACGACTACCAGGGCCCCTCCGGCAAAGCCTCCTGACCCCCGCGAGTCGAACCCCCACGTCCCGCGAGTCGAACACTCACGTCGGGCGAGTCGAACCTCCGCGTCCCGCGAGTCGAACGTTCAGGCCCCGCGAACTCACCGTTCGCGGGGCCTGAACGCTCGCGGGACTTACCGCTCGCGGGACTTGGCGTAAGCGGCCAGGGTCGCCAGCTGCGCCGGGTCCAACGACGGCCGGACCGCCGCCCGCGCCGCCGCGAGGTGAGCACCCGTCACCTCCGCCGCCGACAACGACTCCCGCATCGCCGTCAACGCCGCCTCCCGGATCAACGCCGCGCAGTCCGCCGCCGAGTACCCGTCCAACTCCTCGGCCAGCGAACCCAGGTCCACGTCCGACCCCAACGGCGTGTTCCGCGACGACGCGCGCAGGATCTCCGCCCGCGCCTCCGCGTCCGGCGGCGGCACGTACACCAACCGCTCCAACCGCCCCGGCCGCAACAACGCCGGGTCCACCAGCTCCGGCCGGTTCGTCGCACCCAGCACGATCACGTCCCGCAACGGCTCGACCCCGTCCAACTCGGTCAACAACGCCGCGACCACCCGGTCCGACACGCCCGAGTCCGACGACTGCCCGCGCCGCGGCGCCAACGCGTCCACCTCGTCCAGGAACACCAGCGCCGGCGCCGCCTCGGCCGCCCGCCGGAACAACTCGCGCACCGCGCGCTCCGACTCGCCGACGAACTTGTCCATCAACTCGGCGCCCTTGACCGACAGCACGTTCAACCGCCCGGTGCCCGCCAACGCCCGGACGAGGAACGTCTTCCCGCACCCCGGCGGACCGTAGAGCAACAACCCACGCGGTGGCGCGACACCCAACCGGGCGAACGAATCCGGGTACTGCAACGGCCACAGCGCGGCCTCCGTCAGGGCCTGCTTCACCTCGGTCATGTCGCCGACGTCGTCCAGCGTCAGCCCACCGGTCCGCAAGGTGTCCGAAGTGGACATCGAGATCGGGCGAACGCTCTCCAGCGCGCCCACCAGGTCCGCCTGCCCGACCCGCGGCTCGTCCACGTCACGCTGCCGCAACGCCGCCCGCAACGCCGCCTCCCGCCGCAACGCCACCAGGTCCGCCGCCACGAACCCGGGAGTCCGGTCCGCGACCGCGCCGAGGTCCACATCGGACTCGACCGGCACGTCGCGCAGCAGGACCCGCAGCAGCTCGGTCCGCACACCGCCGTCGGGCAGCGGCAGGACCAGCTCCCGGTCGACCAGCTCCGGCACCCGCAGCCGCGGGTCGACCGCCTCCGGGTGGGCGCTGGTGACCACCAACGCCACCCCGTCGGGACGACGGCGCAACGCGTCCAGCACCACCGTCGCCACCGGCGGCGGCGAGGCCGCGGGCAACAACGCCTCCACGTCGGTCAGCAACAGCACCGCCGGCGCCTGCTCCTGCGCCCGCGCCAACGCGTCCACCACCCGCTGCGCCGCCGCGTTCGCCTCAAGTACGGCGATGCTCGGCGCCGCCACCTCCACCACCGCCGCCCCGGCCCCTGCCGCCACGGCTCGCACGAACGTCGCCTTGCCGACCCCTTCGGGCCCGTTCACCAGCGCCGCCAACCGCGGCGTGGCCCCCAGGCGGGTCAGCAGCTCGGGGTGGCTGAACGTCAGGTTCAACCACTCCGCCAACCGCTTCGCTGCCTCCTGCTGCCCGACCAGATCCGCAACCGGCACCGCCGGCACCACCACCTCGACCGCCGCGCCCCCCACCCCCGACCCACCCCCGGGCCCGGCCACCACCCCCGCGCTGACCTGCCCACCACCCCACGCCCTCGCCGCCCCCACACCCGAACCCGCCGCTGCCCCTACCGCCGCCCCCGCCCCCGATGGGACCGCCGACGCGTCACCGGTCCGAGCCCCATCGCGCCAGCCGACCACCGTCGACGGCTGCACGGCCACCGGCCCACCGGCGGGGTCGGCAGACGTGATCGTCAGCAACTCGTTCGTCCACGTCATCCCGATGGCGTTGGACAGCTTGCTGCGCGTGGCGCTCACATCCGCACCGGGCGGTGGCGCCAGGTCCTGCGGCAGCAGCGAGACCGCGTCACCGACCGTCAGCACCTTGCCGGTCAGCGCCATGCGCAGCGTCTCGGGCGTGAGCGACGTGCTCGCCAACCGCGACCCGGCCACGATCACCGTGCGGGCGGCGGCGACGTCCACCGGCGCCACCACCACCTCCGCGCCTTCCACCACGCCGAGGTTCGACAGCGTCACGTCGTCCGCCAGCAGCACACCGGGCGGCCCGTCACCGTTGGTGGCGGCGGCCAGGGCGGCGCTCACCCGGGCTCCGGTCAGCCGCACGGCGTCCCACGCGCGCAGCCCGAGCGCGTCCAGCACCTCCGGGTGGAGGCGGACCACGCCGCGACGGGTGTCCAGGGCCGAGGGGGACAGGCGGACGGTCAGGGTGATCACGGGTCGAGCCTAGTTGGGCCTGGCGGCGCCGCGCGGTGTTGGGCGGTGCCGGGCGGCCGGTTCCGGTTGGTGGGTCGTGGTGGCAGGTCGGGTCGGACAGGTCGGGTCGGGCAGGTCGGGTCGGGCACGGGCAGGTCGGGCACGGGCAGGTCGAGCGGAGGTGGGCGGTTGGTCGGCGGCCTCGTTGTTTCAACCGACGTTCGGCGCCTTCAAAAACGGCGTTTCGCTACACTCCCGGTGTCGAGATCACCCGATCGTGTACCGCCGACCACCCGCATAACCCCAGCTCAGAAGCACCCTACCGACCTACGGCCGGTCGTGCCGGCGCAAGCCCATCTGCCGCCACCCCCGCCGCTTGCCCGACCGCCCGACCCGACCGCCGGCCTCCGCCGCCACCTGCGTCGGGTCCACCCCGCGCCGAGGCCGCCGCACGGCGCGCATGGCCGCACCAGCGACCCGACCGCCCAGCGGCTGCCGCAACCCCAACCGCCGCGCCGCCACGCCGTGCGCCCGCTTGATCGCCCGCCGGTCCGCCGCCGCCACCGACCACGCCTCCGGGTGCTTGGCCAGCCACCGGTACCGCCGCACCGAGTACGGCAGGTGCGCGAGGTACACCAGCATCGCCGCGCTCAGCGCCACCAGCGGGAACGTGATGACGGCGGCGGCCAGCAGGCCGACCAGCACCAGCAGCGGCGCGACGAAGCGCGGGGGGACCTTGATCGTCTTCACCGACAGCGTCGGGATGCGGCTGACCAGCAGCATCGCGACCGCCACCGTCCACACCGCGACGACCACCTGGCTGGACCACCACCCGGACCGGCCCAGCTGCTCGTCCAGGATCAGCGGCAGCAGCAGCAGCAACCCGCCGGCCGGCGCGGGCACGCCGACGAAGAACTCCTTCGCGTACGGTGGCTGCTCGACCTCCAGCAGGGTGTTGAACCGCGCCAGCCGCAGCACCATGCACACCGCGAACACGAGCGAGATCACCCAGCCCTGCCGGCTGTCCTCGAACTGCCACACGTAGATGACCAGCGCCGGCGCGACGCCGAACGAGATGGCGTCGGCCAGCGAGTCGAGTTCGGCGCCCATCTTGCTGGTGGCGTCGAGCAGCCGCGCCAGGCGGCCGTCGAGCCCGTCGAACAGCGCCGCCGCCGCGATGGAACCGATGGCGGCGCCCCACATGCCCTGGATGGCGAAGTGCACGGCCGACAGCCCGGCGCTCATCGCCAGCACCGTGATGGCGTTCGGCAGCAGCCTGATCCCCGGCCCGCTCGGAGCCATCGGCTCAGCCCTCCGCGGGGAGCTCGGCCAGCACGGTCTCGCCGCCGATGGTGCGCTGCCCGGCCTCGACCAGCACCCGGCTGCCGACGGGCACGTACAGGTCGACCCGCGAGCCGAACCGGATCAGCCCGTAGGTCTGCCCGGCCGTCACCTTGTCACCCTCGGCGACCTCGCACACGATCCGCCGCGCCACCAGGCCGGCGATCTGCACGACCACCACGTCGTGCCCGGTCGGCGTGGTCAGCCACACCGTGTTGCGCTCGTTGTCGTCGCTGGCCTTGTCCAGGTCCGCGGACAGGAACTTGCCGGGCCGGTACGACACCTGCCGCACCAGGCCGGGCACGGGCACGCGCTGCACGTGCACGTCGAACACGGACAGGAACACGCTGATCCGGGTCATCGGCTCGGCGCCGAGCCCCAGCTCGGCGGGCGGCGTGGCCTCGACCACGTGCGACACCGTGCCGTCCGCGGCCGCGACGGCGAGGTCGGGCCTGGTGGGCGTGGTGCGCTTGGGTTCGCGGAAGAACCACGCGACCCACGCGGTCAGCACCGCGCCGACGACACCCGCGCGCTTGGAGTACCGGCGCAGCAGCAGTGTCGCGACGGCGGCGCCGGCGACGAAGGGGCGGCCCGCGGGGTGCATCGGGGGGACGATCCCCCGGGCGAGCTCGAGGAAGTGGGAGACGGCACCACTGTGCTTGTCGCGATCGACGGTCATGGCTCTTCCGTGTCAGGGCGGTGCTTCCGGCCCGCCACACGCTACGCGGCTCCGCCGGGCTGCGTCCGGCCCGCCCGTGCGTCCCCCGACGAACGCACGGCCGGACCAGGACCGCGACCAGGACTTGGACCACCACCAGTGTAAGTCCGGTCACACCGTTGATCAACGCCGGAGCGTCAACCCAGCACTACTCTCCGTACAGGAGGCGCACCGCGACCTCGGCTCCCGCCGCCAGTTCCGTGACGTCCTCCGGCACCTCGATCAGGCAGTTGCTGATCGCCAACGCCGACAGCAGGTGCGAACCCGGCCCGCCCACCGGCGTCACCACCTGCCCGGACGCCGGGTCGTGCAGCCCGCGCCGGAACTGCGTCCGCCCGGCCGGCGACGTGATCGGGGCGCTCAGCCGCGCCACGGCCGTCGGCCGCTCCACCCCGGCGAACCCCATCGCCGCCCGCAGCGCGGGCCGCACGAACACCTCGAACGACACCTGCGCGCTCACCGGGTTCCCCGGCAGCGTCGCCACCGCCACGCCCCCGTACCGGCCCGCGCCCTGCGGCCCGCCCGGCTGCATCGCGACCTTCGTGAACTCCACCCCGCGCCCGGTGAACGCGTCCTTCACCACCTCGTACGCGCCCGCGCTCACCCCGCCGGACGTGAGCAGCAGGTCCACCGACGCCAACCGCGGCGCGATCGCCTCGTGGAACCGCGCCACGTCGTCCGGCACGAACCGCAGCAGCTCCGCCTCGCCGCCCGCCTCGCGCACCGCCGCGGCCAGCATCACGCCGTTCGACTCGTAGATCTGCCCCGGCTCCAGCGGCTCACCCGGCCCCACCAGCTCCGACCCGGTCGACAGCACCAGCACCCGCGGCCGGCGCCGCACCGGCAGCGCCCCGAAGCCCAGCGCCGCCGCCAACCCCAGCTGCGCCGGACCGAGCACGACCCCCGCGCGCAGCACCGTCGCGCCCGCCGCCACGTCGTCCGCCCTGCGCCGCACGTTCTGGCCCGCCACCACCGACCGGTCCACCCGCACCACCGACGTGCCGCCGTCGGTCCACTCCACCTGCACCACGGCGTCCGCGCCCGCCGGCACCGGCGCGCCCGTCATGATCCGGTGCGCCGTGCCCGCCGCCAGCGGGGCCGACGCCGCCCGCCCGGCCGGGATGTCCTCCACCACCGGCAGCTCCACCGGCGTCGACGCCACGTCCGCCGCGCGCACCGCGTAACCGTCCATCGCCGAGTTGTCGAACGGCGGCAGCGGCACCGCCGCCACCAGGTCGCCCGCCAGCACCAGGCCCAGGCAGTCGGCCACCGGCAGCTCCACCACCGGCATCGGCCCGACGAGCCCGGCGACGCGGGCCTTGTGATCAGCGACTCGGGTCAGCGTGTTCGACACGCGCACCATCCTGCCGCGCCCGTGGCAGACTGCTCCAACCGGCTGATCACGACGAGGGGGAACGTTGCAGGTCCGGACCCGCCACACCCCCACCTTCGGGGTGGCCCGACTCGTCCTGGCGCCCGGTGAGCCGGTGGTGGTCGAGCGCTCCTCGGTGCTCGCCACCAGCTTCGGCGTCGCCGTCGACGGCCGCACCAAGGCGCCCGGCGTCAGCGCCGCGCTGTGCACCGCGGGCCCCGAGGGCGGCTGGGTCGACGTCGCCCCGCCCCTGCCCGGCGACCTGCACGTGCTCGAACTCGACGGCACGACCGGCTGGTGCGTCGGCCGGGACAGCTGGCTCGCCTGCGCCGCCACCGCCCGCCTCGACCCGGCCGCGCCGCCCGTGCGCGCCCTGCACGGCGGCGACAACGGCTTCCTCGCCTACGCCTTCGGCGCCGGGCCCGTCGTGCTGAGCTGCTACGGCACGCTCGACGTGGTCACCCTCGAACCGGGCGAGCTGGTCACCGTCGCGAGCGGCCACGTCGTCGCGTTCGCGGACACCGTCCAGTGCCGGCTGCGCGCCGTTTCCCCGGACGCGCCCCAATCCGTGCGGAATGGCGAAGGACTGGTGCTCGACTTCGCCGGCCCCGGCCTCGTGCTGACCCGGACCCGCAGCCCGCGAGGACTCGTCAGTTGGTTGCGCGACAACGGATTCAGCATCCGCTCATGACTCCATAAGGAGGTATCGGCGAACCCCCTCGTGCCTCTAGCGTGGCGGTTTGCTCAGGGTATTTCTCGAAGGAGGACGTCTTGGCTGTCGGCACGGTCAAGTGGTTCAACTCGGAAAAGGGGTACGGCTTCATCGCGGCCGACGGCGGGCCGGATGTCTTCGTGCACTACTCGGCGATCCAGATGGAGGGCTTCCGGACGCTGGCCGAGGGGGACCGCGTGGAGTTCGAGATCCAGGCGGGGCGCGACGGCCGCAGCCAGGCGTCGGACGTGCGAAAGGCGTCGTGAACCTCCGCCCGGCCCGCTTCGCGGCGGGTCGGGCGCCACGGCCGGCCGGCGTTTGCCGGGAACCCCGCGCGACCCCCTGTACGGGGACGTTAGGCTCGCTCGCGTGTCGGAGGACCTGAGCGGGCGACGGTTGGGCCACTACCGGATCGACGGGGTGCTCGGCCGCGGTGGCATGAGCGTGACCTACAAGGCCACGGACGTCAGGCTCGGTCGCAAGGTCGCCCTGAAGGTCATCGGCGAACACCTCACGGCGGACGCCGAGTTCCGCGAGCGGTTCGTCGACGAGGCGCGCAACACCTCGGCGATCGACCACGCCAACATCGTGCCGCTCTACGACTTCGACGAGGTCGACGGGCTGCTCTACATCGCCATGCGGCTGGTCGACGGCCAGGACCTCGCCAGCCACATCAAGGACGGCCCCCTCTCGCCCGCGCGCACCCTCGCGCTGCTCGGCCAGGTCGCCGAAGCGCTCGACATGCTGCACGGCAAGGGCCTGGTCCACCTCGACGTGAAACCGGCGAACGTGCTGGTCACCGCCAAGGAAGCCGCGGGCGAGCACGTCTACCTCGCCGACTTCGGCCTGACCAGGCGCGGCGCCACCGGGCACCGCACCCGCACCGGCGACTTCCTCGGCTCACCCACCTACGCCGCGCCCGAGCACCTGCGCGGCGAACCCCTCGACGGCCGCACCGACCAGTACGCGCTCGCGTGCATGGTGTTCGCGTGCCTGTCCGGCCGGCCGCCGTTCCAGGGCGGCGTGCAGGACGTCATCCAGGGCCACCTCGGCTCCGAGATCCCGTCGCTGACCTCGGTGGTGTCGCTGCCGCACGCCATCGACGACGTGCTGCGCAAGGGCACCGCCAAAGACCCGTCCCAGCGCTACGGGTCGTGCGTCGAGCTGATCGCCGCGGCGCGCGCCGCGCTGTCCGGGGCGCTCCAGGGGGCCCCGCCGCCGCCCCGCCGCGCCGACTCCGGCCCGCTGGGACCCCAGACCGGCGGCGTGCCCGTCCAGCAGCAGCAGACCCCCTACCGGCCGCCCTACCCGCAGCAACAGCAGCCCGGCTTCCTGCAGGACCCGGTCCGGCTGCGCCCGCCGCCCCAGGTCGGCGCGAGCGCGTTCACCAGCACCGCCAAGTCCCGGCCCGCGTGGCTCGCGCCCGTGCTCGTCGGCGCGGTCGCGATCGTGCTCGTCGTCATCCTCGTGGTGATCCTCACGCCGAAGGATGAACCTCCGCGCGAGACCGGGACGACCGGCACCAGCCAGTCCATCGAGGTGGGGGGCACGACCAGCGGCAGACCGCTGCCCACCAGCGTGCCCGTCCGCACGTCCCGCTGACCAGCTCTTCTTGCACTCTCCTCCGTCGAGTGCTAAACACGGTATTGGCACTCGGAACACCTGAGTGCCAACACGCAGGCTGGGACGGTGAGGCCCGTCCCCTCCAGGGGGCTGGTCGTCCGTCGCGGGCACCGAGCCTGGCCGAAGCACCGTGTTCCGCTGTGGGCGTGCGCCCGCAGTGGCCCCATTCGTAATCAGGCGGAGGAACACACCGCAATGGCCAAGATGATCGCGTTCGACGAGGATGCCCGCCGCGGTCTCGAGCGTGGAATGAACATTCTCGCCGACGCCGTCAAGGTGACGCTCGGCCCCAAGGGTCGCAACGTCGTGCTCGAGAAGAAGTGGGGTGCGCCGACGATCACCAACGACGGCGTCTCCATCGCCAAGGAGATCGAGCTCGAGGACCCGTGGGAGAAGATCGGGGCCGAGCTCGTCAAGGAAGTGGCGAAGAAGACCGACGACGTCGCGGGTGACGGCACCACGACCGCCACCGTGCTCGCCCAGGCCCTGGTCCGCGAGGGCCTGCGCAACGTGGCCGCGGGCGCCAACCCGCTCGGCCTCAAGCGCGGCATCGAGAAGGCCGTCGAGGCCGTGACCGAGCAGCTGCTCAAGACCGCCAAGGAGGTCGAGACCAAGGAGCAGATCGCCGCCACGGCGTCCATCTCCGCGGGCGACTCGACCATCGGCGAGCTCATCGCCGAGGCCATGGACAAGGTCGGCAAGGAAGGCGTCATCACCGTCGAGGAGAGCAACGCTCTCGGGCTCGAGCTCGAGCTCACCGAGGGCATGCGCTTCGACAAGGGCTACATCTCCGGTTACTTCGTGACCGACCCCGAGCGCCAGGAAGCGGTCCTCGAGGACCCGTACATCCTGCTCTACGGCTCGAAGATCGCCTCGGTGAAGGACCTGCTCCCGCTGCTGGAGAAGGTCATGCAGGGCGGCAAGCCGCTGCTGATCATCTCCGAGGACGTCGAGGGCGAGGCCCTGGCCACGCTGGTCGTCAACAAGATCCGCGGCACGTTCAAGTCCGTCGCCGTCAAGGCGCCCGGCTTCGGCGACCGCCGCAAGGCGATCCTGCAGGACATCGCGATCCTCACCGGTGGCCAGGTCATCACCGAGGACGTCGGCCTCAAGCTGGAGAACGCCGACCTGTCGCTGCTGGGCAAGGCCCGCAAGGTCGTCGTGACCAAGGACGAGACCACGGTCGTCGAGGGCGCCGGTGACGCCGAGCAGATCCAGGGCCGCGTCAACCAGATCCGCGCCGAGATCGAGAAGTCGGACTCCGACTACGACCGCGAGAAGCTGCAGGAGCGGCTGGCGAAGCTCGCCGGCGGCGTCGCGGTGATCAAGGCCGGCGCCGCCACCGAGGTGGAGCTCAAGGAGCGCAAGCACCGCATCGAGGACGCGGTGCGCAACGCGAAGGCCGCCGTCGAGGAGGGCATCGTCGCCGGTGGTGGCGTCGCGCTGCTGCAGGCCGCCGAGATCGCGTTCGCGGGCCTGAACCTCGAAGGTGACGAGGCGACCGGCGCCAACATCGTCAAGGTCGCCGTCGAGGCGCCGTTGAAGCAGATCGCCGTCAACGCCGGCCTCGAAGGCGGTGTCGTGGTGGAGAAGGTCAAGGGCCTGCCCGTCGGCCACGGCCTCAACGCCGCGACCGGTGTGTACGAGGACCTGCTCGCGGCCGGCGTGCCGGACCCGACGAAGGTCACCCGCTCGGCGCTGCAGAACGCCGCGTCGATCGCCGCCCTGTTCCTCACCACGGAGGCCGTGGTGGCGGACAAGCCGGAGAAGGCGGGCGCTGCCCCGGCCGTCCCGGACGCCGGCGGCATGGACTTCTGATCCGCCCCCGGTCCTCGTGACCGCGGTCTGATCGGCTGGAGTTCACGAAGGGCCCGGTTCGCCACTGGCGAACCGGGCCCTTCGCCGTCACCGGGGTGGAATGGGGGAGTGGCCACACGATCGGGTGATCATGGCCCGGAAATGTACGGAAACGTCGTTACCGATCCTCGGTTAAAACGAGACCGAACCCCTTGACCACCCGCCTACCCCACCCACCCCGCCTACCCGCCCCGCCTACCCGCCCCGCCTACCCACCCACACCACCACCGCCGCCGCCTCCCGACAACGACCGGAGCTGACCACGTGCTCATCGCGCACCTGAGCGACCCCCACCTGCGCACCGACGCGCTGGCCGCCGAGCCGGCCGCCTCGCTGCGCCGGGCGCTCGGCCGGGTGCTGGCGATCGACCCCCGCCCGGACTGCGTGGTGATCACCGGCGACCTGGCCGAGCACGGGCGCGCCGACGCCTACGCCCAGCTGCGCGAGCTGATCGGCGCCTTCCCCCTGCCGCTGCACCTGACCACCGGCAACCACGACAACCCCACCGCGCTGCTCGACGCCTTCGGCGGCACGCCGTTCCTCGGCGGCGGGGAGTCGACGCGCTACGCCGTCGAGCACCCCGGCTTCACGGTGGTCGCGCTGGACTCGTGGCGGCCGGACAGCCCCGCCGGGCGCCTGGGCGACGAGCAGCTGGCGTGGCTGGACGACGTGCTCGGGCAGCGGCCCGGAACACCCGCCTTCGTCTGCCTGCACCACCCGCCGGTGGCCGTGGGCATCCCGTTCCTCGACGGCATGCGGCTGGACGACGGGCCCGCGCTGGGCGCCGTCCTCGCCCGGCACGGCAACGTCGCCCGCGTGCTGACCGGCCACGTGCACCGCGCGATCACGGCGCCGTTCGCGAACACCGTGGTGGCCGTCGCGCCCAGCACCTACCGCCAGACCTCCCTCACCCTGCGCGCGGACCGGCAGATCGGGCACCTCGCGGAGCCGACCGGGTTCCTGCTGCACGTCGCCACCGACTCCGGCTTCGCCACGCACACCGTGCCGGTCAGCGACGCCGGCGCGTTGATCGGGGCGTTCTGACCGCGCGGGACGCGCCCCGGCACGCACCCCGGCACCTGGTCGACGTGCACGTGCTGCTGGTGCGCGCCGACCGGCTCCTGCTGATCCGCCGCCGCGACCCCGACCCGCGGTTCGACGGCCGGTGGCACCTGCCGGCCGGGAAGGTCGAGGCGGGGGAGTCGGTGCTCGCGGCGGCGGTGCGGGAGGTCGCCGAGGAGGTCGGGGTGGTGGTCCCGGTGGGTGCGCTGCGGCACGTGCACACCACGCACGCCGTCGCGCCCGGCGTCGAGGCGCGGTTCGGGTTCTTCTTCGAGGCGCGTGAGTGGGTCGGCGAGCCGGTGGTCGCGGAACCCGACAAGTGCTCCGGCCTGGCCTGGTTCCGGCTCGACGGCCTGCCCGACGACCTGCTCGACTACGCGGCGCTCGGAATCCGGGCCGAGGGGGCTTTCAGCTCGTTCGGGTGGGACGCCGGTGAGCCGGGGCCGCCTCGTCCGGCGGGTTGAGACCCGCCGCGACCGACGAGGGGGAACGCCTCGCCCGACCGGGGTTGAGCGCAGCTCTTTGCCCGTTCGGGTGGAATCGTGGGCGCAAGCGTTTGGCCACGCGAAGGAACGACCCCGGAAGAGGGCCGTCCGACGGTGTGTTCGAACAGTGCGGGATGTTCGAACAGGGCGGGCGCCGCGGTCAGAGCATGATCGTCGGGGTCACGACCGTCCGGCCGGGTTCGCCGCGGGAGTCGACCAGGTGCACCACGATCTGGGTGGTGCCGGCGGGCACGTCGGACAGCACGAACCGGCCGCCGTCGTCGGCCTTGGTGGTGCTCGACTCGTGCTCGGCGACCCGCACCTCGACGGTGTGCTCGCCGGCGGGCACCAGCCAGCCGTCGATGCGGTGCCGGGCGCCGGTCGACGTGAAGTTCACCATCAAGGTCAGGTTGTCCACGGTGAACGTGATGGTGCCGGGGCTCCCGCCGCGCACGCCCGCGAACGAGCCCGCGCGCTCCCAGCGGGCCACCTCGACGTCCAGGTTCTCCAAAGCCACCGCGAACTGGATGCGTTCGACGAGCCCCCGAGGGGGCGCGTCCAACTCGTACACCAGGCGGTTCAGTTCCGTGAGGACAGCGGTGTCCTCTTGGCCTCTGCGGTCATCGCGCGGGTCGATGTCGTTCACCGCGATCCTCCTTCCGCGTCGAGATGTGTGCGCAGCAGCGTCAGGCACCGACCCCTGGTGGGGCCGATGCTGCCGCGCGGCATGGAAAGTGCTTCGGCGACCGCCCGGTACTCCGCCCGGCCGGCCAGCACGGTCAGTCGCAGCAGTTCCTGGCAGCGCTGCGACAACCGGCCGAACGCCCGCCACAGCCGGTGGTCCCGGTCGTCGACCAGGGCGGCGTCCTCGGGCAGGCCGTACTCGCTCTGCAGTTGTTCCGCCAGCTCGTCGCTCAGCGCCGCCTCCCGGCGAGCGGGCGTCCAGGTCCGCTGGGCCTCGCGGCGGGTCGCGACGACCAGCCACCCGGCCAGCGCGCGCGGTTCGATCAGGCGGTCGAGGTGGCGCAGCAGCGCGAGCCAGACCGTCTGCACCACGTCCTCCGCGGTGCTGCGGTCCAGCCCGTGGCCGCGCGCGATGTGCCACACCAGCGGTGTCAGGTCGGCGACCAGCGCGTCCAGCGCCCGGCGGTCGCCGTCCCTCGCGGCGGCGACGCAGGCGGCGTGCCGGTCGGTCCCATCCAGGCCCTCCCACGGTGGGCGCTCACCGGCCATGCGCAGTTCTCCCACGTCGTCACCTCCTCCTCTGATCCCCCAGCCGGAGCTGATCGTCACACACACCCGTCTCCACCTGCGCGGCGGCGGTCCGCGATGCCCCCCTCGCACCGCGGACCGCCTTCCCCCCTCGCAGGTTCGACGGCGTCCGGTCGACACCCCTCGAAGCCGACCGACCGCCGTCCTCCCGTCCCCCCCAAGCCGTGGCCTTCACTCATCGGATAAGGAGTGAGTAGTTCTACGCTGGATACATCGTCGCGTTTTAACAGTTCACTCCCGAGGCCGCGTGAGTATGGTCCAGACCATGCTTGAGGTCATCGCCCTGGACGCCACCGACGCCGAGGCCGCGCAGGCGGGCGGCGCGCACCGGCTGGAACTCACCGTCGACATGGCCGCGGACGGGCTCACCCCGCCGGTCGCCGTGCTGCGCGACGTGCTCTCCGCGACCGACCTGCCGGTCCGGGTCATGCTGCGCGACGCGCCGGGCTTCGCGCCCGGCGACCTGGACCGGCTGCGGCGCGACGCGGCGGCGCTGCGCGAGGCGGGCGCGTCGGAGTTCGTGCTCGGCTTCCTCGACGCCGACGGCCGGGTGGACGGGGCGGCGTGCGCCGCGCTGGCCGCCGAGCTGGACGGCTGCGCGTGGACGTTCCACCGCGCGCTGGACAACTCGGCCGACCCCGAGGCGGCGTGGGCCGAGGTCGGCGGGCTGGGGTGCGACACGGTGCTCGCGGCGGGCAGCCCGCGCGGCGTGGCGGACGGGTTCGGCGTGCTGGAGCGGTTGGCCGCCCGGCAGGGCGCGGTCCGGCTGCTGGTGGGCGGCGGGCTCAAGGCGGAGCAGGTCGCGCCGCTGAAAGCCGTTGGCGCCACGGCGTTCCACGTCGGCAGCGCCGTCCGCCCAGGCGGGTGGGACGCCCCGGTGTCCGCCGACGCGGTCCGGACCTGGGCGAATCTGGTCTAGACCGCTTGCCGATCCGGACATTAGCATCGCCGTTGCTTCCCTTGAAATAGTCGTTGCAAAATGTGCAACAAGCTGGGGTGCAACACACCTGAAGGGTGGGCGAGATGCGGTTCGCGGTAGCAGCGGTCGTGGGCGCCGTCGTGCTGGCCGGGTGCGCCCCGGTCCAGTCCGGCTCGGCGCCCACCGGCGGCGACGAGCAGTCGGGGCAGCTGCGGGTCTGGCTGTTCGACGAGGTCAACCGGGGCCCGAAGGAGGCGGTCGTCGAGGAGGCGGTCACCGAGTTCGAGCAGGCGCACGAAGGCGTCACGGTCGACGTCCAGTACATCCAGGTGCAGACCCGCGCCGAGCGGTTCAAGGCCGCGTTCAGCGACCCGCAGAGCGCGCCCGACGTGGCCGAGTTCGGCAACACCGACCTGGCGGGGTACGTCGCGGGCGGCGGGTTCGCCGAACTCGACCTCAGCGGGTGGTCCGACGCGAAGGACCTGCTGCCCGAGGTCCTGGACACCGGCGAGGTGGACGGCAAGGTCTACGGCGTGCCCTGGTACGTCGGCGTGCGCGCGCTCTACTACCGCACGGACGTCTTCCAGGAGCTGAACCTCCAGCCGCCGGCCACGTTGGCCGACATCGCGCCGCTCGCCCGGCGGATCCGGGCCGCCAAGCCCGACATGCTCGGCATCTCCGCCGGCGGCAAGTACACCTACGGCGCGATGCCGTTCGTGTGGGCCAACGGCGGCGACATCGCCCGCAAGGACGGCGACGAGTACGTCGCCACCATCGACAGCGCCGAGTCGAAGGCCGGGCTGCGCCAGTACACCGAGCTGATCGCGGACGACATCTGCCCGCCCGCCCAGTGCGCGGGCAACGGCGGCGACGCCAGCGTCGAGGCGTTCCGCGCGGGCAAGGCGGCGATGGTCGTCGGCGGCGACTTCAACCGCAAGTCGGTCGACGCCTCCGCCGCCGCGGGCAAGTACGCGGTCGTGCCGCTGCCCGGCAGGCAGGCGGGCGACATCGCGCCCGCGTTCGCCGGCGGCAACCTGCTCGGCGTGCTGAAGGGCAGCGGGCGCAAGACGCTGGCCAACCAGTTCGTGCAGCTCCTGGGCGGCAAGCAGTACCAGCGCAAGATGTTCGACGCGATGGGCAACCTGCCGACGTTCGGCGACGTGCAGGCGCAGGTCGCCGAGGCCAACCCGGTGCTGGAGCCGTTCATCAGGACCCTGGAGGCGGGCACGAGGTTCGTGCCGGTCACGCCGAACTGGGCCAAGGTCGACGCCCAGGCCGTGCTGCCGACGCTGTTGCAGCAGGTCGCCGCCGGCGGCGAGGACCTGGACAAGGCCGCGAAGGACGCCGCCGACCAGATGAACGCCGCCTTTACCTCATGACGATGCCGACCCGGAGGGGCGACGGGCGGATCGCGTTCGCCTACCTCGCCCCCGCGCTGCTGGTGCTGGTCGGGCTGATGGGCTACCCGATCTACCAGCTCGTGCTGATCTCCCTGTTCGACTACGGCCAGGAGCAGGTCAGCGGCGGCGCGCCGCTGACCTTCCTGGGCCTCGGCAACTACGCGACGCTGCTGGCCGACGAGCGGTTCTGGTCCGTGCTCGGGCAGACGGTCGCGTTCGCCGCGGTGTGCGTGGTGGGGACCCTGCTGGTCGGCGCCGCGCTGGCGGTGCTGGCCACCAGGGTTCGTACCTGGGCCCGGATGGCGTTGTTCCTGGCCGCGCTCGGCGCGTGGGCGACGCCGACGGTGGCCGGGTCGACCATCTGGCTGTTCCTGTTCGACGCCAACTTCGGGTTCGTCAACGAAGTCCTCGGCACCACCGGGTTCTCCTGGACCTACGACAAGTGGGTGGCGTTCGGGCTGGTCGCGGCGCAGGTGGTCTGGTGCTCGTTCCCGTTCGTCATGGTGACCCTGTACGCGGGCATCAAGGCGATCCCGGGCGAAGTGCTCGAAGCCGCCGCGCTGGACGGCGCGGGCACCGCGAGGACCGCGACCAGCGTGATCCTGCCGCTGCTGCGGCCGTTGCTGGTCGTGGTCACCATCCAGTCGATCATCTGGGACTTCAAGGTGTTCACCCAGATCTACATCATGACCAGCGGCGGCGGCATCGCCGGCCGGAACCTGGTGCTCAACGTCTACGCCTACCAGCAGGCGTTCGCCGCCTCCGAGTACGGGCTCGGCGCGAGCATCGGCGTGGTCACGACGGTGCTGCTGCTGATCGTCACCGCCGGCTACCTGCGGGCGTTGCGGCGCAGCGGGGAGGTGCTGTGAACCGGCGCGCGTCGCGGGGTGTCGCGGAGGGCGTGGCGGTCGCCGTCGCGGCCGTGGTGGCGTTCCCGCTGTACTGGATGGTGCTGACGGCGGTCAAGCCGGAGGCGGAGGTGATCTCGGCCGAGCCGCGGCCGTGGACGTTCGCGCCGACGGTCGACAGCTTCGTGCGGGCGCTGACCGTGCAGAACTTCGGCCGCTACCTGCTCAACAGCGTCGTGGTGGCGGTCGCCGTGGTGCTGCTCAGCCTGCTGATCTCGTTCCTCGCGGCCACCGCGCTGACCAGGTTCCGGTTCCGCAGCCGCACGACGTTGCTGGTCATGCTGCTGGTGGTGCAGATGGTGCCGGTCGAGGCGCTGACCATCCCGCTGTTCTTCCTGATGCAGTCGGTGCGCGACGTCGCGCCGGTGTTCGGGCTGAACCACCTGGGCTCGCTGGTGCTGGTGCACCTCGCGTTCAGCCTGCCGTTCGCGATCTGGATGCTGCGCGGGTTCGTCGCGGCGGTGCCGGTGGAGCTGGAGGAGGCGGCGACGCTGGACGGCGCGTCCCGGTTCCGGTTCCTGTGGCAGGTGCTGTTCCCGCTGGTGGCGCCGGGGTTGGTGGCGACCAGCGTGCTGTCGTTCATCCACGCGTGGAACGACTTCCTGTTCGCCAAGACGTTCATCATCTCGGCGGCGGAGAACCAGACCCTGCCGCTGGCGCTGCAGGTGTTCGTCAAACCGGACCAGAACGACTGGGGCGCGATCATGGCAGGATCGACGGTGATGACGATCCCGGTGCTGGTCTTCTTCATCCTGGTGCAGCGACGGCTGGTCGCGGGCCTCGCCGGGGCGGTGAAGTCGTGATCCTCCCCCGCCCGGTGTCCTTCGCCCGCGGCGCCGGCGAAGTGCCCTTCGACGGCGCGTTCGAGGTGGAGCGGGTGGCCGGGCCCGCCGAGGGCTACCGGCTGTCGGTGTCCGACCGGGGTGTCCGGGTGCGGGCGTCCGACGACGCCGGCGAGTTCTACGCGCGGCAGACGCTGCGGCAGCTGAGCGGGCCGGCGGCGTTCCGCGCGGTGCCGCCGGGTCCGGTGGCGCTGCCGGTGTGCGAGGTCGAGGACCACCCGCGGTTCGCGTGGCGCGGCGTGATGCTCGACGTGGCGCGGCACTTCCTGCCCAAGCACGACCTGCTGCGGTACGTCGACCTGCTGGCCGTGCACAAGCTGAACGTGCTGCACCTGCACCTCACCGACGACCAGGGCTGGCGGTTCGAGTCGCGGAAGTTCCCGCGGCTGCACGAGGTCGGCGGGTGGCGGCCCGACTCGCGGTTCGGCGACCGGCGGTCCGGTGGGATGGCGGGCCGGCCGCACGGCGGCTACTACACGCAGGACGACCTGCGGGAGGTCGTCGCGTACGCGGCGCGGCGGCACATCGCGGTGGTGCCGGAGATCGACGTGCCGGGGCACAGCCAGGCGGCCATCGCGGCGTACCCGGAGCTGGGCGCCTCCGGCGGCGGGGTGTGGACGGACTGGGGGGTCAACCCCAACGCGCTGCGGTCCGACGAGGCCGTGGTGGAGGTCTACCGGCAGGTGTTCGACGAGCTGCTGGACGTGTTCCCGGGCGAGGTGGTCGGGCTGGGCGGCGACGAGGCGGCGGGCGGCGACGGCCGGTTCGTCCGGCGCATCGCGCAGCACCTGCACCAGCGCGGGCGGCGGCCGTTCGGGTGGGACGAGGTGCTGGACGTCGGGCCGCTGCCGACGCGCACGATCGTCGCGTCGTGGCGGGGCGAGCGGGGCGGTCTGACCGCGCTGGACCGCGGGCACGACGTGGTGATGTGCCCCGAGGAGCACGTCTACCTGGACTACCGGCAGTCCGACCACCCCGACGAGCCGATCCCCGTCGGCACCGTCACCACGCTCCAGGACGTCTACCGGTACGAGCCCGCGGCGGCGGACCGGGTGCTCGGCGCGCAGGCCAACCTGTGGACCGAACACCTCGACTCGCCGCGCCGGCTGGACTACGCCGCGTTCCCCCGGCTGAGCGCGTTCGCCGAGGTCGTGTGGAGCCCCGCCGGGCGGGACGAGGCGGAGTTCCTGACCCGGCTGGCCGAGCACCACCTGCCGCGGCTCGACGCGCTCGGCGTGGAGTACCGCCCCCTCGACGGCCCCCGGCCGTGGCAGGCGCTGCCGGGCGTGCCCGGCTTCCCGCGCTGAGCCGGTCCTGCTCGGGCGGGCCGGGTCAGTCCTGCTCGGGCATGAGGATCCAGGCCGCGAGGTAGAGGACCGCGCCGGCGCCGACGCCGAACAGGGTGGCGGCGACCAGCAGGATGCGCAGCAGGGCGGCGTCGACGCCGAGCGCTTCGGCGACGCCGCCGCACACGCCCGCGAGCATCTTGTCGGACCGGCTGCGGCGAAACTTCTTGATCTTGGCGGTGGCTTCGCCCATCACGTTGTTCGTCATGGCTCAAGAGTGCTCCGCCGGGGGTTCGCGGACATCGGGGACGCACCCTGACATCCCCCGGAACCGCGTCCTCAGGGTTCGGGGCGCCCCGCTCCGGCACGGCGACGGCGCCCGCCCGGCCGCCTACCCTCGAACCCGTGACGCCAGACGATCTCGCCGAGCAGCTGGACCGCGTCGGCTACCTGCCCGACCGGGGCCTCGCCACGGCCGCCTACCTGGCGCTGCGGATGCACCGGCCGCTGTTCTGCGAGGGCGAGCCGGGCACCGGCAAGACCGCCCTCGCCAAGGCGCTGGCCCAGGCCCTCGACCTGCCGCTGATCCGGCTGCAGTGCCACGAGGGCATCGACGCGAGCCAGGCCCTCTACGACTGGGACTTCCCGCGCCAGCTGCTGCACCTGCGCGCCCTCGAAGCCGCCGGACCGGTCGACGCCGAGCAGGCCGAGGCGTCCCTCTACACCCGGCGCTTCCTGCTGGCCCGCCCGCTGCTGCGGGCCCTCGAAGACGCGCCGTGCGTGCTGCTGGTGGACGAGGTCGACCGGGCCGACGACGAGTTCGAGGCGTTCCTGCTCGAAGTGCTCGGCGAGAACTCGGTGACCATCCCCGAACTGGGCCGCGTCACCGCCCGGACCCCGCCCCTGGTCGTGCTGACCTCCAACCGCACCCGCGAGGTCCACGACGCCCTCAAGCGCCGCTGCCTCTACCACTGGCTGGACCACCCCGACCTGGCCCGCGAGACCGCCATCCTCCGCCGGCGGCTGCCCGACGTCACCGAGCGACTGGCGCACCAGGTCGCGTCGGCCGTGCGGCGGTTGCGGGAACTGGACCTGCTCAAGCCGCCGGGCGTCGCCGAATCGCTGGACTGGGCCGAGGCCCTGCTCACCCTGGGCCGCACCGAACTGGACGCGGAAACGGCGGCAGCCACCCTCGGCGCCGTCCTGAAGTACCGCGAGGACGCCCAACGGGCCCTTTCAGCCGGTGTGCTGAGCTGACCGGCGTTCCTGCACCTGTCGGGCGACGGTTTCGGCCGCGCGGTCCAGGTCCTCGTGCTCCCACACGACGGCGAGCAGCCAGCCCGCTGCCGCGAGCCGTTCGGCGGTGTCCGCGTCCCTGGCGATGTTCCGCTGGACCTTGGCGGACCAGTAGCTGCCGTTGGCGGCCGGGGCGCGGTAGTGGTCGGGACACCCGTGCCAGAAGCACCCGCGGACTTCGACCGCGACCTTGGCGCGGGGGAAGACGATGTCCGCTGTGCGCCGGACCTCGGGCAGTGGACGCGCGCACACCCGGTAGCGCAGGCCCATCGCGTGCAGAGCCCTGCGGAGCCGCAACTCCGGTTTGGTGTCGCGGCTCCGGTTCGCCCGCATCGACTTGCGAGTCGCCTCGCTGGTCGCCCAAGACGCTTCGGCCATGCCGAGCACCTTAGCCGGGATCAACCGAGGTCGAGTTCCGGTTCGCCGTCGCCTTCAGGGGTGTCCGTGTCGCCGGCGTCGAGGGGCTTGCGGACGCTCCCGACGAGCCCTTCCATGTAGATGACGTTGGCCTTGGGTTCGTCCCGACCCTCGGCTTCGGCCAGCCGGGTCGCCGACAGGTAGGCGAGCCTGACGGCCTGGATCACCAGCACACGCCGGAGCCCGGACGAAACCTCACCCCGTTCGTGAGCCACGGCCGCCAGGCGGGAAATGGTTTCCGCTCGACGGGCGATCCGCACATCGGGATGTCCGCGTTCTTCACGGGTTTCATCGCTGATCAGGTTGAACCGCTTGGAAGGCGGCAGTTCGCCGAGTTCGGAGACCGGCGGGATCTTCTCGTTCAGGATCGCCTTGAAGCGGCTGTCTTCGATGGCCTGGGTGTACGCGGTGTACTCGACGCGGTTGAGGTGCTGCTTCGCTTCCCTGTTCGCCGCGGAAATGCCCTCGTAGTCCCACAGGGGCCAGAGTTCCATCTCGGCGACTTCGAACACGTCCAGGATCCGCATCGCCACGGCATCGGTGCGCTGGTTGCTCAAGTGGCGGCGGATGCGCGTCCGGAGCCGTTCGTTGGTCTGGCCGACGTAGATCGGCTCACCGTCGTAGTCGTAGAAGGCGTAGCAGCCCCACTGGGCGTCCGCCCACTTGCGGCCTTGCTCGTCCTGGGTGTCCAGAGCGGTTTCGAGGAGGGCGCGGAATTCCTGGACCGACTTCGCCGGAAGGCTTTTCCTGGTTGGCGGCTTTCGCGACACCGGGTCAGGCTCCCACAGCGGTCAGCCTCGTGTCAGCGCTTTCGCGGTTCCCCAGCGAGAAGGGCATCAGGTAGTTCTTGCCCAGCCAGGCCACGGCCGGGACGCACACCGCGTCGCCGAATCCGAAGATCAGGTGGCCGTCCCGATGCCCGTCGATCATGTAGTCGCCCGCTCCCATCAGGCGCGCGTACTCGATCCCGGTCATCCAGCGGACCCGGAAACGGCCCTTGCCGCCCTCGACGACCGCCTGCTTGGACGATCCGCCGCGGGCCGTGCGCAGGCAGCCCGCGATGTCGTCCGAGCGGATTTCCCACTGGGGCTTGCCCTGCCTGGTCCTGCGATAAGCCGTTCGATGGGTGATTTCACGGCCCGTGCGGAGCTGGTCCAGCCGGTCGCGTTGGATCGGCGACAGCTGTTCTTCGAACGAGGCTTTGCGCATGTCGTCCCACCAGCGCGGATCGTCCGCGCTCAAGCGTTCGACCACCTGCGACAGCGAGATGTCCGGCGACGGGTCGATGTCCGGGAGCAGGTAGCGGTGGGTGCGCAGCGACTTGTCCCGGAAGGGGGCCTGGAGCCATTCCGGGCGCAGGACCGGGTTCGCGTCGGGCGTGTCCACCGGGGGGTTGAGCACCCCGACGACGAACAGGCGCGGGCGCGACTGCGGCACGAACCACCGCGCGTCCAGCGTGAGGACGTCGACGGAGTAGCCGATCCCGTTGAGCTCCCTGATCGCCGCGCGCAGGTCCGCGCCGCCGTGGCTGGTGGCGAGGCCGACCACGTTCTCCAAGGTGACGACCGGGGGGCGCTGGTCCGGCGGCAGTTCGCCGAGGATTCGGGTGAACTGGTAGAACGCGGCGGACCGGGCGCCGCTCAGCCCGAGCCGCGCGCCGGCGAGCGAGACGTCGACGCACGGGGACGACGCCCAGGCGAGCGCCAGCCGGTCGGGGGGCAGGCTGTCGGCGCCGACGTTGGCGACGTCGTCCAGGACGAACTTGTGCGTGTCCTCGGTGTCCTCGGTGAAGTGCCGCGCGTACATGTTGTGCTTCGCCGGCTCGATGTCGTTCGACCACGAGACGCGGAAGCCCGCCTGCTCCAGGCCGAGCCGGGCGAGGCCGATGCCCGCGAAGAACTCCGCGGCAGCCGGCTCGGGCCGTTCGAACGGCAGCATCGGCTCGCTGGCCAGGGCTAGCTTCGACACCGCGCGCACTGTAAGGAACCTACCCTCTCGGCTGTTGACCTTCACTGCAGGTCGCACTCGTGTTCGATCTTATGTCCATCACGCGGCCACGTGCGGTTGCGCCGACACGATCATGCGGAAGTGTCGTGACGAAGCGCACAATCGGGGGATGACGGGAGCCGGGGTGACGACCGGGCTCGTGGGGTTCGCCCGCGCGCTGCGGCACGGTGGGGTCGGGTGCGGGCCGGAGCGGGTGCGGGCGTTCGTGGTGGCGGTCGGGGAGCTCGACGTGGCGCGGCGGGAGGACGTGTACTGGGCGGGGCGGCTCACGTTGTGCGGTGAGCCGGACGACCTGGACCGGTACGACGCGGCGTTCGCGGCCTGGTTCGGGGGTGTGCCGCCGTCGGCGCCGGTGAGCGGGCGGGCGCGGCAGGTCAGCCGCCTGGCGGCGCTCGGGACCGGCACTGCGGGGGGTGGGCGGGCGCCGGGGTTGAACGTGGCGGCCAGTGACGTGGAAGTGCTGCGGCGCCGGGACATCGCCACGTTGGGCCCGGCGGAGAAGCGGCACCTCGACCGGTTGCTGGCCGAGCTGCGGCCGGCGCCGCCGCGACGCCGCGCGCCCCGCCGGACGCCCGCCCGCCGGGGGGAGGTCGACCTGCGCCGGACGCTGCGGGACGCGCTCGCCACCGGCGAGGTCACCCGGCTGCGCCACCGCCGCCGGTCCACCCGGCCGCGCAAGGTCGTGCTGCTGATCGACGTGTCCGGCTCGATGAAGCCCTACGCCGACGCCCTCCTCCGGTTCGCGCACGTCGTCGCCCGCCGGATGCCCGTCGAGGTCTGCACGCTCGGCACCCGGCTGACCCGGATCACCCGCCACCTGCGCCACCGCGACCCGGAACGGGCCCTGACCGCCGCCGCGCGCGCCGTGCCCGACCACGAGGGCGGCACCCGGCTCGGCGAGACGATCAAGGTCTTCCTGGACCGCTGGGGGCAGCGCGGCGCCGCGCGGCGGGCCGTCGTCGTCATCTGCTCGGACGGCTGGGAGCGCGGTGACGCCGCCCTGCTCGCCGAGCAGGCGCGACGGCTCAAGCGCCTCGCGCACAAGGTCGTCTGGGTCAACCCGCACGCCGGCCACGACGGCTACCGGCCCGTCCAGTCCGGCATCGCCGCCGTCCTACCGCACCTGGACCGGCTGCTGGCCGGTCACAGCCTGGAGACCCTGCACGCCCTGCTGGAGGAGGTTCGACTTGCGTGATGTCCTCGACGAACTGGCCCGTCGCGTCGGAGCCGGCGAGACGGTCGGCGTCGGCACGGTGGTCGCCACGTTCAGCTCCGCGCCCCGGCCGCCCGGCGCGGCGATGCTGGTCGGCGCGGACGGCGCGGTGGTCGGCAGCGTCTCCGGCGGCTGCGTCGAGGGCGCGGTCTACGAGCTGGCCCAGGAGGTGGTCGGCGCCGGCACGCCGGTGCTCCAGCGGTACGGGGTGAGCGACGACGACGCGTTCGCGGTCGGCCTGACCTGCGGCGGGATCATCGACGTCTACGTGGAGCCGGTCAGCCGCGACACGTTCCCCGAGCTGCCCGAGGTGCTGGAGACCGTCCGGGCCCAGGAGCCGGTGGCCGTCGCCACGGTCCTGGAGCACCCGGAGTGGGTGGGCAGGCGGGTGGTCGTCTGGCCGGACCGGGTCGCGGGCGACCTGCCGTCGGCCAGGGCCCGGGACGCGATCACCGACGACGCGCGCGGCCTGCTCGCCACCGGCCGCAGCGGCGCCCTGCACTACGGGCCGGACGGCCAGCGGCGCGGCGAGGGGCTGACCGTGTTCGTCAACTCGTTCGAGCCGCCGCCGCGGATGCTGGTGTTCGGCGCGATCGACTTCGCCGCCGCCGTGGCCCGGCTCGGCGCGTTCCTCGGCTACCGCGTCACGGTGTGCGACGCGCGCCCGGTGTTCGCCACCGCGAGTCGGTTTCCCGAAGCCGACGAGGTGGTCGTGGACTGGCCGCACCGCTACCTCGCGGGCCAGGCCGACGCGGGCCGGGTGGACGAGCGGACGGTGGTCGCCGTGCTCACCCACGACCCGAAGTTCGACGTGCCGCTGCTGGAGGTCGCGCTGCGGCTCAAGCTCGGCTACGTCGGCGCGATGGGCTCCCGCCGCACCCACGACGACCGGCTGCGCAGGCTGCGCGAGGCGGGCCTGACCGAGGGCGAGCTGGCCGGCCTGGCGTCCCCGATCGGCCTGGACCTCGGCGCCCGCACGCCCGAGGAGACGGCGGTGTCGATCGCCGCGGAGATCATCGCGCTGCGGTGGGGCGGCGGGGGCGAGCGGCTGACCCGCACGGACGGCTCCATCCACAAGTGAGGGTTGTTTGACGGGGCAACAACGAGCAGGCTCGGCTGTGACCCCCATCACCACCACACCTGGAGGGTTCATGCGGATCACGGTCACCGTCGACGGCGTGGCCTACAGCGACGAGGTGGAGCCGCGCACGCTGCTGGTCCACCACCTGCGCGAACGGCTCGGCAAGACCGGCACGGTCGTCGGCTGCGACACCAGCAACTGCGGCGCGTGCACGGTGCACCTCGACGGGCGGAGCGTGAAGTCGTGCGCCGTGCTCGCGGTGCAGGCCGACGGCCGCGAGGTCACCACCGTCGAGGGACTGGCCCGCGACGGGCAGCTCCACCCCGTGCAGCGGGCGTTCCACGAGAACCACGCCCTGCAGTGCGGTTTCTGCACCCCCGGCATGATCATGCAGGCCATCGACCTGCTGGCCGACGACCCCGACCCGGACGAGGACGCGGTGCGGCACGGCCTGGAGGGCAACCTCTGCCGCTGCACCGGCTACCAGAACATCGTCCGCGCCGTCCAGGACGCCGCCCGGGAGCAGCGGATCGGGGGCGCGGAGTGACCGCCACCGCCGAACCGGAGCTGGGCAAGGCCCGCCGGCGCAAGGAGGACGCCCGGCTGATCACCGGCGCGACCCGGTGGACCGACAACATGCAGCTGACCGGGCTGCTGCACATGGCGCTGCTGCGCAGCCCCGTGGCGCACGCCCGGATCACCTCGGTCGACGTCACCGAGGCCGCGAAGATGCCCGGCGTGCTGCTGGTGCTCACCGGCCGGGACGTCGCCGAGGAGCAGGGCAGCCTGCCGTGCGCGTGGCCGATCACCGAGGACATGCTGGCGCCGCCCGCGCCGTCGCTGGCCGTCGACCGGGTGAACTTCGCCGGCGAGGCGGTCGCCCTGGTGGTGGCCCGCAGCGCGGCCGAGGCGCACGACGCGCTGTCCGCGATCGACGTCGACTACGAGGACCTGCCGGTCGTGCTGGACCTGGAGCGCGCGGTCGAGCCGGACGCCGACCTCGTGCACCCCGACCTGGGCACGAACAAGAGCGCCACCTGGGTCTACGACTCGGCGGAGGCGGGCACGGGCTCGGACGTGGACCGGGTCATCGCCGAGGCGGAGGTGGTGGTCGAGCGCACGTTCCGCCAGCAGCGGCTGATCCCGGCGTTCATGGAGCCGCGCTCGGTCGTGGTCGACCCGTCGCCCGACTCGGTGACCATGTGGTCGTCCACCCAGGTGCCGCACCTGCTGCGCTGGATGCTGTCGGCCGTGCTCGGCATCCCCGAGCAGCGGATCCGGGTCGTCGCGCCGGACGTCGGCGGCGGCTTCGGCGGCAAGCTCCAGGTGACGCCCGAGGAGGTGCTGACCCTGCTGGCCGCGCGCCGGCTCGGCAAGCCGGTCAAGTGGACCGAGACGCGCACCGAGTCGATGCTGTCCGCCCACCACGGCCGCGACCAGCTCCAGCGGCTCACCATCGCGGCCCGCCGGGACGGCACCGTCACCGGCCTCAAGGTCGACCTGCTCGCCGACATGGGCGCCTACCTGCGCCTGGTCACGCCGGGCGTGCCGATCCTGGGCGCGTTCATGTTCAACGCCATCTACAAGTTCCAGGCGTACCGGTTCACCTGCACGAACGTGTTCACCACCAAGACGCCGACCGACGCCTACCGCGGCGCGGGGCGGCCGGAGGCCACGTTCGCCATCGAGCGGATCATGGACGAGCTGGCCGCCGAGCTGGGCGTGGACCCGCTGGAGCTGCGCGAGCGCAACTGGATCAAGCACGACGAGTTCCCGTTCACCACGGTCGCGGGCCTGACCTACGACTCCGGCGACTACGAGGCGGCCACCGCCCGCGCCACGGAGCTGTTCGGGTACGACGAGCTGCGGCGCGAGCAGGCCGAGCGCCGGGCGAGCGGCGACCCGGTGCAGCTCGGCATCGGCATCTCCACCTACACCGAGATGTGCGGGCTCGCGCCGTCCCGCGTGCTCGGCGCCCTGCGGTACGGGGCGGGCGGCTGGGAGCACGCGGCGATCCGGATGCTGCCCACCGGCAAGGTCGAGCTGATCACCGGCACCTCGCCGCACGGCCAGGGCCACGAGACGGCGTGGAGCCAGATCGTCGCCGACCGGCTCGGCGTGCCGTTCGAGGACGTCGAGGTGCTGCACGGCGACACCCGGATCTCGCACCGCGGCCTGGACAGCTACGGGTCGCGGTCGCTGGCGGTCGGCGGCGTGGCCGTGGTGCTGGCCGCGGACAAGGTGCTGGCCAAGGCGCGCACGGTCGCCGCGCACCTGATGGAGGTCGCCGAGGACGACGTCGAGTTCACGTCGGGCGCGTTCTCGGTGCGCGGCACGTCCACCACCATGGGGCTCGGTGACGTCGTGGTCGCCGCGCACGTCGCGCACGACCTGCCCGACGGGATGGAACCCGGGCTGGACGCCGAGGCCACGTTCGACCCGGAGAACTTCTCCTACCCGCACGGCACGCACCTGTGCGCGACCGAGGTCGACACGCAGACCGGCGCCGTCAGGATCCGCTCGTACGTGTGCGTGGACGACGTCGGCAAGGTGGTGAACCCGATGATCGTGGAGGGCCAGGTGCACGGCGGCCTGGCGCAGGGCATCGCGCAGGCCCTGTTCGAGGAGGCGGTGCACGACGAGAGCGGCACGCTCACCACGGCCACCCTCGCCGACTACCTGCTGCCGTCCGCGGTCGACCTGCCGCACTTCACCACCGACCGCACCGAGACGCCCGCGACCAGCAACCCGCTGGGCGTGAAGGGCGTCGGCGAGGCGGGCACGATCGCCTCCACGCCCGCCGTGGTCAACTCGATCGTGGACGCCGTGCGGCACCTGGGCGTCACGGAGGTGGAGATGCCGTGCACGCCGATGCGGGTGTGGAAGGCCATCCACCACCGCGCCGCCGACCTCCCGACGACACCCGGAGCGGGCGGCGGCCTGGGCTCCCTCGACCCCCGCGGAGGTGACCGGTGATCCCGGCCGCGTTCGACTACGTCGCGCCGACCTCGGTGGACGAGGCGGTGCGCGCCCTGGCCGCGGGCGGCGAGGACGCCAAGGTGATGGCGGGCGGCCAGAGCCTCATCCCGGTGCTGCGGATGCGGCTGGCCGTGCCGACCCTGGTGGTCGACCTGTCCCGGCTGACCGAGCTGACCGGCGTGCGCGACGACGGCGACTCGCTGCGCATCGGCGCCATGACCACGCACCACGAGGTGCGCCGCGACCCGCTGGTCCGCGAGCACGCTGGGCTGCTGCGCCTGGCCACCGACACCGTCGCCGACCCGCAGGTGCGGCACCGGGGCACGTTCGGCGGCTCGCTGGCCCACGCCGACCCGGCGGGCGACCTGCTCGCGCCCGCGCTGGCGCTGGACGCGGTGATGGTGTGCGTCGGGCCGGGCGGCACGCGCGAGGTGCCCGCGGCGGAGTTCTTCGTCGACTACTTCACCACCGCGCTGGCCCCCGACGAACTGCTCACCCACGTCAGGGTGCCCAAGCTGACCGGCTGGGGCGCGCGCTACGAGAAGTTCAACCGGGTCGCCCAGGCGTGGTCGATCGTGGCGGTGGCCGCCGCGCTGCGGGTCGCCGACGGCCGGATCGCCGACGCGCGGGTCGGCCTGACCAACATGGGTCCGACGCCGGTGCGCGCCCTCGGCGTGGAGGAGGCGCTGGTCGGGCAGCCCGCGACGGCCGAGGTGATCGCCGCCGCGGCCTCCCGGGCCACCGAGGGCGCCGACCCGCCCTCCGACGCCAACGCCGACCCCGAGTACCGGTCGCACCTGGCCCGCGTGCTCACCGAACGCGCGGTGACGGCCGCGGTGAGCGCATGAAGCTCGAACACCGGTTCACCGTCCCCGCGCCCGTGCCGGACGTGTGGGCGGCGCTGCTCGACCCGGAGAAGGTGGCGCCGTGCATGCCGGGCGCCACCCTCACCGGGGTCGACGGGCGGGCGTTCACCGGCACCGTCAAGGTCAAGCTCGGGCCCGTCACCCTGCTCTACAAGGGGACCGGCGAGTTCACGTCGGTCGACGAGCGGGTGCGCGCGGCCGTGCTCAAGGCGTCCGGCAAGGACACCAGGGGCAACGGCACGGCGTCCGCGACCGTGTCCGTGGCGCTGACGGCCGCGGCCGGCGGCACCGAGGTGTCCGTGGTCACGGACCTGAACGTCACCGGCCGACCGGCCCAGTTCGGCCGGGGGCTGATCAGCGAGGTCAGCGGCCGGCTCATCGGCGAGTTCGCCGAATGCCTGGCGACGCGGCTCGCGCCGGCGGAAGCTGAGGAGGTGACTGCTTCGCCAACCGACGGGCGGCCGCCGCTGCGCGCCGTGCCGGACGAGCCGATCGACCTGATCGGGACCGCGGGCGCGCCCGTGCTCAAGCGGGTGCTGCCGGTCGTGGCCGGGCTGCTGCTGGTCGTGCTGCTGGTGCGCGGGCTCCGCGGGCGGCGGCGCTGAACGGGCGCGGCGGGCGGCCGGTCCTCGGGCTGGTCGCCTGCCTCGGCCTGCTCGTCGGCTGCACCGGGTCGCCGGTGGTGCTCACCTCGGCCCGGCAGCCGACCGCCACCACCACGTCCGCGGCCCCCGAGCCGCCGTCGTTCACGCTGGCCGCGGGCGGCGACATCCTGGTCCACCCGGCGCTGACCGAGCAGGCCGACGCCGACGGCGCGCGCAACTTCGTGCCGCTGCTGGAGGGCCTGCGCGAGGCGATCGACGCCGACGTGTCGATCTGCCACCTGGAGACGCCGCTGTCCGCGCCCGGCGCGCCGACCTACGGCTACCCGGCGTTCAGCGCGCCGCCTGAGGTCGCGTCGGCGTTGAAGGAGATCGGCTACGACAGCTGCTCCACCTCGTCCAACCACACCCTCGACCGCGGTTCGCCCGCGATCAGGACCACCCTCGACGTGCTGGACGCCGCCGGGCTGAAGCACACCGGCTCGTTCCGCTCGCCCGAGGAGTCCGCGACACCGCTGCTGCTGGACGTCGGCGGGGTGAAGGTCGGGCACGTCGCGTTCACCTACGGGTTCAACGGCATCCCGCTGCCGCAGCCGTGGGTGGCCAACCAGCTGTCCACCGAGGGCGTGCTGGCGGCCGCCCGCGCGGCGAAGGCGGCCGGCGCCGAGGTCGTGGTGGCGAGCCTGCACTGGGGCGAGGAGTACCGGCACGAGGCCACGCCGCAGCAGCGCGAGATGGCCCAGGCCCTGCTGGCCGACCCGGCCGTCGACCTGATCATCGGCACGCACGTGCACGCCGTGCAGCCGATCGAGCGGATCGGCGACAAGTGGGTCGTCTACGGCATGGGCAACGAGGTGGCCCGCCACTCCGAGCCGCAGGGGATCACCGAGGAGGGCATCGTCACCCGGTTCAAGTTCGTGAAGGGACCGACCGGGTGGGCCGTGCGGGAGGCGTCCTACGTGCCGACGCTGATCGAGTTCGGCCCGCCGATCCGGGTCGTCGACCTGACCCGCGTCCCCGCCACCCCGCGCCGCACCGAGGCGCTGACCCGCACCGACGGCGTCGTCCGCAGCCTCGGCGCGGCCATCGCCCACCCCTGAGAAGGTCCGGGCGAGTCGAACACCCGCGTCCCGCGTGTCGAACCCCCAGGACCCCCGAGTTCAGCGTTCGAGTCCCGGAACGCGCCCCCGGACCCGGTCCAGCCGGGACAGCCAGCGGGCCGTCGTGGCGTCGTCGGCGGCGAAGTCGGGGAACCGGTCCGGCGTCGGGGGGTGCGCGGGGACCGGGAGCCGGCCGTCCACCGGAAGCAGCGAGTCGGTGGCCACGTCGCCGTCCAGGAGCGCGAGGGTGCCCAGGCCGCAGGCGAAGTCCAGTTCGGGCAGCGCGCCCGCCAGCGCCAGCCCGGCGGCCATCCCGACCGACGTCTCCACCGCCGACGACACCACGCACGGCAGCCCGCACGCCTCCGCCACCGCCAGCGCCCGCCGCACCCCGCCCAGCGGCGCGACCTTGATCACCGCCACGTCCGCCGCGCCGGCCACCGCGACCCGCAACGGGTCCTCGGCCCGCCGGATCGACTCGTCCGCCGCGATCCGCACGTCGACCCGCCGCCGCACGGCCGCCAGCTCCTCGACCGACGGGCACGGCTGCTCGACGTACTCCAGCCCGCCCGCCGCCCGCTCCAGCTCGCGGATCGCCCGGACCGCCGTGTCCACGTCCCACGCCGTGTTCGCGTCCACCCGGATCGCGCCCGACGGACCCAGGGCGTCACGCACCGCCTCGACCCGCGCCAGGTCGTCACCCAACGGCGTGCCGGGGTCGGCGACCTTCACCTTCGCCGTGGCGCAGCCGGACCGGGCGACGATCTCGTGCGCGCGTTCCGGCGACACGACGGGGACCGTGCAGTTGACCGGCACGCTGGAGCGCACCGGCGCGGGCCAGCCGTCGTTCGCGGCCTCCAGCGCGCACGCCAGCCACGGCGCGCACTCCTCGTCCGAGTAGTCGAGGAACGCGCAGAACTCGCCCCACCCGGCGGGCCCCTCCAGCAGCACGCCCTCGCGCACCGCGATGCCGCGGAACCGGTTGCGCATCGGGATCGAGTAGACCAGCACCGGGCCAGCCTAGAGCGCGCCCACCCGGCCGACCGCTCAGCCGACCTCGGGCAGCTCGGGCCCGAGCAGGTCGTCCGCGTCCACGATCCGGTACGCGTACCCCTGCTCCGCCAGGAACCGCTGCCGGTGCGCCGCGTAGTCGGTGTCCAACGTGTCCCGCGACACCACCGAGTAGAAGTGCGCCTGCCGCCCGTCGCCCTTGGGCCGCAACAACCTGCCCAGCCGCTGCGCCTCCTCCTGCCGCGACCCGAACGTGCCCGACACCTGCACCGCCACCGACGCCTCGGGCAGGTCGATCGAGAAGTTCGCCACCTTCGACACCACCAGCGTCCGCAGCTCGCCGCGCCGGAACCGGTCGAACAGGGCCTCGCGCTCCTTGTTCTTCGTCGACCCCTGGATCACCGGCGCGTCCAACGCCTCGCCCAGCGATTCCAGCTGGTCCAGGTACGCCCCGATCACCAGCGCCGGCTCACCGGGGTGCCGGTCCAGGACCGCCCGCACCACCGGCAGCTTCGTCCGCGCCGTCGAGCACAGCTTGTACCGCTCCTCCGGCTCGGCGGTCGCGTACTCCAGCCGCTCGGCGTCGGTCAGCGTCACCCGCACCTCGGTGCACTCGGCGGGCGCGATCCAGCCCTGCGCCTCGATGTCCCGCCACGGGACGTCGTACCGCTTCGGCCCGATCAGCGAGAACACGTCGCCCTCCTGGCCGTCCTCGCGCACCAGGGTCGCGGTGAGGCCGAGCCGGCGCCGCGACTGCAGGTCGGCGGTCATCCGGAACACCGGCGCGGGCAGCAGGTGCACCTCGTCGTAGACGATCAGGCCCCAGTCCCGCGAGTCGAACAGCTCCAGGTGCTTGTACTCGCCCTTCGACTTGCGGGTGATCACCTGGTAGGTGGCGATGGTGACCGGCCGGATCTCCTTGCGCTCACCCGAGTACTCGCCGATCTCGTCCTCGGTCAACGACGTCCGTGCGACCAGCTCGCGCTTCCACTGCCTGCCCGCGACGGTGTTCGTCACCAGGATCAGCGTGGTCGCGCCCGCCTCGGCCATCGCCGCCGCGCCGACCAGCGTCTTGCCCGCGCCGCACGGCAGCACCACCACGCCCGAGCCGCCCGCCCGGAACGCCCGCGCGGCCAGCCGCTGGTAGTCGCGCAGCTGCCAGCCGTCCTCGACCAGGTCGATCGGGTGCGCCTCGCCGTCCACGTACCCGGCCAGGTCCTCGGCGGGCCAGCCGATCTTGAGCAGCAGCTGCTTGAGCCGACCGCGCTCGCTGGGGTGCACGACGACCGTGTCGTCGTCCACCCGCGCGCCCAGCATCGGCTTGACCTTCTTGTGCCGCAGCACCTCCTCCAGCACCGCGCGGTCCAGCGAGTTCAGCACCAGGCCGTGCGCCGGGTGGTTGGCCAGCTGGAGCCGGCCGAACCGGCCCATCGTGTCGACCACGTCCACCAGCAGCGGCTGCGGCACCGGGTAGCGGGAGAACCGGACCAGCGCGTCGACCACCTGCTCGGCGTCGTGGCCCGCGGCCCGCGCGTTCCACAGCGCCAGCGGCGTGATCCGGTAGGTGTGCACGTGCTCGGGGGCGCGTTCCAGCTCGGCGAACGGCGCGATGGAGGTGCGCGCCTCGTCCGACAGCGGGTGCTCGACCTCCAGCAGCAGGGTCTTGTCCGACTGGACGATCAAAGGGCCGTCGGTCACTGGCGCGCACTCCTGTCGCTTGGTGTCCCTCAAGTGTGCATACCGCGTGCAAGTCGGTAGCGGACGGTGCGCGACCGCGCACCCAGCGCTTACGGACTCGGTTCGATAAAGCCGCGTACGCCCGGGTGGCGCAGTCGGTAGCTTCCGTCCGCCCCACCTCGCGACCCTACGCGCGGACGTACAGGGGCTTCCCGGATGAACGAAGGTCATCATGAGCACGGACATGCCCGCGTCCGCACCGCAGTACCAGAACGGCCCCCAGTACCAGGGCGCCCCGCAGTACCAGAACGCGCCGCAGCCCCAGCAGGTTCCCCAGCCGCCGAAGAAGAAGAGCGTCGTCGCGCGCATCCTCACGGCGGTGATCGGTCTCGTGGTGGCGGGCGTCGTGATCTACGGGATCAACTACTTCACCAGTGACGCGGCCCAGTCCAAGGCGGGCGAGTGCGCCAGCCTGACCGGCACCAGCAGCGAGCCCGAGTTCAAGACCGTCGACTGCGGCGCCCCCGAGGCGAACTACACCATCGGCAAGGTGCTCGGCTCGCTGTCCGAGTCGTGCGGCGACAACTACGACCAGTACACCGAGACCGCCCGCCGCGGCCCGGACTCGAAGCTGTGCCTGGTGCCGAACCTGGTCGAGGGCAACTGCTACGACGTGGACACCACCTCGACGCAGATGGGCTACCCGCCCGTCGACTGCGGCCAGTCCGGCGTGTTCAAGCTGGTCAAGCTGGTCAAGGGCAGCGCGGACGAGAGCGCCTGCGTCGACGCCGTGCCGCTGACCTACGCCGAGCCGAAGACGACCTTCTGCTTCGCGCCCGCCGAGGACGCCTGATCCACCTCGCGGGGCGCGTGACGCTACCTTCTGAGGACGTCACGCGCCCCGTCCAGCGAGGATGATCATGAGCAACGAGCCCAGCCGACCAGACGACGACGCGCCGACCGGCGCCGCCGGCGCCCGCCCCGACGTGCCGCCCGCCGACGCGAGGCGCATCGAGGCGTCCCGGGAAGCCGCCGCGTCCGCCGAGGAGCGCGAGCTCTCCAGCCCGACGTCGACCGGCCTCGGCTCCGACTCCGGTGTCGCCGAGCCCGGCGCCACCCCGGAACCGGGCGCCGGCGCGCGTGACCAGCCGGTGGCGGGCAACGAGCCCGTCACGCCCGCCGGTCCGACCGCCGTGCCGGGCGCCCGCCCGGCCCCGTCCGCGGACCCCGTGGCCTCCTCCGCCGCCGAACCGGCCTCCGACGCGCCCGCCGCGGCCGAGCCGACCACCGGCCCCGCGACCACCGGTGCTGCCGGTGCTGCCGCTGCCGGTCCTGCTTCCACCGGCCCCGCGACGACCGGCCCCGCGACGACCGGCCCCGCGACGACCGGCCCCGCGACGACCGGCCCCGCGACGACCGGCCCCGCGACGACCGGCGCCGGCGCTGGCGCCGCCTCCGCTGGCGCTGCCTCTGCCGGTGCTGCCGGTGCTGCGTCCACCGGTGCTCCTGGCGCCGGCGTGCCGGTCTCCGGGTTCGCCGCTCCCGGCGAGCAGTCCGGCGCCGTCCCGGCCGGGGGCGGGTCGAGCGGCAACGGGCGGAAGATCCTCATCGGCGTCCTGGTGGTGCTGCTGATCGCCGTCGTGGTCTACGGCGTGTACCGCCTCACCAGTGGTTCCGCCAAAGCCGAGGCGGGTGACTGCGTGAGCGTTTCCGCCGAGACCGACGACCGGGCCGACGTCGAAACCCTCGACTGCTCCGACGCCAAGGCCGTTTACCAGGTCGGCAAGGTCCTCGACGCGACCGACGCCACCTGCCCCGAAGAGGGCCTGTACACCGAGTTCCCCCCGGTCGGCAGCATCGATGACGGCGATGGCGACGGCTACAAGCTCTGCCTGCTGCCGAACTTGTCCGAGGGTGCCTGCTACAAGCCCGACGACGGCACCACCGAGTTCGTCAAGACCGACTGCGTCGGCCCCGAGACCTTCAAGGTCACCAAGGTCGTCCAGGGCTCGACCGACCTGGAGGCGTGCCCGGACGGCGCCGGCATGGCCTACCCGGAGCCGGCCGTCACGTTCTGCCTCGCGCCCGCCGAGATGTGAACCCTGCCGGGTGAACCGGCTCAACCACGCGCGCGGCCGTGCCGATGCCCTGTTCCATGCGGAAGATCAGGTGGGGTGTCGGCGCGGTCGCCGTGGTGGTCGCGGGCGCGTTCGCGGTCACGCTGGTCGGCGGCGGCCCCGACGGGCCCGAGCCCGGGGTCTGCGCGAGCATCGAGCGGGTGCCCGAGGGCGCCAGGTACCGGGCGCTCGACTGCGCGTCCGAGCAGGCCAACGTGCGGGTGGCCAAGGTCGTGGACGACGCCTCGCAGTGCCCCAGGGGCGGCGCGCCGTACACCGTCTTCACCCGGACGGCCACGCTGTGCCTGATCCCCAACTTCGTCCCGGGCGCGTGCTACCTGGGCGACCGGGGCGCCGGGATGAAGAAGGTCGACTGCGCCGCCGAGCAGGCGATCCGGGTGGTCAGCGCCGCGCCGGAGCCGGGGGAGTGCGAGAACGGCCAGAAGCTGACCTACCCCGAGCCCGTCGTCACGTTCTGCCTGGTCCGCGCCGCTGACGCGCGCTGAATCCGCTGCGCCCGAACGGCGCCCGGGGAGGTACGTTCCGCTCGCCCGATGTCGAGAGGAACGCCAGGTGACCACGCCTCCCGCCCCGCCACCCCACGGCTACCCGCCACCCGGTGACGGCGGCTACCAGCCGCTGCCCGGCTACCAGGGCCAACCGCCCCAGTACCCTCCACCCCAGCACGGGCAGCCCGGTCAGCACTGGCAGCCCGGCCAGCCGGGTCCGTACGGTCAGCCAGGCCAATCGGGCCAGTACGGCGAGCCGGGCCCGTACGGCCAGCCACCGCACTACGGTCAGCCCGGTCAGCCCGGTCAGTTCGGCCCTGGCCAACCCGGCCAGCCCGGCCACTACGGCCAGCCGGGTTACCCGCAGCAGCTCCCACCGCCGCCCAAGCGCACCTCCACCGGCGCGAAAGCCCTGGTCGCCGTCGTCGTGCTGGGCATCGTGGGCGTCGTGGTCGCGGGCGTCCTCGCCGGCATCAACGGCCCGGCGGGCGCCGAACCGGGCGAGTGCATCAAGATCGTTTCCGCCGGCGTGACCGACGCCGACGTCGAGAAGGTCGAGTGCTCCTCCCCGGAAGCCGCCTTCCGGGTGGCCGCCCACCTGGACAGCAGCGCCGACTCCTGCCCCGACGGGGACTACGCCGAGTACTCCGACAGTGGCGGTCGGCGAAGTGACGGCTTCAAGCTGTGCCTGATGCTGAACGCGGCCGAGGGTGACTGCTTCAAGCAGGAGGGCACGATTGTGGCCGCCAAAACGACCAAGGTGACCTGCGATTCGAGCGCCACCTACAAGGTGGGCAAGGTCATCGGGGGAGTGGCGGACGAGAACGAGTGCGAGAGTGGCAACACCGTGTCCGTTTACTCACAGCCTGCGACCACGATCTGCTTGATCGAGGCTTAACCAAGCCGAGATCGAAAAATAGGGGGCCTTCCCGCAATGGGTAAGGCCCCCTATCGCTGACGGTGAGTCAGTTAGTGGTTCCGCTCAGTTGGCGATCCGCTCAGTTGGTGGTTCGGCTCAGTTGGTGGTTCCGGGCGGCAACAACCCGCCGACGTCCAACCGCTCCGGCAGCACCTCTTCGGTGTCCATCATGTCCGCGACGCGCTGCAGCCGGACCGGGTTGAGCGACAGCGGGAACGTGCCGACCGACACCAGGGCGGCGGTCTGCTGGTCCACGTCCATGTACCCGGTCAGCGCGTTCTGCACGGACAGCTTGTCGTTCGACGCGGCCTCCTGCGCGTCCCGCAGGACCTGCCGGAACAGGGCCAGCGTGCGCGGGTTGGTGTCGGCGAACTTCTTGCTCGACGCGTACCCGGACATGGGGAAGTCCTTGGTCGGGCCGACGGCGGTGTCGGTCAGGATGCGCGCGCCGGTGCCGCTCTGCGCCTGGGTGATGTACGGCTCGGTCATCCACGCCGCGTCGACCTGACCGGCCCGCATGGCGTTGACCATCTGCTCGAACGGCATCTCGACCGGCCTGATCCGCTGCTTCTCCACGCCGGCCGTCTTGAGCACGGCCTTCGTGGTCAGCGCGCCGACGTCGCCGGTCGACGGCACGGCGATGCGCGGGTTGGGCAGCTTGCCGGGGCTGTCGTACGCCTCGTCCAGCGTGACGAGCGCCATGGTGTTCGCGCCCGCCTGGTACGCCTCGCCCTGGAGCTGCAGCTGGGTGCCCTCGGCGTAGCTGCGGAACAGCGTGACGTGCGTCGCCCAGGTCAGGTCGAGCGTGGTGTCGAGCTGCTTGATGCCCTCGACCTCGTCGTTCAGCGGCACCAGTTGGACCTGGAGACCCGCCTTGTCGAAGAGCTTGTTGTTGAACGCGAGGCGCAGCGGCGCCACGTCGACCACCGGCAGCACGCCGATGCGCAGTGTGCTGCGTTCCACGTCGGGGGTGCTGTTCCCGTCGGTGCCGGGGAGCAGCCCGCACGCCGTCAAGGTGGCGGCACACGCGAACAACGCTGCCGCACGTCGCAGAACACGCGCTGGGGTAGGCATGGCACCTCTCGCCGGGATGACCTCGAGAGCGGGGTCTATTTGATCAACGAATTTTTCGACGCAGTTGTCGATGCGGGGGATCGTAACCACCCAGAGGTATGAAACGACAGCCCTGCTCCGATACGGTGAGTGCTTCCGGAGTCTTCCCCGGGGCCGGGGTCGAGCACTACGCTCCCCGCCTGGTGGCACAGGTCGTCGCAGACCGTCGTGTCCCTGTGCGGGGGAGGGGTGCCTAGCCGGCACCACCGCTCCTGTGCTGCAATTCGGCCGATTTCGAGTCCATGCTTCGGTCCACGGGGGAGAGGCCGGGGAACACTGCTGCCGGAAGAGGAAGCCCAGGGTGGCCCGTCGAGAGAGAGGTCCCAGCCAGTCAGGCGTGGGGATTCCACCGCGCTCCGAAAGGCCCGGAATGGGTGACGGACTGGCTGCGCTGAGTGATGGAACTGTGACCGAGTCAACGGGCACCGGGCGTCGAACCGGGACGAACGCCGCCGAGCGGGACCAGCAGGCCCGCACGGCCGGGTGGCGGCTGCGCAACTGGCGGCTGCCCACCAAGCTGACCGCCGTCCTGCTCATCCCCACGATCGCCGCGGTCGCCCTCGGCGGCCTGCGGGTGAACTCCGACCTGGCCGACGCGAGCGAGCTGAACCGGCTGGCGAACCAGATCCAGCTGGAGTCCGCCGTCGCCGACCTGGTGCAGCAGCTCCAGCGCGAGCGCGACCTCAGCGCGAGCCACGTCGCCTCCGGCAAGCAGCTCGACCGCGTGGTGCTGGACCGCCAGCTGCGCCGCGTCGAGGACACCGTGCAGGCCCTCAACGGCAAGATCGCCGACCTCAGCGCCGACCTGGACGACGACGTGGTCACCCGGTTCCGCCGGGCGTCCAGCCAGCTCGACCGGCTCAACAGCCTGCGCAACGCGGTCCGCGACACGCAGTACCCCTCCGACGCCGTGATGCGCACCTACTCCGAGTCGGTGGAGAGCCTGCTCGACCTCGGCGAGCAGGCCATCGCGGGCATCAACGAGCCCGAGCTGGTGCGGCTGCACCTGGCCACCAACGCCATCGCCCGGATCAAGGAGCAGGAGTCGCGCAAGCGCGGCGTCATGCTCGACGTCTTCCAGAGCGGCGGCTTCGGCCCCGGCCAGGAGCGCCAGCTGCTGGCCGCGAACGCCGAGCTGGACGCCGCCCGCAACGACTTCCGCAAGTCCGCGACCGCCGACCAGGCCAAGATCTACGACGACACGGTCACCGGCCTGATCGTCGACACCGCGAACGACATGCAGGAGACGGCGCTGAACCTGGCCACGGCCGGGCTGCCGCTGACGTCGCTGCGCCCGGAGAAGTGGGACATCGCGTCCACGCTGACGGTGAACCTCACCCGCGACGTGGAGAACCTGCTGCTGGAGCAGCTGCAGAACCGCACCGACGAGCTGACCGGCGTGGCCCGCAACGCCGCGTTCCGCGACTCCGGCATCGTGCTGGGCGCGCTGCTGCTGGCCATGCTGATGGCGCTGTTCGTGGCCCGCTCGATCCTGAACCCGCTGCGCACCCTGCGCCGCACCGCGCTGGAGGTCGCCGACCACGGCCTGCCGGAGGCGGTCGGCCGGATCCTGGCCGACCCGAACCCGCAGGAGGCGGCGAAGACGGCCATCGCGCCGGTGCCGATCACCACCCGCGAAGAGGTCGGCCAGGTGGCCCGGGCGTTCGACGCGGTGCACGGCGAGGCGGTGCGGCTGGCCGCCGAGCAGGCCCTGCTGCGCGACAACGTCAACTCGATGTTCGTCAACCTGTCCCGCCGCTCGCAGGCCCTGGTCGAGCGCCAGCTGAACCTGATCGACCGGCTGGAGCAGGACGAGCAGGACCCCGACCAGCTGGCCAGCCTGTTCGAGCTGGACCACCTCGCCACCCGGATGCGGCGCAACAGCGAGAACCTGCTGGTCCTGTCCGGCACGGACCTGTCCCGCCGGCTGACCCGCCCGGTCCCGGCCGCCGAAGTGCTCGGCGCCGCGGTGTCCGAGGTCGAGCAGTACGCCAGGGTGCAGGTCGGCCAGACCCCGGAGCTGACCGTCCAGGGCCGCGCGGTCAACGACCTCGTGCACCTGATCGCGGAGCTGCTGGACAACGCCACCGCGTTCTCCGACCCGGTGACGAAGGTCACCGTGCGCACCGCCCGCACCCGCAAGGGCGAGCTGGCGATCGAGATCCAGGACCGCGGCGTCGGCATGGGCGAGCAGGAGATGTCCGACGCCAACACCCGGCTGGCCGACCCGCCGGACGTGGACGTCGCGGTGTCCCGCCGGATGGGCCTGTACGTGGTCGCGCGGTTGGCCAAGCGGCACGACATCAAGGTGCGGCTGCGGTCCAACGAGGACATCGAGGGCGGCACCACCGCGCTCGTGCTGGTGCCCGACACGCTGGTCGCGTCGCCCGGCGTGATGGGCTCCCCGCTGGGCGCCGAGCCCGCCTCCGCGTTCGGCGGCGACCCCGGCTTCGGCGACTCCCCGTTCGGCGGCGACTCCGGCTTCGGCGACGCGGCCTTCGGCGACCCCGCGTTCGGGTCGACGGCGCAGCGCGCGTCCGGCATCGCCGGGGCGTTCGGCACCGGCACCCTGGCCCGCCTGGACGACTCGTCCTACCCGGACGACCGGTCCCGGTCGGACGACAGCTTCCCGAGCATGCCCCGGATCGAGGACGAGCCGGCGTTCCCGGTGAGCTTCGTGCAGGGCGAGGGCGAGCACGACCCGGTCCGCGTGCCGTCGTTCGGCGACGCGCCCGCGTTCGCCGAGACGCCCGCGGAGACGTCGGGCGAGGTGCCGCGGTCCTGGATGGGCTCGGTCGAGGAGCGCGACGTCGAGCGCGAGCCCGAGGGCTCGTTCGGCGAGCCGACGCTGTTCACCGCCTACGAGGACCGCCCCGAGCACGACACCGCCTACGAGCACGGCTTCGAGACGACCCAGTTCGCCGCCGCGGTGGACCCGGGCTTCCTGGTCGACCCGGAGCCCGGGCCACCGCACCGCAACGGCACGTCGCCCGCGCCGCAGGTCGCGCCCGCGGCCAGGGAGGTCGAGCACGACTTGGACGCCCCGACCGAGCGGCTGCCGATCTACGAGGCGGTCCTCTCGCAGTGGTTCCAGTCCGTCGGCAGCGAGACGTCGGCCGCGACCGCTCAGGCGGTGCCGCCCGCGCCCGAGTCGGAGCGCTCCGGCAACGGCCGGGTCGAGCCGAGCCGCGCCGAGTCGCTGCTGCCGACCCGCAAGCCGCGCCCGGTCCCGCCCGTCGCGCCCACCACGTCCGAGGACCCGTTGCCGCAGCGAGGACTGCTCGACTCGGGCCCGAACGCGCTGCCCAGGCGCGAGACGGAGGGTGTCCTTTCCGGCCGCGGTGGGGGCGCGCCTAGTCTGACCGAGGGCGGGCTGCCCAAGCGGCAGCCCGGTTCGCCCACCAACCTGCCCAAGCGCGCCGCGGAGGTGCCCCGCGTGACCGAGCCGGAACCGGTCGCCGAACCCGAGCCGGCCGCGGCCGCCGAGTCGGTGTGGGAGTCCCCCGCCGACGAGGGTTGGCAGGCGGCACAGGCCTTGTTGAACAAGGCGCCAGAGACCACGACACAGGCGGGGTTGCCCAAGCGGGTGCCCAAGGCTCAGCTTGTGCCGGGATCCGCCGCACCGAAGCCGACGGCGACGGAGCGGCAACCGCAGCGGCCCCCGCTGCCACCACGATCGGCTGACGCGATCCGTGGACGCATGTCGAGTCTTCAGCAGGGCGTCCACCGAGGGCGGCACGCTTTGATCGACGCTTACGCTGGTGACATGTCGAGCCGGCAAGACGAGGAGCAGGAGTGACGACCGCAGCTCAGCCAGGCAGCTTTGGTTGGCTTATCACCGACTTCGTGCGCCGGGTTCCCGGTGTGGCACATTCCGTGGTCGTGTCGGCGGACGGGCTACTGCTCGCCGGCTCGCAGGGCCTGCCCCGCGACCGCGCCGAACAGCTGTCCGCCGTGGCATCCGGGCTCGTCAGCCTCACGGCTGGCGCGGCGAGGTGCTTCGAGGCGGGCACGGTGAACCAGACCGTGGTCGAGATGGAACGGGGCTACCTGTTCCTGATGTCGATCAGCGACGGGTCTTGCCTCGCCGTGCTCGCCGCCCCGAACTGTGACATCGGCCTCGTGGCCTACGAGATGACGCTGCTGGTCGAGCGCGTGGGCCAGCAGCTCACCCCGGAGCTGCGCGCGCAGCTCCAGGGCGTGGTTCGGCGGTAGATCCTCATGAGATCGTGGGGGTGAAGGTAAATGGCTGAACGATCTGGCGCCGGCGGCCGACGCTTCGGTAGGAACTTCGACTACCAGGAGTGGGCGGCCGGTGGCTTCCAATTCGCTGAGCCGGATGCCGACCCCGCACAGGACGAGGAAGCCGAGGACGTACCCAACTCGTGGTCGGGCCGCCGGGCGGAGCAGGCGCCGCGGCCACGGGTCGAAGGCACAGGGCAGGGGCAAGGCGATATGTCTCAACGTGAGGTTGACGACTCGTCGTACGACTACGACGGCGTTCCCAACCGGTTCGACATCGACGGGTACGGCAGCGGCCTGTTCGGAGGTCCGGGCGCCGATCTCTTCGGCGCCCACGGCCTGCCCGACAGCGTGCCGGAACAGGTGCCCTACGCGACCGGTCCGCAGCCGGTCGTCCGCCGCGAGGAGAACCCCGCGGCGGAGTCCGGGTCCCTGGTGCGCCCGTACACCCGGACCGGTGGCCGCACCCGGCCCGACTACGACCTCGCGATCGAGGCGCTGATCTCCACCAGCGAGAAGGGCCTCGACCGCGACGCGGCGGTGCTCCCCGAGCACCGGTCGATCTGCGGGTTGTGCACCGACACCAGGTCGGTGGCCGAGGTCGCCGCTCACCTCCGGCTCCCGCTCGGCGTGGCCCGGGTGCTGATCGGCGACATGGCGAGCATGGGTTTGGTCTTGATTCACCAGGGTGGCTTGGTCGTGGGGGACCGGCCATCCATTGATTTCCTTGAGAGGGTGCTCAGTGGGCTTCGCAGGCTCTAGCCCCAACGCGGCCGAAGGCGCCAAGAAGCCGACGACCTCCGCGAAGATCGTGGTGGCCGGTGGCTTCGGCGTTGGCAAGACGACGTTCGTCGGGTCGGTGTCGGAGATCGTTCCGCTGACCACCGAAGCGGTGATGACCGAGGCGAGCGCCGGGGTCGACGACCTCTCGGCGACGCCGAACAAGGTCACCACGACGGTGGCCATGGACTTCGGCCGGGTGTCGCTGGACCAGGACCTGATCCTGTACCTGTTCGGCACACCGGGCCAGCACCGGTTCTGGTTCATGTGGGACGACCTGGTGCGCGGCGCGATCGGCGCGATCGTGCTGGTGGACACCCGCCGGTTGGCGGACGCGTTCGCCTCGATCGACTTCTTCGACGACCGGCAGCTGCCGTACGTCGTGGGGGTCAACTGCTTCGACGGCCTGCTGCACCACCGCATCGAGGACGTCCGCGACGCGCTCACGATCGACCAGTCCGTGCCGATAGTGACTTGCGACGCGCGCAACCGGCAGTCGACCAAGCAGACGTTGATCACGCTGGTCGAGCACGCCATGCGCCAGTGGATGTCGGTCCGCGCGGGCTGACGGGGTTGTCGTGCCGGAGGGCGGTCCCCGTGCCGGGGGCCGCCCTCCGGTGTGCCCGGACTACGCGCCGTCGTCCTCGACCAGGGCGGCGGACGTGATGCGGTGCAGGGGGAACCGGCGCACCTCGCCGTAGCTGACGTCGACGCCCTCCAGCACGCCGCCGCCCACCAGGTGCGGCGTGATGACGCGGCGGGCGGCGGTGCCGTGGCCGTCCACGAAGTCGACCAGGACGCTGCGGCCCTCCTTCGCGGCCCGCTGCAGCAGGGCCAGCGTGGCCGACGGGCCGGCGCCCAGGTGGCCGGGCACCGACACCCGCGCCCCGCCGGTGGTGGTGGCCGCGCGGTCGCCCGCCCGGACCAGGCGCACCAGCTCGCCCAGCTGCTCCTCCGACGGCGTGGTCGGCTGCACCGGCTTGCGGCGGCCCTTGCCGGCGATCCGCCGACCGCCCGCCCGCAGGTCGAGCACGTGCCCGTCCGGGCCCTCGGCGGCCGGCGCGAACCCGGCCGCGCGCAACCCGTCCAGCACCTCGGCCAGCGGCAGCGGGCTGACCAGCACGGTCGGCGCGATCTTGCGCAGCTCCAGCCGCGCCGCCGCCGCGTGCGCCAGCACCTCGGCGATCAGCACCGGGTCGTCGCAGCGCAGGAACGACCCGGCCGCCCCGCCGCGCAACCGGCCGTGCCGGCGGGCCGCGTCGTCGATCAGGTACGTCAACGACTGCGGCACCGGCGTGCGGGACCGGCTGCGGAACAGCTCGTGCAGGTCGGCGGCGCTGCGCCCGGCGTCGAACGCCCGCCGCACGGACTCCTCGCGCACCCGGTAGACGGTGGCGCTGCCCGCCGACTCGACGTCGGCCACCAGGGCGATCTCGTCGGCCAGCTCCGGGTCCAGCCTGCCGGGCGCGACGACGGTCAGGTCGGCCTGCACCAGCACGTGGTCGACCGGCGCGGGCAGCGCGTCGGCGAGCCGCTTCGCGGCCGGGCCGGGGCCCTCGGTGAGCAGGGTGCGGCCCTGCGCGGTGATGGCGTTGTGCGCCAGCACGCCGATCCGCGTGCCCTCCTCGACGGTCCACCGCACCAGCTCGTCGCGCAGCCGCCCGCCGCGCCGGGGCGCCCGCCAGGCCAGCACGGCGGCCAGCTCGTCCGGGTCGGTGACGGCGGTGCCCGGCGGCAGCGCGGCCAGGGCTTCGAGGACGCGCCTGCGGTCGCGGGGCGCGCCGGGCCGGTTCAGCTCCGGGGCGAGCGGGTTGAGCAGCCGGTCCCGCTCATCGCGCCGCCCGATCAGGCCGGGCAGCCGGGGCAGGTCGAGCCACGCCTGGGCGAGCGTCGCCCACCGGTGCTCGGGCGCGGCGACCAGCCAGGCGTCGGTCTGCGTGGTCGGCACCCACTCCGGTTCCAGGCCCTCGGTGTCGGCGACCAGGCCCGCGTTGACGACCAGCTCGACCAGCAGCGCGGCCCGCCGCTCGTCCACGTCCAGGTCCTTGGCGAGCTTGCGCAGCTCCCGCACGCCGACGCCGCCCGACCGCAGCACCGGCGGCGGGTCCTGCGACCAGCTCCGCAGCAGCGCCTCCACGTGCCGGGACAGCTCCAGCGCCTCGCCGCCGCCGGTGTGGTCGACGTCGGAGGTGTCGCGGCGGAACGTGGTCAGCGGCGGCTCGGCGGTCCGGACCGCGCCCAGCGGCCGGTCGCCCCGCACCACCAGGCCGACCTCGCGCGGCAGCTCGACGGTCTGCGAGTCGCGCCGCACCAGCAGGCCCCTGGCCAGCAGCTTCTGGATCGGCGTCCGGGCGTTGGCCGGCGCGACGACGTGCGCGGCGTCCTTGGTCTGGCCGACCGGCGGCCCGGCGGCCAGCGTGCGCAGCACCCGGTGCTCGTCCGGGTCGAGGTCGGTCAGGTCGACGTCGGCCAGGCGCGGCACCGAGCGGCCGAGGCCGCAGGGGAACGGGTTGACCGCGTCCCTGGTCGCGGGCGGGGTGGACAGCGCGTGGTCGCCGCCCCACAGCAGGGCGCGGGCGCGCAGCGCGTCCAGGGCGGGCCCGACGTCGGTCTTGCCGAACAGCCGCTGCACGGCGCCCCGGCCGACCGGCGCCAGGTCGGCGTCCAGCACGAGCAGCGCTTCGAGCACCGTCGACGTCAGCGTGTCGAGGTCTTCGCAGGCCCGCGCCACGGACGCCCGCGACCCGATGCGGGTGGCGAGCACGGTCGTGTCCGCCGGTGGGGGCGTGGCCAGGTCCGGCCGGGCGCGCAGCAGAGCCACGAGCGCGGTGTCGTCCTGCGCCCGCAGCCACTCGGCGAGGGTGGTGCCGGACATCCTCACCACGGTATATGCCGACCGCCGGGCGTCGTCGGACGGCCCGCCGCCCGACGACGCCCCGGGCCGCGCCCTACAGCTGCCACCACTTCCACAGCTCGGCGGCGCTGCCGTTGCAGTAGTAGATCTCGGTGGGGGTGGCCGGCTTGATGTCGAAGTTGTAGACGTTCAGGCACAGGCCGGACTGCTTGTGCACCAGGTTGGCGCCGTTGAAGGACCACTGCGCGACCTTCGCGTTGCAGGCCCAGATTTCCGTTCGGGTGCTCGCCTTGATGTCGTAGTTCACCGTGTTGAGGCACAAACCGGAATTGGCGTTGTACAGCTGCCCCGCGTTGTTCAACTCCCAGCGCTCCACCGGGTTGTCGAGGCAGTTGTAGATCTCGGTTCTGGCGCCGGGGTCGATGCTGCCGTTGACGACGTTGAGGCACAGCCCCGAGTTGGGGTTGAACAGGTGGGCCTTGCCCGCGGGGGCGGCCTCGGCCGAAGCCGTGCCCCCGACCGCGAGGACGCACCAGAGAGCGGCCAGGACAGCGGTGACGCGAATGGTGGAGGAGCGGAGGTTCATGGCGTTGACCTTCCGTTCGCCGATCCGGCACGACGTGTTCCGGGGAACGCGCGTTCTTATTCGGCGGCGGTTCGGCGAACACTACCGGATCGGAAAGGAAATATCCGCCCGCGCAATGGTCGAACCACCGGACGGGCGAAAGGCTCAGCCCGGCGGCGCGTCCGGTCCTGTGGCCGTGCTCACGCCGGGGCGGTGCGGTCGCGTGATGTGCCTCTCGATTTCCGCCGGACGACGCCCGCCGCCGCCACCAGCGCGGATGAGGCACACTTGTCCCGACGCAGGCACCACCGAGGAGGAACCGTGGCCAAGGCCCGCCCCGAGCGCATCGACCCGCACTGGCCGGAGCCGCCGGCCGACGGCAAGTACGCGGTGTCCGAGCTGGCCAGCGACGTGCAGGGCGCGCTCTCCCCGTTCGGCAAGGTGGAGTTCCCGCTGCCCGCCGAGGAGCTGGGCTACCGCCACCCGGTGACGGAGATCAACCGCTAGTCCGGTCGCGCGCGGCAGTCGAGCCGCGCGCGTTCCGCAAACCCGCGCCGTCTACCCTCGACCCTCTCTTGAGCTGTGCCGTTCTGGGAGGTTCGATGCCGGTCCCCGGCCCTGGTTACTCGATCACCGTCCGGCTGGAGGCCCCGCCGTCGGCGTCGGCCGCCGGCGACCTGACCTCGGCCGTGGGCCGGGCGGGTGGCGTGATCACCGCGTTCGACGTGGTCGAGTCGCACACCGACCGGGTGATCATCGACCTCACCTGCAACGCGCTGTCGGCCAACCACGCCAAGGACATCACCGACACCCTGGAGCTGCTGCCCGGGATCGTGGTCCGCAAGGTGTCCGACCGGACGTTCCTGGTCCACCTCGGCGGCAAGATCGAGATCTCGTCCAAGGTGCCGCTGCGCAACCGCGACGACCTCTCCCGCGCCTACACCCCCGGCGTCGCCCGGGTCTGCATGGCCATCGCGGAGAACCCGGACGACGCCCGCCGGCTCACCATCAAGCGCAACACGGTCGCCGTGGTCACCGACGGCTCGGCCGTGCTCGGCCTGGGCAACATCGGCCCCGCCGCCGCGCTGCCGGTGATGGAGGGCAAGGCCGCGCTGTTCAAGAAGTTCGCGGGCGTCGACGCCTGGCCGGTCTGCCTGGACACCCAGGACACCGAGGAGATCATCCGCGCGGTGGAGCTGATCGCCCCCGTCTACGGCGGCATCAACCTGGAGGACATCGCCGCGCCGCGCTGCTTCGAGATCGAGGCGCGGCTGCGGGAGAAGCTGGACATCCCGGTGTTCCACGACGACCAGCACGGCACCGCGATCGTCGTGGTCGGCGCGCTGCGCAACGCCCTGCGCGTGGTCGGCAAGAAGATCTCCGACTGCAAGCTCGTGGTGTGCGGCGTCGGCGCGGCGGGCAGCGCGATCATCCGGCTGCTGCTCAAGCAGGAGCCCGGTGACGTGGTCGCGGTCGACGTGGACGGCATCGTGCACCGCGACCGGCCCGGCCTGGACGACAACCTGAAGTCGATCGCGGCGGCGACGAACAAGGACAACGTCAGCGGCCGGCTGCACGACGCGCTGGTCGGCGCGGACGTGTTCATCGGCGTCTCGGCGCCGAACCTGTTCGGCGCCGAGCAGGTCGCCACGATGAACTCCGACGCGATCGTGTTCGCCCTGGCCAACCCGGACCCGGAGATCGACCCGATGGAGGCGCAGAAGCACGCCGCCGTGGTCGCCACCGGGCGCAGCGACTTCCCCAACCAGATCAACAACGTGCTGGCGTTCCCCGGCGTGTTCCGGGGCCTGCTGGACGCGCACGCCCGCACCATCACCGACTCGATGCTGATCGCCGCCGCGAACGCGATCGCCGACGTGGTGGACGGCGACCGGCTCAACGCGTCGTTCATCGTGCCGAGCGTGTTCGACACCTCCGTCGCGCCCGCGGTGGCGGAGGCGGTCCGGAAGGCCGCCACCGGGTCGGCGTAGGCCGGGTCCGCCTAGCATCGGGTCATGACCAACCAGTTCACCCACCTGGACGCCGCCGGCGCGGCTCGCATGGTCGACGTGTCCGAGAAGGAGCCGACCGCGCGCACGGCGGTGGCGTCCGGCGTGCTGCGCACCACCGACGAGGTGGTGGCGCTGCTGGGCAGCGACGGGCTGCCCAAGGGCGACGCGCTGGCCACCGCCCGGATCGCCGGGATCATGGCCGCCAAGCGGACCTGGGAACTGGTGCCGCTGTGCCACCCGATCGCGCTGTCGGGGGTGAGGGTGGACCTGGAGCTGGGCGGGGCTGAGGTGAGGATCACCGCGACGGTCCGCACGACGGACCGCACGGGGGTGGAGATGGAGGCGCTGACGGCCGTGTCGGTGGCCGGGCTGACGCTGCACGACATGGTGAAGGCGGTCGACCCGGCGGCGTCGCTGGACGCGGTGCGGGTGGAGCGCAAGGAGGGCGGCAAGACCGGCCTGTGGGAGCGCCCGTGACCACCGACACCCCCCAGCCCGCCGCCGCCGAGCCTGCCGAGCCCGCTGCCGCCCGGTCCGCCCCCGCCACCTCGCCACCCGCACCCAGGACGGCCCGCGTGATCACCGCGTCGAACCGGGCGGCGGCGGGCGTGTACGCCGATCGCGGCGGCCCGATCGTGGTCGCCTGGCTCCGCGAGCGCTCCTACGACGTGCCCGACCCGGTCGTGGCGCCGGACGGCGAGCCGGTGGCCGAGGCGCTGCGGGCGGCCGTGGCGGACGGCGTCTCGGTCGTCATCACGACCGGCGGCACCGGGATCAGCCCCACGGACCGCACCCCGGAGGCCACCAGGTCGGTGCTCGACTTCGAGGTGCCCGGCCTGGCCGACGCCATCCGCCTGTCGGGCTGGCCGCGCGTGCCCGGCTCCGTGCTGTCGCGCGGTGTCGCGGGGGTCGCGGGCCGCACGCTCGTGGTGAACCTGCCCGGCTCGACCGGCGGGGTGCGCGACGGGCTGGACGTGCTCGCGACGGTGCTGGAGCACGCCGTCGACCAGGTGTCCGGAGGTGACCACGCATGACCGAGGTCCTGCGCGCGACCGTCAGCGATCAGCCGCTGTCGGTGGACGAGCACGCGAAGCTGGTGGAGCACGCGGCGGCGGGGGCGGTGGTGACGTTCGCCGGGGTGGTGCGCGACCACGACCACGGCCGCTCGGTGCGCGAGCTGGAGTACGTCGGCCACCCGACGGCGGCCCAGGTGGTGGCCGAGGTGGTGGCCGAGGTGGTCGGCCGGTTCGACGGCGTGCGCGCCGTGGCCGTGTCGCACCGGGTCGGCCCGCTGGCGATCGGCGACGTGGCGCTGGCCTGCGCGGTGTCCGCCGAGCACCGGGGCGAGGCGTTCGCGGTGTGCTCGGAGCTCGTGGACGAGGTGAAGCGGCGGCTCCCGGTGTGGAAGCGGCAGGTGTTCACCGACGGCGCCGACGAGTGGGTCAACATGCCCTGAGACGGGCCTGGAACGGGGCTGGACCCCGGACCGCCGAGGGGGGCGGTCCGGGGTCCGGTGCCGTCGTGCGGAGCCGGCGCGAGCCGGCGACCGTCACTTGGTGGCGATCTTCTGACCCGGCAGGATCAGGTCGGCGTTCGGGATGAACTCCTTGTTGAGCTCGTGCAGCTTGGCCCAACCACCCTCGACCTTCAGCTCCTCCGCGATCTTCGACAGGCTGTCGCCCGCCTTGATCTCGTAGTCGCCGTTCGGGTTGCTCGACGGCAGCGCCAGGACGACGGGCGCGGGCGCCTGCTGGACCGGGGCGGCCTGCTGCTGGACCGGGGCCGACTGCTGCCTCGGGGCGGCCTGCTGCACGGGGGCCGGCTTGGCCTGCGCGGGCGCGGGGGCGCCACCCAGGCCCTTGGGGCCGCAGACGGGCCAGGCGCCGATGCCCTGGGTCTGCAGCACGTTCTCGGCCACGCGGATCTGCTCCTCGCGGGAAGCCTGGTGGGGCATTCCAGTGCCACCGTGCGACGTCCACGTGGACGGCAGGAACTGCAGGCCGCCGTAGTAGCCGTTGCCGGTGTTGATGCTCCAGTTGCCGCCACTCTCGCACGCGGCGACCGCGTCCCAGTTGACGCCGGAGCCCTGCGCGTTCGCGGTCCCGGCGGCCATGGCCAGCGGGGCGCCGACGATGACGCCGGCGACGGCGACCTTCGCGATGCTCCGGGCGGTGGCACTGGTGGTCGGGCGGTGCTTGCCTCGGTAAGAAGCCATTTCCCTCTCGTCCACCCGCACCTGCCCAAGCGGCTCGGGTTCGGGTCCCGGTACGCCGCTCGGCTTCGCCCTGTCCGGTGGGTGTCTCTCGCTCGGGGGGTGTTCCGGGCCGCCGTTGGACAGGTTCGGTGCGGGGCGTCCCGGTCGTGCTCTCGGTCGGTCGGGGCCAACCGAGAAGCGACGGTACGTAACCGGGAGCGCCGCGCCAAATGATCTGACGTGTGATGCACGTCACTGTAACGCGGGAGAGTGACACCCCGACCCTTGCGTTTAGCCAGCTCAGGGCACCGTTATCGGTCTGTTTCCGTTCCGAGATTCACCGAGATCAATCACTTTAAGTGAGGTCTAGCTCACGTATTAATCCGCAAGGGTGGAGAAGGCTCATCCGCCGGCGAAGGGTGGCAACACATCGAGTTGTGACCCAGGCAACACGAGCGTGTCGTGGTTCCTGACCGCCACGCCGTCCAACAAGTAGCTGCACGCGGGCAGCACGCGGGCCACCCGGTCGCCGTGCCGCTGCCGGACCGCCTCGATCGCGACACCCACCGTGGCCGCGTCGGCCAGCTCGAAGCTCTCGTCGGCGACGCCCACCGCCGCCCGCGCGCCCGCGAAGTACCGCACCGTCAGCCGCAACTCACCCTCCGATCGCGCTCATGGGCCGGTCGGGCTGGCTGAACCCGGCCGTGTTGATGCCGTGCCCGGCCGCCTTGGCCCACGAGTTGCCGCGCCACACCGCGGCGATCTCCTCGTCCTCGGCGCCACCGCGCAGCAGCGCCCGCAGGTCCGTCTCGGACTGGCTGAACAGGCAGTTCCGCAGCTGGCCGTCGGCGGTGAGCCGGGTCCGGTCGCACGCCGCGCAGAACGGCCGGGTCACCGACGCGATCACGCCGACCACGGCCGGACCGCCGTCCACCAGCCACCGCTCGGCCGGCGCGCCACCCCGCTCACCCGGCTCGGGGGTGAGGGTGAACTCGGCGCGCAGGGCGGCCAGGATCTCCTCGGCGGTCACCATGTCGGCCCGGTTCCACGCGTGCTGCGCGTCCAGCGGCATCTGCTCGATGAACCGCAGCTGGTAGCCGTGCTCCAGGCAGTGGCGCAGCAGCGGCACGGCCTCGTCCTCGTTCACGCCGCGCATCAGCACCGTGTTCACCTTGACCGGCGCCAGCCCGGCCTCCCGGGCCGCCGCCAGGCCCTCGAACACGTCACCCAACCGGTCCCGCCGGGTCAGCTCGTGGAACCGCTTCGGGTCGAGGGTGTCCAGCGAGACGTTCACCCGGTCGAGGCCCGCGGCCACCAACCCGGCCGCCCGCCGCGCCAAGGTCAACCCGTTCGTGGTCATCGAGACGCGCGGCCGGGGCCGCAGCGCGGTGGTCGCCGCGATCACGTCGTCCAGCCCGGGGCGCAGCAGCGGCTCGCCCCCGGTGAACCGGACGTCGGTCACGCCGAGGCGGGTCACCGCGACGCCGATGAGCCGGGTCAGCTCGGCGTCGGTGAGCAGGTCCGGCTTCGGCAGCCAGGCCAGCCCCTCCGCGGGCATGCAGTAGGTGCAGCGCAGGTTGCAGCGGTCGGTCAACGACACGCGCAGGTCGGTGGCGGTCCGGCCGAACCGGTCCACCAGCAGCGGCGAGTCCGGACGCTCGGAGGTGTCCGGGTTGCCGCGCACGACGGGTAGCCCCAACTCGACAGCTGTCACCCCGACCAGGGTAATCGGCCGACACTTGTGGGTGCTCGCGCGAACGTGGGACGTCGGGCTGCGCCGAAACGGACGATGATGCCGATCCCGCCCGTCCGGGCGCTAAGTTGCCTGACATGACGAGTGAGCACGAGGTCCCCGCCGACGTGCTGGAGCGGTTCAGCGCCTACGCACGGGAGAGCAGCGCGCTCACCGTCCTGTTCCACAGCCGGGTGGCGGAGCGGATGGGGCTGTCGCCGACCGACGAGAAGTGCCTGGACCTGGCGATGCGCGCGGAGGGCCCGATCACCGCCGGCCGGATCGCCGAGCTGTCCGGCCTGTCCACCGGCGCGGTGACCGGCGTGATCGACCGCCTCGAACGGGCCGGGTACGTGCGCCGGGTCCGCGACCCGCACGACCGGCGCAAGGTGCTGGTCGAGGTCACAGTGGACGACGAGGGCGCGGTCGCGGACCTGTTCGTCGGCGCGCTGGACACGTTGCGCGAGGTGCTGGCCGGTTTCACGCCCGAGGAGCGCGACGTGCTGGAGCGCTACAACCAGGCGCTCATCGAGACGTTCCGGCGGCGCGTGATCGAGGCCTGAGCCGGCAGCATGTCCGCCATGGCCGCTCAGTGGAACTACCTGATGGACATGGACGGCGTGCTCGTGCACGAGGAGCACCCCATCCCGGGGTCGGGCGAGTTCGTCGCCGAACTGACCGCGAACTCCATCCCGTTCATGGTCCTCACGAACAACTCCATCTACACCCAGCGCGACCTGCGGGCCCGGCTGTCCCGCACCGGGCTGGAGGTGCCGGAGGCGGCGATCTGGACCTCGGCGCTGGCCACCGCGAAGTTCCTCGACTCGCAGCGGCCGGGCGGCTCGGCGTTCGTGATCGGCGAGGCGGGCCTGACCACGGCGCTGCACGAGATCGGCTACGTGCTGACCGACCGCGATCCCGACTACGTGGTGCTCGGCGAGACCCGCACCTACAGCTTCACCGCGATCACCAAGGCCATCCGGCTGGTGGAGGAGGGCGCGCGGTTCATCGCGACCAACCCGGACGCCACCGGCCCGTCCCGCGAGGGCTCGCTGCCCGCCACCGGCTCGATCGCCGCGCTGATCGAGCGCGCCACCGGCCGCGCTCCTTATTACGTGGGCAAGCCGAACCCGTTGATGATGAGGTCCGCGCTGCGCGCCCTGGGCGCCCACTCGGAGAACACGCTGATGATCGGCGACCGGATGGACACCGACGTGCGGTCCGGCCTGGAGGCCGGGCTGCGGACGATCCTGGTGCTCACCGGCATCTCGGCGGAGTCGACGGCCGAGCTGTACCCGTACCGGCCGACCCGGGTGGTCAAGTCGATCGCCGACCTGGTCGGCCACTCGGCCGACCCGTTCCCCGAGGGCGCCGGAGAGCTGAGCTGACCAGCGACGACACCGGAATTGTCGGACCCCCGGGCTAACGTCGCCGGCCATGGGCACCGATCACCTGGCAGTCGTCGAGGAGTACAGCGCGGCCTTCACCGAGGCGGTGGCGGGCAACCTGGCCGCGCCGGTGCCCACCTGTCCGGGGTGGACGGTGGACGACCTGGTGGCGCACCTGGCCGAGGTGCAGGCGTGGTGGACGTCGGTCGTGCTGGCGCGGGGCGCGTACCCGGACGAGGAGGCGGCGCGGCGGGCCGCCGACACCGGGCCGGACCGGGTCGAGGGGTGGCGGGAGATCAGCGCCCGCTACGCCGCCGTGCACCGGGAGCACCTGCGCACCGAGGGGCCGGACGCGCCGGTGTGGGTGTGGTGGAACGACGCGGAGCGGGACACGTCGGCGGCGCTGGCGTCGCGGCAGGCGCACGAGGCGGTCGTGCACTGCTGGGACGCGCAGCGGGCCACCGGCGCGGTGAAGTCGATCCCGGCCGAGCTGGCGGCGGACGGGGTGGACGAGTTCCTGCTGCGGTTCCTGCACGGCCGGGAGTGGGAGGGCGGGCCCGCGGTGCTGGAGCTGGCGGCGACCGACACCGGCGGCCGGTGGCTGCTGGGGACGGACGGCTCGACCAAGCCGCGCCGGCTCGCCGAGGGCGCGGCGGACGTCCGGGTGAGCGGCACGGCGGAGCAGCTGTACCTCTTGTTGTGGCGGCGGCTGGCGTTGGCGGACATGGTGGCCGCGGGGAGTGCGGTGACGGGGGACGCGGCGGTGGCGGAGGCGCTGCTGGCCTGGCCGAACCTGAGCTGACGCGGGCGGTGGTCGGGGCGGTGGTGCTTGGGTCGGTGGTGCTTGAGGTGGCGGTGGGAGCTGTCGACCCGACCGGATCTCGGCCGAGCCGGGTGCGGCGGTGGTGGCCCGGCCGGACCCGGCGCGGCGGTGGCGGTCCGGTTGGGCCCGGGTGCGGCGGTGGCGGTTCGGCCGGGCCTTGGCATGGCGGTGGCAGTCCGGCTGGACCAGGGCCCGGCGGGGTGGCCTGGTCGGACCTGGCGCGGATGCGGCGGGCGGTGGTCGAGGGCGGCGGCGGTCCGGTCGAAGCCTGGGTGCGGCGGTGGCAGTGGTGGTGCCAGTGCCAGTGCCAGTGGCGGTGGCGGTGGCGGTGGCGTCGTGACCGGAGCGGGGGCGGCGTGGCGGCCGGAACACCCCGCTCTCACCCGGCCGGGGTACGCCGGTCGGGTCTCGGCCGAAGCGCCGGAGGTGGACCGCTGATCGACTTTTGCGCACCACACCCCCACGTCGCTTATCGTCGCACTGTGGAACGACCGCTCTTCGTGGTTGGCGACGTGCACGGGCACCTCGCCGAGCTGACCCGCGCCCTGCACGCCTCGGGCCTGGTCGACGCCGACGGCGACTGGTCCGGCGGCGACGCGGAGCTGTGGTTCCTCGGCGACTTCGTCGACCGCGGCCCGGACGGCATCGGCGTGATCGAGTTCGTGATGCGGCTCGCCGAGCAGAGCGGCGGGCAGGTGAACGCCCTCGTCGGCAACCACGAGGTGCTGCTGCTCGGCATGCACCGGTTCGGCGACCGGAACGTCCCCGGCGCGCCCACGCCGCGCAGCTTCGCCCGCAGCTGGCTGCTCAACGGCGGCCTGCGCAGCGACCAGGACCGCCTCACCGACGCCCACATCCACTGGCTGACCACCCGCCCGGTGCTCACCGAGGTCGACGGCCACCTGCTGATGCACTCCGACACCCTCGCCTACCTGGAGTGGGGCGCCACGATCGACCAGGTCAACGGGGCCGTCCGCGACCTGCTGGCGGGCGACGACCTGGAGCAGTGGTGGGAGTGCTGGCGCAAGATGACCACCCGCTACGCGTTCCGCGGCCCGGACGGCGCGGCGGTGGCGGCCGAGCTGCTGGATTTGCTCGGCGGCCACGAGGTGGTGCACGGGCACAGCGTCATCGCCGACCAGCTCGGCGTGCCGCCGGCGGAGATCGACGGCCCGCTGCGGTACGCCGACGGCAGGGTGCTCGCCGTCGACGCGGGCCTGTACAGCGGCGGCCCCTGCCTGGTGGTGCGACTCGACGCGGACCAGCCGGAAGCCGACCAGCCTGAAACCGGCCGGCCCGAGACCGACCAGTCCGAAGCCGACCAGTCCGAAGCGGACTAGCTCAGGGCGCGTCCACGATCTCCTTGCCCAGCGGCATCAGCGACACCGGCACCATCTTGAAGTTCGCCACGCCCAGCGGGATGCCGATGATCGTCACGCACAGCAGCGCGCCGGTGACGAGGTGGCCGATGGCCAGCCAGATCCCGGCCACCAGGACCCACACCACGTTGCCCAGCAGGGACGGCGCGCCCGCTCCCGGCCGGTCCACCACCGTGCGCCCGAACGGCCACAGCGCGTAGTTGGCGATGCGGAACGACGCCAGCCCCCACGGGATGGTGATGATGAGCACGCAGCACACCACGCCGGCGACCGCGTACCCGACGGCCAGCCAGAAGCCGCTCAGGACCAGCCAGATCAGGTTCAGGATGAGCCTCACGTTCCCATCTTGCCCGATTAAGCTCCCGTCCCGTGCCGAACAAACTCCGCTGGGGCGTCGTGGCGACGGGCGGCATCGCCGACGTCGTCACCGGTGACCTCCGCCTGCTGCCCGACGTCGAAGTGCTCGCGGTGTCGTCGCGCTCGCTGCCCAAGGCCGAGACCTTCGCGGCCAAGCACGCGATCCCGCGCGCCTACGGCGACTACGCCGACCTGCTGGCCGACCCGGACGTCGACGTGGTCTACGTGGCGACGCCGCACGTCCAGCACCACGCGGTGACCCGGGCGGCGCTGGAGGCGGGCAAGCACGTGCTGTGCGAGAAGCCCGCCACGCTCACCCTGCCGGACCTCCAGGACGTGGTGGACCTGGCGCGCGAGCGCGGCCTGTTCTTCATGGAGGCCATCTGGACCCGGTTCAACCCGCTGATCGTGCGGATGACCGAGCTGATCGCGGAAGGCGCGATCGGCGAGGTCCGGTCGGTCCGGGCCGACTTCGGCTTCACCCTGGAGCACGACCCGGCGCACCGGCTGTGGAACCGGGCCCTCGGCGGCGGCTCGCTGTTCGACCTGGGCATCTACCCGGTGTCGTTCGCCCACCTGCTGCTCGGCGAGCCGGAGTCGGTCGCCGCGCACGGCCGGCTGGTCGACGGCGTGGACGCCGAGCTGGGCGTGCTCCTCGGCTACCCGGGCGGCGCGCACGCGCTGCTGGGGTCGTCGCTGGTGAGCCCGCTGAAGTCGAACGCGGTCGTGTACGGGACCAGCGGCCTGGTCGAGCTGCCGGAGGCGCTGTACAACCCGAGCCGGATCGTCGTGAACGGCGTGGAGCACACCCACGAGCAGGAGGGCGCCGGTTACGTGCCCCAGCTGCGCGAGGTGGTGGGCCGGGTGCGGGCGGGCGAGACCGAGAGCCCGGCCATGCGGCCCGCCGAGTCGCTGGCGATCCTGCGCACCCTCACCAGGGCCGCCGAGCAGGTCGGCCTGACCTACGACGGCGTCACGGCCTGACCTCTGGGCTGCCGGGCGCGATCAGCCCGGTCGGTCCGGTCGGTCCGGCAGCAGGGCTTCCGTCACGCGCACCACGGCCTCGACGCGGCGGTTGCCCGGCGTGAGCAGGTGGCTCATCGCCACCCGCACGATCGTGTCCGCGATCAGGTGCACGCGCGCGTCGGGCAGCTCGGGCCAGTGCCCGCGGACGTGCTGGGCGAACACCGAGGTGGCCAGCGCCAGCACCGGTTTCCCCCTGGTCGTGAGTAGCGGCAGCATGTCCTCGGCGTTCGCCCCGGTCAGCACCGACTTGGCCAGCGGGTCCCGGGCGGCCAGGTCGAACGCGAACGCGATGCCGCGCCGCAGGCCCTCGACCGGGTCGGGCGAGCCGAGCAGCCGCTCCCGCACGCCGTCCACGAACTCGGCCGTCTTGTACAGCGCCACGGCCTGCACGAGGCGCTCCTTGTTGCCGAACTCGTTGTAGACGGTCTGCCTGCTCACGCCGGCCCTGGCGGCGACCTCCGCCATGCGCAGGCCGCGCGAGCCGTGTGCCGCCACCAGCTCCACGGCCGCTTCGAGCAGGCCCCTGGTGAGTTCCGTCACGGCACAAAGCTTGGCACACGGCATAGGGTGCGAACCGTGCCGCTGACCGTGGGTTTCGACCTGGACATGACGCTGATCGACCCGCGACCGGGCATGGCCGCGGTGATGGACGCGGTGGCGGCGGAGAGCGGCTACCCGCTGGACGGCGCGCACTTCGCGGCGAACCTCGGCCCGCCGCTGGACATGGTCTACCGCGGCTTCGGCGTGCCCGAGGCGGAGATCCCGGACCTGATCACCCGGTTCCGGGCGCTGTACCCGGAGGTCGTCATCCCGGCCACGGTCGCCCTGCCGGGCGCGTCGCAAGCGCTTGCCGCGGTGCGCGAGCTGGGCGGCACGACGCTCGTGGTGACCGGCAAGTACCGGGCCAACGCGGCGCTGCACCTGGCCGCGTTCGGCTGGGAGGTGGACCACCTGTTCGGCGAGCTGTGGTCGACCGGCAAGGCCGAGGCGCTGAAGGCGCACGGCGCGGCGGTCTACGTGGGCGACCACGTGGGCGACGTGCGCGGCGCGAACGCGGCCGGCGCGGTGTCGGTGGCCGTGGTGACCGGGCCGTGCGGCGCCGACGAGCTGGCCGCCGAGGGCGCGGACGTGGTGCTGCCGGACCTGACCGGGTTCCCCGACTGGTTGCGGGCGAACGCGGACCGGCTCACCGCCGGGGTCGGGAACCCCGCACCGCGCTGACCACGCCCAGCGCGAGGCCCGCGGGCGCGAGCAGCCAGCCGGCGGCGAACACCCAGGCGGGCAGGCCGGGTTCGCCCGCGACGAACATCGCGACGATGGCGGCCACGCCGAGGGCGAACACTGCCACTGCCAGCGGCATCAGCTTCCGGGACGACATGGGGCGATCGTAGTCGCGCGATCGGAGGTGCCCCGGCGGTGGTCTTCTCGCTAGTCTGGTGGGACGCGCCCTGGGCACGCCCCGGGCGCGTTCGTCGTGTGATCCCTTAAGGATTGGTGAGAACGGTGCCGACCGGCAAGGTCAAGTGGTACGACTCGGAGAAGGGCTTCGGCTTCGTCACACAGGACGGCGGCGAAGACGTCTACGTGCGGAAGTCCGCGCTGCCTCCGGGGGTCGAGGGCCTGAAAGCCGGTCAGCGGATCGAGTTCGGCATGGCCGAGGGCAGGCGCGGCCCGCAGGCGCTGTCGGTGCGGCTGATCGACCCGGCGCCGTCGGTGGCGGAGGCCCGCCGCCGACCCGCGGAGGAGCTGCACGGCCTGATCGAGGACATGATCAAGCTGCTGGAGGTCAAGGTGCAGCCCGAGCTGCGCCGCGGCCGGTACCCGGAGCGCAAGAACACCAAGCTGATCGCCGACGTGGTGCGCGCGGTCGCGCGGGAGCTCGACCCGTAGGCCGGTGGTCGGCGGGCGTCACCGGGCGAGCAGCGCGCGGGCGGCGTCCGCCCAGGTCCGCTCCCGGGCCAGGTGGTCGCGCAGCCGGGCCGCGTCCTCGAACGCCGCCTCGCGGTTGCGCAGCGTCGCGGTGATGGCGTTCTTCCACACGATCGCGTCGTCCTCGCGGGAACCCGTCACGGGGACGACGTGACGCGCGGCCACCTCGGGTCCGAGGAGTTCGCGCAGCAGCAGCCCCAACCCGCTCTCCGCGCTCACCAGGACGGGCGTGCCCGCGGTGATCGCCTCCACGCCGGTGAGGCCGAAGCCCTCGGCGCGGGACGGCACCAGCACCAGGCTGGCGGTGCGCAGGTCGTTGGCCAGCGCCACGCTGTCGGTCGAGTAGGACCGGACGAGCGGTCGCGCGGTCGGGTCGTCGGCCCACCGGACCAGGTCCGCGCGCAGCCGGGCGGAGGAGTTCTCCGGCGCGCCGCGCACCTTCAGCTCCAGCGCCGCCGCGTTCGGGCCGCGGTCGCGCGCCGCCAGCGCCACCGCGCGCGCGGCGATGTCCAGGCCCTTCAGCTCGGCGTCCTCGGCGCGGCCGAACAGCAGGACCGACCACGGCGCACCCGGCGGCGGGCGGCGGGCGCCCGGCTCGGCCACGTCGAAACCGGGGTCGACCCGGACCACCGGCACGGTGTCGTCGAACGAGAGGTCCCGCGCGTACCGCTCGAACAGCCGCGGCCCGACGGCCGCCACGAGGTGCGCGCCGACACCCAGGTCCAGCTCCTCCTGGTGGCGCTGCTCGGCGACCACGCCGACGTCGTCGCGGTCCGGCTTGAACCACTCGATCTCGTCCGGCGCCATGTGGACGAAGTGCACCCGGCGCGCGCCGGGGAAGTGGTCGAGCAGGGCGTCCGCCGCGTGACCGGTGATCCGGCCGTGGCCGATGACGAGGTCCGGCACGACCCCCGGCGGCAGCTCCGGCTTGCGCGCGACGGCCTCGTGCGCGGGTCCGCGCCACGCCCGCGCCGGCCGGACCAGCGTCACCCCGACCGCCGCCGCCTCCTGCCGCTCCTGCTCCGAGGCGTCCGGCGCGGTGCAGAACACCCTGGCCCCCTCGGCGGCGAGCGCGGTGCAGAGCCTGCGGTTGAACGTGCTCAGGCCGCCGCGGTTGGACGCCCACTCGGTCGCCACGGCGAGCACGGTGACCGGGTCGCCCGACGTCTTCGCCGCGAACCCGCCCGACCCGGCTACCCCGCCCGACCCGGTCACCCCGCCCGACCTCGGCACCCCGCCCGGCCCGGCCGGCTCGCCCGACCCGGCCGGCTCGCTTGATTCGGCCGGCCCGCCCGACCCGCTCGACCCGGCAGCCGGGGAAGTCCGCGCAGGACCTCCCGGGTACCGGCGCTCCTCCCGCGCCGCCCGAGTCCCCGGGAAGCCCGGCGCGGTCGCGGGCTTGCGCCGGCCGCCCCGCGCCGCCGCGAGCAACCGCCCGCGCGCCTCCTCCACCGGCAGGTCGAACAGGTCGTCCGACACCACCGACCCCAGCAGACCCGGCCGCTCGCAGTCCTCCACCCGGAACACCAGCAGCTTGCGCTCGGCGCCCAGCGGGTCGTCACGCCACGCGGCCTGCCACTCCGCCGCCCCGTACACCGACCCCAGGTACGCCGACGACAGCACCGCGACCGTCCGCGCGGCCCCCCGCACGCCGTCCTGCATGGCGGCGACCCAGTTGCTGCCCGGCACGATGTCCCACGCCTGGACCAGCACCCGGTGACCGGCCTCCTCCAGCTCCCACGCGATCCACTCCGCCCACGCCCGGTCGTCCCGCGTGTAGGAGACGAAGAAGTCCCACCCGTCGGCCACCGCGTCACCCCCGGTCGTCGACCGACAGCACCCACGTGCCGCGGGCCACGAAGTCGACCGTGCCCGTGGTGCTCGCCTCGATGCGGGCCCCGTACTGCTGGACCTCGACGCTCTCCAGCTGGTCGTCCGGGTTCGGCAGCACGAGCGTGTAGGCGAACCGCGGCTCGCGCGACGTGAACAGCTTGCTGCGCAGCGGTTCCTGCTGCTCGCCGCGGGCGTTGCGGTAGGTGAACTTGACCGACCAGGCGGTGTCGGCCAGCTCGCCGGGCACCGAGATTTGCACCGGCTTGCCCGGCCGCACCCGCAGCACCCCGACCGCCCCCGGGTCGACGTCGCAGTTCTCCGACTGCAGGTCGCAGTACTGCGACGGCTCGACGTAGACCACCCGACCATCGGCGTAGAACGTCACCTCGGGGTCGACCGGTGCCGCGCACCCGGCCAGGGCCAGCCCGGACACCAGCAAGGACACGGGGAACACGACTCGGCGCACGGCCGTCGAGCCTACGTGCCCGGCCGGGGCGCGACGGGCGCGGCCCGCAGCGGGCGGTCGCCACCGAGGCCGGGGATGAGCGTCGCGCCCCGCCTGGTCTGCACGGTCTGCGCCAGCCCGACCGCGAGCAGCACCGACAGCACGGTGAACCCGATCCAGTACTCGGTGGGCAGCAGCACGCCGAGCGCGCCGCCGAACACCCAGCCCAGCTGCAGGATCGTCTCCGACCGGCCGAACGCCGACGCCCGCGACTCGTCGGGCACGTCGTCCTGGATCACCGCGTCCAGCGACACCTTGGCTAGCGAGCTGGCGGTCGCCCCGACCAACCCGACCGCGGCGGCCGTCGCCAGGCCCGGCAGCACGGCGGCCACCACCGCGCTCGCCAGCGCCGCGACCAGGCAGCCGATGACCACCTGGTCGGGCGCCCCGAACTGCAGGCGCGCGCCGACCGCGTTGCCGAGGAAGCTGCCGACACCGGCGGCGCCGGCGATCACGCCCAGCAGCAGCACCTGCATCAGCGCGTCGCCCTCGGTCTGGGCGCGCACCACGAACGCGGCGAACAGCATCAGGAACCCGGTCAGCATCCGGATCGAGCCGTTGCCCCACAGCGCCACCACGACCGTGCGGCCCAGCGGCTGCCGCTTCGGCTTCTGCGGCCGGTCGTGCGGCCTGGCCCGCAGCGACGCGGGCACCTCGCCCTCGGTGACCTCCACCCACGACGGGATGCGCAGGCAGTAGTAGGCGTTGGCCAGGCACAGCACGGCGGTGAACCACAGCGCGCCCGGCGAGCCGAACAGGTTCGCCAGGCCCGCCGCGACCGCGCCGAACACCCCGCCCGCGGCCAGGCCGAACACCGTCATCCGGGCGTTGGTCTTGGACAGGGTGATCTCGCGGGGCAGCACGCGCGGCGTGATGGCGGCCTTGAGCACCATGAACGACTTGGACAGCACCATGCTGCCCAGCGCCGCCGGGTACAGGCCCCAGTTGTCGAAGTTCAGCGCCATCACGACCGACAGGAACACCCGCAGCACGCACGAGGCCGCCAGCGCGACCCGCCTGCCGTGCTGGATGCGGTCCAGCGCCGGGCCGATGACCGGCGCGACCAGCGCGAACGGCGCGACCGTGATCAGCAGGTAGAGCGCGACCTTGCCGCGGCTCTCGCCGGTCGCGGCCGAGAAGAACAGGGTGTTGGCCAGCGCGACGGCCATCGCGGCGTCGGCGGCGTAGTTCAGCATCACCGCGTAGGTCAGCGACGACAGGCCGGACTGCTTGGCGCCGTCGGCGTGCGCGGCCTTGCGGAACGCGGCCAGCCCCTGGCCGCTGAGCTGCTTGGCGCGGAACCAGGCGACCCGGGTGACGGTGAGCTTCTTCGGCATCGCCGGCTCGGTCGCCCGGTCGTCCGGCGGCGGCTGGAACCGCGCCGACTCCCGCTGCGGGCCGGGCTGCCGGGACCCCGGCTCACGACCGGGTTCCCGGCCGGGCTCCCGACCCGGTTCGCGACCGCGCTCCGGACCGGGCCCGCGACCGCGTTCCCAGCCGGGCTCGCGACCGCGTTCCGGACCGGGCTCGCGACCGCGCCGCCCACCGGGCGGTGGACCGGGCTGCCGACCGGGCGGCGGCCCCGACGACCCGGGCGGGTCCAGCGGCGGCGGCGTGCCCGGAGTCGGGTACGGCCGGGTGCGCGGCTTGTACTCGTCGTCCTCCCACGGGTACTTCCGCGACGGGTCTTCCGGCCGAGGGGGTGTCACCCCTCAATCCTGCCTCACCCGGCGGCAGCGCGTCTCAGACATTGCCGCCGGTGAGCACGGTGGCGATCGACTCGCCCGGCACGTCCGCGACGGCGATCGCCGCCAGCCCGATCGCGCCCGCCGGCTCCAGCACCAGCCCGAGCGCGTCCCGGGCCAGCGCCATCGCCTCGCGGATCGCGTCGTCGGGCACCAGCACCATGTCGTCCACGAGCGCCCGCAACCGCGGCACGGCGGCCGGCACCGGCAGCCGCACGGCCACCCCGTCGGCGATGGTGTCCACGGGCGTGTCGGCCACCGGGCGACCCGCCCACGCGCGGGCGACCGAGGGCGCGCCCTCCGCCGCCACCCCCACGACCCGGGTGCCCGGCGAGTGCTCCTTGAGCCACCGCGCCATCCCGGTGATCAACGCCCCGTCGCCCACCGGCACCACCGCCACGTCGAACCCGACACCGGCCCGCAGCAGCTCCACCGCGATGCTGCCCGCCCCCTCGGTGATCGCCACGTCCCGGCCGTCCTCCACGAAGATCGCCCCGGTCCGCTCGGCGTGCTCCCGCGCCCGCGCCTTGGCCCCGGTGAAGTCACCCGGCACCTCCACCACGGACGCGCCCAGCGACCGCATCCGCCGCACCTTGTCCGGCACCGCGGCCGCCGACACGAACACCTCCACCGGGAAACCGCGGCTGCGGCCCACGTACGCCATCGCCTGCCCGAAGTTGCCCACCGACGCGCACACCACCCGCCGGCCGGGCGGCAGCGACGCGCCCATGAAGTCCGCGCCGCGGCCCTTGAAGCTGCGCAGCGGGTTCACCGTCTCGACCTTCACCAGGACCCGGCGGCCCAGCGCCGCGCACAGCTGCTCGTCCACGTACTGCGGTGTGCCGCGGAACACCGGGTCGACGATCTCGGCGGCGCGGGCGATGTTGTCCAGGTCGATGTCCACGCCCGAGACGTTAAGTCACCCGCCGGTGAACCGGACGCGGAAGATCGTCGGCCAGTTCTTGCCCGTCACCAGGAACTCGTCGGTCCCCGGCACGGCCGCGATCCCGTTGAGCACGTCGCTGCTCGGCACGTCGTCCGGCCGCAGGCCGCTCAGGTCCACGGTCGCGGTCACCCGGCCGTCGCGCGGGTCGACCCGCACCACCTCGTCGGTCTGCCACACGTTCGCCCACACCTGCCCGTCCACGCACTCCAGCTCGTTGAGCCGGGACAGCGGCCGCCCGTCCCGGCGCACCGCCACCACCCCCGTCTCGGCGAACGACCGCGGGTCGCGGAACGTCAGCTCGTCGCTGCCGTCGCTCATCACCAGCCGGTCCCCGTCCCGGCACAAACCCCAGCCCTCACCCTCGTAGGTGACGCGTCTCACTTCTTCGAGCGTGGTCCGGTCCCGCTCGATGGCCACCCCGTCCCGCCACGTGAGCTGCCAGATCCGGTCGCCCACCACCGTGATGCCCTCGCCGAACAGCGGTTCCGGCAGGTCGACGCGCTGCCGGACCTCGCCGGTGCCGGGGTCGACGCGGCGCAGCGACGACCGCCCTTCCAGGCCCGTGCCCTCGTAGAGCACCCCGTCCACCAGCTCCAACCCCTGGGTGAACGCGTCCGGGTCGTGGGGCAGCGTGCCCAGCACCTCCACCCCCGTCGGCCCGCCCGCCGGAGCGCCCGTTGGACCGGTCGGCGGGGTCGAGCACGCCGCCGACAGGACGAAGACCACCGCCACCAGGAGCCACCGCACGTCCGAAAGGGTGGCACGTGTGCGCGGGACCGCGCAGACGTGCGGCACAATCCAACCCGTGACCGCCACGCCGACCCAGCAGCCCGATCCAGCGCTCGCCGACCCCGCGGCAGTCCGGCTCGCCCGAGCCGCCGCACAAGAGGAGGCGGGCGCGGAACGCCTCGGCGACCACGTGGGCACCGTCGCCGAGGACGACGTGTCGGCGACCCACCTGTTCGAGGCCGAGCACGCCGGCTACCGCGGCTGGAACTGGGCCGTCACCGTCGCCTCCGCCGGACCCGGCACGCCGCTCTCGGTCAGCGAGGTCGTGCTGCTGCCCGGCGACGACGCGCTGGTCGCGCCCGAGTGGGTGCCGTGGCACGAGCGGGTCCGCGCGGGCGACCTCGGCGTCGGCGACCTGCTGCCCGCCCCCGAGGACGACCCGCGGCTGGCGCCCGGCTACGTCGGCTCGGACGACCCCGCCGTCGAGGACGTCGCCCTGGAGGTCGGCCTCGGCCGGGTCCGGGTGCTGTCCCGCGAGGGCGTCCTCGACGCCGCCCAGCGCTGGCACTCCGGCGACTTCGGACCGCGCAGCGAGATGGCCCGCAGCGCGCCCGCCCGCTGCGGCACCTGCGGCTTCTACACCCGCGTCGGCGGCTCGCTCGGCGCCGCGTTCGGCGTCTGCGCCAACGAGATGACGCCGGCCGACGGGCACGTCGTGCACGTCGAGTACGGGTGCGGCGCGCACTCCGAGGTCGAGGTCGAGGGCGGCCCCCTCGTCCCGGTCGCCGAGGTCGTCTACGACGACGCCGTGCTGGACGTCGAGGCCAACCCGGCGGCCGACGAGAGCGGGAAGTGACCGCGGACCCGTTCGGCACCGAGGCGCTGCGCGAGTCGGTGCTGGCCGCGTGGCGCGGCTCGCCCACCCGGTTCCGCGAGGACGCCAACGCCGAGGAGGACCTGCGGCTCGGCGGGTACCGCGACCGGCTGCTGGTCGAACTGGCGCAGAACGCCTCCGACGCCGCCGCCGAAGCCGGCGGCGGACCCGGCGTGCTGCGGCTGTCCGTCGTGGACGGGGAACTGCGGGCCGCGAACACCGGCGCGCCGCTGGACGCCGCCGGCGTGGCCGCCCTGGCGTCGCTGCGCGCGTCCGCCAAGACCTCCGACACGGTCGGCCGGTTCGGCGTCGGCTTCGCCGCCGTGCTCGCGGTGACCGACGAGCCGCGAGTCGTGTCCCGGACCGGCTCGGTCGCCTTCTCCGCCACCCGCACCCGCGAAGCGGCGCCGTCCCTGGCGTCCGGCCGCGGCGGCGACGTGCCGGTGCTGCGGCTGGTGTGGCCGTCCGACGAGACCGACCTGCCCGACGGCTTCGACACCGAGGTCCGGCTGCCGCTCAAGGCCGACGCCGAGGGCCTGCTCGCCGAACTGGCCGCCGAAGCCCCCGACCTGCTCCTCGCCCTCCCCGGGCTGCGGCGCGTCGAAGTCGGCGCGCAGGCGTGGGAGCGCTCCGAGACCGACGGCGTCGTCGTGCTGACCGGCCCCACCGGCGAACAGCGGTGGCTCGTGCACCGCACCGCCGGCGAACTGCCCGCCGCCCTGGTCACCGGCGTCGAATCCCGCCCCCAGTGGTCCGTCTGCTGGGCGTGGCCGATGGACGAACCCCTCGCCGGCGACGTCCTGCACGCCCCGACCCCCACCGACGAGAAGCTGTCCCTGCCCGCCCGGCTGATCGCCACCCTGCCGGTCGAGCCGTCCCGGCGCCGGGTGCTCGCCGGCCCGGCCGCCACCCACGTGCTCGACCAGGCCGCGCTGGCCTACCCCGCGCTGGTGGCCGCCCTGCCCGCCGTCGAGCGCACCGCCCTCGTGCCGCTGCCCGGGTTCCCGCTGTCCGAGGTGGACGACCGGCTGCGCGCCGGCGTCCTCGCCGCGCTGCGCACCGCCTCCTGGCTCCCCCTGGCCGACGGCGGGTGGGCCGCCCCCGCCGCCGCGAAGGTCCTCGACCTCGCGTCGTTCGACCTGGTCGAACTGCTGGAAGACGTGATCCCCGGCCTGCTCGACCACGAACTGACCCTGCCACCGCACGCCAAGGCGCTCGCCGCCCTCGAAGTGCCCCGCCTCGGGATCGCCGAAGTGATCACCGCGCTCGCCGGCGTCGGCGGCGACCCCACCTGGTGGCGCCAGGTCTACGACGCCCTGACCCCCGTCGCCGACGTCGACTCCACCGCCCGCGAGGCCATGGGCTCCCTGCCCGTGCCCCTGGTCGACGGGCGGACCGTCAGCAGCCCGCGCGGCGTGCTCGTCGGCACCGACTCCGAGCTGTTCTCCGTCCCCGGCCTGCGCATCGCCCACCCCGAAGCCGCCCACCCCCTGCTCCTGCGCCTCGGCGCGACCGAAGCGGGCCCCGCCGAACTGCTCGACTCCGACGCCGTCCGCGAAGCCGTCCACCGCAGCCTGGACGACCCCGCCCTGGACGGCCCCGACCTGGTCCGGACCGTGCTGCGACTCGTGTCCCGGGCCGGCGGCCGACCCTGGCTGGCCGAACTCGCCCTGCCCGCCGCGGACGGCGAGTGGCGGCGCGCGGACGAACTCGTGCTGCCCGACTCCGCGCTGTCGGCGGTGCTGGAGGACGACGCCCCGTTCGGCGTCCTGGCCGCGTCCGTGGCCGAGGAGTGGCCGCGCGAGGTGCTGACCGGCGTCGGCGTCATCGACGGCTTCACCGTCGTCGAGGACGACTCGCCCACCGAACCCGACCACGACCTGGCCGACGAGGGCTACTGGTGGGACGCGTTCGACGTCCCGCCCACCCGCGTCCTCGGCATCCGCGACCTGGACCTCGTCGCCCACGACCAGTGGCCGCGAGCGCTGGGCATGATGGCCGCCGACCCGGTGGTGTGGCGCGCCGTCACCGAACCGGACGGCTACACCTCCTGGTGGCTGGCCCGCTACGCCACCCTCGACGGCGTGCCGCTCGGCTCGTGGCGCCTGCCCGACGCCGACGGGCTCGAAGGGCTGTACGACGTCGTGCCCGCCATCGGCCTCCCGCCGCACGTGCTCGCCGCCGCCGGCGTGCGCACGTCGTTGAGCGTGGTGGACGAGGACGACGTGGCGGACCTGCTGGGGCGGCTGGGCGACCCGGCGCGCAAGCTGTCCGACGCGCTGGTGCTGCGCGTGCACGCCCTGCTGGCCGAGGTCGCCGACTCGGTGAGCGTCGAACCGCCGGACCGGGTGCGCGTCCTGACCGGCGCCGCCGAGCCCGCCGACGACGTGCTGGTGCCCGACCTGCCGTGGCTGCTCGGCGTCCTCCCGCCGGAACAGGTGCTGGCCTCCGCCGGTTCGGCTTCGGCCCTGGCCGAACTCCTCGCCCTGCCGCTGGCGTCGGAGGAGGTCTCCGGGGCTGTGGTGGGGGATGGTGACGAGGTGGTCTGGTCGGAGCTGGGCGCGGTGCGGCTGGCGTGCGACCTGCTCGGCGTGGACCTGCCGCTCGGTTCGCTGGTCGTGCACGACGACCTGGTGGTGGCGGCGGAGGGCGCGGAGCACTCGGTGTCGTGGTGGGTGGAGGAGGCGGTCGTGCACGCTGCCGACACGCCTGAGGGGTTGGCGCGCGCTCTGGCGTGGACCACGGGCCGGTGGGATGATCGGCACACGTTCGCCGCACTGATCGCCGACCCGACGCCTTCCGTGCTGCTGGGCTGACCGGGTTCGCCTACCGGCAAGATCACCCGATGGGGTAAGCGGCTCCGGGGATGAATGGCAATCCCGGATTTGTTGCCGGTAAAGAATGAGGTCGCGGCGCCCCGGCCCCCAGTGCGCGGTGGGATCGGTGCCACCTGGGCCCGCTCCCCGGTGTCCCCTCCGCCGACCACGTCGTGCCCCGCCGCCGAGCACGACGCGCGTGCCCCGCGCACGCCACCCGCCCGCCACCCGCAGGCACCACCCGGGCGCGGAGAGCGCATCGGGGTGGGCTCGGGAGGCTCGGCGGCCCGGTGCCTGCCGGACGGTGACAACACTCGGCGGCCCGGTGTGCTTGCTGGGCGGTGATGGCACTTGGCGGCCCGGTGTGCTTGCTGGGCGGTGATGGCACTTGGCGGCCCGGTGCCTGCCGGACGGTGACAACACTCGGCGGCCCGGTGTGCTTGCTGGGCGGTGACGGGACTCGGTGGCCCGGTGCTTGCCGGGCGGTGACGGGACTCGGTGGCCCGGTGCCCGCCGGGCGGTGACGCCGGCCGGAGGTGGGCGGTCGGGGGTGCGTGGCCGGGGATGTGGCCGGTCGGGGTCGTGTCGGGGGTTGCTCAGTCCAGCCCCTGCTGGGCGGTCCTGCTGCCTCGACGCGCGGCGGAGCGTTGCCAGGTGAAGATGCCGTAGCCGATGATCCCCAGCACACCGCCGGACAGGCACGTCCACGCCACCACGCCGAAGCCCTGCCCGAACAGCAGCACACCGACGAACGCCAGCCACCACAGCGCCGTCCCGGCCGCGACCACCGGTACGGGGTCGGCCAGGTTTCGCGGCAGCGAGGGCGGAGGGGGGAGGGGTGTTGCGTCCTGTTCGGCCACGTCGGGCAGGCTACCTGCCCGAAACACGGGTGGGGCACGCTCTGCCTGCCGCATCGCACCGCACTGATCGAGGAGATGAGATGGCCGCCGAGACGCCCTCCGCCGACACGCCGCCGGGCACGCCGTCGGGCGCAGCTCCGGGCACGCCCGAAGGGGCGTCGTCGGGCACCCCCGAAGAGGTGTCGTCGGGCACGTCCGAGGGGGCATCGCCGGGCAAGTCCGTGAGCACGTCGCAGAGCACGTCGCAGAGCACGTCGCAGAGCACGTCCCGGGGCGCGGCCTCGGGCGCCGTTCAGGGCGGGTCGGGGCGGTCCGGGCTGGACGGGTTCTTCAAGATCTCCGAGCGCGGCTCCTCGGTCGGCCGGGAGCTGCGCGGCGGGCTCGTCACCTTCGTGACCATGGCCTACATCGTCGTGCTGAACCCGCTGATCCTGGGCAGCTTCGCCGCCGACGCCCCTGGCGCGAAGGTCGACGTGCTCGGCAACATCCTCACCATCCCGCAGGTCGCGGCGGTGACGGCGCTGGTGGCGGGGGTCATGACGATCCTCTTCGGACTCGTCGCCAACTACCCCTTCGCGCTGGCCACGGGCCTGGGCATCAACTCCTTCGTCGCCGTCACGGTCGTGCCGCAGGTGTCCTGGCCCGAGGCGATGGGCCTGGTCGTGGTCAACGGCCTCGTGGTCCTCCTCCTCGTCGTCACCGGCGTCCGCACGGCGGTGTTCAACGCGGTGCCCGCCGAGCTGAAGGCGGCCATCGCGGTCGGCATCGGGTTGTTCATCTGCTTCATCGGCCTGGTCGACGCCGGGTTCGTGCGCCGGTTGCCCGACGCGGCCGGCACCACCGTGCCGGTCGGGCTCGGCATCAACGGGTCCATCGCGTCCTGGCCGACGTTCGTGTTCGTGGTCGGCCTGGTCGTCACCGGCATCCTGGTCGCCCGCAAGGTCAAGGGCGCGATCCTGATCGGCGTGCTGTCGGCGACCGTGCTGTCCATCGTGATCGAGGCCATCGTCCAGGCGGGCCCGTCGCAGGGCACCAACCCGGCCGGCTGGAACCTCGGCTACCCGGCCCTGCCGGAGCAGGTGTTCGGCCTGCCCGACCTGTCCCTGCTCGGCGACGTGTCGTTCGGCGCGTGGACCCGCATCCCCGCCCTGACGGCAGCCCTGCTGGTCTTCACGCTGGTGCTCACCGACTTCTTCGACACCGTCGGCACGATGACCGGCCTCGGCAAGGAGGCCGGGCTCATCGGCAAGGACGGCCAGTTGCCCAACGTGTCCAAGGCGCTGTTCGTGGACGGCGTCGGCGCGGTCGCGGGTGGTGCGGCGTCCTCGTCGTCCAACACGGTCTACATCGAATCGGCGTCCGGTATCGCCGAGGGGGCGCGGACCGGCCTGGCGAACGTCGTCACCGGCCTGCTGTTCCTGGCCGCCATGTTCCTCACCCCGCTGTACGCGGTGGTGCCGATCGAGGCGGCGGCGCCCGCGCTGGTCATCGTCGGCGCGCTGATGATCATGCAGGTGAAGGAGATCGACTTCACCGACTTCTCGATCGGCCTGCCCGCGTTCCTCACCATCGTGGTCATGCCGTTCACCTACTCGATCGCGAACGGCATCGGCGCGGGTTTCGTCAGCTACGTGCTGCTGCGGGCGATGACCGGGCGGGCGCGCAGCGTGCACCCGCTCATGTGGGTCGTCGCGGCGGCGTTCGTCGTCTACTTCGCGATCGGTCCCATCCAGGCCGCGCTGACCGGCTGACGGGCGCCGACGGGCGTCGATGAGCAACTTCACACGATGGGCGCATAGATCGTGAGGTATGCTAACTACGTGGCGGAGACCGAGGAAGCAGGGCTGGCCAGTCAGCTGAGACTGGCCGTCGTCCGGCTCAACCGCAGGCTCCGCGCGCAGCGGGTGAACTCCGCGATCTCGCTCACCCAGGTGTCCGCGCTGTCCACGCTGCACAAGTGCGGACCCCTGACGCCGGGCGAGCTGGCCGCCAGGGAAGGCGTCCAGCCACCGTCGATGACCAGGGTGATAGCCGCTCTGGAGGAGTACGGGTTCGCCACGCGCCGCCCGCACCCCACCGACGGCCGCCAGGCCATCGTGGAGCTGAGCGAGACGGGTCTGAGCTACATCAACGAAGAGGTGTCCGCGCGCGAAGCCTGGCTGGACAAGCGCCTGGCCGAGCTGACACCGGAGGAACGGGGCGTGCTGTCGCGCGCCGCCGGGATCATCGACAGGATGGCGGGGCAGTAACGAAGTGCCGGCGTACGCGGGTGGGGCAGAGACGGACCAGGTCGAGCGCAACCCAGCCGCACCACCGCCGCGAAGCCGCATGTTCGGCTCGCTCCGCACCCGCAACTACCGCCTCTACGCCTCCGGCCAGGTCGTCTCCCTGGTCGGCCTGTGGATGCAGCGCGTCGCCCAGGACTGGCTGGTGCTGGAGCTGTCCGACGGCTCGCCCGTCGCGCTCGGCATCGCCGCCGCCCTCCAGTTCGCGCCGACGCTGCTGCTGTCGCTGTGGGCGGGCGTGCTCGCCGACCGGATGGACAAGCGCAAGCTGCTGCTCGTGCTGGAGACCGGCCTCGGGCTCTGCGCGCTGACCCTCGGCCTGCTCGACGTCACCGGCGTGGTCGAGCTGTGGCACGTCTACCTGCTGTGCCTGCTGCTCGGCGCGGTGTCCGCGGTCGAGACGCCGGTGCGGCAGAGCTTCGTGGTCGAGATGGTCGGCCGCGACCAGCTCACCAACGCCGTCGCGCTGAACTCCATGACGTTCAACCTGGCCCGCATGGTCGGCCCGGCCGCCGCCGGCGTGCTGATCATCGTGGTCGGCACTGGCTGGGTGTTCCTGCTCAACGCGATCAGCTTCCTCGGCGTCATCGCCGGGCTCGTCCTGATGCGCGCGGGCGAGCTGCACCGCGGCGAACCCGTGCCGCGGGAGAAGGGCCAGCTGCGCGAGGGCCTGCGGTACGTGCGCAAGCGCCCCGACCTGGTGATCCTGCTGTGCCTGGTGTTCTTCATCAGCACGTTCGGGCTGAACTTCTACGTCACGCTGGCCGTGCTGGCGCGCAACACGTTCGGCGGCGACGCCTCCGCCTACGGCCTGCTGTCCACGATGCTCGCCGTCGGCACGCTGGCCGGCGCGACCCTGGCGGCCAAGCGCAGCGCCCGCGGCAAGCCCCGGCTGCGGCTGCTGATCCTCGGCGCGCTGGCGTTCGGCGTGCTGGAGGTCGTGGTCGGCGTGATGCCGACGATGTGGCTGTCCGGCGTCGCGCTGATCCCCGTCGGCATCGCCATGATGACGTTCACCACGACCGCCAACGCGACCGTGCAGCTGGGCGTGTCACCCGACATGCGGGGCCGGGTCATGGGCCTGTACATGCTGGTGTTCCTCGGCGGGAACCCGCTGGGCGGACCGGTGATGGGCTGGCTGGCCGAGCACTTCACCGCCCGCGCGCCACTGGTCGTCGGCGGTGTGGTGTCGATCGTGGCGGCGCTGGTCGGCGGGGTCGTGCTGGCCAGGCGTGGCGGGTTGAGCCTGCCCGCGCACCGCCTGAGCCTGCGCCGCCGCGCCCGCGTCTGACCCTGCGACGCTGCGGACGTGTCCGACCCTGCGCCCGCGTCTGATCCTGCGCCGACGCGCCCGCGTCCGACAATGGTCCGGTGGTCATCGCGACGGACTGGGTCCGGCTGCTCGTCGTCTGCCTGATCTTCACCGCGGCCGCGGGCGCCGTCGTGCGGTGGGCGGGGCTGGCGTCGCCCCGGCCGGTGGTCCGGGCGGCGCTGCGGGCCGCCGCGCAGCTGGCCGCGGTGTCGCTGGTGATCACGGCGGTGCTGGCGTCGTTGCCGCTGACGGCGGCGTTCCTGGTGCTGATGGCCGGGGTCGCGACCGGGACGTCGGCCGCGCGCACGAAGACCGGCCGTCGCGGGGTGTGGGTGGCGGTGGCCATCCTCGGCGGGACGGCGCCCGCCATCGCGGCGCTGGTGGCGAGCGGCCTGGTGCCGGTGCGGGGCATCGCGCTGGTGCCGGTCGGCGGAATCCTGATCGGCGGCGCGATGACCGCCACCACGCTGTCCGTGCGCCGGGCGCTCGACGCGCTGCGGGACCGGCACGGCGAGTTCGAGGCGGCGCTGGCGCTGGGGTTCACCGAGCCGGTCGCGGTGCGCGAGCTGGTGCGCAGGCCGGCGGCCGAGGCGCTGGTGCCCGCGTTGGACCAGACCCGGACGGTCGGGCTGGTGACGTTGCCCGGCGCGTTCGTCGGGATGCTCCTGGGCGGCGCGCCGGTGTGGCAGGCGGGTGCGCTGCAACTGGTCGTGCTGCTCGGGCTGCTGGCGGTCGAGGCGGTGGCGATCGCGGTGGTCGTGGAACTCGTCGCCCGCGGACTTGTGCGCCGGGCTGGTGCGGTCGGCGAGCTTAGGCTAACCTAAGTCTCGTCGCTTCGTGGTGGGAGCGGCAGTCAGTTCGGGAACGGACGAGGCCCCGCACCCCGGTCGTACCACCGGGGAGCGGGGCCTCGTCGTGCCCAGGTCTTGTCCGGGTCCTACCCCGGGAAACCCGCGTGCCCGCCGGCGGCGCACGTGTCACGATCGGGGCGTGTTGACAGCCAGGAAGGTCACGCTGTCGTTCGGTCCGCGGACCGTGCTCTCGGAGGTGGACCTCGATGTTCCCGCAGGTGAGCGCGTAGGGCTGATCGCGCCGAACGGCGTCGGCAAGTCGACGCTGCTGCGCGTGCTCGCCGGCGAGCTGAAGCCCGACTCCGGCGTCGTCACCGCCGGCGGGGTGGTCGCCCACCTCACCCAGGAGACGGAGATCCGCGACGACGAGTCGCTGCGCGACCACCTGGCCCGCCGCACCGGCGTGGCGGCGGCCGAGCGCTCGTTCGAAGCCGCCACCCGAGCGCTGAGCGAAGGCGTCGCGGGGGCCGAAGACGCCTACGCGCGGGCGTTCGACGCCTGGACCGCCTCCGGCGCCGCCGACTTCGCCGAACGCGCCGACGAGGTGTGCCAACGGCTCGGCCTGCCCGCGACGCTGCTGGACGAGCGCGGGTCCGGGGAGCTGTCCGGCGGGCAGTCGGCCCGGCTGCGGCTGGCGGCCGTGCTGCTCACCACCGCCGACGTGCTGCTGCTGGACGAGCCGACCAACGACCTCGACCTGGCCGGGCTGGAGGTCCTGGAGAACCACGTCCTGCGCAGCCGGGCCGGCATGGTCCTGGTCAGCCACGACCGCGAGTTCCTGGCCCGCACCACCACCGCCATCGCCGAGCTGGACGAGTTCAGCCACGGCGTCACCGCCTTCAGCGGCGGGTGGGACGCGTACGTGCAGGAGCAGGGCCGGGCCCGGCAGCGCGCGCGGGAGGAGTACGAGGCTTACGCGGCGCGGCGTGACGCGTTGACGCAGCGGTCGCGGCAGACGCGGGAGTGGTCGCGGCAGGGCGTGCGGCGCAACGCGAAGTCCGACGAGAGCGACAAGTTCGTCAAGTTCTTCGCCAAGCAGGGCGCCGAGAACCTGACCGCCAAGGCCTCCACAGTGGACCGCGCGCTGGAACGGCTGGAGGAGGTCGAGGAGCCGCGCGAGCCGTGGGAGCTGCGGTTGACGCTGCCCAGCGCGGGGCGGGGCAGCTCGGTCGCGTTCACCCTGCGCGGCGCTGTCGTCAGCCGCGGCGACGTCACCCTCGGGCCGATCGACCTGACCGTCGGCGCGGGGGAGCGCTGGCGCATCGCCGGGCCCAACGGCTCGGGCAAGTCCACGCTGCTCGGGGCGCTGCTCGGCAGGCTGCCGCTGGACGCCGGCGAGCGCGGTCAGGGGCCGGCGGTCGTGGTCGGCGAGGTCGACCAGGTGCGGGCCGACTTCGCGGTGGACGCGCCGGTGCTGGAGGTCGTCACCGGGCTGACCGGGCTGGCCGACGTCGAGGCACGGACGTTGCTGGCGAAGTTCCGGGTGGGCGCGGACGCCGTGCTGCGACCGGCCCGTTCGCTGTCGCCGGGCGAGCGGACCCGCGCCGGGCTGGCGGTGCTGCAGGCGCGCGGGACGACGTGCCTGGTGCTGGACGAGCCGACCAACCACCTGGACGTCGCCGCCATCGAACAGCTCGAACAGGCGCTGGAGGGTTACGGGGGCACGCTGCTGCTGGTGACCCACGACCGGCGGTTGGCGTCGGCGGTGGGGGTTGACCACACCTTGGACGTCCGGACCCTGGCAAGATAGGCGCATGGGCACCGAGGAGGACTGGCCGGTCGAGCAGACTTGGTCGCTGCGCAACACGCACTGGCACGCGTACGTGGAGCACACGTCCCTCGACCACGCCTCTCCGCGCGCTGATCGGTTGGAGCGCACGCCGGAGGAGGTGCTGACCACGCCGACCGAGGTCGCGGCGTGGTTGGAGGTCAACCTGCGCAGCGCGACGAAGCCCGAGGAGGCCGGGAAGAAGCGCACGAAGGACGAGCGCGACTTCTCCGACTCGAACCGGGTGCACACGTCGCTGGCGTCGGCGGGCGAGAGCATCTACACCGGCGTGAAGGGGATGCTGACGCTGGCGGTGGAGGCGGTGACCCCGGACGAGTGCCGCAGCTCGCACGACGGCGCCGATGTGGCACCATTGAAATCGGGCCGCCGTCGCTGACCAGGGCTTTTGGTTGGTGAGGATCACCCGAACGTGCGAAAGCGGCGAGTTCGGGGATCAATGGTAAGCCGGATTTCGTTGCCGTAAATAGGAAGGTCGCGGCGCTCGGCCAGGACTGTGTCACGAGACCCCGGGTGTGGCCCGGACCGTGCCGTGCCGTGTTGTCCCTTGTCGTGTCGTGCGGTGTTGTCTCGGCCGTGCCACCGGGGCCGGGCTGTGCCTCGTCGGTGCCGCGCCTCGTCGGCGGCGCCCGCGCGTACTGCCCCCGCGCGTACCGCGCCCGTGCCCACGGCTGGGGGTCGGGCTTCCTGCTGGGCACGTGAGCCTGCCGTGCCACCAGCCCACCGGTCCGGACCGCCCCGCCGCGATCGTGGGGGCGGCGGGACGGTGGGAGGCGGGACGGCGGGACGGTGGGGCGGTCGGCTGGTGATGCGGCGGAACGGTGGGGCGGTCGGCTGGTGATGCGGTGGGTTGGGGTGCGGTGGTCAGAGGCCCACGGGCCAGGTGTGGACCGGTTCGCCCTCGTGCGACAGTTCCACGTACCGCCCGAGCATCGCGCTCAGCGCGGTGTCGCGGTCGGCGCCCCGTTCCTCCAGCAGCGCCACCGTCTCGCGCTGCCACTGCGAGCCCGTCCGCCGCGCCAGGCACCGGGCCTCGATCACGCCGAGGTAGCGCTCGCGCGCCTCGTCCGACACGCCGCACGCGCGCAGCCCCTCGTGGGCCAGTGGCAGCAGGCGGCGCAGGACCAGTTCGTCCGGGGGGATCCAGCCGATGCCGGGCCAGTACAGCTGCGAGCCCATCCCGTGCCGCGACCCGGCGTACAGGTTCTCCTCCGCCGCGTCGAACGACATCTGACTCCACAGTGGACGCTCCAAAGTGGTCAGCGCCCGCTGCGCGCCGTAGAAGAAAGCGGCGTTGGCCATGGTGTCCAGCACGGTCGGGCCGGCCGGTAGCACGCGGTTCTCCACGCGCAGGTGCGGGACGCCGTCCACGACGTCGTACACCGGCCGGTTCCACCGCCACACGGTCCCGTTGTGCAGCCGCAGCTCCGTCAACGACGGCGTCCCGCCCGACCCGAGCACGTCCAACGGGTCCTCGTCACCGGTCTCCGGCAGCAGCGCCGGGAAGTACCGCACGTTCTCCTCGAACAGGTCGAAGATCGACGTGATCCACCGCTCCCCGAACCACACCCGCGGCCGGACGCCCTGGTTCTTCAGCTCCTGCGAACGGGTGTCCGTCGCCTGCAGGAACAGCGGTATCCGGGTCTCGTGCCACAGCGCCCGCCCGAGCAGGAACGGCGAGTTCGCCGCGATCGCCACCTGCACCCCGGCCAACGCCTGCGCCGCGTTCCAGTGCGCCGCGAAGTCGTCCGGCGCGACCTGCAGGTGCAGCTGCACGGACGTGCAAGCCGCCTCCGGCATGATGGACTCGGCGTAGCTGGACAGCTTCTCCCCGACCCGCCCCGGCAGCGGAGAACCCTCCATCGACAGCACGACCTCCTCGCCGCGCGCCGCGAGGATCGTGTCGTTCAACGTCGTGTACCGCGGCTGGTTGGACAGCCACCGCCGGTCGAAGTGCTCGTGCCGCAACGTCGGCAGCACGCCGATCATCACGATCGACGTCCCGGCGTCGTGCGCCTTGTCGTCGGCCGACGCCAGCGTGGAGACCAGTTCCCGCTCCAGGTCCAGCGTCTCGTCACCGGCCAGCTCGCGCGGCGGGACGTTGACCTCCAGGTTGTGCTGACCCAGTTCCAGCGTGAACGACGGGTCGTCGATCTTCTCCAGCACCTCGGAGTTGGCCATCGCGGGCCGGCACGCCCGGTCGACCAGGTTCAGCTCGATCTCCAGCCCCATCTGCTGCCGCGGGAAGGAGAAGCTGTCCTCCACGAGCATGGTCCCCAGCGCGTCCATGCACCGTTGCATGCGCTCGCGGTAGCGCCGGCGGTCCTCCCTGGTGAACGTCCGACTGGACACATCCGTACCCATGCCGCCTCCCAATCGCTCCGGGGTGCTCCGGCGGGCTTAGCGGAGGCCAACCGTGACACAGCGGGCACTGGCCCGCCAGCGCCCAAATCGGTGCTCTCTGTCACATGGGGGTAACAATCAGCGAGAACATGCTGGTTGTGAGCTTGCGAATCCGGCCTTCGATCTACGAGGGGTGTTCACCTGTCGGGGGGTGGGACACTGCTCGCGTGATCGAGATCGACGACCCGGCGGACCCCCGGCTGGACGACTTCCGGGACCTGTCGACGGCCGACCGCCGCCCGGACCGCCCCGGCGGTCGCGGCCTGGTGATCGCCGAGGGCGTGGTGGTCGTGGAACGGCTCCTCGCCTCGCCCTACCCGGTGCGCGCGCTGCTCGGCGTGCGCCGCCGGGTCGAAGCCCTGGGCGACCTCCCGGCGCCCGCCTACGTGACCTCCGCCGAGGTGATGGCCGAGGTGGTCGGATTCCACCTCAACCGGGGCGTGCTGGCCGCCGCCGACCGCGCGCCGCGACCGGACCCGGCCGACCTGGTCGCGCGCTCGCGGCGGCTCGCCGTGCTCGAAGGCGTCGGCGACCACGAGAACCTGGGTTCGTTGTTCCGCAACGCCGCCGCGCTCGGCATCGACGGCGTGCTGCTCGGCCCTGGGTGCAGCGACCCGCTGTACCGGCGCAGCGTCCGCGTCTCGATGGGCCACGTGCTGCGCGTGCCGTTCGCGTCGCTGCCGGACCTGGCGGAAGGCTTCGAACTGCTGCGCCGCAACGGTTTCGTGGTGGCGGCGTTGACGCCGAGGGCGGGCTCGACCGGTCTCGCGGACGCCGGGCTGCGCGGGCGGAAGGCCGCCGTGGTGCTCGGGTCGGAGGGCCCGGGGCTGACCGAGGAGGCCATCGCGGCGGCCGACGTGGCCGTGCGCATCCCCATGGCGGAAGGTGTCGACTCCCTGAACGTGGCGACGGCAGCCGCGATCGCCTTCTACGCGATCGCCTGAACGCGCTACGTTCTCACCGACCAGAGGAGGACGTAGGTGGAACTGCGGGTCCAGGACGGCCGGGCCGTGCTCGCGGGCCGCGACGACGCGGGCGAGCGGGAAGTCGACCCGCACACCCTCCCGCTCGGCGCCGGGCTCGCCGAGGCGTTGCACGAGTGGGCGAAGGTGGCCGACGCGGTGACGCGGTCCGACGCGTCCCCCGAAGGGGTCGCGAGCGCCCTCGTGACCAGGCGGGGACGCCAGTTGGCCGGTCGGGTGGCCGCCGACATGGGCACGCCCGTCGAGTACACCGATCCGGTGAGCGGGGAGTTGGTGGTCGTGGACGTCCCGGACGCGCCGGTGGACGAGGTCGAGGACGAGGCGGAAGCCGAGGCTGAGGCCGTCGAGCCGACGCCCCAGGAGGAGACCCCCTGGGGCACCGGGCTGACGGTCAGCTTCATCGTCGCGGCCGTGGTGACGTTCACCGTCTACACGCTGTCGGTCGGGCTGGGCGAGACCAGCCAGTGGCTCGCCCTGCTGGCGAACGCGCTGGTGGTCGGCGGCATCGCCCCGTCGGTGTGGCTGGCGCGGAAGGTGCCGGTGTGGCGGTGGGTGGCGTACGGCGTGGTGGCGGGGGTGCTGGCGGCGTGGTTGTCGCTGCTGCTGACCACCGTCCTGGCCCCGTGAACCCCTAGGCCAAGGAGTCCCGCCACGCGGTGTGCAGCGCGGCGAACCGGCCCCGCCCGCCGATCAGCTCCTCCGGCGTGCCGTCCTCGACCACCCGGCCGCCGTCCAGCACCAGCACCCGGTCGGCGATCAGCACGGTCGACAGCCGGTGCGCGATGATGAACGCCGTCCGCTCGGCCAGCACGGTCTCCAGCGCCCGCTGCACCGCGCGCTCGGTCGGCACGTCCAGGCTCGACGTGGCCTCGTCCAGCACCAGCACCGCCGGGTCGGCCAGGAACGCCCGCGCGAACGCCACCACCTGCCGCTGCCCGGCCGAGAGCCGCCCGCCGCGCTTGCGCACGTCGGTGTCGTAGCCCTGGGGCAGCGCCCGGATGAACTCGTCCGCGCCGACCGCGCGGGATGCCGCCTCGATCTCCTCCCTGGTCGCGGACGGCCGGCCCAGCGCGATGTTGTCCAGCACGGACCCGTCGAACAGGAAGTTCTCCTGCGTCACCATGACCACCGCGCGGCGCAGCTCGGCGTCGGCCACCGACCGCAGGTCGACCCCATCCAGCCGGACCGCGCCCGCGCTCGGGTCGTAGAACCGGGCCACCAGCTTGGCCAGCGTCGACTTGCCCGCGCCGGTCGCGCCGACCAGCGCCACGGTCTGCCCGGCGGGCACGGTCAGGTCGAACGGCGGCAGCACGACGGGCGTGGCGTCGGAGTAGCGGAACTCGACGCCGTCGAACCGCACCGCGCCCCGCACGTCGCCCAGCGGCGTCGGCTCCTCGGGCTCGCGGACCTGCGGCTCCTCTTCGAGCAGGCCGGAGATCTTCTCCAGCGCGGCGGTCGCGGACGCGTAGGCGTTGGCGAACATGGCCAGCTGGTCGAACGGGTCGTAGAACCGCCGCACGTACAGCGTGAACGCGGCCAGCACGCCCAGTTCGAGCTGCCCGTCCGCGACCCGCAGCGCGCCCCACGCCAGGATGATCGCCAGCGACAGGTTGCCGATCACCCGGACGAGCGAGGTGAACGCCGCCATCACGCCCATCGCGTCGGTGTTGGCGTCCCGGAACCGGCCGTTCAGCTCGGCCATGATCTTCTCGTTGCGCCGCTCGCGCCGGAACGCCTGCACCGCGCGGATGCCGTTCATGGTCTCCACGAACTGCACGATGATCTTGGCGATCGCGCCGCGGGTGTGCCGGTACGCGCGCCCGGAGCGGCGGCGGAACCAGCGGGTCAGCAGGATCAGCGGCAGGAACCCGGCCAGCACGACGAGGGCCAGTGGCACGTCCAGGTAGAGCAGGACGATCGAGATGCCGAGCAGGGACAGCATCGAGGTGAAGAAGCCGTCCAGGCCCTCCTCGACCAGGTCCTGGAGCGAGTCGACGTCGCTGGTCAGGCGGGAGATGACCTTGCCGGACGTGTACTTCTCGTGGAACGAGACGGACAGGCGCTGGGCGTGCCGGAAGACGCGTTCGCGCAGGACGAGCAGCACGTCCTGGCCGATCCGGCCGGTGAGGCGGACGAACGACCAGCGCAGCAGGGTCGCCGAGACGGCCGCGACCGCGTAGCCGCCGACGCACCAGGCCAGGGCGGTCGGCCGACCGTCCAGGGCGGCCGGGACGCCGGTGTCGATGGCGGCGGCGATGAGGAGCGGGCCGGCCAGGTTGACCAGGTTCTCGGTGACGACGATGACCAGGGCGAGGACGGCGGCCCTGGTGTGGGGGCGCAGCAGTTCGCCCAGGAGGCGGCGGGAGCGGGCCTGGAGCTTGACGCCGGTGGCGTAGTCGACGTCGTCGACGTCCTCCGCGGCGACGCCGCGCCAGGCTTCCTCGTCGTCGACCGGTGGTTGTGCTTCTGCCGTGCTCACGCCGCCACCCCTTCGTCCTCCATCGTGGACAGGAGGTTGCGGTACTCCTCGTTGTCCGCCAGCAGTTGCGCGTGCGTGCCGGTGGCCGCGATCCGGCCGTCGACCAGCATCGCCACCCGGTCGGCGAGCTGCACGGTGCTCGGGCGGTGCGCGACGACCAGCGCCGTCACGCCCTTGAGCACGCGGCGCAGCGCGGCCTCCACCTCGGCCTCGGTGTGCACGTCCAGCGCGGACAGCGGGTCGTCCAGGACCAGGACGGCCGGGTGCCCGGCCACCGCGCGGGCCAGCGCCAGGCGTTGCCGCTGACCGCCGGACAGCGACAGGCCCTGCTCGCCGATCCGGGTGTCCAGGCCCCACGGCAGCGCCTCGGTGAACCCCTCGGCCCGCGCCACCCCCAGCGCCTCGCGGACCCGGTCCTCGCTCACGTCCTTCGCGCCCAGCGCCACGTTCTCGGTGACGCTCGCGGAGAACAGGATCGGCTCCTCGAACGCCGTGCCGACGACCCGGCGCAGCTCGCCCAGGTCGAGTTCGCGCACGTCGACGCCGTCGAGCGTGACCCGGCCCGCGGTGACGTCCGCCAGCCGCGGCACGAGCGCGGTGACGGTCGTCTTGCCCGAGCCGGTCGCGCCGACGAGGGCCACCGTCTCACCCGGTCTGAGGTCGAGGTCGACGCCGCGCAGCACCTCGTGCTCGGCGCCGGGGTGCCGGTAGCGGACGCCCTCGAACCGCACGTGCCCCCTGGTCGGCGAGGGCAGCGGCGTCGGGTCGGCCGGGTTGGTGACGGTGACCTCGGTGTCGATCACCTCGAAGTACCGCTCCAACGCCGACGCGGTCGAGTTCGTCTCCGCCAACAACCACCCGATCGAGTCGACCGGCCAGCGCAGGTAGGCGCTCACCGTGATGGCGGCGACGAGCGTGCCGACGGTGATCGTGCCGTTGGCGATGCCGACCGAGCCGAACGCCAGCTGCCCGGCGATGCCCAGCTCGGGCAGCACGATCAGGACGGCCCAGAGCGCGGCGAAGATCCGCACCTTGGCGATCTCGGTGTCCCGCAGCTCCCTGGCCTGCCGGATGAAGCGCCTGGTCAGGTGCGGTCCGCGGCCGAACGCCTTGAGCACCCGGATGCCCAGGACCGACTCCTCGACCACGGTGGTCAGGTCGCCGGACTGGTCCTGCGCGCGGCGCGCCACGACCTTGAACTTCGACTCGAAGAGGTAGGAGAGCGCCACCAGGGGCAGCGTGCAGGCCAGCACGATCACGCCCAGCGCGGGCGCGAGCCAGAACAGCACGCCGAGGCCGGCCACCACGACCAGGCTGTTGACCACCAGGAAGATGACGGCGAAGCCGACGAACCGGCGCACCTGGGTCAGGTCCGTGGTGGCGCGGGACAGGAGCTGGCCCGACTGGTAGCGGTCGTGGAAGGAGACCTGGAGGTCCTGGAGGTGGTGGTACAGCTCGGCCCGCATCCGGGCCTCGACGTCGGAGGCTGGTCCGGCGATCAGCTTGCGACGCAGGTAGAACAGCGCGGCCTCGGCGCAGCCGAGCACCACGATCAGGCCGATGAGCAGCGGCAACGCGCCCAGGTCGCGGTTCGCGATCGGGCCGTCGACGATCTGTTGGGTGATGAGCGGGATGCCCAGCCCGCACATCATCGCGAGCATGGTGGCGGCCATCGCCACCGCCACAGGTGTGCGAACAGGTTTCAGGTACGGCCACAGCCTGCGCAGTGTCGCGGCTGTGGAAGTACGGTCTTCCGACACGAGTCCCCCTCCGGTCCACCCTGACGGTACGAAGGTGGACCGACAGTCGGCATCCGGTTTTCCCGCCGTTGAGCGTGCAAGCTGGAGCTGGGTGGAGGTCAAGCTCCGAGAGGTGGTGGTTGGGGTGGACGTCCGGTTCCTGAGGGCCGAGCCGACAATGGCGTTCCCGCGCGGGAGGTTGTTGGCGGTGCGCGGGGGGCGATTGCACGTGCTCGCGGTGGACGGGTGGGACGTGGTCGGCGGCGTCCGGCCCGAGGGGGCCAGGCCCATCAGCAGGGAGGACGCGGTGGAGTGGTGTCGGTTCGAGGGGTTCGGGGAGGGGGAGTTGGACGCGGTGCCGGCGCCGGCTGAAGGGTGAGGGGTGAGGCGTGAGGGTGGGTTGTTGGGGGGTGTTGGAGGGGTGGTTACCGCTTGCGGCGGAGGATGGTCGGCGCGGTGATCAGGCCGGCCAGGCCGTAGCTCGCGCCCGCCAGCAGGACGAGGACGGTCCACTGGTCACCCAGTGAGGTGAACCTGTCGGGGAGTTTGAAGTAGTGGGCGAGGCCCAGCAGGATCGGGCCGGTCAGCACGATCGGCCAGACCGGGCGGACCTTCAGCAGCCACAGCAGCGGGCCCGCGAGCAGGGCGCTGAGCAGCAGCGCGATCGGCAGGCCGACCACGATCAAGAGGATGAACTCGCCCAGGGTGGTCTCGTTGACGACCCGGTCGAGGACGCCGGTGCGGTAGGCCCAGATCCAGGCGATGAGCAGCGCGGAACCGACGACGGCGGACACCACGACGCGCAGCAGCACCTTGAGCGCGAAGCCGCCCGCGGTGAGGCGGGAGGGGTGCGGGGTGCGCGGGGTGTGCTGGTTGCGCGGGGTGTGCTGGGCGTCAGTCACGGGCAGCAGTGTGGCTGACCGGGTGGCGCGCTGTCACCGGGGCGGCCAGCACGAAGCCGAGGAGGCCGGCGGCGACGGAACCGGCCGGGATCGAGACCCAGACGGTGAGGAGGGTCAGGGCGGCGGTGAAGGTGACGCCGACGATGGCGTAGCCCAGGGGGCGGGACTGGTGGGCGGCCTTGATGACCAGCCAGGCGATGAGGACGCCGATGATGAGGCTGATCGGCATGGCGAACAGGCCCATGGCCAGGCAGTCCCAGTCGTCGGTCGAGCAGATGGTTCCGGAGGCGATGAACTCGCGCAGGCCCCACCAGGCGGCCCCCAGAGCGGAGCCCAGCACGGCTCCGACGACCAGTCGTCCCAGCATGACGCGTGGCTACCCACCTGCTCACCGTCCGTAAACACCCGCGTGAGTCGAACCCTCACGTCCCGCGTGTCGAACGCTCACGTCCCGCGTGTCCTACGTTCCGAGCGCGAGAGTCCTACGTTGGGAGTGCGAGAGTCCTACGTTCAGGGTGCGAGAGTCCTACGTTCAGGAGTGCTGAGTTCAGCGTTCAGGAGTCGGGGAGAGTCCGGTTCGATTTGACATGGGGCCCTTACGGGCACCCTATGCAGGCCAAAGCCGGCAGGCCCGGCGGGGAAGAGCGTCCCGCCAGGCCTGCCGGCTTCGACCAGCCTATGGCACCCGAACCCATGTCAAATCGAACCTCTGCGGGGGCGTTGCGGGTCCGATGTGGTGGGGATTGGTGGTGGAGTGATGTAGAAGGGCCCCGCTGGTGGCGGGGCCCTTCTGGTGGTGTCTCAGCCTCGGGTGGAGCGGACGCCCAGGAGGACGTCTTCCCACGAGGGGACGATGGGGTGGTTCTTCTTGCCCCGCTTCGGCGGTTCCTTGCCCCGGGGTGGCTGCTTGGCGGCTGGTGGCTGCTGGGCGGCCGGTTGGTCCTCGGTGACGGGGATCGGGTCCGGTTCGGCGGTTGGTTGGGGGTCCTGGGCCGGTGGGGGCGGGGGAGCGGGTTCCTCGCGGGCGAGGATTTCCGGTTCCTGTTGCTTTTCCAGGTCCAGGGCCTGGCGGGCCAGTTGGGTGACCGGGCGGACGGTGCGCAGGGTGCGGTTGGGGTTCGGGTCCATGAGTTCCATGGCTCCGTCGTCCAGGGCGGTCACCGTGCCGCCTTGCGCGCCGGGGTGGAACGCCCAGTGGGCGAGGTTGTCGGACCTGCCCGCCGTCCAGTGGAGCTGGACGACCCAGCGGCCGTCCTCGCCGCGCCACGAGTCCCAGCTGACGTCGGCGTACTCCTGGCCGCGCAGGCCGAAGGAGTGCGCGACGACCTCGCCCAGGGTCTGCACGTCCGGGCCGTCCTCGCGGACGGGGTGGGCGCGCTGGGCCAGGTCGGCGGTCCGGGAGCGTTCGAGGAGGACCGGGTAGGCGTAGCGCTCTATGCGGTGCGCCGGCAGGCCGGCGGCGGCCGCGACCTGGGCGACGGACTCGCCCGCGCGGATGCGCGCCTGGATCTCGCGGGGGCGCATCTGGCTCTCGACCTCGATCTCGATCTGGCCGAGACGGGTCAGGTCGCCGCGGGCGGCCGCGCGCAGGCGTTCGTCGGCGGGGAGCACGAAGCGCTCGCCGCGATCCGGGTCCTCGAGGATGACGGACTTGCCGTCGTCTTCGAGCCCGATGACTCGCAACGCTCGCATCATGGCCTCCCGGATGGCTCACCTCGCCGAGTACTCACGTTAATGCGGCGTGCCGCCTTGACGGGGGAGACTCGCCGTGGTCACCGATATCTTCGTGTGATCTTGCCGTATGTCGGCGGTGTCCGCACCTCCGTTACCGCGAGTTTCACTCGGCTGTCACGTCCGACAGGTCGGTGCGGGTTCCCGAAGCGCCGGGACGCGAACGGGGGCCGTCCCGGTGCTGGGACGGCCCCCGTTCGCGTGTGCGGTGGTCAGAGCTGGGAGACGACCCAGTCGACGGCCTTGGTCAGGGTGCTCACGTCGGTCGGCTCGACAGCCGGGAACATGGCCACCCGGAGCTGGTTGCGGCCCAGCTTGCGGTACGGCTCGACGTCGACGATGCCGTTCGCGCGCAGCGCCCGGGCGACGGCGGAGGCGTCCACCGAGTCGGCGAAGTCGATGGTGCCGACGACCTGCGAGCGGTGGGCCGGGTCGGCCACGTACGGGGTCGTGTACTCGGTGGCCTCGGCCCAGTCGTACAGCCGCGACGACGAGTCGGCGGTGCGGTCGACGGCCCACTTCAGGCCGCCGTTGCCGAGGATCCACTCGACCTGGTTGTTCAGCAGGAACAGCGTCGCCAGGGACGGGGTGTTGTAGGTCTGGTCCTTGGTGGAGTTGTCCAGCGCGGTGGTCAGCGACAGGAACTCCGGCACCCAGCGGCCCGACTTGCCGATCTCGGCGACGCGCTCCAGCGCGGCGGGCGACATGAGGGCGATCCACAGGCCGCCGTCGGAGGCGAAGCACTTCTGCGGCGCGAAGTAGTAGACGTCGTAGTCGGCCGCGTCGACCGGGAGGCCGCCGGCGCCGGAGGTGGCGTCGATGGCGACCAGGGCGTCGCCGCTGTTCGCGGGCCGGGAGACGGGGACGGAGACGCCGGTGGACGTCTCGTTGTGCGCCCAGCCGACCAGGTCGGCGCCCTCGGCGTAGGTGATCCCGGGCGCGCTGCCCGGGTCGGCCTTGACCACGATCGAGTCACCGAGGAACGGCGCGTCGGAGGTGACCTTGGCGAACTTCGACGAGAACTCGCCGTAGGTGAAGTGCTGCGCGCGCTCGCGGACCAGGCCGAACGCGGCGGCGTCCCAGAACGCGGTGGTGCCGCCGTTGCCCAGGACGACCTCGTAGCCCTCGGGCAGCGAGAACAGCTCGCGCAGACCGGCGCGCACGGAGCCGACCAGGGACTTCACCGGCTTCTGGCGGTGGGAGGTGCCCATCAGCGCGGCGCCCTCGGCCGCGAGGGCCGCCAGGGCCTCGGGACGGACCTTGGAGGGCCCGCACCCGAACCTGCCGTCGGACGGCAGCAGTTCGGGGGGCAGGACCAGCGAGGTCGGGTCGGCGGTCTGGGTCATCGCGAAGCCTCCGGTTGCGGGGAGGGGGTCGGCACGACCGGCGCCGTTGCCGGGGGCCCAAGTGTTGCAGCCACGTGGCCGGTGGGTGACAGCCGGGTGTCCCGCGTCACGCCGGGTGGGGTGGAATGGCCCTCTTCAGGCGATTTCGCCCCAGCCCTCCACCTCGGACGGCTTGCGCGGGCCGGGGCCGACGTACTTCGCGGACGGGCGGACCAGGCGGCCGGTGCGCTTCTGCTCCAGGATGTGCGCCGACCAGCCGGCGGTGCGGGCGCAGGTGAACATCGCGGGCATCATGTGCGGCGGCACCTGGGCGAAGTCCAGGATCACGGCGGCCCAGAACTCGACGTTGGTCTCGATGGCGCGGTCGGGGCGGCGTTCGCGGAGTTCGGCCAGGGCGGCCTGTTCGAGGGCGTTGGCGGCTTCGTAGCGGGTGGCGCCGAGTTCCCGGCACGTCCGCCGCAGCACGCGGGCGCGGGGGTCCTCCGCGCGGTACACGCGGTGGCCGAAGCCCATCAGGCGCTCGCCGCGGTCGAGGACGCCCTTGACGTAGGCCTGCGCGTCGCCGGTCCGCTCGACCTCCTCGATCATCGGCAGGACGCGGGCGGGCGCGCCGCCGTGCAGCGGGCCGGACATGGCGCCGATCGCGCCGGACATGGACGCCGCCACGTCCGCGCCGGTGGAGGCGATCACCCTGGCGGTGAACGTGGACGCGTTCAGCCCGTGCTCTGCGGCCGACACCCAGTACGCGTCCAGCGCCTTGACGTGCGCCGGGTCGGGTTCGCCGCGCCAGCGGGTGAGGAAGCGCTCGGTGATGGTCCGGCACTCGTCGATGCGGTGCTGCGGCACGGCGGGCCTGCCGATGCCGCGCGCGGACTGCGCCGCGTAGGACAGGGCCATGACGGAGGCGCGGGCCAGCTGCTCGCGCGCCTGCTCGTCGGTGATGTCCAGCAGCGGCTGGTAGCCCCAGATCGGGGCGACCATGGCCAGCGCGGCCTGCACGTCGACCCGGACGTCGCCGGTGTGCACCGGGATGGGGAACGGCTCGGCGGGCGGCAGGCCGGGGCCGAAGCGGCCGTCGACGAGCAACGCCCACACGTTGCCGAACGTGACGTGGCCCGCCAGGTCCTCGATGTCGACGCCGCGGTAGCGCAGCGCGCCACCGTCGCGGTCGGGCTCGGCGATCTCGGTGCGGAAGGCGACCACGCCTTCGAGACCCGGCCGGAAACCGTCGTCCTCGGTCTGCACCACGCTGTGCGCTCCTTCTCGGCGGGAGTGAAGAGTTGGGTGCACCTTGCTCCCGTTCCGACGTGCAGGCAATCGCGGCCACGCGTGTCGTCGGTCACGATCAAGGAACCGATTCAGCGCGAACAGGTGATCACGCCGGTCACCCGTGGCAGGGCTGCCCGGCCCGGCGCAGGTCCACCGAGGTGATCGCGGTGCTGTCGATCGAGTAGAAGCCGTAGGAGTTGCCGGAGTCGAGCGCGACCAGGTAGCCGTACTCGTTGCGCGCGGCGGACGGGTAGACCTCCGGCACCCGGGGCAGGGGCTCGCCGACGCCCACCCCCTCGGTGGTGTCGGTGTTCAGGACGATGATCGAGGAGACCTCCCGGTCCTGGTCGAAGACCACCGAACCGCGCAGCGGCATCGTGAAGTCGTGGTAGGCGCAGGGGTGGTCGACGGGGTTGGTCCGGCCGCCGATCAGGCCGGTGGCCTCGACCTCGGCGAACGACGAGCCGATCCGGATCGGTCCGAAGCCGCCGTGGTCGAGTTCGGTCGGCGGCCCGGCGACCACCGTCTCGGTGACGGTGCTGACCGCCGCCACCTCGTCGGCGGTGATCGGCGGTGCGGTCGCCACGCAGCCCGTCAGGGTGGCGAGCAGGGCGGTGAGGGTGGTGAAGCGCATGGTGGGGCTCCGTTCGTCGGTAGGTGTGGCGGGTGGTCACCCGCAGGGGGTGTCCTCCACCTCGACGCGCACGGCGGTGACCCGGCCCGCTTCGGCGGAGAACGAGTAGCGCCAGGGCGGTTGCCCCGGCATCGGGACGACCAGGCCCTCGGCGTCGGGCCGGGCGGAGGTCCCGTACGCGGCTTCCACGTCGGTGGTGGGTGAGCCGATCCGGATGCCCGCGACGGTTTCCCCGGATCGGGGGAGCGTGAGGCGCACGACGCCGCGCCCCGGTGCGACGACAGCCACCGCGCCGTCTCCCGCCGGGTACTGCCGGCAGCCGCCGGGCAGGTCGGTCGGCGAGCCGAGCAGGCCGGTGGCCAGCGCCTCGCGCTCACCCGTGCCCAGTCGCAGCTCACCGAAGCCGGGCGGCGGGGCGACGGTGACCGTGACGGTTCCCACGACGCCGGACGCGGCGGGTCCGGCCCCCGGGCCGCGCAGGACCACCGCGGTGACACCGCCGGCGGCGGCGAGCACCACCGCCGCGGCGGCGCCCGCGGACGCCATCGCCCGTCGTCGCGCTCGTCGGGCGCCCCGGGCGGCGAGCGCTTCGACCGCGCCCGGCCGCACCGGCAGCGCCAGCCGGTCGTCCGCCAGGAACGCGCGCAGCTCCCCGTCGAAGTCGTCCTCGCCGTTCAAGCCCACTCACCCGCCCGCGCTCGTAGTGCGGCCATCGCCTTGCTGCTCTGGCTCTTGACGGTGCCCCGCGAGATGCCGAGGGTGCGGGCGATCTCCTCTTCGGAGAGGTTTTCGTAGTACCGCAGCACCACCACCGCGCGCTGGCGCGGTGGCAGGGCGCGCAACGCCCGCCACAGGGGTTCGTGCTCCAAGCGGTCCGCGCCCTCGGCGGCGGGCACCTCGGGCAGGTCGGCGACCAGGTTCTCCCGCCGGTGCCGCCGCCACCGGCTGACGTGCGCGTTCGCCATCGCCCGCCGCGCGTACGCCAACGGGTCGGAGGCCTTGCGCAGGAGCGCCGACCAGCGCGAAGCGACCTTCTCCAGCACGGTCTGCACCAGGTCCGCGGCGTCGTGGGGGTTGCCCGTCAGGACGTGCCCGTACCGCAGCAGGCCCGGCATCGACGTGCGCGCGAACTCGGCGAAGTCGCGCACGCCCACCTGGTCCTTGGGGCGCTCCACGGGCAGAACCACGGTCACACGGCCCTCTCTTCTCGTTGTGCAGTGCACGCTTGAGAGGTCCGATCGGTTGCCCTGGGAGCAGCGGAAAAATCCGGAGACGGCCGGCGGGCAGGTTAAGCCCTTGTTTCCACCCCGCGTTCGCGTCGTGTCCCGTGGTAGACCACCAGTCATGCACCTGACACCGCACGAGCGGGACAAGCTGCTGGTCCACGTGGCGGCGGACGTCGCGCGCAGGCGGTTGGAGCGCGGGGTGGTGCTGAACTACCCGGAGGCGGTCGCCCTGATCACCGCCCACGTGCTCGAAGGCGCCCGGGACGGCCGGACGGTCAGCGAGCTGATGGAGAGCGGCCGGCACGTCCTCACCCGCGACCAGGTGCTGGACGGCGTGCCGTCGATGATCGAGTCCGTGCAGGTCGAGGCGACCTTCCCGGACGGCACGAAGCTCGTGACCGTGCACGACCCGATCGTGTGAACCCGAGGAGCGGTTGATGCGCCCAGGCGAGATCATCACCGGCGACGAGCCGGTCGAGCTGAACCCCGGACGGCCGCGCACGACGCTGGTCGTGGTCAACGCGGCGGACCGCCCGGTGCAGGTCGGGTCGCACTACCACTTCGCGGCGGTCAACCCCGGGCTGGAGTTCGACCGCGAGGCCGCGTGGGGCAAGCGGTTGGACGTCCCGGCGGGCACGGCGGTGCGGTTCGAGCCCGGCGTGGAGCGGGAGGTCGTCCTGGTGCCGATCGCGGGGGCGCGGCGGGTGCCCGGCCTGCGGCCGGAGTGGGCGGGGGAGCTGGACCGGTGAGCGGGGTCAGCCGCCGCCGGTACGCGGAACTGCTGGGGCCGACGGTCGGCGACCGGATCCGGCTCGCCGACACCGACCTGCTGATCGAGGTGACCGAGGACCGCAGCCGCGGCGCGGGCGCGGGCGACGAGGTGATCTTCGGCGGCGGCAAGGTGGTCCGCGAGTCGATGGGCCAGGGCGTGGCCACCCGGGCGGAGGGCGCGCCGGACCTCGTCATCACGGGCGCGGTCGTGCTGGACCACTGGGGCGTGGTGAAGGCGGACGTCGGCGTGCGCGACGGCCGGATCGCGGCCATCGGCAAGGCGGGCAACCCCGACACCATGGACGGCGTCGACCCGGCGCTGGTCATCGGCCCGTCCACCGAGGTGCTGTCGGGCAACGGGAAGGTGCTGACGGCGGGCGGCATCGACTGCCACGTGCACTTCATCACCCCCGGCATCGTGGACACCGCCGTCGCGTCCGGCCTGACCACGCTGATCGGCGGCGGCACGGGTCCCGCCGAGGGCACGAAGGCCACCACGGTGACGCCCGGCGCGTGGAACCTGGGCCGGATGCTGGCCTCGCTGGACCACCTGCCGGTGAACGTGCTGCTGCTGGGCAAGGGCAACACGACCCGCGAGGACGCGCTGCGCGAGCAGCTGGCCGGTGGCGCGGGCGGGTTCAAGCTGCACGAGGACTGGGGCACCACGCCCGCGGCGATCGACGCGTGCCTGCGGGTGGCCGACGAGTCGGGCGTGCAGGTCGCGATCCACACCGACACGCTGAACGAGGCCGGTTTCCTGGAGTCGACCCTGGCCGCGATCGCCGGCCGGTCGATCAACGCCTACCACTCCGAGGGCGCGGGCGGCGGGCACGCGCCGGACATCATCCGGGTGGTGTCCGAGCCGAACGTGCTGCCGTCCTCGACCAACCCGACCCGCCCGCACACGGTGAACACGCTCGAAGAGCACCTGGACATGCTCATGGTGTGCCACCACCTCAACCCGTCGGTGCCCGAGGACCTGGCGTTCGCCGAGAGCCGCATCCGGCCGACCACGATCGCCGCCGAGGACGTGCTGCACGACCTGGGCGCGATCTCGATGATCAGCTCGGACTCGCAGGCCATGGGCCGGGTCGGCGAGGTGATCATCCGGACCTGGCAGACCGCGCACGTGATGCAGCGGCGGCACGGCGAGGTGGCGGACAACCTGCGGGCCCGCCGGTACGTGGCCAAGTACACGATCAACCCGGCCGTCGCGCACGGCATCGACCACGAGGTCGGGTCGGTGGAGGTCGGCAAGCTGGCCGACCTGGTGCTGTGGGAGCCGAAGTTCTTCGGCGTGCGGCCGTCGGTGGTGCTGAAGGGCGGGTTCATCGCGCACGCGGCGATGGGTGACGCGAACGCGTCCATCCCGACGCCGCAGCCGGTGTTCGCCCGGCCGATGTTCGGCGCGCACTCGGCGGCGCGGAGCAGCGTGCACTTCGTGTCGCAGCAGGCGGTCGACGCGGACCTGGCGGACGTGCTGCGGTTGGCGCGGCCGTTGGTGCCGATCCGGGACACGCGGGGCGTCACGAAGGCGGACATGGTGCTCAACGACGCGATGCCGCGGGTGGAGGTCGACCCGGACAGCTTCGCCGTGCGCATCGACGGCGAGCTGGTCGAGCCCGACCCGGTGGCGGAGCTGCCGATGGCCCAGCGCTACTTCCTGTTCTGATGAACCTCGCGGCGCTGATGCTCGCGGACTCCCGCTTCCCCGGCGGCGGTCACGCGCACTCGGGCGGGCTGGAGGAGGCCGTGGCGCGGCGGCTGGTGACCGACGAGCCGTCGCTGCGGTCGTTCCTGCTCGGCAGGCTGCGCACGGCGGGCGCGTTGGGCGCGGTGTTCGCCGCCGCCGCCACCCGCGGCCGGTGGGCGGAGCTGGACGCCGAGCTGGACGCCCGCACGCCGTCGCCCGCCCAGCGCGACGCGTCCCGCGTGCAGGGCCGCGGCGTCGCACGCGCGGCGAGGCGGGCGTGGCCGTCGGCGGCGTTGGACGAGCTGCTGCGCGTCACGCCCCGGCCGCACCACCCGATCATCGTCGGCGTGCTCGTCGGCGAGCCGTTCGAGGCCGCGCAGACCGTGGCCTACCACGCGGTGACCGGACCGGCGACCGGCGCGATCCGGCTGCTCGGCCTCGACCCGCTCGGGGTGAACGCGGTGCTGGCGCGGCTCGCGCCGGAGATCGACGCGGTGGCCGCGACGGCCGCCGACCACGCGGGCGCCCCGCCCGAAGACCTGCCCGCGCCGAGTGCGCCCGGCCTGGACCTGCTGGCCGAGTCGCACGACCGGCACCACTCGGAAGAGGTGCGTCTCTTTGTCAGCTGACCACGTGCACCCGGTGAACCTCGACCCGACCGACGCCGGTCACGACCCGCACCACCCGCACGACCACGGTCGTCGCGCGGTCCGGCTCGGCATCGGCGGACCGGTCGGCAGCGGCAAGACCGCGCTGACCGCCGCGCTGTGCCGCGCGCTCGGCGGCGAGGTGGACCTCGCCGTCGTCACCAACGACATCTACACGACCGAGGACGCCGACTTCCTGCGCGCCGCCGGGGTGCTCGACGTCGACCGGATCGAGGCGGTGCGGACCGGCGCGTGCCCGCACACCGCGATCCGCGACGACATCACCGCCAACCTGGACGCGGTCGAGCTGCTGGAGCACCGGTTCCCTGGCCTGGAGCTGGTGATCATCGAGAGCGGCGGCGACAACCTGACCGCCGTGTTCAGCCGCGGCCTGGTGGACCGGCAGGTGTTCGTGGTGGACGTGGCGGGCGGCGACAAGGTGCCGCGCAAGGGCGGCCCCGGTGTCACCACGGCGGACCTGCTGGTGATCAACAAGACCGACCTCGCGCCCATGGTGGGCGCCGACCTCGGTGTCATGACGGCCGACGCCCACCGGATGCGCGGTGAGCTACCGGTGATCTCGCAGTCCCTCGTGGACACACCGGGCGCGCCCGCGGTGGCCGAGTGGGTGCGCGCTCAGCTGCGCACGCTCGCGACGGTCAGCTGATGCCCGAACGGGCTGACGTCGCCCGCGCAGCCGTGCTGGTCGGTCATCGGCAGGTGCAGCGGCACGGTCGCGTCCGGCGGGTACACGCGGATGCCCCGCACGGCCGTCTTGCGGCACGCGTCCGGGTCGAAGTTGTCGACCCGGGCGAACCCGACGTCCGAGACCGCCCGACCGCCGGGCGCGAGGGTCAGCAGCGGCCCCCGCGCGCCGACCCGTTCGGCCGCCGCGCCCACCCGACGGCCCTGGTAGTCCACATAGGACACACCGGGGAAGCCGCGCAGCACGCACGCGCCCGGACCCCGGTTGGTGAGCACGACCTCCCGGTACACCGTGCCCGCCGCGCCTTCCACGCGGCCGAACGCGATGTCGAGGTCCGCCGACCCGCACGTGCCGACCTCGGCCGCCTGCGCGACGGCGGTTCCCCCGGTGACGAGCACGGCGGCTGTCACCGCGACTGTTGCGACAAATCTCCTCATCACGATCTCCCCCGAGATTCGCGGGTGGAAGTTCCACCCGATCCGGGGACGTGTCGGGGGTCACTGGGGTTGCCCCGATGAGGGCACGGGCTCACCTGGTCGTGGAACGCGACCCGAACGGGCGAACCGTGGTGCGCCAACTGAGGTCCATGGCGCCGCTGCGGCTCGTGCCGCGCCGGGGTGACGGCGGAACGGCGCTCGTGCACCTGGTGAGCGCGGTGACCGCGCCGCTGGGCGGTGACGACCTGGAGCTGCGGGTGGTGGTCGGCCCCGGCGCGTCGCTGGAGCTGCGCGGGGTGGCGGCGACGCTCGTGCTGCCCGGTCGGCACGCGGGCCCCGGCCGGGCGCTGGTTGAGGTGGAGCTGGGCGACGGCGCGTCGCTGGCGTACCTGCCGGAGCCGACCGTCGTCACCGCGCGGGCGTGCCACGAAGCGGTTTTCCGGGCTGTGCTGGGCGATGGCGCTCGGCTGCGGGTGCGGGAAGTCCTCGTGCTGGGTCGCTCGAACGAGCGGCCGGGCTCGCTCGCCTCGACGCTCGACGTCCGCCGGGGCGGGCCCCTGGTCAAGCAGACGACCCGGGTCGGAACGCCCGAAGTGGACGAAAGCCCCGCCGGGCTGGCCGGTCGCCGGGTGCTCGGGACGGAGCTGCTGTGCTGGGGCGAGGACCCGCCGGGAGCGGTTTCGGAGCCGTGGTGGTCGCTGGTCCCGCTGGCCCGCGGCGGCAGCCTGGCCACCGCGCTGGGTGACGACGCGGTGACCGTCGACCGGGCGCTGGCCGCCGCGCGGGCCAGGCACCCCGGGTTCAGCGCGTTCTGACTCGATCTCGTACTCGATTCCGAGACGGGGACCACACCGAAAGTCACGGATCGGGTGGCGGTCATCACCACGCAGGCGGTTTCGCCCTGGGCGCGAAACCCGTACGGTCGCGGGATCGCCAAAGCGCCACAAGCGCCTTGGCCAGGCCGAAAGCACGCTCCGGGAGGTCGGGATGTCGGAGACGACGAACATCGCGTTGCCGTCGATGCGGGTGTCCTACGAACACGGCTCGCTCACGGAGAGCGACCTCGCGGCCAGCTGGCACGAGCAGTTGCAGCTGTGGCTGGACCAGGCGGCCGGCGCCGGCCTGCCCGAGCCGAACGCGATGGTCCTCGCCACCTCCGACACCCAGGGCCGCCCGTCGTCCCGCACGGTGCTCGCCAAGGGCCTGGACGCGCGCGGCTTGGTGTTCTTCACCAACTACACGTCGACCAAGAGCCACGACCTGATGGCCACCCGGTACGCGTCGGCCACGTTCCCGTGGTTCGCGATGCAGCGGCAGGCGCACGTGCGCGGCACGGTCGAGAAAGTCGGTCCGGCCGAGACCGCCCACTACTGGGAGAGCCGCCCGCGCGGCTCGCAGCTCGGCGCGTGGGCGTCCCCGCAGTCCCGCGTCGTCGGCGGGCGCTCCACTTTGGAGAGCGCGCTGAACAAGGTCGAGCGCCAGTTCGCCGACGCCGACCGGGTGCCGGTGCCGCCGCACTGGGGCGGCTGGCGCATCCGCCCCGAAGAGGTCGAGTTCTGGCAGGGCCGCCGCGACCGCATGCACGACCGCCTCCGCTTCCGCCTCGGCCGCGACGGCTGGGAGCTCCAGCGCGTCGCCCCGTAGGTCTGCTGTGCCGGACGAGCCCCGTGGCGCCACACCGCCGCGGGGCTCGTTCGACGTCGGCGGCCGTGCTCGCCCCCGACCGCGTCAGAACTCCAGCGCCCAGCGCACGTACCGCATCGTCGGCGTGAAACCGGCCTCCTCGAACACGCCGGACGCCCCGGACGGCCCGCCGCGTCCACGCTCAGGCTCGCCCGGTCGTAACCCCGGTCGGCGGCGGCCCGCAGCGCGTGCCCGACCAGCGCCCCGGCGGCGGTGCTCCCTGAGCGTTCCGACGACCATGAAGCGCGCGTCGCGGACGCCGGTCGCCGCCGTGTCGGCCTCCCACCACATGGTCACCAGGACGCCCACCGCAGTCCCGCCCGGAAGTCCTCGTCAGCGCCCTCCGACCAGGGCTCGACCCGCAGCCCGTCGGGGATCGGCGCGTCGGGGATCGCGTCGCCGAGCGGGTGCTCCATGTGCCGGTAGTGGCGGACCGGCGTGAAGCCCCGGGAGCGCACGAGGTCGGCCAGGCCGGCGATGTGCTCGGGCTTGTGGACGTCGATCGCCAGCCTCAGCGCCGGGTGGTGCAGGGCGTGCGGGGCCTTCGCCGACTCCACCCCGGCCTCCAGGAGCTTCGCGCCGACGCCCCGGCGGCGGTGGTCGGGGTGGACGCCGCCGTCCAGGAAGACCCGGTGGACCTCTTCGGCGACCGGCTTGTAGCGGACCTTCACGTAGCCGACCATCACGTCGCCGTCGAAGGCGGCGAGGCTGTCGCGCTCCAGGTCCGCACAGGGGTCGACCAGCTCCTGGAGGGTGTCCGCCGCGGTGTAGTTCTCGCCGATCCGGTCCACGACCTCGATGGCGTTGAGGAGGTCGGCCGACGCCTCGGCGTCCGCGGTGGTCAGCGGGCGCCAGGTGAGTCCGTCCACCCGCCGGACGGTAGTGCCCGCACCTCCGGCTGTCGCTTCCTCTTACCTCACGCAGCGTGTTCGACATCTCGATAAAGAAGTTGTTAGTTGCCGTACGCTAACGACCGTGCGGAGAGTGCTCGGGAAGATTGCCATGGACACCCGACCGCTGAAGGTCGTGGCTTACCGGCGGCTGTGGCTCTCGACCATCGTCACGGCCATCGGCAGCCAGTTGACCGCGGTGGCGGTGCCCAAGCAGGTGTACGACCTGACCGGCTCGTCGGGCTGGGTCGGGGTGTCGGCGGGCGTGGCGCTGGTGCCGTTGCTGGTCTTCGGCCTGTACGGCGGCGCGATCGCGGACGTGGTGGACCGGCGCAAGCTGCTCGTCGTCACCAACACCGGCATCGCGGTGACGTCCGTGCTGCTGTGGCTCCAGGCGGCGTTCCACGCGGACTCGGTGTGGCTGGTGATCGCCCTGCTCGGCCTGCAACAGGTCTTCTTCGCCGCCAACGCCCCCGCCCGCACCGCGTCCATCCCCCGGCTCGTGCCCGCCGACCAGGTCCCGGCCGCCACCGCGCTCGGCGCGACGGTGATGATGTTCGGCGGCGTCTTCGGGCCCATGCTCGCGGGCGCGCTGATGCCGGTCGTCGGCCTCTCCACGCTGTACCTGGTCGACGCCATCGCGCTGACCCTGACCATCTGGGCGGTCTGGAAGCTCCCGCCGCTGCCGCCGCTGAGCGGGACGTCGCGGCGGGCCGGGCTGCGGGACGTGGTCGACGGGTTCCGGTACCTGGCCGTGCAGAAGATCCTGCTGGCGAGCTTCCTGCTGGACATCATCGCGATGGTGTTCGGGATGCCGCGCGCGCTGTTCCCGGAGATGGCCGAGAACACGTTCGGCGACCCGCCGGGCGGCGGGTTGGCGCTGGGCCTGCTGTTCGCCGCGATCCCGCTGGGCGCGATGCTGTGCGGCCTCACGTCGGGCTGGACGTCGCGCGTGACGCGGCAGGGCATGGGGGTGGTGCTCGCGATCGTGGCGTGGGGCGTGGCCATGATCGGCTTCGGCCTGTCGCACGCGCTCTGGCTGGCCGTGGTGTTCCTGGCGATCGGCGGCGCGGCGGACATGATCAGCATGGTGTTCCGCAGCGCCATCCTGCAGTCGGCGGCGACGGACGAGATGCGCGGCCGGATGCAGGGCGTGTTCATCGTGGTGGTCGCGGGCGGGCCGCGGTTGGCGGACCTGCTGCACGGCACCACGGGCGCCGTGATCGGCCCCGGCAACGCGACCGCGCTGGGCGGCGTGCTGGTCGTGGTGGCCACCGGGCTGGCCGTGGTGGCCATCCCGGCGATCAAGCGCTACCGGTTCACGCCTGAAGCCGTTGGAGGAACCGGGCCCACGAGTGCGCCGGAACGGTGATGGTCGGCGTGGGGTTCTTCGAGTCCCGCGCCGCCACCCGTGCCTCGACGTGCGCCACCTCGACGCAGTTGGCGGTGCTGTTGCTACGAGAACTCTTCCGCCACAGGGTCATGCGCCTATCTTGTCACGCGAGCCCCTTCAGGTAAGTCGCTGTTTCCTCGACGCTGAAGGCCACGTCGCGCAGGACGCCCCAGGTGTCCTCGTACAGCCTGATCTGGTCCGGCTCGTCCAGGAAGTGGCTGGCGATCTTGTTCTCCAGCAGCACCAGGCTGGGGTCGTCGTCGTACTTCAGGATCACGAACGCGCCGTTCAGGCCGGGGTGCAGGCCCGCCTCGGTCGGGATCACCTGGACCGTGATGTTCGGCATCGCCGCCATGTCCATGATGTGGCGGACCTGGCGGCCGTACGCGTGCGGGTCGCCGAACTGGCGTTCCAGGGCGCCCTGCTCGATGATCGCGTGCAGGCGGAGCGGGTTGGCGCGGGTGAGCAGGCCCTGGCGGGCCATCCGGCTGGAGATCAGCCGCTCGATCTGGTCGTCGTCCAGGGCGTGGCCCGTGGCGAAGATGATGTGCCGCGCGTACTCGGCGGTCTGGAGCAGGCCGGGGATCGTCAACGGCTCGTAGTTGAGCAGTCCGTTGGCCTCGTCCTCGAAGTCGGCCCAGGTCTGCCAGTCCTCGGGGAAGTGGGCGCTGCTCACCCGCAGCAGGCCGCGCTGCTCGGCGTGCCGGGCCAGGTCGAGCAGCTGCACCCGCTGCTTCTTGGTGACGTTGTAGAAGTCGAGCAGCTTCTCGACGTCGTCCAGGTAGATGCCGCTCTCGGCGCTCTCCACCCGGCTGATCTTGCTGGCGGACATCTCGACCGCCTTGGCGACGTCCGCCCCGGTCATGCCGGTGGCCCGGCGCAGCTTGCGCAGGGTGAACGCCAGGCGGCGCGAGCGGACGGACGCTTCGGAACGACGTGGCATGTGATCAACGGTAGGGATGTGCCGCCCCACTCGGAAGGGTGGTCACCCGATCGGGTAGTTGAGAGAAATATCGCAAGCTTGCATGATTCGGGCCATGGGTGAATCGATGATCAAGGTGACCGTGCCGAAGCGGGAGTGGCTGCTGCGGTGCTACTCCGACCACGAGGACGTGATGTCGCTGGAGGTGCAGGACGGCGGGATCGACCTGTTCCTGCCCACCGGCTCCGACACCGTCCGCCTGGAACCGGCTCAGATCGCGGCGCTGCGGGAGGCGTTGGACGAGGCCGTCTCACGTGTGGAGGCGGACCTGCGTCACGACTCGTGACCTGAAGTATCAAGACTTGCCCAAGCTGTGCGCGTTCGACTACCCGGCGCAATTGTGGTCCGGCACACTCACTCGGCATGGCGGAAGCGACGAGCGCACCGGCGCAACCGGAACTGAAGCGGGCCATCGGTCCGAAGTTGCTGTTGTTCTTCGTGGTCGGTGACATCCTCGGCACCGGCATCTACGCCCTCACGGGCAACGTCGCGGGCAAGATCGGCGGCGCGCTGTGGCTGCCGTTCCTGGTCGCGTTCGTGGTGGCGTTCCTGACCGCGTTCAGCTACCTGGAGCTCGTCGGCAAGTACCCGAGGGCGGCCGGCGCGGCGCTGTACGCCAACCGGGCTTTCAAGATCCAGTTCCTCACCTTCATGGTGGCGTTCGCGGTGATGAGCTCGGGCATCACGTCGGCGTCGTCCGCCGCGCTCGCGTTCGGGCGCACCTACCTGCAGTCGGTCATCAAGGAGTTCTTCTCGGACACGTTCACGGTGTCCGCGAGCCTGGTCGCGGTGCTGTTCATCATCGGCCTGGCCGCGATCAACTTCCGGGGCGTCTCGGAGTCGGTCAAGGCCAACGTCGTGCTGACCTGCATCGAGCTGTCCGGCCTGGTGATCATCATCGCGATCGGCGTCTACGCGGTGCTGGCGGGCGACGGCGACGCCTCGCGGCTCACGCAGGTCGACCCGGCGCCCGGCCAGAGCGCGCTGGTGGCCGTCACGTCCGCCACCGCGCTGGCGTTCTTCGCGATGGTCGGGTTCGAGGACTCGGTGAACATGGCCGAGGAGTGCCGCGACCCGGTCCGCATCTTCCCGCGCGCGATGCTGTGGGGCATGGTGATCGCGGCGTTGATCTACGTGCTGGTCGCGATCACGTCGTCGCTGCTCATCCCCGCCGACGAGCTGTCCAAGGCCGGGTCCTCGGCGCTGCTCAAGGTCGTCCAGGTGGGCGCGCCGGGCTTCCCGCTGTGGGTCTTCTCGCTGATCGGCCTGTTCGCGGTCATCAACTCGGCGCTGATCAACATGCTGATGGCCAGCCGGCTGCTCTACGGCATGTCGAACGAGCGGATCATCCCGAAGGCGTTCGGCACCGTGCACCCGTTCCGCCGCACGCCGTGGATCTCGATCGTCTTCACCTCGGGCGTCGCGATCATCCTGGTGCTCACCACCGACATCGCCAAGCTCGGCGGCACTACGGCGCTGCTGCTGCTCGTCGTCTTCACCATCGTCAACGTCGCCGTCCTGGTGCTGCGCAAGGACAAGGCCGACCACGAGCACTTCCGCGCGCCGACGTGGGTGCCGGTGCTCGGCGCGATCACGTGCGCGTACCTGGCCAGCCCGCTGTCGGGTCGGGCGTCGGCGGACTACGAGATCGCGCTCTACCTGCTCGCGGCCGGCGTGGTGCTGTGGGTCATCAACCGGCTGGTGCACGGCAAGGTCGAGTTCGACGCGGAGAAGCTGGCCAAGTAGCCACCCGGCCGGCGCGACGAGGTGGCGGCGCAGGGATTCCCGGCGCCGCCGCCCCCCGCCGACCCGATCGCCCCCCAACGGCGTCGGGTCAGGCCGCTTCCACCCGGTAGGGGTCGTGCTCGGCCAGCAGCTTCTCCAGCCGGGCCTGGTCCACGCGGCTCACCACGTAGGTCTCCTCCTGGCGGTCGCGGACGCACTTGGCCAGGGTGAAGGCCGACGTGACGGTGAACAGCAGGCCGAGCGCCAGGAACGCGCGCACCCAGCCGTCCACCGGCAGGTAGGCCACCCCGAGGCCGACGGCGGCCAGGGAGATGGCGAACGAGATCACCGCCTGCGCGTAGAAGGCGTTGGTGGTCGGCGAGTGCGGCTTCGCGGTCATGGGTGAAGAGTCCCCGCCGACCGGCCCCGGTGTCATGAGTACGACTACTCGATCAAGCGGTGACGCCCTGGTGTCGGCGCAGGTGGGTGGCGTCGTGCGCGTTGAACACGTCCACCACGTCACCGTGGTCGCGCACCAGTTCCCGCAACCGCTCCTGGTTCGCCAGGCGCAACGCCGGCGCGACCTCCATCCGCTTCTGCACGAACGCCAACGCGGGCGGGCAGTGCGGAGCCGCCTCCACCTCGCCGTGGAAGAAGTACGAGTCGCCCGCGTGCAGCAGCCATCGCTCACCGACGCGCACCGCCACCCCCGCGTGCCCGTGCGTGTGCCCGAACAACGGCACCAGCAGCACGTCCGGCCGGACCTCGCGCACGCCCGTGAAGCCGAACCACGCCTCACCGGTCGTCTCGTGCGGCACCCACCGCGGCCCGTGCTCCCACTGCCCGTCCGGGTACCGCACCCGGTCGTTGCCGGTCCTGCCCGGCCGCGTCGCCGCCGCCAGCTCCTCCGCCGACAGGTGCACCCGCGCGCCCGGGAAGTCGCGCAGACCGCCGCCGTGGTCGAGGTCCAGGTGGGTCAGCACGACGTCCCGCACGTCCGACGCGGCGAACCCCAGCGCCTCCACCTGCCGCACGGCCGTCTCCGACTCGTCCAGCACGGGCCGGGACACGACCCGCCAGCCCCGCGTCAGCGTCTCTGAGGGCCGCCGCACGTCGTCCACGCCCAGACCGCTGTCCACCAGCACCAAGCCGTCGTCGGTCTCCAGCAGCAGCACGTGGCAGACCAGCTCGGCGGCGCCGAACCAGGAACCGCCACCGCTCACCAGCCCCCCGCCGAACGGGCGCAGCGTGCCGCAGTTCAGGTGGTGCACCCTCATGGTCACGGCCTTCCCAGCAAGGCGCCCAGGCGGGCGCCGACGGCGTGCAGCGGGTCGAGCGAACGGCGGGTGCGGGCGAGCAGCAGCGCGCCCTCGATGGCGGCCAGCGCGACCGTGGCGAGGTCGTCGTCGCCCACGTGCTCGGCGATGACCTGGTGCCACGACCGGTAGACCTCGTCGCACGCGGCGCGGATCGGCTCGCTGTCCGACGCCGCGTCCAGCGCCACCGTGGCGATGGGGCAGCCGTTGCGGAAGTCCGAAGCCAGCAGCTGTCCGCCGAGCAGTTCCAAGGCTTGGGAAAGCGCTTTCGCCGGGTCCGGCTCGGCGGCGAGGACGGCGGTGAGCGCGGCGCGGAGGTCGTTGCCCGCCAACGCCACCGCCTCGACCGCCAGCTGCTCTTTCCCGCCCGGGAAGTGGAAGTAGAGCGACCCCTTGGGAGCACCGCCCTCGGCGAGGACCTGGTTCAGGCCCGTCGCGTGGTAGCCCTGCGACCGGAACAGCTCGGCCGCCGTGCGCACCACCCGCTGTCGGGTGTCGGTCCGTTTCGGCATGGTTTTACTATAGAGACCGGTCTAGTAACCAAGTCAAGCGCAGGTCCGCTCGGATACGCTCCTGACCCATGCTGGAGATCGCCCACGGCGCGGCGCGCGCCGTCATCGCACCCGAGGGTGCGGGACTGAAGTCCTACGAGGTCGGCGGCGTGCCGTACGTGGAGGCGTACGACGCGGACGAGCCGCCCATGGGCAGCGGCGCGGTGCTCGTGCCGTGGCCCAACCGCACGGCGGGTGGCAAGTGGACGCTCGACGGCGTCGAGCAGCAGCTGGAGATCGGCGAACCGGCCCGGGGCAACGCCATCCACGGCCTGGTGCGCCGGGCGATCTGGGGCACCGTCGAGCACACCGGGTCGCTGATCTCGCTGGAGACGCCGGTGGTGGGCTTCGGCTGGCCGGTCGAGCTGCGCACCACCATCACCTACGCGCTGGACGAGAACGGCCTGTCCGTCTCGCACGGCGTCACCAACGTGGGTGACAAGCGCACCCCGTTCGGGGTGGGGACGCACCCGTACCCGCGCGCCGGGGCGTCGGCGACCGACGAGACGTCCCTGTCGCTGGCCGCCTCGACCGTGCTGCCGGTGGACGCGCAGACCATGATCCCGAACGGCCCGGCCGTCCCGGTCGAGGGAACCGAGTACGACTTCCGGGTGGCACGGCTGCTCGAAGGGGTGAAGCTGGACACCGCGTTCGGCGGCTGCGAGCCCGTCGACGGGCTGGTGCGGCACGTGCTGAAGGGCCCGGCGGGCGGCGTCGAGGTGTGGGCGGACCCGGACTTCAAGTGGGTCCAGGTCTACACGCCGGACGACTTCCCAGGTCGGGGGCGTGCGGTGGCCATCGAGCCGATGACGTGCCCGCCGGACGCGTTGAACAGCGGGATCGACCTGCTGTGGCTGGAGCCGGGCGAGTCGTGGGCCGGCCGGTGGGGTTTGCGCCCGCTGTCGTAGGCCGTTAGCGTCGCTAACTATGAACGTCGCAATCACGGGTGGGCACGTCGTGCCGGTGGTCGGTGAGCCGATCGACGGCGGCACGGTCCTGGTCCAGGACGGGAAGATCGTCGCGGTCGGCGCCGACGTCGAGGTGCCGGCCGGCGTCCCGGTCGTGGACGCGGCGGGCTGCTGGGTGCTGCCCGGCTTCGTGGAGGCCCACGGCCACCTCGGCGTGCACGAGGAGGGCGAGGGCTGGGCCGGGCAGGACACCAACGAGATGACCGACCCCAACGGCGCCCGGCTGCGCGCGTTGGACGCGATCAACGCCGCCGACCAGGGCTTCGCCGACGCCCTGGCGGGCGGCGTCACGACGGCGGTGGTGAAGCCCGGTTCGGGCAACGTCATCGGCGGCCAGACCGTGGCGGTGAAGTGCTGGGGCCGCACGGCCGACGAGATGCTGCTGCGCAACCCCGTCAGCGTGAAGAGCGCGCTGGGCGAGAACCCGAAGCGCGTGTACGGGGACCAGAAGAAGCTGCCGTCCACCCGTCAGGGCGTGGCGGCGGTGATCCGCGACGCGTTCACCAAGGCGCAGGACTACGTGGCCAAGCGGGACGAGGCGGACGGGGCGTTCGAGCGGAACACCACGTCCGAGGTGCTGGCCGAGGTGCTGTCCGGCGAGTTGCCGTGGTGCCAGCACTGCCACCGCGCGGACGACATCGCGACGGCGTTGCGGCTGGCCGACGAGTTCGGCTACCGGCTGATCGTCAACCACGGGACCGAGGGTCACCTGATCGCGGACGTGCTGGCGGAGCGTGAGATCCCGGTGATCATCGGGCCGCTGTTCACGTCCCGCTCGAAGGTCGAGGTCCGCAACCGCTCGCTGCGCAACCCGGGCATCCTGGCGCGCGCCGGCGTGCAGATCGCGATCACCACGGACCACCCCGTCGTGCCGATCCACTTCCTGGTGCACCAGGTGACGCTGGCGGTGAAGGAAGGCCTGGACCCGAAGGTCGGCCTGGAGTCCATCACCACCAACCCGGCCCGGATCATGGGCCTGGACGACCGCGTCGGCTCCCTGCGCCCCGGCCTCGACGGCGACGTCGTCATCTGGTCGGGCGACCCCCTGGACGTGATGAGCCGCGCCCTGAAGGTCTACGTCGAAGGCCGCGAGGTCTACCGCTACTCCGACGGCGAGGAAATCGTCACCAACCCCTTCTACACCGAATAACCCCGCGAGAGTCCTACCTCCAGCCCGCGAGAGTCCTACGTCCAGAGCACCTGAGTTCAACGCTGAGCGTTGAACTCGGGTGTCGCGAACGTAAGACTCTCGCGGCGTGAAGGTAGGACTCTCGGGTCAGCGGAGGGAGCGGCCGATGACGAGGCGTTGGATCTGGTTGGTGCCCTCGAAGATCTGGAGCACCTTGGCCTCGCGCATGTAGCGCTCCACGGGGAAGTCGCGGGTGTAGCCGGCGCCGCCCAGCACCTGCACGGCGTCGGTGGTCACCTTCATCGCCGCGTCGGTGCAGACCAGCTTGGCGATCGCGGCCTGGCGGCGGAACGGGAGGCCGCGGTCGCGGCGGCGGGCGGCGTCCAGGTAGGTGGCGCGGGCCGACTCGACGGCGGCGGCCATGTCGGCCAGCAGGAACTCCAGGCCCTGGAAGTCGATGATCGCGCGGCCGAACTGGGTGCGCTGCTTGGCGTACGCCACCGCCTCGTCCAGCGCCGCCTGCGCCAGGCCCACGCCGCAGGCGGCGATCCCGAGCCGACCGGAGTCCAAAGCGGACAGCGCGATCTTCAGGCCGTCGCCCTCGGCGCCGATCAGGCGGTCGGCGTCCACCCGGACGTCCTCGAACGTCAGCTGCGCCGTCACCGAACCGGTCAGCCCCATCTTGCGCTCCGGCTTCGCGGCGGTCAGGCCGGGGACCCGGCCCGGGGCGAAGAAGCAGCTGACGCCCTTGCCGCCGTCGTCGGACGTGCGCGCCATCAACGTGTAGAAGTCGGCGACGCCCGCGTGCGTGATCCACGCCTTCGTCCCGTTCACCGCGTAGTGGTCACCCGACCGGACGGCCCGCGTCGACAACGCCCCCGCGTCCGACCCGGCGTGCGCCTCCGACAGCGCGTACCCGCCCAGCTGGTCGCCCGCCAGCGCGTCCGGCAGCCAGCGCGACTGCTGCTCCTCGGTGCCGAACGTCGCCAGCGCGTAGCTGGACATGACGTGCACCGACAGCCCGACCGCGACCGACATCCACGCCGAAGCGACCTCCTCCAACGCCTGCAGGTACACCTCGTACGGCTGCTCCCCGCCGCCGAACCGCTCCGGGTACGGCAGCCCGAGCAGCCCGGTCTTGCCGAGCAGCCGGAACTCGTCGCGCGGGAACCGCTCGTGCTCCTCGGCGTCGGCCGCGTGCGGCGCCAGCTCGTCGCGGGCGATCTCGCGCACGAGGGCGAGCAGGTCCTCGGCCTCGGTGGTGGGCAGCAGGCGTTCGGCGGGCATCGTCGACCTCCGGGTGCGGCGTCGGTGGCGTCCAGGTCGGGACGGTACTCTCGACAGTACTGCAGGACGTACGTCAGTACTGTCCCCCGGCACTGTGAAAGAGTTCCGCTCGTGACCTCGATCGCACGTCGACCGCCGACGCCCAGGCAGGTGGAGCTGCTGGGCAGGCTCGAGTCGCTGGTGCTCGCCGAGGGCTTCGCGCACTTCACCCTGGACGACCTCGCCGCGCGCCTGCACTGCTCCAAGTCCACCCTGTACGCGCTGGCCGCGAGCAAGGAGCAGCTGGCCGTCAAGGTCGTCGGCCGGTACTTCAAGGGCGCGGCCGAGCGGATCGAGCACCGCATCGCCGGCGTCACCGACGTGCGCGCCCGCGTCGGCACGTACCTGGCGGGCGCGGCGGAGGAGCTGCGACGCGCGTCGGCGCAGTTCATCACCGACGTGTCCGCGTTCGCGCCCACCCGCGCCACCTACGAGCGCAACGCCCGCGCCGCGGCCGAGCGGATCAGCGAGTTCATCCAGGAAGGCGTGCGCGACGGGGTGTTCCGGGACGTGCATGCGACCCTGATCGCCGAGATGGCCGGTCTGCTCATCGAGGGCATCCAGACCGGTGTGCTGACCAGGCGGGCGGGCGTCTCGGACGCCGAGGCGTTCACCGCGCTGGGCGAACTGCTGCTGGACGGGTTGCGCAGAGAACGGAGCCAGTCGTGATCGTCGTCGCAGGTGAGGCACTGGTCGACCTGGTGCCCACGGCGGAGGGCACCCTCGCGCCGCGGCTGGGTGGCGGGCCGTACAACGTGGCCGTGGCCGCCGGGCGGTTGGACGCGCCGGTGAGCTTCCTCTCCCGGGTGTCGTCCGACCTGTTCGGCGACCGGCTGGTCGAGCGGCTGCACGCCTCCGGCGCGCGCACGGACCTCGTGCAGCGCGGTGACCAGCCCACGACGCTGGCGGTGGTCGGCCTGGCCGACGACGGCTCGGCGCGCTACTCGTTCTACGTCGAGGGCACCGCGGACCGCCAGGTGACCGACCCGGGCCCGCTGCCCGCCGGCACCAGGGCGGTGTCGTTCGGCACGCTCTCGATGGTCCTGGAGCCCGGCGCGAGCACCTACGAGCGCGTGCTGTGGCGCGAGGCCGAGCGCGGCGCGCTCACCGTGCTGGACCCGAACATCCGTGCGAGCCTCATCCACGACCCGGTGGCCTACCGCGACCGGTACGACTCGTGGCTGCCGCACGTCGGTCTGCTCAAGGTGTCCGTGGAGGACGCGCGGTGGCTGGCGGACCTGCCGGAGGACGCGCCGGAGGACGACGTGCTGGACGTCGTGCGCGACTGGCAGGGCGCCGGACCGGCCGCCGTCGTGCTGACCCGGGGCGGTGACGGGCTGGCGGTGCTGACGGCCGCCGGTGACGTGATCCGCGTCCCACCGACGCCGGTGGACGTGGTCGACACGATCGGCGCGGGCGACACCGTGCAGGGCGCGCTGCTCGCCTGGCTGCACCACCACGACGCGCTGTCCGTCGAGGCCGTCCGGGGTCTCCCGGGCGAAACGTGGCGTGCGGCACTGTCCTACGCGGGCGCCGCCGCGGCCATCACGTGCTCCCGCGCCGGCGCCGAACCGCCGTTCAGCCGAGAGTTGGGGATGACCTAGCTCTCACCCCTCGTGAGGTGGAGGAACAGCCCCGAAGGGCTACGGTGGGGGATGCACGCTAGCCACCCATGCATCCGGATGTGATGCCGGTCCGGCCTCGCAGAATCGGTTCACACCGCGGCTGCGCGGCGGGTCGTCCTCTGACTAGCGTGGGAGAACTGACAGGACCCCAACGGGGTGGTGCTGCGGTGCGGGGCGGTCCGACGTCCGCGCGCCCGCGTGCGAGACCCGCATGAGCCACCCCGCCCTAGCGTGAGAGGGACTCTGCATGCCCGACGCGACGACTGCGCCGAACGACACCCGTACCGTCGCGCTGCGCCATCCGGGCGGAGAGCACGAGATGAAGGTCGTGCCGGCCACCGAGGGTGCGCCCGGTGTCGATCTCGGCAAGCTGCTGGCCAACACCGGTCTGGTCACGCTGGACAGCGGGTTCGTCAACACCGCTTCCTGCTCCTCCGAGATCACCTACATCGACGGTGACGCGGGCATCCTGCGCTACCGCGGCTACCCGATCGAGCAGCTCGCCGAGAAGTCGAACTTCAACGAGGTCAGCTACCTGCTGATCTACGGCGAGCTGCCGACCCAGGCCCAGCTGGAGGAGTTCTCCTCCAAGATCAACCGGCACACGCTGCTGCACGAGGACCTGAAGCGGTTCTTCGACGGCTTCCCGCGTGACGCCCACCCCATGCCCGTGCTGTCCTCGGCGGTGTCCGCGCTGTCGACGTTCTACCAGGACAGCCTCAGCCCGTTCGACGCCAACCAGGTCGAGATCTCCACGATCCGCCTGCTGGCCAAGGTGCCCACCATCGCGGCGTACGCCTACAAGAAGTCCGTGGGCCAGCCGTTCCTGTACCCGGACAACTCCCTGGGGCTGGTGGACAACTTCCTGCGCATGACGTTCGGCTTCCCGGCCGAGCCCTACGACGTCGACCCCGACCTGGTGCGGGCGCTCGACCTGCTGTTCGTGCTGCACGCCGACCACGAGCAGAACTGCTCCACGTCGACCGTTCGCCTGGTCGGCTCCTCGGAGGCGAACCTGTTCGCGTCCATCTCGGCCGGCATCAACGCGCTGTTCGGCCCGCTGCACGGCGGCGCGAACTCCGCGGTGCTGGAGATGCTGGAGAAGATCCGGCGCGAGGGCGGTGACGTCTCCTCGTTCGTGAAGAAGGTCAAGAACAAGGAGGACGGCGTCCGCCTGATGGGCTTCGGCCACCGGGTCTACAAGAACTACGACCCGCGCGCGGCGATCATCAAGAAGACCGCCGACGAGATCCTGGGCAAGCTGGGCGCGTCCGACGAGCTGCTGGACATCGCCAAGGCCCTGGAGGAGACGGCGCTCGCCGACGACTACTTCGTCGAGCGCAAGCTGTACCCGAACGTCGACTTCTACACCGGCCTGATCTACCGCGCGATGGGCTTCCCGACGAAGTTCTTCACCGTGCTGTTCGCCCTGGGCCGGCTGCCCGGCTGGATCGCGCACTGGCGCGAGATGATCTCCGACCCGGCCACCAAGATCGGCCGCCCGCGGCAGGTCTACGTCGGTTCGCCGGAGCGCGACTTCGTGCCGCTCGACCAGCGCTGACCCACCGCGCCCGGAGGCCCGCGCCGACACCCGTCGGTGCGGGCCTCTCCCGTCGGCGGGCACTGCTCGACGTCGGCGCTGCCCCGGGCGCGACCGGGCGGACCGTCCGCTGTGGACCGGCGAACTAGCGCAGCACGTCCCGCAGGCGCACCCGGGCGCCCGTGCGCAGCACGGCGTTCGCGTACACCTTGCCGCCCAGCCAGTTGATCGCCGCCGCCGCCGCGATGGCGAGCACGACCGCCAGCAGCACCTGCCACGTCGGCGCGACGCCCATCGCCATCCGGCCGGGCATCAGGATCGGCGCGAACGGCGGCAGCAGCGACAGCGCGGTCACCACCGGGCCGGTCGGGTCGTTGATCATCAGGTTGAAGCCGACCACGAACGCCAGCGCGACCGACGCGCTGATCGGCGTCAGCACCGACTGCAGCTCCTCCTGCCGCGACACCAGCGACGCCGCCGCCGCGAACACCGTGGCGTACAGGAAGAACCCGAGCAGGTACCACAGCACGCCGGTCGCCAGCGCGCCGCCGGCCACGCCCGTCACGTCGATCACCCCGGACACCGACGCCAGCACCAACCCGATGCCGCCGATCAGCACCAGCTGCAGCAGCCCCACCGCGCCCAGCCCGGCGACCTTGCCGAGCAGCAGCTGCCACGGCCGCAGCGTGGCCAGCAGGATCTCCACCACCCGGCTGGACTTCTCCTCCACCACGCCCTGCGCCACCATCGTCCCGTAGACCAGCAGCGAGTAGTACAGCAGCGCCGCGACGACCAGGCCGATCGCCAGCCGCTGGCCCTCCAGCGGATCGCTCGGCTCCAGCGCCACCACGTCCACGCCCGCGCGTTCGACGTCCTGCGCCACCGCCGCCGGGTCCAGGCCGGCCCGCGCGAACTCCGCGTCCAGCACCTGCTGCCGGACCAGCAGGTCGATCGAGTTGCGCAGCCCCTCGGCCAGCGACTCCTCCACCACCACGCGCAGGTCGTCCGACGCGCCGGTGACCAGGGCGTCCACCTCGCCCGAGCGCACCTGCTCCTCGGCCGCCGCCGGGTCGGTGACGTCGACCGTCTCCACCTCGCGGCCGAACGACCGGGCGGTCTCCTTCAACGGCTCGGCGAGCGCCGTGGCCTGCCCGCTCAGCGCGACCCGGTCGCGGTTCGAGTCGTCGAACAGCAGGCCCTGCAGCACCAGGTAGCCCGCCAGCACGGCGACGATCACCAGCGTCCCGAGCACGAACGACCGGGTGCGCACCTTGCCGAGGAACTCCCGGCGCGAGACCAGGAACACCGCCCGGCCGGGGGTGAGGTCGCTCATGCCGCGCTCTCCTCGGTCACCACGCTGCGGAACAGCTCGGCCAGCGACGGCCGCTGCCGGGCGAACTCGTGCACCGGGCCAGTGCCCAGGGCGGCGCGCAGCACCGCCTGGTCGTCCACGTCCGGCCCGACGTCCAGCACCGTGCGGCCGGCCGACGTGTGCGCCGACCGCACGCCCGGCAGGTGGTCGGCCCAGCCCTCCGGCGCCCCCGGCGCGTCCACCACCAGCTTCGACTCGCCGCCGGCGCGCAGCTCGTCCACCGGGCCGCACGCGACGAGCGTGCCGCTGCGCACGATGCCGACCCGGTCGCACAACCGCTCCACCAGGTCGAGCTGGTGGCTGGAGAACACCACCGGCACGCCCTTCGCGGCCTGCTCGCGCAGCACCTGGCTCATCACGTCCACCGCGACCGGGTCCAGGCCGGAGAACGGCTCGTCCAGCACCAGCACGTCCGGCTCGTGCGCCAGCGCCGCCGCCAGCTGCACCCGCTGCTGGTTGCCCAGGCTGAGCTTCTGCACCTCGTCGCCGCGGCGGTCGCGCAGGCCGAGCCGGGCGATCCAGTCCTCCGCCGAGCGGTGCGCCGCGTTGGTCGACATGCCGTGCAGCTCGGCCAGGTAGACGAGCTGGTCGAGCACCTTCATCTTCGGGTACAGGCCGCGCTCCTCGGGCATGTACCCGATCCGGCGACGGGTCCGGAAGGTGATCGGCTCGCCGTTCCAGCGCACCTCGCCCGAGTCCGCGGCCAGCACGCCGAGCACGATGCGCATCGCGGTGGTCTTGCCCGCGCCGTTGCTGCCGACGAAGCCGAACAGCTCGCCCGCGCGCACGTCGAAGGTCATCCCGTCGAGCGCGACGACCTCCCCGTAGCGCTTGGAGACCCGGTCGATCTCCAGCACTCCCTGTGCCACGCTGCTCCCCTCCTGTCGCGACGGCGGCCCGGCGTGCGGCCGGGCACCGCCCCGGCCGGTCCCGCTCTCGTCATACCCCGTTCCGGCCGGTGCGCCCCGGGTGAACAATTCACACAATAGGCCGAATGGCGGTATCGGCGGGCGGTGGTCCCGAAAATCACGATTCGGTGAAACGATACGTCGCCGGGAACCGAATCGAGGAGTCGACGGGTCGAATTGCGCAGTAGGGCCGCAAGCCCCGTTGCCGTGAGGGGTGAACATGGAGCCGGACCAGTGGCTCGCGCAGTACGGAGAGAAGATCGAACAGGCCAAGCGGAACGCCGCTCAGGCCGAGTCGCAGCTCGGGGGCGTCGGCGGCAGCGCCACGTCCCCGGACGGCCTGATCACGGTCACCGTCAACGCCTCGGGCGCGTTGACCGACCTGATCCTGCGCCCGCAACTGCGCGGTGAGGACCCCGAGCGGATCTCCGGCGCGATCATGACCGCCGTCGCGCAGGCGCAGCGCACCGCGGCGGGCCGGGTCGTCGAGATCATGACCGAGTTCGTCGGCGACAGCCCGGCGCTGGAGTTCGTGAAGGCGAAGATGCCCAACGGCTATTCGGGTGACGGCACGGACGCCGCGGAACCGGAGCCGGAGATCCAGCGTCGAGACACCAGGCCCGATGACGACTACTTCACCAACCCACCCGATGTCATGGCCTGAGCAGGGGGTAGATGACCATGTTCCAGTCGTTCAACGTGAACCCGGGGGAGATCCGGGCACACGCTGGCACGGTCGACCAGCTGACGCAGCGGATGCTCTCGGCCACGCAGACCGCCGACCCGTCGCTGTCCACCGACGCCTTCGGCGTGTTCGGCTCGTTCCTGGCGCAGTTCCTGCTCAAGACGGCCGGGTCGTCACAGGACATCCTCGGCCAGGCCACCGAGACGGTCGCCGACATGTGCCAGGGCCTGCGTGAGGTCGCCGACCTCTACGAGAACGTCGACCTCGACAACGCGTTCGGCTTCACCGGAAAGGCACGGGGATGAGCGGGCAAGCCACCACCACCCAGGGTCGTGACCCCTCGCACCTGATCGGCGACGTGCAGGGCACCGTCGCGGCGGTCGAGCGGGGCGACTGGGTCCAGGCCGGCCTCGGCATGGCCAACACCGCCATGGGCATCGTCGGCCTGGCGGCCAACCCGCTGTCGGGCTTCCTGTCCGCCGGGTTCAGCTGGGCGATGCAGCACGTCGACTTCCTCAAGGAGCCGTTCGACGCGCTGCTGGGCAACCCGCAGGCGATCCAGAAGATGTCCGACAGCTGGAGCTCGGCGGCCAAGCAGATCGAGGGCATCGTCGCGGACTACCGGCGCACGTCGGTGGAGGAGACGCGGACCTGGCACGGTCGTTCGGCCGACGGCTACCGCGCGGCGAGCAAGCAGCACGCCGCCGGGTTGGAGACGCTGTCGAAGGCGACGCAGGGCATCTCCCGCGCGGCCAAGGGCGCGGGCGAGCTGGTCGCGACCGTCCGCAAGACGATCATGGACCTGATCAGCCAGGCCGTGTCCGAGATGGTCATGAAGATCATCCAGTGGCTGGCGGCGTCGTTCCTGACGTTCGGCGCGGCCATCGGCGCGGCGATCGCGGACATCGTGCAGATGGCGTGCAACTACGCCAAGAAGCTCGCGGACTTCCTGCAGAAGCTCGCCGGCTCGCTCAAGAAGCTGATCGACCTGATCAAGTCGGTCGCGCAGATCGCTCAGACCGCCAAGCAGATCCTGCAGGCGATCACCGCGATGACGTCGTCCAACAAGGGCGCGGGCGGCGGTGGCTCCGGGCCCCGGTTGACGCAGGGCGGTGTCGGGCTCGACGCGGGCCGGCTGGACGGCGTGTCCCGGGACGCGGGGCAGCGGTTCACCAACAACCCCGGCGGGTCGACCAACCCGTCCGGCTCGGGCGGCGGCGGCACGGGTGGTCCCGTGGTGAGCCGGCCGCCGACGCTGAACGGTGACGGCGGCGCGACGGACCCCAGCCGGTACTACCCGGCGGTGCCGGGTGGCCAGGTGGTCAGCGGTCCGCCGACGCTGGGTGGCGGCTCCGGTGGTTCGGGCGGGACCGACCCGGGTCGCGCGTACCCCGGTGGTCCGGGTGGGCCGGTGGTGAGCCGTCCGCCGACGGTCGGCGGCGGTTCCGGCGGTTCGGGCTCCGGCGGCGCCGGTGGCCACTGGGAGCCGGGCCGGTGGGTGCCGGCCGGCGGCTCGACCGGTGGCCGGGTGCCCGAGGTGCCCTCGTTGCGCGACACGACGTACACGACGGGCGGTTCGGGCGGCACGCCGTCCGTGCCCCCGATGCCCACGGTCCGCCCCGTGTCGGCCGACCTGCCCCCCACGCCCGGTGGCGGCGGTGGCGGTGGCTTCGCCGGCGGTGGCGGTGGCGGCGGGTTCGCCGGTGGCGGCGGCGGTGGCGGCTTCGCGGGCGGGTCCGGTGGCGGTGGCGCCGGCGGCTCGACCCTCCAGGCCGGTGGCTCGTCCGGCGTGCTCGGCGGCGCGGGCGCGACCAGCGCCGCGGGTGCGCCCGGCGGTGCGGCCGGTGCGGCCGGCGGACGTCCCGGCGGGGCCGGCGGCATGGGCATGATGGGCGCGCCGATGGCGGGCGCCGGCGGCCAGGGCGGCGACGGCAAGGACCACCAGCGCAAGGTGCGGATCGAGGGCCAGCCCCTGATCGAGGACCCGCCGAAGGCGTCCAAGCCGGTCATCGGCGAGTGACCCGACCGAAGGGGGACCTCCACCAGGAGGTCCCCCTTCCGCATACCCGACCGTAGAACTCGGGGTACCTGAATGTTCGACTCGCGGCACGTGAGCGTTCGACTCGCGCGGGCTGAACGCAGGACTCTCGCGCGAGTCGTACGTTCAGGTCGCGAGAGTCGAACACTCGCGTACCCCGAGTTCTACGTTCAGGGGTGGGGGAGGGCGGCCAGTTCCTCGGCCACGGCGGTGGTGACGGCGGGTTCGGCGGCGGCGCGGTCGGTGGGGACCAGGCCGGTGCGGGTGCGGCGGTCCAGGACGTCGTCGGCGGACAGGGCGCCCTCGTGGCGGACGGCCCACGCGACCTCGCCGACCTCGGCCACGCGTGCCGCCTCGGAGCCGTAGCGGGCGACCAGTTCGGGTGGGCCGGCGGCCGGGCCCGCGCCGACCAGGGGCAGGTCGGCGGTGCGCGAGCGGGTGGTGGTGAGGCCGGTGGCGTCGACGGCGTCGGCGGCCATGCGGCGGTACGTGGTCAGCTTGCCGCCCACGACGGTGGTCACGCCGTCACGGGTCAGCACGGCGTGCCGGCGCGAGAGGTCGGCGCTGGGGCCGTCACCGGTGTCGAGGAGGGGGCGCAGGCCCGCGAAGCTGCCCAGCACGTCGGCGGCGGTCAGCCGGCGTTCGAGCACCGAGGACGTGGCGGCCAGCAGGAAGTCCACATCGGACTGCGGCACGGTCGGCACGTCGGGGATCGGCCCGGTCACCGGCTCGTCGGTCAGCCCCGCGTACACCCGGCCGTCGCGTTGCGGCAGCACGAGCGCGAAGCGGTTGCGGGAACCGGGGATCGGCACGGTGAGGGCCGTCCCGGCCAGGCCGACGGTCGCCGCCGACAGGACCAGGTGCGAGCCGCGGGACGGTCGCAGCGCGACGTCGTCCACCAGACCGCCCGCCCACACGCCCGCCGCGTTCACCACGGCCCGCGCCCGCACGTGCAGCGAAGCACCGGTGAGCACGTCCAGCACGTCCGCGCCGCGCCCGGTCAGCGAGGTCACCCGGGCCCGGGTGACGATCCGGGCGCCGAACCCGGCCGCGGTCCGGGCCAGCGCCACCACCAGCCGGGCGTCGTCCACCAGCTGGCCGTCGAAGCTCAGCAGCCCGCCGCGCAGGTCGGCCCGCCGCAGTCCGGGCGCCAGCGCCAGCGCCTCCACCGCCGACACGCGCCGCGGCCCCGGCAGCACGCGCGACGGCGTGCGGGCCAGCCGGCGCAGCGCGTCACCGGCCCGCAGCCCCGCCAGCACGACCGGGTCGTTCGACCTGCCGTGCAGCGGCACGAGCTGCGGCAGCGCCCGGACCAGGTGCGGCGCGGTGCGGGTCATCAGCACGCCCCGCTCCACCGCGCTCTCGTACGCCAGCCCGACCTCGCCCTGCGCCAGGTACCGCAGGCCGCCGTGGACCAGCTTGCTCGACCACCGCGACGTGCCGAACGCCAGGTCGTGCGCCTCCAGCAGGCACACCGACAGCCCGCGCGACGCGGCGTCCAGGGCGACACCCGCGCCGGTCACCCCACCGCCGACGACCAGCAGGTCCACCGACGACGACGCCAGGTGGTCGAGGTCCGCGCGCCGCCGGGCGGCGTTCAGCGAGGTGTTCGGCGAGGTGTTCGGCCAGGTGTTCGGCGAAGTGCCGGCAGGAGTGCTCGCGGGGGTGCTCACGACAGCGCCGCGTCGAGGTGGGCGGCCAGCTCGGCCAGCAGGTCCTCGAAGTCCAGGTCGGTGGTCGCGGGCCGGATCGAGAGCACCAGCGACTGCGTGGTCAGCAGCACGAGCCGGGCCTGGACGGCCGCCGAACCCGCCCGGATCGAGCCGTCCGCGTGACCGGCCTCGACCTGCGCCAGCAGGAACGCCTCGACCAGCCGCTGCGTGCTGCCCAGCCGCCGCACGAGGTAGGGCAGCATCAGCTCGGCGTCCAGGTCGAGCACGCGCCGCATCAGCGGGTCGGCGGCCAGCAGCCGGATGCCCGCGACGGCCTGCGCCACGAGCCGCTGCCTGGCGTTGTCGCCGGTCACCTCGATGCGCCGCAGCAGCGTGGTGAACTCCCTGGTCATCAGGGCGCGGACCAGCGTGCCGACGTCCGGGAACCGGCGGTAGAGGGTCATCCGGCTGACGCCGGCGCGCTTGGCGATGTCCGTCAGCGTGGTGCGGCGGACCCCGACCTCGACCACGCAGTCGCGGGCGGCGTCGAGGAGCGCGTCATCACTGTGACGTTGAGACGTCATGTGTCACACTGTAGCGGTGACCGAGCACATCGACCACACCCTCCGGGGCACCTGGACCGCGACCACGGGCGAACTGCCGCCGCACGCGCTGAAGTGGCTGCGCGGGCGAACCGGCCTGGGCCAGGTCCGCACCCCCGAACGGGCGCCCGCCGTGCCCGGGTCGGCGTTGAGCGACGCCGCCCGCACCGCGCTGGACGCCGTCGTCGGACCCGGTCACGTCCGGGTCGACCGGGACTCGCGCCTCGGCCGCGCCGGTGGTCTGTCCTACGTGGACCTGCTCAAGCGGCGCGGCGCCGGTGACCCGGCGGTGCCGGACGCGGTGGTGCTGCCCGCGTCACCGGAGCAGGTGGTCGAGGTGCTGAGGACGTGCGTCGAGCACGACGTGGCCGTGGTGCCGTTCGGCGGCGGCACGTCCGTGGTCGGCGGCGTGACCGCCCTGCGCGGCGACAAGGCCGCGGTGATCGCGCTGGACCTGCACCGGCTGGACCGGCTGGTGGAGGTCGACCCGGTGTCCCGGCTGGCCGTGCTCCAGGCCGGCCTGCCCGCGCCCGAGGCCGACCGGCTGCTCGCCGCGCACGGCCTGACCACCGGTCACGTGCCGCAGTCCTACGAGCGCGCCACCATCGGCGGGTTCGCCGCGACCAGGTCGGCCGGTCAGGCGTCCTCCGGCTACGGCCGGTTCGAGGACCTGGTCGAAGGCGTGCGGCTGGCCACCCCGGTCGGCGAGTGGCGGCTGGGCGGCGCGCCCGCGTCCGCCGCCGGGCCGGACCTCAAGCAGCTCGTCATCGGCAGCGAGGGCGCGTTCGGCGTCATCACGGAGGTCACGCTGCGCGTGCGGCCGCGGCCGGTGGTGGAGCGGTACGAGGGGTTCGTGGTGGACGGGTGGGAGCGCGGCTCGGCCCTGGTGCGGGACCTGGCGCAACGCCGTGCGCTGGCCGACGTCACCCGACTGTCCGATGTGGACGAGACCGAGGTGTCGCTGGCGCTCGCGGGTGGTTGGAAGATCAACGCGCTCAAGGCGTACCTGAGGGCGCGCGGCGTCCACGAACCGTGCCTGCTCGTCCTGGGCTGGCACGGCGCGTCGAAGGCCGAGGTCGGGCGCAGGCGCGCGGAGACGTTGCGCGGCGTGCGGGCGGTGTCCCTGGGCCGGGCGCTCGGCGAGACGTGGCGGCACGGCCGGTTCAACGGTCCGCGCCAGCGTGACGCGCTCATGGAGGTCGGCGTGTGCGTGGAGACGTTGGAGACCGCCACGCACTGGTCCAAGGTGTCCGAACTGCGTGCCGCCGTGCGCGGGGCGCTGGTCGACGCGCTCGGCGAGTGCGTGGTCATGTGCCACATCTCGCACGCCTACGAAACCGGCGCGTCCCTGTACTTCACCGCCCTGGCCGCCCGGGACGCGGCCGACCCGGTCGGCCAGTGGCAGGTGGCCAAGGCCGCCGCCAGCGAGGCCATCGCCGGGCTCGGCACGATCAGCCACCACCACGCGGTCGGCACGGACCACGCGCCGTACCTGGAGGCGGAGGTCGGCGGGCTCGGGCTGGAGGTGCTGGCCTCGGTCAAGCGCGCGCTCGACCCGACCGGCGTGCTCAACCCGGGCAAGCTCATCGCTGGCGACTTCACCCCGGCGGGGCTAGCGTCGCCTGGTGACCGGTGACCTGCTGATCCGATCCGTGCGGCCGTGGCCGAACGCCCCCGGCGCACCCCTGGTCGACGTGCTCTGCGAAGGCGGGCGCGTCGCGGCGCTCGCCCCGGACCTCGACCCGCCGGCCGCGGTGCCGGTGGTCGACGGCCGGGGAGGTGTGCTGCTGCCCGCGTTCACCGACGCGCACGCGCACCTCGACTCCACCCGGCTCGGCCTGCCGTTCCGCCCGCACAGCGCGGGTCCCGGGCTCGCCGAGCTGATCGACGACGACCGTCGCAACTGGCGCTCCGCGGAGGAGTCGGTGGCGTGGCGGGCCGCGCACACGCTCGGCCGGACCATCGCCTCCGGCGCGACGCACGTGCGCAGCCACGCCCAGGTCGACGTCGACTCCGGGTTGGACAAGCTGGAGGGCGTGCTCGCGGCGCGGGAGGAGCACGCCGGCCGGGCGCACGTCGAGGTGGTGGCGTTCCCGCAGTGCGGCATCCTGCGCGAGAAGGGCACCGCCGACCTGCTGGACGCGGCGCTGCGGGCCGGTGCGGACCTGGTCGGCGGGCTCGACCCGGCGGGCTACGACCGGGACCCGGTGCGGCACCTCGACGTCGTGTTCGGACTGGCCGAGAAGCACCAGCGCGGGGTGGACGTGCACCTGCACGACGCGGGCACGCTGGGCGCGTTCCAGGTGGAGCTGATCTGCGAGCGGGTCAACGCGCTCGGCATGCGGGGCCAGGTGACGATCAGCCACGCGTTCGCGCTGTCCACCGTGGACGGCGATCGCCGGCGGCAGCTGGTCGAAATGCTGGCCGAGCACGACGTCGCGGTGACCACGGTCGCGCCGGGCGCGCGCGACCCGCTGCCGCTGCGGGAGCTGCGGTGGGCCGGCGTGCGGGTCGGCCTCGGGCAGGACGGCATCCGCGACTACTGGTCGCCCTACGGCAACGGCGACATGCTCGACCGCGCCTGGCAGTTGGCCTACCGCAACGGTTTCCGGCGCGACGACCTGGTCGAGATGTGCGTGGACATCGCCACCCGCGGCGGCGCGGCGGTCATGGGGCGGGCCCTGGGCCTCACCGAGAGCGCACCCGCCGACCTGGTCGTCGTGCCGGGCGACACGGTGACCGCCGCCGTGATGGACCGCGCGCCGCGCACGCTGGTCGTGCACGAGGGCCGGGTCGTCGCCGCCGACGGCGAAGTCGTCTGAATTGTCGGTGGTCCTCGGTAACCTCCCCGCCATGGTTGACATGTGGCACGCGCTGGAGGCGACACCGCTCGCCGAGGTCCGCAGACGGGCCGCGATCGTCGACGAGATCACTGAGGTGGCGCCGGTGGCGGTCGAGGGCGCGGAGCGGTTCGCGTGGAACGACGGCGGTGGGCAGTCGGCGGTCTGGTACTTCACGCCGGACGGGCGCGCGCTGCTGCTGACGTTCGACCACGAGTCGGACCTGAACCTGTACGCCGAGGGCGACTACGCGCTCCAGGAGTCGCTGTACCGCGGTGTGCCGGAGGACCTGGTGCGGCTGGTGCGCGACCGCCCGGAGAACTACGAGTCGCTGAACCTCGTGGACGACGCGACCGGGCGGACGATCCACTACGCGGGCGGCGTGTTCTGGTTCGACGGCACGCGGTGGCAGGAGGCCGAGGGCTTCCTGGCGTACGCGGCGGCGGAGGGGTTGGACGCGGTGGCCGAGTCCGGTTTCGGCTACTGCACCGAGCCCTACCGGTTCGGCCACGAGTTCACCGCCGAGTCGGTGGTCGAGCGGCGTGCCGTGGACAGCTGGTACGCCGACGACACCGAGCGGGCGGCTGAGCTGGTCCGGATCAGGGGGATCTTCGCCAAGCACGCGGTTGGCGGTGGTGCTCATTGATCCACTTTGATGAGCGGGGAGATCCGGACGCGCGCTGTTGACGACGTTCGGGCGCGGGTTGCCGGGTCGCCGTGGGGCCGAGGTGTTGGGGATCGGGACACCGGGTGCCGGGTCGAGGGGAATCGGGACCGCGACGACGCGGCGCGTGACGTCGCGTCCGCCGCGATCCGGAGGTCTTCGCCCGGCACGCGTGGGAGCGGCGCTAGTCGCACAGGGCGAACAGCTCGGCCCACTGCGCGGCCGTGAGGTCGCGCGGCAGCGTGCGGTCGGTGACGCCGTGCCGCCGCAGCCACGCCGTGAGCCGCGCTGACGGGTGGGCGGCGCGCACGATAGCCGGCACGCCCCGGCCCCGGCCGGTGAACACGCGGTGCACGAACGACTGGTAGCGGCGGCGGTCGAGGTGGTCCACCAGCGGCGCGGGGCGGCGGGTGACCGTCATCAGGCCGCCGTCCACCGCGGGCCGCGGCCGGAACGCCGCCGCCGGCACCCGTCGGACCAGGGCGAACGAGTACCACGGCCACCACTGGGCGGTCATCATCGTCGCGCCGCCGACACCCGCGCGGCGGCGGGCGACCTCCCACTGGACCAGCAGCACCGCGTCCGTCCAGTGGTCGGCGTGCACGACCCGCCGCAGCAGCGCCGTGGTCAGGTGGAACGGCAGGTTGCCCACCAGCACGTGCGGCGCGCGTGGCAGGCGGTGGCGCAGGAAGTCCGCGTGCACGACCGAAGTGCCCGGCCCCACCCGGCGGCGCAGCTCGCGCACCCGGGCGAGGTCGACCTCCACCGCCGTCAGCGGTCGGCCGAGGGCCTGGAGGGGCAGGGTCAACGCGCCCGAACCCGGGCCGATCTCCAGGACCGGCCCGTCGGTGACGCGGACGAGGTCGACCACGGCGGTGATGACGCCCTGGTCGACGAGGAAGTTCTGGCCGTTCTCGTGCCGGCCGTCGTGGTGGGTGCGCACTGTGGGCTCCGCGGCTGCTGTGAGGCGAACCGGGCAGCACTGGGTGACCGCCCGGCGAGGACTCGCTGGAGCGGCGGGGCTTCGAACCGAAGGTCGCCGCCGCTAGACGCGGCGCAACCGGGTCACTGCCGGAGCGGCACACACACCTGCGCACATGCCGGCGACGCTAGCGCATCGCCGGCCGTGCCCCACAACGGTTTTTACAGGGTCACCAGGGCCTTGCCGGTGTTCTCGCCGCGCAGCATGCCGATGAACGCCTCCGGCGCGCGGTCCAGCCCCTCGGTGACGGTCTCGTGGTAGCGCAGCTCGCCGCCGGCGATCCAGCCGCCGACCTCGCGCACGAACTGCTCCTTCAGGTGCCCGTGGTCACCCACGATGAACCCGCGCAGGGACAGCCGCTTGCCGATGGCCAGGCCGGTGTTGCGCACGCCGGTCGGGTTCGTGGTGTTGTAGTTCGAGATCGCTCCGCACAGCGCGGCGCGGCCGTGCGCGGTGAACGAGTCGATCGCGGCCTCCAGGTGCTCGCCGCCGACGTTGTCGAAGTACACGTCGATGCCGTCCGGCGCGGCCTGCGCGAGCAGTTCGCCGACCGGGCCGTCCTTGTAGTTGAACGCCGCGTCGAAGCCGAGCTCGTCCAGCAGGTACTTCACCTTCGCGTCGCTGCCCGCGCTGCCGATCACCCGCTTCGCGCCGCGCAACCTGGCCACCTGGCCCGCGACCTGGCCGACCGCGCCCGCCGCGCCCGAGACGAACACGACGTCGCCCTCCTTGAAGGCGGCGACCTCCAGCAGCCCGGCGTAGGCGGTCATGCCGGGCATGCCGAGCACGCCCAGGTAGGCGCCCAGCGGCGCGACGTCGGGGTCGACCAGGGTCGCGCCGCTCGCGCTGACCGCGCTGTACTCGCGCCAGCCCAGGCCGTGCAGCACCTTGTCGCCGACCGCGAAGCCGGGCGCGTTCGACGCCACGACCTCGCCGACCGCGCCGCCGTCGAGCGGCTTGCCGAGCTGGAACGGCTCCACGTAGGACTTGCCGTCGTTCATCCGGCCGCGCATGTAGGGGTCGACGCTCATCACGACGTTGCGGACCAGCAGCTGCCCGTCGCCGATGGTCGGCACGGGCGCCTCGACCAAGTCGAAGTTGTCCGGGGTCGGGAAGCCCTCGGGGCGGGAAGCGAGGCGGATCTCGCGCGCGTTGTTCGGCAGCGTCATACCGCGTGCAACAAGCCGAACACGCACCGCTGTTCCGCCGTTCAGGTGTGAGCTGAGTCCCGCAGTGCCGTCACGCTTCGGTAGTCGAAGCCGAGCCGCCGGTAGACGGCGATGGCGGGGGCGTTCGACGCGTCCACCATCAACGCGCACGTGCCGAGCTCGGCCAGCAACGCGCTCACCAGGAACGCGCAGACCTGCCCGGCCCACGACCGGCCGCGGTGGTCGGGGTGGGTGGCGACGCCCCCGACGAACCCGACGTCCGTCGCGGACCACGCGTCCGCGCCCACCGCCACCAGCGCGCCGTCGACGTGCGCGCCCGCCCACCTCGTCGGGCCGGGCTCGCGCGGCCACGTCCACGAGTCCGGGTTCGCCTTGCGCAGCAACGCCTCCACGTCGTCCCACTCGTCCTCGCCCAGCCACCGCGCGCCCGTGGCGCCGTCGAGCGACCCGCCGCGCTGCATCCACCCGAACGTGCCGCGCTGCGGCCAGTCCAGCTCGTCGGCGACGGCGGTCGTCACCAGGGGGCGCAGGCCGGGCCGGACGTGCGCCCGCAGCAGCACCGCCACGTCGGCCGCCGGTCCGGTGAGGACCAGCCGGTCGAACCGGTTCAGCGACGGCGCCAGCACGGCCACCCCGTCGCCGTGCGCCCACGCCGCGCCGCCCCGACCGGGTGACAACGTTTGCGCGGCCCAGCGCGCGAGCGGATCGGCTCCGGCGGCTCCGGCGGTGGCGACGTCGGCGGGTGTCGGCAGAACGCGCATGACCGCATCATCACCCAGGAGCTACCCTCGCCCGCATGGACATCCGCCGGATCACATCGCTGGACGCGGTGGTCGCCGCGGGACACCTGTTCGACGACCCGCCGCGCGAGGACGCCACCCGCGCGTTCCTCGCCGATGACCGGCACCACCTGCTGATCGCCTACGTCGACGGTGAGCCGGCCGGGTTCGCGTCCGGTGTCGAGACCATCCACCCCGACAAGGGCGTGGAGATGTTCCTGTACGAGCTGGGTGTGGACGATGCTTACCGCCGCCGCGGCATCGCGACCGCTCTTGTACGGCAGCTGATCGAACTGGCCAGGGAACGCGGCTGCACCGGCGTGTGGACCGGCACCGAAAAGGACAACGCCGCCGCCCTGGCCACCTACCGCCGGGTCGACGCGGAACTGGACTTCGACACGGTGGCCGTGTCCTGGGGCTTCTGAGCCGCAGGCATCACTGCGCTAGTAATTCTAGCGCCGCTAGAAGAGCGGCCAACGCTAGCAAAGCGGCCAACGCTAGCAAGGCGGCCGGCGCTAGCTGGGTGGGTTGCGCAGGTAGGACGCGGTTGGCGCTGGTGGCGTGGTCATGCAGGCGGCGCGGGCTGCGCTAGCGATGCTAGAGGTACGGGCAGTGCTAGCGGCGCAGACAGCGCTGCGGTGCAGGCGGCAATGGCGGCGCAGGCGGCAATAGCGGCGCAGGCGGCACGGTCGGCGCGGGTGGCGATAGCGGCGCAGATGGCATGGTCAGTGCTGCTCAAGATAGCGGCGCAAGTGATTCTAGCGGCGCTAGGGGGACTGGCGGTGCTAGCGGAACAGGCTGCGCTTTTGGAGCGCTTCCTCCATCGCCCGGTAGGCCAGGTCCAGTGCGGTGTTGTACTCGCGCTGGTCGCGTGGGGGCACCGTCTCGTCCGGCGCGGGCACCGTTTTCATGGTGAACCACCGCTCGTCCCACAGCAGGCGGACCACGGCCTCCCAATGCTCCCCGACGACCTGCTTGACCAGCTTCTCCTGGTCGATCGCATCGGCCATCCGGTCCTGCGACTCGGCCAACCTGGCCAGCAGCCGACCGACCACCGCTCGATCGGCGGCGCGCATCCGCTCCACCGACTCACCGGCCAGCGCGACGACCTCCCGGTACCGCTCGATCGCCGAGACCGCCTCGACCTCCGCTGTCCCGTCCCCGCCACTGCGCTGCGCGGGCACGACTGAGGCGTGGCTGATCATGGTTCCTCCCCGGTGTCGAACGGGATGACGACCTGCGGGCGGGAGTGCTCGAACCGGTCGAAGAACAACGCCCGCCGCGGCCTCGGTGACCACGCCATGACCTGTTCCGGTCCGAACGACAGCAGCTCCTTGCCCTGGATGTCGAAGGCCACCCAAGCGCCGATGTCGTCGTAGACCCCCGGCGGCAGGCTGCTCTTGAGCCGCTGCGGGCCGCGCCACCAGCCCAGCACGTGGGTGCGGTTCTCCGGGCCGTGCTTGAGCACGGTGCGCAGGTGGTCGAGCCCGGAGACCCGCGTCTTCGGGTCCTTCGCCTCCAACAGGGTGTGCGCCGCGTCCACCGCGTAAACCACCACGTAGTGGGGTTCGGGCGGTGCGCCCGTCTCACCGGTCATGCTCGCGGTGATCCCGCCGGCCGTCCGCTCGACGAAGTCCTGCACGCCTTCCAGGCCGAACACCTCGACCGCGTGGCCCGCGTTGCCCAACTGCTTGGACAGCCGCTGCGCGTGCGGCCAGGCGTCCTCGGCCAGGCACGCCAGGGTGAACTTGGCGGCGCCCGGCTCGTGCTGGCGGGCCAGCGACAGCGCCGCGCCGCCCAGCACGTCGGCCGCGTCGTCGGCCAGCGAGCCGAGCACCGCGATGTTGCGCCCCGGCGTGCGGGCGAACCGCACCCGGGCCGCGCTGCCCGCCACGTCGATCACCTGGCCGAGCAGCACCGTGGGGCTGCCGCCGTCGCCCGGCCGCAGCGCCCGGAAGTCCGGCAGCGACCGCAGCGCGGGCACCTTGCTGCCGTCGAACAGGATCGGTTCGGCCAGGTCGGTCGGGCGCAACCGGTGCAGCTCGGACTGCAACGCGTCGAACGTGCCCCTGGCGGTGGCGTCCGGCACGCGCGCCACCTCGTTGCCCGGCCGGACGCCCGACTCGTGGTTGACCACCGCGTGCCAGCGCGGCAGCTCCACCGCGGCGTCGTTCAGCTCGGCCAGCACCCGCCGCGCCTTGGGCAGCGCGATCCTCACGGTGAACTGCTCGAAGATCGCCGACTTGCCCCAGAACCCCTCGATGCCGGACACGTCCTGGCTGGACAGCACCAGGTGGATGCCCTGCGACCGACCGCGCCTGGCCACGTCCTCCAGCAGCTGGGCCGCCTGCGCGGTCACCTGGTCGCGCTCGCCGAACAGGTACTGGAACTCGTCCACCACCGCCACGATCCGCGGCCAGTGGCCCCTCGGGTCCTCCTCGCGCAGCTGCTCCAGCTTGGTGACCTCGTGCCGCTTGGCCGCGTCCGCCCGCCGGCGCATCTCGTCGGCCAGGAACGCCAGCAGCGCCACGCCGAACTCGCGGTCGGTGTTGACGTTGACGCCGACCAGCCGGGCGTGCGGCAGCCACGTCGGGTCCTTGCGGCCCGGCGCGAACTGGGCGAACGACACGCCCTCCTTGAAGTCGAGCAGGTACAGCTCCAGCTCGTCCGGCGCGTACCGGGCGGCGAGGCTGCCGAGCATGGCGTAGAGGAAGTTCGTCTTGCCCGAGCCGCTGGGACCGCCGATCAGCGCGTGCGGCGACGTGTCGCCCAGCGCGACGTGCACCGGCTCGCCCTCCAGGAACCCCACCGGCGCGACCACGCCCGCCGCCGAGGACTCCCGCCACAGCCCGTCCGGCAGCAGGTCGGCGAACGTGCTGAGCCGGTTGCGGCGCTCCTCCCGCCGGTCCGCGATCGCCGCGCAGGCGCGGGGCACGGCGGCGCGCGGCAGCGGCGGGTCCAGCGCGACGACCACGTGCTTGCCGGTCATCGTGCAGGTCGCGGACTGGTCGGCGGCGATCGTCACGGTCTCGATCGGCGAGTTCACCGTGACCGGGATGTCGACGATGAACAGCTGGATGCCCGCGGCCAGGCCGTTGCGGGCCACCCGCTGCAACTGCTGCTGGTGCTCCTCGCGCAACGGCTGCCGGTTGCCGAACAGCACCGCCACCCGCCACGGCTCGGTGCGCCGCCCGCCCGCCGCCCGCACCGACTGGTGGCCCTCGGTCAGCACCCCGGTGTGCACCCGGCGGATGTGGTCGGACAGCTCGTCCAGCACCTCGTGCAGCCGGGCCGGGTCGTGCACGGTCAGCAGGCCCGCCCTGGTCAGCGGGTACAGGCCGGGCAGCGCGCCGGTCAGCTGGCCGACGTCCCACACGTGCACGTGCACCAGGCCGGGCTGGAAGTGGCTCAGCACCCGCAGCAGCAGCGTCTCCACCAGCGCCTCGGCCGTCGCGCGGCTCTCGTGGGTGGAGGACACGTGCAGGTGCGAGTGGTCGAGCAGCGGCACCGCGACCGGGAACCGCCGCGGCTCGGGCGCGCCGCGCACCACGCCGGTGCCGATGCGCCACAGCTCGGGCGCGCCGTCCGCGCCGTCGGCCGTGCCCGGTGTGCCCAGCCACGACTCGTGCGGCCACGACGCCGGACCGGCGGCGGCCGTGTCGACCAGCGCGGTCAGCTGGTCCGGCCCGCGCTCGGACCACTCGCGGAACGCCTCGATCCGGTCGATCAGCGCCCGCGCCACCTGCTGCTCGAACAGCGGGTTGGCCAGCGCGCCCGCCAGCAGCGGGTCGGCCAGCGCCCGGTCGACGCCGTCGCCGCGCAGCATCACCTCGAACATGTCGCGGGCGCGTTCGTCGGCGAGCAGGCGGTGCTCGCGCGAGGCGTTGCCCAGCGCGGCGGCGACCGCCGTGCGGAACTCCTCGAAGGAGTCCTCGATCCTCCTGCGGCGCTCGTCACGCCTGCTCACGTCACAGCTCCACGGCTAGGCGTTGGACCAGTTCCAGGCTGCCGACGATCAGCTCCAGCTCGTCGGCGAACCGCTCGCCGGCCGCCACGAACCCGGCGGGCACCAGGGACTCGTGGTGGTCGGCGCTCGCCTGCAGCAGGATGTCGACCGCCTCGTCCAACGCGTTCTTGGCCTCCCGGACGCTGCGGTAGGCGTCCCGGAGGAACTCGCAGCTCTGTTCGAGCGCGACCCTGACTTCGCCTACCGAGGCCACGTCACAACCTGGAATTGATGCTCTCGGCCTGGGAGATCCCGGCGCCGAGGTGCTGCTGCAGGTCGGAGACGCCGCTGACGACCTCGGCGAACCGCGCGTTCGCCTGCTCGACGTCGGCCTGGACGCTGCCCTGGGTCGCCGTGCTCAGCAGGGCCTGCGCGTCCTCGGCCAGGTCGGCCGCCTGTTGCAGCGCGTTGACGCTCTGGCCCGCCTTCTCGACGGCCTGTGCGATCGCGGCGCGGACCTCTTCGATGCTGGCCATGTCGGTTCCCGACCCCTCCGGTGAAGTGCCCTGAGTCCTGTAGTTGAAAGTAGTACCTAAAGTTTCACGATTCACAAGCAAGATCGGCTGACCGGGTGGCGTTCCGAATCCACTCGATCGGGCCAGCGATGTGGATCTCAGTCGGGCACCGTCCACACGAATGCCGAAGCCGGTGTCGCTGTCAGTTCCAGGGCGGCGATGCCCGTGGTCGGCGCGGGTGACGCTGACCAGCGCACCGATCCGGCGCCGGCCGACCACCCGATCTCGGACCACCCCGAACGGCCCAGCGCGGACACGGCGTCGTGTAGCGCGACCGTGGGGGAATTAACGCTTGAGCCCAGGTCGATGTGCACGCTCAGTAGGTGCCCGTGGGGAGCCACTCGGGTGATCTTGCCACTGCGGGAGACCCTGCTCGCTACCGCCCGCGCCTGCCACTCCGCGTTCGCCGACCGGTCCGCGACCACGTCGACGCGCAGCGACAGCCGCGAACCCGGGTCGGGATCGGCCGTTCGGCCGCCCGGCGCGCCGCCTTCCGGAGCCCCGGTCGGCGGGGTGTCGTCCTGCGGCGGGGTGTTCTGCCGCTGCGGGTTGTCCTGCGACGCGGTGCTCTGCTTCTGCGGGGTGCTCTGCCGCTGCGGGTTGTTCTGCTGGGGGTCGCCGCCGGACCACGCCTCGACCAGCAGCCGCTCCGCGCCCGGCACCAGGCCGTCGAGCAGCGCCGGGTCCTCCAGCACCGTCCACGCGGTCGGCGGCTCGCAGGCCACCCGCGGCGTCGGGAACTCGTCGCCCAGCCGCCGGACGAACGCGCGCACCGCCCTGGCCAGCGCGCCGGCCACGTTCTGCGTCGCGCGCTCGCCGCTGACCAGGCTGATCGTCACCGACCAGCAGCCCGGCTCCTCGTCGGAGCAGTCGGTCGCCCGCACCACCCGCCCGCCGACCTGGCGCACCAGCGCGGCGCAGGCGTCGTGCGCCTGCCGCTCGTCGTCGGCCGCCACCACCGCGGTGATCAGCAGCTCCAGGTCTTCTCCCACCATCGCAGCGGAATTGTCCACGACCCGCGTGTAGCGCGTGAGAGTGCCACTGATGTCACCCATAAGCAGGGGGTTGCGCCCACCCCTCGTGATGGCCCCTGATCAGGACGTTTTCGCTGGTTCAAACCACCGTCACACGATGCGGTCGGCGACGGTCGGTGCGGGGCTGTCCGAGGTAACGATGTGAACGCATGGCCCACTACGCCAAGGAGGTAACACCATGCGCAGCATCATCCGTCTGGTCGCCGCGAGCGCCGTCGCGTTCCCGGTCATGATCGGCGCCGCCGGCCTCGCCTCGGCCGACGTCGAGTACGACCAGACCCACGTGTCCGCGACGGCCGACGGCTCGACCGTCTACGACCAAGCCGCGGGCGCGGATGACTACGGCAACTCCTACGCCTACGAGCAGTTCCAGGCCGCCGGCCCGCAGGGCGCCGGTTCCTGGCTGGCGATCTCGTGGACATACGGCGACAGCGCCGGCCATTACGAGCACTACACCTGGTCCGACACCGAGGGCGCCTACGCCGGTTCCGTGTCCGCCACGGCCGACGGCCCGGACTACTACGACGATGACGCCGTCGAATACGAGGAGGACCTGGAAGGCGACCACGACGACCTCGATGACGACGACCTCTACGAGGACGACTCGGCGCTTGACGACTGACACGTGACGGGGGTGGGGCGGCACCGCGTCGGCCGCCCCACGTTCACGTCCGCGGCCGTGGCCGTGCCGTGCCGTGCACGGTGCCGGTGAGGGCCGTCAGGACAGGTCCAGCACCCGCCGGACGAACGCGACCACGTCGGCGATGACGTCGGCGGATTCGGTCTCGTTGAACACCTCGTGCCGCGCGCCGGGGTAGACGCGCTCCTCGAACAGCAGTCCGCGCAACCGGTCGGTGCCGGTCCGGGTGTCGGCGAGCGGCACCAGTTCGTCGGCGTCGCCGTGCAGCCAGAGGGTCGGCAGGTGCTCCAGCGCCGGGCCGTAGTTGACCTCGTCCAGCGCGCGTTCCAGCGCTTCCAGCGTTTCCCGCGGGTACGGCCCGTGCCACACCAGGGGGTCGGCGGCGTACCGCTTGCCGACCTCCGGGTCGCGCGACAGCAGCTCCGGGTCGACGGGCTCCCGGGTGGCCCCGGGGTCGCCGAGCTGGTCCAGGCCCTGCCACGTGCCGAGCACCGGCGCGGACAGCACCAACGCCGACAGCGGGTTCAGCTGCGCGTACCTGGCGGCGACCAGACCGCCCGTGTCGTGCCCGATGAGCACGGTCGGCAGGTCGGACGCCGCCGACGAGACCGTCGCGGCGACGTCGGCCACCACGCCGTCGAAGTCGGCGACCAGCGCCCGCTCGCCCTCCGAGCCGCCGTGCCCGACCTGGTCGGACGCCACCACCAGCGCACCGGCGTCGACCAGCGCCTCGGCGACGTGGTCGTACCTGCCGCTGTGCTCGCCGTGGCCGTGCACGATGACGGCGAGCCAGCGGGCATCCAGGTTGGGCCAGGTGCGGACGGCGAGCTCGCCGGCGTGGCCGGGAACGTTGGACTCGATCACCTAGGCAGCGTAGAACGCGCTGATCTCGATCTTCCCGCCGGCGCACACCGGGCCGAGGCCCCACTGCAGGTCGACCGGCTCCGTCTCGTCCGGCGGGATGGCCGCGGCCCGCGCCGCCTCCTCCTGGCACGGCTGGTCGACCGGCTCGTCACCGGTCGGCACGACGGTCCAGTGCAGGTTCGCCACCGCCGCCGAGCCCGGCGCGAGGACCACCGGAGACGGGCCGGGGTCCGGGGTGCGCTGGAGGTCGGTCGGCACCGGCTCGCCCGACGCGTCGAGCAGCTGCAGGCCGCTGTAGCCGTTGAGCGTGCACGGTCGCCCGCCGTTGTTGGTCACCACGAGCTTGCCGTACCGGTTGCCCGCGCCCGCGTCGCTCGGCTCGACCGAAGCCGCGAGCACGTCCGCGCCGCACCTGCCGGAGGCCGGGTCGACCGCTTGCGCGGGCGTCGTCAGCGGCGCCGACGACGGCGGTGGCGCCGCCGGCGTGGCTGTCGTCGACGACGGCGGCGGGTCGACCGCGATCGTCGACTGGTCGGCCACCGGCTGGGTGCTCCCGCACGCGGTGAGCGCGACCGCGAGGGCGCCGAGCGCCACGAGTCGCCTCATGTCCACCTCCTGGCTGGGAAGTTGTCCGTACCAGGAGGACGTACCCAGCCACCGGTCGGTTGGGTGGATAGGAGAGGAATTCACCGGATCGGGCGCATCATGGACGATTCCCGACCCAGCCCCGGGTGAGCACCGGCAGGTCGGTGACGGGGGCGGTCCACAGGTAGGTCCAGCAGACCTGGCCGTCCGGCAGCGTCACGCGGACGCGGCGGTACTCGTCGCCCTCGTACTCGTCCAGCACGGGGAGGGCGTCCTCGGGGCGTTCGAGGCGCAGCACGTGGCCGGGGACGCCAGGGGTGTCGGGGGCGTCGGGGGAGGCTTCCGGGGCGGTTCCCAGGGTGGGGGTGGCGGGGGCGGGGCGGAAGGCCGGGTAGCCGCGGCCCGTGTCGTGCAGGGTGCCGGGCAGCGAGGCCGGTTCCGGGGAGCCGGTGGTGAACGGCTCGACCAGGGGCCACGCGGCCATGCCCGGCTGGAGGGTGCCGTAGACGAAGAGGCGGTCGGGCCAGTCGTCCGGCGACGGGTCGCCGTGCACCGGGGTCACGTCCAGGCCGTCGCCGTCGGCGGGTCGGCCGCCGAGCCGCCGCGCGCCGCGCTGGTCCACGTCGGCGCAGCGCACCGGCCTGCCGTTGACCAGCATGGGCATCCGCCGGGTGCCCGCGCCGGTGTAGGCGAGCACGGAGTCCACCACGCCGCCGTTGAACAGCGTCACCCGACCGGTGTGCACCCGGACGAGCCGGTACCGCAGGCCGCGGCCCTCGCAGCGGTCGAGCACCCGCAGCTGCTCGGCGGTGGCGAACCACACCGCGTGCTCCTCCTCGACGCCCGGCGCGGCGGCCAGGGTCGCCGGTCGCTGGCCGTCGGTCTTGCGCAGGCCGGCGGCCCAGACGGCGGCCAGCCCGTCGCAGCGGGCCCTCAGCACGACCGCCGGGCCGGTCAGGCCGAGTTCTTCGCGCAGCCACGTCACCTTGGCGGGGTTGGCGTTGGAGCCGTAGGCCAGCACCGGCATCCGACCGGACAGCGGTGGTTCGCCGTGCTCGGCCAGCCACTCGTCCAGGTCCTTCCCGTCCGGGGCGACCCGCCACCCGGAGTCGGCGCCCGGGTCCGGCGTGACCGGCCAGCCGGAGGCGTCCAAGTGCACGAAGCAGTGTCCCGGCCGAGCTCCCGGATAGGGCTCGGCCGGGTGACTATCGTCGGTGAAGGGCTGCGTCATGGCGTCCATTCTGGCAAACCTCGACTGGAATTCACCCGGCGTTGAGTTCGGCTGGGGCGAAGAGGTCCGACCTGTCAGCCCTGTGGCAGCGTTCGCAGGCGAGACGGGTCCGAGCGGGATCGGTACAGGTCGGAGGTGTGAACGTGACCTGTCACACGTTCTCGGCTCGGCGGTCGTCGTACTCCCGCTGTGCCGCCAGGAAGTCCGGCAGGTTCTCCTCGATCCAGCTGAACAGCTCCTTGATCTGCTCACCTGCACGGGTTCCCAGCGGGGTCAGCGAGTAGTCCACGCGTGGCGGGATCACCGGGTGCGCTTCACGGCGCACCAGGCCGTCGCGCTCCAGCGACTGGAGCGTCTGGGCGAGCATCTTCTCGCTCACCCCGGTCACCGCCCGGCGCAGTTCGCTGAACCGCATCGTGCCGTCCAGGAGCTTGCCGAGCACCAGGCTGCCCCAGTGGCCCGTCGCGTGGTTCGCGATCGCGCGGGACGGGCAGTTGCGGTCGTATATGTCACCTCGCAGCACCATGGCGAGCAGCCTAGCTGCACGCTTTCTGACTGGTGAGTACCTGACGTTTGGGTAGGTACTTACGAATAGTTAGCTCTCGACCTAGCGTCGGCCGCATGACGACCTTGATAACCGGTGCGACCGGCCACCTCGGCTCCCTGATCCTCAAGCACGCGCTCGACCGGCTGCCGCACGAGCAGGTGGCGGTGTCCGTCCGCGACCCGAAGAAGGCTGAAGGGTTGGGGGTGGAGGTGCGGCCGGGCGACTTCGACGGCCCGTTGGCCGGGACGTTCGCCGGTGTGGAGACGCTGCTGCTGGTGTCGGTCGACGGCCCGGACGAGATCCGCGTCGGACGGCACCTCAGGGCGGTGGAGGCGGCGGTGGCCGCGGGTGTGCGGCACATCGCCTACACGTCGGTCTCCGACGCCGACACCTCGCCGCTCGCCCTGGCCGCGGTGCACAAGGCGACCGAAGACGCGATCCGCGCCACCGGCGTCCCGTTCACCTTCCTGCGCAACGGGATGTACCACGAGAACTACCTGCCGCACGGCCCCGGCCCGATCACCACGGCGGCGGGCGGCGGTCGGATCGCCAGCGCGTCGCGCGACGACCTGGCGCTGGCCGCCGCGGTCGTGCTGAGCACGCCGGGTCACGAGAACGCGGTCTACGAGCTGACCGGGCCCCGGGCGTGGAGCTTCGACGAGCTGGCCGCGTTGGCCGGCACGTCGCACGTGGCGGTGGGCGCGGCGGAGCGGGTGGCCGGGTTGAAGGGGTTCGGGCTGCCGGACTTCCTGGCCGAGCTGCTGGCCGACGTCGAGGTCAACATCGGTCGCGGTGCGCTGGCCGAGGTGCGGCCGGACCTGGAGAAGCTGATCGGCCGCCCGGCGACGACGATCGAGGACGCCGTTCGGGGCTGATCGGCGTCCTCGTCCGGGGTCTGGGGTCTGGGGTCAGTCCAGCAGCAGGGCGGCGTCGATCTCGCGGTGGGCTTCCGGGTGCTCCTCCCACCACCGCGCGTAGCCGGGGTTGCGGGGGAGCACCGCCCGGTACGCCCTGGCCGCGGCGGTGAACACGTCGTGGGCCCGCCCGGCGGCGGGCCCCTCCCGGCGGGTCGCCAGCATCAGGTCCACCATCAGCGGCGCGCCCCGCAGCGGCCGGATGACGATCCCCTCGCCGCTGCGGGACTGCGGCAGCGCGAAGGACACCGCGCCGTTGGCCACCAGGCTGCGCGCGGTGCTGGCCTCGTTCACGTGGTGGGTGAACCGGGGCGTGAACCCGGCCGCCGCGCACGCGGCGAAGATCTGCAGCCGGTTGCCGATGAACTCGTCCGGCGGCGCCACCCAGTCCCGGTCGGCGAGCTGCGCCAGGTCCACCTCGGCCCGCTCGGCCAGCGGGTCGGTCTCCGGCAGCGCCACGAACTGCGGTTCGCTGACCAGCCGGCGGATCTCCAGCCCGCGCAGCTCCCGCCGCTCCAGCCCCTCGAACCGGTCCAGCACGCCCAGCTGCACCTTGCCGGACACCAGCAGCTCCAGCAGGTCCGACGCGCCCGGCATGATCTCGGTGCGCACCTCCGAGCACGGGATCACCCGCCGCAGCTCCTCCACGAAGTGCCCGAAGAACAACGTCGGCACGCCACCGACGAGCAGCGGCCCGGCGGCGCCCGTCCCGGTCCGCTGCCGGGCCAGCGACACCAGCTGCTCGACCTCGTCCAGCACCAGCCGGGCCGTGCCGACGACCTGCTTGCCCAGCTCGGTGGGCAGGGAGCCGGAGGGTGTCCGGTCGAACAACCGGCCGCCGACGATCCGCTCGACGGTCCGCAGCTGGGCGCTCATCGCGGGTTGCGTGAGACCGAGGCGGGAGGCGGCCTTGGTCAGGCTGCCTTCTTCGGCGATCGCGCAGACCGCGCGCAGGTGGCGTAGCTCAAGCTCGGGCATAACGCTCTTCTATCCCCCTTTCGTATGAGCCGCCAGCCTTGCCGACCGTCATAGTTGCGGCAGTCGACCTCGCAGTGAGGAGAGCAGATGCGCCGCACGAGCCAGATCTACTGATCAAGGCCATGGCCGTCACCGTCCCACGCCACGTCTCGTGGCCGGGCGATCCGCACACCGCTTACGCGGGCGGTGCAGCGGGAGCGCCGGGGGAAGGTGCCGGGCCAGGGGGTGTGAGGAGGACGTCCCCACCCCGTTCGGGGCCGCCGGTCGCTGTTGCGGAGCAGCGACCGGCGGCCCCGCCGCGTTCTCGGTAGGTTCGAGGCCATGGCAGCTGTGGACAGCCCCGTCGACTGGGTGAACGAGCACATCCGCAAGTACGTCGAGTCGGGTGGCGCGGAAGGCCACGAGTGGCAGCCGGGCGTCTTCACGCTCCTGCTGACCACGGTCGGGCGCAAGTCCGGCCAACCCCGGCGGACGGCGTTGATCTACCAGCCCTACGGGGACGCGCACGTCGTCGTCGCGTCCTACGGCGGCGCGCCGGAGCACCCCGCCTGGTACCGGAACCTGTCGGAGCACAACTCGGCCGAGGTCCAGGTGCGGGCGGACGTGTTCACGGCCAAGGCCCGCACGGCGGTGGGTGAGGAGCGGGCCAGGTTGTGGAAGCTCATGACCGAGGTGTGGCCGGCCTACGACGACTACGCGAAGAAGACCGATCGCGAGATTCCCGTGGTGGTGTTGGAGCGGGTCCAGGGCTGATCGGGGCCGGGACCGGGGCGGGGGATCGGTTGAGCGGTGGTCAGCCGATCGGTGTTGCGGAGCCGGTGACGGTGACCCGCGGGTCGTCGGGGGAGACCTCGACGCGGAGCAGGCTCGGTCGGCCCATGTCGACGCCCTGGTGGATGGTGATCGAGCGAGGTCGGGTGACCTCGCCGATCGCCCGCAGGTAGCCGCCGAACGCGGCCGCGGCGGCGCCGGTGGCCGGGTCCTCCACCACGCCGCCGACCGGGAACGGGTTGCGGGAGTCGAAGACGTCCTCGGCCCGTTGGCGCACGAGTTGGGCGGTCACGGCGTCGTTGGCGCGGAGCAGGTCGCCCAGGGCGGTGAAGTCGTAGTCGAGGGACGCCAGCCGGGCGCGGTCGCGGACGGCCAGGACGAGGTGGCGGGCGCCGCCGAACGCCCAGTGCGCGGGGTAGCGGGGGTCCAGGTCCGAGGGTGACCAGCCGAGGGCGCGCAGGGCTTCGGCGACGTCGTGCGGCGGGGCGGGGGTGGCGGAGGTGGGGACGCTGGTCAGGGTGGCGGTGCCCGGTGTGGTGTCGACCTCGACCAGGCCCGCGCGGGTGTGGAAGGCGAGCTTGCCCGGTCGGTTCAGGGCGACCGCGGCGGCGACGGTGGCGTGGCCGCAGAACGGGACCTCCACGAGAGGGCTGAAGTACCGGACGTCGTAGGAGCCGGGGTTCTCGGGGCCCTTGGGGAAGATGAAGGCGGTCTCGGAGTAGTTCAGGTCGGCGGCGATCCGGAGCATCCGGGCGTCGTCCAGGCCGGTGGCGTCGAGGACGACACCGGCCGGGTTGCCGCCGGCCGGGTCGGTGGTGAAGGCGGAGTAGCGGAGCACCTGCGGGGTCCGGTCCGGGCTGGTCATGGTCGTAGCGTCCCCCAGCGGGGCGTATCGAGTCCAACGATTCTGCGTGATGGTGCTCATCGGTATTGTCGATGTGGTGGACACCCGCCTCCTGCGCACCCTCCTGGTGCTCGCGCGCACGGGCAGCTTCACCGCCACCGCGGCGGAGCTGCACCTCGTGCAATCCACGGTGACGAGCCAGGTCAAGGCCCTGGAGCGGAACCTCGGAGCCCGGCTGTTCGACCGGCTGCCCAGCGGGTCGCGGTTGACCGAGGCGGGGCGTCAGGCGGTCGAGCACGCGCGCGAGGTGCTGTCGGCCGAGCAGCGGCTGCGGGACGCGGTGCGCGGCAGCACGGCGGTGGAGGGCGACGTGCGGATGGCCGCGCCCGAATCGGTGTGCGCCTACCGGTTGCCGCAGCGGATCGCGGACGTGGTGATGCGGTGGCCGGGGATCTCGGTGCACCTGTCGCCGTCGGGGACCCGGCAGGGCATCGCCGGGGTGCGCAACGGCACGTTGGACCTGGCGCTGGTGCTGGAGGACTCGGTCGTCGCGCCCGGGTTGGAGGTGACCGCGATCGGGGCGGAGCCCATCGAGCTGGTGTCGGCGCCGGGCGTGGTGCTGGACGAGCGGTACTTCCTGCTGGAGGAGGGGTGCTCGTACAGCGACCGGTTCGTGCGGGAGCTGTCGGCGGCGCCCGACATCACGCGGTTCGGGAGCATCGAGGCGGTGCGGTCGTGCGTGGTGGCGGGGTTGGGGTGGACGGTGCTGCCCCGGGTCGCGGTGGCGGAGCAGTTGGACGCGGGGACGTTGCAGCGGGTGCGCGAACTGCCCGACAGCACGCTGTTCCTGGTCACCGACCCCCGCCGCACCCCCTCGGCCGCCGTCCGCGCCGTGACCGCCGCCCTGACCTGACCGCGTGTCCTACCTCCCAGCCGCGAGAGTCCTACGTCGGGGAGCCCTGAGTTCAACGTTCAGCGGCGCGAGTCGAACGCCGGCGTGCCGCGAGTCGAACGTTCAGGACCACCGAGTCGAACGCTCAGGTACCGCGAGTTCAACGCTCAAGTCCGGCTGGTGGGCGGCGGGTCCGTTGTCGGTCAGGGGGTGGCGAGGATTTCTTCGCAGCTGCGGATGACGATGGCGGCGGCGCGGCGTTGGGAGTGGTCGAGGGTGGGGTCGGTGGCGTGGTCGCGCCAGCGGCTCAGGGTGGTCTCGGCGGTTTCGCGCAGTTCGGTTTCGGTTGGTTCGTGGTCCAGGCCCAGGCGGACCACGGGGTTGGTGCCCAGGCCGCCCACCAGGCGGGCGGCTTCGGTGTCGAGGTCGGCGGGGAGCTTGGTGCGACCGCCCTGGAGGGCGGCGAGCAGGCGCAGCTCGCGGAAGTCGTGGGCGGAGGCGAGGATTCGTTCGACGGCGGCGGCCAGGGCGAGGGCGGTTGGCCTCGGTTCGGCGCGGAGGACGACGTCGAGGCCGAGGAGGGCGGAGCGGGCCTTGAGGACTTCGCGGCGTTCGGTGAAGTAGATGCCGATCGAGTCGCGCAGTTCGCCGAGGCCGCTGCGCTGGACGAGTTGGCCGGTCAGCTTGACCTGGGTGTCGAAGCCCTGGCGGATCAGGGTGGTGGTCAGGCGGACGCCGAAGATGCCGTAGCGGTCGACCAGGGTTCGGCGGGTGGCGGGTGGCAGGCGCACCGGGAAGTCGTCGGCGGTGAAGCGGTCGGTGGACAGCAGGTACTCGTCCAGCTCGGTGCGCGGCAGGGAGGCCAGGGCGGTCAGGGCGGCGAACTCGTCCGGGCGAGCGGTTCGGGCGGCGACCGCCAGGAGGCCGGCCACGGCGACGACGTTCTGGCACAGCGGGGTGACCGCCGCTTCACGGCGGTAGCGGCGGGCGATCTGCTTGGCGGAGGACAGGGCGTCGATCCGGCCGCCGCCGATCTCGTCGGCGCGGGCCAGCACCAGGACCGTGTTGACCGGTGCGATGCGGGTGACGGGGTGGTCGTGCGCGGTTTGCAGGTACTGCAGGTCGGTGGTGTGCAGGTGCCGGGTCAGGTAGAGGACGGCGTCCGCTTCGCCGTAGACCTGCTCGACGGGCGCGCCGGCGGGGGTGTCGATCAGGGTCAGGTCGCGCAGTGACCGGGACGGCCACTCGACCACCACGCGCTCGGCGTCCGGCGCGTCGACGTGGGCCTTGCCGTCACGGCGGACCAGGGGGACTTCGTACTGGCCCGCATAGGCTTTGGGCTGGGGGCCGTCCTGGTACCACGTGGTGGTCCCGGTGGGGGCGAACTCCTCGCCGACCAGGGCGCTGACGACGGTGGACTTGCCCGAACGGGGTGCGCCCGCGACGGCCACGCGGACGGGCTCGCCGAAGCGCGCCTGGTGGCTGCGCAACCAGCCGACGGCGCGGGGGCTGTCGCGGTAGACCGCCAGGGCGTCCTCCAGCAGCGCCCAGACCTCGTCCTCCAACGTCACGCGCTGATCCCCAGCGGCGGGGCCTGTCCGCCGGCCAGCGCCTGGACCCGTTGGTACAGGCCGACGAGCTGGTCCAGCTCGCGCTTGGCGTCACGGCTGCGCCGCTCGCGCTCCGTGTTGTCCTCCTGCACGGCGCGGCGGGCGCTGCGGGCCGATTCGAGCAGCGTCTCCTGCAGCTCCTCGGCCAGGGTGGCGAAGTGGGTGCGCAGGCTCCGCTGGATGTGCCGGGCGGCGTCGCGGCAGTCCTTGCTGAACTTGAGGAAGAAGTCGTCCACGTGCCGCGCGGCGGCGGCCTTGGCGGCGGCCTGGCGGCGGCGCAGGCGTTGGTCGCCCTCGTCCATGATGGACTTGCCGCCGAACAGCGCGCCCGCGCCGAGGGAGATGGCGTTGAGGAGCGGCATCCCGGCCAGGCTGGTGGCCAGGCCGAACATCAGGACGCCGCCGTAGGAGCCCTTGAGCCCGGTGAACGCCTTCTGCATCACGCTGAACTTCTCGATCACCGGCTTGTCCATCGGCGCGACGCGGTCCAGCACGTCGTCCGGGAAGACGGACTCGGGCAGCAGGTCGTCGCGGACGACCGGGAAGCTCTTGGCGACCTTCTCCGCCACCCACTCGGACCGGTCGAGCAGCCAGGCGAAGTTCGTCGTCGCGGCCTCGGTGAGGTTGTCCTCCAGCCACGCCTCGAACCGGTCCCAGCCCAGGGCCGGGTCGGCGGTCTCGAAGGTCTTCTCCACCTCGCGCAGGATCCGGCGGGTGCGGTCGCGCAGGTCGTACTCGATGTCGGAGACCAGGTCGGCCATCTCGTCGGCCAACACGGTCTGCCAGCGGGCCGAGCGGCGGCGCAGCTCGTCGATGCGGCGCTGCGCCTCGTTGAGCGCGGCGATGGTCTCCCCGGCGCCCTGGGCGGAGCGGGTCGCCAGCTCCTCGCGGACGGGGGTGACGAGCTGCTTGATCGCGGACGCGGTGGCGACGGCGACGGTGCGGCGGGCGAGGACGTCGGCGGCGGCGACGATGTCCTGCTGGACGCAGGTCAGCAGTTCCGGGAAGCCGGATTCGGCGTTGAGGGCCTTGTCGCCGGTCTTGGCCGCGCGCAGCCGGAGGGTCGCGGACACCGGGATGAGCTTGGCGGTGACGCCGGCGCGGGCCAGGTGGGCGCGGTTGCGCTCCAGCACGCGGCGCCACTGGGCGGCGATGTCGATCTTGGTGAGCACCACGGTGACGTTCGGGCAGGACGTCATGACCTGCTTGAGCAGTTCGAGCTCGGAGCCGGTCAGCTCGGCGGTGGCGTCGGAGACCATGAGCACGGCGTCCGCCTGGAGCAGCGCGGCGAACGTGCTCGCGGTGTGCGCGGGCCGCAGGTCGCCGACGCCGGGGGTGTCGATGAGCACCAGGCCGGAGTCGAGCAGCGCCCGGGGGATGCCGACCTCGGCGCGCACCACGTCGCCGCCGTGGCCCACCTCGGTGGCGAGCTGGTCGATCGGCACGGGGATGCGCTCGGTGGGGGTGTTGGCGATGGTCGCGCCGCGCACGAGCGCCGCCGACGGCGTCTCGGCGTGCTGCACGAACGTGGGAACGGTGGTGGTGGCGTCGTCGCCCACCGCGCACACGGGTGCGTTCACCATCGCGTTCACGAGCTGGCTCTTGCCCTGGCCGGGCTCGCCGATCACGAGCACCCGGAGCTTGGGGTCGAGCTGGCGGGCGCGCTTGTCGCGCAACCGTTCGGCCAGGTCGGGCCGGTTGTGCGCAGCGCAAGCCCGGATCGTGTCGTCGAGCACGTCGAGCCAAGGCGCGGACATCACGTCACAGAGTGTGCCGGTAAAACCCGTCTGGGTGAAAGTCTGTGAACGCGAGAGGGCCGGTCCTGTCCGGTGGACAGGACCGGCCCCCGCCGGTGTTCCGGTGCTCAGAAGAGCAGGTCGTCCACGTCGAGCTTGTCGACCACCGGGAGGTCGAGGCCGTCGACCGCGCCGGTGACGTTGCTCACCACGCCGCCGAGGCCCGCGGTGCTCGCGACGGTCTCGGTCACGCCGGACAGGGGGGCGGCGTCGAGGTCGGTCAGGCCGTTGGTGTCGCCGGACAGCTCGGGCAGGCCCGGGAGCTGCAGGTCGTGGCCGACGTTCACCGGCAGGGAGCCGGTGAGGCCACCGGTCACGTTGCCGAGCACGCCCTGGAGCGTGTCGACGGCGCCGAACGCGGTGCTGGTCAGGCCGTCCGCGTCCGGCAGCGAGCCGGTGACCCCACCCGCGGTGGCGAGGGCGCCGTCCAGCCCGCCCGTCGCCGTGGAGGCCAGGCCGGTGGCCTGACCGGCGGTGGACAGCGTGCCGTCCAGGGTGTCGGTCACGTCACCCACCGCGGAGAAGTCGCCCTCGACGTCGATCGCGGCAGCCCCGGACGCGTCGAGCAGGTCCCAGCTCGACACGCCCCCGAAGACGGACAGGCCGTCGGCGTCCGCGCTGAGCGTGCCCGCCACGGCGGCCTTCAGGTCGCCGGCGCCGGTGGCGCCCGACACGGCGAGCTGGTCGGTGACGGCCTTGAGGTGGAAGATCGCGCCGGCCTGACCCGCGTCGAGCAGGTCGAGCGGCAGGTCCTCGAGCACCGAGCCGTCGAGAGCGGGCAGGCTCCCGGTCGGCACGTAGTCGAGCACCAGCGGGATGACTTCCTGCACGTCCAGGGCGCTGATGTCGCTCAGGCCCGCCTTGGCCAGGGTGCCCTCGGCGTCGGCCTGGAAGTCGGCCAGCGCGGTCGGGTCGCTCAGCAGGTCGAGGACGAAGTCGTGCAGCGTGTTGGGGCTGGAGCCCATGATGGATTTCTCCTGGTAGGTAGGACGCGGGTAGCCGGCCCGGCAGGGGTAGGGCGGCTTGGTGATCAACGTACGACCGGGGGGACCCCCGGCCATCGGGGATTACTCCCAGTAGATGGCGCATCCACGATGGGGTGGTTCTCGTTCACTCCCTAGGGGATTAGGGGATGCGCTTGTGGCCCTCCCGCTCCCCGTGTAGGTATCGCCGTACTTCGATCAGGTGAGTGAGGGGGCCTCCGAGTTGCCGTACGTCCTCGGGGTCGACGTGGGCACCACGCGCACCGCCGCGGCCCTCTGCCGGCTGGGCGGGACGGGCCGGACCGAGCCCGAGGTGGTCGGCCTGGGCGGTCCGGGCGGGGGCGTGGCGACGACGCTCCAGCTCACGGCGGCCGGCGCGTTCGCGGTCGGCGAGCCGGGCGACCCCCGGTGGACGGCCACCGGCTTCAGCCGCCGCGTCGGCGACGCCGTGCCGGTGCTGCTCGGCTCGGACCCCACCGGCGGCCGGTGGTTCCCGGCCGAGGAGCTGACCGCGCTCGTGGTGATGTGGGTGGTCGACCAGGTCGCGGCCCGCGAGGGCGAACGGCCGGCGCACGTCGTGCTGGCCCACCCACCCGCCTGGGGCGCGCACGCCAAGGGCTTGACGCACCGCGCGCTGCGGGCGGTCGGCGTGGAGGCGTCGCTGGTGCCGGAACCGGTGGCGGCGGCCGAGAGCCACGCGTTCAGCCGGTCGTCCGCCGGGTCCCTCGGCGTGTTCAGCCTGGGCAGCCACGCGTTCAGCGCGTCCGTGGTCGGCCGCGGTTTCGAGCTGGTGCACGCCGTCGAGGGCGTCGACCACGCGGCGGGCGTCGACTTCGACGACACGGTGTTCGCCCACGTCCGCGCGTCGCTCGGCCGGGAGCTGGCCGAGCTGGACGCCGACGACCCGCGCACCCGCGGCCTGTTCGCCCGGCTGCGCCGCGACTGCGAGGCGGCCAAGCGGATGCTGTCCGGCGCGGTGGAGACCTCGATCCCGGTGCACCTGCCGTCCGGGCGGGTGGACGTGCCGATCACCAGGGCGCGGTTCGAGGACCTGATCCGGGCCGACGTCGAGCAGGCCGCCGCGGTGTTCGGCCGGGTCGCGGCCGGGGTGGAGGTGACCGTGCTGGTCGGCGGCAGCGCCCGCATCCCGCTGGTGGCGGCGGCCGTGCCCGGCCGGGTGGTGCTGGAGGCCGCGCCCGAGACCTCGGTGGTGAAGGGCGCGGCGCTGGCGGCCCGGCGGCTCGTGGTCGGGCCGGACGCCGAGCCGGAGCCGATCGAGACGTCGGTCATGGTGCGCGACGACGACCCGCTGCTGAGGTTCCCCGTGGGCGGCCTGGAGGCGCCGGAAGCGGAGTTCACCGCCCCGCCGCCCCGACCGCCCGTCGACATCACACCGCTGGAGCTGCCCGAGCGGCGCACGGTCAAGCGCGTCGTGCGCGGGCTCGCGGTGACCGGTGGGCAGCGCCGTGCCCGTGACCCCGAGGATGGCCGTTGAGCCCGGTGTTGCCCCAGCAGGTCGTGCGGGTGCTGGAGGCCGTGGCGGCCGGGTCCGTGGTGCGGCTCGGCGTCGTCGGGCCCGGCGGGCACGGCAAGACGACGGTGCTGCGGGAGATCAGGCGGGCGTTCGAGGACGCCGGCGCGCGGGCGTCGGTGGTCGACGACGCGCACCTGCTGCCGGACTCGGAACTGCTGGCGCTGCGCGCCCTCGTGGAACGCGGGGACGAGAACGTGGTGGTCGCCTACCGCCCCTGGCCCCGGTCGCGGGCGCTGGCGGCGCTGGCCGGGTCGCTGCGGCCGTCGCTGACGCTGGAGCCGTTCACCCGGGAGCAGGTGCGGGCGGTGCTGCCCGCGTCCGCGCGGGGGCTGGTCGACCACGTGCACCAGCAGACCGGTGGCGTGCCGCGGTTCGTGCGGCGGCTGGCCGGGTCGACCTCCGCCGAGGCGCCGCCCGAGGTGCTGGCGTCGTTCCGGCCCGACCTGGACTGGCTGGACGCCGACGTGCAGAAGTACCTGCTGGCCGCCGAGGCGGGCGCGGCGCTGCGGCTGGACCTGCTCGGCGGGCTGCTCGGGCTCGACGCGGACGCGGTCGGCGACGTGATCGAGGCCGCCCGCGCCACCGGCCTGGTCGCGGCCGACGGCACGCTGCCGCCGGTGGTGCGGCAGGCGGTGGCCGCGCTGAGCCGCGCCGACCGGCGGATCGCGGTGCGGCAGGAGCTGGCCGAGCTGCAGCTGCGGTCCGGCGGCCCGGTGCTCGACCTGGTCCGGCCGCTGGTCGACGCGGGCGGCGTCGGGCCGGGGCTGGCGGAGGTGTTCCGGGCGGCGGCGGACGAGGCGCTGGCGACCGACCCGGCGCTGGCGGCCCGGCTGCTCGCCGCGATCGGCACGCCGAACGCCGACGTGGCCGTGCGGCGGGCGGTGGCGTCGGCCATGGCGGGCGACCTCGACGCGGCGCTGCGGCTGGCCGACCGGGTGATCACCGGCGGCGACCAGGCGCACCGCGGCCCGGCGGCCGAGGTGGCCGCCATCGCGCTGGCGCACCGGGGGCAGCTGGCCCGCAGCACCGAGCTGCACCGGTGGTCGCCCAGCTCGACCTCGGCGGCGTTCGCGGTGATCGGGCAGGTCGGCACGGGCCGGCTGCCGGCGGCGGAGCTGCCGGTCGCGCCGCCGACCATGCTGGCGGGCGGCGCCTCGCTGATGGCGCGGGGCGTGGTCGAGTCGGTGACGTCGCCCGCCACCACCGCGCTGTCCACCCTGGTGCGCGCGGCGGGGTTGCTGGAACCGGCCGGTCGTGCGGTGCTGCTGCCGGACACGCCCGCCGCGCTGGCCGCGCTGGTGGCGCTGCACAGCGGTGAGCCCGGGGTCGCCGAGTCGGTGCTGGACCGGGCGGTGGCGACGTCGTCGGGCGGCGCGCTGATGGCCGTGCGGCACCGGTTGCTGCGCGGCTGGATCGCGATGCAGCGCGGCAACCTCGCGCAGGCGCGGGAGGTGCTGGTGGCGCTGCGCAAGGCCGGTCGGCCGCTGGAGCCGCGCGACTGGCTGTTCGCGGTGGCGCTGGAGATCGGCGTGGCGCGGCGCAACAGCGACCTGGCCACGTTGAAGCGCACGTGGGAGCAGGCGTGCGAAGCGGTGCTGCGGCACCCCGTCGACCTGTTCACGTTCCTGCCGCTGGGCGAGTTCGCCACCGCCGCCGCCCGGCTGCGCGACCAGCACCGGCTCGCGCCGCACCTCGCGGCGGCCCGGAACCTGTTGCGCGACCTGGGGGACCCGTGCCTGTGGGCCGTGCCGCTGCACTGGAGCGCGCTGCACGCGGCGATCATCGCCGAGGAGACGTCCGCGGCGGAGGAGCACGCGGCGTCGCTGGCGGCGTGCCGCGACCGGAGCCGGTACGCGGGCATCGTGTCGACGGCGGCGGAGAGCTGGCTGGACGTGCTGGCGGGCAAGGTGGACGCCGACCAGGTCGAGGAGTCCGCGCGGGCGCTGCAGTCGGTCGGCCAGTGGTGGGACGCCGCCCGGCTGGCCGGTCAGGCCGCGATCCGCACGTCGGACCGGCAGGCCATGGTGCGGCTGCTGGACTGCGCCCGGCTGCTGCAGGGGCGCACCGCCGCGACGGCCCGCAAGCAGCCGGAACCCGCGGTGGAGGCCGACGCGGGCAAGCTCAGCGACCGCGAGCGCGAGGTGGCCGAGCTGGTGGTCGGCGGGTTGACCTACAAGCAGGTCGGCGACCGGCTGTTCATCTCGGCGAAGACCGTCGAGCACCACGTGGCCCGCATCCGGCAGCGGCTGGGCTGCGGCAGCCGGGCCGAGCTGCTGGACCAGCTGCGCCAGATCGTCGGCTAGCGGGACCGGGGCCGCGCGGCTCCCGGCCCCGCGTGCGGACGGGGGTCAGTCGCGCTTGCTCGCGTGCAGCAGGACGAGGCCCAGGGCCGCGATCACGAAGTTCTGGAACGCCGCCGACAGCCCGTTCCAGTCCTGGGACTGCCACATGAGGAACCACTCACCGCCGATCGCGATGAACCCGCCGCCGAACAGCAGCACCTGCATCACCCACCCCGCGGACGACAGCCGGCGCGCCACCTCCTCCCGCCGCCGCAGCCAGGCCACCAACCCGGCCAGCAGCACCAGGGCGGTGACCGCCTCCCACAGGATGATCAGCACGTACACGACGGTCACGGCGGTCGGGCTGGTGATCGCGCGCCACACCGTGTTCTCCGAGCCGAACGTGGTGTCCATCGCCAGCACGTGCTGGACGAACGCGTGGTTCGTCCCGTAGTCGGTGACGTTGCCGAACACCACCAAACCCATGTAGAGCGCGGTGATCCCGGTCAGCGCCGTGATCGCCGCCTGCGGGCTCCCCACCCGGGCAAGTAAACGCATGATCTGTAGAACCTAGTCACGACCCACCGGAAACCACGAGGAGAAGTTCCATGACCAGGCCCGCCATCGACCCCGCGCTCGGCCTGGAACTGGCCCGCGAGCGCACCCTGAGCCCCAGGTCAGCGACCGTGACGGTGCTCGTGCCCGCGCACGACGAGGCCGCGACCGTCGCCGAGGTCGTCGCCGCCGCCCGATGCGGTCTGGACCACCTGGAGGTTCGGGGTGAGGTGCTGGTGAGCGCCAGCGGCTGCACCGACGACACCGCGGCCGTGTCCCGCCGGGCGGGCGCCGCGGTGGTCGAGTCGCCCGCCGGCAAGGGCAACGCGATCGTCCACGGCCTGCGCGCCGCGACCGGCGACGTGGTCTGCCTGGTCGACGGCGACCTGAGCTACTTCGGCGAGCAGACCCTGGTCGAACTGCTGGTGCGGCCGATCCTGGCCGGGCTGGCCGACGTGACCGTGTCCGACCTGCACTGGCGGCCCGTCTACCCGCAGCTGTGGCTCAACGGGTTCTTCGCGCCGCTCGCGGGCAGGCTGTTCCCGGAGATCCTGCCGAAGGTCGGCGCCACCCCGTGGTCCGGCCAGCGGGCGGCGCTGCGCGAGCTGTGGCCGGCCGAGCTGCCCGGCGGCTTCACCGCGGACCTGGCCCTGCTGCTGCACTGGAACCGGCACGCGACCCGGATGCGGCCGGTGCTGGCCGACGACTGGACGAACCCGCAGCGGCCGAAGCCGGAGCTGCTGCGGGAGGAGTTCGAGCTGCTGCTCGCGCACGCCGTCGCGGAGGGGCGGCCGGCGGACGTGCCGCGGCTGCGGGCGTGGTTCGACCGCGCCCACGACCTGATGGCCGAGTACCGGCCGGGCGTCGACGACCCGCGGCGGTTCGAGCTGGACCTGCTGGACCGCTCGCTGGCCGCCCTCGATCAGGCCACCCCCGATCAGGGGCAGGGCGGTTCGTAGTCCAGCTGCGGCAGGTGCTCGCGCCACCGCTCCTCCGGCAGCACGCCCTCGGTCTTCACGCAGATCCGGTCGACCACGTGCTCCAGGTCGAGGTCCCACACCCGCACCGTGCTGTCGGAGCTGCTGGAGGCCAGGCGCTTGCCGTCCGGGCTGAACGCGAGGTCGCGCAGCGCGCCGTCGTGCCCGGTCAGCACCTGGCCGAGCGCGGCCGGGTCGGGCAGGTCGTGCACGTCCCACAGCCGGATCGCGCGGTCCTCGCCGCCGCTGGCCAGCGTCCGCCCGTCCGGGCTGAACGCCACCGCCACCACGTTCTCCACGTGCCCGGTCAGCGGCTCGCCGATCGAACTGACCCGGTTGGGCGTGGTCAGGTCCCACAGCCGGACCGTCTTGTCGTCGCCCGCGGTGGCCAGGGTGCGGCCGTCGGGGCTGATGGCGCCCGCCCGGACGGCGGCGGTGTGCCCCTCCAGCGGCTGCCCGAGCGGCTGGGCGGCGGTCGGGTCGGCGACGTTCCACAGCCGCACGGTCGTGTCCGCGCTCACCGTGACCAGCGTCCGGCCGTCCGGGGTGAACTCGGCGTGGTGCACGTAGCCGTCGTGGCCGACGAGCGCGCCCCCCAGCTTCACCGGGCGCTCGCGGTCGCCGATGTCCCACAGCTGGACGGACTTGTCGTCGTGCCCGGTGACCAGGACCCGGCCGTCGGGCCGGATCGCCACCGGCGAGCTGTACCGGGTGCCCAGCTCGATCGGCCCGCCCAGCTGGGCGGGGTGGTGCGGGTCGGACAGGTCCCACAGCCGCACCACCTTGTCGCTGACGCTGACCAGCGTCCGCCCGTCGGCGCTCAGCGCCAGCGACCACACGCCCCCGTCGTGCGAGAGCACCGCGGCGGGTCTCGGCTCGTCCGGGTCGCCGGTGTCCCACACCCGGATCGACCGGTCCTCGCTGGCCGACACCAGGTAGTTCCCGTCCGGGGTGAAGCGGGGGCCGATCGTGCGCATCGAGTGCCCGGCCAGCACGCCGGCGGGCAGCGACCACAGCCGCACCACCGAGTCGTGGCTGCCGGTGGCCAGCGTGCCGCCGTCCGGGCTGAACGCGACCGCGTACACCGTGCCGTTGCGCCCGGCCAGGGGGTGGCCGATCGGCAGCGGGTGCGCCGGGTCGTTGACGTTCCACATCCGGGTGGTGCCGTCGCCGCCGGACGAGGCGAGCACCCGGCCGTCCGGGTTGAACGCCACCGACCAGACGCCCTCGGTGTGGTCGGTCAGCGGGCGGCCGAGCAGCCGCGGCGCGGCCGGGTCGGTCACGTCGAGCAGTCGCACGGAGTGGTCCTCGCTGCCCGCCGCCAGCAGCCGGCCGTCCGGGCTGAACGCCAGCGCGCGCACGGTGTTGTCGAAGCCGGTGATCGGCCCGCCGAGCTGCTGGGGCGCGGCCGGGTCGCGCACGTCGAACACCACGGCGGTCCGGTCGTCGCCGCCGGTGGCGAGCAGCGCGCCGTCCGGGCTGAACGCCACCGCGCGCACCTGCCCGGTGTGCCCGCCCAGCGGCGCGCCCAGCGGTCGCGGCGCGGCCGGGTCGGCGACGTCCCACAGCCGGGCGGTGTGGTCGGCGTTGGCGGTGGCCAGCGTGCGCGAGTCGGGGGTGAACGCCAGCAGGTACACGGTGCCGTTGTGGCCCCTCAGCGGCTCGCCGAGGGAGCGCGGGCGGGCCGGGTCGGTGACGTCCCACAGCCGCACGGTCTCGTCGTCGCCCGCCGTGGCCAGCGTGCGGCCGTCCGGGCTGAACACCGCCGACGTCACCCAGCTGCTGTGCCCCGGCAGCGGCGAGCCGACCGGTTCCGGGTGGTCCCGGTCGGTGACGTCCCACAGCCGCACCGTCTCGTCGAAGCTGGCGGTGGCCAGGAACCGGCCGTCGGGGGAGAACGAGGTCAGGTACACCGGCCCGGTGTGCCCGAACATCGGCATCGCCAGCGGCGAGGACTGGGTGGCCAGCAGCCGGGTCCGCGCGTCCCGGTCGTCCGGCCGCATCCGGTGCGCGACCAGCGCCAACTGCGCCGACACCGACGGGTCGACCTCCCGCAACCGCTCCGCCTCCGCCACCACCTGCCGGAACACCGCGTCGTCGCGCTGCCGCACGGCCAGCACCGCGGCGGTGGCGGCGATGAGCGCCAGCACGACCACGCAGACCACCGCCGCCCGCATGGCCCACGCGGCGCGCCTGCGGTGCTGCGTCGACACGGCCAGGAAGTCCTGCGCGGTGCCGGTCAGGACCTCCGGCCCGGCCGCGTCCGCCCAGTGCCGCGCGGTCTCCAGCCGGGCGCCCCGGTAGAGCAGCGACGAGTCGCGGTCCTGGCCCGCCCACGTGGCCGCGTCCTCCTCCAGCCGCTGCCGCAGCAGCTGGCCCTCCCGGTCCTGGTCGATCCAGCTGCGCAGCCGCGGCCACGCCTGCAGCAGCGCCTCGTGGGTGATCTCCACCGAGCCCGCGTCGAGGGTGACCAGCCGGGCCCGCGCCAGCACCTCCAGCGCCTCCTCGCCCGCGGCCCGGTTCACCGCCTGCTCGACCAGCTCGTGCCTGGTCGAGCGGCGGCGGGTGTCCTGGGTGTCCTCGCCGACGCGCACCAGGCGCAGCAGCAGCGGTCGCGCGGCCTGCTGCGCCGCCGGCGCCAGGTCGGCCCACGCCCGTTCGGCGGTGGCCGCGACCGCGCCCTGGATGCCGCCCGCCGAGCGGTACCCCGCGATGGTCAGCTTGCCCGCCTGCCGGCGCTGCCAGGTGGCCAGCAGGGCGTGCGACAGCAGCGGCAGCGCGCCCGCGTCGTACGCGCCCTGACCGGCCCTGGTCTGCGCCCGCCCGCTGCGCACGCCCAGGTCGCGCAGCATCAGCTCGATCAGCCCCGGCTCCAGCTGCAGGCCCGCCGCCCTCGCGGGCCGCGACACCGCCTCGCGCAGCTCGGCCGACGTCATCGGGCCCAGCACCATCTGGCGGTCCTGCAGCGCGTCGGCCAGCTCGGGGAACGCCAGGCAGCGGCCGTAGAAGTCGGCCCGCACGCCCACCAGCACCACCGCGGGCGCGGTGCCGCCCGGGATCGACGGCGTGCACGCCACGTGCAGCGCCTGCACGAACACCTGCACCCGGTTCTCGTCCGAGGACAGCGTGAACGCCTCCTCGAACTGGTCGACCACGACCACCACCCGCTCGCCGCCGTGCCGGGCCGCGTGCGCCGCGAACGCCGCCCGGATCTGCGCGGCGAACCGCAGCACGCCCATCAGCGTCTGCCCGAGGAAGGTGTCCGGACCCTGCCCGGACGCCACCAGGTCCTGGTCCATCCCGTCCAGGCTGAGCGCCATGTCCAGCACGCCGGCCAATTCCGGGACCTGCCGCACCAATTCCCCCACCGGGTCGACGCCGGGTGTGATGACGACCGCCGGCCAATTCGTCGAACCGGGCAGGTCCAACGCGCCGTCGCGAATGGACGGAATGACGCCGGCGCGCACCAGCGACGATTTACCGGCGCCCGAAGCGCCGACCAGCATCACGATTCCGCCGGTGTCCGCGGCACTGCCGAGGCGGGCCACCAGGGCGGCCGTGCTGCGTTCCCGGCCGAAGAACCAACTGGAATCCTCCGGCTGGAACGCGGCCAATCCGCGATAGGGGCACACACCGATCTCGTCGGAGCTCGGCGGGTCCTCGTCCTCGGCCGTCGACACCGGGCTGGCCAACGCCTCCTCCCACAGCGCGCGCCACGCGTCCAGGTCGTACAACCCGGGCGCGGGCGGCTGCGGGCGGGACTTGCGCGCCTCCCCGATCAGGACTTCCAGGACTACCGAGAGTGCCGAGAAGCGGGCCGGGACGTTGCGCCCGCGACGCCAGTCGCTGACCCGCTGGGCGGTCGCGCGCACCGGCCGGCCGCGCTCGTCGGTGCGCCTGGCCCGGCCGACCGACTCGGTCACCCTCTTCAGGGGAGGATCGCCGGCTTCCGCGTAGAGCAGCGCGAACCGCTCGGCGAACACGGCACGGGGACCCGACCCCTGACCGGAACCAGCCATCCGCGGCGTGCCTCCTAGAGGTCCGGCGTTCCGGACCGGAAAACCGGATGTGAGCGCGTGAACAGGTCGTTTGCCGACCGGTGTGGCCCTTCTCGGTCCACCCTAACGACTTGCGCTGACAAGCTGACCAGGACGTTCCGCTGACGTCGTCAGGTTGTGCGAAGGGACCGGTCAAAGTGGTTTCGCAGGCAACTACCGCGAGTGGCAGCTCATTCGTCGCTGAGGGGTCCTGGGGGTCTTCTCAGCGATGCGCGCCGAACCGGCCAGGTCGGTGGAACGGTGCGGCGACCTGCCATGCCGACCGGGGTTGAGCGGGTGCGGACGGGCGGGTCGCCGGTCACGGCCCGTGAGGACCGGGGCCTCCCCGGTGAAGCACGGGTCTGCCCGATCCTGAGAACGGTGCTCGACGCGAACGGCCGCGACCGGGCCGAGGTGGGGCTGGACCAGCTGGCCCGGCTCGCCACCCCGGCGCGCGGCTGACCGGTGCTCGTCCCGGGGGCGTCGCGAACCCCCGCGAGCGCGGCACAGCGCGGTGCCGCGCGACCGGTCGGGCACACTTTCCAGCCATGTCGCATTTCCGCCGGCGAACGGCCGGCCCGGTGACCGATGCTGGTGCCGTGCACGAAGACGTGGAACGTTGTGCCCAGGCCGTCCGGTCGAAAGACGCCCGGTTCGACGGGTGGTTCTTCACCGGTGTCCTGACCACCCGCATCTATTGCCGGCCGAGTTGTCCGGTGACATCGGCCAAGCCCGGGAACACGCGGTTCTACCCGAGTGCGGCGGCGGCGCAACAAGCGGGATTCCGGGCCTGCAAGAGGTGCCGGCCCGACGCCTCGCCGGGATCGCCGCTGTGGAACCACCGCGCGGACGCCGTGGCCAAGGCGATGCGGTTGATCGCCGACGGCGTGGTCGACCGCGAGGGCGTGCCCGGCCTGGCCGCCCGCCTCGGCTACAGCGTGCGGCAGGTCGAGCGGACGCTGCTCGCCGAACTCGGCGCGGGACCCCTGGCGCTGGCCAGGGCGCAGCGCGCGCAGACCGCCCGGCTGCTCATCGAGACCACCTCGCTGCCCATGGCGGAGGTCGCCCTGGCGGCCGGGTTCGCCAGCGTCCGCGCGTTCAACGAGACGGTGCGCGAGGTGTTCGCGCTGTCGCCCACCGACCTGCGCGCCCGGCGGCGGCCCGCCCCGGACGCGCCCGGCGTGCTGTCGCTGCGGCTGCCGTTCCGCGCCCCGCTGCACCCCGACAACCTGTTCGGCCACCTCGTGGCGACCGGCGTGCCCGGCGTGGAGGAGTGGCGCGACGGCGCGTACCGGCGGACCCTGCGGCTGCCGCGCGGGCACGGCGTGGTGTCGCTGACGCCGCACGCCGACCACGTAGCGTGCAAGCTCTCGCTGACCGACCTGCGCGACCTGTCGATCGCCATCGCCCGCTGCCGCCGGATGCTCGACCTCGACGCCGACCCGGTCGCGGTGGACGAGCAGCTGCGCTCGGACCCGCTGCTCGCGCCGCTGGTCGACGCGGCGCCGGGACGCCGCGTGCCGGGCACGGTGGACGCCGCCGAGTTCGCGGTGCGCGCCGTGCTCGGGCAGCAGGTGTCCACCGCCGCCGCCCGCACCCACGCCGCCCGGCTGGTGCTCGCGGTGGGCGACCCGATCACCGACGACGGGCTGACGCACCTGTTCCCGACGCCGGCGGCGCTCGCCGAGCTGGACCCCGCCGTGCTGGCCATGCCGCGGGCCCGGCGGACGGCGTTCCGCGCGGTGGTGGAGGCGCTGGCCGACGGCTCGCTCGACCTCGGCGTCGGCGCGGACTGGGCCGAGGCGCGGGCCGACCTGCTCGCGCTGCCCGGGTTCGGGCCGTGGACGGTGGAGGTGATCGCGATGCGGGCGCTGGGCGACCCCGACGCGTTCATCCCCACCGACCTGGGCATCCGGCTCGCCGCCCGCGCCCTCGGCCTGCCCGACACGCCCGCCGCCCTCGTGCGGCGGGCGCAGGCGTGGCGACCGTGGCGCGCGTACGCCGTCCAACACCTCTGGGCCACCGGCGACCACGCGGTCAACCGGCTGCCCGCCTGAAAGGAGCGTCCGACGATGAGCCACACCACGGTCGACAGCCCCGTCGGGCCGCTCACGCTCGTCGCGCGCGACGGCGTGCTGTCCGGGCTGTACATGACGCGGCAGCTGTACCGGCCGGCGGACTCGACGTTCGGCCCCGAGGACCCCTCGCCCTTCGGGGACGTGGTCGTGCAGCTGGCCGAGTACTTCGACGGCTCGCGGACGGCGTTCGACCTGCCGCTCGACCTGATCGGCACGCCGTTCCAGCAGACCGTGTGGCGGGCGTTGGGCGAGATCCCGTACGGCGAGACCGTGACGTACGGGGAGCTCGCCGAACGGCTCGGCCGACCCTCGGCCGCGCGGGCCGTCGGGCTGGCCAACGGCCACAACCCGATCGCGATCATCGTGCCGTGCCACCGGGTGGTCGGCACGAACGGCAGCCTGACCGGGTACGGCGGCGGGCTGGCGCGCAAGCGGCACCTGCTCGACTTCGAGCAGGGCTCAGACGCCTACCGGCTGCCGTTCTGACCCCGTCGTCCGGCGGCGGTCCCGGCGGTCCCGGCGCTTGCGGGCGTCACCGCGCTCCAGCCACCACTCGGCGATCAGCAGGGGCACGACCCAGCCCAGCCACGCCGACAGGCCCGAGACCGCCTGGACCAGCGCGACGCCACTGCCGCCGAACGTGGTGCCCAGCTGCGGTGACAGCGCGGCCGCCGTGAGGGCCGTCCAGACCCGGTTGCTCATGATCGAGGCGGTGAGCGCGAAGCTGCGGACCATCCACCGGCGGTGGTCGGCGTGCCTGCGCTGCCGGGCCATCCGGTAGCCGGCGACGGTGAACGCCAGCCACAGCGCGCCCATCAGCACGTTGCTCGCCTGGCTGACCGGCCCGAACGGCGAGAACGCGCCGATCGCGATCGCCGTCACCCCGCCCGGCAGCACGCCGCCGAACACGTAGACCCGGCCGACCCACCGGTGCGCCGCCGGGTACCGCCGCCGCAACCACGGCCACACCTGCGCGACCGACGTGAGGATGGCGATCGAGCCGAACACCACGTGCGCCACCAGCACCGGGAAGTGCCAGGCGTGCCCCTCGGGCTGCGGCACCCGCGACAGCGCCGGGTCCAGCGCCAGGTACCGCGGCGCCGAGAACGCCACGAACACCACCACCACGAACGCGAACGGCGCCACCCACGGCCGCCGGTACCACTCCGTCTTCCCCATGCCCCGACCCCACCTCCCCCCGCTGACCAACCACTGACCACCCCCGCACCACCCCGAGAGTCCAACGCCCAGCCCGCGAGAGTCCTACGTTCGCGCACCCTGAGTTCAACGCTCACGCCTAACGCCGTTAGGGCTGAGCGTTGAACTCAGGTGCCCTGAACGTTGGACTCTCGCGCGGTGGAGGTAGGACTCTCGCGGGGTGGACAAGGAAAGTTGTCTTGACAGGGGGAGTTGTCGGTGGGAGGGTTTCGGCATGCACGACGTGGAAGTGATCGAGGACCCGGCCGTGGCCGAGGTGTCGTTGGACCCGGTGCGGGCGCGGTTGTTGGCCGAACTGGTCGAGCCGGGCTCGGCGACCTCGCTGGCGGCCAAGGTGGGGCTGCCCCGGCAGAAGGTCAACTACCACCTGCGCACGCTGGAGCAGCACGGGCTGGTCGAGCTGACCGAGGAGCGCCGCAAGGGCAACATGACCGAACGGGTCATGCGCGCCACCGCCGCGTCCTACGTCATCTCGCCCACCGCGCTGGCCGCCGTGCAGCCGGACCCCGGGCGCGCGCCCGACCGCCTGTCGGCCCGCTGGCTGCTGGCCCTCGCCGCACGGCTGGTCCGCGACGTCGGCAACCTCCTCACCGGCGCCGCCAAGGCGGACAAGAAGGTCGCCACCTTCGCGCTCGACGGCGAGGTCCGCTTCGCCACCGCGGCCGACCGCGCCGCGTTCGCCGAGGAGCTGGCCGCCGCCGTCACCGGCCTGGTCGCCAAGTACCACCACGAGACCGCGCCCGGCGGTCGAGCGCACCGCGTCGTCGTGGCCGTCCACCCCAGCATCCCGGAGGAGTGACGATGGGTCACGCGTTCGAAGGCGTCAACGAGGTCGAGCTGGCCGGCGTCACGCCGGAGCAGGTCTGGGAGGCCATCGCCACCGGCCCCGGCATCGACTCGTGGTTCATGGGCGTCAACGAGGTCGAGCCGGGCGAGGTCGTCCGGCAGGCGTTCGGCGGCTACGCGCCCGCCCACCGGGTCACCGCCTGGGAACCCGGCAAGCACCTGGCGTACGGCGGCGACGAGGAGCCCGACGGCCGGTTCGTCGCCTACGAGTTCCTGGTCGAGGGCCGCGAGCGGGGCAGCACCGTGCTGCGCATGGTCGCGAGCGGCTTCCTGCCCGGTGACGACTGGGAGGACGAGTTCGAGGCCATGACGGCGGGCGGCGAGATGTTCTGGCAGACCCTCGTCACCTACCTGCGCCACTTCGCCGGCCGCACCGCCCGACCGCTCACCGCGATGGGCCCGGCGGTGTCCGACTGGCCCGCCCTGTGGGCCGGGTTGGGCCGCAAGCTCGGCCTCGACGCCGCGCCGGCCACCGGCGACCACGTCGAGCTGGACGGCGAGCGCGGCGTGGTCTACTTCGCCAACGCCCAGACCGCCGGCATCCGCACGGCCGACGCGGTGTACCGCTTCTTCCAGGGGCGTCCCGGTGTCCTGATCGCCATGCACCACGTGTTCGCCGACGACCACCGCGACGAGCACGCCTGGTCGACCTGGATGGGAGACCTGGCATGACCACCCTCCGCACGGCCACCACGGCCACCGGCGCCCGCGCCGACACCACGAGGCTGCTGCTCGGCTGCGGCGTCCTGGCCGGTCCGCTCTACCTCGTCACCGGGTTCGCCCAGGCGTTCACCCGGGAGGGCTTCGACCTCACCCGGCACCCGTTCAGCTTCCTCTCCCTGGGTGACGGGGGTTGGCTGCAGATCGCCAACTTCGTCCTCACCGGACTGCTGTTCCTGGCGGCGGCGGTCGGCGCGCGCCGCACCGGCGAGGTCGGCCGGTGGGTCCCCGCGCTGCTCGGCGTCTTCGCGGTCGGCATGATCGGCGGCGGGGTGTTCGTGGCCGACCCGGCGTTCGGCTTCCCGGTCGGCGCGCCGGAGGGCCAGGCGCCGGTGCTGTCCTGGCACGGGAGCCTGCACGGCGTGGCGTTCTTCGTCGCGTTCCCGGCGCTGGTGGCGTCGTTCTTCGTGCTGGCGAAGAAGTGGTCCGGGCCGTGGGCGCGGGCGAGCGCCGTCGCGGGCGTGCTGTCGTTGGCGCCGGTGCCCTTCCTGGGCACGGGCTTCGGCACCCTCCTGCTGTACGGCGGTGCTGTGGTCGGTTGGCTGTGGGCGTCCGCCGCAGCGGCGAAGCTGCGCTCCGAGATCTGAGGGACTGGGCACGATGGGACAGGTTTTCTCCAAGGACGGCACCGCGATCGCCTTCACGCGCACCGGTTCCGGACCGGCGTTGATCATCGTGGACGGCGCGCTGTGCTACCGCGCCTTCGGGCCGTCCAAGGCCCTGGCCGAGGCGCTGGCCGAGCACTTCACCGTCTACACCTACGACCGGCGCGGCCGGGGTGAGAGCGGCGCGGGCACGGCGCCCGACGTCGAGCGCGAGGTCGAGGACGTCGCCGCGCTGATCGAGGAGGCGGGCGGGTCGGCGCACCTGTTTGGCATGTCCTCCGGCGGCACGCTGGTCGCCGAGGCGGCGCACCGGGGCGTCGCGGCCGAGCGGATCGCGATCTACGAGTCGCCGATGACGATCGACGACACCCGCCCGCCGATGGACCCCGATCTCGTCGAACGGGTGGAGCGCGCGATCGCCGAGGGCCGCCCTGGCGACGCGGTGACGCTGTTCATGCGCTACGTCGGCACGCCCGGCTTCTTCATCGCGATGATGCGGGTCATGCCGGTGTGGAAGAAGCTCAAGGGCGTCGCGCACACGCTGCCGAACGACTTCGCGCTGGTCGGCGAGTTCCAGCACGGCACGAAGCCGCCGGCCGACCGCTGGTCCGGCGCCGGGTCGCCCGCGCTGGTCATCGCCGGCGGCAAGAGCCCGGCGTACCTGCGCAACGCGCAGCGGCACCTGGCCGACGCCCTGCCGCACGGCGAGCTGGTCGTCCTGCCCGGCCAGACCCACCTGGTCAAGGCCGCGGTGACGGCGCCGGTGCTGGTCGAGTTCTACCGGCGCTGAGCACGGGGGAACCCCGGTGGCGGACGACGTCCGCCACCGGGGTGTCCACTCGGGACGGTCGGGGTCAGGGCTTGCGGCCCACCGCGCCCGCGATGCAGTAGCTGACCGCGTCCAGCTCCTTGAGCCGCGGCCCGTCCGGCCACCAGTCGGCGCAGATGACCACGCCCGGCTCGACCAGCTCCAGGCCGGTGAACAGGTCGAGCATCGAGCGCATCGTGATGAACCGCCCGCTGCCCATGGGGGAGTGCAGGAACGTCTCCTCCATGCGCCGCGCGATGGCCGAGTGCTCCTCGGTCTCCGGGTCGAGGAAGTGCGAGATCGCCACGTACGAGCCGGACGGCAGCGCCTCGATGTACTCGGCCATGATCTCGGCCGACGTGGGCGACGTGCCGTTGTAGTGGTGCAGCGTGCCCATCTGGAACAGCGCCAGCGGCTCGTCGAAGTCGATGTGCTTGCGCACGACCGGGTCGTTCAGGATCTCCTGCGGCTTGAAGATGTCCGCCGCGGAGAAGTGCGTCCGGTCGTTCTCCTCCAGCAACGCCCGGCCGTGGGCGAGCACGACGGGGTCGTTGTCGACGTAGACGACCCGGATGTCCGGGTTGATCCGCTGGGCGACCTGGTGCGTGTTCTCGGCGGTGGGCAGGCCGGAACCGCAGTCGAGGAACTGGGTGATGCCGGTCTGGCCGGCGACGAACCTGGTGGCGCGGATGAGGAAGTTGCGGTTGTCCACGGCCAGCGTGGCGGCTTCGGGGGCCACGTCCTGCACCCGGCGCAGCACCTCGCGGTCGATCTCGTAGTTGTCCTTGCCGTTGAGGAAGGCGTCGTAGACCCTGGCGATGCTGGCCTTGGTGGTGTCGATGTAGACGGGGGCGGCGGCGTCCGACGACGTACCCGGCATTGTGGTGACCTCGCATTACGGGGATGGGGGATGATCTCTTGTGCACCGCGTCACAGTCCGGTCAGCGTAAGAGTATGGGCCCATCGCGTCGGTGGGTCGCATGCGGCTGATCGGGCAAGGTCTTGGGTGTACGTTCAGTGACGATGCGAGTTGGCCCTCCTCGGGCGCAACCGCTGTTCGGGTGGGACGGTCACGACGGTCGGGAGGAACGTGATGGCGGCTCACGGATCCACGCCGGAGCGGGAAAGCGGCCCCACCGCGCTGCGCATCGTGCTCGGGGCCCAGTTGCGCAGGCTGCGCGAGGCCGCCGAGATCACCCGGGCGGACGCGGGTTACGCCATCCGCGGCTCCGAGTCGAAGATCAGCCGGATGGAGCTGGGTCGCGTCGGCCTGAAGGAACGCGACGTGAACGACCTGCTGACCATGTACGGGGTCGACGACGCGGAGGCCAGGGCGAAGTTCCTCGACATGGTCCGCCGGTCCAACTCGCCCGGTTGGTGGCACCGGTACACGGACCTGATGCCCGACTGGTTCCAGGACTACGTGGGCCTGGAGGAGGCGGCGTCCCGCATCCTGATCTACGAGACGCAGTTCGTGCCGGGCCTGCTCCAGACCGAGGACTACGCGACGGCGATCGCCAGCCACGGCCGGCCGGACCTGGTGACGCCCGACGTGCGGCGGCGGGTGTCGCTGCGGATGCAGCGGCAGAAGGTGCTGGCCCGGCCGGGCGCGCCGCGGGTGTGGGCGGTGATCGACGAATCGGTGCTGTTCCGGCCGATCGGCGGCCGCGAGGTGCTGGCCGACCAGCTGGACCACTTGCTCAGCGTGACCAAGGACGGCCCGGTGACGCTCCAGGTCGTGCCCTTCCCGCTGGCCGGCTACGCGGCCAAGGGTCCCTTCGCGATGCTCCGCTTCGGCGAGCCCGACCTGCCGGACATCGTCTACCTCGAACACCTCGCCGGGGCGCTCTACCTGGACAAACTCGAAGAGCTGGAGATCTACAGCCGGGTGTTCGACCGGCTCACGGTCGACGCCGAGACGCCCGATCGCAGCCGGCAGATGGTGGCCAAGAGGCGAGCGGAGCTCTGACCTTCATCCCTTCGGGGGAGATTCACGCTCCGCATCTGCACGTGCATTTACCCGTGCACCCGGCCGGTGCTACGGTCCGTGCACAACCGGATGCACGTGCAGATGCATCACTGGCTTGAAAGGTGATGTCGATGGCCACCGAGGTTCACAACGGCATGCCCGCGGCCGACCTGATCGGCGTCACGTGGGCCAAGAGCTCCTACAGCGATGCGATCGGCAACTGCGTCGAGTTCGCGGTGCTCGACGGCGGCGACGTCGCGATGCGCAACTCCCGGTTCCCCGAAGGCCCCGCGCTCGTCTACACCCGTGCCGAGATGGCCGCCTTCGTGGCCGGCGCCCGGGACGGGGAGTTCGATGACCTCGTCGACTGACCACTCCTCCCGGACGACGTTCCAGCTGCGCGAGCTGATCGCGCGCGGGTTCCAGTTCCTCCACCCGCGGGACGCCAGGGGCGAACTGGCCGCCGTGGTCGGGGTGCGCGCCCACGACGCCGTGATCGACGTCGTGCGGCTGCACACCGAGGACGACGCGGTCGCGATGCGGATGCCCGCCGACGAGGTGAACGTGCTGTCCCCCAGCCGGTTCTCCTGGCGTCGGCACGGCCGGGCCACGCTCGTGCTGGAGGAGCTGCTGGACCTCCCGGACGACGACAGCGCCGCATGAGACTTCCCGTCCGCGCCGCGGTGGCGGACGGGGCGAGGGGGCAGGCGATGCCCCTTCACCGGCGAACCTGACCTGGAGACGCAGCGGGAACCGGCGCCGCGCCACGTCGCCGACTCCACGCTTGGAGCGCAACTCCGTGTTCGTCGCGTTTCGGCGCGGAGGCCGAGGTCGGCTTCGGCCTCCGCGCCGGCCACAAACCCGCTGCGGCACGACCCGGTGCGGCACGAAATCCGTGTGGCACGAATCCGTGCGGCACGAGATCCGGTTCGGCACGAGCCCGTGCAGCACGAGATCCGCGTGAAATCCGTTGTGGCACAACTGGTCCGCGGCCCCGGGTCGCGGGCGGGTGATCAGGGGCGGCGCAGGCCGCTCAGCACGACGTCCAACCCGAGGCGGAACTCGACGTCCGGCGGGATCCTCTTCGCGACGCCCGCGGTCTCGGCCATCAGCGGGTAGTCCTCGCCCAGCTTCGCCATCGCCTCGGTGCCGGGGCCGGGCAGCGGGCTCCGGTGCTCGATCTCGGTCGCGCCGATGAGGTAGCCGAGCAGCGCTCGCAACGCGATCACCCGCTGCTCCCCGGTGAAACCGGCCCGGGTCAGCACGTCGAGCACGGCCTCGCCCCAGCGCAGCAGGCTCGGGCACCGGTGCCGGTGCGCCATCGTGAGCGGCACGGCGTTGGGGTGCCTGGCGATCGCCTCGCGGACCCGTTCGACCAGGACGGCGATCTGCTTGTCCCACAACGCCCGCGGCGGCTTCAGGTCCACCCGCGACATCATCTGCTCGACCGCCAGCGCCTCCAGCTCGTCCCGGTCGGCGACGTAGCGGTACAGCGACATCGTGCCCACGCCCAGTTCGGCGGCGACGGCGCGCATGGACAGCGCCGCCAGGCCGTCGCGGTCGAGCACCGCGAGCGTGGCGGTGGCGAGTGCCGACGTGGTCAGGGACTTCGGGCGTGGCATGGCGCTTGACAGCGTACAAGATACGCGCATACGTTGTTGGCGTACACCGCACGCTTACGATCCGAGGGGGAGCACGTGAAGGTCGACGCACGGGAGTGGGAAGCCGTCGGCGGCGGCGCGGTCCGGGTGCCGGACCCGGACCGCCTGGTGCACCTGCAGTTCCGCCGGTTCGCCGGCTGCCCGGTGTGCAACCTGCACCTGCGGTCGATCGTCCAGCGGCACGACGAGATCACCGCGCACGGCATCGCGGAGGTCGCCGTGTTCCACTCCTCGGCGGCCGAACTCGCCCCGTACGCGGCCGACCTGCCGTTCGCGGTCGTGGGCGACCCGCGCAAGCGGCTGTACGCCGAGTTCGGCGTGGGGTCCGCGGCCCGGTCGGTGCTCGACCCGCGCGCCTGGGGCGCGATGGCGCGCGGCGTGCTCCGCGACCTCGGGCCGGTGCTGCGCGGCCGGCGTCCGCTGCCCCGGGCCGAGGGCGGGCGGCTCGGCCTGCCCGCCGACTTCCTCATCGCGCCGGACGGCGAGGTCGTCGCGGAGAAGCGTGGACAACACGCGTCCGACCAGTGGTCGGTGGACGAACTGCTCGCTCGTGCACAGGCCCTGACCAGCAAGGACTGAGTTGTCCACAGGGTTGTCCCCAGCTGTGGACGGGTCGAACAGGCGTTCGACCGAGCGGGGCCCCCGTCCGGGAGTCGGACGGGGTCCCCGGGCTCACCGGACCGGTCAGCCGACCGGCGGCGACATCCAGAACCAGTTGAAGCCCTCGACCAGCTGACGGGTCTCGCCGACGTACTGCGGGCCGGTCAGCTCCCAGCGCTCGACCGTGCGGTAGGTGCCGGGCTGCAGGCTCTCGTCCACCGGCGTGGCCTCGTCGTCCTTCACCGGCAGGTACTCCCACACCGACCGGCGCACCAGCGTGACGTCCAGGCTCTGGTACGCGGACTGGGTGCCCAGGTAGTCGCCCTGGCCGTGGTCGCCCGCCCGACCGGGGTCGGCCAGCTTGAGCTGCACGACGTCGCCGCCGAACGAGCCCTTGGCCGAGACGACCGTGACGATGTGCCCGCCGCCGCGCACCAGGCTGCTCTGCGGTCCGGTGGAGTAGCGGCCGTACCACATCTGCACCGGGCCCTGGTTGAGCTTCTTGGCCAGCTCACCCGCGAAGTCCGAGCCCGCCGTGGTGCCCACGACGCCGGTCGCGGTCTCCCAGCGCAGGTCCCGCGCCGGCTTGGTGGCGACGGTGAACGCGGTCCGCAGGTTGCCGGACTTGGTGCCGTCCTCCACGTTCCACAGCGAGTCGGTGGCGATCCGGCCGATCGAGTTGGTGACGATGTTGTAGTCGGCGGGGTCCTTCGGGTCGATGTTGCCGACCCTGGTGGTGAGCCAGCCGACCGGCGCCTTCTTCACGTGCGCCCAGTAGTGCAGCACGTTGTAGAGCGAGGCCGGGCCGCAGTGCGTGCCGCCGTTCGCGGCCATGCCCTCGCGGTGCTGGTCGACGTCGCTGACGCCGCACTGCTTGACCTCGAAGTCGGGGCCGGTGACGTCGGACAGCTTCACGCAGGGCGTCGGGATGCCGAGGACGGGGTCCGCGACGGCGAGGCCCGGCAGGGCGAGGGTGCTGACGGCGGTGGTGGCGAGTGCGGCGAGAAGAGCCTTGCGCAACATGGTTCCCTACCTCCTGTGGAGGGGGCCGCCTCCCTGCGGCCCCTTCGGTAGGACTAGCTTGACCTGCGGGAACGTCGAGGGCATGAGGGTCGATCCCTCAACCCGGGAGGCCGCGAAGTTGGGTGTATCAGGACCACCCCCACCCGCCTCCTGCTCTTAATCGGCCTCCCTCAGGCCAGCACCCGGGCCAGGTCGCGCCGCCCGCTGATGCCGAGCTTGGTGTAGATGCGGCCGAGGTGGTTCTCCACCGTCTTGGGCGTCACGAACAGCTCCTGCGCGATCTCCCGGTTGCCGCGCCCGGTGGCGGCGAGGTCGGCGACCCGGCGCTCGCTGGCGGTCAACGCCTCCGCGCCCGCGAGCGACGCCCGCCGCGGCCGGTCGCCCAACGCCTCCAGCGCCTCGGACGCCCGCGTCCGCAGCACCGCCGACCCGCACTCGGCGGCCAGGTCGACGGCCCGGTGCAGCGGTTCCCGCGCGTCCGAGCGCCGCCGCGCCACCCGCAGCGCCTCGCCGAGGTCCACCAGCGACCGCGCCAGGTTCAGCCGGGACGGCGACCGCTCCAGCACCCGCACCGACTCGACCAGCAGCTCCAGCCGCCGCCCCGGGTCGACGTGCGCCAGCAGCCGCAGCGCCACGCCGACCTCCGTGGCCGCGCCCCACTTCGTGGCCAGCGCCACCTGCTCCTCCGCCAGCGCCAGCGCCCCGGCCTCGTCGCCGAGCTGCAGCGCCGCGCGTGCCGCCGGGTCGCGCCACGGGATGCTCGGCGGGTCGATCCCGGCGGCCAGGGTGGCGTCGCGCTGCAGGTGCGCCTCGGCCCGCGCCCGCCTCGGGTCGCCCTGCGCCAGGGCCAGCAGCGCCTTCGGCTCGTGCAGCCAGATCGTCGGCATGATCTGCGGCGACTCGGTGTGCTCGGCGTCGAACCCGGCCAGCAGCGCCGCCGCCTCGGCCAGGTCGCCGCGCTCGAACGCCTCGTAGACCAGGAAGTGCGTGGCCGTGGCCCGGGACGCGACCACGTGCGGCACCGGGTCCTCGTGCCGCACGGCGGCCAGCGCGCCGTCCGACTCGGCGGCCACCGCGCGCATCGACCCGGTCCGCCAGTGCAGGAACGCGGCCGCGTTGGCGACCATGGCGAACTCGACCGGCGACCCGTGCGCCCGCACCCGCAGCCGGGCCCGCTCGATCTCCGGCCGGGCCGCGTCCACGCCGTCCGCGGCCACCAGGGCGATCAACGCCACCAGCCACGCCACCATCGCGTCCGTGCTGCCGGTGGCGTCGTCGAAGTACGCGCCGCTCGCCAGCGCGCGCATCGAGGTGGCGGCCACCTCGGTCGACGGCCACACCTCGTACCGGCCGGTCTGGGCGAGCAGGCCGAGCAGGGTCCGCTCGTCCGGGGTGCGGCCGGCCAGCGCCGCGTGCCCGCGCAGGTGCTCGGACGCGACCTGCCGGTGCCGCGGCGAGAACGACCGGACGACCGCCAGCCTGGCCTCCAGGTGCAGCCGCCCGGCGTCCGGCGCGCGGGCCGCGATGGCCGCGTCCAGCTCGGCGATGGCCGCGTCCAACCCGTCGACGGTGGCGGTCGCGGACGCGGCGGCGGCCAGCAGCTCCGCGTCCGGCACCTCGGCGGCGGCGATCCGCAGCTCGCGGCGGGCCGCGGCGGCGTCACCGCCGCGCAGCAGCGCCCGACCGAGTTCCGCGCGCAGCCCCGGGTCGTCGGGCCGCTCGTCCACCGCGCGCCGCAGGTGCGCCGCCGCGGTCCGCGGGTCGCCCGCCGCGAGCAGCGCGCCCGCCGCCGCCCGCAGCACGTCCACCGCCTGCGGCAGGCTGCCCCTCGGCGCGTGCGCGAGGTGCGCGGCGACCCGGTCGGCCGGCGACTTCGCCTCCCACAGCCGGGTGGCGGCGCGGGCGTGCAGGGCGGCGCGGGCCACCGGGCCCAGGTCGGCCAGCACCGCCTCGCGCACCACCGGGTGCACGAACTTGAGCTGTTCGCCGGTCAGCACGTGCGCCGAGACCAGCGCCTCCACGGCGGGCCGCAACCGGTCGGCGTCCAGCTCGGCGATCGCGCCCGCCAGCCACGGGTCGCTGCCGGTGCCGAGCACCGCCGCCGCGCCCGCCAACCGCACCGAGTCGGCGGGCAACCTGCCGAGCGCGGCGCGGAACACCGTGCTGGGGCCGAGCTTGGCGACCTCGGCCGCCGTGCCCGGCACGTCCAGCGGCAGCGCCAGCGCCTCCAGCTCGTCCACCAGCACGCCGGTCAGGAACGGGTTGCCCGCGCCCGCCGCGTGCAGCGCCGCCACCACCTCGGGCGACGGCCGCGCGCCGCGGGCGGCGACCAGCTCGGCCAGCGCGGCGGGGGTGAGCGGGCGCGGCAGCAGCCGCTCGGCCTGCCGCGACACGCTCAGCTGCGCCAGCGGCCCGTCGTTGTCCGCCGGCGGCCGGGCCGCCACGACCAGCGCGATCGGCAGGTCGGCGATCCGCCGGGACAGGTAGGCCAGGAACCGCGCCGACGACAGGTCCGCCCAGTGCGCGTCGTCCACGGTGATCAGCAGCGGCCGGGTCGCGGACAGGTCGACCGCCACCCACCACAGCGCGTGCAGCGTGCGGGCCAGCTCGGCCTCGCTCGGGTCGGCCGCCGCGCCGTCGAGCGCCCGCAGGGCGTCACCCGACGGCCCGGCCAGGATCCTCTCCCGCACCTCGCCCCGGTACCGGGAGATCGACCGCTCGACCAGCTGCCGCACCACGCCCCAGGCCATCGCGCTCTCCAGCGCGTCGCCGACGGCCTGCAACCGGCCGAAGCCGCGTTCCTTGGCCAGCGCCCTGGTGTCCTGCACGAGCCGGGTCTTGCCGATGCCCGCGCGGCCCTCGATCACCACCACCCGGCCGTCGCCCGCCGCCGCCGAGTCCAGCGCCGCGGTGATCCGCGCCAGCTCCCGACCCCGTTCGAGGGTGTTCATCCGACCAGGCGCAGCAGGCGGTCCGGGTCGCGCAGCGGGCGGCCGTGGCCGAACAGCACCAGCTTCGGCCGCAGCTCGGCCAGCCTGCGCATCGACTCCCGGTTGCGCTCGTCGTCGTGGGTCAGGAAGCTCGGCGGCGCGCTGGGCCGCAGCAGGTTGAAGAACACGTCACCGCAGATCAGCACGCCGTCGTGGTCGCGCCACAGGGCGATGTGGCCCGGCGAGTGGCCGGGCGCGTCCAGCACGGTGAACCCGGCGACCTCGTCGCCCTCGGCCAGGCCGCGGGCCACCGGGTGCGCCGGCGGCATCTTCGTGCGGGCCAGCAGGGAGCCGATCAGGCCGGGCGCGGGCACGGGGGTGGCCGTGACGATCGCCTCGGCGTCCTTCGCGCCCGTCCACAGCGGCACGTCGTACCGCTCGCACACGGCGTGGCTGGAGCCGAAGTGGTCCGGGTGCGCGTGCGTCACCACGTGGGCGGCGATCGTGCGGCCGTCGAGCTGGCGGGTGATCCGCTTGCGTGCCGCCGGCGTGCCGGCGTCGACGAGCACGTCCTCCACGAGGTAGGCGTTCACCATGTGTGGGGGACGGCCGAGCAGTTGGTGGACTCCTGGAGCCAGCGGGCGCACCGGGTGATCGTAACGTCAGCGCAGCTCAGCGGGAGGGGTTGCGGCCGAATGGACGCCGACTGCCCGGCGCCCGCCCGGCCGCCCCGCCGGCCCGGTCCCCGCCCGGTCCACTGCCAGGTCCACAGAGGACGGTCCGGTGGGCTCCCACCTAGTCGGTGAGCAGCGGCAGGCTCCGCACCCCGGTCAGGTTCGGCGAGGGCATGAACACCGGCCGCCGGTCGGGATCGGCGCGCAGCCGCGGGAAGCGGTCCAGCAGCACGTTCAGCGCGATCCGGCCCTCCAACCGGGCCAGCGGCGCGCCGAGGCAGAAGTGCACGCCGCGGCCGAAGCCCAGGTGCGGGCCGGGGTCGCGGGCGAGGTCGAAGGCGTCCGGGTCGGCGAACCGGCGCGGGTCGCGGTTGGCCGCGCCAATCCACAGCAGCAGCATCTGGTCGGCGGGGACCTCGACGCCGCCGAGCACCTGCGGCCCGTTCGTCACCCGCGCGACCGCGGCGAACGGGGTGAGCAACCGCAGCGACTCCTCGATGGCCGCCGGCACCAGCGAGCGGTCCGCGCGCACCGCGGCGAGCTGGTCCGGGTGCGCGTCCAGGCACAGCACGGTGTTGCCCAGCAGCATCGTGGTGGTGATGTGACCGGCCACCAGCAGGACGGCGGCGAAGTTGACCACCTCCGCGTCGGTCAGCCGCCGGCCGTCCACCTCGGCGTGCACGAGGTCGTTGAGCAGGCCGGGGCGCGGTGTGCGGCGGCACTGCGCGGCGTGCTCGCCCAGGTAGTCCAACATCGGCTGGAAGGTCTCGACGCGCTCGCGCAGCTCTTCCCGCTGCTTCGCCTGGTCGTCCTTCAGCGAGAGCTGGTTGGTGCTCTCGAAGAACTTGTCGACCCACAGCTCGAACAGGTCGCGGTCGCTGCTCGGCACCCCGAGCAGTTCGGCGATCACGATCACCGGCAGCGGGTAGGCGAGGTCGCGGACCAGCTCGAAGTCGTCCCCGGCGACGTGGTCGAGCAGGTCACCGGTCAGCTCGGCGATGCGCGGTTCGAGGTCCGCCACCACCTTCGGCGTGAACGCGTGGCTGACCAGGCGCCGCAGCTCGCGGTGCTCGGGCGGGTCCTGCTGGATCAGGTTGCCGCTGGTCAGCGTGTCGTCCATGGCCGGGATCAGCCGGGCGCTGTCGGACGAGAACCGGGCCCAGTCGCCCAGCACCTCGGTGCTCTCGGCGTGCCCGTAGACGTTCCAGACGCCTAATGCCTCGTCGTAGCCGACGACGTGCTCCGGTCGTTCGCCGCGCAGCCAGAACTGCTGCGGGTTGGTGTCCCACACGGTGTTCCCCCAAGTTTTCGTCGCGCCCTACGCGCGGTGGATGACGATGTCGCCCAACGAGGTGCGACCGCGCACCTCGACCTTCTCGTCGGTCTCGGCGGGCGCGTCGGCGCTCGCCAGGTCGGTGCGCACGCGGCCGGCCGCCGAGTGCACGTCCAGCCACGCGGCCGTGCCCTCCCGGACGCCGATCTCCACCCGACCGGTCTGCGTCTGCGCGACCACGGAGCCGCGCACGACCTCGTTCAGGCGGATGTGGCCGTTCGCGGTCCTGGCCCGCACGTCGCCACCGGCGTGCCCGACGAGGATGTCGCCGTTGGCGGCGCTCACCTGGACGTCGCCGGTGACCTCGCCGATCCGGGTCGCCCCGTTGGAGTTCTTGACCGTGCCGGAGCCGTCGAGCCTGCCCACCCGCAGCTCGCCGGAACCGGTCGACAGCTCGGCCCGGCCGGTGACGAGGTCGACCGCCACGTCGCCGGAGGAGGTGGTCGCCTTGAGCGCGGCCGTGCCCTCCAGCCGGATGTGCCCGGCGGACGTGGTGAAGCGGCACTCGCCCAGCGTGCCCTCGGCGCGGAAGTCGGCCAGCGAGCCGCGGGCCGTCACCTGCGAGCCGGTGGGCAGGCGCACGACGACGTCGACCGAGCCCACCCGGCCGAACAGGCCGCGCGACCGGGGCGTCCGGACCGTCAGCCGGCCCGCGGCGAAGTCCACCTCGGTGCCCTCGGCCGCCTTGACGTCCCTGGCGCTGTCGGGGTCGTTCGGCTCGACGCCGACCTCGACGTCGTCGCGGTCCGAGGCGACGACCAGGGCGCCGCCGGCGACGACGTCGAGGGTGAGCGCGATGGGCCCGGAAGTGCTGAAAGAAGGCATGGCTGTCCCCTGTGTTCGGTGTTCGCGCGGCTAGCGGACCCAGCCGGTGTAGTGCTGGGCGCCCGAGCCGCGCCCGGTCGCCCGGTCGCCGTGCCCGCCCAGCCCGGCCGCGGCGGCCCGCACCAGCCAGGTGTTGACCGAGACGCCCTCCCGGCCGGCGGCCTCCTCGACCCGGGCCTTCAGGTGCTCGGGCAGCCGCAGGTTGATCCGCGCCACCGGGCCCTCGTCCGGGACCACCGGTGGCACCTCGGTGGCACCACCGTGGCTCACCTCTGCGGGCACGGCGACGACGAACTCCGGGTCACGGCCGCGCAGCCGCACGTCCACCGATCCCGGCGCCAGGTCCCTGGTGATCTCGTCCGCAGCGGCCGAAAGGGCTTCCAGCAGCGTCAACCGGACCGCCGACTCCAGCGGGGCGGCGAGTCGTTCGGCCAGCGCCCGGGCCTCCGCGCCACCGGCCTCCGCAGCGGTGGCCAGCTCCCGGCGGAGGTTGTCGACGTACGGCGTCAAGTCCATGGCACCACTATGGCATCACCGTGGCACCACGGCAAGCGGTCGTGGTGCCACGGTGCTGTGGCGGCTGAGGGTGTCCGGCGTTCGGTCGAATGCCACCCGTTCGGCTGAAATCGTGGATCGTTGAGACCAGCGGTCATTCCGGACCGTGACCTGGAGGCGTGGCCGGCGCTCTCGCGGTCCGTCCCAGGTGGAATAAACCGATCTTCGGCGCAAGCAGGGGAGGGGTGTTGATTGTGATTGGTAGTGTGTGCCTGACCTGGGCAGATGTTCGATCGGCAACGTTGCCCGTAATTTTGCGGGCCGTTGTTGCCCGAACGGCCTAACAGAGTATCTGTGACGATGTGTAGTGAAGTGGGGTCCTGCTTCACATCGAAACCAATGCTTGCTAAAACTTCCACTTCCGTGGAAGCTTCGCCGCATGAGTTTTCGCCCTCTACCGGCGGGGCAGTGGTCGCCGGTGCCGGAACTGCCCGGCATCCCCGAAGAGCTCCGGCGCGAAGGCGCCTACCTGCCACCGCCGCTGCCCTCGGACCTGGAACTGCCCGTGGCCACCTACCGCCGGTGCGCCGAGGCCGAGCACGCGCTCGGCAGGCTGGACGAGGCGGCGGGCCGGCTGGGCGTGCGGTCCGCCCTGGTCCGGACGACGCAGGTCCGCGACGCGAACAGCTCGGCCGGGCTGTCCGGGGTGTTCGTGGGCCTGCGCGAGACGTTCGCGGCCGACCTGCTGGCGTCCCAGGACGGCCCGCCGCCGACGGACAGCGCCGCGCCGTCCCAGCTGGTCGCGCCGTTCCTGCGGGCGTGCGACCACGGCCTGGCCCGGGTCCGCGCCGGCGCGCCGGTCGACGCCGGGCTGGTCGGCGAGGTCGCCGCGATCATGACCGGCGACCACCCCGCGGGCCGCCTCCAGGACCTGCTGCGCCGCGCGCCCGGCAGGCTGGGCGTCAGCGACGAGCGGGCCTACCTGCTGACCGCCACCGGCGCGCACCTCGTCGCGCTGGTGGAGCAGTGGTCGACCTGGGTGCGCGAGGAGGACGAGCAGCCGCGGCTGGCCAAGATCGCGCTCGCGCACTACCAGCTGGAGGTGCTGCAACCGTTCCCCACCGCCAACGGGCACGTCGCGCGCACGTTCTCGGTGCTGGAGATGGTGCGGTGCGGGCTGGTCCGCGACCCGGTGCTGCCGCTGTCGGAGTGGCTGGACAGCGCGCTGGACCGGTACCAGTGGCTGATCCGCGAGGTGGTCGACACCGGTCGGGTGGACCTGTGGGTGGAGTTCTTCGCCACCGCCGTCCGCGACCAGGCCCTGGCCCAGCTGCGGCTGATCGGCCGGCTGGAGGCGCTGGCCGCCGACTACGCCGCCCGGCTGCCGCGCAAGGGCAGGCTGCCGGCGGTGGCGGCGGAGCTGATCGGGTTCCCGGTGGTCGACCACCGGTCCCTGCGCACCCGGTACGGCATAACCGCGAAGGCCGCCACCGACCTCACCGCCCGGCTGGTCGAGCTGGAGGTGCTGGTGCCGTGGGAACACCTCGGCTACCGGCGGGTGTTCCTGTGCCGGGACGTGCTGCGCCTGCTGGCCGACGACCCGGACACGACCGCGTGACCGGGCCTCAGGGCGCCGGGTCCCCGGCCTCCAGCTCGGCGACCAGGTCGCGCACCCGTTGCGCGGCGTCGTCGTCGGCGCCGATGAGCAGGGCCAGCGCGCGGTTGAACCGCCGGTGCGCCACCGGCCGGTTGCCCGAGCGCCACAGCGCGCGCCCCAGCAGGGTCAGGCACTCGGCGCGCTCAGTGGGGCCGGCGTGCTCGGCGGGGTCTGCGGAGTCGGCGGGGTCGGGCAGCTCCTCGAACAGCCGGTCGGCCCGGGACAGGTACTTGACCGCCGAGTCGAACCGGCCGACCTCGACCATCAGCTCGCCGAGGTGGGCCAGCGCGCGGGCCGCGCCGGGCCGGTCGTCGTGCAGCAGGCGCAGTTCCAGCACCTCGTCGGCGCACCCGATGACCTTGTGCAGCCTGCCCTGGGCGCGGTAGGTGGCGGCGAGGTCGTGCAGCGCCCCGGCGGCGGCGTCCGGGTCGTCGTCGCGGAGGCGGTGGACGGCAAGCTCGCGCATGCCCGCGACGGCGGCCAGGCGCAGCGAGCCCCGCGCCCGCAGGGACACCGCGGCGCGGCGGAAGCCGGTGGCCAGCAGGAGGGACGTCGGCAGCGCGGCGGCGAGGTCGGCCCCGACGTCGAGCAGGGCGCGCGACCACTCCTCGTCGGCGTCGGGCGGGACCACCGGCCACACGTCGGCGAACAGCGCGACCGCCACCTCAGGCTCGCCGACCGCGTCCCGCAGCGCGGCCGGCACGTCGTCGCGGTGCGCGTTGAACCAGGCGTTCCCGGGGGTCCGCAGCGCGGCCGGTAAGTCCCGGCGCAGCCGCGCCGCCGTGTGCCGTGGCTCGTCGCTCACCTGGCGCCATCCTCTCGCGGTCCCACCACTGGTCTTCATCGCTCTGCGACGTCACTTGATCACGAGTGTCAACCAAACGGGTGAGTCCGCACACCGCTGAAGTGGCGGTCTCTCGGCGAGTCCGATCACACGTGCGCGGGACCGGGACGCCACGGACCGTCATCACCGCTGGATGGGGACGACCTCGAACAGGTCGTGGAACTGCAGCGGCGCGAGCGCCGTCAACGCCCCGCCGATGAACGCCGGACCGGGCTGCAGCTCGCCGCTGAGGACGCGCGCGACCGTCGAGCGGTTGACGTCCATCGCCTTGGCCAGCGCGTAGTCCGACCGGTACCCGGCCAGCCGGGCGGCTTTGGTGAAGAAATCGGTGCGGAGCTTGATCGTGTTCGGCATGGCCAGCCTCGTGTTGTGCGCGCCAAACTCATGTTCTGTGGTCACAACGCTAGCAGTGTGCTGTGTGGACGCAACCAACGTTGTGCTTGCACAACAAGGGTTTCCGGGCGTACCTGGGGGGAGTGCGCACCGAACGTTGTGCGCGCGCACGTAACATGGAGGGGTGACCGCAGACGAGAGCGTGGACTCGCCCTGGTGGGACTTCGTCCAGCGGCAGCTGGACGACCGGGGGATGTCCACAGCGGACCTGGCCGCGCGGACCGGTTTGGACCGGAGCCGGTTCACCGAGTGGCGCAAGGGCAAGGGGCCGACGCTGGACACCGCCCGGCTGGTCGCCAAGGCGTTCGGCATGAGCCCGCTGGAGGTCATGGTGAAGGCCCAGCTGCTCACCGCCCAGGAGGTGGCCCTCCGCGACGCCGCCCCCGACCCCGCCGTGCTGACGAACCAGCAGCTGCTGGCCGAGCTGGGTCGCCGCCTCGGCCGGCCGTCCCCGGGACAGTCCTAACGCGACACACCGAGGATGAGCCCGGCGCCGCGCTCGGCGCCCCCGCCGGCGCGCACGGCCTCCCGCATCCGGTCGAGGTTGCGGCGGATCGAGCGGTCGGCGGCGACCCGTTCGACCGCGGCCCGCAGGTCGCCGCCGTGCTCCAGGCGCTCGCCGAGGCCCAGCTCCTGGACGCGGTCGGCGTTGGCGGCCTGCTCCGGCGTCCGCGGCGCCGCGACGAGCGGGACGCCCGCGTGCAGCGCCTCCATCGTCGAGTTCATCCCGGCGTGCGTGACGAACGCCCGCGCGTGCCGCAGCACCGAGGGTTGCGGGAACCAGTCCCGGACGTCCGCGTTCGCCGGGGCGTCGGCCCGGGCGGGCGCGTTCAGGGCGACCTGCCAGGCGCCGTCGGCGAAGGCGTCGAGGCAGGCCCGGTGGAACGCCGGGTCGGTCATGATCGAGCCGAGCGAGACGTAGAGCAGCGGCAGGTCGGGGTGCTTCGGCGTCCAGGGCTCGGTGGCCCGGCGGCCGAGCAGGGGCCCGATGAAGTGGAACGTCGCGTCGAAGGTCTCCCCGGCGGGCTGGAACTCGCGCGGCAGGAACACCAGGTTCAGCCGCTCGGGCGCGTCGACCGTGCCGACCACGTCCAGCTCGACCCCGTGCTCCTCGGCGAACCGCGCGCAGTCGTCCGCGACGACGTGCGCCTCGTCCGGCATTGGCAAGGTGAACGAGTCGTTGGACGCGAGGTGCGGCAGGCAGCGGACCGCCGGCACCCCCAGCTCCCGCGCGACGAGCCGCGCGGGCCAGTTGGTCGCGTCGTAGCAGATGACGTCGGGCCGCCGCGCCAGGCAGTGCTCCCGCAGCACGGGGTAGACCGCCCGCATGGCCTCGAAGTAGTGCCGGAACCACTCCGCCACCGCCCGGTCCCCCGTTCCGACCGGCCGGAACGGCGGCAACCCCGGCAACCCCACCCACCGCGCCCCCGCCGCCACGACCGCCCGCGCGTTCTCGCCACCCGTCGCGTACCGAACCCGACAACCCCGCCCGACCAACTCTTCGACCAGCGCCAACGTGGGCGTGACGTGACCGTGACCGGTGAGGGTGACGAAGAGAACGTCCACGGGCCTCCTTCCGCCGGACGGAGCTTCCCGACCCACAACGCCGTCGCGCAACCGATTTACTGCCAGTCCCTTGGTGGCACCGGACCGTCGTGTGTCCATAATGGATTTTGGTGACCGGGGTTGTCCCGGTCCGGCGCTCACGTGCCGCTGCTGACGAGGTGCGGTGAACGTTGCCGGCGTTTGGTGCGCGACTCGTCAACGCCCGACGGCAGCGTGGGGGCCATGAGCGAACTCGTCACCGTGACCAGTGCCCGCAACGACTCCCCGACCACTCGACAGCCGGACTCCAGGGGCGACCGCGCCTCGATCGGCACGGCACTGCTCGACCAGCCCCGGACCACCACCGGATGACCACCGACCAGGCTCGCCCCCGCGGCCAACCGCCCGTGTCGGACGTGGCTCGGGCACAACCAGTCCCAGCCCGCTCGTGAAGGACGGCCGGGCGCCCTTCGGCACGCCGCAGTCCCGACCACGATCGACCGCGGCGCGGCGGCGATCGAGGTCGACGGACCACGAGGGCGGAGCCCAGGGCGTTCGGCCGTTCGGCGGTGGTTCCGCGGAGGGCGGCGCACGGGGCGGATTCCGGCTGACGGCGACTGCCGGAAAAGATCAAGCCCCGGCCGCGTTTCCGCTGGCCAGGGCCTGATTCACCCGGCGAAAGGTGAGTGCCCCCGGCAGGATTCGAACCTGCGACACACGGTTTAGGAAGGCTCGTGGGGCAAGCGGTCTCTCGTACCTCATGACCTGCGCAAACACTGCCCTGAACTCCAGCACCTCGCCGACCCGGTCCGCGAGGAGTCCGCAGTCCTCGCGCTGTCACTCTCCAGCGCCTTGGTCCTCGCCAACCTCATGGCCCGTTGGCAAGACGGCGAAGCCGTCGCGGCAGCCGATCGCCGTGCCCGGCCCACCGTAGCTGCGTGACCGCGCGATCGTCCCGACTGGCGAACCTCGGGACTCCTCGGCCTCCAGCTCGCCACCACCTCGCGCGCCGCCTCCGGACCACGTGCACCGACTCCGCGCACGGCCGACGGGCGGAGCGAAGCGGGAGCCCGGCGTGCCGTGATGCGGGGAGTCGGTGCCAACGTGCGTCCTGCCCAGCCGCGCGCTGCCGCAGGTGGCGCGGGTCTTGATCCCGTAGAGCCCAATTCGGCAACATCTGCACTGCTCGACAATGGCGGTGTTAGTTCTGAGGCGCTACGGTTGCTGCGTGCCGAGAGTGTTCATGAGCTACGCCCACGAGAGCAGTGCTGTCGTACAACGTATAGCCGCATTGCTGACGCAGGCCGGAATCGATGTTACAACTGACGTAGGCGAAGTCTCTACTGGGCAGAATTGGAACACCAGTATAGGTCAATTCGTTAGGGCTAGCGATGTCGTTGTATTGCTATACCCTCCTGAATCTCTGGCTTCGTCTCAGCAGTTTATCGAAATCGAAGCTGCTTTGTCGCGTGATCTTGAAAAGCGTGGAGCTGAACTGATACCGGTACTTGCTGAAGCAACTGAAGTGCCGCCCAGTCTGCGTGGCAGGGCCTGGATCGATCTGAGTGGGAACTTTGTCTCCGGGGTTCAGGTGCTGGTAGGACAGATTCAGGCACTTTCTGCAGTCGACTTTTCCAAGATCGGACCACGGGAATTCGAGAATCTTGTTGCCGATTTGCTGCGGGCACTGGACTTCGAACTGGAGGACGTCAGGCATCGGGTTGATCCCGAAGTGGACATCCGGGCAACATATAAACGTGTTGACCCTTTCGGGCAGCTTGAAACTGAGTCGTGGGTCGTAGATACCAAGCTGTATGCACATCAGCGCGTTAACGTGCCCGCTATTAGACAGTTGGCCGCGTATGTTTCACTGGCACGAGGGCGAACGCGTGGATTGTTTGTCACCAACGCTCATCTTACGTCGGTGGCAAAGGAGTATCTTCTGGAGTTGGAAGGTACTCGAAACCTCAGTTTGACTGTCCTCGACGGAATTTTGCTAAGACGACTACTTCGTCAGTTCCCCAGTATTGTGATGCGATACTTCGGTGGCGATGCAAAGGCTACAGTCTGATGGCGAGCGCCGAGGAGATCCTGCGAAATCGCCTCGACGCCGTTCCGCCGGGTGTGACGGGGTGGAAGCTGTTTGAAGAGGTGGCTACAGAGGCTCTGTGTCATCTACTAGTGCCCCCACTGACTAGTCCGACCATTCAGGCGCGATCGTACTCTGGAATCGACCGCCGAGATGCAATCTTTCCGAATCGGAATCACGACAGCTCGAACCATTGGGGAATGCTTTACCGTGAGCTAGATGCTCGCATGATTCTTGTCGAGTTCAAGAACTACGACAATTCCGAGGTGGGGAAGGGGAGGTAAACCAAACCCGAAATTACCTCACTATGACCATGGGTCGACTCGCGTTGATGGTTGTGAGTAAGGAGCCGAACGAAGCAGCGCACATTAAGAGGAACAGTATATATAGTGAAGATAGGAAGGTAATCATATTCTTGACCGTAGACCACCTCAAGGAGATGTTGCACATGAAGGAGCGTGGTGAGGATCCTACAGACCTCATTGTCGATGCAGTCGAACGGTTCTATATCGAATGGGAATAGTCGACCTCGGTCGATGTCCTTTGTGCTGGTAACGGAGTATGCGGTTATGGCTGGACGCGAAAATCTCTATGGTAGCGCCTATGGCATCGCGGAAAGTATGTTGGTTTCGCTACCTCGTAGATGGAAGCACGTTCTTGGCGTGGCCCGTCGCGCGAGATCGGTGCGCCAGGTGTTTTCCGATGAGGACGCTGATGTCCTGGCTTCGGCGGCCATCCTTCATGACATTGGCTATTCGGACCAGGTGAAAGTGACTGGGTTTCATCCGCTCGACGGCGCGAAGTTTCTTCGGAATCAACAAATCGCGCCACGTGTCTGTGCCCTTGTTGCCCATCATTCGTGCGCATATCGAGAAGCTGAACTGCGGGGCTTGTCATCCGAACTGTACGCTTGGCCTGACGAAGGTACGTCGGTTCGTGATGCGTTGTGGTGGGCGGATATGACTACTTCGCCTGATGGTGATTCGACTAATGTGCACGATCGAATAGAGGAAATCCAGAAAAGGTATGGCACGCAGAATCTGGTAAGCGTGTTCATCAATCAGGCGAAAGACGAACTGATAGGTGCTGTCGAGCGGACTGAGGAGCGGTTGCGGACCGCTGGAATGGGTCACTTGGCGAAGTAGGGGGTATTTCGCGGTTCGAAGCCGTGTTCGATCCGGAGGCGGATTGAGGGGTGGATGTTGAGGGCTTCGAGGTCTTCGCGGGCTATCCAGTGGACTTCGCTGGACTCGTTGCTTGTGCGCAGCTCGCCTCCGATGGGTTGAGCGCGGAAGCAGATGGAGAACTCTTGGCGGACTTCGCCGTCCGTGTAGGAGATGACGTGGGCCGGGTTGGAGTAGACGCCGATGATGTCGGTGGGGTCTACGTCGATGCCGGTCTCTTCCTTGACCTCTCGGATGACGGTGTGGCCGATGGTCTCGCCTACGTCTTGGGCTCCGCCGGGGATGGAGTAGAGGTCGTTGTCGGTGCGGCGGATCATGAGTAGGCGGCCTTGGTCGTCCTGGACGAACGCGGTTACGGCTACGACGATGTTGGTCGCCTTGGGGGCGTTGGGGTCGTTGTAGTGGTCGGTGCGCGCCATGTCCCCTGCCTACCACTTGGGTGGCTTGGCGTCGTCCCAGACGCCCTGGAAGCTCTCGGCGTAGGTCTCAAAGAGGTCGCCTCCGGAGAGGCGTCGCAGGTGCAGGACCGGGGCGTGAGCTGCCATGAAGCCGTGGACGTGGGTGTTGACCAGCATCTCGTCATCGAAGCGGTAGATCGAGTTGTAGAGCGTCGTGCGGTGGCAGCGGACCTCGGCGTGGCCGGTGTCGGCGAGTGGCTTGAAGAACGCGAGGGCGTTGCGGACCTTGGCGGCGAGGGTGCCCTTGCCGATGCCTTCTTCCTCACTGCGGCGGGCTACCTCGCGGCTGGCGGGGTCGCCCAGGAGTAGGCGGATCTTGACGCCTGCCTCGGCCTTCTGGCGGAAGGTCTTGATCAGACTCGGGTTGTCGGTCAGGAACATGCCCGAATAGATCAAGATCGAGATGTTCAGACGGGCCTGGTCTACCAGGTGGGTCCACTGCTCCTGGGGGACGGAGTGGCGGTGTGGGTAGACCTGCACGACCTCCGATTGAGTGATCTCCTTCTTGGTATCCGGGGCGAGTGCGTTGGGCCAGAGGTAGGTCTCGGCCTCGCGGACCATGGCCGCGATGGTGCGCCGGTGACGGGGGTACGGGGTGCGATCGAGGTTGATCCAGCGTTCGACCGTCTTGGGGTCTACACCGGTGGCTTTGGCCACCTGGTTGAGGTCGAAACCGTTGCGCAGCAACGAGTCTCGTAGGCGTTGGTTCGGCACGGTTCCCCCTGTGGAACGAGTCGGGACGTCTTCAAGGTATCAAGGACGTCTTTAGATGTCCCGCCCTGCGGTGCTGGCGTCCCTGATTTCTGTCGAAAGTGGTCGGTGTCAAGGTGCTGGACCAGAGGTCCAGCCGACGCTGACGACAGGAGAACGGCTGTGGCGATTTCAGGTGGGAGCAGGCTCCCCACGTCGCACGACTTCGTGTTTCCCCGTGGCGCGCTGGTGATGGGTGTGGAACCGGTGCTCAGGTTCCAGCCGGCGGAGGAGCGGGCGAAGGGGCTGCCGGTTGCGCAGGAGACGGACAAGGAGTCCGGGCTGTTGGTGTGGTCGGTGTTGGTGATCGACCAGGCGGCGGAGCGGAAGTCGGACGCCGTGGTGACGGTGAAGATCGCGGCTCCTCATCAGCCGGTGCCGCCGGAGGCGATCGCGGGGACGGATGTGCGGCCGGTGGTGTTCGAGGGGTTGACGGTGACGCCGTGGATTGACGACAAGGCGTGTCGGGGGAGCCATGGGGGTGAGCGGCATCGGTGTCGGGCGAAGCTGGGGTACAGCCTGCGGGCCTCGGGCATGAAGCCGGTTGTCGTCAAGACCGCGTCCAAGGCGGCGTGACGATGGCTGGGGACATGGTCCGGCTTCACGTGACCGACGACCTGCCCATCCGGGCCCTTCCGATGACGTTCGCGGATCGGGTGGAGCTGCGCTTCGGCAACGCCTTCCCGGCCGTGGTGGTGATCGACCGGGATTCGATCAACAGGATGCGGTCGGCGTTGTCCCAGGCGGCGGAGGCGATGGGCATCGTGGGGGATGAGTGGGAGTGAACCCCTCGGAGGAGTTGTGGTCGGCTGTGCGCTCGGCGACGACGCTTCGGCAGGCCCATGACACGTTGGTGAAGGTGTTGCCCTCGCCTGAGGCGGCTCAGGTGCAGTGGCTGGATTTCCATCGGCGGTCGTCGGAGGTGTACCGGCGGATCGCGGAAGTGGATCGGGGGCGGCGGCGGGAGGCGCGGTTCCTCGCCGAGCTGCATCGGGAGAAGGCGGAGAAGGTCGCGCATGCGCTCGCGTCCGGGGTCACTGCTCGTGCCGCGAGCCGGCAGGCGGCTGTGGTGGCCGAGTTCAACCAGGGGATCAGGCTGCGTGAGGACATGTTCGCCAAGGCCATGCGGTTGGCGGCGTTCCGCTCGGACTACGCGTTGGCGAAGGCGATGGGACTTCACCGGTCCACGCTGAAGCGGGTGCGTGCCGGTGAGCTGCGGCCTGGTGGGCGGTTCATCAGCGGCGCGTTGAAGGCTCTCGCGCCATTCGACTTCGAGGACCTGTTCGAGGTCGAGACCCAGGAGTGACGGTGCGGCCGGTGGAGTCGGGCTCGCACGGCAAGTGATCAGAATTGCTGGTTGGTGGGGTCGCGCGGGAAACAGGTTCGAGTCTTGGTGGGCTGAAGCTGTTTCCCGGCGACGCACCGACCGGATCTTTCGCGTGCTTTCGTTACCACACAAGGGATTCCGGTCATGTCGAGGCTATCGGTACGTGGGGTGCGTGCGTCAAGTCGGCGCGATGCCCCGTCCGTGTGGAAGTTGTCCAACGGTCGCCCCTGTGGGGCGTGCAAGCGGTTCGGTGTCTATGCCCCGAACCAGCTCGTGTGCTGTGCGTGTCTGGGTTGGTTGCCGCTGATCTTCGCCCCGGTGGGGCGTGCGTGATGGGCGGCGGGAAGTGGGTTGATCCGGCTCCGTTCGAGGGTGTCCGGCCTCGGGTGCCGTGGTGGGTGTTGGTGCCGGGCAGGGCGAAGTGGATCACGGCCCTGGTGGCGCTGGTGTGGCTGGTGGTGGTCGGCGTCGTGCGCCTGGTGCTCGTCGTGGTCCGGTACCCGGTGGTCACGGTGGTGCCGGTGTCGGCGGCCTGGTGCTGGTGGCGGTTCGGGCTCTCGCCATTGGTGCTGGCGGTGTCGTCGCTGGTGGCGGCGTTGACCATCTGGGCTGGTCTGGATCGGCGGTCGTTCCTGCGGCACGGCTGGTACCGGCTGGTGATCGAGTGGCGGCGGGCGACGGTCTACGTCCCGAAGTGGCGGTCGGTGATGCGGCTCGCCGACCTGGCCAAGCGGGATCGTGGACGTGAGTACCGGCCGAAGCTGTGGCGGGTGCGGTCGGAGGGGTGGCGGGACCGGGTTCGGGTGCGGATGGTTCCGGCCCAGTCGCCGGAGGCGTGGGAGCTGCGGCGGGAGGGCTTGGCGCACTCGTTCGGTGCTCGCTCGTGTCGGGTGCGGGTGTTGCGACCTCGGGTGATCGAGTTGGACTTCGTTCACCGTGACCCGTTGGCGCGTCCGCTGCCTGTGCCTGTGCTGGTGGACGCTGAGGTGGATCTCAAGCGCGTGGTCGTGGGTCGGACGGAGACCGGTAGGCCCTGGCGGCTGCGGTTGCTCGGGTCTCAGGTGCTCGTGGTCGGGGTGCCCGGTGCGGGTAAGGGCTCGGTGTTGTGGTCGATCGTCTGGCAGCTTGCTCCGGCAGTCCGTGCGGGCGTGGTGCGCCTGGTGGGCATCGACCCGAAGGGCGGGATGGAGCTGGGCCAATGCCCGGATGCCTTCGACCGTGTCGTGTACGACAACGGGCCGGAAGCCGTTGCGCTGCTTGAGGAAGTGGCCGCTGAGGTCAAGGAGCGGGCGACGCGGTATCGGGGTGTGCGGCGGTTGTGGGCGCGGTCGACGGGGGAGCCGTTCACGGTCCTGGTGGTGGACGAGCTGGCGGACCTGATCGCCTACCAGCCGGACAAGCAGCTCCGGGAGCGCGCGGCTCGGGCTGTCCAGACCATCACCTCACAGGGGCGAGCACCTGGGTACGCCGTCGTCGGCTTGGTCCAGGACCCGCGCAAGGAGGTCGTCGGGTTCCGGCACCTGTTCAGCACCCGCGTGGCGTTGCGGCTGGATGAGCCGCAACAGGTGGACATGGTCCTTGGGGACGGTGTCTGTCAGCGCGGCGCGGCGGCCCATGAGATCAGCGAGAACACGCCTGGGGTGGCATGGGTCAAGGAGGACGGGCAGCGGGAGCCGGAGCGGGCTCGGGCCTTCCACGTCACCGACGCAGACCTGGTGGAGCTGGGTGTGTTCCTGGCCGATGCGAAGGTGCACGACTTCCCGACTCGGCCGGACGGCTCGGGGGAGGTGGCGGCGTGAGCGAGTACCTGACTCGGGCGGACCGGATGAAGCAACCGGCGGCGCTCGACGTGGCTCGGGCGGTGGCTGAGGAGCACGGCGTCTGTGTCCGGCCGTTGGCCAAGGAGCGGGTCGACCTGGACACCGGGCGAGTGGACATCGTGCCCGTTCCGTGTGGGTCGACGGTGGCGAGTGTGTGCCCCACCTGCGCGGAGAAGAACCGCAGGTTGCGCATGGCGCAGTGCCGCGAGGGATGGCACCTGACCGAGGAACCCGACTTCACGCCGGACCTTCCCGGTGACGATCAGAGGGCGCTGGCCGTGTACCGAGCCGACCTGGTGAAGGTGTACCGGCAGGCCGTCGAAGAGGGCGATGAGATCGGTGCTGAGGAGGTGCGGGAGGAGGTCGCCGGGGTTGACGCGGAACTTCGGCAGCTCGGAGTCCGCGGTTCGCTCCCGGCGCTGGAGGCCCGTCCACGGATCACCCGGAAGCGGTCGACCAGGCGGCGGCAGGATGCGCCGAACCTGCCTCGGCGGCCGGTCCAGAAGCGCACGGTCGGGCGGGTGTTCGGGGGCAAGTACCAGCCCTCGACGTTCCTCACGCTGACGCTCGACAGCTACGGCAAGGTGCGGTCGGACGGCACTCCGGTTGACCCGGCCCGGTACGACTACCGGCGGGCGGCTCGGGACGCGGTGCACTTCGCGGCCTTGCTGGACCGGTTCGTGCAGAACCTGCGGCGGTGCGTCGGGTGGGATGTGCAGTACTTCTCCACCGTCGAGCCGCAAAGGCGACTGGCGCCGCACTGGCACGCGGCTGTTCGAGGTTCGATCTCGCGGGCGGAGCTGCGGGCGGTCGCGGAGGCCACCTATCACCAGGTGTGGTGGCCCGCCCATGACGAGATCAAGTACGGCGGGGACAACCGGCCGGTCTGGGATGCGCGGGCGAAGGGGTTCGTAGACCCGGCCACGCGTGAACCGCTGCCAACGTGGGACGAAGCGCTGGACCGGGTGGAGCGTCCGGCGCACGTGGCGCGATTCGGGGTGCAAGTGCACTCCAAGGGCATCCTCGGCGGCACCGAAGAGGCCGGGCGGCACATCGGCTACCTGACGAAGTACCTGACCAAGAGCATCAGCGAGTGCTATCAAGCCCAGACCAGCCGCCAGGAGGATCACGCCGAACGGCTCTGCGCGGAGCTGGCTGTGACGCCGTGCTCGCCGCAGTGCCCTGTGTGGCTGCTCTACGGCGTCCAACCGAAGGGCGCTCGGCTGTCGATGGAGCCTGGCCGCTGCAAGGGCAAGGCGCACAAGCGCTCAACCCTCGGCGTGGCCGGTCGGCGGGTGCTGGTGTCGCGGAAGTGGTCCGGGAAGTCGCTCGCCGACCACAAGCACGACCGGCTCAAGTTCGTTCGGCAACTGCTCGCCGACGTGGGGATCACCGGGGATGACCGGCCGAAACGGGTCGTCTGGAACAACGTGCGGCCCGGTAACCCGAACGTGCCCCCAAGACCTCACCTGCTGCTGCGGGCGGTCGCGGAGCGGCGTCGATGGAAGGCCGAGTACACGGCGGCGCTGCTCGCCTCGGCCAGTCCGCCAGATCATTCGGCAACTGCTCAAGCTGCGTAAACGGGGGTTCGGGGATGAGTGGCAAGGTGCGTGAGCTGGCTCAGTTGATGTCTGTTCCGGAGATGCTGGAGGACCTGGGCGGGGAGGTCTCGCGGGACACGTTCTACAAGTGGCGGCAGACGGGGAAGGGGCCTCGGTGCTTCACGCTGCCCAACGGTGAGCTGCGGTGCAAGCGGGTGGACTTCCTCGCTTGGCTCGATGACCTGTACCGGGCGGCGGCATGACCACCACGTTCAAGGTCAAGTTCTGGGAGATCAAGAAGCGGGCGGGGAGGAAGCGGCCGTATCCAGTCCGGTGGCGGACGGACACGCGGGAGCACTCCGAGTGGTACGCGACCAAGGCCCTGGCTACCAGCCGCTTGTCCGAGCTGAGCCAGGCGGCGCGCAACGGTGAACCGTTCGATGTGGAGACCGGGTTGCCGGTGTCGGAGCTTCGCCGACGGAATTCGTTGTCGTTCCTGGAGTTCTCACAGTCCTACATGGACATGAAGTGGCCGGACGCTGCCGCAACGACTCGGGGTAGCACTGTGGAGGCTCTGGCGACTGCTGGTGCGGTGTTCGTGCGGGACGGGGTTGGTCGACCGCAGGCGGCGGAGCTGCGAAGTGTGTTGTCGAGGAGCCTGCTGCCTCCGACTACCCGTGACGCGGAGCTGTCGGCCGAAGATCGGGGAGTCGTGGACTGGCTCGCGCGGAACTCTCGTCCGCTGCACGACGTCACGGACGCCGTCGCTGTTCGAGGGCTCTTGGATGCGCTTGCGTCCAAGCTCGACGGCAAGGCGGCGGCGGCCACGGTCTACCAGCGGAAACGGGCCGTGCTGTTCAACCTGCTCGCCTACGCGGTTGAGCGGGAGCTGATCCCAGACAACCCGCTGACCAGGGTGAAGCGCAAGGTCGTGAAGGTGGTCGAGCAGGTTGACCCTCGTGTGGTGGCCAACCCTGGCCAGGTGGGCAGGCTGCTGACGGCGGTGACGTACGTCGGGCGGCGGAACCTGGATCGGGGCGCGCACCTGGCTGCGTTCTTCGCCACCGGCTACTACGCCGCTGCTCGCCCTGCTGAGGGCCTGGCGCTCCGCGAGGACGATTGCACCCTGCCAGAGGAGGGCTGGGGCCTCCTGGTGCTCGGTGAGTCGCGGCCTGCGGCGGGGAAGCGGTGGACGGACTCGGGGGAGGTGCACGACCGGCGCGGGCTCAAGCATCGGGGCCGGAAGGAGGTTCGGTCGGTCCCCATCCCTCCGGTCCTCGTCACCGCGCTCCGCGAACACCTCGACCGGTTCGGGACCGGGCCGGATGGTCGCCTGTTCCGCTCGCCCGGCGGAGGGGTGGTGTCGTCGTCCACCTACTACCGGGTGTGGGAAGAGGCGCGTCAGTACGCCCTGACGCCCGCGCAGGCGGCCTCTCCGCTGGCTGGACGGCCGTACGACCTTCGGCACGCCGCAGTCTCGCTCTGGCTGAACGGGGGCGTTCCGGCTCCGGAGGTGGCTGAACGTGCAGGTCACTCGGTGGACGTCCTCCTGAAGGTCTACGCCAAGTGCGTCGACGGGCAGCGGGAGACCGTGAACAAGACCATCGAGGGTCTGTTCGACACGTGATCGACAGCCGGTGTGCCAGGCCCTCGGACGATCGTTCGAGGGCCTTCGGCTTGGGCAGGCATTGGGTAGATCCAGTCCGTCACCAGTCCGTGAACCCCGGCAGACGGGGGCAGATTCCGGCTGATGGCGACTGCCGGAAAAGATCAAGCCCCGGCCGCGTTTCCGCTGGCCAGGGCCTGATTCACCCGGCGAAAGGTGAGTGCCCCCGGCAGGATTCGAACCTGCGACACACGGTTTAGGAAACCGATGCTCTATCCCCTGAGCTACGAGGGCGCGGGGGTGAGCCTACCCGGTGGGTCGGCGGGCACGTGGTGGTGGGGTTGTCACTCGGTGGGCCTAGGCACGTGCACCTTCGGTTAGGGGTTGGGCCTCCCGGGGTCGGCTGTACGGGCGAAGTGGCCGACCTCATCTGTTCCGCACCGGTCCGGTGAGGTACAGAAGGCACGTATCCCCCTCCGACGAAAGCCATCCCATGAGCAGCCGACCCTGGCCCGACTTCCGTCCCGGCCCACTGGGCTCCCTCGGCGCCTGGTGGCGGCGGCTCCGGGCCCGCCCCAACGCCGAGCAGTACACCTTCGTGCCCGCCTCGACGTCGCACGAGCACGCCTTCTCGTCACCGCTCCCCAGCGCCGTCTACGGGCTCGACTTCCACGTCCGCATGACGATCCACTGGCGCGTGGACCTCACGACGGGCGTGCGGCACAACGCGCCGCGCAGCGCGGCGGTCAACGACATCGTCCACCGGGCCAAGGCCCTGACCGAACGGGCGATGCTGGTGCACCACGCGCCGCTCCAGCACCAGCTCGGCGCCGAGCTGGCCGCCGAGCGGCAGGTCGAGGGCACGCACGTCTGGGCGCGCGCGGACGCGGTCGAGTTGACGGTGGAGGACTCCGACCTGGCGATGGCCCGCAAGCACATCGAACTCCTGCAGACCACCACGATGCGGCAGGCCGAGCGGGACGCCGAGCGGGCCGAGATCAAGTACCTGCGGGACGAGGTGCTGACCGACCTGTCCAGCGCCACGATCTGGTGGCTGGTCCGCAACGGCTACCAGGTGGAGCAGGCGGTCGCCCTGAGCAGGCACCTCGCGGAGCTCGTCGGCATCGCCTCGCAGCGCCGCGACCAGCACTGGGCCGACACCCTGGTCACCTCCTTCGAGAGCGCCCTGCCCCGCCTGGAGGACGGGCACCGCGCGGACGTGCGCCTGCACCTGGCCAAGGCCCTCGGCATCTACGGCGGGTCGACGGTGGCCGCCGAGTTCGCCGAGCAGGTCGGCCTGCCGCAGCAACTGCCGCCGTCCCCCCACCACCAGAACGGCGCCAAGCCGCTGACGTGATTGCCTAACCTGATCGTGTGACCCACAACCTGTCCGAGGTGCGCGGCGCGGCGGTGGCCGGCGCGCTGCGCGTCCTCGCCCGGCTCACGCCGTTCGTCGAACCCGAGCTGATCGGCCTGCGCGACGTGATCCGCCCCGGTGACGTGTGCGTCGACATCGGCGCCTCGCTCGGCCTGTACACCGTCTCCCTGTCCCGCCTCGTCGGTCCACAGGGGACGGTGCACAGCGTCGAGCCGCTGGTGTTCGCCCACCCCGCCCTGTCCTACCTGCTCCGACCGCGGGAAGCGCGCAACGTGGTGCGGCACTCCGTCGCGCTGGGGGTGAGCGAGGGCCGCGACGTGATGAGCGTCCCGGTCCGCCACGGCACACCCGTCACCGGCCGCTCGTTCCTCACCGCGGGCGCGGACGGCCTCGGTTCCAACGCCGAGTTCGCCGACCACGTCGAGGTCCTGGTCCGCACGGACACGCTGGACCGGTTCTGCGCGGCCAACGCGATCGACCGGCTGGACTTCGTCAAGGCCGACGTCGAGGGCGCGGAGCTGCGCGTGCTGCAGGGCGGGGCGGCGACCATCGAGAGGTTCCGACCGCGGCTGCTGCTGGAGGTCGAGGAGCGGCACGTGCTGCGCTTCGGCTACCGCGCCCGCGACGTCCAGGAGTGGCTGGCCGAGCGCGGCTACCGGATGCGCGCCTGGCGCCGCAACGCCTGGCTGCCGGTGGACCGGATCGACGACCGGGTGCGCAACTACCTGTTCGAGCCGGCTTCCTGAACCGCCCGAAAAGGCGGAAGACCCCGGTCCCTGGGGGTGGACCGGGGTCTTCCTGCGGACCGGTCTACGAGACGTAGACCTCAAGTTCGTAAATCGAGTATCCGTAACCGGTGGCCCGTTGGATACCCGTCATTCGTACGAATCGTGCCGCATTGGGTGCGAACGACGCAAGGTCCCGACCGCCATCTCCTGCAGAAGTCGTGTGAACCGTGCGCCAAGTGCTGCCGTCGGTGGACAGTTCTATGCGATACGCCTTGGCATAAGCGTCCTGCCACGACAGCACGACCCGGCCGACGGTGCGCGTCGCGCCCAGGTCGACCTGCAGCCACTGGTCGTCCGACCAGTCGCTGGCCCACCTGGTGCCCGGCTTGCCGTCCACCGCGTTCGACGGCGGCGAGTGGTACCAGCCGCGCTCGTGGCTGCTGGCGGTGGCCGTCGCGCCGGCGGCCAGGTTCGCCAGGCTCGTCCCGCGGCGGGACGGGAACTGGACGACCTGCTGGTAGGTGGGCCGGTTCTGCCAGCTCACCTTGTCGTGCGCGATGCCGCCCATGGCCCGGTGGATGATGGTGTCGGCGCACCACTGGTCACCCGCGGCGCACGAGTCGTCGCCCGGGTAGACCGAGGTCGCCGGCGTCGCCGCCGCGGCGCGCAGGCTGTCCAGCAGCACCTGGCGGCACGCCGCCACCGCGCCACCGCCGCAGTAGCGGGCGCCCAGCGCGCCGTCGACGCGCTCGCCGAGCACGGCGCGCAGGTCCTTGTCGACGTAGCTCCACCAGCCGTTCTGGAACGACGAGCCCTTGTGCGGGGCCGAGCCGTGGGTGTCCGAGGGTGGTTCGTCGACCTGGAGGGCGCGGGTCAGCTGCCCGTACAGCGCGTCGCCGAGACCGGGCTTGAACTGCGCCTCGACCAGCAGCGGCCACCACGCGTCGAGCACCCGGATCGCTTCGGCGTGCCCGTACGCCCCGCTGCCGCGCGAGGTCTCCTTGCGCAGCGAACCGGACCGCTGCCAGTCGCGCAGCCGCCCGACCACCGCCGCCAGCGCCGGGTCGGTCACCGCCGCTGTGTCGATCACCCGCAGCAGGTCCGGCAGCACCTGCTCGGCCCGCAGGTCGGCGACACCGGCCTCGGCCGTCGCCCGGGTCAGCGACGCCCGGCTGACCGGACCGCTCGCGATCAGCGCCCGCACCCGGTCGTCCAGCAGGTCGCCGCGGTGCACCGAGCCCATGCCGTAGCCGGACGCCGAGAAGTCGCGCGCCTGCCGGTTGTTCCAGCTGATGTAGTAGTCCTGGTTGGTGGAATTCGGGTGCTGCGCGAACGGCGTGTAGGCGGCCGTGTTGCGGTCGGCGTTCCAGCCCTCCCACTCGTAGGCGGGTTCGGCCTTCACCGGCAGGTGCGGGTCGACGGTCGCCTTGCGCACCGGGTTCGCGCCGGAGTTGAAGTACGCGGTGTCGCGCGAATCGACGTAGAACCAGTTGAACGCGTAGCCGACGTGCTCGGCGGCGCGTTGGAAGGCGGCTGCCGACGTGATCGCGTCGGGGTCGTTGAACTCCTGGAACCCGATGATCGAGTCGACCTCGTGGAGGTAGGTCGAGCGGAGGGAGGTGTAGGCGACGAACTTGCCGTCGACCTTGGCTCGGCTCTGGACGAGGCCGTACTTGGTGCGGTGCATGACCAGGGTGTAAGAGCCGGCGGGGGTGGGGTCGGCGACCGTGGGCTTCCAGGAGTTCTTGCGCTCCAGGCGTTCCATCGGCAGGCACGCGCCGTGGTAGCGGTAGTGCAGCGACCGGGCGTTGGCGGGCGCGCCGTTCGGCTCGCACAGCTCGACGGCGTAGGTGTCGGTGATGTCCTGGCCGGCGGACGTCGCGCTCCACGAGTAGTCGACGCCGCGGCCGAGCTGCACGTACATCGAGACGCCGGCGAACGAGACGCCGCGGGAGCGCAGGCCCGGGCCGTTCAGCTCCTGGAGCATGAGGAGCTGCGGGGCGAAGTAGCCGGTCTGCGGTCCCCAGACGGCGATCGGGTTGCCGGTGTCGGTGTGCGGGGCCGACACGACCAGGGCGTTGGACATGCCGTGCTTCTTGTTCAGCAGGTCGCGGGGCAGGACGCCGTCGGCGAAGATGCCCTCGACGGCCTTGAGATCGGCTGGCACGTCCACTGTGGATGGTGTTTGGGCGGTGCTTTCGTTGAACACCACCGGTTCCGGGGTCACGACGCCGCCGTCGGGCAGTGCGACGCCTTGGGGGGAAGCGGGGGTCGTGCCGTACGGGAAGCGCTGGCCGTCGTGCAGGGTGAGGACGGCCTCCGGGTCGTTCTGCTCCCGGAACGACCGCCAGACCTGGTCGCCGACCTCGGCGCCGTAGCGGTTCTGCGCGGCCAGCTTCACCAGCGCGTTCTGCACCTCGCCGCCGCCGCCCGCGCCGAACAGCCCGCCGACGACGGCGGCGATGGCGACCAGGTCGGTCGGCTGGAACGGCTTGATGTCGTTCCAGTTGGTGATCGCGTCGGCGTGCCCGGTCAGCACGTACTCGCCGGGGAAGGTCCGGTTGTTCACCGAGGCGGTGATGTAGGCGTTGATGCCCGCGACGTAGTCCTTCACGTCCTGGAACGCCTGCGCGCCGCGCGGCCCCTTGGCCGCCACCGAGTCGATCTGCGCCTGGAGGTCGGCCTCGGTGTACGGGATCTGGTTGTAGAAGCTCTGCTCCAGCGCCCGGTTGCCCTCGGCGCCGCCGGCGAACCCGGACAGCTGGCCGCGACCGAGGTGGCGGAACAGGTCCATCAGCCAGAGGCGGTCCTGGGCGGCGGCGTAACCCGCGCCGAACTCGGTGCCGGACCGGGTGGTGCCGTAGATGTGCGGCATCCCGATGGCCTTGTCGCGCACGATCGTGACGTCCGCGCGGGGCTTGATGGTGCTCTCGACCTGGTCGGCGGGGACGCCGAAGGAGGCGTCGTTGAAGAACGCGCCCAGCTGGTCGTTGGTCAGGCCGGTGTAGCCGGAGGCGAGGGAGTCGTAGCGGCCGAGCTGGTCGGCCGAGTGCGCGGGGCGGGTGCCGAGGACCTGGTGGGCCAGGATGTCGGTGAGGGTCGCGTTGCCGTTCTGGCCGGGCGGGAGGATGTCGTGGCACTGGCCGAGGCAGTGGTCGTCCGGGGTGAAAGCGGTGGTTCGCGGTTCTGCGGCGGTTCGCGGTTCTGCGGCGGTGGGGGTGGGCGTGGGGGTGTCGGCGGTGGCGTTGGCGGTGGTTGGTGCGGTGACGGTCGCTAAAGAGAGGAGGGCGACCACGGCTAGCGATCGGGCGGCTCTCCGCATGACGCGAAGCTCCTTCCAGGCAGGGATCGTGTGACGCACGTTACTGGTGGGTCAGGATTCGCGAAAGGTCTTCGCATTTGGGTTCGGCTGATCGGGTGTGGACGCTTGACCAGCTGATTTGATGTTGGGTGAATAGTTCACATGGTGCGACGTCGATCGTTGCTGACCGGGGTGGTCGGGGCCGGGCTGGTCGGTTCTGGGCCGGCCGGGCTGGGGGTGTCGCCCGCGCTGGCGTCGCCCGTGCTGCCGATCAGGAGTTGCGCGGACTGGGGCGCGCGGCCCCCGGCGCAGCCGACGAGCGTGGTGCGCGAGCGGCCGGTGCGCATCCTGATCCACCACACGGCCTCGCCCAACGTCACCGACTACTCGCAGGCGGCGGCGTACGCCAACGCGCACTGGATCCAGGACCTGCACATGGACGTCAACGGCTGGATCGACTCCGGCCAGCACTTCACCAACAGTCGCGGCGGGTTCCTGATGGAGGGCAGGCACGGCAGCCTGGCCGCCCTGCGCGCCGGTGATCGGGTGGTGGTCGGAGCGCACTGCCCCGGGCAGAACACCGCCGCCATCGGGATCGAGAACGAGGGTCTCTACATGGACGTCGAGCCGCCGGCGCTGCAGTGGGACTCGCTGGTCTCGTTCTGCGTCTACGCGTGCGAGCAGTACGGCATCCCACCTGCATCAATCCAGGGCCACCGCGATTACCGCGACACCCTGTGCCCCGGTGACAAGCTCTACGCCCTGCTGCCCCGGTTACGGCGTGAAGTCGCCGGGGTGTTGGGCTGACGCCGGGCATCTCCTGGCAACTGTGAACAGGCTGAGCCTGTGTCCTTCCGTGGTGAGATAACGGTGAATTAACGTCAGCTTGCGTGTTCGTGCGCGGGGGCTGAGCGGGTACGAGCACGAAACGCCAACGCGGGGAGGCGTCGTGATCAAGGTGATGCTGGCCGATGACGAAGACCTCGTCCGGTCCGGCCTTCGCATGATCCTCAGCAGCGCCGGCGACATCGAGGTCGTGGCCGAGTGCGACGACGGGCACCTGGTGGCCGACCTGGCCCGCCGGCACCGCCCGCACGTCGTGCTGCTGGACATCAGGATGCGGTCGTCCGACGGGTTGATGGCGCTGCGCAGGCTGCGCGCCGTTCCCGACCCGCCGAAGATCGCCATGTTGACCACGTTCGACGTGGACGAGTACGTGTCGGAGGCGCTGCGGTTGGGCGCGTCCGGGTTCCTGCTCAAGGACACCGAGCCCGAGCAGCTGGTGCGGGCGGTGCGCGACCTCGCGGTGGGTGGCGCGGTGCTGGACCCGGGCGTGGCGGCCCGGGTGCTGGCGGCGGTGGCGGACGGGGAGCGGGCGGCCGAACCGGCGCGGCGGTTGCTGGCCTCGCTGTCCGAACGGGAGCGTGAGGTGCTCGTCCTCATCGGACAGGGGATGTCGAACGCCGAGATCGGTGGGACGTTGCACCTGTCCGAGGCGACGGTGAAGGGGTACGTGTCGTCGGTGCTGGGCAAGATCGGGGCGGTGAACCGGGTGCAGGCCGCGCTGGTGGCCTTCCGCGGCGGCCTGATCGCCTGACCCTCGCGCGTGTCCTGCGTTCCAGCCGCGCGAGTCGAACACTCGGGTCGCGCGAGTCGAACGTTCAGGACCCCTGAGTTCTACGTTCAGGGCGCGAGAGTCCAACGTTGGGAGCGCGAGAGTCCTACGTTCAGGGCGCGAGAGTCCAACGTTGGGAGCGCGAGAGTCCTACGTTCGGAGTGCGAGAGTCCTACGTTGGGGATGGGTGAGTTCAGCGTTCAGGGCGGTGGGCTCTTCCGGTTCGATTTGACATGGGGCCCTTACGGGCACCCTATGCAGGCCAAAGCCGGCAGGCCCGGCGGGGAAGAGCGTCCCGCCAGGCCTGCCGGCTTCGACCAGCCTATGGCACCCGAACCCATGTCAAATCGAACCTCTGCGGGTTGGCGGCGGGTCCGTTGTGGGTCCGTTGTGGGGGTTAGTTGCCGGAGATCGTTTCCGGGATGACGAGGTGGGGTTCGACTTCGACGCGGTTGCGGCCCTGGCGTTTGGCGCGGTAGAGGGCCATGTCGGCGGCGGCGAAGAGTTGGTCCAGTTTGGCGGGGCCGGCGGCTACGCCGATGCTCACGGTGGGGCGGCGGGTGGTGCCCAGGGCGACGGTCCAGTCGTGGTTGTCCACGGCGGCGCGGATGCGTTCGGCGACGGTCGGGCCCACTTCGGGGGAGTTGGCGCCGGTGTCGCCGAGGAGGACGACGAACTCGTCGCCGGCCCAGCGGGCCACCAGGTCGGCGGCGCGGCACTCGCGGCGGAGGAGTTGGGCGATCTCGCGCAGGGTGGCGTCGCCGGCGGCGTGGCCGGCGGCGTCGTTCACGCCCTTGAACTGGTCCACGTCGACGAGGACGAGCCAGGGGACCCGGCCGCGGGCGGCGGTGGTTTCGAGGAGGCCCGCGGCGGCGCGTTCGAGGCCGAGGCGGTTCGCCAGGCCCGTGAGGGGGTCGCGGGCGGCGGCTTCCTGGGCGGCGACGGCGAGGCGTTGGGCCTGGACGGCGACGCGGCGTTGTTCGAGGGCCTGGCCCAGTCCTTCCTGGAGGGTTTCGGTGGCGGTCTTGCCGGCGGCGACGGAGCAGCGCAGGGCCGTCGCCTCACCGACGTGGTCGCCCATCTCGGCGCAGATGTCGGCCAGGTCCTGGGAGAAGCGCAGCAGGAGCGACGGGTCGTTGATGGACTCCGAGGCGGCGACGGCGCGGCTGGCCAGGGTGCGGGCCCCGACGAGGTCGCCCCGTTCGCGGCGGACGACGGCCAGCACCCAGTTGGCCACGGCCATGGTCCACTTGTCGTCCGCCGCACGGGCTTGGCGCAGGGCTTCGCGGGCGTTGTCCTCGGCCTGCTCCAGCTCGCCGACGCCGGCCAGCGAACGGCTGTAGGCGGCGAGCAGGGCCCGCCGCATGTGCTCCTCCGTGGCCAGGGCAAGACCCTCTTTGAGGTAGCCGCGAGCCTCTTCGAAGATCTCCGGGGCGCGTTCGGGGGCGGACGAGATGGCGCGGAAGTTCAGGGTGCCGCCCAGGCCCTGCAGGCAGTGGCCCAGGATCTCGACGCCGGCTTCGGACGTCGCCGCCGCGCGGCGGGCCACCTGGACGGACAGCCGGAGCATGTCCACCGCCGCCCGGCGGTTGCCGATGCCTTCGAGCAGGTACGCGAGCGCGTGCATGGCCTGCGCGGCGGCCGGGTTGTCGCTGTGCTCGCCGTCCAGGTCGGTCCAGCCCTCGGCGGCGAGTTCCAGGGCGAGCGGGATGCGGCCGAGGCGCCAGGCGAGCTTCGCCCGGTTGACGAGCACGGCCGAGCGCTGCCAGCGGTCCGCGCCGGGTGGGACCCGGCTCACGACCTGGTCGAACAGGGTGTTGGCCTCGGGCAGGCGGCCAGCGTTCAGCAACGCCTTGACCTCGACGTCGAGTTGCGGGACCTGCCCGGCTGCCGGTCGCTCTCGCTGCTCCACTCGTGCTGACACTCCATTCCGACTCGGCGATGCGGTACGCGGGTCCGCTCGCCGCCGGCACGGCTACCACAGGCTACCGGCCCGAACGCCGGGTGTACCGCTCCTCGTGCAGCACTTCCTCCAGCGGCAGCCGGTTGCGCCAGCCGTGGCGCTCCAGGTCGGGGGCGCCGGGCAGGTGGGCGACCGGCCCGAGGCACAGCCAGGCGACCGGGCGGAGGGGTTGGGGGACGTCGAGCAGCCTGCGCAGCACGTCCTCGCGGTAGAAGCTGACCCAGCCGACGCCCAGGCCCTCGGCGGTGGCGGCCAGCCACAGGTTCTGGATGGCCAGGCACACCGAGTACAGGCCCGCGTCGGCGATGGCGTGCCTGCCGAGCACGGCCGGCGAGCCGCGGTCGGGGTCGTAGGTGACGACCACGCCCACGGTGGATTCGAGGATGCCCTCGACCTTGATCCGGGCGAACAGCTCGGCCTGCCGGGCGTCCAGCTCGGCGGCGAAGACGCTGCGCTCGGCCTGGACGTGGTCGCGGAACGCGCGGCGGGTGTGCTCGTCGCGCACGACGATGAAGTCCCACGGCTGGGACAGGCCCACGCTGGGCGCGGCGTGCGCGGCGGTGAGCACCCGGCGCAGCACCTCGGGCCGGATCGGGGCGCCGGTGAACTCGCCCCGGGTGTCCCTCCGGCGGTGCAGGACGTCGTAGAAGCTCATTCGGACGATCGTGCCTCACGCGATCCGGTGAACCTGGTCCGCGGGAGGTGGCGTCCGTCTCAACCGGGCGTTGAATGGCCCGTCATGGTCGGAACAGTGCACGGGTCCGCGCTCGGCTTCGCGGGCGGCGTCGTGGTGACCGCGCTGGCGGGGAGCTGGCCGGTGTTCGCGCTGCTCCTGCTGGTGGTGGTCGTGGTGGTCGTGTCGTGGTGGACGACGGTGGCCGGCGCGGCGCTCACCGCGCTGCAGTGCTGGGGCCTGTACGGGAGCTTCGTGGTCGGCGACGAGGGGCGGCTGGTGGCCGACTGGCCCGCGCTGGCGGTGCTGGTGGTGGCCGGCACCGCCTCGCTCAGCGGCCTCGTGAGGGACAGGGCGGCGGCGCCGTCTCCCGCGCGTTCTTGACGGCGGCGGCGATCCGGCGCTGCTTCCGGTCCACAGTGGTCACGCCTGCGTGTCGGTGCGCCTGAGTGGTGGCGCTCGCGTGGCGGTTCCTCATTGAAACGACAATCGTTGTCGTTTAGGGTGGCTGTGTGGAAACCGTTGTCGTTATGGTGGCCGGGATGGGTGCCCACGGCGTCGCCGAGGAGGTCTGGCGCGCCTCGCCGGGGTCGGTGCTCGTGCGGCACGACCTGTCGGGGCTGGAGTCCGGGCTCGTGCGCCGGTGGGTCGACGGCGTGCCGACCGAGCTGGCGCTCGCGCACGGGTGCGTGTCGTGCACGCTGCGGCAGGACCTGCTGCCGCTGCTGGCGTCGCTGGGCGGCCGGGTGGTGCTCGACCTCGACCCGGCGCTGGAACCGGAGGCGGTGTGCCTGGCGCTGCGGCCGGAGGGGGTGCGGGTCGAGTCGGTGGTGGCGGTGGTCGACCGGGCCACGTGGCTGGCCGACGCGACCGGCGAGGTGACGCTGGGCGAGCGGGGCATCGGGTTGCCGTCCGACGAGCGGACCGTGGCGCAGGTCGTGGTCGGACAGGTGGAGTTCGCCGACGCGCTGGTGCTGACCGGGCCGGGCGGCGACGACGTGCTGACCGCCGTGCTGGACCGGGTCGCGCCCGGCACGCCGAGGTTCGAACTGTCCTCTTTGGATGCACGCGCCCTGTTGGCGGTGCCCGTGGGACGGCGGTTCACGCCCGTGTTCGGGTCGCTGCTGCACGGCGCGCCCCTGGAACCGGCGGCGGGCGTGTCGGTGGTGCGGTTCACCGCGCGGCGGCCGTTCCACCCGATGCGGCTGCACGACGCCCTGGACGCGCTGCTGGACGGTGTCGTGCGCTCGCGCGGCCGGATCTGGTTGATCAGCCAGCCGTCCCGGGTGATGTGGCTGGAGTCGGCGGGCGGCGGGCTGGGCGTCGGCGCGGTCGGCACGTGGCTGGCCGACGTGGACGACTGGTCCGAGGAGGACCCGGAACGGCGGGCGTTCGCGTCGCTGGAGTGGGACCCGGAGTTCGGCGACCGGGGGCAGGAAGTCGTCGCGGTCTGCGTGCGGGACTGCGGCGAGTCCGTGCTGGCGGCCCTGGAGGGCGCGTTGGCGACGGACGAGGAGTTGGCGTTGGGGCCCGAACTGGAGTTCGCGGACCCGTTCTCGGAGTGGCACGAGATGGAGGAGCTGTGAAGCGCGGTGCCCACCCCGCGGTGTCGAGGACGCCCCGCGACCAGGGTTGACCTTCACCCCGGGGGAAGCCGCACGGTGGTCCCAGCCGGGCGGGGCGCCCGGTCGAGGAAGGGGGTGGGGACGTGGAGCTGCTGACCACCGGGGCGTTCGCGCGGGCCTCCCGGCTGGTGGCGTGGCTGCGCCGGCTCGGCATGCCGCCGGCCCGCATCCGGTTGGTGTGCGAGCTCGACCCGGCGGAGGCCGCGGCCGAGGTGCGCGCCTGCTGGGCGCGGGTCGGGGCGGACACCGCCGCCCGGCGCGGCCTCGCCGACTTCCTCGTGGAGCAGCTGTCCGGGGAGGGCACCACCATGACCGTGCGGCGGCCGGATGTTCCGGATCACGCACGACCACACGGCGGTGCGGTAGGGGGCGACGGCGCGGCTGGTCGACCTGGCCAACGCGCGCGGCGGCCCGGACAACGTGGTGTGCGTGGTCGCGGACGTCGTCCCGGCCTGAGCGCTAGGCCAGCGGTCCCTGGGTCTCGCCGTCCGGGGACGCCCGCCACTGGTCGAACGGCCGGTCCAGCCGCCACGTCGTGCCGTCGTGGGTGAGGACGCGGTCCTCGCACGTCTCCAGGTTGGACAGCGACTCGAACAGCTCGATGCTCCAGCCGAGCAGCCGGCGGCACAGCAGCCGGATGGTGAGGCCGTGCGACACCACCAGCGCCGTGCCGGGGTGGGCCGGGTCGAGCATCCGGTGCTCCAGGTCGGTCAGGAACGCGGCCAGCCGGTCGTCCACGTCCGCGCCGGACTCGCCGTTCGGCAACCGGAAGAAGAAGTGCCCGAACGCGTGGCGCTGGTGCTTCAGCACCTCCTGCTGGACGGGGTCCTGGAGGTTGCCCCAGTCCTGCTCGCGCAGCCGCGGCTCGGCGACCGTGCGCTCGACCAGGTCGCCGAGGTCGAGGCCGCGCAGGGTGGCCCTGGTCCGCACGTAGGGGCTGACGTAGACGGCCGCCGGGTCGCCGTTGAGCATGGCCCTGACCCGCGGCCCGGCGTCCTCGGCCTGCTGTTCGCCCAGCTCGGTCAGCGGCAGCGCGTGGTCGGGGACGCGGCAGTACGCCAGCTCGTCGACGTTGCCCAGGCTCTGCCCGTGGCGCAGCAGGATGATCCGCACCCGTCCATGGTGCCGGTGTTACATTCGCAGACGAAACGGGACGGAAGGTGTCACATGATCAAGTACATCGCGCTGTACCGGAAACCCGCCGACGTCGAGGCGTTCGACGAGGCGTACTTCACCTCCCACCTGCCGCTGGTCGAGCGCACGCCGGGCCTGGTGCGGGCCGAGGTCGCGAAGGTCTCGCGGGTGTTCGCGCCCGGTTTCCTCGGCGAGCACGAGCCGCACATCGTGGCCGAGATGCACTTCGAGTCCGCCGACGCCATGAAGGCCGCGTTCCAGACGCCGGAGTGGCAGGCCGCCGGCGCGAACCTCTCCGAGATCGGCGGGGTCGAGCTGGTCGCCATGTTCGCCGCGGAGGTCGTGGTCCCGTGATCTCAGTGGTGATCGGCGGCGGCACGATGGGCGCCGGCGTGGCCCACCTGCTGCTCGCGGGCGGGCACGACGTGGTGCTGGTCGAGGCGGGAGCGGATCGGGCTGCGGCAGCGCGGCGCGCGGTCGAGGCGTCGCTGGCCAAGGCCGCCGAGCGCGGCAAGCTGGCCGTGCCGCCGGGCGGGCTGCTCGACCGGCTCACCGTGGTCGGGAAGCTGGACACGCAGGTCGGGCGCGGCGCCGCGCTGGTGGTCGAGGCCGTGCCCGAGGACATCGGGCTGAAGCGGCAGGTGCTCCTGGCCGCCGCCGAGGCGTGCCCGGACGCCGTGCTGGCGTCCAACACGTCGTCGCTGTCGATCTCGGCGCTGGCCGAGGGGCTGCCCGGCGAGCGCGTGCTCGGCATGCACTTCTTCAACCCCGTGCCGGTCCAGCAGCTGGTCGAGCTGGTGCGCCACGACGGGGTGGCCGCCGACGTGGTCGCCCGGGTCCGCCGCTGGGCCGAGGAGCTGGGCAAGACCGTGATCGAGGTGCGGGACGCGCCCGGGTTCGCCACCTCGCGGCTCGGCGTCGCGGTCGGCATGGAGGCGATCAGGATGCTCGAAGAGGGCGTCGCGAGCGCCGAGGACGTCGACACCGGCATGCGGTTGGGCTACGGGTGGCCGATGGGACCGCTGCGGCTGACCGACCTCGTCGGGCTGGACGTGCGGCTGGCCATCGCCGAGCACCTGGCCGCCGAGCTGGGGCCGCGGTTCGCGCCGCCGGCGCTGCTGCGGGAGAAGGTCGCCGCGGGTCACCTCGGCCGGAAGACCGGTCAGGGCTTCTTCACCTGGTAAGCAGGGTGTCGTGCGGATTCGCGAGCTGACCGAGGACGACGTCGAGCAGGTGGACCGGCTGCGCCGGGTGGCGTTCGGGAGGGTCGGCGAGCCGTCGCTGCGGCCCGGTCGGCGGGGGTTGACCGCCGAGCTGGACGGGCGGCTCGCCGGCGTGCTCGCGGTCAAGGAGTTCCACCAGTTCTGGGGTGGTTCGACGGTGCCCATGGGCGGTGTCTGCGGGGTGGCCGTCGACCCCTACGCGCGGGGGCGCGGGGTGGCGGGGGCGCTGCTCGACGCGGCGTTGCCGGACATGCGGGAGCGGGGTCAGGCGCTGTCCGCGCTGTTCGCCACCGTGCCCGCGGTGTACCGGTCGCGCGGGTGGGAGCGGGCCGGGGTGTTCGAGTGGCTGGACCTGCCGCTGGACCGGGTGCCGCGGGGTGAGCGGGTCGTCGCCCGGCCCGCGGTCGAGGGCGACCTCGCGGCGTTGCACGCCTGCTACTGCGACGTGGCGTCCACGGTGGACGGGATGGTCGACCGCAGCGCGCCGACGTTCGACGTGGCGGACGTGCTGCAGCTGGACGTGGTGTCCGTGGTGCCCGGCCACGACGGCGAGGTGCGCGGGTACCTGACGGCGTCGCGCGAAGCCGACCGGCTGCGGGTGTTCGACCTGGTCGGGCGGGACGCGGCGACCCAGGCCGGGCTGCTGCGGGAGCTGGGCAGCTGGGCCGGCGTGCTGGACCGGGCGGCCGTCCGGGTGACCGACCCCGCCGTCACCGGGCTGCTGACGAACCAGGCGATCGAGTACGGCGTCACCGCGTCCGGGTGGCTGCTGCGGGTGGTGGACCTGGCGGCGGCCGTGGCGGCGCGGGGATGGCCCGCGGCGGCGTGGCTGAAGCCCGCGGCGGTGGACCTCGACGTGGTCGACCCGCACGCGCCGTGGCACGCGGGACGGCGGCGGCTGGTCGTCGAGGACGGCCGGGTGCGCGTCGAGGCCGGCGGCAGCGGGGCCGTGCGGCTGCACGCGCGGGCGCTGGGACCGTGGTTCAGCGGGATGCAGGACAGCCACGCGCTGCGCCGGGCCGGGCTGCTGGACGGCGACGGCGCCCTGCTCGACCGGCTGGTCGGCGCACCCGGCGTCCCGCGCCTGGCGGACAACTTCTAGCCTGGTCAGCCGTGCTGCTCACCGCGTTGGAACTGGTCGGCATCGCCGCGTTCGCCGCCTCCGGCGCGGTGGCGGCGGTGCACGCGCGGCTGGACGTGTTCGGCGTCATCGTGCTGGCGCTGACCACCGCGCTGGGCGGCGGGATCATCCGGGACGTGCTGCTCGGCGTGCACCCGCCGGCGGCGCTGGTGAGCTGGCCCTACCTCGCCGTGGCGGGTGTCACCGGACTGGTGGTGTTCTGGTTTCACCCGACCGTGGCCAGGCTGCGGCGGGCCGTGCTGCTGCTCGACGCCGTCGGGCTCGGCCTGTTCGTCACCGCGGGCACCACGACGGCGCTCGGGCTCGGCGCGCCGCCGTACGCGGCGTGCCTGGTCGGGATGACCACCGGCATCGGCGGCGGCGCGCTGCGGGACGTGCTGCTGCGGGAGATCCCGCTGGTCCTGCGCCGGGAGATCTACGCGGTGGCGGCGCTGTGCGGCGCGGTCGTGGTGGCGTTCGGCGACTACCTGGGCCTGCCCGCGGTGCCCGTGACGCTGGTCGGCTCGGCGGTCATCGTCGGCCTGCGGCTGCTCGCGCTGTGGCGCCGGTGGAACGCCCCCGTGGCCCGGAAACTTGACGGCTAGCTCACACTCGCTTCTCAGGCGACTCTCAGGACCAGGAGCAAGACTGACCCCATGCGCATCCTCGTTGTCGACGACGACCGGGCCGTGCGTGAGTCGCTTCGCCGCTCACTGCAGTTCAACGGCTACCAGGTCGACCTTGCCGGCGACGGCCAGCAGGCCCTCGAGTCCGTCGTCTCCCAGCGCCCCGACGCCATGGTGCTGGACGTGATGATGCCGCGGCTCGACGGGCTGGAGGTGTGCCGCCGGCTGCGCAGCACCGGCGACGACCTGCCGATCCTCGTGCTCACCGCCCGGGACGCGGTGTCCGACCGGGTGTCCGGGCTGGACGCGGGCGCGGACGACTACCTGCCCAAGCCGTTCGCGCTGGAGGAGCTGCTGGCCAGGCTGCGCGCGCTGCTGCGGCGGGCGGCGTCCGACGCCGACGAGCCGGCGGGCGCGGTGCTGCGGTTCGCCGACCTGGAGCTGGACCCCGGCACCAGGGACGTGCGGCGCGGCGACCGGCCGATCAGCCTCACCCGGACCGAGTTCGCGCTGCTGGAGCTGTTCCTGGCGCACCCCAAGCAGGTGCTGACCCGCGGTCGCATCCTGGAGGACGTCTGGGGCTACGACTTCCCGACCTCCGGCAACGCGCTGGAGGTCTACGTCGGCTACCTGCGCCGCAAGACCGAGGCCGAGGGCGAGCCCCGGCTGCTGCACACCGTGCGCGGCGTCGGCTACGTGCTGCGGGAGACCCCTCCGTGATCGGTGCCGCCAACGGGCGGCTCCAGCGGGTGTCGCTGCGGGCCCGGGTGACCCTGCTCGCCGCGTTCTGCGTCGCCGGCGCCGTCGCCGTCGTGTCGCTCGGCGCGTACATGACGGTGAGCCGGAACCTGCACGACCAGATGGACGCGAACCTGCGCCAGCGGGCGGGCGCCGCGGTCACCGCGCCGAAGGTCAACAACGACGTGTCCGAGATACCGGGCGCGTTCCTCGCGGCCGGTGACATCCGGATCGGCGTGCTCGACGTGAGCGGGCTGATCCAGTACCCGAAGGGGACGGTCGCGCCGCCGACCCAGCCCGCCGACCTCGACGTGGCGCGCGGGTCGCGGCTGGAGAACATCTGGACCGACCTGCGCACCGACTTCCGGGTGATCGCGGTGCCGTACGGCGACGGGCAGGCGATGCTGATCGCCCAGTCCACCAAGCCGTTGAACACCACGCTGGGCAAGCTGTCCGTGGTGCTGTTCGTGATCAGCGGGCTGGGCGTGCTGGTCGCGGCGCTGGCGGGGACGGCGGTGGCGCGGACCGGGCTGCGGCCCGTGCAGCGGCTGACCGAGGCCACCGAGCGGGTGGCGATGACCGGCGACCTGCGGCCCATCCCGGTGTCCGGCGACGACGAGCTGGCGGTGCTGTCGCAGCGGTTCAACGCGATGCTCGGCGCGGTGGCGGACTCGCAGGAGCGGCAGCGGCGGCTGGTCGCGGACGCCGGGCACGAGCTGCGGACGCCGCTGACGTCCATGCGGACGAACCTGGAGCTGCTGCTGGCGTCCGAGCGGCCGGACGCGCCGACGCTGTCCGACGAGGACAAGGCGGAGATCAACGCCGACGTGCGGGCGCAGCTGGACGAGCTGACCACGTTGATCGGGGACCTGGTGGAGCTGGCGCGCGAGGACGCGCCCCAGGTCGTGCACGAGCCGGTGGACCTGGTCGAGGTGGTGGAGCGCGCGCTGGACCGCGCTCGCCGCCGCGCGTCCGACGTGCAGTTCGTCGTGGAGCTGGCCCCGTGGTCCCTGCTGGGCGACTCCAGCGCTCTTGAGCGGGCGGTGCTGAACCTGCTCGACAACGCCGTGAAGTTCAGCCCGGCGCGGGGCGTCGTCCGGCTGAGCCTGCGGCAGCTGGGCGACGGCAGCGCCGTGGTGGAGGTGGCCGACTCCGGTCCGGGCATCGCCGACGCCGACCTGCCCCACGTCTTCGAGCGCTTCTACCGCTCCTCCGAGGCCCGCACCCTCCCGGGCTCGGGCCTCGGCCTCGCCATCGTCAAGCAGGTCGCCGAGCGCCACGGCGGCATGGCCTACGTGGGCCGGGCGCCCGAGGGCGGCGCCATGTTCACCCTGCGCCTCCCCGGCCGCCCGGCGCTCGCGCCGCACGCCTAGGAGCCGCTAGGACACCGCGCCGAAGGTCATCGGCCGGGTCGACACCGGCTTGTACTGGTCGGTCACGTTCTCGTTCACGCCCCACCAGTGGCCGGTCGGGACGTCGGCCGCGGTGGTGCTGATGAAGATCCAGCCCCGGCCGACCCCGCTGTACTCGGTGGCGCCGACCGCGCGGGTGTCCGGGAACTGCTGGTACGGCGACGAGGAGTTGGTGCTGGCGACGCCGTGGGGGTTGCTGGTGCTGTCGATCACCGGCACGGCCCACTCGCGGGTCGAGGCGTTGCCGTCCCGGTTGTGCTGCTGCGGCGCGCCCGCGACGACCAGGACGTGCCCGGTGGCGTCGCCGGTGCCGCCCGCGCTGTCGTTGTACTTGATCGCGATGACGTCGCCCGGCGCCAGGCCGGCGACCGCGGTCTTGGTGGTGAAGTGCGCCGCGCCCGCCTGGAGGCCGTCGTAGTACTGCGCCGCGGTGGGGCTGGGGCTGTCGAACTCGTCGTCCAGGTAGGTGTCGGTCGCCCAGGAGAACGTGTGCTTCAGGGCCTGGGTGAGCAGCGGCGCGCACTTGGACTTGTTCTCGTAGGTGGTGGGGCTGCCCGGCGTGCCCCACACGACGCTCGTGGCCACGTTCGGGTGGCCCTTGGCGCCGGGGTAGAAGTTGTAGGTGTCCTGGCCGGGCCACGCCAGGGAGTTGAGGTTGTCGGCCAGCTCGGCCAGCTCGGCGTGGAGCAGGGCCGACGTGGCCCGCGCGGGGGTGGCCGTCGCCAGGGTGGCGGCGACCACCGCGGCGCAGGCGGCCAGGGTGCGGCGGATGGGCATCGGGACGTCCTCTCGGCGGGGCTGCTGTCGCCTCTACTGAGGAGTGGATCGCGCCCGCCGGCTGCTGATACCCCGCCCGCGCGTGGCCGTCGTCACGGTAACGCCACCGCTCAGCCCTTGGTGGAGCCCAGGGTCAGGCCGCCGATGAACTGGCGCTGGAGGACGAAGAAGACGACCAGGGTCGGGAGGGCGACGAGCAGCGAGCCCGCGGCGATCAGGTTGTTGTCGACGAAGAAGGTCCCCCTCAGGTTCTGCAGGGCCGAGGTGATGGGCATCTTGTCGCCGGTCTGGATCAGCACCAGCGCCCACAGGAAGTCGTTGTAGATCCAGGTGAACTCCAGCGTCGCCAACGCCGCCAGCGCGGGCCGGCACAGCGGCAGGATCACCTGCCAGTACTGCCGGAACACGCCCGCGCCGTCCACCCGCGCCGCCTCGCCCAGCTCCACCGGGATCGTCTTCATGTAGTTGCTCAGCACGAACACGCAGAACCCGGACTGGAACGCCACGTGGATCAGCACCAGCCCGAGCTGCGAGTCCAGCAGCACGCCGCTGTCGCTCACCCACCCCGGCACCGGCGTGAGCAGGTACAGCCGCCACAGCGGCGTCACGATCACCTGCTGCGGCAGCAGGTTGCCCGCCGTGAACAGCATCAGCAGCACCAGGTTGAACCGGAACGAGAACCGCGACACCCCGAACGCCACCATGGAGCTGAGCAGCAGCACGAGCACCAGCGCGGGCACCGCGACGAGCAGCGTGTTCAGGTAGTAGTGCGGCAGGTCCGCCTGCGTCCACGCGGCGCCGAAGTTGTCCAGCGTCAGGCTCTCGGCGATCGAGAAGTACCCGTTGCGCGCCGTGTCGTCGTACGTGCGCAGCGACGCGTAGAGCGCCCACAACAGCGGCGCCAGCGTCACCAGGCACGTCAGGACCAGGAACACGTGCAGCGCGACGCGCGCCGGTCGGAAACCCGCGTTCACCGCTCCTCCTCGCGGAACACCTGGAACAGGTAGGTGACGATGAACCCGAGCGAGATCACCAGCAGCACGACGGCCAGCGCGGAGCCCCAGCCGATCCGGCTCGACTCGCCGATGATGTTGTCGGTCACCAGCACGGACAGCAGCTCCAGCCCGTTGCGCCCCTTGTTGATGACGTACACGATGTCGAACGCCCGCAGGCCCTCGATCACGGTGACCACGAGCACCACCACGTTCACCGGTTTGAGAACCGGGAACGTCACCCGGAAGAACGTCTGCCACGCGTTCGCGCCGTCCAGCGCCGCGGCTTCCTTCAACGCCGGGTCGACCGCCTTCAACCCGGCCAGGTACAGCAGCATGACGTACCCGGTGTGCCGCCACCCGGCCGCCACCAGCACCGCGTACAGGTTGATGTCCGGGTCGCCCAGCCAGTTCACCGGGTCGGTCGACGCGGTGCCGAGCACGTTGTTCAGCAGCCCCTGCTCCGGCTGGTAGATGAGCTGCCAGATGAACCCGACGAGGGCCAGCGACAGCACCATCGGCAGGTACAGCGCGCTCTGGTAGATCCGCCCGAACCGGAGTTGCCGGTCCAGCAGCACGGCCAGCAGCAACCCGGCGACGGTCGGCACGACGAGCAGGAACAGCAGCCAGATGAGGTTGTGCCGCAACGCGGGCCAGAACCGCGGGTAGCGGGTGAAGATGTCGACGTAGTTCTGCACGCCGACCCACTCGATGTCCTCGAACCCGCCGATGCCGTCCCACGAGCTGAACGACAGCGCGACCGACCCGAGCGCGGGCGCCCACACGAGCGCGAGGTGCACGAGCGACGGGATGCCGAGCATCAGGCCGAGCACGAGCTTGTCGCGCGGCGCGAGCGCGGTGGCGCGCCGCCGGGTCCGGGCGGGCGCCGGTGGGGACTCCGATGCGGTCACGCCGTCACTCCGTGAAGATCGTCTTCGCCTGGTCCGCCATGCCCTTGAGGATCGAGCCGATGTCGTCGGGGTTCTGGATGAACGCGTTCAGCCCGTTGGTGGCCGCGTCGCTGGCGAACCGCGGGTCGGTGTCGCGGTCCAGGAACTGGGTGATGTGCGCGGCTTCCTTGATGACCTGCGCGGCCTTCTTCTGCAACGAGTTGTAGCCGGACGTGTCGGCCTTGTTGGACGTGGCGATGACGCCGCTGTCGGCCTTCGTGTACAGCAGCTGCGCGGCGGGTGCGGCCAGGTACTCCAGCAGCTTCGCCGCGCCCTCGGCGTTGCCGGGCTTGGCGGACATCATGTAGCCGTCGATCGGCGCTTCCACGGTGTCCTGGCCGTGCTCCGGGTTGATCTCCGGGTACGGGAAGAAGTCCAGGTCCTCCTCCTCGCCCTTGAACTGCTGGGCGATGAACGAGCCGAGCAGCATCATGCCCGCCTTGCCCTGCTGGAGCGACTGGGCGGCCTCCTGCCAGTCCCGGCCGAGCGCGTTCTCCTGGTGCAGCGGCAGCAGGCGCTTCCAGGTGTCGAACACCTCGCGCACCTTCGTGCCCTGCCAGTCCTCCTTGCCGGCCATCAGGTCGACGTGGAACCGGTAGCCGTTGATCCGGAAGTTCAGCTGGTCGAAGGTGCCCATACCGGGCCAGCCCTGCTTCTGCGCGAACGCGATCGGGTCCAGGCCGTCGCCCCGCATCCTCGTGGACAGCGCGACCAGCTCGTCCAACGTCTTCGGCACCTCGTAGCCGCGCTGCTGCCACACGCTCTTGCGGTAGAACACGCCCCACGGGTACTGGGTGAACGGGATCAGGTACTGCTTGCCGTCCGACGCCGTGGACGCCTCCTTCAGCGCGGGCTCGTAGCCGCCGGAGACCTTCGACCACACGCCGCTCAGGTCGCCGGTCAGGCCCTTCTCGGCGAAGAACCGCATCCGGTAGCCCGCGAACCAGGCCAGCACGTCGTCCGGCCTGCCCTGGAGGTAGTTGTTGATCTGCTCCTGGTACTGCTCGTGCTGCTTGGTGTTGATCGTGACCTTGAGGCCGGACTCGCCCTCGAACGCCTTGAGCGCGGCGGTGATCGCGTCCTTGGGCACCTGGTCGGAGGCGTTGTTGCCGAACGTCACCGCGTCGGTGGCGGCGCCGCCGCCGTCGGAGCCGCACGCGGCCAGGCCGGGCACGGCCGCGACGCCCGCGCCCGCGATCATCGCCCTCAGGAGGGTTCGACGGCCCAATAACGGATGGCTGGCGGAGAACCTGGTCATCGTCGTTCCTCCGGGTGACACTCGGCCGGAACCAAGTGAACAAAGAGTCAACAAGAGGACTCACAATGTGGTGTGAGCCACAGGGAATGTCAAGGTACCCGAGTGTTCCTGTTGGACTGTGTTGACGTTCGGGTCCTGAATCGACCAGTCTGGCCGCCATGACGACTTGGCCAACCGGTGTGCCCGGCCTGGCGTGGGGCGCCGACTACAACCCGGAGCAGTGGCCGGAGGCCGTCTGGGCGGACGACGTCGAGCTGATGCGGCGCGCCGGGGTGAACCTGGTCAGCGTCGGCATCTTCTCCTGGGCGCTGCTGGAGGTCGAGGACGGCCGCCACGAGTTCGGCTGGCTGGACCGCGTGCTCGACCTGCTGCACGACGCCGGCATCCGGGTCGACCTGGCCACCGCGACCGCCGCGCCGCCGCCCTGGCTGACCTCGGCGCACCCCGAGGTGCTGCCGGAGACCGCCGACGGCGTGCGGCTCTCGCCGGGGTCGCGCCAGTCGTACTGCCCCAGTTCGCCGGTCTACCGGACCAGGGCCGTCGCGCTGGCCCGCGCGCTGGCCGAGCGGTACCGCGACCACCCGGCGCTGTCGGCGTGGCACGTCGGCAACGAGTACGGCTGCCACGTGTCGCGCTGCTACTGCGACCGCTGCGCGGTGGCGTTCCGGGACTGGCTCAAGGCCCGCCACGGAGCCCTGGACGAGCTGAACGAGGCGTGGGGCACGGCGTTCTGGAGCCAGCACTACACCTCGTGGGACCAGGTGCTGCCGCCGCGCGCGACGCCGTCGCTGGGCAACCCCGGCCACCTGCTGGACTTCGACCGGTTCTCCTCCGACGCGCTGCTGGAGCTGTACAAGGCCGAGCGCGACGTGCTGCGCGAGGTCACCCCGGGCGTGCCGGTGACCACGAACTTCATGGTGACGTGGGGCTTCCAGGCGCTGGACTACTGGAAGTGGGCGGCCGAGGTCGACTTCGTCGCCAACGACCACTACACCCGCGCCGAGGACCCCGAGCGGCACGTCGACCTGGCGTTCTCCGCCGACCTGGTGCGCGGGCTGGCGGGCGGCCGGCCGTGGCTGCTGATGGAGCACTCCACGTCGGCGGTGAACTGGCAGCCGCGCAACATCGCCAAGCAGCCGGGCGAGCTGCGGCGCAACTCGTACGCGCACCTGGCCCGCGGCGCGGACGGGACGCTGTTCTTCCAGTGGCGGCAGTCGCGCGCGGGCGCGGAGCGCTACCACTCGGCGATGGTGCCGCACGCCGGCCCGGACACGAAGGTGTTCCGCGAGGTCGAGCAGGTCGGCGCGGAGTACGGGCGGATCGCCGAGCTCGTCGGCTCGACCGTGCGGGCGTCGGTGGCGATCGTGCACGACTGGCAGTCGGGGTGGGCGCTCGGTCAGCCCGCGCACCCGACCGCCGACTTCTCCTACCACCGGCACGTCCTCGCGCACTACCGGGCGCTGTGGCGGGCCGGGGTGACGGTCGACTTCGTGCCGCCCGGCGCGGACCTGTCCGGCTACCGGCTGGTCGTGCTGCCCGCGCTCTACCTGGTGGACGACGCGTCGCCGTACGAGCGGCACGTGGAGGCGGGCGGCCACCTGCTGGTCACCTACCTGTCCGGCATCACCGACAGCCGCGGCCACGTGCACCTCGGCGGCTACCCCGGCGCGTTCCGCGACCTGCTCGGCGTGCGGACCGAGGAGTTCCACCCGCTGCGGGAGGGCGAGGAGGTGTCCCTGGACGACGGCTCGTCGGCCACGGTCTGGACCGAGCACCTGCACGCCACCGGTGCGGAGGTGGTCGCCTCCTACGTCGACGGCCCGCTGCCCGGCGTGCCCGCCATCACCCGCAACGGCCGCGGCGACGGCGTCGCCTGGTACGTGGCGTGCGGCCTGACCGGCGACGGGCTGGACCGGCTGACGCGGACCGCGCTGGCGGGCGCGGGGGTGACCGGGACGGGCCACGTGGACGTCGAGGTCGTGCGCCGAGGCGGTGAGGTGGACGGGTCCGCCGTATCGTGGCTGGTCGCGGTGAACCACGGGGACGGCGACGTCGAGCTGCCCGCGACGGGTGTCGAGCTGCTGTCCGGCGAGCGCGTGCCGGGCGGCGTGGTCGTGCCCGCCGGCGGCGTGGTCGTGGTCCGGGAAGAAGAAGAGGTGTGACGTGCTGGCACGCCAGCGACAAGCGGTGATCCTGGAAGAGGTCCGCCGGACCGGCGCGGTGCGGGTGAGCGACCTGGTCGTCCGGCTGGGCGTCTCGGACATGACCGTGCGCCGCGACCTGGACGTGCTGGCCGCCCGCGGCCTGGTCGAGAAGGTGTACGGCGGCGCCACGTCGGTGGTCGGCCGCAGCACCGACGAGCCCGGGTTCGAGGCCAAGTCGGTGCGCCAGCTGCCGGAGAAGGAGGCCATCGCCGCGTTCTCCGCCGGTTTGGTGCGCCCCGGCACCGCGATCGGCCTGTCGGCGGGCACCACCACGTGGACGCTGGCCCGGTTCCTCGACGACATCCCGGACCTGACCGTGGTGACCAACTCGATCCGGGTCGCCGACGTGCTCCAGCAGAGCGGGCGCACCGACCGCACGGTGGTGCTGACCGGCGGCGTGCGCACACCCTCGGACGCGCTGGTCGGGCCGGTGGCGGTGCAGGCGCTGCGGTCGCTGCACCTGGACGTGGTGTTCCTGGGCGTGCACGGCATGGCCGAGCGGTCCGGCTTCACCACCCCGAACCTGAACGAGAGCGAGACCGACCGGGCGCTGGTCGACGCGGCGGGGCGGGTCGTCGTGGTGGCCGACCACACCAAGTGGGGCACCGTCGGGATCTCCACCATCGCCGCGCTGGACGAGGCGGACGTGCTGGTCAGCGACGAGGGATTGGCCGAGCCCGCGCGGGCGGTGCTCGGCGAGCAGGTCGGCGAACTGGTCCTGGCGCACGTGCCGGGACGTGGAGAGGAACTGGCGTGAGGCGCACGGCGGGCGAGCTGGCCGACGGCCGGGAGATCATCTACTTCGACGACACGCCGGACGCGCCGCCGCGCGACGCGGTCGACACCCGCGACCTGCCGCGGACGCAGCCGCTGTCGGAGGTGCGCCGCGACCCGCTGACCGGCGAGTGGGTGGCGATGGCCGCGCACCGGCAGACCCGCACCTACAAGCCGCCGGCCGACCTGTGCCCGCTGTGCCCGTCCACGCCGGGCAAGCCGACCGAGGTCCCCGAGTCGAGCTACGACGTGGTGGTGTTCGAGAACCGGTTCCCGTCGTTCGCCCAGGGCGTGCCGGACCTGCCGTCCACTGTGGACGGGATGCCGATGGTGGCGCGGGCGGCCGGTCGGGGCCGGTGCGAGGTCGTGTGCTTCACCTCCGACCACGACACGTCGTTCGGCTCGCTGCCCCCGTCCCGGGTGCGCACGGTGGTGGACGCGTGGGCGGACCGCACGGCGGCGTTGAACGCGACGCCGGGCGTCGAGCAGGTGTTCCCGTTCGAGAACCGGGGCGAGGAGATCGGCGTCACGCTGTCGCACCCGCACGGGCAGGTCTACGGCTACCCCTTCGTGACCCCGAAGACGGAACGGATGCTGGCCGCCGCGGCGGACTACTGGGCGTCACACGGACGTCCACTGATGGGCGACATCCTGGCCGCCGAACGTGCGGCCGGCACCAGGGTCATCGCGGAGGGCGAGCACTGGACGGCGTTCGTGCCCGCCGCGGCCCGCTGGCCGGTCGAGGTGCACGTGGTGCCGCACCGCCAAGTGCCCGACCTACCTGCGCTGACCGACGCCGAGCGGGACGACTTCGCCTCGCTGTACCTGGCCGTGCTGCACCGCCTGGACGCCCTCTACGACCGCCCGCTGCCCTACATCGCCGCGTGGCACCAGGCGCCCGTCCGCACCGGCCGTGACCTGGCCTGGCTGCACCTAGAGGTGTTCTCGATCCTGCGCACGGCGGACAAGCTCAAGTACCTCGCGGGCTCGGAATCGGGCATGGGCGTCTGGGTGAACGACGCCACGCCGGAGCAGATCGCGGAGCGGCTGCGCGGGACTCACAACTGATGCCCAGTTTCGTTTAAGGCTGCTCTCAGGCGGGCACCGCAGAGTGGTGGACATGACCGAGAACGAGCAGCCGAAGCAGCCACCGCAGTCTCCGCCGCCTCAGCAGCAGAGCCCGTGGGCGCGTGGCGCCGGTCCCGGTCATGACGACACCGGTAGCGGGGGAGCCGTGCAGGGCGGCGCCGACGCACCGGAGTCCGCGGGTGCGCGGGGTGCCTGGCAGGGAGGCCCCGCGCGGTCGGAGGACGCCATCGACGGGTCGGCGGCAGGGGCCGACCGGTCGGACTCCGGGTCGGCCGGTGCTCTGCAGGGGAGCACCGGCCGACCCGCTGACAACGCCCTCTACCCGGACAGCGTCACCACTTCGGACTTCGGCTCGCCGGCCGCTCAGCACGTGAGCGGCCCCGGGCCCCTACCCGGGTCGCCGGCCGCTTGGCGCGCCGGCCACCCGGACGACTTCCGCCCGCCGGTCGCCTCGCAGGGTGCCGCCGGCCAGGTGGGGATCGGTCAGGCGGGCGCCGTGCAGGGCGGCGCCGGCGTGACCGGAGCAGGTGTGGCCGGCGCCGTGCAGGGCGGCGCGGGTCAGACCGGGACCGGTGGGTCCGGCGCCGTGCAGGGCGGCGCCGGACTGCCGGCGACCGGGTCGGAAGCCTGGCAGTCCGGCTTCCAGCGCCCGGAGCACACGGGTCCGCACGGCGTTCCGCAGACCGGCGCCGGACCGGACCACCCCGGCTCGCCGACCTCCACGCCCTCGGGGCAGCCGGGGATGCCCGGCCCCTACTACGCGCCACCCGGCTCGGTCGGCTCGCCGCCGCCGCGCCAGCGGGGTCGCGGAAAGGTCGTCGCGGGCGTGGCGGCGCTGGTGCTCGCCATCGGCGGTGTCGCGGGCGGTGTCGGCGGCTACGTCGGCTACCAGGCCGCGGAAGAGGCCGGGCCGGTCACCAACGCGCTCAACCAGGCCCCGCCCGCGCAGCGGACCGGCGACGCGCCGGCCGGCTCGATCGAGCAGGTGGCCCAGAAGGTGCTGCCGACCGTGGTCCAGGTGCAGGTGAGCGGCGGGGCCGGGTCCGGCTTCACGCTCAGCTCCGACGGGCTGGTGCTGACCAACAACCACGTCGTCGAGAGCGCCGCCAACGGCGGGCCGATCAAGGTCCAGCTGCAGGACGGCCGCTCGTTCGACGCGAAGATCGTCGGCCGCGACCCGACGTCCGACCTGGCCGTGGTGAAGGCCGAGGACGTCTCCGGCCTGCCCACCGCCGAGCTGGGCAACTCGGGCGACCTGCGGATCGGCCAGGAGGTCGTCGCGGTCGGCTCGCCGTTCGACCTGAACGGCACGGTCACGTCCGGCATCGTCAGCTCGTTGAACCGGCCGGTGCGCGCCGGCGGCGAGCAGGGCGGGGCGGACACCGTGCTGAACGCCATCCAGACCGACGCCGCGATCAACCCCGGCAACTCGGGCGGCCCGCTGGTGAACATGCGCGGCCAGGTCGTCGGCATCAACTCGGCCATCTACAGCCCGAACTCCAGCCAGTCCGCGCAGGGCGGCTCGGTCGGCATCGGCTTCGCCATCCCGATCGACCAGGCCCGCCGCACGGCCAAGGAGCTGTCGGAGACCGGCAAGGCCACCCAGACCGTGCTCGGCGTGCAGGTCGGCGACTCGCCCAGGGGCGGCGCCGAGGTCCGCGCGGTGACCGGTGGCGGCGCGGCCGAGGCGTCCGGCGTCAAGACCGGCGACGTGATCACGAAGTTCGGCGACCGGGTGGTGGACAGCTCCGACGCCCTGGTCGCGGCCGTCCGGTCCCGCGCGCCGGGCGAGAAGGTGCAGCTCACCATCGGCGAGGACCGCACGGTCGAGGTCACGCTGGGCAGCCAGCCCGTCGAGGTCCGCTAGCACCGCCACAAGGCCCCGGCTCACGTGCCCCGAGCCGGTTGGAGGCCGCACCCGGCAGGTTCCCCTCACCTGTCGGCGTGCGGCCTCTTGTCGTGCGGTCCCCTGCCGACCAGCAGCCGGGCCGCGAGGACGCCCAACCAGACGACGCCGATCGCGACGAGCAGCCCGGTCGGGTAGTCGCGGTCCACCAGGCCGGGGTTGCGCGGCCCGCCGAACGGCCGCCACAGCAGCGGGACGGCGAGCAGCACGAGCACGCCGGTCAACGTGCCCCCGACCAGCACCGGCGCCCGCCACCTCGGTGGCGCCCACCGCACGACCAGCAGGCCGACGCCGGCGAACAGCGGCGCGAGCAGCACGTCGTGCGCGACCGGTCCGCCGATGAACCACAGCGCGAGGTCGACGTCCAGCAGCGGCAGCAGGAGGTAGGCGCCCCAGCCGGCCATGACGACACCCAGCGCACCGATCAGCCACCTCATCGGACGACCTCCAACCGGGCGACCCACTTGGTCTGCGTCACGCCCGGTCGGCTCGGGGCGATCAGCCGGCACGGGTAGCCGTGGTCCAGCGACAGGGTCTCGCCGTCCACCTTGAGCGCCAGCAACGTCAACGGGTCGCGGGCGTGCGCGGCGGGCAGCGTGCTCGCGCGGTAGAGCCCGTCGCGCTCCGCCGACTCCACCCGGACGTCGCCCGGCTCCTCGCCCGCCAGCGCGAGCAGGTCGCGGACGGGCACGCCGGTCCACGTCGCCGACGCGCTCCAGCCCTCGACGCACGCGATCGGCAGCTCGGCCGTGGTCTGCGGCAGCGCTTCGAGCTCGGCCCGGGAGAACCGCCGCGCGCCGACGGTCAGCCGCCAGTCGTCACCCGCGGCGGGCACGCCGGCCGCGGCGGCGGTGCGGTTCACCGGGAGCGCGGTCGACCGGGCGCCCAGCACCGACACGGTCCGCAGCCACGGCACCGTGCCGCCCGCCGTGGCCAGCACCGCGACCGCCGCCGCGCCGCCCGTGGTGAGCAGGAACCCGCGTCGGCTGAGCGTGCCCCGGCGCACCTCCTCGGCGGGCGTGCGGGTGAGCGGCAGCTTGACCGCGACGTGCACGAGCAGCGCGCCGACCGCCACCCACGCCATCGCGTGGTGCGCGGACGGGAAGAAGAACCGCCACGGGTAGTTCTGGGCGGCGTTGAACAGGCCGGTGACCAGCTCGAAGAAGGACGCGCCGAGCAGCACCAGGACCGAACCGCGCTCCAGCGCGTGCGGCAGGGACCGCACCAGCGGCCGTTCGAACAGCTTCGGGTAGACCGTCCACAGCTTCGCCAGCAGCAGCGGGATCGCGGCCACGCCCGAGGTGACGTGCACGCCCTGCGTCACCCGGTAGAGGTTGACCGGGCGGGTGGGCCAGGTGAACCACCCCGGCGGGTGCTGCGCGTAGTGGCTGAGCAGGCCGGTGGCGAAGCAGAGGCCGAAGGCGACGCCCAGCCACGCGCCGACCCGGGTGGCGGTGTGCGGGCTGGACCCCCGCCGGGGCCTCACGGGCGCACCAGCTCGGCGAACCAGCGGCCGTCGCGCTCGACCGGCCGGCGTGCCGACAGCCCGGCCCGCGCGGCGATCGGCGCGACGGCCCGCGCGTCGACCCTGGCCCACTCGAACCACGCGCCACCGGCCACCCTGGCCCGGTCCCGGCGCAGCCCGCAGCCGGGCGGTTCGACCTCGACCAGCGCGCTCCCGCGCCGGCGCAGCAGCCCGCGGGCCCGGTGGAGCAGCGCGACCGGGTCGCCGCCGATGCCGATGTTGCCGTCGGCGAGCAGCACGTGCGCCCAGCGCCCCGCGCCGGGCAGCCGGCCGAACACGTCCCGGTGCAGCGCCGGGCCGCCCCTGGTGCGGGTGAGCGCGACGGCCAGCGGCGAGTTGTCCACGCCCAGCGCCACCACACCGCGCCGCACCAGCGCCGCCACCAGCCGACCCGGGCCGCAGCCGAGGTCGATGGTGGGGCCGTGGCAGGCGTCGAGGAGGACGCGGTCGGCGGCGTCCGCGTCCTGGTGCCACCGGTCGACCGGCAGCGGCAGCCGGCCGCCGCCGGCCAGCTCCAGCTCGCACTCCGCGCCGGTGAGGCCGACGTCGAAGGCGGTCACCGCAGCGCCCCGAGGCGGGCGAGGGCGGCGGCGAACCGGGTGTGCGGCGCGGTGGCGGCGACCTCGCGCGCGGTGGCCACGTCGTCCACGTCGGACAGCACGGGCAGCACGCCGGTGGCGCGGTCGCCCAGCGCCAGCAGGGTGCGCGCGCCGGTGTCCGGCCGGGACATCGGCACGGCGCGCAGGACGTCGGCCAGGAGCGGGTCGACCAGGCCGAGCGCCCACCACCCGCCGTCGGCCGCCGGGCCGAGCACGGTGTCGTGCCGGGTCAGCCGGTCGACCGACTCGCCCAGCAGGGCCGGGGTGACCTGCGGGGTGTCCATGCCGATCTGGAACACCGGCAGGCGGTGCGCGCGGTGCGCGTCGGCGTGCGCGTTGGCCAGCCGGTCGGCGAACGACGCGCCGCGCTGGGGCAGCACGGTGAAGTGCCGCAGGGCGTCGCGGACCTCCGCCGCGCGACAGGCCAGGTCGAGGTCGCCGGTCATCGCCACGACCGGCCGCACGCGCGGGGTGCGCAGCACGGCGTCGAGGGTGTCCAGGAGCGCGGCGGCGGCGACGTCGGCCGCCTCGTCGGGTGTCGCGGGCGGGCAGAGGCGGGTCTTCGCCAGGCCCGGCACGGGCGCCTTGGCCACCACCAGCAGGCTCGCGGCCGGCGTCACCGCAGCACCGCCGCCATGTCCCGCACCGCGCGGGCGGTGCCGCGCACCGAACCCGACACCTTCGACCTCGTGCCCGCCGCCCGCGGCCCGTAGCGGACGTCCCGCTCGACCACCCGCCACCCGGCCGCCGCCGCGCGCAGCAGCAGCTCCAACGGGTAGCCGAACGCCCGGTCCCGCACCGACAGGTCCAGCAGGTCCCGCCGCCGGAACGCCCGCACCGGCGCGATGTCCCGCACCGGCAGCCCCTTGCGCCGCAGCAACGCCGCCAGCACCGCGTTCCCGGCCCGCGCGTGCCACGGCCAGCTGCCCGCCTCCGGCACCCGCCGCCCCACGGCCAGCTCCGCGCGCGCCAGCAGCGCCACCAGGTCCGGCAGCTCGCGGGGGTCCAGCGAGCCGTCCGCGTCGAGCACGCAGACCACCTCGGAGCGCGCGCGCTCGATGCCCGTGTGCACCGCCGCGCCGTACCCGGGCCTCGGCTCGTGCACCACCTCGGCGCCCAACGACCGGGCGATCTCCGGCGAGCCGTCGCGCGACCCGTTGTCCACCACCAGCGGCCGGTAGCCGGCGGGCATGGCCCGCAGCACGCCCGGCAGCGCCGCCGCCTCGTCCAGGCAGGGGAGCACCACGTCGATTTCGTCCACGTGCCCAGCATCGGTCCGCCGTGGACGCCGGGAAACCGTTGCGCCGCTTACCGAATCATGACGTGCGCGCACTTCTTACGGACCGCTGACGGATGCCGCCGCGACCACGCGCGGAGGGCAGGACCGGGCCTACGGTGGGCTCGTGCTCCGTGTCCTGGCCGCCGCGGCCCTGGTCGCCTCGGCCGCCGCGGTCGGCGCGCTGCTGGGCGCCGAGCGCACGTTCGCGAGCGCGCCGCCGCTGTTCGCCGCCTGGCTGCCGCACGTCGGCGTCGGCACCCCGTTCGCCGTGCTGGTGGCGGTGCTGGTGGTCGTGCACGGCCCCGCGCTGGCCGGTCGGCTCGGGTGGCGCGCCGCGCTGGCCGCCGGGTACGCGACCGCCGTGGCGTGGACCTCCGCGCTGGCCCTGGTCGACGGCTGGCGCCGCGGCTTCGCCGACCGGCTGACCACCGCCGACGAGTACCTGCACGAGGTGCCGGGCGTCACCGACGTGGCCGCGGCGCTGCGCGGGTTCTCGTCCCGCATCCTCGACTTCCAACCCGACTCGTGGACCACGCACGTGTCCGGCCACCCGCCGGGCGCGCTGCTGGTGTTCGTCGGCCTGGACCGGATCGGCCTGTCCGGCGGCGCGTGGGCGTCGGCGCTCGTGGTGCTGGTCGGCGCGCTGACGGCGGTCGCGGTGCCGGTCACCGTGCGGGCGCTCGGGTCCGAGGAGCACGCGCGGTCCGTGCTGCCGTTCGTGGCGCTGTTCCCGGGGGCGGTGTGGATCGGCGTGTCGGCCGACGGGCTGTTCGCGGGCGTCACGGCGTGCGGCATCGCGTTGCTGGCGACCCGGCGCGCCCTGGCCGGCGGTGTGGTGCTGGGGTTCGCCGTGTTCCTGTCGTACGGCCTGGTGCTGATCGGCTTGGTAGCGCTGGCCGTGCTGTGGCCCGACTGGCGGCGGATCGGCGTGGCCGTCGTGGGCGCTCTGGGGGTGGTGGCGGTGTTCGCGGCGCTCGGCTTCTGGTGGCTGGACGGCTACCACCTGGTGGTCGAGCGGTACTACCAGGGCATCGCGTCGTCCCGCTCCTACGGCTACTGGGTGTGGGGCAACCTGGCCGCCGCCGTGCTCGCTTGCGGCTTCGCGCCGTTCGCGGCGCGGTGGCGCGGCCCTGCGGTGAAATTGGCCGCGGCGGCGGCAGCGGCCATCCTGGTGGCCGACGTGTCGGGGTTGAGCAAGGCCGAGGTGGAGCGGATCTGGCTGCCGTTCACCGTGTGGCTGGTCGTGCTCGTGCCGGCGCGGCGGCGGCCGTGGCTGGCCGCGCAAGCGGTGACCGCGCTCGCGGTCAACCACCTCCTGCTGACCAACTGGTGAGGTCGCGACATGGGTGAGACGACCGGGCGGGTCCTCGTCGTGGACGACGACGTGACCGTGCGCGACGTGGTGCGCCGGTACCTGGAACTGGCCGGGCACGAGGTCGAGCTGGTCGGCGACGGCGAGACCGCGCTGCGCCGGTTCGCCGAGCGCGAGCCGGACCTGGTGGTGCTGGACCTGATGCTGCCCGGCGTGGACGGGCTGGAGGTGTGCCGGCGGCTGCGGGCGCGCAGCGCGGTGCCGGTGGTGATGCTGACCGCGCTCGGCGAGGAGGAGGACCGGATCGCCGGGCTCCAGCTCGGCGCGGACGACTACGTGACCAAGCCGTTCAGCCCGCGTGAGCTGGCCCTGCGGGTCACGTCCGTGCTGCGCCGGTCGCGGGTGGCGGCGTCGCGGTCGTCGTCGGTGCTGACCGACGGCGGGCTGCGGGTGGACGTCGGCGCGCGGTGCGCGTGGCTGGACGGGCGCGAGCTGTCGCTGACCACCCGGGAGTTCGACCTGCTGGCGTTCTTCCTCGCCAACCGGGGCGCCGCGTTCGACCGGGCCGAGCTGCTGTCCCGGGTGTGGGGCTGGGAGTTCGGCGACCAGTCGACGGTGACCGTCCACGTGCGACGGTTGCGGGAGAAGGTGGAGGCCGACTCGGCCCGGCCGGTGCGGATCGCCACCGTGTGGGGCGTCGGCTACCGGTACGACGGCGGTGCGTGATGCTGGTCGAGATCTACCACATCCTGCCGTACGCGGTGCTGTTCTCGCTGCCGCTGGCGCTGCTCGGCGCGGTGGTGCTGCGGCGGCTGTCCAGCGGGTCGCTGGCCACCGCGCTGACCGTGCTGGCGATCGTGCCCGTGGTGGCGACCGTCGGCGGCGTGCTGGCGGTGAGCGGGTTCATGTTCACCCCGATCCTCACCACGACCGTGCTGGTGTGCCTGCTGGTGGCGCTGGTGACGGTGCCGACGGCCGTGCTGCTGGGGCGGGCGCTGGCGCGGCGCAGCGTGTGGGAGAGCGAGGCGCGGGCCCGGGAGCGGGCGGCCGAGGCGTCCCGGCGCGAGCTGGTGGCGTGGATCAGCCACGACCTGCGCACGCCGCTGGCCGGGATCAGGGCGATGGCCGAGGCGCTGGCCGACGGGGTGGTGTCGCGGCGGGACGAGGTCACCGACTACGCCGGGCGGATCTCGGGTGAGGCGGAGGCGTTGTCCGGGATGGTGGACGACCTGTTCGAGCTGTCCCGGATCACCGCGGGCGCGCTGCGGCTGACGCTGTCCGAGGTGCCGCTGGCGGACGTGGTCAGCGAGGTGGTGGCGGCGGAGGGCCCGGTGGCGACGCGCAAGGGCGTGCGGCTGCGGGCGGACGCGGCGACGTGGCCGGTGGTGCTCGGCAGCGACCCGGAGCTGGCGCGGGTGGTGCGCAACCTGCTGTCCAACGCCATCCGCCACACCCCGCCGGACGGGACGGTGGCCGTGCGGGTGGGGGTGGACGGCTCGTCGGCGCTGCTGCGGGTGGACGACGGGTGCGGCGGTATCCCGGAGGCCGACCTGCCCAGGGTGTTCGACGTGGCGTTCCGCGGCGCGCCGCACCGGCAGCCGGTCGGCGGCGGGTTGGGGCTGGCGATCGCGCGCGGTCTCGTGGAGGCGCACCAGGGCACCATCAACGCCCGCAACCACGGCCTCGGCTGCCGGTTCGAGGTGCGGCTGCCGCTCAGCGCAGGGGGTCCGCCGCGAACTGCCTGACCCCCGCCGCGAACGGCGTGGCGGCGCGGAAGCCGAGCAGGTCCTGAGCCCTGGCCGGGTCGGCGACGACGTGCCGGACGTCCGCGGGCCGCGCGCCGCCGACGACGCGCGGCTCCGGGCCGCCGCACGCCCGCGCCAGGTGGGTGGCGAGGTCGCCGACGGTGTGCGGCTCGCCGGAGCAGATGTTCAGGGGGGTGAGCGTGCCCGGCTCGCCGGGGCGCTCCACCGCCAGCACGTTGGCCCGCGCGACGTCGGTGACGTGCACGAAGTCGCGGCGCTGCCGGCCGTCTTCGAGCACGGTGGGCGCCTCGCCGCGTTCGAGCGCGCTGCGGAACAGGCTCGCCACGCCCGCGTAAGGGGTGTTCTTGGGCATCCTCGGGCCGTACACGTTGTGGTAGCGCAGCGCCCACACGGTGCCGCCCGTCTGACGGGCCCACGCTGCCGCGTAGTGCTCCTGTGCGAGCTTGCTGGCCGCGTAGGTGCTCCGGGGGTCCAGCGGGGCGTCTTCGGGGACGAGGCGCGGTTCCAGGGGGCTGCCGCAGTGCGGGCAGGGCGGTTCGTAGCGGCCCTGGTCGAGGTCGGACTGCCGGCGGGGCGCGGCCCGGACCACGCCGTGCTCGGCGCACTCGTAGCGGCCCTCGCCGTAGACCACCATCGAGGAGGCCATGACCAGGTGCTCCACGTTCGCGTCGTGCATGGCGGCGAGCAGCACGGCGGTGCCGAGGTCGTTGTTGCGGGCGTACAGCGGCGCGTCGGACGGGTCCAGGCCGTGGCCGACGACGGCGGCCTGGTGGCACACCACGTCGACCCGGTCGAGGAGGGTCCGCACGGTGTCGAGGTCGGTGACGTCGTGCGCTTCCGGCGGACGGGTGCTGTGGGCCTGGGGGAGGTAGGCGTCGAGCACGACGACGTCGTGGTCGGCCGCGGTCAGCTGGTCGGCGACGTGGGAGCCGATGAACCCGGCTCCGCCGGTGAGGAGGACGCGCACGTCACCGAAGCTAGGGGCGGTTCGGCGGGATGTCCCGGTGCGACAGCGTGACGTCACGGAACCGTCAGATCCACGATTGGCTACGGTGGCGCGCATGGAACGCAGCGCGCAGCGCCTGGGACGCGCCCTTGTCGTGATCGTGGACGACCGGGTGGCGCACGGTGAGCACGACGACAGCACAGGACCGCTGGTCACCGAGTTGCTGGAGGAAGCAGGGTTCATCGTCGACGGCACGGTCGCGGTGGAGGGCGAGGTCGTGGGCATCCGCGCCGCGCTGAACACCGCCGTCATCGGTGGCGTCGACCTGGTCGTCACCGTCGGCGGCACCGGCGTGTCGCCGCGCGACGTCACGCCGGACGCCACGCAGGGCGTGCTCGACCGGCCGATCAGCGGTATCGCCGAGGCGCTCCGGGCGTCGGGCTTGGCGGCGGGGGCCGTGGACGCGGGGATCTCGCGGGGGTTGGTCGGCGTGTCCGGCAGCACCCTCGTGGTGAACCTGGCCGGGTCGCGGTCGGCGGTGCGCGACGGGATGGCGACCCTGTCCGCACTGGTGCCGTACGTGATCGAGCAGCTGTCGGGCCTGGACGAAGCGTGACCGACCCCGCCGCCGCCTCCTCCGCCCCGACCGGGGCGGGGGAGGCCGCGCCGGCCGAGCCAGACCCCAAGCCAGACCCAGAGCCCGACCCAGAGCCCGACACTGCGGCAATCACTCCCAAAACCGAACCGCCACCCACCACCAAAGCCACCCCCACCCCCACCCCCACCGAGAAGGCCACCTCCGCCGCCGCAGCCGCCGAGGAAGCAATCGCGGCCACAACCCCCACCACCGCCAGCCCCGCCGCCGGCGCAGCAGCCGCCGCAGCCGCGAGCCCCGACACCAGCCCTACCAGCACCAGGCCCGCTACCACCGACCCAATTCCTAGCAACGCTAGATCCTCTAGCGCCGACCGCCCTGCCGCCGTCGATACCGACACGAGCACCGGCGCCGACATGGGCGCCGACGCCAGCGCCAAGCCCGACTACGATCCCGCCAACCGCACCCCTGCCACCGCTACCACCGCTACCAAATCTAGCGCCGCTAGCCTTCCTAGCGGTGGCCATCCCCTCGATGCCGGCACCGGGGATACCAGCGCTGGAGATGCCAGCGGCAGGGCTGTTGGCACCGATTTCGGAGCGACCGGGACTGGTGCCAGGCGTGCCACTGCTGGGCGTTCCGCTGCCGGGTCCCCTGCAGAGGAGGCGGCGAGGCGACGGCGGCTGGCGGAGGTCTTCGGCGAGGTGTTGCCCGAGACGTCATCGGATGAGCCGCGTTCAGCCGGTCGCGATGACCGCTGGTACGAGGAGAACCGGCCACCGCACCACGGCGGCTGAGGTGGCCGCCGGGCGCGGTGGTGCGGTGACCGCCAGGCGGTGGCGGCTACTGGGCAGGGTGTCGTGCGGTAACTGCCAGGTGTGGTGGCAGCCGCTGTGCACGGTGTCGTGCGGTGGCCGTCGGGTGCACCGGTGCACGAGTGCGGTGGATGCCGTGGGTGATTCGGCGGCGGGGGCGGTCGGGTGGGGTGCTTGATCGTCCGTCCGGTCGGCGCGAGTTCCCGGTGGGGCCGGCGGTCGGGTCAGCCTTGGCGCTGGGCGATGAGCAGGTCGCGGATCTCCTTCAGCAGTTCCACCTCGGTCGGCTCGGCCGGACCGGCTTCCTCGCCGCGCTTGCGACGCTCCTTGATCTTGTTCATCGGCAGCACGAAGATGAAGTAGACGACCGCGGCCACGATCAGGAAGTTGATCACCGCCGTGATGATCGCGCCGAAGTCCAGGACGGTCTTCTCGTTGTCGCCGAGCTGCACGGCCAGCCCGTTGACGTTGCTGCCGCCGAACACCGCGATGATCGGGTTGATCAGGTTCGAGGTGAACGCGGTGACGATGGCGTTGAACGCTGCACCGATGACCACCGCCACAGCGAGGTCGATCACGTTGCCGCGCATCAGGAAGTCCTTGAAGCCCTTGATCACGGTTGGCTCCTCCGTTCGGGGGTGTTGGCGGGCTAGCGGAGGGTAACGGCTCCGGCCCGGACCGATCACGCGGCGCTCGTCTGCACCACCGACACGCCACAACGCGCCGCCGCAGAACCCCGCCACCACAGGGTCCGCCCAGAGCCACTGCCACGGGTCGTCGCAGCCCACCGCCGCACGGTCGGTGCAGGCCACCGCCATGGGCATGGTGCAGGGCCGCCGCCACGGGGTCAGCGCTGGACACCCGCTGCGCGGCCGGTGCACGGCACCCGCACACGGTCAGTGCAGGGTCACTGCCACGGGAGCGGTGCAAGAAGCCCGCTACGCGGTGTGGGGCGCCCGCACGGGGTCGAGGCAGGACCCCGCCACGCGACAGCGCAGACCACCGCTACGCGGTCAGTGGGGCACCCGCGCATGGTCGGTGCAGGTCCACTGCCAACGAGCGTCGCGGGTCGCTGCTACGCGGTTGGCGCAGGGCCGCACTGCTACGGGGGCGGTGCAGGCCACCGCTGCGCGGTCGGTGTGGAGGCCCGCATGCGGCCGGTGCAGGGGCGCTGCCAGGCAGCCGGTGCGGAGTCACTGTTAGGCAGCCGGTGCGGGAGCCCGCGCGGTCGGTGCGGGGTGTTGGTGTGCGAGTGGTCAGCGCAGGACCACCGCCACGGGGCCGGACAGGGTTTCGGTGGCGAGTTGGTGGGCTGTCGTGCGGTCGGTGGAGATCACCACCACCTCGCCCTCCCGCACCGCGACCACCGAGGCGTCCGAGGCCAGCACGCGCGACTCCGCGCCCACGACGTCGACCCGGCTGCCCGGTCGCAGCAGCCCGACCACCCCGGTGTCCGCCAAGCGCACGGCCACCGAGGACACCTCTGGGTCGACCGGGCCCAGGCGGGCGTCGGTCAGCGGTTCTCCCGACCTCGCGGCGCTGACCAGCGACCTGCCTAACACCGCGACCCGGGGCACCCCGCCGGCGGGCGACAGTTCCGGTGGCACGGCGACCACGCGCACGTCGTCCGCACCCAGGGGCACGCCCGGTGGCAGGTCGCGGGCGGCCACCACGACCTCCGTGGAAGGGCCGTCCGGCAGCACGGCCACACCGAGGGCGACCAGGGCCAACAGGGCGGCGAGGATTCTTCTCAGGTGCTGGAGCATGGGTCCGACGTTAGGGACGGACCTCCGGGCGGGACAGCACGAACCCCCGAGCTGTGGACAACTCGGGGGCCTGTGGACAACTACCCGCTCAGGACGCCGCGGCAGCCGGCGCGCTGGAGGAAGACGAGGTGGAAGACGAAGAAGACGAGGACGAAGAAGACGAGGAAGACGCGGAAGACGAAGTCGAGGAAGGAGCGGACTCGCTCTTCGGCGCGGCGGACGACGTCGAACGGCTGTCGGTCCGGTAGAAGCCGCTGCCCTTGAACACGACGCCGACCGCGCCGTACAGCTTGCGCAGCTTGCCGGAGCACTCGGGGCACTCGGTCAGCGCGGAGTCCGAGAAGGACTGCACCGCTTCGAACCGGTGGTCGCACTCGGTGCAGGCGTACTGGTAAGTCGGCACGGTGGGCCCTCCACGAGTCCTGGTTGGCACTCCTCCGTCACGAGTGCCAACACCGATGATGCGCCACCTCGCCCGCGTGGCGCAAACATCACAGGTCAACGTCACAGCGGCAGCCGGACCAGCCCCCGCCCCGGCGTCAGCACCGCGTCCACCCGCACGTCGTGCGGCTCCGCCGGCAGCGAGGGCACGAACTCCTCGTCCCGCACCACCGCCACCACCGGACCTGTGGACAACCCCAACGCCCGGTCGTAGTAACCCCCGCCCTGCCCCAGTCGCACACCCGCGTGGTCGACCGCCAGCGCCGGCGCCAGCACCAACGCCGCCGAGCCGATCGCCGCCGCCCCCAGCAGCGGCCCCGCCGGCTCGCTCAGCCCGAACGGCCCCGGCCGCAGCCGGCCGTCGTGCTCCGCCCAGTCCAGCCCGTCCCCGACGACGACCGGCAGCAGCACCCGCAGCCCGTGCGACCGCAGCGCCTCCACCATCTCCGACGACCCCGGCTCCCACCGTGAAGCGAGATAAGCGCACACGGTCTGACCGGCCGCAACGCCGAAAGCAGCAACGGCGATCAGCACTTCGGTCGACATCGGCGGCACGGCGCCGCTGCGCCGGGCGGCTCGCAGCCGTGCGCGCAGAGTCGTCTTCCGATCACGTTCACCGGACGTCATGGCAGGTCACCCTAGGCCCGCCGTTACGCTCGCAGCTCATGAGCGCCTTCCAGACAGCAATCGTGCCGGCGGCAGGCCTGGGCACGCGCTTCCTCCCGACCACCAAGGCGGTGCCCAAGGAGCTGCTGCCGGTCGTCGACACCCCCGGCATCGAGCTCGTCGCGGCCGAGGCGGCCGAGGCGGGTGCGACGAAGCTGGTCATCGTGACCTCGCCCGGCAAGGACGCGGTCGCCGAGTACTTCCGCCCGCAGCCGGAGCTGGAGGCGACGCTGGAGGAGCGCGGCAAGGCCGACCTGCTCGCCAAGGTCCGCCGCGCGCCCGACCTGCTCGCCGTCGAGACCGCCATCCAGGACAAGGCGCTGGGCCTGGGTCACGCGGTCGCCTGCGCCGAGGGCAACCTGACCGGCGAGGACGAGGCCGTCGCCGTCCTGCTGCCGGACGACCTCGTGCTGCCGACGGGCGCGCTGAAGAAGATGGCCGCCGTCCGCGAGAAGCTGGGCGGCAGCGTGCTGTGCGCGTTCGACATCCCCAAGGAGCAGATCTCCGCCTACGGCGTCTTCGACGTCAGGGACACCGGCGACGACGACGTCAAGCAGGTCGTCGGCATGGTCGAGAAGCCCAAGGCCGAGGACGCGCCGTCCACGTTCGCCGCGGCCGGCCGCTACCTCCTCGACCGGGCGATCTTCGACGCGCTCAAGCGCATCACGCCGGGCGCGGGCGGCGAGCTGCAGCTCACCGACGCCATCGCGCTGCTGATCAACGAGGGTCACCCGGTGCACGTGGTGGTCCACCGGGGTGGGCGACACGACCTGGGCAATCCCGGGGGATTCCTCAAAGCTGCGGTTGACTTCGCACTCGAGCACCCCGACTACGGGCCCGAGCTGGGGGAGTGGTTGCGGGCACGTCTCGCCGACTCCTGAACGAGGTCAACACATGAGGTCAGTGGACGAGCAGCTCGCCAGGGTGGTGGCCGCCGCCGTGCGGCCCGCGCCGGTGCGGGTGGCCATCTCCGAGTCGCAGGGCCTGCTCTGCGCCGAGGAGGTCGTCGCCGAACGCGCCCTGCCGGGGTTCGACCAGGCCGCGGTCGACGGCTACGCCGTGCGCAGCGTCGACGTGCAGGCCGCCAACGAGGAGCCGGTGACGCTCCCGGTGGTCGGCGAGATCCCGGCGGGGTCGCGCCAGCCCAGACGGCTGCAACCCGGCCAGGCGGTGCGGGTCGCGACCGGCGCGCCGCTGCCCACGCTGGCCGACGCCGTGGTGCCCGTCGGCTACACCGACGGGCACGCGGCGAAGGTGACCGTGCGGCAGCCGGTGCCGTCGGCGGCGTTCGTCCGGCGCACCGGCGAGGACGTGCAGACCGGTGACGTCGCGGTGCGCCGCGGCGCGTCCATCGGGGCCGCCCAGGTCGGCCTGCTGGCCGCCGTCGGCCGGAACAAGGTGCTGGTCCACCCCCGGCCGCGGGTGTCGGTGATCTCGCTCGGCGAGGAGCTGGTCGACGTCGACCGCACCCCCGGCCAGGGGCAGGTCTACGACGTCAACTCCTACGCGCTGGCCGCCGCCGCGCGGGACGCGGGCGCCGAGGTCAGCCGGGTCGGCATCCAGTCCGCCGACCCGCGCCGGCTGCGCGAGGTGGTCGAGGGCCGGCTGCTGCTGTCCGAGATCGTGGTCGTCGCGGGTGGCGTCGGGGGCGTCATCGGCGACGAGGTGCGCGCGGCGGTGGCCGACCTCGGCGACGTCGACGTGACCAGGGTGGCCATGCACCCCGGTTCGGTGCAGGGCTTCGGCCGGCTCGGGCCGGACGCGGTGCCGACGTTCCTGCTGCCCGCGAACCCGATGAGCGCGCTGGTCGTCTTCGAGGTGCTGGTGCGCCCGCTGATCCGGGCCGCGCTGGGCAAGCGCAACCCGTACCGCAGGGCGGTCACCGCGCGGCTGCTGTCGCCGTTGACCTCCACGAAGGGGCGGCGCGGCTTCCTGCGCGGCCAGCTGCTGCGCGACGCGGACAACGGCGAGTACCTGGTGCAGCCGCTGGGTACCTCCGGGTCGCACCTGCTGGCGTCGCTGGCCGAGGCGAACTGCCTGGTCATGGTGGACGAGGACGTGACGGACGTGGCGGTCGGCGAAGAGGTCGTGGTCAGCTTCCTGGCCCAAAAGGGGTGAGTGCGGTGGGGCCCGGATGAGTCTCGCGTGGGAGGGCGGTCGGCACCCCGGCTGGCCCGCGCGGCTCGGACCGCTGCGGGTGCCCGCCGGCCTGGTGGCGCTGCGCCCGCCGAAGCTGGTCGACGCCTCGGCCTGGTCCCAGGCGCGCCTGCGCGACCGCGCCCACCTGGAGGACTGGGAGCCGACCGCGGTCGGCGGCTGGCAGGAGCGCAACTCGGCCCTGGCCTGGCCCGCGCAGTGGTCGTCGCTGAAGTCGCTGGCCAGGCGCGGCCAGGCGCTGCCGTTCGTGATCACCGTGGACGGCGCGCTGGCCGGGCAGATCACCGTCGGCAACATCGTGCGCGGCTCGCTGCGCTCGGCGTGGGTCGGCTACTGGGTGGCGGCCGACCGGGCGCGCGGCGGCGTGGCGACGGCGGCGCTGGCGCTGCTGGTGGACCACTGCTTCGGCGAGGGCGGCCTGCACCGGCTGGAGGCGACCGTGCGGCCGGAGAACGCGGCCAGCCTGCGGGTGCTCGCCAAGGCCGGTTTCCGCGAGGAGGGGCTGTTCCTGCGCTACCTCGACGTGGCCGGTGACTGGCGCGACCACCTGTGCTTCGCGATGACGTCCGAAGAGGCGTCCCCGGAGGGATTGGTACGCCGAATGGTCGCGCAGGGGTACGCCCGAACAGCCTGATCCCAGGGCCGAGCGGCTTATTCGGATCACCCGAAAGTGGGTGATACACCACACTTTGGTACGTACGTCGGACGGCGTGGCTCCGACACAGGTGTGACTGTTGTGACTAGCGTGGCACGTGCACCGAGCGCGCCGCGGGGTAGGGGGAGGTGACGGGGATGCCGAGCTCGCTGATCGTCGTGGGCCTGGTCGTGGCCTGGTTGGTCGTCCTCGTCCCGATGGTCGCGCGCAAGCGCGCCGACGCGTCGCGCGGCAGCATGGAGGAGGAGTTCGACGCCATGCCCGAGGTCGACGGCGAGTTCGAGGACTACGAGTACTACGAGGACGTCGACGACTTCGTCGAGCACCGGCGGTTCCGCCCGGGTCGGGGCGGCTACGACCCGGAGACCGCGGCGATCGTCGCGCAGGCCAGGTACGCGTTCCGCCGCCGGGTCGTGGGGACCCTGCTGCTGCTCGCGCTGATCACCGGCGTCGTCGCCGGCTTCGTTCACCCGCTCGTGTGGTGGGGTCACGCGGTGGTGGACGTGACGCTCGTCTCCTACCTCGGCTACCTGCGCCGCCAGGTGCGGATCGAGGAGGAGGTCCGGGCCCGCCGGCAGTCCAGGGCCGCCCAGCCCCGCCGCCGCCCGGGCGCCCGCCCGGCTCCCGAGGCGAAGCCCGCGACCGGGCCCGCCGAGGACACCGGCGCCACCGGCGACCAGCCCGGCCTGCCCCCGCAGCCGCGCTTCCAGCACCAGGTCCGCCCCGGCACCGTCGTGGTCGACCCGGACGACGAGGACCCGCTGTTCGTCGAGCTGGAGGGCCCCGACGCCCTCCCGTACCGACGGGCTTCGGGCGAGTAGAGGGGGGTGGCGAAACCACCCCCCGACTACTGATATGCTTCCTCCCGCACGACAACGGAACACGGGGCTGTAGCGCAGTTGGTAGCGCGACTCGTTCGCATCGAGTAGGTCAGGGGTTCGATTCCCCTCAGCTCCACGGGTAAGTGCGCAAGGGCGGATGCCGGTAATACCGGCTCCGCCCTTTTCGCACGTCCGGGGCGGTTCGGCGCGATCGGGTCGGCTGAAACCGCAATTCCCGGGAGAACACCGCCGCCCGGCTCGCCAGGATTGCCGTGTGAGCGGTGAAGACGAGGTCCCCGACGAACTCCGCCTGATCCCGGTCGAGAACTCGGTCGAAGGCGGCGCGTTCAAGGGCGTCCAGGCCGGCGTGGTGCACGGTGGCATCCACTTCGGCGTCGAGCGCGAGACGAAGCTCGTGGCCCTGCGCGCCACCCGCGCCGAGCTGGACGACGTGCGCCACCACTTCGTGCCGCCGGGTGGGTTCGGTGACGCCGCGCGGATCCTCGCCGCCCACGGCGTGGTCGTGCTGGCCGGGCCGGGCACCGGGCGTTCCTACGCGGCCCGTCGGCTGCTGGTGGACGTCGGGGCGCGGGACGTGGTGGAGATCGGCCGCGAGCGCCCGTTGGGCAGCTTCGAGGACCTGGACGAGGGCACCGGCTACGTGTGGGACGCGCGGGAGACCGCGCACAGCCACTTCGGCGGCCTGGACTTCGAGCAGACCGCCAGGCGCGTGCGGGCGGACGAGTGCCACCTGGTGATCGTGGTCGACACCGACGCGCAGGCGCCCGCCGCGGCTCGCGGCCACCTGGCCCGGCTGACCGCGCCACCCGCCGAGGACGTCGCCCGGGTCGAGATCGACCGGCGGCGGGTCGCGGACCCGGACGGGCCGCTGGTCCTGGTCAAGGGCGAGCTCGCGCTGGAGGACGGCGCGCCGCCGGAGAAGGCGGTGCGCGCGGCGGACCTCGCGATCCGGGTCTGCGCGGGCGACCTGGGGCTGGACGCCGCGCTGGCGGAGCTGAAGGAGGACGTCGAGCAGGCGGTCGAGCGCCACCTCGACGGGTTGTCGGACCTAGGGCTCGCGCTGTCGTTCGCGATCGCGGTGCTGGAGCACCAGCCCTACGACGAGGTGGTGGCCGGCGCCGTCAAGTTGGACGAGGCCCTGCGCAAGACGCACGTGAAGGAGGACGAGTTCCGCGCGCACCCGCCGTTCTCGACGTCGAAGAACGCGCTGCTGGCGGCGGTGTCCGCCACCACGGCGGTGCGCGACCACCCCGTGCACCAGGGGCTGCGGGAGGAGACGGTCCACTTCGCCCGGCAGGGCTGGGCGGGGGTCGTGCTGCGCCGGCTGTCGCGGGAGTACCCGCTGGCGCAGGACGAGCTGTGGCGGTGGATGTGCTCGCCGACCGTGACCCGGCGCTTCCGCGAGGCGGTGCAGCGCGCGCTGATCACGATCGTCACCGAGGTCCCGGCGCACGAGCCGCTGCACCTGCTCGACCGCCTGGCCGGCAGCAGCGCCCTGACCCACCAGACGCTCGCCGCGGCCGTGGCGGCGCGCCTGGACGAGCGGTACGGCGAACTCGTCTCGCAGACCGTCGACGCCTGGGTGGACGGCACCGCCTACCGGCAGGCCACGGCCGCGTGGTTCAGCCTCGCCCTGTCCGCTGCCCGACCGCTGGACGAGGCGCTGCGGCGCTTGGAGCTCATCGCCCGCTCACCCCGCCTGACCCCGCAGAACGCCGTCGTCGCCGTGGTCCTGTCGCTGCTCGACGCGGAGGAGCACCGGGAGGCGGTGCTGGACGCCGTCCTGCGGTGGACGACGGACCGCAAGCTCGCGCGGGTCGCGCTGCCGCTGGCGATGTGGATCACCGGCTACTACCCGTACTTCCGCTCGGAGGAGCTGTTCGCCGCGCACCCGGACCAGCTGACCACGTTGGCCGTGCGCGCGTTGACCGACCCGGAGACCAGCGACCGGGCGTTCGAGTGCCTGGAGGACCTGGTCGGCGAGGCCAGGGTGAAACCGGCGTCGGAGAAGCGGCTGCGGGCGCTGGCGCGGCACCTCGCGCCCAACCCGGCCTGGATCGCCCGGACGCGGGCGGTGCGGGCGCTGGTCGTGCTCCACCCCGGCAAGCGGGCGGCGCTGAACCGCATCCTGCGGCACGCGCACCGGCTCCGGACGACCGGCTAGGCGGGCCGGGCAGCGGGCCGGACAGCAGCCGGGCAGCGGCCGGGCAGCGGACCGGGCTCACCGGAACGGGCGGACCCGGGTGACTACGATCGGCGCGGTGCGCTTCGTGGCCGATCTCCACATCCACTCCAAGTACTCCCGGGCCTGCAGCCGCGACTGCGACCTCGAACACCTCACCTGGTGGGCCCGGCGCAAGGGGATCTCGCTGGTCGGCACCGGCGACTTCACCCACCCCGCCTGGTACGACCACCTGACCGAGAGCCTGGTCGAGGCGTCGCCCGGGTTGTTCCGGCTGCGCGACGACCTGGACCGCGACATCGACCGCCGGCTGCCGCCGTCGCTGGCGGCGAAGCCGGTGCGGTTCATGCTGTCGGTGGAGATCTCCACGATCTACAAGCGCGGTGACCGCACCCGCAAGGTGCACCACCTCGTCTACATGCCGGACCTGGCGTCGGCGGCGCGGTTCAACGCCCGGCTGGGCAAGATCGGCAACCTCGGTTCCGACGGGCGGCCCATCCTCGGGCTCGACTCGCGCGACCTGCTGGAGATCACGCTGGAGTGCGGCGGCTACCTGGTGCCCGCGCACGTGTGGACGCCGTGGTTCGCGGTGCTCGGGTCGAAGTCCGGGTTCGACGCGATCGAGGACTGCTACGTCGACCTCGCTCCGCACGTCTTCGCCGTGGAGACCGGGTTGTCGTCCGACCCGGAGATGAACTGGCGGGTGTCCGGGCTGGACAAGTATCGGCTGGTCAGCAACTCGGACGCGCACTCGCCGCCGGTGCTGGGGCGCGAGGCGACCGTGTTCGACACCGAACTGGACTACTACTCGGTGCGCGCGGCGCTGGAGACCGGCGAGGGGTTCGCCGGGTCGCTGGAGTTCTTCCCCGAGGAGGGCAAGTACCACGTCGACGGGCACCGCAAGTGCGGCGTGCGGATGGAGCCCCGGGAGACGTTGGCGCACAAGGGGATCTGCCCCGAGTGCGGCAAGCCGTTGACGGTCGGGGTGCTCAGCCGGGTGGAGGAGCTGGCGGACCGGCCGCACGGGACGCGACCGGCCGGCGCGGCCGGGTTCACCAGCCTGGTGCCGCTGCCGGAGGTCGTCAGCGAGATCGTCGGCACCGGTCCGAAGAGCAAGAAGGTGCTGTCGGAGATCGACAAGCTGACCGCCGCGCTCGGGCCGGAGCTGGTGATCCTGCAGGACGTGCCGGTGGAGGACATCGCCGCGCACTCGCCGCTGCTGGGCGAGGCGGTGACCCGGCTGCGGCGCGGCGAGGTGGTGCGCGACTCCGGGTACGACGGCGAGTACGGCGTGATCCGGGTGTTCGAGCCGGGTGAGCTGGAGCGGCGGCGGTCCGCGTTCGCCCTGTTCGACTACGCCCCCGCCGCGCCCGCTGCCCGTCCTGCCGCGGAACGCCCGGAGCCCGCGGCCCTCGTCCCGACCGCGTCCGCCGTCCCGGTCGCGCCGGTCGCGCCGCCGGACGGGCTGCTGGCCGGGCTGGACCCCGAGCAGCGGGCGGCGGCGGAGGTGGCCGGCGGGCCGCTGCTGATCATCGCCGGGCCGGGCACGGGCAAGACGCGGACGCTGACGCACCGGATCGCGGACCTGGTGACGTCCCGGGGCGTGCCGGCGACCGAGTGCCTGGCGATCACGTTCACCCGGCGGGCGGCGGAGGAGCTGGCCGAGCGGCTGGCCGCCCTCGCGCCCGACGCCGTCGACTCGTTGACCATCGCCACGTTCCACTCGCTCGGCGTGCTGGTCCTGCGCGAGCACCACGCGGCGGTGGGGCTGTCGGCGTCGTTCGAGGTGGCGGACCCGGACCGGCAGCTGGCGGTGGCGCTGACCGTCGTCGCCGACGAGAAGGAGGCGCGGGCGCTCGTCGCGGGCGCGGACCCCCGGTACAAGAAGGCGCTGCGGGCGCAGGACCTGGTGGACTTCGAGGACCTGATCACGCTGCCGCTGGAGCTGCTGGACTCCGCGCCGGACCTGGTCGACGCCTACCGCGCCCGGTGGCGCTGGGTGTCGGTGGACGAGTACCAGGACGTGGACGAGCAGCAGTACCGGCTGCTGCGGCTGCTCGTGCCGCCGGACGGCAACCTGACCGCGATCGGCGACCCGGACCAGGCGATCTACCGGTTCCGCGGCGCCGACGTCGGGTTCTTCCTGCGGTTCCGGGAGGACTTCGCCGACGCCCGGACCGTGCAGCTGACCAGGAACTACCGGTCGTCCGCCGCGGTGGTGACGGGTGCGCTGGAGGTGATCGCGCCGACGTCCCTCGTGCCGGGGCGCGAGCTGCGGCCCATGGTGGACCACGGCACGGCGGCGATCGGCGTGCACCACGCGTCGTCGGAGGGCGCCGAGGCGGCGTTCGTGGCGCGGACGATCGAGCAGGTGCTGGGCGGGGCGTCGTTCCACGCGCTCGACAGCGGTCGGGTGCACGGCGACGGCACTGACGGCCTGAGCTTCTCCGACTTCGCCGTGCTGTACCGGACCGATCGGCAGTCGCGGGCGCTGGTCGAGGCGCTGACCCGGTCCGGCCTGCCGTTCCAGAAGCGCTCGCACGACCGGCTGCTGGACCGGCCCGGCGTGGCGCGGATCGCGCACGACCTGGGGTTCACCGGCGGGGCGACGGTGCTGGAGCGGGTGCGCGCGGTGGCCGGGGACGACCACACGGCGTACGAGCTGCTGAAGCCGCTGGCGGCCGAGTGCGGGTCGGACTTCGAGCGCTTCCACACGGCGCTGGCGCTGGGCGTGGAGGTCGACACCTGGGACCCGAGGGCGGACCGGATCTCGTTGCTCACGCTGCACGCGTCGAAGGGGCTGGAGTTCCCGGTGGTGTTCGTCGTGGGCTGCGAGGACGGCCTGCTGCCGATGCGCTGGCCGGGTGACGACGACCCCGAGGCGGTGGACGAGGAGCGCCGGCTGCTGTTCGTGGGGATGACCAGGGCGCAGCGGCACCTGTACCTCAGCCACACGACCGGGCGGCCCCGGTCGCCGTTCCTGGCGTCGTTGAAGTCGTTCGAGCAGGTGGGCGACGCCCAGCCGCGGCGCAGGAGCAAGGGCACCCAGCTCAGCCTGCTCTGAACGGCCCGTCCCGAACGGCTCGGCGATTCGCTCGTGCGGTGCTTTCGACACCGTTCGGCGACGGGTGGGGACCGTCCGTCCTGTCGACTGGAAATTCGTCCCACCACGCGGCAAAGTGTCACCCAATTGGATGACGATCGGGTGAATCCACAGCCAGTGGAATTCGATCTTGCGGTGCGAGGGTGGCCGGGCGGGTTTCCCGTCCCACTGGAATTCGGTCAGGGAGTCGGCAGGGCATGACCAACTTCATGGCACAACTGAGCGGTGTCGAACAGGATGAGCTGTACCGGTCGGGCACGAGGATTTCCTACCGGAGTGGCGCGGTGATGATGGCGGAGGGTCAGCGGGGCAACTACGTGCTATTGATCGACTTCGGTGACGTCAAGATCGTGAAGAGCGACGTCGGTGGCAAGGAACGCCTGCTCAACATCTGCGGTCGCGGTGAACTGCTGGGTGAGATCGCCTGCGTCGAGGAAGACGGGCGGCGGTCCGCCTCGGTGATCGCCCGGAGTCCGGTGGTGACCGCGATCAAGATCACCAAAAGCGCTTTCTTCCATTTCCTGCACACCCACCCCCACCTGTGGCCGGGCGTTCTGCGCCGGGTGGTGGTCCTGTTGCGGGAGGCCGAGAGCCAGTCGGCCGAGAGGTCGATTCGCGTGCTGCGCGCCGTCGCCACGCTGGCCGACCGGTACTCCGACGGGTCCCGCGGCGCCGTCATCCCGTACACCCAGCAGGAGATCGCCGCCTATGCGCAGTCGTCACGGGTGACGGTGCAGCGCGTGTGGTTGAAGTTGAAGAAGCGGAACCTGGTGCATTCGGAGTACCGCAAGGTGGTGGTGCCGTGCGTCCGGTGCCTGCGCGCCGTGGCCGATGCGGCCGTGTCAACGCAAATCTACGGAGACGGCATCATTTGTTGTCGTGGAATCGGCGTCTGTCCTCAAGGGTGAGTGGTAACAGCCGCCACTTCGAGACATGACGTCGGAGATGCACGTGGACTCACTCCCCCTACCTCGCAACGTCCTGCGGGTGGACATCGTCCACTCCAGTTCCGGCGCGCCCGACCGGCAGACCTTCCTGGACGCCCAGTTGCAGTTCGTCGTGGACAAGGCGGTCGAGGGCGGGCTCCGCCGGTTGTTCCCCACGGCGGCGGTGCAGGTCCGGCCCGATGGCGACAGCATGACCGTGCTCATCGGGCCCGAAGTGCCGAAGGCGTGGCTCCTGGCCGACTTCCTGCTGCACGAGTTCGTCATCGCCCTGGACGACGTCAACCGCCGTGCCGACGACCGGCACCGGTTGCGGGTGCGGTGTGCGTTGGACCACGGCGAGACCACGGTCAACGGGCCGCACCTGGCCGGTCCGGCGGTGGTGGCCACGGCGAGGCTGGTCGACGCCGAACCGCTGCGCGCGTTCCTCGACCGCGACCCAGCCCACCACCTCGGGCTGATCATTTCCGACCGGTTCTACCAGGACGTCGTGACCAGCGGCGAGCGCGGGCTCGGCCGGGTGGCGTTCGACCGGGTCGACGTCGAGGTGAAGGGCTTCCGGCAGGACGGGTGGATCTTCCGGCCCGACCTGTCGGGGCAGCGGGTCGCGTAGCGGGCACCCGCCCGAGTTCGACCGAGGGCGGGATTGGACTAGACCATAACGCGGCGTTATGACTGGACTGGCATATCCGCCGCGACTCCTCGCCGGCTAGCGTCGGTGGCACGGCCCCGCATCCCGTGTCACCACCCCTGCAAGGAGACAGCGGATGACCCGACGTACCGTCGCCGCGGTCGCCGTGGCGGTCCTGAGCGCTGCCGGACTGGCGGCAGCACTGACCTCCACCGCGACCGCGGGTCCTCCACCGCAGTCCGCCGCCGACGGCGGCATGATCGCCGCCATGGCGCGTGACCTGCACCTCACGCCGGACCAGGCCCGCGACCGCATCCACCGAGAAGCGGCCGCGGCCCGGACGGAGAGCGTCCTCAAGACCGGGCTCGGGCCCGGCTTCGCGGGCGCCTGGCTGAACGCCGACGCCACGAAGCTCGTCGTCGGCGTCACGGCCGCGTCGCAGATCCAGGCCGTCGAAGCGGCGGGCGCCGAGGCGAGGGTGGTCGAGCGCTCGCTCGCCCAGCTCGACTCCCTCAAGGTCAAGCTCGACCGCAACGCGCGCAGCGCGCCGAGGTCCGTGCCCGGCTGGTACGTCGACACCCCGACCAACACCGTCGTCGTGCTCGCCCACGACGTGGCCGCCGCCAAGGCGTTCGCCCTCGCCAGCGGGCTGGCGGAGCGGGACGTCCGGGTCGAGCGGTCCGCCGAGGAGCCGCGCCCGCTGATCGACGTGGTCGGCGGCAACGCGTACTACATCGGCAGCGGCTCGCGGTGCTCGGTCGGGTTCGCGGTCAACGGCGGGTTCGTCACCGCCGGCCACTGCGGCCGCACGGGCGCGACGACCACCCAGCCCAGCGGCACGTTCGCCGGCTCCAGCTTCCCCGGCAACGACTACGCCTGGGTCCGCACGGCCGCCGGCAACCCCGGCCGCGCGCTGGTCAACCGCTACCCCGGCACGGTGCCGGTGGCGGGTTCCACCGAGGCCCCGGTGGGCGCCTCGGTCTGCCGCTCCGGCTCCACGACGGGCTGGCGCTGCGGCACCATCCAGCAGAAGAACACGTCCGTGACCTACCCCGAAGGCACGATCACCGGCCTGACCCGCACGAACGCCTGCGCCGAACCCGGCGACTCCGGCGGCTCGTGGCTGACCGGTGACCAGGCGCAGGGCGTCACCTCCGGTGGCTCCGGGAACTGCACGTCCGGCGGGACGATCTACTTCCAGCCGGTCAACGAGATCCTCCAGGTCTACGGCCTCCAGTTGGTCGTCAGCGGCGGCACGCCAACCAGCACCACCTCGCCGACCACGACGACCACCACGGACCCGGGCCAGACCACCTGGCAGCCAGGCGTCGCGTACGCGATCGGCTCCCTCGTGACGTACGGCGGCGTCGGGTACCGGTGCTTGCAGGGGCACACGTCCCAACCAGGCTGGGATCCGCCGGCGGTGCCCGCCCTGTGGGAGCGCGTGTGACCAGGCGGTAGCGCGCACGCGCGGGGGTCCGGCTCACCGAGCCGGGCCCCCTTTTCCGCTGCCCGTCGTCGCCGGTCAGCGACGGCGCGGCACGAGCCGAACCGCACGACGTTGCCCGGACAGCGCTGTCGACGCGGCCCGCACCCGTACCCTGAGAGGCGACGAGAAGGGGTGGTGCGGGTCGTGGAGCTGGCCGAGTCGCTGCTGGCGTGGCTGCACGGCTGGACCGGTGTGCCGTTCTGCCCCGGTGACTGGGTGTCGACCGTCACCGCGTTCGGCGCGCTGATCGGCGTCCTGCCGACGATCGCCGCCCTGCTGTCGATCACCGTCCGCCGCGTGGTCGGCAACTCCTACGGCCCGATCACCGGCGTGATCTTCGCCGTGCTCGGCGTGCTCAGCACCCTGGTGGTGCCGTGGGTGGCGTTCACGGCCGCGCACAAGCTGCTGAGCAGCTACGCGCTGCCGGAGTCGCAGTCGTTGGACGGCAGCCCGTGCGGCGTGATCTCCCAGCGCGAGTACCTGCTCGGCACCAGCTCGTTCATCGAGGCGGCGACCGGGCGGGCCGGGACGTTCGACCTGGTCCTGGTCGGTGCGGCGGCGTTGCTCGCGCTGCTGTGCCTGCTGTTCGTGATGTTGCAGGCGGGCTCGGCGTTCCGGCTCGGCCCGAGCTGGCCGCGCCGGGTGTTCTGGCCCCCGTTCCTGGTCCTGCTGCTGTCGACGTCCGCGATGCCGGTCGGGTTGGTGGGCCACCTGCTGCTCGGGTTCTTCCCGATCGCGCTGCTGGGCTCCCTCGTGGTGCGGGTTTTCGGGTTGACTACCGCCATGCTGAACCGCCCCGGTCGCGATCGCGGGAACCCGAGCCCGCAACCCGCGGTGTCGAGAACGCCACCGCCGCCGTCCCACCAGCAGCCCCAGGGGCCGCACCGGAACCAGCCGGCGCCCCACAAGCCTGCCCAGCACCAACCTGCCCAGCACCAACCGGCGCAGAGCCAGCCGGTCCAGCACCAACCGCAGAAGCCGCCGCCGTACCAGGTGGAGAAGCCGCCGCCCTACCAGCCCGCGCAGATCCCGCCCTACCAGCCGATCCCGCCCTACCGGCCCACCCCGCCGCAGCGGCACTACCCGCCGACGCGGGTCGCCGACGCGCCCGTCGAGCCGCCGAAGCCGACCCGCGTCGAGCAGCCCGCGCAGCTCGCCGACACGCCCGGCCCGCTGCCGTTCGGCCTGGGCAACAGCGGTCAGGTCAGCTCGCCGACGCCCGTGCCCGACTCCGGCAAGGTGTGGAACCCGGCCGGCGGCCGGTTCCGGCGGATCCGCCAGCTCGGCCGCGGCGGGTTCGGCACGGTGTGGCTGGCGGTGGACGAGCAGCTGGCGCGCACGGTCGCGGTGAAGCTCGCGCACGCGCCGGACAACGACACCGAGCAGCGCATGTTGCGCGAAGCGCGTGCTCTGGCCGCCGTGCGCCACCCGAACTGCGTGCGCGTCTTCGACATCGTGCAGGACCCGGACGGCCTGGCCATCGTCATGGAGTACATCGACGGCCAGCCGCTGTCCGACGTCGTGCTGAAGAACGGCCTGCTCGCCGACACGCTGGCGGCCCGGCTCTGGGTGAACATGGCCGACGCGCTGGTCGCCGCGCACGAGCAGGGCGTGCTGCACCGGGACGTGAAGCCGTCCAACGTCATCGTGGACACCCAGGGCACCGCGCACCTGATCGACTTCGGCATCGCCCGGTCGAAGGGCGACAGCACGCTCACCGCCACCGGGATGATGGTCGGCACGCCCGACTTCCTCGCGCCGGAGACCGCCCGCGGTGACGCCGCGAGCCCCGCCTCGGACGGCTGGCAGCTGGCCGCGACGGTCAGCTACGCGCTCACCGGCCACCCGCCGCGCGGGTCGCGGGAGAACCCGATCTCGTCGCTGATGGCCGCCGCGCAGGGCGAGCCGTGCGTGAAGCTGCCCCAGCACAGCGCGCACCACCGGCTGCTCACCAGCGCCCTGGACGCCGACCCGGCCCGCCGGCCGTCGCTGGCCGCGATCCGGGCCGAGCTGGGCACGTGGCTGTCGCAGGCCGGGGTGAGCAAGGAAGGTCCGGTCACGAAGATGATGGACCGGCCGGAACCACCGACCCGCCCCGCCCGCTGACCGGGCCGCGGGCACGCCGGGCCCCGGGGTTCGACGGCGGCGGTCGGAACCGCCGCCGTCACCGCGACGGGTTTCACGCCACCAGGGACGTCCTCGCCGAACCGCCGGGCTGGTCGACGCCCGGCGCGGGCTGCGGCGAACGGGTGAACGCGATGTCGCCGGGTAACGGATTCCCCATCGACGCCGAATTACGCGGTGATCCGGTCACGCGAAACAGTCGGCGAGGTGGCTTGTGTCGTCCGAGGAGAACTGGCACGCGGCACGGTTGATTCCCACCTCGGGGATCAACGGCGCGGATGAGCAAGAGCGACGGGCGACTTCCGCATTGTTGGCGGTGATGTCGGCGGTCCGCGAATTCGGGCGGACGCTGACCCAGCCGCTGGGTGCGCCGGCCGCCGCCGTGCACACGTTCATCGAGGTGCCGTTCGAGCTGGACGGTCGCAAGGTGATCCCCGACGGGCTGATCCGGGTGGTGCGCGGGCAGCGGTCGTGGACCGCGCTGGTCGAGGTCAAGACCGGCGCGAACGAGCTGCAGGCCGAGCAGCTCGGGAACTACCTCGACGTCGCGCGGGACCGCGGCTTCGACGCGGTGGTCACGATCTCGAACGAGATCCCTGCGCTGCCCGGGCAGCACCCGACCGCGGTCGACCGGCGCAAGCTCAAGAAGGTCGCCCTGCACCACCTGTCGTGGACCGAGGTGCTGTGCGAGGCGGTGATGCAGAAGGAGCACCGCGGCGTCGCGGACGCCGACCAGGCGTGGATCCTCGGCGAGCTGATCCGGTACCTGGAGCACCCGCGGTCCGGCGCGATGGCCTTCGAGGACATGGGCCCCGCCTGGGTGCCGCTGCGCGAGTCCGTCCAGGCCGGGACCCTGCGCGCGGCCGACCGGACCGCGCCCGAGATCGCGCTGCGCTTCGACGCGCTGGTGCGGTTCGCGTGCCTGCAGCTCGGTCGCCGGCTCGGCACCGAGGTCACCCCGGCGTTGACCCGCAAGGAGCTGGCCGAGCCGCAGACGCGGGTCGCCAAGCAGGTCGACCGGCTCGTCGCCGAGGGGCGGCTGACCGCCGGCGTCCACATCCCGGGCACGGTCGGCACGCTCCAGGTGACGGCGGACCTGCGCGCGTCCCGGGTCAGCTGCCACGTGGACCTCGACGGGCCCCGGGAGGGCCGCCCGACCACGCGGGTGAACTGGTTGGTCCGGCAGTTGAAGGACGCGCCCGACAACGTCCGGCTCGAAGCCTTCGCACTGCACGGCCGGGGCGCGGGCGCGTCGGAACTGCTGAAGACGGTGAAAGCGGATCCGGCGGTTCTGGTGGTCGACCCGGCGAAGGAGATCCGCGGTTTCCGGATCGAGTTCTCGGCGCCTCTGGGGAGCAAGCGCGGCACCGGCCGGAATTCATTCATCGATTCCGTGCTCGGCGCCGTCACCGGTTTCTACGAGGACGTCGTGCAGAACCTCAAGCCGTGGGCCGCCACGCCGCCGCGCATCCGGCCGGAGGAAGCGTTCGCGCCGCCCGTCGACGTCCCCCCGGCCCTCGTCTCCACCGCGCCGTCCTCGCAGGACGGCCCCGAGATCAGTTCCAGGACGGAAGCCACTTCTGGGCGTCCCACAGCTCCGGCGTGATCGGGACGCCGTTCAGGATCGGCCACAGCCAGACGAAGTTCGCCACCACCAGGCCCACGTACAGCGCCACCGCCAGCAGACCGGTGCCCCGGCGCTCGCTGCCGTCCGTCCGCTTGCCCAGCACCTCGCCCAGCGCCAGTGCGATGCCCAGCACCAGGAACGGCGCCATCGGCAGCGCGTAGAAGTAGTACATCTGCCGGTCCACGTTGATGAACCACGGCAGGAAGCCCGCGCCGTAGCCGACCAGCACCGCCGCGTACCGCCAGTCGAGCTTGGCGATCGACTGCCACAGCGCCCACGCCAGCATCGGGAACGCCAGCCACCACAGGGCGGGCGTGCCGATCAGCATGATCGCACCGACGCAGCTCGGGCCGCCGCAGCCCTGCACGGCGCCCTCGAAGTAGTACAGCATCGGCCGCAGCCCCATCGGCCACGACCACGGCTTCGACTCCCACGGGTGCCGGTTCGTCTCCGACGTCACCAGCTTGGTGTGGAACTCCAGCACGTTGCTGCTGTAGTACCAGAGCGCGCGCAGCGGCGCGGGGATCCAGCCGTCCTCCGGGATCTTCACGCCCGCGACGTGCCGGTCGATGGCCGTCTCCGACGCGAACCACGCCCACCACGTCGCCAGGTACGCCAGCAGCGGCACCAGCAGGAGCGCGAACAGCGACGGCGCCAGGTCCTTGGCGAACGAGCCCAGCCACGGCCGCTCCACGCCCGCCGCCCGCCGCGCCAGCGCGCTCCAGACCACCGACAGCACGCCGAAGAACGCGATGTACCAGAGGCCGGACCACTTCACGCCGCACGCCAGGCCGAGCGAGATCCCGGCGGCGAACCGCCACCAGCGGAACCCGAGCCACGGGCCGAGCGGCGAGTCGTTCACCCAGCCCTCGCGCACCGCCACGGCCATCCGCGCCCGCACCTGGTCGCGGTCCACCACCAGGCACGCGAACGCCGCCACGACGAAGAACGTCAGGAACGCGTCCAGCATCCCCATCCGGGTCTGCACGTGGCTCATGCCGTCCGCGACCAGCAGCACGCCCGCGATGGCGGCGATCAGGTCCGACCTGGTCAGCCGCCGCGCGATCCGCACCACCAGCAGGATCGTCAGCGTGCCCGCGACCGCCGACGCGAACCGCCAGCCGACGCCGTCGTAGCCGAACAGCCACTCGCCGACGGCGATGAGCTGCTTGCCGAGCGGCGGGTGGACGATCAGCTCGTAGCCGGCGTTGTCCTCGTAACCGCCGTTGCGCAGCACCTGCGCGCCCTGCGGCACGTAGTGCTTCTCGTCGAAGATCGGCGTGCCCTTGTCGGTCGGGAACCCGAGGTTCCAGAACCGCACCACGCCGCCGATCAGCGCCACGGACAGGGTGATGAGCCAGCCCCGGAGGGCATCGCTCATCGGGCCGCCTTCGAGCTGGCGGGCCCGCTGTTCGCGGTCGTTGCCCGGTGGCGGGCTCGCCGGCGGTACCTCGCCGGCCTCGACCACGTCGTCTGCGGACTGCGGTGCGATCAGGCTCACGGCCCCGATCGTAGGGTGAGCGGCGTGAGACCTGTATCTGGATCAGGCCGTCTGGTGCTGGCCGCTACTCCGCTCGGCGACGTCCGGGACGCCTCGGCGCGCCTGGTGGAGGCGCTGGGCACGGCCGACGTGGTCGCCGCCGAGGACACCAGGAGGCTTCGGTCCCTCGCCGCCGCCCTCGACGTGACGCCGTCCGGGCGGGTCGTCAGCTTCTACGACCAGGTCGAGACGGCCCGGCTGCCCGGCCTGCTGGAGGCGTTGCGGGAAGGTCGGACGGTGGTGCTGGTGACCGACGCGGGCATGCCGAGCGTGTCCGACCCCGGCTACCGGCTGGTGGCGGCGTGCGTGGCGGAGGACATCCCGGTCACCTGCCTGCCCGGCCCGTCCGCGGTGACCACGGCGCTGGCCGTGTCCGGGCTGCCGTCGGACCGGTTCTGCTTCGACGGCTTCCCGCCGCGCAAGCAGGGTGAGCGGCAGCGGTGGTTCGCCGGACTGCTGGACGAGCCCCGGACCTGCGTCTTCTTCGAGTCGCCGCACCGGCTGGCCGACACCCTCGCCGACGCCGCCCACGTCCTGGGCGCCGACCGCCGCGCCGCCGTGTGCCGGGAGCTGACCAAGACCTACGAGGAGGTCAAGCGGGGCGGGCTCGGCGAGCTGGCCGAGTGGGCGGCCGGGGGCGTGCGCGGTGAGGTCACGGTCGTCCTGGCGCCCGCCGAGGCCCGCGAGGCGCCGCCGATCGAGGCGCTGGTCGCCGAGGTGAAGCAGCGGGTGGCCGCGGGGGAGCGGACGAAGACGGCGGCGGCGGAGGTCGCCGAGGCGGCGGGGGTGAGCAAGAAGGCCCTGTACGACGCGGTGATCAGCGGGCGGTGACCCGCACCAGCCGCACCCGGACGTCCGGCAGCTCGCCGAACCGGGCGCGCTCGTCGGTGGTCACCAGCGTGCGGTTCGTCGCGCGCGCGGTGGCGGCGATGATCACGTCGTGCGCCCCGCGCGGCGCACCGGAGCGCCTGACGTGCGCCATGAGCTCGGCGTGGTGCTCCGCGACGGTCGGCGTGTAGTCCTCGACCGGCACGGTGGCGAGCACGTCGTCCAGGAACGCGCGCTGCGCCGCGCCCCGCGACTGGTCGCCGTCGAGGAGTACCCCGGTCAGGTACTCGGCCACCGCGACGGCGGGCACGGCCACGTCGTCCTCGTCGGAGATGGCGGCGGGGTCGAGCACGCCGCGGGCGCCGGCGACCAGCACGCCGGTGTCCAGGATCAGTCGCGCCACGGGTCCTCGTCCAATTCGCCGGAGACCGCCTCGCGCGCCGCGGTGACGTTGGCCTCGAACTCCTCGTCCACCGCGGCGTGCCCGTGCCAACGGCGCAGGACCCCGAGCAGCGCCCTGCCGTTCGCCCTGGGGGCGGGGGTGATCAGGGCCACCCGGCGGCCGTTGCGGGTGACCACGATCGTTTCGCCCTGCTCGGCCTCGTCCAGCACGGCGGAGAAGTTGCGCGACGCCTCGGACGCCGCCATTTCCTTCATGAGTTCAGACTATCAGAATCAGATTCTCAGAACAGAGTCGACCCGCGCAAATCCGCTGGAACCACCTCCGTAGGCTTGGCCCATGAGTGCCTCCGTGCTGACCGCGGTGGCGTGGCCCTACGCCAACGGCCCCCGCCACATCGGTCACGTCTCCGGTTTCGGTGTCCCCTCCGACGTGTTCTCCCGCTACATGCGCATGTCGGGCAACCGGGTGCTGATGGTCTCCGGCTCGGACGAGCACGGCACGCCGATCTCGGTGCAGGCCGAGAAGGAGGGCCTGACCACCCGCGAGCTGGTGGACAAGTACCACCGCGTGATCGCGAACGACCTGCACGGCCTCGGCCTGTCCTACGACCTGTTCACCCGCACCACCACCGGCAACCACTACCAGGTGGTCCAGGAGCTGTTCCTCGCCCTCTGGCGCAACGGCTACGTCATCCCCAAGACCGAGATGGGGGCGATCAGCCCGTCCACCGGCCGCACGCTCCCCGACCGCTACATCGAGGGCACCTGCCCGATCTGCGGCTACGACGGCGCGCGCGGCGACCAGTGCGACAACTGCGGCAACCAGCTCGACCCGGTCGACCTGAAGAACCCGCGCTCGCGGATCAACGGCGAGGTGCCGAAGTTCGTCGAGACCGAGCACCTGTTCCTCGACCTGCCGCAGTTCATCGACGCCCTCGGCGGCTGGTTGCAGACCCGTTCCGAGTGGCGCCCCAACGTGCTCAAGTTCAGCCAGAACCTGATCGGCGACCTGCGGCCGCGGGCCATCACCCGCGACCTGGACTGGGGCATCCCGATCCCGCTCGACGGCTGGCGCGACCAGCCCATGAAGCGCTTCTACGTGTGGTTCGACGCGGTGATCGGCTACTTCAGCGCGAGCGTCGAGTGGGCCCGCCGCACCGGCGACCCGGACGCCTGGCGGGAGTTCTGGACCGGTGACGCCCAGGGCTACTACTTCATGGGCAAGGACAACATCGTCTTCCACTCGCTGATCTGGCCGTCGCTGCTGCTCGGCCAGAACGGCCAGGGCGCGAAGGGCGGCGAGCCCGGCTCGTTCGGCTCGCTGAACCTGCCGACCGAGGTCGTCAGCTCCGAGTTCCTGACGATGAGCGGTTCGAAGTTCTCCACGTCGCGCGGCACCGTGATCTACGTGACCGACTTCCTCGAGCAGTTCGGTCCGGACGCGCTGCGCTACTTCATCTCGGTCGCCGGGCCGGAGAACCAGGACACCGACTTCACCTGGGAGGAGTTCGTCCGGCGGACGAACTTCGAGCTGGCCAACGAGTGGGGCAACCTGGTCAACCGGTCGATCTCGATGGCGCACAAGAACGTGGGCGCCGTGCCGAGGCCGACCAGCCCGACCCAGGCCGACCACGAGCTGCTGGAGCTGAGCCGCAAGGCGTTCGACGTGGTGGGCGCGCACCTGCGCCGCTCCCGGTTCAAGCAGGCGTCCTCCGAGGCGATGAAGGTGGTCGGCGCGGCCAACCGCTACCTGTCCGACCAGGAGCCGTGGAAGCTCAAGGACGACCCGGAGCGCCGCGACACCGTGCTGCACACCGCGCTGCAGGTCGTGCAGGACGCCAACGCCCTGCTGACGCCGTTCCTGCCGCACTCGGCGCAGAAGGTGCACGAGGCGCTGGGCGGAACCGGCGTGTGGGCCGCCCAGCCGGAGCTGACCGAGGTCGCCGACCTCGACGTGCCCGACCGCGAGTACCCGGTGCTGACCGGCGACTACGCGGCCGAGCGGGCCACGTGGGCGTCCACGCCGATCGAGGTGGGCAGGCCGCTGGCCAAGCCCGCGCCGCTGTTCGCGAAGCTGGACCCCGAGCTCGGCGAGACCGGCCCCGAGTGGGCCCCGATCGTCAGGTGAGCAAGCGTCGCGGCGAGCGGCCACCGGCGCCGGAGACCCTTCCGGCGCCGGTGGTCGACGCCCACACCCACCTGGACGCCTGCGGCGCGCGGACGCCCGAGCAGGTCCGCGAGGTCCTGGACCGGGCCGGGCGGGCGGGCGTCGACCGGGTGATCACGGTGGCCGACGACCTGGCGGCGGCCCGGTGGGCCGCCGAAGCGGCCACCTGGGACGAGCGGGTGTTCGCCGCCGTCGCCCTGCACCCCACCCGCACGTCCGCGTTCGGCGCGGCGGAGCAGGACGAGCTGGCCCGGCTCGCCGAGCAGCCCCGGGTCGTCGCGATCGGCGAGACCGGCCTGGACTACTACTGGGACTACGCGCCGAAGTCCGCGCAGCACGAGGCGTTCCGGTGGCACATCGACCTGGCCAAGCGGGTCGGCAAGCCGCTGATGATCCACGACCGGGACGCGCACGACGACATCCTCAAGGTGCTCGACTCCGAGGGCGCGCCGTCCGCGGTGGTGTTCCACTGCTTCTCCGGCGACCTCTCCTTCGCGCGCGCGTGCGTGGAGCGCGGGTTCGTGCTGTCGTTCGCGGGCACCGTCACGTTCCGGAACGCGCACGCCCTGCGGGAAGCCGCGCGGTGGGCGCCCGAGGACCACGTGCTGGTGGAGACGGACGCGCCGTTCCTCACGCCCCACCCGTACCGGGGTCGCCCGAACGAGCCTTATTGCGCCAACTACACACTCCGCGACATCGCGACGTTGCGTGAGGTCGACCTGGCCGATCTTGGCACGAAGATCACCCGAAACGCCGAACGGATCTTCGGACTTCGTGACGCGGCGAAGTCGTAATCCTCCTTACGACGAATGGCGGACAGACTTGCTCCCCTAACGGAGTGACTGAACTCACAAGGGTTGTCGGGGTGTTGGCACAACCCCCGCCCACCCGTTACGGTCCCGTGACCGTGCCCTGAGACTTGTTCGGGGCGCACCCGCGTCGGGGCGGGTCACGTTGACACCAGAAGCGACGAAGCCGAACACGCACAGGAGTTGCCGGAGATCACTAGCTGACCACCGACACCGAACGTGCGCGCAGCCGGTCTTCGCGCCTTCAGGAGGTATGGCACCCCGTGAACTCGTTCAACGAGGACACCGACTGGTTCACCCCCGTGCAGCCGACGTCCGCGACCGCAGTCGACGTGCTGGACAGACCCGGGCCGCCGTCCGAGTGGGACACCGCGGTGTTCACCATCACCCCGGACGACGTCCTGGACGTGCTGGGCCCGGACGCGGACGAACTGCTGGCGTCCGCGAACGTCGACGTCGACGAGCTGATCCGGCTCATCAACGCCGAGACCACGCTCCTGCCCCCCATCATCATCCCCGACGAGGTCTCCCAGGACCGGGTCGCGAGCAGCCTGGCCGCCGAGCAGCCGAGCGCCCCGCCCGCCGCCCTGGTCGAAGCCGCGGGGAAGTGGAAGCGGCGCTTCCTGAAGGCCGCGGTCGCCACCGTGCTGGTGACCATCTCCGGTGGCGGCGCCACCGCGATCGCGATGGACAAGTCCGTCACGGTCGACGTCGACGGCGAGACCAAGACCGTCCACACCTACGAGTCCACCGTCGGCGAGATCCTGGCCGACGAGGGCATCGTGATCGGCGAGCACGACGCGCTCAGCCCGTCACCCCAGGCGAAGGTCGGCGACGGCGGCAAGATCTCGCTGGACCGCGGCCGGCTGGTGAAGATGACGGTCGACGGCGAGCAGCGCGAGGGCTGGGTCCGCTCGGTCACCGTGGACGAGGCCCTGGACCAGCTCCAGGTCGACGACGACGGCGCGTGGCTCTCCCACGACCGCGGCATGGACGTCCCGCTGCACGGCATCTCGCTGGAGGTCAAGAGCCTCAAGACCGTCACGGTCTACGACGGCGGCAACGAGCCGCGTCAGATCCGGACGACGGCGGTGACCGTCGAGGAGCTGATGCGGAACGAGAACCTGACCCTCGGTCCCGAGGACAAGCTCGAAACGGCGGTGGACCTGCGCGTCACGAACGGCGCCGAGGTCCACATCACGCGCACCGGCGTGTCGGTGATCAACGCGACGGAGGCCGTCCAGCCGCCCGTCGAGGAGGTCAAGGACGACACGATGATGAAGGGCCAGAAAGAGGTCCTGGAGCCCGGTGAGGCCGGCGAGCAGATCGTCACCTACCGCGTCACGGTGAAGAACGGCCAGGAGATCGGCCGGGAGAAGCTGGGCGCGAAGGTCACCAAGGAGCCGAAGGCCAAGAAGGTCAAGGTCGGCACCAAGCTCCCGCCCGACGGCGAGGTCTGGGACCGGCTGGCGCAGTGCGAGGCGACCGGCAACTGGGCCATCAACACCGGCAACGGCTACTACGGCGGCCTGCAGTTCAACAAGGGCACGTGGGACGCCTACGGCGGCTCCCAGTACGCCGCCTACCCGCACCAGGCGACCCGCGAGCAGCAGATCGCCGTGGCGACCAAGCTGCGCGACGCCCGCGGCGGCTACTCCGCCTGGCCCCACTGCCGATCCAAGCTGGGGCTGCCGTAACAATTGCGCCGCCTTCGGCGGCGCGGCTCGGTCGCTGGGAAGTCGGTCGTTCGCGCCCGGTTTTCCGGCGATCGGAAGGGCGTGATCGCCGGAAAACCGGGCGCGAACGACCGACGCGACCTCGCGTGGTGGTTCAGGGGAGTGGTGCGTGAGCACTCCTCTGCGGCTGGTGGTGGAGAATGAGCGGGTGACTGGAGACTCGACGTCGGCGGGGGTGGGGAGCGGGCTCCTCGGGCCGGCCGACGTCCGCAGGCTGGCCGCCGAGCTGGACGTCCGCCCCACCAAGAAGCTCGGGCAGAACTTCGTGCACGACCCGAACACGGTGCGGCGCATCGTGGCGGCGGCCGACCTGCGCGCCGACGACGTGGTGCTGGAGGTCGGCCCCGGCCTCGGGTCGCTGACGCTGGCCCTGCTGCCGTCCTGCCGCGCGCTGGTGGCCGTGGAGATCGACGGCGTGCTGGCCGGGCGCCTGCCCGTCACGGTGGCCGAGCGCGCGCCCGAGCTGGCCGACCGGCTGTCCGTGGTGCACGAGGACGCCATGCGCGTCACGCCCGACCAGCTGCCGGTCGCGCCGACCGCCCTGGTCGCCAACCTGCCCTACAACGTCGCCGTGCCCGTGGTGCTGCACCTGCTGGCCGTGCTGCCGTCGTTGCGCACCGGCCTGGTGATGGTGCAGTCCGAGGTCGCCGACCGGATGGCCGCCGGTCCCGGCAGCAAGGTCTACGGCGTGCCCAGCGTGAAGCTCGCCTGGTACGCCGACGCCCGCCGGGCGGGCCCGGTGCCGCGCTCGGTGTTCTGGCCGGTGCCCAACGTGGACTCGGCGCTGGTCGCGTTCGAACGCCACGAACCGCTGTCCACTGTGGACCCCAAGCGGCTGTTCTCGTTGGTGGACGCGGCTTTCGCGCAGCGGCGCAAGATGCTGCGCGGCGCGCTGTCCGGTTGGGCCGGTTCGGCCGCCGAGGCGCAGCGGCTGCTCGTCGCCGCGGGCGTGGACCCGGCGGTGCGCGGCGAACAACTGGGCGTCGGCGACTTCATCCGGATAGCCGAAGCCGCGTCGCCTCGCTAGTCGTTGATCTTTCGGCCGAAAGTGTGATTTGCCGGACGATCCCGCTTCGGGCTTGCGTCCGCCCCGTCCGGTCAGGTCTACTCGTGGTGCCATCCCGAGCGGCCGAGAGACCTGGCTCCCTGACGCCGCAGCAACCACCCCTCCATGGGGGCAGGTGCTTCAGCCAGGATCGATGGAGGATCACGTGCCCAGGATGCGAATGCTCACCCGTCGGCGGGTCGTCGACCACGGCCGTCGCACGTCCTCGGCCTGTCGCAGCTGCTGAGCAGCAGCAAGCGCTTCGAATCCTCGCGTCCTTCTGCGGGACACCTTTCTGAGCTGAGCCGTCGGCCACGCACGCCCCGGGCGTGCGCTGCCGCATGCAGTCGTGGAGCGAAAACGTGATCACTGTCGAGAACCTGACCAAGACCTTCCCCGGCAGTACCGGGCAGGTTCGCGCGCTGGACGGCGTGAACCTGGACGTCGCCGCGGGCACCGTCCTCGGCGTCGTCGGCCCCAGCGGCGCCGGCAAGTCCACCCTGGCCCGGTGCGTCGCGCTGCTGGAGCGCCCGGACAGCGGCGCGATCCGGGTCGACGGCACCGACCTCGTCTCCCTCGACGGCACCGCCCTGCGCGCCGCCCGCCGGCAGATCGGCGTCGTGCCGCAGGGCGACTCCCTGCTGCGCCAGCGCACCGCCGCGGGCAACGTCGCGCTGCCGCTGGAGGCCGCGGGCGTCGCCGGTCCGCAGCGCCGCAGCCGCGTCGCCGAACTCCTCGACCTGGTCGGCCTGACCGACAAGGCCGGCTCGTACCCCGACCAGCTCTCCGGCGGCCAGCGCCAGCGGATCGCGGTCGCCCGGGCGCTCGCCGCGTCGCCGTCCGTGCTGCTGGCCGACGAGCCGACGTCCGCGCTCGACCCCGACACCACCGGCTCGGTGCTCACCGTGCTGGACCGGGCGCGCGCCGAGCTGGGCGTGACGGTCCTCGTGGTCACCCACGACATGGGCGTCGTCCGCCGGATCTGCGACGACGTCGCGGTGCTGGAGGACGGCCGCGTGGTGGAGCACGGCAAGGTGCTCGACCTGGTGTCCGACGCCGCCAGCCGCACGGCCGCGTCGCTGCTGCCCGCCGTGGACCAGAACCCGGCTGCGGAGAGCGCGTTCGACCGGGTCGCGGACGTCGTGCTGATCGGCTTCGCCGCCGTCGGCGCGCTGCTGCCCGAGGCCACCAGCCGGTTCGGCGTCGAGCTGAACCTGCTCGGCGGCGGCCTCACCAGGCTGGGCGAGACCCCGGTGGCGCGGTTCCGCGTCGGCCTGAAGGGCGAGCGCGCGGACTCGGCGCTGGAGTGGATCTCGGAGGCCGGCGGCTCGGTGCGCCGGACCCTCTCGGGTCCCCAGGGAGTAGCTGCGTGAGGTCCGCAACACCCTGGTCCATCGTGTTCGACGACGTGCTGGTCGCCACCGGCGAGACGTTGTACATGGTGGTCGTCTCCACCCTGATCGCTGTTCTGCTCGGCGCGCCGGTCGGCATCTGGCTCCAGCTCACCGCTCCCGGTGGGCTGAAGCCCCGGCCGGTGCTCCACAAGGTGCTCGGGTTCGTGGTCGACCTGGGCCGCTCGATGCCGTTCCTCGTCCTGCTGGTCGTGCTGACCTCGCTGACCAGGCTGCTGCTCGGCAGCACCATCGGCCCGACGGCGGCCATCGTGCCGCTCGCCGTGGGCGCGATCCCGTTCGTCGGCAGGCTGGTGCAGAACGTGCTGGCCGAGGTGCACGTGTCGGTGGTCGAGGCCGCCGTGACCACCGGGTCGTCCACGCTGCGGATCGTGCGCAGCGTGCTGCTGCGGGAGTCGCTGCCCGCGCTGGTCAACGCCATCGGCGTGACCGCGATCGCGCTGCTCGGCTACTCGGCGATGGCCGGCGTGGTCGGCGGCGGCGGGCTCGGCGACCTCGCCGTGCGCATGGGCTACCAGCGGTTCAACGACCGCTACCTGTGGAGCACGGTCGTCGTGCTGGCGATCATCGCGACCGCGATCCAGTTCGCCACCAACAGGGTCGCGCGCGGCGTGGACCGCCGCCGCACCACCTCCGTCTGATCCTCCTCCCCACTCCCAAAAGGAACGAAATGCGTATTCGTGCTGCCCTGCTCGCCGTGCTGCTGACCGCAGTGGGCTGCGGTAGTGGCGACACCGGCGCCGCCTCCGACCCGAACGCGGCCCTCAAGATCGGCGTGAGCCCCGTCCCGCACGCCCAGGTGCTGCGGTACGTGGCGGACAACCTGGCCGCGAGCAAGGGGCTCAAGGTCGAGGTCGTCGAGTTCACCGACTACGTGCAGCCGAACACGGCGCTGGTCGACGGGTCGCTGGACGCGAACTACTTCCAGACCGTGCCGTACCTGGACACGTTCAAGGCGGAGAGCGGCGCGACCCTGGAGTGGATCGGGCCGGTGCACCTCGAACCGCTCGGCGTGTACTCGAAGAAGCACAAGTCGCTGGCCGACCTGCCGCCCGGCGCGAAGGTGGCCGTCGCCAACGACGCCACCAACGAGGCGCGCGGCCTGCAGCTGCTCCAGGCCAACGGGCTGATCAAGGTCAGGCCGGGCACCGAGCGGACCGCGACGATCCGGGACATCGCGGAGAACCCGCGCGGGCTGGAGTTCGTCGAGCTGGAGGCCGCGCAGCTGCCCCGGTCGCTGGACGACACCGACGCGTCCGTGGTGAACGGCAACTACGCCATCGACGCCGGTCTCAAGCCCGCGTCCGACGCCCTGGCGCTGGAGGCGACCGAGGGCAACCCGAACGCGAACGGCCTGGTCACCCGGGCCGAGCTGAAGGACGACCAGCGGATCGAGGACCTGCTCGCGCTGCTCCAGTCGCAGGAGGTCAAGGACTACATCACGGACACCTTCGCGGGCTCCGTCCTCCCCGTCTGACCCGAGAGCCCAACCCCCAACCCGCGAGAGTCCAACACCCGGCCCGCGAGAGTCCAACGCTCAGGGCGCCTGAGTTCAACGCTCGGGCCGGGTGCTCCGGGAGTGTGCTGCGTCGCAGGTCAGCGGTCGGTAGGAGCGGACTACCCGGAAACGCCCGTACGCTGCAAGGCGTGCTCGCTGTCGTCCCGCCCCCCATCACCGTCCGCGTACCGGCCAAGGTGAACCTGCACCTCGGCGTCGGCGACCTGCGCGCGGACGGGTACCACGACCTGGTGACGATCTTCCAAGCCCTGTCGCTCACCGACGAGGTGACCGTCGCCATCGCCGACGACCCCGGGGTCGAGGTGCGCGGCGAGGGCGCCGACTCGGTGCCGACCGGCCCGTCCAACCTGGCCTGGCGGGCGGTCCGGGCGCTGGCCGAGCACGTCGGCCGCGACCCCGACGACCCGAAGGTCCGGGTGGTGATCCGCAAGGCCATCCCGGTCGCCGGCGGCATGGCGGGCGGCAGCGCGGACGCGGCGGCCACCCTGGTCGGGCTGGCGTCGCTGTGGCGGCTGGAGATCAGCCGGGACGAGCTGGCGGGCATCGCGGCCAAGATCGGCGCGGACGTCCCGTTCGCGATCTACGGCGGCACGGCGCTCGGCACCGACCGGGGTGACCGGATCGTGCCCGTGCTGTCCCGGCACACGTTCCACTGGGTGCTCGCGTTCGACCGGCGCGGCCTGTCCACGCCCGAGGTGTTCGACGAGCTGGACCGGCTGCGCGTCGACGGCGACCCGCCCCGCGTCGGCGAGGCGGAGGCCGTCCTCGAAGGGCTGTCCTCCGGCGACCCGCGCCAGCTCGCGCTGCTGCTGGGCAACGACCTGCAGGCCGCCGCCGTGTCGCTGCGCCCCAACCTCCGCCGCACGCTGCGCGCGGGCGTGGACGCGGGCGCGCTGGCCGGCATGGTGTCCGGCTCCGGGCCGACCTGCGCGTTCCTCTGCACGGACGGCGACTCGGCGGTGCGCGTCGCGGCCGAGCTGGCGGGCGCGGGCGTGTGCCGCACGGTGCGCGTGGCGCAGGGGCCGGTGCACGGCGCGCGCGTCATCGGCACCGAGGAAGCGCCGCGCCCGGTGCCGCCCGAAGTGCACGCGTGACCTGATCCTCCTCGGCGCCCGGCTGCCATCGGTCCGATGGCTAGGCTGGTGTGCCGCGTTGTCGCACAACCTCGATGAAGGTGCTGGTAGATGGCCAACCTGGTCAATCTGGAAAACGTCTCGAAGTCGTTCGGCGTCCGACCGCTGCTCGACGGCGTGTCCCTCGGCGTCGGCGAGGGCGACCGGATCGGGGTCGTCGGCCTCAACGGCGGCGGCAAGACGACGCTGCTGGAGGTGCTGGCCGGGCTCGCCGAACCGGACGAGGGGCGGGTCAGCCAGAACCGCGGGCTGCGGATGGCCGTCGTCACCCAGCGCACCGAGCTGCCGGAGGGTTCGACGGTCCGCAACGCCGTGATCGACCCGCTCGGCTTCGAGTCCGAGCACGAGTGGGCCGCCGACGCGCGGGTGCGGTCCATCCTCGACGGGCTCGGCATCACCGGGTTCGGGTTGGACTCGCCGGTCGGCACGATGTCCGGTGGCGAGCGGCGGCGGGTGGCGCTGGCGGCGGCGCTCGTGCAGGACCTGGACCTGGTCGTGCTGGACGAGCCGACCAACCACCTCGACGTCGAGGGCGTGCGCTGGCTGGCCGAGCACCTGCTGGCCCGCCGCACGGCACTCGTCGTGGTGACACACGACCGGTGGTTCCTGGACACGGTGTGCAGCCGCACGTGGGAGGTCGTCGGCGGTCGCGTCGAGCAGTACGAGGGCGGTTACGCGGACTGGATCTTCGCCCGCGCCGAGCGCGCCCGGCTGGCCGACACGATCGAGGAGAAGCGCCGCAACCTGGCCCGCAAGGAGCTGGCGTGGTTGCGCCGCGGCGCGCCCGCCCGCACGTCCAAGCCGCGGTACCGCATCGACGCCGCCGAGGCGCTGATCTCCGACGTGCCGCCGCCGCGCGACTCGGTCGAGCTGCTGGCGTTCGCCAAGCGGCGGCTCGGGCGCACCGTGCTGGAGCTGGAGGACGCGACGCTGACCGTGCCCGACCGGGTGCTGGTGCGCGACCTGACGTGGCGGATCGGGCCGGGCGACCGGATCGGGATCGTCGGCGTGAACGGGTCGGGCAAGACGACGCTGCTCCGGGCGCTGGCCGGTGAGCGGGAGCTGGAGACCGGCAAGCGCGTCCAGGGGCAGACGGTGAAGCTCGCGCACCTCAGCCAGGAGCTGCACGACCTGGACGGGTCGATGCGGGTGCTGGAGGCCGTCGAGGAGGTCGCGCGGCGGGTGGTGCTCGGCAAGCAGGAGCTGTCGGCGTCGCAGCTGGCCGAGCGGTTCGGGTTCTCGTCGCAGAAGCAGTGGACGCCGGTCGGCGACCTGTCCGGCGGCGAGCGGCGGCGGTTGCAGCTGTGCCGGTTGCTGATGGCCGAGCCGAACGTGCTGCTGCTGGACGAGCCGACCAACGACCTGGACATCGACACGTTGCAGCAGCTGGAGGACCTGCTCGACTCGTGGCCGGGGACGCTGGTCGTGATCTCGCACGACCGGTACCTGGTGGAGCGGGTGTGCGACAAGGTGGTCGCGCTGTTCGGCGAGGGCGGGCTGACCGACCTGCCCGGCGGCATCGAGGAGTACCTGAAGCGCCGGGACCGGCAGAAGGAGGCGGCTGCCGCGCCGGTCGCGAAGCCGACCGCCGCGCCGTCGTCGGCGGCCGACCAGCGCGCCGCGCGCAAGGAGCTGGCCCGGCTGGAACGCCGGCTGGAGACGTTGCAGAAGAAGGAAGCCGAGCTGCACGCGGCGCTGGCCGAGGCCGCCACCGACCCGGAACGCCTGCTGGCCCTCGACGCCGAGCTGAAGTCCGTCCTGGCCGAAGCCGAGACCGTCGAGTCCCAGTGGCTGACCGCCGCCGAAACCGCCGACCCCTGACCCCCGCGAGTCGAACCCTCGCGTCCCGCGAGTCGAACCTCCACGACCCCCGAGTTCCACATTCGCGTCAGCCGGCAGGAACGCGAATGTGGAACTCGGGGGTCGTGAGCGTTCGACACGCGGGACGTGGAGGTTCGACTCGCGCGGGGGTTAGAGGTTGCGGCGGCGGAGTTCGGAGAGGAGGAGGGGCATCAGCTCGTCGACGAACGCGCAGTCGTAGCCCTGGCCGGCGACCAGCGACAGGGTGAACTTGGTCTTGGCCACCTCCGCCGACGACGCGCCGATCATGCCGTCGAGGGCGATGCCGACCTCCTCCAGCACCCGATCCACCTGGGACGTCCGGTACCCGCGCTGCGCCGGCCCGGCCGGCGGGATCTTGATCAGGCGCAGCTGCTTCCACGACGTGATCGGCGGCAGCGCGCCCGGCCGCGGCGGACCGTCGCCCAACTGCTTCTCCACCCGCGCCAGGAACGCGTCCACCTCGGTCTCGTCGTACCCGCGCCGGCCGAACATGGGCCGGCTGAAGCGCACCTCGCGCACCTCCCGCGCGGTCAGGTCGTCCTGCCCGAGCAGCGTGTTCTCGATCCGGTCCAGGAACTTGTCGACCTGCGACTCCTGGTAACCGCGCCGACCTCGCGGCGGCTTGCCGAAGGCGGCGGTGCGGACGTCACGCGCGGTCAACGGGCGGGTGCCGGGGCCCGGACGCGGACGGGCCGGCACAACCGGCACGGCGGGAGCAGCGGCGGAGGCGACAGCGGGGGTGGAGGGGGCGACGGGCGGGACGGGTCGGGGGGCGAGCGGGGCGGGCATCCGCTCCAACGTCACCACGACCAGGTCGAGGAACGTGTCCACGTCGTCCTCGTCGTACCCGATCCGACCGGGCGGGGCGTAGCTGAACTCGAAGTCCTGCACCTCGCGCGCGGTCAGGTCGTCCCGACCGGCCAGGGTGTTCTCGATCCGGTCGAGGAACGCGTCGATCTCGCCCTCGTGGTAACCGCGGTTGCCCGGCCGGGGCTTGTGGAACCGCACGCCGCGCACGTCCTGCGGCGTCAGCCGGGCCGCGGGCCGCATCCCGGTCGACGTGGCGTGCGCGCCCTGCGCGGGCGCGGTGGCCTGGCGCCGCTGCGGCGTGGAGCCGAGCGTCTGGGCGACGAGGTCCATGAACGCGTCGACCTCGGCCGCGTAGTAGCCGGGTCTCGCCGGTCTGAACCGCACCCGTCGCACGTCCGGCTCGGTCACGTCGTCCCGGCCGAGCAGGGTCGCCTCGATGCGGTCGAGGAAGGAGTCCACCTCACCCTCGTCGTACCCCGGCTGACCGGGCGGCGGACGGTGGAAGGCGACCTGCCGCAGATCCTGCGCGCCCAACAGCGGCGCCGGATGTGCCGGCATGTGCGGGCGAGCGTCGAACCCGGCCACCCAATTACCCCCTTCGTGTGGTGTACCGGGGAGTATCGCCGGATGGTGCTTCGGTTGTTTCGCCCTATCGGCTCAATGCGCCGGAAGATCGCTCTACCCTGACGGGCATGAGCCGGTTCGTGGACACGATGGTGGCAACCGCTGCGGGCGCCGGGGGCGCGACCCGGGGCATGACCACGGGGGAGCCGAACACCCCGACCCACAGGTCGTGGGCCGAGGTGCACCGGCAGGCGACCAGGATCGCCGGCGCGCTGGTGGCCGGCGGGGTGGCCAGGGGCGCGTCGATCGCGATCCTCGCGGGCGACCCCGCCGAGATCGCGCCGGCCGTGCAGGCGGTGTGGCTGGCGGGCGGCAGCACGACCATGCTGCACCAGCCCACGGCCCGCACCGACCTCGGCGAGTGGGCCGAGGACACCCTGCGGGTGCTGACCATGATCGGCGCGAAGCTGGTGCTGCTCGGGGCCCCGTTCGACGCGCTGTCGGCCGTGCTGGACGAGCACGGCGTCGCCCACCGCAAGCTGGCGGAGCTGGACGGCGAGCCGCTGGCCGCGCCCGTCGAGGTGGACGAGGACATGCCGGCGCTGCTCCAGCTCACCAGCGGGTCCACCGCCGACCCGAAGGCCGTCCGCATCACGCACGGAAACCTGTGGTCCAACGCCAAGGCCATGGAGGTCGCCGCCCGGCTCGACCCGGAGACCGACCGGATGGTCTCCTGGCTGCCGCTGTTCCACGACATGGGGATGGTCGGCTTCCTGACCGTGCCGATGCTGTTCGGCATCGACCTGGTCAAGGTCACCCCGGTCGACTTCCTCGGCCGGCCGACCCTGTGGCCGGACCTGATCAGCCGCTACCAGGGCACGATCACCGCCGCGCCGAACTTCGCCTACGCCATCGCCGCCCGCCGCATGCGGGGCGTGGACGACGGCGCGTTCGACCTGTCGAAGCTGCGGATCGCGCTGAACGGCGCCGAGCCCATCGACCCGGCCGCCGTGCGGCTGTTCAACGACGAGGGCGCGCGGTTCGGGCTGCGACCCGAGTCCGTGCTCTGCGCGTACGGCATGGCGGAGACGGCGCTGGGCGTGGCGTTCGCACCGGTGTTCACCGGCCTCGCGGTCGACGTGGTCGACCCGGAGGAGCTGGAGGCGGGCCACCGCGCCGTGCCGGTGCCGCCGGACAGCCCGAACGCGCGGACGTTCCCGCTGCTCGGGCCGCCGCTGCCGGGGCTGGAGGTGCAGGTCGTCGGCGAGTCGGGCGCGGTGCTGGGCGAGCGCGAGGTGGGGCAGCTGCGGGTGCGCGGCGAGGCGGTGACGCCCGGCTACCTGACGGTGAACGGCCCGGTGGCCACCCGGGACGCCGAGGGCTGGCTCGACACCGGCGACGAGGGCTACCTGGTGGACGGCCAGGTCGTCGTGTGCGGGCGGCGCAAGGACGTGATCATCATGGGTGGGCGCAACATCTACCCGACGGACATCGAGCGCGCGGCGACGTCGGTGGAGGGCGTGCGCGCGGGCAACGCGATGGCGGTGCGGCTGGACGCGGGGACGCGGCGGGAGCGGTTCGCCGTGGTGGTCGAGTCGAAGCTGGCCGGCGAGGAGGATGCGGTGCGCGCGCTGACCAAGGAGATCAGCGCCCGGGTCGTGGACGCGGTCGGCCTGCGGCCGTTCTCGGTGGTGGTGCTCAAGCCGGGCAGCCTGCCGAAGACCCCGTCCGGCAAGCTCCGCCGCTCCGCCGCCGCGTCCCTGGTGCCGGTCAAGTGAGGCGCGGCCGGCGCGGTTGAGGGCTCAGTGGAACTCGTTCTCAGTGGAACTTGTTCTGGGCGGCTTCCAGGCCCAGTTCCAGCAGCGCCTCGACCGCGTCGGCCGTCCGGTCCAGTTCCAGCGCCAGCTCCTTGCGCTCGACCAGCGAGAAGTCGCGCAGCACGTAGTCCGCCGGGTCCATCCGGCCCGGCGGGCGGTCCACCCCGAACCGCACCCGGTGGTAGTCCTTCGTGCCCAGCGACTTCGTGATCGACCGCAGCCCGTTGTGCCCGTTCTCCCCGCCGCCGAGCTTTAGCCGCACCGTCCCGAACGGCAGGTCCAGCTCGTCGTGCACGACGATCACCGACGCAGGCGGCGCCTTGTAGAACTTCGCCGTGCCCGCCACCGGTCCGCCGGAGGTGTTCATGTACCCGCGCGGCTTCGCCAGGACGACCCGGCGGCCGGCCAGCCTGCCCTCCACCACCTCGGCGCCGCCCTTGTGCGCCTTGAACCGTCCGCCGACCCGCGCGGCCAGCTCGTCCAGCACCAGGAACCCGACGTTGTGCCGGTTGCCCTCGTACTTGGGCCCGGAGTTGCCCAGCCCGACGACCAGGGCGACGTCATCGACCACGGAACCGCAACTCCTGCTCAAGCTCGTCCAACAGGGCGTCCACCGCGCGCGCCTGGTACCCCCGCCGCAACCCGGACGTGGTGCTGAACCTGGTGTGGCGGACCTCGCTCGACGTCATCCGCCCGCGGCCGTCCAGCGCCGCGGCGGCCCGCCCCAGGAACGCGTCGACTTCGCCGCGATCGTAGCCGTTCGGGGCCCGCGGCAGCTTCACCGCCAGCACCGCGTCGCCGGTCTGCAACGTCGTCGGCGGCACGTGGCCGGAGCGCAGCTGGTGCTCGCACGCGGCCAGGAAGTCGTCCACGGCCCGCTGGTCGTACCCGCCGGCGATCTCGGTGAACGCGATCGTCCGCACCTGGTCGGGGTGCAGCCGGGTGCGCCCGGCCAGCGCGTCGGCGATCCGCAGCGCGAACGCGTCCACCTGCGCCGGGTCGTAGCCCTTGCCCTTCCTGCGCGGGAACCGGGTGGCCCGCACCTGCGCCGGGCTCAGGAACGGGAACGGCACGCCACCCCAGCCGTGCGGCGGGGGTGGCGTGCCGTTCGAGTTGCCCGACGTGATGGGCTCAGCCTTCTTCGGTGGCCTCGGCGTCGGTGGCCTCGCCGCTGTCGCCGTCCATCTCGGCGGCGGTCGGCGCGGCGTTCACCGCGAGGACCATGGCCTCGCCGTCGGTCACCAGGCTGGTGCCGGCGGGGAGCACCAGGTCGGACGCGTGCACCTGGGTGCCCGCGGCCAGACCGGCGATCGAGTACTCGACCTGCTCGGGGATGTTCAGCGCGTCGGCCTCCACCTGGAGGGTGGTGAGGTCCTGCGTGAGCAGGGTCGCCGGGGCGACCTCGCCGGTGAGGACGATCGGCACCTCGACGGTGACCTTCTCGCCCCGCTGCACCAGCAGCAGGTCGACGTGCTCGATGTAGTTCTTGATGGGGTGCGTGGTGACGGTCTTGGTCAGCGCCAGCTCGGAGGAGGACTCGATGTCCAGCGTGAGAACTGCGTTGTGACCGTGCTCGCGGACAACACGGGCGAACTCGAGCGCCGGCAGAGCCAGGTGCTTCGGGTCGGAACCGTGGCCGTAGAGCACCGCGGGGATCTTGCCGGCGCGGCGGGTGCGGCGGGCGGCGCCCTTGCCGAACTCGGTGCGCTGCTCTGCGGCGAGACGGACCTCGGACACGGTGGGGCTCTCCTAACGGTCTGGCCTGGTACAAGTCGGCGGGTGCGTCGGGCGGGGCGAAGCGGGGGTTGGCCTGCGGCGGCGGGCGGCGCGGAGGGTGAACACGCGCGGCATCACAACCGCCGCGTCGATCACGCCGAGCGTGATGCTCGCCCTCGCCGAGGCAACCCGAGCAGTGTAGGCCGACCAGCGGGACATGGCCTAATCGGGGGTTCGTTCCCCTCTCCGGGATCCTTGAAACGCCCGGCTGGTCCGCTCCTCGACAACGGCCAGTTCCCGCATGACGGCCTCCAGCGCGGCTGGGCTCAACCGAGCCAGCACCCCGGCACGCCGGTGCCAAGCCTCACCGCCCAGCCCACGCGCCGCCGCACGCCGTGCCGTGTCGGGCTTGAGGTCAGGGATGAGTCGGGTGGCGCTGGACGGGAGGTCGGAACCGGCGATCGAATCGGCGACGGTGTTCGCCCGATCGTGGTCGCCCACGCGCAGCGCTCCCTCGACCACGCGCCACAGCGCTTGGCTCCGGTTGTCGTGACAAGTCCTGGCGACCTGTTCGGCGAGGTCGAACTCTCCCGCACCCACCAGCGCGTCGACCACGGACATGACGGACATGAGCGTCCAGGGCCGAGCGAGCCGGTTGGCCGACGGGCGATGGCAGATGGTGGTCAGCACCGCGATCTTCTGCGCCCTGTCGCAGGCGTCGGTCGCCACCACGGCCGTCACCAGTGCCTTGATCGCGGTGCCGCGTGCGGACGGGTGTGCGATCGAGGACGTGAGAGCCGCGGCGCGGATCAAGTCACCCAGGGCGATCGCGCTCGTCACCTCGTCAGGTACCACCGGTGAGGGGAGGTGCGGTTCTTCCGCCACCACAGGGGCGGGGGGAGTGGGTGCCGCGTCCGCCTCCTCCACGTCCGAGGCGCGATCGAAGCGGGCGACCGACGACAGGGCCAGCTCATGGAACCGGGATGTGCTCAGTGAGTCCGTCAGGGCCTTGGCTTCGGCCAGATCATCCTGGCCCGCAGCGGCCCGAACTATGGCCACCAGCGCCCGGTCACGTCTCTCGACGTTCGCGGTGGAGCGGGCGGCGGTTGTGGCAGCGGCCCGCAGTCGGCGGGCGGCAGCCGGATCGCGGCGCCGCCAGGCAGCACGGCTGACCGCGGTCAACGCGCCGGCCCGGTCCGCAGGGTCGGCGATGGAACGGGACAGCGCCTCTGCCTGACGCAGGTCACCGGCCCCGGTCACGGTGGTGGCCAGCGAGAGCAGCACGCGGTCCCGCCACGCGGTGTCCCCGTCGCCGCGTGCCGCGACCTCGGTCCGGTGCAGCGCCGCGACCGCCCGGTCTTGCCGGCCGGCCGCGATCAGCGCCGGTATCAGGACTGCCAGCGCGTCACGGCGTCGCCAAGGGTGCGAAACGGCGGAGGTGAGCGAATCGGCCTGGGCGAACTCTCCTATCTCGGCCAACCCTCGGATCACTTGGACGAGGGCCGCCTCGCGGTCCATGAGGCCGGGGATGAGATTCCCCCTCTCACGGGCCCGTTGGAGGTCGCTGGCGGCTGCGGCCGGAGGACGGGGGTCGATGCGGCCGGGCTCCTCGCCCTGCCCCGCGTCGTCGAGGAAGCCCTTCAGCTCGTCGGCGCGGGCCTGATCACCGACCAGGACCGCCAGTTCGCGCACCGCGACCACCGCGTTCCGGTCGGACGTCACCGCACAGCCCGGCCCGGCGAGCCGTGCCAGCACCCTCCGGGCCTGGTCGACGTCCCCCGACTCGCCGAACGCGATCGCGACCTCGGCGGTCACCCGGACGCGCGTGGTCGAGTCGGTGACCTGCTCGGCGAGGGCGAGCGCGCGGTCGAGGTCACCGCCGGCCACGACGGCCAGGGCGATCGAGCCCTGAGCGCGCACGCGCACCGCGTCGTCGGCGATCGACTCGACCAGGGCGGTGGCGCGGTGGAGGTCACCCAAGTGGGCGGTGGAGCGGGCCAAGGCCGCCAGTTCGCGGTCTCGCGTCGACCCGTTCTCGATGAGCCGCACGGCTGCCTCCTGCCGGTCGAGCAGGTCCTCGACGTTCTCGCGCACCGCGCCGATCCGACCCAGCACGGCGAGCGCGCGGTTGCGGTGAACGACGTCGTTGATCTTGTGGGTCAGTTCGACGGCCCGGGTGGTGTGGAGGGACCTGTTCGCGCCGAGCCGGCCGATGGCCCGCACGACTGAGAGGTAGGCGGCGTCCTTCTTGACCGTCTCGGCGAACGACTCGGCCAGCGCCACGGCCCTGGCGACCCGCCCGAGCGACGCCCAGAGCCCCGGCAGGTTGCGCGGCAGCGAGGTGTTGCGGGTGGCGAGGCGGTCGCGGTGGACGGCGAGGCGGCCGATCGCGATCAGGTCCGGCGCCTCCTCGGCCACTAACCAGAACTGCGTGGCGAGGATCTCCGCCAACGCGACGCCGTCACCGCCGAACCGGTCGAGCAGGAGGTGGTGCCGGTCCGGGTCGGTGGCGCACGCGAGCATCCGCGCGACGTCGTCGGTGAGCCTGAGCAGGGCGAAGTAGTCGTGGAGGAGGTACTGAGGAGTGTCGTCCGGCCAGCGGCGGGCCCGGTGGCGGTCCGCCCACTCGTGCAGTCGACCACGATACGCGTCGAGGCGGTGCCCTAGCGCCTCGACGGCCATCCTGTGCAGTTCTTCGTGGCCGAGCGCGTAGGCGTCCGAGTGGTCGCCTTCCCGGCGGCTGAAGCTGCGGCCCGTCACCGTCCGCAGGTGGTCCTCGACGTCCCAGGCGGACAAGCCCGCAAGCTCCGCCAGATCGGTCGCGGTGAGACCGCCGCCGGCCGCGGTGAGCAGGCCGAGCAGGTCCTGTTCGGTCGACGTGCCGCGAAGGAGGCGCTTGAGCTCGCGTTCCAGGCCAGGGCGCTCGGCCTGGGCCGCAGGCGACGGCGTGAGCGGACGGACGACCTCCGCAGCGCGCAGCGGGTGGTGGTCCGGGACGTCGGTGGGGATCGACGGGTTGGGGCGGCCGGCCACGATCACCCTCAGGCCGGCCGGCGGGTCCGCCGGGAGCAACGCCGCGATGCTGTGCGCGTCCGAACCCGTCGTGACGCCCCGGTCCTCGTCCAAGCCGTCCACGAGCAGCACGAAGTGCTCGCCCCGGTCCCGGCAGGCCTCCGCGGCCTCGGCGAGCAGGCTCGACAGGTGCGCTTCCCGCGTCGACTCGGTCAGCAGCGGCGGTGGGGGCTGGTCCAGCAGGGTGACCAACTGCTCCAGCACGTTGTCGATGAAGGCGCTCCGGTCGTTCTGAGCCGCCATGCGTGCCGTGATGAAGAACGACACCATGCGGACGCCTGGGGGCGGGTTCAGCACGAACGTCGACATCAACGCCGACTTGCCCGACCACGCCGCCGCTCGCCACCACCAGTAGGAGCCGGCGGTCGACGGGGCCGTGCAGAACGCCGCCAGTTCGGCCAGTTCGGCTTCGCGGCCGATCAGCGCGCGCGGCGCGATGCGGCGGACCGTCTCCCGGTACCGGGTCCGCACCGGCGCGCCGGTCGTCAGGTTCACGTCGCCGTGCACGACGCCGATCTGGGCGAGGGACCCGTGCACCGTGCCCGACGCGGAGTTGGACGACGAAAGGCCCGGCACGTCACGCGTGCCGGGCCCTTCGGGGTCGAGCGCCATTCGGGGATCATCCCGCACGGCGCGCGAGGTGTCAGGCGTTGCCGTCGAACAGCGACGTCACGGAGCCGTCCTCGAAGACCTCCTGGATCACCCGCGCCAGCAGCGGGGCGATCGACAGCACGGTCATCGCGTCGAACCGCTTCTCGGCCGGGATCGGCAGCGTGTCGGTGAACACGACCTCGCGCGCGCCGCACGACCGCAGCCGCTCGACGGCCGGGCCGGACAGCACCGGGTGGGTGGCCGCGATGACCACGTCCGACGCGCCCTCGGCCAGCAGCTGGTCCACCGCCTTGGTGATGGTGCCGCCGGTGTCGATCATGTCGTCGATGACCACGCACAGCCGGCCCTCGACCTGGCCGACCACCCGGTTCGCGACGACCTCGTTCGGCCGCAGCGGGTCGCGGGTCTTGTGGATGAACGCGATCGGCGCGCCGCCGAGCGTGTCCGCCCACTTCTCGGCCAGCTTGGTGCGGCCGGCGTCCGGCGACACGACGGTCAGCTCGCGGCCCGCGTACTTGTCCCGGATGTGCTCGGCCAGCAGCGGCATGGCCCACAGGTGGTCCACCGGGCCGTCGAAGAACCCCTGGATCTGCGACGTGTGCAGGTCGACCGACACCAGCCGGTCCGCGCCCGCGGTCTTGAACATGTCCGCCACCAGGCGGGCCGAGATCGGCTCGCGGCCGCGGTGCTTCTTGTCCTGCCGCGCGTACGGGTAGAACGGCATGATCACGGTGATCCGCTTCGCGGACGCGCGCTTCAGCGCGTCCACCATGATCAGCTGCTCCATCAGCCACTGGTTGATGGGCGCGCAGTGCGACTGGATGACGAACGCGTCGCAGCCGCGCACGCTCTCCTCGAACCGCACGAAGATCTCGCCGTTGGCGAAGTCGTACGCCGACTGCGGGGTGACCGACACGTTCAGGTGCTTGGCCACCTGCTCGGTCAGCTCGGGGTAGGCCCGCCCGCCGAAGAGCATCAGGTTCTTCTTGGGTGTCCCGGCCATCGTGGGGTTCACGTCAGCGCCCTTCATCGGTTGTGCCTGCATTCTCGGGCGGCAGCGCGCGTCGCGCCGCTTCGGCCGCGGCGGTGCCCTTGCGGCGGGACACCACCCACCCGTCGAGGTTGCGCTGCGGTCCGCCGGACACGGCCAGCGCGCCGGGCGGCACGTCGCGCCGCACCACGGTCCCCGCGCCGGTGTACGCGCCGTCGCCGACGGTGACCGGCGCGACGAACATGTTGTCCGACCCGGTGCGGCAGTAGGACCCGATCGTGGTCCGGTGCTTGTCCACGCCGTCGTAGTTGACCGTGACGCTGGCGGCGCCGATGTTGGAGTGCTCGCCGATGGTCGTGTCGCCGATGTAGCTCAGGTGCGGCACCTTGCTGCCCGCGCCGATGTCGGAGTTCTTGGTCTCCACGAAGGTGCCGATCTTGCCGCCCTCGCCGAGCCGGGTGCCGGGCCGCAGGTAGGCGAACGGCCCGACGGACGCGCCCGCGGCGATCTCCGCGCCGGAGCCGTGCGTGCGCACCACGGTCGCGCCGGGCCCGACGGCGCACGCCGACAGCGTGGTGTCCGGTCCGACGACCGCGCCCTCGCCGACGGTCGTGCCCGCCTTCAGCTGCACGTTCGGCTCGATCCGCGCGTCCCGGTCCAGCCGCACGTCGGCGTCCAGCCACACCGTGGCCGGGTCGACCACGGTCACGCCCGAGCGCATCGCGCGCTCCACGATCCGGCGGTTCAGCTCGGCGCCGAGCCGGGCCAGCTGCACCCGGTCGTTCACGCCCTCGACCAGCCAGCGGTCCGCCGTGACCAGCGCGCCGACCCGCCGCCCGTCGCCGCGCGCGATGGTCAGCACGTCGGTCAGGTACAGCTCGCCCTGCGCGTTGTCGGTGGACAGCCGGGACAGCCCGTCGCGCAGCACGGCCGCGTCGAACGCGTACACCCCCGAGTTGATCTCGGTGATCTCCCGCTGCTCCGGCGTGGCGTCCTTCTGCTCCACGATCCCCTCGACCGAGCCGTCGGCGGACCGCACGATCCGGCCGTAGCCGGTCGGGTCGTCCACCACGGCGGTCAGCACGGTCACGGCGTTGCCGCGCTCGCCGTGCTCGACCAGCAGCCCGCGCAGCGTGTCGGCGTCCAGCAGCGGCACGTCGCCGTAGGTCACCACGACCGTGCCGCCGAGGTCGGCGGGCACGCCCGGGACCTCGGCCAGCGCCGCCAGGCCGCAGCCGACCGCGTGCCCGGTGCCCTTCTGCTCCTCCTGCACCGCGACGGTGACCTTGCGGTCCAGCGCGGCGGACAGGCTGTCGAGGTGGTCGGCGACCGCGGCGCGGCCGTGGCCGACCACGACCGCGAGGTGGTCCGGCTCGGTGCCGGCGGCGGCGCGCACGGCGTGCTCCACCAGGGAACGACCGGCGATGCCGTGCAACACCTTCGGAGTGGCTGAGCGCATGCGGGTGCCTTCACCCGCTGCGAGGACGATCGTGCTGACTGGGGTGGGGACACCCTCGAGCATCAGCGCTCTCCCTAGCTGAGTGCGTGCTTGCGGCGGGAGGGGCCTGGCTTCCCGCCAGGTGCCGATACTAAGCCTCCGAGGGGGGCTCGACTTCCACGGCCGCAACCTGGCAGCCACCTCGCCGCTTCGCCGCGTACATCGCCGAGTCGGCTCGGGCCAGCGCCCCGTGGGCCGACTCGCGGGGTCGCACGGAGATCACCCCGACCGACAGCGTCACGCCCCGGGACAGGTCGGAAGGCAAGGCGGCGACGGCATCCACGGCCCGGCCGAGGGCCGCCTCGGCGGCGTGCAGGGGAGCCCCCGGCAGCAGCACGACGAACTCGTCGCCGCCGTAGCGGGCCACCAGGTCGTCACCGCGCAACGCCTGCCGGAGTGTGCTCGCAATCACGCGCAGGACGTCGTCGCCCTCGGCGTGCGAGTGCCGGTCGTTGACCACCTTGAACCCGTCCAGGTCCACCAGCGCGATGGCCATCGGGTGGGTCTGCGCGTTGATCAGCGCCGCCAGCCGTTCGTCCAGCGCGCGCCGGTTCGGCAGGGTGGTCAACGGGTCCTGGAGCGCCTGCTGCGCGATCGCGCCGTGCGCCCGGGTCAGCCGTTCGTGGTCGCGCCGGGTGAGCAGGGTGGCGGTGCGGGCCTCCTGCATCAGCCACAGCTCCACCTCCAGCGCGTTGGCGTAGGTCTGCAGCGCCGAGATGGTGCGCTCGCCGTGCGGGCCCGACATCCGGGCGTACTCGCGGGTCAGGCACAGCATCAGGGTCGGCTCGGAGGTGTCGTGCTCCAGCCGGTCGCGGGCGTCGTGCAGCACCTGGAGCGCCTGCTGCGGCAGCTCCTCCATCTCCAGGCACCGGGCCAGCGCGATCGACACGATGATCAGCTCGCGGGCGTACATGGCCAGCTCGCGCAGCGTCCACAGCCGCGCGATGTGCTCCGCGCCCGGCTTGGCCAGCGCGTGCGCCGCGCCGATGACCGGCACCTGCTCGGCGGCCGTGCGGTCGCGCCTGCCGGGGTGCAGCGACTCGCGGAACGGCCCCTCGACGGCGGTGGCGATGGCCGACGCGGTGGTGAACCGCTCGACGGCCTCGTCGAAGTTGTCCACCCGCTCCAGCCGCAGGCCCCAGCCGATCAGCAGCCGGGCCCGGTTGACCAGGTGCACGTAGATCTGGTGCGGGTTGGCGCTGTCCCGGATCGCGTTGTGCGCCCGCGCCAGCACCTCGTCCGCCATCTCGTAGACGCCGAGCTGGGTGAGCACGAGCCCGGTGCTCTGCAGCGCGGACGCGAGCAGCCGGTCCCAGGTGCGCTTGTCCAGCATCGGGTCGGGCGCGAGGTCCTCCTCCAGCATCGCCAGCCCGCCGGCGACCTCGGTCAGCGCCTTGTCCTCGAACCCGCCGAGCAGGTAGCGGCGACCGCGCAGGGCGTGCGCCTCGGCCTCCAGCACCAGCAGGCCGTGCCGGCGGCAGTGCGCCAGCATCTCGTCCAGCACGGAGTCGGACAGGTCGACCAGGCCGGGGGTGACGATCCGGACCACGGCCGCCGCGCGCAGCAGCTGGCCGACGATCCGCGGCTCGCCGCGGCCCTGGGCCTCGGCCAGGATGTCGTCGACCTCGTGCGCCGCGTCGAGCTGGTCGGACAGGTGGCTGCTCTGGGCGACGGCCACGAGCTCACTCGCGCGGCCGACCAGCCACGCGTCGGACATCTCGTGGAGCGCCGGCGCCACGTTGTCCTGCTCGTCGACCGCTTCCTCGTGCAGCGACTCACACCCCCATGCAGACGCAGGGCGGCCGGACCCCTCGTGGTCCGGCCTCCTCGCTCCGCCACCAGGATTCGAACCTGGACCATCGGAACCAAAATCCGAGGTGCTGCCTTTACACCATGGCGGAACGGCCGGGTTCGCCCCGACCGCGCGAACACATGTTGTCACGAGTCCCCCGGAAAGGTCAGCACCACCACTCAAGTGGCGGCAACCCCTGGGTAACTCGATCATGACACTGCGTGTTGGTGCAGGTCAAGCGTCCGCGCGATCTCGGCCATCTCACTGTTGGGTGAACTATCAACGGCCTTCGAACGACCCTCGGTGGCCCTCAACGCCGGTCCAGGGACCCCCGCTCGACACGATTTCGGCCGAAACAATCACCCGCTTAACTACCTGGAGTAGTCGAATGGGCACTCGGGGACGCCTCCTCAACGCCGTCGATCGACGCCAGGAAATCGAGCAGCGCGCGTTCGTAGCCCTCGGGGTCGACGTTCCACGACGCCGTGTGCTCCGCCTCGGGCACCTCCACGTACCGGATGGGCCAGGCGAGCCGGTTCGCCGCCACCGCCAGGTCCCGCGACGCCTGCACCGGCACGGTCCCGTCCGCGCCGCCGTGGAACAGCAGCGTCGGCGGCCGGTGCGCGGGCGGGTGGTCGACCAGGTCGAACCGCTCGAAGTCCAGGTCCGCCCGCCAGCCCGAGACCAGCTCCGCGAGCGGCACCAGCCGCTCGGGCAGGCCCCGGTTGCGCGACTGCAGCTCCAGCGTCTTCGTCCAGCTCACCACGGGCGCGTCGAGCACCGCCGCGGCGACGTCGTCGGCCTCGGCCGAGCGGCCCAGGAACTGGCCGACGATCGCGCCGCCCATCGACCACCCGTACAGCACCACGTCCCGCGCGCCGTGGTCCCGGGCGTACCGCACGGCCGCCTCCACGTCCCGCCACTCCGTGTCGCCCAGGTGGTAGAGGCCGTCGGGCGAGCGGGGCGCGCCGTCGTCGTTGCGGTAGGTCACGGCCAGAACGGGTAGCCCCAGGTCGTGCAGCGCAGGTATGACCCGCAGGGCCTCGGCCCTGGTTCCGCCGCGCCCGTGCACCGCGACGACCCACGTGGACGACGCCGCGGGCACCAGCCAGGCGGGCGCGTCACCCAACTCGGTCGGGATTCGCACTTCCGTGTACTCCAGGTCGTGAGCGGTGTCCGGGTCCGTGCTCCACACCGACGTCTCCATGCGCACCTGAGTGCCGTCGGGCGGCGCCGTGCCCTGGAGCTCGCGTACCACCGTGCCCTCGGACCGCTGGGTGATCGGGCCGACCTTCGCGCCGCCGTCCGGCCAGACGAGACCCCACGTGCCCGGGAGCACTGTGACCCTGGACTCCGCCAGCGAGACGGTCCCGGAGGCCGACGACGTGACCGTGTCGCGGTAGCCGGGACGGGCGTTGGCCGGGTCAAGCAGTTCACCGCTGTAGTACCAGCCGAACCCCAGCAGACTGCCGCTGAGCAGCAAGAACACCGCCGCGAACGTGATGAGCGCGATCCGCGGCCGGCGACGTCCGCGGACGTTCGGTGATCCCATTGCCGAATGATGCACCGGCGTTGATCGACACGCCCGACTTCCTGAGAACACGCCGTGACTTCGGCCCTGGCTATGGCGGGACGAGGTCGACCTAACTTACGCTCCCGTAAGTTACGGTTCCGTAGGTAGCCCCGAACACACAAGAGGTACATGTATGACCAGCACCCTGGAGAGCAGGTCCACGCCGCAAGGCCCCGAGGACCGCGGACCCAAGCCGATTCTCGAAGGGCGACGGGGACACGTCGAGCAGTTCAGCGTGTACGTGTTCGTCATCGTGCCGTTCCTGGCTCTGCTCGCGGCCGTTCCGCTCGCCTGGGGCTGGGGGCTGGGCTGGGTCGACGTCGCGCTCTTCGTGGCGTTCTACTACCTGGCCGGCCTCGGCGTGACGATCGGGTACCACCGGTACTTCACGCACGGCTCGTTCAAGGCCAACCGGGCGCTCAAGATCGGCCTGGCCATCGCGGGCAGCATGGCGCTGCAGGGCCCGGTGATCGTCTGGGTCGCCGACCACCGCCGCCACCACGCGTTCTCCGACCGCGAGGGCGACCCGCACTCGCCGTGGCTGTTCGGCAGCGGCCCGGTGGCGCTGGCCAAGGGCTTCTGGCACGCGCACATGGGCTGGCTGTTCGAGCGCGACAAGACCAACGCGCAGCGCTTCGCGCCGGACCTGCTGGCCGACAAGGACCTGGTCCGCATCGACAACCTGTTCTGGCTCTGGACCACGATCAGCCTGCTCGCGCCCGCCGCGATCGGCGGCCTGGTCACCATGTCGTGGGCCGGCGCGCTCTCGGCCTTCTTCTGGGCCGGCCTGGTCCGGGTGGCGTTCCTGCACCACGTGACGTGGTCGGTCAACTCGATCTGCCACATGGTGGGCGACCGCCCGTTCGCCGCGCGCGACCGCTCCGCCAACGTGTGGGCGCTGGCGATCCTGAGCTTCGGCGAGTCGTGGCACAACCTGCACCACGCCGACCCGACCTGCGCGCGCCACGGCGTCAAGCGCGGTCAGATCGACACCTCGGCGCGGCTGATCTGGCTGTTCGAGAAGTTCGGCTGGGCGACGAACGTGCGCTGGCCGAACGAGCAGCGCCTGGCGCGCATCAGCGCGAAGAAGTAGTCCCGCGCCGAGAAGCGGTCACGGGAAGTCGACCTGCCTGCCCCTCGCGGTTGCCGCGGGGGGCAGGTGTTTAGGGTGGTTGGGGTGGCGGGGAGACGGCGCGGGGACCAGGCACCGGTGCCGCGCGTGCGGATGACCGGCAAGGAGCGGCGCGAGCAGCTGCTCGACGTGGCTCGGGCGCTGTTCGCCGAGAAGGGCTTCGAGGTCACCTCCATCGAGGAGATCGCGCACCGGGCGGGCGTGTCCAAGCCGGTCGTCTACGAGCACTTCGGCGGCAAGGAAGGCATCTACGCGGTCGTGGTGGACCGGGAGATGCAGTACCTGATGGACCACATCGTCAACGCGCTGTCCGGCGGGCACCCGCGTGAGCTGCTGGAACAGGCGGCGTGCGCGTTGCTGGACTACATCGAGGGCTCGACCGACGGCTTCCGCATCCTGGTCCGCGACTCGCCGGTGGCGTCGTCCACCGGCACGTTCTCGTCGTTGCTGAACGACATCGCGTCACAGGTGGAGTCGATCCTGGGCCTGCACTTCTCGCGCCAGGGCTACGACCGCAAGCTGGCCGCCCTCTACTCGCAGGCGCTGGTCGGCATGGTCGCCCTCACCGGCCAGTGGTGGCTGGAGGTCCGCAAGCCGAAGAAGGACGAGGTCGCCGCCCACCTCGTCAACCTGGCCTGGAAGGGCCTCTCCCACATGGACCACAAACCCCGCCTCCGCACCCGCTGACCCGCGAGTCGAACCCTCGCGGGACGTGGAGGTTCGACTCGCGGGGGGTCAGGAGTTGGTGATGCGGAGGATCTTGTCGTCGGTGCCGTTCGAGGTGGTGACGTAGAGGGCGCCGTCGGGGGAGAGCTCCGCGCCGCGGAGGCGGCCGTAGGAGCCGTCCAGCTCGGACGGGATGGACACCGAGTGGACGCCGCCGTCCTGGGTGACGGTGAACAGCAGGAGCTTGGCGCCCTTCAGGGCGGTGACGGCCAGCACGCCGTCCAACGCGCCCCACTGCTCGCCGACGAGGAACGCGGCGTCGCAGATCGCCTCCGTCGGGCTGCCGGACGACCACGCGGCGGGCACGGCGTCCGGGAACCGCTCCAGGTCCGTCATCGGCACGCCCTCGTCGTAGCCGTCGGCCGCGCCGCCCCGGGACGGGTCCCACCCGTAGTTGCCGCCGGCGCGCAGCGCGTTCACCTCGTCGTCCACCGACGGCCCGTGCTCGGCGGTGAACACCAGCCCGTCCTGGCGCACGGCGACGCCCTGCACGTTGCGGTGCCCGTACGTGTACACCCGGTCCCCGAACGGGTTGTCCGCCACGCCCTCGCCGGTGGCCAGGTCGACCCGCAGCACCTTCCCGCCGAGGCTCGACCGGTCCTGCGGCACGTCGCCCCGCGCGGTGTCGCCGGTGCCGATGAGCAGGTTGCCGTCGCGGTCGAGCGCCATCCGGCACCCCGAGTGCCGCCCGCTCGGGTTGGACGGCAGCCCCGCCAGCAGCGGGTCGACGACCCTGGTCGCCTTCGCCCCCGCCAGCTCCCACGTCACCAGCCGCACGTCGGCAGCGGTGTTGGAGCACGTGGTGAACCGGCCGCTGGTGGCGAAGTCCGGGTGCACGACCAGGCTCATCAACCCGCCCTCGCCCCGCGCCGCCACGTCGCCCAGGTCGGCCTCGACGTCGGTGACCGACCCCTCGGCGGACACCAGCGCGATCCGCCCCGGCCGCTGCGGCACGAGCATCCGCCCGTCGGGCAGGAACCCCACGTCCCACGGGTGGCTCAGCCCGGACGCCACCACCTCGACCTCGATCCCCTCGGGCGCGGCGGTCGGCGGCGCGGTGCCACCGGGGGACTCCGCCGAACACCCGGCCAGCAGCACCACCGCAGCGAACCCGACAACGCGACGCATGACGCTCAGCATGCCAACCCGGACGTGTGCTCGCCGTTCACACGACCGGGTAAGGCCGCTCCACCGGCAACAACGCCCGCGCGCCGTCGAGGTCACCGGCCCGCACCAGCGCGCGCACCCGGTGCGCCAGCGGCGTCACGTCCGTCAGCCCCACGACCCACTCCTCGACGTACCGGCGCGACGCCTCACCCGCCAGCCCGAGCTGCAACGACCGGTGCGGCAGCGCCTCGAGGCGCAGGCCGCGCTCCGGGTCCCACTGCACCCGCACCTCCGGCTTGCCGGCCCCGGCGACGCTGCTCGACACCGCCGCGCGCACCGCCCAATCAAATCCCGAACGGGTGATTCTCACCGCCAGCACGCACTCCTGATCCGGCTTCGAGCCCCACCCGGACCGGTGCATCATCCACAGGAACGACGGCTTGACCCACGTCATCCGCCCGGCCTTGAACGGCGGCACGAACCGGCCCGCGGCCAGCGCCGGGAGCGCCACCCGCGGCGAGTACGCCTGGTACACCGTGATGTGCCGATCGTCGTAGTCGGCCCTGATCTGCTTCTGCTCCACGCGTCAAGCGTCACGCCGCGGTCAACCGAAATCACGGCGCACCCCGCGCGCGGTGGCCGTAGGCTGGCGGTCGAGAACCCCTCCGGTGGACGTTCGGTCCCGGGCAGGGGTCTGTCCGCGCGTTGATCTCGGGGAGCCATCGCAATGCCCCAGCCCGGCCCGCTGTCCGGCCTGCTGACCGCTGTCCTGCCCGACAAGGCGCTGCGCGCCCTGGCCGACTCGGTCGGCGTGCCCGACCTGGAGCTGGAGGGCCCGCCCGCCGCCCGGCCGCTGGTCGCGGCGGCCGTCGCGACCAGCGCGCCGGTGCTCGCCGTCACCGCGACCGGCCGCGAGGCCGACGACCTCAAGGCCGTGCTGTGCGACCTGATCGGACCGGAGCAGGTCGCCCTGTTCCCGTCCTGGGAGACGCTGCCGCACGAGCGGCTGTCGCCGCGGGCGGACACGGTCGGCGCCCGGTTGCAGGTGCTGCGCCGGCTCGCCCACCCCGGCGACGACCCGCTGAAGGTCGTCATCACCACGGTCCGCAGCCTGATCCAGCCCATGGCCCCCGGCCTGGGCGACCTCGAGCCGGTGCACCTGGCCGTCGGCTCGGAGCACGACTTCGAGGAACTGCTGCTCAACCTGACCGAGATCGCCTACGCCAGGGTCGACATGGTCGAGAAGCGCGGCGAGTTCGCGGTCCGCGGCGGCATCCTCGACCTGTTCCCGCCGACCGCCGAGCACCCGCTGCGGGTCGAGTTCTGGGGCGACGAGGTCAGCGAGATCCGCCCGTTCTCGGTCGCCGACCAGCGCTCGCTGCCGCAGGAGGTGCAGGCGTTCACCGCGCCGCCGTGCCGCGAGCTGCTGCTGACCGCGCAGGTCAGGGCCAGGGCCGCGCTGCTGGCCGAGGAGCACACCGCCGACGCGCACCTGCACGAGCTGCTGACCAAGCTCGCCGAGGGCATCCCGTCGGAGGGCATGGAAGCCCTCATCCCGGCCCTGTGCGAGGGCGAGCTGCAACTGCTGACCGACGTCGTGCCCGAGGGCACGCACGTCGTCCTGAACGACCCCGAGAAGATCCGAGCCCGCGCCCAGGACCTGGTGCGCACCGGCCAGGAGTTCCTGGAGGCGTCCTGGATGGCCGCGGCGGGCGGCGGGCAGGCCCCGATCGACCTCGGCGCGTCGGCCTACCGCGGCCTGGCCGAGGTGGCCGCGTCGGCCAGGGCGCGCAACCGGTCGTGGTGGACGCTCAGCCGGCTCACCACGGAGGGCGCGGACGTCGTCCGGCTGGAGTTCAAGCACGTCGAGGCGTACCAGGGCGACGTCGAACGGGCGTTCGCCGACCTGCGCGCCCACACCGTGTCCGGCGGCACGGCGGTCCTGGTCGTCCCCGGAGCGGGCACCGCCCAGCGCGCCACCGAGCAGCTGCGCGAGGCCGACGTCAACGTCGTCTGCCGCGACACCCTCGACACCGCGCCGGAGCAGGGCCGGGTCACGGTCGTGCGCGGCGCGCTGGAGGACGGCTTCTCGCTGCCCGAGCTGGCCCTGGTGGTGCTCACCGAGACCGACCTCACCGGCGGCAGGCACGGCACGTCCACCAAGGACATGCGCCGGATGCCCAGCCGCCGCCGCAACGCGGTGGACCCGCTGGCGCTCAAGGCCGGCGACTACGTGGTGCACGAGCAGCACGGCATCGGCAAGTACGTCGAGATGGTGCAGCGCACGACCAAGGACACCGCCGGCACCACCGCGACCCGCGAGTACCTGGTGCTGGAGTACGGCTCCAGCAAGCGCGGCCAGCCCGGCGACCGGCTGTTCGTGCCGACCGACCAGCTGGACGAGGTGTCCCGCTACGTCGGCGGCGAGCTGCCCACGCTGAACAAGCTGGGCGGCAGCGACTGGAAGAACACCAAGGCCAAGGCGCGCAAGGCGGTCAAGCAGATCGCCGCCGAGCTGGTCCAGCTCTACGCCGCCCGCCAGGCCGCGCCCGGTCACGCGTTCGCGCCGGACACGCCGTGGCAGCGCGAGCTGGAGGACGCGTTCCCGTTCACCGAGACCGTCGACCAGATGGCGGCGATCGACGAGGTGAAGTCCGACATGGAGCGCTCGGTCCCGATGGACCGGGTGATCTGCGGCGACGTCGGCTACGGCAAGACCGAGATCGCGGTGCGGGCGGCGTTCAAGGCGGTGCAGGACGGCAAGCAGGTGGTGGTGCTGGTGCCGACCACGCTGCTCGCCCAGCAGCACCTGAACACGTTCACCGAGCGGATGCGCGCGTTCCCGGTGAACATCAAGGGCCTGTCCCGGTTCACCGACCCGCACGAGGCCGAGCAGACCGTCTCGGGCCTGGTCGAGGGCGACGTGGACATCGTCATCGGCACCCACCGCCTGCTCCAGAAGAGCCTGCGCTACAAGGACCTCGGCCTGGTGATCGTGGACGAGGAGCAGCGCTTCGGCGTGGAGCACAAGGAGCACATCAAGGCGCTGCGCACGCACGTGGACGTGCTCACCATGTCCGCGACGCCGATCCCGCGCACCCTGGAGATGTCGATGGCGGGCATCCGCGAGATGTCGACCATCCTCACCCCGCCCGAGGAGCGGCACCCGATCCTGACCTACGTCGGCACGTACGACGACAAGCAGGTCGGCGCCGCGATCCGCCGCGAGCTGCTGCGCGACGGCCAGGTCTTCTACGTGCACAACCGCGTGTCCTCGATCGAGCGCGCCGCCCGGCACCTCCGCGAGCTGGTGCCCGAGGCCCGGGTGATCACCGCGCACGGCCAGATGAACGAGGACAAGCTGGAGAAGATCATCCAGGGATTCTGGGAGAACGAGTACGACGTGCTCGTCTGCACCACGATCGTGGAGACCGGCCTGGACATCTCCAACGCCAACACGCTCATCGTCGAGCGCGGCGACCTGCTCGGCCTGGCCCAGCTGCACCAGCTGCGCGGGCGCGTCGGCCGCGGCCGGGAACGCGGCTACGCCTACTTCCTCTACCCGCCCGAGGCGCCGCTGACCGAGACCGCGCACGACCGGCTGGCCACGATCGCGCAGAACACCGAGCTGGGCGCGGGCATGGCGGTGGCGATGAAGGACCTGGAGATCCGCGGCGCGGGCAACATCCTCGGCGCCGAGCAGTCCGGGCACATCGCGGGCGTCGGCTTCGACCTGTACGTGCGGCTGGTCGGCGAGGCCGTCGAGGCGTTCCGCAAGCACGCGGGCGCGGACGGCGAGCCGGAGGAGGACCTGGCCGAGGTCCGGGTCGACCTGCCGGTCGACGCGCACATCCCGCACGACTACGTGCCCGGCGAGCGGCTGCGGCTGGAGGCGTACCGCAAGATCGCCGCCGCCGCGGACGGCGACGCGCTGCGGGCCGCGTGGGACGAGCTGAAGGACCGCTACGGCGCGCCGCCGCTGCCCGTCGAGCGGCTGCTCGCGGTGGCCCGGTTCCGGCAGACGTGCCGCGCGCACGGCGTCACCGAGGTCGCCACCCAGGGCTCCACGATCCGGTTCGCGCCGCTGGAGCTGCGCGACAGCCAGCTGGTCCGGCTGCGCCGGCTGTTCCCGAAGGCCGTCCACAAGCCGGCGAACGGCACGGTCAGCGTGCCCAGGCCGACCGAGGGCGCGGCGGGCGGCCGGATGGGCGCACCGCAGCTGCGCGACCAGGAGCTGCTGGATTGGTGCGCGCACTTCCTGGAATCCTTGGCGGGGACTCCCGTGAGCGGCGTCACGAGGACGTGAGAGGGTACTGGTCGTGAGGACTGTGCAGAGGCGCTTCACCCTGAGGGGCGCGGCTGTCGCCCTGGCTTCGGTGGCACTGCTGGCGGCGGGCTGCGCCACCGGCCCGAGCCACGTCGGCTCGGCCGCGATCGTCGGCGACACCGTGCTGCCGCTGGAGCAGGTCCAGCAGCGGCTGGACGTCGTGCTCAAGAAGGAGCCCGAGGCCCAGAAGCTGCACGACCAGCGCAAGCTCGACACGGTCGCCCGGCAGCTGGTGACCCTGGGCGTGCAGCACGAGCTGATCGAGCAGGCCGCGCGGCGCGAGGGCGTGACGGTGTCCGAGGAGGACGTGACCGAGTCGGTCGAGCAGGCCGGCGGCGCGGACCTGGCCTCGCAGAACACCGTGTACGACGCGGCGACGTTCCGCGAGCGGGCCCGGGACCAGCTGCTGCTGGTCGAGCTGGCGCGCAAGTACGTGGACCGGATGGAAGTCACGTTCGACTACTTCTTCGCCAAGGACAACGCCGAGGCGGTCGAGAAGGCCAAGCAGGTCGCGGCCGACCCGGCGAAGATGGACGAGTTCATCGCCGCCGCGCCGCAGGGCGCCGAGGGCCAGACCCTGTCCAGGCAGGGCCAGCGGGTGCGCTCGGCCGAGTCGCCGCAGGCCGCCCAGTCGCCGCTGTTCGGCGTGCCGGCGGGCACCGTGGTGGCGTTCGCGCCGGACCCGAGCAGCGCGCAGTGGATCGTCGCGCACGTGACCGACCGCAAGACCGACGCGCGGGCGTCCGGCGAGTCGGCGACCGAGCAGCTGACGCCGCAGCTGCTGGAGCAGATCGGGCTGCGGCTCGTGCAGACGCTGGCGGGCGACCCGGAGATCCAGGTCAACCCGCGCTACGGGCTGTGGGACGGCACCGCGATCTCGCTGGCGCCCAGCGAGGGCGAGCTGACCGGCTACCAGGCGACGGTCCGGCAGACGTCCCCGTGACCGTGGTCGTCGTCGGCCCCACCCCCGTCCTGCCCGCCGCCGCGCTGCCCGCACTGCGGGGCGCGGCGGCGGTGTACGCGGGGGAGGGCGTGGACGCCGGGCAGTGGTCGGCGTCGCCGGTGGCCGACCTCGTCCCGGGACCGTCGGTGGTGCTGCTGACCACCGACCCGGACGAGCCCGCCGCGCGGGCGCTGATCGCCGCGGGGTCCGAGGTGATCCGGACGCCGGGCGTGCCGCTGCTGGCCGCGGCGGCCGTGATGGACCGGCTGCGCTCGCCCGGCGGGTGCCCGTGGGACGCCGAGCAGGACCACGGGTCGCTGCGGCAGTACCTGGTCGAGGAGACCTACGAGCTGCTGGAGGCCATCGAGGACGGCGACCGGGCGGCGTTGCGCGAGGAACTGGGCGACGTGCTGCTCCAGGTGCTGTTCCACGCGCGGATCGCGGCGGAGGACGCCGCGGACCCGTTCGGGATCGACGAGGTGGCGGGCGACCTGGTCGCCAAGCTGGTCGGCAGGCACCCGCACGTGTTCGAGGGCGGCGACCCGGCGGTGCGGGACGCGGCGTCGCAGCAGCACCGGTGGGAAGAGCTGAAGCAGGTCGAGAAGCGGCGCGAGTCCAGCGTCGACGGCGTGGCGGGCGGGCAGCCCGCGGTGGCGCTGGCCGGGAAGCTGGCGCAGCGGGTGGCGCGGGCCGGGTTCCCGGTGGACCTGCTGCCCGAGGGCGACGACACCGGGGCGACGCTGTTCGCGGTGGCCGCGCTGGCGAAGCTGGCCGGCGAGGACCCGGAGACGGAGCTGCGCGCGGTGGCCCGCCGGTTCGAGGCGAACGTCCGCGCGGCCGAGCGCTCCGCCCGCGCGGCCGGGATCACCACCCTGGGCGCGGCCGACTGGCGCGCCCACTGGCCCGCCTGACCGAGCCCGTGCCGCGGCGACCCGCCGGTCCGAAGCGATCTGCCCGGTCCGCAGCGACCTTCCCGGTCCGGGGCGGCCGGTGATCGGCGGAGCGCTAACGTCGAAGAGGTGACCGAGGCATACCTCCGCTTCCCGCACCTGCACGGCGACCTGGTGACCTTCGTGGCCGAGGACGACGTGTGGCTCGCACCGCTCGACGGCGGCCGGGCCTGGCGGGTGACCGCCGACCAGGCGCCGGTGTCCAGCCCGCGCTTCGACCCGACCGGCACGTGGCTGGCGTGGACCAGCCGGCGCGACGGCGCGCCCGAGGTGCACCTGGCCCCGGTGGGGGGCGGCGAGTCCACCCGGCTCACCTACTGGGGCGACTACTCCACCGGCGTGCGCGGCTGGACGGCGGGCGGTGACGTCGTCGCGGTCACGGCCACCGGTCAGGCGTCACCCAACCGGCAGTGGGCGCACGCCGTGCCCGTCGACGGCGGTCCGCCGCGCCGGCTGCCCTTCGGCTGGGTGGACGACGTGTCGTTCGGCCCGTCCGGGCAGGTCGTCGTCACCTCCGCCTACCGCCAGGACCCGGCCTGGTGGAAGCGCTACCGGGGCGGCGCGGCGGGCAAGCTCTGGGTCGACGCCGCCGGTGACGGCGAGTTCGCCCGCATCCTGCCCGAGCTGACGTCCTCGCTGACCTCGCCGCTGTGGATCGGCGACCGGATCGCGTTCCTGTCCGACCACGACGGCGTCGGCAGCCTGTACTCGGTGCTCGCCGACGGCTCCGACCTGCGCCGCCACTCCGAGCAGGAGTTCTACGCCCGCGTCGCGGCGAGCGACGGCGAGCGGGTCGTCTGGCAGCACGCCGGCGAGCTGTGGGTCCTGGACGACCTGCGGGGCGCCGAACCGCGCCGGCTGGAGATCGCCCTCGGCGGTCCCCGCACCGGCCGCCGGCCGCGGCACGTGCCACCGCGCCCGGACGACTTCGACCCGGACGCGACCGGCCGGGCGAGCGCGGTCGAGGTGCGCGGCACCGTCCACTGGGTCACCCACCGCGACGGCCCGGTGCGCGCGCTGGCCGAGCAGCCCGGCGTCCGCGCCCGCCTGCCGCGGGTGGTCGGCGACCACGTCGTCTGGGTGACCGACGCCGACGGCGAGGAGGGCCTGGAGTTCGCCCCGACCGGCGGCGTCGAGCCGGGCGACGAACCGCGCCGCGTCGCGGTCGGCGAGCTGGGCCGCGTCCTGGAGCTGGCCGTGTCGCCGGACGCCCGCAAGCTGGCGGTCGCCACCCACGACGGCCGCCTGCTGCTGGTCGACGTCGAGTCCGGCGAGGTCCGCGAAGTCCTCCGCGACGCCAACCCGCACGTCAGCGACCTCGCCTTCGCCCCGGACTCGAACTGGCTGGCCTGGTCGCACCCCGGCCCGCGCCCGCTCCAGCACATCCGGATGACCAACACCACCGACCTGTCCGTGGTGGACGTGACGCCGCTGAGGTTCTCCGACTTCTCGCCGACGTTCACCGAGGACGGCCGCCACCTGGCGTTCCTGTCGGTCCGCAGCTTCGACCCGGTGTACGACGCGCACGTGTTCGACCTGTCCTTCCCGACCGGCTGCCGCCCCCACCTGGTGCCGCTCGCCGCGACCACCCCGTCGCCGTTCGACCCGCTGCGGCTGGGCAGGCCGGTCGGCGACGACCCGTCCGACAAGGACAAGGACAAGGACGACGAGAACCCGATCACGGTGGTCGACCTGGAGGGGCTGGCCGACCGGGTGGTCGCGGTGCCGGTCGCCGCCGCCAGCTACTCGGGCCTGTCCGCCGCCCGGGGCGGGCTGCTGTGGCTGCGCTCGCCGCTGCGCGGGGTGCTCGGCGACAACCTGGCCGACCCGGCCGCCCGGCCGCCGCGGGCCGTGCTGGAGCGGTTCGACCTGACCAAGGCGCGCGCCGAGGTCCTGGTGGACGGCGTGGACGCCTACGCGGTGACCGGCGACGGCCGGCGGCTGGTCGTGCAGGACGGGCACGACCTGCAGGTCGTGCCCGCGGACCGCAAGGTCGACCCGGACGACAGCGACTCGGTGGACGTCGACCTGTCGCGGGTCCGGGTGGTGGTGGACCTGGCCGCCGAGTGGCGGCAGGCGTACGCGGAGGCCGGGCGGCTGATGCGGGACAACTTCTGGCGCACCGACATGGGCGGCGTGGACTGGGCGGGCGTGCTGGAGCGCTACCGGCCGCTGGTGGACCGGCTCGGCAGCTACGGCGACCTGGTCGACCTGCTGTGGGAGGTGCAGGGCGAGCTGGGCACGTCGCACGCGTACGTGATCCCGGCTCGGGGCGCGCGCGGTCGCGCGGTGGGCCTGCTCGGAGCCGACCTGGAGCGGGACGAGGCGGGCGCGTGGCGGGTCGTGCGGGTGATCCCCGGCGAGACGTCGGACCCGGCGGCGCGGTCGCCGCTGGCGGCCCCCGGGGTCGCGGTGCGGGTCGGCGACGCGATCGTGGCGGTCGACGGTCGGCAGGTCGACCCGCTGACCGGGCCCGCGCCGCTGCTGGTCGGCACGGCGGACAAGCCGGTGGAGCTGATCGTGCGGCCGGGTGGCGGCGGCGAGCCGCGCCGGGTCGTGGTGGTGCCGCTGGAGGACGACGAGGCGCTGCGGTACCACGCGTGGGTGGCCGACCGGCGGGCCCGCGTGCGCGAGCTGTCCGACGGTCGGGTCGGCTACCTGCACGTGCCGGACATGATGGGCGCGGGCTGGGCGCAGCTGCACCGCGACCTGCGGGTGGAGCTGGCGCGCGAGGCCGTCGTGCTGGACGTGCGGGAGAACGGCGGCGGGCACACGTCCCAGCTGGTGGTGGAGAAGCTGGGCCGGCGGATCATCGGCTGGTCGGTGGCCCGCGGCTACACCACCGCCGACAGCTACCCCGGTGACGCGCCGCGCGGGCCGGTGGTGGCGATCGCGGACGAGTTCGCCGGTTCCGACGGCGACATCGTGAACGTGGCGATCAAGGAGCTGGGCATCGGGCCGGTCGTCGGCACCCGGACGTGGGGCGGCGTGATCGGCATCGACATGCGGTACCACCTGGTCGACGGGACGCTGGTGACGCAGCCGCGGTACGCGTCGTGGTTCGCCGGGCCGGGTTGGGGCGTGGAGAACCACGGCGTCGACCCGGACGTCGAGGTGGAGATCACGCCGCAGGACCGGGTGGCGGGCCGCGACCCGCAGCTGGACACGGCCGTGCGGCTGGCCCTGGAGGCGTTGGCCGAGCGCCCGGCTGCCGTTCCGCCCCAGCTCCCGCCCCTGGCCTGATCGAGCCCGCCCGGACATGCGACCAACCGGCTCTTACCTGGTGATAGGCGGCAAGCCGGACATGTTGCCGCGTGATCTCGGCCGTCCACCCCCCAAGAGCACGTAGCCTGGGGTCGTGGTCGTCCCGCCGCCGTCCAAGACCGAGCCGCGCCCGTCACGCGGCGGTGCCGGCAACCTCTTCGGACGGCTGGCGCTGGTGCTGCTCCTGCTGGCGTTCGTGGCCGGCGGGGCGTGGGCGCTGAGCACGTTCAACCGGTCGGGTCCCCGGCAGGCGGTCGACCCGCCGTTCCCGGTCCCGTTCCTGGAGGTCCAGCCCGGCGCCGCCGCGCCCGGCACGGCGGGCGAGGTGCCGGCGGACGCGCAGGCCCAGGCGTCCACGAGCGAACCGCTCACCGCGTGGGCTGCGGCGCTGTCCGACAAGACCGACGTCCCGGCCCGCGCCCTGCGCGCCTACGCCGCCGCCGACCTGGCGATGCGCGCCCAGGACCCGGCCTGCCGGGTGTCGTGGGCGACGCTGGCGGGCATCGGCCGCATCGAGTCGCACCACGGCACCTTCGGCGGCCTGCGGCTGGGCGAGGACGGCCGGCCGTCGCGGCCGATCATCGGCATCCCGCTGGACGGCTCGCCGGGCGTCAAGGCCATCGCCGACAGCGACGGCGGCGTGCTCGACGGCGACACCACGTGGGACCGGGCGGTCGGCCCGATGCAGTTCATCCCGACCACCTGGGCCCGCTACGCGGCCCGCGCGAACGGCGACGGCCAGGCCCCCGACCCGCAGAACATCGACGACGCCGCCCTCGCCGCCGCCCGCTACCTGTGCTCCGACGGCCGTGACCTGGGCACGGGCGCGGGCTGGTGGGCCGCCGTGCTGGCGTACAACAACTCGACCGAGTACGGCCAGAACGTCTACAGCGGCGCCGACGCCTACGCGCGCGCCAGCCTCGGCGGCTGACCGGCGTTCCGCCTGCTCGGGCGGTTCCGCCGCGCGGGTCAGCGGTCGCGTTCGACCGCGAGGCGGGCGCTGAGCTCGCCCAGCGCCTCCTGGTACTCCGGTGACGGGTTCATCGCCGCCGCCATCCGCAGCTGCGTCAACGCCTCGGTCAACCGGCTCTGGCGCTGCAGGGTGCGGCCGAGGGCGAAGCGGGCGTAGTGGTCGCTGGGGTCCAGCTCCAGCACCTTGCGGAACGCCTCTTCGGCGCGCTTGAGCTGGGCCGAACCCAGGTAGGCCCGACCCGCGAGCAGCTGCACGCCCACCTGGTCCGGTGCTGCTTCGAGCACGACTTCGAGCTCGCGCAGCGCCTCCAGCGGTCGGCGGTTCGCGAGCAGCGCCTCGGCCCGGCGGAACGCCTCGAAGGTGCTGTCGGTCATGGTTCGATCAACGCTACCCGCGCATCCGGCCGCTGTACGACAGCCGACCGGATGACGGGACGGCGTGTCACCCCGTCAACGCGCCGTGCAGCCGGTCCAGCAGGGGACCGATCGCCGCCGGTTGTTCCACGTGGGCGTTGTGACCCACGCCAGGCAGCACCACCCCGCCCGGCTGGGCCGCCCGGAGGTGGTCCGGCGGGCACATGTGGTCCGACTCGCCCGCCGCCAGCACGACGGGCGCCTTCGCCACCGCGAGCAGCCCCTCCACGTCCGGCTCGCCGACCCCGAACGCCGCCGGGTCCAGCGCCGCCCGCCACCCGCCGTCGGCCTGCGCGACGCCCGAGTCGTCCAGGGGCACCCCGGCCAACCGCGCCGCCCACCCGGCCGCCTCCTCCCGGGTCGGGAACACCCGAGCCGGCCGCGCCGCCACGGCGGCGGCCTTGTCCAGCTCCTCCGGCGTCCACCGGACCTTGACGCCCAGCCCGCCGGCGGCCCGCACGTCCACCCCGAACCACCCGCTGGCCAACGTCAACGCCACCACGCCGCCCAACGAGTGCCCGAGCACCGCCACCGGCCCGGCCGGGACCACCGACGCCACCGAGGCCGCCAACGCCCCGAACGAGTACCGCCGCAACCCCTCGGACCGCCCGTGGCCGGGCAGGTCCACCGCCAACCAGGCCCCGGGCCAGTGCCGCGCCGCCTCCCGCCACACCTCGCCGGTCGCGCCGAGCCCGTGCAGCAGCACCAGCAACGGCCCATCCCCACCACGCGTCACGTGAACCACCGGTGCACGGTAGCTCGCGCAAGGCGAACAGCCACCGAACAGTCACCGAACAGCCACTGGACGAACGCCGATCAGCCACCCGATCCGCGCCGGCGCAGGCAAGCGATTGCCTGGCCGGGCGCGGGGCCGCCGGGCCGTGGGTCGGTTGGGTCGCGGGGTGCGGTGTCCGGCGGGTGGTGGTGCCGGTGGACGGGTCGTGATTCCGGTGGTGGGGCACGTCAATTGTCGAACTGGTGTTCGGGCTGTGGCAAGATCACTTTCGGGTGAAAGTGATCGATTCACCCCGCCGCCCCGTCCGGGTGACGCGCCACGCGCCCCCGACGAGCGAGCCGGGGCCGTCCCAAACCTTGCACCAACTAGGCTCGGCACCGATACACGAATGGTCTGACGAGGGAGCGCACGTGGCGGTCATCGAGCAGGTCGGCGCCCGCGAGATCCTGGACTCGCGAGGCAACCCGACCGTCGAGGTAGAGGTGGCGTTGGACGACGGCACGCTGGAGCGTGCCGCGGTTCCGTCCGGCGCGTCGACCGGCGAGCACGAGGCGGTCGAGCTGAGGGACGGCGACGCCAAGCGCTACCTGGGCAAGGGCGTGGAGCGCGCGGTCACCGCGGTGCTCGACGAGATCGGTCCCGAGCTGGTCGGCATCGAGGCCGTCGAGCAGCGGGTGGTGGACCAGAAGCTGGTCGACCTGGACGGCACCCCGGACAAGTCCCGCCTGGGCGCGAACGCCATCCTCGGCGTCTCGCTCGCGGTGGCGAAGGCGGCGGCGGCGTCGAGCGGGCTGGAGCTGTTCCGGTACGTCGGCGGCCCGAACGCGCACGTCCTGCCGGTGCCGATGCTGAACATCCTGAACGGTGGCGCGCACGCCGACACCGACGTGGACATCCAGGAGTTCATGATCGCGCCGATCGGCGCGGAGAGCTTCCGGGAGGCCCTGCGCTGGGGCGCGGAGACCTACCACGCGCTGAAGTCGGTGCTGAAGTCCAAGGGCCTCGGCACGGGCCTGGGCGACGAGGGCGGCTTCGCGCCGTCCCTGTCGAGCAACCGCGACGCGCTGGACCTGATCCTGGTCGCGATCGAGAAGGCCGGCTTCACCCCCGGCCGCGACATCGCGCTCGCGCTGGACGTGGCGGCGACCGAGTTCTTCGCCGACGGCGCCTACACGTTCGAGAAGACCAAGCGCAGCGCCGAGCAGATGACCGGCTACTACACCGAGCTGGTCAACTCCTACCCGATGGTGTCGATCGAGGACCCGCTGTCCGAGGACGACTGGGACGGCTGGGTGCAGATGACGGCCGAGCTGGGCGAGCGCGTGCAGATCGTCGGCGACGACCTGTTCGTGACCAACCCGGAGCGGCTGGAGGAGGGCATCTCCCGCCGCGCGGCCAACGCGCTGCTGGTGAAGGTCAATCAGATCGGCACGCTGTCGGAGACGCTGGACGCGGTCGCGCTGGCCACCTCCTACGGCTACAAGTCGATGATGTCGCACCGGTCCGGCGAGACCGAGGACACCACGATCGCCGACCTCGCGGTGGCCGTCGGCGCGGGCCAGATCAAGACCGGCGCGCCCGCCCGCGGTGAGCGCACGGCGAAGTACAACCAGCTCCTGCGCATCGAGGAGGCCCTGGGCGACGCCGCGCGCTACGCCGGCGACCTGGCCTTCCCGCGGTACACGCCGGAGAGCTGATGGCACGACGGGAACGGGACCCCCGGCGCGGCCGCGACGCCACGCCGGGGTCCCGCCCTGCGCGGGCACGGGGGCGTGGCGCGGACGCCCGCCGGGCCGAGCCGAAGAAGGCCGAGCCGAAGAGGGTCGACCCGAAGAGGGCCGAGCCGAAGAAGGCCGACCCCCGCAGGGCCCAACCGCGCAAGGCCGAGCCGGGGAAGACCCCGCCGCGCACCCGCCCGACCACCCGCAAGCCGCAGTCCAGGGCCAGGACCAGGGCGGGCGCGGGCACCGGCGGCGCGTTCGGCATGACCGGCACGCGGCGGGCCGCGCTGCTGGCGATGGTGGTGTGCGCGCTGGCGCTGAGCATCGCCGTGCCGCTGCGCACGTACCTCGAACAGCGCGAGGAGCTGCGCGGCGTCACCGCCTCGCAGGAGACCCTGCGCGCCGAGGTGGACCGGCTGGAGCGGCGCAAGGGGGAACTGGCGGACCCGGCGCACGTGGAGGCCGAGGCGCGACGCCGGCTGCACTACGTGCGGCCCGGTGAGACGCCCTACATCGTGCAGCTCCCCGGCGACGCGGAGCGCGAACTGGAAGAGCGGCGACCGGCGACCAAGCCGGCCGAGGACAAGGCGTGGTACGAGCAGTTGTGGGATTCGGCGGCGGCGCGATGACGGTGGGCGACGAGGACCGGGCGGCGGTCGCGGCGCAGTTGGGGCGCGCCCCGCGGGGCATGCGCGAGGTCGCCGCGAGGTGCCCGAGCGGGCACCCGGCGGTCGTGCAGACCAACCCCCGGTTGGAGGACGGCACGCCGTTCCCGACCCTGTACTACCTGACGTGCTCGAAGCTGAACTCCTACGTCAGCAGGCTCGAAGGGGCCGGGCTGATGAAGGAGATGACCGACCGGCTGGCGGCGGACGGGGAGCTGGCGGCCCGCTACCTGCGGGCGCACGAGCTGTACCTGGCCGAGCGGGACGCGATCGAGCCGCTGGGCACGACCGTCACCGCGGGCGGCATGCCGACCAGGGTCAAGTGCCTGCACGTGCACGTGGCGCACTCGCTGGCCGCGGGCCGCGGCGTGAACCCGTTCGGCGACGAGGCCCTCGACCTGCTCGCCGAGTGGTGGCCGAGCGGGGAGTGCGCGTCAACGGTGAAAAACTGACCGCCGGGTGGGTTCTTCGGGCACAAAGCAGGTCTCCGGGCACAAAGCGGGCGATCGGCCGTGACACCGCCGATCGGATCAGGCAGGCTGGTCTGCGGGCCGGATGACGAGGCGATGGGGAGTTCGTGGCGTGCCTAGGTCGAAGCGTCGGGTGCGGAAGAGGACCAGGGTCCACCCGGGCACGATGACGCCTCGGCAATGGGGCTTCGCCGCCACCGCGACCGCCGCGATGCTGGTGCCCGCGCTGCTGCACACCGCGAACCCGGTCGACTGGATCAACCTCGCGGCCCGCTCCGACGTGGAAATCGTGCCGCCCGGCTCCGGCGACGTGCTGGGCACCCTCGCGCTGAACGGCAGGGGCCAGCTGGGCGCGACCGGCAAGCTGCCGGAGGCCGACGAGGTGAGCGCCGCGCTGCTGGCCGACGCGGACGACCCGTCGGAGTTCGAGGACGACCTGCCCCCGCTGGAGGGCGGTTTCCTGCGCGAGGGCCAGCACGGCATCCCCGGCGTGATGCTCGACGCCTACATGCGGGCGGCGGACCGGCTGGCGCAGACCACCCCCGGCTGCAACCTCGACTGGCCGCTGCTGGCGAGCATCGGCCGGATCGAGTCCGGGCACGCCCGGGGCGGCCGGGTCGCCGAGAACGGCACCACGGTCAACCCGATCCTGGGCCCGGTGCTCGACGGCGGGCCCGGCATGGCCGCCATCCGGGACACCGACGGCGGCCGGTTCGACGGCGACCGCACGTGGGACCGGGCGGTCGGCCCGATGCAGTTCATCCCGTCCACCTGGGCCGGTTACGCGGCCGACGGCAACGGCGACGGCGACCGGGACCCGAACAACATCTACGACGCCACCATCGGCGCGGGCAACTACCTGTGCGCGAACGGCGCGGACGTGAGCGACCCGGAGCAGCGCGCGCGCTCGGTGTTCCGCTACAACCACTCGAACGAGTACGTGGCCACGGTGCTGTACTGGGCGGACATCTACGCCAGCGGCGTGCCCGTGCTGCCGGACATGGTCGGCTCGGACGACGACTTCGGGCAGGACCAGGACCAGGACCCGTCGAACGGCACCCCGCCGAACGACAACGGCACCGCGCCGCCCGGCAACACCACGCCGCCGTCCTCGGGCACGCCGAACCCGACGACGACCACGACGACGTCGCGGCCCGGTGTGACGATCACCCTGTCGCCGACGGGCAGCACCACCACGACGACGACCACCACGCCGACGTGCCCCACGGACACGCCGACCAGCACCAGCACGACCACCAGCACCACGGCGCCGACGTCGACCACCACGCCCCCGGTCCCGCCGAGCTGCGTGACGACGACGACCACCACCACGACGACGACCACGACCGCCGCGGAGCCTGCCGTCACCACGACCCCCGAGGGCACGACGCCCGGCGGCACCACGGGCGGCAGCTCCAGCAGCTCCGGCAGCTCCGTCGGTTCCAGCAGCTCCGGCGGCTCGTCCTCGTCGTCCGGCGACCGCCCGTCGGTGACGTCGTCCATGAGGGCCACCTGAGCCGTCCCCGGGAAATCGGGACGTCGCCTTTCCGCGACCTGGTAACACCTCCCGGGAGGCGGCACACCCATGCGCAGGCACAGGAACCTCTTAACGGCCGCGGTCGTCGCCGCACCGGGCTGCGGCGTCACCTACGCGATCGCGACCCAGCGGCAGGGCGGCTTCACCGCGAACGTGAACATCACCAACCTGGGCGACCGATCGGCTCGTGGACGCTGACGTGGAGCTTCGCCTCCGGCCAGCGGGTCACCCAGGCGTGGAACGCCAGGTCGACCTCTGCTACGAGGGCATCCGCGGCGACTACTGCGACGCGGCCCGGCGGATCACCGACCGGACCGGCCGGCGGGTGGCGTGGGACGACCCGCGCTCGCCGTTCAAGGGCACGCTGCGCGAGTTCCGCGCGGGCGGCTTCAAGGTGCGCAACTCCGGCCCCACCGCGGTCTGCGCCGACGTGTGCGGCCGCAACGCGTCCACCACGCCGTTCAACGGCTCGATCCAGCAGCACTTCTCCGGCGACCACGCCGAGCAGGACATGTTCGTGCGCGGCGCGACCAGGGACTACGCGGCGAACGCCGCCGACCGGTCCACGCGCCCAACTGACCGCGTCGAGGGGGACCCGGGCCCTCGGGTCCCCCTCGCCCGGCCGACTACCCTGCTGGCAGCACCCACCGGCAGGGAGGAACCACGGCATGGCACGCGTGGCCGCGATCGACTGCGGGACCAACTCGATCCGCCTGCTGGTCGCCGACGTGACCACTTCGGACGGTGGCGAGCGGTGGCTGCGCGACGTGCACCGCGAGATGCGGGTCGTCCGGCTCGGCCAGGGCGTCGACGCCACCGGGCAGCTGCACCCCGACGCCATCGCCCGCACCCGCGCCGCGCTCGCCGACTACGCGAACGCCCTGCGCCGCAAGGGCGCCGAGCGGGTCCGCATGGTCGCCACCTCCGCCACCCGCGACGCCGCCAACAAGGACGCGTTCTTCGCCATGACCCGGGACGTCCTGGGCGTCGAGGCCGAGGTCATCACCGGCGACGAGGAAGCCCGGCTGTCGTTCACCGGCGCGGTGTCCGACCTGGACGCCGCCGAGGGCCCGTTCCTCGTCTCCGACATCGGCGGCGGCTCCACCGAACTCGTCCTCGGCGCCTGGGACGGCGTGCGCGGCGACGTCTCCGCCGCCCGGTCCGTCGACATCGGCTGCGTCCGGCTCACCGAGCGCTGCCTGCACGGCGACCCGCCCACCGAGGCCGAGGTCGAGGAGGCGGTGCGGGTGGCGCGGGACGTCCTCGCCGAGGCGTTCGACGCCGTCCCGGTGTCCCGGGCCCGCACCTGGATCGGGGTGGCCGGCACCGTCACCACGCTCGTCGCCCTGGCCAAGGAGCTGCCCCGGTACGAGCCGGACGAGATCCACCTCGCCCGGCTCAGCCTCGACGCCATCCGCGAGACCACCTCGAAGCTGCTCACCGCGAGTCACGACGAACGCGCCGCGCTCGGCCCGATGCACCCCGGCCGGGTGGACGTGATCTGCGGCGGCGCGCTGATCGTCCGCACGCTGGCCGACCACCTCGAAGCGCGGGGGATCACCGAACTCGTCGCGAGCGAGCACGACATCCTCGACGGCATCGCGTTCTCCCTGGCCTAGGCGCTGCCGGACCGGTCGGCACGGTTATTCCGCTGTCAACTGGGATTGTTCGTGACGAGGTTGTGACGCCTCACCCTCGTGGCTCGCGTCACCTGACCCTCTAGGTTCACTCCCACGCTGTGCAACGCGGTCGACTCCGCTCGGTCACGCGCGAACAGGTGGGAGGACCCATGTCACTTGCCCGATTAGCCGCCGCGGCCGCGGTGGTCGCCCTGGCGGCCACGGCCTGCGGTTCGGCGGACACGCCGGCCGGCTCGAACACCGACGCCGCCATCACCATCTTCAACACCGAGCCGGAGAACCCGCTCGTCCCGGGCAACACCACCGAGGCGGGCGGCAGCCGCGTCCTCGACCCGCTGTTCACCGGCCTGATCGAGTACAGCGCGCAGGACGCGCAGCCGAGGAACGCGATGGCCGAGTCCATCGAGACCTCCGACTCCAAGGTCTTCACCGTCAAGATCAAGCAGGGTTGGCAGTTCCACGACGGCAGCCCCGTCACCGCGAAGAGCTTCGTCGACGCCTGGAACTGGACCGCCTACGGCCCCAACGCCACCCAGGGCGCCAGCTTCTTCTCCCAGATCGAGGGCTACGAGGTCGTCCACCCCAAGGACCCCGACGGCCCCGACGGCGAGCAGAAGGCGCCGACCCCGACCACCGACACCATGTCCGGGCTGGAGGTCGTGGACGACCACACGTTCACCATCACCCTGTCCGAACCGTTCTCGGTGTTCCCGGTGACCGTCGGCTACGAGGTGTTCTCGCCCCTGCCGGAGGCGTTCTTCACCGACCGCCAGGCGTTCGAGGCCAACCCGATCGGCAACGGCCCGTTCAAGTTCGTCTCGCGCAGCGTCGGCACCGACATCAAGCTGACCCGCAACGACGACTACAAGGGCGCCGACAAGCCGAAGTTCAAGGACCTGACGCTCAAGGTCTACCAGAGCCGCGAGTCCGCCTACGCCGACCTCGTCGCGAACAACCTCGACTTCATGGAGGAACTGCCGCCCAACGCGCTGGCCGGCAGGCAGTACGAGACCGACCTCGGCGACCGGGTCGTGCAGCGCGAGACGCTGAACAACCAGACCATCGCGTTCCCGCTCTACCTGCCGCCCTACGACAACGTCGAGCTGCGCCGCGCGATCTCCATGTCGATCAACCGCGAGGAGATCACCCAGCGGATCTTCGAGGGCACCCGCAAACCCGCCGACGGCTGGGTGCACCCGCTGATGAAGGGCTACCGGCCCGGCCAGTGCGGCGACTACTGCGCGTTCGACCCGGACAAGGCCAAGGCCGCGTACGCCAAGTCCGGCCACACCGGCGAGATCCTGCTGCTGTCCAACACCGACGGCGGCCACCAGGAGTGGGCCGAAGCGGTCGTCAACAGCATCAAGAACACCCTCGGCGTCGAAACCAGGTTCCTGCCGACGACCAGCTTCGGCGAGTTCCGGCAGAAGGTGAACGCGCACGAGATGACCGGCATGTACCGGGCCGGCTGGATCGCCGACTACCCGTCGATCGAGAACTGGCTCACGCCGCTGTTCCGCACCGGCGCGTCCTCCAACGACGGGCTGTACTCCAACCCGGCGTTCGACGCCAAGCTCGCCGAGGCCGACCGGGCGTCCAGCGAGGACGAGGCCATCGAGCTGTACCTCGAAGCCGAGCGGATGCTGGCCGAGGACCTGCCGTCCGTCCCGCTGTGGACGCAGAACACCATCGGCGGCCGGTCCGACCGGCTCAAGGTGGCCAACCTCGACCCGTTCCGCACGCTCGACCTGTACACGGTCGAAGTGGCCTAGCGACCGGCGCGGGGCCGGCCCGGACCACCTCCGGGCCGGCCCCGACCCGGTCCCCGCGCCGGTCCGGCGCCGGTCCCGATCCCGGTCTCGTGTCGAAGGGGTGCTCGTTGGGGCGCTACGTGCTGCGCAGGCTGTTGCAGATGGTGCCGGTGTTCGTCGGCACCACGTTCCTGATCTACGTGCTGGTGTGGGCGGTGCCCGGCGACCCGTTCGAGGGCAAGTGCGGCGAGCGCGACTGCCCCGAGTCCTACGTGTCGATGATGCGCGACCGGTTCAACCTCGACGACCCGCTGCTCCTGCAGTACTGGAAGTACCTCGTCAACCTGCTGCAGGGCGACTTCGGCGTCACGTCGTCCGGCGTGCAGGTGGTCGACCGGATCGCGGCGACGTTCCCGGTGACCCTGCGCCTGGCGCTGGTGGCCCTGCTGGTCGAGGCCGTCATCGGCATCACCGCGGGCGTCGTGTCCGGGCTGCGCAACCGCGGCTTCCTGGACAGCCTGGTGCTGGTCTCGACGCTGTTCCTGATCTCCATCCCGGTGTTCGTCACCGGGTACGTCGTGCAGCTGGTCTTCGGCCTGCAGCTCGGGTGGATCGCGCCGACGGTCACCACGCCGTCGTTCGGCAACCTGCTCGTGCCCGGCTTCGTGCTGGCCAGCCTGTCGATGGCCTACGTGGCCCGGCTGTCCCGGGCGAGCATCGCCGAGAACCGGCGCGCCGACTACGTGCGCACCGCCGCGGCGAAGGGGCTGCCGCCGCGGCGCATCGTCGGCGTGCACCTGCTGCGGAACTCGCTGATCCCGGTGATCACGTTCCTCGGCACCGACCTGGGCGCGTTCCTGGGCGGCGCGATCGTCACCGAGGGCATCTTCAACGTGCCCGGCGTCGGCGGGCTGGTGTTCCGCTCCATCCTGACCAAGGACGGCGCCATGGTGACCGGCGTGGTCACCGTGCTGGTGCTGGTGTACCTGCTGATGACGTTGCTGGTCGACCTGCTGTACGCGGTCTTGGACCCGAGGATCCGCTATGAGTGACCAACTCGCCGCGCTCGTGGTGGAACGGCCGCGCGGGCTGTTCGGCGACGCCTGGCACGCGCTGCGGCGGCGACCCCTGTTCTGGGTGTCGATGTCGCTGATCCTGCTCGTGGTGCTGATGGCGGCGTTCCCCGGCCTGTTCACCTCCGGCGACCCGAACGAGGCCGTGCTGTCGCGGTCCCGCGGCGCGCCCTCCTCGGCCGCCTGGTTCGGGTACGACAACCAGGGCTACGACATCTACACGCGAGTCGTCCACGGCACGCGCGCGTCGCTGGTGGTGGGGTTGTTGGCCACCATCGGCGTCGTGCTGGTCGGCGCGTCCATCGGCATGCTGGCCGGCTTCTACGGCGGGTGGCTGGACGCCGTGGTGTCCCGGATCGCCGACGTGTTCGTCGGCGTGCCGTTCGTGCTCGGCGCGATCGTCATCCTCACCACGCTGAACGCGGGCGGCGACGCCGGACCGACGCGGATCGTCGCGCAGGTCGTGCTGTCCATCTCGGTGCTGTCCTGGCCGGTCGCGATGCGGATCATGCGGTCCACCGCGATCGCGGCCAAGCAGCAGGACTACGTCAAGGCGGCGCGGGCGCTCGGCGCGTCGTCCGGGCGGATCATCGGCAAGCACCTGCTGCCCAACTGCGTCGCGCCCGTGCTGGTGTACTCCACGATCGCGCTCGGCGCGTTCATCGGCGCCGAAGCCACCCTGTCCTACCTGGGCATCGGGCTGCGGCCACCGGTCGTGTCGTGGGGCGTGATGATCAACAGCGCCAAGGACTACCTGCGCGTCGCACCGCACGCCCTGCTGTTCCCGGCCGGTTTCCTGACCGCCACCGTGCTCGCGTTCGTGATGCTGGGCGACGCCGTGCGCGAAGCCCTCGACCCGAAGCTCCGCTAGGAGGGGTGTCGTGCTGCTGGAGGTCGAGGACCTGCACGTCGAGTTCCGGACCCGCGACGGGGTGGCCCGCGTGCTCAACGGCGTGAGCTACCACGTGTCCGCGGGCGAGACGCTGGCCGTGCTCGGCGAGTCCGGGTCGGGCAAGAGCGTCACCGCCCAGGCGATCATGGGCATCCTGGACACCCCGCCCGCGTTCGTCACGAGCGGGTCCGTCCGGTTCCACGGCGAGGAACTGCTCACCGCCACCGCCGAACGCCGCCGCGCCGTCCGCGCCGAGGGCGTCGCGATGATCTTCCAGGACGCGCTGTCCGCGCTGAACCCCGTCTTCACGGTCGGGTTCCAGATCGAGGAGCAGCTGCGGGTGCGGCGCGGCATGAGCCGGGCCGACGCCAGGGCGCGGGCCGTCGAACTGCTCGACCTGGTCCGGATACCCGCCGCCCGGCAACGCGTCCGCGAGTACCCGCACCAGTTCTCCGGCGGCATGCGGCAGCGGGCGATGATCGCGATGTCGCTGGCGCTCGACCCCGAGGTGCTGATCGCCGACGAGCCGACCACGGCGCTCGACGTCACCGTGCAGGCGCAGATCATGGACCTGCTGGCGGAGATCCAGCGGGAACGCCGGATGGGGCTCGTGCTGATCACCCACGACCTGGGCGTCGTCGCCGAGGTGGCCGACCGGATCGTGGTGATGTACGCGGGGCGGATCGTGGAGCAGGCCGACGCGGCCTCGCTGTTCCGGTCGCCCGGCCACCCCTACACGGCGGCGCTGATGCGGTCGCTGCCCAGGCTGGACGCCAAGGGGACGGCGCTGGAGACGATCCGCGGGCTGCCGCCGAACCTGCTGCGCATCCCGTCCGGCTGCCCGTTCCACCCCCGGTGCCCGCGGGCGGAGGACGTGTGCGCCGCGCACCTGCCGTCCCCCGTCGGGCTCGGGGCGGGGCGGACCAGCGCGTGCCACTTCGCGGAGGAGGTCGTCGGTGGTTGAGCTGCTGGAGGTCCGGGACCTGGTCAAGCACTTCCCGGTGACGCGCGGGGTGGCGTTCCGGCGGACCGTCGGGCAGGTGCGGGCGGTGGACGGGGTGTCGTTCACGCTGCGGGCCGGCGAGACGCTGGGCGTGGTCGGCGAGTCGGGGTGCGGGAAGTCGACGCTGGCGCAGGTGCTGATGCGGCTGGAGCCGCCCACGTCCGGGACGGCGCTGTTCGAGGGCACGTCGGTGTTCGGGTTGAGGGGCGCCGCGCTGCGCCGGTGGCGGCGCGAGATGCAGATCGTGCTGCAGGACCCGTACACGTCGCTGAACCCGCGGATGACGGTCGGCGACATCATCGGCGAACCGTTCGAGATCCACCCCGAAGTCGCGCCCAGGGCGTCGCGGGCGGGGCGGGTGCGGGAGCTGCTGGAGGTCGTCGGGCTGAACCCGGAGCACATCAACCGGTACCCGCACCAGTTCTCCGGCGGGCAGCGGCAGCGGATCGGGATCGCGCGGGCGCTGGCGCTGCGGCCGAAGGTGATCGTGTGCGACGAGCCGGTGTCGGCGCTGGACGTGTCGATCCAGGCGCAGGTGATGAACCTGCTGGGCGAGCTGCAGGGCGAGTTCGGGCTGTCGTACGTGTTCATCGCGCACGACCTGTCGGTGGTGCGGCACCTGTCGGACCGGGTGGCGGTCATGTACCTGGGGAAGATCGTCGAGATCGGGACGGAGGAGGAGATCTACGGGCACCCCACGCACCCGTACACGCAGGCCCTGCTGTCCGCCGTCCCGGTGCCGGACCCGGCCCTGCGGGGCCACCGCGACGTCATCCGCCTGACCGGCGACGTGCCGTCACCGGTCAACCCCCCATCCGGCTGCCGGTTCCGGACGCGGTGCTGGAAGGCGCAGGACGTGTGCGCGACAGAGGAACCGGCCCTGGTGACCCGCGTCGGCAACCACCCGAGCGCGTGCCACTTCGCCGAGGAGCGCTCCGTCGTCCCCTAACCACCCCCGCACTAACCACTCACGCGCCTGCCCACCCCCGCACCTGCCCACGCCCGCCCACACGTCACCCACGCCACGCGCCACGCCCGCCCACACCATCCACCTTGCACTGCGCCCGCCCTCGCGCCCGTCCCGTGTCCATGGGCGGGCTCGGGCGCGGCTCGCCTACGGCCGCGTGCCCGTTCTCGCGTCCCTCGCCTACCGACCGGCCGCCCGCCTCGCCTACCGCGTGCCCGTCGCGCGGCTGCCCGTGCACTTGACCTGAGCCCGCCACGAGCCACTGCGCTTCAGCCCACAGCGGGTGGTCCGGCAGTCCGGATGCCTCGGGCTGCCTACGGGTCCTACCGTGTGTGCCGCCTCCTTGTTCCCGGCAACGAAATCGGCGATGACATCGATCCCGCTCCGCCCCTCTTTCGCTCGTCCGGGTGATCTTGCTGAAGTCCATTCACATCCCAGCCGACCGCCGAAGCCGCGTGCCGGCCAGCAAGTATAGGGATCAGCGGCCCTACCGGCACGGGTCGACGGCTCTCGGCAGCTGTCGAGAGACCGAATGCAACGAAAGGGGCCCCTCCCGCATTAGGGGTGCGGAATCGAGGCCGGGTCGACGATCGGGAGTGGCCGATGGAGTTCGCTGAGTACGTGGCAAGGCAGCGTCCCGCGCTGATGCGGTTCGCCACGGTCCTGACCTGCCGGACGTGGCTGGCCGAGGACCTGGTCAGCGACGTGCTGGGCCGGGCGTTCGAGCGCTGGGAGCGGATCTCGGGGATGGCCGAGCCGAACGCCTACGTGCGGCGGATGATCGTCAACGAGTACCTGTCCTGGCGCAGGAGGCTGACCCGCACGTCCCCGCGCGCCGAGGTCGAGCCGAAGGTGATCTCCGACGGCGCGGACGAGCGGGCCGAGCGGGACGCGATGGTCCGCCGCCTCGCGGGCCTGCCCAGGAAGCAGCGCGCGGCCGTGGTCCTGCGCTACTACGCGGGACTGTCCGACGGGGAGATCGCCACGCAGCTGGGGTGCCGGGAACCGACCGTGCGCAGCCAGATCCACCGGGCCCTCAACACCCTGCGCGTCGACCTCACCGCCAGCGCCCCCCACTTCCAGGAGACCTCATGAGCGACCTGCGCACCCTCCACGACGCCTTCGCCGAGCTGGAGCGGCGCGCCGACGCCGCGACCCCGGCTGCGGCCCCGGTCGTGCTGCCGCGTCGGGCCGTGCGGCCGGCGGCCGTCCTGGCCACCGCCGCGGCGGTGGCGGGCCTGGTCGCGGGTGCGGTGTGGCTGGCGCCGGGCGACTCCGGCACGCGCGCCGCCGACCCGCTGACCACCACCTCGTCGTCCGCGACCACGACGCGCGGCCCGGTCCCCACCTCGCCGGACGACCTGATCGCCCGGTTCCGGGTGGTGCTCGGCGACACCGCGACGTTCGAGGCGACCCAGAAGCTCACCGTGCCGGGGGCTTCCCCGTCCGCGCAACCGGGGCCGGGAACGGTCGTGACGCGGCTGGACGACCCGACCGCCCCCGGCAACGCGCTCATCAGCGGGACCCTGACCTCCGCGGGCGTCACCGGGAGCTTCGCCCTGACGATCTACCCCACCGAGTCCGAGCCCGGCGAGTGGTGCGACCTCTCCCGCGTGCAGGACTGCGTCGTCAGCACGCTGCCCGACGGCTCCCGGCTGGCGACCGGGACCGCGCGGCCCGCTCCCGGCGCGCTGTCGCACATGGCGTGCCTCAAGCGGCCCGACGGGACGGTGGTCCTGCTGCACGTCGGCAACCAGGAGGACCCCATGGGCGCCGCGACCAACTCGCCGGGCGGTGCGTTCCACGCGCCCCAGCCGCCGCTGACCCCCGACCAGCTGAAGGCGATCGTCACCTCCGACAAGTGGTGACGACGTTCGCGGTGGCCGGCCACCCGGGTGGCCGGCCACCGTCCCCTAGCGGTTCGAAGCGGACTGCACGAACTCGGCCAGGTCCTTCGACTGCTGCACCCGTGATTCGTTGTGGACGTACATCATGTGTCCGGCCGGGTAGTACGCCGCCTCGATGTTCTCGTGCAGTTCCTCCGGAATCCGCAGGTGCGCCACCACGTGCTCCGCCGCGTAGTAAGGCGTCGCCCCGTCCAAGTACCCGTACGCGATGTGCACCCGCAGGTGCGGGTTGGCGCGCATCGCCGACGACAGCTTGTCCGCCACCGTCACGTGCGTCCCCTCGAACTCCTTGTACGACCAGGGCCGCACGTTCATCGTCAGGATCTCGTACGGCAAGTCGTTCTCGTACCCCAACTCCGCCCGCACGTAGTGGTTCAACGCCGCCGTGTACGGCCCGAGGATCGCCGTGTACGACGGGTCCTCGCTGAAGTGCTCCCGCCCGTAGTCCACGTCCGGCCCGGTGAACCGGGAGTCCAACCGGCCGACGACCTTGCGCTCCGACCGCAGCACCTCGGTGAAGAACCGCACGTGCTCGACCCGCAGGTTCACCCGGTCCACGTAGTCCTCGCCCAGCCCGGTCAACCCGGCCAGCCGCGCCACCGCCGCCGCGCGCTCCTCAGTGGACAGCCGGTTGCCGCGCGCCAGCGCCCACGGGTAGTCCCGGGACGCGAAGTCCTCCGCGTCGGCCAGCACGTCCTCCAACGACCGCGTCCCGTGCAACCCGTGGTAGTGCGCGATCGCCGCGTACGTCGGCAGGAACAGCGTGTGCGGCAGGTCGTTGCCCTCGCTGAAGTCCAGCGTGGCGAAGTCGAGCACCGACGAGATCAGCATCAGCCCGTTGAGGTACATGCCGTACCGCGACTGCAGGTAGTCCGCCAACCCGGCCGCGCGCGTCGTGCCGTACGACTCGCCCGCCAGGAACTTCGGCGACATCCACCGCCCGTTGCGCGACGTCCACAGCCGGATCACCTCGCCGACCGACTCCAGGTCGCCCTGGAACCCGTGGTACTGGCCGGGCTTCTCGCCCTTCACCGCCCGCGAGTACCCGGTCGACACCGGGTCGATGAACACCAGGTCGCTGTGCGCGAGCAGCGTCTCGGGGTTGTCGACCAGGTCGTACGGGGGCGGCGCGAGGGCGTCGACGTCGCCGGACACCACCCGGCGCGGCCCGAGCAGCCCCAGGTGCAGCCACACGCTGGACGAGCCGGGCCCGCCGTTGAACGCGAACGTCACCGGCCGCTTCGCCGGGTCGGCCCCGTCCAGGGTGTACGCCGTCACGAACACCTCGGCCTTCGGCAGGTGCCCGTCGAACTTGCCCTCGGTCAGCACCTCCTGGCGCAGCACCACTCGACCGGTGGTCGAGGTGTAGTTCAGCTTGCGCCGCTTTACGGTGATGCTGTGCCTGCTGGTGACGAGGTCGTCGACGGGGAGGTCCTGCCCGTCGGCGGCAGCGTCCTTGACGGCCTGCTCGTCGCCGTTGTCCTTGTCGGTCATGGTCGAACTCTACGATCGGAGTAGCCGCGCGTGCTCCCGCTTTCGGCTCTCGACGAACGGGTTACCCGTTGCCGGGCGTGCCCGCGGCTGGTGGCGTGGCGCGAGGAGGTGGCCCGGGTCAAGCGGGCGGCGTTCCGGGACCAGGAGTACTGGGGGCGGCCGGTGCCCGGGTTCGGCCCGGCCGACGCGGCGCTGGCGATCATCGGCCTGGCGCCCGCCGCGCACGGCGCGAACCGCACCGGCCGGATGTTCACCGGCGACCGCTCCGGCGACTTCCTGTACGCGGCGATGCACGCGGTGGGGTTGGCGACCCAGCCGACGGCGTCGCACGTCGGCGACGGCCTGGAGCTGGTCGGGGCCCGGATCACGGCGCCGGTGAAGTGCGCGCCGCCGGCGAACAAGCCGACGCCGCAGGAGCGCGACAACTGCCGGCCGTGGCTGGTCCGGGAGCTGGAACTGCTCCGGCCGACGTTGCGGGCGGTGCTCGTGCTCGGCGGGTTCGGCTGGCAGGCGGCGCTGCCGGTGCTGGCCTCGCACTGGCGGGTGCCGCGCCCCCGGCCGGTGTTCGGGCACGGCGCGCACGTGGTGCTGCCCGCGCTGGACGGCGGCGTGCCGCTGCACCTGTTCGGCTGCTACCACGTGAGCCAGCAGAACACGTTCACCGGCACGCTCACCCAGCCGATGCTCCAGGACGTGCTGCGCGCGGCGGCCGGTGCGGCGGGGTTGTCGAACGGGCCGTTCTGACGCAAACCGCACGCGCCGCGCCAGGCAGGCGGGCATCCTGGGTCCATGAAGCCCCGGCTCGCGCTCGTCCTCGCGGTGGGGTCCCTGCTCGTGCTCGTCGCGCTCGCGGCCCGCGGCACGTCGCCCGTGCGGTACGCGGAGCGGCCCGCGGGTGACGACGAGCCGACACCGACGACGACCGAGTCGGCCGGGTCCCTGGACACCGAGGTGGGCGGCTCCACGGCGGCGGGGTCGTTCCTGGTCTTCGTGATCGTCTTCAGCGCCATCGCGGTGGTCGCGGTGCTCTGGCTGCTGATCTCGCTCGGCCTGTTCCGCCGCCAGCGGCGCCCGCGCGGGGTCGGCGCGGCGGTCGACGCGCCGGACCTGGTCGACGAGCGCGCGAACCCGCCGGAAGTCCTGGTCCGCCGCGCCGGCGAGGCCCTGGCCGAGCTGCGCGACCGGGCGGACGGCCCGCCGGGCGACGCCGTGATCGCCGCCTGGCTCGCCCTCGAACGGGCCGCCGAGGACAGCGGCGCGCCGCGCCTGGGCCACCAGACCGCCACCGAGTTCACCGGCGACCTGCTGCGCCGCTACCGGGTGGACGAGGGCGCGACCGGCGCGCTGCGGCGCGCCTACCAGCGGGCCAGGTTCGGCACGGCCGAGGTGACCAGGGCCGACGCGGTCGCCGCCACCGAGGCGTTGGCGCAGATCGTGCGGGACCTGCGGTGAACCCGCTGGTCGGCAGCATGGCCCGGGCCGCGGCGCTGGCCGCCGTCGTGGCCGCGATCAGCGCGTTCGTGCTGGTCCGCGTCGGCGCGCCGTGGGGGTGGGCGGTGCTGCTGGCGTTGCCGCTGGGCGCGCTGGCCCTGCTCGTCTCACGCCTGCCGCGCGCCACCGACGTGGTGTGGGCGCCGCAGCCCGCGCACGTCGCCACCGCCACGTCCGCGCAGGCCGGCACGCTGGCCGGCCGGCTGGCCGAGGCCGCGGTCGACCAGGACCGGTTCGCCAACCGGGTCCAGCCGCGGCTGCGCCGGCTGGCCGAGGCCCGGTTGCGGCAGCTGCACGGCGTGCCCGACCTGCTGGACCCGCGGGCCCGCGAGGTGCTGGGCGACGAACTGCACCGCCTGCTCACCGACCCGAAAGCGCCGATGCCCGGGCCGTCGCGGCTCGCCGAACTCTTGGAGCACCTGTGACCTCACTCGACCGGGACCGGATGGGCGTCGGGACGATCGCGGCCGAGGCGGAGGCGGTGCTGTCCGCCGTCGGCACGGTCGTCGTCGGCCGGGAGCGGTCGCTGCGGCTGGCGCTGGCGGCGATCCTGGCCGGCGGGCACGTGCTGCTGGAGGACGTGCCGGGGCTGGGCAAGACGCTGATGGCCCGGTCGCTGGCGCAGGCGTTGAAGCTGGACTTCAAGCGCCTGCAGTGCACGCCCGACCTGCTGCCCGCCGACGTCACCGGCTCGTTCCTGTACAACCCGGGCGACCGCGACTTCACCTTCCGCGAGGGGCCGCTGTTCACCGGCCTGCTGCTGGCCGACGAGATCAACCGCACCCCGCCGAAGACGCAGTCCGCGCTGCTGGAGGCCATGCAGGAGCGCCAGGTCACGGTGGAGGGCCGCACGTTCCCGCTGCCGCGCCCGTTCCACGTGCTGGCGACCGCGAACCCGGTCGAGTACGAGGGCACCTACCCGCTGCCGGAGGCGCAGCTGGACCGGTTCCTGCTCCGGCTGGACATCGGCTACCCGCCGCCCGCCGAGGAGGTCGAGGTGCTGCGCCGGAGGCTGGTCCGGCAGCGCGAGGAGACCGAGGTGGCGGCGGTGCTGGACGCGGACCGGCTGCGCCTGCTCCAGCACGGCGTGGAGCAGGTGTCGGTAGACGACGACGTGCTGCGGTACTGCGTGGACCTGGCGTCGGCGACCCGGTCGCACAGCGCCGTCGAGGTCGGCGCGTCACCGCGCGGCGCGCAGGCGTTGGTGCTGGTGGGGCGGGCGCTGGCGGTGCTGGACGGCCGGGACTTCGTGCTGCCGGAGGACGTCAAGGCGTGCGCGGTGCCCGCGTTGGCGCACCGGCTCACGCTGCGCCCGGAGACGTGGACGTCCGGCGTGACCGGCGTGGAGGTGGTGACCGAGCTGCTGGGCAGGGTGGCCGGTCCGGCGAGCAGCCGGTCGTGAGCCGGGCGGAGCGGTTGCGCGAGGCGTTCACGAGCGGGCGCGGCGCGCACTGGCACCCCACCGACGCGCTGGTGCGCGGCCTGGTGCTCGGCGTCGGGATGGTGGTGCTGGGCGGCCTGCTGCACGAGGTGGCGCTGGTCCTGCTCGGCGCGCCGCTGCTGCTCTCGACGTTGCTCGCGCTGGTCACACCGGTCGTCGGCACGCCGCAGGTCCGGGTGCGCGGGCTGCCGCGCACCGGCGAGGTCGGCGCGGCCAAGTCGGTGGTGGCGGTCGACCCCGGGCTCGGCGCGGAGGTGGTGGCGATCCGGCTGCCGGGTCACGGCGCCGGGATCGGGCCGGTGCACCTGCTGCCCGCGTCGGCGCGGGAGATCGAGGTCGTGCTGCGCCGTGACGCGTGGGGTGAGGGCGTCGACCTGCGGCCGGACCACCTGGTCGCCGGGCCGGACGCGTTGTTCGTGCACGGTCCGGTGACCGCGGCCGAGCGGGGGCGGGTGATCCTGCCGCCGGTGGAGGCGCTGCCCGCCGGCCTGCTGCCCGCGCGGGCCGTCGGGCTGGTCGGCGCGCACCGGGCGCGGCGGCCGGGTGACTCGGTCGAGCTGCGCGACATCCGGGCGTTCCAGCCGGGCGACCGGCTGCGGCGGATCGACTGGCGGGTGTCGCTGCGCAGCAGCGCGGGGTCGCCGGAGGGCACGAACCTGCACGTCCGCGAGCACCACGCGGAGGCGGACGCGGACGTGGTGCTGGCGCTCGACACGCGGTACGACGTCGGCGCGGAGGTCGGCGACTGGGCGGTGCCGGCGCGGGCGACGCGGGGCGGGGCGTTCGGGCTCTCGTTCGGCGAGTGGTCGCCGGCGTCGCGCGGCACGACGGTCCGGCCGGGCGGCAGCCTCGACCTGGCGGTGCGGGCGGCGGCGTCGTTGGCGGCGGGGTACCTGCGGCAGGGCGACCGGGTGGGGTTGGCCGACCTCGGGCGGCCGCGGTTGGGCGCGCGGGCCGGTGCGGGGCGGCGGCAGCTGCTGCGGCTGCGCAACCAGCTGGTGGTGTGCGCGCGGTCGGCGGGGTGGGGTCAGCGGCCCGTGCTGCGGGCGGAGCAGGTGCCGCACGGCGCGCTGGTGGTCGTGCTGTCGCCGTTCCTGGACGCCGAGGTGGTGGAGCTGACCGTGCACGCGGCGCGGCGGGGGAACCTCGTGCTGGCGGTGGACGTGCTGCCGGACCGGCTGGTGCCGGACCCGGAGACGCCGTGGGGGGAGAGCGCGGTGAAGGTGCTGCGGCTGGAGCACGACGTGCGGCTGGAGGCGATGCGCCGGCACGGCGTGGCCGTGCTGCCGTGGGGCGCGCCGATCGCGGGCGCGCTGCGGCAGGCCCGGACCGGCAGGAGGGTCTTCCGATGACACCCCCACCGACGACCCCACCGACGAACTCGGGGTCCGCGACCGTTCGACTCGCGGGCCCTGGGCGTTCGACTCGCGGGACGCGGAGGTTCGACTCGCGGGTCCTGGGTGTTCGACTCGCGAGAGCTGGACGTAGGACTCTCGCGCGAGTCGTACGTCCAGGTGCGGTGAGTCGTACGTCCAGGACCCCCGAGTTCTGCGTTCGGGGCGGGGTGCGGTGAGGGTGGAGCTGGGCGCCGGGCTGCCGGGGTGGGTGCTGCGGGTGGCGGTGGGGGTGGTGGGGGTCGCGGTGGCCGCGGTGCTGGCCGGCAGCGGGGTCGACTGGCCCGCCATCGCGCTGTACGGGCTGCTGGTGGTGGTCGCGGCGGCGATCCCCGCGTCGGCCGCGGTCGCGCTGGTGATCGGCTACCCGGCGGCTGCGGTGGTGGTCGCCGACGGCGGGACGTCGTGGCCGAGCGTGCTCGCGTTGATGGTGCTGCTGCACCTGATGCACGTTTTGTCCGCTTATTCGGCGGTGCTGCCGGTCGGGTCCCGCTTTCACCTGAACGCGCTAAAGGCGCCGGCGAAGAGGTTCGCCGCGGTTCAACTCTGCGTGTTCGCCCTCGCCGGCCTCGTCCTCCTGTTGCCGGACGGCCGAACGGATGAGCCGGTCGAGGTGATCGGCCTCGTCGGCGCGGTCGGCCTGGTGCTCGGCGTGGTCCTGCTGATGCGCCGCAAGGGCTGAGGAACCGGGCCCGCCGGCTCAGCCCGAGCTGAGCCTCTGGATCGTTCCTCTCAGCACGTTCACCTCCGAGCGCAGGTCAGCGGCTGCGTGTCGGCAATCACCCGGCGACTGTGGTCACAACGGGCCCGCTCGATGCGCCGGAACGGCCCGCCCGGTGCGACCATGTGTGTATGGCTGCTGTGAAGTCGCAACCCACACGGATCGTGATCGTCGGCGGTGGGTACGTCGGCATGTACACCGCGCTGGGGTTGCAGAAGAAGCTGCGTTCCGGCGAGGCGTCCGTCACGGTGATCGACCCCCAGCCCCACATGACCTACCAGCCGTTCCTCCCCGAGGCGGCGGCCGGCTCCATCGAGCCCCGGCACGTCGTGGTGCCGCTGCGCAAGGTCCTCAAGCGCTGCCACGTCGTCACCGGTCGCGCCACCCGGATCGAGCACGAGCGCAAGGCCGTCACGGTCGAGCTCGCCGACGGCCACGTCGAGGAGTACGAGTACGACGTGCTGGTCTCGGCCCTCGGCGCGATCTCGCGCACGCTGCCCATCCCGGGCCTGCCCGAGGTCGGCATCGGCATGAAGACCATCGGCGAGGCGATCTACCTGCGCAACCACGTGCTGTCGCGGCTCGACCAGGCCGCCAGCACGAACGACCCGGAGCTGCGCAAGCGCCTGCTGAGCTTCGTCGTCATCGGCGGCGGCTTCGCGGGCATCGAGACGCTGGCGGAGCTGGAGGACATGGCCCGCTACGCGCTGCGCTACTACGAGGGCCTGAAGCAGTCGGACATGCACTGGGTGCTGGTCGAGGCCACCGGCCGGATCATGCCCGAGGTGAGCGCCCGGCTCGGCGTCTACACCGTCGAGCAGCTGGAGAAGCGCGGCATCAAGTGCTACCTCGACACCCGCGTCAAGAGCATGGAGGGCGGCCACGTCGTCCTGGACGACGGCACCGAGTTCGACTCGGACACCATCATCTGGACCGCGGGCATGAAGGCCAACCCGATGCTGCGCGACACCGACCTGCCGCTGGACGAGCGCGGCCGGGTCCGCTGCACGGCCGCGATGCAGGTCGTCGGCCTGCCGGGGGTGTGGGCCGCGGGTGACTGCTCGGCCGTGCCGGACCTCTCGCGCACCGAGGAGGACCCGACGGCGACCTGCGTGCCCAACGCGCAGCACGCCATCCGCCAGTCCAAGCTGCTGGCCCGCAACATCGTGGCCACGCTGCGCGGTCGCCAGCCCAAGGACTACGAGCACAAGTACCTGGGCTCGGTCGCGGGCCTCGGCCTGTACAAGGGCGTGGCCGACGTGTTCGGCCTGCGGTTCAAGGGCGTCGTCGCCTGGTTCATGCACCGCAGCTACCACGTGATGTTCATGCCGACGGTCAACCGCAAGTTCCGGGTGTTCGTGGACTGGACGCAGGCGCTGTTCTCGGGCCGCGAGGTCGTCGCCCTCGGCCAGATCCACGAGCCGAAGGCGGAGTTCGACCGGGCCACCAAGAGCTGACCGCGAACGGTCCCGCGCCCGCTGCGCCGTTCGGTGGTGGCGGGCGCGGGGCCGTCCGGAGCATCATCCCGACTTGAGCCCCCGTACGGGCTAACGTGCCGCCAGTCGCCTTGACATTGCGTAACGTGAACCCGAGAATACAGCTGGTGTATCGCCTGAATGTGTGATGCATCAGTGGGGAGAGAGGTGACCGCGATGTCTCTCGAGGAGCTGGCCGCACAGCTTCGCCGCGGTGAGATCGAGGATCGTGCGCTGGCGGAGTACTCCGCGGAGTACGCCACCGCCGAAAAGCGTTTTTGCAGCAAGAAAGACGACTGAGCCATGACCGTCTCCGGGTGGGGGAACGAGACCGTTCCCCCACCCGAGGCCGCCAGACCGGCGAAACCGCCCCCGCTGTTGCTCCAAGGCCAGGACTACCTCTTCCGGTCGCAGCCCAAGTGCCTGGACTTCCAGGAGCAGGTGCACCGCCTCGGCATGGTGGACGAGGGCGACGGCAGCCCCGTGCCCTGCGTGCTGGTCCTCGCCCGCGCCGCCGACATGGAGATGAACGAGCTCTCCATCGCCCTGGCCGAGCGCGGCATCCGGATGGCCCGCATCGACGCCGACCGCTCCGCCGACCTGCCGCTGACCGTCTACACCGACCAGCCGCTGCTGGAGCTGGACCGCTGGCTGCTGCGCCCCCTGCTGGTGTGGCGCAGGCACTTCGAGCTCTCCGCGCTGCCGCACGAGCCTGGCACGCTGGCCGGCGCGTACGCCGTCGACCAGTGGGGCGCGGTCGCCGACTGGCTGTCCAGCCGGTCCGACTGGTCGCACGTGAACCCCAGCCGCAACACCTCCCACCTCAACCGGCTCACGCAGCTCGCCGACGCGGCCGCGTTCGGCCTGCGGGTGCCGCGCACCACCGTCACCACCCGGCCCGGTCGCACCCGGCCCGGCGGTGGGCGGTGCATCGTCAAGACCTCCGGCCGGCACCTGCTGGAACCGCGACCCGGCATGCAGCACGGCCTGTTCCCGCGCCCGCTGGAGACCAGCCGGTCCGGTGACGTGCCCGAGTCCGCGCCGGTGATCGTGCAGGAGTACGTGCCGTCCGACACCGAGCTGCGGGTGTTCGTGGTCGGCGAGCGGTGCCTGGCGTTCCAGGTGGACAAGCTCGACCCGGCGCAGCTGTGGGTGGACCCGGAGGCGGTCCGGGTCACGCCCGTCGACGTGCCCGCCGGGCTGACCGACCGGCTGCTCGCGCTGGCCCGGCACTGGCGGTTGCAGGTGGCCGCGTTCGACCTGCTGGTCACGGGCGGCGACCACGTGTTCCTGGAGGTCAACGTCAACTGCGACTGGCGCTGGTTCGAGCACCGGGCGCGGGACTCGCGGGTGTCGGAGGCCGTGCACGAGTGGGTGGCGGCGCGCTTCAAGGAGCTCCTGGGTGCGGGCAAAGGTCGCTGAGCACGCGACGCTGTTCTACCAGGACGGCGCCGTGGTCTGGGACGACTACCTGCACCACCGCCAGTTCGCGATCAGCGAGACCGCCGAGCTGCTGTGCCGCAAGTTCACCGAGTTCACCGACGTGGACGAGATGCTGGCGCCGCTGGCCGAGCCGGACCGGGTGGCGCTGCGCGGGGTGCTGGACGAGCTGGTCGAGGCGGGCGTGCTGATCGTCGAGGGCTCGCCCGAGCACGAGCGGGAGCGCAGGCTGCTGGCCGGCTGGCGCGACTGGGGCACGTCGGCGCGGCACTTCCACTTCGCCAGCCGCACCCTCGCCGACGCGCCGTACCAGGCGTCGGCCGAGCACGACGCGGCCCTGGACGCCAAGCTGGTCGCCGAACCGCCGCCCGCGCCGTTCCGCAGCCTCGGCCGCACCGCCGTGCTGCTGCCGCGCCTGGACGGCTCCTCGAAGTGGGCCGGGGCGGGCCTGCTCGACGTGCTGCTGTCCCGCCGCACGACCCGCGAGTTCGGCCCCGGGCCCCTGCCGCTGACCAAGGTCGCCGAGCTGCTGGCCGTGCTGGGCGGCCCCTCGCCGGTGCGGTCGCGGATCGGGCGGTCCGGCACGGTGTTCAAGACCAGCCCGTCCGGCGGCGGGCGGCACCCGGTGGAGCTGTACGCGCACGTGCGCGGCGTCGAGCCGCTGGAGCACGGCTGGTACCACTACAACGGGCTCGCGCACGCGCTTGAGCCCATAGGGGTGACGTGGACACCGGCCGAGATGGCCGCGGCGGCCGGTGACCAGGAGTGGGTGGGACAGGCTCCGTTGGTCCTCGCGTACACCGGCGTCCTCGAACGGACCAGGTGGCGTTACGACACGTCACGTGCTTACCGCGTTGTGCAAATGGACGTGGGCCACCTGTCCCAAACGGCTTATCTGGTTGCTACGGCAATGGGTTTTGGTATCGGCTTCACCGCAGCATTGCGGGATGAGCTGGTCGAACAAGCACTCGGCTGTGACGCTTATCACGAAGTTGTACTTGGCCTGAGCGCCTTGGGTCCATTACCCGAATGAGCGCAATAGCGGATCGCATTGAGCCGTGCGGGGGACTTCTTGTGAACCGGCCCCACGAACGCTCGGTAACGGCTTAGGCTCCCCGCTGCCCCCGTAGCCCAACCGGTAGAGGCAGGCTCCTTAAAAGAGTCACAGTACGGGTTCGAATCCCGTCGGGGGCACGTTCGGCGCGCCGCAATGACTTCACCCATCCGCTGGGTGAACACGACGCGCGCGCCCGTGCCGGTTATCGCCTGGTCACCCGGTCGGTCCATTCCGAGACGACTTCGTTCAGCACCGCGAGCGGCAGCGGCCCGCCACCCAGCAGCACGTCGTGGAACTCGCGGATGTCGAAGCGGTCGCCCAGCGCCTCCTGCGCCGCCGACCGGATCCGCAGGATCTCCAACCGGCCGACCATGTACGCCAGCGCCTGGCCCGGCGCGGCGATGTACCGGTCGACCTCGTTCTCCACCTCGACCAGCGCCATCGGCGTGTTCTCGCGCAGGTACGCCACGCCCTGCTCGCGGCTCCAGCCGTGCGCGTGCAGCCCGGTGTCCACCACCAGCCGCCCGGCGCGCAGCGAGTCCAGCGCGAGCATCCCCAGCCGGGCCACGTCGTCGGAGTACAGGCCCATCTCGTCGGCCAGCCGCTCGGTGTAGAGCCCCCAGCCCTCCAGGTACGAGGTCACCTGCGCGACCCGGCGCAGCATCGGCAGCTCGGTGAGCTGCTGCGCCAGCGTGATCTGGAAGTGGTGGCCGGGCACGGCCTCGTGGAACGCGATCGCCTCGGCCTGGTACCGGAACCGCTCCTGCACCCGGTGCGTGTTCGCGTAGTAGGTGCCGGGCCGCAGCCCGTCCGCCGACGGCGGCGAGTAGTAGGCGATCGGCGCGCCCGGCGCGTCGGCCGCGGGCACCGGCTCCACCTCGCAGTGCCCCTCGGGCAACCGGCCGAACCAGCTCGGCGCGGCCTGCTCGGCCCTGGTCACGGCCTCGCGGGCGGCCGAGATCAGCTCGTCTTCGGTGGTCCAGCGCAGCGCCGGGTCGGTGCGCATCCGCTCCAGCACCTCGGCCACGTCGGACGTGCCGAACACCCGCCGGCCCAGCTCGGCGTACTCCTCGGTGAGCGCGGCCATCACGTCCAGGCCGGTCCGGTGCAGCTCCTCGGGCGTGCGGTCGGTGGTGGTGTAGACGCGGGCCAGCGCCGCGTACGCGTCCGCGCCGCCGGGCAGCCCGCCCAGGCCCGCCCGGTCGTCCGGCCTGCCCTCGATGCCCGCGATGACGTCGCGGTAGGAGGCGAACGCGGGCCGCACCACTTCGGCCAGCAGCCGCTCCCGCTCGGCGGTGAACTCCTCGCCGCCCGCCGGTCGGGCCAGCGGGTCCTCGTCGGCGGCCAGGTAGCGGTCCAGGTGCGCCACGGCGGCCTCGACCAGCCTGCGCACCGGCGTGCGGCCCGCCGCCGAGCCCGCGAGGTGCCGCTCGGCGACCCGGCGCAGGAACTCGGGGATCGCGGCCAGCCGGTCCAGGTAGGCCCGCTCGGCCTCCGGGCCGGACAGCACGACCGTCGGCATGATCGACAGCAGCTCGCCCGCCGGCGCGAAGAACGAGTCGGTGATCGTGTACTCGACGCCGAGCGAGTCGATCCGGTCCACCACCGCGCCGGCCTGCTGGACGATCACCGCGCGCGTCACCGGGTCGTCGTCCGCGGGCAGGGCGCGCGCCCGTTCGGCGATGTCCAGGGCCCGCGCCCGGGCCGCCTCGTCGGTGGTGGCCCGGTGGTCGGTGAGCAGGTGGTCGTACCCCGGGACGCCGTAGATCGTCGCGCCCAACGGCTGCAGCGAGAACATCAGGTCGAGCAGTTCGTCGGCCAACTCCGCCGTCGTGCCCATGCGCACCCCCTGGTAGTGGTGAACCAAGATGGTACTTAGGCTAAGAAACGATTTACACCCGGTCCAAATACGCCAGCACCGCGAGCACCCGCCGGTTGTCGTCCTCGGACAACGGCAGGTCCAACTTGCCGAAGATGTTCGCGATGTGTTTGCCGACGGCTTTCTCGGTGACGAACAGCCTGCCCGCGATCGCGCCGTTCGACCGGCCCTCCGCCATCAGCGACAGCACTTCCCGCTCGCGCGGCGTCAACGTCGTCAGCGGCCGGTCCCGCGCGCCGCGGGCGAGCAGCTGGGTGATGACCTCGGGGTCCATCGCGGTGCCGCCCGCGGCGACCCGGCGAATGGCGTCCACGAACTGCCGCACGTCCGACACGCGGTCCTTGAGCAGGTAGCCGACCGCGCCGCCCCGGTCCGACAGCAGCTCGCGGGCGTACAGCTGCTCGACGTACTGCGAGAGCACCAGGACCGGCAGGCCGGGCACCCGCTTGCGGGCCTCGATCGCGGCCCGCAACCCCTCGTCGGTGAACGTCGGCGGCAACCGGACGTCGACCACCGCCACGTCCGGGCGGTGGTCGACCAGGGCCTCGAGCAGGGCGGGACCGCTGTCGACCGCCTCCACCACGTCGAAGTCGTAGGCGCGCAGCAGCCGGATCAGGCCGTCCCGGAGGAGGACGAGGTCTTCACCGAGGACAACTCGCACGGCAGCTCCACGGTCACGATGGTCGGCCCGCCGACCGGGCTCGCGACGACCAGTGTGCCGTCGAACGCCGCCAGCCTGCGCTCGATCCCGCGCAACCCGCCACCCTCGGCCGCCTCCGCGCCGCCGCGCCCGTTGTCGCCGACCATCAGCGCCAGCCGGCCGCCGTCGTGCCGGACCCGGACCCACGCGCTGGTCGCGCCGCTGTGCTTGGCGACGTTCGTCAGCGTCTCGGCCACCGCGAAGTAGGCCGCCGACTCGACCGGCGCCTCCGGCCGCCCGGCCAGCTCCAGGTCCACGTCGACCGGCAGCGGGTGCGCCAGCGCCAACGCGCGCAGCGCGCCGTCCAGCCCCCGGTCGGCCAGCACCGGCGGGTGGATGCCGCGCACCAGGTCCCGCAGCTCGGCCAGCGCCTGGGTGGACGACTGGCGCGCCTCGGCCAGCAGCTCCTGCGCCGCCAGCGGGTCGCGGGCCAGCAGCTCCTCGGCCATGCCGAGGTTCAGGCCCAGCGCGACCAGCCTGGCCTGCGCGCCGTCGTGCAGGTCCCGCTCGATCCGGCGCAGCTCGGCGGCCTGCGCGTCGACCGTGTCGGCCCGCGAGTCGGAGAGCACCCGGACCCGGTCGGTCAGCGCGGCGGTGGCGCTCGGCGCGAGCAGCCACCTGGCGACGGTGGCGTGCAGCCGGGCGGCGCGGGGTATCGCCCACCAGGCCGCGGCCAGGTAGAGCACGGCGACCAGCGGCGCGAGCACGTAGCTGCCGGGGAAGTCGCGTTCGACGAGGGTGTACTCCAGGCCCTCGGCCTCGCCGGACAGCCAGAGCAGCGGGACCAGGAACCCCATCACGCCGCCGACCAGCAGCGCCACCGGCAGGATGCCGAGGAAGACGCCGGTGACCGCGTTGACCGGCAGGAACGCCAGGTCGCGCCACGTCGCCGGGTCGGTGGCGATGGTGCGCACCCTGGTCATCGGGCCGCGGTTGGCGGGCAGCCGGTGGGGCGCCGGGATCTCCACGTCGAGCACGCCGGCCGCCCAGTCGCGGAAGAAGCCGGTGTACCGGCGGGCCAGCGCGGTGGACAGCAGCAGCAGCGGCACGCCGACGGTCACCAGGATCAGCGGGTAGGCGTAGAGCTGGAGCACTACCAGGGGCAGCCCCACCAGGCAGAGCGGCACGCGCGCCAGGCCGAGCGCGGCTTGGATCAACCGAGCGCGGGCCCCGCGCACCAGGTCGTGGTCGGTCATGGCGGCGATTCTTCCGGTCGGCCGGAGGGGGAGGCAGTGGGCTTAACCCCCCAATGCGGCCTCAGACGTCGATCACCGTGCCGTCCGCGACGACCTCGACGCCCGCCGCGGTGATCCCGGCGCGCTCCGGCGACGTCGGGTCCAGCACCGGGTTGGTGTTGTTGAGGTGGGTGTAGATCCGCCGGGTCGACGGGTGGGCGCGCAGCTCGGCCAGGCTGTCGGTGATCGGCAGGTGGCCCATCGCGGCCTGACCGAGCTGTTTGCCGGTGGCCGCGCCCATCTCCGAGGGGGCGTGGAACGTGCCGTCCAGCAGCACCACGTCGGCTTCGTCGACCAGTGCGCTGAAGTTCGAAGGCCAGGACGCCAGGCACGGCGCGTACAGCAGCACGCCGTTGGTGGCCGGGTCGCGGAACCGGTAGGCGACCACCCAGGGGCCGGGTGACGCGGTGGCGTAGCGGGGGTGCTTGCCGCTGATCGGGAAGGCGGTGATCTCCAGGCCGGTGAGGTGGAACGGTTGACGGGGTTGGACCTGGTGCCAGGACCACTCGCCGTAGGTGTCGAGGGTGGCGCGGGTGGGGGAGAGGGCGCGCAGGGCGTTGGCGGGGGCGTGGACCTGGAGTGTCGGCGCGTTGCGGAGGATCGGGAGGCCGAGCGTGTGGTCGAGTTCGGCGTCGGTGAGCAGGACGCCGCGGATCGGGGTGTCGCGCGGGCCGGGACCGGGCGCCAGGGCGGGGGTGGCGGTGAGCTGTGCGCCGAGGTCGGGTGAGGCGTTGACCAGCCACCAGTTCGCGTTGTCGGCGGTGATGGCCAGCGCGTCCTGGGTGCGCGCGAGCAGGACACCGGCGCGCACGGCCTCGCAGGGCCCGCACGCGCAGTTCCACTGCGGCACCCCACCACCGGCAGCCGTGCCGAGCACGATCACCTTCACCGCGCCACCCCCGCTGCCGGCGCTGTCACTGCTATCAGCCCTATCGGCGCTCTGGTTACCAGCATTGCTAGCTTCACCACGCTCCCGGTCACCGCCACCGCCACCGCCGCTGTCGGTGCTCTGATTGCTAGCGCTGCTAGATTTTCTTTCGGCTCTAGCGATGCTGTCTTCGCTACTGAGCCCGCAACAGCAGCCCGGACAGCAGCCCGGTCAGCGGCACTCACCGCACCACGGCCCGGTGCTCGACCTCCGCACCCGCCCCGGCCAGGATCGCCTCCACCAACCCGTGGTCCGGCGACAGCGTGCACACCGGGTCGGTCGCCGCCGCGTCACCCGTCAGCTGGAACGCCTGGCACCGGCACCCCCCGAAGTCCACCTCCCTCCGCGCACAAGACCGGCACGGGTCGCGCATCCACTCGAAGCCCCGGAAGGCGTTGAACGCGGCCGACGAGTGCCAGATGTCCGCCAACGACCGCTCCTTCACGTTCTCCACCCCCAACCCCTCGATCACCCCCGCCGCCGGGCACGGCAGCACGTCGCCGTTCGGCGCCACGGTCAACTGCCGCGCACCCCACCCGTGCATGCACGGCTTCGGGTGGGCCTCGTGGTAGTCCGCGATCACGTACACGATCTCCATCCCCGACCGCGCCTGCGCCGCCGCCACCACCTCCCCCGCCCGCGCCAGCTGCTCCCGGGTCGGCAGCAGCGCCGCCCGGTTGCGCAGCGCCCAGCCGTAGTACTGGGTGTTGGCCAGCTCCAACCGGTCCGCCCCCAACCGCTCCGCCAGCGCGACGACCTCCTCCACCCGGTCGAGGTTGAGCCGGTGCAGCACCACGTTCACGGTCAGCGGCAGCCCGGCGTCCCGGACCGCCCGCGCGGCCCGCAGCTTCGGCTCGAACGCCCTCACCCCGGCGATCAGGTCCGCGCCCGCCTCGTCCGCGCCCTGCACGGACAGCTGCACGTGGTCGACCCCCGCCAGCGACGCCAGCCGGTCGGGCGTCAACCCGAGCCCGCTGGTCACCAGGTTCACGTAGCACCCCAACCCGGACGCGTGCGCGACCAGCTCCGGCAGGTCCCTGCGCACCAGCGGCTCACCGCCGGACAGGTGGACCTGCAGCACCCCCAGCGCCCGCGCCTCGTCGAACACCGAGCACCACCGCGCCGTGCCCAGCTCGTCGGCCCGCGCGGCCAGCTCCACCGGATTGGAGCAGTACCCGCAGCGCAGCGGGCACCGGTGGGTCAGCTCGGCCAGCAACCCGAACGGCGCGTCAGCCATCGACGTCCACCACCCGCCGCGCCACCAGCCGCCCGACCAGCTCGGCCACGTCGTCCGCCTCCACCCCGTCGAAGGACTCGGCCAGCCGGCGCGCGATGCCCTCGACGGACGTCCGCCCGTCGCACAGCCCGACCACCGCCGCCGCGGTCTCGTTCAGCACCAGCACCCCTTCCGGGAACAGCACCACGTGGCTGTCCCGGGTCCGGTCGTAGGTCGTCTTCACGCCCCGGCGCAGGCGCGGCACCGCGTTCAGCCCTGTCATGAGCGACCTGTCATGAGCGACCCGTCACGAGTAGTAGTCCACGGCGTCCAGCACCGCCCGCAGCACGTCGCACTTGAACGCCAGCGCGGCGACCGCCGCCTCCTGCTGCTCGCGCGTGCGGCAGTGGCCGACCACGATGTCCAACGTGGACCTCCCCTCGTCGGCGATCACCCGGAGCCTGGCGGTGAAGTAGGCGAAGCCCTCCTCGGCGATCCACGGGTAGTGCTCGCGCATGTCCACCAGCCGGCGCGCCATCAGGCCGCGGGAGAACATCTCGGTCAGCCCGGACGCCACCGCCTCCACCCACGGCCGGGTGCGGGCGAACGTCACGTAGGCGTCCACGGCGAACCGCGTGCCCGGCAGCACGTGCCGCTCGTCCAGCACCTCGTCGCGGGTCAGCCCGACGGCCTCGGCCAGCCGCAGCCAGTCCTCCGCGCCGCCCTCGCCCGGCCCGCTGCCGTCGTGCCAGACGATCCGCTCCCGCCACGCCCGGCGGACCTCGACGTCGGCGCAGTTGGCCAGGATCGCGGCGTCCTTGCGCGGGATGGCCTGCTGGTAGTACCAGCGGTTGGCCGCCCACAGCCGGAGCTCGTCCTTGCCCAGCCCGCCCTCGTGCAGCCGCAGGTGGAACGGGTGGCGGTCCCAGTAGCGGTGCGCCAGCCCGCGCAGCCGCGCGGTGAACTCGGACGGGGTCAACAGCGGGTGGGTGAGCACCACGGGCAGGGCACCTCTCGGTTCGCGGGCGCCGCGCCCGGCCCGCACCCGGCCGCACCGGCGCGGGACCTCGGCCGAGCGCGGCGGGGTGGCTAGCCGCGAGCCGCGTAGGCGGTGACTTCCATCGGGGTGTCGACGTCCCGGAAATCCGGCTTGACCCAGGGGCGCTTCTCGGGCTCGGTGGTCATGCGCTACTCCTCGGACGAGTGGTGATTCTCCGTGGGGCGGCGGTAACCCACCGTAGAGCTCGCGGTGGCCGCCGCGCTAGTTTCAGTTCCTGGCCGCGGGCATGCGCCTCAACTGTTCCAGCACCACCGGATCCTGCAACTGCATCCACTGGATCACCTCCGTATAGGTGGCGCACACCGTCTCCGGCTCGGCGCACACCTCCCCGAGGAACCCCTCCACCGCGTTGGTGAACGCGCCGCCCGCCCAGTCGTTGAAGTGGTTGCCGATCACCATCGGCGCGCGGTTGCCGTTGAACGCCGCCTGGTACACCGACCGGTACGTGTCCAGCACGATCCGCGTGTAGTCACCGGCCCGGTCGGGCTCGTCCTTCGCGCCGTTGAGCGCGTACCAGAGGTTGAAGTCCATCATCACGACCTGCTTGCCCAGCGCGGGCACCCGCACCTCGGGCATGGGGAACTCCCACACCCCGCCCTGCACGGACGGCCACACCACGCCCAGGCTGACGTGGCTGGTGTCGTAGGCCAGGCCGTGGCCGCGCATCGCCGGGAACGCCTGCTCCCACACGCCCTCCAGGCACGGCGTCCGCCCGCCGCGCACGGCCGCCGGGTCCAGCTTGAACCCCTGCTGCCTGGCCTTCTCCACGATCGCGAAGAACTGGTCCAGCTCCGCGTTCCACTGGGCGGTGTCCCAGGCGCCGACGTTCGGCTCGTCACCGACGCAGAAGTGCCCGTTGTAGTGGGTGCCGATCTCGTGGCCCGCGTCGATGGCCGCGTTCAGGTACTCGATCCGCAGCGCCACGTCCGCCCGCGTGCCGCCGAACCCGATGGACGACAGGCCCCGGCCGTGACCCGGCCCGGTGTAGTCCGACCGGTCCGCGTCGGCCACCAGGTAGACGCCCGACAGCAGGCCGGTGACGTGCGCGCCCACCCGCTCGGCCAGCGGCATGATCCGGTCCCAGTGCGGTTTGGACGCGGCGCCGTCGAACGAGAAGAGGACGAACTGGGGCGGCTTCTCGCCGGGCTGCATCCGGCGCATCCACGACGGCGGCGAGGCGGCGGCGGGCACGGTCAGCGCGGGTTCGCCGCCGGTGCTGCTCGTCGTGCGCGGCGCCATCGGCAGCGGCGCGGCCACGTCGCCCACGTCGAAGCCCGGTTCGGGTTCACGGGCGCCCAGCACGGCCAGCACCACGAGGGTGAGTGCCAGCGCGACGCCCGTGCTCAGCCAGCCCCATCGCTTCACACAAGGAGGACGACCCGGGGTAGCCGGAGGTTGCCTCTTCGTGACGTGACTACGCGCGGTGACCGCTCATGGCACGGGGGTGGCGACCACGACCTGGTTCTCCTCGTAGCCGGTCTCGCCGCCGACCCACCGCCCGCCGCACGTCACCAGCACCAGCCGGTGCTCGCCGCGCGGCCCGAACAGCTCCACCGCGCGCGCGGGCAGGGCGTCCTTGCGCACCGCCTCGACCCGGCCGACCTCGAACCGGAACTCCCGGCCGCCGGTGTCGACCACGGTCACCCGCTGCCCGACCGCCGCCCGCCACAGCTCGTCGAACGGCCCGGTCACGCCCTTCCAGTTCACGTGCCCGGCCAGCACCGTCGCGCCCTCGGCCGCGCCGAGGTCGACGCCCCACCAGGTGGCCTCGCCGACGCCCTCCGGGACCGGCAGCACGCCGTCCGCGGTGACCTCCTCGCGCACCAGCGTCGCCAGCCCGCCCTCGGGCAGCCGCACGGTCCCCGGCCGCTGCTCGGGCGGCGTCGCGGGCGGCGGGGGAGCGGGTTCGGTGGTGGTCACCGGCGGCGGCGCGGCGGGCGGGTTCGCGCCGACCGGCATGCCGGCCAGGTCGGCGCCGCGCCCGGTGCGCGCGCTGTCGCCCAGCGGGTGCGGCACGACGGCGTCACCGGGCGCGGCCCTGCCGCCCAGCACGTCGTCCGGCGCCCGGGTGGCGACGAGCGCGGCGGAGGCGAGCAACGCCGCCACCGCCACGCCCGTCAGCAGTGCCCTCGCGGAAGTGGACCTCACCGGCGGGCGGTCGCCCGTCGCCGGGCCACCAGGCCGAGCAGCGCCGCGCCCAGCAGCACCACGCCGCCGAACCCGACCAGCGCGCCGGTGGCCGGCCGGGTGGTGTACGCCGCCCGGGCGACCACGCCGCCGCCCTCGGAACCGGCGTGGATGGTGATCGGCACGACGGGCTTGTCCGGCTTGTTCTCCAGGGCCAGCGCCAGCACCTGCCCCGCGTCGACGGTCCCGCACGCCTTGGGCGGCGAGCCGGGGTCGAAGAACTCCTCGTAGCCCTTGGCCGGCGCGACCTCGATCACGCAGATCTCCTGCGGCGTGCGCAGGTCCGGCACCTCGGCGGTGCCGTCGGCGGTGGTCTGGAGCACGACCGCGGTGCCCTCGGGGCCGGCCAGCGGGGTGTCGTCCTGCCGCTTCGCGGGCGTGACGCCGTCCGCCGCGGTGATCCTCAGCGCCACCCCGGAGATCGCCTTGCCGGTCTCGGCGTCGGTCTTGGCGACCTTCACCGCGCCGGGCGCGGTCTTCGCGGTCGTGGACGCGTTCGCGGTCAGCTTCTTCTCGCCGCCCGTGGTGACGATCCGCTGCATGTTCACGTCCGCCGGGACGCGCACCTTCGGCCGGTCCGCCGGGCTGTCCAGCCGGACCGTGAGCGACGGGTTCGGCCCGGTCGGCACCACCTTGACGGCCAGCGCGTCGCCGCCGTCCGGCGTGGCCAGCTCGCCGGCCGCCGCGCCGGACTCCAGCGTCGCGTCGGTCAGCTCCACCGCGACCGGGACGCCGGCCGCCTGGCCGCCGTCGGTCTTGGTGATGTCCACCACCCACGTGTCCGGGGTGCCGATGACCTGGTCCTCCTCGGGCGCGGTGACCTTCGCCGCCCACGGGCCGCGGTTGGCCTTCGCCTCGGCCAGCATCCGGTCGGCGATCCGCTGCGACTCGCCGAACCGGCCGAGCTGCTGGTAGTGGAAGTCGACGTTGTAGGCGATGTGCCGGTAGTCGTTGTTCGGGTCGAGGGTGATCCCGTTGGCCGGGTCCTCGTAGGCCGTCCACGCGTGCAGCAGGTGGGCCAGCGCCGCCGACTCGTCCGGCGACTGCGTGTCCGCGTACTTCAGCAGCAGGTAGGAGATGTAGCCCGCGACGTCGTCGGGCAGCTTCGCGCCGCCCTTGGAGAGCAGTTCGTCGCCGTCCTGGTACTCCACGTTGCCGTCCGGCGCGAGCAGCGAGTACTGCACGCACCAGACCTGCTGGTCACGCCACTTGTAGGAGCCGAGCCAGTCACCGGTGCCCGGCTTCTTGCCGCGGTAGCCCTGGGGGTCGGCCATGTGCCCCGCGCCGGGTCGCACGTCGGGCTCCGCCACGGCCGCGCCGGGCACGGCGAGCAGGGTGAGGCCGGCTGCGAGCACCGCGCCGGCGAGTCGTCTCCACGCCATGATGTCCCTGAACCCCTCGGGCGCGCCGGTGGGCGACGCCGGTCGGTGACAACTGCAGTGGTGAGCCTTACGTGTCCGCGATCACCGCCACAATCCCCTAGCGGGGTGGGATGCCGACTACGCTCCGCAGCGCGGGGTGTGGATTCGAGATCGACAGCCCGAGTAAAGTCGCTTTTACCCGACGGGAACCGATCGACTCGTGTGGTCGTTGAACCCCGTGACGGCGTCAGCACGCCACAGGAGGACGAGGTGCGTACCACCAGCAACCCCGCGTTCCGCAACCTGCCGACCAGCGGCGGTAGCGGTAACTACGCAGGCTTCGGCCAGCCCTACGAGGCGCAGCAGCACGGCGGCTACCAGGGCCCGCCGCCCGCCACCGGCGAGCGCCCGATCACGATCGACGACGTGGTGACCAAGACCGCCACCACGCTCGGCGTCGCCCTGGTCACCGGTTTCATCTCGGCGTGGCTGGTGCTCTCCGGCCAGGTCGCGCCGTTCGCGCTCGCGGTCCCCGGCATGCTCGTCGGCCTGGTCCTGGCGCTCATCATCATCTTCAAGCGCACGCCCAGCGGTCCGATGGTGCTCGCCTACTCGGCGGCTGAGGGCGTGTTCCTCGGCGCCATCACCGGCGTGTTCGAGGCGATCTTCCCCGGTATCGCCTGGCAGGCGATCCTCGGCACGTTCGGCGTGTTCGCCGCGATGCTCGTGGTCTACAAGACGGGTGCGATCCGGGTCACCCCGCGCCTGACCAAGTGGATCATCGGCGCCACCGTCGGCGTGGTCATCCTCATGCTGGGCAACCTGGTCATGGGCCTGTTCGGCGTGAACATGGGCCTGCGCGACGGCGGCACGCTGGCGATCGTGTTCAGCCTCGTCGTGATCGGCATCGCGGCGTTCAGCTTCCTGCTGGACTTCGAGGCGGCCAACGAGATGATCCGCGGCGCGCTGCCGGCGAAGTACGCCTGGCTGGCGGCGTTCGGCCTGATGACCACGCTCGTCTGGCTGTACCTGGAGATCCTGCGCCTGCTGTCGTACTTCCAGAACGACTAGCGGCGCCGCTGCTGTCCCCCGAAGGGCGTCCCGGCCTCGGCCGGGACGCCCTTCGGCGCGTTCCGGGTCAGTCGCGCCAGCGGTGGTCGTCCTCGGCGGTCGTGCCCACCTCGACCAGGCACGGCACGCACAGCGCCCCGCTCGGCGACCGGACCACGAGGTCCGGCGGCACCGAGTGGGCGCACGCCGCCTCGAAGTAGGCCGTCGAGGACTGCTCGGCGGCGAAGGCGTGGCACTGCCGGTCGTAACCGCTGTGCCACCACGCGTACGGCATCGTCCCTCCCCTTGCTCACAGGGTAGGACGCGGACCGGCGTTCGGCGTGACGCGGTTCAGCTCAGCCGCTCCAGCACCATCGCCATGCCCTGGCCGCCGCCGACGCACATGGTCTCCAGGCCGAACTGCTTGTCGTGGAACCGCAGCGAGTTGATCAGCGTCGTGGTGATCCGCGCCCCGGTCATCCCGAACGGGTGACCCACGGCGATCGCGCCGCCGTTGACGTTCAGCCGGTCCAGGTCGACGCCCAGGTCCCGGTAGGACGGGATGACCTGCGCCGCGAACGCCTCGTTGATCTCCACCAGGTCGATGTCCGAGATCGACATCCCGGCCAGCGCCAGCGCCCGCCGCGACGCCTCGACCGGCCCGAGGCCCATGATCTCCGGCGACAGCCCGGACACGCCGGTCGACACGATCCGCGCCAGCGGCGTGATGCCGAGCTCCTTCGCCCTGACGTCGCTCATGATCACCAACGCCGCCGCGCCGTCGTTCAACGGGCAGCAGTTGGCCGCGGTGACCCGGCCGTCCGGCCGGAACACCGGCTTGAGCCCGGACACGCCCTCGATCGTCACGCCCGGCCGCGGGCCGTCGTCGGTCGACACGACCGTGCCGTCCGGCAGGGTGATCGGCGTGATCTCGCGCGCCCAGAAGCCGTTGGCGATGGCCTTCTCGGCGAGGTTCTGCGACCGCACGCCGAACTCGTCCATCTCCTGCCGCGTGACGCCCTTGGTCAGCGCCAGGTTCTCCGCCGTCTGGCCCATGGCGACGTAGATGTCGGGCACCTGCCCGTTCCGCCGCGGGTCGACCCACTCGGAGGCGCCCGACTGGGCGACGGCCGCGGTGCGGGCCTCGGCGTCGGCGAACGCGGGGTTGTGCGTGCCCGGCCACGAGTCGGACGACCCGCGCGCGAAGCTGGACACCGTCTCCACGCCGGCGCTGATGAACACGTCGCCCTCGCCGGCCTTGATGGCGTGCAGCGCCATCCGGGTCGTCTGCACGCTGGACGCGCAGTAGCGGGTGACCGTGGTGCCGGGCAGGTTGTCGTACCCCGCCAGCACGGACACCACGCGGCCCAGGTTGAAGCCCTGCTCGCCGCCGGGCAGGCCGCAGCCGAGCATCAGGTCGTCGATGTCCTTGTCGGGGTCGAGCTGCGGGACCTGCGCCAGCGCGGCCTGGAGGACCTGCACGGTCAGGTCGTCGGCGCGCACATCCTTGAGAGAGCCCTTGCCCGCGCGCCCGATGGGCGACCGGGCGGCGGAGACGATCACGGCCTCAGGCATTGCGGAACTCCTTCGTTTCGCCGCAACGTGTGACGTGCAGCCTAGTTAACGCCCGTTCAGCGCGGCCAGCACTCGTGACGAAGGACGCTGAGCAGCGTCGACCCGCCCAACGCCCTCGCGGCCACCGCAACCACCGCACCGAAGCCTCCCCGTCCCAAGCCCGATCGTCCACCCGGCCGCGCGCCGGGTCACCGATATACGCTCAGCGGGTCATCTCAAGAAGTGGAAGGTCCGTCGTGGAGTACGTCGAGAGCGTCGTAGACCTGGTCGGCAACACGCCGCTGGTGAAGCTGAACGGTGTGGCAGACGGCCTCCGGCCGCTCATCCTGGCGAAGGTCGAGTACCTCAACCCGGGCGGCAGCGTGAAGGACCGCATCGCGCTGCGCATGGTCGAGGCGGCCGAGCGCTCCGGCGAGCTCAAGCCCGGCGGCACCATCGTCGAGCCGACGTCGGGCAACACCGGTGTGGGCCTGGCGCTGGTGGCCCAGCGCAAGGGCTACAAGTGCGTGTTCGTCTGCCCGGACAAGGTCAGCGTGGACAAGCGCAACGTGCTCAAGGCGTACGGCGCCGAGGTCGTGGTGTGCCCGACCGCGGTCGCGCCGGAGCACCCCGACTCCTACTACAACGTCTCCGACCGGCTGGTCGCCGAGATCCCCGGCGCGTGGAAGCCCAACCAGTACGCCAACCCGGAGAACCCGGCCAGCCACTACCACGGCACCGGTCCCGAGGTGTGGCGGCAGACCGGGGGCCGGGTCACGCACTTCGTCGCGGGCGTCGGCACGGGCGGCACGATCTCGGGCACCGGCCGCTACCTCAAGGAGGTCTCCGAGGGCCGGGTGAAGATCATCGGCGCGGACCCGGAGGGCTCGGTGTACTCCGGCGGCTCCGGCCGGCCGTACCTGGTGGAGGGCGTCGGCGAGGACTTCTGGCCGGACGCCTACGACCGCACGGTGTGCGACGAGATCGTGGCGGTGTCGGACGCCGACTCGTTCGAGATCACCCGGCGGCTGGCCCGCGAGGAGGGCCTGCTCGTCGGCGGCTCGTGCGGCATGGCGGTCGCGGCGGCGCTGCGGGTGGCCGAGGACGCCGGCCCGGACGACGTGATCGTGGTGCTGCTGCCCGACGGCGGCCGCGGCTACCTGTCGAGCGTGTTCAACGACAAGTGGATGGCGCAGTACGGCTTCCTGTCGCCCGACACGTCCGGCGCGACCGTCGGCGACGTGTTGCGGCGCAAGGACGGCACCGTGCCCGACCTCGTGCACGGCCATCCCAACGAGACGGTCGCCGAGGCGGTCGCGATCATGCGCGAGTACGGCGTCTCGCAGATGCCGGTCGTCAACGCCGAGCCGCCGGTGATGGCCGCCGAGGTCGCCGGCGCGGTCAACGAGCGGGACCTGCTCGACGCGCTGTTCACCGGCAAGGCGCAGCTGACCGACCGGTTGGACCGGCACATGTCGTTGAAGCTGCCCACGATCGGCGCGGGCGAGTCGATCAGCTCCGCGATGTCCGCACTGTCCTCAGCGGACGGGGCACTGGTGCTGGACGACGGCAAGCCCGCGGGCGTGGTCACCCGTCAGGACATCCTGGGCTTCCTGGCCGGCCGCTGATCGGAGCGCCCCCACCCGCCGGTGACCCGTGTCGCGGATCTCCGGCGGGTTCTCCGGTTGCCCGTGGCCAGGGCGGTGCCATCCGCTAGCGTTGGCCACCGACTCATACACCTACGGCCCGTGCCAAGGGGGTTGGAAACTCCGATGAACGCTCCGCAGCCGCCAGGGAACCAGCAGTTCGGCGGTCACGACCAGCAGGAGCAGGGGCAGGGTGCCCAGCCCTCGAACGCCGACGCGACCCAGGTCGTGCCGAGCGGCGGCCAGCCCCCTGCCTTCCCGCCGCCGGAGGCGACCCAGGTGGTGCCCTCCGGCCAGCAACCCCAGCAGCCGCCGTCGAACCCGGACGCGACCCAGGTCGTCGCACCCGGCATGACCCAGCAGCCGCCGTCGAACCCGTACGGCCAGCCCGCGCAGCAGCCCGGCTCGGGCGCGTTCCCGGCCCAGCAGAACCCCTACGGCCAGCAGCCGCCCGCGCAGTACGGCCAGCAGCCCTACGGCCAGCAGCCGCCGTCCAACCCGTACGGCCAGCCGCAGGCGAACCCGTACGGCCAGCAGCCGTCCAACCCGTACGGCCAGCCGCAGCTGAGCAACCCGTACGGGCAGCCGCAGCAGCAGGCGTGGGGCGCGCAGCCGTCCTACGGCCAGCCCGCTTACGGCGCGCCCACGGGCGGTTACGCGGAGTGGGGCAGCCGCGCGGTCGGCTTCCTGATCGACTACGCCGCGCCGGGCGCCATCTTCGGCGTCCTCGCGGGCATCGGCGCGGCCACCGGCGACATGACGATCTACTTCATCCTCGCCGGCGTCGGCGCGCTGGGCATGCTCGGCTTCATGATCTACAACTCGTGGTACCTGGCGGGCACCACCGGCCAGTCGATGGGCAAGAAGGTCGCCAAGGTCAAGCTCATCAGCGAGGAGACGGGGCAGCCGATCGGCTTCGGCAACGCCTTCGTCCGGCACCTGTGCCACTTCGTCGACTCGCTGCCCTGCTACGCGGGCTGGTTCGCGCCGCTGTGGGAGGCCAAGAAGCAGACGTGGGCCGACAAGATCATGGGCACGGTCGTGGTGAACGCGCCCGCCGGCGCGGCCCCCGGCGGCTACCCCGGCGCCGGTGGCGGTTACGGCCAGCCGAACCCGTACGGTCAGGCGCCCGCGTCGAACCCGTACGGCCAGCCGCCCGCGTCGAACCCGTACGGCCAGCCGCAGCAGCAGAACCCCTACGGCCAGCAGCCGCCGCAGCAGTGGTGAGCGCGTTACCCGGGGTCACCCGACCGCCCGTCGGCATCCAGCCGACGGGCGGTTGCCTTTTCGGCCGCCGTACTCTAGGGGCATGACGGACACCGGCCAGTACGGTTTCGCGACCAGGGCCATCCACGCCGGGCAGGAGCCCGACCCCACGACGGGCTCGGTCATCGTGCCGATCCACGCCACCTCGACCTACGCCCAGGACGGCGTCGGCGGGCTGCGCGGCGGGTTCGAGTACTCGCGCACCGGCAACCCCACCCGGGCCGCGCTGGAGGAGTGCCTGGCGGCGCTCGAAGGCGGCAGGCACGGTCGCGCGTTCGCGTCCGGCATGGGCGCGACCGACACCGCCCTGCGCGCGATGTGCCGTCCCGGCGACCACGTCGTCATCCCGAACGACGCGTACGGCGGCACGTTCCGGCTGATCGACAAGGTGCTGTCGCACTGGGGCGTCGAGCACACGCCGGCGCAGGTGTCCGACGTCGACGCGGTGCGCGCGGCCATCCGGCCGAACACCAAGGTGGTCTGGATCGAGACGCCGACCAACCCGCTGCTGAACATCGCCGACATCGCCGCGCTCGCGCAGGTGGCGCACTCGGCGGGGGCGAAGCTGGTGGTGGACAACACGTTCGCGTCGCCGTACCTGCAGAGCCCGCTGGAGCTGGGCGCCGACGTGGTGCTGCACTCGACCACCAAGTACGTCGGCGGGCACTCGGACGTCATCGGTGGCGCGCTGGTCACGTCGGACGACGAGCTGGACGCGCAGTTCGGGTTCCTGCAGAACGGCGCGGGCGCGGTGCCGGGGCCGTTCGACGCGTGGCTGACGCTGCGCGGGATCAAGACGCTCGAAGTGCGCATGGAGAAGCACTCGGACAACGCGGAGAAGATCACCGAAGCGCTGCTGCGGCACCCGCGGGTCACCGGGGTCTACTACCCGGGCCTGCCCGACCACCCCGGCCACGAGGTCGCGGCGAAGCAGATGCGCCGGTTCGGCGGCATGATCTCGTTCACCGTCGAGGGCGGCGAGCAGGCCGCGCTGGACGTCTGCTCCCGCACCCGCCTGTTCACCCTGGCGGAGTCGCTGGGCGGCGTCGAGTCGCTGATCGAGCACCCGGGCCGGATGACCCACGCCAGCACCGCCGGCTCCCTGCTCGAAGTCCCCGCCGACCTGGTCCGCCTCTCCGTGGGCATCGAATCGGCCGACGACCTGATCGCCGACCTGACCACCGCCCTCACCCCCCGCTAACCCCCGCGAGTCGAACCTCCACGTCCCGCGAGTGTTCGACTCGCGGGGTCAGCGGGGGCCGAAGCGGACGGCGTTGCGTTCGCGGGCCTTGGCGGCTTCGACGTCGCGGTCGCGCGGTGGGGCGTTGGTGACCAGCGAGGCCAGCAGGGTCCGGGTGGCCTCGGCCACCGCCTCGACGGCGGCGTCGAACGCCTCCTGGTTCGCCGCCGACGGGCGGGTCGACCCGCTCACCTTGCGCACGTACTGGACCGCCGCCGCGCGGATCTCGTCCTCATCCGCCGGCGGCTCGAAGTTGTGGAGCACCCTGATGTTGCGACACATGGCTCCACTATCGCCCATCGGCTCAGGGCTTGACGTCGTACCGCGCGTTCTCCACCCGCGGCACGGCGGGCAGCTCGTGCCCGTCCACGCACCCGCCGACGAACTCCACCACGCCGTCGCGCTCCACGAACCGGCCGGTCTCCGCGCACCCCGCGTGGGCCACGGTGAAGAAGGCCGCGCCGGTCAGCGCCACGGCCGTGACCACCGCGCCGACGAGCGGGAGCACCGCGGTGACCCGTGCCGCGAGCGCCATGCCACCCTCCAGGTGAATGCTGTGTGAGCCGACCCGGAACCGAGCGTACCGGTCCCGGAGCACCTGGTAGGGCGTCGTCGGCGTTCCGACGACGACGGGCCGGCCCGGAGGCGCCCGGACCGGCCCGTCGACGCACGACCGTCAGAGGTTGCCCCGACGCTCCTGCTCGCGCTCGATCGCCTCGAACAGGGCCTTGAAGTTGCCCTTGCCGAAGCCCAGCGACCCGTGCCGCTCGATCAGCTCGTAGAACACGGTCGGCCGGTCGCCGATCGGCTTGGTGAAGATCTGCAGCAGGTAGCCGTCCTCGTCCCGGTCGACCAGGATGCGGTGCTCCTTCAGCACCTCGATCGGCACCCGCACCTCGCCGATCCGCGCCCGCAGCTCCGGGTCGTCGTAGTACGAGTCCGGCGTCTCCAGGAACTCCACCCCGGCGGCCCGCATCGCGGTCAGCGTGGTGACGATGTCGTTGGTCGCGAGCGCGATGTGCTGCACGCCCGCGCCCTCGTAGAACTCCAGGTACTCGTCGATCTGCGACTTCCGCTTCGCCACCGCGGGCTCGTTGAGCGGGAACTTCACCCGGTGGTTGCCGTTGGAGACGACCTTGCTCATCAACGCCGAGTAGTCGGTGGCGATGTCGTCGCCGACGAACTCCGCCATGTTCACGAAGCCCATCACCCGGTTGTAGAACTCGACCCAGTGGTCCATCCGGCCGAGCTCGACGTTGCCCACGCAGTGGTCGACCGCCTGGAACAGCCGCTTCGGCGCGCCCGCCGGCCGCACGACCGTGCTCTCCCGCGCCTCGTACCCCGGCAGGTACGGCCCGCTGTAGCGGGACCGGTCGACCAGGCTGTGGCGGGTCTCGCCGTACGTCGCGATGGCGGCCACCCGGACGGTGCCGTGCTGGTCGGTGACGTCGTGCGGCTCCTCCAGCACGGTGGCGCCCTGCGCCCGCGCGTGCTCCACGCACCGGTCGACGTCGGCGACCTCCAGTGAGAGGTCCACCACGCCGTCGCCGTGCTTGCGGTGGTGGTCGAGCAGCGGGCTGCCCGGCCGCACGCCGCCGTTGATCACGAACCGCGCCGAGCCGGACTTCAGCACGAAGGACTTGTGGTCCCGCTGCCCGGTCTCCGGTCCGGCGTACGCGACGAGCTGCATCCCGAAGGCGACCTGGTAGAACCACGCGGTCTGGGTCGCGTTGCCGACCACGAAGACCACGGCGTCCATCGAGCGGACGGGGAACGGGTCGCGCGTCCCGTCGTAGTCGACCAGGCCCACGAGTTGGCGGAGCTGGTCGTAGCTCACGTCGTCAAGCTGCTGCGTCATGCTTCCCAGGATGTGCAAGCTGGTCAGGATGAGCAACACTCTGTTGTTTTACTGGTCACCTTGTACAGTGGTACATGGCTTCCGATTCGCAAGCTGAACACTCTGACCAGGCCGTCGACGCCCTGGACGCGCGGCTGTTGCTGCTGCTCACGGACGAGCCGAGGTTGGGCGTGCTGGAGTGCTCGCGACGGCTGGGCGTGGCCCGCGGCACGGTGCAGGCGAGGCTGGACCGGCTGGTGGCGCGCGGCGTGCTGACCGGCTTCCCGCCGGCGCTCGACCTGGCCGCGATGGGCTACGGGCTGACCGCGTTCGCCGTGCTGGAGATCGCCCAGGGGCGGCGGCACGAGGTGTCCGAGGGCCTGGCCGCGATCAACGAGGTGTGCGAGGTGCACGCGACGACCGGGCCGGGCGACCTGTTCGCGCGGGTCGTGGCCCGGTCCAACGCCGACCTGCAGCGGGTGATCGACTCGATCGTGGACGTGCCGGGCGTGCAGCGGCTGTCCACGTCGATCGCCCTGTCGACCCCGGTCGCCCCCCGGGTCCGCCCCCTGCTGGAGCGCACCACGCGACCGGAGCGCGCCAAGTGACCGGGGCGAGCCGGTGACGTGACAGCAGAAGGGCGGCCACCCCGCGCGGTGGCCGCCCTCCCGGTGTCCGGGTGATCAGCCGGCGTACGGCACGGCCTTGATCAGGGTGACCTTCATCGTGCTGCCGTTGGGCAGCTCGTACTCCCGCGCCTCGCCCTCCTTCGCGCCGAGCAACGCCTTGCCCAGCGGTGACGACGGCGAGTAGACCTCCAGGGCGCCGTGCGCGCCCTCCTCACGGGTGGCGAGCAGGAACTCCTCGGTCTCGTCGTCCCCGTCGTAGCGGACGGTCAGCACCATGCCGGGAGCCGCGACCCCCGACACCGTGGGCGCCTCGCCGACCTTGGCGACCCTCAGCAGCTCCTGCAGCTGGCGGATGCGGGCCTCCTGCTTGCCCTGCTCCTCACGGGCCGCGTGGTACCCGCCGTTCTCGCGGAGGTCACCCTCTTCACGACGCGCGTTGATCTCCGCAGCAATGACCGGGCGATTCTCGATCATCTCGTCCAGCTCCCCCTTGAGCCGGTCGTAGGCCTCCTGGGTCAGCCAGGTCACCTCAGTGTCGCTCACGGTCACCAACTCCTCGTCTTGCTCCGGCCCACGGCGTGGGCTGGCAGTTCCCGGGCGCACCAGCCCGGAACGGAAAAACACGGCCCGCGTCGGGGCCGTGCTGGAACGTCAGAGTAACACGTGCACAACGATCGGCGACGGCGTTTTGTTCCCGGATCCGCCCCTAAACGCGCAGATCACCCGCTTGGCCGCTACCTCGTGGACAGGTACGCCGGAACCTGGTAGGAGCAGCCGAACACCTCGCCGGTGACCGGGACCTTGGACGTCCGGAGCACGGTCGTGGCGCGCACGGTGTCGGCGCCGGGCTCGACCAGCACCTCGCGCCGCCCCGCCTCGTCGCCGTCCTGCGCCCGGGCGCGCACGATGCACACCACCGGCCGCTCCGGCGTCTCCCTGACCACCTCGAACGTGATCTCGACGGAGCTGTCGCCCACCACCTCGAACGCCGTCTGCTTGGCCTCGACGGGCATGGTGCCGAGGTTGCGGTAGCCGACCCACGCGACCAACCCGCCCACCAGCACCGCGATCACGGGCAGTGACCAGCGCGCCCACCGGGGCAGGGTCCTGCGCGGCGCGCCGTACCGGCCCTCCGGCAGTGCCACTGTCCGATCCCTTCCCGCCCGTGGGGAACAATGTCCCTCGACCACTGCGTTGAGTGTCGCAGGGGCCGGACCGGACGGGTTCGGCAGGGGCCGAGGAGGAGCACCACCGCCATGCTTGAGAAGCTGCGCCTGATGGCGGTGCACGCGCACCCCGACGACGAGTCCAGCAAGGGCGCCGCCACGATGGCCCGCTACGTCGCCGAGGGCCACGAGGTCATGGTCGTGACCTGCACGGGCGGTGAGGCGGGCAGCATCCTGAACCCCGCCATGGACCGCCCCGACGTGCTGGAGAACATCGCCGACGTGCGGCGCGCCGAGATGGCCCGCGCCGCCGAGATCCTGGGTGTGCGGCACCGCTGGCTGGGTTTCGTCGACTCGGGCCTGCCCGAGGGCGACCCGCTGCCGCCGCTGCCCGAGGGCTGCTTCGCCCTCGTCCCGCTGGAGGAGTCGACGCCCCCGCTGGTCGAGGTGATCCGCGAGTTCCGCCCGCACGTGATCGTCACCTACGACGAGAACGGCGGCTACCCGCACCCCGACCACATCCGCTGCCACGAGGTGTCGGTGGCCGCGTTCGACGCGGCGGGCGACCCGGAGCGCTACCCCGAGCTGGGTGAGCCGTGGCAGCCGCTGAAGCTGTACTACTCGCACGGGTTCTCCCGCGCGAAGCTCGTGGCGTTCCACGACGCCCTGCTCGCGGAGGGCCTGGAGTCCCCGTACGCCGAGTGGCTGGCGGGCTGGGACGCCGACAAGCCGGACGTGATCGAGCGGGTGACCACCCGGGTCGAGTGCGCCGACTTCTTCCCGGTGCGCGACGAGGCGCTGAAGGCCCACGCCACCCAGATCGACCCGGAGAGCCGCTGGTTCGCCGTGCCGCTGGAGATGCAGCGCTCGGTGTGGCCGACGGAGGAGTACGAGCTGGCCCGGTCGCTGGTCGACAGCACCGTGCCCGAGGACGACTTGTTCGCGGGCGTCCAGGAGAGGGTGACAGCGTGACCTCGTTCGACCCGATCCCGTGGGAGCGGACCACGGCGGTCGTCCTGGCCGGGCAGCCGTCCACGGACAAGGACCCGGGCGGCCAGCAGGAGGACTTCGGCAAGTCCTCCCCGCTGGGCCTGCTGATGCTGGTGCTGTTCTTCATCGCGGTGGTGTTCCTGGTGAAGTCGATGAACAAGCACCTGCGCAAGCTGCCCGCCTCGTTCGACGAGCCGGGGGAGAAGGCGGGCGGGAAGGCGGCCGACGAGGCGGTTGACGAGGCGGTCAAGAAGGACTAGCCGGGCCTACTGCTCGTACCAGGTCCGGCGGGCCGGCACCGAGACCACCTCCCGCTCCGGGTAGCGCAGCGCGGTCAGCCGGCCGCCGAACACGCAGCCCGTGTCCAGGCACAGGGTCCCGTTCACCCACTCCGGTTCCTCGACCGGCGTGTGCCCGTACAGGACCATCGCGGCGCCGCGGTAGTCCCGCGCCCACGGGTGGCGGACGGGGAAGCCGCGGGCGTCGAACTCGCCCGTGCCGACGCCCCACAGCGCCAGCGACCGCATCCGCGCCGACTCGCGGCCGTGGTAGCGCTCGGGCAACCCGGCGTGCGCGATGACCAGCTTGCCGCCGTCCAGCACGTAGTGCGGCACCAGGGAGTCGCAGAACGCCAGCGCCTCGGCGCGGAACTCGGGCGTCTCGCGCGCCAGCTGGGCCAGCGAGTGCTCCAGGCCGTGGTTGACCTGGACGTCGTGCCCGCGCAACGCCCGCACCAGCTTCTCCTCGTGGTTGCCCCGCACGGAGATCGCGTTGCCCGCCGCCGCCATCGCCATCGCCAGCCGCAGCACGCCCGGCGTGTCGGGCCCCCGGTCGACCAGGTCGCCCAGGAACGCCACCTTGCGGCCGTCCGGGTGCACGCCCTCGGCGGAGTAGCCCAGCTCGCTCAGCAGGTCCAGGAGTTCCACCAGGCACCCGTGCACGTCGCCGACCACGTCGAACGGTCCGGTCTCGTGGCGCAGGTCGTGGGGTAACGGCTCGTCGGGGGGTTCCACGGGCCCAGTCTGGTCGACCGGTCCGGCGGTTGTCCGGGAATTACTGTGGAGCCATGACGAACCGGCTCGCGTCCTCGACCAGCCCGTACCTGCTCCAGCACGCCGAGAACCCGGTGCACTGGTGGCCGTGGTCGCCGGAGGCGTTCGCGGAGGCGCGCTCGCGGAACGTGCCGGTGCTGCTGTCGGTCGGGTACGCGGCGTGCCACTGGTGCCACGTGATGGCGCACGAGTCGTTCGAGGACGAGGGCACCGCGGCGTACATGAACGAGCACTTCGTCAACGTCAAGGTGGACCGCGAGGAGCGGCCGGACGTGGACGCGGTCTACATGGCGGTGACGCAGGCGCTCAGCGGCCAGGGCGGGTGGCCGATGACGTGCTTCCTCACCCCCGGCGGCGAGCCGTTCTACGCGGGCACGTACTACCCGCCGACGCCGCACCCCGGCCTGCCGTCGTTCCGGCAGGTGCTGGAGGCCATCGAGCACGCGTGGCGCGAGCAGGGCGACCAGGTGCGCGAGTCGGCGGCGGGGATCGTGGCGCAGCTGGCGTTCCAGCCGCTGCCGCAGTCCACTGTGGACGAGGAGGTGCTGGCGGGCGCGGTGGTGTCGCTGCTCGGCCACTTCGACCGGGTCAACGCCGGGTTCGGCGGCGCGCCGAAGTTCCCGCCGTCGACGGTGCTGGAGTTCCTGCTGCGCCACCACGAGCGGACCGGGTCGGTCCAGGCGCTGTCGATGGCGCGGGCGACGTGCGACGCGATGGCGAACGGCGGGCTGTACGACCAGCTGGCCGGCGGGTTCGCGCGCTACAGCGTGGACGCGGCGTGGGTGGTGCCGCACTTCGAGAAGATGTTGTACGACAACGCCTTGCTGCTGCGTGCCTACACGCACCTGAGCCGCCGTGACGACAACCCGCGGTACCGGGCGGTGGTGCGGGAGACCGCCGACTTCCTGATCCGCGACCTCGGCACGCCGGAGGGCGGGTTCGCGGCGTCGTTGGACGCGGACACCCAGGGTGTGGAGGGCGCGACCTACGTGTGGACGCCCGCGCAGTTGGTCCAGGCGCTGGGGTTGGCGACCGGAGCGCGCGCTGCGGCGCTCTACGGCGTGACGGACGAGGGCACGTTCGAGCACGGCACGTCGACGTTGCGGATGCTCGGCGAACCCGACCCGGAGATCGCCGCGAAGCTGCTGGAGGTGCGCGACCGCCGGCCGCAGCCGGGGCGTGACGACAAGGTCGTGACGGCGTGGAACGGGATGGCGATCGGCGCGCTGGCCGAGGCGGGCGCGGTGTTCGGCGAGCCGCGCTGGGTCGAGGCGGCCGTCGCGGCGGCGTCGCTGGTGCTGGACGTGCACCTGGTCGACGGGCGGCTGCTGCGCACGTCGCGCAACGGCGTCGCGGGCCCGGCGGCGGGGGTGCTGGAGGACTACGGCTGCTTCGCCGACGGCCTGCTGGCGCTGCACCAGGCCACCGGCGACGTCCGGTGGTTCACCGCCGCGTGCGCGCTGCTGGACACCGCGCTGGCGCGGTTCGCGGGCGACGAGCCCGGCGTCTACTTCGACACCGCCGACGACGCCGAGGCACTGGTGCAGCGGCCGTCGGACCCGTCGGACAACGCGACGCCGTCCGGCGCGTCGTCGCTGGCGTCCGCGCTGGTCACGGCGTCCGTGCTGGGCGGGCCGTCGAGCTACCGGGAGGCCGCCGAGGCCGCCGTCGCGCGAGCCGGGCTGCTGGCCGCCAGGGAGCCCCGGTTCGCCGGGCACTGGCTGAGCGTGGCCGAGGCGCTGGCGCTGGGCCCGGTGCAGGTGGCCGTGGTCGGCGACGCGCCGGACCTGGTCGCCGCCGCGCGGACCGGCGTGCACGGCGGCGGCGTGGTCGTCGCGGGCGCCCCCGACTCCGCACCGCTGCTGGCCGACCGACCGCTGGTGGACGGCGGCCCGGCGGTCTACGTGTGCCGGGGGTACGTGTGCGACCGGCCCGTGACGACGGTGGGCGAGCTGGCGGAGGCGCTGACCGTCCACCGGTAGCGAACCCGGGTCCGCGGCGTGGGCTGCGGGCGTAGCGTCTGCATCGACGTAATCATGTAATCAAGGTGGTGCGAGATGCGACGTGCTTGGGGAGGACGGGGCGGCTGGCAGCAGGCTGACCACCCGCCGGCGGACGACGCGGCGGCCTGGTTCAGCGGCCGGCTGCCCGACGGCTGGTTCACCGGGACGCCGGACGTCACGGTGGACCGGGAGGAGATCCTGGTCGTCGGCGCGCTGCCCCCACTGGACGGCGGGTTCTCCGACGACGCCGAGCGCGCGGCGGCCGAGTCGGGCCGAATCAGCCGGTTCCGCGAGCAGACCAGGGACGAGCGGATCGAGATCGCCCGCCAAGCCGAGCACCGGTACCGGCGCAAGGTCGCCTGGGGCGCGCGGCTCGGTGGCACGGAGGAGCTGTTCACCACGCTGTCCGTGCCGGTGATGACGCGGCTGCGGCAGCCGGAGCGGGTGGTGCTGGACACCCTGGTCGCGGCCGGGGTGGCGCGGTCGCGGTCGGAGGCGCTGGCGTGGGCGGTGCGGCTGGTCGGCGAGCACGCGGACACGTGGCTGACCGAGTTGCGCGAGGCGATGACCAGGGTGGACGACCTGCGCGCCCAAGGCCCCGACCTGGGCTGACCAACCACCACCCACTTCGTCGGCCCGAGCCCCCGCGCCGACCTACCCACCCACCAGACCGGCGCCGGTCAGGAGTAGATGGCGAACCAGATGGCGATGATCTGACCGCCGGTCGGACGCCTTGTGCCTGAAGACGTCTGAAACAGCGTTCTAGCTGGGCATACGTCGTTCGTGATTTCTCGCTCGGTCTCGCCGTCTTCGGACGTTCGACGGCCTGAGGACGGCCTGGTCCTGGTCTGTCCGCGCCACGGGCACCACCTCGCCGCCAACCGGTCGAGGTGGTGCCCGTTCGCGTGTCGGGCACTTCCTCACTCGGACACCCCTCCCGGTGGCAAGGCGGCGAAGCCGTCGCGGCAGTCGATCGCCGTGCCCGGCCCGCCCGAACCACGTGACCGCGCGATCGTCCCGACCGGTGCCGCTGGCAGGCTCATGGTTCTGGCGGCCGTTGTCGCCCGGCGCGCCGCCACCCGGCCACGTGCACCGGCTCCGCGCACGGCCGACGGGCGGAGCGGAGCGGGAGCCCGGCGTGCCGTGATGCGGGGAGTCGGTGCCAACGTGCGCCGGACTGCGTCGAGCGCCGCCGCAGGCGGCGCGCCTTGATCTCATACAGCGCAATTCGTCAACGCTCAGTACCGGGCCGGGGTGTCCATCCATTCGGGATGCATTCATCGTGGCCCGAGGTCTCAAGGCACTGCAGGGTGCAGTAAACTCGTCTACCCAAGTAGACAACTTGAGGGGAAGTGTGCGGTGCCCGTTGATCCGTCTAGTGATCGAGCCGTCTTCCGGCAGATCGCGGACGAGTTGAGGTCGTCCATCAAGGACGGTACCTATGGTCCTGGCTCTCGACTGCCTTCGGAGAACGAACTCGCGAAGCGATACGACGTCACCAGGGTGACGGTCCGTCGAGCGCTCGGAGAGCTGGCCGCCGAAGGGCTGACCGTCTCGCAACATGGCCGTGGCGTTTTCGTGCGCTCGACTCCGGTGATCGTTCGAGCAAGCTTGGCCCGGTTCTCGCGCAAGCGGCGGCAAGAGGGCGACGGTGCTTTCGCGGCAGAGGTGAAGCGGCTTGGAATGGTGCCACGCCAGCGGTTGACCGAAGTCGGTGAGATCGACCCACCGGATTTTGTGGCTGATGCTCTGAACTTGAGCAGTGGTGAAAAAGTGGTGGTCAGGCGGCGGGTGATGTTCGCCGACGACCTACCGCTCCAGTTGGCGGACAGCTACTTCGCGAGCTCTTTGGCCGCTGGAACCAAGCTGCTCGATGAGGACTCCGGACCGGGCGGCTCGTATGCCAGGGTGGAGGAGGAGGGGCACACACTGGCGCGGTTTCGTGAGGATCTGACCGCGCGCATGCCCACTCCCGAGGAGGCACGAGCCCTGCAGCTTGGTACGGGCGTGCCGGTGGTTCAGCTCCGGAGGATCGCCTACGACCAGGACGGCCGGGCGGTGGAGGTCTTCGACAGCGTGGTTGCTGCCGACAAGTACCAGTTCACATACGAGTTCGACGCACCCGAGTAGCCCCGACTGACCAGTTTGCGCTGGTCAGCGGACTGCTCTTACTGCTTGCATACTTGTGTACACTAGTAGTCGAGTGAACAAGAGGCGCGCGGCGCGCCACGAGAGGTGGAACTATGGCGATTCCTGCTGGTCACAGGTTTTCGATCACGTTCGATGAGCTGTTCCCGCAAGGGTTCTTCGTGTTGAAGGTGGAGCGGGCGCAGGAGTTCAGCGAGGGCAAGGCACCGCGTCCGGCGGTCGACAAGGTGTCGGGGTTGCCGGTGTGGACGGTCCAGGGGACCGACCCGTCAGCGCGCGGGAAGAACACCGGGGCGGTGGTGAAGATCGCGTCGGAGTACCAGCCGGTTCCGCCGGAGGTGCTGCCCGGTACGCCGTTCCGTCCGGCGGTGTTCGTGGGGTTGAGGGTGTCGCCGTACGTGCGGGACGGCTGGGTGAACTGGACGGTCTGGGCGGAGGAGATGGTGTCGCCGCAGGAGGCGGCCAAGGGGCGTCGGGGCAAGTCGGACACGTCGGCGGGCGCTCCGTCGGTTGCGGCCTGAGGGGGGATCGTGGAGTTGCAAGGGTTGTTCACGCCGGGTCCGGAGTCCAAGGCTGAGGTGGTCAACTATCCGGGTACGGACTGGTACGGGCTGCGGTTGACGCTGGACCCGGGCGAAGTCGTGCTGGGGATGCCGGAGGGTGAGGACGGGCGGGAGAGGTTGGCGGCCTTCCTGACCGAACTGACCAGGTGTGCCCACTTCCTGACGGGAGTGCTGGACCCGTCGCCGAACCACGTTTTCCAGCCGGGTTACGGCTCGTCCGGTGGCACGGTGTGGTCGGATGCCTCGATCTACGGGGAGTCGGGGCCGGGGAGCCGTCCGCGATGACCGGTGTCGCCGGGGTCAAGCCGAAGTTCGCGGTATTCCTGCGGGCGGACTCGTTCGGGCGTGCGATGGCGTTGGCGGGGTTCCGGTCGGAGTACGCGTTGGCCAAGGCGATGGGGCTGAACCGGGCGTCGGTGAAGCGGGTCCGGACCGGCGAGTCGATGCCGGGTCCGGGGTTCATCGCCGGTGCGTTGAAGGCGCTCGCGCCGATGGTGTTCGAGGACCTGTTCGAGGTCGACGACAACGAGGAGTGACCGCGCCGCAGGTGCGTGACAACTGAACAGATCGCGGCTGGTCGGTGTGGTCGCGGGGAGGCAGTCCAAGTCTTGGCGGGCTCCGGCTGTCTCCCCGCGACTCACCTGACTGGCTTCGCCATGCACTTTTGTTGACACACAAGGGATTCCAGTCATGACAAGGGTATCTCGTCGCGGGGGACGTGCGTCAAATCGGGCCGTCGCCCCGTCAGGGTGGAAGCCGTCCAACGGCACCAGGTGCCGGCGGTGCAAGCGGTTCGGCGTGTTCGCACCCGGACAGCTCGACTGCTGCGCGTGCTTGGGGTGGCTCGCGCTGATCTTTACCTCGGCCAGGGGTGTGGCGTGATGGCGCGGTGGGTTGATCCGGCTCCGTTCGAGGGCGCTCGGCCTCGGGTGCCGTGGTGGGCGTTGATGCCGGGCAAGCTGAAGTGGTTGGCGTTCATCGTGGCGCTGGTGTGGCTGCTGCTGGTCGGTGTCGTGCGCCTGGTGCTCGTCGTGGTCCGGTACCCGGTGGTCACGCTGGTGCCGCTGACGGCGGCCTGGTGCTGGACGCGGTTCGGGCTGTCGCCGCTGGTCCTGGCCTTGCTGAGCCTGACGGCGGGGCTCACTGTCTGGGCTGGCCTGGACCGGGCGTCGTTCCTGCGGCACGTGTGGTTCCGGCTGGTCACCGAGTACCGGCGGGCGACGGTGTACGTGCCGCGTTGGCGCACCACGATGCGCCTGGCCGAGCTGGCCAAGGACGACCGGGGACGTGAGTATCGGCCCAAACTGCGGCGGGTGCGATCCGAGGGATGGCGCGACCGGGTTCGGGTGCGGCTGATCCCGGCGCAGGCACCGGAGGCGTGGGAATTGCGCCGTGACGGGTTGGCGCACTCGTTCGGGGCGCAGTCGTGCCGGGTGCGAGTGGTGCGGCCGAAGGTGATCGAACTCGACTTCGTCCACCATGACCCGTTGGCACGGTCGCTGCCGGTGCCGTTCCTGTCCGACGATGCAGACGCGGTCGACCTCAAGCGAGTGGTGGTCGGGCGCACGGAGACCGGTAAGCCGTGGCGGATTCGCTTGCAGGGCAACCAAGTTCTTGGTGTCGGTGTGCAGGGTGCGGGCAAGGGCTCGGTCTTGTGGTCGATCATCTGGCACCTTGCTCCGGCGGTGCGGGCCGGACTCGTGCGCCTGGTGGGCATCGACCCCAAGGGCGGTATGGAGCTGGGGCAGTGCCCGGACGCGTTCGCCCGGCTGGTGTTCGACAACGGCCGTGAGGCGGTCGAGCTGCTGGAGGAGCTGGCGGCGGAAGTCAAGGAACGGGCCGCGCGGTACCGGGGTGTGAGGCGGCTGTGGGCGCGCTCGAACGGTGAGCCGTTCACGGTGCTCGTGGTGGATGAGCTGGCGGACCTGATCGCCTACCAGCCGGACAAGGGCCTTCGGGAGCGCGCCACCCGCGCCATCCAGACCATCACCTCACAGGGCCGTGCTCCGGGCTTCTGCGTCCTGGGCTTGGTGCAGGACCCGCGCAAGGAGGTTGTGGGATTCCGGCACCTGTTCGGCACCCGCGTGGCGCTGCGCTTGGACGAGTCGGCGCAGGTGGACATGGTCCTTGGCGACGGTGCCCGTGCTCGTGGTGCGGCGGCTCACGAGATCAGCGAGCAGACACCCGGCGTGGCTTGGGTGAAGACGGACGGCAGGGGAGAGCCGGAGCGGGCTCGGGCCTTCCACGTCACCGACGCGGACTTGGTCGAGCTGGGCGTGTTCCTGGCTGACGCGGCCGTGCACGAGTTCCCCACTCGACCGGATGGCACGGGGGAGGTGGCGGCGTGACGACCCCGGCTGTGCCACTGGACGTGGCGGGCATGACGTCGGCCGAACGTGCCCGGATGCCGTTGTCCCTCGACGTGGTCAAGGCGGCGGCCGAACAGCACGGCGTGTGCACCCGGCCCGTGCTGCGGGAGGTCGTGGACCTGGACACCGGAGAGGTGCGGATCGTCGGTGTCCGCTGCAACTCCACCCAGGCGTCCAAGTGCCCGGCCTGCGCCGACCGCAACCGCCGCTCTCGCATGGCTCAGTGTCGTGAGGGTTGGCACCTCGACCATGAACCCATCGCCGAACGGCACGCGCCGACCCGCGACCAGGTCGAGCTGGTGACCTACCGCTCGGACCTGACCGCCGAGTACCGCCAGGCCGTGGCGGAGGGCGCGCTCGATCAGGTGGAAGACCTCCGCGAAGGCATCCGGGAGGCGGACACCGATCTGAAGCGGGAGGGAGTCCGCGGGAACCTCCCCGCCGTGGAACGGCCCGGAAGAACGGCGCCGGTCAGGTCCACCCGGCGCAGGCAGGACACGCCGAACCTTCCCCGCCGGAAGGTCGCCAAGCGCACGGTCGGGCGTGAGTTCGCGGGCAAGTACCGGCCATCGACGTTCATCACGCTGACGCTCGATTCGTACGGCAAGGTCGGACCGGACGGTGCCCCGGTCGACCCGGACTCCTACGACTACCGGCGGGCGGCCAGGGACGCCGTGCACTTCGCCTCCCTGGTCGACCGGTGGTGGCAGAACCTCCGGCGGGTCGTCGGCTTCGATGCCCAGTACTTCGGCACGGTCGAGCCGCAACGCCGCATCACCCCGCACGCGCACTTCGCCGTGCGCGGCTCGATCCCGCACAAGGTCATCCGCCAGGTCACCGCTGCCACCTACCTCCAGGTCTGGTGGCCTGACCATGACCACCTCAAGTACGGCGGTGACCGGCTGCCGGTCTGGGACATGCGCACCAAGGCGTTCGTGGACCCCGGCACCGAGCAGCCCTTGACCACCTGGGCCGACGCCGTGGCCGAGCTGGACGCTCCGGCGCACGTGGCTGAGTTCGGCCGTCAAGTTCACTCGAAAGGCATCCTCGGCGGCACGGAGGAGTCCGGGCGGCACATCGGCTACCTGACCAAGTACCTCACCAAGTCCATCACCGAAGTGGTCGACGTCGACACCTCGCCCCGGCTCGCAGACCACGCGGACCGCCTGGCAGCGGAACTGGCCGTCACGCCGTGCTCGGAGCGATGCGCGATCTGGCTGCTCTACGGCGTCCAGCCCAAGGGCGTGACGTCCAAGACCACCCCTGGCCACTGCAAGGGCAAGGCGCACCGCCGAGACACCCTCGGCCTGCCCGGTCGCCGCGTCCTGGTCTCGCGCCGCTGGTCGGGCAAGACGCTCGCCGAGCACAAGGCGGACCGCGCCACGTTCGTCCGCGAAGCCCTCAAAGCCGCTGGCATCGCCAAGCCGAAAGACGACCGGTCGCGCCTCCAGTGGGGACCGGTCCGACCAGGTGACCCGCACGCCCCATCCCGGACCGAACTCCTCATGCACATGATCGCCCAGCGGCTCACCTGGCAGACGGAGTACCAGCAGGCTCAAGCCACGCTCGCGCGCCTAACGCCATCGGCGCGCGATGTTTCAGCAACGCCGCAGGTAGCGGCTTGACCAGGGGGAACGCCATGAATGACAGGCAAGGGGCTGACCGGCTCTGGACCGTCGAAGACGTGTCCACCTACCTCGGTGTGCCGGTGAAGACGCTCTACCAGTGGAAGTGGCGTCGATACGGGCCGCCGGTGCGGAAGGTCGGCAAGTACCTCCGCTACGTGCCCGCCCAGGTGCGTCGGTGGGTCGAAGACCTGGACGCGTAGCTGTTTCAGCAGTTCAACCGATAGGAGGAGTCTGCCGTGGGGCACGTCCAAGATCGTTGGTGGAAGGAGGAGCGCGACCCCGTGACGGAGAAAGTCACCAGAGTCAAGACCTCCTTGTACGGCAAGGGCCTGCGCTACAAGGTCCGCTACCTCGACCCGCAGAACAAGGAGAAGAGCAAGAGCTTCCCGGACCGCCAGAAGAAGCGGGCGGACGACTTCCTCCTAGAGATGGAGTCGGACAAGCGGGAGGGCAAGTACGTCGACCCCAAAGCCGGGGAGATCAAGTTCTCCAAGTACGTGGAGACCTGGTTCGGCGGTCAGTCCCAGGACGCCGCCACCCAGGAGAACCTGCACAACCAGGTGAACAAGCGCCTAGTCCCGTTCTTCGGCGGGATGGCCATGAAGTCGATCAGCATCCCGAGGGTCCGGGAGTGGCTGGGCTCGATGGGTGACGCGGGTCTGAGCCTCCGCTACCAGCAACTTCTGTTCGACCGGCTGTCTTCGATCCTGAATGCGGCGGTGGAGGAGAAGATCATCACCGGCAACCCGTGCAAGGCGCGGAGCGTGCAGCGGCCGTCACCGCCGGAGCGGCGCGTCAGGCCCTGGCCGGAGACGCGGATGCGGGCGGTCCAGCTCGCGCTGCCGGTCGAGTACAAGATCGCCTTGGTGCTCGCTGCGGGTACCGGCCTGCGCCAGGGCGAGATCTTCGGCCTGGGCGTGGACGAGATCGACCGGGACGCCCGTGAGCTGCACGTCGTCCGTCAAGTCAGGATCGTCGCCAACCAGCTCGTCTATGCCCTGCCCAAGAGCAAGAAGGCGCGAACGGTGCCGCTCGGTGACGGCGTCCTGGACGCGCTGGACGATCACATGACAGCGCACCCGCCGGTCGACGTCACGCTTCCATGGGACCGGCCGGGAGGTGATCCGGTGACCGTGCGCCTGGTGCTCACGATGGACGGCGGCGCGGTCAGGCGTCAGGTGTTCAACATGGGCATCTGGCGTCCGGCCTTCGAAGCAGCAGGGCTGGAATACCGGGAGCGGGAGGACGGGATGCACGGGCTCCGGCACCTCTACGCGTCCAGCCAGTTGGAGAACGGCGTATCCATCAAGGCTCTGTCCGCCCACCTCGGCCACCACGATCCGGGCTTCACGCTGCGGACCTACACGCACCTGATGCCGACCAGCCACGACAAGAGCCGCAAGGCCGCCAACCGCCTCTTCAAGCCCAAGAAGCGACGTGACGGCCTGGAGACGGCGTGACCTACGACGTGGTCACCTGGTTGGCGTTCACCTGGAACTCAGTCCGACCATCGGGCGTCTCGATGCCCCAGGGTCGTCGGGTCGAGATCGTGAGCACCTCTGCGCCGTCCGGCAGCCCTTCTCGTCCGATGACTTCGCAGCTCACCTGCACATCCACCGGGTACGCCGCGTCAGGTGTGAGGGGATCAGCTCCGTCGAAGATGGGCGGCTTGTCGAACAGGCTCCACACAACTCCGTGCACGTCTGTGAGCTGGACTTCGACGCATCCGGGGAACGGCTCATCGCTCACCCAGCGCACGGCCCGTCCTGCCACTGATGTCATGCGGCCGAGTATCGAGGGCCGTGGCCCAGGCAGCCATCGCGTTTCTCGAAGTGACGGCCTGGAGACGGCCTGATCATGGGAATCAGGGGTGGGAAGACAGTAAAACCGCTGGTCAGGAGTAGATGGCGAACCAGATGGCGATGTAGTGGCACAGCGCCGCCAGCACCGTGGCCGCGTGGAAGAACTCGTGGTAGCCGAAGACCTGTGGCCAGGGGTTGGGCCAGCGGGAGGCGTAGAAGATGGCGCCGGCGGTGTAGAGGAGGCCGCCGACGAGGAGGAGGACGAGCGCGGCGACGCCGACGTGGTTCAGCAGGTCCGGCAGGACGAAGACGGCGACCCAGCCCAGGGCGATGTAGATCGGCACGCCGAGCCAGCGCGGGGCGTGCGGCCAGGCCAGTTTCAGCGTGACGCCGCCCAGGGCGCCGAGCCAGACCACCAGCAGCACGACGTTGCCGGTGTTCGGCGGCATGGCCAGCAGGGCGAACGGGGTGTAGGTGCCGGCGATGAAGACGAAGATCATCGAGTGGTCGAGGCGCTTCATCCACGTCCGCGCCCGCACGCTGACCCAGTTCACCCGGTGGTACAGCGCGCTCACGCCGAACAGGCCGAGCACCGTCGCCCCGTACACGGACGTGGCCAGCGCGGCCTTCGCGGACACGGTGGCGGCGGCCAGGGCGATCAGCACCGCGCCGGTCCCGACCGACACGACGAACGACCAGAGGTGCAGCCAACCCCGCAGGCGAGGCCGCAGGGCGGGCTCGGGCGGCTGGGGATGAGTCGACGTGGTCACCCCGCTGAGGTTACGGGAGCGTAGGTGGCCGGGGCAGCACGTGTCAGCGTGACCGCCCCCACCCGGCGTACGCTCTTCCAGCGTGGGTCTTCGCGAGCGCATCAAGGACAAGCTCCTCCTGCCGGTCTACGAGTACCGGCTGAACCGGTGGCTCGACGGCAGGCAACGACCACGCCACGTCGGCGTGGTGCTGGACGGCAACCGCCGGTGGGCCAAGGAGGCGGGCTTCGCGGACGTCGCGCACGGTCACCGCGCCGGCGCGCGCAAGATCCTCGAACTGCTGACCTGGTGCCGCGAGGCCGAGGTCGAGGTCGTCACGCTGTGGCTGCTGTCCACCGACAACCTGGACCGGCCGGCCGAGGAGCTGGGTCCGCTGCTCGACATCATCGCCGACATCGTGGACGAGCTGGCCGAACCCGGTAACCCGTGGCGCGTCCGGCACGTCGGCGCGCTCGACCTGCTGCCCACCGAGACCGCCGCCCGGTTGTCCGCGGCGGCGCTGCGCACCAAGGGCCGCACCGGCCTGGAGGTCAACGTCGCGGTCGGCTACGGCGGCCGGCAGGAGATCGCGGACGCGGTGCGCAAGCTGCTGCAGAAGCACGCCGAGGCCGGGGGCACGATCGAGGAGCTGGCCGAGGTCCTGGACGTCGACCACATCGCCGAACACCTCTACACGTCCGGCCAGCCCGACCCGGACCTGCTCATCCGCACGTCGGGGGAGCAGCGGCTGTCCGGGTTCATGCTGTGGCAGTCCGCGCACTCCGAGTTCTGGTTCTGCGAGGCGTACTGGCCCGAGTTCCGCCGCACCGACTTCCTGCGCGCCCTGCGCGACTACGCCATCCGGCACCGCCGCTTCGGCTCCTGACGCCGCGAGCCCCGACACGGCGAGCCCCGACACGGCGAGCCTGACGCCGCGAGCCCCACAACGCCGAGGGCGGCGCACCCCGGACCGGGGAGCGCCGCCCTTGACGGACTGCGACTGGATCAGTCGTTGTCGTGCGAGTTGCCCGCGTCGTTGCCGTCGTTGTCGTCGTTGTCCGTCGTGATGCAGGTGCTCTCGTCGTTCTGCGCCAGGATCGGGATCGCGATGACGTTGACCTCGGTCTCGCAGATGTTGATGTTGCTGAGGAGGTCGGAGTCGTTGCCGAAGTTGATGAGGCCGAACTGGTCGGCGACGTCGCCCTCTTCGCCCTCGTCGTAGTCGACGTTCGTGTACTCGACCTCGTCGATGTAGCCCACGGCGTAGTACGAGTCGTCGTCCATGTGCGGCGACGCGAACGCGGGAGAGCCCAGCATCATGAGACCAGCCGCGGCGATGGCGACGGCGCCTGCCTTCTTCAACATGTAGAACACACTCCTCTAGTGGGGGATTTGTGTGACGCCCAACCGCGCTCGTCATTGGCGAGCATTCGGGGAGTCTGGCGGCTCAGGCGGTATGCCCTCGCTTCGATAATTTACCGGTCTGCGTTGTGGATTGCACCCGGCTGACACCATCGTGTGAACGCAATGTTTTTGAGTTTGGTTCTCGGGCTTGTTCCGACATTGCGCCACGTTCTTGCGCCACCGATTCAGCGGTATTGCGCGCTACCGCTTTCCCGGTGGCCGGCGCACCACGCCCGGCCGTGCGGCGGCGTGGTGCGCCCGGACGGCCCGTGAACAGGCCGCGGCCTGCTCAGTTGCCGTCGTTGTCGTCGTTGTCGGTCGCGATGCAGACGCTCTCGTCGTTCTGCGACAGCACCGGGATGCCGATGACGTTGACCTCGGTCTCGCAGACGTTGAGGTTGCTCGCGACGTCCGAGTCGTTGCCGAAGTTGAGCAGACCGAACTGGTCGGCCACGTCCCCTTCTTCACCCTCGTCCACGGAGAGGTTCCACGAGCCGTAGCTGTGGCCGTCGTGGCCGTGCCCGTGCTCGTGGGGCTCGCCGGCGAAGGCGAATGCGGGAGCGCCCAACAGCATCATTCCGGTCACGACCGCGGCGACGGTGCTTGCCTTCTTCAGCACTTCAACACTCCTCTTTGGGGGTTCCCCCGGTCGATCCAGCGCTGCTCGGAAGCCCGGATGTCGGTTGTCTGTGCGCAAACTACCGAACCGCCGCCCCCATCTGGATCTCTGTGACACCATTGTGTGATCCACCGAAGGTGGCTATCCCTCGTTACGGTGTCTTTTCCCGTCGCAATTAGTCCGTGCGGAGCGCCTGTGGTAAACCGGGCGGTCATCTCGTATGGTCTTCAGTCCGTGGACGGCGACCGGATCGTGCGGGAGTACCTGTTGCTCGGGCTGCGGCTGGACAAGCTGTCCCCGGGCCTGGTCGACTCGTTCACCGGCGACCCCGCGCTGCGCCGCGCCGTGGACCGCGAACCGAGGCCGCACCCGACCGCGCTGGCCCGCCAGGCGTCGCTGCTGCGCCGCGAGCTGCCGGGCGCCGGCCTGGCGCCGGAGCGCGAGCGGTTCCTGGAGGCCCACCTGGTCGCCGTCGAGACGACCGCGCGCAAGCTCGCCGGCGTGCGCGTCGGCTTCGTGGACGAGGTCCGGGCCTACTTCCAGGTCGACATCGCCCCCGGCCACCCCGACACCTACCGCCGCGCGCACGCCCGCCTGGACGAGCTGCTGCCCGGCCCCGGCACGCTGCGCGAACGGCTCGCCGACCACCGCGCGCTGGACGAGGTGCCGCCGCGCCGCCTCAAGGGCACCGTGCACGCCCTGTCCAGCGCGCTGCGCGACCGCGTCCGGCAGCGGTTCGAGCTGCCCGCCGAGGAGGTGGTGGAGTACGAGGTCGTCACCGACAAGCCGTGGAGCGGCTTCAACTACTACCTGGGCGGCTTCCGGTCGCGGGTGGCGGTCAACGCCGACCTCGGCCACCGGATGTCGAACCTGCCGCACCTGGTCGCGCACGAGTCCTACCCCGGCCACCACACCGAGCACTGCCGCAAGGAGGTGGGCCTGGTCGGCAAGCGCGGGCATGCCGAGCAGGCGCTGTTCCTGATCAACACGCCGCAGTGCCTGATGGCCGAGGGCATGGCCGAGCTGGGCCTGCACGCCGTGGTCGGCGCGGGTTGGGGCCGCTGGGCGGAGGAGGTGGTGGCCGACCTCGGCCTGCGGATGGACGGCGAGCTGTCCGAGCGCGTCGAGGCCGCGCTGTCCGGGCTGCTCACCGTGCGTCAGGACGCCGCCTTGATGCTGCACGACCGGCGTGCCCACCCGGATGACGTGGTGGACTTCCTGTGCCGCTGGCTGCTGGTCCCCGAACGCCGCGCCCGTCACATGCTGCGTTTCCTCGGTGACCCTCTGTGGCGGGCGTACACGACGACGTACGTGGAGGGTGTGCGACTGGTCCGCGCGTGGCTCGACCTGCGTGCGCACACCGACACCATGAGTGACCGCTACCTGCGGTTGCTCGACGAACCGCTGGTGCCGGCGGTGTTGGCGGAAGAGGTCGCGGCGGGGGTGCCCTGGCTGTCCCGCGACCCCGGGTGATCTACCTCGCCGCACCACCTCTGAGCTGCACGGACGATGCCCCGTTGGGCCGTTGTGATGCCCCCGGATCGGCCGTGGAGACCCCCACTGGGCGGATTTCGCCAATTTTGCGGCCAGGTGACGAATTGACGAATCACCTGTGTGGCTGCCTGCATAAGAGGGACCGGCGGAGGTAACTTCCGGTTGGCGGGACGCGTCCACTGCGGACCGCGCAGGGAGGCCCTGATCGTGGCGGTGTGCGCGAGGGGGCCGGCACCCGGCCCTCGTGGTCGGTGCGCCTGAGCTAGACGGCGTGCCGGTCGATCGGGGTGGTGCCTGGCCCAGCGAGGAGCGGACGCGGGTGCCGCGTTCGTGAGGGAGTTGCCGTGAACGCACGACGACCCGCGAGCCGTTCCTCAGGCTCATCGCGCAGCACTTCCGGGCGCTCTGACGCGCCGACGACCAACACGTACGTGGTGGACACGTCCGTGCTGCTCTCCGACCCACTGGCCACCACGCGGTTCGCCGAGCACGAGGTCGTGCTGCCGCTCGTGGTGATCAGCGAGCTGGAGGGCAAGCGGCACCACCCCGAGCTGGGTTGGTTCGCCCGGGAGGCGTTGCGCCTGCTCGACGACCTGCGATCGCGCCACGGCCGGTTGGACCGCCCGGTGCCGATCGGGGAGCACGGCGGCACGTTGCGCGTCGAGCTCAACCACTCCGACCCGGAGGTGCTGCCCGCGGGTTTCCGCACGGACTCCAACGACGCCCGGATACTGGCCTGCGCGCTGAACCTCGCGGCCGAGGGCGACACCGTCACGCTGGTCACGAAGGACATGCCGCTGCGCGTCAAGGCGGGCGCGGTCGGGCTCGCCGCCGAGGAGTACCGGGCGCACGACGTCACGCTGTCCGGGTACTCGGGGATGTCCGACCTGGACGTCGACCAGTCCGTGGTGGACGCCCTGTACCGGGAGAGCGTGATCGACCCGGCGCTGTTCGACCTGGCGCACGTCGCCGAGCTGCCCTGCCACAGCGGGTTGCGGCTGCTGGCGGGCACGTCGAGCGCGCTGGGCCGGGTCACGCCGGACAAGCGGCTGCGGTTGGTGCGCGGTGACCGGGAGGCGTTCGGGCTGCACGGCCGGTCGGCCGAGCAGCGGGTGGCGCTGGACCTGCTGCTGGACACCGAGGTCGGCATCGTCTCGCTGGGCGGACGGGCCGGCACCGGGAAGTCGGCGCTCGCGCTGTGCGCGGGTCTGGAAGCGGTCATGGAACGCCGCCAGCACCGCAAGGTGGTGGTCTTCCGCCCGCTGTACGCGGTGGGCGGCCAGGAGCTGGGCTACCTGCCCGGTTCCGAGAGCGAGAAGATGCAGCCGTGGGCGCAGGCGGTGTTCGACACGCTCGGCGCGCTGGTCAGCCAGGACGTGGTCGAGGAGGTCATGGACCGCGGCATGCTGGAGGTCATGCCGCTGACCCACATCCGCGGCCGGTCGCTGCACGACTCGTTCGTGATCGTGGACGAGGCGCAGTCGTTGGAGCGCAACGTGCTGCTGACCGTGCTGTCCCGGTTGGGCTCCAACTCGCGGGTGGTGCTGACGCACGACGTCGCGCAGCGCGACAACCTGCGGGTCGGGCGGCACGACGGGGTGGCGGCGGTGATCGAGAAGCTGAAGGGCCACCCGCTGTTCGCGCACGTCACGCTGACGCGGTCGGAGCGCTCGCCGATCGCCGCGCTGGTCACCGAGATGCTGGAGGACTACGCCTCCTGATCGTTCGACCGCCTGGGCGCCTCCCCCGCCTCGGTGGGGGAGGCGCCCGGCTTCGGGCGGAGCTTCGCGTCCGCGATCGCCACCAGCCAGGCGATGACGGCGGCGGCCAGCACCACGAACAGCGTGTTGCGCAGGGCCGTGCTGAAGCCCAGTTCGGTGACGTCCAGGAAGGGGTAGGGGTACCAGTCGGTGATCGCGCCGTGGATGAACGTGTAGGCGATCCACAGCACGGGCCAGCCGAGCAGCGCCCAGGCGGCGGTCGACCGGTCGACGCGCGGCCGGGGGCCGAACAGCAGCCAGCCGAGCACGGTCAGCACCGGGGCCAGGCGGTGGAAGCCGAGGTTCACCCACCAGGCCGGGCCGACCGGGTGGACCAGCGGTGCGAGCAGGAGCGCGAACACCAGGCCGGTGATGGTGATGCCGAGCAGGGCGTCCAGCCGCGCCACCCGCCAGGCGCGGCCGTCGCGGGCGGGGTCCAGCGCCAGGGTGATCGCCACGACCAGGACGAACAGGTTGCTCTGGATGGTGAAGTAGCTGAACAGGCGGACGAACCGGACGCCGACCGCCACCTGCGCTTCGGCGTGCCCGGCGTTGACGTCCGCCCCGCCGGTGGAGATCAGCGCCAACTGGGTGATCAGCGACGCGGCGATCACCGCGGCCAGCACGCCGTGCCACACGCGTGAGCCGGTGTGCCAGGCGGTGGAGCGGTGTGCGGTCGCGGTGCTCATCGCCAGATCATCGGACCGGTTCAGCGGCCCCGCCGGCCGAGCGCCGCACGGCCCGCACCGCAGGGCCTGCGCCGATCGTGCGGTGCCGACCGTGCAGTGCTGACTGTGCGGGGCGGGCCGTGCGGTGCTGGGTCTGCGGTGCGGGCTGTGCGGTGTTGGTCTGCGGTTACCAGCCGGAGGGGAGCGGGCGGCCTTCGGCGAAGCCGGCGGCGCTCTGGATGCCGAGCGTGGCCTTGGCGTGGAACTCCTCCAGGGTTTGCGCGCCGGCGTAGGTGCAGGCGCTGCGGACGCCCGCGGTGATCGAGTCGAGCAGGTCCTCGACGCCGGGGCTGGCCGGGTCCAGGCGCATCCGGGAGGTGGAGATGCCCTCCTCGAACAGGCCCTTGCGGGCGCGGTCGAAGGCGTTGTCGGTGCGGGTGCGGGCGGACACGGCCCGCTTGGAGGCCATGCCGAAGGACTCCTTGAACAGGCGTCCCTGCTCGTCGCGCTGGAGGTCGCCGGGCGACTCGTAGGTGCCGGCGAACCAGGAGCCGACCATGGCGCTGGACGCGCCCGCGGCGAGGGCGAGGGCGACGTCGCGCGGGTGGCGGACGCCGCCGTCGGCCCAGACGTGCTTGCCGAGCCTGCGCGCCTCCGCGGCGCACTCGGCGACGGCGGAGAACTGCGGGCGGCCGACGCCGGTCATCATCCGGGTGGTGCACATCGCGCCGGGGCCGACGCCGACCTTGACGATGTCCGCGCCCGCCTCGACCAGGTCGCGGACGCCCTCGGCGGTGACGACGTTGCCGGCGACGACCGGGACGGTCGGGCGGGCCTCGCGGACGGCCTTCAGCGCGGCGAGCATCTTCTCCTGGTGACCGTGGGCGGTGTCCACGACGAGCGTGTCGACGCCGGCGGCGAGCAGTTCCTCGGCCTTGGCGGTGACGTCGCCGTTGACGCCGATGGCGGCGGCCACGCGGAGCCTGCCCGCGTCGTCCAGGGCGGGCTGGTAGACCCCGGCGCGCAGCGCGCCGAGGTTGGTCATCACACCGCGCAGGCGACCGTCGGCGTCGACGCCCAGCGCGACGCGCTGCGTGCCGCCGTACAGCCGGTCGAAGACCTCGCGCGGCGGGGTGTCCAGCGGGAGGGTGACGATCCGCTCGTCGGCCACGTCGTGCAACCGGGTGAACCGGTCGACGCCCGCGCACGCCGCCTCGTCCACGACGCCCGTCGGCCGGCCGTCGTCGTCCACCACGACCACGGCGCCGTGCGCCCGCTTGTGCAGCAGGTTCACCGCGTCCGCGACCGAGTCGTCGGGGTGCAGCGTGAGCGGGGTGTCCCACACCGCGTGCCGGGCCTTGACCCAGCCGACGATCTCCGCCACCGCCTGCGGCGCGACGTCCTGCGGCAGCACCACCAGCCCGCCGCGCCGCGCCACGGTCTCCGCCATCCGGCGTCCCGCCACCGCGGTCATGTTCGCGACCACGATCGGGATCGTCGCCCCCGTTCCGTCGGAGGTCGACAGGTCGACGCCGAACCTCGACTCGACGGCCGATCGGCCGGGCACGAGGAAGACGTCGTCGTAGGTCAGGTCGTAGCTGGGCCGATGCCCTTCGATGAACCGCACGAGAGCTTGACGATACCCGCGTTCCGGTGAATCCGCCCTGGTTGTGCGCACCAAAGGCCCGATGGGTACGGGATTCGCGGTTGTGGGTTCCTCCAAGGCCGCAGTGCTGCGGTCACCCCGGCGCGCGGGCCGCTCACGTCGTGGCCGGACCCCCTTCCCCGGCTCCCGCCGACCGCTTCGGCAGCAGCGCGCGCACCGCCTCGATCGTGTCCGCCTCACCCGCCTCCTTGTCCGGCCGGTACCGCAGCACGCGGGCGAAGCGCAGCGCCACGCCGCCCGGGTACCGGGGGCTGACCTGCACCCCGTCCAGCTCGACCTCGATCACCAGCTCCGGCCGCACCAGCACCGCGAAGTCGGTCTTCTCGGTCGCGATCGCCAGCAGCTCGCGGGTCTGCCACGCCAGCAGTTCGTCGGTCAGCCCCTTGAACGTCTTGCCCACCATGATCGGCGGCCCGCCGTCGGGGTCGCGCGCGCCGAGGTGGAGGTTGGACAGCAGCCCCGCCCGCCGCCCGCTGCCCCACTCGACGCCCAGCACCACCAGGTCCAGCGTGTGCACGGGCTTCACCTTCTGCCACGCCCGCCCGCGCCGGCCCGCCGCGTACGCCGACTCCAGCGACTTCACCACGACGCCCTCGTGCCCGGCGGCCAGCGACTCGTCCAGCACCCGTGCCGCCTCGTCCTGCGCGGACGTCACCACGCCGGGGACGACGTGCGCCCCCGCCACCCGCCGCAACGCCGCCAGCCGCACGTGCAGCGGCTCGTCCAGCAGGTCGACGCCGTCCAGGTGCAGGCAGTCGAAGAAGAACGGGCTGAGCAGCAGCTCCCGGACGTCCTGCGCGCCGAACCGGCTCATCGTCTCCTGGAACGGCCGGGGCTTGCCCTCGTCGGTCAACGCCAGCGTCTCGCCGTCGAGCACCACCGACTCGCACGGCAGCCCGCGCACCAGCTCGACCAGCTCCGGCACCGTCCCGGTGATCTCGCGCAACGTCCGGGTGAAGACCCGCACCCCGGCGCCGGACCGGTGCACCTGGATGCGCGCGCCGTCCAGCTTGTGCTCCACCACGCACGACCCCAGCTCGGCCAGCGCGCCCGGCAGCGACTCGGCCGGTGACGCGAGCATCGGCCGCACCGGCCGGCCCACCTCCAGCCGGAACGCCGCCAGCGCCGCCTCGCCGCTCATCGCCGCCACCGCCGTCCCCGGCAGCGACCCGGACAGCATGAACGCCCGCCGCACCACCTCGCCGGGCACGTCGGCCGCCCGCGCGATCGCGTCCAACATCACCCCTTCGAGGGCGCCTTGGCGCAGCTCACCGGTCAGCAGCCGACGCAGGAAGTCCTGCTCCGCCGCCGTGGCCCGGCCGAACAGCGAGGTCAGCGCCGCCGCCCGGCGCGCCGCCGCGCCCTTCCCGCCGATCGCCGCGAACCCGCCCAACGCCTCGTCCACATCGGACACCGCCAACGACGGCCCGGCCGCGGGCGGCACGTCCAGCTCGAACACGGTCCGCCAGCCCGCGCCGACCCGGCCCTGGCTGGGCACGCCCACCAGGAACGACACCACCGCGGGCGTGCTCATCCGGCGCACCAGCCCGGCCAGGGCCTCGACCTTGGCCAGGCGGGAGCGCGTCGCCGCCACCGCGGCGGACGTCTCGACGACTTCGCTGAACAACACGTCGACCATGGTGCACCCGGACACCGACAAAAACAGGTCAGGCCGCGGCGCGCAGCGCCCGGACGGCCTCCCGGAGCCGGTCCGGCGTCAGCGCCGCGTACCCGAGTACCAGCCCGGGGAACGTCGGCGTGCGGGCGTAGTTCGCCAGCGCCGGCGCGTTGACGCCACGCCGCGCCAGCCGCTCCTGCAGCGCCACGTCGTCCGTGCCGGCGGGCAACCGCACGACCACGTGCAGCCCGGCCGCCACCCCGATCGGCTCCCAGTCCGGCAGCACGGCCCGCAGCTCGGCCAGCAGCGCGTCCCGCCGCGCCCGGTACAGCTGCCGGGTCCGGCGCAGGTGCCGGTCGTACCCGCCGGTGCTCAGCAGCCGGGCGAACGCGGCCTGGTGCAGCGTGCCGGTGCCGAGGTCGTCCAACCGCTTGCGGTCGACCACGACGTCGCGCAGCGCGGGCGGCAGCAGCAGCCACCCCAGCCGCAACGCGGGCGCGAGGACCTTGCTGGCGCTGCCCTGGTACACCACGCGCGTCGGGTCGAGCGCCTGCATCGCGCCCAGGGCCGGCCGGTCGTAGCGGTGCTCGGCGTCGTAGTCGTCCTCCACCACCACCCCGTCGCACGCGCGCGCCCACTCCAGCAGCGCGCGCCGACGTTCCGGGTGCAGCACGACACCCAAGGGGAACTGGTGCGCCGCCGTGACGAACACCGCGCGGCAGTCCGTTGTGGACAGCAGGTCGACGCGAAGCCCGTCGTCGTCGACGGGGACGGGTCGGATCGCCAGGCCGTGCGAGGCCAGCATCTCGGCGGCGCCGAAGTGGCTCGGCTCCTCCACCGCGACGCTGCGGTGCCCGGCGGCCTGCAACACCCGGCCCAGCAACGAGATCCCCTCCGCCGCGCCGTTCGTGACGACCACTTCGGACGGTCGGGCGGCCACCGCGCGCACCCGGCCGAGGTAGTCCGCCAGCTCGTGGCGCAACGGCCCGAACCCGGCCGGGTCGGGGTAGCCGAGGTCGTCGGTGGACAGGTCGGCCAGCGCCGTCCGCTGCGCCCGCAGCCACTCGTCGCGCGGGAACGCGCTCAACGCGGGCACACCCGGCCGCAGGTCGTGGCGGAACTTCGGCGCAGGCGCAGGCGCCGGTTCGGGGGCCGCGCCCGGCCACGAGAAGGCGGCCGTCACGGTGGTGCCGGAGCCGCGCCGTGCGGACAGGTAGCCCTCGCCGACGAGCTGCGCGTAGGCCGACGTGACCGTGCCGCGGGCGACGCCGAGCTGGGCCGCGAGGTCGCGGCTGGACGGCAGCCGGGTGCCGGGCGCGAGCCGCCCGTCCCGCACGGCGCGGCGCAGCTCCGACTCCACCGCGCGCCTGCCGTCGAGGGCGGGGAGGAGGAGTTCGCGATAAGTGGTCCAGTCGGCGGGCATCGAAGTGGAGCTTAAGCCTGGACCACCGGTCGGTGAGAGTCCTGGCCATGACAAGGATCGCGGTCGGGTCGGGCGTGCTGTCGTCGGTGATCGTGGGGGCGTCCGTGCCGGTGACGGGGTTGCTCCAGGAGTACCCGCTGCTCACGGGTCAGGCGATGCGGTACGCGTTGGGCGCGGTGGTGCTGCTCGCGTGGACCCACCTGCGGGGCGGGCGGCTGCCGCTGCCGGGTCGGCGGGACTGGCCGGCGCTGCTCGGGCTGGTCACGACCGGGATGCTCGGGTTCAACGCGTGCGTGCTGCACGCGCAGCGGTACGCCGAACCGGGGTTCGTCGCGGCCGTGCTCGGCGGGAGCCCGCTGGTGCTGGCGCTGGTCGCGCCGCTGGTGGCGGGGCGCAGGCCGGCCGGTGCGGCAGTGGTGGGCGCGGTGGCCGTGGTCGGCGGGGTGGTGCTGCTGTCCGGCGGTGGGTCGTGGCACGGGCCGGGGCTGCTGCTGGCGCTGCTGACGATGGCGGGTGAGGTGTCGTTCACGCTGTTCGCGGTGGGTGTGGTGCGGCGGCTGGGCGGGGTGGCGGTGGCGACGTGGTGCTGCCTGCTCGCGGCGGTGGCCGGCGGGGCGCTGGGGACGGCGTTCGGTGGGTGGCAGGCGCCGACCGCGCGGGAGGGCGTGGCGCTGGTGGTGCTGGGGGTGCTGGTGACGGCGGTGGCGTTCGGGCTCTGGTACTTCGCGGTGGCGCGGTTGGGCGCGGACCGGGCCGGTGTGCTGATCGGGTTGATGCCGGTGGCCGGGCTGGCGGCGTCGGTGGCGCTGGGCGCGCAGGCGTTGACGGCGGTGGCGGTGGCGGGCGCGGCCTCGGTGGCGCTGGGGTGCGTGGTCGGGCTCCGGGGCCGGTCGACGTCGACCGACCCCGGATCGGCCCGGAAAGCCCAGCTCGCGCGTTCTGAGCGTTGAACTCAGGGGTCCTGGACGTAGGACACGGTGGTCGCGAACGTAGGACACGCGGGGCGTGGAGGTACGACTCGCGGGGGGTCAGGAGTTGCCGGTGGCCATGCGGAGGACGTCGAGGGCGGCGTCGAGGTCGGCTTCGGAGAGCTTGGCGGGGACGTGGCCGCGTTCCAGGACGACCTCGCGGATGGTCTTGCGCTCGCGCAGGGACTGCTTGGCGATGGAGGCGGCCTCCTCGTAGCCGAGGTAGCGGTTCAGGGGGGTGACGATGGACGGCGACGACTCGGCGTGCTCGCGCATCCGCTCGACCTGCGGTTCGACGCCCGTCAGGACCTTGTCGGCCAGCAGGCGGGCGACGGCGGCCAGCAGGCGGGACGACTCCAGGACGTTGCGGGCGATCACGGGCAGCATCACGTTCAGCTGGAAGTTGCCCTGCGACCCGGCGAACGCGACCGCCGCGTCGTTGCCGATCACCTGCGCGACCACCATCATCGTCGCCTCGGGGATCACCGGGTTGACCTTGCCCGGCATGATCGACGAGCCCGGCTGGAGGTCCGGCAGCGCCAGCTCGCCCAGGCCGGTGCGCGGGCCGGAACCCAGCCAGCGCAGGTCGTTGGCGATCTTGTAGAGCCCGACGGCGGTGGCGCGGAGCTGCCCGGACACCTCCACCACGCCGTCCTGCGTGGCCTGCGCCTCGAAGTGGTCGCGCGCCTCGGTCAGCGGCAGGCCGGTGACGGCGGCCAGCTCCGCGGACACCGCCGCGCCGAAGCCCGCCGGCGCGTTCAGCCCGCTGCCCACGGCCGTGCCGCCGATCGGCAGCTCGGCCAGCCGGGGCAGCGACGACGTCAGCCGCTCGACCCCGTACCGGACCTGGGTCGCCCACGCGCCCGCCTCCTGGCCCAGCGTGATCGGCACGGCGTCCATCAGGTGCGTCCGACCGGACTTCACCAGCGACGTCCAGTCGGCGGCCCGCGCCTCCAGCACCGAGGCCAGGTGCTCCAGCGCCGGGATCACGTCCCGCGCGACCGCCTCCGTCGCCGCGACCCGCAGCGTGGTCGGGAACGTGTCGTTGGACGACTGCGACGCGTTGACGTGGTCGTTCGGGTGCACCTCGCGGCCGAGGGCGCGGGTCGCCAGGGTGGCGATGACCTCGTTCGCGTTCATGTTCGACGACGTGCCGGACCCGGTCTGGAACACGTCGACCGGGAAGTGGGCGTCGTGCTCGCCCGCCGCGACCGAGTCGGCGGCTTCGGCGATCGCCGCGGCGACTTCGGGTTCCAGCACCTCCAACCGCTCGTTCACCCGCGCCGCGGCGGCCTTGAGCAAGCCGAGCGCGCGGATCTGAGCGCGTTCCAGACCACGTCCGGAGATCGGGAAGTTCTCCACCGCGCGCTGCGTCTGCGCACGCCACAACGCGTCTGCCGGCACCCGGACCTCGCCCATCGTGTCGTGCTCGACGCGGTACTCCTGTTCAGCCATACCACCGAGTTTGGACCGCCCGTCGGGGCACGGCCCGATAGGAGTAGGAACAGTGGCGCTGAACACCTATGGTCGAGGGATGGAGCTTGAGGTCGACCTGCTGATCGTCGGTGCGGGCCCCACCGGGCTGTTCGCGGCGTACTACGCGGGGTTCCGGGACCTGTCGGTCGCGCTGGTCGACGCGCTGCCCGAGGCGGGCGGCCAGGTCACCGCGATGTACCCGGAGAAGATGATCTTCGACGTGGCCGGGTTCCCGGCGGTGCGCGGTCGCGACCTGGTGTCGGCGCTCGTGCGGCAGGCCGACCAGTGGAGCCCGACCTACCTGCTCGGCCGCCAGGCCCGCACGCTGTCCGAAGTGGACGGTCGACTGGAGGTCGGGCTGGCCGACGGCGGCGTGGTGCGCGCGGGCGCCGTGCTGATCACGGCGGGCATCGGCGAGTTCCGGCCGCGCCCGCTGCCCGCGGGCGACGGCTGGCTGGACCGCGGCATGGTGCACTTCGTGCCGAAGCTCGACGTGCACCTGGGCCAGGACGTGGTGGTGGTCGGCGGCGGCGACTCGGCGTTCGACTGGGCGCTCGCGCTGCACCCGATCGCGGCCAGCGTCACCCTCGTGCACCGCCGCGCGACGTTCCGGGCGCACCCGCCGACCGTGCGGCAGGTCCGCGACCTGGGCGTGGAGCTCATCACCGACGCCGAGGTGCTGGAGCTGCGCGGCGAGCCGGACCTGGCCGAGGTCGAGGTGGCGGTCAAGGGCGGCGACCGCAAGGTGCTGCCCGCGCAGGCCGTGGTCGCGGCCCTCGGCTTCACCGCCGACCTCGGGCCGATCGAGTCGTGGGGCCTGGAGCTGGACCACCGGGCGGTGCTGGTGGACACCACCATGCGCACCGCCCGGCCCCGGGTCTACGCGGCGGGCGACGTCGCGCAGTACCCGGGCAAGGTCAAGCTGATCGCCACCGGGTTCGGCGAGGCCGCCACCGCGGTGAACAACATCGCCGTGCTGCTCAACCCGGACGCCCACCTGTTCCCGGGCCACTCCAGCAACGCCACTTGAGGCGCCGGCCCCTTAAGGCACTACCTGGACCTGCTCACCGGGGAACAGGTTGTCGTAGAACACCGACGACTCCTGCGGTCCCAGGTGGACGCAGCCGTGCGACTGGACGTTCGGGTCGCCCTGGTGGAACGCGATGCCGTCCGCGGTGAAGTACACCGAGTTCGGCATCGGGGCGTTGTACGGGACGCTCCAGTCGTCCTTCACCTTGCGCAGCACCGGGAACGTGCCCACCGGCGTCTCGTAGCCGGGCATCCCGTGGGACACCGGGACGGGACCGTAGCTCGCGTTCCCGTTGTAGATCAGCCACGCCTGGTTGGTCGACAGCTGCAGGCAAGCGCCGTTCTGCACGGTGCACGGCGTGCCGGTCGAAGCGGAGGCGGGGGTCGCGAGGCCGAAGGAGAGGGCCGCCGCGGCGATCGCCGTCGTGCCGATCATCTTCCTCATCGCTATCACTCCTCGGTGAAGGATTACCCACCGAGGAGTGATCCGACACACCCCGTTACGCAGTTACCTGGACCTGGTCACCCACCTGGAGGGTTTCGAAGTACTTCGCCGCCGCTTCGCGCGACAGGTGGATGCAGCCGTGCGACGGGTCGGTGAGGCTGCCCTCGTGGAACGCGATGCCGGTGCTGACGAAGTAGGTGGAGAACGGCATCCACGCCCGGTAGGGCACGCTCCAGTCGTTCTCGACCTTCCACAGCACCGGGAAGTGGCCCACGGGCGTCTCGTAGCCGGGTCGGCCGGACGTCGTGGGCACCGGGCCGTAGCTGATCCGCCCCTCGCTGATCAGCCACGACTCGTTCGTCGACAGCCGCACGCACGCGCCCTCGGTGATGTCGCACGGCGTGCCGGGCACGGTCACCGGCGGGGGCGGCGGCGCGGGCTGCGGGTCCGGCGTCGTCGTGGCCTCGGCGGCTGCCGTGGTCTCGGGAGCCGCCGTGGTGTCCGGAGCCACGGCGGCCGGGGATGAGGAAGAAGACGGCGGCGGACCGGCCGCCCCCGAAGCCCCGGACGTCCCGCAAGCCGTTGCCGTGAAAGCGATCGCCACCAGCAGAACCGCACCGCGCATCGCGCGCCCCCCAAGGATATGGAACAGGGCCGCCCCACCCGGAGGTGGGACGGCCCTTCGAACACCGGGGCGAGGCTTACACCGCGCCCGCGTACTGGCTGATCCACGAGCGGAACGCCGGCACGTCCATGTAGATCGACGGGCCGGTGGCGCAGGTGGAGCTGTTGTTGCCCGCGCGGCTGGTGGCGCCGATCAGCTGCCACGTGCCGTTCACGGACTTGATCTGCGGGCCGCCCGAGTCGCCGTAGCAGGCGCCCGCGCGACCACCGGGGTTGTTCGTGCAGATCTCGACCGAGCCGTAGATGCCCAGGCAGCTGCCGTCCGACACGATCGACGTGTTCAGCTCCTGCAGGGTGACCGGCGCGCCGCAGCCGCCGGCCGGGGCGCAGGTCTGGCCCCAGCCGATGATGCGGGTGGCCGTGCCCGTCGCGCCCGACGTGGACGCCACCGCGATCGGCGTCTGGCCCACCGAGGTGGCCAGGCGCACCAGCGCGATGTCGTACGACGAGTGCGTGATCACCTGGGCGCCGGACGCGACCGTGCCGCCGCTGGTGCGGTTGGTCGTGCCGATGCGGGCCCGGATCGAGGACGCCGACCGGCCCTGGACGCAGTGCTTGGCCGTGACGACCCAGTTGGCCTTGATCAGCGAACCGCCGCAGAAGTGGCTACCCGAGGTGCTCTGCAGGGACACCATGAACGAGTAGGTCTGCGTGGCGTTGCCGCCGCCCACGATGAACGGGGTGACGCCGCCGTCGGTCGCCGGGGCCGCCGCCGCCCCGGCCGCCGAGGCGAGAGCCGCGCCGACCGCCACCGCGAAGGCGGTGAACAGGGTACGAACCTTCATCGCTTCCTCTCCGTCCCCGGCGCAGGGTGCTCGGGGACGGATCGGAAACTAGGGATGAACGCGACGTGATCACCACAGCCGATCGGCCGGTAACGGTGGGTTCACAGTTGACAGCGCTCGGTAGGGCTACGGCAGCGGCGGCAGGGCGTCCTCGCCGGCCGTCGGGAGGTCGAAGTCGACCGACGAGTACTCGCGCAGCTTGGTGAGCCGGTGGAAGCCGTCGATCATCCGCACCGTGCCGGACTTGGACCGCATCACGATCGACTGCGTCGTGCAGCCGCCCGCCCGGTAGTGCACGCCGCGCACCAGGTCGCCGTCGGTGACGCCGGTCGCGCAGAAGAACACGTTGTCGCCGCGCACCAGGTCGTCGGTCAGCAGCACCCGGTCCAGGTCGTGGCCCGCGTCCAGCGCCTTCTGCCGCTCCTCGTCGTCCTTGGGCCACAGCTTGGCCTGGATCGCGCCGCCCATGCACTTCAACGCCGCCGCCGCGATGATGCCCTCCGGCGTGCCGCCGATGCCGACCAGCAGGTCGATGCCGGTGTTGGGCCGGGCCGCCGAGATCGCGCCCGCCACGTCGCCGTCGGAGATGAAGTGGATCCGGGCGCCCGCCGCGCGCACGTCGCGCACCAGCGACTCGTGCCGCGGCCGGTCCAGCACGCACACCGTCACGTCGGAGACGTCGCTGTGCTTGGCCCGCGCCACCCGGCGGACGTTCTCCGCGATCGGCGCGGTGATGTCGATGACGTCGGCCGCCTCCGGCCCGGTCGCCAGCTTCTCCATGTAGAACACGGCGGACGGGTCGAACATCGCGCCCCGCTCGGCCACCGCGAGCACCGCCAGCGCGTTCGGCATCCCCTTGGCCATCAACGTGGTGCCGTCGATCGGGTCGACCGCCACGTCGCACTCGGGGCCGTTGCCGTCGCCGACCTCCTCGCCGTTGAACAGCATGGGCGCCTCGTCCTTCTCGCCCTCGCCGATCACCACGACGCCGCGCATGGACACGGTGCCGATCAGCTTGCGCATGGCGTCCACGGCCGCGCCGTCGCCGCCGTTCTTGTCGCCGCGGCCCACCCAGCGCCCGGCCGCCATCGCGGCGGCCTCGGTCACCCGGACGAGCTCCAGCGCGAGGTTCCGGTCTGGTGCCTCGCGACGGCGCTCGGACGGGCTGCTGCCTGTGACCATGACGTTCCTCCTGCGAAGATTACCGACCGGTAAAGGCAATCCTCGCACGTCGTCACGCCTCGGCCACGTCCTCCTCGGTCACACTGAGTGCTTGATCGATCCGCTCCCGGGCGCCCGCGAGCTGCCGCTCGCACGTCTTCGCCAGGGCCTCGCCGCGTTCCCACAGCGCCAGCGAGTCCTCCAGCGACAGGCCGCCCGCCTCCAGCTTGCGGACCACCTCCACCAGCTCGTCCCTGGCCTGCTCGTAGCCCGGCTCGCTCACGTGGACAACTTCCCCAATCGGTTCTGGACGTGCACCACGACGGTCGCCACCGCCTGGTCGTAGCCGATGAACGCCTCGGCGAACTCCGCGCCGTCGCCCTCGCGCACCGCGTCGTCGATGCGGTGCTCGGCGGCCACGACCCGCCTGCGGTGCACCGAGCCGTGGCCCAGCCACCAGGGCAGCCCGGCGTAGCCGGAGGTCGCCTCGGACAGGTCGTGCAGCCGGTTGATCAACGCCTGCCCGCCGGACGTGCAGCCGGCCACCAGGGACAGCCAGCAGTCGGCGGCGGCCCGGTCGGCCGACTCGGCGCGGTCGCGCACGGTGGCGGAACCCTCGTCCGCGCAGTCACCCGCGGCGGCCATCGTCAACGGCAGGAACGTGGGCTCACGTGCCGGGTTCGGCACCACGGCCTCCTTCCTCTGCCTCGTCGCCGCCTCCGGCGGCGGTGGTCTGGTGACCGCCGCTCACGACCGCGTGCACGGCGCCGTCGGCCACGCGCACCCGCAACCGCGTGCCGGCGGGGGCCTGGGAGGTCGACCGGAGCACGCCGTCCACCCCGTCGGGGGTGACGAGCTGCACCACGGCGTAACCCCGCGCCAGCGTGGCGGCAGGCCCGAGGGTCGTCAAGCGCGCCGCGGTGGCGGTGAGACCGGCGGTCTCCGAGTCGAGCCGGTTGCGCACCGCCCGCCTGGCCCGCTCCCGCAGCCGGTCCACGTCCTCCGCCCGCCGGTCCAGCGGGCCGTGGGGATCGGAAAGCGCTGGTCTGGTCCGCAGCGCCGCGAGCAGCTTGCGCTCGCGGTCCACCCAGCCGTGCAGGGCGCGCCTGCTGCGGTCGCGCAGCTGCCGGATGCGCTCGCCCTCCTCGGCGACGTCCGGAACCACCCGTTTGCCCGCGTCGGTCGGCGTCGAGCAGCGCAGGTCGGCCACGTGGTCCACCAGCGGGGTGTCCGGCTCGTGCCCGATCGCGGACAGCACCGGCGTGCGGCACTGCGACACCGCGCGGCACAGCGCCTCGTCGGAGAACGGCAGCAGGTCCTCCACGCTGCCACCGCCGCGGGCCAGCACGATCACGTCCACTTCGGAGTCGCGGTCCAGAGTCGACAGTGCGGTGAGGATCTGCGGCACCGCCAGCGCGCCCTGCACCGCGACGTTGACGACCCGGAACCGCGCGCCCGGCCAGCGCGCCCGCGCGTTGGTCAGCACGTCCCGCTCGGCGGCCGACGCGCGACCCGTGATCAGGCCGATCTTGTTCGGCAGGAACGGCGGCTTGCGCTTGCGCCTCGGGTCGAACAGGCCCTCGGCGTTCAGCAGCTTGCGCAGCCGCTCGACGCGGGCCAGCAGCTCGCCGACGCCGACCTGGCGGATCTCGTCCACGCGCAGGCTCAGCGTGCCGCGGTTGGGGAAGAAGTTCGGCTTGCCGTGCACCACCACCCGGCTGCCCTCGGCCAGCTGCAGCTCGCGCACCATCCCCACCGGCGCGGTCAGCTGCATCGACATGTCCACCGAGGGGTCGCGCAGCGTGAGGAACGCCGTCGCCGTGCCGGGCCGCGCGCTCAGCTGGGTGACCTGGCCCTCCACCCAGACGTCGCCGAGCCGGTTGATCCAGTCGAAGATCTTGCGCGCGACCGTCCGCACCGGCCACGGGTTCTCGGGACTGGACTTCTCCGGACCGGTCTTCTCGGGCGTCACCGCGTCTTGAGGTTCGCGATGCGACGGGTGAGCATGCCGGTGAACTCCGGGCGGGCCGCGTGCGTGCGCTCGTGCGCCAGCAGCTCCTCCAGGTCCTCCGCCGCCAACCCCTTCAGGCGCGCCCTGAGCTGCGCCAACGTCAGCTCGTCGTAGTTGGGCAGCACGGCGGGCGGCTCGGCGGCCAGCGCCTGCTCCTCCTCCGCCCACGGGTCGTCGGCGGGCAGGTCCGCGACCTCCGGCTCGTCCTCGTCGAACGTCGCCCACTCGGGTTCCCGCTCGACGGGCCGCAGCACGGACAGCGCGTCGTCACCCTTGATTGCGAGTTCCGTCACCCGCTGCTGCACCCGCATGGACAGCTGCAGCGCCTCGCTGACCACGGTGACCGGGAGGCCCACGAGCTGCTTCGGGAGCTTCCTGGCCTGCTCGACGGCGGTGACCGCCAGTCCCGCGGCGAGGCGGACGGTCAGGGGCAGTGGCTTCATGCCCTACAGCCTGCCGCAGTCGGCCGTCGTATGCCCACATCCGGCACGCCGTACCCTAGAGGTCATGGACAAGCGAGTGCTCCTGGCCAAGCCGCGTGGCTACTGCGCCGGCGTGGACCGTGCCGTCGTGACCGTGGAGAAGGCGCTGGAGCAGTACGGCGCGCCGGTCTACGTGCGCAAGGAGATCGTCCACAACAAGCACGTCGTGGAGACGCTGTCCCGGCGCGGCGCGATCTTCGTCGACGAGACCGACGAGGTGCCCGAGGGCGCGCTGGTGGTGTTCTCGGCGCACGGCGTGTCGCCCGCGGTGCACGCGGAGGCGGCCGACCGCGGCCTGCGCACCATCGACGCCACCTGCCCGCTGGTGACCAAGGTCCACAACGAGGCCAAGAGGTTCGCCCGCGAGGACTACGACATCCTGCTGATCGGCCACGAAGGACACGAGGAGGTCGAGGGCACGTACGGCGAGGCGCCCTCGCACATCCAGCTCGTGGACACCGCCGAGGACGTCGACAAGGTCGTGGTGCGCGATCCGTCCAAGGTGGTCTGGCTGTCGCAGACCACGCTGTCGGTGGACGAGACGATGGTGCGGGTGCGGCAGCTGCAGGACCGGTTCCCGGACCTCCAGGAGCCGCCGTCGGACGACATCTGCTACGCCACGTCCAACCGGCAGACCGCGGTGAAGACCATGGCGCCGGAGTGCGACCTGGTGCTGGTGGTCGGGTCGAAGAACTCGTCCAACTCGGTGCGGCTGGTCGAGGTGGCGCTGCAGGCGGGCGCGCGGGCGTCGTACCTGGTCGACTACGCCCGCGAGGTCGACCCGGCGTGGCTGGAGGGCGTGACGACGGTGGGCGTCACGTCGGGCGCGTCGGTGCCGGACATCCTGGTGATGGAGCTGCTGGAGTTCCTGGCCGGGCACGGCTACGGCGAGGTCGAGGAGATCACCACGGCGAACGAGAAGATCGCCTTCGCCCTGCCGCGCGAGCTGCGCAAGGACATGGTCCGCTAGGACCCCTCACGCCGAAGCGAAGCGCCCCGGCGGTGGGGGCGCTTCGCCGCGGGGGCTCAACCCCGGTCGTAGCGGTGGTCGGGCGGGCTCGGCGGCCACGCCACCCCCGGGTCCTTGTACCAGATCGGCTCGCAGACGCCCGTCTCGCCGCACTTCTTCGCCCGGTCCCGCCACCCGGCCATCGCCAGCAGCCCCGCCTTGTCGCCGCGCGACAGCACCTGGTTCCAGCTGGTGATGTCGTCCACGGTCCGGCCGCCCATGAGCGCGTAGTCGCCGTGGAACTCCGAGAAGTAGTGGTTGAGCCCCATGTGGTGGGCCAGCTCGTGCATGACCTTCAGCGCGATCTGGTAGCGGGCCTCGCGGTCGCCGTCCAGCGCGCCCTCGGCCAGGTCCTCCCACTGCGGCAGGTGCGCGAAGCTGATGTTGCCGCCGGTGAGCGCCACCCCCCGCCGGTCGAGGGTGGAGCCGGGGTAGGCGATCCCGACCGAGCCGGTCAGCTGCGGGTCGAAGGTGATGCTGATCTGGTTGGCCGGGCGCGGCGTGGTCAGGTAGGACTCGCCCTCGTAGTCGAGGTGTTCCAAGCGCCCGCCGACCCACTTGTTGGTCTCCAGGACCATGGTGGAGAGCACGTCGTCGATGCCCCTCAGCCACCGCTCCTGCTGCGCCAGCCGCGGGTCGCTCTCGGGCAGGCCGCGGCGGTTGCGGTAGAGCTTGACCGTGTAGTGGTCCACCAGCTCGTAGTAGGCGGGGTTGGCCAGGCCGCGGTACTGGGACAGGTTGAACCCGTAGGAGTTCCGCTGGTCCCGCGCGTCGCCCTGGTACGGGTCGACCAGCATCTTGTCCGGCTGGTACGGCGTGCGCCCGAGGCCGGGGTCGAACGGTGGTTCGGCGGCCGAGGCGGGCACGGTCAGCACCGCCGACGCCAGCACCGCGGCGAAGGTGGCGACGCCGAGGCGGGCCAGAGCGGGAAATGTGCGCATGACCTTTCTCCGTTCACGATTCGCGCGCACCGACAATGCGCGCGGAAGCAGGGAGGAGATCGCCCGGGGGTGCGGGGGCGGCGTTTCCGCCCGGGTCTTCCCGCCTGTCGGGGGAGGTCCACCGGGCGTTAGCCGCCCGGCGGGAATTGTTCTTATTCCATTTCACCGGGGCGCGCCGGAAGTGTCCGCGGCGATGATCGCACGGCGGTACGACAGTCCGGCGACCCCGAAGCACTGAGCTGCGCTGATCGTGAACGCGGTTGGCGGCGGGGTGGGAATCGCGTTTCCTGGGACGATGAGCACCGTGCTGATCGGGGTGGAGAACGTCGCCACCCCCAAGTGGGCCCGTCGTCGCGGTGAGACGTCGGTGAGCCTGGGCAAGGCCCTCAAGAGCCTGCCCTCGGCGGTGTCGATGGTGGTCCGGCTCGCCTGGCGCACCTCGCCCCGGCTCACCCTGCTGGCCGGGCTGGTGCACGTGCTGTCCGGCTGCGTCACGGCGTTCGGGCTGCTCGCCACCGCCGACGTGTTCGCCGCCCTGCTCCGGGACGGCCCGACGCCGCAGCGGGTGGTCGAGGCGCTGCCCGCGCTGGCGGTGGTGGTCGGGTCGTTCGTGGTCCGCGCCCTGCTCGACACGGCGGTCGCCGCGGTCGAGAGCTTGCTGCGGCCGCGGGTCACCCGGGCGGCCAACGACGAGGTGACGGCGGTGCTCGTGCGGGCCTCGCTGCTCTCGTTCGAGGACGCCGACTTCCGCGAGCTGGCCCGCCAGGGCGGCCGGCGCGGCGTGCGGTCGCTGGAGAGCAGCCTGCGCTACCTGGCCGACCTGGTGTCGGGCGGCATCTCGCTGGTCGCCGCGGTGGTCACGGTCGGCTGGCTCAACCCGTGGCTGGCGCCCGCGCTGCTGCTGGCCGCCGTCGCGAACGCCTGGGCGTCGGCCCGCGCGTCCAAGCTGCGCTACGAGCACTTCCTGGACTCGGTGACCCGCAACACCCGCAAGGGCGTCGTGGAGGAGGTCGCCACGGACCGGGACTTCGCCCTCGAACGGCACGCCCTCACGCTGCAGGAACGCCTGCTCGCCGAGCACCGGCGCATCTCCGACAGCCTGGTCGTGGACGAGATCCGGATGGCGCACCGGACGAACCTGGTGCGGCTGACCGGTCGCGCGCTGGCGGGCGTCGGCACGGCCATCGCCTACGTCGTGCTGGGCGTGCTGCTGCACACCGGCGACATGGAGCTGGCGCTGGCGGGCACGGCGGTGCTGGCCATGCGCACCGGCTTCTCGTCGCTGGCGAGCACCACCCGCGCGGTCAACTCGCTGTACGAGGACTCGTTCTACATCGACTTCTACCGCAAGCTGCTGGTCGAGGGCGCGGAACGGGCGCAGGGCAGCTCGCCGGTCGTCGCGCCGGCCGACCCGGAGCGGATCACGCTGACCGACGTGTCGTTCACCTACCCCGGCGCGCCGCGGCCCGCGCTGCGGGAGGTGAACCTGACCGTGGCGAAGGGCGAGGTCGTCGCCCTGGTCGGCGAGAACGGGTCGGGCAAGACGACCCTCGGCAAGGTGCTGACCGGCCTGTACCCGGCGTCGTCGGGCACCGTCGCGTGGGACGACGTGGACCTGGCGGCGGCGGACCCGACGTCGGTGCACTCGGCCATCGCGGTGATCGCGCAGGACCCGGCGCAGTGGCCGATGACCGCGCGGCACAACGTGACCGTGGGCCGGCTGGAGCGCGAGGACGAGCGGGCGTGGCAGGAGGCGGTGGCGAAGTCCGGCGCGGACGAGGTGCTGGCCACCCTGCCCGCCGGGCCGGACACCGTGCTGTCGCGGCAGTTCAACGACGGGCAGGACCTGTCCGGCGGGCAGTGGCAGCGGATGGGCATCGCGCGCGGCATGTACCGGGACGCGGCGGTGCTGGTGGCGGACGAGCCGACGGCCGCGCTGGACGCCAAGGCCGAGGCGCGGGTGTTCGAGGGCCTGCGCGAGGCGACCGCGCGGCGCACCACGATCCTGGTGACGCACCGGCTGGCGAACATCCGCAACGCCGACCGGATCGTCGTGCTCGACCAGGGCCGGATCATCGAGCAGGGCACGCACGAGCAGCTGATGGCGTCGCGCGGGCACTACTTCGAGCTGTTCGAGCTGCAGGCCTCCGCCTACCGGGGCGGGCTGCTGGCGTCGGCGAGCGACTAGCGGCCGGGCCCACGACCGGGCGCCTGCAGGGGGAGCTGCGTGGCGCCCGGGCGTGGCGTCCGCGTGCCGGCGGTCGTGGGGGTCCGCCGAGCGATCGGCGTCGTGGCCTACCCCCAGTGAGAGGTCACGCGCACCGATCCGCGCGACCAGCGTGGTGCACGCCGGTACACCGCCGGTACATCCCCGATCCGCCGATCGGGTGTCGGCGCGGGTGGTCCTGCGCTACCTTCGGGACCGCCCGCGGCCGTGGGGACGGTCGAGCCGGGCGCGGGGGAGTGTGCCGAGTGCTGTTCCGGGTCCTGGGCGTGGTCGACCTGTTGCGGTCCGACGGCGCGCGCGTCCCCGTCGAGGCGCGCAAGCCCAGGGTGCTGCTGTCCACGCTGCTGCTGCACGTCGACGAGTGGGTGAGCGTGGAGCGGCTGGTCGACGCCCTGTGGCCGGGCGGCCCGCCGCCGTCGGCGGAGCAGAACGTCAAGACCTACGTCTGGAAGCTGCGCCGGCTGCTGGCCGAGGACCCGTCCGACGACCGGATCTCGGGTGGCCGGGCCGGTTACCGCCTGCGGGTCGCGGACCACGAGCTCGACGCGCGCCGGTTCGAGGACCTGGTCCGGACGGGCCGGCGGCACGGCGAGGAGGGCCTGCACCGGGAGGCCGCGGCGGCGCTGGCGGAGGCGGTGGGGCTGTGGCGCGGCGAGCCGTTCGGCGACCTGGTCGGGCCGGACGTCGAGAGCGTGCGGACCGGGCTGGGCGAGCGCCTGCTGGCCGCCCGGGAGGGGCACGCGGCGGCGTTGTCGGCGATGGGCGCGCACGAGGAGGCCGTGGTCGCGCTGACCGACCTGGTCGGGCGTCACCCGTTCCGGGAACGGCTGCGCGGTTCGCTGATGACCGCGCTGTACCGGGCGGGCCGCCAGGCCGACGCGCTGGACGTGTACGACGAGGGACGGGTGCTGCTGGACCGGGAACTCGGCCTGCGGCCCGGAGCGGAGCTGCGCGGGCTGCACCTGGACATCCTCAACCAGAACCTGGCGGTCGACCGGGACCCGGGCGCCCCGCCGCGGCCGAAGCCCGCGCAGGTCCCCGCCGCCGTCGTCGGGTTCACCGGGCGCGCCGGGCACCTCGCCGAGCTGGACGCGCTGCTGGACCGCGCGGACGACCGGCAGCCGCCGCCGATCGCGGTCGTCACCGGCACCGGCGGGGTGGGGAAGACGGCGCTGGTGCTGTTCTGGGCGCACCGGGTCCGCGACCGGTTCCCGGACGGGCAGCTCTACGTCAACCTGCGCGGCTACGACCCCGAGCTGCCGGTCGGGCCGGGCGACGCGCTGTCCGGCTTCCTGCGCGCGCTGGGCGTCGACTCCCGGGACATCCCCCAGGACGTGGCCGAGCGCGCCGCCCGCTTCCGGTCCCTGCTGTCGGGCAGGCGGGTGCTCGTGGTGCTCGACAACGCCCGCACGGCCGCCCAGGTCCGGCCGCTGCTGCCCGGCTCGCCCGGCTGCCTGGCCGTGGTGACCAGCCGCGACTCGCTGCGCGGCCTGATCGCCACCGAGGGCGCCCACCGCTGCCGGCTCGACCTGCTGCCCGCCGACGAGGCCCGTGACCTGCTGGTGGCGCTGATCGGCGACCGGGCGGCGGCGGACCCGGCCGCGGTGGACGCGCTGGCGGCGTCGTGCGCCCGGCTGCCGCTGGCGCTGCGGCTGGCCGCCGAACTCGCCACCGGCCGCCCGTCCGCGTCGCTCGCCGACCTCGGCGGCGAGCTGACCGGGGAGCAGGACCGGCTGGACCCGCTGGACCTGCTGGACGACGACGGCGACCCGCACGCGGCGCTGCGGTCGGCGTTCTCGTGGTCCTACCGGCAGCTCGGACCCGCCGCCGCCAGGGTGTTCCGGCTGCTGGGCGCGCACCCGTGCCACGAACTGGGCGTAGCCGCGATCACCGCGCTGACCGGCGGACCGGCGCGGCGGCACGTCGACGTGCTGGTGCGGGCGCACCTCGTGGAGCAGACGGCCGACGACCGGTTCCAGATGCACGACCTGCTGCGCAGCTACGCCCGGGAACTCGCCGCCGAGGTCGACGGCGAGGCGGGCCGCCGAGAGGCGCTGACCGCGCTGGCGGACCACTACGTGACCAAGGTCGGGGCCGCGATGCGGCTCTACGACCCCGCGCAGCACGGCGAGCCGACCGCGCCGACGGCCGGCCTGGCGACCCGGGACGACGCGATGGCGTGGCTGGAGGCGGAGCGGGCGAACCTCCTCGCGGTCGCCGAGCACGTGGCCGGGCACGGCGACGCGGCGCACGTCGAGGGGCTGACCACCGCGCTGTGGCCCTACTTCCACGTCCGCGGCCACCACGACGAGTCGCTGGCGCTGCACGCGCACGCGCTGGCAGCCGCCCGCCGGCGGGCGGACCGCGTCGCCGAGGGCGTCGCGCTGACCGGCCTCGGCATCGGCTGCGAGCGGTTGGGGCGGTACGAGGAGGCGCTGGGGCACCACGAGCGGGCCGTCGCGCTCGGGCGGGAGACCGGTGACGCGAGCTGCACCGGTCGGGCGTTGAAGAACCTCGGCGTCGTGCTGCGCCGGCTCGGCCGGTTCGAAGAGGCGGAGCGGACCTTCGGTGAGGCGCTGGCCATCGCCCGGGCGATCGGGAACCGCCGCGGCGAGTCGGGTGTGCTGGGCAGCCTGGCGCTGCTGCACGTGGCGGCGGGTCGGCACGAGGAGGCGGTCCGGGCCGCGCGGGAGGCGATGGCGGCCGTGCCGGACGCCGGCAACGACCACGCGCTGGTCGACCACCTCCAGGCGAACCTGGGCCTGGCGCACCTCCGGCTCGGCCGGTTCGACGTCGCCCGCGGGCACCTGTGCGAAGCGCTCGCGGGCGCGCGGGCCACCGGCAACCGCGACCTGGAGTGCGAGGTGCACGACAGCCTGGGCGAACTCGCCACCGCCGAGGGCGACCCGCGGCGGGCGGTCGACCACCACCACCGGGCGCTGGCGCTCACCCGGCACACGGGGGACCGGCACGAGGAGGCTCGGGCGCACGCGGGCCTCGCCGGCGCCTACGACGCCTGGGACCGCCCGGAGGACGCCCGCCGGCACCGCTCGCTGGCGACCCGGTGCGCGCCGGGGGCTCGTCAGGCGGGCTAGGCCGTCAGGCGGGCGGCTGGCCGTCTGGTGAGCGGCTGGGCCGTCTGGTGAGCGGCTGGGCCGTCAGGCGGGCTAGGCCGTCAGCTCCAGCGAGGAGCCCTCCCGCGCCTTGCGCACCCGCAGCCGGGTCGGGATGCGCTGCCGCAGCTCCTCGACGTGCGACACCAGCCCGACCACCCGGCCACCGGCCCGCAGCTCGTCCAGCGTGGTCATCACCAGCTCCAGGGTCTCCGCGTCGAGCGTGCCGAAGCCCTCGTCGATGAACAGCGTGTCCAGCACCGCGCCCGCGGCCACCACGTCGGCCAGCCCGAGCGCCAGCGCCAGCGACGCCAGGAACGACTCGCCGCCGGACAGCGTCTTCGCCGGCCGCTGCTGCCCCGAGTAGTCGTCCATCACGTCCAGGCCCAGCCCGCCCCTGGTGCCGCGCGGACCGGCCTCGATCGAGTGCACGAACCGGTAGCGGCCCTGGCTCATCCGCTCCAGCCGGGCGCCGGCGGCGACCGCGACCTCCTCCAGCCGGGCGGCCAGCACGTAGGTGCGCAGGGTCATGCTCCGGGCGTTCTGGCCCATGCCGTTGATCACGTCGGTCAACGCGTCCAGCTCGGCGAACTCGGCCTCCACCGGCTCCAGCCGCAGCCACGCGGCCCGCAGCTGCCCGGCCAGGGTGGCGGCGCGGGCGGCCCTCGTGCGGGCGTCGGTCCACGCCGTGGTGGCGTCGGTCGCGACGTCGCCCGCCCGGCGGAACGCCTCCTCCGCGCCGGTCACGTCGACCTCGTCGGCCGGGTCGACGTCGGGCAGCTCGGCCAGCGTGCTCTCGGCCGCCGTCCGGGTCTTCTCGACGTCGCGGACGCGGTTCTCCAGCTCGGCGATCGCGGCGGCCGGCCGGACCGCGGCCAGGGCCTCCGCCACGTCGGCGAACCCGGCCTCCGCCGCCAGCCGCGCCACCTCCAGCCGGTCGTCGGCCAGCCGCTCCTCGTGCTCGACCACGGTCGTGCGGCACGCGGCCAGCCCGGTCAGCGCGTCGGCCAGGTCGCCGAGGTGCGCCCGGCGCGTCACCACGTCCGGGAAGTCGCCGCGCGCCTCCTCCAGCCGCGCGCCCCGCTCCTCGACCGCGTCCGCCAGCTCCTTGCGCTGCGCGCCGGCCTCGGCCAGTTGGCGTTCCAGCGCGCCACGCTGTTCGAGCGCGCGCCGCACCTTGTCCTCCAGCTCGGCCAGCTCGTTCTGCCGGACCTCCAGCTGCTCGGCCTGCGCGGCCACGGACCGGTGCTCGCGCTCCAGCTCGGCCGGCGGGCGGTCGCCCAGCTGCTCGCGCAGCAACGTCAGCCGCGCCCCCAGCTTCTGCGACTCCGCCTCGGCCGCCTGACGCCGTTCGAGCGCGCGCTGGTCGTCCTCGGCCGCCCGGTCCTCGTCGGCCGCCGTCACCATGTCCAGCACCGGCTGCGCGGGCGACGGGTGCTCGGCCGAACCGCACACCGGGCAGCCCCGACCCGCGTGCAGCTGCCCGGCCAGCTCGACCGCCATGCCGTCCAGCCGCTCCTGCCGGATGCGCAGCAGCCGCTCGCGGGCCTTCTGCTGCGCGTCCACCGCGTCCCGGCGCGCCTCGTCGGCCTCCCGGAACGCCCGCTCGACACCGGGCAGCTCACCCGCGGCGGCGGCCAGGCCGGAGGTCTGCGGCAGGCGGGCGGCGGCCTCCGCCGACTCCTCGACCGCGGTCTTCGCGGCGGCCAGCCGGGGCGGCACCTCGTCCAGCTGGGTGACCAGCGCGGCCAACCGCTGGGACGTGGTCGCGACGTCGCGGTCCAGCTGCGCGATCCGCCGCTGGTCGGCGCGCTGCCGCTCGGCGTCGGCGGCCAGGCCGGTCAGGCCGCCCGCCTCCTCGCGCAGGCGCTCGCCGTCACCGCGCAGGTCCGACCCCTGGTAGCCGAGGGCGGCCACCGCGTCGGCCGCGGCCCGCTCCCGGGCGACGGCGGCGGCCAGCTCGCGCTCCAGCTTCACCGCGCGCTCGTGCGCGGGCACGACGACCGCGGCCTGCCTGGCCGCGTCGCGTTCGGCGACCCACGCCCGCAGGCTCGGCTCCACCTCGGCGAACCGGTCGAGGTTGCGCCGCGCCTCCCGCACCCGGCGCACCCGCTCGTGCCCGGCCCGCGCCTCCTGCCACACCAGCTCCGCCTCGGCCCGCCCGGCGGTCGCCCGCGCCGCGACCTGCTCGGCGTCCCGCTCGACCTCGTCCAGCCGCTTGAGCAGCGAGCTGAGCCATTCCGCGTCGCCACCGCCCTCCGGCGGCTCCTCCAGCGCCACCTCGGCGACCCGCTGCACCAGGCCGCGGTGCACCAGGCCGAGCTGTTCGACCTCGCGCTTGCGCTCCCGCCTGCGGTCGCGGAACCACCGCTCGACGTCCAGGAAGCGCTCGGTGCCGAACAGCTTCTCCAGCAGCTTCTCCCGCTCGGCGGTCTCGGCGCGCAGGAACCGGGCGAACTCGCCCTGCGGCAGCAGCACCACCTGGAAGAACTGCTCGGCGGTCATCCCGAGCAGGCCCTCGACCTCGCGGGCCACGTCGTCGATCCGGGTGTGCCCCTCACCGGTCCACCCGCTGACCCACGTCAGCGACACCTGCGCCTGCTGCCTGGTCGCGCCGTCACCGCGCTTCTTCGGCCGTTCGTACTCCGGGCTGCGCTTGAGCCGGAACCGCCTGCCGCGCACGGTCAGCTCCAGCTCGACGTAGGTCGGCGTGTCCCGGTCGGCGTAGTCGCAGCGCAACCTCTTCACGTCGCCGCGCGCGCCGGGGACCTTGCCGAACAGCGCGAACGCCACCGCGTCGAGCAGCGTCGTCTTGCCCGCGCCCGTGTCGCCGTGCAGCAGGAACAGGCCGTCGGCGCCGAGCAGGTCGAAGTCGACCTCCTCGTGCCGCGCGTACGGGCCGAACCCGCTGACCGCCAACCGGTGCAGCTTCACGCGTCCTCCTCCCGGGCGGCGGCGGCGAACGCCTCGCGCAGCAGGTCCAGCTCACGCCGTCCCGGCTGGTCGCCGCGCACGTCCTCGATGAAGCAGCAGGCGATCTCCTCGTCGGTGCGGCCGCGCACCCGTTCGGCGAAGCGCAGTTCACCGGTCCGCCCGCCCTCCGGGCGCCATTCGACGTGCACGGCGTGCGGGAAGCGCTTCTGCAGGCGCCGCAACGCGTCCAGCGGTCGGACCTGGTCGGTCAGGGTCACGGAGAGGAAGTGGTCGTGCACCGGCTCGTGCCCGGGGTCCAGCAGCAGGTCTTCCAGCGTGCCGTTCAACGTCGACAGCGAGCGGGGCACCGGCAGGGATCGCCGTTCCACCCCGGCCAGCCCACCCGCGTCCAGTTCCACCAGCCAGACCGACTTGTGGTGTCGTGCTTCGGAGAACGAGTACGCCACCGGACTGCCCGAGTACCGCAAGTGGTCGGCGAGTGTCTGCTGCCCGTGCAGGTGGCCGAGGGCCACGTAGTCGACCCCGGAGAACACCGAGCCCGGCACGTCCTGCACCCCACCGACCGCGATCGTGCGCTCGGACTCGCACGGCTCGCCGCCGGTCACGAACGCGTGCGCCAGCACCACCGACCGAGCGCCCGGCCGACCGGCCAGATCCTGCCGGACGCGCCGCATCGCCTCGGTCAGCACCCCGGCGTGCCCCCTGACCTCACCCACCCCACCACCGCTGTCCGCCCCACCAACCCTGCTACCACCGCTCGCTTCACTAGCACCGCTAGCTCCGTCCAGCCCACTAGCCTCGCTGTCACCGCTCGCAGCGCTAGCACTGCTAGATCCACTCGTCCTACCTGTCCCGCTGTCGCCGCCTGCCGTGCTAGCGCTGCTGTTGTCGCTTGTCTTGCTAGCGCTGCTGGCCCGGCCTGATTCGCTAGCTTCGCTCGTACTGCTAGCGCCGCTAGATTTGCTAGCCCTGGCAGTCTCGATCGCTCCGCTAGCTCCGGCCGCTTTGCTGGCGCTGCTCTTTTTGCTAGCGGCGCTAGATTTAGTAGCTGCGCTTGTTTCGATGCCGAGGGCGTGGCGGGCTGTCTCCGGCTCAAGGAACGGGATTCCGTACACCGCCACCGGGCCGTGGGCGTCGGCGAACAGGACCGGCTGGTGCAGCTCGGCCACCCGCGTCCGCAAGTGCAGGCCGCCGGCCTCGGCGAACGCGCCCAGGAAGCCGAGCCTGGCCGCCGAGTCGTGGTTGCCCGGCGTGATCACGATCTTCGCGCCCGCCGCGCGCAACCGCTTGAGCACCCGCGAGCACACCGCGACCGCCTCCGCGTTCGGCACCGCCCGGTCGAACAGGTCACCCGCGACCACGACCACGTCGACCCGCTCGTCCGAAATCGTGTCCGCCAGGCCGCTGAGCACTGCTTCCTGCTCTTGCAGCAGGTCACGACCGTGGAAGGTGCGGCCCACGTGCCAGTCGGACGTGTGCAGGATCTTCACGCCGGCCACCGTAGGCCGGCCGGCCCCCAACCGTGGAACCCCGCCCGGCGTGTCGCTCGAACGTGTGGTCGGACGCGGGTTGGGATGATCGGGGGATGACAGCGGTCCTCAGCACGGCGGCAGTGGTCGTGGCGCTCCTGCTCGCCGGCGCCCTGGTGTTCCTGTGGCGGCTCTACCAGGACGGGGTGCGGCGCACGGATGCCGCGCTGGCCGCCGTGCAGGCCGAACGCGCCCGCGGTGACGCCCAGTGGGCGGCGTTGCAGCGGTACGAAGTGGCGTTCTCGTCGGTCAGCGGTCGCGGTGAGCTGGGCGAGAAGGTGCTGGTGGAGACGGCGCGGGCGCTCGGCCTGCGCGAGGGCGTCCACTTCGACCTCCAGGTGGACGTCGCGGGCGGCGGTTCCGTGCGGCCGGACCTGGTGCTCAACGTCGGCGGCGGGCGGCGGGTGCCGGTGGACGCGAAGATGAGCATGGCCACGTGGGCGGAGGCGGTGGAGACCGACGACGCGTCCGAGCGGGTCGACGCGCTGCGGGTGCACGTGCGCAACATCCGCGCGCGGGCCGCGGAGCTGGCGGGCAAGGGCTACCAGCGGTGGGCCGACGCCATCTACGGGACGATCATGTTCGTGCCGAACGACGGCGCGGTGGTCGCGGCCCTGGACACCGACCCCGAGCTGCTGCGCTGGCTGCTCGACCGGCGGGTGTTCCTGTGCGGGCCGACCGGGTTCGCGGTGATCGCGTCGGCGGCGATGTTCGCGGTCACCGACCGGGCGCTGGCCGACGACGTCGAGCAGGTCAGGGCGGCGGCCGGGCGCGCGCACCGGGCCGCCGACGGCGCGATCGACGCCGTCAACCTGTCCAGCACGCACCTCCAGCGGTTCCTGTCGGCGCGGCGGCGCGAGCTGGACGCGCTGGAGGGTTTCCGGGCGGCGGTGGAGCCGCTGAGCAACGCGTCGGCCGACGTCACGCCCCTGCCACTGGTGAGGCGGACGGACGAGGCCGGTCTCGGTGCACCCTTGGACGCCCGGGAGGCGTAATAGAGTGTGTCGGGACTGAGCCGAACGAGGAGTGTGCGTGACCGCTGCTATGCGTGACGACTCGCGCAGCGAACCGGAGGACGACGAGCTTTCCGCCGTCCGCTGGAACGACCGCGCCATGTTCGGCAGCTTTAGGGGTTTGCCCTGGTGGGCGGCTGTGCTCATCGCGTTCGTGGTGGCCATCGTCGGCACCTACGTCGACGTAGGCTCGGCCGCTCAGACCGTGGGCTGGGTGTTCGGGATCACGTTCTTCGTCGGCTGCGTCGGCGCGGTCGTGTTCGTCGAGCGCCGCTCGATGTTCGGCCCGGTCGTCCAGCCGCCGCTCGTGCTGGCCATCGTGGTGCCGCTGCTGGTGGTGTTCACCCAGGGGCTGCCCGAGGGCGGGCTCGCGTCGGCGGGGCTGAAGCTGGGCAAGCCGCTGATCGACGGCTTCCCGGCGATGGCGATCACCACGGCGTGCACGGTGGTGCTGGGCATCCTGCGGGTGATGAGGCAGAAGGACCCGAACCGGCTGACCAAGGACGAGATCCGCGAGGCCAAGCGCAAGCCGGAGAAGTCGCGTCGCGCCGACAAGGCCGACCGCGCAGACCGGTCCGACCGCGCCGAACGGGCTGACCGCGCTGACCGGGCCGCCGCCGAGAAGCCGCAGCCGTCGGAGGACCGCCCCAAGAAGCGCCCCCGAGCCGACCGGGCCGATCGCGCCGACCGGGCCGACGCTCCCGCCGAACGCCGCCGCCCCGCCGCCGCGGACGGTGACGAGAGCCGCCCCAAGCGCCCCCGCCCGGCCAACGCCACCGGCAACCCGGACCGCCCCCGCCGTCCCGCCCCGCCCCGCGAAGGCGGTCGTCCCCGCCGCCCCCGCCCCCGCGACGACGAGTGACCGCGCGGGCGGCCCGCCGCCCGGTCAGGACTCGTGGCCCAGCAGCCAGCGCTTCACGTCCGGCCCCCAGCGGAAGTCGCCCGGCGCGCCGCCCGTGCGGATCACCCGGTGGCACGGCACGAACAGCGTCACCGCGTTGCGCGCGCACGACGTCGCCGCGGCTCGCACCGCCGCCGGCCGGCCCGCCAGCAGGGCGAAGTCGGCGTAGCTGATCGGCTTGCCCGCCGGCACCGTCCGCAGCGCGTCCCACGCCTGCCGCATGAACTCGCCCGCGCGCTGGCGGACCGGGACGTCGTCGATCGCCGACAGCTCCCCGGCGTGGTAGGCCCGCACCGCCCTGGTCACCGCGCCCAGGTCGCGGCGGGGCGTCAGCGACGTCGGCCGCAGGGACGGCGACACCTGCGGCAGCAGGTCGTCCACGTCCGAGGTCCAGCCGCTGGCCAGGACCACGCCGTCCATGGCGACGACGGCGGTGAAGGGGCCGATCGGGGTTTCGGTCGTGGACACGTGTCCAGTGCTCATGCGGTCCTCCCGAGGTGCATCGCGGCGTAGGAGCGCCAGGGGCGCCACGCGACGTTGTCGCTGGTCAAAGGGATGTCAGGGGCGCCGAGCACGCGCATCACCACGTACGAGGCGACCTCCGGGCCGACGCCGGGGAACGCGGTCAGCTCGGCGTGCAGCTCGTCCGCGTCCCGGCCCACGTCGACCTTCAACGTGCCGTCCGCCAACGCCCGAGCCACCGGCGAGTCGATCGCCGCCGGCGCCGGGTACAGGTGCGTCACCGGCCCGTCCGGCTGCTCCAACGCCTCACCGCGCACGTCGTGCCCGAGCGCCCTGAGCAGGGTTTCCGCGCCGTCGACGCTGCCCGGCAGCCGCACGCCGGGCCGGGCGAGCACCGACGGGCGCAGCGCCGGGTCGGCGGCCAGGAAGTCGTCCACGGCCACCGGGTCGGCGTCGAGGTCGAGCAGCCGCCGCACCCGGCTCACCGCGCTGCCCAGGTCGCGCAGGTCGGTCAGCCGCAGCGAGCACGACACGTGCCCGGCCGCCGGTTCCAGCCGCACGGTCGCCTGGCCGTGCGGCAGGCGCAGCGACCGCGCGTAGCAGCGGTCCGTGACGTGCTCCACGCCCGGGATCGCGGTCGCCCGGAAGTGCGCGAGCAGGCCCGCCGCGTCGAACGGCGGCCGGTACGGCAGGCGCAGCGTGATGCGGCCCGCCGAGGTCGACGCGGCCCGGGCCGAGCGCATCGCCGACGGGGTGGCGGCGAACACCGCCCGGATCGTCTCGTTGAACTGCCGGACGCTGGCGAAACCGGCCGCGAACGCGACGTCGGCGAACGCCAGGTCCGTCGTCTCGATCAGCAGCCTCGCCGAGTGGGCGCGGTGCGCGCGGGCCAGCGCGAGCGGTCCGGCGCCCAGCTCGGCGGTCAGCACGCGGGTCAGGTGGCGTTCCGAGTAGCCCAGGCGCGCCGCGAGCCCCGGCACGCCCTCGCGCTCCACCACGCCGTCGGAGATCAGGCGCATGGCGCGGGCGGCCAGGTCGGCCCGCAGGTTCCACTCCGGCGAGCCGGGCACGGCGTCGGGCAGGCACCGGCGGCACGCCCGGTAGCCGGCGGACTGGGCGGCGGCCGCGGTCGGGTAGAACTCGGCGTTGCGGCGCTTCGGCGTGATGGCGGGGCAGGACGGCCGGCAGTAGATGCGGGTCGTGCGCACGGCGAGGATGAAGCACCCGTCGAACCGGGCGTCGCGGGCGGCGACGGCCCGGTAGGCGCGTTCGTCGTCGAGGAGCATGCACCTCACTCTGCCAGCGCGAAGAGGTCCGGTCTCGCGGGAATCGGACACGGCGGCGGGGGCGCGTAGACTCACCTCCCGTGAGTTTGACCCTCGGCATCGTCGGCCTGCCCAACGTCGGCAAGTCCACCCTGTTCAACGCCCTCACGCGCAACGACGTGCTGGCGGCGAACTACCCGTTCGCGACCATCGAGCCGAACGTCGGCGTGGTGCCGCTGCCGGACGCCCGCCTCGGGAAGCTGGCGGAGATCTTCGGCTCGGAGCGCGAGGTGCCGGCGGTGGTGTCGTTCGTCGACATCGCGGGCATCGTGAAGGGCGCGTCGGAGGGCGCCGGCCTGGGCAACAAGTTCCTCGCCAACATCCGCGAGGCGAACGCGATCTGCCAGGTCATCCGGGTGTTCGACGACTCCGACGTGATCCACGTCGACGGCCGCGTCGACCCGGTCGCCGACATCGAGACGATCAACACCGAGCTGATCCTGGCCGACCTCCAGACGCTGGAGAAGGCCGTGCCGAGGCTGGAGAAGGAAGCCCGCACGCAGAAGGACCGCCGCCCGGCGCTGGAGGCGGCGAAGCAGGCCCGCGACATCCTCGACGGCGGTCGCACGCTGTTCGCCGCGCAGTCCGAAGTGGACGGTTCGCTGCTGCGCGAGCTGAGCCTGCTCACCGCCAAGCCGTTCCTGTACGTGTTCAACGCCGACGAGGGCGTGCTCACCGACGAGGCGAAGCTCAAGGAGCTGCGCGAGCTGGTGGCGCCCGCGGACGCGGTGTTCCTGGACGCCAAGGTCGAGGCGGAGCTGCTGGAGCTGGACGAGGAGTCCGCCCGCGAGCTGCTGGAGTCGATCGGCCAGCACGAGCCGGGCCTGCACGCGCTGGCGCGAGCCGGTTTCCACACCCTGGGCCTGCAGACCTACCTGACGGCCGGCCCGAAGGAATCGCGGGCGTGGACCATCCCCAAGGGCGCCACCGCGCCGCAGGCGGCCGGCGTCATCCACACGGACTTCGAGCGCGGCTTCATCAAGGCCGAGGTGGTCTCGTTCGCGGACCTCGTGGAAGCCGGCTCGATGGCCTCCGCCAAGGCCGCGGGCAAGGTGCGCATGGAGGGCAAGGACTACGTCATGGCCGACGGCGACGTGGTGGAGTTCCGCTTCAACGTGTAGTCGCGGCCCGACACCTCCCGCGCAGGAGTCAGCGCGCCACCCCTCGACGGCGTCCGGCGAAAGATCGGTGGTGTGGCGATGACGTCAAGGCCGACCGAGGAGCAGGAACGCGCGGACGCCGCCGCGCGCCGGGTCCGCCAGGACCGTGTCCGGGCACTCTCCGGTGAGGGCCGCGAGCGGTACGCGGGGTTGCTCGACCGGCTCTCGCAGTGAACTTCGAGTACCCGCCCCTGGAAGACCTGCCGGCCCACGACCTCGGCCGCCCACCGTCGCGGTCGTCGCTGACGGGGCGGGACGCCTACGGCGGGGTGGACGAGAAGGCCGCCGTGCTGCTGGAGCCGATCGTACGCAACCACCCGTTGATCGACGGCAACAAGCGGCTGGGGTGGCTGGCGGCGTTCGTCTTCCACGGCCTCAACGGAATCGACTTGGACGCACCCGAGGACGACGCCTACGACTTGGTCATCGGTCTCGCCACCGGTGCGGTGGACCACGTCGAGGCGGCGCGGCACCTCGGCTCCTGGACTCGTCGGTCGGTCCCCTGAACGTGGAGTTCCGGTTCAACGTCCGATCGGCGCGAGAGATCGTTGGGCCGCGTCGAGGAGTTCGACCACGCACGATGAGCCGTCCGGTCTGAGCAGGGGGGCGGTCCCGGGGCACGGCCGCTATTCCGGCAGCGCTTTCGGCTCGTCCGCGCACCAGTCGGAAACGACCGGGGCGTTCCTCACGTCGGCCGCTCTTGCCACTGTGACAGTGGGGTGGCACGGAGGAGCGGGTGACCGCGATGGTCAGCGGTCGGGCACGAGCTTCGCCAGGTCGATGTCGATCTCGAACGGCACCGGGACGTGGAGGGAGTCGCGGAAGACGCCGGTCGACGTGTAGGCCCTGGTCGGCTCGTCCAGTTCGTAGACGTGCACGACCGGGCCGGTGGCCTCGTCCTCGACCAGCCAGTGGTGCCGGATGCCTGCCGCGGCGTACTTGGGCAGCTTCACCGTGCGGTCCCGGAAGGCGGACTCGGGTGAGACGACCTCGACCACCAGCAGCACGTCGCCCGGCTCGAACCACGTCCGATCCGGGTCGTAGGGAGCCGACGACACGAGGACATCCGCTTCCGGGCGGTTGCGGGCGTCGAGCCGGATCGTCATCTCGCGGTCGACCTCGGCACCGTGAGGCGCTTGGCCCTAGAGCGCGGCGGACGCATCCAGTCGGGCAAGTCGGCCATGTCCTCACCGTAGTGCGGTTCGGTGACCTGAGCTGCGCCTGAGCCGGGACCGCCGGTCCCCGACCGACCCCGGGCAGCAGTCGGGGCGGTGCGTTCGACGCACCGCCCCGAGGTACTGTGCACGTGCGTCAGCGCACCTGCTTGCGACTGTGGCGGGCGAGGGCGAAGACGCCCCCCGCGGTGGCGAGCATCCCCAGTGCGGAGACGGTGAACACGACGATGTCGGTGGTCATGCGGTTTACCCCTTGCGTTGATCTCCCACTCGTCTTGACGCTCGGGTACCCGGTTTCGTGGCCCGGCAGTCGTGTAATTCACACCTTCGTGGAGGTAGAGCAGTGACGTTGCGCGCACTTGAGGGGCGGGTGCTCGCCTTCGCGCCGTGGATCCTGGGCGCCTCCCTGCTCGGGCACCTGGCCATGGTGGCCTTCCAGACGAAGATGACCATGGTCGACCTGATGGTCTACCGGAACGCCTCGCCCGAGCTGTTCACCGGCCTGCTCTACGAGTGGCGGCTGGAGGAGTTCTCCGACCAGTTCGCCCTCCCGTTCACCTACCCGCCGTTCTCCGCCATCGTCTTCGTGCCGCTCTCCTGGGTGCCGTGGGGCGTGGCCCGGTGGTCCTGGCAGCTGGTCAGCCTCGCCTGCCTGTGGTTCATCACCCGCAAGTCGCTCCAGCTCGCCGGCCGCGCCGACCCGCGCCGCGCGATGCTGTGGACCGGCCTGTTCATCTGGGTCGAGCCGGTCCGCACGACGCTGAACTACGGCCAGATCAACCTGGTGCTGGCGGCCCTCCTGCTCGGCGCGATGGTCAGCGCCCGCCGCTGGAAGCAGGGCGCGGGCGTCGGGATCGCGGCCGGGTTGAAGCTCACGCCCGCCATCTCCGGCCTCTACTTCCTGGTCAACCGCCAGTACAAGGCGGCGGTGTGGTCGGTCGTGGCGTTCTTCGGCACGGTCGCGGCGGCGTACGCGGTCTCGCCGAGGCTGTCGAACGAGTACTGGTTCCACCTGCTCGGCGACGCCTCGCGGGTCGGGCCGGTCGGCTCGGCGATCAACCAGTCGCTGCGCGGCGCCCTGTCCCGCACGGTCGGCCACGACATCGGCACCGGGCCGGTCTTCGTGGCCGCCGTGGTGGTCGCGGCGGTGCTCGCCGGGTTCGCGCTGCACGCGGCCGTCAAGGCCCAGGACGTGCTGGCGATGATCGTGGCCGTGCAGTTCCTCGGCCTGCTGGTCTCGCCGATCTCCTGGAGCCACCACTGGGTCTGGGCGGCGCCCGCCCTGATGTGGCTGCTGTACGCGGCCAAGCACCGGCTGGCGGCCGTCACGGCGGTGGCGTGGCTCCTGGCGATCGGCAGCTACCTGATCTCGTTCCTGCTCAACGCGCAGCCGTCGATCTGGGTCATCCCGCGCCCCTGGTACTACGCGGCGCTGGGCTGGGTCTACCCGGCGGTGGGCGTGCTCACCCTCGTCACGATCGCCGTGGTCCTGCGGCAGCGGTCAACCGAGGACGTCGAGCACTCCGTCGATCTCCTCCGCTAGGGACACGTCCAGCGCGGTGATCCCGCCGGTCGAGTGCGTGCTGCAGCGGAACGTCAGCGTGCGCCAGCGGATGTCGATGTCCGGGTGGTGGTCGTCGTTCTCGGCGATCTCCGCTACCCGGTTCACCACCTGCAACGCCCGCGCGAAGCTGTCCAGCTCCACCGTGCGCACCAGCGCGGCGTCCTGCGCGCGCCACGAGGGCAGCGACCCCAGCGCGGCGGTCACCTGGTCGTCGGTCAGCAGTTCGGCCATGGGACCGATCGTGCCACCGCGCGGGGTAGGCTGCGCGTTCACCACGGGAGTCCGGTGTTGCGCCGGGCTGAGAGGAAGGCGCGCGAGCCTTCGACCGTCCACACCTGATCCGGGTCATGCCGGTGTAGGGAGAGATGATGTTCCGACGAGTGCTGCCCGCAGTGACCGCGTTCGCGCTGCTCACCGCCTGTTCGGTGACCACCTCGGACGCGCCGGCGCCGGGGGAGCGGGTCGTCACGCTGGTGACGCACGACTCGTTCGCCCTCACGCCCGAGCTGCTGGAGGAGTTCAAGACCGGGACCGGCATCACGATCAAGCCGCTGGCCAGTGGTGACGCCGGCGAGGTCACCAACAAGCTGGTGCTCACCAAGGACGCCCCGATCGGCGACGTCGCCTTCGGCGTGGACTCCACGTTCGCCTCGCGCGCGTTGGCGGAGGACGTGTTCGAGGAGTACGCGAGCCCCGAGGCGCAGAAGGGCGCGCAGCGCTACCAGCTCGACCCGCCGAACCGGCTGCACGCGGTGGACGTCGGCGACGTGTGCCTGAACATCGACGTCGCCGCCTTCAAGGACATCGGCGAGCCCGAGCAGTACGCCGACCTGGCCGACCCCAAGTACCGGGACATGCTGGTGGTCGAGGACCCGGCCACCTCCTCGCCCGGCCTGGCGTTCCTGCTCGGCACGATCGACCAGTTCGGCGACAACTGGACGAACTACTGGGGTCAGCTCAAGGCCAACGGCGTGAAGGTCGTCAGCGGCTGGGAGGAGGCGTACACCCAGGACTTCTCCGGCTCCAGCGGCAAGGGGCCGCGGCCGATCGTGGTGTCCTACGCGTCCTCGCCGTCGGCGGAGATCGGCGACGACGGCGCGCCGCGCACCAAGGCGCTGCTGGACACCTGCTACCGCCAGGTCGAGTACGCGGGCGTGCTGAAGGGCGCGAAGAACCCCGAGGACGCGCGCAAGGTCCTCGACTTCCTGCTCGGCGAGAAAGTGCAGGCTGACGTGCCGGGCCAGATGTACGTCTACCCGTCCCGCGAGGGCGTCGCGCTGCCCGAGGCGTGGGCGAAGGCCGCGCCGCTGCCCGCCACCGCGCGGTCGCTGCCCGCCGCCGAGGTCGACGCGAACCGCGAGCAGTGGGTGCGGCAGTGGCGCACGCTGGTCCAGGGCTGAGGTCGGGACCGGGTCCGAGGCTCGCCTGGTCGCTGGCCGCGCTGCTGCCCCTGGCGTTCCTGGGCGTGTTCTTCGCCTGGCCGGTGGCGGCGATCGTCGGGCTCGGCCTCGGCGAGGGCGGCGTGCTGCCGGTCCTGGCCCGCGCCGACACCTGGGACCTGATCGGGTTCACCCTCGGCCAGGCCGCGGCGGCGACGGCGCTGGCGCTGGTCACCGGCCTGCCGGTGGCGTTCCTGCTGGCCCGCTGCCGGGTCCGCGGCGCGGGGGTGGTGCGGGCGGCGGTGATGGTGCCGTTCGTGCTGCCGACCGTGGTGGTGGGGCTGGCGTTCCGGGCGCTGTGGCCTTCCGGCGGCGTGCTGCCGATCGTGCTGGCCAACGCGTTCTTCAACGTCGCCGTGGTCGCCCGCACGGTCGGCGGCCTGTGGGCGCGGGTCGACCGGCGGGCGGAGGACGCGGCACGGGCGCTGGGCGCGTCACGGCTGCGCGCGTTCACGTCCGTGGTGCTGCCGTCGCTGGCGCCGGCGATCGGGTCGGCCGCGTCGGTGGTGTTCCTGTTCTGCGCCACCAGCTTCGGCGTGGTGCTGGTGCTCGGCGGCGCGCGGCACCGCACCCTGGAGACCGAGATCTACCTGCGCACGGTCGAGCTGTTCGACCTGTCCGGCGCGGCGGCGCTGTCGCTGGTGCAGTTCGCGGCGGTGATCGCGGTGCTGGTGGTCGGCGGGCTGGCGCGGCGCAGGCGGGAGAAGTCGCTGCCGCTGCGGGTGGAACCTCCCAGGCGGCCCGCGGGCGGTGAGTGGGCCGTGGTCGTGGCGGCCTGGCTCGTGGTGTCGGCGCTGCTCACGCCGGTGGTGGGGCTGGTGGTGAGGTCGCTGGCCACCCGGGACGGCTGGAGCTTCGCCGGGTACGCGGCGCTGGCCGGCACCGGTGAGCGCGGCACGCTGGCGGTGTCCGGGCTGGACGCGGCGGTGCGCTCGGTGCGGGTCGCGACCGACGCGACGCTGGTGGCGCTGCTGGTCGGGGTGGTGTCGGCGGTCGTGCTGGTGGGCCTGCGGCGGCACGGGTCGTGGTTCGCCGAGACCCTGGACACGGCGCTGATGCTGCCGCTGGGCGTGTCCGCGGTGACCCTCGGCTTCGGCTACCTGGTCACCATGGACGCGCTGCCCGGCGACTTCCGCACGTCACCGCTGCTGGTGCCGCTGGCGCAGGCGCTGGTGGTGACGCCGCTGATCGTGCGGATCGTGCTGCCGGTGCTGCGGGCGGTGGACGAGCGGCTGCGGCAGGCGGCGGCGACGCTGGGCGCGAGCCCGTGGCGGGTGTGGCGCGAGGTGGACTTCCCGCTGGCGGCGCGGTCGCTGCTGGCGGCGGCCGGGTTCGGGTTCGTGGTGGCGCTGGGGGAGTTCGGCGCGACGAGCTTCCTGGCCCGGCCGGACGCGCCGACGTTGCCGGTGGTGATCGCCCGGCTGATGTCGCGGCCCGGTGAGCTGAACAGCCAGATGGCCTACGCGGCGTGCGCGGTGCTGATGGTGGTGACCACGGCGGCCGTGCTGGTGATCGAGCGGCTGCGCGTGCCGAGCGGCGGGGAGTTCTGATGTCGTTGCGGGTGGACGGGTTGAGCGTGCGGTACGGCGACGTGGCGGCGGTGTCCGGGGTGGACCTGTCGATCGCCGACGGCGAGGTGGTGGCGCTGCTCGGGCCGTCCGGCTGCGGCAAGTCGACGCTGCTGCGCGCGGTGGCCGGGTTGGAGCCGCCCGGCGCCGGGACCGTGACGTGGGACGGCGTGGACCTGGCCGGGACGCCCGTGCACCGGCGTGGTTTCGGGCTGGTGTTCCAGGACGGCCAGCTGTTCCCGCACCGGGACGTGGCGGGCAACGTGGCGTTCGGGCTGCGGATGCGGCGGGTGGAGCGGGAGGCGCGGGAGAAGCGGGTGGCGTCGCTGCTGGAGCTCGTCGGCCTGGCCGGGTACGGCGGGCGGCGGGTCACCGAGCTGTCCGGTGGCGAGCAGCAGCGGGTGGCGCTGGCCCGCGCCCTCGCGCCGCGGCCGAGGTTGCTGCTGCTGGACGAACCGCTGTCCGCGCTGGACCGGGCGCTGCGGGAGCAGCTGGCGGTCGATCTGGCGCGGCTGCTGCGCGAGGCGGGCGCGACGGCGCTGGTGGTGACGCACGACCACGACGAGGCGTTCACGCTGGCCGACCGGGTCGCGGTGATGCGGGCGGGTCGCGTCGTGCAGGTCGGCGTGCCGACCGAGGTGTGGCGGCGGCCGGTCGACGTGGAGACGGCGCGGTTCCTCGGGTGCGGCAAGGTGCTGGCCGCCGACGCGGCCCGGGCGCTGGTCGGGGTGGACGGGCGGGTCGGGCTGCGGGCGACGGCGCTGCGGGTCGACCCGGGCGGGGCGGTCGAGGCGGAGGTGCTCGAACGGGTGCACCGACGTGACCACGTCCGGCTGCTGGTGCGGCTGGGGGACGAGGAGTTCGAGGCGGTCGCCCCGGTCGCCGCGCCACCGTCCCCCGGCGACCGGGTGCGGCTGGCCGTGGACCACGACGGCGTCGCCCTGATCGGCTGACCTGCGCCGCCACGGTCGTCCGCCGCCGTTGTCCACAGTTCTTCGAGGGCGGCTGCCCCCCGGCTCTGCCCCACCGCGACTACGAGCGGCGTTCCGGTGTTCCGACAACGCATTCCGGTGATCGACCCGACCGGCCGACCGCGGCGGGGATCGGGTGTGCCAGGGCCGAGGCACGGGTTGTGCTGACCTGTCCACAGCCCTGGCCGTCGTTACGGGAATCGTCTTGCCCCGCCGGCAGAATCAAAGCAGGGGTCCCCTGGGAGGGGACCCCTGCGATGCGTTGTCAGACGGCCAAGACGGTCAAGACGATCAGGTGATCAGGTGATCAGGTGATCAGAGCCGTCAGTCGGTCAGGCGGTCAGCTGGCGCCGGAGATCTTCCAGTACCCCACCGTGGGCAGCGTGTCCGGCCCGACCGGACCCATGCCCCAGAAGTGGTCGTCGAAGTTGGCGATCCACGAGTTGCCGATCGGACCCATGGTCGCCCACCGCACCCACGACGGCTGGGTGTCGATCGCCGCGCGGGACCACGCCACGCGCACCTTCAGCTTGTTGGTCAGCAGGTAGTTGGCGTACCTGGTGCCGAACGCGCCGCACTGCACCACGCTGGTCTCGAAGCTGTTGATCTGGTGCAGCCCCCGGAACGCCTGGCCCCACCGCTGCCACCACGCCTGGCCGCTCGCGGTCGGCTGGAGGAGGTTCGGCGTGTGCAGGCTCATCCACTCGGCGTCCCGGTTGCCCCAGCGCGCCTCGGTGTTGCGCAGCGTGCTGTCGTTGACGGCGCTGCACCCGGCGAACGACAGGCCGAACGCGCCGCCCAGCCCGCGGTGGTAGTTCAGGTCGACGTCGTCGGCGTACAGGTGGTCCTGGCCGCCGGGGAACGCCGGGTCCTTGAAGTCCTGCTCCCACGTGTTCCCGCCGGTCCAGCTGTGCTGCACCGGGATGCCGGCGCTGGTGAACCGGCTGTTGAAGCCGTTGACGTCGGCCGGGACGTTCGGCAGGCCCTGGCACGTCCCGGTGCCCGAGCTGCCGACGTCGATCCGGGTGGTCCACTGCGCGCCCACGTCGGAACGGGTGGCCGAGCGGGGCGGCACGGACGGGTCGAGCGGCGGGGCGGTGCTGCCGACGAGGGCGGGCAGGTAGATCACCGGCGACGACTCGGCGGTGTCCGCGCCCTGGCAGCGGAAGTACGGCTCCAGGTGCGTGGTGCCGGTGCCGAGCATGTTGTTCGCGTAGGTGTACTCCACCGAACCGAGCGAGTTGGCGCCCAGGACCTCGGCGCACTTGCGGTAGCCCTCCTGGAGGTCCACCACCGGCTTCGTGCCGACGGCGGCGAGGGTGCGGGTGGCGTAGGTGAGCTGGGTGACCGCGCCCGTGCCGTCCAGGGAGACCCGGACCTTGGAACCCGGCCCCTCCAGCGGGATGCCGTCGAGCTGGAACGCGAACGACACCGTGGTGTCCAGCTGGCCGCTGATCACCGGGTTGCCGTTGGCGTCGTGGATCTCGACCACCGTGTGCGACGCGCTCGCCGTGGCGTTGGCGGGCAGCAGCCCGACGCCGCGCAGGGCTTCCGTGACGCGCTTGGTCGCGTCGGCCAGGGGCACGCCCCGCAGCGCTCGGATCGCGTTGAGGTCGAGCTGGGTCTGCCGGGTCGCCCGACCGCTCTCGTCGGGCGCGCCCGCGCCGCGGTCGATGCCGGGCACGTGCAGGTGACGGGCCTCGTCGGTGAACGTGACGACGCCCTCGCGCGTGCGTTCGACGGTCTTCAACCCGAACGCCCGCTGCAGGGCCGTCGCCTGGTCCAGGGTCAGGCCCTCGGAGCGGACGGCGTAGATGGGCAGTTCGCCGGCCGCGGTCGCGGTCGCGGCGGTGGCGCCGGTGAGCGCGGCGGCGCCCAGCATCCCGGACAGGGCGAGCAGCGTCGCTCCCCGTCGTCTCGTGGACATGCGTTCCCTCCTCCTGCGCCGCGGGGCAGGGCCCGCGGCACGTGAGGAGGATTTGCGGCGAAAGGGGTTGATACCGGACAGACCGCGCGCCACTCGATCGCGCCAACGTTGTAACTCCGTTGGCGCACAAGGAAATGCTCGAACCCGCACATCAGCGGTCGGCGGGCTTCGGGTATCCGCACGGGGTCAGGGGCGGAGCTGGAGAGCGTATTCCACGTCGCCGTGTTCGGCGCCCTCGACGTGCTCCGGCCACTCCTCGTGGAACGTCCGCACGTGCTCCAGCCCCACCTTCTCCAGCACCCGCCGCGACCCGGTGTTCACCACCATCGCGTACCCCACGACCCGCTCCACCCCGGTCGCCCGCGCGTGCTCCACCAACGCCGACGCGCCCTCGGTGGCGTAACCGCGACCCCAGAAGTCGGGGTGCAGCCGATAGCCCAACTCGGCCGCACCCGCGCCCGCCGCGCTCAGCTCGAACCAGCCGATGAACGCGCCGGACGCCTTCTCGTGCGCCGCCCACCAGCCGCCGCCGAGCACCTTCGGCAGCACGACCCGCTCCACGTCGGCCCGCGACACCGGTTTGCCGTCCTCGATGAACCGCATCACCCGCGGCTCGCCGAGCAACCACGCCAACGAGTCCACATCGGACTCCACGAACCCCCGCAACGCCAACCGGCCGGTCTCCAGGTGCACCGGCCGATTGTCGGCTAGCTGTCCTTCGTCGCCAACCGCATTGCGGCCAGCGACAGCCCGATGACGATGTAGCACGCGGCCAGCGCCGTGCTGCGCCACAGCTGCTCGGTCGGCAGCGGGTCGCGCATGACGTCGATCAGGCCGCTCCACGCCGACGTGATGAGGTACGGGTGCAGCCAGTCCAGCGCGCTGAACACGCCGAGCACCTGGAACACGATCACACCGGCCATCGTCGCGGCCATCACCACCAGCGGGTGCTCGGTGCACGCCGAGATCGCCAGCGCGATCGCCGCCACGCCCCACACCTGCACGGTGACCAGCAGGACCGCCAGCAGGATGCGGCCCAGCGCGCCGCCGAGCGACAGCGTGCTGCCGGACAGCGTGAGCATCCCGCCGCCGCCGAACAGCACCACACCGGTGATCGCGCCGACGACCGCGATCAGCACGACCGCGAACAGCGACATCGTGGCCACGCCGAACGCCTTCACGCCCAGCAGTCGGACCCGCCCGATCGGCGAGATCATCAACCCGCGCAGCGTGCCGTGCTGCGCCTCGCCCGCCAGCCCGTCGGCCGCCCAGATGGCGCCGACCAGCGGCATCAGCAGCGGCAGGGCCAGGAATAGGGTGAACACCGGCAGCACCAGGCCGTTGCCCGCGACGATCGCGGCCAGGCCGGGTCCGGCGGGGCCGTCGCCGTCGACCGCGAACCACAGCCCGATCCCGGCCAGGACCGGCACCAGGCACAGCGACGCCAGTCCGATCACCGTCCGCGGCCGGCGCAGGATCCAGCGCAGCTCCGAGCGCAGTTGCCTGCCCAGCGGAGCGCGCGTGGCGACCAGCGCGCTCATCGGGACCCCTCCTCGATCGTGTCCACCGCGGACAGGTTGTGCTCGGACTCCTCGGCCTCGGTGAGCCGGGCGAACAGCTCCTCCAGGCCGGTGCGGTGCCGGCGCGCCTCGTGCACCGGGACGCCCGCGGTCACCAGCGCCTCCACCACGGCGGGCGCGGTCGTGCCGATCAGCTCGACCCGCACGCCCCCCTCGAACGGCCGCGCCGAGATCCGGCCCGCGCGCAGCGCGTTCAGCGCGTCGTCCACGTCCGGCGTGACGATCAGCAGCGAGCTGCTGTCGGCGTGCAGCAGCTCGGCCAGCTCCCCCTGCGCCACGACGGTCCCCCGGTGCAGCACGGCCACGTGCGTGCACGTCGCCTCGATCTCGCTGAGCAGGTGCGACGACACGACGACCGTGCTGCCCGCCTCGTGCAGGTCCGCGATCACCCTGCGCACCTCGCGGGTGCCCGCCGGGTCCAGGCCGTTGGTCGGCTCGTCCAGCACGATCAGCTCGCGCCGGACCAGCAGCGCCGAGGCGATCCCCAGCCGCTGCTTCATGCCCAGCGAGTACCCCCGGTAGCGCCGGTGCGCGGCGGCGGTGAGGCCGACCCGCTCCAGCGCGTCCTCCACGGCCCGCGGGATGTCGGCGGTGGCGAGCAGCGGCTCGAACGCCGCCGCCCGCCGCAGGTTCTCCCGACCGGACAGGAACGGGTGGAACCCCGGACCCTCGACCAGCGCGCCGACGTGCGGCAACGCCTCCGCGGCGCCGTCGGGCAGGGCCTTGCCCAGCAGCTCGACCTCCCCCTCGGTCGGCCGCACCAGCCCGAGCAGCATGCGGATCGTGGTGGTCTTGCCCGACCCGTTCGGGCCGAGCATCCCGAGCACCGCACCTCGCGGCACCTCCAGGTCCACCCGGTCCACCGCGACGGTGCTCCCGTACACCTTGCGCAGCCCCCGCGTCCGGGCCGCGAGGACCGGGGTGGAGCCGGCGGTCACCGGCTCCACCCGCGCGCTGGTCGAGGTGGTCACTTGACCTGGCCGATCGCGTCCACCAGCACCTGCTCCGGCACCGCGCCCGCGGCCACCCGGCCGTCGTCGGCGATCAGCAGGCCGCCGACCCGGGTCGTGATGAGCGTGCCCGAGCCCCAGTCGCCGCTGACCTGCTTGCCCAGCTGCTGGAGCAGGCCCCGCACGTCCTGCTGACCGAACTCCGGCCGCTCACCGCCGCGCTCGCCCCGCTCCGGCTGCTGCCGCATCAGGTCGCCCAGCGCGTTGCCCGGCACGCGCGCCGCCAGCACGACGTCCCAGCCCTCGCCGATGACCTGGGGGTTCGCCTCGCTGAACGCCTGCTCGGCGGCGGCCTTCCGCTCCGCCGACGGCTCGTCCAGGTCCGGCACGACCACCTCGGCCCCGGCGGGCGGGGTGAAGGTGAACAGCGACGCGTCCTGCGGGCCCACGTTCAGCTCGGAAAACCCGACCTGCACGGCGGGCGCGTCCGTGCCGTTGGTCAGCACGGCCACCCGCAGCGGCGCCCGCAGCTCCGCGTCGACCGCGACGCGCACCTCGCGCAGCACCGTCTTCTCGGTCGGCTTCGGGGTCAGCACCAGCTCGTACACCGGCCGGTTGGCCACCCGCGCGGTGCCGTCGACGGTGACGTCGCTGAACTCCTGGATCGCGGCCACCACCTGCCGCGACAGCGTCACCGGGTCGGTCGGCGCGGCGTCCTGGTCCACGCCCAGCCCCGGCTTGCGCCCCTCCTGCTCGAACGAGCCGTGCGGCATCTTCCGCACGGTCTGCTCGGCCGAGTCCCACAGCCACGCCGTCTCGCCGTCGTCGACGAGCGTGCGCTCGGAGTCGCCGGCGGGCAGCTGGACCCGCAGCTTGCCCTGGCCGTCGGTCCACATCCGCAGCGTGCTCGGACCGTCCGACAGCTGCGGCACGCCGGCGATCGCCGGGATGCCCAGGTCGTTGTTCACCGCGACCGAACCGCCGAACGCGGCCGGCTTCGCGTTCAGCACGGACTCCACCAGCGCCTCGGCGGTGACGTCCGGCAGCACCGGCGCGGGCCCGGCGCCGGCGGGCATCGCGAGCACCCCGAGCCCGGTCGCGCCGGCGATCACGCCGACCGCCGCCGCCGCGACGGTCACCCTTCTGCGGTTCATGTCCCCTCCTCCTACCGGGCAGCCCCTTGCGACCCGACGACGCAGACACTCCTCCGGCGGCCCTGAGATCGCGCTGAGAGCGTTCTGGAGCCTGAGAGCGCACTGAGACTCCCGCGCCGATTGTCCTCCTCGCGGGGCATGCTGTGGGGCGTGAGACCACGGGTGCTGGTTGTGGACGACGAGATCGGCGTGCGGCGCGCGTTGGAGCGCGGCCTGTCCGCGGAGGGCATGGAGGTGGTCACCGCCGCCGACGGCCCCAACGCCCTGCGGGTGGCGTTGACCGGCGCGTTCGACGTGGTGCTGCTGGACATCATGCTGCCCGGCCTGTCCGGCTACCGGGTGCTGCAGCGGATGCGCGCCGAGGGCGTGCGCACGCCGGTGCTGATGGTCTCGGCCAAGGACGGCGAGGTCGACCAGGCCGACGGCCTCGACCTCGGCGCGGACGGCTACCTGGTCAAGCCGTTCTCGTTCGTGGTGCTGGTGGCGCAGGTGCGGGCGCTGCTGCGGCGCAACTCCGCCGACCTGGCGCGGCGGCGGCTCAAGCTGGGCGAGCTGGTGGTGGACCGCGCGCTGCGCGAGGTGAGCTGGGCCGGCGAGCCGGTGTCGCTGTCGCCGCGCGAGTACGCGGTGCTGGACGTGCTGGCCAGCCGGGCCGGGTCGGTGGTGACCAAGGACGAGCTGCTGCGCGCGGTGTGGGGCGACGAGCAGGCGGCGACCCGCAACGCGGTGGAGGTCTACGTCGGCTACCTGCGGCGCAAGCTGGACGCGACGGGCGCGGGCGAGGTCGTGCGGACCGTGCGCGGCCACGGCTACCTGGCGTCCACGCCCGACCTGGACGCGGCGCTGGGTGCGGCGGGGACCAGGCGCAGGTGAACCCGCGGCGGTGGTGGCTGCGGCGGTGGTGGCTGCGCCGCACCCTGCGGTTCCGGATCACCGTCGTCGCGACCGGCGTCGCCCTGCTGTGCCTGCTCGCGTTCACCCTGCTGGCGCCCCAGCTGATCGGGATGGTGCAGGTCAAGGCGGTGGACCGGGAGCTGGCCAAGGCGGAGAACGCGCGGGTGCTCGACACCGCGGGCAACCCGCTGGACGGCGGTCCGCGGCCCGACCTGACCGCCGCCGACGTGCGCCGGCTCAAGGCGGGCGAACCCGTGCTGCGGATCGACGGGCCGAGCGCGCACCGGTGGACCGGGCGGGTGGTGTTCGCCGCCGACGGCACCCCCGAGCTGCACGTCGCCGGCGACACGCTGGTCGGCTACCGCGAGGCGAACCGGCTGGGCACGCGGTGGCTCGCGGTGGCCGCGGTGCTGGTCGCCGGGCTGGTCGGGATCGCCACGTGGCTGGCCGTGCGGTCGTCGTTGCGGCCGGTGGAGCGGATGCGGGTGGCGGCGGCCGAGCTGCCGCGCGGTCAGCGGCTGCCGGTGCCGGCCGCACGGGACGAGCTGCAAGCGCTTGCGGAGGCGTTGAACGCCCTGCTCGCCCGGCGCGACGAGGCCACCGAGCGGCTGCGCCGGTTCACCGGCGACGCGGCGCACGAGCTGCGCTCGCCGGTGACGTCCGTGCGGGCGCAGGCCGAGGTGGCGGTGGCGCACCCCGACCCGGACTTCTCCATCGAGGTGCTGGAATCGGTGGTGGAGGAGTCCGAGCGGCTGTCCGCGCTGGTCGACGCGCTGCTGATCCTGGCCCGCGCGGACACCGGCGAGCTGCCGCGCGCCGAACCGGTCGACCTGGTGCTCCAGGCGCAGGCCGCGGTGGACCGGCTCGGCGAGACGGAGCTGCTGGTGCGGCTGGCCGCGCCGATGAGCGCGTGCCTGATCTCCGCCGCCGGGACCGAGGTGGAGCTGGTGCTGGACAACCTGCTGCGCAACGCGGCCAGGTACGCGCGCACGTTCATCCGGATCTCGGTGCTGCCCGCCGCGCGCGAGGTGCGGCTGCTGGTGGACGACGACGGGCGCGGCATCCCCGAGGAGCACCGGGAGAAGGTGTTCGACCGGTTCTACCGGGTCGACTCCGACCGCGGCCGGGCGACCGGCGGGTTCGGGCTCGGGTTGGCGCTGGTCGCGCACCTCGTGCGGCGGCGTCGCGGCACGATCCGCGCGGGCGAGTCGCCGGAGGGCGGCGCCCGGCTGGAGGTGCGCTGGCCGCTCTACCGGTGAGCGCGGGGGTGGCAGGATCGGCGACCGTGCCCGAGCTGAGAACCACCACCCTGGTCGACGCGCCGCTGCGGACCGTCGCCGCCGCGTTGCTGGACGCCCGACTGCTGGCGCGGGCCGTGCGGGGGCTGGGCGTGCGGATCTCCGGTGTCGGGCCGGTGCTGTTCGCGGGCGCGTCGCTGGCGGGGTCCGTCGGGCCGGTGACCGGGCGGCTGGTCGTGACGCGGGCCGACACCACCGGTGTGTCGGCGGAGCTGGTCGGCGGGCCGCTGCCGCGGTTCACGCTGGTCACGGACCTGCTGCACACCGGCGGCGGCACGATGGTGGTCGACTCGGTGGAGTGGACCAGCCCCGGCGGGCCGTTCGGCCGCCTCGCCGACGTCGTCGTGGGCCGCGGCCTGGCCCTGAAGGTGCTGGAAGCCCGTGCTGCCGCCGTTTCGGCTCGGAGCGTCGAACTCCTGCACGCGCGCGTAGTAGTAGGGGCCGCGATCATCCGCGATGGCCGACTCCTGGCCCAACAGCGCTCCTACCCGCCGGAAGCCGCCGGCAAGTGGGAACTGCCCGGCGGCCGGGTGGAACCGGGCGAAGCGGACCACGCCGCCGTCGTCCGCGAGTGCGCCGAGGAGCTGGCCGTCACCGTCACCCCGGGCGCCCAGCTGGGCCCGGACATCCCCCTGCGCCCCGACCTGCTGCTGCGCGTCTACCTCGCCGACCTCGCCACCGGCGCCCCGACCCCCGTCGAGCACCGCGCCCTGCGCTGGCTGACCGCCGACACCCTGACCACCGTCGACTGGCTCCCCGCCGACCGCGTCCTCCTCCCCACCCTCCACCCCCTCCTCACCTAACCCCCGCGAGAGTCCAACGTTCAGCACGCGAGAGTCCTACGTTCACGCACCCCGAGTTCAACGCTCGCGGCTAACGGCGTTAGGGCTGAGCGTTGAACTCAGGGGCGCTGGACGTAGGACTCTCGCGGCTTGGAGGTTGGACTCTCGGGTTCAGGTCAGGCCGGAGAGGCGGAGGGCGGCGTCGAGGCGGTGGGTGCAGCGCTCGCGGGAGCGGGTGGCGCCGCGGGCGCGGGCGCGGTCCAGCTCGGCGGGGTCGTCCAGCAGCTGCCGGGTGCGCTCGCGGACCGGGCGCAGCTCCTCGACGACCGCCTCGGCGGTCAGCTCCTTCAGCGAGGAGTAGTCGCGCACGGTGCCGGCCAGCTCCTCGGCGGCCTTGCCCGTGCACGCCGCCAGGATCTCCAGCAGGTTCGCCACGCCGGGCTGCTCGTCCGGCGCGTAGCGCACCTCACCCCGGTCGTCGGTCACCGCGCGCCGCACCTTCCGCCGCACGAGGTCGGGCGGGTCGAGCACGAACACCGTGCCCGCCGCGTCCGCCGCCGACTTGGCCATCTTCCGCGACGGGTCGGCCAGGTCGCGCACCCGCGCCGCGGTCGGCGGCACCACGGCCTCCGGCACCGCGAACACCTCGCCGTACGTGCCGTTGAACCGCCGCGCCAGCACCCGCGCCAGCTCCACGTGCTGCCGCTGGTCGTCGCCGACCGGCACCTCCTGCGCGCCCTGCAGCAGGATGTCGGCCGCCATCAGCACCGGGTAGGTGAGCAGGCTCAACCGGACCGACGCCCGACCGCCCGACTTCTCCTTGAACTGGATCATCCGGGCCGCCTCGCCGTACGTGCAGGTGCACTCCAGCACCCACGTCAACGCCCCCAGCTCGCGGACCAGGTCGGACTGCACGGCCACCGAGCGCGGGTCGACGCCGGTGGCGACGAGCACCGCCAGCTGCTCCCGCGTCAACGACCGCAACCGCGCAGGGTTGTGCGACGTCGTCATCGCGTGCAGGTCGCTGATGAAGTAGACGTCCTCTTCGGTCCCCTCGGCCGCCCACCGCCGCATCGCGCCGAGGTAGTTGCCCAGCTGGACGTGGCCGGACGGGGTGATGGCGGAAAGCCTGATCATCGTCATCCCTTCGGGTGTCACCCACCCGATGCGATGCCCCCGAACGCAAGAAGGCCGCCCCGAGCGGGCGGCCTGCGTGTGGTTGCGCGCAGTTCTCAAGGCCGCCGGAAGGCGGACCACCAGAACGTGTGAAGAGTGCGCACGCCGGCGATTCTAGCGGGTCACCCCGGCCGCCGGGGAGCCCTCCCGGACCGCGCCCGAGCAGGCCAGGGTCGGCGAAGCGGTGCCGGGCCGGTAGCGCCGCCCGCGCCCCACCCGGCGCCCGGCCGGGCGGTGGGCCTCACGCGGCCAGGTCACGGCCCTTCTTGCCCTTGCGCTCCTGCTTGGCGGCCTTCTTCGCCGCCTTCTTCTTCGCCTTGAGCAGGGCCACCACCGGGCAGCTCTTGCAGCGCGGTGTCGAACGGCAGCACTTCTTCTTCACCTTGACCTTGCCCACGCGGCGTGCTCCACTCATCCAGGTGTCCTCAGAGTAGGTGAGGCTGACCTCACCTACCGTCCGTGTGTGGTAAGGGCGCCACGCCCGGTAAGCTGTACTCAGGCTGCGCGCGATCCACGTCCGGCGCCTGGCTTCCCTCGCACAGACAGCTCTAGGAGTTCCGCGTGCCCACGGCCACCGCGTCGATCAAGGAAACGCTGGTCCGCAACGACCTGCGCAACGTCGCGATCGTCGCGCACGTTGACCACGGCAAGACCACTCTCGTCGACGCCATGCTCCGCCAGTCCGGCGCCTTCTCCGAGCGAGCCGAGCTCGTCGACCGGGTCATGGACTCGGGCGAGCTGGAGCGCGAGAAGGGCATCACGATCCTCGCGAAGAACACCGCGGTCCGCCGGCACACGCCGGACGGCCCGGTGACCATCAACGTGGTGGACACCCCCGGCCACGCCGACTTCGGCGGCGAGGTCGAGCGCGGCCTGTCCATGGTCGACGGCGTCGTGCTGCTGGTGGACGCCTCCGAGGGCCCGCTGCCGCAGACCCGGTTCGTGCTGCGCAAGACGCTGGCCGCCGGCCTGCCGGTGATCCTGGTGGTGAACAAGGTCGACCGCCCCGACGCCCGGATCTCCGAGGTCGTCGAGGAGGCCCACGACCTGCTGCTCGACCTGGCGACCGAGGTCGGCGCCGACGACTCGGTGCTCGACCTGCCGGTCGTCTACGCCTCGGCCCGCGCCGGCCGGGCGTCGCTGAACCAGCCCGAGGACGGCGGCCTGCCCGACGAGGAGAACCTGGACGTCCTCTTCGAGGTCCTGTTCAAGCACGTCCCGGCCCCGATGGGCGACGCGGACGCGCCGCTGCGCGCGCTGGTGACCAACCTCGACGCGTCGTCGTTCCTCGGCCGCATCGCGCTGTGCCGCATCGAGGCCGGCCGCGTCCGCAAGGGCGAGACGGTGGCCTGGTGCCGCGAGGACGGCTCGATCCACAAGGTCCGCATCACCGAGCTGCTGATCACCGAAGCGCTCGACCGCGTGCCCGCCGAGCAGGCGCGGGCCGGTGACCTGGTCGCCATCGCGGGCATCCCGGAGATCACCATCGGCGACACGCTCGCCGACGTGGACAACCCCGAGCCGCTGCCGCGGATCACCGTGGACGAGCCCGCGATCTCGATGACGATCGGCGTCAACACCTCGCCGCTGGCCGGCCGCAACGGCGGCACCAAGCTGACCGCGCGGGTGCTCAAGGCCCGGTTGGACTCGGAGCTGGTCGGCAACGTCTCGGTGCGCGTGCTGCCCACCGAGCGCCCCGACACCTGGGAGGTGCAGGGCCGCGGTGAGCTGGCGCTGGCCATCCTGGTCGAGCAGATGAAGCGCGAGGGCTTCGAGCTGACCGTCGGCAAGCCGCAGGTCGTCACCAAGACGGTCGACGGCAAGCTGCACGAGCCGTTCGAGCGGCTGACGATCGACGCGCCGGAGGAGCACCTGGGCGCCATCACCCAGCTGCTGGCCAACCGCAAGGGCCGGATGGAGAACATGTCCGGCCACGGCTCCGGCCGGATCAAGCTGGACTACGTCGTGCCGTCGCGCGGCCTGATCGGCTTCCGCACCGAGTTCCTGACCGAGACCCGCGGCACCGGCATCGCCAACGCGGTGTCCGAGGGCTACGGCCCGTGGGCCGGCGAGATCCGGACCAGGCACAACGGCTCGCTGGTCGCCGACCGGTCCGGTCAGATCACCGCGTACGCGATGATCCAGCTGGCCGACCGCGGCACGTTCTTCGTCGAGCCGGGCGCCGAGGCGTACGAGGGCATGGTCGTCGGCGAGAACCCGCGCGCCGAGGACCTGGACGTCAACGTCTGCCGCGAGAAGAAGCTGACGAACATGCGCACGTCGACCGCCGACGTGATGGAGACGCTGGCCCGGCCGCGGAAGCTGTCGCTGGAGGAGGCGCTGGAGTTCTGCGCCGCCGACGAGTGCGTCGAGGTCGCGCCGGAGGTCGTCCGGGTCCGCAAGGTGACCCTGGACGCCAACCAGCGCGGTCGCGAGCGCAACCGCAACAAGCTGCGGGGCTGACACCCGTTCCTTATATATAGGGTGCGCTGACGGCGCCCCGGGCTCCGGCCCGGGGCGCCGTTCGCTTGGTGGGACCTGAGCGTCGACCGCCGGCGCCGTCTGGCACGCTCGTACCCATGGGGAAGCGAAAGGTCCTGGCGGTGCTGGCTGCGCTCGTGCTGGCGGGTTGCACGGCGACACCGCCGCCGCCCCTGGTGCCCTCGACGCCGGGCATGACCGTGGTCCCGAAGGAGAAGCAGAACGAGGTCGTCGTCGGCCTGGACGACATCAAGGGCGGCTACAACCCGCACACGCTGGCCGGGCAGAGCACGGTCACCACGGCGCTGGCCTCGCTGCTGCTCCCGTCGACCTTCCGCACCGACGCCGACGGCAGCCCGCGGCTCGACCTGGACCTGGTGGTCAGCGCCGAGGTCACCAGCGCCGAGCCGTACACGGTCACCTACGCGCTGCGACGGGACGCCAGCTGGTCGGACTCGGCGCCCATCGCGGCCGAGGACTTCGTCTACCTGTGGCAGCGGATGCGGCAGGAGCCGGGCGTGATCGACCCGGCCGGCTACCGGCTGATCGACGACATCACCAGCCGCGAGGGCGGCAAGGTGGTCGAGGTCGTGTTCAGCGAGCCGTACCCCGGCTGGCGGAGCCTGTTCCACGACCTGCTGCCCGCCCACCTGCTCAAGGACGCGCCCGGCGGGTGGGCGGCGGCGCTGGCGGACAGCTTCCCGGCGACCGCCGGGCCGTTCGCGGTCCGCACGCTCGACCAGCCGCGCGGCGAGATCGTGCTGGAGCGCAGCGACCGGTTCTGGGAGGCGCCGCCCGCGCTGGACCGGCTGGTGCTGCGCCGGGCGAGCCAGCACGACACGATCGAGGCGCTGGAGACCGGCGACGACCAGGTCGCCCTCCTGCGCGCGGACGCCATCGCGACCAAGGACGTCGAGGAGTTGGCCAAGGCGAACCCCCTCACCACGGTGGTGGTCCCCCGTCCGGAGGTCGTCCAGCTCCTGTTCCGCCCCGCGTCGCCCCGGATGCAGGACATCCGCGTCCGCACCGCCGTGATGAACGCGCTCGACCGCGACGACCTGATCGCCACCGGCACCCGCGGCGGGCCCAGTTCGGCGCTGCGCGCGGACGCCCAGGTGATCCCGCCGAGCAAGCGCGGCCACACCCCGACGATGCCCCCGGAGGCCGGTGACCCGGTGCAACTGCTCACCGAGGCGGGTTACACCCGGCCGGCGGGAGGCCAGTGGGGGAGGGAGGACAAGCCCCTGGAGCTGACCATCGCCGCACCGGCCGGCATCGAGCCGTACGTGACCATCGCGAACCGCGTTCAGAGTCAACTGTCATTGTCCGGAATCGCCGCACGCGTCCTGACAACGCAGCCCAATCAGTTGTTCGGCCAAGATCTGTCGGATACCGACGCGGCCAATGAGCCGGTGGACATTGCCGTGGTGCCGCTGGTCGACACCGGCGATTCCGCGGCCGTTCTGGCATCCGCATTCGGCTGCCGGCCGTCACCGGAGGACGGCGGTACACCCTTTCCGGCGAATCTGTCCGGTTTCTGCGACCAGGCGGTCCAGCCGGTGGTCGAACAGGCGCTGCGCGGCGAGGTGCTGCTCGCCGACGCCCTGGAGACGATCGAGCCGCTGCTCTGGCAGCAGGCCGTCGCGATGCCGTTGTTCCAGGTAGCGGACCTGATGGTGGTCCTACCGGACGCCGTCGACGTGACCGCCGGTGCTCCGTTCGCCGGCCCGCTGAGCACTGCCCGCACCTGGCGCCGCGAAGATCGTTGACCGTTGACCCGGACGTAACACTGGCTTCAAGATGCGCTCGTGGTGCAGTATTGACAGTATTCTCGTCGTCCGGTTAACGAACGCTCCCGCCCGGTAACGACGGAGTCGCGTGCTGCGACCAACGTGTCACCCTTTGGTCACGATCGGCCGATGGGCAGTGACCGTGCCGCGCACAGCTTCTTATCGTGCTGCAACGGTGTGTCGGTTCGGGGCGCGTTTGGCACATCACGGTTATGGGTGGAAGTCGGCCCAAACGGTCGCTCCAACCCAGTGCTAGGAGGGCACGTGTCGATGAGGAGATCAAAGGCTGTCTCGGCGCTTGCGCTGTTGACCGGAGCCGCGCTGGTGCTGAGCGCGTGTGGTGGCGGCGGCTCGAGCGGCGGCGACCAGAGCGGGCCGCAGGACCTCGACCCCGGTGCGATCGGCGGTCAGGACGAGCTGTTCAAGCGTCCGAAGGTGGAGGACATCGGCGAGATCGCGGTCGCCGTGGAGGAGGGCTTCCACAACTACAACAACAACATCGGCGCGACGAACAACTTCTCCAGCACCATCGCGCTGTCGAACGTGCAGCCTTCGCCGTACATCACCGAGCTGGTCGACGGCAAGGTCGTCATCAAGATCGACGGTGACCTGATGGAGTCCATCAAGGTCACGTCGAACGACCCGCAGACGATCGAGTGGAAGGTCCAGAAGGCCGCCGTCTGGTCCGACGGCGAGGCCATCGACTGCGACGACTTCCACCTCAAGTGGCTGGCCGCCACCAGCAAGGCCACCACCAAGAGCGAGGACGGCGAAGAGGCTTCGCTCTTCGACTCGTCGCCCACGGGCTACGAGAACATCGAGAAGCTCGAGTGCTCCGAAGACGGCAAGACCATCACCACGACGTTCTTCAAGGACCAGCCGTTCGCGGACTACCGCGGCCTGTTCTCGCAGCCCGGTAGCGACAGCCTGCTGCCGGCGCACGTCCTGGAGCAGAAGACCGGCGTCGCGGACATCACCAAGGTGCTGCCGAGCCAGAACGACGAGACGATCAAGACCGTCGCGACGTTCTACACCACCGGCTGGCTGGGCTTCGACGCGTCCGTCGCGCTGTCCGGCGGCCCCTACCAGATCACCTCCTCGGACCTCAAGGACCAGACGGTCCTGGAGCGCAACCCGAAGTGGTGGGGCAACCCCGGTGGCCCGGCCAAGGTCATCCTGAAGACGAACACCGACGCCCAGTCCGCGGCCCAGCAGCTGCAGAACAAGGAAGTCGCGGTCATCGCCCCGCAGGCCGACCCGGCCGTCGCGCAGCAGCTGCGCGACGACAGCGCGTTCAAGGTCTACGCGGCCGGTGGCCAGACCTACGAGCACGTCGACTTCAACATGGCGCTGCCGCTGTTCAAGGAGAACAAGGAGCTGCGCCTGGCGATCGCCCAGTGCTTCGACCGCGAAGCCCTGGTCGAGAAGCTGGTGTCGGACGTGGACCCGAACGCCAAGCCGCTCGGCAGCCTGACCTTCCAGCCCAACGAGGTCGGCTACGAGGACCACTACGGCGACGTCGGCAACGGTGACGTCGCGGCGGCCAAGAAGACGCTCGACGACGCCGGCTGGAAGCAGGGCGCCGACGGCATCTACACCAAGGGCGAGTTCCGCGCCTCGTTCAAGCTCGGCCACAAGATCGTGCAGCGTCGTGCCGACACGGCCCGCATCCTGCAGGACAAGTGCAAGCAGGCCGGCATCGAGATCGTCGCCGACCAGGCCGCCGACTTCAACGACAAGCGCCTCCCGGCCAGCGAGTTCGACGCCGCGCTGTTCGCGTGGGTCGGCCAGCCGCTGAAGGCCGGCGCCTACGGCAACTACGCCCAGAAGGACAAGGGCGGCTCCGGCAACTACAACAACTACGACTCCGCCGCGCTGACGGAGAAGTGGTCCGCCGCGAACGCCGAGCTGGACTACCAGAAGCGCATCACCATGATGAACGAAGCGGACAAGATCATGCGGGAGGACCTGCACAGCGTCCCGCTGTTCCAGCTGACCGACTTCGCCGCGTCGAGCGCGGACATCGGCCCGATCTCCTACATCGGTGTCGGCGGCGGTGTCACCTGGAACGTCTACGCCTGGCAGAAGCAGAAGTAGTGAACCGCCGGGATTGAGTCCGGGTAGGTAGAGCAATACCCAACCGCCGGGGGGCCGGTGCCACAAGCACCGGCCCCCCGGACGGTGTCCGCGTCCGGTAGGCTCCCACGCTCGCACGCGGGGGTGCCTAGGGAGACTAGAGACTCGTCATGTTCCGTTACATAATCCGGCGGTTGTTGATCTCAATTCCGCTGTTGATCGTCGCTTCAATCCTCTGCTTCGGACTAGTGAACGCCATGGGCGATCCCCTTGGTGAGTGGAAGCTCGCGAAGCCGAGAACTCCGGCGGAGATCACCGCCGCTTACGAGCGGACCGGCTACGACAAGCCGTTCGCGGAACGCTACGTCGACTGGGCCGGCAACTTCGTGACCGGCGACTGGGGCGAGTCCGTCGTTCCCGGCAACGCCGGCAAGCCCGTCAAGGACGAGCTGGTCAAGGCGTTCGGCGTGACGCTGCGGCTGATCCTCGGCGCCGAGTTGATCGCGCTGCTGCTCGGCATCGCGGTCGGCGTCATCGGCGCGGTCAGACAGTATTCGATATTCGACTACACCGCGACCGGAATATCGTTCGCGATGTTCTCGATGCCGCTGTTCTGCGTGGCCCTGGTGCTCAAGGCCGGCGGCATCAAGCTGAACGACTGGCTGGAATCCCTCGGCGCCGACCGGTGGATCATCACGGCGGGTCCGCCGGGTGACGGCTTCAGCGGCGGCTTCGGCGAGCAGCTGTTCCAGTACAGCGGCGCGTACATCCTGCCGACGATCTCGCTGGTGGTCATCCAGTTCGCGCTGTACAGCCGTTTCCAGCGGGCCTCGATGCTGGAGACGCTGAACGCCGACTACGTGCGCACGGCGCAGGCGAAGGGCATTTCGCAGGGGCGGTCCATCTTCCGGCACGCGTTCCGCAACGCCCTCATCCCGATCATCACGGTGTCCTCGCTGAACATCGGCGCCGGCTTCGGCGGCGCGGTCATCACCGAGACGGTCTTCAGCTGGTCGGGCATGGGCAAGTTCATCGTCGAGGCGATCGAGATGAAGGAGCCCTACCAGGTCCTGGGCTTCATGATGCTCACCGCCGTGTTCATCATCGCGTTCAACCTGATCGCGGACATCCTGTACGCGTTCCTGGACCCGAGGATTCGCCTTGACTGAGATCGGTTCCCCCGTGGCGCAGGCGCCCGCGCCCCCGCCGGGCGAGGCGAGCACGTTCGACACGACCACGGCGCGCAAGCAGTGGCAGGTCATCCTGCGCCGGTTCGCCCGGCACAAGGCCGCGCTGTTCGGCCTGATCCTGTTCGTGATCCTGGTCCTGTTCGCGTTCTTCGGCGGCCTGTTCTGGAAGTACCCCTACACGGACCTCGGCTTCAAGCGGTACCTGCCGCCCAGCGCCGACCACCCGTTCGGCACGGACCGGCTGGGCGGCGACATGGTCGCCCTGATCATCCGCGGCACGCAGTTCTCGCTCCAGATCGCGATCGTGGTGGCCGTGCTGTCCACCGTCATCGGCGTGGTGCTCGGCGCGCTGGCCGGGTACATGAAGGGCTGGGTCGACACCCTGATCAGCCGCTTCATCGACCTGCTGCTGGTCATCCCCAGCCTGATCATCGCGGCCGTGCTGGTGCGCAACAGCTTCGTGGTGTCGGTGGCGGGCGGCAGCGGCGGCAGCAACTGGCTGATCGTCGCGCTGTACCTGGGCCTCATCGGCTGGCTGTCGATCGCCCGGGTGATCCGCGGCATGGTGCTGTCGCTGCGCGAGAAGGAGTTCGTGGAGGCCGCCCGCGCGCTGGGCGCGTCCACGTTCCGGATCGTGTTCCGGCACATCCTGCCCAACACCATCGACGTGATCATCGTGAACGCCACGCTGGCGATCGCGCAGGCGGTGCTGCTGGAGGCCGCGCTGTCGTTCATCGGCCTCGGCGTGCAGAGCCCGGACACGTCGCTGGGCCTGATGATCAGCCTGAACAAGAACGAGCTGACGCTGCACCCGTGGTTGTTCCTCACCCCGTTCGTGTTCATCGTGCTGATCTCGCTCGCGGTGAACTTCATCGGCGACGGTCTCCGGGACGCCTTCGACCCGCGGCAGAAGAGGGTGAAGGCATGAGTGAGGTGGACGTGATGGGCGCGCCCGAGTCGTCGGCGTGGGGCAACACGACCGGCGAGAAGCTGCTGCGGGTCGAGAACCTGTCGGTGGACTTCCCGACCGACGACGGCACCGTGCACGCGGTGCGCGACGTGTCGTTCACCCTCGGCCCCGGCGAGGTGCTGGGCATCGTGGGCGAGTCGGGGTCGGGCAAGTCGGTGTCGTCGATGGCGATCATGGGCCTGCTGCCCAAGACCGCGCGGATCGGCGGCTCGATCAAGTTCAGGGACCGCGAGCTGGTCGGCCTGAACTACAAGCAGATGCAGCCGGTGCGCGGCAACGGCGTGTCGATGATCTTCCAGGACCCGATGACGTCGCTGAACCCGGTGTACACGGTGGGCTGGCAGCTCGCCGAGGCGCACCAGGCGCACCACGACGTGTCGAAGAAGGCGGCCTGGGCCAAGGCCGTCGAGGCGCTGGAGCTGGTCGGCATCCCGCAGCCGGACCGCCGTGCGGCGCAGTACCCGCACGAGTTCTCCGGCGGCATGCGGCAGCGCGCGATGATCGCCATGGCGATCATCAACGACCCGGACGTGATCATCGCGGACGAGCCGACCACGGCGCTGGACGTGACGGTGCAGGCGCAGATCCTGGACACGCTGCTGCGCATCCGGGACGAGACGAGCGCCGGGATCATGGTCATCACGCACGACCTGGGCGTGGTGGCGGGCATGGTCGACCGCGTGCAGGTGATGTACGGCGGCACGGTGGTCGAGCAGGGCACCGTGGACGAGGTCTTCGAGGCGCAGCGGATGCCGTACACGGTCGGCCTGCTGGGTTCCATCCCGAACCCGGAGATGCTGGGCAAGCGGCTCACCCCGATCAAGGGCGCGCCGCCCTCGCTGATGAACCTGCCGCGGGGCTGCTCGTTCTCGCCCCGCTGCCCGCTGGCCATCGACGAGTGCCGCGAGACCGAGCCGCTGCTGCTGGAGACCGACCGGGCAGGCCACTTCGCGCGGTGCCACCGCTCCGCGCACCTGGCCACGATCGAGAACCCGCAGCGGCTGTTCGCCCACGACGAGATCGGCGTGGTGGAGAACCCGGCGGCGCTGACCATGGCGAACCCGGGCATGCCGGTGAGCGAGGACGTCGACGTGGTGGAAGCGCGGCTGCACGAAGAGGAGAAGCCGACGTCATGACGACCTCGACTGACTACAACCCCCAGGCCGGGGGACTCGACTCCGGCGGCCGTCCGGGCGAGAACCCGCTGCTGGAGGTCAAGGACCTGGTCAAGTCGTTCCCGGTGCGCGGCGGCGGCATCATCCCGCGCACCGTGGGGCAGGTCCAGGCGGTGTCGGGCGTGAGCTTCGACCTGTACCCGGGCGAAACGCTCGGCCTGGTCGGCGAGTCGGGCTGCGGCAAGTCCACCACCGGCCGGGCCATCCTCCAGCTGCACAAGCCGACGTCCGGCTCGGTGCGGTTCGAGGGCCGCGAGCTGACCACCCTGCGCGGCAGCGGGCTGCGGCAGGTGCGCCGGGACATGCAGATCGTGTTCCAGGACCCGTACGCCTCGCTGAACCCGCGCTGGCAGATCAACGAGCTGATCTCCGAGCCGTTCAAGATCCACGGCATGCCGGAGGGCAGCGGCAAGGACGTGCAGCACCGGGTCAACGAGCTGATGGAGCTCGTCGGCCTGAACCCGGAGCACCGCAACCGGTACGCGCACGAGTTCTCCGGCGGCCAGCGCCAGCGCATCGGCATCGCCCGCGCGCTCGCGCTCAACCCGAAGCTCGTGGTGCTGGACGAGCCGGTGTCCGCGCTGGACGTGTCGGTGCAGGCGGGCGTGGTGAACCTGCTGGAGGAGCTGCAGGAGCGCCTCGGCCTGGCGTACCTGTTCGTGGCGCACGACCTGTCGGTCGTCCGGCACATCTCCGACCGGGTCGCCGTGATGTACCTCGGCAAGATCATCGAGATCGGCGAGCGGGAGGACATCTACGCGCGGCCGATGCACCCGTACACGCAGGCCCTGCTGTCCGCGGTGCCGGTGCCGGACCCGAAGGTGGAGCGCCGCCGTCAGCGGATCGTGCTCACCGGTGACGTCCCGTCGCCGGTGAACCCGCCCTCGGGCTGCCGCTTCCGCACCCGCTGCTGGAAGGCGCAGGACATCTGCGCCGTCGAGGAGCCCAAGCTGGAACGGCGCGGCGACGGCCAGGGCACGCTCTCCGCGTGCCACTTCGCCGAAGTCGTGCCTGTGTAGATGGCCGCTGCTCCGCAGACGGCAGGCTCGGTCGCCTGAAAGTCGACCGTTCGCGCCCCGTTCCCGGCGATCGAAGAGCGTGATCGCCGGGAACGGGGCGCGAACGGTCGACGCGACCTCGCGGGGTCGGTCGCGACCTGCCGACTTCCGGGCGACCTCGCCGCCGCCTGCGAAGCAGCGGCCATCGAACACAGCGAAGCGGCGGCCATTTACTCTGATCCGGTGACGCTCACTGCTCCACCACGGTTGCTGCTGGTACACGCACACCCCGACGACGAAAGCCTGTGGACGGGGGGCACCATCGCCCACTACTCGGCGATGGGCGTGCACGTCACCGTGGTCACCTGCACCCTCGGCGAGGAGGGCGAGATCATCCCGCCCGCGCTGCGGGAGCTGACCGCGGACGCCGCCGACCAGCTGGGCGGGTACCGGGTCGCGGAACTGCGGTCGGCGTGCGCCGCGCTGGGCGTGACCGACCACCGGTTCCTCGGCGGCATCGGCCGCTGGCGGGACTCCGGGATGGCGGGCGTCGAGGCCAACCAGCACCCGCGCGCGTTCGTCAACGGCTCGCTCGACGAGCAGGTCGCCGCGCTGTCGGACATCATCACGTCGGTGAAGCCGCAGGTCGTCGTCACCTACGACGCGTTCGGCGGCTACGGCCACCCCGACCACATCAGGGCGCACCAGATCACCGCCGCGGCGGCCGTCGACGTCGACCGGGTGTTCCACGCGGTGACGTCCCGCGCGGCCACCGAGGCGGGCGCGGCGGCGCTGGCGGAGATCGCCGACCTGCCGTGGCGGCTGCCCGAGCCGGGCGAGCTGCCGGTCACCGACGACGCCGCCATCACCACCGAGATCGACATCTCCGAGCACCTGGTCGCCAAGCTGCGGGCGCTGCGCGCGCACTCCACCCAGATCAGCGTGTGGCAGGACGGCTCCGGCCGGGCCGCCTACGCGCTGTCCAACGGCATCGCGCAGCCCGTCGTGCAGGCCGAGCACTACGTGCTGGCCAAGGGCCCGGCGGCCGGCGCCGAGGCCGACCTGTTCGGGGGGCTCGATTGATCGATCGCCTGGCTCTCGCCGGGATCGCGGCGGCGGCGTTCGTGCTCGCGGTGCTGGAGCTGTTCTTCCTGCCGCTGCGGTTCGACGGCACGCTGCTGCCCCGGGTGGACGACCTGCCGTTCCCGATCACGGTGCTGGTCGCGGCCCTGACCACGCCGCTGCTGGTGCGTGCCGCGTCGGAGCACGCGCGCCGCACGGTGGCCGCGGTGTCGCCGCTGCTGGTGTGGGCGGGCACGCTGCTGCTGTTCGGGGCGTTCGGACCGGGCGGCGACGTGGTACTCCTCAACGACTGGCGCACGCTCGTGCTGTTCGCGGGCGGCGCGTTGCCGGGCGCCATCGCGGTGGGCGCCTTCCTGGGGAGGAGGGTTGGTGCCCGAGACGATCACTGACCGGGACGTGGTGCGGGCGCTGCGGCCGTTCGTCCGCGCGACCGGGCCGCTGCTCGACACCCTGCGCGACGCCAACCTGCTCGGCCTGCGCGACCGCGAGGTGGAGCGGGACGCCGACCGCAAGCTCGTGGACAAGCTGTGGGACCAGCTGGCCTCGGTGCCCGTGCCCGGCACGGCCGCGTGGGCCCGGATGGACGTGCGGCAGCGCGACGAGTTCTGGCTCAACCGGGTCGGCAGGCTGGTGTCGCTGATCGCCGCGATCCCCGGCATCGGCGGCGCGCTCGCCGACCGGCTGCCCATCCAGTCCGCGCTGGGTGCGGCGGGGCAGGGGCTGCTGCTGTCGGCGATCGCGGGCGAGCACGGGTTCACCTCCACCGAGGACCGGGTGCGGCTGCTCGCGCACGTGCTGTTCCAGCGCGAGGTCGACGGGCTGCCGGTCGACCGGGACAAGGAGGACGAGCAGACCGCCGAGCTGACCGAGGAGCTGCGGGAGCGGTCCACGTTCCGGGCGATCGGCGCGACGATCTGGAAGCTCGCCAAGGTCCTCTGGAAGCTGGAGGACGAGCTGGACAAGCGCCCGCAGGGCAAGCTCTACCACCAGGCGCTCGGCATGCTGCCCGTGGTGGGCGTGGTCGGCGACTACTTCGGCGAGCGGTCGGCGTTGAAGCGGGTCCGCAAGGTCGCCTACGAGTGGTTCGCCACCCAGTAGCGGTAGCGGTGGTGCTCGACGCAGCCCAGCGACTCGTAGAGCGAGATCGCGGGCTTGTTGTGCTCGGCCACCTGCAGGGCGCACGTCGTCGCGCCGCGTTCCAGCCCCCACGCCGCCAGACCGCCCATCAGCTCGCGGGCCAGGCCGAGCCGGCGCGCCCCGGGCCGCACCGCGAGCCGCGCCACGTGCAGCAGGTCGCCGACCACGGCGCCGCGCACGGCGGCCAGCACCACCCCGTCCCGCTCGACCACGCCGAACCCCACCACCGGGCCGGACGCCAGCACGTGCCGCTGCGCGGGCGTGGGGTCCGGTCGCGCGGTCAGCTCCCACCATCCGGGAACCGGTGCTCCGAGGATGCTCACCTCGGCCGACTTCGGGGTGGCGAACCCAGCCGGCCGGCCGGTCATCACCAGCGACTCGACGCCGCCCGGGTGGTCCACGTCGACCCGCCAACCGGCCGCCCCGACCCGGCTCTCGACGGGCGCCCCGACCACCACGTGCGCGGTCGGCGCGATGCCGTTGGCGGTGGCGGTGGCGAAGTCGATCACCTCGGCGAGCGCGTCGGCAACCGGCAGACCGGGGTCTCCCGTGGTCAGGGCGCTGTTCGCGCGCCCGGTGAACCCGCCCGCGGCCCGCAGCCGCCACTGGCCGAGCGGCCGGTCGACCAGCGCCGGCCACGCGTCCGCGCACCGCTGCTCCAACTCGACCACCGCCCGCACCCCCGCATCGTGCCCGGCGCAGGTGGGTGGCGGTCTGTGAGCTGCGGCACGGTGCTGATAAGGCGAGCCTGACCGTTGGACAATCGAATCCGCCGCGTACTCTCCGGCTTGCGCGGTGTGGACCAGAACAAGAGCAGGAGAGCGCAGTGACCTATGTGATCGCCCAGCCGTGCGTGGACGTGCTCGACAAGGCGTGCATCGAAGAGTGCCCCGTCGACTGCATCTACGAAGGCGACCGGATGCTCTACATCCACCCGGATGAGTGCGTCGACTGCGGTGCTTGCGAGCCGGTGTGCCCCGTGGAGGCCATCTACTACGAGGACGACGTGCCGGACGAGTGGAAGGAGTACACGAAGGCGAACGTGGACTTCTTCAACGAGCTGGGCTCCCCCGGTGGCGCGTCCAAGGTCGGCAAGGTCAGCGCGGACCCGCCGTTCATCAAGGCCCTCCCCCCGCAGGCGTCGCACGAGTGACCTCTCGCACCACGCGGCGGCTCCCGGACTTCCCCTGGGACTCGCTGGCCGACCACGCCGCCAAGGCGCGCACGCACCCCGGCGGCGTGGTCGACCTGTCCATCGGCACCCCGGTCGACCCCGTCCCCGAGCTGATCCGGGACGCCCTCGGCTCGGTCGCCGACGTGCCCGGCTACCCGACCACGCACGGCACGCCCGCGCTGCGGGAGGCCGTCGTCGGCGCGCTGGCGCGGCGGCACGGCGTCACCGGCCTCGACCCGGCGGCGGTGCTGCCGACCATCGGGTCCAAGGAGCTGGTGGCGTGGCTGCCGACGCTGCTCGGCCTCGGACCGGGCGACGTGGTGGCCATCCCGGCGCTGTCGTACCCGACGTACGAGGTGGGCGCGCGGCTGGCCGGCGCCTCGGTGGTGCGGCTGGCCGACGGCGAGCCGCCGCCGCCCGGCACGTCGCTGGTGTGGCTGAACTCGCCGTCCAACCCGACCGGTCGGGTGCTGTCGGCGGCACGGCTGGCTCAGGCCGTGGCCGACGCTCGCGCGGTGGGCGCGGTCGTCGCGTCCGACGAGTGCTACCTGGCGCTGGCGTGGACGGCGTCGCCGGTGTCCGTGCTGGCGCCGTCGGTCAGCGGGGGGTCGCCGGAGGGGCTGCTGGCGGTGCACTCGCTGTCGAAGTCGTCCAGCCTGGCCGGGTACCGGGCGGGGTTCGTGACCGGCGACCCGGCGCTGGTGGCGTCGTTGCTGGAGGTGCGCAAGCACGCCGGGATGATCGTGCCGCGGCCCGTGCAGGCGGCGATGACGGCGGCGCTGGACGACGACGCGCACGTGGCCGTGCAGCGCGAGCGCTACCGGGCGCGGCGTGACCTGCTGCTGCCCGCGTTGACCGCGGCGGGGTTCACCGTCGACCACTCCGAGGCGGGCCTGTACCTGTGGTCGACCCGGGGCGAGGACGCCTGGGACACCGTCGCCTGGCTGGCCGAGCGCGGCATCCTGGCGGCGCCGGGCACGTTCTACGGCCCGACCGGCGACCGCCACGTCCGCATCGCCCTGACCGCCACCGACTCCGCCATCACCACCGCCACCACCCGCCTCACCCCCTGACCCGAGAGTCCAACGCTCAAGCCGCGAGAGTCCAACGTTCGCGACCCCTGAGTTCAACGCTCGGACCGACCGCTCGGTCTGCCGAATGTTGAACTCAGGTGCGCTGAGCGTTGGACTCTCGTGCTCTGAACGTTGGACTCTCGTGCGTTGAGCGTTGGACTCTCGCGGGTTAGTCGTTGGAGTGGAGGGCGGTGTTCAGGGCGACGCCGGAGCCCTTGCGGGGGAGGACCTTGACGGCGCCGGTGGTGGAGTCGCGCAGGAACAGCAGGCCGGACATGCCGGACAGCTCACCCGCCTTGACGACCGCGCCGTCGGCGCCGGTGACCTTGGTGCCCGCGGTGACGTACAGGCCCGCCTCGACCACGCAGTCGTCACCCAGCGAGATGCCCACGCCGCCGTTCGCCCCGATCAGGCACCGCTCGCCGATCGAGATGACCTGCTTCCCGCCACCGGACAGCGTGCCCATGATGGACGCCCCGCCGCCGACGTCGGAGCCGTCGCCCACGACCACACCGGCCGAGATGCGGCCCTCCACCATCGACGCGCCCAGCGTCCCGGCGTTGAAGTTCACGAAGCCCTCGTGCATCACGGTCGTGCCGGACGCCAGGTGCGCGCCCAGCCGCACGCGGTCCGCGTCCGCGATCCGCACGCCCGTCGGCAGCACGTAGTCCACCATCCGGGGGAACTTGTCCACGCCGTGCACCGACACCGGCCCGCGCGAGCGCAACCGCAGCCGCGTCTGCTCGAACCCGTCCACCGCGCACGGCCCGAAGTTCGTCCACACCACGTTGTTCAGCAGCCCGAACACGCCGTCCATGTTCGCGCCGTGCGGCCGGACCAGCCGGGACGACAGCAGGTGCAGCCGCAGCCACACGTCGTAGGTCGAGGTGGGCGCGTCGGCCAGCGACCCGATGCCGACCCGGACGCCGATGACCTCGACGTCGCGCTCGGCGTCCGCGCCGAGCTGCTTGGCGGCGGCCTCGCCGAGCGCCGCCGACACCTCCGCGGACGACAGCAGCGCCACGCCGGCCTCCGCGTCACCGAGCGACGGCGACGGGAACCACGTGTCCAGCACAGCGCCGGTGGGGGTGACGGTGGCGAGTCCGACGCCGTACGCGCCGGTGGGATTTGCGGTGCTCACGGGTGCCAACGGTAACGTGCTCCGAGTGGCCGACACCCTGCACCTCGCCGCCGATCCCGTCGCGCTGACCGCCGCGCTGGTCGACGTCCCCAGCGTCTCCGGCGACGAGGAGCGCATCGCCGACCTGGTCGAGCGCGCGCTGCGCGAGCAGACCGCCCTCGAAGTCGTGCGCAACGGCAACGCGGTGCTGGCCCGCACGAACCTCGGCCGCCCGTCCCGCGTGGTGCTGGCGGGCCACCTGGACACCGTGCCGATCAACGACAACCTGCCGTCCCGGCTGGAGGACGGCGTCCTGCACGGCTGCGGCACGGTCGACATGAAGGGCGGTGACGCGGTGATGCTGCACGTCGCCGCCACCGTCGCCGAACCGCGCCACGACCTCACCTTCGTCTTCTACGACTGCGAGGAGGTCGAAGCCGTCCGCAACGGCCTGGGGCGCGTCGAGCGCGAGCTGCCGGAGTGGCTGGCGGGCGACCTGGCGATCGTGTGCGAGCCGTCCAACGCCGTGGTCGAGGCGGGCTGCCAGGGCACCATGCGGGTCGACGTGCGCACGTCGGGCGTCCGCGCCCACACCGCCCGCGGCTGGATGGGCGTGAACGCGATCCACGCCCTCGGCGAGGCGCTGCGCCGGCTGGAGGCGTACGAGGCGCGCGAGGTCGAGATCGACGGCTGCCGCTACCGGGAGGGCCTGCAGGCGGTGCGGATCGGCGGCGGCGTCGCGGGCAACGTCGTGCCGGACGAGGCCGTGCTCGCGGTCAACCACCGCTTCGCGCCCGACCGCACCCCCGAGCAGGCCGAGCGGCACCTGCGCGAGCTGTTCGACGGCTACGACGTCACGGTCACCGACTCGTCCGCGGGCGCGCTGCCCGGCTTGACCGCGCCGACCACCCGGGAACTGGTCGAGGCCGCCGGCGGCGCCCCGGTCGCCAAGCTGGGCTGGACGGACGTGGCCCGGTTCGCCGCCCTCGGCATGCCCGCGGTGAACTTCGGCCCCGGCGACCCGACGCTGGCGCACACCCAGCGGGAACACGTCCCGGTGAACGACATCGGTCGGTGCGTCGAAGTCCTGCGCCGCTTCCTGGGCTGAGCGCGCGCCGCGGCTAGACTCCCGGCAATGACGGATGGCGTGGACGAGCACCCCAGGGAGAAGCAGCGCGGGCCGGTCGTCCTGCGGCGCGGGCGTCGCGACGAGCTGACCACGACGGACCAGCGGTTGCTGGACTCGCGCGGCCACAGCGACTGGGTGCACACCGACCCGTGGCGGGTGCTGCGGATCCAGGCGGAGTTCGTGGAGGGCTTCGGCGCGCTGGCCGAGGTGCCGAGCGCGGTGACCGTGTTCGGGTCCGCCCGCACCGGCCGCGACCACCCCGAGTACGAGATCGGCCGCAAGCTGGGCGGCGCGCTGGCCGAGGCCGGGTTCGCGGTGATCACCGGCGGCGGTCCGGGCGTGATGGAGGCGGTCAACCGGGGCTGCTCGGAGGCGGGCGGGTTCTCGGTGGGGCTCGGCATCGAGCTGCCGTTCGAGCAGGGCCTGAACCCATGGGTCGACCTGGGCGTGAACTTCCGCTACTTCTTCGTGCGCAAGACCATGTTCATCAAGTACTCGCAGGCGTTCATCTGCCTGCCGGGCGGGTTCGGCACGCTGGACGAGCTGTTCGAGGCGCTGACCCTGGTGCAGACGAAGAAGGTCACCAAGTTCCCGGTGGTGCTGTTCGGCAAGTCCTACTGGCAGGGCCTGTACGACTGGGTGCGCGACTCGGTGCTGGAGAGCGGCAAGGTCAGCGAGAAGGACCTCGACCTGCTCCACCTGACCGACGACATCGACGACGCGGTGCGCGTGGTCAACGAGGCGCACAAGGCGTGGGCGGACGCGCATTGATCACAGTGACCGTGTACTGCGGGTCGTTGAAGACGGTCCCGCGGAGCTACCTGGACCTGGCGGCCGACGTCGGCGCGCGCATCGCGGCCCGCGGCTGGTCGCTGACGTGGGGCGGTGGCCGCACGTCGATGATGGGCGAGGTGGCGCGGGCGGCCCGCGAGGGCGGCGCCCGCACCACCGGCGTGATCCCGCGCGGCCTGGTGGACCGCGAGCTGGCCGACTCCGACGCCGACGACCTGCTGGTGGTCGAGACGATGCGCGACCGCAAGGCGTTGATGGAGGCGCACGGCGACGCGTTCCTGGCGCTGCCCGGCGGCATCGGCACCTGCGAGGAGCTGTTCGAGGTGTGGACGTCGCGGGTGCTGTCCGTGCACGCCAAGCCGGTGGTGGTGCTGGACGTGGACGGCCACTACCAGGGTCTGGTCGCGTGGCTGGACGAGCTGCGGGAACGCGGCTTCGTGTCCCGGTTCGCGATGGACTCGCTGGTCGTCACCGACGACGTCGAAGCCGCGCTCGACGCGTGCGCTAGCTGACCCCGGCCCCCGCGAAGCCCCGGGCCGCGGCCAGCCGGGCGGCTTCCTCGGCGAACATGCCGACGTCCAGCGGCACGAAGGGCGAGACCTTCACCTCCAGCCGGGGGCCGACCGCCCTGGCCTGCCAGGTGCCCAGCACGTCGCCGTCGACGAGCAGCGCGCCGCGCCGGCCGAGGACGCGCCACACCTGCTTCTGGTGCGCCTTGTCGGGCACGAGCAGGTCGCGGTCGCGGGCGTTGAGGTACGGGTCGAGCGGCGGCAGCAGGCGCACCAGCTCGGGCTCCGGCGGGTCCTCGAACGCCGCCACCCGGTCGGCGGGCAGCCACGCCCGCTTGGAGAGCGCGACCAGGTCGTCCGGCCACGCGTCCTTCACCTCGCGCACCGGCGCGCCGAAGTAGGCCGCCACCTCCGACGGCCCGGCCGGGCCGTGCAGCCGCAGGTAGTCGCCGATCAGCGCCCCGAACCCGCTGGACGTCCGCGGCACGTCCGCGCGCCCCTCCAGCGGCACGAACGTGACGGTCCTCGCGGCCGGGTCGAACCGCAGCCCGGCGGGCAGCGCGGCGAGCCGGAAGACCGGGTCCAGCACGTGCGTGGCGTCGCAGCCCCGGCACCAGCCGGTCAGCTCGGGCCGCACCAGGGGCGTGAGCCGGGACGACGCCTCGCCCTTCGTCATCGGCCCGGTCACCACCTCGCGCAACGCCGACGCGACCTCGTGCAGCGCGGCCAGCCCGTCCTCGACCGGGGGCCGGCCCATCCGGGTCACCGCGTCGGCGTCGCTCAACGGCCACAGCCGGGCCGCCAGCGCCGGCACGTCGGCCGTGCGGTGCCAGTGCGGCGCGCCCCGCACGCTCCACGTGAGGGTGAACGCGTCCAGGTCGGGCGGTGGCGAGTCCAGCCGCGCGGCCAGCGCGGGCACGGCCGACCGCTCGGAGTCCTGCAGCCCGAGGTCGAACACCCGCAGGTCGGCCGGGCCGGCGGCGGTCCGGTCGAACTGGTGCGCGGCGACCCGGTAGGCGATCACCCGTTCCCGGTCAGCCAAGGTCGTGGTCCAGGGTGATCAGCTCGTGCTCCAGCCGGGCGGTGCCGGAGATGCCGGCCAGCTCGCCGGTGCCGGACCCCGGCACGACGTGGCCCCAGAACCGCTCGCCGGCCGCGGACATGATCGCGCCGTGCTGCAGCACGAACGTCCCCGACCGGCCGTCCAGCGTGCCGACGAACCGCTCGGTGCCCACGTAGCCCGCCGAGCCGTCCGACGGTTGGCACATCGTCAGCTCGGCGGTGCTCGTGCCCTCCAGCGCCCCGCTGTAGACCTTGTCCACGAGCGCCCGGCCCAGTTGCGGCTCCGCCTCGTCGTAGACGGTCTGGTCCCACCGGGTGATCTTGAACGTCGACTTCGATTCCATGCGGGGCATCCTGGCACCTGTTCGCGCCCGGTGCCGTCAGGCGCGGTCGGGCTCCGTGAGGTGTGGTCAGCCTCGCGGCACCGCCAGCCACGAGTCCGCGCCGAACGCCACCGACGAGCCCAGCGCGCTGGACCCCCGGTAGCGGGCGTCCACGGTGTCGACGACCAGCACCAGCCGGTTGCCCGCGGCCACGTTCCAGACCACCGGCTCCAGGTCGAGGTCGACGGTCCTGGTCGCGGTGCCGGTGAGCGTCACCGGCTTGTGCGTGACCAGCGCGCCCAGGCCGAGCGCGTTCACCTCGTAGAGGTAGGCGTAGAGCGTGGTCCGCGCGGCGCTGGGCGTCACGGTCAGGTGGGCGCGCGGCGTGCCGCTGACCGTGGTGGCGGTCCACCGCACGGGTCCGCGCCACACGGCCGCCGCGCCGCGGTCGATGAACGGCGTCGACACGCCGACCGGGACGTTCAGGAAGGCCTGGAGCGCGCCGGTCACCAGGACCGCGCCGCTCTCGGCGATGGTCGGCCACCCGGCGCCGATCCGGTCCGCGGCCAGCGGCACGGTGTCGGTCCCGGTGGTGGCCGCCGCCCAGGTCGGGAACGAGCGCCAGCCGCCGCCGTTGTTCGGCTTGACCTGCACGGGGTGCTCGCGGTCGATGCCGTTGGCCACGCCCTTGAGGTGGTGGTCGAACCAGCGGCCGACCGACGCCCAGATCTCGTTCGGCAGCCCGGCCGCGCCGAACAGCTCGGCGGTGGCGTGGTCGCCGGGCGAGAGCATGAGCCGCTTCGGGCCGGTCAGCGCGCCGAAGAAGTCGGTGACCTGGCTCGGCGCGAACAGCCCGTCGTTCCACGCGTTGCCGATCATCACGGCGGCCTTGATGGAGGACACCTTCGACGCGGGGGAGCGGGGCGGCGAGATGGGCAGCACGTCGGCGAACCGGTCCTCCCGGTAGGCGGCCTCCGCCTCGCGCAGCACCGGTCCGGGCCGGCCGGTCAGGTGCCCGGCGGCCATCAGCAGCTCGACGGCCTGGGCGCTGACCGTCTCGTTCGGGTAGAGCGAGCGGGCCAGGTCGGTCCACGTGCTCAGCGCCGCCACGGCCTTGACCCGCGGGTCGGCCGCGGCGGCCAGCAGGGACTGGCCCGCGCCGTAGGAGATGCCGCCGACGCCGACCCGCGCCGGGTCGCCGGCCGCGTGCGCGACGCCCCAGTCGATCACCCGGCTGACGTCGGCCACGGTGTCCGGCCCGGCGACGTCGATCTCGCCGCCCGAGTCGTGAAAGCCCCGGGAGGTGTAGCTGATCACCGAGTAGCCGGACTGGTAGGCGAGCTTGGCCGCCGCGCCGACGTACTCGATGTTGTTGACGCCCCAGCTGGACGGCAGCACGAGCAGCGGGAACGGTCCGCTGCCCTGGCCGGTCGGGGTGACGACGAAGGCCCGGAGCGGGGTGCCGCCCTGGCCGGGGATGGTCTCGTAGGACACCGCGAAGCCGGGTGCGGCCTGGGCGGGCGGCGCCAGGACGAGCGCCACGAGGGCGGCGAGGAGCAGGGCGGGTGATCGGCGCACAGGGTCCTCCTTGACCGTGACCGGGATCACGCAGGGTGTTACCGGCGAGTAAAGCGGATCTCTACTGGCGGGTAGCATCGTCTGTGACGCAGCTCACCGGCCCGGGTGACGTGGCACGATGCGGTCATGCGGTTCGGGTCACGAGAGGTCGCCGGGGATCGCGCGCTGGTGATGGCGATCGTCAACCGGACGCGCGACTCGTTCTACGACCGCGGCGCGACCTTCTCCGACGAGGCGGCGATGACCGCGGTGGACCGGGCGGTCGCCGACGGCGCGGACATCGTCGACATCGGCGGGGTCAAGGCGGGCGCCAAGGGCGAGGTGGTGGACGCCGCCGAGGAGGCGCGCCGGGTCGTGCCGTTCGTCGCGGCCGTCCGCGAGCGGCACCCGGACCTGGTGATCAGCGTCGACACGTGGCGGCACGAGGTGGGCCGCGCGGTGTGCGAGGCGGGCGCGGACCTGATCAACGACACGTGGGCGGGCGCGGACCCGGCGCTGGCGGAGGTGGCGGCCGAGTTCGGCGTCGGCATCGTCTGCTCGCACACCGGCGGCCTGCCGCCGCGCACCGACCCGCACCGCGTCCGGTACGCCGACGTGGTGGCGGCCGTGGCGGCGGAGCTGGTGGAGCGGGCCGAGCGGATGGTGGCGCTGGGCGTGCCCGCGGCGGGCGTGCTGATCGACCCGACGCACGACTTCGGCAAGAACACCTGGCACGGCCTGGAGCTGCTGCGCCGGCTGGACGAGCTGGTCGCCACCGGGTGGCCGGTGCTGATGGCGTTGTCCAACAAGGACTTCGTCGGCGAGACCCTGGGCGCGGAGGTGGCCGACCGGGTGGACGGCACGCTCGCGGCGACGTCGGTGGCCGCGTGGGCGGGCGCGAGGGTGTTCCGGGCGCACCAGGTGCGGCAGACCCGGCGGGTGGTGGAGATGGTGGCGAGCATCGCCGGCGCCCGGCCGCCCGCGCGGGCGCTCAGGGCGTTGGCGTAGATGTCGGACTGGTTCGCCGCCAACACCTGGCAGAGTCCTTCGTGGACGGTCGAGGAGCTGTTGGCGCGCAAGGGCGGCCGCACGGTCAGCGTGGTGCTGCCCGCGTTGGACGAGGAGGCCACGGTCGGCGACGTGGTCGGCGTGGTGCGCCCGCTGCTCGGCGGTCTCGTGGACGAGCTGGTGGTGGTGGACTCGGGTTCCACCGACCGCACAGTGGCGCGGGCGGCGGCGGCCGGCGCGCGGGTCGTGCACCGGACCGACGTGCTGCCGGAACTGGCGCCGCGACCGGGCAAGGGCGAGGTGCTGTGGCGGTCGCTGGCGGCCACGACCGGCGACCTGCTGGTGTTCCTGGACTCCGACCTGGTCGAACCGGAGCCGGACTTCGTGCCCGCGCTGCTCGGCCCGCTGCTGACCCGGGACGTGCACCTGGTGAAGGGCTTCTACCGGCGTCCGCTGCGGCTGGAGGGCACCGGCGGCGGCCGGGTCACCGAGCTGGCCGCCCGGCCGCTGCTGAACGCGCTGCGGCCGGAGCTGGCGGGCGTCGTGCAGCCGCTGGGCGGCGAGTACGCGGGCACCCGCGAGTTCCTGGAGTCGGTGCCGTTCGCGCCGGGGTACGGGGTGGAGATCGGCCTGCTCCTCGACGCGCACGCCCGCTACGGGCTGGACGGGATCGCGCAGGTCAACCTGGGCGTGCGCAAGCACCGCAACCGGGACCTGCACCAGCTGGGGCCGATGGCGGCTCAGGTCGCGGTGACGGCGCTGCGCCGCTGCGGCGTGCCGGTGTCGTCGTCGTTGACGCAGTTCGTGCCGTTCGACGGCGAGTGGCTGCCGTCGCCGGTGGACGTGCCCGCCGAGGACCGGCCCGCCATGCGCTCGGTGCTCCAGCGGTCGCGGTAGTGGCCGGGGATCGCCAGCAGCTCGGCGTGAGTGCCCTCCTGGGTGATCCGGCCGTCCTCGAACACCAGGACCCGGTCGAAGTCGACCAGCGGCGCGAGGCGGTGGGTGACCAGGACGACGGCGCCGCGGGCGTGGTCGAGGACGCGGCGCAGGACGGCGTCGCCGTGCTCGACGGCCAGGCCCTCCACCGGCTCGTCCAGCAGCAGGACGTCCGGGTCGGCGAGCAGGGCGCGGGCCAGCAGGAGGCGTTGGCGCTGGCCGCCGGACAGCGCGTCGCCGTCCTCGCCGACGACGGTGTCCCACGGGACGTCCAGGTCGACCAGGGCGGCCACCCGGTCCAGGTCCTCCGACGGGGCTTCGGGGCGGGCCAGGCGGACGTTGGCGGCCGCGGTGGCGTGGAAGACGTGCGCGTCGTCCAGGACGCCCTTGGCGACGCCGGGGTGGTTGGCGGCCAGGGCGCGCAGGAACGTGCTCTTGCCCGCGCCGCTCGGACCCACGACGCCGACGCGGCCGGCGGGCAGGTCGAGGCGGGCCGGTTCGGGGGCGGGCGGGGTGGCCAGCGCTTCGCGCACGCGCCGGACCGAAGGCCGGACCTCCGCCCAGCGCTGGGCGGCGGGCGTCAGCGGCAGCGCCACTTCCAGGACGGCGACCGAGCCGAGCACGACGTGCGCGGGCGCGCCGGACCGCAGGAGCGCCAGCGCCACGCCGAACTGCACGACCACGGCCAGCGCCGCCACCACCGCCGCGCCCGACCCGCCGCGCCGCTCGTGCCCGGCCAGGTCGTCGACCACCCGGCCGGTGGCGGCCAGCTCGCGGTCCAGCGCGCCGAACGCCGTCAGCTCCGCCGCGCCGTCCAGCAGCACGACGGTCCGCTCCGCCAACGCCGCCCGCAACGGCGCGAGCCGGCCCAGGTGCCGGACCGCCAGCCGGTGGGCGATGGCCGGGAGGACGCACGCGACGAGCAGGAACCCCACCGCCAGGGGCGCCGCGAACCCGGTGGCCGCCACCGCGACCACGCCGACGACCGCCACCACCACTGCGGGCAGCAGGCAGCGCAGCAGCGCGTCCTGCACGGAGTCCACGTCGGACACGAGCCGGGCCAGGGCGTCCCCGCCGGTCAGCGGTCGCCGCAGCAGGGCGTCGTAGACCCGGCCGCGCACCTCCGCCAGGTGCCGGAGGACCGCGGAGTGCCCGGCCAACCGCTCGGCGTACCGCAGGCCGCCGCGCGCCACGGCCAGCGCCCGCACGGCCACGATCGCCACCGCCAACGCCGACAGCGGCGGCTGATCGGCGGCCCGCACGACGAGCCAGACGGCCGTGGTCAGCAGCCCGATCCCGGCCAGCTCGGCGGCCACCCCGGCCACCACCGCGAGCACCAGCCGCCTCATCGAGGCGCCACCGCCCAGCCCGCCGCCGCCGAGTCCGCCGCTGCCCAATCCACTGCCGCCCGCTCCCAGCCACTTCACCGGAACACCACCGTCCAGCCCGCCACCGTCGAGTCCGCCGCGCCCAGCCCCAGCCGTCTCACCCGAACACCACCGCCCAGCCCGCCGTCGTCCAGTCCGCCCAGCCCCAGTCCGCCTCGCCCCAGTCCCCGCCGTCTCACCGGAGCACCACCACCCGGTCCACCTCGCCGAGCACCACCGGCCGGTGGGCGACCACCAGCGCCGTCCGCCCGGCCGCCAGCCGGCGCGCGGCCCGCAGCACCACCTCCTCGGTCCCGCCGTCCAGCCGGGACGTCGGCTCGTCCAGCAGCAGCATCCGCGCGTCCTCCCGCACCAACGCCCTGGCCAGCGCGACCCGCTGCCGCTCGCCGGACGACAGCGGGTGCTCGGCGTCCACCAGGTGCCCCAACCCCACCTCGACCGCCGCCGCCCGCGCGTCACCGCCCGAGGACCCCAGCGCGATGTTCGCCCCGACCGTCCCCGGGAACAGCGTCGGCCGCTGCGGCACCCAGGCGAGCTGCCGCAGCCACGACTCCCGGTCGACCTCCCGCAGGTCCACCCCGCCCACCAGCACCCGCCCCGACACCGGCGTCACGAACCCCAGCAGCACCGCCAGCAACGTGCTCTTCCCGACCCCGCTCGGCCCGACCAGCGCCACCCGCTCACCGGGCGCGACCCGCAACGACACGCCCGCCAGCGCGGCCCGCCCCGGGTAGCGGACCACGACCCGGTCCACCACGACCTCGGCCGTCCGCAGGTCCGGCGCGACCACCCGGCCGACCGACACCGCGGCCTGCCCACCGGTCCGCTCACTGGCCCGCACCGCCTCCAGCACCGCCAGCCCCTCGGCCGAGGCGTGGAACTGCGCGCCGGCGGCCCGCAGCGGCAGGTACGCCTCCGGCGCCAGCAGCAGCACCAGCAGCGCCACCGACAACGTCACCCCGCCGTCCAGCAGCCGCAGCCCCACCGGCACGGCCACCAGCGCCACCGACAGCGTCGCCACCAGCTCCAGCACCAGCGCCGACAGGAACGCCACCCGCAACGTCCGCATCGTCGCCGCCGCGTGCGCCCCGGCCACCTCCCGCACGGTCACCGCCTGCGCCGCCGCCCGCCCGAACACCTTCAACGTCCCCAGCCCGCGCACCACGTCCAGGAAGTGCCCGCCCACCACGGCCAGCCCCGCCCACTGCGCCCGCGTCCGGTCCCGCGCGTGCGCGCCGACCAGCGCGGCGAACACCGGCACCAGCGGCAGGGTCAGCAGCACCACCACGGCCGACGCCAGGTCGGCGAACGACAGCCGCACCACCACCGCCACCGGCACGACCGCCGCCACCACGAGCTGCGGCAGGTACCCGGCGAAGTACGGCTCGACCGCGTCCAGCCCCTTCACCACCAGCGTCGCCACCGACCCGGCCCGCCCCGACGACCCGCACGAGTCCCGCAGCGCCCGCTTGCGCAGCGCGGCCTTCGCCGAGGCCGCGAACCGCTGCGCCACGACCCGCCCGCCCCACACCACGAGCCCGCGCGCGCCGACGACCGCCACCAGCCACCAGGCCGACCACGCGCCGGTCAGCACCGCTGCCAGCACCTCCGCCTGCGCCACCACGACCACCGCCGTGACGACCGCCAGCGCCGTCAGCACTGCCACGTACCACCGGTCAACGTGCCGCACGGGACATCCGCCACGTCGCCCACTGGAACACCAGCACCAGCGGCACCACCACGACCGCCGCCCACGTCAGCACCCGCAACGTCGGCAGGTCGGCCATCACCGGGACGGACACCACCGCCGCCGCGCCGAACACGCCCACCACCGGCAACGCGCACAGCAGGGCGCTGCACGCGAAGGCCACCGCGTGCCGACCCGCCCGCAACGCCGCCCAGACCCCGCCCAGCAACCCCAGCGCGCCCACCGCCGTCACCCCGAACGCGGGCTCGGGCACGGACCCGGCCGTCACCACCGCCGCCACCGCGAAACCGGCGCCCGGCAGCACGAGCGCGACCGCGATCCGCGTCGCCCGTTCCCGCAGCTCACCGGGTAACCGCCAGGCCAGGAACACCGCGCCGTGCAACGTGAACAACGCCAACAGCCCCGCGCCCCACAGCACCGGCGGCCCGCCGAGCACCCGCCCCAGCAGCACGCCCCAGCCGACCGCGACCACGAGCGCCCCGCCGACGAGCGGGAAGTCCCACCCGGGCGACCGCAGCTGCACCGCGACCGTGAAGCACACCAGCCCGGCCAGCAGCACCGAGAACACCGTGTGCTGCGACGACAGCAGCTCGCCCTCCAACCGGGGGAACGCGCCGAACAGCACGCCCACCGCCGCGACCAGCCACACCTCGTTGCCGAGGAAGAACGGCGCGACGGCCCGCAGCACCAGCCGCCGCTCCCGCTCGTCCCGCCCGACCAGCCGCAACAACACCCCGACCCCGTAGTCGAACCCGGCCAGCGCGAAGTAACCGCAGGTCAGGAACGCGAGCATGGCAACCCAGACACCTTCCACGACGTGCACCCCCGCTACAGAGCCGGGACGAGCGGCGACACGGGCGCCTCGTCGGACGACACCGGCCCGCGCCGCGCCAGCCGGGCGATCAGCACCCAGTCCGCGACCGCGAGCACCGCGAACACGGCCGTGAACGCGATGAACGACACGAGCACCTGGTCCCGGCTGACGTGCGACATGGCGTCCCGCGTGGTCAGCACCCCCTGCACCAGCCACGGCTGCCGCCCGACCTCGCGGAACAGCCACCCGCCGATCGCCGCGACGAACGGCAGCGGGATGCCGACCACCATCAGGTAGAGCGGGAAGCGCAGCCGGATGACCCAGTCGCGGAACAGCAGCGGCACCGCCGCCCAGCTCACCAGCAGCAGCACGAACCCGATCTGGATCATGAACCCGAGGCCCGTGCCGTCCAGCGCGCCGACCGTGTCGAACTTGTCCGGCTGGTACTGCCGCACGATCGGGAACTGCCCGAACCCGAACCCGACCAGCGGCGGCGTGGCCAAAGCGGTCAGCACCACGCCCAGCCGCAGCGACCGGCGGAAGAAGTCGACCTCGGTGGTGCGCCGGAGGAAGTGGTAGGCGCTGACGCCGGTCAGGAACACGCCGCCGACGGTCAGCGACGCGAAGCACACGTGCAGGAACGCCGTGCCGAACGTCGGGTTGGTCAGCAGCGCGGAGAAGTCGACCAGCCGCAGCACGCCGTCGCGCGACTCGTGCCCGGCGGGGTTGTGCAGGAACGCGTTCGCCACCATGATCCAGAACGCCGAGGCGAACGCGGTCAGCGCGACCAGCCAGATCAGCGCCAGGTGCGCCCACTTGTTCAGCCGGTCCCAGCCGAAGATCCACAGGCCGAGGAACGTCGACTCCAGGAAGAACGCGACCAGCGTCTCCAGCGCCAGCGGCGCGCCGAACACGTCGCCCGCGAACGTCGACAGGCCCGACCAGTTCAGCCCGAACTGGAACTCCATGACGATGCCGGTCGCGATGCCGAGCGCGTAGTTCACCACGTAGAGCCGGCCCCAGAAGCGCGCCATCCGCGCGTGCACGGGGTCGGCGGAGAACGCCGCCCGGGTCTGCGCCACCGCCACCGCGGTCACCAGTCCGAGCGTGAGCAGCACGAACAGGAAGTGGAACGACGTGGTGGTGGCGAACTGGAGCCGGGCCAGTTCGAGAGCATCCATAGGTAGGCACATTATATGTAGTGCCGCTACGCAACATCGGGGATGTCCCGGATACCGACCCCCGTCCCGATCCGTAGAGTGGCTACCCATGAAGTCCGACGCGTTGCGGGGTCATCTCGACGCGCTCCTGCTGGCCACGCTCGACGGCGGCCAACTGCACGGCTACGCCATCATCGAGGCGTTGCAGCGGCGCAGCGGGGGAGCCCTCGACCTGCCCACCGGCACCGTCTACCCGGCCCTGCGCCGGCTGGAGACCGCCGGCCTGGTGGCCAGCGAGTGGAGCACCGTCGGCGGCCGGCAGCGCCGCACCTACCGGCTCACCAAGGCCGGTCAGCGCGCCCTGGCCGACGAGCGCACCGCGTGGCGCGAGTTCACCACCGCGATCGAGGGCGTGCTGGGGGGCGGGCCGTGGCCGGCGCAGGCGTGATCGACGACTACGTGGCCGCGCTGGACCGACGGCTGCGCGGCCCTGAGCCGGTCAAGGACGACCTGCTCGCCGAAGCGCGCGACAGCCTGCGCGACGCCGCCGCCGCGCACCGCGACGACGGGCTCACCGAGGAGGACGCGCAACGCCGCGCCGTCGCCGAGTTCGGCCCGGTCGCCGCCATCGCCCGCGAGTACCAGGGCCTGCTCGGCCTCGCCCACGGCGCCCGCACGCTGCGCTCGGTGCTGCTGGTCGTGCCGCTGGCCTACGTGATGTGGGAGCTGAACCGGCTGTTCTGGATCGGCTCCTGGGCCGACTTCGACGCGCCGCCGCCCGGCTGGTACCTCGCCGTCGCCCGGTTCAACGACTCCTCGGCGTGGTTCGCGGCGGGCGCCGCCGTGCTCGCGCTGCTGGCCGGGCGCCGGTTGGCGCGCACGTCGGTCAGCACGACCACCCTGGCCAGGGCGGCGGGCGTGGTCGCCGTCGGCGCGGTGGGCGTCACCCTGCTGGGCAACGTCGCCATCCTGGCCGCCACCGCCTACCTGGACGTGGCGCGGCTGCTCGCGTCGCCCCCGGTGATCGCGGCGACCGTCGTCTCGTTCGCCGTCGCGCTGAGGCTCGCCGTCCTGGCGCGGCGGTGTCTGGTGTTCTCGTCGGTGTGATCGGCCCGGCATGTGCCACGATCGTCCCGTGACCTCAGCGCTCATCTACATCGTCGTCATGGCGCTCGTCGCGGCTGTGGTGTTCCTGCTGGCCGCACTGGTGTTCGGGCGTGGCGAGGAGCTGGCGCCGCTGCCGCCCGGCGCGTCGCCGACCCGCCTGCCCGCCGACGACGTCACCCCGGAGGACGTGCGCGACCTGAAGTTCCAGCAGGTCCTGCGCGGTTACAAGATGACCGAGGTGGACTGGGCGCTGGACCGCCTGGCCGGCGAGGTCGAGCGGCTGCGCGGCCGGGTGGTCGAGCTGGAGGCCGAACTGGGCATCGACCCGTCGACCACCACCCGCCCCGCCCCCGAAGCCACCACCGAAGCCCCGCCCGGCACCGCCACCGCGCCCGGCACCGCCACCGCGCCCACGACCGGAACCGCGCCCGAGGCGGCGACCGGAACCGCCACCGCGCCCGCGACCGCCGCCGGAACCGCGACCGAGGCCGGGACCAAGACCCCGGCCGGCACCGAGCGGGAGCCCGAACGTGACCCGGCTTGACCTGCGCGTCCAGGTCGAAGCACCCGCCGCGACCACCTGGGCGGCGCTGACCGACTGGGCCAGGCAGGGCGAGTGGATGCTCGGCACCACCGTCCGCGTCACCAGCGGTGACGGGGTGAGCGAGGGCAGCGGGCTGTCCGCGTTCACCGGCGTCGGCCCCCTCGGCTTCACCGACACCATGCGCATCACCGCCTGGGAACCCCCGGTGCGCTGCGCCGTCGAGCACACCGGCAAGCTGGTGCGCGGCACCGGCGAGTTCGTGGTCGTCCCGCACGGCGACGACCGCAGCGAGCTGGTCTGGTCCGAGGACATCGCGCTGCCGCTCAACCTGGCCTTCGCGCCGGGCGTGCTGTGGTCGCTGCGCCGGTTCGCCGCCTTCGCCCGGGAGTACCCCCAGTGACCGACCTCGTCCGCTGCCCGTGGGGCGACAGCACCCCCGACTACGTCGACTACCACGACACCGAGTGGGGAGTGGAGCTGCGCGGCGAGTCGGCCATGTTCGAGCGGATGGCGCTGGAGTCGTTCCAGTCCGGCCTGTCCTGGATCACCATCCTGCGCAAGCGGGAGAACTTCCGGACCGCGTTCGCGGGCTTCGAGCCGAAGCTCGTCGCCGAGTTCGGCCCCGACGACTTCGACCGGCTGATGGCCGACGCGGGCATCGTCCGCAACCGGGCCAAGATCAACGCCACCATCGGCAACGCCCGCGCCGTCGCCGAGCTGGAGGTGCCGCTGGACGACCTGCTCTGGTCGTTCGCGCCCGAACGGCACGAACGACCCGCCACGATCGCCGACGTGCCCGCCGTCACCCCCGAGTCGAAGGCGATGGCCAAGGAGCTGAAGCGCCGCGGCTTCGTGTTCCTCGGCCCCACCACCTGCTACGCGCTGATGCAGGCCACGGGCATGGTCGACGACCACATCGCGACCTGCTTCCGCGCTACCGACCGGTGAACGTCGGCTTCCGCTTCGCCACGAACGCGGCCACCGCCTCCCGGTGGTCCGCCGTCGCGCCCGCCTCCGCCTGCGTTCGCGCCTCCACCTCCAGCGCCGCCGCCAGCTCACCGGAGAACGCCATCGCCTCCTTGATCTTGGCGTAGGCCGTGGTCGGCCCGGAGGCCAGCTCGCGGGCCAGCGCCTGCGCCGTCGACAGCACCTCGCCGTCCGGCACCACCTGGCCCACCAGGCCGATCCGCAGCGCCTCCGCCGCGCCCACCGGCTGCGCGAGCAGCATCATCTCCATCGCCCGGCCGTGCCCGATCAGCCGCGGCAGCGTCCACGACGCGCCCGAGTCCGCGGTCAGCCCCACGTTCGCGAACGCCATCAGGAACTTCGCGCCCTCCCCGGCGATCCGCAGGTCGCTCGCGAACGCCAGCGACGCCCCCGCGCCCGCCGCCATCCCGTTCACCGCCGCGATCACCGGCTTCGGCATCCCGACGATGGCCCTGACCAGCGGGTTGTAGTGGTCCTCCACGGTCCGCAGCGGCGCCGGGTCACCCGCCTCCAGCAGCGCGACGTGCTCCTTCAGGTCCTGACCCGCGCAGAACGCCCTCCCCGCGCCGGTGATGACCACCGCGCGCACGGCGTCGTCCGCTGCGGTCTCCACCACCGCCGCCAGCAGCCGCTCCTTCAACGCCACCGTGAACGAGTTGAACGACTCGGGCCGGTTCAGCGTGAAGGTGCGAACGCCGTCAGCGTCGTCGACGAGGAGTTCGGACACGGGTACCTCCGGATCAGTGGTGGGCGAGGGAGTCGTCGACGAACCGGGCCACCGCGGGCGCGAGGCGGTTCGTGTGCCGGTCGAAGAACCCGGCCGCGTCCGCGCCCGGCCAGTCGGCGGGCAGCAGCTCCCGCGGCAGCCCGGGATCGCGGAACAGGAACTTGCGCCAGGCGTGCAGGAACCGCTGCGAAGCCGCGAACGCCGCCGCGGGCGACGTACCGTCCACAGCGGACATCACCGGCTCCTGCTCGGCCACGAACCGCGCGTAGTCGCGACCCAGCGTCGCCAGGTCCCACGCCCGCGCCGCCAGCTCCGCCGGATCGCCCTCGTGCTCGCCGTGGAACGTGCTGCCCAGCACGCCCTCGCCCGCGAGCACGTCCGCCAGCTCCGGCGACGGCCGCGGTGCGATCCACGTCACCGGGCCGAGCGCCCCGTAGCCGAGCAGCTGGAGCGAGGAGGCCAGCCGCTCCCGCGCCTCCCGGGCGGGCAGCTCCTCCAGCACCACCACGTGCCACCGTCCGTCCCACGTGGACGGCCGGGTGCGGTAGATGCGGGCCGCGGCCTCGTCCAGCCGCCGTTCCGCGCGAGGTGTCATCGCGTAGCCGGGGCCGCCCGGCAGCCGGACGGGCTCCAGCCAGCCCTGCCGCACCGTCCGCGACACGGCGGTGCGCACGGCGGGCGCGGCGAAGTCCAGCGGCTCCAGCAACCGGACCAGCGCGGCGATCGTCGCCGCGCCACCCCGCTCGCGGAGGTGGCCGCCGTAGACGTCGAAGAGCGCGGAACGGGCTCGCACGAGATCCGAGTCTGTCAGGGGGACCCCGCGACACGCCACAGCGCCGTCAACGGTCACGACCAGGTGACGGTCGGCGGTCGGCGCGGAAGTCGTTGGGACACGGCCATCCTGGCCCTGATCTGCGGCTTGGTGAAGATCGCCAATCGGCCGCCGGCGGGCCGGAAAGATCGGTTCGGTTTCGCTGCCGAGTCCGCATAGGGGAGAATGGGCCGAGTATCCGGCCCTGGTCGGACGGGGAAGATGTTGACGGAGGGAGCACGCGATGGCGGCCATGAAGCCCCGGACCGGCGACGGTCCCCTCGAGGTGACCAAGGAGGGGCGCGGCATCGTGATGCGCGTTCCGCTCGAGGGTGGTGGGCGCCTCGTCGTCGAGATGTCGGCGGACGAGGCCAACGCCCTGGGCGACGCCCTCAAGGCAGCCGCCGGCTGACCGGCCGGACCGAGTAAGCGTCGAGGCCCCGGTTTCCACTGTGGAACCGGGGCATCGCTACGCCCGCACCCCCCACCTGCGGCTGGTCCGCCCGGTGTGACCTGACCCACCCCTCTCGTTGGAGGTTCCCGTGCGAGCACCCCTGCCCACCCCGCTGGTCGCCGTCGAGGTGGCCGACACCCTCCGGCGAGGTGTGCCCGCGGTGCTGGTGGCGTTCCCCGGCGAGCCGGTGCGGCTCGGGCCGGGTGGCGAGCAGGTGGACGACCTCGGCGAGGTGACCGGCCAGGCCGGCTCGACGTCCAGGCACGGGCGGACCTGGGTCGTCGGGGTCGGCGAGGGCGGGCCGGGCGACTGGCGCAAGGCCGGTGCGGCGCTGGTCCGGGCCCTGCACGCGGACGCGGAGAAGAGCGGCGGGACGACGTTCGACGTGCGGTTGCCGGCGGACGTGCCGGTGGCGGCGGTGGCGGCGTTCACGCTGGGTGCGGCGGTCGGCGGGTACCGGTTCAAGGTGACTGGGGAGGAGCCGCCGAAGCGGGTCAAGTCCCTGCGCCTGGTCGGCGCCCCGGGTTCGGCGGCTTCGGCGGCTTCGGTGGCCGATGCCGTGCGGAAGGCGAACGTGCTGGCAGCGGCGACGTCGCTGGGGCGTGACCTGGCCAACGCGCCGTCGAACGTGAAGGACCCGGCCTGGCTGGCCGCCGCGGCCGTGAAGGCGGCCCGCGACGTGCCGGGGCTGGAGGTGGCGGTCAGGGACGAGGGGTGGCTGGCCGAGCAGGGCTTCGGCGGCGTGCTGGCGGTCGGCGGCGGCTCGTCCCGCCCGCCCCGGTTCATCGAGCTGACCTGGCCCGGAACCGCTGCCGGCCGGCCACACCTGGTGCTGGTCGGCAAGGGGATCACGTTCGACACCGGCGGCATCTCGATCAAGCCCGCCGACGGCATGCACCTGATGCGCACCGACATGTCGGGTGGCGCGGCGGTCATCGCGGCCCTGGTCGGGATCGCGCGGCAGGGCCTGCCGGTCCGGGTGACCGGCCTGGTGCCGGCGGCCGAGAACCACGTGTCGGGCTCGGCGTACCGGCCGGGTGACGTGATCACCCACTACGGGGGCACGACCACCGAGGTGACCAACACGGACGCCGAGGGCAGGCTGGTCCTGGCCGACGCCCTGGCCTACGCCGTCCGCAACCTCGGGCCGGACGTGCTGGTCGACGTGGCGACCCTGACGGGGGCGATGAAGATCACCCTGGGCCTGCGGACCGGCGGCCTCTTCGCGACCTCGGACGACCTGGCCGGGCAGATCGCCGAGGCCGGCGCCCGGGTCGGGGAGTCCTGGTGGCGCATGCCGCTGCCGGCGGACCTGGTGGAGGACGTGCGGAGCGACATCGCGGACGTCCGCCAGTGCCCGCCGGGGCCGGGCGGGATCACGGCGGCGCTGTTCCTGCGGGAGTTCGTCGGTGACGTGCCGTGGGCGCACCTGGACATCGCCGGACCGGCGCGGGCTGATCGGGTGTACGACGAGGTGGTGGCCGGTGCGACGGGCTTCGCGGCCCGCACGTTGATCGAACTGGCTGACACGATCGGGTGATCATCGGCCGAATGTGTACGGAAACGCTGTTACGCCACCTCGGTTGAATCGAGGAACCGCAACCCCCAACCACCCCTCCAACCCCAGCCCACCTGACCCGGCCCGGCCCGCCTGACCCAGCCAGCCGGCGAACAGGGGAGTCGAGCGGACTACGCGACCGGCAGGCCGCAGGATCGGCGGGCTGCGGGGCCGGCGGGCTCGCGGGGCGTGCGGCCGGCGGGTCGGCGGGATCGGCGGGCTGTGCGGCCGGTGGGTCGCGGGGTCAGTGAGCCAGCGCGTGGTCGCGGAAAGCGCGCACGGCGGGCGGTAGTGGGGTGTCGGTCCGCCAGACCAGGGCGATCTCCCGCGCCGCGCGCGGCGTGAGGGGGATCTCCGGCAGGCCCGACGGCGACTCGGCGCGCGGCAGCAGGGCGACGCCCAGGCCGGCCGCCACCAAACCCCGGACGGTCTCCGTCTCCTGCCCCTCGAACGCCGGCACGGGCACGAAACCGGCCGCCGCGCACAGGTCGTCGGTGATCTGCCGCAGCCCGTACCCCGGCTCCAGCCCCACGAACTCCTCGCCCGCCAGCTCCGCCACCCGCACCGCCACCCGCACCGCCACCCGCACCGCCACCCGCACCGCCACCCGCACCGCCACCCGCACCGCCACCCGCACCGCCACCCGCACCGCCACCCGCACCGCCACCCGCACCGCCACCCGCACCGCCACCCGCACCGCCACCCGCACCGCCGCGCGCCCGTCCAGGCAGTGGCCCGGCGGGACGCCGAGGACCAGTTCCTCCTCCCGCACGCCGGCCGTCGCCGCGCACCGGCTTCAGAAGTCCAGCGGCACCTCGACCCCCGCCCCGCCGGCCACCCCGACCGTGCCCAGCTGCGGCACCGTCACCGTCCCCGCCGCCACCGAGAACGTCACCGCCCGCACGTCCTCCGGCACCTCGAACACGACCACCGCCGGGAACATGTCACCGCCGTAGCGCGCGCCGACCTGCTGCGCGGGCCGCCCGTCCGGCAGCGTGACGCTCGCCAGCCGCGCGGTGTGCCCGGCCCCGAGCGCGCTCGGCACCCCGTGCCCGACCATCCGCAGCTCCAGCAACGCCGTCCCGGGCGACGCCGTGGCCAGCTCGTACTGCCCCTGCTTCGACACCGGCCGCTGCCGCCCCAGCCGGGCGCGCACGACCTCCAGCGTCCCGGCGGCCGTGCCGACGGTCACCGGCGTCGACAGCGCCACCGACTCCGGTCCGGGCGCGCGCCGCAGCACCGCCGGCGCCTCGCCGACGACCTGCCCGGACGGCACCTCGACCCGCTGTTGCAGCGACTTCGTCCCCACCGTGTCGAGCACCAGCGCCTCCGGGCCGCCGGCCGCCGGCACCGTGTAGACGATCAGCGCCGACCCGTCGTCCGGCAGCCGGTCGGCGGGCAGCCGGTGCCGCCGGCCCGGCACGTCCAGCGCCAGCTCCGGCCGCTGCGGCAGCCAGCCGCGCCACGGCGTCTGCCCGAACGCGGAGTCGACCTCGCTGTGCCGCGTCACCCGCACCCGCAGCACCCGCAGCGCGACCCCGTGCTCGGCCCGCAGCTCGCCCTCGGCGGTCGGCCACGACGTCGGCGACGCGTACCCGGTGGCGTGCACTTCGAGCTGGTCGTCGCGCACCATCGCGAACGCCGGGTCGAGCACCTGCCCGTCGTCGGGCAGCACGGCGAGGAAGTCGGGCCCGGCCGCGCCGACGCCCTGGTCGGCCTCGGTCTCCCGGCCGTCGGTGCGCACCAGCTTCCCCACCGGTGTGCTGCGGGCGCCCTGCGCGGGCACCTGCGGCGGCTGCACCTCCAACCGGACGCCGGGGCCGTCGTGCCCGACCTCCTTCAACGGCACCGGCACCCAGTCGGTGGTCGCCGCGGTGCCGGGCACCTGCACGGGGCCGCACCACAGCCGGGTGTCGATCTCGAACGCCTCGCCGGTCCGGGCGAACCAGCAGCTCACCGCGTCCCGACCGGTCCGGGCGACGTACCCGAACGACAACGTGTAGCTCAGCTCGGCCTCGGCCCGCGACTGCAGGCCGGGCGCGTCCAGCACCGCCTTCCCCCCGATGGTCAACCTGACCTGCTCCGCGCTGAACGCGGGCGTGGCACACCCACCGGCCACCAGCGCGAGCAGGAGCACAAGCCACCGCATGCAACCCCCACCCAGTAGTCGCCCTACTGGTTAAAGGCGGTCGTCGTGCCGAGGCGTTGCATCACGTTCGAGTGGCGACCGTCACAGTGCGGCGCCGAACGATCACCTGACGCTGTTCAGCGCCGTCTCGTACACGGCCACCGTCTGCTCGGCGACCGTCGCCCACGAGAACTCCTCGACGGCCCGCTGCCGCCCCGCCGCGCCGAACGCCGCTGCCCGCTCCGGGTCGCCCAGCACCTCGTTGACGGCGTCGGCCAGCGCCACCCGGTACGCCTCGACGTCCTTCTCGTCGTAGTGCACCAGCAGCCCGGTGCGGCCGTGGTCGACCACCTCGGGGATGCCGCCGACGTCGGAGGCCACCACGGCCGTGCCGCACGCCATCGCCTCCAGGTTCACGATGCCGAGCGGCTCGTACACCGATGGGCACACGAACACCGTCGACCGGCTCAGGATCTGCCGCACCTCGGCCGGCTGGAGCATCTGCTGGATCCAGAACACCCCCGGCCGCGACGCCGCCAGCTCCGCCACCGCCAGCCGCGTCTCCTCGGCGATCTCCGGCGTGTCCGGGGCGCCCGCGCACAGTACGACCTGCGCGTCCGGCGAGATCCGGTGCGCGGCGGCGACCAGGTGGCCGACGCCCTTCTGCCGGGTGATCCGCCCCACGAACGTCGCGATCGGCCGGTGCGGGTCGATCCCGTGCCTGGTCAGCGCGTCGGTCTCGGTGACGGGGTGGTACGCGGTGGTGTCGATGCCGTTGCGGACCACGTGCACCCGCGCCGGGTCCAGCGAGGGGTAGCAGTCGAGCACGTCGGCCCGCATGCCCTCGCTGACCGCGATCACCGCGTCCGCCGCCTCGTACGCCGTCCGCTCCACCCAGGAGGAGATCCGGTAGCCGCCGCCGAGCTGCTCGGCCTTCCACGGCCGGCGCGGCTCCAGCGAGTGCGCGGTCACCACGTGCGGCACGCCGTGCAGCAGTTTGGCCAGGTGACCGGCCATGTTCGCGTACCAGGTGTGGGAGTGCGCGAGCTGCACGTCACCCAGCGCGGCGGCCATCTCCAGGTCGACCGACAGCGTGGCCAGGGCGGCGTTCGCCTGCTCCAGGCCGTGCGCCGGGTTGTGCGCCCTGGCGTCCGCGCGCGGTCCGCCGAAGGCGTGCACGTCCACGTCCACCAGTTCGCGCAACCTCGGCACGAGGAAACCCACGTGAACCCCGGCTCCGCCGTAGACCTCCGGCGGGTACTCCCTTGTCAGCAGTCCAATTCGCACGGGCTCACCGTAACCCCGAGGTCGGGGGCAGCCGGGTGAACGAGTGGAGTTTGCGTTACTTCGCCGTTGGTGGGCCGGTGCTCACCCGGTTAGGGTCGTTGCTGTGAAAGGGCAACCGCACGTTCTAGGAATTGTCCTCGCCGGTGGCGAAGGCAAACGGTTGTGGCCGTTGACCGCCGACCGGGCAAAGCCGGCGGTGCCCTTCGGCGGTAACTACCGGCTGGTGGACTTCGTCCTGTCCAACCTGGTGAACGCGGGTTTCGTCAAGCTCTGCGTGCTCACCCAGTACAAATCCCATTCCCTGGACCGGCACATCTCGACGACCTGGCGCCTGTCCAATGTGCTCGGCCAGTACGTCACGCCGGTGCCGGCGCAGCAGCGGCTCGGGCCGCGCTGGTACACCGGCAGCGCCGACGCCATCTTCCAGTCGCTGAACCTGGTCAACGACGAGAAGCCGGAGCACGTGATCATCTTCGGCGCCGACCACGTCTACCGGATGGACCCGGGCCAGATGGTGGAGCAGCACGTGGCGGCCGGCGCGGGCGTGACCGTCGCCGGCATCCGGGTGCCGCGGGCCGAGGCCAAGGCGTTCGGCTGCATCGACTCCGACGAGACCGGGCTGATCACCCGGTTCCTGGAGAAGCCGTCCGAGCCGCCGCACGTGCCGGGCGACCCCGAGGTCACCTTCGCGTCGATGGGCAACTACGTGTTCACCACGGAGGCGCTGATCGAGGCGTTGCGCGCGGACGCCGCCAACCCCGACTCCGACCACGACATGGGCGGCGACATCATCCCGATGCTCGTCGACCAGGGGCAGGCGCACGTCTACGACTTCGCCGACAACAAGGTGCCGGGCGAGACCGACCGCGACCGCGGCTACTGGCGCGACGTGGGGACCATCGACGCCTACTACGAGGCGCACATGGACCTGGTGTCGGTGCGGCCGGTGTTCAACCTCTACAACCAGGCGTGGCCGATCCGGACCGCGACCCCGCCGCTGCCGCCGGCGAAGTTCATCGCGGGCGGCAGCGCCGAGGACTCGATGGTGGGGCCGGGTTCGATCATCTCCGGCACCGTCCACGGGTCGGTGATCAGCTCGGACGTGATCGTGGAGTCCGGGTCGGTGGTGCAGGGCAGCGTGCTGCTGCCCGGCGTGCGGATCGGGCGCGGCGCGGTCGTGCGGCGGGCGATCCTGGACAAGAACGTCGTGGTGCCCGACGGCGCGCTGATCGGCGTCGACCCGGCGACGGACCGGCAGCGCTACACCGTGTCGGCCGCGGGTGTGACGGTGCTCGGCAAGGGCGTCACGGCTCACTGAAAGCCCTGGTGACGAGGGTCGGGGACCTCGGTCCCCGACCCCTCAGCCCGCCTTGGCGGCCACCAGCAGGCCGTCGCCCAGCGGCAGGATCACCGGCACCAGGCGGTCGTCCTCCCGCACCGCCCGGGCCACGTCCCGCATCGCGGTCGTGTCCGGGTCCCGGTGGGACGGGTCGACCACCCGCCCGTGCCACAGCACGTTGTCGAACGCGATCACCCCGCCGGGGCGCAGCAGCCGCACGCCCTCCGCCAGGTACCGCGGGTACTCGGACTTCGCCGCGTCCACGAACACCAGGTCGTACGCGCCGTCGGTCAACCGGGGCAGCACCTCCAGCGCCCGGCCCATGATGAGCCTGGTCCGCGACACCGCGATCCCCGCCTCGGCGAACGCCACCCGCGCCGCCCGCTGGTGCTCCGGCTCCACGTCGATCGAGGTCAGCACCCCCGCCGCGGGCATCCCGCCGAGCAGGTACAGCGCGCCGACCCCGGCGCCGGTGCCGATCTCCACCACGGCCCTGGCCTGCAGCGCCGCGGCGAGGAACCGCAGCGCCGCCCCGCCGCCGGACCCGATCGGCACGCACCCCAACTCGGCGCCACGAGCCCGGGCGGCCTTGATCACCGCGTCCTCGGGCAGGTAGCGCTCCACGTACTCGCGCGTCGGCGCATCCACAGCACGAAGGCTAACGCCGCCGACGGCGGTTCGGGCGAATCCCGCCGCATCCGGAGCGCGACCGACCGCGCCCCGGGGCGCAACCCGCCGAATCCCGGATTCTCAGCGTGCTCTCAGCCGCCTCTCACGATGGTTATAAGGGAGGACGTCACTCTGGTCTCAACGCTTGACGAGCTTGATCAACGGGAACACGTGGGGAGACCCGGGCGTTGACCCGTGCAGCAGGGCAGCCAGCCCACTGGAGGTGCTTAACCGCCCGATGCCAAAGCAGCCGACCGCCGCACTGACGGCGCCCATCGACGACGTGGAGTGGATCCCGCCCACGTGGGACGAAGTCGTGCGCGAGCACGCCGACCGGGTGTACCGGCTGGCCTACCGCTTGACCGGCAACCAGCACGACGCCGAGGACCTGACCCAGGAGACCTTCATCCGGGTGTTCCGCTCCCTCGCGTCCTACAAGCCCGGCACCTTCGAGGGCTGGCTGCACCGCATCACCACCAACCTGTTCCTCGACATGGCCCGCCGCCGCTCGCGCGTGCGGATGGAGGCCCTGCCCGAGGAGACCGACCGCATCCCCGGCGACGACCCGACCCCCGAAGAGGTCTACGACGACACGCACCTGGACCCGGAGCTGCAGGCCGCGCTGGACGAGCTGCCGCCCGAGTTCCGCGCCGCCGTGGTGCTCTGCGACGTGGAGGGTCTCTCCTACGAGGAGATCGGCGCCACCCTCGGCGTCAAACTGGGTACCGTGAGGAGCAGGATCCACCGGGGCCGCCAGGCCCTGAGGGTCGCACTGGAACGCCGTCGGGGTCTCGCCCAGGAGGACTCTGCATGACCGACCTGCGAGGTTGGCAACTGCCCGAGCAGCACCTGCTGCCCGACGCGGTCGTCGCCTTCGTCGACGGCGAGCTGTCCGCGTCGGCGCACGGCCGGGCGTCCGCGCACCTCGCGCGCTGCCCGTTCTGCGCGGCCGAGGCGTACTCGCAGCAGCAGGCGCGCTCCGCCGTGCGCGCCGCCGACGCGCCCTGCGCGCCCGCGAGCCTGCTGGCCAGGCTCGGCGCGATCCCGCAGGAGGTCGAGCTGCCCAGCGCGCCGGACGGCCTCGCGGTCACCGAGGACGGCCAGCTCGTCACCGTGCAGCGACCCGACCGGGCCGCGTTCGGCAGCGGTCCCGTGCTGGGGTCCAGCCGCCCTTTCGGCACCGGCGGCGCAAGCCGCTTCGGCGGTAAGCGGGCCAGGCAGGGCGCCGGCGTCGTCGTCTCCGGCCTCATGCTCGGCGCCCTCGCCCTCGTCGCGCCCGGCGGCGACGACCCCGCGCCGCGCCCCGCGCAGGGCAACACCCCGCAGCCCACGCCCGCCGTCGCGCCGTCGCTGACCGACGCGCCGCACGACCGGATGGACGTGCTCCAGCCCGTGTCCGACACCCGCCTGGGTCGCTGACCGGCCCGCTGACGGCAACTTCACCGGTGGCCGGGCACGATTGCCCCGCGACGACCATGGTGTGACGACGTGCGGGGAGCGATGAGCGAGCCAGAGCAGGGCAACGGGACCCCCAGGTCGGGTGTTGACGACGGGGCGCACCGCAGGCTCGCACCCCGTCCGCTGAACCGCCCGCCCGTCGACCCCGGCCAGCAGGCCGTGTTCGGCCGGCCGCGGGGCGTGGCGGGCGCGTTCTCCGCCGACCGGCCCGATCTCGACGGCAACGGCTCCGTCCGGTACGCCCCACCGCCGCCGGAGGCGTTGACGACGGCGTTCGGCCGGCCGCGGGGCGACGCCGGGACCAAACTCCAGCGCCCGCCGGTCGACGCGAACGGCGAGCCGGAGGTGGAGCCCGTCTTCTGGGAGGGCAGGCCCGCGGGCGACGCGTGGCGCGACCCGGGCGCGTCGGCCGTCATCGGCCCGCCCGCCGTCACCGAGCAGCCCGAGGCCGACCCGGAGCCCGCGCCGCGGCCGGGTCCCCAGCTCAGCGTCCCGGAGCTGCTGTTCGGCCGGCGCGTCAAGCCGATGGGCCTGGTGCTGCTGATGGTGGCGGCGCTCGTGGTCGGCGCGGGCGGCGGCGTGGTCGGCTGGCTGCTCGGCCGGGCCGGCAACCCGCTCACCGACGGCGGCGTCACGCTCGCCGAGGTCAAGGCGGCGAAGGAGCGCCCCGTCGGCTCCGTCGCCGAGATCGCGGGCCGGGTCACGCCCAGCGTCGTGTCGATCGAGTTCAAGGGCGCGAACGTGGCGGGCGTCGGCTCCGGCGTGGTCATCGACGGCGAGGGGTACGTGCTGACCAACGACCACGTGGTCGCCCCGGCGGTGCAGGACACGTCGGCGAAGCTGACCGTGGTCTTCACCGACGGCAAGCGCGCCGCGGCGGAGGTCGTCGGCCGGGACTCCAAGACCGACCTCGCGGTGATCAAGGTCGCGGTGGACAACCCGACCGTGCTGCAGTTCGGGAACTCCGACGAGCTGGCCGTCGGCGACACGGTGCTGGCCATCGGCTCGCCGCTGTCGCTGTCGAACACCGTGACGGAGGGCATCGTCAGCGCCCTGCACCGGCCGGTGACGGCGGCGGGCGAGAACGGCGGGCCGCAGGTCACCTACGACGCGATCCAGACCGACGCGGCCATCAACCCGGGCAACTCGGGCGGCGCGCTGGTCGACTCGTCCGGCGCGCTGGTCGGCATCAACTCGTCGATCCGCACCGAGACGGGCGGCTCGGTCGGGCTCGGGTTCGCCATCTCCGGCAACTACGCGCGCAAGGTGTCGCAGGCGCTGATCCGCGACGGCCAGGTCAAGCACGCGGACATGAACATCAACGTGCGGTCGGCGTCGGCGGAGACGGCGGAGGGCGCGCAGGTGCAGAACGTCCCCGACGGCGGCGCGGCCGACGCGGCGGGCATCGAGGAGGGTGACGTGATCACCCGGGTCGGTGACCGGGTGGTGCGCAACGCCGCCGAGCTGACGGTCGCGGTGAGGGACCGTGAAATCGGCGAGACGGTGCCGGTCGTGCTGGCCAGGCAGGGCCGCGAGCTGACCGTGCAGGTGACTTTGAGGTCCGACTGACGGCTAGGCTGGCGGTCAGGGGCCGGGGCGCGGAAGGTGGGGCACGCGGGTGTTCGACAGCATCGGGTGGCTTGAAATCCTCGTCATCGTGGTGGCGGGGCTGTTCATCCTCGGTCCGGAACGACTGCCCTCGGCGGCGGCCTGGGTCGGCAAGACCATCCGCCAGGTCCGCGAGTACGCGACCGGCGCGCGGGACCAGCTGAAGCAGGAGATGGGCCCGGAGTTCGAGCAGCTGCGCAAGCCGCTGGAGGACCTGCGGGAGCTGCGCAACTTCGACCCGAAGCGCGCGATCACGAAGCACCTGTGGGACGACGACCCGGCGGAGAAGCCGAACGGCCACCCGGCGGTCCCGCCGGCCCGCGACGCGGTCAGCCGGGACCGCCCCCTGCAGCAGGGCGAGCGCCCGCCGTACGACCCCGACGCCACCTGACCCGTCCCGCCGCCCGACCCGTCCCGCCGCGCCCCCGTTGGGGTGAACGTCGCGGCCGGTCGTTGTGCGGGAGCCGCCGCCCGGCCACGTTGAGCGCGGAGGTGGCGCATGGAGGGACCCTGGACCAGGACCGGGGCGCTCGCGGGTGTGGGGGCCTTCCTGGTGGGCGTGCTGGCGCTGGTGGTCGCGGTGCTGGCCTGGACGCTCCCGCGGCAGCCCGCCGCGTCGCAGTCGACCGGGTCGTCCACCGACCGGCTCGACGTGCGCGTCCCGCCGTCGTCCTACGACGTCACGGCCTCGTGGTGGCACAACCACGGGCCCATCTACGAGGCCGACAGCGGGCTGCACTCCGACTACGGGGTGACCCACGCCCACGCCTACGGCAACGCCGTCGGTCGCTTCGTGTACCGGGTGACCCTCGGCGAGTTCGCCGGCGAGCGGGTCGAGCTGGGGGCCCGCCTGTCCGCCGACACCCACGGCTACCACGACCCCGAGAACCGGCACACGGACGTCACGGTGATCGTGAACGGCGTGCGGCTGCCGGTCCGGAGCGTGGCGCCCGACGACGGGCGCGGCACGCGCTACCGGTGGTGGTTCGACGCCTCGGTGCTCCGACGCGGCCAGAACACCGTCGAGTTCGCCGTCGAGGAGAGCGCGGCGCTGCCCAACGGCCTGGCGATCTACGGCGCGGCGATCGCCGCCGGCGAAGCCGACGAGCACATCACGCTCCGCAGCGAGTAGGGCTCCGGCGCCCCGCCGTCAGCGGCCGGCGGGGGAGACGCTCAGCAGGCGGCCGGCCAGGCCGCGGGAGCGGGTGGAGAGCTTGCCGGCCACGGCCGTCAGCGACTGCCCCGCCACCGAGTCCGGGTGGGTCAGGACGATCGGGGTGCCCGCGTCGCCCTGCTCGCGCAGCCGCGGGTCGAGGGGGACCTGGCCCAGCAGCGGCACGTCGGCGCCGACGGCCTGGGTCAGGGAGTCGGCGACGGCCTGGCCGCCGCCCGAGCCGAACACGTCCATCCGGGTGCCGTCCGGCAGCTCCAGCCACGACATGTTCTCGATGACGCCGGCGATGCGCTGGCGGGTCTGCAGCGCGATCGAACCGGCCCGCTCGGCCACCTCGGCCGCCGCCTGCTGCGGGGTCGTCACGACCAGGATCTCGGCGTTCGGCACCAGCTGCGCGACCGAGATGGCGATGTCGCCGGTGCCCGGCGGCAGGTCCAGCAGCAGCACGTCCAGGTCGCCCCAGAACACGTCGGCCAGGAACTGCTGCAACGCCCGGTGCAGCATGGGCCCGCGCCACACCACCGGGGTGTTGCCCGGCGTGAACATGCCGATCGAGATGAGCTTCACGCCGTGCGACTGCGGCGGCATGATCATCTTCTCCACCTGGGTCGGCCTGGCCTCCGTGCCCAGCATGCGCGGGATGGAGTGGCCGTAGATGTCGGCGTCCACGACGCCGACCGACAGGCCGCGCGCGGCCATCGCGACGGCCAGGTTCACCGTCACCGACGACTTGCCGACCCCGCCCTTGCCGGACGCCACGCAGTACACCCTGGTCAGCGAGCCGGGCTGGGCGAACGGGATCACCGGCTCCTCGACGCCGCCGCGCAGCGACTTGCGCAGGTCGGTGCGCTGGGCGTCGCTCATCACGTCCAGCTCGACCCGGACGCCGGTCACGCCGCCCAGCGCCGACACCGCGGCCGTCACGTCGGCGGTGATCTTGTCGCGCAGCGGGCAGCCGGCCACGGTGAGGTACACCGCCACGTCGACCACCCCGTCGTCACCGACCACGACGCCCTTGACCATGCCCAGGTCGGTGATGGGACGCCGGATCTCCGGGTCCTGCACACCGGCCAACGCCTTCTGCACGTCGTCAACGGAGGGAAGAGTCACGGGAACGCCTTCGGGAGAGGTGGTGGGACCGCCATGCTACGGCGGGCCGTGCACCTCCAAGCTACCGGTTGGTCACCCCCGATCCGGGGGCAGCGCGCACCCGGTCGCGTGCTTTCCGTAACATCGGTATCCGTGCCGGAAACCGGATCTGCCCGGTTGCCCACCCGTACCGAGCTGGGGGTGTGGCGATCCTTCCTCCGGGCGCACGCGAGGCTCACCCGGGTCCTGGAAGCCGAACTGATCGGCGAGCAACGCCTGTCGCTCGCGGCCTACGACGTCCTGGTGCAGCTGGCCGAGGCGCCGCAGCACCGACTCCGGATGACGGAGCTGGCCGACGCGGTGCTGCTGTCCCGCTCCGGCGTCACCAGGCTCGTGGACCGGCTGGAGCGCGCGGGCCTCGTGCTGCGGGAACGCGCCGACGGCGACGGCCGCGGCGTGGTGGCGGTCCTCACGTCGCAGGGCCTGGAACGGCTGCGCGTCGCGTCGGGCACGCACCTCGCGGGCGTGGTGCGGCACTTCGCCGAGGCGTTCGGGCACGCCGAGCTGGAGGCGTTCGGCCGCACGTGCGACCGGCTGGGCGCCGATGAGCCCTGAGCGGGCTCACGGTGACGGCACGTCGTCCTTGACGGCGTCCTTGGCGTCCCTGGTGTCCTTGACGGCGTCCTTGGCGCCCTTGGCCTCCTTGTTGGGGCGCTTGCGCTCGCGGAACACCCGCTCCAGCTCGCTGCGCAGGTAGTCGCGGGTCACCACCTCGCCGACGGCGAGCCGCAGCGCCGCCAGCTCGCGCGCCAGGTACTCGGTGTCGGCCTTGGTCTGCGCGGCCCGCGCCCGGTCCTCCTCCAGCGACACCCGGTCGCGGTCGTCCTGCCGGTTCTGCGCGAGCAGGATCAGCGGCGCGGCGTACGCGGCCTGGGTGGAGAAGGCCAGGTTGAGCAGGATGAACGGGTACGGGTCCCAGCGCAGCGACACCGCGACCAGGTTGGTGGTGATCCACGCGATCACGGTCAGCGTCTGCCAGAACAGGAACTTGCCGGTGCCCAGGAACCGGGCCAGCCGCTCGGAGAACCGGCCGAACGTGTCCGGGTCGAGCGACAGCCGGAACCGGCCCTCGGTGCGCGGCTGGTCGAGCCGTCGGCGCGGCAGCAGCTCAGGCATGGGACAGCCCCGTCTCGCGCCAGTTGGCGGGCAGCAGGTGGTCCAGCACGTCGTCCACGGTGACCGCGCCGAGCAGGTGGTCGCTCTCGTCCACCACCGGCCCGCACACCAGGTTGTAGGTGGCGAAGTAGCGGGTCACGTCGCCGAGCGACGCGGTCGGCGACAACGTCGCCAGGTCCGTGTCCAGCACGCCCGCGACCAGGCCGGACGGCGGTTCCCGCAGCAGCCGCTGGATGTGCACGCAGCCCAGGTAGCGGCCGGTGGGCGTGGCCGTCGGCGGTCGGCAGACGAACACCATGCTGGCCAGTGCGGGCGTCAGGTCGGGGTTGCGCACGTGCGCCAGCGCCTCGGCCACCGTCGAGTCCGGGGCGAGCACCACCGGCTCCGGCGTCATCAGGCCGCCCGCGGTGTCGTAGCTGTACTCCAGCAGCCGCCGCACCGGCGCGGACTCCTCCGGCTCCATCAACCCGAGCAGCCGGTCCTGCTCCACCTGGGGCAGCTCGGCCAGCAGGTCGGCGGCGTCGTCGGGGTTCATGGCCTCCAGGACGTCCGCGGCGCGCTCGTCGTCCAGGTGCGCCAGCAGGTCCTTCTGGTCCTCCTCGGCCATCTCCTCGATGACGTCGGCGAGCCGTTCGTCGTCCAGCGCCTCGGCCACCTCGTAGCGGCGCTTGAACGGCAGGCTGTGCAGGGCCAGCGCCACGTCGGCGGCGCGCATCGTCTCGAACACCGCGACCAGGTGCTGCGCGCCCTGCGGCTGGCCCGCCAGCTCGGTCACCGACAGCCCGGTCAGCTCCTCCCAGCGCAGCACCTGCACCGGGCCGCGCCGGGCCAGCCGGCCGGTGCGCTCCCGCACCGCGACCCGCGTCATCCGCCAGTCGCGGGTGCGGCTGGGCTCCATCGCGGCGTCGACCAGCACGGCCTGCGCGCCCGAGCCGAGCGTGACGCGGGCGTCGAGCAGTTCGCCGACGACCAGCACCTCGTTGCTGCGCTGGTGGAACTGGCGCAGGTTGACCGAGCCGGTGGCGAGGCCCACGGCGTTCGGCTCGATCGAGGTGACCCGCAGCATCGGCACGAAGATGCGCCGCCGGGTGGCCAGTTCCAGCACCAGGCCGAGGACGCGCGGCGGTTGGCGGTCCACCCGCAGGCCGATGACCAGGTCACGGACCTTGCCGATGGACTCGCCGTCCGGTCCGAACACGGGCAGGCCCGCGAGCTGAGCGGCGAAGACCCGGTTGGCGGCGACCACGTGATCAGGTTAGTCCGCCGGCCGGGCCGCCGCTGCGCTCCACAGTGGACGGGGTGCTCACGGCCGCAGGGCGTCGGCGATGGCCTCGACCGACACGGCCATCCGGTCCAGCTCCTCCTCCAGGCACCACAGCCAGTTGTCGACCGCGCGGCAGAACGTCCAGGCGCGGGCCCGTTCGGCGTCCAGCTCGCCGACGTCGCACAGCGCGGCGAACCGGTCGCGCAGCCCGCGCGCGCCGTCCAGCTCGTCGAACCTGTTCCACAGCAACGGGATCACGCCGAACTCGGGGTCGCCGGACAGCGGTTTCGGGTCGATCAGCAGCCACGGCTCGCGGTCGCCGCGCAGCACGTTCCCGTAGTGCAGGTCCTGGTTGACCAGGGTGTGCCCGGCGCTCGACGCGAGGTCGCGGCCCAGCTCGTCGGCGTGCCCGAGCAGCGCGGCGGGCAGCGGGTCGCCCAGCGCGGCGTTGCGCGCGACCAGGTCGGACGCCTCGTGCCGGCGGAACTCCGGGTCCGCCGGGACGCGCAGCCGGCGCAGCAGCCCGCCGGCGACAGCCAGCGCCTCCTCGATCGGCGCGTCCTCCAGCGACCGGGTGTGGTCGAGGCGTTCCAGCAGCAGCGCGCCCCGCTGGTCGTCGTGCTCCAGCAGCTCCACCACGCCCTGCCCGCGCCACGCCCGCAGGGCCAGGGGCTCCTGCCGGGTCTCCACGTCCAGCCAGGTCAGCTTGAGCGCGGCCGGGTGGCCGTCGGCGCGGCGCACCGGCAGGACGACGGCGATGTTGCCGTGCAGCGGGTCGCCGTCCGGGGTGAGGCGCCACCGGGCGCAGAAGTGCGTGGCCAGCGACGGCAGGGTGGCCCGCCACGGCAGCGCCTCGTCGCCCAGGATCGAGCCGAAGCCGGCCGGGACGGTGATCACGCGAACTCCAGGCGGTAGACCGATTCCCACTCCGACCCGCCGTTGAGCCGGGCCGCCCGCAGGGCCGCCGCCACGGCGTCGTCCGGTTCGACCAGCCGGGCCGTCGCGGGCGCGTCGAGCAGGTGCGAGTGGGTGGTGGGCGAGCGGACGGTGACCGTGCAGGCGACGCCGTCGGCCAGGCCGGGCACCGGTTGCTCCGCGCCGCCGACCGCCACCAGCACCGCGCCGTCGCGCCACAGCGCCCACACCAGCCGCGGCCCGTGGCCGGCGGGAGCCACCCAGATCGCGGCGGCCTTGCGCAACGCGTTGTCCAGCACCTGCTCGATCTCCACCGGTTCAGCCTGCCACGGACCTGTGAATCGGGACTCACGAAATAGCGGGCGGCACCCGTGCGTGCCACCCTTCGCACGTCAGTAGTTACCGGCCGGTACGAGGAGGTACCCCAGTGGTCGACCAGCAGCGCCCCCGTCGCTCGTGCCTGGCCGTGCCCGGATCGAGCCAGAAGATGATCGACAAGGCTCGCACGCTGCCCGCGGACCAGGTGTTCCTCGACCTGGAGGACGCGTGCGCGCCGCTGGCCAAGCCGGGCGCGCGCAAGACCATCGTGGCCTCGTTGAACGAGGGCGACTGGGGTTCGCGGACGCGGGTGGTCCGGGTCAACGACTGGACGACCGAGTGGACCTACCGCGACGTCACCGAGGTCGTCGAGGGGGCGGGTGCGAACCTGGACTGCGTCATGCTGCCGAAGGTGCAGACCGCGGAGCAGGTGCACGCGCTGGACCTGCTGCTCACCCAGATCGAGAAGACCATGGGCTACGAGGTCGGCCGCATCGGCATCGAGGCGCAGATCGAGAACGCCCTGGGCCTGATCAACGTCAACGCGATCGCCACCGCCTCGCCGCGGGTGGAGACGATCATCTTCGGCCCGGCCGACTTCATGGCGTCGATCAACATGAAGTCGCTGGTCGTCGGCGAGCAGCCGCCCGGCTACGACGTCGGCGACGCGTACCACTACATCCTGATGCAGATCCTGATGGCGGCCCGCGCGCACGACAAGCAGGCCATCGACGGGCCGTACCTGCAGATCCGGGACGTCGAGGGGTTCAAGCGCGTCGCCGGCCGGTCGGCCGCCCTGGGCTTCGACGGCAAGTGGGTGCTGCACCCCGGCCAGATCGACGCGGCGAACGAGGTGTTCAGCCCGAAGCAGGAGGACTACGACCACGCGGAGAACATCCTCGACGCGTACGACCACTTCACCTCCGAGGCGGGCGGCAAGCGCGGCGCGGTGATGCTCGGCGACGAGATGATCGACGAGGCGTCGCGCAAGATGGCCCTGGTGATCTCGTCCAAGGGCCGCGCCGCCGGCCTGTCCCGCACGAACGTGTGGTCCCCGCCGGAGGAGTGAGCTTCGCGAGCGCTCCCGGTCGGTAGTGTGATCGAGTGACCGGCCGGTAGTTGACGTCGATCGAGGTGGAGGGTTACACCTCGATCCGCTCGGCGCGCGTGGAACTCGGTCGGCTGAACGTGCTGATCGGCGCGAACGGCGCGGGCAAGAGCAACTTCACCCGGGTCTTCGAGTTGCTGGGACGGCTGGTCGAGTCGGACCTGGGCTACTTCGTCGGCCTGAACGGCGGGGCCTCGGCGCTGCTCAACGCGGGTGGGGATCGACTCCGCATCGCGATCGAGGCGGCTCCCGGCGAGTACGAGATCGAGCTGGTCCCGGCGAGCGAGGACCGGCTGATCACCGAGCGCGAGGTGCTGACCCCGGCAACGTCCAGGCCGTTCGAGTTCTCGCGGGGGGAGCGCGAGGCGATCCTGCCCGGCGCCCCCGGCGTCCTCCCGCGAGGGGACGAGATGGTCGGCCTGCTGCGCGGTTGTCGGGTCTACCACTTCCACGGCACGAGCCAGAACGCGCCGGTCAAGCAACTGGTGCCCACCGCCGACAACCTGTCGCTGCGCAACGACGCCGGCAACCTCGCGGCCGTCCTGCTGGCGCTCTCGGACAGCGACGACCGGGCCGACCAAGCGGCCTACCGGCGGATCGTCGGCGTCACCCGGCAGGTCGCGCCGTTCTTCCGCGACTTCGTCCTGCGTCCCGAGAAGAACGACCGGCTCCGGCTCAGGTGGCGGCAGAACGGGTCGGACGCGGTGTTCTCCGCCGACCAGATGTCCGACGGCACCCTGCGGTTCACCTGCCTCGCGACCCTGCTGCTGCACCCCGAGCTGCCCGCCTTGGTCGTCCTGGACGAACCGGAACTCGGGTTGCACCCCCACGCCGTGGTCCAGTTGGCCGGCCTGCTGCGACAGGCGTCCGCGCGCGGCCAGGTGCTCGTCGCGACCCAGTCGGTCACCCTGGTGAACCAGTTCGACCTCGATGACCTGATCGTGGTGGAGCGCGTCGACGGCGGCTCGACGTTCACCCGACCCGACCGCGAACGGCTCGGTCGGTGGCTCGAGGAGTACTCGCTGGGTGAGCTGTGGGAGAAGAACCTGATCGGGGGCAGGCCGGGCGGGCGGACGTGACCGGTGCCATCCGGCGAGTCCACCTGCTGGTCGAGGGGCAGACCGAAGAGGTGGTGGCCGACTCCGTCATCCGCCCGCACCTCGAAGAGCTCGGGTGGGTCACCAGCCTTTCGCTGGTGAAGACCAAGAGGCCGGCGGCGGGACCGTCGCACAAGGGTGGCGTCACCGGCTGGGCCCAGGTCCAGCGGGACGTCGGGCTCCTGTTGCAGGACACGAGCCTGGACGTGCTCACGACCCTGTTCGACTACTACGCGTTCCCCTCGGACTGCCCCGGCATGGTCGACCGGCCGCCGGTGACGTCCACCAGCGGGTGGCGCACGTCGAGCGCCGCCTGGCCGAGGAGGTCGGCGACCGGCGGTTCCGGCCGAACCTGGTGGTCCACGAGCTGGAGGCGTGGGTATTCGCCGCCGCTGACGAGCTGGGGCAGTTCCTCGGCCCCGAACTGGCGGACCGGCTCCGCGGCGACGTCCGCGCCGCGGGCGGTCCCGAGTCGGTGAACGACGGACCCGCCACCGCGCCGTCGAAGCGGCTGCTCGCCTACTGCCCCGGGTACGTCAAGACCCTCGACGGTCCGCTCGCGATCCAGGCCCTGGGGCTCGTGCGCCTCCGGGCGGTGTGCCCGCACCTCGACGCCTGGCTCCGGACCTTCGAAGGCTGATCGGCCGGTGCGCCGCCGGGAGCCGGCGGCGCGCTGGAGCTGCGGGCGTCCTGACCGGTTCAGCGCGTGGCGAGGAGCACTCTCGTGGCGCGAACGGGCGTTAACCGGGCCATACTCGCCGGTAACCCGTGAGCTACGAAGGGAAACGCGATGGCGCGCCTGGCCCGGACCGCTGGACTGACCGACGTCCAGGAGGAGATCCTGTCGACGGTCCGCACCTTCGTGGACAAGGAGATCATCCCGCACGCCCAGGCGCTGGAGCACGGCGACACCTACCCGGCCGACATCGTCGAGGGCATGAAGGAGATGGGCCTGTTCGGGCTCACCATCCCGGAGGAGTTCGGCGGGCTCGGCGAGTCGCTGCTGACCTACGCGCTGGTGGTCGAGCAGATCGCCCGCGGCTGGATGTCGGTGTCCGGGGTGATCAACACCCACTTCATCGTGGCGCACATGCTCAAGCAGCACGGCACGCCCGAGCAGCAGCGCAAGTACCTGCCGCGGATGGCCGCCGGCGAGGTGCGCGGCTCGTTCTCGATGTCCGAGCCGGAACTGGGCTCCGACGTGGCGGCGATCCGCACCAGGGCCGTGCGCGAGGGCGACGACTTCGTGGTCGATGGCCAGAAGATGTGGCTGACCAACGGCGGCACGTCCAACCTCACCGCCGTGCTGGTGAAGACCGACGAGGGCGCCGAGAAGGCGCACCAGAACCTGACCGCGCTCCTGGTCGAGAAGCCCGAGGGCTACGGCGAGGTCGCGCCCGGCCTCACCATCCCCGGCAAGATCGACAAGATGGGCTACAAGGGCGTCGACACCACCGAGATGGTGTTCGACGGCTACCGGCTGCCCGCCGAGCAGGTGCTGGGCGGGCGGACCGGCCAGGGCTTCCGGCAGATGATGGACGGCGTCGAGGTCGGCCGGGTGAACGTCGCGGCGCGGGCGTGCGGCATCGCGCTGCGGTCCTTCGAGCTGGCCATCGAGTACGCGCAGCAGCGCAAGGCGTTCGGCAAGCCGATCGCGGAGCACCAGGCCATCGCGTTCAAGCTGGCCGAGATGGCGACCAAGGTCGAGGCCGCCCACCTGATGATGGTCAACGCGGCCCGGCTGAAGGACTCCGGCGCGCGCAACGACGTCGAGGCGGGCATGGCCAAGCTCATCGCGTCCGAGTACTGCGCCGAGGTGACGCAGGAGGCGTTCCGCATCCACGGCGGCTACGGCTACTCCAAGGAGTACGAGATCGAGCGCCTGATGCGCGAGGCGCCGTTCCTGCTGATCGGCGAGGGCACCAGCGAGATCCAGAAGACGATCATCAGCCGGGGCCTGCTGCGCGACTACCGCTCCCGCGGCTGACCGGCGCGCCCCCCGGCCCAGGTCACGTTCGAGTCAGTTTCCCGGCGGTCCGTTTCGCGTCGGTCGCCCGGTGTTGGCAGGATGGGGTGATCAGCACCGCGATAGGGGTGGTCACCGTGACGGGTTCCTTCTCCAACCAGAACCGACCCGGGGGGCCTCCCCGCCTGCCCACCCCGCCCACCGGCTGGCCCATCGGCTCGTACGGCACGTACGAGGAGGCGCAGCGCGCGGTCGACCACCTGGCCGACGGTGACTTCCCGGTCCAGGAGGTCACGATCGTCGGCGTGGACCTGATGCTCGTCGAACGGGTCACCGGCAAGCTCACCTGGGGCCGCGTGCTCGGCACCGGCGCGGCTTCGGGCGCTTGGTTCGGGCTCTTCGTCGGCGTCCTGCTCAGCCTGTTCAACACCAGTCCCGGCACCAGCCTCGGGCCGATCGTCGCCGGTCTGGTGGTCGGCATCGCGTTCGGACTGATCTTCGCGGCCGTCGGGTACGGCTCGGCGCGCGGCAAGCGCGACTTCCAGAGCGCCAGCCAGCTCGTCGCCGGCCGCTACGACGTGCTCTGCCAGCCCCGTTCCGCCGAACGCGGTCGCGACCTGCTGGCCAAGCTGGCGATGCGCCCCGCCGATCCCGGCAAAGATTGAGGTTTCCGCTCCCGCACCTTCGGGTAACGCCGTTCCGTGCTTCGGTGGTTGCGGCACCTGATCATCGGGCCTAGGTTCGTCCCACCCGGTCGGCAGGGTCGGCCGGTGGGGCACGACGAGGTGCCGGGCACTGCGGTCTGGCTCCTCCGTTGTCAGGAAGGAGGCAGGACCGATGAGGGGCAAGGGTCATCGGTTGGCCGCCGCAGGGGGCGCCGCGCTGATCGCGACGTCCGTGCTGGCGGGCTGTGGTTCAGGTGACGGCGGGATCACCATCAACGTCTACAAGTACCCGCAACAGAACTTCCAGAAGATCGTCGACAACTGCAACGCGGCTGCCGACGGCTACGAGATCGTCTACCACAAGCTGCCTCGCGAGGCGGACGGCCAGCGCGAGCAGATGGTCCGCAGGCTGGCCGCCGAGGACGCCGGGATGGACGTGCTGGCGCTCGACGTCACGTGGACGTCCGAACTGGCCAAGGCGGGCTGGATCAAGGAGTTCACCGGCGAGGCCAAGGCCGAGGTCGAGGACGGCACGCTGGAGACGCCGCTGGAGACCGCCCGCTACGAGGGCAAGCTGTACGGCGCTCCGGACAACACCAACGTCCAGCTCCTGTGGTACCGCGCCGACCTGGTGCCGACGCCGCCGAAGACCTGGGACGAGATGATCGAGATGGGCTCCCGGCTGGAGGCGGACGGCAACGACGAGACCCCCGGCCTGGTGGCCGCCCAGGGCAAGCAGTACGAGGGCCTGGTCGTCCTCTACAACACCCTGGTCAACTCCGCGGGCGGGCAGATCATCGACGAGTCCGGCACCAAGGCCGTCGTGGACGACGGCGCGGTGAAGGCGCTGGAGGTGCTGAAGAAGTTCGCCACCTCCGACGTGGTGGACCCGTCCTTCTCCAACGCCGCCGAGGACGACGCGCGCCTGGCCATGGAGGGCGGCAAGGCCGCGTTCGAGCTGAACTGGCCCTACGTCTACGCCGCGGCGCAGGCGAAGCCCGAGTTCGCGAAGAACTTCAAGTGGGCGCCGTACCCGGCGATCGAGGGTGGCTCCGCCGAGGTCACCGTCGGTGGCATCAACTACGCGGTCAGCTCCTACACCCGGCACCCCGACGAGTCGTTCGACGCGGTGATGTGCCTGCGCAACGCGGAGAACCAGAAGTTCGCCGCGATCAACGACGGCGTGCCGCCCACCATCGAGTCCGTCTACGAGGACCCGGAGATGGCCAAGCCGTACCCGATGAAGGAAGCGATCCTGGAGACGCTGAAGAACGCGAGCTCGCGCCCGGTGACCCCGGCGTACCAGAACGTCTCCACCGTCATCTCCACGATCCTGTCGCCGCCGGCGTCCATCGACCCGCGGAGCACGGCCGAACGGCTGCGCTCGGAGCTGCAGGACGCCCTCGACTCGAAGGGGGTGCTGCCGTGAGCCAGCCGTTGAGCGCCACCGGCGCCGAGGTCCAGGCGGAGGCGGCGGCCGGCCCGGCGCTGTCGCCGAAGGCGAAGGCCGCGCTGAGCGAGGGCAAGAAGGCCGAGCGCAGGCTGGGCCTGCTGCTCTGCGCGCCCGCGATCATCATCATGGCCGCGGTCGCGGGCTGGCCGATCCTGTACTCGGTGTGGCTGTCCCTGCAGCGCTACGACCTGAAGTTCCCGGACCGCACCGAGTTCGTCGGCCTGGACAACTACGTCACGGTGCTGTCCAACCCGTACTGGTGGAACGCCATGTGGGTGACGGTGCTGATCACCGTCGTCTCCGTGGTGATCGAGCTGGTGCTCGGCATGGCGCTGGCGCTGATCATGCACCGGACGCTGGTCGGCCGGGGCATCGTGCGCACGTCGTCGCTGATCCCGTACGGCATCGTCACGGTCGTGGCCGCGTTCTCCTGGCGCTACGCGTGGACGCCGGGCACCGGTTACCTCGCCGAGACCTTCGCGGGCGGCGAGCCGGTGCTCACCGAGAAGATCCCGGCGATCATGGTGGTGACGCTGGCCGAGATCTGGAAGACCACGCCGTTCATGGCCCTGCTGCTGATGGCGGGCCTGGCGCTGGTGCCGGACGACCTGCTCAAGGCCGCCGCGATGGACGGCGCGAGCGCGTGGCAGCGGTTCACCAAGGTGATGGTGCCGGTGATGAAGCCCGCGATCCTGGTGGCGCTGCTGTTCCGCACCCTCGACGCGTTCCGCATCTTCGACAACCTGTTCGTGCTCACCGCGGGCTCGCAGGGCACCGCGTCGGTGTCGATGCTGACCTACAACAACCTGATCAAGGGCCTCAACCTCGGCATCGGCTCCACCATGTCGGTGCTGATCTTCATCGCGGTGGCGATCATCGCGTTCGTGTTCGTCAAGCTGTTCGGCACCGCTGCCCCCGGCAGCGACGGCGGGGGGAGGCGCTGATGGCGGGCATCGGCGGGGCCGTGACCACCGGCCGCAAGGCGCGCTGGACCGTCCTCAACGTCCTGGTCGTGGCGTACGCGCTGATCCCCGTGCTGTGGATCGTGTCGCTGTCGTTCAAGACCAAGGAGACGCTGGCCGACGGCAACTTCATCCCGCGCCAGTGGACGTTCGACAACTACAAGGCGATCTTCTCCACCACCGAGTTCGTCCGCGCGCTGGTCAACTCGATCGGCATCGCGCTGATCGCCACGGCCGTCGCGGTGGTGTTCGGCACGATGGCCGCCTACGCCATCGCCCGGCTGGACTTCCCCGGCAAGCGGCTGCTGGTCGGGGTGTCGCTGCTGATCGCGATGTTCCCGCAGATCTCGCTGGTCTCGCCGCTGTTCGAGATCGAGCGGACGCTGGGCCTGTTCGACACGTGGCCCGGCCTGATCCTGCCCTACATCACGTTCGCGCTGCCGCTGGCGATCTACACGCTGTCGGCGTTCTTCCGCGAGATCCCGTGGGAGCTGGAGAAGGCGGCGAAGATGGACGGCGCGACGCCGGGCCAGGCGTTCCGGCGGGTCATCGCGCCGCTGGCCGCGCCCGGCGTGTTCACCACGGCCATCCTGGTGTTCATCTTCTGCTGGAACGACTTCCTGTTCGCGATCTCGCTGACCTCCACCGAGAGCTCCCGCACGGTGCCGGTCGCGCTGTCGTTCTTCACCGGCAGCTCGCAGTTCGAGGACCCGACCGGGACGATCGCCGCCGCCGCGGTGGTGATCACCATCCCGATCATCCTGTTCGTGTTGTTCTTCCAGCGTCGGATCGTCGCCGGGTTGACCTCCGGCGCCGTCAAGGGGTGAAGCAATGGCCGAGATCGTTCTGGACAGCGTGACCAAGCAGTACCCCGACGGCGCGGTGGCCGTGCGGGACGTGGACATCGAGATCGCCGACGGCGAGTTCATCATCCTGGTCGGCCCGTCCGGCTGCGGGAAGTCCACCACCCTCAACATGATCGCGGGCCTGGAGGACATCACGTCCGGCGAGCTGCGCATCGGCGGCGAGCGGGTCAACGAGCGGGCGCCCAAGGACCGCGACATCGCGATGGTGTTCCAGTCCTACGCGCTGTACCCGCACATGACGGTGAAGGAGAACATGGCCTTCCCGCTGCGGCTGGCCAAGGTGGACGACGCCACGGTGGAGAAGAAGGTCCGGGACGCCGCCGAGATCCTGGACCTGACCCAGCACCTGGACCGCAAGCCGTCGAACCTGTCCGGCGGGCAGCGGCAGCGGGTCGCGATGGGGCGGGCGATCGTGCGCAGCCCCAAGGCGTTCCTGATGGACGAGCCGCTGTCCAACCTCGACGCCAAGCTGCGCGTGCAGATGCGCACCTCGGTGTCGCGGCTGCAGAAGCAGCTGGGCACGACCACCGTGTACGTCACGCACGACCAGACCGAGGCGATGACCCTCGGCGACCGGGTCGTGGTGATGCGCGGCGGCGCGGTGCAGCAGGTCGGCGCGCCGCAGTTCCTCTACGACAACCCGGCCAACCTGTTCGTCGCGGGGTTCATCGGCTCGCCCGCGATGAACTTCGTGCCGGCCGCGCTGGAGAACGGGGTGCTGCGCTCGCCGCTGGGCGACGTGCCGCTCACCGACCGGGTGCGCGGGCTGGTGGAGAGCGCCGACGCGCCCCGCGAGGTGATCGTCGGCCTGCGGCCCGAGCACTTCGAGGACGCCCGGCTGGTGGACGACGCCGTCCGGTCGAGGGGCGTCACGTTCACCGACCACGTGGACGTGCTGGAGTCGATGGGCTCGGACAAGTTCGCCTACTTCAGCCTCCAGGGCGAGCAGGCGACGTCGGCGGAGCTGGCCGAGCTGGCGGCCGACACGGGCTCGGCCGACGTGCCCGGCGGCGGCGTGTCGCTGGTCGCCCGGATCTCCGCCACGTCCGGCGCGACCGAGGGCGAGCCGGCCGAGATCTGGTTCGACGCGGACAAGGTGCAGCTGTTCGACCCGAAGAACGGTCGCAACCTCACCTACAGCGGCTGAGCCCGAGCGCGCGAACAGGGGCCGTTCCCGGTGCGACCGGGGACGGCCCCTGCGTGTTCAGCGGGGTTTTCACAGAGGTGACGGACGTCGCTGACCAGCCGAGACCATCGGCTAGGACGAACTCCGTAGTCCATTCAGCGCAGCAAACGGACATCTCGTCGCAATTGTCGCGCCGCCGTTGCCCCGGTTCCCCACCCTGGGTCGCAGGCGGAAACGACTCCGGCCGGAAAGCGCCGGGGCAGGGGAGTCCGCCGAGCACAGAGAAGAGCGCGAGATGGGGATTCTTGACGGCAAAGCGGTCGTGATCACCGGGGCGGGACGAGGGTTGGGCGAGGCCTACGCGATGCACGCGGCACAGGCCGGTGCGGCGGTCGTGGTCAACGACGTAGACGCTGACCAGGCAGAACAGGTCGCGGAGCACATCCGGGGGTACGGCGGGCGGGCGGTGGCGAGCACGCACACGGTCGCCGACCCCAGCGAGGCCGAGAAGATCGTGGGAATGTGCGTGACCGAGTTCGGCCGGGTCGACGGCCTGGTCAACAACGCGGGGCTCAACTACGAGGCGCTGCCGTGGGCGGACGAGCCGGAATCCATCCGGCGGATCGTCGAGGTGAACCTGCTGGGCGTCATGTTCACCGGAATGGCGGCGATGCGCGTGATGCGCGAGCAGGGTTCCGGCTCGATCGTGAACATTTCTTCAGGAGCGTTCCTGGGGCAGCGCAAACTGGCCGCCTACGCCGCGACCAAGGGCGCGGTGGCCTCGCTCAGCTCGTCGTGGGCGCTGGACCTGGAAGGGGACAACGTCCGGGTCAACGCCGTCTGCCCGGTCGCGCACACCCGGATGGTGTGGAAGTCGGAGCGCTCGCTGCGGGCCATCCCCGCCGACCGCACCCCCGGCAAGGTCGCGCCGCTCGTGCTGTTCCTGCTCAGCGACGCGGCCGACGGCATCACCGGGCAGATCGTCCGGTGCAACGGCAGGCAGCTGCACCTGGTCGGCCACCCGTACTTCAAGCAGCCGATCCTGGAGAGCGACACCTGGGACACCACCTCGGTGAAGCGCGCGTTCGACGGCGTCCTGCAGGCCCACCTGGAGCCGTTCGGCCTGGAGAAGCGGATGCCCCCGCGGCTGCGGGAACTGGTCGAGCCGAGCCGTTCGGCCTGACGCCTGGGTCTGACGCCGGAGCCTGGGCCTGACGCCTGGGCCTGACGCCTGGGCCGGAGCCTGACGCCTGGGCCGGAGCCGGTAAGTCGAGCGGGGGAAGTGCCTTCCGAGCCGGCGCTTCCCCGCTCGTGTGCGAGGTTCACCTGTTTGCCGGGGGCTCAACCGTCCTTTTCCGCCTGACCACCCCTTCGGGTGATCGCCTGACCGTCGGACGTGCCTGTCACGATGCTGGTCATGGGCGCGCGCACCCCCCGGGTCACCGACTGGCGGCTGGTCGTGCAGTCGCGCCTGGACCGGGTCCGCGCCGACCTGGCCGCGCTCGGCCCACCCGATCCGCTCGACCCGGAGAGCCGGCAGTGGCGGGCGGCGGCCGAGCAGGAGGCCGCCGTGGTCGAGGACATGATCACGCGCGCCGAGTCGCGGTGGCGGACGGTGGCGTCCTGGTGGTCGGGGTGGCACATCGAGCGCGCCTGGCGATCGCTGCACGAGGCCGAGATCGCCGTGGTGGCCGCGGGCAGCGGGTTCCTCGGCAGGTTGCCGGGCCTGAGGGCCAGGGTCGCCGAGAACCTGGACGAGGACGACCCGCGCCGCGTCGCGCTGGAGGAGCTGCGTCCCGGCGAGCTCCCGCTGGCGGTGGAGCGGGAGCTGGTGGTCGACGCGCTGCGGGCGGCGTTCGACGCGTCCGACTTCGCCCACGCCGGGTCGCGGGCGCTGCGCAACAAGCTGATCGCGACGTCGGTGGTGCTGTTCGCGGTGAACACCGCGCTGGGCGTCATCGGCCTGCTCGAACCGGGCCTGATCCCGATGTGCGTCAGCGCCGAGAAGCTGCCGACGGTGTGCCCGGCGGGCAAGACCGCGGCCGGTCCGGACGTGTGGCTGGTCCAGTTGTTCGGGGCGTTCGGCGCGGTGCTGTCGGCCGTCGTGCTGCTGCTGCGAAGACGCCCCAGCCTCTCGCCGTACGTGATGGTCGGTTACCAGGCGATGATCAAGGTGCTGCTCGGCGCGGCGCTGGCGGTGGTCGGCATCCTGGCCCTCGGCGCCGGCGTGACGACGGGCCTGATCGGCGTGGCTTCGCAGGCGGCGCTACTGCTGTGGGCAGTGATCCTCGGCTACGGCCAGCAGGTCGCCACACGCCTGCTCGACAGCTACACCGACCGAGTGATGGACCGCGCCCGCCCGATACCGAAGCTGGAAGAACAGCGCTAACCCCGCCTACTGCCCCATCACCACCCAGCCCCGCCAGCACCACCCGCGCCGCCTCTCCGCCGGTACGGCCCCTCGCCAACACCAGCGCTGCCCCGCGCCACCCGCCCGGTCCTACCTCGCCGGCGCCACCCGAACCGCCGGCCACCCGCGCCACATGAGGTCGGCGCTACCTGCGCCTCTAGCGCCGCTAGAAATTTTGGCAGTGCTAGAGGCGCTAGCGTTGCGTTCGGAGCGTGGAGATCACGTCCTGGTCCCACCGGTGCGTGCGGATCAACCGGTACCGCTCGCCCGCGACCCACAGGTACGCCTCGGTCTCGGTGCGGTCGCCGACCAGGTCGGCCTGCCGCAGCATCCCCACCACCGGCTGGTACTCCTCCTCGAACCACCTCCCGGCGACCGCGACCCGGTCCAGGAACGCACCCTCGTCCTGCATCAACCGAAAGCCCCACGCCTCCACGTGCTCACCCAACTCGGCGTAGTCCCACGGATCCGACAACAGCACAGCCGCCCGCGCCTGCCCACCCAGCGGCACCCGCTCCAGGAACAGCCGCCGGTAGTCCTTCACGATCAAGTCACCCCGGTGCCGGATGCCGTGCGCGGCCACCCGCGTCACCACCTCCGTCACGTACGCGTCGATCACCTCCAACCCCAACGCGTGCGCCACCGACACCCGGTGGTGACCGTCCTGGACGAAGTGCAGGTCACCGACCCGGTACACCTCGATGGGCGGCACCGCCTCGCCGCGCCGCTGCGCCAGCGCCAGCCGCTGCCACCGCTCCCGCACCCGGACCGACGTCGGCCGGAACCGCCGGTCGAAGTCGCGGGTCCGGTCCACGCTGCCGACGACCGAGTCCAACCGGACCACCTGGAGCCCCAGCCGCCGCTCGCCGACCATCCCCAGCGCCTCCACCACCTCGTGGAACGGCAGCATGATGTTCACGTCGTCCGGCTCGCGCCGCAGCCAGGCGGCCAACCGCGACAGCACCTGGCGCCGCCGAGCGCGCAGGAAGTCGTTCTCCGCGTCGGCCCGCGGGAAACCGGTGTCACGTGGCACGGCACTCCTCCTCAGCCCGCCGGGATGTCCAGCACCTTGTAACCGACCACGTTCACCACGCGGGTCGAGCCGAGCACCCGGTCCTCCTTCACCGCCCCGTGCGGGTGGATGTGCCCGTGCAGCATCAACGGCGGCCGCAACCGCGCCACCGCGTCGCGCAGGCACGCGAACCCGCGGTGCGGCGGGTCCGGCTCGTCACCGCACCCCAGCGGCGGCGAGTGGGTGAGCAGCACGTCCACCCCGCGCCCGTCGCGCCACCGCCGCCACCGGGCCGTCCGCAGCACCCGTCGCAACCGCCGCGCCTGCTCCCGCTCGGTCCACTGGTTCGGCCCGCCGCTGTACCGGATCGACCCGCCCAGGCCCGCGATCCGCAACCCGGCGACGTCGACCACCCGCAGGTCCGCGTTCACCCCGCCCACCGGACCCGGCCAGCTCGCCGGCAGACCCGCCCGCGTCCACAGGCCGCGGACGTCGGCGTACCCGGTCAGGTCGGCGTCGTGGTTGCCCGGCACGAACACGCACGGCCGGTCCAGCGCGTCCGCCAGGAACTCCAGGTAGTCGAACGGCAGGTCGCCCGCCGCGACGACGAGGTCCACGTCGTGCCGGCGCACCTGCTCGGTCCACAGCCGCTCGACGACCTCGTCCGCCACCGCGAGCACCTTCGGCATCCACCGAGCCTAGGCGCTGCCACCGTCGGCGACACCTCGTCGGTGAAAGGGTGAAACCGGCGTCGTCCCGGCGCTCGGCGTGGAAAACCGGGTTAGCGTCACGGGGTGCTCGCCGAGCTGTTCCTCGACGCGTCCCGCTCCTGCCTGCCGCACAGCCCGCTGACCCACGCGCTGCTGGTGTCGGCCGCGGCCGACCTGGCCCGCGGCGGCGTCACCGCGCGGGTCATGGCGGGCGCCGAGTGCGACCGCCGCGGCACGGTGCCCGGCCTGCGGTTCGCCGGCGCGCTGCACCGGCTGGTGCTGGAGGGCCGCGCGCCCGCGCTGGCCGCGCACTACCCGACCGCGGGCGGCGAGCCCGACCTCGACACCCTGTGGGGCGACGCGCTGGCCGTGCTGCACGAGCAGGCCGAGGAGCTGCGCGCCCTGGTCTCGTCCACCGTCGTGCAGACCAACGAGCCGGGCCGCAGCGCGCCCCTGTTCGGCGGCCTCCAGACCGCGACCCACCTGGCCGCGGGAGCGGTCGGCCGGCGCGCCGCGTTCCCGGTCCGGCTGCTGGAGGTCGGCGCGTCCGGCGGGCTGAACCTGCGGCCGCACCGGATCGCCTACCGGGTCGACGGCGCCACGTTCGGCGACCCGGGCAGCCCGTTCACCCTCGACCCCGGCTGGACCGGCCGGCCACCGGTCGACCCGCGGCACGCCCTGCGCCTGGTCGGGCGGGCCGGCTGCGACCTCGAACCGGTCGACGTGTCCACAGAGGACGGCCGGCTGCACCTGTCGTCGTTCGTGTGGGCCGACCAGCTGCCCCGCTTCCGCCGCCTCCAGGCCGCCGTCGACCTGGCCAGGCTCGACCCGGTGCCGGTGCGGCGGGCCACCGGCCCGGAGTGGCTGGCCGAGCAGCTGGCCCGACCGGAGCGCGACGTGCTGACCGTCGTCTGGCACTCGGTGGTCTGGCAGTACGCGTCACCGGCCGACCGCGCCGCGGGCCGCGCCGTCCTCGCCGACGCCGCCGCCCGCGCCACCCCGATGGCCCCGCTGGCGCTGCTGGTCTACGAGCCGCGGCGCGCGTCGGCGGGGGAGCGGTACGAGTTCCGGCTGCTGCTCAAGCTCTGGCCGGCCGGCGTCTCGCTGTGCCTGGGCACGGGCGGCGGCCACGGCGTCCCGTTCACGTGGGACACCCGGCCGTGGTCCTAGTGGCCGGTGGCGATCAGCAGGGTCACCGTGGCGAGCCAGCCGAGCAGGAACGTGAGCACCCAGAACCGCAGGTTGGTGAGCATTCTGGTCATGTCGGATCATCCCGTCGCAGGAGGGGGCAGGTGGTGGGCGGACCTCAGAGCCACTGGTTGCGACGGAATATTCGGTACAGCGTCAGGCAGACCACCAGGATCACCGCGATCACCATGGGGTAGCCGTACTTCCAGCTCGTCTCCGGCATGTGGTCGAAGTTCATGCCGTACACGCCGACCACCATCGTCGGCACGGAGATGATCGCCACCCAGGCGGCGAGCTTGCGCATGTCCGAGTTCTGCTGGAGCGTGATCTTCGCCAGCACCGCGTTGACCAGCGTGGTCAGCAGCTCGTCGAAGTTGATCACGCGCTCGGACACCTCGGTGAGGTGGTCGTCGACGTCGCGGAAGTACGAGCGCACCTGCTCGGGGATCAGCGGCGTGTAGCCCTCCGCCAACCGCCGCAGCGGCACCGCCAGCGGCATCACCGCCCGGCGCAGCTCCAGCACCTCGCGCTTCATCAGGTAGATCTGGTCGGCGCTGACCCGGCTGCGCGGCTGGAAGACCAGCGCCTCCATCTGGTCGATGTCGTCCTCGATGTGGTCGGTCACGTCGAGGTAGTTGTCCACCACGTGGTCGGCGATCGAGTACAGCACCGCGGCCGGGCCGTGCCGCAGCCGCTCCGGCTCCTCCTCCAGCTCGCGCCGCACCGCGGCCAGCCCCGAGTGGTTGCCGTGCCGGACCGTCACCACGAAGTCGCGGCCCAGGAACACCATGATCTCGCCGCTCTCGACGATCTCGTTGGCCGTGTCCGGCGAGGAGTTCTGGATGTAGCGCACGGTCTTGAGGACCATGAACAGCATGTTGTCGTAGCGCTCCAGCTTGGGCCGCTGGTGCGCGTGCACGGCGTCCTCGACGGCCAGCTCGTGCAGCCCGAACGTCTCCGCGACGCCCTGGATCTGCTCCTCGTCCGGCTCGTGCAGCCCGATCCAGACGAACCCGTCGCCGCGCTTGCGCACCTCCTCGACCGCGTCGACGTGCGACCAGCGGCCGGGCAGGCGCGCGCCGTCGACGTACACGCCGCAGTCCACGACGTACGCCGACAGCGGCACGGGGATGGGCACGCGGGGACGGTCCGGCGCACGGCCTCTCAGGCCGCCGAGCGAGGGCAAGCTGGGCACGGGTCCTCCAGTGGGGGAGCGTCGACTCGACGAACGACGACGGCACGTCCCCGACCGGTACCGCTGGGCCTAGCTGTGGAAAGCCGGCTCCCCGATGAGGACGCGCGAGGTACTCGCAGGATGGGGGTCGTTACTCATCGGTAGTCCTCACCTCCTCGGGTTGGCGGCCGCAGCGGTGTAGTCGCTCACAGACCAGTTGCCGAGGGTACTCCCCCGGTGCTCACACTGTCGTCCCGGCCGCCGCGGTCCTCGACCGCGGCGGCCGACGACCAGTTGCCGGCCAACGGAGGCGTGCGGTGCAGTTCGGGCGTTACTACGAGGAGTTCGAGGTCGGCGCGGTCTACAAGCACTGGCCCGGGAAGACGGTCACCGAGTACGACGACCACCTGTTCTGCCTGCTCACGATGAACCACCACCCGCTGCACCTGGACGCGCACTTCGCCGCGGAGACCACCGAGTTCGGCAAGAACGTCGTCGTGGGCAACTACGTCTACTCGCTGCTGCTGGGCATGTCGGTGCCCGACGTGTCGGGCAAGGCCATCGCGAACCTGGAGGTCGAATCGCTCAAGCACGTCAAGCCGACCTTCCACGGCGACACCATCTACGGTGAGACCGAGGTGCTGGCCAAGACCCCCTCCAAGTCCAAGGACGACCGCGGTGTGGTCCACGTCGAGACCCGCGGGTACAAACAGGATGGAACGGTCGTCTGCGTGTTCCGCCGCAAGGTCATGGTGCCCAAGCGCTCCTACGGCGAGGCGCGCGGCGGCGAGCAGCCGGGCAGGCCCGAGCCTTCCACCGGCTGAGCCGGCAATCTGGCGCGAGCCGGCTGAGCCGGCGACCTGGCGCGAGTCTCCTGGCCCGGCGCGAGTCGGCCGGGCCAGGAGATCGACACGACGGAGGAGCGACGTGACCCCGCTGGACCTGGTGCGGCAACGACTGGCCTCGTTCGCGCGGCGGGAGGCGCACGGCGTCTCACCGCTCTACGAGCACCTGGCCGCGCACGCCGCCGACGATCCGGAGGTCGCCGGGCTGCTGACCGCCGCCCCGGAGCGGTTCGCGCACGCGACCCTGTTCCTGGCGGCGGCGCACCGGCTGGTGCAGGCCGAGCCGTTCCACGAGCTGTCGCACTACTACCCGTCCCTCGGCGGCACGTACGGCGCGGACGACAACACGTGGCCGCTGTTCCGGCGGTTCGTGCTCGACCGCGCCGACCGGGTGCGCGAGCTGGTCTCGACCCGCACCACGCAGACCAACGAGGTGCGCCGCGCCACCCTGCTGTACCCGGCGCTGGCGCAGGTCAAGGGACCGGTGGGGCTGCTGGAGGTCGGCTGCTCGGCCGGGTTGCTGCTCAACCTCGACCAGTACGCCTACCGCTACCAGACCCAGCAGGTCGGGCAGCTGGCCGCCGGACCGGCCAAGGCGGCGCTCGGCCTGCACTGCGCGCTGGAGCTGGAGCCGGGCGCGGAGCTGCCGAAGATCCCCAAGTCGGTGAAGGTCGCGGCCAAGGTCGGGCTGGACCGGGCGCCCGCCGACCTGACCGACGAGGACACCTACGCCTGGCTGGAGGCGTGCGTCTGGGCCGACCAGCCGGAGCGGCTGCGGCTGTTCGGCGTGGCGGCGACCGTGCAGCGCAAGTCGCCGCCGGAGTTCGTGGTCGGCGACGCGGTGGCGGACCTGCGGCGGGCCGCCGACCGGGTGCCCGCCGAGCTGCCGCTGGTGGTCCTGACCAGCAGCGTGCTGGCGTACCTGCCGGGGGAGGAGTTCGTGCGCGCGCTGCGCGACCTCGGCCGGCCGGCGTGGTGGCTCAGCCACGAGGGGTACGCGGCGGGGCTGGCGCACGTGCTGCCGGGGCGGGAGGACCTGCGGCCCGGACCGGACGAGCCGGCGTTCGGCGTGGTGGGCCTGGTCCGGGTCGAGGACGGCGAGGTGCGGTCCGCGCGGGCGCTGGCGAAGACCGCCCCGCACGGCCAGCGGCTCACCTGGCTCGCCTGATCGGGCGAAGTCGATCAGCGGCGGGGGAGCTGGTCCCAGTCCCGCAGGGTGTCGTGCAGCATCTCGACCAGTGGAAGTGTGGCCAAGATCGCAGCGTCGGCCCAGCGCGTGTCCGAAGCGTCGTCGCCCGCCCGGAGCACCCCCGATCGCACCTGGCAGGCGTAGTCGTGGATCTCGTAGAGACCCCGCGGCGCCGGCCTGGTGACGGTCCCGATCAACGCTCCGACGGTCACGGAGAGTCCCGTTTCTTCGAAAAGTTCCCGCACTATTGCGGTCTCGTCATCCTCTCCGGGCTCAACTCGGCCACCCGGTAACGACCACAGTCCCTCACCTGGGGGATTGCGTCGTCTAACGAGTAATAGTCGTCCGTCGGGGTCGTGCACGATGCCCCCGACACAGCGGATCCGGGGCTCACGTTCGGCCGTCACAGTTACTCAGTGTAGTGACCCCGGGTTGGCGGTGCTGATCGCTGACCCAAGTGCGGTACAAATCTCCCGACGTGTCGCGGAGTGCGGTACAACGGTTTTCACTGGCGCCAAACGGGTGCGGGTAGCGAACGGGGTTGATCACCGTGAATCTGAAGAAGATTCTCACTTTCGCCGGGGTCGGCTTGGTCCTGTTCTTCCTCATCGCCGAGCCGCAGAACGCGGCTCAGCTGGTGCAGAACATCCTGGGCACCCTCCGGGAAGCAGCTGAGGCGCTCATCACCTTCGTGCAACAATTGTTCTGAGTCGCCCGGTCCTCCCCCACGGCGAGAGGTCGAAGGCATGTTCGCACCACGGGACCCCGACGAGTACCTGCTCCCCACGGAGCGTCGGGTCATCCGGGTCCGCAGGCACTGGAGCAGTCTGCTCTGGGATCTCCTCGAGGCGGCGGCGCTGCTCGCCGGCGCGATGATGATCTCGTACCTGCTGCCCGACAACGCGACGATCATCCAGAACATCCTCTGGTACGCCGCGCTGTTCGTGCTGCTCAGGCTGGCCTACTTCGTCATGGAGTGGTGGGTGGAGCGGATCGTCGTCACCGACAAGAGGTTCATGATCTCCTCGGGGGTCTTCGAGACCAAGGTCGCCATGATGCCGATCAGCAAGGTCACCGACCTCACCTACGAGCGGACGGTGCTCGGGCGCATGTTCGGCTTCGGGACGCTCGTGGTCGAGTCGGCCGGTCAGATCCAGGCCCTGAACCGGATCGAGTACCTGCCCAACCCCGAGGAGGTCTACGACGCCATCTCGGAGTTGACCTTCGGCGACAAGAAGGCACAGGCGGAGCGCTTCTCGATGATCAAGGCCCAGCGGGCGGCGCGCGGCAAGAAGATGGTGCCGTAGTTCAGACTGGTCGGGTGCGCATCGACCTGCACACCCACTCGACCGAGTCCGACGGCACCGACACGCCCGCGGAGTTGGTGGCGGCCGCGGCCGCCACCGGCTTGAGCGCGGTCGCGCTCACCGACCACGACACCGCCGCGGGCTGGGCGGAGGCGGCCAACGCGCTGCCCCCCGGCCTGAAGCTGGTGCGCGGCGCCGAGCTGTCCTGTGCCTCCGACGACGGCCGGGGCCGGGTCATCACCGTCCACCTGCTCGCCTACCTGTACGACCACACCTCGCCCGCGCTGGTCGAGGAGCAGCTGCGGCTGCGGCTCGAACGACGCCAGCGGCTGCGCCGGATGGCCGAGCGGATGGTCGCCGACGGCTTCCCCGTCGACCCGGACGAGATGATGGCGTCCATGCCGGCCGACGCGCCCGCCGGACGCCCGCACCTGGCCATGGCGCTGATGCGGGCCGGCGTCGTGTCCAGCGTCGACGAGGCGTTCGCCAGGTACCTCACCGGCGGCCGCTACTACGTGCCGCGGACCGACACGCCGGTGGAGCGGGCCATCGAGATGATCACCGAGGCCGGCGGCGTGACGGTGCTGGCGCACCCGTTCGCCGTGTCGCGGGGGCCGATCGTCGCCGACCGGGTGCTGGCCGACCTCGCGGGGCTGGGGCTCGCCGGCGTCGAGGTCGACCACCCCGACCACGACCAGGGGACGCGGGCGCGGCTGCGCGGGCTGGCGGGGGAGCTGGGCCTGCTGACCACGGGGTCCAGCGACTACCACGGCACGAACAAGACCGTGCGCCTCGGCGCCGAGACGACGTCACCGGACGTGCTGGACGCCCTGGCCGACCGGGCCACCGGCTGCAAGATCCTGGTGGGCTAGGGCTAGGGCTAGGGCGAGGTCGCGTCGACCGTTCGTGCCCGGTTTCCGGCGATCACGCCCTTCGATCGCCGGAAACCGGGCACGAACGGCCGACTTCCGGCGACCTCGCCCCGCGACGCCGGAGGCGGCGCAATCCAACACTGTCGGTGGTCATCGGTAGCTTGTCCCCGTGGAGGAACAGCTGGGGTTCGACTTCGGCGCGATGCCGAAGAAGCTGGTGCGGGTGACGCCGGCGAAGCTCGCCACGTGGGCCGACTGCCCGCGTCGCTTCCGCATGGCCTACCTCGACCGGCCGTCGCCGCCGCGTGGTGGGGCGTGGGCGCACAACACCCTCGGCGCGGTGGTGCACAACGCGCTCAAGGCGCTGTTCGACCTGCCCGCCCAGCGCCGCACCCCGGAGCAGGCGGTGGCGCTGCTGCACCGGCAGTGGAAGAACGACGGCTTCCGGGACGCCGAGCAGGCCGCCGGGTACCGGGACCGGGCGGTCGGGTGGGTGCGCGACTACGTCACCGACCTCGACACCTCGATCGAGCCGGTCGGCATCGAGCGCTGGGTGTCCACGCCCACCTCGAAGATCGTCGCCGAGGGCCGGGTGGACCGGATCGACCTGCGCGACGGCGAGCTGGTGATCGTCGACTACAAGACCGGCCGGCACGCGCTGACGGTGGACGACGCGCGCGGCTCGCAGGCGTTGGCGCTGTACGCGCTGGCCGCCCGGCGCACGTTGCGCAAGCCGTGCCACCGGGTGGAGCTGCACCACCTGCCGACCGGCACGGTCGCGGTCTGGGAGCACACCGAGGAGAGCCTGGGCCGGCACGTGACCCGGGCCGAGGAGGCGGCGGACGAGCTGCGGCTGGCCACCGACACCCTCGACGCGGGCGGCGACCGGGAGATCCTGTTCCCGCCGCGCACCGGCAGGCAGTGCACCTGGTGTGACTTCCGCCGCTCCTGCCCCGAAGGGCAGCAGGCGGCGCCGACGCTCGACCCGTGGGCGTTGCTCGCGCCGTAGAGTTGGCCGCGTGACGATGGTGGACAGCGGCCCCGAACCACGCCTGGCGAGGCTGTGGCGCGGCGTCAGCGGCGCCCTCGCCGTCGGCCTGGTGCTGCTGGCGTTGGCCTTGATCGGCGTGCAGGTCTACGCGGGCAGCCAGGACCTGCCCGGCCCCGGGCTGGACGTGGTGGCGGGCCACGTCGGCGCGGCCGTGGCCGCGGTGGTGGCGCAGGTCGTCGCCGACCGCCGCAAGGGCTGGGCGGTCGGGGTGTGCGGCCTGGTGGTCGTGCTGCTGGCGGTGTTGACGCTGTGGTTCTTCTGGTGGGCCTGATCCCGCGCTGACCGGGCCCGTCGGCCGGGACCCGCCCGGCCGACGGGCCGCGTCGGCCCGTCAGAAGGCGGGAACGCGCCAGCGCTGAGCGCTCAGGTTCACGTTGCAGTTCGCGAGGAGCAGCGGTCGCCCGGCGCCGTCGTGCTCGACGCAGGCGGCCGTCGCGAGGTTCTGGAACACCACGACCGTGCCGCTGCTCAGGAACGAGACCTTCCACCTCTGGGCGGGGACGCCGACGCACGCCCTGCCGACGACCTTGCCCCCCTCCGCGGTCGCGCAGAGCCCTTGCCCCTGCTCCCTGATGGCGCCGTAGTCGACGACCACCCACCCCTCGTTCGCGCTCCCGCTGAAGGGCCGCGCGATGACCGGCGCGCCGGCCTGGTCGGACTGCTTCCACACCGTGCCCGGCTCGGCCACGCTGTCGATCCTGATCACCGTTTCCGGAGCGGCAGCCTCTCGGGCGTCGGCCGCCGGCGCGACCGACAGCGCCGAAGCGGCCACGACGACGGCGGTCAACGCACGTCGGAACGTCATTCGAACCTCCCCTGTCGAGGGCACCCACGTTAGGGCGACGGCAGGGTGTCCGAGCGGCGTTCGGGCGGCGGAACACCCCTGGTGGCGGTGAACGACACCTCCGGCGCAGCGCGGCCGGCAGTCGTCACGCTCGGCGAGCCCGCACCGGTCGCAGCGGGGTCAGGAGAGCCAGGCCCGCCAGGTCGGCAGGAGCGTGGCCAGCAGGGCGTCCGGCGCCTCGGTGTTCGGGCTGTGCACGGCACCGGGCAGCACGGCGAAGTCGGCGTCCAGGCGCTCGGCCATGTCCCGCTGGCTCGCCGCCGACCAGGCGTCGTCCAGCTCGCCGCACACCACCAGGCACGGGACGCGCGCCGACCGCGTGGCGCGGGCCAGCTTGGCGACCAGGTCCGGCTCGGTGCGCAGCGCCTCGCCCATGCCGAGCAGCCCGGCGGGCGACGAGCGGACGAACCGCTCCCGGTAGAAGTCCTTCAACCGCTGCGGCACCGCCCGCCACGCCGGGTCGAGCGCGTACCGCGTCTCGTTGACCTCCTGCGCCGCCTCGACGCCCTGCTCGCGCAGCACCACCTCGCCGTACTCCAGAGCGGTGCGCCGCGCGCCCGGCGGCAGCTCCGACGGCCCGGACGCCATCAGCGTCAACCCGGCCACCGGCGCGCCCGCCAGCACCGCGCCGCGGGCCACGAGCCCGCCGTACGAGTGGCCGAGCAGCAGCACGCGCCTGCCCTCGGCGGCCAGCTTCGCGACCAGCTCGGCCACCACCGCGCCCAACGCCTCGGGCCGGTAGTCCGACTCCGGCACCGGGCCGACCGACTCGTACTGGCCGGGCAGGTCGACCGCGACGGCCTCGACGCCGGCGTCGGCGATCGGGTCGAGCAGCGGCGCGAAGTCCTCCTTGGACCCGGTGTAGCCGGGCAGCAGGAGGGCGGTGGCGCCGAGGTCGCGGCCGGCGGCGGGCGCGCGCAGCGCCGCGATCGGGCCGTGCCTGCCGGGCAGGTCCACGCGTTGGCCGCGGTGCGGGCTGAACTGCGAGTGCACGCCTGGCAGTCTGCCGCACCGGCCGGCTGGGCGCGTGGCGCGTTACCGCAGTGCGACGAGCGTGCCGCCGCGCTGCTCCAGCACCACGGGTCCCTCGGTGGCCATCTCGATCGGGCCGGTGTGGTCGCCGCGGTCGACCGGCACCCGGCCGACCTCCTCGCCGGTGACCTGGTCGAGCACCGCCAACGCGCCCTGGACCGGCAGCAACAGCCGACCGGCGAGCGTGGTGCCCGCGCCGAGGGTGTCGTCGGCGGTCCACAGCGGGTTCAGGTCGTTCAGCGACAGCGCCACCGTCTTCGACCCGGTGAACCAGTAGGTGTTCGCGGTGCTGGTGAAGGTCGACGCCACCCGACCGGGCGGATCGCCCGCCAGCTCGTCGGCGGTGACGTCGACCGGGTAGGTCCCGATCGAGCTGCCGGTCTCGGAGTCGAACACCACGATCCGGCCGGGCACGGCCAGCGCGACCCGGTTCGCCGTCACCGCGATCACCCGCGCGCCGGTCTCGCCGGTCAGCACGGTGGTGATGACCTGCGGCTCGTCCGACTTCTCCGGGTTCGGCTTGAGGATCGTGAGGCGGTCGGACGGGTCCTGCGCGGGGCAGCGCTCGATCAGCGCGACCTTGCCGCCGGTGACCGCGAACGAGTGGTACGTGCAGCCGGTGCGCGGCTGCTTGCCCGGGTTCACGATGGCGCGCAGCGCGCCGTACTCCATCGAGCGGACCAGGTCGTCGCGGCGGTAGACCTCGACGTAGCTCCCGCCGGTGGTGAGCACGTGCGAGCCCTCGTTCAGCAGCCGGGCGCCCAGCTCGGCGTCGCCGTTGCGCTGCGGGCCGCGCTTGCCGGAACCGGTTTCGAGGGTGGTGACCTCGGAGCAGTTGGTGTCCTTGCGGTGCACCGCGAACACCCGGCCCCAAGCCGTGGTGACGGTGCACAGCGGCCAGTCGCGGGCGTAGCGCCAGCGGACGTCGCCGCTCAGCGCGTCGCGGCCGACGACCTCGCCGCCGTCACCGGTGACCACGACCGAGTCGAGGTTCACCGGGACCGGCGTCGCGCCGCTGGGGGCGCGCCAGCTCTCGGCCAGCGTCGGCGGCATGGCGGTGACCGGTTGGAGCGGGGTGATCGCGGACGGGCCGGTCTGGCTGACGGTGTTGCGGGCGTCGCTGGTCAGCCACACGGTGAGGGTCGCGACCAGCACGCCGACCACGACCAGGGCCAGGCCGATGAAGTCGCCCCTGGTGCGCCACGACCGGGCCGGCAGCCGTTCGGGGGTGTCCTCGTCCCGCGGCTCGACGGGCTCGGCCAGGACGTCTTCCCCGTCCAGCACGACCTGCCCGTTCGACTCCGCCTGCTCCGGCTGGCCCACTGCCCGGCTCCCGATGGTCGGTGATCTCGTCTGGCGACATGCTGCCACCACCGGGACGAGGTCGGTGTGAGGCGGCGGCACCCGACCGTTCCCGCGTGCGGCGGCTCGGCGAGCGCGTCGCGCCGGGCAGCGCCCGGATGCGCGCTGCCCACCACGATCCTGCCCTACTCGGCCGTCGGCGCGGCCTCGCCCGCCTCGCCTCCGGTGCGCCGGCGACGACGCCTGCGCGGGCGCTCGCCCTCGCCCGCCGCACCGGACGCGGCCGACTCCGCCGGCGCGCCCGCAGTGACCTCGGCCGACGCTTCGGCCGTCGCACCGCCCTCGCCGGCCGCCACCCCGCCGCGGCTGCGACGGCGACGACGCGGACGGGTGCCGCCTTCCTCGCCCGAGCCGGAGCCGGTGGTGCCGCTGCCCGCCGTCGAGCCCGAGCCGGACTCGGTGGCCGGGGCCGCCTCGCCGCCGGAACGACCGCCGCGGCGGCGCTTGCGGGTCTTCTTCTCGCCCTTCAGGTTCTCCTCGGGCTCGGCGTCCAGCCCCGCGCGGGTGCGCAGGCCGAGCGGCAGCCGTCCGGTCGAACCCGCCGGGATGTCCAGCTCCGCGAACAGGTGGTCCGACGTCGAGTACGTCTCCACCGGCTCCGGCTTGCCCAGGTCGAGCGCGTCGCTGATCATCTTCCAGCGCGGCATCTCGTCCCAGTCCACCAGCGTGACCGCGACACCCGTGCGCCCCGCGCGACCCGTGCGGCCGATGCGGTGCACGTAGGTCTTCTCGTCCTCGGGGCACTGGTAGTTGATCACGTGCGTGACGCCCTCGACGTCGATGCCGCGGGCCGCCACGTCGGTGGCCACCAGCACGTCGATCTTGCCCGAGCGGAACGCCCGCAGCGCCTGCTCGCGCGCGCCCTGCCCCAGGTCGCCGTGCACGGCCGCCGCGGCGAAACCGCGCTCGACCAGCTCGTCGGCCACCTTCTGGGCGGTGCGCTTGGTCCGGGTGAACACCATGGACAGGCCGCGCTCGCGGGACTGCAGCGCCCGCGCCAGCAGCTCGGACTTGTCCAGCGCGTGCGCGCGGTAGACGAACTGCTCGGTGCGCTCGTGGATCGCGCCGGCGTCGTTCTCCTCGGCCCGCACGTGCGTGGGCTGGTTGAGGAACGTGCGGGCCAGCGTGATGATCGGGCCGGGCATGGTCGCCGAGAACAGCATGGTCTGCCGCTCGTCGGGCACCATCCGCAGGATGCGCTCGATGTCGGGCAGGAAGCCCAGGTCCAGCATCTCGTCGGCCTCGTCCAGCACCAGCCCGCGCACCTTGCCCAGCACCAGGTGCCGCTGCTCGGCCAGGTCGAGCAGCCGGCCGGGGGTGCCGACGACCACGTCGACGCCCTTGCGCAGCGCCGCGATCTGCGGCTCGTAGGGCCGGCCGCCGTAGATGGCCAGCACCCGCACGCCCAGGTGCTTGGCCGCGTCGGTCAGGTCGTGGGTGACCTGCAGGCACAGCTCGCGGGTCGGCACGACGACGAGCGCCTGCGGCGTGCCGTCACCCGGAACGGTGATCCGCTGGAGCAGCGGGATGCCGAACCCGAGCGTCTTGCCGGTGCCCGTGCGAGCCTGGCCGATGACGTCGCTGCCGGCCAGCGCCAGCGGCAGGGTCAGCTCCTGGATGGCGAACGTCCGGTGGATGCCCGCCTCGGCGAGCGCGCGCACGATCTCGTCGCGCACGCCCAGCTCGCCGAACGCGGGCGAGTCGGGCTTGACCGGGGCGTCGGCCACCAGGGGGTGGGAGGTGTCCTCGGCGGGCACGCCCGCCTCGCTGTGCTCCAAGGCCACCGGGTCTGCGTGGTTCTGTTCGTTTGTCGCGGTCAGGGTGATCGCCTCTCTCGTACCAGCGCGCACGGCCTGTACGGGCCGCTCGACCGCGTCACCGCCGGCTCGGGCCACCGGGAAGGGGCCGGGCGGGTCGCGGGAGGGCCAGCGAGGTGTGTGCGCGCACCCTCTCCTGGCGGCACGGTGCCGCCGCAGTTCAGCCTTCGGCACCGCTGCGAGCCCCCACTGGGCCGCGCCGCGCCGGGCGTCGTCTGCCCAGTCTACCCGCCGACTAGGCCGATCGGGCTGGTTCGCGTCGCAAGGTGCGGTTTCACGTGCGTGGGTGTCGCGAAGGACACCCGACTAGGCTCGCCGCCATGAGCGACCCTGGTGTGGAGCGAGCGGCGGGTCAGGCGGTTGCGGTGGGTGACGGGGGCCAGGTGGCGGAGGGGGTCGTCGACCTGCTCGGCGCCCTCGCGTACGGCGAGCTGTCGGCGTTCGACCGCCTGGCCGAGGACGCCCGGACCGCGCCCACGCTGGCCGGGCGGGCCGCGTTGTCGCGGATGGCGGCGGCCGAGATCGGCCACTACGCGCTGCTGGACCGGTACCTGGCCGAGCGCGGCCACTCGCTGGAGGAGGCCATGCGGCCCTTCGCCGCGGGCTTCGACGCCTTCCACGCCTCGACCGCGCCGCGCTCGTGGCTGGAGTCGCTGGTGAAGGCCTACGTGGGCGACGCGCTGGCGGCCGACTTCTACCGCGAGGTCGCCGGGTGGCTGGACGAGCCGACCGGCGAGCTGGTGCTCGCCGTGCTGGCCGACACGGGCCACTCGGCGTTCGCCGAGCGCGAAGTCCGGGCCGCCTGCGAGGACGACCCGACGCTGCGCGACCGGCTCACGCTCTGGGGCCGCCGGCTGCTCGGCGAGGCATTGACGCAGGCCCAGTACGTGGTGGCGGAGCGGGACGGGCTCGCGGAGCTGATCGTGCGCGGCTCGGGCGACCTGGCGGGCATCGCGGCGCTGTTCCGGCGGCTGCAGCAGAGCCACACGCGACGCATGACGGCGCTCGGGCTCGGCTAGGGTTGGTGTTCGAAAGCCATCAACGCCGCACGGAGGTCAGCGTGGAGGTCAGGGTCGGGATCGCGGACAGCCCGCGGGAGCTCGTGGTGTCCAGCGGGCTCACCCCCGAAGAGGTCGAGGCGCAGGTCGCGGACGCGCTGAAGGCGGGCACCGGGCAGCTCGTGCTGGTCGACCAGAAGGGCGCCCGCTACGTGGTGCCCGCGGCGCGCATCGCCTACGTGGAGATCGGTCCGAGCGATTCCCGCCGGGTCGGCTTCATCTCCGGCGGCTGAGCGGCGCGAGACTTCGGGTCCGGGTGGCCGGGCACGGGAAGGGGCGCCCGTTCGGGCGCCCCTTCCGCGTTCCCGTCCGCGTCAGCCGACCGCGAACGGCGGGGTGGAGGTGCCCGCCACCCGGTAGCGCCGCCACGGGTCGGGGTCGGTCAGCGAGCCGGTCGCCGAGCCGTCCGGCGTGCGCAGCAGCGCGGTCCGCGCACCGCCCTCCACCAGCTCGGTGACCTGCTCGTTCGCGCCGACCCGGCCGTACCAGTGGTAGCGGCCGTCGATGGGCTGGAAGTAGCCGCGCAGCTGCACGCTCACCGGCACCTCGCGCTCGTCGAACACCAGCACGGCCTCGCCGGTGTAGCCCTCCTCGTCGTGCTCGTGCTCCTCGGACATCACGCCTCCTCGACGTCGACGACCCGCAGCCGGGGTCCCTCGTGCGGCTGCCCGGCGGGCAACCCGGTGGTCAGCGGCGCGTCCGGGTCGAGTTCCACGCCCGCGGAGCGGAGCAGGCCGTCGATGGCGTGCCAGATGATCGTGGTCAGGTAGTCGCTCAGGCTCGCCCGCGACATCGACTGCCGGTCCAGCCACCAGTCACCCGCGTTCTGCACCATGCCGACCAGCGCGTGCGCCCACGGCTCGGCGCCGCCGGAGTCCATCCCGAACGCGCGCAGGTAGTCGCCGAGCAGCCGGGCCAGGGCCGCCGCGATCAGCTGCTTGTCCTCGGTCACCACGTCCTGCTCGACCGGCCGGTCGGCGAACGACTTGCGCACCACGAACCGGTACAGGTTCGGGTGCTCCTCGATCACCGACAGGTAGGCGTCCACGATCCGCTTGATCCGGGTGCGGATCGAGCCGTCGTCGTGGCCGATCGCGGGGCCCATCCGGTCCATCAGCATCTCGGTGCCGCGCTGGCCGACGGCCAGGTACAGGTCCGACTTGTCGGCGAAGTGCCGGTAGAGCACCGGCTTGCTGACGCCCGCCTCGGCGGCGATCTCGTCCATGCCCACGTCCGGGCCGTGCTTGGCGACGGCGCGGACGGTGGCCTCCACGAACTCGGCGCGCCGCGCCTCGCGGTGCCCCTTCCAGCGCTCCCGGCGCGCGTCCGTCCCGCCCTTGACAGTTCGAGCCATGTGACGCACGCTACCAGAAGTAACCGTTACCTCAAGTAACAGATAACCGCTGGGGAGGGACCCCGATGACGAGGACTCTGAAGGTCGCGGACCGCGAGAAGACCGCCGAACGGCTGCTCAACTCCTCGGCCGACAAGTTCTACGACCCCGAGGTCGACATCGACTGGTCCGCGCCGCTGGTGGACGGCCTCCGGTACACCCCCGAGCACCGGTGCTCGCTCTACGGCACCGAGCTGTGGGACCGGATGAGCCCCGAGCAGCGCATCGACCTGTCCCGGCACGAGGTCGCCAGCGTGGCCAGCGTCGGGCTGTGGTTCGAGATCCTGCTGATGCAGATGCTGCTCAAGGAGGTCTACCGGACCGATCCGACCACCAAGCACGCCCAGTACGCGCTGACCGAGGTCGCCGACGAGTGCCGGCACTCCACGATGTTCGCGCGCATGGTCGAGGCCATCGGCTGCCCGCCCTACGGGCCCCGGCAGCACACCTACCAGCTGGGCAAGCTGCTCCCGGTGGTCGGTTACGGGCCCGCCCTGTACGGGTCGATCCTGGTCGCCGAGGAGGTCCTGGACCGGTTGCAGCGCGAGACGATGGCCGACGAGACCGTGCAGCCGCTGGTGCGCATGGTCAACCGGATCCACGTGCTCGAAGAGGCGCGGCACGTGCGGTTCGCCCGGGAGGAGGTCGTCCGGGGCATGGAGAAGCTGACGAAGAAGGAGCTGCCCTACCAGCGGTGGCTGATCGCGACCACGTCCATGTTCATCACCCGGTCGTTGATCAACCCCGAGGTGTACGCGGCCGTCGGGCTGGACAAGGAGCAGGCGCACAAGGCCGCGCTGGGCAACCCGCACTGGCAGGAGAGCATCCGCTGGTCCGGCGAGCGGATCATGAAGTTCCTGGACGAGGTCGGCCTGGTCGGCAAGCCCGGCATGCGGGCGTGGCGCCGGTCCTTCCTGCTCGGATGAGCGCCCCCGCGCAGGTCGACCAGCGGTTCGTGACGTCCGACGGCACGGCGCTGCACGTCGTGGACGAGGGCCCGCGGGACGCCGGGGTGACCACCGTGCTGCTGCACGGCTGGACGTTGGACCACACGTCGTGGGACGCGGTGGCGGCCGGGCTGCCGGGCCGCGTGCTGCGGTACGACCACCGCGGCCACGGCCGCTCCGACCCCGCGCCGGTCGGGACCGCCACCATCGCGCGGTGCGCCGACGACCTGGCCGAACTGCTCGCGGCCAGGGCCCCGACCGGGCGGGTCGTGCTGGTCGGGCACTCGATGGGCGGCATGACGGTCATGGCGCTGGCCGAGCAGCACCCCCCGCTGCTCGACCGCGTCGCCGGGGTGGTCCTGGTCGCCACCTCATCGGGTGAACTCGCGGGGTCGACGCTGGGGCTGCCCGGCGCGGTCGGCCGGGCGTTCGTGCTGGGGGAGAAGGCGGTGAACCGCCGGATCGCCCGGTTGCGCCGGGCCGAGCTGCTGAAGCGCACCGGCGCGGCCCGGCCGGGGCTGCGGTGGCTGCTGTTCGGCAGGCGGGCGTCGTGGCGGCACGTGGCCCTGACCGCCGCCATGGTCGGCCGGTGCCACCCGGTCAGCATGGTCGGGTTCCGCGACTCGCTGGACGAGCACGACCGGCGGAAGGCGCTGGCGGAGTTCGCGGGCGTCCCGGCGGTGGTGCTGGCGGGCGCGCAGGACCGCCTCACCCCGCTCCGGCACGCCCGCGTGCTGGCCGACGAGCTGCCGCACGCCGAGCTGGTCACCTATCTGGGCGCCGGCCACATGCTGCCCTTGGAGAGGGCGGACGAGGTCACAGCAAGAGTAACCGCGTTGCTGTGAGCACGGGTGAAGGGCCGTCGTCGGGGACGGCCCTTCACCGCGCGGCTCAGTGTTGCAGGGGGAAGCCGCCGCCGATGCCGCGCCAGGCGAGGTTCGAGATCAGCGCGATCGCGTCCTCCTTGGCGAGCTTGCGGTCGTCCGCGAGCCACGACCGCGCCGTGACCTGCGACAACCCCACCAACCCGACCGCCAGCAGCCGGGCCCGGTGCTCGTCCAGGCCCGCGTCGGCGGTGATGGTGTCGGTGATGGCCTCGACGCTGTCGGTCGTCGCCCGCTCCACGGCCCGCGCCACCGCGGGCTCGCTGCGCAGGTCCGACTCGAACACCATCCGGAACGCCTGGCCCTCGCCGTCCACGAAGTCGTAGAACGCGGCCACGGCGGCCTTCACCCGCTGCTTGTTGTCCGTCGTGGACGCCAGCGCGCCGCGCACCCGGTTCACCAGCTCGTCCACGTGGGACTCGAGCAGTGCCATGTACAGCTCGAGCTTCCCCGGGAAGTGCTGGTAGAGAACCGGTTTGCTGACCCCGGCCCGCTCGGCGATCTCGTCCATCGCCGCGGCGTGGTAGCCGTTGGTCACGAACACGTCCTGCGCCGCGGCCAGCAACTGGGCACGCCGAGCGGTCCGCGGGAGCCGTACACCCCGCCCCGCCGCGCCGCCTTGGTGCCCGACCGCAGTCTGGGCCGTCTCCGTCATGGTGCCTCCAGCCGACCAATCACATCGCGGAACCGGAAAGGGGTTGCCCCGCCGGCTCGTCCGGCAACCTTACTCGCTGGTAGCAGCGATCCGGGAAAGCTTCTCGTTTCGTAGGACGCCCGGGAGGCATCCTGGGGTGGTGACCGAGACGCTGGAGGCGCGCCGAACCGCCATCACCCACGTGCCCCTGTCCACCACGCCGCTACCTCCGCTGGACACAACGATCCAGCCGTGGCCTGGTGACTACGTCGAGGTGGGCGGCCACAGCCTGTACGTCCGGCGCACCCCCGGGCCGCCCGGTTCGAGGGCCGTCTACGTGCACGGGCTGGGCGGGTCGTCGACGAACTGGACCGACCTGGCCGCCCAGCTGAGCGGGCACGTCGAGGGCCACGCGCTGGACCTGCCGGGGTTCGGCCGGTCCGAGCCGATCGACGGCTACGACTTCCGGATGGCCACCCACGCGCGGGTCGTCATCGAGTACATCGAGTCCCTGGGTCCGGGCCCGGTTCACCTGTTCGGCAACTCCATGGGCGGCGCGATCACGCTGATGGTCGCCTCCGCCCGGCCCGACCTGGTGCGCACCCTGACCCTGGTCTCGCCCGCCGTGCCGGACCTGCGGCTGAGCCTGCGCCGGGTGTCGGACCGCCGGCTGCCGCTGGCGTTCCTGCCGGTCGTGGGCGCGCGGGTGCGGCAGCAGCTGGCCGCGGTGTCGGCGCGCGAGCGCACCGACCAGATGCTGCGGCTGTGCTTCGCCGACCCGACCACGGTGCCGGAGAACCGCATCGAGCAGAGCGAGGAGGAGTACACCGAGCGGTCCGCGCAGGCGTGGGCGGGCAACGCGCTGAGCGCCAGCACGATCGACCTGATCCGCACCTGGCTGGTGCCGCGGTCCAAGTCGATGTGGCTGCTGCCGCCCCGGATCGCCGCGCCGACCCTGGTCGTGTGGGGCACCGAGGACCGGCTGGTCAGCGTGCGCAAGGCGCCCAGGGTGACCAGGCTGATCCCGCGCGGCCGGCTGTTCGTGCTGCCGCGCACCGGCCACGTGGCGCAGATGGAGCGGCCGGTGACGGTGGCCCGCGCGGTGGTCGGGATGTGGGAGGCGGCCGAGCGGGGCGAGTGGTGACGGCGGGGAGCGCACAGGTCACCTGGAATCCGCCCCGGTGGCGCGCTTGTGGCACCCTGGTCGCGTGAACCGGACGTCGCAGGGCGAGCGCGACGCGGCGCCGTCCGCCGATGACCGGCCGCCGCTGTCGGAGGACCGCTACCGCCGCGGCACGCGCCGCACCGGCGCGGAGCCGCTGGCCGCGTCCTGGGAGCCGGCCGGGCAGAGGCGCCGCAAGCGCCGCAGGGGGCTGAAGGGCCTCGTCGCCAACTACGGCTGGCGGATCTACGCGATCCCCGTGCTGCTCGTGCTGACCGCCCTGGTCGTGCTCGACACCGCCGCGCCGGGCAACACCGGTGGCTCGACGGACGCCGCGGGCGACCCGGCCACCAGCGCGCCGACCACGTCCACCCCGGAGGCGCCCGCGGCCGTCGAGAAGCCGCCCGTCCCGATCGACCTGAAGAGCGTGCCGACGGCCGTGCTGCCGGAGGGGCCGAAGTACTCCGAGCAGGGCGCGGGCACGTTCCAGGTGGTGCCGGGCGCGACCGAGAAGCTGGGCGGCGGCGAGCTGTACCGGTACAACATCGCGATCGAGGACGGCGTCGAGCCGGCCGACTACAACGGCGACCGCGACGCGTTCGCCCGCACGGTCGACGGGTTCCTGGCCGACCCGCGCAGCTGGACGGGGACCGGCACCACCGCCCTCCAGCGGGTCGAGGGCGACGACGTCGACTTCACCATCGCCCTGACCACGACGAACACCGCGCACGCCATCTGCGGCTACTCGATCCAGTTCGAGGCGTCGTGCTGGCACCGGTCGTCCAGCCGGGTGATCATCAACGTCGCCCGGTGGGTGCGCGGCGCGAAGGCGTACGGCAACGACATCGGCGCCTACCGCACGTACGCCATCAACCACGAGGTCGGGCACGCCCTGGGCAACCCGCACGTGGGCTGCGCGGCCGACGGCGGCTTCGCCCCGGTGATGATGCAGCAGTCGTTCGGCGTGGCCAACGACTACGTCGCCCAGCTCAACTCGGTGCCCGGCGGCGACGCCAACGCGGTGCCCGCCGACGGCAAGGTGTGCAAGCCCAACCCGTTCCCGGTGGCCCCCCAGTAAGGGCTGGTGCGGCCGGGCCGTCCCGCGCCTTGGGACGACTTCCCATCGGGGAAGACGGACGGGCAGGCTGGTGTTGTCCGTCGGTACAGGACATGTTTCGTCTAGGAGGACTCAGATGGCGCTTCCGCCGCTCGTGGAGCCCGCAGCGGAGCTGACCAAGGAAGAAGTCGCGCGGTACAGCCGCCACCTGATCATCCCGGACGTCGGGGTCGACGGGCAGAAGCGGCTGAAGAACGCGAAGGTCCTGGTCGTGGGCGCGGGCGGGCTGGGCAGCCCGGCCCTGCTCTACCTCGCCGCGGCGGGCGTCGGCACGCTGGGCGTGATCGACTTCGACATCGTCGACGAGTCGAACCTCCAGCGCCAGGTCATCCACGGTCAGTCCGACATCGGCAAGCCCAAGGCCGAGTCGGCGCGCGACTCGGTGGCCGAGATCAACCCGTTCGTGAAGGTGGTGCTGCACCAGGTCCACCTGAACTCGGAGAACGCGCTCGACATCTTCCGCGACTACGACCTGATCCTGGACGGCACGGACAACTTCGCCACCCGGTACCTGGTCAACGACGCGGCCGTGCTGCTGGGCAAGCCGTACGTGTGGGGCTCGATCTTCCGGTTCGAGGGCCAGGTGAGCGTCTTCTGGGAGGACGCCCCGAACGGCCAGGGCCTGAACTACCGCGACCTCTACCCCGAGCCGCCGCCGCCCGGCATGGTGCCGTCGTGCGCCGAGGGCGGCGTGCTGGGCGTGCTGTGCGCGTCGATCGGCTCGATCATGGTGACCGAGGCGATCAAGCTGCTGACCGGCATCGGCGACCCGCTGCTCGGCAGGCTCATGGTGTACGACGCCCTGGAGATGTCCTACCGGACCATCAAGATCCGCAAGGACCCGGAGAGCGTCAAGATCACCGAGCTGATCGACTACGAGGCGTTCTGCGGCGTGGTGTCCGACGACGCCCAGCAGGCCGCCGCGGGCAACACCATCACGCCGCTGGAGCTGAAGCAGAAGCAGGACGCCGGTGACGACTTCCTGCTGGTGGACGTCCGCGAGCCGCACGAGTACGAGATCGTGAAGATCCCGGGCTCGGTGCTGATCCCGAAGGACCGCATCCTGTCCGGCGAGGCGTTCGCCGAGCTGCCGCAGGACAAGCAGGTCGTGCTGCACTGCAAGTCGGGCGCGCGTTCGGCGGAGGCGCTGGCGGCGCTGCACCGGGCCGGCTTCAAGGACGCCGTGCACGTGGGCGGCGGCGTGCTCGCCTGGGCCCGCGAGGTCGACCCCTCGCTGCCGACGTACTGATCTGCGCCGCCTTCGGCGTCGCGGGCTCGGTCGCTGGGAAGTCGACCGTTCGAGCCCGGTGTTCGAGGACCGGAAAGCGTGGTCCTCGAACACCGGGCTCGAACGGTCGACGCGACCTCGCGGGTCGGGTCGGGTGAGACCGCAATAGTGCGGTTGGGCCGAATGCGTGGACACCGCGCGTTCCGGGCATGAGGTCCACCAAACGGGCCCCCGGTGCAGGTAGCGTGCCCCGCGTGACCTCGACTCCGGAGCCGCCACCGTCGCACGTGCGCGCCGCGTTCGGCGCGCGGGACGCCGAGCCGGAGCTGATCGACGGCGGCCCGGTGTGGCGGTGCGGTGACGCGGCCATCCGGCCCGCCAACAAGCCCGCCGAGGCCACCTGGGTCGCCAAGACCCTCGACGCGCTGGACGTCGACGGCCTGCGCGTGGCCAGACCGCTGCGCTCCACCGACGGCCGCTACGTCGTCGGCGGTTGGGCCGCGACCAAGTACCTGTCCGGCCGGGCCGAGCCGCGGCACGACGAGGTCGTCGACGTGGCCGTCAAGCTGCACCGGGCGACCGCCGAGCTGGCCAGGCCGCGCTTCCTGGACGCCCGCACCGACCTGTTCGCCACCGCCGACCGCTGCGCGTGGGACGAGGAGAAGGCCGACCTCGACCCCGACCTGGGCGGCCGGTTGTTCGAGGTCTGCGCGGGCTACCGCAAGCCGGTCGCGGTCGAGCCGCAGGTCGTGCACGGCGACCTGTTCGGCAACGTGCTGTTCGCGGGCGACGCCGCGCCGGCCATCATCGACTTCGCCGCCTACTGGCGCCCCGGGCCGTACGGCGCGGCGGTCGTCGTGGTCGACGCGCTGTCCTGGGGTGGCGCGGATCACGGTCTGGCGCAGCGCTGGTCCCACCTGGACGAGTGGCCGCAAATCCTCCTGCGCGCGACCCTGTTCCGGCTCGCGGTGCACGCGTCGCACCCCCGTTCCAGCAGACAATCCCTCGCCGGGCTCGAACGGACCGCCGCGCAGGTGCTCGACCTGATGTGACCTCACCCCCTGCGGGGGTGTGCTGAGCAGTCAAGTTCGCGTGGACGAAACAATCCGCGTCCTGCCGTTAACAGCCACTTCCTACCGTCGGCTCGTGACCGCCTCCGCGAGCATCGACACGACCAGGGTCGACACGCACTGCCCGTACTGCGCGCTGCAGTGCGCCATGTCCCTCGACAACGGCAAGGTGTCGCCCCGGGAGTTCCCGACCAACCGGGGCGGCCTGTGCCAGAAGGGCTGGACGTCGGCCGAGCTGCTGACCTCGCCCGCCCGGCTCACCACGCCGCTGGTCCGCCGCGACGGCGAGCTGCGCCCGGCCACCTGGGACGAGGCCCTGGACCTCGTCGCCGCCAAGCTCGCGGAACTCCGGCGGGTCCACGGCCCCGACTCGGTCGGCGTGTTCGGCGGCGGCGGGCTGACCAACGAGAAGTCCTACCTGCTCGGCAAGTTCGCCCGGGTCGCGCTGGGCACGTCCCAGATCGACTACAACGGCCGGTTCTGCATGTCGAGCGCCGCCGCCGCGGGCCTGAAGGCGTTCGGGCTGGACCGGGGGATGCCGTTCCCGGTCACCGACCTCGACCACGCGGACGCGATCCTGCTGGTCGGCAGCAACCCGGCGGAGACCATGCCGCCGTTCGTGCAGCACCTGAAGAACGCCGAGCTGATCGTCATCGACCCCCGGCGCACGCCCACCGCCGAGCTGGCCACCCTACACCTGCAGCCCGCGCCCGGCACGGACCTCGCGCTGGCGCTCGGCCTGCTGCACACCGCCGTCGCCGACGGCCACCTCGACCAGGCGTACCTGGACGAGCGCACCACCGGCTTCGCGGACGCCTGGCGCGTCGCCGCGACGTGGTGGCCGGAACGGGTCGAGCGGGTCACCGGCGTGCCGGTGGCCGACCAGCGGGCCGCGGTCCGCGTCCTGGCCGAGGCCGCCAACGCCTACGTCCTCACCGGCCGCGGCACCGAGCAGCACGCCAGCGGCGCGGACACCGTGTCGGCGTGGATCAACCTGGCCCTGGCGCTCGGCCTGCCCGGCGTGAAGGGCTCCGGCTTCGGCTGCCTGACCGGCCAGGGCAACGGCCAGGGCGGCCGCGAGCACGGCCAGAAGGCCGACCAGCTGCCCGGCTACCGCAAGATCACCGATCCGGCGGACCGCGAGCACGTGATGAACGTCTGGGGCGTGGACGAGCTGCCCGGACCCGGCCGCTCGGCCTACGAACTCCTCGACGCCCTCGGCCGACCGGGCGGGCCGAAGGCGCTGCTGGTGTTCGGCAGCAACGTCGTCGTCTCCGCGCCGCGCTCGCAGCACGTCGCCGACCGCCTGGCGGCGCTGGACCTGCTGGTCGTCGCCGACCTGGTGCTGTCGGAGACGGCCGCGGTCGCCGACGTCGTGCTGCCGGTCACGCAGTGGGCCGAGGAGAGCGGCACGATGACCAACCTCGAAGGCCGCGTCCTGCTCCGCCAGGTGGCCGTGGCGCCGCCGGAGGGCGTGCGCAGCGACCTGGACGTGCTGCGCGGCCTGGCCACCCGGCTCGGCCAGCCCGCCGAGCGGTTCCCGACCGAGCCCGAGGTGGTGTTCGAGGAGCTGCGCCTGGCGTCCGAGGGCGGCGCGGCCGACTACTCCGGCGTCACCTACGAGCGCCTGCGCAACGGCGAGGCGCTGCACTGGCCGGTCGTGCGGGAGAGCACCCCCCGCCCCTTCCTGGACCGCTTCGCCCACCCCGACGGCCTGGCCAGGTTCGTCCCGGTCGAGCACCGCGGTCCGGCCGAGCCGCCGGACGCCGAGTACCCGCTGCAGGCCACCACCGGCCGGGTGCTGCAGCACTACCAGTCCGGCGCGCAGACCCGGCTGGTGCCCGAGCTGAACCGGGCCGAGCCCGAGGCTTACGTGGAGGTCCACCCGGACACCGCGACCAGGGCCGGCCTGGCCGACGGCGCGATGGCGGCCGTGGTGTCGCGGCGCGGTCGGACCGCGGCCCGGGTGCGCTGCGTGCCGTCCATGCGGATCGACGTGGTGTTCCTGCCCTTCCACTACGCGGGCGAGGGCCGGGCCAACCTGCTGACCAACCCGGTGCTGGACCCGACCAGCCGGATGCCCGAGTTCAAGGTGTGCGCGGTCCGATTGGAGTCGCTATGAGGAACGTTGTCATCGTGGGCTACGGCATGGCCGGCGCCCGGCTGGCCGACGAGCTCCGCCACCGCGACCCGAAGGCGGAGCGGGTCGCGGTGACCGTGCTGGGCGACGAGGAGCACCCCGCGTACAACCGGGTGCTGCTGTCCAGCGTGGTGGCCGGCTCGCTGACCCCGGAGGCGGTCCGGCTGCACGGCCCGGACTGGGCCGCCGAGCACCACGTCGACCTGCGGCTCGGCGGTTCGGTGACCAAGATCGACCGGACCCGCCGGGTCGTGCACGTGGACGACACCGAGGTGCCCTACGACGCGCTGGTGCTGGCCACCGGGGCGCGGTCCTGGATGCCGCCGACCGAGGGGCTGCTGGACGGCAACGGCGCGCCGGCCGCCGGCGTGGTGGCGTTCCGCTCGCTGGACGACTGCGCCCGGATCGTGGCCAAGGCGTCGCCCGGCACGCCGGTCGCCGTGCTCGGCGGCGGGCTGCTCGGGCTGGAGGCCGCCCGCGGCCTGGCCGGCCGGGGCTGCCTGGTCACCGTCGTGCACCCGGTCGGGCACCTGATGGAGCGCCAGCTCGACCCCGGCGCGGGCCGGGTGCTCGCGGGCACGCTGCGGGGCCTGGGCATCGAGTTCCGGCTCGGCGTGCCGGCCACCCGGTACTCGTCCGGCGAGGGGCTGGAGCTGGCCGACGGCACGCACGTGCCCGCCGACCTGGTCGTCGTCTCGGCCGGCGTGCGCGCCGAGACCGGGCTGGCCGAGCAGGCGGGCATCGAGGTCGACCGGGGAATCCTGGTGGACGACGCGCTGCGCACCAGCGACCCCAGGGTGCACGCCATCGGCGACTGCGCGCAGCACGTCGGCACGGTGTCCGGCCTGGTCCAGCCCGCGTGGGAGCAGGCGGCGGTGCTCGCCGACCGGCTCACCGGCGTCGCGCCGGCCGCCCGCTACGCCGGCACCACCGTGGTGACCAGGCTCAAGGCCCGCGACGTCGACCTGGCCGCGCTGGGCGACGTGCACGTGGGCGTCGACTCGGCCGACGACGAGGTGCTGTGCTTCCAGGACCCGGCCCGCGGCCGGTACGCCAAGCTCGTGCTGCGCGACGACAAGGTCACCGGGGCGATCGTGCTCGGCGCGCCGGACGCGGCGGCGGCCATCACCCAGCTGTTCGACCGCGGCCTGCCCGCGCCGACCGACCGGCTCGCGCTGCTGCTCGGCCGCGCGCTGCCCGCCGAGAACGAGGCCAGCCCGGCCGACCTGCCCGCGTCCGCCGTGGTGTGCCGGTGCAACACGGTCAGCAAGGGCCAGTTGGTCGGCGCGTGGCGCGGTGGCGCGACCACGTTGTCCGCGATCGCCGAGGTCACGCGCGCCGGCACCGGTTGCGGGGGTTGCAAGGATGCTGTGTGCGGGATCGTCGACTGGCTCGCGGCCTCACAGCCCCAGTCCGCGTGATGTGCGGGGGAGTTGCCGCCGACGACACCTGCCCGAACGTCGGGGTAACTGGTCTTCTTTACGTTTCCCACAACGGGAAATCGGTGTCCGGGAGGGTCCAATGAGCACGGTGGTGGAGACCGACAGCGTTGCGCCGCAGGCGAAGCGGCGCGGCCGGTGGATCGAGCACTGGGAGCCGGAGGACCCGTCGTTCTGGGAGGCGACCGGCAAGCGGGTCGCCCGCAAGAACCTGGTCCTGTCGATCCTGGCGGAGAACCTGGGCTTCACGGTGTGGAGCCTGATGAGCATCGTGGTGGTCAGCCTCGGCCCGGTCGGCTTCGACTTCAGCGTCGGCCAGACGTTCTGGCTGCTGATCGTGCCGAACCTGGTCGGCGCGGTGCTGCGCATCCCGTACACCTTCGCGGTGCCGAAGTTCGGCGGCCGGGCGTGGACCGCGATCAGCGCGGCGCTGCTGCTGATCCCCTGCGCGATGCTGATCATCGCGGTCACCGACACCGGCACGCCGTACTGGTTCTTCCTGCTCACGTCGGCCGCGATGGGCTTCGGCGGCGGCAACTTCTCGTCGTCCATGGCGAACATCTCGTTCTTCTACCCGGAGGGCAAGAAGGGCCTGGCGCTCGGCCTGAACGCGGCGGGCGGCAACCTCGGCGTGGCGATGGTGCAGCTCGTCGTGCCGATCGTCATCTCCATCGGGACCGGCGTCAACCTGGCCTACGCGGCGGTGTTCTGGCTCCCGTTCATCGTGGTCGCCGCGGTGTGCGCGTGGTTCATGATGGACAGCCTCACCCAGGCCAAGCCGGACGGCACGTCCTACAAGAAGGCGATGTCGAACAAGCACACGTGGGTGATGTCGTTCCTGTACATCGGCACGTTCGGCTCGTTCATCGGGTTCTCGTTCGCGTTCCCGTCGCTGATCAAGCTGAGCTTCGTCGACTACAAGAGCTTCGTCGGGCTGGCCTTCATCGGCGCCCTCATCGGCTCGGTGAGCCGGCCGTTCGGCGGGTGGCTGTCGGACCGGTTCGGCGGCGCCCGGATCACCGTGGCCACCTTCTTCGGCCTGGCGATCGGCACGGTCGGCCTGCTGGTCAGCATCGAGGTCCGCAGCTTCCCGCTGTTCTTCGGCTCGTTCATCGCGCTGTTCGTGCTGGCCGGCGTGGGCAACGGCTCCACCTACCGGATGATCCCGGCCATCTTCGCCACCCAGAGCGACGACCCGCGGTCGGCCAAGCGGCAGGCCGCGGCGGTGGTCGGCATCGCGGGCGCGGTCGGCGCGTTCGGCGGCGTGCTGGTCAACCTGGTGTTCAAGTTCTCGCTGGAGGGCAGCAAGACGCTGGCGCCCGCGCTGACCGCGTTCCTGGTGTTCTACGGCGTGTGCGTGGCCACCACCTGGTGGTTCTACATGCGGCGTCGCGTCTTCGCGCGCGTGCCGAGCCTCGCCTACGCCGGTGTATGACCCACACAACGCCCTGAAGTGCGGTGTGAGGCTGCTTTAACGCCTGCGCAACATTCGCGACCTTGGCACGACACGGTGCCCGGTGAGCATTGACCCCGGCAGAAGGAGGGATTGGTCCCATGACGCGAACGCTCGTGGTGGTCGGTCACGGCATGGTCGGTCACCGGTTGGTGGAAGCCCTTCGCGAGAAGGACGTCGCCGGCCGGTGGCGGATCGTCGTGTTCGCCGAGGAGACCCGTCCCGCGTACGACCGGGTCGCGCTGTCGTCCTACGTGGACACCTGGGACGCGGGGTCGCTGAGCCTCCCGCCGCACGACGACGACACCGTGGAGCTGCACCTGGACGACCGGGTCGCGGACGTCGACCGCGCCGCCAAGGTCGTCCGCAGCGCCAAGGGCCGGGTCCAGCCCTACGACGCGCTGGTGCTGGCCACCGGCTCGACGCCGTTCGTGCCGCCGGTGCCCGGCCGCGACCTGCCCGGCTGCCACGTCTACCGCACCATCGACGACCTCGACGGCATCCGCGCCACGGTCGAGTCGGCCCGCGGCGTCGGCCGGCACGCCGGCATGGTCCTCGGCGGCGGCCTGCTCGGCCTGGAGGCGGCGAACGCGCTGCGCGGCATGGGCATCTCGCCGCACGTGGTCGAGCTGGGCCCGCGGCTGATGCCGCTGCAGGTGGACGAGGGCGGCGGCGGCCTGCTCAAGCGCCTGGTCGAGAAGCTGGACCTGACCGTGCACACCGGCACGTCCGCGTCGTCCATCGAGCGGGACCGCGGCCGGCTGCTCGCCAAGCTGTCCAACGGCGTCGAGCTGGACCTCGACGTCGTGGTGTTCTCCGCCGGCATCCGGCCGCGCGACGAACTGGCCCGGGCGTCCGGCCTGGAGGTCGGCCCGCGCGGTGGCGTCATCGTGGACGAGGCGTGCCGGACCTCCGACCAGGACGTCTACGCCATCGGCGAGTGCGCCAACCTGGACGGCGTGGTGTACGGCCTGGTCGCGCCCGGCTACTCGATGGCCGAGGTGGTGGCGGACCGGCTGCTCGGCGGCGCCGCCGAGTTCCCCGGCGCTGACCTGTCCACCAAGCTCAAGCTCCTCGGCGTGGACGTCGCCTCGTTCGGCGACGCGCACGCCGAGGAGGAGGGCGCGCTGGAGGTCGTGGTCAACGACGCCGTGGCGGGCACGTACGCCAAGGTCGTGGTGTCCGACGACGCGAAGACCCTGCTCGGCGGCGTCCTGGTCGGCGACGCGACCAAGTACACCGTGCTGCGGTCCCTGGTCGGCAGGCCGGTGCCGGGCGACCCGGTCGCGCTGATCGGGCCGGAGGGCGGCGTCGAGCTGACCATGCCGCACGACGCGCAGGTCTGCTCGTGCCACGCGGTCACCAAGCAGCAGGTCGTGGACGTCGTCGACTCCGGCGACGCCGTCGACGTGCCCGGCATCAAGGCGTGCACCAAGGCGGGCACCGGCTGCGGCTCGTGCGTGCCGATGCTGAAGAAGCTGCTGGCCGAGTGCGGCGTCGAGCAGTCCCGGGCGCTGTGCGAGCACTTCGACCACTCGCGCGCCGACCTGTTCGAGATCGTCCGCTCCACCGGCATCACCACGTTCTCCGAGCTGATCTCCCGGCACGGCCGCGGCCTCGGCTGCGACCTGTGCAAGCCCGCCGTCGCCTCGATCCTCGCGTCGCTGGACAACGGCCACGTGCTGGAGGGCGAGCAGGCGGCGTTGCAGGACACCAACGACCGCTACCTGGCCAACATGCAGCGCAACGGCACCTACTCGGTCGTGCCGCGCATCCCCGGCGGCGAGATCACGCCGGAGAAGCTGATCGTCATCGGCGAGGTCGCCCGCGACTTCGGCCTCTACACCAAGATCACCGGCGGGCAGCGGATCGACCTGTTCGGCGCGACCGTCGACCAGCTGCCGCAGATCTGGAAGCGCCTGGTGGACGCCGGGTTCGAGTCCGGCCACGCCTACGGCAAGGCGCTGCGCACGGTGAAGTCGTGCGTCGGCACCACGTGGTGCCGCTACGGCGTGCAGGACTCGGTGTCGCTGGCCATCGAGCTGGAGCTGCGCTACCGCGGCCTGCGGTCGCCGCACAAGCTCAAGTCCGCCGTGTCCGGCTGCGCGCGCGAGTGCGCCGAGGCGCGCGGCAAGGACTTCGGCATCATCGCGACCGAGAAGGGCTGGAACCTCTACGTCGGCGGCAACGGCGGCTTCACGCCGCGCCACGCCGACCTGATCGCGTCCGACGTGGACCACGAGACCCTGATCAAGCTGATCGACCGGTTCCTGATGTTCTACATCCGCACCGCGGACCGGTTGCAGCGCACCTCGACCTGGATCGAGTCGCTGGAGGGCGGGCTGGACCACCTGCGCGCGGTCGTGGTGGACGACAGCCTCGGCATCTGCGCCGACCTGGAGGCCGCCATGGCCAAGCACGTCGACAACTACGCCGACGAGTGGCGCGGCGTGCTGGAGGACCCGGAGAAGCTGTCCCGGTTCACGTCGTTCGTCAACGCGCCCGGCACGCCCGACCCGACGATCTCGTTCCGCGAGGAGCGCGGGCAGAAGGTGCCGGTCCTGCTCGGTGTCCCCAGTGTCGGCCAGGCGGAGGTTCCCCGATGACACCCGTGTGCGAGTTGAGCGTCCTGCGACCCGACCAGGGCGTGGCGGCCCTGCTGCCGGACGGCTCCCAGGTGGCGGTGTTCCTCACCGCCTCCGGGGCGGTGCACGCGCTGGGCAACGTCGACCCGTTCAGCGGCGCGGCCGTGCTGTCGCGCGGCATCGTCGGCGACCGGGGCGGCGTGCCGGTGGTCGTGTCACCGGTCTACAAGCAGGCGTTCGAGCTGAGCACCGGCAAGTGCCTGGACGACCCCTCGACCGGGGTGCCGGTGCACCCGGTGGTCGTGACCGACGGCGTCGTCCAGGTCGGGTCGCCGTGACCGCCGCCCCGCTGGCGGGGTACACGGTCGGGGTGACCGCCGCCCGGCGGGCCGACGAGCTGGGCGCCCTGCTGGAGCGCAAGGGCGCGACCGTGCTGCACGGTCCCGCCATCAGGATCGTGCCGCTGCCCGACGACGCGGAGCTGCTGGCCGCGACCAGGGCCGTGGTGGACGAACCGGTGGACTTCGCCGTGGCGACCACCGGCATCGGCTTCCGGGGCTGGGTGGAGGCCGCCGAGGGCTGGGGGCTGGGCGCGCGCCTGCTGTCCCGGCTGTCCGGGGCGCGGGTGCTGGCCAGGGGGCCGAAGGCCCGGGGCGCGGTGCGCGCCGCCGGGTTGGTCGAGACGTGGTCGCCGGAGGGCGAGAGCAACGCCGAGCTGCTGGAGCACCTGGTGCGGTCCGGGGTGGCCGGTCGGCGGGTGGCCGTGCAGCTGCACGGCGACGTGCTGCCGGAGTTCACGTCGACCCTGCGCGCGGCCGGCGCCACGGTCGTCGAGGTCCCGGTCTACCGCTGGACCGGCCCGTCCGACCCCGCGCCCCTGGAGCGGCTGCTGGAGGCCGTGCTGGCGGGTCAGGTGGACGCGCTCACGTTCACCAGCGCGCCCGCCGCCGCCTCCGTGCTGCGCACCGCCGCCGCGATGGGCCGGCGCACCGAGCTGCTGGCCCTGCTCAGCCGCGAGGTGCTGGTGGTGGGCGTCGGCGCGATCACCGCCGGACCGCTGGTCGGGGCCGGTGTCCCGGTCGTGCAGCCCGCGCGGGCCCGCATCGGCGCGCTGGCCCGCGAGCTGACGCTGGAACTGCCGGCGCGGGCGACCAGGCTGCGGATCGCCACCCGTGACGTCGAGCTGCGCGGCCAGGCCGTCGTGGTGGACGGCGAGCTGCGGCCCGTCCCGCCCGCCCCGATGGCCGTGCTGCGCGTCCTGGCCGCCGCGCGCGGCCGGGTGGTGTCCCGGCGCGACCTGCTGGCGGCGTTGCCGAGCGGTGGGGAGGAGCACGCCGTGGAGACCGCGATCGGCCGGCTGCGCTCGGCGCTGGGCGAGCCGCGGATGGTCGCGACCGTCGTGAAGCGCGGCTACCGCCTGGCCCTGGATCCCGCGGAGGTGGCGGTATGACCCTGGTGCTCGTCGCGCACGGCACCCGTGACCCGGCCGGGGCCGTGGTGGTGGAGGAGATCGCGTCGCTGGTGCGCGCCCGCCTGGGTGGCGTGCCGGTGCGGGTGGCCTACGCCGACGTGCGGCAACCGGACGTCACGTCGGTGCTGTCGTCCACCTCCGGCCCGGCCGTCGTCGTCCCGGCCTTCCTGGCGGCGGGCTACCACGTCCGAACGGACATCCCGGCCCAGGTCGAGGCATCGGGTCACCCGGACGTGGTGATCACCGACCCGATCGGCCCGGCCCTGCTGCCCGCCCTGCTGGCCCGCCTGGTCGAGGCGGGCTGGACCGCGGGCGACTCCGTCGTGCTGGCCGCCGCGGGCTCCTCGGACCCCCGCGCGCTGGCCGACGTCCGCGCCGTGGCCGCCGCCCTGGCCCGCCGGGTGGGCCCGGTGGCCATCGGCTACGCCGCCACCGCCGAACCCCGCGTCGGCGACGTCGTCGCGTCGGCGCCCGGTCGGGTGGCCGTCGCCTCCTGGCTGCTGGCGCCCGGCCTGTTCCACCGCGTCGTCGCCGACTCCGGCGCCGCCGTCGTCGCCGCCCCGATCGGCGCCCACCTGCGCGTCGTCGAAGCCGTCCTGCTGCGCTACTACGAGGCCCGCTGCTTCCAAGACGCCGCCTGACCCGCGTGTCCTACCTCCAGAACGCGAGAGTCCTACGTTCAGGACCACCGTGTCCTACGTTCACGACCCCCGAGTTCAACGCTCGGCACTGTCGGAATAGTTGAGGCTTCAACTAGGTTGACGCGGGTACGACCGCCGGAACCGGGCGGTCACCGCCCGAGGAGGCAGTCATGCCCGCCGTCACCGCCGACACCCTGACCCTGCCCCGCCTGCCCGAGCTGCCCGAGGCCACGACGCCGTGGCGCGGGGTGCGGAAGGTCGTCCGGGCGCGCCGGTTCCTCGAAGGCGAGGGCTTCGGCGTCCGCCGCCCCTTCCCGGGCGTCGAACTGCCCGACGCGGACCCGTTCCTGCTCCTGGACCACATGGGCGCGGTCGAGTACGCGCCCGGTGAGGCGAAGGGCGCGCCCTGGCACCCGCACCGCGGCTTCGAGACCGTCACCTACATGATCGACGGCGTCTTCGAGCACCGGGACTCGACCGGCGGCGGTGGGGTGATCACCAACGGCGGCACGCAGTGGATGACCGCCGGCAGCGGTGTCCTGCACTCCGAGCTGCCGTCCCAGGAGCTGGTGGCCAAGGGCGGGCTGTTCCACGGCGTGCAGCTGTGGGTCAACCTGCCGAAGGCCGCCAAGTGGACCCCGCCCCGCTACCAGGACATCAACGCGGCCGACACCGTGCTGCTGTCCAGCGACGACGGCGGCGCGCTGGTCCGCGTGATCGCGGGCGACGTGGCGGGCCACCGGGGTCCCGGACGGACGCGCACGCCGATCACCTACCTGCACGCCACGCTCAGCCCGAACGCCCGCCTGACCCTGCCGTGGCCGCGCGACTTCACCGCGATGGTCTACGTGCTGTCCGGTCGCGGCACGGTCGGCGCGGACCACCGCCCGCTCGACGAAGGCCACCTGGCCGTCTTCGACGACGGCGCCGCGCTGACCATGCGGGCGGACACCACCTGGGACGTCCTGGTCCTGGGCGGACTGCCGCTGCGCGAGCCGGTCGCGCGCTACGGGCCGTTCGTGATGAACACGCGTGCCGAGATCCTGCAAGCCATCGAGGACTTCCAAGCCGGGCGACTGGGCGTGACCGACGTCCCGCACGTCACCTCGGCGGACGAGGAGCTGTCATGACCGACGTCCTGGAACTGCTGCGCAAGGGCCGCCTGTTCCGCGCCTCCGGCGACCCCAGCGGCGCCGCCCGCTACCTGGCGGAGGCCGCCGAGCACGCGCCGCGCGACCGGACCGTGCTGACCGAGCTGGCGCTGGCGCACTTCCAGTCCGCCGCGCTGGGCAAGGCCGAGGACGTCCTCACCGCCCTGGTCGACCTCGACCCGTCGGACGGCTACGCGCGCCTGCTGCTCGGCCGCACGCTCAGCAGGCAGAGCAGGCACGCCGAGGCGCTGCCCCAGCTGCGGCTGGCCGCGGCGCTGACGCGCGACCCCGAGGTCGAGGCCGAGGTGACCCGCGTCGAGGCGAGGGTCACCACAGACCGGGGGGCTCCTCCGCCTCTTCCTTGACCGCGTCCTCCCAGCGGTACGTGCGCAGGTCGACCTTGCCGTCGTCGGCCACCACGCCTTCTTCGCGCAGCAGTTGCAGCTGCCAGTCGGCGATGTGCGGCGCGCACGTGCCGTTGGCGCGCAACACCCGTTGCCACGGCAGGTCGTGCCCGTCCTGGTTGAGCACCTGCCCGACCATCCGGGGCGACGGGGCGCGGGCGATGTCGGCGACGTCCCCGTAGGTGGCGACCCGGCCGCGCGGGATCCTGCGCACGACCTCGCGGATCATCTCGTGCAGTTCTTCCTCCACCCGCACAGCTTCGCACGCGAGGTCGCGTCGATCACCCGCACCGCTTCGCACGCGAGGTCGCGTCGATCGTTCGCGCCTCATTTCCGGCGATCACGCTTTCCGATCGCCGGAAATGAGGCGCGAACGATCGACTTCCCGGCGACCTCGCCGCCGCCTGCGGAGCAGCGGCCGTTCAACACTGTCGGGGGCACGTGGTTGTATGCCCTCCGTGGTCAACCGCGCCCCTCTGCTGGTGCGCCGGGTTCGCGAGGAAGAGCCCCGGCGCGAGTGGGACGCGTCCGCACGCGCCGTGTTCGAGCACGTCGGCGGCCCGCTGAGGGTGCTCGGCGGGCCCGGCACCGGCAAGACGACCCTGCTGGCCGAGGTGGTCGCGCACCGCGTGCTGGAAGGCGGCGTGCACCCGGAGAACGTGCTGGTCCTCACCGCGAACCGCCGCGCGGCCGAGGCCATGCGCGCCCACATCACCCGCCTGCTCACCGGCGCCGGGGCCGACGGCGTGCTGCCGACCACGCAGGAACCGCTGGTCCGGACCGTGCACTCGTACGCGTTCGCCGTCCTGCGCGCCCAGGCCGTGCGGACCGGCGACCCGGCGCCCCGCCTGCTGTCCGGTCCCGAGCAGGACGCGGTGGTGCGCGAGCTGCTGGCCGGCGACGTCGCCATGGGCGCGTCGAAGTGGCCGGAACGGCTGCGGCCCGCGTTGGCGCTGCCCGGTTTCGCCGGCGAGCTGCGCGACCTGATGCTGCGCGCCACCGAACGCGGCCTCGCCCCCGAGGACCTGACCGAGCTCGGCCGCAAGCACGCGCGCGAGGAGTGGGTGGCGGCCGGCCTGTTCGCCACCCAGTACGAGCAGGTCAACCTGCTGTCCAGCAGCGGCCAGGGGCACGCGCCGTCGTTCGACGCGGCCGAACTGGTCGGCAGCGCGCTGCTGGCGTTCGAGACCGAGCCGGACGTGCTGGCCGGCGAGCGCGAACGCGTCCGCCACCTGCTGGTGGACGACGCCCAGCACCTCGACCCGCTGCAGCACGAGTTCATCCGCGTCCTCGGTGGGACGGCTCGGGAGTTCGTCCTGGCGGGCGACCCGGACCAGGCCGTGTTCACCTTCCGCGGCGCGGACCCGGCGGCGCTGACCGAGGCGGACGGGCCGGTCGTGGTGCTGCGGCACGGCCACCGGATGGCGCCGGAGGTCCGGGCCGCGGTCGGCAGGCTCGCCGCGCGGCTGCCGGGCGCGTCCCCGACGCGCGAGGTCACGCCGGTGGACGGCACGGGCAACGTGCAGGTGCGGCTGTTCGCCTCGGCCGCGCAGGAGGCGAGCTGGGTGGCCGACCAGCTGCGCCGGGCGCACCTGATCGACGAGGTGCCGTGGTCGCGGATGGCGGTGGTGGCGCGGTCGGCGGTCCGGTCGCTGCCGGTGCTGCAACGGGCGCTGCTGGCGGCGGGCGTGCCGGTGGCGGTGCAGCGCGACGAGCTGCCGCTGGCGCGACAACCCGCGGTGGTGCCGTTCCTGGCGTTGCTGCGCTGCGCCGCCGTGCCCGGGAGCCTGGACGAGGACACCGCGGCGATGCTGCTGTCCTCACCGCTGGGCGGCGCGGACCCGTTGGCGCTGCGGCGGTTGCGGCGCGGTCTGCGCCGGCTGGAGCTGGCCGCGGGCCGGGACCGGCCGAGCGGCGAGCTGCTGGTCGAGGTGATCGAGTCGGCCGACCGGCTGGCCGCGCTGGAGGACGCCGAGGCGCAGCCGGCGCGGCGGGTCGGCGGCCTGCTGCGCAAGGCGCGCAAGGGCATCGCGGACGGCCTGACCGTCGAGCAGGTGCTGTGGGAGCTGTGGCAGGCCACCGGCCTGGAGCTGCGGTGGGTGGCGCAGTCCGGGCGGCACGGCACCGTCGGCATGCAGGCCGACCGGGACCTGGACGCGATCGTGGCGCTGTTCGAGTCGGCGGCGAAGTACGTGGACCGGCTGCCCGGCTCGGGCGCCGAGGGCTTCGCGGACTACCTGGCGGCGCAGGAGATCGTCGGCGACACGCTGGCCGCGTCCGCGCCGATCGGCGAGGCGGTGTCGGTGCTGACCGCGCACGCCGCCGCCGGTCGCGAGTGGACGGTCGTGGCGGTGCCCGGCGTGCAGGAGGGCAGCTGGCCGGACCTGCGGCTGCGCGGGTCGCTGCTCGGCGTGGAGCGGATGGTCGACGTGGTGGCGGGCGTGTCGGCGGAGACGGTGTCCGCGGTCGCGCCGATCCTGGCCGAGGAACGGCGGCTGCTGCTGGTCGCGGCGAGCCGCGCGCAGCGGACGCTGCTGGTCAGCGCGGTGCGCGGCGAGGACGAGCAGCCGTCTCGGTTCCTGGACGAGATCGAGGAGCTGTCCACCGACGAGCCCGAGCGGCCGACGTTCACGCCCGAGCGCGGCCTGGTGCTGGCCGAGCTGGTCGGCGAGCTGCGCCGGGTGGTGTGCGCGGACGAGGAGCCGGCCGAACGGCGGGAGCGGGCGGCGGCGCAGCTGGCCCGGCTGGCGGCGGAGGGCGTGCCGGGCGCGCACCCCGACTCCTGGTACGGCCTGGCGGAGGTGACCACCGACGATCCACTGTGGACCGAGGAGCACACGGTCAGCGTGTCGCCGTCCACGGTGGAGGTGCTGGCGAAGTGCCCGCTGCGGTGGGTGGTCGAGCGGCACGGCGGGCAGGACCCGGCCGAGCTGGCGTCGATCACCGGCACCCTCGTGCACGCGCTGGCGCAGGCCGCCGCGAACGGCGCGGACGAGAAGGAGCTGCGGGTCCGGCTGGACGAGGCGTGGGCCGCGGTGGACGCGGGCGCGCCCTGGTTCTCCCGGCGCGAGCGGATCCGGGTGGAGCGGATGCTCGACACGTTCCTGGCGTGGCTGGCGTCCAGCCGCTCCCAGCTCACCCAGGTCGCGGTCGAGGAGGAGATCTCGGTCGAGGTGCCCAAGCGGGAGGGCGGGCCGTTCCTGCGGGTGCGCGGCCGGGTCGACCGGCTGGAGACCGACCGCGACGGCCGACCGGTCGTGGTGGACGTCAAGACCGGCAAGAGCCCGGTGAGCAAGGACAAGGCGCAGGAGCACCCGCAGCTCGCGATCTACCAGCTGGCGTCCGCGCTGGGCGGCTTCACGCACCTCGGCCTGGGCAGCGACCCGGGCGGCGCGCGGCTGCTGTACGTGGCCAAGGAGGACCGCAAGACCGGCGCCGTCGAACGGGAGCAGGCGCCGCTGGACGAGCAGGGCGTGCGGGTGTGGCTGGAGGCCGTGCAGCTGGCCGCCGGTTCCAGCGTCGGGCCGCGCTACCAGGCGGCGGAGAACGCGGACTGCGACCGCTGCCCGGCCCGCACCACCTGCCCGGTGCACTCCTCCGGCCGCCAGGTCAGCCAGTAGCCGCCGGCCCCGGCCGACCTGCGGATACGTCCTCGGTCTGCGGGTCGCCGAAGGTATCGGCGAGCGACCACGGAGAATGCCCGTGTGGTCCTGCCGAGCGGAGTCGAGCGCGCGGGCGAGCAGCCGGTGGCGCTCGCCGGCCCGTTCGAGGTCGCCGAAGCCCTGGGCCTGCCCAAACCCACCCCCGAACAGGCCGCGGTCGTCGCCGCGCCCACCGCGCCCGCGCTCGTCGTGGCCGGCGCCGGCGCCGGCAAGACCGAGACGATGGCCGCCCGCGTCGTCTACCTGGTCGCCAACGGCTTCGTCACCCCCGACCGCGTCCTGGGCCTGACGTTCACCCGCAAGGCCGCGCGCCAGCTGGCCGACCGGGTCCGGCTGCGGCTGCGCCGGCTCGGCGGCTCGCCGCTGCTGGACCGGCTCGACCCCAGCGGTGAGCGGCGGGCCGCCGTGCTCACCACCGAACCGGTGATCCTGACCTACCACGCCTACGCGGGCAGGCTCGTCGGCGAGCACGGCCTGCGGCTGCCGGTCGAACCCGGCGTGCGGCTGCTCACCGAGACCGCCGCGTGGCAGCTCGCGCACCGCGTGGTGTCGACGTGGAACGACGACCTGGACACCGACAAGGTGCCCGCCACCGTCACCGGCTACCTGCTCGCGCTGGCCGGGGAACTCGGCGAGCACCTGGTCGACCCGGTCGCGCTGTGGCGGCACGCCGAACGGCTGTGCGCGGCCATCGAGAACGCGCCGAAGACCGCGCGGCAGCGCGACGGCCTGCCCGAGTCGCTGAAGGCCGTGGTGTACGCCCAGCGCCTGCGCGTCAACCTGCTGCCGCTGCTGGAGGCGTACCAGGCGCGCAAGCGGCGGGAGGCGGCGATGGACTTCGCCGACCAGATGTCCCTGGCCGCACGGCTCGCGTCCGAGCACCCGGAGGTGGTGCGCGGCGAGCGCGAGCGCTACGGCGCCGTGCTGCTGGACGAGTACCAGGACACCGGTCACGCCCAGCGCGTGCTGCTGCGGTCGTTGTTCGGGCGGGGCGAGCCGATGCCGGTGACCTCGGTCGGCGACCCGGCGCAGGCGATCTACGGCTGGCGCGGCGCGTCCGCGGCCAACCTGCCCCGGTTCGTCCACGACTTCCCGCCCGCGCGCAAGTACGGCCTGCTCACCAGCTTCCGCAACCCGCCGGAGGTGCTGGCGCTGGCCAACGCCGTGTCCGCGCCGCTGCGCGCCATGGGCCTGGACGTGGACGAGCTGCGCGCCCGTCCCGGAGCCGGACCCGGCGACGTGCGGGTGGCGTTGTTCGGCGACGTGCGCGAGGAGCTGGACTGGCTGGCCGACACGGTGGCCGCGCAGTGGGAAGCGCACCTGGACTCCAGCGACGAGCCGCCGACCGCGGCGGTGCTGGTGCGCCGCCGCTCGGACATGGCGGACATCGCGGCGGCGCTGCGGCAGCGCGGCCTGCCGGTGGAGGTCGTCGGCCTGGGCGGGCTGCTCGACGAACCCGAGGTGCGCGACCTGACCAGCGCGTTGCGCGTCCTGGTCGACCCGCTGGCGGGCACCGCCGCCGCCCGGCTGCTCACCGGTTCCCGCTGGCGGGTCGCCGCCTACGACCTGGCCGCGCTGTGGACGCGGGCGCGTGACCTGGCGGGCGCGCCGAGCAGGCAGGCCGTGGTGGGCGACCCGCTGGCCGTGCTGGCCGACGCCCTGCCCGGCGAGCACTCCGAGCAGGCCGGTCTCGCGGACGCGCTGGACGACCCGGGCGACCCGAGCGCGTACTCCGCCGAGGGCTACCGGCGGATCCGGCGGCTGGGCGCGGAACTGGCGTCGTTGCGGCGACGGCTGGACCAGCCGCTGCCCGAGCTGGTCGCCGACGTGGAGCGCACGCTGCTGCTGGACATCGAGGCGATGGCCCGGCCGGGCGGCGTCGGCCGGGCGCACCTGGACGCGTTCGCCGACGTGGTCAACGACTTCGCCGCGGCCAGCCCGTCGGCCACCCTGCCCGCGCTGCTCGACTACCTCTACACCGCCGAGCAGGCCGAGGACGGGCTGGAGCCCGGCGAGGTCGAGGTGGCCGAGAACCGGGTGCAGGTGCTGACCATGCACTCGGCGAAGGGCCTGGAGTGGCACATCGTCGCCGTGCCGCACGTGGTCAAGGACGTGTTCCCGGGCCGGAAGAAGTCGTCCAGCTGGCTGCGCTCGGTGGCCGAGCTGCCCGCCGACCTGCGCGGCGACGCCGAGGACCTGCCCGTGCTGCGCATCGCGCCCGACGCCAACCGCAAGGAGGTCGAGGAGGCGCTGGTCCGGCACGAGGACGACTTCGACGCCCGCCGGCTGGTGGAGGAGCGCCGGCTGCTGTACGTCGCCCTGACCCGGTCCGAGCACAGCCTGCTGGTGTCGGGGCACTGGTGGGGCGAGACGGGGGACAAGCCCAAGGGCCCCTCGGCGTTCCTGACCGAGATCCGCGAGTCGGTGCTGGCCGCCGACCACCCGCCCGCCGACATCGCCCACTGGGCCGACCGACCGGCCGAGGACGACCCGAACCCCCTGGCCTCCCAGACGAAGACGGCCCAGTGGCCGGCCGACCCGCTCGGCAAGCGCCGCGCCGCCGTCGCCGAGGGCGCCGACCTGGTCCTGACCGCCCTCGACCACCTCGACCGCGAGTCGAACCCCCAGGACCCGCGTGTCGAACCTCCAGGACCCCCGAGTTCAACGCTCGACGACGACCCGGAGGGCTGGGCGCGGGACGTCGACGTGCTCCTGGCCGAACGGGCCGCCGCGGCCGACCGGCGGGAACGCGTCGTCCTGCCCGACCACCTCTCGGTCAGCCAGCTGGTCGAGCTGGCGGCCGACCCGGACCTGCTCGCCCGCAGGCTGCGCCGCCCGCTGCCGTTCCCGCCCAACCCGCTGGCCCGCCGCGGCACGGCGTTCCACACCTGGCTGGAGCAGCGGTTCGGCGCGAGCCGCCTGTTCGACCTGGACGACCTGCCCGGCGCGGCCGACGACGGCGCGGCGCCCGACACCGACCTCACCCGCCTCCAGGAGGCGTTCCTGGCCAGCGGCTGGGCCGACCGCGTCCCGCACGACGTCGAGGTGCCGTTCGAGGCGGAGGTCGACGGCCTGTCCGTGCGCGGCCGGATGGACGCCGTGTTCGCCGACGACGACGGCGGCTGGACCGTGGTCGACTGGAAGACCGGCGCGGTGCCCGAGCCCGACCGGCTGCCCGCGCTGTCCGTGCAGCTCGCCGCGTACCGGCTGGCGTGGGCGGCGCTGACCGGCACACCGGTCGACAAGGTGCGGGCGGCGTTCCACTACGTCCGCCAGGACCACACGCTGCGCCCCGCCGACCTGCTCGACGCCGACGGCCTGCGCGCGCTGATCCGCTCGATCCCGAGCTAGCTGCTCACCCGCGCGTTGGCGGGCACGTCCTTCACCACGCGCTCGTAGAGCACTTCCAGCAGCCACCGCCCGAACAGCGACGGCCCGAACTCCTTGGACCGGTCCTCCGGCGGCACCAGCAGCTCGGCGGCGCCCGCCTCGTCCACCGCGACCACGCCGATGCCGTAGTAGTCCAACTCCAGCAGCGGCCACGACTCCGCGCCCTGGGCCGCGGGCAGCACCACCGAGCAGGGCGCGAGCGTCATCAGCGTGCCGCACGACTGCAACGCGCGGTCCGCCGTGGACTCGCCCACCAGGACACCGATCAGCTCCACCGCGGGCACCGGCAACCGGTCGTGCGTGGCGGGCTCCAACCAGGACAGGAACCACGACGGGTCGGCCTGCGGCGGCCAACCGTTCGCACTGCGCCACTCGTGCACGTCGGCACGGACCCGCACGACGGCCGAAACCTGGTGGCCCAGCACGGCGACGTCGGGGACGACGATGCCGCGCCAACCCAGCGCCGACGCGGCATGGTGGAGGAGCGGTTGCACTCGGGCATCCTAGGACTGGTGGCGGTGTCGATGACAGACCCTCGGCCGCGCTGGGTGTCGAGCCCAGTGCGCAGGGTGATCAGGGAGTTGAGCGCCCCACGCGCAAGGCCCACAGGATCAGCGGGACCTGCAACGGCAGCCGGCCGTACGCGATCGCCCTCGCCTTGGGCGACTTCGAGCGGAGGTCGTAAGCCATTTTGATGTTGGCCGGGAACACCGCCGCGAAGAACCCGGCCGCCAACTTCCCGCCCAGACCGCGGGTGCGCGGCGCGGCGACCGCCGCGGCCAGCGCCAACTCGGCGACGCCCGACGCGTAGGTCCAGGTCCGGGGCTTGCCGGGCAGGGACCGGGGAACGATGGCGTCGTACGGCTTCGGCTTGGCGAAGTGCGTGACACCGGCGGCGCCCAGCAGCCCGGCCAGCGCGAACGCCGACCAGGAACGGGAACGAGTGGGTTCCATGGGACCACCCTGTCATGACCGCCACCGCACGGCGCTGCCAGGGTTATCCTCCCGCACCGTGAGCGGTGATCCCGAAGAACCCGAACATCCCGAGCGGACGGCCGTGGCCGCCCTCGCGGACGACTTCCTGAGCGGCCTGCGCGAGTGGCTGGCCATCCCGTCGATCAGCGCGGACCCGGCGCACCACGCCGACGTGGGCGCCTCGGCGCACTGGCTGGCCGAGGCGCTGCGCCGCGACGGCTGGCCCGACGTCCGCGTCTGGGACGAAGGACCCGCACTGCCCACCGTCTACGCCTGCTGGCCCGCCGCCGACCCGAACGCGCCGACGGTGCTGGTCTACGGCCACCACGACGTGCAGCCGGTCGACCCGGTCGAGCAGTGGCAGCGCCCGCCGTTCGAGGCGGAACTGGTCGGCGAGGAGCTGTTCGGCCGGGGCGCCAGCGACGACAAGGGCCAGGTCGCGATGCACCTGCTCGGTGTGAAGGCGCACCTCGCGGCGACCGGCGCCGAACGGCCCGAGGTGACGTTGAAGCTGCTCGTCGAGGGTGAGGAAGAGTCCGGCTCGCCGTACCTGACCCGACTCCTGGACGACCACCGCGACGACCTCTCGTGCGACCTGGTCGTGTTCACCGACACGCCGCTGTACGGGCGCGACGCGCCGACGGTGTGCACCGGTCAGCGCGGCGTGTACGGGGCCGAGGTGGTGTTCACCGGCGGCACGTCCGACGTGCACTCCGGACGCGCGGGCGGCAGCGTGCCGAACCCGGCGACCGCCATCGCCCGCCTCGTCGCGGCCCTGCACGACGCCGACGGGCGGGTGCGGCTGCGCGACTTCTACACCGACGTGACGGAGCCCACGGCGGCCGAGCGCGCCGACTACGCAGCGTTGCCGTTCGAGGAGTCGGTGTGGCTGGCGAACGCGGGCGGCGCCCAGGGACTGGCCGGTGAGCCCGGTTGGTCGACCCTCGAACGGGTCTGGGTGCGCCCCACCGCCGAGGTGAACGGCATCCAGGGCGGCTACACCGGACCCGGGCTGAAGACGATCGTGCCCGCTCAGGCGTCGGTGAAGCTGTCGTTCCGGCTCGTCCCCGACCAGCGGCCGGAGCGGGTCGCCGACGCGCTGCGCGAGTTCGTCGCCGCCCACACCCCGGCCGGTCTGCGCGCCGAGGTGATCGCGAGCGGGGACGGCGCGCCGCCCTACGCGGTGGACGTGTCCCACCCGGCCGTGGGCGCCGTGCGGGACGCGGTGCAGGCCGCGTTCGAGCAGCCCGTCAGGTTCAGCCGGACCGGTGGTTCGGGTCCGGCGGCGCTGCTGCACGGGTGGCTCGGCGTGCCGGTCGTGTACCTCGGGGCCACACTGCCGGATGATCGGATCCACGCGCCGAACGAGCGCGTCGTCGTGCCGCTGCTCCTGCGCGGAGCCGAGGCCGCCGCCCGGCTGTGGCGACTACTCCCCGAGAGGCTGTCATGATCCGCCGCACCACCGCGGGCGAGCCGCTGGCCAGCCGGCCGGGGCACTCGCTCGTCGGTGTGATCAGGATGCCGGACACGGTGCAGAGCCCCGTCCGGGCGATCCTCAAACGGGTCATCGGCGCGCTGACCGCGCTGATGGCGGCTGTGCTGATCGTGTTCATCGACCGCGACGGCTACCGCGACGTCAACGGCGACGGCCTGTCCTTCCTGGACGCCGTGTACTACGCGACGGTGTCGCTGTCGACCACCGGCTACGGTGACATCGCACCCGCCAGTTCCTCGGCCCGGCTGGTCAACGTCCTGGTTATCACCCCCCTGCGAGTGCTCTTCCTCATCGTCCTGGTCGGTACGACGCTCGAAGTGCTCACCGAGCGTTCACGGCAGGCGCTGCGCATCCAGAAGTGGAGGATCAAGGTGCGGGACCACGTGGTCGTCGTCGGGTACGGCACGAAGGGCCGCTCCGCCGTCAGCGCCCTGATGGGCGACGGGGTGGAGGCAGGCGCGATCGTCGTGGTCGACACGACCCAGGAGGCCCTGGACGCGGCGTCGGCCATCGGCCTGGTCACCGTGCACGGTTCGGGGACGAGCAACGACGTCCTGCGCGTCGCCGGCGTCCCCCGCGCCCGCGCGGTGGTCGTCGCCGCCAACCGCGACGACACCGCGGTCCTCGTCACCCTCACCGCGCGCGAGCTGGCCCCGAAGGCCCAGATCGTGGCGTCGGTGCGGGAACGCGAGAACGAACACCTCCTGCGCCAGTCCGGCGCCGACTCGGTGGTCGTCTCCAGCGAGACGGCGGGCCGGCTGCTCGGGATGGCCACCGCCACCCCGTCGGTGGTCAACATGGTGGAGGACCTGCTGACCCCGGACGCGGGCCTGGCGATCGCCGAACGCGACGTCGAACCCTCCGAGGTCGGCGGCTCGCCACGCCACCTGCCGGACATCGTGCTGGGCGTCGTCCGCGACGGCACCCTGTACCGGGTGGACGCCCCCGAAGCCGACGCCGTCGAGGCAGGCGACCGCCTCCTCTACGTCAAGAAGGTGACCCCACCAAGGGAATCCTGACCCGCTCGCGGGCTCACTCGACCACCGGAATCCACACCTCGAACGCGGCCCCGCCCCTCGCCGGCCACGTGCCCCCGCTCACCTCCTCTTCTTCGTCATCCTGACCGTCCGTTTCCACAACCCGCGCGTCACCTCCTTCGCCCGCACCCGTGCCCCGGGCACCGGTGTCGTACTCGGCCGAGGTGGCGAGGTGGGCAGACCTGGCTGCCTCGGACCTGGCCGTCTCGGACCGGACTGCCTCGGACCGAGCTGCCTCGGGCCCGATGCACGTCAGGTCCCCACCGTGTGCCCGGACCACACCGCGGGCGATGGGCAGGCCCAGCCCCGAGCCGCCGGAGCGCTGGTCGCGTGCCTCGTCCAGCCGCACCAACCGGTCGAAGATCCGCTCCCGGTCCTCCGGCGGCACGCCCGGCCCGTCATCGACCACCACCAGCCGCGCGCAGCTGCCCGCCCTCGACACGCGCAGCCGCACCCGACCCGTCGGACCGGTCGCCTGGCGGGCGTTGTCGGCGAGGTTCGCCAACACCTGCGCCAACCGCTGCGGGTCGCCCGAGACGAACGCCGACTCGCCCTCGGCGGCGATGTCGAAGTCCGGCGCCAGCAACTGCGTCCGCCCCACCTCGGCCTCGGCCAGCGCGAGCAGGTCCACCCGTTCCCAGTGCAGTTCGAGACCGGCCTCGATGCGCGCCAACGCCAACAGGTCGTCCACCAACCGCCCGGCCCGCCGCGACTCACGCACCAGCAGCAGGTTCAACCGCTCCCGCTCCTCGGCACTGGCCGTCTGCATCAGGGCTTCCGCGACCGCCTGCACACCCGCGATGGGTGTGCGCAGCTCGTGCGCCGCGTCCGCCACGAATCGCTTCGTCCGCTCCTCCGATCCCTCCAACGAGTCCAACATGTCGTCGAACGCGGCCGCCGTCCGACCGAGCTCGTTGTCCGCCCGCGACGGGTTGAGCCGGTACCCCCGGTCACCCCCGGCGATCGAACGGGCCAGCGTGGTCATCGCGTCCAGCGGCGCCAACGCCCGCCGCACCACCCACACCATCGCCCCGGCCGTCACCGCCAGCGCACCGATCCCGGCCAGCAGCAGCAACCGCCGCAACCGCGCCTGCGCCGCCGTGATGACCGACGCCTCGGCGTACACGGTGATCTCCGACCCGTCGACCAGCGGTCGGCTGACCTCGTTCGCCACCTCCTCTCCCGGCGCCTTCCCGAACGCCGACCCGTCCGGCATGACCAGCCGGACCTCCACACCCCGGCCCGACAGCCGCTCCACCAGCTCCGCGCCCTGCACCCGCTGCTTGACCAGCTGCTGCGCCACCCGCGCCTTCTCCAACAGCGCCGTGTCGACGTCCCGCCTGGACTGCGCTGCGAACAACGCGTCCACCGACAACACGACCCCGATCAGCACCACCCCGAGCACACCGATCGCCGAGAACGTGACCCGGCGGCGCAACGAGACGGTCCGCAGGCTCACGTCTCGTCCGCCCGGAGCACGTAACCGAGCCCTCGCACGGTGTGCAGCAGCCGCGGCCCGTGCTCCTCCAACTTCCGGCGCAGCGCACTGACGTGCACCTCGACCAGGTTCGGGTCGTAGTCCTCGTAACCCCACACCGCGGTGAGGATCTGGGTCTTGCCCACGACCCGCCCCCGCTGCGCGGCCAGGTACCGCAGCAGGCGCAGCTCGGTGGCGGTCAGCTCGACCTGCGCGTCGCCCCGGAGCACCACCGCCGAGTCGGCGTCCACCACCAGGTCGCCGATCTGCGCGGTCGACGGCGTGCGCCCCAGCCGCCGCAGCACCGCGCTCACCCTGGCCACCAGCTCGGCCAGCACGAACGGCTTCACCACGTAGTCGTCCGCGCCCCGGTCGAGCCCGCGCAGCCGATCGGACACCCCGTCCCGGGCGGTCAACATCACCACCCCGGCCCCGCTGGCCCGCCGGATCACCTCCAGCAGCGCGAAGCCGTCCCGGCCGGGCAGCATCACGTCGAGGACCACCAGGTCCGGGCGGAACCGGACCAGATCGCCCTCCAGGTCACGGCCGTCCGACCGGACCTGCACCTGGTAACCCGCATCCCGCAGGGCGGAACTCACGGCAGCGCCGATCGCCTCCGCGTCCTCGATCACCAGCACCCTGGCAGCAGTCGACACCCCCACATTCTCCGTCGCGTCGCCCGGCACGGCCCGGAACCGGTGAGCCGTGACGATCTTGATCACCTGACCGCCACCGACAACCCGGCGCCGCGCCGCCGCCGTGCTGCCATCGCTCCGCGAGCGGTGGACGTGACCTATCAACCGGACCCGGGCGTGGGCCGACCCCGGGCAGTGCGAGTGCACCCGGGCCGTGCGAACTCAGGGGGGCGTCGGCGCACGCTCCCGGCACGACGGCCACCGAAGCCGCGCCGAGCCGGGCTCGCGGACCCGCCCGGAACCTCTTCGCCGCGGTGGGCAGGCCCAGGGTCGGAGACCTCGACGCGCGCGGTGCGGCATCCGGCGGTGCGCCGGCGGTCGGACGGGTTCGGTGAGCTTGTTCTTGAGGTTCATGGAGTTAGTGTCGAACAGGAGTTCGAGGGTGGGCAAGATCACGATCGAGTGATGTTCGGCGTGGCGGAACACCCGGCCGCCCCCACGACAACCGACCGCCGGGTCTGCGACCATCCACGCTGTGGCGGTTCCGCGAAGCCCGGTCAGACGGGCGCTGGTGCTGCTGGTCGTGGGGCTGGCAGCCGTCGCGGCAGCGGTCGCGTTGTGGTGGCCCCGCACGTCGGCCGACGTCCAGCGGGTCGCCGCCACCGTCGTCGCACCGGCCTCCTGCGGCGGGGCCGACGCCTACGACCGGGTCGAACTCACGATCGGTGACCGAGTGCACACCGCGAAGCTCGACGGCTGCGGCCACCAGCCGGACGAGGTCGTCGATGTGGTCGTCCCAGCCGAGACCGACGGTGAGTTCACCGTGCAAGCGGCCGCCAGCGCACCCGTCGGCACGCCGTTCGGAACCAGGCTGGCGTTCCTGCTGGTGTGCCTGAGCGGACTGGCCGGCGGCCTCTACGCCTACCTGCTGATCAGGCGCTCTCAGGCCACGTCTGCCGCTGACGCCGTGTAGGTGTTGCACGCCGTCGTGACGCCCGTCGTGAACCCCTGGGACGCCCACTCGGCCTGATTGTCCGGGTTGCCGTGGGCGTTCTTCTCCGGCGGCTCCTCCATGGCGTACTGGAAGTCGCCCGCCGCCTCCTGCGCCAACCCGGTCCCGATCGACCCGGACGCCGCCGCCAGGAACATCCCGGCGAAGCAGTTCGCCTGCAGCTCGATCCGCCGCGACATCTCCAGCCCGGCCGGCGTCTGCTCGCCCGCGGCGACGATCTTGCTGTCCGCGGCGCGCAGCATCCCCGTCAACGCCTGCACGTGGTGCCCGTACTCGTGCGCCAACGTCGCCAGGTGCGACCCCGCGCGCTCGCCGCCGCCGTTGTCCCGCAACCGCCGCGTGGGCATGTAGATCGTCCTGTTGCGACCGCAGTAGTACGCGACCGCCTCGCTCTCCGCGGGCGCCGAGCCGCACGGCCCCTCGACCAGGTCCGGCGACGTGTCCAGCGCGGGCGGGTCGAACGGCAGGTTCGCCTGCTCCAGCACCGGCTTCCACGCCTGGTCCAGGCACAGCACCCCGGCCCGGTAGTACGCCGACAGCTCGCTGTCGGACACCCCGAACCCCGGCAGCGGGCACGCCACCGCGGGCAGCTGGACGGGCGTCGTGAGCAATGGGTGGTCGTCGAGCCGGTGCACCGCACGCGGCCTGGGGGCCTCGGTCTCGGCGGGCTGGGCGACCTGGACGCCGGGCGCGGCCATCGCGCGGCCGTTGATCCGGCGGGACGTTTCGAGCTGTGTGATACCGCCGAGGCCCAGCACGCACAGGACGATCAACGAGAACACGCCGATGAGGACGATCGGGTTGTTCTTGGGCTCCTCGGGCGTGTGCACGGTCCTCCAGTCGGGTCAGCTGACGTCCGCCGCGCTCGCGACCCAAGTGTTGCACGCGCTCGTCTCGTTGTTCTTGAAGCCGTGGTTGACCCACGCGGCGTTCCTCTCGGGCGCGCCGTGGTCCCGGTTGGGGTAGATCGGGTAGTCACCGCGGTTGCCCGCGTCCGTGAGGGCCACCGAGATGACGTCGGAGGGCACCGCGCCGTGCGACAGGGGCGCCAGCGTCATCCCGCCGAAGCAGGTGGCCTGCAGCTCCTTGCGCCGGTTCAGGTCGAGCCCTTCCGGGGTGTCCCAGCCGCCCTTGTCGTACTGGGCCTGGCCGGAGGCGCGCAGGATGCCGGACAGCCACTGGATGTGGTGGCCGTACTCGTGCGCGAGCTGGCCCAGGTACTTGCCGGGGTGGTTCGGGTTCGCCGAGCCCTGCTCGTTGGCGTAGTGGTTCGGCGTCCAGTAGATCGTGCCGTCGCAGTACATGGCGGTCCGGTCGGGACCCATGGAGCCGCACGTGTTGGTGATCTGGGACGTCACCATGACCAGCTCCACCGGCTGGTAGGGCAGGTTCGCGCGCTCGAACGACGGCTTCCACATCGCCTCGATGCACGGCAGCGCGGCGCGCAGGAACCGGTCCTGCCCGGCGGGCGAGTAGTCCATCGAGGGCAGGGCGCAGCCGTCGATGTCGAACGCGCCCAGGCCCGCCGCGTGGATCGGGTTGTCACCGAGCGTGAAGACGGCCTTGGGACCGGCCTTCGTCGAGGTGGTGGACGGGGACCGGCTGCTGCTCTCAGTGGTCGCCGTCGTCTCGGGGGCAGTGGTCGTGGTGGTGCGCTCCGGCGAGTACGTGCTGCTGGAGTAGCCCGCGTTGGCCGAGTCGTTCGCCGACTTCGAACCGCTGTTCGCGGCCACGATGCCGATCACGGTGACGCCGAGGACGAGGAAGCCGACGACGATCACCGCCACCAGCGGGCCCTTGTTCTTCTGCCGCGGCAGCGGCGGGTAGGGCATCGGCGGGGGACCCCAGCCGGGTGGCGGCCCGGGTGGCGGCCCCCAGTTGGCGGGCGGCGGCTGCGGCGGCGCCACCGGCGGCGGCATCACGGGGCGCTGCTGGGGCCACTGCGGCGGCGGACCGGCGGGCGGCTGCTGGGGGAACGGACCGGCGGGCGGCTGCTGAGGGGGCGCGGGCCACTGCTGCTGCGGTTGGGGACCGGTGGGCGGTTGCCGGGGCCACTGCTGGGTCGGGCGGGGCTGCTGGGGGTCGAGCGGGGCGGGCATCGGCGGCGGTCCGACCGGTCGTGGTGGCGGCCAGCCACCCGGCGGCGGTGGTTGCGTCATCGCTGGTGGTCCCCCATATCGCGGATGCCCGAATCAGCACAAGAGCTTAGGGGAACTCCGCTATCCTCCGCGGCCGTGTTAAAAAACTGGGGAGCCGCGCTGATCTGCGCGGTCGCGCTGTGCGCGGGGGCCGGCGCGGGGGCCGGCGCGGCGTCCGCGCAGCCGAGCAGCACGGCCGGGCTGCCCGGGACGGTCGGCGCCGACGTGCGGCTCAAGCTGGAGCGCGACGGCAGGCTGACCGTGATCGAGGCCGTCACCGTCCCCGAGGGCCGGACGGCCACCCGGGTCGTCCCGCTGCGCGTCCCGGCCGGCGCCGACCGGGACCGCGTGTTCCAGGTCGCCGACGCGTCCGTGGAGGGCGAGGGCACGGCTACAGCATCGGCCGACGAGCTGACGATCGCACTCCGGGCGGGCACCTCGACGGTCAGGTACTCGGTGCTCGGCGCCGTCGCGAAGATCGGCGACACCCTGGAGCTGGGCTGGCAGCCCGCGAGCGGCTGGGACACCGCGCTCGACTCGGTGAAGGTCTCGGTGATCACGCCGGACACGCCGAGGTCGGTGAGCTGCCTGGCGGGCGAGCCGGGCACGACCAAGCCGTGCACCAGCGCCGACCTGGGCGACGGCCGCGGCGTGCGGGCGACCGAGATCGGCCTGGCGGCCGGCGAGCGGGTCGACGTGGTGGTCGGGCTGCAGGAGGGCGCGGCGCCGGTGAACGCGGTGGTCGAGGAGTCGGCGGGGTTGGCGGCGGCGTTCGCGCTGACCCCCGCCACCGGCGCGGGCCTCGGCGGTCTCGTCGTGCTGCTGCTCGGTGGCGGGGTGATGCTGTGGTACCTGCGCGGTCGGGACGCGCGGGCGCTGGCCGGTGACGTCGCACCGGTGGACGTGCTGGTCGCCGACGGCTCCGGGCGGGTGGCGTTCGCCTCGCCGGACGGGGTGCTGCCCGGCCAGGTGGGGACCGTGGTGGACGAGCACGTGGACGTGGTCGACGTGACCGCGACCGTCGTGGACCTCGCCGTGCGCAACTACGTGTGGATCGAGGAGGTCGACGGGCACGACTGGCGGTTCGTGCGGCGCAACCCGGCCGACCCGTCGCTGTCCGGGTACGAGCGCGCGGTGTACGAGGCGCTGCTGCCCGACGGGGTGGACGCGGTGCTGCTCTCGGAGCTGCGCGGCAGGCGGATCGACCTGTCCCGGGTGCGCGACGAGCTGTACGCCGACGTGGTGGCGAAGAACTGGTTCGCCCGCAGGCCGGACGCCGAGCGCAGCCTCTGGTGGTGGGCGGGCGTCGGGGTGGCCGTGCTCGGCGCGGTGCTGACGGTGGTGTTGGCCCTGGTCGGCGCGGCGGCGTTGTTCGGGCTGGTGGTCGTGGTCGCCGGGGTGGCGCTGGCGGTGGGCGCGCGGACCATGCCCGCTCGGACCAAGCGCGGCAGTGCCTTGTTGGAGCACGTGCGCGGGTTGCGCGGGTACCTGCACACGGCGACGCCCCAGGACATCCCGGAATCCGACCTGGAGATGGTGTTCTCGCGGTCGCTGCCCTACGCGGTGGTGCTGGGCGAGGCGGAGCGGTGGCTGGAGGCGTTCGCGGGCGCGCGGCCGGGGCTGTACTGGTTCGGCGAGGCCGAGCAGGGCGGTGACCTGCGGCGGTTCGCGCAGCGGTTCCCGGCGTTCCTCGGCGCGCTGGACGGCGTGCTGGCGCAGGCCGGTCACCTGCGCTCGCTGCGGGGCTGACCTCCTTTCACCCGAACGTGATCTTGCCATCCCTCGAACACCGGTTCGACAATTGACCCATCCCGGAGCCGAGCCCCAGGGCAGGGGCGAAGTTTCCGGGCAGTAGGCCGAAGCCAACCCGGTGTCCACACGCGCCGGCTCCACCGGGTGGGCGGCCTGCTGAGACAGGTGGTGGTCCGGCCTGGGCGAGGCGTGTCCCCGTGGTCGGATCAAGCCCTCCCGCGCTGGTCGACCGGTCCCGGTCCGGTCGGTTCGCGCTGGGCTTAGCGGGGTGCTCCGACAGGCGGGCGACCATCGAGCCCGGTGGTGGTGTGAACCCGTAGGCTGCGTCCATGGCGCTACCCGAACTGCACAGGTTCACGCTCCCCAACGGTCTGCGGGTGGTGCTCGCACCCGACCGCAGCGCCCCGGTCGTCGGGGTGAGCGTGCACTACGACGTGGGCTTCCGCTCCGAGCCCGAGGGGCGGACGGGGTTCGCGCACCTCTTCGAACACCTCATGTTCCAGGGCAGCGAGAGCCTGGAGAAGCTGGCCCACTTCCGGCACGTGCAGTCCTCGGGCGGCACGTTCAACGGGTCCACGCACCCCGACTACACCGACTACTACGAGGTGCTGCCGTCGGCGGCACTGGAGCGGGCTCTGTTCCTCGAGGCGGACCGCATGCGGGCGCCGAAGATCACCGAGGAGAACCTGCGCAACCAGATCGACGTCGTGAAGGAGGAGATCCGACTCAACGTATTGAACCGACCGTACGGGGGGTTCCCGTGGATCCTCCTGCCGCCGGTCCTGTTCCAGACCTTCCCGAACGCGCACAACGGCTACGGCGACTTCACCGACCTGGAGAACGCCACCGTGGACGACTGCGCCGCGTTCTTCGACACCTACTACGCGCCGGGCAACGCCGTGCTGACGGTGGCGGGCGACTTCGACCCCGAGCGGGCGAAGGCGCTCGTCGAGGAGCACTTCGGTGACGTGCCCGCCCGACCGGTGCCGGTCCGGCCGTCGTTCGCCGAGGCCGCGCCCAAGGGCGAGCTGCGGTCCGAGCACATCGACAAGCACGCGCCGATGCCCGCCATCGCCGTGGGCTACCGCATCCCGGACCCGGTCAACGAGGTGGAGGGCTACCTCGCCTACCTGGTCCTGGCCGGTGTGCTGACCGACGGTGACGGGTCGCGGCTGCAGCAGCGGCTGGTGCACCGCGACGCGATCGTGGTGGACGTCGGCGCGGGGTGTGGTCTGTTCGGGCCGTTGGAGGCGCGCGACCCCGACACGTTCAGCATCACCGCGATCCACCCGCCGGAGGTCACCTCCGAGCAGGTGCTCGCGGCGGTGGACGAGGAGCTGCTGCGACTGGCCGAGGAGGGACCGACGGAGCAGGAGCTGGCGAAGGTCACCGCCCGCTGGGTGTCGACCATGCACCGCGAGCACGACCGGCTCACCAGCCGGACGCTGGGCCTCGGGTCGGCCGAGCTGCTGTTCGGGCGTGCCGAGCTGCTGTACGAGCTGCCGGACAAGCTGGCCGGCATCACCACCGACGCGGTCGCCGCGGCGGCCAAGGCGCTGCGGTCGGACTCGCGCGCCGTCCTGACCCTCAAGCCCGCCAGTGGAGGTAACGAGTGAGCGCCCCGACCAAGCACCGCAGCGCCGACGAGATCGGCCGTACGGAGCTAGGGCCTCGCCCGTTCCCGGAGCTGGGCGAGCAGCGGGCGGCGGCGGACCTGGACACCGTCGACACGACGCTGGCCAACGGTCTGCGGGTGCTCGCGGTGCGCCGGTCGTCGGTGCCGCTGGTCGAGGTCCGGCTGCGGATCCCGTTCGGCGACCCGGCGTCCACCAGCGTCGGCTCGACGCACGCGGCGCGGGCCGAGGTGCTGGCGAGCACGGTCCTCACCGGCACCGCGACCCGGAGCCGGGTGGACGTCGACACCGAGCTGGCGCTCGTCGGCGGCGAGCTGGACGCGGTGGTCGACCCGGAGCGGCTGGCGTTCTCCGGCAACGCGCTGGTGTCCGGCTTCGGCACGGTGCTGGACGTGCTGCGGGACGTGCTGACCGGCGCGACCTACCCGGCCGAGGAGGTCGAGCGGGAGCGCGCGCGGCTGGTGGAGCGGATCAGGCTGGCGCGGTCGCAGCCGAACGTGATCGCGCGGGAGGCGCTGCAGCGCCACCTGTACGGCGACCACCCGTTCGCCAAGGAGATGCCCGAGGCCGAAGAGGTCGCGGCCGTGACGCGGGACGACGTGCTCGCGCTGCACGCGTCGGCGGTGCTGCCGCGCGGGTCGGTGCTGGTCGTCGTCGGCGACGTCGCGCCGGACGCGGCGGTGCGCGCGGTCGAGGAGGCGTTGGGCGGCTGGACCGGCGAGGGCACCGCGGTGGCGCTGTCGCCGCTGTCCCCGGTGCAGGGCGGCGACGTGCTGCTGGTGCACCGGCCTGGCGCCGTGCAGTCGCAGATCCGGCTCGCCGCGCGCGGGGTGGCGCGGACCGACGAGCGGTACCCGGCGCTGCAGCTGGCGAACCTGGTGTACGGCGGGTTCTTCTCCTCCCGGCTGGTGGAGAACATCCGCGAGGACAAGGGCTACACCTACAGCGCGCGGTCGCACCCGGAGTTCACGCCGGGCGGGGCGACGCTGCTGGTGGACGCCGACACGGCCAGCGAGGTGACCGCGGCGGCGCTGCTGGAGACCCGGTACGAGCTGGGTCGGCTCGGCCTGGTGCCGCCGACGGAGTCCGAGGTGGACACCGCCCGCCGGTACGCGATCGGGTCGCTGCTGACCGCGACGTCGTCGCAGGGCGGGCTGGCGTCGTTCCTGGTGAACCTCGCCGGTCTGGGCCTGGACGTCGAGTGGTTCACCGGGCACCCCGAGCGGCTGGCGGCGGTCACCGTCGAGCAGGTCGCCGAGGTGGCGCTGGAGTTCTTCGCGCCGACCGCGTTCACCGGCGTGCTGGTGGGCGACGAGGAACTGCTGGCGCCGCAGCTGCGGGCGTTGGGCGGTGTGACCCTGCCGTGAGCTTCGAGCTGGTGGAGCTGCCGGCCCTGTCGCGGTTCACCGTGGACCGGCGGGAGCCGTTGCGCGGTGACGCGCAGCGCCTCGCGCAGTCGTGGCCGAAGGCGCGCGTCCTCACCGTGGACGTGCACGGCCGCGCATTGGTGGTCGACCGGGCTTCGCGCCTGGTCGACCACCCGGCCACCGACTTCGGCGACGGTCCGCCGGACACCGCCGTGCTGCTGGGCGAGCAGGACGGCGTCGCGTACTGGGCGGTGCCGCTGGCCGAGGACGAGACCGACGTCAGCGCGCCGACCGGTCGGTCGTGGGTGCGGCCGGAGCTGACCGACGAGCCGCAGTGGCTCGACCTGCGGGCGTGCGGCGCGACGCTGGACGACACCGGCGCGGGCCTGTTCACGTCGGCGGTCGCGTTGTTCCACTGGCACCGCTCGGCGAAGTTCTGCGCGGTGTGCGGCGGGCCGACGGAGTCGATCAAGTCCGGGTGGGCGCGGGTCTGCGAGCGGTGCGGGCACGAGGAGTACCCGCGCACCGACGCGGCCGTGATCTGCCTGGTGCACGACGGCGCGGACCGGGTGCTGCTGGCGCGCGGCGCGGGTTGGCCCGAGGGGCGGTACTCGGTGCTGGCCGGGTTCGTCGAGGCGGGCGAGTCGCTGGAGGCGTGCGTGGCGCGGGAGGTCGAGGAGGAGGTCGGCGTCGAGGTGCGCGGCATCCGCTACCTCGGCAGCCAGCCGTGGCCGTTCCCGCGGTCGCTGATGGTGGGGTTCGAGGCGGTCGCCGACCCGACCGAGCCACTGCGGCTCGCGGACGACGAGATCGCGCAGGCCAAGTGGGTCGACCGGGCCGACGTGCGGCGGGCGTTGGCCGAGCCGGGCAGCGTGCCGGACCTGCTGCTCGCGCCGGGCGCGTCCATCGCCTACCGGATGATCCAGTCGTGGGTGGCGGCAGGCTGATCCGGAGGCCGCCGTCCGGCAGTGGGCGGTGGTGACGGATCGGGCGGCATCGGCAGAGTGACGGGCGCCGTCCCGCAAGCCCCGTGACGTCCAGTCGCCGGACTTGTCGGCGATGAACGCCGCCGGTCCGAGGACCGTCCACCGAGGACCGGCGGCGACCAGGTGTTCCCCTGATGTGCTGTTCGCTGGGACGACGTCCGCCCCGGCGGAGTTCTTGCGCGGCAGCGCTGTCCGGGGTTCGGGTGAGAGCTCGGACGTGGTGCGGGTCGCCGATCTCAAGCGCATCGGGCGGAAACTGCTGGAGGCGCACGGCGAATGGGGCACCAAGCGGTTCGCAACCGACTAACGTCGGAACTTCGACGCGCCCGTGTGGCGGCCGTGGTCCTACTCGCCCGTTGGGGGTCGCCGTGCACCGCAAGCTGACCGTGCGCGACCTGCGCGCCGGTAACCGGGCGCGGGTGCTGCGCGCGCTGTACTTCGACCAGCCGCGCAGCCGGCAGGAACTCGCCGGCGTCACCGGGCTCAGCCAGGCGTCGGTCAGCAACGTCGTCGCCGAGCTGATCGCCGACGGCGTGGTGGTCGAGGCGGGCCAGGTCGACTCCGACGGCGGGCGCCCGCGCGTGCTGCTGCGGGTGAACCCCGCCTACGCGGCCGTGGTCGGGGTCGACGTCGGCGAGACGCACGTGCTGGTCGAGGTGTTCGACCTGACGTTGCGGCGGCTGGCGGAGGCGACGTTCCCGATGGAACCGGACGTCCACTCGGTGCACGACGTGGCGCGGCGGGTGCTCGAAGGGCTCGAACGCTGCCTGGCCGACAGCGGGGTCGGCGACGTGCTCGGCGTCGGCATCGGCGTGCCCGGCCAGGTCGAGCAGGGCCTGGTGTACGCGCAGACCGTCGGCTGGCACGGCGTCGAGCTGGAGCAGCTGCTGCGCACCGGCACCGACCTGCCGCTGTTCCTGGACAACGGCGCGAACACGCTGGGGCAGGCGGAGGTCTGGTTCGGCGCGGGCCGCGGCACGGGTGACGCGGTGGTCGCGCTGATCGGGTCCGGCGTCGGCGCGAGCGTCATCACCGGCGGCGTGCTGTACCGGGGCTCGTCGGGCGGCGCGGGGGAGTGGGGCCACACGACGGTCGCGCTGGACGGCCGCCCGTGCCGCTGCGGCGCCCACGGGTGCCTGGAGGCGTACATCGGCGCGTCGGCCGTGGTCGACCGGTACCGCGCGGTCCGGGGCGACGCGCCCGCCGAGCAGGAGGCGGCGCTGGCGGCGCTGGTCGCCGACGGGTCGCGGGCCGCGCGGGACGTGCTCGCCGAGACCGCCCGGTACGCCGGGCTCGGCATCGCGAACCTGATCAACCTGTTCAACCCGTCGCAGGTGATCGTCGGCGGGTGGGCCGGGTTGCTGCTCGGCGCGCGCATCCTGGACGACGTGCGCTCGCAGGCGTCCCGCCACGCCCTGCACCGGCCGTTCGAGCAGGCGTCGATCACCCTGTGCGAGCTGGGGCCGGAGTCGGTCGCGCTCGGCGCGGCCACCCTGCCGGTCGCCGAGTTCCTGGCCGCGGGCGGGGTGCGCCACCGCGCGGCCAGCGGCGTCCGCTAGGGGTCGACGCGGTCCAGCGCCGCGCCGTCCCACGTCGTCTGCGTGCACGCCACGCCGCGCCCGTTCTTGGGCCGCAGCACGTCGTAGATGTGCATCCGCGGGATCTTGTCGGACACGCCCCAGCCGCTCGGCCAGGTGATCACCCAGTCCATGTCCAGGTCCACCAGCAGGCCGAGCATGCGCGCGATCGTCGGGTCGTCCAACCGCTCGAACGCCTCGTCCAGCAGCACCAGCCGCAACGGCGAGAACTCGCCGCTGACCGCGTCGTAGAACGAGGCCGCCGCCGCGAACAGCGTCACGTACGAGATGAGCCGCGTCTCACCGGACGACAGCTGCCGCAGCCTGCGCTCCCGCGGCCCACCGTCCGGGCCGGTGTCGGCGACCGTAACGGTGAACTGGTGCCACGTCCGGTAGTCCAGGGCGCGGGACAGGATCTCGGCGTAGTTGCCGGTGTGGGCGTCGCGCTCGGCTTCGATGCGCTCGGTGAACACCCGCCGCAGCGTCGCGTCCTGCTCGGGGTCGCGTTCCGCGTACGGCAGGCGGACCAGCGCCAGCGCGTCGCGCGTCCCCTCCTCCAACGCCGCCGACGGCTTCCACGCCAGCTTCACGTGCACGCCCTGGCTGGACCGCGCCCGGCCCAGCACCTCGTTCATCCGCTTGCACAGGTCCTCGGCGACGGCGATCTGGCCGCGCAGCCACTCGGCCAGGTCGCGGATCAGGTAGTCGGCGAAGATGTCCTGGTACCGCTCGTCCAGGAAACCGCGCTGCTCGGCCAGCTTCGTGGTCACCTGACGTGCGGCGACGGCGACCGGGCGGGCGCCCTCCTCACCGGTGACGGTGACGGTCAGCAGGCCGACGTGCTGCTCGGCGGCGATGTCGTGGCTGCCCGCCAGCGACGTCTGGAGCGCCTGGAGCTTGGTGATCACCGTCGCCTCGCCCGCGCCGCGCCGGTCGGACGCCATCAGCGCCGCGCGGACCGACGTGACGTCGTCGGGCACGTCCGGCAGCGCGGCCACCAGGATGCCCGGCGCCCGCACGGTCGCCTTGAAGTGCTCGTTCGCGCGGGTCAGGGCGTCACGGGCGGAGGTGAGCTGCTCGGCTGACGTTTCGAGCTGGGCGCTCAACTTGGCCGCCTGCTCGCGGGCCGAGACGACCTGCTCGCGGACGCCCTTCAGCTCGCCGCGCATCTCCCGCCGCGAACGCTCCAAAGTGGACAACTGGTCGGCGATCTCCCGCGCCTCGCCGCCGATCGCGTCGGTCAGCTCGGCCAACGTCGACGCCTGCGACGCGTAGTCCACGCACCGCGCCTCCGCGTCCGCCTCCGCCGCGACCCGGTCCTCCACCGCCGCGTGGTACCGGTGCGCGGCGTCGGTCAGGTCGACCACGGTGCCGCGGCACTGGCGGCGCAGCACGTCACCGAGCCGGTCGGCCGTCCGCTGCGCCTCGGCCGCCGCCTGCCGGGCCTGCTGGAGGCCGTCGGTGGTGGCCGGGAGGCCCGCGTCGCCCGCTTGGCGCACCACGTCGGCGGCGGCGGCCTCGCCGCGGGCCTGGGCGGTGGCCAGCTCGTCGCGCAGCTCCTCGGCGCGGCGGGCGGCGCGGTCGGCGGATTCCTGGGCGGCCTGCAGGCGGCCGTGGCGGGCGACCAGGTCGCGGTCGGCGGGGAAGCGGTCGAGGTGGGTCTCCCAGCGGTCGACCAGGCCGTGGGCGGCGGCGAGGTCGGCTTCGGCCACGCCCAGGGCGGCGCGCAGGGCGGCCAGCTCGTCCTCCAGCTCCGCGATGCGACGGTGGCGGGCGGCTTCGCGGGCGCCGGCGCCGATGAACTCGGCGGCGTCCTTGCGCCACGCGCCGGTCAGCACGCCCGCCTGCCAGCGCCCGTCCGGCGACACCGCGAAGGCGGTCGGGGTCAGGGTGCGCAGGGACACCGACGCGAGCAGGTCCGCGACCACGGCGGCCGGGACGGGGGAGTTCGGCTCGACGGCCGGGACCAGGGCGGTGGCCAGGGACGGGCCGTCCACGGGGGCGCCGGGCACGGCCAGGGTCGTGGCGAGCGGGGGGTGGTCGGCGGAAGTGGGCGGGGTGGCTGGGGACGGGGTGGCTGGGGCTGGGGACGGGGTGGCCGGCAAGGCGCCGGAAGTGGCCGGGGTCGTGGTGGTCGGCGGGGTGTCGGAGGCGGTCGGGGTCGTGGTGGGTCGGGGGTGGTCGGCAGGGGTGGGGGTCTCGGCCGGTTCGGTCTCTCTCAACCGAGGTGGCGTAACGGCGTTTCCGTACATCTCCGGGCCATGTTCACCCGATGGTGTAACCCAGGCGTCCAGCAGGCCCGACGCCTCCAGGGCCGCCTCCAACCCCGCACGAGCGGCATCGTCCACCTCGGGGCGGAAGTCCACCAGTCGGTAGAACGGCGCGCCGGTCGCGTCGTCCCGCGTCGCCACGCCGAACCGGCCGGGTTCCGGGACCCGCGCGGTGCCCGAGCGCAGGCCCGCCAGTTCGGCGTCCAACGCGTTGATCGACGCCGCCAGCTCCGCCCGCCGCCTCGCGGCGGTGTGCGCGCCGTCCCGCGCCGACGTCACCAACGGCCCGACCCAGTCGCGGGCGGCACTGGTCAGGGAGCGGGCGCCGGCCGGGTCGACCGACGTCGGTAGCGCCAGCGGCGACGACGGCCGCACCTCCGCCAACGGGCCGGACCCGCGCCAGGCGTCCACCTCCGCCAGCCACGACTGGGCGACCTCGGCCAGCTCCTGCGCCTCCTGGTTCCGCAACGCCGCCGCCTCGGTCGCCGCGTGCTGCGCGTCCCGCGCGGTCTGCCGCAGGGCATCCACCCGCCGCTGCGCGGAATCCAGCTCCGCCGCCTGCGCACCCAACGCCAACGCCAAAGCCCCGCGCTGCCGCGCCGACGAAGCGATCTCCCCGGCCCGCGCCGCCACCGCCTCCAACGCGCCCTCGTCCACCCCGACCGCCGGCGGCACGCGACGCTCGATCGGGAGCGGTCCGGCCTCGGGGTCCGGCTTGGCCCGCACGGACTCCACCCGCACGACCGCGTCCGAAGTGGACACCCGGGGCACGTCCGGCACGGCGTCGGACGGCAGGCCGGCCGCCCGCAGGTGGCGCCCCAGCGGTTCGACCAGCTCGTGCGCCGTGCCCAGGTCCTCGGCCAACCGCCGCAGCAGCCGCAGCACGCCGTCGACCGCGCCGTCCTCCTGCGACCGCTGCTTGTTCGCCATGTCCAGCGCGGCCACCGCCGACGAGCGCTTCTCGGCCACCAGCTTCTCGCGCGTCCGCAGGTCCTGCAGGTCGCGGAACGCGGGCAGCTCCTTCAACGCCCCGATGGTCTCCTCGGCCTGCTGCTCACCGGTCTCCAACGACGCCAGCGAGTGCTCCGCCGCCGCACGGGCCGCCAGCGTCTCCTCCAGCGACGCCGACAGCCGGGCCGCCGCCCGCTCCTGCTTGCGCACACCGTCCTCGGCCGCGCCCAGCGACACCGCCGCCGCGCGCAGCCCGCCGAACGCGTAGTCCGAGTACGTCTTCAGGAACGTCCCGAGCGCCGCGTCGGCCGACGACAGCCGGGTGATGTTCTCCCGGATCGACTCCAGGTCGTCGAACGACGTCGCCAGCTGCTCGACCATCACCTGGTCCAGCGGCGGCAGCGCGTCGGACAGGATCTGCTCCAGCTGCCCCTCCAGCACCTTCAACCCGACGTCGGGGTTGCGCAGCGTCCGCTGCAGGTGCAGCAGGTCGCCGTACCGGGGCGCGGGCACGCCGTACACGGTCTCCGCGACGCGCGCCCGGAACGCGGCCTCCTCCAGCACGCAGTCCGCGCCGATCAGGTCGCGCAGCTGCACGGGTCCCAGCGGCGTGCGGTCCGGGCCGACCAGCGCCAGCGAGGAACCGACGCGCAGGGGCGTGACGAACCGCCACGAGTCGGTGATCGCCTGCGACGTTTTGGACGCCTTCACGCCCAACCCGCAGGTCAGGTACTCGTCGGGACCTCGGGTCAGCTCCACCCACGCGTACCCGATGCGGTTGGGCCCGCCGTCGTAGTCGTCCAGCATGAGCCGCCGCAGCGACACGGTGTCGAAGCCCTTGGAGCCGACCTGCCGCAGGTCGCCGTCCAGGCACAGCGGCAGCAGCAGCTCCAGGGTGCGCGACTTGCCGGACCCGTTGGTGCCCTGGAAGATCGCCCGCCCGCCGGAGAAGTCGAACGTCTGCTCGGTGTACTGCCAGATGTTGACGATGCCGCCCCTGTGCAGCCGCCACCTGTTCACGCGGTCTCCTCATCGAACAACGACCAGCTCCGCACTTCCGGCACGACGGCGGCCGGCTCGACCTCGCGCTCCGGATCGCCGTCGGGCATCGGCAGCCACCGGTGCGCGACGGCGTTCAGCAGCCACCCGCCCCCCGCGGCCGGCACCGCCAACCCCATGCGGCGCAACAGCTCCAGCACCTCGTCGACCAGCCGGTCGAGGTCTTCGGTGAACTGCTTGGACCACGCGGTCGGGTAGTCCTCCACCAACCGCGCGCACACCTCGCGCAACGCCGCCACGTCCACCTCGTGCCGCCCGTCGGGCCGGGGGTCGGCGGCCGACAGCTCCGGCAGCGCCAGCAGCGCGAGCCGCGCCACCGTGGACGTGCCCGGGAAGTACAGGTCGGTCAGGTAGTCCTCGGGGTCGGCCGCCAGCACGCCCTCGACCCGGCACTCGGTGCGCAGGCCGAAGCACGTCTCCAGCAGCGCGGACTCCTTGCGCTGGTTGCGCCGCAGCCACTCGGCCTGCTCGGGCGGCAGGTCGGCGTACAGCACCACGGGGTCCTCCACCAGCTTGCGCCGCACCGCGTGCTCGACGCCGCGCGGTCCCGGCCGGGCCGCCAGCTCCACCAGCCGCGCCGGCGACGTCGCCTCGGCCACCGGCCCGGTCAGCAACCGGCCCAGCAGGTCGGTGTCGATGGTGATCAACGCCTCGGCGTGCACGTCCACCGTGCCCTCGGTCTCGTGCAGCACGCCGAGCGACACCAGGTGCCGCAACGCCGCCGTCAGCGCCCGCCGGTCCGCCACGTCGTCCACCACGGTCAGCCCGGCCTCCACCGCCGCCGCGCGGACGTCCGCCACCAGCCGCGACAGCAGCGCCTGCCGCCCGACGCCGGTCAGCACCGCCATGGTCAGCGCCACGTAGGCGTAGCCGCGCGGCGACATGCCGAGCAGGCCGCGCGAGTCGTCGGGACCCGGTCCGGCCTTGTGGAGCCGCGCGAACCGCCGTTCGACCACCAGCCGGTAGCCGAGCACGCGGGCGAACAGGTCCTGCAGCGCGGCCCGGTGCCGGTAGACGAGGGTCAGCAGCTCGCCGTCGGGCCCGTCGGCGCGCAGCAACGGCCGCCGCAGCAGCGCGCGGGCGCAGCGCACGACGTTCGCCGCGTCGATCTCGGACAGGTCCTCGAACATCAGTCGAGCACCAACGTCGAGTCGTGCAGGGTCAACGTGCCCGCCGCCGAGCGGATGCGCGTCGAACGCCCGCGCGCGTGCTCGACGGTCACCCGCAGCCCGCGCACCGGGTCGGTCGCCGAGCCCGCGTCGGCCGCCGTGTCGCGCTGCGCCATGGCCAGCGTCAGCAGCTCGCACAGCACGCCGAGGGCTTCGCCGGACAGCGTCGCCTCGGCCAGCCGGGGCGCCGCCTCGGCCAGCTCGGCCACCGACGCGGCCCGCCGCTCGTCGGCCTCCCGCGCCTCGGCCAGCAGCGACTGCTCGGTCATCGGGTCGTCCAGGATGCGCGACGTCCGGCCGCGCGCGCCCCGGTCGCCGCGGCTGCGCACGCTCACCGGCACGTCGACCACCGGCCCGTCGCGCCACGCCGTGCGCTCGTTGTCGCTGTCGTGCTCGGGCGCGGGCGACAGGTGCCGCGCCGAGTGCAGCCCGAACGCCGCCGCGTACAGCTCGTGCGCCTGCGACCGGGTGCCCGAGTCGAACCACGCGGCCAGCTTCAGCAGCTCGGCCCGCCTGCCCGGCAGCAGCCCGCCGCCGGACGTGGCCCGCTTCACGCTGGCCAGCAGCGACCCGATCGCCCGCGCGGTCGCCTCGCGCAGCGCCGTCACCTGGCTCGGCCTGCCCGGCCGGTCCACGAACCAGTCGGTCAGCTCCTGCCAGTCCTCCGGGGACCGGCCGCGGGCCCGCTCGACCCGGTCGCCGAGGTCGGCGCGGCCCAGCAGGCGCAGCAGCTCCGAGCGCGCCGGGCCGATCCGCGCCAGCGCGTCGGCGATGGCCGGGGTGTGCCGCAGCACGTCCTCCACGACCATCTGGATGTACTCGACCAGCAGGTCGCGGAACCCGGAGATCTCGTCCGGCGCCAGGTGGTGCCTGGTCACGACCTGGCCGAGGTAGGCGTAGAAGTCGCGCACGGTCGCGGCCAGCTCGGCGTGCTGGAGGAACAGCGTGGTGACCTGCTCGGCCAGCGCCTCGCGGGACCGGGGAGCGCCGCCCGCCACCGCCTCGGCCAGCGACCGGCCCAACCGGTCCAGGCCGCGCTCGACGGCGGGCAGCAGCTCGCGCGACACCTCCCGCGCGCCCTCCGGCACCCGCAGCAGCTCGTCCACGTCCCGCTGCACCCGGACCGCGAGCTTGCCGACCTGGTAGCGCACGCTGCCGTGCTGGAACTCGGCGATGCTGGTGGCCACCACCTCGCGCCTGCCCTGCACCAGGTTGCCCCACTCGACCAGCTGCCGCAGCCGGTTGATCACGTTCTCGATGCGGGACTCGCCCGGCTCGACCCGGCCCTCCCGCTCGGCGCCCGCCAGCGCGCCCGCGACCTCGCCCGCGGACAGGTCCGCGAGCAGCGTGGACGTGAACAGCCGCATGATCGCCAGGTACGTGCGCTGGTGGTCGCGCGCGTCCAGGTAGGCGTACAGCTTGAGGCGGCCGGCTGGTTCCACGGTGCGCCACCCTAGTGCGGCGGTCCGACAGGTGCGGGCTACCGTGCTTCCGTGAGTCTGGGGCGCGCGGTGGGGTTGGTGCTGGGCGTGGCCGCTGACGCGGTGTTCGGCGACCCCCAGAGGTATCACCCGGTGGCCGGGTTCGGGCGGGCGGCGGCGGCGCTGGAGCGCAGGCTGTACCGCGACCGCGAGGTCGCCGGCGCGGCGCACACCGCCGCGCTGGTCGGCGGCGCGGTCCTCGCCGGGATCGCGGTGCAACGGCTCGGCGGGCGCGGCCAGGTGGCGCAGGCGCTGACCACGGCCGCGGCCACGTGGGTCGTGCTCGGCGGCTCGTCGCTGGCCGACGAGGGCACCGCGATGGGCCGCGAGCTGGACGCCGGCGACCTGGCGGCGGCGCGCGACCGGCTGCCGCACCTGTGCGGGCGCGAGCCGCGGAAGCTGGACACGATGGGCCTGGCGAAGGCGACCGTCGAGTCCGTGGCGGAGAACACGTCGGACGCGGTGGTCGCGCCGCTGTTCTGGGGCGCGGTCGCGGGCGTGCCCGGCCTGCTGGCCTACCGCGCGGTGAACACGCTGGACGCCATGGTCGGCCACCGCAACGAGCGGTACCGGCGGTTCGGCTGGGCCTCGGCCAGGCTGGACGACGTGGCGAACCTGCTGCCCTCGCGGCTGGCCGCGCTGCTCACGGTGGCGGGCGCGCCGGTCGTCGGCGGGTCGGCGGGCGAGGCGTGGCGCACGTGGCGGCGGGACGCGGCGGCGCACCCCAGCCCCAACGCCGGGCAGGTCGAGGCGGCGTTCGCGGGCGCGTTGGAGGTCCGGCTGGGCGGTCGCACGGTGTACGCGCACGGCGCGGAGGACCGGCCGGTGCTCGGGCACGGGCGCAACCCCGACGCGGGTCACGTGACGCGGGCGGTGGAGCTGTCGCGGGTGGTCGGCGCGTCGGCGGCGGCCGTGACCGCGGTCATCGCGCTGGCGCGGCCTCGTCTTCGGCGAGCTGTTCGGCGACGGACTTCCGCCTGACCCTGGCGCCCGGGTCGGCTTCGCGCAGCGCGCCGCCGGGGCGCACCTCGCGGACGGTGAAGTACAGCCAGCCGCCGAGCGCCATCGCGCCGAACGCGATCCACTGCAGCGCGTAGGAGAAGAACGGGCCCGCGTCGAGCTTCGGCAGCGGCAGCGCCTCCTCGACGCCGGGCTGGCCCTCGGTGAGCTGGAAGTAGCCGGGGCGCAGGTCGAGCCCGGCGGCCCGGCCGACCACGGCGGAGTTCACCGAGTACACCTGCCGGTGCCGGTCCTCCTGGAACGCGTCGCGGCTGTCCGACTCGTCCCGGCGGGCCAGTGCGACCAGCGTCACGTCGCCGGTCGGCACGGGGTCGAGGTCGGGCACCTTGATGCCGTTCACCGGCCGCACGTAACCGCGGTCGACCAGCACGACCGGACCGTCGACCAGCTGGAACGGGGTCAGCACCTCGAACGCCGCCTCGCCCTGCACGGTCCGCAGCCGGGCCACCGCCTGCCCCTCGGGCAGGTAGCGGCCGGTCAGCGCGACGCGCCGCCACTCGACGTCGGCGTTGGGCCGGTCGAGCAGCGTCGCCACGGGGACCGGGTCGGTGCGGACGGACGAGGTGACCGCGTCGTTCTGCGCCTCGCGCTCCGCGTCGCGGGTGAACTGCCACGGCGCGAGCAGCGTGAAGCACGCGCCCGCGAACACCCAGACCGTCAGCGTCAACGCCAGCCAGCCGGGCTGCAACAGGAACTTCCACCGCACGTGACCACGGTAAGCCCTAGGCCGTTGTGACCTGCACCCGGTCGAAGCGGGTGGTGAAACCGGGGCCCGTCGGGGCCGCCGCCATCACGCCGGCCAGCGCCGGGACCTCGGGCGGGAAGTACGCCAGCCGCAGCATCGTGGTCGGCTCGGCGTCGCCGATGCCGTAGCGGACGGTCACCGCGTCGCCCTCGCGCACGGCGGCGATGGTCACCCGGCCGACGTGCCCGACCGGCACCACCGACCAGTCGGAGAAGTCCCTGGTCACGACCGTGCTGACCTGGAACTCGTCGTCCACCAGCTCGACGCCCGCCTTGATCCAGTTCCGGTCGTCCACCCGCAGCGCGATGCCCGCCTGGTCGTACTGGGCGGCGTAGTCGGCGGTGAACGACGCGCTGATGGTGAAGTCGCCCGGGAGGCGCACGCCGAGCACGTGCCCGCTGTCCCGGTCGTAGCCGTAGTGGGTGGTGCGCCAGAAGTCGGTCTCCGGGTCGCTGGTGACGGTCAGCCCGTCACGGTCGCTCCAGGAGCGCGGCTCGTTGAGCCACTGCCAGTCGTCCCGGCCGAACGCCTCGATCCCCATCGGGCCATCATCGCAGCGAACGCGCCGCTGACAAGACCTGTCGGGCGTAGCCGCGGCCGAACAGCGCGGCGTGCACGAGCAGCGGGAAGAGCTGGTGCAGCGGGACGCGCTCGCGCCACCCGTCGGCGAGCGGGGCGGTCTCGTCGTAGGCGGCCAGCACGCGGTCCAGGTGGGGGCAGCCGAACAGGGCCAGCATGGCCAGGTCGGTCTCCCGGTGACCGCCGTGCGCGGCCGGGTCGACCAGCCACGCGCGGCCGTCGGCGGCCCAGTGCACGTTGCCGCTCCACAGGTCGCCGTGCAGCCGGGCCGGTGGTTCGGCCGGGGCCTCGACGCGCACGGCCTCGACGGTCCGCGCCTCGGCGGGCGTCAACGCGCCCGCGTCCACCGCGAGCCGGGTGTAGTGGGCGATCCGGTGTTCGCGGAACCACTCGGACCAGGTGTCGGACGGGACGTTGAGCAGGGGCGCGAGGCCGATGGCGGCCCTGGTCGGGCCGCCGGGCGGGGGAGCGCCGAACGCCGGCGCGCCGCACGCGTGCAGCGCCGCGAGCCCGCGCCCGAACTCCTCGGCGGCCCGCGGCGACGGCCGTCCCGGCGGGACGTGGTCCAGCGCCAGCCACCGCTCGTCGTGCCCGCGAACCCGCGGCACCGGCGGCGCCGGCGGCACCTCCGGCGGCCCGGCGGGCTCGGCCAACCACGCCAGCGACGCCACCTCGGCCACCACCGCGCCCGGCTCGTCGTGCCGCTTGACGACGACCGGCCCGACCTCCCACACGGCCGCGCCGAGCTGCCGCACTTCACCCGCCGCCGCCCCGGCCAACCGCGCCGCGGCCCCGGCCGCCTCCGTCGCCGTCACAGCCGCTCGCGCACCCACGCCAGCAGCCCCGGCACGGCGGCCTCCACCATGTCCACCACGCGGTCGAAGCCCTCCTTGTCCCCGTAGTACGGGTCGGGCACGTCCACGCCGTCCGCGTCCGGGTCGAACGAGCGCAGCAACCGGACCCGCTCCGGGTCCCCGACCATCCGCCGCAGCGCCCGCGCGTGCCCCGTGTCCAGCGCCACCAGCAGGTCGGCGTCCAGGTGGTTCCCGCCGACCTGGGCTGCGGTGTGGTCGGTCGGGTAGCCGTTGTCCGCCAACGACTGCTCGGCCCGCGGGTCGGCCGGGTCGCCGACGTGCCAGCCCCCGGTGCCCGCGCTGGTCACCTCCACAAGATCACCCAGGCCGGACCGGCGCAGGTGCTCGCGGAATATGATCGCGGCCACGGGGGAACGGCAGATGTTGCCGGTGCAGATGAACGAGACGGTCAGCGCCACGGCGGGTGAGTCTGCCAGGTTGGGCGCTCCGGGTGAGGGCGCTGGACGACGGCGCGCCACGCGCACGACCATCGGATGGACCGGCTCTCGTTGGGGGTTGCGCGCATGTCCGGGGTCGTGGTCGCTGTCGTCGTGCTGCTCGCGGTCCTGGTGGCCGCCGGGGCGGTGGTGGCGCTGCGCCGCCACGCCCGGCCGAAGACGCCCGCGTTCGCCCGGCCGCGCCCGGTGGCCTCGCCCGGCGGGCTGGAGCGCGACCCGAACGCCGGCTTCTTCACGCACCGCCGCTTCGCGTTCCGGAAAAGGCATTTCTTCGTCGCCACCGGGTGCCCGCCGGTGCCGGTCCCCGATTTCCCGTCACTCGACGTGTCACGTCGGGAACAGCCCGTGCGCATTGCCCGGCACGGCATTCGGGTGTGGTGGTGGTTCGAGGACGACTTCTACCGCGAGGCGGCCGGCCTGGGCGCCGACGACGTGCGGGCCTGGGTGCGCGAGCAGGAGCGGAAGCGACTGGCCAGGCAGGACCGGGCCCGGCTGCTGGAGGCCGCGGAGGAAGTCCTGCGAAAGCGCGAGAACGGGTAACGAACCGGACCGCAATTCCGACGCCATTGTGTGGGGAATGTCCGGGGAGGAAAGCGGATGATTCGCAAGGGTAACGGGGTGCGCCGGTGACCGAACCGTCGCTGTGCCGCGCGGTCAGGTGTGCCACGCCGACGCTCGCGCACCTGGTGATGAGCTTCGCCGTGCTGCTGCTCGCGGTGGCCGTCTCCATCGTCTGACCGGTCCTCAGCGGCCTCTCAGGTCGGTCGGGAGACGATCACGGCGTGTCCACCGTGAAGCCGCCGACCATGCCGACCATGCCGGCGCTCGCCCGCGCGCTGCCGAAGGTCGAGGACGAGATCCGGGAGCTGGCGACGTCGTCGTCGCTGCCGATCGTGAACAGCCACGCGGGCCGCATCACGGCGGCCGGCGGCAAGCGGCTGCGCTCGGTGCTGATCCTGGCCGGCTCGCTGGCCGTGTCCGGCGGGATCACCGACCGGGCCGTCACCGCCGCCGCGTGCGTCGAGCTGCTGCACGCCGGCTCGCTCGTGCACGACGACCTGATGGACGACGCCGAGCAGCGGCGCGGCGTGCGCACCGTCAACGCGGACTGGGGCACCGGCCCGGCCGTGCTGGTCGGCGACTTCATGCTGGCCCGCGCCAGCCAGGCCGCGCTGGACCGGATCTCGCCGTTCGCCGCGAGCCTGCTCGCCAAGGCGGTGACCGACCTGGTCGAGGGCCAGGTGCTGGAGGTCGTGGACCTCTACGACCCGCACCGCGCGCCGGAGAGCGCCCTGCGGTCCATCGAGCTGAAGACCGGCGCGCTGTTCGAGGTCGGCTGCGTGCTGGCCGCGCACTGCGCCGACGCCGACGAGGCGACCACCGCCGCCATGGCCCGGTTCGGCGCGCTGTTCGGGCTGATGTTCCAGGTCCTGGACGACCTGCTCGACCTGGCGTCCACCGCGCAGCGGCTCGGCAAGCCCGTCGGCAACGACATCCGCCAGGGCGTCTACACGTTCCCGCTGCTCAAGGCCCTCACCGACGACCAGCGCGCGCTGCTCGCCGAACGGGGCCGCGAGCTGACCGACGCCGAGGTGACCCGGCTGCTGGTCGAGCTGCGGCAGACCAGCCTGGTCGCCGACACGCTCGCGCACTGCACGTCGCTGGCCGCCCAGGCCGTGCGCGCCCTGCCGGACCTGCCCGACTCCGACGCGCTGGGCATCCTGCGCGAACTGCCGGCCGCCTACCTGGACTGGGCCGCCTCCCAGCTGGGGTAGGCCGCAGGTCGCCTAGACTCGCGGCGATGACCAGCCAGGATCCCGGCCGGGCGCTGCTGCGCCACCACGGCGACGTCGACGCCGCGCCCGGACTCGCCGACTTCGCGGTCAACGTGCGGGCGCCCGCGCCGCCCGCGTGGCTGCGCGACCGGCTGGTCGCCGCGCTCGACTCCCTCGGCGCCTACCCGGCCGCCGCCGCCGACGACCGGGCCCGCGCCGCCGTCGCCGCGCGGCACGGCCGCTCCGCCGACGAGGTGCTGGTGCTCAACGGCGCCGCCGAGGGCTTCGCGCTGCTGCCGGACCTGCGCCCCGCGCTGGCCGCCGTGGTGCACCCGTCGTTCACCGAGCCGGAGGTGGCGCTGCGGGACGCGGGCGTGCCGGTGCGCCGGGTGCTGCTGCGGCCGGAGGACGGCTACGCGCTGCGGCCCGACCTGGTGCCCGACGAGGCCGACCTGGTGGTGCTCGGCAACCCGACCAACCCGACGTCCGTGCTGCACCCGGCGGACGTCGTCGCCTCGCTGAGCCGGCCCGGCCGGGTGCTGGTGGTGGACGAGGCGTTCGCCGACACCGTCCCCGGCGAGCCGGGGTCGCTGGCCGGCCGCGCCGACGTGCCCGGCCTGCTGGTGCTGCGCAGCCTGACCAAGACCTGGGGCCTGGCCGGACTGCGCGCGGGCTACCTGCTCGGCGCGCCGGAGCTGCTGGCCCGGCTCGCGCTGCGCCGCCCGCCGTGGCCGGTGGGCAGCCTGGTGCTGGAGGCCGTCGCGGCGTGCTGCGAGCCGGCGGCCGTCGCGGAGGCGGACGAGCTGGCCCGTGCGGCGCGCGAGCACACCGCGCACGCCGTCGCGCGGCTCGGCGACCTGGTCGTCGTGCCGCCCGACGCGCCGTTCGCGCTGCTGCGCGTGCCGGACGGCGTACGGGTGCGGCAGGCGTTGCGGGACAAGGGGATCGCGGTCCGGCGCGCCGACACGTTCCCCGGCCTGACCCCCGACCACCTCCGGGTCGCGGTCCGCGCGCCCGAGGAGTTCGACGTGCTGGTGGACGCGCTGCGAGTCGCCTTGGAGGAGCTGTGACCACGCTCGGGGACGTGCTGGCGGTCCTGGAGGCGGCCTACCCGCCCGCGACCGCCGAGTCCTGGGACGCCGTCGGCCTGGTCTGCGGCGACCGCGCCGAACCGGTGTCCAGGGCGCTGTTCTGCGTCGACCCGGTCGAGTCCACAGTGGACGAGGCCCTGGCGGTGGGCGCGCAACTGCTGGTGGCGCACCACCCGCTGATGCTGCGCGGCGTCACCGGCGTGCCCGCCGACGACCCGAAGGGCGCGCTGGTGCACCGGCTCATCCGCAACGGCGTCGCGCTCTACACCGCGCACACCAACGCAGACGTGGCCAACCCCGGCGTCTCGGACGCCCTCGCCGAGGCCATCGGCCTGCGCGTCACCGGCCCGCTCGTCCCCTCGCCCGACGACCCCGCGACCGGCGCCGGCCGCATCGGCGAGCTGGACCGGCCCGAACCGCTGCGCGAGTTCGCCGACCGCGTCGCCGCCGCACTGCCCGCCACCGCGTGGGGCGTGCGCGCGGCGGGCGACCCGGACCGCCCGGTCCGCCGGGTCGCGGTGTGCGGCGGCGCGGGCGACAGCTACCTGGCCGCCGCCACGAGCGCGGGCGTCGACGCCTACGTCACCGCGGACCTGCGCCACCACCCGGCGGGCGAGCACCTGGCCGCCGGCGGACCCGCTCTGGTCGACGTGGCGCACTGGGCCAGCGAGCAACCCTGGTGCGGCCAGGCGGCGCACGTCGTGCGCGCCGCGCTCGGCGGTACCGTCGAAGTCCTCGTCTCGACCCGCCGGACCGACCCGTGGACCGTCGGCGCGACGAGCCGAACAGGAGGATCCCAGTGAAAGCCGATCCCGCCGTGCAGCGCAGGCTGCTCGACCTCGCGCAGGTCGACGCCGAACTGTCGCGCGTCACCCATCGGCGCCGCACGCTGCCCGAGATCGCGGAGATCGCCGAGGCGGAGAAGCAGGTCCGCGCCAAGCAGGACGCGCTGACCACGATCGAGACGACCCTGGGCGACCTGGACCGCGAGGTCAAGCGGCAGGAGACCGAGATCGACCAGGTCCGCGCCCGCGAGGAGCGCGACCGCAAGCTGCTCCAGGGCGGCTCCGTCGGCGCCAAGCAGCTCACCGACCTGGAGCACGAATTGGCCACCCTCGGCCGCCGGCGCGGCGCGCTGGAGGACGACCTGCTGGAGCTGATGGAACGCCGGGAGGCCGTCGAGGCCGACATCCAGCACGCCCGGGTCGCGCTGGACAAGGCGCAGGAGGCCCTGTCGGACGCGGCCCGCCGCCGGGACAGCGCGCTGGCCGACCTGGAGTCGACCGAGACCAAGCGCACCGCCGACCGCTCGCAGCTGACCGGCCAGTTCCCCCAGCCGCTGCTGGCGCTCTACGACCGGGTGCGCGCGCACAAGGGCATCGGCGCGGCGCTGCTGCAGTCGCGGCGCTGCGGCGCGTGCCGGATCGAGCTGGACCGCAACGCGTTCGCCAAGGTCAAGGATTCGGCGGCGGACGAGGTCGTGCAGTGCGACGAGTGCGGCGCGGTCATGGTGCGCACCGGGGAATCGGGGCTGTGAGGGTCGTCGTCGAGGCCGACGGCGGCTCGCGCGGCAACCCCGGGCCCGCCGGGTACGGCGCCGTCGTGCTGGACGGGTCCGGCGCGGTGCTGGCCGAGCGGGCCGAGGGCATCGGCGTCGCCACCAACAACGTCGCCGAGTACCAGGGGCTCATCGCGGGGCTGCGCGCGGCGGCCGACGTCGGCGCGTCCGAGGTGGCCGTGCGGATGGACTCCAAGCTCGTGGTCGAGCAGATGGCCGGCCGGTGGAAGGTCAAGCACCCGTCCATGCAGCCGCTGGCCGCGCAGGCCCGCGAGCTGGCGCGGGCGTTCGACCGGGTGAGCTACGAGTGGATCCCGCGCGAGCGCAACCAGCGCGCCGACCGGCTGGCGAACCGGGCGATGGACGACCAGGCGGGGCTGCCCCGGCAGGAGGCGGAACCGGAGCCGCAGCAGCCGGACGCGGCGATCACGTCACCGGCGTCGTGGACCGGCGCGGTCGGCGAGCCGACCCGGCTGTACCTGCTGCGGCACGGGCAGACCGAGCTGTCGGTGGCCCGCCGGTACTCCGGGCGCGGCAACCCGCCGCTGACCGAGGTCGGCCGCGGCCAGGTCGAGGCCGCAGCCCGCCGGTTGGCCAAGGTCGAGGGCCTGACCGCGGTGGTGGCGTCGCCGCTGGCCCGCGCGCAGGAGACGGCGCGGGCCGTCGCCGCGGCCACCGGCGTCGACCTGACGTCGGACGACGACCTGGTCGAGACCGACTTCGGCGGCTGGGAGGGGCTGACCTTCACCGAGGCCGCCGAGCGCGACCCCGACGCGCACCGGCGGTGGCTCGGCGACCCGTCCGTGCCGACGCCCGGCGGCGAGAGCTTCGACCAGGTGCACCACCGGGTGCGGCGGGCGCGCAACGCGATCGTCGCCCGGCACGGGGGCGCGAACGTGGTCGTGGTCAGCCACGTGACGCCGATCAAGGCGCTGCTGCGGATGGCGCTGGACGTCGGCCCGAACCTGCTGTTCCGGCTGCACCTGGACCTCGCGTCGCTGTCGGTGGTCGAGTTCTACCCGGACGGCCACGCCTCCGTCCGGCTGGTCAACGACACCTCGCACCTGGGCTAGCCGGCGGGCCGCAGGCGGGCGCGGTCCCGGCGGGAGCGGGCGTCCTCGACGGCCGAGGCGAACCGGTCCACCGCGCCGCGGACCGCCTCGGCCGCCCTCGGCGCGAAGGTCCCGCCGCCGGTGCCCGGGTCGATGTCCCGGTCGAGCAGGAATTCACCGCGCAGCACCGAGTCCGCGCCTTTCCCGGCGAGCAGCGGGTTCAACGCGTAGTCCATCGCGACCACGAAACCCTGGCTGCCGCCGGTGGCCAGGGGCAGGATCACCCGGCCGCGCAGCGCTTTCTTCGGCAGCAGGTCCAGCAGCGCTTTCACCAGCCCGCTGTACGCCGCCCGGTAGACCGGGCTGACGACCACGATGCCGTCCGCGCGCAGCACGGCGGCGACCGCCTCGCCGACCTGCGGGTCCCGCAGGTCCTCGGTGAGCAGCGACAACGCGGGCAGCTGCCGGACGTGCAGGGTGCGCACCCCGTGCCCGGCCTCGTGCAGCAGCCGTTCGACGCGCGTGACGACGACACCGGCGTGCGAGGTCGGTGACGGGCCGCCGGAAATCACCAGAATGGAGGACATGGTTCGCTGACGCCTTTCACTGGAAATGCTCGGGGTCCGAGGTAAAAGGTCAGCGACAACAGATCGCGGCGGCGGTGCGGCCGAAGTCGACGTGCCGGCGGCGGGTGAGTCCCCCGATTCCTGCCATGGTGGCGAGTAGAGCACCGGGACCGCGCCGCGACAACGTTCCCGGGACCTGTTTCCACCGACTGGGAACCCGCCGGTACCCTGGTGCCCGCGGATGAGTCGGCAGGGCGGCCGCGTCGACGGGTTCACCCCCGTCGCCGAGGAAAGTCCGGACTCCACAGGGCAGGGTGGTTGTCAACGGCAACCAGGGGCGACCCTCGGGACAGTGCCACAGAGAACAGACCGCCTCGGCGCGAGCCGGGGTAAGGGTGAAACGGTGGTGTAAGAGACCACCAGCGCCGCCGGTGACGGCAGCGGCTAGGTAAACCCCACCCGGAGCAAGGCCAAGAGGGCGCCTCAGGGCGCCTGCGCAGGCGTTCGAGGGCTGCCCGCCCGATGCCTGCGGGTAGGCCGCAAGAGCCTGTCGGCAACGGCAGGCCGAGATGGATGGCCGCCGAACGGGACCGCCGCGAGGCGCCCGGGAACAGAATCCGGCTTACACGCCGGCTCATCCGCCCCTCTTCGCCGTGACGGCGCACTCGCCCGCCTGTACATCCCTGGTGCGCCGACGGCGTTACCGGAATGGGGCCGTTCGAGTGGTTCTCGGTATCAACCCCGGCCGACGCGAGTCCTCTTCGCAGACCGCGCCGCTGGACGACTGCTCCTGGAACAGGGGACCGGTCGGCCGGACACCCTTCAGAACAGCGGCTTCCGGCGCATCTCCGGTTGGAGTGACGCCGCGCGTGGGTCGAGGGGGTCCCTTCCGCACCTGGGGGTCGGAAGGGGCCCTCTCGCGTTGCCCGGCAGTCGGCCCGGGGATCGGGCGCGGAGGTCAGGCGCGGCGGGAGGGGCGGCCGGGTGGCATCCGGAAGACCGGGCGGAACGCCTCGCCGCCGTTGTAGCGGCGCTCCAGCTCGGCCACGTACGCCTCGACGGCCGGGTTGACGATGTCGGCCAGGCTGCGCACGCCCGCGTCCGCCTCGTACGCCGCCAGGTACGTCGCCGCCGCCCGGGCCCGTTCCAGCACGTCCTGGTCGAAGTTGACGGTCCGCTGCACCCGCCGCCCCGCCGGCCGGTCCGCACCGGTAATCTGATCTTCGCCCGAAACGGTCACGGAGACGGTGATTTCGTTCACTCCGGTGGCTGGTTCGGGCGCGGCCTCGGGCGGCTGGGTCATCGGCGAGCCTCCTCGGCGTCATCACTCCGCTGTGCGGACCGTTCGGGTGTCCGGCGCTCGGCCGGTCGGGGGAGTCGAAGTGGCCGGCGGCTGAGGGGCCGGAAGTCGCGCACACGGTGCGTGACCAGGGTGTTCGCAGGTGGGTGAAGTATCCCGGCAATCGGGAGAATCCCGGGACGTCGGTTCTCCACCGGCCTCCCCCGAACCATGATGTCTGTGGTCAGATTAGACGTAATCGACTGCCAGGGGAACGGTTATTGATCTACCCACCGCCAGCCGCTCGCCACCCCTCGTGACGAAGACGTGTTCTACTCGATAGCGCACCAACCGGACGGGCACCCCTCGGCCCGCCCGGCGAAGTCCTGCGTACTCAGGAGTACGAGATGACCGCCATGACCCTGGTAACACTCGCCCAGGAACAGCCCAACCTGGGCACAGGTGGGTTGCGCCAGTGGATGCTCGACAACTTGGTCCCCCTCCTCTTGCTGACAGTCGCCGTCCTGCTGCTCTGGCTCGGTGGCGGCAAGGGCGACAACGCCGGGGTCATGCGCCGCCTGGGCGGCGTCATCATCGCGCTGGCGATCATCGGACTGGCCGTCGGCGGCAACGCGGGCGCCATCGGTTCGTGGATCGCCGGCCTGTTCACCGGCGGGTGACCCTTGCGGGTACGCACTGACGACGAGGTCTACCGGGTCGACGCCGTCTGGCTCGGCCCGCCCAAAGCGACTTTCCCGTGGCGTGCCCGATACGTCGCGTGGGGTGTCGGCATCGTGGTGTTCTTGCTGGTCACCGCTGTCCAGCGGCAGGTCGGCTTCGGGTTCGACTTCATCAACACCGGCTGGGGCTTCGTGATCACGGTCGCCCTGACCAGGTTCATCTGCGCGCGGATCAGCCACGAGCGCCCGCTGTCGTCGGTCACGACGATGTGGGTGCGCGAGCTGACCGCGCCGCGGGAGACCACCTCGGGCCGGGGCGGCGCGGCCAGCGCCGCCCGGATCCGGGTCAACCCGAACCGGCCGCGCAAACGTCCCAAGAAGGGCGCGGGCAGCGCCGGCGCCGCCACCCGGTCCCAGCAGCGCAAGCAAGACCGCCGTCAGAAGGAGGTGCGCGGTGTTCGGACGCCGGCGTGACCGTGACCGACGCTCCGCTGCGCACGTGGCCCAGCACGCCGCCGCGGCGCGCGACGACCGCAAGGTCTACAGCAAGCGCGGTCGGCGCCTGCCGGGCGAGCAGGCCGTGCCGAGCTACACACCGTCGATCGCCGCCCGCAGCATCGACGGCCACCTGCTGCGCACCGGCCAGGAGGTCTACGCCTGGTACCGGCTCGCGCCGCAGCGCTGGTCGTTCCGGTCGGACTCGCAGCGCCAGGACCTGATCGCCGCCATCGCGGGCCAGTACGCCGAGCTGCAGGGCCGCTGGATGCACCTGCGCGTGACGACCCGCCCGTACCCGATCCGGATGTGGGCCGAGGCGCACGTGCACAACGCCGTGCGCCGGCTGCCGGACGCGCCCGGCACGCTGAGCTTCGACGACTACATGGTCGGCGAGCAGCAGCAGCTGATGGGCCGGTCGATGGCCGAGAAGGAGGTCTACCTCGGCGTCCAGGTGCAGACCCGCAACATGATGGACCGCGCGGTCGAGCGCGCCGCCCCCGTGCTGCGGAAGGTGTTCCCGGACGCGGTGGACGCCGAGCTGGTCGCGATCGAGTCCGAGATCGACCACCTCGACCAGGTGATCGGCTCGGCCGGCCTGGAGGGCCGCCCGGCGACGGCCGAGGAGATGTCCTGGCTGATGCACCGGTCGTGCTCGCTGGGCCTGCCCGCGCCGCGCAACCTGCCCGCCGTGCCCGGCGCGCCGTGGGAGCCGGAGGACCTGGCCAGCTTCACCGACGCGGCCGACTTCCACCAGGAGCCGTACTCGCCGACGGTCACCGTGCGCGGCCGGACCGGCTCGAACGCGGGCGTCAAGCGGCACGTCGCGGTGCTCACCGTCGGTCTGATGCACGGCCTGCAGATCCCCGAGGTGGACGACCCGTGGGTGCAGCGCTCGGACCGGCTGCCCGCCGCCGTCGAGTGGTCGGCGCGGATCTACGTCCGGCGCCCCGAAGAGGTCTCCGGCGAGCTGCAGCGGCAGATGAGCAAGGTGCGCTCGCAGGTGCGGCACTACACCGACGAGCACGAGCTGGACCCGCCGCAGTCGCTGGCCCGCCAGGCGTCCCGGGTGCTGGAGATCGACGACGAGATGACGTCGGGCTTCACCGCCCTGGGCACCAGGGTGCGCAGCTGGTGGCGGCTCGCGGTGTCCGGCCCGACCGAGCGCGAGGCGCTGCGGCTGGCCCAGGGCCTGCTCGACCTCTACAAGCCGAAGGTGGCCATCGAGCACCCCGAGGCGCAGTACGCGATCGCCCGCGAGTTCATCCCGGGCGAGCCGCTGTCGTCGTCGGCCTACCTGCGCCGCGGCTCGGTGCTGTGGGCGGCCTCGGCCGTCCCGACCGCCACCGCCGAGGTCGGCGACCGGCGCGGCATCCTGCTGGGCGAGACGGTGACCGCGACCCGCCGGCCGGTGGCGTGGGACCCGTGGATGGCGCAGGAGCTGCGCGACTCGTCCGGCCTGACCGCGATGGTCGCGGGCCTGGGCGCGGGCAAGTCGTTCCTGGGCGGCGGCATCGTCTACAAGACGTTGCGCTCCGGGGCGCACTGGACGCTGCTCGACCCGTCCGGCCCGCTGGCCGCGCTGTGCGAGCTGCCCGAGCTGAAGCCGTACGCGCGGCCGATCAACCTGCTCAACGCGCAGGCGGGCATCCTCAACCCGTACCGGGTGGTGGCCGAGCCGCAGCTGGACCACTTCATGGACGAGGAGGACCCGGAGCGGGCCTGGCGGCGGGAACGCGCGCTGGCCGCCGCCACCCGCCGTCGCCTGGTGCTCGACGTGCTGTCCGGCCTGCTGCCGTTCGAGGTGGCCAGGCTGCCGCAGACCCGGATCGTGCTGCTGCGCGCGGTCCGCACGGTCGGCGGCCGGCCCGACGCGCACCCCGGCATGGTGTTCGAGGCGCTGCGGCGGGACGCGAGCGAGCACCACGAGCACGCGGTCGTCGTCGCCGACTTCCTGGACGAGATGCGGGAGCGCATGTCGCTGCTCATCCCCGAGCAGGACGCGGACCCGTACAACGAGGCGCGGGACGACCGGCTGACCGTGCTGACCATGGCCGGGCTGAACCTGCCGAAGGACGGCGTCGGGCGCGAGCACTGGACCGACGCGGAAGCGCTCGGCGTCGAGATGCTGAACCTGGCGGCGTGGCTGACCCAGAGGTCGATCTACGAGCGGCCGAAGGACCTGCGCAAGGGCGTCTGGATCGACGAGGCGTTCTTCCTGTCCGAGGTGCCGACCGGTCGCGTGCTGATGAACCGGTTCGCCCGCGACTCCCGCAAGTGGAACGTGCGGGTGCTGCTGTCGTCGCAGATCCCGGCGGACTTCCTGAAGATCCAGGGCTTCGTCGCCCTGCTCGACTCGGTGTTCGTCGGCAGGCTGGACGACGACGACGCCCAGGCGGACGCGCTGCGCCTGCTCAAGGTCCCGGTCGGGGCCGGCTACGAGCAGGTCGTCGCGTCACTGGGCCGGCGTCCCGGCGTGGTGCAGAACAACGTCGAACGCGACCGCGCGCCGCGCCAGTTCATCTTCGGCGACGGCGCGGGCGGCGTGGAGCGCATCCGCATCGACTTCTCCGGGCCGCACCTGGAGCACCTGCGCAACGCCCTGGACACCACCCCGGACGCCATGCGCGACGGCGGGGAGTCGGCCGAGGTGGAGGTCTCGTCGCCACCCCAGGACCCGTTCGCCTACGCGGAGCAGTACACCGACGAGTACGACGACGAACTGGCCGCCGACCTGGAAGTCGGCCTGGCCGACGAACTGGTCGACTCGGCGCACGGTGAGGGAGGAAACCGCCGACCGGGCCGGGAAGGTGCGGCATGAGCACCCTCGTCCTGGTGGCACTGGTCGCCGTCGCGCTCTACGCGCGACGGCGCTTCAGACGGGCGCAGGACCACGCCCGCACCCCGGGCCGCGCCCGGTGGCGGGCGATGGTCGTGGTGGTGGCGATCACCGGTCTCCAGGTCGTCATCGGCGCCGCTCCCGCCCAGGCCGCGCCCTGCGGTGAGGCGCCCAACCCGGAACGGCCCGGGTCGGGCATGGTCGGCGCGATCGACCCGCCGATCGGCAACGGGCTGCCGAACACGCCCTACCTGACCTACGGGTACGCGGGCATGATCTGGCACACCTACCAGGAGAAGTGCCTGGTGCCCAACGCCACCCCGGTGCTCGACACCTGGATGGGCAACGAGCTGTTCAACGTCGGCAAGAACATCGTCGGCGCGACGAACGCCCTGCACTACACGGTCGTGGGCCAGGGCCTGCTGCAGCCGCTGGACGAGGCGGTGAAGGAAGGCGTCCAGCGCGTCTACGACAACGTCTACCTGCGCTGGTTCGGCCTGGTCGCGCTGATCCTGGCGGTCTTCATGTTCCGCCAGATCTGGCAGGGCGACCTGGCCGCGATCAGCAAGCGGGGGCTGTGGGCGCTGGCCGCGATGTGGCTGGCGACGTCCACCCTGGCGCTGCCCCAGTTCTACGACCTGCTGGACAACACGCTGGTCACCAAGACGTCGGAGATCCAGGCGGGCTTCATCAGCGTCGAGGAGGGCCAGGACCAGCTGGACGTGCTGCCGTCGAGGCTGCACGACTCGGTGGTGTACCAGAGCTGGCTGCGCGGTGAGTTCGGGTCGCCCGACGCGCCGCAGGCGACCGAGTTCGGCCCGCAGCTGCTGGCCGCGCAGGCGTGGAGCGTGCAGGAGCTGGCCGAGCACAAGGACGGCGACCAGACCGCGCTCAACGCGAAGAAGGCCCAGTTCGACAGCATCTACAAGCAGCTGGGCCCGACCCAGGGCTACTTCACCGGCGACGACGGCGGCCGCACCGGCGCCGGGTTCCTGTCGCTGCTGCAAGCCGTCGCGTTCTCGCTGTTCCAGCTGTTCGCGAAGGCCGCCGTGCTGCTGGCGCAGCTGCTGCTCCGGGTGCTCACGCTGGCCGGCCCGCTGATCGGCCTGGTCGCGCTGATCCACCACGACCTGCTGCGCAAGGTCGCCCGCGCGGCCGCGGTGACGGTGTTCAACGTGCTGGTGCTCGCGGTGCTGGCGGGCACGCACGCGCTGCTGCTCCAGGCGATCTTCAACGCGACCGGGCTGACGCTGCTGACCAAGGCGCTGCTGGGGCTGATGCTCACGCTCGTCTGCTTCATGGTGGGCAAGCCGCTGCGCCGGATGTGGCAGATGGTCGAGATGTCGGTCGGCTCGGCCAGCAACGCCCTGCCCATGCGCGGCGGCGTGCTGTCCAGGCTGCGCAAGAAGAAGGAAGGCCCCTCGCCCCAGGAGGAGTTCTGGGACACCGTGCGCGACTCCGACCCCGACGGCCCCGAGGTGCCGCAGCGGGACCGGCGGCGGGTGCGGCCCGAGGCGGCCAACCCGGTGGTCGCCACCGCGCAGCGGTTGGACCGGAACGGGAACAGCGAGGTCGGCGGGGGCAGTGCGGCGCCGGCGCTGCCCGCCGGGTACGGCGGTGCGGCGGCGTTGCCGGTCGCGCGGTCCAGGGTGGTCGACGCGCCGCCCGTCGCCGACCGGAACTACGACCGGTTGGACGACGCGGTGCTGGTGCCCTCACGGGTGAGCGGGAGCGGTCGGGTGCTGGACGCGCCCTCGGTCCCCGGGCCGCGGCGGGCGGGGACCGAGGTGGTGGCGGGACGGCAGGTGCACGTGATCTACCGGCCGTCACGCGGGCTTGAGGTCAGGGACAGCTGATGCCGATTCGGACCAATCGTGGCCGGGTGGCCGTGTACCGACGCCTGTGGGGGTGGCCGCTGCGCTCGCCGCGGCACCTGATGGGCACGATCATCGCGGTGATCGCGCTGATCACCACGATCAGCGTGGTGGTGCCGAGCGCGATCGACCCGAAGCGCGGCGGTGGCACGGCGGGCACCACGTCGGTCGTCCCGACCGGCGGCAGCGGCGGCAACCAGGTCGGCGTGCTGCCCAGCACGACGTCCACCCCGTTGCCGACCAAGGCGCCGAGCCCCACCGCCGCGCTCACCTCCGCCCCGGTGAACCCGAACACGCAGCTGGTCGCGGACATGTGGGTGGACGCGTTCAGCTCGTTCGAGCCGGGCAAGACCACCAAGGCCCAGTGGCTGGCCGGGCTGGAGCCCTACACGGCGGACGAGAAGTTCCCTCAGTTGGAGTCGGTCGACCCGGTGCAGGTGCCCGCGGTGGTCGACAAGGCGGTCAAGCCGATCAAGTCGTTCACCGATTCGGCGGAGTTCGAAGCGGAGCTGGAGGACGGCAGGCTGATCGTCACGGTGGCGAAGCTGCCGGAGGGTTGGGTCGTGACCGACTGGGCCAAGGTGGGGTGACATGCTGAAGATCGGAATCGTGGTCGCCGCGGTGGTGGCGGTGGTCGCCGTGACCGTGACCAACGGCGTCTCCACCGTGATCAACGAGAACACCCCCTCCGAGGAGGCCGCCGGCATCCGGATGGCCAGCTGCAACGCCTCGATCGGCCCGTGGGGCGGTGGCGGCGAGGAGAAGGGCCGCGCGGAGGCGGACCGGCTCACCGAGGAGCAGCGCACCACCGTCGCCAACATCATCTCCATCGGCCGCAAGCGCGAGCTGCCGCCGCTGGCCTGGCAGATCGCCATCCAGGCGGGCATGACGGAGTCCGGGCTGCGCAGCCTCGACTACGGCGACCGCGACTCGCTGGGCATCTTCCAGATGCGCCCCTCGATGGGCTGGGGCACGCCGGAGCAGGTGACCGACCCCGAGTACGCGATCAACAAGTTCTACGACGTGCTGCTCAAGCTGCCGGACTGGGAGGAGCGGCGGCCCGGCGACTCGGCGCAGAACGTCGAGCGCTCGGCGTTCCCGGACCGGTACCACAACTGGGAGGCCATGGCCGCGTTCCTGATCGCCCAGGAGGGCGACGTCAGCGACCCGGCCGGGTGCGGCGAGAGCGTCGGCGACTTCCTGCTCGCGTCGAACGCGGCGGCCACCGCGATCGACTTCACGAAGGAGCAGCTGGGCGAGCCGTACCTGTGGGGCGGCAACGGCCCGGACGCGTGGGACTGCTCGGGCATCCTGGTCAAGGCGTTCGCCGCGGCCGGGGTGAAGATCCCGCGGGTGGCGAACGACCAGTACATGTCCGGCGGGGCCTACCTGCCCGTGCGGGAGGCCAAGGCCGGTGACCTGATCTTCTGGGCGACCAACCCGGGCAACCCGGTCACCGTGCACCACGTCGCCATGTACCTGGGTGGCGACGAGTACATCCACGCGCCGCAGACCGGTGACGTGGTGAAGATCAGCAAGATCAACTGGGACTACTACGAGTTGATGCCGCTGGCCGTCCGGCCGGGCGTGTAGGGAGGCACGACGGTGTTCAACCACGACCCCATCCGGCGGCATGCCGGGCCGCCCGCGTCGAGCACGCCGACGCGGGACTACCTCAACACCCGGCCGCCCGGCACCGACCAGTCCTACGCGGTGCTGCCGCGGTCGCTGGTCGAGGCGATGCCGCTGCCGTGGCAGCAGCAGATGGCGCACCTGCTGGCCGACTTCCACCGCGCGTACGCGCACCTGAACTGGCCGGTGTACCGGGTGGTGCCGTCCCGGGTGGAGCGGCTGGTCGACCTGGACGAGGACCAGCTGGCCGAGGTCGGCGCGATCGTCGAGATCGACTCGGACGGCGAGCTGGTCTACCGGGACCGCAGCGGCGCGCTGATCCCCGACCCGGAGCACCGCACGGTGCTGGTGTCGGTGCTCGACCCGATCCCCGGCGAGCACGCCAACGCCAACCAGAGCACGCCGCCGCGCGGCTTCCCCCAGCCGCCCGCGGTGCCGCAGCCGTCCTACCCGCAGTCGGGTCCGCTGCCGGTGCAGGCGCCCGCGCCGCCCAAGTGGTGAACATGACATGCGCCCCCGCGCGTGGAAACCTGGGGGCATGGCTGCTGATCCGAACGCTTGGTACTACTGCCTGACCCACAAGACGGTCGAGCACGGCGTTGGCTGCCGGGGCGGCGACCGCATGGGTCCCTACCCGGACGAGGCCACCGCGCAGCGCGCCCTGGACCTGGCCCGGGAGCGGACGAAGGCCGAGGACGAGTCGGACAAGGAGTGGGGGAAGCGCTGAAGCCGGCCTAGGGTGCACCCCATGGTGATCCGCACCGGCCGAGCGGACCTGGACTTCGGCGGCATCCGCACCGAGTTCGGCCTGCCCGAGGACTTCCCGGCCGCCGCCCTGGCCGAGGCGCGGGCGGCGGTGTCGCGCGACGTCGACCCGGCCGACCGCGAGGACGCGACCGCGCTGCCGCTGGTGACGATCGACCCGCCCGGCGCGAAGGACCTGGACCAGGCGCTGCTGGTGCAGCGGGTCGGGTCCGGCTTCCGCGTGCACTACGCCATCGCCGACCTGGGCGCGTTCGTCGTGCCGGACGGCGCGCTGGACGCCGAGGTGCGCCGGCGCGGCCAGACGCTGTACCTGCCCGACGGCAACGTGCCGCTGCACCCGCCGGTGCTGTCGGAGGGCGCGGCGAGCCTGCTGCCCGAGCAGACCCGGCCCTCGGTGCTGTGGACGTTCGAGTGCGGCCCGGACGGCGAACCGGTCGACGTGCGGGTGCGCCGGGCGGTGGTGCGCTCGACCGCGCGGTTCGACTACGAGGGCGTGCAGGCGCAGTTCGACGCGGGCACGCCGCACCCGTCGGTCGAGGCCCTGCCGGACTTCGGCCGGTTGCGCCGGGAGCGCGCGGTCGAGCGCGGCGCGGTCGAGCTGCAGCTGCCGGAGCAGGAGATCGTGCCGAACGGCGACGGCGACTGGAAGCTCGCCGTGCGGCCGCGCGCCGACGTGGACGCCTGGAACGCCGAGATCTCCCTGCTGACCGGCATGTCGGCGGCGAAGATCATGCTGGACGCGAAGGTCGGCGTGCTGCGCACGCTGCCGGACGCGGATGACGGCGCGGTGGACGCGTTGCGGCGGTCCGCGCACGCGCTCGGCGTGCCCTGGCCGGACGGCGTGACGCCGGCGAAGCTGCTCGCGGGCCTGGACCCGAGCCGGCCGGAGGCGCTGGCGCTGTTCGTCGACGCGACCCGCCTGCTGCGCGGCGCGGGCTACACGGCGTTCAACGGCGAGGTGCCCGCGATCTCCACGCACGCCGGCCTGGGCGCCGCGTACGCGCACGTCACCGCGCCGCTGCGCCGGCTGGTGGACCGCTTCGCCACCGAGGTGTGCCTGGCCGTGACCGCCGGGGAGGAGGTGCCGGAGTGGCTGGCCAAGGCGCTTCCCCAGCTGCCGGGCCTGATGGGCGGGTCGGACGCGCTGGCGGGCAAGGTGGACCGGGCGTGCCTGGACCAGGTCGAGGCGTGGGTGCTGGCCGACCGGGTCGGCCGGCACTTCGAGGCGGTCGTGCTGCGGTCCGACGCGAACGGCGCGGACGTGTTCGTCGCCCAACCGCCGGTGATGGGCCGCTGCACGGGTGAGGACCTGCCCGAGGGGGAGCGGATCGGGGTGCGCCTGGTCGAAGCCGACCCCGAGCGCCGCAAGGTCGTCTTCGAACGGGCCTGACGCCTCATGCGACGCAGCGGCCCCCGCGGCTTGACCGGTCAGGTGATCGTCATCGCACGGCCGGTCCCGACCACCTGTGATGTGATGGCCGGGTGACTGATATTCGTGCGCTCACCGTCGGCGTGCTGGGTGGCACCGGCGCGCAGGGCAGGGGCCTGGCGCTGCGGTGGGCCAAGGCCGGCCTGGAGGTCGTCATCGGGTCGCGCAGCGCCGAGCGCGCCGAGGCCGCCGCCGAGGAGGTGCGCGCGCAGACCGGCGTCGGTCACGTCAGCGGCGCGGACAACGAGGGCTGCGCCCGGCGGGCCGACGTGGTGCTGATCGCCGTGCCGTGGGACGGGCACGCGGAGACCGTGGCGGCGTTGCGCGAACCGCTCGCCGGCAAGGTCGTGATCGACTGCGTGAACCCGCTCGGCTTCGACAAGCAGGGGCCGTTCGCCCTGCCCGTCGAGGAGGGCAGCGCCGCCCAGCAGGCCGCCGCGCTGCTGCCGGACTCCCGGGTCACGGCCGCGTTCCACCACGTCTCCGCGGTCAACCTGGCCGACCTGTCCGTCGAGCGGGTCGACAACGACGTGCTGGTGCTCGGTGACGACCGCGAGGCCACCGACCTGGTCCGCGCGCTGGCCGAGGTCGTGCCCGGCTTCCGCGGCGTCTACGGCGGCCGGCTGCGCAACGCCCACCAGGTGGAGGCGTTCACCGCGAACATCATCGCGATCAACCGCCGGTACAAGGCGCACGCCGGCCTGAAGATCACCGACATCTGATGCTGCCGGTCGACGACCTCGGCGAGCCGGTCGCGCTGCCCGGCCCGCCGCGGCGCGTGGTCAGCCTGGTGCCCTCGCTCACCGAGTCCGTCGACCCGGCCGTGCTGGTCGGCGCCACGGACTACTGCACCCACCCGCCGGACCTGGACGTCACCCGGGTCGGCGGCTCGAAGTACCCGGACGTGGACCGGGTTTTGGCGCTGCGACCGGACCTCGTGCTGGCCAACAGCGAGGAGAACCGGCCGGAGGACGTCCAGCGGCTGCGCGCCGACGGCGTCCCGGTGTGGGTCACGGCCGCGCCCGCCACCGTTCCCGCCGCCCTGGGCTCGCTGCGCCGCCTGCTCGGCACGGCGTGGGACGCGGAGCCGGAGTGGCTGGTCGAGGCCGAACGGCTGTGGCGCGACGTGACGCCGCCGTGGACCCGCGCCGTGGTCCCGGTGTGGCGCAAGCCGTGGGTCGTCCTGGGCCGCGACACGTTCGCCGGCGACGTGCTGCTGCGCCTGGGCGTGGTCAACGCGTTCGCCGACCACGCCGAGCGCTACCCGCGCCCCGCCCTGGCCGAGCTCCAGGACGCCGAGGTCGTGGTGCTGCCCGACGAGCCGTACCTGTTCACCCCGGACGACGGCCCGCAGTTCTTCCCCGACCTGCGCCCGGTGCACGTCTCGGGCCGCTTCCTCACCTGGTACGGCCCGTCGCTGGTCCCGGCGCGGGCGGCGCTGGCAGCGGCGCTCAGACCATGAGGATTCAGTCGGAGAGGTCTTGGCTCTCGGCGCTCTGCACCGCATCCAGCACCCCTTCGACAGCGGTGTGCTCAGGGTGCGCCCGTGTCCAGGCGAGTGCGGCCCCGACAACTCGTGTGCGGTCGGTCGGTGCTGCTGCGGGCGTGGTGAGCAGCGACCGCAACAATTCCGGCACAGCCTCCTCTCCGGAATGTCCGTCGACCCAGTCGAGGCCCTTCCGCATGGCCGACTCCGCGAGTAGCGGGTCGACGAGGGGGTTGCCCACCATCGCGCGCACCAGTTGAGGCACGGCGTCGCTGTCGGGATGGTCGTCGATCCAGCCGAGCGCCAGGCTCGCCCCCCGGTTCACGTGGCCCTCGTCGGCCAAGACCTCAGTCAACGAGCGCAGCAAGTGTGGGGTGCTGTCACCGTTGGGGTGGGTCTCGACCCAGGTCAGAATGGTTCGTGCGGCTTTGTCCACGTTGTCTTGGGTGGCGTTGGGGTTGCCGATCAGCGACCGCAGGATCTCGGGAGCCGACTGGTGCTCGACGTGGGTATCGAGCCAACGCCACGCCTCGGCCGTGATGCGTTCGAGGTGGGTGAAGTCAGGGTGCCACGTGCTCGTCATCGATTTGAGGAGCCGCGGGGTCTCCTCGTGGTCGGGGTGGGTGCGGGCCCAGGCCAGACCTGTCCCGGCCGCGCGGTTGACGTGTCCGATATCGGCGGAGCTGCCGCCGAGAGCGCGTAACAGGTCTGCGGTGGCCACATCGTCGGAGTGGTTTTCGAGCCAGGCGACGATGGTCTGTGCGGCTTTGTCCACGTTGCCTTGAGCGGCATGGGGGTTGCCGATCAGTGAGCGCAGGAGGCGGGGTGTCATGTCGTGCTCGGGGTGGGTGTCGAGCCATTTCCATGCTTTTTCGGCTACTTGTTCGAGGTAGGTGAATTCGGCGTCCCACTTGCTTGCCATCGATTGCAGGAGTCCGGGGACGTGTTCGCTCTCGTGATGGGTGTCCATCCAGTCGAGCGCCGTGTCCATGACCATGTTGACCTGCTGTACGTCGGAGTTGGGGTTGCCGATCAGTGAGCGCAGCAGGTGGACCACCTGTTCATGGCCAGGGTGTTCTTCGATCCACTTCCTTGCCGTCTTCGCCGCCCGAGTGGCGTTGGCCTGCTTCACTGTGGGGTTGCCGATCAGTGAGCGCAGGAGGCGGGGTGTCATGTCGTGCTCGGGGTGGGTGTCGAGCCATTTCCATGCTTTTTCGGCTACTTGTTCGAGGTAGGTGAATTCGGCGTCCCACTTGCTTGCCATCGATTGCAGGAGTCCGGGGACGTGTTCGCTCTCGTGATGGGTGTCCATCCAGTCGAGCGCCGTGTCCATGGCCATGTTGACCTGCTGTACGTCGGAGTTGGGGTTGCCGATCAGTGAGCGCAGGAGGCGGGGTGTCATGTCGTGCTCGGGGTGGGTGTCGAGCCATTTCCATGCTTTTTCGGCTACTTGTTCGAGGTAGGTGAATTCGGCGTCCCACTTGCTTGCCATCGATTGCAGGAGTCCGGGGACGTGTTCGCTCTCGTGATGGGTGTCCATCCAGTCGAGCGCCGTGTCCATGGCCATGTTGACCTGCTGTACGTCGGAGTTGGGGTTGCCGATCAGTGAGCGCAGCAGGTGGACCACCTGTTCATGGCCAGGGTGTTCTTCGATCCACTTCCTTGCCGTCTTCGCCGCCCGAGTGGCGTTGGCCTGCTTCACTGTGGGGTTGCCGATCAGTGAGCGCAGGAGGCGGGGTGTCATGTCGTGCTCGGGGTGGGTGTCGAGCCATTTCCATGCTTTTTCGGCTACTTGTTCGAGGTAGGTGAATTCGGCGTCCCTCTTGCTCGCCATCGATTGCAGGAGTCCGGGTAATTGCTCGCTCTCGCGGTTTTCCGTCATCCACTCGAAAGTCATCTTGGCGACCCGGTTCGCGTGCGCCGAATTCACTTCAGGTTGGCTGATGACCAGCCTCGCAAGAGATGGAAAGTCTGGTGAGGACCGATGCGTGGCCAGCCAGTCGTCGGCAGTGGCGCAGATTTCATCCATATGCTCCGGCAGGGCTTCCCGCACCAAGTGGATGAGGGTGGACGGGACTGTGGAGTGTTCTGCGTGTTTCACCACCCAAGTAAGCGCGAGGGTGATGATCTGGGACCGCTCGGACTGGGCTGGCCACGACGCCGTGGCGAGCAACCCGAAGATCTGACCGGCTTCCGGCTCGTCGAGGTTGGATCCCAGCCAGGCAAGTGAGTGGTCGAGGGCCTTGGCCTTGATGTCGGCGCTCTTCACCTCTTTGACGCAACCGATCAGCGAGCGCAGGACGTAGAACGCGTTGGTGGCCTCATCTCGGTGATCCAGCCATTGCAGGGCATACCGCGCGTGTTGCGCGGCATCGGCCGGTGACACCGGAGACGCGCTGAGGAGTCGCGGCAGCACGAAAGACGCTGCCGCAGTGTCACTGCGGACCCGCACCCACGCACTGGCATAGCTCACCAGACGCGCGTGGTCGGGTGACTCCGGTGTCACCCAATCGAACAGCGGGCGCAGCACGTGGCTGGAGCGCTGGTCCTCCCGGTATCGCTCGGCCCAGTCGAGGGCGAGCGAGACGAGCCGTGCCGATCGCCCGTCGTCCAGGCCGGTCATCCGCAACAGCCGCGACAGCACGAAACTGGCGCGGCTCTGTCGCCCGTAGCGGTCCAACCACTGCAGTGCGTGGTCGACCGCGGACGACCGGTCGTCGGACAGCACGCGATGGGCGAGCAACCCGCTGAGCACGAAGTCCGCGTCCGGAGCGACGGGGTTGACCGCCAACCAAGCCAGGGCGGCGGCGATCGACCGGCGGTCGACCTCCTCGACCTCTGTCGGGAAGTCGAGGAGGCCCCGCAGCGCGAAGGTAGCGTTCTCGATGGTCGTCCCCGAGGACAACCACTCCAGGGCGTGCTTGACCGCGACAGTGCGTTGCTCGCGGCTGAGGTCACTGCGGCGTAGTAGCCTGCTCAGGACGGGTTCGACGTTCTCCCTGTTGCCGGCCAACCACACCAGGGCGGCGATGGCCAGTGGCCCCGCACCGTGCTCGGGCACGCTCGCCAGTGAGTAGCGGAAGAACCTGACCTGGTCGACGTCGGGGATTGCGGTGCGCAGCCAGGGCTCGACGACGGTATCCCACGCAGAGATGACACCCGTCTGCCACGGTTCTGCGTGCAGCAGCGTGTACAACGTGTGACCGCCGTCCGGGGAAGCGGCGAAGGTCGCTCCCAGTTCGTGAGAGCGCTCATCGATCCACTTCACGCATGCATCGGTCAATTGCTGCGCGTGAGTCGAGCGGACGAGGTCCGCGTGCATCCGAGCGATGTTCCCGGTGACGTGGTCCAGCGCGTCGGCCTCGGTCCGCACCAGGTCCAGCAGTGTGTTCAGCGCGGTGTCGCGGACCCGCAGCGCGGCTGCCGGCGCCAGGGCTTCGACCAGGAACTGGTCTGTGACGATGTCGTGGACGATGTCCAACTCGCCACTTCTTGATTCCAACCAGCCCATCGTCAGCAGGACATCGATCAGCACCTCGGCGCGGGTGGGATCGCCGAGCCGGTCGAGCAGCAGTTGGATCGTTTCCCGCACCCGGGCCACGGGCATCGGGCACAACGCTGTGGCGAGGGCGCATGCGAGTAGCACCGCTTGCGGCGCGTCGTCGACGAAGGGCGAATCGCCGGGTGTGTCGGCTGACGACGGGATGATCCCGTCCTCTTCGAGGCGTCGGTGCAACCAGCGCACGAGCACGTCGGGCCCGCCACCGGCACGTGGTGTCCGCCCGAGCCGCACCCGGCGCTCGACGTCCCCGGCCACCAGCAGCGCGATCACCGGTCGACGGCTGCAGATCTCGATCATGGTCTCCATGCCGAGCCTCTTGAGTGCTGTTGGCGCGACCGAGGCGAAGATGTGCTCGGCCACCTCGTCCTGATAACCGGTGTCAAGGCGCAGTTCGACCTGGTCGAGCACGTCCAGGGCACCCAACGAGCGCACGTGCCGCAGCCTGTTGGGCCTGCTCGTCGCGATGATGGCCAGGTGCCGCCCGCGTTCGGCGAGGTAGGGACCTGACTTCGCAAGCAGGTCCGGTAGGTCGAGGCTGCCGCACACCTCCAGGTAGTCGATCACCAGCAGGGTCCGGTGCGAGGAGGTGTCGCGCACCGCTGCGGCCAAGTGGTCGTTCGAGACCTCGCTGTCGGGACGGACGTGCAGCACTCGCCATCCCTTGCGTTGGGCGCGGATGGCGACCTCCAGCGACGTCCTGGACTTGCCCGCACCTGCCGGGCCGATCAGCAGGACGCCGGTGCCGCTCTCCAGCCGCCCGATGAGGCCGGCCGGGTCCGCCTCGTGGTCGGCGCCCGGGGTTACGAACCTCAGCTGCTTATCCAGCAGGTACTTCGCCCGGCCGCTCAACTCCCGGATCGCCTGATTGTGCGGGATGACGTACTGGTTCATCTCGGCTTCGACGGCGAGGGCGCGCAGGTTCGGCAACCTGTGGGGCTCGACTCGCTGTACGTTGCGCATGATCGCCACGTCGAAGGCGAACCGGAACCCCGCTTCGCCGTCGAGCACCTTCTTCCTGCCGACCTCCACCGCCCGGTCGAACCGGAGCATGCCGTTCACCCGCTCCGCAGCAGCCAGGGTGCCGTCCGGATCGGACCCGGTGGAGGCGAAGCCGGTGCACTCCACCGCGATGAAGCGCCCCGACTCCACGAGGCGGCGCGCGACCGCGGGATCGGCGACCACGCCCGAGCGGAACTCCTCGGACCCGGGGCGGTAGTCGTTCCACTCGCGGATGCCGTGATCCGGGGAGAATAGGACCAAGGCGTGCGAGTCCAGCACCACCACGACGGCCAGGAGTTCGTAGTCCGCCAGGAGGCCGGCGTACACCAGGGCCAGGTCGAGGCAGGTACCGCGGCGCGGCGCGGAGAGGACCTCAACCGGGGTGCGAATGCGCTGGAGCGCCTCGGACGGGTGGTAACCCTCCACGTCGTAGTGGATATCTTGGTCGACGAGCCCTTCGTACAACGCCTTCGCGACGGCAACCAACTTCCCTGGCCCGTCGGAGAGCTCACGCCGGTTCACCCCCGGGAGGAGCCGTTCCACCCCGGGGACGACGTATCGGCTGAGGCCCACCTGGTCGATCAGGGGCCACGGTGGCCACTCCTCACTCATCCACGACCTCGAAGAGGTCGTGGATGTCCGGTGGGAAACGCCCATTGCCGCGCGCACGCACCGTGACCCGGTACGTGCCGGGCCGCAAGCCCCCCATAGTGGTCGACCACTCGTGCCCCGACCGCGACAGCACCGCGGTGTCGGTTTTCCCGGTGGCCACCTCCACCACCTCGGCGATCACATCCGCGGGTTCGGCCGCGCAGTGCACTACAGCTGTGATGGTGACGGGTTCGCCGACCCCGTACTCGTCGTCGATCTCGAGACTGGTTCCCTCCAGGCCCGGGTCCACTTGAGGTTCGGGGCCGCGCAGCTTTTCGAGCTGGCGAGCCTGCATCTTCGCCAACCTGCCCACGAGCGTGTTAAGCACCTCCGGGTTGCACTGCAGCGAGCCGTGCTTCTCGGGGTGGTACACGTCGAAGTAAGTGTTCGACTGGTCGATCGGCGACGCGGATGAGATGGGCACGGTGCCGTCCCCGTCCTTCAGCCCGTCACCGAAGTAGCGGTCGACGCCGTCGCCGACATCGGGCCGCAGGGCGAGCGTGCCGCCTTCCAGCACTGCGGACTGCATGGTGGTCTGGTGCGTGCCGACCACTGGCAACAACGCGTACCGGTGTGGGTCCACGAGGTCGTTCGCCGCTACGGCGGCCTCTATTTCCCGGTGGAACGCGAGCCCGGACACCGCCAGTTCCCCGTCGATCCCCGCTATGTCGCCCGCTTCAGTGACGCGGTGCGCGCCCGTTGCGCTGTGGATCGCCTTGTAGATCGGGAGCAGCTGGTAGACCGACGGGAACGTCCGCATCGTGTCGGTGAGGTCGACCCGCAGCTTCTTGTACCCGTTCGCCAGATACCCGAGCGAGTCGAGCGAACCCCGGAACGGTGTGCCCAGGGTGATGAGAGCGCGGCACAGCTTCCAGCCTTCGAGGACTTCCAGGAAGTAGCGCGCCACCAAGCCTCCCATGCTGTGGGCGATGATGACCAGCCGTGCGTCCGGGATGCCCGTGTGGACCTGCCACCGGCCCAGCGCGCGTTCGGCGACCTCGCCGAGGCGGCGGGCGTTCACCCTGTTGTCGAGGCGCCAGTCGTAGGGGAACTCGATCAGGTTGGCGGGCGGGAGCTCACCGGGACGCGCGGTGTTGACCCGCCGGACGTCGAAGTTGTTCGCCAGGGCGTCGATCAGCCGGGTGTAGCCGTCGACCTTCTTGAGCCCGCCCACCAGCTTCGCGTCGGGCATCAAGCCATCGGCTGTGATCCCATCACCGTCTCCCGACCGCAGCGCCTGGGCCAAGGCCTCGGGGCGGAGCACGGATTCGGCGGCCAGTCGGTGAGTCGGCGCCCAGATCACCTTGCCGCGTCGGCTCAACGTGCTGCCGGTGATACCGGGCACGACGACCACGACGTCGTGCAACCGTCGCTTCACCGGAGCACCCGTTCCGCCGGTCGGTCACATGCGTAGCCCATGATCGCTCCTCGTCGTGACTCCTAGTGACGGCTTATCGCCTACCGGGAGTGCTCCGTTATCGGTGGCGCGCCGAGTAGGGGCCGATCAGGCGCTGCGGAACCGGTCGGTCGCCGCGAGCAGCGCGCGCAGGGTGCCCGGCTCGTCGAACGCGTGCCCGGCGTCCGGCACCACCACCAGCTCCGACCCCGGCCACGCCCGGTGCAGGTCCCAGGCCGTCGTGGCGGGCGTGGCCACGTCGTAGCGCCCCTGCACGATCACGCCCGGGATGCCCGCCAACCTGCCCGCGTCCCGCAGCAGCTGCCCCTCGTCCAGCCACCCCGCGTGCCGGAAGTAGTGGTTCTCGATCCGCGCGAACGCCAGCGCGTACCGGGGCTCGGCGAACGCCTCCACCAGCTCCGGCCGGGGCAGCAGGGTGACCGTCGACCCCTCCCACACGCTCCACGCCACCGCCGCCGACTCGCGCACGACCGGATCGGGGTGGTTCAACAGCCGGTGGTACGCCTCGATCACGTCGTCGCCCTCGGGCACGAGCGCCACCACCCGCTCCCACACCTCCGGGAACAGGGACCCCGCGCCGCCGCCGTAGTACCAGTCCAGCTCCGCGCGCCGCAGCGCGAAGATGCCCCGCAGCACCAGCTCGGTCACCCGCTCCGGGTGCGCCTGGGCGTACGCCAGCGCCAGCGTCGAGCCCCACGACCCGCCGAACACCTGCCAGCGGTCGACGCCCAGGTGCTCGCGCACCCGTTCCAGGTCGGCGACGAGGTGCCAGGTGGTGTTGACCGACAGGTCCACGTCGGGGTCGGACGAGTGCGGGACCGACCGCCCGCAGCCGCGCTGGTCGATCAGCACGATCCGGTACGCCGCCGGGTCGAACAACCTCCGGTGCACGGGCGCGCAGCCGCCACCGGGCCCGCCGTGCAGGAACACGACCGGCTTGCCGTAGGGGTTGCCGCACACTTCCCAGTAGACGCGGTTGTCGTCGCCGACGTCGAGCAGGCCCTGGTCGTAGGGCTCGATCTCGGGGTACATGGGCACCACTCTGCCCGAGGAGGACCCTGGGTGATCAAGTCGCCGCACGGGCGACCAACCCGTGCGGCGACCGAAACCCGTCAGTGGAAGGTGTGCTCGGGCCCGGGGAACTGGTGGCCCTTCACCTCGGCGGCGAACTGCTCCGCCGCCGACTTCATCACGCCGGCCACGTCGGCGTACCGCTTCACGAACCGGGGCGCCCGGCCGCGCCGCAGGCCCATCATGTCCTGCCACACCAGCACCTGCGCGTCGGTGTCCGGTCCCGCGCCGATGCCGACGGTCGGGATGCGCAGGTCGTGCGTGATCTGCTTGGCGACCTCGCCGGTCACCATCTCCAGCACCACGGCGAACGCGCCCGCGGCCTCGACGGCGTGCGCGTCCTCCACCACCGAGTCGAACGCCTCCCGGCGTCCCTGCACCCGGTAGCCGCCGAGCTGGTGCTCGCTCTGCGGGGTGAAGCCGACGTGCGCCATGACCGGGATGCCCGCCCGCACGATGGCCTCGACGTGCGGTGCGAAGTGCTTCCCGCCTTCGAGCTTCACCGCGTGCGCGCGGCCCTCCTTCATGAACCGCACCGCGGTCGCCACGGCCTGCTCGACCGAGACCTGGTAGGAGCCGAACGGCAGGTCGGCCACGACCAGCGACCGCTGCACCGCCCGGGTCACGCCCCGGACCAGCGGGATCAGCTCGTCCACCGTCACCGGCAAGGACGTGTCGTAGCCGTAGACGTTATTGGACGCCGAGTCGCCGACCAGCAGCACCGGGATGCCGGCCTCGTCGAACAGCTCCGCGGTGTACATGTCGTAGGCGGTGAGCATGGGCCACGGCTCGCCGCGTTCCTTCATCTCCCGCAGGTGGTGGATGCGCACCTTCTTGCCGGTGGGGGCGTTGTTGCCGGCCCCGTTCCCGTAGGGCGCGGTTACCTCAGTCGAGGCCATGTCGACCGTCCTCCCTCGAGGCCCGCTCCGTCGCGGGTCCCCGGGCGCTTGTTGCACGGTTACCCACTCAGCCTGACACCGACGCAAGGGGAATTGCACGGAGTGCGAGTAGCTTCACACGCCATGGCCTGCCGCATCACAGAACTGGTCCTGGACTGCGCCGACCCGGGAGCGCTCGCCGCGTTCTGGTGTGAAGTGCTCGACTACCAGGTGCTCGACCGCGACGAGGAGAGCGTCGAGATCGGCCGCGCGGGCGAGTTCCCGACGCTGCTGCTCCTGGCCGTCCCGGAGCCGAAGGCGCAGAAGCTGCGCCTGCACATCGACGTCAACGCCACCGACCGCGAGCAGGACGCCGAGCTGGAACGCCTGCTCGCGCTCGGGGCGCGTCACGTCGACATCGGCCAGGGGGACGTCGGCTGGCACGTCCTGCAGGACCCCGAGGGCAACGAGTTCTGCCTGCTCAAGCGCCGCGTGGAGCCCTGAGCCCCGGAGCCCTGAGCCCCGGCGTCGCGGGCCCGCGGGCCGTGAGCAGGCCCGCCCGCGCCCGGACCTCGGCGGTGGCGGCGGCGAAGTCCGGGCCGGTGACCGTGGTGTTCCCCCGGTAGGTGACGCCGGGCGGCACGTCGTCGCCGCCCACCGGGTCGGCGTCCCACGTGTTGCCCTCGAACACGACGTGCTCCAACGGCGGGCCGACGTGCAGCACGGCGGTGTTGTCCGCGCGGGAGACCGCGTTCCCCTCGATCCGCACCCACCTGGCGCCGTAGTCGGCGTAGAGGCCGAAGTTGTACGGCGTGCGGACGTTCTCGATGACGTTCCCGCTGATCAGCGCGCCGCTCTCGAAGGAGTCGCCCTGCGGTCCGGACAGGTAGACGCCACCGCCGTCGGCCAGCACGCCCATGGAGTCGGTGACCAGGTTGTGCGCGATCCGGGTGCCCCGACCCGGGTTGGCGACGATGCCGTTGTGCGGCACGTCGTGCACGTGGTTGTGCTCGACGGCGCACCCCTCGGTGCCCTGGACCGTGATCCCGGCCGACCCGGAGTGGTCCAGCCCCACCCGTTCCACGAGGTTGTCCTCGACCAGCGCCCCCCTGGTGCCGGTGACCGCGATGGCGGACGCGGCGATCGCGTCGAAGTCGCAGCCGCGCACCACGAGGTCCGCGCCGCCGGTCGCGCCGAGCCCGGTGGCGCCCAACCTGGTGAACCGGCACCCCTCGAACCGCACACCGGTCGTCCCGTCGAGCCGCACGCCCGCGGGGATCAGCTCGTGCTCCTCCGGCACGGTCAGCCACGCGCCCTCGGCCACGTCGACCCTCCCGATCCGGCCGCCGTCGTAGTAGCCGTTCGCGTGGTAGTGCAGGAACCCCCGCTCGCCACCGGGCCGCAGCCACGTCGTGTCGGCGAACACCAGGCCCCGGAACGCCACGTCACGGGTGCCGGTGGCGCGCAGCAGCACCTCCAGCGCGGGCGCGACGACGTGCGGGTCGTCCTCGTCCGGGAGGGGGAGGTAGTGCAGCACGTGGTGACCGGGCCGCGACCGGTCCAGGGCGAACGTGCCGGGCGTCAGGAACGCCGGGTCGTTCTCCACCCGGGTCGGCTCGGGCAGCCCCGACGACACCTGGCCGGACCACTCCGAGTTGTAGACGTCCTGGGCCCAGCCGAACGCCGGCTGCGCCATGGTGATCACCGTCCCGTCGCCCTCGCGGGTGGTGGAGGCCACCGCCGCGCGCGCCTCGGTCCACGGGTAGACGCCCCGGTGCACGAACTCGACGCCGGTGGTGCTGTGCCAGTCCAGCGGGGCGTCGGTGACGTAGCCGGTGGCCGTGCGGCGGACCGCGCCGGGCAGCCCGTCGACCCCCGCCCGCTCGACCCGCCGCCCGTCGACCACGAGGTGCCGGGTGACGAGGTCGCCGACCTCGGCCCGCCAGACCCCGTCCGGGTCGCGCCGACCGGTGACCGCGCGCCCGCCGCTGATGACCGCCTCCTCCCGCTCGAACGCCTGGTAGACGACCCCGGAGTCGTCCTCGTCCAGCTCGAACGGCTCGGTGAGCACGTGCGTGCCCGCCCTGAGGTGCACGGTGACGTCGCCGCGCACCTCCCGTGCCGCCCGCCGTGCGCGTTCGACCGTGCCGAACGGCCGGTCGGCGGTGCCCGCAGTGGAATCGTCCCCGGTGGGGGAGACGTAGAACTCGACCATGATCACGCCCCAGGTTGTTTATGCCGTAAACCGCGAGATGTATATCATGGAATCGGAGGTGGGTGATGGGGAAGGCGGACGACCCGGACCGCGGCGTCGAGCTGCTGTGGGGCGCCCGGTCGGGGCTGAACCTGGAGGTGATCGTCGGCGCCGCGGTCGGGGTGGCCGACGCCGAGGGCCTGGCCGGGCTGTCCATGCGCAAGGTCGCCGAACGGCTCGGCTTCACCACCATGTCCCTGTACCGCCACGTGCCCGGCCGCGACCACCTGGTCGACCTGATGCGCGACGCCGTGCTCGGCGAACCGCCCGCGACGACGCCGGGCAGCGGGTGGCGGTCGCAGCTGGAGGAGTACGCCCGGTTCGCCTGGGAGCTGCGGGAACGCCACCCCTGGCTGGCCGAGGTGCGGGGCGGTCGGCACGTGCCGGGGCCGAACGCGCTCGCCCACTACGAGCACGCGCTGGGCATCCTCGTCGGCACCGGCCTCACCCCCGCCGAGGTGGTCGCGTCGGTCGGCCTGGTCGGCCGGTTCGTGGACGCCGAGGCGTCGGCCCTGGTCGAGGCCGCGCGGGCGGAGCGCAGCACGGGGGTGAGCGACGAGCAGTGGTGGGGGGCGCGTGACACGCTGTTCGCCCGCTTCGACCGCTACTCGACGTTGTCCGGGCTGTGGGAGGCCGGCGGTTACGACCAGCCGGAGTCGCCCTTCGAGTTCGGCCTGGCCCGCCTGCTGGACGGCATCGAACTGCTGGTCAACAAGCGTGATGTAAAGCGTGATGAAAGCTGTCAGGTGTGCGGCAATCCGGTGGTGCAACCCGCCTCCGGCCGACCGCGCGCGTACTGCTCGCGCGCGTGCCAGCAACGCGCCTACCGCCGGCGCAAGACGTGAACCGCCCACCGACCGGGGTCGGTGGGCGGTGTCCGCGTCCGGGGCTCAGACCTGCACGGTCGGCAGCACCACGAGCTGCCGCAGGTTCACCTGCCTGGGTCGGCTGGTGGCGAACCCGACCACGTCGCCGATGTCGGCCGGGCTCAGCGGCGGCACCTCTTCCCGCCACGCCGCCAGGTGCGCGTCGACCTCGGGGTTGTCCATGTGGTCGGCCAGCTCGCTGCTGACCAGGCCGGGCTCGACGTTGGTCACCCGCACGCCCTTCGGGCCCAGCTCGGTGCGCAGGTTCGCCGACAGGTGCGTGACCGCCGCCTTGGTCGCGGTGTAGACGGCGTAGTTGGGGAACGTCAGGTGCGCGCCGACGGACGAGATGTTCACCAGGTCCGCGGCGCCGGTGGCGCCCGCCTCGACCAGGTCGGCGGTGAACGCCCGGGTCACGTTCAGCAGGCCCTTGAGGTTGGTGTCGATCATCCGGTGCCACTCGTCGTCCCGGCCCGCGGTGAGGGGGTTCGCGAGCATCACGCCCGCGTTGTTCACCACCAGGTCGACCCGGCCGAAGGCGGCGTGCACCGCCTCCACCGCCCCGGTGAGGTCACCGGTCACGTCGGCGGCCACCGCAAGCGCTTGCCCGCCCTCGGCGGCGATCTGGTCGGCCAGCTCGGCGAGCCGGTCCGCCCGGCGGGCCAGCAGCGCGACCCTCGCCCCCGACCGGGCCAGGACGAGCGCGATCTCGGAGCCGATGCCACTGGCGGCGCCGGTGACGACGGCGGTGCGGTTGTTCAGGTCGTAGGTCATGGCACCAACACTGGGCCTGTTCGGGCGAGGTACCGGAGGCCCTGCTCCACCTGTGGAACCGCGTTCCCCAGGTCCGGCAGTACCCAGGCTCCGGGGGTCGCCGGCCGCCATACTGGGTGGGTGAACCACGACCTCGGCGAATTCCTCCGCAGCCGCCGGGCTCGCGTCCGCCCGGACGACGTCGGCCTGCCCGGTGGCGGTCGCCGACGCGTGCCCGGCCTGCGACGCGAGGAGCTGGCGCTGCTGGCCGGCGTCAGCGTGGACTACTACATGCGCCTGGAACAGGGCCGGACCCCGGCGGTGTCGGACGCGGTGCTGGACGCGGTCGCCCGCGTGCTGCGCCTGGACGAGACCGAACGCGCCCACCTGCGCAACCTCGTCCGCCCCGCGCCGTCCAAGCGCCCGGCCCCCCAACGAGTCCGCCCGGGACTGCGCCGGTTGCTGGACATGGTCGACGACGTCCCCGCGTTCGTGATGGGCCGCCGCGCCGACATCCTGGCCTGGAACCCCCTGGCCGACGCCCTGTACGGCTTCACCGACCAGGCGCCGGAGGAGCGGAACTCCGCCAGGCACACGTTCCTGCGCCCGGAATCCCGCACCTTCTACCGCGACTGGCCCGCCGTCGCCGCCGACATGGTGGCGTTCCTCAGGTTGGACGCGGGCCGGAACCCGAACGACGCCAGGCTGGCGGCGCTGGTGGGGGAGCTGTCGGTGAAGGACGAGACGTTCCGGAAGCTGTGGGCGCAGCACAAGGTGCTGGAGAAGACGCACGGCACCAAGCTCGTCCACCACCCGGTCGTCGGCGACCTGGACCTGGACTACGAGACCCTGCAACCGGTCGGCGACCAGGACGTGGTCCTGGCCGTCTACACCGCCAAGGTCGGCTCACCGACCGAGGACCGCCTGAAACTACTGGCGAGCTGGGCCGCCTCCGTCGACGCCTGACGGTTCGATCAGCACGAAGTGCCGGGCCTCCTCCGGCTCGTCGGCCACCCAACCGGGGAGTTCGTACACCTCGAACACCTGCGGCTCCCACTCCACGGCCGTGGGCTGCCCACCGGTCTCCACGTACTGGTACAACGCCTCCCGCGCCACCTCCACCGAAACGTACGAGCTCCGCGCCATGTGGATCAACGGGTCGTCGTCGTAGTTGTGCGCGATCAGCGGGGCGTCGGCGAAGGGCGTCGGGTTCTTCGACTGGAGGTACCCGCTCCAACTCAAGGTCACGTAACCGGTCCCCGGATCGACGATGACCTCGATGCCGTCGACCGTGTCGCTCCGCGAGACCACCACCTGCGTGTCCTCCTCAGAGGGGGAAGTGGTCAGGAGGTGATCGACCACCGCCTTCGCCTCCTCCACCGTGGTGGCCAGGGGCTCCTCGCTGCGGTTGTACCTGCCCTTCACGTGCCCGAAGAAGTTGAAGTGCACTCCTTCACCCCCTTGCCTTGCCGCGGATGACGATCGGCCGTGCCTCGCCGACGACCCACACCCGCATGGTCTGCCCCCTGCGGAGGATGAGTTCGACGGCCTGGAAACACCGCACTGCGGCTTTCGTCTCCACGTGTGTCGCAGCTTGCTTGAGCATCCGGGCGTGACCGACGACGAACCGGACCGGCTTGCCTTCGAAGAATCCGTTGCCGATGGCTTGCGGGATGTGCTTTTCGGCTTCTCCGGTCAGTCCGCCGTTGCGGTCCACACCACTGAGCAACCGCCAGGAGCGGTCGCTGTCCACGTACAGGGCGCCGTCAGTCTTGCCGGCTTCGTACTCGGGTAGTCCCCGTCGCACCCGGGTGGCCCAGGTGTTCGTCCGGTGCGCCGGTTCACCGGCTCTCACCAACGGCACCTTCACGAGGGCCGGGTAGTGGCGGTTCGGATTCGGGCCGAAGTGGGCGTCGGGTTCCACGTGGCCGGGGAACTCGACAGCCCTCGGCGGTGGGGTGCCGTCGAGGCTCTTGATGTACGCGTTGATCAGCCGTTCGGCGTCGAGGTACGCCAGCTGGAGAGCCCAGAGCACCCTGGCGGCCACCGCAACGGTGTCCAGCACCTCCTCCACGGCCGCTCGCGTGCCGCCCTGGCTGCCGTGGAGCGTCGTGTGCAGGCGGTCGATCGCGTCGCAGAACAGGCCGAAGGCGGTGTTGAGGTGGTGGGCCGCCTCGGCTGCCCTGTCGAGCGCCGTGACCACCTGCGTCCAGACCCCGGCGAGGAGGGAGTCAGCCGTCGAGGACACCTGCCTTCACAGCGCCCACGAAGGCCCGCAAGCGATCCGGCTCGAACTCCAGCACCGGCCCGTCCGCGTTCTTGGAGTCCCGAACGGCGTCCAGGCCCGCCCGCAACTCGACGCAATCACCACCGCTGTTCCCGCTGTAGCTGCTCTTCCGCCAAGTCATGCCTCAACGCTATCAAGCAGATCGGTGACCGAGATCGCCAGAAGTTCCCGGAAAACGGCTTCGTAGTGGGAGATCCGGCTCTCCTCGTCCACCAACAGCCCGTCCGTCAACGTCTCCAGGTACACGGTCTTGGCGCGGTCCGCAGGCGGCGTGAGGATCATGAACGGGAAGTAGAGCGCGCTCGTCAGGCCGACGCTGTCCGGGATGACCCGGATCGTCACGTGTGGCAGCCCGGCCAGCTTCTTGAGGTGCGCCAACTGCTCGAACCGGATCTCCGGCGTCCCGACCGGTGCCCGCAGCACCGACTGCCTGATCACCAGCGTGTAGTCCGGCGGGTTCGGCCCGGTCAGCCGCGCCTGCCTGGCCATCCGCGCCTGGACCAGGCGCTCGACGTCCTCCGGGCGCAGCGTCGCGTTCGTTTCGATCACCGCCCGCGCGTAGGCCTCGGTCTGGACGAGACCGTGCAGCAGGTCCGGCCGGTACAGCTCGATCCGCCGCGCCGTCTCCTCGGTGTTGAAGAACTTCCGCAGCCGGTCCGGGATCGCCGATCCCCACGGCGTCTTCGGCCGCCGCCGACGCGCCTCCTCGCCCAGGTGCAGCAAATCCGCCCGCTCCTCGCCCTCGACCCCGAACAGGTCCAGCAGCGCGGCCAGCTCCAACGGCGGGACCGAGGTGTCGCCGCGCAGGATCGTGCCGACCTTGGACACCGAGCAACCCAGCGTCCGCATGATGTCGGCGCGCTCCTTGCCGCTGCGCCGCATCAACTCCTTCAGCCGCTCGGCGAGTCGTGCGCGATAGTCGGTCGGGCTCTGACCGCTGGTGGTCACTCTGTCTCCTCGAAGTCGATCGCCGCCAGTCTGCCCGAGCCCCGGCGGCCATCTCGTCACCTGATCAGGCGACTGGTCAACCTGAACGTTCAGATTTAGCGTTCAGGCATGACCGAAGAAGAGCGCGAGTCGGTGTCCGAGGTGGCTCCCCGCCTGTTCGCCGTGGTGGAGCGCGACCCGGACCTGCAGGTCGCCGCGTGGGGTTTGGCGTTCGAGGAGAGCGCTCAGGTCGTCACCGAGGACGGCATGCTTCGCATGGACCTCCAGGGTCCCGAGAGCTGCCTGCACCTGTTCAAGGGCTCCGAGCTGCTCTGGCTATGACCGAATAAAAAAGTTGTCATGACAGACAAACTTGTCCTACGCTGAAGCGGCACCCGACGAACAGGAGCCGACGATGTCCTTCCAGGCGTACCTCGACACCATCGAGCGGAAGACCGGCAAGACACCGGCGGAGCTGCTGGCGGAGGCCGGTGACCGCGGCTACGGCGCGACCACCAAGGCGGGCGTCGTCCTCGACTGGCTGAAGAACGACTACGACCTGGGTCGCGGTCACGGGATGGCGCTGTACCACGTGCTCAAGAACGGCACCGCGATCAGCGACAAGCACGTCGGCGGCTCCGGCGCCCACCGGGACGCCTCCGCGACCCTGCGGGTGGACGGCCTGGCCAACCGCTGACCCGCCACGAGGTCAGGAGCAGCGCGTCCCCTCGGCGGGCAGCTCCAACCCGATCAGGTACTCGTCCCCGGCGTCGTCCACGCACGAGTTGCCCTGCAGGTAGACGGTGTGCTGGTTGCCCTCGAACGTCAGCAGCCCGCCGCCCAGCTCCTTCGCCAGGCTGACGCCCGCCTCGTACGGCGTGGCCGGGTCGCCGGTCGTGGAGATCACCAGCACCGGCGGCAGGCCGGACACCGGCTCCTGCTCCTGCACGGTCGGCGGCACGGGCCAGAACGCGCACGAGTCCAGCGCACCGGCCGCCGGCTGGCCGTCGTCCAGGAACGGCGCGGCCGCCTTGTACCGCCGCGCGACGTCGTCCAGCACGGCCCTGTCCGTGATCCGCGGCTCGTCCACGCACTTCACCGCGACGAACGCGTCCGTGATGGTCGAGTACCGGCCTTCCTTGTCGCGGTCGAAGTAGTTGTCCGCCAGCAGCATGAGCACGTCACCGCGGTTGTTCTTCAGCTCGGTCAACCCGGCGTTCAGCGGCGCCCACAGCTCCTCCGAGTACATCGCCTGGATCGCGCCGGTGATCGCGTCGTTGTACGACAGCTTCCGCTCGCCCACCGCCACCGGCCGCTGCACGAGCGGCAGCGTCAGCTCGCGGAACGCCTGGTTGGCCTTCGCCGGGTCGCTGCCCAGGGCGCAGTCCTGCCGGGTCGCGCACCACGCGGCGAACGCGTCGAACGCCTTCTGGAACCCGGCGCCCTGCGCGATCAGCGACTCGACCTGGTTCTGCGTGGGGTCCACCGCGCCGTCCAGCACGAGCGCCCGCACGTTGCCGGGGAACGCCTGCGCGTAGGCCGCGCCGATGTGCGTGCCGTAGGAGTAGCCGAGGTAGGTCAGCTTCTCGTCGCCGAGCGCGGACCGCATCACGTCCAGGTCGCGCACCACGTCCCGGGTGCCGATGTTGGCCAGCACGTCGACGCCGGTCGCCTCGGCGCACTTCTCCGCGTACGCCTTGTTCTCGGCCTCGGTCTCCGCCACACCGCTGGGTGACGTGTCCACGTCGGTGTCCAGCCGGTCGGCGTCCCGTTCCTCGTTGGTCAGGCACCTGACCTGCGGCTCGCTCGCCCCGACGCCGCGCGGGTCGAACCCGATCAGGTCAAAGCTGTCACCCACCGGGGAACCCTTGACCTGCGTGCCCAGGCTCGCCGCCGCCGCCATGCCGGACGCGCCCGGACCGCCGGGGTTGATGATCAGCGACCCGATCCGGTCACCGGCCGCGCGCTGCCGCAGCAGGCCGACCCGGATCGTGCGGCCCTCGGGCTCGGCGTAGTCGAGGGGCACTTCCAGCCGGGTGCACTCGATCGACTTCTTGTTCTTGAACAGCGTCGTGGACGACCCGGTCGTGGCGTAGGGCGCGCAGTCCTCCCAGCCCAGCTGCTGGCCGTAGAACCGCTCCAGCCCCGCCGGCACCGCCCCGGCCGGCCCTCTCCGCTCCAGCGCGGTGCCGGCGGTGGGCGACCCGGGCAGCACGCTCGTGCACGACGCGAGCAGCGGGAGGGCGAGGAGGAGCATCATCCGACGGCGCACGCGTTCGATCGTAGGTGTGACTCGTCCGCCACAACGCCCGCCAAGGCCGCCCCGGGTGAGCGAGAATGCCTGCATGCCACAGCTCCGACTCGCCCTCGCCCAGGTCAACGCCTGTGTCGGCGACCTGACGGGCAACACCGAACTCGTCCTCGAGTGGTCCCGCAAGGCCGTCGAGGCCGGCGCCCACCTGGCGGTCTTCCCCGAGATGGCGCTGACCGGGTACCCGGTCGAGGACCTGGCGCTGCGGGTGTCGTTCGCCGAGGCGTCCAAGGACGCCCTGACCGGGCTCGCCACCGCGCTGGACGACGCGGGGTGCGGCGAGCTGGCGGTGTTCGTCGGCTACCTCGACCGCGACGAGCACGGCATGCGCAACGCCGCCGCCGTGCTGCACCGGGGTGAGGTGGTGGCTCGGCAGTACAAGCACCACCTGCCCAATTACGGGGTGTTCGACGAGCGCCGGTACTTCACGCCCGGCGACACTCTGGACGTCGTGCGCGTGCACGGTCTTGAGGTCGGCATGGTGATCTGCGAGGACCTGTGGCAGGACGGCGGTCCGATCGCGGCGCTCGGCGAGGCCGGGGTGGACCTGGTGGTCTCGCCGAACGCGTCGCCCTACGAGCGCAAGAAGGACGACGCCCGGCTGCCGCTGGTGGCGCGGCGGGCGGTCGAGGCGGGCGCGCCGCTGGCGTACGTGAACCTGATCGGCGGGCAGGACGAGCTGGTGTTCGACGGTGACACGATGGTGGTCACCGCGGACGGTTCGCTGATCACCCGCGCGCCCCAGTTCGTGGAGCACCTGGTCGTGCTGGACCTGGACCTGCCGGGCGGGACGCCCAGGACCGAAGGTGGTTACGGCGGGTTTGTGGTCCACCGCCGATCCTTGACCCATGACCCGCTCCCGACCTACGACCCGCTGCCCGTCCCGCAGCCCGCCGAGCCGCTGTCCGACGAGGCGGAGGTGTGGCACGCCCTCGTCACCGGCCTGCGGGACTACGCGCACAAGAACGGCTTCCGCTCGGTCGTCCTCGGGCTGTCCGGCGGCATCGACTCGGCCGTGGTGGCCTCCCTGTCGGTGGACGCCCTCGGCGCCGACAACGTGTACGGCGTGTCCATGCCGTCGGTGTACTCGTCGGACCACTCGAAGTCCGACGCGCACGACCTGGCCCAGCGCACCGGCTGCCACTACTCGGAGCAGCCGATCGCGGACATGGTCGCCGTGTTCGTCGACCAGCTCGGGCTGACCGGGCTGGCGGAGGAGAACGTCCAGGCCCGGTGCCGCGGCGTGACGTTGATGGGGTTGTCGAACCAGCACGGCCACCTGGTGCTGGCCACCGGCAACAAGACCGAGCTGGCGGTGGGCTACTCGACCATCTACGGCGACGCGGTCGGCGGGTTCGCGCCGATCAAGGACGTGCTCAAGACGCTGGTGTGGGACCTGGCGCGGTGGCGCAACGCGCAGGCGGAGAAGCTGGGGGAGGTGCCGCCGATCCCGGAGAACTCGATCACCAAGCCGCCGTCGGCCGAGCTGCGCCCGGGCCAGGTCGACACCGACTCGCTGCCGGACTACGACCTGCTCGACTCCGTGCTGGACGACTACGTGGAGGGGGACAAGGGGTACCGCGACCTGATCGCGATGGGCTTCTCGCACGAGCTCATCGACAAGGTCCTGCGCATGGTCGACAAGGCCGAGTACAAGCGCCGCCAGTACCCGCCGGGCACCAAGATCACCTTCAAGGCCTTCGGCCGCGACCGCCGCCTGCCGATCACCAGCGGCTGGCGCGAGGGCTGACAGAGGGGCAACCGGCACCCCACCCCGCTGCCCGCGCCCATCCCTCCGAGCTGTCGGCCGTGCAATCCCACCGGCCGCAGTCGGCGTGCGTCGAGCGTGGCCTAGGCGGTTGCCGTGGTGCCGGTCGTGCCCGTCGGCCCGCTCGTGCCGGTGGTGGGCGCGGTGCGGGTGCCGGCCTTCGGCGAGTGACCGGCGCCGATCGCGCCCGCGATGGCCAGCGCCCCGAACACCACCAGCACGACGGCGAGCAGCCAGGCCAGCGCGATCACGCTCGCCACCGGCCACACCAGCACCACAATTCCCCCGATCGTGGTCACCACCCCGGAGAACACCGCCCACCCGCTGTTCCCGAACCCGTGGAAGACCTCGGCCACCCCGCCGACGACCCAGGTCGCCCCCAGCAGCAACGCCAGCACCGCCACCGTCTGGAACGGCTCGCGCAAGCACAGGATCCCCGCCACCAGCGCCAGCAGCCCGGCCACCGCCGACAACCACCGCCGGTGGCCCATCGAGTCCGCGCTGAACGAGCCCACCAGCCAGAACACCCCGGTGACCAGCAGCTGCACGCCGAACAGGACGGCCGCCGCGAGCACCGTCAGGCCCGGCCACAGCATCACCGCCAGTCCGATCACCACGGTGATCACCCCAAAGGTGATCCACAACGCCTTCGGCTGACCGGCCCGCAACTCACCCCGCGCGGCCTGACCAGCGGTGTTCGCCTCTGGATACGTCATGCGGGCCATGGTCCGTCCGTTGCCGCCCGCCCGCAGCGCATGTCACCCGCCCGAGTGGTCCACCTGCACCCCGGTGACTCGCCGCACATTCCATCTCCACCGTTGGAGTCGGCGACGGCTCCGGCGTACGGTCAAGTCCAACCCGAGCGTTGGAACCGAGGAGCGCCGTGCCCAGGCCGACCCGCCCACCCCTGCTGATCGCCACCCTCGTCGCCGCCGTGATCCTGGCGGTGGGCCAGCTCTACCTGACCGTCCCGCTGCTCCCCGGCGTGGCCGACCGCTACGACGTCACCCTCTCCGCGGCCTCGTGGGTCGGCGGCGGCTTCGGGTTCGCGTTCGCGCTGGGCAACCTGGTCTTCGGCACCATCTCCGACCGCTACGACCGCCGCCACGTGATGGCCTTCGGCCTCGCCGCGGGCGCCGTGGTCGGCCTCGTCGCGGGCACGTCCACCGCCTTCGCCCCGCTGCTGGCCGCCCGCGCCGTCCAGGGCTTCCTCGCCGCCGCGATCCCGTCCGTGTCCCTGGCCTACGTCGCCGAAGCCCTCCCGCCCGCACGCCGCGCGGTGGGCGTGACGGCGGTGTCCGGCTCGTTCCTGCTGGCGGGCCTGATCGGCCAGGCGTACGCCCTGGGCGTGGACAAGGCCATCGGCTGGCGCTGGGTCTTCTGGCTCCTGGTCCCCGCACTGCTGGCAGTGGCACTGGCGGTCACCCGCCTGCCCAAGATCCCCCGCCCGACTCCCACCCCACTGGCGACGACGTTCACCAGCCTGGGTGGTCTTCTCCGCCGTCCGCCACTCCTCGTGGCCTACGCGGGCGCGATCACCCTCCTGCTGACGTTCGTCGGCATGTACACCGCCCTGACCACGACCGTCGGTGAGCGCTACGGCATCCACGCCGCCGCCGACCTCCTGCTACTGCGCCTGCCCGGCCTGCCCGGCATCGCGCTGGGCCTGTTCGCCGGCCCGCTGATCACCCGCTTCGGCCCGCACCGGGTCGCGCCCGCGGCGTTCCTGGTGGCCGCCGCCGGCCTGGCGCTGGAAGCCGGCTCCACCACGCTCCCGGTGCTGCTCGTCGGCAGCGCGGTCTTCGTGGCGGGCCTGGCGGTCACCATCCCGGCCCTGGTGGCGCTGGTCGGCCGGGCGTCCGGCGAGTCGAGGGGCGCGGCCCTGGCGGGCTACGGCTTCCTGGTCGGCCTGGGCTGCGGCATCAGCCCGGTCCTGGTGACGGCCCTGGCCCCGGCCGGTTTCGCCGCGATCTGCCTCACCCTCGCCGCCCTGCTGGTGGTCGCGGCGGGCGTCGTCGCCCTCGGCCCGGCGCCCGCTACCGCGCCGGCGTGACCTGCGCCGCCAGCCGCCGCGCCGCCTCGACCACGGCCGCACGGCGGCGGTCGGCGTCCTCCGGGCCCGTCACCATCCGGGCCACCTGGGGCACGGCCAGCCACCACGACGTCAACGACATGATCATGAACACCAGGTCGGCCGCGCCCGGCGACGCGTCCAGCACGCCGTCCGCCTGCGCGGTCCGGAAAGCCTCGACCTTCCGCCGGTAGTGCGCCGCCCGCCCCTCCTCGTCGGCCACCGCGCCGTCCCCGTACGCCAGCGCCTCCCACTGCAGCAACCGCACCAGGTGCGGGTTCGCCAGGTGGTAGTCGAAGCACCGGCCCGCGTACTCGCCGACGTCCCGCACCGGCTCGAACGGCACCGCCGCCGCGATCCTGGCCAGCTCGTCCGACAGCACGGCGTTGAACAACTGCTCCTTGTCGCCGAAGTAGTTGTAGAGCCGTTCCTTGTTCACCCCGGCCCGCGCCGCGATCCGCTCCACCCGGGTGCCCGCCAACCCGTGCGCGGCGAACTCGACGACCGCCGCCTCCTTCAGGCGCCGACGCGTCTCCTCGGTGTTCCAGGCCACGCCGCGATGATAACCAACCGAACCGTTGCGATCACCGGACGCGGGGCAGCAGCAACGACACCGCCGCGCCGACCGCGCAGATCACCGCCGTGATCCAGAAGATCTCGTGGTACTCGGTCAGCAGCGCGGCCGTCAGCGCCTCCCGGTAGGCCGCCGCCTTCTCGGCGAACTCCTCCGGCGACACCCCGAACGGCAGCGGCGTGTCCAGGTCCGCCGTCAGCTCCCGGAACCGGTGCAGCCCCCAGGCCGACAACCCGGCCACGCCGACCAGCATGCCCGTCATCCGCGCGACCACCACGGCGGCGGAAGCGACACCGTGCCGGTCGTCGGGCACCACCCGCAGCACCGCCGCCGACACCGGCGCGATCACCAGCCCCAGCCCGAACCCGGCCACCGCCAGGTCCCGCCCCACCACGAACGACGACACCGACGCGGGCCACTGCGCGATCAGCACGTACGCGCCCGCCGCCAGCGCCAGCCCCGCGAACGACACCCACCGGTCACCGAGCCGCGTCCGCGCCGCCAGCCACCCGCCGACCAGCGCGCCCACCGGCAGCGCGACCAGGAACCGCGCCAGCATCCCCGCCGCCGCGGCCGAGTCGCGCCCCAGCACGGTCTGCGCGAACAGCTCCACGTCCACCAACGTCACCATCAGCGCCGCACCGGTCGCCAACGACACGCCCAGCGACGCCAGGAACGGCCGCATGGCCACCCCCGCCGGGTCGAGCAGCCGCACGGACGACCGCCGCTCCCACAGCACGAACCCGGCGAACACCACCGCCGACGCCCCGAGCGCGGGCCACCCCCACGGCGGCAGCACCGCGCGCGCCGGGTCCGGGTTGTAGAGCCCGACCACCAGCGACGACAGCGCCAGCGCCAGCAACCCGCCGCCGACGACGTCGATCCGCACCGCGGACCGCACCGACCGCGGCACGGTCAGCTGCACGACCACCATCGCGACCGCGGCCAGCGGCAGGTTCACCCAGAACACCCACCGCCAGCTCTGCGGCTCGACGGACTCGAAGAACGACCAGGCGTTGAACAACGACGCCAGCCCCACGCCGTACAACGTGCCCAGCACGCTGCCCAACTCCTGCGCCGCGCCCACCACGCCCAACGCCGACGCCCGCCGTTCGGCCGCCCACAGGTCGGCGACCAGCGCCATCGTCACCGGCAGCAGCGCGCCACCGGCCAGCCCCTGCACCACCCGCCCGGCCACCAGCAGCGGCAGGTCGCCCGCCAGCGCGGTCACCGCCGAGCCGACCGCGAACCCGATCAGGCACAGGTGCAGCACCAGCCGCCGGCCGAACCGGTCCGACAGCTGGCCGAGCAGCGGCATCCCGGCCACGTACCCGAGCAGGTAGCCGGTCACCACGGGCGTCGCGCGCTCCAGGTGGTTCACCGGGATGCCGAGGTCGCGCACCACGTCCACGAGCACGCCGACGACCACGTACGCGTCCAGCGCGCCCAGCAGCACCGCCGTCGCGCCCGCCCCGATCGCCAACCGCCGCGCCCGGACCGCCGAGCCGGCCACCACCGCGCTCACGCCGGCGGCGACACGGTGACGGGCTTGTTGAAGTCGGACAGCCCGATCGTCACCTTCGCCCCGCCCGGCAGCGTGAACAGCGCCTTCTGCAGCTTGTCGTCACGGATCGAGAACTCCGACGCCACGTCCGCGTCGATGCCCGGCACCAACCCGGCGACCACGTCCTTCGGCACGGTCGCCGTCACGACGGTCACCCCGTCGTCCGAGGACACCGTCTTCGCGTCCCGCGCGTCGGCCAGCACCCTGGCCACGCCCTCGTCCGGGTCGAGGATCGCGGTCGGGTCGTACACCTGGCCCGCCAGCGCCGCGGGCAGCTTGGTGAACCCGCCGGTCGGCCCCTTGAAGTACAGGTCCTGCTCGACCAGCACGTACTCGACCTCGATGAGCTGGCCGAACTGCACGACCTTCGCCCGACCCGTGGACTCGCCCCGGGCGTTCAGGTCGCCCTCGGCGTCCTTCACCGGCACGTCCGGCAGCTCGCCGTCGACCTCGATCGTGAAGTGGGTGCTGGTCACCGCCTTCATGCCCTCGGCGGTCCTGGCCAGCAGTTCCGGTCCGGCGGGCAGGGAACCGGCGCCGCCGCCGGAGGACGTGCAGCCCGCCACGAGCGCGAGCACGAGCGACCCGATCAGGGCGCGACGAGGGAGCATGGGTCGAATCGTAGATCCAGCCGCCCCGCGGGTTCGGCCGAACACCGACGCGAACCCGTGACCAGCGCAATCGCCGGACGTCGGCGACGGCTCGGCGCTTTCCGCCGAGTCGGCAACGCGGGGTTAACCGTCCTTACCTAGGCTTCGGGTCATGAACCGCCAGCAGGAGTTCGTGCTCCGCACCCTTGAGGAACGCGACATCCGGTTCGTCCGGCTCTGGTTCACCGACGTCTTGGGCTTCCTCAAGTCGGTGGCCATCGCGCCCGCCGAGCTGGAAGGCGCCTTCAGCGAGGGCATCGGCTTCGACGGTTCGGCCATCGAGGGCTTCGCCCGGGTGTACGAGTCGGACATGGTGGCCAAGCCGGACCCGTCGACGTTCCAGGTGCTGCCCTGGCAGACGCCGGACAAGAGCCACTACTCGGCGCGGATGTTCTGCGACATCGCGATGCCGGACGGCTCGCCGTCGTGGGCGGACCCGAGGCACGTGCTGCGCCGCGCCCTGGCCAGGGCCAGCGAGGCGGGCTTCACCTGCTACGTGCACCCCGAGATGGAGTTCTTCCTGCTCAAGGGCCTGCCGGACGACGGGCGCGAGCCGGTCCCGGCGGACAACGGCGGTTTCTTCGACCAGACCAGCCACGAGACCGCGACCCACTTCCGCCGGCACGCCATCGAGGCGCTGGAGGCGATGGGCATCTCGGTCGAGTTCAGCCACCACGAGGGCGCGCCCGGCCAGCAGGAGATCGACCTGCGCTACGCCGACGCCCTGACCATGGCCGACAACGTGATGACGTTCCGGTACGTGATCAAGGAAGTGGCGATCACCCAGGGCGTGCGGGCCTCGTTCATGCCGAAGCCGTTCACCGACCAGCCGGGCAGCGGCATGCACACGCACGTCAGCCTGTTCGAGGGCGACCGCAACGCGTTCTACGACGCCGAGGACCCCTACCAGCTGTCGGACACCGGCAAGATGTTCGTCGCGGGCCTGTTGAAGCACGCCCGGGAGATCTCCGGTGTGACCAACCAGTGGGTGAACTCCTACAAGCGCCTGATCGTGGGCGGCGAAGCGCCGACGGCGGTGTGCTGGGGCCACGCGAACCGGTCCGCGCTGGTCCGCGTGCCGATGTACTCGCCGGGCAAGTCGTCGTCCCGCCGGGTGGAGATCCGGTCGCTGGACTCGGCGTGCAACCCGTACCTGGCGTACGCGGTGATACTGGCCGCCGGCCTCAAGGGCATCGAGAAGGGCTACGAGCTGCCGCCGCCCGCCGAGGACGACGTGTGGTCGTTGACAGACCGGGAGCGCCGCGCCGCCGGGTACGACAACCTGCCGCAGAACCTGGGCGAGGCGTTGACCGAGATGGAGAACTCCGAACTGCTGCCCGAAGCCCTCGGGGAGCACGTGTACGACTTCTTCCTGCGCAACAAGCGGGCAGAGTGGGACGGGTACCGCCGCAGCGTGACGCCGTACGAGCTGCGCAACCTCCTTCCGGTCCTGTGAAGGACACACCGGTGCGGGTGGTCCACACCGGGCACTCGGAGAAGCTAGGTTTGCAGACCGTGACCGAGGTGCCCGCGCGTTCGGAATCCCGTCCCACGTTCATCGCCTGCACGGTGGCCACCGCCGCCGAGCTGCCCGCGGTGAAGGTGCTGTCCAGCTCGTTCCTGGCCAACCACCCGCAGGCCAGGTTCATGGCGCTGGTGGTCGACGCCCAGCCGGAGAACTCCGGTCCCGGCCTGGTCACCCCCGCCGACCTGGGGATGAGCCGGGAGGAGCTGGCCGAGCTGGCGACCGGCTGCACGGCGTCGCAGCTGTGCGGCGTGCTGCGGCCCGCGCTGCTGGAGCAGCTGCTCGGCCAGGGCGTGCCGGTGCTGTTCCTGGACCCGTGGGTGCAGGTGCTCAGCCCGTTGACCGACCTGGTGGAGGCGGCGGTCCGCCGCGGCCCGCTGGTGCTGCTGCCGAGGTCGCTGCGGCCGTTGCCGGACGACGGCCTGCGGCCGACGCCGACCGAACTGCTGGAGACGGGCGTCTTCGACCCGGGCTTCCTGCTGGTCGCGCCGGGCGCCGAGCCGTTCCTGCGCTCGCTCGGCGAGCAGCTGCGCCGCACGCCGGATGCCACCAAGGCCGTGCTCGACATGGCGCCCGCGCTGGTGAACGTGCACGTGCTGCGGGACGCGACGGTCGGCCTGTCGGTGTGGAACGCCGCCCAGCGGGACCTGCACCGGCGGCCGGACGGGACGTTGACGACCGTCGGCGAACCGGTGCGCAGCGTGCACTTCGCGGGCTTCGACCCGAACCGGCCGTGGCTGCTGTCCGCGGCCTTCGCCGACCGGCCGCGCGTGCTGTTGTCGGAACACCCGCTGCTGGCGGACCTGTGCACGGCGTACCGGGCGGAACTGGTGCGCAAGGGCCACACGCCGCAGCGGGTCCGGTACGGCTTCGGGCAGCTGCTGGACGGCACCCAGCTCCCGGACGAGTTGCGAGCGGACTACCGCGAGGCGGCCCGCACCCACCCCGGCTCCGCCTTCAGCCCGGACGGCTGGTCAGCGCCCGAACCACCCGCCGACCCTGCCGCCGACGCCGCACCGACCAGGGTGAACGGCACCAAACCGAGCTTCGCCCCGGCCGCCCCTGTCGCTCCTGCCGCGCTGAGCGACACCCCGGCCACCGAGCCCGACACCGAGCCCGACACCGATGCCGCCGTCGGGGCGAGCACCGAACCCGCCGCCGAGCCGCCCCAGGCCGGGCAGCTCCCCCTCGACCGGCCTGCCGACCCCGCCGAGCCGCCCGCCGCCGACCAGGTCACCCCCGACCCGGCCGCCGAGCAGCCCCAGGCCGAGCAGCCCGCCGCCGAGCCCGACTCCGAGCCCGTTGCCGCACCACCGCGCCCCGCCGCACCACCGCGCTCGACCGAAGCCCCCAAGCCACCCCGCTCCACCCCACCCCCGGCCTTCGGTCCCGACAACGGCGCGGCCTTCGTGGCCTGGGCCAGCGAGCCCGCACCCGACCTCCCCGGCAGCACGCGCTGGTCCGCCGCCCTCTGGCGCTCCGACCAGGCCCTCCGCACCCAGTTCCCCCACCCCTTCGACAACGACGCCCAGGCGTTCCGCGACTGGTGCGCGAGCGTCGGCGTCGCCGCGGGCCGGCTGCCCGTGGAAGCCGTGCCGAGCGCCCGCGCCGACGCGCCCGTCCTGCACGACCAGCTCGGCGTCAGCGTCCTCGGCTCCGGACCGATCGCCGAACTCGTGCACGCCGCCGCCCGCGCGTCCGGCCTCCCGACCTCGACCACCGCCGGCTACCCGGTCGTGGTCCGCGTCGGCACCGCCGAACGCGTCCCGGACAGCCGCTTCGTGGTCGACTACCTCCTGGACGACGACCAGCCGACCGGCGCCACCGAGGTCTGGGTCCCCTCCGAGACGACCCGCGCCGCACTCGAACGCCAAGGCGGCCCGACCGTCCGGGTCCTCCCGCTCCCGGTCCCGGAAGCCGAGCCCGCGACCCCCGGCGACGACACCGAAGGGGTGATCTTCGGAGCCCTCGCCGACCACGCCATCGACCGCGAGGGCAACGTGCTGGGCGCGGTCTCCGCGTTCCTCTCCGCCTTCCCCGACCGCAACGACGTGACGCTGCGCATCGAGGTCACCAACGCCGCCGCGCACCCCGAGGCCGCCGAACGGCTGCGGCTGGCCACCGCCGCCGACCCGCGCATCGAGCTGGTCGACGCGCTCGGCGCCGTCGACTGCCTCGTGCACCTGCACCGGGGCGGCGCGTGCGACCGGGTCGCGCACGTCCTCGCCGGGCACGCCGCCGCGGCCACCCCGATCCTCACCTCGGACCACGGCGCGGTCGCCGAGCTGTTCGACAAGGCCGCGGTGATCTTCGTGCCGTGCCGCCACGGCGTCGAGCCGGACGTCCAAGCCGCCGCCAAGCTCATGCGCGCCCTCGCCGAGGACCTGCCGGCAGCCGCCGCCATCGGCATCAAGGGGCGCGACCACGTCCGCGCCACCCGCGACGTCGCCAAGATCGGCGACCTCCTCCGCGAACGCGTCGAGCACGCCTACCGCGGCTGGCGCGCCCGCCGGGCCAAGCCCGCGCCGACCGTCGACCCGCTGACGGCGCTGCACTCGGCGAAGCACGCCCTGCTGCGCCAGCCGGACGTGGGCACGGCCAGCCGCACGCCGATGGCGCCGCAGCTGCGCAAGGTCGTCCTGCGCGTGCTCGACCACTACGACAACCACATGCGCGACGTGCTCGGCACCCTGGTCGACGGGGTCGAGCGCACCGCTTCCGAGCTGGTCCGCCGCCAGGACGACCTGTCCACCGGCGTCGGCCTCGGCGAGCTGGAGGTGCTGCGCGCCGAGCTGGAGCAGCACGCCGAGCACCAGGGCCACCTCGCCGACCAGCTCGTGGGCGTGGACGACGGCGTGGTCCGCGTCCGCGCCGACATGGCGGGCCAGGGGCGGCGGCTGCGCGAGATCGAGGACGCCGTCGTCGCCGAGGCCGCGAAGCGCGCCAAGCAGAGCGACGCCCTGGCCAAGCGCATCGACAAGCTCACCGTCGCGCTCGAACGCACCCTCGACCGGATCGACTCGCTGGAGTCCAAGGTCGTCGACGTGCTGCGGGACCGCGACACCAAGCTCGACGCCGGGCTGCGCGCGGCCAACCAGGCCCAGCACACCGCCGACGCCCTGCGCCGGGTCGTGGTGCGCGAGCACGAGCGGCACAGCGACGGTGTGCCGCGCAGCTCGCTCGTGCTGACCGACGTCGGCCTGCTGCGGCTGCCGTCGGACGACGCGTTCATGCTCCCGATGCTGTCCAGCAACGGGGTGTGGGAGACCGACCTGTCGGAGCTGATCGACTCGGTGGTCGAGCCGGACGGCATCTTCCTCGACGTCGGCGCGTACGTCGGCTACCAGACCGTGCGGATGCTCAGCCGGTTCGGCACGGGCGGCGCGGTGGTCGCGGTCGAGCCGTGCCCGTCCGCGCGGGCGCTGCTGCGGCACAACGTCGACGTCAACCTGCCCGAACGGGTGGCGCAGCAGCTCGTCCTGGTCGACGCCGCCGCGTGGGAGACCACCGGCGAGCTGATCACCCAGCCCGCGCTGACCGGCGGGGTGTCGGTGGCGCCGCTGCCGGAGGACGCCGGTGACGACGTGCCGAAGGTGCGCGCGGCCAGGCTCGACAAGGAGCTGGAGGCCGTGCCGTCGCTGCAGGGCCGCAAGCTGTCCGTCGTTCGGGTGGACGCGCCGGGCCGAGGTCACCGCGCGTTGGCCGGACTGGTGCGCCTGCTGCGCCGGGATCGCCCGCACGTGTTCCTGGAGTTCTCCGCCTCGGCGACGGAGGGTTTCGGCGACGATCCGGTCACGGTGCTGAAGGAGTTCCGGATCTGGGGCTACGACCTGGTGCCGGTGGCGACCCGCGAAGCGGCCTCGCCGGAGCAGATCGTGGCCGCGATGCGGGGCGTGCGGACCACTTCGCTGTGGCTGCGCCCGCGCCCGATCCAGGCGAAGGCGCCCGGTCCCCAGCTCGCCGTGCCGGCCCGCACCGCTCCCGCAGCGCCCTGACCAGGCGATTTGACACGGGCGAAGGTCATGAGTAACTTTTACCGAGTCGCCAGCAAGAACCTCGGAACGAGCGGTTGACACCGCGAATCGGGCCGAGTAGACTACTGCGGCGTCAAGCCTCCAGAAACGAATAAGCAGCACAGCGTGCTGCCTCCGCTCTGGGACTCAGAACAAATTGAATGCAAAGCGAGTTTGTCGCGGCGCCGAGCAGGTCGAAACGGCCGATTTGACACCGCGAAAACGAACGAGCTAAGCTTCAAACACAAGCGAAACACCGGAAACACAAAGCCCCGGAATGAACTGCGGTAAGACGCGGGACGTGATGGTGAGCGCGTGTTCTTTGAGAACTCAACAGCGTGCCGAATAGCCAGTAAATTGTATGACCTCGTCAAGAGGTTTTCCTTTGAGATTGTTACTGGACAACTGACATTACTTGTCAGTGTTGTTCGGAGCGATCGAACTCATTCCTTATTGGAGAGTTTGATCCTGGCTCAGGACGAACGCTGGCGGCGTGCTTAACACATGCAAGTCGAGCGGTAAGGCCCTTCGGGGTACACGAGCGGCGAACGGGTGAGTAACACGTGGGTAACCTGCCCTGTACTCTGGGATAAGCCTGGGAAACTAGGTCTAATACCGGATATGACCTGCCTCTGCATGGGGGTGGGTGGAAAGTTCCGGCGGTATGGGATGGACCCGCGGCCTATCAGCTTGTTGGTGGGGTAATGGCCTACCAAGGCGACGACGGGTAGCCGGCCTGAGAGGGTGACCGGCCACACTGGGACTGAGACACGGCCCAGACTCCTACGGGAGGCAGCAGTGGGGAATATTGCACAATGGGCGAAAGCCTGATGCAGCGACGCCGCGTGAGGGATGACGGCCTTCGGGTTGTAAACCTCTTTCAGCAGGGACGAAGCGTGAGTGACGGTACCTGCAGAAGAAGCACCGGCTAACTACGTGCCAGCAGCCGCGGTAATACGTAGGGTGCGAGCGTTGTCCGGAATTATTGGGCGTAAAGAGCTCGTAGGCGGTTTGTTGCGTCGGCTGTGAAAACTTCACGCTTAACGTGGAGCCTGCAGTCGATACGGGCAGACTTGAGTTCGGCAGGGGAGACTGGAATTCCTGGTGTAGCGGTGAAATGCGCAGATATCAGGAGGAACACCGGTGGCGAAGGCGGGTCTCTGGGCCGATACTGACGCTGAGGAGCGAAAGCGTGGGGAGCGAACAGGATTAGATACCCTGGTAGTCCACGCCGTAAACGGTGGGTGCTAGGTGTGGGGGACTTCCACGTCCTCCGTGCCGCAGCTAACGCATTAAGCACCCCGCCTGGGGAGTACGGCCGCAAGGCTAAAACTCAAAGGAATTGACGGGGGCCCGCACAAGCGGCGGAGCATGTGGATTAATTCGATGCAACGCGAAGAACCTTACCTGGGCTTGACATGCACTGGAAACCAGTAGAGATATTGGCCCCCTTGTGGCCGGTGTACAGGTGGTGCATGGCTGTCGTCAGCTCGTGTCGTGAGATGTTGGGTTAAGTCCCGCAACGAGCGCAACCCTCGTTCCATGTTGCCAGCGCGTTATGGCGGGGACTCATGGGAGACTGCCGGGGTCAACTCGGAGGAAGGTGGGGATGACGTCAAGTCATCATGCCCCTTATGTCCAGGGCTTCACACATGCTACAATGGCCGGTACAGAGGGCTGCTAAGCCGTGAGGTGGAGCGAATCCCACAAAGCCGGTCTCAGTTCGGATCGGGGTCTGCAACTCGACCCCGTGAAGTCGGAGTCGCTAGTAATCGCAGATCAGCAACGCTGCGGTGAATACGTTCCCGGGCCTTGTACACACCGCCCGTCACGTCACGAAAGTCGGTAACACCCGAAGCCCGTGGCCCAACCAGCTTGCTGGGGGGAGCGGTCGAAGGTGGGACTGGCGATTGGGACGAAGTCGTAACAAGGTAGCCGTACCGGAAGGTGCGGCTGGATCACCTCCTTTCTAAGGAGCATCTGCACTCCGGTTTTCCGGAGTGGAGGCCACGCTGGCGGCGAACGATCGTCGGGTGGAGCTCATTATTGTGGATGCTGGCTATATGCAGGACTTCGGGTTGTCTGGAGAGTTAGTACTGTCCGCTTGCGGGCGTGGAAGGGTCTTCAGAGGGTTCAAAGCTTCTGTTCGGTACGCTGTTGGGTCCTGAGAGAACACGTGAGTGTTTTCCTCAGCGAGAAACGACAGGGCTGTCTCAGTCTTCGAACCGCCGGGTTGCCGGTAGGCGTTGGCAGGGAAGAGATGGTGTCTGGTTGTTCTTTGAGAACTGCACAGTGGATGCGAGCATCTTTGTGGCAAGTTATTAAGGGCACACGGTGGATGCCTTGGCACCAGGAGCCGATGAAGGACGTAGGAGACTGCGATAAGTCTTGGGGAGCTGTCAACCGAGCTGAGATCCAAGAATTTCCGAATGGGGAAACCCGGCCTCAGTCATGTGGGGTCACCCACGCCTGAACACATAGGGCGTGTGGAGGGAACGCGGGGAAGTGAAACATCTCAGTACCCGCAGGAAGAGAAAACAACCGTGATTCCGTGAGTAGTGGCGAGCGAAAGCGGAAGAGGCTAAACCGTATTCGTGTGATACCCGGCAGGGGTTGCGTGTGCGGGGTCGTGGGACCTACTGGTCAGTTCTGCCGGACTGGCAAGGAGTCAGAAAATGTCGCGGTTAGCGGAACGCGTCTGGAAAGCGTGGCCGTAGAGGGTGAGAGTCCCGTACGTGAAAACCCGACATCTCCTAGTGGTGTTCCCAAGTAGCAGCGAGCTCGTGGAATTTGCTGTGAATCTGGCGGGACCACCCGCTAAGCCTGAATACTCCCTGGTGACCGATAGCGGACTAGTACCGTGAGGGAAAGGTGAAAAGTACCCCGGGAGGGGAGTGAAATAGTACCTGAAACCGTGTGCCTACAATCCGTCGGAGCCTTTAGGGGTGACGGCGTGCCTTTTGAAGAATGAGCCTGCGAGTTAGTGCTGCGTGGCGAGGTTAACCCGTGTGGGGTAGCCGTAGCGAAAGCGAGTCCGAATAGGGCGCCCATAGTCGCGTGGTCTAGACCCGAAGCGGAGTGATCTAGCCATGGCCAGGGTGAAGCGTGGGTAAGACCGCGTGGAGGCCCGAACCCACCAGGGTTGAAAACCTGGGGGATGAGCTGTGGTTAGGGGTGAAAGGCCAATCAAACTCCGTGATAGCTGGTTCTCCCCGAAATGCATTTAGGTGCAGCGTCGTGTGTTTCGTGCCGGAGGTAGAGCACTGGATGGTCTAGGGGGCCCACAAGCTTACCGAAATCAACCAAACTCCGAATGCCGGTACGTGAGAGCGCGGCAGTGAGACTGCGGGGGATAAGCTTCGTAGTCGAGAGGGAAACAGCCCAGAACGCCGGCTAAGGCCCCTAAGTGTGTGCTAAGTGGGAAAGGATGTGGGGTCGCCCAGACAACCAGGAGGTTGGCTTAGAAGCAGCCACCCTTTAAAGAGTGCGTAATAGCTCACTGGTCAAGTGGTCCTGCGCCGACAATGTAGCGGGGCTCAAGCACACCGCCGAAGCCGTGTCATTCAGATGTATGTCTGGATGGGTAGGGGAGCGTCGTTCAGCCATCGAAGCGCCGGAGGAATCCAGGTGTGGAGGCTGGACGAGTGAGAATGCAGGCATGAGTAGCGAAAGCAGAGTGAGAAACTCTGCCGCCGGATGACCAAGGGTTCCTGGGCCAGGCTAATCCGCCCAGGGTAAGTCGGGACCTAAGGCGAGGCCGACAGGCGTAGTCGATGGACAACGGGTTGATATTCCCGTACCCGTGTGAACGCGCCCATGGCGAACCTTGTGATACTAACCGCCCAAAGCCTGTCCTGAGTCTTCGGACGAGGGACTACGTGGAGCGCGGGACCTGAACTTGTAGTAGTCAAGCGATGGGGTGACGCAGGAGGGTAGCTCCGCCAGTGAGTGGTAGTACTGGTGTAAGCGTGTAGGGAGAATCGTAGGCAAATCCGCGGTTCATATATCCTGAGACGTGATGCATAGCCGATTGAGGCGAAGTAGGGTGATCCCATGCTGCCGAGAAAAGCCTCTAGTGAGTGTTCATGCGGCCCGTACCCCAAACCGACACAGGTGGTCAGGTAGAGAATACCGAGGCGATCGGGCGAACTGTGGTTAAGGAACTCGGCAAAATGCCCCCGTAACTTCGGGAGAAGGGGGGCCGAGGGATTTGAAGCCCCTTGCGGGCTAGGATTTTTCGGCCGCAGAGACCAGCGAGAAGCGACTGTTTACTAAAAACACAGGTCCGTGCGAAGTCGCAAGACGATGTATACGGACTGACGCCTGCCCGGTGCTGGAACGTTAAGGGGACCGGTTAGCTCTTCGGGGCGAAGCTGAGAACTTAAGCGCCAGTAAACGGCGGTGGTAACTATAACCATCCTAAGGTAGCGAAATTCCTTGTCGGGTAAGTTCCGACCTGCACGAATGGCGTAACGACTTCTCGACTGTCTCAACCACAGGCCCGGCGAAATTGCACTACGAGTAAAGATGCTCGTTACGCGCGGCAGGACGGAAAGACCCCGGGACCTTTACTATAGCTTGGTATTGGTGTTCGGTTCGGCTTGTGTAGGATAGGTGGGAGACTGTGAAGCGGCCACGCCAGTGGTTGTGGAGTCGTCGTTGAAATACCACTCTGGTCGTACTGGATGTCTAACCTCGGTCCGTGATCCGGATCAGGGACAGTGCCTGGTGGGTAGTTTAACTGGGGCGGTTGCCTCCCAAAGGGTAACGGAGGCGCTCAAAGGTTCCCTCAGCCTGGTTGGCAATCAGGTGTCGAGTGCAAGTGCACAAGGGGGCTTGACTGTGAGACCGACGGGTCGAGCAGGGACGAAAGTCGGAACTAGTGATCCGGCCATGGCTTGTGGAAGCGTGGTCGCTCAACGGATAAAAGGTACCCCGGGGATAACAGGCTGATCTTGCCCAAGAGTCCATATCGACGGCATGGTTTGGCACCTCGATGTCGGCTCGTCGCATCCTGGGGCTGGAGTAGGTCCCAAGGGTTGGGCTGTTCGCCCATTAAAGCGGTACGCGAGCTGGGTTTAGAACGTCGTGAGACAGTTCGGTCCCTATCCGCCGCGCGCGTAGGATACTTGCGGAAGGCTGTCCCTAGTACGAGAGGACCGGGACGGACGGACCTCTGGTGTGCCAGTTGTCCTGCCAAGGGCATTGCTGGTTGGCTACGTTCGGAAGGGATAACCGCTGAAAGCATCTAAGCGGGAAGCCTGTTCCTAGATGAGGTATCCCACCCTTTGTGGGTTAAGGCCCCCAAGAGACCATTGGGTTGATAGGCCGGAGATGGAAGGTCGGTAACGGCTGGAGTTGACCGGTACTAATAGGCCGAGGACTTGTCATGAAGGCGCTACGCATCCACTGTGCGGTTCTGAGAGAGCCGAACCGGACCACCACGGTCCACCTGTCCCCGACGGAGGTCGGAGGGTTTGGGTGGGTCGGGGTGCCTACGGGTTGGTAATTTCATAGTGTTTCGGTGGTCATAGCGGTTGGGGAACACCCGGTCCCATTCCGAACCCGGTAGTTAAGCCTTCCAGCGCCGATGGTACTGCACTCGTGAGGGTGTGGGAGAGTAGGACGCCGCCGAACAATTCTTCCCTCAGGGGCACTCGGTTATCCGAGTGCCCCTGAGGGCTTTTTGCGTTACGGTCCGGACATGGCCGAGGTGACCAGACACGACGACCTGGCGGAGTTCTGGGCGTTAACCAGCGACTTCTTCAACACCGATCCCGTCTTCCACACGATCCCGATCGCGGCGGTCGACCGGCGGCTCAACCACCCGGACCCGGACGACGAACCGCCGCTGCTGGTGACGGTCGCCGAGGACGGCGTCCTGGTGGCCGCCGCACTGCGCACGCCGCCCTGGCCGTTCACGCTCAGCGGTGTCGCGCCCCGGTGGGCCGAGACCGTCGCGGACGCCTTGGCCGGTGAGGTCGAACTCCCCGGTGTGAACGGACCGCGCGAGTCGGTGGAGCCGTTCGTCGTCGCGTGGGCCGCCCGCACCGGCTGCGCCGCCCGGGAGCACATGGCGCTGCGCCTGTACCAGCTCGACGACCTGGCGCCGCCCGATGACGTGCCCGGCGCGGCCCGCTTGGCCACCGAGGACGACCTCGACCTGCTGGTCGGCTGGCGCACGGACTTCGCCGTCGAAGCGACCGGGCAGGCTCGTGACGCGGAGCGGTCGCGGCTCATGATGCGCGCCGGCCTGGCCGCCGGGCACGGCCACCTGATCTGGCAGCACGGCGACACGCCGGTGGCGTGGGCGGTGGCGGGCGCACCGGCGTCCGGCATGTCCCGCATCGGTCCCGTCTACACCCCGCCCGAGCACCGCAGGCACGGCTACGGCGCGGCGGTCACCGCGGCCTGCGCGTCGTGGGCGAGGGAGAGCGGCGCCGAGCACGTCGTGCTCTACACCGACCTGGCGAACCCGACGTCCAACTCGATCTACCAGCGGATCGGGTTCCGGCCGGTGGTCGACTCGGCGGAGTTCGTGTTCACCCCGGCCGGTGGCTGAGCAGGTCGCCCGGCTGGCAGTCCAGCACCTCGCACAGCGCGGTGAGCGTGCTGAACCGGATCGCCCGCGCCCGGCCGTTCTTCAGCACGGACAGGTTGACCACCGTCACGCCGACCCGGTCGGCCAGCTCCGTCAACGTCATCCCGCGCTCGGCCAGCAGCCGGTCGAGGTGCACCTGGATGCTCACACCGTTCCCTCTAGGTCCTCTCGCATGTCCGCGCTCGTGCGCATGATCTTGCCAAGCGCCAGCAGACCCACGCCGGTGACCACCGCCCACCACGGCACGTCCCAGTCGGCGAGGAACCGGATCGCCTCGTGCTCCCGGTCCACGACGCGCCGAGACAGCCAGTCGGCCGCGAGCGCCTGGACCAGGGTCGCCGTGGGCAGGGCGATCAGCACGAACCACCCGAGCCGGCGGAGCCCGGAGGCCGTCGCCTCGGTGTGGACGCCGTCGCGGGACGCGCGTTCTAGCACCAGGAGCAGCAGGAGCAGCGCGATGGCGTAGCCGAACGCGCTCGGTCCCGCGTTCAGGAACCCGAGCACCCGCTCCGCGCCGGTCGGCTCCTCGACGCAGATCCGGAACTGCTCGGCGGAACTGCTCGCCCCCGTCCGGAGGGCTTCGCCGTCGACGTACCCGCCGGGCGGTCGGCCGGTCCGGAAGCACACCGGCAGCGACTGCACGGCCCCCATGACCGCGGACACGGTCGTCAGGCCCGCGGTCAGCACGACCGTGACCGACCACAGGAGCCGGACGACCTTGGTCAGCGGCCGCAACGGGTCCGCGGTCGCGCTCACACCGTTCCTTCCAGGTCGGCGCGCAGTTCGGCGCTCGTGCGCATGGTGAACAGCGCCGACACCGCGCCGGTCAACGGCTCTAACGGATTCCCCCTCGACATGACATGCCCCCCGCATATCGTTTATCGATGTTATCGAGAAACGATACCGCCGAACACCTCCCGCGTCACGGGGCGGTTGCGCGCGTGCGACGAGAACACCAGCGACGTGGTGGTGTCGCCGTACCGCTGGGCCAGCTCCACGAACTCCTCCAGCTCCACCATCGACCGGCACACCACGCGCAGCAGCCAGCAGTCGTCCCCGGTGACGTGGTCGGCGTCGCGCACCTGCGCCATCGTCACCACCCGCTCCCGGAACCGGGGCGTGTCGAGGCTGCGCACCCGCACCCGCACGATGGCCTCGATCGGCAGGCCGAGCCGCTGCGGGTCGACCACCGCCGCGTACCCGGTGACGATCCCGGCCTGCTCCAACCGCCGCACCCGCTCGGTCGTCGCGGGCGCGGACAGCGAGACCCGCTTGGCCAGCTCGGTGAACGTCATCCGCCCGTCGCGCTGGAGCAGGTCCAGCAACTTCCAATCCAGGTCGTCCAGTTCCACCGTGGAATCGTAAGTCGGACCGGCCGAACGCCGTGACTTCTCCCTGGGGCGGAACGCGCTGGTCAGCCACCATTTCCCCATGACCAACACGCTCCGCTTCCCCGCCGCCGACCCCGCTGCCGCCGCCGCGTTCTTCGCCGCCGAACTCGCCTTCGAGGCCGACCCGGACGACGTGGTCCGCGACCTGGCGGCGGGGTCGACCGAGGGCTTCCGGCTGGTCGAGACGCGCAGCCCGGAGGCGTTCGCCCGGCTCCGCATCCCCGGCGCGATCAACCTCCCGCACTGGGAGGTCGACGCGACGACGACCGCCGCCTGGGACCGGGACCTCGTCTACGTCTGCTACTGCGAGAGCTCCGAGTGCAACGCCGCCACCAAGGGCGCGCTGGCGCTGTCCCGGCTGGGGTTCAAGGTGAAGCGGCTGGCCGGCGGCATCACCGCCTGGCACGCCTCGGGCTACCCGGTCGAGGGCGATGCCGGCGGCGCGGACCTGCACGGCATCTCCTGCGACTGCTGAATTACCCTCGGTCAGGTGACGCGCCTGCTCGTGCTGCAACTCGACCACGACAACCAACCCGCCCGCCTCGGCGAGTGGCTCTCCGCCGCCGGGGCGGTGCTGGACGTGGTGAAGCCCTACGAGGAACCACTGCCGGCCGCGCTCGACGGCTACCAGGGCGTGGTGTGCCTGGGCGGCGCCATGGGCGCGCTGGACGACGTCGAGCACCCGTGGCTGGCCGACGTGCGCAAGCTGCTGTCCCACGCGGTGTCCAAGAGGGCGCCGCTGCTGGCGATCTGCCTCGGCGCGCAGCTCCTGGCGGCGGCCACCGGCGGGCAGGTGCGGCGCAGCCCGCAGGGGCCCGAGGTCGGGGTGCAGCTGGTGGCCAAGCGGGACGCGGCGAGCGGTGACCCGCTGTTCGCGGACCTGCCGTGGACGCCGGACGTGCTGCAGTTCCACCACGACGAGGTCTCGCTGCTGCCGCCGACCGCGCTGCTGCTCGCGTCGTCGCCGAAGTGCGCCAACCAGGCGTTCCGGATCGGTGACCGCGCCTACGGCGTGCAGTTCCACATCGAGACCACGCCGGAGGTGGTTCTGCGCTGGGCGGCGGGGTACCCGGAGGTGCGGCCGCGGTCGCTCGAACCGGACCGGCTCGACCGAGGGCACGAGGACATTCGGGAGGTGTGGCAGCCGTTTGCCGAACGATTCGTGCGCCTGGCGGCGGGTGAGCTGACGATCCACCGGAGCCTGCCCCTGGTGTGACGAACATCCGTTGATGCCGGCGTTCACCCAGTGGACAGGTAGCGTTCACCTCGTTGTTGTGAGCGTTCATCGACCAGACAGGTAGCGTTTACCTTCGACTGTGTCGATTCAGTTGGAGGAATCAGCGTGGATGCCTCGCTCCTCGTCATCATCGTGGTCATCACGGCGTTGGTCTTCGACTTCACCAACGGCTTCCACGACACCGCGAACTCGATGGCGACCTCCATCGCCACCGGCGCGCTCAAGCCGCGCACGGCCGTCGCGTTCTCCGCGGTGTTGAACCTGGTGGGGGCGCTGCTGTCGGTCGAGGTCGCCAAGACCATCTCGGGCGGGATCGTGGACGACGCCCTGATCACGCCCGCGATCGTGTTCGGCGGGTTGATCGGGGCGATCATGTGGAACCTGGTGACCTGGTACGTCGGGCTGCCGTCCAGCTCGTCGCACGCCCTGTTCGGCGGGCTGATCGGCGCGACCTGGATCGCGTCCGGCGCGGACGCCGTGCACTTCGGGAAGGTCGTGGACAAGGTGATCGCGCCCGCGATCGCCGCGCCGCTGGTGGCGGGCATCGTCGCGCTGCTGGCCACCTACCTGACCTACCGGCTGACCAAGCGCGCCCGCGCGTCGGTGACCGACAAGGGCTTCAAGAGCGGGCAGATCGCCTCCGCCGCGCTCATGTCGCTCGCGCACGGCACGAACGACGCGCAGAAGACCATGGGCATCATCACGCTGACCCTGATCACCGCCGGGACCCTCGCGCCCGGCGCGGAACCGCCCCTCTGGGTGATCCTGAGCGCGGCCGTCGCCATCGCGCTGGGCACCTACCTGGGCGGTTGGCGGATCACCAAGACCCTCGGCTCGGGCCTGACCACGATCGAGGCGCCGCAGGGCTTCGCCGCGCAGACCAGCGCGGCGACCGTGATCATGGCGTCGTCGCACCTGGGCTTCGCGCTGTCCACGACGCACGTCGCGTCCGGCGGCATCATGGGCTCCGGCCTGGCCCGCCAGCGCGACGGCGTGCGGTGGGGCGTGGCCGGTCGGATGGCGGCGGCGTGGGGCCTGACGCTGCCGGCGGCGGGCCTGGTCGGCGCGCTCGCGGGCAAGGTCGCGTCGCTGGGCACGGCCGGCGTGGTGGCCGTGGCGGTGGTCGGGATCGGGGTGTCGCTGGGCATCTGGCTGCTGTCCCGCCGCGAGCCGGTGCGACCCGAGCACGTGGTGGACGAGATCGCGGCGCAGGCCGAGACGCACAAGGTGGCGGTGTGAAGATCGACTGGGCGGCGCTCGGCGCCGTGTTCGGGGTGAGCCTCGCCGTGGTGCTGGGGCTGGTCCTGCTGTTCTCCGGCGGGTTGCGCGCGCTGTCGGCGCGGGAGGCGGCGCAGGAGCGCCAGGCGTCCACCGCGCTGCCGACGGCCGCGGCGGCGGCCTGCCTGCTGGCGTGCGTGACCGTAGTGTTGTTCGGCATCTACTTGATCGTGGCCGGCTGAACCGCTCCCGCGGCGGCGGAGCCGACTACCGTGTCCTCCGATGACCGATCCATCCCGCCTCCCCACGTCGCCCGCGCGGTTCGGCCTGACCGGGGCGCGCGGCGGTGAGCACCTGCACGACGCCGGCTGGTGGGAGGGCCGCAGGCCGAGCGAGGGCAACGAGCCGATCCTGGTGGCGTTGTCCCGCAGCCCGGACCCGGACCTCGCGCTGCTCGGCGTCGACCGGCTGAGGGTCGCCCTCGGCGACCGGTGGCCCGAGCTGGACCAGGCGTTGCGGGACGACGACGCGCTGCGCGGCAGGCTGCTGGCGGTGCTGGGCTCGTCCACCGCGCTGGCGGACTTCCTGGTCGCCAACCCGGACCGCTGGCGCGGCCTGGCCGGGGGCGAACCGGTGGACGCCGGGGCGTTCGCGCCGGCGCTGGTCGCCGCGGTCGACGGGCTGACCGGCGCGGAGGCCGTGCGGGCGCTGCGGCTGGAGTACCGGGCGCTGCTGTGCCGGATCGCCGCCGCCGACCTGGCGCACGTGGTCGAGCCGGACCAGCCGTACGTCCACTACGACGACGTGGCCGCCCTGCTGTCGGACCTGGCCGTGGCCGCGCTGCGGGCCTCGCTGGACGTCGCCGCGCGGCAGGTGCCGCGGTCGGACGAGTGCCGGCTCGCCGTGATCGCCATGGGCAAGTGCGGCGCGCGTGAGCTGAACTACGTCAGCGACGTCGACGTGGTGTTCGTCGGCGAGGGCGACCTCGCGGTGGCCACCCGGTTGGCGGGCGCGGTGATGCAGGTGGCCGGGCAGGCGTGCTTCGAGGTGGACGCGGCGCTGCGGCCGGAGGGCAAGGCGGGCGCGCTGGTGCGCACCCTGGACGGCCACGCCACCTACTACCAGCGGTGGGCGCGGACGTGGGAGTTCCAGGCGCTGCTCAAGGCCCGTCCGGTGGCGGGCGACGAGGAGCTGGGCCTGCGGTACATGGACGTCGTGCGACCCCTGGTGTGGACGGCCGCCGAACGGGAGAACTTCGTGCCCGACGTGCAGGCCATGCGCCGCCGCGTCGAGGACCACGTGCCGGCGGACCTGACCGACCGCGAGCTGAAGCTGGGCCGCGGCGGGCTGCGGGACGTCGAGTTCGCCGTGCAGCTGCTGCAGCTCGTGCACGGGCGCGGTGACGAGGAGCTGCGCATCACCACGACCACCCAGGCGCTGGCCACGCTCGGCCGCGGCGGGTACGTGGGCCGGGCGGACGCCGCCGACTTCGGCCGCGCCTACCGGTTCCTGCGCACGCTGGAGCACCGGTTGCAGTTGCAGCGGCTGCTGCGCACCCACCTGTTCCCGGCCGACGACGACACGAGCGGGCTGCGGTGGCTGGCGCGCGCGTCGGGGCTGCAGGCCGAGGGCGGGCTGTCGGAGAGCCAGGTGCTGCTCGCCGAGTTCCGCAAGCGGGCCAACCAGGTGCGCAGGCTGCACGAGAAGCTGTTCTACCGGCCGCTGCTCCAGGCCGTGGCGAACGTGCCCACCGAGGCGCTGCGGCTGACCACGTCCCAGGCGGCGGCACGGCTGGCCGCGCTCGGCTACGCCGCACCGGACGGCGCCCTCAAGCACATCGAGGCGTTGACCAAGGGCGTCTCGCGGCGGGCGCGGATCCAGACGGCGCTGCTGCCCGTGCTGCTGGACCTGTTCGCCACCACGCCGGACCCCGACCGGGGGCTGCTGGCGTACCGGCGGGTGTCGGAGGCGCTGGCCGAGACGCCCTGGTACCTGCGGCTGCTGCGGGACGAGGGCACCGTGGTCGACCGGTTGGCCGCGCTGCTCGGCACGTCGAAGTTCGTGCCGGACCTGCTGGTGCGCGCGCCGGAGGTGCTGCGGCTGCTGGCCGACACCGCGGCGCTGGTCGGCGGCGACCCGATGGCGATCGGCAACCCGCTGCGCAGCACCGTGTCCCGGTACAGCGACCTGGACCGCGCGGTCACCGCCGCCCGGTCGCTGCGCAGGCAGGAGCTGCTGCGGGTGGCGTCGGCGGACCTGCTCGGGCTGGTGCCGCTGCGCACGGTGTGCGTGTCGCTGTCCGAGGTGTGGGTGGCGGTGCTCCAGGCGGCGCTGGACGCGGTGGTGCGCTCGGCCGGCGAGCGGGTGGCGTCCATCGCGGTGATCGGCATGGGCCGGCTCGGCGGGCGCGAGCTGGGGTACGGGTCGGACGCCGACGTGATGTTCGTGTGCGAGCCCGCTCCCGGCGTGACCGACGCGGACGCCGCACGGTACGCGTCGTCCGTGGTCGAGCAGGTGCGGCGGCTGCTCAGCGCGCCCAGCCAGGACCCGGCGCTGCAGGTGGACACCGACCTGCGGCCGGAGGGCAGGCAGGGGCCGCTGGTGCGCACGCTCGACTCCTACCGGGCGTACTACGCGCAGTGGGCCGAGCTGTGGGAGGCGCAGGCGCTGCTGCGGGCCCGGCACATCGCGGGCGACGCGGAGCTGGGCGCGCGGTTCATCGAGATGATCGACCCGGTCCGCTACCCGGAGCGCGGGCTGGACGCGGGCGCGGTGCGCGAGATCCGGCGCATCAAGGCGCGCGTCGAAGCCGAGCGGCTGCCGCGCGGCGCCGACCCGTCCACCCACACCAAGCTGGGGCGCGGCGGGCTGGCCGACGTCGAGTGGACCGTGCAGCTGCTGCAGCTGCAGCACGCGTTCGAGGTGCCCGGCCTGCGCACGCCGTCGACCGTGCGCGGGCTGCGCGCGGCGACCGACGCGGGACTGGTGTCGGCGGACGACGCGTCCGCGCTGACCGACGCGTGGGTGATGGCCACCGAGGCGCGCAACGCGGTCGTGCTGGTCCGCGGCAAGCCCGGCGACCAGCTGCCGACCGCCGGGCGCGACCTGGCCGCGGTGGCGTCGGCGATGGGGCACGCGGGCGACCCCGGCGAGTTCCTGGACTCCTACCGGCGCACGACCAGGCGTGCGCGGGCCGTGATCGAGCGCATCTTCTACGGGTCCTGAACACTGGGGTCCGTGAGAGCGATCGCGCAGAACGAATTCGGAGACGCCGAAGTCCTCGTGGTGCGGGAGCTGCCGGACCCGCCGATCGCGCTGGACCAGGTGCTGGTCGAGGTGCGGGCGGCCGGCGTGAACCCGGTCGACCGGCTGGTGCGGATGGGGTACGCGGCCGCGTCGATGCCGCACCACTTCCCGCTGGTGCCGGGCTGGGACGTGGCGGGCGTGGTGCGCGCCGTCGGACCGGCGGTGGACGGGTTCGCCGTCGGTGACGAGGTGTTCGGCTACCAGCGCAAGGACCACGTGCAGCACGGCGCGTACGCGGAGCTGATCGCGGCCACCGAGCGCGGGCTGGCGCACAAGCCCGCGTCGCTGTCGTTCGAGGAGGCCGGTGGGCTCGCGCTCACCGGGCTGACGTCGTTGCAGGCGTTGCGGAAGGTCGGCGTCGGCGAGGGCGACACGGTGCTCGTGCACGCCGCCGCCGGCGGTGTCGGGCACCTCGCCGTGCAGGTGGCGCGCATCCTGGGCGCCGCGCGGGTGATCGGCACGGCGTCACCGCGCAACCACGGGTTCCTGCGGTCGCTCGGCGTGGAGCCGGTGGCCTACGGCGACGCGCTGGTCGACAACGTGGCCGAGCTGGTGGGTGGCGACGGGCTGGTCGACGTGGCGTTCGACTGCGTCGGCGGCGCGGCGCTCAACGACTCGCCCGCGCTGGTCCGCGACCCGTCCCGGATCGTGTCCATCGTGGACACGAACGTGCTGGAGCTGGGCGGGCGGTACGCCTACGCCAAGCCCGTGCGGGCCGACCTGGACTGGCTGGCCGAGCAGGCGGGCTCGGGGACGTTGAAGGTGGAGGTCCAGCAGACGTTCCCGCTGGAGCAGGCCGCCGACGCGCACCGGCTGCTGGAGGGCAGGCACGTGCGGGGCAAGGTCGTGCTGATCGTGTGAGGCGGTGGAGTGCCCCCGTCGAGGCGAGGGCACTCCGGCCGGTCACTCCTCGTCGACGGTCGGGACCGTGGTGAGCAGTTCGACGATCCACTCCTCCACGAGCGAGTCGTCGGACTCCTCGTCCTGCACGAGGCGGTTCGAGACGCGGACGCCGAGGCCGAGCACGTCGGCTGCGGCGATCGCCTCGATCGCCTCGGCGGCGGAGTCGAAGATGTTGGTGGACAGCACCTGCGCGGGGGTTGCGACGTCATCAGACACGGCGCGACCCTAACCGCACATCCCGATGGTGGGACGGGCAGCCCTGGTGTCGACGGCGTGTTCACCGAGGGCTACGCACCGTTGAACTGGGGTTCACCTGCATTGACTATTGGTGTGGCTTGTGTCGAGACTGTCGTCACTCATGGGGGGTGCTCACGTTCGCACGCGTGCGCCCGGACGAAGGACGTCATGGTCGACGGAACCCATCGCAAGAAGAGCAGCGCGGCTCTGAAGATCAGCTTGGTGGTGCTCGGCGTGCTGGTGGTGCTCGGGGTGGTCCAGGCGGTCACCGCGGGCACGATCGGTGTCGGCGCGCTGAGCGTCACCCTCGGTGGCACGTCTTCGACGGCGCCGACCCCGCTCCCCACCGGGGAGTCGACCGGGTCCGAGGAGCCCACCGGCAGCCTGGAGGGCGCGGTGGGCGCGGCGCCGTCGTCCGCTTCGGAGTCTGCCTCCGAGTCCTCTTCGGAGCCCGTGGCGCAGAGCGCGGTCCTCACCGGATCGTGGAAGCAGGCGCGCGGCCTGCTCACCGTCGAGGTCACCAAGGTGGAGAACGTGGGCGGTCGGCTGAAGGTGTTCGTGACCGCCGTCAACGCCAGCACCGCGAAGATGGACCTGCCGGTCGCGTCCATCTCGGCCGTGGACGACGCCGAGCGCTCGTACGGCGCGTCCCTGTCGACCAGCCGGTGGCCGGTGTCGATCGCCAAGGGCGGCAGCGTCAACGGCTACGTGGAGCTGGACAAGAAGGTCGGCGCCGGGAGCACGTCGTTCTCGTTGACGTTCGCCGGGATCATCGGTCAGCTCGCGCCCACCGGGGGCGCGGTGACCGTGACCGGCATCCCGGTCCCCAAGTAGGTGGACGTCCTCCTCGGCGTCGCCATCGGGCTGGTCGGCGCGTGGCTGCTGCTGCTCCTGGGCCTGTTCCTGGTGCGTCCGCGCGGCAACGCGCTGTCGCTGGCGATGCGCCTGCTGCCCGACGTCCTGCGCCTGGTCGCCCGCCTGGCCCGCGACCCGCGCGTGCCCCGTTCGGCCAGGGTCCGGCTGTGGGTGCTGCTGGGGTACTTGGCCCTGCCGTTCGACCTGGTCCCCGACTTCATCCCGGTGCTGGGGTACGCGGACGACGTGATCGCGGTGAGCTGGGTCCTCCGCTCGGTGATCCGCTCCGCGGGGCCCGAGGTGGTCGCGGAGCACTGGCCGGGCACGCCGGAGGGGCTGGCCGTGGTGCGGCGGTTGACGAGGACCCTGTAGTGCTCTGTGCCGGCCTTTCTCCGCTTCCGTGAGAGCGGGAGAAAGGCCGAAGGCCGGGGGACTGTGGCAGTCACCCGGCCTTCGGCCTGTGGAGGCGTTGAGCGGGACCTCAGGGCCCCGCACCGATCACACGTCGTAGTAGAGCGCGAACTCGTACGGGTTCGGGCGGAGGCGCAGGGGGTCGATTTCCTGCTCGCGCTTGTACGAGATCCAGGTGTCGATGACGTCCGGCGTGAAGACGCCGCCCTCCAGCAGGAACTCGTGGTCCGCTTCGAGGTTGTCCAGCACCGCGTCGAGGGACGCCGGCACCTGCTTGACGTCGCGGGCCTCCTCGGGCGGCAGCTCGTAGAGGTCCTTGTCGATCGGGGCCGGCGGCTCGATCTTGTTCTTCACGCCGTCCAGGCCGGCCATCACCATGGCCGAGAACGCCAGGTACGGGTTGCCCGACGAGTCGGGGCAGCGGAACTCGATGCGCTTGGCCTTCGGGTTGTTGCCGGTGATCGGGATGCGCACGCACGCCGACCGGTTGCGCTGGGAGTAGACCAGCGACACCGGGGCCTCGTAGCCCGGCACCAGGCGGTGGTAGGAGTTCACCGTCGGGTTGGTGAACGCCAGCAGCGACGGCGCGTGGTGCAGGATGCCGCCGATGTAGTGGCGCGCCGCGTCCGACAGGCCCGCGTAGCCGGACTCGTCGTGGAACAGCGGCTGGCCGTCCTTCCACAGCGACTGGTGCGTGTGCATGCCCGAGCCGTTGTCGCCGAACAGCGGCTTCGGCATGAACGTCACGGTCTTGCCGGCCTGCCAGGCGGTGTTCTTGATGATGTACTTGAACAGCATCAGGTCGTCCGCGGCGTGCAGCAGCGTGTTGAACCGGTAGTTGATCTCGGACTGGCCGCCGGTGCCCACCTCGTGGTGCGCGCGCTCGACGGTGAAGCCCTGGGCCTCCATGTTGAGGACCATCTTGTCGCGCAGGTCGGCGTAGTGGTCGGTCGGCGTGACCGGGAAGTAGCCGCCCTTGTACTTGACCTTGTAACCCCGGTTGCCGCCGTCCTCCTCGCGGCCGGAGTTCCACGCGCCGGAGATGGCGTCGATCTCGTGGAACGACGCGTTCGCCGTGGTGTCGAAGCGGATCGAGTCGAAGATGTAGAACTCCGCCTCGGCGCCGAAGTACGCGGTGTCCGCGATGCCCGACTCGGTGATGTACTGCTCGGCCTTGCGCGCGATGTTGCGCGGGTCGCGGCTGTACGCCTCACGCGTGAACGGGTCGTGCACGAAGAAGTTGACGATCAGCGTCTTCTCGATCCGGAACGGGTCGAGGCGCGCGGTGTACAGGTCGGGCAGCAGCAGCATGTCCGACTCGTGGATCGACTGGAAGCCGCGAACCGACGAGCCGTCGAACGCGAGGCCCTCGGCGATGGCCTCGGCGTCGAACGCGGAGGCGGGGAGCGTGAAGTGCTGCATCACGCCGGGCAGGTCGCTGAAGCGGACGTCGATGAACTTCACGCCCTCGTCGGAGATGAACTTCAGGACCTCGTCGGGATTCTTGAACACCCTCGTCGACTCCTCTGCTGCGGTGGGGGCGTGGTTGTACGCCGCTGCGTGGTGCGGCCTGCCATCGTGGCGAAACTATGACTGCGGTGTTGCCCAGCCATCACCCGCGTGTTTCGCCAGTGTTAACGGGCCGCCCCGGTCGGGCAACCCGACCGCCGGTCCTCACCCGCTGAGCACGGCCTTACTCTGGAGGGGTGAGCAAGTGGACCGGTTCGTGGCTGTCAGGACCCCGCTCGGCGCTGGAACCCGGCGCCGACTCCGGCGACGGCGCCGGGCAGCGCTGGCGAGGTGAACGCCTCGGCCTGCCGCAGTCCGGTCCCGGCTCGATCGCGTCCACCGGCCGCCGCGCGATCGCCATCCTGGTCGACTTCGCGCTGTCGGCGGGCGTCGCGGGCCTGTTCACCATGCCCGACCTGCCGAAGAACTGGAGCCTGCTGGCCTGGTTCGCCATCACCGTCACCGCGGTCGGCTTCTTCGGCTTCACCCCTGGTCACGCGTTGTTCGGGCTGCGGGTCGCGCGGCTGGACGGCGCCGGGACCGTCGGCGTGCCCCGGGCCGCGCTGCGCACGGCGTTGATCTTCCCGATCATCCCGGCCGTGGTCTGGGACGCCGACGGCAGGGGGCTGCACGACAAGGCCGCCGGCACGGTCGTCATCCGAGTCCGCTGACGCGCCCGGCAACGCGCCAGGCCCGCCCCGGATGACTGCCGGAACGGGCCTGAGCTGCGAGGACGTCGGTCAGCGACGCCGCATGGCGCGCTGCACGTTGCGCATCTTGGCGCCCTGGGGCATCGGGCCCTTGGGCAGCGCCGCGCCGCGGCTGGCCAGCGCGGCCAACCGGTTGTCGATCGTCTCGACCTGCGCGGTCGTGATGTTGCGCGGCAGCTTCATCAGGTGGGCCTGCAGCTTGCGCAGCGGCACCTGGCCGTCCTCCGCGCCGACGATGACGTCGTAGATCGGCGTCTCGCCGATCACCCGCGCCACCCGCTTCTTCTCCTGCGCGAGCAGGCCCTTCACCCGGTGCGGGGCGCCCTCGGCGACCAGCACCACACCCGGCCTGCCGAGCACCCGGTGCACCATGTCACCGCTCGTCGTGCCGGCCACGGCCTGGGTGACCCGCCACTTGCCGCGCAGGTTGTCCAGCGCCCACGCCGCCGCGCCCGGCTGGCCGTCGGCCTTCGCGTACACGGTGCGCTGCACCCGGCGGCCGAACACGATGACCGCGAGCAGCGCGCCCACCGCGATGCCCATGGGCAGCAGCACCCACTGCATGTCCCAGATGAGGCCGATCAGGAACGCCGCGGCCGTCGCGCCGAGCAGGCACGCCAGCATCAACGGCACGAGCGCCTTGTCCTCGCGGCGCTGCATCTTGAACGCCTCGAAGATCTGGCTGCGCTTCGCCTTCGATGCCGCGCGCCGAGCCTTCGCCGCTTCCTTGGAGGCCGCCTTGGCAGCCGCCTTGTCCTGCTTACCAGCCATACCCACCAGGATACGGCGCGCCGCGTCGCCCCATGACGGGAGTACTCGCTGTGCTCTGCGAGGATGCAGCGCATGGACCGGCTGCTGGAGGGACTCGACCCGGAACAGCGCGCCGCCGTGGAAGCACCGCGGGGCCCGGTCTGCGTGCTGGCGGGCGCGGGCACGGGCAAGACCCGCACCATCACGCACCGCATCGCTCACCTGGTCCAACGCGGCCACGTCGCCGCCGGTCAGGTCCTCGCCGTCACGTTCACCGCACGTGCCGCGGGCGAGATGCGCACCCGGTTGCGCGCGCTCGGCGTGCACGGCGCGCAGGCCCGCACGTTCCACGCCGCCGCGCTGCGCCAGCTCCGCTACTTCTGGCCGCGCGTGGTCGGCGGCGAGCAGTGGCAGCTGATCGACCGCAACAAGCTGCGGCTGGTCGCCCAGGCCGCCAACCGGACGGGGCTGTCCACCGAGTCGGACTCGCTGCGCGACCTCGCGGGCGAGATCGAGTGGGCCAAGGCGTCGCTGGTCGCCCCCGACGACTACCCGGCCGCCGCCGGGCGCACGAGCCGCGACACGCCCGCGCCCGCCGAGCAGGTCGCGCAGGTGTACCGGACCTACGAGCAGCTGAAGAACCAGGCGCAGCTGCTCGACTTCGACGACCTCCTGCTGCACACCGCGGCGGCGCTGGAGGAGCACGGCGAGGTCGCGCAGGAGTTCCGCGACCGCTACCGGTGCTTCGTGGTGGACGAGTACCAGGACGTCACGCCGTTGCAGCAGCGCGTGCTCGACGCGTGGCTCGGCGAGCGCGACGACCTGACCGTCGTCGGCGACGCGAACCAGACCATCTACTCGTTCGCCGGCGCCTCGCCGCGTCCGCTGCTGGACTTCCCGCGCCGGTTCCCCGAGGCCGTCGTGGTGCGGCTGGAGCGGGACTACCGGTCGACGCCGCAGGTCGTTGGCCTGGCCAACGAAGTGATCAAGTGGGCGCGCGGCAGGCCGGCCGGGTCGCGGCTGTCGCTGATCGGGCAGCGCCCGGACGGGCCGAAGCCGACGTTCACCGAGTTCGACGACGAGTCGCTGGAGGCGGCGGCCGTCGCCCGGCGGGTGAAGGCGCTGCTGGACGAGGGCGTGTCGGCCAGCGAGATCGCCGTCCTCTACCGGGTGAACGCCCAGTCGGAGGTGTTCGAGCAGGCGTTGGCCGAGGTCGGCGTGCCCTACCAGGTGCGCGGCGGCGAGCGGTTCTTCCAGCGGGCCGAGGTGCGGCAGGCGGTGGTCGCGCTGCGGTCGGCGGCGGCGCACGAGCCGACCGGCGAGCTGCCGAAGGTGGTGCGCGAGGTGCTGGCCGGGATCGGCCTGACCGACGAGCCGCCCGCCGGCGGGACGGCCCGGGAGAAGTGGGAGTCGCTGCTCGCGCTGGTCGAGCTGGCCGAGGAGCTGGTCACCACCGTCGAGGGCGCGGACCTGCCGAAGTTCGTCGCCGAGCTGGAGCTGCGGGCCGAGGCGCAGCACCCGCCGACCGTGGAGGGCGTGACGCTGGCGTCCCTGCACGCGGCGAAGGGTCTGGAGTGGGACGCGGTGTTCCTCGTCGGGCTGGTCGAGGGGACGTTGCCGATCCAGCACGCCGACGGCGACGACGCGGCGATCGAGGAGGAGCGCAGGCTGCTGTACGTGGGCGTGACGCGCGCCCGTGAGCACCTGTGGATGTCGTGGGCGCTGGCCAGGGCCGCGGGCGGTCGCCGGTACCGGCGGCGCAGCCGGTTCCTCTACGGCCTCGTGCCGGACGACCACCCGGCGTCGCGGACGGCGGCCAAGCGCGAGCCGCTGCAGAAGCGGCCCAAGCCGCAGTGCCGGGTGTGCGGCTCGGCGCTGGTGGACTCGCGGTCGGTCAAGCTGAGCCGGTGCGCCTCCTGCCCGTCCGACCTGGACGAGGAGCTGCTGACCAAGCTGCGGGCGTGGCGGGCGGACCGCGCGCGCGAGCTGAAGGTGCCCGCGTACGTGGTGTTCACCGACGCGACGCTGGTCGCGATCGCCGAGCAGCGGCCCGAGGACGTCGCCGGGCTGGTGTCCATCTCCGGCATCGGCGCCGCCAAGCTCGACCGCTACGGCGAGGACGTGCTGGCGCTCGTGCGCGGTGGCCGCTGACTCCTGGGCACGCTGACCCCTGGGCGCATCGACCCCAGCCGTTGACCTCCGGCCGTTGACCTCCGGGCGGCCGGCTCCCGGCCGACGGTGCCGGTGGTGCCACGGCCCGCCGGTCCTGCGCCGGTGGTGCTTTCAGCCGACAGCCAACCTCGTGGTGGTCGACGGGTCCGGTCGCGCCCGGCTCGCCCGGCGGGCGGGTGGTCCGCGGGTGTGTTCACCCCCTGCCCCTCTGTGCAGGGCAAACGCAGAAATCTCACCCGATCGACAGGTATTTGGAAAAAGCAGTTGCACCCGTCCTGCGCGGGGTCATAACCTGCTGAGGCCGGGCGCGAAGCGCCCGCTGGGGATTCAGAGCTAGAGCTGGCAGTCGAGTCAAGAGCACCCGAGGAGGTGACCGGTCGTGGACGCAATCATCAAGTGCCTCCGCACTCCCGGTGACCTGATGACCGGGGTGCGACTGGTTTCCGGCGCCGCTCACCTCTCGTGGGAGAAGTCTGCCCGCGATCGCCACGCCTTCATGCGGGGCGTCGAGCGAGTTCAGCTGATCCAGGTGCCGGCGCCGTACGCGCCGACCGTTGTCCCGACTCAGAACGTTGCGCCGTCCGCGCAAGAGCGAAGTACCTGACCACCTCGTAGTCAGGCCACCAGCTCACGAAGGCCGCGGACCCGTAACCGGATCCGCGGCCTTCGTGCTGTTCACACCCGTTTTGCCGCAAGACCGCAAGTGCGCACGACAAATACCCCGTGCAAGACCCTTGACAGGAGTCCACCTGATGTTGACCGCGACCGTCCCCATAAACGGGACGTTGTCCACCGAGTCGGAGCTCGCCGGAGCGGGTGTCGCCACCTTGATCGACACCGCGCCCGACGCCGGCTTGGAACTTCCTTGCCGCACCAACAACCCGGACCTGTGGTTCGCCGACGCGCCGGCGGAGCTGGAGGAGGCGAAGCGGTTCTGCGCCACCTGTCCGGTCATCGCGGAGTGCCTGGCCGGTGCGATCGCTCGCCACGAGCCCTGGGGGGTCTGGGGCGGCGAGATCTTCGAGCGCGGAGCTGTGATCGCGCGGAAGCGTCCCCGTGGGCGCCCGCGCAAGGACGCAGCACCCGTTGTTCCCGCGGCGCCCGCCGCGACCGTTGTCCGGGGGGCTAACGACCAGGAGGCCGCCGCGTGACCACGTACCGATCGACCGCAGACGAAGCGATGCTCATCGAAGCCAACCCCAAGGGGAACCCCATGCTGCTCGAAGAAAACCTCGCCAGATCCCGAATGCATGACGCGGAGATATTCGCGCGACAGCATCGGCTGGCCCACCGGCTCGTCGTCGCCCGCAGGTGGCGTCGGCTGGCCGGATGGGCCCAGCGCAGGGCGGCCCTGAAGGCCCACGCGCTCTGATGCACGCCCCGGCCCGCCGCTCCCGTCCCATGACGGGGCCGGCGGGCCTCGGCGTACCCGCTCGCGGTCGGCCGAGGGGTGTTCCGGTGGGAAGGTCCGACATCCCGTAGGTACGGTTCGGCGTGTGGCCGCTCACTCTCACCACCATGCCCACGCCCACACCCACGCCCACACCCATGACGGCATCGACTGGGCGTCCCGGCTGACCTCGCTGCGGCAGGTCGACGAGCTGGACGCCGAGGCGCGGCGCGTGGTCGCGCGCAGACTCGTGCGCACCCTGCCCGACAACCCGACCGTGCTCGACGTCGGCAGCGGTTCCGGCGGGATGAGCGTGGCCCTGGTCGAGGCGCTGACCGCCCGGGGCGGTGGCACCGTCGTCCTGGTCGACGCCACGCCCGAGCTGCTGGACGCCGCCGCCGGCGCGGCCCGTGCCGCGGCCAGCTACGAGGCGGACACCACCACGGCGACCGTGCGCGTCCGGCCGGTGCTCGCCGACCTCGCGACCGAGCGGCCGGTCGGGATCGCCGGGCCGGCCCACTTGGTGTGGGCGTCGAACGTCGTGCACCACCTCCCTGATCAACGTGCGGCTGTGTTCGGGTTGGCCGAGGCCCTGGTGCCCGGCGGTTGGCTGGCGCTCGCCGAGGGCGGGCTGGACGGCAAGTTCCTGCCGTTCGACCTCGGGATCGGTGAGCCCGGGTTGCAGAACCGGCTGACCGCGGCGCGCGCCCAGTGGTTCTCGCGGATGCGGGAGGACACCGGGGGCGAGACCCGGATGCCCGGCGGCTGGAACACCGTGCTCGCCGACGCCGGACTGGTGGACGTGACCGCGTTCAGCTACCTGGTCGACCACCCGGCGCCGCCGGGGCAGGCGGTGCGCGACTGGGCGGTGGACCAGCTGAAGTGGCACGAGCAGGTCGCCGGCGACCTGCTCCACCCCGCCGACCGGCGCACGGTCAGGAAGCTGCTCGATCCACAGGACCCCTCCTTCCTGGGGTTGCGCGATGACGTGTTCCTGCTGACGGCCAACACCGTCCACCTCGGTCGCAAGCCGTGAGCGAGGTGTGCGCCCGCTGCGGGCGGACTCGGTCGTCCGTCACGGACCCGGCCCAGCTGCTGGCCTGGGTGCGGGAGCGGGAGCGCGGGGTCGACCAGTGGTTGTGCCACGTGTGCGCGCGGGCGCACGTGCGGGACATCGAGGGCAAGCTCCCTTCGGAGTACTGGTCTGGTTGAGGCCGGTTCCGGGGGCGAGTCGGGACCAGGTCGGGGCGGGCCGAGCAGGGGTGAGCCAAGCCGGGTCGGGTGGGTGTGGGGCGTGGGCTCGGGGTGCCCGGTGCCCGGTGGCCGGTGGCGGGTGCCTGGTGGCGGGTGCGCGGTGGCGGGTGCTCGGGGCGATGCTGGCGCACTGGCGCGTGCCGGGTGCTGCTGTGGGCGGACGACTGCGCGGCGGTCAGTGGTGGCGGTCAGTGGTGGAGGTCAGCGGAGGCGGGCAGGGGCTGTGGTCAGTGGTGGCGGTCGGTCGGCGCTTGTGGTCGGCGGTTGTGGTTGGCGGAGGAGGGTGGAGAGGAGCTTCAGGGCCGATCTCGGCGTCGCGGTGCCGCGTTTGCTGCCCGCGTTCAGCTCCGCCGTCAGCCCCCGGACGGTGCACAGGCCCTCGCGCACCGCGGTGGCGAGCAGGTGGTGCTGGCGCAGGGCGTCCGGCTCGTGGCGGGCGGCGTCGAGGACGGCACGGGTCGGTTCGGCCAGGGGCAGGCCGGATCGCCGGACCACGGCCGGTGGTCTGGTGGTGCGCTCCACCAGCACGTGGTCGGGGCACGAGCGGCGGGTGGCGGCCGGTTGGAGCAGGTGTATGCGGGGCGGGGGCGGTAGTGACCGCAAACCGTGGGCCCGCAGCGCGTCGATGCCGGTCACCACGGCGCGGGGGCCCGCGTAGGCCAGGGCCGCGCGCAGGCGCTGGTCACGGGTCGGCGGCGCGGCGCCGAGCAGGAGGACGCCCGGCAGGATGCGCTGCCAGGGGCCGCCGGGGCGGCACTTCAGGTCGATGACGTGGGCGGGCACGCCCGCGGCCTTCAGGTCCGACGCTTTGATCACTGGGGTCATGGGGTCGATCCTCCGGCGGGCGCCGGAAGACTGCCACGGGGTGTTCGTGATCTGTGGACAAGTGGGCGGGCTGTGGACAACTCAGTCGTCGAAGCCCGGTTGCCAGCGGGCGACGATGGCCCTGGCCCGCACGTTCGCGTCGAGCTGGCAGAGGATGCCGGTCGCGCCGAGCGTCACCCTGTGGATGAGCAGGTACTGCGGGGGCAGGTTCAGCGACCTGCCGGTCTGCGAGTCCGGGCTGCGGAGGTCGCCGACGCGCTCGGCCTGCTGCTGCAGCCACCGGCGGGTGAAGTGGAACGTCTCCGCCCGCAGCGGCTCGACGAACGGCGCCAGGTAGTTCAGCACGTCCTCCTCGCGCAGCTCCGTCCCCGGCCGGATGAAGTGCTCGGACCGGAGCAGTTCCACCAGGTCGTTGGACCGGCCGTCGAGCGCCAGCCTGGTCATCAGGCCGAGCGTCCTGGGCAGCCCCTCCGGCAGCCGGGCGACGGCGCCGAAGTCGAGCACGCGCAACCGGCCGTCCGCGCCGAGCATGAAGTTGCCGGGGTGCGGGTCGGCGTGCAGCAGCCCGGACCGGCTGGGCGCGGAGAAGTGGAACTCCGACAGCAGCTGCCCGGCCAGGTCGCGCTCGTCCCGCCCACCCTCGCGGATGATCTTCGACAGCGGCGTCCCGTCGGTCCACTCGGTCACCATGACCTTCGGCGAGCTGGCCACCACCCGCGGCACCAGCACCCGGTCGTCGCCGTCGAACGCCTTGGCGAACACCCGCTGGTTGGTCGCCTCGGTCCGGTAGTCCAGCTCCTCCAGGTACCGGTCGCGCAGCTCCTCCAGCAGCGGCTTGACCTCGGCGCCCGGCACGACCGCCTGCAGCACCCGGCTGAACCGCAGCAGGGTGTTCAGGTCGCTCTGCAACGCCTCGTCGGCGCCGGGGTACTGCACCTTGACCGCCACGTCGCGGCCGTCGTGCCACACCGCCCGGTGCACCTGCCCGATGCTCGCCGACGCGGCGGGGGAGTCGTCGAACGACGTGAACCGCTTCGCCCACCCCGAGCCCAGCTGCTCGGCCAGCACCCGGTGCACGGTGCGCGCGGGCATCGGCGGCGCGGCGGTCTGGAGCTTGGTCAACGCCTCGCGGTACGGCTCGGCCAGCTCGTCCGGCACCGCCGCCTCGAACACGCTCAGGGCCTGGCCGAACTTCATCGCGCCGCCCTTGAGCTGCCCGAGCACCGCGAACACCTGCTCCGCGGTCTTCGCCGACACCTCGGCGCTGACCTCCTCGGAGCTGCGGCCTGCCAAGCGCTTGCCCCAGCCGCCCACCACCCGGCCGGCCACCCCGAGCGGGAGGCTGGCCAGCTTGGCGGTGCGCTGCACGGCCTTGCGCGGGATCTCGCTCACCCGGTGATTCTCCTCCGCCGGTTCACGTGTTCGCAGTGGTTCACGCCTCTCCCACAGAACCTACACAGCCCACCCTGAGGGTGGTTCACCTCGCGTGACGGCACTCGCAGCGCGGGTGCACCGGCGCGATCCGGTGCTCGACCACCCCGGTGAACGCGTCCACCTCCAGCGTCGCGTCCCAGGTCGGCGGCCTGGTCACGGCGGGTTCCGAGCGGTCGAGCGCCAGCAGCGCCTGCCCGACGGCGACCCCGGCGGTGGCCGTGACGGTGGCCAGGTCGGCCTGCTGCGCCCGGTCGACCAGCTGCGCGGCGATCAGCGGCCACGCCGGGTCCGCGTCGGCCCGGTGCCGGTCCGCGCACCTCAGGCAGCTGCTCCGACCAGGCACGACGAGCGGCCCCACCACGCCGAGCCCCTCCCGCACCCGCACGGCCAGGTGCGGCGTGCCGTCGGCGACGAGCTGGTGCAGCAGCTCCGGGGCGGGCACCAGCGCGTCGGCCAGCACCACCAGGTCCACGCCGCGCCCCACCGGCCGCACGGTCGGGCACGCCCGCCGCACGGCGTCCCGGGCCGCCTCCGCGCGCGGCCTGCCGACGTCCGCCTCGGTGTAACCCGATCCGGTGTCCTCAGGCCCGACCCGGCCACGCGCTACCACCCGAACGTGTGCCACTCCAGAGGCGGCCAGGAGGGCGGCGACCGTCACGGCGAGCCGGCCTTCACCGTGCACGACGACGGACGCGGCGGCACGGGCGGCGGGCAGCCCCACGGCGCGGCGACGGGTCCGCAGCGCCCACCCGGTCACCTCGGCGACCAGCCGGGGGTGCGGCGCCGGCACGGACTCCTCGACCAGCCCGGCCTGCGCCAGCCCGTGCAGCACACCGGTGAACTCGGCCGCCTGATCGCCGTGCCCGGCGAGGCGTTCACGCAGGTCGGAGAGGGTGTGCTCGCCGTTGAGGTCGAGCAGGGCGGACGCCATGGGCTCGGGCACGTCCTCGACCAGCATGGCGTGCCGGGGGTCGGTCCCGATCTGCACCACGTCGTCCCGGCGGCGCAGCAGCGGCAGCCCGGGCAACACCCTCGGGCGGTTGGGTAGGTCCACACCGGCAGCCTGCCCGCGTCGGCCGGAACGGCAAAATGCCTGTCCACAGGCTTCGGATTTGTCCACAGGGGACCATCGGGGGCTTGACGGGCGGCCGGGCGCGCACTCCGGGAGCCCGGCCACCCGCCCGCGATCAGACCTTCGCCTTGCCGAGGATCCGGGTCACCGTGGTACCGCAGACCGGGCACTTGCCCTTGGCCATCCTGCGGTTGTTGCTCTCGTGCACCTCGCCCGTGAAGTCCCGCTTCTCACGGCACTTGACGCAGTAGCCGTTGTAGGTCTCGGCCACGGCTTCCTCCCTTGTTTCGAGAGTGCGGGGCGATCTGCGCCACACTCGGGGGTTGCGCTGAACGCTACCTCCGGGAACGCGCCTCCGCTGCACGCCGCGTCGAGCGTGTCCAGCCGCCTTTCGGAGGAACCTTCCGGCACGCCCCCGCACGGACCGCCGCTTGGCCGCCGCGGATTGTCGGTCCCTGGCCTTACCGTGAACGCCATGCCCGAACCGCAGGTGGAGGTGCGGCGCAGCGCCCGGCGCCGTCGCATGGTGAGCGCGTACCGCGAGGGGGACACGGTCGTGGTCCTGCTGCCGGCCCGCATGAGCAAGAGCGAGGAGAAGCACTGGGTGGCGGAGATGCTGAGCCGCCTGCAGCGCAGCGAGACCCGCCGGCGCTCGCCGACGCGCACGTCCGACGCCGCCCTGCTGGCCCGGTGCGAGGAGCTGGCCGGGAAGTACCTGGACGGCGTGCTGCCGAGCAGCGTGCGGTGGGTGCCGCCGATGCGCACGAGGTGGGCGTCGTGCACGCCGAGCGAGGGCACGATCCGGATCAGCGAACGGCTGCGCGACGTGCCCGCGTGGGTGCTCGACTACGTGCTGGTGCACGAGCTGGCGCACCTGACCGTGCCCGGCCACGGCAAGGACTTCTGGCTGCTCGTGCACAGGTACCCGAAGGCCGAGCGGGCCATCGGGTACCTGGAGGGCATCTCGGCCGCGGCGGGCCTGGGGATCACCGAGGAGGACTGACCGGGGCCTACTCCCCGGTCTTGCCCTCCGGGCCCTTGTCGTCCGAACCCTTGTCGGTCTCCGCGCCCTCGCCGTCCTCCGCGCGGAGCGTCCGCTCCAGCTCGGCCATCGGGTCTTCCAGCGCCTTGCGCGTCCGGCCGAACCGCTCGGCGAACTCCATCGGGTCGTCCAGGTCCTCCGCCGTGGGCACCAGGTCGGGGTGGTCCCACACGCCGTCCCGCTGCTCGACGCCGTGCTGGTCGGTCAGCAGCTTCCACAGCGCCGCCGCCGAGCGGTGCCGGCGCGGCCGCAGCTCCAGGCCGACCAGCGTGGCGAACGTCTGCTCCGCCGGACCGCCGGACGCGCGCCGCCTGCGCAGCGTCTCCCGCAGCGCCTCGGCGCCGGGCAGCCGCTCGCCGACCGCCTCGTTCACCACCACGTCCACCCAGCCCTCGACCAGGGCCAGCAGCGTCTCCAGGCGGGTCAGCGCGGCCTTCTGCTCGGGCGTGGTCTGGGGTTCGAGCATCCCCGACTTCATCGCCTCTTCGATGCTCGCCGGGTTCGCCGGGTCGATCTGCCCGGCCAGCTGCTCCAGCGCCGACGTGTCGACGGTGATGCCGCGGGCGAACTCCTCCACCGTGTCCAGCAGCCGCTGCCGCAGCCACGGCACGTGGCTGAACAGCCGCTGGTGCGCCGCCTCGCGGGCGGCCAGGAACACCAGCACCTCGCTGGCGGGCCGCTCCAGGCCCTCGGTGAACTTCTCGATGTTCGCCGGCAGCAGCGCCGCGGTGCCCTCGGGCCCGAGCGGCAGGCCGACGTCGGTCGAGGTCAGCACCTCCGCGCCGAGCTGCGCCAGCGCGCCGCCCAGCTGCGAGCCGAACGCCATGCCGCCCATCTGCCCGAGCATCGACAGCAGCGGGCCGGCGGCCTCCTTCGCCTCGGCGGGCATCGCCTCGACCCAGGCGCCGGACACGCGCCGGGCCACCGGGTCGCACAGCCGCTGCCACGTCGGCAGCGTGCGCTCCACCCAGTCGCGCGCGCTCCAGCCCTGCGTCGTGCGCGAGCCGGCGGGCAGCGCCGTCACCGGGTCGAGCCACATCTCCGCCAGGTGCACGGCGTCGGTCACGGCGCTGTTCTGGTCCGGGGTGAACCCGATGCTCGGGCCGCCGGCGCCGGCGAGCTGCTGGAGGGCGATCTGCTTCGCCAGGTCGTAGTTGACCGGCCCGGACGACGTGCCCGAGTTGCTGAACATCGCACCGAGCTGGCTCAGCATCGCGCCGAGCTGGTTGAAGTCGAAGGGATTCTCCCCCTGGTCCCCGGGTTTGCGGTTGCGGTCGTCGGGGTCCTGCGGGCCGAACCCGAAGGGCAGGTCACTCATGGGTCCACGGTACGCGGCACGGGCACCCCGCGTGGGACCGGTTCGCCGGCAGCGTGACGCCGTGGTCGTACCCTGTCGGGCGTGACCGAAGGCACCGACACCGCCGTGGACCAGGCACCGACCCCACCGCACGCGCCTCGGCGCGGCCTCACCCGGCGGACGTGGACCCTCGTGGTCAGCCTCGCGGTCGTGCTGGCGCTCGGGTTGCTCGGCGGGTTCGCCCGGGTGCCCTACGTCGCCCTCGGCCCCGGGCCGACCTACGACACGCTGGGCCAGGTCGACGGCGGCGACGTGGTCTCGGTCGATGGCCAGGAGACGTTCCCGACCGGCGGCAGGCTCACCATGACGACGGTGTCGCTCACCGACGACGTGTCGCTGTTCGGCGCGCTCGGCCTGTGGATCAGCGGCCGGTACGCGCTCGCGCCGCGCGAGGAGTTCTTCCGGCCCGGCGAGTCGGAGCAGGAGGTCCGCGACCAGAACGTGAAGGCGTTCAAGGACTCGCAGAGCAGCGCCGAGGTCGCCGCGCTGAGCTACCTCGACTACCCGATGAAGGTCGTCGCCGCCGAGATCACCAAGGACACCGCGGCCGACAGCGTCCTGGAGCCGGACGACCGGCTGCTGGAGGTCAACGGCAAGCCGATCGCCAGTGCCGACGACGTGCGCGCCGCGCTGGAGAGCACCAAGCCCGGCGACGCGGTCGAGCTGACGTTCCAGCGCGGGACCGAGCGCAAGACCGCCACCGTCACCCTCGGCCGCACCGAGGGCCGGGAGACGGGCTTCCTCGGCGTGCTGCCGCTGGACCGCGCGGACGTCCCGTTCGAGATCAAGATCAGCCTGAGCGACGTCGGCGGCCCGTCCGCGGGCCTGCTGTTCGCGCTGTCGATCGTCGACAAGCTCACCCCGGGCGAGCTGAACGGCGGCCAGTCCGTCGCGGGCACCGGCGAGATCAACGACCGGGGCGAGGTCGGCCGGATCGGCGGCATCCAGTTCAAGATGGTCGCCGCCCGCGAAGGCGGCGCCACCGTGTTCCTCGTGCCCGCCGGCAACTGCGACGAGGCCAAGCAGCACGCCCCCGAGGGCCTGCGCCTGGTCCGGGTCGAGAAGCTGGACGACGCCGTCCAGTCCCTGGAGTCCCTGAGCAAGGGCGGCGACGCGCCGAGCTGCTAGGGCTTCAACGTCTCCAGCAGCGCCCTGGTCAGGTTCGGCGCGAGCTCGGGGTGCGCCACGACCTCCTCGGGCACGTCCACGCTGCCGCGCAGCCGCAGCACGCACGCCGCCGAGCCGTCCCGCAGCACCGCCGCCACCAGCCGGGCCTCCCGGCGCTGGGGGTGCTCGGCGGCGAACCGGCGCGCCTCCTCGTCGTCCAGCTCCTGCTCGGTGAGCTGGGCCTCGGCGTCCGGCGGCAGCACGACGATCTCCTGCGCCAGCGCGCACCCGCGCACCACGTCGGGCCAGACGATGCCGGCGAGCGCCCGGTCCAGCTCGTCGTCCGGCAGCGAGTCCTGCGCGATCGGGGTCAGGGGCGAGGTCTCCGGGTCGAGCTGGCCCGCCAGCTCCGGCTGCTGGGCCAGCAGCTCCGACGTCGGGACCAGCGCGAACAGCTGGGTCGGCTGGTTCCACCCGGCGGTGGACACGAACTCCTCGACCTCGCGGGCGACAGCGGGCAGCACCACGGGCGGCGTTTCACTGGCTGACACGCCCGCAATGGTCGCATCCGCGCCGGTGAAGCCGACAATCAGATCAGAACGACCGACCCGGCGGGGAACCCTCAGCGGCCTCCGTAGAGTTGGACAGAACGTCAGCAAACGCCACTACCGCGATCCAGGAGCGTGCCCCGTGGCCACACGGCCCCCGGTCGGACTGCCCAGGCTGTCCCGTCGCAGCCGGATTCTGCTCATCGTCGGTGCGGTGCTCCTGGTCGGTCTGATCACCGGCTCAAGGCTGCTCGGCACCTACGTCAACTGGCTCTGGTTCGGCGAGGTCGGCTTCCGCAGCGTCTACGGCACGGTGCTCGCGACCCGGTTCGGGTTGTTCTTCGCCGTCGGACTGCTGGTGGGCGGCCTCGTCGCGCTGAACCTGTACCTCTCCTACCGCACCCGGCCGGTGTTCGTGCCGGTGTCCGGCCCCGACGACCCGGTGGCCCGCTACCGCGCGGTGGTCGGCAAGCGGATGAAGCTGTTCGGCATCGGCCTGCCGGTGCTCGTCGGCCTCATCGCCGGCACCTCGGCCCAGGCCGACTGGCAGGTCGTCCAGCTGTTCCTCAACTCCACCCCGTTCGGCGTGGGCGACCCCGAGTTCGGCCACGACATCGGCTTCTACGCCTTCCAGCTGCCGTTCTACACCTGGCTGCTGTCGTGGCTGTTCATCGCCACGGCCGTCGCGTTCGTGGCCGCGGTGGTGGCGCACTACCTGTTCGGCGGCATCCGGCTGGCGGGCCGCGGCGGGCAGCTGTCCGGGCCCGCGCGCACCCACCTGGCGATCGTGGCCGGCGTGTTCATCCTGCTCAAGGCGGTCGCGTACTTCTTCGACCGGTACACGCTGCTGTTCTCCGAGCGCAACAGCAAGTTCAACGGCGCGAGCTACACCGACCTCAACGCGGTGCTGCCCGCCAAGCTGATCCTGCTGTTCATCGCGGTCTTCTGCGCCATCGCGTTCTTCGCGGGCGCGGTGCTGCGCAACCTGCAGCTGCCGGCGATCGCGACCGTGCTGCTGGTGCTGTCCTCGATCCTGGTCGGCGCGGCGTGGCCCGCGGTGCTGGAGCAGTTCTCGGTGAAGCCGAACGCCATCGAGAAGGAGGCCGAACCCATCGGCCGCAGCATCGACGCCACCCGGCAGGCCTTCGGGTTGACCGAGGACAAGGTCGAGAGCGTGCCCTACGCGGGCAAGCAGAACGTCTCGCTGGACGAGCTGAAGAACGACCAGGCGACGGTGGGCAACGTCCGGCTCCTCGACCCGGCCGTCATCTCCAAGACGTTCACCCAGTTCCAGCAGCTGCGGCCGTTCTACGCGTTCCCGGAGAAGCTGGACGTCGACCGGTACCAGGTGAGCGGGCAGCCGCAGGACTACATCGTCGCGGTGCGCGAGCTGTACACCGCGGGCATCCCGCAGGGCCAGCGCGACTGGATCAACCAGCACCTCATCTACACCCACGGCAACGGCATGGTGTTCGCCGAGGCCAGCAAGGTGAACTCGCCCGCGGACGAGGGCGGCAACGGCGGCTACCCGGTGTTCGAGGTGGCGCAGGTGGGCCAGGACGGCAAGGTCCAGCCCGGCCCGTTCGGCGTGGAGCAGCCGCGCACCTACTTCGGCGAGATGGGCCTGCCCGGCGACTACGCCATCGTCGGCGGCCGCGGCGAGGGCGCGCCCGGCGAGTACGACACCGACGGCTCGCAGTACACCTACGAAGGCCAGGGCGGCGTCCGCATCGGCGGCCTGTTCAACAAGATGGTCTTCGCCGCCGCGTACGGCGAGCGGAACATCCTGTTCAACTCGGCCGTCGACGACGAGTCGCGCATCATCTTCAACCGCAACCCGCGCGACCGCGTGCAGAACGTGGCGCCGTGGCTGACCGTGGACGGCGACCCGTACCCGGCCGTGGTCGACGGCCGCATCACGTGGATCGTCGACGGCTACACCACGCTCGACAACTACCCGTACGCGCGCCGCACGGCGCTGGGCGACGCCACGAACGACTCGCTGCCGGGTGTCGCGCAGCAGCCGAACCGGGAGATCAGCTACATCCGCAACTCGGTCAAGGCCACTGTGGACGCCTACGACGGCACCGTGACCCTGTACGAGATGGACACCCAGGACCCGGTGCTCAAGGCGTGGATGGGCGTGTTCCCGGGCACGGTGAAGCCCAACAGCGACATGACGCAGTCGCTCAGGGAGCACCTGCGCTACCCGGAGGACCTGTTCAAGGTCCAGCGCGAGATGCTGTCGCAGTACCACGTGGACAACCCGCGCGACTTCTACTCCGGCGTCTCGTTCTGGGACGTGCCGTCCGACCCGACCATCGACAACGCCACCACCGTCGAGGCCCAGCAGCAGGGCGTGCAGCAGCACCGCGACCGGCAGCCGCCGTTCTACGTGCTGGCGGGCGACCCGACCGGCGCCTCGGACAAGGTCAGCTTCCAGCTCACCAGCGCGCTGGTGCGGCTGAACCGCGAGTTCATGGCCTCGTACGTGACAGTCGGGTCGGACCCGGACAACTACGGCAAGATAAAGGTGCTGACGCTCAACAACGAGGCCAAGGGTCCACAGCAGATCCAGACCACGTTCCTCACCAACGGCGAGGTCAGCGGTGAGCTGAACCTGCTCACCCAGCGGCAGACCAAGGTCGTCTACGGCAACCTGCTGACCCTCCCGGTGGGTGGTGGCCTGCTCTACGTGGAGCCCATCTACATCGAGCGGGCCAGCCAGAACACCCAGTTCCCGCAGCTGTTCAAGGTCCTGGTCAGCTTCGGCGACAAGGTGGGCTACGCGCCGACGTTGAGCGAGGCGATGGAGAAGGTGCTGTCCGGCGCCTCGTCCCAGGTGCCCGACCCGGGCAACGGCGAGCAGCCGCCGACCTCCACGCCGTCCACCACGCCCACCCCTCCGGGTGACGGGCAGCAGGGCGGCACGGAGGTGGAGCAGGCCGTGCGGGACATCCAGTCGGCCCTGGCCCGGGTGCGGGCGGCCACCGCCAGCGGTGACTTCTCCGAGCTGGGCAGCGCCTACGAGGCGCTGGACGCGGCGACGAAGAGGTTCGAGACGGCCAGCGCGTCGACCTCGCAGCCGCCGTCGTCGGTCCAGCCCTCGCCGACGCCGACCGGCTGACCTGCGCCGATATTGCCGTCGGGTGGCCCCGGACACGTTCGGGGCCACCCGATTTGCATTCCTGTAGACCAGGGGCGTAGAGTTCTAAATGCAGCGCGGGGTGGAGCAGCTCGGTAGCTCGCTGGGCTCATAACCCAGAGGTCGCAGGTTCAAATCCTGTCCCCGCTACCACGTGAATGGCCCTGGAGTTCCGACTCCGGGGCCATTCGCATTTCCGCCCTCGTAGGGCGGTTGAGCTGCGGTGGAGGTGTTGAGGGGACCCCCGTGAAAAGGGGTTCCGGGGACGTGTATAGTTGTCCTTGCAGCGCGGGGTGGAGCAGCTCGGTAGCTCGCTGGGCTCATAACCCAGAGGTCGCAGGTTCAAATCCTGTCCCCGCTACTACGTGAAAGGCCCCTCGGAGTTCCGACTCCGGGGGGCCTTTCGCTTTGCCGGGCTCAGGTCATGTTCTCGGCCCAGTACTGGGCGCAGGTGAGCGAGCACACCCGGCCCTCGCCGCTGACGGTGCGGTGCCTGCGGACCTGCTTGCCGCAGACCATGCACTCGTCCTTGCCTGCCTGCTCCGGGATCGTGCCGGACGCCCAGGCGCGGGCGTTGCGGACCACCTTCGTCCCCGTCTGCCATTTGATGCCCACCGCTGACCTCCAGTCGAACAAGCGCATGCGAACGAACACCCGTGGTAATGGTCCCACCACCCGACGTGTTTGCCACGTCGAAAGCCGCACATCACCGTGTTGTGCTATCCGGGACGGCCCCCGCGGGGGCGGAACGAACGCGGCGCGTGACCCGCGCTGCCGTTCGAGTGAACGCAAAAGTGCGGTTTCCCTTGTGTTCCAATGGATTTCCACTCCGGGTGGACAAGGGCGGTCAAGCGGCCGAACGCGTGGCGTTGATCAGCGGGCGGTTACGCAGCGATGCTTTGCGTTGCTCCGCTTGGCCCAACTCCACTAGCCCGTGATCAGCCACAGTGGACAGAACGGCTGACCATTGTGGACAGCGACCGGTGAGCGTGGCACCGTTGGCGGTGTGTCGGACCTGAATGCTACGGCGGCCGCCCTGCTCGGGCTGCTGCACGACGGACCCAAGACCGGTGGCCAGCTCGTGGCTGAGGCCGGAGAGCGCTTCGGCGCGTTCTTCAGCGTCACCCGCAGCCAGGTCTACCGCGAGCTGCCCGCGTTGGCCGACGCGGGCCTGCTTCGCCTCGGCAAGCAGGGCCCCCGTTCCAGCCAGCAGTACGTGCTGACCGCGGCGGGCAAGAAGGCGTTCAAGAACTGGCTGCTCTCCGAGCCGGGGCCGGACCACCTGCGCAGCCCGTTGATCCTGCGCCTGGTGCACGCGGGCTCCCTGACCGCCAAGCAGCGGCAGGCGCTCGTGGACTCCGCCCGCGCGCGCTACGGCGCCGAGCAGGAGGCGGCCAGGACGGCGGTCAAGACCGCCGAGGACGCCTACGCCAAGGCCGTGGCCGAGTTCGGCCTCGCGCACGCCAAGGCGGTGCTCAAGCTGCTCGACGCCATCCCCACGGCCTGAACCGCGCCCACCGGTCGCACTCGGCGGCCGGTGCCGGCGTAATCTTGGCACGTGAATCCCGACGTCGAAGCAGACATCAAGGACCTCTCCGCCACGCTTTCGAGCATCGAGGCGGTGATGGACCTCGATGCGCTGCGCGCCCAGGTCGCCGAGCTGGAGCAGGCGGCGGCCCGGCCGGACCTCTGGGACGACCAGGAGAAGGCGCAGCGGGTCACCAGCCAGCTCTCGCACAAGCAGGGCGAGCTGCGGCGCGTCACCGGCCTGCGCGACCGGATGGACGACCTCTCGATCATGTACGAGCTGGCCGAGGACGAGGGTGACGCGGGCAGCCTCGCCGAGGCCGACACCGAGCGCGCGAAGCTGCGCGAGGAGATCTCCTCGCTGGAGGTCCGCACGCTGCTGTCCGGCGAGTACGATGAGCGCAACGCGCTGGTCACCATCCGCGCCGAGGCGGGCGGCGTCGACGCGGCCGACTTCGCCGAGATGCTGCTGCGGATGTACTCGCGCTGGGCCGAGCGCCACGGCTACGGCGTGGACGTGTTCGACACCTCCTACGCGGAGGAGGCGGGCATCAAGTCCGCGACGTTCCGCGTCACCGCCCCCTACGCCTACGGCACGCTGAGCGTCGAGCAGGGCACCCACCGGCTCGTGCGCATCTCGCCGTTCGACAACCAGGGCCGCCGGCAGACGTCGTTCGCGGGCGTCGAGGTGGTGCCCGTGGTCGAGCAGACCGACCACGTCGACATCGACGAGAAGGACCTGCGGGTCGACGTCTACCGCTCGTCCGGCCCCGGCGGCCAGGGCGTCAACACGACCGACTCGGCGGTGCGCCTGACGCACATCCCGACCGGCATCGTGGTCTCCTGCCAGAACGAGCGCTCGCAGCTGCAGAACAAGGCCACCGCGATGGCCGTGCTGCAGGCGAAGCTGCTGGAGCGCCAGCGCCAGGAGGAGCAGGCGAAGATGGACGCCCTCAAGGACACCGGTTCCAGCTGGGGCAACCAGATGCGCTCCTACGTGCTGCACCCCTACCAGATGGTCAAGGACCTGCGCACCGAGCACGAGGTCGGCAACCCGTCCGCGGTGCTCGACGGCGAGATCGACGACTTCCTGGAGGCCGGCATCCGCTGGCGCAAGCAGCACCAGTCCTGATCGGTCAAGCCCCCGGAAGTGGGTAAGGGGCGGGCGAGACGGAGGCTTTACCCGGCCCGCGAGTACACTCGCCCCTCGTGATTCGCCTCGAACACGTGTCCAAGGTCTACAAGAGCTCCGCGCGTCCCGCGCTCGACAACGTCTCGGTCGAGATGGACAAGGGCGAGTTCGTGTTCCTCATCGGGCCTTCCGGTTCCGGGAAGTCCACGTTCCTGCGGCTGCTGCTGCGGGAGGAAGTGCCCAGCAAGGGCCGCGTGTACGTGTCGAACTTCGACGTGGCCAAGATGTCCCGGCGCAGGGTCCCCCGCCTGCGCCAGTCCATCGGCTGCGTGTTCCAGGACTTCCGCCTGCTGAGCAACAAGACGGTGGCGGAGAACGTCGCGTTCGCGCTCGAAGTCATCGGCAAGCCCCGCAACACCATCGTGAAGGTGGTGCCCGAGGTGCTGCAGCTGGTCGGCCTCGACGGCAAGGCGGACCGGATGCCGCACGAGCTGTCCGGCGGTGAGCAGCAGCGGGTCGCGATCGCCCGCGCGTTCGTCAACCGGCCGCTGGTGCTGCTCGCCGACGAGCCGACCGGGAACCTGGACCCGGACACCAGCCAGGACATCATGCTGCTGCTGGAGCGGATCAACCGCACCGGCACGACGGTGCTGATGGCCACCCACGACCACTCCATCGTCGACTCCATGCGCCGCCGCGTGGTCGAGCTGGACCACGGCCGCATCATCCGCGACGACGCGCGGGGTGTTTACGGCGTGGGCCGCTGAGCCCGGCGCCGCCGACCCCCTCATCCCCCGACCCTGAGGAACGTTCCCCCCGATGCGTACCAGCTTCGTGTTCAGCGAGGTCGTCACCGGCCTGCGCCGGAACGTCACGATGACCATCGCGATGATCCTCACGACCGCGATCTCGCTCTTCCTGTTCGGCGTGGGCCTGCTGGTCGTCAACATGGTGGGCAAGATGCAGGACGACTACCTCGGCCAGCTCGAGGTGGCCGTGATGCTCACCAACGACATCAGCGTGAACGACAAGGACTGCACGCAGCAGCCGTGCACCGGCCTGCGCAGCCAGCTGGAGACCACGTCCGGGGTCGAGTCCGTCGTCTACGAGAACCGCGACAAGGGCTACGAGCGGTTCAAGAAGCTCTTCGAGTCCCAGCCCGAGCTGGCCGAGCTGGCCCGCCCGGAGGCCATCCCGGCCATGTTCCGGGTCAAGCTGGAGGACGCCGAGCGGTCCGACGTGATCGTGCAGGCGTTCACCGGCAAGGCCGGCGTGAAGAAGGTCGACGACCAGCGCGAGGACCTGGACCGGCTGTTCGGCTTCCTGAACGGCGTGCGCGACGCGGCGCTGGCGCTGGCGCTGCTCCAGGCGTTCGCGGCGCTGATGCTGATCTCGAACACCATCCAGGTGTCGGCGTTCACCCGGCGCACCGAGGTCGGCATCATGCGGCTGGTGGGCGCCACCCGCTGGTACACGCAGCTGCCGTTCCTCATCGAGGCGGTGGTCGCCGGCGTCATCGGCGCGGTCGTCTCGATCGGGCTGCTCGTGGCGACCAAGGTCTTCCTGCTCAACCGGGTGCTGGGCGACCTGTTCGCGTCCAACATCATCCCCGAGGTGAGCATGGTGGAGATCCTGTTCATCTCACCCATCCTGGTCGGCGTGGCGGTGCTGATCTCGGCGTTGACCGGCTACGTCACGCTGCGCCTCTACGTGCGCCTTTAACCGCTGGCGCGCTCGCGTAAGGTTTCCCCATGGTCAAGGAACGCGGTCAGAAGGTGATCGCGTCGAACCGCAAGGCTCGGCACGACTACACCATCCTCGACACCTACGAAGCGGGTGTCGTGCTCGTCGGCACCGAGGTGAAGAGCCTGCGCATGGGCCGGGCGTCCCTTGTGGACGCGTTCGGCCAGGTGGACGACGGCGAGATCTGGCTGCACGCGCTGCACATCCCGGAGTACGTGGCGGGCACCTGGACCAACCACGAGGTGCGCCGCAAGCGCAAGCTGCTGCTGCACAAGAGCGAGATCGAGCGGCTGATCGGCAAGACCAAGGAGAGCGGTCTGTCGCTGATCCCGCTGTCGATGTACTTCAAGGACGGGTACGTCAAGGTCGAGCTGGCGCTGGCGCGCGGCAAGAAGTCGTACGACAAGCGGCAGGACCTGGCCAAGCGCGACGCGCAGCGGGAGATCCAGAAGGCGCACGGCCGGGCGTTGAAGGGGCGGTACTGACGCTGATCGGCGGGGTGCCGGGACTGGTCGACGTGCACGTCCACTTCATGCCCCAGCGCGTGCTGGACAAGGTGTGGGCGTTCTTCGACGAGGCTTCCCGGCACTACGGCGTCGACTGGTCGATCCGGTACCGGCTGCCCGAGGCCGAGCGGCTGGCCGCGCTGCGGTCGTTCGGCGTGGTCGGGTTCGCGCCCCTGGTCTACCCGCACAAGCCGGGCATGGGCGAGTGGCTGACGGACTGGGCGCTGGACTTCGGCGCCAGGGTCGACGGCGCGGTGCCGACCGCGACCCTGTACCCGGAGCCGGGCGTCGAGGCGTACGTGGCGCGGGCGCTGTCGGCCGGCGCCCGGTGCTTCAAGGCGCACGTGCAGGTCGGCGGCTACGACCCGCGCTCGCTGGACGGCGCGTGGGGGCTGCTGGCCGAGGCGCGGGCGCCGGTGGTCGTGCACTGCGGGCACGGGCCGGTGCCGGGCGCGCACACCGGGCTGGACGTGTTCGAGGACGTGCTGCGGGCGCACCCGTCGCTGGTGGCGGTGCTGGCGCACGCCGGGATGCCGGACTACCTGGGCGCGTTGGACCTGGTCGCCCGGTACGACGGGGTGCACCTGGACACCACGATGGTCGGCGTGCCGTTCACCGAGGCGCGGGCGGCGCTGCCCGCGGACTGGGCGGCGCGGCTGGTCGACGTCACCGATCGGGTGGTCCTCGGTTCGGACTTCCCGAACATCCCGTACGACTACTCGGCGCAGCTGGACGCGATCGAGGGCTGGGCCGCCGCCGACGACCGGCTGGGCGAGCCGTTCCTGCGGGCCGTGCTGCACGACAACGGCGCCCGGCTGCTGGGTATCGGCCCCGGTCTCAGCCCAGGTTGAGGTAGGCGAGCACGGCGCGCACCCGGCGGTGCTCGGACGTGCTCGGCTCCAGGCCGAGCTTGGCGAAGATGTTGCCGACGTGCTTCTCCACCGCGCCGTCGGAGACGACGAGCGAGGCCGCGATGGCGCCGTTCGACAGGCCCTCCGCCATCAGGCCCAGCACCTCCCGCTCGCGCTGGGTCAGCGAGTCGACCGGGTTGCGCCTGGACCGGACCATGAGCTGCGTGATGACCTCGTGGTCGATGCTCGTGCCGCCGCCCGCGACGCGGCGCACCGAGGCGACGAACTCCGAGACGTCGGCCACCCGCTCCTTGAGCAGGTAGCCGACGCCGTTCGCGCCGCCCGCCAGCAGCTCCACCGCGTACCGCTCCTCGACGTACTGCGAGAGCACCAGCACCGGCAGGCCGGGCACGCGCCTGCGCGCCTCGATCGCGGCCCGCAGGCCCTCGTCGGTGAACGTCGGCGGCATCCGCACGTCCACCAGGGCCAGGTCGGGGCGGTGCTCGTCGATCGCGGCGAGCAGCGCGCCACCGTCCTCCACCGCCGCGACCGTCTCGATCCCCTCGTCGGCGAGCAGGCGCTGCACGCCCACCCGGAGGAGGACCGAGTCCTCCGCGATCACCACGCGCACGGCAGCTCCGTCCGGATCACTGTCGGCCCGCCCAGCGGGCTCACCACGACGACCACGCCGTCGATCGTCGCAGCCCGGTCCGCGAGGCCCGCGAGGCCACCGCCCGGGCGCACCTCGGCGCCACCGTCGCCGTTGTCGGTGACCTCGACCACCACGGAGTTCTCGGTGCGGGAGACCCTGACGTGCGCCGCGGTCGCGCCGGAGTGCTTGGCGACGTTCGTCAGCGACTCGGCGACGGTGAAGTACGCGGTGCTCTCCACGGCTGTCGGCGGGCGCGGCTCGACGTCCACCTCCACCTCGACCGGGATCGGGCAGCGCGCGGCCAGCGACGACAGCGCCGCGTCCAGGCCGCGGTCGCCCAGCACCGACGGGTAGATGCCGCGGGCCAGGTCGCGCAGCTCGGAGATGGCCAGCTTGGCGTCGGCGTGCGCCTCGGCGATCAGCTCGCGGGCCGCGTCCGGGTCGGACTCCATCTTGCCGCGGGCCCGGCCGAGGCCCATGGCCACCGCGACCAGCCGCTGCTGCGCGCCGTCGTGCAGGTCCCGCTCGATGCGCCTGCGCTCCGCCTCGGCCGCCTCGACGCCGCGGGCCCGGCTGGCGGACAGCCGCTGCGCCTCGGCGGACAGCACGCTGGCGCGCGACGGGCCGAGCAGCGTCCGCGCGAGCGCCGCGTGCCCCCGGGCGAGCGCCTTGAGCAGCCGGTACGACAGCAGGCCGAGCAGCAGGCCGAGCGCGCTCACCGGGAGCGCCTTGGCGAATGTGTCGATCACCCACAGGTTGCCGCCGCCGAAGTCGACCTCCCAGGTGGCGGGCAGCGTGTGCAGGTAGAACGGCAGGCCGACGGTGGCCGCGACGGCCGACCACAGCGCCACCGTGACCGCGAACTCGACCGCGCCGAGCGGCAGCATCAGCAGCCAGTAGGAGAAGTCGCGCCACGTCGCCGGGTCCTTCGCGATGGCCTTCGCGCGGGCCGTGGCGGTGTCCGGCAGCGGCCGGTAGGGCCGGGGGATGTCCACGCCCAGCGTCAACCGCAGCCAACCGCGCTCGGCCGTCGCCGCGGCCCGCGCCAGCACCATGGTCAGCACGCCCAGCGGGACGCCGACCCAGATCACCGCGGTGCCCAGGCTGACCGCGCCCAGGGTCACCAGCAGGACGAACCAGAAGATCCCGGTGACCAGGTTCACCAGGAAGTAGCCGCTGATCCGGCCGATGTTCGGGTTGACCCGCGTCACCATGTTCCCCCACCTCCGTGCCGATGTGCCCGACCAGCATCACCCGGACGGGGCGGTCGGAACCATCAGGTCCGCCGGTCGGCGGGGGGTGGGGACAGCCCTACCAACCCAATCGGGATGAAGGCGGGGGCCGGGGGCGTTATGCTGTGCGGAGCAGGACCCACGACACGGGGGTGAACGGTTTCGACTTTGTTCGTTGATTCAAGGGAAGCGTGCCGGTGCAGGCGAGAGACCACCGCAAGCGTCATCGCAAACCAATAAGCGCCGAGTCTAAAGACCAGCGCGCGTTCGCCCTCGCCGCCTGAGGCTAGGAGCAACGCTGTCGGCCCGGAGGAGCCTCCGCTCCGGTCGCCGGCATCAGCTAGGAGGCTCACCGCCGTCCCCGGCCACGGGGGACGGTCGGGACACCCACAGTGGCTGGGCTCATCACGGTGACTTGTCCGCGTGATCACCGGAGCCGAGTAGAGATCTAGCGGACTGCGCACGGAGAAGCCTTGATGAGCCGGCAGAGGACCCGGGTTCGATTCCCGGCACCTCCACCAGCGCGGCCCTACTTGAACCGTGGTCCGCAAGGACCACGCCAAGCAGGTCAGCGTCGGTCATGAGATCAAGAGCGGTCTCTTCCTCCGGGAGGGGCCGCTCTTGGCGTTGGTGACCGAAGTCACATCGACGCCAATCAGTCCGCCGATGCCGTCCGTGAGGGCTTGGCCTTCGATCACGCTCAGTCCGTCGGTAGGCTCGGCGTCGACGTGCAGCTTGCTGAAGATGACCTTGGTGATGGCGCGCTTCACTGCGTCGCTGTCACGGCGGTAGAAGCCCCTGCAGGTCGGCGAGGAGCGTGAGGGCCGCTCCGAAGAAGCTTCGTCCGGCTTCCAGCTTGGTGGTGGTGTCGGCCAGTTGGGCTTGGATCTCCCCGCGTTCCCGCTCGATCGCCGCGAGCTTGCCCTCCCAGCGGTTGAAGGCGACAAGCGCAGGAGGTAGCCCTTGCTCACCTCGGCCACCTCCTGCGGTTCGTGTCTGACTGTGCCCGCCGGTAGTCGGCCCTCAGCGCTGTTGGGCGGTCGCCGCGGCTTCATCGAGCCACACCACATGAACCCGCTGCACCCCAGCCGACTGAGAGCTGATCTCGAACAGCGTCCGGGCGCTCTCCACGCTCTGGGCGTGCAGTTGGAAGTCACCTTCCACGGAATTGACGTCGGCACGGTCCTCGTAGGCCAGGCCGTAACCCGCAACGCGGACGTCCTCGCCGCAGCCGTACTCTTCCACAAGCGCGAACAGCCGTGGCGCCTTCTCCCGCGCCACCTCATGGAGCACGGAGGTCAGCACCTCCATGTTCTCGGCGCTCAGCCCGACATCTGCCAGCCCTGTCATGCGCTCTTCCTCTTCTCGAAGCTCTGGATCAGGTCGGCCAGGGCGTCACCTGGCATCAGGCGGCCACCCGCCTGTTCGGGCGTCACCAGCCAGATCAGCGGCGTGGTTTCCAACGTGCTCGGCGGCAAGGGCATCGGCATCCCGGCCTCCACGACTCGCGCCTCGTGGTTCATGAGCACCGACGGCATCGGCGGCCGGACTAGGAAGTAGGCGATCGGCATGTTCGGGAACGCCAGCACCGGTGTCGGGAACGCGGCGAACCACGGGTTATCCGCAAGCGTCATGACCAGCGACTCGGCCACGGCGAACGCTCCCAGCTCGGAACCGGTCACCATGAAGACGTTCGGCTCGTGCAGTCCCGGCGTCGACCACCACTCGCGGACCAGTTCGGCGTTGGTGGTGGCTTCGTGAATCGGTCGGAGGCAGGGACTGGTGACACGTTGCTCGTCTACGGGGCTAGCGAAGTGTCCGTCCTTCCAGACGGCTCCCGGCAGGACGGGCCAGCCCAGCTCGGCGTAGCTCAGGGCGGCTTGCAAGGTCGTGGACGGTTCGGTGTCCGGTGTGCTGGTCGGCACTGCCTTGCCTCTCTGTTGAGTGATCTTCTGTTGGACTGGAAGCAGGAACGACCTCGAACAGGTCGTCAAACTGCATCGGGGTGAGGGCGACCAGCGCCCCGCCGATGAATGCCGGGCCAGGCTGCAACTCGCCGCCCAGCACCCGTGCGACCGTGGAGCGGTTGACGTCCATCGCCTTGGCGAGGGCGTAGTCCGAGCGGAAACCCGCGAGTCGCGCGGCCTTGGTGAAGACGTCGGTGCGTAGGTGGACGGTGTGCGGCATAGGGCCCAGCCCGGTTCGCGTCCTAAGTGGATAGGTTGGTACGGGTGGATGTCATCGCTGAGTCGTTCCTCTACGGTGAGCCTTCGTTGGTGGGGCACCCAGCGCCAGGGAACAGCGAGCGACATACCGGTAGACGGTGTTCGTCGGGGCAATCCGCCGGTGTGCCCGTCCAGGTACACCGCCTGACGCTGGGGCCGAGATCAAGAATGGAATCCCACCGGGGCGATCAACAGGGACAAACTCACGCCCAGGTGGAGCCATAGTGGCGCACGGGTACCCTTGACCAGGCGAAACACCAACCGGATCACCGGCAAGACAATGCCAGGGAGGTCATCCGATGGCGGTACGACGAATCGGTCTTGCACGGGCACGGAAAGCGGCCGGGTTCACCCAGGAGTCGTTCGCTGAGGCCATGCACGTCGACCGTTCCACGGTGGTGCGTTGGGAAGCTGGCGAAAGAGAGCCTCTTCCGTACCAGCGCCCGAAGCTGGCCCGCCTGCTGAGGATGTCACTCGATAGACTTGATCAGGTACTCGCGGCTGGTGGGCATGGCGAGCCACGTGATCGCCTCGCTCACTCCTTGGAGCAGCCTGGCTCTGTGGACCTCATGACTGTGGCGCAGCTGCGGCAGCATGTTCACGAACTCGATGAACGCTACGACCGGGCGCCCTCGACCTCGCTCCTCGCGGAAACAGGCCAGGCGCTGGGGCAGATCACCTTTCTCTCAGCACACGCCAAAGCGCACCGTGTCCGCCGGGAGTTGAGCGCCGTCGAGGCCGAGAGTGCGATCTTGATGGGGCAGCTTGTCTGGGACGCCTCGCAGCGTCGTGACCATCGCACCGCTCACCGCTACTTCGCCCAAGCCGTCACAGCCGCCAAACGAGTCCGCGACCCTGCGACCGAGGGCTTGGCCTGGTTGCGCAAGAGCTACGTGGCGCTCTACGGCGAGAACGATCCCTCTACTGGGTTGGCGCTGACTCTGCGGGCAGCCGAGACCACTGCGGAGACGAGTCAGGCGCTCAGCGGCCTTGCCACGCTCCACGCCGCCGAGGCCCACGCCATGATGGGACAGTTGACCGACTGCGAGCGGATGCTCGGAGAGGCTGATCGTCGCCTTGAACAGGTCGACGCCGATGACGTGGCGTTCGATCTGTTCTCCCCGACCCACCGCGGGCGACTGGCTGGGTCGTGCTACCTCTTCCTCGGCCAGGCAGAGAGGGCCGCACGCATCCTCGACGCCACGGCTGCCGAACTCCGCGAGCGCTCGAAGTCTGCGGCCATCGTGCTCGGCAACCTCAGCCTGGCCCGTCTGCGCCAAGGCCAGGTGGACAAGGCCGCCGGGACGCTGCACGAGGCGATGGACATGATCGAGCTGACCTGGGGCGGGGGCGGACTCAACATCCTGTTCGATGCCTGCCGCGAGATGCAGCCGTGGCGTCAGGAGCCCGAGGTGCAAGATGTCTACGACCGGGTGATGACGCTGATGGCAACGAAGTAGGAGGGCCGACGTGGCGGACGTCGATCAGGCGAAGCAGGCTGCCCGCGAACACGTATGGGCACTGCTGGAACACGAACATGCCGTTCCGCCTGACGTCCACGGCCGCATCCCCTCCTTCCACGGTGCCGAGGAGGCCGCCGACCGCCTGGCGGAGCTACCCGAGTGGAAGGCTGCACGGGTGATCAAGGCGGTACCGGATACTGCTCAGCAACCGGTACGCGCCAGAGCGCTGCGCGAAGGCAAGCTCGTCTACATGGCGGTTCCCAAGCTTGCCGGTGAACGACCCTTCATCGTGCTCGACCCGAAGAATCTCGACATCACGCCCGAAGAGGCGGCTGTGCGGCATACCGCCGCTCAAGTCGGTCACCACGTGGATGTTGATGCCATGAGTTCCGTCGACCTGATCGTCTGCGGCAGCGTGGCGGTGAACCGGCGCGGGGTCCGTCTCGGCAAGGGCGCTGGGTACTCGGACATCGAGGTGGCACTGCTTCAGGAAGCTGGTCTCATTGGGCCCGACACCACGATCGTGACGACAGTGCACGCGCTCCAAGTGGTGGACGACGAGCTGCCCGAGACTGCACACGACTTCAGCGTCGATGTGATCGTGACACCAGAGACGACGATCCGTTGCCCGGAGCCACGGCGGCCGCAGGGCCTGCTGTGGGATGAGCTATCGGCTGAGAAGATCGCGGCGATCCCCGTGTTGGCGGCACGTCAGCAGTCACGTCGGTAACGAACCGTAGGCGGTTGTGCTCGTAGGGCTATCCAAGGTACCCCTCGGCGCGTCGCTTCTACGCTCTGTCCTGGACAGTGGTATAAAGCGATATGTCGCAGCTTGACGTCAATCAACCATTCGATCTATTTGGGCAGTTCTGGAAAGCTGGCGAAGAGGAAAAGCGCACACCGGGTCGCTTGTACCGAACGGCGGACGGTATCCGGATACAACTCTTCGAAGACTTGCGCCCAGGGCCGAGTTACGTTGCGGTGAAGCAAGATGAGCAAAATTCGGTCTTCGAAGTAATCGACTCTCCTGAAAAGCATGAACCGCTAACTCTGTACGGACGCGTCGGTCAAATGGTTGGCAGTATTACCGCTTATGACTGTATAACTGTGCACTCGCAGTCGGATCTGTTCGATAGCGGCGTCGGCGAATATATCCTTGCACCGCGCGGCGTCATCTTCGGTGCTCACACGTTAGGCGTGAAGCAAACATACTCTGGTGTGCGCGTGCGTACTAGAGACGTGGATGAATGGGCCAACCTGCCAGGTTTCTTTTCCAGTGAGGCGGATGACGGTACAAGAAGCCTAAGCTACCGAATGCCGAAGTTTGAGCCCGTCGCTTTGACTGGCGGGGCCAGCTTTACCGTTTCGCAAACGGCGCGTCTAACTTGGCCTACCGTTCGCGGCGGTTCGATGATGCGTGAAGTCTGGTTGCAGGTCACTGATCTGCAACTGAGTAACTGGCAAGAGATCGACCGTCGGATTGTGACACCTCTGTCGAGTCTTATCACCTTGTGTGTAGGCGAAGTGAACGACTTGACCAGCATTGAGCTGACTATTGATGGTCGCGATTGGTTCCCTCTGGTATCGAACTACATAAATTACGTTGAGCCGCGCAGTGAACGTCTTAGGGTACTTGCCGGACTTTCGGATCTGGGGTTCGCTGGTGTAGCTAATTGGCTGAATAAAGTCGAAACACTGGGACCTCTGCCGCCGGTTATTGCCCATTTTTCAGCAAGGCGTGACGTCGTCAAGCTTGAGACCGAGCTTCTCGAGATGACGACCGTCGCCGAAGGACTTCACAGACGTCTTCGTCCCGATCAAAAGCGGATCAGCGATGAAGATCGCAGGCAAGCACGGAAACTTGTTCTTGAAGCACTCAAGGACATGGAAGATGTAAAAGACGTTTTGCGCGGGGTGTTCAATCATATTGGCGAGTTGAGCTACCCTAACCGATTGAGAGGGCTGGCGGACATCATCCACGATGTGGCTCCGGAAATCTGTGGCGACCAAAATAAGTGGTCTAAGGTTGTCTCGGACGCCCGGAATTCCTATGCACATCGCAGTGCCGGCTTCCTGGATGAATCTAATATCGATTCGCTATTTACTGTAGTGGAGTCGTTGAGATGGCTGCTTCGCTGCATTCTCCTGCTTGAGGCGGGACTAGATGGCGCGCTACTCGGAGAACGCCTCCGAGATGTCAGTGGGTTTCGACTCTTCCTCGAGCGGGCTGCCGAGAACTTGCCTGCCATTTATGGTCCATGATCAGTGGCCTGCGGTCGGCTAGCATCGCCTCTCGGCGCTTTATGTGTTAGCTCGAAATGTGCGATAATGACTCTAATGAATGTACAGAGGCTTGGAATAACTTATGAAACCTCGGGATGATGAGACCGCGCGGATGATGTTCGCTGACCTGCGTGACCATGTCGTACAGCGGCTTGGCACAGAGGAGTGGCTGACTCTGTATCGATTTGATCCGTTGGGTTCGCCTGATACTGAAGTTACGTACTTCTGCGCGCTCGTACAGCCAGAGCATCTCGGCGAAGCTCTATCTGACGATGAATGGGACCTGCTTGTAGGTAACGGAGGCCCTGGTTTTGAGAGTTACGGCGAGGATACATTCCGCTATGTTCGTATCGGCGATGGCCCGGTAGAACCGTTCGTTCACTCGCGGAGCTTCCCGGGAGCGGTCAAGTCATTCAATGAGCTGTCTGAAGAATTTCGACTTTTTCACAATCTGTATGTGGACCAAAAGACGGGTCGCCACTTCCTATTTGACGAAGCGGGCGACGAAGTCAATGTTGCGCGTGTGACTCCTGATCGAGTCGAGATTCGACTTCGCTATCTGAAGGAGTATTTGGCCGTGCGCGACATGTGCTTGCTTATTTTCTTCGAGTACAACCGTACTTCTGTCCTGACGCCTCTTGAGCTTGGGGTTACCGATGAGGGACGTTGGGAGGAGAAGGGCACCGATTATAGGTTCAATCAATTCCTGGTCAAGCCGTGGTTCAGCATCGATGCCTACAAGTCAGCGAACTCGATTTCTCGATTGCGCGGTAAGAAAGTTGTCCGGCCTGGCTCGCTGGCAGTTGGTCGCAAGCCTTGGGAAAGTCAAAGGAAGTACGAAAGCTTTATCATCGGCACTGACGACGATGGTGAGGATCTTAGTTTCACTAGTGATGATGACCACCTGGGGAATTACTTCGGGAAGAATCCCGATGCTCCTCATTATCTTACGCCAGTATTCTTCCGCAAGCAGGTTTTGGCTAAGTACTATGCCGACGCTAGGCGTTATAAGATCACTGACAGCAACCTATCGTGTGTCAATTCGTGGAGTCTAAAGATCGATAACAACCACTCGTCCTACGTCACAGTCTTCCTTGGAGACCTCGGTCACCTCCCCCATAAAGAGCAGCTATATTGGAAGAGTTTCAATGTTGTGCCGGATGGCGACATCAGTGCTACCTACTTCGGTCGAAGCATACTCGGGCAGTGGCTAGAACCCGAAGCTCCGGATCTCCTGTTCAAGTCTCGTTACGAACGGTTTGGTCAGAAGTGGCATGAGAAATACGGATGGTACTTCTTCAAGCCACTGAAGGCTGCCGACTCACACTACTTCGACACTCTTCATCTCCCCGACGATAGTAATCAAGCCGAGTTCGACTCTCAAGTCATGGCGCTGGCCAAGGTCCTGATAGAGCGCATCAACGAGGAAGAGATCAGGAAATACATCGAGGTCGAAGATCGTGAAGCGGGGATCAGCAAGCTGGAGAAGTACCTTACAGTCAAAGGACTTCTTGACGCAGGTGAACGCCTCCCGTTGCTGCGTAATCTGCAGGATCTCAGAAGTGGGCCTGCCCACGTTAAGGGGAAGAAGTATGAGCGTGCGCTCGTCTACTTTCAGGTAGAGCAACTTGGGCACAATCGGGCTTTCGGTGCAATTCTGACGTCAGCGATCGAACTATTGGATAGCTTGTCCGCTCACTTTGGTATTAACGATGACCCCGACGACTTGAACGACCTCGAAGAGCCACTTACTTAATCGCGAGTCATCGTGGTCCGGCGCACTCCGTGCTTCCTCAGCTTCTTCTTGATTGTGCTGACATGGACGCTGTATCGCTCCGCCAGCGCCTTCGCTGTTGAGCCTGTGCGGTAGGCGTCAATCAGCTCGGTGATGTTCTGCTCTATGAGTACCTGCCGGACGTAACCAGGAGAGGCTGTCCTGCCCTCGATGGTGGTGACCCTCTCGTGACCATCTGCGGCCGGATCGTTGATCTTCTGCATGACGCTGACCAGCGGCCCAAGGAGGTCGGGACGGTTTGAATATCGGCGGAGAAGCTCCACCACCACCGCGACGGCCCCTCTTCCGGGAGGGGGCCGTCGCGGTTTTCGGCAACGGGGATCGGCGCCGTCCCGTCAGGCTCCGGCGACGGGCGCGTGCAGTCGGCTGAGCCGGGCGACGGCCTCGGCGACGGCCGGGTCGGTGGCCGCTCGGAGCGGCGTGACCGGCCGCGCCCCGGGGCCGATGACGACGCCGGTCCGACCGGTCAGCGAGTCGTCGGTGGCGGCGAAGATCGAGGACCTGGCCGCCGTGGACGCCGGTCCGGAGGTGGAGCGCTCGAAGACCCGGCGCACGAGCGGCCAGAGCAGTCGCAGCCCGGGGGAGACGATCCGGGGGTCGCGCATCCGGCCGGTGGTCATGCCGGTCGCGGCGCCGCCCGGGTCGGCGGCGAACACCGACACGCCCGAGCCGTCGAGGCGCCCGGCCAGGTCCAGGGTGTAGGCGAGGTTGGCGAGCTTGGCCCGCCCGTACCAGTGGAAGCCGTAGTAGCCGCCGGGCGGTTCGACGGCGTCGAACGAACGCCGGGCGGTCCGGACGGCGCCCGTGGTCACGTTCACCACCCGGCTCGGCGCACCGGCGCGCAGCACCGGCAGCAGCAGTTCGGTCAACAGGTAGGGCGAGAGGTGGTTGACGGCGAACGTCGCCTCGACCCCGTCGACCGAGTCCCGGCGCTCGGGGAACATCGCCCCGACGTTGTTGACCAGTGCGGTCAGCGGGCCGTCGGCCGCGATCCGGTCGGCCAGGTCGCGGACCTCGGCCAGCGAGGCCAGGTCGGCGGCCAGGAAGCGGGCCGGGTGCGCCGGGTCGGCGGCGTTGATCCGGTCCACCGCGCGGGCGCCGCGCTCGGCGTCGCGCCCGACCGCGGTGACCGCGAACCCGGCCGCGGCCAGTCCCACCGCGGTCTCCAGACCGATCCCCGCTGTTCCCGCCGTGACCACTGCTGTGCGTCTCATCAGTGCCGCCCTATCCGGATAGTCATCCGCTTTTCTGCACCGTAGCAGATTCGGATAGCTATCCGGTACGGCGCGCACGGGGGTGCCCGACCGGGACGAGCCTGGTCAGCGCGCCGGTCTCAGGCCCGCCACGAGGATGTCGAGGTACAGCTCGGCGTAGCGCGGGTCGTCGTCGCCGGAGCGCACCGCGTGCTCCACCCCGCACAGCAGGCGCCTGACGTCGTCGGCCACCACGTCGGAACGGACGGCGCCCGCCTCGCGGGCCCGGTCGAGCAGGGGCGTGACGGCCTGGTCGAGTTCGGCCTTCAGCGCCGAGGTCGGAGCGCCGGCGCGGTCGGCCGACTCCAGCACCGCCGCGAACCCGGGGTCCGCCAGCGACAGGTCGAGGGTGTGGCGCAGCAGGGCGCGCAGGCCGCGCGCCGGGTCCGGGTCCGCCGCCACCTCCCGCGCCCGCTCGACCAGGCGCCGGAAGCGCTCGGCCACCAGCGCCTCCAGCAGCGCGTGCCGCGTCGGGAAGTGCCGGTACACCGTGCCCACGCCCACCCCGGCGAGCTTGGCGATGGCGTTGAGCTGCAACGAGTCGTCGCCGGAGGCCAACCGGGACCGGGCCGCCTCCAGCACCCGCTCCCGGTTGCGCGCGGCGTCGGCGCGCAACGGCGTTCCATCTCCACCCTTCGCGCTCACGCCGCCAGCATAGGTGCGCCCGACACCGGCGATCCCGTCAGCGGCGGGCCGGTGGCGCGGTCATCGGGTCCTCCGGCCAGCGGTGCTTCGGGTAGCGGCCCCGCAGCTCGGACCGGACCCGCGGGTAGCCGGTCCGCCAGAACGACGCCAGGTCGCCGGTCACGGCGGTCGGCCGACCGGCCGGGGAGAGCAGGTGCAGCACGACCGGGACCCGGCCGTCCGCCAGCCGGGGCGTCTCGGTCCAGCCGAAGACCTCCTGCACCTTCACCGGCAGCACGGGCCCGTCGGCGGAGTAGTCCACCCGGATGCGCGAACCCGAGGGGACTTCGAGCCGGTCCGGCGCGAGCTCGTCGAACCGGGCGGCCGCCGGCCACGGCAGCAGCCGCCGCACCACCTGCTCGCCGCTGATGCGCGCCAGGTCCGCCTTGCGCCGGGCGTCACCCACGTCCACCACGGCGAGCAGCGCCTCGTCGTCCACCGACGGCCACGGGTCGCCGACCACGCGGTGCAGGAACGCCATCCGCTCACGCGTGCGCAGCCCGTCCGCGTCCCACCGCAGCAGGCCCGAGCCCTCCACCCGCAGCCCTTCGAGCAGCGCCCGCCGGATCGCCTCGCGGTCGTGCGACGGCTTGCTGGACAACGTGATCGCGCCCAGCTTGCGCAGCCGGTTCGCCACCACGTCACCGTCCCACCGCACGTCGTCCTCATCGGACAGCAGGGACGACGCGGCCCGCACCGCCAGCTCCTCGTCGGCCCGCGCGGCCAGCCGGATGCGCCCGTGCGCGCGGCCCGCCTCCCGGTCGGCGACCGCCACCGCGAGCCACTCGGCGTCGGCCAACCCGCTGCCCGGCGGCAGCTCCACCGCCGTGCCGCCGGCCATCAGGTAGACCGGCGAGCCGGGGGAGCGCCTGCGCGCCAACCGCTCCGGGTGGGCCAGGGCGACGACCAGCGCCGGGTCGCCACCCGAGCCGCCGCTGCCGCCCGTGCCGCCGCTGCCCGAGCTGTCCACCATCGCGGCCAGTCGGCGCACCTCGCGCGGGTCCGCGTCGCGGGTCGTCAGCTCGACCCCGGAGTTCGCCCGGTCGTCGTCCAGCAGGGCCACCACCTCGGCCGCCCCGCGCGCCCCGACGACCGCCGCGCCGTCCAGCAACGCCCGCGCCAGCCGGGGGTGCAGGCCGAGGTCCGCCATCCGCCGGCCCCGGTCCGTGACGCCGCGATCGTCGAACGCGCCCAGCGCCCGCAGCACCGACCGCCCGGCGTCCAGCGCGCCCGGCGGCGGCGCGTCCCACCAGCCGAGCCCTTCGCCGTCCGGCACGCCCCAGCAGGCCAGTTCCAGCGCCAACCGGGTCAGGTCGGCGGTCCGGATCTCCGGCTCCGGGTAGCGCGGCAGCGTGCTGTGCTCGTGCGCGGGCCAGCACCGGTAGACCCGGCCCGGCGCCTCCCGCCCCGCCCGGCCCGCGCGCTGGTCGGCCACCGCCGCGCTGACCCGGACCGTCGCCAGGCCGGACAACCCGCGCCGGTGGTCCACCCGCGGCACCCGGGACAGCCCCGAGTCCACCACCGCCCGCACCCCCGGCACGGTCAGGCTCGACTCGGCGATCGCCGTCGACAGCACCACCCGGCGCCGGGTTCCCGGGCGCAGCGCGTCGTCCTGCGCGGTGGCGGCCAGCCGACCGTGCAGCGGGAGCACGTCCACGTCGCCACCGAGGAGCGCCGCACAGCGCCGGATCTCCGCCACACCGGGCAGGAACACCAGCACGTCGCCGTCCACTTCGGACAAAGCGCGGCGCGCGGCGCGGGCGACGGTGGCCTCCACGCGCTCGTCGCGGACCGGCGGGGTGTGCGCGACCTCCACCGGGAACGCCCGCGCGTCCACCCGGACGACCGGCGCACCACCCAGGAGCTGCGCCAACCGGTCGGCCGCCACGGTCGCGGACGTGGCCAGCAGCCGCAGGTCCGGCCGCAGCCCCGCCCGCGCGTCGAGCAGCAGCGCCAGCAGCAGGTCCGCGTCCAGGTGCCGCTCGTGGCACTCGTCCAGCAACACCGTGCCGACGCCCGCCAGCTCCGGGTCGTGCTGCAACCGCCGCACCAGCAGACCCGACGTGACGACCTCGACCCGGGTGTTCTTCGAGGTCTTCCGGTCACCCCGGACCGAGTAGCCCACGGTCTGCCCGACCGGCTCGCCCAGCAGGCTCGCCATCCGCGCCGCGGCGGCCCTCGCGGCCAACCGCCGCGGTTCGGCCACCACCACGCGACCGTCCAGCGCCAGCGGCACCAGCGTCGTCTTGCCCGTCCCCGGCGGCGCGACCAGCACCGCGGTCCCGTGCGCGGTCAGCGTGGCCGCGATCTCGCCGAGCAGCGGGCGGATGGGCAGGTTCGGCAGCTCCACGCCGACCAGTGTTGCCCCAAAAGTGTGCCAATGTGGACCCATGGGGAAATGGGGAGCCCTCGGCGCGGCAGTGGCCCTGGCCCGCGCGGCCGTCGCGATCAAGGTCTGGCAAGAGGTGCGCAGGCTGCCCGCGGGCCAGGTCGACGCCGGACCCGTCACGGTCGTCGTGCCCGCGCGCAACGAGGAGCGCAACATCGACCGGTGCATCGCCGGGTTGCGCGGACAGGACCACGCCGACCTGCGGATCGTGGTCGTGGACGACGCGTCCACCGACCGCACCGCCGAGATCGTGCGGCGGCACGCCGACGAGGACCCGCGGGTGCGGCTGGTCAGCACCTCCGGCCCGCCGTCCGGCTGGGCGGGCAAGGTGCACGCGCTGCACGTGGGCAGCGCCGACGTCGACACCGACTGGCTGCTGTTCGTGGACGCCGACACCGAGGCCGCGCCCGACCTGGTCGGCAGGCTGCTCGCGGGCGCCCGGCGCGACCACGTCGACCTGGTGTCCACGTCCGGGCGCGGCACCAAGCCGAGCGCGGGCTGGTGGCTGCTGCTGCCGCCGGTGAACCAGCTGCTGTTCGAGACGACCACGATCGACGGCCGGCGCGGCATGGCGCTGGCCGTCGGCCACTGCATCCTGGTCAGCCGCGCGGCGTACGAGCGGGCGGGTGGTTGGGCCGCCATCGCCGGGTCGCGCGCCGACGACGTCGGCTTCGCCACCCTGGTCCGCGACACCGGCGGCCGGACGCGGTACGTCGACGGCGCCGACTCGCTGACCACGTCCGGGCTGGACGGGTTCGGCGACACGTGGGCGTCGATGCGCAAGAGCATGGTGGCCGGCACGTCGATGTACGCGAAGGGGCCCGCCAGCGCGTTCCTGTCGCTCTCGTCGACCGGCCTGGCGCACATCGCGTACGGCGTCGTGCCGGTGGTGACGGCGTTGCGCGGGTCGAAGCTCGGCCTGCTGGCGTGGCTCGGGCAGTCGGTCGCCCAGTGGGCCTTCCTGCGGCGGACCGGGCAGCCGCGATCCGCCGCCGTCCTCGCGCCGCTGGCCTACGCGACGTTCGGCGCGATGTCGGTGGAGGCGGCGTGGCAGGCGTTGCGCGGCACCACGAAGTGGAAGGGCCGGGACGTGCGAGGCTGACGCCGTGGTTGACCCGCTGCGCGACCCCGACGACCCCGAACTGCTCGACCCGTACCGGGCCCGCGACCTGGCCGGGCTGGTGGAAGCCGCCCGGCTGGCCGCGGGCGCCGTCCGGTACGGCAAGGTCGGCCGCGTCGGCGCGGCGCAGGTCGTGGTGAACCGCGACAACCCGCTGCCCGGCGGCAACCACGCGTGCGCCGTGTACGGGTCGTCGGCCGAGGTCGCGGGCACGCTGATGCGGCTGGAGCAGACGTTCGCCGACGTCGGCCGGGCCGAGGCGGTGCTGTACGCGTCGCCCACCACGGTGGCCGAGATCGAGGGCATCGCCGACGACACCGGGTGGCACGCGGTGGAGGAGTCGCTGGCCGTCGTGCACCGCGGCGAGGTGCGGCGGTCGTCGCTCGTGCGGCCGGCGGGGGACGCCGACCTGCCCGGCATCGCCGAGCTGCTGGCCGACGACCTGGGCGTGGACGGGCCGCGGCTGCTGCGCCACCTCGGCCAGCGGCTGGACGACCCGCGGTGCGTGTTCGTCGTCGTGGACGACGGCGAGCGGATCGGCGGGTTCGCCTCGGGGTTCGGCGAACGGCGGGTGGGGCTGGTCGAGCACGCGGTCGTGCGGCCAGCCCGGCGTCGGCGAGGGCTCGGCGGGGCGCTGGTCGGCGGGGTGGTGGCGGCGTTGCGCGAGGCGGGGGCGCTGCTGGTGGCGTCGCACGTGGCCGAGGGCGGCGGGGGCGAGCGGTTCGTGGAGGCGTGCGGTTTCGACGCGTGCTACCCGGTGGCGGCGTACGCGCGCAGGGTGGACGAACTGCTCGATTGAGTGTTCGCCCGCCGGAGCGCATATCCTTAGCACAGCTAACGGAGATCGGAAGGGGCGCACAGTGCTGGGGACCGACTCGCAGTCAAAGCCCCGGCTGCCCGGCGAGGTGTGGGTGCTCGTCGTGGCGAGCTTCATCATCGCGCTCGGGTTCGGCATCGTGGCGCCCGTCCTGCCCGCGTACGCCAAGAGCTTCGACGTCGGCACGTTCGCCGTGTCCGCCGTGGTCAGCTCGTTCGCCCTGGTCAGGCTGCTGTTCGCGCCGATGAGCGGGCGGCTCGTCAACCGGTTCGGCGAGACGTGGGTCTACATCGTCGGCATCCTCATCGTGGCCGTCGGCACCGGCGCGTGCGGCTTCGCCACCGCCTACTGGCAGCTCATCGTGTTCCGTTCGTTCGCGGGCATCGGCTCGACCATGTTCACCGTCGCCGCCGTCGGCCTGCTGATCCGGATCACCCCCGCCCCGATGCGCGGCCGGGCGTCCGGGCTCTGGGCCACCGGGTTCCTGCTCGGCAACATCGGCGGCCCCATCGTCGGCGCGGTGCTCGTGGAGATCTCCATCCAGGTGCCGTTCGTGACGTACGCGGCCGCGCTGGTCGTCGCGGCGCTCGTCGTCTGGTGGTTCCTGCGCCGGTCCACGCTCACCGCGCTGGACAAGTCCACCGACCAGGTGACGATGCCGGTGCGCGACGCCGTGCGGCTGCCGGCGTACCGGGCGGCGCTGGCGTCGGCGTTCGCCAACGGCTGGGCGGTGTTCGGCGTGCGGATCTCGCTGGTGCCGCTGTTCGTGGTCGAGGCGCTGCGCAGCACGCCCGCCATCGCGGGCATCTCGCTGTCCGTGTTCGCCGCCGGCAACGCCGCCGTGCTCATCGTCTCCGGCAAGCTGTCCGACAGCGTCGGCCGCAAGCCGATGGCCATCGCCGGGCTGGCCGTGTCCGCCATCGGCACGGTGTGGCTCGGGTTCAGCGGCAACGTGCCGATGTTCATGGTGGCGTCCCTCGTCGCCGGCGTCGGCGCCGGACTGCTCAACCCGCCGCAGAGCGCCGTCGTCGCCGACGTGATCGGGACCAAGGCCAAGGGCGGGCCGGTGCTCGCGGCGTTCCAGATGGTCGCCGACTGCGGCGCCATCGTCGGACCGCTGCTCGCCGGCGTGCTGGTCGACCAGTTCTCGTACGAGGCGGCGTTCACCCTGACCGGCGCGATGGCCGCCCTGGCGCTGGTGTTCTGGCTCTTCGCCCCCGAAACCCTGCCGCGGGCGGAGGAGACGCACGTCGCGGAGGAGGTCGCCGGCGAGTCCGGGTGCCTGGACGAGGGACCCGAGGTCCCCGTCGGCGAGCGCGTGGCAGGCCGCCCGCGTCAGCCGGACGCGTGAGCGCTCAGGTTCCGCTCAGCATCTCTCGGTAGCCTGCGTGCGGGTTTTGACCGGGAGGGCAGTGCGGTGGGTGGCGCGGAGCGCAACGCTCGGAAGAAGAAGCAACAGCAGCAGGCGTCGAGGGCCGTGGTCGCGGCGCGCGGGTCGTCCGGTGATCGGAACAAGGTCATCGTCGGCGTGGTGGTCGTCGTGGTGCTCGCGGCAGCCGTGATCGGCGGCGTCGTGTGGTCCAACTCGGGTGACGAGGACTCGCTCGCCAACCTGCCCCCGGTGACCGGGATCAGCGCGCCGATCTCCCGCGACGCCGGCGTGGTCGCGGTGGGCGAGGACGACGCGAAGGTCACCATCGACCTCTACGAGGACTTCCTCTGCCCCGCGTGCGGCAGCTTCAAGAAGGTCTACGGGGACCAGATCAAGCAGGAGATCGAAGCGGGCAACCTCAAGGTCCGCTACCACGCCCTGCCGTTCTTGATCAAGTACTCGTCACCCGAGGGCTACTCCCGCGACTCGGCGAACGCGGCGCTGTGCGCGGCCGACCAGGGCAAGTTCTGGGAGTACCACGAGGCGTTGTTCGCCAGGCAGCCGGAGGAGGGTGGGCCGGGGCACACCAAGGAGGAGCTGGTGAAGCTCGGTACCGACCTCGGGATCACCGGCGAGGCGTTCAAGCAGTGCGTGGACAGCGGTGCGCACGAGGCGGACGCGCAGGCCCAGCTGGACGCCGTGAAGGGGACCGGCAACTTCGCCGGCACGCCGACCGTGATGAAGGACGGCCAGGTCGTGGAGTGGGACGACCAGGACTGGCTGACCAACCTGCTCAAGTAGGGCACACCCCCGTCTAGCTGGGTGAATGCGACGGGGGACCCCCGATTTCGTCGGCGCGGGGGCGGTGTTGTAGGGTATTGCCACACGGGAACGCCGGGTCGAACCGGCGGGAACGTGCAGGCAAGGGGCTGTGGCGCAGCTGGTAGCGCATCACACTGGCAGTGTGAGGGTCAGGGGTTCGAGTCCCCTCAGCTCCACAAGTTAATAGCTCGTCTGACTCGCCCGCTGACCTGCGGTAATGCAGGTAGCGGGCGATCTTGTTTTTCGGTCCGCTGTGGACTGCGGTGGCCGGTCTGGAGCAAATCTGGAGCAGGCGGTCGCTCCGCAGGAAATGTTGTCAGTGCTGTGCTCCAGGTCTCGGTGACCCGGTCGGGTGGTTCTGCCCAGCGACTTTCGACGGCCGTAGCGGTTGCCGATGCCCGGCTCCGGTAACCAACCCCAAACGTTCCTGGACGACCGTCAACGGGCGCGTGGGGTCGTGTTGTCGCTAGAAGATGTCGGTCCGCTGCCAGTCGACACATGTGGGGCGTTTGCCGGTCCGCATGAACTCGTGCAGGAGACTGCGAAGCACGCTCAGAGGCAGGGCGGCTTCCCTGGGGAACTCGGTGCGGGTGTCCCTGTCGATGTAGAGCGTCACGCCGTTGGGGACTCGGGTGTCCGCCTGCCGCGGTAGAGCGATCCATGCCGTGGTGTCGTCCGCCTCGCCTGTCATGCCGGCTGGCAGGAAGTCTTTCGGGCCGAACAGGTGGACGGCGGCGATGTGGTGCTCGGTGTCGAGGTCGAACTTGAGCTGGTGGTCCGGGAGCTCCGCCGGTCCGATCGTCGGCCGATCCTTGGCGTACACCACGGTCGGATGCGGTTGTGGATTGGCCAGGATGTCTGTCATGACCTCGTCCAAGGCGACGTCATCGTCCACGGTGACAGGCTTGTCGGCGCGGTTGTCGCCGCTGAAGTAGTAGATGTCGAGCGGGGTCACAACGGGCTCCTTCCGTGGAAGACCCGCGACGTTACCGGGTCGTGGATGACCAAGGTTTGTCCTGGCCGGAGGATGAACGGGACGAGTTTGCGGCACGAGTACATGCCCTGGCACATCTCGTTGTTGACCACGAGTTCGACGTGGCCCACTCCGCTGTTGCGCTGTCGCTAGGCCACCTTGCCTTCGACGTGCTCACCCATGGTCACGCGTTCTCTGGTTCCTGCCGGGAAGCCGAGGTTGCGTAGGTGGTCGGCGACCTGCTGGTGCGTGCCGTCGACCTCCTGGCCGCTCTGGACAATCTCGGTGTTGCCGTCGGGGTCGGCATAGATTCCGCTGGTGATGTACTTCGGCAATTGTTCGCGCTGCCGCTCAGCCCAGGTTATCTCCGGCAGCGGATCAGCACCCGCGTGCGGTGGTTTCGGTGGTCGGTCCTTCGTCGGCTTATGCGATGAGCCGTCGCCCACCAAGCCGTGCAGGAGCTGCTCGATCTGCATGCGGATGGTGGAGACAAGGTCGAGGAGGGTGGACGTGCTCTCCGCAACGTCGGTCCATCGGCCCACTACCTGGCTGAATTCGTACTCTTGGGCACTACCGGCACCAGCAGCTCTGAGCTGGTCAGTAGCCTCTTTGACTGGGACGGCACGCGACTGGCCGAGCACGTCCACAGCAGCGGCACGACCAGCACCTGGGAGTACCAGCCGGGGTCGGCCACCCCGATCGCCCAGGTCGACCAGGACGAGGTCGACCGGCGCTTCTACGCGATCGTGGCGGACGTCGTCGGCAGCCCGACCGAACTGGTCGACGCCCGTGGCGAGGTCGGGTGGCGACGCACGAGCACCTTGTGGGGGCGGACGCTGGCCCAGGCGGGCGGGGCGGCCTGTCCGCTGAGGTTCCCGGGCCAGTACCACGACCCGGAGACCGGCTGGCACTACAACCACTTCCGCTACTACGACCCGGAAACCAGGCGGTACGCCTCACCCGACCCCGCTGGGACTGGTGCCGTCGGTCAACCCCGGCGCCTACGTGCCCAACCCCACCCGGCAGATCGACCCGCTCGGCCTGCAGGGCTGCGACATCAGTGGTAACGAGGCCAAGCAGCAGGCGCTCGCCGACGCCGGCGTCCCGCCGGGTTCGGAGCCCTGGACAGCCGCATGGTGCCGTCCACCACGCCGAGCGGTCGGCAGATCCTGGACGAGAACTACCAGCCCGTCTACTTCCCCGAGGAGATCTACCTCGACAACCGGGACGAGCTGATCGCGTTCCAGGACCACTACACCGGCCACCAGTTCGGTGAGGGTGGAGTGGGCGACCAACTCCCGCATGTCCATGTGCGACCCTACGAGAACACCCGCAACGGCCAGGTCCCCGGAGCGCAGGAATACTACTATTACAACCCCAGCCTGGGCAGACCGACTCCTGCCCGATGACGCCAAGCTACTGGCCCGGTTCTACCCGCAGGGGCCGGACTTCACCGGACTGGTGCTGCGGTCGATCCGGTTCGAGCGCCGCGGTCCGGGTTGCACGCTGCGCGTCGACCTGCCGGTTGCCTCGGACGTGCCCGGCTACAGCCGCGTGCAGGCGCACCTGGGGTTCCTGGCGGTCGAGGACGTCCGGATGTCAGGCGCCGTGTTGCCTGCCGTTGTCTCGGTCGAGTTAGAAGAACGGCCGAGGGCGAGGCTGGCCGTGTCGGTGACCGGGGAGTCGCTGCGGCTGACGCTGACGTGCGCCGAGCAGTTTCGCTTCGGCAAGATCAGCGCCCACGACTCGCCCCCGGACGCGGTGGACGACGGGCAGCACGAGTTCGCGAGCAGGTTGGATCAGCGGCTGTACACGACGGTTCCCGGAGCGGAGGTCGACACCTACCATGAGCACATCTGAGCTGTCGGCGTTCGAGCTCTACGCCCTGCACTGGGACGAACGCGACCACGCGATCACCGCATCCTTCGAAGGGCTGCTTGACGACGCTGCCCGTGGGACGTGGGACGCGCCGCCCGAGCACGACTGGGTCCGGTTCCACCTCAGGTTCGCCGCGGTCGAGGACGTGGAGGTGCGCGGCTGGAGCTATCAGTTGCCCACCAGGGTGGAGCAGGTGCCGGTGGGGGAGCGGGTGTCGGTCACGGTGACGGGCGAGGGCACCGACGTCCGGTTCACCGCCGTCCCCGCCGTGCGGGTGGGGAGCCGGACGTCCCAAGCCGGGCCCCTCTGAGCAGCATCAGCTGACGTGCTGATCCCCTGTTTGCGCTGGTCGGCTCGTGGCCTCGGAGTCGGTCGGTTCGATGGAGGCGTAGCGACGCCGTTGGAGCTCATCGCGTTCGGCGTCCGGGATCGTCATCGACTCGGCGAGCACGGCGGCGAGCGCGTCCACGTGAGTGTTGTCGATGTCGGCGTCGAACACCCATCTGATGTTCTCGTCGCGCGTGATGAGGTCGATCGCCGAGCGTGAGTTCCTGTCCTGGGTGGTTGCCCGGACGTAGCGCACCTGGTCGACCGGGATGTCCCGGTGGATCTCGACTTGTTCGAGGAACGCGCTTGGCTTGGCTGTGATGATGCGGCGATCCGTGATGGCGAGCAGTGTCTTCGTCTCGGGGAAACCGAGGACGCGCAGGGTCTCCCCGTCCTCTAAGAGCCATCGCAGAATGCGGAGGTACGGGTCTGGGTCCAGCGATTCGGGTGCGCAGACGACGTCCGGAGCCTCAAGGGGAGGGACCGGAGGGCGAAGGGCGTCGGCAAGGGGCTGGATCGCCTCCAGGAGCCGGGCGGAGACTTCGCGGGCGGCCTTCACGTCCTTCCGCTTCCCCAGCAGCGGCCACGAGTCGGGGCTGCGGAGCTCGGTGGTGATCCTCAGCTCCCGCGTCAGCGCGTCGACGAGGCTCGTCGCCTCGGCGAGGGCGGAGTCGAACTCCGCTCGGGTGTCGCGCGCGATGATCTCGGCGTACTGCGCCTCGGCGGCGTCTTCGCGTCCAGCGGCTCTCGCTCTTGAGGCGCGAAGCGCCTGATACCCGGTCCAGGCGTTGAGGGAGGACAGGAGGGCGTGGACGTCGAAGGCGATCACCTCGGCGTTCGTCTGGAGGTACTCGCGGTGGCTGCGTGTGTCGGCCCGATCGATCTGCTTGACGTGGCCGCGGACGTTCCCCTGGTAGAGGTCGAGCTGCTTCTGCAGCAGCGCTCCACTGCCCGCGACGTCCTCCCACAAGGAGGTCGGGACCGACTCGATCTCCCGCGCCTGGTCGACCGCGCGATCGATGGCGGCGACGAGCCCTGTCAGTTCGGCCCACTGATCCTTGCGGATGGTGGTGAGGACCTGGTTCGTCACCGCGAGGTTGGTCCTGACCAGGCCCGAGACCTCGCTCAGCATCATCTGGAGAGCGACCATGGCCAGCGCCGGCCCGACCGACGCCGCGATCGGCGCCTTGCTGAGCGCGTTCACGGGGTAGAAGCGGGCCTGGTGCACGACGCGGCCAGAGACCAGCACGGCTCCGAGGTTCCCGCCGTCCTTGACGGCCAGCGTCGCGCCGCTGTTCAGCAGGGCCTGTGCCGTGTCGCCGATCCTGTAGAGCCCCTGTGCGCCGGCGAACGCGTTTCCGAGATTGCCGACCACGGTCGCCGCGTTCCCGATCGAGGCGAGGATCGCCGAGATCTGCTTGCGGTCGGCAGCCGGCACGATCCCGAAGTCGATCAGATCGGGCTTCAGCTCCGGCGGGACCTCACCGGCGACGACAGCCACCCCCGGGAGCACCTCCACCAGGACTGTCGACGTCATCGCCGGGTCGATGTCCGAGTCGGACGTCGGATCGTCCACAACAGGTGAGTCGGTGGTACCACTCCGACCGCTCACCTCAGGCCCTGCGATCTCCACCGAGTCTGAAGGGTCCTGCATGCGATCTCCTCCCGCAGGCGCCGCGCAACGGCCGGACCTCTCGGCGTTGACCGCCGGAGTCTACGGCCCAATGCTTTGCGCACAGCCCTGTTCCACCGGGGTCGATTCCGGACTGGCCGGTGCCAGGCGTGGGTGCACTCGGTGGCGCAGAACGGCTCCCAGCGGTGCTATCGGCCACTCCGAGCAGAGGTGCCAGAAGCCGAGGTGGAGCTGGGCACGACGAGTGGCGTCGTTCGCGGATCGTGCGGCGGGCGCTGAGGGCGGGGCGCGGTGCTGGGGTCGGGAAGGCGTGTCCTGGGGTTTCCGGGGCGGGGCAGGTGGGTGCTGAGGAAGCACCGCACGAGGACGTCGCTGATGGCGGCGGCCGGACGTAGGGTGATCAGCGACGCCGGGTCCGCGGTTCCGGCGGGTGCGGAGCGGTGGGGGCGCTGCGGCGTGGCCGGCATGGCTGCTCGGGCTCGTGGGCCGGGTGCGTGTCTTCACCGAGGCGGTGGATGCGCCAGGTCGGTATCGAGCCTCGGCGGTGGCCGAGGGCTACCGCCGAGGCTCGATCACGTGACGCCTCGCTGCCGGCCATCGCACGGCAGCGGGGCGTCGCGAGCGGCGGCCATCTTCGTTCCGCACCACGCCGAGACCCGCCACCAATGCGCCAGCCCATGGGTGCGTCGAGCGTGCGGGGTTTCTACTTCGTGGCGCACAGGGCCTTGTCGAAGAGGGCGATGACCTCGTACTGGCGGACTTCGTCGTTCGTCCCGGCGACGGTGACCGCCCGGCCGTCGGGGGTGATGGCGGCGCGGGTTTGGAAGCCGTCGGCGTCGCCGCCGTGGCCGTACGCGGTGATCCCGCAGCTGAGCTTCATCTCGATGACGCCCAGGCCGTAGCGCCAACCATCGAAGAGGCCGGGCGCGTCGACCGCCTGACGCATCTCCGCCAGCCGGCCGGGCTTGAGCAGCCGACCGTCCTGCAGGGCGACGAGGAACTTGTTCACGTCACTGGGAGTGGCGATCATCTGCCCCGCGGCGCTGGCGACGGACGGGTCGAAGCGGGTGATGTCGATCAGGGCGCCACCGGTCGGCTTGCCCTGGTCGTCCCTGGGCGGCAGGTAGCCCTGCGGGTGCGGGTCGCGGATGTCCCGGTCACCCGGGCCGGGGTAGTAGGTCTCCCTCAGCCCGATCCGGTTGATGATCCGGTCGGTGACGACCTCGGCGAACGGTCGTCCCGCCACCTTCTGCGCCACCAGGCCCAGCAGGACGTACCCGCTGTTGCTGTAGCCCCACACCCGGTCCTGCCCCGGGGCGAACGTCGGCGCCTGCGCCAACGCCGAGTCCAGCAGTTCCCGGGCGTCGAAGTAGCGGTCCCTGATCGGCAGGATCCCCTTGGCCAGCTGCGGGACCCCGGTGGGCATCCCGCTGGTGTGGTTCAGCAGCTGCCTGATCGTGATCGTCCGACCGTCGATCGCCGCACCGTCGCCGGTGCCCCGCACCACGCCCGGCAGGAACTTCTCCACCGTGTCGTCCAACGCGAGCTCGCCCTCGTCGGCCAACTGCAGGATCGCCACAGCGGTGAACATCTTCGTGATGCTGGCGATCCGGACGTAACCGTCCGTCGGCACCTTCGACTTCGTCCGGACATCACCCACCCCGGCGGTGTAGTTCGTCACCCGCCCGTTCCGGTCTCGCACCGACATCAGCATCCCGGGCAGCGACCCGTCGGCGACCAGCGCCTCCAAGCCCGCCTGCAACGCCTTGTCGTGGCCTGCCCTCGACCTGTCACCGGAGGCGCCGGCCGACGCCACATCGGTCAGCGTGAGCCCGGCAACCGCTACTGCCGCCATTGCCGCTGCGACCACACGACGCCGGCGCGCGGGGCCCAGGCGGATTCCGGCCGGAGGACTGAGATCATTCGACAAAGGACACTCTCCAATTGAACGCATTGCACTGACCCCACCCAGTGTTGTCACCGTTTCACCGCCCCACGACCCCCCGTGCTGAACACCTCCGGTACAGCCAGCACTACCTCCGAGCCCTCGCCGTCAGGTGACTTCCCAGGCGCAGGGTCGAACTCTCAGCCGGGCGTCAGGTCGCGCACAGCGCGGCGTCGAAGAGGGCGGCGCGGTCCGCGGCGACGGACTCGTCCTTCACCGACCCGTTGAGCGAGGTGACCACGAGGGTCGCCGCGCGACCGTCGTCGGTGGCCGCGTTGACCGTCGAGTAGCCCGGGATGTCGCCGCCGTGGCCCCACGCGACTCCTCCGCAGCTCAACGGCGTGCTGAACAGGCCGAGTCCGTAGCCCGACCCGGACTTCGGGTCCGTCGGGATGGTGGTGCGCATCTGGGCCAGCTGGGCCGGTTCGAGCAACTTCCCGTCCAGCAGCGCGCGCAGGAACGCGTTGAGGTCGCTCGGCGTGGAGACCAGGTGACCGGCGGCCCAGCCCCAGCTCGGGTCCATCCGCGTGAAGTCGACCAGCTCGTCGGTCGCCGGGTCGCGCTGGTAGCCCCCGGGGTGCCGGCCGCGGATGTCCTCTTCTCCGACCTCGGGCGCGTACGTGTCCCGCAGACCGATCCGCTGGATGACCCGGGTGGTCACCAGCTCGTCGAACGGGCGGCCGGTGACCCGCTGGGCGATCAGGCCGGCCAGGAGGTAGTTCGTGTTGCTGTAGGACCAGCCGCCGCCGGCGGCACGCCCGTCCTCCCTGGCGTTCGCCAGGTCGAGCAGTTCGCGGGGTTCGAGGTAGACGTGCTGGTACAGCAGGAAGTCGCCCTTGGTATCGAACATCGAGTCGGTGTAGTCCGGCAGGCCGCTGTTGTGCTGGAGCAGTTGGCGGACCGTGATCCTGTCGGCGTCCACGCCCTTGGCCCGGACCAGGCCCGGGAGGTACGTCTCGATCGACGCGTCGAGTTCCACGCGGCCCTCACCGACGAGCTGCAGCACGACGACGGAGGCGAACATCTTGCTCGCGCTGCCGATCCGCACCCTGCCGTTCGTCGGCACCTTGCCGCCGGTCCGCAGGTCGCCGATCCCAGCCGTGTAGTGGCGGGTCCGGCCGTGCCGGTCCCGGACGGCGGCCAGCGCCCCGGGGTGCCGGTCGACACCGACGAGCTTGTCCAGGCCCTGCTGGACCACGTCGGGGCGGTGCTCGGCTTGGACGGCCTGGATCGGGCCGCCGAACGCGAGACCACTCGCCGCAGCCACCACCACCGCCGTCATGGCGACCACGCGGCGGTGCGGCGAGGAAGAAAACCGATATCGCTGAGAAGATGACGTGAACAAAGTAGACAACTCCCGGGTTCCGCGGACGTCGGTCCTGCGATGACCGACGGATTCAGGCTGCTCACCTCCACTTCGGTGCACAATCCAGCCCACTGGACAACCGGGGTGGTGGTGGCACCCCGAGGCCGTCGTTCAGCCGGACAAACCACGACGGGCAGCTCGATCGGCGTGCACCATGGGGTTCTGTTGATCGGTTGAGGTCGACCGGGGGGTGGCGTGGCACAGGTGCGGAAGCGCTTGCGGGCGTCGTTCGACGCTGTCGCGCGCTTGGTCGGCGGCCTCGGCACGGCGCTGCTCGCGCTGGCCGTCCTGGCCTGGCTCGGCGTGGTCGCGCTGCTCAGCTGCGTCGGTGTCGGCATCGTCCTGCTGCCCGCCGCCCTGCGTGCGCTGCGGACGGCCGCGAACCGGGAACGGGCCCGACTCGACGTCCTCGTCCCCGGCCCGGTGCCGCGTCGGGTGCGCGACGCGCTGCGCGACGTGACCGTGCGGCGTGAGCTGGCCTGGCTGCCGCTGCACGCCACGGCCGGCCTGGCGGTGGGGTTCACCGGGCTCGCGATGCCGGCCACGGCGCTGCAGAACACGACGTACCCGTTCTGGTACCACCTGCTGCCGCCCGAGGACAACGCTCCCAGCTTCTTCTTCTGGACCATCACGGGTCCCCTGGCCGTCGGGGTGACCGGCGTGCTCTGCGCCGCCCTCGTCGTGTGGCTCGGGCCGGCGCTCGTCCGGGCGCAGGAATGGCCTGGCCGGCACCTGCTGGCGCCGCCTGCGGGCGTCGACCTCTCGCTGCGGGTCACCGAGCTGACCGCCACCCGCGCCGCCGCTCTCGACGCGCACGCCGCCGAGCTGCGCCGCATCGAGCGGTCGCTGCACGACGGCACGCAGAACCGGTTGGTCGCGGTGGCCGTGCTGCTCGGCGCCGCGCGGCGGGCCGTGGACCGGGACCCGGCCGCGGCGGCCGCCGTGCTGGACCGGGCCCAGGACGCAACCGAACAGGCGCTCGCGGAGCTGCGGGCGGTGGTCCGCGGCATCCTGCCCCCGGTGCTGGCCGACCGCGGGCTCACCGGCGCCCTGGCCGGCCTCGCGGGCAGCTGCGGCGTGCCTTGCGAGCTGGTGGTGGACGTGCCTGGCCGGTGCGCCGCCTCGGTCGAGGCGACCGCGTACTTCGTGGTGGCCGAAGCCCTCTCCAACGTGTCCAAGCACAGCGGCGCCGCGAGCGCCGTGGTGGCGGTGAGGCGGGAGGGGGATCGGCTGCTGCTGCGGATCGGCGACGACGGCCGGGGTGGCGCGGACGAGCGCGGCGGGTCGGGCCTGTCCGGCATCCGCCGACGGGTCGAGGCGCACGACGGGCGCCTCACCCTCGACAGCCCGCTCGGCGGGCCTACGACGATGGAAGTGGAGCTGCCGTGCGGATCGTGATCGCGGAGGACGACCCGCTGCTGCGCGAGGGGTTGGCGCTGCTGCTGCGCGCCGAATCGCTCGACGTGGTGGCCACCACCGACACGCCGGAGTCGTTCCTGGCCGCGGTGGCCGAGCACGAGCCGGACGTCGCCATCGTGGACGTGCGGATGCCGCCCACCCACACCGACGAGGGGATCGTGGCGGCCGTCGAGGCGCGACGACGCCGGCCCGGCCTCGCGGTGCTCGTGCTCTCGGCGTACGTGGAGCAGGCGTTCGCCACCGAACTGCTCGCCGCCGGCGCCGATCGGCTCGGTTACCTGTTGAAGGAGCGGGTGGGAAGGGTCGAGGAGTTCTTGAGCGCGCTGCACCGGGTGGCGAGCGGTGGCACCGCCGTGGACCCCGAGGTGGTGGGCCAACTGCTGGCCCGCAACCCCCACACCAGCGCGCTGGGCCGGTTGAGCCCCCGGGAACGGGACGTGCTCGCGCTCATGGCCGAAGGGCTCGGCAACGCCGCCATCGCCGAGCGGCTCTTCATCACCGAGGGCGGGGTGCACAAGCACATCCGCAGCATCTTCGCCAAGCTCGACCTCGCCCCCGACGACCGGGCCGACCGGCGCGTCACCGCGGTCCTGCGCTACCTCAAAGGCACCGGACCGAAGTAACGCCGCCGCGCCGGCTGGTCACGATCATGAGTGGTGCTGCGGCGCCTGTGGTGGCGATGCGGGTGACCAGCCTGGTCGCCGAGATCGCCGATGCCCTGCGCAAGCTGTCAAGACCATCGCCGACGTCTCCCAACGGCTTGATGGGCCGGCGAGGTGCTGCGCCTGTGTTCGGTTGACCTGCGGTTACGTGGTCGGCCGTCCCGCTATTGCCGTTCGGCGCGTCTGCGAGCCGTCTCGTCCAGGAGTTCGCCGACGGTGCGGTGTGGCGGTGTGGTGGCGGGAGGGGTGGTGCGGTCGCGGAACCGGTGCAGCAGTTCCGTCCGCACGGTCGTGGTTCGGTCCTGGATGACGCGCAGCAGCAGATGGTCTTTTTCGGTGCCGGGTAGTGCCGCTACCCAGGCCGCGAGCTGTTGAGGGTCGTCGATGGTCTTGGTCAGCGACGGGCTGGCCTCGGCGGCGACGGTGAGCAGGTCGTTGTCGAGGCGGAGGAAGTCGGCCAGGGCGCGCTGCGCCGCGGTGAGGGTGCGCAGTCCGGCGGGTACGGGTGGTTCCGGGTCGTCGTCCGCGTCGCGGTCGAAGGCGTCCTCGTCGCGTTCCCAGGTGCCGTACCCGGCGAGCCATGCCAGGTACAGCGCGCGGTGGTCACCGGCGGCGAGTTCGTCTCGGACGCCGGCGATGGCGGACAGCGCTTCCTGCGGCTCGTAGTCCTGGTCGTCGGTCTCGTCGTGGTTGTGCAGGTCGAGGATGAGGTGCGTGTCCGTCGTCCAGGCCCCGACCTGCTCGTCGACGAGGTAGGGCTCGACCGCGTCCAGGTCGAGCGAGGTGCGCGGCAGGCGCAGCAGGAGGCGTCGGGTTCCCCAGTCGGCGAGGTAGAGGTGCGCGTCGTAGTGGCGTTCGACCAGTTGGTCCGGGTCGCCGCGGAAGTCGCCCCAGTCGTACTCGTTGACGAAGCTGGTGGCGGTGATCTGGGCACGGGTGGACAGGGCGCGGACCTCGGCTTGGGCCGGCGCGTCGAGCGGCTGGTCCAGAGCGATGAATTCGTAGTACTGGTACTCGCTCAACGCCCGCCTCGCGTGAATTCGATGAACCCGGGCTCGACGGTGGCGATGGCGTCCTGGCCTCGCTGGTCCATCTCCACGATCCGCCACCGATCGGTCGCGGGCTTCGTCACTCGTCGTCCCCTCGGGTCTGAGTCGCTGCGGTCGGGTCGGATCGCCTTTCGGAGCGACCGGGTCGGGGTGAGGGTAGCGCCGAGCCGGTGGACGTCGACAGCGCCGGCTCTGGTTCCAAGCCGGACCGGGATGTCATGTTGTGTGGGCCGACTCCAGCCCGGTTGGTCGAAGACCTTTGCGTCAAGCTGCGCACGTTCACCGAACGTGTGGCTTTCGCTGGTGAGCGCGAGGGAGGGGCGTTCTGCGGTAACCGAGGATGACAACGACGACGACAGCAGCGGCAATGTCCGGGTTGGCGGGGCGCAAGAAGTACCACGTCACCAAGCCTCGTCTTGGTGGTGCTGTCGGTGCTGCTCACCGTTCGGCTGAACGTCGTGCTGTGACGATCGGTGCGGCGTGGACGACCCGGGGGCCGACCAGCGCGATCGGGCTCGGGCAGCGGTCGAGCAGGCGGCGGCTCGTGGCCTCGTCGGTGGTCGGGGTGCAGCCGATGACCAGCAGTGCGGCGAGCCTGGCGTGGCGGGTCAGGCCGGTGACCGGGTGTGACCGGGCCACCCGCAGGTCGACCGGCACGTCGGGGTAGCGCTGGGCGCACGCCGCGACCGAGGTCGCGGCGGCACGTGCGGTCGTTCCGCCGGTGGACGGCTCGCGCGTGCAGCAGATCGCGCGGACACCCGTGCCCAGCACGGAGGCCAGGGCGAAGCCGGACAGCAGGGGCGCCTCGTCGCCGGCGCCGATCAGCGTGGGCAAGTCATCGCGCCAGGTCGCACCGGGCGGGACGGCGACGACGGGGCACCGCGCCGAGGCGGCGACGGTGAGCGAGAGGGCCCGGTCCGCTTCCGTCCGGGAACTCGTGATGATCAGGTCTGCCGTCAACGACTCGACCACCAGCGCGTGGGCGGTGGCGGAGTCGAGGGCGTCGACCTGCGGCGAGCCCGTTCGCAGGGGTGCCAACGGCCCTGCTGCCGTGCTGTCGACGGCCGGGCGGCGTCGCACCACGGCGGTGCCGTTGCCGCGCCGCTTCGCGTAGGCCGTCGCCCACCGAGTGGCGTCGAGGTCGTCCAGTTCGCACGCCGTCCCCAGGACGACGCGGGCGATCCGGGTCGGTGTGGTGATCGTGGCGTGCCTCCGGTGGTTCACGCGTGCACGTCGCCCTGAGCGTCCGGGCACGTCCGGCGTTGGTCGGTCACCGGACGGTGACAGGCCGGCCGCCCCTGCCGGTAGGGTCCTTCGGCCCGCATGGCGGTGGGGCGGTGCCGGTCGTCGGCGACGGCGCGTCAGGCGAAGACGTAGGTGCCGATGCCCGAGGCCGTGGTGAGGCCCGGTTCCCCGAGGCAGGCGAGGAGGTCGAGGGTGAGCAGTTCGACGACGTGCGTGGTCGAGCTCCCGGCGAACTTGCCCGCCGTCACCGTTCCGCTCTCGATGATGACCAGCGTCCCCAGGACGTAGTTGGCGGACCGGGTGTAGCCGATCGTGCTGGTCTCACCGGTGTTCCACGTGATGGTGTACGAGCCGTTGCCGGACGCGGCGAGGTCCGTGCACGAGCGGTTGAGACCGCGGACGGTCGCCTGCACCTGCCCTCCCGTCACGGTCGGGTGGGTGAGGGATGTGCACGAGAGGACGTTGTGCACGCTCACGTCCACCGGCCGACGCGTGGCCAGCAGGCCGGGGGAGTAGGACACCGACTCCTGCTCCGTGCAGGTGAGGTCGCCCGGCACCGCGTGGGACGGGGATGTCGAGGACAACAAGGACGACGTGATCACCGCGATCACGGCCAGCAGGCTCGGAACGCTTCGCACCGCGTGCACCTCCACGACGACGGCAACGGCCACCGCCATCCGCGCGACGTGAAGCGAATGAGGGTTCCTCGTTCTACCGGAAGAGCGATTCTTCCGTCGAGTTTCACGACTTGGCCGTTGGTCCTCAATCGGCTGAACGGCTTGCGGTGGAACACTGTGGGTGCGCGTTATTCGCCGCAAAAGTGCGGCATGACCGCATATCTACTGCTGTTGTCCGCGCTCAGCCCGACAGCGCTGTGTTGGGGTGCCGGGACTGGTGGGCCAGGACGGCCCACACCGTCTTGCCGACCGCGTGGCGCACCGCTCCCCACTGGCGGCACAGCCGGCCCACGAGCACCATCCCGCGACCGCGCGTCGTGCGGACCGACGAACTGCCCACCACCGGCAGCCGCGGGGACAGGTCGGTCACCTCGACGCGGACCACGTCGCCGTCGCGTCGAAGCCGCAGGCGCAGCGGGTGCTGGCCGTGCTCGTAGGCGTTGGTCAGCAGTTCGCAGACCACCAGCTTCGCGTCGGCGATCTCGTCCTCGGTGAGGTCCGCGAGGATCTCGGCGGTCCACTGCCGTGCCTCGGCCAGGTCGGGTTTGTCACCGGGTAGTTCGAGCACGCGGGTGTCGAACGGGTCGGTGGGTCTGGGCGGGTACGCGGTGCTGTCGACCGTCATGGGTGCCCCTCCTGCTTGTCGAAGACGTGGGTCGCAGTCACGTGGTACCCCCGTGGGGGCGTCTTGCAACACCGCATCGGCGGTACTTCCCTTCCCGCAGCCCGTGTTCTATCGAGTGCGGGCACGACCGGGACGCGCGGCAGTTGTCCAGTTTTTGTCCCGTCCGGCGGTGATTGCCCACTTTTTGGTCTTCTTTCGGCGGTGGGTGCTCCCTACTATTTGCCGCGTGTCCGACTACAAGTTCGATTTCTTCATCAGCTATGCCCGTCGCGGCAGCGTTCAGAAATGGTTGCTGAACCACTTCCACGACAAGCTCCTCGAATGCCTCGCGGACCAGTTGGCCCCGACGCCGAAGGTGTACGTGGATCGGACGATGTCGCGTGCCGTGCACTGGCCGTCCAGCCTGAAGCACGCCCTGCGGCACAGCAAGGTGATGATCCAGCTGCTCACCCCGCACTACTTCGAGTCGAAGTGGTGCCGAGCCGAGTGGTACAGCATGCAGGCCAGGGAGGCGATGCTGGGGCTGGCCAACTCGGATCGGCCGCACGGGCTGATCTACCCGATCCTCTACTCGGACTCGGACAACTTTCCGCCGGAGGGCAGGGAACGTTCCTGGCAGGACTTCAAGGAATACGCCCACCCAGACCCGCCGTACCAGGAAACGCGTGAGTTCATCCACTTCCACCGCCGGGTGAACAGGCTCGCCGCCGACCTCGTCGACCTGCTCAAGCAGGTCCCTCCCTGGCAGCCCGACTGGCCGGACGTGGACCCGCCCGATCCCGTGCTCGTCCCGTCGCCGCTGCTGCCGAGGTTCTGATGGCCACCGGGACGGTCATCACGTTCTACTCCTACAAGGGCGGTGTCGGGCGGAGCTTCACGCTGGCCAACGTGGCCGTGCTGCTGGCCCGCTGGGGTTACCGCGTGCTCACCGTCGACTGGGACCTGGAAGCCCCCGGCTTGCACCACTACTTCAGGCCGGTGCTGTCCGAGGAGCCCGAAGGCGGCGTGATCGACCTCGCCCACGACTTCATGGCGGGAGCGGAGGAGCCGCGTCCCCACGCCGTCCGGGTCGACGTCGAGGGCAGCACCCTCGCGCTGCTGGCCGCCGGCCGGGACGACGCCTCCTACATGGAACGCATGCAGGGCATCGACTGGGAAGACCTCTACCGCAACGGGTTCGCCACCTTCCTGGAGCGCTGCCGGGAGCAGTGGACGGCTGACTACGACTTCGTGCTGATCGACAGCCGCACCGGCATCTCCGACATCGCGGGCATCTGCACCGCGCAGCTCCCCGACCGGCTGGCCGTCGTGTTCACCGCCAACGAGCAGAACCTCAAGGACGTCGTGGGCATCGTGCAGCGGGTCGACACGGCCCGGGACCGGCTGCCCTACGACCGGCCGCGCCACATGGTGCTGCCCGTGCTGTCCCGGCTGGACAACCGGGTGGAGTACGAGAGGGCGGAGAAGTGGCAGCGCAAGTGCGCCGAGGTCATGGCGCCGCTGTTCGGCAACTGGCTGGCCAAGGACGTGTCGGAGGAGCTGATGCTGCGGCACCTCACCGTGCCGTACGTCTCCTACTGGAGCTTCGGCGAGCAGCTGTCGGTGCTGGAGGAGCAGGTCCCGTCGGCGGACCAGATCTCCTACGCCCTGGAGACGGTGGCGGCCGTGGTCGCGCAGCAGTTCGACCGCACCGACCTGCTCGCCGACAACCGGGACGCCTACGTGGCGGCGGCCCGCGAGCGCCGCCGGGAGTTCGGGCTCGACGTGGTGGTCTCCAGCCCCCGGCACGCGCTGCGCGTCGCCGACCAGCTGATCGAGGAGCTGCGCCTGCTCGACGTGCGGGTCGAGCGCTCCTCGTCCGGCGACCCGGAGATCCTGGACCGCAACAGCGAGCTGGCCGAGCACCTGTGCCTGGTGGTGGACGGCACGCCGAGCCGCTGGCAGGTCACCGAGGCGGAGCGCTTCCTGCGCCACACGATCAGCTCGGACGGCGGTCAGCGGCGGCTGTTCTGCGTGCTGACCGACGGCACCGACGCCGAGGTCCTGCCCGGGTTCCTGCGCAACCTGCGTCACCTGAGGTTCGAGCCGGACGCGCGGCCCACCCGCGTGGCGCGGGACCTGCACGCCCTGATCACGGGCGCACCGGCCGGTGACGACAGCCCGGACCGGGACGCCCTGCGCGACGCCGCGGCGGCGCTGCGCGGCGTGCCGGAGGCGATGCCCACCGCCGGGCGGTTGGCGCTCGTCGAGCAGACCGTGCGCGGTATGTCGGCGGCGCTCGACAACGGTGACCTGACCTCGTTGCAGGACCTGTCGGTGGACCTCGACGTGCTGTCCAAGTCGCACGCGGCCGGTGACCGGCTCGCCGTGCCCCAAGACCTGCTGGTGGTGATCCGCGCCCTGCTCGGCCGGATCGACCGTCGGATCGAAGCGACCGAGAACTGAGAGGCGGCGAAATGCCCGAGAAGTACGGCCCCCAGGAAAAAGCGGCGCTGATGGTGCTGATGCTGGAGGGCGGGGCGGTCCTCAACCGGGACCTGACGAACCAGCACAAGATCAGGATCAGCCCGCCGGGCCGCGACAAGCTGAACGCGGACGGCCTGCTCCGGACCTGGTCGGAGAAGCGGCGCCTGGTGCACCAGATCACCGAAGAGGGGATCGCCTGGTGCCTGAAGGACCTCAGCGAAGGCGAGCCGCCCGCGCGGTCGGGACCTTGGGCGCGAGCGCAGAACGAGGTGCTGAAGCGCTGCGTCCGCTACCTGCTGGGGCAGGGTGTCCGCTTGGCGGACGTGCTCAACCCCGCTGACCTGGAGTCGGTGATCCGGGCCGCTTACCTGGCGCTGTCGGTCAAGCCGCAGGACTGGGTCCGCCTGGCCAGGCTCCGCCCCGAGCTCAACGGCGCGGAGCGGGACGAGGTGGACGGCGTGCTGCTGGAGATGTTCAAGGCCGGCGAGGTCCACCTGGTGCCGGAGTCCAACCGCAAGGCGCTGTCCGAGGCCGACCACGCCGCGGCGATCCGGATCGGCAGCGAGGACAAGCACCTCATGGCGATCGAGGAATCATGAGCGAGCAGCAACGCGAGGCGCTGGCGGCGCTGCGGTTCAACTCCGCCGAGACGCCGGATGACGTCTGGCACACCTCGCCTTCCCACGTCGACGGTTTGCACGTCAACGCGGAGCGCCGCATCCGGGCCGGTATCAGGGATGCGGCCGCGAGCACCGGGTCCAGCCCGATCGGCCTGGTGCTCCAGGGGCAGAAGGGCGTCGGCAAGACCCACCTGCTGGGCTCGGTCCGGCGGATGGTGCAGGCGGAAGGGGGCTACTTCTTCCTGGTCGAGCTGACGACCGGCGCGGAGTTCTGGAACGACGTCGCCGACGCCGTGCGCAGCGAGCTGCGCCGCACCAACGACGACGGCGAGCTCCAGCTCACCGTGCTGCTGCGGCAGCTGTGCGAGCGGGCCGGTGTGCCCGCCGTGGTGGCGGCGGAGATCAAGGGTGACGTGCCGCTCACGCCCGAGGGCCTGCGCAAGTTCCTGCACCACCTGAGCAGCCTGGACAGCCGGGTGATGGTCGAGTGCGGTGACACGATCCGCGCGCTGGTGCTCTACGCGTCCGAGCACTTCGACGTCGGTCTCGCCTACCTCCACGGCGTGCGGGACGCCGGCGACGAGCGCCGGTACTGGGGCATCCACGGCCGGCCGAAGACGCCGCGCGAGCTGGTCGGGGACATGTCGCACGTCCTCGCCCTGACCGGCCCGAGCGTCATCGCGGTCGACCAGTTGGACACGTTGGTCAACATGAGCCAGGCGCGCACCGACGAGGAAGACGCGGACGCGGACCTGGTGCAGGAGATCGCGCTGGTCTCCAACGGGCTGATGCAGCTGCGCGAGACGACCAGGCGGACGTTGTCCATCGTGGCGTGCCTGCCCCACACGTGGAAGCTGGTGCACGGGAAGGCGATCGACACGGTCTCCGACCGGTTCACCGAAACGCCGTTCCTCAACTCGATCGTCGACGCGCGGATCGGCCAGGCGCTGGTCAGCCGCTGGCTCGGGGTGGTCTACCAGCGCATCGACTTCACCCCGCCCCACCCGACCTGGCCGGTGTCGCCGGACGTGTTCGGTCGCGCGTGGCTGCCTCAGACGCCACGGCAGCTGCTCAGGGCCATCCACGCGCATGCCGAAGCCTGCCTGCACGGCGACGTCCACGAGCTGTCGTCGTTCGCCGAGAAGGTCGTCGAGGCGCCCGTGCCCGTGCCCCCGCCGAGCGGGCCGGAGCCCGACTACCTGCAGGAGTTCGACGCCCGGTTCGAGCGCCTGCGGCAGAAGGCGGAGGTGTCGGTGGCGGCGTTGCAGCGGCACAACGAGGACGACGTGATGCCGGCGCTGCTGCTGGCCGGGCTCAAAGCGTGGATCAACGAGGTCGGCAACGACGACATGGCGTGGCAGGCCGAGCAGCTCCAAGGCGGCAGCGACGTGCACGCCCGGCTGCTCCGCACATTGGACGAGGACCTGGACACCGACGAGCGGTGGGGGTTCCGGCTCATCGCCAGCGCTCAGGGGAACTCCGTGCTGCACCGGATGCGCAAGGTCCGCACCGTGGCGCACTTCGGTGCTCAGAACCGGCACTTGGTCCTGCTCCGCAACGGCGACCTGGGGTGGAGCGGCAGGGTGACCCGGGCCGAGCTCGCCGAACTGGAGAGCACGGGTGGTCGGCGGGTGGAGATCTCCGATGACGACCTGCGGACGTTCAGCGCGCTCAAGGAGATGCTGTCCACCCAGACGCACCAGCTGTTGACTTGGCTCGTCGCGCGGAAGCCCGCCAGCCGGAACACCTTCCTCCGGGAGGTGCTGCCCGGTTCGGCGCGTCCTGCGGCAGGTCACCAGGAGACGCGGCCGCCGCCGGAACCGGTCGTGGCGGCCACGCCGCCGGCACAGGAACCGGTCGTGCCGGCCACGCCGCCGTCGCCGACGGAGATCGTGCTCGGCATGGACGGTGAGATCCGCATCGAGCTGGAGTCGCTGCGCAAGCACGTCATGGTGTTCGCGGGGTCCGGCAGTGGGAAGACCGTGTTGTTGCGGCGGATCGTCGAGGAGTGCGCCCTGCGGGGGGTGTCGGCGATCGTGCTGGACCCGAACAACGACCTGGCGCGGTTGGGTGACGCGTGGCCGGAGCCGCCGGTGGACTGGTTGCCGGGGGACGCGGGCAGTGCCGCCGACTACCTGGAGAACACCGAGGTCGTGGTGTGGACGCCCGGTCGCAGTGGTGGGCGGCCGCTCAGCTTCCACCCGTTGCCGGACTTCGCCGAAGTGCTCGGGGACGGGGACGAGTTCGGCGCCTCCGTCGAGGCGGCGGTGGCTCGTCTCGTCCCGCACGCGAAGGTCGGCGGCGGTTCGAAGACGGCGGCCCGCGGCCAGGCGGTGCTCCGCGAGGCGTTGACGCACTACGCGCGCAGCGGCGGGCGTGAGCTGTCGGAGTTCGTCGAGGTGCTGGACGACCTGCCGGAGGGGGTCAGCAAGCTCAGCACGGCCCGGGAGACGGCGGCGGACCTGGCGGAGACGTTGCGGGCCGCGATGGTGAACGACCCGCTGCTCGGCGGTTCGGGTGAGCCGACGGACCCGGCGGTGCTGCTCACGCCGACACCGGGCAAGCGGGCGCGGATCTCGGTGATCAGCTTCGTCGGGCTGCCGTCGGAGGAGCAGAAGCAGGGGTTCGTCAGCCAGCTCCAGCTGGAGGTGTTCGCCTGGATCAAGCGCAACCCGGCGGTGGACCGGCCGCTCGGCGGGCTGGTCGTGATGGACGAGGCGCAGACCATCGCGCCGTCCGGCGGGTGGACGGCCAGCACGCAGAGCACGATCCTGCTGGCCTCGCAGGCCCGCAAGTACGGGTTGGGCCTGCTGCTCGCCACCCAGGCGCCGAAGGGCGTGCACAACCAGGTCGTCGGCAACGCGACCACGCAGTTCTTCGGCAGGCTGAACAGCCCGGCGCAGATCGCGGCGGCCACCGAGATGGCCAGGGCCAAGGGCAGTTCGGTGGGCGACATCTCGCGGTTGGAGCGCGGCCGGTTCTACGTCACGGGGGAGACCTTCGGGTTCCGCCGGATGCGGACGCCGCTGTGCCTGAGCCACCACCCGCCGAGCCCGCTGCGGTTGGAAGAGGTGCTGGACCGGGCGCGCGACGACCGGTGACGACGAGAAGCGCTCCCCGCCCGAAGGGGGTGGGGAGCGCTTCTCGTCGCACGATCAGCCGACGGTCGAGGTGAGCGCCGCGCCGATCCGCTCCCACAGCGCGGTGAACAGCTCCTCCCGGCGGTAGGCGCGTGGTGCGCCACCACCGCCGAGCACGGAGAAGTCGTGCACTTCGAGCACGGCCGCGCCCGCCTCGGTGTCGTAGACGGGGCGGGCCCAGCCGTTGGTGAGGGCGCTCCCGTCCTGCCTGCCGACCACGAAGTTCACCGTCTCGTCGCCGCCGATCCCGCCGCGCTGGACGTCGAGCGCGTACACGGTGTCGCCCTGGCGCTCGACCCGCACGGCGATCCGCGTGCCGTCCACGTGCGCGGTGCCGACGAAACCGCGCCGGGCCAGGCCGGGCAGCGCCGCGGCGAACTGCTCGGCCAGGTAGCGCAGCGCCGCGTCCTGCTCGGCGTACCGGCTGAAGGTGGCGGGCACGACCGGCGCCGCTTCCTCCTCCACGGGGGCGGCGCCCTTGGTCCCGGCCAGCACCTCGGCGACCGGCACGTGCCCCGTCCCGGCCGCCTCCGCCGCCTCGACCCGGGCGGCCAGCGCCTCGGCGAGCTGGGCCGGCTGGTAGGTGACGCCGCGCACGTAGGCCACGTGGGGGTGCAGCAGGTCCGAGGACACCTTCAGGTCGCCCAGCAGCACCGGCAGCACGTGCTCGTCCCCGGCCTTGACCGCCCGCAGCGCGGCCGCGGTGAAGTCGTCCACCTCCGACACGAACGGGACGAAGAACCGCACCCGCGCGTCGGGGAGGTCGCCGCCCTCCTTGTGCCCCCACCACTCGTGCGTCTGCTCAGGCCCGTGCAGCACGGTCAGCCCGCGCTGCTCGAACGCCTTGACCACCTCCTCGACGGCGGAGCCCTGCTCCTCCTCGAACGACACGGCGACGTCGTACTCGGTCACGACCGAACCTCCCTGTCCACACCGGCCCGGCGGCCGGCTGCGCTGTCTGCGGGCACAGCATCGGGACCGCCTGTCGACCAGAAGTGGACGAGGAGTGGATGGGCCGCCGTCGCCCGTTGACCCCGCCGTCGGGAAACGGGAAACACCTGTTCGGCCACAGCGCGCCGGTGAACCATTGTCGGTGAGGGCGGAATGGTTCGGAAAACGCCCTCGACAACATTCACCGATTCCCTGTGGAGGATTGTCATGTCCGTTTTCGCGTCCCGTTTCGCGGCCAAGGCCGGTTTGTCGCTGGCCGGTTTGTGCGTCGCCGCCGCCGTGCTCGCGTCCGGGGGCGGCGCGGCCTCCGCGTCGTACGAGGAGTGCCCGCCGCCCAGCACCACCACGGTGACCGTGGATCTGTACGGCAACCCGTGGTACGGGTGACGGAGGCGTGAATGCCCGGCCGTTCGCGGGTATTCCGCGAACGGCCGGGCGATTGCGCCGGACCAGGAGCAGTGGTGTACTCGACATCAGCCGGACCGGGAGGCTTGGGTGAGTGGATCGTTCGGTGAATTACTCCGTGAATGCCGTGTCGCGGCCGGCCTGTCCATGGGTCAGCTGGCCAAGCGCGTGCACTACAGCAAGGGTTATCTCAGCAAGATCGAGAATGACCTGAAGCTGCCGCACGAGACCCTGGCCAGGCTCTGCGACGGCGTGCTGAACGCGGGCGGCGGCCTCATCGACGCGGCCCGCGCGGCGCGCGACCAGGCCGTCGAGCGGGCGGCCGACGCCGGGCTCGCGCTCGACCGCCGCCAGGTGCTGGTCGCGGGCACGGTGCTCGGGATGGCCCTCGCGGGTGGCTCCCGGCCCGCGCCGGACGAGCGGGTGGTGGCCGGGATGCGCACCTCGTTCGAGCACCTGCGCGCCCTGGGCACGCAGACGAGCCCCGTCGTGATCCTCGAACCGCTGGTCGCCCTGTTGCGGACGGTGCACGCGCTGGCGCACGAGAACCCCGAGCCGATGCGGGCGCGGCTGCTGCTGCTCGCCGCGCGGGTCGCCGAGTACACGGGGTGGATGAACCAGGAGGCGGGTGACGAGCAGCGGGCGCTGTCGTGGACCCGGCACGCCTCCGAGCTGGCGCGGGCGGGCGGCGACCGGGAGATCGTGAGCTACGCCTTCGTCCGGGAGGCCGGGCTGGCGCTCTACCGGCAGGACGCGACCGCGACGATCGAGCTGGCCGAGCAGGCCCAGCGGGTCGACCGGGCGAGCCCGCGGACCCGGGCACTGGCCGCCCGCCGGGAGGCGCAGGGGCACGCGTTGGCGGGCGACCGCGGCTCGTTCGACCGGGCGATGGACCGAGCGGCCCGCCTCTTCGACGAATCCGGCCCGGACACCCGGGCCTACCCCGTGCTCGGCTCGACCGCGCCGGACCCGGCGGAACTGGCCAGGGGGTGGTCGCTGTGCGACCTCGGGCGGACGGCCGAGTCGGCCGCCGTCCTGGACCGGGAGCTGATCCGGCTGCCGGCCGCCTCCCGCCGCTCACGGGCGCGCTTCGGGGCGCGCCGGTCGCTCGCCCTGGCCTTCGCGGGCGAGATCGACCAGAGTTGCGCGACCCTGGCCCGCACGCTGGACGACGCGGCGCACGTCGACTCGGCGACCGTGCGGACGGACCTGCGGGAGCTGTCCAGGACCCTCGGCCGGTGGCACAACCACGGCGCGGTCCGGGAGGTCTACCCCCAGCTCCGGCGCGTGATCCAGCAGCGGTACTGAGCGCGACGCCCGGCGGGGCGCGGTCCGACGACCCGCCGGGCACGTCCGCGCCGGTCAGCGGCACCCACAGGTCAGGTCCGAGTGCTCGGCCCGGACCTCGTCCGCCTCGGGCTGGCCGAGCGCGACGAACTCGGCCTCGGCCGCGTCCCAGTACCCGGCGGCCTCGCTGTGCCGGCCCAGCGCGTGCAGCGCCTGCGCGACGCCGAGGTGGGCGCGGGCGCCGTGGCCCCGGTTCCCGGCTCCCGTCGCCAGGTCCAGCGCCGCCCGGTAGGCGCTCAACGCGCCCTCCCGGTCACCACCGGCCTGCGCGGTCGCGGCGCGGTCGAGGAAGAGGCGGGTGCGCAGGTCGGCGTTGGACACGTCGGCCGCGACCTCCTTGGCGCGCTCGTGGTAGCGGACGGCTTCGGCCAGCCTGCCCAGGGACCGGTGCACGTTGCCGGTGTAGTTCAGCGCGTAGGCGGCCAGGCACTTGTCGTCCAGTTCGGTGGCCAGGTGGTGGGCCTCCAGGTGGGCGACGAGCGCTTCGTCGTCCAGGCCGAGCCGCTGCTGCACGGTGCCGAGGTTGTTCAGCGCGTGCGCGAGCCCCTGCCTGTGGTCGACCTCGCGCAGCATCGGCACGGCGGCCCGGTGCTGGCGCAGGGCGAGGTCGAGGTTGCCGCGCTCCTCGTTGAGCGTGCCGAGCATGCTCAACGCGTGCGCCTGGCCGCGCTGGTCACCGCACCGCTCGTACTTCTCCAGCGCCGCTTCCAGGTGCTCGATCGCCTCGGCGTGCCGGCCGAGCTGCATCAGGGAGATGGCGAGCATGATCAGCGTGTCGGCCTCGCCGAGCACGTCGCCCAGCCGCCGCCACGCGGTCAGCGCGCTGGTGGCCAGCTCCAGCGCCTCCTCCAGCCGCCCGAGCTGGTCGTAGGCGGTGGCGAGCCGGAGCATCACGTGGGCTCGGCCGTGCTCCTCGTCCGGTTCGGCGCGCACGCGCTCCCAGGCCAGCTCCACGGTCTCGACCCAGTCCTCGAACCGGCTGGTGGTGTGGAAGTGCCGCCAGATCAGCACGGCCAACCGCCACACGTGACCGGTCAGGTCGTGCTCGGCGGCGCAGCGGATGGCGGCCACCAGGTTGTCCCGCTCGGCGGCGATCCACGCGGTCGCGTCCCGCTTGTCCCGGAAGGCGGGGACGACCTGGCTGGCGCGGTGCACGGCGGGCAGGTGCGCGCGGTCGAAGGGGTAGGCGGCGCCCACCGCTTCGGCCAGGCCCACGAGGTAGAAGTCGAGCAGCCGCAGCAGGGCGTCCGCGCGTTCGGTCGGGGTGGTGGGGGGCGGTTCGGCCGCGGCGAACTCCTTGAGCGGGTCGAGCATCCGGTAGCGCTCCGGCGCGACCTCCTCCAGCAGGCACACCTCGTGCAGGTCGTCGAGCACCGCACGGGCTGAGACCACGTCCCAGCCGGCGAGCGCCGCAGCGCCCGCCACGTCGAGGTCCGGCCCCGGCAGGTGCCCGAACAGCCGGAACACCTCCCGCTGCGGCACGCCGAGCTGCTGGTAGGACACGCGCACCGCGGCGGTGCCGTCGGAGTCGTCGGTGTCCGCGCGCCACGGCCCGCTCTCCTCCAACTGCCGCAGCAGGTGCTCCAGCGGCCACCGGTCGTGCCTGCGGAACAGCGCCGCCGCCACCCGGATCGGCATCGGCAGGTAACCGCACCGCTTGACCACCCCGGCCACCTCGGCCGCCCGGCCGCGCAGCCGCAGCGGCCCCGCCAACGTGCGGAACAGCGCGCACGCGTCCTCGGGCGGCAGCTCGGGTAACCGGACCTGCTCGCCGGTGTCCGGCTCGCCCACGTGCCTGCTGGTCACGATCGCCAGGCAGCCCGCCGCCTCCGGCAGCAGCGACCGGACCTGCTCCGGCGAGTGCGCGTTGTCCAGCACCACCAGCGTCCGCGTGCCGTACAACTCCGTCTGGTAGAGCGTGAACTTCCGGTTCACCGACGCCGGGATCTGCTCCGGCGGCACGCCCAGCTCGGTGAGCAGCTGCGTCAGCGCGTCCGACACGGCCACCGGGGGCAGGTTCGGCGTGTACCCGTTCAGCCGCACCAGCAGCTGCCCGTCCGGGAACCGGTGGCGCAGCCGGTGCGCCGCCTCCACGGCCAGCCCGGTCTTGCCCACCCCCGGCGCGCCGCTCACCCACACCGCCCGCCGCTCACCCGGCGCCGAGGCGACCGCCTCCACCGCCTCCAGCTCGGCGTCCCGGCCGGTGAACCCGCCCGGCCGCGACGGCAGCGAACTGGTGGGCTCACCGCGCTCCGCCCGCGCGGCCAGCTTGCGCAGCCGCGGTCCCGGCTCCATGTCCTCCTCGGCCAGCGCGGCCTCGGCGCCGCGGAAGACCCGGACCGCCTCGACCCGGTCACCGCTCGCGATCAGCGCACGCATGAGCAGTTCGGCGTGCCTCTGGCGGTCCGGGTTGGAGCGCACCACCGGGCGCAACCGGTCCCGCGCCGACCGGTGGTCGCCCGCGTCCAGCTCCAGCTCGGCCAGGTCGCCGACCGCGTCGAAGTAGCTGTCCGCCGGGGACATCACCTCGGTGCCGCCGATCCGGTCGGGGTCGATGTCCTCCAGGAACTGCCCGCGCCACAGGTCCACGGCGGCGCGCAGCAGCACGATCGCCCGACGCGGGTCGCCGGCCTCCAACGCCTCCGCGCGCAGCCGGTCGAACCGGACGGTGTCCAGCCGGTCCTCGTCGACCCGCAGCAGGTAGCCGGTCGCCGTGGTGTCGATCGACACGCCGTCCACGCCCCGGAAGGCGATGCGCAGCTTGTTGATGTAACCGCGCACCAGGTTCTGGCGCTCCGGGTTGCCGCCCCACACGATCTCGGTCAACTTCTCCTTGGACACCGGTCGGTTCGCGTGCAGCAGGAGCACGACGAGGACGAACCGCTGCTGCTGGTCGCCCAGCGGCACCGGAGCGCTCCCGTGCCACGCCTCCAGTGGACCCAGCATCCGAAATTCCACGCCGCCTCCCGGTTCGCGAGCTTCACCTCTACGGCGGATGTCGCACAAGGGGCCGTCCGTGTGTCGGAATCCGCCCGTGATCCACCGCCGGTAGACAAGCACCGGCCAGGCTCCGCCCTGTCCGCAGAAGTGTGCGAAGGAGGAGCCGATGGGATCGGACGTGCTGCCGTGCTACCTGGTGTGCGACGTGTCGCTCTCGATGACCGACCACCTGGACGAGGTGAACGCGGGACTCCGGGAGTTCCGGGGCGCCGTCCACGCCGACCCGTCGGCGGCGGCGCGGATCAGGGTCTGCGTGATCGGGTTCGCGGCCGTGCCGGCCGTGCTGCAACCGCTGCGGCCCGCGGCGGACCTGACCGGGCTGAGCGGGTCGAGACCCCGGTCGGGGAGCAACTTCGGCGCCGCGTTCGCCCTCCTCCGGGAGACCATCGCGCGGGACGTCCGCGACCTGAAGGCCCGTCGCCTCCTCGTTCACCGCCCGGTCGTCTTCTTCGCCTCCGACGGCCGGCCGACCGACCCGGCGACCTGGCCCGACGCCTTCGCCGCCCTGGTGGACCCCGGCTGGCCACTGCGCCCCGAGGTGGTCGCCTTCGGGCTCGGCGCGGTCGACCGGGGCACGCTCGACCGCATCGGCGCCGCCCGCGTCTTCCTCGGCGCGGACGGCATCCGGTTGGGCACCGCCCTGGCGGTCTCGACGACCGCGCGTCGACCCGACCGCGTCTAGGCATCCACGATCTGCCCACCGCCGGTCCACCGGTCGGTCGCACCCTGTGCGGCAGACATCGTGGAGATCGACGGGGGGTGAGCCGATGAACGCGTACGTGGACCTGGTCCGGGAGCTGAAGTCGCTCCGCAAGGGCCGCGGGGTGCTGGCCGGCCGGATCGGGGACCGGCTCGGCCCGACCCTGCGGGCGACCTGCGGGGTGGCCGAGGGCGACACGCCGGGCGCGATCCGGCGGAAGGTCTCGGCGCGGTTGGAGGAGCTGGCCGGGCTGCTGCCGGTGGACCTGCGGCTGGCCGTGCGGGCGGCGTTCGCGATCGAGGACGAGGCGCGGCTGCCGCTCTACCAGGACCGGGTGCACTGGGCGGCGGTCAGGATGAACCGCGACCCGCGGACGGTCCGCCGCCGGGTGGACGAGGCCATCGACCACCTCGCCGAACTGGCCGCCGACGCCGACCAGCCTTCCGACCAGCCTTCCGGCCAGCCCTCCGACGAGCCGGACGCGTCGCCGGGGGGCTGGCGCACCACCGAGCTGCACGCCGTGCTCACCCTGGACCGGCCACGCCCCGAGGTGATCGAGCGGCACCGGGTCGTCGCCGACGACGGCCTGCGCGAGCTGACCCTGACGCCGCCGCTCACCCTGGACCGGCCCGACCTCGACGTGCGGGTGCTCTACGGCGGCACCCTGGTCGACCGCTCCACCCTGGCACTGCCGACCCCCGTCCCCGCGGGCCGGTCCCACGACTTCGCGGTCCGCTTCCGCCCGCCGTCCGCGCACGTCGTGCGGTCGTGCCTGGTCTACGTGCCGCGGCGCCCGGTGGACCTGCTCGACCTGAGGGTCCGCTTCGGCCGCACGTCCACCCCGCCGCGCGTGTGGGCGCTGGAGGGCGCGCCGGGGTCCGACGAGGACGATCCGGGCCGGCCGCACCCGGTGGACCGGGCCGGTGAGGTGCACCTGGTGTTCCGCCACCTCACGCCCGGGTTGCCCTGCGGGGTGCGGTGGGACGCCTGACGGGCGGTGCGGTGATCAGAACTCGACGACGTGGAACAGGTCGGCCAGTTCTTCGACGTAATTCGAATTGGCGCGGAGGAAGGTGACGATGGGCTCTTCTCCGGGCGGGCCGTCCTCGACTTCGAAGACCTCGCAGAAGAGGCCGTGACGGGTGAGCAGGGCGTCCTCGTGATCGCCGAGCCGGTCGAAGTGGTACAGGTCGAAGTAGGAGTCCAAACCTCCGGGGAATTCATCGCCGATCAGGCGAGCGGGATCCTGCGGACGGGTTTTCCCGTCCCAGCGCAGTCGTCCGGCGTGCAGTTCCGGCTCGGGGCGGTCACCGCGGTGGATGACTACTTCGAGACGTGGGAACGCGTCGGTTCGTCCGGTCCGGGCGAAGTGCAGCAGGGCGGTCGTGAGGTCGCACGGGTTGAACGACCGGATCGAGACGGTGGCCCGACCATCGTGGCCGATCCCGTCCAGCAGGTGGTTGACGCTGGTCCGCCAGGCTTCGTTCGACGCGAAGAAGTCGTCGACGTCGGTCCGGAACTCCGCCCAGGACGGTCGGTGCCGAGGTGAGCCGATCAGGGACGTGGAACGCGAGTGCCGTCCCCGGTCCGAGCGGAGGAGGGCCTGCAAGGCGTCTGCCGGCCAGATCTCCGCTGAAGCGAACCGACCACCGCGGTGGATTTCCCCCACCTCCCACCCGGCCAGGACCTGGCGGAACTTGTCCGGGTACCCGATTTCGGCGGAGTCGGGAACGAGGGCGTCCTGCACCAGGTCGTACAGGCGCTCGACCCTTCGTTCGAGTTTCCGGTCCGGGTTTTCGAGAGAGACCGCCAGGTAGATCGCGTACGAATAGACGACGGAACCCCGGGTGTGATCCAGGTCCACGAAGATGTAATCGTGACAACCGTGTCGCCCGATCAGGTCCGGGATCTTCTCGGCAGCCGAGTCGCGGGCTTCGGCGGACTCGTACAGGAACACGTGGTGCCACGGGGCGATGGCGAGATCCGACGGGTTGTCCAGTGGCGGGACGGTCCGGGTCGCCACGGGGGCGCCGTCGTCGTCCAGGACCAGCTGCTTGCCCTCGGTTTCGCAGTCGGAGACTCGGACGTACTCCGAGAACGGCACCCGCAGCTCGCTCCAGTCCGTGGCGAGGAGCACGCACCTGACCTGGTTCGCGCCGAGGCCGTGCCGGGCCCGGAACAGCGCGGCGTACTTGAACAGCTCGTGGATGGCCTCGCGAGAGGTGGACCGGCTCCGCTTGACCTCGATGATCACGATCTTGCCGAGGCGGTCCCTCGCCAGGATGTCGACGTAGCCCCTGGTGCCGTGCTCGTTCGGCAGGTGGAACTCGTTCCCCAGGTGCGTCAGGCCGGGTTCGACGATGTCCAGGTCGGCGGCGAGGAGGTCCCGGATCCGGCTTTCCCTCACAGCCCACCTCACCCTCGGGCCGGCAATCGTAGCCAGGCACGGCGAGGTGGGGGATGGGCGGGTGCTCGTGACGTGGCCGACTCCCAGTTGGGCACGGGGAGGGCTGCGTTCACCCATCCGGGCAGTCATGATTGACCGGTGAATGCTGCTGACCTGCCCACGCCGGAACTGACCACCGAGACCCGGGGCGACGTGACGATCGTCCGCGCCACCGGGGACATCGACATGTCCAACAGCGACGAGCTGCGCGACGCGTGCGCCGACCTCCTCGACGCCGAGGTGGCGGTGCTGGTGATCGACCTGTCCCAGGTGACGTTCTTCGCCTCCTCCGGCATCGCCGCCCTCGGGCACATCCGCACGCACAACGCGTCGAGACGACCGGTGCACGTGGTGGCCGGGCGCAGCGTCCGCCGTTCGCTGGAGGTCACCGCGATGGACAAGCTCCTGCCGCTGCACGACACCGTGGACGAAGCGCTCGCCGCGGCCCAGGCGGACGTGTCGTGACCGGGCGCCCGCCGACCTCCGCGGCACGGGGTCGGCGGGCGGTCGCGTCCTCTCACTCCCCGCGGCCGCGGTCGTCCAGCACGAGGGGCGCGCGGCCGTCGACGCGGTAGCGGATGTGGGTGGCGTTCGGGGTGGGCAGGACCCTCAGCGGGGTCAGTTCGACGCCCTCCTTCTCGCCCAGGCCCAGGTCGGCGTCGAGCAACCGCAGGCCCGTGCCCAGGACGACCGGCACGACGTGCAGTTCCAGCTCGTCCAGCAGACCTGCGGCGAGCACCTGGCGGACCAGCGTGCCGCCGCCCGCGATGGCGACGTCCTTGCCGCCGGCGACGGCCTTCGCCTGCTCCACCGCGCTCGCGACGCCGTCCGTGACGTAGGTGAAGCTGGTGCCGCCCCGGCGCTCCAGCCGCGGCCGCGGCCGGTGGGTGACCACGAACACCGGAGCGCGGAACGGCGGCTCCTCGCCCCACGGCGCCTCGCCGCCGTCGGCCATGCGCCGGCCCATCACGTACGCGCCGGCGGCGTCGAACGACTCCTGGATGACGTCGGAGTCGACGTCCCGCACGCCGCCGGCGATGCCCTGCCGCTCCCGCCACGCCTGTGCGCCGATCGCCCAGCGGGTGATCCGGAAGAACGCCGCCGCCTCGGCGGACTGCAGCCAGTCGCCCTCGCCGTCGTGGCGCGGTCCGGCGTAGAAGCCGTCGAGGGACACCGACAGCTGGGCGGTCACCTTGGTCATCGCGTTCCTTCCTCCCGGCGAGGCCCGACGGGCTCGCTCGGAGGGGATCGGAGCCGGCGACCGGATTTCTACGTCGCCCCCCAAGATCTTTCCGACTGGTTCAGCCGGTGCCGCAGCGCTCGGCCCGCAGCCGCAGGAACCGCTGCTCGGCGGTGTTGCCGGCCAGGTCGGCGGCCTGCCGGAACGCCTCGCGCGCGGCGTCCGGGTCGCCCGCCCGTTCGAGCAGGTGGGCCCGCACGGCGAGCAGCCGGTGGTTGCCCGCCGGCGCGCCCCGCTCCAGGTCGGCGACGACGTCCAGCGCGGCCCGGGGACCGCGCACCTCGCCGAGCGCGACGGCCCGGTTCAACGCGGCGACCGGGCTGGGCGCGAGGCGTTCCAGCACGTCGTACAGCGCGAGGACCTGCGGCCAGTCGGTCTCCTCGACGCTCGCGGCCTCGCTGTGGACGGCCGCGATGGCCGCCTGCACCTGGTACGGGCCCACCGGGTTGGCGGCCAGGCTGCGGGTGATCAGGGCAGTGCCCTCGGCGATCAGCGCCCGGTCCCACGTCGACCGGTCCTGCTCGGCCAGCGGCACCAGGACGCCGTCGGGCCCGGTGCGGGCCGCGCCGCGGGCCTCGGTCAGCAGCATCAGCGCGAGCAGCCCGGCCGTCTCGCCGGAGTCGGGCAGCCGGTGGTGCAGCCGCCTGGTCAGCCCGATCGCCTGCTCGGTGAGGTCGGGCCGGCGCAGCCGGGGGCCGGCGCTGGCGCTGTAGCCCTCGTTGAACAGCAGGTACAGCACGTGCAGCACGACGGTCAGCGCCGGTCCGCGCTCGTGGTCGGGTGGCAGCTCGAACCGCGCGCCCGCCCCCAGCAGCCGCTGCTTGGCGCGGGAGATCCGCTGGCCCATGGTCTTGTCCGGGACGAGGAACGCGGCGGCGATCTCGGCGGTGGTCAGCCCGGCGACGGCGCGCAGCGTGAGCGCCATCTGGGACGGCGCGGTCAGCGCCGGGTGGCAGCACAGGAACAGCAGCTCCAGCAGGTCGTCGCGCACCGGTTCGGCGTCCGGCGGCGGCGCCAGCAGCGCGTCGCGCGGCACGGCGTCGAACACCGCCCGCTCGCGGCGTTCCCGGGCGGCGTCGGAGCGCACCTGGTCCACGTAGCGGCGGCCGGCCACGGTGGTGAGCCAGCCGAGCGGGTGGTCCGGCACGCCGTCGCGCGACCACGCGCCGGCGGCGTCGACCAGGGCCTCCTGCACCGCGTCCTCGCACCGCGCGAAGTCGCCGTGCCGCCGCACGAGGGCGCCGAGGACCTGCGGCGTCACCGTGCGCAGGAGCTGCGCGATCGGTTCGATCGGTTCGCCGCGGGTCAACGGCCGCTCATCAACGGCTGCCCATCAGCGGCCACACCTCGATGCCGCCGCCCAGGCCCCGGCTGTGGCGCAGGGCGGGGTAGGAGCGGGCGATCTCCAGCGCGCGCTCCTCGCTGTCGACGTCCACGGTGAAGTAGGAGCCGACGTGCTCCTTGGCCTCCAGGTAGGGGCCGTCGGTGACGACCGGCGCGCCGTCGACCACGCGCACCGCGTGCGGGCGCGCCTCCAGGCCCTGGGCGGCGACCAGTTCACCGGAGTCGCGCAGCGCCGCGTTGAACGCGTCGACCTCGGCGACCAGCCGCGCGAACCCCTCCGCGTCGACGCTGTTCCACACCTGCTCGTTGCCGTAGATCAGCATCAGGTACTTCACCGCGGACTCCCCTCGGAGGTCAGCCGGTCGGCGGCGGGGCGGTGGTCGTCACCGCCGGGGTCGTGGTGACGGTAGTCGGCGGCGCGGTGGTGGTGGGCACGGCGGTCGTGGTCGGCACGGCGGTCGTGGTGGTGGTCGGCAAGGTCGGCATGACGACGGTGAACGGGACGCCGGACTCCTCGTGGCAGCCGGTCTCGTCGCGCACGACCCGGGGCCGGGGGTAGCGGTTGTCGTGGCGGTCCTCACCTTCGCAGCCGTACCACGGCGCGTTGAGCGGGCGGCCGTTCTCGTCGTAGAGGTGCACGTCGGTCAGCGGCTTGCCGTCCTTGTCGAACACGTAGACGTTGTCCGGCGCGGAGGGCTGCGGCGCGTACGAGACGGGTGCGCTGAGGGGGTAGCTGTCGAAGCGCGACGCCAGCGAGCCGACGATGTACAGCAGCAAGCCGAGCGCGAAACCGGTCGCGGGCAGGCTGATCCACAGCCAGCGGCGGTCCGCCTTCGCCTTGGGACCGGCGATCAGCGACAGCGCGGCCAGCGCCAGGGTCACCACGACCAGGGCTTCCGACTGGTACCGGTACAGCGCCAGACCTCCCGCGCCGATGAGCAGCGCGCGACCGATCCACCACACCGGCTGGAAGACGCTCAGCGCCGCCAGGGTCTTGCGCAGGTCGGACTTCCCGGCGCGGACCAGCGCGCCCCTGATCGCGACGGTCTCCGGCAGCGCCGCGACCTCGGCGACCAGGCCGCGCTGCCGGAACACCAGCAACGCGCCCACGCCCGCGATGAGGGCGACCAGCAGCGTCAGCTCCTCGCCGTCACCGCCGGTGAGGGCGAAGCCGAACGCCACGACCACACCGGCGACGAGGCTCCACAGCGCGAACCGGGGGACCAGCGCCTGCGGGGTGCTCGTCTGCTTCGGGGCGGAGGGCGGGGGATAGCCGGCGGCCGTGCGCAGCTCCTGGGCGTACGCCTGCGGGGTGCCGAGCCGGTCGACCAGCGTGGCCAGCGAGAAGTCGTCGCCCATCTCCTCGGCGACCTCGGCGACGTGCGCGCCCGCGTCGTCCATGATCTCGGCGACCTCGGCGGCGGGCAGGTCGGCCAGCGCCTCGCGCATCCGGTCCAGGTAGTGCCGGACCTCGGTGTTCGTCTGCGTGTTCATGCACCCTCCCCCAACAGGTCGTCCAACGCCTTCGCGAACGACTTCCAGGTCTGGCCCGACTCGAGCAGCCGCGCGCGGCCCGGCTCGTTGAGGCTGTAGTACTTGCGGTGCGGGCCCTCCTCGCTCGGCACGACGTACGAGGTCAGCAGCCCCGCGTTGTAGAGGCGGCGCAGGGTGCCGTAGACCGAGGCGTCGCCGACGCCGTCCAGGCCGCCCGCGCGCAACCGCCGCAGCACGTCGTAGCCGTACCCGTCGTCCTTGCGCAGCACCGCGAGGACGGCGAGGTCCAGCACCCCCTTGAGCAGTTGACTGGTGTCCATCAGTTCTCCCCGGTGGTCTGCGGTGAATGCTACTACGTAATGCGCAGTACCGCGTGCAAGGGGGTACCGCCATGCTGGTGCGGTGGCGAGCGAGTTCGTGGGGGACCCGTCCTGGGTGCGGGGTCTGGTGTCGTGTGACGACAACGTCCGCCGCAACGCCCTGGAACGGCACCGGGCGTTGATCGAGGGCGCGACGAGCGCCCTGCGCTGGTCCAACGACGTGTGGCGACGCGCGGGGAGGCCCGCCCCGGACGAGCCGCACCTGTCCGCCGAGTGGGACCAGGCCACCGCCTCCCACCGCTACCACGTGGGTCAGACGATCTTCGGCCTGGTCGACTCGCTGTGGGACGACGACTCGGAGGTCCGGGAGCGGCACGCGCCGTTCGTGCTGTTCTACCTGGTGTGGGAAGGGCGTTACCCGGACGACTGGCGTGCGCCCGAGAACAACATGTGGTCGGCGTGGGGCCGCAAGGAGGTGATCCTGCGCAGGATGGGCGAGGCCGGCGTCCCCGAGGCCATCCGGCCGCAGCTGACCGATCTGATCACCGACGTCGTGCGCCGACGGCACCGCTGCAAGGACTGGATGTACGCGGGCCTGGTCCGGCACCTCGGCGAACGGGTCCGCGACCGGATGCGGGAGCTCCTGGACGACGGCGACCCGCTCGTGCGGCTGCGCGCCGAGTTCCTGCTGCACGTCGCGGCGCACCCCGGGGTCAAGGTGTCGCGCAAGAGCTGGCAGCGGTGGTTGGCGGGCGTGGACGCGCCCCGTTGACCTGCGCGGGCCGGGCGCGCCTGCCCGGCCCGCGCAGGCGTCAGCGGGTGAACGCGGTGATCGCGGGCAGCGCCTTGCCCGACCAGTCGAACAACGCCTGGTTGTCCCAGCCGCTGCCGGTCGACGGGTCGTACGGGTCCCAGTTGTTGCCCGGCACGGCGGTCCAGGTCGGCTCCCAGTACACCGCGCCGAGACCCCGGCCGCCCGGCACGGCCTGCACGACGCTCAGCACGTCGCGGAAGTTGGCCAGCTGGCCCTCGGACGTGGCCGGGTAGCCCGGCACCAGGGCGGACGTGTCGCTGAACGCGTTGCCCTCGTGGTCGGCGTTGGCCATGGTGAACGGGTAGGCGGTCTCCACGACCAGGATGTCCCGGTTGTACCGGGGCGCCGCCTCGAACATGGTCCGCTGCAGCTCGCCGAGCGTGCCGTGCCAGTAGCCGTAGTACGACAGGCCGATGACGTCGAACGGCACGCCGCGCGCGACCGCCGAGTCGTACCACCACCGCACGGCGCCGGTGTCGGTGCCCTTGGCGACGTGCAGCACCACCCTGGTGGACGACGAGACCGCCTTCACGGCGTTGGCGCCGCTCTTGAGCAGGGCGGCGAGCCGGTCCCAGTTGTCCGTGGAGCCGTCCGGCCACAGCATGCCGCCGTTGATCTCGTTGCCGACCTGCGCCATGTCCGCCGTGGTGCCCTGCGCCTTGAGGGCGTCGAGCACGTCATAGGTGTGGTCGTAGACGGCCTGCGTCAGCCGCTGGAAGTCGTACGACGCCCACGCCGCCGGCTTGTTCTGCCTGCCCGGGTCGGCCCACGTGTCGGAGTAGTGGAAGTCGACCAGCAGCTGCAGGCCCTGCGCCTTGACCTGCTTCGCCATGGCCAGGACCTTGGCCTTGTCGTTGTAGCCGTCGGCCGGGTTCACCCACACCTTCAACCGGGCCAGGTTCATCCCGTTCGCCTTGAGGATCTGCAGCGCCTCCTGCTGCTGCCCGGCCGCCGTGCGGTACACGGCGCCCACGTCCTCGGCCCTCTTCAACGTCGACACGTCACCGCCGCGGATGGGCAGCGCCGTCTGCCCGGCGGCGAACTGCACGTCGTCGAAGTTGACCCAGTTGCCCGCCCGCGCGTCGGACGACAGCACGACCGTGCACCGGCCGCCGCTCACCGCCGCGGTGACCGCGACCTGGACCCACAGCTCGCCCGCGCTCACCGGCACGTGCGTGCGCTGCTCCGCGCCGCCGCACCCGCGCAGCGCGACGTAGGACTGGACCTGCCCGCCGCCGGAGCGGACCCAGACCCGCGCGGTGAACCGGCCGCTGCCCAGGCCGGTGAGGACCTGGCTGGTCTCGACCCGGTACGCCGACGACGACCAGTGCGACAGCCGCCTGCCTGACCGCCCGCCCGCCTCGGTGAACGACGCGGCGGTCGTGCCGCTCGTCGTCCAGCCGGTCGTGCCGGACTCGAAGCCGCCGTTGGTGATGGTGGACGCGGCTCGGGCCGCCGGCGCCCCGACAGCGGCGACGGCCAAGACCGCCGCGGCCGCGAGCAGTTTCCTGCCTGTCATTCGTCCTCCTCGTTGAGAACTTCCCTGAGCACGGCCACGCCGCCCGCGGGCACGCGCAGCTCGGACGCGCAGTGCCGCCCGGTGAGCAGTTCGGCGCCGGACGCGGCCAGGCGCACCTCGGCGTCGGTGTGGTTGAGCACGAACAGGTAGTCGGCGCCGTCCCCGTGGCGGCGCACCACCTCCACGTCGCGCGGCACGTCGTCGCGCGGTTCGACGCCCGCGGCCGGGTAGACCTCGCGCAGCACCGCGTCGAGGTCCGCGCCGCGCAGCCGGGTCGAGACGTACCAGGCGCTGCCCGCGCCGAGCCGGTGCCTGGTCACCGCCGGACCGCCCGCCGCCGGGCCGTCGACGTAGTCGAGCACGCTCTCCGCGCCGGCCGGCCGGACGTGCTCGGCCCACACGTCGCCGCGCAGCCCGCCGCCCAGCGCGACCTCCTCGCCCCGGCGCAGCGGCAGGAACTCCTCGACCTCCAGGCCGAGCACGTCGCGCAGCGCGCCGGGGTGCCCACCGGGGTGCACGGCGTCGTTGGCGTCCACGATGCCGGAGAAGTACGAGACGACGAGCGTGCCGCCACCGACCACGTAGTCGTGCAGCACCCGTGCGGCGGCCGTCGTCGTCAGGTACAGCGACGGCACGACGACGAGCCGGTAGCCGCTCAGGTCCGCCTCGGGCGCGACGAAGTCGACGGTCAGCTTGGCGTCCCACAACTGCTCGTAGAACGCGCCGACGCGCTCCCGGTAGGACAGGTCCACCGACGGCCGCCAGTCCAGCTCCAGCGCCCACCACGACTCCCAGTCCCACAGCACCGCGACGTCGGACCGCACCGCGCTGCCGCGCACCTCGCGCAGCGCGCCCAGCTCGTCGCCCAGCCGGACGACCTCCCGCCACAGCCGGCTGCGCGTGCCGGAGTGCGGCAGCATCGCCGAGTGGAACTTCTCGGCGCCGAACCGGGACGCGCGCCACTGGAAGAACATCACCGCGTCCGCGCCGCGGGCCACGTGGGCCAGGCTGTTGCGGCGCATCTCGCCCGGCCGCTTGGCCAGGTTGCGCGGCTGCCAGTTCACCGCGCCGGTGGAGTGCTCCATCAGCATCCACGGCCGCCCGCCCGCCACCGCGCGGGTCAGGTCCGCCGACATGGCCAGGTCGACGTGGTTGCGCCTCGCCTCGGCGGTCAGGTAGTGGTCGTTGGCCACCACGTCGACCTCGCGGCCCCACCGCCAGTAGTCGATCGACTTGCAGTTGGTGGTCATGAAGTTCGTGGTGACGGGCGCGGTCGAGTGCTGCCGCAGGACGTCCCGCTCGGCGGTGTAGCAGGCCAGCAGCTCGTCCGAGCAGAACCGGGCGAAGTCCAGCTCGTGCGCCGGGTTGCCGGTGGTGCCCGACCGGCGCGGCGGCTCGACCTCGGCCCACTCGCCGTAGCGCTGGCCCCAGAAGCTGGTGCCCCACGCCTCGTTGAGCGCGGCCAGGTCGCCGTGCCGGGCCCGCAACCAGCGCCGGAACGCCTCGGCCGACCGCGGGCAGTAGCACGCGCCGACCGGTGCGCCGTACTCGTTGTGCACGTGCCACAGCGCGACGGCCGGGTGGTCGCCGTACCGCGCGCCGAGCTGCCGGGTGATGGCGGTGGCGGCCCGGCGGTAGGCGGGCGCGCTGGGGCAGAACGTCGCCCGCGACCCGCGTTCCAGCTCGACGCCGTCCCGGGTGACCGGTCGGATCTCCGGGTGCGCGCGGTAGAGCCACGCGGGCGGCACGACGGTGGGCGTGGCCAGGTTGACCGCGATGCCCGCGCCGCGCAGCAGGTCGAGCAGCCGGTCCAGCCAGCCGAAGTCGTGCTCACCGGGCCGCGGCTCCAGCAGCGCCCACGCGTGGATCGCGACGCTGACCAGGTTCACCCCGGCCTGCCGCATCAGCTCGACGTCCTCGGCCCAGACCTCTTCGGGCCACTGCTCGGGGTTGTAGTCCCCGCCGTAGACGAGCCCGTCCACGCCGACCGGCATCCGTGGTGCGAAGGGGTCCGGCGCGGCCTGGCCGTCGGCTCGGCTGGGCACCACGAACGTCATGAACACTCCAGTGGCTGTGAACGTGCACGGTCACTTCGCAGGTTACGGCCCAGATAAGACCGGGTGTCAAGAGGTTGACAGGCGAGATGAACAGCCAACTACTGTGCACGTTCACAGCGTGGTTCTCGCTGGCAGCGGCGTCAGCGACGCGGAACCCCCGGAGACCTCATGCGACTCGACATCGCGAAGAAGGCCGTGGCACTCGGCCTCGGCCTGGTCCTGCTCGCCGGCTGCGGCGGCGGCGCCGAGCAAGTCGACGGCCCGGTCGAACTGTCCTTCTGGGCGTGGGCGCCCGACATCGACAAGGTCGTCGACAGGTGGAACGCGACCCACCCGGACGCCAAGGTCGTGGTGAGCAAGCAGGCCCAGGGCGACGACCTGGTCACCAAGCTGCTGACCAGCGCGAAGGGCGGCAACCCGCCGGACCTCGCGCAGGTGGAGTTCCAGTCGCTGCCGACCCTGGTCAGCAACGACGTGCTGGCCGACATCTCCGAGGGCGCGGCAGCCGCCGAGGACGAGTTCGCGCCGGGGATCTGGGACCAGGTCACCCTCGGCGGCAGCGGCGTCTACGCCGTGCCCCAGGACTCCGGGCCGATGATGTTCTACTACCGCGCCGACCTGTTCGAGCAGTACGGCCTGCGGGTGCCGACGACCTGGGACGAGTACGCGCGAACCGCCCGTGACCTGCGGGCCAAGGCGCCGGACAAGTTCCTCGGCACGTTCTCGGCCAACGACCCCGGCTGGTTCGCGGGCCTCGTGCAGCAGGCGGGCGGGTCGTGGTGGTCGGTCGACGGCGACACCTGGGAGGTCTCCGTGGACGACGCCGCCACCAGGAAGGTCGCGCAGTACTGGAGCGGCCTGATCGCCGAGGGCGCGGTCGACAAGTCCCCGATGTACACGCCGGAGTGGAACAAGGCGCTCAACGACGGCACGCAGGTCGGCTGGCTCAGCGCCGTGTGGGCGCCGGGCGTGCTCAAGGGCAACGCGGAGAGCACGCTGGGCAAGTGGGCCATGGCCCCGATGCCGCAGTGGGACGCCGCCGCGCCGCGCACCGGCAGCTGGGGCGGCTCCACCACGGCGGTGACCGCGGGGTCGAAGAAGCAGAAGGCGGCGACCGAGTTCGCGGTCTGGTTGAACACCGACCCGGCCGCCGTGGAGGCGCTGGTCACCGTCAGCGGCATCTACCCGGCGGCGACCTCGGCGCAGGAGGCGCAGTCCCGGCCGCCCGCGTTCTTCCCGAACCAGCCGGACTTCTACGCGCGGGCCGCGGCCATCGCCGCCACGTCCTCGGGCTTCACCTGGGGGCCGAACGTGAACGTCACCTACACCGCGTACAAGAACGCGATGGGCGAGGCGATCAGCGGCGGTGCGGACCTGGCGCCCGCGTTGGCGAAGGTGCAGGCCGCCACCGTGGACGACATGAAGGCCAACGGCTTCACGGTCGGCGGCTGAGCCCGTGGCGTCGACACGCGCGCGCCGGCGGGGAGGTGCGGCGCCGAGGCTGGCGCCGTACGCCTTCGTCGCGCCGGCGGTGGTGCTGTTCCTGCTGGTGTTCGCGCTGCCCATCGGCTACACCGTCCACCTGAGCCTGTTCCGGACCGAGGTCGAGGGCCTGGGGCTGGGCAGGGGCAGCCGCACCGAGGTGTTCGTGGGGCTGGACAACTACTGGCGCGCGCTCACCGACTCCGAGCTGGGCGCGGGCGCGTTGCGGGTGCTCGGCTACGGCGCGATCCTGGTGCCGACGATGCTCGGGCTGGCGCTGGTGTTCGCGCTGCTGCTGGACGAGGACCGGGTGCGGGCCCGCGGGTTCGGCCGGATCGCCATCTTCCTGCCGTACGCGATCCCCGGCGTCATCGCGTCGCTGCTGTGGGGGTTCCTGTACCTGCCCGGCACCAGCCCGCTCAACCAGGTGCTGGAGCGGCTGTCGCTGCCCGGCGTCGACCTGCTGTCGCCGACCGGGATCTACTTCGCGCTGGCCAACATCGCGGTGTGGGGCGGCGTCGGCTACAACATGGTCGTCCTCCACACCGCGCTGCGGTCCATCCCGCGCGACCTGTACGAGGCGGCCCGCATCGACGGCTGCACGCCGTGGCAGGTCGCGGTGCGGGTCAAGATCCCGCTGCTGGCGCCCGCCCTCGTGCTGACGTCGCTGTTCTCGGTCATCGCGACGCTCCAGGTGTTCGCCGAGCCGACCACGCTGGCGCCGCTGACCAATTCGCTCTCGCTCACCTGGACGCCGTTGATGAAGGTCTACCAGGACGCGTTCGGCCGCGGCGACCTCTACTCCGCCGCCGCCACGTCGGTGCTGATCGCCCTGGTGATGTTCGCGATCTCGTTCGGCCTGCTGCGGGTGACGCGGTCGCGGGCGTTCGGGGGTGAGCGGTGAGGAGGTCGCCGCTGGGCCCGTTCCCGACGTTCGTGCTGCTGCTGGGCGCGGCTTACTGCCTGTTCCCGGTGGCGTGGGTGCTGGTCGCGGCGACGAAGAGCAGCGGCGAGCTGTTCTCCACGTCGACGTTCTCGCTCGGCTCGTCGCTGGTGGCGAACCTCGGTGAGCTGCACGCGTACCGCGACGGCGTGTTCTGGCAGTGGGTGGCGAACTCCGCCCTGTACGCGGGGGTGGGCGCGCTGCTGTCCGCGGCGCTGTCCGGCGTCACCGGGTACGCGCTGGCCAAGTACGCGTTCCGGGGCCGGGCGCTGATCTTCAACGCGTTGATCGCGGGCGTGCTGGTGCCCGCCGTGGTGCTGGCCATCCCGCAGTACCTGCTGCTGGCCGAGGTCGGGCTGACCGACACCTACCTGTCCGTGCTGCTGCCGAGCGTGATCAGCCCGTACGGCATCTACCTGGCCCGGATCTACGCGGCGGCGTCCGTGCCGGAGGACGTGGTCGAGGCGGCCCGGACGGACGGCGCGGGCGAGGCGCGCATCCTGGGCTCCATCGCGCTGCCGATGATGCTCCCCGGCCTGGTCACCGTGTTCCTGTTCCAGTTCGTGTCCATCTGGAACAACTTCATGCTGCCCCACATCATGCTCGGCGACGACGGGAAGTTCCCGGTCACGCTGGGCCTGTACACGATGCTCAAGCAGGGCAACACCACGCCCGCGCTGTACACGCTGGTCGTCACCGGCTCCCTGGTGTCGGTGCTGCCTCTGATCGCGCTGTTCCTCACGTTGCAGCGATACTGGCGCATCGACTTGCTCTCCGGAGCGGTGAAAGCATGAGGGAGCCATGAGCGTCGAGCGCAGCAAGGCGGCGCGGAACCGGCCGACCATCCACGACGTGGCCGCCGCCGCGGGCGTGTCGCGCGGCACGGTGTCGCGCGCGCTCAACGGCGGCCGCAACGTCAGCCCGGCCGCGCTGCAGGCCGTGCTGAAGGCGGTCCGGACCACCGGCTACGTCGCCAACCCGGCCGCGCGGAGCCTGGTGACGCAGCGGGCGCACTCGGTGGCGTTCGTGCTCACCGAGCCGCAGCAGCGGCTGTTCGAGGACCCGAACTTCAGCATCCTGCTCCAGGGCTGCACGCAGGAGCTGGCCGAGGTGGACGTGCCCGTGCTGCTGATGACCGCCAGCACCGAGGTGGAGCGCAAGCGGACCAGCCGGTTCATCGCCGCGGGCCACGTGGACGGCGTGCTGCTGGTGTCGTCGCACACCGGCAACCCGCTGCTGGAGGAGCTGCGCGACTCGGGCATCCCCGTGGTGGCCTGCGGCAAGCCGATCGGGCACGAGGGCCAGGTGGCGTACGCGGCGGCCGACGACCGCTCCGGCGCGCGGCTGATGGTGGAGCACCTGCGGTCGCGCGGTCGGCGGCGGATCGCCACCATCACCGGTCCGCCGGACACCCCCGGCGGTGTCGAACGGCTCGCCGGGTACCGGGACGTGCTGGGGGCGGGCGCCACGGCGGACCTGATCGCGCACGGCGACTACAGCCGGGCGGGCGGTGAGGCGGCGATGGCGTCGCTGCTGGCGCGGTCGCCGGACCTGGACGCGGTGTTCGTGGCGTCCGACCTGATGGCGGCGGGCGCGCTGAACGTGCTGCACGACTCGGGCCGGCGCGTGCCGGAGGACGTCGCGGTGGGCGGGTTCGACGACTCCAGCATCGCCACCTCCACCCGACCGGCGCTGACCACCGTGCGCCAACCGTTCCAGCGCATCACCCGCGAGATGGTCCGGCTGCTGCTGGACCAGATCCGCGGCGAGCCGCCGGCGGCGTCGATCCTGCCGACCGAGCTGGTCGTGCGCGCTTCGACCTGAGGGTCCCCGCCAAGCCGGTCAGCGGCGGAACCGCGATTCCAGCGCGTGGCGGCGGGCGGTGACGTCGTGCGGGTCGTCGCCGTGGACCAGGAGTTGCAGGGTGCTCAGCACGACCGGGCTGTCGGTGCGGGTGCTGTCGTGGCCGGACGTGACGAGCACGCCGCCCGCGGCCAGCGCGGTGCGCAGGTCGGTGAGCAGGTCGGCCAGCGGGGCGGCGGCGGTCAGCTTCACGGACTCGGCGTGCCCGGCCAGCGCGTCGGGCCGGACGGACCGCAGCGCGAGCAGCGGGATGGAGCCGCTGGTGATCCGGAAGTTCAGGTCGAGCATGACCAGCTGCCCGTCCAGGGTCTCGGCGCAGTCCAGGCTGCACAGGCCGCGGTAGCCGACGTCGGCGGCGCGCTGGGTGATCGCCAGGCACTCCGCGAGCAGGTCCGCCGGCGGCTGGTCGACCAGGCCGAACAGCCCGCCGACGTAGACGCCGGTCACGTCGACGCGTTGTTCGGTGACGGCGAGCAGGCGGGCCACCGCGTCCGGGCCGACGTAGAGCTGCACGCCCCAGTTGCGCGCGAGGCGCAGGTACTCCTCGACCACGAACTCGCCGAGCACGTCGGTGAACGCCGGGAGCGCGACCGGTTCACCCGCCTCGTGCAGGTACACGTCGAGGCTGGCGCCGTGGGCGTCGTTCGTCGCGGCCTTGAGGACCCACGACTTCTCCGCCGGTGTCGCGTCGGCGAGGTCGTCGCGGGTGACGACGCTGCGCCGGGCGTGGAAGCGGGGTGCGACGAACGTGCTGATGGTGGCCTTGTTGTTCAGGTAGCCGACGAGGTGCGCGGTCTTGACCACGCGCTCGTCCGGGCACAGCGCGGTCGGCTGCGGGTACTCCATCGCCAGCAGCAGGCCGTCGGCCATCGCCTCGGTGACGCGGGCGGCGAACCCGGCTTCGTCGCGGAACTCGCGCAGGTCGTCGCCGACGGGCAGGCCGCCGTCCCGCAGCTGCGCCAGCAGCGCCGGGTCCGTGCCGCCCGCGCTGCAGATCACCGGGGTGTCACCGGCGACGGCGATCGGCCGGGCGGAGAGCGCGTCGACGGTGTGCCGGTGCCGGTCCTCGGTGGTGTCGGCGGCCGGGCGCGCGCAGACGGCGACGCCGGGGCCGTACACGTCGGTGAGCGCGCGAGGTGCGCCGACGGCCGGTGGCAGCGGGGTGGAGATGCTGATGGCGTGCTCCCGTGGGGGGTGAGTCGGGACGGCAACGCACGCCACACGGTGGTGTGGACGTCATGCCGCGAGGACCGCGTGGTGCGGGGTGGGACTGGAGAGCGGTGTCGCCCCGGCCGGTGCTCGACAGCCTGATCCGCGAACCGCGGGCGAACAGCCCGGATCCGGGCTGTGTGACCTCAGAGTGCCACGACTTCGCCGTCTCACCCAATCGCCACCCCCAATGGCCCAACCCCCGCGCGCGGGCAGCGGCCCCCGGTGGCCGCCTTCCGACGGGTCTTCCCCCGGGGTCACTCCGCCGCGAACACCTCCACCTGCGGCAGGTCGTGGCCGAGCCGGTCGCGCTTGGCGGTCAGGTAGCCGATGTTGTGGGGGTTCGGCGGCATCAGGTGGGGGACCCGGGCGGTCACCGCGATCCCGTTGTCCTCCAACGCCTCGACCTTGTCCGGGTTGTTGGACAGCAACCGCACCGACGTGACGCCCAGGTGCTTCAGGACGCGGGCGGCCGGCGCGTAGTCGCGCACGTCGACCGGCAGGCCGAGGGTGGTCGCCGAGTCGAGCGTGTCCAGGCCCTGCTCGTCCTGGAGCACGTGGGTGCGCACCTTGGCCACCAGGCCGATGCCGCGCCCCTCGTGGCCGCGCAGGTAGACCAGGACGCCGCCGCCCTCGGCGACGATCCGGTCCAGCGCCGCGTCCAGCTGGTCGCCGCACTCGCAGCGCATCGCGCCGAAGATGTCACCGGTCATGCACTCCGAGTGCACGCGCACCAGCACGTCGTCACGCAGGTCCGAACCGTGGACCAGCGCCATGTGCTCGTGCCCGTCCGCCCGGAACGCCACCGCCCGGAACGTGCCGCGACGGGTCACCAGGTCCGACTCCGCCACGTCCTCGTCCTTGAAGGCTTCCTCGTGCACCCTGCCCCCTCGTCACGCGACACCCGGTCGGGAGTTCACTACGCTCGGCCGGACCTGCACGGTAACTCGCGCACTCGGCGGAGGTCACCCTGTTCAGCATCACCGTTCGCGACCACGTGATGGTCGCCCACAGCTTCCGCGGCGAGGTCTTCGGCCCGGCGCAACGCCTGCACGGCGCGACGTTCGTGGTGGACGCCCGGTTCAAGCGGGACGGTCTGGACGCCGACAACATCGTGGTCGACATCGGACTGGCGACCGAGCGGCTGCGCGCCGTCCTCGGCGACCTGAACTACCGCAACCTGGACGACGAGCCCGCGTTCGCCGGGGTCAACACGTCGACCGAGTTCCTGGCCAAGCACATCGCCGACCGGCTCGCGGACGACGTGCACGCGGGCGCCTTGGGCGAAGGCGCGCGGGGGTTGGCGGGCATCGAGGTCACGCTGCACGAGTCGCACGTGGCGTGGGCGAGCTACGAACGCGCGTTGTGACCCTCCACTTCGTCCTGCCCGGCGGGGTGGACGACCCGGCGTCGCCGAGCGGCGGCAACGTCTACGACCGCAGGGTGGTCGACGGCCTGCGCTCGGCGGGCGTGCCGGTGCGCGAGGTCGTGGTCCCCGGCGACTGGCCGCGGCCGGACGAGCGCGCCCGCGCGGAGCTGGGCCGGGCGTTGGCGGGGATCGGCGACGACGCGGTCGTGCTGCTGGACGGGCTGGTGGCGTGCGGTGTGCCCGAGGTCGTCGTGCCGCACGCCGGTCGGCTGCGGCTGGTCGTGCTGGTGCACCTGCCGCTGGCCGACGAGACCGGCCTGCCGCCCGCCGTCGCGGCCCGGCTGGACGCCGCCGAGCGGGAGTGCCTGCGCGCCGCGCGCGCGGTCGTGGCGACGAGCCCGCGGGCGGCGCGGGAGCTGGCCGACCGCCACGGGTTGCCGGAGGTGCGCGTCGTCGTGCCCGGCGTCGACCCGGCGCCGCTCGCCACCGGCACGGACGGCGCGTCCCGGTTGCTGTGCGTCGCCTCGGTGACGCCGCGCAAGGGGCACGACGTGCTGCTGGCGGCGTTGGCCGAGGTCGCCGACCTGCCGTGGACGTGCGCGTTCGTCGGCCCGGTGCGAACACCGGCGCGGACGCAGGTGGAGGAGTTGGTCGACCGCAGTGGGTTGCGTGACCGGATCGAGCTGGTCGGGCCCCTGACGGGTGCGGCGCTGGACCGCGCGTACGCGACCGCCGACCTGTTCGTGCTGGCGTCGCGGGCCGAGACCTACGGCATGGTCGTGACCGAGGCGTTGGCGCGCGGCGTGCCGGTGATCGCGAGTTCGGCGCCGGACGCGCTCGGCGGCGGCGGGCTGCTGCTGCCCGCCGGTGACGTGCCGGCGTTCGCGCGGGCGCTGCGGCGGTGGCTGACCGACGACGGGTGGCGGCGCGACCTGCGCGGGCGCGCGCTGTCCCGTCGCCGTGAACTGTCCACTTGGGACGAAACGGCGGCGGCGCTGGCTAGTCTTCGGCCATGAGCACCTTCGCACCGGAATGGCTGTCACTGCGCGAGAAGGCCGACGCGGAGGCCCGCGCGCTCGACCTGGTGGACCGGCTCGACGAGATCGATCTGAACCGGACACCCCTCGTCGTGCGTGATCTCGGGTGTGGGACGGGATCGATGGGTCGGTGGCTCTCCGGGCGGTTGGGCGGACGGCAGCGCTGGGTGCTGCACGACCGCGACCCCCGGCTGCTCAGCATCGCGGCGGCGACCATGACCGGGGTCGCGATCGAGACCCGGGAGGGCGACCTGACCGGGCTGACCGCCGCCGACCTGGCCGGGACGTCGCTGGTCACGGCGTCCGCGCTGCTCGACCTGCTGACCGCGGACGAGGTGGACGGGCTGGCCGCCGCGTGCGTCGGGGCGGGTTGTCCGGCGCTGCTCACGCTGTCGGTGGCGGGGCGGGTCGAGTTCGACCCGGCCGAGCCGGTGGACGCCGAGTTCGAGGCCGCGTTCAACGCGCACCAGCGGCGGGTGGTGGGCGGTCGGCGGCTGCTCGGGCCGGACGCGGCGCAGGTCGCGGTGGCGGCGTTCGAACGGCGGGGCGCGGCGGTGACGACCAGCCCGAGCCCGTGGCGGCTGGGCCCGGACCAGGCGGCGCTGGCGGGCGAGTGGCTGCGCGGGTGGGTGGCTGCGGCCGTCGAGCAGGAGCCCCGGTTGGCCGGCGAGGCGCCCGGTTACCTGCGGCGCAAGCTGGACGGCGGGCCGCGGGTCGTGGTGCACCACACGGACCTGCTGGCGGTGCCGCGGTGAAGCGGCCGGAGGTCTCCCGGTGACCCGCGTGTGGCCCTGGCTGCGGTTGCTGGGCGCGGTCGGCATTCTGGTGGCGCTGGCCGTTCGCCTGGGCGCGGACGCGTTCGTGGCCGGTCTCCGTTCGGTGACCGGCTGGTCGGTCGCCGCCGCCCTGGGCATCGGCCTGCTGACCACCGCGGCGAGCGCCTGGCGGTGGTGCGTCATCGCCCGCCGCCTCGGGCTGCCGCTCACCCTGGGCGCCGCTGTCTCCGACTACTACCGCGGCCTGCTGCTCAACGCCGTGCTGCCCGCGGGCGTCCTCGGTGACGTCCACCGGGCGGTGAGCCACGGTCGGCAGGCCGGCGACCTCGGGCGCGGTGTGCGGGCGGTGGTGTTCGAGCGGGCCGCGGGCCAGGTCGTGCTGGTCGCCGCGGTGCTGCTCACCCAGCCCGTGCCGCTCGACGTCCCCGGGTCGCCGGTGCTGCTCGTCGCCTTGGCGCTCCCGGTCGCCTGCCTCTCGCCGAGGGTCCGCCGGGTCCTGCGGACGACGTGGGCCGACGCCCGCGCCGGCCTGCTGCACCACCGGGTCCTGCCGAGGGTGGTGCTGCTGTCGGTGGTGGCGCTGGCCGGGCACGTCGCCCTGTTCCTGGTCGCCGCGAGGGCCGCCGGCGTGACCGCGCCGACCGCCCGGCTCGTCCCGCTGCTGCTCCTCGCGCTGCTGGTGATGGCCGTCCCGCTGAACGTCGGCGGCTTCGGGCCGCGGGAGGCTTTCCTGGCGGTGGCGTTCGGCGCGGCCGGGCTCGGCGCCGCCCAAGGGCTCACCACCGGCGTCGTCTACGGCGTGCTGGCGCTGATCAGCAGCCTGCCCGGCGTCCTCGCGCTACGACCGCAGCACCGCCAGGTACGGCCCGAACGCCTCGACCAGCGCCGCGATCACGTCCCGGCCCTTGTCGGCTGACGCCAGCGACGGCCGCCCGACCACCCCCGTCGACGTGTACGGCGCGAGCCCGAGCGTGAGCAGGTGCGGCCGGTCGTCGGCCAGGTGGTCGCCGGTCTCGTAGCCGTCCCGCACCAGCTCGGGGTGGGCGTGCAGGAGGATCGACGTCTCCAGCTCGCCCGCGTGCATGTCGCCGCGGGACGTCGTCCCCAGCCCGGCGGCGGTCCGCGCGGCGGCCCAGTCGCCGCTGCCGGGGAACAACGCCATCCCCTCCGACTCCTGCACCACGTTCGACAGCACGTAGTTGCCGCCGTGCCCGCTGACCAGCACCAGGTTCGGCACGCCGGACCGGCGCAGCGAGTCGGCGACGTCCAGCACCACCGAGTGCAGCGTCCGCGCCGAGATGCTGACCGTGCCCGGCCAGGCCGCGTGCTCGTGCGAGCACGAGATCGCGATCGGCGGCAGCAGCTGCACCGGGTGGGCGCGGGCGATCGCCCCGGCGATCGTGCAGGCGACGACCGTGTCGGTGGCCAGCGGCAGGTGCGGGCCGTGCTGCTCGTGGCTGCCGACCGGCAGCACCGCCACGGTCGCCGCGCGCTCGCGCACGTCTTCGGTGGTGTCAGGCAGGTACATGCCCGGCACCGTAGTCAACGCGGTGGCACAGCGGCGGCAGCTGCCCCGCCAGCACCGACGGCAGGTCGTCGAACCGGCTCTCCCCGGTGATCAGCGCGTCGAACACGGGGTCGGCGAGCAGGTCCAGCGCCAGCGCCATCCGCTCGGAGTAGGTGCGGTCCGGCCGCGCGACCACGCCCACCTGGCTGCCGCGCACCCGCAGCCGGCGGGAGTGGAAGAACTCGCCCAGCGGCACCGAGACCCGCCGGTCGCCGTACCAGCTCAGCTCCAGCACCTGCCCCTCCGGCGCGAGCAGCGCCAGCGACCCGGCCAGCCCCGCCTCGCTCGCGCTCGCGTGCACCACGAGGTCGCAGCCGCCCACGGCGTCGTCCGGCAGCGCGAAGTCGACGCCGAGCGCGGCGGCCACCGACGCGCGTTCCGGGTCGGCGTCGACCAGTTGCAGCCGCACGCCGGGGAACCGGGCCAGCAGGGCGGCCACGGCGCACCCGACCATCCCGCCGCCGATGACCGCGATCCGGTCGCCGACCATCGGCTTGGCGTCCCACAGGGCGTTGACCGCCGTCTCCACCGTCCCGGCGAGCACGGCCCGGGCCGCGGGCACCGAGTCGGGCACGGGCGTCACGGCGTCGGCCGGGACCACGTAGTGCGTCTGGTGTGGATAGAGGCAGAACACCGCGCGGCCGAGCAGCGGACCGCGCTCCACCACGCCGACGTTCAGGTAGCCGTACTTGACCGGCCACGGGAAGTCGCCCTCCTGGAACGGCGCCCGCATCAGGTCGTGCTGGCTCTCCGGCACACCACCGCGCAGGACCAGGCTCTCCGTGCCGCGGCTGATGCCCGAGAACAGGGTCCGGACCAGCACGTCACCGGGTCCGGGCTCGGGCAGCTCGACGGGTCGGATCGCACTTCTCCCGGCTGAGGTGAACCAAAGGGCCCTCGCGGTGCGTGTCACTTGTCAAACCTCCGATTCGGCACGAGGGGCACGATGACCACACTCCAGCACAGCTCGACACCGTCCGCGGCGCAGTGGCGGTCCCGCGCGGAGCCCGCCGCGTGGGCCGGCGGCCAGGTGGTGCTGCTCGGGGTGTTGGAGAGCACCGTCGGCCTGGGCGCGCTCGGCTGGCTGGCGGGCGCCGCCTTCGCGGTCGCCAACCAGGCGCTGCTCAGCGGCGCGGTGCAGCGGTCGCGGCACGTGCTGGGACCCGCCGACCGCGTCACGCTGGCCAGGGGCCTGCTGGTCGGTGGTGTCACGGCGCTGGTGGCCGACGGCGGTCGGACGACGGCGCTCATCGTCGTGCTGGCGGCCGTCGCGCTGGCCCTGGACTTCGTGGACGGCCGGGTCGCCCGCCGCACCGGCACCGCGTCACCGCTGGGCGCGCGGTTCGACATGGAGGTCGACGCGTTCCTGATCCTGGTGCTCAGCGTGCACGTCGCGCTGGCGTTCGGGCCGTGGGTGCTGGTGATGGGCGCGCTGCGGTACGCGTTTGTCGCGGCGTCCTGGGGCCTGCCCCGGCTGCGTGGTGCGCTGCCGCCGAGTTACGCGCGCAAGGTGGTGGCGGCCGTGCAGGGCATCGCGCTCGTCGTCGCCGCGTCGGGGCTCGTGCCGCACTCCGAGGTCGTCGTCGGCTTGGCGCTGGCCTCGCTCGTCTGGTCGTTCGGCCGTGACATCGTGCGCTTGTGGCGCGGTGCCGCGATTTCGGTGGAAGGAGTCGAGAATGTCTGACACGGCCCGGGTGACCTCGGTCCGCAACACCGGCAACCTCGCCCTGTGGGCGTTGCAGGTGCTGCTGGCCGCGTACTTCGTCTACAGCGGGATCTCGCTGCTGGGCGACGACTTCGTCGGCAAGTTCGACAAGATCGGGTTCGGGCAGTGGCTGCGGTACGTCACGGGTGTGCTGGAGCTGGCGGGAGCGCTCGGCCTGCTCGTGCCCCGGTTGTGCGGGCTCGCCGCGCTGGGGCTGGTCGGTGTCATGGCCGGCGCGGTCGCCACCGAGCTGGTCCTCCTGAACGACCCGGACGGCGCGGTGCTGCCCGCCGTCCTGCTGGCCCTGGCGGCCGTCGTGGCGTGGTTCCGCCGCGACACCGCCCGTCAGCTCCTGGGGAAGTAGCGCAGCACGGCGACGTCGCCGAGCCTGGTCACGTCCTCCAGGTGGAAGCGCCGCGCCGGTCCGCCGGGGAACCGCGCCGGGTTGACGAACCGCGGCGCGGCGGCCTGGCCGATCAGCATCGGCGCGACGGCCATCCGGATCTCGTCGGCCAGCCCGGCGGACAGGAACGCGGTGTGCACCGACGCGCCGCCCTCCACCATGAGCCGGTCGACGCCGCGCGCGCCGAGGTCGTCCAGCAGCGCTCCGAAGTCGACGGTCGCGCCGAGGGGCACGACCTCCGCCAGGTCGCCGACCGCCGCGCGGGCCCGACCGGCGCCGGTGGCCGCGGTGTAGACGAGCTTGTCGCCGCCGCAGTGCCAGAAGTCCCGCGCCGGGTCCAGGTCGCCGCTGCCGGTCACGGTGACCTTCACCGGGTACTCGGGACGTCCGGCGGCGACCCGCGCCGCCCGCCGCTCGGCGCTGTTGACCAGCAGGCGCGGGTTGTCCCTGCGGATCGTCGCCGCGCCGACCATGATCGCACCGGACTCCGCGCGGACCCGGTCGACGTGGTCGAAGTCCTCGGCGTTGGACAGGGGGAACCGGGCCGCGCCGCAGTCGTCTATGTAGCCGTCCACGCTGACCGCGACGCTGAGCAGGACGTACGGACGAGTCACGCGACCACCGTACCGACGGGTGAACCGCCCAGGGGTTCGCGCGCGTTCTACTCAGCAGCAGAAGGGGGAACGTCGTGGAGCACCGCGGTCGCCGGGTCGTGGTCACCGTCCTGGCGGCGCTGCTCGTGCTGTTCGCCCTGGTCGTGCCGAGCGATGCCGACCAGGTGACGCCGGCCGCGTTCCTGCGCGTGCCGGCGGAGGCGCTGCTCGGCCTGGTGCTGGTGCTCGTGCTGCCGGACCGGGCGCGGCGGGTGGCGGCGGTGGTCGGTGGGGCGGCGCTGGGGTTGCTGCTGGTGCTGAAGGCCGTGGACATGGGCTTCGACGCGGTGCTGTACCGGCCGTTCGACCTGGTGCTCGACTGGCCGTTGCTGATGCCCGCGGTGGACTACGTGGACGTGACGGCGGGACGGTTCGCGGCGGTCGCGGCAGTGGTGCTGGCCGTGCTGCTCGCGGTCGCGGTGGTGTTCCTGATGGCGCGGTCGGCGTTGCGGTTGAGCGGGGTGGCGGTGCGGCACCGGCTCGTGGTGACGCGCGTGGTCGCGGTGCTGGCGGTCGTCTGGATCACGGTCGCCGCGCCCGGTCTGCACCTCGCGCCGGGCGTGCCGATCGCGTCGCACAGCACGGCGGCGTTCGTCGCCGACCGCGTGCGCCAGGTGGGGGAGGGACTGCGCGACCGGGAGCGGTTCGCGGCCGAGGCGGCGGTGGACGCGTTCGACGGCGCGGCGGGTGACGGGATGCTCACCGCGTTGCGGGGCAAGGACGTCGTGGTGGCGTTCGTGGAGAGCTACGGGCGTTCGGCGGTGGAGCACCCGGACATGGCGGCGGAGGTCGGCGCGGCGCTCGACTCGGGCACCCGGCGGTTGGCCGCGGTCGGGTACTCGGCGCGCAGCGCGTTCCTCACCTCGCCGACCGCGGGCGGCGGGAGCTGGCTCGCCCAGGCCACGCTGCTGTCCGGGCTGTGGGTGGACAACCAGCAGCGCTACCGCACGCTCGTCGCCGGCGACCGGCTGACGCTCGGCGGCGCGTTCCGGCGGGCGGGCTGGCGGTCGGTCGGCGTCATGCCGGGCATCACGAAGGCGTGGCCGGAGGGCGAGTTCTTCGACTACGACCGGATCTACGCGTTCGACGACCTCGGCTACCGGGGTCCGCGCTTCGGCTACGCGACCACGCCCGACGAGTTCACGCTGTCCCGGTTCCAGCAGTTCGAGCGCGCCGCCGGGCACGCTCCGGTGATGGCGGCGATCCCGCTGCTGTCCAGCCACGCGCCGTGGTCGCCCGCGCCGGTCGCGGTCGGCTGGGACGGGCTCGGCGACGGCTCGGTCTACCACTCGATGACGTCGGGCGAGGCGCCTGCGGAGGACATGTTCGGCCGCGATCCGGCGTTGGTGCGCGGTGATTACGCGCGGACCGTCGTGTACTCGGTGGACACCCTGGTGTCGTACGTCGAGACCTACGGCGGTGACGACCTCGTGCTGGTGTTCCTCGGCGACCACCAGCCCGCGCCGTTCGTCACCGGTCCGGACGCGGGGCGGGACGTGCCGATCACCCTCGTCGCCCGCGACCCCGCCGTGCTCGCCCGCACCGCCGGTTGGGGCTGGACCGACGGCCTCAAGCCGGGTCCGCAGGCGCCGGTGCGCCCGATGGACGCCTTCCGCGACCAGTTCCTGACCACGTTCAGCTAGACCTCTTTCGTGTCAATTAGGTCACGCAACGGCCACGAATGCACTACGGTCGGACGTGCAGGCAGGTTTCACACTTGGGGGAGTGCGATGTCGGTTCGACGCAAGCTGTTCGGGGCTACCGCGCTGACGGCGGCAACGGTGCTGCTCAGCGCAGCGGCAACGGTGCCGACCGCAGTTGCGGGGGGTGACGTGAGCGCTCGGCTGGCCGAGTCGCTGCGGCAGGCCGTGGTGGCGCAGGACTTCAAGGACGTCCTCGACCTGACCCCGCCGGACCAGGCCGGGTCGGCGTCGCGAGCGGGCGCGCCGGAGAAGTACGACGCCGTGCCCCTCGACAGCCCGGTCCGGCTCGGCGCCGCCGCCCGGCCGCTGCACCAGACGCCGAACCTGGACCTCGCGGTGATCGAGCTGGACCGCTTCGGCCGCCCGGCCGCGATGGCCGACGTGCTGCTCAGCCCGCAGCACCCGAACGGCGTCGTGGTGCCGGTCGATGAGCGGGAGCTGGCCACCGACCAGGTGCGCTACCGCTGGTGGGACGACGCGGAGTGGGACGCCAACGGCGGTCGGGGCACCCGGGACGTGCTCGCCGGCCGGGAGGGCGCGCCGATCGACTTCTCGTCGCCGTACCCGGCGTCGGTGCTGAAGCTGATGGTGGGCTTCGGCGTGCTGCGGCTGGCCGACCGGGGCCGGGTGGACCTCGACGCGGTCTACGACTACCGGCCGGTGACGCCGCACCCGGTGTGCGGCGGACCGTCCGCCGAGGTGGTCCGGTGGCACTTCGACGAGATGATCACCAAGTCGCGGAACGAGTCCACCTGCGCGTTGATCAAGATGATCCACGACCTCGGCGCGTGGGACGAGGTCAACCGGGTGTTCGTGGAGCTGGGCATGCCGACGCTGATGGTGACCGGCACCAACCCGGAGAACGGCGGCCGGTGGATCGGGTCGAACATGAGCGGCCTCGACACGGCCAAGCTGCTCCTGCTGGTCAACGGCGGCCCCGGGACGTTGTGGACGACCGACGCGGGCCGGCGGGTCACCCGCGCCGAGCTGAGCCCGTCGGCCCGCGACCGGTTCCTCCGGTCGCTGGGCGACCAGGGGCACAACGAGATGCTGTCCACCACGAACTGGTGCGGGCGCGAGTACCCGGTCCAGGGCATCCCGCAGAAGACGCCACCGCGCTGGATCCAGCCCGACGGCACCGTCAAGGTCGGCGACGCCGTGTACGACCGCGACGTCCGCCCCTGCGACGCCGTCGCCGAGGTGGCGTTCAGCCACAAGACCGGCTGGGTCGACACCACCGGCAGTGACGCGGGGATCGTGAAGTCGTTGCGCGGAAAGGGAAATCGCAACTACATCGTGGTCGCGTTCTGCAACCTGGGCACCGACTACGTCGACACCCACCGGCCCGCCGACCCACCCGGCGTCTTCCCGGTGCTGTACACCGAGAAGTACGCCGAGCTGGGCGCGGCCGTTGACAGGATCATGAAGTCCCTGCGCTGACCGCTCCACCGACCACGTTCCCGTCCACTGTGGACCTCTCGGCCCACGCTCGGCGCGGCGAGGCGTCCGACACGAAGGGGTGAAGTTGCTCTGAGACCGCTCGACTGCCCGTGGCCACGGGCCACCGCGTCAGCATGATGAGCCGATGCGATCCGCTCGCACCCGTCACCACAGGCGGTTGATCCCGATCCTGGCCGGTGTCCTGCTGCCCGCCATCGGCCTCACGCTGGTGCTGGGCGGGAAGAGCCTGGAGATCGCCGACCAGACCGCCAGCGTGATCGGCGCGGCGGCCGGGGTGGGCGCCCTGCTGCTGGGGGTGCTCCAGGAACGGCGGCACCAGCGGACCACGCGACAGGGTCGGTCCGTCGACCTCGACGAACTGGCCGACCGACTGGCCGAGACCGTGGCCGCCCAGTGGTCGGACGAGGAACGCGTCCGGGGCGTCCACGACCCGTTCCCGCTGCCGGTGCGCTGGACCAACGCGCCCGACCACCTGGCCGACCACTGGGCCGCCATCCACCGCACGCCCCGGCGCGACGAGCCCGTCGACCTCACCGGCCACCTGGCCGACGTCGTGGACGTGTTCGAGCGCATCCCCTCCAGGCGACTGGTGGTGCTGGGCAAGCCCGGCTCGGGCAAGACCACCCTGACCACCCGGTTCGTCCTGACCTACCTCGACCGCGCCCACCGCGCACCCGGGCAGCCGGTGCCGGTGATCTTCTCCCTCACCTCCTGGGACCCCGGCCGGCAGGGGTTGCGGGCCTGGATGGCCGACCGCCTCGCCACCACCTACCCGGTGCTGGCCGTGCTCACCGAAACCGGGGACACCGCCGCTCACCGGCTGCTGGCCGGCGGCCGGATCCTGCCCGTCCTGGACGGCTTCGACGAGATCGCCCCGGAACTGCGCGACGACGCGATCCAGCAGGTCAACCGGGCACTGGGCCCCCGCGACCCGCTGCTGCTGACCAGCCGGTCCGCCGAGTACGCCCGCGCTGCCGGCGTGATCACCGGCTCCGCCGTCGTCTGCCTCGCCGACCTGGCCCCGGACGACGTCGACACCTACCTGCGCCTGTCGACCTCGGGCAGGACCACCGCCGCCCGCGCCAGGTGGGCGCCGGTGCTGGCCCGGCTCCGCGCGCCCGACCCCGATCCCGCCGCGCAGGCCCTCGCCGCGGTCCTGCGCACTCCGCTGATGCTGTCGCTGGCCCGTGCCGTCTGCAGCGGCGGCTCCGCCGACCCCGCCGACCTCCTCCGGACCGCCGCCGCCCACGACACCCCCCGACAGCGGCAGCACCACCTCGAAACCCTCCTGCTCAGCCACTTCGTCCCCGCCCTCTACCGCGCGCACGGCGACACCCCCGACCACCGCTGGAACCCGGAGCGGGCACACCGCTGGCTGGCCTTCCTCGCCCACGCCTCCCAGCGACGCCACACCGACGACCTGGCCTGGTGGCGACTTCGGCAAGTCCTGCGCCACCCCCGCCTCGTCGGAGGGCTCGTCATCGGGCTCGCGGTCGGTTCGGCGAGCTGGCTGGTGATCGGGCTCGTCTTCGGGTTCGCGACCGTGCTCGCGGTCGGCCCCGACTGCGGGGTCGACTGCGTGAACGGTCACGGGCTCACGTACCTCCAGTCGGGTCGTGAGCTCGACTGCGGGCTCGGCCTGGACTGCGCGCTCGACCACGCGCTCAAGTACGGGTTCGACCGCGGGATCGGTCCCCGGTTCGTGCTGGGCCTCGACCACGGCATCACGTTCGGGCTGGCGGCCGGGCTCGCGACGGGCGTCACGGCCGGGCTCACCGCCTGCGTCGCCACGTCGATCGAGCCGCGTCCCCGCCGGCCCCGGTTCACGTGGCGCGGCCTCCTGCGCGACATCGCGTCCGGTCTCGCCGCCGGGCTCCTCGCCTGGCTCGTGTCCGGGCTCGTGATCGGGCTCGGCTACGCGCTCCACTCGGGGTTCGTCAGGGATTCCGACCTCGTGACCCACCTCCGCACCGGCTTCCGCCACGCGCGCGAGCACGGGCTCACCGTCGGTCTCGTCGTCGGGTTGATCGTCGGGCTCAGGGGCGAGGCGGCGGGTGGCTCCACCGGCGTCGTCAGCCCGGATTCCCTGCTCCGGGCGGATCGCGGCGTCGCCTTGGTCCGCATCGCCACGGTCGGGATCGTCGCCGGGTCCACGGGCTGGCTCGTGTTCGGGTTCACGGACGGGAGCGTGGAAGCGCTCATGTACGGCGGACTGGTGTTCGGACTCGGCGGCGCGGCCGTGGGCAGCACGTTCACGGCGTGGGGAGCTTCCCTCCCCCTTCGCCTCTACCTCGCCGCGTCCGGCCGCGCACCCTGGGCGCTCATGGCCTTCCTGCGGGACGCCCACCACCGGGGCGTGCTGCGCCAAGCCGGCCCGGTCTACCAGTTCCGCCACGCCCGTCTCCGGGACCAGCTCGCCACCGAGTACCGGGCCGGACCGGACCGGTCGGGTCGAGCTGCGGTGGCTGGACCGGATCCGGGCGCCGAGGAGGGGCGGCTGGGGCTGCACTCGACCTGACCGTGCCGTTGGCGCGGTACGCGGCGCAGCACTTCGACGAGCTGGTCTTCCCGTTCAAGCGCTACCGGGCGCCGAGCTGCCGCACGTCGTGCATGAGGTGCTGACCTCGCTGGACTTCGTCCTGCGGGAGCTGTCCGACCTGCCCGAGGTGGTCGCGGACTTATCCGTCGCGCGCGGCCGGTACGCCTCGCGCGAGGGCATCCCGTTCGTGTGGTTCCCGTCGTTCCGGGACGGCCGGTCGCACGAGGTGGAGGAGCCGGCCACCGGCGCGCAGGTGATCGCGGACCCGCTGACGTGGTCGCGCGTGGCCGGCCGGTAGGCCGCCCAGGCGAACGGTCAGGTGCGCATCTCCCGCGTCCGCCACAGCACCAGCACGAAGTACGGCGTCCCGATCAGCGCGATCACCAGCCCGGCCGGCACCTGCGCGGGCGCGATGACCGTTCGCCCCAGCGTGTCCGCCGCGCTCACCAGCACCGCGCCCACCGCCGCCGCGACCGGCAGGACGCGGGCGTTCCGGCCGCCGACCAGCGACCGCGCCAGGTGCGGCGCGACCAGGCCGACGAACGCCACCACGCCGATCGCCGACACCGCCGTCGCCGCCAGCACTCCCGCCGCCAGCAGGATCACCAGCCGCGACCGCTCCACCCGCATCCCGAGCACGCGCGGCGTGTCCTCGTCCAGGCCGTGGATGTCCAGCTCGCGGTGCCGGGCCCACAGCAGCGGCGTGAGCAGCAGCAGCGCCAGCGCCGTCGGCACGACCTGGTCCAGCGTCCGCCCGTACGTCGAGCCGGACATCCACGTCAACGCCTTCGCCGTGTTCCACGGGTCCGACGTCACGATCAGCAGCGTGATCAGCGCCATCCCGGCCGACCAGGTCGCGATGCCGATCACCACCAGCCGGTCGGAGTCCAGCCCGGACCGCCAGGCCAGCCCGTAGACCAGCGCGAACGCCGCCACCGCCCCGGCGCCCGCCGCACCGGCGATGTGCCACGCGCCGGCCAGCGGCACGGCGGTGATCAGCGTGATCGCGCCCAGCCCCGCGCCGGCGGTGATGCCGAGCAGCCCGGGTTCGGCCAGCGGGTTGCGGCTCACCGACTGGATGCCGCACCCGGCCACGGCCAGCGCCGCGCCCGCCAGCAGCGCGGCCAGCACCCGCGGCAGCCGTTGGTCCAGCACGAACGTCAGCGCGGTGCCGGTCCGCCCGGCGAACCAGTTCGCCAGGTCGCCGAGCAGCACCAACCGGTCGCCGAACATCAGCCCGACGGCCGGCGCGGCGACCAGCAGCACGGCCAGCACCACCGACGTCACCGCGAACCGGCGCGTCGTCCCGGCCACCCCGACCCGACCGGCGGGCGCCTGCCGCGGCGTCCCGCTGGACCGCCCGCGCCGCGCCAGCCAGATCAGCACGACCGCGCCGAGGATCGTCGTCATGACCCCGGTCGGCACCCGGACCGCCGCCGCCGACCCCATCACGGCCCGCAGCAGCACGTCCGCGCCGAGCACGATCACCACGCCGACCAGCCCGGACACCGGCAGCAGCAGCCGGTGCCTGCCCAACCCGGGCACGAACGGCGTCAGCAGCCGGGTGATCACCGGCGCGCTCAGCCCGACGAACCCGAGCGGTCCGGCGATCGTCACCGCCGCCGCCGTCAGCGCCACGGTCAGCAGCACCGCGCCGACCCGCGTGCGCCGCACCTTCAAGCCCAGCACGGTCGCGTTGTCGTCACCCAGGGCCAGGACGTCCAGCGACCGCCCCATCACCACCAGCGCCGCCACCGCGACCACCACCACGGGCGTCATCTGCGCGGTCGCGTCCAGGTCGCTCACGGTCAGCGACCCGGAGCCCCACGCGAACAGCCCGTTCGTCTCCTGCTCGAACATCAGCAGCAGGAGCATCACCGCGGACTGGAGCGTCAGCATGACCGCCGAGCCGACGAGCACGAGCCGGGGACTGGCCGAACCGCCGCCGGACAACCCGAGCACGAGGACCGCCGCCGCCAACCCGCCGACGAACGCCGCACCGCCCGCGGGCAGCGTGGGCACGCTCAGCCCGAACGCCGCGATCGCGACCACGGCCAGGTGCGCGCCCGCGTTCACGGCGAGCGTGTCCGGTGACGCCAGCGGGTTGCGCGCCACCGACTGCATGCCCGCGCCGGCCACGCCGAGCGCGACGCCGAGCAGCAGCGCGGCCAGCAGGCGCGGCACGCGCGAGCCCTCCAGCACCGCGAGGGTCTGCGCGTCGCCGCTGCCCACCACGGCGTGGAGCACGTCGAGCACACCGGTCGACGCGGTGCCCTGGGTGAGGTGGACGGCGGAGAGCACGGCGATGAGCGCCACGATCCCCGCCGTCACGACGGCGGTGCGCATCAGGCGGTGATGGCCTTCACGAACTGCTCGGCGACGTGGACGACCGACTTCGGCCCGCCGAACATCCACGTGCCCGGCTCCAGCTTCACGACCTGCCGGGAGCCCACGAACGGCAGCCGCTGCCACACCGGGTTGTCCGCCAGGCCGGTGGTGAACACGTCCTCCTCGGAGGCGGCGTAGAACAGCACGGTCTTCGGGTCGGTGATCGCGGTCAGGCCCTCGACGTCGGTGGCGCCCAGGCCCCACTGCGCGTCGACCTCGCCGGTCCAGGCGTTCTTCAGACCGACCGCCTCGGCGGTGTCGGAGACCAGCGAGCCCTTGCCGAACGGGCGGATGTTGACCGTGCTGCCCTCCATCCAGCCGTCGGCCATGACGAACGGCGTGCCGCCCGCGCCCTTGGCCTCGACCGCCTTCTTGCCGTCGGCGAGCGCGGTGTCCATCTCGGACAGCAGCTCGTCGCCCTCGGCGGACTTGCCGATCGCCTGGGCGATCACCTTCACGTCCTCGCGCAGCCGGTCGAAGTTGCGGGAGGCGTCGCTGGACTTGGTCACGATCACCGGGACGTACTGCTCCAGCTGGCCCGCCAGCGTGGTGTCCCGGCCCTCGGGCATGATCACCACGTCGGGGTCGAGCGCGACGATCGAGTCGACGCTGGGCTCGTTGCGCTTGCCGACGTCCTTGACGTCGGCGGCGAGCGGCGCGATGACGTTCCACGTCTTGTAACCGGCGGCGTCCGCGACACCCACCGGCATGACACCCAGTGAGGCGACGATCTCGGCCTCGCCCCACTCCAGCACCACGACCTTCTTCGCGGCGGAGTCGAGCTTGACCTCCTTGCCGCGGGAGTCGGTCACGGTGACCGGGCCGCCGGCGGGTTCCGTCGGTGCGGGGGCGGGCGTCTCGGTGGTGCCGCACGCGGACAGCAGCACGGCCGCCGTCACGAGGGCAGGGGCAAGCAGGCGCATCGCTCGAACCTCTCAGCTCTTCGGGGGAAGGGGGAACTGCTCAGACCGGTCGCGGGGTGTGCCTGCCGAGGGGGCGGCAGTGGATCGCGCCGGTCACCGGGTCGTCCGCGACGTGCACCGCGACGCCGTAGGCGTGGGTGAGGTGGTCGCCGGTGAGGACGTCGCGGACCCCGCCCGCCGCGACGACCTTCCCCTCCGACAGCAGCACGACCTCGTCGGCGACGATCGCCGCGTGGTCGAGGTCGTGCAGCACCACGCCGACCGCCACGTCGTGGTCGTTCGCCAGGTCGCGCACCACGTCCAGCACCTCGACCTGGTAGCGCAGGTCGAGGTGGTTGGTCGGCTCGTCCAGCAGCAGCACGGAGGTCTGCTGCGCCAGGCACGACGCGAGCCAGACGCGCTGCAGCTCGCCGCCGGACAGCTCGTCCACCCCGCGGTCGGCCATCGGGGTGACACCCGTCAGGTCCATGGCGCGCCGGACGGCGGCGCTCCCGTCCGGGTCGACGCCCCGCCACCCGGTCCGGTACGGGTACCGGCCGTAGGAGACGACGTCGCGCACGGAGACCCCGGACGGCGTCGGCCGCTGCTGGGTGAGCAGGGTGACGTTGCGGGCGAACTCCTTGCCGGACAGCGGGGAGTGGCCCCAGACCGAGCGCTCGCCGACCTTGACCCGCCCCTCGCGCGGCCGGTGCAGGCGGGCGAGGGAGCGCAGGACGGTCGACTTGCCGGACCCGTTGGGCCCGACGAGCGCCGTCACGGTCCCCGCGCGCAGCCCGAGCGAGACGCCGTGCACCACCGCGCGGTCGTGGTGCGCCAGGACCAGGTCCTCACCCGCGAGCAGCGCGTCTCCCTTAGACATGAGGGGAGCCTAACCTAAGCGAACGAATCACCCATATGGGCGTGATCTAGTGCACTTTCCAGCCCAACCAGTAACGCGGGGCGACTGGTTCAGCCGCCGAAGTGGCGTCGCGTGTCCGCCACCATCGAGCTGAACACCACCGAGTTCACCCGCCCGTGGACCTTCGCCCCGGGCTCGTACGCGAACGTCCAGGTCAGCCGGCACCCGTCGCCCGCCCGCTCCACCAGGTAGTCCTCGCCGAACCGCCGGAACACCGGCAGGTTGGCCCGGTCGACCAGGAACGACTGCCGCCGCCCCTCCTCCCACCGGATGAAGTGCTCGCGCAGCCGCAGCACGCCCAGCAGCACCGCCGTCCTCGTCGTGCCCACCCCGAAGGGGCGCGGCGAGGTGTACTCCACCGACGACAGCAGGCGGCACCACCACAGCGGGTTGGAGGCGGAGAGTCCGCGCCAGACACGTTCGGGTGACACCGGCAGGTCCAGCACGTAGCTGTGGCGCTGCGGCGCCGAGTCGAAGAAGTCCACGTCGAACGGCTCCAAGCGGGGCACGTCCTCCAGTGTGCCGCCTGCTCGCCGATCACGCCGCCCGCCTGGCGCCCGCACCGCCGAAACCCACCCAAAGCAGCACGCGTTGATCCGGACGGGCGGACCCGCTGCTCGAACGTGTGGATCAGCGCCCGCGGGTCTTGGCCCGCGTGCCCGCGCACTGGTTGCGTACACCCTGGTAAGCCACGACGAGAGGTGCGCAGATGCAGCCGTTCCAGTTGCCGGACTTCTACCTGCCCCATCCGGCGCGGCTGAACCCCAACCTGGAGCGCGCCCGCACGCACACCAAGGCGTGGGCCCACGAGATGGACATGATCGACGTGCCCCAGCACGGCACGGTGATCTGGACCGAGCACGACCTCGACTCGCACGACTACGCGTTGCTCTGCGCCTACACCCACCCCGACGCCTCGCCGGACGACCTCGACCTGGTCACCGACTGGTACGTGTGGGTCTTCTACTTCGACGACCACTTCGTCGAGCTGTACAAGCGCAACCCGGACATCGCCGGCGCGAAGGCCTACCTGGACCGGCTGCCGCTGTTCATGCCGGTCGACGGCCCGATCACGGAGGCGCCGACCAACCCGGTGGAGAAGGGCCTGGCCGACCTGTGGACGCGCACCGTCGGCTCGCACTCGGCCGACTGGCGCCGTCGGTTCGCCGACAACACCGAGCACCTGCTGGACGAGTCCATGTGGGAGCTGCTGAACATCTCCGAGGGCAGGCTCTCCAACCCGATCGAGTACATCGAGATGCGCCGCAAGGTGGGCGGCGCGCCGTGGTCGGCGAACCTGGTCGAGCACGTCACGGGCATGGAGGTGCCCGCCCGCATCGCGCTGAGCCGTCCCCTGGGCGTGCTGCGCGACACGTTCGCCGACGCCGTGCACCTGCGCAACGACCTGTTCTCCTACGAGCGCGAGGTGCTGGACGAGGGCGAGCTGAGCAACGGCGTCCTGGTGCTGGAGAAGTTCCTCGACCTGCCGACCCAGGAGGCCGCCGAGGCGGTCAACGACCTGCTCACGTCCCGCCTGCACCAGTTCGAGCACACGGCGGTCACCGAGGTGCCGTCGCTGCTGGACGAGCACGCCGTCGACCCGGCGGGCAGGCTGGCCGTGCTGGCGTACGTGAAGGGCCTCCAGGACTGGCAGTCCGGCGGGCACGAGTGGCACGCCCGCTCCAGCAGGTACATGAACCAGGGCGCGGTCGCCTCGAACCCGGTGCTCGGCGGCCCGACGGGCATCGGCACGAGCGCGGCCCGCTCGCTGCTCGCGACCGCGCCGCAACGCCTGCGCAGCTTCAGCCACGTGCCGTACTCCGCGGTCCCGCCGATGCCCGAACCGGCGCTGGACATGCCGTACCCGCTGCGGGTGAGCCCGCACTGGGCGCACGCGCGCGAGGCGAGCGTCGCCTGGGCGCGGGAGGTGGGCATCTTCGACGACGTGCCGCGGGTGTGGACCGAGGAGCGGCTGCGCGACATCGACCTCGCGCTGTGCTCGGCGGGCATCGCCCCGGACGCCACGGCGGACGAGCTGGTGATCAACGCCCTGTGGCTGACCTGGGGCACCTACGGCGACGACTACTACCCGCAGGCGTTCGGCCGGACCCCGGACATGGCCGCGGCGAGGGCTGTCACCGAGCGGCTGAAGCAGATGATGCCGCTGGAGGGCGCGTCGCCCGCGCCGGTGACGCCGATGGAACGCGGGCTGGCCGACGTGTGGCAGCGCACCACGGCCCCGATGCCGCTGGAGAACCGGCGGCAGCTGCGCGAGGCGCTGGACAAGATGCTCGACAGCTGGGTGTGGGAGCTGAAGAACCAGCACGAGAACCGCGTGCCCGACCCGGTCGACTACGTCGAGATGCGCCGCGCCACGTTCGGCTCCGACCTGACCATGAGCCTGGCCCGGTTCGGCCACGGCCGGCTGGTGCCCGACGAGCTGTACCGGTCGCGGGCCATCCGCAACATCGAGAACTCGGCGATCGACTACGCCACGCTGCTCAACGACCTCTTCTCGTACCGCAAGGAGGTCCAGTTCGAGGGCGAGGTGCACAACATGGTGCTCGTCGTGCGCAACTTCCTCGACGTGGACCACGAGCGGGCGTTCCGGATCACCACCGACCTGGCCAACGCGCGGCTCGCGCAGTTCGCGCACTCGGTCGCGGTCGAGCTGCCCGCGCTGTTCGAGGAGTTCGACCTGGACGCCGACGTCCGCGCCGCGCTCACCGCGCACGCCACCGAGCTGGAGGACTGGGTGGCCGGCATCCTGAACTGGCACCGGGAGGTCGTCCGCTACCACGACGCCGACCTGGCCAAGCACTTCGGCGGCCGGGACGTCGCGCCGAGCCTGCGGACGCTGCGCGGCCCGACCGGCCTGGGCACCGCGTCCACCCGCATCCTGGTGAACCACGGGTGACGCGGCACTGAGCCGAACGGGCCGGGGTGGCGACACCCCGGCCCGTTCTCACTTGCTGCGCTTGACGAACCCGGCCCACGCGCTCGCCGGGAAGGCGAGCCCCGGCCCGGCCGGGTTCTTCGAATCACGGACGCCGACCGGTCCGGCGGCCGGGAACCTCACGGCGACGCAGCTACCGTTCTCCGAGCTGTAACTGCTGGTGCGCCACACGGCGGACTCCTACGTGATCAACGATTCGATCAGAGCCACGCTCTCCCCGGGCGACAGCGCGACTCGCTCCAGGCTCTGCGTGCTCAGCGTATAGGTCCGCACCCGCGCCGAGTCATCCACGAACACCGCCGCGTCCTGGATCTCGATGTACACGATCGACCGCGCGTCGATGAAGTCCAGCAGCATGAACTGGCCGGTCGTCGCCGAGTGCAAGCCGGCCTCCGGGCGCACCACCTGGATCGTCACGTTGGGCTGCTCGCTCAGCTTCACGAGGTGCCGGTACTGCTCGTCGCGCACCTCCTGATCACCCACCCGGAGCCGCAGGGCCTGCTCGTTGATCACCGCGTGCAGTTCGAGCGGCTCGTCCTTGCCGAGCAGCAGGGTGCGTTGCATCCGGAGTTCCACGAGCCGGTCGGCGAGATCCGGGCGCACTCGGCTGGCCCCGCTCGTCATGGCCATGGCGTAAGCCTCGGTCTGGAGCAGGCCGGGCAGCACGATCGGTTCGAAGACGAACTCCCTGCGCGCCAGCGACTCCAGTCCGAGCAGGGTGCGCAGCCAGTCCGACACCACATCGGCCCACGGGCCGACCCACGAGGCGTCGTCGGCCCGGCTGCTCAACAGCACGAGCCGGTCGATGTTCTCGCGCTCGACGTCGCAGGCTTTGAGGATCTTGCGGATGTCGCCCGGGTACTGCGTGCTCCGGCCGGTCTCCATGTGGCCGAGCTTGGGCTTGCCGATGCCGCACGCCGCCGACAGCTCGCTCAGCGACAGGCCGGCTTCCTTCCGGTACCGCGCCAGTTCGATGCCGATCAACCACTGAAGCGCCGAAGGCGCGGCCAACTCGAACATGACCCGAGCTTAGCCGCATCGCCTTGATAAACGTATCACTCAGTTGTGCGATAGATTCTTGTAGACGTTTAGTCGTACCGTCGGTCAATGCACATCAGCGACAGGTCCGTCTACAGCCACACCTACGTCGAGGTCGCCTCGGCCTCGGAGGTGAGCGTCGAACTGCTGGCGGACGACCACGTCGAGGTCTTCGTCGGCGAGCGCAGCGACGTCCTCGGCGTGACCAACGGCGTGACGATGGTGCTCGGGGAGGGCGCCATCGGCCACCTGCTCGGCAAGCTGACCGAGGGACTTGACGCCCTCAAGGCGCGGTCCTGATCAACGACGTCCCAGCGCTACTCGCCCGACGTCGGCGCGCTCACCCCACGAACACCAGCAGGGCCGCCCAGCACGTCCGCGACGTGGCAGGGCACGAGATCGAACTCGGAAGCTCACTTTGGTCTAGACCCATTGACAGGGCCTCGGCGGCGTCAGCACCCTTGACGTGAGCCGCCCGCCTCTAGGGAGGACCAACGGTGAAACTCCAAGTGAGGACGGCGAGAGCGCTCGCCGTCCTGGTGCTGGTGCTCGGCACGACCGTCGTCTGGGCAACGGGCTCGGGTACCACCACCGCCTCGGCCGCCGAACCCCTGCGGAGCATCGTCCCGGCACCCGTGTCGGTGCAGCCGACCGCCGGCGTCACGCACGCGATCACCGCCGACACCCGCATCCGCACCACGGCCGCCGCGCGCGCCGTCGGCGATCACCTCGCCGCGCTGCTGCGCCCGTCGACCGGCTACGCCCTGCCCGTCACCGACACCACCGGCACACCGGCCGACGGCATCTCGCTGCTCATCGGCGGCGCGCCGGCGTCCGTCGGCGACCAGGGCTACCAGCTCTCCGTCACCGCCGCGTCGGTCCAACTGCGCGCCAACACCGCCGCGGGCCTGTTCGCGGGCGTGCAGACGCTGCGCCAGCTGCTGCCCACCAAGGCCGAGAGCCGCACCGCCCAGCCGGGGCCGTGGACCGTGCCCGGCGCGACGATCACCGACCACCCGCGGTTCGCCCACCGCGGCGCGATGCTCGACGTGGCGCGCCACTTCCACCCGGTCGCCACCGTCAAGCGGTACATCGACCAGCTCGCGCTGTACAAGGTGAACTACTTCCACCTGCACCTCACCGACGACCAGGGCTGGCGCATCGCCGTCGACAGCTGGCCGCGCCTGACCACCCACGGCGGCAGCACGCAGGTCGGCGGCGGGCCGGGCGGGTACTACACGAAGGCGCAGTACCAGGAGATCGTGGCGCACGCGGCGGCCCGGCACATGACCGTCGTGCCCGAGGTCGACCTGCCCGGCCACACCAACGCGGCGCTGTCGTCGTACGCCGAGCTGAACTGCAACGGCGTCGCGCCCGCGATGCGCACGGACATCGCGGTCGGCTACTCGTCGCTGTGCGTGTCCAAGGAGATCACTTACACGTTCGTGGAGGACGTGATCCGCGAGATCGCGGCGCTGACGCCCGGCCCGTACCTCCACATCGGCGGCGACGAGGCGCACGCGACCACCGACCAGGAGTACCTGACGTTCATGAGCCGGGTGCTGCCGCTGGTCGGCAAGTACGGCAAGAAGCCGATGGGCTGGCACGAGTTCGTCAAGACGACCTCGGACACGTCGGCGGTCGCGCAGTACTGGGGGACGACGACCTCCAACGCGGTCGTCCAGAACGCCGCCGCGCGTGGTCAGAAGATCCTGATGTCGCCCGCGAACAAGGCGTACCTGGACATGAAGTACCACTCCGGCACGCCGCTCGGCCTCAGCTGGGCGGGGCTCATCGAGGTCCAGGACGCCTACAACTGGAACCCCGGCACGCACGTCTCCGGCGTCCCGGAGTCCGCCGTGCTGGGCGTGGAAGCTCCACTGTGGACCGAGACGGTCGTGACGTCCGCGCACATCGACTACCTGGCGTTCCCGCGCCTGGTCGCCATCGCCGAACTGGGCTGGTCGCCGTGGTCGACCCACAACTGGGACGCCTTCCGCTCCCGCCTGGCCGCCCAGGCCCCGCGCTGGACCGCGATGGGCATCGACTTCTACCGCTCGACCCAGGTCCCGTGGGAAACCGGCGGCCCCACGACCACCACCACGACCACCACCAACCCCTCCTCCGGCACCTGGACCGCCAACACCGCCTACTCGACCGGCGCCCGAGTCACCTACAACGGCGTCACCTACCAGTGCCGCCAGCCGCACACCTCCCAGCCCGGCTGGGAACCGCCGAACGTCCCCGCCCTCTGGCAACGCCTCTGACCCCCCGAACGTAGGACACACGCGACCCGAACGTACGACTCTCGCGAGAGTCCTACGTTCGGAACGCGCGTGTCCTACGTTCGGAACGGGTGAGCTGAACGCTCAGGGCGCTTCCGGGTCGCTTCGGGGGCGCTTCAGGGCGTGACGCGGACGGCGGCGACGGGGCGTTGGGCGGTGGTGTAGGTGCCCGAGGACGCGGTGTTCACGCTCCACCGGTACCGGGTGAACTCGCCGGTGGCGTCGGACGCGTAGAACATCATGTGCCCGTACCCCGCGCCGTCGGTCCACGCGGTGGCGTTGAAGATCCGGCTGTCCGGGAACCGGAAGTAGTTGCCCACCCCGTACACGCCGTGCGGCTCGGACGTGCAGTCCACGACCTCCACCGCGTACTGCGTCTCACCGGCGAAGTTCAGGCTGGAGCCGGGCGCGGTGTACACGCCCCGCACCGACCGCACCATCACCACGTGCCCGGTGTTGGTGTCCTGGTCGTTCCGGTAGTCGACGGCGATCAGATCACCCGGACGGAGGTCGCCCACCCTCGTGACGCGCTCGAAGTGCGGCAGGTCGCGCTCGGCGAACGCCTCCCGGTAGTCCCGCGCGAACGGGCTCGCCGTGCCGAAGTGCCTGCGGAAGTACGCCGAAGACGCCCACTTGTACGTCCGCTTCAGCACCGCCGTCAGGAACGACGCGCACTGGCTCTGGTTGACCCACCCGGACGCGTCGCCGGGCGAGCCCCACCGGACCACGTTCGGCTGGTCCGGCTCCTTGTAGGTGTTGTTCGCCAGCGGGCACGTCGGCAGCGACAGGTAGCCCACCAGCTGCTCGGCTTCCAGCAGGTGCGGTGTGGACGTCCGGTGCGGACGCGACGCCAGGGCCGACGCGGCGGTCGTCCCGGGCGCCGCCGGTGCGACGGCGGTTCCCCCGGAGAACGATCTGCGCGACAGGTCCATCGTGCGACTCCCCCTTCGACGTGGGCCCGCACACGGTAATCGAAAGGAGCGGTTCGCACGCGGCGGTTCGGCCTGCGCGCCGGAGCGAACTTCAGCTGAAGTTCAGCTGAAGTTCGCTGAACCTCAGCGACTTGAGCGTAAGACCAGGACTGGAAACCGGCAAGGAGTCAGGCGAACCGACGTCTCGTGACTTTTCTTCGCAATAGTGTATGTTCCGAAATTCAGTTGTACTGCTGAAGTTCGCTGAAGGGTGCGAACGTGGCCATCGCGGAGGGATCCCACTCGCTGGCGCACCGCCTCCGGGCACTGCGCGAGGAGCAGTGGCCTGATGTGACCATCACCCAGAGCGACCTGGCCCAGGCGTTCAGCGCGGACAAGCCCGCCAGCGTGCCCCTGCTGTCGTCGTGGGAGAGCCGCGCCAAGCCGAAGACCCCGCCACTGCACCGCCTTGCCGCCTACGCCACGTTCTTCGCCACCAAGCGCTCCGTCGAGACCCATCCGTACCGGCTGATCCCGGTTGACGAGCTGACCATCGACGAACAGCGCCGCCGCGACGAACTGCTGCGCGAGCTGACCGACCTGCGCCCTGCCGACCGGGGTGACGACGGCCGAGTCGGGCAGGACACCGCGGACCGCAGCTTCTGGCACTTCGACGACCGGCACGACGTCACCATCGTCGTCGCCCAGCTCCCGGCCGACATGCGTGCCCGGATGCCCTACTCCGACCCGACCCAGCCGGACTACGTCGAGCTGTACACCTACGCCGACCTCGACGCCCTGATCGAGCTGCACGGCCACATCCGCGCCCTGAACCCCCGCAGCCCGGTCAACTTCCGCATCGCCTCCGACCTCGCGCCCGACGACTACACCACGCACCTGGTGCTGCTCGGCGGCGTCGACTGGAACCTGGTCACCCGCGAGCTGCTGGACCGGGTCGACCTCCCGGTCACCCAGGTCGCCCGGCACGACGACGCCGAGGCGGGCGGGTTTCTGGTGCGCCGGCCGGACGGTGGCGAGACGCTGTTCGCGCCGCAGTTGAGCACGCATGGGGGGCGCGAGGTGCTGCACGAGGACGTCGCGCACTTCTACCGCGGGCCGAACCCGTTCAACCACAAGCGGACGGTCACGATCTGCAACGGCCAGTACGGTCGGGGAACCCTCGGCGTCGTGCGGGTGCTCACCGACGTGAGGTTCCGCGACCGCAACACGGAGTACCTGGCCACCCGGTTCGCGGGCGTGCGCGCCTACAGCGTCCTCACCAAGGTGCTGGTGGTGAACGGTCAGGTCGTCACCCCTGACTGGAACCTGCCCGACCAACGCCTCTTCGAGTGGCCGGAGGGCGGGAGTTGAACGCCGCGGCGCTTCCGCTGGCCGGTTCCCCCGCGGGAGCAGGTCCTCCCAGGTCCTCGAACTCCAGGTCGGCGAACCACCACGGCTCCCACCGCCACCTGCTGGCGCGAGAGGTGGCCCCCACCCCGGCGCGGGTGGACGCGATCATCGTGGCAACGGCGAGACCCACCGCTTACTTGCACAACGCCGTAGCGCTGGCCAGGCACCACGGGTGCACGCTGGTCACCTTGTGCAGCCGCCGGTCGTCGGCGGATGCCGCCGCGGTGCTCGCCGGGCGTGCCGGGGTGGAGATCATGGCCGTGGACGTCACCGAAGTCCCCGACGACGTCGTGCCGCGGTTCCGAACGACCTCGATGCTGCGAGGCGGTGTGTTCGACCGGCGCACCGACACCAGTGCGAAGCGGAACCTGGGGCTGCTGATCGCTGCCGTGGCGGGCTGGGAACGCGTCATCCTCCTGGACGACGACGTCGTGATCCCGCGACCCGACGACCTGAGCGACGCCGCGGGCCTGCTCGACCGGTTCACCGGGGTCGGGCTGTCGGTCGGTGGCTATCCGGACAACTCGGTGGTCTGCCACGCCTACCGCGAGGCTGGCGGTGATCAGGACACGTTCATCGGCACGGGAGCGCTCGCGATCGGTCGCGGGTCGTTCACGTCGTTCTTCCCCGACATCTACAACGAAGACTGGTTCTTCCTGCTCGACGACACCGGCTTGTCGCCGTCGGCGGTCACGGGTCTGGCGCTCCAGCAGGCCTACGACCCGTACCGGGACACCGCGCGCGCCCGCACGGAGGAGCTGGGGGACTGCCTCGCCGAAGGGCTGTTCGGACTGCTCGACACCGCGCACGGCCTGCCCGAGGCCACCGTCGGCTACTGGCAGTGGTTCCTCGGCCGACGCAGGCGGTTCATCGACGAGGTGATCGCCATGGTCGCCGACGTGCACCCGGACGGTCCCGCCAAGTCGAAGGTGATCGCCGCTGTCCGGGCCGCCCGTGCCCGGAACCTGCTCATCGAGCCGCGCCTGTGCCTCGACTACATGACCGCGTGGCGTGCCGACCGCGGGGTGTGGCGCGACCACGTCGAAGAAACCTGCCGCCGTTACGAGGGCCAACCCGTGCGGAGACTGCTGGCGGATCTCGGCCTGCTGCACCGCTACCGCCTGGTGGCCTGATCACCGGCGGATCCCGCCACCCCTCTTCCCACCTGGACCGACGGGCTCAGCCGTCCAGCCGCTCCAACCGCCGACGGACCTCTTCGGCTTCGGGGGAGCCCAGGTCGAGGTAGATCTCCAGTGCGAGCCGCCACCGTTGTCGAGCTTCGGCGGTGTTCGCCAACGCCTCGTAGGCGTTGGCGGCGCCCTCGTGCGCCTGCGCCTGCTCATGGCGATCGCCGATGTCCAAGGCGATCGCGAGCGCTTGTTCGTGGTACTGCAGAACCTCTTCCGTGACCTCCATCCGGCGTAGCGCGCCGCCGAGTCCGTTGAGCGCTTCCGCCTCCAGCGCCCGATCGTGGGTGGCCCGCGCGAGACCCAGCGCGTCCTCGTGGTGCCCCAGTGCCTCGTCGGAACGGTCCAGGTGCTGGAGGACCACGCCGATGTCGTTGAGCGCGTAGCCCATGCGCGGCTGGTCGTCCGTCTCCTGGAACAGGGCCAGCGCTCGCTGCAGGTGCTCGACGGACTCCTCGTGGCGGCCCAACCGGTCGAGCACCAGTCCCATGTTGTTGAGCACCTGCCCCTGCCCGGTGCGGTCGCCCACACCTTCGAACAACCGCAGGGCGGAAGCGTCGCGTGCCAACGCCTCGTCATGTCGGCCCAGGAGCATCAGCACGTTGCCCAGGTCCGCCAGCGCCAGCGCCTGGATCAGCGGCCGATCCGTGCGGTCGAGCACGACGATCGCCTGTTCCAGGTCGTCCCGCGACGGCAGGTAGTGCCCCAGGCGCTGGTGCACGACCCCGAGGTTGTGCAGAGCGCGACCCTCGGCCACGCTGTCGCCCAGCCGTCTCGCCGCGGTGACCGCGAAGCCGTGCAGGGTGACCGCTTCGTCGAAGTGGCCGTGTATGTCGAGGAACCGGTAGAGGGTCGTGGAGAGCAGCGTCGCGTAGACCGCCCACACGGGGTCTGCCGTCAGCGCCGCCATCGCGGAGAACGTGATGCGCTCGGTTTCCAACCACTGCTCCGCCTCAGCGCGGTTCGCGAGCTTCACGGGCGAACCGCCGCCGACGGGCAGCGCCGGCCTCCGGTCGCGCTCGTGGGGGAAGAGGATTTCCATGGCGAGTGACGCGGTGTGGAGGAAGAAGTCCAGCAACCGCCGCAACGCCGCGTCGTGCACCTCGGGGGTCTCTTCCCGCGAAGCGAGGCCGGCCGCGTAGACGCGGAGCAGGTCGTGCATCTGGTAGCGGCCGAGCCTGGTGCGTTCCAGCAGGTGTGCGCGGACGAGCGAGTCGAGCAGCCGGCGCGTGCGGATCAGCGTGCTCTCGAACAGCACCGACGCGCTGATCGGGTCGAAGTCGCGACCGGGGTGCAGGCCGAGCAGGCGGAACGCCCTGGCCTGTGCGGGATCGAGGTTCCGGTAGGACCAGGAGAGCACGGCGCGCACCGCCGTGCGCGGGTCCTCACCAGCGTCGAGCAGGTCCAGCCTGCTCTGCTCGTCCGCGAGTTCGGCGACGAGTTCCGCGAGCGTCACCTCGTGGGTGGTGGTGACCAGGTCCGCGGCGATCCGCAGGGCCAGGGGTAATCGGGCGCAGTGCCGGACGAGGGCGTCGGCGGCTTCCGGTTCGGCGTCCACCCGGGGGCCGACCAGCATCCGCAACAGGCTCACCGCCTGGTTGTGGGCCAGCAGGTCCAGGTTCATCCGGCGAGCGCCATCCCGGGAGACCAGACCGGGCAGGGCATCACGGCTGGTCACGAGGACCAGGCAGGAGGACGTTCCCGGGAGCAGCGGTCGCACCTGCTCGGCGGAACGAGCGTTGTCCAGCACGATCAGCATCCGACGACCGGCGGCCAGGCTCCGGAACCGGGTTGCCCGCTCGTCCAAGTCGTGGGGGATGTCCGAGTTCGGCACGCCCAGCGATCGCAGCAGGTTGGCCAGGGCCTCTGCGGGCGGCACCGGCTCGTCCGGGCTATAACCGCGCAGGTTCACGTAGAGCTGGCCGTCGGGGAACCGGTGGCTGACGCGGTGCGCCCAGTGCGTGGCGAAAGCGGTCTTGCCCACGCCGGCCGTGCCGGACACCGCGGAGATCACCACCGCGTTCGTCGAGGGCACCTCCTCCGTCGACGCGAGCAGCAGGTCCATCTCGGCCAGCTGTTCCGCCCGGTCGATGAACGGGTGCACGTCCGGAGGCAGCTCGCGGGGCGGCCGGACCGGGTCGGCGTGAGTGGCGTGGAGGTGCACGCCGCCCGCTATGGAGGCGGCCTGCACGACGGCGCTCGCCGTGCCGGACATGTCGTTGGACCTGGCGGTCCGAGGCTGGTCCGGCACCCACGGCCTCCCATCCTGATCTTTCGAGCGTAGCCGCGTCCGGCCGCTCCACAATCCGCCCATCAGTGGTCGTGCCGCGCGGCGAAGCCGACCCGGGGCAGGCAGGTGACGTCCGGACGACATCTCCATTGTGAGGCCGACTGCCCTCAACGCACCTGCCGTGGTTCGACGGGGGCTCCGGACGTGGTCGGGCGAGGACGAACGCCGCGCGCCAGCGCTCCCATGTGGCGGAACGCTCAGCCCACGCCGCGCCACGGCCACTAGGCTGACCTGCTGGAACGTGGACGACGCGGGAGGCTGGGCGATGACGAGCACCGATGGTCGGCAGAAGTGGCTGACCGTCGCCGAGGAGCTGGCGACCGCGTTGCGGGTGGACGCGGCGGAGCGGGATCGGCGCGGTGCGGAGCCCGTGGCCGAGGTCGAGGCGTTGCGCCGGTCCGGGGTGTTGACGGTCGACGACTGGGCCACGCAGCAGGCGGTGACCAGGGTGGTCGGCGCGGCCGACGCCAACGTCGGGCACCTCCTCGGCTACCACTACCTGCAGGTCTGGCGCAGCGGGCTGTTCGACAACCCGGCGTTCGACGCGGGTGACGACGTGTTCTGGGCCGGGGTCAGCAACCCGCTGGACGCGGCGCTGGAGCTGCGGCCCGTCGACGGCGGGTTCGAGGTCAGCGGGCGCAAGACGTTCGCCACCGGCGCGTCGGTGGCCGACCGGCTCGTGGTCAGCGCCACCCGCACCGGGACGGGCGAGAAGGTGACGTTCACCCTCGACGCGAAGGCCGACGGCATCACGTACGCGAGGGACTGGGACAACATCGGCCAGCGCCTCACGGCCAGCGGCGGGGTGGTGTTCGACCGCGTGCGCGTGCCCGCCCACCAGGTGCTCGGGCCGCACGACGACACGAGCCCGCGGCTCTCGCTGGCAGCGCTGGGTTTCCAGCTCGTGCTGGCCCAGCTGTACGTGGCGATGGCCGAGGGCGCGCTCGCCGAGGCCGCCCAGTACGCCCGCACGACCACCCGCCCGTGGTTCCTCAGCGGCGTGGACAAGGCGACCGCCGACCCCTACCTCCTCGGCACGTACGGCGAGCTGGTCGCCGAAGCGCGGGCCGCCGGCCTCCTCGCCGACCACGCGTCCGCCGAGCTGCACCGGGCATCCGGCCGCGGCGCCGCGCTGACCAGGGACGAGCGCGCCGCGACCGCCGCCGCCATCTCGGCCGCCAAGGTCGTCGCCACCAGGGTCGCGAACCAGACCACCAGCCGGGTGTTCGAGCTGTGCGGCGCCCGCGCGACCGCCGCCGGCTACGCCTTCGACCGGTTCTGGCGCAACGCCCGCACGCTCACCCTGCACGACCCGGTGGCGTACAAGGCGCGCGAGGTCGGCGCGTACCACCTCACCGGCGAGCACGCCCCGTTCACCGGGTACAGCTGATGGAGCCGGTGCTCGCGCGCAGCGTGCGCCTGGAGGACGACGGCGTGCACGTGCTCGATCGGCGCGGTTTCCCGTTCGAGCGCACGTGGGTGCGCTGCGGCACGGTCGAAGAGGTCGCCAAGGCCATCGAGGACATGGTGACCCAGTCCTCCGGCCCGTACTTCGCCGCGCTGTGGGGCATGGTGCTGGCCGCCCGCGAGGCCCGCGGCCTGCCCCGGTCCGACGCCCGCGCCCACCTCGACCGGGCCGGGCGGCGGCTGATCGCCACCCGCCCCACCAACAACCACCTGCGCAAGGCCGTCGCCGCCGTGCTGGCGGGCGTGGACGCGCACGAGGACGTCGAAACCGGCGCCCTCGAAGGCGCGAAGGCGGGGGACGAGCGCTACCGGGGCCGCAGCCGGGCGCTCGGCGCGCACACCGCCGAACTGCTGCCGGACGAGGGCGCGGTGCTCACGCACTGCTGGGCCGACCTCTACCTGACCGAAACCGTCGCCGCCGCTCAGAGCATGGGCAAGCGCTTGCGGTTCATCTGCACGGAGACCCGCCCGTACCTCCAGGGCGCCCGCCTCACCGCCGAAACGCTGGCCGAGATGGGCGTCGACACGACCCTGATCACCGACGGCATGGGCGCGGCCGTGATGTCGACCGGCGACGTGGACGTGCTGCTGACCGCCGCCGACCGGGTCACCATGGACGGGCACGTGGTGAACAAGGTCGGCACGCTCGGCCTGGCCGTCGCCGCGCACGCGTTCGACGTGCCGTTCCTGGCCATGGTGCAGGCGCCGGACCGGCTCGCGCCCACCGCCGCCGACGTGCCGATCGAGCACCGACCGGGCGACGAGGTGCTGCACACGCTGGGCCGCCGCACGGCCACCGACCGGGCCCGCGGCCTCTACCCGGCGTTCGACGTGACGCCGCCGCGGTTCGTCACCGGGGTGGTGACCGACCGCGGTGCGTACGCTCCGCACGGTTTGGCCGATTACTACGTTGGGGACGTTCATGAGTGAGTGGGTCGTGCTGGACATCGAGGGCACGCTCAGCGCCACCGACCAGGTCCTGGTCACGCTGTACGACTACGCCCGGCCCCGGCTCGGGCCGTGGATCGACGGGCACGCCGACGACCCGGCCGTGGTCGAGGCCGTCGCGCAGGTCCGCGAGCTGTCCGGTGTGGACGGTGGCACGGACGAGCTGGTCCGGGTGCTGCACGGCTGGATGGACGCCGATCGGAAGGTCACGCCGCTCAAGACCCTGCAAGGTCTGATCTGGCAGCGGGGTTACGCCGACGGCGACCTGGTCGCCGAGTTCTTCCCGGACGTCGTGCCCGCCCTGCGCGCGTGGGAGGCCGACGGCACCAAGCTCGCCGTGTTCTCCTCGGGTTCGGTGGCCGGCCAGGTGGCGTTCTTCGCCCACACCACCGACGGCGACCTGACCTCGCTGTTCGCCTACCACTTCGACACCGTCAACGCGGGCCCGAAGCGCGAGGCGTCGTCGTACCTCAAGATCGCCTCGGTGCTCGGCTCGACCGACATCACGTTCTACTCCGACGTCCCCGCCGAGCTGCACGCCGCCGCCGAGGCCGGCTGGCAGACGGTCGGCGTGCGCCGTCCCGGCGAGCCGTACGGCGACGCCGACTTCGGTCCGCACCGGACGGTGGCGGCGCTGTGACGCCGGGCGAGGCGCTGGCCGCCGAGTGCGCCCGCTACACCGCGATGGGCTGGATGCGCGGCACGTCGGGCAACCTGTCGGTGGTCGTGGACCGCGACCCGCTGCGGCTCGCGGTGACGGTGAGCGGCAAGGACAAGGGCGAGCTGACGCCCGACGACGTGGTGGTCGTGGACGCCGACGGCCGCACGGACGACCCGGTGCGCGTGCCGTCGGCCGAAGCGGGCCTGCACGGGCGGATCGCGGCGGTGTCCGGCGCGGGCGCGGTGGTCCACGTGCACGCGCTGGCCCCCGTGGTGGCCGCCGAGCACTGGCCCGACGGCGTCGAGCTGCGCGACCTGGAGATGCTGAAGGGCTTCGGCAGGCGGGCGGACGACGTGGTCGTGGTCCCGGTCGTGCCGAACAGCCAGGACATGGGCGTGCTCGGCGACGCGTTCGAGGCCGGGTTCCGCGCCGACGTGCCGGCCTTGATCGTGGCCCGGCACGGGGTGTACGTGTGGGGTGACGACCTCCACCGGGCACGGCACCGCCTGGAGTGCCTGGAGTGGCTGTTGCGCTTCAAGGTCGAAACCCAGAGGAGGTAGGCGCGATGACGTTGCTGACCGTGTGGTCCGACACCGACCCCGAGGCCGTGGTGGTGCGCACCTCCGACCCTGGTGAGATCGCCGTGCGGCTGAAGCAGCTCGGCGTCCGCTACGAGCAGTGGCCCGTCGTGCCCGGCGTGACCAGCGAGAACGCCCTTGAGGCGTACGCCGAGCGGATCGCCGGGGTGACCGAGGCCGAGGGGTACACCCTGGTCGACGCGATGGAGATGACCCCCTCGGACGACCCGGAGTGGCGGGCGTCGGCCGGGCAGGCGCGGCTGAAGTTCCTGGCCGAGCACACCCACGACGACGACGAGGACCGGTTCTTCGCGCGCGGCTCCGGGGTGTTCTACCTGCACGTCGACGGGCACGTGCACGCCGTGCTGTGCGAGGCGGGCGACCTGCTGAGCGTGCCCGCGAACACCACGCACTGGTTCGACATGGGCACCCGGCCGGACTACGTGTCGATCCGGTTCTTCCACGACGACGACGGCTGGGTCGGCAACTTCACCGGCAGCGAGATCGCCAAGGCGTTCCCGACGTACGACGTGCTCATGGCCGGTCACCGAGCGAGCTGAGCTCGGCGGCCAGGTTCGTCCTGGCGCGCTCCTCCCAGCGGTCGCGCGCCGCGCGCGTGGCGTACAGCGGGTCGCGCCCGGCGAGGGTGCGCAGGACCTTCGCGCGCCCGACCCGCCACGCGTCGTCCGGCACATGCGCGTACTCGGCGCGCACGGCGGCCCGGTAGCGCTCGTAGCCCGCCGGGTCGGAGCCGAGGACGGCCAGGTCGGCGTCCAGGAGCAGGCACGTCAGCGGGTCGTCCGAGACGTGGTCGGCGGTGGCCAGCACCAGGTCGGCCACCGCGTCCGCCTCGGGCAGCCCGGCGAGCCGTTCCCGGACCCACTCGGCGCTGCGCCTCTCGTCGACGCCCGGCTCGCCGTCGTAGACGACGTCGTGCGCCAGGGCGGCGAGGGTGAGCACAGCGCGCTCGCGGGCCGTGCGGTCGACGGCCAGGAGGTTCACGTCCCGCACGACGGCCAGCGCGTGGTCGGTGTTGTGGTAGCCGCGGTGCGGTTCGGCGTACCGGTCGGCGAGGTCCCCGGGCCCGCGAGCGCCGCCCAACTCGCCGACCGCCTCCCACCAGCGCACTTCCAGCTCACGCATCCGGCAACCCCACCGTGAACGCCGCGCCGCCCTCGGGCGCGGGACCGACCTCGATCGTGCCATCCAGCCTGGTCACCAGGCCGTGCACCAGGGCGAGGCCGACACCGGTGCCGACCGGCCGGGACCGCTCGTACTTCGCGTGCAGCGCGCCCTTGCGGAACGCCACCCGGTAGTCCTCCTCGGACAACCCCGGGCCGCCGTCGCGCACCTGCAGCACGTCGTCCAGCGACAGCACCACCGGCCGACCGGCGGGCGTGAGCCGCAGCGCGTTCTCCAACAGCCCGTCCAGCACCTGCCGCAACCGGCGCGGGTCGGTCGTCCGCACGACCGGGTGCGCGGGCGCCTCCAGCCGGAACTCGACGCCCTTCGCCGCGCACCGCGCCCGCCACACCTCGGCCGCCGCCGCCACCAGCCCGGTCAGGTCGACCGGGGCGAGGTCCACCCGGAAGTCGTCCGCGCCCAGCCGGGCCAGGTCGAGCAGGTCGGTGACCAGCCGGTCCAGCCGGTGGGCCTCCTGCTGGATGGTGCGGCCGACGCCCGGCACGTCCGGCCCGGACACCACGCCGTCGGCCAGCGACTCGGCGAACCCGGTCACCGCGGTCAACGGCGTGCGCAGCTCGTGCGAGACCGACAGCAGGAACTCCCGCTGCCTGGCCTCGCTGCGCGCCAGCGCGTCGGCCAGCGCGTTCACCGCCCCGCCGACCTCGGCGACCTCCGCCGGCCCGTGCTCCGGCGCCCGCAGGTCCCGCCGACCGCCGCTCATGGTGTGCGCGACGGCCGCCGTCCGCCGCAGCGGCCGGGCGACCAGCTTGCCGAGCAGCGACCCGGCCACCGCCGCCACCAGCAGCCCGACGCCCAGCGCCAGCGCGATGTCGCGCAGCAGCGTGCGCCCCGGCCCGTTGCCGGTCGCGGTCTCCTGGACCAGCGCGACACCGGGCCGGACCTCCACCAGCCGAGTGCCCGCCGTGCCGGACCCGCCGCCGACCTGGCGGACCGCCCGGACCGCCTGCGGCTCGCCGCGCAGCCCGCCGTCCGGCCCGATCAGCACCACCGCGATGCCCTGCCCGCGCAGCACCTCGACCACCCGCAGCCGGCCGGCCCGGCCGACGTCCAGCTGCTCGGCCACCACGTCCGCCTGGTCGGCCAACGCCTCGCGGGTCACCTCGCGGGACGCGGTCAGCACCAGCCGGGCCGACACCAACCCGGCCACCACCACCGCCACCGCGGCCACCGCCAGGCACAAGGCCGCGATCCGGAACGCCAGGCTCGTCCGCCTCACGAGGGCTCCGCCGAGTACCCGACGCCGCGCACGGTCCGGATCGGGCTGCGCCCGCCGAGCTTCGCCCGCAACTGGGCCACGTGCACGTCCACCGTCCGCGTGCCCGCCGCCGCCGCGTAACCCCACACCGCGCTGAGCAGCTGCTCCCGCGCGAACACCCGGCCGGGGTGCCGCATCAGGTGCGCCAGCAGCTCGAACTCGGTCGACGTCAGCGCCACCTCGACGTCACCCGCCCACACCCGCCGCCGGTCGCCGTCCAGCCGCACGTCGCCGAGCACGTGCACCGGGTCGACCCGCGGCGCGCCCCGCCGCAGCACCGTGCGCACCCTGGCCACCAGCTCGCGCGGGCTGAACGGCTTGGTCACGTAGTCGTCCGCGCCCAGCTCCAGCCCGAGCACCCGGTCCACCTCGTCGTCACGGGCGGTGACGAACAGCACCGGCGTCCAGTCACCCGCCGCGCGCATCGCCCGGCACACCTCGACCCCGTCCAACCCCGGCAGCCCGACGTCCAGCAGCACCGCCACCGGCCTGAGCCGCCGAACCGCCGCCAACGCCGCGCGCCCGTCCACCTCCACCTGCACCCCGAACCCATCACGCCGCAGGTAGAGCCCGATCAACTCGGCTATGGCCCGTTCATCCTCCACCACCAGCACGAGTCCCTGCACCCACCGATCGTGGCACGCACCACCCCCCACCACCCCCACCCCAACATTCGAATCACGTAAGACCCCGCCTCCCTTCCCCCCGCCCCCTCTCTCCCCCCTCACCCCCACGCGAGGTCGCGTCGACCGTTCACCCCTCGATTCCCGACGATCACGCTTTCCGATCGTCGGGAATCGAGGGGTGAACGGTCGACTTCCCAGCGACCTCGCCCGCCGCCTGCGAAGCAGCGGCAATCCAACACTGTGACCTGCGCTACCTCAGTTGATCCGGGGACCGGCCCAGCGCAGCCCCCCGGAACCCAGCCGTCTACGATCCGATGAGCCGGCGGCGCCACCCACCGGCAACGCCAGAACCAGACAGTGCAGGAGGCACCGTGACGGCCGTAGCCCCGCAGCCGATCGCAACGCGGCCCTTCGGGACTCGCGAGGCGGTCAAGGGTTCGTTCCTGCTGCGGATGTTCCGCACCACGGACCACAAGCAAATCGGCATCATGTACCTGGTCACGTCGTTCGCCTTCTTCATGGTGGGCGGCGCGATGGCCATGCTGATGAGGACCGAGCTGGCCCGCCCGGGCATGCAGTTCCTGTCCAGCGAGCAGTACAACCAGCTCTTCACCATGCACGGCACGGTGATGCTGCTGCTCTACGCGACCCCGATCGTCTTCGGCTTCGCCAACTTCATCCTGCCGCTGCAGATCGGTTCGCCGGACGTCGCGTTCCCGCGGCTCAACGCCTTCTCGTACTGGCTGTACCTGTTCGGCGGCCTGATCGTGATGGGTGGCTTCCTCACCCCCGGCGGCGCGGCGGACTTCGGCTGGTTCGCCTACACGCCGCTGTCCAACGCCATCCACTCGCCCGGCGTCGGCGCCGACCTGTGGATCTCCGGCCTGGTCGTCGGCGGTCTGGGCACCATCCTCGGCGCGGTCAACATGATCACCACCGTGGTCTGCCTCCGGGCGCCCGGCATGACCATGTTCCGGATGCCGATCTTCACCTGGAACATCCTGGTGACGTCGGTGCTGGTGCTGCTCGCGTTCCCGATCCTGACCGCGGCCCTGCTGGGCCTGCTGGCCGACCGGCACCTGGGCGCGCACGTGTTCGACCCGGCCAACGGCGGCGTGATCCTCTGGCAGCACCTGTTCTGGTTCTTCGGCCACCCCGAGGTCTACATCGTCGCGCTGCCGTTCTTCGGCATCGTGTCCGAGATCTTCCCGGTGTTCAGCCGCAAGCCGATCTTCGGCTACAACGGCCTGGTCTACGCGACGCTGGGCATCGCGGCGCTGTCCGTGGCGGTGTGGGCGCACCACATGTACGCCACCGGCGCGGTGCTGCTGCCGTTCTTCGCGTTCATGACGTTCCTGATCGCCGTGCCGACCGGCATCAAGTTCTTCAACTGGATCGGCACCATGTGGAAGGGGCAGTTGACGTTCGAGACACCGATGTTGTTCAGCATCGGCTTCATCGTCACCTTCCTCTTCGGCGGCCTGTCCGGCATCCTGCTGGCCGCGCCGGCGATCGACTTCCACGTGTCGGACACGTACTTCGTGGTGGCGCACTTCCACTACGTGCTCTACGGCACGATCGTGTTCGCCACCTTCGCGGGCATCTACTTCTGGTTCCCGAAGATCACCGGCCGGATGATGGACGAGCCGCTGGGCAAGCTCCACTTCTGGACCACGTTCCTCGGCTTCCACGCCACGTTCCTGGTGCAGCACTGGCTGGGCAACGAGGGCATGCCGCGCCGGTACGCGGACTACCTGGCCAGTGACGGCTTCACCACGTTGAACGTGATCTCCACGATCGGCGCGTACATCCTGGGCGCGTCCACGTTGCCGTTCATCTGGAACGTGTTCAAGAGCTACCGCTACGGCGAGACCGTGCACGTGGACGACCCGTGGGGCTTCGGCAACTCGCTGGAGTGGGCGACCTCCTGCCCGCCGCCGCGGCACAACTTCACCGAGCTGCCCCGGATCCGCTCGGCGCGCCCGGCCTTCGAGCTGCACTACCCGCACATGATCGAGCGGATGCACGACGAGGCGCACGTGACGTTCACCGGCAAGGCGATCGCGCACGAGGACGCCAAGAAGGCGCCGTCCGAGGTGGCCGCCGAAGCTGTGCAGTCGGGCACAGCCTCGGAGGGAACCGAGGGCGACCACAAGTGACGCTTGTAACCTGAGCGCAGGTTCAACGGCGAGCCCCGACGACCACCCCGGTCGTCGGGGCTCGCCGCTGTCTGGCATAGGAGCCATCAGTGACCAAGCCCAGCGCCACGCCCGTCCTGATCACGGTCACCGGACCGGACAAGCCGGGGGTGTCCTCGGTGCTGTTCGCGGTGCTGACCCGGCACGGCGTGGAGATCCTCGACGTCGAGCAGGTCGTCATCCGCGGCCGGCTGGTGCTCGGCGTGCTCGTCGCGGCCGACCGCGACCCCGAAGGGCTCCAGGAGGCCGTCGAGCAGGCCATGGCGACGGTGGCGATGCAGGTCGAGGTGGAGATCGGCGCCGACTCCAGGCGGACCGCGCGGCTGGAGTCCAGCCACGTGCTGATCCTGCTGGGCCGCCCGGTCACCGCCCGCGCGTTCACCGAGGTGGCGCGGCTGCTGGCGTCGCTCGGCGTGAACATCGACGCGATCCGCGGCGTCGCCGACTACCCGGTCACCGGCCTTGAGCTGCGGGTTTCCGTGGCCGACGACACGCCGGAGAGCGACGGGCAGCTGCGGTCGGCGCTGGCCGAGGTGGCGGTGCGCGGCGGGCTGGACATCGCGGTCGAGCGGGCCGGGCTGACCAGGCGGGCGAAGCGGCTGGTGGTGTTCGACGTCGACTCCACGCTCATCCAGGGCGAGGTGATCGAGATGCTGGCCGCGCACGTCGGGGTGGAGCCGCAGGTCAAGGAGATCACCGACGCGGCGATGCGCGGTGAGCTGGACTTCACCGAGTCGCTGCGCCGCCGGGTGGCGTTGCTGGAGGGCCTGGACGAGGCCGTGCTGGACGAGGTCGCCGAGTCGCTGGAGCTGACGCCGGGCGCGCGGACGACGGTGCGGACGCTGAAGCGGCTCGGGTTCCGCTGCGGCGTGGTGTCCGGCGGGTTCACCAGGGTGATCCAGCGGCTGGTGGACGACCTGGGGCTGGACTTCTGCGCCGCCAACGAGCTGGAGGTCGTGGACGGCAGGCTGACCGGCCGGGTCGTCGGCGACGTGGTCGACCGGGCGGGCAAGGCGGTGGCGCTGCGCCGGTTCGCCGAGGAGCAGGGCGTCCCGATCGCGCAGACCGTGGCCGTCGGCGACGGCGCGAACGACATCGACATGCTCGGCGCGGCCGGGCTGGGCATCGCGTTCAACGCCAAGCCCGCGTTGCGCGAGGTGGCGGACACGGCGCTGTCGCACCCGTTCCTGGACGCGGTGCTGTTCGTGCTCGGCGTGACCCGCGCGGAGGTGGAGGCCGCCGACGCGGCGGACGGACTGGAGCTGAACCGGCTGTGAACCCGATCCTGCGGATGCTGGTGGACCGGAACTACTCGACCGACGAGGAGGACCCGGCGTCGGTGCGGGCGATGCCGGTGGTGCTGCGGATCGAGCGGTCCGCGCCGCCGTCCCGGACCGACGTGCTGGAGGCCGCGGCGGCTGCCGCCATTGCGGTGTGCCTGGACGAGCGCGCGCTTCCGGACGGGGAGTGGCACGACGAGCTGGTGGCGTGGGTGCGCGGGCGCATCCGCAAGGTGACGCGGCGGGCGCGCGGGGCGCACTGGGAGGCCGTGCAGGCGTTGCCGGGCGTGACGATCACGGTCGGCGGCGCGTCGGTGCGGGCGTTCGTGCCGGGTCGGGTGGTCGACCTGCCCAAGGAGCTGAGCCGGTTGCAGATCTCGGGCAGCGAGCTGCCGCTCGACGAGCCGGGCCCGGCGCCCGCGGGCGTGCCGGAGCTGTGGCTGAACCCGCGGGTGGAGATGACCGCGGGCAAGGCGGCGGCGCAGGTCGGGCACGCGTCGATGCTGCTCGCGCCGCACCTGTCCGACGCCGAGCTGGCGGGGTGGGCGGCGCGGGACTACCGGTGCGCGGTGCGGACGCCGTCGGAGGCGTCGTGGGACGCGCTGGTGGCGCGGCCGGACGTGGTGCTGGTCCGCGACGCCGGGTACACCGAGGTCGCCCCCGGCACCGCCACGGTGGCCGTGAACGTTTGAGCCGTCCGATTCGCGGTAACCACTCCCGGCGTGGGCCTGCTGGACGTGGTGGACGCCAAGCTCGGTGACGGGCTGGAGAGCATGCTGTGCGCGCATCACGCGAGACGGTTGCGCAAACTGGGCTGGGGCGCGGTGTTCGGCTCCGAGTCGGGCTGGTGGGCGGCGCGCCCGCCGGTGCGGACCGGCAACCGGGTCGAGGTGCTGGTGGACGGGCGCGAGGTGCTGCCCGCCATCGCCGAGGCGATCGGGTCGGCGCGCAAGTCCGTGCACCTGGCGGGGTGGTGCGCCAGCCCGGACTTCCGGCTGACCCGCGAACCGGGCTCGCCGACGTTGCGCGAGCTGCTGGCGTCGGCCGCCGAACGGGTGCCGGTGCGGGTGCTGCTGTGGGCCGGGCCGCCGGTGCCGATGTTCGAGCCGACCCGCAAGCGGGTGCTGGCGAGCCGGCGCGAGTTCACCAGGGACAGCGCGGTGCGGTGCGAGATCGACGCGCGGGAGCGGACGCTGCACTGCCACCACGAGAAGATCGTCGTGGTGGACGACGAGATCGCGTTCGTCGGCGGCATGGACCTGACCGCGGTCGAGGGCGACCGGCACGACGACCCGTCCCACCCGCCGCGCGAACCGCTGGGCTGGCACGACATCGGCTCGCGGCTCGAAGGCCCGATCGTCGCCGACGTGGCCGAGCACTTCCGGCAGCGCTGGCAGGAGATCGCGGGGGAGGAGCTGCCCCCCGTCCCGGCGCCCGCCCCCGTCGGGTCGTCGTCGGCGCAGCTGGTGCGGACGATCCCCGAGCGGACCTACGACTTCATCCCGAACGGCGAGTTCAGCCTGCTCGACTCGTACCTGCGGGCGCTGCGGGCCGCCGAACGGATCGTCTACATCGAGAACCAGTTCCTCTGGTCGCCCGAGGTGACGGAGGTGCTGCTGGACAAGCTGCGCAACCCGCCGCACCCGGACTTCCGCGTGGTGCTGGTGCTGCCGCGCAAGCCGAGCAACGGCGCCGACACGACCCGCGGCCAGCTGGGCCGGTTGCTGGACGCCGACGACGGCAGCCGCCGCCTGGTGGCCGCGACCCTCGCCTCGCACGACGGCGAGACGTCGACCTCGGTGTACGTGCACGCCAAGCTGGCGATCGTGGACGACCGCTGGCTCAGCGTCGGCTCGGCCAACCTGAACGAGCACTCGCTGTTCAACGACACCGAGGTCAACCTGGTGACCGACGACGCCGACGTGGCCCGCGACGCCCGCCTGCGCCTGTGGTCCGAACACCTCCAGCGCCCGGTCGAGGAGGTCTCCGGCCCACCGCACGAGGTGGTCGACGAGCTGTGGCGGGGCGCCCTGGAGTCGTCCGGCAAGCACCGCCTGACCGCGCTGCCCGGCGTCTCCCGCCGCGCCGGCCGCCTGCAGGGGCCCCTGCGCGGCCTCCTGGTGGACGGCTAGTCGCGGCTCGCCGCGGCGAGCCGCCGCAACGCCGCGCGCACGACCTCCGGGTCGTACGTCGTCCAGAACGGCGGCAGCGAGGCGCGCAGGAAACCGCCGTAGCGGGCCGTGGCCAGCCGCGGGTCCAGGATCGCCACGACGCCCTTGTCGTTCATCGAGCGCAGCAGCCGACCGGCGCCCTGCGCCAGCAGCAGCGCCGCGTGGGTCGCCGCCACGGTCAGGAAACCGTTGCCGCCGCGCGATTCCACCGCCTTCTGCCGCGCCGACGCCAGCGGGTCGTCCGGGCGCGGGAACGGGATGCGGTCCATGATCACCAGTTGCAGCGACGGCCCCGGGACGTCCACGCCCTGCCACAGCGACAGGGTGCCGAACAGGCAGGTGGCCGGGTCCTCGGCGAACCGCTTGACCAGCTGGCCCGTGGCGTCGTCGCCCTGGCAGAGCACCGGGTGGTCGACCTTGCCGCGCACCGCCTCGGCAGCCGCCTTCGCCGCGCGCATCGAGGAGAACAGGCCCAGCGTCCGCCCGCCGGCCGCGTTCACCAGGCCCTCGATCTCGTCCACGTAGGCCGGTGGCAGCCCGTCCCGCCCCGGCGGCGGCAGGTGCCGCGCCACGTACAGGATGCCGCTGCTGCCGTGCTCGAACGGCGAGCCGACGTCCAGCCCGCTCCACCGCGGCCCGCCCGCGTCCGACGGCGGCTCCTTGTCGGTCGCCGTCCCCTCGGCCTTGCGCGCCCCGGACGCCGCCGGCAGCCCCCACTGCCGCGCCAGCGTGTCGAACGTGCCGCCCAACGTGAGCGTCGCCGACGTCAGGACCGTCGTCCGCTTCCCGAACAGCCGCTCCCGCAGCAGCCCGCCGACGCCCAGCGGCGCGACCCGCAGCGACGGCGGCTTGTCGCGGTCGGCGAAGTCGCCCGACACCCAGACCACGTCGTGGTCCTCGTCGAACGCCGACAGGATGCGGGCGGCGCAGTCGTGCACCTCGTCCAGCAGCGTCATCGCGAGCTTGCGCGACGTCGCGCCGTCGACGTCCTCCTTGCGCTCCGGGCCGAGCGACGTGATGCACGCGTGCGCCGCGTCCTTGGTCGCCCGCAGCGCGCCCGCCAACGCCTGCGGCAGGCTGTCGAGCCGGCCGGCCGGCAGCTCTTCGAGGATCATCGCCAGGCCGTCGCTCGCCTCGGCCATCCGGTCGGCCACGCCCTGGTCGATGAGCCGCCCGCAGCGCCGCGCGGCCGTGGCGACCAGGGACGCGCTCAGCTCCTCGGTGGCGACGGACGTGACGCGGTCGACCAGGTCGTGCGCCTCGTCGATCACGACCACGTCGTGGTCGGGCAGGACCTGGTAGCCCTCCAGGGCGTCCACGGCGAGCATCGCGTGGTTGGTCACCACGACGTCCGCCCGGCCCGCTTCGGCGCGCGCCTTCTCGGCGAAGCAGTCGACGCCGACGGGGCACTTGTTGACGCCCAGGCACTCGCGCGCCGTCACCGAGACCTGCCGCCACGCCTGGTCGGTGACGCCGGGCACCAGCTCGTCCCGGTCACCGGTCTCGGTGTCGGAGGACCACTCGTGCAGGCGCTTGACCTCGCGGCCCATCTTGGACACCGCGAACGGGTCGAACAGGCCCGCTTCCTCCGGCTCGTCCGGCGCGCCGGAGTGCAGGCGGTGCATGCACAGGTAGTTGCGGCGGCCCTTGAGGATGGCGAACCGGGGCTCGCGGCCCAGCACCTTGCGCAACGCCTTGGCCAGGCGCGGCAGGTCGCGGTCCACGAGCTGGCGCTGCAGGGCGATGGTGGCGGTGGAGATGACGACCGTGGTCTCCTCGGCCACCGCGTGCCGCAGGGCGGGCACCAGGTAGGCCAGCGACTTGCCCGTCCCGGTGCCCGCCTGGACGGCCAGGTGCTCGCCGGTGCGGATCGAGCGCTCGACGGCCTCGGCCATGTCGACCTGGCCCTGGCGCTCGGCTCCGCCCACCGCCTCCACGGCGACGGCGAGCAACGTCCTGGTGTCGGGGATGGCGGTGGTGGCGGGCACGGCGAAGACCGTACCCGCCCACCCCGTCAACCCGACCCGGACCCGCGCGGGCCGGAAATCGGCCCCCCGGCGCTACTTCCGGTCGACCAGCGCCCAGGTGGCGGGCAGGAGACCGGCGGCCAGGGCGACCTTCAGGGCGTCACCCAGCAGGAACGGCGTCACGCCCAGGGCCAGCGCCTTGCCGAGCCCGACACCGGCGGCGGCCATCAGCCACGGGACGCCGCACGCGTAGATCACCAGGTTGCCCACGACCATCGTGCCGACCACGCGCAACGGCGTCCGGTCGCCGCCGCGCGCGGCCAGGTGGCCGACCAGGGCGCCGGCGAACACGAACCCGACCACGTACCCGAGCGACGCGGGCATCCCCGACGAAGCGCCCTGGAACCACGGCACACCGGCCACGCCGGCGATCAGGTACAGCACCATCGACGCACCACCGCGCCGCCACCCGAGGGCCGCGCCGACCAGCAGGGCGGCGAACGTCTGGCCGGTGATCGGCACCGGGCTGCCCGGCACGGGCAGCGCGACCTGGGCGGCCAGGCCGGTCAACCCGGCGCCCGCGACGACCAGGGCGATGTCACGCGCGAGAGCGCCCGGGACCAGGTCGGCGAGCACCGCGCGACGGCCGGGAACGGCGAGGACGGACACTTGGGACCTCCCAGAGGATCGACTGCTCCCGGAGGTTAACCGGCGGTCACTGGTCCGGTCTCCGTCGAAGGTCTACAAAGTTGGGCATCTCACGCAGGAGCGGCAGCACGATCACCCGGTCGAGGTCTTCGGTGCGGGGTACCGCAGTCATCGCAGTCATCGCAGTCGCCGCAGGACGCGTCCTTTCCTCGATCGGGGATCGCTCGAAAGGGCTGCCTCGTGGACATCGGATGCGCACAACCCCAACCGAACCCCCGGATCGAGTGACAACGTGAGGCAATTTCGGGCTCGGCACCCACTTTCGGTGGTAACTGCTGGGCGGTTCGAGTGGACGCGATCCCTCTTTACGGTCAGCAACCCTTAATCCGACGGATGGAAAGCCGATAGGGGGAATTACCGGTAAGTCGTTGCGAGAAAGGAGCTTCATGCGTGCCCGAATGACGCGCCGCGCCGCGGTGGCCGGACTGGTCGCAAGCGCGGCGCTGGTGGTCGGCGCCGCGCCTGCCGAGGCGGCGCCGGGGGACGCCACGGCTCACGGCGCGAGCCTCGCCCTGTCGCTGCCGGACCACGGAACGGCGCCGTCGGCGCCGTTCGCCGCCGCCGACGCGAACGGCCCGGTCACCGGCACGTCCGCGGGCGTGGACGTGCCCGCCGTCCTCAGCACCGGCGCGATCGGCACGTCCGCGTCGCGCGACGAGAAGACCGGCGGCGCCCACTCCGCGGCGAGTGCCGCCGACGTCCGGCTGGACCTGCTCGCGTCCGTCACCGGCGGCGTGTCCGCCGACCTGGTCGAAGCCCGGTGCTCGGCCACCCAGAAGGGGCTCACCGGCGCCTCGGAGCTGGTCGGGCTGGACCTCGGCCGGCTGGGCGCGGTCGACGCCGCCCCCGCGCCCGGCACCACCGTCGGCGTCGACCTCCGCGGCGCGGTCGTCGCCGAGCTGGTGCTCAACGAGCAGGTCCGCAACGCCGACGGCAGCCTGACCGTCAACGCCCTGCGCCTCACCCTGCTCGACAGCGCGCACGGCTCGGGCGACGTGGTGCTGGCGTCCGCCACCTGCGGTCCCGCCGGCCTGCCCGTGCCGATGGCCTCGGGCGCGGGCCTCGGCGCCGGGCTCGGCCTGCTGGCCCTGTTCGCCGCGCCCGCCGCCGCGGTCGCCCTCCGCCGCCGGCGCGAGTGCACGGCGGTCTGACCGTGTGCCGGGCCCCGGGCGGCGGTGTCGCGCTCGGCACCGGAACCGGCTCGTCGGCGGGCCTCGGCGCCGGCGTCACGTGGTGGGTGGTGGTCGGCGCGGTGCTCCTCGCCGCCGGCCTGCGCCTCACCCGCGTGGCGCGCGGGCGACGAGCCACGACCGACGAGTAGCGCGCGTGCGCCCCGGTGCGCGCCGACCCCCAGTCGCGCGCCGGGGCGCCGCACCCCCACGAGACCACTCGCAGAGGAGTGACCCAGGTGAAGGAAGTCGTCCTGCTCGCGGGCACCCGGCCCGAGGCGGTCAAGGTCGCGCCGGTGGCGCTGGCGCTGGCCGACCACCCGGTGCTCCGGCCCGTGATCGTCCACAGCGGGCAGCACACCGGCGTGGTCGAGCAGGCGCTGCGCGCGTTCGACCTGCGCGTGGACGTCGAGCTGGACGTGCCGCGACCGACCGGCGGGCAGGCCGAGCTGCTGGCCCGGCTGGTGGCGCGGTTCGACCGGGTGCTGCGCGAGCGCCACCCGGCCGTCGTCCTCGTCCAGGGCGGCACGACGACGGCGCTGGCGGGCGCGCTGGCCGCGTTCTGGCTCGGCATCCCGGTGGCGCACCTGGAAGCCGGCCTGCGCACCGGCGACCTCGCCGGGCCGTTCCCCGAGGAGGGCAACCGGCAGATGATCGCCCGGATCGCCGCGCTGCACCTCGCGCCGACCGACGACGACGCCGCGACGCTGGTCGGCGAGGGCCTGCCGGACCGCGAGATCGTGGTCACCGGCAACACCGTGGTCGACGCCGTGCAGCGGGTCGCCGCCGCCGACCTGCCCGCCCGCGACCCCGACCTGGTTCGGCTGGAGCGCGTGCTGGACGAGCGCTCCGACCGGCTGGTGCTGGTGACCGCGCACCGGCGGGAGTCGTGGGGCGAGCCGCTGGCCAGGGTGCTGCGCGCGGTGCGGGCGCTCGCCGACCGGCACCCCGACGTGCGGGTGCTGCTGCCCGCGCACCCGAACCCCGGCGTGCGGGCGGCGGCGCGGACCGCGCTCGGCGGTCACGACCGGATCGTGGTGACCGAGCCGCTGGACTACTCCGACCTCGTGCGCGCGTTGCGCCGGGCCGCGCTGGTGCTCACCGACTCCGGCGGCCTCCAGGAGGAGGCGCCCTCGTTCGGCGTGCCGGTGCTGGTGCTGCGCGAGGCGACCGAGCGGGTGTCCGCGGTGGAGGCGGGTTGCGCGTGGCTGGTCGGCACCGACCCGATCCGCATCCTCGCCGAGGCGGGCTGGGTGCTCGGCGCGCGGCTGCGCCTGCCGCTCGGGCACAACCCGTTCGGCGACGGCGGCGCCGCGGCCCGGGTGCGCGGCGCGTTGGAGCGACTGGTGGGCCTGCCGAGTGATTTCTCCGGCACGCCGCTGCCGGTGCGCATCCCGTGCTGACCGCGGACCGGCGGTGTGGTCACTCGTCCGGGTGTTGCTGTTTCCCCTGGCGGGTGATGTGCGCCCGAGATCATCAGCTCCCGTCCGCGCGGGCTCGATAGTCCGGGGAGGCGAAGCAGAAGGGCAACACGATGAAGCACATCCGAGCACGTCGGGTCGGGTCGCTGACCGCGGCGCTCGTCCTCGGCCTGGTCGCGGCGCCGTCCGCGTGGGCGGCCAACCCGGCCGGGGTCGCGGCGGTCGGTTCCGCCGGGTTCACCAAGGCGGGTCAGCGGGTCGACATCGCGCCGCTGGCCCCGTGCGCGGTCAACGGCACGCCGGCCAACTCGTCCGAGGCGGTGAGCCGCACGGGCGTCCGGTTCGGTCCCGGCTCGTCGTCGTGCACCGTGGAGGTGGTGGACCCGGAGACCGGCACGACCAAGTCGAACTCCGAGGCGGTCGGCGCCGACTTCGAGCTGTCCGCGCTGGTCTCGGTCGGCGGGCCGCGGCTGCGGGTGGCCCGGTGGAAGGTCACCTGCACGGGCACCGAGTCCGGCTCGGCCGCGGGCTGGTCGGCGGACGGCCTCCAGGGCTTCCCCGGCCTGCCCCCCGAGATCCCGCTGAACCACGTGCACGAGGTGAAGGACGGCGGCGGCGTGGTGCTGGCCACCGCGACGTTCGGCGAGACGACCTACCCCGAGCCGAACGACGGCAGCATCGCGATGAACATGCTGCACCTGCGCTTCACCGAGGCGTCCACCCTCACCGGCGAGGTCGTCCTGGGCTCCTCCGCCTGCTCCCCAACCCCCTGACCCCCCGCGTGTCCCACATCCCGAACGCGAGAGTCCTACGTTGAGGACGCGAGAGTCCTACGTCCAGGACCCCTGAGTTCAACGCTCAGGACGCGCCAGGGCACCCCGGAACGATCGTTCCGGGGTGCCCCGAGCCAGTTCTCAACCGACGCGCGGCGTCCCCGCCAGCGTCACGCCGGCCTCGCCGAGCCGCGCCAACGCGCTGTCCACGGTCGCCCGCGCCACGCCCGCCGTCAGGTCCAGCAGCACGGTCGTCGCGAACCCGGCGCCCACCGCGTCCAACGCGGTCGCCCGCACGCAGTGGTCGGTGGCGATGCCCACCACGTCCACCTGCTCCACCCCGCGCGCCCGCAGCCACTCCACCAGCCGCTCACCGCCGCCGGACGCGCCCTCGAACCCCGAGTACGCCGCCGCGTACTCGCCCTTCGAGAACACCGCCTCCACCGCCGTCACGTCCAGCTCCGGGTGGAACGACGCGCCGGCCGTGCCCGCCACGCAGTGCACCGGCCACGAGTCCACGAAGTCCGGCGTCTCGCTGAAGTGCGACCCCGGGTCGACGTGGTAGTCGCGCGTCGCCACGACGTGGTCGTACGACGACGACGCGACGTGCGCCGAGATGGCCGCCGCCACCGCCGCGCCACCCGTCACCGCCAACGAGCCGCCCTCGCAGAAGTCGTTCTGCACGTCCACCACGATCAGCGCCTTGCCCATTGAAAGCCCCCTCACAGGAACGTCGTCGGAATCGCGGGCTCGCCGCGGGACAGCTTCAAACCCTCCCACGGCACGGTCACGAGCGCGGCACGCAGCCGTTCCCGGCTCTCCGCCAGGGTGTCCAGCCCCTCCACCCGCTCGCCGCCGCGCACCATCGGCACGGCGAGCAGCCGGTCGTGCGGACCCGTCGCGGGCTGCTCCGAGTGCGGGAACACGACCTCTTCGAGCGCCGTCCCGGTCTCCTTGTGCCGCCGCAGCGCGCTCTTGCGCCCGCCCCGCGACTCCTTGTGCGAGCTGCGCTTGGCCACCGGCCGCCCGTCCACGTCGACCAGCTTGTAGACCATGCCCGCGGTCGGCGCGCCGGAACCCGTCACCACGGACGTGCCGACGCCGTACGCGTCCACCGGCTCCGCCCGCAGCATCGCGATCGAGTACTCGTCCAGGTCGCCCGACACCACGATCCGGGTGTTCCGCGCGCCCAGCGAGTCCAGCTGGTCCCGCGCCTGCCTGGCCAGCACGCCCAGGTCGCCGGAGTCGATCCGCACCCCGCCCAGCGACGGCCCGGCCACCTCGACGGCCGTCTTGATGCCGTTGGTGATGTCGTAGGTGTCCACCAGGAGGGTGGTGTCCACGCCCAGCGCCTCGACCTGCGCCCGGAACGCCTCCTCCTCGGTGTCGTGCAGGAGGGTGAACGCGTGCGCGACCGTCCCGGCGGTCGGGACGCCGTGCCGCCGTGCCGCCTCCAGGTTGGACGTCGCGGTGAACCCGGCCAGGTACGCGGCGCGGGACGCCGCCACCGCCGCCTCCTCGTGCGTGCGGCGCGACCCCATCTCGATCATCCGCCGACCGTTGGCCGCGCCAACCATCCGCGCGGCGGCCGAGGCGATCGCGCTGTCGTGGTTGAGGATCGACAGGGCCAGCGTCTCCAGCACCACGCCGACCGCGAACGGCGCCCGCACGGACAGGATCGGCGAACCCGGGAAGTACAGCTCGCCCTCCGGGTAGCCGTCCACGTCGCCGGTGAACCGGTAGTCCGCGAGCCACGACAGGGTCGCGTCGTCCACCACGCGCGTGCGTTCCAGCAGTTCCAGGTCCTGCTCGGCGAACGTGAAGTCGGCGATCGCGTCCAGCAGCCTGCCGGTGCCCGCGACCACCCCGTACCGCCTGCCCTCGGGCAGCCGCCGGGCGAAGACCTCGAAGACGCACGGCCGTTCGGCGGTGCCGTCGCGCAACGACGCGGCGAGCATCGTCAACTCGTAGTGGTCGGTGAACAGCGACGTCGACATGGGTGCAAAGCCTAAGCCCGCGCGCGCAGGTGGACCTGTGGGCTTCACCACCGGCTGGAACATGACACCATTGGCGGTATGACCACGCCCGTCGAGCATGAGCGGACGCAGGTTGACCCGGCCGGCGAGGAGGTCCGCACCGAGGATCGCCCCTGGCAGACCCTGGTCTGGAACGACCCGGTGAACCTGATGTCCTACGTGACGTACGTGCTCCAGAAGCTGTTCGGGTACAGCCGCGACCACGCGACCAAGTTGATGCTGGACGTGCACCACAAGGGCCGGGCGATCGTGTCGTCGGGCAGCAAGGACAAGGTGGAGGCCGACGTGGCCAAGCTGCACGCGGCCGGGCTCTGGGCGACCATGCAGCGGTCGTCGTGAAGAAGTGGACGCGCACCGGCGACCAGGTGCTCGGCCGGTTCGACCGGCAGGAAGCCGCCGTGGTGCGCGGTCTGGTGAGCCAGATCCAGGACATGCTGCTGGCGCGCGCCGAGGAGGCGCCGCAGGACGAGCTGGCGGAGCTGACCGGCATCCGCACCGGCCCGTCCACGCCGCCGGACGACCCGATCCTGGGCAGGCTGCTGCCCGACTTCCACCGGCTCGACCCCGACGCGCCCGACCCGGGTGAGGTCGACTCGGCCAACGCGCTGCGGTCGTTGCACGAGCCGGAGCTGCTGGACCGCAAGACCGGGGTCGCGGCGGTGGTGCTGGACACGTGCCCGCCGGACGGCGGTGAGGTGCGGTTGGCGCTGGAGCAGGCCGAGGCGTGGCTGTCGGCGTTGAACGACGTGCGGCTGGCGCTGGGGACGGCGCTGGACGTGCAGGAGGAGATGCCGGACGAGCTGCCGCCGGACGACCCGCGCTCGCCGCACCTGGGCGTGTACCACTGGCTGACGTGGGTGCAGGAGACGCTGGTCGAAGCGGTCATGGACTGATGCTGGTCGGGCGCGTGCCGGGGGTGGCGGTGCTGCTGGCGCCCGCCGGCGCGGTGGCCGGGGTGGACGTGCGCGGCGCGCCCGTGGGCACGCGTGAGCTGGACCTGCTGGACCCGTCGACGCTGGTGCGGCGGGTGCACGCGGTCGTGCTGGCCGGGGGTTCGCTGACCGCCGCCGACGGCGTCGTGCGGTGGCTGGAGGAGCGCGGGCACGGGTTCCCGGTGGGCTCGCGGCCGTTCGAGGTGGTGCCGATCGTGCCCGCGGCGGCGGCGTTGGGGCTCGCTCCGGGTGACGGTTACGCGGCCTGCGAGGCGGCCCTGCCCCTTGACGCGCCCGCGCTGGCGTTCGTGGGCGAGACGGCGGTGGGGCTCGTCGTGGTGGACGCCGACCTGGACCCGGCGGAGTGCCGGCGGGTCGCCATGTCGGCCCACGACGGCTTCGCCCGCGCGGGCGTCACCGCTCCGGCCACCGTCTTCGCCGTCGCCACGGGCGCCCCCACCGGCACCCCGCTGGCCGACCTCTGCACCACCGCCACCACCGCCCTCGAACTCGCCACCCCCGCGCGAGTCGAACACTGACGTCCCGCGAGTCGAACCCCCGCGTACCCCGAGTTCAACGTTCGCGTACCCGGCTGAGTGGACGCGAACGTTGAACTCGGGGGTCCTGAGTGTTCGACACGCGGGACGTGGAGGTTCGACTCGCGGGGCTTGCGGTGGGGGTGAGGTGGGTATCCGGGGTTATGGCGGGTGTGCAGAGGGCGTTGAGGTGGGTGCGGACCAGTCCGGCGGTCGGGAAGGCGGCCGGGGCGTTGGCGGAGGCGGTGCCGGCGGCGTTGCGGCGGCGCGAGGTGACCGACCTGTTGCGCGCGCGGGCGCTGGGGCGGCCGGTGCACCCGGCGGTCGTGGCGCTGCCCATCGGGCTGTACGCGGCGTCGGCGGCGCTGGACGTGATGCCCGGCGGCAGCAAGGCGGCGCGGGCGTTCATCGGGGCCGGGCTGGCGGTCGCGCCGGCGGCGCTGACGGCCGAGCTGGCCGAGTACGGGACCCTGCCCGAGGAGCAGCGGCGGACGGCGTTCGTGCAGCTGGCGGCCAACGCGGCGGCGACCGCGTGCTACCTCACGTCGTTCCGGCTGCGCGGTCACGGGTTCGGGCTGGTGGCCAGGGCCGTCTCGGCGGTCGGGCTGGCGGCGCTGGGCGCGGGCGGCCTCCTGGGCGTGCCGCACGTCGACGCGACGGCCGAGCGCGCCACCGACCCGTCCACCCCCGCGGGCGTGCGCGAACCGGTGTAGTGCGGGTTCTCACACGGCGGGACGACTTCCCCCACGACGTAGGATGGGGGTGTGTTGGTGATTCGCCGTGACCTCGTGGACGCGATGGTGGCTCATGCCCGTCGCGACCACCCGGACGAGGCGTGCGGGATCATCGCGGGCCCGGAGGGCTCCGACCGCCCGGAGCGGTTCATCGCGATGGACAACGCCGAGCGCTCGCCGACGTTCTACCGCTTCGACTCGATGGAGCAGCTGCGCGTCCACCGCGAGATGAGCGCGAACGACGAGGAAACGATCGTCGTCTACCACTCGCACACGGCGACGGAGGCGTACCCGTCCCGCACGGACGTCTCGTACGCGAGCGAACCGCAGGCGCACTACGTCCTGATCTCCACCCGGGACCCGGAGCAGCACGAGCTGCGCTCCTACCGGATCGTGGACGGCGTGGTGACCGAGGAGCCGGTCGAGGTCGTCGAGTCGTACATGTTCGCCCACACCGGCGCCGACGACACCCCCGACTGTCCCTGAGGTCTCCCCGAGCGCGTCCGCCCCGCGGCGCACCGGCACGTCGGCACCACCTTCACCAAACCCGGCTCCTCGGAGGTACCAGCATGGCCGTCATCGTCTCCATCCCCACGATCCTGCGCACCCACACCGGTGGGCAGAAGTCGGTCGAGGCCGCGGGCGCGACGCTCGCCGAGGTCATCGACGACCTGGAGACCAACCACGGTGGCCTGAAGCAGCGCCTGGTCAAGGAGGGCGCGCTCCACCGCTTCGTCAACGTCTACGTCAACGACGAGGACGTGCGGTTCGCCGGTGGCCTGGAGGCCGCGGTCAAGGACGGCGACACCGTGACGATCCTCCCGGCCGTCGCGGGCGGCTGACCCGCCGGTCGACCCCACCACCGGAGGACTTGTCGTGGCCCGGTACGAGTCACTGCTGGACGCGGTCGGCGGCACGCCCCTGGTGGGCCTGCCCCGGCTGTCGCCGTCGAAGGACGTGCGGCTGTGGGCGAAGCTGGAGGACCGCAACCCGACCGGCTCGATCAAGGACCGCCCGGTCCTGATGATGATCGAGGAGGCCGAGCGGTCCGGCGCGCTCACGCCCGGCTGCACGATCCTGGAGCCGACGTCGGGCAACACCGGCATCGCGCTGGCCATGGCCGCCAAGCTCAAGGGCTACGGCCTGGTGTGCGTGATGCCGGAGAACACCTCCTCCGAGCGCAAGCAGCTGCTCCAGGCGTACGGCGCGCGGATCGTGTTCTCGCCGGCGGCGGGCGGGTCCAACCAGGCCGTCGCGATGGCCAAGGAGCTGTCCGCGCAGAACCCCGACTGGGTGATGCTCTACCAGTACGGCAACCCGGCGAACGCGGGCGCGCACTACCACGGCACCGGGCCCGAGCTGCTGAAGGACCTGCCGACGATCACGCACTTCGTCGCGGGCCTGGGCACCACCGGCACGCTGGTCGGCGTCGGCCGGTACCTGCGCGAGCACAAGCCGGAGGTGCAGATCATCGCGGCCGAGCCGCGCTACGGCGAGCTGGTGTACGGCCTGCGCAACCTGGACGAGGGCTTCGTGCCCGAGCTGTACGACGCCGAGGTGCTGACCGGCCGCTTCTCGGTCGGCTCGTACGACGCGCTGCGCCGCACCCGCCAGCTGCTGGAGGTGGAGGGCATCTTCGCGGGCATCTCCACCGGCGCGATCCTGCACGCGGCGCTGGCCGCGGCGGAGAAGGCGGCGGTCCGCGGCGAGTCGGCGGACGTGGCGTTCGTGGTGGCGGACGCGGGGTGGAAGTACCTGTCCACCGGCGCCTACGCGGGCACGTTGGACGAGGCCGCCGAACGGCTCGACGGGCACCTCTGGGCTTGATCCGGGAGCGGAGAAGGGCCCCGCGACACTGCGGGGCCCTTCTCCTGTGTCAGCCGATCGCGCACGCGACGCCGTTGAGCGTGAACGAGGTCGGCTTGTCGGTGTTGCCGCCGTGCGCGGCCTGGAAGCCGATGCCGACCGACGCGCCGGCGTTGAGCGCGCCGTTGTAGGACGCGTTGCGCGCCGTGACCGCACCGCTGGTGGGCGAGTAGGTGGCGTTCCACCCGCTGGTGATGGTCTGCCCGCCGGGCAGGGTGAACGCGAGCTGCCAGCCGTTGAGCGCGCTGGTGCTGGTGTTCGCGATGGCGATGCTCGCGGTCAGGCCGGTGTTCCAGCTGTTGACGGTGTAAGTGACCTTGCAACCACCAGGCGGCGGCGTGGTCGTGGTGGTTGTCGTCGTTGTGGTCGTGGTCGTGGTGTCCGTGGTCGTCGTCGTGGTGCTGGTGGTGGTGTTGTTGTTCTGGTCCAGCCCGAAGAACTGGATCACGCGCAACGCCATGCCCGAAGCCAGCAGGTTGTGGCCGGTGCCCTGGAGCGAGATGGCCTCGACCTTCGTGCCGTAACGGGTGCGCGTCCACCCGGACTGCGGGCTGTCGGTGGACGTCGGCGTGCTGGACAGGCCGTGGACGTTGGTCCACTGGTCGATCGTCTCGCCGAAGTTCGGGTACCGCAGCGTGTCGTCCGCGGTGCCGTGCCAGATCTGCACGCGCGGTCGGGCGCCGCTGTAACCGGGGTAGGCGTTGCGGGCGATGTCGCCCCACTGCTGTGGCGTCCGGAGCACCTGACCGTTGGCGCAGGCGCTGTTCCAGCCCGAGCCGTCGGTGGTGGCGAAGCAGCCGTCCGGCACGCCCGCGAACGGCGCGCCCGCGGCGAACACGTCCGGGTAGTTGGCCAGCATGACGTTCGTGGTCATCGCGCCGGACGAGACGCCGGTGACGAACACCCGGCCGGTGTCGCCGTTGTAGCGCTGGAGCACGTACCGGACCATCGACATCAGGCCGACCGGGTCGCTGCCGCCGTCGCGCCGCAGCGCCTGCGGGCTGGACACGTCGAAGCACTGGCCGCTGCGGGTCGCCGACGGGTAGATCACGATGAAGCCGTACTGGTCGGCGAGCCGGGCGTACTCGGTGCCCGAGTGGAACGCCGGGCCGGTGCCGGTGCAGTAGTGCACGGCCAGCAGCACGCCGGGCCTGGCCTGCGTGCGGTCCGGCACGTACAGGTGCATGCGCAGGTTGCTCGGGTTGCTGCCGAAGCCGGTGACCTCGGTCAGCGCGGCGGCCGACGCCTGCGGCGTGACGACGAAGGCCAGCACGAACGCCGCCACGGCGGCCAGCGACGACACGATCGCGCCTACGGCCTTCACGGGGCCACGACCCTTCCGGAGTTGTCGATCCGGCCGGGGCACAGGTTCTTGGCCGCAAGGCCCTGCACGATCCGCGGCACGGCGTTGACCGTGTTCTGGTAGCTCGCGTGCATGAGCACGACGCCGCCCGCGTTGGCGCCGGTCGCGGCGCGCACGATGGCGTCGGTGGACGCGCCGTTCCAGTCCTGCGTGTCGACCGACCAGATGACCTGGGTCAGGCCGAGCTTGCGGGCCTCGTTCTGCACGGTCGAGTTCGTCGCGCCGTAGGGCGGGCGGAACAGCGTCGGCGACTGGCCGGTGGCGTTGCGGATCGCGTTCTGGGTGTCGCCGAGCTCCTTGGCCACGGCGGCGGCGCCCAGGTTCGTCAGGTACGGGTGCGACCACGAGTGGTTGCCGACCCACATGCCCGCCTGCGCGGTCTCCCGGGTCAGCTGCGGCTGCTGCTGCACGCGTGAACCCATGTCGAAGAACGTGGCCCGCGCGCCCGCCGCGCGCAGCGCGCTCAGCAGGGGACGGGTGAACTGCGCGTTCGGGCCGTCGTCGTAGGTCAGCGCCACGTACCCGTTGCAGGCAAGCGCTTTCGGGCCGGGCGCGGCGCCGGCGGTGTTCGCGGACAGCAGCGGCGCGGCCAGCAGCAGCGCCACGGCCAGAAGGGTTCTCAAGACCATTCCCTCCTCCTTGAGGATCACGGCGTGAGTTGTCGTCACTATCTGTCGCCGAGCCGTCGCGAACAACGTGTTTCGTGAATGTTGCGAGTCTCAAATGGCGTGTTGAGCTGCGGCAACGCCGAGTGCACCCGTTTGGCCGCGTGGGCCGGGCGGTGAAAGTTTCGGGTACCCGCCGCAGTAGGCGGGCCGCGCCCCGGTCGCGCGACCGCCGATACCGCCCCGAGGGCAATGGGCGGAATTGCGGAACGGGCCGGGTTGGGGCGTTCGAGTGAATCTTTCACAGTTCTCGAACGCCGTCCGACGTCGTCTTTCCGCATTCTTGCCCCCGTTCGCGGCTGCTAGCGTTGCGCCCATGCAATTGACGGTGCTCGGTTGTTCGGGCAGCGCGCCGGGACCCGGTCTGCCCACCTCCGGGTACCTGGTCGAGGCGGGCGGCGTGCGGATCGTGTTAGAGCTGGGCAGTGGTGTTTTCGGCCCGCTCACCCGGCTCTGCGACCCGTTCGACCTCGACGCCGTGCTGCTGTCGCACCTGCACCTCGACCACTGCGCCGACTTCAGCTCGCTCACCGTGTACCGGCGTGATCACCCCGAGCCGCCTTATGACGTGACCGAGCGCAAGCTGCCGGTGTTCGCGCCGGCCCACGCGCCGTCCCGCCTCGCCAACGCGCACGCCGCCAGCCGCGCCGACCTGGCCAGGACGGACCTCACCGACACGTTCGACTTCGTGCCGCTGGCCACCGGTCGGTACGAGGTCGGCCCCGTGCAGGTCGAGGTCGCCGCCATGCGGCACATCTGCGAGGCGTACGGGTTCCGCATCACGCACGGCGGCGTGTCGCTGGTGTTCTCCGGCGACACCGTGCCCTGCCCGGAGCTGGTGCGGCTGGCCCGCGGCGCGGACCTGCTGCTGGCCGACTCGGCGTGGCGCGAGCAGGCGGGCCGGGCCAACTACCTGCACATGAGCGGCCGGGAGGCGGGCGAGGTGGCCGCGTCCGCCGGCGTCGGGCGCCTGGTGCTGACCCACGTGCTGCCGTGGTCGGACCGCCAGGGCGTGCTCCAGGACGCGACCGAGGCGTTCTCCGGCCCGGTCACCCTGGCCACGCCCGGCGCCACCTACGCGATCTGACGGCCGGGGCTAGCCCGCGAACGCGGCCGACGGCAGGCCCTCGCCCACGCCCGGCAGCACCAGCACCGAACCGGCCAGCTCGCTCAGCGCGTCACCGCTCAGCCCGGTGCGGGCGGTCGTCACGTACAGGTCGGTGAAGTCCACCCCGCCGAAGCAGCACGAGGTCGGCTGACCCACCGGCAGCTCGATCTCCCGGTCCAGCCGGCCGTCCGGGGTGTACCGGTGCAGCGCCGCCCCGCCGAACAGCGCGACCCACACCGCGCCGGACGAGTCCACGGTCAGGCCGTCGGGCAGCCCGCGCCCCACGTCGGCCAGCGGGCGGCGGTTCGTCGCCGCGCCGGTCTCGCGGTCGTAGTCGAGCACGTCGATCCGCCGCTCGCCGGAGTCGATGAAGTACATCGACTTCGCGTCCGGGCTCCAGCCGATGCCGTTGCTGACGCTGAGCTTGTCCAGCACGACCTTCGCGTCACCGCTCGGCTCGATCCGCGCCAGCCAGCCGCCGGGGTCCTCGTCGTAGCGCATCGTGCCCGCCCACAGCCGCCCCGCCGGGTCGACCGCGGCGTCGTTGCCGCGCACGCCGTCGCGCGCCCAGTACACGAGCCACGTCTTGTTGCCGTCGCGGTCGATCAGCGCCACGCCGTCGCGCAGGTTCACCACCAGGCCGCCGCCGGAGCGGGGCTTCGCGGCGCCGACGTGCTGCGGCACGTCCAGCACGGCGTCCTCGTCGGTGGAGGGGTTGTAGCGGTGCACCTCGCTGCCGAGGACGTCCACCCAGAGCAGCGTCCCGCTGGCGTGGTCCCACGTGGGGCCTTCACCAAGCTGCGCTTCGGCCCGCACCGCCACTTCGATCGACACCCGGACAGCCTACGGTCACGCTCGGCGACGCCACCCGCGAACCGCGAACTCGCCGCTCGAACGGCTGTCCCGCGCGTAACCTGGACCCGTGGAACCCACCGGCCCGTTCACCCCGCCGACGCCAGAGCCGGTGGTTGCCGCGCCCAAGCCGGCCAGAGCCGCCAAGTCGCCGGCCAAGCGCGTCGTGCCGCCCCGGCCCGTGCTGTCGGCGGTGGTGGTGCTGGCCTTCGTCGGCCTGCTCTACGTCGTGGAGGCGGTCGACACCGTCCTCGGCGGCCGGTGGGACGACGACGGCGTGATCCCGCGCGACTTCGGCGAGTGGGACAACATCCTCTGGTACCCGCTGCTGCACGGCGACTGGACCCACCTGACCGGCAACGCCGTGCCGCTGCTCGTGCTGGCCTACCTGGCGACGTCCGGCGGCATCAGGCAGTTCCTGCAGATCACCGCCGTCATCTGGTTGACCAGCGGTCTGGGCGTGTGGCTGTTCGGCTCGTACGGCAGCCACATCGGCGCGTCCGGGCTGGTGTTCGGCTTCCTGGTGTTCCTGCTGGTGCGCGGCATCTTCGCGCGCAGCGCGCTGCAGATCGTGCTGGCGGTCGTGGTCTTCGCGATCTACGGCGCGGCGCTGTGGGGCGTGCTGCCCGGCCAGCCCGGCATCTCCTGGGAAGGCCACCTGTTCGGCGCGCTCGGCGGCGTGCTGGCGGCGTGGGGCGTCGCCCGTGACGCCGCCAGGGACGCCGCGAAGGGCGCCCGCACTACGCTGAACGCGTGACCGTCACCGCCGATTCCCCCATCGGGATCTTCGACTCCGGGGTCGGCGGCCTGACCGTCGCCCGGGCGATCATGGACCAGCTGCCCGAGGAGCGGATCCGGTACGTCGGCGACACGGTCCACTGCCCGTACGGCCCGCTGCCCATCGCGCGGGCGCGGGAGTACGCCCTCGAAGTGACCGACCGGCTGGTGGCCGACGGGGCGAAGATGCTGGTCATCGCGTGCAACACGGCGTCGGCGGCGTGCCTGCGCGACGCTCGCGAGCGGTACGACATCCCGGTGATCGAGGTCGTGCTGCCCGCCGTGCGCCGGGCCGTCGCCACCACCCGCACCGGCCGCGTGGGCGTCATCGGCACGCTCGGCACGGTCAACTCCGGCGCGTACCAGGACGCGTTCGCCGCCGCGCGGGACGTCGAGGTCACGGCGGTCGCGTGCCCCCGGTTCGTGGACTTCGTGGAGCGCGGCACCACGTCCGGCCGGCAGGTCCTCGGCATGGCGCAGGCGTACCTGGAACCGTTGCAGCGGGCCGAGGTCGACACGCTCGTCCTCGGCTGCACGCACTACCCGCTGCTGACCGGCGTGCTGCAGATCGTGATGGGTGACGGGGTGACGCTCGTCTCCAGCGCCGAGGAGACCGTGAAGGACGTCGTGCGGGTGCTGACCGAGCGCGACGAGTTCCGCTCCGGCGACCCCGACCAGCGGTTCAGCTGCACGGGACCGGTGGAGCCGTTCGCCAGGCTCGCGCGCCGGTTCCTGCCGGGGCTGGACAGGGCGTCCTTCCAAGCCCACGGCTGACCTGGCACGCTCCACGGGTGCTGTTGACCATCCTCGGCTGCTCGGGCAGCCTGCCGGGACCACACGGGCCCGCATCCGGCTACCTCGTCGAGGCGGATGGCTGCCGGCTCGCGATCGAGCTGGGCAGCGGGGTGCTGGCCGCGCTCCAGGAGCTCCACGACCCGTTCTCGCTGGACGCCCTGCTGTTCTCGCACCTGCACCCGGACCACTGCGCGGACTTCACCACGCTCACCGTCACGCGCCGGTACCACACCCATCCGCCGCACGACACGCGTGAACGCCGGCTGCCCGTGCACGGGCCGGCGGAGACCGCCGACCGGTTCGCCCGCGCGTACGCCGAGACGGCCGACGAACTGCTCACCACCGACCTCAGCGACGTGTTCGAGTTCCACGCCCTGGGGGAGGAGGTGACCCGCGTCGGGCCGTTCGAGATCACCGCCGTCCGGGTCGACCACCCCGGCGAGTCGTACGGGTTCCGCATCGCCACCGAGAACGCCACCCTGGCGTACACCGGCGACACCGGGCCGTGCGAGGCGTTGGGCGTGCTGGCGCGGGACGTCGACGTGCTGCTGTCCGAGGCGACGTGGACGCACGCCGACGACCGGCCCACCGGCAGGCACCTGTCGGGCGTGCAGGCGGGGCAGGCGGCGGCGGAGGGCGGTGTCGGGCGGCTGCTGCTCACGCACGTCGCGCCGTGGACCGACCGCGCCGCCGTGCTGGCCGAGGCGCGCAGCGCGTTCAGCGGGCCCGTTGAGGTGGTCAGCCAGGGCGACACCTACGCGGTTGACGAACCGGTGGTCCGGGTAATCGGCGGCCATGGCAACTGATGTCGTCGAGCTGATCCTGGCCGACCACCGCAAGTTCGAGGAGCTGTTCCGCGGGCTGCGCGACCGCGAGTCCGACCGGGCGACGCTGCTGGGCGAGCTGGCGGCGCTGCTGGTGGCGCACGCCGAGGCCGAGGAGTCCGAGGTGTACCCGGCGCTCAAGCGGTACAAGGAGGTCGACAACGCCGAGGTCGACCATGGCGCCGAGGAGCACGCCGAGGGCCACCAGGCGCTGCTGGCGCTGATGGAGGTCTCCGACACCGCGTCCGAGGAGTGGGAGGACAAGCTGGAGGAGCTGGTCCAGGCGCTCAACCACCACGTGGACGAGGAGGAGCGGACGATCCTCAACGACGCGCGGTCGGAGGTGCCGGACGAGCGGCGGGCCGAGCTGGGGGAGCTGTTCACCGAGATCCGGCAGAGCCGGCTGGCCGACGACTGCGGTGACATCGACTACGTGCGCAAGATCGCGGCAGCCACGGCGGACCGGATCGACTAGCGTCGGTGGCGTGTCGAACGTCGAGGTGCGTCGGGTCGGTGAGCACGACTTCGTGGCGACGAACGACCGGGGCGCCTCGGTGCGCGTCGGTCGGAAGGGCGCCGAGGGCGCGTTCACGCCGGTGGAGCTGCTGCTCGCGGCGGCGGCCGGTTGCGCGGCGGTGACGGTGGAGACGCTGGTGACGCGGCGGGTCGAGGGTGACCTGGTGGCGCGCGCGGACGACGTCCGCTCGGCGGACGGGAACTCGCTGACGAGCGTCCCGGTCGACCTGGCCTACGACATCTCCCAGCTGACCGAGGCCCAGCGCACGGCCCTCGAAACCACCGTCCGCCGCGCCATCGACCAGCTGTGCACCGTCACCCGCACCCTGAAGTCCACCCCACCGACCCCCCTCACCCTCCCCACCTGACCCCGCGAGTCGAACGCTCACGTCCCGCGTGTCGAACGCTCAGGACCCCCGAGTTGAACATTCGAGGCCGGTGGCAATGTGCCGCCCCGGTACGCGAGCGTTGAATTCGAGGGTCCTGAATGTTCGACTCGCGGGACGTGAGCGTTCGACTCGCGGCGGGGGTCAGGTGGTGGCGATGCCGTCCCAGACGGCGGTGGAGCCGCTGTGGCCGATGCGGACGGTCTGGACGGTGGCGGCGGCGCCGGCGGCGATGACCAGGACGGCCACCACCACGGCGATCCGGCGCCACGTCTTCGGCACGGCCGGGTCGTCGGTGGCGGCGGCGCGTTCGCGGTCGGCCAGCCGGCCCGCGACGAGGAGCGCCACGACCACGACGCCGAAGCCCAGCGCGAACGGCAGCAGGTCGTTGCCCAGGTCCGCGTGCCGCTGGATCAGCGGGTTCTCCAGCGACGCCAGCCGCGCGTAGAGCTGGTCGCCCGCCCACTGCGCCAGCGGCACCGAGCCGACCGCCAGGACCGTCACGCCCAGCAGCGGCCACGCGTAGCGCTGCCGCCACCGCGGCACCACGGCCATCGCGGCGGCGCCCGCCGCGGCCAGCGGGAGCAGCACCACCACCGCGTGGACCAGCAGCGGGTGCGCGGGTAGACCGAAGATCGTCACCAGGTCGTCTGCGAGTGCCATGCCTCTCCCTACGCCGGTGGGTCGCTCCCGGGTTCAGCGACATAGGGTAGTGCCGTGCTGAGGACCGATGGCAGGAACGACGACGTACTGCGCGACATCCGGATCACCCGCGGCTTCCAGCAGTGGCCAGCGGGGTCGGTGCTGATCGAGTTCGGCAACACGCGGGTGTTGTGCGCGGCCAGCGTGACCGAGGGCGTGCCGCGCTGGCGCTCCGGCTCGGGTCTCGGTTGGGTGACCGCCGAGTACGCGATGCTGCCGTCCGCCACGCACACCCGCAGCGACCGCGAGTCGGTCAAGGGCCGGATCGGGGGACGCACGCACGAGATCAGCCGACTGATCGGGCGATCGCTGCGCGCGTGCATCGACCTGGCCGCGCTCGGCGAGAACACGATCGTCATCGACTGCGACGTCATCCAGGCCGACGGCGGCACCCGCACCGCCGCCATCACCGGCGCGTACGTCGCCCTGGCCGACGCCGTGACGTGGCTCGGCGCGGCCGGCCGGCTGGCCGACCCCCAGCCGCTCTCGTGCGCCGTGTCGGCGGTGTCGGTCGGCGTCGTGGACGGCCGCGTGCGCCTCGACCTGCCGTACGAGGAGGACTCGCGCGCCGAGGTCGACATGAACGTCGTCGCCACGGACGCCGGCACGCTGATCGAGGTGCAGGGCACCGGCGAGGGCGCGACGTTCGCGCGGTCGACGCTGGACAAGATGCTCGACCTGGCCCTGGCGGGTTGCGCGCAGCTCAACCGGATCCAGGCGGAGGCGCTGGCCCTGCCGTACCCCGGCGTGCTGCCCGAGCCGAAGGCGAGGAAGAGGTGAAGCTGCTGCTCGCGTCGCGGAACAAGAAGAAGCTCGGCGAGCTGCGCCGGATCCTGCTGGCCGAGGGGCTGGACGGGATCGAGGTGCTGGGCCTGGACGACGTGCCGGAGTTCCCGGAGGCGCCGGAGACCGACCCGACGTTCGAGGGCAACGCCCTGGCGAAGGCCCGTGACGCGTTCAACGCCACGGGGCTGCCGTCGGTCGCGGACGACTCGGGCATCGCCATCGACGCGCTGAACGGCATGCCGGGCGTGCTGTCGGCCCGCTGGTCCGGCGTCCACGGCAACGACCAGGCCAACCTGGACCTGGTGCTGGGCCAGCTCCGCGACGTCCCGGACGAGCGGCGCGGTGGGGCGTTCGTCTGCACGGCGGCGTTCGTGGCGGGACCGGGCAACGAGACCGTCGTGCGCGGCGAGTGGCGCGGCGCCATCACCCGCGAGCCGCGCGGCACGAACGGCTTCGGCTACGACCCGATCTTCCAGCCGGAGGGCCACGACGTCACCTCCGCCGAGCTGACCCCGGACCAGAAGGACGAGATCTCCCACCGGGGCCGCGCCCTGCGCCTCCTGCTGCCGCACCTGCGCGAGCTGGCTCAGCCGTAGATGACACCCTCCCCGCCCGTCCCGACGGGTTCGGGCAGGGGAGGGGAGGCGGCAATCGGGCGGACGGGTGATCAGGCGGGCAGTTCGCGCAGCAGCTTGGCGACGTGGCCGGTCGCGCGCACGTTGTACATGGCCTTCTTCACGTTGCCCTCGGGGTCGACCAGGAACGTCGAGCGGATCACGCCCATGACGGTCCTGCCGTAGTTCTGCTTCTCCCCGAACGCGCCCCACTCGGCCAGCACCGAGCGGTCGACGTCGGACAGCAGCGGGAAGGTCAGGCCCTCCTCCTCGACGAACTTCGCCAGTTTCGCGGGCTTGTCCGGCGAGATGCCGACGACCTCGTAGCCCGACGAGGCCAGCTCGCCCAGGTTGTCGCGGAAGTCGCACGCCTGCTTGGTGCAGCCCGGCGTGCCGGCGGCCGGGTAGAAGTAGACGACCACGGAGCGGCCGAGGTAGTCGGAAAGCGAGACGGGCTTGCCCTCGCTGTCGGGCAGCGTGAACGCCGGGGCCTTGTCGCCCGGTGCCAGGCGCTTCTGCTCGGTCATGCCCGCAGACGCTACAAGGTCAGGCGACGCCCTCGAACGTCGCGCTCGGCTCCTGGTTGGCGCCGTTCGGCTCGACCACGAGCTGCAGCCGCACCGGGTCGGCGGGCACGGCGAACGCCACGGTCAGCACGGTTTCCGCGCCCGGCGCGACCTCGTTGACGGCGGCGCCGACACCGTTCAGCCCCTGCACGGAGTCGTGCACTTCGGCCGCGGGCTGGCCGGCGACCAGCGCGCGGACCGACAGCTGGCTGGTCCGGTAGGCCGCCTTGGTCCCGTTGACCAGGGTCAACGTGAACACCGCGGCCCGCGGTGACTGCGGGAAGGACGTGTCGCTCGGCTTGAGCGAGGTGGGCGGCGACACGGTGATGGCCATGCCGTTGGACCACACCCGCTGCGCGCCGAACGAGGTGAACGAGGACGACGCCGGCGCTTCGGCGGCCTGCTTGGCCACCGCGGAGGGCTCGGGAGGCGTGGGAACGTCCGGGTGCTCCGCACATCCCGCCATCGCCAGGCCCAGGCAAGCAGCAGCGGCCAGTCTGGCGAACTTCACGAACCTCCCCTTCCCGCCCCGGCGGTGGGCTTGACTGCGACTGCCACCACCATGACGGTGCCGGGGGGTGCTCGGGGACCGATTCAGTGCCTTGATTCGCACCTGGTGCGCGCTTGTGGCCAACCCGTGATGACGCGCGGCTGCCCGCGTGGGCGGCGCCACACCTGGCGGGCGCCCACGCGGGTCGGCGGCGGCCGAGCTCCGGGCGTGGCCCGGAAGTTTGGGGAGCGCGTCGGGGGGCGTGCGCGCTCCACTACGATCATCGCGCTCCGTCTCGGAACCGCTACACCTATACTTCGGTCTTCACCCGAATGGATGAGTCCAGAGCGGGTGAACGGCCGGCCAACTCGGCCAACAGCTCGTAAGAGTGGAGCCGGTCCGCCTGCTCGGCGACCATCGTCGTCACCATCAGCTCATCGGCCCGCGTGTCCTCCAGCAGCCGCTCCAGCCCGGCCTCGACGGTCCGCGGCGAGCCGATGACCTGCGACGCGATCCGGTCCTCGAAGATCAGCCGCTCGACGTCGGTGTAGGGGTAGTCGGCGGCTTCCTGGTCGGTGGCCAGGGGGCCGGGCCGCCCGCTGCGCAGCTTCACGAACGCCAGCGCGCCGGGTCCGGCGATCCGGTTGGCCCGCTCGTCGGTGTCGGCGACGATCACCGAGGCGCAGACCAGCGCGTACGGCTCCGCCAGCCGCTCGGACGGCCGGAACCGCTCGCGGTACAGGGCCAGCGCGGGCAGCGTGTTCTCGGCGCTGAAGTGGTGGGCGAACGCGAACGGCAGCCCGAGCAGGCCCGCGACCTGCGCGCTGTACCCGCTGGACCCGAGCAGGAACACGTCCGGCTTGTTGCCGACGGCGGGCATCGCCAGCAGTTCCTCGGTCCCGTCGAAGTAGCCGGTCAGCTCGCCGAGCTGCTGCGGGAAGTCGTCCACCGACAGCGGGCCGGTGGTGCGGCGCAGCGCCTGGGCGGTGCGCTGGTCGGTGCCGGGCGCGCGGCCGATGCCGAGGTCGATGCGGCCGGGGTGCAGGGCGGACAGCGTGCCGAACTGCTCGGCGACGACCAGCGGCGGGTGGTTGGGCAGCATCACGCCGCCGGAGCCGACCCGCAGCGTCGTGGTGGCGTCGGCGACGTGGCCGATCAGGATCGCGGGGGAGGAGCTGGCGACGCCGGGCATGTTGTGGTGCTCGGCCAGCCAGAACCGGGTGAACCCGAGCCGTTCGACGTGCTGGGCCAGCTCGCGCGTGTGCCTCAGGGCCGTGCGCGTGTCCGTGGCCGTGGTGACCGTGGCGAGGTCGAGGGCGGACAGCGGCACGTCGCGAAGTCGACTCATGACTTCGACCAACGCCGAAGACCCCCGATGCCTTCCTGGTGTGACCGTTCCGACACCGGGAAGCGACCGGCGCCGCGCCGGCGTTGACGGTGGTATGGACGTGGTGGTCATCGGCGCAGGTCAAGCGGGGCTGTCCGCGGCGTACTCCCTCGGCCGCGCGAACCTCGACCACGTCGTGCTGGACGCCGAGGCGGGGCCGGGGGGCGCGTGGCGGCACCGCTGGCCGACCCTGCGGATGGCGACCGTGCACGGCATCCACGACCTGCCGGGCATGCCGTTCGCCGAGCCGGACCCGGCCGCGCCCGCCAACGAGGTCCTGCCCGCCTACTTCGCCGACTTCGAGCGCCGCAACGGCATCGAGGTGCGCCGCCCGGTGCGGGTGCGCGCCGTCCGCGACCTCGGCGGCCTGCTGCGCGTCGAGACCGACAGCGGCGCCTGGGAGGCGGAAGCGCTGGTGAACGCGACCGGCACGTGGACGCGGCCGTTCTGGCCCCGCTACCCCGGCCAGGAGCTGTTCGCCGGTCGTCAGCTGCACTCGTCGCAGTACCGGGGGCCGGCGGAGTTCGCCGGGCAGCGCGTGGTCGTGGTCGGCGGCGGCACGTCCGCGGTGCAGCAGCTGCTGGAGATCGCCGGGCACGCCGCCGCCACCACCTGGGTGACCCGCCGCGAGCCGGAGTTCTCCGACCGGCCGTTCACCCCGGAACTGGGCCGGGCGGTGGTCGCCCAGGTGGAGGAGCGCGTCCGCCGGGGCCTGCCGCCGCGCAGCGTGGTCAGCGTGACCGGCCTGAGCCTCACGCCGGCCGTCCGCGCGGCCCTGAGCGCCGGCGTGCTCGACCGCAGGCCGGTGTTCGACCGGATCACCGAGGACGGCGTGATCTGGTCCGACGGCACGCGCGAGCGGGCCGACGCCATCCTGTGGGCGACGGGGTTCCGCGCCGCGCTCGACCACCTGGCGCCGCTGCGCCTGCGCGGACCCGGTGGCGGCATCCGGCTCGACGGCACCGCGGTCGTCGCCGACCCGCGCGTGCACCTCGTCGGCTACGGCCCGTCGGCCAGCACGGTCGGCGCGACGCGGGCCGGTCGGGCGGCGGCGCGCGCGATCAGGGAGTCGCTGTCCCGCCGACGGGCCGCTTGAACAGCCGGGACGCCTTCTGGGCCAGCAGGTTCACCCCGACGCCCAGCTTGTACCGCAGCACGTCGAGCTGCCCGATGTCGCGCCGCGCCAGGAACTCCCTGGTCGCCGCCGCGTCGAAGAACCACGGGAACAGCGACGACGGGTCGTTGAAGCCCTCCCACAGCTGCTCGCCGATGTCCTCCCGCCGCGACGCGGCGAGCAGCACCTGCTTCTGCGCGTCGGTCAGCGGCGCGAGCAGGCCGTTGGAGAAGTCGTTGGTGTAGCGGCCGTGCTCCCACCACTCGTCGAACCGCTCGGACAGCCACGACGCGGTGAACGGGCCGTCGTGCGCGGCCAGCTCGGCGGCGAAGAACCGGGCCATCCGGGTGGCGTTGTTGGCGCCCTGGCCGGCCAGCGGGTCGTTCAGCACGACCGCGTCGCCGAGGCCGAGCACGTGCCGCCCGGACGGCAGCACGGCCACCGGCTTGCGCACCACCGGCACGACCTGGCCCTTGATCCAGGTCACCTGGCTGGCCGGGAGCGCGGGCCGCAGGAACGCCGACTCGTGCGGCAGCAGGTCGTCCACCACGGACTTCAGCACGGCCAGGCCCTCGTCGCCCGAGGTCACGTCGCCGAACCGGTCGGCCCGGCCGCCCGGCGCCGCCTCCACCACGATGCTGCGCGACTCGCCGACGTCCTTGTCGAAGAACGGGACCCAGAAGATCTCGACCGTGCCGGGCAGGAACGAGAACACGCCCTCCCGGTGCTCGGGCCGGGCCGCCATGTCGTACCCGTGGATGTTCATCGAGAACAGGTTGCGCTGCGGCTCGGAGTGCACCGACCGGGCCGGGTCGCGCTCGAACAGGCCGGTCAGCGACCGGTGCCCGGCCGTGACGACGACCAGGTCGTGCTCCGCCGCCAGCTGGTCCAACCGGTCGACCGTGACCGCGCCGATCACCACCGACGCGCCGCGCGACTCGACCTCGCGCAGCCCCGCGGAGAACTTCAGCCGCTGGTCGACCGCCAGCGCGGGCTTGCGCAGCGGCGCGTCGACGGAGAACGCCAGCGAGCGGTCGTCGGTGAACAGGTCGAGGTGGATGCGCCGCATCGGGGACGCCTGCGGCCAGAAGTCCAGGCCCAGCTCGGCCTCGTACTCGACCTGGTCGCCGAACAGGCAGGCGGTCGGCCTGCCCCGGTCCGCCAGGTGCTCCTCCGCCGTCCGATCGGAGTAGAGGGTGACCTGCCATCCGGCGCGCAACAGCGCCGCTGACAATACGAGACCCGCCTGACCTGCACCTATGACCGCAATTGTGCCCACGTCTCAAATCCTCGGTAGCGGATGTGCGCTCGGCCAATAGCACAATCGGGTCGACTAACCTCGACCAGGTGCACAGGGGGTTGCGCGCCGTTGCCGGACTGTTGCTCGGCTTCCTGACGGCGCTGCTGGATCTGCTGGTCGTGGCGTTCGCCCGGGGTTCGACCGTCGCGGTCGCCGAGCTCGAACGGCGGCGGCTGCGGTTCTGGTTCGGGATCGAGAGCGCCGAGCCGACCAGGGAGCGGGCGGTGCGCTACCTGGCCGTCCGCGCGCCGGTCGGGCTGTTCGGCGGGTTCGTGCTGGCCTGGCTGTTCTACGGCCTCGCGATGGGCGTGATCGTGGTGTACCGGCTGTTCGCCGGCGGCCCGCGCAGCGGCTTGGACCCGTCCGACGGCTTGACCGCGTTCCTGTGGACCGGCTTGATCGGCCTGGTCCTGCTCTACATCGAGGTGCAGGGCATCATCGGCGTGGTCGCGCTGGAGGGCAGGGTCGCCCGCCGTTGGCTCGGCCCGAGCGAGGCCGAGCTGCTGCGCCTGCGCATCGACGAGCTGGCCGCGAGCCGGGCGGGCATCGTGGCGGCCGTGGACGCCGAGCGCAGGCGCATCGAGCGGGACCTGCACGACGGCGTGCAGCAGCGGCTGGTGGCGCTGGGCGTGCTGCTCGGCCGGGCCCGCCGCCACCCCGAGCACGCCGACGACCTGCTGGCGCAGGCGCACGAGGAGTCCCGGCACGTGCTGGACGACCTGCGCGAGGTCGCCTGGCGGGTCTACCCGGCGGCGCTGGACTCGTTGGGCCTGGTCGACGCGCTGGAGGCGGTGGCGGACCGCTCGGCGATCCCGGTGCGCATCCGGTGCGCGCCGCTGCGCGCCGAGCCGTCGGTGGAGACGGCGGTGTACTTCGTGGTGTGCGAGGCGGTGACGAACGCGGCCAAGCACTCGGGTGCGACCATGATCGGCGTGGACGTCACCGAGGAGGCGGGCGCGGTGCGGGTGCGGGTCGCGGACGACGGCGTCGGCGGCGCGGACCCGGCCGGCGGCGGGTTGGCCGGCCTGTCCCGGCGGGTGCTCGCGCTGGACGGCGCGTTCGACGTGACCAGCCCGGCGGGCGGACCCACGGTGATCACCGCGGAGGTGCCGTGCGGGTGATCCTGGCCGAGGACTCGACGCTGCTGCGCGAGGGCCTGGTGCGGCTGCTGGTCGAGGAGGGGCACGAGGTGCCCGCCGCCGTCGGCGACGCGGAAGCGCTGCTCAGCGCGGTCGCCGAGCACCGGCCGGACGTCGTGGTGACCGACGTGCGGATGCCGCCGACCAACTCCGACGAGGGCCTGAGGGCCGCGCTGGAGATCCGCAGGCGGTTCCCCGGCGTCGGCGTGCTGGTGCTGTCGCAGTACGTCGAGCAGCGCTACGCCGTCGACCTGCTCACCGGGCACGCCGACGGCGTGGGCTACCTGCTCAAGGACCGGGTGGTCCAGGTGGAGGAGTTCCTGGACGCGCTGCGCCGGGTCGGCGCGGGTGACGTGGCGTTCGACCCGGAGGTGGTGCGGCGGCTGCTGGCGCGCACGAGCCACCCGCTGGACGTGCTGACCGAGCGGGAGCGCCAGGTGCTGGCGCACATGGCCGAGGGCCACACGAACGACGCGATCGCGTCCCGGCTGCACGTCTCGCGCAGCGCGGTGGAGAAGCACATCAACTCGATCTTCGACAAGCTCGGCCTGTCCGGTGTGGACGGCTACAGCAGGCGGGTGCTGGCGATCCTGCGCTACCTGCGGGCCTGAGCCTCCTCGTCCTTCTCCTCGTCCGGCTCCTTGTTCCGCTGCTTGAGCCGCGACACCACGAACCAGCCGAGGGCCAGCACCACCAGGCCGATGACGACCTTCGTGACAACGCCGAGGTACTGGTCGACCAGGTGGTAGTTCTCGCCGAGCACGTAGCCCGCGAGGATCAGCGCGGTGTTCCAGATCAGGCTGCCCGCCGCGGTGAGCAGCAGGAACCCGGGCAGCGGCATGCGCTCGACGCCCGCCGGGATGGAGATGAGGCTGCGGAAGACCGGCACCATCCGGCCGAAGAACACCGTCGCCTTCCCGTGCCGGGCGAACCAGTCCTCGGTCTTGTCCACGTCGGACACCTTCACCAGCGGTACCCGCTGCGCGATGGCCCTGATCCGGTCACGGCCGAGCACCGCGCCCAGGTAGTACAGCGCCAGCGCGCCCGCGACCGACCCGGTGGTGGTCCACAGGATCGCCGCGAACAGGTTCATCTTGCCCTGGCTGGCGGTGAACCCGGCCAGCGGCAGGAACAGCTCGCTCGGCAGGGGCGGGAACAGGTTCTCCAACGCGATCGCGATCCCGGCGCCGGGCGCGCCGAGCGTTTCCATCAGGTCGGTCACCCACGAGACGACATCCATGGTTCCACCGTACGAACGCGCCGAGGTCGCCACCATGAAGCCGGCCGCACAGCCGGGGTGCGGAAAACCCCAGTCCCCGGGCGACGGTCAACGTGCGGCGTGCGCCGCCAGGCCGTTGGCGTAGCGCGAGAGCACGGCCTGGAGCAGCAAGCGGTAGAGCCCGCCCGTGCCCCGCGTCCTGGGCTCGAACGACGAGTGCCAGTGGATCGTCGTCCCGCCGCCGTCCGGCGCGAGGTCGATGAACGCCCGGTAGTCGCGGATCGCGAGCCCGGACAGCAGGACGTAGCCCACCCGCCGGTTCGGCGTCAGTTCGACGACCTCCTCCCTCGTGAGCGACTTGCGGCCTTTGTTCTTGAATACCCGGACTTCGCCGACCCCATACGCGTCACCGGCGCGTTCCCGCTCGTACCGCACCACGGGCGACCACTCGGGCCACGTCGAACTGTCCGCCACCAGCCGGTAAACCCGTTCCGGCGGCGCGGAACTGCGCACTCGGACGTCCACTCTCTGTACCATGTGGTACATGTACCATCCGGTACATGGCAGGACAAGGGACGTCCAGGCAACGCCTGCTCACCGCCGTGGTCGAGCACCTGGCCGGGCACGGCCTGGGCGAGGTGAGCCTGCGCCGGCTGGCCGAGGCGGTGGGCACCAGCCACCGGATGCTCCTCTACCACTTCGGCTCGATGGAGGGCCTGCTGGTCGAGGTCGTCCGGGCGGTCGAGGCGAAGCAGCGGGCCGTGCTGGCGGCCCTGCCGGCCGACGACCCCGCCGAGGCCGCGCGCGCGTTCTGGCGGGTGCTGACCGACCCGGCGCTGCGCGCCCACGAGCGGCTGTTCTTCGAGCTGTACGCCCAGGCGGCGCAGGGCCGTCCGGGCACGACCGCGCTGCTGGACGGCATCGTCACCGACTGGCTGGAACCGGTGGCCGCCGCCGAGCGCGCCCGCGGCCACCCGCCCGAGGTCGCGCTGGCCCGCGCCCGGCTCGGCCTGGCCGTCACCCGCGGCCTGCTGCTCGACCTGGTCGCCACCGACGACGAGCCCGCCGTGACCGCGGCCATGGAGCAGTTCATCGCGCTCATGGCCGGCACGTAGGATCGCTCGGCGTGAAGCGGATCCCGGTGATCGTGGTGGCGGGGTTCCTCGGCTCCGGCAAGACCACGCTGCTCAACCACCTGCTGGCCGGCAGTCGCGGCACCAGGGTCGGCGTCGTGGTCAACGACTTCGGCGCCATCGGCGTCGACGCGATGAGCGTGGCCGGCCAGGTCGACTCCACCGTCTCGCTGAGCAACGGCTGCCTGTGCTGCGCGATCGACGTCAGCGAGCTCGACGCCATGCTCGCCAAGCTCGCCCCGCTGGTCGACGTGATCGTGATCGAGGCCAGCGGCCTGGCCGAGCCGCAGGCCATGGCGCGCATGGTGCTGGCGAGCGAGAACCCGCGCCTGACCTACGGCGGCCTCGTGCTGCTGGTCGACGCCGCCGAGTTCCCCGACGACCTGGCCCGGCACCTGCGGGTGGCGGACCTGGTGGTGCTGAACAAGGTCGACCGGGTGGCCGACGCGTCGGCGCTGGTCGAGGAGGTCGACCGGCTCAAGCCCGGCGTGCCCGTGGTGCGGTCGACGTTCGGCGCGGTGGACCCGGCGCTGCTGTTCGACCCGCGGCCGCGCGAGCGGCACGGCCAGCTGTCCTTCGAGGACCTGGTGGAGGAAGAGCACGACCACGTGCGCTACGACAGCGTCGAGTTCACCGGCGGCGCGATGGACCCGGTGCGGCTCATGGCGTTCCTCGACGCCCGCCCCGAGGGGCTGTACCGGATCAAGGGCTTCGTCCGGTTCGACGTGCCCGGCCACCGGCAGCGGTTCGGCCTGCACACCGTCGGCGCGTTCCTGCGGTTCGAGCGCTCGGCCTGGCCGGGACCGCGCCGCACCGAGCTGGTGCTCATCGGCGCGGGCCTGGACGTCGACGCGACCCGCGCCGCCCTGGCCGCCTGCGAGGAGCCGGACCCGGCCGCGGTCGACCCGCAGTCGATGCTCGAAGTCCTGCGCTACACGGGTTGAGCGACCCTCGGCGGACGCCGCCGAGGGACCGCCGGTGACGTGGGCTCGGAGAGACTCGAACTCTCACTGGCACGGACCTAAACCGTGTGCCTCTGCCAATTGGGCTACGAGCCCGGCGTGGGTCAGCTTATCGGCAGGGTGCGGCGGCCCGGTGTCGAGGGACACCGCACCCGTCGCCGGGTTGGGCCCGCCCGGCCGACCTCCCTCCACTACGGTTGAGGTCAGACCGCAGCTAGGAGGAATTGTGGCCCGCGACCCCGACACCATCCAGCGCGAGATCGAGCAGGCTCGCAACGCGCTGGCGGCGACCCTGGACGAGCTGGGGACCAGGGCGAACCCCCAGCGCTTCGTCGAGTCCGGCAAGGAGAGCGTGCGCGCGAAGCTCGACGAACCCAAGATCCGGTACTCGCTGATCGCGGTGGCCGTGCTCGTCGGGTTCGCCTTGCTGCGCAAGCTGTTCCGCTGACCGCGGAGCCGGAGGTGCGCTACTGCCCCTCGGCGACGAGGGGCATCAGCACCTGGTCGACCACGCGGTCGACGAAGGCGAGGTCCAAGGGGTCACCGGTGAGCATCAACCGGTAGATGAGGGCCGCGCCGGCGATCTCCACCGCCATGCCGCGCGGCGCGTCCGGCCGCAGCTCGCCGCGTTCGTCGGCGCGGTCCAGGATGTGGCGCAGCACGTTGCGCTGGGCGATGAGGAACGTGTCGCGGAACGCCGTGGCCAGCTCGGGCTCGTGCGGCAGTTCGCCGACCAGCGCCTGCGCGGCCTTGCCGATCGGGCCGGACAGGAACGCGGCGAACGCGCTCAGGAACTCGCGCAGGTCGCCCGCCAGCGTGCCGGTGTCCGGCTCGGCCAGGTTGCGCTGCGCCAACTGGGTGCACGTGTCGATCACCAGGTCCAGCTTGGACTCCCACCGCCGGTAGATGGTCGCCTTGCCGGCCCGGGCGCGCGCCGCGACGGCGTCCATCGTCAGCGCGCGGTACCCGACTTCGGCCATCACCTCCAGCGCGGCTTGCCGCAACGCGTCGTCCCGGCTGGCGTCTCTCGGTCTACCTCGTTGCGGGGTCCGAGTCGCCCCGCTGAACACCGGTGTGGCCATCTCTGCGCTCCTGTCGCCTTTGGCCGGACATCCTAGGCCGCGGCACGCCGAACGCAGGCTCCGGAAGCCGGCTCACGCGTGGCGCGGCTTCGGGTTCACCCCCTTGCCGGCGGCGCCAGGCCCGCGCGGGTGTGCAGGTACGCCACCGAGAACGCGAACGCGTCGCCGTCCAGCATGTGCACGACGGCCCGCTTGGCGAACCCGGCCGCGATCTCGTCCACCAGCTGGTCGGCCGCCAGCCTGGCCGCGATGAGGCCGGGCGCGGTGGCGTCGAGCTCCTGACCGTCGGCGCGCACCGTCACCTCCCAGTCGTCGCCTGCGCGCCGGTAGTTCGCGGTGATGGGCAGAGTGATCATGATCGGCCTTCCGTCGGACGTCTTGCTCCCATCTGACCTGGTTCTATCGTGATCAGCTCGTGGTCCCGGCTATCGGGTGCGGCTGTCGGGCGGTCTTCTCCACTCGAATGGCTTACCTCTCGGCTGCCACGGAGGGTGCGCGTTCGGTAACGCGGAGCGCTGGGTGTTCGATAGGCCGTTCAGACCAACGCAGTTAGTCCGGGAGGACCTGATGAGCCGTCGAACGACCGTTGCGGTGTGCCTGGCGCTGGGGCTGCTGGCCACACCGGGGGTCGCGCTGGCCGACTCGCCGTGGCCGGCGCCCGACGTGCCGGGCGGGTGGAGCGAGCAGACGCCCAGGGGTGACGTGTGCGAGGAGGAGGACCGGCAGGAGCGCGGCGACCCGCCTTGCCACACCACGACCGACGTGTCGCCCACGACCACGTCGGCGGGCACGTCGACCCAGGCGACCACGACGACGACCGACGTGGCGGGCACGTCCGCGACCTCCGCGACGACCACGACCACGGACGTCGCCGGCACGTCGGCCACCGCCACCACGTCCGGCGTGCTCGGCACGAGCGCCGCCGTCGTGCCGAAGGCGCCGCCGCGGTCCGAGCGCCCGGCGTTGGCCCGCACGGGCGCCACGCCGCTGTGGGTGGGGGTCGGCGGGCTGGCGCTGCTGCTGTCCGGCGCGGGCCTGCTGCTGGTCAGCCGCCGTCGGCGGGCCTGACCGGGCTGAGCCTGCCGGCCACGCCCCGCCAGACGACCTCCATGACGTAACGGGTCGCGAGCGCGGGCCCCACCTCGGGCCTGCGCTCGCACCACAGCGCCAACCGCTCGGTCGAGCCGACCACGATCTCGGCGAACGCCTCGGCCTCCACCGGGTCGATGTCGGAGTCGAAGCTCCCGATCACGGCCGCGATCAGGTCGGTCTGCTGCCGCCGGATGCCCTCGACCTCCTCGACCGCGGAGGGCACGGTGATCGCCGCCTCCTGGCGCAGCAGGGACCACGACTGCTTGTGCTCGGCGATGAACTCGAAGAACGCCGTCAGGCCGCGGCGCAGCACCTCCTCCGGCCCGTCCGCGCCCGTGACGGCCTGCTGCGTGCGTTCGAGCAGTTCGGTGCGGGCCCGGTGGATGCAGCCGATGAGCAGGCCCTCCTTGGAGCCGAAGTACTCGTAGAGCATCGGCTTGGACACCCCGACCCGTTCGGCGATCTCGTCCATCGACGCCGCCAGGTAACCGCGCTCGGCGAAGACGACCTCGGCGACGTCGAGCATCTGCGCCTTGCGCTGCGCCTTGGGCATCCGCCGGCGGCGCGGCTCGGTGGTGGTCACGAGTCGAGACTACCGGAGGTAACTTACTTCGAGTAACCTACTGACCGGTATGTCAGCCGAACGTGGAGGAGACGGGCATGCACCGTGAGGTGAAGGTCCTGGTCATCGGCACGGGCTTCGCCGGCCTGGGCATGGCGATCGAGCTGAAGCGCACCGGGGAGCGCGACTTCGTCGTGCTGGAGAAGGCGAGCGACCTCGGTGGCACCTGGCGGGACAACTCCTACCCCGGCTGCGCCTGCGACGTCCCGTCCCACATGTACTCGTACTCGTTCGAGCTGAACCCGCGCTGGTCGCGGATGTTCGCCCGGCAGCCGGAGATCAGGGACTACCTCCAGCGGGTGGCCGAGAAGTACCGGCTGCGCGAGCACATCCGGTTCGACAGCAAGGTCGGCGGCGCCCGGTGGGACGAGGACGCGAAGGTCTGGCACGTCTCCACCGAGAACGGCGACACGTACACGGCGAAGTCCGTGGTCGCGGGCGTCGGCGCGCTGCACATCCCGAACATCCCCGTGCTGCCGGGCATCGAGCGGTTCGAGGGCAAGGCGTTCCACTCCGCCGAGTGGGACCACGACTACGACCTCACCGGCAAGCGGGTCGCGGTGGTCGGCACGGGCGCGAGCGCGATCCAGTTCGTGCCCCGGATCGCCGACCGGGTCGGGCGGCTGACGCTGTTCCAGCGCACGCCGCCGTGGGTCATGCCCAAGATGGACCGGGGGATCACCACGTGGGAGCAGAAGCTGTTCCGCGCGCTGCCGTTCACGCAGCGGCTGTACCGGGACTTCGTGTACTGGACGCGTGAGTCGAGCGCGCTGGGGTTCGCGGTGAACCCGAAGATCATGGAGTTCGCGCAGAACATCGCCAAGCGGCACCTGCGGAGCCAGGTGCCGGACGAGGCGTTGCGGGCGAAGCTGACGCCCGACTACACCATGGGCTGCAAGCGGGTGCTGATCAGCAACGACTACTACCCGGCGCTGACCAGGCCGAACGTCGAGCTGGTGACCGACGGCATCGCCGAGGTGCGGGCGAACGGCGTGGTCGACCGGGCGGGCGTCGAGCACGAGGTCGACGTGATCATCTACGGCACCGGGTTCCACGTGGTCGACTCGTTCGACTACCTGGACATCACCGGCAAGGGCGGGGTCGACCTGGCCGGGATGTGGCGGGAGAAGGGGATCGAGACCTACTACGGGATCACCGTCTCGGGCTTCCCGAACCTGTACTTCCTGCTCGGCCCGAACACCGGCCTGGGGCACAACTCGGTGGTGTTCATGATCGAGTCGCAGATCCGGTACGTCCGCCAGTGCCTGCAGCTGCTGGACCGCCACCACGCCGACGAGCTGGACGTGCGGCCGGACGTGCAGGCCCGGTTCAACCGCGAGCTGCACCGCAAGCTGCGCAAGGGCGTGTGGACCGAGGGCGGCTGCAAGAGCTGGTACCTGGACGCCCAGGGCGTCAACCGCACCGTCTGGCCCGGCTTCACCTGGCGCTACTGGATGCGCACCAAGACCGTCCGCGCCGAGGACTACACCCTGACCCGCGCCCGCCGCACCCGAATCCCCGCCTGACCGCTCACCACACCCATCCCGAACGCAGAACTCGGGGTACCTGAGCGTTCGACTCGCGAAACGTGAGTGTTCGACTCGCGCGAGTCGAACACTCAGGACCCGCGAGTCGAACGTTCGCGTACCCCGAGTTCTGCGTTCGCGGTCAGGTGGAGACGCCGGCGGCCTTGGCGCGCTCGGCGCGCAGGCGCGTCACGTCGGGCAGGTCGAGGGGGCGCAGCTTGACGCCCGTCGCCCACTCGATCAGCAGGTCGGCGATCTGCGGGTTGCGCGGCAGCACGGGCCCGTGCAGGTAGGTGCACAGGATGCGGCCCTGGACCGCGCCCTCCACCGAGCCGTCGTTGCCGGTGCCCACCTTCACGTGCGCCAGCGGCCGGGCCGACGGGCCCAGCACGGTTCGGCCCTGGTGGTTCTCGAACCCGGTCAGCAGGCCCTCGAACAGGCCGTCCGCCGGGGTGGCGATGACCTCGCCGATGGCCCGGCTGCCACCCGCGTGCGACGTCGAGTCGAGCAGCCCGAGACCGGGGTGGGTCACCTGGTCGGCCCGGGTGAACGACTCGCCGAAGATCTGGATGCCCGCGCACACGCCGAGGATCACCGCGCCGCGCGCCGCCGCCCGCTGCATGCCCGGGTGCTCGCGCAGGTGCCGCACGGCCAACGTCTGCGCCGTGTCCTCACCGCCGCCGACCACGTAGATGTCGCACGACTCCGGCACCGGCTCGCCGAACCGGATGGTGACGATCTCGGCGGAGATGCCCCGCCACGTCATCCGCTTCTCCAGCACGACCGCGTTGCCGAAGTCGCCGTACGTGCCCAGCAGGTCGGGCAGCACGAGCGCGATCTGGACCTTGCTGGTGCTCACTGGGCGGCCCTCGCGTTCAGGTCGCGGAATGCGGTGTAGTTGGCGATGACCTCGACCGGTCCGGTCGGCATGGCGTCGATCGCCAGCAGCGGGTCCGGCACGATCGTGTGCTCGACCTCGGCGTAGGTCAGCCGCACGGCCAGGTCCGTCGCCCGCTCACCGGACGCGATCACCTGCCGCCCGCGCAGCCGCTCGAACGGCACGTCCCACAGCCACGACAGGTCGCGCCCGTCGGCCTCGTGCGCGTTGATCACGAGCACCGCGGGGTGGTCGGCCTCGCGCACGACGGTCAGCGTCTCGCTCCACCCGGCCGGGTTCTTGGACAGCAGCAGCCGGGCCCGGTGCCCGGACCGCTGGATCGTCCGGTACCGACCGGCCACGTTGGACACCGCGCGCAACCGCTGCACGGCCTCCTCCACGGGCACGCCGAGCGCCACCGCGGCGGCCGTGGCCATCACGGCGTTGGCCTGGTTGAACTTGCCCGGCAGCCGCAGCGCCAGCTCGACCTTCACGCCGTTGGGCGCGACCAGGTATCCGTCGCCGGTCACCCACTGCGGGCGCGGCCGGGCCAGGTCGCACCCGGTGCAGTGCCAGTGCTCGCCCTCCCAGCGGATCGGGTCGCCGCAGCGCGGGCACGAGGCGGCGTCGTTGTGCCAGCCCGTCCCGGTGGCGACCCACACCACGTCGGCGCAGTCGCGGGCCGCGGACGTGACCATGATGTCGTCGCAGTTGGCCACCACGACCCCGGTCACCGACCCGAGCGCCGTGCGCAGCGACCGCTCGATGGTGCGCACCTCGCCGACCCGGTCGAGCTGGTCGCGGCTGAGGTTGAGCAGCACCGCCACGGCGGGCGACGCGGCCCGCACGACCTCGGGGAAGTACCCCTCGTCGACCTCCAGCACCGCGTACGGCGCGTCGGGCTGCTTGGACAGCGCGGTCACGTGCCCGTCGGGCATGTTCGCGCCGCCGTGGTTGGTGGCGACCTCGCCCAGGAACGACACGGCGCGACTGAGCATCATCGTGCTGGTGGTCTTGCCGTTGGTCCCGGTCACCAGGGCGACCGAGCGGCCGGACGTCAAGTGCGCCAGCGCCTGCGGGTCGAGGCGGAGCGCGACCCGGCCGCCGATCATGCCACCGGCGCCCAGACCCATCTTCTGCGACAGCTTCGAACTCATGTTGCCCAGTCGCACGGCGGCTGCGGTGCGCAGCGGCAGGCGGCCTGGGTCTGCACCTGGAGTGTTCGGCAAGCGACTTCCTGCGTCCGTCAGGGGAGGGGGGAGGACCCCGATGCTACCGGGGACGCTGGTTGTCCAGCTCCCGCAGGGTCCGGATCAGGTCCACCGTGCTGAGCTGGCACAACTGCGCCATGTACTCCAGCGCGGGCAGGTCGAGGTGCACCTCGGGCGGCTGGCCGGGGACGAGGTGCGCGAGCTTGCCCTGCGCCCAGCGGCGCAGCGGCAGCAGTTGCGGTCGCGTGTCGGCGACGACCGTGGCCAGGTCGACCGCGAGGTGCCCGGCCGGTGCGTCACCGAACACCCGTTCGTGCACCCGCGCCAGCACCTGGTGCGCCGGCACTCCCAGGGCGACGCAGATCTCCACCAAGCGGACCACCGAGCACTGGCGGGTGCCCAGTTCGTAGGTGGCCAGCGTTTGCAGCGAGATCTCGCTCTGCAGCCGGCGGTTGAGCTCCTTGCGGGTCCATCCGCGCTGCTTGCGAAGGCTGCGGAGCTCATCACCGAGCACGCGCTGGTACGCCGCTGTGTCGATCTGCACCGTCGATCCTCCAGTCCACCGGGGCCCGGCAGACCCCACGCAGATGGAAAGCGCGACAAGCCGATCGCTTACGCGAGATGTCCGATTTATCGCCCGATCAGTCTAATCGAATGGTACCGAGAGTAGAGTTTCAACGCCGTTCGAGCGCACTGGTGACGCCGTCCTCGCGCGGTCCGAGGAACCGCGGGTCCGGCTTGGCCACCAGGCCGTCCCACATCGCCTTGCCCGCCGCGACGCCCTCCCGGAAGTGCCCGTAGGCGGTGGTCGACCACCACCGGCCGGACGTGTCGTGCCCGACCCCGAACGCCTCGATGCCCGCCGAGCGGCACAGCGCCACCGCGCGCGGCAGGTGGAACTCCTGGGTCACCACGGTCGCCCGCTCGACGCCGAAGATCCGCTTCGCCCGCGTGCACGAGTCCCAGGTGTCCAGCCCCGCGTAGTCGGCCACCACGACGTCCGCCGGCACGCCCTTCCCGATCAGGTAAGCGCGCATCGCGCTCGGCTCGTCGTACTCGGTGGTGCTGTTGTCGCCGCTGACCAGCAGCACCTCGACCTTGCCGCGCCGGTGCAGGTCGGCGGCCACGTCCAGCCGGCCCGCCAGGAACGGCGTCGGCGTGCCCGCCCTGGTCAGGCCCGCGCCAAGGACCAGCGCCACCGGCGCGTCCGGGACGTCGGCCGCCGAGTGCCGGTACCCGGCGCTGCTGGTCTGCACCCACACCCACGGCGTGACCGCGAGCACCGCCAGCAGCCCGAGCGCGACCAGCACCCGCTTCCAGCGCAGCCGTCTGATGAAGCTCCCCACGTGACTACCCCCCGAGTCGACGGTCAGTTGACGCAGCGCACCCCGTCCGCCGCGATGGGCGGCTCGGTCGTCGTGGTCGTGCCCGGCTGCTGCCGCGCGCCGTCCAGGCCGACGAGCGGCGCGCCGACCAGGCCCTGCGTGCCCGGCCCGGAGTAGTCGGAGCCGACGAACACCCTGGCGCGGCCGGCCGGGATGTCGTCGTCCTGCTCCAGCTCCAACCCGCCCAGCGCGTCCGCGACGGCCTCGGCGCCCGCCTCGCCGCCCACGCCGTAGCGCACCACGGACGTGTCCAGGGGCGCGGCGTTGTCGGTGTCCCCGCTGGTGAACCCCTTGGCGACCAGCGCGTCGAGCACCCGGCCCGCCAGCCCCGGCGAGCCGGAGGCGTTGCGCACCTCGACGGTGACCGCGGCGTGGTCGATGGCGGGCGCGGTGGTGGTCGTCGCGTTCGGGTCGGCGTTGAGGTTCTTGAAGAACTTCTTGACCTCGCGCTGGTCGACCTCGACGGCCAGGCCGTCCTCGGGCGTCGACAGCTCGGGGTTGCCGGTCGGGATGGTCTCGAACGTCAGGTTGCCGCCGGTCAGGTCCTTCATCTGGTTGGCGAACCGCAGCACGTCCCAGTCCTGGTCCAGCACGATCGACTTGGTCAGCGCGTCGATCAGCGAGCTGAGCTTGCCGGGGTCGGACAGCGTGCCCGCGGACAGGATCTGCTTGGCCAGGCCCGCCATGAACACCTGCTGGCGCACGATGCGGTCGAGGTCGCCGCGCAGCAGCCCGTACCGCTGCCGGACGAACGCCAGCGCCTCGCGGCCCTGGATCCGCTGCGGGCCGGCGGCGAAGTTCGCGCCGGACATGTCGTCGCGGGTGGCCTGGTTGAGGCACACGTCCACGCCGCCGACGGCCTTGGTGATCTCGTAGAACCCGACCAGGTTGATCTCGGCGTAGTGGTCGATGGTGACGCCGGTCAGGCCCTCGATGGTGCCGATGAGGTTCTTGGCGCCGCCCTGCCGGGACTGCACGTCGAGCTGCGCCGGGTCGCTGACGCCCTTGCCCTCCAGCTCGGCGATCGCCTCGCTCTTGCCGTACCCGTACGCCGAGTTGATCTTGTGCCGGCCGTAGCCGCCGGCGATCTGCACGTAGGAGTCGCGCGGGAACGACACCGCGACCGCCTTGCCGCCGTCGTTCGGCACGTGCATCAGGATCAGCGTGTCGGTGTTCAGGCCGCCGTCGTTCTCGTTGCCCGCGTGCAGCTCGTCCAGGATTTCCTGGGGCAGCGGGTTGCCCTGGGCGTCGGTGCGGCTGTCCATGCCGACCATCAGGATGTCGACCGAGCCGTCGGCGGGCTTCTCGCCGCCGCCCTCGGCGCTGATGACGTCGGTCTTGGTGATCTTCTCGGTGAGCGCCGTGTAGTTCGCCCAGCCGTAGCCGGTGCCCAGCAGCACGGCGACCGAGAACAGCGCGAGGACCGCGCGGCCGAAGAGGGAACCGCCGGTCGACCTCGCGGGCGGACGTCGGCGCGGCGGACCGGCCGCCGGTCGCGGTCGCTGCGCGGCCGGTCGCTGAGCCCCGGGGCGCTGGGCGGGGCGGTCACCGGCGGCGCGCTGACCGGTCGGTCGCTGACCCGCGGCCGGCCGGGGTCGGCCGGCGGGCTCGCCGCCCGCCCTGGCGCGTTCGGGCCTGACCGGGTTCACCCGTTCCGGCATGGCACGTCGCGGCTGGTCACCGGGCACCTGCCCGCGTTGACCCGCCGGACGGCCGGGGTGCGCGTCGAACCCCCGCCCCGGCGGCTCCTGGCCGCGCGGGGGTTGGCCTGCGGAAGGACTCCGAGGGTGAACGGGTCGCCTGCGGAACCCGTCGGGTTCGCCTGGCCTCGGCGGCCGGTTGTCCACTCCCACTCCTCCCATGTACCCGGGTATGACCCAATGGACGCACGGCGGGCCACCCGGGTTGCCATCAGCGTCGCACAGCCGTTGCGCCGGACGTGGTGATACCGGCAGGCGACGGGGCCTGACCAGGTCGGTTACCCGATTGTGAGGTCGGCCCGGGTGCGTTCGTAGACTGCTGCCGTGCTGACCATGCAGGATGCGCTGCTCGCGCTGACCAGGTACTGGACCGAACGGGGCTGCGTCGTCGTGCAGCCGTACAACACCGAAGTCGGCGCCGGCACGCTGAACCCGGCCACCGTGCTGCGGGTGCTGGGTCCGGAGCCCTGGCGCGTGTCCTACGTCGAGCCGAGCGTGCGGCCCGACGACGCGCGGTACGGCGAGAACCCGAACCGGCTGCAGACCCACACCCAGTTCCAGGTCATCCTCAAGCCCGATCCGGGTAACCCCCAGGAGCTGTACCTGGGCAGCCTCGAAGCCCTGGGCATCGACGTCCGGGCGCACGACGTGCGGTTCGTGGAGGACAACTGGGCCTCGCCCGCGCTCGGCGCGTGGGGCCTGGGCTGGGAGGTGTGGCTGGACGGCTTGGAGATCACCCAGTTCACCTACTTCCAGCAGGCCGGCGGCATGTCGCTCGACCCCGTGTCGGTCGAGATCACGTACGGCATCGAGCGCATCATGATGGCACTCCAGGGCGTCGACCACTTCAAGGACATCGCCTACGCGCCCGGCATCTCCTACGGCGAGGCGTTCGGCCAGGCCGAGTACGAGATGAGCCGCTACTACCTCGACGACGCCGACGTGGAGGCCAACAAGCGGCTGTTCGAGGAGTACGCCGCCGAGGCGCGGCGGATGCTCGACGCGCGGCTGCCCGTGCCGGCGCACAACTACGTGCTGAAGTGCTCGCACGCGTTCAACGTGCTCGACGCCCGCGGCGCGATCAGCACCACCGAGCGGGCCCGCGCGTTCGGGCGGATGCGCGGCCTGGCCCGCGAGGTCGCCCAGCTGTGGGCGGCCCGCCGCGAGGAGCTGGGCCACCCGCTCGGCCTGGCCGAGGCGCCCGCCGCGGCCGCGCCGCCGGCGTCGTTCGCCGAGGTCCCGGAGCCGGGCACACTGCTGTTCGAGATCGGCGTGGAGGAGCTGCCGCCGGCCGAGGTGACGCGGACCGTCGAGGCCGTCGCCAAGGCCGTCGCGGACAAGCTGGGCGCGACCAGGCTCGCGCACGGGCCGGTCGAGGCGCACGGCACGCCGCGCCGCGTCGTGGTGCTGGTGCCCGACGTCGCGCCGCGCGAGCCGGACGCCGAGAAGACGGTGCGCGGGCCCCGCGTGTCGGCCGCGTTCGACGCCGACGGCAACCCGACCAAGGCCGCGCAGGGCTTCGCCCGCGGCCAGGGCGTCGACGTGGCCGCGCTGGGCCGGGTCACCGAGAACGGCGTGGAGCACGTCGCCCTGGTCCGCACCGACCCCGGTCGCGGCGCGGTCCAGGTGCTCAGCGGGTTGCTCGGCGAGGTGGTGTCCGAGCTGCGCGCCGAGAAGAACATGAAGTGGAACGACCCGAAGCTGTCGTTCTCCCGCCCCATCCGCTGGCTGCTCGCCCTGCTGGGCACGACGCCGGTGCCGGTCGCGGTGTCCTCGCTGACCGCCGAGCCGAAGACCCGCGTGCACCGCACCGCGGCCGTGCCGGTGGTCGAGGTGCCCGCGGCGGACGGCTACCTGGACTTCCTGGCCGGGCACGGCATCGACGCGTCGGCCGACCGGCGGCGGGAGGCCGTCGTGGCCCGCGCCGAGGAGCTGGCCGCGTCCGTCGGCGGCGTGGTGGACCTGGAGGGCGTGCTGGACGAGGTCACCAACCTGGTCGAGCGCCCGACGCCGATCCTCGGCTCGTTCGAGGAGCGGTACCTGGAGCTGCCCGCGCAGATCCTGACCACGGTGATGCGCAAGCACCAGCGGTACCTGCCGGTGCGCGCGCAGGACGGTTCGCTGCTGCCGCACTTCGTGGCGGTGGCCAACGGCGAGGTGGACGTCGACCTGGTCCGCGCGGGCAACGAGGCCGTGCTGCGCGCCCGGTACGAGGACGCGGCGTTCTTCTGGCGGGCCGACCTGCGCACGCCGCTGGCGGACATGCGGGCCGGGCTGGAGAAGCTGACGTTCGCCGACAAGCTCGGCTCGATGGCGGACCGGGCCGGTCGGATCGCGGTGCTGGCGCGGCGGCTGGCCGAGGTGGTCGGCGCGGCCGACGACGCGCTGGACCGGGCGGGCGAGCTGGTCAAGTTCGACCTCGGCTCGCAGATGGTGATCGAGCTGTCCAGCCTGGCGGGCGTGATGGCCCGCGAGTACGCCGTGCGGGCGGGGGAGTCGCCGCAGGTCGCGCAGGCGCTGTACGAGATGGAGCTGCCCCGGTCGGCGGGTGACGCGCTGCCGTCGTCCACGCCCGGCGCGCTGCTGTCCCTGGCCGACCGGTTCGACCTGCTGGCCGGGCTGTTCGGCATCGGGGCCAACCCGACCGGCAGCTCCGACCCGTTCGGGCTGCGGCGGGCGGCGCTGGGCGCGGTGAGCGTGCTGCGGGCGTTCCCGGAGCTGAAGGACGTCACGGTGACGAAGGCGCTGGCGCTGGCGGCCCAGGAGGTGGAGGCCCAGGGGCTGGAGGTGTCGGCGGAGGCGTTGGACGCGGCCCGCGAGTTCACCGTGCGGCGCTACGAGCAGCAGCTCCTGGACGCCGGGCACGACCACCGGTTCGTCAACGCCGTGCTGCCGCTGGCCGACGCGCCCGCGGTGGCCGACACGACGCTGGCCGAGCTGACCGGGCTGGCGGGTGACCCGGACTTCGCCGCGCTGGTCGCCGCGCTGCAGCGGGTGCGGCGGATCGTGCCGGCGGACACCGCGGGCGAGTACGACGCGCAGGCGTTGACCGAACCCGCCGAGGTGGCGCTGCACAAGGCGCTGGCCGACGTGCCCGCGGGCGTCACCGGGCCGGCCGCGTTCGCCGTCGGGGCGGCCGGGCTGACCGGGCCGGTGAACACTTTCTTCGACGAGGTGCTGGTGATGGCCGAGGACGCCGACGTGCGGCGGGCCCGGCTGGGGCTGCTGGCCGCGATCCGCGACCTGGCCGCGCCGGTGCTGGACTGGCAGGCGCTGGGCGCCGCGCTGGGCTGATCCCCGGGAAAACCGAAGATCCCCGCCCCCCGGTCACCCGGTGGGCGGGGATCGCCGCATGTGGCTACATGTCGCGGTTGTCGGCCAGGACGCTCGACTGGGACTGCGCCAGTGACTGCGAACTGGTGACGGCGACGGTGTGGTCCGGCGTGACCTCTTCGGCGGCAGCCGGCCCGGCGCCCAAGGCGAGCAGTGCCGCGGCGGTCGCGGCCACCAGCGCTGCGGGGACGATTCTCACGCTGCTTCTCCTCACACACCCGGCCAGGGTTCGGCACGCGACACCATCGCACAAAAATCCCCGGAACGGGAGCCCCCTTTCACAACCGCTTGGTTCCGTGACCAATCGGGTGCGGAGCGTGATAACAGCGGTGTGTAACGGTCCCACCTGCGAGTTCGATGTTCCCGGAAGCCTGGCTGACCGAATGTTGCGGCCCATTTGGAGCCGCCGGGTTGCTACGTCTTGACGAACCCGCACCCGGGAAGGTGGAATTCCGCGACATTACGTATTTCCGCTGTCAGGTCGATGTGCCCGTGCAAGGGGTTGGCGAATGCGAAGGCTGGCAAGGGCCGTGTCCTGCGGTCTCCTCGTCCTGTTCGTCGCCGGCTGCGCGGCGGAGGTCGACCCGCTCGCCCCGCCGACGGGGAGCCGGGCGCCGAGACCGGTCGTCGGCGTCATCCTGCCGGACCGCTCGTCGTCGGACCGGTGGGAGGAGCAGGATCGGCCGCTGCTGCTCCAGGCGCTGAACTTCGCGGGCGTCGAGGGCATGATCGAGAACGCGGACGGTGACGAGAAGAGGTTCGCGAGCATCGCCGACGAGATGATCGCGCGCGATGTGAAGGTGCTGATGACGACGCCCCTGAGCCCCGAGGGCGGCGCGGAGGTCGAGCGCAAGGCCAAGGAAGCGGGCATCCCGGTCATCAACTACGACCGGATCAGCCTCGGCGGGCTGGCCGAGTACTACGTGTCGTTCGACAACCTGAACGTGGGCGAGCTGCAGGCCGAGGGCCTGCTGCGGTGCCTCGGCGACAAGCGGGGCGCGCAGATCATCGAGCTGCAGGGCTCGCCCACGGACAACAACGCCACGCTGTTCTTCGACGGCCAGCGCCGCAAGCTCGGCCCGATGTACGACAGCGGCGCGCTGGACCTGGTCGACAGCAAGGCCATCGACCGGTGGGACCCGCTGATCGGCAAGGCGGCGTTCGAGCAGGTGCTGTCGGCCAACGGCGGCAAGGTGGACGGCGTGGTCGCGGCCAACGACGGGCTGGCCGCCGTGGCGATCGAGGTGCTGAAGGCCGAGGGCCTGGCCGGCCGGGTGCCGGTGACCGGTCAGGACGCCACGGTGGAGGGCCTGCGGGCGATCCTGCGCGGCGACCAGTGCATGACGGTGTACAAGCCGATCCGGGACGAGGCCGAGGCGGCGGCGCGGCTGGCCATCGCGGTGGCCCGCGGCGACCTGAGCGGCGCGGACGACCTGGCCACCGGGAACACCCGCGACCTCGTCGCGCGGCGGGACGTGAAGTCGGTGCTGCTGGGCGCCGACCTGATCACCCGGGACAACGTGCGGTCGCTGGTGGCGGAGGGCGCGGTCAAGCCGATCGACCTGTGCGCGGACGACACCGCGGACGACTGCGCCGAGCTGGGCATCCTGGCCAACTGAGGGTCACGTCGGCTGAGCGGCGGGCGTGGGCTCGGGTGCGGTGGGCGTGACGGCTCCGGGTCCCGGCAGCACGTCGATGTCGGTCGGGCCCATCGGCTCGCCGCACGCCGAGCAGTGCAGCTCCACGTGCGCGATCCGGCCGCACGCCCGGTGGCGGTAGAGCGCGGGCGGACCGGCGTCGCCCGCCGTCCAGCGGTCGCCCCAGCGCACCATGACCATCAGCAGCTCGACCAGCTCGGTGCCCTTCGCGGTCAGCGCGTACTCGTGCCGCGGCGGCTTGGCCGAGTACTCGCGCCGTTCCAGCACGCCCTGCTCGACCAGCCACCTCAGCCGCTCGGCGAGTACCTTGCGGGAGATGCCGAGATCGTCTTGGAGCTGGTCGAAGCGGCTCACGCCCACGTAGACGTCGCGCAGGATCAGCGGTGACCACGGCTCGCCGATGACGTCCATGGTGCGTGCGATCGAGCAGGCCATGTCGCCGAACCGGGTTCGCTGCACGGCGCCAGTCTACGCCAACAGTTCCCTTAAGGAACTAAGTGCGCTACGGTCAGTTCCCTCAAGGAACTTGGAGGTGCGCGATGGCTCGACCGACCGTGGTCACACCGCAGGAGTGGCAGGCCGCCCGGGACGAACTGCTGGCCGAGGAGAAGGAGCTGACCCACGCGCTGGACGCGTTGGCCGCCCGGCGCCGCAGGCTGCCGATGGTCCGGCTGGGCGCCGACCACGAGTTCACCGCGCCCGACGGCGCCGTCGTCGGCCTCGCGGACCTGTTCGACGGGCGTCGGCAGTTGGTCGCCTACCACCACATGCTCGCGCCCGGCAGCGACCACCTGTGCACGGGCTGCTGCTCGTTCACCGACAACCTCGGCGACCAGACCCACCTCAACGCCCGCGACACCCGGCTGGTCCTCATGTCCCGCGCGTCGCAGGAGCAGATCGCGCCGGTGCGGGAGCGGATGGGCTGGACGGTGCCCTGGTACACGTCCGGCCAGGCGTTCTACGACGAGCTGGGCCTGGGTGGCGGGTTCGGGCTGAGCGTGTTCCTGCGCGACGGCGACGAGGTCTTCCGCACCTACTTCACCACCGGGCGCGGAGTCGACCGGCTGCGGCTCGACTTCACCCTGCTCGACCTCACCCCGTACGGGCGCCAGGAGCGGTGGGAGGACTCGCCCGAGGGCTGGCCGCAGACGCCCACCATGGAGTGGCTGCGCCTGCGCGACGAGTACGAGGTCTGACCGCCGTGCCCAGGACCATGACCGAGGCCGAGCGCGCCGACTTCCTCGACCTGCCGCACGTCGCCGTGCTCAGCGTCGCCGCCGCCGACCGCCCGCCGCTGACCGTGCCCGTGTTCTACGCCCACCGGGACGGCCTGATCACGTTCTTCACCGGCACGCGGGGTCGCGCGGCGCGCAAGACCCGGCTGCTGGAGGACGCGGGCGCGTTCAGCCTGTGCGTGCAGCAGCCCACCGCCCCCTACCGCTACGTCACCGTCGAGTGCGAGGTCGAGCGCGCCGACCGCGCGCCGTCCACCGCCGACGTGCACGCCGTGACCGGCCGGTACCTGCCCGACGAGCACGCCCGCGCGTTCGCGGAAGCCGAGACCGCCGACCCGTCGGGCACGTTCGTCCTGTTCACCGGCCGACCGGTGAGGTGGCTGACCAGCGACTTCGGCTAGCCCTCCTCGTCGTGCCGCCCGGAGATGAACTCCTGCACCCGGATCTTCACCTGGATGAGCGGCTGGCGGATGCGGGCCTCCCGGCGGTACGCGCGGCGCAGCTTCCGCGAGCCCTCGGTGTAGCGCCAGCGCGCCCACGGCGAACCCGGCCTGGCCAGCCGCAGCGCGCCGATCTCCGGCAGCACGGGCACCAGCAGCCCGAGCAGCCCGGTCCACACCTTGCCCTTGAGCAGCGCCACGATGGCGAACCCGAGGTTGACCAGGATGATCAGCACCCGCAGCGCGACGCCCTCGCCGTAGAACTCGTCGTAGCCGAGCGGCCGGGCGCCGAGCAGCAGCAGGCCGGTCATCCCGATCGCCAGGAACACCGCGTCGACCGACAGCCGGCCGTCCTTGGTCCAGTACACGTCCCGCAGGTGCAGGATCAGCGCGAACTCGTCGAGCACCAGGGCCGCGCCGACGCCGAGCAGCGCCGCCGCGCCGACCCGCACCCCGTGCTGGTCGTCCGGCACGGCCAGCCCGATCACGCCGCCCAGCATCAGGAAGACGGCGCCGAACACGACGTGGTGGATGTGCGTCCCGCCGGGGGTGATGTTCCCCGGCCACCAGCGCACCTTGGCGCGGATCAGGCGGACGCTGATCCGGATCAGGACGAAGGTGAGCACCAGGCCGACGAAGAAGAACAGCAGCCGGGACTGGGGCAGGTCGAGCGAGCGCACACCCCATCTTCACCCAGGGGGCCTACTTGAAGTGGACGCCACCCTGGATGTCCCCGGCCTGCACTACGGGACCGTGCGTGGTGCCGGATATCTGGTTGGTCACCCGGCCGGTCTGCGTCACGGCGTGGTGCGCGCGCAGCTCGGCGCCGAACGCCGGGTCGTCCCCGATGGTGCGCTCCAGCGTCTCGCTCAGCGCTCTGACCTGCGGCGAGCCCGGTGGAGCGCCTTCGGCGGCGGTGAGCGCCGCGGTGGCGACGGGGTCGTCGGCGAACTTCACCCGCACCAGCTCGTACAGCCCCGCGACGGTGCGCGCGGCCAGCGAGGCGGCGATGGAGAGCAGGACCGGCTCAGGCATCGTGGACTCCCGGTGATCGAACCCCTGCTCACCGTAGCAGTGCGACTCGCCGCATTCTTCCGCTCGACTGACGCCGGGATCTCGTGGTTGACTGTCTTCGGTCGTACCTTTCTGTGTTCGTGTTCCACCACGCTCGCGGAACGGAGTTGCGGGCGCCGAACTTTCCTCGCCAGGAAGGGCCGGGGCCCTAGCTGACCCGGTGGTCGCAAGCGCGATCCGGCACCTGTTAGAGGAGAAGTAGCAAGATGGCAGTTCAGGGCACCGTCAAGTGGTTCAACGCGGAGAAGGGCTTCGGCTTCATCTCCCCGGACAACGGTGGCGCCGACGTGTTCGTGCACTACTCGGAGATCCAGAGCAACGGCTACCGCACCCTGGAAGAGAACCAGCGGGTGGAGTTCGAGATCGGCCAGGGCCAGAAGGGCCCGCAGGCGCAGGCGGTTCGACCGCTCTGACCTAATCCGGGTCACCACCAGGACCTGGATCTTTTCGGGCCGCCACCTCCGCCAGCGCGGGGGTGGCGGCCCGAATCGTCGGACCGGGTGCTCTCAGGTGGTCAGCGCGGGCGCCGGGTCGACCCCGCCGCCGTAGACCCGCTTGCCGACCAGCCGGGCGTCGTCGAAGACGAAGAACGCCGTCGTGCGGACCTGGAACGGCCGCCCGGTCGGCTCCTCGCCGCGCAGGCTGCCCAGGTGGGTGCCCCGCAGCTCCAGCTCCACGATCACCGCGTCGTCGGCGTGGTGCAGCTCCACCAGCGTGCTGTGCTGGTCCGGGATCGCGTCCCGGACCCGGGCGTAGTAGCCGGCGACCTCGGCCCGCCCGTCGAACACCTGCCCGGTCGCCACGATCTCGCAGCGCGGGTGGTCGAAGGCGCCGACGGCGGTGTCGAACTCGTGCTCGTTCTCCGACTCCAGGTGCTCCAGCACGATCGCCTCCCGCAGCGCCCGCAGTGCTTTCGACGCGGTCATGCGCGCGATTCCCTCCGGTTCGTCGGTAGCTGACGACGAAACACGGACGTGGGACACCAGTCAAGACGGCATCCGCCGCACCGGGCGCGCGCTGGTCCGTTCGCGCACCCGGGTTCGGCCGGTCGGCGGATGCCGCCGACCTCGGCTCAGGGGCGCATCTCGTACGCGCCGGACAGCGCGGCCACCCTGCCCCAGACGCGGTCGAAGCGGTCCTGGTCGACCACCGGCTTGCGGACCTGCTCGACCGCCCAGCGCTGCTGCGCCTCGGTGGACGACGCCTTGCCGTGCAGCGCGACCGCGTACGCCGAGAAGTCGCGCACCAGGACGTCGAAGACCTGGTCGAGCACGTCGGCGTCCAGGCCGGTGATCTTCGCCTGCTCCAGCACCAGCTGGCCGTAGACGACCAGCGTGAACAGGTGGCCGAGGTTGAGCAGGAAGTCCAGGTCCCGCTGCTGCTCCTCGTCCGGCGCGGCGGTGGTCAGCAGGGTGCGCAACGCCTGCGCCTGCTCGTGGAAGCGGGCCGCGTTGGGCACGTGCGCGTGGTCGCGGTACGCCGCCTCCCAGTCGTGGAACCGGACCTGCCCGAGGCCGCGAGCCGGTCCCTGGCGCCAGAAGAACTCGTCGTCCGCCGGGTCGTGCCTGGTCGGGACGTCGGCGTAGGAGGTGGGCTGGAACAGGTAGTTCGGCATGAACTTGAGCACCAGGGCCAGGTTCACGTGGACCGTGCCCTCCAGCTTGGGCAGCGCGCGGATGTCGCGGGCGGCCATGGAGAAGTAGGTGTCCTTCTCGAAGCCCTTGGCCGCGATCACGTCCCACAGCAGGTCGAGGACCCGTTCACCCTCGCTGGTGACCTTCATCTTGGTGATCGGGTTGAACAGCAGGTAGCGGCGGTCCTCGGGGGACGCGCTGCGGAAGTAGTCCACCGCGCGGTCGGAGAACAGCTTCATCGCGGTGAGGCGGGCGTGCGCGTCCACGAAGTTCTGCCGGACGTGCGGGAAGTCGGTGACCCGCTTGCCGTACAGGACGCGGTTGTGGGCGTGCGTGATCGCCTCGTGGAACGCGTGCTCGTCGATGCCGATCGAGGCCGTGCACAGGTTGAACTTGCCCACGTTGACCGTGTTGAGGGCGGCGCTGAACGCGTCGGCGCCGGTGTGCAGGACGTCGTCGGCGGTGACCGGGTAGTCGTCCAGCCGGAACTCGCTGACGAACATCTGCGAGTCCACCACGTTCTTGACCAGCGTGAACTTCTCGTGCTGCGAGTCGACGGCGAAGAACACGTACCCGTCGGGGCCCTCGACGTCCGCGCGGCGGCCGAAGACCGACACCATGCCCGCCACGTTGCCGTTGCCGATGTAGTACTTGCCGCCGGTCGCGGTGAAGCCGTCGGCGGTGGGCGTGAGGACCATGTCGGTGGAGTAGACGTCCGCGCCGTGCTCCTTCTCGGACAGCCCGAACGCGAAGACCGCGCCGCCGTCGAGCAGTGCGGCGGCCTTCTCGCGGGCGGCCGCGTTGTCGCTCATCCAGATCGGGCCGAGGCCGAGCACGGTGACCTGCCAGGCGTACCAGTACTGCAGGCCGTAGAAGGCGAGGACTTCGCTCAGCGCGGCGTTGCGGGCGGCGTCCCAGCGCTTGTCCGGGTCGCCGCCGGCTTCGGCGGCCGGCGTGCAGAAGGTCGCGAACAGCTTCTCGCGGGCGACGAAGTCCAGGAACTCGGCGTACCAGACCTTGGCCTGGTCGTCGGCGATCAGCCGGCGCTTGCCGCGCTCCTCGAACCAGTCGATGGTCGCGCGCAGCAGCCGGCGGCTCTCCGCGTCCAGGTGGGCGGGGTCGTAGGTGTTCGGGTCGAACAGCACCGGGGTTCTCCCTTCGTCGCCGCCCGAACGCTACCAGTCGGTAACTTAAGTGGCCCACCCGGCGTTCCACGGGCTACTCGGCCAGCCGCCGGTACAGCGGGCGCAGCTCCTCGGTCACCGAGCGGCCGTCCACGACGAGCGGTTCGAGCTGGTCGAGCAGCGCGTCCGGCCGACCGGTCGTCGGCCGGGGGACGTCCGGCGCCACCTCGGCCACCTTCGGCCGGGCCCAGAACGACTCGAACGAGTCCTCGGGCGCGGGCTCGGGCGGCGGCTCGTGGGCCGGGACGGGCGCGCGCAGGTCCCGCAGCCGGTCCAGCAGGTCCTCGCGGGACCGGCCGCGCCAGGCCAGGATCTCGAACGGGTCGGTGTCGAACGACTCGGCGAGCAGGTAGCAGGTGGCGGCGAGGTGCTTGCACGGCACCTCCCAGTCCGGGCACGTGCAGTCCATCGACAGCTCGCGCATCGTGCCCGGGAACAGGGTCAGGCCGAGGTCGGCGAACACGTCCTCGACCTCCGGCGGCATCTCGCCCGCCAGCAGCTTGGCCGCGAAGATCGCCTGGTCCGCCAGCGCGTGCTCGATGCGCCGCCAGTCGTCGTCGCCGAACTTCCGCACCCCGATCCGCGCCCGGTACGGCTCCGGGCGCGTCCCGGCCACCAGCGCCACCACCAGGCTGGTCGACAGGGACAGGCTCATCACCTGGCCGGTGCGGGCGTAGGCGCGGCCGCGGCTGAGCCGGTCCGCCATCCCGAACGACTCCAGCACCTCGATGAACCGGCGCGACCACCACGTCCGCGCGATGTCGCCCCGCTTGCTGCGCAACGTCAGGCCGCCCTCGACCCGGATGGGGCGGGACGGCGGGCGCGAGCCGTGCCGGTCAACCACCGACGGCCTCCCCGGACAGGGCGAACAGCTCGCGCAGCTCGCCGGTGGACAACTCGGTCAGCCAGTCCTCGCCCGCGCCGACCACCAGGTGCGCCAACCCGCGCTTCTCCTCGATCATCCGGTCGATCCGCTCCTCCACCGTGCCGACGCAGACGAACTTGCGCACCTGCACGTGGTCGCGCTGGCCGATCCGGAACGCCCGGTCGGTGGCCTGGTCCTCGACCGCCGGGTTCCACCAGCGGTCGAGGTGGATGACGTGGTTGGCGGCGGTCAGGTTCAGCCCGGTGCCGCCCGCCTTCAGCGACAGCACGAAGATCGACGGGCCGCCCCGCTCCTGGAACCGCCGCACCATCTCGTCCCGCTGCCGCTTCGTCGTGCCGCCGTGCAGGTACAGCACCTCGGTGTCGAAGCGGGCGGCCAGGTGCGGCACGACCAGCGAGCCGAACGCGGTGAACTGGGTGAAGCACAACGCCTTGTCGCCGTCGGCGAGGGCTTCCTCCAGGACCTCCTCCAGCCGGGCGAGCTTGCCGGACCGCCCGGCGACGCGCGAGCCGTCACCGAGGAGCTGCGCCGGGTGGTTGCAGACCTGCTTGAGGCGGGTGGTGGTGGCCAGCACCAGGCCCTTGCGCTTGACGCCCTCCGCCTCGTCGATCTTGGCCAGCATGTCGTCCAGCACCGCCTGGTAGAGGGTGGCCTGCTCGGCGGTGAGCGTGCACAGCTGCGTGACCTCGATCTTGTCCGGCAGGTCGGTGATGATCCGCGGGTCGGTCTTGAGCCGGCGCAGCACGAACGGGCCGGTGATCCGGCGCAGGCGCACGGCGGCGTCCTCGTCGTGGTGGCGCTCGATCGGCACGGCGAAGCGGGCGCGGAACGTGTTGATCGTGCCCAGCACGCCGGGGTTGACGAAGTCCATGATCGACCACAGCTCGGCCAGCCGGTTCTCCACCGGCGTGCCGGTCAGCGCCACCCGGTGCCGGGCGGGCAGCGCGCGCACCACCCGCGACTGGCGGGTCGCGCTGTTCTTGACGTTCTGCGCCTCGTCCAGCACCACCCGGTCCCAGGCGATCCCGGACAGCTCCCCGGCGTCCCGCGCGACGACCGCGTAGGTGGTGATCACCAGGTCGCAGTCGGTGTCGAGGACGCGGCCCGCGCCGTGGTGGACGCGCACCTCCAGGTTCGGCGTGAAGCGGGCGGCCTCGCGCTGCCAGTTGCCGACCACCGACATCGGGCAGACCAGCAACGTCGGCAGGCGCTTGCCGTGCGCGCGGTTGTGCGCCTCCAGCGCGAGGAGTTGGACGGTCTTGCCCAGGCCCATGTCGTCGGCCAGGCAGGCGCCGAGGCCGAGCCGGTCCAGGAACGCGAGCCAGGCCAGGCCGCGCTGCTGGTAGGGGCGCAGTTCGGCGACCAGGCCCGGCGGCCGGGCGACGGGTTCGAGGTGGTGCTCGACCTCGCCGGACAGCAGGTCGCCCAGCCAGCCGGTGGCGCTGACGCCGTTCAGGGGCAGCGGCAGGTCGGCGTCGTCGGGGTGCAGGCCGGAGTGCAGCAGGACCTGCGCGGCCGTCATCTGCCCACCGCCGCGCTTGAGGAACGCGAGCCCGGCCGCGAGCCGTTGCGGGTCGACGTGCACCCACTGGCCGCGGACCCGGACCAGCGGCACCTTGGCCTCGGCCAACGACCGCAACTCGCCCTCGGTGAGCGGTTCGTCCCCGACCGCCAGCTCCCAGCGGTAGTCGACCAGGACCTTGAGGCCGAGCTCGCTCTCCTTGGCCACCTGTCCGGCGGTGCCCCGGCTGGTGACGTCGAGCCGCAGCCCCAGCCGTTGCGGGTGACGCCACCACGAGGGCAGCATCACGCCGAAGCCGGCCTCGGACAGCGCGGAGGCGTGCCGCAGGAAGTCGTAGGCGCCCTCGACGTCGAGTTCCAGCTCCACCGGCCGGCGGGCCGCCAGCGCGCGGTCCAGCGCCGGGTAGAGCCTGCCCGCGCGGCCGAGGTCGCCGAGCAGCACGTCCTCGGGCCGGGTGACCCAGCGGCGCAGGACGGCGTCCTGCTTGTGCCACAACTGCTCGGCGGTCACCACCACGCTCGGCTCGTCGACGGCCTGGAGCAGGAACTCCACCCGCCAGCTGTCCTTCAGCATGCCGCCCTGGTCGGGCGAGCTGAGCCGGAAGCAGGTCCGAACAGGACTTTCGCGGAGGGAAGCATCCCGCCAAGCCGCCAACCTCGCCCGCAACGCACCAACTTCGCCCGCGATCACGGGATCACCGACCAACGCGCCCAACCACCGCCCGACAACCCCCTCCCCACCGACTCCCTTACTGCCGACCACCTCCCCACGGGCCACCTCCCCACGGGCCACCTCCCCACGGGCCACCTCCCCACGGGCCACCGAGCCGGCCAACAACCCCCGAACCCCACGATCGACAACCCGGTCCAACACGTCGACCACCAACTCACCACCTCCGTCGACAGCCCGGAACGACGGCGGCACCCCACCCCTCAACCCACCGACCCGCACCAGGTCGACCCCTGACAACGCCGCCCGCCACCGCGCACACCCATCACCGTCGATCGAGGGCAAAACCCGCCCCCTCCTCACCAACTCGTCGCCGAACCCCTGGACCTCGGCCAGGAACTTCGCCGACGCCCCCACCCGACAATCGGGAATCGTCGAGGGCAGCGCCCCCTCCACCCACACAACCGGCACCACCCACTCCCGCCACCGAAGCGCACCGCGTCGTCCACCGGAGGACTCCCGAACCAACTCGGGCGACTCCACCGGCCCAGCGGCATAGGACGGCAAGCGGACGGACAGGGAACCCACCTCACCCCCACCGACCAACCCCACAAGCTCATCCCCCGCAACCGCGAACGGATGCCCAACCGCCACCTTCGGCAACCGCCCAACCACCCGCCCGGGCAACCGCGAATCCTCAGCCCAAACCGCCACCCGCCCACCAGCCACGCCCAACGCGTGCAGCACCAACACGAACAGCACTATGCGCGCCAACCCTCACCCCACCAAACCCACCCCCGTCGAGCCCAGTACGCCAAACCCACCCCTCATCCCAACCTCAGCCAACCCTGCCCACCACAGCCCCTCGCCCCACCCAACCCTCCCGACTCGGCCACCCAACCCAGCTCACCCCGCGCCAACTCGTCATGGCCCAACCCACACCACTCCGCCCCGCCCCATGCCGACCCGGCCCGGCGCGACCCGCACCAACCCGCGCCAAGCCCATTCCTGCCAACTCCGGCCCGGCACGACCCGTGCCAAGCCCGACTCGTGCCGACTCGTGCCGACTCGATCCGCGCCGGGCCGCGACCGCACCGCACCGCGCCAAGCCAGGCCAAGCCCGAGCCCGAGCCCGAGCCGGGCCGGGCCAGACCGGGCTGAGCCGGGCCGAGCCGGCCCAGGCCGAGTTGGGCCGGGTCGAGCCAAGCCGGGCCGAGTCGGGTCGGGCCGAGTCGGGTCGGGTCGGGTCGGGTCGGGTCAAGCCGGGTCGGGCCGGATCGGGTCGAGCCAAGCCGGGCCGGGTCGGGCCGGGCCGAGTTGGGCCGAGTCGGGTCGGGCCGGGTCGGGCCGGGTCGGGTCGGGTCGGGTCGGGTCGGGTCAAGATTGGCTGGACTGCCGACCGAACCTGAACCGGCCCGACAAGCCAGCCCGACCCAGTCGACCCGCGCCAGCAGGACACAGCCCGACTCGGCCCCGACCCAGCCAAGCCCGATCCTGAGCTGAGCCGACGCGATTAGTGCCGGGCGCAGAGGTGGCCCGCCCCGGCCTGCCCCAGCCCGCCCCGCCCTACCCCAGCCCGGCCCGGCTCAGCCCGACCCGGTCGCCGGGCCCGCCCCGGCCCGGCGACTAGCGCCGCGCAGGGGTCGAGTTGTGCTGCTTCGGCCCTGAAATGGGTCTGCCAAGCCGCGCTGAGCCGGGCCGGGCGACCGGGTCGGGTGATGCGAGCCGGGTCGGGTCGACTACCCCCGTGCCGTGCCGTGCCGTGCCGTGCCGTGCCGTGCCGTGCCGTGCCGGTACGCCAAGCCAAGGCCGGCCAGGCCGGGGGGCGTGCCGGGTGGGTCGGTGATGCCTTGCAGAGCTGGGTCGGGCCTGGGTTGGTGGGGGTTGGCCCGGCTCTGTGAGGTGAGTGGTTGGGTTGGGGTTGGTGGGCACGGGGTTGTTGGGTTATTGGGGTTGGTGGGTCCTTCGGCGGGCCAGGGTGGTGACGCCCACGCCGGCCAGGCCGACTTGGAGGGCCAGTTCGATCCAGTCGATGCCCGAGGTGTCGGCGACTCCCATGGCCGAGGCCGCGAGCGTGCCCAGCAAGGCCGCCGCGATGCCGACCAGCAGCGTCATCACCATCGAAATCTTCTGCCTGCCCGGCACGACCAGCCGTCCCAGACCGCCGACGATCACGCCGATGATCAGCGCCGAGATGAGCCCGGTGATCTCCACGAGAGGTCCTTTCCTCGCCCTACGCGTCCACCACGAGCATCACCCCGCCCCCTCCTGCGCCGAATCGGGTTCACCCCTGACCCGCCCCTGATCCGGACCCTGAACGCGGAACACCTGGGCGCCCTCGTCGGACAGCGCCCGGCCCGGCACGTCGGGGTCGCAGCCCACCTTCGCCAACCGCGACCTGATCGAGGTGGGGGAGCGTTCCAGGCGCTTGGCGATCGAGCGGATCAGCTCGGCGGTCGGGGTGTCCTGGGGTGCGGCCAGCCAGTCGGTGCGCAGGTCGTCGTCCAGTTCCTGGCTCCACGGCTGGTTGGCGTTGGCCGGGCGGTCCCGGGCGCCGGGTGATGACGGGGTGCTGAGCTTGCCCAGGGCCTCCAGCACCTGGGCGAGCAGCTTGCCGATCCTGGCGCCCGCGTCGGCGGGCAGGCGGAGGGCGCCCTCGGCCACCAGGACTCCCGTGCCGTCGACGCCCGCCAGGTTCACCGACAGGTCGGGGTCGGCGGTGGCCACCAGCTGGTAGGTCGTGGTGCCGATGCGGACCGAGTTCTCGTACGTGGTTGTCGTCATGGCGATGACGTTACGGACGGGGTCCGACAGTTTCGGGGGTGTGGAGCGGTGTCAGGGGCAGAGTGGACACGATGGGGTGATCGGGGCGCCGCCGGTCAGGTAGGGCTTCAGGTGCTCGGCGATGGCCCTGGCCAGGGACGGCGGCACGGCGTTGCCGATCTGCCTGGCCACTTCGATCTTCGTGCCGCACCACTCGAACGAGTCGGGGAAGCTCTGCAGGCGCGCGGCTTCCAGGTGGGTGATCGGGCGGTCGACCCGGTGCCCGTCCTCGCCCGGCTCCCACTGCGGGTGCAGGTAGCGGCCCTTCTCGGGCTTGTAGAACTCGGTGCGGATGGTCAGCGACGGCTCGTCCCACCGCATCCGGCCCATCACGTCGGTGGTGCCGGTCTTCTTCTCCCGCCAGCACCGCGGCAGCAGCTCGTCCGGCAGGTCGAACCGCCCGCCGCCGGGCGGGACGTGGCGGTACCGCGCCAGCGACATCGGCGTCGGGTTGCGGCCGATGTGCAGGTCCGGGCTCTTGAACGGGCCGGGCAGCTCACGGCCGAAGAACTCCACCACCGAGTCCGGCAGGGCCGTGGTCACCGGCTGCTCCGGCAACCCGCGCAGCACGTCGCCCACGGTGTGCCAGCGCCCCCGCGGGTGGGTCGCCGCGGGCAGCGGCACGCGACCGATCCGCGAGCCGATCACGATCGCCCGCCGACGCCGCTGCGGCACGCCGAAATCCGCCGCGTGCAGGATGCCCGCGCTCAGCTCGTAGCCCTCGGTCTCGTCCTGGAGCAGCGCGAACTCGGTCGACGCCAGGAACCGGTCGACGTTCTCGATCACGAACACCGACGGCCGGGCCCGCCGCACGAACCGCAGGTACTCGCGCCACAGCGAGTTGCGCGGGTCGTCGACGTCCCGCGAGCCCAGGTTCGAGAACCCCTGGCACGGCGGACCGCCCACGATCACGTCCACCTCGGGGATCGCGCTGTCCGGCACGGCCGCGATGTCCGACCAGCGGATGTGGTCCTCGCCGAAGTTCGCCGCGTACGTCGCCGCCGCGTGCAGGTCCCACTCGACCGCCATGACCGACCGGTAACCGCCCGCCGCGGCGAACCCGGAGGTCATGCCACCGCAGCCGGCGAACAGGTCGATCATGGACAGCACGGGATCAGGCTAGCCGACCACGCCGCTCCAGCACCGCCGTCCGCACCCGACTCGCCGCGACCGACGGCTCCTCGTGCTCCCACACCCGCACCGCGAGCCACCCCGCCTCCGCCAGCACCTGGTCGGTGTTCACGTCACGGGCCTGGTTCGCCTCGATCTTGGCGCGCCAGAACTCGCCGTTGCGCTTCGGCCACGTGCCGTGCTCCGGGCAGCCGTGCCAGAAGCACCCGTCCACGAACACCGCCACCTTCGCGGGCCCGAACACGACGTCCGCCTCGCGCCGCACCGCCCGCACCGGCCGCTGGTGCACCCGGTAGCGCAACCCGAGCCGGTGCAGCTCGCGCCGCAACGCCACCTCGATGCCCGTGTCGCGCGAGCGCTGCTTGCTCATCCGGGCGCGGACGTCGTCCGTCGTCTCCAGGTTCGCCACCCGGCCATGATGGCTCACGCCGGGTGCAGCACCTCCCGCAGCCTCCGCGCCGCCCGGTCGAGCTGGTCGCGCGACGGCAGCACGGCGGCGCCGACCCTGGTGGTCCCGGTGACCCCCAGGTCGGCGAAGAAGAACGGCGGCGCCGCGTGCACCAGCAGTCCGGCCGACCGCTGCCCGCCGCCGCGCGGGTTGAGGATCAGCCGATCCGCCCACGCGTCGACCCGGAACACGGTGTCCGCCAACGGGTGCACCCGCACGTCGAGCCCGTGCCCGCGCAGCACGGCGAGCACGTACACGTCCCGCAGGAACCCGAGGAAGTCCGACACGACCCGGTCGCGCAGCGCGGCCCGCCCCTCCGGGCCGACCTCCGCGACCACCTCGCGCGCCGGCGTCCACAGCATCGCCCGCGCCCGCTCGTCGGCCTCGCAGAACTCGCGGAACTCCGGCCAGCCGGGTAATCGGCCCAGCGCCTCGACCACGTGGTGCGCGACGTGGGCGAAGGCGAAGTCGGGCCGCCACTCCCGGACCTCCGGCACGTCGGCCGGACCCGGTCGCGGCGCGCTCCGGCACGCGGCCTCGACCTCGTCCGCGGTGATCCGGTGCACCGCGACGGCCTCGTGCGCCATCACGTGCGCCACGACGTGCTCCCGCCCGCCGTACCAGTGGTTGAAGCGGGACCGGGTCTCCTGCGTGACGTTGAACAGCCTGCGCACTTCCATCGCGGTGGTCATGGCGCGGAGGGTACGGACGGGCACCGACAGTTCCGGGGGACCGCCGGGTCAGGTGATCGACAGGTTGGCCCGGTCGGCCGCCGAGCGGCCCGCGTCCCACCCCGCCGCGCTGCGCACCGGCGTCGTCTTGGCGACGGTCCTGGTGAACATCGCGCCGAAGTACTCCTCCACCGCCTTCTTGCGCTCGGCCAGCACCGGCAGCAACCGGTCGTCGTCGGCGGGCACCTCGTTCGCCGCCCGCAGCCGTTCCCCGATCCGGTGCGCGTAGGACAGCAGGAACGACTTGCGGAACGACGCCGACCGCGCCTCGTCGCCCTTGCGCGCCTTCTCACCCGCCGCGACCATCGCCCGCGTGGCCTGGACCAGCAACGACGCCGACAGCAGCTCCACGATCTCCAGGTCGAGCTCCTCGCCGACCAGCGCCACGAACCCCAGGTCGTACACCACGGCCCGGCAGCGGTTGGCCTCCGCGACCACGTGCACGACCTGCGCCTTGCCGTCGAAGTACCGCTTGTCCAGCCACAGCCGGCGCGACGTCGTGGTCGGCGCCTCCAGCGGCATCCGCTCCAGCGCGTGCCGCGTCACCAGCTCCTGCGCCTTGGCCGACAGCGCCTCGGCCTCCTCGGCGAACGCGGTCGACTCGGCCTTGGCCAGCAGCCCGCGCACCCGGTTGAGGATCTTCGGGTGGACGTGGTGGTGGTCGACGGCGGCCAGCGGCGTGCCCGGCTTCGGCACGATCACCGGCAGGGCGGGCAACCCGAGCAGCACCGCCAGCACCGCCACCGCGACGGCCACGGCGTCGTCGCGCAGCTCGATGTGCCTGCCCGCCCACTGGTCGACGTGCGGCTGGTCGGCGTCCCACCAGATCGTCGCCCCGATCTCCGCCAGCTGCTCCTGCCAGCGCGGGTGCAGCGCGGGGTAGCGGGACGCCTCCAGGGCCAGCGAGTCGACCAGGAACGACAGCGCGCGCTCGTCCCCGTTGCGCCTCACGATCTCGAACACGTCGTAAGGCAGCCAGCCGTGCTCCCACAGGTGCTCGAAGGCGTGCCTCAACACCACCCGCACCGCGTCGTCCACTTCGGCCGGTGGGAGGTCGGAGGTGCGCGGCAGCGCGGCCCGGCGGTTCACCGCGGCCCGCCACAACGCCTCGCGCAGGGAGTCCACGACCACCGATTGTCCTCTTTCGGGTGCGGTGTCGGCGCAACCGGTGCGCGTTGCCGTCCGGCACGTGCCCGGACGTGCCAGCCTCGGCCGGTGAGCCGGAAGTCGCAGCCCGCCAAACGACGGCCGATCGTGGTCGTGCACCGTCCACAGGGGATCGCGCTGACCCCGGCGCAGCGCCGGGTCGTCCACCGCTGCCGAGCCCTGCCGAACGTCCTCGACCCGCTGGAGGCGGAGCTGACCGTCAGCAGCGCGGTCGCCGACGTCCGGCCGGACGAGGAGTTCTGGGCGGGGTTGATCGAGCACGCCGTGTCGCTGCCCAGCCGCCGCAACCACGCCCTGCTGCGCGTCCTGGCCGCCGTGCTCGTCGGGCGCCCCCGCGAGTGGGCCGCGAACGCCGTCACGCCCGCCGGCCCGGCCCTGACCGTCGGCGGGGCCTGGATCTGCGACCGGTCGCTGGACGCCGGCTACCTGGCCCTGATCTGCGCCTACCGGTTCGCCGCCGACGAGCACGCCATGGTGTTCCTGGTGGACGAGCTGGCCGGCGGCGTCATCCGGACCGCCTTCGTCACCCGGGACGTCGACGTGGCGCACCACCGCCTGTCCGAACAGGGCCCGCTCACCCCGATCGGGGCCGAGGCGGCGCACTGGCTGCTGGCCAAGTCCTACGACCGCTTGGACCGCCAAGAGGACGCGGCCACGGACCTCGACGTGCAGCGGACGCGATTGTTGGCGAAGAGGCGGATCTCGCTCGGGTTCGGCTGATCGCGACCTGTTCCACCGAATGCGGAGCACGTCGGGAAGCATTGCCGCGGTGAATGGGGCAGCGGCTGCTCGCGGTGCTATTCGCGCTGATGGCGGGCCTGGTGAATAAACAGCGAGAGGGCCACCGGAATGGTGGCCCTCTCGCTGTGTTGTGCGCCGCCAGGGACTCGAACCCCGAACCCGCTGATTAAGAGTCAGCTGCTCTGCCAGTTGAGCTAGCGGCGCTCGGACGTTGTTGCTCTGTCCGACGCGGAGAACATTAGCACAGCGTCTGACGCAGCTCCCAATCGCCTGGTCAGGGCCCGTGTGCCGCCCTGTCGCAGGGGGAACTTCGCCTTGGTAACGATCCAGCATCTCGGGCAACATCGTCAACCCTTCAGGCGTCCCCTTGTCAGGGGACGCCACCGGACTCCTGTTGCAGGCAGTCACGGGCGTTTCGGGGACGAAGCGGAGGATGGGATGCACCGCAAGCGGGGGGCGCGTGGAGCGCTGGGAATCGTCGCGATCGGGCTCGTTGCGACGTTGGTCACAAGTTGCTCGTCCGGCTCGGTCGCGACCGAGGGCGGCGCGGCGGGGGAGAGCACCACGACCACCTCGTCCACACCGCCGCCGAAGCCCGTGTCGCTGAGCACCGGCCCGGCGGACGCGGCGGTCGACGTGCCGCCCGGCGTGCCGGTCGTCGCCACGGCCACCGACGGCAAGATCACCGACGTCGCGCTGACCAACGGCGACGGCAAGGCCGTCACCGGCCAGTTGAGCCCCGACGGTCTCCAGTGGACCAACACCGAGCCGCTGGGCTACCAGAGGACCTACACGCTGGCCGTGACCGGCGTGGGCTCGGACGGCAAGCCCGTCACCAAGACCTCCAGCTTCACCACCGTCAAGCCGCGCACGCTGACCTACCTCTCGATCAACCCGCTGGACGGCACGACGGTCGGCGTCGGCCAGCCGCTCGCCTTCTACTTCGACGAGCCGATCGCCGACAAGGCCGCCGCCGAGGCGATGATCTCCATCACCACCGAGCCGCGGGTCGAGGGCGCCTTCTACTGGTTCGACGAGGAGACCGTGCACTGGCGCCCGCAGGCCTACTGGGCGCCCGGCACCAAGGTCACCATCAACGCCAAGATCTACGGCAAGCACGTCGGCAACGGCGTCTACGGCGAAGAGGACCGCCTGGTCACCACCACGATCGGCGACGCCGTCATCCACGAAGCGGACGGCCAGACCCACCAGGTGGTCACCAAGGTCAACGGCCAGGTCGTGCGCACCATGCCCACCTCGATGGGCGACGCGCAGAACCCGACTCCCACGGGCGTCTACGTGCTCACGGAGAAGCACGCGCACATGGTGATGGACTCCCGCACCTACGGCCTCTCGCTGGAGGCGGGCGGCTACGTGACGCCGGTCGACTGGGCCTTCCGGATGTCCACCTCCGGCATCTTCTTCCACGGCGCGCCGTGGTCGATCGGCGACCAGGGCCACCGCAACGTCAGCCACGGCTGCCTGAACCTGTCGCCCGAGAACGCCAAGTGGGTGTTCGACAACTCCAAGCAGGGCGACGTCGTGGTCGTCACCAACTCCGGCGGGCCGGAGCTGCAGCCCTGGGACGGCTTCGGCGACTGGCAGATCCCGTGGGACCAGTGGGTGAAGGGCAACCGCTAGGACCCCATCGCGCTAGGACCCCATCGCGCTAGACCTCGGTCACCCGACCCGCCGCCACCACCAGGCGGCGGGTCGTGCGCACCGCGTCCAGCATCCGCCGGTCGTGGGTGACCAGCAGCAACGTGCCGGTGTAGGTGTCCAGCGCGGACTCCAGCTGCTCGATCGCGGGCAGGTCCAGGTGGTTCGTCGGCTCGTCCAGCACCAGCAGGTTCACCCCGCGCGCCTGGAGCAGCGCCAACGCGGCACGCGTGCGCTCGCCGGGTGACAGCGACGCCGCCGTCCGCAGCACGTGCGCCGCCTTCAGCCCGAACTTCGCCAGCAGCGTGCGCACGTCGGCGGGCGGCAGGTCCGGCACGGCCGCGCCGAAGGCGTCCAGCAGCGACTCCTCGCCCAGGAACAGCCCGCGGGCCTGGTCGATCTCGCCGACGACCACACCCGGGCCCAGGGACGACGACCCCGACGCCAGGTCGACCCGGCCGAGCAGCGCCGCCAGCAACGTCGACTTGCCGGAGCCGTTCGCGCCGGTGATCGCGATCCGGTCGGCCCAGTCCACCTGCAGGTCCACCGGTCCGAGCGCGAACGACCCGCGCTCCACCACCGCCGACCGCAGCACCGCCACCACCGCGCCGGACCGGGGCGCGGCGGCGATCTCCATCCGCAGCTCCCACTCCTTGCGCGGCTCCTCGACCACGTCGAGCCGTTCGATCAGCCGCTCGGTCTGCCGGGCCTTGGACGCCTGCTTCTCGGTCGCCTCGGTGCGGAACTTGCGCCCCGACTTGTCGTTGTCCGGGGCCTTGCGCCGGGCGTTCTTGACGCCCTTCTCCATCCACGCCCGCTGCGACCGCGCGCGCTCCTCCAACGACGACCGCGTCGACGCGTACTCCTCGTACTCCTCACGCGCGTGCCTGCGGGCGATCTCGCGCTCCTCCAGGTACGACTCGTACCCGCCGCCGTAGGACCGCACCTGCTGCTGCGCCAGGTCCAGCTCCACCACCCGGGTCACCGTGCGGGCCAGGAACTCGCGGTCGTGCGACACCACCACGGCGCCCGCGCGCAGACCCGTCACGAACCGCTCCAGCCGGGCCAGGCCGTCCAGGTCCAGGTCGTTGGTCGGCTCGTCGAGCAGGAACACGTCGTACCTGCTGAGCAGCAACGACGCCATGCTCACCCGGGCCGCCTGGCCGCCGGACAGAGCGGTCATCGGCAGGTCGAGCGACACGTCCAGCCCCAGTTCGGCGGCCACCTCCAGCGACCGCTCCTCCAGGTCCGCGCCGCCCAGCGCCAGCCACCGCTCCAGCGCGTCGGAGTAGTCGTCGTCACCCGACCCGGCGGCCAACGCCTCGGTGGCGCGGTCCAGCTCGGCTTGCGCCGCCGCCACCCCCGTGCGGCGGGCCAGGAACTCCCGCACCGCCTCGCCCGGCCGGCGGTCCGGTTCCTGCGGCAGGTGGCCGACGGTGGCCGTGACGGGGGAGAGGCGGATCACACCCTGCTCGGCGGGCAGCAACCCGGCCAACGTCCTCAGCAGGGTCGACTTGCCCGCGCCGTTGGCGCCGACCAGGCCGATCACCTCACCCGGTCCGACGACCAGGTCCAACCCGGAGAACAGCACGCGGTCGCCGTGCCCGGCGGCCAGGTCCTTCGCGACGAGGGTGGCGCTCATGAACGACTCCAGGGCAAAGGAAGACGCCCCCCGACAGGGCGTCGAGGGGCGTTCCGCTTGGGGTGAGTGACGGGACTTGAACCCGCGACACCTGGGATCACAACCCAGTGCTCTGCCAGCTGAGCTACACCCACCAAGACCGGTTGACCCGGCGCGTGAAGCATACAGTGCCCTACCGCCGGGTCTGAAATCGACCCTATTTCCGCTCGTCGGCGGCCAGCAGCTCGGCGGCGACGGCCTGCGCCTGCTCCGACGTCGGCCCCGGTTGCGGCACGAACGCCGTCCGCCGGTAGTAGGCCAGCTCGCGGATCGACTCCTTGATGTCGGCGAGCGCGCGGTGCGCCAGGCCCTTGCCGGGCTGCGCGTAGTAGATGCGCGGGTACCAGCGCCTGCACAGCTCCTTGATCGAGGAGACGTCGACCATCCGGTAGTGCAGGTGGGCGTCCAGCTCGGGCATGTCGCGGGCGATGAAGCCGCGGTCGGTGGCGATGGAGTTGCCCGCCAGCGGCGCGGTGCGCGGGTCCGGCACCCACTCCTTGATGTAGGCCAGCACCTGCGCCTCGGCGTCGGCGAGCGACGCGGTGGAGCGGCGGACCTCCTCGGTCAGCCCGGACTTGGCGTGCATCTGCATGACGACGTCGGGCATCGAGTCGAGCGCGGTGTCGTCGGCGTGGATCACCACGTCCACGCCCTCGCCGAGCACGTTCAGCTCCGCGTCGGTCACCAGTGCCGCGATCTCGATCAAGGCGTCCTTGCCGAGTTCGAGTCCTGTCATCTCGCAGTCGATCCACACCAAGCGATCCATCACCTGGGCGAGCCTAGTCGTCCCACGTCCCCGACCCCGCGTCGCTTCGGGTGGCGGGCCCTACCAATCTCATCACGCTCGTGGTGGCGCGCCGGGTCTCCGGGGGCGCGTGGTGGGCGCTGCGGTCCTTGATGGACACGATCGAGTGGAACGCGATCAGTCAGGTGGACCCGACGAGGACTCCTGAGCGAAGCCACCGGCACGGGCGAGGTCACGGGCCGTTCGCACCGACTCCGGGTCGCCGAGGCCGAGCAGCGCGTTGATCTCGGGGTAGCGGACGCCCGTCCGCCTGGCCAGGGTGAGGGCCTGCCGGTGGCACTCCTGGCTGCGGGCGGGGTCGCCCTTGAGGCCGGCGATCACGCCCAGGGTGTTCAACGCGTCCATCTCAGCGAGGCGGTCGCCGGAGCGACGGGTGATCTCCAAGGCGGCTTCGGCGGTGGCGAGTGCGCCGTCCAGGTCGCCGGAGTCGCGCTCGACCTCGGCGAGGGTGGCCAGGCCGCGCCCCACCGACGCCTCGTCCTGCACCTGCCGGAAGAACGCCAGGGCGGCGAGGACGTGCTCGCGCGCCTCCTCGAACCGCCGGCCCATGCGCGCCAGCTCGGCCATCGAACCGCGGGCCATCGCCTCGATGTAGGGCGAGCCGATCTCGCGGCACAGCGCGGCCGCCTGCCCGTACCGCCGCCCGGCCTCGACCGGGTCACCGGCCAACAGGGCCACGTTGCCGAGGTTGACCAGCGACGTGGCGGTCACCCGCTCGGCGCCGAACCGAAGGGTCTCCTCGAACAACGCCTTCGCCTCGGTCAACCGGCCGAGGTTGAACACGACGGAGGCCAGCGTCCCGGCCGCGGCGGCCTCGCCCGCGGTCCACCCGGCTTCCCCGGCCAGGGACAACGCGGCCGAGGCGTGCTCCGCCACGGCCTCCAGGTCGGACCGCTTCAGGTGCGCGCCGCTCAGGCTCAGGTGGGCTGCCGCGGCTGCCCGCGGGTCGTCGCCCTCGGTGGCCGCCGCGACCGCGGCCTCGGCGGTCGACTGCCACAGCCCGGTCCTGCTGGACAGCCGGAAGTAGCCGCGCACCGCGTCCGCCAGCGACAGCACCGTGCCGCGCGACGCGGGGAACCGGCGGTCGCCGACGGCGGCAGCGATGTTGGCGATCTCCTCGTCCAGCCAGGCCAGCGCGGCCCCCGCGTCGTCGAACGGCGGTCGCTCGGCCGGCGCGCCCGGCAGCCGCAGCATGTCGGGGTACAGCAGTCGGGCCGCGCCGTCGGCGTGGTCGAGGTACCAGGCGTGCAGCCGGCCCGCCGCGTCCGCCTCCGACTCGGCGAGTTCCCGCGCGTACAGCCGGAGCAGGTCGTGGAACCCGTACCGACCGGCCGACCGCTCCTGCACCAGGTGCAGGGACAGCAGCGCGCGCAGCCCCTGCTCGGCCTGACGCCGATCCGCCTCGAGCAGCGCCGCCGCCGCGTCAGCGGTGAACGTCGAGCCGGGCACCGCGCCGAGCACCCGGAACAGCCGCCGCCGCGCCTCGGGGAGCCGCCGGTAGGACAGCTCGAACGCGGTCCGCACGGCCGCTTCGCGCGCGCCGTCGATGGTCAGCTGGGTCAACCGGTTGCCCTCCCGCAGCGCCTCGACCTGGTCGGCGATCAGCCGGTGCGGCTGGTCGGCCAGGTTCGCCGCGACGACCCGCAGCGCCAGCGGCAGGTGAGCGCACAGCTCGGCGAGCTGCCGGGCGGCGTTCGGCTCGGCGGCCACGCGGTCCGCGCCGAGCGTCCGCTCCAGCAGCACCACCGAGTCCTCCTCGGCGAGCACGTCCAGCGCGAGCCGCACCGCGCCGTCGTGCGCGACCACCCCGCCGAGCCGGTCCCGGCTGGTGATCAGCGCCGTGCTGCCGGGGCTGCTCGGCAGCAGCGGGCGCACCTGGTCCGCGTCGGCCGCGTTGTCCAGCACCACCAGCACCCGCCGCGCGGCCAGCACCGACCGGTACACCGCGGCGGCTTCGTCCACATCGGACGGCACGAGCTCGGGGCGGACGCCGAACGCGCGCAGCACCCGTCCCAGCGCCTCGACCGGGCGCATCGGCTCGTGCGCGGCGAACCCGCGCAGGTCCAGGTGCAGCTGACCATCCGGGAACCGGTGGCGGACCCGATTGGCCCAGTGCAGCGCCAGCGCAGTCTTCCCCACGCCCGCGGCGCCCGCGATGGCGGTGATCAGGACCGCACCGGCGTGCTCGTCGAGCAGCGCGTCCAGCCTGGCCAGTTCGTCGTCGCGGCCGGTGAAGTGGCTGACCCCGACCGGCAGCTGGGCGGGCGTCGGCAGCTCGACCACCGGGTCGTCCGGCAGGTCCTGCCGCAGCACTCCCACGTGCGCGGCCCGCAGCTCGGGACCCGGCTCCACACCCAGTTCGCCCACCAGCCTGGCCCGGACGCGGGCGAACTCCTCCAGCGCCGCCGCCTGCCTGCCGTCGGCCGCCAGCGCCGTCAGCAGCCGGGCGTGCAGGCCCTCGTGCAGCGGCTCGTCGGCGACCAGCCGGCGCAAGTGCTCCACCGCTGTGCCCGGCGTGCCCGCTTCGAGCGCCAGGTCGGCCAGCGCGATCGCGGCGGTCGCCCGGCGGGCGGTGATGGCTCGCACGGTCGGGTGCGAGTGGAGTTCGGGCAGGTCGGCCAGCACCGGCCCGCGCCACAGGTCCAGCGCCTCGCCGAGCGCGGCCAGGTCGGACCGCGCAGCCAGGGCGTCGAACCTGGCCAGGTCGAGCCGGTCGGCGGGCAGGTCCGACCGGTAGCCGCCGCGCTCGGACCGCACCACCGACGCGTCGCCCAGCGCAGTCCGGAGCCTGGCGACGTAGCCGTGCACCAGGTTCCGGTGCGCGGCGGGCGGGTCGCCGTCCCACAGCACGTCGACGATCTCGCCGTGCCCGACGACCTGGCCGGGGTGCACCGCGAGGAGGGCCAGCAGCACTCGGGGTTTGCGCGATTCCCACCGCGGCACGCCGTCCTCGGTCCGCACCACCAGCGGGCCCAGCACGTCGACCCGCGGTCCGGCGGGCGGCCAGTCGAGTCCGACCGCCGCGGCGAGCTTCGCCAACGACCCCGGCCGGGCGGGCCTGCCCTGCTCGACGGCGCGGACCGTGCGGACGCTGATCCCGGACGCGGCGGCCAGTTCCGCCTGGGTCAGCCCGGCCTCCCGGCGGCGCCTGCGCAGGGCGCGCGCGAATCGAGCCGGCTGTTCGGCCTCCCGCATGGGCACATCGTGTCAGCACGTCACCGGGGTTGCCGCCGGATTTGCCCCCGACCGGTCACCGTTTAGCCTCAGAGCGTTATAACCGCAGTTCAGAGGGGTTTCGTGAACTGGTTGACGCATGCAGCGAAACCTCCACCCGGCCGACCTACCGTGGTCACGTGCACAGCGCCACGTCGTCTCCCAAGGGCGTGCGCGGTGCGTTGAGAGGGGTGTCCCGGTCAGGGGGGAAAGCGCCGGGACACCCCGCCTCACCGCTCCAGGAACGGCCGCAGCAGGTCCGGCACCGCCGCGTCGGCCAGCGCCAGGCCGTCGGCCTCGGCCACGTCGACGACGTGGTAGGCGCCATCGCCCGCCGCGGTGGTGGCGGTGATCGTCACCAGGCCCGCCCGGCGTTGGAAGAACGAGCGGGACACGCGCCAGCCGATGATGCCGGTGCGTTGCAGCGCAACGGTTTCCCGGATCGCCGAACCGGCTCGGGCGAGCAGGTGGCGGTCGGTCAGCGCGTGGCCGAGCGAGCGGTAGCGGTCCCAGCCCAGGGCGGCGGAGAACGGCACGAGCGCGAGCACCACCTGCCACGTCCAGCTCGGCGCGAGCCACGCCAGGACGGCCGCGAGGACCAGCAGCGGCGCCACGGCGCGCACCATCCGCCGTCGCAGCGCGGCCACCGGGTGCCGGCGCAACGGGGTCAACGTCGGCGCCTCGTCCTGTCGCAGGACCTCCGCGGACACCCGGTGCGCCTCGGCGACCGGGGCCGGCGGCAGCAGCAGGTTGCTCTCGCCCTTGCGCCCCAACCCCGTCGTCACGGTCTTCGCGTGCGCGCCGCGCCCGGCTCGCAGCAGCAGCGGCTCGACCAGCTCGACGCCGCGGAGTCGTTGCTCGGCAACGGAAACCGAGCGCGTGGTGAGCAGGCCGCGGCGCACCCGGACCGTGTCGTCCGGCTCGCGGGTCAGCCGGTAGCCCCAGAACTGCACCACGTACACCAGCACCGAGCCGAGCGTGGCCACGACCAGCACGACACCGGTGAACAGCGCGATGGTCAGCCCGAGCGGTTGTTCCACGACCCAGTGCGCGGCCTCGGTCATCGGCTCGAACACCTCGATGTCCAGCTCCCGCGCGAAGTTCATCACGAAGCCGAACAGCGCGCCCGCCGCCACCAGGCCGGACAGCGTCAGCGGCGCGTACCGCAGCCACCGGTTGTCCCACTCGGACAGCACGACGCCCGGCCGCTCCTCCGCGGCGTCGGCCGCCGGCGCCCCCGCCGTCGCGATCGTCAGCAGCAGCACGCGCAGCCGCTCCGCCTCCGCCGACGACACCGCGTCCAGCGTCAGGCCGTCCTCGCCGGGCTGGTCGCGCTGCCCGGTGCCGACCCGGATCGCGGACAGCCCGAACAGCCGGTGGCCGAGCTTCGCGGTCAGGTCGACGGTCCGGATCCGGTCGCGCGGCACGGCCAGCCGCTTGCGCACGAACAGGCCGGTGTGCATCTCGACCTGCTCGGTGGTGATCCGGTAGCGGGTGGTGAACCAGCGCAGCAGGCCGAACAGCACGATCGCGGCGATCACGCCGACGCTGACCAGGATGCGCCACGTCTCGCCCTTGCCCAGCACGATCAGGCCGACGAACAGCGGGACCAGGCCCAGCAGCTCGTTGAGCGGTCGGACGACCAGCATCCGCACGTCCAGCCGGTGCCAGTCCACCACCGGCTCGGCGTACTCCGGCGCGGCGGGCAGCTCGGTGGTCACGTGGCATCACCCGGCGTGGCCTGGGTGGTGGTGGTCAGCTCGTCGGCCAACCGCACCGCGTCGTCGTGGTCGAGGCCCTCGATGAGCACCGGCCCGGCCGCCGAGGCGGTGGTCACGGTCACCGTGGACAGGCCGAGGAGCTGTTGCAGCGGGCCGCGCTTGGTGTCCACGGTCTGGATGCGGGAGACGGGCGCGATGCGCCACTCCTGGTTGAGCCAGCCGGCCAGCGTGTACACCGCGTCCGGGGTGGCCTCCCAGCGGTGCACCCGGTAGCGCCAGCGCGGCATCACCAGGGTGTGCGCGGCGCCGAGCACGGCGGTCGCGATCGCGGCGGCCAACTGCCACGGTGACCGGGAGAAGACCAGCACGACCAGTTGCGGCGCCAGCAGCACCGCCCAGCCGATCAGCGCGTGCAGGGTCCAGAGGGTGATCGACTTGCGGCTCACCTGGTGCCGCGGCGCACGCAGGCGCAACGCTTCGCTGCTCACGCCGTCCACTGTGCCTCAAGGCCGAGCCCACGCGCGCGCGAACCCGGCCTCGGGCGGTGTCACCGGAGCGCGGAGTACGGCGGCATGTACGGCCCGCCGTGGGCGGTGGCCTCGTCGGCGGTCGCGAGCGGTGCGCCGATCACGGCGATGCCCGCGCAGAGGGCGAGCGCGGCCACGATTCTCTGCAGGGAGTGCGCAACCATCGTCAAACTCCGTTCAATAGGCAGCGGCTTCGTCGGCAGGGGGAAGCCGAACGGTGATCCGCCGGAGAACGCCCAGGAGCGTTCAAGCGGAGCATGGCACAGAGCGGTCATCACGGTCATCACCCACTTCTGACTCGGCCGACTGGGCAATTCCCCCGAAGTCGGCGACTCGTCCGTCGCGGACATCCCACCATTGCGACAACGAGCCGGAAACCCTGAAGTGACTCAGTCGAGCACCGGTCGTGCCCGCGACTCGTCGTCCAGGTCGACCCACCAGACCGCCGCGCCCGCCCGGTCGCGCACCCCGATCGTCCGGTAGATGCGCTGGAGGTGGTTCTGCACGGTCTTCGGCGACAGCGCCAGCTCCGCCGCGATGGCCGTGGTGCTCCCGCCGGCCGCGATCCGGCGCAGCACCTCGATGCCGCGCTTGGTCAGCCCGGCCCGCAACGCCCGCGCGATGCGCCGGTTGTCCCGCTCGGCGGTGGCCGAGCTGCGCAGCGGGTCCGGCCGCGACGCGCGGGTGAACCCGCTCTCCCGGCGCGGCCCGAACGTGTGGTCGGCCAGCTGGTCGACCAGCCGCGCGGACAGGTCGTGCTCGCGCATCCGCAGCAGGTCGCGACCCTCCTGCAGCTCCCACAGCCGGTACTGCTCCAGCTGGAACCGGGCGTGGTGCAGCGCCGCGTCCAGCTTCCCGGCGCGCTCGTGGGCCAGGCTCAGCGCGCCGTGCGCCCGCACCGCCACCTCCCGCGCCAGCACGCCCATCGCCAGCTCCGCCGCCTTGGACAGCAGCCGCACCTGGTCGCCGTAACGCCCGCGCACGCCGTCGATCCGGGCCCGCGCCATCAGCAGCTCGGCCCGCAGCACGGGCCGGTCGAGCCCGCCCAGCAGCCGGTCGGCCCGCTGGCACGAGCGCAGCGCGCGCTCCACGTCGCCGAGGTCCAGCCGCACGTGCGTGAGCAGCAGGTTCAGCCGGGCCATCCGCAGCGGCTGGTCGAGGTGCTTCCACCGGTCCCTGGCCTGCGCGCACAGCGCCTCGGCGCGCTTGAGCTTGCGCGTGCACGGCTCGCCGTCGAGGCTGCACCGGCTCGCGGCCGTGCGCGCCATGCAGTGCTCGTGGTACTGCGTGCGCAGCACGTTCGCCTGCTCGTACAGGATCGAGCCGATCAGCTCGACGTCCCTGGTCAGCTCGGCCAGTCCCAGGGCGCGCGCCAACGAGTGCAGCGACCGCTCCCGCGAGTCCAGCCGCAGCTCGACCACGGCCTGCGAGAAGCCGCACCACGCCTGCAGCCCGACGTGCCGGTTGGCCGCCGCGATCCGCTGGACCCGGTCGATGGTGTCCAGCGCGCCGGGCAGCAGGCCGCGCTTGCCCAGCGCCACCGACTGCGCCAGCACGCTGTGCGCCACGCCCTCCGCGTCGTCCAGCCAGGAGAACGCGGCCACCGCCTTCTCGGCGGACTCCAGCGCGTCGCCGGGACGGCCCTCGTCCAGCGCCATCCGCGCCTCGCGCAGGTTGGCCGCCGCCGCCTCCCGCGGGTCGGGCGCGCGCTGGACCGGAACGGTCATGGCCTGCTCGCTCCCTGTGGTCGGCTCGCCGGGGCCCAACCGACGGTACTCACCGCAGGTCCCGCTTCAGCACCTTTCCCGTCTCGTTGCGCGGGAGGGCGTCGAGGAAGACCACCTCGCGCGGCACGGAGAACTTGGCCAGGTTGCCGCGCACGTGCTCGCGCACCGCGTCCTCGTCCAGCGCGCCCGGCTCCTCGCACACCACGTACGCGGCGAGCCGTTGGCCGAACCGCTCGTCCGGCACGCCGACCACGGCCACCTCGCGCACCCCGGCCAGGCCCGCGAGCAGGTCCTCGACCTCGCGCGGGTACACGTTCTCACCGCCGGAGATGATCATCTCGTCGTCCCGGCCCGCGACGAACAGCAGGCCGTCGCCGTCGCGGTGGCCGATGTCGCCGGTGGACATGAGGCCGTCGCGGACCTCCTTGCCCGCGCCGTCGGTGTAGCCGTCGAACAGCATGTCGTTGGCGACGAAGATCCGGCCGGTCGCGCCGACGGGCACCGGTTCCCCGTGCTCGTCCAGGATCGCCAGCCGGGTGCCGTGCGGCGGCCTGCCCGCCGTGTCGGGGCGCCGGGCCAGCTCGTCCGGCCGGGCGATGGTCACCCACGACACCTCGGTGGAGCCGTAGAGGTTGTAGAGCACCGGGCCGAAGTCCTCCAGGCAGCGCCGGGCGACCGGTGTCGGCAGCGCCGAGCCGCTGGACGCGATCACCCGCAGGTTCGGCAGGTGCGGGCGCCCGGTCAGCTCCAGGACGCGTTGCAGCATCACGGGGACGACGAACATCGCGTCACTGCGGTGCTCGCGCGCGTCGGCCAGCACCAGCGCCGGGTCGAACTTCCGCCGCAGCACGAACGTCGCGCCGAGCACCAGCCCGATCTGGAACGCCGCCAGCCCCCAGGTGTGGAACAGCGGCGCGGGCACCGAGAACCGGTCACCGGCCTTGAGCGGGATGCGGGACAGCAGCGCGGCGGCGGGCGTGAGGCTCGCGGGTTCCGGGCGCTTCGCGCCCTTGGGGGCGCCCGTGGTGCCGGAGGTCAGCACGATCATCCGGCCGCGCGGCGGGCGCTTCGGCAGCGGCGTGGCGGGTGAGCCGGCGATCAGCTGCTCCAGCGTCCTGCTCTTGGTGGCGCCGTCCACCCACGCCATCACCCGGCGGACCTTGCGCGGCGCGTTGACCAGCAGGTCGCGGAACTCGGTGTCGGCGACGACCACGGACACGTCCTGCTCGCGCAGCACGACGGCGATCTGCCCCGCGCTCAACCCCGTGTTCAGCAGCACGGCGTGCGCGCCGAGCTTCACGCACGCGGCCACCGTCTCCACGAACCCGCGGTGGTTGCGGCACAGCACCGCGACCTTCGAACCCGCCCGCACGCCCAGGTCGTGCAGGCCGTGCGCGAGCCGGGTGCTGCGCTCGTCGACCTGGGCGTAGGTGAGCGCGCCCGCGTCGTCGACGATCGCCGGCCGGTCGGGGTGGCGGGCCGCGCCGGTGGCGAACCCGAACGCCACTGTGATGTCCCACCGCAGGTAGGCGTCCACCACGCCGAGCAGCCTGCCGGGGGCCATCGGCCGCACGACGCCGGCGCGCACCAGCGTCGCCAACGCCCGCAGCGCTCCCACGACGCGCTTCACCGGGTCGCCCGCAGGACGACGTCGACCGCCCGGTGCGCGTCGATCGGTGAGGTGAGGTCGCCCAGCACGGGTGTCGCGTCGGTGACGAGGTAGGTGCTCACACCCCGATACTGACACTACCTACCCGTGAGTAGGAAGAGAATCGGGCGAATCGGAACGCCGGCGATCAGTTCTCGGGGGTGCCGGACGCGTTCACCACCGCGTCGCGCAGGGCCGCCCGCAGGCGTCCGACCTCCAACGGCGTCAGCACGGCCGCCTCGCCCGGCGGCACCGTCACGACGACGTGGCCCTGGCTGACGAAGACGGTCATGTCACGGCGGCGCGACGCGATGTCGCGGCAGGAGATCTGCCACTCCTTGCCTGTACTCACGGCCCCCAACCTCCAGCTGTCTCGACACGGGGTGCTCGGACCAATCCGGGCGCTCGCGGAGAGGAGACGCACGTGGGTCGGCGCCATGACGGGAAACCGTCGGGCGACCGTGCCGAGCTGCGGACAGCGTCGCACGGAGTCACCGCTGGAGTCACCTGAATGGGTTAGAAAAGGACTGACCGGCAACGGATCGTGATAATCCGTTCAGAGACAGGAACCGCTGTCCGGCCCGTGGTCCACGGCCACCAGCCGCCCCAGCAGCGTCCGCAGGGCGTGCTCCTCGTCCGGCGTCAGCTCGGCGGTGAACTCGCGCTCCACTTCGGCGTGCAGCCTGGCCACCTCGGCCTGCACGACCCGGCCCTGCTCGGTGATCGCCGGCACCCGCACGCGCCGGTCGTTGGGGTCCGGCTTGCGCACGATCAGGCCCGCGCGCTCCAGCCGGTCCAGCTCCGCGGTCAGGGTGGTCTTGTCCAGGCCGAGCGCGTGGCCGAGCGCGAGCTGCGTCGGCTGGAAGTCGCTGACCAGCGCGGTCAGCACGATCTGGCCGCGGGTGGTGATGCCGTGCCTGCCCGCCGCCTCCTGGGAGACCGCGCCCAGCTTCTGCGCCACGCGGTGAACCATCCAGTTGAGGCCCGCGTGGCCGGCGCAGCCGTGGTCAACGGGGTGATCCATGACACCGATCATACGCGAGCGTCGAGACATTCTTGCTTGAGAACATCTTGACTCGGAACGCATCTACTCATATGTTCCGAGTCAAGAACTTCTTGGGAGGAACTATGGTCAACCTGCTGCACATCGACACCAGCCTGCGGTTCGAGGGCTCGGTGTCGCGCCAGGTCACGGCGGCTTTCGCGGAGGCGTGGCGGATCGCGCACCAGGACGGCGGCTACACCTACCGCGACCTGGCCGCCGACCCGCTGCCGCACGTCGACCCCGCGTCGCTGGCCTCGCGCGAGGCGGCGGGCGACCGCCCGTTGGAGGAGCGGTTGATCGCCGAGCTGACGTCGGCGGACACCGTGTTGATCGGCGCGCCGATGTACAACTACGGCGTGCCATCGAGCCTCAAGGCGTGGCTGGACTGGGTCCTGGTGCCCGAGCTGTTCGCCGACCAGGAGACCGGCGAGGGCGTGCTGACCGGCAAGCGGGTCGTCGTCGTCACCGCGCGGGGCGGCTCCTACGCGCCGGGCTCGCCACGGCACGCGTTCGACTTCCAGGAGCCGTACCTGAGGGCCGTGTTCAGCACGATCGGCCTGGGTCGGGACGTGGAGTTCGTGCACGCCGAGCTGACCATGGCCCACACCGCGCCGAAGCTGGCCCAGTTCCGGGAGCTCGCGGTCGCCTCGCTGGAGGACGCGCACCGCGTGGTGCGCGAGCTGGCCGCCGTCTGAGGGACCGGGTCACGGGTCGGGTGACGGGGTCGGGTGACGGGTCGGCCAGGGGGCGGCCCGTCACCCGATCGAGGCTTTTCACCCCTGCGAGACTGTGGCCCATGGGTGAGCCGATCGCAGTGGTCGTGATGCGCGCCGCCGAGTTGACTGCCCGCGGCCTGCCGCACCAGGCGATCCGACTGCTCCAGCCGGCCCTCGTCGTCAACCCCGGGCACGGCGAGGCGTGGTGCCGGCTGGCCGCCGCCCACCTCGACGCGGGCGAACCCGACCCAGCCCTGAACGCCGCCAAGCGCGCGCTCGTCCTCGACGGCGACCCGGTGTGGGCGCAGCGGCTGACCGCGCTGGCGTTGAGCGAACTCGGCCGCCACGCCGAGGCCGCGGTCGCGGCCCGGGAGTGCGCGCGCCGCGAGCCCGGCGACTGGCGCTGCCAGGTCGTGCTCGCCGAAGTGCTCGCGCACAGCCCGGACGGGCAGCGCGAAGCCGTCGAGGTCGCCCGCGCGGCGGCGCACCTCGCGCCCTCGGAGGCCCGCGCGTTCCAGGTCCTCGGCGACGCCGCCCTGCGCGTCCGCGACTGGGGCACCGCCGAACGCGCCTACCGCACGGCGCTGCGCCTCGACCCCGGCGCCGACGACGTGCGCGCGAACCTCGCCACCGTGCGGCGCAAGCGCGGCGGCGCACCCGTGCCGCCGCCGTCGGGCGAAGCCCTGAGCGCCGCCAACGCCCTCGTGTGGCCCGCGCTCTCACGGCTCGCCGCGCTCCTGGTCACCGGCGGCCTGATCCTGCTGCTGGCCGGGATGCCCGAGCCGACGCCGCTGGTCGGCGGGTTGGCCGCGCTGCTGGTCATCGGCTGCGCGGCGGTCGTCGCGGTGACGCTGCTGCGGGCCGGGCGCGGTGTGCGGCGGGCGCTGGTCCGGTTGCCGAGGCACCGGCCGAAGGTCGCCGCGGCGGTGGCGGCGTTCGGGTTGTCGGCGCTCGTGCTCCTCGGGTGGTCGGCGGCGCTCCTGCTCGGCGCGACGACGACGCAGCCGCTCGTGGTCGCCTGGCTGTCGTCGCTGCTCGGCGGAGCGGTCGTCGTGCTCGGCGGCGGTCGCTAACCTGGACGCGGGAAGGAGGCCGATGACCCGACGCGCGCTGCTCGCGATCCTGGCGTTGATCGCGGGTTTCGTCGTGCTCGGACCCGGACCCTCCGCGCCCGCCGAGGCGGTCGCCGCCTCGGCCACCGTCGACGCCGCCCACCTGCTCGGCGCGGCCACCCGCGGCACGACCGCCGCGCAGCACCCGGTGCAGGTCGACCTCGGCCAGCCGCTGGACGGCGTCCAGCCGGCCGTGCACGTCCCGCCCGCGCCACCGGTGCCGGCCGACGTCGTCGACCCGACCCACCGCCTCCCCGAGCGCAACGGCCGGAGCCCGCTCGGCGGACGCGCGCCGCCCCCGACCCCCGGTAGCTGAACCCACCCCGTTCACCTCACCCGGAGGTCCCTCCGCCATGCCGCGCCCCAGCGCGCGGCGAGCACTGCTGGTCCGTGGGCTGCTTGCCCTCGGCGTGCTCGCCGCGTCCGCGTTCACCCTGCTCACCGCCCAACCGCGCCTCGGCCTCGACCTGCGCGGCGGCACCCGGATCGTGCTGGAAACCCCGACCGAAGCCACCTCCGACGCCACCGACCGCGCGATGGAGGTGCTGCGCCGCCGGGTGGACGAACTCGGCGTGGCCGAACCGGTGCTCGCCCGGTCCGGCGACCACCGCATCGTCGTGGAACTGCCCGGCGTCCAAGACCCGACCGAGGCCATCGACGTGCTCGGCCGCACCGCCCAGCTGCGGGTGCGGCCCGTGACCGGACCCGGCGACGTGCCCACCCCGGACGGTGACGCCGTCGGTCTCGGCGAGGTCGTGCTCACCGGCGAGGGCATCAAGGACGCCCGCGCCACGCTCAACTCGCAGGGCGTCGGTTACGTCGTCGGCGTCGACTTCCAGGGGGACGCCCCGCGGGCGTGGCAGCGGGTGACGGCCGAAGCCGCGTGCTCACCACCGGGTGACTTCAAGCGGCGGGTGGCGTTCGTGCTGGACGACGAGGTGGTGTCCGCGCCGCAGGTCGACCCGTCCGTGGCGTGCGGCACCGGCATGATCGGCGGCAGCACCCAGATCACCGGCCGGTTCGGCCAGGCCGAGGCCGAGGAGCTGGCGCTGGTGATCCGGTCCGGCGCGCTGCCGGTGCCGGTCGAGGTGGTCGAGCAGCGGACCGTCGGCCCGACGCTCGGCGCCGAGGCGATCGAGGCCAGCGCTCGGGCGGCGATCATCGGCGTGGCCCTGACCGGGCTGTTCCTCGTGTTCGTGTACCGGCTGGCCGGGCTCGTGGCGGTGCTGGCGCTGGCCGGCTACGCGGCCCTCGCGTACGCCGCGATGCTGGCCGTCGGCGCGACCCTGACGCTGCCCGGCCTGGCCGGGTTCGTGCTGGCCATCGGCATGGCGGTGGACGCGAACGTGCTGGTGTTCGAGCGGGCGCGGGAGGAGTACGCCCGCCGCAAGCGCCTGCCGAGGTCGGTGGACCAGGGGTTCCGCGGCGCGCTGAGCGCGGTCGCCGACTCGAACGTGACCACGCTGCTGGCCGCCGGCCTGCTGTTCTGGCTGGCCACCGGTCCGGTCAAGGGGTTCGGCGTCACCCTGTCGATCGGCGTGCTGGCGTCGCTGTTCAGCGCGCTGGTGCTCAGCCGGGTGCTGCTGCAGCTCGTCATGCCGCTGCTGGAGCGGCGGCCGGCGTGGAGCGGGCTGCACTCGTTGGGCCGGGTCCGCACGTGGCTCACCGCACGGGGGTTCACCCTGTTCCGGCGGCCGCGGCGGTGGCTGCTCGCGGCCGGTCTCGTGCTGCTCGCCGCCGTCGGCGGCCTGGTCGTGCGCGGGCTGGAGCTGGGGGTGGAGTTCACCGGCGGGCGGCTGCTGGAGTTCACCGCGTCCGCCACCGACACCGGTCGGGTGCGCGCCGAGCTGGCGTCCGCCGGGTTCGGCGACGCGGTCGTGACCACCTCCGGGTCGGACGGCATCTCGGTGCGCACCGGCCCGATCGACTCGGCCGCCGCGGTCCGGGTCGGCGAGGCCGTCGACCGGGCCACCGGCGGCGCCGAGCAGGTCAGCAACGAGCTGATCGGCCCCAGCCTCGGGTCCGAGCTGCGCCGCAACGCGCTGATCGCGCTGGCCATCGCGGTGGCCGCGCAGCTGGTGTACCTGGCCGTGCGGTTCGACTGGCGGCTCGGCGTGGCGACCGTGGTCGCGCTGGTGACCGACGTGGTCGTGCTCGTCGGCGCGTTCGCGTGGCTGGGCAAGACGGCGGACGCGGTGTTCCTGGCCGCGCTGCTCACCGTCATCGGGTACTCGGTGAACGACTCCGTCGTCGTGTTCGACCGGGTGCGCGAGCTGCGGCGGACGCGGGCCCCGGCCCCCGACGTGATGAGCTCCGCGGTGCTGCAAACCCTGCCGCGGACCGTCAACACCGGCATCGGCGTGCTGTTCGTGCTGGCCGCGCTGCTGGTGCTCGGCGACGGGTCGCTGGCCGACTTCTCCACCGCGCTGCTGATCGGGCTGGTCGCCGGCACGGTCTCGACCGTGCTGACCGCGGCGCCGGTGGCGGTCTTGCTGGAGGACCGGTGAACACGGGCCACGCGGTGCTCGTGGACGACCCGGGGGAGGTGGCCGTGCCGCGCTCGGACCGCCTGACCCGGCTCCTGCCGAAACGGCTGCTCGTGTAGCAAGGTGTGACCATGACCGGATTCGCCGCGTACCAGAACGAGATCTTCTGAGTGCTGTTCTGGCTGACCAGTCCTCTTCGGACTCGGCAAGCCTTTGACCAGCGCAGACTCTCTCGTCAGTTCTCGGTGGTTCTCGTGACCGCCCGACGTTGTACGGCCTGGTGACGGCCTGGAAGTTGATCACCACACGGGCGCTGCCCTTGATGCGAACGACGCGTCAGGGACAGCGCCCGTCGTGAATCCTGGGCCTGGTGCTCATCGCCGGTGGCCTTCTCGATGGCAAGACGGCGCAGCCGTCGCGGCAGCCGATCGCCGTGCCCAGCCCGACCAAGCCACGTGACCGCGCGATCGTCCCGACCGGTGTCGCTCCCGAGCTGCTTGTGGTTGTGGCCTCTGTGGCGGCGCGCCGCTCCCCGGCCACGTGCACCGACTCCGCGCACGGCCGACGGGCGGAGCGAAGCGGGAGCCCGGCGTGCCGTGATGCGGGGAGTCGGTGCCCACGTGAGTCGGGCAGTGCCGCGCGAGCTGCCGCAGGCGGCGCGCCTTGATCCCATAGAGCTAAGTTCGGCAGTAACGCCTAGGGTGCTTCCACGGATTACAGTTCTATCAGTGTGCGTCGCCAGGAGTTGGTCAACATGGTAGAGAAAAACCCAAAATCTAAGAATAAAGACGTTTCCACGACTGGTCGATCTGCGAAAACAGGTCGATTCATGCCGAAAACGAAGAAAACGACCGGGCAAACTGAAAAGAAATTGCCGGCTGGTTCAAGTAAGGCCGACGAGAGCCGTAGAAAGGTTTCGAACAACGCCGATGTAATCAGCACAGAGGCTGGAAAGGGTGTGACCAAAAAGGGTGCGATTGACGACGTGGAGAAGCGATGATCCCGCAGAGCTTCGGCGCTTTTGTGGTCTTCCTGGGGCTGGTTGCTCCAGGCATTCTATTCGAGCTGTTGCGATCACGTCACCGACTAAATTCGTCTGAGTCGGCCTTCAGGGAGATTGCACGGATCGCGATAGCTAGTTTGTCATTTACTGTTGCAGCGCTCACTGTGATGACGTTGGCTCGCATATGGCTTCCATCGTTGGTAGTCGATGTGGGGGCGTGGGTCCGAGATGGTAATCGTTATGTGCAAGAAAACTTCAAGCTGATCGCAGTAAACGGTCTAGTGGGACTCCTTCTCGCATGTGGGCTCGCGACGGTTTGGCATTTTTGCCTTTCAAAGAAGTCTGGTAGCGGTACTCTGAGCGCCCAAAGTCTATGGTTTCAGAGCTTCCACCTGGCCAGGCCTGTCGGAACTTCAACATGGGTACGGGTGCAACTAAATGATGGCACGACGTTCTTCGGAATGGTGAAGGCTTATACGGCAGGTGGGAAATTCGATGAGCGTGAGATTCTCCTCGAAGGTGTTCATCTTACTCGGATTGACCCTCCGGTCCAGGGTGGCGACCCGCGTGTCGTTGAAGTTGGGAGTCAATGGGAAGGTGTGATAATTCGCGGCGCAGAGATTCGCCACATCACTTATCATTACGTTGACGACACGACGGGGGAGCGAAAGTTCTCCAACAGATACGAGGAACTGCTTGAGGAAAACCCCTCAGATCTTCCCGCTGCCCTTCAGGAGTGAGCGAATCGAAGGCATGAGATGCTCGGCCAAGAAAGGTGTAAGTACTACTGTTTCTTTCGAGTCGATATTGTGAGGCTGTCCTTGGCCGTCGAGCGCAAGTGCGCCTGCCTCAACCGCTATCAAGGTGCCAGCGACGGTGTCAACTGTGTTGTTCGACAACATTACGGCTGCTTCAGTGCGTCCTTCAGCCGCCCAGACGAGATCATGTGCGGCGGAACCGAACATGCGGATTCGCTCGACTTTCTGTGCCAATAGAGCGGTTAGTGCAATGCGTAGGTCATTTTTTCGCTTTGATCCTTCGCCGGTGGCGTAATCTCCTATAGAGACAACCGATTTCTCTAGTTTTTGAGTGTTGCTCACTCGGATGCGCCGACCATTGACGTATGCACCGCCGCCCTTTACTGCGACATATCGACTATTCGTTACTGGAAGATCGACGGCTGCGACGAGCGCTTTGCCTTGCTCGACCAATGCAATTTGAACGGCGTAGAGTGGAATGCCGTGGGCAAAGTTGGAGGTTCCGTCGATCGGGTCAAGTACCCAAGTCGGCATTTCTGAAGCCTGCAGGTCGGCCCCGCCCTCTTCTTCGCCTAGGAAGCCGAATTCAGGGGTTATTTGACTCAAATGGGCGCGAATGCGGCGCTCAATGTGCACGTCCACATCCGTATATACATCACGGTCCGACTTTGATGTCACCGTATTGGGGCGAGTTGACTTCAAGATCTGGTGCCCAATGTCGACGGCCTGTTGAGCAATCTCGGCCAGTTCATTGCGGGAGCGCTTCACGCGGTTTCCTTTGCGCGGTTCCACATGGAGTCGAACACCTGGGAGAAGGTGGCGAACAGGCCGGGTGCGGTGTCGTCCTTCTCGATCACGAGGGTAGGGGATTCGACGCCTCGGGCGTCGGGCAAGTAGGGCTGGACCACGCACTTGGTCTGGTCGGTGATGAGGATGTTGTAGCGGAGTGGTTCGTCGTAGACGCGGATGTGGAGCTGGCCGTGTGCGTTGGGTGAGACCTTGGCTCCGACTCGGCGTAGGGCTTCGATGTTGAGGCGGGTGAGCATGGAGAGGTGGCCTTCGGGTAGGCCTTCCTCCTGTTCGCGGGCGGTGATGTTGTGGCCGTTCGGGTCGAGGAACAGGGCCTTGATGACGGTGCCAGTCTCGATCGAGTCCAAGAGGGCCTTGTCGGAGTACTGCTGGCACAGGACGTTGAGGGACAGGCCCGCGATGTCGATGGCCTTGGCGCCTTCGAAGAGGTCGCGTGGGGTGACGTTGTGCAGGAACTCGGTGCGGCTGGGGTAGACGGCGGTGACGTCGGCCAGGCGGGCCTGTTGGGGCATCTGGACCGGGCGCGGGACGGGGTGGGTGGAGGCCGCGGTTCGTTGGGGTGGGGTGATGAGGCTGTTGGTGTCGCCCTCGTGTGGGGACAGCAGCTGCTCGGCGGTCCAGCCGGGGAACATCTTTTCGAGGATGCGGCAGTGGTCGGCGTAGGGCAGGCCGAGTAGGTCGCCGGACAGCCAGCGGTAGAACTGGGCCTTGCTGGGGTAGCGGCCGATCAGGTCGGTGTCGAGCTGCTTGGCGACGCGGTCGTACTCCTTGCAGAAGGTGCGGTAGCCCTGCATGTGGCGTTGTCGAAGCAGGACTCTCAAGAGAGTGGACTCTGTGGCCATGTGGTCTCCCCCCACGTGGTTCCTTCGGTCGAGGCTAGCACCGGGACGAGACCAAGACGAGACAACCTGAGATCGACACGCGGGCGGTACGCGGCAGGTGAGACCGCTGCGGACCTGGGACGGGACCATTGGCCAACGAATCTGAATGGGCAAGCCGCGATACAGCGGCACCAGTCAGAGGAGTGAAGCCGATGGCGATCAGCAAGGGTACCGGTTCCCCGTCTCGTTCGATGACGCGTTCCCTCAGGGCCTGGTGATGGTCGGGGAGGTCATGCCGGACACGGAGTACCAGACGCGTGACGAGAGGGCGGCCGGTCGGCCGGTGCGTCAGCGGGTGGACGAGGCGACCGGTAAGCGGCAGTGGAAGGTCACGGTCACCGATCCGCACGAGCCCAACGCCAAGCGCAAGAGCTTCGAGATCACGTTGCTGGCCGATGTGCAGCCGGTGCCGACCACCGGTGAGGTGTTGCCGGGAATGCGGCCGGTGGAGTTGGAAGGGCTGACGGCTGAGCCGCGCATCGCGGGCAACGGGGAGTTCAAGTACCAGTCGTTCCTGTTCCGGGCGACCGGGTTCCGGGCGGTGGGGAGGTCGACGGGTTCGGCTCCAGCCGGTGGCAAGTCGAACGGTGGCAGCGCTGAGGCCAAGGCGGCATGAGCCGTGTCGGATCTTCAGCAACTGACCGTGCAGTGGCAGGCGGCGTACCGGACCTACACGGAGGCGCATGAGGCGAACCGGTACGTCGCGGCCGATGATCCGGCGGCTGCGGCTCGGATCGCGCCGACCTATCGGCGGGTGGCGTGGTTGTGGCGGCAGCTCGCGGCGTTGGAGAGCACGCCGTGGTGGGCCAAGGCGGCGGCGCTGCACGCGGCTGAGACGTTCGACCACCAGGCCGACGTCAACGAGCGCGTTGCCGGTGGTGATCGGCAGGCCGGTGGGCATCGCGTGCACGCTCCGGTCGAGGGGGTGAGCGGTCGTGGCGAAGACCAAGCCTGACCGGTGGGCAGCGGCGTACGCGGTGACGTCGCTCAAGGACGCCCACGAGGCGTTGACGCATCTCATGCCCGGTCCCGACGCACCACCTGACGTGTGGCGGGAGTTCTACACGCGATCGGCCGAGGTGTACGCGCGGGTCGCGGAAGTCGATCGGGGTCATCACCACGAGGCGCTGTATTGGGCCAAGCGCGAGCGTGCCAAGGCGGAGGGGATCGAGACGGATGAGCGTTGATCGGGATGTGCAGCGGAGTCGTGGCCACGCCGGTGGCGGGTTGGCTCGTGTCGTCGGGGAGGGGTTGCCGCTGGCGGAGTTGTCCGATGCCGGGTACGCGCCGTTCATGTTCGAGGCGGTGATGCAGCACATCGTCGGCTACCCGCACGAGGAATGGTCGGTGCGGGCGTTGGAGAAGGCGGCGAAGGTGCCGTACTCCCCAGTGCGTGACATCTGTCGTGACCTGGTCGAGCTGGGGCACCTGACGGTCGATAAGGGACCTTCGCGGAGTGCGGTGTCCGTGCAGCGGCATCGTCTGTCGCCCGAGGGGCTCGCCTACTGGGGTGGGCCGGTCGTGGCGCACGACTGGTTGCGAGATGCGGATATGTGGCGTGATCCACGGTTGATGCCGGTGATGGGGTCGCGTCTGTCGGACGAGGACCGGGCGCGTGGCGAGTTGGTGGGCTACTCGTTCCCGGTGCTGTACCGGGTGGCGGATGCGCTGGTGTTGGTGCCGTCACGGGCGTGGGCGATCGAGGACTTGGTGACGGCGGCGGGCGCGGCTGAGGAGATGGTGCGGCTGGCCTGTCTGGACTTGGTCGCGGCCGGTCATGTCACGGCGCACGAGTGGCGGGAGGACGGCGGGGAGGAGCGCGAGGAGACGCGGTTCAAGATCACCCTCGGCGGTCTCGCGGCCTGGTTGCGCTGGATGCCCGACCCGTTGGACTACTAGCTAGCCGGTGATGCGGGCGGGCATCGGATGCGGCGGTGTCCGCCCGCACTGTCGGGTGACAACTGAAGACGATCACTGACCTGTCGGTCGTGGTCGTCGGTGAACGGACCTCAAGTCTTGGCGGGCCTGGAGCAGTTCACCGACGACGCATCGACCGGTCTTCTCGCGCGCTTTTGTTGACACACAAGGGGTTCCGGTCATGACAAGGCTATCGGTACGTGGGGGTCACGCGTCAAGTCGGCGCGGTGCCCCGTCTGTGTGGAAGCTGTCCAACGGTCGCCCCTGCGGGGCGTGCAAGCGGTTCGGCGTCTACGCGCCCAACCAGCTCGTCTGCTGCTCGTGTCTGGGGTGGCTGCCGCTGATCTTCGCCCCGGCGGGGCGTGCGTGATGGGCGGCAAGTGGGTGGACCCGGCTCCGTTCGAGGGTGTGCGGCCTCGGGTGCCGTGGTGGGCGCTGGTGCCCGGTAAGGCGAAGTGGCTGGCCCTGCTGGTGGTCGCGGTGTGGCTGGTCTTGGTCGGCGTCGTGCGCCTGGTGCTCGTTGTCGTCCGGTATCCAGTGGTCACGTTGGTGCCGTTGTCGGCGGCCTGGTGCTGGTGGCGGTTCGGCCTCTCGCCGCTGGTGCTGGCGTTGTTGTCGCTGGTCGCTGCCCTGACCATCTGGGCCGGATTGGATCGCGGGTCGTTCCTGAGGCACGGCTGGTACCGGCTCGTCACGGAGTGGCGACGCGCCACCGTGTACGTGCCCCGGTGGCGGTCGGTGATGCGCCTTGCAGACCTGGCCAAGCGGGACCGGGGGCGTGAGTTCCGGCCGAAACTGCGGCGGGTCCGGTCGGACGGCTGGCGGGATCGGGTCCGGGTGCGGATGGTGCCTGCCCAGTCGCCGGAGGCATGGGAGCTGCGGCGGGACGGCCTGGCGCACTCGTTCGGCGCTCGCTCGTGCCGGGTCCGGGTGCTGCGGCCGAGGGTGATCGAGCTGGACTTCGTCCACCGTGACCCGCTGCTGCGCCCCCTGACCGTGCCCGCGCTGACGGATGCCGAGGTGGATCTCAAGCGGGTGGTGGTGGGCAGGACGGAGACGGGCAAGCCGTGGCGACTGCGGTTGCTCGGGTCTCAGGTGCTCGTGGTCGGCGTGCCGGGTGCGGGCAAGGGCTCGGTGCTCTGGTCGCTGGTCTGGCAGCTCGCTCCGGCCATCCGGACGGGGTTGGTGCGGCTCGTGGGGATCGACCCGAAGGGCGGGATGGAACTCGGTCAATGTCCAGACGCCTTCGACCGTGTCGTGTACGACAACGGACCGGAAGCCGTTGCGCTGCTTGAGGAAATCGCCGCAGAGGTCAAGGAGCGGGCGACGCGGTACCGGGGTGTCCGGCGGCTGTGGGCGCGGTCGACGGGGGAGCCGTTCACGGTCCTGGTGGTGGACGAGCTGGCGGACCTGATCGCCTACCAGCCGGACAAGCAGCTCCGCGAACGAGCCGTGCGGGCTATCCAGACGATCACCTCACAGGGCCGCGCACCCGGCTACGCCGTCGTGGGCCTCGTGCAGGACCCGCGTAAGGAGGTTGTCGGGTTCCGGCACTTGTTCAGCACCCGCGTGGCGCTGCGCCTGGATGAGCCGCAACAAGTGGACATGGTCCTCGGTGATGGCGTCCGGCAGCGCGGCGCGGCGGCCCATGAGATCAGCGAGAACACGCCCGGCGTCGCGTGGGTCAAGCACGACGGGCAGCGGGAACCGGAACGGGTTCGGGCCTTCCACATCACCGACGCCGATCTTGTCGAGCTTGGCGTCTACCTGGCTAACGCGACTGTGCACGACTTCCCCAACCAACCGGGCGGCACCGAAGGGAGGACGGCGGCATGAGCGGCGAGACTCGCGCGGAGCGAATGCGTCAGCCCATCGCCCTGGACGTGGCCAAGGCTGCCGCCGAGAAGTACGGCGTCTGCGTCCGGCCCTTCACGATGGAAGTGGAGGACCGGGCCACCTTCGAAGTCCGCTACGTGGCAGTGCCCTGCGGGTCGACGGCCGAAAGCGTCTGTGTGCCGTGCGCCAAGAAGGCCAAGGCGTTGCGGATGGTCCAGTGCCGTGAGGGCTGGCACATGGCCGAGGAACCCGACTTCACCCCGACCGCGCCGACTGAAGACCAGAAGGAGCTCCTGACGTTCCGGGCGGACCTGGTCAAGGCATACCGGGAAGCGGTCGAGACCGGTGAGGCGGGCGACGCTGACGAGCTGCGGGAGGAGATCCACAGCGTCGACGCCGAACTTCGGCAACTCGGTGTCCGGGGCCGCTTTCCCTCGCCCGACGCACCTGGCAAGCGGCCGGTGAAGCGGTCGACCAAGCGTCGGCAGGACGCGCCGAACCTGCCTCGGCGGCGCGTGGAGAAGCGCACGGTGGGCCGGGAGTACGCGGGAGGATTCCGGCCCTCGATGTTCGTCACGCTCACCCTCGACACCTACGGGCGGGTGTGGGACGACGGGACTCCGGTCGATCCGGACACCTACGACTACCGGCGGGCGGCTCGGGACGCGGTGCACTTTGCCTCCCTGGTCGACCGGTGGTGGCAGAACCTGCGGCGGGTCGTCGGCTGGGACGTGCAGTACTTCGCCACGGTCGAGCCACAGAAGCGAGCGGCGCCACACCTGCACGCGGCAATCCGCGGTTCGATCCCGCACGGGACCATCCGGCTCGTCACGGCGGCCACGTATCACCAGGTGTGGTGGCCCAACCACGACGAACGGGTCTACAGCGGTGACCACCTGCCGGTCTGGGACGCACGGGCCGAAGCGTTCGTTGACCCCGACACGCGTGAGCCGCTGACGGCCTGGGCGGATGCGGTCGAGGCCATTGACGAACCGGCGCACGTGGTGACCTTCGGGCGTCAGGTGCACTCCAAGGGCATCCTCGGCGGCTCGGAAGAGGCCGGACGACACATCGGCTACCTGACCAAGTACCTCACCAAGTCCATCGGTGAAGTGGTCGAGCAGACCACCGACCGGCAGCGCAGGCACGCCGACCGACTGGCGGACGAGCTGGCCGTGACGCCCTGCTCCGACCGCTGCCCGGTCTGGTTGCTCTACGGCGTTCAGCCACGCGGGGCCGGTTCGCGCACGACACCGGGGCACTGCAAGGGACGGGCGCACCGCCGAACCACCCTCGGCCTGCCCGGTCGACGCGTGCTCGTCTCGCGCAAATGGTCCGGCAAGACGCTCGCCGACCACCGGGCGGACCGGAAGCGGTTCGTCATCGAGGCCCTGAAGGCGGTCGGGATCGAGAAGCCGGAACCCGACATGTCACAGCTCGTCTGGCACAAGGTCCGGCCCGGCGACCCCAACGTGCCACCACGGGCGCACCAACTCATGCACGCCATCGCAGAACGGACGCGGTGGAAGGCGGAGTACGACCGAGCAATGCTCGCGGCCGGTGAACCTCCGGATCTTTCGGCAACTTCGCTAGCAGCTTGACAACCGTGGGGGGAAGTCATGACTGAAATCGAACCGCTCTGGGGTGTGGACGAAGTATCGGCATTCCTCGGCGTTCCGGTCAAAACCCTTTACCAGTGGAAGTGGCAGCGCATCGGGCCGCCCGTGAAGAAGGTGGGGAAGTACCTCCGGTACGTCCCGGCCAAGGTTCGGGCGTGGGCTGACCAAGCGGACGAGAACGCCGCCTGATCTTTCGGCAATTCGATCGACAGGAGAAGACTGTCATGGGGCACATCCAAGACCGCTGGTGGCGGCCGAAGTCGGACGAGTCCGGCAAGCCTGTACTCGACGGCAAGGGTAAGCCGGTACGGGAGAAGACGGAACTCCACGGTGTCGGGATGCGGTACAAGGTCCGCTACATCGACCCGTCCGGGCAGGAACGCAGCAAGAGCTTCCCGGACAGGCAGCGGAGTGCTGCTGATGCTTTCCTGCTCGAAGTCGAGAACCAGAAGCGCACCGGTACGTACCTCGACCCGGAAGCGGGCAAGGTGTCGTTTCAGGTGTACGCGGATTCGTGGCTGAAAGATCAAGCTTTCGACGGCAGTACGCGCAACGCGGTCGAGCGGCGGTTGAAGAAGTTGGTCTATCCGTATCTGGGCGGCAAGGAGATCGGCTCGATTTTGCCGACTCACATCCGTAGTTGGCTGCGTGCGTTGCAGCAGAAGAAGTTGGCCGGTGGAACGCGGGCTGTCGTGTTCGTGCATGTCTCGGCAATCTTCAACGCCGCTATTGACGACAAGATGATCGCCGAGAACCCGTGCAAGGCCAAGAGCGTCACCCGACCACAGCCGGACAAGCGGAAGATCGTCCCGTGGTCGGCGGGCAAGCTGGCGGCCGTCCGGCTCGCGTTGACAGCCAAGTACAAGATCATCGTTCCGCTGGCGGCCGGTTGCGGGCTGCGTCAGGGCGAAGTCTTCGGGCTCTCGATGGACGACGTCGACCGTGACGAGAAGGTGTTGCACGTTGTTCGGCAAGTGCGCGTCGTGGACAACGTGCAGGTGTTCGCGCCTCCGAAGGGTGGCAAGGAGCGGGACGTGCCGCTGCCGGACAGCGTCCTGCGGGACCTTGACGCCTACGTGGAGGAGTTCCCGCCGGTCGACGTCACCTTGCCGTGGAAGGAACCGGACGGGGAGCCGGAGACGGTCTCGCTGATCTTGGTCAACAAGGACGGCAACCCGATCCGGCGGGATGGGTTCAACCAGTACGTGTGGACGCCTGCGCTCGAACGGGCGAAGGTCACGCGGGTGCCGCAACAGGACGGGATGCACGCGCTGCGGCACTTCTACGCCTCGGTGCTCCTGGACGCGGGGGAGTCGATCAGGGCGCTCGCAGAGTGGTTGGGCCACTCCGACCCGGCCTTCACGATGCGCGTCTACACGCACCTGCTGCCGTCCAGCAGTGATCGCACCCGAAAGGCGGTCGATCGTGTGCTTGCGGGCGGCGCGGACGAGGCAGAGCATGATCGGCAGACCGACGACGCGGACGGTTCCGCAGACGGCCTGTAGACGGCCTGAGCGGGGGATGGGGTGCAAAGTGGCTGGTCAGTTCGCTGCCTACCAGAACGAGATCTACCTCCAGGGCCTGGCGGGCACCGTGCCGCCGTTCACCACGGACCCCGAAGCGCTGGAGGCGTCCGCCCGCGAACGGCTCGGGCCCGGGCCGTTCTGGTACGTGGCGGGTGCGGCCGGTGGTGGGGCGACGGCCCGGGCCAACCGGCAGGCGTTCGACGACTGGCGGATCGTGCCGCGGATGCTCACCGACGCCACCCGGCGGCACCTCGGGACGTCGTTGCTCGGCACCGACCTGCCCGCGCCGGTGCTGCTCGCGCCGGTCGGCGTCCAGTCGATCCTGCACCCCGACGGCGAGCTGGCGACCGCCCGCGCCGCCGCCGAGCTCGGCGTGCCGTTCGTGCTGTCCACCGCCTCCTCGCACACGATCGAGGAGGTCGCCGAGGCCGCCGGCGACGCCGCCCGCTGGTTCCAGCTCTACTGGCCGAACGACCCGGACGTGGCCGCCAGCATCCTCGACCGCGCCCGCCGGGCCGGTTACCGCGTCCTCGTCGTCACCCTCGACACCTGGACCCTGGCCTGGCGACCGCACGACCTGGACCAGTCCTACCTGCCGTTCCTGCGCGGCGTCGGGACGGCGATCCCGTTCTCCGACCCGGCGTTCCGGGCCGGGCTCGCCGCGTCGCCCGAGGACGACCTGCCGATGGCGATCCTGCGCTGGGTGCAGCTGTTCACCGGCACCGACAAGTCGTGGGACCAGCTGTCGTTCCTGCGCGAGCACTGGGACGGCCCGATCGTGCTCAAGGGCATCCAGCACGTGGACGACGCGCGCAAGGCCGTCGACGCCGGTGTGCAGGGCATCGTCGTGTCCAACCACGGCGGGCGGCAGGTGGACGGCGCGGTCGGGTCGCTGGAGGTGCTGCCGGAGATCGCCGACGCGGTCGGCGAGCAGGTCGAGGTGCTGTTCGACTCCGGCATCCGCAGCGGTGCGGACGTCGTCAAGGCCCTCGCGCTCGGTGCGAAGGCCGTGCTCGTCGGCCGCCCGTTCGCCTACGGCCTGGCGCACGGCGGGCAGGTCGGCGTCCGGCACGTGCTGCGCGGCCTGCTCGCCGACTTCGACCTCACCCTCGGCCTGTCCGGGCACCGCAGCCCGGCCGAGCTCAACCGCGAGGCGCTGCGTCGGCGCTGAGCTGCCGCACCCTGTTCTGCACCGCGGCGAAGTCGGCCGGCTGCACGGTGATCCACGGCGTGCCGTCGCCGCCGGTCGTCTTCGCCGACAGGTAGCGCCCGGTGGCCGTGTCGAAGTACGTCAACGGCGCGGCGCACCGCTGCTTGCGCCCGTACCGGTCACGCCGCGCGGCGTACACCTGGCCGCCGCCGGTGCGCGGCTCGGCCAGCAGCTTGCGCAGTTGCTGAACCTCGGCCGAGTGCGCCCCGGTCGGCCTGCTGGCCTGCAGGAACGACCCGCCTTCCTGGTCCGGCCGGGGCTGCCGCGGCTTGTCGTGCACCGCGTCCGCGGGCAGCGAGATCACGCCGCCGCGCCCCGGCCTCGCCTCCGGCAGCGCCGACACCAGCGACTGCACCGCGTCCTCGGCCCGGACCGGCTCCAGCACGAAGTGCCCGTCACCCCGCAGCACGACGCGCAGCGCGTCGTCACCGGACCGCGCCACCAGGGCGGTGCGCGTGCCGCCGTCGCCCTCGTTGAAGAACGCGTAGTACTCGGCGCCCGCCTCGGCGATCAGGCGCAACGACCGGCTCAGGTCGGCGTGCACCTGCCTGCCGCGGGCCAGGCCGAGCCGTTCCAGCTCGGCCCACCCGCGGCGGGCCAGGTCGGCCAGCCCCGTGAGGTCGCCCTCGGCCAGCCGGTCCTCGTCGAAGTCGACCTGGGTCAGCAGCGCGTTGTGCAGCGCCGGCAGACCCTCGGCCTGCCAGGCGTTGTAGAGCGCGACGGCCGGGACCGCCACCCTGGTGCGCAGCACTTTGCCCCCTGTTCCAGCTGCTCGCGGCTACTCGCCGATGACGGGCGGGGCCACCATCGTGCCGTCGCCGAAGATGTCCTCGGTCTCCTGCAGGTACGACGCGGCCTTGTGCTCCTTGTCCTCGTCGCCCTGGCCACCGCCGGCGCCGGCCCCCATGCCGCCCATGCCGGCCGCTCCGGGACCGCCCCGACCACCGGCCGAGCCACCGGGCCCGAACCCGCCCGCGCCACCGGCTCCACCGGGGCCGAACCCGCCACCGCGACCTTCACCGTGCCCCATCGCGCCGGACATGCCGCCGGGCCCGAACCCGCCGGCGCCACCGCCCATGCCGGGGATGCGCCCGGCGCCCATGCCCCCGGCGCCACCACCGCCGCTGCCGCCACCACGACCGCCGCCGCCGGACCCGCCGGGACCACCGCCACCGGGCAGGTGCGGCGCACCGGGCGTGCCGGGAGGCCGGTTGCGCGGGTTGTTGGGGTTGCGGGGGTCGTTCGGGTTGCGCGGGTCGTACGGCAGCCTGGGGTCGTAGGGCAACCGCGGGTCGTACGGCTGGCGCGGGTCGTTCGGCAGCGGGGGCGGCCGGTAGCCGATGTCGGGCGGCGGCCTGGTGGGGTCGGGCTGCACCCAGGAGGGCCGGGTCGTGTTCTCGTTGCCCGTGGTGTTGGGGAGCGTGATCCCCGGATCGGTCCACGAGGGCTTCGTCGTCCCCGTGCCGTTCGTGCCGCCCGTGTCGTCGCCGGTGCCCTTGCGGTTGTTGTTGCTCTCCTGCTCGCCGGTCCCGGAGGGGTCGACCTTGTCGACCTTCCCGCCGTCGGTGTTCTCGACGTCCGCGCCCAGCTCGTCGGGCGACTGGAACGTCGGCATCGCGGCGCCGGCCGAGTTCGCCGTGCTGCCGTACGCGCCGAGGACCGACATGTTGTGGGAGTTGACTTCCTGGCTCTTCTCGACCGCGTCGTCGTAGTCGGTGTCCCACGGCAGCGCGTCGTTGTACCAGGGCTTGTCCGGCACGTCGACGGGCTTCTGCAACGAGTCCTTCGCCTCGCGGAACGCCCGGCTGATCTCAGCCGTGTTCTCGCCCGCGGTCACGGCGCTGCTGCTCGCGGTGTCGGACCAGCTGGCCAGCGGGGTGGTGGAGGAGCGCGCCTGGTCACCGGCCGCACCCTCCCAGGCGGCGCCGGAGGCCCGGACCGCCTGGTTGATCATGTCGCTGACCTCGGCCTGTCCCTCGGAGATGGTGCGCCACGTCTCCTGACCGGAGTCCGTAGTCTGCTCCGGTCCCTTGCCGTCGTGGAACCAGCCGTAGATCTTGTCGGCGCCGAAACCCATCTGGAGGAGCGCGAAGCCCCCCAGGTCCATGTCCACCTCGCCGGCCATGCCCCCTACCCCTTCAGGTTCGCGACGATCGTCTCCGCGACGGCGCCCGAGATGGAGCACGGGTTGGTGTACTCCGGCAGCGTCTCGTCGTTCACGTGGGTCTGGACCATGAAGCCCTCGCCCTTCGCCACGCCGACAGCGGTCGAGCAGGCGCCGCTCTTCGCGTCGGTGGCGTCGCTGTTGACCGCGGGGTAGCCGGCCACCTCGGTCGGTTCGAACACCCCGCCGGAGCTGCCGCGGTTCTCGTAGAAGCCCTCCAGCCCCTTGGACTTCTCCAGGATCACCACGCTGAAGCTGGTGCCGTCCACGCGGTCGTCCGGTCGCCACTGGCAGGCGGGCCCGGCGGGATCGGTGCGCTGCGTGCCGGGCTTGGTCACGCCCCGGGCCGACAGCTGGTCGGCCTGCAGCAGCTCGCACGGGCCGGCGAACCTGGACAGGTCCAGTTCGGGGCCGGTGATCGCGGGCACGTCGCTCGCCTCGGACGGCTGGGTGGTGGTGCTGTCGGAAGCGGTGGTGCTCGTGCTGCCGGTAGGCGTCGCGTCGCCGTCGCTCTTGGTGGTGCACCCCGCCGCCACGAGCGCGGCCGCGGAGAGGACTACCAGCACTGCTCGCCTCACGCCTGATTCCCTTCGCGCTTGAAGGCGTCCTCGGATTCCCGGTCCTGGTTCTTGTAGGTCTCCAGGGCGGCTTCGATGTTCTTGATGGTGTTGTCCAGGGCTTTGTAAGCCTCTTGGTTCGCCCATCCATAACCGCCCGCTTCGGTTCCCCCCGCGCGGTGGATCGCAAGGGTGGCGAATCCGCTGTACGGGTCCTTGCCGGGTGACGAGATACCGGTGAGCTGGTGCGACTGGTCGTACAGCTCCTGCAGCCTGTCCCGGGCGTCGAGCAGGCCGTCGATCAACTTCTGCGCTTGCTCCGGGTCGACGCTGAACCTCGTCCGAGTCGCCACCAAGCCGGCCCCCGCTGGTCCGGCCGCCACGGTGTCGGCCACGAATCCGATCTTCTTGGCGCCCCCGCCGCCTCCGGCGTCCAACATCGTCCTGCTCCCCTCCCGCTGAACTGCCCGAAGTGATGATGGCACAGGGCCCGGGCCACGACGGGGGTATCGGGGCGGTTGCTCCTGCCGGGGGACGCACGTCCGATTCGTTCAAGACCGGAGGACCCGTTCGGCCTACCGTCGGGGGCATGATCGAAGCAGCACGCAACTTTCTGTGGCACAACGCGCGGGTCCTGGAGCAGCGGCGGTTCCTGCACCTCTTCGACGGCGGGCCGGGGGAGCCCGTGGTCGTGGCCGTTCTCGCCCACCGGAATGACGACGGCGGGTTCGGGCACGCGTTGGAGCCCGACGGGCGGGGGCCGACGAGTCAGCCGTTGCACACGTTCACCGCGTTGTCCTTGTTCCGGGAAGTGGGCAATAACGACCACGTGGACAAAGCGTGCGACTTCCTCACCACCATCACGAACGCGGACGGGGGTGTGCCGAATTGCCTCGAAACCGCGCGCGACCACCCGCGCGCGCCGTGGTGGCAGGTGTCGGGCGACAGCGACCTGCTGATGACGGCACTGCTCGCGAGCGTCCTGCACGACACGGGGGTCGAGCACCCCTGGCTGGACCGCGCCACGGAGTTCTGCTGGCGGCGCATCGCGGACCTCGGCAAGACCCACCCCTACGAGGCCAACGCCTGCGCGCGCTTCCTCGACCACGTCCCCGACCGGCCGAGGGCGGAGCGGGAGGCGGAGCGGTTGGGCGCGCTGGTGCGCGAGCAGGGCCTGGTCGACGTCGGCGGCGGGCAGGCGCCCGAGGGGTACGCGGCGGGGGAGACGCACAAGCCGCACCACTACGCGCCGACGCCGGACAGCCTGGCCCGGCGGTGGTTCGGCGACGACGAGGTGGACGCCGACCTGGACGCGCTGGCCGCCGGGCAGCAGGACGACGGCGGCTGGACGTTCCCGTGGCCCGCGTGGACCCCCGTGACGACCTACGAGTGGCGGCCGGTCGTCACGATCGAGGCGTTGCTGGCGCTGCGCGCCTACGGCCGGATCAGCTGACCCAGCGGCACGCCGGCCAGCTCGCGCACCTCGCGCGACAGGTGCGCCTGGTCCGCGTACCCGGCGCGGTGGGCGACGTCGGCGAACGGGACGCCCCGCCACGCCAGCTTGACCGCCCGGTCGAACCGCAGCACCCGGTGCAGCACCTTGGGCCCGTAGCCGAACGCGGCCAGGCTGCGCCGGTGCAGCTGCCGGTCGCTCAGGCCGAGGGCGGACGCCAGCTCGCGCACGCTGGTCGACGTCACGGCCGACGTGATCGCGCCGACCAGGGGATCGGGCGGACTGGCCCGCAGCCGAGCCAGGGCGGCCGACGCGAGCACCGCGCCCGGGTCGTCGGCCGTGCCCAGCGCGTCCTCCAGGCCGCCCAGCGGACCCCACAGCTCTGCCAGCGGGACGCGCAGGTCGCGCAGCTCGACCGCGGGCACGCCGAACGCCGAGGGCCCCACGCCGGGACCGAACCGCACGCCGAACACCGTCCCCAACCCCGGTGACGACACGTGCCCGACCGTGTCCGGACCGGCCACGAACACCTCGCCGGTGGCCGTCGAGCAGATGATGTCGGTGCACCCGTCCGGCACGACCAGGCCGGGACCGGTCGACGTCGCCGTCCGGCTCCACACGCAGGCCAGACCGGGGAACGGGCGTTCCGCGTACACGCGTCGATGGTAGTGGCGGGCCGCGCAGGAGGAGGCATGCGCGGCCCGCCACGAGCCTCAGGTGCCGAACCTGACCCAGTTCACGCTCACGTACGGCGAGGGCTGGCCGCTGGTGAACGTGATGTAGACGTCGTGCGTGCCGGTGACGCCGGAGATGTTCGCGGGCACCGTGCGCCAGCTCTGCCAGCCGCCGGTGCTGCCGACGGCGAAGCTGCCGATCGGCGTCGCGGTCGGACTGCCGAGCCGCACCTCGACCAACCCGCTCACCCCGCCGGACGCGCCGGACGCGACCCGTGCGACGAACTGCGTCGCGGTGCGCGAGCCGAACCGGACGCCGGAGAACCGCAGCGAGTTGCCGTTGCGCAGCTGCGCGACCGCCTGACCGCCCTCGGCGCCCTCGATCGTGCCGCCGGACCGGGACGTGGCCTGCTCGGCCTGCATGTCGCTGAACGCGTCCCACCCGCTGCCGCCCGGCGGGTTGGTGGTCGTGGTGGTGGTCGGCTGGGTGCCGCCGCCCGCGGACCACACCGCGACGTAGTCGACCACCATCGAGTGCCCGGACTGGGTGGCCGCGGTGGGCGTGCCGAAGCCCGCGACGCCGTTGGGGAACGCGCCGCCCATGGCCAGGTTCAGCAGCAGGAAGTAGCCCGCGTGGCTGGTCATGTTGTTCCACGTGGTGGCGTCCATCTGGTTCTGGGTGACGCTGTGGAACTGCTGCCCGTCCACGTACCAGCGCAGCGCCTTGGGCGAGGAGCTGTCGTCCCACTCGAACCGGTAGGTGTGGAACGCCGACTGGCACGACGAGCCGGGGCACGCCCGGCTCGCGCCGAGGCCGTTCGTCTCGTTGCACGGCCCGCCGGGGTTCACGCCGCAGTGCAGCACGCCCCACACGGAGTTGATGCCGTTGACGTTCTCCATGACGTCGAACTCGCCGATGGCGGGCCAGTTCCAGTAGTTGCCGCGGTAGGGCGAGCCGAGGGCCCAGAACGCGGGCCAGTAGCCGAGCGCGGCCTGGCCGGTCACGTTGGGCATCTGGATGCGGCCCTCGATGGCGAGCTTGCCGCCCGCGGGGGGCTTGAAGTTGCCGCGCTGGGTCTCGATGCGGGCCGACGTCCAGTTGCCCGCACCGTCGCGCAGGGCGGTGATGCGCAGGTTGCCCGAGCCGTCGAGCTTGATGTTGTTCGTGCTGTTGGTGTAGTTCTGGATCTCGCCGGTGCCCCAGTTGCCCGGTCCGCCGGGATAGCCGTGGCCGAGGTCGAAGATCCAGTTCGAGGACGACGGCAGGGTGTTGGCGGCGCCGTTGAAGTCGTCGCTCCACTGCAGCGTCCAGCCCGGCGGGGTGGACGGCACCGAGGCGTTGGCCGACATCGTGGCGAGGACCGCGAGCGGCACGGCGGTGATCAGGGCGGCGGCGGTCGCGATGACCCGTCGTCGTCGGCTCCGGCTGAGCTCCATGAGCGGTGACCTCCTTGTCACTGTCCTGAGCGTTCGGCACGACAACAAATTGCCTTGGAGACCATGAGAGCGCTCTCACACTGATCGTTCAAGCGCCCGAACGGTCCAAAAGGGCCTACTTCGCGTCGGCGTAGGAGTCCACGGCCACCGCCTTGAGCGGGAACCGGACCGGCGTCGCGCCGAACACCAGCCGGGACGCCTCCGCGCCCGCCGCCGTCACCTCCGCGCACACCACGTCCGCCAGGTCGCTCGGGCAGTGCACCAGCACCTCGTCGTGCTGGAAGAACACCAGGTGGGCGCCGCGCGCCGACTGGTGCAGCCGCCGCCGCAGCACGCCGAGCAGCGCCGCCGTCCAGTCCGCCGCGCTGGCCTGCACCACGAAGTTGCGGGTGAACCGGCCCCAGTCCCGGGCCGCCCGCCGTGACTGGCGCACCGCGTCCTCGCCGTCGTCGGCGCTGCCGGTCGTGGCGCGCCAGGCGTCCGACGGCGGCGGGCTCGTGCGGCCCAGGCGCGAGCGGACCACCCGGCCCTGCTCGCCCGCCAGCGCGGCGGCCTCCACGTACCCGACGGCCTCGGGGAACCGCCTTCGCAGCACCGCCATCGCCGGACCGGCGTTGCCGCCCGTGCCGCCGTACATCGCGGACAGCATCGCGAGCTTGGCCTTGTCCCGGTCGCCCGCGAACGCCTCCGCGGCCAACGTCGTGTACAGGTCGTCGTCCGAGGACACCTCGGTGAACCGGTGGTCGTTGGACAGCGCCGCCAGCACCCGCGGCTCCAGCTGCGCCGCGTCCGCCGCCACCAGCTTCCAGCCGGGATCGGCCCGCACCGCCGTGCGCAGCGCGCGCGGGATCTGCAGCGCCGCGCCGCCCCGCGTCGCCCACCGCCCGGACACCACGCCGCCCACCACGTAGTCCGGCCGGAAGCGGCCGCCCGCCACCCAGGCGTCCAGCCACGTCCAGCCGTGCGCCACCCACAGCCGGGCCAGCTCCTTGTACTCCAGCAGCGGCGCGACCGCCGGGTGGTCGACCTTCTTGAGCACCCAGGCGCGGGCCGACGGCACGTCGATCCCCTCCCGGGCGAACGCGCGCACGATGCCGGGCGGGTGGTCCGGGTTGACCTGCCTGCCGCCGAACGCCGCCGTGATCCGGTCGGCCAGCTCGGCCAGCCTGGCCGGCCGCACACCGTTGGCCGGCCGCGGGCCGAGCGCGTCGACCAGCAGCTCCTCGTGCACGTCCGCCCGCCAGGGCAGGCCGAAGTGGGTCATCTCGGCGGCGGCCAGCGCGCTGGCCGACTCGGCCGCGAACAGCAGCCGCAACCCGTCGGCGTGCGGGAGCGCGCCGGCCCGCCGCTGCTGATCGGCGTGCACCGCGACCACCGCGTCCAGCGGGTCGGCGCCGCCGGGCAGCGGCTGCTGCTCGGGCTCGAACAGGGTCGGCTGGGTGTCGCGCTTGCGCGGGCCCTGGTCGTCGGGCACGGGCAGCCCGCGCAGCCGGGCGACCGCCGCGCCCAGGCCGCGCGGCTCGCCGTGCCGACCCTGGTAGGCCAGCAGCAGGTACTCCGCGTGCGCCAGGTCGTGCGACCGCTCCACCCGGACGCCGCGGGCCAGCAGGCCGGGGTAGACCTCCGCCGTCTCCGCCCAGAGCCACCGGGGTCTGTGCCGGTCTTCGAGCTCGGCCACCGCCGCCGCCAGGTCGGCCGTGCGCACCACCGGTCCTTCGGGCGCCCCGGAGTCGGAGAGCACGCGCAACCGACCCGCGTTCCCGCCGTCCGGCGCCAGAGCTGTGAGCACGCCTCCGATTGTGCGCGGTGACCCCGACAATCCCGGGTTCGGGACCGGGGGGTGGCGGTCACTCGATCGTGGAGCGGGGGTGCGGGTGAGGATGTGCCGGTGGAAAGCACCCCGTCGCCCGGTGAGCTGCTGGACCCGCGGCAGGAGGTGGTGCCGCTGCTCGGGCGGGAGGACGAGCTGGCCGCCCTGGCGCGGTGGCGGGACGGTGACGGGATGCACTCCGTGCTGCTCCTGCACGGTCCGGCGGGCGTCGGCAAGACCCGGCTGGCCGAGCACTTCGCCGCCGGGACGGCGGTCCGGGTGGTGGACGACGCCGACCTGCTGCCGTGGGCGGACCTGCACCACCTGTTGCAGCAGCCGGTGCACGCCGCCGACGGCCGGACCCGGTTCCTGCTGGTCGCCCGCACGGCGGGCTGGTGGTGGTCGGCGACCAGGCAACGCGCCGCCGACCTGGACCACACCGCCGCCGACCTCGCCATCACGGCCCGCCCGGCGGAGCACGAGGACCCCTTCGCCGCCGCCTGCGCCCACTTCGCCACCGCCCTGGGCCGCCCGTACCCCACCGCCCCTGCGCCCACCTTCACCCCCGCCGCCACATTCGCCGCCGCCACCGCAACCGCCACCGCAACCGCCGCCGCCACTGCGACCGCCGACACCGACACCGCCGACACCGCCACCACTGCGACCGCTGCCGATCCCGCGACCGCTGCCACCGCTGCTCCCACCACCGCGACCGCTGCCACCGACGCCGACACCGACACTGCGACCGCCGCCGCGCTCGACACCGCCGCCGCACCGACCGCCGCCACACTCACCGGCACCGCTGCACCGACCGCCACCACAACCGCACCCGCCGCGCTGGCCGAGCCCGCCGCGCCACCCGCCGCCACGTGGCACGACCTGCACCTGGCCGCCGTCGCCGCCGTGCACGGCTCGCCCGCCGACGACCCGGTCGAACTGGTGCGCTGGCTGATCAACGTCGACCCGAACCCGCCCACCCGCGGCCGGCTCGCGGAGGACGTCCTGGCGGTCACGCTGCTGGACGAGCGCATCGCCCCTGAGCACACCCCCGACGCCCTGGAGACCCTGCTCCGCGCCGCCGAGCGCTGGCCGCACGCCCGCCGCCGCGCCGAAGAGCTGTTCACCGCCCACCCGGAACTGGCGAACACCGCCACCAGCGCCACCCTGCGAGCCCTGGTCGAATCACCCGGACCGGCGAAGGCCGTCGCCCGCCACGTCTTCGACGACCCGCGCTTCCACGGCGACCCGCTGCCCGCCGTGCTCACCCGGACCCTCCTCGACGACCGCGCCCGCGCCGGCGCCGGGAAGCTGGAGCTGGCCGAGCTGCACGGCGTCCTGAGCGCCCGCGCCGCCCTCGCCGCGCTCCGCGAAGAAGCCCTGGCCGCGGCCCGCCACGAGGTCGCCCTGTACCGGGAGCTGGCCGAGGAGGACCCCGCCGACCACCGCCCGGCCCTCGCCGACGCGCTGGGCGACCTGAGCCTGCGGCACATCGCGGTGAACCGGCCCGAGGACGCCCTGGCCGCGGCCGAGGAGGCCGTGGCGCTGTGCCGGGTCATCGCCGCCGAGGACGACGACTGCACCGCCCAGCTCGCCGGGGCGCTCGACCAGCTCAGCCTGCGCTACGCCGCGCTGGGCCGCTGCGACGACGCGACGATCGCGGTCGGCGAGGCGTCCGGGCTGTACCGCGACCTGGCCGCGGCGCACCCGGCGTGGTTCCGGGTCGAGCAGGCGAAGGTCACCCACCACCACGCGGTGCGGCTGTTCGAGGCCGGTCGCGGCCACGAGGCGGCCTACGTGTCGCGGCTCGCCGTCGAGCAGTGGCGCGAGGTGGCCGAGTCCGACCCGCGCTACCAGGCCGAGTTCGCCCGCACGCTCGGTTCGATCGCCGCCCTGCTGGCCGCGCGCAACCGGCGGGACGAGGCGCTGGTGGTGCTGCGCGAGTCGGTCGAGGCGCTGCGCAGGCTGGCCCGCGCCAACCCGCGCGACTTCGAGCCGGAACTGGCGTCCGCGCTGGGTGCGCAGAGCGCGGTGCTGCGCGCGCTGGACCGCCCCGCCGACGCGGTGCGCGCGTCCGAGGAGGCGGTGCTGGTGTGCCGCCGGGCCGCCCGGGACGGCGACCCGACCGCGGTGGCGCAGCTGGCGGGGGCGCTCGGCGACCTGGTCGGCGCGCTGACCGGCCCGGAGTGCCTGGCCGTGGCCGAGGAGGCGGTGGAGCTGCTGCGCCCGCTGGCGGCCCGCTCGCCGGCCGACCACCGGGCGCCCTTCGCCATCGCGCAGGCCAGGCTGGTCCGACCGCTGCTCGCCGCCGGCCGCGAGTACGAGGCGCGCCGGGTCGTGGACGAGGTGCTGTCGGTGTGCCCGGAGCTGCCGCACCGGCTGCTGGTGGTGCACGGCGCCGGGCTCGCGGCGGCGTTGGGCGACCTGGCCGACGACCTGGCCGAGCACGACCACCGCCGGCTCGCGCTGCGGCCCGCCGGTCAGGTCGCCGGGATCTGGCGGGACCTGCTCGGCCGCGACCGGTCCGCGTCGACCGGGTACGCCGTGGCCGTGCACCGGACCGCCGTGCTGACCCGCGGCCGGGAGGCGTTGGACCGGGCCCGGCACGCCGTGCTGGTGTGGCACCTGACCCGGACGCCCGACGAGCTGGCCGACGACCCGCGCTACGCCGACGCGTTGTTGTTGTGCGCGCGCCTGTGCGCCGAATCGGGTCGGCACGTGGAGCACGCGCTGTCGCTGGCGCACCGCGCCGTGGTGGTGCTGCACGACTCGGGGGCCGCGCCGGACCTGGTCACGCGCGCGGCGGAGGCCGTGGACGCGGTGGTCCGGGCGCACGCCGACCCGGAGGCGGCGCGCGCCCGGATGCGCACGATGACGGTCAGCCCGTGGTGACCAGCGAGCGCAGGAAGAACGCCACGTTCGCCGGTCGCTCGGCCAGCCGCCGCATGAAGTAGCCGTACCACTCGTCGCCGTAGGGCACGTAGACCCGCATCCGGTTGCCCGATGCGGCGATGCGGCGCTGCTCGTCGGGCCGGATGCCGTACAGCATCTGGTACTCGTAGCTGCTCGGCGAGCGGTCCTTGGCCAGCTCGCCCGCGATGGCGATCAGCCGCGGGTCGTGCGAGGCGACCATCGGGTAGCCCTCGCCCGCCATCAGCACCTTCAGGCACCGCACGTACGACAGGTCGACGTCGGACTTGTCCTGGAACGCCACCGAGTCGGGCTCCTTGTAAGCGCCCTTGCACAGGCGGACCCGGGACCCGGCGTGCGCCAGGTCCCGGCAGTCCTGCTCGGTCCGCTTCAGGTACGCCTGGAGCACCGCGCCCACCCACGGGAAGTCCACCCGCAGCTCGCGCAGGATGCCCAGGGTCGAGTCGGTGGTGGTGTGGTCCTCCATGTCCAGGGTGACCGTGGTGCCGACCGCGCCCGCCGCCGAGCAGATCCGGCGGGCGTTCTCCAGCGCGATCTTCTCGCCGTCCTCGGGCAGGAACTGCCCGACCGCGGACAGCTTGACCGACACCTCGGCCCGCTCGGTGTGCCCGGCGAGTTCGAGCCGGCGCAGCAGGTCCAGGTACGCCTCGACGGTGGCGGTGGCCTGCGCCGCGTCCCGGGTGTCCTCGCCGAGGTGGTCCAGCGTGACGTACCGGCCGTCGGCCAGCACCTCGCCGGTGGTGGCGACGGCCGCGTCCACGTCGTCGCCGGAGATGAAGCGCTTGACCACCGGCCGGGTCAGCGGCGTGCGTTCGACCAGCCCGCGGACGGCGCCGGAGCGGGCGGCGGCGAGCAGCGTGGAGCGGAGCATGATCACCCCTGGTGCGGGTAGCGGTAGGAGGTCGGAGCCGCGAACGTCTCCTTGATCGAACGGGGGCTGACCCAGCGCAGCAGGTTGTGCACCGAGCCCGCCTTGTCGTTCGTGCCCGACGCCCGGCCGCCGCCGAACGGCTGCTGCCCGACGACCGCGCCGGTCGGCTTGTCGTTGACGTAGAAGTTGCCCGCGGCGAACCGCAGCTCCCGCTGGGCGTGCGCGATGGCGGCCCGGTCCTGCGCGATGATCGCGCCGGTCAGGGCGTACGGCGCGGCGTTCTCCATCTGCCGCAGCACGGTGTCGTAGTCGGCGTCGTCGTACACGTGCACCGCGAGCACCGGGCCGAAGTACTCGGTGGTGAACACCTCGTGCCCGGGGTTGGCGCCCAGCAGCACGGTCGGCCGCACGAAGAAGCCCTCGGAGTCGTCCGCGGTGCCGCCCGCGACGACCTCCAGCTGGTCGTCCGCCCGCGCGGCCTCCAGCACGCCGTTCAGCTTGTCGAACGAGCGCCGGTCGATCACCGCGCCCATGAAGTGCGACAGGTCCGTGACGTCGCCCACGGTCAACGACTCGACGTCGGCCAGGAAGTCGTCCTTCATCCGGTTCCACACCGAGCGCGGGACGTACGCGCGGGACGCGGCCGAGCACTTCTGGCCCTGGTACTCGAACGCGCCGCGGACCAGCGCGGTGCGCAGCACGTCCACGTCGGCGGACGGGTGGGCGAGCACGAAGTCCTTGCCGCCGGTCTCGCCGACGATCCGCGGGTAGGACCGGTAGCCCGCGATGTTCGCGCCGACCTGGCCCCACAGGTGCTGGAACGTCCGGGTCGAGCCGGTGAAGTGGATGCCCGCGAGGTCGGGGTCGCTCAGCGCGACCTCGGACACGGCCAGGCCGTCACCGGGCAGCAGGTTGATCACACCCGGCGGCATCCCGGCCTCTTCGAGCAGCCGCATGGTCAGGTGCGCGGCGAAGCTCTGCGTCGGCGACGGCTTCCACAGCACCACGTTGCCCATCAGGGCGGGCGCGGTGGGCAGGTTGCCCGCGATGGCGGTGAAGTTGAACGGGGTGATCGCGTAGACGAAGCCCTCCAGCGGGCGGTGGTCCGTGCGGTTCCACACGCCGGGGGAGGACTGCGGCTGCTCGGCCAGCAGCTGCCTGCCGAACGAGACGTTGAACCGCCAGAAGTCGATCAGCTCGCAGGCGGCGTCGATCTCGGCCTGCACGGCGGTCTTGGACTGGCCGAGCATGGTGGCCGCGTTGAGCGTGGCCCGCCACTTCGTGGCCAGCAGGTCGGCGGCGCGCAGCAGGATCGCGGCGCGGTCGTCGTAGGACATGGCGCGCCACGCGGGCGCGGCCTGCTTCGCCGCCTCGATGGCGTCACGCGCGTCCTGCTGCGTGGCGCCGTGGAGGGTGCCCAGCACGGCGCGGTGGTTGTGCGGCTGCACGACGTCGAAGCGCTCGCCGCCGCCGACCCGCTGCTCACCGCCGATGGTGAGGGTCAGCTCGGTGGGCTCCTTGGCCAGCTCGGCCAGCTTCGCCTGCAGCTGCGCGCGCTCCGGGGTGCCGGGTGCGTAGCCGAGGACGGGCTCGTTCACCGGTGCGGGGACCGCGGTCACGGCATCCACAAGCAGCTCCTTCGCCACAAAGTTCAGGGGTGTCCCAACGGTAGGACTTCCAACCATGCGTCCCGTTGTGCGCGCGTCTAGGCTTGGCCGCCCGTCGTTGTGGAACTGGACAAGAAGATGAGCCTGCGGCAGGTCCTGATCGCGCTCGGCGATCCGCTGGTCGAGGTGCAGGTCGCGCCGCACGGGCTGGAGGCCGACGTCCTGGACGTGGTCATCCTCGACCCGGAGGACCCGCCCGACGTGCGGCCCGGCGACCTCGCGCTGGTCGTCGGCGCCCGCGGGCGGGCGGCGGCGCCGCTGGTCAGGGCCGCCGGCGCCGGGGGAGCGGCGGCGGTGGCGGTCAAGGTCGACGCGCCCTCGCCCGCGTTGCGGCAGGCGGCGGCGGACGCGGGCGTGGCCCTCCTGGCGGTGCGGCCCGAGGTCCGCTGGGACCACCTCGAAGCGCTGGCCAGGGGCGTCGTGCAGAACGCCAGGCTGATCGCCGACGCGGGCGCGGGCGAGGTGCTCGGCGACCTGTTCGGCCTGGCCCAGACCATCGCCTCGCTGACCGGCGGCATCGTCAGCATCGAGGACACCGCCAGCCGCGTGCTGGCCTACTCGCGCTCCAGCGACGAGGTGGACGAGCTGCGCCGGCTGTCCATCCTCGGCAGGCAGGGGCCCGAGCCGTACCTGAAGATGCTCCGCGAGTGGGGCGTCTACCAGCGGTTGCGCTCCGGCGAGGAGGTCGTCCGGATCGAGGAGCGCCCCGAGCTGGGCATCCGCCGCCGGATCGCGGTCGGCATCCACGCGGGCGCGCAGCCGCTCGGCACGATCTGGGTGCAGGAGGGCGGCACGCCGCTGACCGAGCGGGCCGAACGCGCGCTGCTCGGCGCGGCCCGGGTCACCGCCCTGCACCTGGTGCAGCAGCGCGAGCCCGCCGCCGCGTTCCGGGAGAACCTGCTCGCGTCCCTGCTCGACGGCCGGATGGACGCCGGGGCGATCGCCGAGCAGATCGGCGCCGACCCGGACAAGCCCGCCGCCGTCGTGGTCTTCGCCCTGCGCGGCCAGGAGCACGCCGACCGCACCCAGCACGAGCTGCGCCGCGCCGAGATGACCAGCCTGATCTCGGTGCACGCCGCCGCGTACCGGCGCAGCGCGCTCGTCAGCCGGCAGAACGGGCGCACCTACGCGCTGCTGACCGACCTGCCCGCGAAGGCGCCGCTGCTGACGTTGACCAGGGAGATCGTGGCCGCCGCGCGCAAGCACACGGGCCTGCGGGTGCAGGGCGCGATCGGCTCGACCGTGCCCACGGTGGACGAGGTGATGATCTCCCGCGCCGAGGCCGACCGGGTGCTCGACGCGATGTCGCGCGACCTGGACGCCGACGTGGCCACCCTCGAAGACGTCCGGTCCCGCGTGCTGATCAGCGAAACGCTCGCCCTGCTGGTCGAGCACCCCCGCATCCGCGATCCGCGGCTCGCCCGGCTCGACGGGGAACTGGCCCGTTCACTTTTGGTCTACCTGGACGAATTCGGCGATGTGAAGAGCGCGGCCGCGAAGTTGCACGTCCACCCGAACACCCTCCGGTACCGCGTCCGACGTGCGGCGGAGGTGGGCGGGTTCGATCTCGACGACCCGCTGCTCCGGCTGTTCGCGCAGTTGCAACTCAGGCTGAGCTGAACCGACGCCGCCGCGCGCCGTACCCTCCGGGGGTGAGCACCCAAGCCCGCGGCAGCGACTTCGCTGAATTGTCCAGGCTGGTCAAGCAGCAGGGTCTGCTGGACCGGCGCACCGGTTTCTACATCACCTTCCTGGTCGGCGTGGTCGCCGCGTTCGCCCTCACCGTGGTGGCGATGGCGCTGATCGGCGACTCGTGGTGGCAGCTCGTGCCCGCCGCCGTGCTCGCCGTCGTCTACACCCAGATCGCGTTCCTCGGCCACGACGCCGGCCACCGGCAGGTGTTCGCCGACAACAAGCTGAACCAGGCCATGGGCTTCGTGCTGGGCAACCTGCTCGTCGGCGTCGGCTACGGCTGGTGGATGAGCAAGCACAGCAAGCACCACGCCAACCCGAACCACGAGGACGAGGACCCGGACGTCGACATCGCCGTCCTCGCGTTCAGCGCCGAGCAGGCCGCCCGCAAGCGCGGCTTCTTCCGCTGGATCGTCAAGCGCCAGGCGTTCCTGTTCTTCCCGCTGCTGCTGCTCGAAGGCTTCAGCCTGCACGTCATCAGCACCGCCGCCGCGGCCCGCCGCGAGGTCAAGAGCTGGCGGCTGGAGCTGGCGATGCTGGCCGTGCACGCCGTGGTCTACCTGGGCGGTGTGTTCCTGCTGATGTCCCCCGGCAAGGCGATCGCGTTCATCGCGGTGCACCAGGGGCTGTTCGGCGTCTACATGGGCATCTCGTTCGCGCCCAACCACAAGGGCATGCCGGTGCTCCAGGCCGGCCACCAGCTCGACTTCCTCCGCAAGCAGGTCCTGACCTCCCGCAACGTCACCGGCGGCTGGTTCACCGACTTCCTGCTCGGCGGCCTGAACTACCAGATCGAGCACCACCTGTTCCCGAGCATGCCGCGACCGCACCTGCGCCGGGCGCAGGCGCTGGTCCGCGACTTCTGCCAGCGGCACTCGGTGTCCTACGCCGAGTGCGGCCTGTTCACGTCGTACGGGTTCGTGCTGAAGTACCTGCACGAGGCGGGAGCTGAACTGCGCGGTACAGGAAAGCTCGCTCCAGCAGCGTCCAGCTAGTCGTCGTCACCAGGTAGACACCGGCCGCCAGCGGCAGCACCGCGGCGATCAGCACGGTGCCGAACGGCAGGAGCCGCAGCAGCCCCGCGAACGGCGGCTGCGGCCCGCCGCTCCTGGCAGCCACCGCCGCCTGCCACCGGGACGTCGCGAACGCGATCCCGGCGAGCACGGCGAACAGCGCCAGGAACACCGGCGTGTGGCGCCACTCGCCGAACCAGTGCGCACCCAGCGGCACGCCGAGCAGCGTGCCGTCCAGCAGCGGGTTCGGGGTGGTGACCAGCCGGTACATCACCATGAAGAACGGCGCCTGCACGAGCGCGGGCAGGCAGCCGGCGAGCATGGACGTGCCGTTGGACCGGTACAGCTCCAGGGTCTTCTCCTGGAGCTTGACCCGGTCCTTGCCGTACTTCTCGGACAGTTCGCGCACTTCGGGCGCCAAGGCGGCACGGGCCTTCTCGCCGCGCACGGCGGCGCGGCTGAGCGGGTGGACGAGCAGGCGGACGACGGCGGTGAAGGCGACGATGGCCAGTGCGGGCGTGGCGAACGCGGCCAGGGCTGAGCCCAGGGCGTGGAACAAGGGGTGAACTCCGTCCTCAGAGCAAGGGGAACTGCGGGCCTCAGGAGCTGAGGCCGAGTCCCGGTGCTCGAGGACGGGGGCGACCCGCCGCGTCGGGGTCGCGCAACCGCAGGAACGCGGCGCGCAGCGACTTCTCGCGGATCGACAGCGACCGCACCCACGCGGGCGCGGCCTGCACCACCGGCGCGGTGGTGAGCAGCAGCACGACCAGGGCCGCGGCCGTCACGGCGGCCAGCAGCTCGGCGGGCGTGCCGAGGAGGGTGAGGGCGTAGAGCGCGGGCAGGCACAGCGCCGGCAGCACCTGCAGCCTGGCCATCCCCGCACCTCCCCCGGTCCTGCTCCACTATCCCACGAGCGCGGGCCGTGCGGGGTGGTCGTAGCGCACCGTCACATCGGCCCGCGGCTCGTACTCGGCGTACGCGGGCAGCGTCCAGCGCCACTCGTCGGGCATCTGCCGGGCCAACGCGCCCTCGGACAGCCACAGGTGCACGGTCAGCTCCGACGGCAGCCACTTGTCCAGCAGCACCGTGCCGTCCAGCAGCAGCACGCCGCCCGCGCCGAGCGTCGTGTAGCCGGCCCGGTGCGCCCGGTCCGTCGCGGCGTTCCACAGCGCCGGCAGCACCCGTCCCGACCCGCCGGGGTCGAGCGGTTCCAGCACCTCGCGGACCAGCCCGCCGACGTCCAGCCACGAGTCGCGGAACGAGTCCGGGTCTTCGCGGCCGTGCTCCAGCCGGACCGACGCGGGCCGCAGGAAGTCGTCGGCCGACACGCGCAGCACCGGGCGCCCCAACGCGCGCAGCGGCTCCACCAGGGCGTCCGCCAGCTCGCCGGGCCTGGTCGGCCGGGCGCCGTCGAGCAGCACCCGGGCCCACGTGGCGCGCGGCAACGCGTCGACGCGCCCGACCAGCTCGTCGACCAGGGCTTGCGGGGAGAGCGGGACGACCTTCACGGCAGCGGGTGGTCCAGCCAGCCGTGCGGCAGCACCGGCGCCGGCCAGGCCGGGTCCGGCTCCCACCGCCCCCACGCCGGGTCCCACCACGTGTCGCCGCTGGTCAGCATCGCCCCGACCGCCTCGGCGGTGCGCCGGATCGACTCGGCCTCGGCGGCGTCGTACTTGCCGTCGGCGACCATCTGCTCGAACTCGTCGCGGTCCAGCTCCCGCCAGTCGCCGTCGACCGGCGCCCAGAAGTCGATCGCGTGGTCGAGCGTGTCGAAGCCGAACGCCGTGCGCCGGAACGGCTCCTGGAGGTTCAGGTAGAAGCCCGCGAACCGGCGCTGCTCGCCCTGCCAGTACAGGTCGACCGAGTAGGCGTCGCCGGGGCGGTGCAGCTGGAGCTTGCCGATGCCGTTCCAGCGGGTGCGGCCCAGCTCCTGCCAGTGGTGGGTGCGCGGGTGCGGGTGGAAGCCGAACTCGGTGCCCGGCGCGGTGTACACGACCAGCAGGTCCGGGCCGTCGCGCACCACCCGGGTCGGCGTCACCGCCCACGGCGCGCCGTGCAGCACCTCGCGGCGCAGCGCCACGTCACCCGGCCGGAAGTACCCCATGTCGATCAGGCTAGTTCGTGCCGCCGCGGCCCTCGCGCCGCCGGACCAGGTCGAGCCGTCAGACCAAGTCGAGCCGTCAGACCAGGGCGCGTCGCAGCCGGGCGGAGGCCACCCCGCGGCGCGGGTCGGTGCGCGGCAGCAGGCGCACCAGCCGCTCCAGCACCGCCACGTCCTCCGCCACGAGCGCGAACGCCCACAGCGCCTCCGCGTCGCCCCGGTCGAGCAGGCCCCGGCGCAGCGCCGCCACCAGGTCCTCCCGCTCGTCGCGCACCACCGGCGCGTCGGACCGGGGCAGCAGCTCGCCCCGGTACGCCGCCGCGGCCGTCGTGACGTCGCCGGCGCGCAGCGCGTCGCGCACCGCCAGGAAGTCGCCGCGGACGTCGGCCGACAGCCGGTACGGCCTGGTCAGCAGCACCCCGCCGAGCCGGTCGCGCAACCGGTGCAGCTCGGCCCGCACGGTGGTCGGGTTGCCGCGCTCGCCGTACAGCCGCAGCGCCAGCTGCTCGGCGGTCAGCCCGCGCGGGTGCAGCGCCAGCGCCGTCAGCAGCTCGGCGTGCCGCAGCGACAGCGCCAGCGGCCGGCCGTCCAGGGAGCCGGTCGGCTCGCCCAGGAACCGCAGCGACAGCACGGGTCTTCGGTTGCCCGGTCGTGGCACCCGGAGCAGGTACCCCTCGTCCAACGGCTCCAGGAGCGCTTCCCGGCCGTCGGGCAACCGCACCCGGTCGGCCGTCACGTCTACCCGCGCGACCGGGAGGTCCGGCACGGCGGTCAGCACCCGGCCGCTCGGGCCGAGCAGCGCGCCCGGCTCGCCGCGCAGGCCGACCAGGTGCCGCAGGTTCACCGCCCGCAACCGCTCGTCGCGGGCCGCCAGCCGCACCTGCGCCTGGCTCTCGGCCAACCGCGCGGCGGCCGACACCAGCGCCGCCATCGCCGGGTGCGTGCTGCTCAACGGCCCGCTGACGTCCACCACGCCGATCGTGCGGCCGGTGTCGGGGTCGCGCACGGGGCTCGCCGAGCACGTCCACCCGTGGTAGGTCCGCACCAGGTGCTCGGCGGAGTGCACGGTCACCGGCGCGCCGACCGCCAGCGCGGTGCCCATCGCGTTCGTGCCCGCCGAGGACTCGGCCCAGCACGCGCCCTCGGTCAGCCGCACCCGTTCGGCCAGGCCGCGCACGGACGTCGAGCCCTCGCACCACAGGACGTTGCCGTCCGCGTCGGTGACGATCATGACGTGCTGCGCCTCGTCGGCGATGCCGAGCAGCGTCTCGCGCAGCACCGGCAGCACCGCCGCGAGCGGGTGCGCCCCGCGCAGGTCGGCGACCTCGTCCGGGTCGAGCACCACCGGCGCCTCGTGCCGCTCGGGGTCGACCCGCGCGGCCAGCGACCGCCGCCACGAGTCCACGATCAGCTGCCGCGCACCACGAGCCCGATCCCCGCCCAGCACCACGTCGCGCACGTGCGCGAGCCGTCCCGGGTCCGGTTGCATGGCGCCTCCCGGACCCAGGATGAACCGCTCCGGCCGCTCGCGGCAAGCCGATCGCTGGTCCGTTCGGGTGCAACGCGACTGCAACGTTGCGCTGCCCACGCTGCTCCGGCGATCAACGCGAGGAGGCGGGGCATGGCCAGACACGTGGCGCCGGGCGAGCCGGGCAGCACCGTGTCGTACCGGGACCGGTACGACCACTTCATCGGCGGCGAGTACGCGCCACCGGCCGGCGGCGGCTACTTCGCCGACCGGACCCCGGTCACCGGCGAGGTGTTCACCGAGGTGGCCAGGGGCTCCGCCGAGGACGTGGAACGGGCGCTGGACGCCGCGCACGGCGCCGCGCGGAGGTGGGGTCGCACGTCCGCGGCCGAACGGGCGACCGTGCTGAACGAGGTCGCCGACCGCCTGGAGGACCACCTCGACGGCCTCGCCGTGGCCGAGACGTGGGACACCGGCGCGCCGATCCGCGAGACGCTGGCCGACCTGCCCTCGGTGGTCGACTGCTTCCGCTACTTCGCGGGCGTGATCCTGGCCAGGGAGGGCGGTGTCGCGCGGCTCGGCGACGACCTGGTCGCCTACCACTTCCCGGAACCGCTCGGCGTGGTCGACCGGCCGATCCCGTGGGACTTCCCGCTGCTCACGGCCGCGGTGAACCTCGCGCCCGCGCTGGCCGCCGGCAACACCGCGGTGCTGCGGCCCGCCGAGCAGGCCCCCGCGTCGATCCACGTGCTGGTCGGCCTGGTCGCCGACCTGCTGCCGCCGGGCGTGCTCAACGTGGTCAACGGCGTGGCGGCGGGCGGGCCGCCGAGCGGCCGGGGCGCCGACATCTTCTTCGCCGACGTGGCCGCGCACAGCGACGCGTTCTACGAGCGGGCGCTGGCGGGCTTCCGCACGTTCGCCCTGGACCGGGCGCTGGTGCAGAGCCCGATCCACGACCGGTTCCTGGCCGACGCCACCGCGCGGGCCGAGGCGGCCGGGCTGGGCCACCCGCTGGACACCGGGACCACCGTCGGCGCGCTGATCGACCACGACCGGCTCGACCGGACCCTGTCGCTGCTCGACGTCGCCCGGCGGGACGGCGCCCGGGTCGTCTGCGGCGGCGAGCGCGCGGACCTCGGCGGCGGGCTGTCCGGCGGGTGCTACCTCACGCCGACGATCGTCGTCGGCGAGTCCCGCGTGGCCCCGGCCGAACTCGTCGGCCCGGTCGTGTCGGTGACCTCGTTCGACCACTTCGACGACGCGGTGAAGGAGCTGGGCGGCACCGCGAGCGGCGTCGGCGTGTGGTCCAGGGAGGCGGGCGTCGGCTTCGGCGCGGGCCGCCGGGTGCAGGCGCGCCGGGTGCGGGTGAACACGTTCCGGTCCGGTTCCGGCGCGGACCGCCGCTCCCTGCTCGACCAGTACCAGCGGACGAAGACGATCCTGGTCGAGCAGGGCTTCTGAGCGGGGACTACCCCTTCCAGGGCACCTGCGGCGAGGCGTAGTAGTTCACGCCCATCACGTCCCACCGGTCGGCCTGCGCCGCGAGCCGGACCTTGAACCGGTCCCAGTCGTGCGTCGACCACGGCGACCAGCCCAGCTCGGCGATCGCGGGCAGCCTCGGGAACGCCAGGTGCTCCAGGTCGGCGGTGTTCGTGATGGTCTCGCTCCACAGCGGCGCCTCGACGCCGCGCACCGCCTCGGCCGGCAGGCCCTCGACGTACGCGCCGGGGTTCCAGTCGTACGCGTCCATCACGTCGGTGTAGCCGGCCCAGCTCAGCCCGAGCTTGGTGTTCGCGTCGTACTTCATGTCCAGGTACGCCTTGGTCGCGGGCGACAGCACGATCCGGTTGCCGCGCGCGGCCGCCTCGACCACGTCCGGCGCGACCGTCCTCGTGCCCCAGAACTGCGGCACCGCCGACGCGGGCGGGGCGGCCTTGATGAACTCGTGCCAGCCGGTCGCGACCTTGCCGTGCTTGGCCACCAGCGGCAGCACCTTGTCCATGAACAGCTTGTAGTCGGGATCGGTGGTGGCGTGCGCCTCGTCGCCGCCGATGTGCAGGTACCGGCCCGGCGTCAGCGCGGCGACCTCGCGCAGCACGTCGTCCACGAACCGGTAGGTGATGTCCTTGTCGATGCACAGGGAGCTGAAGCCGACCTCGATGCCGGTGTAGAGCGGCGGCGCGACGCCGTCGCAGTTCAGCTCCGGGTACGACGAGAGCGCGGCGTTGGTGTGGCCCGGCAGGTCGACCTCCGGGATCACCGTGATGTGCCGCGCGGCGGCGTAGGCCACGAGGTCCTTGTACTGCTCCTGCGTGTAGAAGCCGCCGGGTCCGCCGCCGACCTCCGTGCTGCCGCCGTGCGCGGTGAGGTTGGGCCAGCTCTTGATCTCCAGCCGCCAGCCCTGGTCGTCGGTCAGGTGCAGGTGCAGCCGGTTGATCTTGTACAGGGCGAGCTGGTCGACGTACCGCTTGACCTCGTCCACCGAGAAGAAGTGCCGGGCCACGTCCAGCATCGCGCCGCGGTGGGCGTAGCGCGGGTGGTCCAGCACCCGGCCGCCGGGCGCGGTCCACGGCCCGCGCTGCCTGGTCTTCGCCTCCACCTTCGCGGGCAGGATCTGGCGGAACGTCTGCACGCCCGCGAACAGGCCCGCCGCCGTGCGGGCCCGGATCAGCACGCCCCGCCGCGTCACGTCGAGCTGGTAGCCCTCCGCGCCGACGCTCGGGTCCGCGCCGACGAGCAGCAGCGAGATGTGCCGACCGGACGCGCCCGGCACGACCGGCAGCCGGTAGCCCGTGGACGGGCGCAGCACGCCCGCCAGGAACTCGCCGACCTGCTTCGCCGCGGCCGACCCGGGGTGGGTGTGGATCCGGGTGTCCGCGCTGAGCGTGAACGCGTCACCCGGCCGCGGGGTGACTTGGACGGGAGCGGGCACGATGTGCTGCAACGGCGTCTCCGGAGCTGCGTGGGCGGGAACCGCCGTGCCGACCGCGCCCACGAAGAGCAGCGCGGTGAGCGCTCGACCGAACCCGCGCCGTCCGGCGCCTTCTGTGAGAAGCACTGACGTCCTCCTGGTCAGCGTGGATCACCGAGCGGCGGCACCGCCACCGTTTCAGCCGCACCAGGAGGTGTCAAGGTCCAGACCAATTACCGCAGCTTCGGCTTGCCCAGGTCCCGCCAGACGGCCGGGAAGCGGTCCTCCACCCGCTGCGCCGCCGCCGTCTCCAGGCCGTGCAGCAGGCCGAACGTGAAGCCGTTCTCCCCGTCCAGCTGCGCCTTCGCGCCGAGTTCGCGCAGCACCGGCCGGGCCACCACGCCGTCCTGGTGCTCGCCGAGCAGTTCCTGCACCGCCTTCAGCTTCTTGCGGTACTTCGCCGCCTGCTTGCCGAACGCCGGTTCGGACACCTCCACCGCGTACCGCAGCCGCTTGGCCGCCTTGCGCGCCTCGTGCAGCCCGAAATCGTCGTGCGCCTCCTCGGCCCGCTTCGCCAACCTGCGGTAGCTGCGGTCGATGAGCTTCGGCAGCACCTTGGCGGCCTTCCCGCGCGCCGCCGGCGTGAACGGCGGCGCGACGACCAGCGCGTCGACCGCGTCGAGCAGGGCGAAGTACCGCCCACCGTCCAGCGCCGTGACGACCGACTCGTGCGCGGCGGTCTCCAGCGGCGCGAAGTGCCTGGTCAGCTGCGCGGGCACCGGGCCGAGCACCAGTTCCTGGTCCAGCGCCGCGACGCCGTCCTCGAACCGGGCCCGCAGCACCTCCAGGTCACGGGCCTCGCCCAGCACGCCCGCGAGCCACTTCAGCTCCTCGGTCAGCGCACGCGTGCGCTCGCGCTCCACTATCGTGCCGAACGCCTGGAGCGCGCTGCGCATCCGCCGCGTCGCCACCCGCATCTGGTGCACGGCGTCGTCCCCGCCCCGGCGCACCCGCGGGTCCTCGTGCTTGAGCTTGTCGGCCTGCTCGCGCAGGTACGCCAGCACGACGTCACCGGCGGACACCGCCTTGCGCGCGCCGGTCGGCGACGTGGTCGTGGCGATCCGGTCGGCCAGCACGCGGCCCAGCTTCGACGACGACCGGGACCGGGCGATGCCCGCCTCCGCCAGCCGCGCCTCGACGCGGTCCAGCAGCGCGACGTCGCCGCGCTCGCCCAGCTCCACCTCGATCTCGCGCCACGAGTCGACGTGCGAGTCCTCCGCCGAGCCCTGCCCGGTGACCAGGTCCTCGACCACCTCGGCGAGCAGCCTGCCCTTGGCGTCCACGAGCTGCCGGCGCTCGCGCCTGGTCTGGATGCGCGCGACCGGCGCCAGCTCCCGGCCGCGGGCGTGCACCTGGACCAGCGAGCCGAGCTCCTTGGGCGGGTGCTTGGCCGCGCGGCCCGGCGGCAGCCGCACCTCCTCGCGGGTGTCCACGCCCGCCGGCAGCTTCAGGTGCCAGCCCGCGTCGTCACCGCCGGTGCGCCGGCGCAGCGTCAACCCGGCCCGCGCCAGCCTCAGGTCGGAGGTGTCGTAGTAGACCGCTTCCAGCCGCTGCTCCTCCGGGCCCGCCACCGCGGCGACGCCGGGCAGGTCGGCTAGCTCGGGCAGCGCGGTGCCGCCGGGCGCCTCGTACTTGCGTTCGGTCTCGTGCACGGACGTCGACATGTACCAGGCATACACCGTTTGACGGAGGTTCAGGCATGTCACCGTGCGTGATCGACCGTTAACCAGGGCGGGGGTTTGTGTCGGCCCGTACGCGTGGTTTTCCGGTTTCGTCCCTGGACAGGGTCGGCCGATGCGGTTCGCTGGTTCGCGTGCCCACCGAAAAGGAACGGCTCGACGAGGTCGAGCCGACCGTCGCTGATCTCGTCGCCACCACCCAGGCGCTGACGGCCGAGCTCGGTCGGGTGAGCGCCCGCCTGCACGTGCTGGAGCGCAGGCTGTCCGGCGCCGGGTCCGGACCGGACGAAGACCTCGACTCGGTCGAGGGCATCGCCGAGACCATCGGCGCGCTGCGCGCCGCGTGGGACGCCGAGCAGGAGCTGCTGGCCGACTCCGTGCGGGCCGACCTGCGGGCCGAGGTCGGCGAGTACGAGTCGATGCGCCAGCAGCTGGACGCCGGGCTGGCCAAGCTCTCGTCCGGCCGCATGCCGCGCTTCGAGCGGGACGCGTTGCAGCACGAGGTGCAGAACCTGGAGTGGCGGGTCAACGCGCAGCAGCCGGGCGCGATGGCCGCCGGGCAGCGGCTGGCCACCGACGAGCAGGCCGCCGAGGAGCCGTGGCGCGCCGAGGCCGTGGTGGCGGGGGAGAAGGCGCGCCAGGAGGTGCTGGACATCGCCCGCCGCCGGCTGAACCGGGCCCTGGCCGCCGACACCCGCCTGCCGCTGTGGTTCCGGGTCGGCCTGGGCGAGATCACCACCCCCGACCCGTCCCGCTGGGTCGAGGCCGCCGTCGCCCTGGTCGCCTACCGCCTGGAGTACGGCGTCACGGACCCGATCTCGCCGCTGGGCGAGGTCCCGTCGGCCTCGTCCGGCTTCGCCGCGTGGGTCCGCCGGGCCGAGGCGCACGCCGACGTCGTGGACCAGCTCGAAGACCTGCGGCCCTGACCCGGCGGGTCTTCGGTCTCAGCGGGTCTTCGAGCCTCAGCAGGTCTTCAGCATCGCCGCCAGCGCGTCGCGCTCGGCCTCGTCCACGGTCAGCGCGTACAGCGTCTTGACCGAGACCACGGCCCGCGCGTACGTGCACCAGTAGGCCTCCACCGCGGGCTTCCACTTCGCCGCGTCCTGGTCGCCCTTGGCCCGGTTGCTGCTCGCCGTCACCGCGATCAGCTGCAACCCGCCGAGGTCGTTGGCGAACTTCTCCCGCTGCTCGTCGGTCCACTTGTCCGCGCCCGACCGCCACGCCTCGGCCAGCGCCACGGTGTGGTCGATGTCCAGGTCGCCCGCCTCGGTCACGGCCACGCCGTCGTACGCGCTGGTCCACGTCCCCGCCGTGACCTTGCAGCCGGCGCCGATCTGGACGTCCGCGCCCTGCCGCTGCAGCACCACCTCGCGCGTGTCGCACCCGTCGCCCTGGCTGCTCCAGTGCGGGAACCGGTCCCGGCTGTAACCGGTCATCTTCCCCTCGGGCGCCAGGGTCAACGCCGCCAGCTGCGCCGCCGGGTCGTCACCGGGCGAGGCCGGGCCCGTCGGCCCGGGTGGGGCCGACGACGGGTCCGGCTGCAGGACGCCGGTCCCGCAACCGGCGAGGAGCAGGAGGATCAGCGCACTGACAACCGCGGTCGACCGCTTGCCGCTCATGCACCCATGATCAGCGATGATCGCGCCCACCGGAACACCGGGGCCGGAAATTTCCCGCGCTTTCCGCCACCTCCCGCGCCCGGCCTCAGGGGCGGCTCGTCAGGTACCCGCCCATGTGCGTGAAGTACTCGGACGCGCCCAGCTCCAGGCCGTCCTCCGTGCGCACCCGCTTGACCAGCAGCGCGTGGTTGCGGCCACGACGCGCCTCGGCGCCCGCGACGATCGCCACGCCGTCACCCTCGCGGTAGAAGATCCGACCGGGCGTGCCGCCGTAGCGCTGCCGCGAGACTTCGGCCTCGACGATCTCCAGCCGCTTGCCCCGGTGGAAGGCGAACGCGCTCGGGTACGGCGCGCACTGCGCGCGGACCAGCCGGTCCAGCTCCTCGGCCTCCCACGTCCAGTCGATGCGCAGGTCCTCCTCGGCGCGCTTGTGGAAGAAGCTGGCCTTCGAGCGGTCCTGCTTGGCGAAGTCCGTGCGGCCCTTGGCGATCTCGGCCAGGCCGTCCACGGTGATCGGCCCGAACAGCGCGAGGGTCTTGTGGAACAGGTCGGCCGTGGTGTCGCGCGGGCCGACCGGGACGGCGCGCTGGAGCACGATGTCGCCCGCGTCCAGGGTCTCGTCCATCACGTGCGCGGTGACGCCGACCTCCTTCTCGTCGTTGATCAGGGCCCAGATCAGCGGCGAGAAGCCCGCGTAGGCGGGCAGCAGCGAGTCGTGCACGTTCAGCGTGCCGTGCTTGGGGAGGGTGAAGACGTGCGGCGGGATCCAGGTGCGCCAGTTGGTGGCCACGATGACGTCCGGCTCGACCTCCTTGAGCCGCTGGAACAGCTCGTCGTCGTCCGGGCGCTCGCGGGTGATCGTCTCGACGCCGTGCTCGGCGGCCAGGTCGGCGACCGAATCGCTCCAGATGCGCTCGTAGGCGTGGTCGCTCTTGGGGTGCGTGACGACCAGCACCACCTCGTGCTCGGAGTCCAGCAGCGCCTGGAGCGTGCGGTGACCCCAGGTCTGGTAGCCGAACATGACGACCCGCATACCGTTCTCCTTGGATAGGCTGGCCTAAGTTACCCAACCCTAACCTAACCAGGTGTGAGCTAGCCTTCGCGGGTGATCCTCGATCTCAAGGTGGTGGGCGGGCGGGTCGTCACCATGGACCCGGACCGGCCGGCGGCGTCGGTGATCGGCGTCTGGGGCGGGCGGGTCGTCGGGCTGGACGAGGACGTGGCCGACCTGCCCGCGCGCCGGGTGGTCGACCTGGGCGGGGCGGTGGTGCTGCCGGGGTTCGTCGACGCGCACACCCACCTCGCGTGGGCCGGGAGGGCGGCGCGGACACCGGACGTCTCGTCGTGCGCGACGGTGGAGCAGGTCCTGGACGTGGTGCGCGGCGCCCCCCGTTCGTCGGGGTGGGTCGAGGTCGCGGGCTACGACCACCGCGCGCTGGACCGGCCGTTGACGTCGCGGGACCTGGACCCGGTGGGGCCGAGGATCTACGTGCAGGACCTGTCCGGGCACGCGTGCGTGGTGAGCGGCGACGTGCTCGCCCTGCTGCCGCCGTCGGTGCTGGGCGCGGCGCAGCGCGACGCGGCGGGCGCGCTGACCGGGTTCCTGGCGGAGGGCGCGCAGACGGCGGTGCGGGCGCTGCGGCTGCCGTACGCGTTGGACGACATCGCCGCAGACGTCGAGGCGGGCGCGCGGCAGTGCCTGCGCGAAGGGGTCGTGATGGCGGCCGAGGCCGGCGTCGGCGGCGGTCTGCTCGGCAGCAGCCCGTTGGAGGTCGAGGCGTACCAGCGGGCCTCGCTGCCGATCCGGGTGCAGCTGATGGTGTCGGCGGACCGGCTGGAGCCGGTGGCGGCCCACGCGGCCGACGGCATCGGCCGCGCCGTGCCGCTGGGCCTGCGCACGGGTCTCGGCGACGACCGGCTGTCGATCGGGCCGCTCAAGCTGTGGACCGACGGCGGGATGATGGCCCGCACGGCCGCGTTGACCTGGCCGTACGAGGGGATGGAGACGGCGGGGCAGCTGCAGGACGACCCGGCGCTGATGCGCGCGGCGATCCTGGACGGGCACGCCGCCGGGTGGCAGTTGGCGGTGCACGCCATCGGTGACCGCGCGGTGGACTTCGCGCTGGACTCGATCGCCGAAGCGCAGCGCCTCGTGCCGAGGGCGGACGCCCGGCACCGGATCGAGCACTGCGGGCTGGTGCGGCCGGAGCAGTTGGACCGGATCGCCGAGCTGGCGGTGATCCCGGTGGTGCAGCCGACCTTCCTGTGGGCGTACGGCGACGACTACGCGGCGATCATGGGGCCGGAGCGGGCGCCGTGGCTGTACCGGGGGCGGGGGTTCCTGGACCGGGGGATCGTCGTGGCCGGCAGCTCGGACCGGCCGGTGGCGGACGGGAAGCCGTTGCGGGCCATCCAGTTCATGGTCGAGCGGCGGTCGCGGCAGGGCGGGTCCATCGGGCCGGACGAGGCGGTGGCGGTGCGGGAGGCGATCGCCGCCTACACGGTCGGTGCGGCGTACGCGTGCCGGCGGGAGGGCGTGCTGGGCTCGATCGCGCCGGGCAAGCTGGCCGACTTCGCGGTGCTGGACGACGACCCGCTGACCTGCGAGGTGTCGGGGATCGGCGACATCGAGGTGGTGGCGACCGTCGTGGGCGGCGACTTCGCCCACGACCCGACCGGCCTCGCCCCCGCTTGACGCCTCGGCCCCACCCGCTTGACGCCTCGGCCCCCCATCCGCCACCGACCCCTCAGGCGCTCATCCGCCAGTGCACCACGTACCCCGCCGCCTCCGCGGCGATCAACGCGTCCAGCTTCGCCAGGTTCGTCCGCCGCGACATCCGGAACGCCCGCCCCCGCCGCGCGTCCAGCACCAGCGGCTCCGCGCCGGGCAGGATGTCCGGGACGGTCTGCTGGAGGATGCGCAGCCCCACGTTCGCCGCCTCCTGCGTCATCGGCGCCTCCTTCACGTACACCAGCACCGCCGCCCGCGACCCGTCCGGCAGCCGCAGCCCCAGGTGCGGCCGGACCCGCAGCGCCAGGTCGCCGGCCTGCCACCGGGCCGCCGCCGTCGGCACGCCGGTCGCCCTCGTCCCCCGCAGCCACGGCAGGAACCCCTCCCGCAGCTCCTCGAACGCGCGCGGCTGCCCGGCCCGTGGCTGGTGGTGCGCCGCCTCCACCGCCTTGTCCAGCTCCGCCGCCGGGTCGGGCGAGTTGGCCGCCCGCCGCATCGCGTCCCGCATCGGGTTGTAGAACCCCGCCACCCAGTGCTCGGCGGACAGGTAGATCCGGCGCTGCTCGGACACGATGCTGATCCGGCCGCGCTGGCCGCTCATGACGTACTCGGTGAAGGACAGGGCGGTGACGCTGATCGGCTCCACGACAAGCTCCCCTCGCACGCGCTCGAACTCACGTTCGATTCTACCGGCGGGGTCCGACAATCCTGAGGGTCGCGGACGGGCCGTGCGCGGGGTGCACTCGATCGGGCTAGTCGCGCAGCTTCCGCAGCAGCGGGCCCAGCTCCGGGTCGGCCTCGACCTCGTCGAAGATCCCCGCCAGCGTCCGGTCGTAGAACGCCAGCGCGTCGGCGTGCACCTCGCGACCGGACGGCGTGATGAGGCTGAACACGCCCCTCCGGTCGGACTCGCACACCTCGCGCCCGGTCAGCCCGGACTGCTCCAACCGGGCGACGAGCCGGCTCACCGAGCTCTGGTTCAGCCCGACCACCTCGGTCAGCTCCTGCATCCGCAGCTCGCCCGCCGGCGCGTCGGCCAGCGCGCACAGCGCGGTGAACTCGGACATCCCGAAGTGGAACTGCCGCTGCAGCGCGCGTTCCAGCCCGGCGTTGATCCGGTTGTGCAGCGTCCGGAGGCCGGACCACGTAGTGCGTGCGGACGACTCGCGTACCGGCAACTCGACCCCCTTGGAGGCACGGGTGTGAGCTTCCATCGTACGTGCGACCCGTCGCCCGCCGGCCCCGTGCGGCCCGTTCGGCGCAGCGCCCTAAGCTGCGGAACCCCGGGGAAGGAGCCAGTGGTGGGCGAACGACCGGACATCGACCTGACCAGGCCGAGCGCGGCCCGGGTGTACGACTACTACCTGGGCGGCGCGCACAACTTCGCGGTCGACCGGGAGATGGCCGAGCAGGCGATCGGGATGTGGCCGGAGCTGCCGCTGATCATGCAGGCGAACCGGGCGTTCCTGCGCCGGGCCGTGCAGTTCTGCGTGCGGGAGGGCGTCACCCAGTTCCTCGACCTCGGCTCCGGCATCCCGACCGTCGGCAACGTCCACGAGGTTGCGCGGGAAGCCGACCCCGGCTCGCGGGTGGTCTACGTCGACAACGACCCCATCGCGGTCACCTACAGCCGCACGATCCTCGGTGACGACGCGCGGACGACCGTCGTCCAGGAGGACCTGCGCCGGCCCGCCGAGGTGCTGGCCCGGCCGGAGGTCGCCGGGCTGCTCGACTTCGACCGGCCGGTCGCGGTGATGATGGTCGCGGTGCTGCACTTCGTCCAGGACGACCCCGCGGAGATCGTCGCCACCTACCGCGACGCCGTGCCGCCGGGCAGCTTCCTGGTCGTGTCGCACGCCACCCAGGAGGGCCAGACCGACCAGGCCGACGAGCACAGCGACCTGTACCGGCGGCGCACCGCGACCCCGATGAGGATGCGCTCCAAGGCCGAGGTCGCCGCCCTGTTCGACGGCTACGACCTGGTGGAGCCGGGCGTGGTGCACCTGCCGCTGTGGCGGCCCGCGTCGCCGGAGGACGTGGACGAGCGCCCGGAGCGGTTCGCCGGGCTCGCCGCCGTCGGCCGCAAGCGCTGACGTCCCGGTTCGCACCTTCGAGTGATCGCGCCCCGGTGGCCGGCCGGGTGTTGTAGTTTCGTGACCTGGCAGGTGCGGCTGCCACCGAGGCTCCTCCCGACCCGGCTGGAGTGGGTGCCTCCAGAGCGCGTCCCACGGGCGCGCCCCGCAGTCCGCCGGTTCCCGGGGTTCGGCGTTGGCGAACCCGGTGGCGTCGACCCGGTGGCGCCCGCGGAGGTTCCTCGTGTCCACAGGCTCCCAGCACCTGGTCAAGCGCTACCGGTGCACCGGCGAGACGCCGAACATGGTGCGCAGGCAACGCGGCGCGGACGTCGCGCCGGGTTCGCTGGTGCCGTGCGCCCGCACGCCGGGCCAGCGCCGGCTGGAGGCGGCGGTCCTGGAGGCGGCCACCCGCGCGATGGCCGGCATGCGCCGGTGCGGCTGGGCACTGCGCCCGACGTCGCTGGTGAGCCGGGTGCGGCCGGACGCGAAGGTGCTCGGCCTGCGCGTGCACGACGCGGCGCTGGACCACCTGCTGGCCGAGGTGCTGCCGGTCGTCGTCGGCGGTCGGGTCCGCGGTGTGCCGGGCCTGCGCGCGCGGCCCCGGCGCGAGCACCTGGAGCTGCGCTCGGCGGACGGCGAGATCCGCCTGCTCGGCGTGACGCGGGAGCGCTGGCGCCGGGCTGCCGCCACCGGCCTGCCGGTCGCCCTGGCCACCGGCGACGCCCTCGACCCGCGCGAGTGCGAGCCGCGGCCCTGGCTGCCCGCCGACCTGATGAGCGGCGTCCTGCGCCGGTTGCCGCTGTGGCGCGGCGCCGCGTGGCTGGACGGCGTCGTCGTCGGTGAAGCCCTGGAGCTGTACTGGCGCGGTGGCCCGCCGAGCGAGTCGATCGCCGCGATCCTGACCGGTTCGACCTGCGGCATCCCGGCATCGGCCGCCGTGCCCCACCACTTCCGCGACACCGTGCGGGGTGTTGTCCTGTCCACTGTGGACCGCGAAACCGCCGTGCGCGGCCCGGAGCCGGAGTGGGCGTGGGACGAGTGGGTCGCCGCCACCGCGCCCGGTCCGGCCGTGCAGGAGCGGGCCGTGCGACCGGTGCGCGTGCGGGCCGACCTGCCGGACGTGTGGGAGGAGCGCGAGATGCGCACCGCGCTGGCGTTGCGCGACATCACCACTGTCTACCGCCTGCTGGCCAACCACGGCGTGCCACCCGAGCGGATCGCCTCGATGACCGGCCAACCGGCCCACGACGTCGACCACGTGCTGACCGGGGCCAAGGTCGAGTCCTACGACACCCTGATCGACATCGCCACGGGCCTGGGCGTCCCGCTGGGCTACATGGGCCTGGCCCACGACGAACAACGGCCGCCCGACACCCCCTGCGCCTGCGAGGACCTGGACGAACGCACCAAACGCGACCGCTTCCTCGCCCACGCCGCCCTGGTCGCCGTGGGCTCCCCCACTGCTACCACCTGGGGCTGCCAGGCCGACGGCTGCCTCTCAGCCAGGCCGGTGTGATCGGCGCCACCAAGCACCCGTGATCCCCTGACCTGTCTGACCGTGCAGGTCAGGGGTTCACCGTTCCAGCGCCCCCGGCAGGATTCGAACCTGCGACCTCGGGATTAGAAGGGCTTGTGACGTTGCTCTCATGGGTAATCACCTGCACTCTTACGGCGCATCCCTGTCTCTCCAGTGCCTCTTGGGTCACCGTTGATCCCTAGTTGGCTCCACGTGAGGCTCCACGATTCGGTGTCGCTTCAGGCCGCGTCTAGATGATCATTCACAGTAGACTTAATATCTGACAAGGGACATTTAGATTAGTCGTGAACTTAAGTAGAGGCAGTTGAAGCGTCTCGGTGTGGATTCGTTTTTGTTGGTTCTGGATGGTTTTTCACGATTATGCTAAAGAGAAAGGGGTGGTCAGTGTATTAAATTACTTTCTGATGAATCGTATCGGTCCCGTTGGACTGCTCGGATTGAAGTCGGCGATACGGATAGACAAGCATGCTGCCAAGTTCTTGTTTCAGCTCTATACTGATCCGGGGCAAGCGGAACTCCAATGAACTAAAGACCATCTTGACTGGCGAACTCTTTCCGGAATTTTATCTTTAGTTGAGTGCTCCTACTCTACTGTAACGGCGAGTTCGGGCGACTACGAGTTCTCGATCGCCTTGATAAGTACGGTTTTTCTATGTCGCTTGTGCTCTCGCTTGTTGAAGGTCACATCTCGCAAAGTAGGGAATCTGCACCGTCAATTTGATGGCCAAGACCTCAAGCCCCATCGAAGGTCGTCGAATACCTCATCAAATTCTCGCTCATTCTGAGGATGAAAAGATTCATATAGCGCCATTAAGCGTTCGCTCGCCCACCGGACATCCGCAGACATTTTTCGAACGAAGTCATCCTCATCTGCTTCTTTGCTGCCTCTACCGTGTGCGATTGCGCTTCGCACTTTATAGAGTTCGGCGTGGCGGATAGCCAAATTGCGCCTAATCTTCGGATCTGCACCCAACAAGGCATATCGATCAGCCATGACTCGTCCAGGGAGACCAGACGGCGCTCCGATCAATGCGTCTAGGGCTACACCCAGAGCTAGCACAGCGTCGTCTGTAGCAATGGCCCAGTGAGCTTCCGCATGCCAGCGAGCAGCGATGCGAATACGTTGAAAAATGACACTCGAACCAGTGCAAACCATATCAATGGCAGCCTGCTTCTGTTCAGAATTCAGTAGCGCCGAGAGAGGGACGGGATCGGCACTATGCCATCTATGGTGTTTACGCAGGCCAGATTTGGAAATTGCTATGATCCGAGCTCCCAGCTCATGAACAGCATCAGATTTTTCTAGATACTTTTGCAGAGCAGGCCGGTCGATGCTTAATCCGCGAATGCCGGGCCTGTTCGCGGCACCCCGCAAGCTGAACATCTTGAGTCTGCCTAGGTCGGCCTCTAGAAGCATCGCCGTATCAACGATGTTCTCGAGTAGTCTTTCGGCTTGCTCCGTTGCTAATTGACTTTGACCTGGTACTCGACAAGCCATCAGAACTGTATCGCCCGGCTTTCGATGTTGCTCGAAAAAGTTCTCATTCCGTAGCAAGTGCATCAGCTCTTCTTGGTCAAGTTTTAAAGAAGGTGCGAGACGCTCTGATACTAGATTGATCCATCCATGTCCGCCGTCCCCAATAACCGCATCGGCCAAGTAGAGAGGGCTGTCGGTCCACTTGACGTTCGCTACCGGAAAAATAACCAGTGTGTGAGACGCTTTTCGCAAAGCGTCGACCATGGTGTGAATTTCATCGACATCTGCGTCACGGTTCCGGGCGTTGACCATCAAGCCGATCACGACGGACCAAAACTCTTCACGCGACCATCGATTTCTTACGTTCTGATCTTGCCATAGATTTTCGACAGCACGCTCGTAATCCAAAAGCTGCGCGCTGTCGATGTAGGCAGATCCATCCGGGGTTTCGAAAGCTGCCCTTGGAGATCTTCGATAATCAGCTACATACCATCCATAATTCCAAGGTTTTCTATCTTTGGTCAGCTTGATTCCGCTAATCGCCGAGAGGAGAAGGTCTTCCACCGATCTTCTATCTCTTCGGATCATTTCACCTCGCTGTGTGAGGGTAAGCTCTATCAGGGCAAGCTGTTGGCTATCGTTCACCTTTGGGTGAGTAGCATTTCATTGGGATAGCAAACTACCATAATAGCAGCCGCTCGGCATGTCCTAGACTATGATGGGCAGGTGACGGAGTATCCAGAGGGACTTAGGTGGAAGGTCCACGGTGAGCGGGCCATCTATGACAACCGGTGGGTCAGGCTCAACCTTGTTGACGTCGAACCTCCCGACGGTAGTCGGTTTGAGCATCATGTAGTCAAGTTGCATAATGTGGCGGTTGCACTGCTTTTGAATGAGCGCGAAGAGGTACTCACGCTGTGGCGGTATCGGTTCGCCGTAAATCAATGGGGTTATGAACTGATTGGTGGATTGGTCGAGGAAGGTGAAGATCCGGCGACTACGGCTGCACGTGAAGCCGAAGAGGAAACCGGTTGGCGGCCGATTGGCGAGCCTAAACACATTGCTACGTTTCAGCCGTTGCCCGGCATGGTCGACGCGCCGGTGAATGCCTACATCTGGCGCAACGCTGAAAAGGTCGGTGAGCCTACCGATGCCGAGGAGGCCGCGCGGATTGAGTGGATTCCGATTGATCGGATGTTGGAGCTGATCAAGCGCGGTGAGGTGCTTGGGTCGGGAGCGATTGTGCCGCTGTTGTTCTACTTGGCTTCACGCAACGCCGGGTCCGCCGATCTCGGGTAGTTGGAGCTTGGCTAGGCGCTGGCGTTGGCGGTCGGAGCCGATGCGGGAGGCTAGTTGGCGAGCCTTGGCCGCGTAGTTCAGTGCTCCCTTGCTGTCGCCTGCGGTGGCGTAGGCAAAGGCCAGGTCTGCATACATATGCAGTTGGGCGCGGATGGCGGAGTGTGGGGACGTCTCCAGTTCCCGCACTGCCGCTTCAAGATTGGTGACGGCGTTGTGATCGGCGAGACGCACCAAGGCGCTGCCGCGCCACCTGGCTAGGTGGCCATCGTTGAGCATGAGGTGTGGCAGCTCGGGGTCCATCGAGTTCGTGGGCAGGAGTGTCTGCGCCTCATCGAAGGCGCGTAGGGACTCGTCGTGGCGTCCGGCCGCTGCGAGTCCTTCTCCGTGCGCTGCGGCGAGCCAGCTCCGGAAGAGGAACGGGGCTTGGTTCTCGGCTACGTTGCGCGCGTACTCCAACAGTTCGACTGCGCCAGCAGGTTCGCCGATGTCCAAGAGGATCACGGCTTGCTGTGCTGTGGCGTGCGCCAGCAGATGCGGTGAGTCTGCTTCGCGGGCGGACACCTTGGCATCCTCGTGGTACTGCCAAGCCTGTAGTTGGGAACCTCGGTCGAGCGCTGTCCACCCGGCTAGAGTGCGGGCGTCGGTGAGGATCGCTGCCAAGCGTTCCCGGTGCTGCGTGCTCACGCTGAACGTCTTGACACTTTCCATCTGGCGGACGAGGTTGTTCAACTGGTCAAGAACGACGACGGCGCCGAATCGTGCATCAGAGTTGCGCAGGTCGTTCACTTGGCGTTGGAACAGATCGAGTGTTTCGCGGTCGATGCTGCGTGCGACGATCAAGCGGCTGCGGAGTTCTTCGGCCGGTTCGTTCAGGTGTCCAGGCGGGAAGCCTAGCTCTTCGTTGGTTCGGCCGTAGAACTCGCGGAACAGGCGTTGGTAGCCGGAATCGGTTACCTCTACGCGGCCGTTCTCCCAGCGGGACAGCATGACCGACAACGCCGACTCGCTGGCTACGGGTATGCCTAGTGCTTGTCCTCTGGCGAGGAAGTAGCGTACGACCTGTGCTTGGGTGCGTCCGGACTCCCTGCGGATGGCCTGTAGTCGCGTGAGCGGCGGGCGACCACGTCCCTGTCCTGCCACGCTCTCCCCCGTCCCCTGAGGCCGTGACCTGCGGACTTAACACCACCTAACAGGTGCGGTGTTAGCCGCTGACAATTATTTCGTCCCCCCGTTCAGCGGTCTGCTGTTGCCATGACAGCGACGCAGGAACCGCCGAACGACTACCGCGAATCAGTCCTTTCTTCGCGCCTCGTCGTCAAGCCGGTTGGTGAGCGTCCCGAGTTGGGCGCGCAGTCCGCGAATCTCGCGGATGATCGTGTTCAGCAGCGGAATCACTGGGTTGTCGACCGGTGCCGCGGTGGCGTCTGCCGCGGGCGGGTTCTGGCCGTTGAGAACCGCTGTCAGGTGCTGTGGGTGCCAGTCGAGCGCGATCGACAGCGCTTCGAGCGTACGCGGGTTGCGCCGGCGTTGGATTCGGCCCTGTTGGATCTCTCGCACGATCGCCAGGGAGACGCCCGACTTCTCCGCGAGTTCCCGCTGCTTCAGCGCCAGCTCGGTCGCACGGGCGTTGACCGCCCCCGCGACTGCCGACCAATCCTCTTTCACATACGCCTCCGTGCTCCGCCCTCAGCGCCGACATTAGCGCGCCGTTCAGACCGATTCCGGATCTATCGCTTACATCAGCGGTTATTGATTGATAATCAACGCTTATGTCAGCGCTCCGGGCGGTGAAATCAGTCTTTCGGAGGCATGACCAATGAGTGCGACAACTGACGGGGGCGCTGGTTCGCCCACCTTCTACACGGTGCGCGAGGCAGCGCGCCTCATGCGCATCGCGCCGGCGACGCTGTACCGGGCGATCCGGGAAGACGCCTTCCCTGCCATCCGCGTCCGCACGCGGTACGTGGTGCCGGCGCGGGCGGTTGAGGAGATGGCCCGGAGGGCCGTCGACTCCGGGGGAGTGGTCGACGTGGTCGGTATGGCGGCTGAACGGCGAATGGCCCGTGAGGCTGCCCGGCTGACCGGGGGTGCCTCGTGGTGAACCCGGAGGACTACTTCGAGGTGATCGCGGCGGACCTCGACCGGTTCGCGGCGGTACCGGACGAGGTGCTGTTGGAGATCGTCACGCGGGACGGCCGGTGCTTGTGGTTGGTGCCGGTTGACGAGTCTCCCGAGTGGGACGGGGAGGAGTTGACCGAACGGGAGTTGGCGGCCCGGTTGTGTGCTGAGTGCTCGGCGCGGCGTGCGTGTCTGGAGTTGGAGTTGCGCACGGCCGGTGCCGGCACGGTCGGTCTGTGGGGTGGCCTGTCCACCGAGGACCGGCGTGCCCTGTACCCGGTGTGGCTGTCGCGGCGTGGCCAGATGGGTGGGTCGTCATGACGATCAACCTGACGGTTACCCAGGTACTCGCTGGCGTCGGTGTGTTGCTGGCGCTGGTGATGGTGTGGCGGGCCGGCTCACGTAAGGCGAAAGCTGCGGCTGACACCGCGCGTGCCGGTGCCCGGTTGCTCTCACTCACGGGTCGGGTGCTCGTGACGGCCGGAGTCATCGTGAGTGTGCAGTGGCTGGTGATCACCCACGGCCGTGACTCCACGCTGCTCTGGGTGGTGCTCGGTCTACCGGCGTTGTTCTCCGCCTACACGCTCACGAAGGCACTGACGGTGACTGCGGTGGACGGCCCACGACGCAGGGGTGATCGACGGTGAGCGCACCGAAGGGCGTGGGAAGGGTGGTCGCCTCCGGGCGGCCACCCGCCGCGCCGGACGAGAGCACGGCGGCCAGGCTCGCACGGGAGGCTGTCGAAGCGGCGGAGCTGCGGGCGCACCAGGCGCGGCCGGACGTAGTGGCGTTGCGGGTCGAGCGGGTACGGGCGCAGGTCGACCGGTTGTGCTGGGCGGGGATCGTGCTCGGTCTCGGGTTCACCATGACCAACGTCCAGCACTTCGCGGCCGGTGACGCGCCGGTGTGGTCGCTGCCGTGGTTGGCGGCGTGGCTGCTCGATCCCACGGTGTCGCTCGTGCTGTTGGCGATCCTGCGGGCGGAGCAGGTGACGGCGCGGTATCGGGTGCGGACGGGGCCGTGGGTGCGGAGGGCGAAGTGGTTCACGCTCGCTGCCACCTACGTCATGAACACCTGGGCGTCGTACGCGGCCGGGTCGCTGTCCGGGGTCGTACTGCACTCGGTGCCGCCGCTGGTGGTGTTCGTCGCGGCGGAGGCGGTCACCGACCTCCGCGACAAGCTGACCGAAGCCGTATCGGCAGCGTTCACGGAAGCTGACCGGCGCACGCCCGCGACTGTTCATGAACCGCGACCGCGTGCGAGCACCAGGAGCAAGCGCGCGGGCAGCCGAACCACGTTCGGCGAGTACCTGGCGGCAGCACGGGCGGCGTGGACACCAGGGACCACAGTGACGCCCTCGTGGGTCCGGGAGGTCACCGGGTGCTCACGCGGACTGTCGCCACGTCTGGCGGCCACGCTGACACGTGAACTGGACCGGGGTGAGCAGTCGTGAACGGCGAGAAGGTCTCGCTTCCGGTGCAGTCGTCGCGCCGTGAACTCGTGAACGCCTTCGTGAACGACCAGCCGTCCCGCAAGCCGTGGACGCAGGGACTCGCTGACTGGTGGCAGCGTTCGCGACGTGTGCCCGCTGTGCTGAAGTCGCGGCGGCTGGTGGTGCAGGCCGTCAAGGATCTCGTGGTGGCGGTGCTGCGGTCGCCGTTCAGGTTCGTTGGAGCGGTTGCCCGTGGGCTGGTGGTCGCGGTGCGGTGGTGGCGGTCGTGGGTGCGGGTCGCCGACTACCGGGCCGCTGCCGAGCAGTCGGAGAAGCTGGCGGACAAGTTCACCGACATCCGGGCGTTGGGGTTGTTCCGGTGGAAGGTCACCGGCGCCACTCTCACGGCTGCTGGTGTGGTGGTCGCGGTGCTCGATCTCCTCTACGGGCACCGGGTGCTCTGGATCGGTGGGGGAGTGGTCGCGGTCGGCTTGGCGGTGCTCGGTCGCCGCAAGGATGGATCGCCTGGTCGCAAAGCGGTACTGGCCGGTCCACGGACGCTGACGTGGACGATGGACCCCCAGGTTCTCGTGGACGCGTTCCGGGACGCCAAGCTCATCGGCAAGGAGGAGACCCTACGGCTGGTCGAACGCGCCACGCGCCAGGGTGACGGATGGGCGGTCACCGTGGACCTGCCCGCCACACGCAAGGCAGCCGACGTGATCAAGAACCGGGAGGCGTTGGCGTCAGCGCTGGCGGTGGACGAGGTCCAGCTCATCGTGGAGCGCGTACGCGGCAACGGTGGCCACGCGGGCAGGGCAGCGCTGTGGGTAGCTGACGAGGACCCCTATGGGTTACCTCCGCTTCGGACCCCTCTACTGAGAGCTGAGCGGTGGGACGCGTGGCGTCCGGTGCCGTTCGGTCGTGACGCGCGGCAGCGGCGGGTGGACCTGCCGTTGGTGTGGACGTCGTTGCTCGTGGGCGCGATCCCGAGACAAGGCAAGACCTTCGCGGCACGGTTGGCAGCCGCGGGCTTGATCCTGGACCCGCACACCCGCCTGTACGTGGCCGACTTCAAGGCCGGAAAGGACTGGGCTGCGGTGGCCCAAGTCGCGCACCGGTTCATGGCCGGTGACGAGTCCGCGCACGTGCTGGCCCTCGTTGACTGGCTCGTGGAGCTGGTGGCCGAGGTACAGGGCCGCTACCGCCGGATGCAGGAGCTGGACGACGAGGTGTGCCCCGAATCGAAGATCACCCCCGCCATGTCCCGTGACCCGAGCCTGGACATGCCGGTAACAGCGATCTTCGTTGACGAAGTGCAGATCCCGCTGGAGGACCGGACGCCGCTAGAGGTGCAGGACAAGAAGCTCACGGCGGGTGAGTACGTCGGCGAGCTGCTGACGTGGCTGGCCCGCAAGGGACCGGCGGCCGGGATCGTCATCGTGCTGGCCACCCAACGCCCGGACAGCAAGACCATCCCCAGCAACCTCCGCGCCGTACTCGGCTCACGGTTCGCGCTGCGGGTCATGGACTGGCGCGACAGCAACATCGTCCTGGGCGAACAGATGAACACACGCGGCTACGACAGCAGCCGACTACTCGCCACGCACAAAGGCGTCGGCATCCTCCGACCGGACGGGGAGACCACAGCGGGAGCCGACGTACTCGCCACCACGGTCCGCACCTACTACATGCCCAACGAGGACTGGCGGACCATCTGCGCCCGTGGCCGAACACTCCGGGAAGCAGAGGGCACGTTGAGCGGTCACGCGGCCGGGCAGGACAACCGGCCGATGCTCGACCACGCTGCGGTCGCACGTGCCATCGGCGGCCGAACCGTGGTCCAACGAACGGAGGGAGTGGAGCTGCCTGAACCGCTGGCGTCCGTTGTGGAGTACCTGAGAGACGATCTCCGATCGGACGGACGTGACTTCGTGCCCACGGCGGAGCTGGTGACCGCACTGGAGATCGACCCGAAGTCGTTCGGACTCCAGATGGCGGAGGTGGGGTGCAGGCCGACACGTGACCGCGTCACCACTGACGAGGGCACCCGCCAGGTGCGCGGTTACCTCACGGCCGACATCAGGACGGCAGCGGTTCGGTTCCGTGACGCCGGAGTGCTCGACGCAGAGGTGGTCGAAGATGACCGATGACCCGTCACACCGGTCGCGTGCCGTCACACCACCGGGAGGGACGCAACCGAAGGCTTGACCAGCACAAACGAGTAGCTGTGACGGGTGCGGCGCGTGACGCCTGACCCGTCCCGACGTGCCGAAACGGCTGTGTGGCCGCACCCGGACCAGGTGCGGCCACACAGCCGTCACACGTCCTACTCGATCCGTTCCCTCCAGTGGTCGGCCTGCCGCGCGATCAACTCCCGAGACGCGTCGGGATCGAGCGAGACCTCTCCCAACACCGCGAACCGCTGCTGGTACGCCCTGACCACCGGCGGGTCGTCAACGAACGTCGTGATCCCGTCCAGCTCCAGGTACACCACCGGGTCCGCCGCACCGGAGAAGTGCATCTCCACCGCCCGACTCGTGAACACGGGTAGCCCTGCGGAGGAAGGCACGATCCGCACCACCGCGTCCGCGTGCTGCGACACGCCGTGCAGCCACAACATCTGCGCGTGCATCACCACCGGACCGCCGACCACGGTCGCCAGTGCGTTCTCCGCAACGTAGAACGCACTGGCGGTCTCCTTGTACCGCCACGCATCCTGACGGTTCAGCCGTGCCCAAACGGCTCTGGTGTGCGACTCGCCGAATCCGACCTCAGCGTGGAACACGGCGCGCATGTAGTCCTCGGTCTGCAACAGCGCCGGCACCACGAACGGCTCGAAACACCGCATCGACAACGCCAACCGCTCCTGCGACCTCACACCCGTCAACGTGTCGATCGTGCCCTCGACGCTCCGCACGAACGCCCGACGATCCGGCGACATCAGCCCACGGACGTAGTCACGCGTCCCCCGGTCAGCGCCGACCGCGCCGAGAAGGACGCCCACCTCCCACTCGTCAGTTCCACGCAAGCCCGATTCCAGCTTGCTCAACTTGGCCGACGACCACCCCACCCCACCGGCGACCTCACCGATGCCCAGACCACGGGCCTTGCGCAACCGGCGCAGCACCTCACCGAACTCCCGCCGGTACGCGGTCGAGGCGCGGTCAGGTGGTTCCGTCATGACCGGCACTCTTCGCGTCGTTCCCTCCGACCCACACCAGGTGCGGGACCGCACGTCCACCCTCCCTGAAGAAGATCAAGGCGGCCTCCGCAGATTGCAGGCTCATCTGCACTCCACCGTGCACCGGGACGACCTCGACGCCCTTCGCAGTGGTCATCCCCCACGCGGCGATCTGCGCGTCTTCAGGGTTGCGGGTCTCCTTCACCACGGCGAACAGGCGCGGTGCCTGGTAGTCGACCAACCCTTGGATCTCGGCGACGAACTCCGGGTCATCGAAGAGGGAGTCACCCTCGTCCCCGTCATCCTCACTCACCAGTGTCAACGTCATGATCTTCCTCCCTCTCATCCGCGCGGATCTGGCGCACCTCGTCACGCGCCCACACCGCCGCTTGAGCGCTCTCCTGGCATTGCCGGACGTACCGCCTGCCGAAGGCGACGACGTAGAGCAGGGGGATCACGAGCCAACTCAGGAACAAGGCGATCCCGGTGAAATCACTCGCCAACTCACTCCACACCACGATCATCACCACCTCAGACGATTCGCTGATGTCAGCCTCCCCGGTGGTCCGACAGAGGTAAATGACCTGCCAGCGACCTGGCTGGACCTATCAGGTTGTATGCTGGTCAGCGCTGACATTGGTGATATGGAGATCATCCGATGGGGTCAGAGCACCGCCGCACGCTGCTGAGCGAACTGCTCCACGAGCGCGGCCTGACCGCCGAGGAGTTCGCCGAACGGGCCAACCGGTTCGCGTACGAACACGGCATTGACGCCACGCTGAGCACTCGCCACGTCCACCGCTTGGCAACCGGCCAACGCGCTGACGGCCGACCGCTGGGGCCGGTACGAGCAGGCACCAAGCGGCTGCTTGAGGAAATGCTCGGAGTGCCGATCGACCGGCTGCTCAAGCCATCAGCGCCCACACCGTCCGAGACGCAGTCGTGGACCGGTGAGGCACTGGAGCTGCGAGCACGAATTACGTCCGGGCGGGCAGTCGACCAGGGGACCGTCTCGCTGTTCCAGCAGAAGCTGGACCTGACGCGGGTGATTGATCGACGGCTGGGAGCGTCGGCGCTGCTCGGCGAGCTGCGCGCCCAAATCGACCAGATGTGGGGACTGCTCGGCAACGTCCTTGATCAACGGTCGAGAGCCGCACTAGCGCGGGTGCTGGTCGACGCATGCACCCTCGCCGGATGGCAGTCGCTCGACCAGGGCTTGCTTCGCGAATCCTGGGAGCACTACGACAAAGCCAGGAGCGCGGCACGCGTCGCCGAGTCGAGTGCTCTGGAGGCTTACGCCTGCGCCGGCCAAGCGGTCGTCCTGCTCGACATCGGCGAACCGGATACCGCCGTCGAGCTGACCCGCTACGCGTGCGCTGTTGCGGAACACCGCGCGCCAGGACTGCTCACATCGTGGCTGTTGGCCGGTCATGGTGAAGCGCTGGCCGCAGCCGGCGACCGGGACAACGGTCTTCGCGCGTTCGACCACGCCGCGTGGATCATGTCCGATCGGCCAGGGGGTACCGAAGCGCCTTACCTGGTGTTCGATGAAACGCATCTTGCGAGGTGGCGCGGAAGTGCGTTGGCAAGGCTCGGCGAACCTGCGGCGGTGGAGGTGCTGTCAGGCGTTCTCGACCGTCTGCACCCCGACTTCGCACGGGCGGAAACGGCTCTCCGGGTAGACCTCGTACAAGTGTTGTCGGTACACGGTGAACGGCACGAGGTTTCCGCGCACGCCGAGCGCGCACGGCTTCTCGCTGCACAAGTCGGATCAGTTCGCCAACGGCAGCGACTCGAAGCGCTGATCAGTTGACGGCTAGCGACCTTTCTGGTTAGCCCGCAGTTCGACAATCTCGGCCGAATGCGTGCCGGTAGCGGATGGGTCGAGCACCACCGCCCGCTTACCGCGACTCGCGTGCACCAATCCCTGTTCCTTGAGTTCAGCGACCGCGCGGTTTGCCGTACCCGCTGACACGCCGTACCGCGCGGTGAGTTCGTGCACCGTCGGCAGTGAATCACCCGGACGGAGCGCGCCACATGCAATGGCTCCGCGAAGGTCGGCAGCGATCTGCCGATACGGCCCGGTGATCTTCGGCTCAAGTGTCGAAACCACCTTTCCGGTTTGATCCAGCTTGATGGGTGGCGTCGGCATCCGGCCGGTGAGCGTGGACGCCGCGCGCTGGTCGGCTTCCGACCGCCATGCCGAGTACACCTTGAGCGTCGTTGAACCGCCCCCACCGTGACCCAGGCGGCCTGCGACGGTCCGGGGGTCCACGCCTGCCGCGATCAGTTCAGTCGCGCTGTAGTGGCGCAGGGCGTGCAGGTTCGTCTTCACGTCAAGGCGCGCGCACATGCGCGAGTAGCGCTGGGAGACGGAGTCCGGCTTGAGTGGAGTGCTGTGGTCAATGGCCCGTGAGAACAACCTGCCCTTGGGCGCCAGTGCCACGCCTGCTTCAGCAGCAGTGCTCTTGATGTGCTCGAAGTAGACCAGGAGCAGACTCCAAGTCGTCTCGTCCAGTGCGATTCTCCGCTTCTGGTGGTCCTTCGGATCGGTCTCCCACGTCTGGCCGCCCTCTTGCCCCACGGCGACTTCGACGGTCAGGACCCGCTGGGCGAAATCGACGTCGGCGATCCGGACCCCGCACAGCTCGCCACGGCGGAAACCAGTCACCATCGTCAACCACACGAGCATTCCCCAAGTGAAGTCCCGGAAAGCCTCGTTGACGATGACAGCAGCCTCTTCGGCTGACGGGGGATGGGGCTTCGACTTGGGTGCTTTCGGCTGCGTCGCCACATCCAAGGGGTTGACCGTGATCCAACCCCACCGAAGCGCGAGCTTCATGGCTCCGCTCAAGCACGAGTAGACCTTGCGAATCGTCGAGTCGGACAATCCTTCACACTTGTGCACCCTGCACTTGTCCGTGCACTCGTGTTCGCCGGCCTTGCGGTGCTCGATGAACTTCCCCTTGCCTCCGCAGTGCTTCGAGCACTGCTTCAGCGTGGCGTTGAAGGAGTCCCAAGTCTCGCCGTGCAGGTCCTTGCCGAGCTGCAAGGTTCCGAGCAGTGGCCGGATGTGGAGCCGGATGTTCCGGCGGTAGCCGATCTCCGTGCTCCGGTCTACGTCCAGGTGCTGCTCATACCTGTCCATCAACATGTTGACTGTGGCGGTCGTGCGCGGGGCACGACGTTCGTCCACCTGGTTGAGCAGCTTGGTCCGAGTCCGCTCCGCGACCTTCCGGTAGTCCGGGGTCTTGTGGGAGATCGTCTCCGTCAGGAAGTTCTTCTTGCCGGTCAGGGGGTCCTTGCCCGCGTAGACGCGGACCTTGAGCGAGCCGCTGGGCAGGACCAGGATCTCGCCCCGCTGGGCAGCCTTCGTGGGGGTCTTACGAGGGCTCATAGAGCCAGTCTAGGACCGCCCAGACTCCACGTGAGGCTCCATGATCGAGCCTGCACCCGTCACCGTTGGTGACCCCTGACCTGTCTGTGCAGGTCAGGGGTTCACCGTTCCAGCGCCCCCGGCAGGATTCGAACCTGCGACCTCGGGATTAGAAGTCCCTCGCTCTCTCCACTGAGCTACGGAGGCTGGAGGGGCTGTTGACCACGCGCTGTAGCAGCGTAGCCGCCCCACCGGACACATCGTCCGGAAGACTCGTCGCGTTTCCGTCCAGGCACCGGAAGGGTGATCAAGATGGGTAGAAAGTGATGTGGATCACTTTCTAGGGGCCGTCGAGTCGCGCTGGACGAGGGAAACCGACAGTCTGGTCGGCTCGCCCGGTCTGCCGCCGTCGAGGAGGCGGAGGGCCAGTTCGCCCGCTTGGCGGCCCTTCTCGACCAGGGGTTGACGCACGGTAGTCAGAGGTGGGTCTGAGTGTTCGGCGGCGGGCACGTCGTCGAAGCCGATCACCGACACGTCGTCCGGCACGCGCAGCCCCAGGTCGCGAACGGCCTGCAGGGCGCCGAACGCCAGCTCGTCCGAAGCGCACAGCAGCGCCGTCGGCCGGGGTGACGCGGACAGCAGCGCCCGGGCGCCCGCCCGGCCCAGTTCCCGGCTGCTCCCCGAGCACTCCCACGCCGGCGTGTCCGCGCCCGTCACGTCCAGGTACCCGTGCAGCCGGTCCCGCGTCACCCGGAACGAGGTGGACGTCAGCCGTGCGGGTGTCACCGGTCCGTTGTGCCCGTCCGGGTGCAGCGCGAACGTCACCACGCCGAACCGCCGGTGCCCCGACGCCCACAGCGACGCCGCCGCCAGCCGGGCCCCGCCGAAGTCGTCCACCTCGACCCGCGCGCTGTCCGGCAGCACGGGCTGGTCGATCACCACCAGCGGCAGCCCGCGCGCCCGCACGGCCGCCAGCGCGGGCGCGTCGTCCGGCAGCGAGTAGGCCACCACGACGTCCGCCTGCGCCCGCGCCACGGTCTCCGGCCGCGGCCCGCCCTTGTCCCGCCCCGGCATCAGCACCAGGCAGTGGTCGTGCCCGTCCACGGTCGACGCGAGCCCGTCCAGCACGATCGACAGCGCCGCGTCGGCGAACGACGCCGACAGCCCCTGCCCGAGCATGAACCCGACGGCCGCGCTGTGCCTGGTCGCGAGGCTGCGCGCGACCGGGTCCGGTCCGCCGTAGCCGATGGACGCCGCCGTCTCCAGGATGCGCTCGCGCAACGCGGCGGAGAGCTGGTCCGGTCGGTTGTAGGCGTTGGACACCGTGGCGCGCGACACGCCGACCGCGCTGGCCACCGTGTCGAGCGTCGGCTTGCGAGGGCGGTCCACGTGATGAGCGTAACCAGGTAATCCGTTGGACGTTCTGAAGCGCTCTAGTTCACACTCGGGACATGCCCACGCCACGCCTGGCCGTCTTCGCGGTCTTCCTGTTCAACGGGGCGCTGTTCCTGTCCTGGGCCGCCCGGATGCCCGCCGTGGCGGCCCAGGTCGGTGCGACCGAGGCCACCCTCGGCCTGGCCCTGTTCGGCGCGAGCGTCGGCCTCGCGGTCACGGCGCCGTTCGCGGCCAGGGTGTGCGCGCGGTTCGGCGCCCGCAAGCTGGTCGTGCTCGGCGCGTCGATCACCGTCGTGGGCGTGCCCGCCCTCACGCTCGCCGACACGCCCTTCCAGCTCGGCCTGGTGCTGTTCGTGCTGGGCGCGTGCGGCGCTTCGCTGGACGTCGGCATGAACGTCGCCGCGGTGGCCGTCACGCGCAGCCTGGACCGGCCGCTGATGCCGCAGTTCCACGCGGGCTTCAGCGTCGGCGGCCTGGTCGGCTCGCTGGGCGCGGCGGGTGCGGCGGCCGCCGGCTGGAGCCTGACCAGGCACCTGATCACGGTCGCGGTGATCGGCGCGGTGGTGATCGCGTGGGTGATCAGGGCCGTGCCGGGCGCCACCGGCGAGACCTCGGGCGCGCCGAAGGACGACCGCCCGGTCCTCAAGCGGCCGCTGCTGTGGCTGCTGGCGACGGTCACGCTGTGCTCGGCCATCGCCGAGGGCGCGGCGTCGGACTGGTCGGCGCTGTTCTTCGTCAACGAGCGGGGTGTGAGCGAGGCCGCTGCGGCGGCGGCGTACGCCGGGTTCTCCATCGCGATGGCCGTCGCACGCCTGCTCGGCGAGCCCGCGCAACGCCGCGTCGGCCCGTACCGGCTGCTCGCGGCGGGCGCGGTGGTCGCCGCGACGGGGCTGGCGCTGGCCGTGCTGGTGCCGCTGGCCGCCGTCGGCTACGCCGGGTTCGCCCTGGTCGGCCTCGGCCTGGCCTTCGCGTTCCCGGTGATCATGGACCTGGCCGGTGACGCGGGCAAGCGCGCCGACGGCACCGGCGGTGAGCGCGAGATCGGCCTGGTGACGACGGTCGCCTACACCGGTTTCCTGCTCGGCCCGCCGCTCGTCGGCGGCTTGGCGCACGTGGCCAACCTGTCGGTCTCGCTCGGCTTCGTGGCCTGCGTGATCGCGCTGATGGTGCCGCTGGTGCTGCTGACGCGCCGGTCCCGCGCCCGCGAGGTCACGCGGCGGGAAGTCGGTTCAACGCGGCCTTGAGCAGCGGCTGCATGGCGGCGAGCATCTGCTCGGGCACGCCGCCCGGCTGGGCCATCGCCACCAGGACGCTGCGGTTGGCGTTCACCGCCAGGGTCGCGGTGCACGCCATCTCGCTGCCGCTCAGGTCGCACAGCACCCACGTCGAGTGCCCGTCCACGACCACCTCGCGGCCCTTGGCCTGCCGCTTCGCCACCTGCTCGTACTGCTGGTAGAGCGCGGCGACGACGGTGCGACCGGTCCGCGAGCCGTCGTCCAGCACGTACTGGCACGACTCCTGGATCACGTCGTCCTGCCGCACGGGGTCCTTCTTGTACGGCCCGATGGGCTTGAGGTCGTCGGCGGTGAGCAGCGAGCACGGCTCGACGCCGACGACCGTGCGCTGCTTGGCGATCTTCGGCGCGCCACCGGCGGCGGCGCCGGGCGTCGTCGTCGGCGGCGTGACCCCGGCCTGCGGCAGCGCGTCGCCGTTGACGGAGTAGCTGCACCCCGCCAAGAGGAGCAACGCGGACGCCATCCACAGCGCGGTGCGAGAGCTGGTCACGTCCAGCAACGGTAGTGGGTGTGATCTGCGCACGTCCGGCGGTTGGTGGCAGTGCGGTGGTGCCGCCTACGCTCGTGACGTGTCCACTGAAGCGCCTGCCCGCACCCCGCGCACCGGACTCGTGCCGCTCCTGGTCGTCGGCACGACGATAGCCGCGCTGGTCGCGGTCGGGCTGATCGTCCTGACCGGTGGTGACGCCTCCGGGTTGATCGCCGTGCGGGTGCTGACCGAGGCCGCCGCCGTGGTGGTGGTCGGCTCGCTGCTGATGGCCGCGTTCCTCGTGCCGCCGCAGGACAGCGGGACGCTGGCCGCGGACGGTTACGCCGCCGTGCGCACCGCGGGCTGGGCCGCCCTGGTGTGGACGTTGGGCGCGGTGCTGTCGGTGCCGTTCACGGTGGCGGACGCGCTGGGCCAGCCGGTGACGGCGCTGCTGGACCCGTCGGTGCTGTTCCAGGTCGCCGGGCTGGTGGAGCAGGCGAAGGCGTGGATGATCACGGCCGTGCTGGTGGCGCTGCTGGCGCTGGGCTGCCGGCTGGTGCTGTCCTGGGGCTGGACGGTGCCGCTGTTCTTCCTGTCCGTGTTCGCCCTGATGCCGGTGGCCGTGACGGGGCACTCGTCGGGCGGCGGTTCGCACGACGTGGCCACCAACAGCCTGCTGTTCCACCTGGTCGGCGCGGCGCTGTGGGTCGGCGGCCTGATCGCGCTGCTGGCGCACGGCAGGCGCGGCGGGGACCACCTGGGGCTGGCCACGACGCGGTTCTCGAAGCTCGCGCTGGTGTGCTGGGTCGTGATGGCGGTCTCCGGCGTGGTCAACGCCTGGGTGCGGCTGCCGCTGGACCAGCTGTTCGGCAGCGACTACGGCCTGCTGGTGCTGGCCAAGACGCTCGCGCTGGTCGTGCTCGGCGTCATCGGCTACTTCCAGCGCGAGCGCAGCGTCAAGGAGGTCGTGGCGACCGGCTCCGGCCGTGCGCTGGTGAGGCTGGCGGGCGTCGAGGTGCTGCTGATGTTCCTCACGCTCGGCCTGGCCTCCGCGTTGAGCCGCACGCCGCCGCCGGTGGAGGGGCGGGTGCTGCCGAGCACGGTGGAGCTGCGCATCGGCTACGACCTGTTCGGCGCGCCGACGTTGTCGCGGCTGCTGTTCGACTGGCGGTTCGACCTGGTCTTCGGCTCGATCTTCATCGCGCTCGGGGTGCTGTACCTGCTGGGCGTGCGGCGGCTGCGCAAGCGCGGCGACGCGTGGCCGGTCGGTCGCACGATCGCGTGGGTCGCGGGCTGCCTGACCGTGGTGGTCGCCACGTCGTCGGGGATCGGCCGGTATGCGCCCGCGATGTTCAGCATCCACATGGAAGCGCACATGCTGCTGTCCATGCTGGCGCCGATCCTGCTGGTGCTGGGCGGTCCGGTGACGTTGGCGATGCGCGCGCTGCCGGTGGCGGGCAAGGGCAACCCGCCGGGGCCGCGGGAGTGGCTGCTGGCGTTCGTGCACTCGCCGGTGGCGAAGGTGCTGACCAACCCGTTCGTGGCGCTGGCGCTGTTCGTGGGCTCGTTCTACGGCCTGTACTTCTCCGGGCTGTTCGACAGCGCGCTGGACTACCACTGGGCGCACCTGCTGATGAACGCCCACTTCATCCTGGTCGGCTACGTCTTCTACTGGCCGGTGATCGGCATCGACCCGGCGCCGAACCGGTTGCCGCCGCTGGGCCGGCTGGGCCTGCTGTTCGCCTCGATCCCGTTCCACGCGTTCTTCGGCATCGTGCTGATGAGCTCGCAGACCGTGATCGGCGACAACTTCTACCGCTCGCTCGGGCTGCCGTGGGTGACGTCGCAGCTGGAGGACCAGCGGCTCGGCGGCGGCATCGCGTGGGCGGCGGGCGAGGTGCCGCTGATCGTGGTGATGGTGGCGCTGCTGGTGCAGTGGGCCAGGTCGGACAGCCGCGACGCCCGCCGGGCGGACCGGCGGGCGGACGCGGACGGTGACGCGGACCTCGCCGCGTACAACGCGATGCTGCGCAAGATGTCGGGCAAGGACTAGAGCGGGCGCTTGAACCCGCGGACGGCCACCGCCCACCCGGCGGCGGCCAGCGCGGCACTTGTGACCAGGGCGCCGACCACGCCGGTGACGGGCTGGGCGAGCGCCAGGGAGCGCGCCGCGTCGACCGCGAACGTCAGCGGGTTGACGTTGGCGACCGCCTGGAGCCAGCCGGGCAGGCCGTTGATCGGCACGTACGCGCTGGACGCGAACATCAGCGGGAACATCGCCAGGAAGCCGACGGTCTGCATCAGCTCGGCGTTGCGCAGCCAGGCGGCGATGGCCAGGAAGATCCAGCTCAGCCCCCACCCGACGGCCAGCGCCAGCGCGAGCGCCGCCGCGATGCCCCCGAGGCCGCCCGCGGGGGAGAAGCCGAACACGACGACCGCGAACACCAGCATCAGCAGCAGCTGGGCGGCGGTGCGGACCAGGTCGGACAGGCTGCGCGCGACCAGCACCGAACCCGGCTGCACTGGCAGCGAGCGGAACCGGGCCAGCACGCCGTTCTTCATGTCGGTGACCAAGCCCACGCCCGCTTGGAGCGCGGACTGCATGGCCGTGTTGACCAGGATCGCGGGCATCAGGAAGTCGATGTAGTCCACGCCCTGCGGGAAACCGGGGGTGTTCGCGACGCTGGCGAAGATCTGGCTGAACAGCGTGAGCATGATCAGCGGCTGGAGGACGCTGAACACGATCATGCGCGGGTCGTTGACCAGGGCGCGCAGCGACCGCTGGGTCAGCACCAGCACCTGGGTGCCGAAGTCGGTGCCGCGCCAGCGCGGTGCGGCGGTGAGGGTGGCGGTCATCGGTGGCTCCTGTTCAGGCCGCGTGCTGCGCGAGGGTGAGGTAGACGTCGTCCAGGGTCGGTTCGCCGAGGGCCAGCTCGGTGGCCTCCAGGCCGACCTCGTCCAGGGCGCGGACGACGGTGGCGATCTCGCGGGACGACGTGACGGGCGCGGTCAGCGCGTTCTGCGCGGCCACGGGCTGCATCCCGGCCCGCTCCAGGGCTTCGGCGGCCTTCGGCAGGTCCGAGGCGTCGGCCAGAGTGACGGTGACCGTGCGCAGGCCGACCTGGGCCTTCAGCTCGGCGCTGGTGCCCGCCGCGACGACCCTGCCCTTCGCGAGCACGGTGATCGAGTCGGCCAGGCGGTCGGCCTCGTCCAGGTACTGGGTGGTGAGCAGGACCGTGGTGCCGTCGGTGACCAGGCCCTCCACGATCTCCCACAGGCCGAGCCTGCTCGCCGGGTCCAGGCCCGTGGTCGGCTCGTCCAGGAAGATCACCTCGGGGTGCCCGACGAGGCTCGCGGCGAGGTCCAGGCGTCGGCGCATGCCGCCCGAGTAGGTGCGCGACGGCCGCTTCGCCGCGTCCGCCAGCCCGAACAGGTCCAGCAGCTCGGCGCCCCTGGCCCTGGCCTCGCGCGGGGACGCGCCGAGCAGCCGGGCGATCAGGACCAGGTTGTCCAGGCCGGACAGCTGCTCGTCGACGGCGGCGAACTGGCCGGTCAGGCCGATCCGGCTGCGCACCTGGTGCGCCTGCGCGACGACGTCGAACCCGGCGACCGCCGCCCGGCCGGAGTCCGGCGGGAGCATCGTGGTCAGCACGTTGACCAGCGTCGTCTTGCCCGCGCCGTTGTGGCCGAGCAGGCCGAGCACGGTGCCCCTGGGCACGGCGACGCTCACCCCGTCCAGCGCCTTCTGCCCGCCGAACGCCTTGCCGACGTCGGTCGCTTCGATCATCAGGTCTGCCATCGGTTCCCCCTCAGTCCTGCTCCAGCACGCCGTGCAGGAACAGCTCCACGAGCTGGTCGGCGTCGGCGGTGGAGTCGCTGAACCCGTTGCCCTGCATGCGGTTGGTGAACACGAGCCCGAGCAGCAGCCGTGCGGCCAGGGACGGGTCGACGCGGAGGTCGTCGTCCGGGCCGAACAGGGAGGCGACGTGCTCGGTGAGGCGCTGCATCTCGACCGGTGGCCCCTTGCGCCCGCCCTGCTCGCCCCGTTCACCCGGTTCGCCGTGCTCGTCGTGCGGGTCGTAGCCGGAGTCGCGGAGCACGCTCATCAACTTCCACATCCGGTCCAGGTAGCCGGAGACGGCGCTGATGGCCCAGGAGAGGCGTTCGGCGAGCGTGGCGGCCCGCCTCGCCTCCTCGATCAGCTCCAGTTCGGCGTCGACCGTGAGCACGCTGCGCACGCACGTGCGGATGAGCTCCTGCTTGTCCTTGAACGCCCGGAAGACGGTGCCCTCCGCGATGCCCGCCGCCTTGGCGATCTGGCTGGTCGTCACGTCGGCGCCGTGGGTGAAGAGGAGCGGGACGGTGGCGGCGACGATCGCCTCACGGCGGTCCTCGGGGCTCATCGCGGGTGCGCGCCGACGTCGTCGGGTGAGGTCTTCGGGCATGTCCCCACTGTATGAGTGAGTCCTCACTCATGTCAACGAGTGAGCGCTCACTCATACAGTTATGCATGCTTCAAGCAGTTGTCCACAGATCCCGAACCGCCCCTGTCCACCGCCGCCGACCCCCGGCAACCTGGTCCCAAGCGATCGGCAAGAGGTCGACAAGAGGAGGCGGACGTGGCGTACAACGAGTGCCGGATCACCATCTGCGGGAACGTCGCCAGCAGGGTGGTGCACAGCACGGTCGGCACCGGGTTCAGCCGGGCGAAGTTCCGGCTGTTCACCGCGGAGCGGGTGTGGGAACCGGAGCAGCGCACCTGGGAGGACGGCGCGCGGATGTTCCTGTCGGTCTCGTGCTGGCGGATGCTCGCGGACAACGCGCTGGCGTCGTTGAGCAAGGGCGACCCGGTGGTGGTCACCGGCCGGTTGACGGTCAAGGACGTGGAGTTCGAGGGCGGCGCCCGCCCGTTGATCGAGGTCGAGGCCACCGCGATCGGGCCGAACCTGGCGATGTGCACGGCCGCGCCGGTGCGGACCAGGCTCACCCCGGACGCGGTCGAGGCCCGCGCCGCGCCGGAGATCGCGGCGCCCCGCAAGCCGGACGAGTTGCCGCTGGTCCTCACGGTGGAACCGGAGCGCCCGAAGGAGGTGACCGAAGTGCCGTTCTGAGCAAAACGGGTCACAGGGGCTTCCGCCGGCGCGATCGGGGCGGAGAATGCGCGGGCAGTCGTCGCCGTTGCGAGTCGTCGGAGGGGGGAGGTCGTCGGGTCGGCGCCAGGGCCGGGTCCCGCACGCAGGCATCGGGGGTTGACAGCGCACCGAGTTCGCGCATTCGGTCGGAGTCGCTGGTCGCAGGGTCGCGCCAGACGTGGTCGACGGCCGTGTTACGAGTGTGGGTGACCCACGTTCGCGTTAACTCTGCGTTGTGCCCGGGTCCGTTGCCGGCGTCCGAGGTTCGGGCCCGATCGGCACCGCTCTACGATCGCGGGCATGGCCGAGTACGTCTACACCATGAAGAAGGTGCGCAAGGCGCACGGGGACAAAGTCATCCTGGATGACGTCACCATCATGTTCCTCCCCGGTGCGAAGATCGGCGTTGTCGGTCCGAACGGCGCCGGCAAGTCGAGCGTGCTGAAGATCATGGCCGGCCTGGACACACCGGGCAACGGCGAGGCGTTCCTCTCGCCCGGCTACACGGTGGGCATCCTCCAGCAGGAACCGCCGCTGAACGAGGAGAAGACCGTCCTGGGCAACGTCCAGGAAGGGCTCGGCGAGATCAAGGTGAAGCTCGACCGCTTCAACGAGATCGCCGAGAAGATGGCCGTCGACTACTCCGACGAGCTGATGGAGGAGATGGGCCAGCTCCAGGAGGAGTTGGACCACGCGAACGCGTGGGACCTCGACTCCCAGCTGGAGCAGGCGATGGACGCCCTCCGCTGCCCGCCGCCCGACGCCGACGTCAAGACGCTGTCCGGTGGCGAGCGCCGCCGGGTCGCCCTGTGCAAGCTGCTGCTGAGCAAGCCGGACCTGCTGCTGCTCGACGAGCCCACCAACCACCTGGACGCGGAGAGCGTGCTGTGGCTGGAGCAGCACCTGGCGCAGTACGCGGGCGCCGTCCTGGCCGTCACCCACGACCGGTACTTCCTGGACAACCTCGCCGAGTGGATCCTGGAGCTGGACCGCGGCCGGGCCCACCCGTACGAGGGCAACTACTCCACCTACCTGGAGAAGAAGGCCGAGCGGCTGGCGGTCCAGGGCAAGAAGGACCAGAAGCTGCAGAAGCGGCTCAAGGACGAGCTGGACTGGGTCCGGTCGGGCGCGAAGGCCCGGCAGGCCAAGTCCAAGGCCCGCCTCGGTCGCTACGAGGAGATGGCCGCGGAGGCAGAGAAGACCCGCAAGCTCGACTTCGAGGAGATCCAGATCCCGCCGGGCCCGCGCCTGGGCAACGTCGTGGTCGAGGCCGAGAAGCTGAAGAAGGGCTTCGGCGACCGGGTGCTGATCGACGGCCTGTCGTTCAGCCTGCCGCGCAACGGCATCGTCGGCGTCATCGGTCCGAACGGCGTCGGCAAGACGACGCTGTTCAAGACCATCGTGGGGCTGGAGGAGCCGGACGCGGGCGTCGTCCGCATCGGCGAGACGGTCAAGCTGTCCTACGTCGACCAGAACCGCGCGGGCATCGACCCGAAGAAGAACGTGTGGGAGGTCGTCTCCGACGGCCTGGACTACATCCACGTCGGCAACGTCGAGATGCCGTCGCGGGCGTACGTCAGCGCGTTCGGCTTCAAGGGCCCGGACCAGCAGAAGCCGGCGGGCGTGCTCTCCGGTGGTGAGCGCAACCGGCTCAACCTGGCGCTGACCCTCAAGCAGGGTGGCAACCTGATCCTGCTGGACGAGCCGACGAACGACCTGGACGTCGAGACCCTGGGCTCGCTGGAGAACGCGCTGGAGCAGTTCCCCGGCTGCGCCGTGGTCATCTCGCACGACCGGTGGTTCCTCGACCGCGTCGCCACGCACATCCTGGCGTGGGAGGGCACGGACGAGAACCCGTCGCAGTGGTACTGGTTCGAGGGCAACTTCGAGGGGTACGAGAAGAACAAGATCGAACGCCTCGGCGCGGAGGCGGCCAGGCCGCACCGCGTCACCTACCGCAAGCTCACACGGGACTGAGAGCCGGGTACCTACATCGTGGCGGCGAGGGGCGAAGCGCAGGCGGACGTCGAGGTGAGCACGCTGGTCGTGCCCGCCTGGCGGCTGCGTTGGCGGGCACCGGAGCTTGCTCTGGTGCTGGGCGAGCGCGCCGTCGCGCTCGCCTCCGCCCGCCGTGACGAGGTCGACCGGTTGCGCGCGGAGGCCCTGGTGGTCTTCGCGAGCAACCGGATGGGCCGGGGCGTGCGGGTCGCGGACCGGGCACTGGACGCCCTTCGGGCGGCCGAGACCGCGTCCGAGCGGGAAACGGCCTGGCGCCTGCGGGTCGAGCTGGCCGACAGCGCCAGGTCGGTCGGCGCGCCGCTGACCGGCTTCGCCGCCGTCCGCCCGGTCCTGGAGGCGGACGACGTCCCGCCGGGCCTGCGGGCGACCGCGCTGGTCCAGGCCGGCGAGTGCCTGGTCTCGGTGGGCCGCGGGCCGGCGCTGGCGCAAGCGCTGGACGAGGCGGACGGCCTCTACCAGGCCGACCCGATGCTGGACCACGACACGACCCTCCTGCACCGCGGCCTGCTCCGCGCCGCCGCCGCGGGTCAGCACCGCCGCTGGGGCGACCTCCGAGCAGCCACCGCCGCCGCTCGCGAGGGCTTGGAGATGCTCGACCGGCTCAAGGAGCCCGCGACCGACAACGGCCAGGTCCGCGGCAGGCTCACGGTCGAACTGGTCTGCGCCCTGATGGACCTGAACAAGCCGGGCGAGGCGTCCGAGGCCGGGACGCCCCTCCTGGAGCGCCCGGTCCGCGCGCCGTCCGCGTCCACCGCGGGCTGGCTCAGGTTGGTCCTGGCCACCAGGGTCCACCTGCCCGCGGGTCGGGTCGACCAGGCCCGCGACCTGCTCCGCGACGCCGCCGACAGCGCCGAGCGCCACCAGTTGGACACCCTGCTCGCCGAGAGCCTGCTGGCCCTCGCCCACGTCCACGAGGTGTCCGGCAACCTGACCGAGGCCCTGTCCAACCTCCGCTCCGCCCACGCCGCCGAGCGCAGGCGTGCCAGGGCGGTCTACGCCGTGCGCGCCCGGTTGGCCGCCGAGTTCGCCGGCGTCCACCGCCAACCGCCGGGCGGCCTGCACGACGAACTGGCCCACCTGCTCCGCACCACGGCCACCGCCCAGGCGGCCCCCGCCACCCCGGACCCGGACCTGGCGCCCGAGGTCAAGCAGCAACTGCGCCAGTGGCGCCCGGTCCAGATGCACCGCAACGAGGGCGTCCGGGTGAAGCGCTCCCGCCGCGCCGCCGAGGACATGACCGTGGACGGCCTCTCCGCCGCCAGGGCCCACGCCGCCGACCGCTGGCGCCTGGTGCAACCCTTCGGCGACGCCGAGCCCACCCCGAAATCCACCACAGGACCCACTCCGGAATCCACCACGGAGCCCACCGCAGGACCTACCGCAGAACCCACTGCCGGACCCACTGCCGGACCCACTGCGGAACCAACCGGCCGCCGCCGAGCCCCGGAATCGCCTCAACCAACCCAGGGCCGCCCCGAACACGCCCGCAGCGGCCAGGCGAGGCCAATCCGACCGGCCACCCCACCGGCGGCCACCCCACCGCTTGCCACCGAGCCGCCCGCCACCGAGCCGCCCGCGATCAACCCCGCGACCGCCGGCCCCTTGGCTGCCAGCCCTGCACCCGCCAGCCCTGCACCCGCCAGCCCCGCACCCGCTGGGCCCTCGGCTGTCGAGCCCCCGGCCACCGGCCCTTCGGTCACGGGATTTCCGGCCAGCGGCCCTGCGCTCACCGGTCCTGCGCCGATCGAGCCCTCGGGTGCCGGTCCTGCGCTTACCGATCCTGTGCTTACCGATCCTGTGCTTACCGATCCTGTGCTCACCGGCCCCGCGCCGGCTGGTCCTGTGCTCACCGGTCCTCCGGCTGCCGAGCCCGCATCCACTGAGCTGCCGGCGCCGCAGAATCCGGGAGCGGCACCGGGAGCGGGGGCTGTTGCCGGTAGTCCGCAGCAGGTGTCCGCAGCGCCTACCACCCAATCCGTCGGCGGTGAGTTGCCTGCGCCTGTGCCCACCTCCGTGCCCGGCAGCGTGCCGCAGGTCGGCACTGGGGCTGCCGACGTGGTCGAGGGGGCTACCGGAGTTGGTGGCCGTCCTCTCGGCGGCGCGGGGCTTGGTGGGGGTGGGTTTGGTGTTGTCGAGCAGTCCCAAGAGGCGCAGGAGGAGCAGGGGGCTGCCGCTGCTGACGAAAGTGGCGAGCGGAGTGTTCCCGCAGCCGGGTTGATCGCTGCGGCCGGTGCGGTGCGCAGTGGGCGGCGGCGGGCGGCTCGGGAGGCGGCGGAGGAGGATGAGCGGCCGGTTGAGCAGGGAAGCGATTCCAGTGTTCTGGACACGCTGAAGGCCGCCGGGTTGCTCGACCCCCAGCGTGCGGGTGGGCGGCGGCGGGCTCCGGATGCTGATGAACAGGCCGTTGTCGTCGAGCAGGAGTCGGGGTCCGTGGAGCAGCCCGAGCCGCAGGTCGCAGTCGAGCCGGATTCGCAGGCGGAAGGCCGGTCGGATGCCCCCGCCGACGTTGAGCAGGTGTCGTGGCGGGTCGAAGCGCCGGCGCGGTTGCGCAGTGAGGTTCCACCGCCCGTCGACATGTTCGACTCGCCCACGATGGTCCAGCCCGTCGTGCGTGACGACGTGCCGCCGGTCGGGCTCGGTGCGGCCTTCGTGAAGGGGCCCGTCATCCCCACCGCCCGGGTGCCCGAACCGCCCGACTTCCCGTTGCCGCCGCTGCCCGACTTCGCGGCCCTGACTGTGCCGGAGAACACCGAGAACGCCGAGAAGACCGAGAAGGTGCAGGCGCCGCCGGTTTTCCCCACCGCGGATGTTGATCTGAAGGGCGAGGACGAGCCGGAAGCGCAGGTCGATCAAGCACAGGTCGATCAAGCGCAGGCGGAGCCCGAGCCGGAACCTGTGCCCGAGCCGGAACTGGCGCCGGAGCCCGTGCCGCCGGTTTCGTCGCAGTTCAGTCCGAGCGGTTTCCTCAGCGCTGCGGATGTGGAGCACGACGACACCCCGCCGCCGGCACCCCCACAAGCACAAGCACCTACACCGGCGACAGAGGCGGATGCCGGCGGTGAGGCGAAGGAGCCCTTCGTCACCGCTGTCGTCGTCGGCGGCAAGACGATCGACCTCCCGGCCCTCGTCGTCGAACCGCCCCCGCCCGCCGACTCGCCCAGCGCCACCCGCGCCTCACGCCGCCACAAGAGCGACCTCAGCCTGGCCGAACTGCTCGCCGAAGCCCTCGTCGCCTACGAGGACGCCCGCCGCGAGGACGAGGCCGCCGGCCGGGTCGACCCCGACGAGGCCACCGTCCCCATCCCACCCCTCGGGAACCCGCCCACGCCCGACAACGAGACCACCGCCCCGATCCAGCGCATCGACCCGACCCCGGGCCGCTTCGGCACCTGGACCCTTCCCGAGGCGTGAAATGATTTGAGGTTCTAATAAGGTTTCCCGCCGGTAACAAAGCGGGAAATTAGCCCGTGCCATCTCGAATTCCGGACTTCCGGCAAGTTGTTCGATTCAGTGCCAGGGTTGCGGCGAACGGGTTCGGGCGCGTCTGGTTAAGTGGTGCGCGGACCCGGTACACAGAGGTACCGGATAGCGTGGAGTCGCCTGAACATGACCTCGACTGGAGTCCCGTCCCGATCCGAGCACGCCGCCCGTGAACCCGGCGCGGCCCGCCCGGCCAGTCCCGAACAGGCTCGTGACGAATTGATCGAACGGGCCGCCGCCAACGCCCCCGAGCTCGCCGACCTGATCCGCCTGTACTACCGCCACGTCCCCGCCGAGGAAGTCAACGACGACGACCCGGTGGACCTGGTGGGCGCGGTGCGCTCGAACTACCAGCTCGCCGAGACCCGGGTCCCCGGCCGTCCCGTGGTGCGGATCCTCAACCCGACCCGCGACCACGACGGCTGGACGTGCCCGGCCACGGTGGTGCAGGTGGTCACCGACGACATGCCGTACCTGGTCGACTCGGTGGCCTCCGAGCTGACCCGCGGCGGCGTGCAGGTGCAGCGGGTGGTGCACCCGATCGTCGTGGTGCGCCGGGACCTGGTCACGGGCGCTCTGCTGGACGTCCTGCCGACCGCCGACCCGGCCGACCCGCCGGGTGACGCGCTGGCCGAGTCGTGGATGTACATCGAGGTCGACCTGCTCACGGACCCGGACCGGGCGCGCGAGCTGGAGGCGAAGCTGCACACGGTCCTCAACGACGTCCGCGAGGTCGTCGAGGACACCGAGAAGATGACGGGCACGGCCCTGCACCTGGCCGTGCAGCTGGAGTCCGCCCCGCCGCCGCTGCCCGACCACGAGGTGCGGGACGGCGCGAACCTGCTGCGCTGGCTGGCCGACGACCACTTCACGTTCCTCGGCTACCGCCGCTACGAGCTGCTGCACGACGACCCGGCCACCGACGGCGCCCCCGCGCTCAGGGCGGTCCTCGCGAGCGGTCTGGGCGTGCTGAGACAGGACAGCCTCGCGGCGCGCAGCCTGACCGCGGGCCCGGACGCGGGCGCGCAGGCACTGTCACCCGAACTGCTGGTCCTGACGCAGGCCAGCGCGCAGTCCAGCGTGCACCGGTCGGTCTACCCGTACTACGTCGGCGTGAAGACCTTCGACGCCGACGGCAACGTGACCGGCGAGCACCGGTTCCTCGGCGTCTTCTCCACCACGGCCCTGCACGAGGACGTGCTGGACATCCCGGCCATCGAGCGCCGGGTCCGCGACGTCATCCACCGCGCCGGCTTCCCGCTGCACTCGTACTCGGGTCAGCGGATGCTGGAGGTGATCCAGAACTACCCGCGCACCGAGCTGTTCTCGGTCGACACGGACACGCTCTACCAGACCGTGACGGGCGTGATCGCGCTCGCCGAACGCCGCCGGCTGCGGTTGTTCCTGCGCCGCGACCCGTACGGCCGCTTCTACTCCTGCCTGGTCTACCTGCCGCGCGACCGCTACACGACGACGTCGCGGCTGGCCATGCAGGAGGTGCTGATCGGCCAGCTCGGCGGTGTGAACCTGGAGTACAGCGCCCGCGTCGGCGAGTCCGCGCTGGCCCGCGTGCACTTCACCGTGCACACCGAGCCGAGCAGGCAGACCGAGCCGGACACCGCCCACATCCAGCAGCTGCTGGCCGCGGCGGTGCGCTCGTGGGACGACCGCATGGTCGAGGCGGTGCTGGACGACCACGGCACGGGCCTGGGCGCGGAGTCGTCGTCCGAGCAGGGTCAGCGGATCGCCGCGGCGTTCCCCGAGGCGTACAAGGAGGACTTCACCGCGGCCGAGGGCCTGGCGGACTTCCGGCGCATCGAGGCGTTGCGCCGGGGCGAGCTGGACCTGGTGTTCTACCTGCCGCGCGACGCCGAGCCGGGCGAGCGGCGGTTCAAGCTGTTCCTCGTGGGCGCCCGGTTGACGCTGTCCGACGTGCTGCCGATGCTCCAGCGCATGGGCGTGGTCGTGGTGGACGAGCGCCCCTACGAGCTGTCGCTCGACAACGGCGTGGAGTGCTGGATCTACGACTTCGGCCTGCGCATCGACCAGGTGACGCTGGACAAGCTGTCCGGCGAGGACCTGGAGTCGGTGCGGACCCGCTTCCAGGACGCGTTCGCGGCGGCGTGGCGCGGTGAGGCCGAGGTGGACGGCTTCAACACGCTCGTGCTCAAGGCGGGCGTCACGTGGCAGCAGGCGGCGATGATGCGCGCCTACGCCAAGTACCTGCGGCAGGCGGGCACCCCGTACAGCCAGGACTACATCGAGGACGCCGTCCTCGCGCACACCGACGTCGCCACGGCCCTGGTGCGGCTGTTCGAGACGCGGTTCGACCCGGCCCTGTCCGACGGGGAGCGGCCGGACCGCACCGAGCAGCTGGCCGACGAGATCACCGCGATGATCGACGACGTCACCAGCCTGGACGCGGACCGCATCCTGCGCAGCCTGCTAACGCTGGTGCAGGCCACGCTGCGGACGAACTACTTCGTCCGCGACGCCGACGGCAACCCGCGCCCGTACCTGGCGGTCAAGCTGGACCCGCGCGCGATCCCGGACCTGCCGCAGCCCCGGCCGCGGTTCGAGATCTTCGTGTACTCGCCCCGGCTGGAGGGCGTGCACCTGCGGTTCGGCCCGGTGGCCCGCGGCGGTCTGCGCTGGTCCGACCGGCGCGAGGACTTCCGCACCGAGATCCTGGGCCTGGTGAAGGCGCAGGCGGTGAAGAACGCCGTGATCGTGCCGGTCGGCGCGAAGGGCGGGTTCGTGCTCAAGCGCCCGCCCGCCCCGACCGGCGACCCCGGCGCGGACCGCGAGGCGCTGCTGGCCGAGGGCATCGCCTGCTACCGGCAGTTCATCTCCGGCCTGCTGGACCTGACCGACAACCTGAACTCGGGCGCGGTCGTGCCCGCGCCGCAGGTCGTGCGGCACGACGGCGACGACTCGTACCTGGTGGTGGCGGCGGACAAGGGCACGGCGTCGTTCTCCGACATCGCCAACGAGGTGTCGAAGTCCTACGGCTTCTGGCTGGGTGACGCGTTCGCGTCCGGCGGGTCCGTCGGCTACGACCACAAGGCGATGGGCATCACCGCCAAGGGCGCGTGGGAGAGCGTGAAGCGGCACTTCCGCGAGCTGGGCGTGAACACCCAGTCCGAGGAGTTCACCGTCGTCGGCGTCGGCGACATGTCCGGTGACGTGTTCGGCAACGGCATGCTGCTGTCCGAGCACATCCGGCTGGTGGCCGCGTTCGACCACCGGCACGTCTTCATCGACCCCGACCCCACCGCCTCGACCACGTTCGCCGAGCGCAAGCGGCTGTTCGAGCTGCCCCGGTCGTCGTGGGACGACTACGACCGCTCGCTGATCAGCGAGGGCGGCGGCGTGTGGCCGCGCACGGCGAAGTCGATCCCGGTCAGCGAGCAGGCCCGCCGGGCGCTCGGCCTGCCCGAGGGCGTGGTGAAGCTGTCGCCGCCGGAGCTGATGAAGGCGATCCTGCTGGCGCCGGTCGACCTGCTGTGGAACGGCGGCATCGGCACGTACGTCAAGGCGTCCGCCGAGTCGCACACCGAGGTCGGCGACAAGGCCAACGACGCGATCCGGGTCAACGGCGCCGACCTGCGGGTCAAGGTCGTCGGCGAGGGCGGCAACCTGGGGCTGACCCAGCGCGGCCGGATCGAGTTCGCCCGGGTCGGCGGCCCCGAGGAGCAGGGCGGCAAGGTCAACACCGACGCGCTGGACAACTCGGCGGGCGTGGACTGCTCCGACCACGAGGTCAACATCAAGATCCTGCTGGACGAGCTGGTCCGCGACGGCCACCTGGACCAGGAGCAGCGCAACGAGCTGCTGGGCCAGATGACCGACGAGGTCGGCGAGCTGGTGCTGGCCGACAACTACTCGCAGAACGCCGTCCTCGGCGTCTCCCGGGCGCACGCCGCGCCGATGCTGTCGGTGCACTCGCGGCTGGTCGCCGACCTGGAGGAGCGCGGTGTGCTCGACCGCGCCCTGGAAGCGCTGCCCAGCGCGGCGGAGTTCAAGGCGCTGGAGAAGGCGGGCGACGGCCTCACCTCGCCGGAGCTGGCCACGCTGCTGGCGCACGTGAAGCTCGCGCTGAAGGAGGAGGTGCTGGCCAGCGACCTGCCGACGATCGACGTGCTGGCCCGCCGGCTGCCCGAGTACTTCCCGAGCGAGCTGCGGGAGCGGTTCGCCGACGTGATCGGCAGCCACCCGCTGTCCCGCGAGATCATCACGACGGTGCTGGTCAACGAGGTCGTGGACGGCGGCGGCGTGTCGTACCCGTTCCGGCTGGCGGAGGAGATCAGCGCGTCGGCGACGGACGCGGTGCGCGCGTACACGGTGGTGACCGCGATCTACGACCTGCCGTCGCTGTGGCGGGAGATCCGGGCGCTGGACAACGTCGTGCCGACCGGCGTGCAGGACGACATGCTGCTGGAGACCCGTCGCCTGCTGGACCGCGCGTCGCGGTGGCTGCTGACCAACCGGCCGCAGCCGCTCGCGGTCGGGTCGACCATCAGCCGGTTCGCCCCGGTGGTCGGCGCCCTCGCGCCGCGCACGATCGACCTGCTCCAGGGCCGCGAGAAGGAGTCCGTGATCGAGCACGTCGAGCGCCTGGTGGCGCACGGCGTGCCGGAGGGGTTGGCGCGGCGGATCGCGTCGCTGCTCTACACCTACGGGCTGCTGGACGTCACGGAGGTGGCGGAGCTGGCCGAGCGCGAGGAGGGCGAGGGCGCGGCCGGGCAGGAGCGGACGCACGAGGAGACGGCGGAGCTGTACTTCGCGCTGTCCGAGCACCTGGACGTGGACCGGATGCTCAGCTCGGTGTCGGGCCTGGAGCGCCTGAACCGCTGGCACGCGCTGGCGCGGTTGGCGCTGCGGGACGACTTCTACTCGTCGCTGCGGTCGATCACCGTCGACGTGCTGCGGTCGGCCGACCCGGGTGAGAGCCCGGAGGAGAAGATCGCCGCGTGGGAGCAGGCCAACTCCTCCCGCCTGAGCCGCGCCCGCGCCGCGCTGGCCGAGATCAACCGGGTCAGCAAGCTGGACCTGGCGACCCTCTCGGTGGCGGCCCGCCAGGTGCGCAGCCTGATCCGCTGACGACGTGGGGCGTCCCGGAACTCCCCGGGGCGCCCCACCGGCAGCGGGAAGCCGTAGGTGGGAAAGCAACTGCTAGGCGCGTTCGGTGGTGAACCTCTACCGTCAGACGGCATGAGGCGTGTGGCGGCGTTGGCGTTGGCGGTCGTGGCGGTGCTGTTCCTGCCGCACCCGGCGGGCGCGTGGAGCATCGGCGTGAACCGGGTGCAGACGGCGGCCGAGGACGGCGCGCTGGGCGTCGGGTACGGGCCGGGCTGGGTGCTGCTGAGCTACAAGGCGAACGGGCCGATGGTCGGCTACCTGTTCGCCCGCGACTTCCGGTTCGCCGACGGCGTGGTCAAGGGCTCCTTCGACCACATGGACATCCGCGACACCGGCGACTCGTCGGCGGGCAACCCCGAGATCAGCCGCTGGCCGTGGGGTTTCGCGGGCGGGAGCTTCGACGGCTGCGCCTACGCCTACGGCACGCACAAGTTCGCCATCGAGCGCGACGGCTTCTTCTCCACGAGGTGCGCGAACGGCCCCACGGTGCAGGGGTCCAGCAACGGCGACGGCAGCATCGACGTCCTGCGGTGGTGGCACAGCGAGCAGGTGTTCTGCACGGCCAACGCGGTCGACCCGCTGTGCAGCCCGTACGGCGTGTGGAGCGAGAACAAGGGTGGCGGGCTCAAGGTGACCACCGCGACCGCGCCGTGCCCCGCTTACGGCAACATCGGCGCGGCGGCGGCCTACGGCTCCGGCCCCGCCCTCCCGGTCCACCCGCTCGGCACCGTGCCCGCCGGCGCGCAGGTCGACGTCCGCTACGTCACGAAGGACCGCGGGTGGGCGATGGCGAAGTGGCACGGGCAGGCGCTCGCGGGAGGCGTCCGCTGGGCGTTCCTGCCGCGCACCTGCCTGGCCTGAGCGGTCGAACGCGGTCGCCCGGATCGAGGGCGGGGGCTGATCCGCGGCGGGCCCGGGGGCGCCGCCGCGGATCAGCCGCGGCTCAGTTGCGCCAGGTGTCCGACAGCGCCGCGGGCGCCGTCGCCGAGCGGTTCGCGCCGCTCTCCCACGTCACCGACCCGTTCGACTCCTTCCGGATGTACTTGTACTGGAACGACGTCCCCGAGGGCAGCGACACCGAGCCCTTCCACAGCGGGTAGGAGGCCGACGACAGGGCCACCGCCTGGGCCGGGTTCCACGAGCCCAGCGACGGGTGGTCGCCGACCACGAAGACGTTCTGCCCCGACGACGTCGTCGCGTTCACCGAGAACGACGCCGACCCGACCGGCTGGTTGCCGCCGCCGGTCGCGCCGACGTGCAGCGCCAGCGCCTCGCCCGCGCCCAGCGTCGCGGTGAACTGGCCGTTCGACCCCACGGTGTGCGCCACGCACCCGTCCCTCTGCACGTCGCAGTACGACCCGGCGGGCAGCGAGGTCTGGAACGTCCGCGTCAGCGAGGACGACTCCCGGTTGATCGCCACGAACCCCTTGGCGCCCCGGCCGAACGCGATGGCGTCGCCGCCGTTGTCCCACCAGTTGCCGACCGACGTCCCGGAGACCGCGTTGCGGAACCCGACCATCGACGCGATCTGCGTCCACCGGTGCTGGCACTTCCACCCGGACGTGTAGCACTCCGACCCGGACGGCGGACCCGCGTCGTGGTTGGAGAACTCGTAACCCGAGTACACGTTCGGTGAGCCGTAGGGCCACGCCAGCATGAACACGTTCGCCAGCGTGTAGGTCGACCCGTCGCGGTAGGTCAGCGTCGACCCGTTGCGCTCGGTGTCCCAGTTGTCCACGAACGCCCGCGCCTGGCCGCTCGGCAGGTAGCCCCACGACTGGCCGAACGTGCGCAGGTACGCCAGGTTCTCGTTGTTGAAGATCCGCTTGACGTCGTACGCGTACCGGAACTCGTCGACGTCACCCGACCCGGTGTACTCGCCGGGCTGCACGGCCTCGCCGGCCCCGTAGATCACCTCGTGCACCCAGTACACGTTCGGGTTGCTGAGCCGGGACTTGATCGCGGAGAGGTCGGCCGCCGCCATGTGCTTGGCCGCGTCGACCCGGAACCCGTCCACGCCCAGCGAGATCAGGTGGTTGAGGTAGGTCGCGATCCGGCCGCGCACGTAGTCGCTGCCGGTGTTCAGGTCCGACAGCCCGACCAGCTCGCAGTTCTGCACGTTGTCGCGGTTGCGGTAGTCGCTGATGTGCGACCGGCACGAGTGGAAGTCCGGGTCGCTGTAGATGCCGGGGTAGTTGTACTTCGAGTACGACGAACCGCCGGTGCCCACCCCCGACCCGGCGCTCATGTGGTTGATCACCGCGTCCGCGATGACCTTCACGCCCGCCGCGTGGCAGGTGTTGACCATGTTCCGGAACGCGGCCTCGTCGCCGAGGCGGCCGGCGATGCGGTAGCTGACGGGCTGGTAGGAGGTCCACCACTGGGACCCCTGGATGTGCTCGGTGGCGGGGGAGACCTCGACGAACCCGTACCCCTTCGGGCCGAGGACGTTGGCGCACTCGGTGGCGACCCGCGCGAACGGCCACTGGAACAGGGTCGCGGTGACGTCCTTCGCGGACGGCGGCGTTGCAAAACTTTGCGGAACCGCCAAAAGGCTGAACAGGAGGATGGCTATCGCGCCCAGAGCGCGTCGACTAGCGGAAACCACGTTGTCTCCTAGGTGGCAGGGATGTGCTCTAGGTCATACCAGCTGCCGGACTTGCTGAAAACACTTGCAAAGTATTTCATTGCCCTCCGGCGGAACCGATCCGGAAGGACACCCCATGACGCAGGACTGGTGGCGCGAGGCCGTCATCTACCAGGTCTACGTGCGCAGCTTCGCCGACTCGGACGGCGACGGCGTCGGTGACCTGCCCGGCATCCGCTCCCGGCTGCCCCACCTGGCGGACCTCGGTGTCGACGCGGTGTGGATCACGCCGTTCTACCGGTCCCCGATGGCCGACGGCGGCTACGACGTCGCCGACTACCGCACCGTCGACCCGCTGTTCGGCGACAACGACGACGCGAAGGGGCTGGTGGCCGACGCGCACGCCCTCGGCCTCCGGGTGATCGTCGACCTGGTCCCCAACCACACCAGCGACCGGCACGAGTGGTTCCGGCAGGCGCTCGGGTCCGCTCCGGGTTCGCCGGAACGCGCCCGCTACCACTTCCGCGACGGCCGCGGCGACCAGCCGCCGAACGACTGGGAGTCCGTCTTCGGCGGCCCGGCCTGGACCAGGACCGCCGACGGCCAGTGGTACCTGCACCTGTTCGCGCCGGAGCAGCCCGACCTGAACTGGGACCAACCGGAGGTCCGCGACGAGTTCCTGGACGTGCTCCGGTTCTGGCTCGACCTCGGCGTGGACGGCTTCCGCATCGACGTCGCGCACGGCATGGTCAAGGCCGACGGCCTGCCCGACGTCGGCACGCCGAACCACCTCAAGCTGCTGGGCACCGAGGCCCTGCCGTTCTTCGACCAGGACGGCGTCCACGAGATCTACCGCGACTGGCGCAAGGTGCTCGACTCCTACCCCGGCAACCGGATCGGCGTCGCCGAGGCGTGGACCCCGAGCCCCGAGCGCACCGCGCGCTACCTGCGCGCCGACGAGCTGCACCAGGCGTTCAACTTCCACTACCTGACCGCCGCCTGGGACGCCGCCGAGGTCAAGCAGGTCATCGACGACTCGCTGGCCGCCATGGCGCCGGTGTCCGCGCCGACGACCTGGGTGCTCTCCAACCACGACGTGCAGCGGCACGTCACCCGCTACGGCAGCGTGGCCAGGGCCCGCGCCGCCGCCCTGCTGATGCTCGCCCTGCCGGGCAGCGCGTACGTCTACCAGGGCGAGGAACTGGGCCTGCCGGAAGTCCTGGACCTGCCCGAGGACGTGCTGCAGGACCCCGTCTGGGAGCGGTCGGGCCGCACCGACCGGGGCCGTGACGGCTGCCGCGTGCCCATCCCGTGGACCGCGACCGGCCCCTCCTTCGGCTTCGGCGACGGCGGCTCCTGGCTGCCCCAGCCGGCGACCTGGGGCGCCCTCAGCGTCGAGGCCCAGCAGGGCGACCCGAACTCCGTCCTGGAGCTGTACCGCAACGCCCTCCGCACCCGTCGCGAGCACCCGGACCTCGGCGCCGGCGCCGACGTCGAGTGGCTGGACGCGCCGCGCGACGTCCTCTCGTTCCGCCGCGGCGCGTTCACCTGCGTGGTCAACTTCGGACCGGACGTGGCACGCGTGCCGTCGGCCGGCCGGGTGGTGCTCGCCTCGGGTGGTTTCGCGACCGAGGACGCGGACGTCCTGGTGCCGCCGGACACGACCGTGTGGCTCTCCCGCCCGTAGAGTCACCCGGTGTGACAGCGCGGCTCAGTGACATCGCGACCCAGGCAGGCGTGAGCGAGGCGACGGTCAGCCGAGTGGTCAACGGCAAGCCGGGCGTCTCGTCCGCGACCCGCCAGGCCGTCGTCGCCGCGATGGACGTGCTCGGCTACGAGCGCCCGCCCAGGCTCAGACAGCGCAGCGCCGGGTTGATCGGCCTGATCACCCCGGAGTTGAACAACCCGATCTTCCCGGCGTTCGCGCAGGTCATCGAGCAGGTGCTCACCAGGGACGGCTACACGCCGGTGCTCTGCACCCAGACACCGGGCGGTTCGACCGAGGACCAGCTGACCGAGATGCTGGTGGACCGGGGCGTCACCGGCATCGTCTTCGTCTCCGGCCTGCACGCCGACACCACGGCCGACAAGGACCGCTACGTCAAGCTGGCCGGCCGGGGCGTCCCGTTCGTCATGGTCAACGGCTACACCGACCAGGTCTCCGCGCCGTTCGTCTCGGTCGACAACCGCGCGGCGGTCCGGCTGGCGGTCTCCCACCTGGTGGAACTCGGCCACGAGAAGATCGGCATGGCCGTCGGGCCGCCGAGGTTCGTGCCCGCGCTGCGGATGGTGGAGGGCTTCACCCTCGTCCGCCCCGAGGCTTCCCACTTGGTGGAACACTCCCTCTTCACGGTCGAGGGCGGCCAAGCCGCCGCCAACACCCTGCTCGACCGCGGCTGCACGGCCATCGTCTGCGGCAGCGACCTGATGGCGTTCGGCGCGATCCGGGCCGCCCGCCACCGGGGGCTGACCGTGCCGCGGGACGTCTCGGTCGTCGGCTTCGACGACTCGCCGCTGATCGTCTTCGCCGACCCGCCGCTGACCACCATCCGCCAACCGGTCGAGGCGATGGGCCAGGCCGCCGTCCACGCCCTGCTGGAGGAGATCGGCGGGACCCCGGCCCCGCACGCCGAGTTCGTCTTCCAGCCGGAACTGGTGGTGCGCGGCTCGACGGGCGCGCGCCGCTGAGGGACCACCGCCTCTAACCTGGTGGTAGCACGTGGATAAGGTCGGGTTCCACGCAACGACACCGGGAGGCGCGTTCAAGTTGGGTGTGTTCGTCACGGGTGTGCGCCCGCGCTGGTCGGACATGGACGCGTTCGGCCACGTCAACCACGCCAACACGGTGACGTTGCTGGAAGAGGCGCGCATCGACCTGCTGTTCACCGAAGCGGCCAGGCACGGCGTGCCGGAGATGTCGCAGGGCATGGTCGTGGCCCGGCTGTCGGTGGACTACCTCGCGCCGCTGGTGTTCACCGGTGACGAGATCAGGGTGGAGCTCTCGGTGCGGGAGCTGAAGTCGGCGTCGTTCACGCTCGACTACACGGTCCGCGGCGCGCGCCAGGAGGACAGCGCGGTCGTCACGAAGGCGGAAACCCTGGTGGTGCCCTACAACCTGGAGGCGGGCCGCCCGCGCCGCCTCCTCGAAGCCGAGCGCGACTTTCTCGCGGGCTGGCGTGCCGGAGGTAATGGTGCCTGAGCTGGTCCTGGCCGACCCCGCCGAGCGGGACGACCTCGGCGCGTTCGTCGCGCGCGCCGTCCGCTTGGACGCCCAAGCGGTCGTGCGGTTGCGCAACCGCCCGTCGAGCGACCTGCTGGACGCGTGGGTGGCGACCCCGTTCGACACCCTGGCCACCCGCACCGTCGCCGGCCGCGTCACGCCGGAGGACGTGACCGTGTCCGGCGCCGACCTGCTCACCGGCCTGGCCGTGGTGCGCAGCGAGACCGTCGACCCCGGTCCGGCGCGGGACATGATGTGGCGCTCGGCGCTGCCGCCGTCGTCCGGCTGGCTGCCGGTGGACCGGTTGCCCGGCGACGTCGTGTCCGAGCTGGCCGAGAAGGGCGTGGAGGTGGCGCGGGAGAACGCGGGCCCGCGCGGCACGCCGCCCGCGTCGCTGCTGGACCAGACCGTGATCACGGTCAGCGGTTCCGGGCTGGACGTGAAGGTGCCGATGCGGTGCCTGTTCGCGTTGTCCGGCATGGGTTTCCTGGGCGGTGACGACGTCCGCATCACCGCGACGGACTCGTGGCTGCGCATCGACGCCCGGTTCGGCGCCGTGGTCCGCCGCCGGCACTCGATGCTGCCGCTGCTGGTCTGACCGGGCGCCGTCGACGGCGGTTGGCCGTCGGTCCGGCCGGCTACCCTGGGACAGGGGGCCGGCGATGGAGTTCAGGGTGCTGGGGCCGGTGCGGGCCCGGGTGGACGGGAGTGCGGTCGAGGTCGGCGGGCCGAAGCCGAGGACGTTGCTGGCGGTGCTGGCCGTCGAGGCCGGTCGCGTCGTGCCCGTGCCGCGGTTGATCGACGCGCTGTGGGGCGAGGACCCGCCCGCGGGCTCCCGGTCGGCCCTGCACACCTACGTCTCGACGCTGCGCCGCGCGCTGGGCGACGTGCTGGTCCGCTCCGGCGGCGGTTACCTGCTGGCCGCCGAACCCCACCAGGTCGACCTGCACGTCTTCACCGCCGAGCTGTCCGAGGGCCGCCGAGCCCTGGCCGAGGGCGACCTGGAAGCCGCCGCGGCGCGCTTCGCCGCCGCCCTGGCCCAGTGGCGCGGCACGCCGTTGGGCGGCGCCTTGGGCGCGTGGGCCGAAGGCGAGCGGTCCCGCCTCGAAGAGCTGCGCTCGGGCGCTCTGGAGGACCGCTTCGACACCGACCTGGCCCTGAACCGGGGTGAGGCCCTGGTGCCCGACCTGACCGCGGCCGTGGCCGCGAACCCCCTCCGGGAACGGCTGCGCAGCCAGCTCATGCTCGCCCTGAACCAGGCGGGCCGCCAAGCCGAGGCGCTGGCCTGCTACCGGCGGGGCAGGCGCGTCCTGCTGGACGAGCTGGGCGTGGAACCGGGCCCCGGCCTGCGGGCCACGCACGAACGCGTCCTGCGCGGCGAAGCGGCCCCGGCGCCCGCGCCGCCCGCGCCCACCCCGAGCCAGCTCCCGCACGACATCGCCGACTTCACCGGCCGGACCGCCGAGCACGACCGCCTCACCGCCCGGTTGACCACCGCCACCGGCGCGACGCGCGTCTGCGCGATCTCCGGCCCGCCCGGCGCGGGCAAGTCGACGCTCGCCGCGCACGTGGCCCACGCGGTCCGCGAGCACTTCCCCGACGGCCAGCTCCACGCCAACCTCCGCGGTGTCCAGTCCCGCCCCGCCGACCCGGCCGAGGTCCTGGCGGGCTTCCTGCGCGCCCTCGGCGCGCCGGACGACGCGATCCCCGTCGACCTGGAGGAGCGGGCCCGCCTCTACCGCACCCTGCTGGCCGACCGCCGGGTGCTGATCGTCCTGGACGACGCCCGCGACGAGCGCCGCATCCGCCCGCTGCTGCCCGGCGGCGCGACCTGCGCCGTGCTCGTCACCAGCCGCGAGCGGCCGAGCGCGCTGAGCGGCGCGTCCCACCTGGAGCTGGGGGTCATGCGCGCCGCCGAGGCCCTGGAACTGCTCGACCGGGTGGTCGGCGACGGCCGGGTGGCGGCCGAACCGGGCGCCGCCGAGGACATCGTCCGCCTCTGCGGCCGGTTACCCCTCGCGCTGCGCATCGCGGGCGCCCGGCTGGCCGCCCGGCCGCAGTGGCGGCTGACCCGCCTGGCCGAGCGCCTGGGCGTGCAGCGCCGCGTGCTCCAGGAGCTGACCCTCGGTGACCTTGAGGTGCGCGGCAGCCTGGCGCTGAGCTACGACGGCCTGGCCGAGCGGGAGCGGACGGCGTTGCGCCGGCTCGCCCTGCTGGGCGTCGCCACGTTCAGCGGCTGGCTGGTCGCGCCCCTGCTCGACTGCGACCCGCACGACGCCGAGGAAGCCCTGGAGCGCCTGGTCGACTCACGCCTGCTGACCACCTCCGCCTCGACCACCGCCCTGCGCTACGAGATGCACGACCTGACCAGGGCGTTCGCCCGCGAACGAGGCGAGGCCGAGGAGCCGGGGGCCGCCGTCAGGGCCGCCTGCGCCCGTGCCGCCCGGGTCTGGCTCGACCTGATCCACCTGGCCGACAGCCACATGCCGCACACCGCGCTGAACCACCCGGCGCCGCACCACCCCGCGCCGGACCACGTCGACCCGGACGCGGCGGCCGAGATCGCGGCCGACCCCGAGGCGTGGTTCGACGCCGAGCAGGCGACGCTGGTCGACGTCGTGGAGCGGATCAGCGAACTCGACCTGACCGACGTCGCGACCGGGCTGGCCGCCGCCCTGTGCTCCTCCCGGTTCTCCGTCCGCAACCTGTTCAACCAGTGGTGGCGCACCCACTCGGCGGCCCTCGCGGCGGCCCGCCGGGCCGACGACCGGGCCGGTGAGGCGCACCTGCTGTCCGGCCTGGGCTGGCTGCGCTACGAGCAGGACCGCTTCGAGGAGGCCACCGCGTACTACGAGCAGGCGCTCGACGCCTACCGCCAGAGCCACGACCCGAGGGGCGAGGCCGCGACCCGCCTGGCGCTGAGCACCGTCCGGCGGGAGCGCGGCGAGCTGGCCGAGGCGCGCGACCTGCTCGACCTGGCCCTGCCGGTGCTGCGCGACCTGGGCGAGGACCACCTGGTCGCGCGGGCGTCGCACGGCCTGGGCCGCGTGCTGACCGAGCAGGGCCACCTGGCCGCGGCGCTGGAGGCGTGCGAGCGGACCGTGCGCGCCTACCGGGCCGCCGGCGACCGGCGCGGCGAGGCGATCGCGCTGCGCTCGGTGAGCCTCGTGCACCGGGCCGCCGAGCGCTGGGACGAGGCCGCCGAGCACGCCGCCCGCGCCGTCGAGGTGCTGCGCCCCCTCGGTGACCGGCTGATGTCGGCCTACGCCACCCAGGCGCTGGCCAAGGTCCGCGTCCGCCAGGGCCGCGGTGACGCCGTGCGCAGCGACCTGCTGGAGTGCCTGGCCACCTGCAACGAGATGCAGGACGGCTTCGGCCAGGCGCTGGTCCTGCGCACCCTCGGCGAACTGGAGCTGGCCGCCCCGCGCCCCGAGGTGGCCCGCCGCTACCTGGACCGCGCGCTGCACTGGTGGCAGGCGCTGTCGCTGCCGGTGTGGCGGGCGCGGACGCTGCGCGACCTGGCCGCCGCCCTCACCGCCCTGGACGACCCGGACGCCGCCGGGGCGGCCCGCCGGGAAGCCGAAGCGATCTTCCGCGCGCACGGCTGCCGCGAGGCGGGCGAGCCGACCCGCCCGGCGCCCGGCGCGTCGCACGCCATCGCCTGAGCGGGCCGTCCACCTGCGGTTTCAGCTTTCTTTGAGCCCTCTGCCCGAGGATGCCGCGACGCGGTGGTCGGAGGTGCGGTCGAGGGGTCCGCACCTCCCCACCGCGGTCAGACCAGCCAGACGGCGGTGTCCGGCGGCAGCTGGTTGCCGTCCATCGGTCCGCTGGACAGCAGCACCTCGCCGGGCGGCAGCGGCACGGGGCCGCCGGAGGTGTTGAGCGCGCAGATCAGCCCGCCGCCCTTGCGCCGGAACGCGAAGCACCCGGGCGGCGCGCCGTACCACTCCAGCTCGTCGCCGTTGAACGCGCCGTTCGACTTCCGCAGCTCCAGCGCCTGCCGGTAGAACGACAGCATCGACTCGGGGTCTTCCAGCTGCGACTCGGCGGTCAGCCCGGCCCACTCGTTCGGCTGCGGCAGCCAGGTGGTCACTGCCTGCGAGAACCCGAACGGCGGCGTGTCGCCCTCCCACGGCAGCGGCACGCGGCAGCCGTCCCGACCGCGGTCGGTGTGCCCGGACCGCAGCCAGATCGGGTCCTGGAGCGCCCACTCCGGCAGCTCCACGTCCGGCAGGCCCAGCTCCTCGCCGTTGTACAGGTAGACCACGCCGGGCAGCGCCAGCTCCACCAGCGTCATGGCCCGCGCCCGCCGCGAGCCCAGCTCGCCGCCGCCGTACCGGGTCACGTGCCGCGTCACGTCGTGGTTGGACAGCGTCCAGGTCGGCGGCGCGTCCAGCCCGCGCACCGCGCCCAGCGAGTGCTCGATGGCCGCCCGCACGCCGTCCGCGTCGAACGGCGCCTCGACCAGCCGGAAGTTGAACCCGAGGTGCAGCTCGTCGGGCCGCAGGTAGCGGGCGAACCGCTCGTCGTCCTTGACCCAGATCTCGCCGACGGCCATCCGGCCCGGGTACTCGTCGACGACCTTGCGGATCATCCGGTGCACCTCGTGCACGCCGTCGTCGTCGAACCGGGGGTCCAGCGCGTTGTCGTGCATGACGCCCGCGCCCAGCTGGGCCCGCGGGTCCATGTTCGGCAGCCCGTGCGGTTTGGCCATGCCGTGCGCCACGTCGATGCGGAACCCGTCGACCCCGCGGTCCAGCCAGAACCGCAGCGTGCGGACCAGGTCGGCGGCGACCTCCGAATTGTGCCAGTTCAGGTCGGGTTGCTCGGGCGCGAACAGGTGCAGGTACCACTGCCCGTCCGGCACCCGCGTCCACGCCGACCCGCCGAACTGGCTGGCCCAGTTGTTCGGCGGCACGGAGCCGTCGAACCCGCCACCGTCGCGGAACACGTACCGGTCCCGCTCGACCGAGCCCGGTCCGGCCCGCAGCGCGGCCTGGAACCAGGCGTGCCGGTCGCTGGTGTGGTTGGGCACCAGGTCGATGGTGACCCGGAGGTTGTGCGCGTGCGCCTCGGCGACCAGCCGGTCGAACGCGGCCAGGTCGCCGAACAGCGGGTCGACGTCGCGGGGATCGGCCACGTCGTAGCCGTGGTCGGCCATGGGCGAGGTGAAGAACGGTGTGAGCCAGAGGGCGTCCACGCCGAGCAGTTCGAGGTAGCCGAGCCGGGAGCGGATACCGTCGAGGTCGCCCACGCCGTCACCGTTCGCGTCGGCGAAGGATCGGACGTAGACCTGGTAGAAGACGGCGTCACGCCACCAGGCGGAGTCGTCGGCGATCTCTGGTTGTGGATCGGAGGATCGTCGCACGAGGAGTCATCCTGCCATTCGCGACCGACACCACGATCTCGTTCGGGTGATCAAGAATCACACCCAAGCGTTCATCATGCTGTTGGCGGCCATCTCCAGGTACGCCCAGAGCTGCTTGCGGTGCTCGGGGGACAGCTCCACCGAGTCGACGCCGGCCTTCGCGCAGCGCAGCCAGGCGTCCCGCTCGGCGGGGCCGATCACGAACGGGGCGTGGCGCATCCGCAACCGCGGGTGACCGCGTTGGTCCGAGTACGTGTGCGGGCCGCCCCAGTACTGCATGAGGAAGAGCCGGAACCGCTCCTCGGCGGGACCGAGGTCTTCCTCCGGGTACATCGGGCGCAGGACCGGATCGGCGGCCACTTCCTCGTAGAAGCGCGCGACGATCTTGTGGAACGTCTCGTACCCGCCCACTGCCTCGTAGAAGTTGTCGGCCGGAGTCGTCACCCCTCCATCCTGCCTCAGCCACCGGCGGGCAGCCCACACCGCACCTCCCGAACGGCCTCCCCGGCGCTTGGCGAACGGTTGGCGCACCGCCCCGATCCGTGGTGCGCGGACCGCGCGGCACCCCATCCTGGGCCGGTGATCCGCCGGGAGGGAGGGCACGACGTGGATGACGCCAACCACCAGCTCCGCCACTGGTTCCGGCTGGGCGGGTGGACGCAGTCGGAGCTCGCGCGCGCCATCGGGCGGCTCGGCCAGGCGCGGGGCCTCAACGTCGCGCCGGACAGCTCCCGGGTCCGCCGCTGGCTGGAGGGCGAACGGCCCCGGCACCCCGTCCCCGACCTGCTGGCGGCACTGCTCGCGGACCGGGCCGGCCACCCGCTCACCCCGGCCGACCTGGGGCTCGCGCCGAACCGCGACCGGGTCGCGTGGGACCACCGAACGCTGGTCACGACGTTGCAGGACTTCACCAGGAGCGATCTGATGATCAAACGCAGGGACGTGCTCGGCGCGACCGCCGCCCTGGCCACGGGCGCGGTGCTGGAGGGCAGGCTGGCGGGCTGGCTGACCCCGGCGGACGACGCCCCGGCGGACGACGCCTCGCCGCCGGCGCTGGGCCCGGGACGCATCGGCGCCGCCGAGATCGCCGAGATCGAGGCCGCGACCGGGACGTTCTGGGCCTGGGACGCCAAGCGCGGCGGCGGGCTGTACCGGGAGGCGGTGGTCGGGCAGCTCAAGGCGATGACCGACCTGCTGGACCACGCCTACCCCGACGCGATCGCCCGCCGGCTGTTCCGCTCGACCGCCGACCTGGCCCGGCTGGCCGGGTGGATGTCGCACGACGTCGGCCTCCAGGCGACCGCGCAGCGGTACTTCACCCTGGCCCTGCACTGCGCGAAGCGGGCCGGTGACACCGGTCTCGGCGTCGAGGTGCTGTCCCGGATGGCCCGGCAGATGGTGCACGTCGGCCGGCCGCGGGACGCCCTGTCCCTGGTCGCGCTGGCCGGGCGGGGCTCGGGTGGGCTGGACCCGGTGGTGTCGGCCATGCTCCTGACCTGCGAGTCGTGGGCGCACGCGACCCTGGGCGACGTCCGGGCGGTGGACCGGGCGGTCGGCGCGGCGGAGGAGCACTTCTCGCGCGCCGACCCGGGCGCGACGCCCCCGTGGCTGTCCTACTTCGACCGGGCGGGGCTGGAGGGCATGGCGGCGCTGGCGTACCGGACCGCCGCCGAGCACCACCCGGCAGCGGCGGGCAGGGCGGAACCGCACCTCGCCGAGGCCCTTCGCCTGCGCCGCGAGACCTACCGGCGGTCGAACCTGTTCGACGTCATCTCGCTGGTGGGCGTCCGCGTCCTGCAGGGCGAGCACGCCGAGGCGAACCGGCTGGCGGCCACCCTGCTGAGCCCGGCCGGCCGGATCAGCTCGACCCGCACCTCCGACCGGATCAGGGCCGTCCGCGACCGCGCCGAGGCCGACGCCGCCCGCTCGAAGGACGCGCGGCTGCTGGCCGACACCCTCGCCGCGGCCTGACGGTGGTGGCCGGCGGGAGCGCCGGCCACCACCCGGCTAGGACTTCAGCGAGATCCCGGCCTCGTCCAGCGCCGGCATCAGCTTGGCCCGCAGCGCCCGCTGCACGGCCCACTGCCGGCCCGGCCGGACCTTCACCGTGACCCGCATGGTGATGCCCTCCGGCGTGACCTTCTCCACGCCGAGCACCTGCGGCTTGTCGATGACGTCCTTGGCCAGCGTCTCCTCGTCCACGGCGTCCACCACGGCCTTGTCCAGCACCTCGGTGGCCGACGCCAGGTTCGCGCCGTACCCGAGCGGCAGGTCGACCACGGCCACCGCGAAGCCCTGCGAGGAGTTGCCGACCCGCAGGATCTCGCCGTTGCGGACGTACCAGACGGTGCCGTTGGTGTCGCGGATCGTGGTGATCCGCAGCGCCACCGACTCGACCGTGCCGGTGGCCGGGCCGAGGTCGACCACGTCGCCGACGCCGTACTGGTCCTCCAGCATCATGAACATGCCGGACAGGAAGTCCTTGACCAGGTTCTGCGCGCCGAAGCCGATGGCGACGCCGAGGATGCCCGCCGAGGTCAGGATCGGCGCGGGGTTCATCCCCAGCTCGGTGAGCACCTGGATGAACGCCACGCCGAACACGATGATCGTGACGAACGACTTGAGCACCGAGCCGATGGTCTTGGCCCGCTGCTCGCGCCGCTCGGAGACCAGCGCGCCCAGCGCCTGGGGAGCGCGCTCCCGCAGCGGCTTGAGCAGCTTCGGCTTCCGGTCGCCGCTGCCGCGGGTCATCCGGTCGATCAGCCGGCGGAGCAGGAACCGGATCACCACCGCGATGATCAACGTCAACGCGATCCGCAACGCGCCTTCGGCGATCTTGGGCCCGTTGGTCATCCACCACTCGACGGCGAGGGTCGACTTCACGTCCACGTCAAGCACCTGCACTCGAACAGTCCTCCGCTCACAACTCCAGGCCGGTCGCCCAGGCCAGGAAGGTCAACTGGTCCACGGCCAGGCCGACCGACCGGCTCACCGACCGGCCGGCGTGCCCCACCTCGGTCTCGCGGCGGAGCAGCACCGGGTGCTTGGTCGGATCACTCGACGTCGCGTGCTGGAGCGCCGCGCACATCTTCCGGGCGTGGTTGGGGTCCACGCGGCTGTCCGACTCGAAGACCGTGAACAGCACCGAAGGGTACTCAACTCCGGGCCGCACCCGGTGGTACGGGGAGTAGTCCAGCAGCCAGGCCAGCTCCTCCGGCACGGACGCCGAGCCGTACTCCTCCGCCCACAGCCGCCCCAGCAGGAACTTCTCGTACCGCACCATGTCCAGCAGTGGCGCCGAGCACACCACCGCCGCGTACAGCTCGGGACGCTGGGTCAGCGCCGCGCCGACGAGCAGCCCGCCGTTCGAGCCGCCCGTGATCGACAGCTGCTGCGGGGTGGTCCAGCCGTCGGCGACCAACCGCTCGGCCGCCGCGTGGAAGTCGTCGAACACGTTCTGCTTGCGCTCGCGCGTCCCGGCGGCGTGCCACTCCTCGCCCTCCTCGTCACCGCCGCGCAACGACGCGTGCGCCCACACGCCGCCCGCCTCGACCCAGGCCAGCGTGGTCGCGCTGTACCCCGGCCCGCGGCCGACCGCGAAGCCGCCGTAGCCGGTGAGCAGCGCCGGCCGGGGCAGGTCCGGGTGCTGCTCGCCGGACACCACGAACATCCGCACGACCGTGCCGTCGGCCGACGCGTACTCGACCTGCTGCGTGGTCACCCGCGGCAGCTCGACCGCCCCCGGCGCGGCGGCCTCCAGCTCGGTCCGGCCGGTGGACAGCGAGTAGCGGTACACCGACAGCGGCGTGGTGAAGTCCGACCAGCCGAACCACAGCACGTCCCGGTCGGCGGTGGTCAGCGCGTCGACCGTGGACAAGCCGTGCAGCGACCCGGTGCCGGGCAGCGGCACCTCGCCCAGGTGCTCGCCGGTCGCGGGGGAGTGCAGGTGCGCCTCCGACACGGCGTGCCTGGTCCGCAGCAGCACCAGCGAGCCGTCCAGCCACGTCACCGCGTCCAGCACCGAGTCCGGCTGCTCCGCGACCAGCTCGGTCCACTCGGTCGGCGTCGTCGGGTCGGCCACGCACAGCCGGAACCGGGGCGCGTCCAGGCTGGTCCACAGGTAGAGCCGGCCGTCCGGCGCGACCCACGCGGTGCACTGCACGGCGTCCTCGTCCCGCACGACCGGCGTCAGCTCGCCGGAGCCGGCCAGGTCGGCGATCCACACCGAGTCGCGCCGCACGGTGCCGGGCGCGCCGTTGACGATCAGCCACCGGCCGTCCTCGGAGAGGGACACCCCGTAGTAGTACGTGTGGTCCAGGCCGTCACCGTGCACGTTCACGTCGTCGGACGCCGGCGTGCCGATCCGGTGCCGCCACACCCGGCGGTGGAACTGCTGCTCGTCCTCGGGCACCAGCGCCGGGTCGATCCGCCGGACGTAGAAGAACTCCTCGCCACCGGGCAGCCAGGCGACCGGCGAGTACCGGCAGCGGTCGACCGGCCCGTCCAGCAGCTCGCCGGTGTCGACGTCCACGACGTGCAGCAGCGAGTGCTCGTCGCCGCCGACGGACACCTGGTAGGCCAGCCGCGTGCCCTCCCGGGAGGGTGACCACCGGTCGAGGGTGGTCCGGCCGGACGGGTCGAGCGCCGAGGGGTCCAGCAGCACCCGCTCCACGCCGTCCACCCGCACGTAGAGCACGGGGTGGTCCTGGTCGGGGCCGCGCCGGGTGTAGAACGCCCGACCGGCCCGCCACACCGGCGTGCCCACGGAACCGGTCCGCATCAGCTCGGCCAGCCGGTCGGCCAGCGGGTCGCGCCCCGGCAGGGCGTCCAGCCACGAGCGCGCCACCGAGTCCTGCTCGGCGGACCACTCCTCGGTGCGGGGGTCCGCAGCGTCTTCCAGCCAGCGGTAGGGGTCGGCGACCGCGTGGCCGTGCAGGTCCTCGACCAGGTCGAGCCGCGGCGCGGCGGGGTAGGTGATCGTCGCAGGCAGCGCTGCGCGGGAGGCATCGGTCACCTCGCCGAGGGTAGCGCGGCTGATGAAAACCATCTTCGATAGGTGCCTGTTCACCCGGGTTTCGCGCAGAGCTTCGTGACACGTCACATATCACAGGTGATTTTTGGGGTCGATCTGTGGTCTGCTATGGCTGAACCGGTGGAGGTGGTCGCGTGCCAGACCGACAACCCACCCCGATCGGCGCCCTGGTGAACGCCGGGATCGCGTCGTCGGTCCCGTCCGGCCAAAAGCAGCTCGCGGTGACCACCGTGCACGCCGTGGCCGACGGGCGGGGAGCCGGTCCGGCCCCCGTGGTGCTGCCCTGGGGCAGGCGCAAGGTCCTCTTGCTCAACGCCACGTTCGAACCCCTCACCGCGCTGCCGCTGCGGCGCGCGGTGGTGCTCGTGGTGTGCGGCAAGGCCGAGGTGGTGCACGGCGACCCGGCGGGCGCCGTCGTCCACTCCTCGACGTCCGCGGTGGTCGTGCCGTCGGTGATCCGGCTGGCGAACTACGTGCGGGTGCCCTACCGCGGTCGGGTGCCGCTCACCCGGGCCGGGTTGATGCACCGCGACCGGTACCGCTGCGCGTACTGCGGCGGGCGCGCCGAGACCATCGACCACGTGGTGCCGCGCAGTCGCGGCGGACCCCACTCGTGGACCAACTGCGTCGCCTGCTGCGCGAAGTGCAACCACCGCAAGGCCGACAAGCTCCTCTCGGAGCTGGGCTGGCGCTTGCGCGTGGTGCCGAACGCGCCCCGCGGGCCGCACTGGCGGCTGCTGGCCGGCGTCACCGAGGCCGACCCGCTGTGGCTGCCGTACCTGGGCGAGCCCGCGGCTTAGCGACGACGTGCCCCACCTCAGGCCGCCAGGACCACGTCCTGGGGGCCTTCGGTGATGCGCACGGAACCTGACGTGATCCGCACGGAGCCGGACGTGATCCGCACCGAGCCCGACGTGATGCGCACGGAGTCGGACGTGTCGCGCACGGAGTCGGACGTGATGCGCACAGATCCCGACGTGATGCGCACAGAGCCCATCGCGGTGATCCGGACGGAGTCGTCGGAGGTGATGCGGACGGAGTCGGCGAGCACGCTCGGAGGCTGAACAGTGGTAACGGTCTGCTCCGATTGGGTGTACGACGAAAGGGTGAGGGCGGCGACCAGAACGAGGTTCATGGTGTACATGTCGTGTCCTCCGAGACTCATCGGGCGGGTATTGGTCTCCGGAATCGGATGCGCAAGACCCGTACAGGTGAAAAGCTAGAAGCCGACTGGGCTCGGGACAAGACGCCAAACCGGCCGCCATTCGCCTCCGTCCGGGCGAAGGCCGTCCGGGTGTACGCACTGCGACGATCGAGCGGTCGAGCTGGTTCATTCGGCACCGATGAGTACCGAGGGTGACGTCGTCCCAGGTAGGGCGTAGGGAGGATCACTCGCGTCCATGCCACGTGCCCAGGCTCGTCACGGTGCGCGGCGCGGTGTCCCGGCCGCCGCCGGGGCGTCCCACGGCTTGGTAACCGCCATACGCGTGATCGCGGACCGCGCGACGGGGGTCTCGTTCACAGATAGAACGACCGCCGGAGGACCCCGCCGGACCTCCTCGACACCACAACGGTGCCCTCGCCCGGACGTGACCAGGCCGATCGGTTACCGTAACCAGCGTGACCATCGTGGAGACCGTGCTCGTCTTCGCGCTGATCCCGCTGGCCATCTACGGCGTGATCACGCTACTGACGCTGAGGCCGAAGGCCACCCGCATCCAGCGGTACCGCCCGGGCCAGGAGTGGAACTACCCCACCGTCTGGTGGACCGCGAACCCCGGCGGCTTGCCCGGTGGAGCGCACCAGGCCGTCGCGGCGCCGGCCGAGGGCCGTACCGCCAAGGGAGGTGCCCGTGGCAACTGGTGAGCTGACGAGGGTGGAGGTGGACCCGTCAACCCTGCCGGTCGGCGCGGCCGTCACCAACAGCGGCCGGGTGTCCGCCGCGAAGATGTACGAGCCGCACGCGCCGATCCTGCCGTTCACGCCGGTGCAGCTGGCGAGCCTGGACGAGGCGCTGACGCTGGCCAGCCGCACCACCGGGCTGGACTTCAGCGTCTACCTGGGCGGGCTGGGCGCCGACTCGCGCGCGAAGGCCGAGGAGCTGCACGCGAGCACCCCGCGCCCGACGCACGCCGTGCTCGTCGCGGTGTCGCCCGGTGAGCGCAAGGTCGAGGTGGTGACCGGTGACGAGTCGCACCGCCGCATCCCCGATCGCGGCACGAAGCTGGCCGTCATGAGCATGGTCGCGTCCTTCAAGGAGGGCGACCTCGCAGGCGGCCTGGTGAGCGGCCTGCGGATGCTGACCGACCAGGCCGGGCACGCGCCCAGGGCGTGAACCCGCTCGTGAAGTGAAGGCCCCGGCGCACGAGCCGGGGCCTTTGCCGTTACCGGGCCTTGAGGGCGTCCACGAACGCCCTCAGCCTGGCCGTGCTCACCCCGAGGACCACCCCGGGGTTCTTGCTGTCCCGCACCGCGCCGAGGTGGTTCGCCACCTCGACGCAGGCGCTATCGCTGACGCTCTTGCTGGACTTCTTCCACCGAAGTGTCATGCGACTCCTGTCGTCCGCTGCACCTCCTTCGCGATGAACTCGAAAGACTCCTGCGGGCTCATCGCGACCTCCAGCAACCTTGGCACGCACGCCTCGAAGTCGGCCACCGCCTCAGGCTCCTGCACGAACACCGAGCTGACGTGGTTCTCCATGTGGGCGAACGAGGTGCCGTCGCACCTCAGCAGCATGAAGGCGCCACTGAGACCCGGGTGCCAGCCCGTGGCGGTGGGCATGATCCTGAGGTCGACGTTCTCGTGCGCGCTCATCATCAGCAGGTGGTCGAACTGCTCGGCCATGACCTCCCGGCTGCCGAACTCCTGGTGCAGCACGCCCTCGCCGATGATGGCGGTGTACTGGACCGGGTTGCGACGGGTGAGGATGTCCCGCCGCCCCATCCGGACCGCGACGCGGGTGGCGATCTCCTCGTCGGGGATGCGGGCGGCCTCCATGATCGTGCGGGTGTAGGCACTGACCTGGAGCAGGCCGGGGATGATCAGCGGCGACCAGCTCACCACCTCCTTGGCCATCTGCTCGACCTCCACCAGAGCGGCGAGCTGCACGCGCCGGTGGGGCAGTTCGACGATCGCCAGCGGCGAGCCGTCCGGGTCTTCGGTCATCGCCAGGATTTCTTCGCGTTCCCGATCCGGTAGGTACAGGGGTTCGAGGATGCGGACGACCTCGGCGCGGGTCGGAACCCGTTGCCCGCTTTCGTTGCGCGAGAGCAACGAATGCACGACACCAATCTTCTTCGCCAGTGCGCGCTGACTGAGATTGTTGGACTCGCGGGCGTTGCGGAGACGCGCGCCCAGGGCGATGGATTTCGAGGTATTGCGATTCATGAATCGCAGCTTAGGGCTGGACCAGTGGTCCAGTCTCTCGCTCGAAAAGGGTATTGACCGGTTGTTCCACGCCGGACAGTCTGTTGTGCACCAAGCCACCGGCAAGCCCGCACGCTTGGCCGGACATGCACGGCGGGTGGTGGGACCCGCAGGTTCCGCACGATGCCACCACCCGCCGTGCCCCTCCCGAACATTCTGCACACACCTAGAGCTAGGGGTGACATGGAAACCGATGAAAAGCCGCCTGCCCGCCTGAGCACCGCGCGCAGCCGGGAATTGGGCGAGGAATTGCGCCGGGTCCGCCACCGGGCCCGGTTGTCGTCGGCATTCGTGGCCGAGGCGCTGGGTTGGTCGCTGGGCAAGCTGTCGAAGCTGGAAACCGGCAGTCGCGGCACGAGCGCGTGGGAAATCGGCACGCTGCTCGGCCGCTGCGGCGCCGACAAGCCGACCCGCGACCGCATCATGGCCATCGCCGCCGAGATCGACACGGGCAATTTCCTGCGCCTGCACGGCCCGACGCCGGACGCGCTCACGGCGTTGGCGCTGCACGAGTACACGGCCCGCACGCTCACCACCTACGAGCCGCTGACGATCCCCGGTGTCGCGCAGACCGAGGACTACGCCCTCGCGCTGACCGGCGACCGGGACGTCGTGCAGGCCCGGATGGTCCGCCAGGACGCGCTGCGCAGGCCGGGCGGCCCGGAGACGGTCATCTACATCCACGAGGCCGCGCTGCGGGTGGTCGTCGGCGACTCGAAGGTCATGCGAGACCAGCTGCTGCGCCTGACGCTGATGTGCGGCTGGCCCCGGTTCAGCCCGCGGATCGTCCCGATGAGCGCGCAGTCGCACGAGTCCCTGCGCCACGCGGCGACCCTGCTGACGTTCCCCGCGCCCAGCAAGGCGATGGCCTACGCCGAGACGGAGACCGCGACGATCTTCCACGACGACCCGAACGCCGTCCTGGCCTACCAGACCAAGATGCGGCACCTGGAGCGCATGGTCCTCACCCCGGCCCAGTCGCGCGACGTCTTCGCCCGCTGGGCCGACGCCTACGACAAGGACCACCGCTAGGGCGTCCCGGCGCTCCTACCAGGCGATGATGAACCCGTTCACCTCACAGGCGCACCCGCGCTGGAAACCGAACGGGGCGACGCCTGGAGCGCCACCTGTCGACCCGGCAAGCTTGCCGGGTGGACCTTCGGCTCAGAGGTCCAGCACGATGCGGAGTGCGGCATCGACCGCGTCCATCTCATGCAGTGTCAGCCTGCCGGCCACATCGCCCAGGCGCTGCGGGTCCACAGCGGTTGTCTGCTCCACGAGAACCCTGGTCGACTTCCCGTTCAACTCGATCTCAGGACGAAACGATGCCGCTCTGGCCGACGTCGAAGTCGGCGCGATGAGCCACGTGCTCAGTGGGAGCGCGTTCGACTGGACGACGACCGCGTAGCGGCTGCCCTGCTGCTCGTGCTCGGTCGCGTTGCGCGGAGCGCGAAGGCGGTAGACCTCACCACGCACGCAGTGGCTCCAGATCGGCGAGCACGGCATGTGCTTCCGCCACGTCGTCCGGGTCGGCCGCCAACGCCAGCGCTTCTGCGCGCAACTCCTCAGCCTGCTGCACCTTGGCTGCCAGGAGCAGGGCCTCGCGAATCGCAGCCGAAGCGCTGCGGCCGTTGGCCGTCAACGCCGCCAACGCGCGTTCTGTCTCCGCGTCCGGGCGAAAGGTGATGGTGCCCATGTGCTCAGCGTACTACGAATTGTATGACGTGCGGTAACACGTTCGAGTGGTACCGCACGTCACACGACATGGGCTCAGGACCGGTCGAACTCCTGGGCCGCCAGGGCGCGCACGATGCCCGCGCGACCCTCCGACACCAGCCGCCGCAGGGCGGGCGGCCGTTCCTCGGCCAGCCACTCGTCGGCCGCCGTCACCGTGTCCTTCGCGATCGACCACGAGGGGAACAGCCCGACGACCATCGACTGCGCCCGCTCGCTGGACCGCCGCTCCCACACGTCGGCCACGTCGGCGAAGTACCGCTGCACGAACGGCTGCAGCAGCTGCTTCTGGCCGGGGTGCTGGATGCCCGCGATGACCGCCTCCGACACCGCGTTCGGCAGCTCGTCGTCGTTCACCGCCCGGTCCCACGCCTCGGCCTTCGCCTCGGCCGTCGGCCGCAGCGCCCGCGCCGACTCGGCCCGTCGCCGCCCGGTGGCGGTCGGGTCGCGCTCCTCCTCGGCCTGGATCTCGTCCAGCCCGGCGGCGCCGTGCGCGACCAGCGCGTGCAGCAGCCGCCACCGCAGGTCGGTGTCGACGTCCAGGCCGTCGAGCACGTCCGTGCCGTCCAGCCAGCCCCGCACCACGGCCAGCGCGCCCTCGTCCAGCACCGACCCGGCCAGCGCGTTCACGAACGCCAGCTGGTGGTCGGAACCGGCCTCGGCGGCCCGCGCCAGCTCCAGCGTGGTCGAGGTGAACCGGCGCCAGCCCTCGTCGCGCCACGACGCGTCCGCGTACGACGACAGCGCGGTCTGCGCCTGGAGCAGCAGCCGCTGCACCACGCCGACCTCGGACTCCGAGCGCAGCCCGCCGAGCACCAGGTTGACGAAGTCGCGGGCCTTCAGCTCGGCCTCGCGGGTCATCTCCCACGCCGCCGACCAGCACAGCGTGCGCGGCAGCGGCTCGGCGATGTCGGCGATGTGGTCGATCAGCGAGGCCAGCGAGTCCGGGTCCAGCCGCATCGTGCAGTAGGTCAGGTCGTCGTCGTTGACCAGCACGAGCTTGCCCCGGTGCACGCCGATCAGGTCGGGCACCTCGGTCCGCTCGCCGGACACGTCCAGCTCGACCCGGTGCTCGCGCACGAGCTTGCCCGACTCGTCCGCGTCGTAGACGCCGATCGCCAGCCGGTGCGTGCGCAGCTCGCCCGCACCCGGCCGCGCGCCGCCCTGCAGCACCGCGAACTCGGTGAACCGGCCCTCGGCGTCGACGGTGAACTTGGGGCGCAGCAGGTTCAGGCCGGTGGTCTCCAGCCACTGCGCGCTCCACCACGACAGGTCGCGGCCGGACGCCTCCTCCAGCGCGCCGAGCAGGTCGGCCAGCGTGGCGTTGCCCCAGGCGTGCTTGCCGAAGTACACCCGCAGGCCGGACAGGAAGTTGTCCAGCCCCACGTAGGACACCAGCTGCTTGAGCACCGAGGCGCCCTTGGCGTAGGTGATGCCGTCGAAGTTGACCTCGACCGCCTGCAGGTCCGGGATGTCGGCGGCCACCGGGTGCGTGGACGGCAGCTGGTCCTGCCGGTACGCCCACGACTTCTCGATCTTGGCGAACGTCGTCCACGCCTGCCGGTACTCGGTCGCCTCGGCCTGCGCCAGCACCGACGCCCAGGTGGCGAACGACTCGTTCAGCCACAGGTCGTCCCACCAGCGCATGGTCACCAGGTCGCCGAACCACATGTGCGCCATCTCGTGCAGCACGGTCTCGGCGCGGCGCTCGTACAGGTAGCGGGTGACGCGGCTGCGGAAGACGTAGTCCTCCAGGAACGTGACGCAGCCGGCGTTCTCCATCGCGCCCGCGTTGAACTCGGGCACGAAGCACTGGTCGTACTTGCCGAACGGGTACTTGACCCCGAACGCGCCGTGGTAGAAGCCGAAACCCTGCTTGGTCTCGGTGAACAGCCGCTCGTGGTCCATGTGCGGCGCGAGCGACGCGCGGCAGTAGATGCCCAGCGGGATCGTCGTCTCGCCGTCGCTGAACTCGTCGCGCCACTCCGCGTACGGGCCCGCGACCAGCGCGACCAGGTAGGTCGACATGGGCTTGGTGGTCGCGAAGACGTGCCGGTCCGCGCCGCCGCCGCCGTCCACAGTGGACTCGATCGCCGAGTTGGAGACGACCTTCCAGTGGTGCGGGGCCGTCACGGTCAGGTCGTAGACCGACTTCAGGTCGGGCTGGTCGAAGCAGGCGAACATGCGCTTGGCGTCCGCCGTCTCGAACTGCGAGTACAGGTAGACCTCGCCGTCCACCGGGTCGACGAACCGGTGCAGGCCCTCGCCGGTGTTCATGTACCGGCAGTCGGCCTCGATCGTCAGCTCGTTGACCTCCGCCAGCTCGGGCAGGTGGACGCCGTCCTCCTCGCGGTACGCGGAGACGTCCAGCTCGTGACCGTTCAGCACGGCGCGGTGCACGTTGGCGGCCACGACGTCGACCCAGGTGGACGCGCCGGGCGTCCGGCTGCGGAACGCAACCGTCGTGGTGGAGCGGAAGGTGTCCGCGCCGGGCTTGCCGCCACCGTCGGTCAGGTCCAGCTCGATCCGGTAGGAGTCGACTTCCAGCAGCGCAGCCCGCTGCTGCGCCTGGTCGCGGGTGAGGTTGGGTGCCGCCACTGGTCACCTCGTCTGCCGGCGCCAGGGAACTCGGAGCCGACCTCGTCGGAACGGGAATGGTGTCGTGTCGGTGAACACGACAGTCGCATCCAATCACGTGGGACCCGCGGAAGTGGACTGGCGTCCGAGGGAAGACTGCGCGCGGTCGCCGGGTTGAGCACGATGAGGAACGTCGGACCAGGCAGATGGACACGAACAGCCACGGAGGGGACACCGCATGTCGACAGAGGGACGCACGAAGGTCGACTTCTACTTCGACCCGATCTGCCCGTTCGCGTGGATCTCGTCCCGGTGGATCCTGGAGGTGGAGAAGCAGCGCGACCTCGACCTGGACTTCCGGGTCATGAGCCTGTCGGTGCTCAACGACGGCCGCGACGTGCCCGCCAACTACCGGGACATGCTCGACCAGGGCTGGGGCCCGGTGCGGGTCGCGATCGCCGCCGCCAAGCTCAAGGGCGACGGCGTGCTGCGCGACCTGTACACGGCGCTCGGCACCAAGATCCACAACGACGGGCTCGGTCGCGACCGGGAGTACGACAAGGCCGTCGAGCTGGCGCTGGAGGAGGTCGGCCTGCCCGCCGAGCTGGCCGCCGCCGCGCACACCGACGAGCACGACGAGGAGCTGCGCGCCAGCCACCACCGGGGCATGGACCCGGTGGGCATGGACGTCGGCACGCCCACGATCCACATCGACGGCGTGGCGTTCTTCGGGCCGGTGCTCACCAAGATCCCGCGCGGCGAGGACGCGGTGAAGATCTTCGACGGCGCCCGCGCGCTGGCGGGCTTCCCGCACTTCTTCGAGCTGAAGCGCACCCGGACCGGTGAGCTGGACTTCTCCTGACGCCTTCGGTGTGACACTCTGGGGCTGATTTCGTCTTGGAGTGTCACACCGTTCCGCAGGGGAGTGCGCAGTGATCGAGGTCGTCAACCCGACCACCGAAGAGGTCGTCGGCACCGTCCGCGCCGGCACGGCCGGTGACGTGGACACGGCCGTGACCAGGGCCGTCGCCGCGTTCCCGACGTGGGCGGCGACGCCGCTCGACGTGCGGCTGGACGTCCTGCGGCGGTTCGCCGACCTGCTCGGGGCGCGGGCCGACGAGTTCGCCGCCACCATGACCGCCGAGATGGGCACGCCCATCACGTTCGCCTCGCGGGTGCAGGTGCCGAACCCGCTCGGGATCACCCGGGGCGTGGTCGACGTGCTCGCGGACGGGTACCTCGACGGCGAGGAGGTCGGCAACTCGCTGGTGCTGCGCGAGCCGATCGGCGTGGTCGCCGCCATCACCCCGTGGAACTTCCCGCTCCAGCAGATGGTGGCCAAGGTCGTGCCCGCGCTCGCGGCCGGCAACGTCGTCGTGCTCAAGCCGAGCGAGCTGGCGCCCATGACCGCCGACCTGCTGGCGGAGGTGCTGCACGAGGCCGGCGTGCCGCAGGGCGTGTTCACGCTCGTCCACGGCACGGGCCAGGTGGTCGGCGAGGCGTTGGCCGGTCACCCGATGGTGGACATGGTGTCGTTCACCGGTTCGACCAGGGCCGGTCGCCGGGTCGCCGCGCTGGCCGCCGAGACGGTCAAGCGGGTGGCGCTGGAGCTGGGCGGGAAGTCGGCGAACGTCGTGCTGGACGACGCCGACCTGACCCGCGCGGTGAAGATCGGCGTGGCGAACGCGTTCATGAACAACGGTCAGGCGTGCAGCGCGTGGACCCGCCTGCTGGTGCCCGCTTCCCGGCACGACGAGGCGCTGGAGATCGCCGTCGCCGCCGCGTCCAAGTACGAACCGGGCGACCCCGCGCTCCCCGGCACGCGCCTCGGGCCGGCCGTGACCGCCGCCCAGCGCGACCGCGTCGTCGGCTACATCGAGCGCGGCGTCTCCGAGGGCGCGCAGCTGGCCCTGGGTGGAGCCGAACGCCCCCTGCCCGTGGGTTTCCACGTCGCGCCGACCGTGTTCGGCGGTGTCCGGCCGGACATGACGATCGCGCAGGAGGAGATCTTCGGCCCGGTGCTGTCCGTGATGCCGTACAAGGACGAGGACGACGCCGTGCGCATCGCCAACTCCACCATCTACGGCCTGGGCGGCGCCGTCTTCTCCGCCGACGCCGACCGCGCGCTGGCCGTGGCGCGGCGCCTGCGCACCGGCCAGGTCGACATCAACGGCGCCGCGTTCAACACCAGCGCCCCGTTCGGCGGCTACCGCCAGTCCGGCAACGGCCGCGAGTTCGGCCACCACGGCCTGTCCGAGTTCACCGAACTGAAGTCCATCCAACGCTGACCCCCGCGAGAGTCCAACGCTCGCAGCGCGAGAGTCCAACGCTCAGCGCACCTGAATTCAACGCTCAGCACCCGGCCGTCGGTGGCTGAGCGTTGAATTCAGGGTGCGTGAACGTTGGACTCTCGCGCGCTGAGCGTTGGACTCTCGCGGGTTAGTAGTGGGCGCGCAGGACGCCGTCGGTGAGGCGGGGGACGGCAGTGCTCACGTCGACCTCGGAGGCCAGGGCCACGTCACCCGCGTGACCGGCGGCGATCAGCTCACGGCCCGACACGCACCCGGCCAGCACGTCCGCCACCGACGACCGCGCGAACACCTCCGCCGCCAGCGCCGCCTCCACCGACGCCGAGCCGTACCCCAGCAGCGACGCCACCACGGCGCCCGCGCCGAGCAGGTCCTCCACCGCCGGCCGCAGCGGTCCGCCCTCCCCCGACTCCGAGATGGTCACGCCCCACCGCTCACCACCCGGCACGACCCCGATCGGCCCACCGGCCGCCAACTCCCGCGCCGCCGCCGCGACCGCACTCGCGTTGCGTAGGCACCCGGCCAGCACGACCGCGCCCGTCGAAGCGGCCAGCGAGCACAGCGTCGCCCCGTTGGCCGACGCCAGTTCCAGCTCCACCCCCGTCGGCACCGACACCAGCGACGACGGCCGCAACGTCCACGACGGGTCCGCCGGCCGGGCCGCCGACGCCCGGTCCGCCCACCGCACCGGCCGCACCGAACCGCCGCGGGCGACCACCACGTCCACCGCCGTCGAGAACGACAGCACGTCCACGACCACGAGCACCGCGCACTGCCCCCCGAGCGCGGCGACCCCCTCGGCACCCCACTCCAGCCGAAGCCGGGAACCCTCTTGAGCGAACACGCGACCAAGGATGGCAGACTTGCTGACGTGCGCGTTTACCTGGGATCGGACCACGCGGGCTTCGAGCTGAAGACCCACCTCGTCAAGCACCTGACCGACACCGGCCACGAGGTGGTCGACGTCGGCCCCGAGGTGTACGACGCGGAGGACGACTACCCGCCGTTCTGCATCGAGGCGGCCCGTCGCGTGGTCGCGGACCAGGGCAGCCTCGGCATCGTCATCGGCGGTTCCGGCAACGGCGAGCAGATCGCCGCGAACAAGGTCCCCGGCGCCCGCGCCGCGCTGGCCTACAGCGTGGAGACGGCCAAGCTCGCCCGCGAGCACAACGACGCCCAGCTGATCGGCGTCGGCGGCCGGATGCACACCACCGAGGAGGCCGTCGCGATCGTGGAGGCGTTCCTCGCCACCCCGTTCTCCGGCCAGGAGCGGCACGCCCGCCGGATCGACATCCTCCGCGACTACGAGCGCACCGGCGAGGCTCCGGCCCTGCCCTGATGCCCGAAGGTCACACGCTCCACCGCCTCGCGGAACTGCACCAGCGCCGCTACGCGGGCTCGACGGTCGGGGTGTCGAGCCCGCAGGGCAGGTTCGCGGCCTCCCTCGTGGACGGCCGGCTGTTCGAGCGCGCCGAGGCGCACGGCAAGCACCTGTTCCACGTCTACGGCCCGGACGCGACCGTGCACGTCCACCTGGGGCTCTACGGCACGTTCACCGAGTCGCCGCACCCGGTCACCGAGCCGGTCGGCGCGGTGCGGATGCGGTTGGTCGGACCGACGCACTGGACGGACCTGCGCGGCCCGACCCGCTGCGAGGTGCTGACCGACGTCGAGGTCGACGCCCTGCGCGCCCGCCTCGGCCCGGACCCGCTGCGCGACGACGCCGAGCCGGAGGTGGCCTACGCCCGCGTCGCCCGCTCACGCCAGTCCATCGCCGTGCTGCTGATGGACCAGTCGGTGCTCTCGGGCGTCGGCAACGTCTACCGCGCCGAAGTCCTGTTCCGCCACAACGTCCACCCGTTCGTGCAAGGCCACCGGGTCGACCGGGCCCTGTGGGACGCGATGTGGCTCGACCTGACCGTGCTCATGCGCGCCGGCGTCGAGGCGGGCCACATCGACACCGTCCGCCCGGAACACCGCCCCGAGGTCATGGGCCGCCCCCCGCGCGACGACCGGCACGGCGGCGAGGTCTACGTCTACCGCCGCACCGGTCAACCGTGCCTGATCTGCGGCACCCCGATCACCACCGCCGAGGTCGCCGCGCGCAACCTCTACTGGTGCCCGACCTGCCAGGCCCCCTGACCCGGTCAGAACCCGCCGAAGTCACCGCCGCCGAAGTCGCCACCGCCGTAATCCCCGCCGTAGTCGCCACCGGTGTCACCGGCGTCACCGCCCGCGTCACCGCCGTCGCCACCGTCACCGCCGTCCGCGCCACCGGGGTCCTCGGCCGCCACCGCGGCGGGCACGCCGACCATGCCGGTGAACATCGCGCTGAACAGCAGCATCGAGCCGAAGCCCCACGCGCCCGCCACCAGGGCGGGCTTCCACCACGGCTCCGAGTACCAGCCCTGCGGCACCGGGCGACCCGCCACCACACCACCGGGGTAGTAGTGCGGGGTGTGCGAGCCCGGCCGCGGCGAGGCGACGTAGCGGTGGCCCTCCACCGTGACGTCCCGCTCCTCCATCACCGCGCCCGCACGGCTCTGACCGGTCAGGTCCGGCAGCTCCGGGCCGGGGTCGAGGTCCATCGCGACGCGCGCCGCCCGCACGTAGTACAGGCCCTCCATCGCGGTCTGCGTGACCAGGCGGCACTGCTCCACCGTGCGCGCCTGCTCCATCTGCGACCCGGCCGCGGTGAACCGCTCGGACGCGTCGGCCAGCGCCTGCTGCGAGGCCACGTCCGTGCCGGTCAGGTTCATCACCTGGCCGCCGAGCCGTTCGACCCAGCGACGGGCGTCGGCCTGGGCGTCCTCCAGCTCCCGGCGCCGCTTCTCGGCGGCGGACCGGGCGAAGTACCAGCCCACGCCCACCACCAGGGCGAGCAGCACGAGCAACACGATCGTGGTGGTCATCGACCCTCCCGGTGCCTGTTGCCCGGAGAACGGCCCGCGAGCCGCAGAGGTTCCCAAACCGGTCAGAACACCTCCGGGCAGTGGGGGTCCCGATCACCCGAAAAGGCGTGTGACAAGGCGTTCACGGCACCGTGCGTGACCTCGCGCACCCGTTGGGCTCGCGCCATGGCGGCCAGCTTCGTCCCACCGAGGTACACCGCGCCCAACGCCTGCACGTCCAGCACCACGTCCGGCTCGTCGTCCACCCGCCGCACGGTCGCCTCACCGCCCTCGACGGTCAACCGCCGCCGGCCCGCGTTCCACGGGCAGAAGTCGTCGGTCACCTCCAGCACCAGGTCCACGTCCGACGGGTACCGGCGTTGGGTGAGCGCGAGGTCGACGTCCACGACGCGCACCCACAGCGAGTCCGCCCGACCGCGCAACGCCAGCCGCGAGTCCTCCAGCAGGTGGGTGATCGGGTCGTCGGAGGCGGTGTAGGACTTCAGCTCGCCGATCATGTCGACGTCCAGCAGGTACCGGTACAGCGCCGCGTACGCCTCGTCGGTGCGCGCCGCGATCTCCCGCAGGTGCAGCTCGTTGCGCGGACCGCGTTCCTGCCAGTCGTACTTGACCCGGTAGACCGCGTACCCGTCCGGGTGCAGGACGTAGCGGAAGGCGCTCAGCCCGCCGCGGTCGCGTTCGAGGTCGGCGAACTGGTGGTCCCAGAACCCGTCGGTCCGGCTCAACCACCCCGTGCGGCCGGGTCGGACGGCTTCGTGGACGACCTTCATGGCCGGCATCGCCACGTCCCGCGGCACCTCGCGCACCCGCGCGTCACCGGTCGACACCCCGGGGCGGAACGCCGCCCCTCGCGGCACCTCCAGCCTCGTGAACTCCGCCCCGAGCCCGTAGCCGAAGCGCGGGTAGATCGCGGCCTCCGACGCCCACAGCGCGGCGATGCCCTCGCGGCCCTCGTCGCGGATGCTGTCCAGCTGCGCCCTCATGATGCGCGTGAGCACGCCCCGGCGGCGGTGACCGGGCCTGACGCCCACCGACGTGACCGCCGCGAAGGGCTGCGGACCGGCGCCGGGGAGGGTGATCTCACGGCTCTGGATGCCGCCCACGCCGATCATCTCGTCGTCCTCGAAGACGGCGTGGTGGCGTTCGGGCTCGAAGATGTCACGCCATCGTTCCAACCGCTCCTCGGCGGGGTCGTTGAGGAACGCGGTGTCGACCACCCGCTGCAGTTCGGGGAGGTCGGCCGGGGTCAGGGTGCGGAGTGTGAGCGCCATTACCCGTTCATACGCCGGTCGCCGGTCCGTCGCGACGCAATTCAGGGGTCGCCCGGAGGACGGCCGGTCCGCGATGCTGCGGCGATGGACGCCCACTCGTTGGCGGTAGCGCTCCGCGTCGAAGCGGCGGCGTTGGCGGTCGCGGCCGACCTGGCCCCGTTGAGCCGGGACGTGCCGGCGTGCCCGGGGATGACGGTCGCCGACCTGCTGGTGCACCTGGGTTCCATCCACCGGATGGTGGCGAGGTGGATCGCCCGCGGCGCGCGTCCGGTGGGCTGGGAGTGCTCTCCCGGTGACGCGGACCTGGTCGACTGGTACCGGGTCGGCGCGGCGTCGCTGATCGCGGTGCTGGACCCGGCGCGCGCGGCGTCACCGGCGGCGACGTGGTGCCCGTGGGACCGGACGCTGGGGTTCTGGCTGCGGCGCATGGCGCACGAGACGGCCGTGCACCGGGTCGACGCGCAGGCCGCGATCGGCCTGGCGGCGCCGTTGGAGACGGGGTTGGCGGCCGACGGCATCGACGAGGTGCTGCGGTTGTGGCTGGGCTGCCACCAGCCGCCGGGCGCCCACGCGTCGGGGAGGGCCGTGACGCTGCGCGTGCCGGGGCGGGAGTGGACCGTGGCGCTGCACGAGGGGGTCGTGGACTACTGCCCCGGAGCCGACGCGGCGGCCGTGGTCAGCGGGTCGGCGTCGACGGTGGACCTGTGGTTGTGGGGGCGGGTGGGGGAGGAGCAGTTGTCGGTGGAGGGGGATGTGGTGGTCGTGCGCGCGCTGCGGGCCGCAGTGGCGGCGGCAACCGGCTGATAAGTGGTGGGGTGAGGGGCAGACTGTGCGCGTGACGAAGCTGCGCGTGATCCTGAGATGCCTGGTGACGTTCGCCATCGGTGTTCTCGCGGTGGTGCTGGCGGTGCGCTTCGGCGAGGCCCTGTGGCGCGCGGTGACGTCGTGAGAGTTATCGGAGGGGCTTCACGAAGCAGAACTCGTTGCCCTCGGGGTCGAGGAGCACTTGGAAGCTCCCCTGCTCATCGGTCTGAACCGCGCCCTGCCGCACAGCGCCCAGCTCAACGGCCCGCTCGGTGGCGATCGCGATGTCGTCCACGTCGATGTCCAGGTGCAACCGGTTCTTGACGGCCTTCACCTCCGGCACCGGCTGGAACGAAATCCTCGGCCACCCGGGCGGAACCACGTGCGCCCAACCGTGCTCCCGCTCCACAGACCGCCCCCCGAGCAACCCCGCCCAGAACCTGACGAGCCGTGCGGGTTCGAGGCAGTCCACCACGATCTGATCGAGACGCATACCTCCCATCATGACGGCTGGAGTGGTGCGGGCCGCCGGGAATCCCAAGCCACTGTTCTTCCCGGCGACCCACTTCGACGGCCTCCGCACGAGTCTGGGGTGACATCAAGGCAGCCAAAACGACTGTAGGACCCCACCGCACCCGTTCGTCAACCCAAACCCCCACCTCATCCGCGTGAAGCCACCACCCCACAATCCCGTTGGGGCACAACAACTCCGTCCCTGCACCTTCACCACCTCAACCAACCCCCTCCCCTTTCTGCCCCACCGGCCAACCTCCCGCCAACCCAACCGAGTGGCCGCACCGTCCAAGCACCCCCACCGGTCCACACCTCGCCTGCTCAACTTGAAGGTCCGCAAGAGGTGTTCACTCCATGCCAGGGAGGAGCGGGGGCGGAGCATTGAGGCGGGGATCGAGGCTCTGGTGAGTGCCGAGAAGGGGCACGGGGAAGTCGTAGAAAGCAAAAGACCGTCCACGTGGGACGGTGAGTGAGGGCTCTACCAGCAAGAAGAGGCTGGAGCGGGTGACGGGAATCGAACCCGCATGACCAGCTTGGAAGGCTGGGGCTCTACCATTGAGCTACACCCGCATCGCGCCTACCGGGGTGGGCGCGGGATCAGTTTAGCGGGTCGCGATAGGGTGGGGTGGACCGGGGCGTGGCGCAGCTTGGTAGCGCACCCGCTTTGGGAGCGGGGGGTCGCAGGTTCAAATCCTGTCGCCCCGACGGTCGCGCCCTGGCCAGCCGTGAGGTTGGTCAGGGCTTCACCTGCCCCCCGGTGGGCTAGCCGCCCAGTTCGTTGACGGCGGTGGAGACCGCCGCGGCCTGGCGTTCGAGTTCGTCGTCGGTCGAGGTCTCGTCGACGCCGCGGGCCAGGAGTTCGGCCCTCGACAGCAGCAGCATGGCGCCGCGGTAGTCGTCGGTGTCCAGGTCGTCGACCTTGACCACCTCCAACCGACCCTCCACCAGGACCAGGTTCGGGTCCGGCAGGTCGGACGTCAGCAGCTCTCGCAGGTCACTCGCCTCGACGGTCATGGGTTCGAGCTACCCGACGCCCGCCGCGCGAAACGCGGGCCGTTCTTGAGCACACCCGCGCCCGGGTGCTCAAGAACGGCTCCCCAGTGTCATGCCGGAGTCGCCACCTGCTCGCTGACCACCTGCGCCGCCGCCGACACGAGCGCCGTCACCGACGGGTTCGTCGAGTTGTCCTGGCGCCACGCGAACTGCGTGTACACCCGGAACGGCGGGACCCAGGGCAGTCGGCACAGCCTGCCGTCCGCCAGCTCGGCGGCGACCGTCACCTCGGGGACGAGCGAGATCCCCAGACCCGAGGCGACCGCCCGCTTGGCGGCGTCGATCGAGTCCAGCGCCAGCACCGGCGACTTCGACTCGGCCTCCTGCAGGCCCAGCGCCTGCTCGAACTGCTCGTAGTAGCTCGCGCCGTTCTCGGCCCGGATGAGCGTGCTCCCGCGCAGCTCGTCCTCGGTGATCACCGAACGCCTGGTCAAGGCGTGGGTCGGGCCGGCGACCATGACCAACGGCTCCGGGCACAGCACCGTCGTCTCCAACCCCTCGCGGGGCTCCACGGAGCCGATGAAGAAGGTGCAGTCGAGCCGCCCCTCGCGCACCGAGGTCAGGTTGGCCTGGGTGTTGCGGGAGTGGAGCGAGATCTGGACGCTCGGGTAGCGCCAGCACATGTACTCGATCAGTGGTAGCAGACGGTAGTCGGTCAGACTCTGTGCGCTGCCGATGACCAGCTTGCCGTGCGGCTCGCCGTTCATCGTGATCGCTTTCCTGGCCTTGTCGGTCAGGGTGATGATGTTCCGCGCGAACGGCAGTAGTTCGACACCGGCGGAAGTCATCTGGATGCCGCGTGGAAGTCGCCGGAACAAAGGCACGCCAAGGGTCTCTTCGAGTGCTTTGATCCGGGTGGTTATAGTCGGTTGTGAGCAATTCAGCGTGGCGGCTGCCTTGGTGAAACTGCCCGTTTGAACCACAGTTGTGAACGCCAAAAGCTGACGCGTCTCCATGGAGCTCCCCAACGGTGCGTGTAAGTGGTCCACGGCGTCGGGTAGGACGGCGCCGTGATCTCTTGTGCGTGGCGGCAGTTGACCGGGCTGCGCTGTCTACGTGCGCGAAGCCTGGTCGATCAACATCGCCGCGCTACCGCGAGGGGTGGTTGGCGGTGGCCGGGTGACGTCTCCGGGCACCGTCGGGCGCCAGGGTGGCGGTCGGTGCCCAGCGGTTGTCCTGGGTTGGTGTTCGGCAGCGGCGGAATGGATCTCATCGGGTCATCGGCACCTTGTCTTGGTAGGTGGTTAAAGAGCTCGATGACATTTCTCGCTCGTTCCTGTCGGTCCCGGTTGCCGGTTGCGTCCGCTGCTGACCCCCCAGAACGTCCGGCAACGTGAATTATTGCTGGTCCAACATGCGGATCCGGGCGTCACGCTACCTGAAACCCACACTAATGGACTACGGCGAGTGGAGTCATCTCGACAAGTGAAAGTTTTCTGCCAAGGGTTGCTCCAAACGGCCTCAATTCACTCTTTCCGCCGAACCTCCCCTCGTTGTTGGTTGCAGAACGTTAGTCGTCCCTACGGCATCCGTGTTACACGACACGATCGTGCTCCTGCTCGGTGCAGACGTCGACCGCCCCGCTCTCGGCTCCCAGTGCCACTCGAATGGCCTAGCGAACAGCTTTGTCGATCCCCCGTTCAGAGGCATAGGAGCGGCCAAACCGCCCCTGGCGGAACCGCTGAATTGCGGAGAGCTGGTCCGAGGCGGTTGTGTCGCCCGTCCGTGGCGGTCGTGCTCACACCTCGGGACGCCCGGCACGGTGGCGAGGGCGGTTAAGAACCACTGTTGTGATTTTCACCGCGCCCCAGCGGTCCCCCCGGCGACGTCCCGGACGCGCCCCGGACGCGCCCCGGACGACGCCCCGAAGACGTCCACGAAGACGTCCACGAAGACGTCCGTGAAGGGGTCCACGAGGTGTCCGGACGGGCGTAATTCCACCGCCGACAAGAATTCCGCGGCGCTATTCACGCCGCCCGCCACATTGCGCCCGGCAAAGCCCCGAACGCACCGCGCCGCCGCCGTCACGCGCGGTTGCGGCCCCCGGACCCGGGGTGCTAGCGCCGCCGCGCCGGCCGACCGCCTAGACTCGAACCCGAATCCCGGCGCGCCCCTACGCGTTCACGGGGTGTTCCGCACGTCCTGCCCGTTACGAGGAGACCACGTTGAAGAGCACCGTCGAGCACCTGAGCCCGACGCGGGTCCGGATCAACGTCGAGGTGCCGTTCGACGAGCTCAAGTCGGACTTCGACCGCGCGTACCGCAAGCTGGCCAAGCAGGTCCGCATCCCCGGCTTCCGCCCCGGCAAGGCCCCCGCCCGAGTGCTGGAGAGCCGCATCGGCCGCGCGCCCGTGCTGGACGAGGTCGTCCAGGAGGCCATCCCGGCCAAGTACCTGGAGGCCGTCAGCTCCGGCGAGCTGCGCACGCTCGGCCGCCCGGACTTCGAGGTGACCAAGATCGAGGACGGTGAGTCGCTGGCGTTCACCGCCGAGGTCGACGTCCGCCCCGAGATCACCGTCCCCGCGTTCGGCGAGCTGAGCGTGAGCGTCGACGACCAGGAAGTCACCGACGAGGACGTGGACACCCAGCTCGACGAGCTGCGCGCCCGCTTCGCGACCCTGACCGGCGTCAAGCGCCCGGCGGAGACCGGCGACTTCGTCGTGGTCGACCTGTCGGCGACCGTGGACGGCGAGGAGGTCGAGGAGGCCAAGACCGCCGGCCTGTCCTACGAGATCGGCTCCGGCCAGCTCGTGGAGGGCATCGACGACGCCCTGGTCGGCGCCTCCGAGGGCGAGTCGAAGAACTTCACCACCACCCTGGTCGCCGGCGACCACGCCGGTCGCGACGCCGAGGTCACCGTGGTGCTGAACTCGGTCAAGGAGCGCCAGCTGCCCGAGCTGGACGACGAGTTCGCCCAGCTGGCCAGCGAGTTCGACACGCTGGACGAGCTGAAGACCGACCTGCGCACCCGCCTGGGCCGGGTCAAGAAGATGCAGCAGGGCGTCCAGGCCCGGGACAAGGTGCTGGAGGCGCTGCTGGCCAGCGTCGAGGTGCCGCTGCCCGAGGCCGTCGTCCAGGGCGAGGTCGAGGCGCGGGCGCACGACGCCATCCACGCCCTCGACCACGACGAGGCGCGCTTCGCCGAGTGGCTGGCCGAGCAGGGCCAGACCCAGGAGCAGTTCGACACCGAGGTGCGCGAGGCCGCCGAGCAGGCGGTCAAGACCCAGCTCGTGCTGGACGCCATCGCCGACGCCGAGCAGCTGAACGTGACCGACGCCGAGCTGACCGAGCGGATCATCTACCAGGCCCAGCGGTTCGGCATCAGCCCCGACGAGTACGTCAAGCGGGCGCAGCAGTCCGGCCAGTTGGGCGCGATCTTCGCCGACGTGCGCCGCGGCAAGGCCCTGGCCTCGGTCGTGCGCCAGGCCACCGTCACGGACTCCGAGGGCAACACCCTCGACCTCGACGAGCTTTTCGGGGAGACCAAGTCCACTGAGGAACCCGCCAACGCGGAGTGAAGCCCTGAGCGAACGCGGGCGGTGTCGGGACGTCGACGCCGCCCGCCTTCGTTAAGGTCGTTGCTACGAGACTCTTTTCGGCACAGCTAGTCGGCAAAGTTAGGCAGGCAGACGTGACGCAGCATTCCTTCCCGACGCCCGAGATGCGGTCGGCCACGGGGATGAACCTCAACGACTCGGTCTACGAGCGCCTGCTCCGCGAGCGGATCATCGTGCTGGGGTCGCAGGTCGAAGAGGGCATCGCCAACCAGATCACCGCCCAGCTCCTCCTGCTCGCCGCGGAGGACCCGGAGAAGGACATCACGCTCTACATCAACTCGCCCGGCGGCTCGGTGACCGCGGGCATGGCGATCTTCGACACGATGCAGCTCATCGAGCCGGACGTGGCCACGTACGCCATGGGCCTGGCCGCCTCGATGGGGCAGTTCCTGCTCTCGGCGGGCACGCCCGGCAAGCGGCACGCGCTCCCGCACGCCCGCATCCTCATGCACCAGCCCTCGGCCGGTGTCGGCGGCACGGCGGCGGACATCGCGATCCAGGCGGACATGCTCACCCGGACCAAGCAGGAGATGGCGGAGCTCATCGCGCAGCACACCGGTCAGCCGGTCGAGCGCATCATCGCCGACTCGGACCGCGACCGCTGGTTCACCGCCCAGGAAGCCCTCGAGTACGGCTTCGTGGACAAGGTGATCACCCGCGCCAGCCAGGCGACGACCAACTGACCGCGAGCAGAGCACCAGGAGACCTGAAGTGAGCCAGTTCCACGCGCCGCAGTCCCGGTACGTGCTCCCGTCGTTCGTCGAGCGCACCAGCTACGGCATCAAGGAGTCCAACCCGTACAACAAGCTGTTCGAGGAGCGCATCATCTTCCTCGGCGTGCAGGTGGACGACGCGTCGGCCAACGACGTGATGGCCCAGCTGCTCGTGCTGGAGTCGGAGGACCCGGACCGCGACATCCTGATGTACATCAACTCGCCGGGTGGCTCGTTCACCTCGCTGATGGCCATCTACGACACCATGCAGTTCGTCCGCCCGGACATCCAGACCTACTGCCTGGGCCAGGCGGCCTCGGCGGCCGCGGTCCTGCTCGCGGCGGGCACCCCCGGCAAGCGGCACGCGCTGCCCAACGCCCGGATCCTGATCCACCAGCCGGCCACCGAGGGCGTCTACGGGCAGGTCTCCGACCTGGAGATCCAGTCCAACGAGATCCAGCGGGTGCGCAGGCTGCTGGAGACCACGCTCGCCCGGCACACCACCCGCTCGCCGGAGCAGGTGCGCACGGACATCGAGCGCGACAAGATCCTCACCGCCGACGAGGCGAAGGAATACGGGCTCATCGACAGCGTTCTGCCCTACCGGAAGCTCTCGGCGAAGTAGGTCCGGCGCGCCGCCCGACACGCCGAGCTGACCAGGGGTCCTGCTCAGTTCGGGGTGTCGGGGGCACGCTGGTCCTCCCGCGCAGCGGGGTTGGACAGGTACCGTCGAGGGGAACGGGCGGACCCCGCATCCAGCGGGCACTCGCCACATCAGCAGTCAGGCGCACCTCACCAGGTCGTGCGCCGGAGGGGACAGAGGTCAGCGGTCATGGCACGTATCGGTGACGGCGGCGACCTGCTGAAGTGCTCTTTCTGCGGCAAGAGCCAGAAGCAGGTGAAAAAACTCATCGCCGGACCGGGTGTCTACATCTGCGATGAGTGCATCGACCTCTGCAACGAGATCATCGAGGAAGAACTCGCGGAGGCCGGTGACGTCAAGCTCGACGAGCTGCCCAAGCCCGCCGAGATCCACGAGTTCCTCGACCAGTACGTGATCGGCCAGAACGAGGCCAAGCGCACGCTCTCGGTGGCGGTCTACAACCACTACAAGCGCATCCAGGCCGGTGACCGCGGGCGCGAGGGTCGCGACGACGGCGTGGAACTCGCCAAGTCGAACATCCTCATGCTCGGCCCGACCGGGTGCGGCAAGACCTACCTGGCCCAGACGCTCGCGAAGATGCTGAACGTGCCGTTCGCCATCGCGGACGCCACGGCGTTGACCGAGGCGGGCTACGTGGGTGAGGACGTGGAGAACATCCTCCTCAAGCTCATCCAGGCGGCGGACTACGACGTCAAGCGCGCCGAGACCGGCATCATCTACATCGACGAGGTCGACAAGATCGCTCGAAAGAGTGAAAATCCGTCGATCACGCGGGACGTGTCGGGCGAAGGCGTGCAGCAGGCGCTGCTGAAAATACTGGAGGGGACGACGGCCTCGGTGCCGCCGCAGGGTGGTCGCAAGCACCCCCACCAGGAGTTCATCCAGATCGACACCACGAACGTGCTGTTCATCGTGGCGGGCGCGTTCGCGGGCCTGGACAAGATCATCCAGGACCGGGTCGGCAAGCGCGGGCTCGGCTTCGGCGCCGAGGTGCGGACCAAGGCCGAGGTCGACGCGGCGGACTACTACGCCGAGTCGATGCCCGAGGACCTGATCAAGTTCGGCCTGATCCCGGAGTTCATCGGCCGGTTGCCGATGGTCGCCAGCGTCACGAACCTGGACAAGGAATCACTCGTCCGGATCCTGACCGAGCCGAAGAACGCGCTGGTCAAGCAGTACCAGAAGCTGTTCGAGATGGACGGGGTCGAACTGGAGTTCACCCGGACGGCGATGGAGGCGGTCGCCGACCAGGCGATCCTGCGCGGCACCGGGGCGCGCGGCCTGCGGGCGATCATGGAAGAAGTCCTGCTGCCGGTGATGTACGACATCCCCAGCCGCTCGGACGTCGCCAAGGTCGTCATCACGGAGCAGACCGTGAAGGAGAACGTGAACCCGACCATCGTGGCCCGGCAGCCCTCGCGCCGGGAGCGCCGCGAGAAGTCGGCCTGAGTTGTCCCTCCCGCACGCGCTGATCCTGCACGGCCTGGGCGGTTCCGGACCGGAGCACTGGCAGAACTGGCTGGCAGGCGAGCTGGCCCACCACGGTGGGTCGGTCGACCTGCCCCAGTTCAGCTCCCCGGACGAGCCGCGGCTGTCGACGTGGCTGGCCGAACTGCGGTCGCACCTGGCCGCGATGCCCGAGGCGGGTTCGGTCGAGCGGGTCGTGGTGGCCCACTCGCTGGCCGGGCTGCTGTGGCTGCACCACGCCGCGGGCGACGTCGACCCGGCGCTGCGGGTGGACCGCGTGCTGCTGGTCGCACCACCCGCGCCGGACCACGCCGACGAGCCGCTGATCCGCGAGTTCCTGCACCCCGCGCTGAGCCCGGAGGCCCCGCGACGGGCGGCGGCGTCGACCCGGCTGGTGGTGGGCGAGGGCGACTCGTACTGCACGGTGGCGCAGGCCAAGGAGCTGGCCGAGGCGCTGCGGGTCGAGGTGGACGTCATCGTGGACGGCGGCCACCTCAACGTCGACGCGGGCTACGGGTCGTGGGGCGCCGTGCTGAAGTGGGTGCGCAGCGCCCGCGTGCCCCTCACGCCGCGCTGACGACCACCCGGAACAGGGTGAAGGCGGCCAGGAACGGGCCGGTGGCGAGGTCGGCCAGCCAGGTCTCGGCCGCTCGGCGGGTCAGCCGGCCCGCCCGGACGGCGCGGTGGGCGTTGCGGGTCAGGCCGAGCAGGTCGTCGGCGGTGGGGAAGTCGTGCAGGAGCTGGACGTCGGCTTCGACCGCCCGCACGGTCAGGCCCGCGTCGACGGCCAGTCGTGCCAGTTGGCGACCGACGACGGGGTTGCGCACGACCCGGTCGCACACGAAGCGGTTGAACGCGAGGTTCGTGGCCACCGAGCCGGGGTCCACCGCGAGGGTTTCCCAGTCCGGCTGGGCCAGCGCCGCCAGCCCTCCCGGGCGCAGCACGCGGCGCAGCTCGACCAGCACGGCGCCGGGGTCGGGGACGAGGTGCAGGACCCGGTCGACGCGGGCGCGGTCGGCGCTGCCGTCGTCGAGCGGCAACGCCCGGGCGTCGCCCCGGTGGACCAGCACGGGCAGGCCGGCGGTCCGGCGGGTGGCCTCCTCGACCATGGCGGGGTCGGCGTCGACGCCGATGACGGTCCCCGCCCGCTCGGCCATGGCGGGCAGGTCGGTCCCGGGGCCGCAGCCGACGTCCAGGGCGACGTGGTGCGGCCGCAGGTCCAGCGACTCCAGCAGCCGCCGCTTGTAGGCGCGGCCCGCGTCGGCGGCGTGGTCGAGGTAGGCGATCGGGTCCGGGCTGGTCGGCATGCCGCCAGGCAACCACAGCCGTGTGGAGGACCTGTGAGCGTCAGGGCACGCGCCTGCCGAGGAAGCGGATGACGTCCGGGACGACCCGGCGGTAGAAGGTGTCGTCGTGGCTGCCGGGGGAGATGGCGGCGACGGTGGGCCTGGCCAGGGCGATGAACCGGCGGGTCCCGGTGATGAAGCGGTCGTGGTCGCCCGCCCAGACGCCGATCGGCGTGGCGCCCAGCTCGGCCACGTGCTTCAGCGGGTCGAGCGACACCCACTGCTCCCGGTCGGCGAACGCGTTGCGCCGCGCCATCTCCGGCCAGTCGGTGATGAGCGCGGGCGCGATCGCGGCGACGGCCCCGGTCGGCTCGCGCCGCTCGTGCCGCCGCCGGGCGTAGAGGAGCGCGCCGAAGCCGCCCATCGACACCCCCGTGCAGGCGAACGGCGCGCCGTGGCCGCGCTCGGCCAGCCACCGGGGCACCTCCTCCAGCAGCATCCCCATCGGGTCGTCGCCGGGGACGTTCTCGTGCCAGTAGTGGTCGTCGCCGTCGACCGCCACGAAGCCGAACGGCGGCACCTGGCCGCGTCCCACGGCGGCGGCCAGCACCTCCTCCATCCCGCCGACGAACGCCAGCCGGGCGGTGCCGTGCCGGCCGTGCAGCATGATCGACATGGGCAGGCCCTCGGTGGGCACGCCCGGCGGGACCATGGTGAGCAGGTCGACGTCGCGACCGCGGTGGTGCGAGTGGACGCGCTCGACCCGCACCACGGACCGCTTCACGGCGGGCACCGGACCGGCGACGCCCCGCGCGTGCCGGAGCGCTTCGCCGAACGGCGCGTCGCTGCGCAACCCGGCCGTGACGCCCACCGCCGCGAAGGCGCCACCGCCCAGCGCCGTGAGGACCGTCCGCCTGCTGACCACGTCACCGCCCCCCGTCGAGTCCTCCACCGCGTCGGGTGTGCTGTCAGACCGCCGACCGCGCTCGGAGCGCGGCGACCTGCTCCGCCGTGTAGCCGAGCCCGCGCAGCACGTGCTCGGTGTGCTCGCCCAAGGCGGGTACCGAACCGGGTACCCACTCCCAGCCGGAGGAGTCGACCGGTGGGCGCAGGACGGTGACCTCGCCGCCGGGCACCGCCACGGACGCCTGCCGGGCGCGGGTCGTGAGCTGCGGGTGCTCGGGCAGGTCGGCGACCGTGCGGGTGCGGGCGGCGGGCACGTCGGCCCGGTCCAGCGCCTCGACCAGGTCGGCGGCGGTCCAGGCGGTGAAGTCCAGTTCGGCGTGCAGGGCGGCGCGGTGGGCCACCCGGGAGCTGACGGTGGTGAAGCGGGGGTCGTCGGCCAGCTCGGGGCGGCCGAGCAGGCCGCACAGCCGCCGCCACTGCGGTTCGTTCTGCACGGCCAGGTGCACGGTGCCGTCCGCGCAGGTGAAAGGCCCGTAGGGGGCGATGCTCGGGTGGTGCGCCCCGGTGCGCGGCGCGGCCCGCCCGGCGCCCGCCGCGTACAGCATGGGCTGGTGCATCCACTCGGCCATCGCGTCGAACAGCGACAGCCGCAGGGTCGCGCCCTCGCCGGTGCGGGCGCGGCGCAGCAGGGCGGCCAGCACGGCGGACTGCAGCTGCACGCCCGCCGCGATGTCGGCGACCGAGATGCCCGCCCGCGCGGTGACGTCGCCGTCGCCGGTCAGGTCGATCAGGCCCACCTCGGACTGGACGAGCGCGTCGAACGCCTTGCGGGACGCGTACGGCCCCGACTCGCCGTAACCGGAGAGGTCACCGACCACGAGGTCGGGTTTCACCTGACGGAGTGAGTCGGCGTCCACGTTGAGCCGACGCGCGGCGTCCGGCGACAGGTTGCACAGGACCACGTCGGCGGCGGCGACCAGCCGGTCCACCACGTCCCGGGCGGCCGGGTGCTTCAGGTCGAGGGTCAGCGACTCCTTGCCGACGTTGGTCCAGGCGAAGTACGACGACACCGAGCCGCAGGTGCTGTCGTAGTGCCGGGCGAAGTCGCCGCCGCCGGGCCGCTCCACCTTGATCACGCGGGCGCCGAGGTCGGCCAGCAGCCGGGTGGCGTACGGCACGGCGACGGCCTGTTCGAGGCTGACGACGAGCACGCCGTCCAGGGGTCTCAAGCGACCACCCGGTCGTGCCCGGCGTAGACGTTCATCGAGTCGCCGCGCAGGAAGCCGACCAGCGTCACGCCCTGCTCCTCGGCCAGCTCGGCGGCGAGCGAGGACGGCGCGGACACGGCGGCGAGCACCGGCACCCCGGCCATGGCGGCCTTCTGCACCAGCTCGAACGACGCCCGCCCGGACACCATCAGCACGGTCCCCCCGAGGGGGACCCGGTCCTGCAGGACGGCCCAGCCGAGCACCTTGTCCACCGCGTTGTGCCGACCGACGTCCTCGCGGACGACCAGCGCCTCACCGGTCGTGGTGAACAACCCGGCGGCGTGCAGCCCGCCGGTGGCGGCGAACACCTTCTGCCGGGCGCGCAGGGCGTCCGGCAGGGCGGAGAGCACGTCCACGTCGACCGTCGACGCGTCGCCGGCGGGGGAGAAGCGGGTCTTCAGCTTCACCGCGTCCAACGCCGCCTTGCCGCACACGCCGCACGACGAGGTCGTGTAGAAGTTGCGCTCCACACCGGGGTCGGGCGGCGCGACGCCGTCGGCCAGCGCCAGGTCGAGCACGTTGTAGGTGTTCACGCCGTCGGGACCCGCGCCCTCGCAGAACCGGGCCACGGCGATGTCCGCCAACCCGCCGATGACGCCCTCGCCGAGCAGGAAGCCGTGCGCCAGCTCGACGTCGTGGCCGGGCGTGCGCATCGTCACGGTCAACGCCCTGCCGCCGACGCGCAGCTCCAACGGCTCCTCGGCGGCCAGCGCGTCGACCCGCTTCCGGGACGTCCGTCGCGCATAGGTGACCACTGGGCGACGCACGGTGACCCGCCCCATCGGGGAACTCCTTCGCTCGGCCAAGTCTCCCCACCAGGTTACGGAGGTGTCGCGCGCGCCGTGACGGCGTTGCGCACTGGTTAGAGTCGCCGAGGTGGACATCTACGACGTGGTGGTGGTCGGCGGCGGGCACAACGCGCTGGTCGCGGCGGCCTACCTGGCGCGGGCGGGCCGCACGGTGCTGGTGCTGGAGAAGCTGGGCCACGTCGGCGGCGCGGCGGTGAGCGAACAGGCGTTCGCGGGCGTGCCGGCCCGGTTGTCCCGGTACTCGTACCTGGTCAGCCTGCTGCCGGACCGGATCGTCGCCGACCTCGGGCTGCGGGTGTCGCTGCGGTCCCGCGCGTCCTCGTCGTACACGCCGGCGGGCGACCTGCTGGTGGAGCGCGACCCGGGCGGGGCGACCGCGGCCTCGTTCCGGGCGCTGACCGGGTCGGACGCCGAGTGGGAGCGCTGGCGGCGCTGGTACGACGACCTGGAGGTGCTGGCCGGGGCGCTGGCGCCGACGATGCTGGAGCCGCTGCTGTCGCGCGAGCACGCCCGGCTGCGGGTCGACTCGGTCGCGCGGGCCCGGCTGTGGGACCAGGTCGTGGAACGGCCGCTGGGCGAGGCGCTGGAGGAGCTGTTCGCCGACGACGTGGTGCGCGGCGTGGTCGCGACCGACGCGCTGATCGGCACGCACACGTCGTTGCACGACCTGAAGGCCAACCGGTGCTTCCTGTACCACGTGATCGGCAACGGCACGGGTGAGTGGCAGGTGCCGGTCGGCGGGATGGGCGCGGTGACCGGCGAGCTGCTGCGGGTGGCGCGCGAGGCCGGTGCGGAGGTCGTGACGGGCGCCGAGGTGACGCGGGTGGACGCGGACGGCACGGCGGCCGAGGTCGAGTACGACGGCCGCGCGGTGGGCGCGCGGTTCGTGCTGTCCGGCGTCGCCCCGTCCACTCTGGACGCGCTGCGGGGTCGGCCGGGCACGCCGGTGGCCGAGGGCTGCCAGGTGAAGGTGAACATGCTGCTGGAGCGGCTGCCGCGGTTCCGCAGCGGCGTCGACCCGCGGGTGGCGTTCGCCGGCACGCTGCACGTGGACGAGTCGTACGGGCAGCTGGAGGCGGCGTACCGGGAGAGCGCGGCCGGGCGGGCGCCGTCCGTGCTGCCGTCGGAGATGTACTGCCACACGTTGACCGACCCGTCGATCCTCGGGCCCGAGCTGGTCGGGCGCGGGTGGCACACGCTGACGCTGTTCGGGCTGCACACGCCGGCGGCGTTGTTCGAACGGGACAACGCCGGGCTGCGGGACGAGCTGGTCGGCCGCTACCTGGCCGGGCTGAACGCCCACCTGGAGGAGCCGATCGAGTCCTGCCTGGCGACGGACGCCGACGGCGAGCCGTGCCTGGAGGCCCGCACGCCGCTCGACCTGGAGGCCGAACTGGGCCTGCCGCGCGGCAACATCTTCCACGACGAGCTGGCCTGGCCGTTCGCCGAGCGCGAGGACGAGGTCGGCCGGTGGGGCGTGGAGACCGACGTGGCGAACCTGTTCGTGTGCGGCGCGGGCGCCCGGCGCGGCGGCGGGGTCAGCGGGATCGGCGGCCACAACGCGGCGATGGCCGTGCTGGAGCGGTGACCCGGGCCCGGCTCAGAGGGCGGCGAAGAGGTCGTCGACCAGCTGTCGCGCCTGGTCGGCGTTCGCGCCGGACGTCACGGTCACCTCGACCGTCCCGGAGCGGGCGACGACGGTGGTCTTGACGACCTCGCCGACGACGTCCGTGGCGCGGTACGCCTCGTCGTGGAAGTCCGGCAGGTCGGTCACCCGCCCGTGCTCCGCCCGACCCCCGGCGAACGACGCCGCGTCCGCGCCGGTCTCGAACCGGACCTCGGCCATCCCGCCGTCGTAGGCGCAGCGGACCACGTTGCCGGTGATCGTCTGCCGGGTGTGGTTGAGCCGCAGCCGCAGCGCCGCGCCGACCACCTCGGGCGGGGCGTCGTCGCAGTTCACGCCCGCCGAATCGGTCGCGGTGGACGGCGGTTCGGTCGGTGGCGCGCTCGGCGGCGGGTCCGGTGGGGTGCTCGTGCAGGCGCTGAGCGCGAGCAGCGCGACGGCGAGCACGGTCCTGATCAAGGCTGACTCCAGAGCGGTCGGTTGCCCTGTGGTTCGCCCGAACGGCCGCCGGCGTTACCGCGCCGCCGGGTCAGTCGTCCCGCTTCTCCAGCCTCACCACGATCGACTTCGACGTCGGCGTGCCGGACACGGCGGCGGTGGAGTCCAGCGGCACCAGGGAGTTCGCCTCCGGGAAGTACGCCGCCGCGCAGCCGCGGGCCGTCGGGTACGACACCACCCGGAACCGCTCGGCCCGCCGCTCGGTGACGCCGGTCGGGTCGTCGGGCCACTCGCTGACCAGGTCGACGTGCCGGCCGTCGAGCAGGTCGAGCGCGTCGAGGTCGGCCGGGCTGACGAACACCACCCGCCTGCCGTCCTTCACGCCCCGGTAGCGGTCGTCCAGGCCGTAGATCGTGGTGTTGTACTGGTCGTGGCTGCGCATGGTCTGCAGCAGCAGCCGCCCCGGCGGCACCCGCAGCACGGTCAGGTCCTCCGTCGAGAACTGCGCCTTGCCGGTGCGGGTGCCGGTGAACTCGCGGGCGTCGCGCGGCGCGTGCGGCAGCACGAACCCGTCGGGGCGGCGCACCCGCACGTTGTAGTCGCCGCAGCCCGGCACGACCCGCGCGATCCGGTCGCGGATCAGGTCGTAGTCCTTCTCGAACTCCTCCCACGGCACGGGGTGGTCCGGCCCGAGGACGGCCCGCGCCAACCGGCACACGATCGAGACCTCCGACAGCAGCCGGTCGCTCGCGGGCGCCAGCCGCCCCCGCGACCGGTGCACCACCGACATCGAGTCCTCGACCGTGACGAACTGCTCGCCGCTGTGCTGGAGGTCGCTCTCCGTACGCCCCAGCGTCGGCAGGATCAACGCCGTGCGGCCGTGCACCACGTGCGACCGGTTCAGCTTGGTCGACACGTGCACGGTCAGGTCGAGGCCGCGCAGGGCCGCCTCGGTCACCGCGGTGTCCGGCGTGGCCGAGGCGAAGTTGCCGCCGACGGCGAAGAACACCTTCGCCCGGCCGTCGCGCATGGCCCGGATGGATGCCACCGTGTCGAACCCGTGCTCGCGCGGCACGTCGATGCCGAACTCCGACTCCAGCGCGGCCAGGAACTTCTCCGGCATCTTCTCCCAGATGCCCATGGTCCGGTCGCCTTGCACGTTCGAGTGGCCGCGCACCGGGCACAGGCCCGCGCCGGGCTTGCCGATCATGCCGCGCAGCAGCGCGACGTTGGAGATCTCCCGGATCGTCGGCACCGAGTGCTTGTGCTGGGTCAGCCCCATGGCCCAGCAGAAGATCGTCCGCTGCGAGTCGGCCAGCATCCGGGCGAACAGCTCGACCTGCGCCCGCGGCAGGCCGGTCGCCACGTCGACCGACTCCCAGTCCAGCCGCCGCACGTGGTCGGCGTAGCCCGCGAACCCGTCGGTGAAGCCCTCGACGAACCCGGTGTCCACCGCGTCCCACGACAGCAGCAGGTTGCCGACCGCCTGGAACAGCGCCTGGTCGCCACCCAGCCGGATCTGCAGGAACTCGTCGGCCAGCTTGGTGCCCGCGCCGACCAGGCCGCGCGCGTTCTGCGGGTTCTTGAACCGCAGCAGCCCCGCCTCCGGCAGCGGGTTCACCGCCACGACCTTCGCGCCGCCGCGCTTGGCCTCCTCCAGCGCCGACAGCATCCGCGGGTGGTTCGTGCCCGGGTTCTGGCCGATCACCACGATCAGGTCGGCGCGGGTGAAGTCCTCGATGCCGACCGAGCCCTTGCCGATGCCGGTCGTCTCGGACAGCGCCGCGCCGGACGACTCGTGGCACATGTTCGAGCAGTCCGGCAGGTTGTTCGTGCCGAACGAGCGGACCAGCAGCTGGTAGAGGAACGCGGCCTCGTTGCTGGTGCGGCCCGAGGTGTAGAACACGGCCTCGTCGGGGCTCGCCAGGCCGTCGAGGTGGGAGGCGATCAGCGAGAACGCGTCCTGCCACCCGATCGGCTCGTAGTGCGTGGCGCCCTCGCGCAGCACCACCGGTTCGGTGATGCGGCCCTGCTGCCCCAGCCAGTAGTCGGTCTTCCCGGCCAGTTCGGCGATCGGGTGCGCGGCGAAGAAGTCCGGCCCGACGCGCCGCCTGGTCGCCTCCTCGGCCACCGCCTTCGCGCCGTTCTCGCAGAACTCGGCGAGCTTGCGGTGACCCTGCGGCTCCGGCCACGCGCAGCCGGGGCAGTCGAAGCCCTCGCGCTGGTTGAGCAGCTTCAGCGTGGTCGCGGTCCGGGCCAGGCCCATCTGCTCGACACCGCGCTTGACGGACACCGCCACGCCGGGGATGCCCGCCGCCCACCGCTTGGGTTCGCTGACGTCGAGCTGCGACTCGTCGATGTCCTGGCGGGGCGGGTTGCGGTCCATGACCACATTCTGCGCCCACATCCTGCGGCCACGCGGGCGCGACCGTGCGACGCCGCCGGCGCACCCCGCGCGAGCGCGCCGGCGGCCTGTCCGATCACCGGTCGCGGCGAGGCGCGCCAGATCGCCGGCACGGGCCCCAAGGGGTTGCGAACGGCCCGTGCACCCGGCTTCCCACCTGCACCGATCCGGGATCGGTGTCAATTGTGATCGGCGTCACCAACCCGCGAATCGACTGAACGGGTGACGCCCGGCCGCCTCACTCCCGGCAGTCGTCCTCGGTCGACAGCGGCCGGTTCGGGTCGAAGTACTCCTCGGGGTCCTCCGCGCCGCCGGCGGCGCCGGTCCGGCGGTCGGCGATCCACGGCGCGAGGAAGCCCCGCTCGGCCGCCTCGCACGACATCGAGTAGCTGAACCCGGACGCCTCGTCGGTCCACAGGCCGTGGCTCTCGGGCCGGAGGTCCGGGCCGGAGCGCACGACGTAGCTCATCTCGACCCGGCTCACCGCGACGATGTCCATCGGACCGGCCAGCCTGCCCGGCTCGGCGGCGGCGAACGCGTAGGCGATCACGTAGTTCGTGCGCACGACCAGCTCGCCCGGCTCGCCCGCCTCGGCGCGCATCCAGCCGTTGACCTTCGGCGCGGCGGGCAGCAGCCGCGAGCCCCGCGCCACCCGCGTGACGACCAGGCCCGCCTCGACGTCGTTGCGGCCGTCGAACAGCGGGCGCATGTGGTCCTGGAGGTCCGGCGCGAGCAGCGCCAGGAACGGCTCCACGTCGTGCGCCTCGACCACCCGGCGGTCCAGCCGGGACGCGATCACGGCCTGCCGCACCCGCTCGTACCCCTGCGCGACCTGCTCGGCGGAGAACTCGCCGACCGCCGCCGCGGCGGGCGCGACGACCCCGGCCTCGCCGTCCGCCCACCCCTCGGCGGGCGTGCCGGTGAACGGCCGGTCCAGGTCGACGCCGGAGAACGCGTTGGGCTGCGACGCGTCCTGCCCGAACCCGCTCCACACCGACGCGCCGACCAGCATCGCCACCACGAGCGCCGCGGCGGTGATCGCCCTGGCCCGGCCCTGCGGCAGCCGCGGCCTTCGACGCCGCTTGGGGCGGAACGCGCGGGCTTCCCGCTCCGCCCGCCGGGTCGCCTCCCGGATCCACTTCTCGTCGTTCAGGTCCGGGTGGTCCTCCAACCCGTGCATGTCCACCGTGCTGCCCCCCCGATCGAGTGATGCGATCACTCGATCGGACTAGGCGACGTCCGCGTTACCGGGTCACTCCGGGCAGCCGTCGGCGGGCGAGGACGGGGCGCTGAGGTCGAAGTCCAACCCCGTCGGCAGCGCCGGCTCGGTGAACGCGGGCGCCAGGTAGCCGCGCTTGGCCGCCGAACACCCGATCGAGTGCAACGAGCCGATCGACGCGTCCGCCCACAGCCCCTCCACGCCCGGACCGCCGGTGCGCACCGAGTACCGCACCTGGAACCGCGACAACGCCACCACGTCCAGCGGCCCGCGCACCGCCTCCGGCCGGTCCGGCGTGAACGCGTAGGCGAACGTGTAGTCCGTCCGCACCGCCAGCTCGCCCTCCGGCCCCACCTCGGCGACCATCTCGCCGCGCACCTTCGGCTCCACCTCCGCCAACCGCGCGCCCCTGTCCACCCGCGTCGCCGCCAACGCCGCCTCGCCGTCGTTGCGGCCGTCGAACAGCACCCGCAGCGAGTCCCGCAGGTCCGGTGCGAACAGCCCGAAGAACGGCTCCAGGTCGTGGTCGCGCACCACCCGCCGGTCCAGCCGGGCCGCGACCACCGCCTCGCGCACCCGCTCGTAGGTCGCCCGCACCTGGTCGGCCGGGTAGGGGCCGACCTGGTGGCCGTCCGGCGCCACCACCCCGTCCGCGCCGTCCGCCCACGACGCCGCCGACGTGCCCGCGAACGGCTCGTCCGGGTCGACCGGTCGCAGCCCGCCCGACGAGCCCGTGCCGGCGCCCGAACCCGTCTCGACCACCGCCCACCCGAGCAGCACCGCCGCCACCGCGATCGCCAGCCCCGCCCAGAACCGCCGCCGCGGCCGCCGGGGCAACGACCGCAACCGCTGCGCCCTGGCCTCCCGCTCGGCCCGCCGCACGGCCGCCCGCGCCCAGCCGCGGTCCTGAAGGTCGGGGTGGTCCTCGATCCGGTACTCGTCCACGGTTCCCCCCACTCGACGTCAGCCCTACCGAAGGCGTTACCAGCTATCCGTCGCGAAGTCGATACGGGGTGGTCACCACGAGCCCGGCGGACGCGCCCCGCCACCACCCCGAACGGGCCCGGTCGGGTCGGTCGCCACGCACCGGGGCCGCTACCAGGTATCTGATTAGAAGTCGATACCCGAGCCTCCGTAGACTTCGACCGTGACTGAGACCCCCACCGCACCGCAGCGATCCGAACTCCCGCCGGCCTGGAACCCGGCCGAGGTAGAGGCCGGGCTGTACGAGCGGTGGGTCGAGCGCGGCTACTTCACGGCCGACGCCGCAAGTGACAAGCCGCCGTTCTCCATCGTGCTCCCGCCGCCGAACGTCAACGGCAGCCTGCACATGGGCCACGCCATGAACCACAGCGTGATGGACGCGCTGAGCCGCCGCCGCCGCATGCAGGGCTACGAGGTGCTGTGGCTGCCCGGCACCGACCACGCCGGCATCGCCACCCAGACCGCCGTCGAGCGCGCCCTGGCCGACGAGGGCAAGTCCCGCCACGACGTCGGCCGGGAGCAGTTCGTCGAACGCGTCTGGGAGTGGCGCGAGGAGGTCGGCGGCCGGATCCTCGGCCAGATGCGCCGCCTCGGCGACGGCGTCGACTGGAGCCGCGTCCGCTTCACCATGGACGAGGGCCTGTCCCAGGCCGTCCAGACCATCTTCAAGAAGCTCTTCGACGACGGCCTGATCTACCGCGCCGAGCGGATCATCAACTGGTGCCCGCGCTGCCAGACCGCGCTGTCCGACATCGAGGTCGACCACTCCGAGGACGACGGCGAGCTCGTCTCCATCCGCTACGGCTCCGGCGAGAACTCCATCGTGGTCGCCACCACCCGCGCGGAGACGATGCTCGGCGACACCGCCGTGGCCGTCCACCCCGAGGACGAGCGCTACCGGCACCTCATCGGCACCGAGGTCGAGGTGCCCCTGACCGGCCGGCGCGTGCCGATCGTCGCCGACGAGCACGTCGACCCGAAGTTCGGCACCGGCGCGGTCAAGGTCACCCCCGCGCACGACCCGAACGACTTCGAGATCGGCCAGCGCCACCAGCTGCCCGCGCTCACCGTCATGGACGGCCGCGGCGTGATCACCGCGCACGGGCCGTTCGAGAGCATGGACCGCTTCGAGGCGCGGCCCGCCGTCGTCGCCGCCCTGCGCGAACAGGGCCGCATCGTCGCCGAGAAGCGCCCCTACAAGCACTCCGTCGGCCACTGCTCGCGCTGCGACACGGTCATCGAGCCGCGCCTGTCGATGCAGTGGTGGGTCCGGGTCGCCCCGCTCGCCGAGGCCGCGGCCGCCGCCGTCCGGGACGGCCGCACCACCATCCACCCGCCGGAGCTGGCCAAGCGCTACTTCGACTGGGTCGACAACCTCAACGACTGGTGCATCTCGCGGCAGCTGTGGTGGGGCCACCGCATCCCGGTCTGGTACGGCCCCGACGACCAGGTCGTGTGCGTCGGCCCCGGCGAGGAGCCGCCCGGCGAGGGCTGGGTCCAGGACGAGGACGTGCTCGACACGTGGTTCTCGTCCGGCCTGTGGCCCTTCTCGACCCTGGGTTGGCCGGACCGGACCGCCGACCTGGCCAAGTTCTACCCGACCAGCGTCCTGTCCACCGGCTACGACATCCTGTTCTTCTGGGTCGTCCGGATGATGATGTTCGGCCTGTACGCGATGGACGGCGAGCAGCCGTTCGACCACGTGTTCCTGCACGGCCTCATCCGCGACCAGCACGGCAAGAAGATGTCGAAGTCGCGCGGCAACGGCATCGACCCCATCGACTGGATGGACGCCTACGGCGCCGACGCCACCCGCTTCACGCTGCTGCGCGGCGCCAACCCCGGCTCCGACATGGCGCTGGCCGAGGAGTGGGCGGCCGGGTCGCGCAACTTCACCACGAAGCTGTGGAACGCCTCCCGGTTCGCGCTCAACAACGGCGCCACCGTCGCCCGGCCGCTGCCGCCGCGCGAGGAGCTGACCGACGCCGACCGCTGGATCCTCGACCTGCTCGACGGGCTCGTGACCGACGTCGACGGCTACTTCGAGGCGTTCCAGTTCGCCAAGCTCAGCGAAGCGCTCTACCACTTCACCTGGGACGAGTACTGCGACTGGTACCTCGAACTGGCCAAGGTCCAGCTCGCCGAGGGCGGCGCGCGCGCCGAGGCCACCCAGGCCGTGCTCGGCCACGTGCTGGAAGTGGTGCTGCGCCTGCTGCACCCGCTCACGCCGTTCATCACCGAGGTGCTGTGGACCACCCTCACCGGCGGCGAGTCCGTGGTGGTCGCGCCGTGGCCGAAGCCGACCGGCGCCGAGCGCGACGAGGTGGCCGCCACCCGGGTCGAGGGGCTGAAGAAGCTCGTCACCGAGATCCGCCGGTTCCGCTCCGACCAGGGCCTCAAGCCCGCGCAGAAGGTCGCGGGCAAGGTCCGCGGCGCGTGCTGCGTCGACCTGCTGGAGCAGGTGCCCGCGGTGCGGGCGCTGACCAGGATGACCGAGCCCGGCGACGACTTCTCGGTCAGCGTCTCGCTCGACGTCGGCCTGCCCGCCGGCACGGTCAAGGTCGAGCTGGACCTGTCCGGCGCGGTGGACGTCGTGGCCGAGCGCAAGCGGCTCGCCAAGGACCTGGCCGTGGCCGAGAAGGAGCGCGCCCAGTGCGAGGGCAAGCTCGGCAACGCCGCGTTCCTGGCCAAGGCGCCCGCCGACGTCGTGGCCAAGATCCAGGCCAGGCTGGCGGCGGCCAACGCCGAGGTCGACCGGATCCACGCCCGCCTGGAGACCATGCCGCAGGACAACTCGTGACCGGCTTCGAGACGGGCGCGCTGGAGGAGCTGCGGCAGGTCGAGTCGGAGCTGAACACCCGCTGGCCCGAGACCAAGATCGAGCCGAGCCTGGACCGGATCAAGGCGCTGGCCGACATCCTCGGCGACCCGCAGTCGTCGTACCCGGTGGTGCACGTCGGCGGGACGAACGGCAAGACGTCCACGTCCCGGATGATCGACGCGCTGCTGACCAGGATCGGGCTGCGCACCGGCCGGTACACCAGCCCGCACCTGCAGCTGGCGACCGAGCGGATCAGCGTCGACGGCACCCCGATCAGCCCCTCCCGGTACGTCGAGATCTACCGGGACGTCGAGCCGTACCTGTCGATCGTGGACGCGCGCGGCGACGTGCCGATGAGCAAGTTCGAGGTGCTGACCGGCATGGCGTTCGCGGCGTTCGCGGACGCCCCGGTCGACGTCGGCGTGATCGAGGTCGGCATGGGCGGGTCCTGGGACGCGACCAACATCGCCGACGGCCGGGTCGCCGTGATCACGCCGATCGGGCTGGACCACGTCGAGTACCTGGGTGGTGACCTGGGCGGCATCGCGGAGGAGAAGGCCGGGATCGTCAAGCCCGGTGCGGTCGCCGTGCTGGCCAAGCAGGAGCCGGTGGTGGAGCAGGTGCTGCTCCGGCGGTGCGCCGAGGTGGACGCCACGGTCGCGCGGCTCGGGTCCGAGTTCGGCGTGAGCCGGCGGGACGTCGCGGTCGGCGGGCAGGTGCTGCGGCTGCAGGGGCTCGCCGGCGAGTACGACGAGGTCTTCCTGCCGCTGCACGGCGCGCACCAGGCCGCGAACGCGGCCCTCGCCCTGGCCGCCGTGGAGGCGTTCTTCGGCGCGGGCGCCGACCGGCAGCTCGACATCGAGGCGGTGCGCGAGGCGTTCGCCTCGGTCAGCTCGCCGGGCCGGTTGGAACGCGTCCGGTCGGCGCCGACGGTGCTGGTGGACGCGGCGCACAACCCGCACGGCGCGGAGGCGTTGGCGAAGGCGCTGGACGAGGAGTTCGGCTTCCGCAAGCTGGTCGCCGTGGTCGGCGTCATGCAGGAGAAGGACGCGGTCGGCATCCTCAGCGCCCTGGAGCCGGTGGTGCAGGAGGTCGTGCTGACCTCGAACTCCTCGCCCCGGGCGATGGACCCCGACCTGCTGGCCGGGGTGGCGATCCCGATCTTCGGCGAGGACCGCATGGTCGTCCAGCCGCACCTGGACGACGCGATCGAGGAGGCCGTGCGGCTGGCCGAGGAGAGCGACGACGGCGACGTCGTCTCCGGTGGCGGCGTCGTCGTGACCGGCTCGGTCGTCACGGCGGGCGACGCGCGTGCGCTGTTCGGCAAGGAGCCCTCGTGACCACGACCCCCGAGCCCACCCCCGGGGCCGGCCACGTCCCGGCCCCGAAGAAGGACCCGATGAAGTCCTTCCGCGGGATCATGGCGGGCACGCTGATCCTGGAGGCGATCGTCCTCGCCCTGGCGCTGCCCGTGGTGGCGAAGCTGGGCGGCGGCATCGGCACCGGCACCGGGTTCCTGGTGCTCGGGCTGATCGTCGCGCTGATCGCCACCTGCGCGCTGCTGAAGCACCGGTGGGCGGTGTACGTGGTCGTGGCCATCCACGTCGTGATGGTCGCGTCGTGGTTCGCCATGACCGCGCTGGGCGGCATCGGCGTCGTGTTCAGCCTGGTCTGGGTGTACCTGCTCTGGCTGCGGCGGGACGTGGCGAAGCGGATGGCCGAGGGCCGGCTGCCCAGCCAGCAGCAGGGCTGACGGGTCGCGTCCAGCCCGGCGGCTTGACCGGCCGCCCGCCGCGATCCACCCTGACGTGATGGTCACCCCCGGCAGTCCGCTTTCGCCCGCGCCCGGTCACGACGTCGTCCAGCGCTCGCTGCGGGATCGCGTGGACGAGTACGCCACCTACGCCCACCAGCTCGCGAACGACCCGCCCAAACCCGGTGCGAAGTCGTTCCACGCGAAGCTGCTGGACTGGGTGACGGAGCGCTTGGTGGCGGACGGGGTCCCCACCTGGACCCGCGTAGAGGACTCGGCCCTGCCGTCGGGCAAGAGCGGCGCGTTCGACCACGTGCTGTGGAAGGTCAAGTTACCGCCGAGCAAGCAGCTGTACCGCAAGGCGATCAACGAGCTGGGCGCGGATGCCGTGAAGGGCTACACCGACACGCTGTTCCACGAGGCGTACCACTGCGAGCAGTACTTCACCGTGGCCAAGCTGCTCGCCTCCCGCGGGATCGGGATTCCCGAGATCATGGGCAAGCTGGTGGTGCCCCGCCGGGTGGCCGAGGCCGCCGTGAGGGCCAAGGGCACGCTCGACGGCGAGGGGGCGGCGGAAGCGCGGTCGCTCGCCGAGCGCTGGGAGCCGTGGACCACGGGACCGGTCCACGACTGGTTGAACGCGGTGCTCAAGCTCAAGAACCTCAGCCGTGCCGCCCGTGCCGCCCAGGACAAGTCTCCCGACACGATCCAGAAGGAGATCACCGCGCTGCTGGCCGGCATGGGCGACTGCCGGGACAAGGTGGTGCGGCACGCGGCCGAGGTGACCGGGCAGGAAGCGGACGTGGTCGCCGCCGAGACCGTCCGGCTCCGCGAGGCGTGCGCGGCGGTCGAGGACGGCAGGCCCGCCGACGGTTCGGCGTCCGCCCGGGCCGAGTTCGTCCGGGAAGGCGGGCCGGTCGCCGCGCTGAACACCATCGCCCACCACGTCTACCAAGAGGTCGACCCGCTGGAGAAGGACGCCTGGGCCCTCGGGGCGCTGGCCGGGGAGGCGTTCGCCCTCAAGGCGGGGGTGGGCGGCGGCACGGCCCCGCCCTCGGCGGGAACGGCTCACTGACGCCCGGCGCGAACGGTCGACGACGGGGTGGCCGGGGCACTCCGCCGCGCGCAGGGCCCGCGGACGACGCGCCGCGTTCACCCGGGGTTCGGCTTCACCGGTTACAAAGCCGCGCATGAGCGATGGTGTGGTGAACCGGCGGACGCTGCTGCGCGCCGGTGCGATCGGCGCGGGCGCGGTCCTCGTGCCCGGCGGCGTGGCGTTGGCGCGCGGTGGCGACCGCCCGGTGCTCACGCACGGCGTGCAGTCCGGTGACGTGGCGTTCGACGGCGGCCTGGTGTGGACGCGGGCCGACCGGCCGTCGCGGATGCTGGTCCAGGTGTCGTCGGACCCGTCGTTCCGGCACGCGCGGACCGTGCGCGGGCCGCTGCTGACGCCCGAGACCGGCGGCACGGGACGGGTGCGGCTGCGCGGTCTGCCGGGCGGTCGGGACGTGCACTACCGCGTCGTCGCCGAGGACCTGGACGGCCGCACCCGCAGCGAGGCCGTCGCCGGCAGCTTCCGCACCGCGCCGCTCGGCCGCGACGAGGTCCGGTTCACGTGGTCCGGCGACGTGGCCGGTCAGGGCTGGGGCAGCAACCCGGACCTGGGCGGGATGCCGATCTTCGGCGCGATGGCCGCCCGCCGCCCCGACTTCTTCCTCAACAGCGGCGACACGGTGTACGCGGACGGACCGCTGGCGGAGTCGGTGACGCTGCCCGACGGCCGGGTCTGGCGCAACCTCGTGACGCCGGAGAAGCTGAAGGTCGCCGAGACGCTGGACGAGTACCGCGGCCAGTTCGCCTACAACCTGCTCGACCCGCAGTACCGGGAGTTCGCCTCCCGGGTGCCGATGGTCGTGCAGTGGGACGACCACGAGGTCACCAACAACTGGTACCCCGGCGAGGTGCTGACGCTGCCGCAGTACACCGAGAAGCGGGTGGACGTGCTGGCCGCGCGGGCGTTCCGGGCGTTCCACGAGTGGCAGCCGATCGACCCGCGGCAGGCGGTGGACGGCCGGGTGTACCGGAAGTTCCGCTACGGCGCGCACGTCGAGGTGTTCGTGCTGGACATGCGCTCGTACAAGGACGCGAACACGGCGCCGCGCGACGGCGTCGGCCACGTCCTGGGCCGCGAGCAGGCCCGCTGGCTGGTGGACTCGCTGGACCGCAGCCGGGCCACCTGGAAGGTCATCGCCGCCGACCTGCCCATCGGGTTGACCGTGCCCGACGGGGCGGACATCGAGGGCGTGGCCAACGGGCTGCCCGGCGCGCCCGGCGGGCGTGAGCACGAGCTGGCGTGGGTGCTGGGCGAGCTGAAGCGGCGGCGCGTGCGCAACACCGTGTGGCTGACCGCGGACGTGCACTACACGGCCGCGCACCACTACTCGCCGGAGCGGGCCTCGTTCCAGGACTTCGACCCGTTCTGGGAGTTCGTGTCCGGTCCGCTCAACGCGGGCGCGTTCGGCCCCAACGCGCTCGACCCGACGTTCGGGCCGGAGGCGGTGTTCGTCAACGCGCCGCCGGTCGCGAACACCAGCCCGTTGGACGGGTTCCAGCACTTCGGCGAGGTCGAGGTGTCGCGCGACGGCGAGCTGACCGTGTGGCTGCGCGACATCAGGGGCAGGTCGCTGTGGAGCAGGACCCTCCGCCCCGAGCGGCGCTGACGCAAGGATCTGCAAGCACTTGCAGCCTTCTGGACCTTGTCCGGCCGCATTTGTCGTGGTTTTGTGCACTCCGTCCCGGCTCGGTGCCGGGACGGGGTTGCAAATTCTTGCGACAAGGAGGTCGCGATGCGTCGGGCCGTCGCCGCGCTCATCGCCCTGGCCGTTGTGCCGTTCGTGCCACCGAGCCCACCCGCGGGCGCCGCGCCCGAAGTCCGACGGCTCGCCGTCGGCGCCGTCACCGACATCGCCCCCGGTGTCCGCGACGGCGACCGGGCGCTGGCCAAGGACGCCCTGCGGGACGACCTGACCGGTGAGCGGTTCTACTTCGTGATGCCCGACCGGTTCGCCAACGGCGACCCGCGCAACGACCGCGGCGGCACGAACGAGAGCGACCGGCTCAAGAGCGGCTACGACCCCGCCGACAAGGGCTTCTACCACGGCGGCGACCTCAAGGGCCTGCGCGACAAGATCGACTACCTGGACGGCATGGGCATCACCGCGATCTGGATGACGCCCATGTTCCGCAACCGCTGGGTGCAGGGCTCCGGCGCGGACGCCTCGGCCGGCTACCACGGCTACTGGACCACCGACTTCACCCAGCTCGACCCGCACTTCGGCACGACCAACGACATGCGGCGGCTCATCCAGGACGCGCACCGCCGCGGCATCAAGGTCTTCTTCGACATCGTCGCCAACCACACCGCCGACCTGATCGACTACGCCGAGGGCGAGCACGACTACGTCAGCACCGGCGCGCAGCCCTACCTGGACGAGCGCGGCAACCCCGTCGACATCGCCGAGATCGCGGGTCAGGAGGACTTCCCGACCCTCACCGCGCCGTACACGCCGGTGGTCCAGGGGCAGAAGACCCCCGCCTGGCTGAACGACCCGCAGCTCTACCACAACCGCGGCGACTCGACGTTCAGCGGCGAATCGGCCGAGTACGGCGACTTCGTCGGCCTGGACGACCTGATGACCGAGCACCCGACGGTCGTCAAGGGCATGAAGCGGATCTTCACCAGCTGGATCGACACGCTGGGCATCGACGGCTACCGGGTCGACACCGTCAAGCACGTCAACATGGAGTTCTGGCAGGCGCTCGCGCCGCACGTGCAGCGGTACGCGGCGATGCGCGGCAAGAAGGACTTCTTCGTCTTCGGTGAGGTCTTCGACGCGAATCCGGCGTTCACCTCCCGCTACACCACCACCGGCAAGATGCAGGCGACGCTGGACTTCCCGTTCCAGAGCGGCGCGGCGTCGTTCCTGTCCGGCCAGGGCGCGGCCCGGCTCGGCGAGGTGCTGGTGGACGACGACCGGTACACCGACGCGGACTCCAACGCCTCCTCGCTGCCGACGTTCCTCGGCAACCACGACATGGGCCGCATCGCGTGGATGATCCGGCAGAGCCGCCCGGACGTCCCCGAGGCCGAGCTGCTGGACCGGCTGGAGCTGGGCAACGCCCTGATGTACCTGTGGCGCGGCAACCCGGTCGTCTACTACGGCGACGAGCAGGGCTTCGCGGGTTCCGGCGGCGACAAGGCGGCCCGCCAGGACATGTTCGCCTCCAAGACCCCCGAGTACGCCGCCGAGGACCTGGTCGGCAGCGACCGCACGGGCGCGGTCGACAACTTCCGCACCGACCACCCGCTGTACCGGCAGCTCAGGGACCTCGCCAAGTTCGTGGACGCGGACCCCGTGTGGCGTGACGGCAACCAGTCGCTCCGGCTCGCCCAAGGCGACGTGATCGCGTTCAGCCGCACGGGCCGCAAGCAGCAGGTCGAGCACGTGGTGGTGGCCAACGCGGGGACCGCGCCCGCGACCGTCGAGGTGCCGGTGGCCGGTCGGGGCTACCGGCCGACCTGGCCCAAGGCCGGTTCGCAGGTCAACGCCGTCGGCGGCAAGGTGACCGTGACCGTGCCCGCGCTGTCCGCCCTGGTGCTCAGGTCGACCGGCAAGCTGCCGTCCGCCGCGCCGACGCCCGCCCTGGCCGTGCCCGCGACCGGGGTCGTGCTGGACGACCGGGTCGAGCTGCGGGCCGATGGCATCACCTCGCCGTACGCGCAGGCCACGTTCGCCGCGCGGGTCGAGGGCGAGCGCGGCTGGCAGGTGCTCGGCACCGACGACGCCGCGCCGTACCGGGTGTTCGCCGACCTGGCCGCGCTGCCCGGCGCGGCGGTCGGCAAGGACGTCGAGGTCCGGGTGGTCGCCAAGGACGCCAAGGGCTCGCTGGGCGCGGACGGCGCGAAGCTCGGCCTGGTCGCCGCGCCCGCCGTCGAGCCGCCGGGAGCGGTGACCTCCGACTGGCTGGTCGTGCACTACAACCGCCCGGCCGGCGACTACGACGGGTGGGGCCTGCACGCCTGGGGCGACGTCGAGGACGCGCCGACGTGGGACGCGCCGCTGCCGTTCGCCGGTGAGACGCCGTACGGCCGGTTCGCGTGGGTCAAGCTCAAGCCCGGCGCGCGCTCGGTCGGCGTCATCGCCCACCGCGGCGACGAGAAGGACACCGACGGCGACCGGTTCATCGACCCGAGCGCCACGCCGCAGGTGTGGATCGGGCAGGGGCAACCGGCGGTGCACGCCAGCGAGGTCGCCGCGACCGGTCGGGCCGTGGTGACGCACACCGGCGACGCCTCCGGGCTCGTGGTGCGCGCGGGCGGCGTCGACCACCCGTTCACCGGGGGAGTGGCGACGATCCCGGCGACCGCGCCCGTCGAGTTCTCCGTGCTGCGCGGTGACGTGGTCGAAGCCTCCGGTCGCACGGCCGGGCGCGCGTGGGTCGACGGCGACGGGGTGTTCGCGAGCCTCGCCGCCGCGCAGAACCGCGCGGTGATCCACTACAACCGGCCGGCCGGCGACTACGCCGACTGGACGCTCTACCACTGGACCGGGTCGCTGGAGCCGAGCCCGGGCTGGGCGCAGTCGCGCGTGCCGGACGGGAGCGACGGGTTCGGCGTGTACTGGTCGGTGCCGCTGGAGCCGGGCGCGGCCGGGCTGAGCAACATCATCCACAAGGGCGACGAGAAGGACCCGGGGCCGGACCAGTTCCTCGACGTCACCGGCACCGGCCACGAGGTCTGGTACGTCTCCGGCTCCACCAAGCCGGACGGCTCGATCTCCTACGTGCTGCCGCCGTCCGGCGGTGAGGGCGTGGACGACGACCTGACCAAGTCCAAGGCGATCTGGGTGTCGAAGGACCTGGTGGTGTGGGACGTGCCGGTGGTGGCGTCCGACGGCTACCGGCTGGAGCACGACGGCAGGGTGCTGCGGCTCGAACCGTCGACCGACGCCGTGCCCGACCGGTTCCCGCACCTGCGGGGCAAGCCGGTGTTCCGGGTGCGTGACGGCGCGCGGCTGGACGAGGCGTTGCGCGGCAAGCTGTCCGCCGTGCACGTCGACTCCGGCGGCGGCCTGCGGCACCGCACGGGCGTGCAGATCGCCGGTGTGCTGGACGACCGGTTCGCCGCCGCCGCGTCGTCGCTGACCTACGGGCCGACGTTCGACGGCGACCGCGTGACCACCCGGTTGTGGGCGCCCACGGCGTCGTCGGTGGCGTTGCAGGTGTTCGACCAGCCCGGCGGCACGCCGACGACCGTGGCCATGGCCCGCGACGACGCGTCCGGCTCGTGGACGGCCTCCGGGGCGTGGAAGGACAAGTTCTACCGGTACGAGGTGACCGTCGCCGGTCGCTCGGTGACCGTCACCGACCCGTACTCGGTGGCGCTGGCGGTGGACTCGACGCACTCGCAGTTCGCCGACCTGGGCGACGCCCGCACCATGCCCGCCGGCTGGTCCGACCACGTCGCCCGCGGCCTGGGCGGCGACCCCACCGAGCACGGCGTCACCGAGCTGCACGTCCGGGACTTCTCCATCGGCGACGCGTCGGTGCCGGAAGGCGACCGGGGCACCTACCGGGCGTTCACGCACCCGTCGTCGGTCGGCATGGCGCACCTGCGGGAGCTGGCGGCGGCGGGGCTGGACACCGTGCACCTGCTGCCGACGTTCGACATCGCCACGATTCCTGAAAAGCGCGCGGACCAGAGGCAACCGGCGTGCGACCTGGCGTCGCTGCCCCCGGACTCCCCGGCGCAGCAGGAGTGCGTGGCCGGGGTCGCCGCGAAGGACGGCTTCAACTGGGGCTACGACCCGTTCCACTACGACGTGCCCGAGGGCTCCTACGCGACGGACGACGCGCAGACCGGCTGGGCCCGGTCGAAGCAGTACCGCGAGATGGTGAAGTCGTTGCACGACAACGGCAACCGCGTGGTCGTGGACGTCGTCTACAACCACACGGCCGCCGCCGGCGACGCGCCGACGTCCGTGCTGGACAAGGTGGTGCCGGGCTACTACCAGCGGCTCGACGCCGACGGCGCGGTCGCGAACTCCACGTGCTGCGCCAACACCGCCACCGAGAACGCCATGATGGGCAAGCTCGTCGTGGACTCCGCGGTGCGGTGGGCGCGGCTGTACAAGGTGGACGGCTTCCGGTTCGACCTGATGGGCCACCACCCGAAGGCCAACGTCCTGGCCGTGCGGGCGGCGCTGGACGCGTTGACCGTCGAGCGCGACGGGGTCGACGGCCGCGGCATCAGGATCTACGGCGAGGGCTGGGACTTCGGCGAGGTCGCCGGCAACGCCCGGTTCGAGCAGGCCACCCAGGCGAACATGGCGGGCACGGGCATCGGCACGTTCAGCGACCGGCTGCGGGACGCGGTGCGCGGCGGCGGGCCGTTCGACGCCGACCCCCGCGTGCAGGGCCTGGCCTCCGGCCTGGCGGGCGACCCGAACGGCTCGCCCGCGAACGGCGACGTGGCCGCCCGGCTGGCCAACTACACCGACCTGGTGAAGCTGGGCATGGCGGGCAACATGGCGACCTACCGCTTCGAGTCGACGGCCGGCGGCGGGATCACCGGTCGCGACGTGTCGTACAACGGCTCGCCCGCCGGGTACGCGGGCGCGCCGGCCGACGTGATCACCTACGTCGACGCGCACGACAACGAGACGCTGTTCGACTCGCAGACCTACAAGCTGCCGGTCGGCACGTCCATGGCGGACCGGGTGCGGATGCAGAAGGTCGCGCTGGCGCCCGTGCTGCTGGGCCAGGGCCAGCCGTTCCTGCACGCCGGCGCGGAGTTCCTGCGGTCGAAGTCCCTGGACCGCAACAGCTACGACTCGGGTGACTGGTTCAACCGCTACGACCCGTCGTTGCGGGACAACGGCTTCGGCCGCGGCCTGCCGCCCGCGGCGGACAACGAGGACAAGTGGCCCTACGCCGCGCCCCTGTTGGCCAACGGCGCCCTGAAGCCGTCGACGGACGACATGCGCGCCGCCGTGGGCAACACGCTGGAACTGCTGCGCATCCGCGCGTCCTCGCCGCTGTTCACCTTGAACGACGCGGCGCTCGTGCAGCAGAAGCTGTCGTTCCCGGCGGCCGAGCCGGGCGTGGTGGCGGCCCTGCTGGACGACGCGGTCGGCCCGGACGTCGACCCGGCCCGCAACGCCGTCCTGGTCGTGGTGAACCCGTACCCGGCGCAGAAGTCGGTGGCGGTCGCGGGCGACTGGCAGAACCACGCGTCGGCCGCCGACCGGGCCGTCGTCGCCGGCGGTTCGGTGACCGTGCCGCCGCGCTCGGTCGTCGTCCTGACCCGCTAGGCGCACGGGCTCGGCGCGCGAGATCCCCGCGCGCCGAGCCCGTCACCGGGTCAGGCGACGGCCGTCCCCTCCAGTTCCACCATCAGGGTGGGGATGGCCAACCTCGTCACCCCGAGCAGCGTGCTGCTCGGGGCCGCCCCCGCGGCGCCCAACCTCGCCGCCAGCACGCCGTAGTGCTGGAAGAGCAGGTCGACGTCGGTCGTGTAGACGTTGAGCCGCACCAGGTTCGCGAGCGACATCCCCGCCTCGCCGAGGACCGACTCCAGGTTGTCCAGGCTCAACCCCAGCTGAGCCGCCATGTCACCGGCGTGCTCCGGCTCGCCGTCGGCGCTCATCGCGGCCTGCCCGGCGCAGTACAGGGTCCGGGTGTGCCCGGAGACCACCTCGCCCTGGTTGTAACCCAGCTCCGCGGACCACGTCCACGGGTTGACCGCCGTTCGCTGCACAGCCACGTCCGCTCCACTCGTCTCGATCACCGTCTTGCGAGTGGCAGCCTCCCCACCAATCACGACACCCTGTGTCGGGTATTCCAGTAGCGTTCCGCCATGCGCGCCGACCGGTTGGTCTCGCTGGTCCTGCTGCTGCGCCAACGGGGGCGGCTGTCCGCGGCCGCGCTGGCCCGTGAGCTGGAGGTGTCCACCCGGACCGTGCTGCGCGACGTCGAGGCGCTGTCCGCCGCCGGCGTCCCGGTCTACGCCGAGCGCGGCCGGCACGGCGGGTTCGCGCTGCTGCCCGGTTTCCGGACCGAGCTGACCGGGCTGAACCACGACGAAGCCCTCGCCCTGCTGATCGCCGGGTCGCGGCGCGGCGCGCAGGCGTTCGGCCTCGGCTCGGCCCTGGCCTCCGCCATGCTCAAGGTGGTCGACGCGCTACCGGAGAGCCACCGCAACGCCGCCGCCGACGTCGCCGAACGACTGCTCATCGACCCGGAGACCGACCTCCTCTCACGCCGCGTGGTCGCCGAGGAGGCGCCGGACGAGATCGTGGCCGAGATCCGCCGCGCGGTGTTCGCCGGGCGCAAGCTCCGCCTCCGCTACGCCGCCGCCGACCAGGCGCCGCGGTGGCGGACGGTGGACCCGATCGGCCTGGTCACCGTGCGGGACCAGGGCTACCTGCTGGCCACGAGGTCCGGCCGGGACCGCACCTACCGGCTGTCCCGGGTGCTGGCCGCCGAGGAGCTCCCCGAACCCGCGCAGCGCCCGGACCGGGTCGACCTGGGCCGGGCCTGGCAGGACCGCGGCGCCCGGTTCCGCGCCGGCGGCGACCAGGTCGCCGTGCTGCTGCGACTGCACCCGGCACGCCGGGAGGAGCTGCTGAACACCGCCGTCGCCGTCCTCACCGAGGCAACCGACCCGGACGGCTGGCTGCGCCTGGAGGTGACCTTCCAGGACCCGCGGCACGCCGAGTGGGCGCTGTGGCAGCTCGCCACGAGCGCGGAAGCCCTGACCCCGCACTGGCTGCGCACCTCCCTGCGCGACCGCGCCACCACGGTCGCCACCCGCTACGACGCGTCCCCCTGAGGGCCTAGTGGTCGGCCAGCTCCACCCGTGACCGGACGTCCTCGGCCCGCAGGATGCGGAACTCCCGCGCGCCGAGCACCTTCAGGAACCCCGGGCTGGTCTCCATCACGTACGCCTCGACCACGCCGTCGACGGTCTCGATCCGCTCCAGCGGCACCCAAGGCGTGGCCACCACCGCGGCGACCGCCAACGCCACCGCGCCCACCACGTACCCGAACCGCCGCAGCACGAAGTCGATCTGCGCGTGCAACCGCCGCGCGCGCTCCACCAACACCAGCACCACCGTCAACACCACCGCGCCGACCGGCACCCACCACCGGTGGTACGAGAGCACGTGCGCCACCAGGAACGCCACCAGCACGGCCACCCCCAACGGCGCCGCACGCGACCGCCGTCCCACGGCGTAGAACACCGTCAACGGCACCATCACCACCAACAGCGCACTGCTGATCCCCACGTCCGCCATGAACGTGCCCAGGAACAAGCCGGGCGCGTCTTCCAGGTCCAACGTGTGCAGCAGCGCGAACGCGGTGTGCCAGTCGTAGTGCGACACCGCGAGCAACCGCAGCAGCACGAACAGCACGGCCGCGCCGGTGAGGGTCGTGCCGAGGTGGGGCTTCCCGGTGGTCACGGCGGGCACTATCGCAGCTCCCGCTACCCTCTACCGGAGTTGCACGATTCCCCACGAAGGAGTACCGACCGCCGTGAGCGAGCGCACCCTGGTCCTGGTCAAGCCCGACGGCGTCAGCCGCGGCCTGGTCGGCGAGGTCATCTCCCGCATCGAGCGCAAGGGCCTGCACCTGGCCGCCCTCGAACTGCGCACCGTGGACCGCGCGACCGCCGAGCAGCACTACGCCGAACACGACGGCAAGCCGTTCTTCGCCGACCTGGTCGAGTTCATCACCGGCGGTCCGCTGGTGGCGATGGTGGTCGAGGGCACCCGGGCGATCTCGGCGTTCCGCCAGCTGGCCGGCGGCACGGACCCGGTCGAGAAGGCCACCCCCGGCACGATCCGCGGCGACTTCGGCCTGGAGGTCCAGTTCAACCTGGTCCACGGCTCGGACTCGCCGGAGTCGGCCGAGCGCGAGATCAAGCTCTGGTTCCCGAGCGCCTGAACCGACGCCGAACGGCCCGGGACCGACCGCGGTCCCGGGCCGTTCGCCCGCTCAGGCCAGTGGGGAGCGCGCGGGCGACGAGCCCGGGCCGCCCGGCGCGGAGCCGTGCAGCACGACGCCCTCCCGGTGCCCCAGCGGCAGGTGCATCCGCACGTCGTCGTACCGGACGTCACCGACCGCGATCACGTTCGGCAGCCGCCCCCACTCGCGGAAGCCCAGGCTCTCGTACAGCTCGATCGCGCCGTGGTTGTTGCCGCGCACGCCCAGCGTCAGCACCTCCACCCCGGCCGCGCGCGCGTGCTCGACGACCGCGCCCACCAACCGCCTGCCCAGCCCCAGCCCGCGCGCCGCCGGGTGCGACGTCACCCGCCGCACCTCGGCCATGTGCCCGAACACCTCGCTGTCGGACCGCCGCCACGTCGCCGTGCCGCGCAGCACGCCGTCCACGCGCGCCACGACGAGGGCGCCGTCCGCCGGCGACGCGAGCACGCCGTCCAGCCACGCGTCGGTCTCCGCCCGCACCGGCGGCTCCAACCAGCCGATCGCCCCGCCCGCGGCCACCACGGCGTGCAGCACCTCGTGCACTTCGGCCCGAAGTCGTTCGTCGGCCACCACGGGCCAACTCAGGTCGATCTCCACAGCGCCACCCCAAAACGGTTCCGGGATTGTCGGACCTCGCCGCTAACGTGACGGACGTGATCCCAACCCTCGTCCACGCCAAGGGCCTGACCAAGCACTTCGGCTCGTTCGAAGCCGTCCGGGGCATCGACGTCGAGGTGCCGAAGGGCGAGGCGTTCGGCTTCCTCGGGCCCAACGGCGCGGGCAAGTCCTCGACCATGCGGATGGTCTCGTGCGTGTCGCCGCGCACGGGCGGGGAGCTGCGCGTGCTCGGCCTCGACCCGGACACCGACGGGCCGCGCATCCGGGCCCGCATCGGCGTGGTGCCGCAGCAGGACAACCTGGACACCGAGCTGACCGTGCGGCAGAACCTCCAGGTCTACGGCCGCTACTTCGGCCTGTCCCGCTCGGCGGTGCGCGAGCGCGCCGTGGAGCTGATGGAGTTCGCCCAGCTCAGCGACCGCGCGGACGCCGAGGTGGAGCCGCTGTCGGGCGGCATGAAGCGGCGGCTCACCATCGCCCGCTCGCTGGTCAACGACCCCGACCTGCTGCTGCTCGACGAACCGACCACCGGCCTGGACCCGCAGGCGCGCCACCTGCTGTGGGACCGGCTGTTCCGGCTCAAGCAGTCCGGCGTCACGCTGATCATCACCACGCACTACATGGACGAGGCCGAGCAGCTGTGCGACCGGCTGGTGGTGATGGACGGCGGCCGGATCGCGGCCGAGGGCTCGCCGTCGGAGCTGATCCGCCGCTACTCCACCAGGGAGGTGCTGGAGCTGCGCTTCCCGCCGGGCGAGCAGAGCGCCGCCGAGGTGCGCGACCTGGCCGACCGGGTGGAGGTGCTGCCCGACCGGGTGCTGCTCTACACCGCGGACGGCGAGGCGGCGCTGGCCGCGGCCCACGCGCGCGGCGTGCGGCCGGTGTCCAGCCTGGTCCGCCGCAGCACCCTGGAGGACGTGTTCCTGCGCCTGACCGGCCGGACGTTGGTGGACTGAATGAGCGCGCACGTCGTCAACCCCTGGCGCGCCGCGCTGATCGCGGTGGAGAACCACTGGACCTGGTACCGCCGCAACTGGCGGGCCACGGTCATCTCGAACTTCCTGCAGCCGGTGCTGTTCCTGCTGGCCATGGGCGTCGGCTTCGGCTCGCAGGTGCAGCCGGGCGAGGCGACCGGCGGCCACCCGTACGTCGTGTACCTCGCGCCCGCGCTGCTGGTCGTCACCGCCGTGCAGAACGCCACCTTCGAGTCGAGCTGGGCGGTGTTCTCGTCGTTCAAGTGGCAGCGCACCTACCTGGCCGTGGTGTCCACCCCGGTCACGCCCGCGCAGGTGCTCTACGGCCAGCTGCTGTGGATCGCGCTGCGCCTGGCCGCCGGCACCGCTGTGTTCCTCCTCATCGCGGTGGCCCTCGGCGCCATCACCAGCCCGTCCGCCGTGCTCGCGGTGCCGTTCGCGACGCTGGCCGGCATGGCGTTCAGCGCGCCCCTGGTGGCCTTCACCGCGACCAGGGAGAAGCCGGACGCGTTCAACTCCGTCTTCCGCTTCCTGGTGATGCCGATGACCCTGTTCACCGGCGCGTTCTACCCGCTGAGCCAGCTGCCGGGCTGGCTGCACCCGCTGGCCTGGGCCACCCCCGCGTGGCACGGCATCGAGCTCGCCAGGGGCGTCACCTTCGGCACCCTGGGCGTGCTGCCCGCCCTCGGCCACGTCGCCTACCTGGCCGCCCTGGTCGCGCTCGGCGTGGTGCTGGGCCGCCGCTACTTCCACCGGAGGCTGGCCGTATGACCCCGGAGTCCTCCACCGCCGACCGCCCCGGCGCCGCGGACCCGGCCGCGCCGCCGTCGCGCGCCGGCGCCGGCCTGCTGCTGCGGATCGTGCCGCCCGGCCTGTACGCGGGCCGCTCGCACGTCCTGGTCGAGCGCTCGTACCTGGTCAGCAGGCGGGCCTGGCTGTCGGTGATCTCCGGGTTCTTCGAGCCGCTGTTCTTCCTGTTCTCCCTCGGCTACGGCCTCGGCCGGCTGGTCACCGGCGTCGAGGGGGTGCCGTACGCGCAGTTCGTCGCGCCCGCGCTGCTCGCGGCGTCGGCGATGAACGGGGCGGTGTTCGAGGCGACGTTCAACCTGTTCTTCAAGTTCAAGTACGCCAAGGTGTACGACGCGGTGCTGGCCACCCCGCTCGGGCCGGTCGACATCGCGATCGGCGAGGCCACCTGGTGCCTGATCCGCGGCGGCCTGTACTCGGGCGGCTTCATCGTGGTCATGCTCGGGTTCGGCCTGGTCGACTCGCCGTGGGCGCTGCTGGCGCTGCCCGCGTGCCTGCTGGTCGCGGCGGCGTTCGCGGCGGTCGGCATGGCCGCGGCCACGTTCATGCGCTCGTGGCAGGACTTCGACCTGGTGCAGCTGGCCGTGATGCCGCTGTTCCTGTTCTCGACCACGTTCTACCCGCTGTCGGTGTACCCGGGCTGGCTGCAGGTGGTCGTCCAGTGGACGCCGCTGTACCACGCGATCGAGCTGATGAGGTCGCTGACCACCGGGAACGTCGACTGGGGCGCGCTGGTCCACGTCGCCTACTTCGCGGTGATGGTGCTCGTCGGGGTGGCCGTCGCGGCCCGCAGGCTCGGCAAGTTGCTGCTCACCTGAGCCGGTTGAACAAAGCCGCCACGTTCGGCAGCGGCGCCCTGCCGTTACCCTGGTCGGCGTGAGTGTCGAGTCGGTCTTCCCCGCCCTGGAACCCCTGCTGCCGAGGGTGTCCAAGCCGGTGCAGTACGTCGGCGGGGAACTGAACGCCACGGTCAAGGACTGGGACGCCGCGGCGGTGCGGTGGGCCCTGATGTACCCGGACGCCTACGAGGTCGGGCTGCCCAACCAGGGCGTCATGATCCTGTACGAGGTCCTGAACGAGCAGCCGGACGTGCTGGCCGAGCGGACCTACGCGGTGTGGCCCGACCTGGAAGCGCTGATGCGCGAGCACGGCGTGCCGCAGTTCACCGTGGACGCGCACCGGCCCGTGGGCGCGTTCGACCTGTTCGGGGTCAGCTTCGCCACCGAGCTGGGCTACACGAACATGCTCAGCGCGCTCGACCTGGCCGGCATCCCGATCCACGCCGCCGACCGCACCGGGGACCACCCGATCGTGGTGGCCGGCGGGCACGCGGCGTTCAACCCGGAGCCGATCTCGCCGTTCATCGACGCGGCCGTGCTCGGCGACGGCGAGGAAGCCGTCCTGGAGATCACCGACATCGTCCGCCGCTGGAAGGCCGAGGGCTGCCCCGGCGGCCGGGACGAGGTCCTGACCAGGCTCGCCGAGACCGGCGGCGTGTACGTGCCGCGGTTCTACGACGTCGAGTACCTGCCGGACGGCCGCATCCAGCGCGTGGTGCCCAACCGCGAGCGGGTGCCGTACCGGGTGTTCAAGCGGACCACGATGGACCTCGACGCGTGGCCGTACCCGAAGCAGCCGCTGGTGCCGCTCGCCGAGAGCGTGCACGAGCGGATGAGCGTGGAGATCTTCCGCGGCTGCACCCGCGGCTGCCGGTTCTGCCAGGCGGGCATGATCACCCGTCCGGTGCGCGAGCGGTCCATCGAGGGCATCGGCGCGATGGTGCAGCGCGGCCTGGAGGCGACCGGTTTCGAGGAGGTCGGCCTGCTGTCGCTGTCCAGCGCGGACCACTCGGAGATCGCCGAGGTCACCAAGGGCCTGGCCGACCGCTACGAGGGCACGAACACCAGCCTGTCGCTGCCGTCGACCCGGGTGGACGCGTTCAACATCGACCTGGCCAACGAGCTGTCCCGCAACGGCCGCCGCTCGGGCCTGACGTTCGCCCCGGAGGGCGGCAGCGAGCGCATCCGGCGCGTGATCAACAAGATGGTGTCGGAGGAGGACCTGATCCGCACGGTCAGCGCCGCGTTCGGCGCGGGCTGGCGGCAGGTGAAGCTGTACTTCATGTGCGGCCTGCCCACCGAGACCGACGACGACGTGCTGCAGATCGCCGAGATGGCCAAGAACGTCATCCGCGCGGGCCGGGAGGTCTCCGGCCGCAAGGACGTCCGCTGCACGATCTCCATCGGCGGGTTCGTGCCCAAGCCGCACACCCCGTTCCAGTGGGCCGCGCAGTGCGACCCGGAGACCGTGGACGACCGGCTGCGCAAGCTGCGCGAGGCGGTCAACTCCGACCGCTCGCTCGGCCGCAACATCGGCATGCGCTACCACGACGGCAAGCCGTCGCTGATCGAGGGGCTGCTGTCGCGCGGCGACCGGCGCATCGGCCTGGTGATCGAACGGGTGTGGCGCGAGGGCGGCCGGTTCGACGGCTGGTCCGAGCACTTCTCCTACGACCGGTGGGTGCGGGCGGCGGAGGCCGAGCTGACCCCGCTGGGCGTCGACCTGGCCTGGTTCACCACGCGGGAGCGCGAGGAGCTGGAAGTCCTGCCCTGGGACCACCTGGACTCGGGGCTGGACAAGGAGTGGCTCTGGGCCGACTGGCAGGACGCGCTGGACGAGCGGGAGCAGGACGACTGCCGCTGGACGCCGTGCTTCGACTGCGGCGTGTGCCCGGCCATGGGCACCGACATCGAGGTGGGGCCCACCGGCCGGACGCTGCTGCCGATCTCGCCGGTCGGCAAGGGCTCCCCGGTGCGCAACCCGGCGTTGACGCAGGGCTGACGGCTCGCGGACGGGCGTCGGCGCCCAACCGGGCGCCGACGCTCAGTCGCGCACGGCGGCGAGCGCGTCCACCATCCCGTTGCCGTAGAAGCCGTTGTACTCCGAGTAGCCCGTGCAGTAGGCGTCCTGCACACCCGTGCCGTTGAGGTCGTAGTCGGCCGGGCACGGCAGCGTCTCGGCCTGCTCGCCGAGCATCCGGGTCAGCTCGCCCGCGCCGGCCTGCGGGTGCGTGGACGCCAGCAGCGCCGCCACCCCGGACACGTGCGGCGTCGCCATCGACGTGCCGCACGAGTAGTCGTACCCGGCGGCGGGCACCGTCGACAGCACGCAGCCGCTCTGCCCGTCGTCCGGCACCTGCCTGCGGTCGCCGCCCGGCGCGGTCACGTCCACCGCGCCCAGCCCGTAGGAGCTGTACCCGGCCTTCACCTTGTCCGCGCCCACCGACGACACCGCCACCACGTTGCGCAGCTGCGCGGGCAGCACCAGGCACGAGCTGTCCACCGAGCGCGGTTTCACGTCCTCCGGCGCGGCGTTGGTCGGGCTGAGCGCGTCCCGGCCCGGCTTGGTCACGTCGGCCGCCGCGTTGCCCGCCGCCGCCACCGTCAGCACGCCGCGCCCGGAGGCGTGCTCGACCGCCCGCCGCACCGCCTCGAAGACCACGGACTGGCCCTGCTCGTCCTGGCAGGTGAACGCCCACGGGTCGATGAAGTAGCTGTTGTTGGTGATGGTCATGCCGTGCTCGGCGGCCCACATGAACCCGCACACCGCGTACTCGGGGTAGATGAACCCGGCGTCGTCCACGACCTTCACCGACGCGATCCGCACGCCCGGCGCCACCCCCGTGGTGCCCAGGCCGTCGTCGGCCGCCGCGATCGTGCCCGCCACGTGCGTGCCGTGCCCGGACGTCGTCGGCGACCACGCCGCGGGCGACGGGTCGGCCACGCCGGTCGTGCAGCCGGCCGACAGCGCCGGGTCCAGCGCGCCGACCAGGTCGGGGTGCGCCGGGTCGACGCCCGAGTCCAGCACGCCGACCACCACGTCCCGGCTGCCGCGGCTGACCGCGCGCGCCTCGGCCGCCCGGATCAGGTCCATGTCCCACTGCTCGGCCGTGCGGTCCACCGCCCCCGCCGACCGCGCGCCGCCCGCCTCGTCGTCCTTCTTCTTCTGCCTGGCCGGCGCGCCGGTGTGCCGGGACAGCCCGTCGGACTGCGCGCTGTACGCCCGGTCGACGCCGATCCGCTGCCCGAACCGGGGGTCCGGCGACACGGCGACGGCCACCGCGATCTCCGGGTAGTACCGGGCCGTCGTGCCGCACGCGGCGGAGACCTGGGCCTCGGCCAGCGGCGCGCTCGTGCCGGGTGCGAACACGACCAGGTAGCGCAGCGTCGGACCGGGCTGGACGCACTCCACGGCGGCCGCGGGCTCCTCGGGCTCGGCCGCCGCGGTCAGCGGCAGGCACCCGGTCGCGAGCAGCGCCGCGCTGACCGCGACCGCTCGGGCGCGGCGGTGCAGAGGCACGGGGGACCTCCAGGGCTGTGCCGGTCGGGGCGCCACGACGGGGAGCCGTCGGCCCGACTTCCAGGGGCGAACCGTCGATCGGACTGCTGCTGCCGGACGGTAGCCAGACGGGGCGGAGCAGACAAGCGCAACGGTGCCGAACAGGTCCAAGGTACCGTCCTCGTGGAGTAGGAGCGTGGACCGCCGGGGTGCCCAACCCCGCCGCGGGCCACTCACAGCACCCAAGGGGAGTAGCTCTGAGCCGCCAGCAGCAGCCCAACCCGTCGGCCGCACCAGTGCAGAAGCTGCGACTGCGCTACGCCAAACGCGGTCGGCTGCGGTTCACGTCACACCGTGACATCGCGCGCACGTTCGAGCGGGCGCTGCGCCGGGCGGGTGTGCCCATGGCCTACTCCCAGGGCTTCAGCCCTCACCCGAAGGTGTCCTGGGTGGGGGCCGCGCCGACCGGCGTGGCGAGCGAGGCCGAGTACGTCGAGGTGCAGGTCGTCGACCGGGTCGACCCGGAGGCGCTGCGGACCGCGCTGGACGCCGTGCTGCCGCCCGGGCTCGACGTGCTGGAGGTCGTCCAGTCGGGCGGCGGCACGCTGCCCGAGCGGATCGAGGCCAGCGCCTGGCGGCTGGAACTGCCCGGCGTGTCGCCCGAAGAGCTGACCGCTGCCGTGACCGCCCTGATGGCCGCCGGGTCCGTCGAGGTCGAGCGGTTGACCAAGGACGGCAAGAAGATCGTGGACGTGCGGCCGGCCATCGTGTCGGCCCGGGTGGGGGCGCCGGCGGAGGCGCATTCGAGCGACGCCGGACACGATGCACGAGATTTGTCACAACCGTGTGGGATACTCGTGACGGTCGTACGGCAGACAACCCCTACCGTGAGACCCGACGACGTGCTGAGCGCGCTCCGAGTCGTCGCCGACCTGGTTCCGCCGGTGCCCGCGAAGGCGACCCGGATGGCGCAGGGGCGGCTGGACGACGAAGGCGGCCTGGTCGACCCGCTCGCCCTGGACAGGGCGGCGGAGGTCTGACCGGGCGGTGCGGAGCGGCGCTGACGGCGTCGTCGAACAGAGTTATGGGACCTGCTGTGCCGCGTGCCCCACGGGTGCGCGCCACAGCGCGAGGCAAGGATTCCCGCCGCCAGCCGCGGCGGTGAGTGGACAAGAGAGGCCCCTGCGCGGCCGCGTCGGTTGGGACGCGCCCGGGGGCGGAGGAGCTGCATTGTCGAACACGGAAAAGCCCGCCGGCGTCGCCGGCGGGGGTAACGCCACATCCGCACACCCGGATCTGGCCGACCTGCCCGCCAAGCTGCGGGTGCACGCGCTGGCCAAGCTGCTCGGCGCGAGCAGCAAGGACGTGGTGGCCGCGCTCGCCGACCTCGGCGAGACGGTCAAGGGCGCGCAGTCGAGCGTGAGCCGCGACCTGGCGCTCAAGGTCGCCGAGAGCCTGCTGAACTGGGACGACATCGTCACCGGCGAAGTGGACGAGCAGACCGAGGAACCGGTGGCGGTGGCCCGCGAGGTCGCGCCGCTGGTGCCGCTGTTCGCGCCGCCGTCCGCGGTGTTCCTGCCGCCGACCCCGGTGGTCAAGGAGACCCCGGTGAGCCGGGACGACGACCTCGACGACGCCGAGGACGACTCCGACGAGCACGTGGGCGCCGACGACGCCGGTGACGAGGGCGAAGGCCGCCGCCGCCGCCGGCGTGGCCGGCGTGGTCGCGGTCGCGGCAAGGGCGTGGGCGAGGACGGCGGCGAGGACGAGGTGGGCGACGAGCCCGCCGAGGTCGCCGAGGCCGAGGCCGAGCCCGCCGAGGACGCCTCGGCCGACGACGAGGGTCCCGGCAGCCGCCGCCGTCGGCGTCGCCGCCGTCGCAAGACCGGCGCCGAGGAAGAGGCCGCCCCGAGCGAGGACGACCCGCCGAACACGGTCGTGCACGTCCGCGAGCCCGCTCGCGACGCGCGGGACGACAAGGCCGACTCCGAGGCCGCGCAGAGCGAGGTGCGCAGCGTCCGCGGCTCCACCCGGCTGGAGGCCAAGCGCCAGCGCCGCCGGGACGGCCGCGAGGCGGGCCGCCGCCGCGCGCCGGTGCTGTCCGAGGCCGAGTTCCTGGCCCGGCGCGAGGCCGTGGAGCGCACGATGGTGGTGCGCGAGCGCGGCGACCGCACGCAGATCGGCGTGCTGGAGGACGGCGTGCTGGTCGAGCACTTCGTGACCTCGTCGGGCACCGGCTCGCTGGTCGGCAACGTCTACCTCGGCCGGGTGCAGAACGTGCTGCCCTCGATGGAGGCGGCGTTCATCGACATCGGCCGCGGCCGCAACGCGGTGCTGTACGCGGGCGAGGTCGACTGGGACGCGGCCGGCCTGGAGGGCAAGGCCCGCAAGATCGAGCAGGCCCTCTCCAGCGGCGACAGCGTCCTGGTGCAGGTCACCAAGGACCCGGTCGGCCACAAGGGCGCCCGGCTGACCACGCAGATCAGCCTGCCCGGCCGCTTCCTGGTGTACGTGCCGGGCGGCGGTGCGACCGGCATCAGCCGCAAGCTGCCCGACAACGAGCGCAAGCGCCTCAAGGACATCCTCAAGCGCGTCGTCCCCGAGGACGCGGGCGTGATCATCCGCACCGCCTCGGAGGGCATCGCCGAGGACGAGCTGGCCCGCGACGTGACCCGCCTGCAGGCGCAGTGGCAGGTCATCAAGGACAAGGCCGACACGCCGAAGGCCCAGGCGCCGCAGCTGCTGTACGAGGAGCCGGACCTGCTGGTGAAGGTCGTCCGCGACCTGTTCACCGAGGACTTCGCCGCGCTCGTCGTCCAGGGCTCGGACGCGTGGGAGACCATCGACGGCTACGTGCGGCACGTCGCGCCCGACCTCCAGGAACGGCTGCGCAAGCACGTGGGCACCAGCGACGCGTTCACCGAGTACCGCATCGACGAGCAGCTGCTCAAGGCGCTGGACCGCAAGGTCTGGCTGCCGTCGGGCGGCTACCTGGTCATCGACCGCACCGAGGCGATGACGGTCATCGACGTCAACACCGGCAAGTTCACCGGATCGGGTGGAAACCTCGAAGAGACGGTGACCCGGAACAACCTGGAGGCGGCCGAGGAGATCGTCCGCCAGCTCAGGTTGCGCGACATCGGCGGCATCATCGTGATCGACTTCATCGACATGGTGCTGGAGTCGAACCGCGACCTGGTGCTGCGCCGGCTGACCGAGTGCCTCGGCCGCGACCGGACCCGCCACCAGGTGGCGGAGGTGACGTCGCTCGGTCTGGTGCAGATGACGCGCAAGCGGGTCGGCACCGGGCTGCTGGAGGCGTTCTCCACCACCTGCGAGCACTGCCGCGGGCGTGGCCTGGTCGTCACGACCGACCCCGTGCACTCGCACGGCGGTGGCAACGGCGGCGGCAATGGCAACGGCGGCGGCAACGGCAACGGCGGTGGCCAGTCGCAGCAGCAACAGCAGCAGGGCGGTGGCCGCAAGTCGCGTCGCGGCAAGCACGTGGACGCGCCGGAGCCCACCCCCGAGCCGGTGGCCGAGCGGACCGTGGAGCCCGCCGAGGAGCCGGAGGCGATCGCCGAGCAGCCCACCTCGGAGGACCCGCTCGCCGCCGTGGTCGAGGAGGAGGCCGCGCCGGAGCCCGCCAAGCGCGACCGCCGCCAGCGCCGCCGGGCCCGCCGGGAAGCCGGCGCGGTCGTCAAGCACGGCGACGAGGCCGCCGGTCAGCAGGACCCCGGCACGGCCGCCCCCGTCGCCGAACGGGTTGTCGAGCCGGTCGCCGAACCGGTTGCCGCGCCGATCGCCGAGCCGGTCGTCGTGACCGTCCCGGCGGCCGAGCGGGCCCCCGCCGAGGCCGCTGAGGCCCCGGTCGCGCAGCCCGAGGCGCCTCGGGCCGCGCAGCCCGAAGCCGCTGCCGAGCAGCCCGTCCAGGCCGAGCCCGCAGCGGCGCGGCCCGAGCCGGGGACCTCGGCCGAGCAGCCGCTCAACGGCAAGGCCCCGGAGCCCGCGACCCCGCCGGCGACCACGCGTCGCCGCCCGGCCCGTCGTGCCGCCTCCAGGCCCGCCGGCCCGCCCCTGGGCGCGGTCAACGAGAGCTGATCAGCACGTCGCGAACCGCTGCCCGGCCTGCCCGGGCAGCGGTTCGCCGCGTCCGGCCCATCACCGGACATCCCGGCGTTGACCAGCGAGGACGCGGTTCGGCCACCCCGGTTTGACCACGCCGTCCACCGCCACGTAACCTGATACGCGGCCCGCCATCCGGTGGGCCCTGTCGCGTGAAGCCCAGCGTGCTCGTTGTCAGAGCGGCCGAGGCGCGCGCGATCCCGTCCCGTCGAGTAGCAGGAGACTTCCGTCCCGATGTACGCGATCGTCAAGACCGGCGGCAAGCAGTACAAGGTGGCTGTCGGCGACGTCATCGAGGTCGAGAAGCTCGAAGGCGCGCCGGACACCGAGATCACCTTCGCGGCGCCGCTCCTCGTTGTGGACGGCGATGACGTCACCTCCGCGGCGGACGCCCTGGCGAAGTTCTCGGTGACCGGCAAGGTCGTCGAGCAGACCAAGGGCCCCAAGATCCGCATCCACAAGTTCAAGAACAAGACCGGCTACCACAAGCGCCAGGGTCACCGCCAGAAGCTGACCCGCGTCGAGGTCACCGGCATCACCGGTAAGTGAGGATCTGACTAGCCATGGCACACAAGAAGGGCGCATCCAGCTCCCGCAACGGCCGTGACTCGAACCCCCAGTACCTCGGGGTCAAGCGGTTCGGCGGTCAGGTCGTCAAGGCCGGCGAGATCCTGATCCGCCAGCGCGGCACCAAGTTCCACCCCGGCGTCAACGTCGGCCGCGGCAAGGACGACACGCTGTTCGCGCTGGCTCCCGGTGCGGTCGAGTTCGGCACCAAGCGCGGTCGCAAGACCGTGAACATCGTCCCGGTCGAGGCTGCTGCTTAAGCGCCTCGGGCGTAGACGGAACGACCTCAGACGAGGGGCGGGACCGGTGCATTCCGGCTCCCGCCCCTCGTTGCTTCTGCCAGAGAGGAAACCCCGTGTCCCGCTTTGTCGACCGGGTCGTCATCCACGTCGCCGCAGGTGACGGGGGCAACGGGGTCGCGTCCGTGCACCGCGAGAAGTTCAAGCCGCTCGGCGGCCCGGACGGCGGCAACGGCGGCAAGGGCGGCGACGTCGTGCTCATCGTCGACTCGCAGGTCCACACGCTGCTCGACTTCCACTTCCGCCCGCACGCCAGTGCCGGCAGCGGCAAGGGCGGTCAGGGCGGCAATCGCGACGGCGCCAACGGCGCGGACCTCGAACTGCGGGTGCCCGACGGCACGGTCGTGATGACGCCCGAGGGCGAGGTCGTCGCCGACCTCGTCGGCGAGGGCACCCGGCTGATCGCGGCCCAGGGCGGTCGTGGCGGCCTCGGCAACGCCTCGCTGGCGTCCAAGGCCCGCAAGGCGCCCGGGTTCGCCCTGCTGGGCGAGCCCGGCGAGCAGCACGACCTCGTGCTGGAGCTGAAGTCCGTCGCGGACGTCGGCCTGCTGGGCTTCCCGTCGGCGGGCAAGTCGTCGCTGATCTCGGTGCTGTCCGCGGCCAAGCCGAAGATCGCCGACTACCCGTTCACCACGCTGGTGCCGAACCTGGGCGTGATCACCGGCGGCGAGACGATCTTCACCATGGCCGACGTGCCCGGGTTGATCCCCGGCGCGTCCGAGGGCAAGGGCCTCGGCCTGGACTTCCTGCGGCACATCGAGCGCTGCGCGGTGCTGGTGCACGTCGTGGACTGCGCGACCTACGAGTCGGACCGCGACCCGCTGTCGGACATCGACGCGCTGGAGGAGGAGCTGGCCAAGTACACGCCCTCCCTCGCCGACGACCTCGCCGAGCGGCCGCGCGTCGTGGTGCTGAACAAGGTCGACGTCCCGGAGGCCCGTGAGCTGGCCGAACTCGTGCGCCCGGACATCGAGGCCCGCGGCCTGCCGGTGTTCGAGGTGTCCACGGCCAGCCGTGAAGGGCTGCGCGAGCTGACGTTCGCGCTGGCGCGCGTGGTCGAGGAGTACCGGTCCGCCAAGCCGAAGCAGGAGTCGACCCGGATCGTGCTGCGGCCGAGGGCCGTCGACGACCAGGGCTTCACCGTGGTGGAGGACCCGCAGACCGAGGGCGGCTTCATCGTGCGCGGCGAGCGGCCCGAGCGGTGGATCCGGCAGACCGACTTCAGCAACGACGAGGCCGTCGGCTACCTGGGCGACCGGCTCGCGCGCCTGGGCGTGGAGGACGTGCTGGTCAAGAAGGGCGCGGAGCCGGGCTGCCAGGTCACCATCGGCGACCTGGTGTTCGACTGGGAGCCCAGCACGCCGTCGGGCATCGCGATGACCATGAGCGGTCGCGGCACCGACGCGCGGCTGGAGGCGAACAACCGGGTCGGCGCGTCCGAGCGGTTGGCGGCGAAGAAGGCCCGTCGCCTGCCCGGCGCAGCCGAACCCGACGTGGCTGACGAGTTCGAAGAGGACGACGACGAGTGATCGGCTCGGTGGCGGCGTCACCGGCCCGGCAGGCGGTGGCCGCGGCGGCGCGGGTCGTGGTGAAGGTCGGGTCTTCGTCGCTGACCACCGCCGAGGGCGGCCTGGACCGGTCGCGGCTGGACGCGCTGGTGGACGCGGTCGCGGCGCGGTGCGCGGCGGGCAGCCAGGTGGTGCTGGTGTCGTCGGGCGCGATCGCGGCCGGCCTCGCGCCGCTGGGCGTGACCCGGCGGCCCCGTGACCTGGCCACGCAGCAGGCGGCGGCGAGCGTGGGGCAGTTGGCGCTGGCGCACGCGTACGCGAACTCGTTCGGGCGGTTCTCGCTGACCGTCGGGCAGGTGCTGCTGACCGCGGACGACGTGGTGCGGCGGTCGCACTACCGCAACGCGCAGCGCACGTTCTCCCGGCTGCTGGCGTTGGGTGCGGTGCCCGTGGTGAACGAGAACGACACGGTCGCCACCGAGGAGATCCGGTTCGGCGACAACGACCGGCTGGCGGCGCTGGTGGCGCACCTGGTCGGAGCGGACGCGCTGTTCCTGCTGTCCGACGTCGACGCGCTCTACGACGGCGACCCCCGCAGGCCGGGCGCGCAGCGCGTCACCGAGGTGGCCGGCGCGTCCGATGTGGACGGTGTGCGGGCCGGTTCGGTCGGCGCGTCCGGGCTCGGCACCGGCGGCATGGCGTCGAAGCTGGCCGCGGCGCGGCTGGCGGCGTCGGCGGGCATCCCGGTGCTGCTGGCGGGTGCGGCGGACGCGGCGCGGGCGTTGAGCGCGGCGGACGTCGGCACGGCGTTCGCGGTGACCGGCCCGAGGCTGTCCGCGCGCCGGTTCTGGCTCGGGCACGCGGCCGACGCGACCGGCAGGCTGGTGCTGGACGACGGCGCGGTGGCCGCCGTCGTGGGCCGCAGGCGGTCGCTGCTGGCGGCGGGCATCACCGGCGTGGAGGGCGCGTTCGAGGCCGGTGACGTGGTGGAGCTGGTCGACCCGTCCGGGCACGTCGTGGCCCGCGGCGTGGTCGGGTTCGACGCCGGCGAGCTGCCCGCCCTGATCGGTCGCAAGAGCGGCGACCTGCCCGCCGAGCAGCGCCGCGAGGTCGTGCACGCCGACGACCTGGTCCCGCTGCGGTCCTGAGCCGAGCGGTCAGCGCAGCGTCTCGCCCTTGGTCTCGGGCATCGTGAGGATGACGAAGAACGCGATGGCCGCACCGACCGCGACGTAGACGAAGAACGTGACGCCCGGCAACGCCTGGATCACCAGCGGCGCGGTGCCGCCGAACAGCGCGACGGTCAGGTTGTACCAGGAGCCGATGCCCAGGGCCCGCAGCTCGGTCGGGAACAGCTCGCTCATCACGGCGGGCGCGATGGACGTCATGGCCGTGTACAGGCCGAGGCCGACGCAGAACACCAGCAGCAGGTTGCCCACGCCCGGTCCGATCAGCGTGGACAGCGGCACCACCAGCACCGCCGTCGCCGCCGACCAGACCAGCAGCTGCGGTTTGCGGCCGACCCGGTCCGACAGCGCGCCCATCGGGTACTGCAGCACGACGAACAGGGCCGTGGCGATCGACAGGGCGAGGAACACGTCCACCGGGTCCGCGCCGCGCCTGGACACCGCGAACGGCGTCAGCGCGCTGAAGAACGTGTAGTAGCAGAGCGTCGAGAGCATGGTGAAGCCGACGAGCCGCCCGACCGCCTTCGGGTGCTCGCGCAGGGTCGTCAGCAGCGGCCGCTTGAGCTGCTGCGCCTTGGCCTTGTTCTGCTCGAACTGCTCGGTCTCCTCCAGGTTGCGCCGCAGCCACAGGCCGACCAGGCCCAGCACGCCGCCGATCAGGAACGGGATGCGCCAGCCGTAGGACGCGAGCTGGGCGGGGTCGAGCGTGCGGGCCAACGCGAACCCGAGCAGCGACGCCACCAGCACCGCGGCCCCGGTGGAGATGTAGAAGAACGCCGAGTACCGCCCCCGGCGCTCCGGCGGCGCGATCTCCGCCAGGTAGGCCGACGCGTTGGAGACCTCGCCGCCCAGCGACAGGCCCTGCGCGATGCGCGCCAGCAGCAGCAGGATCGGCGCGAGCCACCCGACCTGCGCGTAGGTCGGCAGGACGCCGATCGCCACCGACCCGCCCGCCATCAGCACGATGGTCAACAGCATCGCCGTCCGCCGCCCGCGCAGGTCGGCGAACCGCCCGAGCAGGTACCCGCCCAGCGGCCGGAAGAAGAACGCGATCGCGTACGCCGCGAGCGTGTTGATCAACGCGAGCCCCGGGTCGTCCTTCGGGAAGACCTGCGTGGCGAAGTAGATGCTGAAGGTCGCGTAGATGGTCCAGTCGTACCACTCGATGGCGTTGCCGATGCTCGCCGCGACGAGCTTGCGCACCGGCAGGCGGTGCTGCCGGTGAACCGCGGACGTCCCGGTCATGACCGAACCCCTTCCGAGCGACGCGCAGAAGCGTTCGGGATTCCGCTCGCGTGGCGGACCCGACGGGTTCCGCCCGCGCCCGGGTGCTGCCGATGACCGGCAGGGCCACCGTCACGGGAACCGCAGGAACCGCTTTCCCCTTGCGCACGAGGTGTCGTGCGGTGAGGGCTCGGCGACACCGCGATCACCACGGGAAACTCGCCCAGCCGCTGTGGGAAGGAGCGGACTGGCAGGCGGTGCTGGGTGTCGATCTCCGCGGCAGCCATGGGTTGGACACAACCACAAAGCCGTCGAAGTCGGTAGATCCTTCACCGGTCCGGCCCGCTCAGCCCCTCTCGCCGCCGGCGGCCCGCCACTCCTCGGCCAGCAGGCCGAACAGCAGGTCGTCCGTCCACTCCCCCTTCGCCCACGTGCTCCGCACCCGGTGCCCCTCCTGCCGGAACCCGAGCCTGGTCAACAACCTGGCCGACCGCGCGTTGCGGGCGTCGCACTCGGCGGACACCCGGTGCAGCCCGCGCACCTCGAACAGGTGGGCCAGCACCCGACGCACGGCCTCCGTCGCGTACCCGTGACCCTGGTGCGCGGCAGCGAGCGTGTAGCCGATCTCCGCTTGCCGCCGGTTCTCGTGCAGGTCCACCCCGACGTCGCCGACGAGCACGCCGCCCACCTCGACCGCGTACTGGTACCAGCCCGGCGCGTTCGGGTCCGCCGCGCCGACGTCCCGCACGAACTCCTCGGCCCGCGCCAACGAGAACGGCGCCTCCCACCCCTGGTACCTCGCCACGTCCGGGTCCGAGCGGTACGCGGCGAACGCCGGCGCGTCGGCCGCCGTGAAAGGCCGCAGCACCAACCGTTCCGTCGTCAGTCTCATGTCCTCCCTTCCCGAACTGCCGGTCTCACGCCGTCACCGCCAACGCGAACGGCAGCACGGCCGACGCGCCGGACCGCCGCAGCAGCCTGGCCGCGACCGTCACCGTCCACCCGGTGTCGACCTGGTCGTCCACCAACAGCACCGGACCGTCCACACCGGACAGGTCGGGCACGTCGGTCGCCCGCACCAGGCCCGCCAGGCGCTGCGCGCTGTTCGCCCGGCGCGCCGCCTCGCCCAACCACACCCGGCCCAGCAGCGGCAGCCGCCCGACCTCCGAGATCCGCCGGCCGAAGCTGCCCACCAGCGCCGGCCTGGTCCGCGACCCGACCGTCACCACGCCGACCGGCCGCTCCGCCCAACCCCAGGCGGCCAGCACCTTCACGCACGCGGCGAACACGTCCTCCGGGATCTCCTGGTCCTGCGCCCCGAACAACGACCGCAAGCGATTGCCCCAGCCGATGTCGGTCAACCGGCCCAGCGCCCGACCCGTCGAGGCGATCTCGCTTGGCGGGATCTTCCCGGACAGCGACACCCCGGCCGCCGCCATCCCGGTCGGCCACATCTTGCGCGGCTCCACCTCCACGCCCGGCCGCAGCAGCCGTTCCCGCGCCGCCGACGCCGCCGCGTCCGACACCTCCGCCGACGGCCGCTGCCCCGTGCAGTTGTCGCACCGCCCGCACGGCGCCGCGTGCGGGTCGTCCAGCTGCCGCAGCAGGAACTCCATCCGGCAGCCGTCGGTGGCCAGGTAGTCGAGCACCGCCTGCCGCTCGACCTCCCGCGCCGCCTCGATCCGCTCGTACCGCTCCGCGTCGTAGGACCACGGCTGCCCGGTCGACACCCACCCGCCGCGCACCCGCCGCACCGCGCCGTCCACGTCGAGCACCTTCAACACCACTTCCAGCCGGGTGCGCGACAGCTCCACCACCGGCTCCAGCGCCGCCGTCGACATCGCCCGGTCCGCCGGCAGCGCGTCGAGCACCTGCCGCACCACGCGCTCCGGCGGGAACGCCAGCGACGCGAAGTACGCCCAGATGTCCTTGTCCTCCGGTCCGGGCAGCAGCAGCACCTCGGCCCGCTCCACCCCGCGGCCCGCGCGGCCGATCTGCTGGTAGTAGGCGATGGGGGAGGACGGCGCGCCCAGGTGCACCACGAACCCCAGGTCGGGCTTGTCGAACCCCATGCCCAGCGCGGACGTCGCCACCAGCGCCTTCACCCGGTTCGCGAGCAGGTCCTCCTCGGCCCGCTGCCGCTCGGCCGGGTCGGTGCGCCCCGAGTACGCCGCCACCTCGTACCCGCGCTCGCGCAGGAACGCCGCCACGTCGTCCGCCGCCGCCACGGTCAACGTGTAGATGATCCCCGAGCCGGGCAGCCGCTCCAGCCGCTCGGCCAGCCACCCGAGCCTGACCTCGGCCGTCGGCAGCCGCACGGCCGAGAGCCGCAGGCTCTCCCGGTCCAGCGGCCCGCGCAGCACCAGCGCGTCCGTGCCCGTGCCCAGCCCGAGCTGGTCCGTCACGTCCCGCACCACCCGGTCGTTGGCCGTGGCCGTGGTGGCGAGCACCGGCACGCCCGCCGGCAGCTCGGCCAGCAACGTCCGCAGCCGCCGGTAGTCCGGCCGGAAGTCGTGGCCCCAGTCGGAGATGCAGTGCGCCTCGTCCACCACCAGCAGCCCCGCCGACGCGGTCAGCGACGGCAGCACCGCGTCCCGGAAGTCCGGGTTGTTCAGCCGCTCCGGCGACACCAGCAGCACGTCGACCTCGCCGGCCGCCACCCGGTCCTGCACGTCCTGCCACTGGTCGGAGTTGGCCGAGTTGATCGTCGCCGCGTGCACGCCCGCCCGCGCGGCGGCGTCGACCTGGTTGCGCATCAACGCCAGCAGCGGCGACACGATCACCGTCGGCCCCTCGCCCAGGGACCGCAGCAGCGCCGTGGCGATGAAGTACACCGCGGACTTGCCCCACCCCGTGCGCTGCACCACCAGCGCCCGCCGCCGTTCGGCCACCAGCGCGTGGACGGCCGTCCACTGGTCGTCCCGCAGGACGGCCTGAGGGCCCGCCAATGCCCTCAGCCGTTCCTCGGCCAGTTCGCGGAGTGCGGTGTCGTCCATGTGGGACACCATGGCAGAAGCCCCCGACAAGCCGGACACCTGTGCGACGCAGCCTGCTCCACGTTCACTCGAACGTGCGTCGAGCCGCGGGTGTCCGACCTTCGGGAACCTCGGCGACAGCCACGACCGGGTGACCGTAGGCTGAACGACGTGACTGATGACCTGCGCGAACAGGTGCACGCCGCCGCCCGGCGCGCCCGCGTCGCCGCGAACGAGCTCGTCCTCGCCACCCGGGAGAGCAAGGACGCCGCGCTGCACGAGATGGCCACCGCGCTGCGCGCCCGCGCCGGCGAAGTGCTGGAGGCCAACGCCAAGGACCTCGAAGCGGGCCGGGCCGCCGGTCTCACCCAGGGCCTGCTGGACCGCCTCGCGCTGACCGGGGCGCGCGTCGAGGGCGTGGCCCGGGGCCTGGAGACGGTGGCCGGCCTCGCGGACCCGATCGGCGAGGTGCTGCGCGGCTCGAACCTGCCCAACGGCCTGGAGCTGAAGCAGGTCCGCGTGCCGATGGGCGTGGTCGGCATGGTCTACGAGGCCCGCCCGAACGTCACCGTGGACGCGGCCGGCCTGGCGCTGAAGTCCGGCAACGCGGCCCTGCTGCGCGGCTCGTCCACCGCCGAGCACTCGAACACCGCGCTGGTCGCCGTCCTGCGCGACGCGCTGGAGACCGCCGGACTGCCCGCCGACGCCGTGCAGCTGCTGCCGTGCCACGACCGCGCGTCGGTCACCCACCTGATCACCGCGCGCGGCCTGGTCGACCTGGTGATCCCGCGCGGCGGCGCGGGGCTGATCAACGCCGTCGTGCAGCAGGCCACCGTGCCGACCATCGAGACCGGCGTGGGCAACGTGCACGTGTACGTGGACGCGAGCGCCGACCTCGACATGGCGCAGCGCATCGTGCTCAACTCCAAGACCCGCCGCACCAGCGTGTGCAACGCGGCCGAGTCGCTGCTGGTGCACGCGGCCGTCGCGGACGAGTTCGTGCCGCGCATCACCAGCGCCCTGAACGCGCAGAACGTCACCATCCACGGCGATGAGCGGTTCGCGAGCGACCCCAGGGTCCTGCCCGCCACCGACGAGGACTGGGACACCGAGTACCTGTCGCTGGACATCGCCGCCCGCGTGGTCGGCTCCATCGACGAGGCCATCGACCACATCGCCGCGCACGGCTCCGGCCACACCGAGGCGATCGTGACCAGCGACCTCGCCGCGGCGCGCCGGTTCACCACCAGGGTCGACGCGGCGGCGGTCATGGTCAACGCGTCCACCGCCTTCACCGACGGCGGCGAGTTCGGCATGGGCGCGGAGATCGGCATCTCCACCCAGAAGCTGCACGCCCGCGGTCCGATGGGGTTGACCGAGCTGACCTCGTCCAAGTGGGTGGTCTGGGGCGAGGGGCACGTCCGGCCGACGTCGTGAGCAGGCCGCGGGACGCCGCAGCGACCAAGGCGGCCTTGCTGGACGCCGCCACGAAGCTGTTCGGCGAACGCGGGTTCGACCGCACCACGGTGCGCGACATCGCGGGTCTCGCGGGCGTGAACCAGGCCCTGCTGTTCCGCTACTACGGCAGCAAGGACGCCCTGTTCGCGACCGTGCTGGCGACGCAGAGCCGTGAGCTGCTGGAGGACTCGCCCGTCGAGCACCTGCTGCGCAACGTGCTGCTGCGGATGATGGAGGAGAGGCCGAGGCGCGAGGACCACCCGCTGTACGCGGTGCTGCGGTCCTCGCACCACGACTCGGCGGCCGACGTCGTGCGGCGGCAGCTGGGGGAGGAGTACGCGCGCGCCCTGTCCACCCTCACCGACGCCGACGACGCCGAGCTGCGCGCGGACCTCGTGCTGGCGTGGGTCGTCGGCATCGGCCTGCTGCGCAGCGTGTTCGGCAAGCAGCCCCTCGCCGGAGCGGACGCGGGCGCGGTCGCGGCGCTGGTGACGCGGGCCGCCTCGGTGCTGCTGGAGCACGCGGAACCCGGTTGACGGTAGGTAGTGGTCTGCCTACTGTCGGCTGTAAGCGACTGCTTACAACAGGGGTGCCGATGGCGACCAGGGCTTATCCGTTCACCGAGATGGACGACCTCGAGATCAACCCGACCTACTTGGAGCTGCAGCGCGACGAGCCGGTGGCCAGGGTCGTCCTGCCGTACGGCGGCGAGGGCTGGCTGGCCACCCGCTACGAGGACGTCAAGACGGTGCTCGCCGACGCGCGGTTCAGCCGTGCGGCGGTGATGGAGCCCGGCGCCGACGTGCCGCGCACCCTGCCGACCATGCCGGCGGAGACCAACATCCTGAGCATGGACCCGCCGGACCACACGCGGCTGCGCAAGCTGGTCGCGAAGGCGTTCACGGCCCGGCGCACCGAGCAGCTGCGCGAGCGCGCCCAGCAGATCGTGGACGGCCTGCTGGACGAGATGGAGGCGCAGGGCCCGCCCGCCGACCTGGTCGAGGCGCTGGCCATGCCGCTGCCCATCACGATCATCTGCGAGATGCTGGGCGTGCCGTACGAGGACCGGAAGGACTTCCGGGCCTGGTCGGAGGCCGCGGTGGCGATCACCGCGTTCACCTACGAGGAGATCCTGGCGGCGGGCGAGTCGCTGCGCGGCTACATCGCCGAGCTGGCCGAGCGCAAGCGGGTGGAGCCGACCGACGACATGCTGTCCGTGCTGGTCGCGGCCCGTGACGAGGGCGACCGGCTGAGCGCCGACGAACTGGTGATGTTCGGGGTGACGCTGCTGGTCGCGGGCCACGAGACGACCGCCAACCAGATCGGCAACTTCGGCTACCAGCTGCTGCGCCGGCCGGACCGGCTCGGTGAGCTGCGGGCCGACCCGTCGCTCGTGCCCGCCGCGGTCGAGGAACTGCTGAGGTTCACCCCGCTGGGTGGTTCGGCGGGCTTCCCGCGGATCGCGACCGCCGAGGTCGAGCTGTCCGGCGTGACGATCAAGCCCGGTGAGGCGGTGTTCGTCAACAACGTGGCGGCCAACCGCGACCCGTCGGTGTTCGAGAACCCGAACGAGCTGGACTTCCACCGCGAGCACAACCCGCACGTCATGTTCGGGCACGGCGCGCACCACTGCATCGGCGCGCCGCTGGCCCGGATGGAGCTGCAGGTGGCGATCGGCACGCTGCTCAAGCGGTTCCCGTCGCTGCGCCTGGCCGGCGAGGTGGCGTTCAAGAAGGGCAGGCTCATCCGCGGCCCGCAGGCCCTGCCGGTGGAGTGGTGAGCCCGGTGGGGGAGTGGACCGTCGAGGTCGACCGCGGCACGTGCCTCGGCACCGGCATGTGCACGTCGATCGCACCGGGGCACTTCCGGCTGGACGGCGGCACGGCCACGCCGGTCAACGGGTCCGTCGAGCCGGACGACGCGGTCGTCGACGCCGCCGAGTCGTGCCCGATGGAGGCCATCCTGGTCCGCTCGGCCGACGGCGCGGTGCTCGCCCCGCAGCTCTGACCGGGGCGTTCCGCAGCGCCTCTGGTGAAAGCCGTAGCGGTGGCGGTGGAGCGGCCGTCGCGTGATTGACCGTGCGTGACGGCCTTCCTACTGTCGGGTGTAATTGATCACTTACACCCGGGAGTCCCGATGGGCGCCAGGTCCTACCCGTTCCCCGAGCCCGACGACCTCGGCGTCAACGAGAGCTACCTGGAGCTGCAGCGCGACGAGCCGGTGGCCCGGGTGCGCCTGCCGTACGGCCGCGAGGCCTGGCTGGCCACCCGGTACGCCGACGCCAAGGTCGTGCTGGCGGACCCGAGGTTCCGCCGCGCGCCGGTGATGGACGCCGCGTACGACCCGCCGCGCACCATGCCGGAGGTGCCGCGGGTCAGCACCATCCTGAGCATGGACCCGCCGGAGCACACCCGGTTGCGCCGCATCCTGGCCAAGGCGTTCACCGCCCGCCGGACCGCGCAGCTGCGCGACCGCGCCCAGGAGATCGTGGACGACCTGCTGGACCGGATGGAGGCGCAGGGCCCGCCCGCCGACCTGGTCGACGGGCTGGCCATGCCGGTCGCCATCACGCTCATCAGCGAGATGCTGGGCGTGCCGTCGCTGGACCGGGCGCAGTTCCGCGCCTGGTCGGACGCGGCGGTGGCGATCACCGCGTTCACCGTGCCGGAGATCGAGGCGGCGGGCGCGTCGCTGCGCGCCTACATCCGCGACCTGGTCGAGGACAAGCGCCGCAACCCCGCCGACGACATGCTCACCGTGCTGGTGCACGCGCACGACAACGACGACCGGCTGACCGAGGAGGAGCTGGTCTCGTTCGGCGTCACGCTGCTCATCGCGGGCCACGAGACGACCGGCAGCGAGATCGGCAACTTCGTCTACCAGCTGCTGACCAACCCGGACCGGCTGGCCGAGCTGCGGGCCGACCCGTCGCTGCTGCCCGCCGCCGTCGAGGAGCTGCTGCGGATCACCAAGCTCTCCGGCGCGCCCGGCTTCCCGCGCGTCGCGATCGAGGACGTCGAGCTGTCCGGCGTGACCATCCGCGCGGGTGAGGCGGTGTTCGTGGACGGGCTGGTGGTCAACCGCGACCCCGCCGTGTTCCCCGAGCCGGACAAGATCGACTTCCACCGCCCGCACAACCCGCACTTCGCCTTCGGCCACGGCGTGCACCACTGCATCGGCGCGCCGCTGGCCCGGATGGAGCTGCAGGTCTCTATTTCGAGCTTGCTCAATCGCTTCCCGGACCTCCGGTTGGCCGGCGACGTGGTGTTCAAGAAAGGCAGACTGGTACGAGGCCCCGAACGCCTACTGGTGAGGTGGTAGACCGATGAGCGAGTGGACGATCGAGGTCGACCGGACCATGTGCCTCGGCACCGGCATGTGCACGTCGATCGCGCCGGACCGCTTCCGGCTGGACGGCGGCACGGCCACCCCCGTGACCCCGACCGTCGAGGAGGACGACGCGGTGATCGACGCCGCCGAGTCGTGCCCGATGGAGGCCATCCTGGTCCGGTCCGCCGACGGCGCCGTGCTCGCGCCGCAGGTCTAGCCGAAAAAATTCCAGCCGATCGCGTCATAGTCCCCCGACGGGCGCGTCCCTCCGTCGTGCGGTCCTCATTCGGGGTGGGCCGCGCATCCGCGGTGCGGCCCACTCCCCCCGGGCCGCGACCGGGATCGGAGTGCGCGGGCGGCTTTTCGGGGAGCGACCGGCCGCCCGCGCACCACCCGAACTAGGCTCACCTCCCATGTCGAACCGGCGGATCGGCGTCATGGGTGGCACCTTCGACCCGGTGCACCACGGCCACCTGGTCGCGGCCAGCGAGGTCCAGGCCCGCTTCGACCTCGACGAAGTGGTCTTCGTGCCCACGGGCCAGCCCTGGCAGAAGACCGAGCGCGAGGTCAGCGCCGCCGAGGACCGCTACCTGATGACGGTCATCGCCACGGCGTCCAACCCGCGGTTCTCGGTCAGCCGGGTCGACGTCGACCGGCCGGGGCCGACGTACACGGTCGACACGCTCACCGACCTCAAGGCCGCGCACCCGGACGCGGACCTGTTCTTCATCACCGGCGCGGACGCGCTGGAGCAGATCCTGTCGTGGCGGCGGGCGGACGACGTGTTCGAGCTCGCGCACTTCATCGGTGTCACCCGACCGGGTTATGAACTGGTGGACACCCACCTGCCGCCCGGCGCGGTGTCGCTGGTGGAGGTGCCCGCGATGGCCATCTCCTCGACCGCCGTGCGCGCCCGGACGGCCTCCGGGCTGCCCGTCTGGTACCTCGTGCCGGATGGTGTCGTTCAGTACATCTCCAAGCGCCGGCTTTACTCGATGCCGGACTGAGCGCGGTCGCCGGTACCCTCATTGACTCGTGCGGGCGTAACGGCGCCCGCCGGTGTGATGAGGAGTGACGTGGCAGCCACCGACGAGGCACGACGGTTGGCGCTGGTCGCCGCTGACGCGGCAGCCGACAAGAAGGCGCACGACGTGATCGTGCTCGACGTGTCCGACCAACTGGTGATCACGGACTGCTTCGTGATCGCCTCCGCTCCCAACGAGCGGCAGGTCGGCGCGATCGTGGACAACGTCGAGGAGAAGTTGCGCGAGACCGGCCGCAAGCCGGTCCGCCGCGAGGGCGCGCGCGAGGGTCGCTGGGTCCTGCTGGACTTCGTGGACGTCGTCGTGCACGTCCAGCACGTCGAGGAGCGCACCTTCTACGGCCTGGAGCGGCTGTGGAAGGACTGCCCGCGCATCGAGTTCGACGCCGGGCCCAGGGACGACGACGGCGTGAAGAACGACGACGGGGCCGACGAGGTCGCCGGGGCATGACCTTGAACCGGCTCGTGCTGTGGCGGCACGGTGAGACCGACTACAACGCGACCGGCCGCATGCAGGGCCACCTGGACTCGAGGTTGACCGAGACCGGGTGGAACCAGGCCCGGTTCGCGGTGCCGGTCCTCGCCGGGTTCACGCCCGAGCTGGTGGTCGCCTCGGACCTGCACCGCGCGCGGGACACCGCGACGGTGTTCACCGACGCGACCGGGGTCCCGCTGCGCGTCGACGAGCGGCTGCGCGAGACCCACCTGGGCAAGTGGCAGGGGCTGACCCCGGCCGAGATCGAGGTGGAGTGGCCGGGCTCGCTGGACCTGTGGCGCGCCGACGGCCTGCTCGCGCCGCCGGACGGCGAGACGCGGGTGGAGGTCGCCGAGCGCGCCCTGGCCGTGGTGGCCGAGGTGGACGCGGAGTTCTCCGAGACGGTCATGCTGTGCGCGCACGGCGGCCTGATCAGCGCGTTGACCGGCCGGTTGCTGGAGCTGCCGGTCGACCGCTGGGCGCTGCTCGGCGGGATCGGCAACTGCCACTGGACGGTGTTCACCCGCCGCCCGCACGGCGACGGCCGGTGGCGGCTGTCGTCGTACAACGCCGGAACCACCCGGTGAGACTGCTCGTCCTCGGCGATTCGCTGTCGTTCCACGGTCCTCAGGGGCCGCTGCCCGCCGACCACCCCCGGTTGTGGCCGAACGTCGCCGCGTCGGCGCTGGGCGGGCACGCGGAGCTGGCGGCGGGGTTCGGCTGGACCGCCCGGGACGCCTGGTGGTCGCTGACCGGCGACCCCAGGGTGTGGTCGTTGCTGCCGCGCACGGACGTGTTGGTGCTGGCTGTGGGGCACATGGACACGCTGCCGTCGCCGTTGCCGACGTTCCTGCGGCAGGGGCTGCGCTACCTGCGGCCGGACGGGCTGCGGCGACGTGCCCGCACGGGGTACCGGGCGGTGCAGCCGGTGCTGTCGCGGGTGCTGGGCGGTCGTCCGGTGGCGTTGCCGCCGCACGTGACCGTGCGCTACCTGGACGACTCGGTGTGCGCGGTGCGCGCTCTCGCGCCGGCGATCCGGGTGGTCGGGATGACGCCGTCCGTCCACTGCTCACGGGCTTACGCCGGTGTGCACAGTGGACGTGCGGCGGCGGAGCGCGCGCTGCGCTCGTGGGCGGGCGGTGTCGACGTGCCGCTGCTGGACGTGCCGCCGCTGGTGGGCGACCACGTTCGGTCACGGTGCGGCAACCCGGACGGCCTGCACTGGGGCTGGGAGGGGCACGAGCTGGTCGGGCGGGCGATGGCGGAACTCATCCGCTCCGTGGCGGTCGGCCACTCGGGTGGTGCGGAGCCGTAGTCTCGGCACTCGTGTCCACCACGATCGTCACCGACTCCACGGCGTACCTGCCCGAGGGGTTCGCCGAGCGGCACGGCATCCGGGTCGTGCCGCTGCACGTGGCCGTGGACGGTCGCAGCAGCCTGGACGGGGTGGACTTCGGTCCGGCGCAGCTGGCCGCGGCGCTGGGCGGGCACCAGCGGGTGACCACGTCCCGGCCGACGCCGGGCGAGCTGGCCGAGGTGTACCGGTCGGTGCTGGCCGAGGGCGCCGGGTCGATCGTGTCCGTGCACCTGTCCCGCGAGCTGTCCGGGACGTGGGAGGCAGCGCGGTTGGCCGCGGAGGAGGTCGACCCGGGCCGGATCAGGGTGGTCGACTCGCGGGCGACGGGCATGGGGCTGGGGTTCGCGGCGCTGGCCGCGTGCGCCGCCGGTGGTGACGCGGAGCGCGCGGAACGGGCCGCCGCGGCCGCCGCGGGCAGGGTGAAGATGTTCTTCTGCGTGGAAACGCTCGACCACCTGCGGCGGGGCGGGCGGATCGGCGCCGCCGCCGCGCTGGTGGGCACCGCGTTGGCGGTGAAGCCGCTGCTGCACGTGGACGACGGTCGGATCGTGCCGTTGGAGAAGGTGCGGACGATGGGGCGGGCGATGGGTCGCCTGGTCGACCTGGCGGCGTCGGCGGCGGGTCCCGGGCCGGTCGGGCTGGCTGTCCACCACTTGGCCGCGCCGGAACGCGCGGCGGAACTCGCGACGCTGCTCGACGAGCGCGTCCCAGGCTCGACCGGATGCCTGATCTCCGAGGTCGGAGCGGTGATCGGGGCGCACACCGGTCCTGGCGTGCTGGGTGTGGTCGTGCTGCCCGGGGGAGTGGCGTAGGCCGCTTTATCCATCGTTCAGGGAGTTGTCCACAGATCGCCGACAACTTCACCGCACACTGCTCCACTCGGCCTAGCGTCGACCGCATGTTCGACAGGAACCCGGAAACCACGACCGCCCGCCTGAGCGCCCTCGTCTCCCAGGAGCGGGGCAAGCACCGCGCGCCGAACGCCGAGACGCTGGTCTTCGTCTCGTCGGACGGCGGCTCCGACCCACCGGGCCCACTGCGCCGCCGGCTCGACCGCTGGCTGCCCGACCACGTCCCGCAACGCCGCAAGGTCCTCCTCGCGGGCGTCATGGCCGGTGTCGCGCTGGTCGTCGCCCTGGCGCTGTGGTGGCAGCGCCCGACGCCGGAGGTCCCGCCGGACCTCCCGGTGGCCGAGCCCGCCGCCGTCACCCAGGCGCAGGAGCAGCTGGTCGTCAACGTGGTCGGCCTGGTGCCGACACCGGGCCTGGTGACCGTGCCCAACGGCGCCAGGGTGGCGGACGCCCTGCACGCGGCAGGCGGTCCCGACCCGGCCGCCGACCTGACCCCGCTGAACCTGGCCCGCAAGGTCACCGACGGTGAGCAGATCGCCGTGGGCATCCCCGTGCCGCAACCGGCCGGCGCCGCGGCCGGACCGCTCAACCTGAACACCGCGACCGAGGCCCAGCTGGACACCCTGCCCGGCGTGGGTCCGGTGACGGCGCAACGGATCATCGACCGCCGGCAGAAGCGCGGTCCGTTCACGTCCCTGGAGCAGCTGGGCGAGATCGAGGGCATCGGTGACGCGAAGCTGGCCAAGCTCCGCGACCTGGTCCGCCTCTGACGCCCTCAAGACCACTCGGAGAACCCCATGTGCCCGAACCGGAACTGCCCGCACCCGACCGCACCGGACGCTCGTCCACCCTCCACTTCGGACAAGTTCCCGCACCGCCCGCCGTCCGTCCCGCCGCAACGCGCCGAGATCCCCGACCACCTGCTGACCGCCGCGCCCCTCTCGTTGCCGGACATGCCTCGCCGGCTGTTCGGCAGCCACCAACCCCGCCCTCCGCACGACGACCAGGGCCACCGCAACCACCACCGTCGCCTCCGCCGGCTGCTCGCCCCGATCCGCCGCGCACCCCGGAGCGAGGGCCGAGCCCGCCGAGAACACCCCCGCCGCATCCGCCGACTGCTCGCCCGCGTTCGTCGCGCGGTCCGCGACCACAGCAGCGCTCGCTCGGACCACCACCACGTCCCCGGACCGTCCGGGCGGGTCCTCCGCGTGGTCCGGAACGACAGCGAAGGTGGCCGAGACCGCCGCCGCGTCCGGCGGCTGCTGGACCAGGCCCGTCGTCTGGCCCAGGACGGCGCCATCGCCCGCCGGGGCCACCGCCGTGGCGTCCGACGGCTGCTCGACCGTTTCCGTCGGGTGGGGCGTCGCACCCGTTCCGCCTGGCCACGCCTCGTCACCTTGTCGAGGTTCCGGTGGGTGGGGTCGTGAGTCCCCGCGCGCACCTGGTCCCGGCAGCGTTGGCGGTGTGGGCCACGGCCCTCGCCGGGCTGCTCTGGACCTGGTGGGCCGCACCCGCGGTCGGCCTGGTCACCGCCGTCATCGGCGGCTTGGCGCTGCGTCCGTGGCGACCGGCGGCAGTGGCGCTGGTGGTGTCGGCCGTGGCGGCAGCGGGCTGGATCGGTGTTCAGGCCCGCGGCGCGACCCACCACCCGCTGCGCGGCGCGGCGGAACGCGGCGCGCCCGCCACGGTCCACTTCGAACTCGACCACCGGCCGCACGGGTTGCGCAGCAGCGGCTTCGGCTCGCGGGCGGGTGGGGTGGAGCTGGTGCTGGTCCGGGGCACGCTCGACGGTGGCGGGCGGATCGCCGTGCTGGCCCCGGCGGACCGGTGGCGGGAGCTCCTGCCCGGCCAGCGGGCCACCGCGCGCGGCACGCTCGCCCCGCCGCGAGGTGGTGAGCTGACGGTCGCGGTGCTGCGGGTCCGCGGACCCCCGCAAGGGGTGACGGAAGCGCCGGTGTGGCAGCGGGTCGCCGAGGACCTGCGCGCCGGACTGCGGAGGGCGAGCACCGCGCTGGACCCCGAGCCGGCCGGGCTGCTGCCCGCGCTGGTCGTCGGCGACACGTCGGGGCTCTCGCCCAGGGTGGTGGAGGAGTTCCGCACGGCGGGGCTGGCCCACGTCCTCGCCGTCAGCGGGGCGAACCTGGCGATCCTCTGCGGCGCGGTCCTGCTGCTGCTGAGGCTGTCGCGGGTCGGGCCACGCGGGTGCGCGGCCGGTGCGATGGCGGCGCTGGTCGGGTTCGTGCTGCTGGCCGGGCCGGAGCCGAGCGTGCTGCGGGCCGCGGTGATGGGCGCGGTGGCGCTGCTCGCGCTGGTGCTGGGTCGGGAGCGGTCGGCGTTGCCGGCGCTCGCGGCGTCGGTGGTGGTCCTGGTGCTCTACGACCCGGAGCTGGCCACCGAGCCGGGGTTCGGCCTGTCGGTCGTGGCCACGGCGGCGCTGGTGCTGCTCGCGCCGCGGTGGGCGGCGGCGATGAGGGGGCGCGGCCTCCCGGTGGGGGTCGCCGAGGCGCTGGCGGTGCCGGTGGCCGCCCACCTGGCGACGGCGCCGCTGGTGGCCGGGCTCTCCGGGCAGGTGAGCCTGGTCGCGGTGGTGGCGAACCTGCTGGTCGCGCCGGTGGTGGCGCCGGCCACCGTGCTCGGTGTGCTGGCCGCCGTGCTGGCCCCGGTGCACGACGCGGCGGCCCGGCCGGTCGTGGAGGTGGCCGGGCCGGCGGTGGGTTGGCTCATCGCGGTCGGTCGGCACGCGGCGGCGGTGCCGGGGGCGGCGGTCGGGTGGCCCGGTGGCTGGGTCGGCGGGCTGCTGCTGGCCGGGGTGCTGGTGCTCGGTTGGGCGGTGGTGCGGCTCCGGCGGCTGCGGGCGCTGGTCGTGGCGGCCGTGGTCGGGGCGGTGGTGGTGGTCGTGCCGCTGAACGTGGTCTCTCCCGGGTGGCCGCCGTCCGGGTGGGCGGTGGTGGCCTGCGACGTCGGACAGGGCGACGCGGTCGTGCTGGCCACCGCCGAGCGCGACCGGGCGGTGCTGGTCGACACCGGGCCGGACCCGGTGCCGGTGCTGTCGTGCCTGCGGCGGCTGGGGGTGCGGCGCATCCCGCTGGTGGTGCTCAGCCACCTGCACGCCGACCACGTCGGCGGGTTGGCGGCGGTGTTGGCGGAACGAGTCGTCGGCGCGGTGGCGGTGGGGCCGTCGCGGCAGCCGGGGTGGGCTTGGGAGGAGGTGCGGGAACGGGCGCGGGCGGCGGGGGTCCGCGTGGTCGAGCTGGGTGCGGGTCAGCGGCTGAGCTGGCCGGGCCTGGGACTGGAGGTGCTGGGGCCGCGGGTGGACCCGGTCGGTGGGACGAACACGGCGGTCAACGACGCGTCGCTGGTGCTGCGGGCGTCCACCGCGGCCGGGCGGGTGCTGCTGACCGGCGACGTCGAGCTGGCCGGGCAGGCGGACCTGCTCGGCGGGCACGTGGACCTGCGGGCCGACGTGCTGAAGGTGCCGCACCACGGGTCGCGGTACTCGTCGCCCGCGTTCCTCGCGGCGGTGCGGCCGAGGGTCGCCCTGGTGAGCGTCGGTGCGGGCAACCGCTACGGCCACCCCAACGGGGTGCTGGTCGACGCGTTGACCAGCCGGGGCGCGCTGGTGCTGCGCACCGACCGGGACGGCGACACCGCGGTCCTGGCCGGCCCGGACGGGCCGGGGGTCGTCCGCAGGGGCGGCCCGTCAGACAACGGACAAGGGGAGAACCATGAAGAACGACGTCTGGATCCGACTGCACTCCGGCTGGTCCCGGCAGGGGTCCGACCGGGCGCTGGCGTGGGCGCTGTGGCAGCCCGGCTACACCGCCGAACCGTGGCCGCGCGACGGGCTCCGGCCCGCCTTCGCCTACTACGTGTGCGAGGACCTGCCCGGTGGCGGGCGGGGCGTCGTCGCCAGGGCCACCGTCACCGGCGTGATCCGCCTGGCGCAGGTGCCCTCCGCCGACACGGCCTACAAGCTGGTGGCCGACGCCCTGTTCGACGCCGACCTGACCATCCCGCCGGAGGAGTGGCACTCCGAGCGGTACAACCGGGAGAAGGCGACCCGGCCCTGGCCCCAGCTGCTCACCGCCTGGCGCGTGGTCACCGAACAGGTCGGGCCGCACGTCCTGCCGGAGCTGGCCGCCTTCCCCCGGACCGGTTGGCTGCGCTCGGCGAGGATCGGACTGTGACCGCCACGCCACCGCGACCAGGCCGACCAGCCCGGATCAGGCCACCGCCGGACCAGACTGCCGCCAGGACCAGGCTGCCACCGGGCAGGTTCGCCACCGGCCCGACTCGGCACCGGGCAGGTTCGCCGCCGGGCTGGCTCGCCGCCGGGCCGACTCGGCGCTGGCCCGGTTCGCCGCCGGAGTCGGTTCGGTGCCGGGCCGGTTCAGGTCCGGCCCGGCACCCGTCCGACTCCTCAGCTCTGGAGGGCCTTGATCACTGCCTCGGCGGACGGCGGGACGTTGGCGCGCGGGCCGACGCGGTTGCCGAGGGCGTCCAGGGTCTTGAGGCCGTCGCCGGTGATGAGCAGCACGGTCTCGCCGTCCGGGTCCAGCTGGCCGGTCTCGATGAGCTTCTTCGCGGTCGCCACGGTGACGCCGCCGGCGGTCTCGGCGAAGATGCCCTCGGTCTGCGCCAGCAGCCGGATGCCCTCGACGACCTCTTCGTCGGTGACGTCCTCGATCGCGCCGTTGGTGCGGCGGACGGCGTCCAGCACGTAGGGGCCGTCGGCGGGGGCGCCGATCGCCAGTGAGCGGGCGATGGTGTCCGGGCGGACCGGGGTGACGACGTCGTGGCCCGCCTTGAAGGCGGCGGCGACGGGGGAGCAGCCGGTGGCCTGCGCGCCGAACACCCGGTACGGGGTCTGCTCGACCAGGTCGAGGCTGCCCAGCTCGCGGAACGCCTTGTCCACCTTGGTCAACTGCGAGCCGGAGGCGATGGGCACCACGACCTGGTCGGGCAACCGCCAGCCGAGCTGTTCGGCGACCTCGTAGCCGAGCGTCTTGGAGCCCTCGGCGTAGTACGGGCGGACGTTGACGTTGACGAACGCCCAGTCCTCGTGCTCGGCGGCCAGCTCCTGCGCCAGCCGGTTCACGTCGTCGTAGTTGCCGTCGACGGTGATCAGGTTGCCGCCGTACACGGCGGTCATGAGGATCTTCGCCTGCTCCAGGGAGGAGGGCACCAGGACCACCGACTGCCAGCCGGCGCGGGCCGCGGCGGCGGCGACGGCGTTGGCCAGGTTGCCGGTGGACGGGCAGGCCAGCACCTTGAAGCCCAGCTCACGGGCGGCGGCGAGGGCGACGCCGACCACCCGGTCCTTGAACGAGTGGGTCGGGTTGCCGGTGTCGTCCTTCACCCAGACCTTGCGCACGCCCAGGGCCTTGGCGAGGCGGTCGGCCTCGACCAGGCGGGTGGCGCCGGGGTTGGTGTTGGGGTGTGACTCGACGGTGGACGGAACGGGGAGCAGGCCGCGGTAGCGCCAGATCGACCGGGGGCCCGCCTCGATGTCCTCGCGGCGGATCCGGCCGAAGTCGTAGGCGACTTCCAGCGGCCCGAAACACTCGAGACAGGCGTACTCGGCGGCGAGCGGGGTCTGGTGGCCGCACTCCCGACAGGACAGTGCCCGAGCGGGACCGAGGTCGAAGGAGGTGGTGGCCGAGGGCACACTGACAGCAGTCATCGCGAGGTATCTCCTCATCTTTCCCGCGCGTCGCGGGTCGGAATTGGCACCGTGATCGCCAGCGGACGCTGTGCGACGGGTTGCCGGGGCTTCTTCGGGCCGATCCCTCTGCCCCTCTGGATGAGCGGTATTCAGTTGTGGCCTCAACTTACGACACGATCCCGGCCCTCAGCCAGAGACGTCCACCATCCGGACGTCGGTCAGTCGTGGGAGGATCGCCGCCGTGAGTGCGCCCGCTGACCCGCCCGACGCCGTGCACCTCGTCGTCGGCGAGGAGGAGTTGCTGGTCGAGCGCGCCGTGCGGGGCGCCCTGGCGGTGGCGAGGAAGGCCGACCCGCAGGCCGACCTGACCCGCGTCCGGGTGACCGATCTCACCCCGCCTGAGCTGGCCGAACTGGTGAGCCCGTCACTGTTCGCCGAGGGGCGGGTGGTCGCCCTGGAGAGCGCGCAGGACATCGGCAAGGAGATCGCCGACGCGGTCATCGCCTACGCCAAGGCGCCCGCGGACGGGGTGACGCTGGTGGTCGTCCACAGCGGCGGCGGGCGGAGCAAGGCGGCCAAGGAGCTGCCCGGGGCGCTGCGGAAGGCGGGGGTCCGGGTCACCGAGTGCCCCAAGGTCACCAAGGCGGCGGACCGGGAAGCGTTCGTGCGCAACGAGATCCGCTCGGCGGGCGGTGGCAAGGCCGACCCGGAGGCGGTCGCGGCGCTGATCGAGGCGGTCGGCTCGGACCTGCGCGAGCTGGCGGCGGCGGCCTCGCAGCTCGTCGCCGACACGGCGGGCAAGGTCGACGCCGAGGCGGTCCGCCGCTACCACCGCGGCCGGGCCGAGGTGACCGGGTTCGCGGTGGCGGAGAAGGCCGTGATGGGCGACCGGGCCGGTGCGCTGGAGGCGTTGCGCTGGGCGATCCAGCTCGGCGTGCCGCACGTGCTGGTCGCCGACGCGCTGGCCGACGCGGTGCGCACGATCGCGCGGGTGTCCGCGGTGGGGCGGGGCGACCCGTTCAAGCTGGCGGGCGAGCTGGGCATGCCGCCGTGGAAGGTGAAGAAGGCGCAGGGCCAGTCGCGCGGCTGGGAGGACCAGGGGCTCGCCGCCGCGATGACGGTGGTCGCCGACCTGAACGCCGACGTCAAGGGCGTCGCGGCCGACTCGGGGTACGCCCTGGAGCGCGCGGTGCTGAAGATCGTCGCGGCGTACGGGCGGCGCTGAGCCGCAGCCGGTGGCGATCGGTGCGGTCGGCGGCAGTCAGTGCGGCCGAGGGACGCCGATGAAAAGTGCCGCCCACCCGAGTGGGTGAGCGGCACTTCCAGCGTGAGGACCAGATCAGATCTGGTTGGCGCGCCGCGCCAGGGCCGACTTCTTGTTGGCGGCCTGGTTGGCGTGGATCACGCCCTTGGTGACGGCCTTGTCGAGCTTGCGGGAAGCCTCCCGCGCCAGCACGGTGGCCTTCTCCTTGTCACCGGCCTCGGCGGCCTCACGGAACTTGCGGATCGCGGTCTTGAGCGACGACTTGACGGCCTTGTTGCGCAGGCGCGCCTTCTCGTTGGTCTTGATCCGCTTCATCTGGGACTTGATGTTCGCCATGCGGAAGCCACCTTCTCCTGGTCCGGGGTCGTACCGCGCTTGTCACCGGCTCCGCCCCCGAGGGGGCGGTTTTCCTCCACAGCGGAATGCCGCGCGGGTACGGCCGAGAAGGATATCAGGGCAGCTCACCGCACCGTGAACCGAGCCCTCCCATCGCCGACCACGACCTCGTAGCCGCCCCTGGCGACCTCCGGCTTGCCCGAGCCGTCCATGTCGCCCGGCGTCACCGCGAGGCGCTTGAGGTCGAACGCCACCTCGACCGTCCGCGACTCGCCCGCCTTCAACGCGACCCTGGTGAAGCCGACCAGGCGCTGCGGCGGCGTGAGCACCTTGCTCACCGGCTGGTGCGCGTACACCGGCACGACGAGCGCGCCGTCCCGGGAACCGGTGTTGGCCACCGTCACCGACACCTCCACCCGGCCGTCCCGCCGCACCTCGGCGGACTTCACCGTCGGCGCGGACGTGGTGAACGTGGTGTAGGACAGGCCGTGCCCGAACGCGAACGCCGGGTCGTACGCCGAGCTGGGCGCCGTGTTCGCGCCCCGCGGCTGGTCGTAGGAGAACGGCTGGTCGCCGACCACCTTCGGCCACGACACCGGCAACTTGCCGCTCGGGTTCACCGCGCCGAACAGCACGTCGGCGATGGCGCTGCCGCCCTCCGAGCCGGGCAGCCAGCCCGCGACCAGCGCGGGGGCGTCGGCGACGGCGCCGAGCACCTGCGGCCGGCCGGTCAGCAGCACGACCACGACCGGCTTGCCGGTGGCCCGCACCGCGGTCACCAGGCCCTGCTGCTCGGCGGTCAGCGCGGGCTCCTCGGTGTCCGCCTCGCCCTCCGCGCCGGGGTCCTCGCCGAGCACCACGACCACCGCGTCGGCGTCACCGGCCTGCGCGACCGCGTCGGCCTGCGCGGGCGCGCTGACCACGTTCGCGGCCGGTGCGGCGGCCCGGATGCCCTGCAGCACCGTCACCGTCGGCGGTGGCGGCGACCCGTTGGGCACGCCCTGCCAGCCGACCGTCCAGCCGCCGAGCTGGCGGGCCGCGGAGTCCGCCGCGTCGCCGGTCACCACGAGCTTGGCCGCGTCGGTCGACAGGGGCAGCACGCCGTCGTTGCGCAGCAGCACCGCGCTCTCCGCCGCCGCCTGGCGGGCCAGCGAGCGGTCCACGCCGGTCACGGCCGCGTCGGCCTTCTCCGGGTCGACGAACGGCTTCTCGAACAGGCCCAGGTCGAACTTGAGCTTCAGGATGCGCCGCACGGCCTCGTCGATCCGCTTGCCGCTGATCGCGCCGCTGCGCACGTTGGCCAGCAGCCCCGAGGTGAACTCGGCCGCGTTGGACGGCTCCATCGCCATGTCGACGCCCGCGTTGACGGCCATCGCGATGGCCTCCTGGTAGTCCGCCGCCACGTGGTAGCGGTCCACCAGGAACCGGATGTCCTCCCAGTCGGTGATGGCCACGCCGCGGAAGCCCATCCGGTCCCGCAACTGGGTGGTCAGCAGGTACTTCGACGCGTGCGCCGGCACGCCGTTCACCGCGCCGGAGTTGATCATCACGGTGCCGACGCCGGCGTCGAACTGCGGCTGGAACGCGGGCAGCACGGTGTCCTGGAGGTACCGGATCGGCAGCTGGGCGGGCGCGCGGTCGTGGCCGTTGAACGGCTCCGAGTAGCCCGCGAAGTGCTTGGCGGTCGCGGTGAGCCGCGCGGTGCCGTCGATCGGGTCGCCCTGCTGGCCGCGCACGTTCGCCGCCGCCAGCGCGCCGGCCAGCACCGGGTCCTCGCTGTAGGTCTCGTAGTACCGGCCCCACCGGGTGTCGCGCGCGATGTCGGACACCGGCGCGAAGTTCCAGAACACGCCGGTGGCGCGCATCGACCGGCCGGTGGACGCGCCCAGCTGCTCCATGAGCTGCGGGTCCCACGTCGCGCCGAGGCCGATCTGGTGCGGGAACATGGTGGCGCTGAGCACGTTCGAGTGGCCGTGGACGCCGTCCGCGCCGTAGATCAGCGGGATTCGCAGCCTGCTGTGGTCCAGCGCGTACTTCTGGATGGCGTTGGTCATCTCCGCCCACGCCCTGGGCGTGTTGGGGTTCGGCGCGTCGCCGCCGCCGGAGAGGATCGAGCCGACCTTCGCGTCCTCCAGCACCGCCTTCAGGCAGTCCTCGCGCAGCGGACCGGGGTTCCACTCGCAGTTGCCGCGCAGCTTGCCCAGTCGGATCTGGGTCATCTGGCCGACCTTCTCCTCCAGCGTCATCCGCCGGAGCAGGTTGTCGACCCGCCGGTCGACCGGCGCCCGCGCGTCCAGGTAGTCCTGGCCGGCGGGTTCGACGATGCCGCTCGCCTGTGCGCCGGTGACCAGCAGCGCGAGCGTGACCAGCGCGGCGACCGCGGTCCGCTTCCGGGATCTCAACACCGACAACCTCCACGTGATCGGAGAACCGGACCCACCCTCCCCGCGTGACCTGGCGCACAACAGGGCTGAACGGCCGATTCTGGGAGCGCTCCCACTCGGTAAGGGGTGAAATGCAGTACGTCCGTCCTGTTTCATGTCCGACGTGACCGCCGCACTCGACTGGCCCGGCTTCGGGCACATCTCGCTCGCCGCGCTGCTGTTCCTCTGCCTGGCCGCCGCCCTCGCGGGCGCGGTCGACGCCGTGGTGGGCGGTGGCGGGCTCATCCAGCTGCCCGCGCTGCTGCTGATCGCGCCCGGAGGCCAGCCGCTGTACGCGCTGGCCACCAACAAGATCGCGTCCGTGGTCGGCACGGCCGCGGCGGTGCGGACGTACGCCAGGCAGACCGCGGTCGACTGGTCGTCGGCGCTGCCGATGGCGGTGGCCGCCTTCGCGGGCGCGGTGGGCGGCGCGGCGTTCGCCGGTGCGCTGGCGCCCGGCGTGCTCAACGGTGTGGTGCTCGTCGCACTGGTCGGCGTCGGCCTCTACACCTGGCGCAAGCCGCAGCTGGGCACGTCCGAGGCGCTGAGGTTCACCAAGGTCGCGCAGATCGCCGTGATGACCCTGGGCGGCGCGGTGATCGGCTTCTACGACGGCCTGGCCGGACCGGGCACCGGCACGTTCCTGGTGTTCCTGCTCGTCGGCCTGACGGGGTTCGCGTTCCTGCGCGCCTCGGCCACCGCCAAGGTCGTCAACGTCGCCACGAACCTGGGCGCGCTGCTCTACTTCATCCCGGCCGGGAAGGTGCTGTGGGGCCTGGGCCTGGTGCTCGCGCTGTGCAACGTGACGGGCGCGGTGTTCGGGGCGCGGCTGGCGGTGCGGCGCGGGTCGGCGTTCGTGCGCCGGGTGTTCCTCACCGTCGTGGTGGCGCTGGTGGTCAGTCTGGGGTGGAAGGCGGCGCTTGGATGAGCCGGAACGTCGCGCCCATCGGGTCACCCGCGGTGGTGAACCGGCCGAACCGCGACTCGACCACGTCGCCGACCGTGACGCCGCCCAGCTCGCGCACCCGCTCGGCCGCCGCGTCGGCGTCGGCCACCGCGAAGTAGGTCATCCAGTGCGGCGGGATCTCGGCCGGGATCTCGTTGGCCATCCCGAACACGCCCGCCACCGGCCTGCCGGCCACCCGCAACTGGGTGTACGGGAAGTCCGGCAGCGGGTCCAGGCCGACGCCGAACACCTGCTGGTAGAACTCCGCCGCGCCGTACGGGTCCCGGGTGGCCAGCTCGTTCCACACCACCGAGCCCGGTTCGTTCACCACGTACGCGCCGATGTGCGTGCCCGCCTCCCACAGCCCGAACGCCGCGCCGGACGGGTCCACCGCGATCGCGCCGCGCCCCGGCCCGCCGGTGTCGAACTCCGGCACGAGCACCTTGCCGCCGTTGGCGCCCAGCACGTCCAGCGACTCGTCCAGGTCGTCGGTGGCCAGGTAGGTCGTCCACACCACGGGGAACATCACGTCCGACGGCATCTCGCCGAACCCGGCCACGGGCAGCCCGCGCACCAGCGCCATCGTGTAGTGCCCGGTCTCCGGCCCGCCGACCTCGAAGTCCCAGCCGAACAGGCCGCCGTAGAACTCCGCGGTCGCCCGGCGGTCGGTGGTCATCATGTCCACCCACGCGGGCGTGCCCGGCGCGTACGGGGAGTTCAGCTCGCTCACCCGGCCAACGGTCGCACCGGCCGCCGCGCGCCGCGAGTCGATCACCCGCACGGCGAACGCCGCCGGCGCGGTCGATCCGCGCCGACGGCGTCGGCTACCCGGTCCCGGTGTCCCCGTCGCCCTTGCGGGGTCGGCCGCGCCGGGGTTGGTCCGCGGCGCCGGTCGGCAGCCGGCCTGCTTCGGCGAGCGCACGGCGCAGCAGGAACTCGATCTGCGCGTTCGTGCTGCGCAGCTCGTCGTTCGCCCACCTGGTCAGCGCGTCGTGCACCGCGGGGTCGAGGCGCAACAGGACGCTCTTGCGCTCGGCCACGTCAGGTGTACAGCGACCCGGCGTTGACCACGGGCTGGGTGGATCGGTCGCCGCACAGCACGACCAGCAGGTTGGACACCATCGCCGCCTTGCGCTCCTCGTCCAGTTCCACCACGTCCTCCTCGGCGAGCCGGTCCAGCGCGAGCTGCACCATGCCGACCGCGCCCTCCACGATCTTCGCCCGCGCCGCGACCACCGCGCCCGCCTGCTGGCGCTGCAGCATCGCGTGCGCGATCTCCGGAGCGTAGGCCAGGTGCGTGAGCCGGGACTCGATCACCTTCACCCCGGCCGACTGCACCCGGGCCGCGATCTCCACCGACAGCGTCTCGGTGATCTCGTCGGCGTTCTCCCGCAGCGACAACCCGGTCTCGTTGTGGTTGTCGTAGGGGTAGCTGGTCGCGATGTGCCGCACCGCGGTCTCGGTCTGGATGCCGACGAACCGCACGAAGTCGTCCACCTCGAACATCGCCCGCGCGGTGTCCTCGACCTGCCACACCACCACGGCGGCGATCTCGATCGGGTTGCCGTCCGCGTCGTTGACCTTCAGCGTCGCGGTCTCGTGGTTGCGGATCCGGGTCGACACCTTCACCTTCGTGGTGAACGGGTTCGCCCAGCGCAGGCCGTCCTGGCGGACGGTGCCGGTGTAGCGGCCGGCGAACTGGAGCACCCGCGACTCGCCCGGCGCGACGGTGAACAGCCCGACGCCGACGACGGCGCCACCGGCCATCAGCAGGGCGCCCCCGACGATCGCCGGGACGCTGTTCCCGTCGTCCCCCGGGATCGCGCCGAGCACGAGCACCGCCACGCCGGCCAGCGTGGCGACCACCACGCCGGCGAGCACCCCCCACCCGGACGGCGCGCGTGCCTCCCGCTCCCGCACCACCGGCGTCGGCATCTGCACCGCGATGTCTGTGACGTCCATGTCCCACCCCTCGATCGCTATCTCGTGCTTAGCAAAGTGATATCACTTTTTCGGTGCGGGCACCAAGTCGGACGCCGTATGCGGACGGAAGTTGACCGCAATCGGTCCTGCGGTGGCCGCATGACCCCGGTTCTGAGCCGTCGCGCCCTCGGCCGCGCCACCCCGGCTCGCCAGTTCCTGCCGGCCCGCGCCGACCGGCCGGTGCCCGAGGTCGTCGAGCACCTGGTCGGGTCGCAGGCCCGGGCACCGCACACCTGGTACACCGGCCTGTGGTCGCGCGTCGCCGGCTTCACCCCCGACCTGGCGGCCGACCCGCTCGTGGACCGCGGGCTCGTGCGGATGGCCGCGATGCGCTCCACGATCCACCTGCTCACCGCGGCCGACGCGCTCGCGCTGCGCCCGGTGGTGCAGCCCGCGCTCGACCGGGACCTGTTCCGCAACCACACCCACGGCCGGGAGGCGCGGGAGCTGGACGTGGCCGCCGTGGTGGTTGCCGGGCGCGCGTTGCTCGCGGAGAAGCCGCGCACCAACAAGGAGCTGGGAGCGCTGCTGCACGAGCAGTGGCCCGACCGCACGCCCGCCACGCCGGCCTACGCCGTCCGCTGCCTGGTCCCGCTGGTCCAGGTGCCGCCGCGCGGGGTGTGGGGCCGCAGCGGCGCGATCGCGCACACCGGCGCGGAGACGTGGCTGGGCGCGCCCGTGGCGGACCGGCCGTCGGCAGCCGACCTGGTGCGGCGCTACCTGGCCGCGTTCGGGCCCGCGACGGTGGAGGACGTGCAGACCTGGTCCGGGCTCACCCGGCTGCGCGAGGTGGTCGAGGACCTGCCGCTGCTGCGGCTGCGCGACGAGGACGGCCGGGAGTTGTTCGACCTGCCCGACGCGCCCCGGCCGGACGAGGACGAGCCCGCGCCGCCGCGGTTCCTCTACGACTTCGACAACGTGCTGCTCTCGCACGGCTGCCCGCGCCGGAGGAGGTGGAGCGGGAGGGTGAGCGGCTGCTCGCGTTCCTCGCGCCGGACGTGCCGCGGCACGAGGTCCGGACAACCTTGACGGCCGCCGCGCGTCACTGAGCGCATGGGGACGATCACCGTTCGCCCGCCGCGGGCGGAGGACGTGCGGCCGCTGGTCGAGGTGCACGTCAGGGCCAGGCGCAGCTACTACGAGGGCCACCTGCCCGAGGAGGAACTGGCGGAGTGGGAGGCCGCGGTGCGCGCCGACGGCTACGCCTTCGACAAGCCGGGAGCGGTGTGGCTGTGCGCCGAGCTGGACGGCGGCTTCGCCGGGTTCGCGCTGGTGAACGCGCGTGGCGAGCTGCTGCAGCTCCAGGTCGACCCGGCACGCTGGGGCAACGGCGTCGGCCACGCGCTGCACGACGCGGCGACGGCCGCCCTGCGCGAGCGCGGCGTCACCACCGCCCACCTCGACGTGTTCGTCCAGAACCACCGCGCCCAGCGCTTCTACACCGCGCACGGCCGGCGTGAAGTCGGCCGCGACGACACCCACGTGCGGATGGCGCTGGAGCTGAACGTGTGATCGCCTGGACGTCGTGGAGATCCTGAGCAGCCGCGTCCTCGTCCGCTCACGAGACCCGGAACGCGCGCGGGCGTTCTACCGGGACGTGCTCGGCCTCGCCGTGCACCGCGAGTTCCCCGGCGGCACCGTGTTCTTCCTCGGCCAGGGGTTCCTGGAGGTCTCCGGCGACTCGGCCGCGGACCCCACCGACGCCACCCAGCTGTGGCTCCAGGTGCGGGACCTCCGGCGGGTCGCCGGGGAACTCGCCGACCACGTCGTCCGGCCCGCCCGGCGCGAGCCGTGGGGCCTGGACGAGCTGTGGATCGCCGACCCGGACGGGCGGCGGATCGTGCTGGTCGAGATCCCCGCCGACCACCCGCTACGCCGGGACGTCCGCGAGTAGCTGCACCGCGGGACCCACCACCCCGCCGTACTGGCGCAGCGACGTGCGGACACCGGTGAACCCGGCCGCCTCGGCCTCGCGGATCAGGTCGTACTCGGAGGTGTCCAGCACTCGCCGGTGCACCGAGACGACCAGCCTGCCGCCCGGCCGCAGCACCCGGAACAGCTCGTGGAACGCCGCCGCCCGGTTGTCCCACAGCTGGAGGTTGTTCACCGAGACCACCACGTCCACCGAGTCCTCGGGCTGACCGGTCCGCGTCGCCGCGCCCTCGCGCAGCTCGACCCGGCCCGCCACGATCAGCTCGGCGCACCTGGTGCGGGCCTCGTCCAGCATGACCTGCGACGGGTCGACGCCGATCGCCTTGAGCGCCCGCTCGCCCGCCAGCTTGAGCCCGACGCCCGGACCGGGGCCGAGCACCAGCACGACCTCCTCGGGCGTCGGCGCCGCCACCTCGGTGACGTGCTCCTCCACCTTGGCGTTCAGCACGGCCATCACCCGACCGCCCAGCTCGCCGACCTTGCCGCGCGGGTGCCCGAACGCCGCGTCGAACGCCTTCACCAGGTTGTTCGCCATGCGTCCAGCCTCGCCGGCGCGCGGCCCGCCGGCATCGGGGATCACCCGGAGGTCCCCCCAGGAGTGCTACCTGGACGAGTCCGGGTAGCACTCCTGGGGGGCGTCGCTCAGCGCCAGCCCAACCGTCGCAACGCGTCCACGACCAGCGAGAACCGCTCCGGCTCCAGCACCGAACCCTCGCGCCGGATGTCGTCCTCGGCCAGCTCGAAAACCCGGTCCAGCCGCAGGTAGGAGCGCCTGCCGTCGCGGTCCCAGCGGCCCGGGCCCAGGTCCAGGCAGTCGTCCAGCTCGTGCCGGTCGGGCGTCCTGCTGGTCAGCATCAGGCCGAGCAGCGCGCGCCGGTGCCGCCCGACGACCAGCAGCGGCCGGTCCTTGCCTCGGGTCGGGTCCTCCTCGAAGGGCACCCACGCCCACACCACCTCGCCCGGGTCGGCCAGGCCGTCCAGGTCGGGGGAGTACTCCAGGGTGGCCGCCACCGCGGCCGTGTGGACCTCGCGCACCGCGCCCCTGGCCGGGCGCGCGTCCTCGCCGTTCGCGTACACGGCGGGCAGCTTATGGCCTCGGTCACGCCCACGTGGAACGCCACGGCGGCGTGACGTGAGATGCTGTGTGTTGTCGAGCTGGGCCCCCGTACGTGCCCAGCTGCAATAGGCCCCCGTCCTTCCTGTGCGAGGAACCTGAGTGAGCACGTTCGCCGACCAGACGTTCACGCCTCCGGAGCTGATCCGGAACTTCTGCATCATCGCGCACATCGACCACGGCAAGTCGACCCTGGCCGACCGCATGTTGCAGCTCACCGGCGTGGTCGACGCCAGGGCGATGCGCGCGCAGTACCTCGACCGGATGGACATCGAGCGCGAGCGCGGCATCACGATCAAGGCCCAGAACGTCCGCCTGCCGTGGCAGGCCGAGGGCCGCGACCACGTGCTGCACATGATCGACACGCCCGGTCACGTCGACTTCACCTACGAGGTCTCGCGCGCCCTGGAGGCGTGCGAGGGCACCGTGCTGCTGGTGGACGCCGCCCAGGGCATCGAGGCGCAGACGCTGGCCAACCTGTACCTGGCGATGGAGAACGACCTCACCATCATCCCGGTGCTGAACAAGATCGACCTGCCCGCGGCGGACCCGGACAAGTACGCCAAGGAGCTGGCGCACATCGTCGGGTGCGAGCCCGAGGAGGTGCTGCGCGTCTCGGCCAAGACCGGCTTCGGCGTGGGCGAGCTGCTGGACGAGGTCGTCAAGCGCGTGCCCGCACCGGTCGGCGACGCCGACGCGCCGCCCCGCGCGATGATCTTCGACTCGGTGTACGACACCTACCGGGGCGTGGTCACCTACATCCGCGTGGTCGACGGCAAGATCACCCCGCGCGAGCGGATCAAGATGATGTCCACCGGCGCCACGCACGAGCTGCTGGAAGTCGGCATCATCTCGCCCGAGCCGAAGCCGAGCCGCGGCCTGGGCGTCGGCGAGGTCGGCTACCTGATCACCGGCGTGAAGGACGTGCGCCAGTCGAAGGTCGGCGACACCGTCACGTGGGACAAGAAGGGCGCGACCGAGCCGCTGGCCGGGTACCGCGAGCCCAAGCCCATGGTCTACTCCGGGCTGTACCCGGTGGACGGCTCGGACTACCCGCTGCTGCGCGAGGCGCTGGAGAAGCTGCAGCTCAACGACGCCGCGCTGACGTTCGAGCCGGAGACGTCGGCGGCCCTGGGCTTCGGCTTCCGCTGCGGCTTCCTCGGCCTGCTGCACCTGGAGATCACCCGGGACCGGCTGGAGCGCGAGTTCGGCCTGGACCTGATCTCCACCGCGCCGAACGTGGTGTACCGGGTGGTCATGGACGACGGCGCCGAGCACGTGGTGACCAACCCGTCCGACTGGCCCGACGGCAAGCGGGCCGAGGTGTACGAGCCGGTCACCAAGTGCACGATCATCGCGCCGAGCGACTACATCGGCGCGATCATGGAGCTGTGCCAGTCCAAGCGCGGCCAGCTGGGCGGCATGGACTACCTGTCCGAGGACCGCGTCGAGCTGCGCTACACCATGCCGCTCGGCGAGATCATCTTCGACTTCTTCGACGCGCTGAAGTCGCGCACCCGCGGCTACGCGTCGCTGGACTACGAGGAGTCGGGCGAGCAGGACGCGGACCTGGTCAAGGTGGACATCCTGCTCCAGGGCGAGCCGGTGGACGCGTTCAGCGCGATCGTGCACAAGGACCACGCCTACGGCTACGGCACGAAGATGGCCAGCAAGCTGCGCGAGCTGATCCCGCGGCAGCAGTTCGAGGTGCCGATCCAGGCCGCCGTGGGCGCCCGGGTGATCGCCCGCGAGACGATCCGCGCGATCCGCAAGGACGTGCTGGCCAAGTGCTACGGCGGTGACATCACCCGCAAGCGCAAGCTGCTGGAGAAGCAGAAGGAGGGCAAGAAGCGGATGAAGATGGTGGGCCGGGTCGAAGTGCCCCAGGAAGCCTTCGTCGCCGCTCTGTCCACTGACGACTCCGGCGGCAAGGACAAGGGCAAGAAGTAGTACCACCGGCCAAATCCGCGTCGATCAGCACATCTTCGGGTGGCTGATCGGCGCGGATCGCTGTTTCGGCGGATTTCCTCCGCCATGGTTGGCGCGCCAACCGGAAGGAGGGAGACATGACTGTCATGGTCGAAGTGGAAGGCGATTCCTACACGGTCGAAGACCTGGAGGACATGCCTGATGGCGGACGCCGTTATGAACTCGTCGACGGGCACCTGCTCGCGAGCCCGGCGCCGGGTTACCGGCACCAGGAGATCGTCGCGGAACTCTGCGGACGCCTGCGTGCGGCGTGCCCGGACGACTTGACCGCGCTGCCGGCTCCATTCGGCGTGCGGTTGTCCGCGCGGACCGAGGTGCAGCCCGACATCCTCGTGGGTCGTCGTGCCGACTTCACCGAGAAGTTGCTGCCCGTCGCGCCACTGCTGGCGGTGGAAGTGCTCTCGCCGAGCACGGGCATCCGGGATCTGACCATCAAGAAGAACGCTTACGAGCGCATGGGCGTCGTCAGTTACTGGGTGATCGACCCGCAGGAGCCCGTGATGGTGGTCTTCGAACTCGACCCCGAGGGCTGCTACCAGCAGGTCGCCGAGGTGCACGAGGAGAAGCCGTTCGACGCGACCCTGCCGTTCCCGGTGCGGGTCGTGCCCGCCGAACTGCTCGGCGCCCTGTGGGAGGGCCAGGAATGACGAAAGGGCCCTCAGGACGCCCCTGTCCTGAAGGCCCGCGATGGGGTGCGGCTGCTCAGCTGTGGTTGCGGAGCATGCTGCTGAGCGCGTGGCGGCGGAGGATGGCCTCGATCTCGCGCGCCTCGTGGCTCGAGTGCCGGGCGAGGATGGCTTCCATGTCCATCCGGGCGCTCGGGGTGTCGTAGGCGGCCAACTCGCGGTTCAGTTCCGCTTCCCGCTCGCGGATCTGCCGCCGGGTGGCGAAGTACGTGCGGACGGTCTCCAGGACGTTGGTCATGTCGCCTTTCGGTCGGCTATCTGTATCGGTTCACCTACTATGATGCCGCACGTCAGGGGCTTGCGACACCACATCGGGCGTGATCTCCGCCGCAACTGTGACCAGCGGGTGAAGACGACGTCACCGATCGAGGATCAGCAGCGCCCTGGCGTACTTCGCGCGCAGCCGGTCCCGGGTCGCCGGGTCGAGTCGGGCCAGCCGATCCGGTGAGGTGTTGTCGGCGATGTCGGCCCGCTTCACCTCCACCGCGACCGGGTCGGTCAGCACCCGCGCCAGGTAGTCCTCCTGGGTCTCGCCGTCGCGGTGGCTCAGCGCCAGCACGGTCGACACCACCTCTGCCGGGCACCCGGCGGACAGCAGGTCCTCGGCGGTGACGGAAGTGTCCTCGACGACGTCGTGCAGCACGGCCGCCATGCGCGCGTGCTCGCCGGCCACCCGCTCCATCACCCGCAGCGGGTGGCCGATGTACGGCCGGCCGGACTTGTCGACCTGCCCCTCGTGGGCGGCCCGCGCGATCCGGACCGCGTCCTCAACGGTGAACGTCATCCGGTCATTGTTCACACCTTGACAAAGCCCAGTGGTCTAGTCCATTTTTCGAGTGGCCCACCTCACCTGTGCTGGGCTTTGGCCGCCGACGAGAACGTGGAGGTGGACGTGGCTTCGAGGACGAGACGCGCACTGGGCGCGGTGCTGGCGGGCCTGCTGGCGATCGCGGGCCTGACCCTGGTGGTCGCGGGCAGCGCGTCGGCCGCCAACCTGGTCGCCAACCCCGGTTTCGAGGGCGGCACGGGCGGGTGGACGTGCAGCGCGGCGGCGACGGCGGCCACCACGACCAAGCGCAGCGGCACGCACGCCATGGCGGGCACCCCCGCCGGCTCGGACAACGCGCGCTGCTCGCAGACCATCTCCGTGCGGGCCAACACCGCCTACAAGCTGTCCGCGTGGGTGCAGGGCAGCTACGTGTACCTCGGCGTGACCGGCACCGGCAGCGGGGACAAGAGCACCTGGACGCCGGGCTCGGCGGGCTTCAGCCAGCTCGGCATCGACTTCACCACCGGCGCGACCAGCAGCGTCACGATCTACGTGCACGGCTGGTACGGCCAGCCCACCTTCTACGCCGACGACGTGAGCCTCGACGGTCCGGGCACCCCGCCGACGAGCACCACCACGACCACGACCACGACGACTACCACCACCACAACGACCACGACCACGACCACGCCGGGCAACCCGGACCCGTCGCTGCCCAAGCACGCCCTCACCGGCTACTGGCACAACTTCGACAACGGCTCGCGGCTGCTCAAGCTGGCCGACGTGCCGACCACCTACGACATCGTGGCCGTCGCGTTCGCCGACGCCACCACCACGCCCGGCGCGGTCGCGTTCAACCTCGACCCGACGCTGTCGAGCAAGCTCGGCGGCTACACCGACGCCCAGTTCAAGGCCGACGTGCGAACCCTGAAGGCCAGGGGCCAGAAGGTGATCATCTCGGTCGGCGGCGAGAAGGGCACGATCAGCGTCGGCAACTCGACCGCCGCGACCAACTTCGCCAACAGCGTCAAGTCGCTGATCGCCAACTACGGGTTCGACGGCGTGGACATCGACCTGGAGAACGGCGTCAACGCCACGTACATGGCGCAGGCGTTGCGCGCCATCCACGCGGGCGGCGGCAAGGTCATCGCGATGGCGCCGCAGACCATCGACATGCAGTCGACCGGCCAGGAGTACTTCAAGCTGGCGCTGGCGGTGAAGGACATCCTCACCGTGGTCAACATGCAGTACTACAACTCCGGCACGATGCTCGGCTGCGACCAGAAGGTCTACGCCCAGGGCACGGTCGACTTCCTGGTCGCGCTGGCCTGCATCCAGCTGCAGAACGGCCTGCGCGCCGACCAGGTCGGCCTCGGCCTGCCCGCCTCGCCGTCCGGCGCGGGCGGCGGCTACCAGTCGCCCGCCAACGTCAACGCGGCGCTCAACTGCCTGGCCAAGGGCACGAACTGCGGTTCGTTCAAGCCCGCGCAGACCTGGCCCGGCATCCGCGGCGCGATGACCTGGTCGATCAACTGGGACGCCTCCAACAACTGGCAGTTCGCCAACACGGTCGCGCCGCACCTGGACACGCTGCCGTAGCGCGGCGGTCGCCGTCCCTCCCGCCGCGCCGCGGGAGGGACGGCGGCGCTCAGCCGATCCGCCGAGCGCCGGGCAGCGCGTCCCGCCGCGGGCGGGTGTCGGGCATGTCGGGACGACGTGACCGCCTCGCGGGTCGCCGGTCGTCCCGCCGCGCGGGCAGCGGGTGTTCCGCCGATCGGCGACGACGGGGTTATCGTCGGCTCCATGCTGGACAGGCTCGAAGTTCCCGTCATCGCCGCGCCGATGGCCGGCGGGGTGTCCACCCCCGAGCTCGTGGCCGCCGTCGGCGGTGCGGGCGGGCTGGGGTTCCTGGCCGCCGGCTACCTGTCCGTCGAGGCGGTCGCCGCGCAGGTCGGGGCGACCACCGCGCTGACCGACCGGCCGTTCGGGGTCAACCTGTTCGTCCCCGGCCCCCGGTCCACCGCCGACCTGTCCGGCTACCGCGAGCGCGTGCGGGAGCAGGCGCCGACCGAGCCGGGCGAGCCGCGCTGGGACGACGACCACTACGCGGCCAAGCTGGAACTGGTGATGGCGCTGCGCGTGCCGGTGGTCTCGTTCACGTTCGGCCTGCCGAACCCCGAGGACGTGCACCGCCTGCACGCGGCGGGCGCCGCGGTCGTCGTCACCGTCACCACCCCGCGCGAAGCCGTGCAGGCGGCCCAGGTCGGCGCCGACGCGCTGTGCGTGCAGGGCAGCGACGCGGGCGGGCACCGCGGCACGTTCGCCGACGACGGCGTCTCGGCGGGCGGCGGCGAGCTGTACGGCGTGCTGGCCGCGTTGCGACTGGTCCGGGCCAAGGTGGACCTGCCGCTGATCGCGACCGGCGGCCTGGTGCACGGCGCGGACGTCGCCGCCGTCATCAGCGCGGGCGCGGTCGCGGCGCAGCTCGGCACCGCGTTCCTGACCACGCCGGAGGCGGGCACGTCCGCGCCGCACCGCCAGGCCCTCGCCGAGGGCACCCGGCGGACCGCGCTGACCAGGGCGTTCAGCGGACGGCCGGCGCGCGGCCTGGTGAACAGGTTCCTGACCGAGAACCAGGAGCAGGCGCCCGCCGCGTACCCCGAGGTGCACCACCTGACCAAGCCGGTGCGCGCGACCGGCGACCCGGAGCTGATGTCGTTGTGGGCCGGGCAGACCTACCCGCTGGTCCGACCGGCCCCGGCGGCCGAGGTGGTGGCGCGGCTGGTGACCGAGGCGCGGCAAGCACTTTCCGTCGCGATCACGCGCATTTCCCCGGTGTAGCACCACAGAATGGCGGGCGTGACCACCGCGCGCGAACTCGCCGACGAGCTGCTGACCCTGGTGCTGGACGCCGACCCCGTGATGGCGACCCTGCTCGGCATCCCCGGCTGGGACGACCGGCTGCCGGACCCGAGCGCCGAGGGCGGGCGGGCGCTGCGCGCCCGTGCCGAGGACATCGCGCGCCGGGCGCGCGGCGCCGACGACGACCCGACGACGCGCGCGGTGGTGGTGCAGCAGGCGTGGAGCCTGGTGCACCGCATCGACGCGAACCTGGTCGAGCACACCCACGCCGAGGGGCTGACCGCGCCGCTGGCCGTGCTGCTCGTCGCGCTGCCGCTGACCCGGCCCGCCGACGACCGGGCGAGGCAGCACCACCTGACCCGGCTGGCGTCGCTGCCCGGCTACCTGGACGTGCTGGCGGACAGACAGCGGCGGTCTTCCCGCCGTCCGCTGCGACACCTGGTGTCGGCCGCCGTCGACCGCCTCGGCCGCTACCTGGCCGACGAGGACGACCCGCTGGCCAGGCCGTTGCACGGCACCCCGTTCGCCGCCGAGGCCGCACGCCTGCTGCACGGGTCGGTGCGCCCCGCCATCGCCCGCTACCGCGACTTCCTGCGCACCGAGGTGGTCGACCGGGGTCGGGACGAGGACCACCCCGGCCTGTGCTGGCTGGCCGACGGCGACCTGGTCTACGCGGACCTCGTCCGCACGTACACCACCACCGGCCACACGCCCGAGGAGCTGCACCGGATCGGGTTGAACCTGATCGAGGAGCTGGACCGGGAGTACGCGGAGGTCGGCAGCCGGGTGTTCGGGCCGTCCACCGGCGCCGCCGTGCGCGCCCGCCTGCTGGCCGACCCGGGGCTGCGCTGGCGCGACGCCGCCGACATGCTCTCGCTGGCCCGGGAGACGATCGCCCGCGCCGAGGCGGTCGCGGGCGACTGGTTCGGCACGGTGCCCGAGGCGCGGTGCGCGGTCGAGGCGGTGCCGGAGGCGGACGCGCCGAACGCGCCGCTGGCCTACTACGTGGACCCGGCGATGGACGGCTCCCGGCCGGGCACCTACTTCGTCAACACCCACCGGGCCGAGCTGCGCGACCGGTTCGGCGCCGAGGCCACCGCGTTCCACGAGGCCGTGCCGGGGCACCACTTCCAGATCGCGCTCGCCCAGCAGCTGCACGACCTGCCGATGCTGCGCCGGTTCGCGGCCATCGAGTCGTACCTGGAGGGCTGGGCGCTCTACACCGAGCGGCTGGCCGACGAGATGGGCCTCTACAGCGACGACGTGGCCCGGCTCGGGATGCTGTCGGCCGACTCGCTGCGCGCCGCGCGGCTGGTGGTGGACACCGGGCTGCACGCGTTGCGCTGGACGCGCCAGCAGGCCGTGGACTACCTGCGCGCCAACGCGGTCATGCCGGACGTCGACATCTTCTCCGAGGTCGACCGGTACATCGAGAACCCCGCGCAGGCGCTGTCCTACATGGTGGGGCGGCTGGAGATCCAGCGCCTGCGCGGTGAGGCGGAGCGGCGGTTGGGCGACCGCTTCGACATCAGGGCCTTCCACGACCTCGTGCTGGGCGGCGGGCCGCTGCCGATGGCCGTGCTCGCCGACGTGGTCGACGACTGGTGCGGCTCAGTCCTTGTTCAGGAGTGACTTGCGCCTGCTGTAGGCGAAGTAGACGACCAGGCCGATGGCGAACCAGATGCCGAAGCGCAGCCAGGTCTCCGGCTTCAGGAAGGTGATCAGCCACAGCGAGAACACCACGCCGATGATCGGCACGACCGGCATGCCCGGCGTCTTGAACGTGCGGGGCAGGTCGGGCTGCCGGTACCGCAGCACGATCACCGCGACGCAGACCACCACGAACGCCAGCAGGATGCCGATGTTGGTCAGCTCGGCCGCCGCGGCGATGGGCAGGAAGCCCGCGATGACGGCGGACGCGACGCCGAGCACCCACGTGGTGCGCGTGGGCACGTGCTTGACCGGGTGCGTCTTGGCGAACCACTTCGGCAGCAGGCCGTCGCGCGACATCGAGTAGCCGACCCGCGCCGCGCCCATCAGGAACGTGAACAGCACGGTCGTGATGCCCAGCACCGCGCCGACCGAGATGATGATGCCCAGCACGGGCAGGCCGACGTCGGCGAACGCCGAGGCGAACGCGCTCTCCGCGTCCACGTCCTTGAAGTTGACCATGCCGGTGAGCACCAGGCAGGCCAGCGCGTACAGCACCATCGAGATGGCCAGCGAGTAGACGATCGCCTTCGGCATGTGCCGCTGGGAGTCCTTGGACTCCTCGGCCGCCGTGCTCATCGCGTCGTAGCCGAACACCGCGAAGAACACCGTGGCCGCGCCGGTGAACGCGCCCGCCCAGCCGAACGGGAAGAACGGGTTGTAGTTGTCGGTGTTGATGTGGAACGCGCCGACCACGATCACCAGCAGCACCACGGCGACCTTCAGGTACACCAGGATCGTCTCGAAGCGCGCCGCGTTCTTCATGCCCGTGTTGAGCACGAACGCGATCAGCAGGCACAGCAGCACGGCGAACAGGTTCACCTTGTAGCTGCCCGCCGCCACGTCCGCGCCCTCGGTGCCGGGCGCGCCGAGCATCCACACCGGCAGGTCGATGCCGAGCAGGCTCAGCAGCTCGTTGAAGTAGCCGCTGATGCCGATCGCCACCACCGCCACGATCGCGGTGTACTCCAGCAGCAGGTCCCAGCCGATGAGCCAGCCGACGACCTCGCCGAGCACGGCGTAGCCGTAGGTGTACGCCGACCCCGCCTTCGGGATGAGGCCCGCGAACTCCGCGTAGGAGAACGCGGCGGCGGCGCTGGCGATGCCCGCGACGAGGAACGAGATCAGCACGGCCGGGCCGGCGGTCTTGTTGGCCACGGCGCCCGCCAGCGAGAAGATGCCCGCGCCGATGATGCCGCCGATGCCGATCGCGGTGAGCTGCCACAACCCCAACGTGCGGGTCAGCGCCGTCTTCTCGTCCCCGATCTGCTCGATCGGCTTGCGGCGGAAGACGCCGCTGCCCCCGCCTAACCCGTCCTGCACCGTCATGCGCCCAACTCCCTCGGTGGATTGGTGTGCGGCGAACCGTACGCCGGTCGACAGCTACCGGGTTTGTTCGATCACACCACTGGAGAGAGCGGATTTTGTGCCACCGGATGATTGAGGTTCAGCTCCGCGTGAAGACGACCTTGCCCGCCGTCTCGCCGTCGAGCATCGACCGCAGACCTTCCTCGACCCGCTCGAACGGCAGCTCCGCGCCGATCTGCGGGCGCAGGCCGTTCAGGTCGCAGAACGCCAGCAGGTCGCCGAGCTCCTCGCGGGTGCCCATGGTCGAGCCGACCACCCGCAGCTGGAGGAAGAACAGCCGCTGCAGCTCGGCCGCCGACGCGTCACCGCTGGTCGCGCCGGAGATCACCACGATCCCGCCCGGCTTGAGCGACTTCATCGAGTGCGACCAGGTGGCCTTGCCGACGGTCTCGAACACCGCGTCCACGCGCTCCGGCAGCCGCGCGCCCGACTCGAACGCCCGGTGCGCGCCCAGGCTCTCGGCCAACGCGCGCTTCTCCTCCGTGCGGCCGGTCACCCACACCCGGAACCCCGCCGCCCGGCCCAGCTGCACCAGCGCCGTCGAGACCCCGCCGGACGCGCCCTGCACCAGCATCGTCTGACCCGGCCGCAGGCCCGACTTCACGAACAGCATCCGGTACGCGGTCAGCCAGGCCGTGCCCATGCACGCCGCCTCGGCGAAGCTCAGGCCCTCGGGCTTCGGCAGCGCGTTGCGCTTCGGGACGACGACGTGGTCGGCGAACGTGCCCTGGTGCTTCTCGGTGAGCAGCGTGCGGCGCGGGTCCAGCGTCTCGTCGCCGCCCCAGTCCGGGTCGCCGATCACCGAGTGCAGCACGACCTCGGTCCCGTCCTCCAGCACGCCCGCGCCGTCGCAGCCCAGGATCATCGGGAACTGCTCGGCCTTGATGCCGACGCCGCGCAGCGTCCACAGGTCGTGCATGTTCAGGCTCGCCGCTCTCACGGCCACCTTCACCCAACCCTCGGGGACCTCGGGGTCGGGCCGCTCGCCCACGCGCAGGGCGGCGATCGGGTCTTGCGGGCTCGGCTCGGCTGCGTAGACGGCGAACATGCGGGCAACTTACCGACAGGTAGTGATCCGCGTGCGGTGAAGCGCGTCACGGGACTAAGCTCGGTGGCGTGGTGGACGCGTTCGAGCAGTGGTGGGACGGGGTCGAGCTGTGGCTCGCGCAGCTGGCCTTCCCGGTCCAGTTCGCCCTGCTCATGTGCGTGCTGCTGCCGTTGTGCCTGGGGGTGGCCCGGCTGATCGACCGGGTCGTGGACAACGCCTCGACCAGGTTCAACCCGGTGCCCAAGGTCGACCCGGAGGCCCAGCCCGGGAAGGTCGACGCGAGCCGTCCTTCGTAGGCTCTCGACCGTGACTCCCGCCCGGCGGCTCTCCGTCGCACTGCTCGGCCTGATCGCGCTCGTCGTGGTCGGCTACTTCGCCAAGGACCTCACCGGCACGTCGACCGACCCGGCGCCCTCGGTCTCGGGGGTGCCCGGCGCGGGCTCGGGGCTGCCGGTCGAGGCGCTGTCGAGCCTGCCCGAGCAGGTTCGGGCCACGTGGGAGCTGATCGGTCGCGGCGGCCCGTTCCCGTACCCGCGCAACGACGGCGTGACGTTCCAGAACCGGGAGGAGCGCCTGCCCGACCAGCCCCGCGACTACTACCGGGAGTACACGGTGCCCACGCCGGGCAGTGACGACAGAGGGGCGCGACGGCTCGTCACCGGGTCGTCGGACGAGGTGTACTACACCGCCGACCACTACGAGTCGTTCGTCGTCGTGGACGTGAGCAGGTGAGCCGCCGGCACGTGGTGCGCCGGGGCGCGCGCACCAAGCAGGACGCCATCGCCGCCATCGCGGACGCGCTGAGCTTCCCGGACTGGTTCGGCCACAACCTCGACGCGCTGTACGACTGCCTGACCGACCTCTCCTGGCTGCCCGCCGGCGAGCACGTGCTGGTCTGGGAGGGCGGCGACACCGCCGTCGAAGCCGTCCTGTCCGACGCCGCCGCCCGCACCGCCGAGGTGGGGGACCGGGTGCTGACCGTCGTGTACACCGACTGAGTCGTCGGGGGTCACCGCGCGAGGCGGTGTGCGGTCAGTCGACGAGTTCGCTCTCGGTGAGCTCGCGCAACTTCGGCAGCGCTTCTCCGAGGCATGATCGCTCTGCGGCCGCAGGACGTCGACTGGATGGTTTCGCGCTACGCGGTCACTTCGGCGCAGGCCGACGAGTTGCGGTCACTCGCCACGGTCGCCCGACGTCGGGCCAAGCCCGCGAAGACCGCGCTCACGTCGAGGCAGTACGTCTCGCTCGAACGGCGGGCCGCCGAGATCCGCATGGTCTACAACGAGATCCCGGGACTGCTCCAGACCGCGGAGTACGCCTTCGCGGCACTGTCCATGTCCCCGGTCGTCGCGGCCGCCGACGTCGCGGGCCTCGCCCAGGAACGGGCGGAACGCGGGCGCCGGGTGATCCGGTCGGACGGCCCGGCGGTCTGGGTCGCGCTCGGCGAAGACGCGCTGCACCGCTCGAACGGTGGAGCGGACGTGCTGCGTCGCCAGCTCGAACACCTCCGCGAAGTCGCCCGGATGCCGAACGTCCGCTTCCGCGTGCTGCCCAGGTCCGCGACGAGCGGGATCGTTCCGGCGTTGAGCTGCCCGTTCACGCTGCTGCACGTCGAACCGGGCAAGACGATCGCGTACGTTGAATCATTGACGCGCCCTGACTACGTCAAAGCCACCGCGCCGTACGTCGCAGCGTTCGACCAGGCGTGGAACCTGGCGGCATCCGAGCGCGACTCAGAGGCGATACCGGACCACCGGATCGCAGATCACGACCCGACCTAGGAGTGCAGACATGTGGACCGAGGCCACCGCCCTTTCCGGTGCACGGTGGCGCAAGAGCAGTCGGACGAACGGCGGCAATGGGGCTCAGTGCGTCGAGCTGGCCTGCCTTGAGGCGGCTACGGCGGTGCGGGACAGCAAGGCTCCCGCCGGGCCGGCTCTGGTGTTCCCGGCGGGGTCCTTCCGCGCCTTCATCGCGGACGCCGGGGCGGGGAGCCTCGACCGGCGGTGACCGGTGCGAGGCGGCTCTGAGGCGTCACGCGTGAGCGTGTACACCGACTGAGTCATTCCCGCCCGCTCGCGCTGCGAGGGACCCTCACAACCGGCACAGTCCAGCCATGAACCACCTGGTACCGCGCCTGGTCGCCGCTGTGGCGCTCGCGCTGACCTCCGCGGCCCCCGCCGACGCCCGCGAGCCGGGCTGCGACTACCTGGAGCCGTTCACGCCGTTCGACGTGGCCGGCGGGGACAACCCGGTCACCACGCCGAACGGCCGGGTCGTCGAGCTCCGCGCGTCCAACCGCACCCGCTGCGCGTGGGGGCGGTTGAGCGACGGCAAGCCCGGCGAGGAGATCTGGACGGACCGCAAGAACCTCGACGGGTCCGGCTACCGGGGGTTCCTCGGTTACACCCGGATCCAGTCCGGCAACGGCGCGCACACCGAGGCGTTCGACAACGACGCCAGGCTGATGCGGGCGTGCGGGTCGTCCGAGGGCCGGATCGAGTGCACCGGCTGGTTCTAGTCCGGCGCCCAGGACGGCTTGCGCTTGCCGACGAACGCCGCGATGCCCTCCTGGCCCTCGGGCCCGCCGAAGTGCCGCGCGGACAGGGCCAGCATGTCGGCGAACACCTCGCCCAGCTCGGTCGACCGGGGCTCCTGGAGCATCCGCTTGGTGGCGGCCAGGGCGTTGGGCGCGCCCAGCGCCAGCATGTCGGTGTAGCGGTCGACCTCGGCGTCGAGGTCGGCCGCGGGCACCGCCGAGTTGATCAGGCCGATGGCGACGGCCCTCGGCGCGGCGAACGTCTCGCCGGTCAGGAACAGCTCGTGCGCGGCGCGCGGCAGCAGGCGGGGCAGCACGGTCACCGAGATGACGGCCGGCACGACGCCGATCCGGACCTCGCTGAACGCGAACGTGGCCGTGTCCACCGCGACCGCGATGTCGCACGCCGCGACGATCCCGACGCCGCCCGCGCGCGCCGGGCCGGCCAGCCGTGCCACCACGGGCTTCGGGCTGGTCCACAGCTGCTCCAGGATCGCCGGGAACTCGTTGACCCCCTGATCGCCGGCGCTCGCGCCACCCGCCTCCTTGAGGTCCATGCCGGAGCAGAACACCGGTCCGGTGTGGCTCAGCACGATCACGCGCACGGCGTCGTCGGCCGTGGCGGTCTTCAGGTGGCCGGTCAGCTCGGCGCGCAGTCGCGCGGACAGGGCGTTGCGGTTGCGGGGGGAGTCCAGCGTGATCGTCGCGATGCCACGCCGCACCTCGTAGTGGACCAGCTCGTCTGCCATGGGTCGCACTCTACGATCCCCGGCTTATTGACAGCATACTGTCAAAGTGGCAGGCTACTGTCATGAAGACGGAGACGGTGCACCTCGCCCTGTACGACGCGCTGGCCGACTGGGAGTTCGGGTTCGCCGCGGCGCAGATCAACACGCCCCAGTTCCAGAAAGCGCCCGGCCGCTACCGGGTGCGGACCGTCGGCCTGACGCTCGACCCCGTCACGTCCATCGGTGGCCTGCGGATCACGCCGGACGTGGCGCTGGCCGACGTCGAGCCGGCGGACAGCGCGATGCTGATCCTGCCCGGCGCGAACACGTGGGAGGACGGCTCCAACGCGGCGTTCGCCGAGGCGGCGGGTCGGTGGCTGGCGGCGGGCGTGCCGGTGGCGGCGATCTGCGGCGCGACGATCGGGCTCGCCGCGGAGGGGCTGCTCAACTCGCGGGCGCACGGCGGCAACGTGGTCGGCCAGCTCGCGGCCGTGCCCGGCTACACCGGCGCCGCGCTGTTCAGCGCCGAACGCGCCGTGCGGGCGGACGGCCTGATCACGGCCGGCGCGGCGTCGTCGCTGGAGTTCGCGCGGGAGGTCTTCGCCGAGCTGGACCTGTACGAGCCGGCCGTGCTCGAAGCGTGGTACGGCCTGTACCGCACCGGCGACCCGACGTGGTTCGGCAAGCTGGTCGGCGCGGCTTCGTGAGCGCGGCCCCGTGAGCGACGTCGAACCCCGCACCGAGGGCGGGGACGTGCTGACCGAGGTCATCATGCGCACGTTCCGGCTCTACGGCGGCTTCCTGGAGGCCGCCGAGCTGATGACGAAACCGGTGGGCCTCACGGCCGCGTGGTGGCAGGTCCTCGGCGCCGTCCTGCGCCAACCCCTGCCGGTCGCCGGCATCGCCCGCGAGATGAGCCTGACCCGGCAGAGCGTGCAGCGCATCGCCGACCTGCTGGTGGAGAAGGGCCTGGCGGAGTACCTGCCCAACCCGGCCCACAAGCGCGCCAAGCTGTTCCGCCCCACCCCCGCGGGCCACGACGCCATCTCCCGCCTGGCCGAGGCGCAGCACGCCTTCACCAACCGCATCTCGGCCCAGGTCGACCTGGAAGACCTGCGCACGACGTCGAAGGTCATGCAACGCCTGGTCGAAGCCCTGGATGCGGACGAGGTGTCACCCCCGGACGCCTAGTGCCGCGTCCGGTCCCCGGCCACCCTGGTGGCCGGCCGGACTTCGCCGTCGACGGCTCGGTGTTCGCCGTCTCGGGCGCCGGGCCGTCGTTCAGCGACGCCTGTACATCGGTGGTGTGCGCCAGGTCCGTGACCCCAGCCCGGGGAAGTGGTGACAAGACAGCGGTGCGGGCGGTGCTGGACGAGAACCTGGTGAGGCGGAGCGTGCAGCGCATCGCCGCGCTCTCCCTGCCGCGCCGCCTCTGACCGGCTCGGCCCACGAACGAGCCGTTCCCACTCGACCTCCGCAGGCTGCGAAGCTCGTCATGGGGTCTCGTAGCCGTGGCGCAACACATCCCAGGTCAGTTGAGCGTCCTCCACGTCCTCCCCGGCACCCGACCAGGCGGGGTGATCGAAGTCGTCGAGGACGGCCGCTTGGTCGAGGTGACCTTCGGTCGGCACGGGGCCGAGTGCTTCGACGACCTCGTCGGGGTCCGCGACCACGGAGGCCAGGAACGTCTGGTCGAGCAAGTGCCGCGAGTTGAACGCCTGTGCCGGGCGTGAGCGTGCGTGTTCGCTGTACGCGGCTGCCTTGATCGTCAGGGCACGCGCCAGGTCCGGTATCACGATGTCCGCTTCTCGCCCATCATGGGTGGCCTGCACGACAACACGGTTGCGTAGTGCCTGACGTCCGCCGAAAACCGGGATGGTCCGTCCTGGCGGAGTGGTTTCCAGATCAGGTGCTCGGAGAGCGTGAAAAGACCGGGCCACAACGCATTGTTGGGCAATGCCGGCAACTCGGCTGACCGAGAACGGGCAGATCCGGCCACCTGTCGGAATTCATGCGCCGACAGGTTAGTCGTTCCTCCCCAGCAATTCGGCCGCGGCATGACGGGAGCGGTCGTCCCCCAGGTCCAGCAGATCCGCTGCCGCCGCTCCGCTCGACACCGCGACCTCGCCGACGATCCGCGACACGAGCGCGTCCGGCAGGCCGTGCGGCACGACGCGGAGCGACACGTCGGGCGAAGTCGACTGCCAGCCGATGCCCTTCATCCCGCGCAACGCGACGAACGCGGCGGGCGCCAGGTACAACTCGTCGGGTTCCCCGTCCGGCAGGACGAGGTTGGCACCGTGCAGCCGGGCCGCCCACGGTCCTCCGATCGCTACGCCGGTTAGCGACCGGACGCGCTTTCGGGCAGCGTTGGGCATCCGCACGCGGTGCACCTGGGCCCGACCGGCCAGCAGCCGAGGCCACTCCGACAACGGTCGGCGGGCGTAACGCCGGGCTCGGGACACCTCGGACGAGGACACCCAGTGCGGTGTCACTCCCGAGGTCAGCCACAGCACCGCCCAAGCCATCGACGGTGACAGCGGACGTCCTGCCTTCGGTCTGACCACGGTCGCTCGACGGGCCACCGCCTCGGACCGCACGAGCACGTCTCGACCGGGCTTGATCGCTTCGAGGTGCCCGGAGCGGACCAGTTCGCGGACGTGCTCAGGCGAGACGCGGAGCCGGTCCGCGGCCGTTCGGACCGGTATCCAGTCCCGGAGCTCTCCTGCCACAGCAGCCTCCAACCAGCCAAGACTTACACAATACCCCCCACAACGGGGGGTATTGTGAGTCGACCTGGCAGGCAGGGGGCACGGTCAGGCCGAAGCGGCCAGGTCGGTGGCCAGGGCGGCTTCGTAGCGGTGCAGGACCAGTTCGGCGACCTCGGGGTCCGGGCCCAGCGGTGGGGCGATGATCGCGCCCTCGCCGGCCAGGCGGGTGACCCGGTCCGGGAGGAAGCCCGGGGCCAGGAACCACGACGCCACGGCGATGCGGCGGGCGCCCCGCGCACGCAGGCGCGCGACGGCCGTCGGCACGTCAGGCTCGGCGGTGGAGGCGAAGGCGGCCTCCACCCCCGCCCAGCCGGAGCCCTCGGCCCACCGGGCGGCGATGGAGGAGACCAGGGCGTTGGCCGGGGCGTGCGAGGAGCCGGCGCCCGCGAGGACGACGCCGAGGGTCCGGTCGCGGGAGCGGACGCCCACCGAGGCCAGGCGGCGCAGGGCCGCGGACTCCAGCCGGGGGTCCGGGCCGAGCACGTCGGCGATCGTCACGGCCAGGCCGGGCGCCCTGGCCTCCGCCACCGCGCCCGGCACGTCGACCCGCGCGTGGAAGGCCTTGCCCAGCAGCAGCGGCACGACCACGGCCGAGCGGTGGCCGTCCGCCCGCACGCCGCGCAGCACGTCGCCCAGCAGCGGCACGGACAGGTCCAGGAACGACCCGCGCACGTCCAGCGACGGCGCCATCGCCCGCACCACGTCCAGCAACTGGTGCACGACCGCCGCCGAACGGGGGTCACGGCTGCCGTGCGCCACGGCCACCAGCGCGGTCACAGCGCACCCGTCAAACCGCGCGCCCGCAGCACCGCCCGCTCCAGCGGCCGGAACACCAGCAGCTCGATGCCGACGCCGACCAGCAGGATCAGGAAGATCGCCGCGATCACCATCGAGATGTCGTTCAACGCCGACCCGTTGTGCAGGTACTGCCCCAGCCCCTCGCCGAGCTGCGGCGAGGTGGCGATGATCTCCGCGGCCATCAGCGACCGCCAGGAGAACGCCCACCCCTGCTTCAACCCGGCCAGGTACCCGGGCAGCGCGGCGGGCAGCAGGATGTGCCGGGCCGCGGCCAGCCGACCGGCGCCGAGCGCCTGGCCGACCCGCGGCAGCAGCGGCGGGATCTGGTCGACGCCCGACACCAGGCCGTTCGCGATGGACGGCACCGAACCCATCAGCACCACGAAGTAGATGGTCGCGGGCGTCGCGCCGAACCACAGGATGCCCGCGGGCACCCACGCCACCGACGGCAGCGACTGCAGACCGGTCAGCAGCGACCCGATGGCCGCCCGCACCACCCGCACCTTGGCGATCAGCAACCCGAGCGGGGTGGCGATCACCACGGCGGTGAGGAACCCGAGCACGGCCCGGCTCACCGACGTCCACAGCACCTCGAACGCCCGGCCGGTCCGGACCGCCTCGACCACCGCCGCCCACACCGACCCCGGCGACGGCAGCTGGTACTCCGGCCAGAACGCCAGCGCCCACAGCGCCTGCCACACGCCGAGCAGCAGCCCGAACGCGATCAGCGGCGGCACGGCGGTCCGGACGAACCTCTTGCGGACCGACGGCCGCTGCTCCTGCGACGGCGCGTCCAGCGCGTCCAGGCCGGCGCCGACCGCGGCGAGGTCAGTGTCAAGCTGCGGCATGACCGCTGATCACCTCTCGCAGGTGGGACGTGATGTCCTCGATGACGGCGGGCTCGTCGCAGTCCACGGTGGACCACTCGCGGACCACGCGGCCCGGCCGGGAGGACAGCAGCACGACCCGCTGGCCCAGCCGCACGGCCTCGCGCACGTCGTGCGTGACGAACACGATCGCGGTCGACGTCTCGCGCCACACCCGCACCAGCTCGGCCTGGAGCACGTCGCGGGTGATGGCGTCCAGCGCGGCGAACGGCTCGTCCATCAGCAGCAGGCCGGGCGTGCCGACCTCGGCGCTGCCCAGGGTGGACGCCAGCGCGCGCGCCAGCGCCACCCGCTGCCGCATGCCGCCGGACAGCTCGTGCGGGCGCTTGTGGCCCGCGCCGACCAGCCGCACCAGCGACAGCAGCTCGCTGGCCTTCTCGCGGCGCGCACCCCGCTTCACGCCGGCCAGCCGCAGCGGCAGCTCGACGTTGCGCGCGGCGGTCAGCCACGGCATCAGCGCGGCCTCCTGGAACATCACCGCGGGCCGCGACGTGGTCAGGTCGATGCGGCCGGAGGTGGGCGCGTCCAGCCCGGCGACCAGGTTCAGCAAGGTCGACTTGCCGCAGCCGGACGCGCCCAGCAGGCACACGAACTCGCCAGGGGCGACCGTCAGGTCGACGCCGTCGAGCGCGACGACGCCGTTGGCGCCGTGGCCGAAGACCTTCCGGACCCCGGACAAGGTCACCGCGGCGTTCACGTCGGACACGGCCGGCGGGTTCTCAAGCGTGGCGGTCATGGTGTGCCTGCCTTCCTCGAGTTACTTCTTGTCCAGCCCGGCGGCGTCCACGGTCGGCTTGCCCGCCGCCGAGAGCACCTTGTTCAGCAGCGTGAAGTCGGCGAGACCGGCCACGTTCGCGGCCTCCTTCGCCACGCCCGCGGTCACCGCGTCCTGCGCCAACCGGGGGAAGCTCCCGGCCTGCGGGTCGACCGTCAGCTCGATGTTGTCGAACGCCCGGTCCAGCACCGGGTCGCCCAGTGCCTTGCCGGTCAGGTCCTTGAGCGCCTTGTTGACGATCTGCTTGGCCTCGACCTCGTTGTTCTGCGCGAAGTCGGTGGCCGCGAGGTGTCCGCGCAGCAGCGCCTCGACCGTCTGCGGGTGCTCCTGGAGGAACTTGGCGCGCACCAGCAGCACCGTAGTCGGGAACTTGCCGCCCTCCCACAGGTCCTTCTCGTCCAGCAGCACCTTCGCGCCCGCGTCCAGCACCAGCCGCGACGACCACGGCTCCGGCGCCCACGCGCCCTGGATGTCGCCGCGCTTGAACAGGTCCAGCGACTGCGAGTTCTCGACGTTGGTCACCTGGACGTCCAGCTTCTCGTCGGCCAGCCACTTCTTCAGCGCGACGTCCTGGGTGTTGCCCAGCTGCGGGGTGGTGAGGACCTTGCCGGCGAGGTCGGCGGGCGTGGCGATCTCGGGCTTGACCACGAGCTGCGCGCCGCCCGAGGTCGCGCCGGCGATCAGCCGGACCGCCTCGCCGTTCGACTTCGCGTAGGCGTTGATGGCCGGGCCGGAGCCGATGAACGTCACGTCCAGCGAGCTGCCGAGCAGCGCGTTCACCGCGTCGGGGCCCGCGTTGAAGGTCTGGGTGGTGAGCTTGGCGCCGCCGAGCTCCTTGGCGAACAGGCCCTGGTCGACGCCGATCAGCGCGGCGGCGTGGGTGACGTTGGGGAAGTAGCCGAGGCGGACCTCCGCCGCCGCGCCCAGGTCCTGGGCGGCGGCGGGTTCGTCACCGCGATCGACCCGGGAGCACCCGGCGAGTGCCGTGAGTGCGGTCAGTGCTGCCAGTGACGCGGTCAGGAAACGACGCTTGGTGCTCACGATCGTGGAACCTCTCAGGGGCCGGGGGAGACGAGGGCGTGGCTGTCGGGCTGGGCGGCGTCGCCGCCCTCGGTACAGCTGTCCACGCCGTCCAGCTCCGGCAGCGGCGCGCCCACGAGCCCCGCGGCCAGCGTGCTGCCGTCCGCGACGTCGATGACCAGGAACGCCCCCGTCCGGCGGTCCTTCGCGTAGTCGTCCACCGGGATCGGCTCCGCGGTGCGCACCGCCACCTGGCCGATCTCGTTCAGCTCCAGCGAGTTCGGCGCGTCGGTGCTGGCGAGCCTCTGCTCGTCGAATCGGGTGCGCAGTTCGGTGATGATGGCCTGCACGGTGCGCGTGCCGTGCTTGACCAGGACGCGGGCGCCGGGTGTCAGCGCCTTGTCCGACAGCCAGCACACGGTGGCGTCGAACTCGTCGGTGACGGTCGGTTGCCTTGTGGCGGTCGCGATCAGGTCGCCGCGGGAGATGTCCAGGTCGTGGGCCAGCAGCAGGGTCACCGAGCGGCCCGCCCCGGCTTCCCGCAGGGGGCCGTCGGCGGTGTCGATGCCGGTCACGGTCGAGCGCAGCCCGGCGGGCAGCACGGCGACCTCGTCGCCGACCCGCACGGTGCCCGCCGCGACCTGGCCCGCGTAGCCGCGGTAGTCCGGGTGCTCGGCGGTGCGCGGGCGGATCACGTACTGCACCGGGAAGCGCAACGGCGCGTCGTGCTCGTCGGGGTCCACCGGCACCGACTCCAGGTGCTCCAGCAGCGTCGGGCCCGGGTACCAGGGGGTGCGCCCGGAGCGTTGCACCACGTTGTCGCCGCCCAGCGCGGAGACCGGGATCCCCACCACGGCGTCCTCGGCGTAGCCCAGGGCGGTGGCGTGCGCGGTGAACTCCTTGGCGATGCGGGCGAAGGCGACCTCGTCGAAGTCGACCAGGTCGATCTTGTTGACCGCCAGCACCAGGCGCGGCACGCCCAGCAGCGCCAGCACGGCCGCGTGCCTGCGGGTCTGCTCGATGACGCCCTTGCGCGCGTCGACCAGCAGCACACCCAGCTGCGCGGTGGACGCGCCGGTCACGGTGTTGCGGGTGTACTGCACGTGGCCGGGGGTGTCGGCCAGCACGAACGAGCGCCGGGGCGTGGCGAAGTAGCGGTAGGCCACGTCGATGGTGATGCCCTGCTCGCGCTCCGAGCGCAGGCCGTCCACCAGCAGCGACAGGTCGGGCGTGGTCAGACCGCGGTCGGCGCTGGCGCGGTGCACCGCCTCCAGCGTGTCGGCCAGCACGGACTTGGTGTCGTACAGCAGCCTGCCGACCAGCGTGGACTTGCCGTCGTCCACGCTGCCGGCCGTCGCCAACCTCAACAGCTCGCTCATCTAGAAGTAGCCCTCCCGCTTGCGGTCTTCCATGGCGGCCTCCGACAGCCGGTCGTCCGCGCGGGTCGCGCCGCGCTCGGTGAGCCTGCTGGCCGCCACCTCGGCGATGACGGCCCCGATGTCGGCGGCGTCGGACTCGACCGCGCCGGTGCACGACCCGTCGCCGACGGTGCGGTAGCGCACGGTCTTCTCCACCAGCTCCTCGCCCGGCCGCGGCCCGCCCCACGGGCCTTGCGCCAGCCACATCCCGTCGCGCAGGTAGACCTCGCGGCGGTGGGCGTAGTAGATCGACGGCAGCTCGATGCCCTCACGGGCGATGTAGTGCCACACGTCCAGCTCGGTCCAGTTCGACAGCGGGAACACCCGCACGTGCTCGCCCGCGCGGTGGCGGCCGTTGTAGAGGTTCCACAGCTCCGGGCGCTGCCGGCGCGGCTCCCACTGGCCGAAGGAGTTGCGCAGGCTGAAGATCCGCTCCTTGGCCCGCGCCCGCTCCTCGTCCCGCCGGCCGCCGCCGAACACCGCGTCGAACCTGTGACCGGTGATCGCGTCCAGCAGCGGCACCGTCTGCAGCGGGTTGCGGGTGCCGTCGGGGCGCTCGGCGAGCCTGCCGTCGTCGATGTAGTCCTGCACCCTGGCGACCTCCAGGCGCAGGCCGTGCCCGGCCACCACCCTGTCGCGGAACTCGATGACCTCCTCGAAGTTGTGCCCGGTGTCCACGTGCAGCAACGGGAACGGCACCGGCGCGGGCCAGAACGCCTTCACCGCCAGGTGCAGCAGCAGGGTGGAGTCCTTGCCACCGGAGAACAGGATCACCGGCCGGTCGAACTCACCCGCCACCTCGCGGAAGATGTGGATCGCCTCGGACTCCAAGCGGCCCAGCGTGTC